>NZ_CP192737.1:0-4661234 GCF_051059255.1 Acinetobacter sp. CE-15 | reverse complement strand
GTGAAACCCCTTCATTCAATTTTAAATTCAAAAAAGACTATTTACCCCTACCCTGTAGGTGAAGGGGTCGCCATTCTAACCAAGTTATCCACATCTGTCATGGTTAATTCAATCTAATTCGCTCAAAAAAGCAACCTTCTGTAAATAAATTCAAATTCAAAGCAGTTGTGGATAAGGTTTTCCACAAGCTGTGGATAAATTATCACAGAAAGTTATCCACAATCCATCAAATTAATAGAAACATGGATACTCACAGGGTAAGTTATTATTATTTATCTTAAAAAAGCGGTTTTCCACAGAAAAAATGCTCCCTAATAATAATAAATATAAATTTTAAATTTGAATTTATTTATAAGGATCAGGATTTCTGTGGATAAAGCTTAAGTTATGAATTTAAATTCAAAACAACACGATTTTTAAATTTAAAATTGAGAAATTAAATTTAAATTGTGAATCAGCCTATGGATAACTTTGAGGATATATCTGTGTGTAACTCTTATTTGCATTATAAAAGAATAAGTTATGCTGTGAATATATATTTTTAATAATTTATTCAATTTAATCTATATAAAGTTGTTGTCTGGGTAAAAATAAAGCGTCTATATAAAAGAAATGTGTATATTTATTGACAGAATAAAGAATGCACAATACAATCGCGAACCTTTAGAAAAGATCAATTTTGGAGTTTCGATATGAAACGTACATTCCAACCATCTGAATTAAAGCGCAAGCGTGTTCATGGTTTCCGTGCTCGTATGGCTACTAAGGCTGGTCGTCAAGTATTAGCTCGCCGTCGTGCAAAAGGCCGTCATAGTTTAACTGTTTAATTTTTTAGACAGTTGATAGACGACTTGGGTGTTATGTCTCTTTATAGTTTCAGTCCAGAGGTGAGAATCCACTGCGCTGCTGATTACAAAGATGTATTTGATGGTGCGCTTTTTAAAGTGCATCAACCCCATTTTATATTCTTAGCAAAAGTCACCGAACAGCCTAAAAGCCGTTTGGGTATTGTTGTTGCAAAGAAGAAAGTGCGCCGTGCGCATGAAAGAAATCGAATAAAACGTTTAACGCGTGAAAGTTTTCGCTTAAACCAGCAAAATATAGATTTATTGGATATTGTGGTGATGCCTAAAGTTGGTATAGAAGCAGTTCCAAATGCTGAGCTTTTTCAGCAATTACAATTTGCTTGGTTGAAATTGCAGCGCATTGTTAAAAAGCACCATAAAATAGCTCAATCTTCCCCTCAAAAATAGAGGATACCAATGATTCGTTTATTGCATTGGTTGATTCGTTTCTATCAAATTGCGATTAGTCCTCTCATTGGACCTCGTTGTCGTTATATTCCGACTTGTTCTCAATATTCGTTAGAAGCGATCCATACGCACGGCGCATTAAAAGGTAGCTGGTTAGCGACCAAACGCGTGTGTCGTTGTCATCCTTGGGGTGGGTATGGTTATGATCCTGTGCCAAAAAAAACAATTCGTTTTATTTCATTTCAGCAAATAGATTCTCAAACGCTTCATGTTCCTGTACCCTTGCGTGAACGTTTATTGAACCAAAATCACTCTAACCACTTGGGGTAATAGATATGCAACAATGGGCCAGGTTTGCAATCCTTGGGGCCATGTTAGTCACCGCATATTTGCTCATTTTGGCTTGGCAAAAAGACTATGGTCATGACAATACATCAAAGGCTGCGACACCGCAGGCTGTTGTAGCGCATGATGTGTCTGCCGATCTGCCAAAAGGTCAAGCAACTGCGGCCACTAGCGATGTTCCACAAGCAAATATAGCTGCTGCACAACAGAATACAGCTGCACCAGCCACAGCAAATCAACAATTGATTTCAGTACAAACTGACCTTTATCATCTTTGGATTAGTCCTAAAGGTGGTGATATTGTTCGTATTGAATTACTGAATCATGACAAGAGCAAAGACAGTGATCAGCCTTTTGTTATGCTTGAAAGTGATGCAAAACGTACCTATGTTGCGCAATCTGGGTTAATTGGATTGAATGGTCCGGACAGTAAGCCAGATCGTCCAAACTATGCGTTTGAAAAAACTGCTTATACTATTGCAGATGCCAAAGCAGCCAAAGACAAAGATGGCAAGACATCGCAAGTTTTAGCTGTACCAATGGTATTTAAAACAGCAGATGGCGTTGAAATCATCAAAACATTTACCTTTAAACAAGGTCAATATCCAATCGATGTAAGCTATCAGGTTGTCAACCGTAGTGCGCAAAATTGGCAAGGACAAATGTTTGGTCAAATTAAGCGTGATAACTCAGATGATCCAGGAAAAACCTCTCAAGGGATTTTTACACTTGGAACATATTTGGGTGGCGCTTGGGGTACACCTGATGAGCATTATAACAAGCTAAAATTTGCAAACTTTACCGATGAAAAACTCAACACTGAAGCAAAAGGTGGATGGGTTGCGATTGTTCAGCATTATTTTGTAAGTGCTTGGATGCCTGGTCATTTTGGCGGTCAAGAATACACAGCAAAATTGGAATCTCGTAAATCTGCAGATGGTATGAATATCATCGGATTTACTTCTCCAACCATCAATGTTCCAGCTGGAAAAGCAATGAGCATTGATGCAACGTTCTACTCAGGTCCAAAAATTCAATCTGAATTAAAAGACTTGGCTGTTGGTTTAAACCAAACTGTAGACTATGGTTGGTTATGGCCAATTGCAAAATTATTATTTGCTGGCTTACAGTTCTTCCATAATCTTGTGGGTAACTGGGGCTGGTCAATTATCTTGTTGACTGTATTGGTTAAGCTTATTCTTTGGCCATTGTCGTCTAAGAGCTATCGTTCTATGGCGAAAATGCGTGTGATTGCACCTGAAATGCAACGCATGAAAGAAGAGTTTGGTGAAGACCGCATGCGTTTCTCACAAGAAATGATGGCGCTTTACAAACGTGAGCAAGTCAATCCACTTGCAGGTTGTTTACCATTGCTGTTGCAAATGCCAATCTTCTTAGCATTGTATTGGGTATTGATGGAATCTGTAGAGCTTCGTCATGCACCATGGATGCTTTGGATTCAAGATTTATCTGCGATGGATCCTTGGTTTATTTTGCCGTTGATCATGGGTGTAACGATGTTTGTTCAACAAATGTTGAACCCACAACCTACTGATCCAATGCAAGCTAAAGTCTTCAAAATCATGCCGATCATGTTTACAGTATTTATGCTGTTCTTCCCTTCTGGCTTGGTTTTATACTGGATTGTGAACAACTCGATCACGATTCTGCAACAATGGTTTATCAACAAAAATGTTGCTAAAGCCAAAGTCGCAAGCGAAGTAGTTTAATCTTCATAGATTAAGCAATAGCTGAAAAAATCCGCTTAAGATGGTAATCTTAGGCGGATTTTTTTATTGTCAAAGTTTGAGTAATTTAGATGAGCAACCCTGTAAGCCAAACCACAATTGCAGCAATTGCGACTCCACCTGGACGTGGTGGTGTAGGTGTGATTCGTCTATCTGGTCCTAAAGCTTATGCGATTGCACAAGCTTTAACTCAAAAAGCGCTTCCCCAAGCGCGCTTTGCTGGTTTTCGTCAGTTTTTTGATGAAAAAGGTGAGGTGATGGATGAGGGCCTAGCAATTTGCTTTCCAAATCCAAACTCGTTTACTGGTGAAGATGTGGTGGAATTGCAGGGACATGGTGGTCCTGTAATTCAAAATGCACTTCTTGCACGATTGTTCGAGCTGGGTGCTATTGCCGCCAAAGCAGGCGAGTTTTCCATGCGAGCCTTTGAAAATGGCAAAATGGACTTGGTTCAAGCTGAAGCGATTGCAGATTTAATTGATGCGACTTCACAAGCCGCTGCGCGTTCTGCAGTACGTTCTTTGCAAGGTGCATTTTCCAATAAAGTGAATACCGTGTTGGAAAAACTGATTCATTTACGTTTGCATGTTGAAGCGGCGATTGATTTTCCTGAAGAGGAAATCGACTTTTTGGCAGATGGAAAAATTCTTCATCTGCTTGAAGATGTGCAGGCTTCAGTCTCTGCTGTACAACACTCTGCGCGTCAGGGGCAATTATTACGTGAAGGTCTGCAAGTGGTGATCGCAGGTAAGCCAAATGCGGGTAAATCTTCGTTATTGAATGCCTTGGCGGGAAATGACCGTGCCATTGTTACGGATATCGCAGGAACGACGCGTGATGTACTGCATGAGAAAATTACTTTAAATGGCTTACCCATCACACTGACCGATACTGCGGGCTTACGTGAGACAGGTGATGTGGTCGAAAAAGAAGGCATTCGCCGAGCAATCAAAGAAATTGAGCAAGCGGATTTATTACTTTTGGTTTATGACCTCAGCCAAGGTGAAAATCCTTTAGCATTGGCTCAGCGCTATTTTGAAGATCATTTAGAAACTAAACGCTTGATGTTGATTGGTAACAAATGTGATTTAACTGCGCAGTCACCCGAATTAAGCGATTTTCAAGGTTTTCGCCATATTAGTGTGTCGGCCAAACAGGAAATGGGCGTACAAGCGCTTATAGATGCGATTACAGCGCATGCTGGCTTCCATCCTGAAGAAGATACCTTTATTGCACGTACACGCCATTTAGACGCAATGAAGCGCACTCAGCACTATCTTGCAGAAGCACATGAACAACTTGAGGTCTATCATGCGGGTGAACTGGTCGCTGAATCGTTACGTTTAGCACAGAATGCCTTAGCTGAGATCACAGGCGATTTTAGTGCAGATGATCTGTTAGGGGTAATTTTTGGCTCGTTCTGTATTGGAAAATAATCCTTTACTCTAACAGCTTAAAAGCGGACATTAGTCCGCTTTTTTTGATGAAAAGTTGTGCTTTTGTAAGCTGAATTTACATCAATCTTAGAATTGTTTACTGTAAGATCAATTACATATTCAACAAAGGCTTCTTTTTATGAAAAAAACTCCTTTATTGCTTGCGATTGCTGTTTTAGTGATGACATCAAATGTTTGGGCGGGTAAAGATGATCATGTGATTATTCAAGAAGCTGCCAAAAACAAGATCACCATTGGACAAGCAATACGTGCCAATGATGAAACAGCTGTCACCTTGACGGGGACAATTGTTCGTCAAATAAAACATGAACATTATGAGCTAAAAGACAGCACGGGCACTATTGGGATCGAAGTGGATGACGATCTTATCGATTTAAAAAAGTTAAAACCAGGTACCAAAGTTAAAGTTGTGGGGGAAGTGGATACCCATCGTTATAAACCCACAGATATAGAAGTGGTTAAAATTGAAATTATTCAATAATTGCTTTTAACCAACATCTAGGCGCACAGCGCCTAGATGTTTGATCAAGCTTTAATTTTTAAATGACTGATCAATAAATAAATACATAAGATACCAATTCCTGCACAAAAGCCTAAAACACCAACCATTAAACCGAAATGATCAGATAAAAAGCCTGCGCTAATGATCGGCACAATGGTGCCAAAATAAGCAATAAACAAATAAGTGGAAACCACAGCTGCCCGATTTTCAACATTGGTCATGTGGTGAATCAATGCAAAAGCACTCAGTAACGTTAAACCATGCCCCATTCCAACCAAAACCACACTCAAAAAGAATAAGAAACTCCAATGCATGGTCATACAGATCGATAAAATAATATAGCTGGAAATCAATAAGACTAAGCCAGTATTCAATGCTTTATGCATATCAAATGACTTTGCGATAAATTGGACGATCGCAGAAACCATTAAGATACTGGCAATGGTCGCACCACTGACCAATGGTCCATGCCAAGGAATCACATCTCGAATAAAGGAGGGTGCCAATGAGGCAAATAAACTAAATGAGCCAAAAGCACAGAATGCGGTAAAGCTGGCGATATAAAACAGTTTTTTAAATTGAGTTTCTGGCAGTTGTAAGTGGGGTGCAATAGAAAATGGCTGCCTTTCAAATCTCATGGTTTTAATCGTAAATAAACTCAGCAAACTGATGATTGCTGCAACAATTACGGGTAAATAAGGTGTGATAAGTGGACGATCAGAAAATTGTGCGATTGCACCACCAATAAACGGGCCCAGTCCAAAACCAATGACGGTAATAATTGAACTTAACTGTGCGGCATTCTGTTTATGTGAGTCAGGAATGGTATAAATTAAACCTAACATTGCGGAGGTGCTGATCAATCCAGAGGCAATACCAATGATAAAGCGCCCAAATCCAAGCAAATAGGTGGTTGATGCAAACACCGACAGTGTTAAGCCAACCACAGCAAACAATAGCCCGATTTGTAAGGTACGAATAAAACCAAAACTATTACTGCTACGTCCTAAAAATAATAATGTGGTTAAGCAACCAAACATATAGGCCACGAAAATATAGGTGATCTGGCTTGGGAGTAATTGCCAAAGTTGTTGATAAATTGGATATAAGGGGCTAGCAAGCGCTGTACCAATCGTACCAATACATAAGGCTAGGCTGATCATTAAAAATGAACGCCATGATTGTTGATTCATAAATATAGGACTTCAAATGCAAATGTTTTGCAGATAAAAATGCCAAACCTGTTCAATACAAAGTTCGGCATGGAAGGAATTGAGTATGGAAAGATTAAAACTTAATCAGTAAAGGGTCAATGGAAACTTGAACATTCAAGCATAGATGACTGTGAATTGAGTTATGAATAGCGTTTTAGCAGCTTTAAAAATTCTTGTAATTCAGCTTCATCTACGGCTTGAGTGTCTTTAATCACATGCTCAGTTAAATGCTGCTCAATCAATTCATTCATTAAACCATTCACGGCACCTTTAATTGCCGCAACTTGCTGTAAAACGCTGATACATGAGCTGCTTTGATCATTCAAAGCTTCTTCAATCGCATGAATTTGTCCTTTTAGTCGTTTCACACGATTGAGGACTTTTTTATCTTGATGTAAATGACTCATAAATTAATCCGCTATTTTATATACTCCCTTATAGTATATTTTAAATTGAAATTATATACTCAGGGAGAGTATATAGGATCATGCCTCATGCAATTCAAAACCATTCAGCGAAAGCATAGCCATCAATTTGATCAAGGTAATCCTTTAGCACAAAAGAAAATCTTATGGGCGACCATTTTGACTGGATTGATGATGATTTTTGAGATTGCGGGAGGCTGGATTTTTAATTCCATGGCCTTACTCGCAGATGGTTGGCATATGAGTTCGCATATGCTGGCATTAGGTTTGGCTTATGCTGCTTATCGAGCTGCTCGTTATTATGCGCAGGATTCTCGTTTTAGTTTTGGCACATGGAAAATTGAAATTCTTGCTGGCTATAGCAGTGCAATTCTATTGATGGTGGTGGCCTTATTTATGGCCTTCCAGTCGCTAGTGCGTTTATTCCATCCTGTACAGATTCATTATAATGAAGCGATTTTGATTGCTATTTTAGGCTTATTGGTCAATTTGGTTTGTGCATGGTTATTACACGATCATGCTGACCATCACCATCATTCACATACGCATAATGACCATCATGGACATGATTTAAATCAAAAAGCTGCGTTTTTACATGTGGTTGCAGATGCACTGACCTCTGTCTTGGCGATTATTGCTCTTTTTGCTGCAAAGTATTTGGGGTGGGATTTTTTAGATGCTGTATTGGGGATTGTTGGGGCCATTTTAGTCGGGCGTTGGTCATATGGTTTAATCAAAGAAACGGCGCAAACATTGTTAGATGCGGAAATGGATCATCCTATAGTTGAAGACGTACGTGAAGTGATTGAGCATCTAAATGTTGAAGCCCAAATAACCGATATTCATGTGTGGAAAGTGGCTAAAGGCAAATTTTCAGTGATTTTGGCGCTTGAATCCAATGATAAAAATTTAAATGCAGATCAGATACGCCACGCTTTATCTATTCATAAACAATTGGTGCATATTTCTGTTGAAATCAACAAAACGGCGATGTTTAGTTGGGTTTCACGTGAAACCTGAGCAAGAATAAAGTACAGCTTTTTTAACAGTTCAATGTGCTGTGATTGGTAGAGAACCATTGCAAACAGAGATAAGGATCAATCACAGTTTTTAAACAAGTCAGTTGATGAATTATGCTTTAATGCATCTCAATATTTATTTTGATTTTATCGATTTATGTTAAAGCAATTTATCGCATTGAGCTTAAGTCTGGCTTTTTGTACAGCTGGTTTTGCCAGTGTTGAGACTGTGAAAGCAAAATTAGTGCAGCAGTACCCCAATGTAAAAATTAATAATCTGCAAACAACAGAAATGCAGGGTTTATATAGTGGGACCTTGGATAATCAAATTGTTTATCTCAATGAGGATGCCCAGCATTTATTTATTGGTTCAATGATTCGTTTGAAAGATCAGCATAATTTAACCAAAGATTTAGCAGTTAAAGAAAATACGATAGATTTTAAAGCATTACCTTTGAATGATGCGGTAAAAACAGTCAGGGGGAATGGTAAGCGTCAGCTTGCAATCTTTTCTGACCCAAATTGCCCATATTGCAAGACGCTTGAAGGGAATTTAGCCAAGCTCAATGATGTGACAATTTATACATTTATCTATTCCATCAAAGCACAATCGATTTTGCCATCTAAGCAAGTATGGTGTTCTGCAAATAAAGAATATGCATGGAAAAATTTAATTCAAAATGGGATCAAACCAACTGCACCAGCAAATTGTGCAACGCCAATCGAACGTAATTTAGAATTGGGTAAAAAATTAGGTTTGCATGGAACACCTGCAATTATTTTCTCAAATGGTTATAAGGTCATGGGTGCCTACCCTGCCGAAGAAATTGAGAAAATATGGAAAAATTTTGGATTATAAACAGCACTTAGAATGCTGACAGCGTAAAAAAGCACCCATCGAGGGTGCTTTTATATTGAGGAGAAAATTTAAGTACGTTTGGCAATCATGTTATAGATAAAGAGTACCACTATTGCACCAATGACTGAGGCAATAAATCCAGCTGATGCACCTTTTGGATATAGGCCGAGTAATTGACCTCCATAGGTTGCAACCAATGAACCTACAATACCGAGTGCTGTTGTTACAATGAAGCCAGCTTTGTCATCACCTGGGTGAATTGCACGTGCAATTAAACCAGCAATAAAACCAATCACAATTGCACTAATCAGTGACATCATAATCTTTCTCCTTTTTCTTTATTTTGTCGTGAGTTACTGCATCGAATTAGTTTAATAATCAAATATTCTCTAGTGAAGTAAAAGCGCTTATTTGCTACAAGTTGTTGCATTTTTGTTCACTATGAAAGCTAAAAAAATAAAAAAAGCGACCGAAGTCGCTTAACTCATTTTAGTTAAAATGATGTGGTGAGGTCTCAATTAAAGACCAATTTCCCCGATAAACGGAATATGACGGTATTTTTGATCGTAGTCTAAGCCATAGCCCACAATGAATTTATCTTCAACTTCAAAGCCCAGAAATTTCACATCTAAATCAATTTCACGGCGAGACGGTTTGCTGACTAAAGTACACAGCTCGATCGAGTTGGGATGACGTGTGCTTAAAATTTCCAATACTTTGCTTAAGGTATTGCCAGAGTCAATAATATCTTCCACGACTAAGATATCTTTACCGCGAATTTCGCCGTCTAAATCTTTGAGGATTCTGACATCACGAGAAGATGTTGTACTGCCACCATAGCTTGAAACGGTCATAAAATCGAGTTCGTGAGTCTTGCTGATTGCACGACATAAATCAGCCATAAAAATCACTGAACCACGCAATAAACCAATTAAGACAAGCTCTTTATTGCTATTGGCATAATGTGCATCAATTTTTTTACCAAGTTCCTGAACTTTTGCATGAATTTCTTCAGCAGAAATCATCACTTTCATTTCAATAGTCATGGGAAATACCTAAAAACCTAAACATCAAATTCTAAAATTAAAAAAGGTGTTGACTAGCAACACCCTAAAAGATGACATAATTTTAAAACATATCAGATCAAGATGCATCTTTTTTGACATTTGAAAATGTAAATGCCCTAATTTAAGCCGAAATGATCAATGTGCATCACGTTTTAAAACGAATGCACAAATCACAAAAACTGTACCAATCAAAATCAGTTTTTTCTTTGATTTACGCGGTTTTTGTTTGGTTTTGCTCATAGGCTTTTTGTCCATAAATATAGGTGGCTTGAATATTGCGATCATCTCCCATGGTAAATAAGGCAAATAATGCATCGTCTATGTTTTTAGCACGTTCCTGACGCAGTTGTTGTAGCGCCGTTGCTTTTAAATCTAGCACAACAAAATCGGCTTCTTTACCGATATTGAAATTGCCCAATTGCGCATCCAAATGTAACGCTTTCGCTCCACCAAGCGTTGCATGGTAAAGCGCTTCCATCGCCGAAAGTTTATCACCTTGGAGTTGTTGCACTTTGTAGGCTTCATTGAGGGTTTGTAATTGGCAAAAGGCTGTTCCTGCACCAATATCAGTTCCTAAGCCGACTTTGACCTGTTTTTCCCAGGATTTTTTTAATGGGAATAAACCACTTCCCAAAAATAAGTTTGATGTCGGGCAAAATGCAATTGCTGAATCAGTTGCATGCATGCAATCCCACTCATGCTCCTCTAAATGAACACAATGTGCGAAAACAGAACGCTCTCCTGTTAAACCATAGTGGTGATAGACATCCAGATAACCTTTCTGCTCTGGGAATAAGTCTTTGACCCATGCAATTTCATTTTTATTTTCACTAAGATGGGTATGCACATATACCGTTGGATACTCTGCTTTTAACTGCCCTGCTTTTGCCAATTGCTCAGGTGTAGAGGTTGGTGCAAAACGCGGAGTAATGGCATATAGGTTACGACCTTTATCATGCCATTTTTCAATCAGTGCTTTAGAGTCAATATATGCGCTTTCAGCAGTATCTGTGAGTGCTTCAGGTGCATGACGATCCATCATGACTTTACCTGCGATTAAACGCATCTGATGCTGTTCTGCCGCTTCAAATAAGGCATCGACTGATTGGGGGTGTACCGTACAAAAAACCAGTGCTGTCGTGGTGCCATTTTTAAGTAATTCTTGGACAAAAAACTGTGCGATTTTGTCGGCATAGTTTTTATCTGCAAACTGAATTTCAGTTGGAAAAGTATAGGTATTTAACCACTCTAAAAGTTGTTCACCATATGCACCCACCATTTCTGTTTGCGGAAAATGAATATGGGTGTCAATAAAACCAGGCACAATCAGTTGTTCTGGGTAGTGATCAATTTGAATATCATCTGTCAGGTGAGACTGTGCATCTTCCCAAGGGCCAAACCATGTGATTTTGCCTTGCTCTGTGATCAGTAAACCATCTTCGATATAACGAACTTGATCTAATATTTGAGCTGCTTGAGAAACGGTATTTTTAATATCAAGAAAACGCCCACGAACCGCTGTTTTCTGTACAACACAAGACATGTAGAACCTGCAATTTATCCTTTTTTCGATTGATTGTACCTGAAATTTGTATCAGGTGCTGTATGCAGTTTTGCGTGAAAGCATTCTAAAAAATTGAATAACGTTATTTTTTATTGTTTTAGCACAGTGACGTTTTTATCGAAATATAACTAAAATTAGCGGCTAAAGGCATATTCTATATTGTAAGTTTATCTTGATAGCAACAATCACTACAGTCTTGGAAAATGGTGAAATAAGACAACAATGGATCATACCCGACAGTTAAAACAGCTTATCTATTCATGTCCTGAATTGATGCTCCGGTTACAGTATTTGCGAGATATTCATACACATGCATATTTGAGTGCAGGTGTAATTCGTAACTTGGTTTGGTCTATTTTACATCATCAGGATTATGGATTTGATCAGATTGAAATCGATGTGATTTTCTATGATTTAAATGATCAACAAGGCCTTAAAGAGCAACGTTTGGCTGAATTGTTAAAGCAAAAATTTCCCAATAATAAATGGGATGTGGTCAATCAAGCCTATGTGCATTTGTGGTATAAAACAGATGATGGACGCTCTATCTCTCAATACCAATCCTTATTCGATGATTTATCCGTATGGGTCGAAACGGCAGCTGCAATTGCAGTACGTTTACTTGAAAATGATGATATCGAAATCATTGCGCCGTTTGGGCTAAATGATTTGTTTGAATTAAAATTGAGATGGAATAAACGTTTGGTCAGTTATCCAGTTTTTTTAGCACGGATTCAGGCTAAACAGTTTTTGACCAGATGGGAAAAGCTGCTTGTTGTGGATGATTAGAGGATCAGGATTTAAATCAATCAAACCATAGTGAAGATCATACTCCAAGACAACAGATGGCTATTACAACAGATGACTAGGCTGATGGATAAAGATTTCATTTCAATACTGACCATACAATTTAAATCGTTGAGTATTATTGTTGATCATAAAAAAGCCTTCCAATTGGAAGGCTTGATCTAGTGTTTATAAGGTTGTTTCATGGTGCTTTTTGCTATGGCGAATAGAGAGCCAAGCGGTAATTGCTAAGACAATCACAATAAAACCTAACGAAATCCAAATCGGCATATGGAAGACATCCAGCATTAACATTTTAAAGCCAATGAAGACTAAGATGATGCCTAGGCCATAAGGCAAGTAATGCATTTTAGACGCGGCACCCGACAATAAGAAGAACATTGCACGTAGACCTAAGATCGCCATTAAATTCGCAGTTAATACAATAAATGGATCACTGGTCACCGCAAAAATCGCTGGAATAGAATCGACCGCGAAAATTACATCTGAAGCTTCAACTAAAATTAAGACAAGGAATAACGGGGTTGCCCACAACACACCATTTTGACGAACAAAGAATTGAGCACCTTCTAATTTTGGGGTGATTCGCATGTGTTTACGCAACCACTTGAGAATAGCCATATCTTCGATATTGGTTTCTTCTTCATCCTGTCCTTTAAGGAATTTATAGCCTGTATAAACCAAGAAAGCACCAAAGAGATAAAGTACCCAAGAGAATTCTTGAACGAACCATGCGCCAATAAAAATAAAGATAGTACGTAAAATAATTGCACCTAATACACCATAGAGCAGAATTTTACGTTGTAAGCCTTGTGGAATCGCAAATGCAGCAAAGATCATCAACCAGACAAAGACATTGTCGATCGCTAATGATTTTTCAAGTAGATAACCTGCAAAGTATTCCATGACTTTGCTATTGGCAATAGAAACACCCGCGGTTTGTTGTAAATACAGCCATAAACCACCACCAAATAACGCTGCAACACTGACCCATGCAATGCTCCAGTAGGCAGCAGTTTTAATTTTGACTTCTTGCCCTTCTTTTTGTTTAAAGCCTAAAAAGTCGATCAGTAGCATGACAATAACAATAGCGAAGAACGCTAGATACAGCCATGGATTGCCAATAGTTTCCATAAAACTCTCCGAATCTGGCAATCAGGCATAAAAAAACCTTGACCTGTTGCCAGATGATTAAACATCTGTGTCAACATGATCAAGGTCTTGCCTACATTTGAGTTATGTACATCAATCTCAAATGCTCAGATACCGGCTTTTTTCAAAGCGTAATGACGATATTCTGATAAAGGAGGCTACTCCCCTTGTTCAATATACTGTGTAAGAAATTTTTCATTTCTTAATATCTAGTCAGAATCGCATATTTATTTAAAATGTGCAAATTTTGAATGTATTTTTATGTGGCTTGTTTTATGTACAAAATTCAGCGCTGGTTTTTAGCGCAACAAAAGCTTGATTGAGCGTTGAATTATGATGCTGAATAATACGGTCAGCATTGAGAACCTTTGAATCTACTGTGCTGTGCGCATCTGAAATTAATGTCACTTTATAATTTAAGTCTTTTGCCGCACGGCTTGTGCTATCGATACAAAATTCAGTTTTTAAACCACAGATGATCACTTCTTCAACATTTAAAGACCCTAATTGTTGTGCTAAATCTGTTTGGAAAAAGCAATTTGGCCGTGTTTTTTCTAAGAGGTAATCTGTATTGGGATCAATATTTAATTCAGCGATCAGTTGAGTCATTGGACTATTTGGTGCGAGTCCTGTGCCTGCTACACCAACATGACGTATCGCAAAAATCGGAATGTGTTTAACACGCGCATATTCAATGAGCTGATTGATGTTTTTCAACAATTGATCAGCTTGAAATGGTGGATGCTGTGCATGAAATAGACCATTTTGTAGATCAATAACGAGTAAGGCTTGCTTATTGTGATACTCAGACATGAGTTTCTCCGTAAATATTGACCAAATCACGGAGCAAAAAATAACCCCGCTCATTGGCAGGGTTGGTTTCTACATTTTATTTTAAATGTATACGTCCACACTGCCGATGCAGTGTGGTGGTTAATAATTTAAATAAAATGATTGGTTGCATTGCAGTTATTGCCTATATGGGACTTTACGTCCGCACTGGGTTAATTGGGATACTTGTGTCGACGGCGCAGTTCAGCTTGTGCCCACGCAATTGACTGCTTCATGTCTTGCCGTAATGCTGTGATCTCAGATTGGGTCAAGACTCTAGGCTTTTCTGAAGTGTTCGGTTTTTCCTTGGGTGAGGCGGTCAATGCCATCGAATTGCTCCTTGATACCTACATACACCTTGACTGTTCGCACGATGTCTTTTTTGACCTTAAAGCCAAGTTAACTTTTATCAAATTAAAGTTTTTAACTCAGCATGTCACTTTAAAACTTGTAAAAAGATATTTATATTTTTTGAATAAAATCTTTACGTTGTACAAGCACTAAAGCTAACAGGGTCCCAAGAACAGCGATTATACCGCCAACGATGCCAATATGGTTGAGCCCATAATTGGTAGTCACTATGCCACCAAGCAAAGCGCCGCCACCAATACCCACATTGTAAAGTCCTGAATAAATCGCCATCGCGACATCAGTGGCATCAGAAGCTAAAGCCAATGTTTTGGCTTGTTGAGCTAAGCTAAAGCAAATAATCGCCATGCCCCAAAATAAACTCAGTAGACTAAAACTGGTAAAATCAGTACTCAGTGAAGTCAACAATAACATCGAAACAGCCAATATCGCACTACTTAACGGTATCGGAAGTTTGGGATATTTTTTGGCAAATTTACCAAATAAATAAGAGCCAAAGAAACCCGCTGCGCCATAGATTAATAATAAGGTTGTGGTCTGTGTCGAGCTAAAATGCGCAACATTCAGAGCAAAAGGTTCGATATAACTGTATGCGGTAAATTGTGCGGTAATCACAATAATGGTCAGAGCAAAAACAATCATCAGGCTTGGGCGTTTTAAAAATACCTTTAAACTACTCAGAGAACCTGAATTGACGCTTGGTAAGCGTGGTAATGTTTTGGCTAAGATGACGCAAACTATAGCCGCACCAATTGCAATCAAAGCAAAAGTATTACGCCAACCATAAGATTCACCAATCATTCGTCCAAATGGAATACCTAAAACCATCGCCAATGCCGTACCTGTGGCCAATAGCCCCAAAGCTTGAAATTCTTTACCTTTGGGTGCGACTCGCACTGCCAGTGATGCAGTGATTGACCAAAATAAAGCATGAGAAAATGCGATACCAATTCGACTGATCAAGAGTACATCGAAACTCCATGCAAAATAAGATAATGCATGACTGACCACAAAAACCATAAATAAGATGATCAGTAAAAAGCGCCGTTCAATATTTTTGGTCAATAACATGATCGGCAATGAAATGGGTGCAACAACCCATGCATATAGAGTAATCATGATGCCAACATCAGTTGCAGGCATCGCAAAGCTTTTTCCAATGTCACTCAGCAAAGCAACAGGAACGAATTCTGTGGTATTGAAAATAAATGCTGCGAAAGCAAGGCTAATCACACTGATCCATTGCTGGGATTCACTGGGGGCAGATTGTGGTGCTGGAGTTTGGGGAGATAAGGCAGACATGGTCAATATTAAAAGAGGTTAGTGCTAAATTTTAGGCTGAATTGTGGATAAAGTTAAGCTAAGTTTGTTGTATCAAAAATAAAACTGTCAGACAAAATTTAACAATAATTCAAATATAGTTATGGCATTTTGAATAGGCCTATAAATTTAAACGTATATAAGAGTAAATAAAATGTTAGAAATCAGACATAAAGATGATGGTAAAAAAGGTGAATTTTATATTGGTGAAGAAGGTCACCATTTGGCTGAAATGGCATACACATGGGCGGGTGAAAATATGTTGATTATTGACCATACACTTGTAGAAGATGAATTGCGTGGTCAAAGTGTAGGTCGAAAATTATTAGATCAAGTTGTAGAGATGGCTCGCTCAAAGAATGTGAAAATTATTCCACTCTGCCCTTTTTCAAAATCAGTATTTGATAAAGATCAATCGATTCATGATGTTTTGAAATCTTAAGTTTGCTTTGCTACAGTGGGATTGTGTTATAGAACATCCATGAGAAAGAATATATGCAATTCCAACATGTAGATAATCAACAAAAAGGTGAATTTTACTTTGATAATGAACAAGGTAAGCGAATTGCTGAGATCAGTTATTTATGGCATGGTGAGCATCAGATCATTGCGAACCATACTTGGGTAGATGACTCCTTGCGTGGTCAAGGAATTGCGCGTCAGTTGTTGGATACTTTGGTTGAGTTTACACGTGAAAAGCAGCTTAAAATTGTACCCACTTGTTCCTATGTCGAAGTCATGTTTAGACGTGATAAAAGTTTTGTTGATGTGAAAGCTTAGCTTTATTGTGTGCCCAATGCTCATTGATTGGGCCGTTCAGATTCAGATTCGGTTAGAAGATTAAACATGTTTAAAAAAATGATAATCACTGTATTGTTATTGAGCAGTTCATCGTTCAGTTTAGCAATGAGTTGTTTTGAATTAAATTTACAAACCTATAAAAAAGAGCAAGAAATACAGCCACGTTGGGAGTTGTTAGGCAAATCTAAACATCGTATTTATTTTTATTCAGCGCCCAAAAACATCTGTAAGATGAATGATACTTTTGTGCTTCAAAATGATAATGTCACGGCTTATTCAATCTATAAAGACAGAAAAAAACAACACTGGGTTTATGTGATATTTAATGATCCAAATCAAAATATAGAAGATGATCTGGTTGAAGGTTGGGTCAAGCTTAAGGATTTTAAACTTATTGAAAGTACACCCTCAGTAAATCAATAAAAAAAACCCACAAAATTTTGTGGGTCTTCTACACTTTATTTCGACTTATTTTGCTTTTAATGCTGCAATCAATTTTTGATGTAATCCACCAAAACCACCATTGGACATAATCACCACAGCATCGCCCTCACCTGCTTGTGTAACAACGGTACTGATAATGTCATCCAGTGTACGAGCCACAACGGCTTTATTGGTTGCAGCGTCAATGACAGGCTGTAAATCCCAGTCCAGACCTTCAGGTTGATACCACATCACTTCATCTGCAAGACGTGCAGAATATGCTAAGCCATCTTTATGGCTGCCCATACGCATGGTGTTTGAACGTGGTTCAATAATCGCCCAAAGCTTACGCTCACCTAAACGTTTACGTGCACCATCAAGCGTTGTATCAATCGCAGTTGGGTGGTGGGCAAAGTCATCATATATCTCAATACCATTCACCGTATCAAGTAATTCCATTCGGCGTTTCACACCACCAAAATTCGATAAGGCTTCACATGCTGTTTCAATTGAAACGCCGACATGTTCAGCTGCTGCAATGGTTGCCAAAGCATTGGCAACACTGTGTTGACCTGTCATATTCCACTTCACTTCACCTTTTACTACGCCGTGTTGAAGCACTTTAAAATGTGAACCATCCGTAGAAAGCTGTTCAGCATAAACTTCAGCACTGTTATTGGCGTCAAGTGAAGTCCTTACGACAGGTGTCCAACAACCCATTTGCAATACTTCATCAATATTGGTTTCGCTAATTGGGGCAATGATACGACCTTCACTTGGAATAGTACGAACCAAATGATGGAACTGTTTTTGAATCGCTGCTAGATCATCAAAAATATCGGCATGGTCAAATTCAAGATTATTTAAAATCGCAGTTTTTGGATGGTAATGTACGAACTTAGAGCGTTTATCAAAAAAAGCAGAGTCATATTCATCTGCTTCTACACAGAAATATTTTCCACCACCTAAACGTGCGCTTTCACTAAAGCCTAAAGGTACACCACCAATTAAAAAGCCTGGATTTAAACCTGCTTGATCCAGTACCCAAGCCAGCATTGTTGTTGTTGTGGTTTTACCATGGGTACCTGCAACACCAAGCACATGTTTACCTTGCAAAACATGGTCAGCAAGGAATTGTGGACCTGAAATATATGCTAAACCTTCATTGAGCATATATTCCACCGCATCTATACCACGCTTCATTGCATTGCCTACAATGACAAGATCTGGATGTGGTTGTAAATGACTACGGTCATAGCCTTGCATTAAGGTAATGCCAGCATTTTCGAGTTGGGTCGACATCGGTGGATAAACGTTCGCATCTGAACCGGTGACCTTATGTCCTAAATCACGCGCCAATAGCGCCAATGAACCCATAAAGGTGCCGCAAATACCCAAAATATGCAGATGCATTCGTGTTAACTCCAGTGCTTTTATAGACACATCACTTTGTTGTTGTGGTGTAGCCGTTTCATTTGATTTGAAAGCAACGATAGCAAGGGTTAAGGCGAAAAGATAGTTTTTCTTGTTACGATTTTAAAGGTGGGTTTTTATTGAAAATAATGAACTCTCACTTGGTATTTTTATTCTTCTATCAATGCTAATATCGATTGAACACTCTGAATTATCTATTAAAAATGGATATACATGATTTTATCTTTCTGCTGATTAAAAAATATCGCGTATTTTATTTTTTTGCTTATTGTTTCTGCTTTGATAGCAGGCATTGCAAAAATAATATCCATACCTTTAATGGTCGCAGCTGTAATTTTAATCTTCTTCCAATATTTTGCGTTTATTTGGATGGGATACCTCAATACAAAAGACTCAAAAGATCACAAATTAAAAAATGGATTAATTTTTCATCTCATTTGGGTTGCTTTAATTGGTCTATTAAGCTCATTTTATGATGATCAATCGCTATTGAAACAAGTATTCGATACTGTATTGTTGTTTGGTACTTTGGAAATAGGCTCGCTCATTTATTATTTCAAAAAACGTAAAAATATTGCCTTAGCGCTTTAATGTTCAGACATTGAATGTTCAAAAATATATCTTGATAATTTAATTGGTATCAATATGGCTTTATCTCTCCCCCTTTTATTACTAATTATCTCCAACTGTTTTATGACCTTGGCTTGGTATGGGCATTTAAAATTCTTACATGATGCACCTCTGTGGCAAGCGATCTTGTTTGGTTGGAT
Organism: Acinetobacter sp. CE-15; assembly: GCF_051059255.1. NCBI lineage: Bacteria > Pseudomonadati > Pseudomonadota > Gammaproteobacteria > Moraxellales > Moraxellaceae > Acinetobacter > Acinetobacter sp. CE-15. The sequence continues at coordinate 4,641,874 of NZ_CP192737.1, read as the reverse complement.
CATTGCCTTACTTGAATACAGCTTTATGATTCCCGCAACACGTCTATTGGCACAACATGGTTGGTCGTTGGGGCAAATGAAAATCACCCAAGAAGTGGTCACACTGTTGGTGTTTGTTCCATTTATGATTTTCTTGTTTAAACAACCATTTAAATTAGATTATTTATGGGCGGGTTTATGTTTGATGGGATGCGTGTTTTTTGTGTTTAGAAGCCAGTAGATGAGCTGTGATGATGTGAATTAAAACGGATTTCACTCAGACAGCATATTCATCTCATGTCCCAATCTTTAGCAATTTTCCTGCTGCTTATGAGTTCGAGATCATATTTATTCTCAAATCAAACGGCTTTTAGGTTGTTCCCTTAAAAAAAATTGACTTCCTACGTCTGTTAAATTTTCGTGAGATGAAAAATCAGTCTATAATAGCGAGCTTCTTGATATTCATTTAAACACTGATCACCAGTATTTAAACTTCCTTACATTCGTTTATGGAATATATGCAATGAATGCGGCCGCTGTACAAGACGCTCCTCTCGTTGGAATTATTATGGGTTCTCAATCAGACTGGGCAACTCTCGAAAACACTGCCAATATGCTGAAACAGCTTGGTGTTCCTTTTGAAGCCGAAGTAGTTTCTGCGCATCGTACGCCAGACCGCTTATTTGAATATGCTGAAACAGCACGTGAACGTGGTATTCAGGTGATTATTGCTGGTGCTGGTGGTGCAGCACATTTACCAGGAATGTGCGCAGCAAAAACAGATTTGCCTGTATTGGGTGTTCCTGTGAAATCTTCAATTTTAAATGGCGTTGATTCTTTGTTGTCTATTGTACAAATGCCTGCAGGTATTGCAGTTGGCACATTGGCAATTGGCCCTGCTGGTGCAACCAATGCAGCAATCATGGCCGCTCAAATTTTAGGTTTAACTCGCCCTGAAATTGCAAAAAATGTTGCAGATTTCCGTGCCGCTCAAACCGATAAAGTGGCAAGTAAAAATATTCCGGGTCAAGCTTAAAAACGGGACACAGGTTATGAATAAAACCATCGGTATCTTTGGTGGTGGTCAACTCGGCCGTATGATGGCGCAAGCTGCGCTCCCATTAAATATCCAATGCACATTTTTTGAAGCTGATGCGGATTGTCCATCTGCAATATTAGGACACGTTTTTAGCACTAAAGCTGAAAATGGGTTACAAGATTTTATTGCCAGTGCAGATGTTTTTAGTCTGGAATTTGAAAATACGCCATTGATTGATGTTGATGTATTAACCAAGCAAAAAGATCTGTATCCGCCACGCCAAGCTTTAGCAATCGCACAACATCGCCTTTCTGAAAAAGCTTTATTTGATGAGCTGGAAATTCCTGTTGCGCCGTATAAAGCAGTCGATTCATTGGAGACGCTTAAGCTTGCAGTGAGTGAATTAGGCTTACCAATCGTACTTAAAACTGCGACAGGTGGTTATGATGGTAAAGGTCAATTTGTACTGCGTTCAGTCGATCAAATTGATCAGGCATGGGCTGAGTTAGGACCAGCAGGATCATTAATCGCTGAAAGTTTTGTGATTTTTTCTCGTGAAGTATCAATTATTGCGGTGCGTGGTATTGATGGTGATGTAAAAACTTGGCCTTTGGCTGAAAATCATCATCACAATGGTATTCTCTCGCATTCAATAGTTCCTGCTCCAAACAGTGCTGATTTACAGCCCGTTGCGCAGGAATACATCACCCGATTGTTAAACCATTTGAACTATGTTGGTGTGTTAACACTTGAATTGTTTGTGACTGAAAAAGGCTTATATGCCAATGAGATGGCACCACGTGTGCATAACTCTGGGCATTGGTCAATTGAAGGCGCAGTATGTTCGCAATTTGAAAATCACATTCGCGCTGTGGCAGGTTTACCACTGGGTTCAACCGAAGTGGTTCGACCAACAGTGATGGTAAATATCATTGGGCAACATCCTAAATCCGAAGATGTTTTAGCGTTAAAAGGTGCACATTTACACCTTTATAATAAAACAGAACGTGAAGGTCGTAAAATTGGTCATATCACCCTGATGCCAAATGATGCTGCTGAATTAACGACTTTATGTCGTCAATTGGCGAAGATTTTACCGAATCCATTGTCATTAAGCGAAGATATGAACATTTAAGCTTGATTTTGTATGTAAAAAAAGCGGTCAAACTCTTGCCCGCTTTTTTCTACTCTGCTGTTCTGTATCATGACGCTCCCCCTATTTTATCGTTAAGCAATGACCCAAAAATGGATCATTTTCTGGGGATATAAAAACAAGAATGATGATAAAAACAGCTTCAATAAACAGAAAAACAAGCATCTATTTTTAAATTCAAAGTTCAAATTTAAAGGGTTTAGAACATTTGAATTCAAAAGTATTAACAGCAAAACCCAAAAAGTTATCCACTTTGAATTTAAATTAACTTGAAGGTGTTTTTTGAATTTAAAACTTTAAATTTAAACTTTTGCTTGCTCGAAGTGAAAATAACGACTGTGGATAAGTTTTGATTCACCAATCCAAAATCCAAATTGTGGATAAAAATAAACACTTGAGCGAGTTTTTATGGGATTGAGTGGAATTTTAAATTTAAAGCTAAGGTTGCTAAAATAATGATGTTTTTTGAATTCAAATTTGTGTGAAAGTTTTGAATTTAAAAAATGATAAGTTTGCTGGGGTGTGGATAACTATATTTAAATTCAAAACAGTGAACTGTGGGTTATGAATTTAAAATCGAAAAATGAATTCAAAATTTACGTTTTTACATCTGTCATTTTATTCACAGACTGCTATGGTATTCACATAATTTAAATTTAAAACCATTTTGTGGATATTATGCGTCATTTAACTTTGATTTGTGGATCTGTTTTGTTGGCAGCATCGCATGCCAATGCTGAATTAATCATTAACGGTCAGGCTGTATCTAGCTCACCAATCACAACAACACCGAATACAAGCTATACACCCAATTCTAATTTTCAAAGCTGTATTGCAAATTTACGTTCGCAAGCAATCAGTTCAGGTGTTAGTGGCACAACCTTTGATCGTTATACGCAAAATCTAACGCCTGATTATTCAGTCATCAGCAAACTGGATTATCAACCTGAGTTTTCAACACCGATTTGGGATTATCTTTCAGGTTTGGTCGATGAAGAGCGGGTAGAGAAAGGCCGTCAAATGCTGGCTCAGCATCGTGAAGTTTTAAACCGTGTCTCAGCAGCTTACGGCGTTCCAGCAGAAACGGTTGTTGCTGTTTGGGGCGTGGAAAGTAATTTTGGTGACATTTCAGGAAAATATCCTTTATTACAAGCGTTGGGAACTTTAAGTTGTGAAGGGCGTCGACAAGGTTATTTCCGAGGTGAATTCTTTGCCACAATGCGTATTTTACAACGAGGTGATTTACGCGAAGAACAGTTAAAAGGTTCATGGGCAGGGGCATTTGGTCATACTCAATTTATGCCTTCAACGTATGAAGAGTTGGCCGTAGATTTTGATGGTGATGGTCGACGTGACTTGGTTTCAAGTACTTCGGATGCTTTGGCATCAACAGCAAACTTTTTGAAAAAACGTGGCTGGCAAACGGGAATGCCGTGGGGCTTTGAAGTAAAAATTCCAGCTGGCGCCTCTGTAGGTGGTGAAAGTCGTCGTAATAAAAAATCGTTGAGCACTTGGGTAAATCGTGGTTTTACTCGTGTTGACGGTACTCCAATCATTCAAGGCAATTTATCGGAAGGCGCTCAGGCCGGTTTAATGATGCCTGCGGGTGCAAATGGTCCAGCATTCTTGGTGTTTAAAAACTTTGATGCAATTTATTCGTATAATGCTGCGGAAAGTTATGCACTGGCAATTGCACATTTGTCTGATCGTTTACAAGGCAAGGGCAGTTTTCAAACCGCATGGCCAACTGACGATGCAGGAACATCTCGTACAGAACGTCGAGAAATTCAAAATTACTTATTGAAAAAAGGCTATGCGATTGGCGATGCAGATGGCTTGATTGGCGATAAAACGCGTCAGGCTATTCAGCAAGAACAAGTGAAGTTAGGGTTGAGCCCAACAGGTCGAGCAGGCCAACAGATTTTAAAAGCTTTTAGAAATGAAGCTGCAAAGAATATGATGCAATAAATATTTGATCTCATTTAAAAGGTCTGCATAAGCAGACCTTTTTTTATGTGGATTATTCAATTGCGAAAGGATCAATTTTGACCGCTTCTAGGACATCTAAAATAACAGCGGTAACATCCTGTGTATGATCACGATCATTAAAAATTTCATAGGCTGTAATGGTTACGTCGGTATCACTAGGTAACTGTTTTTGTTCTTCTTCAATTAAATGTTGAATTGGCAATAAGGTCTGTTTAATTTCAAGGTGTAGAACATCTTTAAACTCGACATTGTCGTCTTCTAGTTCAATGATCTGTTCGTTGAAATAAGGCAGCAGAATCGAATGGAGATAAGGTTGAAGTTCAGTAATATCAAAAATTTCAATATCACGAGTTTGCTCAATCGTGCTGATATGATCATTTACTTCTAAAATAATATGATAATAGCTCACAGTCATCTCCTCAATTTATTGCTTCAGGGATTCACAATAACATGATTTTGCATAAAACTGATTTAAATACATAAATAAATTATGGATTTAAAATTGATAATCATCGCTAAATTTTGCTTATCGTTGTCTTGAGTTTAGCATGGCTAAATCCGCTGTGGTTAATCTAAAATTTTTCAAATCTTGTTCTTTCATCATTGGGTACATGAGTGCTTTAGGATCATTATTGTGCGCTAAGCCCAAAGCATGCCCAAGCTCATGTGCAATCGTGACACGTAAATCTTCGTCCGATGTAAATTCATAGATATTAATGGTTTTACCATCGAATACGCCTTTATCAAATTGGCGCGGTTGGAAACGACTATTAAAGTGATCCACAGATTGATTGTATTGTTGATTGACAGCGTTGAGTTGTTCAACTTGGCGATTTAACTCATAGACTTTTTGATTATAAATATCTAACTGTTGTTTGAGTTGGTTCTGCTCGATGATCAGTTGATTTTTCTGCTGATCTAACTGCAATCTTGCTGTGGCATCTAAATTTTGATGGGATTGATTAAGGGTATTGATCAGCTGATTATACTGGTCAACTTTACGTTGATAATTGGTTTTTTGCAGATCAAGCTCACCATTGGTGCGATCTAATTCAGCGTGAAGTTGCTGAATTTTTTGCTTTTCACTTTGTGTATATTGTTGGGTATTTTGCAAAATACGCAACTCTTGGTTTCTAGCGCTAGATTCCGCTTGGCGTTCGTCATAAATTAAGTTAATCGTCAGTTTGGCATGATCATCATAAACAAAGAGACTTTTCATGGTCCCTTGATGCCAAATATCCGTGGCTTGTTGTGCCAAATTTTGCACCTGCTGTTTACTAACATGAAAACGTGGATCTATCTCGCCAATACGATAACGTAAGCGAGTATCTAAAGGATGCGTGATACGATCAATGGCAGAATTATGATTCAATTGCGGATACATCATGCGCTGTATCGCAAAATAAGCAGTAAAGGCAATTACACAGACTAGAATCCAAAAACGCATGATTGATTTAAAAATAATTGTTGTTGTGGATAATTTATCTGAAAATATAAGAATCGCAAATGCTTAAGCAAGTAAAGCTTGCGTGATCAATACAAATATTGATTTCAATTGATGATGTTTTTAGCAGTCAGCTTTAGATGGAAAGCAGCAATATGAATGCAACGCTGAGTTTGGGCATCGCGATGGAAGGTTCATTCACATAATCAGTTGATTTAAACGTTAAACAGGACTTGGATATCAATAAATAAGAGAATAAAAGCAAAAACACTGAGTAATCGATTCATCCAAACAGATCTTTTTAAATAGTCAGGGCTGATATATAAAGCTTTGAATTGTAAGGGATGCAACATGATATAGCTGATTTTCTGTTTAAATACCGGAGTGACAGATTGTTGTTGCTTTAAAACCACTTGGCGCAGAATAAAAGCATTTAGCCACCAGAGTATAAATAGGATGAGTAAAATAATGCTGATACTCAATGTCAAACGAATCCAAGCATTCTGCTCAAAATAGGCAATTTCAGTATAAAAATGGCTCATTAATATAATGCTGACCAGTAACATGGTGCGATAAAAAGTTTGCCGTGTAAATTCAAGGTGCAAAGGATGATTGAGCTTTTGTTTATCCGCTTTACTCACTATTTTACCTGCAAAAAATGCAAAACCATGACATAGAATCTCTAAAAAGAGATATAAGCCAATGCTGATGGCAAGCGTTTTATACATGATTAATCGTGTTCAAAAATAGGTCGATATAGTGATGGAGTCACTAAAATCATCAATAAAATTCCAGAACAAACAAAGGCCAGATCGTTAAATATCGCTGCATAACTGGTCATGTAAATCCAGTGCATAAAGGGCATAAAATAAATCAGAAATATTGGGAAAAATGTATAGAGATAAGCTTTTCTTGCCCATTCTTTTTTTAAACATAAACCAAATGTGATGATGAGGATGATTAAACCTGCGATCGACATCACTCCCAATTCCCAAGCTTGCGGGTCTTGGTAGAGTGTTTTATCCAGAAGTTCTAACTCGGGTTCAGTACTGTAAATATCGATGACTGCTGCAATGATAGGCAATATAAATTGCGCTATGATCAAGCTGTAATACACTGTATTGGATACAGCAGGAGAGTTTTTCATCATTTGACTCATTATTATTGTGATAATTAAGATAAAAGATTTAGTGAAGATTGGCAATTGATCAATAAGAAAAACCACTCGATGACTGGAGTGATTTTTCGAGCTTTTTTATAGCACAATATCACTGACGAAATGTTGCACCACTTCGGTTAAATCTTTGGAAAGGTAGTGTTGTGTATAGGGCTGTTTAAAATGCGCATGGTAAGCCTGTTCTGAGTCGAAGCGTTCCCAAAGTAGTAAACGAGTTGGCTCTTGTTGGCATTGATGCAGTTGAAATAAGCTACATCCCGGTTCTTGTTGAAGAGTGAGCTTACATAATGCTTGTAAGGCTTCACGGGTTTCTAAGATTCTGTCTTTATCTTTAATTTTTAATTCTGCGGTGATGTAAAAACCTGAACTTAACATTCTCTACTCCTAACTCAAATCGTAAGTCAAAAATATTAACTGCTCGAGTTCACTCTAGCTCAAGCATTTTTTGTGCATATATTTCAATTTTATAGTCAACAATACTTTGTTCTTGCTTGAGTCTTTGAATTTCTTGTTTTAATTGAGCAGAATGCGCAATAAGAAGAGCTTGTCTTTGTTTTAAGGTTTGCTCTCCTTGTAGTCGAAATTGGGCAAAATCTTGCATTTTTTCTAAAGGCATGCCTGTTGATTTTAAGCGTTTTACCCATTCAAGCCATTCCAGATCAAGTTTGGTATATACACGTCGTCCGGATTGATTACGATGGATATTTTTCAGCAAGCCTATTTGTTCATAATAACGAAGGGTATGGATAGAGAGTCCAGTTTTTTTAGAGATATCAGAGATAAACAAAAGTGACTCCATAGCTTTACGGATAAAAATAGATCATATAAAAAAACCGCTCAATCTCTTGAGCGGTTTTCTAAGATTAAAGTGACAAATTATTTTTTGTCATCTTTAACTTCAGTGAATTCAGCATCTACAACGCCATCATCAGCTTTTTGCTGTTGTTGACCTGCATCACCACCGAATTGGTTAGGATCGAAGCCTTCAGCGCCGCCTTGACCTTGAGCTGCTTCATAAGCACGTTGAGTGATCGGCATAATGATGTTTTGTAAAGCTTCAGTTTTTGCTTTAATCGCATCAACATCATTTTCTTTTGCAGTCACTTCTAACTCAGAAACGGCTGCTTCAATTGCAGTTTTTTCATCAGCAGTGACTTGTTCGCCAAGATCTTTCACAGCTTTGTTTGCAGAAGCAACTAAAGCATCAGCTTCGTTACGTGCTTTTGCAAGCTCTTCAAACTTACGATCTTCTTCAGCATTTGCTTCAGCATCTTTGATCATTGCTTCGATTTCAGCATCAGACAAACCAGAGTTTGCTTTGATCTGGATCGATTGTTCTTTACCAGTGCTCTTGTCTTTTGCTGATACTTTTAAGATACCATCAGCATTGATGTCGAACGATACTTCAATTTGTGGCACACCACGTGGCGCAGGCGGAATGTCGCCTAATTGGAAGTTACCCAACAATTTGTTTTGTTGAGCCATTTTACGTTCACCTTGGTAAACTGAAATATCTACCGCTGGTTGGTTATCTGCTGCTGTAGAGAACACTTGAGATTTCTTCGCAGGAATCGTGGTGTTTTTCTCAATAATTGCAGTTAATACGCCACCCATGGTTTCGATACCAAGTGTTAATGGTGTTACGTCAAGTAAAAGTACGTCAGTTTTGTCACCAGACAATACCGCACCTTGAATTGCCGCACCAATCGCAACAGCTTCATCCGGGTTCACATCTTTACGAGGTTCTTTACCGAAGAACTCTTGTACTTTCTGTTGAACCATTGGCATACGTGATTGACCACCAACCAAGATCACGTCAGAGATGTCAGAAGTCGAAAGACCTGCATCTTTAAGTGCGATACGGCAAGGCTCAATTGTACGCGCAACTAAATCAGCAACTAAACCTTCTAGTTTGGCACGTGTTACATTCATCACTAAGTGTTTAGGACCAGTTGCATCCGCAGTGATGTATGGCAAGTTAATTTCAGTCGAATTAGATGAAGAAAGCTCAATTTTAGCTTTTTCAGCTGCTTCTTTTAAACGTTGTAATGCAAGTGGATCTTGTTTCAAGTTGAAGTTTTGCTCTTTCTTGAACTCTTCAACCAAATAGTCGATCAATGCATTATCAAAGTCTTCACCACCAAGGAATGTATCACCATTGGTTGACAATACTTCGATTTGTTGGTCGCCATCTAAGTCAGCGATTTCAATGATTGATACGTCAAATGTACCACCACCTAAGTCATATACAGCAACTTTACGGTCGCCTTCTTTTTTGTCCATACCGAACGCAAGTGCAGCAGCAGTTGGTTCGTTAATGATACGTTTAACTTCTAGACCAGCAATACGACCAGCATCTTTTGTTGCTTGACGTTGTGCATCATTGAAGTAAGCAGGAACAGTAATAACAGCTTCTGTTACTGTTTCACCTAAATAATCTTCCGCAGTTTTTTTCATTTTTTTCAAAATTTCTGCAGAGATCTGTTGCGGTGCAAGTTTTTTGTCGTTTACTTCAACCCAAGCATCACCATTATCAGCTTTGATGATTTTGAATGGTGCAATACCGATATCTTTTTGTACTGCTTGGTCTTGATACTTACGACCAATTAAACGCTTGATTGCGAATAATGTATTCTTAGGGTTAGTCACTGCTTGACGTTTAGCAGATTGACCCACAAGAATTTCGCCATCTTTATATGCAACGATAGAAGGTGTTGTACGTGTACCTTCAGCATTTTCAATTACTTTAACTTTATCGCCTTCAAGTACAGCAACACATGAATTCGTTGTACCTAAGTCAATACCAATAATTTTAGCCATAAATCAAATTCCTCTAAATTCTTTTGAATCCCTTGTTTCCTCTTTTTGCAAAGGGGAGTTAAAAGGGATTTTCTTGTTATCCGATATGAGAGCCATTCAAAAATTTTCAAGTCATGATTTGTGAAAATTCATGAAAATATTTTTAAAAAGCTCCTATTTATTACGCTTATTGACCAACCATCACCATTGCAGGGCGAAGTAGTCGACCATTTAAGGTGTAGCCTTTTTGCAAAACTGTGCCAATTTGGTTGGCTTGTGCATTTGGGTCGATCCCGACAGCTTGATGTAAGTCCGCGTTAAAACCATTGGTTGTGTCTGCTTCAACAACACCGAATTTTTCTAAAGTGGTGAGAAGTGATTTCAAGGTCAGTTTTACGCCTTCGAGTACAGGTGTTTCTTCATCACCACCTGCGAGAATCGCACGCTCAAGGTTGTCGACAGAATTTAATAATTCTTTCGCAAACTTTTCTAACACGATGTCTTTATGCTTTTCAGCATCACGTTGAATACGTTCTACACTTTTTTGTGCTTCATAAACTGCATTTGCAGTACGTGCTTTTTCGAGTTTTAAGCTCTCTTCAAGATGACTGATTTGAGCCTGTAAAGCTTCAACGGTAACTTCAACCTGTTCATTTTCAGCCTGAGTTTGCTGTTCGGCTTGCTCGTTTTGAATATCTTGGGCTTCTTGATTCTGCTCAGTTGCCATTGATTTACTCCGTTTAAATGGGTTCTTAAACATGTACAGTCCTTATCGGCAGCAGTTTTGCACTGTGTTCATTTTTGAACTGCCATGATCGTTTAATTCATTAATGAATAAGAAATGTGGGCGAGCCGCTAAAATTCAAGCAGTTTTAGACATTATTTAATGAAATTCAGTGAAAAAAGCGGATCTACGAGAGAAATCCCAAAATTTAAAGATATTTTTGTTGGAATAATCATCAAATCAATGATTATTTTTTTAGATTAAAAATTTAAATTTATGGGGAATTGATGCGGTTATTGCTCAAAAATGATGAGTAAATTCAAAAATTAAAATTGAATGAATAGATTAAAATACTTAATTCATATGTAAAACCGATTAAACTTATTGAAAATAAGGCTTTGCGAAAAAGCAATAATTTAATTATCATGCTCCATAGATTCTATGGCTGTAGTTTCTTTTTTAGTTTGAACAATGTTTTCATAGCTTATCCAATCTTCTTGGGTAAGCTTTTTTTTGTCTTGTTAAAAGCCATTAACAATGTAAGTAATGCGAAACTTTTATGGTAAAAGTATATCTTTTATCAGGCTGACTTTTGCCTAACCACATTGAATACCATCAAAAAATCCAGCGAAATGAAACAAGTATAATGAAAAATAAAATCGGTCAACCTAAATCATTGATTTAATAAACTTTGCATAACTTATACGGCAACACCTTAAAAGTCTAACCAAGCTTCAACGAAGTTTGCAGAAAAAATAGCAATCATAGTCAGCACGACAACGCAGTCCTGTGTTGCCGTTTTTTGATAGAGTGATAAAGGAATTTATGATGAAAAAATCAGGTCTTATTTTTATGCTATTGGCTGGTGTTGCGGTCATGAGTACGGCGTGTACATCAAGTGAAACAACCCAAGCACCTGAAACAACCCAATCAGCACCAATGGGTTCTGCAGATCAACAGCAATCGGCACAAACTGCGACTGTAGATCCGACTCAACAAGGTACTGCTGTTGAGGGCGATGCGACGATTCAGCAATCACAACCTGCTCAAGCAACCAATGACCCAAGTTTAGTTGAACAACCTTCAGCTCAGTAAATTTTAAAATAAAAAATCAGGCAATTTATGGATGCCTCCATTGCCTGATTTTTTATCAATAATTTAAGCACGATGACAAATAAATTAGAATCCAAACAATAAGTTCTTGGTTGATAAAATAAAGCCATTTTTAGCTGCGCCAACATTGAGCAGAATAAACAGACGAATATCGTCGGCAACGGCTATGCATTATAGATTCAATGTCTTGCTCAGATGCCGAAATACTGTGGACACTCGCAGTAGATGCTTTGACTCGGGATGTGTGAGAAGCCACAATTCAGTCTGGCATTCATCGAGGGTGTCGGTCAAAGCGATCAGATCTCTGCGTTGCTGGGTAAGAAATACCGGCAGTACTCCTACACCCATACCAGCGGCCACCAACTCCATGACTGTGAGAATACTGTTAACGCGATAACGGAGTACGGCTTTGGGATGATGACGTTTGCGCCAGATTACCGAAGGATGCTCAGGTAAGCCATCGTCAGGGACGATCCAGTCGACGGCAGCCTCAACTTGTTGATCGTACTCGATACGATTACTGCCATATAACGCCATTCGGATTGGAGCGATGTGTTTGCCTACGAGATGGAGTGGGGGAGTGTTGGTTGCGCGCACTGCAATGTCGGCTTCACGTCGCGTCAGGCTCGTTAGTTCATTGCCAGTATGCAACTCATACTCCAACAAGGGATGAATATTCGCGAGTTTGTGTAGTGCGGGCGCGAGCAAACCATGTAGGAGGGTATCTGTGGTGGCGATGCGCACTGTACCGGATACCTGCTCTGGTGTGAGTTGTATGGCGGAACGGGCTTGCTCTAACTGTGTTTCCACTTGCTCGGCATGTTCGGCCAGTAATTGTGCTTGTTCAGATGGTAAATATCCTGCCCGTGAGCGTTCAAATAACGGATGCCCTAAGCCACGTTCGATACGACGAATTGCACGAAAAATCGTTGAAGCATCGACGTTTAATCGTTCACCAGCTCTCGCAAGATTAGCCGTTCGTACCAAAGCCAGAATGATTTCTAGATCACGAGCTTCTAGTTTGTATTGCGATTTTGCAATCATTGCTTTCTTATTTGCCTATTTTTATTGTGATATTGCAATCATATGATGAAATCTATGCATTGGTAAATTGGAAGTTTTTATGGCAAATACAACTTCTTGCGCTCTCTATAGTAGTGCATTGCTACATATCCATTTAAGTATTAAGTGGATAGCCGTGTTGTGGTGCAGTGATTGTTTCTTACTGAGTAATGTTGAATGGAGGAACACACAATGAGCCCCCATCTTATCTTGGTCAGCCATGTGCTGTGCCCATATGTGCAACGTGCTGTGATTGTGCTCAAGGAGAAAGGAGTCTGTTTCGAACGTCGTGATGTAGATTTGGCAAACAAACCAGACTGGTTCAAAGCGTGCTCACCTTTGGGCAAGACACCCGTACTGTTGGTCGATGATGTGCGGATTTTCGAGTCGGCCGTGATCTGCGAATATTTAGAAGATACATTGACACCACGTTTACATCCCAACGATGCCTTGATCCGTGCCCAACATCGCGCATGGATGGCGTTCGGTTCATCAATGCTCAACAGCATTGGCGCCTTCTACAATGCCAAAAATGATACGGCACTGGATGTGCAAGCCGAGTTGATTCGTGCACAACTGGTACAGATTGAGGCGGAACTCGTCAACGGGCCTTGGTTTGCTGGAGAACACTTCAGCCTAGTGGATGCTGTATTTGGTCCAGTATTTCGCTACTTCGATGTATTTGATCGCCTCGGTGATTTTCACTTTTTTGATGATCTACCCAAGACAAAAGCTTGGCGCACGGCGCTGGCTGAACGTGCATCAGTGCGAGAAGCTGCACATCCAGACTATCAGATACTTCTTCGAGAGTTTCTTTGCAAGCGAGATTCGGCCTTATCACGCAGGGTTAAGGTGTAGTCAGGGACGTTGCGAGATGTGTCACAGCAATCGGCGCAAAAAACCAAGCTAAGCAATTGCGCCGTATCTAGTTTAAAGCTCACGTGATTTATACGTAAGCTTTGACAGCAGAAATTTTGATCAGACCTTATTCACCCGCCAATGAACATTCAAAGTTGGTTCGATCTACAGTACAACGCGCCCGTTTAAGTACTGACATCATGGTCGGATCGTAAATACCTTGTCGGGTTAAATCCATACGTCCATCTCGTAACAGCTTTTGATATTTTTCAGTATCGGCTTTACTTAAATTCAAACGATATTTGGCTGGGATGCCTTCTTCTAAACGTTTGACCATACTGAATTGACGCGGAAGCTGCTTAATAAACCAGGTTCTAGAGTCATTGCCAAAAGTAGCTGGGAATTTCTGAGATCTAAACACCAGATCAGCAGTGACATTGAGCACTGGGAAATTGATTAATGCACCTTTAGAGCCAAGCCCTTTTTCCATTTCTAAGGGTTTAAAGGCATAGGCTGGTGCACCCACCATTGGTACTTCACCGGTATTAAACTTCTTAATAAAATTGGAAATATCGGACGGAACAGGAATTGCCCCGACACGTTCAACCATTGCAATTTGCGCTTTATCATACGCCAATACTGCGAATTTCTTGCCTTTACCTTTTTCAATGGTATTGATGGCTCGATCATTTACAAAGATATAGGCAGGGCCGATTTGACCGATCCCACCAATTTCTATTTCTTCATTGTCTATCGTGGTTTTTAAGCGTTTTACATTGCGCTTATCCAAGACAAAGGTAATCGCCTTGAGCGCAATGGCATTGGTGGGAACACCACCCAACGCGTCAATCGATCCGGCGAATTTATTGTATTGGCGTGCACGCATTGTGGTGATATAGGCCGCATCACATTTACCATTTTTAAAATCTTTATCAGCAAGCTCTTCATTTTGGTAAGCAATCAGCTGGACATCGGTATGCCATGTTTTTGCAGCGAGTGCCCACTCTTCCATCATTTTATAGGATTCACCAGCTTTCCCTAATAAATCAAAAACACAGATTTCTTGTTTAGCTTGAGAGGTGCTTGATATTCCTAATAATACGATTGTAGTAAGGGCAAGAAATTCCTTTTTCATGTTATATCCTTATACTTAAAACGCGTTTTATTTATACTAAATATAGTAATTTTATTTGAATAAAAATAGAGTTTTTACTCTATTTCCGATGAATAAACCATTGAATAGCTTAATTAATGTGATTTATTTATCTTAATAAAATATTATTGTGATGTTGTTTTGTTTATTGGTGTGGGTTTAGTGGCTTAATTAAAATCTTGTTAATTTTGATCGATCTAGAAAAATAAAATAGATTTCAAGTTTTGTTAATCAATAAAACATATAAGTAAATCTAAAAAACGTATTTTTAATAATATACAAAAAAACCTTACCATGAGCCTGATTCCCATCTCTTTTTATTTATTCTAGTCCATACATTGATCATGAAATTTCAGCAACTGATTTTGCTTTGCTCAGCTATAAGTTTATATAGCTATAGTGGTTTGGCAAATGCTCGCCCTATCGTCATTGGTTATCAAACCAACATAGAACCTGCCAAAGTTGCACAGGCTGATGGTGTATATGACAAAGTGATTGGGGAAAAACTGGATTGGCGCTTATTTAATAGTGGTGCAGAGGTTTTAACTGCATTGGCTTCTGGTTCTGTAGATATCGCACTGATTGGTTCAAGTCCGTTAGGGGCAGCTGTTGCCAATAATTTACCCATAGAGGTGTTTTTAATTTCTACTGATCTGAAAAGTGCGGAAGCCTTGGTGGTGAGAAATGGTTCAGGCATTAATAGTCCTCAAGACTTGATTGGGAAAAAGGTGGCCACCCCATTTGCTTCGACTTCCCATTACAGTTTATTGGGGGCTTTGCAGCATTGGAATATTAAAACCAATCAAATACGGTTGTTGAACCTAAAACCAGCTGAAATTAATGCAGCATGGCGCAGAGGCGATATAGATGCAGCTTTTGTCTGGTCACCTGCACTTGCTAATATTAAGAAAACTGGCAAGGTTATGACGGATGCAGGGCAGGTTGGGCAATGGGGTTCGCCTACATTTGAAGTTTGGGTGGTACGTAAAGATTTTGCACAGAAGCATCCTGAGGTCTTAACAAAGTTTTCTACAGTGACACTGAACTATTACCAATCTTATAACCAGAATAAAAGTCGTTGGACGGCCAATTCAGCTGAAGTGCAAAAAATTGCCAAAATTACCGGCGTAGATGCTCAAGATGTGCCAGCGCTTCTTGCTGGTGCCGCCTATCCAGATCGTCAGGCGCAATTAAGCACTCAATACCTTGGTGGGCGGACTACACAAAATATTGTCAACTCAGTGAACTTTTTAAAAGCACAAGGTTTGGTGAGAAAGGTTTCTCCAAATTATCAACAGTTTATTAACACGCGTTTTATTCAAACATCGAAATAGAGATCGGAAGTATTCATCATGGCTGTATTGACTGTAGAACATGTACAAGCACAGTATCCGGGTACTGAACAACCGGTACTGAAAGATGTGTCATTTCAGCTGGGCTCTGAGCAACTGATGGTTGCATTAGGTGCTTCAGGCAGTGGTAAAACAACCTTATTAAATTTGATTGCTGGATTTACTCAGCCACAAGCAGGCACTTTAAAACTGGATGGTGAAGTAATCATTGCACCTAGCCGAGACCGTGGTGTGGTGTTCCAAGATGATGTTTTATTGCCTTGGCAGAATGTAGAAGACAATATTGCTTTTGGTTTAGAGCTTGCAGGGGTTGATAAAAAAACACGTCAAAACCGTGCACAAGCATTACTTAAATTGGTGAATTTAGAAGGCTTTGGGCAACGCCATATCTGGGAACTTTCAGGCGGGCAACGTCAACGGGTTGGTTTAGCGCGTGCTTTGGCTTCTGACCCTAAAATATTATTGATGGATGAGCCTTTTGGTGCTTTGGATGCGTTTATTCGTGAACAAATGCAGTGCTTATTATTAGATGTTTGGAAGAGTACGTCCAAACCTACTTTCTTAATTACCCATGACATTGAAGAAGCTGTTTTTCTGGCTACAGATCTGATTATTCTTGCACCAAATCCTGGGCGAATTGTGGAAAAGCTGGAGTTGGATTTTGCTAAACGCTATGCCAATGGCGAGCCAGCACGAAGTATTAAATCAGATCCCAAGTTTATTGAAATGCGAGAGCATGTGTTGAGTTGTGTATTCATTCAAAATAATCAGGATCAATACCATGTTGCTCAGAGCGACCAAGCTCAAGTGGAAAAGGTGGAGTAATGACAGCACAATTAGACCCTAAATTGATCCCTCGTACAGTTGAATCTCAGACTGTGGCGGTGAAGGTTCCACGTGAAGTCAATATTACTTTGATCAGTAGTATCACGATCATTACTTTGATTGCAATTTGGTGGCTGGTCACCACTTTAGGCTGGATTGATGCTTTATTCTTACCATCACCAACCGCCGTGTTGCAGCGTTTCAATGATTTGTTCAGCAATGGCTATATGAGTATTAGCTTGTGGAGTCATATTGGCGCAAGTTTGGGTCGTATCGGCACGGCGTTGATTGCTGCGGTTATCACTGCGATTCCTGTGGGGATTGCGATTGGTCGCAATAAAATTGTGCGGGGTATTTTAGATCCCATCATTGAGTTTTATCGTCCGATTCCACCACTGGCGTATTTACCCTTGATTGTAATTTGGTGTGGTATTGGTGAGTTGTCCAAGGTGCTACTGATTTATCTGGCAATTTTTGCACCGATTGTTATCGCAACAGCAACTGGTGTCCGCTCAGTCGACCAAGCCAAAATTCGTGCTGCACAGTCTTTGGGTGCAAGCCCAATGCAAATTATTAAACATGTGGTTTTACCAAGCTCTTTACCGAGCATTTTAACTGGTATCCGTATTGGTCTTGGTGTGGGATGGTCGACTTTGGTGGCAGCAGAGTTGGTTGGTGCTTCTGAAGGTTTGGGCTTTATGGTGCAATCATCTTCACAGCTTTTGGCTACAGATGTGGTGATTGTCGGGATTTTAATTATCGCTGTGATTGCCTTTATTCTGGAAATTGGTTTACGTCGTTTGCAAAGAAAATTGGTCCCTTGGGATAAGCAATCTCAGTAAGTTATTTTCGCTACATTGTTCGATAGCGTGACGCTATATTTAGTTTTAACGTTTTAATGATACATTTTATATATCGTGAGATGATCGAGGAAGAAATGAACGCTGTTGTTTCAAATATTTTTAAAGTTACCCCATTAAATCCAACGATTGGTGCGCTGATTGAAGGTGTGAATTTCAATCAGCCTTTAACACCTGAACAAAAGGCTTTGATTGAAGCAGCTTTATTGAAACATCAGGTGATCTTTTTCAGAAATCAGCCGATGACTGCACAGCAACATGCAGCTTTGGCGCGTCAATTTGGTCAGTTACACATCCACCCAATTTACCCAAATATTCCAGAACAACCAGAAATCATGGTTTTAGATACGGAATTAAATGATTTACGGGATAATGCATTGTGGCATACCGATGTGACTTTTCTTGAAGCACCAGCAATGGGCGCAATTTTAAGTGCAAAAAAAGTCCCAGCATGGGGTGGAGATACACTTTGGTCAAGTGGAACAGCGGCGTTTGAAGCATTATCCAAGCCGATGCAAGCGATGTTATCTGGTTTAACTGCAACACATGATATTGCACGTTCATTTCCAGTAGATCGTTTTGGTGGTGATCCTGCCGAATTAGAAAAGCTAGAACAGGCTAAGAAAAAACATCCTCCGATTAGCCACCCTGTGATTCGCACTCATCCTGTCACAGGTCGTAAAGCTTTATTTGTGAGTGAAGGGTTTACCACACGAATCAATGAACTCGAAGCCAAAGAAAGCGATGCTGTCTTGAAAATGTTGTTTGAACATATTCAGAAACCAGAGTTTGTAGTGCGTTGGTCGTGGCAGGCCAATGATGTGGCATTTTGGGATAATCGTTGTACCTTCCACTATGCTGTTGATGATTACCGTCCTCAGCACCGTGTTATGAATCGAGCCACTTTGATGGGTGATAAACCTTTTTATCAAGCAGATTAAGGTTTAACTTGTTATAAAAACCAATCAAATTTGATTGGTTTTTTATTTTTGAAACAACTAAATTTGAATACAACTTTTTGAAACTTCAATATTTAAAAAATACATTAAAGAAAAATCATAAAATGAGCTGTTGTTAAAAGTATCGGTATGCTGTGTTTGTCGGTGTTCACAAAACAATTTGAATATTCAAGCTCTGATGAAACCTTGTTACTGAGCAATAATGTTTAATTATTCATCAAAATTAAACAAATGATCAACATACTAGGCCATAAATATTTATTGCTTGTTGGAAATATCATGTTGATTAATAATAAAAAGCAAATCATTTTGCTGAGTGTGCTGTCTACGCTGTTGGTTGCTTGTAATGATGATAATGATCATTCAAATACTGAAAAACCAGTTGAGGCAAAAGCTTTAGAACTGAATATCTTGCATATTAATGACCATCATTCACATTTAGATGAAGAAAGCATTAAATTTAAAAGCAATGTAGGGACAGGGGATGAAGAGTTTAGTGTTGCAAGCGGTGGATTTGCACGTGTTGCCAGCTTAATTAACCAACTTGCAGTAGAAAAGAAAAATGCTTTAAAAATACATGCAGGTGATGCGATCACTGGCGATTTGTACTATAACTTAACGGATGGGAAAGCAGACGCAGATGCAATGAACACCGTTTGTTTTGATACATTTACGCCGGGTAACCATGAGTTTGATTCTAAAGATGATGGATTAAAGAAATTTATTGGTTTCTTGGATCAAAGTTCTTGTAAAGACAAAACCCAAATTTTAACGGCCAATGTCAGTTTTGGTGCATCATCACCACTGTATAAAACCAACCGCATTTTGAAGTCACAAGTGTTTGAAAAAGAAGGGGTGAAATTTGCAATCATTGGTTTAACGGTTGCCAAGAAAACCAAAAACTCTTCGCAACCGAATGCTGATACATTGTTTGCAGATGAAATTGAAACAGCGCAAAAAGAAATTAATCAATATAAAGCGCAAGGCATTAAAAATATTATTCTTCAAACCCATGTGGGATACGACTTAGACCAACAGTTGGCAAAATCACTTACCGATGTTGATGTGATTATTGGGGGTGATTCACATACATTATTGGGTCCTGACAGTCTTAAAAAATATGGCATGACACCAGAAGGTGCTTATCCAACACAGCTGAGAAACAAAGATGGTCAATTGGTCTGCGTTGCGCAAGCTTGGCAGTACAGTTATATCGTGGGTGATTTAAATGTGAAGTTTGACAAAAACGGGAATGTCGAAAGCTGTAGTGGGACACCACATGTACTTATTGGCAATAACTTTACCCGTACCGCCAAAGACGCAAAAGCAGTCACCGAAACAGAAAAACAAGCAATACTGACGCAATTTAAAACAGATCAGGTTCCATTTACTGTTGTAGCACCACTACAAAAGACCTTGGATGTTTTAAAACCGTATCAAGAGCAAAAGAAAAAATTTGCTCAGGAAATCGTAGGTCAAGCCACAGATAATCTCTGTTCACGTCGAGTCCCTGGTACACAACGTGATGTAAATCGTTCAACACTCGGCGATATCTGTAATAAGAATACCCATGTCGATCAACATGGTGGAGATATTCAACAAATCATTGCTGAAGCGTTTTTACAACAAGGAAAGACCTTCTTTGGCGCTGATATCTCATTCCAAAATGGTGGTGGTGTCCGTGAAGATGTTGCTTTAGGGGATGTGACAGTTGGTAAAATTTATAATGTCTTACCGTTCAAGAATACATTGTTGCGTTTAGATCTGACGGGTGCTGAAGTTAAAGCCACCTTAGAGGATGCAATAGATGGTGTGATTACCCAGAATAATACGGGTAGCTACCCATATACCGGTGGTATGCGTTGGAATGTTGACTTTACCAAAGACAAAGGCCAGCGTCTTAACCAAATACAAGTACGTAATGCATCTGGGCAATATGAAAATCTAGATCTCAATAAGACTTACAAAGCGATCACGATTGATTTTCTTGCCAATGGTGGTGACTACTATACCACCTTGAAAACCATTACTGGTGAGCGCCGTGTGAATGTTGGTTTAGACTATGCTGAGGCTTTCCTTAAATATGCCCAAGGTTTGGCTGGTCAGACAGGTCAAAAGAAAATTAATAAATTAGCAACGGCTGAATACAGTACCCAGCTATTTATCGATAAAGCAAAATAAACTGAAACAGACAATCAAAATCCCGCTTCGGCGGGATTTTTTTCGTTGGTTCATTGATGAAAACTGACAAATCCTATGTTGGTGATGAATAAATAATTGCAAAAATCTATGCTTAACTTTAAAATGAGCCAAAATTTAGCCACGATGGCTTAAATAATCACAATGACAAAGCTAATTTTCTTTTCACTTGCCTCAATTTGATCTTGTAACGTTGCCTTTTGACAAGATTGTTTACAACCACTGACTGGTTGCAGGATAACCATAATATCTTGATTGAACCCATCATTTTAAGCAGGGTGCTTAAAATGTGATTTGAATCAGCTGTTAAATTCAATATTCGGGAGAAAAATCATGTTGTTTAACGTATTTCTCATTTTGGGCTTTGAATAGACCCTATACATTTTTAATCGTTTAAATTAAACGAAAATAAACCTTATTTTAAAGAATATACATGTTCTGAGGGATGACTTTGCTTGCAGAAAATGCAAATTGAAAAAAGTTTAGCCTTAGTCATGAAAAGAAAAAAGTGAATATATGAACGAATATATTAATCAACCTTTTGCACAAAATATGCATCAGGTTGACGTAGCGGATTTTGCTGAAATTTCTCCGATTGTAAAACTTTGGGCTTTTCGATTTTTGGTCGAGTTAGGCGGTGCAAAAGAATTTATTTCTGATCATTGCTTTAGTCATCAATGGATTGCAAAAAAGTTAGGTTTTTCTGAAGCATTACTTGCAGATAAGTTCGATGAGCAAGCTGCTTATCAGGAACTCAACCATTTGCATAAAAATAGCCAACAGCAAAATTTATTAGATAATTTTCAGTTCAATGCTGAGTTGCAATATAACCTGAAGTTAATACAGCAATTACTGGATTTAAATGCTGTTGAAAGTACGATTTTAGGCTTTATTGTGATGTTAAACAGTGAACAACTTCTAGATGATATTGCGGATACCATCGGTGAATTGACTGCGTCTAAAACCATACGTGCTTTGGCTGTGGTTTTAGATTTACCTTATGAAGCAATTCGGCAGGCTTTGTCTGTACAAGGGCGTTTACATCGCAGTGGCTTAATCAGTGTTCAACAACACTATCGTAATTATTTACGTGGGAAATTGAATCTGGTGTCAAACCAATTGGCCGATAAGTTATTGGTGAAAACCAATGATGTGATGGATTTGTTTGTTGGAACCATTAATAAAAGTCAGCCTGCTGAATTAACCTTAGAGGATTATCCTCATTTACACACTGAATTGACTTTACTCCTAGCTTACTTAAAGCAAGTCAAAATGAGTAAGCAACAGGGTGTAAATATCTTCCTTTATGGCAGTTCAGGCACAGGAAAGACACAACTGTGTAAGACCCTTGCAGATGAAATGGCGGTGCAACTTTTTGAAATCTCCTGTGAAGATGAAGATGGTGATGCAATTTCAGCCACAGGGCGTTTATGTGCGTATCGTGCAGCGCAGTGCATTTTCGACAGTCAATCTGCTTTATTGATGTTTGATGAAGTTGAGGATGTGTTTAATGACACCGAAAATGGCGTGGGGATGAAAAGCACTGCGCAAAGTCGTAAGGCTTGGGTCAATCGTATTTTAGAGCAAAATCGTACACCAACGATTTGGGTGTCTAATTCTGATCAGCTCGATCCTGCGTTTATACGCCGTTTTGATATGGTGCTTGAAATTAAAGTGCCACCTAAAAAGCAACGCAGAAGCTTTATCGAACAACATTGTGGTCAAGAACTTAATCCTTTGTATCAGGAAGCCTTGGCCAATATTGAGCAATTATCTCCAGCAATTTTACGCCGTAGTTATCGTGTTGCCAAAGCGGCTCAAATGCACAATGCACATTTAGTGGTACAGGAAAGCATGACCAAATTGGTGTCCAATACCTTAAAAGCACAGGGTCATCAAGGCATTAAATTGCAAGATAGTAATGCGTTGCCCAAGTTCTATGATCTGAACTATATCAACTGTAAGGCGAATCTTGCGGAGATCGCATCAGGTATCCAGCAACATGGTTTTGGCCGTTTATGTCTATACGGAGCATCAGGAACAGGTAAAACTGCATTTGCACGATGGTTATCTGAAACCATCAATCGACCTTTACTGATTAAGCGTGGTTCAGACTTAATTTCTGCTTGGGTTGGTGAAACAGAACAGAACCTTGCTAAAGCGTTTCATGAAGCCGAAGACTTACAGGCAATTTTATTGCTGGATGAAGTAGATGGTTTATTACAAGATCGCCGCCAAGCAACCCGCTCTTGGGAAGTTTCGCAGGTAAATGAGTTTTTGGTTCAAATGGAAAGCTTTAATGGCATCGTGGTGGCGACAACCAATCGCTTTGATGAACTTGACCAAGCTGCGTTACGCCGTTTCGATTTTAAAATGCATTTTGATTTTTTAAATTATGCACAGCGTTTGGCTTTATTGGAAAATGTCTGTACACAACTCAAACTTGATGTTCATGAGGCTGATATAAAAGTAAAACTGCAATCTTTAGATCGTTTAAGTGCTGGAGACTTTGCGGTGATTGTACGACAGTCCTGTTTTCATCCTTTTGAAAATGTGGATTCTATTTTGCAGCATTTAACAGATGAAATGACTGCAAAATATAAAAGTGCACAAAGTATAGGATTTACCGCATCAAATTGATGCGGTTTTTCTTTTTGAATCCTAATTCAGTTGAATAATGCTTAGATTTTGTGATTCGAGAGTGGAAAACAAAGCATAAAAATAACTTTAATATGAAAAAAATAATGAAAAATGCTTAAAAAATAGATAAAAAGCATAAAAAAATGCTGATTTTGAGGAAAAAACGCACATCCGATAAAAAAGTTTAAAAAAAGGGGTTGTGTTGGTTAGGGAATGCTGTAGAATGCACATCCATCGGCGGTGATGTTAAATAAAACTTCTGATAAATCAGGCACTTGATTAAGTTGTTAAGATTTCGAATTGAGATTTTAAGATGATGTTAGGGTTGGGTTTGTTAGAAAAAATAATTAACATTATTGATTGACTTTTTAGAGATAGAGAGTAGTATAGCCGACCTAGCTTGATGCTGACGAAGCATTGAGAAGATCATTAAGAGAATATGAAGAACAACTTGTGTGGATTTTTACTGATTGATTGATCGAAATATTATCATTGATTGATTGGTTTAAATTACTCGAAGTTTATTTGAGAGAATTTGTCAGTACATTGATGAGCCAGAATTGTGACCTTAAGTCACTAATGATTTTTAACTGAAGAGTTTGATCATGGCTCAGATTGAACGCTGGCGGCAGGCTTAACACATGCAAGTCGAGCGGGGGAGATTGCTTCGGTGATTGACCTAGCGGCGGACGGGTGAGTAATACTTAGGAATCTGCCTATTAATGGGGGACAACATCTCGAAAGGGATGCTAATACCGCATACGCCCTACGGGGGAAAGCAGGGGATCACTTGTGACCTTGCGTTAATAGATGAGCCTAAGTCGGATTAGCTAGTTGGTGGGGTAAAGGCCTACCAAGGCGACGATCTGTAGCGGGTCTGAGAGGATGATCCGCCACACTGGGACTGAGACACGGCCCAGACTCCTACGGGAGGCAGCAGTGGGGAATATTGGACAATGGGGGGAACCCTGATCCAGCCATGCCGCGTGTGTGAAGAAGGCCTTATGGTTGTAAAGCACTTTAAGCGAGGAGGAGGCTCCTGTAGTTAATACCTACAGTGAGTGGACGTTACTCGCAGAATAAGCACCGGCTAACTCTGTGCCAGCAGCCGCGGTAATACAGAGGGTGCGAGCGTTAATCGGATTTACTGGGCGTAAAGCGTGCGTAGGCGGCTTTTTAAGTCGGATGTGAAATCCCCGAGCTTAACTTGGGAATTGCATTCGATACTGGGAAGCTAGAGTAT
Organism: Acinetobacter sp. CE-15; assembly: GCF_051059255.1. Classification (NCBI taxonomy): domain Bacteria; kingdom Pseudomonadati; phylum Pseudomonadota; class Gammaproteobacteria; order Moraxellales; family Moraxellaceae; genus Acinetobacter; species Acinetobacter sp. CE-15. Next base: position 4,617,306 of record NZ_CP192737.1, on the reverse strand, counting down.
GGGAGAGGATGGTAGAATTCCAGGTGTAGCGGTGAAATGCGTAGAGATCTGGAGGAATACCGATGGCGAAGGCAGCCATCTGGCCTAATACTGACGCTGAGGTACGAAAGCATGGGGAGCAAACAGGATTAGATACCCTGGTAGTCCATGCCGTAAACGATGTCTACTAGCCGTTGGGGCCTTTGAGGCTTTAGTGGCGCAGCTAACGCGATAAGTAGACCGCCTGGGGAGTACGGTCGCAAGACTAAAACTCAAATGAATTGACGGGGGCCCGCACAAGCGGTGGAGCATGTGGTTTAATTCGATGCAACGCGAAGAACCTTACCTGGTCTTGACATAGTAAGAACTTTCCAGAGATGGATTGGTGCCTTCGGGAACTTACATACAGGTGCTGCATGGCTGTCGTCAGCTCGTGTCGTGAGATGTTGGGTTAAGTCCCGCAACGAGCGCAACCCTTTTCCTTATTTGCCAGCACTTCGGGTGGGAACTTTAAGGATACTGCCAGTGACAAACTGGAGGAAGGCGGGGACGACGTCAAGTCATCATGGCCCTTACGACCAGGGCTACACACGTGCTACAATGGTCGGTACAAAGGGTTGCTACCTAGCGATAGGATGCTAATCTCAAAAAGCCGATCGTAGTCCGGATTGGAGTCTGCAACTCGACTCCATGAAGTCGGAATCGCTAGTAATCGCGGATCAGAATGCCGCGGTGAATACGTTCCCGGGCCTTGTACACACCGCCCGTCACACCATGGGAGTTTGTTGCACCAGAAGTAGGTAGTCTAACCGTAAGGAGGACGCTTACCACGGTGTGGCCGATGACTGGGGTGAAGTCGTAACAAGGTAGCCGTAGGGGAACCTGCGGCTGGATCACCTCCTTAACGAAAGATTGACGATTGGTAAGAATCCACAACAAGTTGTTCTTCATTGATGTATCTGAGGGTCTGTAGCTCAGTTGGTTAGAGCACACGCTTGATAAGCGTGGGGTCACAAGTTCAAGTCTTGTCAGACCCACCAAGTCTACTGAACACAGAAGAGCAGATATATTAAGATCTTAAGCTGGGGACTTAGCTTAGTTGGTAGAGCGCCTGCTTTGCACGCAGGAGGTCAACGGTTCGACTCCGTTAGTCTCCACCACTAATTAAAGACTAAGTGATTACAGAACTTAGTAAGCCGATAGCTTATTAAGTTCTGTGATTTATCACAGTTAACTACTTGCTGACGAGGCGGTAGTGAATCATTAACAGAATATATTTGAGTTGAAATAATTGTTTAAACTCGTTTTAGTTGATGTTAGCAAGTAATTGTTAATGTTGAATGAAATGAGCACTAGCGATAAAACTGAATCAAGCGTTTTGGTATATGAATTAAATTGAAGCTGTATGGTGATTAAATTCACAGGCAACAAATAGAAGTGATTAAGTTCACATTGTTGATCCTCCTTGTAGGGATTAACGACTGTTTGGGGTTGTATAGTCAAGTAATTAAGTGCATGTGGTGGATGCCTTGGCAGTCAGAGGCGATGAAAGACGTAATAGCCTGCGATAAGCTTCGGGGAGGCGGCAAATATCCTGTGATCCGGAGATTTCTGAATGGGGAAACCCACTTACCATAAGGTAGGTATCGCATGATGAATACATAGTCATGCGAGGCGAACGAGGGGAAGTGAAACATCTCAGTACCCTTAGGAAAAGAAATCAATTGAGATTCCCTCAGTAGCGGCGAGCGAACGGGGATCAGCCCATTAAGTTATATGTGTTTTAGCGGAAAGCTCTGGGAAGTGCTACCGTAGAGGGTGATAGTCCCGTACACGAAAGGGCACATATAATGATGACGAGTAGGGCGAGGCACGTGAAACCTTGTCTGAATATGGGGGGACCATCCTCCAAGGCTAAATACTCCTGACTGACCGATAGTGAACCAGTACCGTGAGGGAAAGGCGAAAAGAACCCCTGTGAGGGGAGTGAAATAGATCCTGAAACCGCATGCATACAAGCAGTGGGAGCCGACTTGTTCGGTGACTGCGTACCTTTTGTATAATGGGTCAGCGACTTATATTCAGTAGCAAGGTTAACCGCATAGGGGAGCCGTAGAGAAATCGAGTCTTAATAGGGCGTTTAGTTGCTGGGTATAGACCCGAAACCGGGTGATCTATCCATGAGCAGGTTGAAGGTTGGGTAACACTAACTGGAGGACCGAACCCACTGTCGTTGAAAAGCCAGGGGATGACTTGTGGATAGGGGTGAAAGGCTAATCAAACTCGGTGATAGCTGGTTCTCCCCGAAAGCTATTTAGGTAGCGCCTCGGACGAATACCATAGGGGGTAGAGCACTGTTTCGGCTAGGGGGTCATCCCGACTTACCAAACCGATGCAAACTCCGAATACCTATGAGTACTATCCGGGAGACAGACTGCGGGTGCTAACGTCCGTAGTCAAGAGGAAAACAATCCAGACCGCCAGCTAAGGCCCCCAAATTATAGTTAAGTGGGAAACGATGTGGGAAGGCATAGACAGCTAGGAGGTTGGCTTAGAAGCAGCCACCCTTTAAAGAAAGCGTAATAGCTCACTAGTCGAGTCGGCCTGCGCGGAAGATGTAACGGGGCTAAAACTATATGCCGAAGCTGCGGATGTATACTATGTATACGTGGTAGGGGAGCGTTCTGTAAGCCGATGAAGGTGTATTGAGAAGTATGCTGGAGGTATCAGAAGTGCGAATGCTGACGTGAGTAACGACAAAACGGGTGAAAAACCCGTTCGCTGAAAGACCAAGGGTTCCAGTCCAACGTTAATCGGGGCTGGGTGAGTCGACCCCTAAGGCGAGGCCGAGAGGCGTAGTCGATGGGAAATTGGTTAATATTCCAATACTTCTGTGTAATGCGATGAGAGGACGGAGAAAGTTAAGTCAGCCTGGCGTTGGTTGTCCAGGTGAAAGGCAGTAGGCATGCATCTTAGGCAAATCCGGGGTGCTCTATGCTGAGAGCTGATAGCAAGCTAGTTTACTAGCGAAGTGGCTGATACTATGCTTCCAGGAAAAGTCTCTAAGCTTCAGTTACACAGGAATCGTACCCTAAACCGACACAGGTGGTCAGGTCGAGTAGACCAAAGCGCTTGAGAGAACTCTGCTGAAGGAACTAGGCAAAATGGTACCGTAACTTCGGGAGAAGGTACGCTGCTGACGGTGATAGGACTTGCTCCTTGAGCTATTGGCAGCCACAGAAACCAGGCCCCTGCAACTGTTTATTAAAAACATAGCACTCTGCAAACACGAAAGTGGACGTATAGGGTGTGATGCCTGCCCGGTGCTGGAAGGTTAATTGATGGGGTTAGCGTAAGCGAAGCTCTTGATCGAAGCCCCAGTAAACGGCGGCCGTAACTATAACGGTCCTAAGGTAGCGAAATTCCTTGTCGGGTAAGTTCCGACCTGCACGAATGGCATAATGATGGGGGCGCTGTCTCCAGCAGAGGCTCAGTGAAATCGAAATCGCCGTGAAGATGCGGTGTACCCGCGGCTAGACGGAAAGACCCCGTGAACCTTTACTGCAGCTTGACATTGAACTTTGATCTTACTTGTGTAGGATAGGTGGGAGGCTTTGAAGTAGTGACGCCAGTTGCTATGGAGCCATCCTTGAAATACCACCCTGGTAATATTGAGGTTCTAACTCTGTCCCGTTATCCGGGACGAGGACCATGTCTGGTGGGTAGTTTGACTGGGGCGGTCTCCTCCTAAAGAGTAACGGAGGAGTACGAAGGTGCGCTCAGCGTGGTCGGAAATCACGCGTAGAGTATAAAGGCAAAAGCGCGCTTAACTGCGAGACCCACAAGTCGAGCAGGTACGAAAGTAGGTCTTAGTGATCCGGTGGTTCTGTATGGAAGGGCCATCGCTCAACGGATAAAAGGTACTCTGGGGATAACAGGCTGATACCGCCCAAGAGTTCATATCGACGGCGGTGTTTGGCACCTCGATGTCGGCTCATCTCATCCTGGGGCTGAAGCAGGTCCCAAGGGTATGGCTGTTCGCCATTTAAAGAGGTACGCGAGCTGGGTTTAGAACGTCGTGAGACAGTTCGGTCCCTATCTACCGTGGGCGTTGGAAATTTGAGAGGATCTGCTCCTAGTACGAGAGGACCAGAGTGGACGAACCTCTGGTGTACCGGTTGTGACGCCAGTCGCATCGCCGGGTAGCTATGTTCGGAAGGGATAACCGCTGAAAGCATCTAAGCGGGAAGCCTACCTCAAGATAAGATTTCCCTAGGACTTTATGTCCTCTAAAGAGCCGTTGAAGACTACGACGTTGATAGGTTGGATGTGGAAGTGCGGTGACGCATGAAGCTGACCAATACTAATTGCTCGTGAGGCTTGACTATACAACACCCAAGCAGTTGTATACGAAGCATCATTTGATTCATAAAAGATCAAACATACTTGATTTAGTTGTAAAGCTAGTTAAACTATTCAACTCAAATGTTCTGTTAAACTCATTTGGTACGAAGTAAGGCATTTAAATAAGACCCGAACAAGTCCATAACAGTTTGCTGGCGACAATAGCAAGAGTGAACCACCTGATCCCTTCCCGAACTCAGAAGTGAAACCTCTTAGCGCTGATGGTAGTGTGGGGTTACCCATGTGAGAGTAAGTCATCGCCAGCTTTTAAATCTAAAACACCCCGATCTCTAACGAGAGCGGGGTGTTTTTTTATGCGCGGTGTTTATTAGCGAAATGAAATAGATCTCGTTATATTAAGCTAATTGATCACTGCTTAAGCTTATGCATTGATGAAACTGAACTGATTTTCTGTATTCCTCATCATGATCATTATTGAAGTAAGGGATATAGAAAGAGTCGAGCTATTGAACCAGCCGTTTCTTTATGCTAAAAATTAAAGTATTACGATAAAAACAGTTAATAATATGTTGATTTTCCAATTTTTCTTTACAGATTATGATGGTGAAGAGGTTTTACCCACTCAAAATCAGTATGCATCTATCGATGAAATCATAGAACTAATGCAATCTGTGTTAATCAGGCCAGAAAACTTTTTAGGGATCGTTGATAAAAATGATCGTACTTTACAGTTTATCGTTAATGATGATTATTCATTAGATGCAGATATTCCTGTTCCTGATCAAAAAGGCTCTTATACAAAAACAATAAGTTTGCATGAAGCGGTTAAACTGGTTCAAAAACAAACTGAACTGATTCAAATGGATACTATTGAAGGAATGGCTTTTATGAAGTGGTAAGTTTTTTACTTTAATTGTTTTAGTGTATTCAAAATAAAAAACCTCAGACATCCATGCCTGAGGTTTTTTGTATTGGTTCTGAGGTATAACTCCTGTCGTACCTTTCGCTATCCTGCGTTATTGTCCTATCTTATTCTTGTTTTAATGGAAACTTCCTGTTTCCTGATGTGTTTATAGTATTAAAATTTAGCTGTTCTGCCTATACGCATAATTCGGCAGACCATGTAAGAAAAAGCTTACATGATCATAAACGGGTATTTTCTATTAAAAATGGGCATTTAAACCAATATAAGGCCCTTTAAAATTAAACTTCATATCACGGTTATCTAAATCACTGAGTTCGATATTTAAAACACGATAACCCACTTTGGCACCAAGATCTAAAACAATAGACTTAACAAAATCATATTGAATTTCAGCCTGAGCGTCCGTGATTTTTACATCATTGACATTGGTATAAGTCGCCTCAGCTTTTGCACTTAAACCTGTAAATGGTAGTTTTGCACCAGCCTCTGCATAAAGGATTGGTGCATATTCATCAACATCAACATTTTGTGAAAATTGCTTTACAGTACCGTTGAGTTTAGTTGCCCCTACACCGACATCAGCTTTTACAATGTTGTCTAAGATTTCATAGTAAAGAATAAGATCTGTATGGTCTAAATCAATTTTAGTTTTAGCAAACTCATTATTAGACTCAGTTTCAGTATCTAACTTGGTATATTTTAATTTTACATTGGGAATGATTGGAATCGGGTGCTCAAAAGCAACAGAGGCTTGAATCGTGCCTTTGGTATCTAAATCATGTTTTGCGTTTAGCCCAGTATAAGGATCTAATAATAAATTATCTGTCCCCGTTTTGTTGGATAGACTGGATGTTTTGTGGTTGATTTGAGAATCTCCACCAATACTCCAATAACTAATATCACCTTTTAAACCAATAAAATCAGCTTGAGCAAATGAACTTAGACCTAGGGTTGCGATAAATAAGGGTAATTGAATAGATTTCATATGTCCTTCTTGATGAAATGATTTTTCATCCTATATTTTTGTTACTTAAATACATTTCAATACTGTACCAACTGAAGGCATGATATAGGGGTTTATCAAATTTTGCATTATTAAAAAGATTAAATCGAGGGTGTAGGATGAGTGATTCTATTGATCAAGCAGTGATTGAATTCCCACTTTATGTCGCTAATAAAGCGATTAAATCAGGGCAATGGCTTGAAGTTCATGATAAATTTTCGGGGAAAATTTATGCAAAAGTGGCTTTAGCGGACGCAAAAATTTTAGAAAAAGCCATCAACGCAGCTGTGAAAGCAGAGAAAGAAATGGCTGCTTTAAAGCCATTTCAGAAGCAAAAAATACTGTTACATTGTGTTCAGCGTTTTAAAGAGCTCCGTGAAGAATTAACCCAAATTTTAATTATCGAAGGTGGAAAGCCTAAACTTGCTGCAGCAGCTGAGGTTGAAAGGCTGATTAATACTTTCCAACTAGCGGCAGATGCAGTCTCCACAATTAATGATGGTCATTTAATGCCCTTGGCTGTAACGGCTGCGGCTTCTGCATATCGGGGAATGGTACAACATGTGCCGATTGGTGCAGTGTCTCTGATCAGTCCGTTTAATTTTCCTTTGAATTTAACAGCACATAAAATTGCACCAGCAATTGCAGCGGGTTGTCCATTTGTATTAAAACCAGCAAGTTTGACTCCAATTTCCGCATTAAAAATCGCAGAAATTTTGGCTGAAACAGATTTACCAAAAGGCGCATTTTCAATTTTGCCTTGCCCACGAGAACATGCTGATGTGTTAGTGACGGATGATCGCTTTAAGCTGCTCAGCTTTACCGGTTCTGATCAAGTGGGTTGGGATATGAAAGCACGTGCTGGTCGCAAAAAAGTAACTCTCGAATTAGGGGGGAATGCAGCTGTTTTAATTGAACCTGATACAGAAATAAGTGATGCATTGATTGATCGAGTAATTGGTGGTGCATATGGTCATGCGGGACAGGTGTGTATTAGTGTGCAACGAATTTTAGTCCATGCTGATATTTATATAGAATTTAGAAAAAAAATCTTAGCAAAATTGAAAAAAGTATCTGCGGCAGATCCACATGTAGAAACCACGATAGTGGGCCCAATGATCAAAGAGGCAGAAGCGATTCGTTTAAAAAAATGGGTAGATAAAGCGGAGAAAAAGGGTGCGAAAATCTTAATTGGTGGTACTTTAAAAGGGGTTTTATTCGAGCCAACTTTGCTTGAAAATGTCGATGAATCTCTTGAAATTTATCAAAATGAAGCATTTGGCCCTGTGGCAATTTTAGAAAAATATAAAACATTTGAGAAAGGTATCGAAGTGATTAACCAAGGTCGCTTTGGTTTACAAGCTGGTGTATATACTCAAAATCTCAATAAGATGCTTTATGCATGGGATCATTTACATGTGGGCGGGGTAATTATCAATGATATCCCCACCTTCAGAGTTGATAATATGCCATATGGTGGCGTGAAAGATTCGGGTTTAGGTCGTGAGGGGATCCAGTCAGCAATTGGTGATATGCAGGAAGAGCGCTTACTTGTGATCAAACAATAAGTTAATATTCTAAGGGGCTACGGCTCCTTATTTCTTTGAGTTTTATATAGAGTTAAAAAATGATAATAAAATTTTTCAATTCATTATTTTTAATGGTTTTGCTTTGCTTACAGAGTGTGCAAATTTGGGCATTTCAATCTGAAAAACTGGTAAATGATGCACGCTCTCAGATTTTGAAAATACTTTATTATGATCCTGCTTATACTCAGTTGTCTTATCCAATGGGTGATGTTCCATTGATCAAAGGTGTATGTACAGACGTGGTTATTCGCGCCTTACGCCATCAAGGTATAGATCTGCAACAACGTATTCATGAAGATATGAAAGCCAATTTTAAAAAATATCCACAAAAATGGGGTTTAAAAGCAACCGATCGAAATATTGATCATCGACGGGTTCCAAATATCATGACCTATTTTCAGCGTCAAGGTTATCAAGTGAATGATCAAAAGTATCAAGCAGGTGATATCGTGGCATGGGATTTAGGTAAAGGCTTAACCCACATTGGTATCATTTCAAATAAAACCACAATGTTGTCAAAAACACCTTTGGTTATTCATAACATTGGTTCTGGAACACGTGAAAATGACATTTTGCATGAATATAAAATCATTGGGCATTATCGTTTACCCAAGACGGTCAATTAGAAATAGGCGATTCTAAGCAAAATAGCTAAAAATTAACCATGTGCAATAAAAAGTAAAAAAAACCTGAGAAAATAGACACAAATTACAGAAAAAGCGCTGCAAAACGAGTATTGTTACAACATTAAACAGTAATTTTGTTGATGCACTTTAACCGAGAAGTTTGCAAAGTTACTGGTTTGGAATAATAACAAAGCACCCAAAAGGTGCTGTTTTATTCAAACAACAAAATTTAAAATTGGTACTTCTTTTGCTCGCAGATCACAATGAAAAAAAGCAGCATTTGAGGACATCTACAGAATTAGGTGTTTTATGACAGAATCTCGTGAAAACTGGACATCACGATCAGGTTTTATTATCGCAGCTGTTGGATCGGCTGTCGGTTTAGGTAATATTTGGCGCTTTCCTTACATTGCTTATGAAAACGGTGGTGGCGCTTTTTTAATTCCATATTTAATTGCACTTATTACGGCAGGTTTGCCACTGTTATTTTTAGACTATGCGACAGGGCATAAAAGTAATACTTCACCTCCTAAAGCTTATCGTGCTTTATTTAAAGGGGGCGAAACTTTAGGTTGGTGGCAAGTCTGTGTCTGTATCATTATTGGTTTGTACTATGCCAGCGTACTGACATGGGCTGGCAGTTATGTTTATTTTTCTGTAGGTCAATTGTGGGGAAGTGATCCTGAAAACTTCTTCTTCAATACCTATTTACAAACTTCAAAATCAACAAGTTTTGATTTTCAATTTGTTGGTCATTTATTTTGGCCAATTGTAGGAATCTGGGCATTAACGTTGATCATCTTATTTGGTGGTGTGAAAAAAGGGGTTGAATTATCCAATAAAATTTTCATGCCTTTACTGTTTATTCTGTTCACGATTCTTGTTATTCAAGCGTTGCGTTTACCCGGTGCAGTTCAAGGTTTAAATGCTTTCTTTACACCAAACTGGGCAGCGATGTGGGATTATAAAGTATGGCTTGCAGCATTTGGTCATACGTTCTTTTCACTCTCTGTTGGCTTTGGGATCATGGTGACTTATGCCTCGTATCTTAAACCAAAAACCAATTTAACAGGCTCGGGCCTTATCGTTGGTTTTGCCAATGCGTCTACTGAAATCCTTGCGGGTATTGGTATCTTCGCGGCACTGGGCTTTATGGCATTTTCAGCAGGCAAGCCTGTAGATCAAGTGGTCAGTGGTGGTATCGGCTTGGCATTTATTGCTTTCCCTAAAATCATTTCAAGTTTAGGGACTGGTGCGGATTTATTCGGTTTACTGTTCTTCTCTTCTTTATTTGTTGCAGGGATTTCTTCAATGGTGAGTATCCTTGAAGTGCCGATTGCAGCGATGCAAGACAAGCTAAAATGGGGACGTAAAAAAGCCGTAAGCATCATTGGCGGTGGTAGTGCACTGGTTTCAATTTTCTTATTCTCTAGCGTGAACTCGATTAAACTGGTAGATATCGTCGATCACTTTATCAATAATATTGGGATTATTGGCGGTGCATTATTGTCAATTATTTCGATAGCGTGGTTTAAACGTTCGGCATTGATGGAATTACGTGATCATGTGAATCGTATTTCAACTGTGCAGCTTGGTAAAGGTTGGGATTTCACTTTAACCGTAATCACTTCTTTAATTTTGCTGGTCACTTTATCTATGACCGTTTTTAGCTTGATTAAAAATGGATACGATACCTATAGTTCTAGTATGTTGATGTTCTTTGGTTGGGGCAGTGTGATTTTCTGTGCTGTTATTGCTTTAGTCCTTAGCAAAATGAAAGATCGATAGGAGCGTCAAAATGAATACTTCTGCAATCGTGATGATGATTATTTCAATGGTATTTTTATGGGGTGGGTTGATTTTATCGATCCTACATTTGATGAAAAATCCTGAAGAACTGGATGACGTTCTGGAAGAAGTCAAAGATCACCATACCCTTTAAATTTGAGTCAAAAAAAGCAGGCGAATTAGCCTGCTTTTTTAATGCATTTTTTAATCCATTTTCTGAATTCGGCAATAATAGAAACCATCACCATGATGCGCTTCAGGCAACAATTGACGACCGTGAATTTGTTCTATTCCCCAGTTTGCATCAATCTTGATTTCTTCAGCATCTGCATGTTCAGCAAAAAATTCGACCATCTGCTGTTCATTTTCAACTTTTAGAATTGAGCAGGTAATATAAAGTAGTGTTCCGCCAACTTTAAGCTGCTGCCACATATGCTTTAAAATTTGCTTTTGCAGATCGACCACTTGCTGAATATCTGTAGATTGACGCAATAAGCGAATATCAGGATGACGACGTAGAACACCAATAGCAGAACATGGTGCATCCAATACGATGCAATCGACCAATTCTTTAGGCACCCATGTTGTAGCATCTGCTGTGATGATTTCAACTGTTGCATCAACATTTAATTCAAGGCGTTCCAAGTTTTCTGAAACACGCAATAAGCGTTTAGCATCATGATCAAGTGCGATTAATTTTTTAGGATTGAAACGTTCTAAGATATGAGCTGCTTTACCACCCGGTGCTGCACAAGCATCGATAATGACCTTGTCATCTAAGTTGGGTAACAGTGTTGCACACAATTGAGCATGTTCATCTTGAACAGAAAACCCGCCTTCTTCAAAGCCAGGTAAATGAGTAATATTGCCCGTTTGTTCCAGAACTATACCAACATCTGAAAGTGTACAAGGACGAGCATCAATCTGTTCTTCATCTAAAATATCAAGATATTCATCACGACTAATTTGACGTTCATTGACACGCAGCGTTAGTGGGGCAACTTGTTTTAAATTTTGACAGATTTCAGGGAGTAGATCAGCCCAATCTTTTTTAAGTCGTTTGAACAGCCAGCTTGGTAAACCATGGGTATTATTCAAAGCCGTTTGAAACTCAGTTGTTTCACGTGAAACACGACGAAGGATGGCATTGACCAAACCACTCATCGGTTCAAAACCTAATTGTTTCGCTGCATTGACAGTTTCTGAAATCGCCGCATGTGCAGGAATACGGGTGCATAAAATCTGGTATAAACCCAAATATAAACAACTTTCAAGTGCTTCATTGTCTAACGGTTTTGTGAGCAAGGGTAAGGTAATTGCTTTTAAAGAATACCACTGACGTAAACAGCCCAAAGTAAGCTCATGGTATAAACCACGATCACGTTCAGAAACAATATTGATATGTTGGTTTAAAACGGAAGCCAAAGACTGTCCATTTTGAACAGCTAAAAGTGTTTTGACCACTTGTGCGCGCAAATTCAAATTTTTTGCAGATGATTGAATTTGGCTCATGCGAATATATTTCCTACTGAAAGTTTATGGCTTTGTATAATTTGTACAGGGTTAATGGCTTTGCCACCTGGCCATTGTAGGCTAGTCAGACAAATCACACCATCTCCACACAGCACATGTACACCTTGTTTGTTCATTTCGATAATGGTTCCGGGTGCTTCACCATTGGCTGTAAGGTCTGAAATTTGAGAATTCCACACACGTAAATTATTGCTTTCATCTATTGGTGTAAATGCGACTGGCCAAGGATTGAATGCCCGAATATTACGATCAAGTTCAACTGCTGATTTAGTCCAATCAATTTGCGCTTCAGCTTTTGTGAGTTTATGTGCATATACCGTAAATTGTTCATCTTGCACTTCACGTGCATCTAAATATTGTTGTAATTTTTGTTCTGACTCTAATACCACACAAATTGCTTCAGCGCCTTGGATCGCAAGTTTGTCATATAAAGTCGCTGAGGTTTCTTCCGCTGTGATTGGGCACACTGTTTTAAAGATCATATCACCTGTATCTAGTCCAGCCGCCATTTTCATGATTGTTACTCCGGTTTCAGTGTCACCTGTTGCAATGGCACGCTGAATCGGAGCAGCACCACGCCAACGTGGTAGCAAAGAACCATGAATATTTAAACAACCATAGCGCGGTGTATCTAATACGGCTTGAGGCAAAATTAAACCATAAGCCGCAACCACCATTATATCTGCACCCAAAGCTGCTAATTCTTGTTGAGCCGCTAAGCCTTCGTCTGTCGATGCTTTGAAATGAAGAGGTTGATAGACGGGTAAGTTGTTTGCGAGTGCAAGTTGTTTCACGGCTGAAGCTGTCATTTTTTGTCCACGACCTGATTTACGGTCGGGTTGAGTATACACAGCCACAATTTCGTGATCAGTTTCAATGAGTGCTGCTAAAGCAGAAGCTGCAAATTCGGGTGTACCTGCAAAAATGATCTTCAAAGGTTATGCTCAGATTAAATTTTAAATTGAATTATAGCAAACCTGATTATACGGTGGCGTTTTCAAATGAAAATACGGGTTTTTCTATGTAAAAAATAAAATACGATCAATTGTATATTTTGTTCTGATCACCTATCTGGTTTGGAAATAGTCAGAAGATGTCTTTTACAGCACTCTTAAAATTCGCGTAAATCTAAATTAACCAACATTCATTTTTAAAATAAATATCACTTTTTTATATAAAATTTTTCACTTTAAATTGATAGAAATAGGTCTTATTTTTAACTTAATCTAAACAAACAGATGATTTAGAGATTTAAACTAGAATTATTGTGACCTATTACGCAATAAAAAATTGTTAACTGAATAAGCATAGGCAGTTAATCGAAATTTAACAATATGTCAAATGTAAACTAAGTCTCACATTATTTTGTTAAATGTGACAAATTTTGTCACATGCTCAATTTAAGAACAATATGTATTTAATAAATCTTAATGTTTTTTGATTGGTGTATAAATTGCTGATTTATAGGTATAAAAATTATAAAATGTGTGATTATTTTGCTTTTTATTTAAAAGTTTAGACCATGTGTTTAAAAAAACAAAATAAGTGAAATATATCTCAATTTTTCTATTGCTTTAAATGTATGTAAATTGTTAAATAAAAAAAATTGTACATTTTATATGCGTTATTGATGCGAAATCAGCGGCTGTAATGCACCTCCTAAAGGAAAAGTAATATGAATAAGATCTACAAAGTGATTTGGAATGCGACTTTGTCGGCATGGGTTGCAGTTTCTGAATTGGCAAAAGGGAAAACCAAGTCATCTAAAGTAACGGGAATTGTCGGGGCAGCAACAGTTAGCTTGATGATCACTTTTTCATCCGATGTAACTGCGAATGTTATAAACACAGATTCAAATAATTGTATAACTGGCTCTAATGGGATTGTCGGTACTATAAATCCTGGAACGACTGGTGGCCAGGCAACGGATGGTTCTGGTACATACTCTACTGTTGCTGGTTGTAATGCTAAAGGTAATGGTCTTTCGGCTGTAACTGCATATGGAGCGTTTTCAGAAGTTACAGGTAATGCAGGAACAGCTATCGGTCATAATAGCCAAGCTAATGCTTTTGGCACGGCTGTGGGTGTAGAGAGTCGAGCAACAGGGGTAGGTAGTACTGCACTTGGTGAAGGCAGCCAGTCAACAGGACAAAATGCTGTAGCATTAGGTGGAACGGCTACAGGTACTGCTTCAGGAAATGTTGTATCTGTTGCAAATGCTGTTACCGCTTCTGGTAGTGGCTCTGTGGCTATTGGTGGTAATGCCACTAGAGGCGCACAGTCTACTGGTACAGATAGTATTGCTATTGGTGGTCAATCTAGGGCAACTAATACGGGTACGATTGCAATTGGTAAAAATGCTTTTACAGGTGCTGTTGGTACTGAATCTCTGAATAATATTGCGATTGGTACAAATGCGAGTAATAGTAACCTTACTAGTGGCAATCCAGCAGGAACAGGCGGTCAGATCGCTTTAGGTAATGGCGCAAAAACGACTACATTCGCACAGATTGCAATTGGTGATAATTCTAATGCTGGTGGTAATAACTATGCAATCGCGATTGGTGGAGGAGCGACAGTAACTGCAAATAGTGGTGTTGCGGTTGGTGGTGTGGCTATGGGAAGAAATACCCAGGCAGGTTCTTTTGCTGTAGGGGTGGGTCCTGGTGCTCAAGCCACAGGGGCTAACTCGACTGCACTCGGTAATGCTGCAACTGCAAATAACACAAATAGTACTGCATTGGGGAATGGTGCTCAAGCCACAGGTCTTGCCTCGACTGCATTGGGTACTGCTGCGGTAGCCAGTATTGATAATAGTGTTGCTTTGGGTAATGGTTCTACAACGACAGCTATTACTGGAACAGGATTTTTAACATCACAGACTGCTCCTACTGTAGGGGCTGTATCTGTAGGTAATGGTACTGTAACAGGCAACCGTCGTATTCAGAATGTAGCTGACGGTTCTGCTGCATCAGATGCGGTTACAGTCGCACAATTAGATAAAGCATATGATGATGCGCATACAAATCTAAAAAATGTTCTAGGTGGAAATGCTGCTTATGATCCTGTAACTAACACTTACACCGCCCCAACTAATATTGGTGGAACGGGTAAAACAACAATTGATGACGCAATTAAAGCGACTCAACGAAGTGTTACAGGTGGTTCAAATATTGTTGTTACGCCTACAACAGCTGCCGATGGTTCAATCTCGTATTCAGTTGCTACAAGTGCAACACCAACATTTACAACTGTTACGACTGGAAATAGTAAGTTAGATAATAGTGGCTTAACAATTACAGGCGGTCCAAGTGTTACGAGTGGTGGCATCAATGCAGCTAACACTACGATTAATAATGTTGCTAATGCCACTACAGCTGATCAAGCCGTCAATAAAGGTCAACTTGATACTGTAAGCACACAAGCAAATAAAGCCATAACATTCACTGGAAATGCTAGAAAATCGGGCGATACGACAGATATTAATCGTAAGCTTGGAGATAGTATTGCAATTAGTGGAACAGCAACAACAGCTGGTACTTATAGCGGTGCGAATGTTAAAACGGTAACAGATCAGAACGGTGCAATTGCAATACAAATAGCGGATGCTCCCAACTTTGCAGGAACAGTGACTTCTACAGGTTTACAGGTAAATGGCGCAAGTGCTGTTACAGGAAATAGTACGATAGGTGGAACTCAGACTGTTACAGGTATAAGTAATTTAAATGGTGGGGCAAATTTAAACAGTCAAAAAATTACAAATGTTGCTGCAGGGGCAGCAACAGGTGATGCCGTTAACTTTGGTCAATTAACTACAACCAATCAAAACGTAAGTAATTTGACGACAACTGTTACCAACCAAGGTACTGATATCAGTACATTAAAAGGTGGTTTTAACTTACAAAGTAATGGTAAGAACAGTGGTGCGATTAAAGCGGGTGACACGGTCGATATTGGTGTAGCTACGCCAGCAGATACTAACCTTACCGCAACCAAGACAGGTAACAATGTTGCGTTTGCTTTAAGCAAAGACTTGAACTTAACCAGCGTTACTACAGGTAACACAGTGATTAACAATGCTGGTGTAACCGCAGATAAAGTGACTGTTGGTACTGTGGTGGTTGATAAAACGACTGGGATCAATGCAGGTGGTAAAAAGATTACCAATGTAGCAGCAGGTGATATCAGTACAGCAGCATCAACAGATGCTGTGAATGGTGGTCAATTATTTACGACGAATCAAAATGTAAGTAATTTGACGACAACTGTTACGAATCAAGGTAATCAAATCACAACGAATACGTCTGATATTAGCACCTTAAAAGGTGGTTTTAACTTACAAACTAACGGTAAGAGTAGTGGTGCGATTAAAGCGGGTGACACGGTTGATATTGGTGTAGCTACGCCATCAGATACCAACCTTACCGCGACCAAGACAGGTAACAATGTTGCGTTTGCTTTAAGCAAAGACTTGAACTTAACCAGCGTTACTACAGGTAACACAGTGATTAACAATGCTGGTGTAACCGCAGATAAAGTGACTGTTGGTACTGTGGTGGTTGATAAAACGACTGGGATCAATGCAGGTGGTAAAAAGATTACCAATGTAGCGGCAGGTGATATCAGTACAGCAGCATCAACAGATGCTGTGAATGGTGGCCAATTATTTACGACTAATCAAAATGTTGCGAAAAACACATCAGACATTAGTACGTTAAATACCACTGTTACCAATCAAGGTAATCAAATTACGACCAATACGTCGAATATCGCAACCAATACATCTGATATCAGCACCTTAAAAGGTGGCTTTAATTTACAAACCAACGGTAAGAACGGTGGTGCGATTAAAGCAGGTGACACGGTTGATATTGGTGTAGCTACGCCAGCGGATACCAACCTTACAGCGACTAAGACAGGTAATAATGTTGCGTTTGCTTTAAGCAAAGATTTGAATTTAACCAGCGTTACTACAGGTAATACCGTGATTAACAACGCTGGTGTAACAGCGGATAAAGTGACTGTTGGTACTGTGGTGGTTGATAAAACGACTGGGATCAATGCGGGTGGTAAAAAGATTACCAACGTTGCAGCCGGTGATATCAGTACAGCAGCATCAACAGATGCTGTGAATGGTGGTCAATTATTTACGACTAATCAAAATGTAAGTAATTTGACGACAACTGTTACCAACCAAGGTACTGATATCAGTACATTAAAAGGTGGTTTTAACTTACAAACTAACGGTAAGAACAGTGGTGCGATTAAAGCGGGTGACACGGTTGATATTGGTGTAGCAACACCAGCGGACACTAACCTTACCGCAACCAAGACAGGTAATAATGTCGCGTTTGCTTTAAGCAAAGACTTGAACTTAACCAGCGTTACTACAGGTAATACCGTGATTAACAACGCTGGTGTAACCGCAGATAAAGTGACTGTTGGTACTGTGGTGGTTGATAAAACGACTGGGATCAATGCAGGTGGTAAAAAGATTACCAATGTAGCAGCAGGTGATATCAGTACAGCAGCATCAACAGATGCTGTGAATGGTGGCCAATTATTTACGACTAATCAAAATGTTGCGAAAAACACATCAGACATTAGTACGTTAAATACCACTGTTACCAATCAAGGTAATCAAATTACGACCAATACGTCGAATATCGCAACCAATACATCTGATATCAGCACCTTAAAAGGTGGCTTTAATTTACAAACCAACGGTAAGAATAGTGGTGCGATTAAAGCGGGTGACACGGTCGATATTGGTGTAGCTACGCCAGCAGATACTAACCTTACCGCAACCAAGACAGGTAACAATGTTGCGTTTGCTTTAAGCAAAGACTTGAACTTAACCAGCGTTACTACAGGTAACACAGTGATTAACAATGCTGGTGTAACCGCAGATAAAGTGACTGTTGGTACTGTGGTGGTTGATAAAACGACTGGGATCAATGCAGGTGGTAAAAAGATTACCAATGTAGCGGCAGGTGATATCAGTACAGCAGCATCAACAGATGCTGTGAATGGTGGTCAATTATTTACGACTAATCAAAATGTTGCGAAAAACACATCAGACATTAGTACGTTAAATACCACTGTTACCAATCAAGGTAATCAAATTACGACCAATACGTCTGATATCAGCACCTTAAAAGGTGGTTTTAACTTACAAACTAACGGTAAGAATAGTGGTGCGATTAAAGCGGGTGACACGATTGATATTGGTGTAGCTACGCCAGCGGATACCAACCTTACCGCAACCAAGACAGGTAACAATGTTGCGTTTGCTTTAAGCAAAGACTTGAACTTAACCAGCGTTACTACAGGTAATACAGTGATTAACACTGCTGGTATAACTGCGGATAAAGTGACAGTTGGCAATGTTGTTATAGATAAAACAACCAACAAGATCAGTGGTGTAGAAGCAGGAACTGATACGAAAGATGTTGTAAACAAAGGTCAATTAGACGCTTTGGCGGGACAACAAACAGCAACAGATAATTCGGCAGTGAAATACGACAACGCAACAACTAAAGATAAAGTGACTTTAGGCGGTGGTGCTGCAGGTACAACGCTAACAAATGTTAAAGCGGGTGATGTTTCTGCAAACTCAACAGATGCAATCAATGGTAGTCAGCTTTATACGACAAACCAGAATGTAGCTCAGAATAGCAAAGACATTGCAACCAATACGTCGAATATCGCAACGAATACATCTGACATCACGACCTTAAAAGGTGGCTTTAACTTACAAACTAACGGTAAGAATAGTGGTGCGATTAAAGCGGGTGACACGGTTGATATTGGTGTAGCTACGCCAGCGGATACCAACCTTACCGCAACCAAGACAGGTAACAATGTTGCGTTTGCTTTAAGCAAAGACTTGAACTTAACCAGCATTACTACAGGTAACACAGTGATTAACACTGCTGGTATAACTGCGGATAAAGTGACGGTTGGCAATGTTGTTATAGATAAAACAACCAACAAGATCAGTGGTGTAGAAGCAGGAACTGATACGAAAGATGTTGTAAACAAAGGTCAATTAGACGCTTTGGCGGGACAACAAACAGCAACAGATAATTCGGCAGTGAAATACGACAACGCAACAACTAAAGATAAAGTGACTTTAGGCGGTGGTGCTGCAGGTACAACGCTAACAAATGTTAAAGCGGGTGATGTTTCTGCAAACTCAACAGATGCAATCAATGGTAGTCAGCTTTATACGACAAACCAGAATGTAGCTCAGAATAGCAAAGACATTGCAACCAATACGTCGAATATCGCAACGAATACATCTGACATCACGACCTTAAAAGGTGGCTTTAACTTACAAACTAACGGTAAGAATAGTGGTGCGATTAAAGCGGGTGACACGGTTGATATTGGTGTAGCTACGCCAGCGGATACCAACCTTACCGCAACCAAGACAGGTAACAATGTTGCGTTTGCTTTAAGCAAAGACTTGAACTTAACCAGCATTACTACAGGTAACACAGTGATTAACACTGCTGGTATAACTGCGGATAAAGTGACGGTTGGCAATGTTGTTATAGATAAAACAACCAACAAGATCAGTGGTGTAGAAGCAGGAACTGATACGAAAGATGTTGTAAACAAAGGTCAATTAGACGCTTTGGCGGGACAACAAACAGCAACAGATAATTCGGCAGTGAAATACGACAACGCAACAACTAAAGATAAAGTGACTTTAGGCGGTGGTGCTGCAGGTACAACGCTAACAAATGTTAAAGCGGGTGATGTTTCTGCAAACTCAACAGATGCAATCAATGGTAGTCAGCTTTATACGACAAACCAGAATGTAGCTCAGAATAGCAAAGACATTGCAACCAATACGTCGAATATCGCAACGAATACATCTGACATCACGACCTTAAAAGGTGGCTTTAACTTACAAACTAACGGTAAGAATAGTGGTGCGATTAAAGCGGGTGACACGGTTGATATTGGTGTAGCTACGCCAGCGGATACCAACCTTACCGCAACCAAGACAGGTAACAATGTTGCGTTTGCTTTAAGCAAAGACTTGAACTTAACCAGCATTACTACAGGTAACACAGTGATTAACACTGCTGGTATAACTGCGGATAAAGTGACGGTTGGCAATGTTGTTATAGATAAAACAACCAACAAGATCAGTGGTGTAGAAGCAGGAACTGATACGAAAGATGTTGTAAACAAAGGTCAATTAGACGCTTTGGCGGGACAACAAACAGCAACAGATAATTCGGCAGTGAAATACGACAACGCCACAACTAAAGATAAAGTGACTTTAGGCGGTGGCGCGGCAGGTACAACGCTGACAAATGTTAAAGCGGGTGATGTTTCTGCAAACTCAACAGATGCAATCAATGGCAGTCAGCTTTATACGACAAACCAGAATGTAGCTCAGAATAGCAAAGACATTGCAACCAATACGTCGAATATCGCAACGAATACATCAAATATTGCGACCAATACATCTGACATCACGACCTTAAAAGGTGGCTTTAACTTACAAACCAACGGTAAGAATAGTGGTGCGATTAAAGCGGGTGACACGATTGATATTGGTGTAGCAACTCCAGCGGATACTAACCTTACAGCGACCAAGACAGGTAACAATGTCGCGTTTGCTTTAAGTAAAGATTTGAACTTAACCAGCATTACAGTGAACGATGGAATCAATGGTACAAATGGTTCTACAGTGATCGGTAAAGATGGTATTTCGGTTAAAGATGGCTCAGGCAATACCATTGCAGGTGTAGATAACACAGCGTTGACAGTGAAAGATGGTAGTGGCAACACAGAAACCAGCATTAACAAAGCGATCAATAGTCTTAATGCATCGCAAGGTGAAACTGATAAGTTTGCAGTGAAGTACGACAAGAATGCTGATGGCAGTGCAAACTATAACAACATCACATTAGCAGGTAGTGCTTCAAGTAGTACTAAAGATGCAACGACAGGCAAGATCACCACAACAGGTGGTACAAGCTTAAACAATGTTGCGAGTGCGGGTGACTACACTAAAGAGGCCAATGCGAGCAAAGGTGTTAACGCTGGTGATTTGAACAATGCAGTTGTTGACGCAACTAATGCAGCGACTAGTAAAGGCTTTGCATTACAAGCAGCAGATGGCGCTAAAGTTCAGAAGAACCTAGGCGAAGCGGTTGAAGTTGTTGGTGCAGATAGCAACATCACTACGAAGGTTGCAAATGGTCAAGTTGCGATTGAGTTAAATAAAAACCTCAATAACTTAACTGGCATTACAGTGAACGATGGAACCAATGGTACAAATGGTTCTACAGTGATCGGTAAAGATGGTATCTCGGTTAAAGATGGTTCAGGCAATACGATTGTAGGTGTAGATAACACAGCGTTGACAGTGAAAGATGGTAGTGGCAACACAGAAACCAGCATTAACAAAGCGATCAATACTCTTAATGCATCGCAAGGTGAAACTGATAAGTTTGCAGTGAAGTACGACAAGAATGCTGATGGTAGTGCAAACTATAACAACATCACATTAGCAGGTAGTGCTTCAAGTAGTACTAAAGATGCAACGACAGGCAAGATCACCACAACAGGTGGTACAAGCTTAAACAATGTTGCGAGTGCGGGTGACTACACTAAAGAGGCCAATGCGAGTAAAGGTGTTAACGCTGGTGATTTGAACAATGCAGTTGTTGACGCGACTAATGCAGCGACCAGTAAAGGCTTTGCATTACAAGCAGCAGATGGCGCTAAAGTTCAGAAGAACCTAGGCGAAGCGGTTGAAGTTGTTGGTGCAGATAGCAACATCACTACGAAGGTTGCAAATGGTCAAGTTGCGATTGAGTTAAATAAAAACCTCAATAACTTAACTGGCATTACAGTGAACGATGGCACCAATGGTACAAATGGTTCTACAGTGATCGGTAAAGATGGTATCTCGGTTAAAGATGGTTCAGGCAATACGATTGTAGGTGTAGATAACACAGCGTTGACAGTGAAAGATGGTAGTGGCAACACAGAAACCAGCATTAACAAAGCGATCAATACTCTTAATGCATCGCAAGGTGAAACTGATAAGTTTGCAGTGAAGTACGACAAGAATGCTGATGGTAGTGCAAACTATAACAACATCACATTAGCAGGTAGTGCTTCAAGTAGTACTAAAGATGCAACGACAGGCAAGATCACCACAACAGGTGGTACAAGCTTAAACAATGTTGCGAGTGCGGGTGACTACACTAAAGAGGCCAATGCGAGTAAAGGTGTTAACGCTGGTGATTTGAACAATGCAGTTGTTGACGCGACTAATGCAGCGACCAGTAAAGGCTTTGCATTACAAGCAGCAGATGGCGCTAAAGTTCAGAAGAACCTAGGCGAAGCGGTTGAAGTTGTTGGTGCAGATAGCAACATCACTACGAAGGTTGCAAATGGTCAAGTTGCGATTGAGTTAAATAAAAACCTCAATAACTTAACTGGCATTACAGTGAATGATGGCACCAACGGTACAAATGGTTCTACAGTGATCGGTAAAGATGGTATCTCAGTTAAAGATGGTTCAGGCAATACGATTGTAGGTTTAGATAACACAGCGTTGACAGTGAAAGATGGTAGTGGCAACACAGAAACCAGCATTAACAAAGCGATCAATACTCTCAATGCATCGCAAGGTGAAACTGATAAGTTTGCAGTGAAGTACGACAAGAATGCTGATGGTAGTGCAAACTACGATAGCGTAACCCTTGCAGGTACAGGTGGAACAACAATCACCAATGTTAAAGCAGGCGCTATTAACGCAACATCAACTGATGCGATCAACGGTAGTCAATTGTATGATGTTGGTAATAGTCTGAAAAATGCAATTGGCGGTTTGACCACGAGAGATGCAACGACTGGCATCATTACGACAAGCAACATTGGTGGCACGGGTTCAAACACAATTGATGGTGCAATCAACAGCATTAAAGATTCAGCAACCAAAGCGAAGACCACAGTTACGGCAGGAGACAATGTTGTAGTGACTGCTGGTACCAATGCAGATGGTTCAAGTAACTATCAAGTTGCAACAGCGAAAGATGTAAACTTCGACAAAGTGACTGTAGGTAATGTTGTTGTAAATAAAGCCAGCAATACAATCGAAGGCTTAAGTAATACTGACTTAAGAGCAAGTGATTTTGCGACTAAAGGTAGAGCAGCGACTGAAGAGCAATTGAAGCAAGCTGTCACGAAAAACATCACTGAAGTTGTAGATGGTAATGGCAACAAAGTGAATATTATTGATCAAGTTGTAAATACAAAACCTGACAATAAGAACCAAGATTCATTGTTCTTAACTTACGATAAGCAAGGTCAAGAAACCACAGATCGCTTGACGATTGGTCAAACAGTACAGAAGATGAATACTAATGGTATTAAGTTCTTCCATACCAATGCCGATATGTCGAAAGGTGATTTAGGTACAACCAATGACTCAAGTGCGGGTGGTTTAAACTCTACAGCGATTGGTGTAAATGCAATTGTGGCAACGGGTGCAGATAGTGCTGTTGCATTAGGTCACAATACAAAAGCTGAGGGCAAACAATCCATTGCTATTGGTCAAGGTGCTGAGGCATTAGGTACACAATCAATCAGTATTGGTACGGGCAATAAAGTGAAAGGCAACCATTCTGGTGCGATTGGTGACCCGACCATTGTTGATGGTGCGAACAGTTATTCTGTAGGTAATAATAACCAAGTGCTTACAGATGATACGTTTGTACTTGGAAACAATGTGACCAAAACAGTTGCTGGTTCAGTTGTGTTAGGCAATGGCTCAGCGGCGACAACTGGTGCAGGTGTTGCAGGTTATGCGCTGTCAGCTGCAACAAGTGCAGACAAAACAGCGATTAGCAATACAACATCAACAACTGGTGCAGTAGCTGTTGGTGATGCGGCAAGCGGTATTTATCGTCAAATTACAGGTGTTGCAGCGGGTAGCGCAGATGCTGATGCTGTAAACGTAGCACAGTTAAAAGCTGTTGGTAACCAAGTTGTTACCACTCAAAACGCACTTGTAAATGGTTTGGGCGGTAATGCGAAGGTCAATGCTGATGGTACCATTACTGGGCCAACCTATAATGTTGCACAAGGTAATCAGTCGAATGTTGGTGATGCTTTAACAGCATTGGATAAAGCCATTGGCTCTGCGGCAACAACATCTAAAACGACTGTTTCTAATGGTCAGAATATTGTTGTGAATAAGAGCAAAAATGCTGATGGTTCAGACAACTATGAAGTATCAACAGCAAAAGATTTAACAGTTGATTCTGTGAAAGCAGGTGATACGGTTCTCAATAATGCTGGAATCTCAATTGGTAATAATGCGGTTGTGATAAACAACACAGGATTAACCATTGCCGGTGGACCAAGTGTAACGGTGGCAGGTATTAACGCGGGTAATAAAACAATTACCAACGTGGCAAATGCTGTAAATGCTACAGATGCAGTCAATAAAGGGCAGTTAGATAGCGCAATTGGCAATGTGAATAACAATGTCAATGAGCTTGCCAATAATGCCGTTAAATATGACGATGCATCAAAAGATAAGATCACACTTGGTGGTGGTACAAATGGTACAACCATTAGCAATGTAAAAGATGGTGCAGTCACTCAAGGTTCTAAAGATGCTGTAAATGGCGGTCAATTGTGGAATGTTCAGCAACAAGTTGATCAAAACTCAACGGATATCAGCAATATCAAAAATGATATTAACAATGGTACTGTCGGCTTAGTTCAACAAGCAGGTAAAGACGCAACAGTTACAGTTGCGAAAGATACTGGTGGTACAAGTGTGAGTGTGGCGGGTACAGACGGTAACCGTGTTGTGACAGGTGTTAAAGATGGCGCAGTCAATGCAACATCAAAAGATGCAGTCAACGGTAGCCAATTGAATACCACCAACCAAGCAGTTGTGAATTATCTTGGCGGTGGTGCTGGTTATGACAACATTACGGGTAGCTTCACTGCGCCAACTTACAATGTAGGTGACTCTAAGTATAACAATGTCGGTGGTGCAATCGATGCATTGAACCAAGCGGATCAAGCATTGAATAGCAAAATTGACAATGTCAGCAACAAGTTAGACAACGCTTTCCGTATTACCAATAACCGGATTGATGATGTAGAGAAAAAAGCCAATGCGGGTATTGCAGCAGCAATGGCACTTGAATCAGCACCATATATTCCTGGTAAATATACCTATGCAGCAGGTGCGGCATACCATGGTGGTGAGAATGCGGTAGGTGTGACCTTACGTAAAACTGCAGACAACGGACGTTGGTCGATTACAGGTGGTGTTGCAGCAGCATCTCAAGGCGATCCAAGTGTTCGTATCGGTATCAGTGGTGTAATTGACTAAATCACGAGACAAGGAAGATCGAACGGTCTTCCTTTTTCTTCGCAAATTTTTAAGAGAGAAAAAATGAAAGCATTTAACAAAAAAATTATGTTCAGTGTATTCAGTGGTCTTGTGATGTCATTGAGTCATGCTGCTGAAGTTGAAACATCAAATACCCAAGAAATTCATTTTCCTGAAGTAAAAGACAGTTATTTAAAGCAAGTGAATCGTTATGAATATGATGACGTGGCACGTTTAGACAAAGGTTTAAGCAAAGATCAGATTCGCCATGTTTTGGGGAATCCACAATTTTCTGAGGGCCTTTTTGCTGTTAAAACTTGGAACTATGTATTGGATGTTCGAGAGCCGAGTTCCAATCAATATAAACGTTGCCAGTTACGCATAGACTTTGATAAGCACTACCGTTCAGAAAATCTATATTGGAAAGGTGAACAATGCCAAGGTCTGATGGCTTGGGGCATCAATAACCAATCCGCGACAGAACAAACGGCTCTATCCGCTACAGGCCAATCAGCCAGTGTTTTATTCTATTTTGATCATTCAGATAAAAATGGGGTAAAAAATCCTGAAGTGATTAGCAAAATTGCTGATCAAATTAAGCAAACTGATGGGAATAGCAAGATTTTTGTTGCTGGTTATACCGACCGTTTAGGTTCATTTCCGTATAACCAACGTTTATCAGCGGCGAGAGCCAATACCGTTGTAGATTTATTGAAACAACAGGGTATTCCTGCGGATCAAATTCAATTTTCAGCAGAAAATAAAACGGATGTGTATCAGAAATGCAATGGAATGAACAAAAAAATTCAATTGGTTGAGTGTTTAGCACCTAATCGCCGAGTAAACATCACTTGGTAAAACTGAATGCATAATCAAATACCTTCAGTTTAAAAGAAGGTGTTTATTCTTCAAATAGATTGAACCTTATTGCATACCAACGCCCGATGAAATTTATCGGGCGTTTTAAATTATTTACTGTTCTGGTTTATTTTGAATAAATCATACATCACCAAATAATATTGATTGCCAAGTTAACCCAGCAGAAACATCAGCAACAAAACATTTTAATTAAACAGAAATAATCTGTGCAAAATGAATGAACGGGCTTCTTTTTGATGCCTTTTATAAAATAAAATTTAGTGAATTTTGTTAAATGATAAATATTTTTTATTAAAAAATAAAAAATTATTCATAGAAGTTTTGTGTTTTATCCAACACGATAGCGTTATATTAAATTCTAATGTTTTATTTATCTATAAAGCTTGTTGGAATATCAATAGACACGTCTTGTTTAAAAAAAGATCATGCTCAAGATCATTGGTTATATGCTAAGTTATAGTATGATGTGTTCATATTTCGACTGATTTATTGCTATATCATCAGTTTTATTTAGCCAGAGTGAATTGATATTCATTTCAAGCTCAAACAATGTTGGAAATACAAATGCCTGACTATCGTTCAAAAACATCGACACATGGAAGAAATATGGCTGGTGCACGTGGCTTATGGCGTGCAACAGGAATGAAAGATGAAGATTTTGGTAAACCGATTATTGCGGTAGTCAACTCATTTACTCAGTTTGTCCCTGGTCATGTGCATTTAAAAGACTTAGGTCAGCTGGTTGCTGAACAGATTCAAGCAGCGGGTGGTGTGGCAAAAGAATTCAATACGATTGCAGTCGATGATGGTATTGCAATGGGGCATGATGGCATGCTGTATTCATTGCCTTCGCGTGATTTGATTGCAGATTCTGTTGAATACATGGTCAATGCGCATTGTGCAGATGCCATGGTGTGTATTTCTAACTGCGACAAAATCACACCAGGGATGTTAATGGCGGCAATGCGTCTGAACATTCCTGTGGTATTTGTTTCTGGCGGTCCAATGGAAGCGGGTAAAGTTAAAATCCGTGGTACAGAACATGCGATTGATCTCGTTGATGCGATGGTGGTTGCCGCTGACGATAGTTTTACCGATGAAGAAGTAAAACAATATGAGCGTTCAGCTTGCCCAACTTGTGGTTCATGTTCAGGTATGTTTACAGCCAACTCAATGAACTGTTTGACAGAAGCCCTTGGTTTATCTTTACCGGGTAATGGTTCAACTTTAGCAACCCATGCAAATCGTCAAAAATTATTTGAAAAAGCTGGTCAATTGATTGTTAAGTTGGCAAAGCGCCATTATGAACAAGATGACTACACCATATTACCGCGTTCAATTGCGACCAAAGCGTCTTATGAAAATGCGATGACGCTAGATATTGCAATGGGTGGTTCAACCAATACCGTATTGCATTTATTGGCTGCGGCACATGAAGCAGGTGTTGATTTTACCATGGACGATATTGATCGTTTATCGCGTAAAGTGCCTGTGTTGTGTAAAGTTGCCCCTGCAAAACAAGATGTCCATATGGAAGATGTCCATCGTGCAGGCGGTATCATGTCAATTCTAGGTGAATTGGATCGTGCTGGCCTATTGGATACATCAGTCTATACCGTACATGAAAATACGTTGAAAGATGCCTTAGATAAATGGGATATTATTCGTACCGAAGATCCAGAGGTTTACGAGTTCTTCCGTTCAGCACCAGGCGGTGTTCCGACTCAAACAGCATTTTCACAAAACCGTTATTATCAAACTTTAGATGGTAACCGTGAAAAAGGTGTAATCCGTAATGCTGAACATGCATTCTCTAAAGACGGTGGCTTGGCTGTACTGTACGGAAACATCGCTGTAGATGGTTGTATTGTAAAAACTGCTGGTGTAGATGATTCGATCCTGAAATTTAATGGTACGGCTCGTGTCTTTGAAAGCCAAGACGCTGCTGTAGATTCAATTCTTGGTCATGAAATCAAAGCTGGTGATGTGGTTGTCATCCGTTATGAAGGTCCGCGTGGTGGTCCGGGTATGCAAGAAATGCTTTACCCAACCAGCTATCTAAAATCGAAAGGCTTAGGTAAAGAATGTGCTTTACTTACAGATGGTCGTTTCTCTGGTGGTTCTTCAGGTCTTTCCATTGGTCACGTATCGCCAGAAGCTGCTGAGGGCGGTGTTATTGGATTGGTTGAAGATGGCGATTTGATTGAAATCGATATTCCAAATCGTACAATTCATCTCGCTGTTGATGATGCAACCTTGGCTGCACGCCGTAAAGTTCAAGACCAAAAAGGTTGGCAGCCAGCTGAAGAACGTCCACGTAAGGTTTCAAAAGCATTAAAAGCTTATGCTATGCATACCACCAGTGCGTCGAAAGGTGCGGTGCGTGAAATCTAAGCGTTAAAATAAGATTCCCAAACAAAATAAAAGCACTCATGGATTGGGTGCTTTTTATTGCATTGACCTAACGATTTAAATTTTATCGAGTTTTGGGATATTGATCATTCAGATTCAAATTGTTATAAGTTTTGTTATGACTGGTTAGAATTAATTTTCTCAGCATCACCCGTGAATGAATGGTATGCTTGAGCGAGTTTCAATCAGATTTTCTTTTATTTTTCAGTGCTTATTTCGAGGCTCTACGCATGTCACTGTTACGCCGTTGGTTTGATCCAATCCGATCGAGTTGGTTTTACCAAAAGCCGATTCGTCAAGAGGTGTTATCTACGGAACAGGGACTGAGTATTTATCTGCGTTTAGATGATGTGTATAGCTATCTTGCTGTACAGCAACTGACCCAATTGGAAGATCTTTTAAGTGATGATTTAAAGCCACTTAAAGTGATTATTTCCAATACCGCAGCAGAACCCCCCAATGGCATGACCATAGAAGAATGGCGCAATTATAGTTTAGAAGACGCCAAAATCTTAGCCAATCAACATCGCTTTAGTTATGATGATGAAAAACCAGAACAACCGACTCAAGAAGCATTACAACAAGCGGAAACAATTCTTAGAAATACACCGCTAACCGGTCAAAATTTTCTTTATTTACTCGAAGATGTATTTCATATGCTGTGGCAGCAGCAGTATGGCAAATTGCGTACTTTATTCGTGATGGCCAGTCAGCATCAAAAACCACAGAATTTTCCAGAACGTGTGTTTGGTCAAAGTCCAATTTTAGAAAGCTATTTTGAATTTGGTGGACGTAAATATCATGCAGTGGATGATTTATTACGGTTAACTCGTCGTTTAAAACAACAAAAATTATTGATTGATAACCCTATTTTTCTGATCAATCACATTGAATGGCGTGAGCATTTGATGAGTGATGCAGAAGAGCTTGCTGAAATTCAGGCCATGCATCCTGAACTTGATTTATATATTGCCTTAGAAGACCCGATCAGTTGGTTATTATTGGCATATATCAAAGAAGAACTCGCAAATTATTATAATATTCAGTTGAACCTATTTCCGCTGAGTTATCACGGTCGGGACTTTTTTGACTGGAGTTTGGCGACCCGTCTTTCCAAGCGTTCAGAAGTGAAATTTACCCCGTTCTGTCGTCCGACTGCCGAAAGCACCTTAAATATGGCAAAGCTTTATTACAGCGTAGCAGAAGAGCAACGTGTAGATGTGATGTATGACATTTTACAGGCGGTTTGGACCAAGGGGCGTGATTTATCATTCAAGCCGCATTTACAGCAAATGCAACATGATTTAGGGATTGAAAATCTAACAGATATTGACGTTGAAGCTTTATTAATAGCCAATGATCAGCAATGTGCAGAGAAACATCAGCCTGATTTTCCTGTTTTAGAATTGCGTATTGAAGGAAAGCGTTACGTTTTTAATAGCCTATATCGGGTTTGGATGATTGAAAGTATTTTTAGTAATGTGTTAGAACAGAAGTATAAAGCCGAGAATGAGTTGGAACGCGCTCAACATCATATAGAAGCACAGGATGCAGAAAAAACAGATGATTAAAAAAGAGAAATGTGAATCATTAGAACAAGTACGTGATCGAATCGATCAGTTGGATCAGGAGCTGATTGAACTGATTGCAACCCGCCAATTTTATGTTGATCAAGCTGTCCGATTTAAACGTAATGTAGATGACGTACAGTCTCCAGAGCGTGTACAACAAGTGATTAATAAAGTACGTCAGAAAGCCATAGATGTTGGCACCAACCCTGATTTGGTGGAAATGCTCTATCGGGAAATGATCCAGCATTTTATCCAAAGAGAATTAAAAGAAATCCGTCCATAACGGTGATGTGATTTTAATTTTGCCCATAAAAATATTTATTTTAGAGAACGGTATGAAAAAAATTATTCTAATCTGCATTACAACAATGTTGAGTCAGTACGCACTTGCAGAAAATTGGAAATTTATTGTCAAAGATGAGGATGGCAGTTTTTATCTAGATACCGATCGTATTGTGAAAAAAGACAAAACGGTTAATTATTGGGCTAAGTTTGTTGCTGATGCAGACAGTGAAGAACTGGATATGAAAAAGGGTGACTATACACTTTCTCATAATTTAGACCAATGTGCTGATCGTACGACAAATATCACCTTAGTTGAAGATTATAAAAAAAATGGTCAATTGATCAATAGCGATCCACAAGATTCAGATCCAAGTAATATCGATGATGATGAAATTAATCTGGCATTTTTTAAAGTCGTATGTAAATAATTTTTAAATTGTTATTTATTTGAATACTTAAAGCATAATCAGCTTTAAGGCAATTCAGTCTAAGCTGCTTAAAATCCCTTTTATATAAAAGGGATTTTTTATTGATTACTGTCAATTTATGGTCATCATACTATAGCCAAACCACCTAATTATTCATATAAATGATTTGCATCAAGTCATTGATCATAAATGAACTTATGTTCTTGTATCAACTCTTAGAAACTATTGGTTATCAATTCGTTTTTTGTACTTTTGAATCATAGATGGTTATCCTATCGTGGGGCGACATGGATATCGCCGTTGGATGGAGGTACAGGACGTACCTCTCATCCAACAGAAGATTTTTGTTACTTTTCATCTCTGAAAAGTTAGGCATCGCCTACACAAACTTATTCAAACTTTCAAAGCAAAATGTGGCAATGAACGTTTTTTATAATCAAACAATTTATTCCCCCATTTAATTGATTTAATTAAAAATATAAATTAAGAGAAATTATATTCTTGTGTATGCGTTTTTGACAAGTTGACTATATTTTGATTTAGGCATTTTCATTCTTGAATCAGCCCTTTATATGCCCCATTCCAATTCTGCATTTGTGATTTTATTGATGACAGATTGATATTCAAATTTTTTACATGCACACCATAATTGGATGAAATCTGAACCAAAATATTGTTTAAAGACTGCATGTTTTTCAAATAATTGCAGTGCTTCAAGCTGATGAGAGGGTAAGAAATGCTGTGAGTTAATCACTTTTACTTGTTGGATTGATTGAGGTAAATCCAGTGCTACATGTAAGCCATGCAGTACCCCCGTCAGAATCGTTGCAACACACAAATAAGGGTTGACGTCTGCACCCGCAACACGATATTCCAAGCGTTGATTGTTCTGATCTGAACAGGGGATACGAATCGCAACGTTGCGATTATTGAAGCCCCAATTGGCTTCTAGTGGAACATGATTGCCAAGTTGAAATCTGCGGAATGCGTTAATATTGGGTGCTAAAATAGCCATGGATGCGGGCATTAAGTCAAGTAAACCTGCAATCACGTTCTGCATGATGGGATTTGGATTTTTCAACTGATCTATTTTAAAAAGATTGTCTTGCCATTGGTTACGTATGCTCATATGAAAGTGCATACCACTGCCTGCTTTAGCCATATTTGGTTTTGCCATAAAACTGGCTTTTAAACCATGTTGCATCGCAATTTGACGAATCATTCGTTTAATACTCATGATGTCATCACACAGTTTTAAAATGTTGTCACTGTGCTGAATATTCAATTCAAATTGTCCAGAAGCACTTTCAGCTACAACACCTGTTAAATCAATATCTTGTCGTTTTGCTTCTAATTCAATTTGTTGAATGACAGTTTGAAAATTATGCGGAGTATCGACATCGAAACATTGGGTAGAAAGTGGATCAGATTGGGGAGAAAACGGGGCATCTTGGATATTTTTAGACAAATAAAACTCGATTTCACCGGCCATCATTGGAAAATAGTGCATCTGATGCAGTGTCAATAAAATTCTTTTTAATATATTGCGAGGCTCAATCACACAATCTGAACCATCATCGGATTTCATGGTTAATAGCAGCTGGGCATGCTGATTGGGTTGATCTGCACAAGGCTTTAGACTGCCCAAGACGGGCATACATAAGCGATCGGGTTCACCAATATATTTTCCCAGCCCACTTTCTTCAACCACTTGACCATCCAAGCTCATCGCATAAATAGACAATGGAAAATAACAACCTTTCTGCAATTGGTGGAGGGCATTTACTTCAATACGCTTACCACGAAGATGACCATTGAGATCATGTAAGCAGATATCAATAAACTGGGTCTCTGGATAATCTTCTAAATATTGTTGAATTTCTTTGTTGAAATCATGCATGTCCTGATTTTCTAGGATCAGTGCTGTGGGGAATATTTTTGTAGAACTGGCAAGCGACATATTCATTGTGAATAGATCCAAATGGGGTAAAAAAATTATAGAAAGCTTGCTTACTTGAGTAACGTAAAATGATCGTAAATTCTTTTCTTAGACACTTAGCCAAAACACTCAACATCAAGCCTCAATCATTGCTTGAGGCTCTATCCTAAAAACAGTGATATTTCAAAGCAAAGCTTTGGCGTAGCATTGTCTCAGAATATTGAGGTAAAACGACATGATGGGATTTGTAATTGGTGTATTTGCAATTGCAGGCATGATTAAAGGCACAATTGGTCTCGGCTTACCTGCCGTTTCAATGGGACTTTTAAGCCTTGTGATTAGCCCATTCCAAGCCGCAACTTTATTGATCATTCCATCTATGGTGACCAACTTTTGGCAATTGTTTGCTGAAGGTCATGTATGGCGGTTGGTTCGCCGTTTTTATCCCTTATTGTTGGGGATTATTATCGGTTCAATTTGGAGTATTTTTCCCACTTTAGGCCACTCTAGTGGTGGTTTTCATAGTGAAGCATTACTGGGGGGAATGCTGGCATTGTATGGACTCTATGGCTTATTTTCCAAACGTATGCCAAATCTTGCACCGCATGAAAAATGGCTTTCCCCAATCATTGGATATTTAGGCGGTGCTTTAACTGTTGCCACGGGGGTGGTGGTGATTCCTGTGGTCCCTTATTTACAATCTTTGCAGTTAAAGCGTGATGATTTGGTTCAATCTCTAGGTTTAGCTTTTACCGTTTCAACACTGTGCCTTGCCGTTTTTTTACATCAAAACCCTGTTGAAGATACACCAATTGATTATCAGTTATCTCTTATTGCCTTAGTACCTGCGTTAATAGGAATGTGGGTGGGAACAAAAATTCGTTACCGTATTCCAGAGCAAAAATTTCGTAAAGTTTTCTTCTGTGGCTTGGTGATTTTTGGCTTATATTCGGTATTGCATCAATTTGGCGTGATCTAGTCTGAGGACAAATGGTCGTGTAATCGCGCTTTCCGCAAATGTGAAGCTATGACCCTATTGGGTAAACTGAAAAAATCAAAGCAGATGATAGCGATTTAGTTAGTTTTAAAAATCAATATCAGCGTGGTGCTTAAGTCTTTAAACTAAAATCAGTTTCGATTTTTGTGAAATTAAGAATTGGGCAAAGTGTTGATATGCTGTTGGAAGTTCATCAAAATTTTGAGCAGCCAATTGTAGTTGGCGTTTTGCCCATTCTCCAACCAGCTCAATTTGATCAAATGCATAGAGTTGATTGAGTCGCATTGCTGCCCGTTTGGGCATAATGGCAATGCCGACACCACTCGCAACCACTTGAGCGATCGCAGCAAAATTTGGCAATCTTAAACGATACTGAATTGCACAATTGAGCAATTTGGCTTGGTTTTCAATCGACTGCTGTAAAGAGTGATATTGCATTAAACCCACAAAGGCATAGTTCAGTGTATCGACCAGTCTAAGTTGTGTTCGCTGGCTTAATTCATGATTTGAAGGACAAATCAGCACTAACGGATCATCTGAAAAGGTTAAAGTCTGTAATTGATGTGCATTAAAAAAGCTCGAAATTAAGCCGAGTTTTGCATTGCCTTTTTCAAGGGTCTGAATAATTTCATTACTTTCAGCTTCTTGTAGATCAATCTGAATATGTGGGTTTTCAACTAAATACTGAGGAAGTAATAAGGGCAGATATTCACTTTGTGCAGATGAATTACACCACAAAGTCATCTGTGTGCTTAGACCTTTTGCAAAGGGTGACATCGCTTGTTCAAGCTGTTTACTTTGTTGTATTAGACGTAAAGCCTGTTCTGCAAAAGTTTGACCTGCAATTGTGAGTTTGACCCCAGAGGCATGGCGGGTAAAAAGGCTTGTGGCATATTGTTGTTCGAGTTTTTTAATACGTTCACTGGCTGCCTGTAGTGAAATCGACGAGCGTTCTGCGCCTTTGGTGAGGCTTCCTGTGTCCACGATATTGATAAACAGTTGCAAATCGAAGAAGTCTAGGCGCATGCGAATCATAAAGAGCTGAAATGAGATCAAAGTATAGCTGAATAATCATACAAATATGCGATATCGTGTAGATTGTTTCAGCGATGAGTAAGACGAGATTTAAATTGAAACTATGAATGAAGGCTTGATTACGACGATATCGTACAATAGTCACTGGATATTTAAAGTGCTTGTATTGGAAAATATATGGGCTTGAAACAAAAGTGACTTGATCGATATTGATCATATGCCTGACTTGCTCAATTTGAGTCTAAAACGCAAACCATTTATGAAATCTCAAAATACCCTAGAAAAGATGAAAATTCTAAGCGAGCAAAAAAAAGTGAAAACGATTGGTTTATTAGGTGGAATGAGTTGGGAATCTACAGACTTGTACTATCAGCAGCTGAATAAAAGCGTTCAACAAAAATTAGGAAAATTACACTCTGCAAAAATTGTTTTAATCAGTGTTGATTTCGCTGAGATAGAAATATTACAGCGTCAAGGTTTATGGGACGATGCAGCGCTGTATTTAACAGAGAAGGCAATTCAGTTGGAGAAAGCAGGGGCAGAAGGGATCTTACTGTGTACCAATACTATGCATAAAGTTGCTTCTGCTATTGAAAGCTCGGTCTCAGTTCCATTTATTCATATCGCTGATGCAACAGCAAAAGACGTTTTAAATCAGAACATTGGCAAAGTCGGTTTGTTAGGTACTCAATTTACCATGGAACAAGACTTCTATAAGCATCGGTTAGAACAACAAGGCATCAATGTACTGGTGCCTAACCAAGCGCATCGACAGATGGTTCACAATATTATTTATGATGAATTGTGTTTAGGTGTGATCAAGGAAGAATCTCGTCAAAAATACATCCATATTGTTGAGCAGCTAATATTAGAGGGTGCTGAAGGCATTATTTTGGGATGTACAGAAATTTGTATGCTCATTGGAGATACTCAGTTTTCTGTTCCGCTGTTCGATACAACATCGATCCATGTGCAAGCTGCTGTGGATTTTGCTTTGTCTTGACCTTTTTGAAGTGGGTATTTGTATCAATAAAAAAGCTCCCGAAGGAGCTTTAAATATTATATAAGCAAAGGCTTACATAATTTTCACACCTTGTTGACCCGCAGGGGTAACTTTGAAGATTTCTACTTCAAAAGTGATATTTTTACCTGCGAGTGGGTGGTTGAAATCCACTTCAGTGATATCTTCACCGACAGTTTTAACCACGCCAAATAGACTTTGTTTGGCTTTGTCTTCAAACTCAATCATGTGGCCTTCAACAGGACGTTGTTCGAATTTTACTGTATCGAATTTTTGCACATTTTCAGAATTCCACGGACCGAAAGCATCTTCTGGTGGA
The DNA here is from genome assembly GCF_051059255.1 of Acinetobacter sp. CE-15. Taxonomy (NCBI): domain Bacteria; kingdom Pseudomonadati; phylum Pseudomonadota; class Gammaproteobacteria; order Moraxellales; family Moraxellaceae; genus Acinetobacter; species Acinetobacter sp. CE-15. Next base: position 4,581,216 of record NZ_CP192737.1, on the reverse strand, counting down.
AGGCTAACTGTACGACGGTCACCTGCACGAAGACCAAATAAGGCTTTTTCAAAACCTGGCAATAAACTGCCATCCCCGATCACTAAGCTTACAGGCTCTTCACGGCTACGTGTGTTATCAATTTCAACACCACTTTCGATAGCAACAGAAAAATGCAGTTCTACTTTTGAGCCATCCGCAACACGCGTTTCGTCATTGGGGTTAATCATTTGTTCAGTCATTTTGCGCTTCCGCACGTTGAATACGATGCTTTTCTAAAAAGAAGGTATCAATTAACAATAAAATCGTACCGAGAGTGATCGCACTATCGGCAATGTTGAATGCAGGGAAACTACTGCCTTGGTAATGCAAATGAATAAAATCGACCACATAACCTAATGTCACACGATCAATTAAATTCCCCAATGCGCCGCCAAGAATCAATGCGATTGCAGCAGGTAAGATCAGCGTGGTTTTTGGCATACGCATAAGCCAAAAAATAAAGATGATCGATACAACGCCTGCAAGGCCTGTGAATAAATAATGCTGCCAACCACCCGCATCAGACAAGAAGCTAAATGCTGCGCCGTAATTATGCAGTAATGTCCAATTTAAGAAGGGCAGTACAGGTACAGGTTGAGCATAAGTCAGCTCTGCACTTGCAATATTTTTTGTCCATTGGTCAATGATAATGGCAAGGACAGAAAGTCCAAGCCACATCAAATTATGCGGATAAAACTGTAATAAGCCCTTTTTATTTTGCGGATTAGGCATATTTTCTCTCTTCACCTTGACCTGTAGGAAGGTTAATAATACAACGAGAACAAAGCCCTGGATGTGCATGATGTGTATTCACATCTGGAAGGACATGCCAGCAACGTGCACATTTTTCGCCTTCAGCAGCAGAAACTTTAACACGTAGGCCTTCAAGCTCTGTTGCTTCACCTTGCTCAGCGTAGTCATAAACAATTGCTTGAGAGGTGATCAAGACAAAACGAAGCTCATCGCCCAATTGCTTCAAGACGTTTTGTAGGTCTGTATTTGCCCAAAGTTCAACTTTAGCAGACAGGTTACTACCGACCAATTTCGCATTACGCGCTGTCTCAATCTGTTTATTAACCGCAGATTTGACTTCAATTAAGGTTTGCCAATCTGCTTCAGAGATCAAGTTGGTGCTTGATGCCACTGGAATATCATACCAATGCGCAGTAAATACATATTTTTCAGTTTGTTCTGGAATCAATGGCCACGCTTCTTGTGCTGTAAAGCTTAAGATAGGGCTCATCCAACGAACAAAGGCTTGAACCAAATGATACAACGCAGTTTGAGCAGAATGACGTGCTGTTGAATCTGCTTTAGTGGTGTATTGACGGTCTTTGATGATGTCTAAATAGAAACCACCCAAATCATTGATACAGAAACTGGTCAAAGCATTGGTGACGACATGGAAGTTCATATCTTCATAAGCTTGTTGAATGGTTTTCTGTACGTCTGCTGCACGTTGTAAGATGTATTGATCCAATGCAATCAATTGGTCTACAGGTAACGCATCTGTTGATGGTTTAAAGCCGTTCAAGTTTGCCAATAAGAAACGTAAAGTATTACGAATACGACGATAGCTGTCACTTACACGGCTAAAGATTTCGTTACTTGCGGCAATTTCATAACGATAATCGCTTGATGCAACATATAAACGTAAACCATCAGCACCTAACTGCTTGATGATGTCTTCAAGTGGGATAAAGTTACCCAATGATTTCGATAATTTACGACCTTTTTCATCCACGGTAAAACCATGCGTAAGCAGGGCTTTATAAGGTGCGCGTTTATGGATCGCAATCGACGTGAGCAATGAAGACTGGAACCAACCACGATGTTGGTCAGAACCTTCAAGATATAAATCAGCAGGATCTTGCAGTTCTGCACGTTCACGCAATACTGCATAGTGCGTTGTACCTGAGTCAAACCATACATCGAGTGTGTCACGAACAGCATTGTACTGTTCAGCATCATCACCGATAAATGCTTTGGCTTCACGGTTATACCAACCATCAATGCCTTCTTTTTCGATGAGCTTCGCCACATCTTCAATGAGCTCTGCGGTACGAGGATGCAATTCATTGGTGTCTTTATGTACAAAGAATGGAATCGGCACACCCCAAGTCCGTTGACGAGAGATACACCAGTCTGGGCGGCCTTCAATCATTGACTTGATACGGTTTTTACCCCAATCAGGGACAAAGTCGATGTCATTTTCAATCGCATTTAAAGCATCTTGGCGTAACCCATTCGCATCCATGCTGATAAACCACTGTGGGGTTGCACGGAAGATGATTGGTGTTTTATGACGCCAGCAATGTGGGTAACTGTGCTTAATTGGCAGATGCGCCCAGAGTTTGCCAGCATCTGTTAATGCTTCAATAATTTTTGGATTGGCTTTATAAATGTGCTCGCCTGCAAAAAGAGGCGCAGTCGGTAAATATACACCATTACCACTTACAGGGTTTTCTACTTTTAAGTTATAGATTAAGCCAACTTTATAATCGTCCACACCATGTCCAGGTGCAGTATGCACAGCACCTGTACCACTGGTTGCGATGACATGTTCACCTAAAATTACAGGTACTTGACGATCTACAATCAATGGATGTTGTAATTGTAAGTTTTCGAGCGTCGCACCAACAAAGTCAGCCAATACTTTTGGTTGTTCAAGTTTGTAACGTTCACATGCAGATTCAACTAAATCTTTGGCTAAGATTAAGTTTTGTGTGCCACGCTCAGACTGAACTTCCACCAATTGATAGGCAATATCTGCATGTAAGGCAACTGCTTGGTTCGCGGGTAATGTCCACGGTGTCGTTGTCCAAATCACGATATCTGTTGGATTACTAACGCTGACACCAACTTTTGCAGACAAATCAGCAAGATCTACAACACCGAAACCCACATCAATTGCATCAGATTTTTTATCTTCATATTCCACTTCTGCTTCAGCAAGTGATGATCCACAATCCATACACCAGTTCACTGGTTTTAGACCAGGTTCGATATGGCCTGCTTTGGCAATTTCACCGAGCGCGCGAACAATATCTGCTTCTTGTTTGAAGTTCATGGTGAGATATGGATTATCCCAATCTCCAAACACGCCCATACGAACAAAGTCTTTTTTCTGTAATTCGACTTGGGTATATGCATATTCACGGCAGGCTTTACGGAAAGTCGATGCGTCAACTTTTACGCCAACTTTACCGATTTTTTCTTCGACTTTGAGCTCGATTGGTAGACCATGACAGTCCCAACCTGGAACATAAGGTGCGTCAAAATCATCTAAAGTGCGACTTTTAACAATAATGTCTTTTAAAACTTTATTGACGACATGACCTAAATGCAATGAACCATTTGCATATGGAGGACCGTCATGCAGAATATATTTTTTCTTGCCAATACGCGAAGCACGAATCTGCTGATAAATGTTGTCGGCATACCACTCTTCTAACCATTTTGCTTCACGTACTGCGAGATTTGCTTTCATTGCAAATTCAGTACCTGGTAGGTTTAGCGTGGCTTTATAATCCACTGCATTTTCAGAAGTTTGCTTATCGCTCATGCAAGTTGTCATCCAATATTATCAGCACCATTGCTGACGCGTTTTACAATAAAAGTTTAAGTTAAAAAGGAAATTTGGGGGTGTTTTTGCGAAACTCAAGCAAACGCTCGACATCATCATCAATTCCCGCCTGAAGCGCTTCAAGTGATGGGTAATTTAATTCGCCATGTAAATAGTCGAGGAAAGTGACCCGCATTAACAGACCATACAGATTAGCAGAAACATTTGGAAAATGTACTTCTAATCGCCATTCTGGATGTTCTTGTTTGATTGCAGGGCGTGTTCCCACATGGCCCGCACCAAATAATGCATCTATTTGATAGCCAGCAACACCTATTTTATTGGGGTTCTCAGTTTTGACTTTCTGTGTCAATGAGGTGCTTTCGCAAATAACATCGACAGCATAAATACCACTTAAACAGGGTTTATGACGGCCAAGTCGAACATTGATGGTTGGAAAATTCAAAGTACGACCAATTTGATCACCATATTGCACACGACCAATCATGCTGTATGGGCGACCCAATAATTTTGCTGCAAGTGATAAGTCACCCGCTTGGAGAACTTGGCGAATACGGGTTGAACTGACACGTTCGCCATTAAATTCAATGGTATTGAGATTGGTGACATCAAAACCATATTGTTTTAAAAATTCACTATTGCCTTGACGGTCTTTGCCGAAGTGAAAATCATCACCTAAGATCAAACTTTGTGCATTGAGTTTGTTTTTTAACAGGCTCGCAAAGTTTTCAGCACTTAAGCTACGGAATTGATTATCAAATTTAGCGATAGCAATATAATCGACACCCAATTCAGATAAATATTCTACTTTTTCTCTGAGTGATGAAATCCGTGGTGGTGCTTCATAACCTTTGAAAAACTCTAAAGGTTGCGGCTCAAAAATCATCACCAAGGTTTTTAAATTTTGGGCTTTAGCCACTTCTTTGAGTTGAGAAACCATCGCCTGATGTCCCAAATGGACACCATCAAAATTGCCAATCGTCACAGCGGTTTGGGGCAATTGAAAATTTGGTGCTAAGGCATTTAGACGTAACAGCTGCATGGTTTCAAAATAAGCTTAAAATTTGAAAGGACTATATATTGCCATAATCTCACAGTTTCGTCTTTGTTGTTGTGTTTTTATCCAGAAAAAAATGACTGAGAATACTTTTATATCAGTAAAATTGATTCATTTTATTAAATTAAATCAATTTTATTTATTAAAAGGTGCTTTTATAATCAATTTATCTGCTGAAATGAGGATGATGCGATGAAAAAGCCATTTTACCAACTTGAACAAACAGGTGATGTGATTCGACAGTTTACGCCAAACTGGTTCACCATGACCATGGGAACAGGGGTTGTTGCACTGATCTTGCCTGAGTTTCCGTTTGCATCTGATTTTTTATGGCAGCTGGCAACTATTTTATGGCAGTTCAACACGCTATTGTTTACTGTATTTATCATACTGTATGTCTTACGCTGGCTCATCTATCCTCAAGAAGCGAAGCAGATTTTTTCCCATCCCGCAATGGCACTCTTTTTAGGTGCAATTCCAATGGGGTTGGCAACGGTACTAAATGGCTTTTTAAAATATGGCATACCTATGTATGGTGATGTTGCGTTCCAAATTGCGCAGTTGTTGTGGTACGTCGATGTAGTTTTAGCGGTGGGTATCGGGGTGCTGGTACCATTTTGTATGTTCCATAAACAAGATCATCAATTGCATACAATGACTGCAATGTGGTTATTGCCAATTGTGGCCTGTGAAGTTGCAGCAACATCAGGCGGCTTACTTTTAGCGCATATGCATGCTAGTCAACAGGCAGTGGCTATTTTATTCGCCAGTTATATGCTGTGGGGGATGTCTGTATTGCCTGCTTTTGGGATTCTCACCATTCTGATGTTACGTTTGGCTGTACATCAATTGCCGAGCAAAGAGTTGGCAATTACGAGCTGGTTAGCTTTAGGGCCAATTGGTACAGGTGCATTGGCACTGTTGGTTCTAGGTGCTCAGGCTCCTCAAGTTTTGGCATTGATTCAGTTAGAAAATTTAGGTGTGTTCTTTCAAAATGCTGGGATTGTGGCAAGTTTTATTTTGCTTGGCTTTGGTGTGTGGTGGGTTGCAATCGCAGTTCTAACCACACTCAAACATGCGGCAACCGAGCTACCATTTAATCTCGGTTGGTGGGGGCTAACTTTCCCACTGGGTGTATTTACCTTGGCAATATTGAGTTTAGGTCACCAATTGCATCTCAGTTTTATTGTAGATACAGGCTTAGCATTTGCTGCAATTTTGATGATGTTGTGGGTGATGGTGATGAGCAAAACTTTGCGGGGAATGTATCAAGGGAATTTGTTTTTTTCTCCTTGTTTAAAGACTTTTTTAGAACGTGAATAAACAGAAAACCTTGTTGGTCAGTCTATAAAATAATCATTAAGAACCCATGATAAAATCGCCCAAGCCCAATTGTCTATTGATTACAGTTGGGCTTTTTAATATTGAAATACAAAATAAATGCTATATAAGCAGTATGATGTTGGTTTGAGAAAATTTAAAAATGGATGAATGTTTCAATCAATGAGGATTCAAAAAGCATTTCAGCCCGTGCTAGAAGAGGTGATTAACGCTTTTAGTCGCAGCTTTGCCGAAGATTTACATAGTATCTATGTTTATGGCAGTGTCGCTCAAGGCATTGCAATTATCGGTCAATCAGATTTAGACCTTTGTGTTGTTTTTAAAAATAAACCTAAAAATTTAAATGAAACGATTGCTGAAATAAGCGCAAATCTTAAGGTTTTACACCCATTTCTGCCTAAAGTTGATGTCGATATTGGTTTTCTAGACGAGGTTTTAAATGAGCATTCCCTACAAAGTTGGGGAGCATGGATCAAATTCTTTTGTCAGCACATTTATGGAGAAGATTTATCTGCGCTTTTTAACGATGTTCAGATTGATCGAGATGTAATTAAGGCGATAAATAGTGGTTATGATGCAGATATACAAGGTTATTTACGTATATTAGATGCATCTGATCAAACACAAAAGAATTAATCAACCTTAAAAAATCTTTAATTAAACGGATAATACGACTGCTCCCTTTGACATTGAACAATATAGAAGGATGGCCAGGCAATTTAAACGATACTGTGGCACAAGCGATAGATGTATATCCTGAACAAAAAGCAGCGTTTCAATACTTGTTAAAAGAACTTGATCATCCAAATGTAGCGAGTAAGACCTCGCTCCAAGAAATAAAAAACGTTTATTTGTGGGTAGATGCTCACATTATATAAAATAAAAAAAAGCAGCCTTTTGGCTGCTTAAAATAGGTTCAATTTATAATTATGATTTATCTTTTAAGCTAAAGAACCAGTTGAGAATCAATGCTGCAAACGTTGCAGTACCAATACCACCCAAGTTGAAATCACCAAATTGAAGGGCAAAGTCACCTGTTCCTAAAATGATTGTTACTGCGGCAACCATCAAGTTTTTATTTTGAGAAAAATCGACTTTATTTTCAATCCAAATCTTCGCACCTGCAATGGTAATTAAACCAAAGACCACGATTGAAGCACCTGTTAAAATCGCCGTTGGAATGGTATGAATAACTGCGCCAAATTTAGGTGAAAACCCTAAGAAAATTGCAAAAATACCAGCAATGACAAAAACAATCGTAGAATAAACACGCGTAACGGCCATTACACCAATATTTTCACCATAGGTGGTCATACCAGGTGCGCCGACACCACCAGAAAGCGTGGTTGCAATACCATCTGCAACAAAAGCTTTACCAATTTGTGGATCTAGGTTTTCGCCAGTCATGGCACTGACTGCTTTGATATGACCCAAGTTTTCTGCCACTAAAATTAAAGCAATCGGGGCAATAATTAACATTGCATTGAGATCAAAAACAGGTGAATGGAAAGTGGGTGTACCAAACCATGCGGCTTGTTGAATAGGCGTGAAATTAATCGGTGTTCCATTTCCCATTACATTTGCAACAATGAAATAGATCAAATAAGCCAATAACAACCCAACCAAGAGCAATAAGCGTTGTAATAGCCCTTTTGTGAATACAGCAATTGAACCCATACACAGTACAGTGACCAAGGCCATCCACATATTAAAGTCATTGCCAGCGACACCTTTCACCGTAACAGGCGCAAGGTTTAAACCAATGATCATGACCACTGCACCAGTCACCACTGGTGGCATGAGTTTTTCAATCCATTTGGTCCCCGTTGCCATGACGAGCAAGCCGAACATTGCATACAACACACCACATGCCATGATCCCGCCAGCTGCAACAGCTAAATTTGCATTTGGCGTACCTGTACCTGATGCAGCATAGCCAGTTGCAGCAATCACCACCCCAATAAAGGCAAAGCTTGAACCTAGGTAACTTGGAACACGACCACCCGTAACAATAAAGAATAAGATGGTACAAATCCCTGACATTAAAATGGCAAGGTTTGGGTCAAAGCCCATTAAAAAGGGTGCGAGTACAGTTGCACCAAACATGGCAAATGCGTGTTGAATCCCTAAAACGACACTTTGCGCAGGAGGTAAATACTCATTGGTACCGACAGGTCTTGCATCAATGCTGCCAGAATAAGGACGCCATTTGGGAAACCAGTTGGACATAAATTGAGCACTCAAAAAACAAATTGGACACATCATACGCTTTCTTTTCGAGAGTTTTAATCATTTTAGTCAAACTAAGCACTTGCATTTATTAGGGAAAATTGATGTTTTGTACCATTTGGTCAAATATTTGAATGATGTTAGTTCGTAAAATCAAAGTATTAAAAAATATAAATATAAAAAAGAAGAATAATTCAGGATTTTGTAACTGCTTAAATTTTTTCCATTCAAATTGAGATTTTTTGCAATTGTTGATGAATTAGGCATTTTATTTGTGTGAAGTTGCTTCTAAATTAACATTAGTCAGTGTCAGCATAATTAAATAATATTATTAATAGTTTGATCTTAATCATCCTTAACATTGATTTAATGTGTTTTTATTCATTTTTTTCCGATATAAAATGAAATCTTCTTTTAGGCCTTGTTGTACCTCTTTACCATTTAAATAATCGCTATATTTGATTTTTTTAGATTTTATCTTTGCATCATCATCTAAAAAAATGGAAAAAAAACTTTGTTTTGAACTACGCAACATTATTCTTTTTTTAAAATATATGACATCCTCGTACCCACCAAAGTTAGATTCATTATCTAATCTAGAAACAATAATACATTCTCCACCTTCTGCTTTATAAAAATTAGCATATTTAGTAAGTACCACTCCATTTTCATATATAGCGGGTATTGTGATTGACTGTAATAATTTATAAGTTTTTGGTATTTCTTCACCAGTATAGAGTTTTTGTTTTGCCTCGACATTTGTGCTTATAAGAAAGAAAACTATAGTCAAAAGTCTAAAAAATATATGCAAGAGTGTCTCCTTTTAAAAAATTAATTTCTTATAATTACTCACACCCAGTTTTAACAGCTGTGGTTTCAAGTTACGCCATGTTTTTCCATTGGGATGTAATTCAAAATGTGGGTAATCTGGCCCGTTTTTTGTTTTAAATCGACCTCCCCATACTAAGCCTAATTGCTCACCAATTAAACCTAATGCCTTACTATCAGCTATAGACTGTTTGCCGTCTGAAAGATAAGTGATTTTACTATCTCTCACGGATACAATATCTATAGCTAAACCATATTGATGATAGCTTTGTAATGGCCCTGCATTTGTTACACCTCCAGACAAAGAACCTTGAGCAGCAGGACTTCTGTATCCATCTGTAATAACCCAAGTGATGCCAAGCTGTTCATATGTTGTATTTATCAATTCAATAACATAGGGTTGGTAGGTAGCATGTAACTCAGCAATTCGCGCTAAAGTCCTTTTATAATGCTTTTCTCCTCCACATGCCTCTGGTAATAAGCCACTAGTATTGACAGGATCAGATGCTTCCACTTCAGCCACAGGAGATTCTTCTTTGTTTTGAGAAGCATTCTGTTTTACTTTTGGTGGCGTAGATTTCTTATCTTTCTTGCTCTCAATTTTAGCTTTTGCTTGAGTGAGCCCTACTTTTCGGTCATAGACTTTTAACTTTTGGTTCTCACGGAGATGATCATCGCTTAGCCCATTAAGCTTTTTAATTTCATCGACCATATTAGCTGTAAGCTTTGCAATTAAAGTTAATGTATCTTTGTACTGAACTACAATGATCGTGGTTTTTTCTTGCTGACGAGGCTTTGTTTCTACTGGCTTAGTTTTATTTTCAGGAGTTGCTGTTTTTTTGACAGGGATTTTTAGCACTTGCCCAGGATGAATATCTGTATCACTTTTTAAATTATTTATTTTGATCAATTCTGATGTCGTTGTTTGATTATCATTCGCTATTCGAGATAAATAATCACCTTCAGCCACAATATAGGTTGATCTTAGATAAGTACCAGTTGCCACATCCTTTGTAGAAAGATTCACGCCTTTCAGTAAAACTTTTGGGCTACGAACAATAAAAATTGTTTTTTCTCCAACCAGCTGTATTTTGACTTTAGATTGATATTCCCCAGATGTACTACTCCTGATCCTCACATCAATCATCGTGCCTATAGGTCGCTTAAACCAAACAGATTCACCACTGGCAGGAGTAACATGATCAGATATAAGAGAAGACCCCACCCAAAGTTGATGGACTAATCCTTGAATAGGTTGTTCTAATGCATCAAGAAATTTAATATTTGCTAAGCAATCCATCATTAAACCTCTTGATCATGCTGGTCATGTGAACGGCATAGGTATTCAAACGCGTCCTCATCGTCAAGACCATCATCTACAGACACGGTCCAATCTTCTTCTGTACCAATGAGAATATCGTAGTCATCATTATGGTCCGAGCTTAGTCTTTGAGTTCGTCCATGCTGATCCAGTGTCCCTGAAACATAGGTGTTATTTTTATTATTGATGAGTTTATATTTCACATTAGAAAAATCAGTCTGGTAAAAAAGATCATAAAAATCCCATTTATTACTAAATAGAGTCTCTTCTTTTAAGATAGGAAGTGTTGGAATTTCAGCTTTAACACGACTTCCCGTTTTAAACTGATGTTGCCCGGCAAAAACTTTAAAATCATTTGGTGTTTTAATTGTTATGCCATTTTTTGAAATGATGATTTGTGAACCACCAGCCATGACTATACCATTTATTAGTTTGTTGATATTATATGTTTAGCATATCTTACAAAAATGAACAATATGACTTTTATCATTGCTATACAACTTGAGGATGGTGTAGTGGTTGCTGTAGATAACAAAAACATTCAATTAAAAGATAAAAATATCAATGATTTTGAGGAATATGACGATGTAAAGTTGTATGGGTGGGATGGTGGTGTTATCACGGGAACAGGTGAAATGTATGTCATTGATAAAGCAATAAGACTTTTTATTAATAATGCTGAATCTGATCTTAAAAAATTACCAGAATGTTTAAATATATCCAGACAAATTCGTGAAATGGAGGTTGGTCAGCATGAGCAAATCCAATCATCCAAATTGCTCTATTCAAGCTTTAGTGATTCAGGTGCAAAAATTTTTGCTGTTGAATGTGATGAAACAGGCGTTTATCGAACTCGTGAATTTCAAAATAACGATGTAATCGTTTGGTTTTTTAACCAAAATATTCAGGAAATAACGCAAGATTTAAACAACTTGTATAGCAAAGCACGAAGTTATAGTTCTTTTGAGCAACAAGCAGATGGGTTTAATTATTATCTTCATCCTATTGCAGAAATTTTCTATAAACAAAGTCAAGTCGATACTTGGATGAGTAGCAGTTTTAATATTTGCTTCCAAACAAGAAACCAATGCTTTTCTGCTTATATCCATAATCAAAGAAATGACTTTATCGAGGGTCACTAAGTTGAAGGGGTACCTATGTACCCCTTCAAAGAAACTTGAACTTAACCCGTATTACGTAAACCTGCCGCAATACCAGCAATACTGACCATCAGTGCATGATCTACAGGGGTATGTTCTGCCTGACATTCAGCCAAGTATGCACGACGACGTTTCATCAATTCGGCTTGTAATAAATGCAAGGGTAATAAATACGGCTTACGTACTTTCATGGCTTGATCAAGCACATCATTGGAACTTAACAGCTGCGATTCACCTTTCATCGCCAACAGGGTTTGTACTGCATCATGCAAGCGTTGACGTAATTCAGCACCAAGTACTTTTAAGTCTTCATCATCGGTAAGATGAGATTCATAATACAGTGCAATATTTGAGTCAGCTTTAGAGAGGACCATTTCCAACATATCAATTAATGTTTGGAAATAAGGCCATTCCTTTAACATTTCATCCAATACCGCTTTTTGACCTTGATCAATCACTTGGTTGATCGCTGCGCCAGTACCCAGCCAAGCAGGAAGCATTAAACGAATTTGGGTCCAGGCAAAAACCCAAGGAATGGCACGTAAAGATTCAATCCCACCACTGACTTTACGCTTCGCAGGGCGTGAACCAAGCGGCAACATTTGTAACTCAAGCTCAGGGGTGACGGTGCGTAAATATTTAACAAAATGAGGATTTTCACGCACGGTCTGACGATATACCTGAACAGATAAATCCGTCATGCTGTGCATCAAATCTCGCCATGCTTGTTTTGGCACAGGTGGTGGTAATAATGTCGCTTCTAAGGTCGCAGCAGCATAAATTTCCAAATTTTGTAAGGCAATTTCTTCTAGACCAAATTTAAAGCGAATCATTTCACCTTGTTCAGTCACACGGATTGCACCTGAAATTGAGCCCGGCGGTTGAGAAAATAATGCTTGTTGGGTTGGTGCACCACCACGACTGATTGAACCACCACGACCATGAAACAAGGTCAGTTGAACGCCATGTTGTTTGGCAATTGCCGTCAGCTCTTCTTGCGCACGATACTGGGCCCAGTTTGCGGACATAAAACCAGCATCTTTGGCAGAATCCGAATAGCCAATCATGACTTCGTGCTTAGCTTGGATATGCTGTTTATACCAGTGCATATTGAACAGGGTACTCATGGTACTTGCCGCACCATCCAAGTCTTTCAAGGTCTCAAATAAAGGAACAACGCGTAATGGATGCTCAATTCCCGCTTCTTTTTGCAGTAACAATACCGCCAAAACATCACTCGGATATTCAGCCATTGAGATGATATAAGCACCTAAGCTTTCTTTGGGTTGTTCAGCCAAAGTACGCATGGTTGCAAAGACTTCTTGAACATCAGGGTTTTCAATCAGACTACCTGAAGGCTCATTTAAATGTTTAGGCAATAACGGGCGTTTGCTTTGTAATTCTTGCAATAAGAAATTTTGACGCGCTTGTTCTGTCCATGTCTCAAAATTACCCAAACCAAGGTATTCGGTAATTGCTGAGATAGCTTGGCGATGGCGACCTGACTCTTGGCGAATATCCAGTTTAAGCAACTCAATACCAAAACAATTTACTCGATAGATAAAGTCGAGCAATTTACCATTGGCAATCTCAGGTAAATTACATGCCATTAGAGAACGATAGCAAAGTAATAACGGTTGTAATAATTCATCTTTATGGCGAATGATTAAACTGCGATCGACATCTGAATGCTGACCACGTAATTTATCTGCCAACCATTGACGGGTTGCTTTGAGGCGTTCACGGGTCGCACGCAAATATTCGCGGTAAGGTTCAGGATGGCTATAACCCAAAGCTTGAAGTAGCTCATTGGAATAGGCTTCAATCGAGAGTTCCCAACGAAGATCTTCAATATCACGCACATAAAGGTCAGCCGCTTTCCAGCGTGACAACCACAAAACTTCTTGAGTAATGTTATGGGTGACGTTCGGGTTACCATCACGGTCACCCCCCATCCAAGATGCAAAACGAATTGGAGAAATATCCAAAGGCAAAACCTTTGCACAATTGTCCTGAACGAGGTCATCCAATTCACGGATGAATTTTGGAACCGCATTCCACAAAGTCTGTTCAATCGTGGTAAAGCCCCATTTTGCTTCATCTATCGGGGTTGGGCGATGCTGACGGATTTCGTCAGTTTGCCATGCAGAACAGATCAGTTGTTTTAAATCGGTTAACACATCTGCACGTTGCTTAGGTGTCAGTTTTTGCTGATCAAAAGTAGACAGGCAATGATTAATGCCATCATATTTTTGGATTAAAGTACGACGACTGACTTCGGTTGGATGCGCTGTGAGAACCAATTCAATTTTTAATTCACAAATTTGTTTATAGAGCGTTTCTGCTGAAATTTGCTGATCTTTGAATTTGCTAAATAAATGATCCAGCACATTGGGTGATGGTGAGTTTTCATCGCACTCACTTTGTCGACGACTACGCACAACGTGATATTGTTCAGCAATATTGGCAAAATTTAGAAAGTGTGAAAAGGCGCGAGTGAGTGGCAGAATCTCATCATCTTTTAAATTTAAAAATAATTGTTCAAGTTGTTTTTCTGCTTCAATTTGACCATCTCGAGCGCCTTTACCTAAAGCCCGAATTTGTTCAATTTGATTAAACAAATCTTGTCCTGCATGTTCCTTTAGCGTTTCGCCTAAAAGGTTTCCGAGTAAGCGTACATCTTCACGCAGCGGAGCATCAATTTGTTGAACCATTTGTTACTCTCCAGTTCTTGTTATCTCGAATATAACGTGATTCCACCACAATCCAAGTGACTCCCTACAAAAGTATGTAAATGACTGTGCAAGAAGTCGACTTTGACTTAATTTTAATTTGGATATTTAGCTTTAGTTTTTGCCCTTTTGATATCAACAAGCCTATGCGATATGCATTGAGTATGCCTTAAACAACAATTGGGCATTATTTTGTTTTTAAATAATTTCAGTTGGCTTTATATTTCATCATAAATAAATCAATACTTTCGGTGATGATTTGTTGTTTTTCATCTTCCGTAGGAATTTGGCGGATCCCCAATAAAACCTCGTGGTGTCGAACACCCAATAATAATGACAGAATCAGGTTGATTTGTTTTTCAATGTTATCTGCTTGAATAAATTTAAGCGTGCCCGCTTGTTGGAAAAAATCTTGCCAGACTGCACACATTCTTTGATGGGAAGAATTATAAAACTGTAAAGCCAAAGGATTTTTCTCTGCGGCAAGTTCTAACAACAAATGCTCAAGTTTAATGGCTTCAGGTAGGCTAATGACAGTGAGTGCCAACTCGCACGCCTGAAAAAAATGCGCATAAAAATCACTTTGAAGATTGAGTCGTAATGGTCGAGCATCGATAGACGCTTCACAGGTTGCTTCAATGGCACAGCAAAATAAAGTTTCTTTATCTTGAAAATGGTTATATACCGTCAGCTTTGTGACGCCTGCTTCTTTGGCAATTTGGTTCATGCTTGAACCATGATAACCCAATTTTAGAAAGAGCTTTTTGGCGGCTTCCAAAATGTGTTTCCGTTTTTCTAAGTCCTTTGGACGTCCAGCGGTTGTTTGCACAATAATTTCCAAAAAAAAATAGGTTAATTACTCTATACACGATTCACAATTACTGTACCATACAGTATATTAATTAAAAAATGAGCAAATAAATATACTCATTCTATTTTGCCCGAAAAAATGCATTTGATTAAGAGCCTTGCCTATGCGTAGTTTAAATTTAATGATCACGAGCCTATTGGTATTGTGTAGTGTAACAATAGTGGGGTGTAGCAAACCAGCACCTGAAGCGGAACAAATTCCCTTGGTGATGGTCACCCAGCCTGCAACATCACATGAAGATCAAAAAAGTTATGCGGGGGATGTTCAAGCCCGACAGCAAACAGCATTGGCATTCCGTGTCGGGGGACAAATTACAGAACGCTATGTCGATGTTGGGGCTCGTGTCAAAGTAGGGCAAGTCTTAGCAAAGCTTGATGTGAAAGATGCCCAGCTACAATTGAACTCAGCCAAAGCACAACTTGAAAGTGCGCAATCTGCGGCCAAGGCTGCAGCAGATGAATTTAAACGCTTTCAGCAGCTCTTACCGATCAATGCTGTGAGTCGCTCACAATATGATTCAGTCAAAAATCAATATGATGCTGCCCAGGCAAGTTTAAAACAAGCCCAATCTAATTATGATGTGAGCGCCAATCAAACAGGTTATAACCAATTGATTGCCAATAAAAATGGGGTGATTACCCAACGTAATATTGAAACTGGGCAAGTGATTTCAGCAGGGCAGGCGGCGTACCAACTGGCGATTGATGGTGATCGTGAAGTGGTGATAGGTGTACCTGAACAAGCCATTGCAGAGATTAAAGTCGGTCAAAATGCATGGGTGACTTTATGGTCTAAACCTCAAGATCAATTTGCTGCCTATGTTCGAGAAATTTCTCCAGCAGCCGATCAATCACGTACATTTATGGTTAAAGTGGCTTTAAAAGAAGGGCAGTCCGCAATTCAACTTGGGCAAAGTGCGCGGGTATTCTTTAATCAAAATATTCAAAATGTATTGAGTGTGCCTTTATCTAGCGTCTCAGCAAATAATAATCAAGCCTATATTTGGGTGGTGAATCCAGACCAAACGATTGCTAAAGTTTCAGTGACTCTGGGCAGCTATGGTCGTGACAGTGTTACTGTCGTGAAAGGGTTAAATCCTGGGCAATGGGTGGTTGTAGGAGGGGTACATTTACTTCGTGAAAAGCAAAAAATAAAACCGGTAGACCGTGAAAATCGTGCTGTAACTGTTCAAAAAGGAGCATGATCATGAGTCCATTTAACGCCTTTAACTTGTCAGAATGGGCACTCAAAAATAAAGGATTAGTACTTTATTTTATGATCCTATTGGGTATTGTCGGGCTATTTTCCTATTCAAAACTCTCTCAGAGTGAAGATCCACCCTTTACTTTTAAAGTCATGGTGGTACAAACCTATTGGCCTGGTGCAACAGCTCAAGAGGTTTCTTTACAAGTTACCGATAAAATTGAAAAAGAACTGATGAGCACAGGGCTCTATGACAAGATTATGGCTTACTCGCGTCCGGGTGAGTCTATGGTCATGTTTATGGCAAAAGACTCATTAAAATCTAACCAAATTCCAGATGTTTGGTATCAAGTGCGTAAAAAAGTAGGCGATATCAAAACACAGTTACCTTCTGGTGTTCAGGGGCCGTTCTTTAATGATGAGTTTGGTGACACCTTCGGGAATATCTATGTCTTAACAGGCAAAGATTTTGATTATGCAACGTTAAAAGAATATGCAGATCGTTTACAGCTTCGCTTACAACGGGTCAAAGATGTCAGTAAAGTCAATCTGGTGGGGCTACAAGATCAAAAAATCTGGATTGAGCTTTCCAACACCAAAGCCGTGCAAATGGGCGTACCAGTTACTGCAATCCAAGAAGCCTTGGCAAAGCAAAACAGTGTGACCAGTGCAGGCTTTTTTGAAACAGGCACTGACCGTATTCAAGTGCGAGTCAGTGGTGCTTTAAAAAGTGTCGATGATTTGAAAAAAATGCCCTTGTTGGTGGGAAATAGAACCATTCAACTGGGCGATGTTGCTGACGTTTATCGTGGATTTAGTGAGCCTGCACAACCTCGCATGCGTTTTATGGGCGAGAATGGGATTGGTTTAGCGGTTTCTATGCGTAAAGGTGGTGACATCATCGCATTGGGTAAAAACCTAGAAACGGAATTTAAAACCTTACAAAAATCACTGCCTTTAGGTATGGAACTGAAAAAAGTTTCAGATCAGCCAGTGGCTGTTCAACGCAGTATTCATGAATTTGTCAAAGTTCTTGCAGAAGCAGTCATTATCGTTTTATTGGTGAGCTTTTTTTCGCTGGGTTTTCGTACCGGCTTGGTGGTGGCATTTTCGATTCCACTGGTGCTTGCGATGACTTTTGCAGGCATGAATTTATTTGATGTTGGCTTACATAAGATTTCTCTAGGAGCCTTGATTCTGGCCTTAGGGTTATTGGTTGATGATGCCATTATTGCCGTCGAAATGATGACCATTAAAATGGAACAGGGCTATAGCCGGATGAAGGCAGCTGGTTTTGCATGGACCAGTACCGCATTTCCGATGCTGACAGGAACATTAATTACCGCAGCAGGTTTTTTACCTATTGCTACAGCCGCATCAAGCACAGGGGAATATACTCGTTCAATTTTCCAAGTGGTGACCATTGCCTTAATTGTTTCATGGATTGCTGCTGTGGTTTTTGTTCCTTATCTAGGCGATAAGTTACTTCCAGATTTTAACAAAGTGCCACAAAAAGCGCCGTGGTATCAGCGTCTTCTCGCAAGATTACGAAAGCAACCAGAACCTCAGCCCGTGATTCATCATACTGGTGAGCATTTTGATCCATATCAATCTAAATTTTATCAAAGCTTTAGAAAGTTGGTGAATTGGTGCGTGACTTATAGAAAAACCGTCATTTCAATTACGGTTGGGGTTTTTGTCCTGTCTGTGGTGATGTTTAAATTTGTACCCCAACAATTTTTCCCGTCTTCAAACCGTGCTGAAATTTTGGTCGATTTAAAATTGGAAGAAGGCGCATCACTGACTGCAACTGAAGATGCCGTGAAGAAAGTCGAGGCATTTTTATCTAAGCAAAAGGGTATTGATAATTATGTTGCTTATGTAGGAACAGGTACACCACGTTTCTATCTGCCTTTAGATCAACAGATGCCACAAGCCAGTTTTGCACAATTTGTGGTTTTAGCATCGTCACTGGATGATCGTGATGAAATTCGTAAATCCTTAGATACGCAAATTCGCCAATTATTGCCACAGGTACGTATCCGTGTCTCTTTATTAGAAAATGGTCCTCCAGTCGGCTATCCATTGCAATTTCGTGTATCGGGTGAAGACATTGCAATTGTTCGTCAGGAGGCGCAAAAAGTTGCTCAACTGGTGGGCGAAAATCCAAATACCGCAAATGTTCATTTGGACTGGGGTGAGCAAAGTAAAATCATTTCGTTGGTGATTGATCAAGACCGTGCCCGTCAAATGGGTGTAACCTCAGAAGATTTGGCGAATTTTTTAAACAGTTCGATATCGGGTGCAATTATCAATCAATATCGTGAAAAACGTGAGCTGATTGATGTTCGTATCCGCGGTGATCAGGCTGAACGTGTCAATGTTGAAGCATTATCCAGTCTTGCTGTTCCAACAAGTAAAGGCACCACTGTACCTTTGGCGCAAATCGCTACACTTCAATATAAATTTGAAGATGGTTTGATTTGGCACCGCAATCGTTTACCGACCATTACTGTACGGGCAGATATTCGGACCAAGTTACAGCCTGCAACCGTGGTCAATGAGCTGGCTGAAAAAATGGATCAGCTTCGTACAACCTTACCAAGTGGTTATTTGTTAGAAGTTGGTGGCGCGGTAGAGGAGTCGGCAAAAGGGCAAACTTCTGTAAATGCAGGGATGCCATTATTCCTTGCGGTGGTATTTACTTTGCTGATGCTGCAGTTAAAGAGTATTTCGCGTTCATTCATTGTATTTTTGACAGCGCCGTTAGGTTTAATTGGGGTAGTGTTATTCCTGCTCTTATTCAATAAGCCTTTTGGTTTTGTGGCGATGCTAGGCACCATTGCATTATCTGGAATGATTATGCGTAACTCACTGATTCTGATTGATCAGATCGAACAAGATATTCGAGCTGGGCAGAATCAATGGGATGCGATTTTGGATGCTACAGTTCGCCGATTCCGCCCCATTATTCTGACCGCCTTGGCAGCGGTATTGGCCATGATTCCGCTTTCTCGGAGTATTTTCTTTGGGCCAATGGCAGTGGCCATTATGGGTGGTTTAATTATTGCGACACTTTTAACGTTATTTTTCTTACCAGCGTTGTATGCGACTTGGTTTAAGATTAAAAAAACTACAGAAAATACATAAATTGTTGAGAATATTAGGTGCGAAAAATTGAAAACTTCAATATAGTAGCACTTAATCTTTAACAGAAAATAACATAGGAAATTTTATTGCATAATAAGTAAATCGGTATGCAATAAATTTGAGGTCAAAAACACCCATGGGGCAAACAAATCCAGAACAGCATCGTAAATTTATTACGAGCTCTTATTTGTTTATGTTTCTTGCATTGTTTACGGTGATTACAGCCGTGTTGGCGTATTGGTTAGCACGTAAAGTAGCAGTGGCAGATAATGCAGAGGTATGGATACATGCGCAAGCGTTGTGGATTATGCGCAATGCTCTCATTTTTTTGATTTTGGCAGCCTTTGCTGCGCTATGGTTTATTCCGTTAATCTTTTTCTATTGGGACAGTTTCATTTGGGTAAAAGCGTGCACTGTGGCTGGTGTGGTATTTAGTGCCATTGCATGGTTATATTTACTCAATATATGGCTCAAAGGTTTTACTAAATATTTACAGAAAAAAGCTGTTTTTTAAAAAAAACCACATTTCACGCTTGTAAAAAATAACATCGCCCCCAATTTACTCTGCATAGAAGTATTATCAAATTTTGTGGAGCATCGCCAATCATGGCTAAACGTGATTATTATGAGGTTTTAGGTGTTGCTAAAACCGCTAGTGATGATGAAATTAAAAAAGCCTACCGTAAGTTGGCGATGAAGTATCATCCAGATCGTAATCCTGACAACTCAGAAGCTGAAGAAAAGTTTAAAGAATGTGCGGAAGCATATGAAATTCTTTCTGACGGTGAAAAACGTAGCATGTACGACCGTATGGGTCATAACGCCTTTGAAGGTGGTATGGGCGGCGGTGGCTTTGGTGGTGGTTTCAGTGCCGAAGACATTTTCAGTCAGTTTGGTGACATCTTCGGTGGCGCTTTTGGCGGTGGTGGCCGTGGTCAGCAACGTGCGCGTCGTGGTTCCGACCTGCGTTATGTTATGGAATTAACGCTTGAAGAAGCGGTGAGAGGCGTTAAGAAAACCATTACCTTTACTGCACCAGCACCTTGTGATGTGTGTGATGGTAAAGGTTCAAAAAATCCAAATGATGTAGAAACCTGTAAGACTTGCCATGGTGCAGGTCAAGTGCGTATGCAACAGGGCTTCTTCTCTGTTCAGCAGACATGTAGTACCTGTCGTGGACAAGGTAAAATTATTAAAAATCCATGCAGCAAATGTCATGGTTCAGGTGTATCAGATCGTCAGCAGACCCTTGAAGTTACTATTCCTGCAGGTGTTGATAATGGTGATCGCGTTCGCTTAACAGGTAAAGGTGAAGCGATCCGTGATGGTCAATCTGGTGATTTATACGTTGAAGTCGTAGTGCGTGAGCACGATATCTTCCAACGTGATGGTGCAGACTTATATATGGATGTACCTGTTAGTATCGCAGATGCTGCTTTAGGTAAAGAACTTGAAATTCCAACATTGGATGGCCGTGTCAGTTTGAAAGTGCCTGAAGGTACACAAACCGGTAAAATGTTCCGACTACGCGGTAAAGGGGTAAAACCTGTACGTAGCAGTATGCAAGGTGACTTACTTTGCCGTATTGTGGTGGAAACACCTGTACATTTGACCAGCCGCCAACGTGAGCTATTGAAAGAACTTCAAGCCACGATGGAAAGTGATGACAATAAATCGTCACCGAAGAAAAAATCTTTCTTCGATCGTTTATTTGACTAATTGAGTTTAGACCTTTTCATTTAGCAAGCTAAACATTGAAGATGTAAAAACGGAGCAACAGATCTTGTTGCTCCGTTTTTTTATTTTGATGCTTGATCTGATGGTGATAAATCAAATTCGTTGTCATCTGGGGCCGCATCTATTGAATTATCATCTTGGGGGAGTATCACCGCGGGATGTGTTGCTGGTGTCGATGATTCCGATGTTGGGGCAGGAGTGGATGTAGGCGTTGTGTCTTCGGCCCAAACGAGTGAAACAGTTGTTGTCATCACCAATCCTAAAATGATTTTTTTGAGTTGCATGGTATTTCCTTTGATATTTGCTTTTTATGATTGCATCCAAGCGCTTTTAGTTTAATAGATCTGAAGAATTTAATTTTTACTTTTTAGTTATTTTTAGCTGTAATTTAATATACATTTCAAGCAGTTTTTAGATGATTTAAAAATAATATAACTGTTAATGTTTAGCGATAAAGCCTGATTTTTATGATGATGATTACAATTGAATTGAGCTATTTTAAAAAAGACAGGTCGAAGATATTGGACATACCCTCAACCGCTGAGAAATAGGTACTTATTACTCGATGATTGGTGCATCAATATCTTCAACACGAACTTCTGTTTGAGGTTCAGATGCTGTGCTGCTATTGGATTGAACAAGTGTTTTTTCTTCAGTTGTTGCTGATGTTGTTGTAGGTGCTGATTCAGCCCAAACATTTGTCATCATCATGCCGAGTACTAGAGCGAAAGCCATTTTATTCGAATGCATATTGATCTCCTTATAAGCCATATTCTTTTCATTCGTGGCATGTAGTCTGCTGTGGGATTCTTGCATTTTGATGAAATAAATTTGAAAAGTTGTAAATTTTTCAAAGTTTTACCGATATATTTTATAAAATTAATCTATTTATTCGTTCAGGCTATTCCGGACCAATGAGCGCATCAGATCCCAAAGCAAGCAAAAAGATCACAGTATTTTTTTATATTGAAACGTCGTCTTAGAACCGAGTTTTGTTATAGTAGAGCCAAATTTTCAAATTCAGATTTAGGAAGATCGTATGTCAGCAGCTCCACGCATTGGTATTGTAGGTGCAGGTGGCCGTATGGGCCGTACATTGATTCAAGCTGTACAACAAGCAGGTTTTCAACTTGCTGCTGCAGTAGAGCGCCCGGAAAGCACATTAATTGGTGCAGATGCAGGAGAGCTTGCAGGAATTGGTGCTGTGGGGATTAAAGTGGTTGGCAACTTGGAAGAGATCCTCAAAGATGTGGATGTGGTAATTGATTTTACTGCGCCTGTTGCCACTGAACATAATTTAAAACTATGCAGTGCTGCTGGTGTTGCAATGGTGATTGGTACAACTGGTTTCTCGGATCAACAAAAAGAGCTATTAAATCAATCTGCGACTCAGACACCGATTGTTTATGCGGCAAATTATTCAGTGGGTGTGAATGTTTCGATTAAATTACTTGAGCTGGCAGCTAAAGTATTTGGCGATACTGTGGATATTGAAATTATTGAAGCTCATCACCGTCATAAAGTAGATGCACCATCAGGTACTGCACTGATGATGGGTGAAGCTGTTGCTGACACACTGGGTCGTGATTTAAAGAAAGTTGCTGTCTATGGTCGTGAGGGGCATACAGGTCCACGTGAACGTGAAACCATTGGTTTTGAAACGATTCGTGGTGGTGATATTGTGGGCGAACATACAGTGATGTTTATTGGCGAAGGTGAGCGTGTAGAAGTGACACACAAAGCCACGAATCGTATGAATTTTGCTGCCGGTGCTGTACGTGCAGCCGCTTGGGTTGTCGGCAAAGATGCAAAAAAATACGATATGAAAGACGTTTTAGGCTTAAATGATATTTAAGCTTAAAATCTGATGCGATAGAATTAAAACAATTAGTCAAATTTTGAACATTCAAAAATGAAAAAAACAGTGATGTTATTTGCTTGTGTAATCAGTGCTTTTGGCCTGACTACACAAGCTGCTTTACCAAACAATGCCAAATTGAGTTTGAATAAAAATAACATTCAGGTATGGACATACAAGGATGCCAGTAATTCTGTGTTGTCTTATAAAGCTGAAACAACATTAGATGTGCCGATTGATCGTGCTGTTGCTTTGGTATTGGATGTTAAAAACTCACCGAAATGGGTCCCCAATGTTGCCAAAGCTGAAGTGTTATCTCGCGATGATAAAAAAGGTGAATTCAGCATTTATATGGTTTTAGATTTTCCCTTTCCGTTAAAAGATCGCGACATGGTGGTTAAAGGAACCATGTCTAAAGATGCAAATGGCAGTATTTTTATTAAAAATTCTGCGATTCAGCAAGGTAAAGCACTGAATCCTGACTATGTGCGTTTAAAAGATTATTCAGGTGATTGGACCTTTCAAAAACTGGGTGCCAATAAAGTCAAAGTCATTACCTCTGGACACGCCAATCCAGAAGGCTCTATTCCTGCAAGCTTAACCAATATTTTGGTCGAACAGCAGCCTTATCAGATGTTGCAGAAAATGAAAACAGAATTGGCAAAGAATAAACCCTTTGCAGCTTTGCCTGATATTTTAAAATAGACGTTGTTTGATCAATAATCCTGAAGCAGACCCTATTGACGAAACAACTTTATATTCGAAAAAATAATGCTTAGCAGATCTTTCCATTTAACTATTGAAAGTAACCTTTCTTAAGGTATTGATGTAGAAAGAAAGGTTACTTGCAGTCTTTGTCACGATTGTTAATCGCTAGGCTGAATGGCTATATTGTTGTACAGGTGCTTTATTCATTTTCATTTGAATAAAAACCAGCACTAGCCCTAAAGCTGTGAGTACCGCACCTGCAATAGACACCGCAGCATAACTCATGCCCATACTCAATACTGCGCCACCAGCTGTTGCACCTAAAGCATTGCCTAAATTAAATGCCCCAATATTCACAGAGGATGCCAATCCAGGTGCTTCATGTGCAACAGACATGACACGCATCTGTAAAGGTGGGACCACTGCAAAGGCTGCTGCTCCCCAGACAATCAGTGCCAATGCTGCACCAATTTGAGTTTGAGCCAGTATAGGGAACAGCAACATGCTCACCATCAGTAACAGCAAGAAACTGGTCAATGTTTTGGTCAGTGACAAGTCTGCAAATTTCCCACCTAAGTGATTACCAATTGAAAAACCAATTCCAATCAGTACCAGCATCAAGGTAATAAACATCGGGCTGGCATGGGTGATGTTTTGTAGGCTAGGCGCAATATAGGTATAGAGGGTAAACATTGCACCTGCACTCATCACCGTGGTGAGCAATGCAAGAACCACAGGCAGCCGAGTCAGCACTTTTAATTCTGCTTTGACATCAGGCCGTTGACTTGCTTTATCTTCAGGCAAGGCTTTCCATAGTGACAGCATAGTAATCACGCCGAGTAAGGCGATTGCTGCAAATGACATACGCCAGCCAATATTCTGCCCAACCCATGTGGCTAAAGGAACACCACCGATGTTGGCAATGGTGAGGCCCATAAACATGGTGGCAACAGCACTGGCTTGCTTGTCTTTAGGTACGACGCTTGTTGCAACAATGGAACCAATCCCGAAAAACACCCCATGATTGAGACTGGTCAGGATTCGAGCGGCCATTAAGCCCCAGTAATTGGGGGCAATTGCAGCAAGAATATTGCCAATGGTAAAAATAATCATGGCTAAAATAAGCGCTTTACGTCGTGGAAACCGTCCAAACCATAAGGTCATAAACGGCGCACCAATCATGACACCGAGTGCATACGCGGTGATCAGCATACCTGCGGTAGGGATTGAAATATTCAAATTTTCTGCAATTTGGGGAAGAAAGCCCATAGGAGAAAATTCTGTTGTTCCTATTGCAAAAGCACCAATCGCTAATGCGAGTAAGGGAAAATTTAATTTCATGAGGAATCTCAAATATACAGCATATTGAAAATGATGGGGTGTAACAGCGTTTAGTCAATCACTGGGATGGTCATTTACTTTTCAGCCGCTATTTTGATGAAGTGACAAAATAAAGCTTCGCAAGAAAATAATCTTGCGAAGCAATCTAAGTCATGATCAAAAGGGGGTAAAGCCTGTTTTGAAGCCTAGTAAGTAAAACTTAGTACCCCAACTTTGCTAATCAAAGCCTGAGCCAAGATTTGCGCTGCTTTAAATCACTTTTACTCCAGCAGTGAATTAAACATCCCACTGAGGTGCTAAGTTTTCAGGATCAACCTCACGGCCATTACGTTCCAATTGCGCGATTAATTGCATTTCTTCAGCAGATAGCTGAATCTCTTGTGCTTTTAAGTTGGCGATTAAGTTTTCACGTTTAGTCGATGACGGAATGACAGCAAAGCCTTTCTGCAATGCCCATGCCAATGCAATTTGAGCGCTAGAAGCCTGATGCTGTTTGGCAATTTCAGTTAATGTTGGGTCATTTAAAACTTTGCCATACGCCAAGGTCATATAAGAGGTCACATCAATATTTTGTGACTGTAAAAAATTCACCAACTTATCATTTTGCAAATAAGGGCTAAGTTCAATTTGGTTGGTGGCAATATTTTCAAGCCCTACAGCAGCAATGGCTTGTTGCGATAAGTCGATATTGAAGTTTGAAATTCCAATATGTTCAGTTAGGCCCAGCTTTTTCGCTTCTAACAGGTTATGCATCATTTCTGCAACAGAAATTCCGAGACTTGGCGCTGGCCAGTGAATCAAGGTTAAGTTGACTGCATCAGTACCCAGTTTCTGTAAGCTGTCTTTAAGACTTGGAATAAGTTTGTCGGCTTGATAATGATCTGTCCATATCTTTGTTGTGATAAATAAATCATCACGATGGATATGGCTTTCAGCAATGGCCTGACCGACTTCTGCTTCGTTGCCATAGATTTGAGCAGTGTCTACAGCACGATAACCAACGTCTAAGGCTGTTTTGACCGAGTCAATCACAGTTTGTCCTGTTAAACGGAAAGTACCGACACCAAATTGAGGAACGATGTTTGTCATGCTGGATTTCACTTTATTTTCTGAGATTGGGTGTATTTTGCAACTTTAATTGTTGCGGAAAAATATAGGAATATGCAAAATATTGTTGACTAGAAATCAACAATAAGCAGAGCGCTGACAGCAATGAAATCTACACTCGAAGAATTACAGGCTTTTATTAATATTGTTGATAGTGGTTCGATTGTTGCAGCTGCAACGCATCTTGAACAAACCACTTCAGGTGTAAGTCGAGCCTTGCAACGACTTGAATCTAAACTGAATGTCACCTTAATAGAGCGGACAACACGTAAACTTAAGTTGACTCAAGAGGGGCAATTATTTTTAGCAAAAGCCCGAAAAATTGTGCATGACCTCAATGAAGCAGAAGATGCTTTATTAAAATCTGACAGTGATACATCTGGGCTGATTCGTGTGGATTCCGCGACACCTTTTGTATTGCATGTGATTGCACCGTTGATGCAAGAGTTTTCTCAGTTGTATCCTGAAATTGAAATAGAGTTAAACAGTAACGATCAGATCATCGATTTATTAGAACATAAGACAGATGTTGCAATACGTTTTGGGGATCTTAATGATTCGAGCTTACATGCACGTTTGTTATGTAAAAGCCGATTATATATCGTTGCCAGTCCTGAGTATTTAGCCACACATGGTTATCCAGCAACACCGCAAGATATTTTAAATCATACGCAAATTGGCTTTAGCAAAGTCAGCCGTTTAAATACTTGGCCGATTCGAGTCAATGGAGAAAGGCTTACTGTCAAACCAAAAATCAAAGCATCCAGTGGTGAAACTGTCCGCCAACTGTGTTTACGCGGGCATGGAATTGCGAGATTGTCTGAGTTTGAAATTTTAAAAGATATAAAGCAAGGACGCTTGATCGCTCTATTTGAAGATCAAATAGAGCTTTATGAGCAACACATCCATGCGGTGTATTATCAACAGGAACATTTACCAAAGCGTGTCCGTTTATTTATTGAGTTTTTAACGCAAAAGCTGTCAAAGTTTCGATAGTCTTTTGTGGTGGTAAATCCAGACTCAGTAAAGTTTGGCTACTGGGTTGTTGTGGATTGACCAATTGGATTTCAAAATGATCAGTTGCTGTCTGAAGGCATTTGAACTGCAAGTCTTTTTGCACTGGGATATTAATTTTCATCCGTTGATCACTACTGGTATGGTAGCGGTAGTTTCGCACAGCAGCAGTCTGATGTAGGGTGGGTTCTAGATGATCAAGTTGATACTCAGCTAAATTTTGTGTTTTTAAAAAGCCTTCAATCAAAGATTTACATACAAAATGTTGTTTCTGAGCAGCTTGATTGACCTGCTGAGGCTGACAAGCAGTTAATCCAAAGACAATACTGATTAAAGCGATCGTTCTCATTTTTTTCTCCTTTCAAATCAATTTGTTTGTAAAAATTGGCTGTGAATGAAGCATAAATCTGTTAACTTTATAGATACAGATACAACAAATATTAAAATTTGAGTACAGATATGGCGTTTCAATATCAAACATTAGCACAACAAATTGCACAGAAAATTTATTGTGGTGAGTTGGCCGTTGGGCAACGACTCAGTTCTTTGCGAAAATTTGCAGCATTGCAAAATATTAGTCTGAATACAGCAAAGAGTTGTTATGAATTGCTTGAAGCGCAAGGCTTGATTTATGTCAAAGAAAAGTCTGGCTATTTTGTTCAATCGCAGCAAAAAGCCTCGCAGATTGCTGTACCTGACCATCCTGATTTTAAGTCGAGAGCACGTGAGGTTTCAAATCTAGACTTACAAATTCAAATTCATGAAGCAGCAATCAATAATAAGCTGATCCATTTAGGTTCGATTCAGTTATCGCCTAATCTAGTTCCTGTAGAGGCCTTACGCCGTTCAATACAACGTGCTTTAAAGCACAGTAAACCAGAAGACTTTTTATATAATGACCGCCAAGGGCACCTTCAGTTAAGAGAGGCTTTGTCAGCACATTGGGCTGAAGATGGCTTTTATATTGCCAAAGAAGATATTTATATCAGCAATGGTTGTATGCCGGCATTGTCTGTGATGATTCAAAGCCTGAGCCAAATCGGTGACAGTGTGATTGTGCCCACACCAAACTATAATGGTCAGTTGCAATTGTTGGCGTTGCTCAAACGAAAAATTATTGAAATCCCCGCCAATACCGAAGGTTTTGATCTGGATCGTTTAGAACAAGAGATGCAAAACTCAGCTGCAAAAGTCTGTTTATTAACGGCCAATTTTCAAAACCCTTTAGGCTTCTGTTTGACTAATGCCGAGAAAGAAAAAATCGCACAGCTGGCAGCGCAGTATCAGTGTTACGTAATTGAAGATGATATTTATGCTGAATGTAGCTTTAATGCCAAACGCCCTTTACCGATTAAATATTGGGATCAACAGGGCTATGTGGTTTATTGCGGATCGGTTTCCAAGTCGTTGTCGACCTCTTATCGGGTCGGTTGGTTCTGTTTGCCACAACGTTTACAGCACTTACATGCCAAGTTGATTTTACAAAATGTTTCGGTCAATACACCATTGCAATTGGGTCTTGCTGATTTGATTTATAGCCGAGCCTATCGTCAGCATTTGAGTGAGTTACGCCCTAAGTTGATGGCTCAAGTTGCGCAATATTTACAGTTTATTCAACATGCTTTTTATGGGGTAGAGATCCGTTTAAATCAACCGCAGGGAAGTTATGCCTTGTGGTTACAGTTCCCAGAGCAGATTGATAGCTTGGCGTTGTATTACTATGCACAGCAATACAGTATCAATATTGTGCCAGGGATTATTTTTGGTGAGGATCACCGTTATAACAATTGTATTCGTTTAAATGCAGGGCATGAATTGTCTCAGGAAATTCAGGATGCAATTATGTTATTGGCAGATTGGGTCAGGGGTGAATTGTTAGCCAAGAGTGTGGCTTAAACTGATTTGTGAGCAAACGCATACCACGACAGGCTTATTCCATTCACGGTTCTTGATAAACCGTGATGGATGGTCAGACTTAAATTAGAAATCCGCTTTTAATACGATACGATAACGGGCTTTTCCAGAATGAAGTCGCTCCAAAGCCTCATTAATTTTTGACATTGGATAAACTTCAATTTGTGGTGCAATGTTTTTGCGTGCGGCAAATTGTAATAATTGACGCAATGCAAAAGGGGAGCCTGTTGGTGAACCGGTCACTGATTTTGCACCGCCAATCAGTGCGCCCGCAGGAATCGGCATCGGTTCGAGGACTAAACCTAGCATATGAATTGTGCCATTTGGTGCCAGTGTATTGAGATATGCTTTCCAGTCCAAACTCACATTTACCGTACACAGCAATAAATCAAATTTGCCACGTTGCGCTTTTAACGCATTGGCATCGCGACTATTGACCACATGGTCTGCGCCCATTGCTTTAAGTTCATCTGTTTTGTCCAAACTTGATGTAAAGGCAGTGATCTCACAACCCCACGCTTTGAGTATTTTAATGGCCATATGACCTAAACCACCAATCCCAATGACACCAACATGGTGAACTGCTTGAATTTGATGTTTTAAGATTGGGTCAAAAACAGTGATACCACCACACAATAAAGGACCAGCACTTTCAGGATTTAAATCTTCAGGAAAAGGAATAATCCACTGCCAACCTGCACGAACCTTATCTGCAAACCCGCCTGCATGACCAACGATAGTTGCAACTGAACCCCCTGTGCAAAGCACTTGTTGACCACTAACACATGGATCACAGTGCTGACAACTTTCCGCAGTCCAGCCGATACCAACACGTTGACCGACTTTTAATCCTTTCGCCTCTGAACCCAGTTGAGTGATGGTACCGATAATTTCATGACCGCCAACCACTGGAAAAACTGAATTTCCCCATTCATTGTTAATCACTGAAACATCGGAATGGCATAAACCGCAATATTCAACTTTGACTTCGACCTGATGAGGCTGTAATTCACCTGCATCAAATTGATAGGGCACAAGTGCTGCACCTGCCTCTAAGGCAGCATAAGCATGAAACGTATTATTTGACATGTGAATCCTTCCTGTTTGTTCAGTTAAACTTTTAGCGGGATATACAATCATTTTCATGGTCATTGATCATACCCACTGCTTGCATAAAGGCATAGCAAGTGGTTGGACCAACAAATTTAAAACCATTCTTTTTTAACGCTTTAGAAAGCTTTTGACTGGTTTCGGTTTGTGCTGGCGCTAATTTATAATCAGGGACATCATTGAGTTGTACTTGCTGGTCGACGAAATCCCATAACCAGTTCACCATATCAATCTCTTGAGCTTTCATGTTTTGCCATGCAATAGCATTGTCACGAATTGCCGTTAATTTCCCAATATGGCGAATCAGCCCAGCATCCTGACATTTTAGCGCAAGCTCTTGTTCAGTAAAATTGGCGATGGTTTGAATCGGGTGGTTAAAAAATTGGGCGCGGTAGCTTTCACGCTTTTTTAAAACAGTAATCCAAGATAAACCTGCTTGTTGCCCCTCTAGGCAAAGCATTTCAAATAAATGCTGTTCATCTCGATTGGACTTACCCCACTCTTGATCATGATATTCAATATAAAGAGGATCATCTGAACACCAACCACAGCGTTTATTTGTCATAAAAGATCTACCATTGTTCTGATTGATTTAAGTTTTAATTGTCTAAAGTTTAAATTCGACCCATTGATCTTGTTTGTTGTCCCAATAGGAAAGTTGCGCATGTTGTAAATCTTTAAAACTTACCCAAATATCTTTACCCGCTTTGTCTGCAAAGCCAGTACTGATCATTAATGCTTCATCGGTGATTTCCATAATCCAGCCTTGATGATTTTGTCCATTGAGGGCAATTTTTTGTTGATTGCCTGATTCTGCAAATTCAACTAAACGCTCAAGCAATGCTTCTGACATGGAATATTCCTAAATTGATTCAATCTAAAATTAACGTAAATAAGGGTAGGGGTTGACTGCACCTTGGCCTTTACCCCTTAAGTATAGTCCATAGTGCAAATGCGGTGCAGTATGTCGTGCATTTCCCGTATTGCCCACATAGCCGATTAACTGACCTTTTTTAACGTAATCGCCTTCTTGTAGACCACGTTTGTGATCGTTTAGATGAGCATAATAGTGATAAACCCCACCTGGTCCGATGAGCCAAATCACTTTACCCCCCAGATTATTGCTCTTTAAGCTGGCAATCACACCTTCAGTACTACTATAAACTTTGGTTCCACGTGAAGCCATGATGTCAATTCCTTCATGTGCTCGCCCAGCACTGCGAGATGCACCCCAAGTATCTGTGAGGTTTTGTGGTTTTACTCCATCTACAGGAATTGCCAATCGGGTTGGCATTGACATTGCTTTTAGGCGGTTAATTTGAGCTTGTGGAAGCTGAGGCTTAGATGAGCTTGGCTTTTTAGGTGCAGTGGTACATGCAGTTAAAATAATGGCAAGCAAGGCCATCAAGCAATATTGGATGCTACGTGACACGAGAAATCCTTTTTTCAAGTTTCAAAAGGGCAAATTAAAATTGAAATATGCTTCGAATACCCGTGTCTGACTATGTCATATTTTTACTGCTGAGATCAATTTTTTCATGGCTGTGGGGATGCCCATTTGTGTAGCTTTTTGTGGTGTTAACCATTCGCCCCCAAGTTCAGCCTGGAGGTATTCTTTTTGGTCTGATTCAACTCGAACAATATGCGCATTTAAAATCCATGTGAAATGGGTAAAGCTATGCGAGATTTGGACAGGTTCAACAGTTGAAATAAGTTTTAGACTTTGACAAAGCTGTTGAAACGCGAGCTCATTTTCAAAAATCGGTAAACTCCATAAGCCTCCCCATAAACCACTGTTGGGACGCTGTTCCCATAACCATTGTTGATCTGACTCAATTAATAACACTGTGCCAGTTCTAACAGGAACAGGCTTTTTAGCTTTCTTATAAGGCAGTTCAGTTTCTAGCCCTTGTTGATGGGCTTGGCAATGTTGTTGCATAGGGCAGTATAAGCAGAGTGGCTTTTTGGGCGTACAAATGGTTGCGCCCAAATCCATAATTGCTTGGGTATAGTCGTGGTTGCGTTCAGTTGGGCATAAGCTTTCCGCCAGTTGCCACATGGCTCGTTCATGGATGGGTTTACTCAGGTCATCTTCAATGGCAAAGAAACGGGCCAAAACACGTTTTACATTGCCATCCATAATGACGCCATATTGGCGTAAGCCAAGCGACATCAGTGCGCCACCAGTAGAGCGACCAATACCTGAAAGTTCCACCCATTGTTCTAAGCTTTGTGGAAAATGCCCTTGCTGGCTGACCACGCCTGCTGCTTTATGCAAATTGCGCGCACGGGCGTAGTAGCCTAATCCTGCCCAATAGGGGGCAACATCATCCCATGAAGCTTTACCCAAATCATCGACAGTCGGAAAACGTTGGATAAATTTATCAAAATATTGTAGTACAGTTTTGACTTGTGTTTGTTGCAACATAATCTCAGACACCCAAACTTTGTATGGATCATCAGCCACTTGCCACGGTAAATCATGGCGCCCGTGTTGATCAAACCAAGTCAATAGCGCATCTGAAAATGAAAATTGCGACATAACAATCTAGCGTAAAAATTGGATGCTCAGTATAACCAAGATAAATTTATTGCGGAAAATTATCTTAAACTTGAGCAGTAATCTACATAAAAAAAGACGCCAAAGCGTCTTTTCAAATGCGTTTATAGCCACAACTTAGTTTTCGTTGATGATACCCCAACGCTTATCCAGTTTAAGCGGTTCGTTTTTATAACGTGGGATAATGTGAATATGGAAATGTTCACTTTGGTCTTCACCAAACA
This sequence comes from Acinetobacter sp. CE-15, assembly GCF_051059255.1. Lineage (NCBI taxonomy): Bacteria > Pseudomonadati > Pseudomonadota > Gammaproteobacteria > Moraxellales > Moraxellaceae > Acinetobacter > Acinetobacter sp. CE-15. Next base: position 4,548,144 of record NZ_CP192737.1, on the reverse strand, counting down.
CATGACCATCATTAAAAGCGATATGGAAACCTTCAGGTTGATGGCGAATCTTAAGCTCGTTACGTGCCAGTTCCAATAAAGAGGAAAGGCTTTTACGTTCTTTCTCTGAAACCTCAAAAAAAGAAGCAATATGGCGCAAAGGAATAATCACTGAATGACCTTTAGACAAAGGGTTATGTTCAGGCAAAATTGCACCAAATTCATTTTTATCAATGATATCAAATTCTTCAAAGTCACAATAAGGACATACTTTTTCAGTCATTTCTAATCCCTCGTTTTGTTGTCTTAATCGACGTAGAACGTATTTTAATTAAGCCAGAGTAGGTTAAGCCAAGGTGCGATCTAATAAATCATACATTGCTGCTAATCCTGCTTTTTCTGCTTCGGCGTTATAACCTAGATCTACGCCATTGGCTTTTGCTTTTTCATCTGCTTGTGGGTTACTAAAGCCATGTTTAGCATCTTTGAGGATGATCACTTCAGATTTTACCTGAGCATGCTGCATTTCTTGTTTAAACGATTCGACATCTGCCAAAGACACCATGCTGTCTTTTTCACCATGTAGCACTAACACTTGCGCTTTAAATTTTTCTGCTTCCGCTGCTTTTTGCGCAGATAAATTTGCATGGAAAGTAATCGCAGCTTTTAAGTCAGCACCTGAGCGTGCCAAATCTAATATCACTTTACCACCATAACAGAATCCAATCGCAGCCAAACGCGTTGCATCGACTTCTGGTTGTGCTGCTAAAGCAGCCAAAGCCGCGGCTGAACGCTCAACAATGGTTTGCTCATGTTGGAAGGTTTGCATCATCCACTCATGGGCTTGAGTCGCAACAGCCGTGGTTTTTTTATCGCCATACATATCAATTGCCAGCGCAGCAAAACCATGTTGTGCCAACTCTCGAGCACGTTGTTCAGAATACTCATTTCGGCCCCACCATTCTGGACCAACAATCACACCTGCAACTGGTTGTGCGGATTCAGGCGCAGCAAAATAACCGATTAAAGTTGTTCCATCTTTTGCTTGGTATTGAATTTCACGAGTTTTGATTGCAAGAGCCATCTGTTAATCCTTGTGTATCGGCGAGAATGAGATTGATTAAAGCATAAATATATAAGATTCAAATGACTAAATTTCGAATATTTACAATAGAAATGTGAAAATTTATGAATGAAAAAGGTCGTTTTCAAATGAAAAAGAGAAGAACCAAGGTTCTTCTCTTTCATGAAAATTGATCAGGAAAAGCTAAACTTTTCCTCTCGAAATAAAACCAACAATCGCGAGGATTACCGCGACAACGAGAAGAATGACTGCGAAGTCTTTAGACATTCCCGCAACACCACCAAAACCAAATAAACTTGCGATTAAGGCGATCACAGCGAAAATAATTGCCCAACGAAACATAAGATTCATCTCCATATTTTTGTTATGTATTTTCAGTATAGGCAGAAAAATCTAAGGGACTTGTGAAGTTGTGTTTAAAAAGTGTGATTAATAAAGCAATATGTAAAGGTTTGTTCTGTTTTAAATTTTCTAATTTCTGCTTATATACTGATATAATTATTTCGCCTTAAATAACTTTAATGTTATGCCATGACCTTTGAGATCCGCCCCCAGTTTTGGAAGAATTATACACTGTCTGAGTTAAATCCGACCGAGTGGGAAGCGTTGTGCGATGGTTGTGGGTTGTGCTGTTTGGTGAAATTAGAAGATGATGACACACATGAAATAGCCTATACCAAAGTGTCTTGTAAACTCCTCGATTGTGAAACAGCACAATGTTCTGACTATCCTAATCGTTTAGATTATGTACCCGACTGTATTCAATTAAGCCCTGAAAAATTAGCCAATATTCATTGGTTGCCTTCAAGTTGTGCTTATCGTCGGGTGAATGAAGGTAAAAATTTACCGGCATGGCACTATCTGATCACAGGCTCAAGAAGCAATGTGATTAAAGCCAGAAAATCTGCTGCTGGGCGTTGTATCTCCGAAACAGAAGTCAATGAAGAAGAAATCGATGAATACATTGTAAGATGGGTGCGGTAAATGCTTTGAATCAATTATGAATTGATAATCATTATCAAATAGTAATATGATAACCAAGCCCTCCAGTTTGATGTGTTTTTAAAATGTTTGCTTTATCTTGGTTATTCAAAAAAAGTACATTCTGTTTATGTGCAATCAGCCTGAGTTTCGGTATTTACTCCAATGTTTATGCAAAACCAGATTTGCAAGCTTTAGGGCCAAATATTGCGGACCAAGGCTCCAGTTATTATCAATTTCAAGTAAAAAATTTTCAATCCGCAGATCAACAACGGCATTATAAAGTTTGGGTCGGTATTCCTAAACATATCAATAAAAATAAGATCTTACCTGCTGTTTACATGTTAGATGGCAACTCTGCTATGGCGCGTTTAGATGAGTCACTGTTAAAAAAACTATCCGAACAAGACAGCCCTGTGTTGGTGGCTATAGGCTATCAAACCCAGTTACCGTTTGAGTCCGCTTCACGGTCTGTAGACTACACACCTGCTGATGAATCTGGAAAAGTAGCGGCTGACCCACGCAATCCTGAACGTATGGCTGGCGGAAGTGCACAATTTAGACAGGTGCTGTTTGAAAAAATTATGCCGTGGGTCAATACGCAAGTAAAACTGGATAAGCAACGTACCGCATTGTGGGGACATTCTTATGCTGGTTTATTTGTTTTAGATACCCTTTTAAATAGTCAAAGCACAGATAATAAGTTTTCACACTATTTTTCAGCCAGTCCATCTCTCACATGGGCAGATTCTCGATTACTCAAAGCCGTTGAAAAAGCCCCGCCTGAGCAATTAAAAAATAAAAAATTATGGGTGATGGAAGGTGACATCATTCAGTCTACAACGAGACCAATCAGCCCAAATGCAGATCGGGATATGATTCAAAATAACCGTCAATTGGTTTTAGATTTGGCCAGTAAAGGCGTAGATGGCAAATTAATGCTTTATCCACATCTTAGTCATGGTCAAGTATTTCAGGCCTCGTTAATGGATGTTTTGCAGAATCGATTATTTTAAAGCTGAAAGTGCAATATTGATGATTTTCCATAGTAGACTAAGGACAGCATTCATCAATTAAAAAAGCAGTATGTCAGACACTCAAATTCCGCTTCCAGAACGTTTACGTCCACGTGATTTGTCTGAAATTATTGGGCAAGATCATTTACTCGGTGTTGCAGCACCACTCCGTCAAATGATTGATCAAGGGCATTTACCCTCGATTATTTTTTGGGGGCCGCCTGGTGTTGGAAAAACCACCATCGCATTGTTATTGGCTCAAGCAGTCGATCGTACATTTATTAGCTTATCTGCCTTAAATACAGGGGTAAAAGAGCTCCGTGAGGTGATTGCTGACAGTGGTGATTTATTAACACCGGTGGTGTTTATTGATGAAATTCATCGTTTTAATAAGTCGCAACAAGATGCCTTATTGAATGCGGTTGAAAAAGGCAAAATTACCCTGATCGGTGCGACCACTGAAAACCCTTCATTTGAAGTCAACAGTGCTTTGCTGTCTCGTTGTCAGGTGTATACCTTAAATGGATTAAGTAATGAGGCGATTCAAGAACTCATTTTACGCGCGATTCAACAAGATAAATTTTTAAAAGACCGCCATATCCAGATTGAAGAATTTGATGCATTGGTTCAATTTGCTGCGGGTGATGCACGTAAGGCACTTAATTTAATCGATTTAATTGCCAGTACCTTTGAGTCCGATATTGAAAATATTGTGACCAATGCGATCGTGGTCAAAGTTGCGCAACAGAATATTGCACGCTATGACAAATCAGGTGAGCAGCATTATGATCTTGTGTCTGCGTTTATTAAATCTATTCGAGGTAGTGATCCTGATGCAGCGTTGTATTGGATGGCACGTATGCTTAAAGGCGGTGAAGATCCGGTTTTTATCGCTCGTCGTATGTTGATCGCTGCTTCAGAAGATATTGGAAACTCAAATCCAAATGCCTTGCTTTTAGCGGGCGAATGTTTCCGCTCGGTTCAAGCGATAGGCATGCCTGAGTGTCGAATTATTTTAGGCCAATGCGCAGTTTATCTGGCAACCAGTGCAAAGAGTAACAGCACTTATTTGGCGATCAATAAAGCCTTAGAACTTGCAGAAAAAACGTCCAACCTACCTGTGCCACTCCATTTACGTAATGCACCGACCAAGCTTATGAAACAACAAGGCTATGGTGTGGATTATCTTTATCCTCATAACTACCCTGAAAATTTTGTGCTACAGGAATATTTACCACCTGAATTGAAAGGCACAAAATTATATGAGTCTGCTCGTAATAAGCGTGAAGTTGAAGGTGAGCGTTTACAGCAACGTCGTTGGCAACAAGAACAGCAGCAACAGTAGTTGAGAAGTTTATTTGCTTAGGCATCTTTTAAATAGATGTTCTATTTTATATAAAGGTTTAAAATATCGGCAAAATTTAAATTAGGCTGACATCATTTTAGAAATACGCTTGAGCAAAGTGCTTCTAAATGGTTTAGAAATTTTATGAAATTATCCGTTTTATCTTTTGCTGTTTTAATTTCTTTGTCGATGTTGAGCCATGCTGAACTAGCAAGTAAAATTTCGACCCAAAATCAGCCTAAACTTGCTTCGCAGTCGCTTAAAACACTTTATCAACAAAGTTTTGTTCAGCAAAAAACAATCCCTCAAGGCTGGCGTATTCCTGGCAACAATGCCGGCAACGTCTATGTTGAAAATGGGATACTTCATATTGATGGTCGAGCAAATTCAGTCAGTCCGACCTCAATTTTATTACCGCAAAATCTTGAAAAACAACAAAACTATCGCATTGATCTCGAATTTACTTTAGACCAAGCTGTCAATAACTCACGTTGGGGCAGTGTGATTTATGATGTCACAGAAACTCAGGGGGTGATTCCCAGCAGTTATTATCAATTTACCCTCAGAACAGACACCACTGCAAAAAATGGTACGGAGTTTGGTCGGCATAAAAGTAATGGGCAATGGGACGTCTCTGAAACGAAAGCATTTTCGGAGAACATCAAAGCAAATCAATGGTATAAAGCCAGCATTGTGGTCTCTGGGCAACGCGTACAACACTATTTAAACCACCAGTTAATGCAGGACGTAGAACTTGACCAAGGATCTGCCAAAGGCGGCATCGGGCTTTCAGCAACAGGCCTAGTCTTAAAAGTTAAAAATATTCAAGTCTCTGAACAAACCAGTGCATTGCCAGACTTAGCCAATAAAGTCACTCAAGTACAAGAAATTCAAACTAATGTTGGTTTGGCACCGACGCTGATTCAAAAAGTTAAAAATACCAGCAGTCCATTAAATTCAACCAATCAGTTATATTATCAATTAGATGCCAATTTAAACTTGCTTGATCAGACAGGGCAGGTGATTGAAACATTACAACAATATTTATCCAATCCACAGCGCAATACCATTCCTGTTTTAGAAATCAAAGATCCCAAAAGTATTGAAGCCTTAAAATTACTCTCTAAATCTAACGATATGAGCGATATTACTGTATTGTCGAAAAGTGATGATTTACTCAAGTCTGCGCATCAAATTGTACCTACGCTTCGCACAGCATTAGATTTAAGTCGCGAAAATTTAAAGGACAGCCATGCAAGTCTTTCTGAAATTATGCGTCGTACTAATCAGGCCTATGCACGCATCGTGGTTCTTCCGCATCGCCTTGCCAACAAATCGAGTGTCAGCTTTATTCAACGTCATTTAATGACAGTGTGGGTTGATACACCAGCACATGATCCGCAGGATGTTGCCAGTATTTTGACTTCAGGTGTGAATGGGATTATTACAACGCAAAGTACGCTATTTGCTAGTGTCTTAAAACAATTTCCAAAAAACACTTTATTGCGTAAACCCTTTATTATTGGGCATCGTGGTGTACCTAGTTTAGAAGATGAAAATACCTTAGAAAGTGCAAAACATGCAGTTGCTTTGGGTGCAGATATTGTTGAAAACGATATTTATTTAACCAAAGATCAGCATCTTGTGGTGATGCATGATGCAACAGTGGATCGCACTACGCGTTCAACAGGTAAAATTGAAGAAATGAGCCTTGCGCAGGTTCAGCAATTAAAATCTAAAAACAAAGCTTATCCAATACCGACCCTTGCAGAATATTTCACTACATTTAAGCACAATCCAAACTTTGTACTAATGATCGAAATGAAAAGTGCCAATCCAGCATTGGTTGCAAAAATGCAGGATGAAATTAAAAAGTACCAAGTTGAAAATCAAGTCGTCACGACCTCATTTAATGCAGATCAAGTTGCGCGTGCACAGTCACAATTGTCTGAGATACCACGAGGGTTATTGGTTGGAAGTATGCCCAATAGTCGCAATACTTTAATTGCGGCCAAACAAATCAATACCGATGTTCAGAAATATAATTCAACGTATAACCCTGCTTATCGTGCTGATTTGATCAATCTTTTAGAAACGACCAAGCACCGTGGAATCAGTTTTTGGCCTTGGGCATTGAATGATGAAACATTTAAAAAATTATATATTGCAGGGACCTACGGGATAACCACAAATTCTGCGCAACTTTATGCAAAATACATCGTTGATATTCAAGCACCCAAAAATGTCAAAGTAAAAGCTGAACAGCCGGTATTACTCAATGCGCAATTGGTTCAGCAAGATGGCGTGAAACTCAATCAACAACTCAGTAATTTTGTCGTTTTATCAGGTTCTGCAAAACATGAGATTAAAAATGGTCAGTTGAGTTTCTCTGAAAAGGGCACTGCATATGTTTTGGCAGGTTATAAATATCAGATTGATGCACAAAACTTCTATCAAATCTTTTCAGCCCCGATAAAGGTCATCATCCAATAGCTTATTTTATGGTATCTGTTTGAAATGGGAGTTTTACATCTTTGGGGAAATTTGGAAAAAGTGTAAACAGGATCTGAGGATTATTCTTTAGTCCTGCACCGTCCAGATAGGTCCATTGATGTGATTGTAGTGAACGAATGGCGACCATAAATGAGGGTGATGCCGCTTGAATTTGACCTGCAACTTTCATGGTGATGGTTTTGGGTACAAAGCAAATTTCTTCACGATCTACGATATAGCTATAAAGTGGCGGCTTTGATTGTACATTGACAATTTCTACCTGTGATTTGGTAAGCAGATTTTGAGCGTATTTAAGCAGCTGTTGATAAGCTTCTGCACCACCAACATAATTGATCAGAGATGGATGGGTTTTTTGTTGCATAAATGAATAATCATTTTTCTTTAAATCTTGTCCTAATTGATCTAAGTCAGGCGCAATAATTTTAGGATAATCTTGCTGACAGTTTAACTCTTCCGCCTGTGCAGGATTTAAAATGATCAAGAATAAAATGACAGCATAAATTGTTTTTATCATGTTGGATTAAATCTGAATATCGTTTGTTTTGAGTATATAAGTTTCTTAAAAAAAGTTCATCAGCAATCCAAGCTTAACGATACTCGCTGATCCAACAGGAGATTTTGTCACTCGTCTCTGTTCATCTCTGAAAAGTTAGGTAGCGTCTACGCAAATTGATTTAATTAAAATTATGAATGAAGAAAAATTATATTCTAGTCTATGCGTTTCTCAACAGGTTGAGGATATACCCAATAACGATACACATAAAAAAACCGAGTCATTCAACTCGGTTTGAAGCCCTTGGTTAACTTTAACCTCTACCACTTATAATTAATTTTGCCGTAATAAAATGCGCCATTAAAGCCAAACGGTGAGAACTGGCTGTATTGCAAACTTCCGCCAGTAGGTTTGTTGATGTCATAAACATCTTTATCAGGATAAACATTGGTAATGTTGTCTCCCCCAACAGTAAATTTCCAATTGTTTAATTGGTATGTCAGTGCTAAATCCAACAGCCATTTTGCAGAAAATTTTTGATCACTGGCAGCACCTGAGTTACTGTAAGTTTCGAAGCTTCCATAACGTGTGATATTGGTATTGATACCAAAATTTCCAATTTTATAATCGTTGGCTAAACTGAATTTATGTTCAGGTGTGCTTCCAGCCAATAAACCATATTGTTCACGACGGTCTAAACGGGTGAGGTTGACACCCAAGGCATTTAAAATCTCAGGGTTTTTATCGACATCGGTGACTTTATTGCGATTAAAATTATAAGCCAAAGATGTGGTTAACTCGCCATAAGGCAAGTTTTGCCATTGGTAATTGGCAACTAAATCTACACCACGAGTGCGGGTATTACTGGCATTATTAAAGAAACGAACCGTGCTGAAATTGGTATCGGTAATCCCTTTAGACACCAAATAAGCGCGAACAGTGGGGCTGCTGGCATTGATATTTGAAGATAAGCTAATACGGTCATCAATATCAATTTGGTAGGCATCCAAAGTTACATATAGGTTTTTAGTTGGGGTAAATACCAAGCCAAGACTATAGTTCTTTGATTTTTCAGCTTTTAAGTCTTCTGCACCGAGCAATTGTGCAACTTGTGAAGAACTTGGAAATGTTCCAGCCTCAACAAACTGTCCATTGACCAATTGCGAAGAGGTTTGAGTGAAATATTGTTGTGCTAGACTCGGTGCTCGAAAGCCTGTAGAAACTGAGCCACGTACCGCAATTTGAGGTAAAAGCTTATAGCGTAACGAAAGAGATGCATTATTGGTGTCCCCAAAGTCATCATATTTCTCATAACGATAGGCTGTAGATGCTGAAAGTTTTTGGGTAATATCTGTTTCTAAATCGAGATATCCTGCATAACTGTCACGTGTCCATTTCCCAGCATCTGCTTGGCGAAAGCCTGATAAACCTGAAGAACCACTTTTATAATAAGAGGCAGGATTGCCTGCTTTGATTTGATATTGTTGGTTTAAATATTGAGCACCAAACGCGACATTTAATGGACTTGCAAAAGCAGAGATCTCAAATTCTTTTAACAAATCAATATTATAAACAGCTTGGGTATTCTTTAACTGTCCATTATGGAATGAATTTGGTGTTGAACCTGTATCTTTGTATAGATCGACATTGATGGTTTTTGTATTTACATCATATTGGTTTAAGCCATAATTGGCTGAAACATCATAGCGCCAGTCTGCGACTTCCCCACGTAAGCCTGCAACAGCACTAAAGTCATCTAATTGACCGCGAATCAGCGGTAAATAACCATTTGGAAATAATGCAGGTACATTGTTCGAGGCATTACTCAAACGATAGAATCCAGCAGTTTCTGCATTACGATGGCTATAGGTTGAAAAACCATATAATTCAACAGTATCACTGAGGTCAAAACCAGCATTAACAGAAGCTTTTACCTCATCAGATTTTGGATCACCAAAACGGAAAGTTCTTTGTCCGTATGTAGTGGCGTTTGGATCACGAAGGTCTAAACCTGCGCGATTGGTTGCTTCATTGTCCTGCCATTCACCAGAAAAAATGGCATAACCATAATTGCCCAGTTGAGTACCGCCAGAGACATAGGATTGTTTTTGTTCACCATCACCTTTGTTATAAATACCGTAGCGAATACCTGCATCACCTGTTTTAGGATCAGACTTTAAGATAATGTTGACGACACCAGCAATTGCATCTGAACCATAGCGAGCAGACGCACCTTCTCTAAGTACTTCAATACGGCTGATGGCAGAAATCGGAATGGCATTTAAATCGGTCGGTGCTGAACCACGTCCAATGGTACCCCCAAGGTTAATAAATGCCCCAGTATGGCGACGTTTACCATTCACTAAGACCAAAACTTGATCAGGAGAAAGCCCTTTTAGTTGCACTGGGCGAACGAGTTCTGTTCCATCGACAACGGTTGGACGAGGAAAGTTAATCGAGGGGATAATTTTAGCCAGCGCCGTACCTAACTCACTTGAACCTGTACGTTCTGTCAATTCCGCTGCACTAATCACATCAATCGGTTGTAAGGAATCTGTTTTAGAACGTTTTAGCGAACGTGTACCTGTGACAACAATGGTATCAAGTGTTTTAACTTCTTGATTGGCTGGAATCTGTTCCGCAGCGTAGGCATGTGGATACAGAAATGTAAAAACTAAGCTGGCGGTCAGGCTTAATGAATATCGTTTTGATAATGTACGCATAACTCTATTTTGTAGCTCTTTTTGTAACGGTTTGTTGTGATCATAGTGAGCTTGAGATTATTTAGAAAACAACTTTTAAAAATATAAATAGAATAAAATCTGCAAAGTGTATGGTTATTTAAAGTGTTCTCAGTTTAGAAATCTAGATTTTATCATGCGATGTTTTATGGGAAGTTTGATACACAATCTTTTGAAATTATTGATAAAGCGTATGATTTTGAATGGCTCAGTGATGAGGCGATGATATTGAATCAAGTTGATGAATATAGTGATGATCAACAATTCACATCAGCAAAAGCTGGGTTTGATCAATGCTATACAGACGTATAAATCCCATGACAGAGCCCCGTTTGATCAGTTTATATTTGCTTTAATGCAAAAGGGCTACCTTAAATTGATAGCCCTTTTCACTTTATCCAATCAGCTTAGCGTGGAGGAAAGCCCGCTTCTGATAAAGCATCAACCACTTGTTGCTGTGTTGCTGTTGTTTCAACTTTAACACTGTGACTTGGTGGATCGGCAATCACCTTGGCATTTTCATCTACAGATTGAATTGCTTTGGTTACACCACGTGCACAACCACCACAGGTCATATTTTCAATATAAAATTCCATATCTCACCCTGCTCTAAGAAGACTTAAACTTAAGATAAACCTTACCATAATTGTAAGGTCAAGTTTTAATGTTTAAAGTTTCATCGCAACGCTTTTTCAAAAATAATTTACAGTATTTTTAAGTCGTCGATTGCTCAATTTTTTACGAATGCTAAATGCCAACATAGGCGAATGGTTTATATACAGAATTTATGCTTTGATAGTAAACTCTGCATTGAAATTGTGAATGATAAGAACATGATGATGAATAAAGACCATTTATATTCAGTGATTTACCAAGACATTCAAGATGCTTTCGCTGAGATTCAGCAGCTTACACAAGATCAGCATTTATGTGCTATTGGTTTGGGAATGGTTGAGGATTTCTGTGGTTTCTTTTATGTAGGATGCACATTAGAACAATTAAAAACCTTTGAAGACGTCTATGAAGCATGGTGGATTTCAGAATGGAGTTGTTCAAGTACTGCCAATAATCGTGTTCACGATGCAATCACGGCTTTGTATCAGGACTTGGGAGAGGATTATACAGATGAGCAATATAGCGAATTGCAAGCGCACTATCAAAAGACCATTATTCAAGCATTACAAGATTTAAGAACACAAGGAAAATTAAAAAACCAACAGGGTGAAGAAATTATTGTCATTATTCAATATGCAGACTCATCCGATGAAGATTTTGAGGACATCAGTTTCCCACAAATTAATCCTGAGTTTTTAGTGCCTTTATTTGAAAACCGCTTTCAGAAAAAAGCTGGTGAAAATTTATATGATTACCTATTAGAAAAATCAGTATCTTAAAATAAGAAACCGAGCTAAAAAGCTCGGTTTCTGAAGAATCAGTATCTAAAATTAGATATCTGAAAGATCTACACCAATGCGTGTAGCCACTTCTTCATAAGCTTCAACAACACCACCTAAACCTTGACGGAAACGGTCTTTGTCGAGTTTTTTCTTGGTGTCTTTATCCCATAGACGGCAACCGTCTGGAGAAAATTCGTCACCCAATACGATACGGTCATGGAACACGCCAAATTCAAGTTTAAAATCAACAAGAAGCATGTTGCCTTGAGCGAATAAGTCTTTCAGCACAACATTGACTTTTTGAGTCAATTCTTTCATTTGCGCCAATTGTTCAGCATTTGCCCAACCCAATGCAATTGCTTGAGACTCGTTCACCATAGGATCGCCTAAAGCGTCATCTTTGAAGAACAATTCAAATGTTGGTGGAACAAGCTCTAAACCTTCTTCAACACCCAAACGACGGCATAATGAACCTGCAGCATAATTACGCATTACACATTCAACAGGGATCATTTGCAATTTTTTCACTAAAACTTCAGTTGGAGAAAGAAGTTTTTCGAAGTGTGTTTCAATACCAGCTGCAGCCAGTTTTTCCATGATAAAGGCATTAAAACGGTTGTTCACCTTACCTTTACGGTCTAGTTGCTCTATTTTTTCGCCATTAAATGCAGAAGCATCGTCACGGAAAACTAGAATTAGATGATCCGCGCTATCTGTTTCATAAACAGATTTCGCTTTACCAGTATAGAGCAAGGTTTGTTTTAACATGGGGGAACCTTTTGCAAAAAAAAATTGCCTAGAACGACTAGGCTGGCCAGTTTTGGTAAATCTGGGTTAATAGTTCTGCAGCTTTTTCTTTGTCTGCAAAGCTATTATCGGCGTTAAACACAGCAAGTGTGTTACTTGAACCTACAGAATTAAGTTTCAATACATAAGTTGAATTATCGATTTTTACAGTTGCCTCATTGGCATTTTTGCTTTGGCCGATAACCTTATGATTTAAGCTACTGAGGGTCGCAAGTGCGTACTGCCAAATTGTAGCAGAATTTCCATCAATTTTGATCAGTGGATTGCCATTTCCATCAGTTAAAATTTGAGGACGACCAACACTTTCAGTTGATGCAGAAACTTCATCAGCAGGTGCACTGATTTGAGCAACATCTGGACGAGGAACTTCGTAACGGTTGCCTCGTTTATTTTCAAATTTTGGTGCATGCTGAAGTGCAAGAGGGTCAACAATAGGAGCTGGATACATTGGCGTTGCAGGTCTAACTGTTGAACCTTCAGGGTAGCTAAGTGGCTCTACAGTGGTCGTGTTTTTATAATCTAAAGAACCATTGCTGATTCCAAGGGAACTACAACCCGCCAAGCTTAAAGCTGAAATGGCAAGAGTTAAACCTAAACGTAATTGCATAATACTAAGCTCTTATTAAATGAGACCCACTGCTTTGAGTTCTTCACGCAGTGGTGCACGGTATTGTTCTGCTAGGGGAGTTAATGGTAAGCGAATGCCAGTACCAATTAATTCCATTTCATGAAGTGCCCATTTCACTGGAATTGGGTTCGATTCGCAAAATAGAATATTGTTTAATTTTGCAACTTGGTCATCCTTGCTTTTCGCTGTTGCAGCATCACCTGCAATTGCAGCGGCACAAAGTTCGCTCATGATTTTTGGTGCAATATTTGCTGTCACTGAAATATTGCCGTGGGCGCCTAACTGAATCAATTCACTCGCAGTCGCATCATCACCTGAATACACCACCATGTTTTTGCCTTTTAAGCCATCAATCAGCTCTTTACCACGGGGAACATCGCCAGTCGCATCTTTAATTCCTACGATTTGAGGAATATCTGCTAAACGAATCGCGGTGTCGTTGTGCAGATCTACACCAGTACGACCAGGTACGTTGTAAAGAATGATAGGTAAATCAACAGCTTCAGCAACTGCCTTATAGTGTTGGAATAAACCTTCTTGCGTTGGTTTGTTATAATAAGGGGTAACTAAAAGTGCGGCATCTGCGCCGAGTTGTTTGGCTTCTTTGGTGAGTTCAATCGCTTCGTGTGTCGAGTTTGCACCAGTACCGGCAATAATTGGAATACGTTTATTGGCAACACGGATAATTTCTTTAATTACTTCTGTGTGTTCTGCCATGCTAAGAGTAGATGCTTCGCCAGTTGTACCAACAGCAACGATACTATTAGTGCCTTGTTCTATGTGCCACTCAACGAGCTTCTCGAGACCCTTCCAATCTACGCTGCCATCTTCAAACATAGGGGTGACGATTGCGACAATTGAGCCTTGAATGGTCTGTGCTTGCTGAGTCATTTTAAAAAAATATCCTATTTTTCCATCCACATGCGTTTGAGTAAACAAGGATTGGGATGGTTGCAGTATTTTGATTTGAGCGTGAAACAATCATCTTAAAGATTGCCTAATGCTTATGCAAATTATGACTGATTCAGCGTGTCAGAACAATATGCTTTAGTCAAAGCTTGGAAATTCTTTAACAAAAGCAACAAATCACTCACATTTCCAAGCAATTTTTTTTATTTTCAGTTTTTTATCAAACATGAACAGCGTGCAGTTTTAATCCCAATGCTGGGTAAAATCTATTCGCGCTAGAAAACAATTTTCTATTGGGCGGCGGAGTCTCGCCGTTTAGAATCTAGCGAACCGTTCTAGATGATTTCTTGGTTGATTTTGATAAGACGCTCGCAAATGTACGCTGTTATATTGTATGTTGAGCCATCGAGTGTTTAAATTTTTACGATTAAAATAATAGTCATTTGGCCAATATAAGGGTAGGGAAATGTTGCAATCTGAGCGTAGTGCCTTGATCGTTGTTGATGTACAAAATGGTTTCACTTCAGGGGGAAATTTAGAAGTTGCCCATGCTGAGCAAATCATTCCAACTATCAATCAATTGGCACGACATTTTGACAATATTGTATTGACTCAAGATTGGCACCCTGAAAACCATATTTCATTTGTTGAGAATCATCCCAACAGTAAAGCTTATGACCTGATTCAGTTAGATTACGGCCCGCAAGTATTGTGGCCATCACACTGTGTACAAGGGAGTAAAGATGCTGAATTTCATCCTGATCTAAACATACCAACTGCACAACTGATCATTCGTAAAGGCTTTCGTTCTCAAATTGACAGCTATTCAGCCTTTATGGAAGCCGATCATAAAACCACTACAGGCTTGGCGGGCTATCTTAAAGAACGCGGTATAGATACGGTGTATATCGTGGGGATTGCAACAGATTTCTGCGTCGCATGGACGGCCATGGATGCTGCCAAGTTAGGCTTTAAAGCCTTTGTGATTTCGGACGCGACCAAAGCGATTGATTTACACGGTTCTTTACAACACGCATGGCAGGAAATGCTGGCTGTCGGTGTAAAACGCATGATCTCAAAAGATATTTTCAACGAAGTATAAGTACCAAGACTTGCATCATTTGAGAAATATTACTGCTTTAAAACATCTTGCTTTAAGATAAGCCGAAATCCTCAATCTGCTTGGGTAGGGACAATGTCAGCAATTTTACGTTTTAGTCAGTTTGTACAAAAAACTTTTGCCCTGTGGGTTGTGGTATTTGCCTTTATTGCCTTATGTTTTCCAGCAGCATTTGTCTGGATGAAAGCATATATTCCATGGGTTTTAGGGATTATCATGCTGGGAATGGGCATGACCATGACCGTGGACGAATTTAAGAATGTCTTGTCAAATCCCAAAGCAGTTGTGATCGGTGTCGTTGCACATTTTGTGGTGATGCCCAGTGTGGCATTCTTTCTCTGTAAAGTTTTTAATTTACCACCCGAAATTGCGGTAGGGGTAATCCTTGTCGGCTGTTGCCCTGGAGGGACAGCATCCAATGTCATCACCTATATGGCCAAAGGAAATACTGCTTTATCCGTCACATGTACATCTGTTTCAACGTTTTTAGCGCCTATTTTGACACCTGCAATATTCTATGTGTTAGCCAGCCAGTGGATTCCGATTGATGCGGGTTCAATGTTTATCGATATTCTTAAAGTGGTGATTTTTCCAATTATTTTGGGCGTGATTTTAAGAAGCCTATTTAAACAAAAGACCGAGCAATATATTCAAGTAATGCCTTTGATCTCTGTGGTTGCCATTGTGGTGATCGTGGCAGCAATTATTGCAGCCAGTAAGGCTTCAATTTTGCAATCGGGCTTGCTAATTTTGGGTGTGGTGATTTTACATAATGGTTTAGGCTTTTTATTAGGCTATTGGGCAAGTCGTCTATTCAACTTATCTTATCCTGACTCCAAAGCTGTTGCGATTGAAGTGGGGATGCAAAATTCTGGTTTAGGTGTGACCTTAGCTGCGATACATTTTGCTGCATCTCCAATAACCGCAGTGCCAAGTGCTATTTTTAGTTTATGGCATAATATTTCTGGACCTGTTTTAGCCACCTATTGGGCAGCGAAAGCCGATAAAATGGCTGAAAATAAACAATAATACTATTTTAAAATTTACGTTTCATTTAGAGAGCTTTGGCTCTCTTTTTATTTATAGTGCTTATTCATACGCTAACTGTTTTAAAAATTCATCCTCAGTGAGCACGCTAAAGCCATGTTGTTCGAGTAGGGCTGCAGTAACCCCTTTGCCTGATATTTTATGCCCTGAAAATGATCCATCATAAATCATTTGTGAACCACAAGAAGGACTGTTGGCTTTTAAAATAATATGTGTCACTTGATGGTATTGGGCGAGTTTTAGGGTTTTTTCTGCACCTAGAATAAATTCAGCTGAAACATCATCACCATTGGCGTCTTTTACTTTGGCTTGTCCCCTTAAAACCTGATAACCATCACCACCTACGATTTCAGCAGGTTGCCGAGGTGTACTTAAGCCGCCTGAAACTTCAGGGCAAATCACCACGGCTTGTTGAGTGTCTAGCAGTTGTTTAAGCTTGTGTTGTAGGCAGTTCTTGGCATCGTAGCGAACATTTTCACCTACAAGACATGCACTAATCAGATATTTTTTCATTATCTTGAGGTTAATTCGAGTTGCATTAAATCCATACCAATATCATATAAATCTGTTTTAAAGTCGATGCTTAATTTCTCTGTAAAAGCAAAATTTTGATAGAATTTTTTTGCACGGGTATTGGTTGTTAATACTTCCAAAAATACAGAAGCTTGTTGCTGTTCACGTGCAATATCAATCGCATTTTGCATAAGCGCAGATGCAAAATTTTTCCCAACCGCCTCTTTAAGCAAGTAAATTTTCTGTAATTCTGCACCAATAATATCTAGATGGGGTTCATATTGATTGAGATTTAGCTTGGCATATCCAATAATTTGCGCTTGTTCATTTTCAAGCAATAGCCAAACTTGATCAGGATCTCGCAGAGATTCGGACAAATTTTCTAAACTAAAATTTTGATTGAGAAAGTTTTGTAGACCTTGTTCTGACCAAAGATCAGCAAAATGTTGACGATATGTGGTGCAGGCAAACTGATTGAGTTGCTTGAGATGGATTGGCGTGGCTGGATAAATTTTCATTATATGTTGTCATCAAATGACGCTTTGCTATACCTTGAATTTGTATTCAATCATGGATGAGTTTCATGGGATAATCAATCCGAAATAGGGAAAATGAATCTTGTTATGAGTGTGTATGTCGATCGCGCAAAAGTTCCTTTTAAAGGCCAAGAATGGTGTCATTTGATGGCAGATACACTGGAGGAATTACATCACTTTGCGCAAATGTTGGAAATCGATGCCCGTTTATTTCATCGCTCTGCCTCTTATCCGCATTATGATATTACCCTGCAAATGCGTGTGATGGCGATTGCTTATGGCGCAATAGATGCCGATCGAAAAACCATTATTGCTTGTGGAAAGAAACTGAAGTTACAACTCAACCAATCTTTATAAAGAATTGGTTTTTTATTTAAGCTTGATAAAACCGAACCTCCAGAAAAATACTTTATCGCGATTAAGTCTTGTCCTTATGAGAAGCACAAGAGTAGAATCTTTTATGATGAAAAATTATGAACAACGATTGTGATTAATATATGACTTTTAAAGACGGCTCAACAGAAATATCGCAAGACGAGATTATTATTCTGGCTGAAACTTTTCGACTTTTAGGAGATGCCTCACGTCTCAGAATTCTTTTATTCTGTATGCGTGGACCTAGCCCAGTTGGCGATATCTGTGAAGCACTCGATTTGTCGCAATCTTTGGTTAGTCATCATTTACGTTTATTACGTTCAGCACGCTTGGTGAAAAGTGAGCGTCAGGCCAAACAAGTCTTATATGAAATCGCTGATACGCATGTCAGCCATGTTTTGTCTGATATGGCAAAACATATTGCAGAAGAGCAGTGTGGTTAAATTTTCTATTTTTCAAATCGATTATTAAAAGTAAAGTGAATTTCAAAATGTGGATGCCACAAGGCAACAATCAATGACCTTGTGGCGATTTGTGCTTGATCCATATTGATCTTAATGACTATGTCCAGCATGAGGATCAATTTTTGTCGGTTTTTCAAGGCTACAGCTGCTATCACCTTGCCAATCAATCGCGACAGTTGGATGTTCAATATCAAATTTGGTTTTTAATTCATGTTCAATTTGTTCGGTGAGTGTCTTGATATCAACACCTGCTTCAGGTTGGACATGTAATGTTGCCATTGCTCTTCCTGAAGTAATCATCCATACATGAATATGGCTAATTTTCTGAATGCCTTGAACCGATTTTAATAAGTGAGTGGTGATATCTGTTGTATTCGCATTGGCAGGCGCACCTTCTAACAAAATATGAATGGTTTGTTTAAACAAAGACCATGCACTGCGCAATACAAGTAATGATACAAGCACAGATAAAATAGGATCAATCGGTGTCCAGCCTGAGTACCAGATGACGATTGCAGCAATAATTGCAGCAACAGAACCCAATAAGTCACCCATCACGTGCAGAATTGCACCTTTGATATTTACATGATCCGTATCATCTCGTGTGAGATACCATAAAACAAAGATATTCACCAACATACCAACAATTGCGACAATAAACATCGGTCCTGCAAGTACGGGTTGAGGTGATTGAAAGCGTACAATGGCTTCATAGACGATCCATCCAACAATCCCAAACAAGGTTAGAGAATTGATCAGGCCTGCAATCACTTCAAAGCGCATATAGCCGAAAGTACGTGATTTATCCGCAGTACGACGGCCAAAGCGAAACGCTGCATATGCTAATCCTAATGCAAGTGCATCCGTCATCATATGGCCTGCATCAGCTAACAGTGCCAGTGAACCAGATATGATTCCCCCAGCAGCTTCAACAAGCATAAAACTGAAAATAATGAAGAAAGAAATCAGAATTTTTCTTTCATTTCCTGTAGTTGCTTCAGGTACATGTGCGTGGTTGTGATCACTATGGCTATTATGGGGGTGATTATGATTGTGTCCCATAAGGACCTCTGAATTGGATTATTTACATATGAATATATGTTCATATGTTTGTTTTGTCAAATAGCTTCATGTTAATTTTTTATTGCATTGTGAATCAAAATTTCAAAAAACTGATGTCATAAGGCACTTAGGTTTAACAAAACAGAATGAAGTTTTTAAAACGGACTGGATTCACTTTCGAGTTTATTTAATTTAATGCGAAGTAAAAAAGGAGGCTATTTTTCGCTAAAGGATCTTGTTGGTTCAAGTTTAGTTTAGGGTGATTGTTCTGGTTGAGGTTATTTTAAATTGATGGATCTATAAAAATCAGGCATAAAAAAATCCACACATTCATGCAATTTTAGCGCATGCTTTGTGTGGATTGCTTGAGCTATTGATATGTGTATGAAACTTAATTTATTTCATACACTACAATAAGTAACTGATTGATTATTCAACCGTAACTGATTTTGCTAAGTTTCTTGGTTGGTCTACGTCAGTACCACGTAATACCGCAACATGATAAGACAGTAACTGTACTGGGATACTGTAAGCTATCGGTGCTAACCAAGTATTTACTGTTGGAACATAGACAACATGTTGACGATCTTTAGCCACGATACCGCTATTTTCATCTGCAAAAACAAACAGTTCACCACCACGTGCTTGGACTTCTTCCATATTGGATTTAAGTTTATCCAGCATGTCATCATTCGGTGCAAGAATCACCACAGGCATATCATTGTCGACCAATGCCAGTGGGCCATGTTTCAATTCACCTGCAGCATAACCTTCAGCATGAATATATGAAATTTCTTTAAGTTTTAATGCACCTTCAAGCGCAATTGGGAATTCTGTACCGCGACCCAAGAATAAGCAATGCTGTTTCTCTTTAAACAGAACAGACAAACGTAAAATTTCTGCATCATTTTGTAAGGTATCTAAAATGACTTTAGGGATATGCCACAGCGCAGAAGTGATTTCATCAAGACGTTCAGCTGAAATGGTTTGCTTAACCTGACCAAGTTTAAGGGTCAATAGCATCAAAGCTGCGAGCTGTGTGGTGAACGCTTTGGTTGATGCGACCCCAATTTCAGGACCAGCCAGAGTTAATAAATGATGATTTGTTTCACGAACCATAGACGAGGTCGCGACATTACAAATCGTCATGGTGTAGATATTTAAGCCTTTTGCTTTAGCACGCTTTTGTGTATCACGTAATGCAGCCAAGGTATCTGCAGTTTCACCTGATTGGGAAATACAGACATACAAGGTGTTATCTACAATCACAGGCGAGCGATAACGGAACTCGCTGGCAATTTCGACTTGGCAAGGCAGATCAATCAGCTGTTCAAACCAATATTTTGCAATCATTCCTGCATGGTAGCTGGTACCACAAGCAAGCACCTGAATTTGCTGAACATTTTTAAAATCTATGTTTGCATTTTGTAAGAAATCTTCTCGTAGTGTATTGCCATTCAAAGCTTGAGAGATCGTTTGTTGAATTGCTTCAGGTTGCTCAAAAATTTCTTTGAGCATGTAGTGTTTATACTCACCTTTAGAGGCATTACTCACGGTTGCATCCAGTTCTTTCACTGGACGATCAACCAATTGATCATTAACAAAAACTTCAATCGTTTCACGAGTTAAACGCGCAATATCACCTTCTTCAAGATAGATAAAACGGTTGGTCACAGGCAATAGTGCCAATTGGTCTGAACTAATAAAGTTCTCACCGATACCGACACCAATGACTAAAGGTGAGCCTTCACGAACAGCAATTAATTCATCTGGGTAATCGGTATGCACAATCCCCAGTGCATAAGCGCCTTTCAGTTGAGGTACGATTTCTTCAACGGCTTTTAATAAATTTGGCGATGATTTCAGTGCTTCAGTAATTAAGTGAGCAACGACTTCAGTATCGGTTTGTGATGTAAACACATAACCCAAAGCTTCAAGATCATCTTTAAGCTCTTGGTAGTTTTCAATAATACCGTTATGTACCACTGCAACATGGCCAGAAATATGCGGATGGGCATTATTTTCAGTTGGTTTACCATGGGTTGCCCAACGTGTGTGTGCAATACCCACAGAACCTAAAATATTCGACTCTGCAACCGCACCTTCTAAATTTGCAACTTTACCGACACGACGTTCACGTAAGATTTGCCCCTGATCAACCAGTGCAACACCCGCAGAGTCATAACCACGATATTCAAGACGTTTTAGGCCTTCAATTAAAATATTTGTAATGCTTCGTTCAGCAACGCCACCAACAATACCGCACATAATAATATCCTCTTATTTCTTGACCTTTTGGGGACGTTGATAATTTTCTTTCGAAATTTGTTTTGCACGTTCAAATGCAAGACTGTTGTCTGCTACATCATGGGTAATCACTGAACCCGCACCTGTGGTTGCGCCATGACCAATTTTAATCGGTGCAACCAGTGAGTTGTTGGTTCCAATAAAGGCATTATCACCAATGATGGTTTTGTGTTTATTGGCACCATCATAATTACAGGTAATTGTACCTGCACCGATATTTGAACCCGCACCAATTTCTGCATCGCCTAAATAGGTGAAATGATTGGCTTTTGAACCTAGACCAACAGAAGAGTTTTTCACTTCAACAAAGTTACCGATATGAACTTCATCTGCCAATTTTGCGCCTGGACGTAGTCGTGCAAAAGGACCAATGTGTACATCTGCACCAATTACCGCATCTTCAAAAACACTATATGGTTGAACTTTGGTTCCTGCCGCAATTTGGGTGTTTTTGATAATACATCCTGCACCAATTTCAACGCCATTTCCGAAAGTACATTGACCTTCAATAATCACATTAATATCAATACGAACATCAGTACCCGCCGTGAGTTGACCTCGTAAATCAAAACGTGAAGGGTCAATCAAATGCACGCCTTGCTGCATCAGTGATTTGGCTTGATAATTTTGAAATTCACGCTCTAATGCTGCAAGTTGAATGCGATCATTTACGCCTTCAACCTCAAAAGCCAATTCTGGTTGAATGGATGCGATTTCCATACCATCAGCTAAAGCCATTGCCACGATATCGGTCAGGTAGTACTCGCCTTGAGCATTGTCATTGCTGAGTTTCGGTAACCATTCATGTAATTTGGTATTGCTGACACAGTAAATACCTGTGTTGATTTCTTTAATTTGACGTTGTTCATCAGAAGCATCTTTATGTTCAACAATCGCTTGGATTTTTCCATCCTTACGTACGATACGACCGTAGCCTGTAGAATCTTCAAGCGTTAATGTGACTAAACCGATGCCTGTTTGACTGGATACATCAAGCAAACGTTGTAGGGTACTTTGTTGTACACAAGGCACATCACCAGAAAGGATCAAAGAAATGCCGTCTTGGGGTAAAACAGGTAAAGTCACTTTAACTGCATGACCCGTACCAAGTTGTTCTGTTTGCTCTACCCATTGAATATTTTCATGTGCAAATGCATTTTGAACCAGATCACCACCGTGACCAAAGATTGTAATGATATTTTTTGCTTGTAATTGTTTTGCTGTTTCAATCACATGACCGAGTAGTGGGCGTCCTGCTAACGGTTGGAGTACCTTGGGTAAACTAGAACGCATACGTGTTCCTTTACCTGCAGCAAGAATGATCACAGTTGTAGACATATCACACCTAACAGATCTGGCTTAAGCCATTTTAAAATATAAATAAATCACGATACATATTGCTGCCCAGAGGCCTGCAATAATATCGTCAAGCATGATCCCAAAGCCACCATCAACTTTTTGGTCAATGACACGAATAGGCCATGGTTTCCAGACATCAAATAAACGGAACAGTGCAAATCCAACCAGTGCCCAAATCCAATTCATTTGCCCTAAATAAATCAAAGGCAGGAACGTGATTGATTGCCCAGCAAATTCATCCCAAACAATACGCCCATCATCATGCACATGGATAATCTCTGCGGTTTTCCCACAAATCCAAATACCGACCAATGACATGATTATGATGGCCAATATGGAGCCATAAAAACCAATTGCAAGCCAAATCGGAATAAACAAAAGCGCAAACGCTGAGCCAAATGTACCTGGTGCTTTAGGCGCTAAGCCTGAACCAAAGCCCACACCGCAGAACACAATAAAGCGTTCAGCCCATGTCATACTTTTAAAGACAATCGGAGGTTTATGCAAAGTGTTGGTACCCTTGAAGTTGAAGTGGATGGTCTAAGCCATCTTTCTCAAATACAATCCCAGATTTTTGTGTAACTTGGCCGATGATTGTAGTGGTTACATTTGGTTTTAATTGCAAAAGTTTAGCATAATTTTGCATAGTTATTGTAAAGCATAACTCATAATCATCTCCGCCCGCTAAAGCATATTTCCATTGCTCATTGTCGCTGAGTTGCCTTAAAGCTGGCTGAATCGGGAGTTGATTTAAATTTATTTTTGCACCGACACCAGAGGCATCTAAGATATGCCCGAGATCTTGAGCAAGCCCATCTGAAACATCAATCATACTGGACGCCAAGTCTTTTAACATGGCGCCTAATTCGCAGCGCGGTGTTGGGTAATCTAGACGTTGTTGTAGGGGATGTCCTAAATGTTTTAGCCCAAAAGCGGCATCACCAATTGAGCCACTGACTACAATTAAATCATCGACTTGTGCGCCAGAACGGGTAATGGCTTTGCCTGTTTCAATCCAGCCCAGTGCGGTGACGGTAATGGTGAGATGTGGACTTTGCGTGGTATCACCACCAATTAAACGTACGCCAAATTGATCGC
The DNA here is from genome assembly GCF_051059255.1 of Acinetobacter sp. CE-15. Taxonomy (NCBI): domain Bacteria; kingdom Pseudomonadati; phylum Pseudomonadota; class Gammaproteobacteria; order Moraxellales; family Moraxellaceae; genus Acinetobacter; species Acinetobacter sp. CE-15. The sequence continues at coordinate 4,524,369 of NZ_CP192737.1, read as the reverse complement.
AACAATCATATAAACCCTGACTAAATTGTTTTAGCCAGTCATGATCAATTTGGGATAGGCTCAATGCGAGTAAAATACTGTGGGGTTTCGCACCCATTGCAGCAATATCTGACAGATTGACAGCAACAGATTTCCAGCCAATGGCATGTGGAGAGGTTTCTAAGGGAAAATGTCGACCAGCGACAAGGGTATCTGTGCAAATCACCAATTGATGATTCAAAGGTGGGGAGAGCAGAGCTGAGTCGTCACCGACGCCTAAATCAACATCAGTTTGCTGCTGACGATTGAAATAGGTCTCAATAATTGAAAACTCAGCCATGTAAAAACAACTTATTTGCTTTGTTGCTTTTCTGCTTCACGCAGGCTTGTTGCTAAACGATCTAATACACCATTGATGTATTTATGACTGTCAGCACCACCAAAGTGTTTTGCCAGCTCAATGGCTTCATCGAGTACAACTCGATAAGGGACTTCAAGATGGTCTTTGAGTTCGTATGCACCTAAACGTAATGTAGCAAGTTCTACACCGTCTAATGCACTCAGTTCACGATCCAGAACAGGAACAAGTAAAGCATCCAATGCTTCATGGTTTGCGATCACGGCTGTGAGCAACTCATGATAATAGCCGAGATCCACTTTATGCATTGCGTTTTCAACACGGGTACGTGCTTCAATTTCATGCACTGGGTTGTGGCTCATTTGCCATTCATAAATCCCTTGCACAGCAAAGCGACGTGCTTTACGTTTTGCTGCATAAGTAGCTTGGAGTGTTTGCGACATGCTTTAAATTGCCTTTAACAGGTTAACCATTTCAATAGCAGTAAGGGCAGCTTCACCACCTTTATTACCTGCTTTTGTACCAGAGCGTTCAATCGCCTGTTCAATACTATCCGTAGTCAATACACCATTGATTACAGGTAAGCCAGTATCTAAACCAACTACACCTAAACCTTTGGCACATTCACCTGCAACGAAGTCGAAATGTGGCGTACTACCACGAATCACTGCGCCAAGTGCAATCACTGCATCGAATTTACCAGAAGCTGCTAGTTTTTTAGCCACAACTGGAAGTTCCCATGCGCCCGGTGCATGAACGACAGTGATATTATCGTCGCTTACACCATGACGATGCAATGTATCAATTGCACCTTCTAATAAATGTTCAACAACAAAGCTGTTAAAACGACCAACTAAAATCGCGTAACGGTCTTCGCTCGCGAGATGTAATAAACCTTCAATTCGGCGAATCGCCATGGCAACCTCGATAATTTAACAGATAAGTGGTTGTACCGACTGCTTTTATTTCCCGACTAAAAACCTAATTGAGCAATAAATGCAGTCTGATTAAAAATTATTGACCAGTTTTTTGGTCAGCAGTGATGTATTCCACCACTTCTAAATTAAAGCCTGATAATGCATTGAAACGTAATGGTGAGCTAAGAAGTTTCATCTTTTCAACACCAAGATCACGTAAAATTTGTGCACCAACACCAATTGTTTGGTATTGCTGTGAAAGTGCAGCATTTGATTTTGTTGGTTTTGGCTTACCAAGTTCTGCCAAAGCAGGGCCTAAGTCAGATAGATGACGTTGACCAATCCAGACCAAAACCCCTCGATCACTGTCGGCAATCGTTTTGAGTGCTTTATCAAGGTTCCAAGCAGGCTCACCATCTTTTTTATTGAGTTTCAATAAATCACGTACAGGATTGAAACCATGTACACGGACAGTCGTCACCCCTTGTTTTGGTTCACCTTTGACCAAAGCCAAATGAATGTCTGGATTACCAATTTCACGGTAACGGTATAAATCAAAGGTACCGTATTCAGTATCTATACTTTGTTGATCCAAACGTTCTACGGTTTGTTCATTGGTCATACGATAATGAATCAGATCAGCAATTGTACCAATTTTTAAGCCATGTTTCTCAGCAAATACTTCAAGATCTGGACGACGTGCCATCGTGCCATCTTCATTGATAATTTCACAAATCACCGACGCAGGCTCTAAACCCGCTAAACGAGATAAGTCACAGCCAGCTTCAGTATGTCCAGCACGGTGTAATACACCACCTGGTTGTGCCATCAATGGGAAGATATGTCCAGGTTGTACAATATCAGCAGGTTTGGCATGTGCTGCAACGGCAGTTTGAATGGTATGGGCACGTTCTGCGGCAGAAATACCAGTGGTAATACCATTTGCCGCTTCAATAGAAAGCGTGAAGTTTGTACTGTGTTGTGCGCCATTATGGTCGACCATTAATGGTAGATCGAGTTGCTTACAGCGGTCACGACTCAGTGTTAGGCATACAAGACCACGAGCATGGGTGATCATAAAGTTGATGTCTTCAGGGCGTACGTGTGTTGCAGCAATGACTAAATCGCCTTCATTTTCACGATCTTCGTCATCCATCAGGATAACCATTTTACCTGCACGGATATCTGCTACAAGCTCTTCAACAGTATTGAGCGGCATCAACCTTCACCTTTTTGTTCTGTCGTATGACATTTTCATTGAGTACATTCGGAGCATAGTCTAACGTGTTTTTACGTATTTTGCCTATGCTTATCATCTTCCTTTGAGATAGATAGTTATACACAAGCTTGTAGGGCAATGAAAAGAGAAGAAAATTGATTTATCGTGATTTAGTATAAAGATCAGACACTCATTTCGAAAAAAATAAGATTAACTTATCGGAAATTGAGCGTAATAAAAGAAAAACCCTCGCACTTTAAAAAAGAGGAGGGTTAATAGATGGTAAATATTTAATTCTCTGAGATTGCTTCAGAATTCGGTGTATTTTTCTTACCTTTTAAAATCTCAGTACGAATATTTTGTGCAAGTTCAGCACAGTCATTATTCATACCATTGATCATAAATGAGTGACGGGTCAACACATTGGTTGGATTTGGTAAGGCAACCAATTGATAACAATCACCAATATGCTTGAGTTGATCATTGCTTAAATACAATGCCATTTCTTTGGCAATTAAATGATTCACCAAGCGCTCAGCCGCTTGAGATGCATCAAGTTGCATCGCTTCTACTGAGGTGGTGACTGCACAACGTGTCTGTAACACAAAGCGTTTGTCTTCACGGTAACGTTTATACAGAACTTCTGACAATAATTGAAATACCGAACCAACCATTAATATAGATTGTGCTGCATTGGGTGTTTCAGCATCAATACTCAGGATTGCGCCATTCTGATTAAACTCTTGATGAATGGTGAAATCTTTTGCATTCAATTTGAAATGCTGTGCGCAAAGTTCAATACTTTTATTCAGAAAAATCTGACATAAATTAAAATAAGGCAGTGAAACCGACTGGTTGACCGTATTCATCAGTTGCTTTGGATCATAGTACTGAATATTCAGTGCCAAAATCTCTTGGTCATTTTCCAGTGTCGCGGTTACAGGCGTTTTGGGTTCAGGTTTTGCTTTGGCTTGCGCTTGTTGTTGAGCTTGCGCAATCGCAATCGTGCGGTTGGCTTTCTCAGCTTCAAGTGCTTCAGTCAGTTGTTGAATCTCGTGTTTTAAACGGGCTTCATTGTTGATGCGAGCCAAAAATTCACTGCGCGTTGGGCGAGCGATGGCACGGTAGGCCAACCATAAAAAGGTATGAATTAATAAGGACACTAAAATAGCCAGCCATTGGGTCCGTAAAATTTCACCAATACTTGGCTTGATCAAGGTAATTTCAATTGTGCCGACTTTTTTCTCGTTCTGTAATGCATCACGAACAAAAACTTCACCTTGACGAGTTTTTGCCATACCACTGGTTGCCAGCACTTGTTTTTTAGCATCCAGTATTCGAATCGAAGCCACGCTTGGATTGGTCGCATAGCGATTTGCCAACAGCGCCAATGACACCGTATTTGCGGGTTCGAGTTCAGATAGGCTGTCCGTGACCAATTGGCTGGTCATGAGTTGGCCTTGGCTGGCACGGTTTTCATTTAACTGATGTGTTGTTGCAACTACCAATAAAAAGGTATGAAATGCAAAACTTACAATAAGTAGGCTAGCAAATAGCCCTTGTCTTGGCGCATTCAACGTAAACTTCCAAAGCAAAAAATTTCGATTTCGATTATGATTCTTCCAATTGTTGTAGCTCAGACCCGAGTCAATTCATGCGAGAAATCATTCTTATTTCATTTTTAGGACCTGACCAACCCAATCAGTTTACTCGATTAATGCAAGTGTTGTCCGTACATTCTTTGCAAATATTAGATGTAGGACAGGCGGTCATCCATAATCAATTGACTTTAGGTATTGTAGTGTCGTCAAACGATCAAACTGCAACAGCTTTAGCCATGAAAGACATCCTTATTTTAGCACATGATATTGGTTTAACTGTTCGTTTTAAGCCGATTTCAGGCGCAGAATATGACCAATGGGTGAGTGAAGGTGGGCGCACACGTTATATCGTGACCGCTTTAGCACCAGAGCTCACAGCCGAACATCTACAAGCGGTAACCAATATTGTTTCAAGTCAAGGTTTTAACATTGAAACAGTGACGCGCTTGTCGGGTCGTCCCGAACGTAATGGACACCAAGATGGGCTGAAACGTTCATGTGTTCAATTCGGTTTGAGTGGGCAAATGCTGGATGCACAGGCGATGCGTGCCGCATGTTTACGGCTTTCTGCTGAATTAAATATTGATGTCGCGGTGCAGGAAGACAATGCCTATCGCCGTAATCGTCGCTTAGTCTGCTTCGACATGGACTCAACTTTGATTGAGCAAGAAGTGATTGACGAACTTGCTAAAGAAGCAGGGGTGGGCGATAAAGTCGCTGAAATCACTGAACGTGCAATGCAAGGGGAGTTGGATTTTCAACAAAGTTTCCGTGCACGCGTTGCGTTACTTAAAGGCCTTGATGCCAAAGTATTGCCTCAAATTGCTGAACGACTAACCGTGACAGAAGGTGCCGAGCGGTTAATCTCGACACTGAAATCATTGGGTTATAAAACTGCGATTTTATCTGGTGGTTTTCAGTACTTTGCTGAATATCTACAAGAAAAATTGGGCATTGATGAAGTGCATGCCAATATCCTTGATGTTGAAAATGGTGTTGTGACAGGTGAGGTTAAAGGCCATATCGTTGATGGTGCGCGCAAGGCGTATTTGTTAACTGAGTTGGCTGGGAAAATGGGGATTTCACCGGAGCAAGCGATTGCGGTTGGAGATGGTGCAAACGATTTGCCGATGCTTTCAATTGCAGGGCTCGGAGTCGCATTCCGTGCGAAACCTGTGGTTCGTCAAAATGCCAATCAAGCCATTTCAAGTGTAGGCCTAGATGGTGTGCTTTATCTTTTAGGCGTCCATGATAAAGATTTGTCCCGTGCTTAAATGACATGGGTTATATTGCAGAATCATGACAAATAGCGACTTTAAGTCGCTATTTTTTATTTGAAAATGAATCACTTTGCTGCCATTCGCGCTCAATAAAACAGCTTGATAAAAATATTCGTTTTAGAACTTAAAAAAAGTTTTTCAGGGATTAAAAGCTGTGTGTATTTTTTTGTAATGACACTGCATGATTGATGGTAATTAGATTGTGAGAAAAACAGGATTCTTAAAAAATGTAATGACAAATGAATGTTGCGACAAAGTGTGTCGTTTAAGCAGAAAACAGCGCTTTCCTTCTCTTAAAAACTATACATAATGCAAAGCATAAGCTTCTATAAGGTGATTTAAGAAAAATTATAAAGCTTGAAATTGTTGTGAAACACCTATTTAAACGGTTTTTTTATAAGGCATCATTTTGACGGAGGTTGTTATGGTATCAACAACATTTGCAACATTGATTGGATTCGGTCTAATTGCTGCAGCGTTGGCTACCGTTTTCTTTTCCCCTTATCGTCATTGGTTAGGGTTTATGTTTGCAGGCATGATCTTCTGGGGCACCTTGGAAGCAATGCGTTATAGTGTACAGAACATCTTTGATATTTCGGTCGCATATAGCTATTTAACCGCGATTATGTTGGCGATGTCAGCATTGATTGCACTCTTATTGCGTGAAGACAGTCGTGCACAAAAAGCATTGGCAAATCGCCAATATATTGAACATACCCCAGTCTATGAAGATGAATAAGTTTTGAGTGAAAACTTCAGTCAATATGAACGCTAAGATAACAATAGTGACTTTAATTACACGAAAAAAATCAATTTAGACATTCCAAGGTATATCATAATGGTATACCTTTTTTTCAGTTTATACTTTGCTCTGAAAGCCATGTCTACGCAATGACAAGTTATGCTAGGATGAGCAAATTCGAATCTAATTTAAAAAACAACAGGCTTAAATGTCATGAAACTTTCTGCAATTCCAGTTGTGAAGTTACCAATCGTTGATGCAAGTACAGATCCACTGGATTTGCTTGTATTGGGTTTAGCACTTCGTATGAAACAATTGGCTCGTATCAGTCCAAAATTTATTGAATTGACCCATGACCGTCAGTTCCGTATTCAGATTGGTACCGACTTGGGCGTGGCACGCCAAATTATTGTGAACAATGGTCAAATTGATACAGTTTCAGGTGCTGAACAAAAAGCTGATTTTGTTTTACAGTTTGCTGACAGTGAGCAAGGTGTAAAAACTTTGGTAAAAGGCGATCCAACGGCTTTTATGACGGGTATGCAAAACGGCAGCATCAAAATGGAAGGCGATTTCAGTTTGTTGGTCTGGTTTAACCAAGTGGCTAAACTGATTCCACCAAAAGTTCCAAAACCAGTAAAAGACAAAATTAAATTGGCACGCCAATTCTTAAAAGAGAAGATTGGACGCTAAGCGAATCGAAAATCTTAAAAAGCCCGATCAGATCGGGCTTTTTAAGATTTAAACATTGGCATTAAGCTCAAGCTTTTGATTATTCAGCTTTTAATTATTCAACTTCTAAGTTAAAGGTCACAGGCCCATCATTGACCAAATGCACTTTCATATCCGCTGCGAAAATACCCGTCTCAACATTTTTAAATTGTGATCGAGCATAATCAACCAATTGTTGATACAGTGTCTGGGCTTCAGCGGGCGGCATGGCTGGCCCAAAGTCTGGACGCAAGCCTTTTTGCGTTTGTGCCATTAAGGTGAATTGAGAGACCAATAAAATCCCGCCATTGGCTTGGCTGACGTTCCAGCCCATTTTGCCTTGCTCATCATCAAAGAAACGATATTTCAAAATTTTATCAATTAATTTTTGACCTTTTTCAAAATTATCTTCCTTCGCTAAGCCTAGAAAAACCAAAATTCCTTTTTGAATTTCGCCAGTGGTTTCACCATCAACAACGACTTTGGCTTCTAACACTCTTTGTAATAATGCGCGCATATAAACAATAAGACTAAAATACGATAGCGCTATTCTAACAGGGAAAACCCATCAAGATGATGCGAGTACGCTATTGGTGAAAAGTTGAAGCTATTGATAAGCTTTTGAATAAAAATAGAATTTATAAAATTATCATGTGAGTAGATAAATTGAAAAAATAATTCTGCTGAGATTTCTGTTGAGCTTAACTGAAAATATAGTTCATCACTTATAAATGATTACGTTATCTCAGTGAAAAATATGCTTTAATAAAAACAGCATAGCGAAATTAAAATAGATATGGCGCCAATCATCCAATCCTTGCTCGATACAGATTTATATAAATTTACCATGTTACAAGTGGTGCTACATAAATTTCCTCAAACGCACAGTGTGTATCACTTTCGCTGTCGTAATCTAGATGCTACGGTTTATCCCCTGACGGATATTCTGGATGACTTGAACGAGCAGCTTGATCATCTCTGCTTACTCAAATTCCAAGAAGATGAATTGCAATATTTACGCAGTATGCGTTTTATCAAAAGTGATTTTGTCGACTATTTAGAATTATTCCAACTCAAACGCCGTTTTATTAAAGCGGGTATTGATGAACAAGGTCGTTTAGACATTTGGGTTGAAGGCCCAATGGTTCAGGCGATGATGTTTGAAATTTTTGTTCTGGCGATTGTCAATGAACTTTATTTTAGCCGGATTCGTAATGATGACATTTATGTTGAAGGTGAACGTCGTCTATACGCCAAAGTTGAATTATTAAAGAAATTTGAACAACAACAAGGCACACAGGCTCCTCCATTTTTAGTCTCAGATTTTGGTACTCGTCGTCGTTATAGTCTAGATTGGCAAAGACATGTGATCCAGACCTTCCATGCAGCTGTACCCAATGTGTTTAGAGGTACCAGTAATGTCCTTTTGGCAAAGGAATTAAATATTCATCCCATTGGAACCATGGCGCATGAGTTTCTACAAGCATTCCAAGCGCTAGATGTCCGTTTAAGAGATTTTCAAAAAGCAGCTTTAGAAACCTGGGTACAAGAGTATCGTGGTGATCTGGGCATTGCCTTGACCGATGTGGTTGGTATGGATGCATTCTTACAAGATTTTGATTTGTATTTTGCCAAGTTATTCGATGGTTTACGTCATGACAGTGGTGACCCATTTGAATGGGGCGATAAAGCTTATCAGCACTACCGAAAACTGAAAATTGATACCAAAACCAAGATGCTGACCTTTAGTGATGGATTAGATATTGAGCGTGCGTGGGCGTTATATCAATACTTTAAAGATCGTTTTCAAGTTAGTTTTGGTATTGGTACCAATTTGACCAATGATATGGGGCAAACGCCACTCAATATTGTGTTAAAACTGGTGGAGTGTAATGGTCAATCTGTGGCGAAAATTTCAGATAGTCCCGGAAAAACCATGACGGATAATGATACTTTCTTGGCTTACTTACGACAGGTCTTTGAAATACCTGAAGTTGTCGAAGCAGTGAAAATTGATATCTGAATTTTTGCTAAAAGAATGTGAAAAATCAGCATATTGCTAAAAAACACTGTGCTAAGATCATTTGTGCTCAAGGTCTTAAAATAGAAAAACGTATGACTACATCAGCCTTTAACTTCGAATTACTCATAGAAGCGGAACAACTTGTGCCATTTTTAGGGCATGACAAAATTCGTATTGTCGATCTAAGTCGTAGCTCTGTGTATGATCAATTACATATTCCACATGCCTTACATGTTAAACCACAACTGTTGGTTCGACAGGAAGAACAAGCTTCAGGGTTATTGCCCGATGAGGACGGTTTAAAAGCGCTGATTGAGTATTTAAACATCTCTCCCGAACATCATGTTGTGGTCTACGATGATGAAGGTGGTGCTTGGGCTGGGCGTTTGATTTGGAATTTACATTGCCTTGGTTTTTATAATACTAGCCTCCTCAATGGCGGAATTCATGCATGGTTGGCAGCAGGCTACCCGACTTCGGCTGAAGCGGAAAGCTTTAGCAAAGTTGAACCCTTAGTTACTGTCAATTTACAACATCTTGATCAACACCGAATTGAATATGCCAAACTGTTGCAAAAGGTTGAACAGCAAGCGATTCAAGTTTGGGATTGTCGAACTTCAGAAGAATATACAGGACAGCGTTTAGCAGCGCGACGCGGCGGTCACATTCCAAGTGCACAACATTTTGAATGGAGTACTGCAATTAATCGTCAAAATCATTTAAAATTGCATCCTCTAGAACGCACGCAACAACGTCTAGAACAATTAGGCTTTCAATTTGACCAGCCTGTGGTGGTGTATTGTCAGTCACATCATCGTTCTGGTCTGGCTTATATCTTGGGTCGGTTATTGGATTGGAATATTCAAGCCTATGATGGTGCGTGGAGCGAGTGGGGCAATCGCCTCGATAGTCCAATTATTACTGGAGAATCACCTGCGTGAGTCTTACATCAGCGTTAAAAAAACAAATTTTTATCCAAGCACAAAAAGTCATTCCGCAACAGCAACTCAGCCGTGTTGTTGGTAAAGTTGCAGCCAGTGAAAATCCAATTGTTAAAAATTTAGCGATTCAAGCATTTAAAGCACAGTACGGGATAGACCTTTCTATTGCTGAGCAAAGTGATGCTTTAAAATATAAATCATTCAATGAATTTTTTACCCGTGCCTTAAAAGACGGTGTTCGAGAAATTGACGCAGATCAGACCAGTATTGTTTCTCCAGCAGATGGTGCAATTTCTCAGTTGGGTAAAATTAAAGATGGTGATGTCTTTCAGGCCAAAGGCCAAAGTTTTTCTGTAGACAAACTGATTGGCGATCCGCAATTGGCTGCACCATTTATCAATGGTGAATTTGCCACGGTTTATTTGTCACCACGTGATTATCACCGTGTCCATATGCCATTTGCAGGAACGTTGACCGAAACCTTGTATATCCCTGGTGAGTTATTTTCAGTAAACCAAACGACAGCAGAGAATATTCCTGGTTTATTTGCGCGTAATGAGCGTATGGTATGTTTGTTTGATACCGAATTGGGACGTATGGCGGTTGTTCTCGTGGGTGCAATGATCGTGGCAGGAATTGAAACTGTGGCGACTGGCAAAGTAAAACCAACAGGGCGTTTAGAGTTAAACCAGCATGATTTAGCCTTAGAAAAGGGTGCTGAACTTGGACGTTTTTATTTAGGTTCAACCGCAGTTGTATTGTTTGAACAGAATAAAATCACTTGGGATGAACAGTTTAAAGCCAATTCTATTGTGGTGATGGGTGAAGCTTTAGGACATCAAATATAATAGAGATCAATGGATCATTATATTTTTCAAATGGTTGATTGAGATTAACTCTGTATCACTTTGAGTAACAGAGTCAATCTCACAAAGCCGAATAAGATTTGATGTAAGCCTGTTATAAGCGGTTCTTTTCCGCCTTAAAAGAAACGACTTTCCATTCAGAGACTCGTCCGTCTTGTCCAAATTTAATCTTCCATTCCTTCCACCAGACATTGGAATAACTACACATATATTGGATCACAACACCTTGATCCATGCCTTGTCCACATTGTTCGGTTGTTATTCCCATATCGGAACGTATCCAATAAAAAAATAATTGACCTCCATCCTTGTCAACGCCAGTCGTATAAGGCTTTCCCCATACTGGACCGTATTTTCCTTCACGAGTGGTATTCATCATCTCATTTGCAGTTTTCCCTGTTAGATTGTTGTAAGAGAGTTTTGCCATGGTCGTGTCACAGCCACTTAGTAATAATCCTAAAACAGCTGCAATAGAAAATTTATATTTATTCATTGTAATGTCCATTTTTGATTTGTTGATATTTATGAATAGATTTTTATAAAAATAGCCGATGATAAAATAACGCTTAAAATCAGATATATTTCTCAATATATTTCACTAGTGTGACTTGGTCAACATTAATATAAGTAGGATTTATTTTTATAATCTAAAGTCATTTATTCAACTTGATCTCGAATTTTATTATGAAGACATACAGCACACGTCTAAGAATAGATTTTCGTTATGGCATAAGTGCTTTTTGAGGAAAACGATTTTAAAAGTTGGACATCGATTTTTTAGTATTAATTTCCAAATATACTTTTGCCGAGTCAAAGCATCTTTCCAATGGTAAATACACAAGCAGTGTGAGCTATTTGGTGGTTCTTTCTATGTAATAGCAACCTGATAAAAATGTGCGGCTAAATCTGGAATAGATTTTAGATTAATTTCGATGCATTGAAATAAGACAGCTTTAAAGCCTGTGCATCTGCTAAGGCATTGTGTGGGTTTTCAGAGGCAACATGGGTTTCGATTGGATCCTGCATCCATAACTGCATGGTCAGCGGAGGTGTTCGGATACATTTTCCTGCAGAAAGTACCAGACTACGGGTAAACAAGGCAAAGTCTTCTGGCCAATCTGCCACAATTTCAAGACTTGTATATTGAGATAAATAAATCTGTAAGTGACTTTGAAATTGCGCTAATGAAATCGGTTTTTGATTTAAACGAGGCATGACATGGTCTTTAACCCAAGTAATTGGGTCAGCGCATTCTAAAACTTCATAAAAATGTTGATTATTCTCATCAACCAATGCCAGCGAAATTAAATCACCGCCAAAGCCATTAAACTCACAATCTAGAAATAGTTTCATTCGAATTAATCAAAAAATCAAATATTAACCTGCAAAATCAAGGCGCTCTTTGGGGAAAACCACTCTAAAAATAGACCCCCGATTTTCTTTAGAATCAATTTCTAAATACGCATTATGTTGCATTAAAACATGCTTCACAATGGCAAGCCCTAAACCTGTTCCACCTGTTTGGCGGCTTCGTGCACTGTCTACACGATAAAAGCGTTCGGTTAAACGTGGAATATGTTTTGGGTCAATCCCGATCCCGGTATCTTCAACAGTGAAATAACCATGTTCACTGTCATCATGCCAGCCGATTGTAACAGTGCCACCTTTAGGGGTGTATTTAATCGCATTGGTGATTAAATTACTAAACGCACTGGCAAGCTCTGCATCAGAGCCAATTAAGTCACAATGACTGTCGATATCTAAATTTAAAGTATGGCCATAATCGACATTGTAGGCTTGTGCATCATCAAAAAGCTGATTCATCAAATTTGGCATATCGATGATTTGATTTTTTGCAACTTGTTTATTGCCTTCCAAACGTGAAAGCAAGAGTAAGTCATTGACCAACGCATTCATTCGACGTGTTTGCGATTGCATCTGTTCAAAGGCACGTTTCCAGCGCGGATTTAAATCTTCTTGGTCGGTAAAGGTTTCGATATAGCCACTGAGTACAGTTAGCGGAGTACGAAGTTCATGTGAAATATTGTCAACAAAGTCTTTGCGCATTTGTTCCAGATTATGTACACGTGTGACATCGTAAGCGACGAGCAAACGACTTTCACTACCAAAACGTGTCAGTTTAATCTGTACATAATGCTCCTCATAAACCGAAGATTTTATTTTAATGCCATCTGGAGATTGGTCGATATTATTAAAATATTCAATAAAGCTCGGCTGGCGGATAATGGTCAAGATATTACGACCACGATCTAGCGGTTGAATGCCCAACAGTCTTTCAGCAGCAGGATTCCACCATTCAATTTGATGTAATTCATCCGTTAAAACCACAGCTTCAGCTAAAGCAATCAGTGAGGATTGCGCACGGTCAATCAATCCGACCATTTCAGCTTGAACAACCCGTTCTTGGCGTTGAGCACGATAAACATTAAAAAGCAGCGCTCCCCAAATACCTTCTAGATTGGGTGGAGAGTCGTAAGGACGATTTGAAATCCACTCATTCACCAAGTATAAAGAGCGTAATTGAAATAGAAAAAAAACAGCAAAACCAATGGAAATACAAATCCAAAAATACCCTATCCCTAAACCAATAAATCCGCCAATGATGAGTAAAAAACCAAGCAGGCGTAAATCTTGTTTTGCAAATTCCCACAAGCTACTGTAACGGAATTTTTTATGTTCTCGTGCAAGATCTGGGACGGGGTAGGGTTCATACATAGAAATTTATTTACCTTGAGAATGCTTAACCTAAAGCAACATCTGCACGGGTAGAGAAGCGATAACCCGTTCCACGTACAGTTTGTACGTAGCGATCAGCACCATAAGGTTCAAGCACTTTACGTAAGCGGCGGATGTGTACGTCTATGGTACGGTCTTCAATATACACGTTACCACCCCAGACCTGATCAAGTAACTGGGCACGTGTATAAGCACGTTCAGGATGTGTCATAAAGAATGCCAATAGGCGGTATTCTGTTGGACCCATTTCTAAAATATTATCACTAAAACTAACACGTTGGCTCACTGGATCAAGTATTAATCCATTGGCATCAATGGTTTTTTCGCCACTGAGTGCATTGGCACGACGAAGGACAGCTTTGATACGCGAAACCAATTCACGGGTAGAGAATGGTTTGGTCATATAGTCGTCTGCACCAGCATCAAGACCTTGAACTTTATGGTCTTCTTCGCCACGTGCTGTCAACATGATGACTGGAATTTCTGCCAAGTTTTCATCACGTTTTAAGCGACGACATAAGTCTACACCGCTCACACCGCCAGGCATCATCCAATCGAGTAAAATCAAAGATGGTCGTTGGTCAACAATCATTTGATGGGCTTGTTTTGCATCTTCAGCTTGCAGGCATTGAAAACCTGCCATATCCAATGAGGTATGAATCATTTCTCGAATCGGAAGTTCGTCATCGACGATTAATATATAGTCATCTTTCACAACGCAATATCCTATGTATGAACGGTGTACCGTCTTTTATTTATGACAGGCTTATTACAAAGATTAATTATGACAGTATCATTGCAAAAAGAAGATGTTGACGAATTTTTGCAAAAAAATGTGACAAATAATCGTCGATATGATGAATAATCCATGACATTTTTAAATAAATGTTCCATTTTGAGAAAAGAAATTTATTTAAACTGAACATAAAAATACGCTATTTGATAGTTTTGTGACGATTTTATGACAGGGTCATTCAGGCTAAAAAGCTTATTTAGATGAAAATGAATCAATCAGCGATATAAATACAATTTCACATGCTGAGACAATTTCTTCAAGCGATTGTTTAAATCCGCCCATGACCCAGCGAACCGCAATTTGAGTCACATAGCCATTTAAACCTGTGGCTACCAAGGAAATTTCTTGTTCACTACGTTCAATATGCGGCATCATCAGGGTGACAAAGGAGTGAATTAATCGGTCAAAACGGCCCATCGTTTCATGGATCGTGGCATGATTATGCAGCTCTTGAACCAGCATGGCATCGATATAAATAATACGCGCCACACGTGGATCATTTTTTAACATGGTAAAGATTGCAGTTAAGCCACCACGGATCATATTTTTAGGATCAGGTGCTGCTTGCATGACGCCTTGCATCACGGTTTGTTGTAATTGTTCAATCAGTTGTAGAAAGATGACTTGGAACAGTTCTTCACTTTTTTTAAAGGACTCATAAAAATAACGTTCAGTTAGCTTGGCTTCATTACAAATATCTTTGACGGTGACAGAAAAAAAGCCATGTGTACCATAAGCTTCAATCCCTGCTTCGATCAACTTTTCTCGACGTGCAAGTTTCCGCTCAGATAAGGACATGCCTTTAAATTGACGCTCTTTGGCAGCTTTATTTATAGTTTTCTTTTCAGTGGAAAGTGGCTCATTCATTGTAAAAAATTACTCGTGTCATATTTGATTGTCACAAAGAAGCGCTTATTTTAGCAATAAAAGCCATTGAAACCTATTCTAGAATTTTTGTATAAAAAAACATCGGCTAAATCATAATATAATATTGACAATAATGATTGTCAAAATTATATTGAGCAAGTGAGCTGCACATCACTCTGAATGCTTTGTGCGGGTTTAAAAAAGGATAGACAATGAAAAATTTTAAAAACAAAGTCGCTGCAATTACTGGTGCTGGCTCTGGTATGGGACAACAACTTGCTATTTTATTGGCAAAAGCAGGTTGTCATTTATCCATTAGTGATGTGAATGAAAAAGGTTTAGCTGAAACTGTTGAACTGGTCAAACCGTATAATGTTCGTGTGACCTCGAAGAAAGTGAACGTTGCCAAAGTTGAAGAAATGCGAGCTTGGGCTGCGGATACGGTGCAAAATCATGGTTCTGTAAACATGATTTTTAACAATGCTGGTGTAGCTTTAGGTTCTACCGTGGAAGGTGCATCTTATGACGAACTAGAATGGATCATGGATATCAATTTCTGGGGCGTTGTATACGGAACAAAAGAATTTTTACCTTATATCAAGAAAACAGGTGATGGGCATATCATCAACATTTCGAGCTTGTTTGGTTTAACCGCTCAACCGACTCAATCTGCATATAATGCATCTAAATTTGCGGTACGTGGTTTTACTGAATCATTACGTCAAGAATTAGATATCGAAAAGTGTGGTGTATCAGCGCTATGTGTTCACCCAGGCGGCATTCGTACCAATATTGCAAATGATGCGCGTATGAATGACAGTTTACGTTCTTTGGGAATGAATCCTGACAAATCAGCAAAAGCATTTAATAAACTATTACGTATGCCACCAGAAGATGCTGCTCAACAGATGTTGGATGCTGTACTAAAAGACAAACGTCGTTTGCTTATTGGAAATGATGCAAAAACTTTGGATTTAATTCAGCGTATTTTACCGACTGGATATCAAAAAATTACAGGTTTTGCGACCAAGTTTAGTAAAAAGCTAGAACCAAAATAATTGATTTATAAAATGAAAAAACCGTCAAGCTGACGGTTTTTTTCATTTTAGACATCGCGAATTAGACATTGCGAAATAATCTGTTGAATGAGAACTCAACATCCATCCATTTAAATTAAGATCTCAATCGTTTTCTTTTTCCAAACAAATTGATAATACAAACCTTGCATGAGACATAGACTGAAAAAGGTCAGTGCAAGCGCATACCAAATGCCTTGTAAACCAAACCACTGACTAAATAAATAAGCACATGGAACTTCAATGAGCAGAATGGATAAAATATTAAAAATCATAGGAACAGTCACGGTTCCGCTAGCCCGCATGATTGAGGCAAAAATTGCACTTGCACCAAAAAATATAATCGACCACAGCACGATAAATAATAATTGTTGACCCAATTCAATCACTGATGGATCTGTAATAAACAACGCCATCAAATATTTTGAACAAATATAGGCCAAGAGTACCAATGAACCTGTAATCACAATATTACTCAGCAGCGCTGTTCGCGTCACTTTTGCCAACAGCTCAGACTTCCCAGCACCAATCGCTTGCGCCGCAAAGATGGAACCTGCAATGGCAATCGACAATGCAGGGAATTGGATATAGTTGAGCACTTGGTTGACTGCACCATATGCCGCTGTTGCATGTGCACCATGTTGGTTAACCAGTCCAATCACCACCAGACCTGCGACCGAGTTGGTCACCATTTGAATACCTGTCGGCACGCCCAAGCGCAAAATACTGCGACTAAATTGTGGGTGATAGCGGATATGTTGGATTAACGCTGAATCTGGTCTTAAAGCATGATCTTTTTTATTTAAATAGATATAGAGGAAAGCTAAGGTCGAAATAAAGCCTAATCCACTGGCAATCGCTGGAGCAATAATGCCAAGCTTAGGTAGACCAAAATAACCGCCAATCAAGGCTGGGGTTACAATCACACCCACAATGATCGTCAGACTTGAAGCCATTAAGGGTGTGGTACTGTCGCCCACACCACGTAAAATAGAGGTGTAGGTGATGTAGATGAATAGAAAAGGACTACTCATTAGCATCCATTGAACATAGGGCAGTGCAAGATGCATGATTTTGGGATCTATACCCAAAAGCAATAGAATTTCTTTGGCAAAAAACACCCCTAAAAAGGCAATGATTGATCCACCAATGAGGGTCATAAATAACAATG
Source organism: Acinetobacter sp. CE-15 (assembly GCF_051059255.1). NCBI lineage: Bacteria > Pseudomonadati > Pseudomonadota > Gammaproteobacteria > Moraxellales > Moraxellaceae > Acinetobacter > Acinetobacter sp. CE-15. Next base: position 4,507,065 of record NZ_CP192737.1, on the reverse strand, counting down.
CGCCAACAATGGTACGCACTTTTTCGATATCTTTGGCGCCCCACGCTTGCCCAACCAGCACAGTTGCACCTGTAGATAGACCAATCACAAAAGCCAGCAATAAAAATAGAATCGGGAAAAATACCGAAATCGCGGCAATCGCTTCTACACCGAGCATCTGCCCAACAAAAATGGTATTAATTGTTCCAGACAGATTTTGCAGAATATTGGTTAGAATCAGTGGGCCAAGGAAGATTAAAAAAACCTTCCAGAATTTGGGTTGGTGAAGCATATCGGGACGAGCTGGCATCTTTTATTCTACTGTCTATTTCGAGTGTCTTTATCTTATTGATAATATAACAAACGCTGGGTAAAAAGCCTGAGTATTTGAGTAACTCAGGCTTTAATTTTACAGAGATGATCTGTATGGATCGGGATTAAATTTGATTTAAAATTTCACAGGCCTGAATTAAAGTTTGTTCCTTTTTGGCAAAACAAAAACGCACTAAACGTAAGTTTTCAGGGGCTTGCTTATAAAAAACAGAAACTGGAATCGCCACAATTTTATGTTCTTCCGCTAAGAATTTACACATCTCTACATCATTTAAATCTGGGCGAATTTGGCTGTAGTCAACATTTTGAAAGAATGTGCCTTGAGAGGGGATTAAACTGAATTTTGAATCCGCAATACCTGAAATAAACAGGTTACGCTTTTGCTGATAAAAGCTTGATAAGCCATCAATATGTTCAGGATGTTGTTGCATAAAATTGGCAAGTGCCATTTGCACGGGGGTTACCCCACAGAAGTTGGCAAATTGATAAATTTGACGGAATACTTTCATGAGCTCTGGTGTCGCAATGCAATAACCTGTTTTCCAACCTGTCACATGAAAGGTCTTACCAAAAGAACCCACCACAAAACTACGATCTCTGAGTTCTGGAAATGACAATGCCGAATAATGTTTTTCGCCGTCAAAAATTAGATGTTCATAGACTTCGTCTGAAAGCACAATAATATTTTTATCTTGAATCAGTTCAATTAAATTTAGCCAGTCTTGTTTAGACCAAATCGCCCCAGTTGGATTGTGTGGAGTATTTACAATGACCATACGGGTTTTATCTGTAATCGCAGATTTGACTTGATTCCAATCTACAGAAAACTCAGGCGCATTGAGTGGGATATGAATGGCTTTACCACCGACCAATTGCACGCTCGGAGCATAACTATCATAGCTAGGATCAAAAATAATCACTTCATCATCTTGGTGGATGATGGTTTGTATTACGCTAAAAATCCCGATCGTTGCCCCCGGGGTGATGGTGATTTCGGTTATGGGATCGAGTTGTAATTGATCCCGTTTTAAAAACAATTGAGCCAGTTGTTCTCTTAGCGCTAATAAACCATCGCCAGCTGCGTATTGGTTAAAACCGTCTAATGTGGCTTGGCTCAGTGCTTGTAGTAATGCAGGTGGTGCGTCAAAGTCGGGGAAACCTTGTGACAAGTTAAGGGCGTTAAGACGATGTGCCATAGCGGTCATGATGCTAAAAATGGTGACGCCTTGAGCAGGGAGTTTGGAGTGAATTTCGATCATGACCAGACTGATTTTATAAATGCATTAGCGGCAGTTTAGCAGGTCGTTTTAATGAGCTGAATAGGATTAAGTAATCTATTGGTTAGGGGGCGATGGGAGTTTGAGATTGATGAAGTTAGGTTTTCGATGGGCGTAATTTTTAGTTACACAATATATGGGGGAAGTTGAGTTGGTATGAATGTGATGGGGTCTATAAGTTAAAGGCAGATGTAGGCTTCGTATAAGAGGCTTTATGTTAAATGGATTTGAAATTAGTGGGGGGATTCCATTGTTTGGGATTTTGAATAAGAGTTTTTTAAGATTGCAAAATTAATGAATATTTAGAAGTTTTTCTGCACTATCTCGCACTCTTGTTATCTTTAAACTTTTAATGTGACAGAGCCTAAATTCAGAGACGGACATAACTTACTTTGCTTTTCTTGGTCGAAAATTAAATTGGATTATGTCCTTTTATTTCAATGGCTTAAAAAGTTTAGATTAGCATTATCCTATTGCTATAGTTGGTATAAGGTTTAAAGCTTACAGAAATTTATATAATGATCAGAAGTATAGTATCTTTCTGAAAAATTATTTTTTCCATCTACCTTAGCAACCACCCTAAATTTATTATATTTATCATATTCACCTTGTTCAAAATATTTTCCTTCTATGTAACTAAAAGGACTTTTTAATTTTGGAAGTTTACCTTCATTATTTGAGAATATCTGTGTTACGATTTTTTCCTTACCTGTACCACACATACTTGTATCTTTTACACAGACTCTCATACTACGATCAAACTCTCTAATATAGCTTGGTAGTTTGCTACAATTTGGAATTGCAGCAAAAACAGATGATGTAAAAAATACTGAAATGATTAATATGGGATAACATCTTATATTCATTTTCATAATTAATTCCTTATAAAATTAATGCAGATAAATCGGCAGCCTTTAAAACATAGGTCCTAAGACGAAGCGCAACAGACATGAATGTCCGTGCCTCTAGACCGATATATCTATTCTGCTAGTCTAGTGCCGTGAATGGCATAGACTAGCTTGTTGGATGGAAGCCTAACACTGCTGTCTTTTTCATAAACTTTACTTTTTACAGCCTTCCAACCTAGAAATTTTAACCATTTGGATTGTTTGGGTTAATAAGAGTTACCTTATCATGGATAACTGGGCTCAATCTTGGTTGCTTAATAGTCCCTACAACGACAATGGTATGACTAACTAACGTACAAAGCAGAAGCGCTTAGGAAGCATCCTGGACTGTTACTCCCCAAATTTGGAATAGTCCTTTATTTAGTTTGAACGTGGTCACTAAATTACCAGAGCTGGAATGTTGTACGTCAGTGGTATGAGTTGCTGAAGCACTCGCAGAGAAAAATGGCCAAATACCGAATGTCGCTGAGGTCTTAATCTGTTGATATTCCTGATCACTATATGTTGCATTGCTCGTAACAGTGAATTCGTAATCGCTGACTAGGACTATCTGACTTACCCGACGGGCAAGACTACCGTCAGGCTGCTGGAAAAATGAATCCCAATTCCCTGCGTTGCTTTGCGGATCCCAGATGCTCATATCATTTTTGGCATTGATGGCACGTTTGTATTCATTATCTGAGTACCAATTACCGCGAGTAACGCTAAGTGTTGCCATCTTGTTAATTTGACCTTGGATGGTAAAACCAGAAGTAGCAGCTTTTGCATTTAGCTTCTCAAAGTCTCCTTTCACACCACCATCAAATATATTCCAGAATCCACTTGCGGCGCCGTCAATTTGGGTTTGAGTTAGTGTTTTCTCTGTTTCAGTCGAGTTGAAGTCGATCGTGAACGGGCCAGCCCCTTCATTGAGCTGAATCTTAGCATTGTCAAGGGTTGGGGCATAGATTGGCAAAGTCGTAATTTGGCCTGATGTACTGGTGAATTGCTGGTAATTTGATGTTTTACGGACCGCATCTAAGGCTAAATTCAGTGGTGCCTGAGCCTGTTTCTGGAATGCAGAAAGGGCTCCAGGGATACTCTGAGGATCCAGGCGTTGGTTAGCGAACTTCTTGAAGACCACCTCTTGTGCCTCTTCGCTAAGTGGGTTTGCTGTAAAGTAAGCATTCCTGTAATTGATCCAATTAATATAATTATCACCGAGATAGGCAGCGAGATCTGTGCCGTGCTCAGCAAGGAGCGCTTGCAAGAGCATCTTGTAACTACCAGAAAACGTTACCACGCTACCTGCATCGTAGAGATCTGTGTTGGGTGGAATAGCATCAGCCATACTGAATAGGCCGCTGCTGTCGGTGGTTTGAAGACCCAAACTGCCCTGAGCTAGTTTAAACGAACTATCTAGGCCGAGGGCTTTAGTTACTACCTCTTTCCAGGCAGCATTAAGTTTTTGTACATTTGTTTTAGTATCAGAATTCATGGTATTACCTCATATGAAGATCCTAATCGATCTTTTTTAAAAAATTATTATATTTAAGCCTATCCAATATTTATTTTTTAGTGTTTTTAGACTTTTTCATAAGTAACTTTTTCATAAGATAATGGTGTCTTATCATTGTAAGTAATGATTGGTTTTCGCCATTATAAATATAAAATCAGCAACTCATAATAATAATTTTCACACACTATATAAATAATATTTTTAGCCCTTAAATATATTTTTCTGGAAGTAAAAACTTATAATAATTTTCTAAGAAATAGAATTTAAAAAAAACAGACCTAGACTAGTTGGCTTCAATATAAGCATGTATCTAGTTGAAAAATAGGTTATTAAATTAGGACTTCCTTTTATATAAAGAGTTTTTAAAAATGAGACTAAGTCCGCAAAAAATAACAATGCTGATAAATATGTTCTGTCTAGATAACACTGCATCTAAAACAGCAGAGCTAACGAGAATAAATAGAAATACTGTAAATTATTGGTATAATAAATTTAGAAACTTAATTTACTTAAAAAGAAAAAAAGAGAGATCTAGTTTTGAATACAGAGACAATTCAAATTTAAATTTTCATAAATTGGTATTATCCATTCATAAAAAAGAAAATAATATTTTTATAGATTTCACTCCTATTGATGAATATCATATGTTAATTTTTTTTTTAGAAAAAACACTAATAAAATTATTAATAAAAATATTAATTACATTTTTTTAATTTCTTTGGAATATTCAAAATTTATTTCATTTTCATCTGATACAAGGGAACTTAAATTATTTTGGATTTTTTGTGAATGCCGCTTGTCTAAATTTAATGGGGTTTCCAAATATTTTGATTTACATTTAAAAGAATGTGAGTGGAGATGGAGAAATGATAATTTAGAGGAAGATTTAATATCTATGGTTAAAGAACTGAATTTAATGAAATAATACTCACTAATAAAGATATAGGATTTTTAAGTTTTCCTAAAAATAACATAATACCGTTTATGCGAAATGCTAATTTTTTCTTTTCGCATCAATGTCTTAATTAAAGCCGCTCTAGGGGTTAACCTACTAGAACGGCTTTGTTTGAGATTTTTATGTCCCACGATTTTTTAAAATCAAATTTTCGTATAATTGAAAATCATATAGACTTTTTTTTACCCAATATTTTTGAACATACTAGATTGAATCGCTTTTTTACTGGTTTGGTTAAAACCCTCTAACTTCCAATGGCTCATCCTGAGTATTTGGAACATGACTAAAATAGTAATTGTCCTTGGTTTGAAAGAATATATCAAAACTTTGGCTCATTAAGGGATCATACTGGCTTTGTTTCAAATAAATCAGTGCTATTTGATTGATGTAGTAATTTACACAAACCAATATATCCAATTGTTTAATGGCAACTAGTTCGTTTTTATAGCTAAATATCTATGAATCAAGCAGTCATTTACTTCAAGATCCATCTAAAGGTTTTTTGTGCGTCATATATTGCTTTGTGTTATATTTGAATTCAAATGTAACACATTGGAGCTGAAACTATGACAGAAGCGACTTTCACATTCCGAGTGGATGAGTCTTTAAAGAAAGAGTTTTCTAGTTTTGCGAAAGATATGGATCGTAGCGGAGCACAATTATTACGTGATTTCATGCGCGATTTTGTAAAGCAACAACAAGAAGCGGCATCTTATGATGTCTGGTTTCAAAAGCAAGTACAAATTGGCTTAGATCAGGCGAATGCGGGGAATCTGATTTCTCATGAGGACGTAGAAGCTAAATTTGCTGCAAAACGAGCTGCAACATTGGCACGGTTGACTGCTAAAAAGTAATGAATATTCTTTGGACCGTAGATGCACAATTAGATCGTGAGAGAATCTATGATTATCTTGATGAAAGGAATCCACTTGCTGCAATTGAATTAGATGAGTTAATTCGAGAGAAAGTAAGTTTACTTGCCCATAATAATCTCATGGGACGAATTGGACAAAAGAAAGAAACAAGAGAATTGGTTGTTCATCCACATTATGTTGTGGTGTATGACATTGTAGATACAGTCCGTATTTTAAGAGTCTTACATACATCGCAACAGTGGGATGCTAATTAGAAATAATTTAATTTGATAGAAAAATGTTATCAAAATTTAGGAAATTATTATTTGAGACATGGTTTAGAATTTATTTTAAACAATAAATTATTTTATAGCCAAGGAGCCCTCTATTAAAAGAAGGTCCTTATAGAACCTTCCTTTAATTAAAAATTGACCAAGATTGAGTTCGCCTTCACAACCAAAAATAGCAAATCCTCACTTATTCTCCTTCAACCTCCAATTCTGCTGTCACATCTACATTTGTTGGCTCTATAGAGGAACGTACAGCGGGTGCTGAATAAATCACGTTGGGTTTATGTTGAGCATTAAAGACCAATTGAAAAACATCTGGACGAGAATAATGCCCAACAGGATCTGCAGCATTTTTGGCAAAAATAATATGATTAAGATCAATGTCAGCGATTAACAGACCTTCTTCATCTTCGGCAAGTGGAGTGACAAGATCACCGCCATCAGGGCCATAAATTCGTGATGCACCGCCACCAGTTTTTAGTAACTGTTTCTTTGTGTCATCGCTACATAAAGCGTCAATCATTTCCTGAGAAACCATCGCACAAGATGCAAGCACAAAACATTGTCCTTCAGCTGCATACAGACGTGAAGCCGCATTGTTAACTTCTGCACCGAGTGCGGCAGTCATATCCGTATATAAGCTAAAACTAGGCCATGCTGCGATATGGATTTGTTCGTGCTGCGAATACATTGCATAACGGTTTAAAGGCTGTAAATGTTCCCAGCAGCACAGCGCCCCAATGCGACCAAGTGCAGTGTCATAGACTTGCAGAGAACTACCATCACCTTCACCAAATAAAGTCCGCTCTACATGAGTGGCTTTTAATTTTCGACGAACAGCGATGGTTTCCCCATGATGATCAATAATCCATTGGGAAATATACAGACTGCCATGATCACGCTCACTCAAGCCTAAAACCACATGCATATTATATTTTTTTGCAGCATCCGCAATTTGTTTGGCTTGGTCACTGTTAAGCTCAAGTGAGTTGAGATGGTATTGATATACCCATGGCATATTTGCAGCGGGAGAATCTAACCATAAAAACCATGGGTAACCAGGAATCCAAGTCTCTGGAAAGGCGATAAGTTCAATCCCTTTTTCTGCTGCTTCGGCAATAATTTTGATGGTTTTGTCTACGCTTCCTTGTAAGTCGAGAAATGCAGGAACCGCTTGTACACAAGCGACTTTAATTGAAGTTTTCATGAGTGATCCTTTCTCAATAACTAAGCAATATTGCACTTTTGGTTATAAAGCCAAAGATTGATCAGGGGGTATGCTGAGCAGGAACAAAAAATAGATCTATACGGAACTAAAAATCCAAATTTAAAAGAGATAATTTTTGCTTGATCTTAAAGTTAGGGGGCGCTGAGTTGAGGGTTTACAAATTATGCTAAACGGATTAGCTTTATTGTATAAGCGTCTAAGAATAAGAGAGACAATGATGTTTAACTATGACACAAGGCGTGTCAAAAATAAGCTGCAACGTGACTATTGGCAGGATGCGATTAGTCAAGTATTTGTACCATTGACCTGTAATGTTTCTGTACAGGATGGCTTTTTTGGTGCTTTGTCTGCAAAACATATAGGTAATATTCAACTGGTTGAAATCAAGGGCTATGGTCAACATGTTGAACGGCATGCCTCCAATATTAGACATAGTCACCATGATGAGATTTTATTTATCTTCCTAATAGAAGGTCAAATGGGTGTTCAATATCATGGTCGTGAACAATGTCTCAGCCAAGGGCAATTTATTTTTCATGATACCCAGCAGCCGTATGATTTGTATTTGAATGGACAATTCAATCAACTGGTTCTCATGTTCCCTCGTGAACAATTTCAACAGTATTTTGGGCGACCTGACCAGTTGTGCGGTCATGCTTTTGGTGATGGGCATCCACTGAAAATTTTATTATTAAATTACGCACATGATTTATTTTGGTTCCCTGAGCAGGCTTCAACTGAACTTCAGCAGATTGTACTGCATAAATTTTTTGATTTACTGCGTTATGTGGTTCTCGATCAGATCAAAGATAAAACGCCTCGATCCAGTAGCCACAGCATGCTCGTACAGGTCAAGCATTTAATCTTGGAGCACTTAGACAATAGTGGGCTTAGTATTCATGATATTGCTCAAGATCTTCGTATTAGTTCGCGATATATCAGTAAACTTTTTCAACAGGACGAAACCACATTTGGCCGTTATGTGATGCAAAGTCGTCTGCAATTAGCCAAGAAGATGTTGATACAGACCAATGAACATACGCATAAGATTAATCAAATTGCCTATCAGTGTGGATTTGATGATATGTCGAAATTCTCACGTGAGTTTAGAAAACATTATGGTATATCGCCGAGTATGATGCGTAAGATTAACTAAATAGAACTACAAAATAGTAAGAGATAAAATTACCGATAAGATGATTGCTAAATTTGTTATTTTAAGCCCACAAGATCCAAACTGAAATTTCATTCATTCGTTTCAGAGCAATTTTAGATGGCTTAAATGCACTTTAGCAGTGATTTTAAGCGCTGAATCAGATCATGTATATTTCATATGATGATTAGATGAATTATTTTGATTTTTATAAGGCGTGATCAATCTTTATAGATGACGCAAACTATAACGCAATATTGTTTATAGGATCAAAGTAGGTTGACTTGTTGTAGGATCCTTACTATAACTTATTTATAATAATTTTAGCGATACTACAATAATGGAAAATAAATCAATCACATATAAAACTTTATGGGTCTTTGCACTCATTCTAAGTTTAGGATTCATTATTTCGGCAAGTGTCATGGGCTATGCACTTAAGCAGTTTAATGGTGAAAAAAATTCAATAGTGGTCAAAGGGTTGGCTGAAAAACCCATACAAGCGGATCTAGCACGCTGGGAAATTCATCTGCAAACCAGCCGTGCATCAGACAGTGTTTCAGCCGCCTATCAATTGTTAGATCAAGAAATAAAAGCACTACAAGATTTCTTTATTGAGCACGGGTTTAAGGCAACAGAAATGAAACTGGGCAATAAAAGTTCTCAACCCTATTATGAAGAAGTGAATCAAGGCGAGGGGAAATTTACCCGCGAGTTTAGAGGCTATACTGCGATGCAATCACTAGTGATAAATAGTCGTGATATTCAAAAGATTGAGAAAGCCGCAAAAGATGCGTATTTATTAGATGAAAAAGGCATCTCCATCGAGCAAAAACCGCAGTATTTGGTGTCGAATCTAGAAGAAATAAAAATGTCATTGATCGCCAATGCAACTAAAAATGCGCATAGCCGTGCCAATGAGTTTGCAAAAGTGGGTGGGGTAAAAGTCGGTGCGATGCGTTCTGCAAGTCAGGGTGCGTTTTATATTTTACCTGAAAGTGGTTCTGATGATGATAGCGATTATGGCGGTGCTTATGACAAAGCCACCATTAATAAAATTGCGCGTGTTGTCGTGACCATCAATTATGCGATTGATTAAGAAGTAATTAATCATTTAAAAGGAGTGTTAATTTATATTGTTTAAATTTATTTCGGATGGCAGAGTTTAAGTAACGCAATTTTCCATAAAAATGGTTTGAGTTTTTGTTGGGATTCAATAATTTTAAATGGAAGAAATTCAATAAAATTTATTATATAATTTTAAGCGTTAATATAACTTGACTTCTAATATTCTTTAGGTTTTTTAATATTCTTTAGGTTAAAAATGAATAAAATTTATTTATTTTTTTGGGTGCTTATTTTTTCTAGTCAGATATTTGCTTTAGATAAACTACCTATGACCCATTCTGGTTTAGAAAAATTAAAAATGCAGGAAATTGGATTCGTAATTAAGAGTTTTTTACCAAACTCGAATGTTTCTCGAATAGATTGGGATTATAAATCTAATGATCAATCTATAATTTGGCTTCATAAGCCTTACCTTGAGCAACGACTTTATGACGGGTCTATAGAGTCAGTACGCAAAGGGGTTTTTAGATCTCATGTAATTGGGGTTCAGACGACTTATTTACAGGATAGAAAGTATGAGTTACCGTGGTCAGTGATTTACATAGGTAGTATAGCTAAATTTGGTATAACAGAGATCCAGTTTCATCCTAACTTACCAAACATTGATATTATCGATTCTGGTCAATGCTTTGGAGTTGAATATACAAATTGTGATTTTAATCCCATACAATCTCTAAAGAATGTTGGTGTTAATAGTAAAATGATTTGTCGAGATGATAGTGCAAGCGGTTCAAACTTTAAAAAAGTATATTTACTAACAGCAAATGGTAAAAAGCCGACTTATGCTCTTTATTCAATGAGTACTGGTTCAGGAGGTTCTACTAATGATTTTAGTCTTATATTGCAGACAACAAAAGATGATGTATGCAATTTAGTGAACGACTGAAAAATAATATACTATGATGGATTGGAGCGCTTTGCTTAATTAAGCAGAAAGTTCGGATCCATTTTTTACGTGCCACATTTATTATTCCAAGAATATTCTACGATATTAATTAGAAAGTATAAATTATCCAATTTTTTATATTCTCAAATCGCAAAATCAATCACAGCACGAATCACACCTAAACTTAGACCAATAAATGCACCGACCACAACACCATTAACACGGATCATATGTAAATCACCGCCTACCTCATTTTCAATCTTGGCGATCATTTCGGTTGAGTCCCATTCATGGATACGTTGACTAATAAACTTAATCACTTTCTCACTATATTGGTCACTTAAATTGATGGCAATTCCGCTGATTCGATCATTCAGTAATTCACGTACAGACTGATTTTGCATCAAGTTTTCACCAAGCTGTTGAATGGCGATACGTAAATTCATGGCAATACCTGAGTCTGCTTTAAGCAAGTCAGATTTAACCGCATCACATAAAATCACCACAGCGCCTGTAATAAAGTTGAGTACCGGTTCGCTGTCTAAAAGGGCATTCTTGGTTTCATTTAAACTTATGCTGGCATGACTATTGTTATCTGCCAATTGCAACATAAGCTCATGTGCAGCTTCTTCAATTTTTTGACGAATAGGATGCTCCTGATCAGCAAGCATGGATTCCACTTTTTCAATCACTGAATCAATGGTCCGTTGCTCAACATCAATCCCAATCCAGCTGGCACCTTTGGCAAGGCGTGAAACACCAAGCTCTTTAAACATGGTTTGGGTAATTTCACGGGTTTTTTCAGGATGGGTCATCATCCATTCATGGGCAATATCTAGTCCGCGTTGTAATACATCTTGATGGAAATCATTTTCTAAAACTGCACGTAACATTTCACTTGCCAATTGGTTCATTCGAGTATTTCGAACCCATTGCACGCTGTTGTTTTGAATAAAGCGTCCAATTTGGTCTTGCCCGACAAATTTGAAAATTTTCGGAACCGTTTGCTGAATCACATCCACCACTTGACCGTTATTTTTAGGATTGGCCAGCCATTGACCCACAGCAAAACTAAGATCAATACTTTTTAAACTACGTTCAACAATTTGTGGGGAGAGAAAATTCTCTTGGACAAATTTACCCATCGATTCCGCAATACGTGCTTTATTGCGTGGAATGATTTCGGTGTGATCTTTGAGGAATTTAGGAATGGGGATTTTCCCAAAGGGATTACGAAACAACACGGTAATCGCATACCAATCGGCTAAGCCACCAACCACGCCAGCTTCAGCACCCAGCATGAGAATATGAATAAACCAAGCATACTCAGGCATCAGTTTGGCGGAAATGATCAAAGCAAACCATGCGACAACAGCCACCACCAATGCGATGGTCGCAAAGCGTTTGCTTCGATCTAAGTTTGGAATTTCATTGAGAACTTCACTTTGTTCAATTCCGCTCATTCATTTTCCTAAATCGATTTCTGCATTTTTATTTCGTTGATGTTACCGCATCAGGCTGTGGTTGCAGTACTTGTCCTGTCGGACTAACACCATATTTTTGTCCTAAAGATTGCAAAATCAGACGAGCGTCAAATGCATCATTCGGTGATGATTTTTTATCTTTATAACATTCTATCGTATAGGAAATTTGCACAGGGTCAATGGTCACCACTTGTGGCATATCATAAAATGGGTCATTCCAGAACATTGGATGACGACGATAACCCCAGCCATATGGATAGTAGTTTGATGATGGATAAACTACTGCTTTACGAGGCGGTTGCTGAGTGCGATTACTTGGATCATCTAAAACCTTGAAGTAAGTAAACCCATTTAAAAGCGTGGTTTGTGCGGCTTTGACAAGGTTAATTTCTTCAGCTGTTCCAAAACTCATATTGCTATTGCCTTGGAAGCTGATGCGATAGCTATGATCGTTAAGTGGAACCGTAGTGTATTGCCCAAGCTGGTCAAAGGTACGTGGTTTGCTTGGTGTCGTCGCACAACCTGTGATGGTGAGCGCCGCTGCAATAGTTAGACCAATGAGTACTTTGTTCATGTGTCTCTCCTTTCCATTCTTTTGGATGGAATTTAATGAATTTATAATCCTCAGTATATTGTTCTAAATTGATGGACTGACAATGAATTTCAAGAAGAATTTTGTTAATTCAGGATGATACCTAACAAGATAAATGACTGTTCACGTAAAATTTAAACAATAAGCACGGTATTATACGTATTTAATCCATGATAAAAAATCAAGACTGTTGAGAGTAGAGTTGAATGAGTATTCAAATTAAAGGTTATATTGCAACAAGTGCAGATGGCTATATCGCAACACCAGATGGTTCTGTAGCGTTTTTAGCACCATTTCAAAGTATTGACTGTGGATATGATGATTTTATCCAAGATATCGATATTGTGATTATGGGGCGTAAAACCTATGAAGTGATTTGTTCTTTTGGTGAGGCGTGGCCTTATCCAAATCAGAAAGGATTTATCGTTACTTCTAATCCTGATTTAGCTTTAACTCATGCCTCGCTTTCGCGGTGGAACTTAGGTGTGGACGAACTTGTTGAGCACCTTAAACAGAATTATAACGGCAATGTCTGGATTGTCGGTGGAACACAATTGCAGAATACCTTTATTGAACAGAAGCTGCTCAATACTTTAGAGGTTTTTATCATGCCTGTTCTTCTCGGAAAGGGCATACCTCTATTTCCAAGTTTTGACTCGCATGAACAGCAGTTAAAGTCCATACATGCTGAAATGATTGAAAATACCATTATTAAACACAGCTATGTTTTCTAACGCTTGCTGCTGCTGATGGATCAGTATGCTTTGATGCGCTGGTCAAACAGCTTATGCAAAATTTTTCTGCATAAGCTGTTTAGATAAAAATAAATAGAATTAAAAATGACTATTCGGCTGTTTTAAAAATTCAATTTCTTCTGCCGTTGAGCTTCGCCCTAAAATTTGATTACGGTGAGGATAACGTCCAAAACGATCAATAATCACTTTATGCTTTTTCTCAAAATCTAAATTGAGTGGATTGCCCAACTCTTCAAAAAGTTGTAAAGCTTGGATATGGATAATTTTTGATTCACTATGCATAAATGGCATATACAGGAATGAACGCTGTTCGGGGCTTAATTGTTGATCTAAATTCAGCTGAATTGCTTCTTGTGCTAGCGCAAGTGCCAAGGCATCTTGTGCAAAAGATTCAGCATGATCTCGATACAAATTACGCGAGAATTGATCTAAAACAATAATTTCAGCCAAGCGACCTTCTGCTGTGGCACGCCAAGTCCATAGCTCACAATGTTTGGCTTGATCCAAGGTATGTGCAAATTTTTGGTGCAAAGTTTGATCGAATGCGTCACTTTTTGCGAACCAAAATGGTTGAGTTTCTTCACTAAACCAAAAATCGATAATTTCTTGATAATTCATAGTAGTTACAATTCTTTAGTGGTAATTTTTCTATAAAATCACAAATTTTAGATGTCTTGTAGAGGTAGTTTGTGTTAAAAACTTTTCCGAAATAAAGTGAATAATTCATTTAAAACAACGATGCTTATACGTGTATATCGATAAATAACGTTATACTGCGCGCATCAAAACATTTTATTTTAAAAAATTCTTTAAGATAAGCGAGTAAGTATGAGTCAACCCGAAACGATTTCCCAATCTTTAGTACCAAATTGGGTGGATTCTACCTTATTCAGAGGCATGTTACGTGGCATCGAACGTGAAAGCCTGCGTATGCAAAGTAATGGCTTTTTATCACAGGCTGATCATCCTCAGTCTTTAGGCTCAGCCCTAACACATCCGCATATCACCACAGATTATTCAGAAGCTTTGATGGAGTTTATTACACCTCCCAAAGAAAGCATTCCTGAAGCGTTAAGCTTTTTAACCGATGTGCATGCTGTTGTGCATCGCCATTTAGAAAATGATGAAAAGCTATGGACTTTGTCCATGCCATGTATGCTGGATGACAAAGAAGAAAATATCCGTTTGGCACAATATGGTACATCCAATATTGGTCAATTCAAAACCTTATACCGTCATGGTCTCGGCATCCGTTATGGGCGCCGTATGCAGACGATTTCGGGTGTGCATTATAATGTGTCTTTCCCAGATGCGTTATTTGAACAATTACAACAACACGAAAGCAATGAAGCGCTTAAAGCCTTAAGCCTGCAAGATTATCGCAGTCATCGTTATCTTGGATTAATCCGTAACTTTATTCGTTTAACTCCTCTCGTGATGTATTTGGTAGGTGCCAGCCCTTCAGTCTGTAAATGCTTTATGACAGGGCGTGAGCATCAATTGTTGCCTTTAATCAAAGGCACATTATTTCTACCTTATGCCACAGCATTGCGTATGGGGCGTTTTGGTTATCAAAATTCTGCACAAAAACAATTGGGTATTCATTACAATAATTTAGAAAGTTATGTGGCTGAATTACAAAAAGCAGTCAATTCACCTTATGCACAGTTTAGTCATTTAGGTTTAAACGATGCCAATGGTCAGCCGATTCAAATTAATGATCACGTCTTACAAATTGAAAATGAATACTACAGCTTAGTCCGCCCAAAACAAGTGCCACAAGCAGGGGAAACGCCATCTCAGGCCTTGTCAAATCGTGGGATTGGCTATGTTGAGTTACGCGCGGTAGATGTAAATCCATACAGTGCGATTGGCATCGATGAGGATACAGCAGGCTTTTTGGAAGTGGTTGCGTTGTATTGCTTGCTTAAAGAAAGCCCAGATCTATGGGATGAAGAACAAGATATTATTGAGCAAAACCAAGCTGAAGTGGTCAATCGTGGTCGTGCACCAAATGCGAAAATCATTGAAGCGGGTGTTGAATATCCATTACTTGAATGGATTCAACAGCATGTTACCGCCATGCAACCACTTGCAGATCTACTCAACCAATCCTATGCAACAGATTTATATCGCCAAGCGTTGACGGTGATGCAAACACGTATTGATGACGTTGATGAAACACTATCAGCGCATGTGATTGCCGATACTGTAGAGCAGGGTGGCACATGGAATTTTGGTGGCTATATGGCCAATCAACATATCCAAAGTTACGAACAACATGTATTAAGTCCGGAAACTTTAGCGTATTTTGAGGGGCTTACTCGAACATCTCTCGCAGAACAACAGCAACTTGAACAAAATACAAGTATAAGTTTCGAGGATTATCTGAGTAAATTTAGATAAAACATAGATTAAATAATGAGGAAGTTCCATGCAATGGCGTAGTTATCGCTTCGTAAGTGGTCTTTTATTTTTGGCAAGTGTGATTGGTATGTCATTTGCGCTCTATTTAGAGCATGTACAAGGGCTTGAGCCATGTCCACTATGCGTATTTCAGCGTATTGGATTGATTGGTCTAGGGCTAATTTCACTGATTGCCTTTTTGCATAACCCAAAAACAAATGTATTTAAACGCATTTATAGCTTTTTGGGCTTAGCTGCGATTTCTTGGTCAGTTGGTGTTGCCGCTCGTCATGTGTGGCTACAGAACCTACCCAAAGATCAGGTTCCAAGTTGTGGTCCCGGTCTGGACTATTGGGTCAACACTTTGCCTTTAAAGGCTGTGTTTGAAAATGTGCTTAAGGGTTCTGGTGAATGTGCCATGGTCGATTGGACTTTCTTAGGACAGTCTTTACCCGTTTGGTCATTACTGTTTTTCAGTGTATTGGCATTGATCAGTCTATGGCAGTTATTTAGAAAGTACTAATTTAAAACATCAAGAGCCAATCTAAACTGGCTCTTTTTTCAGATAAACTTCATTTACTTATAAATCAAGCAAAACCATGAATCATAAAATAAATTTAGCCGGGATTGGCATACTGGTCTGCTTGGCTACAGCACAAGTCTCTGCAAAACCAGCCAACAATGTGGTCAGTAAAGATGTGTCTTGTCAGTTTAAATCTAAGTTTGATGACACTATTCCAGCCGATGTTTCCTATATCAAATTGGGCGCTCAGCCATTTAAAAAATTTATTGTCGATCCAGATTATTTTTCAAGTCGAATTGAAGACTGTCAATTACATGGCGGCAGATACTATGTATTGTCTGTGTCGCAGAGCCATCCAGCAAGAACGCTTGCCCAGTCGCTGATTGGGGTGACGCAATTTGATTTAACAGGCAAAAAGCTCAGCCAAAAATTTTATAATAAAGCTTGGACTTGTGAGTTAAAACAAGGCTTTATTGCAAAAAATCAACGCTTATTGATCGATACCCAATGTGCAGAAAAATCAAACTTTGATGAATATGGTGACATGATTGATCCAAAGCAGAACAAGTCTTATCAAATTGAAGTGAAATAGCAGAAAAAAACGGATTGAAAATCCGCTTTTTTATGATTAAGTTTCAACAATCCCTTGCATACTTTCTAATTTAATCAAGTATTTGCGAATTTGTTCTTCTGCCAATTCATCATGGTGCGGATAAAACCATTTGGCAATTTGTTCCGAAACCAAAGGATGATATTGAATCTCAAGATGGTTTAAGCCATAAAACACAGCTTTATGCGATTCAGGTAATTTCAACTGGAAACGTGGGTTCGGGTGTTCACCCAAGGCACTTTTAACACTGACCAGATAGTCGCCAATCACTTTTAAGGTGCGGTTTTTGCGGTTTTCAAACTCCAAGGTACCTGCAATTAAAAAGGTATTGATATGCGATGGTAGCGGAGCTGGTTTACGGTTGTCATCCATCAAACCAATACGGGCATTGTTATGCTCCCAGTCATCATCTCGAACACTTCCATAACGCAAGTCTAAGATGCCATTACTGCGGATATTGACGATATGGCTGATCATTTTAACAATCGGGAAATTACCCACTTTCTCTTGCATGGCAAATCCAAAACGCTCTAATAATGCACCATGATGCGGGGAGCCAATACAAACCAGATTCTCAACCATGTGGAACCACTGGTGCATGTTTTGTTTGCCATAGAACAGCGCACTGCGAGAAACCAAGCCGCCCATACTGTGTCCAATTAAATCAATGCTGGTAATGCGAGGGTTACGTTTGATTAAATCTTCTAAAAGATTTGCCAATGAGCGTCCATTGGCTGAAATTCTGCGTCCAGTATTGTAGTGAAAATACAACATGGTGTTGTGATCACGTTGCGCCAAGAGTTTCTCACCAATACCGCCATTGTTACGATTGGTCCAGTCTTGATAATTCATACATAAACCGTGAGAGAAAATCACCACACGGCCAGCCAAATCACCTTGCTGTAATGAACCATAATGATCATAGAGCACAGGTGACAGTGCGAGCGGATTATGGGTTGCCAATAAATAATCGCCCAACACCCCATTTAAAACACTGACCAAAAAAGTCATATGAGAGGTCAATGGCTTATCATGTAAATTTGGGAAACGTTCAATGGTTTTACGTAAAATTGGGGCAATCAGGTGGCTACCATAATTTTGCAATGCGTGATAACCAAATTGATAGAATTTATCGACAATTGGACGGGATTGGAATCGTTTGGCTTTTTGTTTACTTAAGCCAAAAATACTCAGCAACATTTCACGTTGAATCGACTGGATGAAGTCTTGAACCATGCCACTGAGTGGCGTACTCACTAACTGCGCTAAACCTTCTAATACGTCGGCCTGACTTGGAGGCGAACGATCCCACTTACAATAGGTTTCGTGTAAAGGGGTTAAGCTTGGCATTGTTATTTCCTCATCCATATTGATCTGGAACAAAGACTTTATTTTTGCTGTAGATCAATGTATAAATCCCTAGGCAATCATCTTATCTTGTTCATCCTGAACGCTATTTAAAATACCGATAATTGCGATTAAGTTTTAGTTTTTTGTCGGACAATATCCTAACATATACAAATTAAAACAATAATGTGATTTAAATCACATTAAAAACTAAAACATTGGTGGTAAAAAAGCAAACTATTTTCAATGAATATTATTTATTTACATGGTTTTAAAAGTAGTCCTTTATCAATAAAAGGGCAACAACTAGATGATTATTGTCGATGTTATTCATCGCATAGTGTGCATTTGCCTGATTTAAACCTGCATCCGCAACTGGTTTTAGATCAAATTTCAGCGCTCATTGAAAAATTGCCTGATGTTGCACTGGTGGGGAGTAGCTTTGGTGGCTTTTATGCGACACAATTGGTCGCAAAATATGGTGTGCCTGCTGTTTTAATTAATCCAGCTATGCGACCATGGCAATTGTTCAGTAACTTATTTGGAATTGAACAGATTCCCTATAAGATCAATGAACAATGGACTTTAGATCGTTTACAACTTGACTACTTGGAAGCGATTGCCGTGCCATTTGTACAAGATGCAGACAAAATACTGGTCTTATTGCAACAAGGTGATGACGTTTTAGATTATCGTGACGCTGAACGGTATTATAGTGCAGCTCCACACACATCATTGATCATGACAGAAATGCATGGTAATCATGCGATGGAAGATTTTGCAGATAAAATACCCATGATTCTGGAATTTTTATCATATTCCGTAAAATAAAAGGAAAAAACTCAACGTGTCTCAATATACGGCCCAATCACTTGAAGTATTATCTGGTCTAGATCCTGTACGTCGCCGTCCAGGTATGTATACCGATACCACTCGTCCAAACCATTTGGCGCAAGAAGTAATTGATAATGCTGTCGATGAGGCACTTGCAGGACATGCCAATAAAATTACTGTTACGGTATATAAAGATGGTTCGTTGTCGGTCGAAGACAATGGGCGTGGTATGCCAGTCGATATTCATCCTGAATACGGACAAAGCGGGATTGAAATTATCCTGACGAAACTGCATGCAGGCGGTAAATTTAGCACCGATAACTATCAGTTTTCGGGCGGTTTGCATGGTGTTGGGATTTCCGTGGTCAATGCCTTGTCTGATCGTGTTGAAGTTGAAGTTCAACGCCACGGCAATCTTTATAAAATGGCGTTTGAACATGGTGAACCTGTTGCGCCTTTAGAGATTTTGGAAGGTAAAGCGCCAAAACGTGCTACGGGGACAACAGTACATTTTTGGCCAGAAGCGAAATATTTTGACTCTCCTAAATTTGCTTTAAAAGTGTTAAAACATAATCTCAAAGCCAAAGCTGTATTGGCTGCTGGTCTACAAATTAATTATATTGACCAGATTAATGACGAAAAAATTGAATGGCAGTTTGAAAATGGTCTCGTCGACTATTTGATGGATGAATTACAAGATCGCGAAATCATTCCAGACCCTGCCTTTGTTGCAACGGGTGAAGCTGAACGTGCCAGTGCTGAGTTTGCAATTTGCTGGAATGCTGAGGGTGGCGAACAAATTCAGGAAAGTTATGTGAATTTGATCCCAACGGCACAAGGGGGAACCCATGTAAACGGGTTACGCTCAGGTGTTACCGATGCGATGCGTGAGTTTTGTGAGTTACGTAACTTGTTGCCACGTAATCTCAAATTGTCTGCTGAAGATGTTTGGGACGGGGTCAATTATATCCTGTCGCTTAAATTCCAAGAGCCACAATTCTCAGGACAAACCAAAGAACGTCTTTCAAGCCGAGAAGCATCTAACATTGTTTTAAATATTGCCAAAGATGCTTTTGCACTCTGGCTAAATCAAAACTCTGAAGTGGCCATGCAATTGGCTGAGATTGTGATTGCGAAAGCGGGTCGCCGTTTAAAAGCAGCTAAAAAAGTTGAACGTAAAAAGATTGTTGCCGGTCCTACCTTGCCCGGAAAACTATCAGATTGTGTCGGTCATACCCTTGAAGAATCGGAACTGTTTATCGTCGAAGGTGACTCTGCCGGTGGTTCAGCAAAACAAGCCCGTGATAAAAACTTCCAAGCGATCATGCCGATTCGTGGGAAAATTTTAAATACTTGGGAAGTATCTTCTGACGAGGTGTTGGCCTCTCAAGAAGTGCATAATATTGCGATTGCAATCGGTGTAGATCCGGGCAGTGATGATCTTTCAGAATTACGTTATGGCAAAATTTGTATCCTTGCCGATGCCGATTCAGATGGTTTACATATCGCGACCTTGCTTTGTGCACTCTTCGTCAAGCATTTCCCTGCAATGGTCGATGCTGGGCACCTATATGTTGCAATGCCACCATTGTTCCGTATCGATGATGCCAAAGATGTTTATTACGCGCTTGATAACGAAGAGTTAGAAGCTATCTTAAAGAGAGTTAAATCTAAAAACCCGCAAATTACTCGATTTAAAGGTTTGGGTGAAATGAACGCCAGTCAATTGCGTGAAACCACCTTAGATCCAAATACACGCCGTTTGGTGCAGTTGGATTTGGACGACACGCATCACACAACAGGCTTACTGGATAAATTACTTGCCAAAAAAAGGTCAGGTGATCGTAAAGACTGGTTAGAGCAAAAAGGTAATTTAGCTGATTTGAGTGTTTGATTGCTGAACTTATGCATATTTAAAAAATGATGCCCCAGTGCATCATTTTTTTTGGTACCTCTTAAATATCGCATTGATGCAAATAGAGTTATATTCTTCGTAATACAAACTATTTCTGTATTGCCTTTCTATTTTTTCTCCTATTCTTTTACCTCGACTCCATCCATCTTAGGGATTGGATTATCCCGTCAAAATCGTTTGGTGCTGTAAAGCAAAATTCATCACGAAAGCCCTAAAAATTTAATTTTGGGTAAATTTTTTGCACTCTCATCGCTCATTTTAAACAAAAAAAATCGCACTTAATTTGACCAGTGTGGCTTTTAATCTCGCATTTTTACTTGCTAAGTGCTGGCTATATCCAGTGATTGAAAGGCATTTGATGCCTATCAATGTATCTTCAACTTATATAAAAATAATAGCATCTAATATTTTGATTTTATTGTTTTTTATCAAGAAAAATATTCAGCGATAAAAGCACAAATTCTCCACTTGGCATAAAAATTGAATTAAGCCTGTCAGGTAAAAGCAAAATCGCGCATTCAAAAATGCACCAAAAGGTTTGGAGAGAAAAAGATGATGTTCCAACAAAAAATGTTTTCAAAAACACTTCTCGCTGTGGCAATGATGGGGAGCATTGCGCTGACAGCTTGCTCAAAGCCCGCAGATAAAACGGAAGCGAAACCCGCAGCAGAAAATAAATCGGCAACTGCCACAAGCGGTGACACAATTAAAGTGGGCATTTTGCATTCATTGTCTGGAACCATGGCAATCTCTGAAACATCGCTTAAAGATACGGCACTGATGGCAATCAATGAAATTAATGCTAAAGGTGGGGTGATGGGGAAAAAGCTTGAGCCTGTTGTCGTCGATCCTGCATCAGACTGGCCATTATTTGCTGAAAAAGCCCGCCAGTTAATAACTCAGGACAAAGTCGCTGTCATTTTTGGCTGCTGGACTTCAGTTTCACGTAAATCAGTGTTACCTGTTGTAGAGGAGCTCAATGGTCTGTTGTTCTATCCAGTGCAATACGAAGGGCAAGAACAGTCTAAGAATATTTTCTATACAGGCGCAGCACCCAATCAACAAGCGATTCCTGCTGTTGAATACTTAATGGGTGAAGAGGGAGGTAAGGCACAACGTTTTGTTCTATTAGGTACCGACTATGTTTACCCACGGACCACCAACAAAATCTTACGTGCATTCTTAAAGTCTAAAGGCGTTGCCGATGCAGACATCATGGAAGAATACACACCATTTGGGCACAGTAATTATCAAACCATCGTCGGCAATATTAAGAAATTTGCTGCTGGTAAAAAGACCGCGGTTATTTCCACCATCAATGGCGATTCTAACGTACCGTTCTATCGTGAATTGGGTAACCAAGGCATAAAAGCTTCGGATATTCCTGTGATGGCCTTTTCAGTCGGTGAAGAAGAATTACGCGGGATCGACACCAAACCATTGGTCGGGCATTTGGCATCTTGGAACTACTTCATGTCTGTGAAGAATCCAGTGAATACCGAATTCGTCAATAAGATGAAGCAATATGCAGTGGAATATAAGCTACCCAATGCCAGTAAATTGGTGACCAATGACCCAATGGAAGCCACCTATGTTGGCATCAATATGTGGAAACAAGCCGTTGAAAAAGCGGGAACAACGGATGTAGATAAAGTCCGTGAAGCGATGGCAGGTCAAAGCTTTAAAGCACCGTCAGGCTATACCTTAAGTATGGATGCTACTAATCATCACTTACATAAGCCTGTGATGATTGGACAAATTCGTGGTGATGGGCAATTTGATGTGGTTTACAAGAGCCCTCAACCGATCAAAGCGGAACCATGGAGCCCGTACATTCCTAAATAAAGACTTTACGACCCCAAAAGCCCGCTATATGCATAGTGGGCTTAACTGATGACTCAACTTTAAAGGTCATTGTATTTAAACAAAAATAGGGGGAGTTGCACATGTCACTTAGACTGAAACTTGCAGCACTTTTTTTTACGATCTCTCAATTATTTCTTATTCAACATATTTTTGCTGAATCTGTGCATATCGCGCAATCGTCATCCGCTCAGCCAGCGGCAAGCCATGATGATGCCATTCAAAAATTTGTACGTGCAGATTTTGCAAAGCGTCGAGCGATGCTGAATCAATGGCCAGCAAGTATAGACGAGCTTGATAAGCTGGTGGCCTATGTCGAAAACGACGAGCTTTATACCGACAGTTCAGGCAATACCTACATCATGAAAGCTGGCGATAAACTGTTCAGTTATCCAGATGAACAGGCAATTACTGATTGGCCAGGTGATTTAAATCAAGTGACGCTGGTCAATACCTTGCACAAAGCCTTAAGCTTTGGTCAGGCGAAGATCAAGTTACAGTCCCCAGATGCATCACAGCGATTGGCTGCGATTGATATTTTGGAAAATAATTTAGATGAACTGGATATCAAGGTCATCAACCAACTTTATCTCAATGAAAAAAATAATAAAGTGAAGGCACGTTTAGCCCAGTTAAAAGCACGAATTGATTTTAATAGTCCAGATACGCTCACCAAAATTCAAGCGGTTAAAACGCTAAACGATTCTAGTCGTCCTGATGTTTTGGCGATCATCGAACAAGCGCTAACACAGCCAAATTTAAATCCAGAATTAAAGGCTGCATTGGTCAGTGCGCAAAGTAGTATTAAAACCCGCATTCAAGCCAGTGAATGGACAGGACATGTTTTTTCAGGCCTCAGTACCGCAAGTATTTTATTGCTCGCAGCATTAGGACTGGCGATTACTTATGGCTTACTCGGTGTGATCAATATGGCGCATGGCGAGTTGATCATGATCGGTGCTTATACCACTTATGTGGTACAAAGTTTCTTTAAAACTCATTTGGGTGCTTATGTGGATTGGTACCTGATTGCAGCAATTCCAGCAGCATTTTTAGTCAGTGCTTTGATTGGCATGTTGATAGAACGAACCGTGATTCGCCCGTTGTATGGCCGTCAGTTAGAAACCCTGTTGGCGACCTTTGGTGTCAGCCTTATTTTGATGCAATTGGTACGGATGATTTTTGGTGCGCAGAATGTTGAAGTATCAAATATTTCATGGCTGTCAGGCGGGATTTCGCTTACACCTAGTTTGATGCTGCCGTATAACCGTATCGCGATCATCGTCTTCACCATCGCTGTATTACTTTTACTGGTTTACCTGCTCAATAAAACCCGATTTGGTCTATTCGTCCGTGCAGTCACGCAAAACCGTCAGATGGCACGTGCTGTCGGTATCCGTTCTGCCCGAATCGATATGATGGCCTTTGGTCTGGGTTCAGGACTTGCAGGGTTAGCAGGCTGTGCCTTGGCACAAGTTGGCAATGTCGGACCTGACCTAGGGCAAAACTATATTATTGATGCTTTCCTTGTGGTTGTAGTGGGTGGTGTTGGTCAAGTTTGGGGGGCTGTGCTTGCCGCATTAGGTTTAGGCGTGAGTGGAACAATTCTCGAAATTGGTATGGGCGCAGTGCTCGCCAAAATTATTCTCTTGGTTCTTGTGATTCTGTTTATTCAAAAACGCCCACAAGGTTTATTCGCTATCAAAGGTCGTTTTGTGGAGTAAGCCTATGAAAATCACATCATTACTTTCAGATAAACCCTATAGTGCAATCGCCATTGCTGTATGTTTCGCTGTGATGCTGATTCTGCCGTGGTTTCATGTGTTGCCACAAGATTCCGCTCTACACCTCTCTGCATATTGGGTGACTTTGATTGGCAAAATCATGTGTCTCGCCTTGGTTGCACTGGCTTTGGATCTGGTTTGGGGGTATGCCGGCATTCTAAGTCTGGGGCATGGATTATATTTTGCTTTGGGTGGTTATGCTTTTGGTATGTACCTAATGCGAGAGTCAGCAGGCGAGCAATTGCCTGACTTTATGCGTTTTCTCAGTTGGACTGAGCTGCCTTGGTACTGGGGCGGAACCCAGCATTTCTTATGGGCTTTGGCTTTGGTGATTTTGGTACCAGGTGTGATTGCCTTTATCTTTGGATTCTTTGCATTTCGTTCCAAAATTAAAGGTGTGTACTTTTCGATTATCACCCAAGCCATGACTTTTGCTGCTGCACTGTTGTTCTTCCGCAATGAAACAGGTTTTGGTGGGAACAATGGCTTTACTGGATTTAAAACCATTCTTGGGATGGATATTACCTCTGCTTCTATGCGAGCAACATTGTGTTTCCTTACGGCCTTAGTGTTGTTACTCAGCTTTATCGGCTTACGTAGTTTAATGAATAAGCCTTATGGTCGAGTGTTGGGAGCAATCCGTGATAGTGAAAACCGGTTGCAATATTTAGGCTATCGTACCCTGTGGTACAAACTGTCGGCATGGGTCCTTTCAGCGGTGATTGCCGGAATTGCAGGTGCATTGTATGTCCCACAAGCAGGCATCATTAATCCAAGCGAAATGAATCCTGTGAATTCGATTGAAATGGCGGTTTGGGTTGCAGCAGGTGGTCGTGGCACATTGATTGGCCCAATTCTAGGGGCAGGTCTGATCAATGGAGTTAAAACCTACTTTACCGTTGCATATCCTGAAATATGGTTATTGATCCTTGGTGCATTATTTATCGTTGTAACCATCTTCCTCCCTAAAGGGGTGATTGGATTGCTTGAGCGC
This sequence comes from Acinetobacter sp. CE-15, assembly GCF_051059255.1. NCBI lineage: Bacteria > Pseudomonadati > Pseudomonadota > Gammaproteobacteria > Moraxellales > Moraxellaceae > Acinetobacter > Acinetobacter sp. CE-15. The sequence goes on along the minus strand of NZ_CP192737.1, from coordinate 4,481,469 downwards.
TTTAAAAAGGAGGATCACTAATGTCAGAGCTATTGCCAGATTTGGGCTTAAATTCGCAACATGGTGGTCAAATCGGTGAGGGCTATGGTCGTCCTAAAGCTGAAGGTGCCGATTTCAGCCATGGTATTGCACTTTACTTAGAAAAAGTCAGTGTATGGTTTGATTCTTTCCGCGCTTTAAATGATTTGTCTCTTTACATTGAAGAAGGGGAGTTGCGCTGCATTATTGGGCCAAATGGTGCGGGAAAAACCACATTGATGGATGTGATCACTGGTAAAACACGTCCTACCGAAGGTTCTGCCTTTTTTGGTCAAAACTATGATCTTGCCAAAATGAGTACTGAACAAATTGCAGAAGCGGGTATTGGTCGTAAGTTTCAGAAACCGACTGTATTTGAAAATTTTACAGTGATGGAAAATCTGCTCCTTGCTGCACCAAAAGACAAAACCGTAAAAAAAAGTTTTTTCAGCAAGTTGAGTCCCGATGCACAGTTGGCTTTGGATGAATCTTTGCAACAGATTCGTTTACAAGAGTTTATTCAAAAGCCTGCGGGATTGTTATCACATGGACAAAAGCAGTGGCTTGAAATTGGCATGCTGTTGATGCAACGACCTAAACTGATCTTATTGGATGAGCCTGTAGCGGGAATGACCGATGCTGAAACTGAACGCACAGCAGAGTTATGTTTGGAATTAAAAAAGAATCATACCTTGGTTGTGGTCGAGCATGATATGAGCTTTATCGACACCATCAGTGAGAAAGTTACGGTTCTGGCACAAGGCGCCATTCTTGCAGAAGGAACCTTGGCGGAAGTACAAGCCAATGAAGATGTGATTGAAAAGTATTTAGGACGTTAAGGGGAGCAACATGCTAGAAATAAAAGACATCAATCAATTTTATGGGGGCAGTCACATTCTCCGTGATGTGACTTTAACTGCGCCGATTGGAGAGTGTTCCGTAGTTTTAGGACGGAATGGTGTGGGTAAAACCACCTTATTAAAATGTTTGATGGGAATTTTACCGATTAAGTCTGGGCAAATCTTATTGGATGGCAAAGACATTGCTAAAATGAGCCCTGAACAGCGTGTACGCGCGGGTTTAGCCTATGTTCCTCAAGGGCGTGATATTTTCTCAACCCTGACTGTAGAGGAAAATATTTTGATCGGTATGGCAAAGTTTTCAGGTGCAAAAACCCGTAAAGTCCCCGAGCATTTATATGAAATTTTTCCTGTCTTAGACGAAATGAAACATCGCCGTGGCGGTGATTTATCGGGTGGGCAGCAACAGCAATTAGCCATTGCACGTGCTTTAGCCTCCGAACCGAAAGTTTTGATTTTAGATGAGCCGACCGAAGGAATTCAGCCTTCGATTATCAAAGACATTGGTCGAGTGATTCGCAAATTGGCTGATGGTGGCGAAATGGCGATTGTACTGGTCGAGCAATTTTATGATTTTGCTGAGGAATTGGCAGATAACTATACCGTCATGGCACGTGGACAAGTGGTGGCTCAAGGCATCGGTGAAGAAATGCCTGAAAAGGGGATTCGTGATTTAGTGGCGATTTAACAGAATCGTAAAAACATTTTGTTCACCTCCCTGAGTCAAGGGAGGTGTGGTTAAACCCTATATTATTGAGGCTCAACTTTCTGATAAGAGCCTGTTGATGAAACATTCATCCCAAAACCACAATCGGCTTGTTCATTTAATTCTTTCACTTCAATAAAATTGCCTAAAGAGGCGTTATAAGTGAAATTGATGTCAATTTGACAATTTTCAAAATGATAGCTTGCTTTCTTGGCATGAAGAGGCATTTCTGTTTCAAACTCGCCAATATTTGGACCATAAATTAGGCTTCGAGCACCCATCCATAGACCAGTGAATTGAATGAGATATTTCTGATCACGTTTTTTAATGGTGATATTGTTCCATTCGCCAAAACCTGCATAACTGGCATATTCTCCTGTTAAGTCATTGTTTGGTTTTGGTGTTACTAACTTTTTTAAATTAAATTGACTGGTTTTTGTGGGTTTAATTTGAAACCACGCTCTTGCCCATAAGGGTTGATTGAGTTTGCTATACGTTAAACCCACATTATTATTGGCAATATCGATGTCATTATCTGAAACCCGAATGCCAGTGTCTTCTTCACCCACAGACTGACAAAAAGCACTCCAAGATGCTTGTCTTTGAAACTGATCAAGCGCTTTTTTATAGTTTCTCTGGTCGTAAAATTTTTGTCCCAATTTACGATATTGACTGAGTTTGGCACAACCCTGTTTTATATTTTGTTCATTGTAGTCAGCAGCATGGCTTGCTGTATTAAGTATCAATGCAAATGGTGCCAATAGACTGATTATCATTTTATTCATCGATATTCGCTCTGAAGTTCAGCAATATTGTTTATGGTTATACAACAGATTTTGAAAAAGCGACAAAAATTTTTTACGACGGATGCTGTATAAATACTGCTCTATTTTAGTCAAAATTTAATTGCATCAACACCAAATCACGCCACTTCCCAAATTTTTGTCCGACTTGTGGCATGTAACCTGTTTGTTTAAATCCGAGTTGTTGGTGTAGATAAATCGAACCAGTATTTTCGTGGTCAATTGCAGCAACCATAACGTGGATATTGTGCTGTTGAGCATGTTCAATCAATTTTAGCATTAAGCGTTTGCCGAGCCCTTGTCGAGTAAATTCTGGGTCGATATAAACAGAGTGCTCAACGGTATATAGATAACCGTTGATTGCTCTAAAGCTTGCATAATCAGCATAGCCTGCAATGGCATGAGTCGCTGTTTCTTCAGCAACAAAAAGTGGAAATTGCTGTTGTTGTAATTCTAGAAACCATTGCTGGTAATCTGCGAAAGTCTTTAATTGGCTGTTCCATGTTGCTAAACCTGTTGCAATTTCATGATTATAAATACGCATAATCTCGGTTAGGTCAGAAGCTTGAGCAGGGCGGATCTGAAAATTCATGGATACAGGTCAATGGAAAATTGATAGGGGTATTCTAAAAAGAATTATTTTTAAGGGCAATAAAAAAAGCAAAACCGAAGTTTTGCTTTTTGATCAATGGATTTAGCTCAGTCTTAGAAATGATACTTGATTAAAGCACTGACATTATTTTCATCTTTGCCTGGAACACCATATTTGTTGTGCCATACAGAGTGTTCAACACCAAGATATAGACGCGTATCTGGAGAAATGTGTTTACCCGCATTCCATTTCCATTGTGTCGTCCAGTTCAACTCGCTTGAGTGAGCAACTTGATCTTTTTCTGCAGTTGACCAATCAAGGAAACCATCTACAAGGAATTCTTCAGATGAAATTTTAAATGGAATTCCATAAGTAAATGTCAATTGATAGTCATCTTCTTGGATTTCATTATTGGCACGGTAGAAATTTAATTGCGCATATTGAAAATAAGGAATGGCTAAATCAACACCAACACCGTATAGGTAGTTGTTCATGTCTTTACCACCTTCCCAAGTAGTCGCGATTAATACGTCTTTAATTGGGCCTAATTCAAGTTTTTTCCCAGAAACAGCACCTAAGCTAAGACGTGGAGAAACCTCAAAATAAGTATCCGACTGACCATCACTGTTGGTACGGTCAGCAAAGGCAAAGAAATCACCGTATTTAAGTTTTGCAGCATACTCAAAAGTGATGGTAGATTGTTTCTCATCTGGTGTTAATTCATAGTTTTCACCATAAAGACCAGTAATACTAAAATCTTGCCAAACAGGCGCAGCTTGAGCCAAAGTTGCAGTTGAAGCGATTGCGCAGATAGCCGCAATTTGTGTAAGTTTCATGAATTCTTCCTTTCCCCCAAGAAAAGCGCTTCAAGAATACAGATTCTTAAATAAAAATAAAGCGAAAATTAGATGGAATGAAAATAAATATGTAAACATCAAGAGGTGAAATGTTTTAAAACGTGAGTCGCATATTTAAAGCAAAGATTTATAATTTATATCGATTAAAAGCTTAAGAATTAAACATAGTTGATGTTTTTAGTCAGAATTAGTCATTAAAAAATCAATTAAATCATTTAATTATAAAGTAACGTAACAAGATGTCATTTTTCATATTCTTTTCATAAAAAAGTTAAAAATCTACTTGCATATTTTCCAATATGGCCTGATATTGAATGTATAAGAACACCTATCTGCAGATCGTTAAAAGTGTTCATCTTTGCAATAGAGGAGTTACGGTTCCAATTTATTGTAGGTGAAAAGCTGTCTTATACAGCAGGCGCAAAGTGTGCCGTAAATATAAGTTTTGCACTCGTTTTTTGATTAGAAAGAGGATGTTTTTTATGAATATAGAAATCCGTACAGATAAAAATATTAGAAATAGTGATCGTTTAATTACTTACGTACGCGATGAGCTAAATCAAGAATTCCAACGTCATAGCGAACGTATTACCCAGTTTTCAGTTCATATCAGTGATGAGAACGGTGACAAAGGTGGGGCGGATGATATCCAGTGTATGATTGAGGTCAAAGCAGCGGGTTTGAAGCCAGTCGTGGTAAAACATCGAGCGAAAAACATTGATCTTTCATTACACGGTGCGATAGATCGCGTAAAGCGTAGCCTAGAGCACGTATTAGAAAAAATTGAAAATCCACGTGGTGGAAAACTAGAACTTGCTGATGCAGATGAAGCATGATCTGATAAAAAGCCCTTCGGGGCTTTTTTATGGTCTTCAATTTTATTGTTCTAAAAGAGTTATGGATTGTCTTCTTTGTCATAAATGAACAATAAATGCCATTTATAAAATAAAAGCGACACGATTAAAATTTTTCAAAGCTATTTTAAAAATATTCGTCATAATGCTGTATAGGAATAGAATAGTGAGATCAACATGTTATCAGCACAACAACAAGTCTTTATACAGGCTTTAGAAGATTTAGACCTTGCTCAAGTCAAACGTTTGCTTGCAGATGGATTTGATCCTAACTTTATGGAGCCTGAAAAAGGGCCAGCTGTTTCAATTTGGTCAGATGGATTGTTTAAATGGTGGGAAAAAATTTGTGATGCTTATGAAGCAGGTGATCCTTTAACAGCAGAACAAAAAGCGCAAGATTTACAACCACATTTAGATATCTTGGATGCTCTAATAAATGCCAAAGCAAATTTTTATTTGTGGGATGCTGAAGAGTGCTATGGTCCATTGTGGGATGCTGCAAGCGCAGCCTGTGTACCTGCAATTGACAAGCTTTTAGATCATAAGGTTGATCCGAATACCAAAGATGAAGAAGGGAAGACCATTTTATCCTCGATCAGTGATTTGTTCTTTGATTGTGAATTTGATCAAATAGATTGGTCTCAGGCTTTACCTGAAGAGAAAGAATCTTTAGAGTTACTACGTAGTCGCGGTGCGAAAATGTCCAAAGAATTATCGTAAATTTTGAGTCTTGATATGGCAATTTTAAATAGAATCACATTAGCCCTTGCTTCGAGTCTAAGTATAAGCGCAATGGCAGCAGAATTTTCTTTTGATCGTCCTGGAACAGGTTTCGGAACAGGAATCACGCCAGTGGGTCAATTGGCTTGGGAGCAAGGTCTTCCAAGTGCGACCTATACAGAAACTAAAGTAGATGGCGCAAAAGCAAAAACTGTAACCCTCAATGGCGATATGCTGCTCCGTACTGGTTTAACCTCAAGTATGGAATTACAGTTAGGCTGGCAGGGTCCAGCTTGGACACAAACCAAATACAAAGGCATGAAAGAGGATGACTCTGGCTTAGGTGATGTTTCTATTGGGATTAAAAAAGCCATCGACTTAAAAGATGATAAATTATCTATGGCGATTTTGGCTCAAGCCTTGATTGCAACGGGCAATGATGGTTTTAGTGAAGAAGATGATATTTATAGCATCGGCACATCATTAGCTTATCAGTATAACGATTTGGTCAATACTGGAATCACCATGAACTATGCTGTGCAAGATGGGCATTGGTCAGTGACCGCTGTACCTACTGTTGGTTATAAAATTGCAGGTAATCTTTCAGGGTTCTCTGAGTTTGTTTATTCAAAAACAGAAAGCCAAGACTATAAGTATGGTCTAGGCTCTGGTTTGATCTATGCGGTCAATGAACGTACCCAACTTGATGGAAGTGTTGGTGTAGATTTGGAAGGGCGAGATCGTAGTTATAAAGCTGGTTTAGGTGTGGCATTCTTATTCTAACCAATTCAGTCTGATACATCATCAAGGAGTAGTTGATCTACTCCTTGATTTGTTTTAAAAGCGAGCATTTTTGAAATGCTTTTAGAACAGTCTTATCTTGTGTATGCTGAGTTCAAAATAAGTAATAAATACAGGAGTATTAGAATGTTAGAACTGTTTATTGGTGATAAAAATTATTCGACGTGGTCGATGCGACCTTGGTTAGTAATTCAGCATTTCAACATTCCATTTACAGAGCATCTTATTCCTTTCGATCACTTTGATGTCGATAGCCAATTTAAACAAAGTATTTTAAAAATAAACCCAACTGGCAAAGTCCCAGCCTTAGTGGACGATGGCTTTTTAATTTGGGATTCTTTGGCGATTTGTGAATATCTGGCAGAAAAGTTTCCTGAAAAACACTTGTGGCCTCAAGATGTAAAACAACGTGCACGTGCAAGATCGATGTCCGCTGAAATGCACAGTAGTTTTATGGCTTTACGTAGTTGTTGTGATATGAATTTAGATGCTGATTTAAAGCATATTGGTGCACAGCTTTGGCAGGAAAATTTAAAACTACAGCAAGATGTAAAACGGATTGAACAATTATGGTCGGAGCGACCACACCCTGACAGTTTTTTATGTGCTGATGAATTTACGATTGTCGATGCTTTTTATGCGCCAGTTGTGATGCGTTTCATCGGTTATGGCATTGCCGTATCAGCGAGCAGTCAGCGTTATATCGACAAGATATTAGCGGTCCCTGCTGTACAACAATGGATAGCAGAAGCCCATGCAGAATTTCGATTTGTAGCGTGTGAAGAGCAATATCGTAGCCAAGTTTAATCTAGTGAATACCGCTTAAGCTATTTCATTGATTTGAGTATGATAGAGCTGGACTTGATTGCGCCCGGATTGTTTGGCCCGATATAGCGCTTTGTCTGCGAGATGAATAATTTTACTGATATTGTCATCGTCATTCGAGGTGGCAATACCAAAACTGGCGGTCAGCTGAACATAATGATGATCAAGCGATTCAAGCACTTGGTTTTGAATCGCCAATCGGCAGCGTTCAGCAAGTGCTTGAGCAATGTTTAAAGAAGTTTCAGGCAAGGCAATAATAAATTCTTCACCGCCATAACGAGCCACAATATCTGACTGACGAATGTGAGATGATAATAATTTGGCAACTTGACACAATGCTTCATCACCAAAATGATGTCCATATAAATCATTGATTTCTTTGAAATGATCAATATCAATCAAGATAATGGCGTAGTGGGTTTGCTTATTTTGGATATCATCAAGCTTTTCATTAAAAAAACGACGATTATATAAATTGGTCAGTGGATCCGTTTCACTGAGTTTTTTAATTAATGATTCTCTATAGCGCCACTGAGACAGCAAAATTTCACATAAAATCAAACATACAATTAAAATAGGGACAATAAAATACAACATCGTTCCTACCCAGAAGGTATTGTCATGCCGATTGTTTTCCAACAGATGTTCATTAAAAATTGGAGCGTACGGAATGATGCGCCAATAGGTACAGAACATCATTGCAATATAGAACAGCAGGGCGGTACTAATTTGCAGATAAATAATTTTTCTATTGAATAAGATTAAACCCACACCAGAAATACACACGAATGCAAAAACAGTGGCTGGACTATAAATACCGACAAGAAAGCCATCAGCAAGCATTAAGATAATAAAAATACTGATGACGATATGGGGGAGGATGGTATTTGCCCATTTTTTATTCTGAAAGAAATAACAAAATGCGATCAGGAAAAAAAGCAGTAGGGTGGAGCCAGCATTGACCATAAGTTGTGAACGAATCAAGGAGATATTGACCCATTGCCAAGTTTCTGGATTGAATAAAATAAAAACTTTCCACGCAATCCATGATAAATGAAGGGCAATAGTCAGGAACAGAATCAAGATACATTTATGTAAACTGCTCCAATTCATAATGATATTTGAATCTAATTGTTGTTTCAGCTTTTGCCAGTAATGATTAAGTCCTATATTCGATACCTTCATTCATAATTATTCCAGGATTTTTCAGTTTGCTATTCATTAAGTACTGATTAATAATTTTTTAAATTATAGTGATTAAAATTTATTAAAACAAAGAATTGTTATCATTTATTTGTTAATGAAAAATATTTTATTATTAATATAAAATAAATAGTGGTGTAATTAATTTTTAAATATACAGATGTTTTAAGATAAAACACCTGTACCCGTATAACAAGCTTTTCGATTAGTTTTCGCAATATATAACGCTTGGTCTGCTTGCTGTAATACCGCATTACTCATGCTGTCATGTTTAGAAACAGATGCACCACAGCTTGTTTGAAGTGGAATGACTTTGTTATTGATCTTTAAATCATAATGATTCATTAAAAGTGATAGACGATCTGCGATATGATGAGCTTGATCTTGAGTAACATCACTGAGAATTAAAATAAATTCAGATTCGCTATAACGACCAACAAGATCTGTTTCACGGATATTTTGCAATAACTCTTGGGCGATTGCGGCTAAAGCCTTATGTGCGATTTTTAGAGTGTATTTATTCTTGATTTCACACCAGTTATCCACACTGAGTAAAACGATACCAAAATTTGATTCAGTCTGAGGATGTAACTCTTTTAAATAGGTATTAATTGCAAACTGATTATAAATACCTGTATGTGGGTCGATTTCCAGATTATTACTGAGTTGGTTTTTATGGATTAATTTGGCAATAAAAGAATGTTTCAATACTTGATTGAATAAGGAATGAATTTTACGTCGTTTTTCTGAATAAATTTTATTACGCATAATCTAATCCATCCACACTTGGATTTTTATTGTTGATACTTAGAATGTAGCAACTTATTGGCTTAAACTCAAACTAAAGTTGAAGTAAATACTTGAAGGATATATACATAATTTTAAAAAGTGTGATTAACTTTGTAGTATAGGTTAAGAGTCTATTCGGACTGGGAAAATCCCCTAAAAATAAATCTGACAAGCAATATAGTTCCAATGAATTGTATAATTATTATTCTAGTGAATGCTCATTTTGTTTAAATGGATGATTTTATTTTTAAAGGTGAACAACAGTTTGGCTTTTAAAGCGCTTGTTGTTCACCATTTGGTCAATATTGGGATTAATCTTTATCAATTTTATGAGCGAATTCAGCAATATCTGCTAAAGATTGTTTTGCTTCATCAAACCACGGGCTAAACATTTGGAAATTATGCCACATTCCCGTATACAGCTTGTAATTGACTTGCACGCCTGCAGCTTTAGCTTCTTCTTCGAAACGTTGTGCATCTGACAACAGAATCTCTTTAGAGCCAATTTGAACTAAAGTCGGTGGCAGCCCTGCAAAATCTCCAAATATAGGCGAAAGTGGCGGTAAAGAACGATCCATGTTTTTTGGTACGTAAAAATCAATACCAGATTCAAGCGCTTCGATTGACAGTAAAGCATCATGCTTCTGATTATAGCGTAGAGATTCACCTGTTAAAGTCAGGTCTAAGAAAGGTGACATCAGGATTAAGGCGCTTGGGAGTTGTTGTTTATTTTCTTGTTTGATGCGTAGAGCGAGTGCCAAAGCCAGATTTGCACCACAGGAATCACCAGAAACAATAATGTCTTTCGCTTGCACACCTTGATCTAAAAGTTGCTGATAAATATCATAAATCGCATCACCTGCTTCAGGAAATTTGCTTTCAGGTGCGAGCGGATAATCTACATGTAAAACTTGCATTTGCGTACGTGCAGCAACTTCAGATAAAAACGCACGATGGGTTTTGATTGAGCCGACAAAAAATGCTCCACCATGAATATGAAAAATCATTTGAGTCGCATGCGCTTGCGGTTTAATTTCTTCTGCCCGAATCCCCGCAATGCGTAAAGAGCGAATCTGTACATCTTTACGTTGTGGGAAAACACGCGCAAGTTGTTCTATTCCAAAACGTGCAGTTGCAGGAGGAAGATTGAAACGACTTGGAAATTTGAAGCTAGATTTAAGAATAGATTCTGTAAGATATTGTTTCAGAGCTGAGTTAATCTTCATGTTCCTTCCATATTGTTAAACTTTTGACTTTATTTTTGTTGATTTATCAACATTTGTTACAAGGGTACACTATATAGTCACATTCAAGAATTGCTAATTCGACGTAAATTTTTGATACTATAAAGTGTCAATTAGACTAGGGAAAACAAAACAATGAAAAAAATTGTACTTGCATTAGGCTTATTATCAGCAACAGTTCTTGCAAATGCTGCGGATCCACTCAATGGAACAGTTTGGAAAACAATTGATGACACAACGAAACAGCCCAAAGCAATTGTGAAATTCACTGAACAAAAAAATGGAACATTGACGGCGACGATTCAAAGTATTTTAACGCCAGGTGAAGAAAACTCTTGTACCAAATGTGAAGGTGCTTACCACAATAAATCATTGAAAGGTGTGACGATTGTCAATGGTCTAAAAAATGTTGGTGGTAAAAACTATGACAATGGTACGATTCTAGATCCTAAAAATGGTAAGACCTATAAGCTCAAAGGTGAACTTGCTGGTAACCAGTTAAAGTTACGTGGTTATATGGGTATTTCTGCTTTAGGTCGCAACCAAACTTGGGTGCGTGCAAACTAAGCAGATTGATTCACCACAACAAAAAGCCTGATCTATTGATCAGGCTTTTTGTTGCTCGATGATTTTTATGCTGTAAGTTTTAAAGCTTTAATTTTATCTTCATCAAAACCAATTACATATTGGCCATTTTGATCAATCACGGGGCGCTTAATTAAACTGGTGTGTGTGGTAAGGGCTTGAATCAATGCTTGTTCACTCGACAAAGCCAGTTGTTGTTCTTGCTCACTGAGTTTTTTCCACGTTGTACCTTTTTTATTGAGTACAAGATCTTGCCCAATGTGATCGAGCCATTGTTTAACCGTCTCTGCATCTATGCCTTGTTTTTTATAATCATGAAACTCATAACTCAAGCCAAGTTCAGTCAGTAAATCAAAAGCTTTTTTCATGGAGTTACAATTTTTGATTCCATAAATTTTCAACATGTCTTAACCTAATATTCAATTGTTTGAGTTGACAGAAAGAGTAGCAAAATTGCCAATATGTACAGTATAAGAATAGATAAAATATTTTAAAAGACATGATTGCTGTCATCAGAATTTAACAATTTGCGCTTAATATTTTATTGAAGCGAGCAGTAGACTGGCTGATTGAATGATTTGAATCTAAAAAATAAAAAGTTGAAACTAAAGAAAATTGAAATTTAAAAAGAGAAAACCCGCATCTAATCATCCTGATTATGCGGGTCTCATTACAACGTCCAATGTCACATCCTTGAAAAATAAATATTCAAAATACTTATTTCCTTTTCTTCCTACGGCGTCCTATCCTTTTGCTGTCATCCTGACAATGTCCCTGTGCCGTGCGTGTATAATGCGCTTGTTGATATGAAGAAAATATAAGATAACACGACAAAATTTGTAAGTTATTGCCTTATAATCAGTGAACACTTGTTCACAAAAATGCTCAATTTTTATTTAAAAATTGAGCATAGGGCTGTTTAAATTTGATAATCAATAATCACAGGGGCATGGTCGCTATACCATTCATCTTTATAGACCCAAGCATTGACTGTGCGATCTTTCCAGTCAGGTGAGCATGCTTGATAATCAATTCGCCAACCGACATTTTTCGCACGCGCTTGTCCACGATTGGACCACCAAGAATACAGTTCCGCTTCTTTACGGACTTCACGAAATGTATCGACATAGCCCAGTTCATCATAAATATGATCTAACCAAGCACGTTCATGCGGTAAGCAACCTGACGATTTTTGGTTACCTGACCAGTTTTTAATATCGATTCGTTTATGCACGATGTTGTAATCGCCACATACAATGATTGACTTATCTTCATCACGCCATTGTTTTAAAATTTTTCGATATTCTTCTAAGAAGTGATCTTTACGGGCTTGTGCTTCATCACCTGATGAGCCAGAAGGTAAATACAGCGAGCAGATATGCACAGGTTTGGCTAAACCGACATCAAATTCCGCGCTAATAAAACGACCTTGGCTATCGGCAAGTTCAAAACCCAAACCATTCTGGATCGATTTAAACGGCAAGCGACTGTAAATCGCTGTACCTGCATAGCCTGATTTTTCCGCAGGGAACAGATGGGTAAACCAACCTTCGGGTTTAAATTTATCGGTCCATTGTTCATGCGTAATACGGCTTTCTTGGATACAGATCACGTCTGCATCTGACTTTTCCATCCATTCAAGTAGGCCTTTAGTGACGGATGAACGTAAGCCATTTACGTTAATTGAGACAACTCTTAAAATTTTTTGATCACTTGGATAGCTACTCTTTGGTATCATGCGCAGTCATAACCTCAATGTATGAATTTTGGAGCACCTCATGTCAACGCCAGCTCAGTTTAACCCACAAGCTTTTATCGAACTCGCATTATCACGTGGTGTGCTTAAATTTGGTGAGTTTACTTTAAAATCAGGCCGTGTGAGCCCTTATTTTTTTAATGCAGGTTTACTCAACGATGGTGAAGCATTATCGCTTTTAGCTCAAGGTTATGCAGATAAATTAACACAATGTAACAACGTTGAAGTGATCTTTGGACCTGCATACAAAGGAATTCCTTTTGTTGCAGCAACAGCTGTGGCTTTGTCACAAGTACATGGTGTAAGTGTGCCTTGGGGCTTTAACCGTAAAGAAGCCAAAGACCATGGTGAAGGCGGTGTATTGGTCGGTGCTTCAGTAGAAGGTAAAAAAGTCTGGATTATTGATGACGTGATTACAGCGGGTACCGCAATTCGTGAAGTTGTCACAATTCTTAAAAATGCAGGTGCGACAATTGCAGGCGTATTGGTTGCGCTAGATCGTCAAGAAAAAGGGCAAGGTCAATTGTCTGCCATCCAAGAAGTTCAACAAGAACTTGAGATTCCGGTGCATGCTTTAATTAGCATGAAAGACTTAATGGATTATCTTGATGCCAAAGGTGAGCAAGATGCTTTAGCAAAAATGGAAGCTTACCGTGTGAAATATGGTATATAAGTTAAAAAAAAGGATAAGATAAGGAGCATAAGCTCCTTATTTTTATGGACTATAAAGGATTAGGTGCCATTTTTAATGTTCATTCTATTGATAATCGTCGTGGTTGCTGTACTTGGCATTATGTTGGTCAAACATATCGACCAACGACGTTGGCAACGTTACCAATTTGAGCGGGATATGTTTTTTCGGCAATATCCATTTCAATGGAAAGGTTTAGAACAGTTTGAGCTGGTTTTAAATATCAACGTGCACGCCCAGAAAAAATTAATCAATGAATTGATGTTAAGAGCATCTGAGAACAGTTATATCAAGAAATCACGTATTCAACGTGAACCTGAATGTTCGAGACAGCAATACTCGATTAAAGTCATGATTCAAGATTTAACCATTGGTCACTTAGAAAAGAAATATGCTGACTTACTGGGAGAAAGTTTAGATCAAACCGATTTTGAAATTGGTCGTCCAATAGAGCTGGATGCTGAAATCATTGTGTTTGAAAAAGATGATATCGAGTTGGGCTGTCGTGTCAAACTGGCCTTACCGCGTGATCCACGGACTGCACATCAATACCTGATAGAAAATAGCCAACAACAATTTCAAGAAAAATAAGCTTAATCAGCAGGTGAATTGAGCAAGTAGATACTTTGCTCAATCTGTTTTTGATCTTGCAAGGTGCGGACAATTCGATGGGTTTTAGAATCTTCAACAATAAATTTGAGTGTATATTCCTTTAAATGCTGCTGAGCAACCAACGTGGCGGCCAGTTGGTCATGCTGTCTGAAAATTTGAATCTGTAGTGCCTGATCTAAACAATTTTGAAACTGTAAGTCCTTATAGCCATACACCACAGTTGCATCACTGCCTAAGGGGGTAAAGCGTTCATGTTCTTGGTAAATATCAATCGAATGTGAATGTCGTTCTATGATGGTTAAACCTGCTTTTAACGCATTGATATAGAGCAAACAAGAAATTTGACAGATCCCACCACCCAAATCTTCTGAAATTTTTCCATTGACCAGATTACGTCCTGTTTTATAGCCATTGTTTAATGTCGGGGCTGTTACCAAATGCCAAAATGAAAAGATTTGATTTGGCTCAATGACCAAACCGTTTAAGGCCTCAATCGCAAGATCAATGTTATGGGTTTTATTTTCAAAATAATGATTTATCTTGATGCTTTGTTGGGTTGAAATTTGCTGGTCTGCTTGCCACAGTGCTTGATGTTTTAAGGCAAACGGTAGCTTCGAGAAAAGGTGTTCACGACAATACCTGCGTAATAACTGATAAAGCAGTTTCCATGATTTGGGTAAATATTGCCGCATATTCCACCTGCTTATTCTAATTGTTTACTGACGGTTGTTTTTCTAAAACGACAACCAAGTATGATGCATATTCTTTTAAAAATGAACGGCACATCAAGCTGTCTAGGCTTCTAAACAGTGGGCGTAAAATCGTTGGAATACGATGGATAGGGAAAAATAAAAAGCCCTGACTTTCAACCAGCTTCCATTGAGTACCAAGCAGCTTTTCAATCTCTGCCACTGTCATTTGATGAGCAGCATGCCAGCTTTGTTGTTGATGCTTTACAGCTTGTCGACGTTTGGCGGAGGGGAAATCAAAAATAAGCTTGCCATTGGGTTTTAATTTTTGCTGCGCCTGATTTAGAAACTGTTCAGTGGTTGCGTGGTCTTGATGCATGATCACATGAAAGCTATAAATCACCTCAAGCTGATGATTTTTGATTGGAATTTCAGTCAGAGAGCCTTCAAGCAAGATTTTATGTGGATATTTTTCTCTAGCGACTTTCAGCATTTCAGGGCTGAAATCTACACCATAATCGGCATAATCGAGTAAACGACCTGTACCACAACCGATATCCATACAATGTGTAGGTGCTGTTTTACTGAGAATACGCTTGAGAAAAGCACGCTCTTGTTGGTCTAAATATTGCCCATAACTGTTGTTAAAACGGTTGTTATCGTAGTCGTGCGCAAGTTTGTTATAGTAATTTTTAATCTCTGATGAGTCGTTTTGATCTAGCATAGTGATCACGCATTAATTATCTGTTTTGCCATTGATGTGCTTGTACTTACTGGGCTGATGTTAGATCTATGCGGTAGGGCATAAATTTTTTATACCTTCTACTTTTTGATAGGTATAGGTTAAGGCATAATTTTCAAGAAAGGTCTGTTCTAATACCAACTGATCTTTTTTTAATGATTTGATGACGAGCGTTTGGTTTGCTGCTTCATCTGGGTAAAGCAAATAGAGGCTGTTATTTTTAATTTTGTATTTTGAAACCTCAGGTGGTTCTGGCGAGCTGACGGTTTTATTTTTAAAGTCACACTCAAAAGGATATAAGGTAGCGGTGTCTTTGCCATCTAAATAAGCGACATTGGCAATTCCATTGTTCAAAGGCAACATCGCCCAATAACCTTGTAATAAATTATTTTTTTGCGCAAATGTATTTGATGTAATAAATAAAATAGAACACGCAATATAAATATTTTTTTTCAACATGTTATATATCCCACTATTGTTTTATTCGTCGAAAATATTGATTTAGAGTCAATCCTACTCCGAATATTATTTTATTTGAAGGCTTATTTCTGGGTTATTTCACAAGCCTTACACTCTAACAGCATGCCTATTTTTTCCTGACGTCCTTGTTCTGTCAATACCCACGGACGATTCTGCCAAGGCGGAAGATGACGCACATGTTGTTGATGCCCACACGCAAGTTCAGCAACATAATGTTGCTCCTCATCCAAATGAAATCCCACAATGGCTTGTTGCATTTCGATCATCATATTCACAATAATTGCTAAGAGTTTAGCGAAATTTCGGAAAAGTACACCAGATTCTCCGCTATACTGCATTCAATCCAAAATTTTATAAGAGCATCAATATGCGCGTACTTGTTGTGATGGATCCCATCGAAAGTGTAAACCTGAAAAAAGACTCAACAATGGCAATGTTATGGGCGGCTGCACGTCGAGGGCATGAGTTAGGCTATGCATTACAACAAGATTTATATATTGACCAAGGCAAAGCATTTGGTTTGATTTCACCGCTTCAGGTTTTTGAAGATTATGATCACTATTATGAGTTAGGTGAAAAAGCCAAAGAGTCGCTTGCAACGTATGATGTGGTGTTGATGCGTAAAGATCCGCCTTTTGACATGAATTTTGTTTATACCACTTATATTTTGGAACAGGCAGAGCGTGAAGGGGCGTGGATTATTAACAAACCACAAAGTTTGCGTGACTGTAATGAAAAATTGTTTGCGACCCAATTTCCAGATCTACAAGTACCGACTTTAGTGACCTCGCAACAAAGCTTGATTCGTGAATTCTTAAAAGAACATGGTGACGTTATTGTTAAGCCACTGGATGGTATGGGTGGAATGGGGATCTTCCGCTTATATCAAGATGGGGTCAATATTGGTTCAACCATTGAAATTTTAACTGAAAATGGCACACAACCGATTATGGCACAACGTTATATCCCTGAAATTGTGGATGGTGATAAACGTATTTTGCTGATTAATGGTGAGCCTGTACCTTATTGCTTGGCTCGTATTCCTCAAAATGGTGAGGTGCGTGGAAATTTGGCAGCAGGCGGTTTAGGTGAAGCTCGTCCATTGACTGAAAATGACAAAGCCATCGCTGCCAAAGTTGGACCATTCTTAAAAGCCAAGGGTTTGGTTTTTGTCGGATTAGATGTGATTGGAAATTATGTCACTGAAATCAATGTCACCAGTCCAACCTGTATTCGTGAAATTGATGATCAATTTGGTACTTCAATTGCAGATGATTTGTTTAATGTACTAGAAGCCGGCCAGTCAGTTTAATTTAAGCTGGATACTGCATTTTAAATCTCAACTAAAAAATAGAGTCGTTCATGGCTCTATTTTTTTGCTGTCGATTGAATATAAAAATGATAAATCATCGAGAAATATAAAAAAATAACGTTTAATTCCACTTTTTTTAACGGATTAATGATAAAAGTAGTTTAAACTTTCAAATCAGTAGAAAAAAACAATGAAAGGCTTGGTGAAAAAAAGTAAATAAACTTTTCCCCATAGCGGATTGTGATTACAATTGGTTGTTTAAGATATTCGTTAAATATTTATTTTTGCATTGAAGAATTAGACCGTGACCGAACCCCAGCAAAGCACACCGAAACACATCATGATGATGGCGGCAGGTACAGGTGGACATGTATTCCCTGCACTGGCAGTTGCAAAAGAATTGCAACAACAAGGCAGCCAAGTGTCTTGGTTGGCGACTCCGACAGGTATGGAAAATCGACTTTTAAAACAACATGATATTCCAATCTATCACATTGACATTCAAGGTGTACGTGGCAACGGTATTGTACGTAAATTGGCTGCACCCTTTAAAATTTTAAAAGCAACCTTGAGCGCAATGCGCTATATGAAACAGCTCAATGTCGATGCAGTGGCTGGTTTTGGCGGTTATGTTGCGGGTCCGGGTGGTTTGGCTGCACGTCTGTTGGGTATTCCTGTGATTATTCACGAACAAAATGCAGTGGCAGGCTTTACCAATACCCAGCTTTCAAGAATTGCTAAAAAAGTCTGCGAAGCATTTCCAGATACTTTTCCGAAAAGTGAAAAAATTGTGACGACAGGTAATCCTGTACGGTCAGAAATTACCGCAATTTATAATCCTTCTTTTCGTTATAAAGAACGCGAAAATGCGGCTGAACCCTTACATATTTTAATTGTTGGCGGTTCTTTGGGTGCGCAAGCCCTGAATGAATGTGTACCTCAAGCCTTAAAACAATTTGATGTTCCATTAAAAGTATTTCATCAGTGTGGGCAAAATAAACAAGAGACCACACAGGCTTTATATGCGGATGCACCTGCAAATATACAGGTTGAGGTTCAGCAATTTATTGAAGATATGGCACTGGCCTATAGCAACGCAGATTTAATTATTTGTCGTGCAGGCGCACTAACGGTTACTGAAGTGGCGACGGCTGGTGTGGCAGCTGTATTTGTGCCATTACCAAGTGCGGTGGACGATCACCAAACTGCCAATGCACGATTTTTGGAGAAAACAGGTGCTGCGAAAATCTGTCCGCAGCAGAGCATGACTCCAGATTCGTTAAAGGATTTACTAACACCGTTGATGAACCGCCAATTACTGATGGAAATGGCGGTAAAAGCTCGTCAACAAGCTCAACCAGATGCAACACAACGTGTGGTTGGTTTAATTCAAGATTTGTAAGTTAGAGTTGATTATGTCTCCAACAAGCCCTGCTGATAAAGCAAAAAACCTAATTAAAATTCCAGAGATGCGCCGTATTAAACATATCCATTTTGTGGGTATCGGTGGTGCTGGGATGTGTGGTATTGCAGAAGTATTGAAAAACCAAGGCTATAAGGTTTCTGGTTCTGACATTAAGGCATCAAAAACAACGGTTCAACTTGAAGAAAACGGCATTAAAGTTTTTATTGGACATACGGCAGACAATATCAAAGGTGCAAATGTACTGGTTGTTTCTACTGCAATTGACCCTGAAAATTTAGAAGTAAAAGCAGCAATTGAAAATCGTATACCCGTAGTGCGCCGTGCAGAAATGTTGGGTGAATTGATGCGTTATCGTCATGGTATCGCGGTTGCAGGAACCCATGGTAAAACCACCACAACCAGTTTAGTGACCTGCATGTTGGCAGAAGAAAACATGGATCCAACTTATGTGATCGGTGGTCTGTTAAACCGTACCGGTGTTAATGCTGCGTTGGGTGCTAGTCGTTTCATTGTCGCAGAAGCAGATGAATCAGATGCATCATTTTTACATCTAGAACCTATGGCGGCCATTGTTACCAATATTGATGCAGATCATATGGATACTTATGGCGGTAGTTTTGATGTACTTAAAGACACCTTTATCAAATTCTTACAGAAAATGCCGTTCTATGGCTTGGCTGTAGTGTGTGGTGATGATGCCAATATTCGTGAAATCATGCCACGTATTGGTCGTCCAGTATTGACCTATGGTTTTAATGAAGACAATGACATTCGAGCAATTGATGTTGAACAAGTCGGTATGCAGTCAAGCTTTACTGTATTACGAAAAGGTCGTGAGCCATTACGTTTAACCATTAATCTTCCCGGTTTGCATAATATTCTAAACGCACTGGCTGCGATTGGTATTGCAACGGATGAAGGTGTGTCTGATGCTGCGATTGCACGTGCCTTAGAAAGCTTTAGTGGTGTAGGTCGCCGTTTCCAAGTTCAAGGTGAGTTTGAATTGGATGAAGGTACAGTAAAACTTGTAGATGATTATGGGCATCACCCGAAAGAAGTCGAAGCGACCATTAAAGCTGCACGTGCCAGCCATCCAGATCGTCGTTTGGTGATGATGTTCCAGCCACATCGTTATAGTCGTACTCGTGATTGTTTTGATGATTTTGTAGATGTGTTGTCACAAGTCGATCAATTGTTGTTGTTAGAAGTATATCCTGCAGGTGAGAAACCGATTGTTGGTGCAGATAGTCGTTCATTAGCTCGGAGTATTCGCCTGCGTGGTGAAGTTGAGCCGATCTTGATTGACCCAGTGGAAGGCAATTTGCAGAACGCGATACAAAAAGTGTTACAAGCGAATGACTTGTTATTAACACAAGGTGCGGGTAACGTGGGAGCAATTTCTGTAGAATTGGCTCAAAACCAACTGTATTTAAAATAATTGATTTGGCTTTGTTTAAATTTGGATTTGAATAAAGCCTCGAAATTAAATTGACTAACTTATAAGTTTAAGGATTTAAACGTGTCAAATGCTTCTAAATTCGGCAAAGTAGCGGTGTTGCTTGGTGGGAAATCTGCTGAGCGTGAGGTGTCATTAGATAGTGGTAAAGCTGTTTTAGAAGCATTATTACGTTCGGGTGTGAATGCGGAAGGCTTCGATCCACAAGAACGTAGCGTGACGGAACTTGTGGGCTATGATCGCGCATTTATTGTATTGCATGGTCGTGGTGGTGAAGACGGTCAAATCCAAGGCGCGCTAGAATGGATGAATGTACCGTATACAGGTACAGGTGTTCAGGGTTCAGCAATTGGTATGGACAAAGTTAAAACCAAACAAATCTGGCAAGGTTCAGATTTACCGACAGCACCGTATCGTATTATTTCCAAAGATTCTGATTTAACTGAAGTGATTGAAAGCCTTGGCTTACCATTAATCATTAAGCCTGTACATGAAGGTTCTAGTGTTGGTATGAGCAAGGTTGAAAAAGCGGAAGACCTTGCTGCTGCAATTGAAAAAGCCACAGTACATGATGCTGTGGTGATGGCTGAAAAATGGATCACGGGGCGTGAATACACCATTTCTTTCCTCAATGGTTTGCCATTACCTGTGATTCGTTTGCAACCGCCTGCTGATGTTGCATTCTATGACTATGAAGCAAAATATAACCGTAATGACGTGGAATATGGTATTCCATGTGGTTTAAGCGAGTCAGAAGAAAAGAACTTACAAGAATTGTGTTTACGTGCTTTCCAAGCAGTCGGTGCCAGTGGTTGGGGACGGATTGATGCGATGTTAGATGAACAAGGTCATTTCTGGTTATTAGAGGTGAATACAGTGCCTGGCATGACCAGTCACTCGCTTGTGCCTAAAGCCGCAAAAGCTGTAGGTTATAACTTTGATGAATTGTGTGTTGCGATTTTAGCGCAAACGCTCACGGAACAAGCACACTAAGTTTATGGCTCAACTTCCTGCTTCGATGCGTCGCAAACGTGCGGCAATTACATCAATACACGATAAGCCGCCAACACGTCAGGAAAAGCTTCTCAACGTGGGAAGCTGGTTGCTTATGGTCATTGCTATTGCTGTGCTATTTGCAGGAATCTATGGTCTGTATAAAGTGATTACCGATGCTCGGGTGGCCACACTTCAAGTGGTAGGTACCACCTCACAGGTAGAGTCACAAGCGATTACACAACATTTGGCGCCTGTTGTTAAAAATAATTATTTCACCTCGGATTTAGAACAGATTCGAGATAAAGCACTAGAAGTATCATGGGTGGATCGTGTTGTGGTTTCACGGGCATGGCCAAATGGTATTCGCGTGCGGATTATGCCGCGTCATGCAATCGCACGTTGGGGAACCGGGCGATTACTGAGTGATGCTGGAGATGTCTATACAGAAGCGGTGGCGAAGAATTATTCAAACTTGCCATTGCTTCATGGGCCGCTCAGCCAATCCAAAGTGATGATGCGTCGCTATAATGAAATTAATCAATTATTTCACCCAGTCAACTTACGTTTAAAAGAGCTTTATCTCACTGAACGTATGACTTGGTTTATGCAGTTTGATTCGGGACTACGGGTGATCGTAGATCAAGATCAAACCATGAGTAAGCTACAACGTTTAAGTCACTTGGCTCAAACTGATTTGAAACCCGCTTGGTCGAATATTTCCGCCATTGATTTGCGCTACCGAAATGGTTTGGCAATTCAATGGAGAAATTCTATTTCACCAAAGATTGTGAATGGTCAATTTGTTGTAACCAGTAATGACATAAGCGTTGCAGGTGGGATGGTTGCACAGCCATAATACGTGGCTTGAAAAAGAGGCATATAGCCAAACATAAACAATGAAGATAATGGTAGCAAAGTGATGAATGAAGCTGTTCCCTCAGTTGTTGCAATTGACATTGGGACACATAAAGTTTCAGTACTGATTGGTAAAGTACATGCCCCTGATAATATTCAGGTTATTGGCATGGCAAGCGCACGCAATAAAGGAATGAATAAAGGCAAAATTGTGAGCCTTGATAAAGTCACAAATGCAATTAAACAAGCCGTTCAAGAAGCTGAAGATATGGCTGAGTGTCGTATTCATTCAGCTTGGGTTTCAATTCCAAGCACCGAATTACAAAGCCATTATGCGATTGGTCGTACACCGATTTCAAATTCAGAACATACCATTACGACAACTGAAGTGGTGCGTGCATTAGAGCTTGCTAAAGCCAGTCATATGACAGCCGATCATTACTTAGCAAGTGCAGTGCCTTTAGGTTTTGAGTTGGATGATTCAAGTGAGTGGGTACAGAACCCAATCAATTTATCTGCCAATAGTATGACAGCCCATTATCAATTGATGATGATGCCAATTAGCACTATGCAGAACTTGGATCGTGCAATGAAAGGCGCCAATATTTCGGTTGAAAAAATGGTGGTGTCTTGTTTGGCAACTGCAGAAGGCAGTTTGCTGAAAGATGAAAAAGAATATGGCGTTTGTTTACTCGATATCGGTGCTGGAACGACCAATATTGCAGTCTATATTGAAGGGCATTTGGCATTAGCTCATACCATTCAATGTGGTGGTGAAAATGTCACCCGTGATATTGCCACTGTATTGCAAACCACAACCGAAGAAGCTGAACGGATTAAGTTACTGCATGGTTGTGTCGACATTCACCAAGTTAAACCGGATCATATGATTCAGTTTGAGGCAATTGATGGCCCACAAACCATTAGTCGTATTGAGTTGACTGAAATTATTATCGCACGTTATGAAGATATCTTAGGTAAAGTACGATACGAATTAGAACAACGTAGTGCACTACAAAGTTTGTATCATGGTGTAGTACTGACAGGTGATGTTTGCCAGATTGAAGGCATGGTGACATTGGCTCGTCGTATGTTGGGTATCTCTGCACACTTAGGCAATCCACCGTTACAAGTGGTGACCGATGATCAGAATTTACCATCTTTACGTCGTTCAATGTATGCTACAGCAGCAGGGTTACTTTTGTTTAGTCAAAGTGACATGCAAGAGGCGATTGAAGAACCTGAAGTTCAAGGTGGAAGACCATTCTTTGATCGGATTGTGAATGGTTGGAATGCCTTAAATAACAAATTAAAAGGTATTTTTTAGGTGTGGTTTTTTGGGGAATATTGTTAGGAAGTTGTAAGTGTTCTGTCCAATACTTGACAAGCTCTGCAATGAACAGCATCCTAAAAACAATTTTTATTATTGAAGATCAAGGCAGTATACGGGCTTAAGTGACTGCCAAATTATATTAGGAAATCTAAAGGTCATGGCCTCATTTGAATTTTTAGACGATGGACAAACCGATAACAACGGTCAAGCCCGTTTTACTGTGTTTGGTGTTGGTGGCGGCGGTGGTAATGCTGTACAACACATGGTGCAATCTGACATTAAAGGTGTGAAATTTGTTTGTGCAAATACAGACAAGCAAGCCCTTGATCGCATGAATGCCCCTTTTAAAATGCAACTTGGTGAGCAAAGCACACGCGGTTTGGGTGCTGGTGCTAATCCAGATGTAGGTCAAATTGCTGCTGAAGAAAGCCGTGAGCAAATCCGTCAACACCTTGAAGGTGCGGATATGGTATTTGTGACCGCTGGAATGGGCGGTGGTACAGGTACAGGTGCTGCACCAGTTGTTGCTGAGATTGCTCAAGAAATGGGTATTCTTACCGTGGGTGTGGTGACAACGCCATTTAACTTTGAAGGTCGTCGTCGTCAACGTTCGGCTGAAAAAGGGATTGAAGCATTAGAACAACATGTTGATTCTTTAATTATTATACCGAACCAACGTTTACTCAGCGTTTATGGTGACATCTCTATGCAAGATGCTTACCGTAAAGCAGATGACGTGTTGCTGAATGCGGTACGTAGTATTTTTGATCTGGTTGTTCGTCCTGGTCATATTAACCTCGACTTTGCTGACTTGAAAACTGCGATGAGTACACGTGGTTATGCGATGATGGGTGAAGGTAAGAGTAGTGGTCCAGACCGTGCTGAAGAAGCTGCACGTTTGGCGATCCGTAGTCCTTTATTGGATAATGTAAATATCATGAATGCCAAAGGGGTGTTAATTAACATCACTGGCGGTGCTGATGTGACTTTACGTGAAACTGAAGTGATTACAGATGTTGTGAACCAGATTGTTGACCTTGAAGAAGGTGAAGTGTTCTTTGGTACTGTATTTGATCCAGACGCACGTGATGAAATCCGTGTCACTGTGATTGCTACAGGTTTAACACGTAATGCCAGTGATGCAACTGAAGCAAAACGCAGAACCCATATCAGCAATGTTGCGCAATCATATAGCCAGCAAGCCAGCCACAACACTGTGGTTGATGAAGATGACGTTCCAGCGATCAATAAACGTCAAGAAGATGGTGCACCTGTTGCAGCACCAAGTTCAAGCGGTCGTTCTACGCCAATGAGTATTCAAGATTATTTGAAAAATCAACAGCGTAAATGATTGATAATTATTAAAAATAATTAATATTAACGAAAAAGGTAGTGAGATTCATTACCTTTTTTGTTTTTTATCAATGGCTAAATGTGCTAACGTATAGCGGATTTGAGAATGAAGACCGAATTAGCATGTTGAAACAACGTACCCTGAAGCGAGTCGTTAAAGCGAGTGGCATCGGACTACATAGCGGACAAAAAGTCATGATTAACTTTTTACCGCATGTGGCGGACGGGGGTATTGTATTTCGCCGTATCGATTTAAATCCACCTGTTGATCTGCCAGCAGATGCTATGCTGATTCAAGAAGCATTCATGTGTTCCAATTTAGTCAGTCATGAAACTAAGGTTGGAACCATTGAACATGTCACCAGTGCAATCGCTGGCTTGGGTATAGATAACCTGATTATAGAAGTGTCTGCTTCTGAAATACCAATTATGGATGGTAGTGCAGGTCCATTTATATATTTACTCATGCAGGGCGAATTAGTAGAACAAGACGCACCGAAAAAATTTATTCGAATTCTTAAACCTGTTGAAGCACTCATAGAAGATAAGCGCGCAATTTTTACCCCTCACGATGGTTTTCAAATCAATTTTACTATCGACTTTGATCATCCTGCCTTTGCAAAAGAATATCAATCGGCGACCATTGATTTTTCAACAGAAACATTTGTCTATGAAGTCAGTGGTGCACGTACTTTTGGTTTTATGAAAGATCTCGATTATTTAAAAGCCAATAATCTGGCACTGGGTGCGAGCTTAGATAATGCTGTCGGTTTAGATGATACTGGCGTGGTCAATGAAGAAGGTCTACGTTTTGCTGATGAGTTTGTTCGGCATAAAATTTTGGATGCAGTCGGTGACCTATACCTACTTGGGCATCAAATTATTGCCAAATTCGATGGCTATAAATCGGGTCATGCACTGAATAATCAACTTTTACGCAATGTTAAAAGCGATCCAAGCAGCTATGAAATTGTAACATTTGATGACGAGAAGCTGTGCCCAATTCATTTTGTCAACGTGACATAAGTCTTTGTCTTTTAGGCATTGTGTTATAATGTAACAATAAAAAGTGTGATATTTGTCATATTTTAACCAGTTTTAATCTTAATTTAATCTAATTAGGTTACTTTTTATTGCTTGCCAAACGTAGTAAAGCTTGGCTAAGCTTAGGGTCGCTCACAAAACTAGCGGCATTTTGTAACATTTCAGATGTTGCAGGTTGTATGCTTCTTACAGTTTTATGGCGTTGTGGGGATGTTTCAGTATTGCTGTTTTGAATACGTAAACGAACTTGCAGTTTTTGTAAATCACGAAGTTCGTTGATTTGTGACAATTGAGAAATATACTGTTTTTGAAGATAACCGAGTTGACTAATCATGGCTTGATTTTCACCGGTGATGGTCAAAATACCGTATTGATAACAGACAACTCGCCAATTCTCAGGTTGAGGAAGTAGCGGTTGAATTAATTTAGTAAGTTTTTGCCATTCGGCAACTTGCTTTGTAAGAAACGATAAGTTTCCTGTTTTTAAGTGTTGTCTTGTTGGTTGAAAGACGTTTTTGGGTTCAGACATACATGGTTCCTACATATTTATGTCTTATCTTAAGCGCTCATTTCGATAGATATCAAGGATGAGATCACTCAAGAAACTTGACTAAGAACAGTTAAAGAGGTTTTTATGCACACGCGACGTATTTTATTGGCTTTTACTTTAGCAGCTTCCGCTGCAACCGCTGCATTTGCAGACTTGGTTCAATCACCAGATCGTTTAGAACAATTATCCAAGACTTTATCTCAAGGCTCTTATAATCCAGATGATTTAGATCTTCCTGCTTCAGCAAAGATGAATATTACTTTACGTAGCCAGGATGCACCAATCGAGTTAAACAATGCAAGTATCGTTAAAAAATACGGTTCTAGCGCAAACTCTGCTTCTCGTTACACTGCAAACTCTCCATATTCTTGGTTAGTCACTCATCCGCTTCCAGATATGAAGCGCGTAAGCTCTGATTTTGGTGGCCGTACAATGGGTGGTCGTGCAGAACATCATTCTGGTTTAGACCTTTCAGCACCAAGTGGTACACCAATTTATGCAACAGGTCCTGGTATTGTGACCAAGTCTGGTTGGGGCACTGGTTATGGTCAATATGTAGAAATTAACCATGGTAATGGCTATATCACACGTTATGCGCATGCTTCACGTCTAATTGCCCGTGTAGGTGATCAGGTGAAGGCTGGTGAACATATTGCCAACGTGGGTTGCACAGGTCGTTGCACAGGTCCACATTTGCATTATGAAGTAGTGAAAGATGGTCAACGTAAAAATCCATCTTCTTACTTAGCCATGTTGCCATAACGCTAGACATTTGATTGTTGAGCTTATGACTGATGCTCTGTATGCATGGTTGAATTCGTAGTCGCGATGAATTAAATACTGTATTCAGACTATCATCAAATAAAAAATTATTTTGTATAAAAAACCGCCTTTATTGGCGGTTTTTTGTTATTTTAAGTGTTAATTAGTCAACAACTATTTAGTTGCTAAATAATCCTTACAATCTGCATTTGGCTGTAACGATAACTTAACAGGCCCAAAACATGATACATATAATATATAGAAAACTATTCAAGGAGTAAGTGGGAAATGGCGTATTATGGTGATAGCGACGCTCAGGAAACACAAGAATGGCAAGATGCCTTTGATTCAGTGCTCCAGCATATGGGTACGGATCGTGCTGCGTTTTTATTAGAAAAATTATATCAACAAGCAATTTCGAAGCATGTACCTATTCAGCGTCTAAATACCCCTTATTTAAATACAATTCCAGTTGAAGAATCTCCAGCGATGCCAGGCGACCAAGATATGGAGCGTCGTATTCGAGCATTAATTCGTTGGAATGCTTTGGCAATGGTTCTACGTGCCAATAAAACAGGTGATGACTTAGGTGGTCACTTGGCAAGTTTCGCGTCTTCAGCAACCCTATATGATGTCGGTTTTAACCATTTCTTCCGTGCCAATAGCGATAGCTTTGGTGGCGACATGATCTATTACCAAGGTCATTGTGCACCAGGTATTTACGCACGTTCATTTTTAGAAGGTCGTTTGACTGAAGATCAATTGAGTAATTTCCGTCGTGAAGTGGGTGGTCAGGGGCTTTCAAGTTATCCTCATCCTTATTTAATGCCAGATTACTGGCAGTTCCCAACCGTTTCGATGGGCCTTGGTCCAATCATGTCAATTTATCAAGCGCATATTCAAAAGTACTTGATGAATCGTGGTTTGATCAAAGAAGAAAACCGTAAGGTTTGGGCGTATCTTGGTGATGGTGAAATGGATGAGCCAGAAAGCTTAGGTGCAATCTCGCTTGCGGGTCGCGAAAAATTAGACAACTTAATCTGGGTGGTTAACTGTAACTTACAGCGTCTAGATGGTCCTGTACGTGGTAACGGTAAAATCATTCAAGAGCTAGAGTCACTGTTCCGTGGTGCAGGCTGGCGTGTGATTAAGGTGGTCTGGGGTCGTCATTGGGATCCTTTACTGGACAAAGACATTTCAGGTGCTTTAAAAGCCCGTATGGATGAAACGCTGGATGGTGAATACCAACGCTACCAAGTAAAAGGTGGCGCCTATACCCGTGAAAAATTCTTTGGTAAATACCCAGAAGCTGCGGAGTTGGTGAAAGGCTTAAGTGATGAAGATATTGATAATCTGAATCGCGGTGGTCATGACCCATACAAAGTGTATGCCGCGTATGCAGCAGCAATGACTAGCAATGGTCAACCGACTGTAATCTTGGCGAAAACAGTGAAAGGTTATGGTTTGTCTGACGAAATTGAAGCCGTCAACAAAACCCACCAAATCAAGAAAATGCAACACGATTCATTGAAATATGTACGTGACCGTTTCAATTTGCCATTCTCTGATGAGCAACTTGAAGAGCTTCCATTCTATCGTCCAGGTGAAAACTCACCTGAATTGAAATATATGAAAGCACGTCGTGAAGCTTTAGGTGGTTATTTACCTGCACGTCGTAAAGACAGTGAAGTATTGGCGATTCCTGAGATTTCAGTATTTGATGGTGTGCTTAAAGGCAGTGGTGGTAAAGAGCAATCAACCACGATGGTTATGGTGCGTTTGATTGCTGCATTGTTAAAAGAAAAAGCCATTAAAGACCGTGTTGTACCTATCGTACCTGATGAAGCGCGTACTTTCGGTTTAGAAGGCATGTTCCGTCAGTTGGGTATCTATGCTGCGCATGGACAAAACTATACCCCAGAAGACCAAGAACAGCTCATGAACTATCGTGAAGCAAAAGATGGTCACATGTTGCAAGAAGGGATCAATGAAGCAGGTGCAATGAGCGCTTGGTCAGCATTGGGTACCAGTTATTCAACCAATAACTTACCAATGATTCCGATGTATATGTATTACTCAATGTTTGGTTTCCAACGTATTGGGGATATTGCATGGGCAGCGGGTGACTCTCAGGCACAAGGCTTCTTGTGTGGTGCAACAGCTGGTCGTACCACATTAAATGGTGAAGGTTTACAACACCAAGATGGTCATTCTCATATCTTGGCAGGTACGATTCCAAACTGTGTAGCGTATGATCCTTGCTTTGGTTATGAGTTAGCCGTGATTGTGCATGATGGTTTACAACGTATGTATGTGAATCAGGAACGTGTGTTCTATTACTTGACCCTCATGAATGAAAACTATGACCAACCTGCATTGCCTGAAGGTGCTGAAGAAGGCATCAAACGTGGTATGTACTTGTTCAATAAAGATGAAAAAGCCACAGTTCAGTTATTGGGTTCAGGCGTGATTCTGCGTGAAGTGATTAAAGCTGGGCAAATTTTACGTGATGAATACCAAATCCATTCCAATGTATGGAGTGTAACAAGCTTCAATGAATTGGCACGTGATGGTATGGCTGTTGAAGAATACAATCGCCTACATCCACTTGAAGACGGTAAAGAGTCTTGGGTTTCTCAGCAATTACGTGACACGGATGGTATTGTTGTTTCAGCAACAGATCATATGCGTGCCTATAGCGAACAGATCCGTGCTTATCTTCCAGATAGCCGTCCATATGTAACATTGGGTACAGATGGTTATGGTCGTTCAGATACACGCAGTAATTTGCGTAGTTACTTTGGTGTAGATGCGGCACATATTGTGGTTGCAACATTGAAAAAACTTGCTGATGAAGGCGAAGTTGATCCACGTTTAGTGAAAGATGCAATCTCTTCATTTGAACTTGATGTTGATCGTCCAGTTGCATGGTTACCGCAAGCGCATCCATCTGTACAAGAAGTTGCTGCTTATACTGAAGTGACAGAGGAGAAATAATGATGCAAGTTAAAACTCCTGATATTGGCGTTGATAAGGCCACTGTTGCAGAAATCTTGGTGAAAGTCGGGGATACCATCGCTGTTGATGACAGTATCGTTCTACTTGAGTCAGACAAAGCCTCTGTTGAAGTGCCAAGCACTTCAGCAGGTGTGGTTAAGAGTATTGCTGTTACGGAAGGTGATGAAGTTTCAGAAGGTGCTGTGTTGATCGAAGTTGAATCTGCGGATGCAACAGAGACAGAAACAGCAGCACAGCCTACTCAAGAAGCTGCAAAAACTGAACCTGCTGTAGAAACTAAAGCTGAACCTGTGGCGTCTGCTGCACCTTCTGCATCTGCGCCAGCTTCATCTCAAACAGTTGAAGTCCAAGTGCCAGATATTGGTGTTGAAAAAGCTTTGGTCGGCGAAGTTCTGGTTAAAGTGGGCGACGAAATTGCGGTAGATGACAGCATCGTTGTAGTGGAATCGGATAAAGCAACGGTTGAAGTTCCAAGTACAGTTGCTGGCACGGTTGAAAGTGTTGTGGTCAAAGAAGGCGATAATGTTAAAGAAGGTGTGGTACTGATTACAGTGAAAACTGTAGGCGCTGCAACGACTTCGGCAGCAGCGTCTGCTGAAGCGCCTCAACAAGCGTCAGCAACACCAACTCAAGCTGCTGCACCAGAAGCATCAGCGCCAGCCCAATCGGGTAAAGTTGAAGTTGCTGTTCCTGATCTTGGTGTAGATAAAGCAACAATTTCTGAAATCTTGGTGAGCGTAGGCGATCAAGTTGAAAAAGACCAAAGCCTTTGCGTTGCTGAGTCGGATAAAGCCTCTGTAGAAGTTCCAAGTACGGTTGCAGGTACGGTAACGGCGATCCATGTGGAATTGAATCAGTCAGTAAGCCAGGGCAGTGCTTTGGTGACGATTGAAGCACAGGGTCAGACTGCATCAGCACCGCAAGAAAAACCAGCCGCTCAAGCATCACAAGCTGCATCAGCACCAGCCGCGAAAACGACAGCATCAGCGCCAAAAGCTGAAGTGGTCGTTGCTCAAGCGGGTACTGAAAAGTTATCTAAAGCACAACAAGCTGAAAATGCCAAAGTTTATGCTGGTCCAGCCGTGCGTAAGCTTGCGCGTGAACTGGGTGTGGTTTTATCACAAGTCGAGGCCTCAGGCCCTCATGCACGTGTGATGAAAGATGATGTTTTTGCTTTTGTTAAAGCCAAATTGACTGCACCACAAGCAGCAGCTCAAACAACTGCTGCGCCAACCGCTTCAGGTTTGCCTGCATTACCAGATTTCAGTGCATTTGGTGGTAGTGAAATTGCACCAATGACGCGTTTACAGCAAGTGTCTGTACCGCAATTGTCATTAAACAATTTTATTCCGCAAGTGACACAATTTGATTTAGCAGATATTACTGAGCTAGAAGCTTGGCGCGGTGAGCTAAAAGGGAAATTTAAGCAAGATGGTATTAGCTTAACGATCCTTGCCTTTATTGCAAAAGCGGTGGCGTTCTTACTCAAAGAAGAGCCTTATTTTGCAGGTCACTTGGCAGATGATCAAAAGTCTGTGCTGTTGCGTAAAGAAATTCATATGGGCATTGCTGTGGCGACACCAGATGGTTTAACTGTTCCAGTATTGCGTAATCCTGATCAAAAATCGATTAAGCAAATTGCCATTGAATTGGGTGAGTTAAGTAAAAAAGCACGTGATAAGAAACTTTCTCCGAAAGACTTACAAGGTGCAAACTTTACCATTACCAGCCTAGGTTCAATTGGTGGTACTGCATTTACGCCATTGGTGAACTGGCCGCAAGTTGCGATTTTGGGTATCTCACCTGCAACCATGCAACCAGTATGGAATGGCTCAGGCTTTGATCCAAAACTGATGTTGCCATTGTCATTGTCTTATGACCATCGTGTGATTAATGGTGCGGATGCTGCGCGATTTACCAATAAATTGACCAAGTTGTTATCAGATATTCGTAACATCTTGCTTTAAGTTCTAAATCATAGAAGACCTCGCTTTAGGCGAGGTTTTTTATATGCATCTAATTTTGTTTTATCAATAATTTTCGAACCTGCTTTAAAGTCATCATTCAATATAGTCAATCTTTCAAAAAACTCAGGCACAAGAATATAATTTCTCTTAATTAATATTTTTAATTAAATCAATCGGCGACATCCCTGTCGCCCCACGATGGGATAACCATCTAGGGTTCAAAATTAGTGAAGAAACAAAATTGAATTTATTCTATGCGGGCATTAAAAATGCTTCGGCACGATATTTTTTGAAGTTTATCTGAGCTTTAAATTTTTTAATTTTTAAAAATTGAAAATGACTGATAAAGCGTTGTAGAATAGCTGTACTTCATTGGGGAGTAGCCGCTGTTTGTCATCTGCGAGATGATAAATGGGTGATGATCAACATAATTACTCAACAGAGTATGGTCATCATAGCAAAGAACCAATTTAGCTGAAGGTATTTACTCAGCTATCTTTTGTTGGCAAGACCTTTGATTTATCACTCCGCGTTGAATAGGCGACTATTCATATTGGCTAGCAGGAGGGGTAAGTCATCGGTAAATATTGCTAGCCAGAGACTTTGAAATGTTAAATGCCTTCCTCATCTCTTTAGTGGTTGTCGCTTTATCCGAAATGGGCGATAAAACACAACTGCTCGCATTACTTCTTGCTGCACGTTTTCGTAAACCTATCCCTATTTTATTTGCAATTTTATTAGCAACTATTGTCAATCATGGTGTATCGGCTGTGCTTGGTCAGTGGATTACCACGGTCCTTAGCCCGACAGTATTACTTTGGATTGTGTCACTTGGCTTTATTGGGATGGCTGGGTGGATGCTGATTCCAGATGAATTGGATGATGAATCTGAAAGTATTAATAAATGGCAAAAATATGGGGTCTTTGGTGCAACCTTTGTATTATTCTTTCTTGCAGAAATTGGGGATAAAACCCAAATCGCCACGGTGGCACTTGCTGCACGCTTTGACAGCATCGGTTGGGTAACTCTAGGTACGACATTGGGGATTATGTTGGTCAATGCACCTGCTGTATTTATTGGCAATAAATTGGCAGATAAATTACCTATTGCTCTGATTCATAAAATTGGAGCTGCAATCTTCTTTATTATTGGTGTCGCCGCTTTAGTTCAGCATTACTTTTTTTAAGCACAATTTTCCAAGCTGATTGAACATCAATAACGTCATCTATTTTTAAAGCTGAAAACCCAACTTAATGTTGGGTTTTTTATTATTCTGAGAATGATGACACAAATAATCTTTAAACTTAGGTTGTAGATTTATTGTAACTTTGAAGAAAACCTTATATGTTGTATGGGATAACTAAAGATTTATTTTAAAAAAGGTTTTGGGGTTTCTGGTATGGCTTTAGATCGCACCACGTCGCAAGTTTTGTTTGATAATGGCACTCATAAATGTATAAGTTTTACCAGTTTGGTGAAAGGTGAAGGTGTACAAGCCAATCAGTTTCTTATTTTAAATAATGAACGTGCAGCAGTATTAGATCCGGGCGGTGATTTGACCTATGTGCCCCTGACCATGGAGCTTAATAAATACACCCGATTACAAAATCTAGACTATGTCATGGCATCTCACCAAGACCCCGACATCATTACTTCAATGCCACGTTGGTTGGTCTATACCGATGCCAAAGTGGTCGCATCTAAATTATGGGCACGCTTTTTACCTCATTTAAACTCAGCATTTATGAGTGACCGTATGAAAGGGGGCTGGTTAGAACGTCTGATCGAATTGCCAGACCAAGGTGGCTCTATTCCATTGGGAGAAACGCGCATCATCGTGGTTCCTGCGCATTTCTTACATTCCGTTGGAAATTTTCAGTTTTACGATCCAATTTCAAAAATTTTATTCTCAGGTGATATGGGTGCATCGATTGTTGATGATGCCTCGAAACCAATTGAAGATTTTGCAATGCACATTCCAACCATGCATGGTTTTCATCAGCGCTATATGTGTACCAATCGGGTGATCCGTTTATGGGTGAAAATGGTGCGTCAAATGGATATTGAAATGATTGTGCCGCAACATGGTAAGCCGTTTATTGGTAAAGAGATGATTCATCAGTTTTTAGACTGGATCGAAAATTTACAATGTGGTGTCGATTTGATGGATGAGTCTGTGTTTACCTGCCCGCAATAAAAAATTCAAAAAAGATATTGAGTTTGAGTGCGACTTTTTTTAGGATTTTCTTGCCAAAATTTTAAATTGATAACGAGAATCTTAAAAAAATGTTGTCACAAATCTCAGCACAGGATGCGTGCTTAAGTTGCGGGGCGTGTTGCGCCTTTTTCCGAGTCTCATTTTATTGGGCAGAAGGAGAAGCCATGCCGCCAGATTATGTCGAACCTTTGACAGCCGTGTATTCTTGTATGCAGGGCACCAATCAAAAGCAACCGCGTTGTGTGGCATTAAAGGGTGAGATTGGACAGCAAGTCAGCTGTAGTATGTATGAGCAACGGAGTTCTTCATGCAAACAGGTACATGCTGGGGATTCACAATGTGCAAAAGCAAGACAAGGTTATGGTTTAATTCCCCTGATCGAAATAGAAGTCGCTACCCCCAGCAATGATGAAGACTTTGATCAGGTGTGTTAACGCTTCATTGGGAAAATTTAGGATATAAGGCAGAGACTGTAAGTCGACAGTCTACTGTGGTGTTAAATCCACGATAATTTTATATTCAAAGCCCATTTTTATTTCAATAAGATACTGAAAAATAAAGTGTGATCGAGAATAAGATAAATCCGCACAATAAAAAATGAAAATTGAACGGAAATTTGTATATAATAGCTCACGGAAATTACCAGCGAGACTGTTATGTTGACCATCGTTCAAGAAGCGCTAACCTTCGATGATGTCTTATTACTCCCTGCCTATTCTACTATCCTCCCAAAAGATGTCTCTCTAAAGACACGCCTCACACGCGGCATTCAACTGAACATCCCTATGGTTTCAGCAGCAATGGATACTGTGACTGAGTCACGTATGGCGATTGCAATGGCGCAAAACGGTGGTATTGGTATTTTACATAAAAACATGGATATTTCTGCACAAGCTGCAGAAGTTCGCCGTGTAAAAAAATTCGAAGCGGGAATGGTGAAAGATCCAATTACCGTGACACCTGAAACCACGATTCGTGATTTGATGGCAATTACACAAGCCAACAACATCAGCGGTGTACCTGTCGTTAAAGATGGCAAAGTGGTTGGGATTGTAACTGGCCGAGATACTCGTTTTGTAACGAACTTGGAACAACCAGTAAGCAATATCATGACAGGGCAAGATCGTCTTGTGACTGTTCGTGAAAATGAATCGAAAGAAAATATTCAAGCATTATTGCAAAAACACCGTATTGAAAAAGTATTGGTGGTTGATGAAAGCAATGCATTAAAAGGCTTAATTACAGTTACAGATTTCCGTAAAGCGGAATCTTATCCAAATAGCTGTAAAGATGAATTAGGTCGTTTACGTGTTGGTGCTGCAGTGGGTACTGGCGCTGAAACTCCAAGTCGTGTTGAAGCTTTGGTTGAAGCGGGCGTTGATGCGATTGTAGTGGATACAGCGCATGGTCATTCTGCGGGTGTGATCGAGCGTGTCCGTTGGGTGAAAGCAAACTTCCCTCAAGTTCAAGTGATTGGCGGTAATATCGCAACGGGTGATGCTGCTTTGGCATTACTTGATGCGGGTGCAGATGCGGTGAAAGTGGGTATTGGTCCTGGTTCAATCTGTACGACACGTATCGTTGCAGGTATTGGTATGCCACAAATCTCTGCAATTGACAGTGTTGCCAATGCATTGAAAGACCAAATTCCATTGATTGCTGATGGTGGTATCCGTTTCTCTGGGGATATGGCAAAAGCGATTGGTGCTGGTGCAAGCACGATTATGGTGGGTTCACTTATGGCGGGTACTGAAGAAGCGCCTGGTGAAGTTGAATTCTTCCAAGGTCGTTATTACAAAGCATACCGTGGTATGGGTTCTTTGGGTGCAATGGCTGGTGCGACGGGTTCTGCCGATCGTTATTTCCAAGACTCGAAAGCAGGCGCTGAAAAATTGGTCCCAGAAGGGATTGAAGGCCGCGTACCGTACAAAGGTCCAATGGGCAATATCGTACATCAAATGATGGGCGGTTTACGTTCATCTATGGGCTATACCGGTTCTGCAACCATTGAAGATTTACGTCAAAATGCAAAATTTGTGAAAATCACCGCTGCAGGTATGCAAGAGTCACATGTGCATGATGTAACGATTACCAAAGAAGCACCGAACTATCGTGTAGGTTAATCTTTTGTAATATTTTGATTGGAAAAAGCCGTCAGTTTATGACGGCTTTTTTATTTTGGTGTAAAGTAGTAAACCTTAAAAATTGATTGTTATACAACACATAATAAGTGGGTAAAAGATGAGTTATTTTGGAACAGACGGGATTCGTGGAAAATTTGGTGAACTCCCAATTACCCCAGAATTTGCACTTAAACTCGGATTTGCGGCAGGGAAAGTATTAAAGCAAATTAGCCCAAAATCAAAACCGATTGTGGTTTTAGGTAAAGATACTCGTTTATCGGGTTATATTCTTGAAGCAGCTTTACAGGCGGGTCTCAATGCGGCAGGTGTTTATGTACATTTGCTTGGACCCTTGCCGACCCCTGCAATTGCTCATTTAACCCGCGCATTGCATGCCAACTTAGGGATCGTGATTTCTGCTTCGCATAACCCTTATTTTGATAATGGGATTAAATTCTTTTCAGATGAAGGGAAAAAGCTCCCAGATACGATTCAAGATGCGATTAACCGAGAACTTGAGAACGATATCATCATTGAAGACACCGCAAACTTAGGTAAAAGTGTACGTGTTAAAGATGCCAATGGTCGT
Organism: Acinetobacter sp. CE-15; assembly: GCF_051059255.1. Lineage (NCBI taxonomy): Bacteria > Pseudomonadati > Pseudomonadota > Gammaproteobacteria > Moraxellales > Moraxellaceae > Acinetobacter > Acinetobacter sp. CE-15. The sequence continues at coordinate 4,444,639 of NZ_CP192737.1, read as the reverse complement.
TATATCGAGTTTTGTAAATCGACATTCCCATATCATTTCAATTTACGCCATTTAAAAATTGTGGTGGATTGCGCCAATGGTGCAGCGTATAGCGTAGGCCCAGCAGTATTTCGTGAATTAGGCGCAAAAGTTATTGCGCTTTATAACGAACCAGATGGTTTAAATATCAATAAGGATTGTGGTTCAACACATCCTGAAAATTTACAAAAAGCCGTGATTGAGCATCAAGCAGATTTAGGTATTGCTTTTGATGGCGATGCAGATCGTGTGGTTTTGGTCGACCGTTTTGGTAAATTGATTGATGGCGACCATATTCTGTATATTTTAGCAACCCAAGCATCTCAAAAACCGGCGGGTATCGTGGGTACAGTGATGAGTAACATGGCATTAGAATTGGCACTTGAAAAAGCCAAAGTGCCTTTTGTGCGTGCTAAAGTGGGTGATCGCTATGTATTGCAAAATTTAGAAGAAAACAACTGGGTGACTGGTGGCGAACCATCTGGTCATATTTTGACTTTAGACAAGAGCACAACAGGCGATGCAATCATTGCAGCCCTGCAAGTGTTAACAGTATTGGTTGAACAGAATAAATCTTTAGATGAATTGGTTGCAGATTTTAAAACTTTACCCAATGTTTTGGTCAATGTTCGTCTTGAACAAATGTTTGACCCGTTTGCGGTGCCAGCATTGGTTGCCGAGTTTGATAAAGTAGAAGCCACACTTAAAGGACGTGGGCGAATTTTAATTCGTAAGTCAGGGACGGAACCGATCATCCGTGTTATGGTAGAAGGCGATAATCTGCAAGAAGTAACTGATTTGGCAAATCATTTAGCAGATGCTGTTCGTCAAAATGCGGCTTAAAATATTGTATCGTCTGTAGAAGGTTTTGCTTCATGCGTGATGTAATTAAAGACTTAAGTGAGCTTCGCCTTACTTATCAAAAAGGTGAACTACATGAGGAGCAGGTGGATGCTCATCCTCATGCACAGTTTCTCAATTGGTTTAATTTGGCTTTAGAAGCAAAACTGCATGAACCCTATGCAATGTCGTTGGCAACCGCAAATGCACAAGGGCGTCCACATGTGCGTACTGTGTTATTGCGTGGTGCTACCGAGGCTGGTTATGATTTTTATACTAATTATGACAGTCAAAAGGGCTTAGATTTAGCTGAAAATCCTTATGCAGAATTGCTATTCTATTGGCCTGAGTTAGAACGTCAGGTTCGTGTGGGTGGACAAGTTCAGAAAATATCTGAACAAGAATCTACTGATTATTATCATAAACGTCCGCGTGATAGCCAAATTGCAGCGCATATCAGTACCCCACAAAGTGGCGTGATTGAAAGTCGTGAACATTTACAACAGCGTTTTCAAGCGTTGTATGATCAAGTGGCTGAAAAGAATGAATTGGCTAAACCTGAATTTTGGGGAGGCTATCGTTTAGAGCCGACGTATTATGAATTCTGGCAAGGCCGCCCAAATCGCTTACATGATCGCCTCACTTATGAAAAAGTCGGTGAATCTTGGACAATACAACGTTTGATGCCATAAATGCAAAAATTACAAATTAAACAACGACCTTTGATCACACGCCCTGAAAACTTTCAGGGCGTGTTACCCTTTATTGCTGAAATTTTAGCCCGTCGTGGTGTGCAATCTGAACAAGAATTAGATTTAAAACTTAAATATTTACTTGCACCAGAAATGAAAGGTTTGGAGCAAGCCATTCAAATAATTGATCAAGCTTTAGATCAAGAAAAAAAAATTGTGATTGTCGGTGATTATGATGCAGATGGCGCCACCAGTACCGCACTGATGATGCTGGCTTTACGAGAAATGGGGGCCAATGTTGAATACCTTGTTCCAGATCGTTTTAAATATGGTTATGGCCTAACCCCTAAAATTGCCGATTTGGCTTTTGAAAAATATCAGCCTGATCTATTAATTACGGTCGACAATGGAATTTCCAGTCATGCAGGTGTAGCACAAGCACAGTCACATGGAATGCAGGTGATTATCACCGATCACCATTTAACGACCAAGGAAACGCCTCAAGCTGAAGCGGTTGTTAACCCAAATCAGTTAGGGTGCGAATTTCCAAGTAAGGCTTTGGCTGGCGTCGGCGTGGCATTTTACCTATTGGCAAAGTTAAGTAGCCATCGGACAAAACTGGGGAAATCGGCTGCAAAAATGCCGCAATATTTGGATTTGGTTGCTTTGGGCACTTATGCCGATGTTGCCAGCCTCGACCATAACAATCGTATCTTAGTGGATGCAGGGGTTAAACGGATTCAACAGAATCAATGTCGTGCTGGGATTAGTGCCTTATTAGACATTGCAGCGCGTGATCCTGCTGAGTTAAAAGCCTCTGATTTAGGTTTTGTGTTAGGCCCTCGTCTTAATGCCGCAGGGCGTATGGAAACCATGGACATCGGTATTGAATGTCTTTTGGCAACCGATACGCAGACAGCTCATGCTTTGGCACGCCAGCTCAATGATTTAAACTTAGAACGCCGTCAAGTTGAGTCGGAGATCAAACAAGAAGCTTTAGCTGCGCTGGAAAATCTACAGCTTGATCAAGATCATTTACCCGCAGCGCTGGTCATGTTTGAAGAGCATTGGCATCAAGGGGTGATTGGTATTGTGGCAGGGCGTTTAAAAGAGCAATTTCATCGCCCCAGTATTGTATTTGCGGCGGATAAAGATGGGATTCATATCAAAGGTTCCGCACGTTCGATTGATGGTATTCATATTCGAGACAGTATTGAAAAAGTTGCCGAGCAATATCCTGATTTGATTAGTCATTTTGGTGGGCATGCGGCTGCGGCGGGATTGACTATTCAAAAGCAACATTTTGAAGAATTTAAACAACGGTTTACTGAGTTGGTTGCTCAATCAGATGATGCGCTATTCCAAGCGGTGTTGTGGACGGATGGTGAATTGCCTGCTCAGGCATTTCAACTGCAAACTGTAGATACTTTGGCGCAATTGGGACCGTGGGGGCAAAAGTTTCCTGCACCGGTATTTGAAGGGCGTTTTAAAGTCATCGATTATCGTTGGTTAAAGGAAGTGCATCTGAAATTGCGTTTAGCTTTGGAAAATGGCCAACCGATTGATGCGATTGCCTTTAATGTACGTGATAAATTCAATTTTGATCCTATGCAAGATATGGTACGTATTGTTTATGAATTGGATAAAAATCAATTTAATGGCAATGTGAGTTTGCAGTTAAGAATGCTGCATTTAGAACAGTAAATTTAAGCGAAAGAAGCGCTTATATAAGCGCTTTATCTATTTGATACCCACTATAATAGTTAATACATCTCATTTTAGAGCGCATATAGCCTTATCTTACATTCAAAATTTAAATACATTTGTGTAGTTAAGGCTTTTCTCTGCACTGTAAAAAGTAGTGCTTCTAACTAGATTTGCGGATTAAACATCAAAGAAACTTATTTCCCTTCTTTAAGTCATAGATTAATATAGGTTTAACGCTTTTTTATGCCTAAAAGAATCTAGAAAAATGAAAATATGGATTGCCGTGCTTTTTATTCTGATTTCAAATACAGCCTTTGCAAATGTAATTAAATGGAACGAAGATAATATTAATTGGCTGTCTTATGAAAAAGGCTTAAAGATTGCTGAACAAGAGAAGAAACCCATTTTATTGGTGTTTTATGCTAACTGGTGTGGCGCTTCTAAGCGATATGGAAAAGTATTTTATGATGATGAGGTTGTAAATCTTTCGAAAAAATTCATCATGATTAAGGTCGATGTGAATGAGGATGAGGATTTAAGTTTAGAGTATGGTGTGCGCTATATTCCGATGACATTATTTTTGGATAGTAAATCAAATATTCAAACTGATATACGTAGTAGTACTTCAGAGCATCCGTTTAATTTAAATGAAGAAAATCCTAATGAATTACTAAGGTTGATGAAAAAAGTACAATATAAGTTAAATGAAGTCCCGATCAAACCTAAAGTTATTTTAATGAATCATTAATTGCTGATTTATTTAATTAGTGATAAAAAAAACCGCTTATACAAGAGCGGTTTTTTAAAGTTTACCAATAATTAGAAGCGGTAAGCAGCGCGAAGACCATAGATATTATCGTCATCTTCAAAATCAACAGAACCTTCTAAGCTGATTTGTTGAGTAAAGAATTTTTTTGCACGAATTGTAAAGCTGTCTTCATCAGTACCATCAGTGCGGCTACCTGAATAAGCCAATCCGACACTGAAAGTTTTATCTAGGTATAAATCCGTACCTACGCTGTAAGCATCGGTATCACCAAAGCTTGCACCACCTTCAAAATTCATGTCATAGCGACCCACTTGAGTGACATATTTAGCACGGATAGTTGGATCTATATCATCATTAAAATCATTGTCATAGCCCGCTAAACCAACCGCAATCAAAAGACCTGGGATTGGCAAGTAACCTACTTCAGCAGAGTAAGTTGTTGTGTCTAAATCATCGACATGATCGGCCTTAGCTGTAGAGCGTCCAATAGCAGCACTTGCATAAAAATCGGTATTTGGAACGAAATATTCAATACCAACACCATAAGCTGTTACATCGTAGGCATCATAATCGATATAGCTAATTCCAGCATTTACGTTGCTTGCGCGATCTAGAAAGGCAGCTTCGTTTAATGGGTTATTTTTAACTTGAACAGGGTTAAAATAATATGTTCCATCAATAGCAAAACCAGTAGATGTATCCCCTTTATCTGGATCAACAATACCGAGTGAACCACCGATTTCAGCTTGGTATGCATGTGCAGACCCAAAAGAACTAGCAAGTAATGCAGCAAATAAAGTTTTCTTAAACATTGTGTGACCCTTTTGTTATAAAAATATTAATTTTTTGTTACAAATCGCATTGTATGTAAATTAATCTCTATGTCAAGGCTAAAGATCTGAAAATTAAAAGTTTGCTGCGCCATGACATAAAAACAATGCTTAAAAAATGGGTAACTGAGTCAAGCTTTAAGCAATCCATAACAACAATAAAAATAGCCAATAGATTCGGTTTAAAGGCTTTTAATCGGTCTTTTTTATGTCTTAATTTTTTAAGATAGATCGATTTAAAATTATTTAATTCATTATTTATCAAAATATTAGAATTGATTTTGTTCTATCGTCTTGTCTTAAGATCTATTAAGATATATCTTAATATGCATAAATTAATCGATTTGAGAAAAATAAAGATGAAATCAGAGCGACATGATCATTCACAACATGATTTTGAGCATCGTGAACAGCATACCGAACGAGGCTATGGTGGGCGACGAGGTCGGTTGTTTGAATCAGGTAAAATGAAGCTTTTGGTTTTACATCTGATACAGCAACAGCCAAAGCATGGTTATGAAATTATCAAAGCCATCAGTGATCTGGTCGGTGGGGGCTATACTCCAAGTTCAGGCACAATCTATCCAACCCTGACCTATCTTGAAGAAATTGGTTTTGTGCATGCTGAAAATACAGAAGGTGATCGTAAGCAATATCAGATTACTGATGCTGGAAAATTACATTTAAAAGAGCAGCATGCGCATATCCAACACTTATTAGAGCGTTTGGAAACTCGACGCGAAATTCATGAAAACGACCAATATTTGGATATTCATCGTGCGATGGAAAACTTAAAAACATCATTACGCTTAAAGCTCAAGGGTAAAGATTTTGATGCTGAGCAAGTTAGACAAGTCGCTGAAAAAATTGATCAAGCCGCAGTAGAAATTGGGCGTTTATAACAATGCAATAATAAGGCAATAGAAGGTTTAGGTGAGACATGAGTATTGAGGTACAACAAAAGCTGCGTCATGCAAATTTAAAAGTGACCCAAGCAAGAGTGATTGTATTCAAAGCGCTGTTGGACCAAAAAACACAACTGACAGCAAAGCAGATTTATCAGCAGTTATATGTACAAAATAAGCAGATCAGCTTATCGACCATATATCGAGTGGTGAGTGATTTAGAGAAAGTGGGTTTGATTACGCAAAATCTGCATGGCAGAGATGAAGCCAAATATGCTTTGCCTTATTTATCCGAAGTGGAGTCACTCAATATCCAATGTGCCGACCTAACCCAGATCAATAAAGCATCATTGATCGCTTCACTGGAACAGGTTTTTCAAGCGTTTGATATTGATGTTTTGGATATTAAATTTAGTACCACATGAGGGTCTGTTGACATTTCATAAATGGCTTGCGTTGTAGGTTAAAATTGAGCAGGCAAGGCAGGAAACGAAGAGAATAGCGAGACTATTTTCGAGTTTCATAACGTAGGCTGAGATAATTTTAGCCACAACCCTTCGGGACTAGCGTGTTTTTTGCCGCTACGTCGTTTCGAAATACTCATTTAGAATGACTAAATTTCGTATCTCGCGCCTAGTATCGTCTAAAAAACACACGTAGTCGCAAACGTAGACGAATTGTCAACAGACCCTTCATTAAACCCAGCGGTATATTTAACAAGTTAGAGAAATCTTATGAAACAACATCAATATTATGTAACTGTTCAACATCTTGCAGATGCGCAAGGTCATCCGTCAACCTACGATGAAAATATCGAATTTAATGTGGGTAATCACGATGATATTTTCCAAATCGTAGAGCGCTTAAAAGCTGCTGAGTTTTTTGATGAAGAAACCACTAAAGCGTTTGCGGTAGGGCTAAAACTCTTTTTAGAGGTGATGATTACCCACCGTGATCATGTGCTATTTCAAGACTTTGAACCCGCAGTTAAACAATTTATGAAAAACCTAAAGCAGAACGTCAAGAAAAATGCCTGATTTAAAACCAGAGATCAAGATCGAAAATAGACGCGATCAACATAAGCCTGCCATGATTTTTGCTGGAATTCCGAAATTACCAGCAAAATATGCAGGGTGGATTATGCCGTTGATACTCTCAGCTTTGATGAGTGCGACCATTTCCATGATTAATTTATGGAAAAATGTGGGGTGGTTCGATGGATTTTTTGCAAAATGGTTTAGCGTCTGGCTATTTTCATGGATGATTGCCTTTCCCACAGTATTAATTTTTTTACCTCTGGTTCGCCGTTTCACAGGCTTATTTGTAGATCTTACGCCACCACCTTCTGCTTAATTCGATCAAGGCTTTGAACATGTCATAGGGTGATGGTGGGCCTATAAACATTTCAAAGAGAATATGCAACTCGATAAAGTATTGCTCCCAGATCTTGTAATCAGAAACTGCATAACAAAAACCAAACTATTATTGTCCTATTCATGGTATTCAGCGTATTAAGATAGCTATAGGTCGATGTATATAAAACCGATAAGCTAAATAAAATGAAATTGTAGATGTTGCAATAACGTCCTGAGCTGATGGACAAATTTAGGATAACAAAATGACCAATACCAACTATACCGAGATTTCTAACTCTGACGATTGTGAAAAATATGTGAATCAGTTTATTCAAGATTTTCCAATCCGTTCAGCAGAAATAGGCAAAGGCACCGTCATTAAACGTGCATTACCCAGTCGTCAAAAACGCATGATTGGCGCATGGTGCTTTTTAGATCACGCTGGCCCAGTCGTATTTCCTCAGGGAGATGGATTGGATGTCGGACCGCACCCACATATTGGATTACAAACCTTCACTTGGATGATCGAAGGGACGATGATGCATACAGACAGCATCGGCTCTAAACAATTGATTCGTCCTAAACAAGTGAATCTGATGACGGCGGGTTATGGAATTTCTCATACAGAAGTTGCTCCCGATACTGAAACGAGAATGCATGCTGCACAGCTTTGGATTGCATTGCCTGATGATAAGATCAATATGGCACCGCAGTTTGATCATTATCCAGAATTACCCATTGTAGAGCAGGACCATATTGAATTTACAGTTTTAGTCGGTGAATTCATGAATACCAAATCTCCTGTCAAAGTGCATACGGAATTAGTCGGGATCGATTTTTTTGCAAAAGAATCAACCAAGACACGTATTCCACTGAATCCTCATTTTGAATATGGATTTATGGCATTAGAAGGTGAAGCAACAGTAAATGGTCATGATTTAAATAGTGACAATATGGTGGTGATTGAACCTGGAATTTCACAGATTGAGGTTGAATTACCAAAAGGCTCGCGTTTACTGTTGATAGGTGGTGAACCTTTTGAGTCGCCTATATTACTGTGGTGGAATCTTGTGGGCAGAACACAGGAAGAACTAAAAGCGGCTACAGAACAATGGGCGAATCAGGATGCGCGTTTTGGAACGATCCCTGATTATGATGGTCCACGTTTAGAAGCACCAGCATTCCCAGACAAGATGCGAGCATCGAAGTGATGTGCTGCATTGCGCATTGTCGATCTTTAGACATGGATTCAAACTAAATAATTTGCGTTAAAGGCGTGCTTGATCATCCTTTAGCGCAAGTGTTGCGTTTACAAATTTTATTTAAACTGGCATTCACTAAAAATTTAAAGATTAAAGGAAAATAAAATGGCAATTATTGCAAATGCAAAGGTAAAAACCTATCCAGAACCATGGTCAGGTGAGGTGGTGAGTGGAAAACATCAACTGATTACCGATAAACCAGAATCATTTGGTGGGCAAGACAAGGGCTTAGCACCTTATGATTTTATCTGTTCAGGTTTAATTTCTTGTACCATGATTACATTGCGTATGTATGCTCAACACAAAGGGCTTGATTTGGGTGAGTTTACAGTTGAAGCTGATTTTAATGCCAATAAAGAGGGGAAAGAATGGGTTGAGCGTCGCTTGTCTTTTGCCACTCTATTGTCTGAAGAGTTGCATCAAAAAGTGTTAGACATTTGCCAAAAAACCCCAGTGACCAAGACTTTATTGCGTAGTGTGGAAATCAATACCACGATTATTTAAAAAACGGCTATGTAAAAGATGGTCGTTGTATTTGATCCATAAAAGATATTTTGTATAAAAACAAAATATCTTTTTTTTCTGTCATTAAGATTATACAAAGTTGCTTTTATTGATTATTTACAGGTGTTTGCATAAATTTTGTTATAGAACTTATCTTGATTCAAGGCTTTAAACTCTAAGTCGTCAAAGGAATAAAAAGCAGCCCCCGTTTCACCATCATGGCTCAAGGTAATGTCATCAAATTTTTTCACTAATTTGCTGTTTGATGTTTTTCCTGCAAAGTAGTCAGCACCCCGAATGGCGATGGTTTTCTCTTTACAATCCACAATAAGCTGTTTAATAACCGATTGATATGTTACACCTTGCTCATCTTTAATAGGGTTGGCATATTTTTCATAGATGACAGCTTGCTTAAACGAATCACGAATTTTTTGATGTGCATTTACATCAATAAAGGATTCACCCTTATTCTCAAGAGATCCCAATAACATAAGCTTGGGTTGATATGCATATAGATTTGAACAAATAAAGAAGAAAATTAACGGGATAAGTGACTTCATTTTTATTCTCAGAATAATCAATATTGAATCTAGAGTATAAACAAAGTTGATAAAAAAATGATTTAAATACAGTAATAGAATTGTTGAAAAGTTGAGATCAATTTATAGTCGAAGGATAAAAACTGAGGCAATACAATGATTACATTACATCACCTAGATCAATCTCGTTCACTCCGTATTATTTGGGCTTTAGAAGAGCTGGGGCTTGAATATCAGATTAAGCACTATAAACGCTTACCTACTTTTGCTGCACCCCCTGAGTTAAAAGCAGTTCATCCGCTTGGAAAGTCACCTGTATTGACCGATGGTGATCTAACCATTGCAGAATCTGCCGTGATTTTGGATTATCTTCAAGCAACTTATGATACAAAAAATCAGTTTAAGCCTCAGAATCCTAAAGACTTAATGCAATATAACTACTGGATGCATTATGCCGAGGGTTCTTTAATGCCTTATTTGTTGATGACCTTGGTCATGACCAATATGCCAAAACATGTTCCTTTTTTAATTCGCCCGATTGCAAAGAAAATTTCAGAAGGCGTCCGTGGCGGCTTTAGCAATCCTCGTTTAAAAGAACATGCAGCCTTTTTGGAAGCTTATTTTAGTCAACATGACTATGCCGCAGGTGAGTTTTCGTTTGCCGACATTCAAATGAGTTTTCCCGTGATTGCCATGCAGCAACGAACCAAAAATAAAACCCCTCGACTGGCTGCATATGCTGAACGAATTCAGCAGCGTCCTGCTTTTCAACGCGCTAAACTAAAGAGTGATGATTAAATTTTGTATATCAAGGTGATGGGTGAATGCATTTAATTTTTTTACCAGGTGCATCGGGAAGTACAGCGTTTTGGCAACCTGTTATGCAGCAGCTTTCAGCCGATCATCAAAAAACAGTGATGGCCTATCCAAGTTTTGCTGGACATCCAGAGCATCCGCATATTGATAGTTTTGACGATTTACAGGGCTATATTCTCGACCAAATTCAACAGCCCTGTATTGTGATTGCTCAATCTATGGGAGGGGTTTTTGCAGTTCAAGCAGCATTACAAAAACCTGAATTGATCAAAGCTTTGGTTTTGGTTGCAAGCTCTGGTGGAATTGATTTAAGCCCCTTTCAGGTTGCCGATTGGCGAGGCGATTACCAGCAAACATTTGCGGTGCCCGATTGGTTTGTCGATCATCAATCCCATTTAGATGATTTATTATACAAAATAGCGTGCCCAGTCCTGTTGCTTTGGGGCGATGCAGATCCCATTAGCCCTGTGGGCGTGGGTAAATATTTGCATGAAAAAATCCAGCATTCTAGATTGCATATCATTGAACAAGGGGAACATGATTTGGCCAATGCACACGCCAATCAAGTGGCTAGATTAATTCACGATTTTATTTCTGATATAAAGTAAAAGATTTAAGCTAAAGTCGCACATGTCTTTTTCATTTATGTTTACCATAATGACAATTGTGCTTCATCTTGCTGATCTGTCAGTTGATATAAACCCACTCCGATTAAACGGAATTGAAAATGCTCAGGAATTTGCATTTCGCTTAATAATATTTGAATGACCTGAACCATTTCTTGTTGCGATTGAAGTGCGGTTTTAAAACTTTTACTGTGCTGTAAAACCTGAAAATTCTTGAGTTTTAACTTAACGGTGACACCGCGAGCCTGCATGTGTTTTTTTTCTAAACTGAGCCAAACACGTTCAATTAAATTGTCCCAATAGATTGAACACTGTTCAAGGCTGAGATCATCATCAAATGTGGTTTCTTTGGAAATTTGCTGACGTTGTCGTTCAGCTTGTACTGGACGATCATCAACACCTTGGGCATATAAAAACAACTGTCTGCCATATTTGCCAAAATGATGGATTAGTATATTTTCTTCAATTTTTTGCAAATCCCCCAAAGTCTCTAAGTTTAAGCTTTTCAGTTTTTCCTGAGTGACTTTACCGACACCGGGAATTTTTTTCAGGGGTAAATCATGGATAAAATGTTGAACTTGGGTCGGTTTAATGATGCAAATGCCATTGGGTTTATTCCAGTCTGAGGCAATTTTGGCAAGAAATTTATTCGGTGCCACACCTGCCGAAGCAGTAAGCCCTGTTTGTTGAAAAATATCGGCTCGAATTCGTTCCGCCACTTCAGTAGCACTGGGAATATTTTGTAAATTTTCAGTGACATCTAAATAAGCTTCATCTAAAGATAAAGGTTCGATAAGCGCAGTGTATTTCTGAAAGATTTCATGAATTTTTACAGAAACATCGCGATATTTTTCAAAATTCGGTTCAATCACATAGACTTGAGGGCAGAGTTTTTTTGCCTGTGACATCGACATGGCGGAGCGTAATCCAAACTGACGCGCTGGATAGGATGCAGCAGCAATCACAGCCCGAGGATGATGTGAGGAAATCACTACAGGTAAGTGTTTTAGTTCAGGACGGTCGAGTAGCTCTACAGATGCATAGAATGCATCCATGTCAATATGGATGATTTTTCTCATGAATTACACAGTGTTGAAACGCTGTGTGATTATTCTAACCGATCTTGATTTGTTTCTATTGATGAATTTGAATTTTGTAAAGAATCTGCGACAGCTTATGTCATGAATGATCTTGATTATGCTTAATTCAACTTATTTTTCTGTAAAAACTGCTGCCATTGTTCTGCATCACCATAAAATACATTTAAATCGACATTTTTCTCGATGCCTTGAATTTTGCCTTGGTTGCTCTGTTGCCAAAATGTCCATGCACGTTGGTCTTTTAAATCTGGCTTATCTTTATATTCACGAATCCAAATCGGTGTATCTTTAAACTCACCTGTGAGTACCATGTTGTAAAAGATTTTAGAGGTATAAAAAATCGGTTGTTTACCATAATGCTTTTGCAATTGATCATGCATACTTTTGATGTGTTTGATTAATTGTTCTTTGGTATAGATGTTTATGCAACTGCTGTCATATTCCAAGTCCATCACAGGGGGCAAGGCATTGCTTTTATTTGGCACTGTTTTGATAAAATTTTGTGCTTGAATGTCACCATCACGACATAAACGAAAGAAGTGATAAGCCCCCACGCGCATACCACGTTCACGTGCTTCTAACCAATACTGCTGAAATTTATCATCTTGATAATCGCCACCTTCAGTGGCTTTGAGATAGACAAACTGATAGTGCTGCGGAGAGATTTTTTTCCATTCAATATCACCTTGATGATGTGAAACATCGAAACCTTTAATCGGATAGGCTTCAGCCAAGGCAGCATTATTATGAACAAAAAACAAAGTGCCGAGTATGACGCAGCAGAAAAGTGCGATCGCTAAAACTGAGCTATTGCGAGTGATTTTTTGCTGTTTGTGTTTTTTCGCAGCGTATTTTGACATGGTTTTTCTAAATATCCAGATGGATCAGTTTAACGTGCTTTGGTTCTAAAAAACGATGGCTGGATAAAAATTGCAACACTTAAATTTGCGCATCTTTGGGAATTTGAAAGAATATCAACGCCGTAATGATGTTAATCGCACCTAAGCAAATCAGGGTATAGTGAAATGCTTGTGTAATATGCGCTTCACTAAAATAGCCTGTAAATGCATTGAGTAGAGTACCTGCCAAAGCAATCCCAATACTCATTGATAACATCATAATCATCGATAAAAAGCTATTCCCACTACTGGCATCCTGTTGCGGGAGATCTTTAAGCGTAAGGGTATTCATGGTCACAAACTGTAATGAGTTGAGTACACCAAAAATAAAGAAATGCACCACACCTAACCATGTCGGGGTATCCGCTGTATGTAACGCAAAACTGGCAATACATGCACCGATCAATAAGGTATTAACCAGTAGAAATGGGCGATAACCAGTACGTTGTAGAATCGGGCGAATGATGGGTTTAGAAAATAATGAACCGAGTACAATCGGGGTCATCATTACCCCAGTCATAAAAGGTTCCATTTTAAAGGCGACTTGAAGCATCAGCGGCAAAATAAAGGGAACAGCATTTCCACCAAAGCGCGCAAAGAAATTACCGAGTACACCGATGGTATAGATTTTATTTTTAAACAGCCGACTACGAAACAATGCATTTTTATGGGTATGGGCATGATAGGCATAGACCAAGGCTGAGATTATCCCAGCGAAAAGTAAGCCTAAGCTCAGGCTTCTGGAGATTTCATTGCTGGCAATATTTTCAATCCCTAAAGCCATGCCCACCATTGCAATTGCCAATAGGATAAAGCCACTGAAATCAAAGGATTTTACCGATGCTTCAACCACATTGGGCATGGCTTTAAAGGTAACAAAAGTGCCTAAAATACCGATGGGTAAATTAATCAAAAAAATCCAGTGCCAAGAGGCATATTCGACCAACCAACCGCCTAAGATCGGGCCCATTAATGGACCGAGTAAGCCTGCTAAGCTCATCAAACTCATTGCAGAAAGAAACTGCTCACGAGGGATGATTTTTAACATGGCGAGTCGCCCGACTGGAACCAGTAACGCGCCACCGATACCTTGAATAACTCGAAATACAATAAGTAGATTGAAGTCATTGGACAGTGCACAGCCCAATGAGGCCGCGGTAAAAATTACGATCGCTGCAAAAAAGATATTTCGTACCCCAAAGCGATCTGCCAACCAACCACTTAAAGGGATACATGCAGCAACTGCCAAGACATAGCTAATCACGATGCCATGCATTTTTAATGGATTTTCTTGCAGGCTTTCTGCCATAGCAGGCAAAGCGGTATTGATAATCGTGGTATCTAAGCCTTGCATGAAAAAGCCGATCGAAACTAAAAAAACCAATAAATAGAATTTAGGTTGGAGTTTACTGTGCGATGGCGTAGTCGTCATAGAACTTAAATAATCCCATTTTGTGAATATTTTAAAACAATCATCTGACTAAATCTGTATGAAATCGTTGCTTTATATTGAATCAGGCGCGATACCCAATTGAATGTTCAAGAAATTGCCATAAAACTGTAATCTGCTTGTCATGAAACTTACACCCATGATGAATACATTAAGCCAAATTAAACAAAAAATGGGCTGTTTATGAACATAAAAGTTTCAGCATTGTGTTTAGCAATGCTTTCTGTTGGTTTAGTGGCGTGTAATGATGATAATAAAACAACAGCGCCAACGGTTGAAGAAACCACACCTGAAAGCATTAATTTAAGCTTATTGGGACGTTATGAAACGGGTATTTTTGCTGAAAGTGCAGCAGAGATTCCCGCATATGATGCAACAACAAAACGGGTATTTGTGGTCAATGCCAAAAAGGGTTTAGTTGATGTATTAGATGTGTCTAAACCCGAAACGCCTGTGCATATTGGTGAGCTTTCGGCCCGTGAAGCTTTAGCTGATTCAGAAGTAAATTCAGTTGCGATTAAAAATGGCATTGTGGCACTTGCTGTTCAAGCCAAACAAAAAACAGATAAGGGTATTGTGGCTTTTTTTAATGCCAAAGATTTGAAATTGATCAGTAAAGTCGAAGTTGGTGCTTTGCCTGATATGCTGACATTTAGCCCCGATGGTAAAACTGTTTTGGTGGCAAATGAGGCTGAACCCAACGATGACTATAGTATTGATCCTGAAGGTTCAATCAGCATTATTGATATCAGCAATATTCAACGACCAACCGCCAGCCTTGCCGATTTTAAAGCATTTAATGATAAAAAAGCCGATTTGATTAAAGCGGGTGTACGCATTTTCGGTCCTAAAGCGACAGTGGCTCAGGATCTAGAACCTGAGTACATTACCATCAGCAATGATGGGAAAACCGCTTGGGCGACCTTACAAGAAAATAATGCCATTGCCAAAATTGATATCGTTGCTAAAAAAGTGACTGATATTTTTCCATTAGGTTATAAAGATCATGGACTTGCTAATAATGCGCTAGATGTCAGTGATAAAGATGGAAAAATTAATATTCAAGCTTGGCCGGGTTTGGTGGGGATGTATCAACCTGATTCAATTGCCCATTATCAAGCCAATGGGGCAAGTTATTTAGTCACAGCCAATGAAGGTGATTCACGTGAATGGTTGAAGGACTCAACTGCATATTATGCTGGAGATCAAAGCCAAGGTTTTGCAGAAGCAATTCGAATGAAGCATTTATTCAACGTCAAAGGTTTCAATAATAAAGGCGATTATCCTGCTCATTTGACCAATCTTGTTGCGGGTGTAAAAGGGGCCAAACTAGATGCCACAGTTTTTGCCTATTGTGGTGCAACAGCGACTGATCCGGGCATGTGCCGTGATGATACACAATTAGGACGTTTAAACATTGCTTGGAATATGGGTTATCAAACCAACACGGATGGCTCACCAAAATTGGATGCCAATGGATTATTGACCTATAGTAAACTTTATAGCTATGGCGCACGTTCTTTCAGTATATGGGATGCACAAGGTAAGTTAGTTTGGGATTCAGGCAGTGAGTTTGAGCGTAAAGTTGCTGAGCTATTTCCAAATTATTTTAATAGTGATCATGAAGCGGCGGCTTTTGATGACCGAAGTGACAATAAAGGGCCTGAGCCTGAAGGTTTAGCGCTGGGTACGATTGGTAAAAAAACCTTTGCCTTTATCGGCTTAGAGCGCCAAAGTGGGATAATGGTATACGACATTAGCAATCCACAAAAGCCTGTATTTATACAGTATTTTAATAATCGTACCTTTAAACAGGATCAGGTTTATAAAGATGCCAAAGGTCAGCCGATCTTAAACAAGGATGGTAAACAGATTCTGATTGAGAAAAGTGATTTAGGTCCTGAAGGACTGACGTTTGTCTCTGCCAAAGATTCACCAAATGCAAAGCCTATGTTGATTGTGGGCAATGAAGTCAGTGGCAGTACAGCAATTTATCAGATAAATTTGAAATAGCGTTTTGATGTATTCTGATGCGAGTAAAGAGTGCTTTGGCACTCTTTTTTATTGAAGCTATCCCTCAGTTTTATGAGGGATAGCTGTAGATGTGATATATAAAATAGATTAATTATTCATCATTATCTACATCGGCAATTTTCAATAAAATTGTATTACTGATCTAAGCCTAACCACTGTCTTTGATGATAAGCGCTATCCCAGAACAACCACTCTAATTCAGCGCCTTTAGTATAAGCCTTATGCATTTTCTCAAGGGTATCTGCATCGCAATGTTCTGCAATACGGTCAATCGTTGCTAAAACATTTTTAACTGCTTCGTTAAACTCTTCACCTGAATAGGTATCGATCCATGCTTGATATGGATTATTGGCAATAGATTTACTCACAATATCTTTTCCAACTTCTGCATAAATCCAGAAGCAAGGCAGTAACGAAGCCAAAACCACAGGATAGCTTTCAGACCAAGCTGTCGCAGTTAAAAAAGCAGTGTAGTGATGGCAGGCAAGGGTAAGCGGGGTATTCTCAAAGTCAGCTTTGCTAATCCCAAAATCTTTCATAAATCCGTCGTGTAGGCTACGTTCAACCACAATCGCTTCTTTCGCACCTTGGGTAAATTGGATGATATCGTCAGCATCAAATGCTTTTGCGCCACAGATAGCCAATGCACGACCATATGCCACCAGATAATGCGCATCCTGAATCACATAATGACAAAAAGCTTCTTTGTTTAATGAGCCTGTCGCAAGTTCTTGGTTAAATGGAAGCGCTAAAGTTTTGTTATATAAAGCAAGATTACGTTGCCATACGTCTTGAGAAAAAGACATGTCATTTTCCTATGCAATGATTCAAGTTATAAAATGATTTCAGTTTGCAAGACTATAACAACTCTAAATTACTTTAGGTATTTGAATGCAGAAAATTCGGCTGTATTTGCATAAAAATATGACAAAGAACTTTGGATAAATGTGAAAAAGTCGTCATAATGTGCGCATTAAAAACGCGATTTTTATTTCAGTTTTCTGATTCAAAAACTATTCTCCGTAGGTCGAATTCCCATGATGAAACATTTTGGTTTCTCAATATTTTTTACGATCGTGTGTTTGGCAATCTCTGCATATTGGGGCTTTACCCATGGTCCAAATGCAGGTGTGCAAGCCATGCTCTCTGCACTGACTATTACGGCAATTCTTGCTGTGATGGAAGTGTCTCTGTCTTTTGACAATGCTGTTGTAAATGCATCTGTACTGCGTAATTGGGATCATTTCTGGAAAATGATCTTTTTAACTGTTGGTATTTTGATTGCTGTGTTTGGTATGCGATTGGTATTTCCTGTTGTGATTGTTGCAGTCACAGCGGATATGGGCATGTTTGATGTTGTGAAAATGGCATTAAATGATCCAATTCAATACTCAGAAAAATTATTGGCACATCATGCTGAAATCGCCGCTTTTGGTGGTTCATTCTTGTTGTTGGTATTTTTAAACTTTTTCTTGGATGAAGGCAAAGATACCCATTGGTTTAAATGGATTGAAAAGCGTTTAGCCAACTTGGCCAATGTACCAGCAATGTCGGTATTCCTTGCTTTAGTGGCATTGCTGATTATGGCTGCAAATGTAGATGAAGCGAAACGCCTTGTGGTCACAATGGCAGGTATCTGGGGCATCGTGATTTATATCGGTGTACAAGTACTCAGTCATTTACTGGGTGGCGAGCCAGAAGTGGATGAAGACGGCAATGCTGTGGGTCATGATGCCAATGGTGCACCTACAGGTGTGATCAAAGCGGGTATTGGTGGCTTTATTTACCTAGAAGTCTTAGATGCATCGTTTAGTTTTGACGGCGTGATCGGTGCATTTGCGATTACTTCTGATGTTGTCATTATTATGCTCGGTTTGGCCATTGGTGCGATGTTTGTTCGTTCAATGACAATCTACTTGGTCGATAAAGGTACACTTGATGCCTATATCTACCTTGAGCATGGTGCGCATTATGCCATTGGTGCTTTGGCATTTATCATGATTGCAAGTGGTACAGGTTTACATGTACCTGAGGTGGTAACAGGTTTGATTGGTGTTGCCTTTATTGTTTGGGCAGTGATTGCATCGATTCAATATAACAAGCGAATTGAACAACAGAGTTAATCCTTTTTTAAGAAAAGAGATTACAATACAAGAGCACTTTAACAGTGCTCTTTTTTATGCTCAATGTTTCCACAAAGTTGCCACAATATGCGATGATGTGTTTGATAATTAGCTCGCCAGTTTTGATAAGCCAGTAGATATGATGAATCCTTTAGAACGCCGCTCGACCTTTGCATTAAGTAGTATTTTTGCTTTACGCATGTTGGGGTTGTTCATGATTATCCCTGTGTTTGCAGTGGTTGGTCAGTCTTATCAGTATGCCACACCTGCTTTGATCGGTTTAGCGGTCGGTGTATATGGCCTCAGCCAAGCACTTCTGCAAATTCCTTTTAGCTTATGGGCAGATCGTTTTAGTCGGAAACCTTTGATTGTTTTTGGCTTACTGCTGTTTGCTTTGGGTGGTGCTGTTGCGGCAATGTCTGAAACCATTTATGGGGTCATTATTGGCCGTGCGATTGCTGGCGCTGGCGCTGTATCTGCGGTTGTTATGGCTTTGCTGGCTGATGTCACCCGTGAAGAGAATCGAACCAAAGCTATGGCTGTGATGGGCATGAGTATCGGATTGTCTTTTGTTGTGGCTTTTAGTTTAGGGCCTTGGCTCACCAGTTTAGTGGGGATTTCAGGACTATTCTGGGTAACAACAATCATGGGATTATTGGCAATCCTCATGTTGTTTATGGTGCCTAAAACCACACGTCACCATAAAAACTTTAAACAAGGTTATCTGCATCAGCTCAAACAAGTCTTAAAAATGGGCGATTTGAATCGTCTGCATGTTTCAGTTTTTGCGCTGCACTTATTGCTTACCGCAATGTTTGTTTATGTGCCTTCTCAATTGATCAATTTTGCTGGGATCCCTTTGGCGCAACATGGCATTGTTTACTTGCCTTTGTTGGTCATCAGTCTGTTTTTTGCATTTCCGAGCATTATTCTGGCTGAAAAATACCGTAAAATGCGCAGCATTTTTCTAACGGCAATTGCAGGAATTATCGCGGGATTAGTCGTTCTGATTTTTGGTTATGAATCCAAATATATCTTGTTGTTAGGCCTTGGATTGTTCTTTATTGCCTTTAATGTCATGGAAGCTTTACTCCCTTCATGGTTGTCTAAAGCAGCACCGATTCAATCCAAAGCAACAGCGATGGGTGTTAATGCAAGTGCTCAATTTTTAGGGGCTTTTTTTGGTGGGACACTTGGTGGGCAATTAATTTTGCTCAATAATACAACAATGGGTTGGAGTGTCTTATCAGCTATTGCTATACTTTGGTTGCTCATTAGTTTTGGGCTAGCTCAACCACGATATTTAACATCAATCGTATTACGATTGCCTGAGGATAAACAAACCGATAATTGGACTTCTCAGTTGTTGTCAATTCGTGGTATTGAGGAAGTTGTGGTTATGTCTGACCAGCAAGTTGCGTATATAAAGGTTGATAAACAGCAAATTGATGATGCTGCGCGACAACATTTAACGCAGTTGTTTGGGAAAGAGGTAGCCATTTAAACATAACTCTTATAAAGTAAAACATAGAATCGAATAGGAAGATAACATCTAATGCGTGGTGTAAATAAAGTTATTTTAGTTGGTACTTTAGGTCGTGATCCTGAGACTAAAACTTTCCCAAATGGGGGTTCTCTCACTCAATTTTCAATTGCGACAAGTGAATCTTGGACAGACAAAAATTCCGGTGAAAGAAAAGAACAAACGGAATGGCATCGTATTGTATTGCACAACCGTTTAGGTGAGATTGCACAGCAGTATTTACGTAAAGGTTCAAAAGTTTATATTGAAGGTTCTTTACGTACCCGTCAGTGGACGGATCAAAATGGTCAAGAGCGCTATACCACTGAAATTCGTGGCGAACAAATGCAGATGCTTGATAACAACCGTCAACAAGGTGAAGGCGCTGCTGCTGACAATGGTGGTTATAACCAACCACGTTTCAATAACAACCAGCAAGGTGGTTTTAACAACAACCAAGGCGGTGGTGGTTATGCGAATCAAGGTAATCAAGGCGGTGGTTACGGCAATGCCAATCCACAAGGTGGCTATGGCAATGGCGGAAACAATGTAAACCAAGGTTTTCAATCGCCTAAACCTGCAGCTGCACCATCAGCACCTACTGCTGCCCCTGCGGATTTGGATGATGACTTACCGTTTTAATTGATAAAAACGGTCAAGCTTTATCAAAACCCTTTGTGAAAACAAAGGGTTTTTTATGAGCTTCATGATTTGGTTTTAGACAATCACTTTTTCGCTGAAACCCACATGGTAATCACGGCTTTAAACACCAGATCATTGTGCATGTCTTTAACCTCCACATTGACCAAATAATCACTACCTTGATTCCACTGAAAATTGCTTTCAACAGGCGTGGCAATCGCAATTAAATCAGTTTCAGCCTTCTTTAAATATTCAACCATCATCCCTTTGGGAATCCAACGATGCGAGAAAGGCACAGTTACATCGGTCATGGTTCCGCCAGCCAGTTCAGCCATATTACACATGGCAATTGCATGGACTGTACCAATATGATTGAGTACAGCACGGTGTTTTTTAATTTTAATTTCAGCATAATTCGTTTCGAGTCGTTCAAAAACAGGTGAAATACTGCTGAAATAAGGCGCTTTTAAGCATAATAATTTTGAAAATGTCCATTTGCCAGCAGGCTTATTTTTAAATCTGTTCCACAGTTTTAGGGTTTGGCTCATTGTTGTATTCCTTATTTAGTTTACAGAATATTATTTAGTTTACAGAATAATATTCTAATACAGAATTAAATTCTGTTATTGGCTCGACAGACGATTTGAATCGCGTAAAATGTCATATAGAAAATGCTTAAATAAAATCAAAGGCTGTACATGAATAATCAAAGTTTGTTGGAACGTCGTTATAGTGGACGTCGTGCAGAATTAAAACGTGTGATTTTAACGGAAGCATTAGCCTGTTTTTTAGAATATGGGATTGAAACAACAACAATAGAAATGATCCGTGAACGTGCGCAAACCAGTGTGGGAGCGATTTATCACCATTTTAAAAATAAAGAAGGTTTAGTGGCAGCCCTGTATATTTTAGCCATAGAAGACCAAGCAGAACGCCGTGATCAAGCATTATTGTCTGCACAAAGTCTACAGCAGGGTATCCAAGTGATGACAGCAAGTTATATAGACTGGGTCATGGATTATCCTGATTTCGCCAGATTTTTATATACTGCCAATTTTAGTATTTCTAAAAGTACTCAACGGGATCAGCTAAAACAGCAGAATCATTTACGTAATCAGCACTTATTGGCTTGGATGAAACAGCAACCCGATTATGGGGTGATCAAGAACATTCCCCATGAATTATTATTGTCATTTATGGTTGGATCGACAGAAAGTTATTGTCGGGCATGGTTGTCAGGTAAAGTGAAAGCCACGCCAAAAGTTTACCAAGCAGCATTGGCACATGCGGCTTGGTGCAGTTTAGAAAGCGTATATCAGCAACAACAAGGCTGAATAACCAAGCTTGTTAAATCATGGATGCTATGATTAAAAAATTCGTGAGCTTTGCATATAGTGCGTTGTGACTTGATCTAAGTGATTCAGAATGGTCGCACGATCTTGAGTTTGAATTGCTGTGTCCAGTTGCTGCATATAGCCTAGCAATTGGTTTTTTGCTTTTGCCGCAAATTCAGCAGTAATGGCTTGATCTTCATAGAGTAAAACATAGTTTTTGGCAAAACCATAAATCATAAAAATTGCCGTTTTCTCAAAATCAGCCTCAGAATGAGCAATTTGAGATTCACAGTTTATTTTCAGTTGTTTAAAAGCGTCTGTACCAAAAGGAAGGTTTTGGAATTGCTCCAAAAGAATTGAGAACGTCATTTTTTAAAGTCCACTCAAAAAGAAAATCTATAGAGTAAACGGTGAAAGGTCAAGCAAAGTTTGAAATAATATTTTCGATTAAACCAAGCCAACAGATTGGAAAAATAAATCTATAAAACCGATTATTTTTATTAAAAACTCCAGTTTTACCGATTTAATAATTTTTCGTATAGTGATTTCACAGATAAGCAATCCCTGAAACCTATTGAAGGAAGACCAAATGAGTTTGATCAATACTGAAGTTAAAGCATTTAACGCAACTGCATATAAAAACGGTGAATTTATCGAAGTGTCTGAAAAAGACTTCTTGGGTAAATGGTCTGTGGTATTTTTCTATCCTGCTGACTTTACTTTTGTCTGCCCAACAGAGTTAGGCGATCTAGCAGATAACTATGCTGAATTCCAAAAAATGGGTGTAGAAATTTACTCAGTTTCTACTGATACACACTTTACCCATAAAGCATGGCATGACAACTCAGATGAAATCAAAAAGATCCAATATCCAATGGTGGGTGATCCAACATGGGCTTTGGCAAAAAACTTTGAAGTGTTGATTGAAGCTGAAGGCCTTGCAGATCGTGGCACTTTCGTAATTGATCCTGAAGGTAAAATTCAAATTATTGAAATCAATGCCGGTGGCATTGGACGTGATGCACAAGAATTACTGCGTAAAGTGAAAGCAGCACAATATGTACATGCACACCCAGGCGAAGTATGTCCAGCAAAATGGAAAGAAGGTGATGCAACACTTGCACCTTCAATTGATCTGATCGGTAAAATCTAATCATTGCATAGGATTAAAATTGAAAACCAGAAGTTAAACTTCTGGTTTTTTTATTGTTCGCTTGGCTTTATAAAATATAACCATCGTGTTTAGGTGCGTAGGCGCGAATACCATCGACTAAATCTTCAATCAATTTTTCCATGACTAAGCGTTGACCTTTGCGTGATGCATAAACCAACTGTACAACACCAATATTGGAACACCACTCTGGTAACAGATGGATTAAACGCCCTGAAGTAATGTCTCGTTCTACCGTTAAATAGGGAAGATCAGCAATGCCTAAGCCATCGAGTACTGCATAATACGCACCCATTAAGTCATTACTTTTGACCCGAGGCTGTAACGGAATATCGATTTCTTCTCGTTGCTGAATATGATGTAAATGCCAATGATAGTGCTGTTTATCTGTACCTAATACAATGGTTGGAAATTCACAAAGTTCTGTGACATGTTGAATTTCACGATCGCCTAAAAGTTCAGGACTAATCACTAAACAGTGCGTGGTTTTAATCACATCTCTAACGATAATGCTGGAGTCTTCATTGCTTGAAAAGTTAGTACGAATGGCCAAATCAATATCATCATGCAGCACATCGATACGTCGACTGGTGAGTGCTAATTCAACCCGAACTTTGGGATATTTTTTTAAAAACTGATTTAGAATCGGTCGAATTTGATGTTCCATCATCACCGGTGGGCAACTAATTTTAATTAGTCCCTGTAATTCAATTTCTTGTTTTAATAAGACATTCTGAGCATTATCTGCCTGTTCAATAATCTTTGCACATTCCTCAAAGAATTCTTGTCCTAGTGGTGTGACTTTAAAATGCCGTGTCGAGCGTTGAATCAGAGTCACATTAAATTTGGCTTCTAAATCCAGAATACGTCGGCTCAGTTTAGACTTGGTGATATTACTGGCTTCACTCGCAGCACTAAATCCACCATGTTTTACCACCAGATAGAAATAATAGTAGTCATCAAAAGAGTGCACAGCTTCATCTCAGGTGTGTTGATGATAAAATAGTATCATTAATAGGAAAATATTTTAAAATTTGTACAAATAAAATGCACAAACAAAAGCGAGGAATGCAAAGACTTACATTCCTCGCGACAACGATTGTCTTATTTTTGAGAAGTGTTTTGTGTGTAGCTGTTGATCAGATTACGATAGTCAGGGATATGGTTACCAAATAGCGTACCTAAACCTTCAATATCATTACGCCAATCGCGATGTAGCTCACATGAGGCACCAAACCAAGTCATTAATTGTGCACCTGCATTGCTCATACGGTCCCACGCTGAGTCACGTGTCAGCGGGTTAAATGTTCCTGAAGCATCAGTGATCACAAAGACCTCAAAGTCTTCTTCAAGGGCAGAAAGTGCAGGAAAGGCAACACAAACCTCGGTGACAACACCCGCAATAATCAGTTGTTTTTTCCCTGTTGCTTTTACCGCTTTGACAAAGTCTTCATTGTCCCAAGCGTTGATTTGACCAGGGCGAGCGATATAAGGCGCATCTGGAAAAAGCGCTTTTAACTCGGGTACCAGTGGGCCATTGGGACCATCTTCAAAACTGGTGGTCAGAATGGTGGGAAGGTTAAAATATTGAGCCGCCGCAGCCAGTGCCAGAACATTGTTTTTAAACTTATCTGGGTCAATGTCGCGGACTAAAGAAAGTAATCCAGTTTGATGATCGACTAACAATACCGCAGCATCATCTTTGTTTAAACGAACGTAAGGTTTTCCCATTTTTTATATCCTTGAAGTCACTAAAATTTAAATTGTGCTTAAATACAAAACAAATTATTTTGCATGGATTTCATGTTACGTGGCTTAATCATGATAATTAAGCCTATAAACTGAGATTAATAATCTCATAAATAAGATGATTGATTAAAAACTACGCTGTGCCGTCGCTATTGAATATCCTATATTTGGGATTCAGCGTATTGGTAGATTGCTGTATTGATCACTTTAAAAAACCTAAAATGGATTCATATTAAAGCCTAGAGATAGGAGTATTGAGATGAAAAGAATTATTGGTGTATACCGCAATCAAAATATGCATTGGGTCGGTGATGGCTTTCCTGTAAAAAACTTGTTTTCTTATGATCGTTTAGGTCAAGCGATTAGTCCTTTTTTATTATTGGATTATGCAGCGCCTTATACCTTTGCACCTAGCCATGAACAGCACGGTGTAGGTTCACATCCACATCGTGGCTTTGAAACAGTGACACTCGCCTATCAAGGTGAAGTTACTCATAAAGACTCCCATGGTGGCGGTGGAACCATTAAAACAGGTGATGTGCAATGGATGACTGCGGGCGCAGGCTTGGTTCATGAAGAATTCCATTCACATGAATTCACTGAAAAAGGTGGAATCTTTGAAATGGTTCAGCTATGGGTGAATTTACCTGCGGCAGATAAAATGACCCAACCTAAGTATCAAGCAATTTCTGCGCAAGATATTCCTGTGATTCATTTTGATGATGATGCAGGCCACTTACGTGTGGTTGCAGGGAAATATGCTGAACAACAAGGCGCTGCTTCAACCTTTAGCCCAGTCAATGTTTGGGATGGTCAGCTTAAAGCAGGTCATGAGCAAATTATTCATGTGCCAGTTGACCACAATACTTTGGTGGTTGTACTCGAAGGTGAAATGCTACTCAATGGTACACAAAAGGTACTTGATAGCTCGATTGTCATGTTTGAAAAAGATGGCGATGCAGCAATTCAACTTGAAGCGGTGCAAGATGCTAAGTTTTTGGTCCTTACAGGTAAACCACTGAATGAGCCAATCCAAGGCTATGGTCCATTTGTGATGAATAGCAAAGAAGAAATCGTGCAAGCGTTTAACGATTTCAACAATGGCAAATTTGGTGAAATTGTAGCAGAAGCTTAGTTAATGTTGATGAAAGGTATTTGTGTATAACGGAGACCTTAGCCTACACACTTAGGCATGTGAAATATTGAGAGAAGTCAAAAAGCGGATTGTAAAATCCGCTTTTTTTATATTTAAAATTTTTAGCACCAAAAGGTCAGAAATTTAAAAAAAGAAAAGAGCTTTGCTCTTATTGAACAGAAGCTCTCTTACGCTGTAGTTTTTTTCTTTAGATGATTATGTCTTGTTTTGATTGGGTTGTTTTGTTATTCGCGCATCATAATTAATTAAAAATGTGAAGTAAAGCACAATATATTTCATTTGGTTAATTTATATCCGTTGTTTCAGTATTTTTTGTATGCCGTCATTTTACAAGTGGTGCAATTGATCTGCTTAAAAAGCAAATTCAAAGTAAAAAAAAGGATCTCTATTCCACACTATAGAGATCCTTTTTATGCTGTAGTTTCTTTTATTGTGTGTGTTGTCATAATTATTTGTTTTTATTGTAAATGTGAATTATTTATCGTTTTTATGCTGTAAATAATAATTAATAAATTGGCATTTGTAAATGTTTTTTTAATAAATAGTTAAATTATCTGTATGTTTTTAACAGTATTTTTTTATATATATAAATATCAATCAAGTATAAGTAGGGTGTCGCACAGGAGCTTGGTCTAAAACCACTAAAATTAAATAAATACCGAGGAAGGGAGATTTTTCCTAAAAAATTTCCAACAAAAAAAGTTAAAACTGGAACTTTTTAATACCGCGATTTAATCGGCTATAGCTCATAATAAAAAAAATGGTTACGCACGGATAATAACTTTGGATATTGCAGTGATTGGTAGTGGTATGGCTGGCCTGGCCACCGCAAGAATTCTTAAAGATGCAGGTCATAACATTACCATCTTCGAAGCATTACCTGGTCGTGGTATGGATAGTCACAGCATTGAGTTTGAAGGTGGTCTAATTGATGCACCTTTGCGCGTGATGAATCAGCATTTATGGAAAAATACACTGAGCCTTGCAACACACCTCGGCATAAAAACCTTTCCAGTGCGTACCTTTATGGCATGCAGTTGGTTATTTGAAGAT
Source organism: Acinetobacter sp. CE-15 (assembly GCF_051059255.1). Classification (NCBI taxonomy): domain Bacteria; kingdom Pseudomonadati; phylum Pseudomonadota; class Gammaproteobacteria; order Moraxellales; family Moraxellaceae; genus Acinetobacter; species Acinetobacter sp. CE-15. The sequence goes on along the minus strand of NZ_CP192737.1, from coordinate 4,417,543 downwards.
AAAACAGAAACTTGGTTGACCACATCACGTACCCGTATTGGTAATTTCCCCATTATCAATAACCGTAAAGGGATTAAGCAGTATGGTTGGCGTTTAGTCAAAGGGATGTTGCAGCTTAAAACCGCCATTTCTCAATTTTTTAAATCTAAAAATCAAGACATTACCCTTGCTGATTTTATCAATCACAATGACATTGAAGAGGTATTTTGGCACGGTGCAGTAATGCCAGTGCTTTATACCATTTGCACCTGTGACCCTAAAACCATTGGTGAATGGCCTGCAAAACCGCTCTTAATCTTCTTAAAACAATTAACTGATGGCGATGCTTTATTGCGTTTACATGGTGGAACGCCTGCTTTTGTCGATAAATTGATTGAAGGTATTGATATTCATAGCGGTTCTGAAATCACCAAAGTTGAGGAACAGGGTAATGCTGTTCTGGTTGAAAATGCACAAGGTGAGCAATTTCAATTTGACCGTGTGGTGGTTGCAACACCGACCAATAAATTAGAAAACTTTTTAAATAAACAACAATTTGCTGATGATATCGCTTTATTGCAAAAATTTAAGTTTGAGCAAGGCGAATTGGTTATGCATACCGATGCATCTGTGATGCCGCCAAATCGTAAAGATTGGGCTGTGTTAAGCTATATGATGGATCGTAAATTTACCAAACAACAATTCACAGTTTGGCTGAACTCGATTGAACCAAGTCTGGTGGGTAAATCTCCAGTGTTCCAAACATGGCGTCCCGTGACCAGCATCGATCCGAAAAAAGTCATTTCTACAGTGACTTTAACGCGTGCTGTGGTGGATTCTGAAACAGTAGCATTGAATATTGAGTTGCAAGCGCGCCATAAAGTCGCCAACCGTAAAGTATTCTATTGCGGTTCATGGTCATGTGACGGTCTGCCAATTCTTGAATCTGCGGTAACTTCTGCAATGCATATCGCAGAAATTTTTGGTGCACCATTGCCATTTGTAGGATTAAAACCTAAAGTTGAGGTGGCTCCGCAACTTGGCTATTAAAGCCCTGTGAATTCATATGAAACTTAATGAATTCATAACTGAATAAGTGAATGATTTAAAATGAAATGGCTTCAAGCGATTCAGCAAAAACTTCCAAAACATAAATATGCAATCGATGCAAAAATGTTAGGAGATAATGCTGAGTGTGCTTGGACCAACTTAGGGTATTGGGATAAGGCTACATCCTCTTACCCTCAAGCCTGTCAGCAACTTGCTGAACGACTTGCACAAGCGGTACAGCTTAATCAACATGATCGGGTACTAGACCTAGGCTGTGGTCAAGGTGCCAGTTTAAAATACTGGTTAGAACACTACCAAATTCAAGACTTAGAAGCGGTTGAGTTACAACAACAGTGTGTCGATAAAATTCAAAAACAACTCCCGCAAATTAAGGCGATTCACTGCCAATCTTTTTTAAATTTAAATGCGCTTTTATTTACGCAACCTTTTGATGTGGTGTTGTGTATTGATGCGGCTTACCACAGCGATTTAAATTTATTTTTAAATTCAGTCGTTCCAATTTTAAATTCAAAAGGCCGTTTGGGTTTTCATACGTTAATGCTTTCAGACACAGTTTTAAATTCAAAACAAAAAATGAAATACAAATGGCTACTTAAAGCCGCTGATGTCGATTTAAAATCACTGATGACTACGGCCCAAATCAATCATGCACTGCAACAGCATGGTCTTGAGCAAATCGCGCTAGAAGATCTCTCTACAGCAGTATTGGCTGGCTTTAGTCAATATATTGCGACAAGAGCGAAAACAGAGCGTGGAGGGCTAGATCAGCTCAAAATACAAATGACCGCAAAACTTTGTCAAAGGCTATTTGAAGAGGGAATCGTTCGATATATACAGCTCAACGCGGTCAAAACATAATTTTTATTATTTGTGATGAGATCAAGCAGATCAAAAAATTATAAGTAAAATGCCTAAGCCAAAAACAACAAAGCCTCACTAAAAAAGCGAGGCTAAGTAAAAATGGTGCCGGCACACGGATTCGAACTGTGGACCTACTGATTACAAGTCAGTTGCTCTACCAACTGAGCTATGCCGGCAACGTGGCGAGAATTTTACAGAATATTTATAAGATTGCAAGCCAAAAAATAAACAATTGAATAATCTTTAATATTTATAGTCTTAGCGATCGGGTATTGGTCAGAAGCTGATAATGTCGTGTGCTATGAATGCTTAGATTTTTTAGAGAGCAAAGGATTTTATCGCTTTTAACTTGTAGGTAGATCAAATAGCAATGATAACTAGAGTAACGGCAATTAGAGTAATGACAACTAGAGAAACGATTAATAATCGCTTTAATCTTCCGACTAAAAAGGCTTACGGAGGGGTAAGCCTTGAGTATTTAGGGTTAAATCAATAAATCTTTATCAGTTTTGAAATATAGACTTATTTTCTCCTTAAAATATGATCCAGATCTTGTGCGCATTCTTCTAGGGTGATTGCCATATCTATTTGCATTTGGGGTTTCAATTCGTTTGCGAGTTTTCTCCATTGCTCAATCAATTGGATAGCTTTCTGAATTTTATGCTTATTTACATCTTTGGCAATAGTTGGGGTGTATCCACCACGTTTAGCATTTTTGACTTGTCTTACATAATTGGCGCTGTTATTCATTGTCACTCCCGAATAGCAGTTTTATGCTTTTAACTTGTTTGAATCGCTAATAAGTACCGCATCATGATTATCTTAAGAGAACGTTACATCTATATGATTTTTATTTTGTATTTCACCTCCTTTGAATCGTGCTAGAAGTTCTTTTCACTTGATACTAATTCAAGAAAGTTTGAATTGAAATAGTCAATTGTCTTTTTAGTTGAGTGGATATGTATCTATTTGCTTCAAAAAATAGCTCAAATATCGTATAACTAAGTTGAGTAAAAACTAGAACAATTGAGAATGAAACGATTCAGTATTTTATTATTATTGGTTTCTGTCGCACATGCTGAAGCTCCTAAAGAATGTCAGTTACTTGAACAGACCTCCGAAATGTTAATGCAGTTACGTCAAAACGGTTTGTCGCTAGATGATGTTGATTTTAATCCTGAAGCATTGTCTGCAAAAGAACAGGTATTGTTAAAAGGTATGATTGACGATGCAAAGGGTGTACCGATTTATCAGATACCTTTAACCCGACAAAAAGCCATTGATGATTTTAAAATTAAGTGGCAAGAGGTGTGTCAGTCTGCGGATGTTGTAATGCCAACTGAGACGAGATAAAGGATTGTTTTTTATTTCGGCTATTCGGCTAGAGTATTATGGGTAAATAGCGGGTGCCATTTCTGAAAGCATTCAATAGCCTATAAAAGACAAAACTTTTAGCGTTTAATCAACTGTGCTTTGTATTTACTTCTGTTTAGGAATGGCATGAAATATCAACCGCCTTATACCATCACATCAAAAATCATTCATCTGATTGCGCAGATCAGTGAGAATATAGGGCGTTTGAGTGCTTTAGAGGAAGTCCAACACAACTTAAAACTGAGAAAAGCCAATCGTATCCGAACAATTCAAGGTTCGCTTGCAATTGAAGGAAATACCCTCAGCACAGAACAGATTACTGCGATTTTGAATGGTAAAGCTGTAATTGCACCGCCTAAAGAAGTTCAAGAAGTACGTAATGCCATAAAAGCTTATGACGCATTTCAAAAATGGCAACCCAGCCAAGAAGTAGATTTATTACAAGCACACCAAATTTTAATGGCAGGCTTGATTGATGACGTTGGACAATACCGTCATGCCAATGTAGGTGTCATGTCTGGTGATCAAGTGGTGCATATGGCTCCGCCAGCGAATCAGGTTCCTCGTTTAATGGCTGATTTACTGGAATGGCTTAAAGATAGCCAAGAACACCCACTCATTCAGAGTTCGGTATTTCATTATGAGTTTGAGTTTATACATCCATTTGCTGATGGGAATGGACGTATGGGGAGACTTTGGCAAACATTGATACTTAGCCGATGGAATACTATTTTTGCAAATATTCCTGTTGAGAGTCTGATTTATCAAAATCAAAAGGCCTACTATGAGGCTTTACAAGCCAGCACAGACCGTACTGATTCTGCAGCATTTATAGAGTTTATTTTGCAGATGATTTTGGATGCGATATTGGACTCAAATAACACCGCTCAAGATAGCGATCATGTTAGCGCTCAAGTTGACGTACAAGTAAGCGACCAAGTTCAGCGTTTAATTTCAGTTATGCAGGAAAAAGAATATAGCTTGACTGAATTGATGCAGTTATTAGATTTATCCCATCGTGCAACATTCCAAAAGAATTATCTTAATCCTGCGTTAGACGCAAACCTTATTGAACGTACCATTCCAGATAAGCCGAAAAGCCCTAAACAACGATATAGATTGAAGTGAAATGAAAAGTTTTTCTTCAAAGACAATCGATGTAATGATTTGAGGATCTATTCCATTTTTAGCTTCTCAGATATGGACTTTTTTGATTTCGTATAACGACTATTTTGAGAATATGGTTACTTCCAAAATAAGATTTTTTGCAAAAAGCTCTTTTTATGTATCTTTGACATATCAGTATTGTCAGTAATTATTCCATGCCCTAATCTAATTCTATTTTCAACCTCATAAAATTCATGGATAAAATCAAAGGCTAAATATTCATTTGATAAATCGCTTAACAATAGTCTAGATAAATGGTTAGTAGAGTTTTCGATTGAATCAATATAATAAAATTTAAAATAATCCTCCCATTCTTCAACCTCATCCATGGAAAAATTAGGATCGGTTATAATCTCTTCTTTCCATTCATCACCATCCTGATAGCTGTGCTCATAGCCTATTGATGCATTAAGCCATTCTTTTTCAAAGTCTTGGGGTTGACCTTCTTGATAAAAATCTTGATCCCCTACTTCAGAAACTCTTCTGACTTCTATATTGTTTTTAAATATTAAGTAACTGGCTGCATCGGAGCTATCTACGCATTCAAAAAATATTACCCATTCATTGAATGAAGCATTCTTGAGTCTCTCTTGCCATAACTCTTTATTCTCAAAAGCGGAGTAGAAAAAACTGGAGTTATGAAGAATGACTAAACTATCTTGAATAAACTCTAACTCAATGGTTTCATTTGCTTTCAAGTTAGGTTCTAAAATCTCAAATTCTTTTTCACTCCAATTGTTAATTAAGTCTATTAATTCTTCAGACTTACCTTTAAATGGAAATATCATTCCTGCAGATCTATAGCCCATAATTATTATTTTCTGGTTATTAAATTTTGATCTTATCAGAAATATAGGATATCCAAAATTACTGTATTGATATCTAATGTCGGATAAATTAGCTAAACATTGAGCTGGTCCCAATAGTCTTAATAAAGTATGGGGAATTTTTATAAAAAAATACAGTTTTGCAACTTGTGTTATGAAAAAGTAAAAAATTAAATGGTTTCTTTTGGCGTTCGATCAAAAGAAGGAAGTTTATTCGCTTTTTATCTGAGCGAAATGAATAATTCTCAGTATCATTTATCATAATAATTATTTATTATTACTTAACAATATCGAAAATTGTGCATGCTTTTAATATATCAACCATTCTTCAGGTCGGTTTTTTATATGAATAAGTCTTTCTTAAGCTTAATCGTCATTGCGATGATTGCAACTGGGTGTACAACAACAAAATCCATTCAATACCCTGCAAAAGGCAGCAACACGACAATTTCAGTATCATCTGAGCAAATTTCAGCGATGACGGAATCTGGTGGCGGTGATCATTTTATTGAAGGAAGTCAAATTACTGTCGGGGATGCAAGCAATGCACTTTCCAAACCTGGGGCAAATGCATTTGGACTGATTGGTGTTGGCGTTGCCACAGCGATTGATAAACGAAATAATGGCGCAGCTATCTCTAACAGCAATTTAAAGCAGGCCATTAAATTTGATGAGATCGTGAATAAAAAAATTAGCTCGGCTTTACAGGAGAATCAAGCAGATACTTCTCTTAAACTACTGACTTCAAATCAGGCTTCTGATGTTAAAATTGTTCCATTTGCACGGCTTTCTTTTAAAGAAAAACCTGATGTCAAGGCAGTATTTGGACTAAAAGCTGAATTTAAAAATGCTGCTGACAATAAAAAGTCTGCAAAGCGTTTATACAATTATATCAGCCAGAAAAAAGCACCATTAACTGAATGGGATGCAAATAATAATACTGTCTTTTTTACGCAAGCAAATAAAGCTTTTGACGCATTAGCACAGGTTCTTGTCTTAGATATACAGCATCAATTAAATCTTGAGGCGTCCAGTGAAGCAGATCAGAAAAGATGTAAATCAACTGGTGATTTCTCGGGTATCACTTTTATCTCAGCGCCTGAAAATTTATGTGTAGGTGTGCTAAAGACCAACAAAGGAGTAGTTTTACCAAATTTTGTATTGGTGATTGAACAGTAACTCATATCTTTTGAGAGAAGAAATTAAAGTTGCATATGCTGCGGCTGAAAAAATGCAAGAAATTCTTCAAGCTACGGAAGAAGATCAGCCTGTATAACACATCAAAAAAAGAGTCCACGCTATAATGGTGGACTCTAGTCTTAAATCTAGGACTACCGTGTCAACATAAGTCTTGGATATTCTATTTAACGTAATTTGAAGTTATGTGACTTCAGAATGACAGTAGACTTTAAGAATTAGAGTTTTTAGTTAAAGCTATTAGTTCAATAACTTTTGTTTTGATATCATGATCATCGTAACAAAACCAACTTACAACAGCAGTACTTCCATTACTATGTAGTTCAACAATAGTCATATAAGGACTACCTGATTTTAATTCTACAATATCGCCTTCTTTAAGATTAGACATATCATCTTTTCCTTTGGTTAATTAATGTAATATATAGATATTGGTTATTTTCTATATTTCAAGCGTGCAAATTTATTATGAGTAAGTCACTAAGCATTTATGAGCGAACTATCGTGTCAATGTCAGAATATAGAACCATTTCGTCACATATGATTGCTCTTGGAAAAATTAAGATAGTTTCTGACGATAAGGTTATAACGACAATGATCAGATATATTGCTTATGATCTGCAAGAAAGACATAAAAATCCGTATAGTAGCAAATCTACACCTCTATCTTTGGAGCGTTGGAATAATCAAATTGCTCAAAATTTAATTCAATATTGTAATTATATGATTGGAAAAAAGAAACCTGAGTGGCAAATTTTAGCAGAACATAATGGCTGGACTCCACCCAAATAACGTAACAAAGAGCCCATGGTATAATAGTGGACTCTAGTCTTAAATTTGGAACTTAATGTGAATGTTTAATAAGCTGTTCAGCAGCCTTTTGGCCTTTCTCTCTTTGTTCTTTTTGATACTGTTTTAACTGTTTACAATCATCTCCTTTATAATCATTATTCAAACATTTTTCATTAAGATCAGTAAGTTGCTTTGTAGTGATCCTCTCAAAATCTATTTTCTGATTAGATTGATTAGCCAGTGCAGAGGTTGTTGAAGCAACCAGTATGATGAATATAATATTTTTAATTTTCATGATCTTATCCTCAAAATTGATTACATAAATTACATTTTATTCAGAACTATTATTTCACCTGATGTTGAAATTTCGATAAATTCAATTGTCTGATCTAATATTTTATGAACTAATTCGTTGTCTCGAATAGGTTCTAATTCTTTATTTACCAATACCTTATTTAACTCAATAATACAAGATATATACATATACTTTATATATGCATATTTATATTAATGCAAAAACGTGCAAATTTTATAAAATGCTATTTACTATGCAAAATGATCTTAGCTATTTCTATAAGGATTTAGAAAAATGAATGACGTACAAATAAAAATGTACGAAAAGTATTGCTAGAGATATTTATGCTGATGGTGTTTGCTCATTACAAGGCGGTAATTACAGTAGAGTTGCCTTGTTTGATACACGTCTGCAATGATGGTCGGTTGGTCATTCATTGCTCTGTTCCAACTCAGCTTAGTGATGAATATTTGCGCTGATTCAATATGAGGCATTGAGCTGAAACAGAGAAAAGGGTTTATTTACCTGTCATTGTTTTAAAGAAATTATTCTTAAACAATGGCACGGTAAGTTAATTTTCCATGTGTGGTATAAAGATAAACCTCCTTGATTTCCTGAGCAGAGCAGCCTTTTAAAACAAGATTAAACACATCCCCATAATAGGTCTCTTTAGGAAATTTGACGGTAAACGGCTCTACACCAATGAGCTTACAGTTCGGATTATCTACTTCAACTTTATCAAGTACATCTTCAATTTCAGAGATGACTTTTAAACGCGTAACATCATAAACAGTTTGTCTGATGACGTTAAAGTTTGGAGAAGTGTCGATAGGGCGGAACTTAACCTCTAGTACTTCACTTGTTAACAATTTACGCTTGAGTTGAGGTGGTGGAATAACAACATTCTCAGCTCCCTTATAAATACTGTCAGGGTCATAGCGATCATGAGCAATTGCAGCAACCTCAGCTTCTTTCTCTTGCATTTCTTGATAAGAGCCAACTTGAGATTGAGCGTGAGCTTCTTCGTTTGTAAGATCAGGCGAATACGACTCAGGTATCTGAAAACATGCTGTTAAAGTTGATACAACCGTGAGCGTGATGATTAATTTTTTCATGACTAGATTTCCTTGTAATTTGAGCATGGAATATAGACAGATTTATCAATCACAGCTGGTTAAACTGAGTACGTTGAACATACTTAAGGACAGCTAAACCTTTGATATACAACCATCGATCATTAAAATTCTCCGCACGATAATCAAAGATCTGATAAGCGAAGTTATCAATGTCAATTAACTTCTGTTCCTTTAATTCTTTACCTTCTCGAATAAGGGCGTTTAGATCACCGCTATAAATAAAATAACGTAATCGATCATTTTTAGGGATGAGTTGCCATTGCTTGCTTATCGCAACAAACGCATTGCAATTGATATTGCCTTCACAACGTCTAATCACGGGAGCAGCGGATGGGTTATTGATCAGTGCTATCACTTGATTCATATCCGCATGACAAAGTGAGGTTATTGAAAAATAGGCAATAACGGCACTGTATTGTAAGAATATTTTGATTTGGCTATTCATAAAAATAAAATCCTGATTCTTGTTGTTAGATATATTTTTAATTGGATTAATTAAACATCGATGTCTGATTTCAAAGGGCGTAGAAATGATTTACTGCGGAGGCGGTTTATTTCGTCCAGACAGTTTAACCAATAACTAAAACAGCAACATCAACAAAAAAGCCAATGACTGTAAGTACCAGCGAGATCTATACACCAATGATTAAAATCAGACGTGCAAAAGTCCTCTTTGCCGAAGTAAGGTAGAAATACAATTCAGCTTAGATTGATAAGATAAAATAGGAATAAAGTGAAATTTTGAAAATAAAGAAATAGTCATGGTTGACTCCTTGGAATTATAAGAAGCTCTACCAAATTACTGCTAAATAATGGAGGCAGAACGAAAGGGGGTTAGCAGACCGGGATCCAAGGAACCAGCACGCACAAGGCGTCCCCCTCCCGTTCTACCGCAAAGGGGGGAACACGAGGGTTCCACGACATACAAAAATCACTTTATATATCGTGCTGGATCTACGGTCTGCTAAAACCGACTGGCAATGTCGGCCAGTAGAGAAAGGATAATAGTGCAGGCACTTTTAGTCAATTGCTTGTGTTGAAGAGGGTTTTGTTTGGGTTTGGTTGGGGGGATGAAGTGATCAATATTGATTCAAAGTGCTATGATCCTATTATTGTTAGATAACTCTGCAAAAAAGAAGCTTTAGATTTATTAAAAGAGAAAATTCCCCTTGTTTCTATTACTACTGCTAAGAAGCTATAATTAGGTGATTGATCTTAATAAATATGCAAGATTTTCTTCGATTGATGAACTTATATCTTATTTCAACGATCATCAAACGAAAAAGCAAACTCAGAAAGCTTTACTTGCAGACCAACCTGCACCAGCAGCATTGTCTATTCCTGATGATGCTTGTCACTATCACCATGACGAATTGAGGACTTTAACAGTTCGTGAAATGGCACGTATTCAATCTTTTCCGGATCAATTTGTCTTTCGATCTAAGGTTACGACAGGTGGTCAAATGAGACAATTTGAAGTACCGCAATATACACAGGTCGGGAATGCTGTACCTCCTTTATTGGGGCAAGCCTTGGGGTTTGTAATAAAGGGGCTTTTAGAGAGGTATTATGGGTTCTCGATCGATAATTAATAATTTTTGCGACATAGTTTGTCGTTAAAATTTATATAGATGATTTTTGATCTTTTAAAATATAGAAAAATAACAGAGAATCAATAAAACTTAATATTTTATAAATAATTTATTCGAGAAAAATATGTGGGCTGATATTGAAACTGAAGTTGATATGTTGAACTTTGCTGTAGTAGCAAATACTGCTGCAGAATTAATAAAGGAATCAAATGATGAACCACTATCTATAGGAGTTTCAGGTGGATGGGGAGTTGGAAAATCATCATTGGTTAAAATGATTAAAGCTTCACTCGTAGAAGCTGAAAAAGATATCGATGATAAGAATAAAAAATATATTTTCATTGATTTTAATGCTTGGTTATATCAAGGTTACGAAGAAGCAAAAATGGCATTGCTTCAAGTTGTTGCTGACAAACTTTTACAGGAAGCTAAACAAAGAGAAACGGTTGTTGATAAAGCTTTAAACTTTGTTAAAAGAATAAAATGGCTGAAAGCAGTTCAGTATTTATATCCAATAGGCCGTAATGTTGCAATTGGTTCTACTGTGGGTGGACCTGCAGGAGCATTGATTGGTGCGGGTATGGGGATTTTTGAAACTAGACAGCTACCATCTGGTGAAGAAGTTAAAGAAGCTTCAGGTAACATTGAAGCATTGAGTAAGGATTTGGGTGAATTGGTTTCTTCATCAGAAGAATCAACTTTACCCAAAGAAATTGATGCCCTGAGAAAAAATTTCTCTGAAATTTTAGCTGATCTAGATATTAGATTGGTTGTTGTTGTTGATGATTTAGATAGGTGTTTACCTCATACGGCAATTTCTACTTTGGAAGCAATGCGTCTATTATTATTTATGCCACGATCTTCGTTTATTATTGCAGCCGATGAGGAAATGATTAGAAGTGCTGTAAGAGTTCATTTTGGAGAGCTTCAAATAACAAACAGCTTAGTGACTAGTTATTTTGATAAACTTATTCAGGTGCCTTTGAGGGTTCCAAGACTTGGTACTAATGAAGTTAAAGCGTATCTTGCACTATTATTTGGTGATTTATCTACTAGAAAAGAATTATTAACTGTAGATGAATTTAATAGTGCTAAAGAGTCAATTCTTGATAAATTGAAAAAACCTTGGGAAGGAGGTTTAACATATGAGAATCTTAAAAGTGCATATCGAGACAAGACTGAATTATTGTCTAGGTTGAGTCTAGCAGAAGAAATTTCTCACTTTTTAACGAGTTCTGATGAAATTTTGGGAAATCCTCGCCTTATTAAAAGATTTATGAATAATTTGATTATTAGGGAGAAAATAGCATTAGCTCAAGGATTGATAATAGACTTTGAAGTTTTAGTCAAAATTCAACTTTTTGAAAGATGTGCTACGCCAAGTGAGTTTGAATATTTAACTAAGATTATTATTGAGTCAGGTGATGGTATGCCTGAAAAAATTATATCAATAGAACAACAGGTTAAAGATGGTACGACAGTAGAATTTCCTTCTGAATTTTTGACAGATTTCTCAAAAAGATGGTTATCCATCAAGCCTGAATTATCCAATATTGACTTAAGACCGTATCTATATCTAAGCCAAGATCGCTCTATTAATATTGCTCAAGGCCAAGAATTATCAAAAGAGAGTCAAAGTATTTTAATTGCAATTATTAATGCAAAAAGTTATATGCCTATGTTAGATCGTTCGGTTAAATCTCTAACTCCTTACGATGCAAAAGCGATTATGAAGCATTTAATTAAAAATGCACGTATAAAACAATATTCAAAAGAAAGTCTGACGTGTTGTTTAAATATTACTCGAAATTTTCCTGAGTTTTCGAGTGATTTAGTCGACTTACTGAAAAGTATGCAAACTCGATTTGTTACAAGGGATTTGATACCTTCTTTTAGAAATGAATCATGGAGCCATGAAGTTTTCCAAGTATGGAAAGATAATCCAAATGTAGATCAAAGAGTTAAAACTGAGATAGAACGAAAATAAGGGGGTAAATTAGGATGGGTACTTCAACTTCCAGCAAGGGGCCGCAAGGTGGAATTTCCTTTGATCCACCATGGTTAGATCAAATTACAAGTAATATTCAACCTAGTAGTAGCGATATAAGTAATACCAGCGATGTTATACAAAGTACAGATGGTGGTGAGCAAGTAGAATCAGATATATCAAATACACAGGTAATTGGAATTGCACCACATGGTCGCTTTTATCCATCCCGAGCTCCTATGAGAGAATTTCTAAAAAATGGAGGTAAGCAGAACTTTAGAAAAGTTGCTGGGAACTATTCTAAAACGGGAATGGGAGGAGCAAAAAAGCTTTCATCTAGAATGAAAGTGGCTACTACAGTTGGTTCTAACTTATTTGGTCTAATTCAGAATATCCAAAATATACCAAGTATTCAAAATTGGTTATCAAGTTTGAATGGAACAACTCCGAATTTTAGAGAGTTGGAAAATCAAATCATCAATATATTGATTCCTGATGGGGGGAGCATTGATGAAGATTCTTGTAGAGATTCTCTTTCTAAAGCAATGAGTGATCTCTATGAAGTTAATCCTGATGTAGATCTACAAAATATTCAACAAGATGAAATCTGGTTTTTAATTGAACATTTTTTGGCAAGTGAATGTCTAAATCGTTTAGGTCATGATATTGGTCAAGTAATGGAAAGTGCTGAATTTAAGCCTGAAGTTATAGTACAAAGAATGGATGAAATGAAAAGCTATCTAGAAGCAGATTTAAAAAGTAATCTAGAGATTTTAAGAGCCAATCTAGCAAACCCTTCGAATAAAGATCTTCAACAGGTATTGGAAAAAAGTTTGGAGCGCACTTTTTCTGCGTATGAAGGGGAAATTTAATGAAAGTTGTATGTAAAGATAAATGTGATCTTCAGGCACAAATAGAAACTAATGTTTATTACTTCTCTTTTTTTGAAAGTAGTGGGAATTCTAATATAGGAACTATCGGATTAGAACTGTTAAAAAATTTTAAGAAAAAAGGTGTTACTCCTAGCCCTTTAGTTTTTGATTTTTTAAGAATTGGTCTGGCTATTAACGCAGCAGATCAGGTCTGTGATAGATCACATAGCCCAGATGGATGGACTCGACAAATAGAATTAGAAGTTTCTTTATGTAACCCAGAAAAATGGGAAGATACAAAAGAGGATCTAATTAAGCTTTTAAGAAAGCTTACAGGTGATTTTTGGTCTCTAAATTTCACTCAATCTAATAAAGACTTTAAATGGGATATACCGCACCCTTCTAAATTAAAACCTTATGAAGGTGCTACCTGTGTTTCATTATTATCAGGTGGAATGGATAGTTTAATTGGCGGAATTGATCTCTGTCAGAATGGAGAGAAACCTCTTTTTATTTCACAAGTAGTGAAGGGGGATAGACAGAAACAAATTCAATATGCGAAAGCACTCAAATCCACAGATCAACACTTCCAATGGAGTCATGCGACTCGACTAAGATCAAGAGGCGAACGTTCTTCAAGAGCAAGATCAATAGTATTTTACTCCTTTGCTTTAGTCGCATCAGAGCTATTAGATTCCAATGCTAGTAAAAGAATTATAGTGCCTGAGAATGGATTTATTAGCCTAAATGTACCTCTTAATTTAGGGCGTTTTGGAAGTTTAAGTACTAAAACAACGCATCCGATCATATTAAAAGCACTAGAAAATATATGGAAGAAAGCCGGGTTAGATATCCAGTTAATTAACCCTTATCAATTTATGACAAAGGGGGAAATGGTCAAAAATTGCAAAAATTCTAAACTATTAAAAAGATATGTATCAACAACTACGAGTTGTAGTCGTTATTTGACTTATGGTTACAAGCATTGTGGTCGCTGTGTACCATGTCTTGTCAGACGTTCAGCATTCAAAGCTGGAGGAATTACGGATAAGACGAAAGAATATTTTGTCCAAAAAATTGCAAAAGGTGGCATTGAAAAAGATGCCAATGATATATCTGCTGTTGCAATGGCATGTTTAATGCATCAAAAGAAGGGTGTTAACTATTTTGCAGGTGCTTTAGCCTTTGCCGAAGCAGAGGAGTACCCTCATTATGCAAAGGTTGTAGATACAGGTATTCTTGAGCTAAATGCTCTTCTCCAGCAACATAAAGTAATTTCTTAATATGGATTTACATTGCCATTTGGATTTGTACCCCAATGCTTTGGAACTAGCTTACAAGGTTAATAAACAATGTGAATTTACATTGTTAGTTACAACTAGTCCTAAAGCTTGGCTTGAGACTTCCAAGAAAATGAAAGATTTCAGTAATATTGAAGTTGCGTTGGGGCTTCATCCTGAAATTGCTCATTTAAAATATGACGAATTATCTTTATTTCTTGATAGCATAAAAAACACCCGTTTTATTGGGGAAATTGGTTTGGACGGTAGTCCTAAATATACCGATACGTTTGAATTGCAAATACAGATTTTTGATAAGGTTATGGCTGAATGTAATTTTCAAGGCAATAAAATTATCAGTATTCACTCTAGGGGGGCAACTAAAGAAATTTTAAATATTTTAATGAAGTATCCAAATAGTGGTAAACCAATCCTTCATTGGTATAGCGGTAATTTAAAAGACCTAAAAGTTGCGATTAAATTAGGATGTCGATTTAGTATTGGTTTGCAAATGATTAAATCTAAAAAAGGTCAAGAGATTATAAGGAACATTCCGAAGGAACTTGTGTTGTTGGAAACGGATGGACCTTTTACAAGTTTGAACAATGATTTTTTATATCCTTGGGATGCTGAGAAAATTATTCCTTACTTAGCCAAAATTTGGGGATGTAATAGTAAAGAATGCATTCAACAATTAAATGTTAATCTGAGTTCATTGTTGAAAGACTGAGTTTAACCATTGATAATTATTAATAGTTACATCTAACTAGCTTTTTCATTTAGGAGGTTTTATGGATAAATTTATACAAGGAGATGTTGTTTATTTGAAATCAGGTGGTCCTGCTATGACTGTAGAGGAGGCACATGATGATAAAAGTTCATACTGCGTTTGGTTTGACAAGAAGCAGGATTATAATGGCGAAGTTTTTCAAAATAAAATGCTAACAAAAGAAAAACCAATTGTTTGATACTCTATCCCCTCAACCCATCAATAAAATCAGACCAATCCTGCATCATCTTAACTCGATATTCTAAATGCTGTGCATGGTTATATGCCTGAGACACAGCATTACCAACCTTATGCGCCAACTGGATTTCAATTGCATCATGCATATAACCTTGTTCATGTAATGTCATTGATGCAAGTCCACGAAAACCATGTCCAGTCATTTTACCGTTATAGCCCATAGTGCGAATAAGGAATAGAGCGTTTAGCCATCTCTTGAGCACCACGGGCTTCGATTTGTTTAGCACAAGCAAGAACATCTTTTCCTTTAATCTGATCAATAGGCATATTGCCTAAAGTAGGGAAGAGATCTTTTTCAAATACAGACAGATCTCTTAAGTAAGAGGCTTCTTTTATGACAGCTTTACGATCTTACATCCATTCCATAGCAAGTGTTTTAAAAAGGGTATTTTCGTCTGCTTGTAATTTTTTTGTTTCTTCGCTTCGTTGGGGCTAATCCAATCTTTTAGTTTTAATCGAGCTCAATCTCTTATTCTTCTAGCTTGTGCAAGTGTGGTTTCAGGGTATGTGCTTATACTGAAAATGATTTCCTTCACATTGAGTTAGAATTTCATACATCAATGCATAGCACCCGAAGGAGTAACTTCTAAATACATGCTTTTTGATCAGAATATTTAGTTCTCTTTTCTAATGCTTTATTTTTCTAATTCGAGTATCTGTAAACATTGCAATGTTGCTTGAGAATTTGGAGTATAACTGGATTGCAATAATCCTGACTAGAATAGATTAGACAACAAAAAAGGCCTAAACCCTTAAGATCTAAGCCTTTCTTTACTGCATCGGCATGCAGTTTTTTCAATTCTGGCGGTGAAAGAGGGATTCGAACCCTCGATACGCTATAAACGTATACACACTTTCCAGGCGTGCTCCTTAAGCCACTCGGACACTTCACCAAGGCGTGGGATAATAACCAAAAAAAAGATTTCTGCCAAGCAACAATTGATTTAGAGCAAAAAAAATTTCACAGTGATATGATTGCGCAAAAATAGTGTCTAAATTTTTGAAGACGAATCTATGCAAAGTACTGCAAAAAAAGCCGCGTTACCTGCGATCACACTCGCAGCATTAGGGGTGGTATTTGGAGACATCGGAACCAGTCCCTTGTACGCCCTACGCCAATGTTTTCTGACTGCACACATTGCCATCACCGAAGCGACCGTGCTTGGGATCTTGTCACTGATTTTCTGGTGCATGATGCTCACCATCAGCTTTAAATACGTCACCATTATCATGCGAGCAGATAACAATGGTGAGGGTGGTATCATGTCCTTGCTGGCGCTGAACTTACGATCTAATCGTATCGCAGATAATCGCAAAATCTATTTAATTGCCTTGGGGTTTATTGGCGCATCGCTGTTTTTTGGTGATGGCATTATTACCCCAGCAATTTCAGTACTTTCAGCCATTGAAGGGCTGAGTATTGCCACACCCATGTTTAATAAATGGCTGATGCCTTTGGCAATTGGCATTCTTACCGCACTGTTTTTGGTACAAAGACATGGTACGGGAACCATGGGTAAGTTTTTTGGTCCAATCACTCTAACGTGGTTTGCCTCTATCGGTTTAATCGGTATTCATAGTATTAGCCAAACCCCCTATGTATTAAGCATGCTCAGTCCACATTGGGCGCTTAACTTTATTTTTCACCAACCTTTTGTGGCCTTTTTAACCATGGGCGCGGTGATTTTGACGGTTACAGGGGGTGAAGCACTCTATGCAGATATGGGGCATTTTGGACGACTGCCGATTCGTTTAGGCTGGTTTATCATTGTGCTGCCTTGTCTGTTATTAAATTATGCGGGACAAGGTGCATTATTACTGCGTAATCCAAGTGCGATTGAAAACCCATTCTATTTGCTTGTACCTGAGTGGGGTTTATATCCCATGATTGCCTTAGCCACAGCGGCAGCGGTGATTGCGTCACAAGCGGTGATTACAGGTGTGTTTTCAATGGCAAACCAAGCCATTCAGCTACGTTATTTGCCAAGATTAACTGTGCATCACACTTCGGATGTGGAACAAGGTCAGATTTATTTGCCCTTTATCAACTGGATACTCTACGTCTCGATTCTTTTATTGATTGTGATTTTCCAAAACAGTGCCAATCTTGCCAATGCTTATGGTGTAGCAGTCACTATGACCATGCTATGCGATACGATTTTGATTTCAATACTGGCATATGGCTTTTGGCGTTGGCCAAAGTGGAAAGTGGCATTATTCGCGATCCCATTTTTAGTGATAGATAGTATTTTTATTGGGTCAACCTCATTAAAAATCATTTCAGGCGGATGGGTTCCGATCCTGATCGGTGCAATCGTATTTACTATTCTGATGACGTGGAAAACCGGGCGAGAAATTGTCTTTAACCGTTTGGAAAAAGATGCCTTGCCGTTGGATCTGTTTATTAAAAGTGTCAGTTTGAGTGATGAAACTCAGTTTGTACCCGGTCAAGCGGTATTCTTAACCGGTAATCCAAATATTGTGCCTCATGCGATGTTGCACAATATCAAGCACAATAAAGTCCTGCATGAACGCAATATTATGGTAACGGTGATTACCCGTGATGTTCCTTATGTGCCAGACCAAGAAAGAATCCGTGTTGAAGTGTTAGATAAGCGCTTCCAACGGGTTTTTGTTTACTATGGCTTTAAGGATCAACCTGATATTCCAAATGCACTAGAATTGGCTTATAAGCAACTCGAAGTTGAATTTGACATGATGCATATCAGTTTCTTCATCTCACGTGATCGTTTGATTCATACCGTGGGTGATGGAATGGCGCCATGGCGTGAAAAACTGTTTATTTCGATGCAACGTAATACCAGTCCAGTGAGTGATTTCTATCAAATCCCGCCAAACCGTGTGGTTGAAATGGGCAGCCAGATCGAAATCTAAATTCATATCAATCAAAAGCCAGAAGTCATTCTGGCTTTTTTTTGCCCATGGGTTTTATGGGTTGGTGTATTACATTGATTCACTTTATTTTTGGCAGAGATTTTTTCTCTAAATCCTGAAAATAAGAATTCTTATTCTCTATATTCTTGGTCCTGCAAAAGTAGATGGGCTGATATTGCACTGAGACAGTATCAAACCCTTTAGAATGCTGAGTTTGAATGCTTTTATCATTCAATTCTCCCTAGCGAATCTTGATACATCAGTATAAAACGATCCTATACGACAAACTGTGTCGCAAGGCTGTCGAACAACACTGCGCAACATGACATAATCATGAGCACAAGTGCGATAAAGCATCTGTAAGATATTTGATTTTCTAGCATTTTTTGTGAAATAAACAATAAATTGTTACATGGAATGTTGTTTAGTTAAGCACAAATCGTAGAAGCTTTACTCGGTTGAAGGTCGACACAATATCTTTCAGTTTATTGACTTGTTAAGCTATTTAAATTCAAAAACTTAATCTGTAAGGGTTTTGAGTGGATTGTTTATTTAACCTTGTTTAGGAAGCCTTTGTTGAAAAATTCAGTAGTTAAAATGGTGTTGGGTGTTGTTGCTACTGGAAGTTTTGCGATTGCGTTTGGCCAAGAGAAAATTTTTCAGTTACTGCCATTTACCCAAAGTAGTACCAATAACTCTGCGTGTTTAAATCAGTTCTATCGAGAGCAACCACCTGTTTTAATCAAAGAAAGTTTAAAGAAAAACAGTTATCCCTTATGTTTTAATGGGTTTAATGTGATGTATTCGGGTGTTTCTAAAACACCGTTATGGACAGCAGAATATTTATCGCCACAGCGCTTAAGTCAAAAGATTAAACGTGAAGATAATTTCCACGAAGAGCCACGTGTAAACGCTACACATCGTGCATTATTATCGGATTATCGTGGTTCAGGCTATGACCGTGGTCATATGTCACCCAATGCCGATATGCCCAATAAGGAATCACAGTTCGACAGCTTTTCTTTGGCCAATATGGTGCCGCAAGCTGCTAAAAATAACCAACAAGTTTGGCGTGAGTTAGAAGAAGCAACTCGTGCAATTGTCACCAAGCAAAAGAAAGATGTGTATGTGGTCACTGGCCCAGTGTTTTCTGGCAAAAAATTAAAAACCATTGGAAAGGGTGTGATTGTTCCAACCGCAATCTATAAAGCGATTTACTTGCCTAAACATGGAATCATTGGTGCGTACTATGCACCAAATAATGATTCACTTCAGGTTAAGGTGGTCAGCGTATGTTATTTAGAAGAACAGTTGGGAATGAATTTATTTCCACAACTGACCGAAGAACAAAAGCGCAATACCTATAAATTGCCTTTGAATGCAAAGCAGGTCAAGGTCAATAAAGAAATAGAGTACTCACATTGGGATGCGGAAAGCCAATGTGCAGAAGAGGTCAGTCAGGATAAAATCAGCGCACTGCAAAAGCAGTTCCAACCCAAAAGTGGTTCAACAACTACATCGGATGTGCAATTGCCAAAAGTAGACCCAGAAACCAAAGATGCCTTGGTGAAACAATTGGTTGAAGCGTTGTTGCAATATATTTTACAAATTTTGAAATAATTTAGCGTTGATGGTGCAGTATCTTTTGAGAATCTATTTATACTGTGAATAAGATCGAAAAAAATTGAGAAAATTAAAAATGTTTAAACCGTTTGAGAATGGCACTGAATCACATTCAATTCATGATTTAACCTTAGAAAATCAAACTGACTGTGTCAGTATTTATGGCAACTTACAGATCACCAAAGATCAAGCTGGCTTAAAAGCGGCTAAGCTTTTACAAAGCTATCTCAATGATGTAGTGGCAAGTTTAGAGAAGCAAAGTGACCTACCAGAACAGCTTGCGCGTCAAAGTGAAGGCGAAATAGAGAATCCATTTCTTTAAAGAGCATATTTATTTTTCAGTCATTTTTTGAATCAGTTACTTTCTAATTCATTGGTATATGTAAAAAAACCTGCTGTGGCAGGTTTTTTTACATTGAAAATTTATTTAGGATTGAGGCTCGTTACCCACAACCTTATAAATCAGTGCCCCAATGATTGCACCGACAATTGGCGCCACCCAGAATAACCATAATTGACTCAATGCTGCTGTTTCGGCGAATAAAGCCACAGCGGTACTTCGTGCTGGATTAACTGAGGTATTGGTGACGGGGATACTAATTAAGTGAATCAAAGTAAGTGCTAAACCGATGGCAATCGGGGCAAAGCCAGCAGGTGCACGTTTATCTGTTGAACCGAGAATAACAATTAAGAAAAAGGCGGTTAATACGATTTCAATTAACAATGCTGAGACTAAAGAATATTTTCCAGGGGATAAATCACCAAAGCCATTGCTGGCGAATCCGCCAGTTCCTGTGAATCCCGCCTGACCCTGTACGATTAAATACAAAACAAATGCGGCCAAAATACCACCGATGACTTGAGCGATAATATAAGGCGCTAAGTCTTTGGCATTAAAACGGCCACCTACCCATAAACCCACACTGACCGCAGGGTTAAAATGCCCGCCTGAGATATGCCCTAAAGCAAAAGCGCCTGTGAGTACGGTTAAACCGAATGCCAGTGCGACACCAGCAAAACCGATGCCCAGTTCTGGAAAAGCAGCGGCAAATATTGCGCTACCACATCCTCCAAATACCAGCCAAAAGGTTCCGATAAATTCTGCGAGATATTTATTCATATTGATTCCTAAATTATTTTTTTGAACGGAATGGGGTTATATGACTATTTTTAGATAGTTGATAACCGTGGGGTGGGTACAACTTTTATTTTCTGTATAAAGATAATAGTCTAAAAATATGAAAATAAAATCACAAATAAAAAATATTCATATCAATATCGGCTAATGTTCTGATTTTATTTTAAAAAATTATATTTTACAGATATTTGTTGCTAAACAAATGAGTGGTGAGAATGGTAAAACATGCTGTTTTTATCGATAAATTTAATTCACAATTACTTAAATTCTCGATGCTGAATACGCCATTGTTGCGGTGTTAAGCCGGTCCATTGTTTAAACGCACGTTGGAAAGCGCTTTGTTCTGAGTAGCTAAGAAGCAGGGCAATTTCATGCAAGCCTAAATGAGGATCTTGCAGATATTGAAAGGCCAATAATTGGCGGACATCCTGAACACGTTGTTGGTAGGTGGTGTTCTGACTTTGTAGATGACGTTGTAACTGGCGTATCGACATATTCAACTGTTTGGCAATCGCTTCGATTTGATAATTGTTTTTTTGTAATCCCAATAAAATACTTTGTTGTAAGCGTTCATCTAACTGGGTGGCATTGGGTAAGCTTTCAAGCAAGGCTTGGGCTTGTTGCATCAGTAGTTTTTGTAGGGTTTGATCACTGCGTTTAAAGGAAATCGCAAGTGCGCTGATGGGAAAGATCAGTTCGACTTTTTCTTGCTGAAAGAGCACAGGACATTTAAAGAATGCTTGATACAGCATGCTGTTTTTAGGTTGAGGATGAATAAAATTAACCTGATACAGCGCTATATCATCAGATATAAATTGTCTTAAAAACTGAATCACCACGGCTATCGCAATTTCATCAGTAATTTGAGTGGTTAAATGGGTGGGTAGATTTTCCCAGCGTACCGAGATGTGCTGTTCATCATAATATTCAACCTTGAGCGGGCTTCCATCATAAATCAATCGATGAAAATCATGGTAGCGGGTGAGTGCCTCTCCAAGCGTGTCACAAGATTGTGCAATATAGGCAATGATACCAATATGTTTGGGTTGTACATATTTAGAGATGTCTAGACCCAAAGCTGGGCTTTGTACTTGTGATTGAATGTCATCCAAAATTTCACGCCAAACGGTATAGTCAAAGCGTTCAACATTTTGAATCTGTTGTAATTTGGATGAGATCTTTAGACCTTTAGCTTCACTAAAAGTATAGAGTAATTGCCCAAGCCCGCCATATATCGAGCCTGCATAGTCCTTTAATTGCATCATTTACACATCTTGTTATTGTATGATCTACGTCAGCTGTAGTTTAAACATTATACTATTTTAATTTGTCGTAATTTGTCAATGAAAATACTTTTTGATGTCAATACCTATTTCCCAGCATGTTTTATATTCACAATAAGCAAGAGGGATTGATTATGTTAAAAGGTTTTTTAGTCGGATTGGTCGTCGCAAATGGCTTTGAATGGGTTGCGCATAACTATATTTTACATGGTCAACATCGCCCAGGGAAACCACGTTTCAGTCCAGTGCCACGCAGTATGAAATCGCATTGGGAACACCATCGTGAAGTGCGTAAACAAGATTTTCATGATGATGGCTATGTAGAAGGGATTTCAAATTGGCGAACCAAAAATGAAATCGTTTCTTTGGCGGTGGTTGCTGGTGCGGCAAGTTTGATTTTCTACCCGATTTCGAAAGGAATGGTTGCGGCATCGCTTTATAGTGCGTGTAATTATTATTATATCCATCGCCGTGCACATTTAGAGCCAGATTGGGCGATGAAGAAAATTCCTTGGCATTATGATCACCATATGAACTCGAACCAAGATGCCAACTGGTGTGTCACTAAGCCTTGGTTTGACTATCTGATGGGAACACGGGTGATTTCTTCTGCGGATCTGCAAGAGCAGAATCCTTTAGGTGTGAAATTGCCTCAGCCAATCGCAAACTGGTTATCATCCAGCATAGAAAAATATTTTCCAGCCAAATGGGTAGAGAAAAAACCGCTATTGGTTGAGGACAATACCCAAAAGCTCAATGATTCTGTGGCTTAATTTGACTTAATTTGGCTTTTTGAACGTTGTTGCTTGTTCTGATCTGTTTAAAACTGCTGTGAAATAAATTGGTTGCGTAGTGTAAAATCTATAATTTGTCGTGATTGGTCAGCGTTTTCGGTATCTTTGGTCAATATTAAGTCATGCCATAAATGTATATTGATTGCACAGCATGTACCCACTGCCGTGTTTTTTAAGTTTTATAGGAGTCTCCAAGACTCCTTTTTTTATGCGTGGGAAAAGTAAATATATATAAGATTAAATTTATAAGCTCATGTGATTGCGTCATCTTGTACGATGAAGCAATAAAAAAATCCCCTGACGGGGATTTTTTAGATGTGCATAAGATGCACATCACTTTTGGATTTTTGCCTTAGGAGGCTGTGGACATTACTCAGGCTTTAAGCCTTCCGCCATTTCCAATGATTGATCATTATCCAAAAATTTTTCACGCTGTTCTTCTAAAAACTTTTTTGCATCTGGTTCAAACACGTTTAAACGTTTTTCATTGATTAACGTGGTTTGGTGTTTTAACCATTCTTGCCAAGCTTGTTTAGACACTGTGTCAAATAACACTTGACCCTTTGGACCTGGAAAGGGTGCAAAGTCTAAACCTTCTAACTCTTTTTGATATTTACGGCAAAATACTTGTCGAGTCATATCAAAACTCCTTATGCATAAAGTTTTTCTAAACGGATATAAGCGCGTTCAATTGCAGCAGCAACCTGTGCAGGCGCAGTACCACCAATATGATTACGCGCATTGACAGATGCTTCAAGGGTTAATGCTTTTTCAAACACATCTGCTTGAATTAAATCTGAGAATTGTTGTAATTGCTCAAGGCTTAATTCAGAAAGATCTTTCGATTCTTGCACACCTAAAGCCACGGCTTTACCTACGATTTCATGTGCATCGCGGAAAGCAACGCCATTTTTTACAAGGTAATCAGCCAAGTCTGTTGCAGTAGAGAAACCACGTAAAGCCGCTTCACGCATGATTTCAATATTTGGTACAAGTGCAGGAATCATATCTGCAAAAGCCATCAATGAACCACGCACTGTATCAATTGCATCAAACAAAGGCTCTTTGTCTTCTTGGTTGTCTTTGTTATAAGCCAAAGGTTGACCCTTCATGAGGGTTAGCAGACTCATTAAGTCGCCATAGACACGGCCAGTTTTACCACGAATCAGTTCAGGAACATCTGGGTTTTTCTTTTGTGGCATGATCGATGAGCCAGTACAGAAACGGTCAGGAATATTCACAAACTTAAATTGTGCAGAAGTCCAAAGAATCATTTCTTCTGACATACGTGATAAATGCATCATGATTAAAGATGCAGCAGCATTGAATTCAATTGCAAAGTCACGATCAGATACCGCATCTAAAGAATTTTCAGCAACGGCTTCAAAGTTTAACAATTCTGCAGTATAAGCACGATCAATAGGATACGTTGTTCCAGCAAGCGCAGCTGAACCTAAAGGCATACGGTTGACACGTTTACGGCAGTCGATTAAACGCTCAGAGTCACGCACCAACATTTCAAACCACGCCATCAAATGATGACCAAAAGTCACAGGTTGCGCAGTCTGTAAATGGGTAAAGCCTGGCATGATGGTGTCAGTATTGTTCGCTGCTAAGCCCAAGATGCCTTTTTGTAATTTTTCCAGTAAAGTCAAAATCGCATCAATTTCGTCACGCACATATAAACGGATGTCTGTGGCAACTTGGTCATTACGGCTACGACCGGTATGCAATTTTTTACCTGCAATTCCGATACGCTGAGTTAAACGAGATTCGATATTCATGTGCACATCTTCTAAATCAATGCGCCATTCAAATTGACCTGCTTCAATTTCAGCTTTAATTGTGTTTAAACCATTGATAATGTCATCACGTTCTTGTTCTGTAAGGACACCAACTTTTGCTAACATAGTCGCATGTGCGATCGAGCCAGCAATATCTTGTTTATAAAAGCGTTGGTCAAATTGAACTGATGCAGTAAATTCAGCAACAAAGGCATCAGTAGCTTCAGAGAAACGACCGCCCCACATGCCTGAAGTTTGGGCTTGTGACGGATTAGAGGAATTAGAAGATGTGGTCATATCGGCTCAGTAGGAAAAAAAGCAGTAGAACTAAACGCAGTATAACAAATTCAGCCTCACTTGCCGAAGTAAAGCGCAATCATTCATCAATAAAATCTGGGCGCGGTTTTTATCAGTCTTATTTTTTTAGCAAAATGGGGCATCGCAAGTATTTATTCGAATTATTTATCTCTAGTAATGTATTGGCTTTTTTATTGGCATTGGCCGAAGCACAATCATGGGGCAATTTAAATCTTTGGCATGTTTTAGAATATATTTTATATATTAATTGGATATTATTGGCCTTTGCCGCTTTTCAGGATGTATTTGAAAAGAGGCTATCGCAATATACCTATTTATCTATTTCAATATTCAGTTTTATCCTTTTACAGGCGATTGTGCTGTGTACAACACTGGTTTTAAATATTATTCATTATTGGGGGACGCATTTTTCTTTACAAAATATTTCCATGCAAGACATTTCGCATAATCTTATTTTGCATGTCAGCTATGGGGTATTACTGGGCGCATTTTGTTTACGCTACTTGTATATCCGTGAACAAGCCGTATTGCAGCAAAACAGTGAATTGAATGCGCGTATTCAGGCCATGCAAGCACGTATTCATCCACATTTTTTATTTAATAGTTTAAATAGCGTGGTGAGTTTAATTGCGATTGATCCTGATAAAGCTGAACAAATGCTGATAGATTTATCCAAATTGTTTAGAGCCAGTTTTCAAGAATTAAAGCTCGTGACCTTAAAAGAAGAAATACAGTTATCTCAACAATATATTGCAATAGAGCAAATTCGTTTGGGAGATCGTTTAAATGTGGAATGGAATATTCAACAACCGCTGTTATTAGATCAGGTCAAAATTCCCTTATTAACCTTACAACCTTTAATTGAAAACAGTATTTTTCATGGGGTTGAGCAAAAGATTATCGATGCCAAGATCGGCATACTGGTTGAAATATTGCAAAATCAAGTCAACATAGTCATTACCAACCCATTTTTACAAGATAGAATAAAAGTACGAGAAGGGCATGGAATTGCTTTAGAAAATGTAAAACAGCGTCTAAAAGCACATTTTGGCGATTCTGTTTATTTTCGGAATTATGCAGGGAATGGATTATTTACAATGGTAATCCAATATCAGTATAAAAATAGATGATTGGGAAATTCATTAAAATAAAGACGATATATTTGGGTAAGGAGGAGCAATGGACATCCTGATTTGTGATGATGAACCGCTTGCAGTGGAACGCTTATCACGATTGGTGTCGCAACTTGGGCATCAGGTTATTGCAACAGCGCAACATGGTCAACAGGCATTGGAAATGGTTCAGCAGTTCGAGCCAGATGTGGTGTTGCTTGATATTCAAATGCCAGAAATGGATGGTTTAAGCTGTGCGCAGCATTTAGCACATTTTAATCCGACGCCAGCCATCGTATTTTGTACGGCATTTGATGAACATGCTTTGCAAGCCATTCAATCTCAAGCAAAAGGATATTTATTAAAACCAATTGCCAAGGATGATTTGGAAACGGTTTTGGAGAGTGTCACTAAACTGACTCAAGCTCAATTAACTCACCTAGAAAAAAAAGAACTCATGGAAGAAAAAGTGCAAAGACAGCAAATTGCTGCAAAAACCTATCGAGGTTTGGAGCTAATTCCTGTTGAAAATATTTACTATTTTTTAGCAGATCAAAAATATGTCACTGTACGCCATAAAAATGGCAGTGTGCTTATTGATGAAACGCTCAAAGATTTAGAAACAGAGTTCGCAGATCGATTTATTCGTATTCATCGTAATGCTTTAATTTCTCTAGATTATTTAGATGGGTTGGAAATGGTGTCCTCTGGGCAGTATCAGGTACGATGCCGCGAATTAGACGAGCGTTTGGCAGTCAGTCGTCGTCACTTACCGTTACTGCGCGAACGGATGCAGAATTTATAGTTTGATGGGAAGCTTAAATCATTTTGATAATTTACTTGCATTTTTACGATTGCAGAGTAAGTTTAGAGTGTTTAAAAGTTTGGCAAAGCTGAAATGATGAAAACCTTGAAAATAGCAACTCGCCAGAGCCCGCTCGCAATGTGGCAGGCTGAGCATATTCGTGATCGTTTAGAGCAATTACACGCGCATGTAAAAGTAGAATTGGTTACCTTTGTAACCCAAGGTGACAAAATTTTAGATACACCTTTGGCCAAAATTGGTGGTAAAGGCTTATTTGTCAAAGAATTAGAGGCTGCTTTAATGGATGGTCGTGCAGATCTAGCCGTTCATTCCATGAAAGATGTGCCGATGCAATTACCAGAAGGTTTGGAGCTTGCGGTCATTTGCGAGCGTGAAGATCCTTTTGATGCTTTTGTTTCTAAACATTACGCAAAGTTTGAAGATTTACCACAAGGCGCAACACTTGGAACATCGAGCTTACGCCGTAAATGTCAGATTTTAAAACAGCGCCCTGATTTAAATGTGATTGATTTACGTGGCAATGTTGGAACACGCTTATCCAAGCTAGATGCAGGTCAATATGATGCCATTATCCTTGCCAGTGCAGGCTTAAAACGCTTAGAACTCTCAGATCGTATTCGTCATACACTGCCAGCAGAAATAAGCTTACCTGCGGTAGGTCAAGGCGCATTGGGTTTAGAATGCCGCTCAGGTGATCAAGAGATTTTGGATTTAATCATGCCTTTAATGCATGTTGAAACCAATGCCTGTGTCCGTGCTGAACGTGCTTTTAATGCTTATCTAGAAGGTGGCTGCCAAGTGCCTATCGCAGGTTTTGCCACATTGAAGGATCAAACATTGTCTTTGGAAGGGCGTGTAGGGAGTGCGGACGGCCAAACGCTATTATGTAGCCAAGTCAGTGGTACGCCAGATCAAGCAGAGCAGTTAGGTGTGCAACTTGCACAAAACCTACTTAAACAAGGTGCTGGAGAAATACTCAAAGCACTTTATCAAGCTTAGTTTTTAGGCTTCAATGCTATTTATTAATACGCGTCCCATTGATCGGGCTCAGCCATTAACCCAATGTCTGCGCCAGTCAGGTTTTGACGTGGTTGATCTGCCATTATTGGCATTAACACCACGTCCATATAACAACACATTACAACAACTTTATTTACAGCTGTTATCGACTCAAATTATTGTTGTGGTCAGTCCTACAGCTGTGCAGATTGGTATGCAATATCTTCAGCAATCGGGTCTATCGCTTGCACAGATCCAACATATTCAGTGGATTGCTGTAGGTAAAAAAACTGCGCAACGACTCTTAGATTATGGGGTGGAAAGCCATGTTCCTGCGGTGGAAACATCCGAAGGCATGCTAAGCTTAGCGCTGTTTAATCAGGTAAAAGAGCTCAAGAGAATTGCGTTTTGGCGTGGTGAAGGTGGGCGTCAATTTATGATGCAACAATGCCAAGCGCGTCATATTGATGTTTTAAACTTTATTTTATATGACCGCGCATTTCCTCAACAAACTCAGGCACAATTTTTAGATTTTGTAAGCAAAATTGAGCAATTTGAAAAGCCCTATTGGAGTTGTATCAGCAGTGAAGCCAGTTGGCACAATTGGCTGGCTTTGACCCGAGATCATCAAGAGATCGTGAGTGCTTGTCATTATTTAGTTTTGGGTGAGCGTTTGTATCAATTATTAAGACATGGTAAAAATGCAGCTCAGGCCTGTTTGAATAGCACTCAAATTTCAAATTTAGCGCCAGAAACCATTCTACAAACCATAGTGCAGTTGCAAAGGAAGTTATGAAGAAGTTTATTTATGTCTTATTGTTGATCGCTTTAGGATGGCTTATTAAGTTGAGTTATAACTTCTATCATGTTTCACAACAGCTCAATGATATTCAACAAACGCTGCATAAAAGTGAACAAAAGAATGCCAGTTTGAATGATCAATTGGTGGCAGTAAAACGACAAACAGATGAACCGACTCAAGAGGTGGCAAAGAAAACCGCTTCGATTCAAACGCCTATTGCTGGTATTCATCCCAGTGTAGTGGTTAAACAGCAACTAGAGTTGGTGCAATTTGCTATGCAACAACAACAGTTTGTGTATGCACTTGAGCATCTTACTCAGTTAAATCAATCTTTAGATCATTATGCGTTGGCAGATGCAGTAAAACAAAGCTTACATCAAACCATTGCGCAAGATATACAGAGTATTCAACACTTTGTGATTGAACGAAATGCCCAGCGAGATCAACTAGAGGCTTTACTTAAACAAGTTGATCAAGCACTCATCACTGAATTGAAAAATAATCAACTAAAACCAGATCAAGATCAGTCGCAATACTTTTGGGAAAAATGGTTTCAAGTCGATATTGTTGAAACAAACACGCCTGCATTGGCAAACCGTAAATTTATTTTAAAAGAAGTCCAATTAAGATTATTACTGGCGCAACAATTATTAGTCAAAGGGCAAACTGCTGAATACCAAGAGATGCTGAATCAAATGATTCAACAATTGGATATATTACCCGATGCTGCTAGTCAGAAGATTAAGCAAAAAATATTAAAAATGAAGCAAACATCGCAGCCACCGATTCCTAAGCTGAATAGCTTGGCTGTTTTGGGGTAGATCGATGAAACATATTTTTCTGATCTATGCCTTTATTAGCCTGATTATTCTGGCTGTACTGAGTGTATTGAGTTATACCGCAGGGTCAGGTTATGTCTATGTGCTCTGGCACAATATTCAAGTTCAAACCAATTTATGGTTCTTAACATTTGCTGGTATTGGCATCAGTTTTTTGATGCATGTGGCATGGTATTTCCTCAATCGTTATATTCGTAGAGAAAAAAGAAAATTAGAACAAGTACTGAGTTTTAGCACGTTGCACCCATTTGAACAGTTTGGTGTGTTGTGGTTATTAGATGGTGAAGATGAACAAGAGCAGGTGATTCAAACGATTTTTGATCAATCTGGTTTATTAAAGCCGATTGTGCAATCCCGATTATTACTCAAACAACTGCATTATTCAGAAGCATTAAAGGCTTTAGAACACAGCTCTCCATCCGCATTTGAATTGGCGGAAATCTTACGTATCGAAATTTATTTGACCCAACAGGACAGTCAACAAGCGCTGACCCATTTAGAGTTTTTAAATGGACATGAACTTTCGCCGTGGCTGAATCAGCTTTCAGAAAGTTATAAATTGTCCGTGCAAAAATTATGGGGACAATTTGCCCTGCAATATCCGTGGCAATATTTACACTCAACTCAATTTGGACAATTAGAAACTGCGACTAAACAGCAGTGGTTAATACAGCTTTTGGGTTGTTATGACCAAGCAAGTTTTGAAGATACTGAACTATTACAGCAAAAATTTTTAGAGATAGAACCGCAACTCGATCAAATGCCTTATGAGACAAAAGTGCTTTGGCTAAAAATTATTACCCGCTTACCCGAACTTGCTCAGCAACAACAGCAGCTGGTGATTCAAATACTTAATGAAAAATTTGACCAAGATGTGTTCCACTTATGGTTCCAGCAACAGTTGCTTAGACAGAATCCAGATTATGAGTATTTAGAGCAACAGATTATAAATCTTGAATCTAAATATATGAACATTCCTGTTTTTTGCTTTGCTAAATGGCATATATATATTGCAACACAGCGGGAATATGAAGCAGGTCAACTTCTGTCATTATATCCAAATGATATTCTAATGAATTATTTAAGGATCAAGTCCACTTTAAATGGAAATGATGAATTAATTCAACAATTGAATTCAATTTTTGAAAAAGATAGCAATTATATTCAATTTAAAATTTGAGAACCCAGCATGAATTCATTGACACAATTCCCGATCGTTTATGAGCAAAAGGTTGCATGGGGCGATATGGACGCTTTTGGTCATGTAAATAATGTGATGTATTATCGTTATATTGAGAGTGCACGTATTGAATATTTTGATCGTTTAAATGTATTTGACCAAGATGTTTTAACTGTGGTTGCCTCAAGTCAATGCAAATATTTAAAACCTGTATTTTATCCTGATGTGCTACATATTGGTGCGCGGGTAGAAGAAATGAGAAATAGTGCTATACGCATGCATTATGTATTATTCAGTCAGCAACAACAGCAGATTGTGGCGGACGGAGAAGCAGTTATTGTTTTTGTCGATAAAGTAGCGATGAAAAAAGCATTAATTCCTCAACAGTTGCGAAAAATTATAATTGATTTAGAAGCTACAGTGCATAATGATTTGAAAAATACATAAAAATCTCTCAATTATCATCATTATATTTAAAACATAAGACAGCATATTCTTTTGCATTCGCTTTATTTTGATGTTAAAAATAAGCGCTTTGAGGTAATTATAATAATCTTTTTGTTGTTTTATGTGTTTATTGGGGAATATATGTATTGCTTATTGGAATAAATGAAAATACTATTGCTATGAAGTTATTTTAAATAAGTATTAAGAAATTTACGTGGAGAGTTAATGATGCCTGATATTAGTAATTTATCGGTTGAAGAGTTAAGAAAGTTAACAGCTGAAGCAGAAGCTTTAATTGAAAGTAAAAAAGACCAAGCAGTTGAAGATGCCTATAATAAAATTATTGAAATTGCGCAATCTGCTGGTTTAACTTTAGAACAGTTTATTGAATACGGCGCGCAAAAGCGTAAAAAGACAACGCGTAAAGCTGTTGAGCCGCGTTACCGCAATAAAAAAGATACTTCTGAAACTTGGACTGGACGCGGTAAACAACCACGCTGGTTGGTTGCAGAAATCGAAAAAGGTGCAAAATTAGAAGATTTCTTGATCTAATCTTCATCTAAGTGTCATTCAAAGACCTTAAAATCAAAAAACCAAGCAAATCTGCTTGGTTTTTTTATACGAGTGAATTGGCGTTATGCAAAAATTATGCATAATGTATAAACAAGAGGGCATCATCTTGCATGGAAGAATAAATGAATGATGGTAAAGATGAATGAATAAAAAATCAAAACAGATCACGTGGTGGATTACTGGAGTTGTCGCTTTTTTAATTTTTGTACTTTTGCAAGTCCCTGCAACATGGCTGATTTCTAAATTTTATAAGAACAATCAAACCTTACAAAATGTCAGTGGAAATATTTGGCAAGGGCAAGCAGATTGGCGCAAGGGTAATTTACGTGGTTCCGTTTCGTGGAGAACACGCCCGTGGGATCTGATTTTATTACGTGTGGGTGCAAATGTTGAAGTGCATAGTGGGCAAACTCAGCTCAATGGGGTTGTCGGCTATGGTATTGGTAAAAAAATAATTATTAATCAGATGCAAGGTCAGATTGCACCAGAAACTTTAAAGAATATTGCAAATTGGCAGTGGCCAGCGAATGCAATTCAAATTTCAGATATGACCCTACGTTTTAAAAAAGACACTGGATTTAGTGATGTAGATGGTCAATTGCATTGGGGTGGTGGTGAGCTTCGTTATATTTTTGGACAGCGTCAAGATCAAATGAATATCCCGTCTTTAAATGCACAACTTAAAGATGAGGCGGGTAAACTGATTTTGGATATACAAGATCAACGTAGCCAGAAAATGGCCAATATCAGCTTAGATCCAACCATGATGTTAGATGTGCAATTAACCCAACGCATGTTACTCAATGTGCCTTCCTATGATGGAAAGGCTGGTTTAGATACTTTTGTGATTAGTTCTAGACAACCACTCATTCAAGGTGGTTTCTAATGAATATAAAAGAACGCTTTGAAAATATTTCTTGGAAAAAAACAGAGCACCTTGCGCCTGTTGTTTTATTTCTTTTAATTTTAGCATTGTGCTGGAAACTGGCTTCGATTTTTTGGTGGGTGGTTGCACCGCCACAAGTCATGCAACCAGAGCAAGTGAGTCTAGGTTCACAACAAATCCAAGTGCCCAATATTTCAAGCTTTTCATTGTTTGAGGAAGTGGGTTCTAGTGCGACTGCAGATGATAGTATTCCGATGGTCTTGCAAGGTGTGGTCGTGAGTTATCCTGCGCGTTTCTCTTCAGCGGTGATTAAAGTCAAAGAAACAGCAGATCGTTATGCGGTGGGTGATCCAATTGAGGGTACCAGTTATCAGTTATCCGAAGTATATTGGGATCATATTGTTTTAAGTCAAAATGGAAATAACAGTAAAGAGTTACGTTTTACCGGGCTGGATAGTTTGTATCAGCCTATGCCAGGGCAATCTACAGATCAAAATACCAGCCCGCCAGTAAGTAATCCTGCGCCATCGCCACAACAAAATTCAAGCCAAAATGCTTTAGGGCAGGCGATTGAGAAGATGAATGAAAATCGGGACGAATACCTAAAGAACATGGGGGTTAACGCAAGTGGCGGTCAAGGCTATGAAGTGACAGATCAGACCCCCGCAGCGCTCCGAAATAAACTGGGATTAAGATCTGGAGATCGTATTCTTTCACTCAATGGACAATCAGTAGGTCAAGGACAGAGTGATGTTCAGCTGCTAGAACAAGCAAAGCGTGATGGCAAAGTAAAAATTGAAATTAAGCGTGGTGATCAGGTGATGACCATTCAGCAAAGTTTGTAAGTGGCTAGGACTACAAATAAAATTAGGATAGATAATAGTTATGGCTTTTTTGAATCACAATCGACCACTTTGGGCTTTAGTTGCAGCGGCACCAATGATGGTTGCGGTCAGTACAGCAGCACATGCACAGACGTGGAAAATTAACTTACGCGATGCTGATCTCACGGCTTTTATCAACGAAGTTGCAGATATTACGGGCAAAAATTTTGCGGTCGATCCCCGTGTACGTGGCAATGTCACGGTTATTTCAAATAAACCTCTAAATAAAAATGAAGTTTATGACCTATTTTTAGGGGTGCTGAATGTCAATGGTGTGGTGGCTATTCCATCGGGGAATACCATTCGCTTGGTACCGGACAGTAATGTAAAAAACTCGGGTGTACCTTATGACCCACGCAATAATGCACGTGGTGATCAGGTTGTAACACGGGTGATTTGGTTGGAAAATACCAACCCCAATGATTTGATCCCCGCATTACGTCCTTTAATGCCACAATTTGCGCATTTGGCGGCCATACAAGGCACCAATGCGTTAATTGTGTCTGATCGTGCAGCGAATATTTATCAACTTGAAACCATTATTCGCAACTTGGATGGTACTGGGCAAAATGATATTGAAGCTGTTCCTTTACAACAGAGTCAAGCTGAAGAGATCATTAAGCAGTTGGATGCCATGAGTTCGACAGGCGCATCGAAAGACTTTGCTGGGGCAAGGGTTCGTATTATTGCTGATGCACGGACCAACCGTATTTTGATTAAAGGGGATACAGGTACACGTAAACGTATCCGCAATATGATTGAAATGTTGGATGTGCCTTCTGCAGATCGTTTAGGCGGTCTTAAAGTCTTTAAATTAAAATATGCCAGTGCAAAGAATTTATCTGAAATTTTACAAGGTTTGGTTACTGGTCAGGCAGTCAATTCTAGTTCAAATAATTCTTCTAATAGTAGTTCTAACAACAGCAATAGCAACAGTTTTAATAATAACAATTCATCATCGAATACCGGCTCAAGCACTGGAAGCAGTATTTCAACACCAGCAATTAATTTAAACAGCAATTCAAATAACAATAATCAAAATAATATCACCAGTTTTAATGCCAATGGTGTGAGCATTATTGCAGATGGTGCTCAAAATGCGTTGGTGGTTAAAGCTGAGCCACAACTGATGCGAGAAATAGAGGCTGCCATCCAACAGCTCGATGTCCGTCGTCAACAAGTATTGATTGAAGCGACGATTATTGAGGTTGAGGGTAATGATACTGATCAACTCGGTGTGCAATGGGCAATGGGTGATCTAAGTAGTGGTGTGGGTGTTGTCAATTTTTCAAATGTGGGTACAAGTTTATCAAAATTGGCAGCAGGCTATCTGTCAGGTGGGGCGGCTGGTTTAGGTAGTGCTGTTGGTGCAGGTACATCTCTGATTTTAGGGGATTATAGAGAAGGTGCTGATGGTTCTCGTAAATTATATGGTGCAGTGATTCAGGCTTTAAAAGCCAACACCAAGTCAAATTTATTATCTACGCCATCAATTGTCACAATGGATAATGAAGAAGCGTATATTGTCGTTGGTCAAAACGTTCCATTTGTTACAGGTTCAGTCAGTACTGGGACAGGAGGCACCGTCAACCCATATACCTCAATTGAACGTAAGGATGTGGGGGTGACCTTAAAGGTAATTCCGCATATTGGTGAGGGCGGTTCGATTCGCTTAGAGGTAGAGCAAGAAGTCTCTGCAGTTGCTGAAAATAAAGGACAGGCAACGGATTTGGTCACCAGTAAACGCTCGATCAAGACCTCTGTGCTTGCGGATCATGGGCAAACCGTGGTGTTAGGTGGATTGATTTCAGATGATACAGCTCATACGCGTCAGTCTGTACCCTTCTTGGGTGATATCCCGGGCTTAGGCCGTTTATTTAGAGCGGAAGGTAAATCAAATGCTAAACGTAACTTATTGGTGTTTATCCATCCAACGATAATTGGTGATAACGCTGATATACGTCGTGTATCTCAACAACGTTATGATCAGCTGTATAGTCTGCAATTGGCGATGGATAAAGATGGTAATTTTGCCAAACTCCCAGCCAATGTGGATGATGTTTTTCAGCAACGACTACCGATCAGCTCAACACCAAGTTCGCAGCCTAAGCTGGTACAACCGCAACCGACAGCACAACCATCAAGTCAGTATCAAAAAGTGCCTACAGGTGCCAAGACAAGTGCAGTACAAGGCAATGCAGTGACTACACCCGTTGCAGAGGAACCAAATGATATCCGTAAGCAGTAGCATTGTGGGCTTCGCGTAACAAGTGCTTCTAATCGCATGCTTTATTTGATATTTAAAATAGCTTGTTAAAGTATTGTGGTGTGTTCTGTTGTGGCGTGGACAACATAAAGCTTGGTTTTACGCTGATTTAGCACTGTAGAAATGTCATGCTAAGATAGACTTGAATTAGAATGGGAAGATAATCATGACTTGGAAATTACAAGCAATTACAGGTGAGTTAGAAGGGCAGGAAGTCACGATTGACCGTGATATGCTGGTTGGACGCCATCAAGATGCAGACCTGTTATTACAAGCTGCGGAAATTTCACGTCGCCATGCTGCATTCTTATTAAAAGAAGATGCGCTTTGGGTTCAAGATCTAAAGTCATCCAATGGTACTTTTGTGAATGATATCCGTATCGATCAAGATAAACTGTTGATGGATGGTGATATTGTTCAATTTGCCAGTGTTAAATTTAATGTACTTGCACCGGTAAAACCTGTTGTTTTGCAAACTGAACAGGCAGCGCCTGAGGTCGAAGTTCAACCGGTTGTAGTTCCAGTAGAAACGCCAGTTCAACAACCTGCTGAGGCTGTGGCGACTGCTGAAATTAAACCAGCTGCCCCAGTAGAACGTACAGTGGCAGATCAGATGAATGAACAGGGCATGCCTGAGCTTTCAGAACGAGATAGCAGTGTGCAAATCAACCGTGAAGGTATGCCGTCTGGTGTAGCAATCCCTAAACCTGCGCCAATTCCAGAAGGTGTGGATATTCATGCGGCTACACAGCCAAAAGTAGAGCAGGTTAAAGCACCTGAGATTGTTGCAGAAGAACACGTCGAAACCCAGAAAAATGCAAAGTTAGGTTTGGCAACACTGGTGATTTTGATCATTTTGGCAATTATTGCATGGCTATTGTTTAAATAATTTGCGAATGCGCTACACTCAAGGCATGCAATCGCATGCCTTTGTTTTTTGTATTTTCGTTTTTAAAAATTAAAACTCGATTTAGGTGTAAATCATGAATGTGGCAAAGCTAGACCAACGCGAACTGATTTTATTTGATTTGGATGGGACCTTGGTTGATTCAGCATTTGATTTATATCGTGCCATGAACTTAAGTCTAGCGCGTTTGAACTTACCCCAAGTCACTGAACAACAGGTTCGGGTTTGGATTGGTAAAGGCACCTCATTATTTTGTGAAAGTACATTGAAGTATTTAAAGGGTGAGGTGGATCCTCTACTGCATCAACAGCTTTTGGATACATTCTTGGAAATTTACAATGCAGAGCCTTGTGTTGATACCAAACCATTCTCTGGAATTTTAGAGTTTTTAGAATGGGGAATTGAAAACAATAAGAAATTGATTTGTGTGACCAATAAACCAGAACAGCCCGCACGAAAAATTCTAGAAGAATTGCAAATGGATCACTATTTTGTCGATGTAATAGGTGGTGATCGTTTTGAAGTGCGTAAACCACATCCAAAACCATTGTTGTATTGTGTTGAAACTTATCAGTCATCAACTGACAAAACCTTGATGATTGGCGATTCAAGTAATGATGTCGAGGCTGCACGCCGTGCAGAGGTTGATTGTATTGTGGTCAGCTATGGTTATAATCACGGTGAAGATATTCAACTCTGTCAGCCACAACAAGTGGTGGATGATTTAACAGAGCTTTTGGCTTAACACCTGTATATTTAAATTGTTGCGAAAAAAGGGAAGAGGAATGAATAGCAAACGCACTTTTCGATGGCGTCACTAAGTGAAATGCAGAGACATCCATACTTAGTATTATCGAAAATAGAGAGAATTCCTGATGACAACCTTAGCGCAATTTGAACAACTAAAATCAGCGGGTTATAACCTTATCCCTGTATACCGCCAACGCTTAGCCGATACAGATACGCCATTGTCTGTATTTGCTCGTTTAAAACAGCATCAACAAGCTTATCTTTTTGAATCTGTCGAAGGTGGCGAAAACTGGGCAAGATATTCAATTATTGGACTGGGTGAATCAATCGTATTTTCCTGTAATGCAGGACAGCTCACGATCAAATCGGTAGATGGCTCGATAGATACCCAGCCATGTGCAGATCCCTTTCAATATATCCGTGATTTTCAAGCGCAGTTTAAAGTACCCACCCAGCAAGATTTACCCGCGCTGCCTAATTTTACTGGCGGCTTGGTGGGTTACTTTGGTTATGACGCAGTACGTTATATTGAGCCACGGTTAAAGAATGTGCCTGAGGCGGATCCCGTTGGACTGCCAGATTTATGGATGATGTTGTCTAAAACCGTCATTGTATTTGATAACTTAAAAGATACTTTGTTTTTAATCGTACATGCAGATGTTAATGATACAGAGGCTTATGCCAAGGCTCAGCAACAGCTGGATGAGATTGAGGCATTATTGGCTATGCCAATCAGCTTGGTTGCCAAAAAACATACCGCTCCGCATTTTGAGTCACTGACTGGGCATGACAAATTCCTTGAGTCAATTGAGAAAGTTAAAGAATATATCCGTGCTGGTGATGTGATGCAGGTTGTTCCTGGGCATCGTATGGTGTCGGATTTTGATGGTGAGCCTTTACAGGTTTATCGCGCATTACGACATCTCAATCCATCACCGTATTTATTTTTGGTGCAAGGCCAGACCCTTTTAGATCAAAAGCCGTTCCATATCGTAGGGTCTTCACCGGAAATTCTTTCTCGACTCGAAAATGGGATCGCGACTGTACGTCCGCTTGCAGGCACACGTCCACGAGGAAAAACCAAAGAAGAAGATTTGGCGCTTGAAAAAGATTTGCTTTCTGATGAAAAAGAGATTGCGGAACATTTAATGCTGATTGATTTAGGCCGTAATGATGTGGGGCGTGTCTCGAAAATCGGTAAAGTGCAAGTGACTGATCAAATGGTGATCGAACGTTATTCACATGTCATGCATATTGTTTCCAATGTACAAGGTGAAGTGTTGGATGATGTCGATGCTTTGGATGTTTTTAAGGCAACTTTTCCAGCAGGGACGCTTTCAGGTGCCCCAAAGATTCGTGCAATGGAAATTATTGACGAAGTTGAGCCGGTAAAACGTGGAATTTTTGGTGGTGCAGTGGGTTATTTGGGCTGGCATGGCGAAATGGACATGTCGATTGCGATCAGAACCTGTGTTATTCGTGAAAATAAGGTTTATGTACAGGCTGGTGCAGGGTTGGTTGTCGACTCAAATCCTGAATCAGAGTGGAATGAAACCCAAATAAAAGCTCGCGCAGTGATCAAAGCGGTTGAATTATCGTCAAACGGATTGATTTTATGAGTTTTTGAGGTTTTTTTTGCAAAAAACACTTGCAAGGATTCTGAGTTTTGCTAAACTGCACACCGTTCCGATACGAAACGTACGAAACACTAAGAAACGCCGGCATAGCTCAGTTGGTAGAGCAACTGACTTGTAATCAGTAGGTCCACAGTTCGAATCCGTGTGCCGGCACCATCTTAAGGTTTTGTGTTATAATGTTGAAGAACGACACTGAAAGTAAGTGTAAAGGTGAGATTCCCGAGCGGTCAAAGGGAGCAGACTGTAACTCTGCCACGAAAGTTTCGAAGGTTCGAATCCTTCTCTCACCACCATTACTTCGATAAGTGGTAATTACCAACATTAAGCGGGAGTAGCTCAGTTGGTAGAGCGGTAGCCTTCCAAGCTACATGTCGCGAGTTCGACCCTCGTCTCCCGCTCCATCGAAGATGATGCTCTTATAGCTCAGTGGTAGAGCACTCCCTTGGTAAGGGAGAGGTCTCGAGTTCAAATCTCGATAAGAGCTCCAGATACAATTTGGTAGATTATTCTACACCAGTTTCTCAAAAGCAGGCTTATTAGTCTGCTTTTCAAGTATTAGGTGTCTAGTTTTTTAGACGATTGTCGATGCTGAGTTGTTTAACTCGTGTTCGACATAAACGAGGAAGAGCAAATGGCTAAGGCTAAGTTTGAACGTAATAAGCCACACGTAAACGTGGGTACAATTGGTCACGTCGACCATGGTAAAACAACTTTAACTGCTGCAATTGCAACAATTTGTGCAAAAACTTACGGCGGTGAAGCTAAAGACTACGCAGCAATCGATTCTGCACCAGAAGAAAAAGCACGTGGTATTACAATTAATACTTCACACGTAGAATACGATTCTCCAATTCGTCACTACGCTCACGTAGACTGCCCAGGTCACGCCGATTATGTTAAAAACATGATTACTGGTGCTGCTCAGATGGACGGTGCGATCCTTGTATGTGCTGCGACTGATGGTCCAATGCCACAAACTCGTGAACACATCCTTCTTTCTCGCCAAGTAGGTGTACCTTATATTCTTGTATTCCTTAACAAGTGTGACCTTGTTGATGATGAAGAATTACTTGAATTAGTAGAAATGGAAGTTCGTGAACTTCTTTCTACTTATGACTTCCCAGGTGATGACACACCTATCATCCGTGGTTCAGCGCTTGCTGCACTTAATGGTGATGCTGGTCAATATGGCGAATCAGCTGTACTTTCACTTGTTGAAGCGCTTGATTCTTATATTCCAGAACCAGAACGTGCTATCGATAAAGCATTCTTGATGCCAATCGAAGATGTATTCTCTATTTCTGGTCGTGGTACAGTGGTAACAGGTCGTGTAGAATCTGGTATCGTTAAAGTCGGCGAAGAAGTTGAAATCGTTGGTATCAAAGATACAGTTAAAACAACTGTAACTGGCGTAGAAATGTTCCGTAAACTTCTTGACGAAGGTCGTGCGGGCGAGAACTGTGGTGTTCTTTTACGTGGTACTAAGCGTGAAGACGTACAACGTGGTCAAGTACTTGCTAAACCAGGTACAATCAAGCCGCACACTAAATTCGACGCAGAAGTATATGTACTTTCTAAAGAAGAAGGTGGTCGTCATACTCCGTTCCTTAACGGTTACCGTCCACAGTTCTACTTCCGTACAACTGACGTAACTGGCGCAATCCAATTACAAGACGGCGTTGAAATGGTTATGCCAGGTGACAACGTTGAAATGTCAGTAGAACTAATTCACCCAATCGCAATGGACCCAGGTCTACGTTTTGCGATCCGTGAAGGTGGTCGTACAGTTGGTGCTGGTGTAGTTGCTAAAGTAACTGCATAACCGCTAATATGTTTGTTCTAACCGAGAGTTTAGGCTCTCGGTTTGTTTATAGGTCAGTAGTTCAATTGGTAGAGCGTCGGTCTCCAAAACCGAATGTTGGGGGTTCGAGTCCCTCCTGACCTGCCATTTTTTAAATAAAAAACTTGATGTCGGCTAAACTGGTCATATAATAAGTCGCGAAACCTACGACGAGTACAAAAATGTCGAATGATAAATCACGTGACGCAATGGGCGGCGCGGCAATTCCTCAAAGCAACAATTCTGCTGAAATGGTGAAGACAAGTTCTCCATTTGATTTTATTTTGTGGATCATAGCATTGGCTTTATTTGGCGGTGCGTTGATGACAAATCAATATCTTCCAGCGTATTGGGCACCTGCAAATAGTGTCTGGGTGCGTATTGGGGTAATTTTAGCTTGTATCATCGTAGCTTTAGGTTTATTATACGCCACCCATCAAGGCAAAGGCTTTGTTCGTTTGCTTAAAGACTCTCGTATCGAATTACGTCGAGTTACATGGCCTACGAAACATGAAACAGTAACCACTTCATGGCAAGTTCTCCTCGTTGTTATAGTTGCCGCAATTATTTTGTGGTGTTTTGACTATATCATCGGTTGGTTTATGAAGTTTATTATCGGGTAAGAGAGCTATGAAACGTTGGTACATTATTCATGCCTATTCAGGTTATGAAAAACAAGTGATGCGTTCACTTAATGATCGAATCCAGCGTAGCGCTGTTGCTGATAGTTTTGGTGAAGTCCTTGTTCCTACCGAAGAAGTGGTAGAGATGAAGGATGGTAAGAAGCGTAAATCAGAGCGTAAATTCTTTCCTGGCTATGTGTTAGTCGAAATGGAAATGAATGATGAAACTTGGCACATTGTTAAAGAATGTCCAAAAGTATTAGGTTTCATCGGTGGTACAGCTGAAAAGCCAGCACCAATTACGCAAAAAGAAGCTGATGCGATTCTTGCACGTGTACACAATAAAGGTGAAGCACCTCGTCCTAAGACGATGTTTGAGCCGGGTGAAGAATTACTTGTTACTGACGGTCCATTCACAGACTTTAAAGGTGTGGTGGAAGAAGTTCAGTACGAAAAATCACGTTTAACGTTGACGATTAATGTATTTAATCGACCAACTCAAGTTGAATTGGAATTTCGCCAAGTCGAAAAAACAATTTAATTTGCACTGTTTGAAAGCGCCCGATTTGTTATGGATCGGGCATTGTTGTTGTAACGGTATCGTTACTTGAAATGTTGGGGAGCTCTAAAAGGCGTTTGTACCCAGAGGTAATTTGAAATGGCTAAGAAGATTGACGGCTATATCAAGCTGCAAGTTCCAGCTGGTAAAGCGAATCCATCTCCACCGATTGGTCCTGCATTAGGTCAACGTGGTGTTAACATCATGGCATTCTGTAAAGAATTCAATGCTGCTACACAAAAAGTTGAACAAGGTCTTCCAATTCCTGTAGTGATCACTGTGTACAACGATAAGTCGTTCACATTCATCATGAAAACTCCACCTGCTGCGATTCTTCTTAAGAAAGCTGCTGGTATCCAAAAGGGTTCTGCTGTACCAAACAAAACTAAAGTTGGTAAGTTGACTCGCGCTCAGTTAGAAGAAATTGCGACTACTAAAGAACCAGATTTAACTGGTGCTGATTTAGACGCACGTGTACGTACCATTGCTGGTTCTGCGCGTTCTATGGGCTTGGAAGTGGAGCTATAAGACATGGCAAAGTTAACTAAACGTCAAAAAGCCATTGCTGCAGCTATTGAAGCAAACAAAGTTTACACTTTGGAAGAAGCAGTACAAGTTCTTAGCAGCCTACCTGCTGCAAAATTCAAAGAATCTTTGGATGTTGCGGTAAACCTAGGTGTTGATCCTCGTAAATCTGACCAAGTTGTTCGTGGCGCGACTACACTTCCTGCAGGTACTGGTAAAACTGTACGTGTTGCTGTGTTTGCTCAAGGCGCTGCTGCTGAAGCTGCTAAAGCTGAAGGCGCGGACATCGTTGGTTTTGATGATCTTGCTGAAAGCATTCAAGCGGGTAACTTAGACTTCGACGTTGTTATTGCTGCTCCAGATGCAATGCGTGTTGTTGGTAAGTTAGGTACGATCCTTGGTCCACGTGGCTTAATGCCAAACCCTAAAGTGGGTACTGTAACTCCTGACGTAGCAACTGCAGTTAAAAATGCAAAAGCTGGTCAAGCACGTTACCGTGTAG
The DNA here is from genome assembly GCF_051059255.1 of Acinetobacter sp. CE-15. Lineage (NCBI taxonomy): Bacteria > Pseudomonadati > Pseudomonadota > Gammaproteobacteria > Moraxellales > Moraxellaceae > Acinetobacter > Acinetobacter sp. CE-15. The sequence continues at coordinate 4,374,094 of NZ_CP192737.1, read as the reverse complement.
ACAAAGCGGGTATCATCCACGCTGCGATCGGTCAAGTAGGTTTCACTGCTGAAGCTGTTCGTTCAAACGTTGAAGCGCTTATCGCTGACCTTAAGAAAGCAAAACCTGCGACTTCTAAAGGTATCTACATCCAAAAGATCACTTTGAGCTCAACTATGGGTCCTGGTCTTGTTGTTGATGTACAAAACGTTTCTAAATAATTATTTTTCAATAATTATATTACGATAAAAGAATTTTAAAGTCCTGAGTGAAATTTGAAGTGTTACTTCAAATTTTACGCAAGAAAGAGTGATGGCTTCTATTGAAGTTGAGCTTTTCTTCTTGTGGATTGATAAAGCATGGCTTTGTTGATCATCAGGCGGACTTTGAATTGATAGATGTAAATTTATCAGCGTCAAAGACCTCAGGCGAGGGGAGTCTTCGGATTCGCTTCTTAAAATACCAGTCTGAGTAGACGCGGTGGTGTGATTGATTCCTCCTCCGCGTGTAAGTCAAGAGATTGATTTACGAATTGGGAGTGCAGTCCGTGGATTGCATAAATCACCGTTAGGAGGTTTTACAATGGCTCTTCTTATCGAAGACAAAAAACAGATCGTTGCGGAAGTAAATGAAGTTGCTTCTACCGCGTTTGCTGCTGTTGTTGCTGACTACCAAGGTTTAACAGTTGAACAATTGACTACACTTCGTGTTGAAGCTCGTAAGTTAGGTGTTAAGACACGTATCGTGCGTAACACTTTGGCTAAACGTGCTTTCGAAGGTACTCAATTTGATATCTTAGACGAAAACCTTGTTGGTCCAACTATTCTAGCTTTTTCAACTTCTGAAGATGACATGGGCGCAGCTGCTCGCTTGTTTGAAGAATTTGCTAAAACTAACAAAGCATTTGAACTTAAAGCTGCTGCATTTGACGGCAAACTTTATCAAGGTGCTGACGTTAGCGTTATCGCGAATCTTCCGAACCAAGAAAAAGCACTTACTATGCTTGCCAATGTTCTTCAAGCTCCTATTTCGAAATTGGGTCGCCTTATTACAGCGCTCAAAGAGAAAAACGAGTCAGAAGCTGCATAAGCTTAATAAATTTCACACACCATTCAATATCCATTTGGAGTTATTCTCATGGCTTTAACTAACGAAGAAATCTTAAACGCAGTTGCTGAAAAAACTGTTCTTGAACTTGTTGAACTTATCTCTGCTTTCGAAGAGAAATTCAACGTATCAGCTGCTGCTGTAGCTGTAGCTGCAGGTCCTGCTGCTGCTGTTGCTGAAGAGCAATCAGAATTCAATGTTGAATTGACTTCTTTCGGTGCTAACAAAGTTGCTGTAATTAAAGCAGTACGTGAAGTTACTGGTCTTGGCTTGAAAGAAGCTAAAGACTTAGTAGAAGGCGCTCCTTCAAATCTTAAAGAAGGCGTTTCTAAAGAAGAAGCTGAAGAACTTAAGAAAAAACTTGAAGAAACTGGTGCTACAGTTACTGTTAAGTAATTTCGCTAGGGGTCAAATTTTAATTTGACCCCAAAAATTGGCTGATGGCTCTTGGGTCATCAGCCTTTTTGCGTTACAATAATCGGCTCGATTTTAGATTGATTGGTAGAAAAACCATCAATTTTAAAAATAAATAAACACAATCAAACGCTTACCAATATTTTTCCATTTTAAAAATATTGCTAAGCGTTTTGTACCACTGAAATTTGCAGCATTTGTATAAAAGTGGTGGTCATATCGACCTGCGTAATTCCTTCTAAGTTCGTTCTGCAGGCGGACTTAGTTTACTTTCCGAGGACTCCAGATGGCATACTCATATACCGAAAAGAAACGGATCCGTAAGAATTTTGGTAAATTGCCCCAAGTCATGCATGCTCCGTACCTGCTCTCGATTCAAGTCGACTCGTACAGAACATTCTTGCAAGACGGCAAAACACCAAAAAATCGCGAAGATATCGGTCTCCAAGCTGCATTTCGTTCAGTTTTTCCTATTGAAAGTTATTCGGGCAATGCTGCTTTAGAATTCGTTGAGTATAGTCTTGGTAAACCAGAGTTTGATGTTCGCGAATGTATTCTTCGTGGTTCAACCTTTGCGGCACCAATGCGCGTTAAAATTCGTTTGATCATCAAAGATCGTGAAACGAAATCTATTAAAGACGTACGTGAACAAGAAGTGTACATGGGTGAAATGCCACTCATGACTGAGAATGGTACCTTTGTGATCAATGGTACTGAGCGTGTAATCGTATCTCAATTACACCGTTCACCAGGCGTATTCTTTGACCATGATAAAGGTAAAACGCATTCAAGCGGTAAAGTGCTTTATTCAGCACGTATTATTCCTTATCGTGGTTCATGGTTAGATTTTGAGTTTGATGCTAAAGATTTAGTCTTTGTACGTATTGACCGTCGTCGTAAATTGCTTGCGACTGTTGTGTTACGTGCATTGAGCTATAGCAATGAACAAATTCTGAATATGTTCTACGAAAAAGTACCTGTATATCTTGATATGGGTAGCTATCAGATTGACCTTGTGCCTGAACGTCTTCGTGGTGAAATGGCTCAATTTGATATCGTGGACAATGATGGTAAAGCCATTGTTGAACAAGGTAAACGTATTAATGCTCGCCATGTACGTCAAATGGAAGCTGCTGGTTTAACTAAACTTCCAGTTCCAGATGAATATTTGTATGAGCGTATTACTGCTGAAGATATCGTACTTAAAGACGGTGAAGTAATTACTGCTAACACTGTATTAAGTCATGAGATTTTGGTCAGAATTGCTGAAGGTGGTATTAAACAATTTAATATCCTGTTCACCAATGACATCGATCGTGGTTCTTTTGTTGCTGACACCTTACGTGCAGATACAACATCTGGTCGTGAAGAAGCACTTGTAGAAATCTACAAAGTGATGCGTCCAGGTGAGCCACCAACGAAAGAAGCAGCTGAAAACTTATTCAATAACTTATTCTTCTCTACAGAGCGCTATGATTTATCGCCTGTGGGCCGTATGAAGTTTAACCGTCGTTTGGGTCGTCCTTACGAAGTAGGTACAGATCAGAAGTCTCGTGAAGTAGAAGGTATTCTTTCTAACGATGACATCATTGATGTACTGAAAACACTGGTAGAAATTCGTAACGGTAAAGGTGAAGTCGATGATATCGATCACTTGGGTAACCGTCGCGTACGTTCTGTTGGTGAAATGACAGAAAACCAATTCCGTGTTGGTTTAGTTCGTGTTGAACGTGCTGTTAAAGAGCGTTTAAACCAAGCTGAAACAGATAACTTGTCTCCACAAGATTTGATCAATGCGAAACCAGTTGCTGCTGCAATCAAAGAATTCTTTGGTTCAAGCCAATTGTCACAGTTTATGGATCAAAACAACCCGTTGTCAGAAATTACACACAAACGTCGTGTATCTGCGCTTGGGCCTGGTGGTTTGACACGTGAACGTGCGGGCTTTGAAGTACGTGACGTACATCAAACTCACTATGGTCGTGTATGTCCAATTGAAACTCCTGAAGGACCAAACATTGGTTTGATCAACTCGCTTTCTGTTTATGCAAAAGCGAACAACTTCGGTTTCTTGGAAACACCATACCGTCGCGTTGTTGATGGTCGTGTAACAGATGATGTTGAATATTTATCTGCAATTGAAGAAGTAGGTACTGTTATTGCACAGGCCGATTCTGCATTGGATAAAGATGGACATTTAACAGAAGACTTCGTTTCAGTACGTCACCAAGGTGACTTCGTTCGTATGCCACCTGAAAAAGTGACGCATATGGATGTATCTGCTCAACAGGTTGTATCTGTCGCTGCATCACTTATTCCATTCCTTGAACACGATGATGCCAACCGTGCATTGATGGGTTCAAACATGCAACGTCAGGCTGTTCCTACATTGCTTGCTGATAAACCACTTGTGGGTACCGGCATGGAAGCAAACGTAGCGCACGACTCTGGTGTATGTGTGATCGCGAAACGTGGCGGACGCATTGAGTTTGTAGATGCATCACGTGTGGTTATTCGTGTCAACGAAGATGAAATGATCGCGGGTGAAGCAGGTGTAGATATCTACAACTTGATCAAATACACGCGTTCAAACCAAAACACATGTATTAACCAAAAAGTGCTTGTGAGCATGGGCGATAAAGTCGGCCGTGGTGACGTTCTTGCTGATGGTCCATCAACTGATGGTGGTGAATTAGCATTGGGTCAGAACATGCGTGTCGCGTTCATGACTTGGAACGGTTATAACTACGAAGACTCGATTTTATTATCTGAACGTGTTCTTCAAGAAGATCGTTTAACGTCAATTCATATTCAAGAATTATCATGTGTTGCGCGTGATACGAAGTTAGGTGCGGAAGAAATCACTGCCGATATTCCTAACGTAGGTGAAGCAGCGTTATCTAAACTTGATGAATCAGGTATTGTTTATATCGGTGCTGAAGTTGCAGCGGGTGATATTCTTGTTGGTAAAGTGACACCTAAAGGTGAAACACAATTAACCCCTGAAGAAAAATTACTTCGTGCAATCTTTGGTGAGAAAGCGGCAGACGTTAAAGATTCATCTTTACGTGTTTCTTCAAGCGTTAAAGGTACAGTCATCGACGTTCAAGTGTTTACACGTGACGGTATCGAGAAAGATGAACGTGCTCAAGCGATTGAGAAAGCGCAACTTGATGCTTATCGTAAAGACTTGAAAGAAGAATTCAAAATCTTCGAAGAAGCTGCTCGTGAACGTATTATCCGTTTGTTAAAAGGCCAAGAGTCGAATGGCGGCGGTACGACCAAGCGCGGTGATAAGCTATCTGAAGATGTATTGTCTGGTTTAGAGCTTGTTGATCTTTTAGAAGTTCAACCAACAGATGAAGGCATCGCTGAACGCTTAACTCAAATTCAAGTGTTCTTGAAAGAGAAGAGCTACGAGATTGATGAGAAATTTGCTGAGAAAAAACGCAAACTTTCTACAGGTGATGAGCTTACAACAGGTGTCTTGAAAGTTGTTAAAGTTTACTTAGCTGTAAAACGTCGTATCCAGCCTGGTGATAAGATGGCGGGTCGTCACGGTAACAAAGGTGTTGTATCAAACATCTTGCCTGTTGAAGACATGCCGCATGATATCCATGGTGTTCCAGTTGATGTCGTACTTAACCCATTGGGTGTACCATCACGTATGAACGTGGGTCAGATTCTTGAAACTCACTTAGGTATGGCTGCAAAAGGTCTTGGCGATAAGATCGACAAGATGATGAAAGAGCAACGTACCGTTCTTGAGCTTCGTGATTTCTTAGACAAGATTTATAACAAAGTTGGTGGCGAGCAAGAAGATCTTGATAGCTTAACTGATGAAGAAATCTTGGTGTTATCAGGTAACTTGCGTAAAGGTGTTCCTTTAGCTACGCCAGTATTTGATGGTGCAGAAGAAAGTCAGATCAAAGAGTTACTTGAGCTTGGTGGTATCTCACGTACAGGTCAAACAGTATTGTATGACGGACGTACAGGTGAGCGTTTTGACCGCCCAGTAACTGTTGGTTATATGTACATGCTCAAGTTGAACCATTTGGTTGATGACAAGATGCATGCACGTTCTACTGGTTCTTATTCACTTGTAACTCAACAACCGCTTGGTGGTAAAGCACAATTCGGTGGTCAGCGTTTCGGTGAGATGGAAGTCTGGGCACTAGAAGCTTATGGTGCTGCTTATACACTTCAAGAAATGCTTACTGTGAAGTCGGATGACGTTGAAGGTCGTACTCGCATCTATAAGAACATCGTAGATGGTAACCATTATATGGATCCGGGTATGCCTGAATCGTTTAACGTATTGACCAAAGAGATCCGTTCTTTAGGTATCAACATTGAACTGAAAAATGGTGACTAAACTTCACCATTGAATCTCCCTAAATCCCTCTTTATGAAAGAGGGACTTTCCCCCTTAGAAAAAGGGGGATCAAGGGGGATTAAAATTCAGTGAAAAAACAATATTTGTGACCCAGTCGTAGCCTGAAAAGCGCTTCGACACACGGAGAAAAAAATTGAAAGACTTGCTCGATATCATGCGCAAAAAGACGGATTCAGATGGTCACGCTCCAGTAGAGTTTGACCGTATCCGTATTGGTCTTGCGTCACCAGAAATGATTAAGTCATGGTCTCACGGTGAAGTTAAAAAGCCAGAAACCATTAACTATCGTACGTTTAAACCAGAACGTGATGGTTTATTCTGTGCCAAAATCTTTGGTCCAGTAAAAGATTACGAATGCTTGTGTGGTAAATACAAGCGTATGAAATATAAAGGCGTCATTTGTGAAAAATGTGGCGTTGAAGTAACAACTGCAAAAGTTCGTCGTGAGCGTATGGGTCACATCGAGCTTGCTTCTCCAGTTGCGCATATTTGGTTCTTGAAATCATTACCAAGCCGTATCGGTTTATTACTTGATATGACTTTACGTGATATCGAACGTGTATTGTACTTCGAATCTTATGTGGTTACTGATCCTGGCATGACGCCAATGGAAAAGTACCAACTTCTTAACGATGAAGAATACTTCACTGCGTTAGAAGAACATGGTGACGAATTCAGCGCGAAAATGGGTGCAGAAGCAGTTCAAGATTTGTTGAAAGACATCGATCTTGAAGCTGAAATTTCTCGTTTACGTGAAGAAATTCCAAACACAACTTCAGAAACGAAGCTTAAAAAAGCCTCTAAACGTTTGAAGTTGATGGAAGCGTTCAAAGAGTCGAACAACAAGCCAGAATGGATGGTGATGAATGTACTTCCAGTACTTCCACCTGATCTTCGTCCGTTGGTACCGCTTGAAGGTGGTCGTTTTGCGACTTCTGACTTGAACGATCTTTATCGTCGTGTGATCAACCGTAACAACCGTTTAAAACGTCTTCTTGACCTTGCTGCACCAGACATTATCGTACGTAACGAAAAACGTATGTTACAAGAGTCTGTAGATGCGTTATTGGACAATGGTCGTCGTGGTCGTGCAATTACCGGTTCGAACAAACGTCCGCTTAAATCTTTGGCAGATATGATCAAAGGTAAGCAAGGCCGTTTCCGTCAAAACTTACTTGGTAAGCGTGTTGACTACTCTGGTCGTTCGGTAATTACTGTAGGTCCAACTTTACGTTTACACCAATGTGGTCTTCCGAAGAAAATGGCACTTGAATTATTCAAGCCGTTTATCTTTGCTAAGCTACAAGCTTCTGGCCAAGCAACAACCATTAAAGCTGCGAAGAAAATGGTTGAGCGTGAAACTCCTGAAGTTTGGGACGTTCTTGCATCTGTAATTCGTCAACATCCAGTGATGTTGAACCGTGCGCCAACACTTCACCGTTTAGGTCTTCAAGCATTTGAACCTATTCTAATTGAAGGTAAAGCGATCCGTTTACACCCACTCGTTTGTGCTGCGTTTAACGCCGACTTCGATGGTGACCAAATGGCGGTTCACGTTCCATTAACACTTGAAGCTCAATTAGAAGCTCGTGCGTTAATGATGTCGACCAACAACATCTTGTCACCTGCCAACGGTGAGCCGATCATCGTACCTTCTCAGGACGTTGTCTTGGGCTTGTATTACATCACACGTGATGCAATCAATGCCAAAGGTGAAGGCATGGTGTTTGCGGATACTCACGAAGTAAACCGTGCACTTGCAACAGGTCAAGTTGACTTACATGCGCGTGTAAAAGCACGTGTACACCAAACAGTGATTGATGAAAACGGTAACCGTGAGCATCAAACTATTGTTGTAGATACGACACCTGGTCGTTGCTTACTTTGGGAAGTTGTTCCTGAAGGTATGGATTTCCAACAAATCAACGTTGAGATGACTAAAAAGAACATCTCTAAGTTGATTAACTCTTGCTACCGTAAATTAGGTTTGAAAGATACAGTTATCTTTGCTGACCAATTGATGTACTTGGGCTTCCGTCAAGCAACACGTTCTGGTGTTTCTGTGGGTATGGAAGACATGTTGATTCCGCCACAAAAACAAGCAATTATCGAAAAAGCAGAAGTTGAAGTTCGTGAAATTGAACAACAATTCGAGCAAGGTTTCGTAACTGCGGGTGAGCGTTACAACAAAGTTGTCGATATTTGGGCGCGTACTAACGACCAAGTTGCCAAAGCGATGATGGACAACTTGTCATTCACGACTGTTAAAAACAAACAGGGTGAAGACGAGAAGCAAAAATCATTCAACAGTATCTACATGATGTCTGACTCTGGTGCCCGTGGTTCGGCAGCTCAGATCCGTCAGCTTGCAGGTATGCGTGGTTTGATGGCGAAACCAGATGGTTCGATCATTGAAACACCGATTAAAGCAAACTTCCGTGAAGGTTTGACAGTACTTCAGTACTTCATTTCAACACATGGTGCGCGTAAAGGTTTGGCCGATACAGCACTTAAAACAGCAAACTCTGGTTACTTGACACGTCGTCTAGTTGACGTTGCGCAAGACTTGGTTATTACTGAGCCAGATTGTGGTACGCTGGAAGGTCTTGTAATGACTCCGTTCATTCAAGGTGGCGATGTCATTGAGCCATTAAGTGTACGTGTATTAGGACGTGTAACTGCTGAAGACGTGAAAAAAGCGGGTTCAGATGAAGTTGTGCTTCCACGTAACACATTGATTGACGAGAAAATCGCTGCGTATCTTGAAGATGCGGGTGTCGATGAAGTTAAAGTACGTTCAGTTGTAAACTGTGCTTCGACTTTCGGTGTATGTGCTAAATGTTATGGTCGTGACTTGGCGCGTGGTCACTTGGTAAATCCAGGTGAATCTGTCGGTGTTATGGCTGCGCAATCAATTGGTGAACCTGGTACACAGTTAACCATGCGTACATTCCACGTAGGTGGTGCTGCAAGCCGAACGTCTGCTGCAAATAGCGTACAAGTACGTAACAAAGGTACAGTTCGTTTCCATAACGTTAAAACTGTTCAACATGCCAAAGGTCACTTGGTGTCTGTTTCACGTTCAGGTGAAATCGGTATCGCTGATGATTTAGGTCGCGAACGTGAGCGTTATAAACTTCCATACGGTGCGTCTATCTTGATTAAAGATGGTCAACCTGTAGAAGGCGGCGGTATTGTTGCAACTTGGGATCCGCATACACATCCATTGGTTACAGAAGTTGCTGGTAAAGCACGCTTCAGCCAAATTTCGGATGGCGTAACTGCAACATCGAAAACTGATGATGCAACGGGTATGACCACTGTTGAAATTTTACCTGTAACAGCACGTCCTGCTTCTGGTAAAGATTTGCGTCCTGCAATCGTGTTGGATACAACCGATGGCGGCGAACAGTTCTACTTCTTGCCACAAAACACGATCGTGACTGTTCGTGATGGTGAGACGATCGGTGTTGGTGACGTTATTGGTCGTGTACCACAAGAAACTTCACGTACTCGTGATATTACTGGTGGTCTGCCGCGTGTAGCTGACTTGTTCGAAGCACGTAAGCCGAAAGAACATGCAATTCTTGCTGAAATCTCAGGTGTTGTAAGCTTTGGTAAAGAAACCAAAGGTAAGAACCGTTTAGTGATTACCCCAGATGATGGCTCTGAAATTTATGAAGAGTTGATTCCAAAATGGCGTACCATTAACGTGTTTGAAGGTGAGCATGTGAACCGTGGTGAAACCATTTCTGATGGTCCACAAAACCCACATGACATCTTGCGTTTGAAAGGTGAAGTTGCATTAACCAACTACATCGTGAACGAAGTTCAAGACGTTTACCGCTTACAAGGTGTAAAAATCAACGATAAGCATATCGAAGTAATCGTTCGTCAAATGTTGCGTAAAGTTGACATTACCGACGGTGGCGATACAAGCTTTATCAAAGGCGAACAAGTGGATTACATCCGCGTTGTGGGCGAAAACCAAGCGGTATTGGCTCAGAACAAGTTCCCTGCGAAGTATGAACGTCAATTGATGGGTATTACCAAAGCATCGCTTTCTACTGACTCGTTCATCTCTGCTGCATCGTTCCAGGAAACAACACGTGTGTTAACTGAAGCGGCTGTAACAGGTAAAGAAGATGATTTACGTGGCTTGAAAGAAAACGTTGTTGTAGGTCGCTTGATTCCAGCAGGTACTGGTCTTGCATACCACTTAGAACGTCGTCGTCAAGAAGCAGAAGCTGCAGAGCATGAGCTTGTAAATGACTTCTCTGAAGTTGATCAAGCATTCTCTCAAGCTTTAAACGAAGATTCTTTCTAAGTTTAAACAGCTTTTGAAATGAAGAAGACGCCTTAGGGCGTCTTTTTTTGTATACTTCTTTTAAATTACATTTATTTTAAGACGTGACAAATGAATTTAGTAGAAGCAACGAAGATTTACAAGCAGGCATGGGAAGCATATGAAAATGACCAAATTGATAATGCAATTAGATTATTTTCACAAATAAAAAAAACTTCTGATGACTTGAAAGAACTTTATGCTAAATCTCAATATATTTTGGGTTTCTTATTTAATAATCAAAAGGGGTTTATGGAGGCAGAACAAGCGTATAAAAATGTCTTAAGAGAAGACCACGCTCAGTCATATGCCAGCGCTCAATTGAATTTAGCTAATTTATTTAAACACAGGAATAAATTAGAAGAAGCAAAGCAAGCATACGAAAATGTCTTAAGAGAAGATCGTGCTGTATCATATGTAAAAGCTCGATTGAATTTAGGATGTTTATTGGCTGATTTTTTCCACGATAAACAAGCCGAAGCAGAACATGCTTATAAAGAGGTGGGACGAGAAGATTCAAAAGAAGCATATGCTAAAGCACAATTCAATCTAGGTAATTTATTAACAAAAAATGATGAAAGATTAGAAGAAGCAGAGCAAGCTTATAAAAGAGTGGAGAGAGAAGACTCAAAGGAAGCATATGCTAGTGCACAGTTTAATTTAGGTAGTTTACTAATAAAGTTAAATCGATTAGATGAAGCAAAACAAGCATATCAAAATATAAAGCAGGAGGATTTAGCAGAGGCATATGATAGAGCTCATTATAAATTAGGTGACCTAGAATATTGTTCTAAAAATTCTAACTTAGATGAAATTTTAAAGTATTGGGGTAATGTTTCTGAAAATTCAGTATGGTATCTTAAGCTAATTTATAAAAAATATTTGATAAGGAAAATTTTGAATATTGAAAAAGAATCATCAAGAAAACTATTTGAAATATTTAAAAAAGTTGACTCTTTATTAAACTCTTTAATTATAAAAAATAAGAATGAAGATTTAATTGCTCATTATACATCGCCATCTGTTGCAAAGTTATTGATAGCTAACAATATTTGTGGTCATTATAATAGTTCGAAAATGAGATTGAATACGATTGATTTAATGAATGATCCTACTGAAGGGGAAATATTAAATAATTTTCTAAGTATTTCTTCTGATTTGATAACAACAAATGATCAAGCTTTTATGGGCTGTTTTACATTACATCACGATTCATTAAATCAGTTCCGACTATATGGTAAAGAAGACCAAAAGGAAGGAAGTGGTTTGAGTCTGATTTTAACAGAACAGTTTTTTGAGCAAGAGAATAGCTTCTCAAATATCCGACTTCAAAACACCAATAGCTCCTCTTCGGAAATCATTGAGTTTGGTGAAGTTGATAAGAATAATAAAAATATTGAAACTAGCTCTGTAGTTGAAAGTTCGAATAGTAAAGTTATAGAAAAGTTACCATTATATCGCTGTATTTATATTGATCCAGACTCAAAATTAATTGAAATTTCACACCGAGAAGAATGGACTTTCTGTAGAGAAGCGAAAAGCTCAAAGAGCGATAAATGGGAAAATTATTTAAAGGATATTAAAAAATTACGTGATAAAGTTAGGGGGGAGTTTCAGAAACTTGAAGAATTGATTCAGCCACTTTATCAAAAAATTTCTGAAGACATAAAGAAATATTCCAATGAAGCTGAGCTTTTAGCTGAAATATTATTACCTCTTAGATTTCTGATTAAGCATATGGCTTTTAAAGAAGAACAAGAGTGCCGTGTGGTTTATGTAACTCAATGGGATGATGAATATATTCAATATGATGAAAAGCTCAAACGCTTTTACATTGGTTATGGTCAAGATGTAGTAAAACATTTGAAAAAAATATATTTAGGACCTCATGCTCAGCATGAAAAAAATATGTTTGAATATTTATGTTCTCATGCAAGGAAAAAACAACGAACTGAGCATGAAGTTAAGATAAAAATTTCTCATAATCCATTGAGATAAAATATCTATATTAATTTTGTCTAGTCCTGAAATAGGTTGACACTTATTTCACACAATCGCTCGATGAACTTCATCGGGCGTTTTGTATTTTAGTGACATATGCGGTCTACGAATATTATAAATTTTTATGGACTCTGCAACCATTCGTTTAGCGTCTTCAAGGCTCTTTGGTTTATGAAGTAAATATTCATTCTTCAATATACCATTCACTCTTTCAGCTAAAGCATTTTGATATGAGAAACACTGTTTCGTAAGATATCCATCTGTCATAGAACATCGAATATTATGTTTTTGATGTAATTCCTGATATTTCTTTGAACAATATTGGATACCTCGATCTGAATGATGAATCAATGAGGATTGTGGGGCTTTACGTTCATTTAATGCTTTGATATATGCTTGGCTAACAGCTTCTGCACCTAAATTGTCATCTACATGATAACCCACTATTTTTCTAGACCAAGCATCGGTTATTAGACTCAGATAGGCCTCTCCTGTTTCTAGTGGAAGATAGGTTATATCTGCAACCCAGAGCTGCTCCGGTTTCTGCGGTATCACTTGCTCAATTCCAAACTTAATCAAGTTAGGATGCTTGTGAAAACGATGATGACTATTCGTTGTCTTATGATATGCGCCTTAGGGCGTCTTTTTTTATATACTGAGTAGATCTCAGTCACAAACATTAAAAATGGCAATTAAAATTAGAAATATATGGATAGTTTTACTGGCAGTCATGTTCGTTCCCGTCTGTTTGTTGATGTTTTTACCAGCTCAGCCAGAAATGAATTGGCAGCACGATGTATTTCAATTCATCACAGAAAAATTAAAGATTCAAACGGGAAGGTTTGGTCCCTTGGCTTTTTATACGGTATCGGTGACTGCATATTTTTCGCTATTGAGCAGCATTTGGGCCGTTTTTTTATTTTGCATGATTTGGCAAGAAGGGCGTCAAACTACACCTCAAACAACGCTCCAGACAGCGCAGTTTAAGTTGTGGGATGCGGTGCTTATAGTTGTATGTATTCTTGGGTTTATCTGGTTTAGTTTTTCGATGATGCAATGGCATTTCGCTCAACAAGATATGACCATAGGTTTAGGTCGAAATGGCTATTTATTCCAATCCTTGTATCACTATCAACTTGGCGTTGTCTTTACTGAACTCTTTTTTATGCTTTTCTTGGTATTCAGCCAGCTAGCAATCTTGATGCTTGTTTATGCAAGTTATCGTTTTCTCAAAGAAAAATTTAAATAAAAAAATTAAGATTCAATATGAGTTATTTGATGATTAACCTATTGTTTTTAAATATTTAACTAGAAAGTGATTGCTCAAAGATAGGCTTTTTTCATAACGCTTTTTAAAACGATAAATCAACATGAAATTTCCCTCATCCTAGCCTTATTCCAAAGCGAGAAGGGACTTTCAATACCAATATAATTCACTCAACATGATCATCTTTTGCTTTATGAAAGCGACTTAATAATTTCTTATTAACATGAATGTTATTTAAATTCGATTGTGCATCTTTGATAATCAAAGACTACAAATGGCAACATGAAAATTTAATTTAATCCATAAATTAGTGTTTTCATAAAATCAGTCTTAATCAATTGCATTTGTAAGTTCAGATAGAAAGGATGAATAACATGAAAAAAATAGTAATGACTATGATGTGTGTGAGTTTACCTATTGTGATGCTTACAGGTTGTGAAAACATGTCAGCAAACGATAAGCGTATTGCTTCAGCGGCCCTTGGTGGTGCTGTTGGTGGCGGTGTAGGTAATCATGCAGGTAATGGCGTTGGTGCTGCTGTTGGTGCAGGCGGTGGTGCAGCTGTAGGAAGCAAAGCCAACAATGGTTCAAATCGCAATGCAACCTATAGTGGTATCGGTGCGGGTATTGGCTCAGTCCTTGGTAAGGGTGTTCTTGGCGGTGATGCCGGTGCTGCAATTGGTGGCGCGATCGGTGGTGGTGCAGGTGCTGCTATTGAGCAAAATAAGTAAGCGTCTGAACCCAAGACTCAATAAAAATAAGCGCAACGTATTAGCATTGTTGATTACGTGATGCGCTTATTTTTTTATTCCTATTTTCAAATCTAATGTAAAAGATCTGACCATTTCAGCACTCTTGTTGCATCTATGGATATTTCGTTTTAGTAAGACTGATTTAAATCTTGTTTAGCGTTTTAAGGGGTGTGGGTTTTTACGACGGATATATACGGTTTTTTGTACCTCAGCAATTCTTAAGCCAGAATCATCAAAAATATTCACGGTATAGTTACGATAGACTGGACTATAGTTTTCAGCTAAATCTTTGACATGTTCAATTTCAATCGCATCTAAACGAATATCTGCATAAACCGTACTACGTCCAGGGGAAAGGAAGTTGATGCTTGCGGTTTTATCCCAAACCATATATTTCGGACCCAGATGATGCATTAAAAGAAGCATATAAAATGGATCAACCATTGAATACAAACTACCGCCAAAGTGCACACCAACAATATTTTGATTGCTGTGTGTCAGTGGCATTTTGACCCGAACATGATAGTTTTTTAGATCAATTTTTTCGATTTCAATCCCTGCACCTTTATATGGAGAAAAATGATTCAACATAAATTTGGAAACAAATGGGATTGTCTGTAGTTTTTTGATTAGCGCATTCATGGTCAATTCTAGTTATCGATTTTTAAACCATAATAAAGAACTGAATGGAATGTGGCATTGATCCAAATGCCCTCTACTACGAAATCACAGCCAATGGTAAAACAATAAAAGGTGACTCAATGCAAGTGCAAACTTATTGGATATCCACACAAGATAAGCAAAAACTTTATGCAAAAACATGGGGTAATGCTGAAAACCCTGCATTGGTTTTGGTGCATGGCTATCCTGATAATCAGGAAGTTTGGGAACCGATTATTGAACAATTGATCTCAAAATTTTACATCATTACTTATGATGTGCGTGGGGCAGGACAGTCTTCTGTACCGAAACGAATTCGTGATTATGCTTTAGCACGCTTATCTCTGGATTTAGAGTGTGTGGTAAATGAGCTACTGCCCAATCGTAGTTTTCATCTTGCAGCGCATGACTGGGGCTCGATTCAGTCGTGGGAATCTGTGACGGAACCTAAATTTAAAAATCGTATTTTGTCTTATACTACCATGTCTGGACCTTGTTTAGATCACGCTGCTTTTTGGATGCGTGAACAGTTTCTACATGAAAAGCCTAAATTTTTTAAGCAGTTATTTAAATCTTGGTATATCGTCGCATTCCAGTTACCATTTCTTGCACCGACCGTTTGGCATTTCTTTAGTCCACAACGCTGGGGCGCAATTTTAACGCAACTTGAGAAAAAGAAAGGCTTACCGTTAAACCAAAATATTGCTAAAGATGGTGAACATGGTATTGGGCTATACCGTGCTAACTTTCTACCACGTTTAACTCGACCACGTGAGCGTTATGCAGTATGTCCTGTGCAGGCGGTTGTATTGTTAAGAGATAAATTTGTAAGCCCAGAATTGATTGATGAAGTGCCTAAATGGGCAACAGATTTTGAACGTGTAGAAGTTGATGCAAACCATTGGGCGATACTTAGCCAACCACAAGAAATTGCACAATATATTCAAGAATTTGCACTCAAAAATAGTGAGAGTTGATTTACTCAAAGTGATGATTAGTTCTTGTAAGAATAGGCCATGTTTTCACATGGCCTATTCATTTTATGACCAGTTCGACTAAATTACAGCTTCATTGTAGTGAATCTGATAAAATATCGGCTTTCAAATTTTCGTAAATTTCTCCATGAATGCTGTCGTTATTGCGATTGCCGTGATGTTTATCTTGTCACTGGCACGAGTTTCTGTTGTTTTAACATTGGTTATTTCAGCAATTATAGGTGGGTTGGTTGCAGGTTTAAGTCTGTCAGATACAGTTACAGCATTTAATGCGGGCTTAGGTGATGGTGCAGAAGTTGCCTTGGCATATGCGGTATTAGGCGCTTTCGCTTTGGCACTTTCAAAGTCAGGCTTGCCCGATTTATTGGCCTATAAACTGATTGGCTTACTCGGTATGGAAGCCACGCAGAAACAAGCAACCAAAGTAAAATTCTTATTATTGGGTATTTTACTGATTGCCGCGATTTGTTCACAAAACTTAATCCCTGTGCATATTGCTTTTATTCCTGTACTTGTTCCACCGCTATTAAAAGTGATGAATCACTTGAAACTCGACCGTCGTGCCGCAGCATGTGTACTGACCTTAGGTTTAGTCGGCACATATATCTTCTTGCCTGTAGGCTTTGGTGCAATTTTTCTTGAACAAATTCTGATGGGGAATATCAACAAAATTGGCGCTGCTTATCATTTGCATGTTGAAAGAAGCATGATGCCTATGGGAATGGCTATTCCTGTATTGGGTATGGTGATTGGTACTTTATTTGCCGTTTTTGTCAGTTATCGTAAACCGCGTATTTATGTTGATCGTAATGTTGCACCAATTACCACGATTGATTTAGATAAACCACTTCGTGCGGTAAATGTTGAAGTATTAAAAGCTGATGGGATTGCCTTAGAGCAAGCTGCCAAGCAAGAAGCCCCTGTGATTGCCAAGAAAACTATTGTTATGGCATTGCTGGCAATCATTTTAACCCTGATCTCTCAATTGTATTCAGGCTCGATGATTCTTGGTGGATTGGTTGGATTCTCTGTTCTTTCTGCCGCAGGGATTTTTAAATGGCAAGAAGCGGATGATGTTTTTGTACAAGGGATGCGTATGATGGCATTGGTCGGTTTTATTATGATCTCTGCCGCGGGTTTTGCATCTGTGATGACCCATACTGGGGACATTAATCAGTTGGTTAACGGTGTTGTACATTTGATTGGTGACAATAAAGCGTTGGCTGCTTTCTTGATGTTATTTATTGGTTTATTTGTAACGATCGGAATTGGTTCATCATTTTCAAGTGTGCCTGTACTTGCAGTCATTTATGTTCCTTTATGTGTACAATTCGGCTTCTCTCCACTTGCAACTGTTGCCTTAATTGGTACTGCGGCAGCACTAGGAGATGCGGGTTCACCAGCTTCAGATTCGACCTTGGGACCTACGGCTGGTTTGGGTGTAGATGGGCAACATGATCATATTTGGGATACGGTTGTTCCAACATTTATTCATTTTAATATTCCATTATTGGTGTTTGGTTGGATTGCTGCGATGGTTTTATAAGTCGGTACTGATCAGACATAAGGAGATTCATTAAATGATTGATGAATCTCCTTTTTTTATGGTTATTTGGTCTAAAATAACTTGTATTTGCAGGAAATTTACTATAAATATTGAAAAAATAAAATAATAGCTGTGATTTGATTTATTTAAAATAACTAACCAATAGATAATATTAACTTGATTAAAATACTTGGTTTTAATTAAATAATCTTGATTAATTAAGTTGGATTTAAAAACCAACTATATTGATATGATTAAAATAAATTTACTTATATAACAATTGTTTGAAAATATATAATAATTTTTGATTTAAATAAATGTTGCAATATTATTAATACCTATGTTTAATGTTTGTTAATAACAACGCTGGGGTATTTATAATGTTAAAGCAAACTGCTCTTATTGCATTAATGGCAATTTCTTCTGCTTCATTTGCAGATTGGCAAGTCAAAGTTGGTGGTTCGGTGATTGCACCAACACAAGACACCAAAGTTGCTGGTGTTGGTACTGTGAAAGCAGACCATGAATATGCTTTTACGCCTTCTGTAGAATATATCTTTGGTGAAACACCTTTCTCTGCGGAAGTTTTATTGGCGACACCAATTAGCCACGATGTGAAATTAGATGGTGAAAAAGCAGTTAACCTTAAACACTTACCACCAACTGTAACGTTTAAATATAACTTTAAAAACTCTACACGTTTTACACCGTATATTGGTGTGGGTGGTACAGCATTCCTTGCATGGAATGAGGAATCATCTGGAGCATTGGCGGGTACTAAGGTTAAAGTTAAAGATGATTTTGGTTTTGCAGGTCAAATCGGTTTTAACTTCCAACCTGCTGATGCAAAAAACTGGGGTGTTTTCTTTGATGCCCGTTATGCTCAATTAAGCCCAGAAGTGACTGTTAAAGCGGGTAATACCACTGCTGCAAAATTTGATTTAGATATTGATCCAGTTATCTATACTTTGGGTTATAGCTATAGATTCTAAGTTCGCTTTAGAATCATAAAAACTCGGTAAATTTACCGAGTTTTTTTTATTTTTACAGAGCCTTATATATTGAAACAAGAAGCAATAAAAAATAGTTATTTTTAGCTATATAAGCGCTGATTAAATCCATTTAATCTATCAGAACATCAATAAGACTTTGACATGATATGAAAAATTTAATTTTTATAATATTTGTAGGGTTAAGTAGCAGCACTATAGCCAATGCTGCAAGTTTTAATTGTGAGCATGCTCAGACCAAAAGCGAACATGCCATTTGTGAGCATCGCAGTTTAAACGATGCAGATGTCAAAATGGCGACCACCTATACCATTATCCGTAAACTCGTTCCAATGGGAACACGGGGTGTGATACAGGATCAGCAAGTGAAATGGTTACAACTGCGCAATCAATGTCAGGACAATCTGCGTTGTTTAACCGATGCGTATCAGATGCGTCAGCAAAAACTAGAGATTTATATGAATCGAGTTTATCAACAAGGCCCATTTTAAAAAAAATTAAATTTGCCTATTGAAATATGCTTAAACCACTCCATTTCTAATGCATTCAATAAAAAAGCGTTATGAATTTACGGAGTGATTTTATGAGTGAACAGAACGTACAACACAGTTCAAAAAAGCATAGCTTTCAAGCAGAAGTGGCTCAGCTTTTACATTTAGTGACGCATTCGCTTTATTCTAACCCTGAAATTTTCCTACGCGAGCTGATTTCAAATGCTTCAGATGCATGTGATAAGTTACGTTTTGAAGGAATTAATCATCCTGAATATTATGAGAATGATCCAGACTTACATGTTCGTGTAAGCTTAGATAAAGATGCCAAAACAATCACCATCTCAGACAATGGTATTGGTTTAAGCCAACAAGAAGCAATTGATAACTTAGGAACGATTGCTAAATCGGGCACTAAAGACTTTATGTCAAAGTTATCTGGTGATCAAAAAGCAGATGCGCAACTGATTGGTCAGTTTGGTGTAGGTTTTTATTCTGGTTTTATCGTTGCTGATAAAATTACCGTTGAATCTCGCCGTGCAGGTTTAGATGCATCAGAAGGTGTACGTTGGATCAGTGGCGGTACGGGTGACTTTGAAGTTGAACAAATTGAGAAGGCTTCACGTGGAACGTCGATTATTTTGCATTTGCGTGATGATGCGCTGGATTATTTAGAATCTTATAAAGTTAAACAAATTATCAATAAATATTCTGACCATATCAGCTTACCTATCGAAATGCAGAAGGAAGTTTGGCAGGAAGAAGAAGCTGCTGAAGGTGAAGAGAAAAAACCAGGTCATTATGTTAAAACAGATGAATGGGAAGCGATTAACTCAGCAAGTGCTTTGTGGACACGTAGCAAAGGCGAAATTACTGAAGAGCAGTATGTAGAATTCTATAAGAATTTAACGCATGACTTTGATGCGCCATTGGCTTGGGCACATAACCGAGTTGAAGGCAGTACTGAATATACCCAATTGCTTTATATTCCAAGTAAAGCACCAAGTAATATTTTCACGCGTGAAGCGAAAGCAGGCATTAAACTTTATGTAAAACGTGTATTTATTATGGATGATGCAGACAATCTGATTCCAAATTATCTACGTTTTGTACAAGGTGTGGTGGATAGTGCTGATCTGCCGCTTAACGTAAGCCGTGAGATTTTACAAGAAAGCCGTGATGTGAAAACTATCCGTGAAGGAAATGCACGTCGTGTATTGACAACATTGGATGCTTTAGCAAAATCAGAAGATCAGGCTGACCAAGACAAATTTAAAACCTTCTATGCTGAATTTGGTTCAGTAATCAAGGAAGGTTTAGGTGAAGACTTTGGTAATCGTGAACGTATTCTAAAACTTTTACGCTTCTCTACTTCGAACAATGATGAAGTATCAACATCATTGGAAGCGTATAAAGCACGCATGAAAGAAGGGCAAAAAGCCATCTATTATGTGACCGCCGATAGCTTAGCGGCTGCGAAAAACTCACCACAACTCGAATTGTTCCGTAAAAAAGACATTGAAGTTTTGCTTATGGCAGACCGTGTTGATGAATGGGCGATGGAGTTTGTGCATGACTTTGATGGCACACCTATGCAAAATGTCGCAAAGGGTGCAGTTGATCTTGGTGATTTACAAGATGCAGAAGAGAAAAAAGCACTTGAAGCTGCCGCAGAACAGTTTAAACCTGTGGTTGAAAAACTCTCTGATTCATTAAAAGCCAAGACCAAAGAAGTGCGTGTGACAACGCGTTTGGTGGACTCACCAGCATGTCTAGTGACCAGTGATGGTGAGCTTTCGCCGCAATTGATTCGTATGTTAAAACAAGCGGGTCAGGCTGTACCTGAATCTAAGCCAATTCTGGAAATTAACCCAGAACATCCTTTAGTGAAAAAATTGGAAGGTTCAGCCCAGTTTGATGATTTAGCCAATGTGATCTTTGATCAGGCCGTAATTGCTGAGGGTGGTTTACCTGATGATCCTGCAGAATATGTAAAACGTATTAACAATTTATTGCTTAAATAAGTCGTCATTTGTTTTAACAGAGCCTATCTTAGAGATAGGCTTTTTTATCAATAAGATTAAATGAATAAATTTAAAACAATTCAAAGTATAGGATATTCTGTATTGCTCAGTTTAGCTACAACAGTAGTGATGGCATATGAACTTCCACCTGTTGAAAAGCGTAATGCAAATACTACAGATCTTTCAGTACATAACGCCATGTTCTTACGACAAAACACACAGGCTGCTGTGATTGGTATATTGAAAAAAAATGGTCAGAAGTATGAACTTGCAGCTAGCGATGGGAAAGGGGGAATGGCGTTACCGATAGCAGTACATCCAAGCCTTAAAATAGACGATGCTTTAGTCGATAAAGAAGTTAGGGCGATTGGGCGAATGACTTACGAAACAATGTATATGCCAAATTCTAGCGACTTTGGTCCCGCTTATAGTTTTACTTTTGAATTGTTTTCAATTGCCTCATTGAATTAAAAGGATGTGGCAGGCGTTTTATCAACATCAGTGGATAAGTCGAAACTTATCCACAGTTCAGCTTAAAGATTCAGCTGATGTTTAAAATAACGCTTCTAAACGGACCAAAGCACTTGGGAAATGGCTACGATCTTCACGACGATCATTAAAATAATTTAAATCGCCTTGTACGTAAAACCATTCACGCCAAACAGGTTGTCGCCAAGACACGAAAGGCCCCCAACTGTTGAGCTTAAGGTCATTATTATTATAATAACCGCCAGTATAGATACCGTAGTTAAAGCGATTGTTTTTAAAGAACTGATGTTGACGATAAGTACGGTTATCCCAAGTTAAATCATCGTCTTGTTCATCTGCATACGTCACATAGAATTGGTTAGAAATAAAGGGTTGATTGGGGCGAGCATGGGTTAGCTCTAAGTTGGTTCTCAAATAGTTTTCACTGTCGATGCCATAGCGATAAATTTGTTCCGCGTGAAAAGTAAAATCATTCCCCAGTTTCCAATCCTTTTGGGCCTTTAAACGTGCATAAATATCATCGCCTGAACGAATACCAAGGTCTGCATCTAAGTCAAAAGGTAAGCGTTTAGAAAGCTGTGACCAACGTAAAGCAATCGAGCTGTTATCATCACGGATTTGTTTACCATCCACGCGTTTATCTGGATCACCATCAGCATGATTATTATTGATCGCGATATTATTGGAAATTTCATCATCTAATGAATCATCACCAAACACCACACTTAAACGGTTTTCAAGTGTGGGTAATTTTACTTTTCCTCGGATACGTGGATTGACATCATAACCATCATGTTTATTCCATTGATTATCAACAATGATCCGCAACGTTGCTGATGCTGGATGTGCTGGATCAGTTTTTCCAAACCAGTTGTCCATTTTATTGGCTGTGCGGTCTGCCCAGTTGCTAATTTTTTTCTGCTTTTTGTCGGCCCAGGTTTGATCTTCTGTCGCATTTGTTGGGGGAACAATAACCTGATCAGATTGCTCTGGGAAAATGGTCGGTGTTGAGTCAACAATTTTTGGAATATAGTTGAGCAAGCCGATCTCATTTTCTTTGGTGGTGGCTAAAGAAGGTTGCTGATCAACTTTCCCCGTTTTAGCATTCGCTTCAAGACTGCTATTTACTTCTGCAAATGCAGCGTTCCCAAAAAAACCGCCTAATATTAAGACATAAGGTAGTTTCGAGAAGATTGATATTTTATTCATATGCCCACTTCTTAAACTTTGAGTCATTCAGTTTTTAATTTTCAGTATAACTATGCCTTAAAAAAACACTGAATTTCAATGAAATCGCTATTTTAAGTACAAAAAACATAAATTTATTTAAAATGAAGTGCATTCTATCAGCGATATCGCGAATCAAAGCGCGACTTAAGCTGTTTTTGAATAGATAAGTGCTTTTATTATACAAAGCTCAATTGTAGTAAAGCTTTTAAGCTAAAAATTCTTTTGCGTATTGAAAGTTCCTTCTCCCTCTGGGCATTGGTATCTACACATCTTTTTGTAGAGACTCTAATGCAATTTCAGCAATCAGCTTAAGGTCATCCACCGAATGTTCAGATAATAATTGTAGTGTATTCAGTAATATTGACAGACCAGCCAAAATTGCAGGAGCACTTTCCCTTGTTCCTCTTTTTTGTTGCCTTCCTGATAGACGTGTTAGAAAGACTCTAACTCTTGAATTTTTCTCATCATTTTCTCGCTGTATTCGCCAAGTTAACACACATGCCATACTTGCAATTAAGAGTCGTCTTAATATCGCTTGCGGAGTTGTTTGTAGCCATGACTCAATGTCATGGCCCGCCTGTTTTAACAACTTAAAATAGTTTTCTATTTTCCAACGCCAGTAATACCAAGTTGCCAATTCTATACTTGGAATTTCTGATGATACATTACTTAATAAGCTCCAACGAGAAAGTGATTTTCCTTGCTTATTTTTAACTTCAACTACAATCAGTCGAACGGTTAATGACTTTCCCTTTTGTGGTGGAACTCTTTTTCCCGTTTCGTCTTTCTGCATTGGTCTTGCATTACGTGTAATACTGATTTGAGTTTCACCAACATAGAGTTGTTCGCAATTCCCTTTATATTGAATTGTATGGGTTTGTGTAGTTGGTATTTGGTCTGACACTTCCCTTAACTTAACATCTTCTCCTTGATATTCAACACGATTTCCTTCTTTACCTCGAATAAGAAATAAATGTTCTTGTTGATTCAATAATCTAAGATGAGCAATTGAATCTCCTTCACGATCAATAATATGTACGAGTTTCTTTTCTATTGGTAAAGACTCAATATGTTCGATTTGTTCACATAGTGCATTTAAGTGGGTTTCTTTTATTTTATGCCCATCAGTAAATGTTGAATAACGTCCAGTAGCATCACATAAAGTTTGATCTAATGGTGCAATGGGTAAACCCGTTTCAGCATCAATTAATAAACTGCTTTGTAATTCATAGCCTTTGTCACTTGCATGTGTTCTTTTGAATCTATTTAACTTGTTGTTATGTTTGAAATATTGTAGTTGAGACCAATCATGAGCAACTAAGGCATAGTGGTGATTCGATAGAGCGATTTGTTCAAACGCAAGTTTTTGAAGAGGCTGATTGAGTTGTTGAAATGAAACGTTTTCGTTATTTAAGAAACGCCAAACTGCTTGGGTTGTAGCAAAGCTAGTCTTTTGGGTAGAAGCAATATCTTTAAGCGCTGGAGCTAATGAAGCAAGTGGATTCATATTAAGTTTTACAAGACGTCCGTAGCGTTTAACTAATCGGTTATCTAAGTGTGGAATGTTAAATTGGAGAGCATGCTCTCCAATTTAACTTAAATAGATTTAATTGTGTAGATACCTATGCCCTCTGGGAGAAGGCTAGGATGAGGGGGATTTTATGTTGATTTATAGTTTTAAAAGGACTTATGAAAGAAGCCTAATATAGTCAATCTATCAAAAAATTTACACAAAAGAATATAATTTCTCTTAATTAATATTTTTATTAAAATCAATTGAATGGAAAATTTTTTGATTATAAAAGCTTGCAATGCCACACCTTACATTCAAAGTTTAAATCTTTTTGCGTAGGCGATGCTAAACCTTGCGCTGCAAACAAAGCTGTGCTTTGTTTTTGCTCATGGGCGAGGGGTACGTCCTATACCCCCGCCCAACAGCGATATCCCTGTCACCCCACGATAGGATAACCATCTATGATTCAAAAGCACAAAAAACGAATTGATAACTAATAGTTTTAAAAAGCTCATACAAAAATATAAGCTTCATTTCTGATCAATCACTTGTATTAATAATTAGGTGGTTTGACTATAACTGCCATGCACGTTTGTAAATCGAGAATGAAGAAAAATTATACGCCGTTGTGGATAACTTTAATTTTATCCTCAAGGCCGATTTTATTGTGGCATAAACAAAAACACCTCCAAAAAAGGAGGTGTTGTGTCTTAAAAAATAAGAAAATTAAAAAAGAAACTACAGCGCATGAATTTCGTGGGAACGAAAAATATTTACAGATCTTAGTCTAAGAAAAAGGTGATGAATAGTTCCTTTTCTGCAACGCTGTATTGCAAAAATGGCACGTAAAATTTTAAAAAATGACCCATTAAAAATAAGGCATAGAAATCATTCAATATATTTTTATGATCTGTTTGCGTTGGTTTTTTAGCCACTTTCTTAAATATTATGATAGTTATTGAACAATGAAGAAATTCCTTCAAGGAATTTCTTCATTGGCTGAGTTTATTTGTTGGGAACTTCACAAGACTCATCAGCACAAACAGGGCCATCCTGTTGTTCGATTTCAGCATCATTTGCAGTTTCAAGGGCTTTTTCTAACACTTGTACAAAAACTTCACGTGGTTGAGCACCCGCTAAAGCCACACGTTGATCAAAGACAAAGAATGGTACACCTGTTACTTTTAATTGTTCATGAGCAACTTGTTCATCGAATTTTACAAAATCTGCATATTCTTCAGAGTCTAGAACATCATCAACTTCTATTGGATTTAAACCAATACGAGATGCAACATCTTCAATTGTTTCACGCTCACCAATTGGTAGACCTTGTGTCATATAGCTATAGAAAAAAGCTTCTTCCGCTTCTGAACCTAAACCCTTACTTTGTGCAAGGTGAATGATACGATGCGCATTAAAGGTATTTCCTGAGTTGGCATTTTCCCAGTTAAATTGGATGCCTTCTTCTTTCGCCATAGCTGCAATATTACGTTGCATATCTTCAACTTCAGGGATGCTACGTCCATATTTTTGCGCAAGACGTTCAGAGTTTGAGACTTCTTGACGCGTAGGTGCTTCAGGATCAAGTTCAAAACTGTGCCAATGGACTTCAAGCTCAATACCTGCTTGTTCAGCAGCAGCTTCTAAACGTTTTTTACCGATATAGCAAAAAGGACAAACCACATCTGACCAAATATCTACGCGCATGGGAAATCTCTACAATCTAATTCTGGATTATGATGGGGTTTGTTTGCATAAATTTAAAGTGAAACTTTTAAGCGATGCTCATTTTAAGCTTATTCAGCAAAGGTTATTTATTGTTATTTTGCATAATTAATATACAAAAAAGAGTCGCTTAGGATATTCTAAGTAATCTATAAGGATGTTCGGAGCTTGGTATGCGTCGACTTTTGATTGTTTTCGGTATCATTTTTCTGGCTGTTATTGGATTTTTCTACTATGACCATACTTCAGTAAAGAATGAAGAAGCCAATCGCCAAGCATTTGATTTGGTGATGACTGAAAAAATGCGGCAACTTTCTGAACAAGCTCAAGACCGCTCGAAACCAGTAAATATTGATATTCATGATAATCGGCTCAAAGGTGATTACAAAACCTTGTCCGAATTTTTACTCAAATATTGGGCCAAGAATATTGATACACGAAACACTTATTTAAATCAGCTCGCAGCGGCCAAATGGGATCATTTTTTAGATGTAAATCGTTTGGATGCTGACCGTAAACAGAACTATGTCGAAACAACACAGATGCTGGTGACTGTACGACAAGCGATGCAGCAATATCAGCAAAAAAATAGACAAAATAAAATTGAGGCTTTAAACGAATTAAAAAAAATAGATTTGCGCAAGGACCTCAAAAAACCATTACAGGATAAGCTCGAACAGAATGCTGAACTTGACCCTGAAAATACCTTAATCTTAAATGAGCTACAAATTTTAGGTAAAGCTGAAACCATGTTTGATTTGTTAAAAAAATATGAGTGGCAGAAGCAGGGCAATCAAATTTTGTTTAAGGAAGATGCTCAAGTGAAACAATTTAATCAGTTATTTCAGGATGTACTGAAATTGAATAGCCAAATCAATCAGAAAAAAGAGCAAAATGCGGAAGTATTAGAAGAAGCCTTGTAAATTTTAGAAGTAAATGAATGGAAAATATAAAAGTATCGCTGTTTTTTGCAATATCTATACTGCTATTACTGGGTGGAATTGGCTATGTCTACCAGACGCCAATTCTCGTTCAGCAGGATTGAAAAGCGTTGCTTTATATCGTTATCATTTTGGTATTTATCAAATTGACCGAGATTCCATTCTGGATGTCGATACTGATAAAAAGGTTTATGGATGGAAGCATTTTTTAGGCTTAGCTCCTATTTTATGTGCTGAACAAATTGAGTATGACCAATGTGTTGTGGAGGAAAAGCGAGCGGCTTTAAATGCTGAGCAAGAAAAACAGCAATGGAGCCTTGTGCGGGACAATTTATATATCAATCCTCAACGAGAATTGGCGTTAAAGTTTCCTTATGCAAATCGTTGTAGCATATTTCTATCTGAACATGTTTTGCCGAGCAAAAGCCTGTCGATCATGGGTGAGCGTTTTTATCAACATTTGGGTTTTGGTGGTGAAGATGGGCCTTCTTTGAATGACACTATAGATTTAGCGAGCTTTAAGCAGTTAAACCCTTCTAATTTGTATAAAGATAAACGGCATGTTTATCGTTACTTTAGCATGCTGGATGGGGGCAGTTTTTCTATTTTAGAGGGTGCAGATGCCAGCAGCTTTGAGTTGCTCGGAGATTGCTATGCAAAAGACAAGCACAATATTTATGAAGAACGTTTTGGCAAACTTGAGGATGCAGATTATGCAAGTTTTAAAACCAAATCTGATGCGGGATGTGTTGCACAGGATAAAAATGGCTATTGGTTTTGGAATGATCGAAAAGCTTGGAAAGATATGAATAGTGAAGAAAAAGAGCGGGCCAAAGCACTTCAATGAGGTTGATCTCGATTAGCGCTTGGTTTCTTCAACTTTTCCTTGCATTAAAAAAGATGCTAATAAGCTTTGAGATTTTTTGAGTTTGGCTAATTTTTCTGAAATATGTTTTAACTCCATTTCTAATGTCTCTTTGGCAACTGGGCATAAGGTAAGTTTTTCCTCACCCAAATCGAAACATGGCAATAATAATTTAATGTCTTTTAAATGCATGCCGGCATCATTGAGAACTTTAATTTTTTGAATATCCTCGATGTTTGCTTGATTATAATCTCGATAGTGATTCGCTGTTCGTCGCGGACGAATTAATCCTAGCTCTTCGTAATAACGGAGCATACGCGGGCTGACTTGAGTTATCTCAGCAACTTTAGCAAGATTCATAATCGACCTCTTATAAACTGAATCGGATCAGTTGGAAAAAATTTATCGGTGGCTCTATTCAAGCTGTTGAATGAGTAAAACCTATTTAATCTTTATTTTAGAATTTTAACAGTATTTACCGTTTATCTGAGCTTTAGTGAATCTCGCTATAATTTGTTATAGCCTATTTAATAGACAATATTAAATGTATTGAATCATTTTATTGAATTTATAGGATGATTTATTTTTTAGGTGAAATGTATGAACTTTATCAAAGTTTCGATACTTGCAACGGCTCTTTCTGTTTGGTTACCCACTGTACAGGCAGAAGAAGTTGCCTCATTGCCTACCATTAAAGTGATGGCGGATTCTGAATTGCGTCAAGAAGCTGTAGGTGTTATTCCTTATCAAGAAGATAAGGATGTACGTAAAGCATTACAGCATCAGATCATTAAAAAAGAGAATGAGATCCAAAATTATGTGATAGGCGATAATTTTGCTGTGCTTGATATGCAGCCCAAAGCCTCTGAACCGAATATAAATCAAATTTCTTCACCATTACTCAGAGAGTATGTTTTAGCTGTGGCTGCTGGTTTGCAGTCCGCTGACCCAACATCAGGTTTGTTTACCATGATGGAGCCACTTTCGATGGGGATGAATCGCGAGAAAGCCTTAGAAGCAGTACGTAATGGAACATTTAAGTTGAATATCGATGCTGACCGTTTAGATTTGATGTTAGGTGATAAATGGCGAAGTGGCTTACCGAAGTGATTCGTTATTTAAAATTTTGATTATTTCATTAAGCCAATCTGTTGATTGGCTTTTTGTTGAGTATGAATCTAAAATTTGAGTGAAAAGAATAATCGTCTAAATAGTGATTTAATTAGAATATTTGTTAGTATATCAATAACTTTATAATAATTGATGAATAGCTATGAGCACTAATTTAATTGCCCATTTAAAAAAGAAATGTGAAGAAGATGACAATGTAAAAATTTTACTGTCGCAGTGGGAATTCGATCAAAAGCTTGTAGGTAAAGCTTTAGAAAATATTGGTGGTTTTTATCCACATTTTAGCAATCATAATGCTTCACATTCACAGCAAATTTTAGTCAATATTGAACGAATTCTAGGTAACGATATTGAATTATTAAGTGCTACAGATACATGGTTAATTCTTGAAGCAGCATATTGGCATGATGTTGGAATGCTAGTTGATGCCAAAAATGCAAAAGAAGTGCATTCAAATCCCGATTTTAATTTCATGATCCAAGCGATCGCAAATGAAAAAGGGCATGATCTTCAAAAGTTTTGCCAAGCCTATGTTGAAAAAAATTGGTTATCAGCAATTGGAACTGTAGATCATCCTTTTGATGGAATTGAACAGTATCGTCAATTAGTGGCTGAGTGGTTTAGACGCGGACATGACAAGCGCGTTGGTAAAATTGTTGAGGATCCTTTTAAGGATTTGGGAATAACTTCACCTAGAACTGAACTTTTACCAAATAGAATATACCGCTATTTAGGACAAATTTGTGTTTCTCATGGAATGAATTTTGATACTTTGATGGAAACAATTCCTTATAAACAAACTGGTTTGGGTACGGAGGATTGTCATCCACGTTTTATTGGTTGTTTACTTCGTTTAGGCGATTTATTTGATTTGGATGATAACCGTTTTTGCCCTGTCATGGCAAAGCATGTCAGTAATATGCCTTCTGTGAGTAAACATCATCATGATAAACATTTATCGTTACGTGAATTTCAACTTGATAAAAGGACAGTGAAACTTGTAGCAGAATGTCCTGATGAAATGTCTTATGTTGAAACACAAAATTGGTTTGGATGGATACGAGAAGAATTCCAAAACCAAATGTCACAATGGAATTTAATTGTTCCTGATTTGAAATTTGGCTCATTACCTACTATCGAACAATTAGATGTAAAAATGGAAGTGAAATACGAAAATGGGGTTAAGAAAGAAAAATTACTTCTAAATAATAAGCCAATGAAATTTAAGTTGGATGAAAAAAATGCTATGGAGCTTTTACAAGGAGCAAACTTGTATAGTGATGAATACAGTATTTATCGGGAACTTATTCAAAACTCTATTGATGCGACAATGTTAAGAATATGGCTTGAAGAAGATCAAGAAATTCTTAAAGAATTACATCCTTACCATGAAGACTTTCTAAAAATTCTCGAAAAATATCCGCTTCGATTAGAACTTAATAAGGTTAAAAATATTGAAGGAACATTGGATAGTATTTGGCAGTTTCAGATTATAGATCAAGGTGTTGGAATGAGTATGATTGATCTTAGCTATATGCAAACTATGGCAGGATCGAGCAAAAACATTCATAAAAAGAAAATTATAAATGAAATGCCTCAGTGGATGCGACCTTCGGGTGAGTTTGGCATAGGTTTACATAGCGCTTTTCTACTTACAAAAGAATTACCTGATGAAATGCAAAGCATTAGATTTAATACGTATAACTATTTTTCACATGAGAGTTTAGATGTTGAAATGTTTTCACCTTTAGGTGGAAAGCAAGGTTATTGTTTTATCACAAAAAATATGGGTGATACTAGAAAGGTTGGTACAACGACAAATTTTTATATCAGAAGTAATTTTAATTTAGAGAAAATAGAGAATATTAAAGATTTTAATTTGATAGATATAGATGTTTTTGAAAAAAAATGGTGTGATTATCAAAAAGAAAAAATATATGAGATAATTTTAAAAAATGCACCAATTTATACTTTTGGATTTGTAAAAAAAGTAATACCAGATATGATTTGGGATAAGGACAAGCAAGTAGCATTTTATATCAAATCTAAAACTAATAATAATGAGGGTAGATATGAATTTTTATTTAAAGGTCAAAAAGTAGAAATAAATGATCATAGACGTTATGGTCTTAATAGTTATAGTTATTTTGAATATGTGGTTGATATATATGGTAGTAATGCTAAAGAAATTTTGAATATAAGTAGAGATTTTTGGAATGTGGACTTTGAATCTCGCCATGCGGATTATTTAAAAGAATTATTTGAAAAACATATTTCTAAAATTAAAACATTTGAAACTGATCTTCTAAAATTAACTTATTGTGCTGATTATAACATTGATTTTGAACTGTCAAAGGAGTGGGAGAGTAAAATAATAAATGGGCATCAAGTACAAGATATTTTAAGTCAAGATGGATTTTATATAATTGAAATAAATGCTAATTCGAAAGATTATCAATCTAAAAGGGACAAATTAATAAAGTTATTTGATGATTTTATTGTTTTAGAGGGAAGGCAATATTTTGATGAGTTGATGTTATACTCTTTGGATAACTTTTGCCATATGCAAAAATATAATATTTATATCTTAAGGTTATCAGAAAATTCATACCGCTACTCTGAGCCTTTTAGTCTAAAATTTTATAGTAAATCTATTGAACCTAATAGTAAATATAATGATTCAGTTTGGGAAAAAAATGACTTATATTATACTCATGAAGAGGATAATGTATTCCAAATTCTATGGGTGAGCCTGAGAAGACAGAATACTTATGAGATGAAATCTAATACTATATATACAGAGTATTTGAATAATAGTAGTGATAAGCTAAATTTATTAAAAAAATTCAACAAACTCCTCTTTAAGCATCAAGAGTATTTGGATGAACTAGGTATATTATCACCTTACCAAAATATGAATAATAAAATTGAACTTTTAGACTTAGATAAATTGAGTGCTTATGTCGCGAATAGAAAAAATGATTTAGTTAATGTAAAAGAATATAAGGATTTATATCAGAAATTAATTGTTGAGATTGATAAATATAAAGAAACCCCGCAATAAGCGGGGGTTTTTTTTATCTCAGTATTTAACTAAATATTAAACACGTTCGATAATTGTCGCGATACCTTGACCAAGACCGATACACATCGTTGCAAGACCGATTTGTGTATCTTGTTGCTCCATCACGTTCAACAATGTCGTGGTGATACGTGCGCCAGAACAACCCAATGGGTGACCCAATGCAATCGCACCGCCGTTTAAGTTGATCTTGTCTTGCTTGTCATAGATGTTCAAGCCTTTCATTACAGAAAGACCTTGAGCAGCAAATGCTTCATTTAACTCGATGGTTTGGATGTCTTCCATCGTTAAGCCAGCACGTTTAAGCGCTTTCTGTGTTGCAGGAACAGGACCATAACCCATAATCGCAGCATCACAGCCTGCAATCGCCATAGAGCGAATCACAGCACGTGGCTTAAGACCTAAAGCTTGAGCACGTTCAGCAGACATCAACAACATTGCTGATGCACCATCAGACAATGCAGAAGAAGTCGCAGCAGTTACAGTACCACCTTTAGGGTCAAATACTGGACGTAACGCTTTGAATGCTTCAAGGTTTGCATCTGGACGGATGACTTCGTCGATGTCGCAAAGGATTTTGAAGCCATTGGCATCATGACCTTCAACACCCACGATTTCGTTTTTGAAACGACCTTCCTGAGTTGCAGCCCAAGCGCGACGATGAGATTCAACACCAAACGCATCTTGTTCGTCACGGCTAATGCCGTTCATACGACCTAACATTTCAGCAGTTAAGCCCATCATGTTAGATGCTTTCGCATAATGCTTAGATGCTTCTGGGTTAAGGTCGATGCCGTGCATCATACCAACGTGACCCATGTGCTCTACACCACCGATGATGAATACATCACCTTGGTTGGTTGCAATTTGCGCCGCAGCCGTATGGATTGACTGCATAGAAGAACCACAAAGGCGGTTTACAGTTTGACCACCAACAGTCTTCGGCAAGTCAGCCAATAACACGATGTTACGACCAATGTTCATACCTTGTTCTAGGGTTTGGTTGACACAACCCCAGATCAAATCTTCAACTTCATTGACATCAAACTGGTTACGAGCAACTAAAGCACGAACCAATTCAGCAGATAAGCTGTCAGCACGTACATTGCGGAACATACCGTTTTTGGTTTTACCCATTGCAGAACGTACGCCATCAACGATGACAACGTCACGTGGATTTAAAGTAGCCATTCACGTTGCTCCTTAACCGTAGAATTTTTTGTTGTTTGCAGCCATGTCACGCAACATTTGTGGCGCTTCATAAGCCTTACCTAAGTGTGCATATTTGTCGCAAAGCGCAACATATTCAGCAACACCTGTTTGGTCGATGTAACGCGCTGGACCACCACGGAATGGAGGGAAACCTACACCCATGATCATTGCCATATCTGCTTCAGAAGCAGTAGAAACAATGTTGTCTTCTAAGCAACGAACAGTCTCGTTACAGAACGCGAGCATCATACGGTCAATAATTTCTTGAGCATCAAACTCGTGCTTTTCAGTTGTTGCCATCGTTGCAACAAGCTCATACGCAGTTGGATCAATAGATTTCGCTTTCTTACCTTTACGATCAAGCTCGTATTTGTAGAAACCGATGTCATTTTTTTGACCAAGACGTTTGTTTTCGTACATGATTTCGATTGCGCCTTTATAGTCAGGCTTCATGCGGTCTGGGAAACCTTCAGCCATAACTTCAGCACCATGCACACCAGTGTCGATACCCACAACGTCGATCAAATAAGCAGGTCCCATAGGCCAGCCGAATTTTTCCATGACTTTGTCGACTTGTTGGAAGTCTGCGCCATCTTTAAGCAGAAGGTCAAACGCACCAAAGTAAGGGAACAATACACGGTTTACAAGGAAGCCAGGGCAGTCGTTTACAACGATTGGTGTTTTACCCATTTTCTGAGCAAGAACAACAGTTGTCGCAATTGCTTCTTCAGATGTTTTCTCACCACGGATCACTTCAACCAAAGGCATCATGTGAACTGGGTTAAAGAAGTGCATACCCACGAAGTTTTCAGGACGAGTCAATGCATTTGCAAGACGCGTGATTGAAATCGTAGAGGTATTTGAAGCAATGATCGTATTTTCACGAACTTTTGCTTCTGTATCACGTAACACAGCTTCCTTGATTTTAGGATTCTCTGTGACTGCTTCAATCACGATGTCAACTTCTTTAAACTCGTCATAGCTTAAAGTAGGGCGGATACGTGCAAGTGTTTCACCCATTTTTGCAGGTGTCATCTTTTTACGTTCAACTTGTTTAGTCAACAAGCCATTCGCTTCAGACATACCCAAAGCAAGCTGTGGGTTACCGATGTCTTTCATGATGATTGGTGTGCCTTTGCTTGCCGCTTGGTAAGCAATACCGCCACCCATAATACCCGCACCTAAAACAGCTGCTTGGTTAACAGGGTGAGCACCTTTCTCATGTTTTTTAGAGGCTTTTTTCACAACTTGGTCATTGATGAATAAACCGATCAATGCACCTGCTTGTGGTGTAATCGCAGCTTTAGCAAATGCTTCAGCTTCAATTTTTAACGCTTCATCACGTTTTTGGCTTACACCAGCTTGAAGTGAATCAAGAAGAAGTTTTGGCGCAGGGTATTGAGCAGGGTTTGCTTTCGCAAGGACCACACCTTTAGATGAGTTAAACGCCATCATTTGTTCAAGCATGTCTAATTTAACAGGCTCTAATTTTTCTTGACGTTTTGCTTTCCAGTCTAAACGACCAGAGATTGCTTGTTTAACAAGATCAATCGCAGCTTCTTGGAGTTTGTCAGCTGCAACAACTGCATCTACAGCACCGTCTTTCAGCGCAGCATCTGGACGTTTGTTTGCTGAAGTCGCGATCCACTCAACCGCATTGTCAATACCAATCAAACGGCTTAGACGAACAGTACCACCGAAACCAGGAATGATACCCAGTTTAACTTCTGGTAAGCCCACTGTTGCAGCATTTGACATTACGCGGTAGTCACATACCAAACACATTTCAAAACCGCCGCCCAATGCAATACCATTGATCGCAGCAACTTTAGGAATCTCTAGATCTTCAAAAGCGTTAAAAATCTCGTGAACAGGCATTGCCCATTCTACAATTGCACTTTCACCTTGCTTAAAATTTTCACCAAACTCAGTGATGTCTGCACCAACGATAAATGTTGATTTACCAGAGGTAACGATGAGACCTTTCACTTCACTGTTATTTTTTACAGCTTCAATAGCAGCTTTAAAGTCTTCAATCGTTGCACGGTTGAATTTGTTAACCGACTCACCTTGTAAGTCAAAGCGGAATTCTGCAATTCCGTCCGAAAGCAATTGGACGGTAATGGCATTGCCAGCGTGGATCATGCCCTGATCTCCTTTTTTGGAGGACTTCTTAAGTTGATGTTTTGAAGTGTGTATGCAATTCCCGCACACATTTCGACTTCACTAATCTTACGATAACTATATCTAAAAATAACCTAACAAGTTGTATCAAGCCGTGACGCAAGGGTCATCAATTTTTTTTGAGTAGAAGATTAAATTAAGCTTTTAAATTTTAAGAAATTTATAAATTTTTTATATAAATATTTGAAATTTATCTATTTAATGTAAATTCCTTTGTGCCTTTCTTTAGAAAAAGGAATAAGAATAGCCATTCATAGTGATTCATTTTTTTTGTCATTTAGGTCAATTGCTGTGAAATTTAATTATATGTTTAGAAAATCTTTATAATATATTGAATGTTTTGTATTATATATGTAATATTTGGTTGGTATTTGCTTAAAAAAAGAACCCGTTATGAATACACAAAACAAGAACCTCGTATTTACAGCTATTTTTTTATCACTCTCCCTGATTGGATGCGGGGGTGGTGGTGACTCTTCATCAGATAATTCGAAACCTTCAACAGCACAAGACAGTTTGGATAATGGAACTCGCTATTACTCCGTTGATTACGCATTGAATAAGGGTTCCGATAATTTAACGATGAAATATTTTGAAATTTTCAATAAACAGTTTAAGGATGAGGCAACCAATACGAGCCTAAAAAAATATATATTAACAGCCAACAAATTGTATACTCCGCTAGAGATTGCGGCGAATACAGTTGCACTAAACTCTATGACTTCATGGACCTCAACCTTAATTGGTAATGTTAAAACGGATCTTAAATTAGAAAAAGTTAATGTCTCAGGAAAAAATATTTTTGATACAGTTTTACCAGGCTATCGTAGTTTAGGTTTCGATAGTGAAAATAGTTATTTTGAAGCACGAAAATTATTAGCTTCATACGGTAATGATCGTTTTCCACAAGGGAGTAACTGTTATCGTTTTATTTCCAGAAAGAACAACCAAGATTATTTTAGTTTTAATACAAATGATGAATTAAATAAAACATTTGAAGAGTTTGATAGTGGTAATCTTAGCTATGTGAACTATTTGAATAAAACATATGAAGGATTAGGTATAACTTATCGTTATTCAAGTGGTAATTGGCAAAATGTTCCTTGGACAACTATTTATGAAACTGATACGGGGGTGAGGGATAAAAGTGCAGTTGCGGTTAAATATCAAAATAAAACATATTTGGCTGATTACGATAGTGAAATTGAATGGACGAGAGCCAAAGAAATTAAACAATGGGAAAAACTGCTAGCTGCAGCGACAACAGACAAACAAAGAAGAACAGCAACGTTAAATATTGAACGGTTGAAGAATGGATGTTTTATATATAACACGCAAGCTGCATCAGCTTTGGTTTCTTTAAGACTGATTGATTGGAATAAATAAGAAAACAACTTAGATGTCTGTCTAATAAAACTTCA
The DNA here is from genome assembly GCF_051059255.1 of Acinetobacter sp. CE-15. Taxonomy (NCBI): domain Bacteria; kingdom Pseudomonadati; phylum Pseudomonadota; class Gammaproteobacteria; order Moraxellales; family Moraxellaceae; genus Acinetobacter; species Acinetobacter sp. CE-15. The sequence continues at coordinate 4,337,314 of NZ_CP192737.1, read as the reverse complement.
ACCAAATTTGTAGTCACTTCTACAAATTTGGTTTATTTTTAATAATAATCAATAAAAACATCCAATTAGGTCATTGTGGCTTTTTGATTTATAGGTTTGTTATACTTTGTAGAAACATTCTCACTTTTTGAGATTTAAAATTCTATCAGCACATGTTGCTTGATTAACCTGATTAATGAAAAGAGTGCTGTATGATTAAATGGATCATATTGGCGATTTTTGTGATTTCTGCTTTGTATATCCAAAATCGCGGTAAAGTGCGACATTCGTTTTATCGTCAATTTTTTGACCATTCAACGATACTCGCACCAATTAACTTTCTCATGTATATGTTTTCAAAAGTGCCGAATCAGCCGTATATCGACACACAACATTTTAAAGATTTAAAAGTGTTAGATGAAAACTGGGAAATGATTCGTGAAGAGGCGCAAGCGTTATATGCCAAAGGTGGAATCAAGGCTTCAAGTACATATGATGACTTAGGCTTTAATTCATTCTTTAAAACAGGTTGGAAACGGTTTTACCTAAAATGGTATGACTCAGCGCATCCGTCAGCAGCAGAGCTTTGCCCAAAAACAACTGAATTGCTGAAAACTTTGCCAAGTATTAAGGCGGCAATGTTTACAGAGCTTGCACCTGATAGTCGATTAGTGCGCCATCGTGATCCTTATGCAGGTTCATTGCGTTATCACTTGGGGCTCATTACGCCAAATGATGATCGTTGCTTTATTGATGTAGATGGTCAGCGTTATTCATGGCGTGATGGTGAAAGCGTGGTTTTTGATGAAACCTATATTCATTATGCTGAAAATACCACAGACCAAAATCGTATTATCTTTTTTGCTGATGTAGAGCGTCCATTAAAAACAAGATTTATGCAGCGCTTTAATCACTGGTTCGGTAAAAAAGTGATGACAGCTGCCAGTTCTCCAAATGAAGCAGGTGATCAAACAGGGGGGTTAAACAAAGTTTTTGGTTATGTGTACCAAATCCGCATTAAAGCCAAAGCCTTGAAAAAAACCAATCGTCAGTTGTATTACTTTTTAAAGTGGTTCTTGATGTTAGGGATTTTCTTCCTGATTTTTATTCGACCATATATGTCACAGATCATTGCATTTTTTGAAAAAATGATTTGATTTTAAACGCCCGCTAGGGCGTTTTTTAATAACAAATTTTGACTTGAGTTTAACGCTCGATTTTTTTAATTTACTTTCATAATTTATAAAAGCGCTGGAAAACACAAAATGTTTAAAAATTTAGCCTCAGAAATGATGGGTATGAGTGATATTGGAACAATTATTGAGCCACATGATTTCAATAAAACAGATATTGATGATTATATTTTTCATGAAGATAACGAGAAAATTTTCTTTGTCATCAAAAGTAAAACAGATGAATATTGCTTTACCAATGTGGCCTTTATGCACCTAGATGGTAAAAGTGCCATCAGTAAAAAACGTATGCTGTATCGCTACTTGTATAAGCACAATCCAATTAAAAATGTACTTTTAGAAACAGCAGGTACCGTGGATTTAGATGCTGAAATCAAGTTCCAATTAGGTGAACAGCATTTCTCTATCGATATTGATAAAAAACAAATCGAGAAAATTCGTGATCTTTATAAAGCTTTATTTACCATCGGTGAAACTTGCAAAGAGATCAATCGTAAACGTAATGTGCTATTACAAAGCACTGACAATGTGCAGAAAATGTTTAACTTACGAGAGCTTAGTGAACAGGCAATTTTAAATTTACCTGAAATTATCAATCAGACTGCGCAACAAGTTGAAGATTATGCCAACCAGCGTATTCGACAGATTGAAAATTATGATTTTTCTGAAATTTTTGATCGCTATTTAAAAAATTGAGGTTTAGACATTTAGTCAAAAATTAAAACGCTCGAAAGGGCGTTTTTTATTATGTAAATTGATGATTTTATAGTCATATTTAACTCGAAATTCAGATAGAATAATATTTTGTATGGGGAAACTTTGAAGAGCGTGATGCAAAAATTTCATACTAAAATTGATTGGTGGATTTTAGGCTTTTTAATCGCAATGACAGGTCTACTGATTCAATTGCTTTATACCATGTATGCAAAAGGCACTATGGTTGAATATCCTGAGCATACAGCGGTGTATATTTTAACTATTGCTGTGATTTGGTGGCCAGTTTTCAATACACGCTATATCATTGAAAATGAAGCATTGATCATTCATAGTCTATTTTTAAAATGGCATATCCCATTGGCAAATATTCAAAACATCAGCAAAACCAATAATTCGATTTCATCACCTGCCTTATCTCTAGATCGTTTGAAAATCGAATATATGAAAGATGGAAAAATCAAACAGGTCTTGGTTTCTCCAAGAGATCAACAGGCCTTCCGTCAGGCAGTAGAAGTCGGTCGTACTCAGATTTAAATAAATAGAGAATAGCAATCGTTTGTGATAAATATTTTAGAATCATCATAAAGGAACCTATTATGGGCTTTTCTCTACTGTTTATACGGATAAAAAATCAGGAGATAGTCGATGCCGATCGTGATGGACTCGCCAGATTTTTAGCGGAAAATCAATTATATGTTCATACTCAAGTAGGCAGTGGAGCATTAGTTGATCAGAATGAAAAGGCTTTAGCTTTTAATGGTTATTTGAGTGATTTATATTTAGACCCATTAGAGCAATCTGAACCTATTACAGGTGGAATATACCATGCCACGCTAAGTGAAGAAGAATGCATCTTTATTTATGATCTGTGCGTGGCTGGAAAAATGCTGATCGTCAATCCGCAAACTAATCCCATGTATCTCATCCCAACTACTAATCATGAGCAACACAATATTCCCGATTTGAATGATGCTGTATGGGTGAACAGTGCAGCAGAAATGTTGCTTGTGCTTTCACAAGGCTTTAATGCATTTAAAGTCTATAAAGAGAAAGTGATGAGACAATATCATGATAAAGATCATCCTCAAGCCTGATTTTCATAAACGGTAAAATAGCTTTTTTATAGAGATGAAAGATAAATGATAAGGTCTAAGCAAGGTTATAATAATGTTAATAATCAACCATATGAAAATAAAAACAGTCAAATTTGAAGCAATTTTCACTTGTGATTTTATGAAATATTGGTTAATAATGATTCAAAATAAATAGTCGAGTGAACTGCTATAATGAAAAAAACAATATTTTTTATAATCAATGCTTTAATTTTAACAGCTTGTGGTGGATCGGATGATTCAAAAAGCGAATCAGATAAATTTGATACCCTATATTCATTTCAAGGTGGAGGCATTGACTTACTATTCGGAGCAAAAACTTACCATATTAATGAAAATAAAAATCTCTTGGTTCAAGATGCTTCTATAGAAGAAACTTCAAAATATTATCTAACACAAAATGCTATTTCGACATTTACCCCACCACAATTAGATCAAAATACATACTTGCTAGGTGAGTCTGCAACATTTGATGGAACGAAATTACAATATTCCGTGAGTAATTATATTGCTGAACAACCTTTGGTTTTATCCTATCAATATAAGAAAATTGATGTCTCTGGGCAATTGATTACGGATGATATTTATAATCCAATCCGTCAAATGAGGAGTAGTGTGACAGGTCAGATTTTACTTGCAATCTTAGGGTTAGGTTATTCGCTAAATGAAGTATTTCCAAAAGGCTCTATTTGTTGGCAAAGTTTGTCAGCCAATAGTAATCAGGAATATATTGAGTTTTTACCGTATATCGTTGATGCAAAGGTATTTGCAGATTTAGAAATAGAAGCAACAGGAAATTGGAATAATGTGGCTTGGACGCGATTCAAAGACAAGGAAAACACTCTATATAGCAATGTAAAGCTCACAATAGATGGAAACGACTATCGTGGAAAATATCATCCTCAAAATGAATTTTTTTATCATAAATCTGATGAATTGGCGTGTAATTGGATGAACCGTATCGCCTATAAAGCTGCGAATCAGCCCTTTAAAAAATGAAAAATCAAGATATGTTCCAATAGAAAGCGCAAGTAATTCACTCAAGTAGACTTGAAAAATGGATGATCTAACTACATCATCCATTTATAGTCCAAAGTTAAAAGCCTACTGTGAACGAAAACGCACGTGAAAATATCGAAAAGATTCTAGCCAATATGACGACTTTACCTGGTGTGTATAAAATGCTGGGAAAAGAGGGGGAGTTATTATATGTCGGAAAAGCCAAAAATCTAAAAAATCGCGTACTGAGTTATTTTGTCAAAACGATTGAACATCCGAAAACACAGGCTTTGGTTGCACGTATTTATAATATTGAAACCCTTGTCGTCCGTTCTGAAACAGAAGCTTTATTACTCGAACAGAATCTAATAAAACTGCATCGCCCACCGTATAACATTATGTTGCGTGATGATAAATCCTATGTCTATATTTTTGTCTCCGCAGATAAACCTTATCCACGTATTGCTTCAGGACGGGGCAAAGGCAAACATCAAGTGGGTAAGTTTTTTGGCCCTTATCCAAGTGCTTATAATGCAAGAGACACACTGTTAGTTCTACAAAAATTATTTAATGTCCGCCAATGTGAAAACAGCTATTTTTCACAGCGTAAACGTCCTTGTTTGCAATATCAGATCAAGCGTTGTACTGCGCCTTGTGTGGGGCTTATTTCAGCCGAAGCTTATAATGAAGACGTACAAAACTCGATTCGTTTTCTAAATGGCGATACCAAAGAACTGAATCAGGAATTGATTCAAAAAATGGAACAAGCGGCAGAAAATCTAGAATTTGAGAAAGCGGTATTTTACCGTGACCGCATGGCCTTACTGCGTGATGTCCAAGCACAGCAAGCCATTTATAAAGTCAAAGGTGAAGCTGATATTCTTGCCATTGCCTATCAAGCGGGTGTGACCTGTGTACAGATCATGCATGTGCGTAATGGGAAAATGCTGGGTGGGAAAAGTTATTTTCCCGATATGTTGGATGATGATTTGGGGCAAATGTTGTCTGATTTTATCGCCAATTTTTATTTTCAGGTCGCAGATGAAGTTCCTGCTGAACTGATTGTCAACGTGAATGTGACAGACCGAAAAGAACTGGAAGCGGCTTTACATCAACAGTTTGAAAAGAAAATTCAGATTAAACACAATGTTCGTGAAACTCGCGCTGAATGGCTTGAGTTGGCTGAAATGAATGTTCAGCATGCGATCAAAGGAAAATTAGCCAATCATTTAGAATTAAATGAGCGTTTTCATCAATTGGAACAAGTCTGTGGGCGACCTGTTGATCGTATTGAATGCTTTGATATTTCGCATACTATGGGCGAAGCAACCATTGCATCATGTGTGGTTTTTGATGCAGGTGGCGCACGTAAACGCGATTATCGCCAATTTGCGATTGAAGATATTACTGGCGGTGATGATTATGCCGCTATGCGCCAAGCCTTAACACGCCGTTATAAAAAAGCCATGTTACCCGATTTATTATTGATTGATGGGGGTAAAGGGCAACTTCATATGGCGATGGAAGTTATGCAAGAGCTTGGTTTAGATGCATTTATGGTGGGTGTCTCCAAAGGTGAAGGGCGTAAACCTGGTTTAGAAACACTACATTTTACCGATGGCACGAAGATTCAGCTTCCTGAAGACCATAAGGCACTGCATTTGATTCAGCAAGTTCGTGATGAAGCACATCGCTTTGCAATCACCAAACATCGCGCTAAACGAGATAAGCGTCGTGGAGGTTCGGTACTTGAGGCTATTCCGGGCTTGGGTCCAAAACGTCGCCGTGATTTACTGACTCATTTTGGTGGGATTCAAGGGGTACTTAAAGCCTCTGAACATGATTTAAAAAATGTTCCCGGTTTAGGCGATGTTATGGCACGAGTGATTTATAAAGTGTTGCATGAATAACACTGTTATTATTCTCGATCATAAGTCGTATGTATAATTCAGCTTATTGATTTTAATTAAATATTTATGCAGTCTTGGTTTTATATGTTGATATATACAAGCAGCGCTGATCGATTATTTGCAGGTATGATGCGGTAGTTGTTTTCAGTGTGGTAACAACAGCGGCGGTAATGGGCAGATCTGATCAATATCAGGAAAACGTTTATTGGGATCGGCTCGACGTTGCTCTAGCAATTCGTAATAGCATGAAGCGTGTTTAGGATCTTTGGGGATTCCATGTTCCCCTCTGTCTAATGAAAAATAGAGTCGAAATAAACTGTCTTTGCTGCCAAGAGATGCTGCTTTTTTGGAAATATTCAAGTGCGGTAGGAATATCTTTTTCTACAATTAGATAGTCCACTCCAAGAGCGTGGCCTGCATCAGCCAAGTCTTGTGATAGTGCACATTCTAGTGCTTGCCTTCCAATAGTCTTGCCGCGACTTCTAGCGGGTTCCAGTTGCAGTTGAAAAGCACGAATTATGTTTTCACCTGTTGCTGCTTGTCCATACTTGTTCCCCATATCCGCCGCCTTACGAAAATAGTTGAGCGCTGCCGTCTTATCTTTTTTAACGCCAATACCTTGTTGCAGCATGACACCCATTGAGTAGTAAGCGTGTGCAGACTGCATTTTCATCGCGCTTTCTACTAAATCAAGGGCTTTTCCTTGATCAACTGCTACGCCAGTGCCATGGATATATAGACCCGCTAAATTCAGTAATGCTTTATAGTGACCGCGTTTGGCAGCTTGTTGATAGAGGCGAACCATTTCAGCATCATTGGCTGGATTATTGGCTTTCTCTAAGGCTCTTGCACGTTGAAACAAGGCATCAGACGCGTCATCGAATGCTGGGTTTTGCTCTTTGCTACAGGTAAAGTGTAGTGCGTTCCAGTCTATGCTTTCAGTATTTATGGTCTTTGCTGTGTTGGTCTGTTGGCAGGCGAGGAGCATTGGAACAAAGCAAATCCCGATCCAACTTCGACAATAGTGTTTAAGCAGGTTTCGCCAAAGATTGCGTATATTCATCATAAAATCCAAAATTGATGAAGCTAAAGAACACCCTAGATCAATATTTTTGAAGTTATCATTGGGTTGTATTTGTTATTTTAAGCGTACGTTTCTTATTTCCTGTTTGGAAATTTCTTAAAGATAAGTACGTTATACATATTGCCTTCAATCCGTTATCTGATCAAGTGAAGGGTGAAAAGTGTTCAATTAGCGCTTATCTTCTATGTGATATGTGCTGATATTCTCTGATTCTAAACAATCAGCCTCGATTCAGATCTACTTTATTCTGCGCATCGTGCTGTTATACGAAGCACTGAAATATGAATAAATAATAGCAGGCTCAATATCTATTTAATACAATGTGTTAAAACCTTATTCTTGTCGTTGTAGACGTGAGCCAGCTGGTTTGGAATATGAATGATCGCTATTGAACCTAAATCGCATTTGCAAAAACAACCATTGACGCATCAGTCACTGATCATTTTCATCTCCTGTTAAATATGAAACAGTACAACAAAGATTGGAAAATTGGACAGATCATGTCATTAGAAGCGCTATTTCAGCAGATTGAACAAGAAGAGTGGATTGATATTCCTCAAGGGTGGTTGCAGGGGCGTACCATCTTTGGCGGTCTCGTTGCAGGTATGTTGGTTTATAAAGCAATTGCAACCATTCACGATCCAGTTAAAAAGTTGTTAAGTTGTAGTGTCACTTTTGTTGGGCCTGTTGAAGAAATACCAGTGAAATTGACTGCTGAAATCCTGAGACAGGGTAAGTCTGTCACGACGATTGAAGTCAGACTGTGGCAAAATGAGGCTGTACAAAGTATTTTAATTGCGAGTTTTGGTAGCCAACGCGATTCTAAAATTCAAGTGTCTTTAGAGCCTCAAGCCCCTGATTTTCCGCCACTTGATCAGATTAATATTGTCCCTAAATATTTACCTTTTCCTGAGTGTGTAAAAAATTTCCAACTGGCTTGGATTGAAGGGAATTATCCAATGTCAGGCAGTAAGCAACCTGATTTCTCGGGTTTGTGTCGTTTTGACCCTGAGCTACATGCCAATCGAACAATGAATATCTCAGACATCATGACCTTAATGGACGTTTGGCCTCCGGGTGTATTGCCGATGTTTAAACTGCCTGCGCCCGCAAGTACACTGACTTGGCAAGTAACGTTTATCCATCCTTTACAAAATCAGTTGAATGATTGGTTCAAGTATAAAGTGATTACAGACTTTGCTGAGCATGGATATGCAACAGAACATGCCTATCTTTGGGATGAGCAAAATCGACTCATTGCGATTGCAAGACAGACGGTTACAGTATTTACCTAGTCGACAGTTTCATGTGAATCGTTTAAAGTACTAACGAAATAGAGCTTTACTCTAAATTATTATTTACCTTCATTCGGGTAAGTAGGGGACTCACTGGCGGTGTCTATGACTACAGGTCGTATCCTGAATATTCCAAATATCTTGACGCTTGCTCGAATCGCGTTAATTCCTGTTTTTTTAATTATTGCCTATTGGCCACCTGCAATTGGAGTGGCTGGACATACTGGTGGTATGACGCGTCATATTATCTTGACTGCAATTTTTGTTGTTGCAGCAGTCACAGATTGGTTTGATGGTTATCTGGCACGAACATTAAATCAAACCTCAGCTTTTGGGCGGTTTTTAGATCCAGTTGCAGATAAATTAATGGTGGCAGCAGCACTGATTGTTTTAGTGCAATGGCAACCATCAATCACTATGGCATTTGCCGCAATTGTGATTATTTCACGTGAAATTACAGTTTCAGCACTGCGTGAATGGATGGCTGAATTAGGTGCACGTACCAATGTGGCAGTCTCCACGGTGGGTAAATATAAAACAGCCTTTCAGATGATTGCGATCACGGTATTTTTATTAAATTGGCAGCCGCTAGAAATACTGGCTTATGCCTTGTTATATACCGCGGTCATTTTGACACTCTGGTCGATGTTTATTTATTTAAAAGCAGCGTGGCCTTATTTAAAACAGCCTTAATTTGCGCAATTGAATGCAATATACAGATCAAAGCCTTTCTCTCGTGAAAGGCTTTTTTTGTGCTTGAAAGTCAGTACAATGGAAAGATTGATGAAAACAGATACAAATCGTTAAACATCATCTTGGGCTATATTGAAAATCAATCAAATTACAAGAAACACTGTAACTGGAATATTGAGAAACACGCCATTGCAGGTAAAATTAAGGAATACACATGGCAGCATTGCTTTATTTATCGAATCAAAATTTGTATTTATTGGATGGGAATAAAAGTATTACGGTTCCTTGCCAAGCCATTGACTTATATAAAAAGAATTTAGTTGAGATTCAACAACGTAAAGATTGGAAAACCAAAGGTACGGGTGCACAGTTCATGCGAACATCTTCACAAGATGATGAGGTGGATTTAAACCATATTTTCCCCACAGATGTAGCTCTCACTGCTGATCATAAAATGATTTATACCGCTTGTTTGCAAGAAGGCACTTCGATCAATATCAAATCATTGACAGATTTACAAGAAACCGAAGGCTTAGTATTACGAAAGAATGATTTTGTGGTACAGGACATGGCTTATGATGAATCTAAAAAGCGTTTAGCCCTATCCGTTAACACACAGGGCTATGAACGACATATTTGTATTCTGCCTTTAGACGCCAATCGAACACAGTATTTGACCGAAGGGGATTGTCAGGATTCAAACCCATGTTTTGATCCGCGAGATACCATGCAGTTGTATTATGATTCGTGTGGTTTAGCCTATGGCGAACACCGTATTGCCTATAGCCCCAAAGAAATTTTTCATTTGGATATGGGAACAGGCGAGTTGCAAACAATCGCTTCAAATCCAAAGTTTGATTTCTTTAAACCCAAAATGGATGAGCAGGGCAATTTGTATTTTATTAAACGCCCGTATTCCCGTGATGGCGCTCACCAATCCCCGTTAACAACGTTTAAAGATATTATTTTTGCGCCTTTTAAAATTATTCGTGCGATTGTGGGGTGGTTGGATTTCTTTACTCAACGCTATACGGGTGAATCGTTAAAAACAACGTCTGGAAATAATCCAGCCAAATCGCAACAAAAGTCAGAAGAAGAGTTATTTGTTGAAGGTAATTTGATTAAGGCTCAGCAAAATTTAGAACGTAATCAGAAGGCGGGCGAAAAATATCCAGGGATGATTCCAAATTCTTGGGAGTTGATCAAGATGACAGCTTCTGGTGAAATGATTGTATTAAAAAAAGGCGTGATGAGTTTTGCTTTAAAAGACAATTCTATTTTTTATTCCAATGGAAAATATTTGGTTGAAATTGATCAAAATAACAATGAGACCTTGCGGGTTGAAGCCAAGCTAATTTCAAAAATTATCTGTTGAGGTCCTGTGTTTCTACACTACATTTAAAATAAACCAAAGCTGAAATGAGACTTTGGTTTATTTGCGAACTTGTTTTGAGAAGGAGACAAAGTATCAGGCTTAATTAGTTTTTGATAATCGTCAGTGAAGTATGTTCAAAGCGCGATTTTAGCTTGTCCATATCAGTCAGTGAGAACGTCCCTTTTTCAGATTCCCGAGAAAGAAATACTGAAAGCGATTGAAAATCTACACGGCTAATCAGTAAATCTTGTATAGAAACAGTCCATTTTTCACCTGAATGTAGTCGCGCAATTTGGTTCGAAATGTGGTTAAGCAGATCCATTTTATTCATCCTGATGCAAGTGATTGGAAATTTTTATCTTGAAAATAAAAACTCACTGAGTTGATCACTTAAAATATTTTTAACCTGTACACATAAGCGTTAAAGCCATCCGAGATGACTATCATGTGACATTAATATTGCAATTTCGTGACAAGTAAACTTGGATATCCGATTAAAATAAATAAACTTTATTTTTTTTCTGCCGAAAAATTCGAATTTGCCAAAATATATTCAATCTCTTCTTTTGCCGCAGTTTGTAGTTTGCTACGTAAAGCATTTAGGCTCTGTTCGATGAGCGTTTCTGCTTCTAACTCAAGACGTAGACGAACACTTTCCAACTCTGAAGTCATTTGTGCATCTGTGATGCGGAATTGCCCATTGGCATAATCTATTGCTGGATAATCAGGATTTTTAGTGTATTTTTCACTATATTCTGAAATTTCAATATCAATTTGTTGACGTAAATTTTGTAAGGTCAATTGTTGATGTTCAAACTGCTGAATTTCATCTTGTTGTAGTGCTAAATTATAGGCGTGCTGTAATGCTCGTTTTTCCGCTAAAGATTTTTCAAGCGCCAATTGTCTACGGATTCGTGCTTCTTCAATCAGCTGGGCTTTTAGCTCAGCATAGGCGTGTTCAACTTGGAGTTGCGCCACTTGCATTTGGCGTTGGTCGTTACTTAGCCAATCCTGTACATTTGTTTTAGGGCTGAGAAGGTCACAGATGCGGTTAAGGTCATCTACAAAAGTTTGGCGTACCGCTTCAGGCGTATCTAACCAGCGCTTTTTAAAATCTTGACCGACATTTAATGTCACCACGCATCTCCTTGATATAAAATGAGAATGAAGAATTAAAGTTTAAATGTTTGAGGCGAAACACCCATTCGTCGATAGGCTTTATATTTCTCTCGACCAATTTGTTTTGCTGATTCAGCATTTTCAATAATTTCTATAATGTGACTAAATTGTGTCACTTGTTCAAGTGCTTGATTGTTAAAATTAAACACAATCCAGTCTAAAGACTCAGGTAATCTTGAAGAAATACAGATCGGTGCATCAATTTGATCAATTCCATGCGCAATAAAACTGGTCGGATCAAAGCTCCATAAACGCTCATCCAGTTGTTGCTGCATGTCTACATCAGGGCAATGCAACCAAACTTTGGCTGCATTTCGTAAAATTTTACGACATAAACGACAGGCACTTTCCACCTGTCGCTCAGGGCTTTTTTCAAACAAATAAAAGCTAATTTTAGCCATTCTTTTGTACACGGTTGGCGATTAATTGCATCAACAATGGCACTGGACGGCCTGTTGCACCTTTATTTGCACCAGAATTCCACGCTGTACCTGCAATGTCTAAGTGTGCCCAACGATAGTCACGGGTAAAGCGTTGTAAGAAGCAAGCTGCTGTAACTGCGCCAGCTTTTGGACCACCAATATTGGCAATATCGGCAAATGGCGAATCAAGTTGTTCTTGATAATCGTCATATACGGGCATACGCCATACACGGTCAAATGCAGTGTGTCCTGCTGCTGTAATTTCTTCTGCAAGTTCATCATCTGGTGTAAATAAACCTGAAACCACTGAACCTAAAGCCACTACACAAGCACCAGTCAGTGTTGCAATATCAATCACTACTGCAGGATTAAAGCGCTTAATATAGGTTAAGGTATCACAAAGGACTAAACGACCTTCGGCATCGGTATTCAGGATTTCAACCGTTTGACCACTCATGGTGGTTACAATATCACCAGGGCGAGTTGCATGACCAGAAGGCATGTTTTCAGCAGCAGCAATTGCGCCAACTACATGAATCGGGAGTTTTGCTTCACAAAGTGCACGAATCGTACCCAGCACAGATGCTGAACCACACATATCAAATTTCATTTCATCCATGCCTAAGCCCGGTTTTAATGAAATACCACCTGTATCAAAAGTCACACCTTTACCCACAAGTACGATTGGTGCTTGATCAGGATTGGCTTTATATTCAAGGGTAATCACTCGTCCTGGACGATCAGAACCTTTGCTTACCGCAAGGAAAGCATGCATGCCTAGATCAGCAAGTTGTTGTTCTTCAAGTACCGTTACTTGTAAAAGCTCAGGGAATTCAGCTGCTAAAGCACGTGCTTGTTCTGCTAAATATTCAGGGAAGCAAATATTAGGAGGGCAGTTACCTAAGTCACGGGCAAAGTTTTGACCTTTTTGAACAGCTTGAATAAGCGTGATCTGTTCTGCAGTCAGACTTGATTGCGTTGCAATAAATTCAATATTTTCTAAAGTAAACTCATTCTTCTTCGATTTGAATTCATCATAAGCATATGCAGCTTGCGTCAAATTTAATGCAAATAGATAATGTAACTCAGTCGGTAAAGCCGAAATATCGATGCTGATTTTTTGGAATTTTTTTTGTGAAGCTTTGATAATGGTTTGTGCGATTTTTGCTAATTTCGCAGCTTTAATTTCAGAGGCTTTATCTATGCCCACTAAAGTACATTGCGTAACTTGAGTTAGCTTTCCGATAAGTGGTAGAGTTTCGTTTAAACTTGCTTTGAATTGAGTGTCTTCAATTATGCTGTTCAAGTCATTGATTTTATATGTTTCTTGAACTTGTTTAGCGTTTTCAGAATCCACCAGAATAAATAACGACTGGCTAGATGTAGACGCTGAAAATGACGTATTGATCGTAAGTTTCATGTGTTGTCTTTGTGCCTTTTGTACATTTCAAATCATTAAACCATTGAACCACTTCAAATGGTAGAATTTCAATCTAGTTTTATAATTTTAACTTCGGGTAAACTAGCGCTACATCACGATATTACCCTTATTTGGAAGATTAATTTGATTATTCGACGTTACCTTGTCAAACAAGTCGTTTCGACCTCTCTTGTGGTTGTCACATTACTGACAGTCATTATGATGGGTGGGCAATTGATTAAACGATTTGGTCAAGCTGCTATGGGGCGTGTAGATCCGAGTATTCTGTTGAGTATTATCGGTTTTCGTTTACCTGAGTTTTTGACTTTAATTCTTCCTTTGGGTTTCTTTATTGGGTTGATGCTGGTTTTTGGTCGTTTATATGTCGATCATGAAATGGCGGTACTGAACGGGAGTGGTATTAGCCGTATTCAAGTCGCCAGATTATTGATTCCACTGACTGTTATTTACTTGTGTGTACAAAGTGTCTTAATGATCTGGATGTCTCCATGGGGGATCCGTCAATATGAGCAACTGATCTCTACACAAGCGGTACGAACAGGCTTTGATTTAGTTCGGCCACGTGAGTTTATTTCTTCGGGGGCTTATACGATTTATGCAGGCTCTTTATCTGAAGATCGTAAAAATCTAAAAGATATTTTCTTTTATCAACGTGCTGAAAAAGAAGGCAAACCTGATGTCATGATTTTGGCAAAGGAAGCGACACGGATTGAAATTGCCAATGAAACCGCCAGTGTGGTTGATTTAGTCGAAGGTCGCCGTTATGAAATTTACCCAGGAACACCCAAATATAGCCAAACCGAATTCCAATCTTATCGTTTACGTTTAGAAAATAATAAAGAAGCCAAGTTTGAAAGTGATGAAGTTGAGGGGCTATCTTTTGGCAAATTGCTTGAAAATAGAAATGACCCTGTTGTGGCAAGTGAGTTGGGATGGCGCTTATTTGTTCCGTTTTCCATTATTGTCGCCTTAATGCTGGCAACTGCATTGTGTGAAGTCAGCCCAAGACAAGGTCGCTATCTCAAACTTTTCCCAGCATTATTGATTTTTGCCAGCTTAATTGTGGCACTCATGGCAATACGAACCCGTATCAGTAAAGATGAAGTGGGTGTTTGGGCATATCCTGCAGTGTTATTATTCTATGCTGTTGCTGCCGCTCTATTTTCAAGAAAGCAGAAATTAGCACCTAAGATTAAAAAGCAAATACAGCGAGTAAAATCATAATGTTAGCACGTAGAATTGTCGCAAAACATGTGACGAAAACCACCTTGCTCGCCATGTTAGGTGCGACCGCAGTCCTTGCCAGTTTGCAGATATTGTTCACCTATTTGGGTGAGTTAAGTGATCTTAAACAAGGCTATACGGCTTGGAATGCGTTGCAATATGTTTTATGGGGCGCACCTCGTTATTTGTATGAGATTCTTCCAATTGCAGCCTTGATCGGGGCTGTATTGGGTTTAGGTTCAATGGCTTCCAACAGTGAACTGATTGTGATGCGAGCAGCGGGTATTAGCCTCTGGCGTATTGTTGGTTGGGTGATGCGTTCAGCGATGCTTTTGGTGGTGCTTTCATTTTTATTGACCCAATTCGTAATTCCCTATACCAATGAACAGGCGAAAAGTATTAAAAGCCATCGCAGTGTCGCGGCGCTTGGGGAAGTTAAAGGCTATTGGACACGTGAAGGGCAACGCTTTATTTATATTGATTATGCCAACTCGCAAGGCACGCTAAAACAAGTTCAAGTTGTCGATTTTGACGAAAATTATCGAATGAAATCATTGCTAAATTCGGAAGAAGGGCAGTTCTTCAAAGAAGGTCAATGGAATTTAAAAAACAGTGCCCAAGTCAATTTATTAGACAATGGTCAAGCTCAAGTTGTCAATAAAAACCAACAGGATTTAGCACTCGCATTGCAACCGAAATATGTGCATATGGTGACCATCAATCCTGAGGACTTAGCCCCTACGCAGTTGTTGAGTTTTATGCAATATATGCATGAATATAGCCAAGTACCGAAGACATATCTTTTGGCTTTCTGGAAAAATATTGGTTCACCATTTGCGTTACTTGCATTGGTGTTGATTGCCTGTTCATTTATTTTTGGGCCTTTGCGCCAACAATCAATGGGTTTTCGCTTAGTCATCGCATTATTTGTTGGTTTGGGCTTCTATTACATACAAGACTTCTTGGGCTATGCGAGTTTGGTCTATGCACCATCGCCAGCTTGGTTTGTATTTTTGCCAATTGT
Source organism: Acinetobacter sp. CE-15 (assembly GCF_051059255.1). Classification (NCBI taxonomy): domain Bacteria; kingdom Pseudomonadati; phylum Pseudomonadota; class Gammaproteobacteria; order Moraxellales; family Moraxellaceae; genus Acinetobacter; species Acinetobacter sp. CE-15. The sequence continues at coordinate 4,321,667 of NZ_CP192737.1, read as the reverse complement.
ATTGATGTTTGGTATCGGCAGTTATTTGTTGTACAGAGCAAGATAATTTGATGAATCAATTGCTTAGGTCAGTTGAATTTTAACTAGATTAGAAATTTAGATGATGGCAACCCGTTTTTGCCATGGTCTTAGCATAGAGTCTGCCGTAAAAAAACGGTAAGATGTAACGATTAATTTGTAAACAGTAAAGAGTGTAAATCATGACGGATGCAACTGCTGGCAAAATCCCTCACGTTCTAGTGATTATGGATGGTGTGGGTCATCGTGAAGCGGTCGAAGATAATGCGTTTTTAGCAGCAAAAACGCCAAATCTAACCATGATGCAAGAACAGCATCCGCATAGTTTAATTTCAGGTTCAGGTGAAGATGTGGGTTTGCCAGATGGGCAAATGGGTAACTCAGAAGTGGGTCATATGAACTTGGGCGCAGGTCGTGTGCTGTATCAAGATTTTACCCGTATCACCAAAGACATTCGTACCGGCGATTTTTTCCAGCATGAAGTTCTGATTGATGCAGTAGAAAAAGCCAAAGCGGCAAATGGTGCATTACACATCATGGGGCTGTTGTCAGAGGGTGGTGTCCACTCTCATCAAGATCATATTATTGCGATGTGTGAGCTTGCCTTGAAACGTGGGGCAAAAGTCTATTTACATGCGTTCTTAGATGGTCGTGATACGCCACCACGAAGTGCAAAACCTTCTTTAGAAAAACTCGATGCTTTATTTGCACAATATCCAAATCAAGGGCGTATTGCCACCATGATTGGACGTTACTTTGCTATGGATCGTGATAATCGTTGGGATCGTGTGGAACAAGCTTACCGCCTGATGACTGAAGGAGAAGCTTTACGTGTTGTTGATTCAGCAGTTGAAGGTTTAGAGCAAGCTTATTCAGCCAATGAAAATGATGAATTTGTTAAAGCAACCCGTATTGGTGAAATCGCAAAAATCCAAGATGGTGACAGTGTGGTCTTTATGAATTTCCGTGCTGATCGTGCACGTGAAATTACCAAAGCCTTTGTAGAGCAAGACTTTGCTGGTTTTGAGCGTAAAGTGGTACCACATCTATCCAAATTTGTGATGTTAACGCGTTATCAAGCGACGATCGATGCACCAGTGGCGTATATGCCAGAAGGTTTAAAAAATTCAATTGGTGAATACTTATCTTCTTTAGGCAAAACGCAGTTACGTATTGCAGAAACAGAAAAATATGCCCATGTGACTTTCTTTTTTAGCGGTGGCCGTGAAGATGAATATCCAGGTGAAAAACGAATTCTAATCCCATCACCGAAAGTGGCGACTTATGATCTACAACCAGAAATGAGCGCACCAGAAGTCACTGACAAGCTGGTGGATGCGATCAATTCAGGCGAGTTTGACCTTTTGGTGGTGAACTATGCCAATGGCGATATGGTGGGTCATACTGGCGTTTTTGATGCAGCTGTGAAAGCAGTTGAAGCGGTTGATACAAGCCTTGGTCGTTTATATGAAGCAGTAATGGCAAAGCATGGTCACATGCTGATTACCGCTGATCATGGTAATGTCGAGCAAATGCAGGATTATGTGAGTGGTCAAGTCCATACCCAGCATACCACTGAACTTGTACCTTTCATTTATGTTGGACCAAGCTCAGCGACGATTGCTGAAGGTGGCGTTTTAGCAGATGTTGCACCGACTATTTTAAGTTTAATGCATCTCCCTGTACCGACAGAAATGCAAGGCCGTAATCTAATTACATTGAAAGCATAAAATTATCTCTATTAAAAACTAGGTGCGTGAATGGCTCAAGCTTGGAAATATATTGCTGTATTAACAGGATTGTTGGCTTGTGGAAGCCATTCAGTTTGGGCAGCAGAAAATGCTGCCGCACTTGATTTTGATGGTGATGTCGAAGAAAGTATTGCCGAAGTGCCCATTGAATCGATTGAGCAGTTTGTGCAAATCTACGGCATTGTCAAAGACAATTATGTTCAGGAAAAACCGGATGATGTTCTGTTTCTACAGGCAATCAAAGGGCTGGTGGGTGGTTTAGATCGCTATTCACGTTATTTGAGTCCTGAAGAATATAAACAGTTAATGCAATATACGGAAAGTGACCTTGCGACTGCTGACTTTGAATTGGCTTTTGATAGTCATATTCATCAATGGAAAGTGAAGAATTTACGCGATAATTCAGACTCATTTAAACTCGGTTTAAAAAATGGCTTCACTATTTTTAAAATTGAAAATCAAGAACTTAAAAATTTAAATGCCCAACAAGTCGAAGATTTATTACATGGCTCAATTGGTTCAACTTTTCAGTTGCAACTGAATGAAAAAAGCCCAGCCATCACCGTGGTCAGAAATCGCAAATTAGAAGTGGCAGATATCGAGCCGATTATGTTGCACAATCAGGTTTTAGTTCTTAAAGTTAAAGTTTTTCAACAAGATACAGCCAATGAAATTAAACGTTTAATCGAAGAATACAGCACTCAAAAAGTAAAAGCCGTACTATTCGACCTGCGCAATAACCCCGGTGGTTTACTCTCCGCTGCTGTTGAAACGGCTGATCTGTTTTTAACTCAGGGAACGATTGTTTCTACCAAAAGTCGTTCAGAAGGCAATCAACAATTCCAAGCCTTACCCGGTGATGAGTCGTCTAATACTAAATTAGGTATTTTGATTAATGGTCGTTCAGCATCTGCCGCAGAAGTCTTTACAGCTGCAATGAAAGAGCATCAACGTGCTTGGGTCATTGGTGAAAAAAGTTATGGCAAAGGCGTTGTACAGAAGTTATTTCCATTGCCAAATGGCGCTGCATTACAAATGACGGTTTCGCATTATTATACGCCTAATGGCAATATGATTGATGGGCAGGGTATTCGCCCTAACTTGGAATATCCATGGGCTTTAGATCAAAAAGAAGAAACTTATTTAAATAATGTTGCAGATCAACTATTAAAACATCGTGATAGATAAAGTTGAATGCTGAGAAGTGAGTTTATAACCCTGTAGCAGTTTATGCTGCTATATCTGACATTCGGCAGTTAAATCACGTTGTGTTGGGCAAGGGGGCGATCTACCCCCTCCTTACCCAACGACGACATCTATGTCGCTATGTTGTAACCATTTAAAAAGCAAAAAATGCTTGAGTTGATATTATGATGAAGAATGGAGGCTGCTTTATTCATCATCATCGGTATCTAAACCAAACTTTTTCAAACGGTAGCGTAAAGAACGAAAGGTCATGCCCAATTTCTTCGCAGCTAAAGTGCGATTCCAATGGGTTTGATTTAATGCAGATAACAGCACTTCTTTTTCGACTTTTTCCAAATATTGCTCCAAACCTTCTTCTGGAATGTTTTGTGCTTTATTCGGCATGACGATAGGCAAGGCTTTACTTTGCATCAGATCATGCTGTTCGACTTTGTGGACACCACGATGTGGAGCAGGTTGTAGCTGTTGAATATCAATATAGTCTTCATCACTCATGGTAATGGCTTTTTCAATGATATTGCGTAATTCACGAACATTGCCTGAGTAATGTTGTTGCAAAAGAAAAGCTTTGGCTTGTTCAGTGAAAGACTTGGTTGAAATACGCCACTCTGTACAAATTTGCTGAAGAAAATGATTGGCTAAAATTAGAATATCACAATCACGTTCGCGCAATGGCGGCAGGACAATATCCATCACATGAATTCTAAAGAACAGATCATGGCGGAATTTGCCTTGTTCAACGAATGCTTCAATGTCTTGATGTGTTGCACTGATAATACGAAAATCAACTTCGATTTCGCTATCACTGCCTAGAGGACGAATTTTCTTTTCTTGCAATGCTCGTAACAGTTTGGCTTGCATCGCCAATGACAGTTCTGCAATTTCATCTAAAAACAGGGTACCACCATTGGCAGCTTGAATAAGACCCTGTTTGTCTTGAGTTGCACCTGAAAAGCAGCCTTTTTTATGCCCAAATAGCTCACTCTCCATCAGCTCTTCAGAAATTGCACCACAATTAATCGCAACAAAAGGGCTATCACTGCGGTTGCTGAGTAGATGGATGAGGTTGGCAACAACCTCTTTGCCTGTTCCAGATTCACCCGTGATAAATACGGGTGCTTGTGACCGGGCAATTTTTTTAATCGATTCTCTTAACTTACGAATCACCTGTGAATCACCGATGAGCATTGATTCCTCAAGCGGCGCATCGCTGATCGTTTCTCTTAACTGTGGTACATGCAAAGCTTTTTGTAAAAGTTGTTGCAGATGTAATTGGTTAATCGGTTTGCTGACAAAATCAAAAGCGCCTGCTTTCAGCGAGGCAATCGCAATTTCCATATTTCCATATGCAGTTAAGACTGCAATAGGCGTTTTAGGATAATGCTGCGATACATGTTTAACCAAATCTAAACCACTGCCATCAGGGAGGTTTAAATCGGTAATACAGGCATCATATTTATATTCACTAAAAAAATATTTGGCTTGTTGTAAATGGTGTGCCATATGCGTTTTGATGCCCATTCGAGAAAGGCTCATTTGCATTAACATACATAAATCTTGTTCATCATCTACAAGTAAAACCAATGGTTGTCGTGTAGTCATATCCCCAAAAACCTAATCTAATCCATGAGTGGGCATTCGATACGGAAGCACGCCCCTTGTTGTTTTTGCTCTACGTAAATTAGTTTCGCTTGATTCGCTTCGCATATCGTCTGCGATAGGTACAATCCTAAACCAGTTCCATTGATTTCGGTACTAAAAAATGGCTGAAATAATTGCGAAAGATCTTGTTTTGTGACGCCTTTCCCATAATCAATCACATCGATATATACGTGTGATTCATTTTTAAACGTTTGCACTAAAATGTGTTCAGCATTTTGATCATTATGACGTAATGCATTACGGACTAAATTGATTAAAACTTGTCGAAGATGAGAATCATCAAAATAAATCCAAACATCAGATTGAACCTCTAATTTGATTTTTTCCTGAGCATCCCCTAAATCATGGCGTAATAAGTCATCAACAAATTCTTGAAAATTAATTTTCGATGTATGGGTCTTTTTATTTTTTGCCATATCCAAGGTATCTTTAATAATATTATTGATACGGATGGTTTGTTTGGTAATCATTTGATTTAAAATGGTTTGTTGTTCTCGGTCACTGCTAATAAAGAGATCATTGGCCTGCGCAATGGCAGCAAGTGGATTGCGAATTTCATGGGCAATACTGGCGGACAATTGACCAAGTGCAGCAAGTTTGAGTTGTTGTACCTTTTGATTAATTTTTTGTGCATCTTCGAGGACCAAAAGCGTGAGTGCTTGATGCGGAACAATCAATTTTTGTACGCGAATATCGACTGTATACGAGGACTGATGCGATTCAAATTGGAAGCGTTCTCCATCACGTAACATGGCATCTTTTAAGATTTCATATAAGTCTGGTTGAAAGCTGGATAAATGATATTGCTCATGCGCGTAAAGTGGTGAAATACCCAAAAGTAAACAGGCAGCAGGGTTACTGACGATAATTTTGCACTTTTCATCGAGCACCAAATAACCCACTTCAATCTGTTCTAAAATATAGCGGTTAATGTTCTGTAACTTAAATAATTCAAGCGATTGATAGGTATTTAACGACTCTAAAACTTGGAAGCGATTAATTGCAATCTGCCCAATGCCATAGACCATAAAAAATAAAAAAGCCAATAAGGCACTGTTACTAATATTATTTAAATTTGAAAAATCGAAGAAGCTGCCTAAAAACTGTTGGTAAATAATCGCAATCACAGAAACCAGTGTTACGAATAGCGCTTTATTTTTACTCAGCAGAAAATTCGCGGTAAAAACGGCAATCACGAACAAAATACTGATGGCTAAATTTGGCCCATTGAGGGCAAATACCAAGGTACTTAGAAAGGGAATATCAACAATAAAAAAACCAATAAATTGTCGTCCAACCCCATGCGGGTAGAACTTGAGCAGCATCATTTGTAATGCTGCAATCAGCGTAAATGCGGTTAGAGAATAAAAATATAAGCTGGGATATTGGTAATGTACGGGTTGATGTTCAAGGGTAATCAGAAAAATAATGACTAAGCAAAAGGCAATAACCAATCTATACCCTGAATACAGTGTGCCTAGACGGTAAATTGTTTGATAAATGGGAACCGTTACCGTAGGCGACATAAATCGTACTCAAGATAAATTATTGTTTTAATCAATTTATGGCTTAATTAGACCATAACGTATCGCAAGGTGAGTGAGTTTTACATCACTATCAAGTCCTAATTTTTCAAAGATACGATAACGATAAGTATTGACTGTTTTTACACTGACAAAGAGTTTGTCAGAAATTTCTTGTGCACTGACACAATTTACCACCATCATGGCAACTTGCATTTCACGTTCTGACAGCGCGTCAAAAGGTGAGGTTTGTGTATCGGATAAATAAGAGCTTGCAAGTTGTTCGGCAATATCGGCACTAAAATACTTACCGCCTTGCATGACTTTTTTGATTGCACGAACCATTTCTGTGATTGGCGCGCCCTTGGTAATGTAACCACGAGCTCCAGCTTTCAATAATAGCGATGGATAGGGTTCTTCAGCCAAACCACTCACAGCGAGTACTTTGGTATCAGGTGCGGTTTGTAACAAACGACGGGTAGTTTCTACACCACCAATTCCAGGCATGTTGACATCCAATAAAACCACATTGGGATGTTGTTGCCTTACAATCGTAATTGCTTCTTCACCAGATTCTGCTTGTCCAATGACTTGAATATCGGTCTGATCTTCTAACATTCTGCAGATGCCGGTTCTTACTAATTCATGGTCATCTACCACTAAAACAGTAATCACTTACACCTCCTTAAATTTCTCAATATCGACATTTTTGTTACATAAAGCAAAAAAGACTTGCAAAGACATAACAAAATTGGCAATCCTATTCCTAATATCCATTCAATATTTACGCATAATACGGCGTGATTGAAATATTTGTTTTAATATAGTCACGTTTGAGTGTAAATGTAAGTCATATTTGAGGTAATTAGCAAGTTTGTGAATACCTCCTTGAGGTGAGTAAGTTATCGTGAAAAAACCAAAAAAAACGTTAATGCATGTGCTGAGTTTGTCAGTACTACTCAGTTTGAGTTCTACCGGTTTTGCTGAAATCATTATGAACTCATCGGGGGGGAGCGGACAAGCAACTGTAAATTGGTCTTCTTCAGATGCCAGCCAGTTACTCAATGGTGACTCTCTGGATGATGATGGCGAGGATATTTCTCCAAAAGGCTCAACCACCTTAACCACAACAATTCGTGCGTCAAATGCTGCACCGACAACATTGACCAATAAGTCTGTACAGATTTATGACACCAATACCTATAACAGCCAACCATCGGTAAATGCACGTGCTGCGTTGGTGATGGATGCAAAAACAGGTGAAGTCCTGTTTAGTAAAAATACCAATATGGCGTTGCCTATCGCATCAATTACCAAGTTGATGACAGCGGTGATTACTGCAGATGCTCGTCTAAATATGTCTGAAGACATCACCTTGCAACAAATCGATTTCGCGGGTGCTGGTGGTAAGAATTCAAGTTCAACTTTAAAAGTTGGCGATACCATGAATCGTGCTGAAATGTTACTTGTGGCATTGATGAAATCTGAAAATCCAGCTGCAGCGGCTTTAGCCCGTACTTACCCAGGTGGTCGCCAAGCATTTTTTGCTGCAATGAATTCAAAAGCACGTCAATTGGGCATGAACTCAACCCATTATGTTGAATCTACTGGTTTAGATCCACGTAATGTTTCTTCTGCTCGAGATTTGGGGATTTTAGTCAGTGCTGCATCGCAATATGGCTTGATCCGTCAATTTTCAACAACAGCACACTATGACTTTAATTTAGGTTATCGCGTGTTGAAATCAAACAATACCAATGCCTTAGTACGTAATGGTGGCTGGAATATTAATATTTCTAAAACGGGTTATATCAATGAGGCAGGGCGTTGCGTGGTTATGCATACCACTGTAAATAGTCGTCCAGCTGTAGTGGTGTTATTAGGTGCAAGTTCTTCTCAGGCTCGTACCAATGATGCAACCAATTTATTAAATTGGGTGAGTAATTTACCGAAACGTATCTAATTGGTTTTTCACGGTACTTAACCAGCCAAATGACAAAAAGCTCTTCAATATGAAGGGCTTTTTTTATGCTTAAATTAAGCAGATCAATAGACCATGATCAATAAATTATATTCGCTTATTTTTTTAAATGGTTTATTGTTGAGCAACAACAAGAAATGATGACCTCAGATAATGAATGCAATGCAACATGCACGGATTTCTGCCAAACGTTGGGGCGGCGAAGCAGAAGACTATTATCAAATACATGGATTTATTGATAGTACCAAAAGTTTATGCAGTGATGCCCGTCATCGAATTTTACATACATTATGGGGCGTAAATTCGGTGGTGATTCCTGTGTTTGGGCATAGCCTTCAAAATAGTGCAGGCAAGTCAATTGATATTAAAGACTTGTGTGAGCGTGATCATCTCTTGGTGGACTACCAACAGCGTTTTATTCCAACCTTAAATGATTTTGTTAATGCGATAGATGCTAAACATTTACCTAAAAACTTTGAACAGCAACTCGAGCAGTTACATCAATATTATTTACAGGATAAAACGCTTTCACAGCTGATGTTGTCACCTCTGGCTTTAACAGGCAAATTGCATTCTTTGTTAATCACCCACAACAGTTGGTTTATTTACGATATTTTGCCGCGTATTGGGGAATTACCTCCATTGGAAAATATTGTGTATAGCCCAGCAGATTTTTTTAATGCCATGCATTTTGAATTGTGGATGGATAATGGAATGGCGATACCTTTAAGTGCTCAAGGTCTATATCAACGAAAACAGACAATGCAATCAACAAAAAATTAGGGGATTCGTATGGCGACTTATGTGATACGTGCAAAATACTTTGGCTATAACGATGAGGTTTTTTATATTGCGGGAAATCGTATTGCCAATATTTTTGACAATAAACAACAGGCAGAAGCAACCTATAAGCAACTTGAAATTGAGAGTGCGCGTGATTTTGCTCTATATGAAGTTGAATCGCTTTTTGAAGCGGATGAGGCGCAATTAAAACAACTGGATGATTTTGTCTTTGCGCGTTGTGGTGAACATATTCTGGATGATGATGAATTATCTATGGATGTATTACCTGTAAGCTTAAATGATGAGGATACATTTGAATTTGTTCAGCTTGCCGAGATGCAAAAATTTCAGTTGATACAGTTTGATCAAGAAGTGAAGTTTTATGGTTTATGGTCGATGAAAAAGCAACAATGGTTTGAAGAGCATGATGAGGGTTTTGCTGGTTTGGTTTATTCAGAAAACTCAGAAGTGCTTAGAAATAGTGTGGGGAAAATTTTTGCTGAATATGACTATTGTTCTATTCATCTCAATGGAACCTTATCAGAACTTTCAGAGCAACCAGGATTGTTGGAAGCATTGATTGCAACTGAATCAGGTCTAAGTTATGACGAGACTGAGCAAAAGTTAAGCATAGATTATTCGAAACATGAGGCTTTATATGCAGTAAATCCTTTACTCAAGCAGTCTTTATTTGAAATCAAGGAAATTAGTATTGAAGATATTCAACGTATAGAAAAGGACTTGGCAAGACAGTATAGCTATGACCAATATGAAGAAGAATAATGTTGAGCTTGAGCTTATAAAAAAACCAGTTGCGCACAACTGGTTTTTTATAAATGAATGCGTTATTACATATTTGAAAGAATAGAGTCTTTCACTTGATTCATTGTTGCATCAATAGACAGCATCACTGCATCTTCACATTGTTTAATTGCAGTATCAGGATCTTTTAGACCATTACCTGTCACAGTACATACAATCACAGAACCTTCAGCAATTTTACCTGCTTTGATATCACGAATTGCACCACCGATAGATGCCGCAGAAGCAGGTTCAACAAATACACCTTCATACATAGAAAGCAGACGTTGCGCTTCTAAAATTTCAGCATCAGTCAATTCATCAAACCAGCCATTTGAGTCACGAACGACCGCTTTAGCATGATTAAAGCTTTGAGGATTACCAATACGAATTGCTGTTGCAACTGTTTCTGGGTTTTCAACAGGACCACCACGTAAGAACGGTGCAGCACCAGAAGCTTGATAACCGACCATGATCGGACGACCTTCAGGGTTTGGACCGGTAAACTTATCTGTTGCAGGGTCATAAACCACTTGTTCAAATGCTTCAACAGGTTGATTCGCAACTGCTTCGGTATAACCCATCCAATGCGCAGTGATATTACCCGCATTACCGACAGGTAAGCAGTGGTAGTCAGGCGCACGACCTAACGCTTCTACGATTTCATAAGCAATGGTCTTTTGACCTTGTAAGCGGTATGGGTTGATTGAGTTAACAATCGTTACCGGCGCTTGGTCTGCAACTTCTTTAACCAAACGCATGCCGTCATCGAAGTTGCCGCGAATTTGCATGGTGATCGCGCCGTACATCATCGCTTGTGCCATTTTACCCATGGCAATTTTGCCTTCTGGGATTAACACAAATGCTTTGATACCCGCACGAGCAGCATATGCAGCAGCAGCAGCAGAGGTATTGCCTGTAGATGCACAGATAATCGCCTTAGAGCCTTCTTCTACTGCTTTGGTCACTGCCATGGTCATACCACGGTCTTTAAACGAACCTGTCGGGTTTAAACCTTCATACTTCACATAAATTTCAACATTCTTACCAATAATACCGGGAATATTGTCTAATTTAATGAGAGGCGTATTACCTTCATTTAAAGAAATAGCACGTGTAGTTTTCGATACTGGTAAGCGGTCACGATAGCGATCAACAAGTCCTGTATAGCGATTGGCATTAGACATGATGGTGTTCCAATTGTGTAGAGCAAATAAGATATTCTTTTAACCTCTAAGCCTCTACTCGGAGAGGCTGAGCCATTCATTGAATGGCGCTTTGCAGGGTATTGCTGCAAATTTAGAGGAGTTTAAAACCCGATTAGTTATCGAGCAATTCTAAACGAATTCGTACGATTTCGCCATGGATAGCAGGTAAGGCTTGAATTTGTGCAATCGCTTCATTCATTTTCGATTCGACGATCGGATCAGTCAAAATCACGATAGGAATCAGATCTTTTAAGCGAGGTTGCTGCATGATGGCATCAATACTGATCCCCGTGCGACTTAAAATTGTTGTTACATCTGCAAGTACGCCAGTTTGGTCTTCAGCATTTAAACGCAAATAATAACCTGTAGTCATCTCATCACTCGACAAGATATGCAAGTCAGAAAGAGCTTCAAAGGCAAGCTGAGGAATAGTACCTGAACCATCTTCTGTGTAAATGATATCACGGACAATATCAACCACATCTGCCACAACCGCAGAAGCAGTAGGGCCTGCGCCTGCACCTGCGCCATAATACAATGTAGGACCAACTGCATTGGCTTGAACCAGAACAGCATTCTTCACACCATTTACATTGGCAAGAAGCTCTTCTTCAGGAATTAGGGTTGGGTGTACGCGAAGTTCGATGCCTTTGCTAGAACGACGTGCAATACCCAAGTGTTTGATCTTATAGCCAAGCTCTTCAGCGTATTTCACATCTTGTGCGGTAATCTTGGTAATACCTTCGGTATAAACCTTATCGAACTGTAAAGGAATACCAAAGGCACATGATGCAAGAATAGTCAGCTTATGTGCAGCATCAATGCCTTCAACATCAAACGTTGGATCTGCTTCGGCATAACCAAGTTCTTGCGCTTCTTTGAGTACGTCCGCAAAGGCACGACCTTTTTCACTCATTTCAGTCAGAATGAAATTACCTGTACCATTGATGATACCCGCAAGCCATTCAATTTTATTGGCTGCTAAGCCTTCACGAATGACCTTGATAATTGGAATACCACCGGCAACCGCTGCTTCAAAGGCAACTTGTACGTGGTGATCATCAGCTGCTTTAAACAGCTCATTTCCATGTTCTGCCAGTAAAGCTTTGTTTGCCGTTACCACTTGCTTGCCATGTTTAATCGCTTCCATCATGACTTCATAAGCAGGGTGGATACCGCCCATGACTTCAACGACAACATCAACATCAGGCTGGCGGACGATATCTAGCAGGTCGGCGCTCTGTTTAATGCTTGCTGGTAAATTTAGATCTGGACGTGGACGACGCGTACCTACGTGGGTAATTTCAATTTCTCGGCCGGTGCGACGTCTAATTTCAGCAGCGTTTTCTTGTAGTAGTTTAAGGGCACCACCGCCTACGGTTCCAAGACCGAGTATTGCCAGACGAACTGGTTTCACGTCACACTCCAATTATGTATATAAATTATATTAAGCTTAGATCATAGCTAAAAAATGCGCCAGACTCTAGAGTCTGACGCATCTTTATATTGAGCTATAAATAATAGTAAATTTACTGATAAAAATTATTTATTTAAACGGCTTTCAATTTCGTCAGCAGTCATATAACCGCCCAGATATTCACCCTCTGCATTGTAGATCGCAGGGGTACCATTTACACCCATTTTTAGACCTAAAGCATACAGGTCACGAACTGGATTTTTACAGCTTGCTGGTGGAAGCGCAGTACCGGCAATGGCTTGATTAAATGCAGCACTACGGTCTGCACTACACCAGATACTTTCCATCGTCGGTATAAATTGCTCACCACGTGGCCATGCGATATAACGTATTTCAATACCTTTAGCCGTGATTTCACTGATATGTTCATGAAGTTTATGGCAATAAGGACAGCTTGCATCAGTAAATACATAGATCACATGTTTAACCTTACCTTGCGCAGGGTAAACCAAGAGGTCCTTAATATTTAACTCAGCAAGATATTTCTTGTTTTCTGCAGCTTGTATTTTGTCACCAATGCTACTGAGTTTATCGCCACCTAAACGGATTACATCGCCTTGGATTAGGAATTTACCATCAGATGTTGCATAGACTGAGCTCATGCCTTCCATACTGATCCAATAAAGATTGGGCATTTCAGTCGGTTTCGCATCTAAAATTTTGGCTTTAACACCAGCCTTTTTGAAATTGGCCTGTAATGTTTGGATTAGACGTTGTTTTGCATCACGCTCAGTTAAATTCGATGCCTCACCTGTTGCAGGTGCAGTCGCAGTTAAAGTGTCATCTTTTTTTGAGTCTGGATTCTTTGAACAAGCACTCACTGCCATCGTGCTTGCAATAAGACAAGCCAACATCAATTTTGAACGATTCAATTGCATAAATAACTCTTTATGTTTCTTCAGCATGATTTGAGGGAATTAGCATAACAAAATTTTTAATAGTGTACTTTAAAACTTGATTAAGGGATGTAAATTGCCGATATACACGTCATGCTCAGCCATCAAGCGCGTGGATGATATTTTTCATGCAGCTGTTGCATACGGATTTGTGCGACATGGGTATAAATTTGTGTGGTCGATAAATCACTATGCCCCAAAAGCATTTGCACCACCCGTAAGTCAGCGCCATGATTTAAAAGATGCGTTGCAAAAGCATGACGTAAGGTATGAGGTGATAGCTCAGCTTGAATTCCAGCTTGTAAGGCATAACGCTTGATGGCATACCAAAAGTTTTGACGACTCATGATGCCACCATGTTGGGTTAGAAATAGATAATCGGTAGCGGATTTATACAGTTGTGGGCGAGATTCAGTTAAATATTTTTCCACCCATTCACATGCCATGCCCCCCAAAGGCACCAAACGTTCTTTATTGCCTTTACCTGTGATTCTTAAATAGCCTTGTTTTAAATTGATCAAATCTAATCTTAAATTTAAAAGCTCTGAAACACGTAAACCACAAGCATAAAGCACTTCAAACATGGCGCGATCACGCAAACCTAACGCTGTTGTGACGTCTGGTGCTTGGATCAGTGCTTCAACGTCCTGCTCCGATAAATCTTTAGGCAATGCTCGTCCGAGTTTTGGGGTTTTATGGATTGCGACAGGATTATCTAAACGAATCTTTTGTTCACGTAAAAACTTAAAGAATGAACGTAAAGCAGAAAGTGAACGGGCAATTGACCGAGGACTTTTACCTTGTTTGGTGAGTTGAATAAGCACATCGGAGATGTCTTCATGTGTCCAATTCGGAAGGTAAGAATTTACACATTCACTACATTGAATTAAGTCAGATAAATAGGCGTTTCTTGTATGCGGACTGACCGTTTGCGCAATTAAATAGTCACGGAATCCCTGTAAAAAGCCTAGATTTTCAGGAATGGCAACAGCAGCAGGAATACGTGGTTTCTTATTTAGCATGGGCTTCGGTGGTGTTTAAAACTTATTTGTTGATGGAATGTAGACTAAAAGAAAACATAAGTCGAATATCGTATTTGAATGAGAATTGTAATCAAACCTTACTTGGTAATTATTCTCATTTGTATGTATAATAGTCTGTCTATCGTGTAAATTTTAGGGTTAATTGCTGTGCGTTTGTCAGACTTGAAAGTAAAGCAAACTGCCATTATCGCAAAGGTCAATCGCACCTCGCAAGATAATGTCAATCAGCCAGATTTAGTGGCGAGTCGTTTAGAAACTCTAGGTTTTGTGCCTGGCACACGTGTACAAGTGATCACAAAAGGTGTTTTTGGTGGTGATCCTATTCTCATTCAAATTGGTTTTACTCGATTTGCGTTACGTAAGATCGAAGCCGAAAAAATTGAAATACATCAGGCATTAGAAGGAGCTTCCGCATGAGCGAAACTTTACGTATTGCTTTAGTGGGAAATCCTAACTGCGGTAAAACTTCACTTTTCAACCATTTAACCGGTACACGTCAAAAAGTTGCCAACTATGCTGGGGTGACTGTTGAACGTAAAGTGGGTACATTTAATTTACCTTCTGGTCGTGCAGTGCGTGTTCTGGATTTGCCTGGAACCTATAGCCTCGATGCAGCCAGTCCTGATGAAGCCATTACCCGTGATGTAGTCTTGGGGAAAATTGCCGGTGAACAAGATCAACAGGCATTTTTATGTGTGGTGGATGCAACCAACTTAAAATTACATTTGGGACTTGTGCTTGAAGTCATTGAACAAGGCAAACCGATTCTGCTTGTATTAAACATGATGGATGAAGCACGTCGTCGTGGGATGCAGATCAATACCCAAAAATTATCACAGCGTTTAGGTATTCCCGTGGTGGAAACGGTTGCTGTGCGTAATGCAGGGATTGAAAACTTGATGGGTGCTTTGGAAAATGAAAAATTCCACACACCAAGTGCAGAACTGAGTGATGTTAAGCTTTCAGGTTCCAATCATGAAAAAATTGACCAAATCTTAAAAGATGTGGTGATTTTTTTAGATCATGAAGACAAACGTACTGATTTTCTCGATAAGATTTTTTTACACCCCGTTTTAGGACTTCTTAGCCTTGCGCTGATGATGTTTATTGTTTTCCAAGCAGTATTCGCTTGGGCAGCGCCATTTATGGATGGTATTGAAGAATTTTTTGGCTGGTTTGGTGGCTGGATTGGGCAGTTTATTACCCAACCACTACTTCACAGCTTAGTGGTCGATGGGATCATTGCAGGTGCAGGTAGTGTAGTGGTGTTCTTGCCACAGATTCTAATTCTGTTCTTCTTTATTTTGGTTTTAGAAGAGTCAGGCTATCTACCGCGTGCGGCGTTTCTACTCGATAAATTGATGTTTAAAGCAGGCTTAAGTGGTCGGGCATTTATCCCACTGTTATCCAGTTTTGCCTGTGCGGTACCTGGGATCATGGCGACTCGAAGTATCAGTGATCCACGAGATCGTTTGGTGACGATACTGGTTGCGCCGTTGATGACATGTTCTGCGCGTTTGCCTGTGTATGCTTTACTGATTGCCGCATTTATTCCAGCGAAAATGGTTTGGGGTTTCCTTAATCTACAAGGTTTAGTGCTCTTCGGTTTATACATGGCGGGAATTGTGAGTGCGCTCATTGTTGCGACCGTGCTGAAATTTTTCCAGAAAGATAAATCACAACATGCTTTATTGATGGAATTACCAAGCTACCGTATCCCAGATATAAAAAGTGTATGGATTGGTTTGTTAGACCGTGCCAAGATCTTCTTAAAGCGCGTCGGTGGCATTATTTTCGCTTTATCGATTTTGTTATGGTTCTTGTGTACATTCCCTCAACCGCCAGAGGGTGCAACTTTACCCGATATTGACTACTCTTTTGCCGGGATGTTGGGGCATGTGATGCACCCAATCTTTGAACCGCTTGGATTTAATTGGCAAATCTGTATTGCTTTAATTCCAGCGATGGCAGCACGTGAAGTTGTGGTTGCAGCATTGGGTACGGTTTATGCTTTATCTGCAGCGGATGATGATGCAGTCGCTCAAGGTTTATCACATCTGATCAGTCAGGGGGATTTAAGCTGGTCAGTTGCAACAGGTTTATCGTTGTTGGTGTGGTTTATCTATGCACCGCATTGTTTAGCGACATTGGCTACGGTAAAACGTGAAACAGGTTCTTGGAAAACTGTTGCTGGTATGACAGTTTATCTATTTGGTTTGGCTTATTTAATGGCTTTCCTCACTTATCAAATTGCGTCACGTTATTTTGGTCTATAAGCCAGAATCTTGAAGCAAAGGAGCTAGAGATGATTGAATTTTTGATTATTGCGGTATTGGTGATTTGGAGTGCAATTTTTGTATTTAAGAAAGTCTTCCCAAAGTCAGCGTATTCGGTGTTTTCTAAACTGGCTCAATTTTGTCAGTCGCAAGGTTGGAATCGTTTAGCCAAATGGATTCAGCCTGCGATGGTGAGTGGATGCGGTGGCGGTTGTGGTTGTAGTAGTGCTGAAACGGACAATCCTAAAAAAGTTGAAGTCCAAGCCGTAAAATGGAAATGATTAGCCTCTAAATTATTACTCTAAAAAGAAAAAAGCCATTCTAGAACATAGAGTGGCTTTTTATTTGTATATGGGAATAGTAGTTCGTAAAAGATAATTTATATCGCTATCTGATAGACATATCTTGAATGATCCAATGCTGCAAAAAGCAATTTAATCAGTATGAGCTTCTGTCAGTTGATATAAAGCACCAACTACGCTTTAGCTATGGGTTTCTTCTTCACCATCATCTTCAAAAGTTCGTGCAATTTTTTCGATATTTAAGCTTTTAGCCATCGCATCAAAAATTTCCTTATAAGCACCATCTTGATGATAAAGATCATGATGTTCACCATGCTCAACGATTTGTCCTTCTTTCATCACATAGGTGTAATCGGCATCAATAATTTGTGAAAGGCTATGCGAGATCATAATCACAGTTCGGCCTTGTTTAATCTCATCTAAGCTTTGTTTGATTTGCTCTGAAGCGATGGCATCTAAACTCGCTGTGGGCTCGTCTAAAAAGATAATTGGCGGGTTTTTAAGGAACATTCGAGCAAGTGCGATTCGCTGTTGCTGTCCGCCAGATAACAGCAAGGCATCTGCTTCATAGGCATGGGGTAATTTTAAAATTTGCTCATGAATCGAGGCTTTTTTGGCAGCTGAGATGACTTCTTCATTGCTTGCATGGGGCTTACCATAACGAATATTTTCTAAAATTGAGCCTTGGAAAATATGATTCTTTTGCAATACTAAGCCAATATGTTCTCTTAAATAGTGTGTATCGAGTTGTTCTAAATCAATCCCATCGAGTTTGATACAGCCTGAGTTCGGGGCGTAAAATTTATCCAATAGGCTGATTAAGGTTGATTTTCCCGCACCTGATAAGCCGACTAAGGCTGTGATTTTATTGGGTTGAATAGTCATGTTAATCCGATGTAAGGCTTGATGACCATTCGGATAGATAAAATCAACATTTTCCAATTCAAATTTGCCATGAATTTGAGGTTTCATTAAACCACTGGCTTCGATTTCATGATCTGCTTCTAAGATACTAAAGAAGCTTTCTGAATAGATCATTGCCGAGTTAATTTCATCATAAATACGGTGCAAAGAGCGGATCGGTGCAGACACGTTATTGAACAACAATACATGGTACATGATCATCCCTATACTCATTTGTCCATCTAAAACAAAGTAAGCAGTTAAGATAATGATCAGGACTACACCAACTTGTTCGATAAAGGTTTTTAGACCATCAAAAATATAGCTGGTTTGTCGAGTTTGCATCTGATTTTCAGTCAGTGACTTTTGTAAATTCAGTTGCTTGGTGGATTCAACAGCCTCTTTATTAAAAGATTTAATCACTGTAATTGAGTTAATAATACTCAAAATACCTTGATTCTTCTTTTCCATGTTATCGCGCAAGGCTCGGCGTTTGCCGGAAAGCTTTTGTGATTGTTTAAAGGTCAGCCAAAAGTAAATTGGTACAATGATTGTCGCGACTACACCCACCCAAAAATTGGCATAATACATTAGGGCTAAAGCAATAATTGCACTGGTAAATAAAGGTAAAATATCAATAAAAAAGATTTGTACCAGTCGGGTGAGTGAGCTAACTCCACGGTCGATACGGGTTTGTAATTTTCCTGCTTGGTTATTTTTCTGATCGAAAAAGGCCAATCGATAGGTAATAAACTTTTCGATAATGCCCTGAGATAAATCCTGTGAAATTAAAATTCTGAGTTTTTCACCAAATGATTTTTGCCCAAATTGAACAATTGCATTGATGACTTCTTTGGCCAATAAAACCACAGTAATGGTAATGATAATGTGCCATCCATCCGCTAGGCCTTGTCCTGCTTGGATCAGATGGTTAATGCTGTCTACAGCATATTTAAGTGTGAGGGCATTGACCTGAGCGGTGAGTGAGCCAATCAACGTTAACACTAAGGTGACGATGACAAGCCAGCGGTAGGGACGTACAAAGGGGCGTAATTTTTGAAATAATTGCCATAAATTCATAGGTTTTTGCTTTTTATCAGCTTGGTTTTAGTCTAAAGCTGAATAAACGTTGCTACAAGTGATTGCTATGTTTTGAATTGTGAAAGATTTTAATAATGTCTTACACTAGTCCAAATTTTCACGATCAAAATCCTCTTGAAATTGGTCTGCTAATTTAAATCCGAGTTCATTAAGCTTTTCAAAATACTTGAGATAGTCTTGATCTTCCATATCATATGGAAGATCATTCCATAAAAAGTGAACCAGCCATTGATACCAACGTGGTGGTGCTGGGTAACGATGCAAATAGTTGACCTTTTCAGCAAAGCTCATTTTTTGCTGACTCATCCATTCATCTAAATACATCATATGTGATTCTCCGCTTCCCATTCGCCATCCTATAGAATAAGGATGGTATTCTGGTGCAAAAATCCATGGCGGTGGGACTTCGCCATATTTGGCTAAATAGGCTTGGACGCCTTCTATATACCACTGTTCATTTGAATATTTACCCATGATATGACCTACTATTCTTCATATTAAAGTTGTTCAATTTTGATCAAAAAAGACTTGTTTCATGTTAAATATTGATTCATTGTTGGATGAACCAGTCGCTCATTTTAGACAATGAATTTAGATTTATTTGAACCTGAAGCACAAGATAATTTACTGCCTTATGATGGGGTAGTAAAAGACTTTGGCTTAATTTTGGATCATCAACAAAGTCAAAAATATTTAAACTATTTTCTACAGCATTTGGCCTGGCAACATGATGAAGTTTATTTGCATGGTCAATATTATAAAACTGAGCGCAAAGTGGTGTGGTATGGCGATGATGATTACCAATATCATTATTCAGGTATGGCAAAACAAGCCCATATCTGGAATCCCGCTTTATATCGACTCAAACAGCATATCGAGCAACTCACAGGGCAAACTTATAATTCCTGTTTGGCAAATTTATATGAAAATGGCTCGCAAGGCGTGGGTTGGCATAGTGATGATGAGCCATCATTGGAAGCGCCCAACCACAATGTGGTGATTGCTTCATTGAGTCTAGGTGCTACTCGAAAATTCAGTTTTAAGCACAAGTGGAAAGCTAAAAAAGTAGATTTACTTTTACACAGTGGTCAGTTGATTGTGATGCAAGGGCAGACCCAACGTTATTGGAAACATACCCTCGCCAAATCTACACGAATTTTAGCGCCTCGTGTAAATTTGACCTTTCGTTACTTTTATCCAAGTGGATAAAGCTTGTCATCAAATTGTTCAAGTTTAGGAAAGTCTAATGCAGGTAAATTTTCTAAGTTATGTAAATATTGCTGATAATCAAGCAGGATTTGTTGACGTGCTTCATTAGAAATATAAGGAACATGGTAAGCGGTAAATGGTGGCAACACGTCAAAGCCTGCATAAGCTAAAGTTCCACGTTGAATCGGCAGTAATAAATCTTCAATTGAACCATGAATCGCATGATCACCAAACATATGTTCACGGCCACCCAAGCTAAAGCTTAACAAGGCTTTTTTCCCCACCATGCCGCCGTGGTTATAAAAACGTTTACCACCATAGAAAATACCCGAAACGAATACGCGATCAATCCAGCCTTTTAAGATGGCAGGTACAGATGTCCAATACATGGGGAAACTTAAAATCACTAAATCTGCTTTTTGTACTTTTTCAATTTCAATCTGAATGTCTGCGGCAATCTGCTTATTTTTACAAGCATGGCGTTGCTCCAAAGCATAATTCATATATTCAGGATGACTCAGTTCTAAGAAATCTTCTCGTGATGCGATTGGATTAAAATTCATGGCATACAAGTCTGAAACTTCAACTTGATGTCCTAATTTTTCCAAGACCTCAACAGCATGATCTTTCATCGCGGTTGTAAATGAAAGGGGTTCAGGGTGTGCATGGACGATGAGAATATTCATAACATTCCTTAATTAAAATTATGCATCATTGTTATTGGCTGCTTTAGATTATTCCTCAATGAAAATGATTCGCCAATTACTCTAATTATTTTTTTAATGGCTTAAAAGTAAACTCAATGGATAAAAAAATGCACATAAAAAAGCCTATGTTTAAACACATAGGCTTCCTTACTCTGAGGAGGAATTGTCTTCGCAAAAACAATGTCCAAAAAATCATGGATTACTGAAGAACATAATCATATTATGAGAATATAAAAACATTATCAAGAGATAAAAACATTACGAAATGTTAAATTATCAAGATGATTGCGCTTATGGGTGAAATTCAGATAATTGGTCATTGGCAGAGAGTGCTTGATAGCGTTTTTCAATCTGTGCAGCAGACTCTTGCAAGGTTTCAATTAGTTTTGGGGTGTTGACGTATTCAAAACGATTTTTTGAAGCAAGTACGGTCAATGCTAAAGGCGCTTCTTTACTTGAAAACTTCACTGGGATCGATAAGCCAGAAACATTTGGATCAAGTTCACCTTGTGAAAAATAATAACCTTGTTTTTTTATTTTTTTCATTTTATTAACAAAGGTTTCTTCATTTTCAGCAAAACCAACTTCAGTTAATTGTGTTGCAAAGCGAAGGTAATACTCATGAATTTTTTGTTTAGATAAATGCGCCATGATCACTTTAGGTGAGGAGCCCATAAATACGGGACGAGGGCAACCACGACCATAAGAAAGTAAAGTTTCATCACGATACACCTCATGATGAACATCAATACAATAGTCATCATTTAAATGTGTCAGTAAACAGCAAAGCTCTGTACGTTCTGAAATTTCTTGCATAAATGGTTTGCTGATTTGAACCAATGGATCGGTGGTTCTAGAAATATAGTCCATCACAGCAATTTTAGGACCAAGGGTGTAATCGCCTGAAGTTCCATTTAAGCGTTGCAAAATATCAGCCGAAACTAATTCTTTTAAATAGCGATAGCTGGTCGGTTTAGATAAACCAAGCTCTTCACAAATCACATCGACATTAATTACTGGGCGAGACACCGAAAATAAATCCAATACGGTGAGAATTTTGCCAAAACTGGAAAGTGCCATTGATGACCTACTCAATTAGTGAGAATCAAAAAAAATAATAATGAATGTTACTTTATAACAAATTGTTCAAGAAAAAACAGTGGAATTTGCATTGTAAATGCAAATGATTCTACATTTTTAACTTTAGTAGTTATTTTGAGAAAAAGCACTACATTTGAACATCAAAGTAAATTATATTTAGTTGAATTATCAAAATGAGATATTTTTATTGATTATTTGTATTTTTTTTGAGATTATTGCTGATATGAATATCCAATGGTGAATTTATACTTTTCTAGAAGTATAAATTTTTATCATAAATTGAGTCCTTCTCTACTCAATCGTTGTATTTGAGCAAATGCCTAAATTTGTTCTTCTATTCACATCTTTTTTTAAACCACACTGTTTATTTGACTAAGCAGTGTGGTTTTTTGGTCGCTAAGAAAAGAAAATGTGATGTGTACAACAAAGCCTCATAAAAGTGGTGAATATCAGCTTCCTAGATCTTACAGAGCTAGAGATGACAGAGAAAATCAATGAAATTGAATTTATAGTGAGTTGCTTGCATGTTACTGATCAAACCCTTATTGGCTTTTAGACCCAATAAACTCGATTGGATTTTTGCGAGCAAAACTTTCATTGCAGGAATGCTGGCACTCTATATCGCATTTGAGCTCAACCTGAGCTATCCGATTTGGGCGATTGGTACAGTCTTTGTGATTGCCAATCCTTATTCGGGCATGATGGCATCAAAAAGTATCTATCGAATTTTAGGAACCTTGATCGGAGCAATTTTTGCTATCGCAGTGATGCCTCATTTGGTTAATACCCCTTGGTTATTTACCTTTGTATTGGCAACTTGGGTGGGGATCTGTCTATATCTGTCTTTAATCGACCGATCACCACGCAGTTATGTGGTGATGTTAGCGGGTTATACCGCAGTGATTATTTGTTTTAACTCGATTTATTATATCGAGACGGTGTCGATTTTCGATATGGCAGTGGGTCGTTTCTTAGAAATCTCGTTGGGTGTGGTGTGTAGTGCTGTGGTCTCTGCCACTATATTTCCTATGCATATTGGGCCTGTGGTCGAACTCCGTGTCACTAAAACCATGCAAGACACTAAACAGGCTTTTGACTCAATTTTGTCTGATCCCGCACATACAGATAATTATACTCAGCTATTGACCAATATCACGCGTGATACAACAGATATTCATAGTATGGCTGTGCATTTAAGTTATGAAACTTCAAAATTTAAGGGCATGACCAAACCACTCCAAGAGTTGCTACATCAAGTGACGATGTTAGTGGCTAACTTGGTCGCAATGTCAGAACGGATCAAGCAACTGGATCAAATTGATTTAGCTTATCGTCCGTATCTGCTTGAGTTTCATCAAAAGATTGATGATTTTTTAGAAGGTGAGAATGCCATTCTTGAAGATGAGCTTAAGCACTTACCTGAACATTTTGACCAAGAATTTCAAACCATCACTGAACATGCAACTGCTAAACAACAGGTGATTTTGGGCAGTCTAAAAATGGATATTCGCCATTTTATTCAAAATGTTCGTGCAGTGAAGTTTATTTGGCAATGCATGCAGCAAGGTAATCATAGCTTACCTGAATCCATTGTACCTTTAACCACAACTTATCCCAGTTTACATCGTGATTATGGCGTTGCGGTACGTGGCGGGATATCGGCATTTTTAACCACCAACATTGCCTGTGCATTTTGGATTTTAAGTGGCTGGAAAATGGGCTTTATGGTGGCAGAAATGGCCGCAATTACAGCATGTATTTTGACCTTTTTAGATGACCCTGTACCTGCACTAAAAATATTTATCCGCTCCAGTATTTATGCCGCTATTTTGGTTTTTATTTATGCGTATGGGATTTTTCCGCATATCACTGCATTTTGGGAGTTAGCCGTTGTATTAGCCCCCTTTATTATGTTCTGTGTGATGTTGTATTTACATCCGCCTTTGCATGCACTGGGTTTACCGCTGATTATGAGTACGATTATGGGGTTAAATCTGCAAAACCGTTATTTGATGGATCAGATCACCTTTTTTGATGCTTCGATTGCAACCGTGATTGGGCCGATTATCACGGTTTGTATCATGCAAATGGTACGTTCAATGTCTCCTGAGATGACGGTAAAACGGATGTTGGCGTTACACTATAAAGCCATGCGGGAAAGTATTGCGATGTCTTATGGAACGGGCTTTAGAATACATTTACGTAGCATGCTTGATCGTATTGGCGTGTTAAATACCAAATTGATTCAGTCAGAACAGCTCAAAATCGAAATTAACAATGCTTTGATTGAGTCGAGTGCCGCAATTGATTTAACCCGTTTGCAGGAGCTGGTCCAAAAATTGTCGCCTGAATCTACGACGACCAGTGCAATTGTTAAATTACAAGGCCTACTTAACCAGTGGTTAAGCGAAAAAGCAATAACTCAGCCTGATGATAATTTACGACAGGCATTGATTCAGCAATTTGCTCAAGTCTTGCAAGATGCGCAAGCGGTAGGTGATCAAGATATCCGACAGCGTATAGAAATTTCTGTGAATAATATTCGCAATAGTATTTGTCATATTCATCTGGTTGATGCGCAACCTTCAACTGTTTTATTGGGAGCATAAATATGGGTGAGCTCAACATTTATGGTGTTTATGTCCCAATATTTTTAATTCAAGCAATTCTGGCATTCATCATCTGGAAAGTGGTGTGTATTGGTACAGATCGCTTGGTTGAAAAAGAATGGATTGCATTACCTGGAATTTTTAACATCTGTATCTATCTGATTTTATTGTGGTCGATTCATTGGGTGTTTATTCAGGTGACGACTTAGCCGCTGTAATAGAGCTGATTTACTTTTAAGTTTAATGATTGGAAAATTGAAATGAATACGTTTGACATACGTAAGGCAATCCGGCCGATATCATTGGGTATCGTGGTAATTATTGCGATATTTTGTGCGCTGCATATCTGGAATTACTACAATGCAGAACCTTGGACACGTGATGGGCGTGTTCGTGGCGATGTTATTCAAGTGTCTTCTGATATTGCTGGTTTAGTCACAGAGGTGATGGTTCAAGATAACCAAACCGTGAAAAAAGGGCAGGTGCTTTTTAAAATTGATTTAGCACGCCAAACTTTAGACGTGGAACAAGCAAAATCAGATCTTGCAAAAGCCCAGTCAGGACTGGCTGAAGCTGAAGCGGGGCTTGCTGAGGCAAAAGCCAATATTGTGAAGTCAAAAGCCAATATCAATCTTGCAGATAAAAATGCACGCCGATATGCAGACCTGATGAATGGTGCGATCTCTAAACAAGAACAAGATCAAATGTTTGCTACACGAGATCAGTCCCATGCAGAGCATCAGCAATTGCAAGCTGCGGTACAACAAGCAGAAGCCAATATCAAACAACAAAAAGCTTTGATTGAAGCAGCAACCAGTAGTGTACATTTGGCGCAATTGAATATGCAACGTTCAGAAGTGATTGCACCTGCAGATGGAACATTATCAAATTTTGATTTGCGCGCAGGGAATTATGTCAAAGTTGGGCAAGCTGTTGCCGCTTTACTTGATCGTAAACAGCTCTATGTTGTGGGATATTTTGAAGAAACCAAACTCAATAAAATACATCTAGGTGATCCTGCAACAGTACAACTCATGGGCGATTCTTTGAAATATAAAGGCCATGTTCAAGGGATTGCTTCAGGGATTGAGGATCGTGAACGGACCACTTCATCAGGCTTATTGGCCAATGTAAATCCAACATTCAGCTGGGTACGTTTGGCTCAACGGGTACCTGTGAAAATTATTTTAGATGAAGTGCCCCATGATTCATTGGCCTTTGTCGCAGGACGTACCGTGACAGTACATATTTTAGAACAAGCAAAAAAATAACCAGCATCCATCATTAAACTTTGATCTTGAAGCCCATTGAAAAATGGGTTTTTTTATAGATTTAGGTCTGCCATAGCGGGCATATTAATTTCCTTAACACAGCTGGCTTGACTGGTGGATAAGATAAATTTGATGGCAAGAATAACATCCTGTAAGGGAATTAACTCATGACTACTCTGTTGTAAAACCTCATCCACAGATGTATTTAGATCAAACTCAGTGGCCAAGTAGCCTAAATTTAATATACTCACCCCAATCTGGTCTTTGCGTAAACTTTCTCGGAGCGAATGGACAATGCCTCTGAGGGCAAATTTGCTGGCTGAAAAGACCACTTCTTTGCCGTTATGATTATCTAGTCCCCACGTAGAACCAATCAAGATAATTTTTGCATTTGGAGACAATCTAAGATTCTCAATCAAGGATTGAATTGCCAA
Source organism: Acinetobacter sp. CE-15 (assembly GCF_051059255.1). Lineage (NCBI taxonomy): Bacteria > Pseudomonadati > Pseudomonadota > Gammaproteobacteria > Moraxellales > Moraxellaceae > Acinetobacter > Acinetobacter sp. CE-15. The sequence continues at coordinate 4,295,405 of NZ_CP192737.1, read as the reverse complement.
AATACAGGATTGAATATTGGTATGAATTAAATTTGATATTTCAATGTCAGTACATTGTTCAAAGTCATAATCTGCTTGAAAGGCTTTTGTTTCCCAGATCCCGACATTGTAAATCAGATAATCTATAGGCTGATTTTGAATTTGATTTTTAACTACATCCCGAGCATGTTCAGGTTTTGATAAATCAGCAGAGATCCATTTGAAATGAGCAAGGTCGCACTGTGGTTGAGAACGTGAAATACCAAAAACCAGATCTTGTGTTTGAGGTACTGCGTGTAAAATAGCTTGTCCCAAGCCTTTGCTTACACCATAGATGACATAGGTTTTTGACATTTTTAATGCTCAGTTTAAGGGGTAATTCCTTCTGGGTTTCGATACCAACTTTCAATAAATAAAGCAGCTGCAATACTATCCGCTGCTAATTTCTTTGCTCGCCCTTGCGCGTGGTAATGATCGAGTTCATCTCGTGCTTCACGTGTAGTTAAGCGCTCATCGACCATCAGGGTTTCAATATTGGTTTGATGGCGTAAACGTCGTGCAAATTTGCGTGCGCGTGTGGATAATTCTGACTCGGAATCATCCATATTTAACGGTAAGCCGACCAGAAATAAATTCGGTTGATGCTGTTTGATGATCTTAAGCAGTTCATCCCAATTGGGGATACCATCTTTCATTGGAAAAAGTGCAAGCGGTGTTGCACTTTCAATCATGGAGGAACCTACAGCCATTCCCGTTTTTTGTGTACCAAAATCAAATGCAATAATCAGTTGTGGGGAATTTAAATCAGGCATGTCCAATCTCAGAAGATAACCAAGTACGATCAATCCCTATTTTACGATAAGCAGCATCCCAACGGTCGGTATAAGGCAAATTAAACACCAAATCCATATCTGAATCACAAATCAACCAATCGCCACGGGTAATTTCATCTTCAAGTTGATTCTTGCTCCAGCTGGCATAGCCCAATGCAATTTGATAACGACCAACACCTTCATTGTGTGCAATCGCATCTAAAATATCTTTGCTGGTGGTAATACACAGGTTTTCACCCACGGCAATAGATGAATGCCAGGTCGGTTGTCCTGTATGAATCACAAAACCCGCTTCAGGGCGTAATGGGCCACCTTGTAAGACTTCATGCGGATGCACATTATCTGCTTCAATTTCTAAGTCATTCAAAAGTTCTTTGACTTGAATACCTGAAGGTCGATTGATAATAATACCTTGCGCACCATCTTCATCATGACGGGCAAGATAGATTACCGTATTGGCAAAGAAATCATCAGCAAGATCAGGTGGTGCAATCAAGCAGCGATGAGAAAGATATTGTTTTGGCACCGATATGCAACTCCTTTTCAATCCGCTTAAATAATTTTAATTGTTCAAATAAAATCTATACCTATATAAATAGCACAATTAATATCAATAGGTTGTGAATATTTTAAAAGCCTGTAAAAACAGCTCAAGTTTTTCATCAATATGTTTAAAATATAAACAAAATGGTGTCTAAATAAAAATACGTATCTCTATAAAAGCGATGCAATAGGGCGAGCGAATAGATGAAAGCGCTTATATTCCAAAATAGGAATAAAAAAACCAGTCGCGTGCTGACTGGTTTTTATATGGGTATTCTTTTTTATACGCTAGATTGAAGTATTAAGACGGCTGAAATTTTAATTGTCTTAATTGTTTTGCATGTTGCAAGGTGGTTTCACCGATTTCAATACCACCCGTCATTCGTGCCAATTCTAAAATAAGTTGCTCTTCTTCTAGTGCAACGATGGTACTACTTGCAGGATCTGTTTGCAGTTTTTTCACCAATAGGTGTTGATCGGACTGGGCCGCAACTTGAGCTTGGTGAGTAATACATAAAATTTGAACGTGTTGACCTAAGCCGGCCAATAAGCGCCCGACAATTTCAGCGGTACCACCACTGATTCCGACATCAATCTCATCAAACACTAAAACTTCTGCTTCAGTTTTTTCGGCATTCATCACTTGCATGACCAGTGCAATACGTGACAGCTCACCACCAGAAGCAACACGTGCCAGTGGTTGAGGTGGAATACCTTTATTGGCAGTAAAGAGTAATTGAATAAAGCTTAAACCTTCCGCAGAAGCCTGTTCCAATGGTTCAAATTTAAATTCAAAATGCGCTTCTGGTAGCGCCAGTTGTTTGACTTGCTCAGTCAGTTGCTTGGCTAAAGGTTCAGCGGCATTACGACGAATCTGATCTAAATGTTGTGCTTTCTCTACAAACACTTGATGAGATTGTTCAACTTGCTCAGCGAGGGTTTCAGGATCTTCAAGTTGATGTAGTTGCTCTAATTCATTTTGCCATGTTTCATATTGTTGTTTGAGTTCATCGGGTTGAATACGGTATTTACGTGCCAAGCGATGAAAGACTTCGAGTTGTGTATTTAACTCATCCATACGTTCAGGATCAAAACTTTGACGGTCTATAAACTGACGTAAATTTGCCGTTGCGTCATCAATTTCACTTTGTGCGTTGATCAATGAATTGTAAATTTCAGACAGCAGTTCACTTCGTCCAGCATGCGATTCTAAACGTCGAATAATTGAAGAAATTTCTTGAGTAATATTTTGTTCAGATTCATCAAGAACATTTAAGCTATAGCCACAGTCTTGCATGATGTGTTCATGGTGACTTAAACGATCAAATTCTTGTTCGATTTCTTTATAATCAATACGAATGACATCTTCGAGTTCTTCAAGTTGTAATTTTAAAGTATCAATACGTTGCAGACGGTTGGCTTGTGCATCAATTGCTGCTTGATGTGTACGAATATTTTTTTGCCAAGTGCTATACGCATCCCGCACATCTTGGGCAGGCTGATAAAAATTACTATAACGATCTAACCAATGCTTCGGGTAGGGTGGCTCAAGCAGTTGTTGTTGGCTATGTTGGCTGTATAGCTGTACCAAAAGGCGGCCAAGTTCTTTTAATTCAGCGAGGCTGCTAGGACGACCATTGATCCATGCTTTGCTGCGACCTGTTGCAAAGATCACCCGTCTTAAATGAATTTCACCAGATTCATCATCTAATTCATGGGTGTTGAGCCAATTTGCTTCTGGACTTTGTGCTTGGTAGCTAAAAACGGTGGTAATGTCGGCTTTTTCAGCACCATAACGCACATAATTGGTATCGGTACGCTCACCTAAACAGGCTGACAACGCATCTAATAATAATGATTTACCCGCACCTGTTTCACCTGTAAGCACGTTGAACCCTTGCTCGATATCAATAGCAAGGTTATCAGCTAAAGCAAAATTGATCAGATTTAAGTGTGTCAGCATAAACGCATCCAAGCTGCGAACGGTGAAGTTCTAAGATAGTGAAGTTTTGTTGTGGTCACAAGTCAGAACGTATTCTAATACGAAGTAATTTTAAGCATTCTAAATAATTTTAATATGAAAATGTAATTTCCTTTGCTTAAGTTGCCAGTAAAAACATCAAAATAGATAAATCCTGTTGAATTAGATAAAAAATGAAGCAAATATTTAGATTTTTTATGACTGATTTTATGCAACAGACATTTGAATCTATTGATCTGCATCTTTTATCAGCCAATATTGAAACAAGACATTTCTTCAGTCTAAGTAGGGAATAAATTGAGCATCCACAGGATTGGTATTCTTGGTGACGTGTATTGTGGTTTTGGGTCTTTATTGTTAGAGAAGCTTAAGCTTTGATCTAAGCGGACTGATAAAGCAGAGCAAAAATAGAAATAGCTTAACCTTAAAAACATAGATTGATTAGTTTGCGGAGCAACATTAAACTACATCGAACATAATTTTTATAAATGCGCATTATCTGGAGAATACGCATGTCAGCTCAGTATGATCATGTATCAGTAGTTAAAAAATCTAATGTATATTTTGGCGGTTTATGTATTAGCCACACTGTGCAGTTTGAAGACGGAACCAAAAAGACTTTAGGGGTCATTCTTCCAACAGAAGAAGCTTTAACATTTGAAACACATGTGCCTGAACGCATGGAAATTATTTCTGGTGAATGTCGCGTTAAAATCGCAGACAGTGAAGAAAGTGAGTTGTTCCGCGCAGGTCAGTCATTCTATGTGCCTGGTAATAGTCGTTTTAAAATTGAAACGGATGACGTTTTAGACTACGTTTGCCATTTAGAAGGCTAATTAAAAAAGCTTTGCTTAAAACAGACACTAAATTAGGCAAAGAATTTTTAAGCGAAATCGGTTAAACTAAAGCATCAAATAGAATCCTGTAAAGTTGGCTTTGCAGGATTTTTCATTTCTATCATCATGTTGTTAATGAGGTTGTTCATGGCGAAGTCCGAATATTATTATGGCGTTCATTCAGTGGAGTCATTATTGGAGTTAGAACCTGAACGTGTTTTAACCTTATTTACCTTAAAAGGTCGTGATGATCAGCGTTTACAGCGCATTCTCCAACTTGCAGAGCCTTTTGGAATCAGTGTCCAAAAAGCAAGTCGCGATAGTTTGGAAAAATTGGCAGGTCAACCTTTTCATCAAGGCGTGGTCGCAGCTGTTCGCCCACACCCTGTATTAAATGAAAAAGATTTAGATCAGCTTTTAGAATCAACCCAACAACCTTTATTGTTGGCTTTAGACCATATTACGGATCCGCATAATCTAGGCGCATGTATTCGTACAGCGGCAGCTATGGGCGTGGAGGCGGTGATTGTACCGCGTGACCGTGCAGCAACATTAACCCCGACTGCACGTAAAGTTGCAGCAGGTGGGGCTGAAAAAGTGAAGTTTATTCAAGTGACCAATTTGGCGCGTACGCTTGGACAAATCAAAGAAAATTATAATGTTCGTGTGGTCGGTACTATGCTTGATGAAAAAGCATTACCTATTCAGAAGTTTGATTTTACAGGAACACCAGTATGTGTGGTGATGGGTGCAGAGGATACTGGATTGCGTCCAATCACCCAATCGCAATGTGATCAAACTGTATTTATTCCGATGGCTGGAAACTTACAAAGTTTAAATGTAAGTGTGGCTACTGGTATGGCGTTGTATGAGGCATGCCGTCAACGTCAACAAAGTGAATGATTTAATTTAAATTATATTGGTAAGATTAGAGAAGCAACATGATGACCTCCCGTACCCAAGGCTACATGTATGTCGCCATTACAATGTGTATTTGGGGAGGTTTTACGATTACCTCAAGACTGAATGCAATTTGGCATATCAGTCCATGGGATATCACAGCATTACGCTTTTCTTTGGCATTTTGTATTCTGATGCCGATTTTAATCTATAAAAAAGACACGGCTTTCCTATTTAACAAACAACCCTTTATTTTGGCGATGATTGGCGGTGTTGCCTATTGTTTGACGTCATATAGCGCGTTTCACTTTGTCCCTGCGGCACATGCTGCCATTTTTTTAAATGGTTGTATTCCATTGTGTACAGCTTTGGCTGGTTTCTTACTTTATCGCCAACCATTTGATAAACATATATGGATCAGTTTAATCATCATGCTTTCTGCGATTTCTGTGATGAGTTTTTTGATGTATAGAGAAACAGGCGTTGCTTTTGGTATTGGTGATTTACTGTTTTTTATCAGTGCAATTTGGTGGGGGACTTTTACCGTATTATTGCGTCAATGGCAACTTTCCGCATGGCACGCCATGGCAGGTGTTGCGATTTGGTCGGCGATCGTTTATGTCCCAATTTATTTGTTGTTTTTGCCTAAACATTTAGATCAAGTGTCCACACCACATTTGGTCATGCAAACGTTGTTTCATGGTATTTTTGTAGTGATCATTGCGACTTTGGCCTATGTCGAAGCAATTAAACGATTAGGTGCTTTTAAAACAGGCAGTATCGTCACACTTGCGCCTTTTATTGCCGCAATTATCGCCGTACCCTTGTTAAATGAACCGATAAGCCTTGCAATGCTGTGCGGCTTGATTGGTATGGGCATTGGTGCTTTACAACCGTGGCGTTGGTTTACACATAAAGACAGTTTGCAGCAGCAGTTAGATAAGAAGAAATAGATCAAACAGGTTAAATTGCTACAAAATTGATTGATAAAAATCTATTTTAAAATGATGAGACACACAATTTACTGCTGTGCCTGTTTTAGATACTGTTGATGTAAAGACTCTAATCTCGCATATAGATGATCAATATGCCCATCATTGAGCACAATATCATCTGCTAATTTTTGTTTTTCATGGCGTGGCATTTGGGCTGCAATAATTTTCTGAATTTGTTCGATGGATTGGCCATCTCGTTGTGAAGCACGTAAGATTTGCATGTCTTCACTGGCATCAATCAGTAGAGAGCGCAGGGTGAGTTCATGTTGATTGGTTTCAAACAGTAGCGGTGAAACCAAAATCACATAAGGACTGGTTGCTGCTTGTAATTGTTGAATAATCTCAGCGCGAATCGCAGGATGGGTAATTGATTCAAGTTGTTGTCGTGCTAATGGGTCTTTAAAAATATGTTCTCTCAATGCACGACGATCAAGCTCCCCAGTGTTTAATAGTACCCAATCCCCAAAAACCTCTTTAATTTGTTGAAGCGCGGGTTGTCCTTTTTCAACAATTTCTCTTGCAACAATATCTGCATCAACAACTGTAATCCCTTGGGTTTCAAACCATTGACTTGCTGCGGATTTACCGCTACCAATTCCACCTGTTAAACCCAAGATAAACGTCATTGCGCATTCCTAATACTGTGTTGAAATTATTGACCCAAATATACTTTCATAATTTGCTCACCCCATAAAAACGCAATCCATCCTGCAATTGCAATATAAGGACCAAAGGCAAAAGGCACATTTTCTTTACGAATCTTAAGTAAAATAATACCAATGATCGCACCCACTACAGAAGACAGTAGGATAATTAACGGTAACATCAATGGCCCCATCCAAGCGCCAAGTGCAGCAAGCAGCTTAAAGTCACCATAGCCCATGCCTTCTTTACCTGTCACTATTTTAAATAGATAGTAGACAATCCAAAGACACAGGAAGCCAATAATATAACCCCAAATTGCAGCACTTGCTGTTGTATATAAATGGAATGAGTTAATACCTAAACCTATTGCAGCCAAGGTTAAGGTAAAACGGTCTGGGAGCAATTGAGTGTCAAAATCAATAAAAGTAAGCGTGATCAGCACCCATGTCAGTAGCACACCAAAAACCATTTGTAGCGTTGGACCGTAAACAGCAACGACTGTCAATGAACACACCGCAGTTAAAAGCTCAACCAATGGATAACGAATACTAATCGGGTTTTGACACGAAGCGCATTTGCCTCTTAAAACCAACCAACTGATGATGGGGATATTTTGATACCAACGAATTGGAGTTTTGCATTGGGGACAGGTAGAGGCTGGTTGACTCAGGCTGAGCTTTTCTTCATCAATCACAATCTGTTGTGAGCCTGTCAGTAGTTGGCATTCTGCATGCCATTCCTGTCGCCATTCTTTTTCCATCATCTTGGGGGTACGGTAAATGACTACATTTAAAAAACTACCAACACATAAGCCTAAAATACCAACAGTCAGATAGAGTGCTGTTGGTGATTGAATCAAAAAACTTAACAAATCATTAAACAAGTTCATCATTATCCGCCAACAATTGAGCCCATTTGGAAGATTGGAAGATACATTGCAATCACTAAGCCACCCACAAGTACGCCTAAGATGGCCATAATTAACGGCTCCATCATGGCGGTTAAACCATCAACAGCATTGTCGACTTCATTTTCAAAATGTGTTGCAACTTTATCTAACATTGCATCAAGCGCACCAGACTCTTCACCAATCGCCACCATTTGAATAGCCATAGAGGGAAATTTATTGGTGACACGCATGGCAAAGTTCAATTGTTGTCCAGTAGCAACATCCTCACGTATTTTCATTACTGCTTGTTCATAAACCACATTATTGGTCGCACCTGCGGTTGATTCTAACGCTTCAATGAGTGGTACCCCTGCGGCAAATGTTGTGGCAAGGGTACGGCAATAACGGGCAATAATGGCTTTATAAACCAAATCACCAAAAATAGGGGCTTTGAGTGCTGTTCGATCTAAAAAATTTTGAAACTTCTTACTGCGTTTTTTTGTTTCTAAGAATATGGCAATAATAATGCCAACAATCAGCAAAAATACAAACCAATATTTTTGCATCCAGTTTGACATATTGACCACCATTTGAGTAAATGCGGGGAGGTTTGCACCAAAAGAGCTAAATAAATCCTGAAATACAGGCACTACTTTGACCATTAAAATAATGGTGACGATAAGTGCAACTACAATTACAGTGATTGGGTATTTCATGGCTTTTTTAATTTTTTGCTTGAGTAATTCACTTTTTTCTTTATAGATCGCCACACGATCAAGCATGGTTTCCAAAGCACCAGATTGTTCACCAGATTCGACCAATGAACAAAATAAGTTATCAAAATAACGTGGATATTTTCTTAACGCGCCAGCAAAAGTATTGCCTCCTTCAATCTCACCTTTGATTCCCAATACCACTTCACGCATAGAGGGGTTTTCTAAGCCTTCTGCAACGATTTCAAAGCTTTGTACTAAAGGTACACCGGCTTTCATCATTGTGGCGAGTTGACGAGTAAAAATGGTAATATCTAAAGTGGAAATGCCTTTTTTCATTAAACCTTCAAGAATATTTTTCCTTTTTTCCCGAATGGTTTTTATGGTGATGCCTTGTTTGCGTAGGGTGACTTTGGCAAGCGCCATATTTCTGGCTGGTAGCTCACCTTTGATTTGGATCCCTTTACGATCAACCCCGTCATAAGCAAATGTCGGCATCATTTGAGCTTTTTTAGCTGCCATCATAATTTCCTTGAATATTGATTATATTTATTCGCTGGTCACACGGTTAATTTCTTGTAAAGAAGTTAAGCCATTGATGACCTTAATTAAACCTGAACGTCTTAGATTATCAAACCCCAATTTCTCCGATGCCGCTGCAATTTGAAGTGCATTGCCATCTTCCATGATAATTTTTGAAATCTCAGGTGTTACTTTCATCACTTCGTAGATCCCGACACGACCTTTATAGCCTTCACGGCATTCATTACAGCCTACAGGTTGAAAAATTTGCAATTCAGGGTTGCTTAAATCTTGTTCAGTAAAGCCCATTTCTAACAGACTCTGCCTAGGGATTTCAACGGGTGCTTTACAATGATTACATAAACGTCTTGCCAATCGTTGTGCAATCACAAGATTGACTGAGGTGGCAATATTAAATGAAGGTACACCCATATTACGTAAACGGGTTAATGTTTCAGGTGCGCTGTTGGTATGTAGGGTAGACATCACCATATGCCCCGTTTGAGCAGCCTTGATCGCAATTTCAGCAGTTTCGAGGTCTCGAATCTCACCGACCATGATAATGTCAGGATCTTGACGTAGGAATGATTTCAAAGCGACTGAAAAACTAAGACCTGCTTTAAGATTGACATTGACTTGATTGATCCCTTCCAAGTTAATTTCCACTGGATCTTCAGCGGTGGAGATATTTGAACTTTCTGTATTGAGGATATTTAAACCTGTATAGAGGGAAACTGTTTTACCTGAACCCGTGGGTCCTGTAATCAGTAACATGCCTTGAGGTTTTTCTAAGGCCTCCATAAATAATGCTTTTTGCTTTTCCTCATAACCCAGCGCATCAATACCCAACATTGCGCTGGAAGGATCGAGAATACGCAACACCAATTTTTCGCCAAACAATGTCGGTAGTGAATTCACACGAAAATCAATAGCTTTGGTCTTTGAGAGTTTTAACTTAATACGACCATCTTGTGGAACACGTTTTTCTGAAATATCCATTCTAGACATCACTTTTAAACGTGAGGCCAAACGACTTGCCAATTGTAAGGGGGGATTGGTAATGGTTCTCAGTACACCATCTACACGATAACGCACCCGATAACTTTTTTCATAAGGTTCAAAGTGTAAATCTGATGCACCCATACGAATTGCATCAACCAAGAGTTTATTAATATATTTAACAATAGGTGCTTCTTCTTCAGATGCTTCGTCATCATCTTCTGATGGCGGTTGGTCATCAGTTGCGATGATATCAACATCAAAATCTTCATCACCAAAATTAAAACTTTCCTCTACCGTAAAGTGTTTTTCTAAATATTTTTCTAATTTATGATGTTCAATAATGATCGGTTCAATATTCAAACCGCAGTTAAAACGAATGGCATCCAGCGCTTCAATATTGGTCGGATCACTGGTGGCGACATATAAAATATTGCCACGTTGCACCAAAGGAATCACTTTATGTTTGCTAACTAAATTTGGATCAATAAGATCCTTGGGCAGCATTTCAGGATTGAAGCTGTCCAAATCAAAAATGGGCTCACCAAATTCTTGGGAGATCATTTCAGCAATGATCAGTGGCTGTATATTGAGTTTTTCACTGAGATAGGCAACGATACTCACTTTATTTTTTTGAGCATTACTGAGCGCATCTTTCATTTGCTGGGCAGATAAAAAACCTTCGTCGACTAAGCGACGGATATATCCCGAAAACTTAGGTGAACCATTTTGCATAGACATCCCCAAAACACATTAAATTTCATTTTATAATTGGAATACGAAAATTATACGATGATCCTTAGAAATATCTAGAATTAAACGTATTTTTTATAGAAACATATTTGAAAATAACTTGAGCCAATCAGGCTTTTTGGCATTATCTTTGAAATGATTTATGTTTCATTCCTTATTATTAAAGCATGACTTTAAATGAGATGACTGAATTGATAAAGAAAAAATACTTTAAAAATATAAATTCCGTGTAGAATGTGCACATTTTCGATAAAAGGTTAGATGTATGTCGGGTTCGACTATTACTCCTTGGGTTGTCGGCAATTGGAAAATGAACCCAATGCAAGCGAATTCGCAACAGCTCATTCAAGATTTAAATCAGTATTTACAACAATCACCGATTACAGAACAACAATGTCATATTGGTGTTGCTCCTATTTCTATTGCATTACTGTCTGTGCAAAAATTACTTAAAGATGCACATTCACCAGTCAAAGTTGTCGCACAAGATCTTTCTCAAATGGCAGGCACAGGCGCTTATACCGGCGAAGTGAGTGCTGAACTGCTCAAAGACAGCCAGATTGATTATGTGTTGATTGGGCACTCAGAACGTCGAGAAATTTTTGGCGATGATGTTACAAAAATTAAAGCAAAATTATCAAATGCTTTAAATGCTGGGCTTCAAGTGATTTATTGTGTAGGTGAAAGCTTAGAACAACGTGAAGCAGGGCAGGCAGAGCAGGTGGTCTTACAACAAATTTGCGATCTCGCAGCGGTTGTAAAAGCAGAGCAATGGCACAATATTGTGATTGCCTATGAACCGATTTGGGCGATTGGAACAGGTAAAACAGCTTCTCCACAAGATGCTCAGGCAATGCATGCAAAAATTCGCGAAGGTTTAACTCAAATTACGACCCAAACTCAACATATAGCGATTTTGTATGGCGGTAGTGTCAAACCTGAAAATGCAGTAGAGTTAGCTGCTTGTCCAGATATCAACGGTGCGCTGGTTGGTGGTGCATCACTTAATGCTGAGTCATTTTATAAAATTGCTCAAGCATTTGCTAAAACAGAAGAATAGGAGTTCAGCATGCATACATTTGTGCTGGTTGTACATATCATCTTGGCCGTTTTGATGATCGGGCTTATCCTCGTTCAACATGGTAAGGGTGCAGATGCAGGTGCATCATTTGGTGGCGGTGGTGCTGCAACAGTATTTGGTGCTTCAGGTTCTGCAAGCTTTTTAACTCGTTTAACTGCGATTCTCACGGCTTTGTTTTTTATCACTAGTTTAAGTTTGGCGGTGTTTGCTAAAAAACAAACTTCAGATGCGTATGGTTTAAAATCTGTACAGACCAGCTCTCAAACGGCACCAGCTGCACCAGCCAATACGGGTGAAACTTCACCAACTGCACCAAAAACTGGCGAATAATGCCATTTAGTTCTTTCTTTTTCTGAATGATGCGACTAGAATGCGTCACAGCTGCGGTGGTGGTGGAATTGGTAGACACGCTACCTTGAGGTGGTAGTGCTTTCGGGCGTGGGGGTTCAAGTCCCCCCTTCCGCACCAACAATGAACCAGATTGTTGGTGTTAGCAGCTGAAAAAACATTGATGCGGGATGGAGCAGTCTGGTAGCTCGTCGGGCTCATAACCCGAAGGTCGTTGGTTCAAATCCAGCTCCCGCTACCAATTTAATTAAGATGCAACTTAATTAAAGATCATCTAAGTTGAAAAATTGAGATGATGTGTGAATTTGCAGTGTTGTTGCGGGATGGAGCAGTCTGGTAGCTCGTCGGGCTCATAACCCGAAGGTCGTTGGTTCAAATCCAGCTCCCGCTACCATTTTGATTAAGGTGCAACTTAATCAAGCAAGAAATACAATGTATCGGTTAATGATAGATTGAAAAAAATAAATTTCTTGTGTATAATTTTGCAACGCTGATGCGGGATGGAGCAGTCTGGTAGCTCGTCGGGCTCATAACCCGAAGGTCGTTGGTTCAAATCCAGCTCCCGCTACCAAGTTTCTAAAAGGGCTCACAGATAGGTGGGTCTTTTTTGCATAGTGAACTTCGGTTTACTGTGCGATAATAGGGGCGATTACGCCCTTTTTTATTGGCTATCGTGTAGTGTGGACATCAATTGGTCAAAAAGACATGCTTCACTATAGTAAGTTTGAATTAGTCCGATGAGCGATTGAATCGCACAAATATGACGAGAGTAAATGAAGCTATCAAATAAAACTCAAGCACTTCAAGATCTAATCACTCCTGCAGTGCAAGCTTGTGATGTAGAGCTTTGGGGAATCGAATTTATTCCTCAAGGTAAGCGTTCTTTATTGCGTATTTATATCGACAAAGACGTTGTGGAAAATGCTGAACCAACAATCAATGAAGATGGTGAAGCAGAATTGGGTCGTGGTATTGGCGTACAAGATTGTGTACGTGTGACTCAGCAAGTCGGTGCAATATTAGATGTACATGATCCAATTTCAGGTGAATATGCTTTAGAAGTATCATCACCAGGTTGGGATCGCCCATTCTTCCAGTTGGCACAGTTAGAAAAATACATCGGACAACAAGTTGCATTGCGTTTGATTGCTGCAGTTGAAAATCGCCGTAAATTCCAAGCAAAATTAATTGCTGTAGATTTAGAAAATGAATTCATTCAAGTCGAAGTTGAAAAACAACAGGTACTTGAGATCGATAGCAACAATATAGACAAAGCGAATTTGATCTTTCAGGATTAATCCAGAAATAGAAATCTGAATAAATAGGTGACTTATGGCTCGTGAAATTCTCACCGTCGTTGAAACGGTTAGTAATGAGAAAGGTGTAAGTCGTGAAGCAATTTTTGAAGCGCTTGAACAGGCTTTGGTTGCAGCGACGAAAAAGAAATTCTACGAAGGAACGAATTCGGAAGAAGCTCAGTTACGTGTAGAAATTGACCGTAAAACAGGTGATTACAGCACTTTCCGTCAATGGGAAGTTGTTGCTGATGAAGATCATGAAATGCCAGCATGTCAAGATGCGATTTCTGATGTTGATCCTGCTCAATGGTCAATTGGTGATATCCGTGAGTTGGAAGTACCATCAATTGATTTTGGTCGTATTGCAGCGCAGATTGCTAAACAAGTCATTGTGCAAAAAATTCGCGAAGCTGAACGTGCTTTAGTGGCGGATGCTTATGAAGCTAAAGTCGGTGAATTGATCTATGGTGAAGTGAAAAAACAAACCAAAGATGGCTTCATCATTGACTTGGGTGATAATGCAGAAGCGTATTTAGCGCGTGAAGAAATGATTCCTAAAGAAATTCTTCGCCCTAAACAGCGTATGAATGCAATTCTTTATAATGTGAACCGTGAAGGTCGTGGTGCACAACTCTTGTTGTCACGTGCTAAACCTGAAATGCTGATTGCATTAATGAAAAAAGAAATTCCTGAAATTTCTGAAGAAATCATTGAAATTAAAGCAGCAGCGCGTCAACCCGGTGTACGTGCAAAAATTGCGGTTAAAACCAACGATCATCGTATTGATCCAGTCGGTGCATGTATTGGTATGCGTGGTACACGTATCCAAGCGGTACAGTCTGAGTTAAATGGTGAACGTATCGATGTTGTGGTGTGGTCTGACGATCCTGCTCAATATATCGCCAGTGCTTTAGAGCCTGCTGATGTATCTGGGATTGTGATTGATGAAGATGCGCGTACAGCAGACATTATTTTTGCAACCAGCGACCAACTTGCGCGAGCAATTGGTTCACAAGGTCAAAACGTCCGTTTAGCATCAGAGCTTACGGGCTATAAATTAGATATGATGCTTGAAGATGAGTACCGTGCTCGTCAACAAAATGAAGCTCAACAGTATTTAGACATGTTTGTAACACGTCTTGATATTGAAGAAGATCTTGCAATGGCTTTAGTAGAAATGGGCTTTACCTCACTTGAGGAAATCGCTTATGTACCTGCAGAAACTTTCGATGAAATCGAATTAGATGCAGATACAGTTGAATTGCTACAAAGTCGTGCAAAAGAAGCAGCTTTAGCTGATGCGTTAAAGCAACAAGAAGATATTCAGGACCCAAGTCCAGAACTTGTTGCGATGGAAGGAATGACTTCTGAAATTGCGCATGCTTTAGCAGCACGTGGTGTGGTAACAATCGATGACTTAGCTGACCAAGCAACGGATGATATCTCTGATATCGACGGTTTAGGCGCTGAGAAAGCAGGTCAATTGATTATGAAAGCACGTGAATCATGGTTTAACTAGGAGGTAATACATGACGGATAAGTCAATTCAAGAGTTAGCGGTCAGCGTCGGACTTCCTGTTGCAAAGCTCCTTGATCAGGTGCGTGAAGCTGGATTGCCACAAAAACAGGCTGAAGATAAAATTTCTACTGAACAGCAAGATGTTCTCGTGAACCATTTGAAAAAAGCGCATGGTCAAGATACGGGACAAGCAGGACAAATCACGTTGAAACGTAAAACGACAAGTACAGCTAAAGTTGCGAGTACTTCAGGTAAAGCGAAGACAATTAACGTAGAAGTTCGTAAGAAACATACGTTTACTAAGCCAGACCCTGAACAAATTAAAGCGGAAGCTTTGGCGAAAGCTCAAGCAAATGCTCAAGTGACATCAACTCAAAAAGTACAGCAAAATACTGTAGTGAGTGGAGTTGAAAAAACTGAAAGTTCAGCGAAAGCAAATTTAGAAAAAATGCGTGCTGCTGCAAAACAGCAAACAGCTGCAAAAGAAACACCAAAAGCAGCTGTTGTTGTAAAGCGTAAATCGACCAATAAGCCGATTACCAAAGCAACCGTAAAAACCATTGAAACTCCTGAGCAGAAACGTGCCCGTGAAGCTCAAGCAGCACAACTGAAAGCGACTGAAGAAGCAGCTCGTCGTAAGTCAGCAGAAGAAGCTCAACAACGTACCCTTGAGCAAATGCGTCAAATGGCGTCTAAGTATTCTTCTGATGAAACAACGACAACGATTCGTGTAGTTGATGATTCGCCGTTGGCTGCTGGTTTGGTTGGTCAAGCATATGAAGATTCATTTGCGAAAGAAGACCGTGAAATCAAACGTGGTACCAATACTGCAAATACGCGTTCTCCTAAAAAAGGTGGTCGTCGTGGTCAGGAAGAGCAATCTTTCAGCCATAACCCGCATAAACGTGGCTTAAAAACCAGCCAAGCCAATAAACATGGTTTTGAAAAACCAGTTAAAAAGCAAGTTTATGACGTTGAAATTGGTGAAACCATTGTTGTTGCAGATCTTGCAGCAAAAATGGCAGTTAAAGTTCGTGAAGTGATTAAATCACTTATGAAAATGGGTGAGCTTGTTACTCAGAACCAAGCCATTGAGCAAGAAATTGCAGCATTGATTGTTGAAGAAATGGGTCACAATCCAGTACGTGTATCTGATACACAAGCTGAAGATAACCTACTTGAAGCGGCTGAAGAAGCGCGTGGTGCACAAACAACACGTGCGCCAGTTGTAACGATCATGGGTCACGTTGACCATGGTAAGACTTCGTTGCTTGATCGTATTCGTCGTGCCAAAGTTGCTCAAGGCGAAGCAGGCGGAATTACACAGCATATTGGTGCTTATCACGTTAAAACGGATAAAGGAATTATTACTTTCCTTGATACGCCTGGACATGCTGCATTTACTGCAATGCGTTCACGTGGTGCCAAAGCGACTGATATTGTGGTACTTGTTGTTGCAGCGGATGATGGTGTAATGCCACAAACTGCGGAAGCAATTGACCATGCGCGTGCTGCGGGTACTCCAATTATTGTTGCAATCAATAAAATGGATAAAGAATCAGCTGATCCAGATCGCGTATTGAATGAATTGACAACCAAAGAAATCGTGCCTGAACAATGGGGTGGTGATGTACCGGTTGCAATGGTTTCAGCACATTCTGGTCAAGGTATCGACGAACTTCTAGATTTGATTTCAATTCAAGCTGAAATGTTAGAATTGAAAGCATCTGAAGAAGGTGCTGCTCAAGGTGTTGTAATTGAAGCACGTGTAGACAATAGCCGTGGTGCGGTAACGTCTATTCTGGTTCAAAACGGTACATTGAAAGTAGGTGACTTGGTTCTTGCTGGTGCATCTTACGGACGTGTTCGTGCGATGACGGATGAGAATGGTCAACGTATTCAATCTGCAGGTCCTTCAATTCCAGTTGAAATTTTAGGTCTTCCAGAAGCGCCAATGGCAGGTGATGAAGTTCTTGTTGTTAATGACGAGAAAAAAGCACGTGAAGTTGCCGATGCGCGTATGGATCGTGAGCGTCAAAAACGTCTTGAACGTCAAAGCGCAATGCGTCTTGAGAACATCATGGCATCAATGGGCAAGAAAGATGTGCCGATTGTAAATGTTGTTCTTAAAACTGATGTACGTGGTACCTTGGAAGCGCTACATGTTGCACTTGCTGATCTTGCAACTGATGAAGTTAAAGTACGCGTCATTGGTTCAGGCGTGGGTGCAATCACTGAGTCAGATGTGACCCTTGCTGAATCTTCAGAAGCGGTACTTCTTGGCTTTAACGTACGTGCAGACAATACCGCGCGTCAAAAAGCAGATGCAGATGGTATCGACATTCGTTACTACTCAATCATCTATCAACTTATTGATGATGTGAAAGCAGCAATGAGCGGAAAACTTGCACCTGAACACCGTGAAACAATTCTGGGTGTTGCAGAAGTTCGTGAAGTATTCCATTCAAGTAAGTTTGGTGCTGCTGCGGGTTGTATGGTACTCGAAGGTGTATTACATCGTAATAAACCAATCCGTGTACTACGTGACGATGTTGTGGTATTCCAAGGCGAGCTTGAATCTCTTCGTCGCTATAAAGAAGTGGTTGAAGAAGTTCGCGCTGGTATGGAATGTGGTCTTGCAGTGAAAGGTTATAAAGACATCAAAGCACTTGATAAAATCGAAGTGTATGATGTTCAGTTGATTAAACGGAGTCTTTAATGGCGGGTAGTCAACGTCTTAAGCGTATGGCAGATACAGTACAACGTGAGTTGTCAGAACTGATTCGCCAAGAGCTGAAAGATCCACGCTTAGGTGGTCTAGTGACCATCTCTGCAGTGAAAGTCAGTCCAGATTTAGGTTATGCGGAAGTTTATGTTACCGTGATGGGACGTGAACTTGGCGATGAGCAAAGTGAAGCGGCGAATAAAGAAACTTTAGATGTTTTAAATAAAGCATCTGGGTTTTTACGCCACGAATTAGGTCGTCGTATTAAAACTCGTGTAACACCGCGTTTGCGCTTTCATTATGATAAAACCAATGCCTATGGTAACTATATGTTTGGTTTAATCGCAGAAGCAGTGAAAGATTTACCTGAGCAAAAAGACGAAGAGTAAAAGTAATTGAAATAAGAAGCCACCTTAGGGTGGCTTTTTTATGTCTTTTTTATATTTTTAAAGTATGATTAAATTATAAGTTAAATTTTTTTAAATAATTTAAATGAGAATAACAAGATGAAGCTAAAATTTTATATCCCTGTGGTTGGGCTGTCCGTGATTTCTGTTATATCCCATGCTTGTATCAATAATTATGCTCTTGAGTTAAGTTCTGGCGGATTAACTCAGCAAACGGCTCAAAAGCAATTGGCGCAAGGTGATTTTCCTAAGAGCAAATCTGTTGAGGATTTAAATGATTACGGTGTCTTGCTGATTTATGCACATCAATTTGATCAAGCGATAAAAATATTTCAACACATTGAAAAATCACACCCAAATCTAGCAAAAACTGCTGCGAATCTAGGAACAGCATATGAACTGGCTGGGCAGTCTGAAAAAGCCAAGTATTGGATTGAGCAAGGGATTCAACGTGATCTAAATATTCATCAGGGCAGTGAATGGATTCATGTTAAAATTTTAGATGCGAAAATCCAACAACAAAAAGATGCAACATGGATTCAACATCACGATGTTTTAGGATTGGATTTTGGTCAAGCAGTCGAACCAAAGGCAAAAGTTAAAACTGTACAATTTCAGCATAAACATTACGATTTAGACCAAATCCTATTACATAGTCAAACTCAGATGGATCAACGTCTAAGGTTTACAAAGCGTGATCCAATCAGTGCGCAAATTATTTTTAATATGGCCAATATTGAAATGCTGAATTATAACTTGGTGGATGATACGGTAGATCTACTGTATCGGCGCGCTCAAGATATTGGCTATCACAATCCGAAATTAATTGAGACACGTTTAGATTATTTTCAACATTCAAAATGGTTTCGCTTTAAGGCATTTTTTGTCAATATCTATCAAACATTCAAAAATTTAATTGTTTGATCATTGGCTAGGTAGCAGAAATTAAACAAAACTTTGCCTTAAACTGTATAGAATGCAGAGATATCAACAAATACAAATAAATATCTCTGAGGAATTGGCAATGAATTCAATGAAAAAAGGTTTAGTTGCACTTACATTGGCAAGTACTTTGGCTTTTTCAGGTTGTGGCTATAACACTTTGCAAGCCAAAGATGAGTCAGTAAATGCGGCATGGTCAGAAGTTGAAAACCAATATCAACGTCGAGCAGATTTAGTGCCTAACCTGGTCAATGTCGTCAAAGGTTATGCAACGCATGAAGAAAAAGTTTTAACTGAAGTGACTGAGGCGCGTGCCAATGTTGCAGGTTTAAAAGTAGATAAAGAAGTATTGAACGATCCTGAACTGTTTAAAAAATACCAAGAAGCACAATCACAAATGACGGGCGCATTATCGCGACTGTTAGCGGTGACAGAAAATTATCCAGATTTAAAAGCCAATGAACAATTCCGTGATCTACAGGTTCAACTAGAAGGTACGGAAAACCGCATCAGTACTGCACGTACACGTTATGTAGAATCTGTCCAAGACTACAATACTTATGTGCGTCAATTCCCTCAAGCAATGACCGCTAAAGTGATTGGTATGAAAGCCAAACCAAACTTTAGTGCTGAAGCGGGTGCATCTAAAGCACCAACAGTTAATTTTAATTAATGATGTGATTTCATTTCACTGTCTTTAAAGCATGCTGAAAAAGATAGGCTAAGAATATTCATTGTTAAATAAAAGGTGACCTATGATTGAATGGCAAGAAAAATCAGTAATGAAAAACATGAGTACAATATTATTTGTATTTTTTGGACTGATGCTTTCTGTTCAATCAAGTGTCTGGGCTGAAACTGCGACAGCCACAGATGAGCAAGAGGCACAAGATGCGATTGTTTTGGGCAAAGTGGTACCCAATGCCAATTTACCCAATGTGATTGGTTCAAAACCATCAGATACTCAAAAACAAACACCAACTACACAACAAGTCCCTCAAAGTCCCGTACAAAACGTACCCCCAGTTGCCAATGATATGGCAGAGGGTGAAACTACTCGAAATATTCCCACACTGAATCAGCCTGTCGTTGATCAAGCTAAGGTTTTATCTGCAGCTGAAAAGCAAAATTTAGAACAACAAATTCGTGATATATACCGCCAAGGCAAAGCGCAAATCGGTATTATTATTGTCCCAACCACGGGGCAAGAAGGTATTTTTGATTTCGCAATGCGTGTTGCTGAGCAATGGAAGTTAGGTTCAGCAAAACAAGACAATGGTTTATTGATTGCAGTCGCAGTTAATGATCAAAAAATTCATATTGCAACAGGTTATGGTTTAGAAGGTGTACTTCCTGACATTATGGTCAGTCGAATTATACGCAATCAAATTACCCCTGATTTTAAACAGGGGCAATATGCTCAAGGTTTACAGGCAGGTGTCAATGAGATTGAGCGTATTTTAAATCTTGACCCTGAAATTGCCAAACAAGCCGCAGATGAGCTAAAAGCGCGACAAACTCAAGCACTGCAAGAACAAGAAGCCAAGGATCGTACCTTAACCACTGCGATGGTGATTTTGGTGATTGGTATCTTTGCATCATTTATTGTCGGTAATCGTTTAAGTGCAGCAGTTGCGGGTGTGACCGCAACCGCTGCAGGTCTTATTTATGGTTCAGGGATTGTGATGAGTCTGGTTTTGGGTTTTGGTATATTCTTTTTGTTGATTACCTCACTGGCTCAACTCATTTTCCAAATGTTTTTATCTGGTGGTGGGCGTGGTGGAAGCAGTGGAGGGGGAGGTTTCGGTGGTGGTGGGGGCTATAGCGGCGGCGGTGGCGGTTTCGGCGGTGGAGGAGCATCAGGCTCATGGTAACAAAAACAGATACAACAGCAATTGTGACTGAACCGAAGTTACAGGAACACGTACAACCTAGCTTTAAGCGTTGGTTAAAACACGTTTTATATATGCCTGCATCGAAACGTTATTTTTCAAAGCAAGATCAACAAGTCATTGCACAAACTGTGACGCAAGCCGAAGAAGGTCATGTCGGTGAAATACAAGTGGTGATTGAGGGGCATATTCCAAGTCATCAGGCCTATCATCAAAATACACGTTTAAGAGCGCAGCAGTTATTTGCTGAATTGGGTGTTTGGGATACTGAGTATAATAGTGGTGTTTTACTGTATTTAAACTTGTGTGAAAAGACAGTTGAAATTGTGATCGATCGTGGTATTTATCAAGCGACAACGCAACAAATATGGCAGCAGATTTGTGATGTGATGATTTTAGAGTTAAAAAACAAAAATTATCGAACTGCGGTCACCAATGGTGTCTTAGAAATTGGTCAAATTTTGAATTTATTTTATGGCAACCAATATCGTCAGGCTGATAATGTTAATGAGTTAACTAATAATCCAATCATTGTGAATTGATTTGGTTTTTTGGTGACAATAAATGTCACTTTTTTACGTATAATTACGTAAAAATATAAGCAGCAAAAAAAAACTTGTAAAGCGTTACATTCTCTCTAAAATCAAAGAGTCTCGATTGGTTGTTGATTTTTTCCACAAAAAAACAGCCATATAAATTGCTCTAAAAGCTATAAAAATTTTTAAAACATTGGAGAAATGTTATGAAATCAGTTCAAAAGGGTTTTACTCTTATCGAATTAATGATCGTTGTTGCAATCATTGGTATTCTTGCTGCGATTGCGCTTCCTGCTTATCAAACTTATGTGCAGAAGTCTTCAAATAATGCATGTTTAGGTGAAGCAAAATCTGCAGTAAATGCTGCGATTGCGGAAATGGCATCTAATGGAGCATTGGTAAATACCTATAAACCTGCTGCTTGTGATAAAGATGGTAGTAATACTGGTACTTCAATTACAGCTCTTACAGCAGCCGCAAAAATTGATAGTACAAAAACAGCAGCATTAAAATTTGATCCATTAGTACGTGGTGCGTCAGGAGATGTGCAGGTTGCAGAGTGTTCTACTGCAACAGGAACTTGTAATCTTTTAGCCAAGGGTCCTTAATACGATTAAGTATTAGTATTGTGAAAAATTTTAAAAAGTGCATCAAATATGATGCATTTTTTATTGTTTATATTAAATTTTCTATAAGTAATTATATTTACTTTTATAAAAGTAAAGAACGAG
The DNA here is from genome assembly GCF_051059255.1 of Acinetobacter sp. CE-15. Lineage (NCBI taxonomy): Bacteria > Pseudomonadati > Pseudomonadota > Gammaproteobacteria > Moraxellales > Moraxellaceae > Acinetobacter > Acinetobacter sp. CE-15. The sequence goes on along the minus strand of NZ_CP192737.1, from coordinate 4,273,338 downwards.
CTTCTTTTTATCAGGCATGTAAGGATTGTGGATAATGCAAAAAGGCTTTACTTTGATGGAAATTATGATTGTTGTCGCAATATTGGGACTTTTGTTGATTATTGCTATACCGCTATATAATCAATATATGTATAAAGCTAATATTAAGGCTTGTATGTATGAGGTTAAGGCATATAGTAATTCGGTTGTCTATGCTTTATATAGCCCCGAACAGACTTCTCCTGTAGCACCGAATATCAGTGCTTGTGGAGCGATCACTGACGCTTCTGGTTGGACTGTTGCAACAATAAAAAAAATTAAGGCAACTACAAAGGCACCAGTCAATGAACAAATAGAGTGTGATTTGCCTGCTGGTTCTCCTTGTCAATTGATTCATTAAGATCTGGAAAGATGATCAAAACTTTCAGAGTATATAAATTATAATGTCAAAACGGTTAAAATTCTTTTCAAGTCATTTGCTAATTTCAGTATTGATTGCTTTGATTTCAATCTGGTTGGTTTTTTTTATTTGGTATCCTGCACCGCTAGCGGAAGCTTTGGGGGTAGGGCATTTATTTTTAATGTTGATTTTTATTGATGTAATGATTGGTCCTTTATTGGGACTTATAATTTATAAGGAAGGGAAAAAAAGCTTAAAGTTTGATTTAACAGTAATAATTTTAATACAGATTATGGCTTTTGGTTATGGGTTTAATATCATTGCTCAAGGTCGCCCTGTCTGGATTATTTATGATTCAATAGTTTTTCATGTACTTAAAAAGAGCGATATAGATACAAGTAGAATAGATCTGGCAAAAACAGAATTTCAAAACACCTCGTGGTTAAAACCGCAGTTTGTTAATTTGGATATTTCATCTAAATTGTTTCGTGACAATCCTCCACCAAATGGGACGATTGCAATGGATCATCCCATGTACTTTACCAATATCTCGAATGCTAAATCACAAATGCAGTCAGTTTCATTTCCAATCTCTTTACTTGAAAAATATAATAATAATAAGCAGATTCGTGATGTGATACAAAAGTATCCACAAGCGAATGCTTGGGCTGGACTTTCAGCACCAGTAAAAGACATGGTTGTACTGATCAATAAAGAAAAAGGTGAGGTCGTTAAGATTGTGGATTTAAGACCTTGGAAATAAATACTTAGATTTTTTAAAACTGAGCTTATAATAGGCTCAGTTTTTCTTTTCACTTTTCCTATGAAAGCCATCCCTTATATTCTCTCAGCACTGTTGCTTTTACTCGCTTGGCTTTTACCTATTCATAAAATGCCTTGGACAACCTTTGGTAGTGAAGCACTTACTTTTCTTTCAGCCCTAATCCTACTCAGTGCTTTTATTCACAAAGATTTAAAAATTCCAAAACCGCAAGTGCTTATATTGCCTGTATTGGCAATTCCATTGATTCAATGGGGCTTTGGTGAGATTTTGTATTTAAGTAATGCATTGCTCTGTACAGCCTATATTGCGATGTTTTGGTTGATGCTGGTTGTTGGTTATAACTTGGCAGTAGGTGAAAAAGGTCAAAGAGAACAAGTCTTTAAAGTATTTAGCCTTGTGGTTTTTACGGGGGCGATGCTTTCAAGTTTTATTGCAATGACCCAGTGGTTAGGCGTAAACGAATATTTTAGACCATTGGTTAATTTGCTAAATGGCAATCGTCCCTATGCAAACTTTGCCCAGCCGAATAATCTGGCGACGTTTATCTGTATGGGGGTATTTGCATGTTTATACTTTTATGAAAAGAAAATACTGCCAAATTACATACTCGGACCATCAACATTTATTTTTCTATTGACCATTGCGCTGACTCAATCACGGACTGCTTGGGTAGTATGTCTGTTTACATTGATTTATTTGACGATCAAGCAATTCGGTCAAACTAAGCGCTTTGGGTTTATCAAATTGCTCGTATGGTGTGGTGTGTTTATTGCATTGATTACATGCTTGCCAATGCTGAATCAGTGGATTGCATCTGTATCAACTCAAGACGTAGCACAAGCAGATTCAGTGGTCGAACGAGCAACATCAGGCTATCTACGGTTAGATATGTGGAATCAAGCCTTAGTCGCGATTTCAGAAAAGCCATGGTTTGCTTATGGTTGGAACCAAACGGGGATGGCGCAAATCGCCGCTTTTGATTTATATCCATCACATGAATGGTATAAAACGGCACATAACGTGATTTTGGATTTACTGATTTGGAATGGTATCCCGATTGGTGGATTGATTATTGTTTATATGGCATTTTGGTTGTATTGGCTAAATAAAGGCATCAAAGATGCGGTTTCAATTGCAGCAGGATTAATGGTCTGTGCCATTTTGATTCATGCTCTATTGGAATACCCAATTCATTATGCATATTTCTTGCTCCCTTTAGGTTTCTTATTGGGGATCATCCAAGCTCAGTATCCTCGTTTGCCTACAGTGAACTTAAAGTCTTCGGTTACGGTCAGTATTATTGTGATTGGTTTGGTCTTGGTGGGGGGGATTTATCGAGACTATATTTTATATCGCCAACAAAGCATATTCGTAAATAAGAAAACACCGTTAAGTGCATCACAGCAAGCAGTGATGAATCAGGATATTTTGTTACTGACACAATTTAAAGAACGTGTCTGGTGGATTGGTCTAAATCCATATAGCAAAATGTCAGATCAGCAGTTGCAATATATGGGACGTATGGTAGCGAACTTAGCTTCTGCCTATGATATTCAGAAATATGCACAGGTTTTGGCTTTTAATGGTAAAAAAGTTGAGGCTGAACATCAATTATGGATTCTTAAGACACTGCATGGGCAAGAGAAATCATATCAGGATCTATTACCTGTATCTGTTGCAGGGAAATAATACCATTTCATAAAAGTGAATTTTGATGATTGTAAATTTTGCATCACCACATTTCGAAATAAAATAAAAAATCCCCCAATCAGTTGGGGGATTTTTTTGCGATATTTAAAAAATTATAGTTGGCTTTGAATATAATTTTCGATACCGATACTTTCACTTAGATCCAATTGGGTGGTTGTCCAATCCCAAAACTCTTCTTCTTTCTCAAGAATTTCTTGAACAAGATCACGAGTCACATAATCTAAGTTGCTTTCAGCGAGTGCAACTGCTGTTTTTAATGCATCAATGTTTTCTTTTACTTTACGGACATCACAGTTTAAAACTTCAACTGTATGTTGACCAATGTATAGCTTGCCTAAATGTTGAAGGTTCGGTAAACCTTCCAAGAAAAGAATACGTTCAATGATCTTATCCGCATGCTTCATTTGGCGAATAGATTCTTTGTATTCAGCCGAACCAAGTTTCTCGATTCCCCAATCATTAAACATACGCGAGTGTAAAAAGTATTGGTTAATCGCAGTCAAATGATGATAAAGCACTTGATTGAGCTGATTAATTACGTCTCGATTGCCTTGCATATGGTTAAAACTCCATTCTAATTTTTTACCTTAACGTGAATTTAAACTGAGTCATTGAAATTTAATGATTAAGGTAATTTGATATGGCTCTATATTAATCAACTTTTTGCAGGGTTACGAGTAGTTTATGGAACGGCAAATGAAAATCGCAATCAAAAACAATAGGGATGTCGTTTTGGCTAAAAGAGAGTGATTGAAAAAAAACGAACCCGCTTTGAGTCGAAGCGGGGGAGGAGAATGATCTGGGGATCATTAAAAAACTTATTTATTGTCGTTATAAATCTGAACTTATTTTTATGTTTGAATTTTTAAATCAAAACTACGCGGCAACAGAAATACGTGCTGCAATCAGCGAGAGCTCTTCATTGATAATGCTTTTTGCTTCAGGAGCACAGCGACCACAGCACGTGCCTAAGTCTAATAATTCACGTACTTCACGGTAGCTCTCTGCACCATTTGCCATTGCATCTTTGATATCTTGATCTGTAATACCACGACATAAACAAACGTACATGAAACTCAACCCTAAGGTTAAATGCGATATCTAATATTATTGATAATTGTTATCATTTGTCAATGAAATTCATTTGAAATCTCATTAATCTTTATTGGCTTTTTGAATAAAAAAATACCACCTGATCGGTAGTATTTAATTCTATTTTTTAAATTATTTAAAATCAAATAATTAGTTTGGGCTACTATTATTGAGGAATAATCACAATACCATCCATTTCAACCAATGCATTTTTAGGTAAAGAGGCAACACCTAATGCTGCACGTGCAGGATAAGGTTGAGCAAAGTATTCGCCCATGATCTGGTTGACCAATTGAAAGTTCGATAAATCGGTAAGAAAAATATTGAGCTTTGCAATATCTGCCAAAGAACCGCCTGCTGCTTCACAGACTGCTTTTAAATTATCAAAAACACGTCGAATTTGTGCTTCAATGCCTTCAACCAATTCCATGCTATATGGATCTAAGCCAATTTGCCCTGAAAGATATAATGTGTTGTCTACTAAAATGGCTTGTGAATAAGTACCAATTGCAGCAGGGGCATTTTCAGTATGGATCACTTGGCGGGACATTGATTTCTCCTTGATTTCAAATCATTTCATCATAAAGCATGAATGGCATGCAAAGTGCATCGAAGAGTATCGATAAACATTACAGGTCTTAATTTAGCACGCTTTTGCTTTTAGCGTCTCATTAATTGAAACTGGCATAGACATTCGACTAATACGAGGAAAACCAAATTGCATACGTAATTCACGAATGATTTGCGCAATTTGTTTACGATTATTCACCACGATATTCACATAGGTTTTATCTTCATGAGAGCGTACTGATTCAACCCCAGTTTTTGCTTTACGACATAAGTAAATCAATTCTGAAATTTGCTCATCGGTTAAAATAAGATCAATACTCAAATAAGCATTAAAGTTCACATCGTCTTCTTCTTCCGATGTCCATTGTAAGGACATGATATTTTCAGGATGTAAATGTTGTTCATGCAATAAGTTATGACAGCGTGCACGATGCACAATTAATCCACGACGGGATAAATGTCCTTGAATAGGATCTCCCAAGACTGGGTTACAACAGTGTGCATATTTTACATCGACACCATCTGTACCTTGGATGAGACGATTTGAAGCATGTTCTTCAGTGGCTTTAGATTGGGCAAATAAATGGTTAGCGACCAGTTGTGGTAGTAGGTCTCCCACTGCAATTTGCTCAAATAAAGTGTCTTTATCGGGCACATGACGCCACTCTAATAGATCTTTCCAATCCGCTTCGGATAAGTCTTTGGTCGAGCGATTAAACAGTTTTAAAGCACGATTGAGCGCTTGTTGCCCCACTAGGCGTTGTTCATCTGGATCTTGATCTCGCAAGATATTTTGAATCGCACGGCGCGCTTTTTGGGTATTAATAAAACTTAACCAGTCTGGGTTTGGTGTTGCCAATACATCGGTAATGACTTCAACCACCTGACCACTGACTAAAGGTGTTGAAAGTGGTTTAATTTCACCATTAATTTTAGCACCCACCGCATGGTTGCCTAAAAATAAACTCGCAGAATACGCAAAATCTACTGCTGTAGCACCTTGTGGTAATTCATGTAGCTGTCCATGTGGAGTGTAGACCCAGATCTTCTCTTGATGTAAATAATCAAGTAGATCGCTAAATGTGGTTTTTGCACACTCGCCACCGACAAGAAGATCTAAATTCTTCATCGATGCTTGAATCGCAGAGCGACAAGCTTGTGGTGCATTTTCACCGAGAACCACACCAAAGCGCGCAGCTTTACGCATCAGCTCTGTTTGAATGGTTAAGGACAAGGTGGTACGTTCACCTTTGAGTTTGATCATTAAAGACTGATTTCCGCCTGGTAATGGGCGACGGATATGGTCTTCATAGTCGATGACTTGAAAATTCTCACGTAAGGCATCGACCAAACGGTCACAATCGGCAATGCTTTGTAAAACGATTTCAAAAGCATGGCTATGGGTGAGTTCCTGTAAGTCGATTTCATTTTTTACAAAGTGCCGTAAGAGTTCGATATTGTTGTTTTTCTTTTTGATACGCCCTTGAATATTATAGTTATTCAGTAACTCAGCTAAATTTTGTTCCCAAACCGATTGGTATTTACAGCGTTCTGGTTTGGTTTTGAGTAAATTCTCTTGTACATCATTGTACATATCGAGATCTAGGTTTTGATAGCACAGATGTTCTAAGTTATCTGCCATCTCGTTCATACCGACAAGCCGTGCCATAGGAACAAAGATATCAAAAGTTTCTTGTGCGATGCGTGCACGTTTATCTGGCCGTAGAGCCCCCAGAGTCGTCATATTATGATAACGATCGGCGAGTTTGATAATAATGACACGCGGGTCTTGTAAGGTGGCTTGAAGAATTTTACGGAAAGACGCAGCTTTATTATATTCTTTATCGCTGGAGTGGCTGAGTTTGGTGACCCCATCGACCAATTCAGCCACGGTTTTACCAAATTTTTCAGTGATATCTTCTTTGGTAAAATCTGTATCTTCAATCACATCGTGCAATAAGGCTGCCATGAGCGTTTCGGCATCCATACGCATATGTGCCAAGATACAACTCACCGCAATCGGATGTAAAATATAGGGTTCACCACTTTTACGTGTAATACCATCATGCGCAATATCAGCATAATCACAAGCCACAAGTACTCGCTCGACATCACTTGGTTTTAAGTACGCGTCGATAATTACATTCAACTGTTGCTTGGATTGGCTGACCTGTTGGCCTGGCATAGAACACCTATCTTAAATTACAAATTTGAAATATTTTTCCTAATGCTTTAATGAAAAGCATATTGAGCCGCTTGTCAATTTCTAGACATCAAATATATCTATTTTTTTTAACAAATATTTTGAATTTTGTCGATTGATTGGCAAAACTTTTTGCAAAATAATTGAAATAAAAAAGCCTAGTTGAAAAACTAGGCTTTTTTCAAAGACTTAGCTTACTGAAAAGAAAAACCTTCAAGATTAAGATTGTTTGCTGATAAAGCAAGGTCAAGACTAGACGTTTGGTAATCTTGATCACGTTGCTTCAAGATATCTTTAGTCACATGACCAATCGCAATTTCACGTAATGCAACAACAGTCGGCTTGTCATTGTCCCACTCAACAGTTGGTTCAATGCCTTGACGTGCCAATTGACGCGCGCGTTTGCTTGCCACTAGTACAAGCTCAAAGCGGTTGTCTACATGGTCTAAACAATCTTCAACGGTTACGCGTGCCATAAGAATTCTCGTTTGAATACAAATTTTTTAAATAGACTGTGCAGTATAAAATGCTTTCATCATAGACTCAAGTTTTAATCGAAGCTTATTTAAAAAGCATTTAGATCATAATTGTTTAGATCTAAGATTGTGGTGTAATCAGTTTGGTAATTAAAGCCTGATGACGATTTGCCTGTTGATCTATTTTTAAGCGATTGGCATTAATAACAGATTCTAAATCATGTAACGCTTTATTGAAATCATCATTGATGATGATGTATTCAAAGTTGACATATTGTTGCATGTCTTCCACCGCACAACTTAAACGATGTTCAATAACTTCAACAGAGTCAGTACCGCGATTTGAAAGGCGCTGACGTAAATCAAACTGCGTTGGAGGAAGAATGAAAATTTGTTTAGATTCAGGAAAAAGTTTACGAACTTGCTCAGCACCTTGCCAATCGATCTCAAGTAGCACATCATGGCCTTTCGCCAATTGGTCTTTTACAGTTGCTTGCGCAGTACCATAATAATTACCAAAAACTTCTGCATACTCAATAAAACCGCCTTGATTGACTTGATCGAGAAAGTTTTCTTTAGAGGTAAAATGATAATGAACACCGTCGAGTTCGCCAGGTCGCTGACCACGAGTCGTATGTGAAACTGAAACGTGTAAATTGCTCACACGCTCAAGTAGCGCTTTAACGAGAGATGTTTTGCCTGTTCCTGATGCCGCAGAAACGACAAACAATAGACCCGACATGATATTTTTCCTGATATGATAAAATATCTTCTCTATTTTAGAGTAGAGCGAAGACAAACAAAACTGTTTTTACACATTGTTTGTGTTTAATCGATAAAATATATCCAACCATTGAAGTGAGCATTGAGGGTTTTATGGAAATTGTATTGGCTAATCCGCGTGGATTTTGTGCAGGTGTAGATCGTGCAATTGCCATCGTCAATCGTGCACTTGAATGTTTTAATCCACCTATTTATGTCCGTCATGAAGTGGTTCATAACAAATTTGTGGTTGACGATTTACGTCAGCGCGGCGCAATTTTTGTGGATGAGTTAGATGAAGTGCCTGACGATAATATTGTTATTTTTAGCGCACATGGCGTTTCAAAGGCGGTTCAACAAGAAGCTGAACGTCGTGGTCTAAAAGTATTTGATGCAACTTGTCCATTGGTCACTAAAGTACATATTGAGGTCACGAAATATGCACGTGAGGGAACCGAAGCAATTTTGATTGGTCATGAAGGTCACCCGGAAGTTGAAGGGACCATGGGGCAATATGATAAAAAGAATGGTGGTGAAATTTATCTGGTTGAAGATGAAGAAGATGTCGCTTCATTAACAGTACATCATCCTGAAAAAATAGCATTTGTGACCCAAACAACTTTATCTATAGATGATACGGCCAAAGTGATTGATGCTTTACGAAATAAATTCCCTCAAATTCAAGGGCCTCGTAAAGATGATATTTGTTACGCCACGCAAAACCGCCAAGATGCTGTACGTGATTTAGCAACACAGTGTGATGTGGTGTTGGTGGTTGGCTCTCCAAACTCATCGAATTCAAATCGTTTACGTGAGCTGGCTGAACGGATGGGGAAACATGCCTATCTGATCGATAACGCAGATGAATTAAAGCAGGAGTGGTTTAACGTCAATCATAAGATCGGCGTTACAGCAGGGGCATCTGCACCTGAGATTTTAATTAAACAAGTAATTCAACGGTTACAGGACTGGGGTGCGACAGCGCCACAAGAGTTAAATGGTCGTGAGGAAAACATCACATTTAGTTTACCAAAAGAGCTACGGATTCATGTAACGCAAGCTTAAATTTAAACTTTATTTTTTAAGCAGATAGCTGAGATTTCAGTTATCTGCTTTTTTATGCCTTTTATCCAACTTGTATTGGTTTTGTAAGTATTTAAGTTATGATTTTTAATAGGGTAGCGTTTTGTTGCAATGGGGGGAGCAATGCAAAAAAATCGAGGATTCACCTTAATTGAGTTGATGGTGACGATTGCTGTTTTGGCGATTGTTGCGTCGATTGCAGCGCCTTCTTTTTCAAAGCTCTTAGCAACCTATCAGGCGAATAAAAGCAATGAAGAGTTAATGACAGCACTAAAAGAAGGGAAGAGTCGTGCATCATCAATGAAAATGTCTGTGATCGTTTGCCCGAATAAAGATGGCTCGAATCAGGAAATAACAAAGACACTCTGTTTAACCAAAGCAGGAGTTAGTACAGCCAATGTTTCAAATTTCATTGATGCAAAACGTGTCATTTTAGCCAATATTGACAAGGCTGTTAGTGTTGGTGGTGACTTATATGTTGTTTTTAGTGCTATTGGGTCATCACTTGATAATGTGCCAAGTACCAACCTAAAGGCAAGAAAAATAACAATATGCGGTAATAAGGAACTCACCGAAATAACAGTGTCCGTTATCGGAATTGTATCCTCTGAAAAGAATGGAGCATGCTCATGAAGAATAAGAAGAATCAATTGGGTGTGGGGCTCGTTGAAGTTTTAGTTGCCCTGGTTTTGCTTGCGATCGGGGTTTTGGGATTTACTGCTTTACAGTTAAGGGCTGTAGATGCGACTAGTGAAGCACTTACAAGATCTCAAGCAACACTAATTCTGAGAGGCTTAACAGAAAGTATTCGGGCCAATCCTAATGGTCAATCTAGTTATCCTGCTGCTGTAAAAGGGTATATTGGTGTGGGAGAAAAGTCTCCGAAAAAAAAATGTTTTAATGCCACATGTACACCAGCAGAAATGGCTGATTATGATTCATATTTGGCTGCCGATGCAGCATCAAGAATCGGGATTAGTATTACAATGACAGATTGCCCAGGTGTAGGCAGTACAATTAAAAGGCAATGCTTATTCGCTGCTTGGGATGAAACTGCATCGAAGTTAAAAGCAAGTGATTATAGTGCTTGTATGAGTAGCACAGGAACGTATGTGTTTACTGCAAAATGCCTAATGATGGAGGCATATTAATGAGATTCATGACAAAGCACGAAATAATGGGACCTCAGAAGGGTTTCACACTCATTGAATTGATCGTTGCTCTTGCTATTGGTCTTATTATTAGCGCTGCAGCTTTGCAATTGTTCACTGGCGGTTTAATTACGGCAAAAATGCAAGAAGCAAGTGCAGAGTTACAGGATAGTGGGGTGTTCGGTGTCGATTATATTGCTAGAGATATCCGTCTCGCGAATTTTGGAAATGTAAATAATCCAGTGTTAGATACAACAACACCCAATGGTGGAATTATTTTTACCAGTGGAGACCCAGCTTTAGGCAAGGCAAATTTACAATTAAAAGATGTAAGTGCAGGATTGTTAACAAAATCAGGAGGTCCTACTGGGGCGAGTTCTAGTAGTGATCAACTCACGATTATGTTTCAAGCACCCAATAAAATGATGAACTGTGAAGGTAGAGAAGTACAGGCTAGTGAGTATGTTATTCAGCGTTATTTCTTAAGGACAGATAATGGCAACTTGGCATTGGCTTGTGATGCAAATACCCCAGGAAGTAGTGTCCCTTCTATTGCCGGATTAAATGATTCAAATAATGGTGAAGTGATTATGCCAAGAGTGGATCTTGTTAGATTTTACATCGGGGCAAAAGTGGGAAACAATTTTAGCTATTACACTATTGAGCAATTTAAGACAGCGGTAAAGGCGGCGTCCTCTCCAAACATCCCTAGAGTTGTTTCCATTAGAATGATGGTTTTGGTGCGCTCTAAAGATCCAATAACAAATAAAAATATAGATCCATCTAAAGAAAGTTTTAATTTCCCTGATGGTGACGTGACTTTGACGGATAAAAGTACCAAATATTTACGGCGTTTATATACAACAAATATTGCATTAAGAAATGGCTTAGGAGAGAAGATTTATGAAACATCGAACTAACCTAAGCAAGCAGAAAGGGTCAACGATTATCGTTGTTATGATGATGTTGTTATTTTTAACAATAGTTGGAGTGATGGCGATTAGGACCTCTATGACGACATTGAATATTGCGACAAATGCGCAAATTGGTCAGCTTTCAAGTCAAACAGCAGATACACCGATCAACCAAGTTTTTTTAGAGGATCTAAATAAACAAGTGAATCTTTCAAGTGTTATTGGTAAGGCTTTGAAAGATGCAGATACAGAACCCGGTAAAGAATATGTATTTTGCTATAAACCTAGAGTGAGTACTCGATTTGGCTCAGTTACATCGATGGCTGTACTTAGAAATACGAGTTCTGGTGTTGAGTTGGTTGAGGGAAGTACAGATAGTTTTTGTAATTTAACCACTGACTTTGGTAGTGCAAGACGAGGGGTAGTTACACAGGTTTCTATTAAAATTCCAACAGATACCGCTGATTTACCGCCTTTGGCATTACTCGCAAAAAATATTAATGTAAGTGGCGGACAAACAATTCCACAAGGGGTAACTGAGCAAAAACGTATTCGGATGACGACAGTAGCAGTGATGCCTATTTATGCTAAAAACTTGTCTGCTGCTCAAGCATGTTTAAAAGAAAATGTGAATGACAATTTAGATGCGGAATCTAGTGCTAAACAAACAACAGCACAATGTCTCGTAAATCTTGGTATTCCAGTTAACAGCCAAGTCCAAGAGTTTAATTTGCAAACATTTATAAAGATGGTTAAAGCACCAGTATAATGATGAGGAATGTAAAATGAAATCTAAAAAGCTTACGGCCTTATTGAGTTATGCAGGCAAGCAAAAAAAATTAAATTTAGGCATGGTTGGATTTACAACGTTTGTTGGTACATTCCTGATAATGTCTTCTGTCACCCAAGCGAATGATTTACAGATTTATGCTGCACCTACGGCAGGAAAAAAGACGCTGGTGATGATGTTGGATACATCGGGTAGTATGGGGCCCGCGAATGGCAGTGGATTCAGTTATAGGGATGATTATGGTTTAAATTGTGGAATAAGTTATACACAGACGGCTTTAGCAACCTTAACTACAAGTTTATCGGGTCTTTCTAATAATAAAGCATATCGAATTAGTTCAGGAACAACTCCTAGTTATGAACGTAACTTTTGTTATGTATCCCCTTCTGCTGCAACAGCCGCCGTTAAAAATGAAGTTACTGGGTGTGATCCAATAAAAAATTCGAGTGGAAATATATCAGGCTACCAATGTTTAGATCGATTAACTCGTTTAAAAGATGGAATGTTTACTTTCTTAAATAGTGATGATGCTTCATTAAGGCTAGTTCGTGTTGGTTTAGGAAATTATTCTAGCAATGGGGATGGTCGTAGTGGTCAAATTTTAGTGCCTGCTAAAGAGCTAGGAGCGGTGAATTCTTCTCAAAGAATAGCATTAAAAAATGCGCTTAAAGATTTAACAGCTTACAATGGTACACCTACCGCACATGGATATGCAGAAGCAGCAGCATATTTAATGGGAACGAATACTTTACAATCAATCTACTTAAATAATGCTCCTTTCTTCTTTACATATAGAGATTACTGGGGAAGAACTATTTACAATCAATGTAATAGTTGGAATAACGCGGGAACAAACTGTAATTCTTGGTATACAGTGAATTCTATCAATACAAGTGGTTTAACAGCTCAATCATGTACTATAAATGGTAATAGTGGTACATGTTATAATAAAACAGGTACTGTTTTATTCTCAAATAATGATAGTGGATTTACAAAATCTGCTGATGATACAAAAGTTGCTGATAATACAACATACGAGTCGCCACTCCCCGCTGTTGAAGATCGGCAAAGCTGTGATGGGCAAGGGGTTTATATTCTTTCAGATGGAGCTGCGAATACAACAGATGACACTAGATCAAGTAACTTAATGTCTTCTGCCCTAGATACATTTGGTAATAATTTTAGTTGTGCTGGGGGGCTTGCTGATAACTCTGACGGTGGTTGGCGTTGTATGGGAGAATTTGCAAAAAAATTATTTGATAAAACTAAAAATCCAACAGGTGTTTCTATTCAAACTGCATTTGTTGGGTTTGGTAGTACCATGGATAACTTAAACAATCAATATGTAGAAAATGCTTGCAGACTCAGTTCCCGAACACAGGATGAACGTACCTCAGATGACCAATGTTCTCCTACAGCACCAAGTTATAAAACAAGTAAACCAGGGTATGGTAACGGTGGTTTTTTCATTGCAAAAGAATCTGATGAAATTACCAATAGCGTTATTCAATTTATCGATAATTTAGGGAAAAATCCAATTAGCCCATTATCAACGGGAGCGATTTCTGTTCCTGTGGATGCTTTAAGTCCGCAATCATTCCAACCTTATGGATATTTGAGAGCATTGGAACCAAAACCAGGGACTCAGAATATTACTTGGACTGGGAACTTGAAAAAATACAGTATTCAAGGTGGCGCTTTAAAATCAGGAAGCAACTTTGTTTTCCAAAGCAATGGATTACTCAATCCAAGCTCTCAAGATATTTGGAACAGTACCTCTCTAACTGATGGTGATGGTGTTACAGCGGGTGGCGTCTATTCAAAAATTAAATTGCCAACACTCGCTAGCCCTAACGGTTATAGACCACTTTTTTCAGATGTTAAGAGTGTAGCATCAGGAGGGGCAATTACTTCCACAGATAAAAATTCAGATTTATTTTTAGTCACTCAATCTGCCACCACCGCAACAAATTTACTGGACAAGTTTAAGACAGACAGTAGGTTAAAGAATTTAACATTAGATATTCAATTAAAATTATTAAATTATCTAGGTTATAACTTAAGCCTGAGTGCGACTCAGCTTCCGACGACTTTAGATACACCAAGAGATGCTTTTACATCAATGGGTGCGAGTATTCACTCTTTTCCTGTACAAATGACCTATAAAGGAACGTTAGATGCGGATGGTAATTTAAAGTCTACACGTGATCAGTCTGTGCTTTATGGCAGTATGGAAGGTGCTTTGCGTATAGCCAATTCATTGACTGGTGAAGAGCAGATGGTTTTTGTCCCTACTGAAATTTTGCAGGACAGTACTTTATCAAAAGCGCTGAGGAAAGGTGAGTCAGATGTAAATGGTGTTACACAAGGGATAAATGGGGCATGGGTTGCTGATTCAGATTATAAAGTAACTGGTGGAAGTGATACAGATACATCAGTCGTAGCAAATAAGATGAATGTATACGGTGGTATGCGTATGGGAGGAAAAAGCTATTATGGCTTAGATGTCCTTAATCCAAGCGCACCTAAATTACTTTTCCGTATTCTTGGTGGGGCAGGTGACTACACTCGTATGGGGCAAACTTGGTCTAAACCTGTACTAGCCAATATTCGTTATAATAACCAAATTACCCGAGTGATGATTGTGGGTGGTGGTTATGATATGTGCTATGAAAATCCAAGATTTAAATTGAACTCATCAAATTCCAATACAGATTATCCATCTACATCATGTAACAATAAAGCACAGGCAGATGGTAATGCAGTTTATATTATCAATGCAAAAACGGGTGAGAGAATTTGGTGGGCAAGTAATTCAGGTGCTAACACGAATAATGCAAATATGACCCATAGTATTGTTAGTAGAATCAGTACTTTGGATCGTGATGGGGATGGCTTAGTTGATAATCTTTATTTTGGTGATTTAGGTGGGCAAGTATTTCGTATTGATTTAAATAATGCCAAAAATACTCCAGTCGCATCCTTTGGAAAAAGAGTTGTTCGTTTAGCAAATCTTGCAACAAAAGCCGATGGAACAAGTATTACAAATGGAGATCAATCTCGTTTTTATCAACCACCAACGTTAACTGTACATGATGAGGCAGGCTCAACATTTGTTATGGTTGGTATTGCGTCTGGTGATCGTAGTACACCATTGGATGTTTCACCAAATAAAGGTCGTGAACTCATGCTGCCTTTAAATGAGTTAACTGGACGCCCAACCAATAAAGTTTATGGATTGATTGATCGTGATATTGCAGATAGTGGATTGATTACGGGTACAAAAGATGCTCAAACAGGTGCTTATAAAGACATTGATCTAAAATCAGTTGACATCACCTTGAAATCTTTAAAGGAAAATCCGCAAAATATAACAGGTATCATTTCTTCGACTTTTTTCCCATACGCTAAAACAGGTATGCAGGGATGGTATCGCTCACTCTCTAGCGATCAGAATGGAAATCCAGTATCTGGACGAACTGCGGGAGGCGTGAAAGCATTTGAAGAAGAACCTGTAGCGATGACGGGAAGATTAATTGTTCCAATTTATGATCCTGAAGGTACAGGTATTGTTGATAAACAGAATCCTTGTCAACCTCGAATTATTGGTGAAAGTAATACTCAACAGTTCTGCTTGCCATATGGAGCCTGTTTGGATTCAAAAGGTGTTGTTGATTGGAGTCTTGAAAAGAGTACTGGTTTTCAGATTGTAGATGGTAAGAATCAAAATGTCTTGGGACCAGGTATACAAGGTATTACTTTTGGTCCAGATGATACTAGTGGTGGAAATAATACAGGTAGTAATTGTGGAGCCTTAACTTTGCTGGGTTTACAACAAGGAAAAGGAAGATGGGAGTGTAATAAGATTTTAAACCCAATCCGATGGTATGAAAAATATGTTGAAGCTAAGAAGAATTAGTCGATATGGAACTGTGACAAGCCAAACTTGTCACAGGAACACTTATGGTTTTACATTAATAGAACTAATGGTTGTCATTGTTATCATTACAATTTTAGCTGCTATTATTTATCCAAACTATCAGGATCATGTTCGGAGAGCCGCCGCTGCCCAAGCTCAACAGGAAATACAGAAAATTGCAAATCAGTTGGAGATATTTAAATCTAAGAATCTCACCTATCAAAATTTTGATTTAAAAGATTTATATAGCTCTAGCTCGTCAGACGAGATTTCGACACCTGTTGGATCAACTGGAGATATGGTTAAGTACAAAATTACCCTCAAAGATCTATCCGATCCAAGTTTATCTCTTACAAATTCTAGTGCATCGGGATTTGGTTGGGCAATCAAAGCTGAAAGTACAGATGTTAAAAACTATAATCTACTTATGACGAGCGAAGGGCTTCGTTGTAAAACCAAAGACAGTGTTACTTTTACAGCTTGTACGGGTAGTGAGATTACATCATGGTGAAAGTATGAAGCAGAAAGGATTTACATTGGTTGAGATATTAATTGTTGTAGCAATTATAGGAATTTTAGCTGCAATAGCTTATCCGTCATATCAAGAATATATTGTTCGAACAAACCGAGTTGATGCACAAAGTGAAATGCTTCAAATTGCCCGAAATTTATCCAATTATAAAATGGCGAAAGGGACATTTAAAGATGCCAAATTGGAAAATGGAGCATTTGAAGAAGATTATCCAAGTGTTGGAGAAGCAAAATATAAAGTTAAATTAGAAGTTTCTAAAGATAATTTAACTTGGTCTTTAAATGCTGCTCCAATAGCGGGTTCTCAGCAAGCTGGAAATGGTGATGTCGGATTAGATAGCCAAGGCCAAAAATGTTGGAGCAAAGGTACCACTTGCACCCTCTCCGCAACCACAAACTGGGACGGCAAATAAAAATTAAATTCAAAATTGTGGATAAATAAAATTTGATCTTTCTTTCATGACAAAGATAACGTAAAATATTGCCCTCTATGAAAGGGGTTTGAAATGTATCGATGGTCGGTACAAGGATAATCCGTAAAAACTATAAGGTTCTATCATGGTTGTAATTCGTCTAGCACGCGGTGGTGCTAAAAAACGTCCGTTCTATCAAGTAATCGTAACTGATAGCCGCAATGCGCGTGACGGTCGTTTCATCGAACGTATTGGTTTCTTTAACCCTACAGCTCAAGGTAAAGCAGAAAAACTTCGTTTAGATGCTGACCGTTTTGCTCACTGGGTTGCTCAAGGCGCTCAACCGTCTGAACGTGTTGCTTCTTTAGCTGCTCAAGCTAAGAAAGCTGCAGCTACTGCATAATTAAATCTTTAATTAGGCAGTAAGCCCATGACACCAGCACAGAATGTGCCCGAAGATCGTATTCAGATTGGACAGCTACGTTCAGCATATGGATTAAATGGGTGGCTCTGGGTCTATTCCAATACAGAACCTATGAGCAACATATTTGACTATCTCCCTTGGTACATTGAGACCAAAGCAGGTTGGCAAATTGTAGACGTAAAACGTTGGAAACCACATGGTAAAGGCTTGGTTGTTTCGTTGAAAAGTGTGAGTGATCGCACTGCAGCAGACAGCTTAGTTGGCGCGAATGTTTGGATTTCAAAATCGCAACTGCCTCAAGCAGGCGTGGACGAGTATTACTGGTCTGATTTAAAAGGTCTAATCGTATTAGGTCTGAATGAAGAAGAACAGGAAGTAAATCTTGGTCAAATCCACGAATTGTTTGAAACAGGTGCCAATGATGTCATGGTTGTTCGCGCAACAGCAGATAGCATCGATGGCGAAGAGCGAATGATTCCATGGCATAAAGATGTGGTACAACGCGTTGATCTCGAAGCTGGTCGTATCTATGTCAATTGGGGCGTAGATTTCTAATCCGATAAGGATTGGCGCAGCAGGAAAATAGAGGAGTCTGCGATGTTTTTTGCAGTCATTACGCTTTTTCCTGAAATGTTTGAAGCGATTACAGCGTACGGAATTAGCGGGCGAGCGGCAAAGCGTGACATTGTACAAGTTCATTGTATCAATCCGCGAGAATTTGCTGAGGGTAACTACAAACGAGTGGATGAACGTCCATTTGGTGGTGGTCCTGGTATGGTGATGATGGCTGAGCCGTTGGCAAAAGCAATCCACCATGCAAAAGAGCTTGCAAAGCAAGCAGGTGCAGTTCATGTTCCTGTGGTGTATATGTCACCACAAGGGCAGACCTTAAATGAACCTGCAGTACAACAATTTGTTGAATATGACGGATTAATTGTGCTGTGTGGACGTTATGAGGGAGTTGATGAGCGTTTGATCCAAAAATATGTTGATCAGGAATGGTCGATTGGAGATTACGTATTATCAGGCGGTGAACTCCCTGCGATGGTTTTATTGGACAGTATTATTCGACGTTTGCCGAATACCATGTCAGATGAACAATCAGCAGTGCAGGACTCATTTGTGGATGGTCTTTTAGATTGCCCACAATATACCAAGCCAGATCATTTTGAAGGTTTGGATGTTCCTGAAGTACTTAAGTCAGGGCACCATGCCAATATTGAGAAATGGCGGTTTTTGCAACGCTATCAACGCACTTTAGAACGCCGACCTGAGTTGGTGGAAAAAGTTGAGTTGACCAAGCAGCAAAAAAAATGGCTAAAAGATGAGCGAGGGTAGGCAAGCATTGATCATGTTTGTTTCAACGCACGTCAGAAGCTGTACTTCTTATTAGTAATACAACAATTCATCATTGTTGGCCTGCGGAATGTGAGTTCCATAAGAAGTCGGCTTCGAGAAAATACTTATGATTAAGTACTTATATTAGGCTCTTTATTGATCTGAATAACATCAGCAATAAAGGGAAAGATAAACGGGTTGATACGCGATTTAGCCTCTATCCCCAGCGGTTGTGCAGACCTCTTCTGTCCCGCAAAACGGAGATTCCCACAATGAGTGGTAAACATCCTTTAGTTCAAGCAATTGAAAACCAACAGTTAAAAACTGACCTCCCAACTTTTGCTCCTGGTGACACAGTTATCGTTCAAGTAAAAGTAAAAGAAGGTGATCGTGAGCGTCTTCAGGCTTTTGAAGGCGTAGTTATTGCGAAGAAAAACCGTGGCTTGAACTCTGCGTTCACAGTACGTAAAATTTCTAGCGGTGTTGGTGTTGAGCGTGTATTCCAAACTCACTCTCCAATCGTTGCTAAAATCGAAGTGAAACGTCGTGGTGACGTTCGTCGTGCTAAGCTTTATTACCTACGTGAATTGTCTGGTAAAGCTGCGCGTATTCGTGAAAAATTACCAGCACGTAAACAAGGTTAATTTTAACTTTGCTTTACAGCTAAAAAAATGCGCCATTTGGCGCATTTTTTGTTTCTTGCTAAAGTCCTTGTAGTTTTAGGCGATTAGTATGTTCACGATAGACTTGTACTGGGTCTGGTGAAAAAATTGCACGCAATCCTAAAATTTGATTGACCTCATCTAAGTGATTCCATCGATAATCATCACGAATCGTTTTACCGAATTTGGCACTACATCGTGGAACTAAACCATCATTATCACGACCAGCGTTAATCAATAGGCTTGTGCCAAGTAGGGCAGAATCTAAGTCGAGAAGATTTGTAACGGCGGTATTGCCCGTAAATGAATAGAATTGAATCCCTTTTTCTTGATAAGCCCCTTCACCACAAGCTGTGGTGCCAACGCCCATCGGGAATTTACTGTTAAATAGCGCAGAACCTTCAATGGTGAGGCTTTTCCCACCTGCCAACGCATCATGGGGAAGTTCTTTCGGGTCAAGACCTTGCGCCCAGACAATTGCTTTTGAAAATAAATTGACCACACTCACCAATGGACCTTGAAGTGGCGTGCCTTCTATACTTAAGATAATGTTTGCAACAGGGCTGCCTTTTTGTGGTGAACCAACAGCAGTCACAGATGCAACTTGCGTAGGCATGATGCCTGCGACATAGCGGCTGGTTGGGCCACCATGAGAATGTCCGATCAGATTGACTTTTTGGCTGCCGGTAATTGCCAGAATCTCTTCCACTTGCTGAGCCAATTGCTCACCACGGACTTCAGTAGAATTAAAGGGTGATACTCGCGTAGCCCATGTATTGGCGCCGTTGCGAGCCAAATCAGGTAAAATTTGATACCAGTAGTCTAATCCTAAAACATCGCCAGCACGAATAAACCCAGCCATACCGTGCACAAATACCACAGGATATTTGGTTTTTGCATAGTCCGAGTTTACTTTACTGACAGTCACTTTTTGCGCATTATTAGATGCATATGCGGTTGATAATGTACTCGCCAGCAGTAGACTCGCGATAATACGTCCATATTTCATGTTAAAACTCCATCTATTTTATTATTGGGCGATTTACATACCTCAATTTTAAATGTATTGAGTGTAAAGCCTCGATTCTGATCATGTTTGCAGGAACGCAAACTTTAACTTCTTTGTTTTTTTAAATCTCATATCAAATCAGATTCTGGAATTCGAAATTCAATACGATGTTCAATATAAAATTTGAATCCAGAATCATTTACTATTCAACTATAAAATATACTGAATGAACAGTACATTTTATCGCCTCTCATCGGCAATATTTACAAGCCTTGTAATTTCAGACGATTGGCATGTTGACGATATTGAGCAAGTGGATTCGGCGCAAAAAATAACCCACGTAGCCCTAAAACATGATTGATTTCATCCATGTGTGTTTGACGGTAATTGTCTCGAATCACTTGCCCATAATGAGTATTGCAACGATTCATCATGCCATCATTGTCTAGATTTTTATAAGACAAAGGCGCGAGTGTAGAAATGACGCCATCCATAACATCAAAAATGTTGGTGAATTGAGCTGTACCCGTCCAAGAATAATGATAAACACCATTGGCTGTTAGTTTTTGACCATTACCACAGTCTTTGGGAATCGCAGCACTTGGAAATTTTGCATTAAATTCAGCAGCCCCTTGTTCGCTCACACTTTGTAAAGAGTTATTTAGACTGAGGGGGAGGGATGGATTACCTTCGAGAAGTGTAATCACAGGTGCTAAGATATATTGACTAAAAACTGTCAGAAGCGTATTTGCACCTCGGTTACTTAAAATATCATCCGCGATCTTAGAACCTTTAATTGCCCCTGCAACAGCAGTTAAAGAAGCAACTTTTGTGGGTGCAACGATTTCAATATAGCGAATTGTTGGACCACCATGACTATGTCCAATCAGATTGACTTTGGGTGAGCCAGTTAGTGCGATGACTTCATCGACTTGCTGTAAGAGCTGTTCACCACGAAGCTGTGTCGATTCCAATGGGGAGACTTGTGTCGCATAAACTTTTGCGCCATTGCGAGCTAAATCAGGGAGGATCTGATAGAAGTAATCTATGCCAAAGGATGAAGGCCCTAGACGGGTGAAACCGAACATCCCATGATTAAATACAATCGGATATTTGGTTTTTGCATAGTTTGAACTGACATAACGTGGATTTACAGTTTGTAAGCCAGATGCAGATGCAGTCATCGAACTTAATCCAATGATTAAACTCATGGCGAAAATATTGATCTTAAATTTCATATTAAAATACTCTTGTTGTTTTTAAGTGAATTGTTGATTGACATGAAGTCTATGTTGCAAGCTAAAATTTGCTTACAACCCTTATGGTCTCAAGCGATTGGCATACCATCATTATCGTTATTGCTCTAAACCAAAGGTGCAAGTTGCATTAAAATCGTGTCAATCCCGAGCAAGTTTTTAGTTTGTGTGCATCCTCCTTATAGGTGGTTGTTAATATTATTTTCCACTTTGTATCCGCAGACTTGTTGGTATCCCTGAGTCATAAATCTGCAGAGATATTGAGTCTGGCTTGCAAACTCAAGCCATAAAACGTGCTATACCGCATAATCTAAATATTTTTGTTTTCGCTTTTTTCATCATTTTAGCGATGTGCTATGTATTTTATGGTTAATTTGCAAAGGGTAATTTTCCTCCTTGATCATGTACAGTTTCAAAAGTTTGTAATCTGAGTTGCTCTTGTTGATTTGCAAATTGTTGTGATTTCAATTGTTCTACCGCACGCTGTTTGGCTGAATCGCTCAGATTACTTTTGAGGATATTGTCACGCTCAGCAAGGTATTGATTAACTTTGCCTTTCCAATCATTTCTTTGTACATCAAGCGTTTCTAAGCGTTGTGTTGCCTCAGGTCCCACCAGATTGGTGCGCATTTGACGGATCTCTTGTGCAGAACCACCACGTGCCTTAATCTCCGCTGTCAGCTTTCTTAAGTCTTCAAGTTGATTGAGTTGTTGTAAATTCTCTTTCCAGTCTTCAGGGAGTTGCTCAAAAAGTTCTTTGAGTTTTTGCGCTTTTTCAGCCACAGATAACTTTTGATTATCCATAATTTCTAAGCGGTCTACCGTATATCGGTCATAAGTATCTTGTGTGCCAAATAAGCCTTGAATTTCATAATCCGAGAAGAATTTTTTTCTTAAGTTTTGAGTATTGACTAAAATCTGCTGATAATACTTTGCGCTTTCTTTATCTGCGGTGGGTGCTTGTAAATCGCCTAATTTACTTCTGTAATCAATATAACGTGTCCAGAGATCATTTAACTGCGATAGTAGAGGCTCTTTATAGCTGATTTTGGTATAGCTGAGAAAATCGGTTTTGATTTGCTCAATGCTTTTTTCACCATATTGGGTGATGAAATATTCAAAGCAATCTTTGGTCTGTTCATTGACAATTAAACGATTGGAGGCATCTGCACGGATTTGGCAATTAATTTGCGTGTCTTGTTGGCTTTTGCTGGCAAAGCTCAGTGCTTCGGATGCTGGAAGTTGAGTTGAAGCCAATTGCCCCATCTGTTGTTCATGTGCTTTTCCTGAAGCTGGTGGTGTTTCAGTCGATTCTGTATTGGGTTTTAGCCAAAAAATTACGGCTAAAAGAATGATCAAGAGACTACCAATGATGATCCCAATCATTTTTTTAGATAGATCCATCTAATATTCCTACTATTTTTAGATTTTTTATTGAAAAAATAATTTGCCATAGAATTCGAAATTTCAAACAGAAAATTTGTAAAAATAGACGAATGGTTTTTGCTAAAATAGCGCATTATTCTCCGTATCCAGACCAATATGTCTTCAAAAGCTCAGAAAATACCGCGTCGCCATATCAGTGGTGTTTTTTTATTGAATAAGCCTTTAGGCATAAGTTCAAATGCGGCGCTACAAAAAGTGCGGTGGTTGTATCGCGCTCAAAAAGCAGGGCATACAGGGGCGCTTGATCCTTTGGCATCTGGACTTTTACCAATCTGTTTAGGTGAAGCGACTAAATTTTCACACTATCTGTTAGATTCGACCAAGCGTTACCAAACGACTGTTCAGCTCGGGCATAGTACGACCACGGGTGATGTCGAAGGTGAAGTCTTACTTGAAAAGGCCGTACCTGAATTAAGTGAAGACAGTATTCAACAGGTTTTGGCGCAATTTACTGGTGATATTCAACAAGTTCCGCCAATGTATTCAGCCTTAAAAAAACAAGGCCGTCCTTTATATGAGTTGGCGCGTCAGGGAATTGAGATTGAACGTGATGCACGCCCAATTCATATTTTTGCCATTGAGCTGATTGCGTTTAATCAGCACAGCCTGACCTTGGATATTACTTGTTCTAAAGGAACGTATATTCGAGTTTTGGGTGAAGACATTGCCAAAGCATTGGGAACTTATGGGCATTTAACGTATTTAAATCGAACTCAAACCGGTCATTTTGATTTGATACCAGAATATACCATTGAACATTTGGAAAGCTTGACTGAACAAGCGCGTGAAGCCTTGTTGCTGCCTGTCTATGCACCAATTGATCATTTTTCTAAAGTTCAGGTGCCTGAAGGACGTGCGGAATATTTTAGCCGTGGTATGGAAAGCAATATTGAGCATGCCGCCGAAGCTGAAGTCTTGGTTTTTGATGGCGACAAATGTTTAGGCTTGGCTGAAATTACCGATAAAAAGCGTTTAGTGCCTAAACGCGTGCTAAATCTTTAATTTGGTTTCATTGTTAGAAAATAACTCAGTTTAAATCTAAGCCTGATTAAGCTAAAGCAGGATTAAGCCAGAGCACGGTTAAGTCTCCCAGCGTTAATAGACGCCTTTAAAAGATAAGTGAATGTTATGGAATTTGATATCATCCTCAGTTTAGTATTCTTTGCCTTTTGTGCAGGGGCAATTGATGCCGCTGTTGGAGGTGGGGGACTGATTCAAATTCCTGCATTAATGGGTGCTTTACCGCATTATCCTACCGCCACAGTTTTTGGAACCAATAAACTGGCTTCGATTTGTGGAACGGCTTCGGCTGCTTTTTCATACTTAAAACAAGTCAAAATTCAGTGGAAGCTGTTGGCAGTGATTGGAATCACTGCATTTATTAGCTCATTTGGGGGTGCTGCTTGTGTCTCACTGATCCCCCAAGAAATTTTGCGGCCATTTGTATTGTTTATGCTGATTGTGATCGCAATCTATACATTTTTTAAGAAGCAATTTGGACAAGTCCATTTTCAACAAGAAATCACGCGTAAAATGTTATTGATCGCGGGTGTTGGTGGTTTATTGATTGGCTTTTATGATGGAATATTTGGGCCAGGTACAGGCAGTTTTTTCATCTTTTATTTTATTCGTTATCTGAAAGTTGACTTCTTGCACGCATCGGCGCTTTCCAAAATTGGCAATTTCATGACCAACTTTGCCGCGCTGAGTTTCTTTATTCCCACTGGACATGTGTTATTTCAATTGGGCCTGCTGATGGCTGTTGCCAATGTGTGTGGTTCATTGGTTGGTGTGAAAATGGCATTGAAATATGGCAGTGGTTTTATTCGTATTCTATTTTTGATTTTGGTCAGCATTTTGATTTGTCGCTTGGCCTATCAAATGTTTGTCGCGTAATTTGCTAGATTCTCTGGTTAATTTTTTTTGATACAAAAAAGCTTAAATTTTGTAAGGCTTTTTTTTGATTTGTCTTCTAAGATTGTTGGTTTCTTGATCGAAAAATCACAAACCGAAGCAATGGAAGGTAAATATCATAAAAAGAGGGATTTAGATGAATATATTTGAGGCTTTGAGAGAAAGCCATATCATTCAGAAGGATTTGTCAGAACAATTAACGCATACCTCAGGCGATAGTCCTGAACGAAGGAAAATTTTTAATTTATTAAAAAATGAATTATTTGCTCATGCGATTGCGGAAGATCGCTATTTTTATATTCCGTTAATGATGACGGATTCAGGTTTAAATATTACCCGTTTGGCACTGGCTGAACATCATGAGATGGATGAAATATTACAATCACTAGAACAAACAGATTTTAGCCACTCTCGCTGGTTGGTTTTGGCGAAACGATTATCTGAAATCATCGCGCATCATATTCAACAAGAAGAGCATTCTTTTTTTCAAAAAGCGCTAAAGATTTTAGATGAAAATCAAAAATTAAACTTAGCGAAGAAGTATTTATCGGAATATAAAAAGTATAAAGCAAAAGACCTTATCCGCTTGGTTGGCTAAGTCTATTGGCTTGTATTTCGTTGACTTGTTTACAAAGGCAAACTGAATAAAATTGAAGCTATAAAGTATCCAGAGAATGATGAGCAGATTGCTGAACGATATTTACTTTTTTAGTTAATGAAATGCTTCTCATCCATCATATATTTACGCTGATCTTCCTCTCTTCCTAAAGATCGCGTAAATATGGTCGAGGTTCTATATGACTGGCAGTGGGGCAGTATTGAGAATGTTTTAGTGGGTATCTGAGCTTTTCGCCGCTCTAAATGTTACCCCTACCGACGCAATCATAATGCAGATTAAAGCAACGGTTTGCCAAGCAGTAATATGTTCATTCAGTAATACCATACCTGAAATTGCGGCAAGTGCAGGAGATAGACTCGATAAAGTACCATAGCTCATTTTGCTTAATTGTTTTAAAGCAAGCAGATCTAAGGCATACGGAATCGCTGTTGCTAAAAGTGCAATCAGCAAAGCTTTGCCCCAGTACTGTGTTTGTAGCAAGGCATCTGGGTTATGTACAGCACTGATTGGCAGCATAACCAAGGCCGACAAGACGATTGCAATACTCAGCGCATGCATACCAATATTTTGTCGTACAACTTTTTGCCCAAAATAAATATAACTTGCCCAACAGACACCTGCACCCAAAGCAAAAGCAGCACCAAGATAGGAAAAGTTATGTGCGGTCGCATCTTGCCAAGGCACCATCAATGCAATACCGATGATGGCAAGAAATACCCAAATATAGTCAGTTTTTTGTTTAATCGAGAGCAGTGCCAAAGTCAGAGGGCCTAAAAATTCTAGTCCAACAGCAATACCTTGAGGCAATTTGCCTAAAGAGGCATAGAACAGCACATTCATCAAACAGACTGAACCGCTATAATAAAGTAGCTCATTCCATCTTAGATAAGGTAAACGCTTGATAATTTTCCATGAACGGAACATTAAAATAATTAAAATAGACGCAAAACATAATCTTAAGGTCACGACGGTAATCGGATCTAAAACCTCAAATAACTGTTTCGCAAATGAGGCACTGATCTGATAAGCCACCATAGATAAAACCATGAAGAGCACAGCAGTGAGTTGAGAGTTTGGCATATCTAAGGTGAAGAAAAATATTGCACAGATTTTAGCACTTTCTCGGATTTATTTGAGTATTTCGCAAATAGATGAATATTGATTCAACATTTCCCTTTGAGATTCAGCCGAGTCCTCTGTAAGATGGGAATGATTATACTTGCAATGGCACATGTGTTAGGAATAAAAGATGTCAGGAAACACCAATAAAACTGAAAATTTAGGCTTAAATGCGACAGAACTTTCACAAGCAGAAACTTGGTATATCGATGTACTTAAATTAGAACAACAAGGTCTTGCTCAAAATGAGCAAGACGCTCAAGCGCGTGTTGATTTGTTGGTCAATGCCTCTAATCAGAATTTTGCACCTGCCAGTACTTTGTTAGGACAGTGGCATGTTTTAGGCCGTTATGTAAATCAAAGTGTGCAGTCAGCTCTTCTTTTTTTTCAACATGCAGCAAAGCTTAATCATGCACTGGCACATTTAGAACTTGCTTATCTTGGCTTGAACAATGCAACAGATCAATTGACAAAAGCACAAGCCCTAATGCATTTGCAACAGGCAGTTCAACTGAATCATCCAGAAGCAATTTTTGTTTATGCACAACAACAATTGTCACAGGATCCACAGTCTGCGTACTTATTACTTTTAAATAATTATTTAAAAAACCAGCATCAAAACAGCCTGAAGTTTTTTGTAGAGTTTTCAGGGTTTGATTCGATCAAAGTACAAAATGAATTGTTAAAAATTGCTGAAAAAGACCATTTTTCCTGTGCTTTATTGGCGTTTAGTTATTTAAAACAGAACAATCTTGATGCTGCTTTAAAATATGCCGATATCGCGCAAGAACATAATGATCCATTTGGCTGCTATGTTCGCGCACTTATTGAACAACAAAGTGCTAAAGCGGATGCAGCAGTTGTGCAAGAGTTTTTACTTAAAGCTGCAAAAAATGGACATATCGAATCTGCTTATTTAGCTGCAGTGACACTGTTAAAAAATTCGGAAAATGCCAAGACTGAGCAAAAGCAGAAAGAATATGCAGCACTCGCTTTTGATTTATTATCGCATGCTGCTGTTTCAGGCAATGTTCCAGCTCAATATTCTTTAGCACAGTGTTTACGCTATGGTATGGGAACTGAGAAAAATCTTGATCAAGGCATTTCTTGGTTAGAACGTGCTGCAATGCAAAACCATCCAGATGCACAGTTTGAATTGTCGATGTTATTGCCTTTAGAACATGAACATCACCTCCCATTATTAAATTCCGCTGCAGAGAAAGGCCATGTTCAGGCCATGCTGTGTATGTCGATTTTTGAGCAACGTCAAAACAATGCAGATGGGGCATTATTCTGGTTAAACAAAGCCAAAGAGTTGAAAGTTCCACGTGCTTTCTTTTTATTGGCACAAATGTATCAGGAAGGTAAGTGTGTAGAGGCTGATCTGACCCAAAGTGCAGATTTGTTTAAACAAGCTGCCGATCATGGTGATATCGACTCTTATTTTGAATTATTTAAAATTTATAAAGATGGGATCGGGGTACGTAAAAATAAAAAAACTGCCAGCAAATATTTGGATTTAGCCAAAGAAAACCAGCATATTGAAGCAGCTTCAATTGAGTTTTAATCAAAGATCAGTCTATGTCTGAATTATCGCAACACAAGCTCGCGCATGTAGCAACCTATACTCATGAGACAGGTCGCTTGTTTGTGGTAGGCGATATACATGGTTGTTATGATTTGTTGATGCAACAGCTTGAACGTGTTCAATTTAACTTTGAAAAGGATCTATTGATTGCTGTAGGGGATCTTGTTGATCGTGGTCCTGACAGTTTGAAATGTTTGCATCTGCTTGCAGAGCCTTGGTTTAAAGCTGTTTTAGGTAATCATGAAGAGATGTGCTTATTATCGCAGATCGATCCGATGATGAAAGATATGCATGCGCATCATGGTGGAGAATGGTTTTATGCATTAAGTTCGGATCAGCAGCAACAAGTCATCGATCAATTAAACACTTTACCCATACTATTAGAAGTCATTTATCAAAATAAGAAGTATGGCTTTGTGCATGCTGATATAGATCTAAATGATTGGGATGCGTTTAAAGTTGCCACACGTTCTAAAAGTCGCGAATTGGCGTTATGGGGCAGGGGGCGAATTAAAAATAAGCGCTTTATGCGTTATTCAACGGTTGTCGGTGTAGAACAGGTTTTTCTAGGTCATACCGTGGTTGATTTTGTCACCAAGAAGCATAATTGCTATTTTCTAGATACGGGCGCTTGTTTTGGAAGTGAACTAAGCCTTGTTGAAATAGATAAAAACCGCCCGATAGAAAAACAAGTATTTGTCCTGAAGTCATGATTTGATTTCTCTATTGTTTAAATATTTTTAAGCGTTCAGACTCTTCATTGTAGTGAATTTTATATGGCTATTACTTAAATTTGATCTGTGTTGTGAAAAAAATAAGTCTTTAATTAAAAAATACATAGATATAAAAGTATCAATTATAAAACACATAAATATAAAGCAATGAATTATAAGATAAAATATTTATTTCTAGTCAAAATCATTCTTTCATTTATCAATATTCAATCAAATTTTTTGTTATCACTTGCTTTGATACAGTAAGCATCAACTCAATTAGATAGAACAAGATATTAAAATATTTTTAAAATAAAACAGCTATTATTAATAATTAATTCACAGTAATATAAGTTATCGTGATGGATATCGCGAATTAAATAACAATAAGGTGACGACAATGATGAGATCGAAAAATTATATAAAATGGTTTCTTTTTGCATGGCTAAGCTTACTTTTGTTGGCTTGTAACTCTTCAACTCAATTTGAACAGGGTCTTACAGCCAAATTTGAATATAGTCCAACAGCGCCAAGTATCGGTGAAGTTGTCAAATTTGATGGAACGAAAAGTACGGTTGATCAAAAAAAAGAAGCCAGTGCAATTGCTAGCTATGCTTGGAACTTTGGAGATGGTTCAAGCGGAACAGGTGCTACAGTTGAACATAGTTATACAAAAGTTGGTCAATATACCGTGAGCCTGACGATAACAGACCTAGCAGGTCGGACTGATTCAACTACACAGAAAATAGAAGTAAAACAGGGAGCAACAACGATAAACCGCGAGGTTTTAGTCTCAGCTCAAACGGTTGATGGTGCTTCGATTCCAAATACAAATATTACAATACAGGGGCAAAGTGTTAAAACAGATCAAAATGGTCATGCGACTTTGAATCTGATACTTCCTCAAAACACACAAAAAGTGGTGGCTAAATTTGAAAAACAAGGCTTTATCACGCAGTCGATTGTTTATGATGTTGCCAATTTAAAAGCAATCTCAGCAAATTTATTGGCCATTAAACAAGTTGTTCCTGTGTCTGATATCTCTGCCGCTCAAGTGATTCAATCCTTAAATTTGGGTGCAAGTATTAGCATCCCCGCCAACGCTTTTGTAAAAGCAGATGGCAGTCTTGCTACCGGCGCTGTGACTGTTGAATTTACCCCATGGGATATTACCAATCGTGATTTAAATGCAATGCCTGCCAATGGTGTCGCACGCGATGTGCCAGGCAATATTGTGGATTTGATCAGTGCGGGAATGATTACAGCCACATTTAAAGATGCAGGTGGTCAGGAATTACAACTTGCAGCTGGTAAAACAGCAGATCTTCAAATGAACCTGCCGATAAAGAGTATCAATAATCAACAGATGAAAGCAGGTACACAAATTCCAATGTGGTATTTTGATGAAGCGAGTGGCTTGTGGATTGAAGAGGGTATTGGGCAGGTGATGACGTCAAATCAATCACCTACAGGCCTTGCTGTACATGCAACAGTGAAGCATTTTTCAACATGGAATTGGGATTTTAAATTTGTAAATGCAGGTTCAGTCTTTGTTCAGTGTCAATCCAATGGTGAGGGGATTCCATGCAATGTGACTGCAAAAATCAGCTTAAATGATGGTTCATCTTTAACCAAATCCAACAGTATTCCTAAAGAAGGATTGACGGTGGTGAATATGCCTTCGAGTGGCTCAATTCATTGGACTGCAAAAGATTTAACAGGCACGATGCTGGGGGAAAAAACTTCGACAACCTCAGGTAATGTGATTATTGATCTTGGAAAATCAGCTACAGATCATTTTGTAAAATGTACACTACCCAATGGGACGTCCGTAGCATGTTTTGGCAAAATAAACGACCAGTTGGATTTTTCAATATCGCAAGATGGCGGTCGGTTCCTCACAGGTATAAAAGACCCTGACGGGCAGTTGGATTGGTCTGCACAAACAGCTTTAATTTTTGAGAGTAACCAGTGGGTACGTTATAAAGGTCAGCAAACTTCAGGTTTAACAGGCAATGTTAATATTATCTTGGCAGATCGTGAAGTTGTTTATGTCAGCAATCAAGGCTTGAGTTTCCCGATTGTCTGTACCAGTATGATTGAGGATCCTTTAAATGGGACCACTGAGCCCAATGGGAATTGGGAAGTTGTTCCAGAATTAATTGGAAAGTCATGCAATATAGAAATCACGGTATATAACATAAATGGTAGCAATGAGATCTTAACCTATAATGCAATCTATGGAAAACCGATGCAAATTCAATTACCAAATCAATATTCAGGTTTTGATTCAGCAGGAAAAGGTCCTATTACTTATTTAAGTATTTATGCAAATATAGAAGGCAGTAATGGTGACTTGGTTGAACGAATTGGTTTTGAACTAGAACCAGATCCGAATAGCATGATAAAACTAATTATGGGGGCACCTGATTGGTAGGTTTTAGATGAGTGAATTGAAACCACCTTTCGAGGTGGTTTTATCCTTTAAGCCGTGCTTTTTGTGTGGTTACGGTGCAACCAATCGATGCACTAATGATCGTGGCTAATGCCAACCATTGAGTCCATAACAATTGTTCATTTAAGAAAATAAACCCTGAGAATGCGGCAATTGCAGGCTCAAGACTCATTAGTGTGCCAAAACTTAAAGCAGATAAATTTCTTAATGCAATCATTTCCAATGAAAACGGCAATGCACTTGCCAAGATCGCCAACGCAATAAAATAAATTAAATTTGAAGGTTCAAAAACCTGTAAAGGCATCCCAGAAAATAAGGCAATTGGCATTAAGCACAACATGCCTACAAACATCCCCAAACATACAGTATGGTTTCCAGAAACCCCTGAAGGTCGTTGACCTGCAATAATATACAGCGCCCAGCAAGCGCCAGCAGCTAAGGCAAATGCAATACCAATAGGATCGAGGCTTTGCTTTGCCTGATCAAATGGAAACAGTAAAACCAGTCCAAGTACTGCAAGTCCAACCCAGATAAAATCGAATTTTTGTCGTGCATGAAACAGGGCCACACTGAGCGGTCCAATAAATTCAAACGCTACGGCAATGCCGAGCGGAATACGATGAATCGATAAGTAAAATAAAGCATTCATTCCTGCAAGGGCAATACCATAACTGATGATGGATGACCATTTCACCTGTTTAAAATTGACCTGCCAAATTTTAAAAATCACGGCCAAAATCAATGAGCCGAGCAATAAACGCATAGCGGAAATGGTAAGGACTGGAAATTGATCAAATAATGTTTTTGCTAATGCGCCACTGCTTTGCATACTGATCATGGCAATGAACAATAGAACTAAAGCTTGCAGGTGTGGTGCATTTTTTAAATTTGGCATTGTTTCTGAAATTTAGAGTAAGGGGCTTGGAGGAAAATCTCCACAACAGGCTTCTTATATAAAACAATTTAGATGAAATGCTCATGTAATTTGCAAAGCTTATTGCGCTTTAGATAGTACACTGCCTTTGTAGAGTAGGGTGAGAGAAGATGCCAAATAGTTTATTAAACAAATAATTTAACTTAAAAATATGCTATCGGAAAGAAGTGACAGATTTATAAATCCCATAAAAAACCACAGGCAAATACCTGTGGTTTTTTTAGCTTAAATCGTCTTAGAACAATACGCGAACGCGGATTGTGCCTTCAACTTCATGAAGGGTATCAAGCGCTTCTTGAGATGCAGTTGCGTCTACATCCATCACCAAGTAACCGACATCACCTTTAGTCATTAAAGACTGACCAGAAATGTTGATGCCATGCTCAGCGAACAGGTTGTTAATTTTAGATAACACGCCTGGCACGTTTTTATGAATGTGTAGTAAACGGTGTTTACCTTCAGTCAATGGAAGTGCGATTTCAGGGAAGTTTACTGCAGATAAAGTCATGCCTTTATCCGAATAAGCCACAAATTTTTCTGCAACTTCTAGACCGATGTTGGCTTGCGCTTCCATGGTTGAACCACCAACGTGAGGTGTTAAAATCACATTGTCTAGGCCACGAAGTGGAGAAACAAATTCTTCACCATTGGCTTTAGGTTCTTTCGGGAATACGTCAACAGCTGCACCAGCAATATGACCAGATTTAATCGCATCTGCCAAATCTTCAATAACAACACATGTACCACGTGCAGCATTGATGAAGATTGAACCTTCTTTCATTTTTGCAAATTGAGCTTTTGCAAAGAAGTTACGTGTTGAAGGAACATCGGGTACATGCAGTGTAACAACATCTGCATTTGCAAGTAGTTCGTCTAAAGAACCTACTTGACGTGCATTACCCATAGGAAGCTTAGTCACAGCATCATAATAAATGACGTGCATACCCATGCTTTCAGCTAAAACTGAAAGTTGAGAGCCAATAGAGCCATAACCTACGATACCTAAAGTTTTACCACGCGTTTCAAATGAACCTACCGCAGACTTGTTCCAACCACCACGGTGAGTTGAAGCAGATTTAGCAGGCACACCACGAAGTAAAAGAATTGATTCTGCAAGAACCAATTCAGCAACTGAACGAGTATTTGAGTATGGTGCGTTAAATACAGGAATACCACGAATCATGGCTGCATTTAAATTCACTTGGTTTGTTCCGATACAGAAACAACCCACTGCGATCAATTTATTCGCAGCTGCAAAGACTTCTTCAGTTAATTGTGTACGGGAACGAATACCAATGAAGTGTGCATCTTTAACCGCTTCTTTCAACGCTTCACCCTCAAGCGCAGTTTTACGGTAATCGATATTGGTATATCCGGCAGCATTTAACGTGTCGATTGCGTTTTGATGAACGCCCTCTAACAACAAGAAACGAATTTTATCTTTAGGTAGTGAAAGATGTTGGCTCATTACGGCTCCGCTACAAAGGCCAAATTTAGTCGCAATATGATACCATAGACCTTGTTCTATAGATATTTCGATTGTGACAGTACAGTGGATATTTTATCTACGATTTCTGATAAGCATTATTCAAAATTTAAATGAAATGCTAATGCATTGATTTTTATAATGCTTGAAGCACACTTTATACACAAAGTGTGGATAATGTGAATCAAATCTGTGCTTTATCCTCAGCAGTCATCTAGGTAAAATACTGCTAAAATCAGTAAAGTTGCCGATTTCAGCTATAAAAAATGCTGAAAATTTTTCACAGACTGATTTAAAATCTCGAATGTTGTATAGCACAACCTCTTATTTACTTCTTGCTAGGTCCGCAAAACGATGAATGCTCCAGTAACGATAGCACCTGAATTATTGACCCAATTGACGCAAATCGTCGGTGAAAACCGGATTAAAACGGATGCTGACAGCTTAGAAAATTGGGGCAAAGACCATACTAAGCATTTTGATCCTCAGCCATCGGTCATCGTTTTCCCATCGAGCACAGAGCAAGTGCAAGCAATTGTTCAATTGGCCAATCAGTTTAATGTTGCGATTACCCCATCGGGTGGCCGTACAGG
This sequence comes from Acinetobacter sp. CE-15, assembly GCF_051059255.1. Taxonomy (NCBI): domain Bacteria; kingdom Pseudomonadati; phylum Pseudomonadota; class Gammaproteobacteria; order Moraxellales; family Moraxellaceae; genus Acinetobacter; species Acinetobacter sp. CE-15. The sequence goes on along the minus strand of NZ_CP192737.1, from coordinate 4,239,005 downwards.
TTTATCGGCAGGTGCTGTTGCTGCCAATGGTGAAATTGTCGTGAGCTTCGACAAAATGAACCAAATTTTAGAATTTTATCCAGCTGACCGTATGGTACGTATTCAAGCGGGTGTAGTGACTGAACAGTTGCAGAACTATGCAGAAGAACAGGGGATGTATTATCCAGTTGATTTTGCTTCTGCTGGTTCATCACAATTGGGTGGCAACATTGGAACCAATGCAGGCGGAATTAAAGTGATCAAATACGGGATGACTCGTAATTGGGTACTTGGTCTGACCGTGGTGACAGGTAAAGGTGATGTATTGCGTTTAAACAAAGGCATGATTAAAAATGCTACAGGTTATGCAATGCAACATTTATTCATTGGTGGTGAAGGGACTTTAGGCTTAGTGACTGAAGCTGAAATTAAACTTGAACGCCAACCGCATGATCTACAAGTGATGGTATTGGGTGTTCCTGATTTTGATGCAATCATGCCCGTATTACATGCATTCCAAAGCAAAATTGATTTAACTGCCTTTGAGTTCTTTGGTGAACTGGCGATGCAAAAAGTTTTGGATCGTGGTCATGTACAACGTCCATTTGAAACAGAATGCCCATTCTACGTTTTACTTGAGTTTGAAGCGCCGTATGAACCAATTATGGATGCTGCGATGGAAATCTTCGAGCATTGCATGGAACAAGGCTGGGTGCTTGATGGAGTGATGAGCCAAAATCTTGAACAAGTTCAAAGCTTATGGCGTTTACGTGAAGACATTTCTGAAACGATTGCGCCATTTACTCCGTATAAAAATGATATTTCAGTATTGATTACACATGTTCCTGCTTTTATTAAGGAAATTGATACAATTGTTGCTGAAAATTATCCTGATTTCGAAATCTGCTGGTTCGGCCATATTGGTGATGGAAACTTACACTTAAATATTTTAAAACCTGTGAATTTATCTAAAGATGAATTCTTTGCCAAATGTCAGGTGGTAAATAAGTATGTGTTTGAAACTGTGAAGAAATATGACGGTTCAATTTCTGCGGAGCATGGCGTAGGCATGACCAAAAAGCCTTATCTGGATTACACACGGACTGCTGAAGAAATTGAATATATGAAAGCCTTGAAGAAAGTGTTTGATCCAAATGGTATCATGAACCCAGGTAAGTTATTTGATCTGTAATGATTTAAATAGCTCGTTTGTAGAAGCGCTTCGAGAGAAGCGCTTTTTTATTGCCGAACAAAAGATAAAATAAAGTTACATGCTGGTCGCCATTTATTGCTGAAAATTTGTTATGTTGGTTGCGCTTAAATATTGATAAGAAACTGAAAACTATGCTCATTGATAACATTTTAATTTCTAAACAAAGTTTAGACAGTGATGATCACTATGATGTGATTATGTCCAATATTGATAGCTTAAATGGCTTATTTGAACATTATGTCGAATATGATGAAGTATCGGCAGAGGCTTTATACAGTTATTTTGTCGATTACTATCTAGCTCAAGTCAATAATGGTGGTTTTTCACAATTCGTTTATAACACGGGGTGGGATGCGTTCATGGTGAAACATGTTCGTGAAGGATTAAAAGCTATGAATGCGACTGAGCATTCTGCTCTCTTTGAGCAAAGTGCGGATTTAATTGATCAGTTTTCGGATGAGCAATTAGAACAGTTCTTAGAGGGTGAATACTTTGGTGAAAATGAGCAACGAGATATTCTCAATGCTTTTGATGACCAGTTTTATGCATTGAATGATAGCGAAGATTTGATTGAAATAAATAGTCGATGGTTAAAGCAACATCCAAAGTTACAAGTTGTCGATGAAGATCAGATTTTGACGATTGTAGAGCAGGTTGCAGCCAAAATTCCAAATTTAGAACAACGTAAACAGCAAGCAATTGAAAACAGTCCACGTTATTTTAAAATTATTCAAGCCTTATGCCAGCAAGCAGGTCAGGAGCTAGATCGTATTACCATTGGTGATCCATCACATGAGTATAATGGGCAAGAGATCGTTGCTTGGCATTTCCTAACCGATGCAGGGCATTTTTATATGCTGGATCTAGGTGATCAAGCCTTGATGTTTGATGAAAATGATCAACAAATCATAGCGCTCGATGTTAGCCATATTGCAGATGAGTCATAAAGACACAGTTTTTAAATAGTGTACGTTTAAAAAGCATAGCATCATTAGGCTATGCTTTTAGTTTTAGGGTGATCAGAATGAATCGTTTGAGTTTAATTTCAGTATTTTGTTTAGTGACTTTGTCTGGCTGTGCAACAACACAAAATTTAATGAATAAAGTGGGTGGTTCAGAGACACCATTAAGTCAGGTTTTAAATGAACGTCCTGATTTACGTAAGGATCTCGCGACTGTTGAGTTGCGTCAGTATTTTAATAGTGTGGAATCGCCCACTGTTGCCGAAGTGAAGTTGACTGAAACAGGCTTGATGGATGATTCAGTGCGCTCAATTCGTAGTGTGTATAGCTTTAAAAATATTGATGGTCAGTGGAAACGTATAGATATGCAGAAGGAATATCAGTGTTACCGTGGTAAAAATACTAAGACATTCCAAAAGGCAAAATGTCCTTGATGATTTTTTGATTTATGCTTGAAAAATAGATAGAAATACTGGATAAAAACGTATCAGACTTGGTACGTTTTTTATTTGGGAAATAACAATAAATGAATATTTTAATTGTGGGTAATGGTTTTGATCTTTCGCATTACTTGCCAACAAAGTATGACCATTTTATGGACGTCATGAAAGCAGTGAAAGAAAAGGAAACAGGAGAAAAAATAAAAGATTTATCCATTTACCCAGTAGAGGGATGGATGAAGCAATTAGATACAATATTTGAAAAAAGAGAAGGTGCTGTAGCAGATCCAAATTATACAATGAGTTTTCATGAACTTTTTTCACAGACTCGAGATTCAAATTTTATTGAAAAAACTAAAGAATTTTATTTGACTGAACAAATTCATTTGTCTACAAAAGATGTTCTCAAACTACAATATCGGTTAGAACTTAATAGTTGGTATCAATATTTTAAAAATCATGTGGAAGAAATTAAAACTTGGATTGATTTTGAACAAAAAATTGAAGAAGTGCTTACAACATTAGTAAATTGCCTTGTAGAAATAGAAAAAATTAAACGATCGAGTGAGTACTTTAAATATTTTGAGCATGAACATATGGATGGAAATCGAATTAAAGAAAAAGATTTTAAAATATTAAATTTCTTTAGTTTTATAACTCCAGAAGAATACAAGGTTAAAATCCCTATAGCATCTATTTTAGATTCAAGACCTTATGAAATTGCAAAAAGGAATAATTTAAACCCAAAATTTTGCCATGGTGAAAAGTTAGAAAATGGTTTTAATCCATCAGGATTTATTGATTTTTTACATCAACAATTAGAAGAATTTATTAGCATTTTTGATCAATATTTAGAATTAATTGTTAGTAGGCTTGAACCTTATTCTCAATTACAAATTGATGCTAAAGAATGGTTATATCCTGATAGAATTTACTCATTCAATTATACAAATACTTATCAACGAATTCATGGTTCTGTAGATGTTGAATATTTACATGGTAGTCATGGTGAGGACCAAAATATCGTTTTAGGTGTAGCGGATTTAGACAATGAGCCACTAAAAAAGATAAAAGCCTATGGTTTTACTAAATATCAGCAAAAACTTTTTAAAGATACGGATTATTTGTTTTTAGATAATTATAAATTAAGAATTATTGATAATAAAAAAAAGTTGGAAAGTTTAGATAGAAGTTTCAATGGTGATCATCGAACTAAAGAAATGTTTATAAATGAGCTAATTAAAAATGAAATTTTTAACTTAAATTTTCATATTTGGGGACATTCATTAGATGTTTCCGATAAAGATTATATTATTGATTTGTTTTCATTAAATGATGAAGTAGATCGGAAGGTACGAGTGATAGTCTATTATTTCAATAAAACAGCAAAGTTTGATTTATTAAACAATTTATTAGCAATTTTAGGTAAAGAGAAAGTAGAACATTGGATGAAAAATAAATGGCTTCAATTTAAAGAAAATCCAAAAATTACGACAGAAGATGCTATAACTTTAAAAGATTTACCCAAAATGTGAACACAATGAACATCCAACAAGAAATTCAACACTTATTCCAAAACCGAGATGAACATCCACTGTTTTATATCGAAAGCGGTAGTCGCTTATGGGGTATGGCAAGTCCAGACAGCGATTACGATGTGCGTGGTTTTCATCTACCCTCCAAAGCACAATATTACGATTATCGCCAACACCGTGATTTAATCGAGATCATGGATGGCGACTTTGACTTTGTTTCATTCGACTTAAATAAAATGTTTGGGCTTTTGGCAAAAAGTAATCCGACTGTTTTAGAGTGGGTACGTGCACATATAGTCTATTTTAATCAATTTCCTGAATGGGAAAAATTTAGAGATGGCTTACTTGAACGAATAGACTATAAAGCTCTGTATTATCATTACTTGTCATTGGCGAAAGGCGGTATGCATGTCATGCAAACCGCAGATAACTTTACCTATAAAAAAGTGTTTTATTCTATTCGTGGTCTGATGTCAGCAGAACTAGCAACACAGCAAATTATGCCTGAACTCCTGATTACGCAATTGTTTGATCAAATCGATGCTCATGATCCCTTACGACATTGGGCAGAAGATTATTTAGAAATCAAAAAGCAGCAGAAAGAAAAAGCGCAATTACCTGTCGCGGAACAAGCGCAAATCTTACAACTGTTAGAAAATAAAATTGAGGCCTTAAATCTAAGAGCGATTGAACCGACCAATGATATTGAAAAATTAAAGCAATATCTCACCGAATATAGCTTTAATTTAAAACAACATTTTTATGGCTAATGCTTTTACTCAATCAGAGAATAGTGACACTATGAAAACCCTTGCCTTTATTCATCGTAATGACACCCGCTTTGCGATAGGGGATTTTTATCCTGTACTTTCTGTATTTTCACACTATGAATTAGGCAATACCGTTTCTCCCTTTCTATTACTGGATCATTTAGGACCTGGTGTTTTAAAACCGACCAATTTACGCAAAGGGGTGAGTGAGCATCCTCATCGTGGTTTTGAAACGGTTACCCTGATTTTTGCTGGTGAATTAGAACATCGTGACTCATCGGGTGGTGGTGGTATTGTTTCAGCGGGTGATGTGCAATGGATGACCGCAGCTTCAGGTGTGGAACACAAAGAGGTCTTTAGTGAGGCATTTTCAAAAACGGGTGGCTATTTTGAAATGGTACAACTATGGGTGAATTTACCTGCCAAAGATAAAATGAATCCACCACGTTACCAAAGCTTGCGAAAAGCCAATATTCCAGTGATTGAACTCCCGAATAGTGCTGGAACGGCACGGGTGATTGCTGGGAACTATCAAGGCAATCAAGGGCCAGCAAAAACGCATTCGCCACTTCAAGTTTTGGATATTGAAATCCAAGCAGGGCATAAGATCAGATTGCCCGCAGGCGCAGGAGAAACCACACTGGTCTATTTACGAACGGGTAAGGCTCAGTTTCAAGCTGAAGATGAAATATTTGAAGAGCAAGGGCTTGCTGTGATGTCGAGTTTGGAACAAGACTTTGAAATAACGGCATTGCAACAGTGTAAATTGTTGCTGCTTACAGGCAAACCGCTTCAAGAGCCAATCAATGGGCATGGGCCATTCGTCATGAACAACTATACTGAAATTCTTGAAGCATATGACGATATTAAACGTGGCACATTTATCAAATCAACAGTGCGCGATGATGAATAAAGCAAACTGTGAGAATTACAATTCGCTTTGACAATTAATTTATCGATTGTGGTTTGTTCTTGAGTGCAATCAAGCCTTTGATCAGCAATGCAATCCCGATACCCACACATAGTCCCATTAAGAACTTGCCAAATATACCCAAGCCCAATTCTTTATGGTTGGCGGAGCTAATCGCTTTCGCCGTATCTTCAGCCGAGGCGGTCGCATTGGCTTGACTATCCATCAGTGCTACAAAGCCTGTATCTGTTTTACAGCTTCCTATGATAGTGCTTGAGTTTTCAGCATATTTATTTTGAACCAATTGTTCACATCGCGCCTGATCTTCAGCACTAATTTTAGGTGCAGAACTGATAAAATAAAGTCCTCCACCTACCAACAATAAAATCACGCCAATAATGATCAGCGATATTGGGTTTTTATTTTTCATTTAAATTATTTATATCCGCTTATACAGCATTTAGAGTAGCTTAAGAATAATAAATGTTCAACTTTCACTGGAAATTTGTCTGTGTTAGACTAGTAAAACTTAACCCTGTGTGTACCTCTGTGAGCTTTCTCATCGATTGGGTTAAGTTATAAATCTCACAAATATAGTTTCAGCAATTACTTTACCTATTGAATTAGACACCTTGTGAATACGGTGTTGAACTGCCTTTATTCAACGTAAATTCCACAATTTAATATTTATATTTCAGTGCTTGTCATTGGGCGAACGCTTATCTTTAAAAAGTAGTGTGAGCGATGCAAGCCAATAAAGATATGTAGAAAATAATGCAAAATTTAGTGCAAAAAGAACAAACTGCAAGTTTGAGTCGCGCTACGCTTATGTTTCCGTTGGCGTTGGTGTTATTTGAATTTTCAGTTTATATCGGTAATGATTTGGTTCAGCCCGCGATGCTCGCAATTACCAAAGAATTTGGTGTGAGTAGTGCATGGGCACCGTCATCTATGTCATTTTATCTTCTCGGCGGGGCATGCGTCGCAGGGATACTCGGACCTTTGTCTGACCGATTAGGACGTAAGAAAGTTTTATTGTCAGGTGTTGCATTCTTTGTCATCACCTGTTTATTAATTTTACTCACCCACAATATTGAAAGTTTTCTTGTTTTAAGATTCTTACAAGGTTTTGGTTTATCTGTGATCGCAGCAGTGGGTTATGCCGCGATTCAAGAAACCTTTGAAGAGCGTGATGCCATTAAAGTCATGGCACTGATGGCAAATATTTCTTTGCTTGCCCCTTTGATTGGCCCTGTTGTCGGCGCATTCCTCATCGATCATGTGTCATGGCACTGGGGATTTATTGCGATTGCCTTTTTAGCTTTTCTGAGTTGGTTTGGTCTAAAAGCCAAGATGCCAGCACGTACAAGCAGTATTCCCAAAAAACCGTTGAGTTATATTTGGGATGATTATATGCAAGTCTTGAAAAATAAGACGTTCATGGGCATGACCCTCGGCTTGCCGATGGTGGCGATGCCTTTGATGCTATGGATCGCATTGTCTCCAGTGATGTTGGTTGAAGAACTGGGGCTCAGTAGTATGCAATATGGTCTGGCGCAATTCCCTGTATTGGGTGGATTGATTCTAGGTAATATTGTGCTGATTAAAGTGATTGATCGCTTGCCACTGGGTAAAACAGTTTTGATTGGTTTACCTTTGATGCTGTTAGGTACCGCAATTGTGGTGGCTGGGATCATTTGGCGCGAATATTTTCTTCATTGCGTTATTTTAGGCATGACCTTAGTCAGTTTTGGTGAAGGAATTAGTTTTTCAGTGCTTTATCGTTTTGCTTTAATGTCATCTGAAGTTTCTAAAGGCACTGTCGCTGCTGCTGTTTCAGTGTTGATGATGTTCACGTTCTTCTTTGTGATTGAACTGATTCGAATTCTGTATGAGCATTTCCATCTCTGGGCTTATGCGTTGTCATGTTTTGCGTTAATTGCTTTGTGGTTCACTATTCCACGTGGACTATTAAAAACAATTATGCAGCAACGTAAAGTAAATGGTGAGTTTTAAGCTCACTTGAGTTTCCCTCTCCTTGTAAAAGGGGAGGGAGCTTTGCTTCTTAAATAAAACAGGTTAAGGCTGTTGCAATGCTTTTAATTTATGATCAAAAACAAAAGGCCCAAAAGGTAAAATTGAAGCAATTAAACCTAAAATAAACATATGAACGGACCACTTCTGTTTTCCACAGACAATCAATAACACTGCAAGAAAAGCAAGAAATAACACGCCATGTCCCATGCCAATATATTTCACATAAATAGGCATATCCCAAATATATTTCAAAGGCATCGCAATAAAGAGAAGAAGGAGAAAGGAAATGCCTTCAAGAAAACCAACAATACGTAAAGATTTGATATTCATGGTCACTTAGTCAAATGAGAATGAAGCTTGAGTCTAACCGAATTATCTAAACGATTTGAAAAAAATAGTAAATAAAATCGATTCATTTAAATAGATTGAAGATCGTTCTGGAGAATAAGTTTTTAGTCTCCAGACTAGATATAGCTCAATATTTAAGATCGATTATTGTAATGCTTTGATTGCTGCATCCTGCTGTTGCTGTTCAAATGCAGTGATATAAACACACCCGATATAGGTTTTATGTTCACCTTGATCTACAACGGGATTCGATTCAGCCAAAGTCAGTTTACGCAAAGATTTTTCGGTTTCTTTGGTCTCAAGATCTGTTTTTACAACTTTCTCTCCTGAAAAATACGGCATATCTTTAAAGAAAGGGTTTTGCGTGATTTGAAACTTTTTAGCGAGGTCTTTGGTATTCGCATGTTTTAAAACAGCCAACATTCCACCAGAAACCAAACTGATTTGATCTGTAGTTTGACCGAATACCGTAATCGGGACTTTACTGACATAGCTATATTCTTCACCTTGTTTGATCCAGCCATTCTTTTTCAGATCATCCTCAAATTCAAAACCTAAATCATAATAATTTTTCAGTGTCTTTTTACACTCTAAAAATTGCTGTAAGTCTTGATTAAATTGAGAATCTGCAAAAGCACTGGGTGCAGCACTAATGGTCAATGCAGAGAATAAAAACGTTAGGCAATGTCTAAGTTTCATGTGAAGCCTCTAAATGTCTGGTCATTCTTGCTATTTAATTTCTAATCGAAGTAAGGTTGTTTTTAGTTTTAACAACTCAGGTAAGGTTTCCAATAATAAACTGATTTGTTTAAGCACCAAAAGTAAATTATCTGACAAATTTTCTTGATCACTGATGTGCTGAATTTCAGTGAGCTTTGTTTCAATTAAGGCTTCATTTACAGCGGTTTGGTTAAGCAAAACATCAGTTAAGGTATGTTTGCACCATAACATTAAGTCTAAAATCTGCTGATCATGTACATGTTCACGATGGCTACCTAAAGCTGAAACATAACTGAGCTGGCTATGGCTATAGACCAAGTATCGAAAGGCATTGTGAATTAAATCCGGATTTGGATTGGGTTCAGCACTTAAACTGGAAATCATCGTGGATAATTCAATCTGTGCATTATGTGCTGCTCGGCGCGCTTTACGATAATCAATACTGTTGGTGCGGCCTTGTTGATATTGTTCAACAACCGCATCGAAATAGTCTAAGGTTGCTTTACTGCTTTTTCGGATATTGTTAGAAATATCACGGAAGTTCCAGTCTGGCCAAATAAAACTGACCGCAAACCATGCGATTAAACATCCCAAGAGGGTGTCGATAATGCGTGGTAAAATAATGGCATAGCCTGCGCCTTTTAAATTAAAGATCAACAAGACCATAAGCGTTGCCATTAAAGTCGCCATGGCATATTTTTTTGAGCGTAGGTAGAAAAAGTACACCCCAAAAATAATGGTGAGGAGCAATTGCCCTTCAATACTGGGGACAAAGTATAAAATCGGAATACCCAAAAGTACCCCTAATACAGTGCCTAGCGTGCGCAGTTTTAAACGGCTTTTGGTGGCAAAATAACTGATTTGGCATACAAATAAACTGGTAAGTAAAATCCAATAGCCGTTTTTGGCAAAGGGAAGTAGCGAAATGGTATAGCCCACAGCAAACACAAACGCAATACGCACGGCATGGCGAAATAATGCAGAATTTGGGGTTAAATGTTGTTTAATCTTGAGCCAAAGGTCTGGTAGATCATGGATATCATCATCCAATAAATTGAGATTATCTCGATGTTGGCTATAACTTTGTTGATAATTACGTTGTTCAATACTCAGGTTAACAAATTGATCTTGCACATTTTTCAGATTGTTTAATACCAACAGTAAATTTTTTACTTCTAAATTATGTGGATTGTGTTGAATCCATTCCTGCATTGAGTTTTCTAAATGGGATAAAGCAATATTGTTGTCTGTATGCGTTTGAAAGATTTGGCGCTTTAAAATTGCCTCGGCAAGTTGCTGACAATTACGCGCCTGCAAACGAACATTCTTCTGAATACGATAAATTAAATCTGTGCGACTAAAGTTTTGATGAATCTTTTCATAGTGCAAATAATTAGAAGTAACTTGTTCATGAATATCTTGGGCCAGAAAATATAAATTAAGCCAGTAAATGGTGTTTTTATTGGCACGAGAGGCTTTTAATCGGGTCAGTAATGAGGCTTTGGTTTGGTTTAAGTTTTGTACCAACTGACTGTTTTTCAAAGAAAGATCATATAAAAGTTGCTCAACATTGTCGACATTATCAGGATCAAACAGTTTTGCTTTTGACATCAACAGCTCAGAAAGAAGATTAAAGCTATTGGATAAGTTGTCTTGTACAGCCTGTGTCGGTTTCAGTAGATAGAAAATGATAGAGGTCAAGCCATACCATAATGTACCCATGACAAAATAACTGGGCTGTTGATACCACTCAGTATATTCACCTAAGCCAAACATGGTATAGATTGACAAGAGCACGGTTCCAAATGAAATGGTGGCGTAGCGTTGCCCCAATGCCCCCATTAAGATAAAAGCTGCGCTGGATAGAGATAAGTAAATTAAAAATAAAAGTTTATAGGGATGTAAAAAATCTAAAATACTACTGACAGTAAAAAACAGCACACAGACCAAGCCAAGATTTCTTAAACGAATACTCAGTCGGTCATCAAAATCTGTGAGCGCTGTTGCAATTGCACCAAGCGTAATCGGTACAATGAGCTGTTCATAACCTAGAAAATACAGTCCAAGCGTTGTTCCAGTTAAAACAATCAAAATCTGTAGGCAATAAATCAAAGTTGAATTTGATTTTATATTTTGAAAGATTTGCTGATAACTATTCACAGTGTCAATTCAGTGGCTTGGGCGTTTCAATATTTTACTCGTTTCTGAAAAGGCGACACGATTTATTGCATGTAGAAATGTAAAAAATAAACGGTAATATTCAACATTTTGTATACAGTTTAACCCTTACTTAAATGCTTAAAAAAACTCAGAATAAGCGATCAAATACTTAAAAATAGTAAAAATGTCAAACCAACAAAACACTGAAATAAAACAACCTCGTTATCGCAATGCTGAATTAACAGAACGTCGTAATTTAAAAATGGCGGGTTCGATCCATGCCTATGTACGTGGCAATACGGCCAAATATTATGATTGGTTGAAGCAAGCTGAAATAAGTTCGATCCCACAGGGGCCTGCGATTTGGATTTGTGGAGATTGTCATACTGGGAATTTAGGCCCTGTTGCCAATGCTGAGGGTAAAATTGATATTGAAATTCGCGACCTAGATCAAACTGTGATTGGTAATCCTGCCAATGATGTTATCCGTTTAGGGTTATCCTTAGCCACAGCTGTGCGTAGTTCAGATTTACCTGGTGTGGTCACCGCGCAGATGATTGAAGCGTTGTATGCAGGTTATGTGCATGCCTTAGCCCACAATGGTCGAGGGATTGATAAATTACAGCGACCAGTACTTGTACATACTGCAATGCAAAAAGCACTCAAGCGAACCTGGAAAAATTTAGCAAGAGAGCGTTTAGAAGGTTTAACGCCTGAAATAACCTTGGGGAAGAAATTTTGGCCTTTATTAAAAAAAGAACATCTCGAAATTCATAATGTTTTTAATCAGCCTGATATTCAAGACTTGGTCACAATGATTGGTCAGCGTGATCAATCCACTCAATTGAAAGTCATCGATTCAGCATATTGGGTTAAAGGGTGCAGTTCTCTAGGCTTATTGCGCTATATCGTACTGATGGATTCATCGAATCATATTGTCAGAGATGGGAAAGGCCTGTGTTTAATGGATCTGAAAGAAGCCACAACAGCACTTGCACCACGTTATTCAAATGCACCAATGCCAAAAGACAATGCGGCAAGAATTGTTGAAGGCGCAAGACATTTATCGCCATTTTTAGGGGAGCGGATGCGAGCAAGTAAGTTTTTAGATACTTCGATTTTTATTCGAGAGTTATTGCCACAAGATTTAAAACTCGAAATAGAAGGGGTCAATGAAGTTGAAGCCAAAGACTTAGCTTTCTATTTGGCTTTTGTGGTTGGTCGTGCACATGCTCGACAGATGGATGATGTAGTACGCAATGCTTGGGTAAAAGAGCTAAAACGCAATCAATCTAAAACCATTGATGCGCCATTTTGGCTATGGCGTAGTATTGTTGAATTGATGAGTGTACATGAGGCAGGTTATTTGGAACATTGCCGCCGTTACGCGCTTTCGCATCTAAAATAAACACGATGTGGATAAGCACATACTTATCCACAATTAATGATTTAAATTATTGAATCACACCACAGGCAATTCGATCACCGCCGCCACCCAGTGGTTTTGGATGGTCTGAATAATTATCACCACCCGCATGAATCATAATAGCTAAGCCTTGAATATCGGCCAGTTTTAGACGTGGTGCAATTAAGGTTGTTTTGGCATTACCATTTGAATCTACATTAAGTACAGGTAAATCGCCCATATGCCCATCATTCGGAGTGCCATGACCAGTTTTTTGTGGATTGAAATGACCACCCGCAGCTAAAGCCGCGCCCATTTTTCCGTCTTTTTCAGCGGGGGCACATGAGCCTTTTTCATGAATATGGAAACCATGATAACCAGAAGGTAATTGGCTAAGTTGGGTGTTGATGGTTAAACCATTTGGAGAATCTTGCAAGCTCACTGTACCAATTTTTGCACCAATGCCTTGTGCAGAGACCGCATGCATATCCACTGTTTGTAGTGGTGTTTTAAGCTTAGGTTTGACCGTTGTTGTACTACATGCCGCTGTAAAAAGTGCGATACATGTACAAAGTATAGAAGTTTTAAAGAAAGTAGATGTCATCGAACGCATCCAAAGTATTTGATTATGATTAGTCACTATTCAAACAAAGCACGGCCTGATAAACAATGTGAATTAAATGTCTGATTGTATGAATTTATTTAACAGTAAATTTGATTGGCATTGATTATGCTGACTAAAAATAAATAAACAAAATAATCAGCAAAATAATTACGCAGAATATCTGCGATATAAGATCGCTATACAAGGTATATTCGCCAATTAAAGCTTATTGGCGAATATACGATTTACCCATATTGAAATTTTAATTGTCACTTGCCTGGATTGGGCTAAGGTTTTGTGGGCTGATCATCATCAATGTCATAGGCCATCGTGGCATCTGGCATTAGGATTTCTGGCTCAGTGGTTTCATGTAACCACTCACGCCAAATGGCCAAAAGAATTGCAAGAATGACAGGACCAATAAACAGTCCAACCAGCCCAAAACTTGCCAATCCACCAAGTACACCAAACATGATCAACAAGAACGGAATCTTGGTTGCACCTGAAATAACCAAAGGTCGAATCACATTATCAGCAGTACTGACAATACAAACACCCCAAGCCATTACACCGATTGCTTCCATGGTTTGACCTTGTGAAAACAGCCATAATGAAACTGCACCATAAGCAACAGGAGGGCCAAATGGAATCAGTGCCATCAAGAAAGTCACAATGGTGAGTACCATTGGATTTGGAACACCCGCAACAAAATAACTTACACCAGCAAGAAATGCTTGAGCAACCGCAGTTAAACCAACACCATAAACCACAGCACGGGTTGTTTCAGAAATGGTGTCAAGATAATGGTGAATACGTGGGCCAATTAACATTTGTAAGGCTTTACTGACTTGTTCCAAAATGGTTTGACCATCTCGATAGAAGAAGAATAAAGACATGATTGCAAAACCTAGCTTAACCAGATTTTTGGTAATTTCGTTCAAGACGAATTTACCATAGTTCATATGGCCTTGAATCCACAGACCAATGGTTTGCGAAAGGCTGGTAGGATCAGCATTAATTTCACGTACAGTACGGCTGACTTCTTTGCCAATGATGGGAAGTTCACGGATAAAGTCTGGAACAGTCAAATGACCTGAAGATAATTGGCGTTGTAGGTCGAAATAAAGATTTCGTCCTTCATGTTGTAAAATAAAAATGGCAAAAGTCAGTGGAATTCCAACCACCAAAACCACCAGCGTAATCATCAGTGATGCACTGAGGGTTGGTCGATTCGAACCAAACATTCTTAATATGCGTTTGTACATTGGCCAAGTCATATAGGCAATAATACATGCCCATAACACAGGTACAATGAAGTATTTGAGAATATCGTAACCTAGAAAAATAAGGATAAACAATAATCCAAACAATAAGATACGTTGTAAGTTCGAAGTGAAATCTTGCACGAATTACTCTAAAAATTGTGAGTGATTGACTCAATATTAACTGAAAAATAAAGTGTGGCAAATTTTAACCGTACTTTATCTGATCTTTCTTGAATTGGTTTTAGAACCAATCGCTTGGATCGTCTATTAAAGCATCAAGTAAGGGTTGCCATTGTTCTTGAATGGTTAAAAAGTTCTTTTGGGTTTTATCAAAAACGTTTAAACCTTGCATCGCCAATTGGCTATAGGCAGTACGTTCGGATATCCATGCAACAGGTTTTTGTTCGATTTTATCAAAGAATTGCTGAATATCTTTCGAGCTTGAGCTGTTGGCTTTCATTCGATTGGCAACCAGATATACAGAAACTTTGCCTTTACGGATTTTTTTAATGTCTTGGATGTGTTTAAGGAAACGTCGGGTACTGTCGATATCAAAAAATGAGGGTTGTAGCGGAGTGACTACAGCATGGCATTCACTAATCAATTGCTCAGCATGTTCACCAGTTAAAGCACCTGGTGCATCAATCACTAAATAATCTAAGTTTTTAGGTGCATCTCCAATTGATTTTTCATGACGCCAATCCAGACTTTGAATTGTTGCTGCAGTGTCAGGACGTTGCTTTAACCATTGCAGTGCAGATTTTTGCCCATCTGCATCAGCCAAGGCCACTTTATAGCCTTTTTGTGCAAGCGCCGTCGCTAATGTTATTGCTGTAATCGTTTTCCCACAACCGCCTTTTAAATTTGCAACAAGTATTGTTTTCATGATTGATCAATTAAGTCTGTAAGCTAACCTTCACTTTACTTTAGCATTAATTTTTAGCATATAGGTTATACATGACAAAACTTTAGTAGTTGTTTACATTGTGCAAGATATCGAGTTAAAGGAAAAAGCATGTCCATCTGGATGGCGATGTTAATTGGTGCATGTATTGGCATCGTTTTAACCACAATCGTGTTATCAAGTACGCGTAATGGCAAAATCAAAGCAGAGTATGAGCAATATATTGCTGAGTTGGAATTGGAGCATCAGCAGACTTTAGCAAGCGCGCAAAAGCGTAGTGTAAATACCAGTCGTGCTGTGTTGAAAGGCAAGATGGCGGAACAACTGGCACCAATCATGCCTGAGTTTCGTTATTTGCCCAGTGATGCCAAGTTTTTAGGTGATCCTATTGATTATGTGGTGTTTGATGGTTATACCGATTTTCGAGATGGTGAAGGTTTGGCTGAAGATATTGAAGTGGTGCTGATTGATATTAAGAGTGGTGGGGCACGTTTGACCAAAGGGCAACAAGCGATTGCTCAAGCAATTCAAGACGGGCGAGTCCGCTTTGAAACGATTCGGATTGATTTTGACGATTAGAAGGTTGAAGTGTTATTGCATCGAGTGTGTAGATTTTTAGCCGAAATCAAAAACCAAGGTCCTTTTCGACTTTGCTTTAGATCAAGTAAAAAGGACACTGTTTTAAAATTGTGAGTGAAAGTCAAAACGATCTTGTTTTTAACGGGGATTGAGTGAGGTTAAAATTTCTCTATCAAATTTTCTATTCTATTCAATAACGAAAGCTTAAAGCTTGTGTGCTCTGGCCATAAACATACGTCGTCCAATTTTTGGCAGATCCTCAGCATCAAAATAATATTTTTCAGAAAACTTAAAATTGGCGTTTAAAAGTTCAAGTTCGATATTACGGTTTAAGTGACACCCGTCAGCAATAACTTTTTGTATAGGTGTTAAAAGATCTTGCAGTTTTTTTAAGGTGTTATTGTCATGATATTGAACGTGTTCAATTAGATGCAGTGTTCCTTGAGGCTTTAAAACACGATGAATTTCTTGAATGGCTTTGTCTAAATTGGCAATGCTACACATGGTCCATGTACTGACAATATTTTCGACTGAATGATCTGCAAAAGGCAGCTTTTCTGCGCTGGCTTGAATGTGTTGTACATGAAAGGGCGCATCAAATACCCGTTTTTGAGCAAGTTGATAGACATCTCGGTTTGGCTCAAGCGCATACACTTGATCAACCTCTTGGTAAAATGGCAGGTTTAAACCCGTACCAAAACCGATTTCTAAGACTTCACCTCGAACTTTTCCAAGTAATTCTGCACGTCCATCCATCATGCTTGGTGTTTGCATCACTTGATTGAGCAAATGCGGGAAAATACGTTGTTGGTAAAATTTATAAATCATCATTGTATGCAATTATAGGAATATAAGCTAAATTCTAACCAAAGCCTGCTTTGAATATAAGACAAAAATAGGACGAAATCTCTGTATTTTGTTACCGAAACTCGATTTTTATTTTAAGTTTTTATATTGATACTAGGATTATAGATTTTGTACAATTTTTAAGTGTGGTTTGAGGAGCATGATATGAGTAAAAAGTTAATCTGTGCAGCGTTGATGGCACTGAGTGCTTTTCAGGTCTATGCCTTTCAATCTACTGATTCTTCTAAAGTTTCAAAAGCCAACCCAGCATTTAATATTGCCAATGGTTTAGCACCAATCGACCAACATCAGAAAATTTCCGTTTTGGAACCTTTTCATGGTGAATTTCGGATCCTCGGTTCAAAAGAATATAAGGATGATGAGCAAGCAAAATTTTCTCCAATTGATTATGCAGTAACTCGTGGTTTATTTACTGAGCCTGAAATTGCCCGTCAGATTTCGATCAATCAATATGATCGTTTCTTAAATTGGAAAATGGCTCGACCACCAATTCCTGCTCAATTGGCAACTCAATTGGTCAGTAATATGCATATTATTCCCGCTAACCCTGAAATTGCTCAAAAAATCAAACAGGTAAAGCGTGGTGATTTAGTTCGTTTAACTGGTGATTTGGTTCAAGTGAATGATAAAGATTTGGTGTGGAAATCTGCTTTGGATTGGAATGGTGTCGGTGATGGGGCGTGTAAACTGATTCGGGTGAATTCTATTCAGTGGTTGGAAAAGCAAAATATCTAAATTCAAATTGAGCCACATCAGAGAAGATGATAAGGTTTGCTATAATTTTAGCCAGTTTGAATCATAAAGAGTGTGATAAATGAAAGGTTTAGTGGGTTTTACTTTGTTGGTTTGCAGTTTGGGCTTAGTCGCTTGTCAAAGTTCAAGTCCTACAGTGGAAGGTAAAACACATGAGTATACATTGAAACAAAAGTGCCCAACTTTGATGGATATGAAAGTGGGTGAAGTGCTTGTATTCAATGCACCTGAAAACCCAAGCACAGGTTACCAATGGCAGTTATTACAACCACTTAAAATATTTAAAACAGAAGAAACCTATTTGCAAAATGATAATGAAGAGGGAGCAGTGGGTGTCGGTGGCACCAAGACTTTCCGTTTTAAAGCTGAAAAACCAGGACAAGATTATATTGAATTGGTGCACGTTCGTTCATGGGAATCTTCAAAACAACCTGATCAGCAATGGCGTTGTCGTATTCGGGTTTCTTAGGATTTCACTTTAATTTTACTGGTTTAAACATGATTAGAGATTCTTCTCTTGTGCCATTTGATCTGGCGCAAGAGAAGATTAAAGCATTAGTTTTTTTATTTTTTATCGGTCAATTGTTTCCAATGATCAAGTTGCTCATCAGCGCTTAACATTTCTCCCATACCTTTGACTGCATCACTTGGATTTTTCAGTTCACCATCTGCAGATTGCTTTTTCTCATCATAGACTTTGGCTTGATTTTCCCAATATTGATATCGTAACCCTTGAATATAGCGTCCTTGTTCGGTTTTTAGATCCAGTTGTTTAAGCATATTCAGCGCAGATTCAATGCCATCACGTTTGAGCTGACGATCTATTTCTTCGGTAAGAGTGCCATCTGTTGCACGTTTTTTTAGGTCAGCTTCTAAAGCATTATTATTTTCGGTAAATTTCTGATCATATTCTTCAAGTAATGCGATATCGTGAGCATCATCGGGTGTACTTGGAAAGCTTTTAATCGGTTTGGTTTTCAATTGATCCATGATCTCTTGAGAGGCATCTTTAGGTTCAGATGAATTGTTTTGCTGTGGGCTATCTTTAGGAGAACATGCTGCCATGAAAACGACGGATGTAAGTAAACCTGAAAGGAGTAAAGGGCGAAGTATTAAATTCATGATAAACATTCCTCATTAAAGCGTTTCGATTAGCGCAGTTTCCTAAAGTTATAAACATAGGTGACATAAGGGAAGTCTATTTCATCTTGCGCATGTTTACCCGTATATTCCAAGACAATATGTTCGAATTTGTGTTTCAGCGTGAGTTGCTGTTGTTCTGGCATCGCTGCAATAAAACTGGTGGATAATAAGCGCTTGCTGACCACATTTTCCACGGTTCCCGTTTGTACTTGTGAAAAGACTTTGGCTGTTTCAAGTTGGAATAAAAATTGATTTTCAAACGCCAACTTCCATTGCCCACTATGGTAACGTGGTGTGTCTCCTTCGATCGTTGCGAGCAGATCTGCCAATGCTTTAACCCAGTCTATCGTCTCATCGCGCTGGTTCCAGACCAAACCAAGATGACCCTCAGGTTTTAAAATGTGGTGAATTTCATTCAAGGTTTCAATATTGGCAAACCAGTGAAATGACTGCGCGCACAAAACAGCATCAATACTTTCAGATTCTAACGGAATTTGATCACTCTTTGCTTGAAGCGTTTGTACATCAGGATGTACTATTTTCAATTGTTCCAACATTTCTGTGACGGGCTCGACAGCAATAATATTGGGCGTTGCTTGTTTGAGGTAAGGGAGAAATTTTCCAGTACCTGCGCCTAAGTCAACAACGCTTGAATCTGGGCCAAGGGCTAAATCTTCTTTTAACCATTTGACCACGTCTTGTGGATAATTGGGTCTGACTTGTTGATAAAGTTCAGCAGCAGTACTGAAGCCTTTTTGAGCAGCAGGATGTAGGGAATGTGTCATATTTTGCGCTTTTTTATCTGACTAGACTCTATAAAATATGACACTTGAAGCAATCAATAGGCAAGTGCCTATTTATTTAATTTCAGCCAATGATAGAGCTAGTGCTCGGTGTGCGAATGGATAAGCAAATAATTTTTGAAGATGATCATATTAGAGCAATCTATTTACAAGGCGATTCTGACACTTTAGTCCTGTCATTTGGTGACTTGATTTCTAGAGCTAAAGGACTTTCCATCAATGCTGAAAAGTCTTTGATTAAATATAACTACGCCGTGGTCGGGATTATGCCAAAACAGAAGTCTTGGTTTCCTGCCTCAAGCATGGCTGCATTGTTAGAGCATCTAGATCCCATTTTAAAACAATTTAAAAATATAGTGGGTTATGGCGGTTCGATGGGTGGCTATGCGGCAATCAAATATGCCAAAGCTTTAAAAATGAATCGTGTTGTTGCCATGGTTCCGCAATATTCTATCGACCCTTTAGAGGTTGAGGACAAGCGTTATACAGATTTCTATGATGCTGAATTAAATGCGGATATGCGTATTCAGGCACAAGACATCGTTGCAGACTGTGAATACATCATTGTTTATGACCCTTATTTTGAAAATGATAAAGAACATTATTTAAAAATTAAGCCATTGATCCCTCAATTGCATACGTTACATTTACCGTATACTGGTCATGATGCGATTGCAGTTTTAGCCAACTCTGCGTTACTACATGATTTTATTGAACGTGAATACGATCAAACTTATTTTTATAAGCAGATTCGTGAAGTAAAGAAAAACAGCAAATTTTATTATCGAAGTGTGATTGCTCACTTATTGGGGACACATAACGAGGCTTTGGGTAAAATTCTAAAAGGTACAGATATCCAACTGGATAGTACTTTCTTTGATGCCAGTTTAAAGCAGACCATTACGCGTATTTTATTGACCAATAAACGAGTAGATGAGCAAGATTTGCAGAAACTGGGTATTCAAGTCAATTTTGCTTTTGAAGATAAAACGCAGCTACAAGACAGTTTTGGCAATATTTTAGTATTTAACGTGATCACGCAAAAGCTAGAAAGCTATGATCAACAAGTGATTGATGTGAATGGAAAATATATTATTCCATTGCATGTTGAAAACAATGGTTTGGCACAAGTCGAGATCAAAAAGCAGACCTATTTGATTTGTATGAATGATCGCCGTGTGACCAAATTATTTAAGCAAGATGAAGCTTTATCTTTGGATATGAATCCAATTGTGATTAAAAAAACCACTGACTTTTATGTGTTGACCTATAAAAACTTTTATATGAGTTGTGATATTCAAGGTTTGGTGAGTTTTGATGATGAAAGCTTAAATGAGTTTTGCCACTTTAAGGTTGCTTAAAGTCAGCGGTTGAGCTGAAACACCATTTGGTGTCTAACGATTTGACATTTGAGCTATTTAAATAGACAGATACGGCTTTAGTTACATTGCTTTAAATAGGCGATTGGAAATAAAGCGGTATATTTTTTAAATTCATTTTGAACGTCTAAATCACTGACTTTATAGACTTCGCTGGAATGTTGATAAACATCAGTCACTGCTGCCAGAGAACCTTCTTCACCGTCTTTATAATGATAACGGAAGGTTTTTTGCGTGGCATGGAGCAGTTTTTGCTTCATGGGTGGTTGATGAAGGAAGGTATAATTAAACACACGATTTTCCATTTCCAAATAATATCGAGCTTGAATACGGCAACCCTGATTTAATTTAATCAGTTTAAATTCATTTCCCTCAGAACTTCTAAACTCAGCTTCGTCTAAGTTATTTATTGATTGTAAAACATATACTTTTGCATAGACTGGCGAATATAAGCTAAAACCAAGCAGAGCGAGCATAAGTGACGGATAAGCTGTCCAATTCATTGTAAGGTCTTTTTGTTGATTGTTTAACTCACTATAAGGCGTAATCAGGTGTTTTAAAATATAAAAGATCCATGCCAGAGGTCTCTATCAACTCATAAGACGAAGATACCAGTTATCAAATTTAGAACCTACGATTCGCTCGTTTAAACGTCCCAAAGTCATTAAAACGGACCCCATTTTCTTGCATCACTGGATAGCAGTCTTGAGCAATGGCTTGACGAATATAAAATGGATCACGTACAACAAAATGGTGAATGGCATGTGTGCCAGCAAAATTAAAACAAAAGGCCTGTAAAGGTTTCATCCGCCAATCTGTCCAGACCTGACACTGCTGAACGATATTGCCATCTTCAACATCACCATAATAATGCATATTGGAACTGGTAAAATGCAGACTTAAGGTGCGTAAGAAATTTGGTGCTGCAATGCTAACGGCATAAAACTTTGTGGTTTTGTCTGCAAGTCTCCATAAGCTATTTTTAGGTTGTGCTATGCCTGTGGCTTTCATTGCTAATTTGGCAGCATTGAACAATAAGAAACCATGCCATAAGGCATAATGAATATGTCCAAAGGGTGCATAACTCGCAGAAAGTTTTGCTTTTAATTTGAGTTTATCGGCTTGGGATAAATGCTTTTGCGCATGAATAAAACGCTTGGTGGTTTTCATCATGGTGATGGGGCGTAAATAGATCGCCAGCATATTGTCACCAGTCATCAGCAAGCGTTTTAAGCCCCATTGATCACCATTGTTAATACCGCGTTCTTCTAAATCTGTTTTAGTACCCGATGATTTGTGATGATGTAAATGTACCTCGCGACGTATCCACGGGTTCACGGTACTTGGACGAAAGGCATAAACGGCTGCCAACATGGCATCATTGATTTTTTTGTTTTTACGGTAATACATTTGGTGAATAAGATCATGTTCTAGTTCATGTAAGAGCGACATCCAAAATGCAGAAAGCGGAATTGCCACATACCAAGGCATTTTCCCACGAGTGTATTGTGTTATATTGAAAATAATCCCTGTTACAGCTGTTACAAGGATGGCTAGGCCAATTTGGTCTTGGTGCTGAACCAGCCAAGGATGACGTTCACGTAATTGATTTCCCGCTTCCAAAATTGTTTTACGAATTCGGTGGCTACGTTGTTCATCTTCTGGATCAGCAAAAAGTTTAGTTTTGCTTTGTATGGACATTTGTACATCGGAAAGGGGTAAATTCATTTTCGGTTTCCTCTATATTTTTGTAGTACGACAAGGAAGTTTTTTAAAACCAACATTTGTTGGTTTTTATGAGAGATTATCTGATGATTAAAATAACGTCAACGTCAGTTTTAAAAAAAATGACGAAAAAGGTGAGCCAACCAAAACAAGAACGTTCCCAAAAAAGAATGGATAAGATGCTGGCAACCACGCAAGAGTTACTGTTATCCATTGGAATTGAAAAGATTTCGATTCCTGAAATTGCCAATGCATCTGGCGTTCCGCGGACCAGTATTTATCAATTCTTTCCGACGAAATACGATATTTTTCGTCATATTGCACTGACGCATTTAAATGATTTAGTCAAACAACTCGGACAGGCTGCTGTTCGAGTGTTGACGGAAAATCCAAATGCAGCCATAGAAGTATACGGACAGCTACTCTCTGAAAGTATGATTCGTACCACAGCCAAATATTTTAATGAATCTGAAACGGCAAGCTTGTTGATTTTAAGTGGACCTTTTACCCGGCAAGCTTATCTGGAATACCAAATAGAATTAAAAAAGGTCAGTCATGGCGTCCGAAAAGCACTGGAAATGATTAACGTCGATGAATATGTACCACAGGAGCCTGATACATTGACGATTTTAATGGAATTGGTTTTTACTTGTATGAAGCATGGTTATTACAACGAAAGCTATATTTCTGAAGCCATTATTCAAGAGGCTTACCGTATGACCAATGCATACTTATTGGCTTTAAAGAATAATTCTTTTGGTTTTCCAGAAGCGTCTGCTTCGTAAGTGTAAAACTAGCTCTCTATCATTAAGGAAAAGCAATGAAAGCTGTATTTTTAGATTATGAATCTTTAGATAAACAGGATTTGGATTTTAGTCAGTTAAGAGCAGCTTTTGATGACTTAATACTTTATCCATCGACCACAGCAGAACAAGTTCTAGCGCGGATTCAAGATGTAGACGTGGTGATCAGCAATAAAGTGATTGTGAATGCTGAGGCGATGGAACAATGTAAAAATTTAAAATTGATTTTGATTTCGGCCACGGGGACCAACAATATTGATTTAGATTTTGCGCGATCAAAAGGTATTGTGGTGTGTAATTGTCAGGGCTATGGCACTTCTGCAGTTGCACAACATACGCTGACGTTAATGTTGGCATTAGCGACATCTTTACTTAAATATGAGCATGCAGTTAAACAAGGCGAATGGAACAAGTCGCCAATTTTCTGCTTACTGGATTTTCCAATTGTCGAATTATCTGGAAAAACCCTTGGCATCATTGGTTATGGTGAGCTTGGTCAAGCGGTTGCCAAGTTGGCAGAAGCTTTTGGAATGAAAATTTTGGTCGCATCATTACCCAATCGACCAACGCATAAGGATCGAACACCTTTTGCCGAAATGCTTGCTCAAGTCGATTTTCTTTCTCTGCATTGTCCTCTAACAGAGGAAACACGTGATTTAATTGATAGCCAAGCATTTGATAAAATGAAAAATTCTGCTTTCTTAATCAATTGTGCGCGTGGTGGTATCGTTAATGAACAGGCTTTAGCAGACGCATTAAGACAAGGCAAAATTGCAGGTGCGGCAACAGATGTACTTTCTGTTGAACCGCCGACACAAGGTAATGTTTTACTTGCACAAGATATTCCAAACCTGATTATCACACCGCATAGTGCGTGGGGCAGTGTTGATGCACGTCAACGTATTGTGAATCAAATGCTTGAAAATTTTGAGGCATTTAAGCAGGGTAAAGTGATTCGTCAGGTGAATGGCTAAAGGGCCGAGTTAAAAGCACAATGAAAAAAGGCGCAATTAAAAGGCATCGTTAAAAAAGTACAGTTAAACAGCTATATTCGTTTTACTGCTATCAGCTTGAGCATAGGTAGCGCAAGGTGTGGAGATCAACAGATTAAGTGTGTTTAGCTGCTTATCTTGGTACACCAACCTCATCATCTGTTGAGCTTTGTGTATTGGTTGAGCTGGTGTCTTTTGAGCCTGTGGTATTGGTGTTGGCATCATGCTCTTGGTTCTCGATTGGTAACGACTGTTTTTTAATTTCAGGTTCTTCTTGCGCATTGTTGGGTAATTGATTTTGAACTGCGGGTTGAACAGGTTGTGTGGTGATCGGCGTATTTTGAACGTTTGTTGTCGTTGCAGCAGTTACAGTATTCGCCGTATTGGGTGTGGTCGAAGATTGGCTTAAGCTGCCTTGTTCAATCGGAACATTTAAACTGGTTTTACCCATTACTCGATCTTTGGTTTGCTCAACCTTTTTTACCGCAGTATCGATGCCTTGGCGAGTACTATCACGAGCCTCAGTGGCTTTTTCAGTGGTATATTTTTTGGTATTTTCAATGGTTTCATCCAAAGACGGTTTAATTTTTTGAATCCCTTTTTCGGTCGCATCACCTACTTTTTCAGCGGTATTCTGTACAGCTTCACCGGTCTTATGTGCCAATACTTTAAAAATATTTGGATTGTCACCATAAGGCTGGGTTTGATTTTGAGTATTGGTTTGCGCATAGAGTGATGGTGTTGCAAGTATTGCAGTGATCACACATAGACTTTTGATCATCTTCATGATGTTTTGATCCCTTTATGATGATTGTAGCGATTCGCTCAGTGCTAATTGGGATTATCATACTGTTTTATTTAGATAAAAAGTAAAATGGAAAGAAAAATCCTACAGCAAGAAAACATATGTATACATTGCATACCAAATTACTGGCAGATGTATAAGAAAAGCTCACCTAAGTGAGCTTTTCTAAATGTGCATTAAATTTAAATTATTTTGTAGCAACTTTAGCGTCTGTAGATACGGCGACTTTAGCGCTACCTACTGGTGTTTTCACATGGGTTTGTGAATTTACTTTTGCACCTGTATTTGCTGGTTTAGGTTTAACTAAATCCTTGGTTTTCTGCCAAGTTTTACTTGTTGCTGATTTAGTTTTGTCTTTTACTTTAACAGCTGCTTCTTTGGTGTTATGACCCGCTTCAGAACTTAGTTTTTTGGTATTTTCCCACGCACCTTTCGTCGCAACTTTACCTTTGTCTATGCCTGTTTCCACACCAGTCCCAACTTTATCAGCAGCATGTTTAGTGCCGTCCCATGCATCTTTAGATACATCACGGGTCTTATCGACACCTTTTTCCACACCCGTACCGACTTTATCCGCAACATTTTTAGTGCCATCCCATGCATCTTTAGATACATCACGGGTTTTATCGACACCTTTTTCAATACCTGTACCTACTTTAGCAGCAGTATTCTTGGTGCCATCCCAAGCGTCTTTAGACACATCACGGGTTTTATCAACACCTTTTTCAATTCCATTACCTACTTTGTCTGCTGTGTTATGGATACCTTGACCAATGTTGCTTAGAATGCCTCCATTGGTTCCGACTTCAGCAGAAGCATTTGCACTTATATCTGTATTGGCAAAAAGAGGAGAGCTGGCAAGAAGTGCTGTGGCGATCACTGTTGTTTTAAGCATTTTCATAATTAGTTTTATCCTGTACCTGAATGAGTTCAAGTTTGAGTGTTGCCTATAATAATGTGAAATATGTATAAAAATAGTCTTTGAGATAAAACAGCAACAGCTTATCTACAGAGTTTTAACAATAGTGTAAGAATTGTGAATGAATGTTACGGCCAGATGTGTTTGGGGGAATTGAGCGTTTTTACTTTTTAAATTCTGATGCTTATAAGAATATGAGAATGATGATAAAAGCATTTTCTGTAAAAATTTCTAGCTTGTTATTAAAATAAAAACGACATAAGCTTTGGGTTAAATTGTTGGTTTAATCATCATAATGAAAAATATAATAATCTTAATATTTCTCACCTTTATATTGAGTTTAAAACCCAGTTTTGCCTGTGGCTGTGGAGATGAACTATCTTCCAGGCATCAAATAATGGGTTGGGTCATTATGGGCGTGGTATTTTTAATTTATTTGATTCCAAGCCTTTATTTTGCAAAATATTTTAGGAAATATCAGCTATCTATTGGACATCTGATTTTGTCTCATGTGCTGATGATTGCGATACTCTACGCAATGATGAATTCGTTTAAATTGGGTTTAAATCCAATTTATTATTGGTTTAATCATTACCTCCCAAATAGTTTCATATTTGCTGCGATTGGACTCATTGGCGTCCTTGTTTGGATTTATCCCGTCATTTATGTGGCTAAAAGAGCGAAATAATTTTGTATTTAGCTCTTTTAGCCTCAACGACGTATCAAAGTGAAGTGCCGAGATTAATTACATTTTTCCAGATTTGATGTTTTAAAGTTATTTTTAAGTGAGTTGAAGTTTTTTAGCTTTTCAGCATCTTTTGGATCAAAAACAGTTTGTTTATTTTCGACTTCAGCATCTACATTTGAAAATGCAGAGATGAGCTGATCACCTTTAAAAATCCAATGTTCTGTGGCTTTTCCTGTTTCAAAGTTGCCAGTAAATTCGATGACACAGTTGTCTGTTTGTTTGATGAGTTTGGCAAGGTTATGTTTTGTGCTTGGTTCAGCAGAGATATTTTTATGTTGTTCTAAAACAGTTGGAGCGTTTGGATTGGTGGGTGTAGTTGAGCAGGCGGTGAGGACGATCGCGATTAAAGGTACAGATAATAATATTTTAGAATTCATATGCTTTTGATCTTAAACTTAACTTGATCAATTGAGTCTATACAATGTATTAGGAATATTTAGTTTTAGATTGTTAATGAAAGTTCTAATTTTATTTAGAACTTTCAATTGATTCTTTAATTTCTTGATTAATATTTCTAATTTTTAAATTTAAATTATCTATTAAATTTTTGTCTAACTCCATCTGATGACTAGTATGGACTAAAGCATTTCTAAAGATTCGGATATCATTTATTTCATGATATAAATTATCAGGAATGATATTGAAACGATTTAATTCTTTAATCTGTTGTATAAAAGGAGGTTTTTTTGTCGATTCTACTAATTTTTTGTAGTAAGTATTAATATTGTCTTCAAATTTTGAATATTCCATAAAAAAGTTACCGACACTAGAACTTATATTTTGTTCACTTTTAATTTCTAAATCTTTAGAAATTATTTCAGGTCGAATACCTTTTGGTGAAATGATTTGGGCATTTGGTAGATTTTCTACATTCTTTTTCTCTAAATATTTTTCAACATATTTATCATTGATTTTAGATAATCTTGTTGGGTCAACGCTATAGAATATTAAATATAGAACAATAGAGATGAAGTAAAGAAAACTACATGTTGCAATAGTTAATGAATAATTTTGATAGTCTAAATAATTAAATGTACCAATAACAATAAGACAAAATAAAACAGATACAATTCCTATGATAAAAATCAATAGAAAATATTCGAACACCTTTTCTTTTGCAATTGAAACAGCTGTTTCCCAGCTTTCATCTTGTTGTATCTTTTTTTCAAGTAAGGTAAATAAATACGGTACAGCTACTAATGTTAGCGCCATTAGCCCAGCTACAACTTGTGCTATTGTTGAGTAGATGTATAGAATGGAGTTTTCTGACAGAATTATGGAGTAGAGTTGGAATTTTTCGATAGTTATCACTGGAATAACCAATGTTAATAATGAGATGAAACTGAATTTTAAAAATGGATGTATTAAATTTTTCTGCATGTTAATAAAAAATAAATAAAATTCATCTTTTATCAGAATTTTAATTTTATTTCAATAGCTTAATTTTAACTTTTTAATGCAAGAACATCCTCAAACAAGCTGTTTAGCTGTACAAGTAAATTTAAACGATTTTCTCCAAAAAAACGCTATATCATTATCACATTCTCAAAGAACTTATTCGTCACCTAATGTAAAAGAGGAAACAGCGAATGATTTTTACCCATGCTCTTGATGATAATGGCGCGTTTGAAGTGTGAGTAATTGTGATTTTAAATGATTTAAATCTTCATCTAAACCAAATCTTTGCGCTAAAGGATCAACCAAGTGGCTTGAGTCAAGATGAGTGGTCTGTAAAGACAAATCATCTGAAAAAGACTTTAACTGTTGTCTACGGGATACGCTAGAACATGAATAGCGTCTAAATTTTTCAAGTAAGAAAACTAAACGGCGTGTTTCAAGCGTACTTAGATTATTTGTTATAGAAGGTAAAAGCTCTGAATAGAGTAAAGCCTCAGCAACTGGTTTCACTTCACTAAATGTTGCCGATGATAATGGTTGTTTTAACAATGTATTTAAAGCGTGTTCAAACTCTACCTGATTCATCATATGAGTTAGCCTCTTAACTCCGAAAGGATTGACACGATATATTGACTATTCGAGTGTAATTGTTCAGGAGTCGCATAGTACATTTCAGCATTATTCGCTGATTTTTTAAACGCTTCAAGAGAAAACTTACCATTAAGGTATAATTCTTTGATGTCTTCGATATCTCTATCAGATAAACGAGCAAGTTTTGAAATGGCTAAATCTAAACCGGATACTAAATAAACTTCAACAATACGATTGGCAACTAATGGAATCGCTCTTTCAAGGTAGTCAGGGTCGACAGATGCAAGGCTGGTGTTAAAACTACGATCAAACTCTAAATTAGTTTCAAGATTATTATCATCTAAATATTCAACATCATTATTTTCTAAAAACACAACTATATCGTGTTTCTTTAATTGCTGGATTGCCTGAATTTCAGCATCTATATCATTGCTACCACGAGCATTGGTATGAATATGAAATGCACAACCACCAAAAATAAAAGCCTTTACAGCACCATGCGGTAAATTCTTATGATTTTTTAATATGTAATTCTCAAGCTCTTGAAAGAGCTTGAGAATAGTGATAGTAATTGGAGAATTACTATAGATCGTCATACTTAATGCTGTAACACAGAAATATCTGCAATCTGCATAAATAAGTTACGGAATAGTTGAAGCATTCGTAAGCGATTTATTCTTAAGTTAGTATCATCTGACATCACCATCACATTCTCAAAGAATGCATCAATTGGTGCACGAAGCGCAGCTAACTTAGACAGTGCTTTTGTGTAGTCTTTAGTATCAAATAATGGTTTAACAATAGGATTTATTCGCCAAAACTCTTCAAACAAAGCTTTTTCAGCATCTTCAACTAAGTTGTCAATAAACACATTTCCTTCGGGAATTACCTCTTTCGCCAAAATATTGGCAACACGCTTATTTGCAGCAGCCAAAGCAGCAGCTTCAGGCAAACTACGGAAGTGATTTACTGCATTTACACGCTTATCAAAATCAAGAGGTGATTTTGGAGAAAGTGCTTGAACAGCCTGAATCACATCAACGGCAACACCTTGGTCTTCGTACTTAGCACGGTAACGACCTTCGAGGAATGCGACAGCATCGACTAAAGTCTTCGCATGATCTTTTAATACATCGCCATAAGCAGCCAAAGCAAGCTTGATTAGTTCTTCAATCGAAACATCAAGATTATTTTCAATCACCAAACGCAAGATACCAATCGCAGAACGACGTAAAGCAAATGGATCTTTCGAACCCGTCGGTGCTTGACCAATCCCGAAAATACCTGTGAGGGTATCTAAACGATCAGCAAGGGCAATGGTTGTACCTGTTTTCGTTTTTGGTAGAACATCGCCAGCAAACTTAGGTAAATATTGCTCACCTAAAGCTTCAGCAACTTCATCATTTTCGCCTTCAATACGTGCGTAATAAGTTCCCGCGATCCCTTGAAGTTCAGGGAATTCACCAACTAACTCTGAAGTTAAGTCACATTTTGCAAGCAGTGCAGCTTTTTCAGCATCAGTAGGATTTGCACCCGTGATTGCAGATAACGCCACAGCCAATTTTGCAATACGTTCAGACTTGTTCCAAAGTGTGCCCAATTGTGCTTGGAAGACCATATTGGCTAATTTCTCTTTACGAGAAGCAAGCGGTTGCTTTTGGTCTTGTAAGAAGAAAAACTCTGCATCAGACAAACGAGGACGTACAACTTTTTCATTACCTTCAATGATTTGAGTTGGATCTTTAGACTCAATATTGGAAACAGTAATGAAATAAGGCTGTAATTTATGTGCTGCATTGACCAAACAGAAATACTTCTGGTTGTCTTGCATCGTGGTGATCAAGGCTTCTTGAGGCACTGCAAGGAAACGTTCTTCAAAGCTTGCACGTAACGCAACAGGCCATTCAACCAATGCAGTCACTTCATCACGTAGGTCGGCAGGAACGATGGCAATCGCATTGACTTCATCAGCCAAAGCTTTAACTTGTTGGTCAATGATCGCTTGACGCTCTTCAAAAGAAGCCACGACATGTGCTGCTTTTAATTTCGGTAAATAATCATCTGAATTTGTGAGTGAAATCGCTTCAGGGGCATGGAAACGATGGCCGTAGGTCAGATTACCCGCTTTATGATCCTGAATCGTTGCATCAATCACATCATTGTCTTTTAACAAGACCACCCATTTCACTGGACGAACAAATTCAGTACGGCTTGCCGCAGAACGCATACGTTTTGCGATTGGTAAGTTATCTAGTGCTGTTTGTAAAATTTGTGGAAGTAAAGCGTCAAGACTTTGGCCTTTCACATCTTTTAAATAACAAACTTTTTCAACTTTACCTGCTTGGAAAGTTGATACTTGATCCGCAGTAATGCCTTGACCACGCATAAAGCCTTCTAAGGCTTTGGTTGGTTTGCCTTCTACATCATAAGCAGCTTGTAGGGCAGGACCATCAAAACGCTTTTGAGTGTCTGCTTGTGCACCATCAACATTAACAATTTTTAATGCCAAACGACGTGGTGCTGCATAAGCTTCAATTGAATCAAATGCCAAACCTGCGTCTTTTAAACCTTTAACCGTTTCAGCTTGTAACGCATCACGTAAGGTCTTTAAGCTTTTAGGCGGTAATTCTTCACAGCCAAGTTCGAATAAAACTGTATGTTTAGACATTATTTATTCTCCTCAGCTTTTGCTTCTGCTTCAACTTGTGCCTTTAACTGTGCAAGCACTTCGTCACGTAAATGCGGTTCAGCCATTGGGAAACCGAGTTTGGCACGAGCAGCCACATAGCTTTGTGCAATAGAGCGTGCCAAAGTACGCACACGTAAAATATAACGTTGACGCTCAGTGACAGAAATAGCACCACGTGCATCGAGTAAGTTAAAGCTGTGTGATGCTTTGATGACTTGCTCATATGCTGGAAGTGGAAGTTCCGCTTCCATTAAGCGGGTTGCTTCAGCTTCATAAAAGTCGAAGAGTTCAAACATTTTTTCAACGTTGGCATATTCAAAGTTATAAGTTGATTGCTCTACTTCATTTTGATGGAACACATCACCGTAGGTGACTGTACCAAATTGACCTTTGGTCCAAACCAAGTCATAAACTGAATCGACGCCCTGCAAGTACATTGCCAGACGTTCAAGACCGTAAGTGATTTCACCTGTGACTGGGTAGCACTCAACCCCACCGACTTGTTGGAAGTAAGTAAACTGAGTCACTTCCATACCGTTTAACCACACTTCCCAACCTAAGCCCCAAGCGCCCAATGTTGGAGATTCCCAGTTGTCTTCTACAAAACGAATGTCATGTGTAAGCGTGTCAATACCAATCGCTTCTAAAGAGTCTAGATACAGTTGTTGGATATTGTCAGGGTTGGGTTTAAGTACCACTTGGAATTGATAGTAGTGTTGTAAACGGTTTGGGTTTTCGCCATAACGACCGTCTTTAGGACGACGTGAGGGTTGAACGTATGCTGCGTTCCATGTTTCTGGCCCAAGCGCACGTAAGAATGTTGCAGTGTGGAATGTCCCTGCGCCCATTTCCATATCGTAAGGCTGTAACACCACACAACCTTGTTCAGCCCAGTAGTTTTGTAAGGCAAGAATTAAGCCTTGGAATGTATCAATATGCGATATGGCGCGACTCATGCAGCATCCACTATAAGTATTAGAAAAAATTGGTTCTAAGTATAAGGATTTTGGGGAGGTGTGGCAAAGGTTAGTCTATAAATATTGATTCTTATCGCAGATCAACTTATGTACATTTTTTCAGATTTTCTTTTGAGATAAAACTTTTCATTTCTTTGGCCTCTTTTCTTATTTTCATTTCCTCAATGTGCTCTTCAATTTTTGCATCTGGAGCATCGCTATTGATTACGGGTTCCGAGCTTGAATTTTCAGATATTAAAATGAGATCGTCCCTAAAAAAAGCCCAATCTTTTTCTATTGTTGGTGTATTTTTAGAAGTGTTTTTTGCTTTTAAGATGCAGATTTTATCTTTTTTAATTAGGGTAAGTTCAAGTGTGCTTGATGGTTCGCCCGTCATTGCAATTTGCTTTGTTTCTAAAATTACGGGTTCATTTGATGTACTACATGCAGCAAGGAAAAACGAAGAAGTTAAAATGATGAAATGGGTTATTTTGTTCATTGGTAAAATTAAATAAGTTAAATTATATATTTGATATTAACATGGAAATTTTAAATATTATGTATTTAGTGGATTATGAGCGTAAATTCAAAAGTTGGCAAAGCTATGCAGAGCTGCCATTTGGTTTATCTTTTTTGATCGACGAATTCGCGTTAGAACACTATCTTTCCCAACGCATAACTTTTTTGAAAGGCTTTGAAGCCACTGAATTTGCTCGACTCATGTATAAAGAAATGCCTAAATCTTTTAAGAATGAGCAATACTTAAATATTTCAGAAAGTTGGAATTCTGATCTTGAAATTGCGCAAGTGAGAGAATGGTTGTTTCAGCAAAAGATTCCTTTCGATCAAGATATTTACATGCTATATGATGAAAATGTAATCAAAACCCAATGGAAAGTTTTTGTGAAACACTGGGATATCTTTAGTTGGTCTGTTGGGATAAGTTTAAATATTGTGGATCAAACCAGAAGTTGGATGCTGGAAGTTCATCATGAACAGATCATGACTTTTTATTCAATGGTGATTAAATGAATTATTTAGAAATCATTGGTAAGAATTTAGTAGATGGTAAAAATGCACAAGATTATATTGATTGGGCTGTAGCAAAATTAGAAAATGGTTTTGAAACAGAATCTATTATTGCTTTGGTTTCTTTAATATTGGAAAGTTTTCCAGAGATCGGGTTAGCTGAAAAATATTTTCACGCATCAATAGACGAACTAGGTTTACCTTATCCAGATTCAAAAAAAGCAATTTTTGCTTACTTACAATTTTTTTGTGATGAAGTGTTGGGCGGTAAAATCCAGCCTGAACTTGCTGTAAATATTTTAAAAAATATTTGTGAAACGATTAGTGACAATACGGTGTTTGATGGTGTTTATCATCCAATAATGGATATTTGGTATTATCTAGATGAGGATTTATATATGCTATCTATCGATGAATTCAGTATGTTTAATATAGGTTTAAATCTTCTAAATATTGATGGTTATATTTTACAAGTGATACATCAATTCCAGTATATGTTGTCATTAAACCTACCCATAAACTTCATGGAACTTTCAATTAATCAGCAGAACATCATGTGGGATATGCGTGGTTATGAGGGGCGGGTTTTATATCTAGAAAAGGCCAATCAAAACTTAATCTTCAATCCATAGTCCTTTTTCATTGCCAATAACGCTTCTGCATTGCCTTTGGCATCGTCAACAGGGTTATGGGTATGTGCTGTTTTACGCAAATGCTTAAAACTTAGAACGCTATCTTTGACCAGTCCTTTATACAAACTGCCTAAATTTTGTGAACTAAATCCAAACGGATTACTGCCAGTAAAATGATGAAAATACCAACAGACAAACATCCAGTCAAAACCATTATTATCACTAATAAAGATAGGGCGATCTTTACTGACTTTACTCACCCACTTGGCAAAGTCTTTCATAACATGCTCAGGATTGTTAAAGCTTAGGGTTTCTTCACGACTAAAGCCTGAAACTGCGAGCGCTTGAGGAATATAATTTTCGGAAATTGGTTTAAGTAAACCGTAGAATTGTTGATGTAAGTGATCTTCTACCAACACTGCACCTAGCGCAATCATTGAGTAATCACCGGGAATTGGACCATCTGCTTCGATGTCCACCATAATATAAGCCATATATTCTCCTTATTTTAAGATATTGTTTTTATGCTGGAATTCATTATAAATGATGATTCTGATCGCTGACAAACTTTATCGGTATTTTGCTTTTTTAATATTTATAGCTTATAAATTATTGAATAAATTTAAAACATTTTAAATCATTCATTATGCAAAAAGCACAGAAAAACAAACTTTGGCTAAGCCTTCTCCTTATTCTATTAGCGGTTATTTCTATTCCTGCGATTCATCTTTTTAAAACAAAAATCAATGAGCAACAGGGAATTGAGCATATTCCTATAGGCTATCGGGATGATGCCAGTCATCTTAATTTGACAAAAGTGCATAAAATTGTCGATGTAGAAAGTACACCCGAAGCGATTCAACAACAACTTAAAACTTTGCTTAAATATGCAAGTGAACATCATCTAAAAGTTTCGATTGCGGGGGCTAAGCACAGTATGGGTGGGCATACGATTTACCCTGATGGTATTGCACTGAATATGCTGCCCTATAACCATATGAGCTTTGATGAGAAGAGCAATATTCTCACGATTGGCTCGGGTGCAACATGGGAAGAGGCCCTTCAGTATTTAGACCGCTATGGTAAATCAATTGCAGTGATGCAATCTTTTAGTAATTTCTCGATTGGCGGTTCGATCAGTGTCAATGGGCATGGTTGGCAAAAGAATTCACCCCCGATTTCATCCAGTGTTGAGTCATTTACCTTGATGAATGCACAGGGAGAGATTGTAAAATGTAGTCGTACAGAACATCCTGAACTGTTTAAATTGGTGATTGGTGGCTATGGATTATTTGGCATTATTCTCGATGTGAAATTAAAAGTTGTGGATAATGTCGCTTTAACATTTCAATCAATTTCAGTATTACCTGAAGACTATGTAAATGCGTACCAAAAGATTGTCAGTAATAATCCAGATGTACAATTTGCTTATGGTCGGTTACGTATTTCAGATAAGCATTTTTTACAGCAGGCAACCTTAAACTATTTTGAAAAAATCGATAAAAAACCCTTAGCCTTGTCACAACAACAAAGTAAAAATGCTGAAACCAAGCGGATCGTGTTCCGTGGTTCTGTCGATAGTGAATACGGCAAACGACTACGTTGGGATCTAGAAAGTAGCCTGAATTCAGTATCGCCTTATGCGACGTTTAGTCGCAATGAAATTCTCAGTGAGGATGCTGCCTTGATTGAAAATAAAGATAGCCATTCAACCGATCTATTGCATGAATATTTTATTCCAAAGCAGCACTTGGCTCAGTTTATTCAAGATCTCAAGCCTGTTTTAAAAACGAAAAAAGTGGATCTACTCAATATCACGATTCGTGAAGTTGAACATGATCATGATGCGTTTATGAATTATGCCCGAGAGGATGTTTTTGGCTTGGTGTTTCTGTTTAATCAAAAGAAGACCGCACAACAAGAGCAGGATATGCAACAACTGACTCAGCAATTGGTTGATATTACACTTAAAAACCAAGGCACATTTTATTTGCCTTATCGTTTACATGTGAGTCGCGACAAGATGCGTTTAGCCTATCCGCAAACGGACGCCTTTTTTAGTTTGAAGAAAAAATATGATCCAGAGGAGATTTTTAGTAATCAGTTTTATCTACATTATCGTGAGTCGTAAATGATGGTCTGGAGAATACTTTTAACAAAACCCAATAACAGCACCCTGCAAATACAGAAATTGCATAAAAAAACCAATCGCTCAATAGTTTCCATAGCGGTGTGGGTAATGACCCAGTAAAAACCAGATAGCCAATGATGCTGACAATTAGCCACATTAACAGTGAGCCGACGAAAATACTGAAAAAATTAAGCCAATATTGATGTGCAAGCCAAAGTGAAATGACATAAGCAATTGGAATGACAAGAATGCAATAAATCAGATAAACGATTAGGCTGATACCAAATATTGTCAGTAAAGACTGTATATCATATTGATGATTCATAAAAAGAAAAAACGCGATCAATAGGATTAAGCTCAGACTGGGTGCTAAAAACAAAGCCTTTAAAATCGATTTATTGCTATATTGAGCCATGATCAAAACAACAAAGGAATAAATATGATAAGAGCATGCACAATCATGATGGTTTTATCTACAACTATTTGTTCAATATCGGCTTATGCAGAACAGAGTGCTGCTTCACCCGATGTATATAACCAATGTGTTGAACAAACCATCGAAAAACTGGCTTTAGGCAACATCAACAATGCCGTGGTTGAATCATGTAGTAACCAGAGCAGAGCATATTATGAAAAAGAAATTGTCAAAGTTCTCGATCAGATTAAAAAACAGAGTCAGATAAACCATCAGCCAGAACGTTATAACGACATCATGAAATCACAACGCTTATGGAAAGCTTATGTTGATCAGGAGTGTCAAAATGCTGGAAGTTATATTGGTTCACCCATGTATGCCTTTTGTCCAATGCAAGAATATGGAAAAAGACTTGATCAATTGACTGAATATGCCCAGTGAAAAATCAGTAGATGAGAAATATCAGC
Source organism: Acinetobacter sp. CE-15 (assembly GCF_051059255.1). Classification (NCBI taxonomy): domain Bacteria; kingdom Pseudomonadati; phylum Pseudomonadota; class Gammaproteobacteria; order Moraxellales; family Moraxellaceae; genus Acinetobacter; species Acinetobacter sp. CE-15. Next base: position 4,201,929 of record NZ_CP192737.1, on the reverse strand, counting down.
GAAAAATTTATCCATTTAAGATAGATAATAAATATATCTTATAACCACAACATCGTATAATTCACACTTTAAACCGTGTTAAAGCGCAGGACTGTCGTGTTTCATACGCAACTTGAATGGTTAAATACCTTAAAACCCAATTTTAAAGTTTTACCACTAAAAGATCGTTTAGTCTGTGGTGTTGGTGCACTGCTTGGATTAGCAGTGTCATCATTGATCAGTTGGTATGTACTCGGTGGATTTAATGCATGGTATATCGCACCGATGGGCGCGTCCTCGGTATTGCTCTTTGCTGTACCCGCAAGCCCTTTAGCACAACCTTGGAATATGGTGGTGGGGAATACCATCGCAGGTTTAGTCGGCGTGACTTGTGCCATCTTTATTTCCAATCCAACCGAGGCATTTAGTGTTGCTGTTGCATTGTCGATATTCTTGATGATGAGTACAGATTCATTGCATCCGCCAAGTGGCGCAGTGGCGATTACTGCCGTATTGGGTGGTGCATCTATTCACCAGTTGGGTTATCAATTTATCTTTTACCCAGTATTACTCAATTCAGTCTTGCTGCTGGTGATCGCGATCATTTTTAATCGTATGTTGGGAAAGCAATATCCACAAGCTGCACAGCTTAATACACGTTCGAAGGATCCAACCCCGACACAGAAAGTCACCATTCAACCGCAAGATATTCAAGATGTGTTAGAACAACAGACACAGCTTTTAGATATTAGTGAATATGATTTACAGAAAATCATTTTAGAAGCACAAGCAAAGGCCAATGCAAGGGCAGTACATCAATACCTTTGCCAAGATATTATGAGCAAAGATGTGCTGAGCTTGGATGAACAAGATGATATTCACCAAGCTTTAGATAAGTTTAAACATGTGAATTTGATGAGTTTGCCCGTGCTCAATGCTGATCGGGAATTGGTTGGCACATTGGCATTGTATGAAATTGTAGAGTGGTTTAAACGCGCTGCCGATGCGCGTGCTCCTTGGGAACATTTGGTCAAACAAATTATGAATCGACAAGTGGTGACTGTACAGCCGACGCAACCGATTCAAGACTTGGTGCCTTATTTCGTTGAGCGCTCTTTTAATTATATCCCTGTGGTTGATCATCAAAAAATGGTCGGGATTATTAGTCGCGCAGATATGATTGCAGCATTACAGCAACAACTCAATAATTCACAATGATACTGTTTAAAAATAAAACCGTTTAAAAATGAAACTGTTTAAAAATGATGCGGTATAAAAAAAGCTACAGCAGTTTGGGGGAACTGTTGTAGCTGAAAAGGGTCATATCTTTAAATCGAAGTCAATTAATGGGTTTTCTCTTCATAAATGGTTCGTACAGGGCGTTCATAGCTTTGCGGTTCATTTAGCTGCAAGTTTTGTTTTGGCATAATTAACCAAAGCACCAAATACACCAGAATACCTGGAAAAGCTGCGCTCAAACATGAAACAATTACGAAAATAATTCGTAGTAATGTGACATTCCAACCAAAACGTTCAGCAATACCGCCCATTACACCGGCGATCATATTGTGTCGGCTTGAACGATATAAACCAGAATTGGCCATTTAAATCTCCTTAAAGTTATTCATCATCATTCATGATTAAAAAATTAAAAATGAATTCATATAAGTAAATAGTGGCGTTTCTGTTTGATTCTTCAAGTGAATCACCAATTAAAATTGTTAAGACTGTGTAACAACGCCAGTTAAATCATTAAAAATAATGTAAAAAGTGTCCAATCCGATGTAGGTGGCGGTGGTGATAAATATGTTTTTTATACTTTTGTAAAAAATACAGCGTTAAGATTTCGAGAAACGGCACAACGCAATAAGATATAGATATACACATTGATCTTTGATGTGTCTGGCACGGTGCAATTGGGTTATTTGGATTTATGTATTTAACTTTTCATAAAGTAATTTTTTTTAGAATTTTAGGCATCAGTATTTGTACAGTACTGAGTGCTTGCGATTCCTCAAAATCAAATGATAAACAACAAGGTGCATCTGACACACAAAATTCATCCAGCGAACTTGCTTTGCAACAAACGCCACCACGTGCCAATGCAAGTGAAGGGAAAAAACTGACCGATCTCGCCGGTCAAGCCACCTTGCCTGCAATGGTAGAAATGAAAGGGCAAGACCAGCAAAGTGACGTGGTTTCCACAAAAGCTGAGGCATTTGTTGGACGTTATCATGTACAAATGAGTTGTGAAGATCCGTTTGCCAAGTGTGAAAAAGGCAGTGCGGAGTTTATTATTAACTTACTCCCAGACGGTACTGCACATCGTACCTTTGTGTATATGGGAAAAATGACCTATGAAAATAGTGATATCAAGCCGAACCGTGGCTATCAAAAAAATACTTGGGCCTATGATGAAGTAAATCATGAAATTGTGATTAATCGAATTGAAGGTATTCAGTTCTATTACAACGTGGACGCACAAAATGACTTGGTGATGGATATTGATAAAATAGTTAATGGCACTGAAGAAAATCGACTTTATTTTAGTCAACACCATACCGCGCCAACAAAAGCCTATGTGTTAAAGAAATTTGATAATTAAAAAAATAGTAGTTAAAAAATTGGTAGCTAGAAAAATTGATAATTAAACAATCTGGTGGGGCTTTAGGGTGTAACCCACCAGAATGACACATTTAAAATTTTGAAATGAATGATCATCTTAGAAAATCAGATAGCAGTTAAACATTGTGTATCGTCTAAAAATGCAATGTTAAAACGCTTTGGTTAAACTAAAAATTGCACCGTTTGCGACTGTACGTTTTTCACTTTTAGAGAGCTGATCGGTATTCAAATTGGTACCAACCGCAGATAACTCCGCAGTTAAACCTTCAAGTGTTTTAAATTGATAATTCACCCCAAGCTTCCAATCGATGTAATTGTCGGCATCAACATCAATCAATGCACCTTTATCTTGGATGATGGAATAACCAATACTTGACGTCAGACCAAAACCTGTTTCAGCCAATGGTACTGAATAGCCTAAGGTGAAGTTCCATGCATCACCTGCAAACCCAATATAGTCATCACTATAATTAATATTGGTGAGGAGGCTATCTTTACCCAAAAAGATATCATTAAAGGTTAAACGTGCAGAAAACTCATGCCATGCCCAATCCGACCAACCTGGATAGCTAAATCGGTTATAGCTTAAATCTAGTGTTGGCTTAACTTTTTCAGACCAATTTAATGCCGTGTTATAGCCAATATATGAGGTAAACTCAAAATGTGGTGATGTTGAACCACCGAAGTCCGTATTGGCCGCAAAGATTCCGCCGTATAAACCAGAATCATGTGACAGTACAAAGGTCCCTTGTACCGCAGGATCATTACGAGATTGGGAGAGTCCACGGAAACGGTAGTCCGTTGTCAGTGCAGCAGAACCGCTTAAGCTAAGACCTGATGAATGTCCTGTTTCTGAGGCCATAGCAGAATGAGTTGCCATTGTTGTCAGCATTACCGATAAAATTACTGGTTTAATCATATTGATTTCCTTTTCGTAAAAATTTGGATTATTCCAAAATCCTTTTTTATGTCGATCAACGACGCATTTTTGTTTTTGTTATCTTAAGTAGTGATGTTATAAAGAGATAATAGAATATTCAGAACACATGCCTCAAAAAATCTGAATCGCTTGGGTATAACGATGACTTTTATCCAATTGAGTTAAATTTTTTTAATGATTATTTATGTAATTATTTTTTAATAAAAAATTCTTTTGAACGATAAATTACTTTTTTAACCCTAGATCAATGATCTGCTTTTCACCCATCGTTTTTATTCAATTCAAGTGGTACTCAAGCTGGTGTATAGGTCGATATTGAACATCGATCAAATACAGGCCTGAGATAATTTTTTCTTTAATTTGTTCGTGATTATTCTGACCTCAATATTTTCAAAATATTAGATGGTCTTTATTTTAAATTTTAAGGTGATTTCGCAAATGATTTTGATCTCTTTACGATGGAGTAACTACGTTATTCAGTCCTTTTTAGTCTTACTTTAAAAAAACTAAAGGCTTGATACTGAATATAAAAATTTAAGCCGATTCTAAGATTGGTTATAACTTTTTTATTTATGGAATGGATTCCTATGTCTATCACAACTATGGAAAGTAGTACGATTCAGGCAATTCCTGAAAATCAACGTCACGGTAACGCACGCGATCTATTTACGATCTGGTTTGGCTCAAACATTATGTTGTTGACTATGTTTACGGGCTCATTGGCAGTTACAGTTTTTAATCTGAGTTTCTTTTCCGCCTTAATGGCATTGGTTTTAGGCAATCTTGTTGGTGCGATTTTTGTCGCACTGCATTCTGCGCAAGGCCCACAACTTGCAGTGCCGCAAATGATTCAGACACGCGGGCAATTTGGTTTCTATGGGGCTTTGCTTGTTGTTGGCGTCGTGGTGATTATGTACTTGGGTTTTTATGCATCCAATTTGGTGGTTGGTGGTGAAGCGCTACATACAATTTATCAGCCGATTTCCAAGGTACAAGGCATTACGATTATTGCGATTGGGAGTCTGATTGCAGTTATTTTTGGTTATAAACTCATTCATAAATACACCCAAATCCTTGCGGTACTTTCAGGTTTAATGCTGCTTGCTGCTTTTATTCGTGTATTTAGTTCGCAATACTTCCCCCAAGATTTCTTTCAGCTGGGAACGTTTTCAAGCATTGGCTTTATGGGAACCTTATCCATTGCCGCATTATGGCAGTTGGCTTATGCCCCGTATGTATCAGATTATTCCCGCTATTTGCCTAAAGCGACTGGGGCAAAAACTGCATTTTGGGCAAGCTATTGGGGCTGTTCACTCGGCTCACTGATTTCAATGATCTTGGGCTTAACCGTTGCTCGTGCCTATAGTGGTGACTTTATTCAAGGCTTAATTCACTTAACCGGCTCCGGTCTATTCAGTACCGCTTTGATTATCGTCTTTTCTCTCGGGATTGCTGCCACAAACTCGATGAATTTGTACTGTGGTACTTTATCGAGCATCACTATTCTACAAACGATTTTTCACCGTTGGTCACCGCGAGTGCTTGCCAGAACTATAGTGGCATTAAGCTTATTTAGTGTGGCGATGTTCTTATCTGTTTCAAGTTCGGAAAGCTTTGTCGAGAGTTATGTCAATTTTATTCTCTTGCTCATGTGTGTACTGATTCCATGGACAGCCATCAACCTCATCGATTATTACTTTATCCATCATACTGAATATGATGTGGCATCCTTCTTTAAACCGGATGGTGGGATTTATGGTTACTTCAATTGGCCTGCATTAATCTGTTATGTGATTGGGATTTTGATTCAGATTCCATTTTTATCTACACCGCTGTATGTTGGTCCGCTTGCCAAATTACTGGGTGAAGTGGATATTTCATGGGCGGTTGGTTTGTTGGTGGTTAGCCCACTGTATTATGTTGTGGCGATGTTATATAAACGCACATTACCTGAAATAGACAATCAACTATTACAGCAACATAGCTATGATTATGTCATCGTTGGCGCGGGTTCGGCGGGGAGTGTGATTGCCAATCGACTAAGTGAAAACCCAAATACTCGTGTCTGCTTGATTGAAGCAGGCGCTGCTGATAATTCGCCACGCATTCAGATTCCCGCAGGAACGATCACGTTATATAAGAGTAAAAAATACAGCTGGAATTTCTTTTCTACCCCTCAGAAACGTTTGAATAATCGTCAAATCCATGCCCCACGTGGCAAAATGGTCGGCGGTTCAAGTTCAATGAACAGTATGATTTATATTCGCGGAAATGCCTCTGATTATGATAATTGGGAAGCGAAAGGTTGTGCTGGATGGGGCTGGAAAGAGGTTTTACCCTTCTTTAAACGCTCTGAAAAAAATGTCATTCAGCAAGACTTGGCTTTTCATGGTGTTGAGGGCGAGTTATTTGTTGATCATCCGAAAGATCCGAACCCATTATCTAAACTCTTTATCCAAGCTGCCGCTTTACTCAATCTAAAAGAAAATCAAGATTTTAATGCTGCATCAAGTGAAGGTGTGGGGATATATGATGTGACTCAACGTGATGGTCAGCGTCTATCCAGCTTTAAAGCATTCGTTCAGCCAATATTGACACGTTCAAACCTTACAGTGGTGACTGAATGCGAGGTTGAGCGTATTCATCATAGTGAGGGGCAAGTACACTCGATTCATGTGCAACGACAAGGACAAAATTTTGATATCAGAATCAATAAAGAGTTAATCCTTTCAGCTGGTGCTTTTGTTTCGCCGTTATTATTGATGAAATCTGGTATTGGTCCGAAATCTGAGTTGGAACAGGCTGGTATTGAATGTAAGGTTGATTTACCAGGGGTAGGTAAAAACTTGCAAGAGCATATTGATGGTTTGGTGACGGTTAGAACAAATAGTTCAAAAACACTGGGTTTTTCCGTTGGGGCTTTGGCATCTATACTGCCGGCACCATTCCAGTATGCACTCAAAAGAAAAGGCTGGTTGACCACCAACTATGTAGAAGCAGGGGGCTTTGCAAAAACACCACTGGCAACAGATTTACCAGATGTGCAATTTCACTTTGTTCCGGGGTATCGGAGTCATCGTGGTCGTCTGTTTGAATGGGGGCATGGCTATGCAATCCACACCTGTGTTTTAAGACCAAAGAGCATTGGTGAAATACGTGTGAATGCCCAAAAGCAGATCGAGATTGATTATAACTTCCTTGAAAAAGAACAAGATATGCACGTGCTGATTGAAGGAATTAAACTGGCACAGCGTATTTTAAAACAAGATGTATTTAAGGCGTTCAATGGTCAAGAAATCTTACCTGGACCTGATGTTAAAACTGATGCAGACTATCAAGCCTATGTTCGTGAATATGCTGCAACCGTATTTCATCCCGTGGGAACATGTAAGATGGGGATTGATGCAATGAGTGTGGTCGATCCAAAGCTTAAGGTCGTTGGCTTTAATAATCTGCGTATCGCTGATGCATCCATTATGCCTGATCTTGTATCAGGCAATACCAATGCGCCATGTATGATGATTGGTGAACGTGCCGCAGATTTTATCCTTCAACAGCAATAATCCACTGGGTAAATTCCCTAGATTGTTTTAATTGAATGGCCATACGCATAATTAAACCGTGCGCAATCTTGGTTATTGGGCACGGTTTTATATTGTTTGGGAGGGGGAATACGATGACTCGTCAAGCAGGAGAATATTATTTTGCTAGCGATGATTTGGCATTTACTCGTTCGACAAGAAGAATAAAAGCTTTTTAGCTATTCAGTTCGGTCGTGTCATCTGATTGTGATTGTTGGCTTGGTTGTTTTGAGCTAAAACCGTTGACTAAGATCTCAGTCGATATTTGAGTATTGATGCTTCGTCATCATTGAATGATAAAACAATCCGTTTGATTAGGGCGTGCAGCTATCAGAAAAATAATTCAACTGAACTTATTTAAAGGGGTGGTAAATGACTTAAAAATCTGGTGGGTTGTGTGGGGTTCGAACCCACGACCAATAGATTAAGAGTCTACTGCTCTACCAACTGAGCTAACAACCCTGAACTTGTTTAAAACATGATTAAACCAGAACAAAAGATGAAGCAAAATTTCGAGAATGGCGAAGCATCTAAAAAGATGTTTGGTCTTGGTCGGAACGTTTGCAGGTTTCGTTTCTATTGTAGTACTTTAACTTTACAGAAAGAAGCCCTAAGAAAGAATGGTGGGTCGTCCGCGATTCGAACGCGGGACCAACGGATTAAAAGTCCGCTGCTCTACCAGCTGAGCTAACGACCCTGAGCGAGATGTGTAAAGCGCGTTGCTTTACCCGATATCAGTGAAAATCGAGAATTTTCTATCGGTATCTATTTACAGGTTGAAACATGAAGATGGTGGGTCGTCCGCGATTCGAACGCGGGACCAACGGATTAAAAGTCCGCTGCTCTACCAGCTGAGCTAACGACCCTGAGCAAGGATGTATAAAGCGATGCTTTACACGATATTTGTGAAAATTGAGAATTTTCTATCGCTATCCATTTACAGGTCAAAACAATTAAGTGGTGGGTCGTCCGCGATTCGAACGCGGGACCAACGGATTAAAAGTCCGCTGCTCTACCAGCTGAGCTAACGACCCTGAACCTTCATCCAAGCTAGGCTTGAATGTGTAGTGCAAGAAAACTAAAAAGTTTTTAAACACCACTTTGTTTTGATGGAGCGTATTTTAGCAAGATATTGATAGAGCGCAAGTAAAAATTAAGAAAGTTTGCAACGTTCGGTTATAAATAACACAAAATGGACTAAAAAAGCCCTGAAATCAGGGCTTTTAGCTTTAGAAGCGGTATTTATAAGCTTCAATATTGGCAAAAACTTCCGCAGTGACATCACAATAGGCATTGGCACTTGGCAGTAAAACCAATAAACGATCAGAGGTTTTTTCAGGATTAAAGGCTTGTTCCTTTAATTTATTTTTCTGATATTTAAATGTACCCGTCGTTTCTACAATTTGTTGGATACGTAAAAATACCGGAACAGCATAGGCTGGCAAGTTCTTTTTAAACTCGGCTGCAAGCTGGCTTAGATCTTGTTCAGTCAGTTCTTCACCATCATGTAAAGTAATGGCAGCCATACCTGCTCGACCATTGGTATTTGGAATTTCAACGCCGTAAACCACAGCTTCTGTGATTTTAGGGTATTCACTACAAATATTTTCAACTTCGGTGGTTGAAACATTTTCACCTTTCCAGCGGAAAGTATCGCCAAGGCGATCGACAAATTGCGCGTGTCGGAAACCAATATCACGAACCAAGTCACCAGTAATAAAGTAAGAATCGCCCTTTTTAAAGACATCTTTCATGATCACTGACTTGTTCTTTTCTGGGTCTGTATAGCCATCAAAAGGGGAGCGCTTGGTGATTTTACCAATCAATAAGCCCACTTCACCTTTTTTGACCTTTTGACATGCACCATGACTGTCACGGATTGCTTCATTTTTTTCTTTATCGAACTGGACGATGGCATAAGGTGTAGGTGAGAAGCCAACAGTATTGTTAAAATTAAAAACATTACTGAAGCCTACATTTCCTTCACTAGAGGCATAAAGTTCTAAAATTTCTTCGATACCAAAGCGTTCTTTAAACTTGCCCCAAATATTTGGGCGCATACCATTACCGATCATTTTGGTGACACGGTGCGTATGATCAAGTTCTGAAGCAGGTGCATCCATAAGGTAGCGGCAAAGTTCACCAACATATCCAATCGCTGACGCATTAAATTTTTTGACATCAGACCAGAATGCAGAGGTAGAGAATTTACGACGGATTGCCAAGGCTGAACCCCCTGCAATAGCACCACACCAGCACACCACCATACCTGTTGCATGGTAAAGCGGTAAAGTGCAGTACATCACATCATCTTCACCTAAGTTTAAGACATGACCATATGTTCCATATGCCAAGGTCCAACGACTGTTGGTAAAGACCACAGCTTTAGGTAAACCTGTTGTGCCAGAGGTATAGATATAAAACAAGCCATCTTTCCCTTTGACACTTTGTGTGGTCGAAGGATTGAATTTTGGAAATTGTTGAATTTTTTCAGCAAGATTGATAAAGCCTTGAGGTGCTATACCCGGGTCTTGCGTTGTATTTTGATCTGCAAACCAATGGATGCGGTCTTGAGCAATGTTTAAGTCTTGACGAATCTCATCTACCGCAGCACGGCATTCTTCACCGACGATCACCGCAACAGGATTGACCAAATTGATACTATGCGTCAGGACTTTACCTGTCTGTGAGGTATTGACTAAAGCTGTTGTTACGCCAATTTTTGCCAGTGCAATCACGGTCGCAATCAACTCAGGACGATTTTCGATCATCACGGTGATCGCATCGCCTTTTTTTATGCCAATAGAAAGATAAAAGTGTGCAATTTGATTGGCCCAGTTATTCAGTTCTTTATAACTATAGCGTTGATCTTCAAATAATAACGCATCACCATAAGGATTGCGTTTTACAGCACGTTCAAAAGCAAGACCTAGCCCAGCAGGCGTATTGGGTGTTCTGATATAAGCTTGTTTAAGTCCAGTCAGGATATTGGGAAGCTTATTGATGAGCTGTGGTAAGCGCTCTGCGACATCAGTAAATCCGATGAGATCGGCCTGTGTTGTTTGACTCATATCAATCCTATTTATTTTTCGTAATCCAATACAATTTTTAGAGTGTCATTGACTCACATTACATTTGTCTTTTTAATCGTATAAGACTAGTGCAATCAACCTAATCTGACAAATGTCCTGATAATCTCTTCAAAATAGCAAAAAAACCTAGCCATCGAAATGACTAGGTTCTCTTTAATCGCTACATTTTAAGCAAATTTTTAAAAATTACTCATCCGCTGGCGGTGTCGCTTTTTTTGGCGGGCGACCACGAGGGCGACGAGGGCGGGCAGGTTTTTCATCTGTTGCCACATTGTCTGCCTTTTGGGCATCTTCATCTACAGCAGCTTCAGCAGTCGTATCTAAAGCAAGCGATTGTTGTGGCTTTTTCGCCTTTTCAGTTACAACAACTGCTTTCTCAGCTGACTTAGCCGGGGCTGCTTTAACCACTTGAACTTCCGCAGGTGCTGTTTCAACTGTCGTTTCTACAGGCGTTTCAGCTTGCACTTCTTCTGCTTGAGTAACCACCGGTGCTGCTTCAACTGGACTTGCTTGAGTCTCAGTTTTCACTTCTTCTGGTTGTTGCTCAAGTTCAGCTTGATGCTCTTGCTTTGCTTGTACAGCCGCTTGTTTTGCTAAACGACGACGTTCACGAGGATCATTCGCTACACGGCGATCATTCTCAGGCTTCGGTGGTGTTAAGTCTAAAACATCAGCAGGTTGTGCTTCTGGTGCTGCTTTAGAGATAGCAACATCACGTGTTACAGGCTGCTTGCTTTGTACATCGGTCTTTTCTACCACAGTTAAGGTCGCTGAATATTCTTCAGTAAACTTAACCAAAGCACGATTGAATGTTGGAATTAACCCAAACTGTTCAATCAGTACCGCACAGTCATCACCATAGACATGACGAATCAACGTTCCCACTGTGTACTGATTTAATGTCGGTACTTGAGATGGTGCGATTTTAGGCGTTGCCGCTTTTGCTTGAGCAGCGTCACGTTGTTGACGGCGTTTTTGGCGCGGGTCATTGCTGGCACGTTGCACAGGCTGTTCTGCTTGAACCTCTGCTGCAGGTGCTTTTGCTTCAGTCGTTACAGCCTGACTTTCTACAGCCGGTGCAGTAGCTGGTTGAGCATCTACAGTGCGAGGTGCTTTAGCAACAGTTTCAGCTTTTTCATTGCGATCATGACGCTTCGGCTTGTTGCTTGCTGGCGCAGCAACTTGTTGCGGGTTTAATGCGACAATTTCACTTTGAGCTTGATCAAGGTTAACCACTAAAGCTGTTTCAAGTGCTGCATGCTTCGGGGTGTCAATGAGTTCAACCTTAGGTTGTTTCTCTTGAGGTTGATTATGCTCTACAGGCGCATTGTTGTTTGGCGCTTGTTGTTGCTCATCATTAAACACGCTGCTATCGCGATGACGATTTGGGCGGTTTGGACGTTGCTGATGGTTACGATCACGACGTGGAACAGCTTGTTCAGCATGATTCGTTTCAGCATTTTGATCATGCTGTTGACGTGGCTGCTTTTGCTGACGACGTTGATCACGTTGTTCCTGACGCTGTTCTTGGCGTTGCTCTTGACGAGGCACCTGAACCACTTCTTCAATCACTTGATGTTGATCAGTGTTTTGTTCACGTGACTCTTTGTGCTTGTTGCGATTTTTATTTTTATTGTTGTTGTTACGCGGAGCTCGTTCTTCTTTCTCGCCCTGTTTTTCATATTCACGCGGTTCTTGTTTTTGAACAGGTGCATGTGAAAGATAAGCATTGGTTTCAGCAACAACTTGAGCTTCAATTGCAGCTGGCGCGCTATTGCTATTCACTTGGCCAAATTGACCACGGCTTACAGCACCACCGTTAATCATTTGTTCAATGGCTGCAGCTGCATTGTTTGCAGTACGTGATTGGTCAACAGTTGCTGCTTGTTTTTGTACAAACAGATTTTCTAACCAAGCACATGGGCTTGAAGCTGGTTGAGCAACTTGTGCTTGAACCGCTTGCTGAGCTTTTTGAGCTTGAGCAGGTTGTTGCTTTCTGTTTTGCTTATTGTTTTGTGCTTGAGCTGGTGCAGCATTGTGTTGCGTTTGCTCTTCTTCTAAATGCCACTCAGATGACTCATAGCCCAATTCTTTTTCGCTTGAACGGGTAGCTTCAGTACGTTCATAGCTAGTTGGCGCAAAACCTTCTGGGTTATATGAGATTTCGTAATGTGGCGTTTCTAAATGTGGATGTGGCAGTACAGTAACACGCACATTTGACGTTTGTTCTAAGTAAACCAAACTGTGACGCTTTTCATTCAATAAGAATGCTGCAATTTCAACAGGCACTTCAACTTGAACTTCACCTTGACGTTCACGTAATGCAATCTCTTCAACTTTACGCATAATTGAAAGAGAAAGAGAACGTAGATCACGTACCATACCTGTGCCATGACAGCGAGGGCATACATAACCAGTAGCTTCTTCAAGAGATGGGCGTAAGCGTTGACGGCTCATTTCCATTAAACCAAAACGTGACAATTGACCGAACTGGATGCGGGCACGGTCACTTTGCGTCGCTTCACGAAGTTTAGCTTCAACCATACGTTGGTTGCGTTCTTTGGTCATATCAATAAAGTCGATCACCACCAAACCACCAATATCACGTAAACGTAATTGGCGAGCAATTTCTTCAGCTGCTTCTAAGTTGGTGCTGAGCGCAGTTTCTTCTACATCATGTCCACGTGTTGATTTCGCTGAGTTGATGTCGATTGAAACCAGTGCTTCAGTTTGGTCGATTACAATTGAACCGCCTGAAGGAAGTTTAACTTCACGTTCATAAGCTGTTTGAATTTGACTTTCAATACCAAAATGCGCAAATAACGGTTCATTTAACGTATAGGTTTTTAACTTATCCAATTGATTTGGCATTACCGCTTTAACAAAGTTATAGGCTTCGTTATAGGCTTGCTCTGAGTCAATTAAAATTTCTGCAACATCATCACGTAAATAGTCACGGATAGCACGCGTCACCACACCAGCTTCTTGATGAACAAGCATTGGTGATGGACCAGAGTTTGCTGTACCTTGGATTTGTGCCCATAGGTCTAACAAATGTTGAAGATCAAGTTGCAGTTCTTCTTGTGAACGGCCAATCCCTGCTGTACGAACGATTACGCTCATACCACGAGGGGTATTTAATGACGCCAACATTTCTTTGAGTTCTTCACGAACTGAACCTGAAATTTGACGGCTAATACCACCACCTTTTGGGTTGTTCGGCATCAAAACTAAATAGCGACCAGCAAGGGAAATATAAGTTGAAAGTGCAGCGCCTTTGTTGCCACGCTCTTCTTTTTCAACTTGAACCAAAAGTTCAGTGCCTTCAGTGATGAGTTCACGAATATTTGATGTTTGGCGAGGGTCTGCCTTGTAGTAAGTATTGGCAATTTCGCGCATCGACAAGAAACCTTGACGACCCGCACCATACTCTACAAATACAGCTTCTAAAGAAGGCTCTACGCGAGTGACATGGCCTTTATAGATATTGGCTTTCTTTTGTTCACGTGTACGGTTTTCTAAATCGAAATCGTAAAGACGGTGACCAGTGATGAGTGCAACGCGAACTTCTTCGGCATGTGTTGCATTAATCAACATACGTTTCATGGGTGTAACACCTAATAGTGATTCACACCAACAACTCGCTATCTTTTTAAGTGAAGCGAACATCTAAAATATTGGATCAATGCTCAAATCACGGATACATCCAATATGATCTGAGTAATTTACCCACTTGTTTTGAGCAAGGTTGGGTTTGATGCCTGTATTGATGCTGCAATACTTCTTTAATCTTTGCACGATTAAAGTTTTGAGCTCTTCACTGGCACTTAAGTGGTGCATTGGATGACTGATTTGATTCGTCTTTCACTATCACATTGCTCGAAGAGCATCTCAACTTTTGTGAGAGCGTCTTGATACGGAATTATCATCGTACCTTTACAAATTGTGCAGTTCCAATGCCTCAAACACTTATGTCCTGAATAACACTCTACAGCGACTTGCCTGATGTGTATCAGTTTATGTTTAAAAACCAACGTCTGGGTTGGCGACATATATTTTTAAACAAACTGATTTCTGTACTTTAAGTACAATTAAACGCAACAGTTTGTCTTTTTGCCGATATAATAAAGCCTTCGGCGTCGGCATATTCTTTTGGGACCTTTCCGCATCTGTCGTGAATTTTATCGTTTGTGTCACGCTTTCATTTTTAAAAAAGGGTGGCACTAAATTTCACTTACGGTGGTATCCGTGCGCTGACTATAGCAAACCTTGAATCATCTGCCTATGGGCTATATGCTTATTTTGTATGAAAAGCATAGTCTAAATGATCAGTTTTTAATCAAATTTTAGTTTTTTATTGGATCACCTAACTGTATGAATTCTACGCAACAATGGCAAAATGTAACTTGGTTTGAAGTAGACGAGCATCAAGAAGGCCAGCGCATCGATAATTTCTTATTTACTCGCCTGAAAGGTGTGCCGAAAAGCCGTATTTATCGTTTAATTCGTGAAGGTCAAGTGCGCGTCAATAAAAAGCGTATAAAAGCAGAAACTAAGCTAGCGATTGGCGATCAAATCCGTGTTGCACCTATTCGCTTTGAGCAAAAAGACGAAACTGATGCACCTGTATCCGATAAGGTTGCACAAAGCTTACTCAGCCGTGTGGTGTATGAGGATGAAGGTTTATTGGTGGTCAACAAGCCGTCTGGAATTGCCGTACATGGTGGAAGCGGTGTGGCGTATGGCTTAATTGAAGGCTTACGCGCGGCAACAGGTAAAAAATATTTGGAATTGATTCATCGTATTGACCGCGATACTTCGGGCCTGGTGATGGTGAGTAAAAAACGCAGCACATTGAAGGCGTTACAAGACATGTTGCGTGAGCATAAAATTAAAAAAACCTATGCTGCGATTGTTAAAGGTCAAGTGAGTTTAGATCAACAGTTGATTAATCAACCTTTATTGCGCTATGAACTGTCCAATGGTGAACGTCGTGTACGTGTCTCAGAAGAAGGTAAAGAATCTAAGACACAATGGAAAGTTGCCGAGCGCTTTATGCATGCGACACTGGTCTATGCTTCTCCACTGTCAGGCCGTACCCATCAAATTCGTGTGCATGGTTTAAGTATTGGTCATCCTTTAGTGGGTGACGATAAGTATGGTCATGAAACAGAGTATCGTGGCCCCAAAGCTCGTCGATTGAGCCTACATGCAATGCGCCTTGAAATTCCTGGTTATCCTGTGATCGAAGCGCCTTTACCTGAAGATATGCAAAGCTTGGTTGCGCAGTTAAGAGCACAAAAGAAAGATTGATTCGATCTTGCTGCTCACTTTATCTTTTACACAAAGGGAACTTGTTTTATGAAAAGTTCCCTTTGTGTTTAAAAATGCGTTAGCTTGTCATGTAAAGGGCATAAGATCTAAACATTAGTCATGCGTAAACTGAGCAAATATTGGAAATAATTCATGCAAAAACCTGTAGAACTTATCATTTTTGATTGGGATGGCACTTTATTTGATTCAGTTGGGCAAATTGTGGCGAGTTTATTGGTTGCTGCAAAAACCTTTGACCAACCGTTAACAGCTGATGCTGCGAAAAGTATTATTGGTTTAGGTTTACCAGAAGTTGCTCAAGTGTTATTTCCACAAGTCCCTGAGTTACACACTGAAATTTTGAAATGCTATGGCGATCATTATGTTGAGCATTCCAAAGATGATTTGTGGTTCGCTGGTGTCTCTGAAATGTTGCATGATTTAAAAAATCAAAATATCAAATTGGCAGTTGCAACAGGGAAAAGCCGTCGTGGTTTAGATCGTGTTTTGGCTCAGACCCAGAGTCAGGATTTATTTGAGATCACCCGTGCAGCGAGCGAAACCAAATCCAAGCCAGATCCATTGATGTTGGCTGAAATTTTAGATTACACTGGAATTTCGGCGGAGCAAGCCATTATGGTGGGCGATACATCTTATGACTTAGAAATGGCACAGAACATTGCCATGCCACGTGTTGGGGTGAGTTATGGGGTGCATGCGATTGATGTATTACAGCGTTTTAATCCGCTGACGATCGCGGATAACGTCGATCATTTACATCAGTTTTTAACTCAACAGCTTAAGGCCAGTGAAGTTGCTTAGATGCTGTTTTTACGCTGTTTGCAGATTGCCCTCAGCGTAAACTTAGATAAAACCAAAGAGATATAATAAGAAAATTGACCATGAGCCGTTCTATTCGATTACTCACTTTATTACAACTTTTACGTGAACAGCGTTATCCCATTACCGCGCAATGCTTAGCAGAACATTTGGAGATTAGCGTCCGAAGTATTTATCGGGATATTGAAAGTTTACGTGACCAAGGTGTCAATATTGAGGGCAGTGCGGGCTTAGGATTTCAGCTGAAAGAAAACTTTTTACTGCCTCCGATGAGTTTGGATGAAACGGAAGTCGAAGCAGTGTTCTTGGCATTGCATTGGTTAAGGTCAGTGCCAGATCCAGCATTAAAAAATGCTGCACATTCAGTTTTGGCCAAACTCAATGCGGTATTGCCCAAGAATAAACAAGAACTGATTGATGAAACCATGCTTCGGTCTATCAACCATTGGCTTGTGGTTGATGAAAAAATTGTCGAACAAGTACGTCTAGCAATTCGTTATCAGGTCAAGATTGAAGTGCATTATTTAGATGAAAAACAAAATATCTCTAGCCGTATGCTTTGGCCTTTTGTCTTAGGGTATTTCAATGACAAAATGTTGTTGGCTGCATGGTGTGAATTACGTGAGGATTTTCGAAATTTTCGTTTAGATCGGATTCAAAAATTAACTGTGACCGAAATCATTTACCCAGAGTTTAAGCGCCATCTTTTTCAGGCATGGTGGCAAAAAGAGCTGCAAAAAAAATCCATGCTGAAAAGCTCCTGACAAAAACTGACACAGCCGCCCTTTATATTCAATACACCACTATAAAGGAATGGAAAAATGGGCTTAAAACTATATAGCAACGCGCAGTCTAGAGGTCTGGTTATTGAATGGCTACTGATTGAACTGGGTGCTGAATTTGAAAAAATTGAGTTGGCTTATCACACTGAAATGAAGTCGGAATCTTATCTAAAGATTAACCCATTTGGCAAAGTGCCCACCTTAGTCGATGGCGATATGGTGATTTACGAAATGCCTGCAATTTGCGCATACTTGGCAGATAAGTTTTTTGATCAAGGGCTTGCACCAGCATTGGATGATCCAAAACGTGGCTTGTATTTCCGTTGGTTATTCTTTGCTGCTGGACCGTGGGATGCAGCCACGACGGATCGCGCATTAAAAGTTGAGATTACCGACGAGCAAAAAATGCATATTGGCTATGGAAACTTTCAGGACACCTATACCGCTTTAATTCAGGGCTTGGAGCAGGCTCAACCTTATCTATGTGGTGAACAATTTACGGTAGCCGATGTGTTTGTTGGTTCCATGCTATTTTGGCAATTGAAGATGGCAGAGATTGAAAGCCATCCTGCAATTGAAAAATATCTTAATTCAATCAAAAGCCGAAAAAACTTAAGAAATAATCAAGCACTTTTTAGCGACTAAATCATCAAGACGATGCAAACTTAGCATGATCTCGTGCTGGGTTTGCATTGAGGTTTTTTAGTCACATTCAAGCGCAGAAAAATGATAAAAAAACTTTGGAGATTGGCTTTTGGTGTTAATCCCTCTATTTTTTACTTCAGTTAAATAAAACCTGCGGCAACATTAATACAGATCGCCAAAATTGTGGTGTTAAATCCATACGCCAAAAGGATATGGAGAATATTTAAAACGCGCATCGAACGAGATGTAATCGATACATCTGCTGTTTGTGCAGAAGTACCAATGACATAACTAAAATATAAAAACTCAGGGTAGGTTGGTTTAGGTGTTTTTGGAAAGTCCAATCCACCATCTTGATGATTTTCCACTGCCAAATAAAAGTCATGTGCATAGTGAATAGCAAAAATAGTATGCATAAATAACCATGCAAAAATGATGGTAAAAATTGCTAAGGCGATATGTCCTGCTTTAACTCCAGTCACATCGGGCAAATGTGCCAATTCAATAATAATGGCAATAAAACACATGATGAGTGAGAGCACAACCAACAGCAAAATGATCCATTTGCTGGCATCCTGTTGCTGAGCACGCTTTAAAATATGCGCTTGATTGGTTGCCCAGAGCATTTTTATGGTCAGGATTAAGTAGACCAGAGTGGCAATATTCCAGCTGAATAATAAATTGGTTGACCACTGCCAATTTGTACTCAAAGACATCCCCATATACACAACTGCTGTAAGGAGAAAACTAATAAAGAAATATGGACGAGACAGAATACCTGATCGAAGTTGGTGAAATGCACGTCCTACCATGATGAACACCGCCTGAATTAAAAATTGATGGATATTTAAGCAAAGAAAATGAGCATTAAATTCGATTGGTTTAAGTCGTCATATTAAAAAATAAGCTTACGCTCTATGTCTTGTCGCAGCGGTCTTATTCTTGCTCTAAACGATTGATATCCAGATAAAATACCTTGGTTAATAGTTCAATGAATTTTTGTATTGCAACAGAGCCAGCACTTTTTCGATAACTTACATACAAGTCTAGATAGGGAAGCTCAATCTCTAAAGGTCGAATGACAGTGTTATTGTTGATTAATGGCGCAATATAACTTGGCAAAATTGTACAGCCTAAGCCCGCTCCAACTGAGTTAATATTCAATGAAATATTGTCAGCTTTTTGGACGATATTCAATTCAATATGATTGTGTTTGGCAAACTCTAAAATGGTGTTGTGCAAAGTCGTGGATTGTTCTTCAGCAGGAATTATAAAATCGATCCCATTGAGCGCTTTAACAGGGATACGTTCATACTTGGCTAAAGGGTGATCTTTGGGTAAAACAAAAATTAACGGCTCACGGAGCACAAATTTACTTTCGATTTCATCATTATGAAAATTGTGCCTGCTAAAGCTGATATCTAGCTCACCCTTTTTCAATGCGCGCATTTGTTCAAGGTTATTTAAGCTCAATAACTCAATTTTTAGCTCAGGATTTTGTACCCTTAAATTCGGTAAGATATAAGGGAAAATCTTTATTTCAGCCACGGGTACAAACCCAATCCTTAACAATAGCTGTCTGGCTTTGGAGACCTGTCTTGCCATAGCAACAGCCTTATCGGCTTGTGCTAAAGTTAAGCGTGCTTGCTCCAGAAAAACAGCACCTTCTTCAGTAAGTTCAACTTTACGCTTGGTCCGATTTAACAGCCGAACACCGACATCTTCTTCAAGATCTTTGATCTGCTGGCTGAGTGAGGGTTGTGCTGTATAAAGTCTCAATGCTGCTTTGCTAAAGTTGAGTTCTTCAGCCACAGTAATGAAGTATCTCAGATGTCGTAATTCCATATAACGCGTCCAAAGAATAATCCAAAAAATGTCTTACTAAGATTTTCAAAGAGTATAATCTATAAACAACTGTCAGGTGAAGACGATTATAGTATTTAGAAAATAAATGAACTTTTCAAAATCATTGTTATTTTAATATAGAAAATAACATGGTGAATAATTGATAAAATATCTTAATTAAAACACAAAATATTTCGCTAAGCCCTAGCCTAGAAGCCGTCATCTGTATAAAGTTGCATCAATTTATCTATGACCCTTACGTGTCATAAGCGTACTTGCAGGAATGGAAAAATTGATATCGATGTTTTAATTGATGTATCTCGTCATCAATCTATAGTGATCCAAATTTATATGAAGGAACACTTGAAAAGTGTTTGATTGCACTGGGTTAAGTTGTTGCAATCTGTCTGATAAACATGATCATGCTGAGGATTACTAGAACCGACTTGCAGATAGGGGGCAAGATCGGTTTCGTCATCATGGACACTTAGCTTGATCAGGGTGTTTATGATGATGTTTTTGATATCGCTCTATCTCAAAATACTTAGACGGAAGGCTTCTTTAGTTTCAAATGCAAAATTGGAAATGGATTACCTTCAGCATCAAGTTCCGAACGCGCAATTTGTTGGAAGTTATGTTTCTTATAAAACTCCAAAGCACGAATATTTTGTTCGTTGACATCTACCTCATGCGCACCTAACTCAAGGGCTTTTTGAATGAGCATGGAACCGATACCTTGATCAAAAAATTTAGGGTCAATAAATAACATTTCAATCTTTTGATAAGCCAGTCCCATAAACCCAACGATTTGACCTTCACGTTCCACATGAAACAACCGCACATGATCAAAATAATGATGCTGAATGATGAGCGTTTTAATTTGTAAGATATGCTGTTCGTTTAAAAAGTCATGAGTCGCACGTACAGAAGCTTCCCAAATTTTTAATAATTGTGGATGAGACTGCGACGGAGTATTTAGAATATTGGTTAAATTGGGTTCCATAAAAGATTCACTCAATTGTGAAAAGCAACAAAAAATAAAGAAAAATCACAGATAGTTTCGCTAATATGAAGCAGGACAGATATAAAAATCAAATTGATGTATTTGATGATAAAAAACAGGACAATAAATGTCAGATTCCAACAAAATTGTTGTATATGCAGCACTTTTGGGCAATTTAGCCATTGCTCTGGTTAAGTTTGTTGCCGCTTATATTACAAATAGTTCGGCGATGCTCAGTGAGGCAGTCCATTCTGTCGTAGACACTTTAAATGAAATCTTATTGCTGTATGGTTTAAAAAAATCACAGCAGCCTGCAAATTATCATCACCCCTTTGGTTATGGGCGAGAATTATATTTCTGGGCCTTTATTGTCGCATTGTTGGTTTTTGCTTTAGGTGCTGTGGTTTCAATTTATCAGGGTATTCAACATATTCGTCATCCAGAAGTTATACAATCCCCATTGGTCAACTATGTAGTACTCGGGTTTGCGCTGCTTTGTGAGGGTACTTCATGGTTTATTGCGTTGAAAACATTTAAAAAGACCAAAGGTCAAATGGGATATTTTGAAGCCTTTCGTCGCAGTAAAGATCCGACAACCTTTACAGTTTTATTTGAAGACTCAGCAGCTTTAATTGGCTTAATCATTGCATTGCTGGGAATATTTTGTGCCCAGCAGTTTGATTTACCCGTTTTAGATGGTGTGGCTTCGGTGCTGATTGGGGTTGTCTTAGCCATCTCAGCCCTGCTTTTGGCAAGGGAAACCAAAGGATTGTTGATGGGTGAAACAGCAGATCCAAAACTACGTCATAATGTACTGAAAATTGCTCAGGAAGATCCTGCCGTGTATTCAGCAAATGGCGTACTGACTGAACAAATGGGTGCACATCAGGTGATTGCTTCTTTAAGCTTAGAGTTTAAAGATAGTTTAACTTCAGATGATATCGAAGCCTGTGTGAACAGAATTGAAGCAAAGATTAAAAGTATTCATCCCGAAATCGTGGCATTATTCGTGAAGCCACAAACACAGCAAGTATGGCTTGAAAGAATGAAAGGGCGTTTAGAGTAATCATGTCGAAACAAGAGCCAATGGTCCGTCTTGAAGATACAACGGTACAAGACAACACAATGCAAAATAAGACTGTTCCATCTCAGCAAGTTCAACAATTGCATTATCGAATTGATACTGAAAATTGTCTGTCACATACATGGTATAAACCTGTATTTAGTGTGATTGGTTCAAATCAGCACAATGGTGAACGGTTCTTTAATGAAATACGTAAACCACAAGGTCGTAGCCGTTGGGATTTGATGAAATGGCTGGGTACCCGAAAATCATATACTTGGAATGTGGATACTCAAAAAGAATCATCAGAATTCTATGCGGCAAAACGTGTATTACCTCAGAATCGACCAGATGCTGATGAGCATGATTGGCAAATCTGGTTTGTGAGTCATGCGACTGTACTGGTTCAAATTGGTCCCTATAACTTCTTAACTGATCCTGTTTGGGCCGATTATGTTAGTCCGAAACATGGGCGTGGACCAAAACGTGTGATTCCTGCTGGAATTGCTTTAGAGCAATTGCCCGAGATTCATGCAGTTTTACTCAGTCATAATCACTATGACCATATGGATTTAGCCTCTTTAAGATGGCTACACAACAAATTTGCTATGCCAATCTATACAGGTTTGGGCAATGCTTGTTACTTGCCTAAAGAGTTCCATGTGATTGAGATGGACTGGTGGCAATCTGCATTATTTAAAAACTTAAAAATTATTTATACCCCTGCACAGCATGGTTCGGGTCGTGGTTTACGTGATCAGAATATTGCATTGTGGGGTGGTTTTTCTGTGGTATCGCAACATGGTCATTTCTTCTTTGCTGGCGATACAGGGTATTCACCGCATTTTAAAGAAATTCAAAAACGTTTAGGCTCACCGCGAATTGCGTTATTGCCAATCGGTGCGTATGAACCAAGAGCGTTAATGAAATATATGCACATGAATCCACAAGATGCTTTTCAGGCGCATTTAGATTTACAAGCCAAACGTTCTTTGGCAATTCATTACCGTACTTTCCAATTGACGGATGAAGCGCGGGAACAGCCTGAGCAGGATTTACAAAAGGCCATGAAGAATTCATCAAAAATGGTTAATCCATTCTACTGTATCCGTGAAGGTCGTAAATTGGTGGTGTAGTGGGCTCTTATTGAGCCATAAAAATTGAGAACACTAAAAATGATAAAAATCTTATCCAGTACTTTGTTGTTTTGTTTGGTGATGACTTCAGTCGCTGCAAAATCTATAGACCTAACTCAAGCGGCTAGGGCTGATTGTGTTTCAGATGCGCCTTGTGCTGATGGAGATCAGTTGACTATGGCAACAGCCGAAGATAGTCCAGCAGCAGATGATACAGAGAGTATTAAACCTCTCAATGAAAAATATGATTTGGAAACGGGTGATGAATGGAAATTAATTCATCAAAATTCAAATACTCAATTTTTTGAAAGTATCACCACAATATCTGATGGTAATCAACTTATTCAAGCTTGGGTGAAAAGTGTGAACCCAAAAAGACAATACACGATTAATTATTATCAAGTATTGTGTAAGGATCGGACATTTACTCGACTTGAACAGTTTAAAAGTCAGGACGATAAAAATTATAAACTGGTTAAAAAGGTCGAGCATTATCGTCAAATACAACCTTTTAGTCAGGCTGGTGAAATACTTCCAGTTTTGCAAAAGCTGTGTCAGGATTAGGGTGTATTTACCCAAACTAAAAAATAGTGTTGATTCCTGATTGAAAAATCAAGGGAGATGAATAATGAAAATAATCCAAACTTTATTGATGTTACTGGCATTATCCAGTACAGCTTTTGCTGAGACTCAAAATATACAAATTAATCAGAATAATTTTGAGTTGAAAACAGTGATGAATGAAGAAGAAGCCGACTTTTTGCGTAAAGATATTGAATTATATCGAAATAACCAAAAGCTGCTCACGCATACAATTTATTCAACCACGGGTGACTGCAGTATTCTCCAGATTGAATTGGGTGATTATGAGGTCAAAGATAACAAGATTATTTTTTATAGCTATTGGGCTTCAGGTGATCGGCAGGGGCTCTGGACCTATCCTTATGGTGTGCGTAAACAAACCTATACTGTGGATGCAAAGGGTAAAGTGAAATTAGTCAGTGCTGTACTATATGTTGAAGATATTTTGGGTGATCCGCTTAGCACAAACCCAGATGAGGAATACCTTCAATTTTTGCATACTGCTCCAAAAACCAAGCAACAACAACGTGCACTGAATGAATATATTCAAACCATGCAAAGTGATTATAAAGGTCGATTTGTGCATGGACAGGAACGGGCGCGCTTAATTCAAGAAGTGAAAAGCAAACTTGCCAAGCAAATTGCGACTGAAACCAAAGGATGGAAAGAGCAGTTTGGTACAAATGTGCGAATGTAAGTTTATTCGGCTTTTTGAGCATTGAGAAGTTGAATTGCGACAATAGACAGTGCAGCCATTGCAGTATTCATGATGAAAGGATTAAAACCCTGCGCAAAATAGTGTGGATAAACGATCGCGACAACCAGTAAAAACAACAGCATCGCGATGATATTTAAATAATGCAGAAGTTTTGATTGTCTAAAAATAAGAAATAACCCACCAAATATTATTTCTCCAAATCCTGAGAGTTCAATAAGTCTAGGAATCGGCAACAATTGAATCCCTGTAAATTGCCAAAATTGTTGCTCTTCGATGACTTTATATATGATTTTAGGGATGAGTCCCTGATAAAACCATAATACAGCCAGTGAAATATGAATGGTCAATAGGGCATTCTGAAGTGCTTTAGAATTTTGCATCAATGCTATGTTCCAAGAAATGTTTTTTATTTTCAGATGAAGGTAGTAAACACTGTTTAGTTGTACCAAATAAACGATAGCGATTTAAAGCGACTCGGCGGTATAGAAAATCTCGGATAAATTTGGGTATCCCATAACCCATTTTTAAATATGAAAAGGGTCGTCCTAAGCTTTCAATCACTTTTAAAAATGCAGTGGATTCACTATAAGCTTGCCCATTTTTGATCACCAACATGCTATCAAATTGCTCTGTGGGCATTTGGTAATGTCTTAAGATGTCTTGCCCTAAAGGTGATTGCACCGAAGTTAATTTAAATTGTGCCTGTGTATCATATTTGATTAAAAACTTTGCCCAGCCATTACATAACACACAGATTTCATCAAATAAAATGATGTCATGTTGTTGAATTATCGCTTCAATTTTCTGTTGCATGGCTTTACTCGCGATTGGGAGTTTCTTCAATATAGTGTATTTACACAAAATAAAAAACCGCCCGAAGGCGGTTTCTATTGAATGACTTTATATTGAGCTAGGCTTATTGAAAACCAGGATGACCTTTACCAGGATCGCTATCGCGTGCAGCTTGTGCATCTGCAACAGTTAAGCCCAAGGCTTTTGCCACGCCTTCACCATAGGCGGGGTCACATGCATAACAGTTACGGATATGACGATACTTAATAAAATCAAGTGCATCACCCATCGCACCCGCCGTATTATCAAACAGTGCTTGTTTTTGCGTATCATTCATTAAATTGAATAAAGCGCGTGGTTGGCTGAAATAATCCGAATCATCTTGGCGGAAATCCCAATGATCTGCATCACCACTGATTTTTAATGGTGGTTCTTTAAACTGAGCTTGTTCCTGCCATTGGCTAAAACTATTCGGTTCATAGTGTGGTAAACCGCCATAGTTTGCATCGACACGACCTTGACCATCACGGTGATTAGAATGAACAGGGCAACGTGCAGCATTGACAGGAATTTGTTGATAATTCACACCCAAACGGTAGCGTTGAGCATCGGCATAGTTAAATAATCGCGCTTGCAACATACGGTCAGGTGAAACACTGATACCTGGAACTAAGTTACTTGGTGCGAAAGCCGATTGCTCTACATCAAGGAAGAAGTTTTCAGGATTTTTATTCAGCTCAAACTCACCCACATCAATCAGTGGATAATCTGCATGAGGCCAAACTTTGGTCAGGTCAAATGGATGATAAGGGACTTTTTCTGCATCTGTTTCAGGCATCACTTGAATTTGAAGCTTCCATTTTGGGAAGTTACCATTTTCAATCGAATCAAATAAATCACGTTGGTTACTTTCACGGTCTTTAGCAACAACCGCTTCCGCTTCAGCATCGGTTAAATTTTCAATGCCTTGTTGGGTGCGGAAATGAAATTTGACCCAAAAACGTTCATTGTTTGCATTGATAAAGCTGTACGTATGACTACCAAAACCATGCATATGGCGGAAGCTTTTTGGAATACCACGATCAGACATCACAATCGTCACCTGATGCAAAGCTTCAGGTAATAACGTCCAAAAATCCCAGTTGTTGGTTGCACTACGTAGATTGGTTTTAGGGTCGCGTTTTACGGCTTTATTTAAATCTGGGAATTTACGTGGATCACGCATGAAAAAGACGGGAGTATTGTTTCCAACGAGATCCCAGTTACCTTCTTCGGTATAGAACTTAAGTGCAAAACCACGGATATCTCGTTCTGCATCTGCTGCACCACGTTCACCAGCGACAGTGGTGAAGCGTGCAAACATTTCTGTTTGTTTGCCAATCTGTGAGAAGATTTTAGCGCGTGTGTACTGGGTAATATCGTGAGTTACGGTAAATGTACCAAAAGCACCTGAACCTTTTGCATGCATTCTGCGCTCAGGAATCACCTCGCGTACAAAGTTGGCCAGTTTCTCGTTTAACCATAAATCTTGTGCCAGTAGAGGACCACGTGCGCCTGCCGTTAAACTATTTTGGTTGTCTACAACAGGTGCACCAAAAGCCGTTGTCAGGTGGGTTACAGGACATTTTTTTGAGTCTTGGCTCATTCTATTTCTCCATTTTTAATTAATCATGTATTCATTTTTGAATAGATGGAATAGATAAAGAATATTCGCTATTACATGACATTAACCGTAATTGAAAAACCAATATAGTGAACAATTGTTAAATCTAATTGATCTAAAAATAAATGATTTGTCATTTATTTTTAGAAACAACTTACCGGTCTCTATCTGCTTTAAAATACTGTTGTTCAAGGAAGAGCAAGCAATGTTTTAAAGCGATAACTTTACTTTAGAGTGATTTTTTATATTTGTGAAATTGATAAAAATATTATTATTGATTTGTTTTGGCGATTAATGGGCAGAGCTCTGCGTACTGATAAGAAAAACATTAATTCAGCTTTTATTTACGATAACAATGATGGTTTAAAATACAAAATAAATGAAAATCAATAGATTGTGTTTTTTAGTGAAAATGGACTTGGAAACATTCAGCTTGTCTTCATCCATTTGAGAATATTTTGCTAAACGAAAATTGATAGCATTCAATTTTAGAAAATCTGTTTTTTAATACATATAACGCTGTTTATGATTTGAACCATATCCGCCTCCAAAACTTTCCAATCCTTAAACTCAGGTTCAATCAACAATGTCTGCGAGACAAAACCATAGCAAATTCGTTGTACATTTAGACTCATCTGTTTGAGTTGTTCATCATCCTGAATAAAAGGTTTCAGCATGTTTTGCCACATCTCTACCATCATGGCATAACTTTTTTGATATGTTTCAATGCTGGAAACCTGTCGTTCTAACAAGAAAGACTGGGCCCATAAAAATTGTTGTGCTTGAATTTGCTCAAGTTGATAATGAATGATTTGCTGTAAATAGCTTTGAAAATCTGATTTTGTGGATAAGTCATACACGCTTTGTGCATAACTTTTTAAGACTTCTGCATTGCTTTTTACATGTTGGTGAATAGTTAAAGCAATCAAATCTTCCTTTTTAGAAAAATACTCATAGAACGTCCCTAAACCCACACCAGCAAGATCGGTAATTTCACGAATGGTAATTTTATTGGCAGGATGGTCATGTAAAAGCCGAACAAAACTTTCCATCAACGCTTCTTGCGTGATACGTGCCCTTGATTGGCGGGGTTTACGACGCACATTGATTGCAGGTAAAGCCATAAAAATAATCCGAACATCCTTGAAGGTATTTTCTTCTATACTGAATGCAATTGGTTAAAACAACAAGACAGGAATTCAGGATGAACACAGCAGAGAATTGGCAAACACATGAAATCAGCAATCAGTTTGACGAACTGCAAAATTATAATTTATTGACTACAGATCAAGTCTTACAAGAAATTTTGCAACGTTATGGCAGTCAGGATCAGCAACGCCTAACTGAATTCTCACAGATTGCGGGTTCTACTGAATATTATGAATATGCCGATTTAGCCAATCGTCATACCCCAGAATTACATAGTTTTGATGCTCGTGGTCGCCGTAAAGATTTTCTAGAATTTCATCCTGCATGGCATAAATGGATGCGGCTAAATCGACAATTTGACACACACGCACATCCATTTAATCATCCACAATCAAGTTCAAAATGGGTCGATTGGGCGGCTCGATTTTTCCTGAGTGGACAAGTTGAGTGTGGCAATCTATGCCCTAATTCTATGACACTAGGTAGTATTCCCTTAATTCAAAATGAACCTGAATTGTGGGAAAAAGTCGGTGAAAAACTCTTATCGACTGAATACGATGAACGTGACATTCCGATTTCTCAGAAAAAATCTATTTGGTTAGGTATGGGGATGACGGAAAAGCAGGGCGGGTCAGATGTGCGCGCCAATGAAACACGGGCTGTTCCTGTGGCTGATTCGGGACGTGGGCAAGCATATTTACTGACAGGGCATAAATGGTTCTTTTCTGCACCGATGTGTGATGCACATTTAGTCGTGGCAAAAACTGAACAAGATGGATTGGCCTGCTTTTTTGTACCACGTTGGCTGGAAGATGGGAGAAAAAATCCGGTTCAAGTACAACGACTTAAAGATAAAGTGGGTAATCGCAGTAATTCAAGCTCAGAAGTTGAATTTAAAAATGCTTGGGGCATTATGATCGGTGAAGCTGGGCGCGGGATTCCCACGATTATTGAAATGGCAAACTATACACGTTTGACCTGTTCAGTCGGTTCAAGTGCGATGTTACGTCAGGCTTTGGTGCAATGTATTGCCTATACCCGTCAGCGTAAGGCCTTTGGTAAACATTTGGCGGAACAACCGTTGATGCAAGCGGTATTGGCGGATTTAGCCTTGGAAACAGAAGCAGCCATGCAATTGAGTTTTCATCTTGCGCATTGCTATGAGAGTGATGATGAATTATCTCTGGCATGGAGACGAATCATGACACCAGCAGCAAAGTTCTGGGTGTGTAAGCGTACTGTGGAGTTGACGGGTGAGATGATGGAAGTCTTCGGTGGCAATGGTTATGTCGATACAGGAATCATGGCGCGTATTTTTAAAGAAGCCCCTGTAAATACTATTTGGGAAGGTTCTGGTAATGTGATGTGTTTGGATGTATTACGTGCAATCCAACGTGACCGTGAATCAATTGAAGTCTTATTTAAATCATTTGCACAAGTTGCATCTCAAGATTCAATTTTACAAGATGAATTACAAGCTTTATTTAAGTTATTTAGTGGCTTACAAGCAGATGAATTGCAATTTATGGCACGTAGCTTAGTCAGTCGTTTGGTCATCTTGGCACAAGCTATTTTGCTGAAACAACATGCACCAGATTTTGTTGCGGATGCTTTTATTGCAACACGTTATAGTGCGTTTTATGGACGCGTGGTCGGAATGTTAGATGCACAAGCTGTAGATGTAAAACGCTTGTTAGATAGAGCTTTAGCTTAATCCCTTCGAAAATGCAAAAAGCGGCATTATGTAAATAATGCCGCTTTTTTTAAGCCACTTTTATCAAAGTTCAAGCTTAGGATGTGTAATCGAAATTACTTTTGTTTTTTAAGCTTTTTTTTGAGCTTTTTCAATTTACCTTCGTGTTTGGATATTTTTTCCAAACGTGCTTTGATTTTCTGTTTTAAAGATTTAACTTGCTTAGACATCATGTTACTCCTTAGTTTGAGTATCCGTTGGCTGATGTTTTTTGATAAAACTACGGATAAATTTTCTTAACTCACGTGCTGCACTGGTATCCATCGTTTCACAGAGTTGTAAAAACTGGTCACGCTCAGCACTGTTAATGCGAATTAAGAGTTGCCCATCTTTTTTATTCACCTTTGTCTTTTTGGGTAATTCAGCCATGACGTATTTATCCCCAAAGGTGATAATCAAAAAAATGTATATACAATATATATGCATTTTTTGAATTCGGCAAATTTATATTGTTGAAAATATTTAATATTTTTGTTTTTTATTGAAAGCTGTTGTAATTAAACTTTTATTTCTGTAAATAAGTTGTTGTTATCGCAGTTTTTATCTTTTGATAAAAATTTGTTTATGAGCAGAAGAATCAACAGTAGATTACAAGCGGATGCTTTTATTAAAACACCTTATAGTGTGTTTTATGGACGAGTGGCTGAAATGTTAGATGTGCAAGCTGTGGATGTAAAACGATTGCTAGATAGAGTTTTACTGAGTACATCGTGTATGTAGTGAGTGAGCTATTTTTAAAAGAAAACCCATTTATTTATAATGGGTTTTCTTTGTTCATTGAACTCAGCATTTCACAGAATTAATTAGATTTAATCAGCTCAACTCTACGATTTAAAGCTTTACCGTCTTCAGTTGAATTATCCGCAATAGGGTGTGTATCTCCCAAGCCTTTGGCTGTTAAACGGCTTTGTTGAATTCCAGTATTATTGGTTAAAGCCTTAACAACAGCATTTGCACGTTGTTCTGAAAGCGTTTGATTATGTTTGGTATCACCTGAATTATCTGTATGACCATTAATACTCAATTTGAGTTCAGGGTTGTTTTTTAGCAGTTGAATGACTTGTTCAATTTGGGGTTGAGAGTCAGGCAAAATATTCGCTTGATCCGTGGCAAAGTTAATCTCAATATTGACTTTATTGTCCTTATCCAAAGCTGTTTTGAGTTGGTCTGAACTTAATGCTTTAGCTGTAATTTCAACCGGTTTAGTTTCTGCGACGAATAGGCCAGCATGTCCATTCCCTGTCTGTGTCAATTGGAACCAAATATTTTTATTCGCTTGACGTATCACAAAGGTCTGTGTCGGGTTATTAAAAACATCTCCCAATCCTGCAACATAATCGACTTGGAATTTTTGTGGGATCTTTTCTAATTCTTGTTGAGGAATTTTACTCTGGGTAATTTGTTTGCCACCCAATTGCTGGATTACATTTTCCAAATTACGTTGCAATTCTAAAAAACTTCCTTCTTTATAATTTTCATTTTGTTGAATGGCTGCACTATATAATTGACCTTCAACATTTTCGATATGTTGACCTGTCCAAAATGGTATTTTCTCAAAATTTACGCTTGTTGCTTCGTGAAACTGATAGCCATTTGGCAAAGAAATATATGGAAACTGACCGAGTGTAATATTTGAAATTGGAATCTTGGAGAGATCAAAAGTGTTCTCTGTAGATTCAGTTTTCACAGTTTCAGATGGTACAGAACTCGCACTTGATTCAGTTGTTATGACTTCCGCTTTCTCAGGTTTACTACATGCGATTAAACCAAGTGTAGGAATAACCAACAATAGTAGAAAACTCGATAATTTCTTTTGATTGAACACATGATCCTCCAGTTCTAACTCATTACCCTATATTTTTTTGAGTATATTTATATTCAAATTTCTTTAAATACTATAGATAACAATACTCATGAATTACATGAAGTTTTCAATCTGATTTGTAAAATTTTAATTAAATTAAAGATGATCTTCTGATGATTAAAATCAATTTGAGATAAATCAGCAAATTTACCTTGATGTAATAGGTAAAAAGAGTGCAATAGGAAATAATCACAAACTTGATCAATACAAATACTTGTATTCTACACAAAAAAGCGTAATATCAGATTCCCACTGATCAAGTGGTATACAGCAAAATAGGTAAAGAAAATGGCAAAGAAAAAAGCAATGCCAGAGGTTGTGATTCACAACTTTGTGGCCAAACACATGCATGAAGTCAACAAAAGCCAAGTGTTTGTAGATCGTAAAAAGAATGCAAAACGTGGTTATGATAAACACAAAAAAGGTCGATATTCTGATGATTATCGGCCTTTTTTGTGGACTGCAATTTTTGCTTAAATAATTATAAAAATCTAATAAAAATAAATAATTAAATATTGACTAGACGATTCGATTTCACCATATCAGCCAAACCATGATGTTTAAAGTAATACTCCATCCAGCTCTTGACCATGAGTGGGTTATTCATCGCAATCACTTCTTCTAATAGCTTTTGTGCATCTGTCATTGATACATGACAAATCGCTTTACGCACTCGCAGAATATTACTTGAACTCATCGA
The DNA here is from genome assembly GCF_051059255.1 of Acinetobacter sp. CE-15. Lineage (NCBI taxonomy): Bacteria > Pseudomonadati > Pseudomonadota > Gammaproteobacteria > Moraxellales > Moraxellaceae > Acinetobacter > Acinetobacter sp. CE-15. The sequence goes on along the minus strand of NZ_CP192737.1, from coordinate 4,169,864 downwards.
TAATGTATTGAATCCCATTGCCATAAGTAAAATGGCTGAGAGTGGGTCGCCTGCCATTTCTCCACAAATACTGATCGGTTTTTCATACTTATGACATTCTTGAACCAAACGCGTTAAAGCGCGAAGTACAGAAGGGTGGAAGTGTGAATAAACACTGGATACACGTGGATTATTACGATCAACTGCCAATAAATATTGAATCAAGTCATTTGAACCGACTGAGAAGAAATCGACCAATTCAGCAAATTCACCAATTTGTAAAAGTACACTCGGTACTTCAACCATAATCCCGATTTTCGGTTTGGCGAAGTTAACTTGCTCTTCTTCTTGAACCGCAATCCAGTCACGTTCCAGTAAGTAAAGTGCTTCTTCTACTTCACTGACACTGGTGACCATTGGCAATAAAATATGCAGATTGTTTAAGCCGATACTGGCTTTTAACATTGCTCGGATTTGTGAGGAAAAGATTTCAGGGTGATCGAGGGTAAAACGAATGCCACGCCATCCTAAAGCTGAGTTTTCTTCTTCAATTTGGAAATATGGCAGGTCTTTATCCGCACCAATATCAAGTGTACGCATCACCACAGGTTTGTTGGCAAAGTGACTAAGCTGTTGACGATAAATCGCACGCTGTTCTTCTTCGCCCGGGAAGCGTTCACGCAGCATAAATGGAATTTCAGAACGATAAAGCCCTACGCCTTTTGCACCACGTTGAACCCCACGTACTACATCAATCATCAGACCGGTATTTACATACAGCTTTACAGCAACACCATCAGGTGTAATGGCATCTTTGGTTTCGTATTGCTTTAAATCTTTGGCAATTTGTTCTTCTTCTTTTTGGATCTCTTTATAACGTGTACGTAAACGACGTGGTGGATTGACAAAAACCCGGCCTTGATAAGCATCGACAATCATTTCAACATCATCAAGCGTATTTACCGGCAGCTCAGTAACACCCACCACAGTTGGAATACCGAGTGCGCGGGCGACAATCACCATGTGGGAGTTGGCAGCCCCTTCAGAGGTTACAATCGCGGCGATTTTATCTACAGGAAGCTCAACCAAAGCAGCAGTGCTGATCTCATCTCCAATTAAAATACTTTCAGAGGTGATCTCTTTATGGCTAGTATCGCCTTCTTGTAATGCTGCGAGGATTCGGCGTCCAAGGTCTTTTAAATCAGATACACGTTCACGTAAATAGTCATCTTCCATTTGTGCAAAAAGCGCAACATGGCGTTCGATCACATTTTTAACTGCACCTTGCGCCCAGCTTCCATCTCGAATAATTTCTTTAATTTCAGCAGGTAGGGCATTTTCATCCAACATACGTAAGAACACGCTAAATAAAGCACGTTCCTCCGCCATGAGCGAATCTTGCATTTTGTCATCAAGCGATTGAATTTCATTGCGTACAGACGCAATAGCTTGGTCTAAAAGCTTAAGTTCTTCACTGATATCATCCGCATCACGGTCTGGGACTGAAGCTAAATCTGCCGGAGGGTAAAGGATGATGGCACGACCAAGTGCAATACCGCCTGCACCAGATGAACCTTGGAAGGTCTTATAGTTAGATGAATTGCTGGGTTTACGGAAAACATCAATATTACCCACTGCATGTGCATGAGCAATTACCCCAGAGAGTTGTGCACACAAGGTCACCAGAAATGATTCTGCTGCCTCGCTAAAATCTTGAGGTTCGGTGTTCTGAACCACCATCACGCCCATCACTTTGCGGCGATACATGACTGGAACACCAAGGAACGAGTTATAGATCTCTTCCCCTGTCTCGGGGAAGTAGGCAAACCGTTCATGTTTAAACGCATTGTCTAAGTTGACAATCTCTTCACGTTGCCCCACTAAACCAACCAAACCCTCGCCAAGTTGTAAGGAAACTGTCCCTACAGATTCTTGGTTTAAGCCTTTGGTTGCCATGAGTACATAACGTTGGTTACGTTCATCTAAAAGGTAAATAGAGCAAACATCAACATGCATGGCTTCGGAAACTTGATTAACCATGATTTCCAAAGAATCATGCAAACTGACTGACGCATTGATCTCTTGTACAATACGTCTTAATGTGTCCAGTTGCATGTTCGACATGGATGTATGCTCCTAATTTAAGCTATGTTTTAAAGCGACTTCATCAGTATTATTTATAACAGTACTACCTTGAAAAATCATTCATATTTTGAAGAAATTTCAGCTGTATATTGCGGCATTCGCATACATAACTCCATCATCGCTTTACGATAAACATCTCGTTTAAAATTCACCACTTGTCCAAGCGGGTACCAGTAACTAACCCATTGCCATTGATCAAACTCCGGCGGGTCAGAGAGATTCAACTGAATATGTTTCGTTGAAGCTGTGAGTTTCAGTAAAAACCATTTTTGCTTTTGTCCAATACAAATCGGATCGGAATCCGAGCGAATGTATCGAAGCGGCAAACGATAATGCAACCAGTCATCTGTCTGGGCAATAATTTGGACATGTTCGGGTAGGAGCCCAACTTCTTCTCGTAGTTCTCTAAATAGAGCTTGCTCAGGAGTCTCTCCAAACTGGATGCCTCCTTGAGGAAATTGCCAAGCATTGTGTCCAATGCGTTTTGCCCATAAAACTTGTCCAATATCGTTTGCCAAAATGATCCCGACGTTGGGTCGGAAACCTTCTGAGTCGATCATTTGGCTACCTAAAATTTGTTAATTTCATTTGACTTTATATATGGGGACATACACTCTTTTGTCCAACTCGATAAAGTCAAAGTAATAATGTTTTAAAATTGCTATGATCTTAACGAATTTCTATCGACTAGCGGTGATAGATTTACAATTTTTTTCTTAAATTTCAGTTTAAACGAGTATTTTCATGGAATTGGCGCTGTTTGACTTAGATCACACCTTATTAAATACAGATTCTGACCATTCTTGGGGAGAGTTCTTAGTCAATGAAGGCTTGGTCGATCCAGTCCGACATCGTGCGATGAATGATCAGTTTTATGAAGACTATAAAGCAGGCAAGCTTGATCCAATTGCTTATAATGAATTTGTCTTTGAGTTTCTTACTCAACACGATAATGATTATTTAACTGAATTACATCAGTTATTTATGCAAAAAGTGATTCGCCCACAAATGCGTCCAGCTGGTTTTGCCGCGATTCAAAAACATAAAGATTTAGGCCATGCATTGGTTGGTATTACGGCAACTTCAGATTTTATTACAGCACCTATTTTCCGTGAATTTGGTATCAGCGAAATTATTGCGACCAATGCTGAAATAAAAGATGGCAAGTACACGGGGAAAGTGACCAATATTCCATGTTACCAAAAAGGTAAATTGGCACGTTTGGATCAATGGCTCGATGGTCGTACTGTCACTGAATCATGGGCTTATTCAGATTCGATTAATGATCGTTTTTTATTGGAATATGCTGACCATGCGATTGCAGTAAATCCTGATGATCGTCTTGAGCATCTGGCAAAAGAACAGGGTTGGGATATCCAAGATTGGTCGATTTGAGCTGGGCTGATTATTGTGATTTAAAGCAGTGTTGATCACTGCTTTTTTATGGCTTGATTGTTTTGTCAAGAATGAGAAGTTTTGTAAATATTTTTATAAATGAAGATTTTGTACTTCATTTATAGTGTAAAAATGCTATGTTGATTTGAGCACTTTTAAAACTGACGGAGATTATATAATGAGCCAGACACGTCCAAGAATGACCAATTTATTTGAACAACTCGGTTTGGATTCTAGCGAAGAAACAATTCAAAGTTTTATTGAAAATCACCAGTTGGATGCAGATACTCTAATTACAGACGCATCTTATTGGAGTGAGGGACAACGTCAGTTTCTTGCTGAAAAAATTAAATCTGATGGGGAATGGGCATTAGTGGTTGATCAGTTAAACGAGTCTCTACATGAAGACTCGGTGAAGTAAAAAATTGTGCAATGAAGACTTTATAAGGGAATGAAGGGAAAGATAAGTACGACCATTCCTGTGTAATATTTAAATCCCTTATCTTGAGTAACAAGATAAGGGATTTTTATTGTAGGGATTATTTCATCATCTCAATCAATTCCTGCACAGCTCTAGACTGGGTACGTCCAGGATGCCAAACCATACCCAATTGGCGGTTCATTTCAAAACGAATATCAAGTTGTTGTAAGTCTTGATTTAACAATGTTTTAGGTAGAACAGACCAACCTAAACCAATGGAAACCAACATCCGAATAGATTCAAGCGGATTATTGCTCATGGTAATTTTTGGCTTTAAACCTTTCTTTTCAAATTCTGCCAAGGTGATTTGACTGGTATAAGTCTGTGCTGCTGGCAATAAGCTCGGGTATTCGATCAGATCTTCAAGCTTAAGGTTCTTTTTTTGTGCCAAAGGATGAAAAGGTGCAACCACGAATACCAAAGGATCATTCCAAATCGTGATATAACGCAAACGCTCATCACCTTGTGGCGGAAGGGTTAAAAATGCCAGTTCTAAATCCCCAGCAAGCACTTGTTCATGCGCTTGTTCAGAGTCCACAAAATGTACATCTAGTTTGACTTCAGGAAAGTGCTGTACATATTTTTTTAAATGCTGTGGTAAATGGTGTAGGCCAATATGGTGACTGGTGCCAATCTTGAGTTTTCCTCGAACTTCACCTTGCTCATGACTCAGGGTATGGTGAATATCTCCCAATTCATTTAACCAGTTTTTTACTTTAGGTAATAATGAATGCGCTGCATGTGTGGCTTGAACACCACGACCTGCAGACTCAAAAAGTTTGACGCCGAAATATTCTTCTAAGCTATGTATGCGTTTGGTGACAGCTGGCTGAGTAATAAACAGATGTTCTGCTGCCATAGAAATCGAACCAGTTTCCATAACTTTGACAAAGGCTTCAAAAGCAGCGAGATTCATAATATTTCCATCCATAAAGAATTTTTATGCGTAATTCATTATTTAGAAAATTTAAGAATTAATCAAAGTAATTTTCAAATTTTTTTATTTTTAGCAAAGTGACTGGTTCTATTCGTGCTTTGGAAAAATTTTAATACAACTTTTTACTATACAATTTAAGCAAAGCTCATTTATAGTCAGCGCATAAAAACAACAAAAGGAAAGCTATTTGAATCAACCAACAAACACCACCATTCACTATTTTCAACAACATACTAGAAATACCTTCTCTAAAACTTGGCTTCGATTTTTTACCACGATACTGATATTTTCTGCTCTAGGCTTAATCTTTGTATATTTTTTCAATATCTATTTCCCCATCATTATCATCGCTATTCTCAGCATAATTTGGTTGAAGCTTCGGTTAAATCGCCTAAGAAAAATGCAAGAGTTGGAGAATTTTAAATTTCCAAATCGTATTTGGCTTGCTTTTAAACAAAGACATCCAAACATTCGACAATCTTCTTATCCATTGATTGAAGAGGGTTTTAAAGACTATTTAGCAATTCATTTGTGGCGTAGGGGAGCTTATGCAATGCCTTCACACTCAGTGGATGCGTTATGGCATATATTGATTGAAGAATTTGATGACTTTTATCAGTCCATGAGCCAACGTTTTTTAGGTTATGAACTGATTCATAAACCGCATGATTTACAAGTAACAGAATCACAGCGAGCTGCTCAAAGACAGCAATTGTTCAATATTTGGCATGGGGCATGTGCTTTACATGGATTGAATCCACAAAACACACAGGTCTTACCTCGAATTTTTCAGGTTGATGCTCATGTTCGATGGGAGCGGGGTTTAATTTTTAGCTTACCGTTTATGATGACAATGTATAGCCAAATGATGAGTTCAACTTCAGATTTTCCACAGGCTTCTGCAACATCATCATGTTCTTCTAGCTCATGTTCAGGATCAAGTTCATCCAGTGATTCGAGCCATTCACATAGTACAAGTTCTGATTCATCTTCCTCTTGTAGTAGTTGTAGCAGCTGTGGTGGAGGCGGTGGTGATTAACACCTCCAGCCACAGAAAATACATCTGATTTAGATTTTAATTTCAGTGCTTTGTGCTGCCTTTTGGTCTCGTTTATTCCAAGCCTTTTCATGGAAAAAGAATGCAAATGCTTGTACAGTCGGTTCAAGTAAACTTAATGTCACAGCCATCCAAAAATTACCAGTCACCGCATAAGCAACCAGCATTGCTACTGTGATATGCATGATGTAATAGCTTAAGGTTTTTTTGAAAACACGTTGATTGCTTTGTAGGAAATTTTGGATACTCGCCATGAGAATCACCACTTATTAATTCAATAGTTAAATAATAATCATTATCAATTGTAATGTAAAAAGGTTTTTTTGATTAATGTTGATTGGATAAAGCGATATTTTATTCTTTATACATTGCATCGTGATTGTTGATATAGGACGTATTGAGTTCTTTTTAAATCATGGATTTGCTTAATTTATGGTTTAGGACGTACATTTATTTGTCTAAGCTCTATTTTTTTCTTGATGATTAAGCCAAGTGCTTTTAAAGTCATTGAAAATATATCATTGATTTAAATACTTTATAAAGGTGATTTTAGGAGCATTTATTTGAATAAAATCAATTCCAAAAAGTTTTTAAATTAATAAAAATGATAAATTAGATTTATGTAAAAACGTGGTTATAATTGAGTGAATGAAAGAATTACCCAGTCCAGTGGAGCATTTCGACATGGCAGGCGAAAACCAAAAAGCAAAAACAGAATCAGTAAAAACTTTGTATGACAAATTGTGGGATGACCATCTTGTAACACAACGTGATGATGGTTCAGCATTACTTTATATCGACCGTCATTTATTGCATGAAGTGACTTCTCCACAAGCATTCGAAGGCTTACAACTTGCTGGGCGTAAACCTTGGCGTTTAAGTGCTAACGTTGCAACACCTGACCATAATGTTCCTACATCAACCAAAGAGCGTTCAGAAGGGATTGCTGGGATTGAAGATGATACTTCTCGTATCCAAGTTCAGACCTTAGACGATAACTGTAAAACCTTTAATGTAGTGCAGTTTGACATTAACGATGTGCGTCAAGGTATTGCACATGTCGTTGGGCCAGAACAAGGTTTAACTTTACCGGGTATGACGGTGGTATGTGGTGACTCGCATACAGCGACACATGGCGCATTCGGTTGTTTGGCACACGGGATCGGAACGTCAGAAGTTGAACATGTATTGGCAACACAATGCTTAGTGCAGAAGAAAATGAAAAACATGTTGGTGCGTGTTGACGGAACATTAGGTCAAGGTGTTACCCCAAAAGACGTGGTTTTGGCAATTATTGGTAAAATCGGAACGGCTGGCGGTACAGGGCATGCGATTGAATTTGGTGGTCAGGTATTCCGTGATATGTCGATTGAAGGGCGTATGACCGTGTGCAATATGGCAATCGAAGGCGGTGCGCGTGTTGGTATGGTTGCTGTCGATGACAAAACGATTGAATATGTTAAAGATCGTCCTTATGCACCAACAGGTCAACAGTGGGATGCGGCAGTCGCGTATTGGAATACTTTACATTCTGATGAAGATGCACATTTTGATACGATCGTGGTTTTAAATGGTGAAGAAATTGAACCACAAGTGTCTTGGGGCACTTCTCCTGAGATGGTGATTCCTGTATCTCAAGCAGTTCCAACTTTGGAACAGGCCAAAGATGATGTGCAGCGTAATGACTGGACCCGTGCGTATCAATATATGGGTTTAAATGCAGGTCAGGCATTGGCTGATATTCAATTAGACCGTGTATTCATTGGTTCTTGCACCAACTCACGTATTGAAGATATTCGTGCTGCTGCAGAAGTGGCAAAAGGTAAAAAAGTAGCGTCTAGTATTAAACAGGCCATGGTTGTTCCTGGCTCTGGTTTAGTGAAACAACAAGCGGAAGCGGAAGGTTTAGATAAAATCTTGATCGAAGCTGGTTTTGAGTGGCGTGAGCCAGGTTGTTCAATGTGTTTGGCGATGAATGCTGACAAGTTACAACCGGGTGAACATTGTGCATCGACTTCAAATCGTAACTTTGAAGGCCGTCAGGGCAATGGTGGACGTACTCACCTTGTCAGTCCAGCAATGGCCGCTGCGGCAGCAATTGCAGGTCACTTTGTTGATGTACGTTCATTCTAATCAGGCTTAAGGAGCAAAGAGATGAAAGCTTATACCGTTGAACAGGGTATTGTTGCACCCTTAGACCGTGCCAATGTAGATACCGACTTAATCATTCCAAAGCAGTTTTTAAAATCAATTAAACGCACCGGTTTTGGGGATAACTTATTTGATGAATTACGTTATTTAGATGAAGGTTATCCGGGGCAAGACAATTCTAAACGTCCGAAGAATCCTGATTTTATTTTGAATCAGCCACGTTACCAAGCGGCATCTGTATTAATTTCTCGTGCCAATTTTGGTTGCGGTTCGAGTCGTGAACATGCGCCTTGGGCATTGGAAGAGTATGGTTTTCGTACTGTGATTGCACCAAGCTACGCAGATATCTTTTTCAATAACAGTTTTAAAAATGGCATGTTGCCAGTGATTTTGCCTGAATCTGTTGTGGATCAACTGTTTAAAGAATGTGCTGCTCAGGAAGGCTATCAATTAACCATTGATTTAGAAGCTCAAGAAGTCCGTACACCAAGTGGTGAAGCTTTTAAATTTGAAGTCGATCCATTTCGTAAACACTGTTTATTGAATGGCTTGGATGATATTGGTTTGACTTTACAGGCTGCGGATGAAATTCGTGCTTATGAAGAAAAAACCAAACAATCACGCCCTTGGGTATTTGCTGAAATTCAAGGTTAATTTTCAGCGAACATTTTACACATAGCGTGAATGCCTAACTCTTGCTAACATGCGAGTATAACAAAATGAATGTTGACTCAGTGAAGTGAGGGTTGGGGTTGAGCAATGACTAAGTTTTTGAGTTGCAGTGTTTTAATCGGTTTAACAAGCTTTATGCTTAGTGCATGTCAATCCACTCAAATGGTTGATTTAATGCGTATCAAGCAAGCTGAAAATAAACATGTCAGCCAAAATTCGGTTTCTGTCTATTGTTCAGGTGCAGAGCATTGTGAATTTGCGCGCTTAAATGATGTGATTATCATGGATGAACGTGCCAATCGTAGCGCCATTCAAAAAGGTTATCTCAAATTAACGGGTGAGCCTTTAGATCAAAATGGTGTTTATTTAACGATTCCACCTCAGCAATATGAGATGGTGATTCGATTCTATCCAATCACTAAACAGCATGCTGAAGTTTTCCATGTTATTCATGATTTTAAAGCAAATCAAAAATACACATTTAAGATGTATCGCTTAAGGTCACAGGGTTCAGGAAGTTTACTGAATGTTTCTTCACCGACGCCACTATGTGTCGATATGATTCAAGAAAAACGGACAATTCGCCGTTTTTGTCGCCCGCATAATGCGGTGACGGGCGTGAGCGAATTTGTTGAACAGAAGATTTAATCTCACATCAGTATAGATACTGAAAAATAAATGGAACTACAAATGTCTAAACAAATTTTGATTTTGGCAGGTGATGGTATCGGTCCTGAGATCGTTGCTGCTGCTGAAAAAGTACTGACACGTGTCAATGATAAATTTAATTTAGGTTTAACATGGGAACAGGGTTTGTTAGGGGGCGCAGCAATTGATGCACATGGCGAACCTTACCCTGCTGTAACAGCGGAACAAGCGAAAAAAGCAGATGCAATTTTACTGGGTGCTGTAGGCGGTCCAAAATGGGATAATATTGAACGTTCAATTCGCCCAGAACGTGGTTTATTGAAAATTCGTAGTGAATTAAATCTATTTGCTAACTTACGCCCTGCAATCCTTTATCCGCAATTGGCGGATGCGTCTAGTCTTAAACCAGAGATTGTTTCTGGGTTAGATATCCTTATTGTTCGCGAATTGACGGGTGGCATCTACTTTGGTCAACCACGTGGTATTCGTGAACTCGAAAATGGTGAGAAGCAAGGTTATAACACTGACGTTTATTCAGAGTCTGAAATTAAACGCATCGCAAAAGTTGCTTTTGAAATGGCAAACTTACGCGGTGGTAAAGTTTGTTCAGTGGATAAAGCCAACGTGCTTGAAGTGACTGAGCTTTGGAAGCAGACAGTGACTGCACTTAAAGAACAACAATACCCAAATATTCAACTTTCACATATGTACGTCGATAATGCAGCAATGCAATTGGTTCGTGCGCCAAAACAGTTTGATGTGATTGTGACAGGGAACTTGTTTGGTGACATTCTTTCCGATGAAGCAGCAATGCTAACCGGCTCTATTGGTATGCTTCCATCTGCCTCTTTAGATGAGAATGGCAAAGGTATGTATGAACCTTGTCATGGTTCTGCTCCTGACATTGCTGGCCAAAACGTTGCTAATCCACTTGCAACCATTCTTTCTGTGGCAATGATGCTACGCTACACCTTCCGTGAAGAAGTGGCTGCAAAAGCCATTGAGGATGCTGTAGGGCAAGTTTTAGACCAAGGCTTGCGTACTGGCGATATTATGTCTGATGGTATGCGTAAAGTTGGTACGGCTGAAATGGGCGAGGCTGTCGTTGCGGCGATTGCTTAAATACCTGTTTTAAATGGTTGGTAATAAAAAACACAGCTTAAGCTGTGTTTTTTATTGTTAAATTTTAGCTTTTGATAAGTTTTGATAAAAGTCTATCCATATTCTCGTCATTATAGCGATGGGTATTAGATTCACTTTAAAACAGCTAACAGGCTCGACCTAAATACTCAACAGATTCAGCAACACCATTTTTTAATAGAAAAATGACTTTACAATTAAAATTAATGTTATAGCTTGGTGTGGCAATGGCAATCGTAGAGCCTACAATCGCATTGCTTCCTGCCATAGGGATATTGATTTGTCTAAGAATGGTATAGCTTAAGGTGTTACTGGTGGTTTGAATTTTATCACTCACCTTATATCCCAAAGCCCGAAAATTTAGGGTACTTTGAATTTCAGCACTGGTTTTACCAATAAATTGCTGTAAATATTGATCTAAATTTGCAGGTCGGGTGTTTAAGCTTTTACATCCAACAAGTGCAACAGATGCCAATAAAAACATACATACATGTATTTTCATAAGTTTCACCTAATCCATAGTTAACTTAATTTAGAAATGATTTCTATTCAGTATAATAAATATACAGCCATATGTATGTAGCTTGGTTACAGAGCAAACCAAGTCATATAGATTTTACTAAATAAGCGTCAAACAGACAGAATTGGTGAAGCTGTGAAAAGATCAGTTGTATTAAAATTTAGAACAAATTAGTGCTATCAACTTTGAAGTAAATGGATTACAAGTGATAAATAGGTATAGGAAACAGATTTTAATGTGTCAGATGTATAGTTGCCAGACGATAAAAGATCGTAAGCAGGAGGGTAAATCTTGTGGATAATGAAAAAGCCACCTAAAAGTGGCTTTTGCTTACACTAAAACTTAGCGTGCACGATATGTAATACGACCTTTTGTTAAGTCATATGGAGTCATTTCAACTTTTACATTATCGCCTGTTAAAATACGAATATAGTGTTTACGCATTTTACCAGAAATGTGAGCAATCACTTCGTGACCGTTTTCTAAACGCACACGGAACATAGTATTAGGAAGCGTTTCGGTGACAACGCCTTCGAACTCGATAAGTTCCTCTTTATTGGCCATAGCCTACCTGATGATCAAATTGGAAAGGCGCAAATTATAGGCAATTTTTTGCAGAAAGACAAGAATATTCGGCATTACAAGGCGGTAGATGACTTGAAAATAAGCGAACATATTGTTAAACAATTTCTACAAAAAAAAGCGGATAAATATTGTCAGTTTGGTCAATCGACTGTAATCTAAATTAAATGTTTTAAGTATAAATGAATAACATACAAGGAAGGGCACTGCGTGAGTCAGCTAACTGATGCTTCGGTTGTTTTACGATTAGGCTATCAAGCGATCCGTCGTGCAGGATTGCCGACAGAAGAAATATTATCAAAGGCTGGGGTAGCATTGGGTCAGGTTGACCAAAATGCTCGAACACCGTTGAATGCACAATTTGCATTTTGGGTCGCTGCGGAGGAAGTCAGTAATGATCCAGATATTGGTTTACACCTCGGAGAGCACTTGCCACTGTATCGTGGGCAAGTAATCGAACACCTGTTTATTTCAAGTGAAAACTTTGGCGAAGGCTTAAAGCGTGCTTTGGCTTATCAACGTTTAATTAGTGATGCATTTCATGCCAAATTGATCATTGATGACGATGGACGTTGTTATTTAACCAATGGTGAGCAGCCTTGGGGTGAGAACATCGTCAATCGTCATTTTTCAGAATGTGCTATTTCAGGGATTTTACGCTTCTTTAAATTTATCACTGAAGGACGTTTTGAACCGATTTATATCGATTTTAATTTCACCAATGGTGCTTCTGATGGTGAGTACTATCGTGTTTATGGTTGTCCTGTCAGTTTAGGGCAAAAGGAGACACGTCTTTATTTTGATCCTTCAATTTTAGAATATCCATTGTGGCAAGCGGAGCCTGAGTTATTGCAATTGCATGAACAACTTGCAATTGAAAAACTACAAGAGCTTGCACGTTATGATTTGGTGGGTGAAGTACGCCGTGCCATAGGCTCCACTTTGGAAAGTGGTGAAACAACCCTTGAAACTGTTGCTGCACAACTCAGCATTACCCCACGTCGTTTACGTACACAGCTTTCGGAAGCCAACACCAGCTTTCAGCAAATTCTTTCAGATTATCGTTGTCGCTTAGCCAAGAAATTATTGGCCAATACCACCGAAAGTGTTGAGCGTATTGTTTATTTGACTGGATTCTCTGAGCCAAGTACTTTTTACCGCGCATTTAAACGCTGGACCAATGAAACGCCTGTGGAATATAGAAAGCGTAAACAGCGTTAAGTCGTATGTTTACGGGAAACGAACTGAACAGTTTTAATAAAAAATCCTTCTATTGAGAAGGATTTTTTATATGTAGCCGCAAAAATTATTCAGGCATATTTAACCAATGTGGCCCTAACGGTGGTTGAGGTAATTCAAACTGTTCTGGATAATCTGCATGAATAAAATAAAGCCCATCTGGTGGTGCGGTGATTCCTGCCGCTTTACGATCTTGTGCCGCAAAAATTTCATCAATATGATCCACTTCATATAGACCTTGGCCAATCTCGAGTAAGCAGCCCATGATATTACGTACCATGTGGTGTAAGAAGCCATCTGCCTGAATATCGAGAACTAGATAGTTGCCATGGCGAATTAAGCGGCAATGTTTGACATGACGTACAGGTTGATTGGACTGACATGCCGCAGCACGAAAGCTTTCAAAATTATGCGTACCTTGAAATTTTTGCGCCGCTTCAATCATATTATCCACATTGAGTGGATAATAGGCATGTGTCACTTGTTTATGTAACAGGGCTGGGCGATTTGCCGATTGATAGACCACATAACGATAACGACGTGCCTTTGCCTTAAAACGTGCATGGAAATCGTTATCCATTTCTTTAATCCATTGGATTGAAATGTCTTTGGGCAATTGACTATTTGAACCCATTAACCAGCCACGTATAGGGCGAATCGCATTGGTGTCGAAGTGGGCGACCATATTGGTCGCATGGACACCCGCGTCAGTACGACCTGCACCATGTAAAATAATGGGCTCATCGGCAATTTTACTGAGCACCTTTTCCATGGTTTCCTGAATACTACGTACGCCAGGCTGTTGAGTTTGCCAACCTTTATATCGCATGCCACAAAACTCAATACCAATTGCAAAACGTTGCATAAATACCTCTATTCAGGATGATCATACCAATGGTCATGCCATTGTTCCGAAGAGGGGTATTGTAAATAAATTTTAACAATTTTGGCATAAAGATCTGCTTGGCTCAGTGCATCACTGGCTAAAATTTTTGAATCTTTGATCCATTGGCTAATCGCATAGCGTTGATCCATACCGCCTAGAGGCACTTGAGTCGATAAAATGATTTGGCAGCCATTTTCCTGCAAGCTTTTAATTTTTTGCATAATGCCCGCATTTACGGCTAAATTACCTACCCCATAAGCTTGAATGATCAAGAAATGCGGAGCCTGTTTAGAGAAAATTTCCAGATTATGTTCAAACTGTAATATTTCAGTCGGCACCATCATCCAATTGACGATATTGAGCGATTTGGCTTTTTCGATATGTGAAAGTTGTACCTGAATGACGGAATGATCTACCGCTATTTGCTGTTCGGCTTTGAGTCCTTTAAATGCATCTAAAGCAGTGCTATGGGCTTTTAAAGTGGTTCTGGCATGAATCACTTGATGGTAGAAAGCCAAATACACGCCTACAGGAAGTCGAGTGACGGCATCCAGTGCGGTATTTAAATTATCCAGCGCATCGGTGAATTCTCGAGTATTGTCCCCTTGAATATTGAGCAGTGGATATTGGCTTCCAGTAAGGACGACATGACAGGACTCAGCTAAAAAGCGTGATAAGGTCGCCGCAGCATAACTGAGCGTGTCTGTGCCATGAATAATGACAAAGTGTTGGAAATTTTGGAGTTGTAGGCTTTGTATTTGTTGAATCAGCATAAGCCAGTCAATGGCTGTACATGCACTACTGTCTTTGATACTGGGCGCCTTAAAGCACTCAATTTTAAACTGAGGTGCTAAGACCTTTTTGAGTTGTGGAATAAACTCAGCATCAGGCATCGGCGCTAAAGGCTCGCCAATACAGCCAAAAGTTCCACCCATGTAAATTAAAGCAATTTTTTTGTTCATAATAAAAAAGCAGCCATTCATGACTGCTTTATCTTAAGACGAATAGATTTAAGAAGCTATTTGATTGAGTAAATTTTGTGATTGTTGGCGTTGTTCAGCGGTATACGCTGCTTCATTTTGTGAGAGTAGCTCACGAACGGAAGCATATGCACCCAAATTTAGATATTGTTGAGCAAGGTCTAAATTTAATTGAACTTCATTCACTTGAGCCAGCTCAGGGAATGAATGGAGTAATGGGTCGTTTGCATCTATGGCCAGACTGGTTTCAGCTTCACTAGGCGTTTCAAGGCTAAGTGTTGCTGTACTATGCACTTGCTCAACTGTTTCAGGTTTTGGATCTAAATCAAAACTAAAAGTAGGCTGTGTCTCTGGTTCAGTAGGCGTGAGTTTAAATTCAAACTCACGTACTGGTGTGCTTTCTTCAGTAGCTACTGGGGTAATCGGTTCAGCAAAATCAAGTTTGAATTCTGGTGCGACTTCAACTTCTGCTGCTTTTTCAACTGGAATTGCTGTAGGTTCATTTGCTGTAAACGTGAACTCTAACGGCTTAACAGTTTCAGTTTTAATTTCTGGGGCAGGAGGAACTACTTCAAAAGAAAGCTCAGGTGTTGTTGTTGGCGCTTTTTCAGGTGCAGGATCTAAATTAAATTCTAAAGGCTGAACAGGTTGTTGCGGTGTCTCAACTTTCTGCTCAACAAGCGTTGAATGATCGAATTCTAGCGCATCGACTTGTGCCAGATTTTGCGTTTCGGTTTTAGATACAGCGGGTTGTGAAATTGTTTCTGTATTTCCAATCAAGGCATCAAAGGCAGCTGTATTTTTGCTTTCTGGCACGACAGGGCTTGAGGGCTCAAAAGCAATCGATTCAACTGGATGATCAGCTTGATTGGCTTTTCGTCGTTCTTCGGCTTGAATGACGATTTCGTCTAAGCCCAATGAACGAATATGATTAATCAACTGATTCACTGCAAATTCATCTTTTTGTGCCAGATGCACATCTAAAAGATAAAGATAAAGTTCATGTTGAGCATTGTCTTGGTTTAAAACTTGATTGATTTTTGCTTCAGCAGAAAAATAGTTTTTCTCAGCAATCAGCTTTTCAATATTAGTTTTTAATTCAGGGCTTAATGGTTTTGTTGCTTGTTTAACAATAACTTCATCTTCAACAACAGTGGTCTGTTGTTTTTTTGAGGTACGCGCAGTGCGTGCAACATTTTTCTTTGACGTCTTTTTATTGTTACTTTTTTTGTTATTGGTACTGGCGCTCTCTTTATTGGCATCCTCTCGTTTTTTGAGCACGATCGCCACGACCAAGAGTAGAACAAATGGAATCACATACAACAACATTTTATTTCCCCTTCATTGAGCACAATGAATCAATATTTTGAATATCCTAACTATTTGGTTTTTTTGCATTCTGCTGTTGTAATTGCTGTTGCAATTGAGCGAGCTGAGCATTTAATAATTGAATTCGCTGATTCTTTTGTTGTAAACCTGCTGCAAGTTGGTTCACATTCTTCTGTAATTTAACCGTTTTTTCACGAGAAGTCATAACTTTTGTAGATAATTCAGTAGTGGTCTGATTCAACTGTGTATTTTGCTTTCCTTGACTCTGAGCAGCGGGTTGTTCATTGTCTGCGACTAAACTCATTTCTGCTTGGTCTAAACGATATTTGGCAGAACCCGATTGTTTTTTGGCAATTTCAGGTGCAGTCGTTGCAACTTTATTTTTGCTTTGTGGTATTTGACGATAGCTTGCTGCAAGATTGAGCGCAGCACCACGACGAATACGGTTTACATCACCTTGAATAAACGCATTGGCATTATTTGCTTTAATTTGTCGCATCACTTCTGGAACGCTTTGATTGGTTTCTGCTGCAATCCGAGAAGCAATTTTCCACAGTGACTCATTGGCCTGAACAATATGCTTAGGTTGTTTATCTAATGCTTTATTGGCTTTTTCCTGTTTAAGCGCTTTTTGTGACTCCGCTTTCGATTTCGCTATGCGAGGCTCATTCGATTTTGCTTGCTTGGTCTCAGCTTTGGAATCTTTTGGCTTTTGTGATTCTGCTTTTTGCTCGTCTAATTTAGCGGGTGGGGTCTGAGCTTTTGCAGATTGCACTGGTGCTTTTGCGGCTGGTGGCTGAGGCACTTGTTGTACAGTTACCGTTGGTGTTTGTGGCGTATTCTGAGCACTGCTTTGATGATTGCTTTGAAGAGGGTTCGGAGTATTGGTTGTAGCCGCAGGCGGTGTGTTTGTCGCAACTGTGGTTGGTTTTTGTTCTGTTTTGAGTGCTGGTGGTGCAATTACATTAATCGCTAAAGTACCAGCTGAATCCGTTGTCGTCGTTGCTTTGGTTGCCATAGCTGGTGGAGTTACGACTTCTGGCGTTGTCACGTGGTATTGCGTGCTGGTTGGTAAATTTAATGCAATATCTTTTTCGCTGACGATGATTTGAGGTGTCAGAGGCTTTTCTTTGACTAAAGCATTGCTCATTGGAGCAGGGAGGTTGCTACGCCCACGGGTCAATGGGGCTTTGACTTGTTGAATATGGGTCGCACTGCCTTCTTTGACTTTTAATAATATATTTAATTCAGATTCAACAATCGGACGAGAAGAGGTAATCACAATCACCCCAGTGCCATCTCCGGAACGACGAGTATAAAAATTTAAATGTCCAGGTGCTTGCGTGGAAATACCAATATTTTGAATATCATCTGCATCGGCTAATCCGACTTCTATTTTTTCATTTGGATTTGCATTACTAAACTTCATTTCAGCATAAAGCAGATCACCAGACCCTGATTGAACTTGAATCGGGTCTATTGTAATCGCACTCACCGCTTGCGACGTCATGATGGCTAAAATGGCAATTTTTAATTTGTTATATACAGTCATCTCTATCCATTGCTCTGACAAAGTTCAAGGCATCCCCATAATACAATATTTAGCTGTAGTCTATATGTAAAATATTAACATTAGAGTTACATAAATATAGTTACATAAAAAAGCCGATCAAGATAGATCGGCTTTTTCATTGTTTATGAGTTTTTTGTGACTTTAAGCATTTTTATAGTCGATTAAGATACGTAACATACGACGTAAAGGCTCAGCAGCACCCCAAAGTAATTGGTCACCTACAGTGAATGCGCCTAAATACTCTTTACCCATATTTAATTTACGTAAACGACCTACTGGCACAGATAGAGTACCTGTTACAGTGACTGGAGTAAGATCCGTCATTGATGCATCACGTGTATTTGGAACCACTTTTGCCCATTGGTTAGACTGACGAATCATGTCCTCAATCTCATCAAGCGGAACATCTTTTTTCAATTTCAATGTTAAGGCTTGAGAGTGACAACGCATTGCACCAATACGTACACAGTGACCATCAATTGGAACAATCTGAGCATTACCTAAGATTTTGTTGGTTTCAACTTGACCTTTCCACTCTTCTTTAGATTGACCGCTTTCAAGTTGCTTATCAATATAAGGGATCAACGAACCCGCTAAAGGCACACCGAAGTTTGCTTTCGGGAAAGCTTCGCCACGTTGTAATTCGGCAATTCGGCTGTCGATGTCTAAAATCGCAGAACGTGGATCATCTAACAAGTCTTGAGTATTGTTATATAAATAGCCCATACCTGTGATCAGCTCACGCATGTTTTGCGCGCCAGCACCTGAAGCGGCTTGATACGTCATCGCCGTCATCCATTCCACCAAATTGTGTTGGAACAGTGAACCCATGCCCATCAACATCAAAGAAACCGTACAGTTACCGCCAACAAATGTTTTAATACCATTGACCAAACCGTCTTTGATAACATTTAAGTTGACTGGGTCGAGTACGATGATTGCTTCATCATCCATACGTAATGTAGAAGCTGCATCGATCCAATAGCCTTTCCAACCTTCAGCTTTTAGCTGAGGAAAGACTTCTGATGTATAGTCGCCACCTTGACAGGTAATAATGACATCCATTTGCTTCAGACTGGTAATGTCCGTCGCTTCCATAAGTGCTGGAGCAGTTTTACCACCAAAAGCAGGCGATTCACCACCTGCGTTACTGGTAGAGAAATAGAATGGCTCAAAATGAGCAAAATCATTCTCTTCAACCATACGTTGCATAAGGACAGAACCAACCATCCCGCGCCAACCGACCAGACCTACTTTCATGTCACTTTGCCTCGGTGCGTTAAAAAATAAAAGGGGGTTTGAGTGTATCAAAAGAGTGTGTAACTGCAATAGCATACACAATGAAAACACAACTATATTGTGCAATATATCTTGTTTATGATACATGCAAAATTGATATTAATTTATGAATCATTCAAAAATTAAGAATATAAGAGTGACAAAATATGATCTGGATAGAAGTACTTGCGTTGATCGTGATTTGGCTAAGTTTCTGGTCACTGATTCCCCGTGATGAATGGTGGTTTAGAGGTGCTGATTTTCCACGCTTGCAGATATTATTTGTTGGTTTGATTGCCTTGGTCTTGATGTTGTTTTGGACAGCGCCGTGGGACTTGGCTCGTGAAGTGATTTTATTTTTATTGATAGCTGCCTTAGCTTTTCAATTAAAGATGGTTTTGCCTTATACCTTCATTTGGAAGAAACAAGTCAAACAGGTGAGCAAAGATCAGCTTAATCCTGATCAGCAAATTTCAGTGATTGTGTCGAATGTGCTGACACCGAATGATCAATATCACTTATTGCTTGAGCAAATTGAACAGCACCAGCCAGATATTGTTTTGACACTTGAAACTGATCAAACTTGGCAAAATGAATTGACTCAAATTGAAAAAGACTATCCTTATCGTGTGGCTATACCTTTAGACAATCTCTATGGGATGCATTTGTATAGCAAACTCAAGCTGGTCGATACAGAGGTTAAATTCATTCTCAGTGATGAAATTCCGTCTATTCATACCACGGTGATTTTACCATCTGGGCAAGCGGTGCAACTGTATTGTTTACATCCCAAACCACCAAGCCCAACAGAAGCCAAAGACTCGACTTTGCGTGATGCTGAATTGCTTATTGTGGGGGATCAGATCAAAGACTTGGATGAGAGCTGTATTGTTATGGGTGATTTAAACGATGTTGCTTGGTCACGCACAACACGTTTATTTCAGCGTATTAGTGGTTTGCTTGATCCACGTGTGGGGCGCAGATATATCAACACCTTCCATGCCAATTATAAATTTTTAAGATGGTCTTTGGATCATTTATTTCACAGTACAGATTTTGCTTTAGTACATATGCAACGACTGCCTCATGTGGGTTCAGATCATTTTCCGATTTATGTAGTATTACAAACAGGGCGTATTTTTGAGCAAACTCAAGAAGAGTTAGAGCAAACCGATGCAGATGAAAGGGAAGCGCAAGAGGCAATTCAGGAAGGGATTGAAAAAGCAGAGAAAGAGGAGAAGTTGGTGACTGATGAAATTGCGCAAAGTTATAAAGCTGGAACCTGATTGTCTGACAATAAAATTAAAAAACGGCTGATTTTTGTAAGCAATTACTTACATGGATTTAGGCCCTAAGCGGATAGCATGCAAAGCATATTCGTTTTAATCTTTACTTATCGACACAGGGAATGAGAACGGAAAATCTCACTAAGGAAGACGAAGTCGATGGAGCAATCATCAAGGATTTGATGTTGGAATGGATAACCAAGAAAATAAGAATAAGATGTGAAAGCACAACCTCATGAACCCGAGTTTTGCAGGATGCAGAACTCGGGTTATGCTTTATTTATGGTATATAATTTAGAATAGACAAAATTGAAAATAAAAAAGAGTGGCTATGTTTCTCGCAAAAGTTCAAGAATTCGCTTCAAGTCTTAAACATTTTACTGGTTTAAGTAGTGATGCTTTATTTATCTATACAGGTTTAATCATCTATTTTATTGTTGCTGCAATTCATAAAAGACAACTTAAATCAAATCTTGCGATTATCGCCACAGTGGTGTTTGCCTTTGTAATTGAAATCTTTAATGCACGCGCAGATATTTTTGGTAGAGGCTATTGGCGTATTTGGGAAAGTATCCATAGCATAGTCAATATGATTTTTTGGCCTTATGTGATTTGGGCGATGGCACGTTTTCGAGTATGGAAAGGTTAGGTCTTTCTACTTAACCCGCTTATGATTCAGATTGTTTTTATTTTCCATAATGTTGATTTAAGGCGTCCATTTCAGCAGAAATTTTTTGTTGAAGCGCCATTGAACGTTTACCAAGTTGCTTAAATTCATCACTGGGTGCATTTGCATTAAAATCTGGGGCTGTTGAAAGCATATACATTTTCTGACTGGTGATTAAATTATCAATCATTTGTGTGCGTAGACTTTGTACTTCACTACTTTTTAAATTTAATGCCATGATTTGTTGTTGAGTTGCCGCTTGTATATCATTGGCTTTGAGTAAAATCTGTTGGTGCTTTTCAGGTTGGCGAGTGGCTGATTGAAGCTCCGCTCTTAATTGAAGTGCTTGAGTATTTGCATGATTGACGATCTGATTAAGTTGAGCTAAGTCTGTTGTAATCTCTGTTGCGTTGGCTGTACTCAGTTCAGTCGCTTTGCTTTTCCAATTGTCTTGAGTTGTTGCAGTAGACGTAGTTTCTGAGGTTTTGTTTTGGGCGATATCTGCTTTTTGCTCTGAACATGCGGTAAACATCAAACTGAAACTGATCAAACATGAAAAAAGAACTTTATTGGTGATATTCATTGTTTTATTTTCCTTAAATTTGAATTTATTATTGATAAATCTTAATTCGCTTTGTTTAATCAAGAAAGTGGGCATATGTAACTAGACACAGTTTGCCATGAACGATGCTATTTAGATGCCAGATGACCAAAATAAAAAAGGAGATATTTTATATCTCCTGATTGTTAAAACAAAACACTTAAACTTAATAGATTTTCTCGTAGCCTTTTGGACGTGTTTTAAAGCGACGATGAAACCACATATATTGTGTCGGTGCGATCCGCAGTTGATTTTCAATGATTTTATTGACACGAATCGCATCATCCATTTCATCTTCACTGGGTAATGGATCAACAGCAGGTTCAATAAGCACATGATATTTTGGATCTTTGATATCACCATCACGATAAAAATACAGTGGGATTGCGACAGCTTTTGATATTTTCAATAAACGTCGATGCGCTGTTACTGTTGCAGCGGGCGTACCAAAAAAGGGTGCCATCACCCCTTGTTTTAATCCAAAATCCTGATCTGGACTATACCAAATCGCATCACCTTCTTTCAGATGGCGAATCAATCCACGCATATCATCATGATCAATCTGCGCTTTATAAATCGTTGCACGACAACGATAAATTAGCATATCGAGTAAAGGATTATTCTGTGGGCGATATACGACATCAGGTTCAAAAAATTGTGCGCATAAATAACCACCAGCATCAAGCATGGTGCTATGGGTGCCGAGTAACAGTATGCCTTGACCATTTTGTTTGGCCTGTTGGATATGCTCTAGCCCTTGAATGCTGACGCGGTTTTTAAACCATTGTGGTGAGTACCATGCATTTAAGGTTTCAAAGACCCCGACCATTTGATCAACAAAGACTTGTCTTGAATTGTCGATGACTTGTTCAGGCGACCATTCTGGAAAGCAGACTTCTAAATTACGTGTTGTTGTTTCACGACGCGATTTCAGTCGGTCAAAGGCAATATTGCCCAACAATGTTGCTAAGCGATACTGAATTGCCCAAGGCAAAATTGCGAGCATCATCAAAAATACAATCGCAATCCAGATTCCCCAATATTTCGGATGTAAAAATGCCCAATAAAATTTTCCAGGCTCGTATTGATGCTTTTTACTCATAGCAGTTTTGTAAATTTTGGGGAAGTTAAAACTGAAAGGAGTGTAGCATGAAGCGGTTTAAAGAAGAAAATTCAAGATGTCATTCACTCTCATTGAGGATACGCAAGGAAGCATGACGTGAAAATAATTCGGTTAATTCAAGGTGATATTACAGTTCAAAAGGTGGATGCAATTGTAAATGCTGCCAATACCTCGTTACTTGGCGGTGGTGGTGTGGATGGTGCAATTCATCGAAAAGGTGGTTCTGCTATTTTGGAGGATTGTCAAAAGATCCGAGCCAGACAGGGTGGTTGTGCAGTTGGTGAAGCAGTGATTACCACAGCGGGGTTGTTGCCCTGTAATTATGTGATTCATACCGTGGGCCCCACTTGGCAAGATGGACAGCATGCTGAAAATGAATTGCTTGAGAAAGCCTATCTCAATAGCTTAAGACTCGCTGAGCAACATCAGCTAAAAACACTGGCATTTCCGAATATTTCAACAGGGATTTATCGTTTTCCCAAATCAGAGGCAGCATTTATCGCTATAAACAGCGTGACTAAGTTTTTAACCCAGACGAACAACTTAGAGGAAGTCAGTTTCGTGTGTTTTGATTTGGAAAATTTTAAAATCTATCGCCAACATCTTGCTGAGATTGATCAAAAGCAAGTGCATGTTTTAGGTATATAATCGCAGTTACTCACTGACTATTTTAGACAACCTTGCGATGAGAGATACCTACTTAGACAGTTGTAAGGCAACACTGATATTTCTTGTGGTTCTCGGGCACTTTCTAGAACGCATGATCGGTTGGAAAGATCCGATGGATCATGTCTTATTAGGTACGATTTATTTTGTACATATGCCTGCTTTTATCTTTATTTCGGGCATGTTGTTTAAAGACAGTAAATGGTTTAAGAATATTCTATTTTTTGTTGCGCTCTATTTACCTTTTCAAATTCTATTTCCTGCATTTGATGCCATCTGGTCAGGTAAATTTCAGCTCAATTGGAATGTGTTTGAACGACCTTATTGGATCTTATGGTATCTGTTGGGCATGATGGTATGGACAACGCTTAGCCATTTTTTGATAAAAACAAAATTTGCACTGCTGATTGCACTGATTCTTGCTTTATGTGTCGGCTTAAGCCCATGGAACAATTACCAATACTCAATCGGAAGAATTTTTAGCTTCTTTCCATTTTTTATTGTGGGTGCACTTTATGGCAAAACTATTGTCGAGAAAATTCAGCAATTTAAATTCACTCAAATTTTAGCTGGATTCATCGTGATGGGTATTGCAAGCTTGGTGTATTTCACCCAAATCAATCCATTTTGGTTATATGGCAGTTTAAGTTATCAGCAACTTAAGGTAAGTATGTGGGATGGTACTTGGATCAGAATAGGCTGTCTTTTGGTGTCGAGTTTGGGCATTTTCGCGATGTTTGCATGGACAAAATTATTAAATATTGGCTGTGTGCAACTTGGAAAAAACACCTTGGCGGTGTATTTGCTACATGGTTTTGTGGTGATGTTGATTGCACGTTATTGGCAACTGGATTTTAATATTTTTGTGGAAATTGGGATTTGTATTGGTTTATCTGTATTGACTTGCTGGATGTTACAACAGCAATTTTTTGATATTTTATTAAGAAAATTATCTTTATGGTTAATCAAACCTGTTGAAAAATTCGGTTTAAAGTAGCGAATGGATTTGAAGCGATCCAGAGCATTCGCTGAAAATTTAAAAGCTACACTGTTGGTGTAGCTTTTAAGCATGAGGATCATAATTTTATAAAGCGACAGTTTTAAAGTGGATTATTTGGTTGCTGCTTTACCCTCTACTTTTTTTGCTGTTGCTGATTTTTGTGCAGCGGCATGGTGTTTTTGGCTATGACCAGCTTTATGTTGTTTTTGCATTTGATGGGTTTTAACCGCTTGAGTCGAATGCTGTGCTGGAGTTGCTGCCATTGCAGAACCTGCGAAAATTGCTGTGGTGAATGCTGCAACAAGTAATGATGTAACTTTTTTCATGATCATATTCTCACTAAATAATTCGAGATCTGAACTAGATTCGATAATCATATCTTGGTGGATTTGTATGGAAACATCATGAAGTGCTTGTAGCGAAATTCAGTATAAATGAAATGATCATTGGTAAGATGAGTGGGGAATGGTAAGTGCTTTGATTTTTTAAGTTTTATTTAATTTTAATCAGTAAAGTATTGCCGTCATTTTAACTTGAACTAAGCCATTTAAATAAGTGCGTTTATTTTTAAAAATGAAAGAGTCTGTTATATATCATTTCAAGTATTATTTAGATAACGAAATGCTGATTACAGACTTAAGTTTAGCATTTTGATCTTTTACTGCTACTCCACTATTGAAATGTGCCTCACATGAATAAAACAATCAGAAGAGCAACCACAAAGGACTTAATTGCAATTACCCAATTGATTGCGCCTTTTATTGATGAATTTGCAATTAATGACAGTGGGCGACAACTGTTTTGCGTAAGTATGATTGAAAAAATGCTTGAGAATCCTGAAATTCACTATTTTGTTTATAGCGATCATCAGTAGATGATCGGTGTTATTGCGTATAAGAATCCTGCCCATTTGGTTCATTTCTTTATATCGAAAGAGAAGCAAGCTCAGGGAATTGGCCGAACAATGTGGGACTTTATTTTGCAGGAGGTGCAAAAGTCTGGTGTTTCAGTATTTACGGTAAATTCAAGCTGTAATGCACAACCTGTTTATGAACGATTTGGCTTTGTGGTGAAAGATGAAACCATTGAAAATCATGGGTTACATTATGTTCCAATGTCTTTAAATCTGGTTAATACATAAAGCTGAAAATATGTCTTGTATATCTATAAGATGATTGATCAATGTTGTTGGTTTCAATGTCGGCAGGCTCAATAAAAACTCCGCATATTTGCGGAGTTTTTATTTAAAGATTTTAGAAGAATTAACCTTTGGTCATTTCTTCTAATGCATCCCAACGCTCCACTTTTTCAAGCAGCAGTTCATCAATCTCACCAAGACGTTGCGACGCTTTGGTGGCTGCATCTGCATCAGTCACAAACCAAGAACCATCAGCAAGTTTTGCAGTCAGTTCAGCTTGTTCTTTTTCCAAAGCTTCAATTTCTGCGGGTAATTGTTCTAAAGCGCGTTGATCTTTATAACTCAATTTCACTTTTTTAACGGCTGGTTCAGCAGGTGTCGCAGCAGCTTCCGCTTTAGCAATGGCTTTTTTTACATCACTTTTCTGATCGACAACACGTTGATCTGGACGTTGTTCTAGATAGTCTTGATAGCCACCAATGTATTCATCGATATTGCCTTTACCATCAAATACCCAAGTTGATGTCACAACATTGTCCATAAATGCACGGTCATGGGAGATCAATAACAAAGTCCCTTTATAATCACTCAACATCTCTTCGAGTAATTCTAAAGTCACCATGTCTAAGTCATTGGTTGGCTCATCCATCACAATAAGGTTAGACGGTTTAAGCAATAACTTCGCCAAAAGGATACGGTTACGCTCACCACCTGAAAGTGCTTTTACTGGAGTACGCGCGCGTTCAGGCGAGAATAAAAAGTCTTGTAAATAGCTGTAGATATGACGGCGACCACCATTAACATCGACAAAGTCTGAGCCTTCAGACACGTTGGCCATTACTGATTTTTCAAGATCTAGCGCATTACGTAATTGGTCAAAATAAGCCACTTCAAGCTGTGTACCTGTTTTTACCGAACCGCCATGTTCAAGTTCACCTAAAATGGCTTTAATCAAGGTGGTTTTACCTACACCATTGTCACCGACTAAACCAATACGGTCGCCACGCAGTACTAACGCAGAGAAATCTTTAATAATTGGTGCATTATCACCAAAAGCCACACTTAAGTGTTCAATATCAAAGACCAATTTACCTGAACGATTTGCCTCTTGAGTCGCCATGCTCACTTTACCTTGTTGTGAGCGACGTGCTTTAGATTGTTCACGTAAATCTTTTAATGCACGTACACGACCTTCGTTACGGGTACGACGTGCTTTGATCCCTTGACGAATCCAAGTTTCCTCTTCAGCCAAGCGTTTATCAAACAGTGCATTCTGCTTTTCTTCAGCTTCCATTTGCTGTGCTTTTAGGTCGAGGTAGCGTGAGTAGTTACCTTCATAACTACGTAAAACACCACGATCTAACTCCACAATACGTGTCGCAATACTGTCAACAAAAGCACGGTCATGGGAAATAAATAACAGGGTGAGATTGTTTTGATCGAGTAAGAATTTCTCTAACCATTCAATACTTTCTACGTCCAAATGGTTGGTTGGTTCGTCAAGTAATAAAACGTCAGGTTGCGTCAACAATGCACGTGCTAAAAGTACACGGCGTTTACGCCCGCCTGATAAATCAGCTAAATCCGCTTCAGGATCTAAGCCCATTTTGCTTAAGATAGAATTTACTTTGGTTTCTAAGGCCCAACCATCGAGCAAATCCAGCTTATGTTGTAGGTTGCCCATACGATCACAAGCTTCCATATCACCTAATACACAAGCATCGCTGGCTTCGTGGTATTCTTTTAGGACGAGCGCGGCTTCTCCTGCACCTTCGGCAACAATATCTGCAACTTTGCCCGAATCCATCGGTACATCCTGAGCAAGCATAGAAATCGTAATACCATTTTGTAATGCAATTTCACCTTGATCAGGCAATAAACTTCCCTCAATCAGTTTGAGTAAAGTAGACTTACCTTCACCGTTACGACCAATCAGACAGACTCGTTCGCCTCGTTCTAAATTGAAGTTTGCGCCATCGAGCAGGGCAGGTCCACCAAACGCAAGTTGGACATCCCTTATAGTAATATAGGCCATACGGTTTCCTAAACATCCCACACTGAGGACTAAAAATGACTAAACATAAAAATATTGATGATCAGGCGTCATTTTCCGCACCCATAGAAGATTTGCAAGTCCGAATTGCATTTTTAGATGATTTAGTCGAACAATTAAATGATCAAGTGGCGCAACAAAGCTTGGAAATCGCTGATTTAAAAAAACAAATGCAGTTAATTTACCAACGTATAGAATCTGCTGATTTGTCAGAAGGTATTGCAGCATTTGACCCAATGACCAATCGTCCTCCGCATTATTGATGCAACGGATGTGAAATATGAGTGGCTGAGGTGTGCTGAATCAGGTGTAAATTCACACATAGCAGTGATATTGGCAAAGGATTTGCATAACGCAAGCGCTAAATTTGTGGGTTAAGATGGATTATGAACTTAAAAAACCTCGAAGCATTTTATTGGGTGGTGACCTTAAACAGTTTTAATAAAGCCGCAACAAAGCTTCAAACGACACAGCCTGCAATTTCTCAAAAAATTACTGCGATTGAAAATGATCTCGGTTTTAAAGTACTTGATCGCAGTTCTCGTCAAATCAAAGCCACGCATAAGGGCATGACCTTATTTAAATATGCTGAAAAGTTTATGCGACTGGAAACAGACTTGGTGGCTGAACTCACAGAAAGTCAGTATTTAACAGGAACGATTCGTTTGGGGGTTTCAGAAACGATTGTCCATACTTGGTTAGTGGAGTATATGGAGCAAGTCCAGCAAGAGTTTCCCAAAGTTTCGATCGAAATTGTAGTGAATTTAACTCCAGATTTACAAGAAGGTGTACGCATTGGTGATTTGGATATGGCGTTTTTACTGGGACCAACTTTGCCTTTTGAATGTATAGAACGTTCATTGTGTGATTTTGAATTAAGCTTTCTAGCATCACCTTCATTTAAAGGTGGAATCGGGCAGATGTCATTGCGGACATTGATGTCGCATACCATTTTAACCTATCCAAGAATTACATATCCTTATAAAGAGCTCAAAGCCAAAATGAAAGAACAGAAGATCGATGAACCACTATCCATCACAAGTTATTCATTGGTCACATTATTACGTTTAGCTGAACAAGGTTTAGGGATTGCAGTGGTACCTAAACTAACGGCAATCAAAGAAATTTTAGATGGGCGACTTGAAATTCTAGATACGCCAATCCAACTAAAGACATTCCACTTTACCGCAATCTATACACAAGGCAATAACACCGCATTAAAAGAAAAGTTGACGGATTTAGCGGTTTTAACTTCGGAAAATGCCATGAAAAAACTGAATAATAAAATTAGATAATGAACAATAAAACGGCATTTTATGCAGCTTTGGTTTTGATTTAAAAATTGCAAAAATATGAAATATTGATAATGAGAACTTATAGAAACTGATAAACATTCATTATTAAATGATTTTAAAAATAATAAAAACATATAAATTCAATACCTTATGTTTAATGAATTTTGGATAAAGTCTTATTGTGACTGACCTTCGCCTATGCTTTTATTTGAAATACAGATTTGGTTCAGCATAACCAGAAAATCTTAAAAGTTTAAAGGATTAAAGAATCTCGTATTTTAGAAAAATAGATGTTCTTTGTTTCACTTGAAATAGCGTTGATTAAGCTCAAATGGATGAGGAACGCCTACATGTCTTTATTGAAATCTTCTTTTTTGTCTGACCGTCAATGGGCAATTGTTGCATCTATCTTTATGATGGCAACGTCTGCGATGGGGCCAGGTTTTCTAACTCAAACCGCTGTATTTACAGTGAAATTAGGTGCTGCATTTGGCTTTGCAATCCTAGTTTCGATCATTATTGATTACGTTGTTCAGCAAAACATTTGGCGGGTGGTCACTTTAACGCAAATGCGTGCTTCTGATATTGCCAATAAAGCCTTACCGGGGAGTGGTTACTTACTCGCATTTCTGGTCATTTTAGGTGGGTTTTTCTTTAGTATCGGTAACATTGCAGGTGCTGCACTGGGCTTAAATGCACTCTTTGGGTTGGATACCAAGGTCGGCGGCGTGCTGAGTGGTGCTTTGGCAATTCTGATTTTTGCCTCCAGAAAAGCCACACTGGCGATGGACAAGAGCATGATTATTTTGGGGTTACTCAAAATCGTTTTGATCGTGATCGTTGCATTTATTGTCATGCCACCTGTGGGGCAAGCCGTTCAACAAACTTTTGCACCTGATCAAATTGATTTCGCCATCATTACAACCATTGTTGGCGGTACAGTGGGCGGTTATATCTGCTACGCAGGCGCGCATCGCTTATTGGACAAAGGTGCTGTAGGACCAGAAAATATTGATGAAGTGGCCAGAGCCGCAACCAAAGGTATTGTGGTGGTCGGGATCATGCGTTATGTATTGTTCTTGGCATTCTTAGGGGTTGTGGTCAGCGGCGCAAATATCGATTTAGCAAGTCACGATGCCAACCCAGCTGCGCAAGCATTCCAATATGCTGCGGGTACATTTGGTTTTAAACTGTTTGGCTTGATTTTTTGGGCAGCGGGAATCAGTAGCACAATTGGTGCAGCCTATACCTCTGTTTCATTTATGTCCGCATTTAAACAGAACTTAACCACTAAACATACCAACTACCTCACCATTAGCTTTATTTCTTTAGCCTTGTTGCTTTACGTGATTCTAGGTGCAACACCTGCGGGCTTACTGATCTTTGTGGGTGGTTTTAATGGTTTGGTATTACCAATTGGTTTAACGATTTTTGTCTATGTTGCGGCATGTCGTAAAGACATGATGGGTAATTATAATTATCCAAAATGGTTGCTGGTTTTGGGTGTATTAACCTGCTTACTCACATGGTGGATGGGTTATATGTCATTCACGACGGTATTTAATTACCTCACCAAGCTCTAATCAACTTCACACTCAATTGAAAAGGAATAATCACAATGTATGTCGATTTAAATAGTGACTTGGGTGAAAGTTTTGGCTCGTGGAAAATGGGCAATGATGAGCAAATTTTACCTGTGGTCAGTAGTGCCAATATTGCCTGTGGCTTTCATGCAGGTGACCCGTTGGGAATATTGAAGACGCTTCAGCAAGCAGTGAAATTAGATGTCACGATTGGTGCACATGTTTCCTACCCAGATTTGGTTGGTTTTGGTCGCCGTAATATGGATCTGTCTCAAGACGAGCTAATCGCGGATGTGCTCTATCAAATTTCGGCGCTTGATGGTTTGGCAAAAGTTGCTGGCTCCAAAGTGCAATATGTCAAGCCGCATGGGGCGTTGTATAACACCATAGCCAAAGATCCCGTACAAGCCGAAGCCGTGATTGAAGCCATTAAAATGTATAACCCAGCATTGGTACTGGTTGCTTTGGCTGGGTCAAATTTGGTTGCACAAGCACGTCAGGCAGGCTTAAAAGTGGTTTCAGAAGCCTTTGCTGATCGTGCTTATAACCGTGATGGTTCACTGGTTTCACGCCGTTTAGAGGGTGCTGTTTTGCATGATGCAGAGTTTGTGGCAAAACGTGTGGTTGCGATGTTAAAAAATGGCGGGGTTGAGTCAATTGATGGTGTCTTTACCCCAATTCAAGCCGATACGATTTGTTTGCATGGTGATACCGCAGGTGCACTAGAAATGTCCGCAGCGATTAAAGCTGAGCTGTTAAAAAACGACATTCAAGTTCGTTCATTTTGTGCATAAAACAAGTAAGGACAAGTCACATGTTTAAAGAGATTAAAGTCGATCCAGTTCAACTCAAAGCTGCATTGGATGCGCGACAACAAATTCGTGCGGGTTTTGATCAACCCACTGCAGGAATGGCTGCTGGAATGACCCAAGTGAACATGATTTCTGTACCCAAAGACTGGGCATATGATTTCTTGTTGTACGCACAGCGTAATCCGCAAAGCTGTCCTGTATTAGATGTTTTGGAAGAAGGCGTATACCACTCTCGATTGGCTACTGACTCAGACATTCGCACTGACTTTCCACGATATCGTGTTTGGAAAGACGGTGAAATGGTGGATGAGCTCACTGATGCGAGTGAGCTTTATAACGCGCATCCTGATTTAGTGACCTTTTTAATTGGCTGTAGTTTCTCCTTTGAAACAGCTTTGCAAGAAGCGGGGATTGAAGTGCGTCATATCCATGACAAGACCAATGTACCGATGTATTTGAGTAATATCGAATGCCTTTCTGCTGGACGTATTTCAGGAAATATGGTGGTTTCTATGCGCCCCATTCCTGCCCATCAAATAGCTGAGGCTGTGAAAATTACGGCGCGTATGCCGAGTGTTCATGGCGCTCCCGTACATATTGGTCATCCTGAAAGTTTGGGCATACGCGACATCAATCAGCCAGATTTTGGTGATGCCTCACGTATTGAACAGGGTGAAATTCCAGTATTTTGGGCATGTGGTGTAACGCCTCAAGCTGCAATTATGAACTCGAAAATCCCATTTGCCATTAGCCATGCACCAGGACATATGTTGATTACAGACATACCTGATCGTGCGTGGCTGCGTTAAGACAAGAAAGGATCAGTAAATGCGATTTTTATCGGTAAATTCCGACAGTTTCTTGATTGAACTTTCTAGTTTAGAAGAAACTTTGGCGTTATACAGTAAATTGCAAAATTTACACTTGAATGGAATCAAAGATTTAATTCCTGCTGCAAAAACAATTTTAATTTGTTTTAACGAAATCAAGACTGACTTTAAAACCTTGAGTGTTTTGATTGGTACTTTAAACCTTGATTCAGGCTTTGATCGCAATACGCAGGAAGTGATTATTCCGATTCGTTACGATGGTGAAGATTTAGCACAAGTGGCGGAACTGCAAGGCCTCTCTATAGCCGATCTGATTTTAAAACATCATCAAAGCACTTGGGACGTTGCCTTTATTGGGTTCGCTCCAGGTTTTGCTTATATGAGTAGCCTTGATCTACCCTTTACAGACGTTCCTCGTCTAAAAACACCGCGTAAAAAAATTCCATCAGGTTCACTTGGACTTGCTGGACAATACTCGGGTATCTACCCAAAAGATAGTCCGGGTGGCTGGCAATTGATTGGAACAACGTCAGAAAAAATGTGGGATTTGGAGCGTCAAAATCCTGCGCTTTTACGACCAGGAATGCGGGTGCATTTTGAGGATATAACCCATCATCCTGTATCTGTGGATGTGCCCAAGCAAATCACGCCACGACAAGATTTAAATTTAAAACACCCCCTATTCAAAATCACGGCATCTGGCTTGCAAGTTTCGATTCAAGATGAAGGCCGTTTTCAGCACAGCAATATCGGTGTGGGTACAGCAGGGGCGATGGATGTCGCTTCGATGCATTGTGCCAATCGAATCGTGGGGAATCCAACGGATACGCCTGTGATTGAGGTGCTAAATGGCGGTTTAAAAGCAGTCATGCAAAATTCAGCTGTCATTAGCGTGGCAGGTGCAATTTCCAATATTCATGTGAAATTTGCAGATGGTCAAAAAGCAGATTTTGATAGCTATCAGGCGATTGCACTGGATGAGGGAGATGAATTTCAAATTCAAACGCCGAGTGCAGGGTTGCGCAATTACCTTGCGGTTCGTGGTGGTTTGGATATTCAACCCGTTTTAAATAGCTGTTCTTTTGACAGTTTAGCCATTCTTGGTCCAGCCCCTTTAAAAACGGGTGATGTCATTTACCAAGGTCAAGTCATCCCATCCAATATCAGCATCAACGAAGTGCCAAAATCCAATCTCCCATCCCTTGGCGATACGATTGAACTTGATATTGTGATGGGGCCTCGAACGGATTGGTTTGAGCAAAGCAGTATTGAAAAACTGTACAATCAAGCATGGTTAGTCACCAATGAAAGTAATCGAGTGGGATTACGTTTATCTGGGAAAGCGCCCTTAACACGTAAGATTCACCATGAGTTGGAAAGCGAAGGCACATGTATTGGTGCTTTGCAGATTCCACCCAATGGTCAACCTGTATTGTTTATGAATGATCACCCATTAACTGGTGGTTATCCTGTGATTGCTTCGGTTGCCAAGCATCATTGGGATTTGGTGGCACAAATACCTGCGGATTGCCATATCAAATTTAGAAAAATCGCCGAATTTGTAGATATCGAGAACTAAGATGAACCAGCAAAAATATGTAAATGAAAAATTATTGATTGCCAATCGTGGTGAAATTGCTGTGCGTATTATCCATGCTTGTCGTGATATGGGCATTGCTTCTGTGGCAATGTATGCAGATGACGATATCGGCAGTTTACATGTCGAACTTGCAGATGAAGCATGGGGTTTGGTTGGTGCAACCGCAAAAGAAACCTATTTAAATATTGATGCCATTATTGATATTGCTAAAAAATCAAAAGCCACCATGGTGCATCCTGGTTATGGTTTTTTATCGGAACGGGCTGAATTTGCACAAGCTGTGATTGATGCAGGCTTGAAGTGGGTCGGCCCATCTCCTGAAGCAATTACCAAGTTGGGTGATAAAATTGAAGCACGTAAAATCGCTGCTTCAGTGGGTGCTCCTTTGGTACAAGGCACACAAGACCCATTGAATAATGCAGATGAGGCTTTAGCCTTTGCAAAACAATATGGCTTACCTATTGCAATTAAAGCGGCATTTGGTGGTGGTGGTCGTGGTTTAAAAGTGGTTTGGAAGCTTGAAGAAGTGAAAGAACTCTATGACTCTGCTGTCCGTGAAGCAAAAGCGGCCTTTGGTCGTGGCGAATGCTTTGTTGAGCAGTACTTAGACAATCCTCGTCATGTGGAAGCGCAAGTGATTGCCGACCTGCATGGGAATGTGGTGGTCTTAGGTACGCGTGATTGTTCTTTACAGCGTCGTAATCAAAAATTAGTTGAGGAATCTCCTGCACCATTTATCAGTGATGAGATTTATCAAGAGATTTTAACTTCAGCAAAAAATATTTGTCAGGCTGCTCAGTATGTTGGAGCAGGGACAGTCGAGTATTTATTGAGCCAAAATGGGACTTTATCATTTTTAGAAGTCAATACGCGGTTGCAAGTTGAACATCCTGTGACCGAAGAAACAGCGCGCGTTGATTTGGTGGTTGAGCAAATTCAGGTGGCTTTGGGCGAAGAGTTATCGATCAAAGAAACCCCTAAAGCACAAGGTCATGCCATTGAGTTTCGTATCAATGCAGAAGACCCTAGTCGTGGTTTTATTCCAGCATTTGGTACACTAAGTTTATTTGAAGCACCTTTTGGTCATGGTGTGCGTGTCGATACTGGCGTGCGCACAGGCTCTCTGGTTTCCAGCCATTTCGATTCTTTAATGGCAAAGCTGATTGTGACGGGGGAAACGCGTGAAATCGCAATACGCCGCGCAAAACGTGCTTTAAAGCAGTTTAAAATTGAGGGGGTGGCTTCAGTTTTAGATTTTCATCGTGCCGTGCTGAATGAGCCTGATTTTACCGACGAATTTAAAGTACATACGCGTTGGATTGAAAATGACTTTAAACAAGACTTAAAATCAACTCGACGTGCGATTCCTCAGCATCAACAAGCGATGGTTTTAAGCTATATCGAAATTGATGGGAAATTACACCGTCTAGGCCTACCTGCAGGAATGTTTGCTCAAGGTGCAGTTCAGGTGGAGCAACAACCAGCGCAAAGCACAGAGTTAGCACTTCAACCTGAGCACTTACAAGCGCCTATAAACGGGGCAATCATTGCTTGGAAAGTCCAAACTGGTGAGCAAGTGAGTGCAGGGCAAGTTGTGGCAATTATGGAAGCCATGAAAATGGAAGTTCAAGTTTTGGCACATCAAAGTGGTCAAATTGAATTGCTGAAAGAAGTCGGGAGCACGTGTCAGGCTGATCAAGTGATTGCAACCATCCAATAATATTTATCTTTAAAATCTAAAACTTATGCATTTAAGTCAGATGGAATTGGGAATTTAGGATTAAATTTCCAATTTTATTTGACCTTTTGTTGAAAGCTGGTTGTAATGCTTGCCACTGTTCAGTTGCAAACTTTTTGACCATGCCGAATAAAGCTGTTCTTCTCGATCTTGAAAATAATATGCCTACAGCCAAAATGCTGCGGGAGATTATTGAACATTACCCAACACTCTATCTTTTCAATTGTACGGGGCAATTCCAGTACTCACTGGAAGATTTAACTGAATTTTCAGGCTGGGTGAGCAGTGGTCAAGTGGTGATTTTAGAAGTACCGAATGCATCTGAAAAAGAATATGAATATGCAGTTGTGGTGGGGCAATTATTGGCATTATTAGAGCCAGAGATGCAGATTGAGGTCATTTCTGCGATGCCAAGTTGTTCCTTATTGTTGGATCTGATGCGTAGTGCTGATCTAGCGTGTAGTTTTATTCAAGTCGAATCAACGTTGGAACGTCAACGCAACAAGTACTCGATACCTAGTCTACAAACCATTCAAAATAAGCCGTATTTGCAAATGGTTAAAAAGTATTGCGATGCCTTGGGAGAGATGACAGGCAAACCGAATACCATTGAAAAATTAAAGAATTCTATTGTAAATATTTTACAAGTTGTGCCAGAAAAAGCTCAGCATCTGGTCGGCATGTTAATTAATTTAAAAATTGTCAAACGCTTTGATGATCAGGTGGCTTATCGTAAAAAAGTCTTGAAACAATGGACAAGTCTTGACATCGACAAGCCTGTTTTAGCACACCCAGTTGAGACTGAATCCGCAGCACAACCCAATATCAAACTTGAAAAAATTGATCAAATTTTAGAAAAATTACGTGTTGATTCAGATCAGGTGTTACAGGAAATGGATCAGCAAGACTCTGTGGGTGCAGTACATCAGGTTTTGTTTAAAAACTTTGCAAAAATAGATCCAGTGCAAATTGAAGTTATTCATAAATTGAATAATTTAAAAACCGATAAACCTAAAGATATTTATGAGTTGCGTGATTTATTGGAGCAAATGTTTCCAAAATCTGATATCCGTTTATTGCTTAAAGAATTGATTGAAAAAGGCTATATTTATTGGAATGGTCATGAAGTTGTTTATAGTCATGAAATGTATTTAAATTAGGGCGATTTTTAAGCTGCTCAGAGCAATATAAAAAAGCGCTTAGATTTGAATATTTAGCGCTTTTTTATTAAGCCATACATTGTATTTTATAGCTTTGCTTATGCTTATAAATTTGCTACGCCACCATCCACCAAGAGTTCGCTACCGATAATAAATCTAGCTTCATCAGAAGCAAGATAAATAAAGGCATTGGCAATTTCGACTGGATCCGCCAACCTTTGAATTGGCACAAGATTTTCAATACTGGCTTTGAGCTGTTCAACTTCAGCGGGTGTACTCGCAACTTTGTTGAGGGCAGGGGTTAAGGTTGGTCCTGGTGAAAGTAAGTTAAATCGTATTTGCTGGGCCAAAAGTTCTCTAGATAAGGTCTTGACCAAAGAGCGTAAGGCGATTTTTGAGGCAGCATAAACGCTACTTTTCTCTAAGGCGATATGAATACTGGTCGAACCACATAAAATCACTGAAGCATGGGGCTTGATCATTGGAAGTAAGCGTTGTATCAGGAAAAATGGACCTTTTACATTGGTGTTGAAAATCGCATCGAATTGTTCAACGGTCCATTGTCCAAATGCTTCATGGCTAACATTGCCAGCATTGATATAAATCACATCGAATTTAATGGATAATTGTTGCATTTTTTCAATGAAATGATCTTGTGATGCTAAGCTTGAGTGATCACACTGGATGCCCAAACTTTGGCTGCCGAATTGTTCTTGTGTCAGTACAATTTGATCTGGATTTCGGCCAGTAAACACAACAAAAGCACCTTCTTCTATTGCACGTTGTGCTGCTGCAAAACCAATTCCACTGGTTGCACCAGTAATTAAAACCGTTTTATCCTTTAATCGCATGTTTTTCACTAAAATGTCTACAAACTCTTATATTGTGAAAATTTATTTGCCAAAGTAAGTACTTACCAATTGGTGACTTAGTCGTTGTTTGGTTTGAAATAGACTAAACTCAAAGGCTATAAAATGTAGCTTTATGTAAGGTGGAAAAATGACAACACTGCAATATGAGCAAAATTGTTCGATTATGCGATTTGTTGGATTATTTTCGGGAAAATGGGTATTGCCAATTGTCTATCATCTTATTGAAGCAAAACATCCTGTTCGATTTAGCCAATTACAGAGGGCTTTAGCGCCAATTCCACAAAAAGAGTTGTCGAAACATTTAAAACTGCTGGAGCAACACCAACTTATAACCAAGCAGATTTACCCAGAAGTACCGCCTAGAGTGGAATATCAAATTACCGAATTAGGACAAACACTGCAAAGTGCTATTCAGTCATTGGGAAGCTGGATGGAGCTTTATGAAAAAAATATGAATGAAAAATAAGAAATTAAACTGACCTCAAAATCAGTAATTGGCGGTAATTTTAATTTTAAACTTGCGTTTTATATTCAGCTTATGCAACTCTAATATAGGAATTAAAAGGTGAACTATGGAACACACTGGTCTTTGGGTTGCGCTCGTTATTATTGTTTTTGTATTGGGCTCAATTTTTGGCTTACGCGTAAGCCCTAGAGAAAAAGCATTAGGTTTAATGCGAGAGAAAGCACGCAAGATGGGCTTACACCCACGTTTAGTGGCTGCACCAGAGTGGACGAAAATCCCGATGGCAACAGAGTCTCGTGCGAGTATGGTGGCTTATTATAGTGTACTGATTCCAGATGCACGCTTAGCTTTGATGCGCGCCCGTGTAGAAGAGCAAAAGCTTCAAGTGGTCCTCGGTGATGAGAAATTTAAAGATTTTCCCATTGCATTAAAAGGGATTTATGCTATTGATATGCAGGCCAACTGTGTAGGGCTTTATTGGGATGAAGAATCTGACCTCAGAGCAACACAGCTTGATGATATGAAGGCATATTTACTTAAATTGGCTGAAATTTAACTTAATAATAGGAACAGTGGTTTATTATGGCGAACGCTCCTCGGTCCACATCCAAAAGCACAACAGCAAATTCTCCTGATGCTGGGAAAAAACGTGCATTAGTGATTGTGGAGTCGCCTGCAAAAGCGAAAACGATTAATAAATATTTAGGCTCAAATTACATTGTGAAGTCTTCGGTAGGTCATGTTCGTGATTTACCTACAGGTGGTTCAAGTAAATCGACAGAAAAAAAGCCTGCAACGCGTACCAAATTGACGGATGAACAGAAGGCTGAAAAAGCACAATCCGCTTTAGTCAATCGTATGGGTGTCGATCCTGAGCATGGTTGGAAAGCCAAATATGAAGTGCTTCCCGGCAAAGAACATGTGGTCGCTGAACTCAAAAAACTAGCCAAAGATGCAGATGAAATCTATCTCGCAACGGATTTGGATAGAGAAGGAGAAGCGATTGCGTGGCATTTAAGAGAAGTGATTGGTGGTGATGATAGCCGTTACCATCGTGTGGTCTTTAACGAGATTACTAAAAATGCCATTCAAGAAGCATTTAAACAACCTACACGTCTAGATTTAAACCGTGTGAATGCGCAACAGGCACGTCGTTTTCTCGACCGCGTGGTGGGCTTTATGGTTTCACCACTACTGTGGGAAAAGATTGCGCGTGGTCTCTCTGCTGGGCGTGTACAGTCGGTTGCAGTAAAATTGGTGGTCGAGCGTGAGCGTGAGATTCGTGCCTTTATTCCTGAAGAATACTGGCAAGTTTTTGCAGACACTCATTCTGCAAAAGATGAAATTCGTTTAGAAGCAGTTAAACAAGGCGGCAAAACATTAAAATTACAAAATAAAGCGCAAACAGATGCTTTATTGAAAATTTTAAAAGATGCTGAATATAAAGTTGCAACACGTGAAGATAAGCCAACGAAGGTCAATCCAAGTGCGCCTTATATCACTTCAACCTTGCAACAAGCTGCAAGTACTCGTTTAGGTTTCTCTGTAAAGAAAACCATGATGCTTGCACAGCGCTTATATGAAGCTGGTTTTATTACTTATATGCGTACTGACTCAACATTCTTGAGTGATGATGCTGTCAGTATGGTGCGTAATCATATTGAAACTGAATTTGGTGCGAAGTACTTACCTGCTAAAGCAAATCGTTATGGGAATAAAGCCAATGCGCAAGAAGCCCATGAAGCGATTCGTCCTTCCAATGTTGCCTTAAAAGGCGATAGTTTGGCAGGTGTTGAGCGTGATGCACAACGTTTATATGATTTGATCTGGCGTCAATTTGTTGCATGTCAAATGACCCCAGCAGAGTATTTATCCTCAACGATTTTGGTTGATGCCAATGGTGTAGAACTCAAGGCCAAAGGTCGTACTTTAGTTTTTGATGGTTTTACCAAAGTTCGTGGTCAGAACAAGTCTGATGATGATGTTTTATTACCTGCAGTCAAAGTGGGTGAAATTCTCAAACTTGAGAAACTTGATCCTTCTCAACACTTTACTAAACCACCTGCACGTTTTACTGAAGCATCTTTAGTAAAAGAATTGGAAAAACGTGGAATCGGTCGCCCATCGACTTATGCTGCGATTATTTCGACGATTCAAGATCGTGGTTATGTCAAACTCGACAATCGCCGTCTTTTTGCAGAGAAGATGGGCGAAATTGTTACCGATCGTCTAGACGAGAACTTTAATAACCTGATGAATTATGCATTTACTGCAGATTTGGAAGGTCAATTGGATAAAGTTGCAGATGGTGAACGTAATTGGAAAGAACTGTTAGATAGTTTCTATGGTGATTTTAAAAAGCGTTTAACCACAGCACAGGGCGAAAACGGCATGCGCCGTAATCAACCTGTAGAAGTTGAAGCTGTTCACTGTAAAGAATGTGAACGCCCGATGCAGATTCGTACAGGGACGACGGGTGTCTTCCTTGGCTGTTCTGGTTATAACTTACCTCCAAAAGAACGCTGTAAAGGGACGTTGAATTTAACACCAGTTGAGTCGTTGGCTATACTTTCTGATGATGACAGTGCTGAAACTGCTGATTTAATGTCGAAAAAACGTTGTCCAGTCTGTGGTACTGCA
The DNA here is from genome assembly GCF_051059255.1 of Acinetobacter sp. CE-15. Classification (NCBI taxonomy): domain Bacteria; kingdom Pseudomonadati; phylum Pseudomonadota; class Gammaproteobacteria; order Moraxellales; family Moraxellaceae; genus Acinetobacter; species Acinetobacter sp. CE-15. The sequence goes on along the minus strand of NZ_CP192737.1, from coordinate 4,129,342 downwards.
ATGGACAGCTATGTGATTGATGGTGGTCGCAAGTTACATATTTGTGGTAATAACCCAGATTGTGATGGTTATGAGCTAGAAGAAGGCGAGTTCAAAATCAAGGGTTATGATGGTCCAACCATTCCATGTGATAAATGTGATGGCGAGATGCAGTTGAAAACGGGTCGTTTTGGTCCATATTTCGCTTGTATGAGTTGTGACAATACCCGTAAAGTTTTGAAAAATGGTCAGCCAGCGCCACCTCGTGTCGACCCAATCAAAATGGAACATTTACGTTCAGTCAAACATGATGATTACTTTGTTCTACGTGATGGAGCAGCGGGTTTATTCTTGGCGGCAAGCAAATTCCCTAAAGTACGCGAAACACGTGCACCGAAGGTTGCGGAGTTACGTTCAGTTGCAGATCAACTTGATCCTAAGTATCAGTTTATCTTGCAAGCACCTGATCAAGATCCAGATGGTAATCCAACATTGGTTAAGTTTAGCCGTAAAAACCAAGCACAATATATTGGTTCAGAAACTCCAGAAGGTAAACAAACCAAATGGTCTTTGGTCTACCAAGATGGAAAATGGGTAGAAGCTTAATCCATAAATATTTAAAAATGCTGGCCTAGGTCAGCATTTTTATTGCGATTAAAAATTGAGAATATATTCAATGTGGAAAAAGATTCGAGTTGGTATTTTACTGGTCATTCTGTTGATTGTTGCAATGAACGCATGGCGTGATATGAACCAAGATTGGAGCAAGCCAATCGTTGTTTTATTACATCCGATCAATGCAGATGGTCAACGCTCCACATCTGCCTATATTCAGCAAATTTCAACAGATGATCTTGAGGAAATTGAACATTATTTAGGTTTACAGTCTCAAGCATTTCGTGGGCAACCGATTTCGTTTCATTTTCAGCTTGGACGGGAATTAAATACCTTGCCACCTAAGTTTCCAGAATCAGGCCGTATCTTGGATACAGTTTTGTGGAGTTTAAAATTTAGATTTTATGCATGGAAACAGCATCAAGGCGAAGATGGCTCACCATCGGTGACCCTGTATTTAAATTATTATGATCCCAAGTTGCAGAAAGTATTGAAACACTCTACTGCATTGGAGCGTGGGCGTATTGGCTCAGTGAATTTATTTGCATCACGAAAGCAAAGTTCGAGTAATAAAGTCGTTCTTGTACATGAGTTATTGCATACCTTTGGTGCAAAAGACAAATATGATTTTACAACGGGGCAGCCACTCTATCCGACGGGCTATGCCAATCCTGAGCAACAACCACGTTATCCGCAGCAGCGTGCAGAAATTATGGGCGGCTATATTGCGCTTTCAGAAAGTAAAAGCAAAACACCTGAAGATCTAGAAGATACCATGATCAGTCGACTCACTGCACAAGAAATGGGTTGGGTGAAGTAGTGTATAGAGCTGTGCTGTTTATCGCTTAGATTCTGCTCAAACAAAGCTTTATTCTGGTATAGATGCAGATTTTATACAGACAAACACCTGAATTAGATCAACAATAAAATGAATGAATAACAACCAAGAGAAGAATTATGCGTACTGTAGGAAATGATTTAGTTCGTCATCAACTCCATGAAAACCGTAAATGGTACCTTCTGCTTGGAGCTTTATTGGTGATCTTTGGATTAGTGCTATTGGCTTCACTGGGTATGGCAACATTGACGGTTGTTGCATTGTTTGGTGCTTTAATGATGATTGGTGGGGTTTTACACCTGATTGCAGCATTTAAAATTTTTGATGGTGGCTTTCGCTGGCTTTGGGCGTTGTTTGGTGTGTTGTATATCGCAGCGGGTTATTATGCGTTTAAATCTCCGATTACCACTGCAGTGGTATTAACCAATTTACTGGCAATTGCTTTATTGATTGGCGGTTTTATTCGTATTTTTAATGCATTTATGTTGAAACCAATGTCTGGATGGGGCTGGACATTATTTTCAGGGCTTTTAACCTTGGCAACAGGTGCAATTATTCTGGCATCACCAGATTCTCCTTTTTGGGTACTCGGATTATTTTTAGGTGTGGATATTTTGTTCCAAGGAGTCAACTATCTCACCTTTGCTGCGGCAATTAAACAAATCCCACCTGCGAGTCATTAAGGTTTCACTTAATGTTTTAAATCATATGTGCTTTTAACAAAACGCCTGATCAATGAGATCAGGCGTTTTGCATTTTGGCGTAAATATTTATGCAACTAGAGCAGTATTCAGTTAAATCTTATCTTAATTAACCTTCCTAAAAAGCGTGAAGTTAGCTAGATAAATGATTTAAGTGTTAAAACTCAGCTTATTTCGCGACTTTATACTGGCTGGAAATAGCGATACGGTTCCATGTGTTGATTACAATCGCAACCCATTCAATCGCCGTGATTTCATCACTGGATAAATGCTGTGCAGCTTGTTCATAAGCGCTATCTGGAAAATGTTGATTGGTAATTAAAGTGATCTCTTCAATTAAAATTAAAGCCGCTCGTTCTTTTTCAGTAAAGTATTCACTTTCACGCCAAGCACTAATCAGCGCAATACGATCCGTTGACTCGCCCGCTTTAATTGCATCTTGGGTATGCATACGAACACAGAAAGCACATTGGTTAATTTGCGAGGCTCTTAATTTGAGCAAATGAGAGAATCCAACATCAAGCCCAGCTTGCTGAACTTTTTGCATAGATAAATTTTCAAGCTCGATGACCGTTTTATATAGTTCTGGGGCAGTCTTACCAAGGTTTACACGTTGCATAGTTGTCATTTCTTTAGTCTTAATTATGAATTTATTAGTTTATCTATACTCGAAAAATCGTTATGTTAATTTTTGAATCTCACCAAAATACATTTGCTCATGTCTAAAGTTTTTGTTCTTGCGCCTGACTCATTTAAAGAAAGTATGACAGCCGAACAAGCCTGTTTTGCAATGCAACGTGGCATTGAAAAAGTCATTGCTGATGCAAAGTTTATTCATGTACCTATGGCAGATGGTGGCGAGGGAACAGTCGATGCTTTGGTCGCTGCACGAAGTGGTCGTAAAGTATATGTTGAGGTCACTGGTCCATTGGCTCAGCAACGAATATCGACCTATTGGGGATTAATTGATGACGGTCAAACAGCTGTTATAGAAATGGCGCTGGCAAACGGTATTCATCTGATCGAGAAGTCTCAACGCAATCCTTTAATCACATCAACTCTGGGTACAGGGGAAATGATTAAAGCCGCTTTGGATTTGGGTGTTGGTAAAATCATTATTGGTCTGGGTGGTAGTGTTACCAATGATGCTGGTGCTGGGATGGCACAGGCTTTAGGGGCAAAATTTTTAGATGAGAACAACCATTCTGTAGACGTGGGTGGTGGGCAGTTTCAACAGATCAAAAGCATTGATATTTCACAACTCGATGCGCGTTTAAAAGCGACTGAGATTATTATTGCCAGTGATGTAAACAATCCATTATGTGGTCCAAATGGTGCTTCTTTTATTTTTGCGCCACAGAAAGGAGCAACTGCTGAGATGGTTGGGATCTTAGATCAAAACCTTGATCATTTTGCTGCGTTGGTGAAACAACAGTTGAATGTTGATGTTGCAAATCTACAGGGTGCTGGTGCTGCAGGCGGTTTGGGTTTCGGACTTATGGCTTTTACGGGTGCAAAAATAGGCTCTGGTGTGGAAATCGTGATTAAAGAAACCCGACTTGAGGAAAAAATTGCCCAAGCAGATTATGTGTTTACTGGCGAGGGTGGTATTGATTTTCAAACCAAGTTTGGCAAAACACCTTTTGGGGTAGCGCAAGTTGCCAAGCAGTTGAATAAACCTGTGATTGCTTTTGCAGGGCATATCGGTGAAGGCGTCGAGGAGCTTTATGCAGAAGGCTTTAGTGCAATTTTTGGTATTGTTGATGGTGCATGTGATTTAGCAACAGCATTAAAGTATGGTGAGCAAAATTTAGAACGCTGTTGTGAGAGTGTGGCACGGTTGTTAAGACTATAAGGCGGTTTTTATTGTAAAAGTCCTCCTTTAATCTCTGCTAGGGACAATAAATTTTATTGTCTTGAATTTTTCTTCGTTGGTATGTCCTGAGTTAAGCGTCAATTCACGACTTGATTCTTGTGTTAAAATGCATAATTTCACTATAGCTCTGCTAAACTAGCAGCCATCCATAAAATGATGAGTGAAAATGAGTTTAGCCAACCTGATTAATGAATTAAACCCTCAACAAAAACAAGCTGCTACGACTGAAACAAAACATAGTCTAGTTCTTGCTGGGGCAGGTTGTGGCAAAACCAAAACCATTGTGGCACGAGCTGCATATCTCATTGATCAAGGCATTCCTGCCAATCAAATCCAAATTTTGACATTTACCCGCCGTTCTGCCAGCGAGATTGTGGCCCGGGTAGAACTTGCTTTAGGTGATCAGGCCAAAGGGTTGCGCGCATCTACATTTCATACCTTTTGCATGTATTTACTCAGACGCGTGCCAAAAGCTTTTGGATTAGATCAATTTTCGATCATAGATCGTGATGATCAATTGATGTTGTTCCGTTTGATTCGTGGAAAGGACGATAAAAAGAATCCCAACGCCTTACCCAAACCACAACAGCTTTGTGATTTATATTCCTTTGCACGTAATACTCGGCAAAAACTAAGTTTGGCTTTAGAAAAGCAACTGCCTGAGTTTTTAGACGATAAAGATCAAATCGCAGAAATCATGAAAGAGTACGAAACACGTAAGCGGGCACGTAGTTTTCTAGATTACGATGATATTCTCGCCGTGGTTGCGTCTGCTTTGGCACAGTCCGATGGTTTAGCGGATTATGTTGCGGGCTTATGTCAGTACATGCTGGTTGATGAAATGCAAGATACCAATCCTCTACAGTGGGCGATTCTTGAACCATTAAAAGATAAAACATCACTCTTCTGCGTGGGGGACGATGCACAGTCGATTTATGGTTTTCGTGGTGCGGATTTTGAAAATATCCACCATTTTAAAGAGCGTGTGCCAGATGCAGAGATTTTCAAATTAGAAAAAAATTATCGCTCTACTCAAGAAATTTTAGATTTTTCAAACTGGTTACTCGATCAAAGTTCGATTCATTACGATAAAAAACTAGAAGCTTATCGTGGTGATGGGATTAAACCGCGAATGCATGTTTTTCCAAATGAGTTTGATGAAGCAAAATGGATCGCGATCGACATCAAAGAACGGCATTTATTGGAAGGTTCAGCTTGGAATGACCACATGGTGTTGGTGCGTTCAGCCTTTGCTGCACGGCATATCGAGGCTGCTTTTATCCAAGCCAATGTTCCCTACCGATTTATTGGAGGGATGAAGTTACTTGAAACAGCACATGTTAAAGACTTACTGAGCTTATTGCGTGTTATTGCCAATCCATTGGATGATATTGCGTGGATGCGGTTTTTAACCTTATGGAATGGCGTGGGTGATGTTGGTGCGAGTAAGCTGGCGCAACAACTCTTACTTGATGCAGATATTGAAAAAATTACAGAAAAATTAGAAAAGTTTGGGCGCATTCCTGAAAATACCTTGCTGATTATGAAGCAAATGAGTGTGCTAAAAACTGAAGTTGAAGCCTGTGTAAAACTCGGTGTAGAGGCTATTCTCAACCAACTTGAAGAAAATTATGCTAAAAAAGATTGGCATAAACGGGTGGGGGATTTTGATCTGGTCAAGCAATTGGCGTCTAAACATACTCAACTGAGCGAGTTCTTAGAAGAATATGTACTTGACCCTGTTTCAATCAGTGAAATTGAGCGTCAGTCGCAAGATGATGTGGTGACTTTAATTACCATCCATTCTGCTAAAGGCACAGAACAAAAGGTTTGCTATGTGGCAAATGTCTCTGCGGGGCAATACCCAAATGCACGTGCACAAGGCAATTTCGATGAAGTTGAAGAAGAGCGCCGTGTACTTTATGTGGCTTTAACACGCGCGCAAAATGAACTTATTCTAACCAAACAAAATTTAAGTTTTTGGGCACATACGCAATCAGATGAACAAGGTCGTAAGATTGAAAGTTATTTTCTCAATGATTTAACTCGAAATTTATGTAGCACAGAAACCCACTATAGACAGCGAGAGCAAACTGTAAAAAGTGCCTTAATCGAACGTCGGGCGATTAATTTAGATTTTGGTATAGATCTAGATTAAACTATAGCAATCGTTTTTCATTCAAAAAGTAGGTAGGCGAGTGCTTTTTGATGTTTTTTGCCTCGTTTATATTTTAAGGTTGTGAGATGAAAATTTTAGTTCGTAATTTAGAACGTACTGTAACTGAAGCTGAATTGTTAGAGTTATTTAAGCAATACGGTACAGTAGATACTTGTACTCTAGTACTTGATGCAGCAACAGGTAAATCGAAAGGTTTTGCTTTTGTTGAAATGCCACACGGTAGAGAAGCAGTTAAAGCGATTAAAGGTTTAAATACCTTGCGCTTACATGGTCATGGAATTCGTGTAAAAGCAGCGGAAGATAAGCCAGAAGCATAATTGGCAGATAGTCTAAGGAGCATTTATTGCTCCTTTTTTTATTTTAGTATTTAAGTAATCTCGTCAAACCATGATAAAAATAAAAGCTTAAATTGATATTTTTGAAAAAAAGAGCGCTATCTATTTTATTGACATACAACATGGATAAAATTCATTGTGATTTTTGTTCAATAAAGATTAAGCTAAGACTGCAACGAATGCCAAAATCTTAGGGAACTTCCATGTCACGTGTAGCTCGCTTTCATGCAGACCGTACCAATCAAAAACTTTATTTTGCTCGTCTTGCATGTATGCAGGGAGAACAAACTGAAAATGTTCAACAAGCTCAAGCACATCGTGAAGCAGCAGTATTTCATTTACATGGCGCGGTTTTAGCATTTCTGCAAGAGTTGGTACGTTATTACCGTTTAAATGATTTTTCCCCAACCTTAAAGTCAATCGAAGAAAATATGGCGGCTAAAGGACAAGTCTCACCAGAAGTTTTAGTGATGCAAAAATTAGCCAAAGACGGATTTATTGCTGAACTCAAAAGAGCGTATCGACTTTGTCAATATGCACCTGAACCAAGTGCGCCAGAACCAGAGGATGAAACATCATCAAACTTAATTATCAAAGTGACGCAAACACCACAAGCTTGGTTGCCTGATACAAAGATTTTAAGAGAGTGGCACCGAGATTTATCGCAACTTATTGATGGTTTTCGTAATGAAATGGTTGAATTCTGATCTTTTTGATCAGATATACTTGAAATTTTGTTTTAAATGACTATATAAAATATCTACAAGATGCAAAGTGCATTCAGCACTTTGCCCCATGTTGAGCATGGAGGATTTATGTCTATCGAACAGTTAAAAGAGTTATTTGGAAATCAGGAAGCTATTTTGGAGTTGGTACAGCTCGAAAGTGGGGAGCTGGCACTGCGTAATGCAGGTTCTGAAAAAGAGCCATTGGTCACTATTCAATTTAATGAAGAAGTGAAAGCACTACTGGGTGATCAAACGCCAGCGATTGCACAACAGATGATTCAAGCTGCATTATTTGCGTTACTTGAAAAACAGGCAGATGAATGGCACGCTGAAGTTGTTGATGAACAACCAAAATTTATGAGCTAGTGATTTTATTTATTCTAGAATAAATACAATAAACGCACTTTCGAGTGCGTTTTTCTTTGTATGCAAATAACCTGACATACGCAAATGGCATCAAATTCTAGAAGTTCTAAATCTCTGCTTTGATGGGGTGGCGATCCCCCATCCAACATCATTATCGATACCATTACATAATGAAGCACCACGACTTTCCAAGGTCTACAAAGAACAGTCATGTGGTTTTAGCTGCGTTTTAAAGATCTACGTTTTAAAGATGAGCCGAATTCAATGTGTTGGTTCATGATGATGAGCAATTTGGATCTGGTTTAAAATATGATTACTCATGTTTTTCGCCATTTCCTCTTTTGCATAATACACTTCACCGACATTGTCTTTACGGATCACTTCAGCTTCTTCTTTATTTTCAGCACAGACTAACACTTGAATTTCTGGATTAAGCAGCTTGGCTGTATCGACAATTTTATGAATATCTACAATATCCATCGGTGAAATCACCAATAGCCGTGCATGTTGGATATGGGCTTGAATCAATACACTGGGTTCAGTTGCTCGGCCAGAAACCGCAGCGATGCCTTTTTCACGCAAATTCTCTACAATTTCACGGTTTTCTTCAGCGATGACCACTTTGATGCCATCATCCATCAATGTTTTGGTAATACGACGTCCGACTTCACCATGACCAACGATCACCACTTGATCACGTAAATAGGCTTGATCAACTTCATCTGGAAGCATTGCCAATGGGTCACCGCTACGCTCAAGTAAGCGCGCTAAATGCGAACGTTCACGGATCCAGTTTTGTACAGGTTCGATCGCAGAAAATAGAAATGAATTGAGAGTGATAGAAAATAAAGCACCCGCTAAGATTAAGTTTTGCGCTTCAGGGCTAAGTAATCCCAGTGACAAGCCTAAGGTTGCCAGAATAAAGGAGAACTCTCCAATTTGTGCCAAACTGGCGCCCACTGTTAATGCTGTATTGATGGGATAACGGAAAAATAACACCAATGCCATGGCGGCCAGCGTCTTACCAATCATAATAATGGCAATGACTGCTAAAATATGCAGAGGCTGTTCCACAATAATACGTGGATCAAATAACATCCCGACAGAAACGAAGAACAAAATCGAGAAAATTTCGCGTAAAGGCAAGGTTTCTTCTTCTGCACGATGACTAAAATCTGATTCTTTAACCACCATTCCGGCAAAGAACGCTCCAAGTGCCATAGAAACGCCGAAGATTGCGTATGAGCCATAAGCGATTGAAACTGCTGCTGCGACTACGGTTAAAGTAAAAAGCTCTCTAGAGCCTAAACGTGCCACATATTGCATAATCATTGGCACAAGGCGTTTGCCAATGATGAGCATAAAGGCGATAAAACCAGTTACTTTTAATAGGGTGATGCCGAGTGTTAACCAAATGTTTTGATCAGATTCATGTCCTGCAATAGGATGTCCGCCTAAAAGTACAGCTGTTGCAGGCAGTAGAACCAAGACTAAAACCATGACCAGATCTTCGACCAGCAACCAGCCAACGGCAATCTTACCATTCACCGAGTTAAGCAGTCCTTTGTCACCTAATGCTTTGAGTAAAACCACCGTACTCGCACAGGATAAACTTAAGCCAAAGACCAGTGCAGAGCCAAAGCTCCAGCCCCAAAAGATGGAAACTGCCATACCCAGTAAGGTCGCAACCGCGATTTGTAAAATTGCACCAGGGAGGGCAATTTTTCGGACTTGCATTAAATCGTTGAGGGAAAAATGCATCCCGACACCGAACATCAAGAACATGACGCCTAATTCAGCAAGCTGATTGGCCAGCGCGATGTCTGCAACAACACCTGGGGTATTGGGGCTGATGATAATTCCCGCAATTAAATAACCAATCAAAGGTGGCAGGCGTAATCGTGCAGCGATATAGCCAAAGATCAGGGCTATACCAAAACCAACTGCAAGTAAAATAATCAGATCTACATCATGAGGCACTAAATACTCCTTAAATCTTCAGGAGAAATCATTCAAAAAATCATTTCTTAAGGTAATGACTTTGTATAAAGCCATATAAAATGCACAATCAGTGCCAAATTCGCTAAAGAGTTTAACAAGTCGAAGAAAAAAAAGGCAAAAAAAACGACCCAAATGGATCGTATTTTTTAAGAAAACTAAAATTATTTAATTTTAGCTTCTTTGAAGATTACGTGTTGACGGATTTTTGGATCAAATTTTTTGATTTCCATTTTTTCCGGCATAGTACGTTTGTTCTTAGTAGTGGTATAGAAATAACCTGTACCAGCAGTAGAAACTAAGCGAATTTTATCACGCATGGTTCAGACTCCTTAGATCTTTTGACCTTGAGCACGAAGGTCAGCAACAACCTTTTCAATGCCCAATTTGTCGATAATACGCATACCTTTAGTGGTTAGACGAAGACGTACAAAACGTTTTTCGCTTTCTAACCAGAAACGGTGGTGATGCAGGTTCGGCTCGAACCGGCGTTTAGTTTTGTTGTTGGCGTGTGAGACGTTGTTACCAACGACTGGACGCTTGCCGGTAACTTGGCAAACCTTAGACATGGTGTAACTCCATTGATTTAGCCAACAGCAAATCTGTATGGCCAGTCAAAATAAAACGGATTGAATTCATTCAAGGGGCGTTTTATACCAAAATTCCGCTTAAAAGACAAGCGGAATTCGTCAAAACGCAACATGATCTAATTTGATAGATCATGCCTTGATCAGTTAGCGTAAGAAAGTTTTCTCTAAAATCTTATTTAGGGCTTTGTCATAAGGCGCTAATATGAATTTTAAGCTAAATAGCTTAGGAATAGACATTACTGAACGCTCATGTGATAAACCAAAGAAACCTTCTGGGCCATGATATTTGCCCATGCCAGATGCACCAACGCCACCAAATGGTAAATCGTCTTGTGCAACATGGGTAACTACGGCATTTTGACCGAAATGCCCAGAATGGGTACGTTGAGAAACGTATTCTGCGCGGGCATTGTCAAAGTCGAAATAGTATAAAGCAAGTGGACGCGGTCTGCCATTAATAAAGTCAATTACATCGTCAATTTGATCATATTCCATAATTGGAAGCACTGGACCAAAGATTTCATTCTTCATAATGTCCATTGTAGGTAGAACACCTGTTAAGAATGTTGGGGCAATTTTACGTACACTCGCTAATTCTTCATTTTGAGGATTGATTTCAATCAACTCAGCGCCTTGTTGACGTGCATCCTCTAAATAACCTTGAACACGGTTGTACTGCTTATCGTTGATGATGCTGGTGTAATCTTGATTATCACGAATCGTCGGGTACATTGTTGTTGCAGCTTGTTTAAAGCTTTCAATAAACTCGGCAGTTTTTCCTCTAGGTAGGAACATATAGTCTGGTGCTACACAGGTTTGACCAGAGTTCCACAATTTACCAAAAGCAATACGTTCAGCGACCAGATTGAGATCGCTTGAAGGGTGTACGATTACAGGTGATTTACCACCAAGCTCAAGAATAACAGGCACTAGATTTTCGGCAGCAGCAGACATCACGGTTTTACCGACATTGGTAGAGCCAGTGAAAATGATTTTATCGAATGCTAAATGTGAAAATGCATCGGAAATTTGACCACCGCCATTCACCACGGCAACCAATTCTTGTGGAAATGCTTCTGAGAGAGCATTTTCAAGTACGAAGCCAAAATTAGAAGATGAACTTGAAATTTTGAGTATTGCGTGATTTCCGGCAGCCAGCGCACAAATCAGTGGGCCAACAGAAAGTAACAATGGATAGTTCCATGGTGCAATAATTCCAATCACACCTAAAGGCTGATATTGCACCCAAGCTTTGGCTGGTTGGTGTAAGATAGACACATGGCGCTTAGATGGTTTCATCCATGCTGTTAAATGCTTGCTATAATATTTAATTTGTTCTAAACATGTGAGTAGTTCACCAATTTTAGTTTCGCTGATTGAACGATTGCCGTAGTCTTGATTGATTGCTTCTGCAAATTGATCTTGGTATTTTACCAGAACTTTCTTTAAGCGAGCTAAACGTTCAATACGTTCCTTTGCTGTAGGAACAGGGTAGCGTTGATAAGCGACTTTCTGTTGTTCAAGAATGTCATGCATACGTTGAACTTCAGGTGAGTAAGAAGTCATTGAATTTGTTTTTGTATGACTGTTCATGACAAACACCATTTACGAATAGGTTAATATAATATAATTTTTAGAGTAAATACTCTAAATAGTCAAGTCACTTTATGTTAGCTTGTGCTAACGGTTAAAAATGGTAATAGGATGTCGAGCTCCAAAACTTTGAAAACGAAAGACCGAATTTTGCAGATTAGTCTGCAACTTTTTAATGAGCGCGGCGAACGTGCAGTTACAACGAATCATATTGCAGCAGAGCTTGGGATCAGTCCTGGAAATTTGTATTATCATTTTCGAAACAAACAAGAAATCATCAAAGAATTGATGGAACAATACCAAAAAGAAACTTTAGATATGCTGTCATTACCCGATGACCGTGGAGTCAATGCCAATGATAAAATCCGTTATTTCCAAGTTTTAAGCAGTCAGCTATGGGAATATCGCTTTCTACATCGTGATGTTTATCATTTAATTGAAAATAACGACGACTTTAGAAAAATTTATCCTCGCTTTGCTGGCAAGGTGATGCAACAAGGGCAAAAAATTTATCATGCCTTTGTTGAAGCGGGACTGATGCAGATGACACCTTCTGAAATTGAAGCACTCATCATCAATATTTGGATTGTCCTGACCAACTGGACCAACTTCCTGTATATGTCTGGGCATTTAAGTGATTCCAATCATTTAGATGAAAAATGGATTTGGCAAGCATTGCGCCAGATGGTGTTTTTAGAAGGTCCTTATTTACGTGGCGAAAGTCGTGAAACCTATGAACGTTTGCTAGAAAGCTTCGGTTCTTCGGAATTATTTGCCAGTTTATCTGCGGTAAAACGCGATTGATGCTGAATCAAGATTGAAAGCTGATGAAAAAGCGTTAAAATATTCGGCTGTTTTTTAAATTAACTTATAAGTGATATCCATCAACATGAACATGACTACTGCCAACACAGCACGTCTACTGATTACTTGTGAAGACAAGCCAGGAATCGTGCAAGCTGTATCGAGCTTTTTGTATCATCAGGGCGCGAACATTACTGCGCTTGATCAATACGCAACTGAAGCTCAGGGCGGGCGTTATTTTATGCGTGTTGAGTTTGAACTTGATCATTTGCAATCCCGTCGTGAGAGTCTCATTCAAACTTTCGCAACCAATGTGGCTGAACGTTATAGTATGCATTGGCGTTTAGCTTTGGTGAGCGACATTAAAAAAGTTGGTATCTTGGTGTCTAAAGTTGACCATGCTTTGCTTGAGTTGTTGTGGCGCCATTCTCGTGGTGGCTTACCTTGTGAAATTACTCAAGTGGTTTCAAACCATGAAGACTTACGCGAATCAGTAGAAAACTTTGGTATCCCTTTCTATGTGGTTCCAGTCAACAAAGAAAATAAACGTGAAGCCTATACAAAGATCGATGAGTTAATGCAAGGGAATGATTTATTGGTTCTCGCGCGTTATATGCAAATTCTCGATGAAGAGTTTGTACAAAAGTGGGAAATGAAAGTGATCAATATTCATCACTCATTTTTACCTGCTTTTGTGGGGGCAAATCCATATAAACAGGCTTATGAAAAAGGCGTTAAATTGATTGGCGCAACAGCGCATTATGTGACGGCTGATCTGGATCAAGGTCCAATCATTGAGCAAGATGTAGAACGAGTAAACCACGATTTTACTGTGGAACAACTGCGTGAATTAGGCCAAGACGTTGAACGTAACGTACTTGCTAGAGCGGTAAAATGGCATCTAGAAGACCGTATTATTGTCGATGGCAATAAGACTGTTGTTTTTCAATAACATGTGAATATTCATTTAATATGAGTAGTAAAAAAGGATGCTTTATGCATCTTTTTTTTATTTTTAATTTGTAAAATCGATTAAAAACATTGAAAAACCAGTTGCAAATGAAAACACTTCTCATTTATCATTGTTGCACTTTAATTGTTCTATCCGATGAGCTTAATCTACAAACTGAATAATTTTTTGTAGTTTGCTCAATTTTAGGTATTTAGATTCTTATGAGTCAGTCTTCCATTGCACCACTTCAAACGCCACCACCGATGAAGAAAAAAGTCCTTGCTGCAGTGTTAGCAGTTGTTGTCGGGCACGTAGGTGTGTTGTGGGGGGTAAGTCATATGAAACCATTTGAACTGCCTCAAATAAAGAAAGAACCTTTAAAAATCAAATTTTTAAAGTTAAAAGAAGATGTTCCACCACCGCCACCTCCTCCATCTGAACCCATCAAACCTAAAGTTCAACCGAAACCTATAGAGAAGAAAGTTGAGCCTAAACCTGTGGTTAAGCCAAAAATCATTGAGCAGAAAAAACCTGTAGAAAATGATGATCGGGCAAGAAAGCTTGAAGAACAAAAGCGTTTAGAAGAGCAACAGAAGCAGGATAAGGCACGTCAAGATGAGCAAAAACGTCAAGATGATCAGAAGCGTGCGGAACAGCAGAAACGTGAACAAGATGAACGTGATCGTCAAAAACGTGAGCAAGATGAGCGCGATCGTCAACGTCGTGATCAAGAGCAAAGAAACACGCCGCGTAATGTAAATGAAGGTCAGGTGTCTTGGAGTCGTAGTCCACGTATCGCAAAAGAGCAATTACTTAAACTGATGTCTCCAGAAGATGGAACAAAGGTTGTGAATCTAGAAATTACTGCGGATGCGGGCGGAAATATTACCAATGTCCGTATTCTTCAATCTAGCGGTAATTCAAGTTTAGATAGTTATGTTGTTAAGCAGACTCAATCTGCAAAATTTAAAGCTTATAGAGAAAATGGTGCGGGTGTACCATTTAAAATTAGGCAAGATTTTGCATTGTCGGTCTCTAAAAAGTAAATAATTTTTTTAAGAATTAGGAAATGTGCATATGAACTTTTCAGTTTATTGGCAACATGCTGATGCGGTCAGTAAGACACTGTATTTCGTGTTATTGGCAATGTCTATTGCAACGTGGACTGTGTTCATTTTGCGTATTTTAGGCACGCGTCAACTCAAGCAGGTTGCTCAGGATCACCTTGCTCAGGCTTTAAAAGCATTAAAAGCCAAGCTTGCGCCATTAAGCTTTGATCAACGTAAAGCGGTTGCAGAACAAGCTTTACTCCGTCAAATCTCAGCAGAAAAGGCCAATGCTGAAAAAGGTGTTTCAGTTTTAGGAACGATTGCTTCACTTGCACCATTTGTTGGTTTATTTGGTACAGTATGGGGAATCTTCCATGCACTTGTTGCTGTAGGTAAAAGTGGTCAAGCAGGTTTAGCTCAAGTTGCAACGCCAGTTGGTGAGGCATTGATCATGACCGGTCTAGGTCTTGCTGTTGCGATTCCAGCGGTATTGGCATATAACATTTGCGTACGTTTTAACCGTACATTGTCAAATGAGTTGCAAGATCAAGCACATGGTTTGTTAATTGATACGATGTTACAACAAGATTCTTCAACGCAAAAAGTTGAATCTGAATCTACCAATAAAGGTTTAGTTGGAGGTCAAGCTTAATGGCTTTTCAATTGGGAGAAGACAACGATTCTGGCATGAATGAGATGAATCTCATTCCGCTGATCGATATTATGTTGGTATTGATGATCATCTTCTTGGTGACAGCCACCGTTGCTAACCCATCGATACCATTAACTTTACCAAAGACCACTGCTGAAGTAATCGCGCCTCCACCTGAAGCAATTACCATCAGTATCAATCAGAATGGCGATGTGGCTTGGAATGATAAAGTCATTACTTTAGATGAATTGGCTAAACGATTTGATGAAGAAGGTCAAAAGCCAGTAAAACCAGCTGTACAGTTGAGAGCGGATAAAGAATCTCGCTATGATACCGTTGCACAAGTGATGTCTCGTGCAAGTGAAGCAGGATTAAATGATCTTGCCTTTATGAGTGATAATTAATTTAAATAATTACAAATATTTGAAAACCTCCTTTTAAGGAGGTTTTTTTATGTTGATATTTTAACTATTGGGTTACTTCACTTTTGTTGCATAAAGTGAACTATTTCAGTGATCTTAGTCTTTTAAAAGATCTTGAAATTGGCTATGGAGTTTGAGTAATTTTGGTGGAATGGCAAAATTACAATAACCTTGCGCAGGATTACGGGCAAAGAAGTTTTGATGGTATTCTTCGGCAGGATGGAAGGTGGGTGCTGGACTGAGTTCAGTCACAATATTTAAACCATCTGCTTTGAGCTGCTCAATAAATTGTTCAGATTCAAGTTTTTGCTGCTCATTGAAGTAATAAATCACCGAACGATATTGTGTTCCAATATCATTGCCTTGGCGGTTTAATGTGGTTGGATCATGAATTGCAAAAAAAACCGTGAGTAATTGTTGATAATTGATTTGTTGTTCATCAAATTCAATCAAAATCACTTCAGCATGATTGGTATCCCCATTACAAATTGCTTCATAAGTTGGATTGGGAGTATGCCCGCCAGCATAACCACTGACAACGTGATTGACACCTTTGAGTTGTAAAAATACGGCTTCGGTACACCAAAAGCAGCCACCACCAAATAGAGCCTGTTGCATGTGAAGATCCCTTTATTTTTAAATTATAGAAAAGACGAAACGATGCCAAAGATCATATCGTGAACTTGCTTAGTTTGTCATATAACCATTTAAGCATAGGTACAATAGCTGTTTGATTCACTAAACAGATCTGTTTAAATTGTTGCAAAATTTTAAAAGCGCAATCTATTCGAATTGCTGTAAAAACTTAAGCTTTTCTATTTAAGGTGAACCAAAAGACATTCAATAGAATGCCTTCTATATTCATGAGAATTTATTCGTCGTCTAATAAATCCATTTGTTTTGCAATTTGATAGAGGTTATTTGAACGATTCCCTGTACGACAAAACATGAGTACTGGTTTTGGAAGCTCGTTAAAGCGGTTGGCAAAGGTTCTGACATCAACTTCTGTGATTTGACCAGCAACGACAGGTAGAAATACATAGTCCAAACCTGCAGCACGTGCAGCTTCTTCAATTTGAGCACTTGTAGGCTGTTCCGTTCCGCCTTCCAAATCAGGACGATTATTCATTACAGACTTAAAGCCTTTTTCTGCCACTTGAGCAATATGTTCTGGACCAATTTGACCAGCAAAACCAACATTTTCACTCATTTCGTCACTCCTATATGATTTAAAATCCAATATGCTATATATAATAGCATTAAGCTCAGAACTGAGTTTGAACGATAAAAGATTTATAAAAGAAATATCTATAAAAGATAACGCAATGGAGTGTGTATGTACGCATATACAGTTGAACCACTATATATTCCCATTGGACAAGAAGTCATAGCGGCTGATTTTTATCGACCTAAAAATCTAAAAAAACCTGCTGTTATTATTATGGCTCATGGATTTGCATGTTTAAGACAATTTAAGTTGGTGAGCTATGCGCAAAAAATTGCACAGGCAGGCTATGCAGTTGTACTGTTTGATTATCGTTTTTGGGGAGGAAGTACAGGCTTTCCTCGTGAACTGATTTCATTGCAAAATCAGTTGGATGATTGGAAAACTGTGGTCAGTTATGTTGCAACACAAAAGAAAATTAATCCAAAAAAAATAGTGCTTTGGGGGACCTCTTTGAGTGGCGGCTATGTACTAAACCTTGCAAGTGAGCTAAAAAGTGTCCAAGCCATTATGGTGCAAGTGCCTTATGTGGATGGGGCAGAAACTGCAAAATTATTTCCAATTCAACAGTTACCCAAGGCATTAAAAATATCCAGTCAAGATTATATGGGGGCAAAAGTTGGCATGCTTCCACGAACCTTACCTGTGGTGCACCCCTTTGATTTATGCTTTATTCCGACCAAAGATAGTTATAAAGGCTATATGTCGATTGTAAATCCAGACTATTTTTGGAGTGGGGAAGTTCCAGCACGGGTATTTTTTAATTTAATTCGTTTTAGACCAATTCAGACCGTCAGAAGTATTAATATTCCTGTGCTATTTATTGCAGCTAAAAAAGACAGTTTTATCCCGATTGAATCTAGTCGGGAAACGGCGACAAATATTGCACCTTTTGTACAATATCATGAATGGGATATGGCGCATTTTGATATTTATCATGGGAAATGGTTGGAAAAATCAATTTTGACCCAATTAGAGTTTTTACATCAACATATTGGAGTGAGCTAGATGATTATTGTATGTCCATCATGTGGCGCAAAAAACCGAGTTCCCGAAGATAAATTAAATGCTCAACCCACTTGTGGTCAATGTCATCAAAATTTGATTACACTTGCTCCTATTGAGTTAAATGAACAAAATTTCAGTAACTTTGTCAGCCATAGTGATTTGCCAATTATGATTGATTTATGGGCAGAGTGGTGTGGTCCTTGTAAAATGATGGCACCGCATTTTGCTGAAGTTGCAAAAAATAACCCCCATGTGGTTTTTGCTAAAATTGATACTGAAGCGAATCCACGGTTAAGTAGTGCATTTAATATTCGCAGCATTCCAACCTTGGTTTTAATGAATAAAACCACGGAAGTTGCTAGAATAAGTGGTGCGTTACGTGCTAACCAATTACAAGAATGGTTAGATCAACAATTGAATGCCCATAAGTAATTCACGGGCTCGGAGTTATTGTGTCAGATTCTCATGTAAAACCTGAAGGTACACTGTCTTTACAAACCATCGCAATGCCAGCAGATACAAACTGGAGTGGTGATGTTTTTGGTGGTTGGATTGTTTCACAAATGGATTTGGCTGGTGCAATTCATGCAGAACGCTTTAGTAAAGGGCGTTGTGCAACGATTTCGATTAATCAGATGACTTTTCTTGTTCCCGTAAAAGTGGGGGATGTGATCAGTTGTTATACCAAGCTTTTAAAGGTCGGTAATACATCGATTCAAATGCAGATCGAAGTTTGGGATAGTCATGACAGTTCTCGTGCTGCCAAGCGTGTTACCGCAGGTGTATTTACTTTTGTTGCTGTAGATGTTGCGGGAAATAAACGCCAAATTCCTGAAGATGTAAAGCAGAAGTATTTAGCTTCGCAAAGTGCTTAAATGCTCAAGATAAAAAATCCCAACATTGTTTGGGATTTTTTTATGGAATAGGTGCTTAGATCGTTTGATTTAAATATTGTGTTAAAACATGGTATTGCTGTTGGCGCTTGATTCTGGAACAGCTTGTTGTACATCCCAGTGTTCAACAATTTTTCCATTTTCGACTCTAAAGATATCGACAATTGCAACACCACGATCTTGTGGATTTTGAGCTGAATGAACGTGTAAAAATACTAAATTTCCTTCTGCGACAGCACGTTTGATTACACTTTTTGCTTCAGGATTTTTTTGGAAATACTGGGTAAAGTGATTTACAAAGGGCGCTTTACCATCTGGAACACGCGGATTGTGTTGGATATATCGGTCACCAATATAACGATCTGCATATGCTTTAACTTGATGCTTTTGAAATACACCTTCATAAAAATCAGTCACAATGGCTTTATTTTGTTGCGCTTGTTGGGTGGTTGAATTCACTGCTAATGTGTTGCCCTTTGCAGCAGTAGCAACGTGACTTGGATTTTGGGCACATGCAGTGAGAAACAAAATAGGGCTTAGAATGAGGCTGAGTGCAATAATTTTTCTTGGCGTAGCTGATCGCATGATTATCCTCTATAGTTCAAGTCTCAATAGTTCAAGATGGTGGTGGAAATAACACCATCTTGATGAGTAAGTAAGCATGAATATAGTGAATAATCGTCACTCATTATTTGTACTTTGGTAAATTTTATACTAACTAAACAGTAAGTTTTATTTACATTTACAGATTTGTATTTATTTCTTTTTTAGGCGTTCTTTTGACACCCACGCCCACACCATTTGGCATTCGACAGGCTCTTTTCCAGACTCATCCATAATGGTGACTGGAACCAGTGTTTCACCTTTTTCAGAGCTTTGCATTTCTAAAATTTGTTCTTTGCTCAATGTCGCTGTTGCTGTCATATCACCTTTAGACGGTCGTTTATATTCAATATGCATGCTTTTGATCAATACAATTGAACTATCAGGAACATTCATACCTGTGACAAAGCCTGTTGCTGTTTCAGCAATCAGCGCCATTGCAACAGCGTGTAATTGTCCAATATGGTTTTGCATAGCACGGTGGTTTTTAATTTCCACCACAACTTTTGAATGACTGACTTCTAGGTACTTAATATTGGCTGTGCCCACCATAGGCACAACTCGACCAAACGCCTTACTCCAGAGCGTACTACGAATGCCTTTAGGGAATTTAGAAGTCGCTTTCACAAGTTTAGATAAACGGTTGGTCTGAGTCATGTCTTAACCTATAGTGTTGCTAAAGACCTTAGTCTTTGAAGTTATTAAATTGTAAAGGTACACCGAATTGTTGTTCTTTTAAAAATGCCATAACTTGCTGTAATGTATCGCGCTTTTTATCAGTTACACGTATCTTGTCACCTTGGATAGAAGATTGCACTTTGACGCCACTTTCTTTAATGGCTTTATTAATTTTTTTTGCGGTATCTGAGTCAAGTCCATCTTTAAGCTTGATCACTTGCACAATATTTTTACCTGAAGCCGTCATTTTTTGTGGATCAAGGGCTTGAATATCGATTTTACGTTTAAAGAAATGATTTTCAAGCATGCTATAGACTTGTTCACACTGGAAATCACTTTCAGTTGAAATTTTAATTTCTTTGGCTTTTTCATTAATTTCGATTGAAACGTCCTGACCACGGAAGTCAAAGCGTGTTGCAATTTCTTTTTGTGTGTTTTGAACAGCATGATTTACTTCAAAAATCTCTAATTCTGAAACAATATCGAAAGATGGCATAGTTTAGACCTTTACAAATGGAAAGAATATCTGAGATGCTAGGGATGTTTTCTTCATTTGCCAAGTGTTGTTTACATCAAAGGAGTGCACAATGATCCGTAAATTAGAAATTACAACATTTGAGTTCCCAGAAAATGCAGTTATCTGGGATGTTCGTGATGCAAAAGCCTTTGCCGAAGGCCATGTAAAAGGGGCTGTAAATCAGCCTATAGATGGTTTAAGTGCTGAGAGCTTGACTCAAGTGAATTCGGATCAGTCCATTTACATTTTATGTGGTGGTGGAAGTAAAGCGCCTCGAGCTGCTGAAAAATTAGAGAGTTTAGATGATTCTCGTGATTACGTTGTACTTATGGGGGGAACACGTGCAGCACGTGATGCAGGTCTCCCATTAGAACAGGGTTCATAAAAAAGCGCCGAAAGGCGCTTTTTTATTACACATAATTAATAAAAAAGAATCATGATTGAATCGGTTTAAAATAAGGTTTTTTGGCTTTTACTTTCTTTTGAAAGCGGTTTGGATTTAATTTTTGCAATAAATTTTGGGGAATCGGGCAAGCTTGATTAAGGACCAAAGCCACCAATATTTCACTACACAAGGGCGCAAATAAAAAACCTTTAGAGCCCAGCCCAGAAAATGTATAAACCTCTTTCTCAGCTTCAACTTTTCCCAGTAATGGAAAATAGTCCAGACTTTGGGCTCGTACAGAAGCACGCCCGTGCCATTCATCTACTTTGCAGAGTGATTCTGCGTATTGTGGAAACACACTGTGGATAAGTTCATAGTTATGCACATGGTCTTCAAGCAAAACTTCAGTGTCATCACGATTGGGATAAAAAGAAGCACCTAAAATCAAATGCTGCTCATCAAGCTGCATGCAGTAGCCACCATAACTGTAGGCATATTGCGGATCTAATCGGTGTTTAACATTGTTGAGCCAACTGACTTGTCCACGGATCGGTTTGAGTATTGGGAACTGCTCAAAAAAAGCATGGCTTTCCTTGGCACAACAGACAATCACATGATTAAAATCACCAAGATCGGTGTGTTGGCTATCTTGTAGGGTTAATTGATGATGATTCGATTGAACAATACTATGAATGTGAGCATGTTTAAATTGAATCAGCGGATGTTCAATGATTTGGTCTTTAAGTTGCTGGGGATAGATTGAACCCGCTTGAGTGAGCTGTAAACTCTCAAGTGTAGTTTGTAGCTCTAAATCATCGGCTGTTTGAGTTTTGAGTAAATCTTGAGGATATTGCGCTGCTAAATCCAGTAAATGTTCAGCATTTTTTTGTGCTAATTGTTGAACGGCAATAGCACGAAAAGCCTGAAATTTTGGATAGTGCTGTAGGGCATGTTGCCAAGCCAAGGTCATTAAATGTTCCGAACTTTGCTCGATAGGGCATAGTTTCGGATTTAATAAGGCCAGAGGGTTACCAGAAGCACCTGCTAAAGGCGCTGATTGGTCGTAAATCGTAACTTGATGTCCTCTTTGGGCAAATCCCCATGCGCAGCTTAAACCTGCAATTCCAGCACCAATGATAGCAATGTGGCGTTGATTTAAATTATTTTGAGTTTTCCGTGTTTTTTTTTGAATATTTTGCGCTGTAAGGTCCATTGACTGTGATTGATTTTCTTCGGCTGCTTGCTCAGATGGATTCCAAATGGCTTTTAGCATTTCACGTTTATGACCAAAACCACGCGGACGTGAAATAGTGATTCCATGTTGTTTTAGACCCCGTTTAAGCACACCTGCCACGCTGAATGAGGCAAAAGTTGTTCCAAAATCTGACAGTCTGACAATATTGTTTAAAACTTTGTCTTCCCACATGTCTGGATTACAAGAGGGTGCAAATCCATCTAAAAACCATGCGTTAACTTGTTGGGCTTTAACCATTGCTGGAAATACATCATGTGCATCACCTAACCAGAGATCAATTGAAAAACGCGCTTCTGGAAAGCTTAAACGGTGACAACCAGCGATGGGCAATGGATAGTGTTGAATCAATTGATCAGAAAATTGTTGAAGTTCAGTCCAGACCTTTAACGCACGGGTTAAATCCTGTTTAGACAAGGGGAACTTCTCTACACTGATCACATGTAAGTGGCTGTGATTATCTGGACGAACATTGTGCCAAAGTTGCCACAATGCCAAAATATTTAATCCTGTACCAAAACCAGTTTCACCAACACAGAAGTATTCAAAATCATCTAAATCTGCAAGTCGTGTTGAAAGATCATTACCATTCAAAAATACGTGTCGGGTTTCAAGTAACCCGTTGTCTTTAGAAAAATAGACATCACCAAATTGTTTGGAAATTGGAACTTCAATTCCATCAATACATTGCCAGTCTAAATCGGCAGTTTGAATGGCATTTGACAAAGCAGATTACCTTTTGATAATTAAAATGAAAAAACCTGACATTTCGCAGTATCAGGTTATAGCGTGAAACTTTTTAAGCGTAATGTCGAAGCAGTGGCTTACCACTGGCGACGACGTTTGGTATAGATATAGCTTGCGATTAAAAAGCCAAGTAAAACACCAACAGCAATGGTCGCAGCACCATATAAGAACATTTGCGCACTTTGTTCACTTTGTAGAACTTGAACTTGTACACCCAGATTGTCATTTTTGAGTTGTAATTCTTGGTTCTGTGAAAGGGCTTCTAAATTGGCCTTTTCAAGTTGCTGTAAACGTGTTGCTTGGTCTTTAACCAAAGCTTTAGCTTTGGCATCTTGAGATGCTTTTTCTTTGCTAATTTGTTCAGCTGTTAACGGTTTATTTTCTTGTGCTTGCGCCTGTGTTTGGGTACTGGAATTTGCGCCTGCTACAGCAGGAATAATACTCGGTTTTGGCGGTGCAACAGGTTGGGCTGCCTGAGTAGGCGCTGCCGTCGTTGCTTGAGTCGCTGAAGATTGAGTAGGCTCAGCCGATACAACAGGTGATAAAAGTACAAAAGAACTTAAAGTCATGCTAAGTAAGCTTTGGACGACAACGCGCATTATGTTATCCCTTAGGCAATGCTTTATTGAATGGTTTAACATCAATATGACTATAAATCCCTTCTTTTAAGAAAGGTTCGTCTTTTAACCATTCATCCAAAGCTTCACGGCTGTCAAAATCGAGAATTAAAGTACTGCCATAAAAACCTGCTTGTGGATTTTCACGATCAATCGGCATCGCGCCAGCCACGATGACACGGCCTTCAGCATCTAACTTCTCGAGTCGAGCTAAATGTTGTGGGCGTACAGCAAGACGTTTTTCTACTGTACCTGCTTGATCTGTACACGTAATTACAAATAATGGCATGATATTTCTCGATTTTCTAAAACACTTTATTCATCGGTAGATTTAAAGTGTTTTCGTAATATAACAAACTGGATAATAATAAAGGAAAACATGACGATCATGTCACCAAATGCTGTAAATTCACCCCAATATTTTCCACCTGCAAATAAAAATGCGAAGAAAATATGTAAACAAGACATGACAATGAACATTGCAGCCCATGCAAAGTTTAGATTTTTCCAGCCTTTTTCAGTCAGGTTTAAAACAGGACCAAATAATCTTTGAATGAGAGGCTTCTTTTCTTTACCAAAATAGGGAGAGAGTAAGAACGCGCCAGCAAAGGCTAAATTCAAAATTGCAGCTTTCAGGCGAATATAGAAGTCATCACTCAACATTAAGGTGATTCCACCAAAAATGACGGTCATGAACAAAACAAACCATTGTTGTTTATCCAGACGGAATTTTTGGAAAATGAATAACGCACCATAGACCACAAGCATTGAAATAATAAGACCTGTAGTTGCAACAAGAATGTTGTTGTTATTTACACCACCTGCTGAGCCGATCAATTGTAATAATGGATGATCGGTGTTTTTAGGATCAACCGTTTTGTATAAATAAAAGAAAATTATGAGGGGCACAAAGTCTAAAAGTGCTTTCATGTTAAAGTATCTAGTCTGTTCAGGTTGATGGGATAGTATAAAAGATGCAAGGCATAGATTTACATACTCACAGTAATATTTCTGATGGGACTCTAACACCAGAGTTATTGGTTCAAGCTGCCATCGAGAAAAGCATACATACACTTGCATTGACGGACCACGATAGCATGGATGGCTTAATACAAGCTGAACAATTTGCAAAAAATCAACCAATTCAAATCATTTCAGGTGTAGAAATCTCTAGTCAATGGTCCAGACCAGAGACTAAAAAAAGTTATGGTGTGCATATTGTTGCGCTCAATATGCAAAATCCTGAACCATTACAACAGCTTTTAACGCAACAGAAGAAAATTCGTGCTGAGCGAGCCAAGCAAATCTGTGATTTGCTAATTCCTTTGATTCATCAGGATATTTATGCAGAAGTTGTGGCAAAAGTAGATGGTGAACCTGATCGGATTACTCGGACGCATATTGCCAAGACCCTTGTAGAAAAGGGTTTTGTTCAGCGCGCACAGCAGGCATTTGATAAATACATTAAGGAAGGTAAAAAAGCCTATGTGAAATTTGATGGTTTAGGTTTGGCAGAAACCATTCAGGTGATTCATGAAAGTCAAGGTTTTGCAGTATTGGCACACCCAACACGTTATGATCTATCAGCAACAAATACCCGTTATTTAATTGAAATCTTTGCACAATATGGTGGTGATGCTGTTGAGCTTCCACCCGCAATGGAACCCGCTTCAACACGACAAATGGTTGATCGAATGATTGCTGAATATGGTTTAAAAGTGTCTGTGGGGAGTGATTTTCATGGTGACAATATGCCTTGGATTAAATTAGGCAATATTCCACGCGTCAAAGAAGGGCAAGTTGGGATTTGGGAGAGTTTCCGATAATACACCGTGATGATGTATTCAAATACTTAGATTTTCGAATGAGATCAGTTTTTTGAAAGGCATCTCATTTGAATGAAACAAAAAATCCCTCTAGAGCAGAGGGATTTGGAGTTGATTATAAAATCAACTTTCTTTAACAGTATAAGGGTTTTCAAAGCCTAGTTTTTTCAAGATTTCAATTTCGAGTGCTTCCATTTCTTCAGCATCATCATCAGAAGTTTCATGGTCATACCCCATTAAATGTAAGGTGCCATGAACCAGCATATGAGTGAAATGCTCAATCGGTGTTTTTTGTTGTTCAATCGACTCTTGCAAAACCACGGGGATGCAAATGACTAAATCACCGATGGGTAATGCATCGAGCATGGGTAAAACTTCTTCTGGAATCTCACTTGGAAAAGACAATACATTGGTGGGTTTGTCTTTTTCACGATACTCAAAATTTAATTTGTGACTTTCATCTTCATCAACACACGCAATTCCGATTTCACAATCTTGGTCTACATCAATATGACGTAGTGTTGTTTCAATGACTTTTTTTACATAGACACGTTTGAGCACCAATTCTGGTGCTTCAAACGCTTGTTGTAACGATAAGCTAAGTTTCAAAAACAGTCCTTAAACATTTTCCTGATTTGCAGCAGTATGTTCTTCATGTTGAGCATCTGCGGCAGAATCATTTTCAGAAATTAAGGCTTCTTGACGTGCTTTACGTTCTGCACGTGCTTCAGCACTTAAACGGTATTGTTCACTGTCCCATCCTTCATAAGCCTCTACAATTTTTTGTACTAGCTGATGACGAACGACATCTCGGGAATGGAAGCGAGTGATGTGAATTTCTTTGATCTTTTCGATAATACGCAATGCGTGAGCAAGACCAGACTGTTGCCCGCGTGGTAAATCGACCTGTGTAATATCCCCGGTGATCACTGCACGAGAACCAAAACCTAAACGGGTCAAAAACATCTTCATCTGTTCAGGGGTGGTGTTTTGTGCTTCATCGAGAATCACAAAGGAATGATTTAATGTACGACCACGCATATAAGCAAGCGGTGCAACTTCAATCACTTGGCGCTCAATCAGTTTTGCAACTTTTTCGAAGCCAAGCATTTCATATAACGCATCATATAGCGGGCGTAGATATGGGTCGATCTTTTGGCTTAAATCACCCGGCAAGAAACCAAGTTTTTCTCCAGCTTCAACAGCAGGGCGAACCAAAAGGATACGTTGAATTTCATTACGTTCTAGCATATCTACCGCAGCAGCGACTGCAAGATAGGTTTTACCTGTACCTGCTGGGCCGATTCCGAAAGAAATATCGCTTTGTAGAATACGTTGTACATAACGTTTTTGATTGGCACCACGAGGGTTGATTCGACCTTTACGCGTTTGCAACCAGACATCATCTAAACCGGTATGCTCATTGTCTGAAAGGTCGTCTTGTAACTCACGGTCAGTTTGGCTGCCTTGAATCATCAAATGAATCGTATCAGCACTGATTTGCTGAGAGAGTTCAGCTTCTGCATGCAAACGCTGCAATAAACCTTCAGCTCTCTCAACTGCTTCTAAATCACCATCGATATAGAAGTTATCGTTGCGATGAGAAATGTTGACATTTAAACGTTGTTCGATTTGTTTCAGATGACCGTTATAAGCACCTAACATGCTTTTTAAACGTTCAACTGAAATACCTGGAAAAGCTACTGTACGTCGAATCGCTGCAGTCAAGAGATATCCTTTTTAAAGTAAAGTCTATACCCTTACATTACGCCACGTCAGGCTCAAGATTCAAGAGTTCTCCATAAACTAAATTTAGGGTCTTAATCTCTGTAACCTCAATCTCTGCAAAGCGTCCGACCCAAGAGGCGTCACCTACAAATGTTACTAAACGTGTATTGTCAGCTGTACCGACCAATAAATTTGGATCTTTATTGGAAACATTTTCAACCAGTACACGTTGAATGGTGCCTAACATCGCATCGGTTTTACGAATACTTGATTGCTTAATCCAGTGTTGAACTTTGGCTAAACGTTCTTTCTTGACTGCATCAGAGGTATCATCAGGTAATTCAGACGCTGGTGTACCAGGGCGTTTTGAATAAACAAAACTATAAGAATGATCAAAGTCTAAATCTTGGATAAACTGATAGGTTTCTTCAAAATGTGCATCAGTTTCACCAGGGAAGCCGATGATAAAATCTGAAGATAAATGCATATCTGGACGAGCTTTACGCAGTTTGGCAATTTTTTCGATATAGACATCAATGGTGTGGTTACGCTTCATCGCTTGTAACACATCATTTGAGCCACTTTGTACTGGTAAATGCAGATGTGAAACCATTTGTGGCAGGTCACGGTAGCATTGAATCAAATCTTCATTAAATTCGAGCGGATGGGATGTTGTATAACGTAAACGACCGATTCCTGGAATTTCTGCAACCAAACGTAATAAATCTGCAAAGGTACAAATTTCACCTTCAAAAGTTTCACCACGATAGCCATTTACATTTTGTCCTAAAAGGCTAATTTCGCGAACGCCTTTTTCAGCCAAACCAGCAATTTCTGCCAAGACATCATCCAAAGGACGAGAAACTTCTTCACCACGCGTATAGGGAACCACACAGAAAGAACAGTATTTCGAGCAACCTTCCATGATTGAAACAAACGCTTTGTAACCTTCAACACGTGGTTCAGGTAAAAAGTCGAATTTTTCAATATCAGGGAATGAAATATCTACAAGTTTAATTTTGTCTTTCTTCGGCTTTTCAATTTGCTCAACATGCTGATCCAGCATTTGCGGTAAACGGTGCAAGGTTTGAGGGCCAAAAACCATATCGACATACGGTGCACGTTTTTGAATATTGTCGCCTTCTTGAGAAGCAACACATCCGCCAACACCGATGACGAGATCAGGATTTTTTTCTTTTAATTTGCGCCAGCGACCCAACTCAGAAAATACTTTTTCTTGGGCTTTTTCTCGAATTGAGCAGGTATTCATTAACAGGATATCTGCATCACTTGGATCTTTGGTTAAAATATAACCGTGTGAGTCGCCTAAAAGATCTGCCATACGATGACTGTCATACTCATTCATCTGACACCCTTGCGTTTCGATATACAGTTTTTTTACTGCACCGTCGGCTGGGGTGTGCTGTGGCTGGGTTACAGTGTTTTCTGAGGCAGCTTTGGCACCATTGGGAATGAAGGTTTGAACCGTCATGGAGGCGTCTTTCCTATGAATAAAGGGAATTTTGAATGTGTACTAAGCCTGCTATTTTAACAGACTCATAAAAGGCGCGCCATTTTATAGCATTTAGAGTGAACTCAGGAAAATATTTAGCGGCTATTGCCATTTATTGGATTGTAGGGCATTGAAAATGAAAATTATGAAGAAAAAATAGAGAACAATATTAATGATGAATCATAAGGTTACATAACACAACAGTAGAAATGGATTAGAATAATTAAACTAGGCACAAATAAGTGCATCAGTATGTTAAAGGCACATCATGCAGGTTGAGAGAAAAACGGTGTTAAAGCAGCAACTTAAGCAAAATAAATTAAAACTTTACCTTTTAGGAACAGTTGCATGTACAAGCCTGCAAGTGGCTCATGCTGCTGAAGAGCAGTTTAATGATGCTTTACGCAATGCAAATAATCCAAGTGCTTTAGAACAATATCGTTCTTCAATGCAAAATGATGCTTTGGGCTATTATCCTGAGTATTGGTCACTGAATTCAAATCTCGCTTTTCAACCTTCTGCAAATATTATTAGCTTTGCGCAACGTTATCCTCAATCGGCGATGGCGGAAAAGTTGGCTGCGGATTATGTCGAAGAAAAGGTTAAACAAGCAGATTACGCAAGCGCGCAACCTGTATTGCAATATGTCTCTAATCCAGATCAAGCAGAACGTTGTGCCGTTGCTCAAGTTCGTGCGAAAACTGGTGACGTTTTGGTCTATGCTGAATTTAAAGATGTTTGGTTGGCAACCAATTCTCAACCTGAGTCATGTAATGGTTTAGGCCGCATGATGCTTAGTAGCCCACTCATGACTGCTCAAGATCGTCAACAACGATTATATGCACAACTGAGAGCAGGGCAGTCTGGTCTAGCCATCGCTACCGCACAAACGATTGGCGTTAATTTATCGTTAACCCAATTGAACCAAATCCAAGCGAATCCATTAAATTATTTATGGTCTGCACCAAAAAATAATGTAGAAGATTATGCTTATTTGGTTTATGCATTGGGTCGTGCGGCAGATACGGATTTAACCAGCGCTTTGCAGTCGGTACCTAAGTTGGTTCAGGGTGTACCAGCGGATGTGCAAAAATATATTTATCGTACTGTCGGTTATATCGGCGGAACGACCGTTATGAAAAATAATTTTAATCGTGAAGTACTGCAAAATTTTGATGCAAGCTATGGTGCGCCATTCAGTGCAGAAGAAGCAGAAGTTTATGCACGACAAGCCATTCGATTTGGGGCTTGGGAAAGTGTGATTCGTGCAATAGACAGTATGAGCGTGACACAAAAGCAAGAAGACCGTTGGCAATATTGGTTGGCACGTGCTTCAGAACAACGCAATGATGCACAATCTAAAAGAACTGCCAAAGATATTTATCAACGATTGGCAATGTCAGGTGATGATTATCATAATCTGCTTGCCAAAGATCATTTGGGGCAAAAGTATAATGATAGTCCTGCCAGAGAACAGCCTTCAACTGATGATCAGCAACGCTTAAATAGCGATATTCATTTCCGTCGTGCATTTACTTTGCGAAATATTAATGCGCCTGCGACTTATACCAATAGGGAATGGAACTGGGCGGTACGTCAGGCATACTTAAAACATGATGATGGGTTGCTGCTTGCTGCGGCAAAACGTGCAACTGATATGGGCTGGTATGATCGTGCAATTTACGCAGCAGAACGTACTGAGAAAAAACATAACTATGTTTATCGTTATGCCACACCTCATCAGTCGTTGGTGGTGAGTCATAGCCGTAATGCAGGTATTGATCCAGCTTGGGCCTATGGTTTAATGCGCCAAGAAAGTCGTTTTGTGACTGCTGCTCGCTCACATGTTGGTGCAGGTGGTTTAATGCAAATTATGCCAGGCACTGCAAAGTTGGTGGCAAAACAAATGGGTGAAACTTATAATCCTGCTGCACTCAGTGATGCCAACACCAATATTCGCTATGGTACTTTCTATCTGTCGATGATTCATGGTCAATTAAGCAGTAATCCTGTCTTGGCAACCGCAGGGTATAATGCTGGGCCAAATCGCGCGAAGCGTTGGCAGCCAGATTATCAAAATCTTTCAGCAGATCAATATACAGAATCTATTCCTCTGAATGAAACACGTGACTATGTCAAAAATGTGATGACCAATGCAGCACATTATGGAATCTTGTTGGGACAAGGGCCTCAAGCGATTGAAAGTCGTATGCCTGTTATTCCAACCCGTGTTTCACAATAAAACTATTTGGACTTGGATGAAACTTTGTTGGTAAATCAATGATTTTCAAAATTTTGCGTAAATTGAAACAATCTTGCTTAGCATGGAGCTTATGCTTTGCGGGATTGTTTGGGCTCAATGTGCAGTTACATGCTGCACCGCAATTACAAGGCTATGTCATGCAAGTCCAGTTGACACCTGCTGTCTGTGCACTTGATTCTTCAAAACAAAAGCAACGCAAATGTCTCGAAGGTTATTCATTGACAATCACAGGTCTGTTGCCTGAAACGACAGAGCGGAATTGCACCACCAATACATCTGCAAGTTTGACCCCTTTACAAGCTAAGGTGGTTGCACGGGTAATGCCTGAGGAAAATGCACGTATTCAGTTGTGGCGTAGCGTGGGTGGCTGTGTTCCAATGAACGCGAGTCAATATTTTAGAACTGTGATTAATTTAGCAGATCGTTTGAAAATTCCTGCAGATTTAACCAGCTCTGAAAACAAGAATGTGCAACATAATGCGTTAAAAACTCAATTTGTTAGATTAAACCCGGGAATGAATAACGACAGTATCCGTTTTACTTGTCAAAGTTCATCATCAAACCCAGTGTTAACCGAGGTTCAAGTGTGTTATCGGGTCAATGGTCAGTATAAACAATGTTCAAATCACATTGTTTCAAACTGCCCAAATACATTCTCGATCAAAGGGACTTATTAGTTCTTCTGAGGAATTTTATTTATATTTCCTATCATACTTTTGTTGAAAAGCATTCTCTTTTACATGCAACTGTTAAAGGATTGGAGTACAATCTTTGCCGTTTATGATAATTCGATTAAAACGGATTTAACCGTTTAATCACATTAACGATCCTCATTGGAGATAATTACATGAAGCAACCTGTTCGCGTTGCCGTTACTGGCGCAGCTGGTCAAATCGGTTACAGCTTATTATTCCGTATCGCTAGCGGTGAAATGCTTGGTAAAGACCAACCCGTTATTTTGCAATTGTTAGAAGTTCCATTTGAGAAAGCTCAAGCTGCGCTTAAAGGCGTAATGATGGAATTAGATGACTGTGCTTTCCCATTATTGGCTGGCATGATCGGTACTGATGATCCAAAAGTTGCATTTAAAGATGCTGACTACGCGTTATTGGTTGGTTCACGTCCACGCGGTCCTGGTATGGAACGTGCTGACTTGTTGAAAGTGAACGGTGAAATCTTCATTGGTCAAGGCCAAGCACTTAACGAAGTTGCGAGCCGTGACGTTAAAGTACTTGTTGTAGGTAACCCTGCAAATACAAATGCTTATATCGCAATGAAATCTGCTCCAGATCTTCCAGCGAAGAACTTTACAGCAATGTTACGTCTTGACCACAACCGTGCGTTGACTCAAATTGCTCAAAAAGCGGGTGTTGCTGTAGCGGATATCAAAAACCTTACAGTTTGGGGTAACCACTCTCCAACAATGTATGCGGACTACCGTTTTGCAACTGCAAATGGCGTAAGCTTAAAAGACAAAATCAACGATGCTGATTGGAACGCAAACGTATTCCTTCCAACTGTTGGTAAACGTGGTGCTGCAATCATTGAAGCGCGTGGTCTTTCTTCTGCTGCTTCTGCTGCAAATGCTGCGATCGATCATATGCGTGATTGGGCGCTTGGCACCAATGGCGAATGGGTAACAATGGGTATTCCTTCTGACGGTTCTTATGGAATTCCTGAAGGTGTGATGTACGGTGTTCCTGTAATTTGTGAAAATGGCGAATACACTCGTGTTGAAGGCTTAGAAATTGATGCATTCAGCCGTGAACGTATGGACAAAACACTTCAAGAACTTGAAGAAGAGCGCGCAGCTATTGCTGATATGCTTAAATAATTAAAAATTAATCTTTTAAAGATTAATTTTGAAAAAGCACTCTATTTAGAGTGCTTTTTTTATGCTTCAAATCAAATATTCTGAGAATCGATAATTTATATTAAGCCAACATTTGTTTGTTTTTTAATCACAAATTGAAACAAGAAAATTAAAATCTAGACTATCTTTTAAAATTATTTTCTTATAAGTTAATTGAATAAAAGATGACAAATAAATTTATATAAGGAGGCAATATGCTCAGGACGAACACACCATCCTTAGAATTACTATTTTCTCAACTTGGTTTGGCAAATAGTCCCGCAGCAATTGAGCTATATGTACGCACTCATCAATTGCCAGCAAATCTTTCATTACATGAAGCGCCGTTTTGGAATAAATCTCAACGTGACTTATTAATTAGTCATTTGATACAAGATGATGATTGGGCAATTTGGATTGACGAGTTAAACCAACAATTACATCTAGATGCGTATAAGCTAACAGCCTAATGATTTAGTTTCCCCCAGAGCAACAAAAAAGATGGCCGTTATGGCCATCTTTTCTATTTCGCATCGATCAAATTAGCTTTGATCAAAACGAATAACAAATTGAGTTATTTTGAATGGGCATAGCGCTGATCAATGTAATTTAGACTGAATCATTTGACTAAACCAAGTTTCATTGCGAACAGGTCTAAAGGCAGTGTGTTGTTGCAGTAAGGTTAAATCAAAATCAGTTGTCTTGATATATTTACTCAGCCAGTGACGAGTCAATGCAAATTCATTTTTACTCACAGATGCATAAGCCAACATAAAGTAAATATCAGCATGATGATGTTGTGCCAATGGTTTTAAAATCTGCTGCGTAATCAAGGCATAACGTGATTCTTTGGTCAATTCAAAGTAAATCATATAAGCTTTGGCCAAATGCAAAGAAAGCTGAATGTAGACTGACATTGGCATTTCTTCATATTCAAATCGTGCAGTTTCAAGTAAAACAATGGCTTCTTGCAAGAAATGGATTTGTTCCTGCTTTGAATGACTTTGAGTGACCAGCTGTAAGCGTAAGTCCCCACGTTCAAGTGCAAGTTCAGGTGTATTGCCTGACAAATACAATTGATCTGTTTCCCCAATACGCGAGATGATTTGTTTTGTATTATCAAACATGTGCTGAATCCTCTGAATTTATGAAGAGTATTATGAGGTCTATTTCAATAATTTAAAGCTTGGCCTATAGAGATACAGCGTTGCAAATTTGAAAACTGAGTATATTACAACACAGTATTGTCGCTTCTTAGCCATGCGGTAATTGATAATCGCTGATGGTTGGCTTCTAGCACTTCATGTAATAAATCACTTTGGAACATGGCAATACGATTAGGCTGGGGATCTATTGTATGCCAAACATTATTTTTATCCTGTAAGTGTAACTTTCCACCCCAGTCATCCTGCCATTCTTGGTGTAGATAATACACAGTAGAAATCATACGGCCATTTTTACCTTGCGGATTATCGCGATGAAGTGCATAGAATTCACCTGCGTTATAGCAGGCAAAATGTGCTTCTACATCCTGAATGCCTAAATAAAATGAGTAGTTTAAAATTTGCGAGAGCTGTTTGAGTGCATCAATATGTTGTTGTGCGATCGTAAGCTCTTCATTGATCCACAAGATATGGTCGCTGCGAATATTGCTGATCACACCATTTTGAATTGCTGCTTCACGAAAGCGATTTAAATTTGAAGTACATTCTGCAACCAGTTGAAGTCCGTATTCAGCGGAGTAAGCATGATCAATAATGGTAAATCCATGTTGATCTAAATCATCAAGAATTTGATCAACATTCCATGACTTTGGGAGTAGCAGCGCTTCCATAAATTACCAAAAAATAGTGCAATAAAGATATGTTGTTATATTAGAACAAACGATGGACAGTGAAGAAATATTTTTTCGTGTTAAAATGATTATTGAACTCAGGAATTAATCGAAACATGAATTACCGTCACCATTTCCATGCAGGCAACTTTGCCGATGTCATGAAACATGTGTTATTGCTGCAACTTTTGACACGTCTAAATACTAAAGACAAACCATATCGCTATATAGATACACATGGTGGTGCAGGTAAATACGATTTATCTACTTCTGAAGCACAAAAATCAGGTGAATTCTTAACCGGTATTCATCGTCTGGTTAAGCTGGATGAGTCGATTAAACGTAATGCGCCTGAAGGTGTAAAACAATATCTTAAAATTGTTGAAGATATGCGTGCAGGTTCAGGTAAAGGCGCTTATCCAGGTTCACCGTGGTTTGCACTTGAAGGCATGCGTGATATTGATAAAGCGACTATTTTTGAAATGCAGCGTGATGTGTTTCAACAACTGTATTTTAATATTCGCGATAAACGTGCGGGTTTACATGAGCGTGATGCTTATGAAGGTCTTTTGGGGGTTATTCCTCCAAAAGAAAAACGTGGTTTGGTGATGATCGACCCACCTTATGAATTAGAACGTAAAGACTTCCCGCAATTGGTTGAGTTGATTGCCACTGCACATAAAAAATGGCCAACAGGCGTATTTGCCATTTGGTATCCAATTAAAGACCGTGCCATGATTGATCGTTTTGAAAAGAAAATGATGAAAACAGGGATTCGCCGTCAGTTGGTCTGTGAAGTTTGTGTTTGGCCAGATGACACACCAGTCGGGTTGAATGGTTGTGGTTTATTGGTGATTAACCCACCTTGGAAATTCTCTAACGATGCTGATGAGGCATTACAATGGTTGTTCCCACATTTACGTATGAGTGAGAATGGTGGACATGCTGCTGTTCGCTGGTTAGTGGGTGAATAATCCATTCGATTGGATATCAACAGAAACATGAACGATGGTGTGAATTACAAATTAAGACGAAATACATTGAGTAATTCACATCAATTTCACTTAAAAATGAATGTGATAAAATATTTAAGTGAGATATCAACAGCTCTATAAGAGCCATAGATAGGATTCAAAAAATGACAAATATAAATAAACCAGAAAGCCCAAACTCTTCTAATCAAGACCATGGATTTGATGGCATTACTTTTGAAGTGGAAGAAGAAGAGCATACCCATGAAGGGCAGAAGGTCAAACGTCGCGGAATCTATTTGTGGCCTAACCTGATTACAACATCTGCGTTGTTATCTGGCTTTTACTCGATCATTGCCAGTATGAATGGTGACTTCACTCAAGCCGTTTATGCGATATTCCTTGCAGCACTATTTGATGGTTTAGATGGTCGTGTTGCTCGTGCAATTGGTGCACAAAGTGCTTTTGGTGAACAATTCGATTCTCTTTCAGATCTCTTGGCATTTGGTGTTGCGCCAGCAATTTTGATGTATAGCTGGAGTTTGCATGATCTCGGGCGGATTGGCTTGGCTGCTTGTTTTGTTTATACCGCATGTGCTGCATTTCGTTTAGCCCGCTTTAATGTACAAATTGGTGTGGTCGATAAGCGTTATTTCATTGGTGTGGCAAGCCCATTGGCAGCAATTATTATTATTGCATGGGTATGGGTTGGACAAGATTTTACCTATATTTTTGATTTAAAAGATGTTGCGATTCAAGCGACCAATGCATTTGTTATTATTGCAGTAGGTTTGTTGATGATTTCAAATATCAAATATTATTCTTTTAAAACGGTAGACCGTAAACGTGTTCCATTCTTTGTATTGCCTATAGCAGTTTTTATCCTTGCAGCAATCACTTATAATATTCCTGTAGGGATTTTAGTCATTTCGATTATCTATGCGATTTCTGGTTTTGTGACAACATTCTTAGCGAGAAAGAATACTGTTGAATAAAATGTAAAAAGATAAAAAGGTAAGGGGGCTTGATATGCGGTTGTTTCAAGATTTCTTAGATCAGTCTAAACAGCTGAATCAAGCTCAAAAGCCTATAGAACTTTGCTGTCATCCCCCACAAGACAGATATAAAATTATTCATCAAAAATTAGTGCTTTCCAATTTACCTGCGCCGTTGCATTACCTCAATTTTTTTAGTTTGATTGGGCAGCCCAATAGTCCTGTTTTTTGCAATAACAATGAAATCTCAACAACTGCTTTAGATACAGCAACCTTACTGGTCAGCTCCAGTCCCCATATGGTGGGACAATTAAACTCATACTCAATTCAGCATGAATGCCAATTTCACATTGATGAAAATAGCAATGTGACTTATACATTTGGTCAAAAAGAAAAAGTGTTTGGAAAAATTCCTGATTTTACTATTCAAAGACAAGATGACGAATTGAGTATGAATTTAAGCATTACAACAATGCCTTTAATTTCTCATTTTATTCATTTGAAATTTGGATTTGCACAGCACTGGTCTTTGGTTGCGCATTGTAAAGGGACAATTCAATACAAAGATCAAAATTACGAAATTGAACAAAATGCTGTTTTTGAATATATGAAAACAGTGAATTTTCCTTATCTGCCTTATGCGCTGTATACATATCAATTGATTCAAGTGAATGACGATCTACAGATTATTTTTATGCATAGTCGTGATCAGATGAATAATATTTTACATTCACGTATCTATATTCGAGATATTCAAAACAATGAAACAGAAATGCTTGATCGACAGGTCCGTTTCAATATTCATCGGGTGTTCCCTAAAGTCACAACAGTAAATCATCAGGAGATGTATTTACCACGCGAGTTTGAATGGCAATATCAAGATGAAAATACCAAAATTGATATTCAAGCACAAAGCCGTGGTGATTATAAGTTTGGTTTAGCTGCAGGTTATGTTGGAAGTTTTGTTTATCAACTACATCTCAATGATGAATACTATCAAGGTGAGGGTGGTTACTGTGAATATATAGATTGCCGCCCTTTAAAATGGCAGGAAATAGATAAAGACAATAAATTATCAAATAAATCGAGCAGTCCTGTGCTGATCATGCTTAAAAAATAGACCAAAAAACAGAAATAAGGCCAATTTAGAAGAATAAATAAGCAAGTGATAGATAAAATGAAAAATAATTAAAAAAAGGGGTTGTGTTGGATTGGGAATGCTGTAGAATGCACATCCATCGGCGGTGATGTTAAATAAAACTTCTGATAAATCAGGCACTTGATTAAGTTGTTAAGATTTCGAATTGAGATTTTAAGATGATGTTAGGGTTGGGTTTGTTAGAAAAAATAATTAACATTATTGATTGACTTTTTAGAGATAGAGAGTAGTATAGCCGACCTAGCTTGATGCTGACGAAGCATTGAGAAGATCATTAAGAGAATATGAAGAACAACTTGTGTGGATTTTTACTGATTGATTGATCGAAATATTATCATTGATTGATTGGTTTAAATTACTCGAAGTTTATTTGAGAGAATTTGTCAGTACATTGATGAGCCAGAATTGTGACCTTAAGTCACTAATGATTTTTAACTGAAGAGTTTGATCATGGCTCAGATTGAACGCTGGCGGCAGGCTTAACACATGCAAGTCGAGCGGGGGAGATTGCTTCGGTGATTGACCTAGCGGCGGACGGGTGAGTAATACTTAGGAATCTGCCTATTAATGGGGGACAACATCTCGAAAGGGATGCTAATACCGCATACGCCCTACGGGGGAAAGCAGGGGATCACTTGTGACCTTGCGTTAATAGATGAGCCTAAGTCGGATTAGCTAGTTGGTGGGGTAAAGGCCTACCAAGGCGACGATCTGTAGCGGGTCTGAGAGGATGATCCGCCACACTGGGACTGAGACACGGCCCAGACTCCTACGGGAGGCAGCAGTGGGGAATATTGGACAATGGGGGGAACCCTGATCCAGCCATGCCGCGTGTGTGAAGAAGGCCTTATGGTTGTAAAGCACTTTAAGCGAGGAGGAGGCTCCTGTAGTTAATACCTACAGTGAGTGGACGTTACTCGCAGAATAAGCACCGGCTAACTCTGTGCCAGCAGCCGCGGTAATACAGAGGGTGCGAGCGTTAATCGGATTTACTGGGCGTAAAGCGTGCGTAGGCGGCTTTTTAAGTCGGATGTGAAATCCCCGAGCTTAACTTGGGAATTGCATTCGATACTGGGAAGCTAGAGTATGGGAGAGGATGGTAGAATTCCAGGTGTAGCGGTGAAATGCGTAGAGATCTGGAGGAATACCGATGGCGAAGGCAGCCATCTGGCCTAATACTGACGCTGAGGTACGAAAGCATGGGGAGCAAACAGGATTAGATACCCTGGTAGTCCATGCCGTAAACGATGTCTACTAGCCGTTGGGGCCTTTGAGGCTTTAGTGGCGCAGCTAACGCGATAAGTAGACCGCCTGGGGAGTACGGTCGCAAGACTAAAACTCAAATGAATTGACGGGGGCCCGCACAAGCGGTGGAGCATGTGGTTTAATTCGATGCAACGCGAAGAACCTTACCTGGTCTTGACATAGTAAGAACTTTCCAGAGATGGATTGGTGCCTTCGGGAACTTACATACAGGTGCTGCATGGCTGTCGTCAGCTCGTGTCGTGAGATGTTGGGTTAAGTCCCGCAACGAGCGCAACCCTTTTCCTTATTTGCCAGCACTTCGGGTGGGAACTTTAAGGATACTGCCAGTGACAAACTGGAGGAAGGCGGGGACGACGTCAAGTCATCATGGCCCTTACGACCAGGGCTACACACGTGCTACAATGGTCGGTACAAAGGGTTGCTACCTAGCGATAGGATGCTAATCTCAAAAAGCCGATCGTAGTCCGGATTGGAGTCTGCAACTCGACTCCATGAAGTCGGAATCGCTAGTAATCGCGGATCAGAATGCCGCGGTGAATACGTTCCCGGGCCTTGTACACACCGCCCGTCACACCATGGGAGTTTGTTGCACCAGAAGTAGGTAGTCTAACCGTAAGGAGGACGCTTACCACGGTGTGGCCGATGACTGGGGTGAAGTCGTAACAAGGTAGCCGTAGGGGAACCTGCGGCTGGATCACCTCCTTAACGAAAGATTGACGATTGGTAAGAATCCACAACAAGTTGTTCTTCATTGATGTATCTGAGGGTCTGTAGCTCAGTTGGTTAGAGCACACGCTTGATAAGCGTGGGGTCACAAGTTCAAGTCTTGTCAGACCCACCAAGTCTACTGAACACAGAAGAGCAGATATATTAAGATCTTAAGCTGGGGACTTAGCTTAGTTGGTAGAGCGCCTGCTTTGCACGCAGGAGGTCAACGGTTCGACTCCGTTAGTCTCCACCACTAATTAAAGACTAAGTGATTACAGAACTTAGTAAGCCGATAGCTTATTAAGTTCTGTGATTTATCACAGTTAACTACTTGCTGACGAGGCGGTAGTGAATCATTAACAGAATATATTTGAGTTGAAATAATTGTTTAAACTCGTTTTAGTTGATGTTAGCAAGTAATTGTTAATGTTGAATGAAATGAGCACTAGCGATAAAACTGAATCAAGCGTTTTGGTATATGAATTAAATTGAAGCTGTATGGTGATTAAATTCACAGGCAACAAATAGAAGTGATTAAGTTCACATTGTTGATCCTCCTTGTAGGGATTAACGACTGTTTGGGGTTGTATAGTCAAGTAATTAAGTGCATGTGGTGGATGCCTTGGCAGTCAGAGGCGATGAAAGACGTAATAGCCTGCGATAAGCTTCGGGGAGGCGGCAAATATCCTGTGATCCGGAGATTTCTGAATGGGGAAACCCACTTACCATAAGGTAGGTATCGCATGATGAATACATAGTCATGCGAGGCGAACGAGG
Organism: Acinetobacter sp. CE-15; assembly: GCF_051059255.1. NCBI lineage: Bacteria > Pseudomonadati > Pseudomonadota > Gammaproteobacteria > Moraxellales > Moraxellaceae > Acinetobacter > Acinetobacter sp. CE-15. The sequence goes on along the minus strand of NZ_CP192737.1, from coordinate 4,088,848 downwards.
GGAAGTGAAACATCTCAGTACCCTTAGGAAAAGAAATCAATTGAGATTCCCTCAGTAGCGGCGAGCGAACGGGGATCAGCCCATTAAGTTATATGTGTTTTAGCGGAAAGCTCTGGGAAGTGCTACCGTAGAGGGTGATAGTCCCGTACACGAAAGGGCACATATAATGATGACGAGTAGGGCGAGGCACGTGAAACCTTGTCTGAATATGGGGGGACCATCCTCCAAGGCTAAATACTCCTGACTGACCGATAGTGAACCAGTACCGTGAGGGAAAGGCGAAAAGAACCCCTGTGAGGGGAGTGAAATAGATCCTGAAACCGCATGCATACAAGCAGTGGGAGCCGACTTGTTCGGTGACTGCGTACCTTTTGTATAATGGGTCAGCGACTTATATTCAGTAGCAAGGTTAACCGCATAGGGGAGCCGTAGAGAAATCGAGTCTTAATAGGGCGTTTAGTTGCTGGGTATAGACCCGAAACCGGGTGATCTATCCATGAGCAGGTTGAAGGTTGGGTAACACTAACTGGAGGACCGAACCCACTGTCGTTGAAAAGCCAGGGGATGACTTGTGGATAGGGGTGAAAGGCTAATCAAACTCGGTGATAGCTGGTTCTCCCCGAAAGCTATTTAGGTAGCGCCTCGGACGAATACCATAGGGGGTAGAGCACTGTTTCGGCTAGGGGGTCATCCCGACTTACCAAACCGATGCAAACTCCGAATACCTATGAGTACTATCCGGGAGACAGACTGCGGGTGCTAACGTCCGTAGTCAAGAGGAAAACAATCCAGACCGCCAGCTAAGGCCCCCAAATTATAGTTAAGTGGGAAACGATGTGGGAAGGCATAGACAGCTAGGAGGTTGGCTTAGAAGCAGCCACCCTTTAAAGAAAGCGTAATAGCTCACTAGTCGAGTCGGCCTGCGCGGAAGATGTAACGGGGCTAAAACTATATGCCGAAGCTGCGGATGTATACTATGTATACGTGGTAGGGGAGCGTTCTGTAAGCCGATGAAGGTGTATTGAGAAGTATGCTGGAGGTATCAGAAGTGCGAATGCTGACGTGAGTAACGACAAAACGGGTGAAAAACCCGTTCGCTGAAAGACCAAGGGTTCCAGTCCAACGTTAATCGGGGCTGGGTGAGTCGACCCCTAAGGCGAGGCCGAGAGGCGTAGTCGATGGGAAATTGGTTAATATTCCAATACTTCTGTGTAATGCGATGAGAGGACGGAGAAAGTTAAGTCAGCCTGGCGTTGGTTGTCCAGGTGAAAGGCAGTAGGCATGCATCTTAGGCAAATCCGGGGTGCTCTATGCTGAGAGCTGATAGCAAGCTAGTTTACTAGCGAAGTGGCTGATACTATGCTTCCAGGAAAAGTCTCTAAGCTTCAGTTACACAGGAATCGTACCCTAAACCGACACAGGTGGTCAGGTCGAGTAGACCAAAGCGCTTGAGAGAACTCTGCTGAAGGAACTAGGCAAAATGGTACCGTAACTTCGGGAGAAGGTACGCTGCTGACGGTGATAGGACTTGCTCCTTGAGCTATTGGCAGCCACAGAAACCAGGCCCCTGCAACTGTTTATTAAAAACATAGCACTCTGCAAACACGAAAGTGGACGTATAGGGTGTGATGCCTGCCCGGTGCTGGAAGGTTAATTGATGGGGTTAGCGTAAGCGAAGCTCTTGATCGAAGCCCCAGTAAACGGCGGCCGTAACTATAACGGTCCTAAGGTAGCGAAATTCCTTGTCGGGTAAGTTCCGACCTGCACGAATGGCATAATGATGGGGGCGCTGTCTCCAGCAGAGGCTCAGTGAAATCGAAATCGCCGTGAAGATGCGGTGTACCCGCGGCTAGACGGAAAGACCCCGTGAACCTTTACTGCAGCTTGACATTGAACTTTGATCTTACTTGTGTAGGATAGGTGGGAGGCTTTGAAGTAGTGACGCCAGTTGCTATGGAGCCATCCTTGAAATACCACCCTGGTAATATTGAGGTTCTAACTCTGTCCCGTTATCCGGGACGAGGACCATGTCTGGTGGGTAGTTTGACTGGGGCGGTCTCCTCCTAAAGAGTAACGGAGGAGTACGAAGGTGCGCTCAGCGTGGTCGGAAATCACGCGTAGAGTATAAAGGCAAAAGCGCGCTTAACTGCGAGACCCACAAGTCGAGCAGGTACGAAAGTAGGTCTTAGTGATCCGGTGGTTCTGTATGGAAGGGCCATCGCTCAACGGATAAAAGGTACTCTGGGGATAACAGGCTGATACCGCCCAAGAGTTCATATCGACGGCGGTGTTTGGCACCTCGATGTCGGCTCATCTCATCCTGGGGCTGAAGCAGGTCCCAAGGGTATGGCTGTTCGCCATTTAAAGAGGTACGCGAGCTGGGTTTAGAACGTCGTGAGACAGTTCGGTCCCTATCTACCGTGGGCGTTGGAAATTTGAGAGGATCTGCTCCTAGTACGAGAGGACCAGAGTGGACGAACCTCTGGTGTACCGGTTGTGACGCCAGTCGCATCGCCGGGTAGCTATGTTCGGAAGGGATAACCGCTGAAAGCATCTAAGCGGGAAGCCTACCTCAAGATAAGATTTCCCTAGGACTTTATGTCCTCTAAAGAGCCGTTGAAGACTACGACGTTGATAGGTTGGATGTGGAAGTGCGGTGACGCATGAAGCTGACCAATACTAATTGCTCGTGAGGCTTGACTATACAACACCCAAGCAGTTGTATACGAAGCATCATTTGATTCATAAAAGATCAAACATACTTGATTTAGTTGTAAAGCTAGTTAAACTATTCAACTCAAATGTTCTGTTAAACTCATTTGGTACGAAGTAAGGCATTTAAATAAGACCCGAACAAGTCCATAACAGTTTGCTGGCGACAATAGCAAGAGTGAACCACCTGATCCCTTCCCGAACTCAGAAGTGAAACCTCTTAGCGCTGATGGTAGTGTGGGGTTACCCATGTGAGAGTAAGTCATCGCCAGCTTTTAAATCTAAAACACCCCGATCTCTAACGAGAGCGGGGTGTTTTTTTATGGGTGGTGTTTATAGGCTTAATGAAAAGAAAACTGCGAAAGGAAATATAAAAGCTCCATTCTTTAAAATAGAGCTTAATTTGATAGGTAAAACGTTATTTAAGTTGTCTTCGGGCATGTTTTAATGCTGTTCTTAAGCCTTCTTCCAATGTTGGATGATAAAAAGGTTTTGCTAATATCTCATCAATTGTCAGCTGTTCTGCAATGATCCAAGAGAGTAAGTGGGTCATATGTTCGGCAGACTCAACAAAAAGCTCAGCACCTAAGAGTTTTCTGCTTTGCTGATCTACATAAACTTCAACAGCACCTTTATTTTTACCTAAAACCAATGCACGACCTTGTTTTTCATAAGAAGCAAAACCTGTAACAAATGTTGTGTCTGATTTTGACAACGTGGCAAAGTTTTGCCCAGCAATCCCCATTTCTGGACTACAGAACACAATACCTAAAGGGGATAGGTTATTTAAGTTATGTATATTGGGAAAATTTAAACAACTTGAAACGACATTTCTTCCTTCATTTGCAGCCTCATGTTGTAAAGGCGTTTGGGTAAAAGCATCGCCAATAATAAATATTGGAAAATCAGCCAGTTGTTTAGTGGTGGGATGAACTGGTAATTGTTTTAAATCTGAGAATGACTGATCAATGTTTTCGAGGGACAAGGTTGATAAGTGTGTAGCACGACCAGTCGCATTTAAAATATAGTCAACCTGTATGCATTTAGATTCATTATTTTCAATAAATGATATTTCAACCCCATTTTTAATATCTTGGATTGAATCAGGTAAAACTTCAAATTTAATATTCAGTTCTTTGGATAATTCCGCTTGAGCGATTTCTTGTAAATTAGGGCTACTAAGCACCCCCACTTTTTTGCTTCTTGCAAAAACAGTCGTATTTACACCTAGGCGATGCATTGCTTGAGCTAATTCAATTGCAATCACACCGCTCCCGATCACGGCAATAGACTTAGGCAGTGTCTCAAGCTCAAATACTTCATCTGAAGTAATCAGTTTATTGCCTATTTTATTTTTCCAATCTTGGTTATAGGTCGGCGTTGAACCTACAGCAAGAATAAATGATTTAGATTGATAATGTTTTCCATCGACCTCAACCGTATTTGCATTTACAAATTTAGCTTCGCCATCAATTTTATGTGCAGTTTCCCAACTTTCTACATCTTTAAGCGTCGCACGAGCAAAGCGGTCACGTAAATTTCTGACATGTTGCATAACTTGACGTGTATCGATCTCTGCTTTTACCTCTAAAGCGACTTCTTTGGCATTTTGAATGTCATACATCCGATTTGCAGTTGAAATGAGAACTTTACTTGGCATACAGCCAACACGGACACAGGTTGTATCCCATGGACCTTTATTGATAATCAATATGTTAGATGTATATTTGATTGCTTCTTTATATGCACTAATACCCGCTGTTCCTGCGCCAATGATGATGATGTCGTACATATCTTCTCCTCATTTAATTATATTACAAGAAATATTAATTAAAGATTTAATAGCAATTTATAAAAAATATTCATATAAAGAGTGTCGTCAAATTATATTTTTTCAATATATCACAAGTATTAGATTGAAAAGTTTTGTAGATTTGAGTACATTTCGTGTAAAAGCCATAAAAGTATTTTTAGGGCAAAACTTATACTAAATACAATGGATGAAATTATGATTTACTTAACAAAATTTAAAGAATTAGGGGTTAAAGCAACAGTTCTGGCGTCCTCATTAGCTTTAGTGGCGTGTGGCGGCGGTGGAGGTGGTGGATATTATGGGGATGATAAGAATAATGGTGGAACAGGTACAGGAAATGGTGGTAATGGTTCAACCACGGATACTAAAAAAGTTGTAGAAAGTTTGGGGCTTTCGCTACAAGATGCTGAAGCTAAACCAATTGATGTTGCTTATGACAATTCTAAAGTCTTAATTTCAGTTCAAGCCTTGAACAGTGATAAAGGTGGTGTTGCTGCTAAACTGGTAAATTTATCGATTGCAGATAGTGAAAAATTAGGTGTAACAAGTAAGAGTTCTCAAGTAACGACTGGTGATGATGGTGTTGCGGTATTTGAATTAAATATTCCTACACTGAATGCGAATTCTGGAAAAGTACAGCTGACTGCAACTGTAGATGGAACAACAATTAAACAGGTTTATACCCTTAATATTAAAAAAACAAGCACGATTCAAAGTGAATATAATCTTAAAATCCAACAGGGAGTTGTGCTTAATTTACCAAAAGGTTCAGCTTCTATTACTGCCCAAGTCACAGATAAAAATGGTGGTGTAAAAGCGAATCAATCTGTATCTTTAGCTTTACCTGCTGAAATGCAAGGTAAATTTTCGATTACAAATGGTTCTACCTTAAAAACAGATGAGCTAGGCAAAGCAACTTTTAATATTACTGCGAATAGTGATTTAACGGCAGCTGACATTGCTCAACTTGTATTAACCTCGTCAAGTTTAGATTTTAAATTAGTGGATGAGTTTAAAGCTGAGAGCCAAGCAAAAGCATCAATTACTTTTAAAGATGTTTCTCAAATTGTTCAAAAATTAGAAATTGTTACTCAAGATAGCCCTATCGTTGCACAAGGTGGAACGACGCAAGTTACTGTTGTTGCAAAAAATAGTGATGGTAATCTTTTAACCAATAAAAAAGTAAAATTATCTTTTACAGATAGTAGTGCTGTATATGGTGTAACGATTGATCAGGCAGAAGTGACAACTGATGCGAAAGGCTATGCAGTATTTACCCTTAAATCTGCATCATCGTATCCGATTGCCTTATCTCAACAAGGAATTAACTTAAAAGCGACCTATAGTGATTCCGCAGATATTTTTGCAACAGCAACAGTTAAAGTGACAACTGCTGATACTGGAGCATCAAACCAGCAGGCACTTCAACGTCTTGAAATTGCATCTTCGTATCAGATTAATGCAAAAAATGATTCGATTACCATTACAGTCAAAGGAATTAATAATAAAGGTGAAGCCGCGACTCAAGGTAAGGTCAAACTGAGCCTAAATGCTGAAGCGAATTCTAATGGTGTTACTTTTGATGGAAGTGCAGAACAGGAATTTAAAACAGGTTATGTCACTTACACCTTAAAAACCAATGCTAAAACGCCGGCAGCTGTTGAAGCTTTAGTTGCGGCAGGTATTACTGCAACATTTACCACCGATAATAATGTAACGAACAGCATTAAGATTACAGTAGAAGATGAAGCGAAGTCAGAGGAAGCATTAAGTTATCTTGCAATAGACCCGATTAATGTGGCCTATGATTACACTAAGGATCAAACCATTGTAGTCAAAGTGAAAGCTACAGGTGTAAAAGGTAGTGCATTAAAAGGAGAGACTGTTAATTTAGGATTTTCAACGGCATATTCAGTTTCAGAGTTGCAAAGCCTAGGATTAAGTCTATCCAGTTCTGCGGATGCACTTACGGATGCAACAGGTTATGCAACCTTTACCTATCAGTATAAAGCAAGTGGAAGTCCAACCCAAAAAGCATTAGTTGAGAATGGTTTAGGCCTCATTGCTAAACCAACCAATGGAGTTGGCGCGGCAAGTACAGTCAATCTCAATTTCAAAGCACCAACAGCTCAAGGTGAAATTGATTTAGATCACTTGAATATTGATATGTTGGGTAGCCTCATTTTAACCGCAAATAACGAACAAACATTCGATGTAACCGTTAATGCGTTGGGTACAGATGGTAAGGCGCTGGCGAATCAAAAAGTGTCTATCGGGCTAAATGATGCAGCGACAAGTAATGGAGCGAGCCTAGCCACGGCGGCAACACTTACAACGAATGCCCAAGGTCAAGCAACGTTTAAGATTAAGGTGAAAGCCAATAATATAAGTGAGTTGGCAAACTTGGTTGCAAATGGCCTTACCGTGGCTGTAAAAGGAGTACGTACCGATGGCTCTGCTTATACCGTTACACGTAAAGTTGAGATCTCTCAACCTGTGGTTATCATTCCAGATTTGGCTGCGTTAAGTCTGAGCTATGATGTTCAAACCGTTTCTGTATTGGGTGGAGAAGTCCGTGTTAAAGTAATTGCTAAAGATGAGAATGGAACAATTATTCCAAATACATCTGTCGCGATTGCATTATCAAGTTTAGCGGGTTCTCGAGTTTCATTGTCAGACTCCAATTTAACAACAAATAGTAAGGGTGAAGCTGAATTTACCATTAGAGTTGCTGAAGGTGCTTATGATGCGAGCTTAATCAAGAATGGCATCACGTTTGCTGTTGTGGGTACAAATCGTAATAATGGTGATCGTATTCAGCAGACGGGTTCGATTCAGGTTGCTATCCCTCAAGATTCTGTAAACTTGCGTTTAACTGCTGATAAAAAAGAATTAGAGTTTGGCAAAAGTTATCAAGTTCAAGTTGCAGTTAAAGATGAATTGGGTGCTAATACAGGCTATCCTGTAAATTTAGCTTTAAATAAAGAAGCTTATGATGCAGGAATTCGTTTAAGTAATGATTCGCTAGTCACAGCAGCAAATGGTCAAACACAGATTACGATTACGATTCCAAAAGATATTCCAAGTGCTGCTAAACAAGCATTAATTGATTTAGGTTCTAAAGCAATTCAAATCAAAGGTACGATTAAAAATCCGAAGGGTGTTGATGTTGTATCTACCTTAGAATTTAGTGTTTTTGAGGCAGTGAATCCAAATCATTTAACTATAGATTCTTCTAAGGCAAGTTTAAGTGTTGCTGGTGATAAAACAATTGTTAAAGTGCAATTGCTTGATAACAATGGTCTTCCTGTTAGAGATGAAGATGTAACCTTAGCGGCGAATAATTCTGCGACATTGATTATTGGAACACCAGGAGATGGACACCCAACAAATACAAGTAAACCACAGACTGTAAAAACTGACTCAAATGGTAATGCTTTCTTCTCTGTGGAAGTGGATGGTAATACTGCTGATGGAGACTTGTTATTGGCAAGTGGTATTGAACTCACAGCAAGTAATACCAATACAAATGGTGCCTTAACAACACAGATTTATCGTTTAACTGCATTTAAACCTTCACCAACAGCACCTCAACCTGCGCGTTATAATTTACGAATCGAGTCGAATAAAGCAACACTAAATGTGCGTAATGATCTAGCAAATGTTACAGTGACTTTAGTCGATCAAAATGGTGGTGGTGTTGCGAATAAATATGTCAACTTGAATATCAAAGATTTTGTTCGAAATGGTGTAATTATTGTTGGTGCATCTGGTTTAACAACCGACCAAAATGGACAAGCAGTATTTAAAGTTAAGGTTGATGAAAGTGCACGTAATGCGACATATACTGCAGCAGCATTTGATGCTGATGATTTAAATTTAACAGCGACATTCAGTGAAGCTGGGTATTTAGACGCAACTCAAATTTCACGTATTGATGTTGTGCAGTCAGTTGTGCAGAATCCAGTTGCATCAATTGTCATCGGCGTTAATCCTACAGAAACGGGATCTTCAAATGACGGTGTGTACTACACGAAAAATTTATCAGTAAGTGTTGTCGATTTTGATGGTAAGCCGTTAGCGAATCAAAAAGTGGAAATGGATATTAATCCAACTAATTATGTTAAAGGTCGTTACATTTGGGCGTTAGCACCTGTGCCTGGCTCTGATCCAGTATTAAAATGGGTTGGACCTGGTAGTGGTTATTATAACTTGAACAATCCAAATATTTATTTAAGTAATGGTATTCCAATGAACAATAATGGAACGCCAGCAGATACGACTGATGACTTTCCTGCATTAACAACAATCAATTCAGCACATAGTTGTGCTGTAACCGCGCCATATAGTGCAATTACCAATAATGAAGTAAACAGCATTCCAGTTAAAGTACCAACATTCTTAGGACAAGGGGCTACGGCAACGTATACAACGGATGCTGAAGGGAAATTTGATTTTGTGATTCGTTATCCGAAGATTTATGCTCAATGGCTTAATGTACAAATTGGCGCATCATCACAAGTTGCGACATTACCATTTAGAACGACATATAATTTAGGGCTGGCTTCAGTTGCATCTGATTACAGTACTGATGGGACATACGGACCAAATTTAAACAGTCCTTATGGTATCAATACGACTACATGCCCATAATTTTTATTGATAAAAAACAGCGCTTCGGCGCTGTTTTTTTATTTAACAGATGTTCCCATACTTACCCCAACCGTAGGTCTTACATTCATTGAACTACATGCAGATAGAAGTAGACATGAGATCAAGATAAGGCCAATAACTTTCATAGAGATATCCAAATTTTAAGTTGTTGTTATTCTAATCCCATTGATAAGACGGCGTGTGTAGTAAAATTATTGTCTTTCATTGATTGAGTTAAAATTTTTATTCAATTTCATTGTTGGTATTGGATTTTATAATTGGAGGTGTTTAAAAGCCTAAAGTTTTAAGCTTTTAAACAGGAGTATACAAATAACTGATTCGGTGATGTTATGGTGTTGTAAATTGCAAAACACGATTACCATATTGATCAACTAACTTTAACGTTTTGTCATAGACTTGATAACCTTTCACCTTATTGAGTGCTTCAGTATAGTTAGCCGCGAGTTTCATAGTGTCCTGACAATACATCCGAGTAGAGCCGAGTTGCCCTAAGGTTAAGTGCTGTCCTTTGATGGCGTATGCACCCATAATACGATTACAACCATCTGCACCACTTACCCGTAAATCTGAACCAAATTGAATACTTGGTATGTTGTGAGCATTTGGCGTTGCTTTATATTCTGTTGCACCAATATGCGTAAGTGTCCAATTTTTGTTTTGCAACAAACTTAAATTTTGGCTTTGCTGATCGACACTTGGTGTAGATGCACATCCAGAAAACAAGAGCGTTGCTGTGATGAATGTGGTTGCGAGTATGGATTTAAACATGCGTATTCTCCTAATTTTAATCATTATATAAACAAAATTGAGTTAAACCATAAAGACGGGCTGACTAAAGCTATACATTATTGAGTATGGTCTTCAGGTAAACCAAAACGAATCACTTTAGAAAAGTTATCGCTATTTTGATATTTAAACTGAGCATATTCAGCTGTTCTTGGATTAATATGTGCTTTTTTATACCATTCTTTGATTGACCATTGATGATTTAATGCACCCAAATCATAAAGATAATTGGGTAAATAACCTGAAGCCAATAAACGATAATCTGTTGGTAATTTTTCAGGGGAAATCGCCTGAACCATATCAAAAACCAAAGTTGTACAGTTACTAGTTAGGGTGTTGTACCACTTTGGATGTTCTGCCAAAGCGGAAGATTTCAAAAGATACTCTTCAAATAATGCTTTGGTTTCTGCTTTCGGTAATTGAATCGGGAAAAAATAAACCTGCTCGCCTCGAATATTACTTCGTGTATAAACAATATCTTTTTCATCTGCAGCGATTAGGCTTAGCTCAAACTGTCTAAAAAACCCACCAATTGCAGAAAAGTTTTCATTTTTTTCTTTTCGAATTTCAATGGAAAAAACGAGTGGGCGCTGATTTAAAAAATCAAAGCTAACCAAGGTATGGGCAATCTGTGGTCCCATCCAATAAGAGGTGATGATATTGACGCCTGTAATCTCATCTAAGTTGTAGCTTCTGGTTTCCCAGCGTTCGTCATATTGATCAGGGGAGTGCCAATTAAAGTTGCGGACATTATGAATCGTGACAAGATTATCTTGCTGCTCGTAAGTAAAAATTCTGGAAACTTCTGGACTCCATTGACGATCTTGCTGTGCAGGAATATTAAAGTACCAGACTAAGCTGACAATAAAGGCGATGATATAGATCAAACTGTCAGTTTTTCGGCTAAATATATTTTTAGTAAAATAGATCCCAAGAATACTCAGTGCAAAAATAATCCAAATAGGGATGATGATATAACTGAAAATCTTTCCTAAGGGGTGTTGAATCCAAATCGCGAAACAAAACCACAGGCTGCTCAATATGACAAATAAGCTAAACAAGGAATGGATTATCCCCATTCCAAGTGTATGCAGTATTGATCTTGCTTTTAAGCTATCCATAAGCCACTATTTTTATTCATAAAGTTCAGTGCTATTTTCGGTATGTTGCAAACTCAAAAGCAATAGCTGTTTTGTCATCAACATGTGACTCGCTCGCAACTTTTTTAAATTCCGTTGGAATTTTTGGATAATACGCGTCACCTTGTACATCGAGCTCAATGTGGGTGAGCTCTAAACGATCGGCAATGTGCATGGTTTGTTTAAAAATTTCACCACCACCAATGATAAAGATACTGGCAGGTTTTTCTGATGCCAATACATCAGGAATCGCTTGCTCCAAAGCAGCATCTATACTATGGGCCGTTTTAACCCCAGCAAAACTCCAATCCTGATCACGGGTAATTACCCAATTGACACGTTTAGGTAATGCACGTCCCATCGATTCAAGCGTTTTACGTCCCATCACCACAACACCACCTTGGGTGATTTCTTTGAAGTGTTTAAGATCTGCTGAAATATGCCATGGAAGATCATTCGCTTTACCAATGCAGCGTTGTTGATCCATTGCAACGACATGCACAATTTCAAAGTTTTTAAATGTCATAATGAATTCGCTTATTATCCATTGGAAAATTTTCCCTCCTATTGCAAGGAGGGAATAAGGAAAGACTGAATTAAAATATTTAAACAGCTACAGGTGCTTTAATTGCAGGATGTGACTCATAACCTGTAATTTCAATATCTTCAAATTTAAAGTCAAAAATATCCTTAATTTCAGGATTTAACTTGAGTTGGCACAGTGGTAAGGGCTCACGTGTTAACTGAAGTTTTGCTTGTTCAAAATGGTTAACATATAAATGTGTATCACCGCCAGTCCAGACAAAATCACCTACGCCTAAACCACAAACTTGAGCAACCATATGAGTCAGTAGAGCATAGCTGGCAATATTAAATGGCACCCCTAAGAAAACATCTGCACTACGTTGATAAAGTTGGCAAGACAACTTTCCATCCTGAACAAAAAATTGGAATAAAGTGTGGCATGGCGGTAAGGCAACTTTACCTGCTTCATTTGGGTTCCAGCCAGACACAATCAAACGACGTGAGTTTGGATTGGTCTTGATTTCATTGACCAACCAACTGATTTGGTCAAAACCATCACTTTCAAACAAACCATTGTCTTTTTGCGTTGCGCCAAAGTTACGCCATTGATGACCATAGACTGGGCCCAATTCCCCTTCAGGGCGTCCAAAACGGGCAGTCTGCTCAGCGGTAGACCATTCATCCCAAATCGAAACTTTATTGTCTTTAAGATATTGAACGTTGGTGTCGCCTTTTAGGAACCACAGCAGTTCAATCACAATTGAGCGGAAATGAACTTTTTTAGTGGTTAGTAGCGGAAACCCTTTTGACAAGTCAAAACGCATTTGATGACCAAATACAGAACGAGTACCTGTACCAGTACGATCACCTTTGTCACCGCCATCGTCTAGGATATGTTGTAGAAGGTCTAAATACGCTTTCATATAGTGTCCAATTTGGGGCGTCTATACGACATAAATGACAGATTATGTCGCATGATTACCCATTCGTAATGTTTCTGAATAGCTTCAGAGTTTATACTAATCTGAGTTTCTTTTTAAGCTAGATTATTTTCTGTTTTGCATCCATCTAACAGCTAAAACTAAGAGTATTTGAAAATGAGTATAAATTTGAATGAGCTCCCAGCATGTTTACAGCCATATAAAACGCAAATTATTGCGACAAAAAAAGACAGTATAGAAATATCATTAGTGCCGACTGAAGATTTACAGATTTGGCAAAGCAAAGTGAGTGGAAATCCTTATTTACCTGTAGGAAAGCAATATCCGCAGAGTGCGGAGGGGGATGACCTACAATTATTGGCGCAGATCAATTTTGCAGAAGTGCCAGAAAATCAACATTATCCAAAGTCTGGAATTTTACAGTTTTTTATCAATCCGCATGATGATTTATATGGTCTCAATTTTGATGATCAAAAAAAGCAAGATGGCTTTCGTGTGGTTTTTTATGACAAGATTGAGCAAGATCTTGCACTTTTACAAAGCGATTTTCCAAGTTTTGCTGAGGACGATATTTATAGTCCTATCGCAGGGCAGTCTGCGATTCAGTTTGAGAAGGCAGAAAGCTATATTGATATGAATAATTTTGATTTTGCTCAAAAAGTCACAGACCCTTATGAAAGAGACGATGAGGAAGAGTTTTGTGATGAGTACAGTGAAGTTTTTTCCGCAAGCGGTCATCGTTTAGGGGGATATCCATTTTTTACTCAATCTGATCCGCGTGAATACAATGAATCTATTCAAGATTATATTTTGCTGTTGCAGATTGATACAGGTGAAGCTGAAGGTATTGAGATTATGTGGGGCGACTCAGGTGTAGGGAACTTCTTTATTCATCCTGATGATCTTGAAAAAAGAGATTTCTCTAAAGTGGTGTATAACTGGGATTGTTATTAAGCACTGACGGCATAATTTCTAAAAAGCTGATGTTGATAACGTCAGCTTTTTATTGAAAAAATCTTTTTTTGGCATACGATTTTTCTGAATTCATAAAACAAAAGTGTGACTGAATTGACAGTTTAATATGTTGATTAGATTAAGAAAATATTTTAATGATACGGCCGAGTAAACTTTTGTTGATTAATTTTTAAACAAACAAACCCAGATGATGAATTGTGTAATGTCAGCAGTTTCAGTAGTTTGAGGTGTTACAAATGAGATTTATTAACACTTACATATTTTTTTACATGTTTTAAGTCTACATTTTAAGAATTGCTGATTACTATTCATGGCTTGTGAAAAGTTGTTATTGGTTTAAACAAGGTGGTTTGAATCAATTCAAAAGGGCAGTTTGAGGACAATGCATGATTTACGACCACAATGTTAATATGAATGAATACGTGAATCCCACGGTTCATATTCAGATTCGATCGGAAAATCAAAATAATAATTTTCGACCAGATGAATACTTAAAAAATAAAGCATTTGAAACTTTTAAAAATCAAACTGAAGCATTTAAGAAAGAAAGCTTAATCGATATTAGTAAATTTACTGAAAAACTTGTCAGTATGTCACGTAGTACTACTGCACATCGTTGTGCAAGATATGTGCGTATAGCGCTTGAATCAGCTGGTGCACGTTTTTCTGATCATCCTGTTGCCGCTTCAGATTGGGGTTCGACTTTAACTGAGATTGGTTATAAGCAAATCCGTCCTGACTTTGATAATCCTCAAGAAGGTGATATTTATATCATCAACAGTACCAGTCGCCATCGTTATGGCCATATTGCTGGATTTACAGGTTCTCAATGGGTTTCTGATTTTAGACAACGTAGTTACGATGTGTATAAAGACCCAAATGTAACCTATGAATATTATCGTTTAGCTGCTTAGTTATACAGTCAAAAGCATTTAATCCATTACGGATTAAAAGATAAAAAAGGAAGCTTTTGGAATGAAAGGCTTCCTTTTTTATTACTATGCTTTTTTACTACACCACCTTTAGTCAAAACGTTTTGCGCGATTTTGATAAATTGACATGATAAATAGCCCCAATGCAGCAAAGCCAATGGCTTGAATCGAGGTCAATATTTTATGTTGTGCGGGTAAAAAAACCATTAAAAGCATAAGTGCAAGCAATGGGTAGATTGAAAATAAAATTTTAAAACCTTGAGCATAGACATTATGTTGAGTAATTTTTAGCCTTAGCATTCTTAATAAATGCGTAGAGATTCCAATGGCTAAACATATTATGGTAAACGTTGGACTTAACTTCTCAATCGTGGCGCAATAATAAATTATCACACAGGTTAAGATTGAGATGATCACTTTCATTTCACGGCTACAGCGCGCTGAATACCAAAAATCTAACATTATTTAGACACGTGTTCAGATGAATTTTTATTGAGTAGCGAGAGTGGTGAAAAAATACAAACCGCTAGGGCCATAAAACCAATACCTTGAGCGCCTGGGATCAAAATTTCACCATTGTTCATATTTTTAAAAACCAATGCCAAAACTAAAGCCAGTGGAATCCAGGTCAATAAACGATAAAGAAATCCTGTTGGGCGTTGGGCTGCAAAATGAACCTTACAGTAACGACAAATCAGAAAAATAATACCTGTACCTGCAAAAAGTAAAATATTATCAAGGGTTAAAGGCTGGTACCAATATAGTCCAATAGTGACCAGTGCCAATAAAATAAGAAAAATGAGCTTCTTTGCAACCGAGACTTTAGGATCAAACCAAAATTCAAGCATAGTGATTTCGTTTAAATTGGATAATGATAATTTAGCATAAAAAAGGTGAAGCTTAGCTTCACCTTTTTAAACTTAGCTCATAAGGCTTAAGTATTTTTTTGTGGACCCCAGTCAAAAATTTTCTTTTGGTAAGCGTACCAAATTAACCACAATCCAATCAGAATCATTGGGAATGAGAGGATTTGACCTTTGGTCATCCAACCAAACAAGATATAACCTTGATCTGCATCAGGTTCACGGAAGAACTCCATAAAGAATCGAGCACAGCCATAACCCATTAGAAAGATTGCAGATACGGCATAACGTGGGCGCGGTTTAGCACTATAGAACCATAGAATAAGGAACAGCAGCAGTCCTTCACACAGCGCTTGATAGAGCTGAGATGGATGACGAACCAAATGTAGTGGATCAGTCGGGAAGATCATACCTAGCGCAAAGTTAGGGTCAGAAACTTGGCGGCCATATAATTCACCACCAATGAAGTTACCAATTCGACCAAACATCAAGCCCGTCGGTACACAGGGTGCAATGAAATCTAGTGTTTCAAACCAAGTTTTCTTATATTTATGACACCACAAAAGCATGGCGATCATTACGCCAAGGAAGCCCCCGTGGAAACTCATACCACCAGTCCAGACTTTAAATAGCCAGATAGGATCTGCTAAAAATTTGCCAAACTCGTAAAATAAGACATAACCAACACGACCACCGAGTACAACCCCAAGTGCGCCATAGAACACCAGATCGGAAACCATTTCAGAGTTCCAGTCAGCACGTTGTTTGGCGCGATAAGTGGCAAGGCCCCAAGCACATAAAAATGCCAAGAGATACATCAGCCCATACCAATGGACGTTGAGTGGACCCAGTGATATTGCAACTGGGTCAATATTCGGGTAGGTAAGCATTCCCAATCCTTGATTTTCTATTTTGCACAGATTTTAGCTGAAACATATTAAAAATGTTGTACATTCAATGTGTAAACTTCATGGAATGTATTTTATGTGTATTGTGGCATTGGCTTGGCAAGTTTTGGATGATTTACCTGTTTGTTTAATTTCAAATCGTGACGAATTCTACCATCGTCCAAGCACTCAATTACAGTCATGGTCGAACAGTCCGATTATTGCAGGGCAAGATTTGCAATCAGGCGGGACATGGATGGGGGTCACACCACAGGGACGTTGGGCAGTGATTACCAATTATCGTGATGGTGCTGATAAACAAACTTATCCGACGACACGAGGCTATTTGATTCAAGCTTTTTTAGCGTCAGATCAAACACCGATTCGTTTTGCACAAGCACTGGAAAAGCAGCAAAGAGATTATGCGGGTTTTAACTTATTTGTGGGTGATCGACAGCAGGCTGTTTATATGAGTAATCGTGGTGAAGCCCCACAAGTATTATCCCAAGGTGTATTTGTTGTTTCAAACGGCTTGATGTCAGACGATTGGGAAAAAACTAAGCATTTACGTAAACGCTTTACCCAAGAATTTTTACCCATGCT
Organism: Acinetobacter sp. CE-15; assembly: GCF_051059255.1. NCBI lineage: Bacteria > Pseudomonadati > Pseudomonadota > Gammaproteobacteria > Moraxellales > Moraxellaceae > Acinetobacter > Acinetobacter sp. CE-15. The sequence goes on along the minus strand of NZ_CP192737.1, from coordinate 4,071,998 downwards.
GCAAGTTCCTGCTATCCCTGAACAAGATCTACAATTCGCTGTTTGGGATATTTTAGAAGATGAACGAAAAATTATTCCTGATTTACTGCCCAATACTGGAATTAATCCTGAGATGGAAGCCTTGTTGTCTTCAACATTTATTCAAAGTCCAATTTATGGGACACGCTGTTCCAACTTTTTAAGAATAAGCAGTACGCAGATTGATTGGATCGAAAAAACACAACAAGGTGAACATATGGGCGAGTTAGTCGAGATTAAGCGCGTTATTGAAAAATAAAAAGCCATAGCAACTTTCGTCACTATGGCTTTAAAAAAAAATTTAGTTGATTAGCCAGCAATTACACCGCCATCTTTACGAGTAATGACGACCGTTGCAGAGCGTGGGCGAGCGGTCTTATTACTTGGATCTTTTTGTGAGGCAGGCCAGTTACTTGATGGCTTATCAAAGCTAGGTGAGTCTTCACCTGGATGCTGAACATTGATAAAAATGGCTTTGTAGTCGGGTGTCATGGTGACACCTGTGATTTCACATTGTTTTGGACCTGTTAGGAAGCGACGCAGGTTTTCATCAGTGACTTGTTTACCCACGATCGTTTCTTGCCCAGCAGATGTTATTGCTTTTGCACCATCACCGACTTTACCAGGCAGTGCAGCAAGCATCATACAGTTGGTGGTATCTGTATAAGCACTATCATCGGTTTGAATCCAAAGGACACCACGTGGGTCAAACCACATACCATCTGGTGACGATAAATCATTGTTATCATTTAACCCAGATAAGTTGATGTTGCTGGCCATTTTTGCTTCAGCACCAAAGAGGTAGATATCCCAAGTAAAGCTTTCAGCAGTGGTTTTATTATCTTTTTCATGGAAGCGGATAATATGACCATTTACATTGCCTTTACCGCCTTCAGGGTCACTATAGTTTCGTGGATTTGCAGCATCTAATGCATGTGCTGTACCACGGTTCGAGTTATTGGTTAAGGTGACATAGACTTCACCATTCTCAGGGTTCACCGCAACCCATTCTGGACGATCCATTTTGGTGGCTTTGACCGAATCACCGGCTAAACGTGCAAAAGTAGTGACATCGGCTTGAGATTTAAAAGGATAGACAGTATTGCTATCATTTAAACCATTTTTACCGTATGCCAATTCAATCCATTTACCTGTACCATCATTATTGAATTGCGCAACATATAACTTGCCACTGTTCATATATTTATCGCCAGCGCGATAGCCACCATTGACATCTTTTGCATCCCACTTCGCATCAGATACAAATTTGTAGATATATTCGCCACGTGAGTCATCGCCCATATAGAAGGCCAGATTTTCCCCTTCGATTAAACGGCTTGAGCGACAGTCTTCATGTGCAAAGCGACCTAAAGAGGTCCGTTTAACTGGGTTCGAACGACTATCGAACGGATCGATTTCAACAATCCAACCAAAGGTATTTGCGCCGTTGCGATAATCTTTGTCTGCTGAGTCAGCGGTAATTGAAGCGTTCCAACGGTCATATAAATCTTGGCTCTCGATAGCCCCAATCGCAGTTTCCCAGCCATAACGTGAGCTGGCACCATCTTTTAAACCATAGCGATTCAGTGCGATGATTTCAGCCGCACTACGTTTTGCATCGTCACCTTTATTACGCACAAAGTATCCAATAAAGTTTTCTTCTGTAGTGAGGTAAGTCCCCCAAGGTGTGTAACCATTACCACAGTTATTATGTGTGCCACGTGTTTGCTTTGCTGAGCTTGAGTATTTGGTTTTCACCAAGTCTGAACCCGCAACTGTACCTGCAAAGTCCATGACCGTTGACGCTGTAATACGGCGATTAAATGGAGAGCTTTTAACAATCTCTACTTTTTGTGTGGTTGCATCTTTTTTTAATTCAATGACGGAAACACCGTGTGCATTAACTTCACGAATCACTTCATCTTCTGGGCGACGACCATTTACTTTTGTTGCACCTTTAGGGTGTAAGAAGGTTTGATTAATGTATTCATGATTCATGACCAGTAAGCCACGGTTTGAGGCTTTCGCATCATATTTAGAGCTATTGGAATTTAAGCCAAAATAGCTCATACCATCATGACAATCGCCTGAACGCGCTGTAAAGCTGGCCCCTGAAGGAACATTGTTATCATCCCAGTCAGGGATAGTCTGTGTTAATGGATCACCTAAAGCATAAAGCACATTTGCTTCATAACCAGCAGGAACAGTGACGATGTCATTGAGGTTTTTTGCAACAGGGTTAAAGGTGAATTTTTCTGGTTTTTTAACGGTCGTTGTTGGGGTTGAGTTATTGTCATCGTCGTCATTACAACCGACTAGGCTCGATGCTAAAGCGAGAGCCGCTGCACCGCTTGCTGTTTTTGTAATTAAACTACGACGAGAAATCCGTTGTTCTAAAATGTCACGGAAATGCGTGTTATTCGAAGTATTGTTATCTAACTCTTGATTTTCATGATATGGCGTGAGGTCTGTCATACGATTCCCTTTGGCTTTAAGTCTTGATTAAATGTGATTTTGATTCAGCTTAAAAACATACAGAACAAATGTGTAAGATCTCTTACTCTTATATTTAATATTGGTTAAATTTAATCTTATTTTAAGAAAGTAATAGGATTGTCATATTTGTATTTAGATAATTACTGTGCTGTTCAATTTCTATAAACATTGAGGTATGACTGATTGAGCATGGTATGTGCTTGGTGAATTGAATTAACAGGATTAACTTGCAGTTGTTTTTTTAATAGAGATGTTTCATAAAGAGATTTTAAGAATAGACTTCTTTTATAAACGCTTATTAAAAGCATAGATCAACATAAAATTCCCCTCATCCTGACCTTCTCACGAGGGGAAAAGGAACTTTTAATCACAATATAATTCACTCAATATGATCATTTTTCGACTTGTGAAATAGATCTAATGTATTTGAATAAAAGTGCAGAAGATTAAGCCATAGACTTGTTTTTATAATTGTTTTAAAAAAATTAGCATTCTTAAAATAAAAAATGACCTCAAAAGAAGTCATTTAAATATTAAAACGCTTTTTTATTTTGATACTTAAGCATCTACAGTTTTACGTTTTTCAATCACTTTACCCAGCAATAAACCTAACTCAAATAGCATCCACATTGGAATTGCGAGCATGATCATTGAAATTGCATCTGGAGGGGTAATAAACATAGATACGAAGAAACATCCCACCACGATAAAGCGGCGCTTTTCAGCCAATGTTTTAGTGGTGACCAAGCCAACTAAAATTAACACTAAAGTAATAATTGGGATTTCAAAGGTCACACCAAAGACCAAAAATAATTTTAGACAGAAGCTTAAATAACTATTGATGTCCGTCATTGGCGCGACGGTTTCTGGTGAAACACTGATAAAGAAATGCAGGATAGATGGCAATGCAATAAAGTAAGCAAAAGCAATCCCTGAATAAAACAGCACAATACTGCCAAACAGCAATGGAAACGCTAGATTTTTTTCTTTTTCGTATAATGCAGGTTTAATAAACGCCCAAAGCTGATAGATAATAAAGGGCATCGCCAGCATCAGCGCAATAAAGAAGTTTAACTTAAACGGCGCCATGAAGGTTGCTGTAACATCAGTTGCAATCATGGTTGAGGTTGCAGGTAATTGTTTTCTGAGTGGTTCTGATAACGCAATATAGGTCTTATTGGCAAATGGCAATAAACAAAAAAATATAGCAATGAGCGCGCCAACAATTTTAAATAAATGCTTACGTAACACCATCAGGTGTTGAGTAATCGGCATCGCATCTAAAGGCGGCATCTCGGTAGATGAGGCATCATGTACTTGTGGTGCTAATGAGTCGCTCATACAGCCACCTTCAATTGCGGTACTTCTTTAACAAGAACAATTTGTGGTCGAGTTACAGTACAGTTTTGTTTATCTAACCAAGTCTTTGACATATAAATAGCGGGAACCGTAATATCAAGTTTATGATAAGTCGTGTGAATTTTTTTATTGTCTGTTATTGCGAGATGACTTTCTTGTTCTACAGCAATTTTTTGTTGCTGTAACTCCTGCATCTGAGCCTGCATTTTTTGTTCAAGTTCTTGAATTTTTTGCATCTCTTGTTGCATTTGTTCTCTAAATTCAGAAAGACGTAATTCACGGTCGATGTCATTTTGGACACTACTAATTGCACGTTTAAATTTGCTATACCATTTGGCAGCAAAACGCGCAGCTTCAGGAAGTTTATCTGGTCCCAATACTAAGAGCGCAATGATCCCAAACACTAACAGTTCTGAAAATCCAACATCTAACATGATCTACGCCTCACCGATTAGTGTTTTACTGTAGAGTTCACATCAGTATTGCTTGTTTGATGTTCTAGGGTACGTGTTTCAGTCAGTGAAGCAGTTGTTGCCTCTTCTTCTTTAATTGATTTCTTAAAATCTTTGACGGCACCACCAACATCTTTACCTAAGTTTTTCAGCTTTGATGTACCAAATAGTAGAATCACAACAATTGCAAAAATAAGTACATGCCAAATCGATAATCCAGCCATAGTTTTAACTCCTATTTAATAACAGCTATAACAACAGTTATCCATGACAAAAAAGTGACACTAATATTTCAATTTAAAGACAGACAATATTTATAAATTATTTTGATATGTTCAACGTCATCTGTATTTGGAAAATGCTAGTATGTTCATGATTTGAGAATAAGGTGTTGTATTGTGGCTTTGTTATTTCCAGTTTTATCATTTATCTGTGGGCTGATACTGGCGAATAGCAAATTTTCAGTAAACTTAAAATCATTCATGTCTTTGCTGCTGGCTCGCTTATTTATCCCGATTGTGATTATTTACAATATGGTATTTTATAAATCGGGCAGTATTGCTTTAATCTTATTTGCTTTTTTCTCATGCTTTACGCTTTTCTTTATTTATCTCACGCTGTCTAAAGATCGTTTAGCTTCATTGTGTTTTAGCTATACCAATATGGCATGGCTCGGCTTTCCGATTGCCTTGGCTATATTTGGCCCAGACAATAGTATGCTGATGATACCGCTTTATATCGGGGTTTCAATTTTTGGAAACTCTTGGGCTGTGACTTCGGTGAGCTCAGCTCCACTATCCAAACGATTGCTTATCAAAAAAGTACTGCAATCGCCACCTGTGATTGCCTTGATCATTGCCGGGCTTTTACGTTGTTTTGATGTGCAACAGTTTCAGACAAATGATTGGATTAATTGGATTTATACTCTGGCTAAATGGAGTATGAGTTTTACCGGTATGTGTGTATTGGGGATGTGGTTAAGAAAAACCAAAGTCCATATCGAGGATTTACTGTCCAGTACTAAGCTTGCAATATTAAAGTTAGTTTGTGGTGTTGTATTGTGTAGTCTGGCTTATTTCTTTTTACCGGTTCCACAGATCCATCAATATATTGGGGTGATGTTTTTACTGTTTTGTTTACCGCCAGCTGCCAATATTGTCGCATTGGAAACCCACTATCAAGGCACTGGCGTTTCAGCAAAATATATTGCTTCAGGAACGATAGTCAGTTGTGTGGTATGTGTCCTATACGGTGCATTGATTCATTTTTTATAGTCTTATCGGTTTATTTCACTTTGTTTTAGATAAGCTTTAGCGAGACTCATCGTATTCCTCCTTTGCTCAAAGGCGAGGAGGAATCTAACAAGATCGTATGATCTTAAACGGCTGGTTTTAGCTGCTTATTTCAAGCTTGCTTTAAACAATTGCATCGCCTGACCACGATGGCTAATTTTGTTCTTTTCTTCTTTACTCATTTCTGCGCTTGAAATATTTAGCTCGGGTAGCCAGAACAGTGGGTCATAACCGAAACCATTTTCACCACGAGCTTGCTCGAGTACTTCACCTTGCCAGATCCCTTGGAAGATTTGTGGTAAAGGGTCATCTGCATGTTCAACCAATGCCAATACACATACGAACATTGCTTCAATCGCTTGATCGTCTTGGCGTAAAGGCTTAAGGTTTTCCAGCAACTTTGCATTATTGGCTGCATCATCGCCATGTTCACCTGCATAACGTGCAGAGTAAATTCCAGGTGCTCCACCTAATACGGGAACGCAAATCCCAGAATCATCTGCAATCGCAGGTTTACCTGAAATACGGCTTGCATGACGTGCTTTGATAATTGCATTTTCAATAAAGCTTAAGCCATCTTCAATCGCATCTTCGATATTCAGTCGACCTTGAGGAATCACTTCAACGGGTAAAGCCAATTCAGCAAACAATTTTTCAAATTCAGCAATTTTGCCTTTGTTATTGCTTGCGAGTACCAGTGTTCCTTGTGATAACCAATCTTTTGATGACATGATGCAGACTCAAAATTTAAAATTGAGTTATTTTAACTTAATCTGTGTCATAAAATATGGCTAAATTCTCTTGTCCTCTACGCTTTACTGGATGTGTTTTGCTTTTGCACTAATGCGTTTGTCCAATTCTTGTTTTAAATCGAGAACATCTTCATTTTTCATAAAACCTAGCCCAACATTGAGTTTCTGTTTGCTGTTATCTTTCATGATAAAAAGTAAATAATACTGCCGATCAAGTAAGGTTTTTTTTAGCTCAACTTCATAGATCTCTGGTATTTTAATGTGTTTTTTAATTATCACTCGACCTTTAAAATCAATGCTTCTAATCATGTCTTGGGAGAGGGTTAAAATAGGACGTTGATTGCTAAACATCTGAATAGCTTTATTACTGAAAAAATAAGCAATGAAACCCAAAGGCGTAACAAGAAATAGCGAAAAGAGACTTTTTAAGCCGTTCTTCCATTCAAACATTTCCAAGATCAAAAGCACGGTCGCAGCCCAAAAGGGGCAGGCCAAAATTCCAGCAAAAATCGCCAAAGGAATCATTTGTTTGCGTGAAGCATAATATTTTTTCTTTTGCATATCTTTCCATACATAGAAGAACTCGATTTACTTCTCAAAAGCACAAGTGGTGCCTTGATGGAAAATCATTTGCCATATACCGTGATCATTCATAACCCAAATTGAACTGCGTAAAGCCACATTGTATTGAGCTTGAGTTGCCACACTGATTTGATGGCTTTGATAGGTCAGTAAAACGCTATGATCAGATAACGACTGAACTTGAAAATCCTGTGCTTGAATGATGTCGCTATCTGTATCGTTTAAAAGTGCTTCAATCATTTGGGCTTTATGCACAACCCACCCTGATTTGGTAATTTCTTTAAAATCTGGATGTAACCGTTGATCAAGTATTTGAAAGTTTTGACGATCACGATGATGCAACCCGCATTCATATTGAATTAATTGTTTGAATAGGTCTTGCATTGTCAACAATCCCAGTTGAAATACTTAAATAGGTGGCAGTAAAAAAAGCACCCGAAGGTGCTTTTATGATCGATGAGAATCAAATTATTGAGCTTGAATCCATTGATCTGCACGTTGTGTTGCAGTACGAATTTGGTCTTGAGTTAAGTTAGCAGCCAAAGCAGTTTTCTTGGTTTGCGACATGTTAATTACTTTATTGTCTAACATACCATCACGTGTAGAAAGCTCATACCACTGATAAGCGCCCATGTAGTTTTTCTTTTGCTCTTCCATCACCGCAAGATTAAAGCTTGCACGGTTATCGCCGTGGCTTGCTGCTTTTTCAAAGTATTGACGCGCAGATGTTTCACTTTTAGAAACGCCTAAACCATCAGCATACATACGACCAACATTTAACTGAGCCGCAGAAATACCTTGGTCAGCCGCAGCTTTAAACCATGTAAATGCTTGTTTAAGGTCTTTAGATACACCGCCAGTACCAGCCTGAAAATGTGTTGCTAAATAAAATTGTGCAGCAGGTTGGCCAGCTTTGGCTGCTTTTTGCAAATCTGTCACATTCATATGTGCATATTGCGCTGCCATTGCTGATACAGATTGTTGTTGCTGCGGTACATAGTCCGCATGGGCTTGAATACTCACTAGCCCAAAAAATAACGTACTGCCTAATAATAATTTCTTCATAGAGCGCTCACTCGATAAATAGCGACTTCGCCGAACAAATTCGGTATGGCTTTACTTAAAAAGCTACCTTGTTGGTTCCCATTTACAGCGAGTCGATCAATAATTTGAATCTGATTTTCAGCACATAATGCTTCAAAATCACGAAAGGTGCATAAGTGGATATTAGGTGTATTGTACCACATATACGGTAAGGCATCAGAAACAGGCATCTTGCCTTTCAGTGCAAGGAAAGACCGTGTTTTCCAATACGCAAAGTTAGGAAACGTAATAATTGCTTGTTTCCCCACACGCACCATATCGCGCAGAAGCACATCAGGTGCATCTACAGCTTGCAAAGCTTGTGCCATAACCACATAGTCAAAAGACTGGTCGGCAAAGCGTCCCAAACCGAGGTTTAAGTCTTGTTGTATAATATTTAACCCTTTGCTGACGGCAATTGCAATCTTTTCTTGATCGATTTCTAGCCCGTAAGCATGAATTTGCTGTTTTTTGCTCATTTGTGACAATAATTCGCCATCACCACAACCTAAATCGAGCACACTTGCACCAGCATTGATCCATTTTTCTGCAAGCTGTTGGTCAATACGCATTACAAAGCCTCCTTAGGTGTTGAATGAAGGTGTTCGATACCACCTAAAAATGCACGTAAGGATTTGACGTACAAGGGGATAGGGAATAGGAATGAGTCATGGCCCTGCTCAGCATCAATATCCAAATAACTCACAGGTTTTTGATTGGTAATCAAGGCGTTGACAATCTCTTGCGAACGTTCTGGGCTAAAACGCCAGTCTGTTGTAAATGACACCACTAGGAAGCGGCATTTGGTATTAGATAGGGCTTTCGTCAGTGACTGTTCATATTCACGTGATGGATCGAAATAATCCAAGGCTTTGGTCATGATCAGATAAGTATTGGCATCAAAGTTACGACTGAATTGTTCGCCTTGATAACGCAGATAGCTTTCAACTTGGAACTCAACATCGAAACCATACATAAATTTGCCTGATTTTAAATCACGGCCAAATTTTTGTTTCATGGCTTCTTCGGAAAGGTAGGTAATATGACCCACCATACGTGCCAAAATTAAGCCACGTTTTGGATAACTATCGAGTTCTAAATAGCGGCCATTGTGAAAATCTGGATCAGACAAAATGGACTGACGTGCCACTTCGTTAAATGCAATATTTTGTGCGGAAAGCTTTGGTGCGCTGGCAATGATGACACATTTTTGTAAACGATCTGGATAGTCCACAGACCATTGTAAAGCCTGCATGCCACCTAAAGAACCACCAATGATTGAATACCAAACATCTACCCCTAAACGGTCAGAGAGGAGGGCTTGGGTTTTAACCCAATCACGTACAGTCACTAATGGAAAGTCGGGACCGTATGGGCGATTTTCATTTTCAGGGTTAGGTGAAGTGGGGCCCGTTGAGCCACTACAACCTCCGATATTGTTGAGTGCGACCACAAAAAACTTCGAGGTATCAATGGCTTTACCCGGCCCAATACATGCATCCCACCAGCCGGTTTTTTTATCGTCTTCATGGTGATAGCCAGCCGCATGATGATGTCCTGAAAGTGCATGGCAAATCAAAATTCCATTTGATTTATCTGCATTGAGCTCACCATAGGTTTCCACCATGATTTCATAGCGTGGCAATACTCGACCACACTCAAGCTCTAACGGTTCTTCAAATTCAAACTTTTGTGGAGTAACGAGCCCCACTGAATCAGCTGGAAAAGACACTGGAAATGTTCACCTTAAAATTTTAGAAGGTCGATAAATTACGGATATTAGAGATATCTAAGTCATCTGTATGGCTAATAAATTAATGATATTCCATGGTTTTCACAATAGCTTTTATCATTAAAGTTCACTTCTGGATGAGTGATGATGTCGAGTAGAGTCACAATGAATGTTTTGACTTTGCTGAGGCGCAACGTATTCTTCTTTCGAAAAAATGAAAAGCTAAGCTTTATAAGAGAGCGATCTTGTCAAACTTTGCTTCTCATCACCAAGCATGTTCACTACTCGCCAACATCAGTCTGACCTCAAACAATCATGGATGAAATTTCCACGTCTCTTTTTATCTTTAAATTATTTTTAAAAGATATAAAGTTGATCGAAGAGATTGCTTGATAACATCAAATAAATAAAAGAAAGGATACCACTAGGGGGCATCCTTTCTAAAGTCTTTTAATTGATATCGCTTATACAGCAGCAGCGATGACTTGTTCAGTACTTAAAACACCTTGGTCAATCAAACGATTGGTTGCCGCAATGATTGCTTCAATTGAAGAGGTGACGATATTGTCATGTACACCAGCACCGAATGCAGATTTACCTGTGCCTTGGACTTGAAGTTCGATCAATGCCAACGCTTTTGCGTGTGCGCCTGAACTGATACTACGTTCTTCGTAGTTTAAGACATCAATTGGTAATTGAAGTGCATTTAAAATCGCAGAAATTGGACCATTCCCTTCACCACGTAAGCGCTGAGTTTCACCATTGATGACCACATCAAGCTCAATCACTTGGCTACCATTTTCATCTGACAATCTATAATTTTTCGCTGAATAATGTGCATCTTTTGCAGCAACATAGGTGTCTTTAAACAAGGTCCAAATTTGTTGAGCTGAAACTTCAACGCCTTCTTCATCTGCAACTTGTTGAACAATTTGTGAGAATTCAATCTGTAAGCGACGAGGTAAAACCACGTTATAGTTAGACTCTAATAAGTAAGCAATACCACCTTTGCCCGACTGTGAGTTGACACGGATCACGGCATCATAATCACGACCTAAGTCTTTAGGGTCGATTGGTAAGTAAGGCATATCCCAAATTTCTTCATCTTTTTGGAATTCAAAGCCTTTTTTAATTGCATCTTGGTGAGAACCAGAAAAAGCAGTAAAGACCAAATCACCAGCATATGGGTGACGTGGATGTACAGGCAAGCCAGTACATTCTTCTATTGTGGCAATAATCTCATTAATGTTTGAGAAATCTAACTCGCATGCTACACCTTGTGTGTACATGTTTAATGCAATTGCAGCAACGTCAACGTTACCAGTACGTTCACCATTCCCAAATACACAACCTTCAACACGATCAGCACCAGCCATGATCGCTAACTCAGATGCTGCAATACCACAGCCACGGTCATTGTGACAATGTACTGAAATAATCACACCATCACGACGTTGCAAATTACGATGCATCCATTCGATTTGGTCGGCATAGACATGCGGACCTGAAACCTCAACAGTTGCAGGTAAATTTAAAATGACTTTATTGTCAGGTGATGCTTCCCAAATTTCAGTCACTGCATCACAGACATCTTTAGCAACCTCTAATTCTGTTGCTGTAAAACATTCTGGGCTGTACTGAAAAATAAATTCAGTTTCAGGCTGTTTTGCTGCATATTCTTTTACTTTGCTTGCTGCATTGATGGCCAATTGTTTTGCACCATTGACATCAACATTCAATACTTTTTTACGGAAAGTGGGTGAGTTCGAGTTATAGATATGCACAATGGCACGTTTCGCACCTTGTAAGGCTTCAAAGGTACGTGCAATTAAATGATCACGCGCTTGCACCAAGACTTCGATATAAACGTCATCTGGAATATGACCTTCTTCAATCAACTTACGAGTGAAATCAAAATCAACTTGTGATGCTGAAGGAAAGCCAATTTCAATATGTTTAAAGCCGATTTTGACCAACATTTCGAACATTTTGAATTTTTGTTCAATGTTCATTGGCTCGAAAATCGCTTGGTTACCATCACGAAGGTCGGTACTCATCCAAATTGGCGCTTTATTGATTTCGTTATTTGGCCATTGACGGTCAGGCAAGTCTACACGTTGATACATGCGACGATATTTTTTACTTGGATCAGCCAACATCATGAGGGAACTCCTTGTGTAGTTGTTGTTGCTCGTCTCTTGGGTAAAGGCAACTTACTACAAATATAGATTGTGTCTATCTGTTCAATTTACAAGTGTTTTTAAGATGAAAACACAGTAAATTTTCATAAACTTATACGTGGGTAACACGAGATAAATCTAAACACTGATAACTTACAAATGGTTTAACTTGAGATTAATTCTAAAACAATTATCTTGGAAATAATTTCCTTAATTTGCATAAAAAATATCAGTTGAGAGAAAAATTTCCTTTGAACGACTTAATCTTGAAAAATATATTCTTGATTGATTTCTTTTACGGTAGCTGTTCCCATTAATGCCATGGTAATTTCAAATTCTTCCTTTAAAATTTTAATCACATGGGCCACACCTAAAGCACCAGCAACAGAGAGCCCGTAGATCGCAGGACGGCCAATCAGCACCGCAGATGCGCCTAATGCCAATGCTTTAAATATATCGGTACCACGACGGATTCCACCATCTAAAAGCAAAGGAAAATCATGCGGAACAACGGCCTTAATTTTTGCTAAGGCGATCAGTGGGGAAATACTCGTATTGAGTACCCGTCCACCATGATTGGAAACGATTAAGCCTTTTACTCCGATTTCGACTGCTTTTTTTGCATCGAGTGGATGTAGCACACCCTTTAAAATTACAGGCAAATGGCTATGGGCAATTATAAATTCGATATCTGCCCATTTGGGTGCAATTTGCATTAAACCGTTGAATACAGGGTGTTGATGCTCAGAAATTTCGGGTAGGGGAATGTGGGTGGGTGTATGGGGGTGTTGCATGCCTTCTGGCAATTGAAAATTCACCCGACGTTCACGATCACGAATCCCTGTATGCGGTGAATCTACTGTAATCACAAGTGCTTTAAAATTTTGTTGTTCTGCGAGTCGAACTAAGGCCAATGATTTCTCACGATCACCTTGCCAATACAGTTGAAACCATTTCAAAGGGTTTTCTTGTTTTAAACTTCGCATATCAGTATTGGTGAAAGTGCTCAGTACAATATTACTTCCTAAAACTTCGGCCGCCAGTGCAGCCGCAGTTTCGCCGTCAGGGTGGAACAATTGTTGATGTCCAATCGGTGCAAGAAAAATTGGATGAGGAAATTTTTGTCCTAAAATTTCACATTCGGTCGAGCCTTGAGTTAAGTCATTGAGCAGTCTTGGAATCAGTTGAATATTTTTAAATTGTTGTAAGTTTTCTTGCACACTTTGCTCATCCATCGCCCCACCTTGCAAGTAGTGCCAAGTGTTTTCAGATAGATGCTGTTCTGCTTGTTTCTCGTAATCCGCAATGGTCTGTAAATATGTTGGAATTTGAGTGAGTGGTGCTTGGATTTTTTTACTCATGAGAAAACTTACCGATTGAGAAAATCAATTTCACAGGATGGAGGGTTACAATTCAGCCCACTTACGAATTAAATTATGGTAAAGACTGGTGAGTTTAACGACTTCAGCGTGCATATCACCTAATTCAATTCTTAAATTTTGAATGCTTTGATCTAGATTGAATAACATATGGCGATTAGCATCATCGCGAATCATACTTTGAAGCCAAAAAAAAGAAGCGATGCGAGCACCTTGAGTCACAGCTGTTACTTCATGAAGGCTTGTGGAAGGGTACAGAATTAGATCTCCCGCAGGGAGTTTGATTTCGTGATAGCCATAAGTGTCCTCAACAACGAGTTCACCCCCTTGATATTCATCAGGTTCACTTAAAAAAACAGTACAAGATAGATCAGTACGGATACGTTGCTGAGTACCGCGAATATTACGGATGGAGTTATCAACATGAAATCCAAAAGATTGGTTATTTTCGTAACGATTAAAATATGGCGGAAGAATTTCTAATGGCAATGCTGCTGATAAAAATTGAGCATTTTGTCCTAGAGCGTCTAAGATGATATTGCCTAATTGTTGTGTTAATGGATGATTTTCTGGCAGTTGTTGGTTTTTTTTGACATTGGCTGAAAGTGAACCTGTTGTATATTGACCACTAATCCATTCTGTACTTTGCATTGTATTTCTAAAATATAGAACTTGTTCTTTGCTTAATACATTAGGAATATGATGGATCATCTTAATACCTTTTAATCAAATTGATTGCAGAGTAATCGGTTATAGAAAAATAGCCTCTGTACAGAGGCTATTTTATATCATTTAAAACGAATCCATAAAATAATTATGGATTTGTTCTTTCAATTAATATTTAAAGTTGATCGACAATACTGCGCTACGACCTTCTGCTTCTGTTGCATAGTGAGATGCATACGCTTTGCTGAAATAACGGACATCAGAAAGGTTATTTACATTTAACTGTAAGTTAACATTTTTATTGACATCATATTTTGCCATTGCGTCATAACGGACATAACCTGGAACCCATTTTGTATTTGTAGCATTGCCATAGACTTTATCCATTGCAACTGCACCAGCACCAAGTGTAACTTGAGGTAATACTTTATAAGTCGTCCATAGTGTCGCAGAGTTTTTAGGTACGTTTGGTAGTTGTTTCCCTTTTGCCGCATTTGGATATGTACAAACACCAGCACGAGTACATGATGGACCTGGATTGGTTTGTTCGCTATCTAAATATGTATAGCCCGCTGAAACAGCCCATTTATCAGTAATGTTACCGTTTAAACCAAGTTCAATACCATCGACCTTGCTGTCGCCACCATTGGTATATGTAGTTGGATCAATTTGAATACGCGTATTTTGTTTTTCAGTACGGAAAATAGCAGCAGTTAAATTTAACTTATCATTTAATAGATCCCATTTAGTACCGATTTCATAAGTGCGCGCTTTTTCTGGGTCTAAATTTTTAATTGCATCAGATGGAGCCGCTTCGCTACTTTCACTTGCATCAATACCTACAGGAGTTGCAGAGGTTGAATAGCTTGCATAGATACTACCATTCTCTGTAGGTTTGAATGTTACACCACCATTCCAACTCCAAAAATCAGAATCACTATTTACTTTTGTCGGTGTTGGAAGTGCTGTTGTCCCATTTTTATATGTGGTTAATTCTGTTTCAAATTTATCCCAACGAGCACCTAAATCAACAAGCCATTGAGGGTTAATCTCAATATGATCACTGAGATAAAATGCTGTGGTTTCAGTTGTTGTATTTGTTACTCGTTTATTTGCTTGTACAGAACCTAAGAACGGATCCTTTGAGTTCGGGTTAAATGTAGAAGTACACCAGCCATTTGAATTAGCAAGGGTGCATGCCCCAGCTGTGATACTACCACCAATTGCAGTGCTGTTACCTGTCGCTGGGTCAGTAACGACATATGTACCTTTATCTCCATCTAATTTTGAGTATTCAGCACCTGCAATAAAGCTATGTTTTAATGAACCCGTATTGAATTTACCATTTAAGAAAAGTTGGTCACTAAATGTATCAATATCGGTTGTTCGAGTATTGGCACGACGCCAGATACCTTTATCTTTTAATTGTCCAGTGGCTGAGTTAATAAAGTTACCTTGACTGTCATCTGGTTGTGTCCAGACATAGTCATTTTTTGATTTACTGTAAGTCGCAACATTCGTTAAGGTTAAGTTATCTGCTAAATCATGCTCTAATTTAAATGTACCAATTTGGTTTTCTTGTCTCTGGAAGTCACGATCTTTCCAGCCATAATAGATGCCTTGTTTAACATCAATTGGTTTACCTGAGCCAGCAGCATAATTGTTTGGATTGTTGTATGGAACACCTGCATCAGGTGTATCATCTGTTTTTAAATAGTAATAACTTAAAGTTGCACGTGTCGCAGTATCTAAACCAAAAGTAATACTTGGTGCGATCCCAGCACGTTTATATTCTGAACCATCATCACCTTGACCAGCCTTATTATTGTGGTGCCCCATCACTGCAACACGAGCAGCAATACCATTACCAAAATCTTTATTACCGTCTAAAGTAATACGCTGATAATCATCAGTACCAGCTTGCACAGAACCTTCTAAAGAATCTCCTTTCTTAGCGACTTTAGAGATTAAGTTGATGTTACCGCTGGCATTACCACCACCACCAAGCATTGAAGAAGACCCTTTGGTTACTTCTACTTGCTCAACAGCAAACATTTCACGATTTTGTGAAGTTGTAGAGCGTACGCCATCAACATACATCGAGCCTTCAGAGTTATAACCACGGATAAATGGACGATCGCCATTTGGGTTACCGCCTTCACCAGCGCCTAAGGTAATGCCAGGTACTGTACGAAGGGCATCACTCAAAGTGGTTACTTTAGTATCTTCAATCAATTGTTTTGAAATAACTGATACAGACTTAGGTGTATCTAATAAAGGTGCAACAAATTTTTTATTGGCAGACTCATCTACTTTTAAACTTTGTTCTACAGTCGCTTGTGCTTTAATTGTTGGAAGCTTTGCGATTTCGTCTTGAGCGATGGCTGATGTTGCAATAACTGAAAGTGAAGATGCGATTGCAGTAGAAACAATCTTTTTGCGTGATTTGATAAAAGACATACGTGAACTCACAAAGAGTAGTGTAAATTTGTATGCGAATAATAATGATTCTTATTGTTTATTGCATCTGTTTGAAATTGAAATTGTCGATGGTTTTAAATGTTTATGATGAGAAAATGAATTAAAAATGTATTGAAATTTCACTTAACTTTTTGAATTTTATTTATTTAATTTTATTTCTAGATATTTCAAAATGTAAATAAATTTATTCTAATGTCACTAAAGTATTTGAATTTGGTAAATTCATAAAGAAATACAAAATTTTTATTTTGTCATCGAGTCGAAGATAATTTATTAAAAAAAGCGTCACAATGAGAAAATCAGTGATCGAAATAAAATGATTTACACAGGTGTTTTGTATATATTCAAATGTTGTCATATAATGTGGCACTTTTTGAAAAACTGTAATTATTAAATTCTATCGAGGAAGCCATGCAAGTAACTTCTGAAGCGGTTTCGGGCGTTGCCCGTCGTTTAAATGTATCTGTACCGACGAGCCGTATTAACGAGCAGTTTGAAGCTCGCTTGAAACGCACTGCCAAAACTGTGAAGATCAACGGCTTCCGTCAAGGTAAAGTGCCAGTAAACGTTGTACGTCGTGAATACGGCGCTGGTATTTACCAAGAAGTTGTAAACGACATCATTCGTGACACAGTATTTGAAGCAATTCAACAAGAAAAAATCAACGCTGTTGGTATGCCAAACATCGACAAAGTTGAAAACAAAGATGATGCTTTAGTTTATCAAGCTACAGTTGAAGTTTATCCTGAAGTTGAAGCTAAATTTGAAGGTCTTGAAGTATCACGTAAATCATCTGAAGTAACAGATAAAGACGTTGATGCAATGCTTGAAAATCTTCAAAAGCAACGCGCTGAATGGACTGAAACTAAAGGCATGGCTAAAAAAGACATGCAAGTAACTTTCGATTTTGAAGGTACTGTTGATGGTGAGAAGTTTGAAGGCGGTGCTGCTGAAGACTTTAAACTTGTTTTAGGTTCTGGTCGTATGATCCCTGGCTTCGAAGACGGTATCGTTGGTATGAAGAAAGGCGAAGAGAAAGTGATTGATGTAACTTTCCCTGAAGACTACCAAGCTGAAAACTTAGCAGGTAAAGCGGCTCAATTCAAAATCACAGTTAAACTTGTTGAAAAACAAAAACTTCCTGAAATTGATGCTGAATTCCTTAAAATCTTCGGTTTAACTGAAGAAGAAGGCGTTGAGAAATTAAAAGCTGACGTTCGCAAAAACATGGAACGTGAAGTAAAAAATGGCCTACGTAACCAAGTGAAAGGTGCAACTTTTGATGCACTTGTTGCTGCAAATGACGTAGAAGTTCCTGAATCTATGTTGGCTCAAGAAATTGATCGTCAACGTCAACAAATGATTCAACAATTTACTCAACAGTTTGGTGCTCAAGGTGCTAAAGCATTTGACAGCAGCATGCTTCCTGATGAATTGTTCAAAGAACAAGCTGAAAAAGCAGTTAAACTTGGTGTATTGGTAAGCAAAGTATTGGCTGACGCTAAACTTGAAGTAGACCAATCACGTGTTGATGCTTATATCGAAGATATGGCTTCTTCTTATGAAGATCCGACTGAAGTGATCGAATATTTCAAAACTGATAAGCAACAACGTGCTCAAATCGAAGGCGTAGTGTTAGAAGATCAAGTTGTTGATCATATCTTAGCTGCTGCTAAAGTAACTGATGAAGTTGTTAGCTATCAAGATTTGTTAAAAGAGCAACAAGCGCGCCAACAAGGCTAAGTTGTTTGATCTAAAAAAAGGCGCTTTGGCGCCTTTTTTTATGAGCTTAAACATGGATTTAATCATTCCATTCACAATACTTATGCAAAAAATATCTGATATTAAGTTGGGAATATTTTGCATTTTCAGCAATTATCCCTCATATTGTGAACATGAGTGAAGTAACAAGAATTCAGGAATAAATAACGTATGTATGTTCCATCAATTGAAAGCGCTTTGGTGCCAGTAGTCGTAGAACAATCTTCACGTGGTGAGCGTTCTTTCGATATTTTTTCACGTCTTTTACGTGAACGTGTGATTTTTTTAACTGGTGAAGTTGAAGACAACATGGCGAATCTTATTGTCGCGCAAATGTTGTTTTTAGAAGCTGAAAATCCAGATAAAGATATCCATTTATATATCAATTCACCTGGTGGTTCAGTGACTGCGGGTATGGCAATTTACGATACGATGCAATTTATTAAGCCTGATGTAGTGACCTATTGTATGGGTCAAGCTGCATCTATGGGGGCTTTCTTATTAAATGCTGGTGCAAAAGGTAAGCGTTATTGCTTGGAAAATGCGCGTGTGATGATTCACCAACCATTGGGTGGTTTCCGTGGTCAAGCATCGGATATTGAAATTCATGCACGTGAAATTTTATTCATCAAAGAACGTTTAAATCGTTTAATGGCTGAACATAGTGGTCAAGATTACGAAACTGTCGCGAAAGATACAGATCGTGATAATTTTATGACTGCACAGCAAGCAAAAGAATATGGTTTAGTGGATCAGGTATTAAGTAAACGACCTCAAGACTAAACATTTATAGATAAGATTTAAGAATTTGGAGTGAAAATGTCCGATCTTCCTCAAGGACAAAAGCATTGTTCATTTTGCGGTAAAACGCAGTCTGAAGTCGGTAAGCTGATCGCAGGCGAGGACGCATATATTTGTAATGAATGCGTGGATGTGTGCTTAGACTTAGTGCAAACGAGTCAGCAGGTGGAAACAGGCGATTGGGCAACACGTCCATTGCCAAAACCACATGAAATTCGTGCGGCTTTGGACCAGTATGTAATTGGTCAAGACACAGCAAAGAAAACACTTTCAGTTGCAGTGTATAACCATTACAAACGTTTAAAAGTATCACAAACAGGTCACAAGCCTAAAGATGCCGTTGAAATTGCTAAAAGTAATATTTTGCTGATTGGACCGACAGGTTCAGGTAAAACATTGCTGGCACAGACACTTGCGCGTTTGCTTGATGTACCTTTTGCAATGGCTGATGCAACAACTTTGACCGAAGCTGGTTATGTTGGTGAAGATGTTGAAAACATTATTCAGAAACTTTTGCAAAAAGCGGATTACGATGTAGAAAAAGCACAAAAGGGCATTATCTACATTGATGAAATTGACAAGATTACCCGTAAATCTGAAAACCCTTCGATTACACGTGATGTGTCTGGCGAGGGCGTGCAACAAGCATTGTTGAAAATGATTGAAGGTACGGTTGCGTCAATTCCGCCTCAAGGTGGACGTAAACATCCACAGCAAGAGTTTATTCAAGTCGATACTGCAAATATCTTGTTTATCTGCGGTGGTGCATTCTCTGGTCTTGAAAAAGTTGTGCAACAACGTCAAGAAAAAGGAGGCATTGGCTTCACCGCAGACGTAAAGAATAAAGACGATAGTAAGAAAGTATCTGAATTATTCCGTCAAGTTGAAGCCGCAGATTTGGTGAAATTTGGTTTAATTCCAGAATTCATTGGTCGTTTACCTGTGATTGCAACACTTGAAGAGCTTGATCAAGAAGCTTTGATGCAGATTTTAACAGAACCAAAAAATGCATTAACGCGTCAGTATCAATATCTTTTTGAGATGGAAAATGTAGACCTTCTTTTTGAAGACTCTGCTTTACGTGCGATCGCGAAAAAAGCGTTAGAGCGTAATACAGGTGCACGTGGTCTGCGTTCTATTTTAGAAAATGTATTGCTTGAAACCATGTATGACTTACCAAGTCGTTCAGACATTGGTACTGTGATTATCAATGAAGCGGTGATTAACGATAAAGCTGCACCAGAGTTCAAATCTGAACGTCAACCAAAGCATGAAAATACTGAAGTTGAAAAAGTAGATTTGAAGGTGTTGGATACAAAATCAGCTTAAAAGCTGGATTCTGATACATCCTCAGTGCAATTCATCTGAAACGTGCAAGTAGCTTGACTATTTGCACGTTTTTTATTTTTAAATGGTCATTGAAATGTTAAGCTGGCTGTAGACAATAGGGTTTATTAAAAACGAAAATAAAAAATACGCGGTGAGGGAAAATCATGCGTTACATCGGTCTAGTCGTTTTGATCAGTTGTGGGTTGGCAGCTTGTCAAAGTCATCAATCTGTTGAACAGCAACCTGCAAAAGTTGTTTCAACTTTAGATCCAATCGATTTCAAAAAAGAAGATTCGTTGGTTCATGAAAAGCTTGAACAATATAAAGTTGCATCATTCTCTACCGGATCTTGGGTCAATCAAAAACCGGGGCAATACTTTAAGCTGGTTAAACCACAGAATCCTCAAGCTGCAATTGTGTATTTTTATCGACCAGACAGTCGTTGGAATAGACAAGAAATTATTCCAAACAATTTTTTTCTGAATGGTAAGAAAATTCCAAGTTTGATCAGTAATCATTATTACTGGATTGAACTGGCTGAAGGTGACTATAAATTAAGTCTCAGTCGCCCATTAACGGTTTTTCATTTCCAGAAACCCAAAGTTGCTTACTTCTCAGTG
The DNA here is from genome assembly GCF_051059255.1 of Acinetobacter sp. CE-15. Lineage (NCBI taxonomy): Bacteria > Pseudomonadati > Pseudomonadota > Gammaproteobacteria > Moraxellales > Moraxellaceae > Acinetobacter > Acinetobacter sp. CE-15. The sequence goes on along the minus strand of NZ_CP192737.1, from coordinate 4,051,015 downwards.
GAAGCTGGCGGGCAATATTTTGTCAAATATGAAGAAGAAAAATTTCGCGGTGGACCCAATGGTGAAGCAGGGTTATTACGTGTAGGGCCTTTAATGCAAATGCCTACCCGACAAGGACTTAAAGAAATTGCAATGACTCAACTGAAAACTCCAGGCCTTAATTTCGTGGCTGAAGTGACTGCAGATGGACGAGTGATCAAACCTAAAGAAAAAATCAAAGGTGAACCGTACAAAGTGAGTGATGATGTGCACTTGGGGCAGCAGTTTAAACTTTGGAACCCAATGACTTGGTAATCTATCGCTAGATGATGTTTGATATAGAAAAGAGAGCGAGGCTCTCTTTTCTTATTTGTTTTATTGAGTATTTGCGGCCTTTTTTAAAGCATCTAGTTTTTTAGTCACTTCTTTAAAGTCTTCAGATGCGGTTTGTACACTTTTAATCAGTTGGCTGTTCATGACTTTCATGGTTTCTTGAGCAACTTGAGGTGTTTTTTTCAGAATCGACTGTCCAATCGCACTTGAATAAAAATCAATTTGAGCTTGAACTTCTTCAGCACTGTATATGTCTTTATAAATCTTAAGATAAATTGGTTTGATTTGATCCCACGCAACAGTTTTTTTACTTTGCTCATACATTTTGTCAGCAAGCTCATTGGCGACAATTTGTTCTTGTGGATTGAGCTGATCTTTTTTTACTGTCATTTGAATGATCTGGTAAGCTTGTTGATCCAGCTGAGGACGAATCTGTTGTATGGTTTCTTGTAGCAGTTCATCAATATTCATGACTTTTAATAATTGTTGAACTTGTTGGTCTGAAGCGGGCGCTGCAAAAGCAAAATTTGTGCTGATACATGCGCTTGCAAGTAGTAAGTGTTGGAGTAATTTCATAAAATACCTATATAAGTTCTGGTTGTAATTCACATCATAAAATGGTTGAGTAAAAGCTTATTCAACTTGAAGAATCGGCTTTAAAATCGTTTCCATTTTTTCTTTCAGGGCTTTTTGATTTTCTACTTTTAGCATTTTTTCTTGAGAAAACTTTGCGGTTTCTTGCATGACTTCTGTCATAAGCGTGTTCATCTTTTGATTGATAGATTGTCCAATCGGTGTACTTAAAAAAGCGATATTGGCTTGAACTTCTTCTTCAGTAAAGGTCTTTTTAAATAATGATTTAAACATATTGAGATATTCTGGGTCAGTCACCAGCTGTTGTTGAATATCACTATACAGCGCACTAATTTGTAGTGCTGCATTTTGCTGATCGATATTCAATGTTTGAACCCCCGTCACTTGGCGAACAAGTGCTTCTGCTTGATCGTCAAAGTAGGGTTGCATATCACGAGTACTTTGTTTGAAAATCTCTGAGATATTGGAGAGTTGCATCAATTTGTCGACACTTTTATCTGTTGCTGGAGATGCAAAACTTGACATTGTGATGCAGCATAAACTTAAAGTTAAAACGAACTGCTTAATTTTCATAGGGTTTCCATTATTTATTTTCATCTAAATGATGCAGTTGCTGAATAATTTCTCCAATTTTATTGCGATATTGTTGGATAAATTGAGAGTCATTGACTGCCTTACGAATAGCTGCATTGCTTTCTAGGAATATTTCTGTGTCAATATTGGCAAGTTTTGTGTACAGCTCTTGGCTCGACGTTGTGTCATGCTGTGAGAGCATTTCAATTTCTTGAGAACTTAACGATTCTAAAAGAATTTGTTTGGTTTGGGCGATAAATTGTGGGTCTCGGAGAATATTCTCTGGTATTGCCTGATAAATCTCTACAATTTGAGGGATGATTTGTTTTTCTTTATCAGTTAGTCCTATTGTACTTAATCCGTTTTTGATTAAATTTTCCGCTTGATTTTGATAAATCTTTTTTGCACTTTCATTGTATTGTAGGCGCCATATTTGATTGGTAATGATACCTTGCGCTAGCCGGTCAACGGCGTCACTATCAGTGTTTGAAGCAAAACTTTGAATAGAGATCAAGCATACAAATAACCCAGAAAAAATAATATATTTTATAAAGTTCATGATCTGACTCAAAATAAAAAGCACTCTAATCATAGAGTGCTTTTTAAGTGATGCTCAAGCTTAATCTAAGCTTTAGATCAGATTATTGTGCAACAGCATCAACCACTGGGATTTTACCAATTTTGGCTTGCCAGATTTTAGGTGCAGTCGCATGAATAGAAGTACCATTGACATCAACTGCAACAGATACAGGCATGTCTTGTACTTTAAATTTATAAATAGCTTCCATACCTAAGTCAGCAAATGCAACAACTTCTGCTTCACGAATGGCTTTAGATACTAAATAAGCAGCACCACCAACAGCCATCAAATAAGTTGCTTTATTGTCTTTGATTGCTTCAACAGCAGCAGGGCCACGATCCGCTTTACCGATCATACCGAACAAGCCAGTCGCTTCAAGGACTTGACGTGTGAACTTATCCATACGTGTTGCTGTTGTTGGGCCAGCAGGGCCTACAACTTCATCGCCTACAGGATCTACAGGTCCCACGTAGTAAATGAATTTACCTTTGAGATCTACAGGTAACTGTTCGCCTTTATTCAACATGTCAACCATGCGTTTATGCGCAGCATCACGACCTGTATAGATGGTACCGTTCAATAATAATGTATCGCCTGGTTGCCATGAGTTCATTTCTTCCTGTGTGATATTGTCTAAGTCAACACGTTTAGATGTTGACGTATCCCAAGTCACTTCTGGGTAATCTGAAAGTAAAGGCGCTTGAATATGTGCGATACCTGAACCGTCTAACTGGAAATGAGCGTGACGAGTTGCAGCACAGTTTGGAATCATACCGACTGGTTTACCAGCAGCATGGCAAGGGTAGTCTTTGATCTTGATATCAAGCACTGTGGTTAAACCACCAAGGCCTTGTGCACCGATACCCAATGCATTTACTTTTTCAAAGATTTCAATACGCAGTTCTTCGATTTGGTTCTGTGGACCACGGCGAAGTAACTCGTCCATATTGATTTCTTCCATGAGCGATTCTTTCGCAAGCATCATGGCTTTTTCAGCAGTACCACCAATACCAATACCGAGCATTCCTGGAGGACACCAACCCGCACCCATCGTTGGCACAGTTTTAAGTACCCAATCTACGATCGAGTCAGAAGGGTTAAGCATTGCCAGTTTAGATTTATTCTCTGAACCACCACCTTTCGCTGCAACAGTAATATCGACTTTATTGCCTGGAACGAGTTTGTAGTGAATTACAGCAGGTGTATTGTCTTTGGTATTTTTACGACCAAAAGCAGGATCTGCTAAAACTGAAGCGCGGAGTACGTTACTGTTTTCTAAATAACCTTGGCGTACACCTTCATTGATCGCATCATCTAAGCTCATGGTTAAATCAAATTTAACATCTAAGCCCACGTCAACAAATACGTTAACAATACCAGTATCTTGACAGATTGGACGATGACCTTCTGCACACATACGTGAATTAATTAAGATTTGTGCAATTGCATCCTTTGCAGCTTGGTTCTCTTCACGATCATAAGCACGGCTCATCGCTTGGATAAAGTCTTGTGGATGATAGTACGAAATGAACTGAAGCGCGTCCTTGACCGATGTGATCAAGTCATCTTGTTTGATAATAGTTGTCATATCAAAAATCTCTTGAGCGGGCTGTTAGCTAGCGGGCTAAATTATACGTGATATTGCTTGTTTTGTGGTGGCTTAGATCTAATTTCAGCCTAAAGTTTTATGATTTTATTTGAGAAACTCAGCTTATATTTTGATTGATCAAGTCAACTTTTCTACTTTTTATATAAATGATGATAAAGCCGTATTGAAATAAATTTCAGATTTTACAGGGTGAAAAGTTCTATACTCTATTGAGTCAAAAGCTTGGGTTAAATAACAACAACATGGAAAACTATACGCATCTTGCGGAAAATATTATTGAAATTTATACAAAGCATGCTCGTGCATGGACTGAATTACGCGGGGAATTTCTTTATGAAAAAGCGTGGTTGGATCGCTTTTTAACTTTAATTCCCGCTCACTCCCATATTCTTGACTTGGGCTGTGGCTCTGCAAAACCAATTGCAACTTATTTGATTGAGCAAGAGAATACTGTGATAGGTGTTGATAGTTCTGATGTGATGATTGAAATGGCGAAACAGAATTTTCCTGAGCACACTTGGATTTTAGCTGATATGCGAACAGTAAATTTAAATCGCAAATTTGATGCAATACTCGCTTGGGATAGCTTTTTTCATCTTACACCACAGGATCAGCGAGATATGTTTGAAATTTTTGATCAATATACAAAAGCTGGCGCTGCTTTAATGTTTACCAGTGGACCATCACAGGGTGAAGCGGTTGGAGAGATGTTTGGTGATGCGCTGTATCATGCCAGCTTAGCATCTGCTGAGTACCACGAACTATTTAAAAAGTATAATTTTGAAGTGATAAAGATGATTGCTGAAGACCGTGATTGTACAGGACATACTGTTTGGTTAGCCAAGCGAATATAAAATATCTAGATGAAAATAAATTAAGCAATAAATATAACAATATCTAAAAATTTTAATATTCTCAAATTAAGAGATTCATATATTTTAATTGTGGATATTGAAGTTATTTTTTAGTTTAATTTCTAAATAACTAAAAATAATTTTAGCTAATTTAATATACTTTTCACGTTTATTTTTTTACCTATCATTATTTTGTAGTTAAATTAGCGTGTTATTGTAAATTTTAGTGAAAAATCATATTATAATGATAATAATTCTCATTATTTTTCTTGGTGCAATAATGCCTTTTGTTAAAAAAAGCTTAACTTTAATGATGCTGTCGACGGGAGGACTTTTCGTTTCCTCTCTAACATTTGCAAATACAGATAGCAGTGAAGAACAGAAAAAAAGTACAGCAACGCTTCCCACGATTGTCATTGAAGCAATGAATGATGGTGACCCAATAAAAACATATGTGGACTATAAACAAGCCAATGTTACGAGAAATGGTTTAGATAAAAAAGATATACCACAAACGATTGATACAATTGATGTTTCTAAATATAAGCTGTATGGCGCAAATGATTTGAGTGTTATGTTACAAGGCACACCAGGCGTATCAACCAGTTATGATACAAGAAATGATGGAATCTCTATTCGTGGATTTAATGCTGATGCGAATGATATCTATCGTGACGGTATTCGTGAAAGCGGACAGTTCCGACGAAGTACTGCCAATGTTGAACGGATTGAAATTTTAAAAGGACCAGCATCAGTATTGTACGGACGAAGTGCAGGTGGTGGTGTGATTAATATGGTGACTAAAGTTGCCAATTTTGATTCAAAAAGCTCAGTTGGAGCTTATGTTGGTTCTTATGATAATGTTGGTGGAATCATTGATATTAATAAGGCACTCAATGATAACTGGGCTGTACGTTTGGTTGGTGAAAAGTCTGATACCAATAGCTTCCGTTCAGGGATCGGCTTTAATCAGGAGATGTTGTCACCAAGTATTACTTATCGTAGCGATGATGAAAAACTACTTTGGACGACCGAATTCACTTACGATAATTTAAATAGAACGCCTGACCGTGGTCCAGCCTACAATGAACTGCCTGCAGGCGTTTCCATTAAAACAGGTTTTGCGGGAAGCAATGATAATATTGTTGATGAAACAAAATCATTTAGAACTGATCTGAAATATGAATTAGCACCAAATTGGAAATTCCATTGGGCACTGAGTCAGCGTGAATCTTTTCAGGATTTCGATAACTTCTTTGGTGGAACATGGTGTTCAGCAGCTGGGTTACAAAACGATGGCAAAACATGTAATTGGCAAGGAAAAATACGTCAAAACTATGCTTGGCAGCAAACTACCAATAAAACTCTAATGAATACCTTTGATATTACAGGACAGTTTAAAACTGGTGTTTTAGATCATAAAGTTATGTTTGGTAGTGATTGGTCAATGGAAAAAAGAGAGCCAATTCTTGGGAATTATTCAAGTGGTGACAAGGCGGGGCTTTATTATCGTTATGTCAATCCATTTAATACTTCAGATAGTTCTTTATCTTCTGGTTGGTCTACACTCAATGGTTCACGCCCAGCAGAGACTTCACATAGTGAAACTGATGCAACTTCATTAAGCTTCTTCCTACAAGATCTAATCTCATTCAATGAAAAATATAAAATGATGCTAGGTCTCCGCTATGACAGCTATGATTTTGCAACCAATGATATTCGTAATCAAAGTAAACGATCATATCGAGATGATAGTGTAAGTCCAAATATTGGTTTTGTTTGGCAACCTATTGAAAGTCAAAGTTTCTACACCTCTTATAGTAAAAGCTTCTCACCCTATGGTGGTCGAGGATTGTTAGGGGTGAGTACTACAATAAATCCAAGCTTGTATGATGCTGAACCTCAATATAATGAGCAATATGAAATTGGAGTGAAAAGTGATTGGTTGGATGGTCGTTTAAACACTCAGCTTTCTATCTTTGATATTACTAAAAATAATATACGCTACCAGCCAGATGCAGTGAACAGACCGAATGATTGGGAAGTGGGGCAGAAGCAACAATCACAAGGTGTAGAGTTTAGTTTTATTGGTCAAGTCTTAGATAATCTCTATGTACGAGGTGGTTATGGCTATACTGACGCGAAATGGAAAAATGATAGCCGTACTACTGTAAAAGATGAGGATCGTCTAAAAGATAAAAAATTATCTGGAATATCCGAAAATACAGGTAACTTATTTGTTCGTTATTTACCAACAGAAAAATGGTATGGAGAGGTAGGGGCGACCTATGTTGGTTCTTATTACACTACGGATAAAAATTTGATCAAAATGCCAGACTGGACTCGTGTAGATGCTGCAATTGGTTATAAAGACGATAAATGGGGCGCGACGATTGCTGTGAATAATTTAACAGATAAAGAATATTGGCGTTCAAACGCTATGCCAGGTACTCCGCGTAATTATTTATTTCGCGTGAACTATTTCTTCTAAGCTTTAATCTCATCGAAAATAAAGCGGTCTGATTGTCATGATAGCAATTGAATCGATGGGGATATTAGTATAAATTTCAGTCAGTATATTATAAAAAAACCACCCGATATTTGGGTGGTTTTTTATGTCTAGCAGATCAGCATTAATGTGCAGCTTGTTGTTCTGACTGAATCGCCGTTAATGCAATGGTAAAGACAATATCATCTACCAATGCACCACGCGACAAGTCATTTACAGGTTTATTTAAACCTTGCAGCATTGGACCAACACTGACCACATTAGCCGAGCGTTGAACTGCTTTATAGGTGGTATTGCCTGTATTGAGATCTGGGAAGATAAATACATTGGCACGCCCAGCAACTTGAGAGTCTGGTGCTTTAGAGCGTCCAACACTTTCAACAGATGCAGCATCATATTGTAAAGGGCCATCAATCAGTAAATCTGGACGACGTTGTTTGGCAATTTCCGTGGCTTTTGCAACTTTTTCAACTTCCGCACCTGCACCTGAAGTACCGGTTGAATAGGAAATCATGGCAATACGTGGATCAATACCAAATGCTTTTGCCGAATCTGCAGATTGAATTGCAATCTCTGCCAATTGCTCAGCATCTGGATCAGGGTTGATCGCGCAATCACCGTATACATAAACTTCGTCTGGCAGTAGCATAAAGAAGATTGAAGAGACTAAGGAGTATTCTGGTGCAGTTTTGATCAGCTGAAATGCAGGGCGCACCGTATTGGCGGTGGTGTGCACAGCACCAGAAACCAGTCCATCGACTTGATCAAGTGCCAGCATCATCGTACCGAGTACCACAGTATCTTGCAGTTGTTCACGTGCTTGTAATTCGTTAAGTTTACCTTTACGTAATTCAACCATTTGGGTCACGTAGTTTTCACGAATCAGATCTGGATCAATAATTTCTAAATCCACAGGAAGTTCAATATTACGTGCTTTGGCGACTTCGAGTACCGCTTCAGGTTTTGCTAACAATACACATTGCGCAATACCACGAGATTGACAAATTGCTGCGGCTTGAATGGTACGTGGCTCATCGCCTTCAGGCAGTACAATACGTTTTTTTGCAGCAATAGATTTTTGTACCAATTCATGACGGAATGCAGAAGGGGATAAACGCGGTTTATAGTCACCATTTAACATCTGGGTCAACCATTTTGGATCAATATGGCTTGAAACGAAGCGGGTCACTTGATCAGCACGTTCAGTATCATCCACAGGAATTTCATTGCTTAGATTGGCAAGTTGCTGTGCTGTTTCAAAGGTACTGAGTGGTGTATGTAAAATCGGTAGACCATTTTTGATTGCAGCCTGGCAGAACTCTAAAACCAATGGATTTGGCTCATGGTGTTCAGTTAAAACCAAACCTGCGAGTGGAATGCCATTGCTGGTGGCTAAACTACTGGCCAATAACACATCAATACGATCAGAAGCACTGATAATCAGTTCACCTGCAACGAATTTTTGTAGTTCATGTTCAATATTTGAAGCAATTAAGCTGCTGTGCAATACACGGCGTGTGTTGGCTTTGCCCTGATTAATCCACGTGGCTTGAATTTGTTTTGCTAAGTCTGAGATGCGAGGCACACTCAAGGTGTCACTGAATGGAACTAAGCCAATAATTGGAAATGTTGCTGAGCCGATGTGTGCATGAGTTTTTTGAATTTCAGTTTTAAATTTTTCAGTATCTGCAACTAAACGTAAGCTTGGATCAATGGTCACCGGAATTTGTGCAGATTCTGCCGGTAGACCACGGGTACGCATAAACAGTACGCCTGCATTACGCGATGATGATGCACCACCAAAATTACGTACTTGTGCTTCAACTTTTTCAGCAGTTTGTTCTGGTTTTTCGATATTGGCATTACTGACAAAGATAACCTTGGCATCCAAAGCTTGCGCCAAAGAGGCATTTAAATCACTGGCAAAAGCATCACGTGCAGTAGGGACTAAGCCTTCTACAATCACAATGTCATGGGACTTTGCAATTTGGCGTTGTAAGCTGACCGCTTCTTCAAGGAGCTCATCAGTTTCACCATCATTGAGCTGTTGTGTGATTTTTGTATAAGCTATCGGTTCAACCGTATCTAATTTTGAGATATGACGGTAAAGCGCAGTGGTGCGGTCTGGTTCAGCAACTAATTCTTGTGAAAATGGTTTTACAAAGCCTGCTTTAACGCCTTGGCATTCCAATGCATAGACTAAACCTAAACACGCAGACGTTAAACCTACGCCTTCCCCAGTTGGAACCAATAAAATTGTTTTCATAGACGATTCTTTAATCAGTAAAAATATGTGAATTCATGGATAAATTGAAGATGAATATCTCAAATCATCTGCTTCACTCAACATCTTTTTGGTGGTGTATACAGTGATCGCAAAACGATATTTATCTACAAGGCTGGTTTATATATTTATGCCAGCTTAAGCGATTACAAAACAGCTTTATATCAAAATCTGGTCAAGATCAATTGTAATAACGAGCTTGAGTATGCTGCTATTTCAACAGGTATACCCAAAGCTCGTACAAAACTTACGACAGCTTAAGCTGTCGCAATATCAGATTCAGGCTTTTTTGCGGCCTGTTGTACCTCGTGTTCTACAACATGAACGGTTTCTTTAGCAATACGACCTTCTTCATCGGTTGGTATGACCCAAATTTGAGGACCTGTTCCAGCATCAATTCGACCTTCTGTACCACGTTTTAAACCATCATTCTGTTCTTTGCTGAGGTTGAAACCGAAGTGTGGTAAGTAAGCGATCGTTTTTTCACGAATATAGGCAGAGTTTTCACCAATACCGCCAGTAAAGAACAGGCCATCGATACGTGGTAAACCGCAGCTTAATGCCGCAAGTGATTTGGCTAAACGATAACAGAATACTTCAATCGCCAAAGTCGCATCTTCATTGCCTTGTTCTGAGGCTTCAATCAAGGTGCGCATATCATTTGAAAGATCTGATAAGCCCAGTAAGCCTGATTCACTGTTCAGCATTTTATCAATTTTATAGATGTCCCAGCCCAGATTTGAAGCAAGAAAACTATGAATACTTGGATCAACATCACCACTACGGGTACCCATAACCACACCTTCAAGCGGAGTCAGTCCCATGGAGGTATCGACACTTTGACCATTCCAAATGGCGCAAGTGGAGCTACCATTGCCTAAGTGTGCTGTTAACCAACCGCCATGTTTATAGCTCCCCGCAAGTTCAGAACCACGTTCAGAAACATAGGCATGACTGGTACCATGGAAACCATAACGACGAACATTGTGTTGTGTATACAGGAACTTTGGTAAAGCATAACGATATGCATGTGCAGGCATGGTTTGATGGAATGCTGTATCAAATACGGCAACTTGCGGTAATTCCGGGAATAGACGCATTGTCGCATCGATACCGACTAAATGAGCAGGGTTATGCAGTGGTGCAAGTGGTGTTGCTTCACGAATTTTTTCTACAATTTCAGGCGTCAATAACTCAGCTTTGGTTAAGGTACCGCCATGAACAACACGGTGTCCAATGGCTTGAGGTTTATACTGTGATAAACGCCCTAAGATGGTTTCTAAAGCTTTTTCATGGTCTGCATAGGGAATTGAAAGCTCAAGCGGTTGATTGCCCGCCGTGATTCCTTTAATACGTGCATCAGCAGAGCCTAGGTTTTCTGCTAAACCAAAGATTCGATCTTCACGACGTTCAGAAACAAGCGCATATTTGATTGATGAAGATCCGCAGTTAATTACTAATACTGATGTAGACACGTTTGAATACCCGAAATTATAATTTAAAAAAGTCATCCTGATTGATCTGATTATGCTTGTTTATAAAGGGCAAATTAGATCAGCAGTCATGTTGTACCATGTGTAGTTTTTTTGTCCTAGATAGACTTTAGGTGATTAGACTTTTGGACTATCGACCTGATATTGATTAATAATTAATATTTATCAATTGATTGTTAAAAATTATCACTCATTGTTGTTTTAATCTATCTGCATTCTATAATTTCTTGTAAATAATCTTGTCCTATCCAAAGGCAATCTTTGCGTTTTTCTAAAAGATAAGCACATATTTTTTATCAAAATTTTAAATTGATTGATGTTTTTACTGTGCATTAAAAATAAAAACTCAGCACTTATGTTTGAGATAAATGCTGAGTCGAGTTATTCAAGCTTGGAATCAATGACGAATTTGACCATCGCCTAAAACAATCCATTTTTGCGAGGTTAAACCTTCAAGACCGACTGGACCACGGGCATGAATTTTATCGGTAGAAATACCAATTTCAGCACCTAAACCGTATTCGAAACCATCAGCAAAACGCGTCGAAGCATTGACCATAACTGAACTTGAATCTACACGGGTTAAGAATTGACGCGCTAAGCTAAAGTTTTCAGTGATGATTGCATCGGTATGATGTGAGCCATATTTGTTAATATGTTGAATGGCTTCTTCAATCCCCGTCACAATTTTCACTGCCAAGATTGGACCTAGATATTCTTCATACCAATCTTCTTCACTGGCTGGTTTTACAGCATTGCCTAAGATTTTTTGAACATTGATACAGCCACGTAATTCAACGTTTTTTTCTGCATAAAGCTCAGCGATACGGGGTAAAAACTCTTCCGCAATTTTTTCATCAACCAACAATGTTTCCATTGCATTACACACACCATAACGATGTGTTTTTGAGTTTAATGCGATAGGAAGTGCTTTATGTAGATCCGCCTGCGCCTCAACAAAAACATGACAGTTTCCATCAAGATGTTTAATCACAGGAATGGTTGCTTCATTGGTAATGCGTTCAATCAAGCCTTTACCACCACGAGGTACGATGACATCGACATATTCAGACATAGTAATCAATTGACCCACGGCAGCACGGTCAGTAGTGTTAATCACTTGTACACAAGTTTCAGGTAAGCCCGCTGCTTTTAAACCATGTTGGATAGCTTCAGCAATTGCTTGATTTGAATTCAATGCTTCAGAGCCACCACGTAAAATGATGGCATTGCCAGATTTTAACGCAAGTGAGGCAGCTTCAAGGGTAACGTTTGGGCGTGATTCATAAATCATACCGACCACACCTAAAGGCACGCGCATTTTACCAATCTGAATACCTGTCGGACGGAAAGCAAGATCCGTGATTTCACCAATCGGATCGACAAGGCTGATGACATCTTTTAAGCCTTGTAACATCCCTTTAAAGCGTGTGGGGTTGAGTTCTAAACGATCAAGTAAAGCACTATCCAATTGATTGTCACGACCTTTGTTTATGTCAATTTGGTTGGCGGCCAAGATTTGCGGTTGACTATTTTCCAAAGCAGTATAAATCGCAGATAAGGCATTATTTTTTGCAAGTGTAGTTGCGCCTGCCAAAACACTAGCGGCTTGGCGTGCTTGCTTCCCTACAGTTTGCATATACTGTTCAATTGAGTCTTGCATAGCAGTTTATTTGATCATTAAAAATTTCCCTTTGATAGTAGCAGTCTAAGTAAAGCCAAGGAAGTATTTCACTGAAATAAACTTATTTTGCAGCGTTGAAGCGTTAAATATCTTGCAAAATCTTTTGCCATTTAAACTGGATAAACGGTCAATTTAGCGATTGCGTATAAATCACACATCTGTAAGAATGAAACAATAAGGACATTGATGTGATACAGAATTCATACGTATCACGAATTTGAAAGAATAATGCGGGTCAAAATCTTGCATATTAAAAGAATAAAGCAAGGATGGAGGAAGGATATGAATTCCATTATCCAAATGGACACAGAATCACACCAATCTTTATCAAGCTTTGGTTTTTTCGACATATACCACAAAAACAGTTTTAAGCAGGAGCCAAGAACAACTTGGATTGATGGCTGGAAAATTGAGTATATGGCGATCGCGGATCCACGAACAATTCACAATACACCGATTGTGATTGTGGGCGGAGCGTTCCAAAACTTTAACTCATATAAGTATTGTGTTGAGCAGTTCTTTGAAAGTGGCCCAGTCATTTTGATTGATTTGCCCTCTATGGGCGCCAATCAACAAATCACCAATATCGACTCTGGTTTATCTGCGGGGACATTAGAATTACCTGATCTTTCTCGTATGTTGGGACAGTGGCTTGATATTGTCGCGATTGAAAAAGTTGCTGTGGTGGGGATTTCTTTAGGTTCTGTGATTGCTTCATTTTTTGTTGATCAACGCCCTGAACTGGTCGAGAAAATGATCTTGATGGGGGTGATGCAAGAAACCCGTAAAAGCTGGCGCATGTTGTTAGAAGAATCATTGATGTTGATGAAAGAGCAACGTATGGGCGAGTTTGGTCAGGCCGTGATTTTGTATTTAGTCAATCATGCCAAGCTCGATAAAACGCGTATGTCGCCCACAGCCAAAAGATTATTCTTTAAGCAAATGGCTGAGTTTTCAAATACTGAACAAGAACGTTATGAAATCAATTGTAATCGTCTATTACGCTTAAGCCATGTACCGGTTCCTCAAGTGAATACACTGGTGGCATGTGGTCAATACGACAGTTTTACCTTACCTCATGAAAATGCAAACTTTGCTTTGCAATGCCCAGATATGCAGTTTGCAATGATTGCCAATGCCGATCATGTTCCTCAATTACAACGCCGTAAAGAAACCATGACTTTATTCACCACTTACTTAAAAGGTGGGTCGATCCAAGGGCTGGATGGGATTGTCAATTTCACACGGGAACAAATGCAGCATATCGAGCGTCGTGGTGAAAATCGTATTCAAGTGCTTGATCCACATCGTCAGTTGACACATCGCCATTCAAATAAAGTGATTCAGGTTGAGGTGGTTGATTTAAATTACTTTGGTTTATTGATGCGTCTTGATCATCAACAAGATTTAGCTTTTGTAAATCAACATACACGTGATTTGGCTTTAAATTTAAGTGATGATGAAGGTGAGTTTGCGATTGAATGTTTGATTTTTGAAACCTCTGCAGCTGGTGTTCGCGCACTATTTAAGCATGGTAGCTTTGAAAATGCAGATCGCTTATTACGGTTTATTGCACGCCAGACTCAAGCAGTGCAGTTATGTATAGCGCAAGAAGGCGCGGTGGCTTAAGCTTTTGATATATTGATCTGTTAAAAAACCAGTCTTTTGGACTGGTTTTTTTATTTCTAAGAATTGAAGTATTTAAATCTCGAAGTGTTTATGTTTCGAAGGATTTAAGTCTCGAAATCTCAATACATGATTGCTTTAGCGTTGTGCATCAATCATCCACACCAAATCACCGAGATGCTCTTCAGCATTGTATTCAGTTGAATCTGTATTGAAATAGACACGAGGCTGAATCACGTCAACTTTTTGAAAACCAGCTTGATAGATAAAATTTCTGACTTGTTCTGGTGTGACAAAGTGAAAAGTAAAAGCACTTCGTGACATGACTTTTAACAGCTTGCTGCTGTTCCAAATCACTTTTGCCAATTTGTTTTTTACCGGTTCAGGGTAAAGGTCGGTGAGATAATGCAGACTGTTAAAGTCTTGCCCATAATGGGCAATCGATTGAATCAATTGTTGTAACAGTTCTTTGGTGAAGTAGTTAATTAAACCTTCACTGATCACGACGAGTGGTCGTTGTGGATCAAATACCTTAAAGGCTTTTTTAAAATCCTCTGTAAATAAGTCGACAGACAACACATCTGGGCTCTTGTGATCAATTTGCTTAAGCGCCGTTTGCTTGGTTTTTGCCATATCGGGTAAATCTAATTCACGATAATCAATCAAGGGATAATGTTGTCTAAACCACCAGCCTCTGGGTGACAGCCCCGCGGCTATTTCCAATACTTGTAAGTCTGGAGACTGTTCAATCAGTTCAGCTAAGCGCTCATCCAACATGGTATGACGTTGCTTGAGTGTGGTACGCATACTGCCACCGACATATTTTTCTCCCCAACTTTCTATTGGGTGGGCAATCATAGCCAAAGTTTTACCTTTGGATGTGGCAAATAAGGGATGAGAAATGCCCATTTGATACCAAATATAGCCTGTGTAATGGGCTGTAAATGAAATATGGCGGTGCTTGGAAAGTTGCTGGTCTGACATGGTTATCCTTAACTTTTATTTTTTCTAATGGGGTCATGATGAAAAGCAATTAAAACACAACTAAAAATTTAATTTTGCTTCGTCGTCTTTTTTGATCCTTTGCAACCCTCCTGTTGAAAGGAGGATTGTTTAAATCTCTTTAATCATAAAAGGCTGGAGATTTGCCCCAGCTTGTCATCAAGAGGGGGCAGGAAAATTGAGTTATCTAGCGCAATATCCTATGGATAGCTCTCTATTGGTTTTAAAGTGAATTTTTAAATTCTTCAATGACTTTTTTGACAGCTTGCCATTCATTTCCAAGATCAAATGTTTCATCAATACTGATCTGTGGAATTTTGCCACGCATACGTTCTAAACGTGCTTGATTTGGCAAAGGTAAGTTTTCGATCCCAGCCAATGCAATACATGCCGATTCACGGTTATTACACACCAAGCCCATATCACAACCTGCTTCGAGGGCAGCACGGATACGTGCATCTGCTCCGCCTGCAACACAAGCTGCTTGCATGCTTAAATCATCCGAGAATAACACACCATCAAATTGAAGCTCTTGGCGTAAAATCGTTTGAATCCAGTAAGGTGAAAAACCAGCAGGATTTGGATCTACTTTTTCATAAATCACATGTGCAGGCATCAGTGCATCCAGCTGGGTTTGTAGCTGAATAAAGCTTTGCATATCCTTGTTATAAATGTCTTGGTATTCACGTGGATCAATTGCTGCAGCAACATGTGAATCTGCTTTCACAGAACCATGTCCAGGAAAGTGTTTTCCTGTGGTTGCCATACCCGCACGTTGCATTCCTTTCATAAATGCGCTGGCAAGCGGTACAATATCTTGTACATTTTTTGCAAAGGCACGATCGCCAATTACATCACTAATGTCATTCAGATCTAAAACAGGTGCAAAACTAAAATCAATCCCCACTGCAAGCACTTCAATTGCCATGAGCCAACCACATTGTTCAGCCAGGGTTAAGGCTTTTTCAGGTTGAGTTAAGTATAGCTCACCAAAATGCCCCATGGCTGGTAGTAGGGTAAAGCCTTGTTTTAGGCGTTGTACTCGTCCACCTTCTTGATCAACGGCAATAAGAATGTCGGGGCGAATTTGGCGCATATGATCGGTTAAAGCGCGAACTTGAGCGGGTGATTCTATATTTCTTGAAAATAAAATCATGCCACCGACTTGCGGAGTTTGTAATAGTTCAATATCTTCTTGAGTAAGTTCTGTGCCTGCAATATCAAGCATCAATGCGCCGATCATAGGAATCCACGGTTGTATTTATATAAACTGGGAAACAATACCCGATTTCTGCAATGATTTGCTACACTTACTCAGTACAGATTATGCTAAAACTACACAACATAAACAGATAAAGTCGTTTAAGATATTGAAACTGTTGAGTTCAGATTGAAAAACGATATAGAAATTGGAAAACCCAAGGAAGTATTAAGAATTTATGAAAATTCAAACTCTCGCTTGCGCTATAGCACTTGCAACAGGTGGTTTATTCTTTACCCATACCATCAATCAGGCAATGGCGGAAACCAATGCTACAAACGTGTCTCAATCGATTCATCCTTCACAAGATCAAGCCTTAGTGACACGTCAACTTGCAACATTGATTGACCGTCAGCATTATTTGAATATGCGTTTAGATGCAAATACATCAAATCGTATTCTCGACATGTATATTGATAGCCTTGACCCAGAGCACACCTTATTTTTAGCTTCAGAAATTGAACAATATAAAAAGCAATATGGGGCAACACTCGGCGCAAAATTAAAAGCAGGCGATTTGTCTGGACCATTTGCGATTCATGCGCATTATCGTGCACGTTTAAAAGAATTTTATGAATTTGAATTGGCTGAACTTAAAAAGACCCAGAACTTAAATCAGCCAAATGAATTTATTGATGCAGATCGTGAGAAAGCTGAATTCTTTGCCAGCAAAGCCGAGTTGCAAAACTATTGGCGTAAGATGCTGGTGTCGCAATTAATCAATCTCACTATTGCTAAGCAAGAAGATCAAGCCAAACAAAAAGCATTGAAAGATGATCCAACATTGGCCAATGGTCAGGATTTGGCAGCATCAGAAGATCTTACACCGGTTCAAACACTCACCAAGCGGTATGCCCGCCAACTAGAGCGTATTGGACGAACCAAGAGTGATGATGTACTGGAACGTATCCTCAATGCAATGACCTTGACCTACGATCCACACAGCAATTATTTCCCACCTGTTGATGCTATGGAGTTGAATCGCCAAACCACCTTACAACTTGAAGGTATCGGTGTTTCGATTCGTCCTGAGCGTGGTAATGAAGACTATACCAAGATTGAAACCATTGTAGATGGTGGGCCGGCAAGTAAGACCGGACAGGTTAAATCTGGTGATCGCATTATTGGTGTTGCACAAGATGGCAATAAAATGGTCGACGTGATTGGTTGGCCAAGTTCTGAAATTGTCGGCTTGATTCGTGGTAAACGTGGCACCAAGGTGTCAGTGAAATTGTTGGCTGCAGGCGCTTCTATGAGCCAAGCACGAGTTGTGACCATTACTCGTGATGTGATTCAAGAAGAAGATGCGGGTGTGCGTTCACGTACTGTAGAGCTAACACGTGATGGTAAAAAACATAAGTTTGGTGTTTTAGAAATCCCATCTTTCTATCTGAACTATCGCGCACGTCGTGCAGGGACTGAATATCGTTCCGTTTCAGAAGATACCAATAAAGCATTGAAGTCACTTGCAGCACAAAATGTTGAAGGGATTATTATTGATTTACGTAATAACCCAGGTGGTTCTTTAGAAGAAGTTGCCAAAATGATTGGGCAAGTGATTAAAGAAGGCCCAGTGGTTCAAATCCGTGATGGTAACGGCAATGTGAGCGTGTTTGAAGACACCGACGGTGGTGCGCAAACCTATGCAGGACCTTTGGCTGTTTTGGTTAACTTAGCATCGGCTTCTGCCAGTGAAATTTACTCTGCTGCCTTACAAGATTACGATCGTGCGGTAATTTTAGGAAGTACGACCACGGGTAAAGGGACTGCACAAGTTCAATTGGATAGTCTTGCTTATGGTCAAGCAACCTTAACGCAACGTAAATTCTACCGTGTGACTGGTGGCAGCACCCAAAACAAAGGTGTGATTCCAGATATCAAACTGGTGGATATTTATGATGAAGAGTTTGGTGAGCGTAAAGCTAAAAATGCTTTGAAATGGGATACGATTCCAACTGCGCCGTTTAAACGTGAAGGATCAATTCAACCGTATGTGGCACAGCTTGGTGAAAAATCAAAAGTTCGTGCGGCAGGTGATCCACAGTTCCAATACTTAGAGACGCGTAAAGCGATTGCTCAAGAAACCAAAGATCAGAAACGTATCTCTTTAGATATTGATAAACGTAAAGCAGATTTAGTGGCACTTGAAGCAAGAACATTGGCTGCGGAGAATAAGCGTCGCACTGAAACAGGATTAAAGCCATATTCAAATTGGGAAAGTTACCAAGCAAGTTTGGATGCATTGGCTGAATCAAGAGCGAAAATGAAGGTAAACCAACGTCCGGCATTGCCAGAGGAAGAGACCTTTGTGAATGAGGCTGCCAATGTTCTGTTAGATTTGGCACATCTAACAAGTAAATAACTAAAAATTCTATTTAGGTAAAATAAAAAAGCATATCTCGGATATGCTTTTTTTATTTCGATTCAAAAAATAACTTGACGTTCAATAGGATAGTGATATTTTAAGTAAAACGAACGTTCTTTAAAAAAAGGTGAACCTTCTCGCAATTTTGCGTTGTATATATAGAGGTTGCTTATAACAAAAATAGGTTCATTACTGGAAGTAAATTTTTATGAGTTATATGAGTTATGATAGTAATCTCGTAATAGGTTCTGCATGTATTGCAGTTATCATCTGTTACGTAGCTATTTCATTAGAACAACTCATATTTACCCAACATACCCCTCGTCTACAGAAAATTATCTTGTGTTTAAGTGGCATGGTTTTTGGCTTCGCCATTTGGGCAATGCACTTTGTCGGAATGTTGGCTTGTGATCTACCGCAAGGTTATTCCTTTGATTTAACATTAACTGTGATCTCCTATATTATTGCGGCCATGGCTTCGACTTTTGCGATTTGGCTCACCACTCAAGAGACTTTGCCAATTGTACGGTTGATTTTAGGTGGCGTGTTGATGGGACTGGGAATTTCTGGAATGCACTATATCGGCATGCTGGGGCTAGATATTCCAAATCAACAAGTTGATTATGATGTTATTTTGGTGATGCTCTCTGTCATCATCGCGATTAGTGGTTCAGGATTGTCTTTCTGGCTCGCATTTAAATATAAGAACTCTTTTAATCATAAGATGCTTTATAAAATTGCTGTATCAATCATGATCGCACTCAGTATTGTGGGAATGCATTATATCGGTATGGCAGCAGCAACGATCTCATCGGTGCATGACAATCATTTTGGAAGTCAACTACACGAAGGGCAAGGTATTTTATTGTTTACCATTATTTTTGTCGCGAGTTTAATACTTGTCTCTGCTTTTTGTGTGGCGATTTTAGAACGAAGATTAGAAGAACGTAGTTTACAGTTATTACAAGCCAATAAAGAGCTTGAAGACTTAGCACTTCAAGACAATCTGACTAAACTTCCAAACCGATTATTTCTCGTTGAATACACCGATGCTTTATTTTTAGATTATAAGGACATACAGTCTAAAATTGCTTTTATTTATATTGATCTAGACCGCTTTAAATCTGTTAACGACGCATTTGGTCATCATATCGGTGATGAGCTTTTGGTTAAACTCGCCCAGCGTTTATATCCGTTACTTAAGGATGGGCAAAGACTCACTCGTATTGGTGGAGATGAGTTCATTCTGATTCTGGAAGATTCTAATCGTAATGAAGCTGAAGAGATTGCCGAATTGTTCTTACAAAAAATACAAGATGGTTTTCAAATCTCAGGTAAAGAAATTAATATTTCTGCCAGTATTGGCATCGTATTTTTCCCCGACCACGGGCAGAACTTACAAGATTTATTGATCAATGCTGACTCCGCCATGATGCAATCTAAAGAGCAGGGGCGTAATACTTTTAGTGTTTATAGCAGTTCATTAGACCAACAACACCAAAGTCGAAGTCAATCTAAACTCATCAATGATTTATATAAAGCAGTTGAAGAACAACAATTTATTCTATTTTATCAACCTAAATTCACTGCGGACTACCAAATTTGTGGGGTAGAAGCTTTAATCCGTTGGAAGCATCCAACCCTAGGCTTGTTAGCCCCGAGTATGTTTATTGATGGCGCTGAGCAAACGGGGCTGATTATTCGTATGGGCTATTGGGCCTTAGAGAAAGCATGTAAGCAAATTCAAGAATGGGAAGATAAAAAATATGCTTTTGGTCCCATCGCCGTAAATCTTTCAGCAGTACAATTTGAACATAAACATTTGATTGAAACTTTAGAAAAATTGATTCAAAAATACCATGTCAAAAATGGTAATTTAATTATTGAAATTACTGAATCTACAGCGATGCATCATATTGATGACAGTATTCAAACCTTTGAGAAATTAAGAAATTTAGGTATCCGATTGGCAATTGATGATTTTGGGACGGGGCATTCGAGTTTCTTGTATTTAAAAGATTTACCTGTAGATGAATTAAAAATAGATCGAGAATTTATCCGTAATTTGTGTGAAGGTTCAAAAGAACAAATCATTTTAGAAAGTATTATTCATTTGGCGATTCGTTTGGGTCTGGTGGTGACGGCAGAAGGCGTTGAAACTGAACAGCAGGCGCAGATTCTTAAACGTTTAGGTTGCCAGCAATTACAAGGTTATTTGTTAGGCATGCCGTTACCTGTAGACCGTTTGGAAACCAATTATAGTATGGTTAAAGCCATACCTTAGATATAAAAATATTCAGCCAGCTAAAGACCTAGCACGATCATTCAAACGAGGTTTAAGCTGAGCATAATCGCGTTTTACTTAATCATCGCCACTGTATATTGAGATCTATGTTGATCTTTAAAACCATTTGCTTGTCGTCTGTATCGCTCATCCTCTTTCTGGAATTTTTGCGATGTCTGTGCGATCAAAGTGCTTAATGATATAGCAACAATCGTTAAAAACGACGCTAAATCTGATACAATATCGCCAATTTTTGAATTCCCATTTTCCAGTTCAAGTACATATTTATAAATGTGTACATAACTGTGTACATATTGTAGATTTTTTATGTTTAAAGATGAATTAGCGGCGCAAGTCGCTCAGCGACGTACCTTCGCTATTATTTCCCACCCCGATGCTGGTAAAACCACAATGACAGAAAAACTGTTGTTGTGGGGTAAAGCAATCCAAGTTGCAGGTATGGTTAAAAGTCGAAAGTCAGACCGTTCTGCGACATCTGACTGGATGGAAATGGAAAAAGAGCGTGGTATTTCGATTACCACCTCAGTCATGCAGTTCCCTTATAAAAATCATGTCATCAATTTACTTGATACACCAGGACATGAAGACTTTTCTGAAGATACTTATCGTACTTTAACTGCCGTTGACTCAGCATTGATGGTGATTGATGGTGCAAAAGGGGTCGAGGAACGGACCATCAAATTGATGGAAGTGTGTCGTATGCGCGATACCCCGATCATTTCTTTCGTCAACAAAATGGACCGTGAAATCCGTGAGCCATTAGAATTGCTTGATGAAATTGAAAACGTGCTTAAAATCCGTTGTGTGCCGATTACTTGGCCATTGGGTATGGGGCGTGACTTCGCAGGCGTATATAACATCATTGAAAATAAGCTTTATGTATATAAAGCGGGTTTTGGTTCGACCATTACAGATATTGAAATTCGTGATGGCTATGACTATCCAGACATTCGTGAAAAAGTCGGTGATCTGGCCTTTGCTTCATTTGAAGAGTCTTTAGAGTTGGTGCAAATGGCGAATGATCCGCTAGATCCAGCGGAGTTTTTAGCAGGTCGTCAAACGCCAGTATTGTTTGGTACAGCGTTAGGTAACTTTGCGGTTGACCATGTATTAAATGCATTTATTCAGTGGGCACCACAACCAAAAGCGCATCCAACACATGAACGTACTGTTGAAGCAACGGAAGAAGGCTTCAGTGGATTTGTATTTAAAATCCAAGCCAATATGGACCCAAAACACCGTGACCGTATTGCCTTCATGCGTATCTGTTCAGGTAAGTATGAGAAAGGTTTAAAGATGAATCATGTGCGCATTGGTAAAGATGTGCGTATCAGTGATGCATTGACATTCCTTGCCGGTGAACGTGAGCAACTTGAAGAAGCTTGGCCTGGCGATATCATTGGTTTACATAACCACGGTACGATCCAGATTGGTGATACATTCACTTCAGGTGAAAAACTCCATTTTACGGGGATTCCACACTTTGCACCTGAAATGTTCCGCCGTGTACGCTTAAAAGATCCATTGAAATCTAAACAATTGCAAAAGGGTTTAAAAGAGCTTTCAGAAGAAGGTGCAACGCAGGTGTTTATGCCGCAAATCAACAATGACTTGATTGTTGGGGCTGTAGGTGTACTTCAGTTTGATGTGGTGGCGTATCGTTTGAAAGAAGAATACAAAGTAGATTGTATTTATGAGCCAGTGAACATCAACACAGTGCGTTGGGTTTCTTGTGATGATGAAAAGAAATTTAATGAATTTAAGAAAAAGGCACATGACCAACTTTCTGTCGATGGTGGTGGGCATTTAACTTATCTCGCACCAAGCCGAGTGAATCTACAATTAATGCAAGAGCGTTATCCGGATATTCAATTCCGTTCTACACGTGAGCATTAAGTTCAGCTAACTTATTGCAAAATGTAAAAACAGCTTCCTTGTGAAGCTGTTTTTGTATCAAAATACAATGCTTTTTGTCCAAAGGGATTTATGCAGTGCAATTTTCAAAAAAAATAATTTCAGTGCTTTGCTTAAGTACAATGGTTTTGGTTGCATGTGATTCTAAAAAAGATCAGGACAAAGATGGTTCTGTATTACAACCCAAACAAGAAGCCGCTGAAGTCTTACCTTATTTAAATATTCAAGAAACCAAAGCTGATTATGCCTTACCGTTTTGTGAAAAGAACAATTGCATTGAAATTGATATTCAAACCATTAAAACCCAAGACAATTGGTTAAATCAGTGGATTGCAAATAGTCAGTCCAGCGTGATTCAGGCACAGATTGATTTAAAACAGAATATGACCTTACAACAGGCCATTAATGCTTTTGTCAAAAAGTCAGATACTTGGCAAGAAGAGTTCCCGAAAAATAAAGCCTTTGAACTGCATATGCAAACGCGTATGGCTTCACAACGTAATCAGTATGTTTTGTTGCAAGTTTCAGTCAATAGTTTACAAGCGGATGTCAGTATCAAAGAACGACAATACTTTTTTGTTGCTGACCGGAAATTGAAGAAAAGCTTAAGTATCTTAGATGTGATTGATGCCAAACATCAGAACCAACTGAATACTTGGGTCCAAGAAAAATATGCAGAATGGTTGGAAAAGCAAAATAGTGATGTGAAAAAAAATGCGCCTAAAAAGTTATATTGGGGGCAAGCCGATTGGTTCTTTGATGGTGAAGGTGTTGGCTTACATTATCGCGCCAATGAAATTGTCGAAGATGGTACCCAGTTGGATATTTATTTGAGCAAAGAACAGACGCAAAAAATATTCAAGCCTGAAGTGTATCAACGCATGTTCTAAGGAGTATTCTGATCATTCTGCCAATTTTAGCGGGATTCTAAAGCAGAGCGGTTAAGATCATTGGTCCTTGTTGAATTGACTCAGCGATCAATAAACTAGGGCCACGTATTGCAATAACGCTTCAATTTTCATACAAATTTTGATTGAGGATTTGTATAGAGAAGAATAGGCTAATGAATATAGAGATTAAAAAATCTTGGCTTGATTCGTTGGATAGGTTTGTGAAATGTTAAATCAAAAAAGTACTTTAGCGCTTTCAATTCTGGTGATCACTTTAGGGTTAACTGCATGTCAAAAATCTGACTCGAAAAAAGCAGAACCAACAGTTGATCAAAGTGCTGCATCTCAAGTGCCTGATACATCAATGTTATTACAGGGCGATACAGAAAAAGTAAAATTGACACTGCCTGAGTGTAATGGCAATACATGCCCTGAGTTTTCTATAGAAAGACTAAAAAGTAATCAGGCTTTTGTTGATGAAACGATTGATCAAGCGATTCTTGATAATCTGGATAAAATGCTGGATATCGCGCAATTGAGTAAAGCAAAAAAAGATGCAGATCAGCAACAAACGGCTTCACAAGCTTCAGCAAGTGAGGTGCAAGCCAATAAAACCCCTGTTCAGCAATTGCAAGAGCGGGTGCAACCTTATGCAAATTCATTCCTTGAGATGGATAAAGAGCTTAAAACATTAGGGGCAAGTGGCCAGATCACGATTAGTTTAAGTCCTAAAATTTTAAACTCAGATAAACCTTTAGCGACGGTGGTATTAAATACCAGTAGTTATTTAGGCGGTGCACATGGGGCATCTGCGCAAACCTATTTTAACTTTGATTTGGTGAGTAAAAAACAAGTTGGCTTGGATCAAATCATTGAAGCCAATCAAAAAGCTAAATTTGAAAAATTGGCACATGATGCATTTAAAACTTGGGTTATCGATTCAAAACTTGCTGAAAGCGTCAATGAATATGAACAGGCGTGGAAGTTTACATTATCAGACAATTTCTATTTGGGTAAACAAGGTCTGATTTTACAATATGGTGAATATGATATTGGGCCTTATGTTGTTGGCTTACCGCGTTTGATGATTCCTTACGATCAGTTAAAAGGCGTGCTGAAAAGTCAATATTTCCCCGCGGAGATGCAAGTTGATCAGCCAAGCAGCTCTACACCTGTTGCAAGTGGTAAAGCGAAATCCTAATGCCTTGGTCTTTGTTTGATACGCATACACATTTTGATGTTCCTGATTTTGATCTGGATCGGGAACAATTGGCGTATCAAGCAAAAAAGGTGGGTGTAGAACATTTGATTTTGATTGGGTTTCTATATGAACGCTTTCAAGATTTGATTGACACTCAGCAATTTTTAAATCAGCTAAATAATGCGCCCCGTAGCCATCTTGCGCCGGGGTTGCATCCCTTTTATATCGAACAACACCGTCTAGAGCATTTAAATGCTTTGGAAAATATACTGAAAACTGAAGCTTGTATTGCGGTTGGTGAAATCGGCTTAGACACGTTTCTTAAACAGCATAAACAAGCTGAAATTTTTCAAAAACAACAAGATTTTTTTTCAGCCCAAATTGAACTTGCCCAACAATACGATAAACCCATTCTTCTACATATTCGTAAGTCTCATGCTGACGTGCTTGCAATGTTGAAACAGCACCAGTTTAAACATGGTGGTATTGCACATGCTTTTAGTGGCGGGATAGAGGAAGCAAAAGCCTTTATTAAATTAGGCTTTAAACTGGGTGTCACAGGACAAATTACCAATCCAAATGCCAAAAAATTGCATGCAGTTGTACAAGCGGTTGGTGCAGAACATTTAGTGCTAGAAACCGATTGCCCAGATATGACACCACTGTGTTGCCAGACGTCTGACCAGCAGCATACCCGTAATACACCAGTGAACTTGCCTTTTGTCTTGGCAGGTTTAGCAGAAAGTTTGGCAATGGATCAAGCAACGCTGGCAGGGATGTTGTGGAAAAATTCACATGAATGCTTAGGGTCTGTTGCCATTTCATAAATGGCCTGCGTTGTAGGTTAAAATTGAGCAGGCAAGGCAGGAAACGAAGAGAATAGCGAGACTATTTTCAAGTTTCATAACGAAGGCTGAGATAATTTTAGCCACAACCCTTCGGGACTAGCGTGTTTTTTGCCGCTACGTCGTTACGAACTACTCATTTAGAATGACTAAATTTCGTATTTCGTGCCTAGTATCGCCTAAAAAACACACGTAGTCGCAAACGTTAACGAATTGTCAACAGACCCCATATTTAGCGATGTAAATTTGAATAAAAATAACCAATCAACAACACCTAAAATAAATATTTGTCTTAGATTTAAAGAAGTACTCCAAGTAGCCAATAAGAAAGTTAACGCCAAGCTGGAGGTTCAACCAATGGCAAAATATGGTCATATCAATCGTTTAAATTCTCTACAAGACCTAACTGTAGGGGATACAAGATATAAAATTTTTAATTTAAAACAGGTTCAAGCGAGTTTAGGTGATATTTCAAAATTGCCTAAATCACTCAAAGTATTATTGGAAAATTTACTTAGATTTGAAGATGATCAAACCGTGAGGCAAAGCGATATTCAGGCGATTGTCGATTGGCAAAACAATAAAACTTCAGATCAAGAAATCCAATATCGACCTGCACGGGTCTTGATGCAAGATTTTACTGGCGTACCTGCTGTGGTAGATTTGGCTGCGATGCGTGCAGCTGTACAGAAAGCCAATAAAGATCCCAATTTAATTAACCCTTTATCTCCAGTGGATTTGGTCATTGACCACTCTGTGATGGTGGATCACTTTGGGACAGATCATGCCTTCGATGAGAACGTCGAAATTGAGATGCAACGTAATGGAGAACGTTATCAATTCCTCCGTTGGGGGCAGTCTTCTTTTGATAATTTTAGTGTGGTACCGCCCGGAACAGGGATTTGCCATCAAGTTAATTTAGAATACCTAGCTCAAGCAGTGTGGCTGGGTGAAAGTGATGGCGAGGTATTTGCCTTTCCCGATACCTTAGTCGGTACAGATTCACATACCACAATGATCAATGGTTTAGGTGTATTAGGTTGGGGTGTGGGGGGAATTGAAGCCGAAGCGGCCATGCTTGGACAACCGATTTCAATGCTGATTCCAGAAGTGATTGGTTTTAAATTGACAGGGAAATTGCGTGAAGGGATTACCGCAACGGATTTGGTTTTAACCATTACTCAGATGCTACGTAAAAAAGGTGTGGTGGGTAAATTTGTTGAATTTTATGGTGATGGGTTGGCATTTTTACCACTTGCAGACCGTGCAACCATTGCCAATATGGCACCCGAATATGGTGCAACATGCGGCTTTTTCCCGATTGATGAAATCACTCTAGGCTATATGCGTTTAACGGGTCGTAAAGAAGACCGTATTGCATTGGTTGAGGCTTATTGTAAAGAACAAGGCTTATGGCGTCATACTGGGGATGAGCCTGTATTTACCGATGTGCTTGCTTTGGATATGGGAACCGTCGAAGCAAGTGTTGCTGGCCCGAAACGTCCGCAAGATCGAGTGGCATTGCCTGATATCCCACAAACTTTTAGTGCCTTAATGGCGCTGGATCTTAAGCCAGCTAAAGGTGAAGAAAAAGAACGTTTAGCCAATGAAGGTGGTGCAGGTACAGCAATTGATTCAAAACAGTCTGCTTTACAAAATGAAGAACCGCATTGTGTGATTGACGGTAAACGCTATCCATTGACGGATGGTGATGTGGTGATTTCTGCGATTACTTCATGTACCAATACCTCTAATCCAAGTGTGATGTTGGCTGCGGGTTTGTTGGCAAAGAAAGCCATCGAAAAAGGCATTCAACGTAAGCCATGGGTGAAAAGCTCTCTAGCACCAGGCTCTAAAGTGGTGACCGATTATTTAGAAGCAGCAGGGCTATTACCTTATTTGGACCAGTTGGGTTATAACCTCGTTGGTTATGGCTGTACCACATGTATTGGTAATTCTGGACCTTTACCTAAACCGATTGAAGACGCTATTCAGTGCCATGACCTGAATGTTGCATCGGTACTTTCAGGCAACCGAAACTTTGAAGGGCGGGTACATCCACTGGTAAAAACCAATTGGCTAGCATCACCGCCTTTGGTGGTTGCGTTTGGTTTATTGGGGACCATTCGTAGTGACATTACCAGCACAGCATTAGGGCACGATCAACAAGGTCAACCGGTATATCTCAAAGACATTTGGCCGAGTCAAATCGAGATTGATGAGGTGCTGCAAAAAGTTAATACAGCGATGTTCCATAAAGAATATGCGGCAGTTTTTGATGGTGATGAAAAATGGCAAGCAATTCAAATCCCAGACTCTGAAACCTATGAATGGGATGAAAACTCAACGTATATTCGTCATCCTCCATTCTTTGAAGGCATTGATCAACCCGCGAAACCAATTAAAGATATTCTCAATGCAAATATCTTGGCCGTTCTTGGCGACTCAGTCACAACAGATCATATTTCTCCTGCGGGGAATATTAAGAAAGACAGCCCAGCAGGTCGTTACCTAGAAGCGCAAGGTGTCGATCAAAAGGACTTTAACTCTTATGGATCTCGTCGTGGTAATCATGAAGTGATGATGCGAGGTACCTTTGCCAATATTCGTATCAAGAATGAAATGCTCAATGGTGAAGAGGGCGGCAATACCCTCTATATCCCGACAGATGAGAAGTTAGCCATTTACGATGCTGCGATGAAGTATCAGCAAGATGGTACGCCGTTGGTCATCATCGCAGGTAAGGAATATGGTACAGGCTCATCACGTGACTGGGCAGCGAAAGGCACCAACCTTTTAGGGGTAAAAGCGGTGATTACTGAAAGTTTTGAACGAATCCATCGTTCAAATCTGGTTGGTATGGGGGTTTTACCGTTGCAATTTGTGGATGGTCAAACTCGTCAATCACTTAACTTAACTGGACATGAGCAACTGTCGATTTATGGACTTTCTGATGACATACAACCACATGAAAGTTTAGATGTGGAGGTTAAACGTGTCGATGGTTCAATAGATCGTTTCAAAGTGTTATGCCGTATTGATACTTTGAATGAAGTGGAATACTTTAAAGCAGGTGGTATCTTGCATTATGTACTGCGTAATTTAATCGCTTCATAGCCTAATCAATAAATCACGATATATTTCAGTTCTCCAAGCCCTGTATAGAATGCAGGGCTTTTTTTATTGTGTTGGAACAAGACACACTGTCGATAAATGAGTAAAATAGCGAGGTATTTTTGAGTTGATACTAGACATGACTGAACTTTTCCAAAATGATGAATATGAGCGCCGTTTTGCAGGCGTAGCCAAAATTTATGGAGAAGAGACATTCAATCACTATGAAAAAAGTCATGTCATGGTGATCGGTATTGGTGGGGTCGGCTCATGGGCGGTCGAAGCCTTAGCACGTACAGGGATTGGCGAGTTAACACTGGTCGATATGGATTCAGTGGCTGCTTCAAATATCAACCGACAATTGCCTGCAATGACCTCTACTTTAGGTCATGAGAAAATTGAAGTGATGGCGGAACGTTGCCGTTCAATTAATCCTCGGGTCAAGATTAATTTGATTGATGATTATCTCAGCCCTGACAATGTGAAAGAAATTTTAGAAAATGTTCCCGATATTATTTTAGATTGCATCGATGACGTTAAAGCAAAATTTGCACTCATGCTACATTGTCGTTTTAATAAAATTCCTTTGATTGTTTCGGGTGGGGCAGGTGGTAAGCTTGATCCTTTAAAAATTCGTGTTGCTGATTTATCTAAAACAGAACAAGATCCGATGCTTGCAAAATTGCGGAGCCAGTTGCGCGCCAAAGGCATTTGTAAGAAACCAAAAGAAAAATTTGGCATTACTTGTGTGTATTCAATTGATAATCCTTTTTCCAGTGCTGATGTGTGTGCGAGTGCAGGCTTGCGTTGTGGTGGATATGGTTCGGCTGTGGTGGTGACTTCTAGTTTTGCGATGGTCGCTGTTGCAGAAGTGTTGAAAAAGTTAGATCGGATCAAATAAGCGCTTGGTATTTTTAAGTAAAAGTTTAGATGCATTTAAAAATCATAAAAATTCAGTTAAATTAATCTGAAATAAACGCAATAACAGAGAACAATCAAAATGAGTTTTTTCAAAAAGTTATTTGGAAAGAAAGAACAACAAATACAAATCAATCGAAACCGCTATGCTGAATTTTGGCAATGGTTTGAGCAGCATCAACAGGATTTCCATCGTATTGTGGATGAGTTAAATCAAGATACGATTCAGGCGGATTTCTTTGATAAATTATCGCCTGAATTGGCCAAAGTTCATGGTGGAATTTTTTTCCTTACCGGGATGCTTGACCCACAAACAGCTGAATTGATCTTAACGCCAGATGGTGTTGTGGCAAATATTGTATTTGTAGAGGAGTTGGTGGCAGCAGCCCCTGAAATTCCTGGCTGGAAATTTACCGCCCTTAAACCCGCAAGTGATATTCAGCAAACCAGTATTGGTATGCATGGTCATGAATTTAGTCAAAAAACGCTATCGTTTTATTTAAAGGATCATGAAGAATATCCAGATGAAACTGATCTTGTGGTTGTGCATGATCAATATAATGAAGCTCAAAAAGCTGAATTCTTACAAGCGGTTTATATCTTTTTGGATAATTATTTGGGTGAATATGATTCGATTACAAAGCTAGATCAAGTTTCGCTACAATTCAGACAAGATGCTGAAAAAGAATTAATGCCTATCGATCGTTTAAAGAATATTTTAATTTTAAAGAACAGTGAAATTTCTCGCTTAGACAAAATAACCCGTTCAAGCACTGATGAAGATGAATATATCAGTTTGGAGGGGGAGACCAATGACGGTTTGCCTTTGGTGGCGATCTTAAACAGTACACTTTTAACATGGGATCAAAAGGCTTCTCATCCGTGGATGCTGCTGGTAGAAATACCTTATGCTGGCCAGAATTCAAGTGGTATGCCGTCTGCAACAGATTATGAGTTGCTTAACGCGATTGAAGAAGAATTATTAGATGAGCTAAAGGATTTTGAAGGGTATTTAAATATTGGGCGAGAAACTGGCAATAACTTAAGAACCATGTATTTTGCTTGTAAAGAGTTTAGAAAACCCGCCAAAGTTATAGATCAGGTTGTTGAAAAATATCAGAACAATTTTGAAATCGATGTCAGCCTATTTAAAGATAAATATTGGCGTTGTTTAAATAAGTTTGGTCGTTAACTATGCTGAAAAGTCGCTTGAAATGCTCTATAGCATTCAGACCATAGACATGGACAGCTTAGAGAATGAAGCGGCTTTTTAATCGAGCTATCCCCGATCTTAAAATAATAATATTGGCGATCCTGTTGATTGGCGGAATTGGATATTACCTTTATTCAACGGTTCGTCATTTTCAGGCGGTCAACCAATTGGATGAAGCTAAAACAATAATGCGTGATATACAGAACTTGTTGGGATGGTCAATCCTTCAACCTCAAGCGGATGCAATTCAAGTCTGTAATTTGCAAAATATCCAACAGATCAGCAAACAAGAAGAGTTTCAAAAGATCAAGCAACTGTTGGGCTGGAATGTCAATATCCAACAACACAGCAAATATGTTGAAAGCATAAAAGTATATGCTGCACCTGATTTACACGGCTGTATTATACGTGCTCATTTTCGAAAAGACGCCTTTGTAAGTGATGAGCTTGCTGGCAAGTATATTACTTACCAATATGATTTTAAAAAAGCACCACAACATGCGTCACCAATATAAAAAAGTATGCTTTAGTGAAATCTTGCACGCGCTTGTAAAAAACATACTTTATCTGTTTCGCTTAATCAGTCCTGTAAATAAATAAATTCAGGCTGTTGGGGCGTTTTACCTGTTTGCTTTGCGATAAAACCATCATAAAGATTGAGTAAAACAACAGCGCAAATAATACAAATAAAAACCAGTAATTGTTTGGATATGCTCATACTATTTCTCTCTGATCTAAGTCGCTTTAAGTAAAGTCTAGTGAAATTAAACAATCTAATCTAATATAGAAAAAAGCAGGATTGATCTAATTTTGAGATGGGTATGGCGACATTCAAACAATTTAATTATTTGATTAGAATTGTGGAGGAAGGTGGTTTTATTGCAGCTTCTGAAAAGCTGTTTATTGCTCAATCTGCTTTAAGTCGTCAGATCAAGCTTTTAGAGGACGAAGTAGGATTTGAAATTTTTGACCGCAGTGATAAAAAAATAAAACTCACCCAAGCAGGGCAGTTCTTTTATGCTCAAATTAAAAATAATTTACTGAACTTAGATCATATTATTGAAAATGCTAAAGATATTGCAGGTGGAAAAAATCGACTCATCAAAATTGCACACTCAAGTACTATTACCATGAGCTTAGAAAAAGTCAAAGTATTTGATCAAACCTCAAAGCATTTCAATGTTAATTTCGAGATCAATACCTTGTCATCTGAAGACCAAATTCTTGCACTGATGAAAGGAAATATTGATGTTGGTTTTATTCGCCCACCTGTTTTAAATCGCTTAGATGAGTTACATGCAACCACGCTCTACCCTGAACCTTTGTACGTTGCACTTCATCAAAATCATATACTCGCTTCAGAACGCAGTATTAAAATCCAACAGTTAAGACATGAAAATTTTGTTTCTACACCACATGCGGAACGGGGTGGATTAAGTTACTTGGTTGCAACCCTTTGCCTAAGTGCTGGTTTTTCTCCAAAGAAAGCGGCGGTTCAGTCCCGTAAAGTTTCACAATTACAATTGGTGGCTGCTGAAATTGGAATTTGTATTGTTCCTGAAGAATTTAGACATATTCTGCCTAAACGGGTAAGACTGATAGCTTTGGACGCTGAAAATGCATGGTCTGATGTTGTGATGGTCTGGAGTAAAAATGCAGATGATGTCATTCAGCGATGTACTGAATACATGATCAAACAGTTTCAACGATGATCTTTAAAGACCATCGTTTGATTGAAAAGATAGCTGTGGATTAAGACTGTATTGAATCGTAGAAATTTCAGTCGTGATCAGACAGACTGTTCACGAATATAATCTTCTGTACGCTTCATGGCTTCTTTAATATTGATAATGGCATTTTCAACATCTGCAAATGTTTTGGCATTACCGCCACTTAAAGCCTGACGCCATTTACGGGCACCGGGAAGATTTTGAAATAAGCCTAAAATATGGCGTGTAATAATCGATAGAGGCGCGCCTTCTTGCATACGTTTGGCAATATAAGGCAGCATTTGGTCGATAATTTCAAAACGATCAGGTAAATCTAAATTCCAAAGTTGACCTAATTCTGCCAAGAGGTAAGGGTTGTGATAAGCCTCACGCCCAATCATGACCCCATCAACATGCTTTAAATGTGTTTGCGTTTCAGCAAAAGTCTTAACCCCACCATTGATCTCGATCAGCAACTCAGGACGCTCTTGTTTTAAACGATAAACATCGTCATAACGTAGAGGTGGAACATCGCGGTTTTCTTTTGGTGATAACCCTTGAAGCAGAGCAATACGGGCATGTACGATAAAATTATCACATCCAGTTTTCGCAACTGTATCGACAAAATGGAGCATCTCTTCATAAGATTGCATGTCATCTATACCAATACGGTGCTTTACAGTAACTGGAATATCAACTGCATTACGCATTTCAGCAATACATTCTGCAACCAAATCAGGCTCTGCCATTAAGCAGGCACCAATCTTATTATTTTGCACACGGTCACTTGGACAGCCCACATTTAAATTGATTTCGTCATAACCCCAGTCTTGAGCCATTTTGCTACAAGTTGCTAGATCTTTCGGATTTGAACCACCGAGCTGTAGAACAATCGGATGTTCTTCATGGTTATAGTCCAAATGACGATTTGCTCCACCATAGATGATGGCACCTGTAGTAACCATTTCTGTATAGAGGATAATATTGGGGTTAAACAAACGTGCAAAGAAACGATAGTCACGAGTTGTCCAATCCATCATCGGAGCGACCGAAATACGAGGCGTTAAAGATTGGAGCTCAGACATACAGTCAACCTGAAAAAGATAGAAAAAAAAGCAAGTGCGGATTATACGTGCTTTATTTTAAAATCAATAGCCATACTCAAAAGATAGAATTTGTAAAATTAATGAATATTAATTTTTTGTATTTGCTTAGAACCCCGATATGGCAGAGTTATATGAAATTTGCATAACTCCACCAATATGTTAAAAGTGTGCGAGTTAAAACTACAACATCATACCACCAGAGGCTTCTATTCTCTGACCTGTGATCCAGTCAAATCCTTCACTAAAAATTGCAGCGATTGCTTTTCCAACATCATCCGCTTCACCAACACGGCCTAATGCCGTGATAGATGCGATCATCCCCTGAACTTGTTCACTATTGCGGACGGCACCGTCTCTAAAATCAGTCGCAATCGCACCGGGCGCAATCGTGTTGACACGAATCCCTTTGGAGGCGAATTCTTTTGCCATATAACGTGTCATGACTTCTACAGCGCCTTTTGCCATTGCGTATGCAGCTGACCCAGGCATAGAAAAGCGTGTTAGACCAGAGGATATATTTACAATATGACCGCCATTTTCAATGAGTGGTAGCAATTTTTGAGTGAGAAAAAATGGACCTTTCACATGGATATTGAGCATATCATCTAGATCATCAATACTAGTTTCTTCAATACTCGTATGTAAACCTATCCCAGCATTATTGAGTAGGTAGTCAAAACTTTCACGACCAAATTGCTCTTTTAATACGAAACTTAAGCTTTTTACCAAATCATCAAATAATGTGATATCTCGAATATCAGATTGAATGGCAAATGCGTTTTGACCTTTTTCTTTAATCTTCTCAACCACGTCTAGAGCGGCTTTTTCATTGCGATGATAAGTCAAAATGATGTCAATATTTTGCTCAGCGAGTTTAAGCGCTGCATCTCGACCTATTCCACGACTCCCTCCGGTGATGAATGCAATTTTATTCATGTACTGACCTCATATTATGCTGATTAACTGTTGATGAAATTAAAGTACAGGAATTAATTGTCTTGATAAATATAAGTAATCAGATAAGACTGTTCATAAATAATGAACAATTGGAAGTGATGTATGGATAAGATTGAGACGATGAAACGTTTTATCGCTGTTGTACAAAATGGTAGCTTTACCCGTGCTTCAGAACAGTTAAAGATTCCTAAGTCAGCAATCTCTATGTCAATCACTAAGCTTGAAGATCATTTAAAAACTCGTTTACTTTATCGGAACACAAGACAAGTTTCTCTTTCAGAAGCAGGTCAGCGCTATTATGTCGAATGCTTAAGATTGTTGGATGAGTTAGAAGGCTTAGATAATCAATTTCAACAACAAAGTGAAGAACTCAGTGGTGTGATTAACATTGATATGCCTAGTCGGTTTTTTTCTAGCGTAGTGGCTCCCCATCTACCTGCATGGTTTCAACAATATCCTAAAACACAGATTAAGCTGCTTGGGGTTGATTATCGTATTGATCCTATCAAGGAACGAGTAGATTGCGTAATCCGTGGTGGTCCGCTTGAAAGCAGTAATTTAATAGGACGCCATTTGGGTATTATGGAAATGGTTAATTGTATTAGTCCCAGTTATGCGGAACATTACGGTAGACCAACATCATTAGAGGATCTTAAAAATCATTATATTGTTGATTATTCGCATGCTGACACCCAGTCACAAAATGCTTTTGAATACAATCAAAATAATCAAACCTACCTTGTACCAACTCCGAGTCTAATCAGTGTCGGCACAACGGATGCCTATTTAGCTGCAGGTTTAAATGGACTAGGGATCATTCAAATTCCCAGAATTGGTGTTAGACAACAATTGGCAAATGGTGACCTTATTGAAGTATTAACAGCGTTTACCTGTGCGCCGATGTCTTTGTCGATTTTATATGAATCGCGAAATAATCAACCCCGAAGACTAAGTGAATTTATTAATTGGTTGATTCTTCTATTCAAAAAAATGAATCACAATACATTGTAGTTTCACTGAATTACCCTTATGTCGCTTATGCGCAATGTGTAGTCATTGCTCAATTTTGTTTAGGTTTAATATAGCCAAAGGTAGCTTCTTTGAGCTCCCTATCATTTCATACAAAATACTGACGGAATAAGGCTGCTGCCAATATTCCTACTGCAATTGCCACCAGTGGTTTTTTAAGCAGTAGCATAACGATCAATGTTGTCAGTAACGCCAAACGAGCGCCATGATCACCTTCAACCGCAATAGGGGCCAAAAGTGCAACCAGTACAGACCCCGACATTGCATTAATGAATCGTTGCACACGATCGCTAATAGGTACATAAGACATAATTAAAACACCACCCCAGCGAGTGGCTAATGTCACAATGGCCATAATAAAAATAATAATTAATGGATAAGTGGTGCTAATCTCTAGGTTCATAGCTGTTTCTCTTTCCAGAAAATTCCGACAATTCCGCCAAATAAAGCACCCACAACGACATGACTATTTTCTGGTAAGTACCAATAAGCCAATAATGAGCTACAGGCTGCGATTGTCCAGATGATCAGTATTCTGAGGTTTTTTTGTCCACCGACAACCATCGCCAGTAGAAAACAAGCCATGACCATATCTAATCCCAGCAATGCAGGATGATGAATGACATTACCAAAATAGAACCCCAGTCCTGTGCCTAAAACCCACGCGAGCCAAAGCGCAAGGCCCCCTCCAAACAATAAGCCCATCCCGGATTCACCACGATTAAATGCTTGTAGTGAGAGTGCCCAATTGGCATCAGAAATAACCAGCAAGATACTGTATCGTTTGATGGGAGGCAGGTGCCGTAGCCAAGGATAAAGAGATGCGCCCATTAAAAGATGCCGAGCATTGATAAAGAAAACTGTGACTATTAAGGGAATCAGTGATATTTGCGCGCCCCATAATTCTAAAGTCGCAAATTGAGATGCTCCTGCAAAAACAAAGCTACTCATTAACATGATAGAGCTATTGTCTAGTCCTGTTTGCGTTGCTGCTAAACCGAAAGCAGCCCCAAAAATCACCACGAAAGATGAAATTGGAAGAAGGCTTTTAAAGCCTGACCAAACTTGGGAATAACTTAAACTGTAAATATCTGGGTCAACATTCGACAAAATAATTTCCTTATCTTTTTAAATTTTCTAATGAGCTATATACCTAATGATCGCTGATGGAAATTAGGGGAAATTTCGTTCTTTTCTTAATAAATTATGGACTTAGAAAGTTAGAATGAAAAGCGCATAATTCTTGCATATACTATTCGAAAATCGAATAATTTGGGGTAATCATGAATCTACAAAATCTACAGATTGATTGGTTAAAATGTTTTGTCGCAGTTGTTGATACAGGTTCTCTTTCCAATGCAGCACCTGAGCTATACCGTTCACAGTCCGCTGTCAGTATGCAGTTAAAAAAATTGGAAGGCGCTTTAAAATGCCAACTTTTAGTTCGAACGCATAGACAAATTCAACTTACTTCTGAAGGGCAACTTCTTTTAGGTTATGCAAGACGGATACTTGATCTACATCATGAAACACAAATGGCTTTTAATGGAGAAGAGTTAACTGGTCGGATTAGACTAGGTGTACCCGATGATTATGCTGCTAAATATCTAACACCTGTGCTTAAGCGTTTTGCACCGCGTTATAGTGGCGTTGAAATAGAATTTATCTGTGAACAATCGACTTCATTGATCCCACGTATAGAAAATGGCGAGATTGATTTAGCCTTGATTTCAAGGGATAACCCCCGTCAAGGCACTTTATTGTTTCATGAGCCAATGGTGTGGGTAGGTTCTCCCCAATTTGAATTATGGCGTGAAGATCCGATACCGATTGCTGTTTATGAGAGTACCAGTTTAGCCAAAAAAAGTGCGATCAATTCGCTCGCATTGCAAGGTCGCCGTTATCGTGTTGTTTATAATAGTTCTAGTTTAATCGGGCAAATTGCAGCAGTTGAAAGTGGTTTGGCTGTCGCAGTTTTTACACAATGTAGCGCGCCTCCGCATTTAGAAATTTTAGGAGCAGAGCACGGACTAGGCCCATTAGCACCCATGGAAGCATCTGTATATAGAAGTCGAGCTTCTCTTAATTCAAAAGCGGTCGATCATTTATATGAACTCTTAATTAAAACATTAAGGCAATCCATTACCTATTAAGCAGGTTTTAATTAGATCTTCCACATAAATTTGAAATATATATATGATTTGTATAAAAATTAATTTTTAAGTGCTTGCCAATATTTGGGCAGAGTTTGGGAGTGTGCTAGTAATTTAAAAGGTCCTTGAAACGCAATAAAAGAGATATGTTTTAGTTAAGAATCTGTTTTATTGCAAGCAAGCCCATGGTTACCGCATGGGCTTTTTATCTCTATTTACTGTTATTAATTTTTTGCATTGTTTCTGTATCCATGAGGACACGGATACTTTTAAATAATGGATGTTTATCTGTATATTTTTCACCATAGCTAAGATTAAACTCATAATCAAAGTCATCAGGATTAATTCCTTGATTATGCTGTAAAATTGTTTCTAGCTTATCTAAAGCCTTTACTGCAACAGCTTCTTGCGTTAGACCAGCTTCATATTCTTCCCATAATCCAAGTATGGTGTTTCTCAGGGGAGCATCTAGGGATTGAGTAAGTAATAATAGATCGTTACGTTCTTGAACGTCTTTATCTGGATGGTTTTTCTTTTCAGTCGCTGGAACATCACCATTGATTGTCTCGCCTAAATCATGAATAAGACACATCTTTAAAACCTTTGAAAAGTCTAGATATTTTAATTCATCTTCAAATACAAGAGCTAACAGGGCAAGCCTCCATGTATGCTCGGCTGTACTTTCAATTCTGCCTTTAGAGGTATGAGAGGAACGCATTATATTTTTCAGGTTTTCAGCCTCTTTCAAAAAGAGTAGACGACCTTTAATAATGTCAGTATTCATTTCGGTTTCTTATTCCTATCAAAATTATAGATTTTTACTTTTAATAAGCTTAATAAATGCTTTTTAAAGTAATCTGTTTTGATTCTGGTTACTACGAGAGCAGCTACAGGCTTATGTATTAAATAGAAGCAATCAATAACATAATGTCCAGATGACTTTTCGCTAACATCTTCAATTTAGGCGTATGCGTTGATTGCTGCATTGCAAATTCATCATCCGAAGCATTGTATATGGATCAGTAAGGGGCTCATCGTGACACAACCTTGGCTATTGGAGTGGTCTACAGCTTATGCTTCAAGATAAATTAAAAAAAGGACAGATGACCTTTTTTTATATTGATCGTAAAATACCTTGTCTCAAGAAGATAACTTAGGTCTATGTCACTGTTTATTACCTATTATCTAGGCCCAGTATAGGTTTCAAATATTGATAAAGACTTTGTAAATATAGATAGTTTTGAATGAAGAGCCGTAAAAGATGAGGACTAGTAGTAATGATGAATTAATACAGAATTATATCGATAAGTTTTCTTTATCGCGTTATTTTTCTCCAATATTGTTAGAAAATTTCTTATTAAAACAAATAGAAGCAGGTGAGTATCTGCTTGCACAAGGAAGCTCGCTAAGTAGCCTCTATTTACTTGTGAATGGAAAATTACAAGTAGAACATTACCAAAAAGATGGGAGTTGTGCCGTATTCTCTATTGAAAGGGCTTTTTCCGTGATTGGTGATTTAGAGCTTTTTTTAAATAGAGATATAGGTACAGTAAGTACTGTGACTGCGATTTCAAAAGCGGATATTCTCGAGATATCCCTGAGCAAAATTGAGCAATATGCATTTAACGATCCAGCTTTTCTACGTTTTATCTGCTCTCATCTCAGTCAAAAATTATATGCTTCTACTCAACTGCTAACAAATGCAACGCTTCCAGCATTTATAAAAGTACGTAAATATTTAGCAATTAGGGCGGAAATGGAGGGGAGTATGATTCACTTGGAAAAACGTGATTCTATTGCTGCTATGTTAGGAGTTTCGACCAGACAACTAAATCGGATTTTTAAAGATTTATCAGACTTAAACATCATTCAGTTTAAAAATAAAACGTTAAAAGTTTTGGATAGTAACTATCTCGCTGAAATAGAACCGATAGACCTTTTATAATTAGATAGCGGTGAAATAAATATAGAATTATGTTCAAGATATTTAGTGAGGGTTTTAGCCGTCAGTTTATGCTTTGAAGTGATTATGGGGTACGCTATAAACCTTCTTTTTTCATTGCAAGCAAGCCCATGGTTACCGCATGGGCTTTTTTGATGTAAATGAACAACTCAGGACAGAAGTTCCGAGCTGCTTTCAGCGTGTTTTGACAATGAACGTAAATCTGAACCAGAAGGTGCCTGATAAATCTTGAGTCCAAATTCAGGAATAATTGCCATCAGATGGTCAAATATATCAGACTGGATTGCCTCATAATCATTCCATACTGTTGTATTGGCAAATGCATAGATTTCCAGTGGTAATCCCTCACTTGTTGGTTGTAACTGACGGATAATCAGGGATTGGTTTTTAGCAATACCAGCATGTTGCTTTAGGTAGAACTCGACATAGGCCCGAAATGTTCCAATATTGGTTAGACGGCGCTGGTTATAGACGGACTGATCTTCAAACTGTTGATTAAAGCTATCTAATTCAGATTGTTTATTATCCAAATACTGATCCAGTAATAGGAACGCTTTTAATTTCTGTTGTTCTTCATGGGTAATAAAATGAATGCTGGTTTGATCAATAAAGATTGAGCGTTTGATGCGTCTCGCCCCCAGCAATTTCATCCCACGCCAGTTTTTAAAGGTGTCCGTCACCAACTTATTGGTGGGAATTGTGGTAAAGGTTTTATCAAAATTCTGTACGGTAATGGTATGTAAGGACATATCAATAACATCACCATCTGCATTTAATGTTGGCATTTCAATCCAGTCACCGATACGAACCATATCGTAGGAAGAGATTTGCACCGATGCCACCAAGGATAGAATCGTATTTTGAAAAACCAGTAACAATACCGCGGCCATCGCACCAAAACCAGCAAGCAGGGTAAAAACATCTTTCTTTAAGAAGGTACCCAAGATCAGCAGACCACAAACGATAAACAGAATCAGCTTGATCAGTTGAAGATAGCCTTTGATAGGCTTATTCAGTGATTTTGGATTACGTTGATAAAGCAGATTAAAGACATTTAAAAGTTCGCTGATGGCCAGTGCAATGGTCAGGAAGATAAACGC
Organism: Acinetobacter sp. CE-15; assembly: GCF_051059255.1. Taxonomy (NCBI): domain Bacteria; kingdom Pseudomonadati; phylum Pseudomonadota; class Gammaproteobacteria; order Moraxellales; family Moraxellaceae; genus Acinetobacter; species Acinetobacter sp. CE-15. Next base: position 4,009,852 of record NZ_CP192737.1, on the reverse strand, counting down.
CTGTGCAGCCATTTGTATCAGGCCAACCGCTTTTAAGGACAAATGTGGAACTGTGGTAATACCATTTAAAATAACAATCGCAGGAACAATATTCGCCACTCTGCGGATAACACTATGCTGGGAAAAAATTTCACTGTGTGCAAACTTCATTTTTGAAATAAGTTTACGTATCCCACGAACAACGACTTGTTTAGCAATATAATTTGCAACAAAAGCGAAAAAAATTAGAATTGATAATGATGTTAGCATCTCTATCCATGGATACTGATCAGACCATTCCTGAATATTCTTTAAGAAGGCAAATTTATCCAAAAGTACAACCTCAAAATAGCAGATACGCCATTGTATTGATTGTGAATGACAATAATTTATAAAAATACTTTTTAGCTACATTCGGGCATCAATTACTTACTCAACAAGATTGACAGACTCTCAGAAAGTCCAAGTGAGTATGTGAAGATAAGTATGCAACTGTTGGGCATAGATAAACCCAGTTTCACGGATCACAATATGCCAATCAACAGTACTTTATTGAATACGATGGGATGCTAAGTTTTAATTTGTGAGACTCAATAGTGGCTGATTTTATCGGCAAGATTGGCAATACGGTTCAGACGGCAAGACTGTGCATCTAACATTTGCCCTTGTCCTTCGGTTTTCGGATCCCAATTACAATACTTGTCGGTGTTTTCCCACCATGCTGCGATTTCATCCATCTGCCGGTCTTTTTTCACACTGTCTGGACGACTGATGATTTTGGCAAAGGCCTGTTGAACGCGGTTCTTATGTTGAGCATATTCTTGGTCCATACAGCTTTGCATTTCAAATGTTACTGCACCACTTTGCTTGATACATTGGCCATAACTGCTGCTTAATTTGGCATGAATATAAGAATCATCAGGAAGGGGACGAGACATTTCATCATCGGCAAAAGCTGCAAAAGGAAGAAGAGAGATAAACAACAATGTAGTAGTTTTAAATTTTTTCATATATTTGACCTTTAGTTTTATCTTGATATCGATGTTCGTTCTTGAATATCTTTATGCTTTGATTCGCATTATTGAAGTAACTTCAGGTAGCGTTGCAATTGTGCAGTACGGCCTGCGATACGCTGTATATCATTAAGTTCAGTTTGCAAGTTGTCTGGCTGTGATTGACCATACAGCGTTGTTTCCAGTTCAGCATCACTTTGACGTGATTGTAGCCAAATGCGTTGTGATGCAACCAGTTTTGTTTTCTGGGTAGCACTCAAATGCGATTGTAATTTTTTATAGGTACTATTCAATTGCGTATCTTGACGTTCAGCCTCATCTTTTAGACAAGTTGCCTGTTCAATAATACCTTGGGCACTGTTGTCACAGTTTATAAAAGCTTGGCTTAATAAGTTTTCATTTCCTATTGGTGCAGCGAAGACCAAGCTTGAAAAACTACATAAAAAACCGATCGGTAAGCATGCTAATCGTATTTTTTTCATAAGGGATAAACTCTTGATTGATCTATCAGGATGAGTGTTGGCTGTTGTGTGAGCTGAATAAAACCTTGCTTGAGTATCGTCAATCACACTTTAGCAAAGACAAATAGGGTTATCATTTTGATCAAAGTGTATCAACTTTAAATTTGAATAATCATGGATATTTTGATGTTTTTTCCAAAAACATCGATTGTCCTGTACAAATTTCTTTAAAGCTCTGGGATTTATTTTCCGTATTATTACTGCTCCTCAACTGTTTATTCATATAGCTTTAAGAGAGTAACCCGCATATTCATTTAAATTGAAATTGTGTACATCGCATTTTTTGGAATTTTATCGCAGACTATTGATGCGAATATATTATGATCAGTTTTTTCACACAATAGTTACAGTGAATATTATTCAAATAGAATGATTTGGGTATCCGTATTTTTATTAAAATAATCAGTTTCTTAAAAAATAAAAATCCCTCAAATTTTGAAGGATTTTGATTTTAGAATGCTTTAAATGGTCTGTGCTCTATTGAGATATAGACGATCTAGCAGAGAAAATAGTGCAGAACCCATAACCAAACATACACCGACAAGACAAGTCATGGTCCAACCGCCATGATGCCATGCATAAACGCCTAGAGCTGAACCACATGCACCACCTGTGAAATAGGCTGTCATATAGATAGAGTTAATCCGAGATTTAGCATCTGGGCGTAAACGGAAAATGATATTTTGATTGCTGGTATGAACCACAGCGAGTCCAAAGCTAATCAGGCCATACCCTAAAATATAACTGGTGAGGTACTTTCCACCGAAATAAAGCAGCGCCCAACTGACGATCATTAACGCTACCCCAATCCATGTCAGGATACTGGTATGTCCACGGTCTGCAATTTTACCAATTTTTGCAGTGGCTAAAGCACCAAATACCCCAATGATCGTTGCAACACCAACCAAAACATCAGGTAATTGAAACGGTTCAGAAGTCAGTAAAACAGCAATCGTTGAAAATAAAATACTCATGGCTGCAAATGCAAAGCCACCAATAATTGCACGATAGACCAAACGACGTTCTTCTTTTAACAGCACACCCATCGAGTAGAAAATTTTGCCATAACTCATTTTAAACACAGGTACATGTGGCAGACGTTTTTTCAATAAATAGGCAAGAATCAACATTAATACCGCACTGACAAAGTAAATCAGTTTCCAGTTAAACAGGTTAGATAACAAACCGGCAAGACTGGTGGAAAGTAATAACCCAACCAATAGCCCACTCATTAAAAAGCCAACAACTTCTCCTGTTTTTTCAGGTTTAACTGCCATCGTTGCAAGTGGGATTAACACCTGAGCCGCAACAGAAAATAGACCTGTAATAATTGTGCCAACCCAAAGCATAGGTAAATTGACAGCAAAAGCACACATCAATAAACCAATCGCAGCACAAAACATTAACCAAGGAATAAATTTGATTTTATTGACAATATCACCCATCGGCACAATGAATAAAAGACCAAGCGCATAAGACACTTGGGCAAAGGTCACTGTAAGTGCCACTTGTGATTCTGGCATGTTGAAATAGAGTTGAATCGAGTGAATCAGCGGCTGACTATAATAGTTTGCTCCTGCGCATAAACCGCAGGCAATCGCCATCAGCCAAAGTAATGCTTTATTTTGGCTAATATCGAGTTGAGCATTCATAAAAATATCCTAGTTCTTGGAGTTACATACAATAGGCAGTTGCTTCAATTTCAATGAGCATTCCTTGTAAAGCAAGACACGGGACAGGAATCAGTGTACACGCAGGGAAAGGTTGATCTTTCCAAAGTTGTTGCATTTCCTGAATTAAAAACTGATGTTTTTTAGTACTGTGATCGACCACAAGCACTCTTAAAACAGCAATATCCAATAATGATGCATCAGCCGCTTGTAGGGCATGTTGCAGATTGACAAAAGCTTGATGAACTTGTTGTGCAAAATCTTGGGATAATTGTCCTTGTTGGTTTTCACCACCTTGTCCAGATATATGCAAAATACGCAAATAATGGCGTACTTCAGCCACATGACTATACGCAAATGCTGTTGGATTATAAAGTGTATTTGGGTTAATCATTTGGAACGATTTGATCTGCGCGGATTCTGATCTGGAATGCATGGATGACTCTTTTTGATTGACTGGAAATTTCCGACAGTATCAAAGCTCAAGTTAACTTAAGGTCAAGTGAAAATGCCAAGAAAAAACCGAAGCAACTGATCGTATTTATGAATGAACAATCAAGGGGCTGTTAAACAAGAAAACCGTCATATAGAAAAGTGATCAGAAGAAGCACGATGCAAGTAAAGTATTGCTCAGGATTAAACGTATATAGGTTGGTTACCTTTGCTTTGATGCTCTTAGGAAATCCCAGTAAGCACTGACTAGGATTTCGTAGAGGCCTATCTTAAGCAAGTTATTGGCTATTTTTATATTCAATGCGCTGAAATAGCGCTGTACTAAAATAACCCAGTCATTAAATAACCTAGCCGTTAAATAATCAGTTGTGAATCTACAATCTTGCCCGTTTTCCCTAACCAAAATGGACGGTTGACTTCACCATGACCAAACCAGTCACATTGGTAAAGTGGGATGTGCAGTGGATCGAGATGTTCTTTTACAATCTCAACAATACTTTGCGGGACATTTTTTTGTGGGCATTGATAAAAATCACCCAAGACCAAAGCCTTTAAGTTTGAAGTATCAATACTTTGTAGGAGCTGAGTCAATGAACGTTCAATTCGATAATAGGGTTCGCCTACATCTTCAATCAGTAAAACACTCGGCTGATTCAGTTTTAAGGCAGACGGTGTGCCTTGTAAAGTACACAGCACAGTAAGATTTCCGCCTAAGATTTTAACATCTTCAATGTGCTGATCTTGAGCAAAACCATTTGCGCTGGATAAGGGATAATGACCGTGTTGGTTTATATCCGCGGATAACAGGCTGATGGTTTTTAAAGCATCATACGACAGAGGACTATTGTCTAAATTTTTAACGGCAATTTCCTGAAATACAGGCGCATGTAAAGATTGCCCATGATGCATCGCAATATAGTTTAATAACACGGTGGTATCTGAATAGCCAATAATGGGTTTATTTAAAATCCACTTGCCTAAAAATGGCAATAACATTGCAGCACCAGTACCACCACGGCCACACCAAATTGCATCAATATCTGGATCTAAACATGCCTGTTTTAAATCTTGAATACGTTGTTCAACTGTACCTGCCAAATAGCGATGTTGTGAAAATACATGTTTACCCAAACTGACTGTATGACCTAACTGTTCCAAATGCGACTGTGCCAACTGGATATTTTCAACATCTACACAGGCACTCGGCGATACAATTTTAAAATGCATATTCCTTCCAAGCTTCTGCACAATTTAGTGTGCAAGTTTCTTTTTAGACAAAGTAATCATCATGACACCGATGATATTCAGTAAACAACCAAACCATTGTATCGCATTCATATGCTCACCGAGCAAAGCCACAGCCAAAATAATGGTTAGGATCGGGCCAATCGAACCAATCATAGCTGCTTGTGCAGCACCTAAACGAGAAATACTTTGCGCGACCAAAATCGTCGGTAAAACCGTCACCAATAAGCCTAAGGCGATACCATACCAAATGACTTGTGTCGGAAGTTGAGTAAGCAGTTGAATCGGCTGGGGTGTTGCAATAATAAAATGAGTTAGCGTACCAAAACATGCAATGCTTAATGCCAAACCAGTGTAATTCCATGAACCAAATTTTTGAATTAAACGTGGGGTCATGAGTAAGTACGTCGCAAAACAGACCGCACTGGCAAAGACTAAACTCACGCCTAGCCAGAAATTTCCTTCATGCGGTACTGTGCTTTGCTCTTGCAGCATCACAATCACTGTACCACCATAGCTTAATGCAATCGCTAGTATGGTTCTAAAGTTGAGTTTTTGCTTATAAATAAAGCTTGTGGCAATCACTGTCAGTGTTGGATAGAGAAATAAAATAATACGTTCTAACGAAGCACTGATATACATCAGACCAGCGAAGTCGAGCCAACTTGAAAGATAATAGCCCATCAAACCTGCAGCAACCAATAAGGCCCAGTCTTTTCCTGTCATATTTTTATTATGATGGCGATTGAACCAACACAGTAAAAGGAAAAAAGGCAGGGCACTTGCCATTCGCAATGCCATAAGCACGGTGCTGTCAACCAATGGCGATAATGCGTAAGCCTGTTTAATAAAAATAGCTTTGGTACTAAATAAGAAAGCCGCACCAAGTGCGAAAATCGAACCGAGTTGGGTACTGGATAAAGAAAGTTTCATGAATTTGACTGCATTGACGATGTCGCTATACGACATGTAAATTTGAACAAGCAGTATAAATGTTGTTTTCAATCAGTGGAAATACAAAAAAAGAATGAATTGGCGCAATAAAAGGAATATAAAACACACTTGCTTACTTCTTTTTGTGTGGATTTAAGTGGCATTTAAATAGATTGAAATAAAAATTGTATAAAAATCAACCGTGAGATCCTTGTTTATAAACTGCTCAAATTCAATATGCTATTTTTTGCACAAAAAAGGTGCAACATCGTAATGGTTGGTTCAAGCTGTTCGAGTATTATTAACTGACAAAATGGCAAATAAAAAAAAACTAAAATTTTTTGTAATTGCTTTAGACTCAGTTCTAGGGTAATTCTAATGGTTATTCCAAGTACTTTTTTTTATTAATGAAATTAAAAAATGTAATAAAAACCGACTTACATTTTTGACGAAAAAAATGATAGAAAAGGCCAATATAAGCTGATAAAAAAACCATGTAATTTGTCAGAAAGGTCAATAGGGATGTTGGTTTTTGTGCTAAATCTATTGTTTTATGGAGTATTTAAACAGCAAGCTGGAATGCTTAAAAGTGAATCATACTGCTGTAAATGCCAATCAGTAGGGTAGGGTGAGCAGCTTAAAATATGCAAATAAGCTTAAAAAAACATCATTTTTAAAAATTGGAGACAGGATATGTCAAAAAAACTGAGCAGGATAATACGAGAAAAATACAATAAATTGAATATAGGGTATGTCGCACAATTATATTTATGAATCATCAGTTCAAAATATGGGTATTTATTAAATAAATATTGGGTGGTATTTTAAAAAAGTTCAATTAGAATCCAAAAATTCATAACAACGCATCTGGGGGAAACATCGGGTTATTTACGATGTTTACTTGAAGAAAAATTAGCTTGAGGAACGCTCATGCAGATTGGAATCCCAAAAGAATCTGTCGTCGGTGAAAACCGCGTAGCCGCTACGCCAGAGACAGTAAAAAAGTTGATTAGTGCTGGTCATAGTATTGTCATTGAACGAGGCGCTGGTAAAAAAGCGGCTTATATAGACAGTGCTTATGAACAAGTCGGCGCTAAAATTACAGATGATGCCTATACAGGTAGTCAAATTATTTTGAAAGTTCGTGCACCACAAGGTGAGGAAATTCAAAAGCTTGCCGCAGGAACAGCTGTGGTAGCAATGTTTGACCCATACCGTAATACTGAACTTGACCAATTTGCGTCACAACAAGTGTCTGCATTTGCGTTAGAGCTTTTGCCACGAACACTGTCTCGTGCGCAAAATATGGATGTATTGTCTTCTCAAGCCAACCTTGCAGGTTATAAGTCGGTGTTATTGGCCGCTGCGGAATATCAACGTATGTTCCCAATGCTGATGACTGCTGCAGGTACTGTGAAACCCGCTCGTATCGTGATTATGGGTGTGGGTGTTGCAGGTCTTCAAGCCATTGCAACTGCAAAACGCTTAGGCGCAGTTGTTGAAGCAACAGATTTACGTCCAACTGCACGTGACCAAGTCGAATCGCTTGGTGGTAAGTGGTTAGATGTACCGATGTCTGATGAAGAAAAACAAAAAGCTGCCGATGCCGCTAAAAATGGTTATGGCTGGATGCCAGGCGAGCAATATATTCAAGACCAAGCCATCATCGTAGATAAAGCAGTGTCAAATGCAGACATCGTGATTACTACTGCGTTGTTGCCAGGTCGTGATGCACCTCGCTTAATCAAAGCTGAAACTGTTGCCAAAATGAAACCGGGTTCAATCATCTTAGATATGGCGGTTGAATCAGGCGGCAACGTTGAAGGTTCTAAGAATGGTGAAAATGTTGTCACTGACAATGGTGTGACGATTTTAGGTATTCCAAATATTCCTTCTACAGTATCGACAGAAGCTTCGGCACTGTATGCACGTAATGTTTTCAATTTCGTAGAAACTTTGTTTGATCAAGAGAAAAATTTTGCCATCAATCAACAAGACGAAATTCAAAAAGCACTTCTAGTAACTCATGGCGGTCAAGTACTGCTGAAGCGTGGTTAAGGAGAGTCATCATGGTTGAAACTATTACTATTTTCGTCTTAGCCATTTTTGTTGGTTACTACGTGGTTTGGGGTGTAACACCTGCATTGCATACGCCGTTAATGGCAGTAACCAATGCATTGTCCTCAATTATCGTTGTAGGTGCGATGATACAAACTGTTGGAATTCCTGGTGTTGTAGACGCAAGTGTACAATTCCAGTCCGTGAATGTTGTCAGTGTACTTGGTGCAATTGCAGTGTTCTTGGCAAGTATTAACATTTTTGGTGGCTTCGCAGTGACTGCACGTATGCTTGAAATGTTTAAGCCAAAACAAAAGAAAAAAGAGGGCTAATCTATGGAATTTATTCGAGAATATGCGGATTGGTTCTACCTTGTAGGTGCTGTCCTTTTCATCTTAACCTTACGTGGTCTTTCAGGTCCTAAAACTGCGATTGCTGGTAACCGTTACGGTATGATCGCTATGGCGATTGCAGTAATCACCACATTCTTTGTCGCAGATCATCCTGTTGTATGGATGATTGGTGGTGCAATGGTGTTGGGTGCAATTGTCGGTATTGCGCGTGCACGTACAGTTCCAATGACCCAAATGCCAGAAACAGTGGCATTGATGCACTCACTTGTTGGTTTGGCTGCGGTACTGATTGCAATTGCTGCAATTTTACATAATAACCAACTGACTGCTCTGTTTGCACAAAACGAATCTGCTTTAAGCGCTGCTGGTGTACAGCATGCGCATATGAGTAAAGTTCATTTATTTGAATTATTCGTCGGTTGCTTCGTTGGTGCGATTACCTTTACTGCATCTGTATTTGCTTATGGTAAGTTAGCTGCAAAGAAATGGGCAAAAACCATTTCAGGTGCTTGGGTTAAACCCGTTCAAGCGATCATTTTCCTGGCTATGCTGGCGTGTGGTGTGTACTTCTTTACCACAGGCAATATGCAAGCATTCTGGGCAATGACTGCACTGGCATTGGCATTTGGTTGGGTTTGGATTGCACCAGTCGGTGGCGGTGATATGCCAGTGGTGGTTTCACTACTGAACTCATTCTCTGGTTGGGCTGCGGCTGGTATTGGTTTCACACTTGAAAACAACATGCTGATTGTTGCGGGTTCGCTGGTGGGTTCATCAGGTGCGATTCTGTCTTACATTATGTGTAAAGCAATGAACCGTTCAATCATCAATGTATTGTTTGGTGGTGCGATGGGTGGTACGGCTGTAGCATCGGTTGATAAAGGTGAGCAAGTTCAACGTAATTACCGTTCTGGTTCTGCGGATGATGCGGGCTTCTTGATGTCGAATGCGGACAGCGTTGTGATTGTACCGGGTTATGGTATGGCGCAAGGTCGTGCACAAAACGCAGTGAAAGAATTGTGTGAAATCTTAAAAGAGCAAGGTGTAACGGTTCGTTTTGCAATCCATCCAGTTGCAGGTCGTATGCCTGGTCATATGAATGTATTGTTGGCGGAAGCTGATGTTGCATATGAAGACATCTTGGAAATGGACGAGATCAACTCTGATTTCCCAGCGACTGATGTTGTATTGGTGATTGGTGCGAATGACGTTGTTAACCCAGCGGCTAAAGATGATCCAAGCTCACCAATTTATGGCATGCCGATTCTTGAAGCACATAAAGCACGTACCATTATGGTAATCAAGCGCTCTATGGCAACAGGTTATGCAGGTTTAGACAATGACTTATTCTACAATGACAAAACCATGATGATCTTTGGTGATGCCAAGAAAGTTGTTGAAGAGATGACAAAAGCAATCAATGGTGGTGGGCACTAAGCCGCTATCGGATTAAATCCACCCCCAACCCTCCTTTGATAAAGGAGGGAGCCTAACCGCCTTCGGGCGGTTTTTTATTTAAGCAATTTTAATGCTATGATTTTGATAAAATTGACTGAATAAAAAATGATGAATCAACCATTTAAAATAATCTGTAACAGCTTAGGCATCTATCTGGCATTTTCCTTATCTATAACGCATGCACAAGTTTTTGAAATTCAAGATGGCTCGAAACACTATGATGCCGTAATTGATATTGCATGTGAAAAAGATGAATGTGGGGCTAAGGCCGAAGTAAAGCTATTTAAAAAGGGCAGTAAAGCGGTATTTCAAGCATTTCACTCTGATGAATTGACCATGTATTTGGATGAAAAGTTTAAACCGAGTGTTAATGTTATACAGCTTTATGGCGAACAAAGTCCTTTGATTTTTGATGATTTTAACTTTGATGGAACAGAAGACCTCGCGATTAGAAACGGCAATTATGGTTCTTATGGCGGTCCGGTGTATGACATTTATGTATTTAATCAAAGCAAGAATAAATTTGTTTTAAGTCAGGAACTGTCTGCACTCACTCAAGAAAATTTAGGTATGTTTGAGCTAGACAAAAAGCGCAAACGTATCATCACTTTTAATAAAAGTGGCTGTTGCTACCATATTCGTTCTGAGTATCAAGTTGTACCTAGAAAAGGTTTATTGCTGGTTCGAGAGTTTATTGAGGATGCAACATCACCACAAGGTGATCAAGTTGAAGTCACAGATCGTAATTTGATTAATGGAAAATGGAAGGAAAAGACCAAGTATTATCCAACTGCAAAATATTATGCTCAGTAGTCACAATTTACCTCGTATCACTATTTTGTATTGACATCGCTATATGATGTAAATCAACAGATGCTGAATTGTGGGATAGCGTAAGGTTTTATGAATAGAACAACTTCTTTACATTGTGATGTTAAATTTTAAGCATAAAAAAGCCCATCCAAAGATGAGCTTTTTCAATTAAAACTGAAACTTAATGAGGAATATGCTCTTCATCTTCGAATTCAGGTTTAACTTGTACGATAAAGTCTTGACGGTTAAGACCACGCCACAATGCAAATGCAGTACCAATATAGATTGAAGAATACGTACCCACAAATACACCAATAAACATGGCAACTGAGAACCAGTGTAAGCCATCACCACCCAAGAACATCATTGCGAGTACAACCAGCAATAATGTCATCGAAGTATGAATGGTACGTTTTAAGGTTTCAGTTAAGGCAATATTCACAATTTCTAACGGTGTCGCGCCACGAATCTTACGGAAGTTTTCACGGATACGATCCGATACAACAATGTTATCGTTTAACGAGAAGCCGATTAAGGCAAGAATAGCCGCTAAAACAGTAAGGTCAAATGGCCATTGCATCATTGCAAAAATACCAATCGTTACGATCACATCGTGCAGTAATGAAAGCACTGCACCAACTGCAAGTTTAAACTCGAAGCGAATGGTCACGTAGATCAACATAAGCAGCATTGCAAGCGCTACAGCACCTGCAGAGCGTAAATATAGCTCATTACCGACTTGACCACCGACAGAGTCAACTTTGTGAACAACAGCAGTGTTATTCGGCAATTGAACCGCTTTGGTAATGGTATTGCTTAAGTCTTCAACTTTAAGGTCTTGCGCAGGCATACGTACAATTAAGTCTTTGTTTGAACCTAATGTTTGTACAACTGCATCTTTAAAGCCAGCTTTATCCAAATTAGAAATCACGTCTGCTGGTTTTGCCGCATATTGATAGTTCAATTCTGCAGAAACACCACCAGTAAAATCTAAACCAAGATTTAAGCCTTTGGTTGCAATAAAGAAGATACTTGCAATGGTCAAAAGGATTGAGATGATTGCCGCTGGTTTGGCAATCTTCATGAAATTAATTACATGCTCATCATCTGGGCGACCATATTTCTTTTTCGGTTGAGTCACATCAGTCATCTTCGATCTCCTATATGCTCAACTTATTCAAGTTACGTTTTCTGCCATATACCAATTGAACAATTGCACGTGTTACTGTAATTGCAGTAAACATTGAGCAAATAATACCAATCATCAGCGTTACAGCGAAGCCTTTGATCGGACCTGTACCAATAGCAAACAGAATAAATGCAACCAAGAATGTGGTTAAGTTTGAGTCGAGAATGGTGTTATAGGCTCGATCATAACCGGCAATAATGGCCTGTTTGGGCGAGGCCCCCCAGCGCATTTCTTCTCGTATTCGCTCACAGATCAGTACGTTGGCATCGACCGCCATACCAATGGTGATTACGATACCGGCAATACCTGGTAAGGTCAGTGAAGCCCCGATCCAAGACATGATGGTGAGAAGCATTGCCAAGTTAATCACCAATGCTACATCCGCAATTAAACCAAATAGACGGAAGAACACGATCATCCAGATTGCAACAAGCAGGAAACCAACTTGCGTTGATAATACGCCTTTGTCGATGTTCTCTTGCCCCAAACTTGGACCAACAACACGTTCTTCTACAAAGTACATTGGTGCAGCTAAAGCACCAGCACGTAACATCAATGCAAGTTCAGCCGCTTCTTGAGGAGAATCTAAACCGGTAATACGGAAAGATGAACCTAAAACAGCTTGAATATTTGCAGCATTGATCACCACAGATTCAGTATATGGTGTGCGTACTTCTGTCATCGCACCTGTAACTGGATCAGCAACAGAGGTGATTTTTTGTTTATTTTCAATAAACAAAACCGCCATACGTTTGCCAACAGCAGTACGGGTTGCGTCTGACATCAACTTACCACCAGCAGTATCTAAAGTAATATTTACTTCAGCGCCACCACTATCTTGGCTAAAACCACTTGATGCATTTTGTACACGTTCACCCGTAAGGATACGGCTGCGATTTAATAATAGTTCACGACCACTGTCCAAAGATTCGTAAGCAAAAACTTCAGTACCTGGTGGTAAAGGTTGACCATTATATTTACCTGTGAAACGGTCAATATATTGATCATTTAAATCAGACACTAAACGGAATTCAAGGTTTGCAGTACGCCCCAAGACACGTTTAGCTTCGGCAGTATCTTGTACACCAGGCAATTCAACCACAATACGGTTGCTACCTTGGCTTTGTACCAATGCTTCAGCCACACCTAACTCATTAATACGGTTACGTAAAGTGGTTAAGTTTTGGTTAAGTGCATAAGATTGAATATCTTGCTTGGTCGCATCGTTATAAGTCAACTTAAGCGTAGAACCTGTATCCGTTGCTAAAGCTTGTTGATTGAACTTATTCCCATCACGACGTAAAAAGTCCATTACCGCTGCACGGTCATCATTATTTGCAAACTGAATCGTAATGGTATTGTTGTTCAATGAAAGACTATTAAATTTAATCTTATTGTCACGGAACTCACGACGTAAGTCTGTTGCTGAGGTTTCCATACGTTGTGCAATAGCTTTGTCCATATCTACTTCAAGTAAGAAATGAACACCACCACGTAAGTCCAAACCAAGCTTCATTGGCTTAGCGCCAATTTTTTGCAACCACTCAGGTGTGGTTGGTGCAAGGTTTAATGCAACGGTATAGTTCTCACCCAAACCTTTGCTGAGGACATCTTTTGCTTTTAACTGTGCTTCAGACGTATTTAAACGCAGAAGGGCAGCATTGTTGGTGAAGGTATTATCATGACTGCTAATATTTTCACTTTTTAAAATTTGCTCTGCTTTTTGTATGACAGACTGATCAATTGTGGTACCAGCCTTGGCACCAGAAATTTGAACAGCAGGTTCGTCAGGATACAAACTCGGCAGCGCATATAATGTACTGATCACTAGTACCACTAGAATCAATATATATTTCCATGCAGGGTAACGCATTCGCTTTCTTCTTAAAATGAAAAAGTCGTGCTAAGTGCACGACCGTTTTATGATTAAAGGTTATTTAATGTGCCTTCAGGGAGTACTGAAATAACACTTGCACGTTGAACTTTGACTTCATTTCCTTTACTTAATTCAACCACTGCAAAGTCGCCATCAATTTTTAGGATACGACCCATTAAGCCGCCTGCAAAGACAATTTCACTGCCAACACCTAAGCTTTCGATTAAAGTGCGGTGTTCTTTTGCACGTTTTGCTTGAGGACGCCAGATGAGAAAATAAAAGATTGCAACAAATACTACAATCATCAATATGTTTGCCATCATGCCTGGGCCTTGTGCAGGCGCTGCTGCAGCGTGAGCAGAAGAAATAAATAAGCTCATTCTAATTTCCTAATGTTAAAAATTATCTGCCATTTTCATGGCTTTTAAATTGACTTGTTCAGCAATTTACCTTGTCTTGGGTTTCAGCGCAAATACTGTTGAATTAATCTTCAATTCAACTTTATATTGGGGCATTAGTCAGCAGGACAAGGAGGAACTTCTAAACCGCGACGTTGATAGAAATCAGTCACGTATTCATCAAAAGTTCCCTGATCTAAAGCATCACGAATATCTTGGGTAAAACGTTGGTAATAACGTAAATTGTGGATCGTGCCCAACATCGAACCGAGCATTTCACCGCATTTTTCTAAATGGAATAAATAAGCACGAGTGAAGTTGGTACAGGTATAACAGTCGCAATGTGGATCCAGTGGACTTTGATCATGACGATATTGGCTGTTACGAATCCGAACCAGACCATCTGTAACAAAATAATGACCATTACGTGCATTTCGAGTTGGCATGACACAGTCGAACATATCGACACCGCGACGGATTGCTTCAACGATATCTTCTGGTTTACCCACACCCATCAAATAACGTGGTTTATCTTCTGGCATTTTTGCAGGCAGATAATCCAAAACTTTGATCATTTCTTCTTTTGGTTCACCGACAGATAAACCACCAATCGCAAAGCCATCAAAATCAATTTCTTTAAGACCGTTTAAAGACTCTTCACGAAGGTCTTCATACATGCCGCCTTGAATGATTCCAAACAATGCGTTTCTATTTTTTAAAACATCGTGATGTTGTGTTTTACAACGCTTCGCCCAACGTAATGACAATTGAAGCGATTTCTGTGCTTCTTCATGGGTCGCTGGATATGGCGTACATTCATCAAAAATCATCACAATATCTGAGTTCAATGTATGTTGAATATCCATTGAAATTTCAGGAGATAAAAAGACTTTTGAACCATCAATAGGCGAGCGGAAAGTAACCCCTTCCTCTTTGATTTTACGCATAGCACCCAGACTGAAGACTTGGAAGCCGCCTGAATCAGTAAGAATCGGTTTACCCCATTTCATAAACTCATGCAAACCGCCGTGTTCACGGATAACATCTAGTCCAGGACGTAAATAAAGATGGAAGGTATTGCCTAAAATAATTTGTGCTTTGATGTCTTCGATATCGCGTGGCAACATGCCTTTAACTGTGCCATAAGTTCCCACAGGCATAAACACAGGTGTTTCAATCACACCATGTTCTAAAGTTAAACGACCACGACGAGCACGCCCCGACTGACCTAATTTTTCAAACTTCATAAATAACCTAAATCTGGCGAAAAAACAGTTCGCTGATTGATAATTGCAAAAGGGGGCTATTTTCCCTGATTTTATGGTCGAATACCAGTCATGTTGTTTTTCATAATGTTAAATTTAAAATTATTGATTTAGCGGCTTGAACATCAACAGATTGATAGGAGAATCATTTTTTTATCGTTGAATAATTATTTTTGAATATCAAAGTCTTATTTTTATGCTGCTCAAAAGCGAATAGTAGTTCGCTTTTGAGCTTAGATTTGGACAAGATAGAAAATTAGTCTTTTGCCTTACGACCGATAATGATCAAGGCGATAACTCCCAGAATCATGATGAATATTCCATAATGATTCCAAAAATTACGTTGCATTTTATTTTCTTGGTATTCAGGGTTTTTACTTAAGGTTGAAATGACATCATCAGGTAATTCATAAAACGTATCTGGTTCTGCATCGGTCATGCCGACTAAGGTGCAGTCCCATGTTTTGACATCTGCCCATAAGATCCCAAAGTGACTACATTTATACCCTGCATTTAAACTTTTAAGATCTTCATATTGACTTAACAGCTCTTGTGGAAATGGGCCAACCTTAAACATTTCATCGCCTGTATTGAAAACTAACAGGCCTTTCGCTTGAGCAGGGGCTTGCCAAAGAAAACACAGACATAACATCATGAATAATTTTTTTAACATTAGATTTACTCCAATCTTTAGATTGTCTTTTTATTAAGTTGATCATTTTAAGTTGATCGTTTTGTTCTAAAAATAGTCATTTTTTAGCGGTTTGAAAATATCAGAAAATGATCAAAATGTCATTTTTTATGTTGAAAATAAACAGGATTATGACTGAATTTTTTATTCAAATTTCCACATGGTGATTTAGGTAATATGTTTCGAGTCAAATATACTCAATCGCCATAATTAATTCCTGATCATGGCTTAAAAGCTGATCCAAAAAAATTATTGAATTTATCAAACTGATTTAGCACTTGTTCAACCTTGGCAATCCGTTGTTCTAAACTTCCTGTTAAAGCGATGTATGGAATCCGACGTTGTTTGAGATCGGCAATAATTTGTTGATGAAAAATAGCTCTTTTTTGTGGGCCGCTACGATCCCAAGTATCGTCATAAGCAATATCATCTTCACACAAGAAAAATAAGTCATAGCGCTGTGCATTTTCGAGTGCAAGTTGTTTGAGATGTTCCGGTAATCGTCCATGATAATCCATACAAAACATCGCTGTGGTTATCGCGTTGGTATCTACAAATAAATAACGGTTTGCATCTAAAGTGGCCTGATCTTCGTAGGCGATATGACGATCTGCAATAATGTTGAAATCCTCAAAACCGATACGACGATCCACTTGGTGGCTTTCCCAATATTCACGTCCATATTCTGGGGCAAAAGTTGTTGCATACTTTTTCGCAAGTGCTTCAACCAGAGTCGACTTGCCTGTAGACATGGCACCGACAAAGACAACTTTGCTAATCAAATCCGCATAGACACAGTTGGGAATAAATTTTCGATTTTGAAAGGCATTTGCTCGAATCATTGTAGCGGAGATCGGCACCTGTAAACGTGACTCATCCACTCTACGATCAATTGCATTGAGTGCTGTGCTGACATGCTCACCATAAAATTCACTACTATAAAAATGCGAAATTTTCACACCATTGAGCTTTTGAATGATGTAATTTTCTTGTTCTATTTCAAACGCCCGATCATTGGAATAACCCTCAGGCCCATCCCATGCTTCAATTACATGAATTTGAGGAAATAAATCACGGATCCATTGGGCGCGAATGTTTAAGGGGATAGTTGTAATTGAACTTTGATAGATCAATACATACAGCTCATCTACCTCTTGTAATGCTGTTTCAAATACATGCACATGACCTGCATGTAAGGGTGCATATTTACCGAGTGTTAGTCCGATTTTTTTCATAGTTTTTAAATTCAATAGGATGAGTTTGAATAGTTTTGTGCAAGTTTGTTCCAGTTATAGTAGCCATAGATGGCATTGATCAGAAAGGCCGACCACATCAATAACATCATTGCACCATCACCACTCCCATCAATGGTTCGGATCGCCCACATTAAAATACTGAAGATATTTAAAGTAATATAAAACCACCATTGCTCTTTAAAACGCAGCAACATCAAAATCGTTGCTGTGATTGCAAGGATATTGGTGGTTGCATCTATATAAGGCGTATTTTGAGTGGGAATTTGGGCAAGCAGATAACCGAGTATCGCAATACAACCTATATTGCTCAGGATGATCAAAATCAAATATGCCTGCCGAAGGGTATAGGCCTGTTGTAATTGTTTTTCTTTGGTATGTTGCTGCCAAAGTAGCATGCCGATCAAAGCGGTTGGGACAAAGAATAAGAGATTCAGTCCCATTTCGCCATAAAGCCCGTTGTTATAGCAAATCCATGCATAAGCACAGCTATTAAATAAACCAAAACTATAATTGAGAATATTGCCTTTTGCTGCTAATACCACACAGAGAATTCCGCTGAGTAATACCACGAAATTAAACCATGTATCTTGTTGAACTAAGGTAATGATACAGCCGATGAAAATAAAACTAAAAAGCCAAATAATCTCAAATACATTCCAGTTTTTGAAAAGAATGTGAAAGAGGGAGGGGGAAAAGAGTTTCAACATAGGGTTTGTAATTCTAAATAATGCTGTTGGTGTTATTTGCTGGTAATTTATACCCGATTTAAACCCTACAGACGATTTGAAATTTCAGTTTAATCTGCATGAAGGGACTGGATTGTTGATCATTGTTTTTACCAAGCCTGTTGATAAATCCATTGTGATTATTTATTTTTTACGTATTTATTCAAGTAATTGATCAAAGAACCTTCCCAATATTTCTTTGGGAAGGATGGGTTTTTCTAATAATATAGAGTAAAGCTTAGTTAAAATTAGGCTTGTAATCAAAATTCTGAGTGACCACATTGTCGGAAAATGGACGAATTGTTTTCTTTGCCAAAGTAATGGTATTGATCATATTGTTTGGAAAAATTTCGATGGTGTTATTAAATTCTTCAACATTACGGTTAAAGATAGTGATTGCTGCACCGACATTTTCATTTTGTTCTTGAATATCATCCATCATTTTTGCATACAAAGTATCCGCTTTGAGTTCAGGATAATTTTCAACAACCACATTTAAACTTTTCATTAAATCTTGATTGAGTTTTTCAACATGTTGCA
Source organism: Acinetobacter sp. CE-15 (assembly GCF_051059255.1). Taxonomy (NCBI): domain Bacteria; kingdom Pseudomonadati; phylum Pseudomonadota; class Gammaproteobacteria; order Moraxellales; family Moraxellaceae; genus Acinetobacter; species Acinetobacter sp. CE-15. The sequence continues at coordinate 3,991,416 of NZ_CP192737.1, read as the reverse complement.
GTTGAGAAACATCAGTATTGTTCAAGTTTAGATTCAAAATTTGCTGACGTAACTCGGTCACTTTTTCCAAAGTTGATTTTTCAAACTGTGTATATTGTGCCAAAGTTTGCTCTAAAGTTTCCAGTGTTTTTACTTTCTGGCGTTCAAAGTTAGCAACTTCAGCCCATGCGCGTTGTGTCGCATTGAAATAACGCACAATGTTATTTCTGACCAGAATACCCCAAACGATCAGAACAATAAAAATCCCAATAAATATGATTAAACCCATTTTGATTATTCCTTTTGATTTATGAAATCAAGTTTAGCATGCACTGTTTAAATTTTTCATATTCAGGCATGGTTAATGTTCTTAAATGTCCACGAAGTGCTGAAATATCCTGAAGCTTTTGTTTTTTACGACGAATGCGAAAGAGATCTTGATCTCCCATATAGCACAGCATATTTTCTTCAAAATGATAAACAATATCACCTGAATAGTGTTGAAAAAAATCACTTAATTTTAAGGTGATACTTGGACTAATGGTACGGGCAAGTTGATGTTGATCATAGCCAAAAATATATAAATTTTGACTGACCAGAATATCCGCAGTTTTCCATATTTGGGTATAGGGCGGAATAAATTCATGATGTTTATTACTGGCGGCAAAGCCGAGGGCGGGTAATTGAAAAATAAAAGCACCCCATTGGTTTTTATGAGTTTCCTTAATTATCTGTTTTTCACCCTGGGTATTGGGCAGTGAAAACTCATCGACATAATGATACTGAAATAACATCACATGATGTTCTTGTTCACCATCAAACCATTTGGTGGATGCAAATTGTTCAATCTCATTCAACACATTGCCTTGCGAAAACAACGGAAAACTTTGTTTTAACTTGCTCATGACCAAAAAGCTATTGCTTGTTGTGGAGATATGACTTGGGGTTTTATTAAAATCTAACTCGTAGCGGAGAAACATCATGCGCTGTTCTAAAAAATTGATGACTTCATCAATTGGATCGCTTTGCTCATAAATTAAATAAGCAGCAAAACAGCATAACAAGGCTGCTAATAGACTCAGTGGGTAGGGAATATAGTGATGAATCAGCCAACCAAAAATTGCAGTCAGTACCCCAATCATAAACAGCAGTCTGGGGATGAGGTTATGAAAAAATAACTCTCTACATTCTCCCCACGGATGTAAGCCATCTAAAATATCTTGTGCAGATTGAGCCTGTTGTCCAATTTCCCAAAGCCGAGCGATATTGCGCATCACATGTTTATTTTTTCTTGTGCGTAGGTGAAGTAATCGCTCAACGGTTTCTATAGGCATGGCAAATAATCATGATTGAAGTCTATTAAAGTTCGAATTCCAGATTGATCAGTATGCGATAAATTATTGTATCGACAAAGTAAATTGTTTATTTTTCAACTTTATTTGTCGCATAATGAGGCTGGACTTCTTGTAGAATCGTGATCAGTGAATCTTTAAGCTGCTCATAATCAGGCATGTTCATACTTTCAAGTTGTGCAGCCAAATCATAGACAGTTTGAACTTTATCGACTTGCATCTGCGCTTTGGTAATATGTGTTTTAAACAGCCAGCACAAAGAAGGGCGCTGGGCTTGAACATAAAAATCACCTTTAAAATAAGCCATGGCTTGATCAAGCATTAATACATGATTTGGTGTAAAAAAATTGGCAAGTTGCATTTCATTTGTACCACTTAATTGGTACTGATTGTCGAAACGAATATCCCCACTCGACCATTTTACCCCAAGACGGCAGGCTCGATTTTGTTTAGATGAAATACTGATACCTTGAGCAGGGAAGTTTTCTAGAATGATCCCCCATAAATCATAATGACGATATTCAGTCTTTTTTTTGCCTTCTGAATCACGCGTTTCGACTTCATCCACATAATGATAATTAAACAGCATATATGGATAGTTGATGCCGTTGACCTGCCAAGCGCCATAAATGCAATGGCCAATCGTATTTTCATGATCCCCTAATCCAAATAACGGGAAATTATAAGGAGACTCAATATTTTCATCGAAGGCATTGGGATAGAAGCGGATTTGATATTTCGCTTCTAGGTTCTTTTGATGAGCATCTTCAACCAATTGATTGAGGGCTTTTGTCGAAGTGCGCTTATAGAAAGCAAAAGCCACACTCACACCCGCAACCAGCAAGAGTATCGGGTGGGTAAAAATAGCCAGTACAAATAAGCCAATCGCGATCGCGATAAAAAGCCAAAACGTATAATTTTGAATAGATAGACTCGGATCATCTTGCCAATTCTTTAAACTTGCAATGGTCTGTTCAAAATTCTGATTTGACGAGAGTAACTGATTGATCGCATGGATATTGTGCTGAGTCTTGCCATTGTTGGCGTGTTGTTGACTAAAGGCATTTTGAATTTTTGTGAGTAAATCATTCATCTTTATTCATTATTGTAGCAAGTGCTTAGATGCCTGATTGTAACGAAAAAATGATTTTGAATGCAAAGTGTGGTGTCTAAACCACACTGTGCATATTGATATGCTGACTAAGCAATAATTTTTAAATACATTGTGCTTCGTTGGATCTAGTCATTTGCATTTTCAATCAGCATTGCATCGCCATAACTAAAGAAACGATATTTGCTTGCAACAGCATGTTGATATGCGTTCATAATATTGTCACGGTTGGATAATGCAGATACCAACATTAACAAGGTAGATTCTGGTAAATGAAAGTTGGTGATCAAGCGATCAACCACACAGAATTGATACCCTGGATAAATAAAGATTTGCGTATCGCCTGTCCATGCGGCAATTTTTCCACCAGACGCTTGTGCTGCACTTTCTAAGGCGCGTGTTGCTGTCGTTCCAACGGCAATCACTTTGTTGCCACGTGCTTTGGTTTCTTGAATCAATTTTGCGGTTGCTTCAGGCACATCACACCATTCACTGTGCATGATGTGATTTTCGATCTGATCTGTACGTACGGGTAAAAATGTTCCAGCACCCACATGCAAGGTTACAAACGCTTTATTTACGCCTTTTTGCTCTAATTTTTCTAATAGGGCTTGGTCAAAGTGCAAACTTGCTGTCGGTGCTGCTACGCTTGCTAATTTGGTTGGATCGTTAAACACGGTTTGATAGCGTTCTGTGTCAATGGCTTCTGCTTCACGGTTAAAATAAGGCGGAATAGGCAATTGTCCGTATAAATCTAAAACTTGCAAAATAGGCTGAGAAAATTCCACCACAAATAAGTTTTCATGACGCCCTGTTACCGTCACTTTAACTTCATCTTTGCCAATAAATAACTCAGCACCTGCTTTAGGCGAATTACTGGCTTTGATATGACAATGTGCAATGGTCTGATCAAAAATACGTTCAACCAAAACTTCAATAGCACCACCAGAGGCGCGTTTACCTTTTAAACGTGCTTTCATCACTTTGGTATCATTGAGTACCAATAAATCGCCTTCATTGAATAAATCAAAAACATCGGTGAAGTGAAGATCTTGGTATGAACCATCTGCATTGAGATGTAAAAGGCGAGAAGCGCTACGTGCTTCAAGTGGGTAGCGCGCAATGAGTTCGTCGGGAAGTTCGAAATTAAAATCGGAGAGTTGCATCATGAGGAAGAAAAACTGACATTTGGGATTTAAAAACTGCCGCTAGTATAGTCGTTTTTCAAATTAATGGCTGAAATTGATGTTTTATAATCCAAAAAAACCAGAACTGCCTTAAAATTAAACAAATGTGAAAACTTGTCGTTGACAAGAAAATGAAACGCGCTATTATACGCACACAACCTCTCCCGAGGTGGTGAAATTGGTAGACGCGGTGGACTCAAAATCCACTGTCAGCGATGACGTGTCGGTTCGAGTCCGACCCTCGGGACCATATATTATGGAAAGCCTTCAAGCATATTTAGACTTGAGGGATTTTTTTATTGACTGAAATTAGTGCTATCAAAAACTAAGAAACCCAATAACAACGCGAATGCTTTAAAAAAGAAAAAACTGATTTTGATCAGTATGACGCAATTAATAGATTGGCATTTAAATGATGGTTTCGATGCTTAATTAAAATTACGTAATTTCTAGTGTTCCTTCGATCCCTCTTTAATGACGCATTTTTATAATAAATATCAGTATGCGATAAATAGCACCTGATCACTTAACAACGATAGTTAATATTTTTAATTTCAATCATTTAAAACTTAACCAAAGGTGTACATATTTCTTGCCTATAGGAAAATTAATTAGTTATAGTTAAAAGTATTTTAAATAATTTGAAAATATTTTATTTTTCCCGCTATTTTGAAAAATAACTAAATGATCTCAGTGCGGCTTATCCAGTAAAGAAGATTGGTTTTATTTAAGGAAAATCAAGGACACACCATGAGGATACAGAAATCATAATCGGAGTAAAATTATAATGAATCTAAGTATTATGATCATCATTGGTTTAATCGTGTATTCGATAGCAGCCATGACTTATGTATACCGTTGGCGAGGAAAAGCACGTTATGACTCACTCTCACAATATTTAAGAAAAAGCTGGCCTATATTTGCACCATTTAATTGTGTTCTGTATATGACGACACGCAGTTTTGCAAAAAAGCCAATATTAGATGCTGATTTTTTGGAAAATATTGAAGTGCTTAGAGCCAATTGGACAATTATTAGAGATGAGGCTATAGCATTAGAGTCATCAGGTGTGTTTGAAGTGATCAAGACACCTGGAGCAGACGGTTATTATGATGTTGGTTTTCGCACTTTTTACAAACGCGGTTGGAGTAAGTTTTACTTAAAATGGTATGGAACAACGCATGTTTCCGCGCAAAGATTATGTCCCAAGACATTGGCATTACTTAATCAAGTTCCTGCTATTCGCGGTGCCATGTTTTCACTGTTACCAGCGGGTTCTGAACTGAGCTTACACGCAGATCCTATCGGTAGTAGTTTTAGGTACCATCTCGGTTTGCTGACACCCAACTCTGAAAATTGCCAAATTAATATTGATGGGCAAACCCGTACTTGGTTTGATGGTAAAGATTTTGTCTTTGATGAAACCTATCCTCATTTTGCATATAACACAGCAAATTCAGCGCGTTTAATTCTGATGTGTGATGTTGATCGTCCGATGAATATATTCGGACGAATTTTTAACAGTGCTTATCGTATTCTTGTTAAAGGAACCGTTGTTCCAAACACGCCTGAAGATAAAAGAGGGGTGTATAGTGCGATTTTTAAATTTTTTGCGCCATTTAGACAGTATTCAATACAATTCCGTGAAAAGCATTTCAAGACATATAAGATACTCAAATTCATTTTAAATTTAACGCTGCTATCTCTGATTTTTATGTTCTTGTATGGTGTGGTTTATTTATTTGAAATGCTCTTTTTAATGAATTAAAAATAACGTATTTTCTCACTCATTTAAGGGATATCCTTGCTCTGGTTGATGCCGAATTTTACTGTTTTGTCTTTTAACAGCGACTTCTATATCCTTAAGCTTGGTTATAGACGCCAATAGGTTGATATCTGATTCATGAATTTGATCACCATGTTTTAAAGTATTAGTCTATATAAAACGCTTCGTTTTTTCTATTTAAATCATAAAAATATATAAAGCTGTAACCGACTACTTATGTTGAAAAAAATGTGAAATTTATCGAAACTTTCACCCCATTGTTTTTATTTGGTTGTATTGCTGTTATATTGTTTTATGTGAACATTTGTAAGTGCTCTTCCAAGGCTGTATTTTACATTCTGTCTTAAGTTTTGATGTATTTGGAAGAAATTGATATTTAAAAGTGGGCGATTTAAATAACTAGCGTGTTAACTGAAAGTGCAAATGAGGTAAACATGAAATTAGAATTCTTAGAAGCTCATCAGACCGAACAGCTCAGTGCTTGTCGACTATCGCTGATTTTAGGGGTCTATACCTCAAATAATAAAATTGAACGCTATTTACGTGTAGCGCGTGCGGTTCTCAATGTCGAAAATGCTTTTTTTACTTTTCATAATGAGCCTTATATTTGGGTTGCAAATGAAAATGGTGATTTCAAAGCTGCGTCAGTTCCGCATAAATTGAGTTTATCGCCGTATTTTGGCAATCAGCTCATCGTTTCAGAAACCCATAAAAATTATGAAAAATTCTCACAATATATGGCTGAAATTGGGATAAAACACCAACGCTTATTGTGCTATGACTTTAAGTTAGAAGATGATGATTCTATTGCACATGTTTATTTTTATGATGATAAAGATACAAGATTTACAACTAAGCAGCAGGCTTTATTAGAAGAACTTAGCTCAGGTTTAGTGACGATTTTAGCGCGTAAATCTGAATCTCAAGATTATTATGAGTTATATGAACAAGAACGCGCTTTAAATTTTAGTAAGACCAAGTTTTTCCAAGTCATTGCACATGATTTACGTGCGCCGTTTCATGGGTTAATTGGCTTTTCGGATGTTTTAGCAAACGAACGAGAAACATTAACTGATGACGGTATACAGGATATTGCAGATTATCTGCATGATACCTTGCAATCAACTTATTCCCTACTTGAAAACTTGCTCAATTGGGCGATGGCAGAAGGTGGGCGCTTTGTTTATCACCCAATTAATTTTAAATTAAAACAGACCACAAAGATCGTTTACGATGTGCTTAAGCCTTTGGCAGTCAATAAAAATATACAACTGATTGAAAATGTTGCTGAGGATTTAAGCGTTTTTGCAGATATGAATATGGTGACCTCGGTAATTCAAAATCTGGTTTCAAATGCCTTAAAATTTACCCGTACTGATGGTTCTGGAAAAGTTTCCATTGTTGCGCACCCAGTAGGGAAAAATATAGAAATTATTATTCATGATACTGGTTTGGGAATGACGCAGTCGCAAATTGAACAACTGTTTGAACCACAGATTAAAGCCAGTATAAAAGGTACCATTGGAGAACGAGGAACAGGTTTAGGGCTGGTTCTATGTAAACGGTTTGTGGATCTCAATCATGGAAAAATCTCTGTAAGCTCTAAAACAGGTGAGGGAACGACTTTTATTGTTGCGTTACCCGCTGCAAAAAACACCCATCAAACTTTGGTTTGTCCTGAAATCAAGCAAGATAAAATAAAAATTTCATAATTCTATATTTGAATAATTTAGATTGATTGTGGTTGGTGGTTTTTTGAGCTTTGTTTTTTAAGAAAAGTACAAAAACCTCCCTAAATGTAAAGCAAACTGCTATAAATAACTTGATAAAACATAAGTACAGGCTTTTCAATGAACATTGAGCAATTGCAAAAAACATTACATGCAAGTCAGTATGCAGAACAAGTATTAAGTCTACATCAAGCCACTTTAGAACATGATTATGCAATTGATCAATTTCAACAATCGCTCAGTACTGCACAAATTCAGCAACTCGTTTATGATCATTTAGTCAATATACAAGATGAAAATACGTGGATGAAAGTCTTACGTATTCTTCGTGCACGCTTAATGTTTCGCTGGATTTGGCAAGATGCCAACCAACTGACCAATGTGGTGAAGTTGACAAGAGAACTGTCTGATTTTGCAGATGCCTGTATCGTTGCAGCAAAAGATTTTGCCCGAATTCCTTTGCTGGCAAAACATGGCGAACCGATGGGGTATAACGGTAAGATTCAAGATTTGATCGTCATTGGGATGGGCAAGCTTGGCGCACAAGAGCTGAACTTATCTAGTGATATTGACCTGATTTTTGCCTTTGATGAACAAGGTGAAAGCAATGGGCGTAAGTGTATTGATGTACAGCAATTTTGCATTTTGTGGGGGCAAAAACTGATCTATTTATTGGATCATATTACCGCAGATGGTTTTGTATTTCGTGTGGATATGCGTTTACGTCCTTGGGGGGATGGTTCAGCATTGGCAATAAGTCATGTGGCTTTAGAAAAATATTTAAGCCAGCATGGGCGCGAGTGGGAACGTTATGCATGGATTAAGGCGCGTATTATCACCGGTGGGCAAGACGGTGATAGTTTATTAGACATGACCCGCCCCTTCGTTTTTCGTAAATATGTAGATTACACCGCTTTTGAAGCCATGCGTGAAATGAAAGCCATGATTGAACGAGAGGTGGCTCGGCGTAACATTGCAGATGATATTAAGCTGGGCGCTGGTGGTATTCGTGAAGTTGAATTTATTGTGCAGGTTTTTCAGCTGATTTATGGCGGAGCAAAATTAGAATTACAAGACCGCCAATGCCTTGTTAGCCTAAAACATTTGGGTGAGGCAGGCTTACTCGATCATCAATCTGTTGAGGATCTTGAAGATGCCTATCTATTCTTACGACGTGTAGAGCATGCTATTCAAGCTTTGAATGACCAGCAAACACAATCTTTACCGACAGAGCCTGAACTTCGTCAGCGAATAATTGATACCTTGGGTTTTGATGATTGGGATGCTTTTATTGATTTTCTCAACCAAAAGCGCAGCAAAGTGACTTTTCAATTTGAGCATTTGATTAAAGAAAAAGGGCTAGATTCTCCAATTGAAAGCTTTAGTCAGTTGGAAAGCCAGCTCAATGAAATCTTAGACAGTAATGCTCAAAATCTGATTCATGAGTTTTGGTATGGTCATGCAATCAAGAAACTGCCTGCTAAAGCTGTACAGCGTTTAAAAGAATTTTGGCCGCATTTGGTTGAAGCAGTTTTACAGTCAAATAGTCCGCAAGTGGCTTTAATGCGATTGATGCCGTTGGTCGAATCTGTAATGCGCCGTACTGTGTATTTGGTGATGCTGATTGAAAGCAAAGGAGCGCTGCAACGTTTGGTCAAAATGGCCACAGTCAGTCCATGGATTTGTGAGGAATTGACACATTATCCAGTTCTGCTGGATGAGTTTTTATCCATGGATTTTGAACTGCCTCGACGAGATTATTTGGAAGATTCGCTACGCCAGCAATTACTACGTATTGAAATCGATCAAGTTGAAGATCAAATGCGAGTATTGCGCTTATTTAAAAAATCCAATGTGCTTACCGTTGCCGCAAGTGATGTGCTAGCAGAAAGCCCATTGATGAAAGTTTCGGATGCTTTAACAGATATTGCAGAAGTTTCTGTGATTGCGACATTAAATTTGGCTTATCAGACGGTTGCCAAGCGTCATGGTTATCCTGTCGATGCAGAAGGTCTACGTTGTTCATTAGATCACATGGCCTATGCTGTGATTGGTTATGGCAAAGTAGGCGGCATTGAACTGGGCTATGGTTCAGACCTCGATTTAGTTTTTATCCATTATATGGATGAGCAAGCAGATACCGATGGTCAAAAAGCCATTAGTGGTTTTGAATTTGCCATGCGTGTTGCGCAAAAATTTATGTCTCTGATGACCACACAAACTTTAGATGGTCGAGTCTATGAAATTGATACCCGTTTGCGCCCATCTGGTGAAGCAGGCTTATTGGTCACCAGTTTAAAAGCATTTGAACAGTACCAACTCAAAAGTGCCTGGTTGTGGGAACATCAAGCAATTGTTCGCGCACGCTCAATTGCTGGTGAGCAAAGTCTAAGAGCAAAATTTGAAGAATTGCGTTGTAGGGTTCTCACATTACCGAGAGAAGAAGAAACGGTTCGCAAAGAAGTCTTGAACATGCGCCAGAAGATGAAAGATCATTTGGGTTCCTCAAAAGATCAGAAAAAAGATGGAATTTTTCATCTAAAACAGGATGCAGGTGGTATCGTTGACATCGAATTTATGGCACAGTATGTCGTATTAGCCTGGAGTGGGACGAATCCTGATCTCGCCCATTATTCCGACAACGTACGAATCCTTGAAGATGCCGCAAAGGCAGGTTGCTTATCCAGCGACGATGTATCCGCATTGATTCAAGCTTATCTCAGTGAACGCGCCGAGAGCCACCGTTTGGCACTTGCAAATCATAATATGCAAGTGAGTGCTGCGGATTGGCACGATACCCGAGAGGTCGTTTGCAAGTTATGGCAAAGATTAATTGATCCAACAGCGAGTTTCGCTTTGGAAAGTGAATAATTGTGTAAAAATTTGGAGTGTGCGCCATGAATTTGGCTGATCGTGATGGTTTTATTTGGCAAGATGGACAAATGGTTGATTGGCGTGAAGCTAAAATTCACGTCTTAACTCATACATTACATTATAGTATGGGTGTTTTTGAGGGTGTCCGTGCTTATGAAACACCTAACGGTACTGCGATTTTCCGTCTCCAAGACCATACAAAACGTTTGTTAAATTCTGCAAAAATTTATCAAATGAAAGTTCCATTTGATCAAGCAACTCTTGAACAAGCTCAAATTGATGTTGTCCGTGAAAATAAATTGGCATCATGCTATTTACGCCCAATTATTTTCATTGGTTCGGAAAAATTAGGTATCGCTGCAACTGATAATACCATTCATGCGACAGTTGCTGCATGGAGCTGGGGTGCTTACCTTGGCGATGAAGCAATGGCAAAAGGTATTCGTGTTAAAACCTCATCATTTACCCACCATCACCCTAACGTGACCATGTGTAAAGCCAAGGCTTCAGGTAACTATACCTTGTCTATTCTTGCACACCAAGAAGTGGCACATTCTGGTTATGATGAAGCAATGCTTATGGACCCTCAAGGGTATGTATGCCAAGGTTCAGGTGAAAATGTATTCTTAGTCAAAGATGGTGTACTACATACACCAGATATTGCTGGCGGTGCATTGGATGGGATTACGCGTCAAACAATTATCACCATTGCAAAAGATATGGGTATTGAAGTTGTTGAACGTCGTATTACCCGTGATGAATTCTATATTGGTGATGAAGCATTCTTTACCGGGACTGCTGCTGAAGTGACGCCGATCCGTGAATATGATGATCGTGAAATAGGTTCAGGTGCTCGTGGTCCGATTACTGAGAAGATTCAAAAAGCATTCTTTGATGCTGTTCAAGGTAAAGATCCAAAATATGCACATTGGCTGACTTATGTAAAATAAGTGGCTGCATGCTAAAAAAGGATTCCGAGTGGAATCCTTTTTTTGTGCTTAAATTTGAGTATTGAAAGAATTGAAAGAAAAATTCAAATGCTAAAATTAAGCTTTAAACTCAACAATACTATTGATTAAACCTGATAAAAATCTCGATACCAATCTACGAATTGCTTGACACCATCATCAACAGATACCGATGGTTTGTATCCGACCATCTGTTCTAAAGCACTGCTATCCGCAAAAGTATCTGGCACATCGCCCAGTTGTAATGGGAGTAATTCTAAAATGGCTTCTTTGCCTAAAGCTTTTTCAATGGCATGAATATATTCAATCAATTTTACTGGATTGTTATTGCCGATATTGAAAATACGGAAAGGCGCATAACTGGTCGATGGATCAGGATTTCTGCTGTCCCAGTTTGGATCAGGTTGTGCAATTTGATCACTTGAACGAATCACACCTTCCACAATATCTGAAATAAAAGTGAAGTCGCGGGTATGGTTGCCGTGATTGAACACAGGAATAGACTTGTTTTCAATAATGTTCTTGGTGAACTTAAACAAAGCCATGTCTGGACGGCCCCAAGGACCATAGACAGTAAAAAAGCGTAAGCCTGTTGTCGGTAAATTGAAGAGATGGCTATAACTGTGCGCCATGAGTTCATTGGCACGTTTGGTTGCCGCATAGAACTGTACAGGATGGTTAACACCATGTTTTTCACTAAATGGCATGGTGGTATTCGCACCATAAACACTACTGGTACTGGCATAGGTTAAATGTGGCGTTTTGGCATAACGGCATGCTTCAATAATATTGGTAAAGCCAATTAAATTACTTTCCACATAGCTCAATGGATTTTCTAATGAGTAACGGACACCAGCTTGTGCAGCCAAATGAATCACCCGATCAAATTGATGATCTTGAAAACATTGATCAACGATTGCTTTATCAGCAAGATTGGCATGAATAAAAGTGAACGTTTGCTGGGTTTGTGCTGCCGTATCTTTGAGAACTGCTAATCGGGCTTGTTTTAATGCGGGATCATAGTAATCATTCATATTGTCAAAGCCGACAACATCATCACCACGCTCTAAAAGTTTTTTTGCAACATTAAAGCCAATAAAACCTGCTGCACCTGTGACGAGGACTTTCATTCATCTGCTCCGAAAATATCTCGTGTATAGACTTTATCTAATACATCACTTAAGTCATTAGAAACTCGATTAGCAATAATCACATCACTTTGCTGTTTAAATTGTTCTAAATCATTGACGACTTTGGATTTAAAGAACTCATCTTCTTGTAAAGTCGGTTCATAGACAATCACTTCAATTCCCTTGGCTTTGATGCGTTTCATCACACCTTGGATTGCCGACGCTCTAAAATTATCTGAACCACTTTTCATCACTAGACGATAAATACCAACTTTATTAGGGTTACGTGCGATCACCGAGTCTGCGATAAAGTCTTTACGCGTACTATTTGAGTCAACAATGGCTTGAATCAAATTACTTGGAACGTGATTATAGTTAGCTAAAAGTTGTTTGGTGTCTTTCGGTAGGCAATAGCCACCATAACCAAATGACGGATTGTTATAGTGATTACCAATACGTTGATCTAGACAAACACCATCAATAATTTGATGAGTATCTAAGCCAAAAATTTGCGCATAGGTATCCAGTTCATTGAAATAGGCAACGCGCATAGCGAGATAGGTATTGGCAAATAACTTAATTGCTTCAGCTTCAGTTGCGTCGGTAAATAAAACAGGGCTATCCTTTTTGATGGCGCCTTCGATCAATAAGTCAGCAAACAGTTTAGCGCGATCAGATTTTTCCCCAACAATAATACGGGAAGGGTACAAATTGTCATGCAATGCCTTTCCTTCACGTAAAAATTCTGGAGAAAAGATAATATTTTCAGTGTGGAATTTTTCTTTTAAGCTATTGGTGAAGCCGACAGGGACAGTTGATTTAATCACCATCACTGCATTTGGGTTGACCTCTAAAACTTGTTGAACCACGCTTTCGACACTTTGCGTATTAAAATAATTGGTTTTGGTGTCGTAATCCGTTGGGGTCGCAATAATCACAAAATCTGCATTGCGATAAGCTGCTTGATAATCTGTCGTAGCTGTAAAATTTAATGATTTTTCTTTTAAAAATAATGAAATATCCGCATCTTGAATGGGTGATATTTTATTGTTGAGCAAGTTAACCTTAGATTCTAAAATATCTACTGCAACAACTTCATGATGTTGTGCAAATATCATTGAATTGGATAAGCCAACGTAACCTGTTCCAGCGACTGCTATTTTCATAAAAACCTAATATAGAAAATGTGCTTGCAAAAGTTGTATTCAATTTCACTGAGATTTCATTTAAAGATTGCTCAATAAAATATCGAACAATTAAAATGACTATGCTCAATGTAAATTGTTAACGCATCATAGCATATTCTCATGAAACAAATTGTTCAGCATATGCAATCGAATACAGTAACTTGGCGATGGTAATGGTATGATATGGGGATTGCTCAGGTGGAAGATTGATGCATGCAGGTCAATGAATCAAATTTACAGTCGAATTTAGTTGAATCAGAACAGAATATCGTTTTGTGTATGAAGTGGGGCAGCAAATATGGTGCTGATTATGTCAATCGCCTATATAACATGGTCAAACGACATACCACAATTGATTTCCAAATGGTCTGTTTGACTGACCGTACAGAAGGTATTAATCCAGAGGTTCAATGCTTTCCAATTCCGCCGTTAGCATTGCCTGAAGGAAGTCCTGAACGAGGATGGAATAAGTTATCGACTTTTGAACCTGACTTATATGGTTTAAAAGGCAATTTATTATTTTTAGATCTTGATGTGGTCATTGTAGACAATATTGATGACTTCTTTAGCTATCCGGGTGAATTCCTCATTATTCACGACTGGAAACGTCCTTGGCGTGTGACTGGCAATAGTTCAGTTTATCGTTTTAAGTTAGGTACTTTTCCTGACATCTTGCCTTATTTTCGTGAAAACTTTAAAGAAATTAGTCATAAATTTCGAAATGAACAAGAATATCTGTCTTGGTATGTTGATCAGCAGCAAAAACTCAGCTACTGGCCAAAAGATTGGTGTAAGAGTTATAAATACCATTGTTTGCAAAAGTTACCGCTTGCTTATTTCAAGCCACCAGTTAAGCCACAAGATGCCAAAATTATTATTTTCCATGGGGAAATTAATCCACCTGATGCCGTGACTGGAGGTGGAGGTAAATGGTACCGCTATGTGTTGCCTTCAGACTGGATTAAAGACGCTTGGCAATAATTTTATTTAGATGATTAGAACATTTGAGAACAATATAGATGCAAAACCTTGATATCGTGATTGCTTGGGTCGATGGCAATGATGTTGAGTTAAAACGTAAACGTCAGCAATATCTCACAGGTGGTGATGCCTCAGATGCCGTGAGCGATACACGTTTTGCCAGTAATGATGAGATCTATTACAACATTGCATCTATATTGAAGTATGTGCCTTTTTGCCGTCATATTTTCATTGTTACAGATAATCAGCAGCCTGAGTTTTTAAATGAATTTGTAGCGCAAGGTCTTTGTGATACAAATAAAATTCGTGTCGTTGATCATCGTGAGATTTTTGCTGGTTATACGCAATTTCTACCTACGTTTAACACTCGGTCAATTGAAAGCATGTTATGGAATATCAACGGGCTTTCAGATTACTTCATCTACTTAAATGATGACTTCTTTTTTAATTCACCCGCTCAAATTGAAGATTTTCTTGAGAGCAATAAAATCGTCACCTATGGGCACTGGAAAAGTTGTTTTAGTTACAAGACCAAGCTGAAATACCGTCAATTTTTAAATCGTAATTTTAATAAACCGATTCAACCCGGTCATGTGATCGCACAAATGCTGGGTGCTGATATTTTAGGATTTAAAGAATTTTTTGAAATCCATCATTATCCACACTGTGTCGATCGTAAAATTTTAAGTGAATACTTATTGCATCATCCAGACCTATTGGAAACACAGATTAAATATAAATTTAGAAGTGTCGAACAACTAAATCCGATTTCATTGATGAATCATTTAAAGATTCAAAAAAATGAAGCTGTTTTAAAGCCTGATTTAGCTTTGGCTTATTTGAAGAATGCTGAAAGCTTAGCTGCGTTTGTAGACGCATTGAATCAAGACAATATTAAATATGGTTGTATCCAAAGTTTAGATCAACTGAATTCTGAGAATGCTGCACAGGTACGTCGTAAAATGATCGATAAATTATATGATTATTTGCCTAAATCAGTGATTTCAGCCAAAGTTTTATCGTAGGAAGCCAATCATGAAAGTTAAAACATATCTGATCAATTTAGATGGTAGTGATGAGCGGCTTGCTCGCGCAACAGAACAGTTACAGGCGGTAAACTGGGAGTTTGAGCGTTTTTCTGCTTATGATGGCCGTGGCAAAGAATTATCATCTTTTCAGGATTATGATGATGCGTTAACGCAGCAAACTTTAGGAAGACGTTTACTCAATTCAGAACTGGGCTGTTATCTCAGTCATTATGGCTGCGCTCAGAAATTTTTAGCAAGTGATGCAGATTATCTTGTTGTCTTAGAAGATGATATGAAAATTACAGCTGATTTCAAACAATCTATGGATCAAGTTTTAGCTTATTTAGATCGCCATCAAGCGCTAGATTGGTATTTGGTGAATTTAGCGGCAAAGAAGAAAAAGTTAGCCAAAGATATTACTCAGTTAGGTGACTATTCATTGTGGCATGCTTATTATTTTCCTATTCGTGGTTTGGGTTTAATCTGGTCACGTAAAGGTGCTGAAGCGTTTATTGCACAAGGTAAAACAATCGCCATGCCTGTTGATATCTTTTTCCAAACTTGGCTGAGTAAGAATGGAAAAGGATTAGGTGTTTGGCCTGCTTTTGTTCGCCCAGCAGGTCTAGATAGCGATATTTTAGGTACAGTTGCAACACAAGGAATATCTCGTAAAGAGAAAGAAAATCGTGACCATTCTTATGGTTTTAAGAAGCAAAAACGTATGTGGCGTGATCGGATGTATGCATTTAAACATCTTTATTTTTAAGTGTACAAAGATGTTCTAGTAAATAACGTAACGAATATTTTAAATACTGTATAGTTTAAATTTTATTGGTTCCGCTTTTTTGTAAAAAATATTGGATTTTTTATATGAAAATTTTTAAAAAATTATTTTATTTAGCTAAATTTCATATGATGTACTATTACAAAATTAGACATGCTAATCAAAAAATTGATAACTATGCAGGACAACTGATTTTTAATCCTGTTGCTACACCCATTGAATTACCTAAAAAGATATGGATGTATTGGGAAGGTGATTTTCCTGAGTTTGTTGAAAAATGTATTCAAAATACTCAAGCAAAAAATCCATCTTATCAAGTATGTGTACTTAATCCTAAAAATGTCAGCCAGTATAGTGATATTGATTTCTCTTTATTGACGAATGCAACGCCTCAACAAAAGGCTGATTTACTCAGATTTGATCTGTTATATCGGCATGGTGGAATTTGGTTAGATGCCAGTATTATTGTCTATGAAAATCTAGACTGGATTTCTGAGTTGATGCAAAAGAATCAGACAGAATGTTTTTCATATTATCGTAAAAAAAATACCACGCAGATCGATTATCCAGTATTGGAAAATTGGTTGTTGGCAACTGTTCAAAATAATGCTTTTTTTAAATATTGGTATGATGAATTATATTTAGCAATTCAACAAACACCCAAACGCTATGTAGCAAATATTCGAAATACCCAAGAGAACAACAAAGAATTTTTTCAAAGAATCGGTAATTTAGAATATTTAGTCGCCTATGTTGCTTGTCAAAAAGTACTTAGACAATCTTTCCCGAGTATTACGTTAATTAATTGCGATGAAAATGCTTTGTTTTATCAAGTGAAAAATCAGTGGATCAAAGAAAAAATTTTAATTGATTTTGCTATTAATTATCCTCCAACCGAGGCACCTAAATTGTTAAAACTCGCAGGAAAAGAACGGAAAACACTCAGTCATTACTTTTCAAAAAAAATGTATTTCGAAGATAGTTTCCTCGATATTTCTTAGTAAAGTATGTAAGTAAGGATGATTGCTAGACAAAAAAATAGTAAAATAGACCTATTGCTTATAGTCACATCTCTATGAAAAAAATCGTTATTAGCCTATCGACAGCACTTGAACGTAGACAACATATATTGAGTGAGTTTGGGAAAAAAAATGTAGCTTTTGATTTTTTTGATGCTTTAACGCCAGAGCCTGCTGCTATTTTTGCCCAAGCGCTTGATTTAAATATTGATGAGCAAGCTTTAACCAAAGGTGAGGTTGCTTGTTTTATGAGTCACGCCTATTTATGGAAACAAATGGTTGATGAAAATACCCCGTATATGGCGATATTTGAAGACGATATTTATTTAGGCGAAGACGTCAATGAATTTCTTTCTGATAGTCAATGGATAGATCCAAGTTGGCATCTTATAAAATTAGAAGAATTTACACATAGGACTGCTTTAGGAAAAAAAGTAAAATTTTTTAACGATTTTAATGATAGAGCTATTTTTCAATTAAAGAGTAAAAACCTAGGTACTGCTGGCTATATATTGTCTTTAGACGGTGCAAAAACATTGTTGGGCTACATTCAAACACTAGATAAGTTAATTGCCTTAGATCACTTAATGTTTGAATGTGTGATCACAGAAAATATTTTTTCTGTATATCAAATGAAACCAGCGTTATGTATTCAGGATGTAACCCTGTATTCATGCAAAGATAGTGTTCGGTTTGCAAGCCATTTATATAAAGAGCGTTTGCTGAGAAGAAAATATAATAAGAAGAAGGGGGTAGATAAAATTATTTTAGAACTCTATCGTATATTGCATCAGCTAAAAAGTATCCTATTTTTTAAGTCGGTAGGTTTTAAATAAATCGAGTATTTTATGAAAAATTTCGTTATTAGTTTAAAATCAGCAAAAGACCGTAGAGCTCATATTCTTCAGCAATTTGACGACAAAGATATTCCTTTTTCTTTTTTCGATGCGATTGAGCCTGATTCAATTGTAACCCAAGCAGAAAAAATTAATTTGACACTTTGTCAAAGTGATTTAAGTCAAAATGAATTGGCGTGTTTATTGAGTCATGTTTCACTTTGGCAAAAAGCAATCGACGAAAAAATCCCAGCAATCGCAATTTTTGAAGATGATATTCATCTCGGCCAAGATGCTGAATTGTTTTTAAAAGACTCAAATTGGTTAAGTCATGATATTGTGAAAACTGAAAAAGCCTACGCTAAAGTGGTTCTAGATTTAGATAAAACTAAGGTTTTTAACAATAAGAACTTTTTTTTAAGAAGATTGAGAAAAGCTCATCTGGGTGCTGCAGGTTATATTTTGTCTTACAACGGTGCGATTGAGCTTGTTGAATACTTAAAAAAGCAAGACGTTTTTGACCATGTCGATCAAATGATCTTTAGAAAGTATATTTCGGAACGGAAATTAGGGGTTTATCAATTAACACCTGCATTATGTATTCAAGATTATATATTGAACCCCAATGAGCAAAAATTTACGACAAGCCTTCAATGGCGAGATCAAGTTGTATCTAAACCGACAGGACTGCAAAAAGTTTTGAGAGAAGTCAGTCGGGTCTTTATTCAACTTGCTGACCTCCCGTTTAAAACCAAACTCGAATTTATTAGAAGCTCTAAAGATTAATTTATTTAAAATCAATAAATTGAATAGTATGATAGTTTTATAATCGCTTAATTGTTGTATCATTATTTTTGCACTCATCGAGATGGTTTTTCAGTGAATTTTGTTATTAGTTTAGATTCGGCTCTTGATAGAAGACAGCATATTTATTCAGAGTTTAAAAAGCATTCTGTACCATTTAGTTTTTTTGATGCGGTTACACCTGCAACAACCATAGAAAATGCGAAAAGTTTAGGGATTGAATTAACTCGCACAGGCGTCTTAACACAAGGTGAGATCGCTTGTCTATTAAGTCATGTATTGCTATGGAAAAAAATTGTCGAACAAAACTTGGAATATATGGCAATTTTTGAAGATGATGTGCATTTTGGAGAAAACCTACAAAAATTTATTGATGATTTTTCATGGATTCCTAAAAATATACATCTTATAAAATTAGAAGCCTTTGATAAAAAAGTGGATCTCTCATTTTTTCCAACAGCTTTAATCAATGATAGGGCATTGTATCAACTTAAAGCGAAGCATCTCGGTGGAGCTGGTTATATCTTATCAAGAGAAGCTGCAGAATATTTTCTGGCATCTATTCGTAATATGCCTGAGTTAGTTCCAGTTGATCACATATTATTTGGTTGTCATGTGAAATATGGAAAATATAAGGCTTATCAAATGGTGCCAGCAATTTGTGTTCAGGATTTTTATTTACATAAGAAATATGACAATTTTCCGAGTCATTTAGAGAATGAGCGTGCTATTCGCCACGAATCTGACAGGATTGAGCAACATCGGCAGAAAGAAGCAATGACTATACTCAGTAAAATTCAAAGAGAAGTTTTACGATTATTTCATCAAATTTTCAAACTATCGGCATATCGATCTATAAAATTTAAATGAATTTAATTTTCATTGCTGCATCAAAATCATCAGCCACTTGAATTTGTCTAGAATTGTTGAGGAAAAGAGATAGCGTCTTGGATATTTTTATAATAACGCTCTGTATTCGTCAGTTTTAGCATTTCTTTAGAACAAGACAGGATATAAGATGCAGCATCTTTACCAGACTATAATCTAGGCATAAGTAAAATTCAGGACTTAAAGCATATTTTGGAGTGCAAGTTGCGCTGATGATTGCAAAAATAAATAGTTTGCGTCATTAGCATTGTGTATTGATTTAATTTTAGACTATTTATACAAATGAGGCCCATCCTCTAACTTTCTAAATTTTTTATAGCAGGATAAATACGGCCAGACTCTTTTGAAAAATGATCAAGAGGTTGCCTGAAAATACTTGATTTCAGTTTTTGAAACAATATTTTAGCTCAGGATTTATTTTTAAATCAGAAGTTAATTAAATCAAGATCAAAAATAAGCTTTGATCTTATCTACAAAATCAAAGCTTATCAGGACGCATAACAGAGTTGGCATAAAAGCTATGGTTCGTCTGAAGAAGATAAAAACTGTTTGAGTACTTTATATTTAGCCTGTTGAGTAAAGTACTCTTCAGATGATAATGAACCAAAAACAGATAAGTGGCGACCATCCAAAGAATAGGGAATACTTTCTTTTGCCATATGATTTGGTTTAAACAAGTCAGCTTGAGTGAGCAATAACGTATTTGGATAGCGCTGAGTCATGTCTGTGATGTGTTGAAGTGCAATTCTTTGCTGTTTCGCTTTAACATTATCAAAATAATTATTGAGGTTGAAATTTCGATGTAACCACAATGATCTTTTGTATAAAAGGCTAATATTTGCATCAAAGGCATAAGGCTCGGACATCACAATAACTTTCTTATGAGATTGATTGGCGAGCTTTAGCAAACTCTCAAAGCTCTGCTCTTGATGCTGTTGTACAATATCGGACCAGCGACCTGCAAATATTAATACATTGTATTGATTTATATTGTTTTTTAAGTAGTCTCGGTTCAGCATGCATTGCTGGTAGGCTGTTGAGTTTTTGTCCCCTGTAAATTGTTTATCTATACTCGGATAACACCAATTTGTAGTAATAGCATGGATATTTAAGTTGAGTTCTTTACCAAGATAATGCCAAAAGGGAATATTATGCCCTGCAAAAGAATCGCCAAATAAAAGCACGGGTTGAGCATCAGCTTGCTTCGATCCAATATGACATTCAAGACCTTTTTGACCCACCTTAAGACTGTGATCGTCTTTAATATTATAAAAACACCAGCCATTGGAAACTTTTGGCATTTCAAGTTTTTCATTGTGTTTTAAATATAGAGAATCTGCGCGACTTTTTACACCATCCTTGTTGATGTATGAATAGAGCATAGATGCAGAAATAAGAAGAATAAAGAATAGTAAATAGCAGTAATATACCTTGATATTGACTAAATATTTTCTTGAGCTTTCAATATATTTATAGCTTAACCAACCTAAGATAAAAGAGATTAGAATCGCTAAACTAATATTGATGAAGTCTTTTTCAAAGAAAAAATATCCAAGTAAAAAGGCAACAGGCCAATGCCACAAATAAATAGAGTAAGAGGCACTGCCTATATTTTGAATTAATTTAAATTTTGTGAAAATTGAATTTTGCTGATTGGCAATAAGAATCAACATCGTTCCAACTACAGGAACTAATGCGTTATAACTTGGCCATATCGTATCTTGACCAAACAGAACTAAACTGAGCACAATGCATGAGAAACCAACAATTTCAAAAAAATACTTTATCGGTTGGGTTGGTGTATACGTTCTAAAATAATAATAAGCCAAGCCACCAGCAAGCAATTCCCAAGCACGAGAGCTGAGCTTAAAAAAAGCATAGATGGAGTCTTTAGATGAGATATAAATCGAAAAGCTTAAAGATGAAATACATAATAAGATTAAAAATATCCCTAAGAATTTTTTATTTTGAATAATTTTAAAATATAAATAAACAAGAATAGGAAATAATATATAAAATTGCCATTCTACTGATAAAGACCAAGTATGCAGTAAGGCTTTATCATGTGAGCTTACAGCAAAATAATCACCTGCTTGACGGTAATATAAGTCATTGGATAAAAAACTTAGACTATATTTTGCATCTTTAGCAAATAGCTTAAAATCTTCTGGGATGAAAAAAAAACATCCACAAACCGTCATAGCCAATACGACAAAAAATAGTGCAGGAAAAATCCGTGTGATTCGCGCTAAATAAAAGTTTATAAAAGAGAAACTGTTTCTTTCAAGGTTCTCAATAATAATTTTGGTCATTAGATAACCAGAAATAACAAAGAAAACATCGACGCCTAAAAAACCAGCAGAAAATCCTGAAACCCCGAAATGGAACAGAACGACAAGTATTACGGCATAGGCGCGGAGCCCATTGATATCATCACGAAAATTTTTGGTTTGCATATTGAAAACGAATTAGGAGCTAAGGTGAATCCAAGTTTTATAAAAGCTTTGGATCTAATTTCTCGAATGACTCTATCGCACTCTTAAGTGAAAGATTGTAAACTTTAATATTCTGCTTGTTTAAAAAGTGCGAGGCAGCGTCAAATGCTGGAAATATTTCAGTTAAGTATTGATTGAGCATTGTCGGTTGTTTGTTGGTACTCTTTTCATAAAAACGTGGCTGATTAAAGTTATTCATATCTAAACCTGCCAAATAAATTTCTTGATAAGATAGGGCATAAACAATCTGTAAAGCAACATATGGCACTGTGAAATAGTCAAAAATGGCATCATGGATATGCTGAGAAAATCCTTTATTTCCTTCTAAGTAAAAATAGTTTTGGTGAGGGTTGATGGTAATACGTGGCCCTAAAAATCGTTCAACTTTACCTTCTGTAATCGTTTCAATGACTTTAATTTGGCACTTAATTTGATCAGGATGAATTTTTCTGAAAATTATATCAAGACAGCGGGGTGTGGTGAAAAAAGTACATTGGCTCTGAAGTACTTTGAGCACTAAATCAAAACGGTTTTGAGTAAAATTATGATCGATAATGACATAATATTTAAATTGAACGTGATCTAATGAAATTGATCCATTAACACCTATATAATCAATATCTTGCTTTTGAAATACGTCTGCTGGATATTTCTGAATAGAGGGTCCTGTTGCAATCAACATGCTTTTTTTACAAGCACTTGTTGGCATGACTGAATTATCGACAACAAGTTTCTTGCGAAAATAAATCTGATCAATTCCACCAAATTTATTTCTTTTTACAGAATAATAAGGCCAGTATCTGCGATTATGTCGGTATGTTTTAGGGTGGCTATGTTTATAAATTAATTTATATATATTTCTTAAAATAAAATTTGAAAACAGCAATTGAATCGATTGTGGTACTTTATAGTTCATATAGCGTCGTAATGAGAAAATGAGTGAAGATGGAAAATTGTCTATTCGACAATTTATCCATCTAAAGTGAATGTAGATTTTTTAAATTTAGCTTTAATTTTACGTATTTGCTTGTTCAACCAATTGGTTTCTTGATCTGGACGAGTCACTTTATTACCGTGGTAATTAATTTGACTTGCTTTTGAAAAAGTTCCAAAAGGTTCAATTAAATAATTTTCAGGTCTATATCCCAGCTCCAGTGCTTCTGCATAGTATTGATCAAATAATTCAACTAAATCTTGACGAGGATGAGGCATAATTTTGCCATCAAACCAATGCTTTTGATTCATTTCAGCAAGACGTGGAATCGCATACTTATGACTAAATTGAGTTCCCATGTCTGAATAATGTAATACTTTAATTTGTTCGATCGCTAAATCCTCACCATCAATATTGTTGTAAGAATCTTGGTAAGGTTCAACTAACTGAGGCTTTTCTTTGATAAGACGCATTAAATTCTTATGACTTTCCGGATTGTTACGGATCTCATCAAGTGGTGGGAGATATTGTTTAGCTTTTTCACAATCCCACACGCAAGTACATAAACGTGCTGAACTTTTCCCACCTTTCGCAATAACAATTGCATCATTATTCATCGGGTGTGACCAAAGTTCTGCAATATCACAGAGCACGATTACATCTGCATCCATATAAATCGCACGGCCTTTGAAGTCACATAACTCAGGTATTGCCCAGCGGAAACCTGAAAAAGGTGTTGCCCACTTTTCTGTAGACCATCCTTTACCTGTGTCTTGATTGCTGTACCATGGACTATTTATGTCATGACTAAGTTGCATCCAAATAATTTCAACATTATGCTGTGTATGTTTACGAACACTGTGTTCTAATACCATAAGTTGTTCAAGGTCACAGTTATTGGGATCGCAACCTACAAAAATTTTAATGTTTTCAGTAATCATTATTTATAGCCCCTAAAATCACATTTATTAGAGTGGTGCCATATAGTATATCGCTAAATGCGATTAAATTAAATGAACATTAATCTTTATCGTGGAGTCGATCTCAAAATTAAATTTATAAGTAATTGTTGTAAGAGTTTTTATGAAAAATTTTGTTATTAGTTTATCAACGGCTCAAGACCGCCGTAAGCACATCGATGCTGAATTTGCAAAACAAGAAGTAAATTTTGAATTTTTTGATGCGATTACACCTGCGAATATAGATATCGCGACATCTCAACTTGGGATGGTCGGGTATACAACAAATTTACATCAAAATGAAGTGAGTTGCTTACTCAGTCACATGTTGTTGTGGAAAAAAGCCATAGATGAGCAACTTGATTATATTGTAATTTTTGAAGATGATATTTATTTAGGTGAGCATGCAAAAGATTTTTTATTGGATGATGCATGGATTCCAAAAGAATGTTCAGTGATCAAGTTGGAAGTCTTTTATAAAAAAATTGGTGTGGCGTTAAAACAACAAAACCTTTCAGCTCCCAACGCTCGTAAGCTATTGTTATTACGCGAGGCACATATGGGATGTGGTGGTTATATCTTATCCCTAGATGTAGCAAAAAAATTACTCAGTTTTATCGTTGAATCAAAAGTATTGATTCCAGTCGATCACTTTTTGTTTAGAGAGTGCCCTGAGCTTGAAGTGTACCAACTTAGCCCTGCATTATGTATTCAAGATATGATCTTGAGGAGAGGTAATACACAATTTCCCAGTGCCTTAGAGGACGTGAGAAATCTCAGAAAAGGTAAGTCTCTAAAAAAAGAAAACTTGAAATTCAGTGTTAAATTGAAAAAAGAATGTTCACGAATTTTTAGAAAAATTCAAAAAATGTTGATTACGCTGACAAAGTTTAGACAGGGTATTCGGGTTGTGAAAATAAAATTCCGTTAAAATTTAATATTTAAATATGATTTTGAGTATTGATTAGTGGTAAGAATTTGCTTATTTATACAAATTCCTGCCGCCCTCTAATTTCCTAAATCGTTTATAACCCCATAAATATTGTTCAGGAGCGATGTTAATCATTCGCTCCATTTCTTTGTTCAAGGTATCGACAGAAAGCTGTAAATCTTTAGAATTAATATCTTGAGATAGTGCCGTAAAATGTATATCAAAACCTGAGAAATCAGGGCGACGGACACAAGTCAAACCCACGACTGAACATTGGGTTTTTGCAGCAAGCTTTGAAAGCAAAGTTGAAGAAAATGCTTTTTGCCCATAAAACTCAGAATAAATACCGCCAGACTCTTTGGGAATATGGTCAGGAAGTATAGCGGTAAATCCACCTTGTTTTAAATGTTTAAATAAGGCACGTACACCAGTATCATCAGTAGGTACCAATGTTGCATTTAAGCGTTGGCGAGACTCTAGCATAAACTGATCTAAGTCTTTATTTCGACTCGGCTTATACATGATAACGGGATGAGTATGTTGATTGATCCAGGCATTCATGAGTTCCCACGCCCCAAAATGAGGGACCACACCAATACTACCATTGGGATTCTTTAATGCATTGAGAAAAATCTCAGCATTATAGACCTGTTTAATTTGTGCTAAGGCGAACTCTGGAGGAGATCCCCAAATTTTAATTGACTCTGCATAAGTCATACATTGACTTTTTAAACTGGCTTTAATCAGTTGATTACGTTGTTGTTCATCAAGCTCAGGATATGCCGCAGTTAAATTCAATTCAGTGGTGCGTTTTGCTGAAGAATTACTCATAAACAATAAATTCCCGACACCTCTAGCAATACTTTGTATCATACCTAGAGGTAATCGAGAGAAAGTTTTAAGTAGCTTATACATTTAATGAATATTAGTCGCGGTCAGCATTGCCTTTCAACACCAAGTAAATCAGTGCTGAAATAATAAAGAAACCAGCAATAAAACTGCTCATGCTGAAATATAAAATACGTTGATAAGTATCTAAATTAAACAACTGATGGCTTAGGATATAACGCATAAATCCCCATTGAACCACTGAAAATACAATGATAATAATTGTATGACGAAGTACATTAGGTCGCATAGCCATAGGTTTTCACCTCAAAAGTTAACAGCGATAGTATGCCATTTATGAGAACTTATCTCAATTAGAACCTATCGAAATAAAATACATACGCAAAACAGAAAACCCTGCATAGCGCAGGGTTTTCGATGAAATAGCTAAAAATTATTTAGCTTCTTCAGCTTTCGGTTTTTCGCGTAAACGAATACCCAAGTCACGCAATTGATTTGGTTCAACTGGCGCAGGTGCTTGAGTTAATGGACACTCAGCCGTTTTAGTTTTCGGGAAAGCAATCACGTCACGAATAGATGATGAACCTGTCATCAACATCACTAAACGGTCTAAACCGAATGCTAAACCACCATGAGGAGGCGCACCGAATTTTAAAGCATTTAATAAGAAACTGAATTTTTCTTCAGCTTCTTCTTCGCCAATACCTAAAGCTTCAAAAATCGCTTTTTGCATTTCTAAAGTATAGATACGCAATGAGCCACCACCGATTTCAGTACCATTCAATACCATATCGTAAGCAACAGAAAGTGCTGAACCTGGATTGCTTTTCACTTCTTCAACACTTGATTTTGGCAGTGTGAATGGGTGGTGAACAGAGGTCCATTTACCATCATCAGTTTCTTCAAACATTGGGAAATCAACAACCCAAAGTGGCGCCCACTCGGTTGTTGACATGTTCATGTCGTGACCGATCTTGATACGTAAAGCACCCATTGCATCATTTACAACTTTGGCTTTATCGGCACCAAAGAATACGATGTCGCCATTTTCAGCACCAACACGCTTTAACAAATCAAGCACGATTGGTTCGATGAATTTAACGATAGGTGATTGAAGACCTTCGATACCTTTTTCAAGTTCATTGACTTTAATATAAGCCAAGCCTTTCGCGCCATAAATTCCAACGAATTTAGTGTATTCATCAATTTGGCTACGTGGCAGTGAACCTGCTCCTGGTACACGAAGTGCAACAATACGGCCTTTAGGATCTTTTGCTGGGCCGGCAAATACTTTGAACTCAACGTCCTGCATCATGTCAGCAACGTCTACAAGTTTCAAAGGGATACGTAAGTCTGGTTTGTCAGATGCATAATCACGCATAGCATCTGCATAAGTCATGCGTTGGAATTTGTCGAATTTTACGCCAAGAAGTTCATTGAACATCTTAACGGTCATGCCTTCCATCAAATCCATAATATCGTCATCGTTTAAGAACGATGTTTCGATGTCGATTTGAGTAAATTCTGGTTGACGATCTGCACGTAAATCTTCATCACGGAAACATTTTGCGATTTGGTAATAACGGTCTACACCACCAACCATCAACAATTGTTTAAATAGTTGTGGTGATTGCGGAAGTGCATAAAAGCTACCATTTGAAACACGGCTAGGTACTAAATAGTCACGCGCGCCTTCAGGTGTTGCACGTGTCAAGATTGGTGTTTCAACATCCAAGAAGCCATGTTCATCTAAGTAGTTACGAATTAACGTGGTTACTTTAGAACGGAAACGTAAGCGATCAATCATTTCTGGGCGACGAATATCGAGGAAACGATATTTCAGACGGATTTCTTCAGAAATATTGGCATTTTCATCATTCAATGGGAATGGTGGAGTTTCAGATGCAGCAAGAACTTCGATTTCTTTACCTAAAACTTCGATTTGACCACTCACCATATTGGCATTTTCGGTGCCTTCATAGCGACGACGTACACGTCCTACAATTTTTAATACATATTCTGAACGTGCTTTATCCGCAGTTGCAAATGCTTCTGGGGTATCTGGATCGATGACGACTTGAACGAGACCATCACGATCACGCATATCAAGGAAAATCACCCCACCGTGGTCACGGCGACGATGTACCCAGCCGCAAAGCGTTACAGTCTGGTCAATTTGAGCTTCGGTTAAAGAACCGCAATAATGAGTTCGCATCATAGCGTTAAAAATCCAACTATATGGGTTAAGGAAGCGAGTACGTAAACAGCGCATCGCCTAAAAATGTAATGTGAGATTATGCCTCTTTGAGCGGTGAGTCACAAGGACTTGGGGCAAAAACTAGCATGTTGCCGAATAAATTTAAGCTGATTTTGATAAAGTTTCAGTGACTGAAACGGCAAATAGAGCATCATTCAAAATATTTTTTATAATTTAAATAATGAAACAATAGACAACCTAAAGTGAAACAAAGGATTGAACCTTGGGTAAAAAATTTCATAAACAAGCCAATCAGCACATATAGATCAGTGTCTTGTGGAACGACGCCTATACTTTTGGCAACATACACATAATATAAGCAGCCACTAAAAAATGAGCTTACAAATAAGCTTATACAGAAAAAATTTACTTTAAGATTGCGTATTTGACGGGCTCTATATTTAAAAAAGTAATGTAAACCCATCCACATTAAAAACGGTAAAGCCGCAGCAGAGCAGCCGATTTGTAGAACTTTATGCATCGGATAAATACGATCAAACATACTGACGGGTTGCGCTAAAAATTCTTTAAAAGCGAAAGTTCGAAAATCTAAATGGGTTAAACCATCCCAAATAATATGGGTTGCTGTACCTAAGATAATCGCCAATACCATCCAAATTAGAAATTGAAAAAAAGTTGAAAAAGAAGCAATGTTTAATGGTTTTTGAATGCCTAAAAACTTAAATAATAATGGGCGATATAAGCTATACCAAAGTAAGCAGAACAGTAATCCCACCAATAAATCTGGATAGATAATTCCTTTAAATTGATGATTTAAATAAATTTCAGTTTTAACCAATACTCTATACAAATCTGGCGTCATTGTGCCAATCGCGAGTGCTGCAATCGGCAAGCGATTTCCTGAAAGTTTGGACAAAGGTGGCGCTAAAACAGCATGTGAAAGTGTAAAGGGCATTGAAAATAGGTTATTAAAACTTATATTAGGAAATTATTCGTTAATTTGTTGTTTACATCAATGAATTAAATGTAATTTCAAAGTAGAATATTACAAAAAATTGAGTAGATCTAAAGTGTCAATGTTTGAAAGTTATTCTTTGATGATAAAAAATAATAAATTTATTTTTTTAATATCTATCCTTTTTGTTATTGTATTTACGCATTATATTTTTAATGATAATTTTCGGCATTGGAATATTTCAATTGTTTTAATTTTACTTTTTACCTATTTTGGGATTAAAGGGGAAGTTATAAAACCAAATTTTTATCTGATTGCATTTTGTTGTATTGGTTTTATTAGTACTACTGTATTAAATCAGTCACTTTTTCGACTTGATTCAGTTCCGCATAATCTATTGAGTACGTATAAGCATATTATTAACCAGTATATTTGGTTTATTCCATTCATTTTTTTACCGACAATTTATTATAAAAGTAATTTTAATGCCGAGTGTTTTTATCGAATATTGTTTTTTATATTGTTTTTGTTGACCCCTTACTTATTGTATTGGGGGGTGATGTTACAGTTTGATCGCGGCCTGTTTAGTATTTTCTTTAATCCAGTGATTAGTTATGATATCGGCTTTATTTCGCTCACAATACTTTTGCTATGTTATTCATTTTATTTAAAAGGTAAACAATCTTATTTATATTTGGTGACCAGCTTACTCTGTATGTTTCTTTTAATCCTTCATGGCACTAGAGGAGCATGGCTGGGGTTGCTATTTGTATTGGGCTTTTTGGTTCTTTTCTATACTAAAACTCAATTAAAAAAAATCATTTTGATGCTGGGTTTGGTTGTTTGTTTTATTGGCATAAATATGGCTATACCAAACTCACCACTGCTAAAAAGAGTTGAAAACTTTCAATCTGATTCACTTAATATTCGTAATAATAATTATCAAAATAGTTCGGGAATTAGGTTATTCCTTTGGAATAATTCAGTGGAAATGTTTAAAACCTCACCTATCACAGGAATCGGGATGTATGAAATAGAAGCTGATAATTGCCGTTTATATAAACGAGGCGATTTACCACATTGTTTTCAGCACATGCATAGCATCTACTTCCATGAATTAGCAGCAAATGGTTTGATTGGATTTATTGGTTTATTGATGACATTTTTGACTGCTTTGGTTTTTTTTATAAAGCATATCTTTGCTAAAAATTTGCTAATTCAAAACTTAGCAATCACTGGTACAGTGTTCGTAATCTATTATATGTGTAGCGGTCTTACGGAATATTATTTATTTTTTCAAAATACGACCTATGTGTTCTATTGGGTGACTGCTTCCCTTATGAGCTTTATTTTGATCAATAAGCTTATGAAAGAAAAATAAATTTAATTTTAAATGCAAAGGAAATCAATTTTGATTTCCTTTTTTTATTGCAAAAATATTGAAATGTTATAATATAACATAATTCAAAAATATTGAGCTTTGAGAGCAATCGCATGTCCTTTACCAAAAGTGCCCTAACACTTTCCATTTCTGCAGTTATTTCAACTTCTATTTGGGCTGAAGATCAAACCAATACTGAAAAAAATCCACAACAATTAGAAACCATTACCGTTGTTGGACATCCCTTAGTCCGTTCAAGTCAAGATTTTGGCGTTGCAGATGAAACTGTTTCACGTGAAAAATTACAACAGGCGGGCACGACTTTAGGTGAAGCACTCAAAGATGAATTAGGAGTCTATTCCAATACCTTTGGGGCGGGTTCTAGTCGCCCTGTAATTCGTGGGCAAGAGGGTGCACGGGTTAAAGTGACTCAGAATGCAACAGAGACAATGGATGTTTCAAGCTTATCACCCGATCATGCCGTCACTGTAGATCCGCAGCTGGCACAAAAAATTGAAGTCATTCGTGGACCATCAACATTATTATATGGGGCTGGGTCTGTGGGTGGTTTAGTCAATGTGGTTGACAGTAAGATTCCGACAGCGATGCCTGAAAATGGTTATGAAGGCAATGTTGGTCTGCGTTATAACACAGGCAACGACGAAAAAATGGCACATGCTGGGGTGACTGTTGGTTTAGGTTCAAATGTTGCATTACGTGTAGAAGGCTTAAAACGCGATGCCAATGATTACATTACCCCGAACTATATCGTAACAGAAGAGCATGGTGATCATGCACATAGTACGAAAGAGCGTCGAGTTGGCAATACATTTTCAGAGTCTGAAAATGTAAATGTCGGCTTATCTTGGATCGGTGAACGTGGTTTTGCGGGTGTGTCTTATAGCAATCGCCAAGATCAATACGGTTTACCTGGGCATAGCCATGAATATGAGTCATGCCATTTACATGGCTTATCACTTCATTGTGGTGGGCACGATGATGACGACCATGCGGGCCATGACCATGATCATGGTGAAGAAGACCATGATCACGCTGAAGCTGGGCCATGGATTGATATGAAAACAGAACGTTATGATTTCCGTTCTGAGCTCAATGAGCCTTTTGCTGGCTTTAAAAAACTTCGTGCACAAGCAAGTTATACCGACTATCAACATGATGAAATTGAAGGAAGTACAGCAATGACAACCTTCAAGAGCAAAGGTTATGAAGGTCGTGTTGAGTTGTTACACAATCCGATTGCTGCTTGGGAAGGGGTGTGGGGTGTTCAAGCCAGCCAGCAAAAATTAGATATCACAGGTGAAGAAGCGGTTCTTGCACCAAATAAAACCCAAAAATATAGTGTATTTGGCTTAGAGCATCGCCAATTTGGTGATTTTCATGTGGAATTAGGGACTCGTTTTGATCATCAAACAGTGGATGTCGACTCAGATCAAAAAGACTTTGATGGCAATGCATTCTCATATTCTGGTGCTGTGAATTGGGCATTTGCACCAAATTACACGCTCTCTTTAACGGGTTCTCATCAAGAACGATTGCCTTTAGCACAAGAACTTTATGCTGATGGAAAGCATTATGCGACCAACACCTATGAATTGGGCAATCAAGACTTAAATAAAGAGAAGTCAAATAATGTGGAATTAGGTCTTCATTATGACAATGACAAGTTGAGCTATCATGTACATGTCTATCAAAATTGGTTTGATAACTACATTTATGCCAAAACTTTGGATCAATACGAAAACTTCCGTTTGATCAAATATAGTCAAGATAAAGCTAAGTTCTATGGTACAGAAGGTGAAGTCGCTTATCAGTGGAATGATGTGTATAAAACCAGTCTGTTTGGTGACTATGTACGTGGGAAAATTGAAGATGAGAATGCACCGCGTGTTCCTGCTGGTCGTTTAGGCGCTCGTGTAAATGCTGAGTTTGATGAGCATTGGTCTGGTTCAGCAGAATATTCACATGTGTTTAATCAAGATAAATTTGCGTCTTATGAACAAGAAACCAAAGGTTATAACATGGTGAACCTAGGCGTTGCTTATCAATATCCTTTGGCCAACAAACAAGAAGCGAAAGTATTCTTTAAAGCCAACAACCTGTTGGACGAGAAGATTTATGAACACACTTCTTTCTTATCGAATATTCCACAAATTGGACGTAACTTTGTCATAGGTATGGACTATAAGTTCTAATTATTTGCAATCATTCACCAAATCGTTATTGAAAAATAAAGGAATTCGACCTAGGCTCTAAGGGTCTGCCAATACTTCATCTGTATTTGCGACAACGAGTGTTTTTTAGAGGGTACAAGGCATGAGCTATGAAATTTAGTGATCTAAATGAGTAGATCATAACGATGTAGCATCAAAAAACACTCTAGTCCCCCCAAGGGTTGTGGTTAAAATTATCTCAAACATCGTTATGAAACTTGAAAATAGTCTCGCTATTCTCTTCATTTCATGCCTCGTTTGCTCAATTTTAGCCGACAACGCAAGTTATATATGAAATGTTGACAGACCCTAAATTGGTCTAGGTCTTTTCTTATGCGTATCTTCAATAAAATTCAAAACAAACTGAATTGGTCAAAACGTCGCTATTTCGGCATTATTATCGGCATATTGGCCTTAGGATATCTCTCATCTGCGATTTATCATGTTTATAAACCGCTTCCTAAAGGGCTGAATTTTACCGGACCATTGCGTCACGCCAATGTAAAATTTATTGCCGATGAAACCTATATTGATGCGCAAGGGAAGCAGCAACTTGATCAACATATCTTTGATCAGGTGTTACAGCTGATTAAGCAAGCCAAGACCACCATTGTGATTGATATGTTTCTATTTAACAGTGAAGTCGGCGATTCTAAAGTTCAGCAACGAGAATTAACCAAGCAATTAACCCAAGCCTTGATTAATGAAAAAATTGTAAACCCAAGCTTAGAAATTAAGTTTATTACCGATCCAATCAATTCTGTTTATGGTGGAATTCAGCCTGAACAATATCGTCAATTACGTTTAGGCGGTATTGACGTGATTGAAACGAATTTAACACCACTCCGCGCATCTAATCCTACTTGGTCTGGAATATGGTATTTATGCTGTCAGGATATTGGCAATAACCCAAATAAAGGCTGGCTGAATAATCCATTTGGTAAAGAAAAAATTACAGTCCGCAGTTATTTAAATTTATTTAATTTTAAAGCCAATCATCGTAAAACCATTGTGGTCGATACAGCGGAAGGTTGGAAAACCATCGTCACATCTGCCAATCCTCATGATGGTAGCTCACGCCACTCCAATATCGCATTAATGGTTGATGGTGCAACTGCGACAGATATTTTAAATACCGAACAAACTGTCGCGCATATGTCGGGAGGTGATACGCCTTTTGTTGCATTTGGCAAACTACCTGAAAATCCAAATGATCCTCAGGTTCAAGTACTCACTGAAAAAGCAATTTATGATGCGGTCTTAAACATGTTGGCGTCAGCAAAAGCCAATGATCAAATTGATTTAGCCATGTTCTATTTGTCAGAGCGCCGAATTGTTCAAGGTTTAGTTGCTGCCAAGCAACGTGGAGTGAAATTACGTATCTTGCTTGATCCGAATAAAGATGCATTTGGTCGTCAAAAAAATGGTATTCCAAACCGTCAAGTGGCTTCAGAGTTAAATGACGCAGGAATTGATGTGCGTTGGTGTAATACCCAAGGTGAGCAGTGCCATAGTAAGATGATCGTAAAGCATAATGCGCAATCTGCGGAAATGATTTTAGGTTCTGCCAACTTTACCGCACGTAATTTAAAAAATTATAATTTGGAAACTGATTTACGCGTGGTTGGCAATCCACAACAACAAGTCTTTATCGATGCTGAACAGTATTTTAATACGGCTTGGTCAAACTTAAATGGGCGTCAAATGAGTGTGGATTACAGTAAGTACGCTGATGAATCAAAACTTAAATACGGGGTTTACCGTTTTATGGAATGGAGTGGTTTGTCGACGTTTTAGTATTTCAATTGTTTGAAAGCAGAAGTACTGTATTTGCAAAATAAATTAAAAATATAAGTGAGTAAGAAGCTCAAGTCGATATTTGAGCTTCTTACTGCATAATTCTAAGTTTTTGAAATTTATGTAGATTAAATTACTGCGGATTTGGTGGAACTAACTCATCCAAATCTTTATTTGAAATATGATCTAACTCATGTAAATCAGTTTTGATTTTCCATTTGCTTTCATCATCTACGGGTTTTGGTAAACGTGCCTCTAACCAGTCACACACCACATCGGGCGAAAAATCTGCATGGTTACATTGAATCACCCAAGCTAAAAATTGTTTCGCTTCACCATTCATATACGGAGGAGGAGAAACGGGTAAAAACTGAGTCGGAAGACGTTCATTTTTAGAAATATAATTTAGAACGTGACCAAGTTCTTGTACAGTTTGCCACGCTAAAGGATGGTCAATATTGATTTGAAATTTAAACCACCATGCTTGTTTGCCATCTGAACCATAGCTATCAATAAATGCTTCTTGCACACTTGGGATTTTGCAAAAAAATTGATGTAAACGGTCAAAGCTCAGTTCAGCCACAATACAGCACTCATCAGATTAAAATTATATTTTATCAGATTGATGTCAGAATTTACCCAAGTTGATGTATAAACAATAAAGAAGATTAAATTTTGACTGTAATTCATCCATTATTTATCTTGAATGATATATTAAGCTGTTGTGTATATGTTCAAGTTTGGAGGTTGAAATGAAACAGAGACTCAGTTTAAGTGTCTTGATGTTGATGCTTTCAGCAACTTCAACAATGACATGGGCAGACGCTAAAGATTGGGCGAATTATCGCAGTGTTGAGCGCCCTCAAAAGAAATATCCAACAACGACCTATAAATATACGGATCAATATGGCCGCCAAATGTCACAGGAGATTCCTGTTCGACCTCAATACCCGCATCCAAATGGCCCACACCCAAGTTACCCACCACAAAATGGTGTGACGATTATTTATAATCACCAGTTTCCAACCCAGACGGAGTATTCAGGTAGCAGTTATGGTTATGTAAATGGGGAGGGTGGTCATATAGAAAGTTCGCAATACACGTTGATTAGTGATTGGCGCCGTTATGGTTTACCTGATCCGCAGGTTGGTATGCATTGGATTTTCCAGAATGGTCGTTATTTACAAGTGCCCAATGATCGCTGAACGTGATTTAAAAGCATCATCATGATCAATAGCAATGTATTAAATTTTCAACACATTAAAAAAGTCCCTTCTCCACTTTGCCTTAGACTTTAATATAGTATTACTTTGATTTTGCTTAGGGAGAAGGGTAAGCGCATGAATCAAGACAAAAGACTAAGCCAGTTCATCATCTTCTGGTCGTGGTGTTTTACCATGGGGTAATGATTTTTCAGTATGCTTATCGCGAATGACAGAAGGATATGTCCAAGACGCATATCTCACGATCAAAATTGCAATAGCTAAAATTAAAACAGATCCTGTGATAATCACTAAATCCATATCTGCTTTATGGTCATGCTGTATATCTGAAATTAGTAACCGCGTGAGTGCGGTGATTGCGATATAAATTAAGAAACGTACAGGCATGTGGTTGGTCTTAAAATAGATCCCCACCATCGCGCCTAATTCCAAATAGATGAATAACAATAAAATATCGTCAATACTGGCATATTGTTTTACGGTTAAAATTTCAATAATTGTATGTACCGCTGACCAAGCGATCATACAGCCAATGATAAACAGCGCAATATAATGAAATGCTTCTACTGCAATATTGCCCAATTTATCGAGGAGGTTTTCTATTTTTTCTATACGTGGATCTTTATTCATAACATCCTCCATTTGCCTGTGTTATTTACGATTAAACACTATGCAAATTTCATGCACATGAAAACAAAAGTAAAATGTTTATAGTGAATAAATCACAACGATTTAATTAAGAAATTGATCATTTCATCTGATTGGGCTATAGATAG
Organism: Acinetobacter sp. CE-15; assembly: GCF_051059255.1. NCBI lineage: Bacteria > Pseudomonadati > Pseudomonadota > Gammaproteobacteria > Moraxellales > Moraxellaceae > Acinetobacter > Acinetobacter sp. CE-15. The sequence continues at coordinate 3,955,023 of NZ_CP192737.1, read as the reverse complement.
ATTATTTTCAATACAATGAAAGGAATAACAATGTATTTGTACCGACCAATTGGGCTTTTTGAATATCAATTGATTGAAAAGGGTGACTTTAAAAATTTCCCACCAAGATTGTATTGGCAACCTATTTTCTATCCTGTTTTAAATCAGAAATATGCTGAAAAAATTGCTTTAGATTGGAATACCAAAGATCAAGCAAGTGGTTATATTGGCTATGTCACTCGTTTTGAGCTGAGTGATGAGTATCTGGCTCAGTTTGAAATACATACGGTTGGTGATGACTTTTGTCAGGAGTTATGGATTCCCGCTGAGCGATTAGACGAGTTTAATCAGCAAATTATAGGCAACATTGAAGTGGTTAATATTTTCAAAGGTGAAGCTTTTACTGAAAATGCTGAATTACCTGAAATCTTTAAAACCAGCCCAGATGGCTCGAAAGAGTATTAGGAAATAAAACATGTATCTTCCTACTCATTTTAAACAAGAGAATCTCCCTGAACTTTTCGATTTAATTGAAAAGCATCCATTGGGAAGTTTGATGGTTATCTATGATGGTGAAATTGAAGCGAATCATATTCCTTTTGAATTGGATCGGTCAGCTGGCAAGTCTGGATTGTTACGTGGGCATATCGCCAAAGCCAATCCTTTACTGAATGTGTTAGAACAGATTCAATCGGCTTATGTGATTTTCCATGCTGAACAAAGTTATATTTCACCGAATTGGTATCCAGGAAAATTTGAGCATCATCGGGAAGTACCGACATGGAACTATCGTGTTGTGCATGTGAAGGGAACAATTCGAAAAATAGATGATGAAAAATATTTGCGGGGTATTTTGGCGCGATTGACTCGACAACATGAAGCACCACAGGCGCTACCTTGGAAAATGGGAGATGCGCCCAACGATTATATCGAAGAGCAATTAGAAAAAATTGTGGCGATTGAAATCGAAATAGATTCAATTGTAGGAAAATTTAAAGTCAGTCAAAATCGCAGCGCTGTGGATGCCACAAGTGCGGCAAATGCTTTGCAAAACCAATCTCCAGAGATGGCTGAATCGATTCGGAAGTTTTATCCAAAGTAAGATTATCTGATGTAACTTGATTTATGTTGCGATCAACTTTTATAGCCACACGATATAATTGCACCATCCTTGATTTTAAGATGCATAGAAAAGCAAACCTAACGGCTTTATGACGTCCAAGAGATATAGATCAGCAGGTGTTCTAAAAAAGCATCAGTTGCAAATAAAAAAACGCCCGAATCATCGGGCGTTTTAATGTCTTATTTCAGTTGATGATGAAATTAAGCCTGATTCGTAAAATAATCTTCACTGAAATTCATAATAACTTCTGCACCTGCTTTGATTTTAGCAACACGTGCATTTAAATCAGGCAAGAGGCGTTGAATGAAATAATGAGTCAATGCAAGTTTGTCTTGGTAGAATTGACCTTGCTTATTTTTTGCAGCATTGGCAATACGAGCAAACATGTAAGAGAAGCTTAATAAGCCAACAACATGCAGATACTCTACTGCCGCAGCATTTGCGAAATCAGCATTTTCTTTTGCACGTTCTAAAATATGCTGCGTAATCATATCTACTTCAGTTGCAATATCTAAAGTCGCATCTTTAATGAAGTTTAAGTCTGTATCTAGACCATTAGCAAAATCACGGATTTCTTCAATATATTCAGCAATGAATTCACCATTACATTTAATTGTTTTACGACCAATTAAATCTTGTGACTGAACGCCGTTGGTGCCTTCATAGATTTGTGCGATACGTAAGTCACGCACACACTGTTCCATACCCCATTCACGAATATAGCCATGACCACCAAACACCATTTGCGCGTCAATTGCAGCATTAAATGCAGTATCTGTTAAATAAGCTTTGGCAATTGGCGTCAATAATGCAACACGATTATTTGCCTTCGCTACAGCTTCAGGATCGGTTGAAAATTTAGTAATGTCGAGTTGTTGACCTACGTAAACAGCAAATGCGCGAGAAGCTTCATTGTTGGCACGTGCATTGAGTAACATACGACGCACATCACCATGTACAAGGATGCTGTCAGCAGGTTTGTTTGGAGATTTAACACCTGTCGCACTACGGCCTTGTACACGATCAGTCGCATACTGTGCTGCATTTTGGTATGCATATTCAGAAGCACCTAGGCCTTGAATACCCATCGACAAACGTTCGTAATTCATCATCACGAACATAGCTGCAAGCCCTTCATTTTCTTTACCAACAAGGAAACCTTTGGCTGCATCAAAGTTCATGACACATGTTGCAGACGCTTTGATTCCCATTTTGTGTTCAATTGAACCAGGACCCGCTGTATTACGTTCGCCCAATGAACCGTCAGCATTGACGAGGAATTTAGGCACGATAAAGAGTGAGATACCACGTGAACCCGCAGGTGCATCAGGTGTTTTTGCTAAAACAAGGTGAATGATGTTGTCAGCAAGATCGTGGTCACCACCAGTAATGAAGATTTTAGTACCAGTAATGTTATACGTACCATCTTGGTTAGGTTCAGCTTTAGTTTTGATAATCCCTAAATCTGTACCTGCATGAGGTTCAGTTAAACACATCGTACCAGACCATTCACCTGAATAGATTTTAGGTAAATAGGTTTCTTTCTGTTCTTGAGATGCATAGCTGTTTAACGCCATACCAGCACCAACAGAGAGAAGCGGGTAGAGCATGAATGATGGATTGGTAGCAAATAACATTTCATCTGCAAGTACAGTCAGCATTTTTGGCATTGCCTGACCGCCCCATTCCTCTTCAGCACCTAGGCCAATCCAACCGCCTTCAGCGTATTGTTGGAATGCTTCTTTAAAACCAGCAGGTGTCGTGACTTTGCCATTTTCATAATGAGCGCCTTCTTCATCACCTGTGCGGTTTAAAGGAAGCGTAACATTTTGTGCAAATTTAGCCATTTCTTCTAAAATTGCTTCAGCCGTTGCTGCATCAACATGTGCAAGCTTTTCGTTGGCTTGCCAGAATTGCTCTGCATTGAAAACGTCATTCAGAATGAATTTCATATCTGCAAGTGGCGCATTATAAATTGGCATGTTCGTTCACCTGTTTATTGTTTGAATCTGTAGACTTAGATCAGTTTAACCAACAAGCATGTATGTTGTTAGATGGTCTAAGTAAATAACGCTCTATTTATAAAGAAAAAGGACTGCCAAAGCTATGACCGTCCTTTCTCAATTTCTGCACTCTTGAGTACAGTTTTCTAAATACCTAGCTCGGCATTCTACTTAGAATGCAAAGTCTTCAGCATCTAGTGACATCAATGGATCTAAGCCACCCGCGATCACATCAACATGTGAACGAACGCGTGGTAAGATTTTCTTGAAGTAGAAACGAGCAGTCTTAATTTTTGCATTATAGAAGCCAGTTTCAGTAGAGCCTTCAGCAAGTTTTTGTTGAGCAACAAGCGCCATGCGAGCCCATAAGAATGCAAGCGTTACATAACCAGAGAAATATAGGTAGTCAACCGCAGCTGCGCCTACTTCATCTGGATTTTGCATAGCTTTCATACCGATTTGCATGGTTAAATCACCCCACTCTTTGTTAAGAGCAGCAAGTGGTTCAACAAATTCTTTCAGGTCAGCATTGTCTTTGTTTGCTTCTGCAAATTTATGGATGATCTTGGTGAAGTCTTTCAACATTGCACCTTGCGTACCCAATACTTTACGGCCTAACAAATCAAGTGCTTGGATTTCAGTTGTACCTTCGTATAAGCAAGAGATACGCGTATCACGTACAATTTGCTCCATACCGTGTTCAGAAATAAAGCCGTGACCACCAAATACTTGTACACCATGCTTCGCTGATTCAGAACCTGTTTCAGTTAAGAATGCTTTTGCAATCGGTGTTAATAATGACAAGATATTGTCGGCAAATTTACGATCTTCTTCAGTAACACCTTGCTCTACGATATCTGCATATTGAGATAAGAAGTAAACCAATGCACGACCACCTTCAGCAAAGGCTTTTTGTGTCATCAACATGTTACGTACAGCTGGGTGAACAATGATTGGATCAGCTTCTTTCTCTGGTGCTTTAGGACCAGAAAGTGAACGCATTGCCAAACGATCTTTCGCATATGCAAGTGCACCTTGGAAAGAAGATTCAGATGCTGTTAAACCTTGAACAGCAGTACCAATACGTGCAGTGTTCATAAAGGTAAACATTGCATGTAAACCACGGTTTTCAGGCCCAATCAAGAAACCTTTTGCGTTATCAAAATTGATCACACAAGTTGCGTTACCGTGGATACCCATTTTGTGTTCGATTGAACCACAACGAACTGCATTACGGTCTGCAATAGAGCCATCTGCATTTACATTGAACTTAGGTACGATGAATAACGAGATACCTTTAGTGCCTTTAGGAGCACCTGGTAAACGCGCCAAAACGATGTGAACGATGTTCTCCGCCATATCGTGTTCACCAGCAGAGATAAAGATTTTCTCGCCAGAGATTGCATAGCTACCATCTGCTTGTGGCTCAGCTTTAGAACGGATAATGCCTAAGTCAGAACCTGCATGAGATTCTGTTAAGCACATAGTACCAGTCCACTCACCTGAAACAAGTTTAGGTAAATATGTAGCTTTTTGCTCAGCAGAACCATGATGTTCGATTGTACGAACAGCACCATGTGAAAGACCAGGGTACATACCCCATGCCCAGTTTGCTGCACCTACCATTTCAGAAATAGCTGTTGCTAAAGAACCAGGTAAACCTTGACCGCCATGTTCTTCTGGAACTGAAAGAGAAGGGAAGCCTAATTCTACATATTTGTCATAGGCTGCTTTAAAGCCTGTAGGCGTAGTCACTACACCATCATTCCATTTACAGCCTTCACTGTCACCGATTTGGTTAAGTGGAGATAATTCATTTTCACAGAAATCCGCGCCAGCTTCTAAATATTGATCAATCAATTCACGGCTTACGGTTTCTTGGAATGCAGGGAGTTTCGCGTAATGTTCTTCAGCATTTAATAATTCATGCAAAACGAAGTGCATATCACGTAAGGGTGCTTTGTATTGTGGCATATCGGTTTCCTCAATACTGGTTAAACCAGATTTATAATCTTCATAAATACGACGTGTGTCTTCTATGACACATATTTGTTCCGCTACATCGTGCAACATCTTATAGTGACGTACAAGTATTTCATGGTTATTTCTCTGTGACTGTAAAGTCAAAGAAAAAAGGCTTGAAAGCTGTAAGTGCATTGAGTGTAAACACTTTTCATTGAAAAATAAGGATACAAATAGTCAAAATCGTAAAAACTTGTGTCCAATAAAATGCCAGTCAAAATATGACGGAAATGCTATTTATATTTCTAAAATGTAGCGAACAGATTGAAGTGTAGACTTGATCTTGGATGAGACGTGATTGGATGTGTGGTTAAAACTACAGATATTGAGAATGTTTTTAGTGTTTAAATGCAATATGACTCTAAATGATTTAAACCAATAAACGCACTGCATACTTTTTAATGGTGATATTTTTTATGGCAATCACTCGTCCCAAAGTCGATCCACAATGTCTTCTACCGAATATTCAAAGTATCGTCCTGCTTGATCTTTATTGCGTTGAAACAATTGATGCTTAAATGCTTTAAAATTGAGTTTTAAAAAATTGTAGAAATAGCCTCCAGAGAAAATGGTGCGGAGGTAAAAAGCATTGATGAATTCATTTGCATGTTGAGTATGGAAATCTGAGCTTTTAATCCGCTGGACGATTTCAGTAAGTTCTTGTTTTGAAATATTATGGATGAGTTTAGGCTCAGGTAAGCAAATATCAAAGCTTAAATTTTCGATGCCTTCGGCTTCCCACCACTCCCAAAGATCATATTGAGAAATGTCTTTACTGGTAGTTTCTGTGAGCTTTTCACTGAGTTTTTGATATTCAAGCGAGTCTTCATCACCAAACTCATCGCAATAGTCTGTGTAATTAGCAATCAATTCGAGCACAGTTGGATAAAGTTGTTGCGCTGTTTCAAAATCGGGTTCTATTTCTGTACGAAGTTTATTCATCGTTTGCTATGTTTAAATGATCAAAAAGTTTTAATGGTGCTATCAATAAGCGACAAGAAAAGCATAATTTCTAAAATGAAGCCGAGAAATGAGAAATGAAAGTTTTAAGCCCATTTTCACAGATTTACAGCTCTCTTTCACCAATTTACCTTACTCGCCAGATGACCTTTTAAATAAAAACAGTCGTTTATTTTTACTGAGAAGAGGAAGGTAAATTGGATGATTTAAACGGGTAGGCTAATTAAACTCACCCACTGAGCGCTCTTTTGCCCAGTCGCGTAAGATAAATTTTTGCAATTTACCTGTCGATGTTTTTGGAATCTCACAAATCACCACATTTTTAGGGACTTTAAAGCGTGCCAAATGCTGTTTGCAGAATTCAATCACCTCTTCTGGTGTAATTTCAGCACCGTGTTTAAGTTCAATAAAGGCACAAGGAACTTCTTGCCAACGCGGATCAGGTTGCGCAACCACTGCCGCAGTCATAATTGCGGGGTGAGTATAAAGAACCTCTTCAACTTCTAAAGATGAGATATTTTCACCACCTGAAATAATGATGTCTTTTGAACGGTCCATAATTTTTGCATAACCATCGGGCTGGCAAACCGCTAAATCACCCGTATGAAACCAGCCACCTTTAAAGGCTTCTTCTGTGGCTTTGGTATTTTTTAAATAGCCTTTCATAACAATGTTGCCACGGAACATAATTTCTCCCATGGTCTTGCCGTCATTAGGCACAGGTTGCATCGTTTCAGCATCTAACACACGCATACCATCTTGTAATGGATACGGTACACCTTGGCGCGAATGTAATTGTGCTTGCTCTTGAATAGACAGGTCACTCCAACCTGCTTGAGCTGCACATAATGCAGAAGGGCCATAAGTTTCAGTGAGACCATAGACATGATTGACTTGAATACCAATATGATGCATTCCTTCAATAATTGCCGCAGGCGGTGCAGCACCAGCCACCATTACTTCTACATGATGTTCAAATTTAATTTGTTGTTCTTTCGGGGTGTTGATCAACATCGACAAGACAATCGGTGCACCACAGAAATAGTCAACTTTGTATTGATCAATGAGTTGATAAACTAACTCAGGATCAATTTTACGTAAGCAGATATTGGTACCGCCATTGGCTGCAACAGTCCAAGCAAAACACCAGCCATTGCAATGGAATAGTGGAAGTGTCCATAAATATTTACAACGTGGCTTCATACCACAGGCGATGATATTACTGGCCGCATTGATATAAGCACCACGATGGTGATAAACCACACCTTTCGGATTGCCTGTAGTGCCAGAGGTATAATTTAGACTAATCGCATCCCATTCATCCTGAGGTAAATGCCACTCAAAATCTGCATCACCACTTTTCAGCCAATCCTCATATTCAATTTGACCAATACGTGCTGTAACATCATTGTTTTCGTATTCTTCATCTGCAACATCAATGATATAAATCTGTTGAGCAATAAGTGCTACCGCTTCTTTAGCCAAAGCCGCAAACTCGGGGTCAACTAAAAGTACTTTGGTTTCAGCATGCTCTAGCATAAATGCAATGGTTTTGGCATCTAAACGAGTATTCAGGGTATTTAAAACAGCACCAGCCATAGGGACTGCAAAATGCGCTTCGACCATCGCAGGGATATTGGGTAAAAGAACTGAAACAGTATCATTTTTTTGAATCCCAAGATTTTGTAATTGATGGGCAAATTGACGACAACGTGTATAGGTGTCACGCCAAGTGATATGACGAGCACCATGTACAATCGCATCTTGATTTGGATAAATGTAGGCTGCACGCTCTAGGTAACGTAAAGGTGATAATGCTACAAAGTTTGCAGGGGTTCGTGGTAATTGATCATAGGCACTGACCATGTTTAGCTCCATCTATATTTGTTCTAATTTCCGTGTTTAAAAGATATGCATAAGCCTGTCAGAATTCATTTAGGCTTTAGTCGAGTACTCCAGCTAAATATGCATCGTTAGACATCTTTACCCTTATTTAAATATTTTTTGGAATATTTAATTTATTGAATTAAATTAATATTTTGGAAGATTGATGTAATGTTAATCCTGATTTTATTCAGAATCTTATTTAAAATCCCGTTATTCAAATATGAATAACTGAACTCAGCAGTTTCGCTTTTTTGTATTCCGTTGGCGAAGATCCAGTCCATTTTTTAAACGCACGACGAAATTCCCTTAACTCACTAAAACCAAGGTTGAAACTGATTTCACTCATCGATTGATTTTCTTCAATCCATTGTTTGGCTTTTTTTTCTAACACCTGTTGCTTTAATAACTGAAAATTTAGTCCCTCATTAAGAAGTAAACGCCGTAAATGGCGTTCGCTAAAATGAAAATATTGCGCTGCTTGTTGCATATCAAAGCGTTCAGGTAGGTGGCTTTCAATCAAATGTGCTAATACCTTTGCCAAACTGTGTTGATTCATTTGATCAAATTGTTTTAAAGCTTGATCACAAATCAGAATTGCACTTTGATAATTGACAGGACTATAGTTTTTGAGGCTTCTCGACAAGAGTGTTTTGTTAAATCGGATGATATTTTTAGCCGTTTTAAAATAAATTGGACAATTGAAAATTCTTTGATAATCATTGATATATGCTGAATGATCATAGCTCAGTTCCAAGCTGATTAACTCGTAGCTATGGTCTAGCATCATATTGACACAGGTAATAATACTGGCAAACACTTCATCACAGAAAAATGCTTTTAACTCACCACAGTTACTTCGTTCAGAAAGTTCAATTTCACAATAATTATCAACAAGATTGACGGTTAAATCTAAGACACTGCCTGAAATAGGATGATAGTGCAGTGCCGTTTCTAGTGCTTCGGCCACTGTTTTACAGGCTTGCATGGCAAAGCCCAAAATACCAATTGAAATCTGACCTTCACTACTGCCCAACAATAAGCCTAAATTTTGTTGTTGGGTATCTTTAACTGCGAGATGAATAACCTCACAGAGTTCTGAAAAACCAACAAAACCATGCCCTTGGCGAATTTGTTCCAAGTCTAAATTTTGTGCTGCGAACCAATTGTCATATTGCCAGTGTTGTTGTTCTGCATAATGAACCAAACTCGTCAGTATCATTGGTGGAATATAAAATTGAGAATTGGCAATTTCCTTTTGCTGCAAGCTCATAAAGTCCGCTTCGCCCCCCATATTATTGTTGCTTTTACCCTAGTTGGTATCGCATATTTTTGATTAAGATTCAATCTACTTCTGGTATTCGCAGATATAAATTCGCTGACATAAAAAAGATAAAGGATGACCGCATATGTTTATGGTGGGTTGGGATAAACAAGAAATAGAGATTCAGCCGCAAGGTTATGCCATGTTTGGTTATGGTATGTGGTCGCATCGTGCTTATCAAAAACGCACAGCATTGTTTGCTCGTACATTCACTATCCGTCGTTTGGCTTTAGAACAGCCCATTATTTTTTGTTGTCTGGATTTTGGTTGTATTACTTATGCGATCCGCAGTGGTGTTGTTGAATGCTTAAAACAACAACTAGCTGAGCAATTTAATGAACAGCATTTGGTCTTGATGGCAACTCATACTCATTCTGGCCCTGGCGGTTGTGCTTATGAAGCTTTATACAATATGCCGACCCCAGGTTTTGTTCCAGAGCATGTCGAAGCGGTAGTAAAGGCGGTCATGCTCAGTATTTCCAATGCCTTAGACACTGAAAAAGAAACTGAACTTCGTTATCAAAGTTGCCAATTTGCTCATGATATTCCAGTGGCATGGAATCGATCATTGCAGGCATATAATCGTAACCCCGATGTGATTCAAAGAACCGAAGCAGAAACCAATCTCGCCTTAAATCGTGAAATGCAATTAATCGGGTTTTACCGTGATGATCAATTATGTTCCTTTATTTCATTATTTGGAGTACATGCAACCTGTTTGAGTAGCCAACTCAAAGCCCATGATGGTGACAATAAAGGCTATGCTGCGGCGATAAGTGAACATTATCTATTAACACAAGGTATTCCACACCCAGTTGCCATTTTTGCACAAGCAACGGCAGGAGATGTATCGCCACATTTTCATGGCCCCAAACAAGATGCGATTCGCAATAAAATTAAGGGCGAAAGAGAATATCAATATGCTGAGCAAAATGGGCGTTATCAAAGTGAAATTGCGATTAAAGCACTGACTACACCGCTTGAAAAAAATACCAACAATGCGATGGAAGCATGTTTACTCCAAGGCAGTGTCGATGCTGTTTTATCCTATGTAGATCTGAGTCAAGTCGATGTGCCGAGTGAATTTAGTCAGGGGATCCAAGGCGCTAAAACCAGTGCCGCTTGTCATGGTGTCGGCTTCTTCGGGGGAACGCCTATAGATGGTAAGGGAACACCTACAGCAATTCTTAAAGTAATGTCATTACTCGCTAAGCGAGTACGTAAGCAACGTTTAGCAAACTCGAATTCTCTGCAGTACAGCAAATATAAAGCGCTCTATGACTCACAATTTCCGAAAGAGATTGTTTTAGAAAGTCCAGACAATCAGTTGCTGGGTAAAAGTTTAGATTTTCCCCCAAGTATTTTTGATCCTTTAATTGCAGAAATGAATCGCCAAGTTAAAGCCGGTGCCATTCAATACAGCCCACTGGTTCCAAGTGTTATTCCGCTACAGATTATCCAAATTGGTCAATTGGCTTTGATTTGTTGCCCTGGAGAAATTACCACAACAGCAGGGCAACGTGTAATTCAGACTGTGGCAAAACAGTTCTCAAAGCATCATGGTATTTCAAAGGTTGGTTTAGTGTCTTATTGCAATGATTATATGGGCTATATCACCACCAATGAAGAATACCAGCAACAAGCTTATGAAGGTGCACATACTTTATATGGTCAATGGACACATGCGGCAATTCAGTACAAATTTCAGCAATTGGCAACGCAGTTGAGTCTAGATAAATCTCAACGAGAATATGACCAAATCACACGCCCCGCAGCGATTCCACCACACGAAATAGAAAAAAGAACAAATCACAGCAATTTAAAAACGGCTGTACGCTAAAGGATGAGCATTATGAATCAATTGATTAATCAAGCACCGAACAAGCACAAATTAAATCAGCAAAAATGGAACAATTGGTCTGGCTATCAACAGTCTCACCCTGAGCAGATTTTAAAGCCTGACAGTCTTGATGAGTTAAAACACATTGTCCAAACCCAAGCAAAGATTCGAGTGGTGGGAGCAGGGCATTCATTTACACCTTTGGTGAGTACCGACGCAACATTGCTGTCTTTGGATGGTCTTTCTGGTGTGGATCAAGTCAATACTGAATTTGCCCAAGCCAGTATTTGGGCAGGAACACGATTATTTAATTTAGGGCAATATTTAGAACCGATGCAGCAGTCTTTAATGCAACAGGGTGATATTGACCAGCAAAGTTTAGCTGGTGCTGTTTCAACGGGAACACATGGTACTGGCGTGGGCTTACATTGTATTTCAGGTTATGTACAAGCATTTGAATTACTCACAGCATCAGGAGAAATTCTTCATTGTAATCGCCATGAAAATCCAGATATTTTTGCAGCAGGACGAGTGTCTTTAGGGAGTTTAGGGATTTTGACTAAAATCACCATGCAGAATAAACCACGCTATAAACTTAAAGAGCAAGTTAGACTGTGTGCGGTCAAAGACTTTATTCAAAATATTGACCAATGGAAAGCACAACATCGGCATATCGAGTGTTTTGCATTTTCTCATGCAGATAAATTGATTTTAAAAACTTTAGATATTACTGAAGATGAGGTTCAACCACGCACTGAATCATGGCCATCTGAGGATACGTTATTAACCTTATGTTGCGAGTTAACCAAATCTTTTCCGGCATTGAATCCAAAACTACAAAAGCTCTTAGGCGTTTTTATTAAGCCAAGCACATTTGTTGATTGGTCAGGCAAGATTTTCCCGACACCGCGTGAAACGAAATTTAATGAAATGGAATATCAGATTCCAGTTGAATTGGGTGTGGAATGTTTGCAAGCTGTTCTAGCTGCGCTAAAAAACTCAAGAGCACAAACCTTTTTCCCTGTGGAGTTTCGATTTGTCAAAGGTGATGATATTTGGTTGAGTTCGTTTTATCAGCGGGACTCTATTTCCATCTCAGTACACCAATATTATAAGCAAGCACCTAGACAATTATTTGATGAAGTTGAGTCGATTTTGCAACATTATCAAGGGCGACCACATTGGGGAAAAATGCATAGTATGACAGCAACACAACTTAAAACCTTATACCCTAAGTGGGATGAGTTTATGCAGTTGCGAGAACGACTTGATCCAAGCAGAAAGTTTTTAAATCCTTATTTAGAAAAGCTATTCTTATCTGAATAATGGATAAAATTAAGTGAATGGGTAAAACTAAAATAGACCATAAAGGTAGACTATGAACAACTTTTTTGAGCAATTAAATCGTGATTTAAAACAGTCAAATGGTGCATTACCTCGGTTAATTGTTGATGATCAGGCGCTTGAACAAAATCTACAGTACGTTGCCAAAAAGCTTAAATATGGAAGCCATTTGCAACCACGTATTGTGGTAAAGTCTTTGGCATGCTTAGCATTATTAAAAACCATTAGTCTAAAGCTTTCGACTCAACGGTTTATGGTGTTTCATATGCCACAGCTTTTGCCAATCCTTGAGAACTTTTCGGATGTAGATGTGTTGTTTGGGAAACCGATGCCTGTGAGTATAGTTCAGCATTTTTATGCGATGAATCAAAATTGCAGACAAGCCGATATACAATGGTTAATTGATTCTAAAGCACGTTTATTACAGTATCTTGAGGTCGCAAAACAGTTTAGCTTAACGCTTAAAATCAATATTGAAATTGATGTGGGTTTGCATCGCGGTGGTGTTCGTTCCGATTTTGCACTCATCGAAATATTAAGATTGATTGAGCAAAATCCTGAGCATTTAGTACTTGCGGGCTTGATGGGCTATGATGCCCATGTGACGAAGCTGCCTTCAGTGATTAAAAAGATTGATGTTGCGTATCGAGAATCACAAGACATTTATCAAAATTATAAAAATATTATTCAACAGCAATTTCCACATTTATGGCGAGCTGATCTTTGTTTTAATGGTGGAGGTAGCCCTACATTTTACCTCCACGTGGAGCAAAGTGTGTGTAATGATCTTTCTTTTGGTTCGATGTTGCTTAAACCAAGTGACTTTGACAGTGATGGTTTAAGTGTTTTACAAGCTGCGCTATGGATTTCAACTCCTGTTTTAAAAGTGCTGCCATTTACCCAGTTACCTGGATTAGAAGTTTTAGATAAATTACCACATAGCTCTAAAGCCTTATTTGTTTATGGTGGATATTGGATGGCACATTATGTTTATCCGCGAGGGATTCATCCGCATGCACTTTATGGACGGAGTACCAATCAGGAAATGGTTAATGTGCCTAAAAACACTGAAATAGCTGTTGATGATTTTGTATTTTTAAGACCCACACAAAGCGAAGCGATTATTCCTCAATTTCATAAATTATATTGTTATAAAAATCGAGATTTTGAAGCGTGGGAAACCTTTAGAGAGTAATTACATAAATGAAAAACCGCCATAGAAATGGCGGTTTTAAAAATAATAGATTATTGATCAAATCAAAGAGCTTGATTTAGAGCATCCGCTAAAGTTTGCACTGCTGTTTTATTGAAGTAAGTTTCTGACATATCAACATTGTTTTCTGATGGGGCCATTTGATCCTTAATTAAATCTCCAGAAATAACTTGATATGCTTGATATATTTTTCCATCCATTTCCACTCCAGTGTAGTTATCAATAAAGCTCTTGGAAATACCTGTAGTAGGATTGATTGGATAGACAACTTTATAACCTGCAAATTGGTCTTTTTGCCAAATGTATCCAGTTGGAAGTTCCGTTTTATCTGTAAATTCTTCTAATGACTTATAATCAGTTAGGTCACTATCATCAAATGAAATTGTAGGTGTATTAAATATTGATTGCACAACATAGCTTAGTTTAGAACCAGACGGAAACTTTGTTGGATTTGCTAATAATTTTTCTAAAGCACCCTTATGGTTGTTTTGTATAATCTGAGCTAAGTCTGAATTCACATAACGTTCTGCAGTACCTGCATTTGGGTAGTCGTAATATTTAAAGAGATCAGCAATGGTCATTCCTGAAATATCAATTTGTTTTAAATTTAATTTAATTTGATTTTCTATATGAATTGTACACTTATCAGTAAAATTATTTAGTATTGCTGAGTTCTCATCTTGATTAATCAGATACCCTAAAGGAAATCCAATATTTGTATTGGTTTGTTTGAAGCTTGTATCGAGTTTAGATTTTGTTAAAAGATACGATTCTAAAAATTCAGTATTTATCTGCCTTGGTGGGTTTTTAAGTAAGGTAGTGAGATTTTGGTATATCACACCATTGATCAGTTTATTTGAATATAAAACTATAACGTAATCATCACCACTGTCGTTTGGTTGTGTCTCTAGAGAATAAATTTCATCACTGAAAAAGCCCTGTCCAACTGTTTTAAAGTTTTTTGGAATCCCATTACTACATTCAATTTTTTCAGATTGGCTTTGTGTATTGGGGGTATTTGATGTTTGTTGATTATCGCTAGAACTACCGCCACAAGCAGTTAATGTAAATCCAACAAGTATTGCTGAAGTAAGTTTGCTTAAGTTTACCGAATTCATTTAGTTATCCATTCGTTTTATGATTTTAAAGTTACTAAAGTGTCACGGCGCGATCATAAATGAGTGCTTTGATAAAATCAAAAACTAAAATTTAGATTAATTTAAGACAAAGGTTTATAAATATTCAACAAAGGTGTAAAATTCGACACACTTTTATTTTGTTCCACCGATTTTATCTTGAGGATCTTCCTCGATCATAATCTCGCGGTGACATGCTCCATTGTACGGGGCATCACTCCTTAAGGATTTTTAAATATGCCTATTATCACATTGCCAAATGGCGATCAAAAAAGTTTTGATCAAGCTGTTTCCGTTATGGAAGTTGCTCAAAGTATTGGACCTGGACTGGCTAAAAATACAGTTGCTGGGAAAGTAAATGGTCGCTTAGTCGATGCAAGTGATTTAATTACCGAAGACTCAACCTTACAAATCATCACTCCAAAAGATCAAGACGGTGTAGAAATTATTCGTCACTCTTGTGCACACTTGGTGGGTCATGCGGTAAAACAACTCTTCCCTGAAGCAAAAATGGTGATTGGCCCTGTCATTGAAGAAGGTTTCTACTATGACATCTGGATGCCTCGTCCATTTACTTTAGATGATATGGCTGCAATCGAAGCGCGCATGAAAAAGCTCATCGATCAGGATTATGATGTCATTAAAAAAATGACACCTCGTGATGATGTGATTGCTGAATTCACTGCACGTGGTGAAGATTATAAGTTACGTTTGATTGCTGACATGCCTGAAGAAACTCAAATGGGCTTGTACTATCATCAAGATTATTTAGATATGTGTCGTGGTCCACACGTACCGAATACTAAATTTTTAAAGTCATTCAAATTGACTAAAATCTCTGGCGCTTACTGGCGCGGTGATGCCAAGAATGAACAATTACAGCGTATTTATGGTACTGCTTGGGCAGACAAAAAAGAATTAGCAGCGTATATCAAGCGTATTGAAGAAGCTGAAAAACGTGACCATCGTAAAATTGGTAAAGCTTTAGATTTGTTCCATATGCAAGAAGAAGCACCAGGTATGGTGTTTTGGCATGCCAATGGTTGGACGATCTACCAAGTGCTTGAACAATACATGCGTAAAGTTCAACAGGACAACGGCTACCAAGAGATTAAAACACCACAAATTGTAGATTTCACTTTGTGGGAAAAATCGGGTCATGCTGCGAACTATGCAGAAAATATGTTTACGACACATTCAGAAAGTCGTAACTATGCGGTAAAACCAATGAACTGCCCATGTCACGTTCAAGTGTTTAACCAAGGTTTAAAATCTTACCGTGATCTTCCAATTCGTTTGGCAGAGTTTGGTTCATGCCATCGTAATGAGCCATCAGGTTCGTTACACGGGATTATGCGTGTACGTGGCTTTACTCAAGATGATGCACATATTTTCTGTACAACTGAACAAATTGGTAAAGAAGTTGCAGACTTTATTAAACTGACTTTGGATGTTTATAAAGATTTTGGCTTTGAAGAAGTTCAAATGAAACTGTCTACACGTCCTGAAAAACGTGTGGGTGCTGATGAACTTTGGGATGTTGCAGAAAAATCTTTAGCAGATGCTTTAGATGCTGCAAATCTTAAATGGGAAGAACAACCTGGTGAAGGTGCTTTCTACGGTCCGAAGATTGAATTTTCATTAAAAGACTGTTTAGGACGTATCTGGCAGTGCGGTACAATCCAGTGTGATTTTAACTTACCGTTACGTTTAGACGCTTCATATGTAACAGAAGATAACGATCGTGACCATCCTGTGATGTTACATCGTGCAATTCTTGGCAGTTTTGAACGTTTTATTGGTATACTAATTGAACACTACGCAGGCTTTATGCCACCATGGTTGGCTCCAATCCAAACATGTGTCATGAATATTACGGATTCTCAAGCGGAAGCTTGTGAGCAAGTCGTCGCAAAACTCAAAGAAAATGGAATTCGAGCAATTTCAGACTTGAGAAATGAGAAAATCGGCTTTAAGATTCGTGAGCGTACACTAGAGCGTATTCCATACCTATTGGTACTTGGAGATCGAGAAGTAGAGGAAGGGACTGTGAATGTTCGTACTCGCTCTGGAAAAAATTTAGGTACTATGTCAATAGACGCATTTATTGACCTAGTGAAAGCAGCCGTAGCCGAACGCGGCCGGTATATTGTGGAGTAAGAAAGATTAAACAGCCTGACCGTAACCAACAACAAGGTGCTAAAAGTAATCGTCCTGCATTAAATGATGAGATCAAAGCGAAAGATGTGCGTCTCGTTGCTGCAGATGGAGAGCAAAAAGGCATCGTTTCACTTGCTGAAGCTTTGCGTGCTGCTGAAGAAGTTGATCTTGATCTTGTTGAGATCGTGGCGAATGCAGAGCCACCTGTTTGTAAAATCATGGATTTCAACAAACATTTATTTGACTTGAAGCAAAAGCAAAAAGATGCGAAAAAGAAACAGCATCAAGTTCAAGTGAAAGAAATTAAGTTGCGCCCTGGTACAGACGTTGGTGATTACAATGTTAAGTTGCGTGCTATTCTGAAGTTTCTTGAAGAAGGCAACAAAGTCAAAATTACTCTACGTTTCCGTGGTCGTGAAATGGCTCACCAACAGTTGGGTCTTGCACAATTGCAAAAAATTGAAGCAGACGTAGCAGAGTTTGGTATTGTTGAACAAGCACCAAAAATGGAAGGCCGTCAAATGGGTATGTTACTTGGACCTAAAAAGAAAAAGTAATTATTCATCTGTTAAAAAAGCACTGCATTAAGCAGTGCTTTTTTACGTTAAAATGCAGGTGAATTAATCTGAATCGAGCGGAGTTGATATGTCATCTACTCAAAATTCAAATGCGCTATCGAGTATTAACCAAAAAATTATTCAAGCAGGTGAGGTCTTGCCTGTGGTTAAATTAAAGGATGGTAGTGCTGTACAAACGGGGACAGTGGCAACGATGTTGCATAATATCAATCTGTATAACTCAGGTTTAAGAGGCGAGATTGAACAAGAACTGATCCTCGCGATCCCTACTTTAGTGAAAGTTGGTTTATTTGACTTATTTAGTCCAGATGAATGGATATTGGGAAACAATGCAGGTCGTAAATTTGTAGGTGAAAAAGCCAAAGCATATTTAGATGCAATTGCTGAGGTAGATATTGGAAATTAGTATCATAATATGAGAACGTACTGTATTTAATAAAATGCAATAACATAATTTTAGAATAGATTATTAGAATAATCTCTTTTTATAGCATACTGAATCAAGCCAATTCATGTTATAAAAGTAAACGATTAACGCAATAAAATTCAGAAAATACGTGAAAACGAAGAAGGATGAAATATGATTGATCTCTATTATTGGGGTACTCCCAATGGTCATAAAATTACCATTGCACTTGAAGAAATGGGTTTGGATTATCAGATTTTTCCCATCAACATCTTAGAGAATGACCAGTTCCAGCCTGATTTTCTTCGTATCTCACCGAACAACAAAATCCCCGCGATTGTCGATCAAGATGGTCCAAATGGTGAGCCGATTTCAGTATTTGAATCAGGCGCAATCTTGCAATATCTTGGCCGTAAAACAGGACTGTATTATCCAAGCGATGAGCAAGATCGTGTTGAAGTTGAACAGTGGTTAATGTGGCAAATGGGCGGGCTAGGGCCGATGTTAGGGCAAAACCATCATTTTGGTAAATTTGCCAAAGAAAAGATTCCTTATGCAATTGATCGTTATGTTACGGAAACTCAACGTTTGTATGGTGTTTTGAATAAGCAGCTCATTGGACAAAAATATGTGGCTGGTGAGTATTCGATTGCAGATATGGCCATTTTACCGTGGGTATTACGCTATGAGTGGCAGCAAATAGCACTAGATGATTATCCTTATGTTAAAGAATATATTGAGCGTTTAACTGCACGTCCAGCGATACAAAGAGCGCTATCAATCAAAGTGTAAAATGTATTTTATGTTAAAATGAGAAACCACGTAACGTGGTTTTTTATTTTTTAAATAATCGATTTTTGGATGGTTGGTAGGCTTTAGTTATGAAAGATTTCTTTTTGAACTTTACGAAAATATTAGAAGCAAACCCAAAAATCTACTGGAGCATTATTGTTGGTATTGCCGGTTGCTTAATGCTCTATATTGCGGAAATTGTGCATATCCAAAATATTTTAGAGCAATTAAATGGCCAAGCGTCAGCACTGATTAGAAGTGTGATCGACCCGATTGCGCAACGTTATCAGTGGTCTCGGATTATCTTTATGTTATTGGCGATCATTTGGGCGCATTTTCAATATCGTAAAACCAAAAAAGCGTTGAACTTATCATCATGATGTTGTGAGTTATAGAAAGTAAGCGGAGTGATGGACTGTAGCTCTGATTGTTCTTATGTTCGTGCACTTATGTCTATGATCCCTAATAAACTCAAATTCAAACAAAATTTGCATATGTGATATGGCTTATCTCCTCTTATTTCTTTCCGCATTTGGTGCAGCGACGCTATTACCTTTACAGTCAGAAGCTGTATTGGTTGGGCTACTGGTACAAACACAACATTCTGCGTATTTACTGCTTGCTGTTGCAACGATTGGCAATGTTTTAGGTTCATGCGTGAATTGGTATTTGGGACTCAAAATCGAGCAGTTTAAAGATAAGAAATGGTTTCCCGTTTCTGAAAAAAATATGCTTAAAGCGGAAAAAATATATCAAAAGTATGGCTTTTGGTCTTTGTTATTAAGCTGGACCCCAATTATTGGAGATCCAATCACACTTATTGCAGGGCTAATGAAAGAGAACTTTTGGCGTTTTCTTTTGATTGTGACCATTGCAAAAGGTGGTCGGTATGCTTTTATCTATTTGGTGTATATCGGATTATTTTAATAAAAAGTTAGGGGCTGTTGACAATTCGTCTTGGTTTGCGACTACGTGTGTTTTTTAGGCGATACTAGGCGCGAAATACGAAATTTAGTCATTCTAAATAAGTAGTTCGTAACGACGTAGCGGCAAAAAACACACAAGTCCCGAAGGGTTGTGGCTAAAATTATCTCAGCCTTCGTTATGAAACTCGAAAATAGTCTCGCTATTCTCTTCGTTTCATGCCTTGCCTGCTCAATTTTAACCTACAACGCAAGCCATTTATGAAATGTCAACAGACCCTAAAGACACTAAACTATCTTTAACCTTAAAAGGCGCATCTTGATGAATTTATTTACATTCATTGATTTTAAATTGAATCGCGTCATTGAAGCTGGATTGTTTATAGATCCATAAAGTACGGTAAGAACGTTTTACATTGATTGATGCATGCTCTACGGCTGCAAGTACTTGTTGATCAAGTGCATTAATACCAGAACGTTGAGTTAGCTTAACTTGGGTAATTTCACCTTGCTTATTGGCTTTAAATTTAAACTTTACTGTGCGATCTTTATTTTTTAATAGCGATTGATCCAGTGCAAGTTGTGGTTGTTTTAAATAAATAAAAGCAACCGACTTATCGAGTTGTTGTTTGTTCCAATTTTTTGAATTAAAGCTATATGTACATTGCTTAGCGCGCTGAACATGATCCGTTGCATTCTCTAGCGTTAAGGTAAATGTTTGATAACCGACTAAAGCAATGGCTTTTCCATTTTTGGAATAGGGTTTTACTTTTGCATTTTCCACAGCATCTACAAGTTTCTGATCCAATGCACGGATGCCTGTACTCTCTTGGATATCAGCATCTGTGACTTCACCTGCATTATTGGCTTTTACGCGAATGATCGCTGAACGATCTTGATCTTTTAATTCAGCGATTTGATAGTGAATTTGAGGAAATTTGACCCATTGTATACGTGTAGTCAAATGCTGAGGATCATTTTGTTCAGATTGCTCCCCTTTGACCTTTATTGTAGGAAGTTTATCCGCACTATAGCTATAGGTTGAAAGGCACAATAAACAAGTGGTAAAAAGAGCTTTATTCATAGGTTTGGCAATCCATGCAGTTTAATACGCATGAGAGTAGTTTAATTGCGCAAAGTATTTATCGAATTTTGTATTCTCGCAATAGAAAATGCACCCGAAGGTGCATTTTTTTACTGTTTTTTATTCTGTAAAAGGCATTATTCTTGACCTTTGGTAATGTCTACTTTGAATAAATCCGAGGTTTTTACCCAACTTATTGCGACAACGGCTAAGGTCATACATCCACCAAATACAGTGGCTGTGATCGTTCCTAGATATTTTGCAGCCAGCCCAGATTCAAATGCGCCCAATTCATTACTCGATGAAACAAACATCCCATTCACCGCAGCGACACGGCCACGCATATTTTCAGGTGGGTAAACTTGCAAAATGGTTTGGCGTACAACCACTGAGATACTGTCACAAGCACCAGTCATAGCCAAAGCAAATAAAGAGAGCCAGACGTTGTTTGAGAATGCAAAGATAATGGTAAACACCCCAAAACCAGCAACAGCAATCAGCATATTTCGCCAAGCATGATGTGTAGGTGGAAATTTGGTTAAAGCGATCATGGTTATTAATGCGCCAATAGAGGGGGCCGCACGTAAATAACCTAAACCTTCAGGTCCAACTTTTAAAATGTCTTCTGCAAAAATTGGCAGTAGGGCAATCACACCACCAAACAGCACTGAAACCAAATCTAAAGATATGGCCCACAGTACAATTTTGGTTTTCCAAATAAAGCGAAAGCCTTCACTTAAACTGTCCCAAAGATTGTCTTGTTCCATGGTAGGAAAAGTACGCTTTTTTAATAAGTTAATCAGACAGAAGCAAATAAATAAAAGTACCGCTACCGAGAGTAAGCTGTTTTCACGACCAATTCCTGCCAGCATAAAACCACCCAGCATTGGGCCAATAATGACGCCACTTTGCCATCCAATCGTGGTCCATGTTGCACCATTGGCATACAGTTCACGAGGAATTAAAAATGGTTTTAATGAGGTTGCTGATGGATTATAGAAACCACGGATGGTACCCAATCCAAAAATAACCGCATAAATCCCCCAAGACAGTGTAGTCACACCAATTTGCCCATGATCATAACTGTGAAATAACCACCAAAGCACCAACGGCAAAGGAAAGGAGAAAAATAAGCAAACTTTCATAATAGTTTGTTTATTCAACTTGTCTGCAAAATAACCACCCCAAAGCGACAGTGCAATAAACGGGATTGCTTCTGCTAGTCCAATCAGACCCAAGGTGAGCGGGTCTTTGGTAATTTGATAGAGTGAATAGGCAACAATAATTTCTTGAATTAAAATTGCGAGCGTTAAACAAAATTGATTGATGGTAACAATTGAGAAATCTCGATAGCGAAGCGCAGCAAAAGCATCCTGTGCAGGGGTCATAACTGTCCAGTTTTATCATGATGTGATGATTATAAAGATTTCATCCTGATTTTTCTTATAAAACTAGGTGAAATTTACATCGAAAATTACATTGGGGAATTGTGAAATTTTTGGATGTTTTGCTTTTGTTTTGTACAGAGATGATTTAGAATACTGCCTCCCTTACCTGCAGGTCGTTGTCGCAATGGTGCGAACGTACCGAACAGGTGTTTAAAGAGGTTGTTATGGCTAAGTTAAAAACTCGCCGTGGTGCAGCTAAGCGTTTCAAAGCGACTGCTAACGGTTTCAAGCGTAAACAAGCGTTCAAACGCCACATTTTGACCAAAAAATCTGCTAAACGTATTCGTCAATTGCGCGGTTGTGTCATGGTTCACGTAAGTGACATGAATTCAGTTCGTCGTATGTGCCCATACATCTAAGGAGATTATAAATGGCTCGTGTAAAACGTGGTGTACAGGCTCATCGCCGTCATAAAAAAATTCTTGCTCGTGCTAAAGGTTACTATGGCGCGCGTTCACGTGTTTATCGTGTAGCGTTCCAAGCAGTAATTAAAGCAGGTCAATACGCTTACCGTGACCGTCGTCAAAAGAAACGTCAATTCCGTGCTTTATGGATTGCGCGTATCAATGCTGGTGCTCGTCAAAATGGTTTGTCGTACAGCCGTATGATCGATGGCTTGAAAAAAGCTCAAGTGATCATCGACCGTCGCGTACTTGCTGACATCGCTATGCATGACTCAGTTGCATTTGCTGCTTTAGCTGAAAAAGCTAAAGGCGCATTAGCTGCTTAATCATCTTCGATGATTAAAAAAGACCGCTTTTATAGCGGTCTTTTTTATGCCTAAAAATTTATTTTCAAACTCTTGCGGGAACTTTTCGAGATAAGTTTTTTTTGAGTTTGATTGTTCGAATACAGTACTAATCAGTAAAATTTGTGTTGATGTAAAATCTGTCATTATGGATGCTCTAACTATTTTGTTATGACATTGAATTGACCAAACTATAGAATCTAGTCTTATGCGTAAACAATATCACTTTCGCCAAGTTGGTGAAGACACTTATATTTGGGATGTGCATTATCTGGTTGAGCTGAGCCAAGAGTTCCCAATCGATGAAGTTCTATTATCAGATATACAAGAACTCAATGAAGCGTATTGGTTTCCAGATACACATCCAACAACACAGCAAATGATTGAACATTTTCAACTGATACAACAGGCAGATCTAAGTTATCCAATTATTCTATCTGCTGATGGCAGAGTGATGGATGGTATGCATCGTGTGGCAAAAGCAAAATTACTCGATCATCTCACGATTAAAGCCTTCAGGTTTGAAATTACACCACCAGCAAATTTTATCAATATTGATGAGGATGATTTGGATTATGCTGATTGAGCAGGTCATCCGAATGATTTAAACATTCAAATAACCTTGCATACACATTACACAATATCAACGTGAAAACATTATTGTTTTAGAAATAGCTCGCATAGAGTAGAACAACGAATAATAGAAAATGATGGAGTAGGTATGCGTGTTGAGATTGAAGGTTTACAACAAGGTGCAATTGAAGTTGAGTTGCAACTACTACCCAGAGTTGGGGAAGTTTTAAAAGTGATGTATGGTGCAGATGCAGAAGTTAAAGGTGAAGTAACAGCAGTTGAGCACTATATTAATCAACATGCAAATGAACATAAAGTGATACTCAGCATACGGCCCGTATTTTGATATAGATCAGCTAAAATGATTGAATCATGATTGGGTTGTTATGTGATCTAAAGTAGCTTATTTGGCTACTTTTTTATTTTTAGAGAGTTCTTAAATCTATGAAACGGATCAATGTCGTGGGGACTTCTGCGTCAGGAAAAACAACATTTTCAATAAGATTGGCTCAAAAATTAAAACTCACCTACATTGAATTGGATGATTTATTTTGGCTGGATGATTGGCAAGAGTCTACCGATACTGCATTTTTTCAGAAAATTCAGGCCAAATTAGATCAAGCTAAATCTGGTTTCGTCATAGATGGTAATTATACGCGAACCACGCAGATCAAATGGCGAGATATCGATACTGTAATTTGGTTGGATATTCCTTTTTATATCAATCTTTACCAATCCATACAACGAGCTGTTCGCCGTGCTATTTTTAGAAACAGACTTTGGGAGAGTTCAAATAATCGTGAAAGTTTTAGTAAAATGTTTAGTCGTGACTCGATTATTTGGTGGATGATTAAAACGCATCAAAAAAATCGTCAGCAATATATAACGATGATGAATGATCCTCAATATTCACATATTCGATTTATCCAGTTAAAATCGCGAAAAGATATTGATCAATTTTTAGCGTCTATTTGACGCGTCATAACTCACCAGTGCCTCTAAAAGTTAACTTATCCTGCTATACCATGTATTGATTGAATATATTTGTGTAGCTGATATCTTAAGTTGCTCTACAGAAAGCTGTGTTTTTACTTAGCATACAAAGTGATAAAAATCTTGGATTGGGTGGGGTATGTGCAGTACTTTCCTCCGTTGCTGATATCCATGACATCGCGCGACAGATACAAACATGTAAGATTAAACAATATAAAAAAGTTTTTTACCTAATTTTTTGAAGGGTATAAAGTTTGGTTTCGAGGCAAGTCCCAATTAAATGAGGATGATATGATTCGATTAGCTGTTTTAGGTGATGCTCAGCAGATTGCTGAAGTGCATGTGCAAAGCTGGAATGAAACCTATACTGGTATGATTAAGCAAGAAATTATAGATCGCGCAGATATCGAAAAGCGAGTACATCTTTGGCAACAGATTTTTTCGCATCAAGATCACTATGTACTGATATATGAGCAAGATGGTCAAATTGTTGGTTTTTTAAGTGGTTATTTTAATACAACGCATAATATCGCAGAAATTAATGCTTTTTATTTATTAAAGAAAATTCAAAAACAAGGTGTTGGTCGTGAGATGTTTGAGCGCTTTTATCAATATGCTCATGCTAAGCATTATCAATTTATTCGCTTGGGCGTGATCAATAAAAATCCAAGCCGTCATTTCTATGAGAAATTAGGGGGAAATGTACTTGGAGAAGAGATTCTTTCTGATTATGGTGATGGCATAACAGAAGTATCGTATCAGTGGGATATTAATCATAGGACAATAAAATGAGTGATTCTCAATTTTTAACAACTTTACAAGAACAGGTAAAGAGTGGGCAAAAGTATAGTTATTTGTGTTTTTGGGGGCATAGTCAAAAGACTTCTGGAAAAATAGACAAGAGCTGTTTAAGTCAATGGTTTCCTGCAAAATTTGAAATTGATGGTGTCAATTATCAAAGTACAGAACAGTATATGATGGCGCAGAAAGCCAAACTATTTAATGATGAGGCTATTTTTCAGAAAATTTTACAAACAGATGATCCTAAGAAAATAAAAGCATTAGGTCGTTTGGTCAAAAATTATCAAGATGAGATTTGGATTGCTCATCGTTATGAAATTGTGGTTCAAGGTAATTTGGCTAAGTTTTCTCAAGACAATGATCTTAAAGCGTTTCTACTGAGTACCTCAGATCAAATCATCGTTGAAGCCTCGCCTGTAGATCAAATTTGGGGGATTGGACTTGCAGCAGATCATGTTAATGCGACAAATCCAAACGCATGGCAAGGTTTAAATCTTTTGGGTTTTGCCTTAATGGAAGTAAGAAAGCAATTTTAATGTTGCTTTCTTTTTAAGATTCATTTTATCAAATAGATAAGACATTATAGTCCGAAATAATAAGCCGCAAGGCAGATTAAAATGGTCACAATAATTAATGCAAAAACACCTGTTTTACCGGGTTTATGCTCAGGATTTGCCTTGCTGTTAAACGCTTGACGCTGCTCGGTTTTGATATTGTCATGCGCGTCAAAGGGTGAAGCAATTTGTTTAGGCGTTAAGCGTGCAGATTTATAATGATTTGCAACTTTAACAATAAATTTTGATTTTAAATCTTCAACTTTTTGGAGGAAATGGCGCAAATTCATTTGTTCTTCAGGGCTCATGATTTGCTCATTCTCATCATAGGGATGCTTTAATTTTGTAGAAATAAAGCTTTCTAATGCATCGATACGATAGAAGGTTTCATGTGCGTAATCAGCTTGATAGTCAGTGGGTAACAGCGCAAGTTTAAGGCTTGAATCCTCGGTCGTGTATAGCGTTTCATCTAATCCATAATAAGGTAAATCTTTATTTACAGGTTCTGGAAAACCTTTGGCATATTGAGTATCGAACAATTCATTGTCTGTATAAACTTGAATATCATCCCAATTCGGTTGAACTAAATCTTGTTCAATCCGTTTAATCAATTTTGCATTGAGATCATAGCGCCAAAAAATCTCGGTACGTAAATTGGGGCGTTGTTGCTCAGGCGCTTCATAATCATTGTCTGCGCTATACCATTCCGCCAATTCTTTACCAAAAATCCATGCAGTTTTCTTTTGTTGATCATGGCTAACAATAAAGTGTGGGATGGCTAACAGTTCAACATTGGCATTTGGATTTTGTTCATCGTTTAAAATGCTCGCGCTATGTAAGCTGAGTCGATACACGCCTTGTTTTTTTAGCCCTTCAAGCCAAATCTGAAAATGCTGTGCCAATAGGTGTTGGTTGGTTAAATCACGGAAGCCAAAAGCATGCTGATTAAAAATGGCATGATTGACCCAACGAGAAAAACTGATCCCTTGAGTGAGATACTCATTGCCATAAGTGACGAGTGTAAGTTGACGTTTCCAGATTTGATCGAGTGCCATTTTTTATAGATCTCAGCGACATTAAATCCATTTTATACTTTTTATAAATCAAAGTTCTAGCATTTCAACAGGAATCAAACAGGGAAATATACAAATTATTTAGAATAAGTTGTGACTAATCGTATTTTTTGTAAAGCGGAAACTTCATTCAACTGCATAAAAACTGTTAGAATATAGAGTTATATTATTTTTCTAAAATATTGCTTTGAGAGTTACTATGTCACTGGAAGCCCTGACCACTGAAGCGCTCGCTGCGATTGCAGCAGCTCAAGACCTGACTACACTCGACCAAGTACGAGTGCAATTTACAGGGAAAAAAAGCCAGCTTGCGGAACAATCTAAGGCACTTGGCAAAATGGACCCTGAAGAGCGTAAAGTTCAGGGCGCTGCAATTCATGCAGTACGTGAAGCGATTAGTGCAGCATTGACTGAACGCCAAACTGAATTACAGAAAGCTGAATTAGAATTAAAGCTAGCAAGTGAAACAATTGATATTACTTTGCCAGGACGTGGGCAAGCTGTAGGAAGTATTCATCCCGTTACTCAGGTTCAAGAACGTATTTGCCAATTCTTTACCAAAGCGGGTTTTACTGTTGCGACAGGGCCAGAAGTTGAAGATGATTATCACAACTTTGAAGCATTGAATATTCCAGGACATCATCCTGCACGTGCGATGCATGATACGTTTTACTTTGATGCAAACCATTTACTACGTACCCATACATCAGGTGTACAAGTACGCACAATGGAAAACTCGCAACCACCGATTCGTATCGTTTGTCCAGGGCGTGTTTATCGTTGTGACTCAGATCAAACCCATTCTCCAATGTTCCATCAAATCGAAGGTTTATACGTTGCTGAAAATACCAGCTTCGCAGAATTAAAAGGTTTGTTGATTAATCTGCTAAATGAATTTTTTGAGAAAGATTTGAAAGTACGCTTCCGTCCGTCTTATTTCCCATTCACAGAGCCAAGTGCTGAGGTGGATATTATGGATGAGCGTGGTCGTTGGTTAGAAGTTTTGGGTTGCGGTATGGTGCATCCAAATGTTTTACAAGCTGCGGGTATTGATCCTGAAAAATATAAAGGCTTTGCATTTGGTCTCGGTGTAGAGCGTTTCGCAATGTTGCGTTATGGCATCAATGATTTGCGTATGTTCTACCAAAACGATGTGCGTTTTTTACGCCAATTTGCTTAACAAATTTATACCTCTCCCTGACCTCTCCTAAAAGGAGAGGGGATGTCCAAGATAATGAGACGAAGGGTTCTGCCTCTTTTTAAAGGGGAGTCAGAGAGGAATTCATAGATATTGAATATAGGTTTTAGAAATGAAAATTAGCGAAAATTGGCTTCGCACATGGGTCAACCCTGCAATTGATAGCGATACCTTGTCTGATCAACTGACCATGTTGGGACTTGAGGTTGATGAACTGGTCCCCGCAGCTAAACCATTTACAGGTGTGGTGATTGGTGAAGTTTTAACTGTTGTACAGCATCCTGATGCAGATCGTTTACGTGTCACCACAGTGAATATTGGTTCGAGTGAACCTTTGCAAATTGTATGTGGTGCACCAAATGTACGCGTTGGGATGAAAGTGCCAGTTGCAACCATTGGTGCGGTGCTTCCGGGTGATTTTAAAATTAAAAAAGGCAAACTTCGTGGTGTTGAATCACAAGGGATGCTCTGCGGTGCTTCAGAAATTGACCTTGAAGATAAAATTGATGGTCTGTTAGAACTTCCTGCAGATGCACCTGTAGGCACAAATATTCGAGAATATTTAAATCTTGATGATCATGTGATTGATATCAGCATCACGCCAAACCGTGGTGACTGTTTTAGTATTCGTGGAGTGGCACGTGAAATTGGGGTAATTAACCAATTGCCTGTAACCGCACCTGAAATTCAAGAGGTTGCGGCTACGATTGCTGATCAGAAGCAAGTTGTTGTGACAACGGATGGTTGCCCTCGTTACTTAGGTCGTGTAATTAAAAATGTAAATACTAAAGCAGCTACGCCTGCATGGATGGAGCAAGCTCTAGCACGTTCAGGTATTCGTCAACACAGTATTCTTGTTGATATTACCAACTATGTGCTTATGGAACTTGGTCAACCGTTACATGCGTTTGATGGTGGTCAGGTTCAAGGTTCAGTGCATGTGCGTCAGGCAAGTGCAAATGAAAAGCTTGTTTTGTTAAATGAACAAGAAATTGAATTGACCGAAGATGTTATGGTGATTGCAGATGATGTAAAAGCATTGGCGATCGCAGGCATCATGGGTGGTTTGTCCTCATCTGTAACAGATGAAACCACTGAGATTTTCCTTGAATCTGCATTCTTTGCACCATTACATATCGCAGGGCGCGCACGTCGTTATGGTTTGCATACAGATGCGTCACAACGTTATGAACGTGGTGTGGACTTTGAATTGCCTATGATCGCAATGCAACGCGCTTCACAATTGATTCAAACTCTTGCAGGTGGTGATTTCGGTCCAATTACCGTATCTGAAAAAACTGAATTGTTGCCTAAACGCGAAGCAATTGAGTTGAATCAAGCGCAAGTGGATCAATTGCTGGGTTATCAAGTTCCTACTGCATTTATTACAGATGCGTTGCAACGTTTAGGTTGTGCTGTGACTGTAACAGCTGAAGGTAAATGGACTGTTGTACCACCTTCACATCGTTACGATATGGCAATTTATCAAGATTTAATTGAAGAAGTTGCGCGTATACATGGTTATGACAATATTCAAATTAGTCTGCCAGTGATTGATGTAAAACTTGCTAAATATCAGGATCAATTTGAACTGACTCAGTTACGTCAAACTTTAGTAACACTGGGTTATCAAGAGGCGATTAGTTTTAGTTTTGCAGATTTAAAACTTGAAAAACAATTGAATTCACAAGTAAATCCATTGGCGCTTGCAAATCCGATTTCAAGTGATTTGGCCGTCATGCGTTCAACTTTACTTTCAAGCTTAATTCCGTGTGTTCAGTACAATATCAATCGTCAACAAAGTCGTGTGCGCTTCTTTGAGCTAGGGCTACGTTTTGATTATCAAAACGCGAAAAGTATAGAAGATTTGAAACAGATTCCAACTTTGGCTATGATTGCTGTAGGATCAAAACAAATTGAATCTTGGCATGGAAAAGCTCAAGTTATGGATTTCTTTGATCTCAAAGGCGAGGTCGAAGAAATTTTAGCAGCTGGACGTGTTCATGTTGAATATGTTCGTTCTGATCGTGAATGGTTACATCCAGGTCAGTCTGCGGAAATTCTCGTGGATGGGAAATCAGTAGGTTATTTAGGTCGTCTACATCCATCTTTGGAAAATGCACTGGATTTGAGCACAACTTGGATCGCAGAGCTCGACCAATCGGCTGTTTTGCAAACTTATGTATCTAATTTTACAGAATTATCACGATTTCCATCGGTTAGACGTGATATTGCGCTTGTAATTAGTGATAAGATTAATGTTAGTGAAATTCAGCAACTTATCGAAAAAACGGGTGGAGAGCTTTTAGACTCTACTTGGTTATTTGATGTGTATACAGGGCAAGGTGTTGAACAAGGTAAGCGCTCTTTAGCATTTGCATTGTTATGGCAACATCCATCACGTACACTCGAAGATGCTGAGATTAAATCCGGTATGGATCATATTATTCAAGTGTTAGAAGACACTTATCAAGCGACATTGAGGGCCTCATGACAGCATTAACAAAAGCAGAAATGGCTGATCATTTAAGTGAGCTTACGAGTTTAAACCGTCGTGAAGCAAAACAAATGGTCGAGTTGTTCTTTGACGAGATTAGCCAAGCATTAATTGCAGGCGAACAAGTCAAACTTTCAGGTTTCGGAAATTTTGAACTACGTGACAAACGTCAACGTCCAGGTCGAAATCCTAAAACTGGAGAAGAGATTCCAATCTCAGCACGTCGAGTTGTAACATTCCGTGCAGGTCAAAAATTTAGACAACGTGTGGGTACAGAACAAGAAGATTAATCGGCAATTTGTGTGTCGTAAGATGAAAGCTCTGTAATCTAAAAGTTTTGTAAGATAAAAACCCTGAGTAATCTGCTTGGGGTTTTTTATTGCCAGAAATAAACATCATTTGAATTCGATTAACCAGTTTGCTGTAATCACAGTGATAAGACTGGAGTATCGTTTTTTATCTCTATATCCAAAGATCAAATGGGTTTACGTGGGTGAGGTTTGGTTAAAAACAGAGTAGGGGGAGATGGTGTAATTGTTGGGTAAAAGTGGGACTCTTATGCGGAATAAATTTATTTTAGAAAACTCTTAGCAACTTTATAAAAATGCAAATAAGTAAAGCTATTCTAGTATTGGTTAAGATGATCCAATACGCTTGATATTTTAACGGTTGATAAGCAAAGTAAAATAGAGTGGTATAGTTTTGTACTTATTGGATTTACGGGTTCAGTAGCGAAGGGTGATACAGCTTGTTTATGATTATTTGAACTTTTAAGGTAAAAACAAAGCAAAAAAAAGAGAACCTAAAAGGTTCTCTTTTCTTGATAATAATCTAAGCGATTATTATTGAGCAGCTGAAGCAGCAGCAGAAGCGTCTGCAGCAGCAGCAGTAGCATCAGATGCAGCAGCAGTAGCGTCAGCAGCAGCATCAGTAGCAGATGCAGCAGCAGCGTCAACAGCAGCAGTAGCTTCAGAAGCAGCTTCTACAGCTTGAGAAGCAGCAGCGTTTGCATCAGCAGCAGCTTCTTCAGTTTTTTTAGCACAACCAACGAAAGCTAAAGTAGTAGCAACTGCAGCAGCAATAGCGATTTTTTTGAATAACATGGCATCACTCTCATAAATTTAATAGAGACAAAAAACCCAAGTTAGCCTGTTTTTTGCTTTTTGCATGAGCAGTCTAACTGGTATGCGAATATGCTATCACTGCGCATTTTGAATTGCTACTGTTTATCTTAAAAAAACTGACCAAATTGATGAAAAAATGATGTTTTTTTAACAGTATTTTACAATCAAGTTGCGTTTTTAGATTGGTTTATTGATAAATAAGTTATTAATAAATATAAAAAATCTTGATGAATAATTTTTATATTCAAATATTTGCAATATCGTGTAACGTTGAAACTCGGTGATTGTATATTTATGTAAATAATGTCAACCAAATAAAAAGGCTACTCTTAGAGTAGCCTTTTTAAGTATTTATGGAATTAGTTGGCAGCTTTGCGCTTCATTTGATCAAAGAAATCATCATTGGTTTTGGTTTCTTTCATGCGATCCAACAAGAATTCCATCGCCACTAATTCATCCATAGGATGAAGAAGTTTACGAAGAATCCATACTTTACGTAGGTTTTCTTCGCTCATGAGACGCTCTTCACGACGCGTGCCTGACTTTTTGATATTCATTGCTGGGAAGACGCGTTTTTCAGCAATACGACGATCAAGGATGATTTCTTGGTTACCTGTACCTTTGAATTCTTCGTAGATCACTTCATCCATTTTACTGCCTGTTTCAATCAATGCAGTAGAAATAATAGTGAGAGAACCGCCTTCTTCAATATTACGTGCAGCACCAAAGAAACGTTTAGGGCGTTCTAAGGCATGTGCATCAACACCACCGGTAAGTACCTTGCCTGATGAAGGAACAACAGTGTTATAAGCACGGGCTAAACGCGTGATTGAATCAAGTAAGATCACAACATCTTTTTTGTGTTCTACCAGACGTTTGGCTTTTTCAATCACCATTTCAGCAACTTGGACATGGCGAGCAGGAGATTCATCAAAGGTTGATGCAACAACTTCACCACGCACAGTACGTTCCATTTCTGTCACTTCTTCAGGACGCTCGTCGATCAGAAGAACAATCAAGAAACATTCAGGATTGTTACGCACAATAGATTGGGCAATGTTCTGTAATAACATCGTTTTACCCGCTTTTGGCGGTGCTACGATAATTGAACGTTGACCTTTACCGATGGGTGCAACCAAGTCCACGACACGCGCTGTCAAATCTTCAGAAGAACCATTACCCAGCTCCATAACCAATTGCTCAGTTGGGAAAAGTGGTGTGAGGTTTTCAAATAAAATTTTATTGCGTGAGTTTTCAGGGGTGTCATAGTTAATTTGATTAACTTTTAATAATGCAAAGTAACGTTCACCTTCTTTAGGTGGGCGAATCGTACCTGTAATCGTATCACCAGTTCGTAGATTAAAACGACGAATTTGTGAAGGACTAACATAGATATCATCCGGACCTGCAAGATAAGAACCTGCAGCGGAGCGTAAAAAGCCGAAACCATCAGACAAAATTTCAAGAACACCATCACCAAAAATTTCTTCGCCATTCATTGCATGGCGTTTGAGGATGGCAAAAATGATGTCTTGCTTACGGTTACGAGCCATTCCTTCAAGGCCCATAAACTCAGCAATTTTAATGAGTTCGCCGATCGGTTTTTTCTTGAGTTCAGTTAAATTCATAAATGGTCAGATTGAATAAGGATGTGTGGAACACAGATAAAGAGAAAAGAAGCAAAAGTCGCCAGCAGTGTAATAGGTGAGTTGAAATTGTATAGACACAAAAACAAACTCAGAATCTATGTAGTTCTTTCGAGGAGAAATATGTAAAACAATTTCTGTTGCCGAACGGCGATCTTATGTGTTGTCCTTTAAGAAACAGGAAGAGAATCCTAATGTTCCTTGAGCATGGAATATAAGTTAGATCAACAAGTTTGTCAAATTATAGTCGAAAAAAAATACGCTAGAAAATCAAGCGTATTTCTCATTTTCCTAGATTTATACAAATAATGTATAAATTCAGCAAATTAAATATTTTCTTCAATGAATGCAGTTAATTTAGATTTTGGCACTGCACCAATTTGTTGAGCAACAACTTCACCATTTTTAAACATCAATAATGCTGGAATGTTACGAATGTTGTAGTTGACCGCAGTTGCTTCACACGCAGTTACATCCACTTTAACGATTTTAACTTTACCTTCAAATTCAGTTGAAAGTACTTCAAGTACTGGTGCAATCGCTTTACACGGTGCACACCAGCCTGCCCAGAAATCTACGATTACAGGGATATCAGATTGAAGTACATCTGCATCAAAGTTGTCATCAGTGGTATTTACGATATTGCCAGACATGGATTTTGCTCCAAAATATTTTAAAGATGAATCTATCTATGGATATAAGTATTACATAGTCATCTTTAACAATGTAGGGGGATGTTTAAATTTTCATTCTAATTTGTGAGTTTGTCCAATTGATGCTCACGATATTTACAATCGGATCTTCAGAAAAACCAGTGAAACTGTCACATAATTGTCATATATGCTGAAAAAGTAATGACTCATCAAATTGTCTAAATAAATGGCTTTTAAAAAGCGTGTATGTGAATTAATCTAAGCAGCAATTCAGTATGAGTTTGTATAAATAATGTCTGATTTTTTGATTGATGAAGAATTACTTGCTGCGATTGATATGGGGTCAAATAGTTTCCATTTGGCAATTGCTCGTGTGGATCATGGTGAAGTTAAGAAAGTTGCTTCTATGTCAGAAAAGGTTCAGCTTGCAGCTGGATTAGATGAAAATAAAAACTTAACTGAAGCTGCACAGCAACGGGGCTTGGCTTGCTTAGCGCGTTTTGTTGGGCGTTTAAGTTCAGTACAGCCGACTCGACTCAGAATTGTCGCGACAAATGCACTGCGTCAAGCGAAAAATGGACATGAATTTATTCAAAAAGCAGCGGAGATCTTGCCAAAGCCCATTGAAATTATTGCGGGACGAGAAGAAGCCCGACTCATTTACTTGGGTGTTTCCCATACCATGGCCAATAGTGGTCGCCGTCTGGTGATCGATATTGGTGGTGGATCTACTGAACTGATTATTGGTGAAGAGTTCGAGCCGATTCATACCGAATCTTTACAGATGGGCTGTGTGGCCTTTACTAAAGCCTATTTTGCCGATGGTGATATTAACAACAAAGCTTTTGATAAAGCTGTGGTTGCGGCGCGTAAAGAATTATCTTCGATTGCAAATACCTATAAAGCTGCGGGCTGGGATACTGTGGTCGGTTCTAGTGGAACCATCAAAGCATGTCGCCAAATTGCGGTCAATATGGGCTGGAGTGATGAGCAAGAGAATCTGACTCGTGAAGGTTTAGAAAAATTAAAAGACAAATTACTGAAATTTAAAAATATTTCAGATATGGAATTTGATGGTTTAAAAGAAGATCGCCGAGCAGTATTACCTGCGGGTTTAGCGATCCTTTATGCTGTGTTTGAAGTCTTGAATATTGATAAATTGGTGTATTCAGATGGGGCATTACGTGAAGGTGTAATGTATGACTTACTCGGCCGTTTCCAACATGAAGATATTCGCGATCGCAGTGTACAGGCGATGATGGGACGCTATGGCGCAGATGCAAAACAAGCTGAGCGTGTGGTTGAAACTGCACAACATTTGTTTAATGCTGTTGCCAGTACACTTAACTTAAACAGTGATGATAGTGATCTGTTGCGTCGAGCTGCTTATTTACATGAGATCGGTTTAGCCATTAGCCATAGTGGTTATCAAAAGCACAGTGCTTATTTATTACAACATTCAGACATCCCCGGTTTTTCGCAAATTGATCAAAACCATTTGTCACATTTGGTCGCTCATCACCGTCGTAAATTACGCGTAGATGCCAAACTAGACGTGTTAAAAGTGGGCGGCAACAAGCTTGTGTACTTGTGTTTGTTGCTTCGTCTTGCAGTTTTACTGAATCATAGTCGTAGCGATGAGATGCTTCCTGCCATTGAATTGACGGTAGAGAATGAGCAACAATGGCAACTCAGCGTTTCTGGTGATGCCAAACAATGGCCATTGCTGGTTGCAGATTTGCATGATGAGCAAGTGCAATTTAAGCATTGGGACATTGAATTGAATATTCAGTCGGAACAGTTTATCGATTAACTTAAAGGTTTGGTGATGATGGAATGATCAATCATTTCATATCACTTAAACCTAAACTTCCGATGCGTAATCCATCGGTGAATTAGGGATAATACTCGACTTATGAAAAATAAAGCTGCTCAATCTCAAGCTTGGAAAACGGTTCAAATTGCACGTCACCCTGAGCGTCCGCAATTTTTGGATTACGTAGGCGAAATCTTTACTGAATTTGATACCTTGCATGGTGATCGTTTATATGGTGATGATGGTGCAATGGTGGGTGGATTGGCCCGTTTTAACGGTCAGCCCGTAATGGTTGTGGGTCAACACCGTGGTCGTAGCACGCGTGAAAAATTACAGCATAACTTTGGGATGTGTAATCCTGAAGGATACAGAAAGTCGCAACGCTTACTCGATATGGCGGAACGCTTTAATCTTCCTGTGTTTACCTTTGTTGACACCATGGGAGCATACCCGGGTATTGGTGCTGAAGAGCGTGGTCAAGCAGAAGCAATTGCAACCAGCTTGGCGCAACTTTCAAGCCTTAAAGTGCCAGTCATTGCAACTGTTTTAGGTGAAGGTGGTTCTGGTGGTGCTTTGGGCATCGGTGTTGCAGATCGTGTTATTATGCTTTCACACAGTATTTACTCTGTGATTTCACCTGAAGGTTGTGCTTCTATTCTCTGGAAAACTGCAGATAAAGCAGAACAAGCCAGTGAAGCACTTGCATTAACTGCTGACAAGCTCAAAGAAATTGGTATTGTTGAATATGTGGTTGATGAAGGTGAGGGTGCTCATTTACATCCTTTTGAGGTTATGGAAAAACTCAAGGATGTGTTAAAACAAGCGCTTGATGAATTACAGCCAATGACTGCGGAAGAACGATGCGAAGCACGTTATCAACGTTTAATGAAGTTTGGCAGCGACAATTTAGGTCTTGCTTCTTAAAACAGTATTCTCAATTTCCTGAAAATACCCGTTTCTTAATCGGATGTAGTGGTGGTATGGATTCCATGCTGTTGCTACATCTGATGGCACAACTTTTCCCCAAGCAAATTCGTGCAATTTATGTCAATCATCACCTACAAAAAGTCAGTGATGTGTGGGCTGATTTTGTTGCTCAACAATGCACGGCGCTGAATATTCCTTATATTCTTCAGTCTGTTCAAGTCGCTCAAGGCAATCTTGAGAATCAAGCACGTCAAGCGCGTTATCAAGCCTATTTACAGCATATCAATGAAAATGAGGTATTGGTTCTTGCACATCATCAGCAAGATCAGGCTGAAACGTTAATGTTGCGTTTGTTGTCAGGTGCTGGGGTTACAGGTCTATCTGCGATGCAATCCATCGATCAGCGCGATCAATTGCTGATTTGGCGACCTTTACTGGATACTTCCCGTGAGCAGATTTGCCAATGGGTTGAACAACTGCAAATCGATTATGTGGACGATCCTTCCAATTTAGATACACATTATGACCGTGCATGGTGTAGACATGAACTTTGGCATATTTTGCAAAGTCGTTATCCTAAAATGCAGCAAGCATTGGCACGTACCAGCTATTTAATGCAAGATGCTGATGAAATTCTCAATGAGGTGGTACAGCAGGATTTAAGCTTTTGTGGTCATCCTGCACAATTGGATTTAGCCAAATTTGCCTCTCTTTCCCCTGCTAGACAGCGGCAACTTTTATCGGTATGGATGAAAGGTGAGGGGACATATCGCCCAGCCTTGGACATGGTGCAAAGGCTACAAGATGAAGTAATTGAGTCTAAAACAGATGCGCAAGCTGCTTTACATTGGAATCATTTTTATTATTTACGTTATCAAAATCAGTTGTATCGAATTGAACAAAACCAATATTTAGCATCAAGATCTAAACAATTGCCTCAAGAACAGGAAGTTCAATTTCAGCTTCATCAACAACTACAATTCACATCTGGTGTGTTTCAGATCGAAAGCTCTAAAATGGGCCTGGCTTTTGCATTATTCAATCATAAGCTAACATTAAAGCCGCGTTTGGGTGGTGAAAAAATTCATCTTTATGGCAGAGTCGGTGCTTGGCCTTTGAAAAAAGCCATTCAAGAAGCACATATTTTTCCGTGGATGCGTCATACAATTCAAATATTAAGTGTAGATAATGTTATGCTTGGGGTGTTTACACCAAATGGTTTTTGGTTGGCGCAATCTGAATATTGTGAAGTGGGTGGATGGCAACCAAATTTAATCTCTGAGTTAAAAACTAAGGTCGAGCGTGATTCATGAGTGCAGCGTTAAATTGTAATATTACTTTCATTGGTGGTGGGAATATGGCACAAGCCCTAATCGGTGGCTTGTTGAGTCGTGGATTACCTGCAACACGTATTACAGTTTCTGATCCCTTTGAAAACATTCGACAATTGCTACAAGAAAAAGATGTTCATGTGACTGATGATAATATCGCAGCAATTAAAAATGCGGATATTGTTGTTTTTGCTGTAAAACCTCAAGTTTTGGGTGGGGTACTTAAACCATTAAAAGGTTTACTCGAAGATAAATTATTGATTTCGATCGTTGCTGGTGCTGAAATTAAAACGATTTCAGACTTAACCGGCAGTGAGCGTGTTGTTCGTGTTATGCCGAATACCCCTGCTTTGGTTCAAACTGGTGCACATGGTATGTTTGCGAAACCAGAGGTCAGTGCTAAAGACCGCGAATTGGCAACACAAGTACTTGCTGCGACAGGTTTAACGCTTTGGGTGAGTTCTGAAGCGCAAATTGATGCTGTGACTGCTGTTTCTGGTTCAGGTCCTGCATATTTCTTCTATATGATGGAAAGCATGATTCGTGCTGGAAAAAATATGGGTTTAGATGAAAAGGTTGCGACTGCTTTAACTCTACAGACAGCACTTGGTGCAGCACAAATGGCAATTACCAGCTCAAATGCACCTTCAGAATTGCGTAAAAATGTGACTTCTCCAAACGGCACTACACAAGCTGCTTTAGAAGTATTTGATCGTGCTCAAATTTCTCAAAATATTCAGACAGCTTTAGCTGCTGCGCAGAAGCGTAGTCAGGAACTGGCTCAAGAATTAAGTGACAGCATTAAATAATTATTGATTTTTAGGAACGTTCCAGTATGGGTGCAAATTCTGCGCAAATTTTTGGCATTATTATTAACGTAGCGATTTTGCTCGTATTCTTTCGTTTTTTAATGCAATTGGCCATGGTGAGTCCATACAATCCAGTGGTGATGTCGACAGTTAAAGCGACAAAAATTGTGGATATGTTTGGGCGAATTTTTCCGCCTTTGGCCAAAGGGCGAGTAAATACAGCTGCATTAGTTTTGCTAGTGGTGTTATATCTGCTTAAAATTTTTGGAATGATGTACTTGCAAGGTGCAATACCCAATAGTCCTGTACATTTGATCATTTTAACTTTTGTTACCATGATTCAAGATTTGATTCGTTTTTGTCGCTATTTAATTTTTGCGACCATTATTCTCAGTTGGGTGGTAATGTTTACTCAGTCGAGATCACCTTATATTGAAGTGATTCAAGAGCTTGCTGAACCATTATTGGCACCGTTCCGCCGTATCATGCCAAATATGGGAATGATTGATCTTTCTCCAATTTTAGCGATTTTGGCATTGATCATTGCTGAAAAAGTTATGGATTATGCTGCGATTGCATTGCTAACAGGTCTTTAATTCACCGGTTTAAATAGCAAAAGGACTCAATAGAGTCCTTTTTTTATGCATGTTAAAAAATATAACATTGAGTATATTTTTAACAAAAGATGATCACTCCCTAACCCTGTTCTAGAAAGTTAGGGAGTTTTTTTAAAGGCTTAATGTGCCTCACCCCAATTCTTACCTTGACCGACTTCAACAACTAAAGGTACTGATAAGGTGACGACTTTTTGCATTACATCTTTAATCTGTGTAGCCAATTGATCTGCAATAGCTTCATCAACTTCAAATACCAATTCATCGTGTACTTGTAGTAAAAGTTTGGCCTGATCTTGGGGGAGGATTTTATTGACCTCAATCATCGCCATTTTAATGATTTCAGCCGCAGAGCCTTGAAGTGGCGCATTAATCGCAGCACGTTCCGCACCTTTACGCACCATCATATTTCGAGCGTCAATATCGGGTGTATATAAACGACGACCTGTAATGGTTTCTACAAAACCTTGTTCCAATGCCACTTGGCGGGTACGTTGCATATACTCATAAATACCCGGATAACGGTGGAAGTATTGCTTAATATAGTTTTGCGATTCTTCACGAGTAAAGCCCAGTTGACGAATCAAACCAAACTCAGACATACCGTACAATAAACCAAAGTTAACGGCTTTGGCTTGGCGGCGTTGATCAGAGGTCACATTTTCCAGCGCGACACCCAAGACCTCAGATGCTGTACGACGGTGTACATCTTGCCCATTTTGAAAGGCGTCAACCAAAGCATCATCTTGTGAGAAATGCGCCATTAAACGTAATTCAATTTGTGAATAATCGGCTGCCAAAAGTACACGCCCTTGAGGTGCAATAAAGGCTTTACGAATCTGACGACCAATTTCTTCACGTATCGGAATGTTCTGTAGATTTGGATCGGTTGAAGACAAGCGTCCCGTTGCTGTTAAGGCTTGATGGTAACTGGTATGTACGCGATGGGTCTCGGGATTGGCTTGTTTGACTAAGGCTTCAGTATAGGTACTTCTAAGCTTGGTTAAACCACGATACTCAATGATCAGTTCAGTAATTGGATGATCGATTTTTTCTAAAACCGCTTCAGAGGTACTGTATTGTCCCGTTGCAGTTTTTTTGCCACCTTTTAAACCTAATTTTTCAAATAAAACTTCACCGACTTGTTTGGGTGAACCGACATTAAAAGATTCGCCAGCGATTTCGATAATTTGATTTTCAAGATTTTGAATGGTATTGGCAAAGTCCACACTGAGCTGATCCAAGAAGCTTAGATCAAGTTCAATCCCATTTTCTTCCATGGTCGCCAAAACACTGGCTACTGGCATTTCAATGTGATGTAAAATATTGATCAGTTCAGGAATTTCTTTCAGCTTACGTTCTAAAACCTCATAAAGACGGTAGGTGACATGCGCATCTTCTGCGGCATAATGTCCAGCGGTTTCAATCTCGATTTGATTAAAGGTCTTTTGTTTTGCACCTTTACCAGCAACTTGTTCAAAAGTCGTGGTCAAATGGCTCAGGTAAACGCGTGCAACATCATCCATACCATGGCGTGTTGTCACTGCATTCAAGACATAAGAGGCCAGCATGGTGTCAAAATACCAGCCTTGTAAATGGATACCGTGATTTTCAAAAATATGTGCATCATATTTTAAATGATGTCCAATTTTTTCAACACTTGGATCTTCAAGAATCGGTTTGATTTGCTGAATAATCGCATCGCGATTGAGTTGCTCAGGTGCACCTTCATAATCATGTGCCAAAGGGATGTAATAAGCATCACTGGCATCAAAAGCCACTGAAAAACCGACCATTTCAGCGATACGGTAATCTAAACTTGTGGTTTCAGTGTCAATTGCAAAACGTTTTTCTGTGCTTAATCGCTGGAAGAGCTTATCCCATGCTTCTTGACTTAAAACAGTGTGATAAGTGGCTTCACCAAGGCGGTCATCAACACTCGAACTTGTTGCTTGATCTGTAATTTCATTTTCAACAGGTTGCTCAGTTTTGCCAATACTTTGAGTTGTTTGTTTATAGGCTGGGCTATTTGGATTGTTTGGATGATCTAGCGATTGTAATTGATTACGGAATTCAAGTTCAGTATACAAGTTGCGTAATGCTTCAACATCAGGTTCACACAGCTTTAAATCATCATAGCTCAAGCTTAAATCGAGATCGATAACAATACTTGCCAATTGATGATCAAGTGCAATCCCTTCAACATTGTCTTTTAAACTTTGTCCAACTTTACCTTTGATATTGTCAACATTTTCTAAAATGCCAGCAATCGTACCATATTCATTTAACAGCTTAGCGGCCGTTTTTGCACCAACACCAGGTACACCACGAATACCATCAGAGGCATCACCCATCAAGGTTAAATAATCAATAATTTGATCTGGACGGACGCCAAATTTTTCGATTACACCATCGACATCCATCGGTTTGTCTTTAAAACTGTCTTCGAGGGTCACTTTATCCGTGACCAACTGCGCCATGTCTTTATCACCCGTAGAAATCAAAACTTGATGACCAGCTTTTTCAGCACGTTTTGCCAAGGTTCCAATGATGTCATCCGCTTCAGCACCCGGAAGCGTATGTAAAGGAATACCTAAAGCTCGAATCAAGGCATGCAAATAAGGGATTTGTTGAGATAATTCTTCTGGCATGCTTGGGCGGTCACCTTTATATATCGGTGACAGTACATGGCGGAAAGTGGGTTCAGGTGTGTCAAAAATAACCGCCATATGTGTTGGTTGCACACGACGCATCAGTTTTTGAATTGCAGAAATTGCCCCGCGAATCGCATTGGTCTGTAATCCAGTTGATGTGGTTAAAGGTGGGAGTGCATGAAAAGCACGAAATAAAAAGTATGACCCATCGACCAATACAAATGGTGGCATTGATATTTTCCTAATTCAAATAACCGCTTTATTGTACGTGATTTTTTGCGCTTGCGAAGATGCAACAGTCATCCTTGTGTTACTGAATATCTGATGAATTCACATAATCATCAGGCAAGGCTGTTGTATCATCGAGTTACTCAGGATCGAGAAAGATGAAATATGCTCAAAGGGCAGAGTGAAATTCGCATCATTTGGTTAATGATGCTGATCATTATCGCAGTCAGTGCATGGTTTTTGGATGCACGGATATTGACCTACATCTGTGGTTTGGCATTTGTCATGAGT
The DNA here is from genome assembly GCF_051059255.1 of Acinetobacter sp. CE-15. Taxonomy (NCBI): domain Bacteria; kingdom Pseudomonadati; phylum Pseudomonadota; class Gammaproteobacteria; order Moraxellales; family Moraxellaceae; genus Acinetobacter; species Acinetobacter sp. CE-15. The sequence continues at coordinate 3,912,274 of NZ_CP192737.1, read as the reverse complement.
GTGATGCAGTATGTGGATGCGATTCAAGATCCATTGCAACAGATCGCGCAACAGACACGGGTTCCACTGCAAAGCACCTCGAAAGTGCCATTATATGTCTCTTCGATTATTGCTGTTGTAGGTTTAACACTGCATTTGAGCTGGATGGTGGGTTTAGGTCTAACTGCTTGGATTTTCTTTTTCTTACGCTGGTTACGCCGTTTAGAGCGCTATTTGAGCCAAGTTCAATTGCAAATTCAACACTTGAATTTGTCAGAACAGCGATCTCCAGATTTAAACAATCCATCATCTATACAACAAAACATCGGCACGCCACAAGATTCATCGCTGAACTTAATGGGGCAAATTCGCCAATGGATTTTTCAAGGCAACCCTGTTTTGAAAGTTGCGATCTTGGTTTTGGTGATTGGTATTGTGTTATTGCTGCGTTTTGCGACAGAGCATTGGCAATTAAGTTTAGCCGTCAAACTTTCAATCGTTGCCTTGTCCAGTGCGGCAATCACCGCGTTGGGTGTGTTGCTACAAAATAAAAATCGTAGTTTTGCCTTGGCAATAGAGGGCTTGGGGCTGGCAGGATTATTTTTAACCTTATTCTTTGCCTACTACAATCAGGTGATTCCGAGTCTTTATCTAGCAAGTTTGTGTTTTGCTGTAATTATGGCACTAACACTGAGTTTAAGTTTAAAGCAGCAAAGCGTGGAATTGGCATTGATGGCCGTGCTTATTGCTTATATTGCGCCATTTACGTTGCCTGTGCGAAATGCAACGGTAGCAGAACTGATGGCTTATTATTTAGTGATTAACATTGCGATTGCTATACTCAGTACCTTAAGACCTTGGAAATATTTAAATCAGATCGGTTTTTTAGTGACTGTAATCATTGGTGGTGGTTATGCGTTCTATCATGGCTATAGTCAAGAAAAACAGTCACTCACGATACTTATTCTTGCACATCTTGCAGTATTCATTTGGCTTGGTTTTCGATTCAGTCAATTGATCGCCAAACAGGATCTTGAGCAATTTAAACTGAAACCCAGTTTAGATGTTGCGTTGATTTTTGGTGCACCGATTATTGGCTATTTATTCTTATATTTAATGTATTTTCACCAAGAACTGATTCTTGCTGGTTTTAGCTTGGGTTTTGCTGTGGTGTTTGCAGGGATTTATCAGCTCTCAAAACGTAACCAATCTATTCAACTGATTTCTCAAAGTTATTTTAGTTTAGCATTGATTTTTATTGCTTTAATTCCACCAATTCTTCTGCATGGTCAGTGGAGTGTGGTGGGTTGGGCTGTTGAAGGCCTCTGTATTTTTGGCTTTGCTTTATATCGACAATCGGTGATCAGTCGTTATATGGCGATTGCCTTGTTGATTGTTGCAGGCTGTTCAAGCCTTTATTACTTGTTTGAATTGCCTGATTTTCCAACCACGATGTATTGGTGCTTAAGTTTAAGCTATATCGCCGTGGTGTTATTGGCAAATAGCCGTGATGATTTTCGCAAACAGATCAGTTCAGTAACGACCTTGTTTTTAAGCCTGCTGATGATTTCTGCAACCACGATGATTCTTGCATTATTGCTTGATCACTTAGAGGGAGAAAATCGATACATTTACAGTGTATTGATTGTGGTTATTGCTTATCTGTTGATGAATGAGTTGATGTTATGGCTAAAGGCCAGATCAACATGGTTGATTCCAAAATGGATTGGGGTAATTCCCGTCTATGTATTTACACTCATTTTATTGCTGGATATCAGTAAAAATGGCATGTTGCTATGGACCAGTGATATTGAACGATGGGGTATCGCAGTTTCAGGTTTATTGCTAGCGGCAGTCTGGTTAAGACCTGCAAAAGGGCTACAGTTTGAAAGTGAATGGCTCAGTTTAGGTGTTTTAATCAGTTTAAGTCTAAGCAGTCTTAGTTTAATTGCAACGATGCCTTATATCAGCGTGGTAATTTTACCTTTAGTGTTTTGTGGATGGTGCTTCTTTCAGAAAAACTCAGAATGGACGATGTTTTGGCAAACGCGCAGCAGTTTGTTGCTGATGTTGATTTGGATGATTTGTTCTCAGCTATTTTCACAACAAGCATTTCAAGGATATTTATTGCCAGTCTTAAACCCATTTGATTTGGTCAGTATCGCCATGTTAATTGGGTTTTTCTGGATGCTGAATCTTCAATTTAAACACGGTTTAAAGCAGGGTATTGACCATGGGATACTTGCTGTGCTGTGTGTTTTAAGTTTGTTATGGCTGAGTAGCTATATCATTCTAAGAGCCTTACATGTGTATTTTGCTACACCTTATAACCAACTGAGTCTTTGGCAAGATGCCACTGCGCAACTGAGCCTAACCTTGCTTTGGGTGAGTTTAGCCTTTATTGCGATGAGCTTTGCTAGCCGTAAGTTATTACGTCCTTTATGGATTTTAGGGGGAAGCATTTTGGTGATTGTCACCTTAAAATTGGTACTGTTTGATTTATCTCATATTGGAACGTTAACACGCGTGATTTCTTTCTTGGGCGCGGGTTTTGTGATGCTGATTATTGCCTATATTGCCCCGATTCCAGAGCAGAAAAATTTAAATCCTTAATTATGAATTGAGCGATATTTAAGTTATTCAGGTGAAAGCAAAATAAAAGAGGCGTCTACCAACTCGTAGACGCCTCTTTTTAATTCAAGGATTGAAATGCTTAAAGAATTTCAATCGCTACAGCAGTCGCCTCACCACCACCAATACAAAGGGCTGCAATACCTTTTTTACCACCCGTACGTTTTAAAGCATGAATCAAGGTCAGGATGATACGTGAGCCTGTAGAACCAACAGGATGACCGAGGGCACATGCACCACCATGAATATTGACTTTTTCAGCGTCCAATTTAAATTCATCGATAGGGCACATGGTAACCATAGCAAATGCTTCATTGATTTCCCATAAGTCAACATCTTGAACATCCCAACCAGTTTTATCCAATACCTTTTGGATTGCACCTACAGGGGCAATGGTAAATTCAGAGGGGTGTTGTGAGTTTGAAGCATAGGCAACAATTTTTGCTAAAGGTTGAAGACCTTTTGCATTAGCATGATCCGCAGAGGTTAAAACCAGCGCAGATGCACCATCTGAAATTGAACTGGCATTGGCTGCAGTGATCGTTCCATCTTTGGCAAACGCAGGGCGTAAACTAGGAATTTTGTCGATATTGGCATTAAATGGTTGTTCATCTTGATCGATAACAACATCGCCTTTACGGCTTGAAACTGTGACAGAAACGATTTCGTCTTTAAACCAACCTTCAGTAATGGCTTTTTGTGCGCGTTGTAAAGAACGAATCGCAAAATCATCCATCTGTTGACGGGTATAGCCTTTAATATTTGCCATATCTTGGGCAAAAGACCCCATTAAACGACCTGTTTCAGCATCTTCTAGGCCATCAAAGAACATATGGTCTTTTACTTCGCCATGGCCCATGCGATATCCGCTACGTGCTTTTGGCAAAAGATAAGGTGCGTTGGTCATCGATTCCATACCGCCAGCAACAATCACCTCTGCTGAACCTGCTTTGATTGCATCCGCAGCCTGCATAACTGCTTTCATACCTGAACCACACAATTTGTTAATGGTTACAGCACCGGTTGAATCAGGTAAGCCAGCTTTGCGCATTGCTTGGCGGGCTGGGCCTTGTTTTAAACCCGCAGGTAAAACACACCCCATAATGACTTCTTGTACATCATTTGGTTGTAAGCCGGCACGGGCAATGGCTTCTTTAATCGTCGCAGCACCTAGTTCTGGCGCAGTCAAACTGGTCAGGCTTCCTTGAAAACCACCCATAGCTGTACGCGCACCATTCACAATTACGATGTCAGTCATTGTTTTAATCTCCAAATGATTATTCTGTGAATATATCCAAAACCTAAGCAGTATATAAAAAATAGTATAAGAATAAAGTCTAGCGATTGAATATATGCTGACCGTAGAGAACAGTTTTTAACATTCAGGTGGTGGCCCTAAATTTATTGCACCCATTCGTCCGATTTTGTAGCGCTTATTATTTTCTGCATCATATTGGCTACAATAATAGAAACTTCCAGGTGAACCTCTGGGTAAACCTGTATCACCTTGTAAAGTCAATACATCTCTACTGCTGGCACTTCCAACCCAAGTCAGCTTGCCATATTTAATTTTATTTTCAGTTTTGAGGAGTATGTGGTCATCCTCATCAATCTGCTTGTTTTTATTTTTGTCTGTAAAAATAAGTAATCCTTTGTTCCATTTATCTTTTTCACATCGAATTAAATCTTCAGATGAGCAAATCACTACAGTGGTATGTCGAACTAAAGCTTGACTTCTTGCATAAGAAACATGCTGTTGAATATGTGTGGAAATGATTCTAATCTCTTGTTTTTGCATCCAATTATGATAATGGGGCAAACAGATTAAGCAGATAATTGTAAGGATACAAATAGTGGTAATAAGCTCGAACAAGGTAAGACCTCGCGCTTTACAATAAAAATACATCTTTGGATCTTCTGTTAAGTCTTGTTTTTTATTTGAAAAATAATGATTTTTCTATTAAATTTAATTGAAATGTTAACGTAGTAAAATATTTATTACTATCAGTTTCTTTTACTGCTAAAATGCACGTAGCAAAAAGATAAGCGATCCACGCAAAAAAATTGAGTAAAAAGTTACCGAATTACAACGGAAATTGTAAGTAATTTTGTCAATAATTTACTTGATTAAAGTTATCAAGCACTTGGAAAAAGCCTCAAGTGTTTGTATGATTCAACGTGAGTAGCTTAAAAATAATACTGGGGTATTAAAATTTATCTCAGGATAGCCAATAAATTTTAGGCTAAGCTTGAACAACAATTGTTATCTCTGGAGGATATCCATGAAATTGAGTCGTATCGCACTTGCTATGCTTGTTGCTGCTCCATTCGCTGCTGCTAATGCTGGTGTAACTGTTACACCTTTACTACTTGGTTACACTTTCCAAGACTCTCAACACAACAATGGTGGTAATAAAGGCGAGTTAACTAACGGCCCTGAATTACAAGACGATTTATTCGTTGGTGCTGCACTTGGTGTAGAACTTACTCCATGGTTAGGTTTTGAAGCTGAATATAACCAAGTTAAAGGTGATCTTGACGGTACTGGCGTAGCTGGTTCTGAATACAAGCAAACTCAAATCAACGGTAACTTTTATGCTACTTCTGATTTGATCACTAAAAACTATGACAGCAAAATCAAACCGTATGTATTGTTAGGTGCTGGTCATTACAAGTATAAACTTGATGACATGTCTTACCATAACAACGAAGAAGGTACTTTAGGTAATGCTGGTGTTGGTGCTTTCTGGCGCTTAAACGATGCTTTATCTCTTCGTACTGAAGCTCGTGGTACTTATAACTTTGACGAAAAATTCTGGAACTATACTGCTCTTGCAGGTCTTAACGTAGTTCTTGGTGGTCACTTGAAGCCTGCTGCTCCTGTAGTAGAAGTTGCTCCAGTGGTTCCAGTTGCTCCAACTCCAGTTGAACCAGCTCCACAAGTTCTTACTGAAGATTTGAACATGGAACTTCGTGTGTTCTTTGATACAAACAAATCAAACATCAAAGATCAATACAAGCCAGAAGTTGCTAAAGTTGCTGATGCGTTAACTACATTCCCGAATGCGACTGCTCGTATTGAAGGTCATACAGATAACACTGGTCCACGTAAGTTAAACGAACGTTTATCTTTAGCTCGTGCTAACTCTGTTAAATCAGCGCTTGTAAGCGAGTACAACATCGATGCATCTCGTTTGTCTACTCAAGGTTTCGCTTGGGATCAACCGATTGCTGACAACAAAACTAAAGAAGGTCGTGCTATGAACCGTCGTGTATTCGCGACAATCACTGGTAGCCGTACTGTAACTAAATAATCCTTTATTTAGTGAATAAAAAAGCGACTCAATTGAGTCGCTTTTTTATTTAAAGTCCTTATAATTCTAGAATATCTAAATAAAATTGAATCAGAAATTAATAATTACAGGTTAACGATGAAATATATCATTTTAGGACTGGTACTCATGGCATTAAATGCCTGTACGTCGACACCAATAAATTCAAATCGTGTTTCAATCCAAAAACAATATCCAAATGAAGTGAAGTCAGTGAAAAATGGGCTGTCCATATATTTTCAACCGAAATCGACAGACATTGAAGCTGAGTATAAACCTGCTTTATCTGTTGCCTCACAATTATTGAAAGACAATAAAAATTTTGTTCTTTACATTGAAGGTCATACAGACAGTACTGGTTCTTTGGCTGCAAATAATAAAGTTTCTTTAACACGCGCGAATATTGTCAAAGATTTTCTCTTAAACGAATATCAGGTCAATCCAGAGCAATTGATTACGCTCGGTTTAGGACCAACCAAGCCAATTGCTGATAATAAAACAGCTGAAGGTAGAGTGAAAAATAGACGAGTAACGGTGACTTTAAAAATTAAGTAATTTCGATAAAGCCTCTCAATTTGATCATACAGCGTTATAATTGTTGATTGTGATTTCTACAAGTTTGAAAATTGAATGAGTGTGCAACTGCCTAAAGCTTTATTAGACCTCGAATCAAATTGCGGTATTTTTGCTGTTTGGATGTTATTGCAAAATTACTCAATTCAGTTAGATATTCAACAGCTGGTTAAACTTTGTCATCACGATGCAGAGGATGGCACTTTTACGATTGGCCTAGCGATTGGGTTAAAAAAAATAGGTTTTGATCTGTCTTTTTATACAGATGAAGACTTAAATATTCATGAAAAAGAAATCGCCCGTTATCAAGACGCGAAGAAGTTAGGGTTGCAGATTAGTCCAGCGCTAAGCTATCAAGAAATTCAAGTCTATATTGAACAAGGGTGTAATATCATTGTTTTTTATGACACTTTAGAAGGCGTTGGAAATCATTCGTTGGTTTATTCGATAAATGATCAGGAAATTTGTTTCTATGATAATTTTGATGCCATGCCGAAAGCTGTCTTTGAGCAACAACGGTTAGCTGAAGGAATTTGTCAGCAAGCAATTGTGATTGATCCTTATATTCAATCTGTACGTTATTGTTAATCCAATTAAAAATGTAAATCTCAGTAAATCGAAATTTACTGAGATTCATGATCAAAATTGAGGGTTATTTTAGCTTTAACCTTTAATACACAATACTTGTTTCAGTGTGTGGACCACATCAATCAAATCATTTTGATTGGCCATAACTTGATGAATATCCTTGTAGGCACTTGGAATCTCATCAACCACACCTTTATCTTTACGGCACTCAACGCCTACTGTTTGTGCAATCAAATCTTGCTGATTAAACAAGTGTTTGGCTTTAGAGCGACTCATTTTACGTCCTGCGCCATGTGAGCATGAACAAAACGAATCTGGATTACCTTTGCCTTTAACGATAAAAGATTGCGCGCCCATTGAACCGGGGATAATCCCGTATTCATCGAGCCCTGCACGAATTGCACCTTTACGTGTAACAAAGACGTCTTCACCAAAGTGAAGTTCTTTCTGTACATAATTATGATGACAATTAATCGCTTCTTTGGTCATTTGAAAACTTGGTAATAAAGGGCGAATTGCTTCTAAAATTAAACGCATCATCTCACATCGGTTTTCAAAAGCATATTCTTGAGCCCATTCTACAGCTTCCACATAATCATCGAAATTCGTCGATCCTTCTGCAAAGTAGCTCAAGTCTTTATCAGGCACGTGACCAAAACGATGTTGTGCTTCTTTCTTGGCACGTTCAATAAAGTAAGTGCCAATCACATTACCTAAGCCACGGCTACCTGAATGCAGCATGACCCAGATATCATCATTTTCATCAATACACAGTTCAATAAAGTGATTACCACCACCTAAAGTCCCGAGTTGCTTTTGCCATGTAACATCAAAACTGCGTAACATGCGTTTTAAAGCAGGGTGTTTGTCTGTAATGCGCTGGAGCTTTTTATCTAAGGGTGAAAGTGTTGACGCCTTAGCTTTGATTTGTTTGTGCATTTCAAAGCCGACAGGTACTTTTCTTTCAATAGCATTGCGTAAAGTACTTAAATTATCGGGCAATTGAGATGCTTTTAGACTAAGTCTTAATGCATTCATACCACAACCAATATCCACGCCAACCGCAGCAGGAATGATGGCATTTTTGGTGGGAATAACACTTCCCACGGTTGCGCCTTTACCCAAATGTACATCTGGCATGACTGCGATATGTGAATGAATAAATTGCAATTGTGCCATTTTTCGCAATTGGGTTAGGCTTTCTTCATCCACATCTTTTGTATAAATTTTTATAGGAACGCCATATTCTGCTTTGGCGTTTAAAATCATTTGTATGCTCATTTTTTTTCTCGAAGCAAATTTTTTTATTGTCCGAAAGCGGTTACAACTCTATTGTCAAAGCAATGATCGATTCAAATTTTAAAGACAATAAAAAACCTAGCGAATGCTAGGTTTGACTGACATTCGGACACTTTGATTAATTCAGTGCCCGTGAGTAGACGACTGCTTAATCTTAATTTAAAGTTTTCTCAAGTTGATGCATGTCGTACTCCTCTACTTTTTGATTTAAAATCAAAGGTGAAAATTCTGATTGGAAATGATCCAATGGGCGTTATTCTATAAAGAAAAAAAACTTTGTCAATGAAACATAGCCAATTAATTTTTAATTCACGTTGAATTGCTGTTATAAAAAAACAATAAAGCAGCTAAAAAGCTGCTTTATTTACATCAAGTGATTTACTCTTTTTCGACTTGAATGGGTTGTACATCCATCTGATCATAAGCGATCAATTTAGATTTGTGTTTCCACTTATAGCCAAGCCAGATAACAAGGAACAGCGGAATACTAATATAAGTAGACAACACACTCATCCATTTTCCATCAAGCACAGCTTCTGCATTTTGGCCAAGTATAATGATGGCACAAAGAATAAAGGCAAACCATGGACCAAAAGGGAAGAATTTTGCACGATAAGCAAGATCTTCAAGTTTATAGCCTTGAGCCAAATAACCTTTACGGAAGCGATAATGTGAGATTGCGATACCTAACCAGACAATAAAACCGCACATACCTGACATGTTTAACAGCCACGTAAACACGACACTTTCACCAATAAAGGTGGTTAAGAAACACAGTGCCGCAATTGCCGTTGTTGCATACAGTGCATTCATAGGTACACCGCGAAGATCGAGTTTAGAGAAAACTCGTGGCGCTTTACCTTCACGTGCCATATCAAACAACATACGTGTTGATGAATACATGCCTGAGTTACCTGCAGACATAATTGCAGTCAAAATCACCGCATTCATTAAGCCTGCTGCAAATGCTAAACCTGCTTTTTCATATAACAGGGTAAATGGTGACAGGGTAATGTTTCCATCACCTTCCGCAGCAAGTGCAAGGTTTGGATCTGTATACGCAACCAATGTACCAATGATAAAGATACACAAGATATAAAATAAGAGAATACGCCAAAAGATTTGTTTAATAGCGATTGGAATGGTTTTTTTCGGATCTTTAGATTCACCTGCTGCAACACCGACCATCTCTGTCCCTTGGAACGAGAATCCAGCGATCATGGCCACACCGACTAAGGCTTGAAAGCCACCAACAAATGGCGCTTCACCAACGGTCCAATTCTTGGTAATTGAATCTGTTGGATCTAACATGATTTTACCAATCATGAATAAGCCAATGACAATAAAGAAGATGATGGCAATCACTTTAACCAGTGAAAATAAAAATTCACTCTCACCAAAGCCTTTTACAGTTAAGGCATTGATACAGAAGATAATCGCAAGGAATAGCGCACTCCACCAAAAGCCGGGGATGTCTGGAAACCAAAACTTCATGATGAATTGAACAGCAACCAATTCAAATGCAACGGTAATGGCCCAGTTATACCAGTAGTTCCAACCGAGTGCGAAACCAAAACCTTCTTCTACATACTTATTACCATAGGTAAAGAATGCGCCTGATGTTGGATTGTGGGTTGCAAGTTCACCTAAACTGGTCATCAAGAAATAAATCATGATACCAATCAGGACATAAGCAAGTAATGCACCACCAGGTCCAGCAGTGGCAATCGTTTGACCAGAAGCAAGGAATAACCCTGTACCAATAGAACCGCCAATGGCGATCATGTTTAAATGTCGTGCTCCAAGCTTACGCTGGAGTTGAGGATGATCTGTTTCGCTCATCGTTATTCCTTACTACTTTTTTGAGTGTTGGCGAACAGCACTTTAAAGCCTTGTTGATCTGCTTTAGTCGTACATTGACTAAAACTCTGCTCAATGAGTAATGGGTAATTTAGGAAGCGGTTTGCCACAATCCATAATTCACCACCTGATTTTAAATGTCGTCTCGCAGTTTTACATAACGTTTCACTGGCATTGTAATCTGTTTGAATACCTTGGTGAAATGGAGGGTTACTCACAATGGCGTGTAAGAACAATGGCGCATCTTCAATCCCTGTGACTGCTTTTATTTCAAGTTGTTCTAAAGGTAAATTATTTTTTTCAAAAGTCATTTGCGTTGATGCTAAAGCAAAAGCATCGACATCTAAAGCAAAAATACGATTTTTCGGATTAAGTTTACTCAGGTAAGCACTGATGACACCTGCACCACAACCAAAGTCCGCAATCTTTCCAGACGTCACTTGTTTGAGATAAGGTAAAAGCACTGCAGTTCCAATATCTAGACGATTTTGGCTAAACACACCAGGAAGTGCACAAATGCTAAGTTCTCCAGCAGGTGTTGGAACATTATAGACTTGCGCCCATTCTGCTAATGGCTTTGCTGTCACGGTTTTATCTGTGGTGAGTTGCCACATTTGACAATGACGTGCGCTATCAAGCTTGATGGCTTGACCATAAGGCTGGAGTTGTTTTGCAGCACGTTCTACACCACCTTTTTTCTCTCCAACCAAGAAAATCGAAGCGCCAACAGCTAAACGACTGACTAAATTGTGCAAGATATAGTTGAGTAGCTCTTTTGATTTTGGAACAAAAACAACAGCTTGATCAAATTCAGCTTCTGGCAGGTCAGTACCAAAATGTACCGTTGCCTGCTGATTCTGAAAATATTGAAACTCATTGTAATTCCAAGTCCAAATGCTTGCTTCGATGTTATGAGCTAAATTTGAAAGTAGATCATCCGTTGCTGCATTTACAAATAGCACGCGTCCAGAAAGGTAGTCATGCTGTCGAATGACAACTTCGCTTTTTGGCTCCATATTCACCATCCATCAATAAAAATTAGCGCAATGCCCAGTCTAAGCTGGGCATTATAAAGAATAGATTTATTATTTTTTAGTTTCGGGTAAAACTAAATTCAAAATTAATGCAGCTAGCCCGCCAGTTGCGACACCAGAACTAAAAATATTACGCGGTAATTCTGGCAAATGTTCCAAAATTTGAGGAACTTGTGCAACCCCTAGGCCGAGACCCAAAGAGATTGCAATAATCAATAACGCACGACGGTCTAGTTGAATTCCCGATAAAATGTTAATGCCTGAAGCAGCAACTGCACCAAACATTACCATAACCGCACCACCCAGTACCGCTTGCGGTACCGCCTGAATGATACCAGCAACAGCAGGGAATAACCCCAGAATGATGAGCAGGATTGCAATCCAAATCCCAACAAAACGACTTGCAACACCCGTCAACTGAATTACACCGTTATTTTGTGCAAAGACAGAACTTGGGAATGTGTTGAAGATCCCTGCAAGGAAAGAGTTGGCACCATTGACCAATACGCCACCTTTAATTCGTTCCATCCACACTGGGCCATCTACAGGCTGATTTGAAATTTTAGAGGTTGCAGTAACATCGCCAATTGCTTCTAAAGACGTGACAAGATAAATAAACGCCATAGGAATAAATAAGCTCCATGAGAAGCTAATTCCAAAATGCATTGGTGTCGGAATTTGAATCAATGGGGCATCTTTTAAACCAGAAAAATCCAAATAGCCCATAAAACCCGCAAGAATATAGCCAATCACTAAAGCAATCAGAATTGCAGAACTTTTCACCCAAACCACTTTGAAGCGATTGAGAAGGACGATAATTGCCAACACTGTACATGACATGATGAGATTGTCAGCACTGGCAAACGTATGACTTTCCATGGCTTGGTAGCCGCCGCCCATGCTGATTAAACCTTCTTTAATTAAGGTTAAACCAATCAACAGCACCACAATCCCTGTAACCAAGGGCGTGATCAGTTTTTTTACCCAAGGTAAAATACGTGAAACACCCATTTCAATAAATGAGCCAGCAATGACCACACCAAAAATAGATGCCATAACCGCTTCTACCGGTGTGCCCGCAGCAACCATGGCAGAACCAATCCCAATCATTGGACCTATAAAGTTAAAGCTTGTGCCTTGGACAATCAGGAGGCCTGCACCAAAGGGTCCAATTTTTTTACATTGTAAGAATGTTGCCACTCCAGAAATCACCAATGACATGGAAAGAATCATATTGGTATCTTGAGGAGAAACACCTAAAGCTAAACAAATCAGTAAACCGGGTGTTACAATTGGAACAATAATCGCAAGTAAATGTTGCAAAGCCGCAAAAAAAGCGATGAGTGGTTTTGGGCGATCATCTAGACCATAAACAAGATCAATTTGAGCCTGTTTCTGATTGGGAGAGGGGTTAGAATTGGACATGGCACAGCAATTGGAAGTGGCAAGATGGCGCTATTCTAATCGCTTTACACACTATTACAAAATAAAAAGCCTGCTGTTGTGAAAAAAACTTGTAACTGTCAATAAACTGTCACTACTAAAAGTTAAGATTTTTCTGTATAATTTGCCCTCAAATTTAAAGCGTATCGAATTTACATGTCTGATATTAAAACTCTCCGTAATATTGCCATCATCGCGCACGTCGACCATGGTAAAACGACTCTTGTCGACAAACTTTTACAACAATCAGGTGCACTCGGTGACCGCGCGGGTGAGATTGAGCGTGTTATGGATTCGAATGCGCTTGAGTCTGAACGCGGTATTACCATTCTTGCAAAAAACACTGCAATCAAATGGTTAGACAAGCGTACAAATACTGAATACCGCATCAACATCGTCGACACCCCAGGACATGCTGACTTTGGTGGTGAAGTTGAACGTGTAATGTCTATGGTTGACTGCGTACTTCTTCTTGTCGATTCACAAGAAGGCCCAATGCCACAAACTCGTTTTGTAACACAAAAAGCGTTTGCTCGTGGTTTGAAGCCAATTGTTATCATCAACAAAGTAGATAAGCCAAGTGCTCGTCCAGACTGGGTAATTGATCAAGTATTTGATTTGTTCGATAACTTAGGCGGTAGTGACGAACAGTTAGACTTCCCAATCGTATATGCTTCAGGCTTACGTGGTGTTGCTGGTCCTTCTCCTGAAGAATTAGCGGAAGATATGACGCCGTTGTTCGAAACAATCGTAGATATCGTTGAACCACCAGCAGTTGATATTGATGGTCCATTCCAAATGCAAATTTCATCACTTGACTATAATAGTTTCGTGGGTGTAATTGGTGTTGGCCGTATTCAACGTGGTTCAGTAAAAACCAATACACCAGTGACTGTGATCGATAAAGATGGCAAGACACGTAACGGTCGTATCTTAAAAATTATGGGTTACCATGGTTTAGAGCGTGTAGATGTAGATTCTGCTCAAGCGGGTGATATCGTATGTATCACTGGTTTAGATGCATTGAACATTTCTGACACAATCTGTGATCCTAAAAATGTTGAAGCATTACCTGCATTGTCTGTAGATGAACCTACAGTTTCGATGACATTCCAAGTAAACAACTCACCGTTTGCTGGTAAAGAAGGTAAGTTTGTAACTTCTCGTAATATCCGTGAGCGTTTAGATCGCGAATTGATCCATAACGTTGCTTTACGTGTTGAAGATACTGACAGTCCAGACCGTTTCAAAGTTTCTGGTCGTGGTGAACTTCACCTTTCAGTATTGATTGAAACAATGCGTCGTGAAGGCTTCGAGATGGGTGTTTCTCGTCCGCAAGTGATCATGAAAGAAGTTGATGGCGAAACTCAAGAACCATACGAAAACGTTACTTTTGATGTTGAAGAACAACATCAGGGTTCTGTTATGGAACAAATGGGTAACCGTAAAGGTGAGTTGACCAATATGGAAGTTGACGGTAAAGGCCGTATCCGTATTGAAGCAACTGTTCCATCACGTGGTTTGATTGGCTTCCGTTCTGAATTCTTAACCATTACCTCTGGTACTGGTATCATGACTTCAAGCTTCTCGCATTACGGTACAGCTAAACAAGGTGCAGTTGCGAAACGTCAAAACGGTGTGTTGATCTCTATGGTTAACGGTACTTGCTTAGCGTTTGCATTGTTCACTTTACAAGACCGTGGTCGTCTATTTGCTGAACCACAGTTAGAAGTTTATGAAGGTATGATCGTAGGTATGAACTCTCGTTCAGACGACATGACTGTGAACCCAACCAAAGCGAAACAGTTAACTAACATGCGTGCATCTGGTACAGATGAAGCGTTAACGTTAACACCTGCAATCAAATTCACGCTTGAACAAGCATTAGAATTTATTGAAGATGACGAATTAGTTGAAGTAACACCTAAATCAGTTCGTATTCGTAAAAAATTCTTAACTGAAAATGAACGTAAACGTGCTTCACGTGGCTAAGCGTTCAAACTGGAAATAATTTAATTTCTAGAAAAAAACCGCAATTTTTTAATAAATTGCGGTTTTTTTATATAAATGTAAAAGGATATTGGTTTTTAATAAAAAGCGAGTAAATTAGGCGGAAATATATGTTGAAACATAATGTATACTTCGTCACATAAAAAATACGCAAAATCGGCGTGGAGTTAAAGTATGAGTATTCTTTCAGAGTTCAGAGAATTTGCCATTAAAGGCAATATGATGGATTTGGCAATTGGTGTCATCATTGGTGGTGCTTTCAATAAAATTATCGACTCATTAGTTAAAGACGTGATTATGCCTTTAATCACAGTGATTACGGGTGGTGGTGTTGATTTTACTCAAAAATTTGTCGTACTTGGCGATAACCCAAATAACCTTTCATCATTGGATGAATTGACCAAAGCTGGGATTAACGTACTAACTTATGGTAATTTCATCACAATTGTATTGAACTTCCTGATCTTAATGTGGGTGGTTTTCTTGTTGGTTAAATTCCTCAATAAAATTCGTAAACCTGCTGAAGAAGCTCCAGCTGCTACACCAGAAGATATTGCATTACTGCGTGAAATTCGTGATGAATTAAAGAAACGCCCTGAAGCTTAATCTTCATTAAATTGATTCAAATTACAGTATTTTAATATATCTAAACCCTGATAAAGCTATTAAATCATTGTAAAAGAGTTGAATGAAACGGTACGATCAAGTACCGTTTTTTATGCAAGCAAGAAAATAGGGATGGGGCTGATGAAAAAAAACATAGGGATTATGGCAATACTTATCAGTTTGTATGCATGTTCAGAGCATCCAAAAGAGCAGCAATCGGCTGATACTCCAACATCTACACAAGCGGACCAAAGCCGACCTGCCAGTGGTTTAACCTTTAATGAAATGCCAAATGAAGATACCCGCTACGCCACTATAGAAACCGACTCGGTAGATGAAAATGAAACATTACTTTTGGCATTACAAACACGTTTATTAAAAGCCAATTTTGAGTTTATAGAAAAAGACAGTGGCAGCTCTTGGTCTGAAAATGATTGCTCTCTGAATAAAGTGATTCAAGTAAAAGGTGAGGGCATTCGCTCTTATAAGGCAATCAGTAAAGTTAAGTTAGGTGATGAAAAACAATATCGTCCAGATTTTGTTTTGCTGGTTTTTGCGTTTAAGGATGAACAGGTTGCTGAGCAAAGTTTTCAAATGCTTAAGTCTGCTGTCTATTCAGCAGGAGGATACTGTAATGGTAAATCTCCTGAAACCATCGTTAGAAATGGCAATGAAATATTTTACTTTACCACCCGGGAAGAAGCATTTAGATCATATATTGATGATTATGCCAAGTTTATCCATGAATTTAAACCTGAGCAAATTGATTCAAAAATATAGGAGGGTTTAAATTAACGAGAACAGCTCAGATTTTTATTGTTTTGTTGTCTTAATAAACAATAAGGTTTAAAGCAAATATTAACATCCTTGTCATTGCGCTACGTGATAGACACACTTTGAAAGCCTGAATGATCGAAAAGCAAAAGTATTTTAATTTAGCTTCAGTGATGGTGGTTGTTGTGACTCTAATTTGAACATTGCTGATAAATAGTGGAACATTCTCTCAATGTCTCCAAAAGAATGTAAATCTTTAAACTAAAAATCCATGCGAAATTTAATCTCAACCAAGTGAAAGCCGAATTGGCTTTTTACTGGACCATGAAGTACACGTTCAGCAGCGGTAAATACCAGTTTATCAATCACAGGAACAAGTTGTCCTTTTTTTACTTCACCCAGTTCACCACCACGTTT
Organism: Acinetobacter sp. CE-15; assembly: GCF_051059255.1. Lineage (NCBI taxonomy): Bacteria > Pseudomonadati > Pseudomonadota > Gammaproteobacteria > Moraxellales > Moraxellaceae > Acinetobacter > Acinetobacter sp. CE-15. The sequence goes on along the minus strand of NZ_CP192737.1, from coordinate 3,895,728 downwards.
TGCTGAATTACATGTGGAATGCTGTTTGGCCACTTTGGCAAAATCAGCGCCATCATGGATCTTCTTCTTAAGTTGTTCAGCCAAGTCCTTATCTTTGACGAGAATATGTCGAACGATTGCAGTTTTCATTTACTTTTTCCTCGTGGTTTTTGTGGGATGCTCTTCGCGATCTTTAATGGCTGGCATTGTGGGCAAAACACACTGGCTCTTTGTCCTAACTTTAAATTTTCTAAAGTGGTTTCACAGTTAATACACATCTCACCCGCACGACCATAAGCCAATAAGGTCTGCTGAAAGTAGCCATTCTCACCCATGGCATTGCTATAGTCTCTTAAGGTTGAACCACCCAAATCAATCGCTTGCTTTAAAATTCGTTTAATTTCGATGACCAATTTTTGAATTTGCGCTTTCGTCAAACTCGAAGCAGGCTGTGCAGGGTGAATCCCTAAATTAAATAAGCTTTCGGTTGCATAAATATTGCCTACACCCACAACAATATGATTATCCATGATTGCAACTTTTGTGCCGACATTTTTATTTTTAAACTTTTCTGCTAAATATTCGGCATGAAATTCATCACTCAATGGTTCAGGCCCTAAAGTATCAATCAATTTTGTTTGGCTTTCCTCATTCAGCCAAATGATACAACCAAAACGTCGAGGATCATGATAGCGCAGCTGTGTGTCTTCAAACTGAATGATCAGATGGTCATGCTTTCTAAGTGCTTCATGTTCATCACAGATTCTAAAACTACCCGACATACCCAAATGCCATAACATGCTATGGGTTTCAAACTCTGCCAAAATGTACTTTGAACGACGTGTTAAGCGAACGAGTTTTTGACCTTGAAGTTGTTGAATATCTTCGGGAATAGGCCAGCGTAACCGTGACTCACGTACTTGAACATGAAGAACTTTCTGGTCGATCAGGGGGAGTAAACTGGTTTTTGTTGTTTCAACTTCAGGTAATTCAGGCATGCACTTGTCACATTGGTGTGAGGACTGAATATTGTATGCAAGAATTGCATTGCGTTAAAGGGCGGTTGTGTTGAGCCTACGACTTTAGGTTAAAATTATAGATATGATCGTTGAATAAGATTGAACTATTATTTCTAAGTGATTGTTATCTAAAATAAAGTTTATTAATAAAATAAAGTTTTCCAATTGATAAAAAATATCTGATAGTTATATGTAAAAAAATGTGTAAATTTCTAGTGAATTGTTTACTGAAATAATTCTTTTTATCTCGATATTTCAGGAAAAATAGTCATTTTAAAGCTGGAACTTTCTATTAAATTTAGACGGTTAAAGTGATTGAGTGTTGACTGGTTTATCTTTATTCGTTTTGTTCCTGATTAGGCTTTCCCATGAAAAAAATTGCTTATCCGTTATTGGCAATCTCTGCATGTAGCATGATGTCTTTTGCATCAGCTGAAGATGCGTTTAATTTACACGGCTCAACCATGACGGGTGATTGGAATGGGAGTCGGACTGAACTTGCAGAAAAGGGAATCAAATTTGATGGCACCATTGCCATGGACAGTTCATATCTCGCTGATGGTGGTTATGATGCGCACCAAGCGCCAACATTTGCGACACAATTCGGACTGGGTACAACCTTAGATATGGGGAAACTGGCGGGTTGGAATGATGTGACTATTCGTGCTTTAGTTACAGCACGTCAAGGTGAAAGTACTTCACTCAGAGGTATTCAAGCACCAGATGCACCACAATGGGCAAACTCGCAAGCCAATTGGGGACGTGGTAATTCGGGGAGCCGTCTCAGCGAATTATATATAGAAAAGAATTTTAAGGATCAAGGACTAAGCTTGCGTTTAGGTCGTATGGGTTTAGGTACTGAATTCAATACCATGGCTTGTGATTTCCAAGGCAATGCATTTTGTGCAGCACAGATGGGGAAATGGCAAGGCAAGCTTTGGTATAACACACCCGTCTCACAATGGGGCGCACGCTTAAAATATCACATCAATCCTGAACTATTTGCACAAGTGGGGGTGTTTGAATACAACCCTGATAATGCTTTAGAGCGACAAGGCTGGAATTTGGATACAAAGCATGCTGATGGTGTCAATATTCTTTCTGAAGTGGTGTGGTCACCTAAGCAGGGTGTGAATGATTTACCAGGCAGTTATCGTATTGGTACGCTTTACAATACTGCTGATGAGCCTAAAAATCAGTATGATGTGGGCTATAAAGCAGGAACTAAGGCTGAAGATCGCACATATGGCGGTTGGATTGCGTTTGAACAGCAATTGACTTCAACTGGAGAGGGGAAACGTGGTTTACACAGTTTTGGTAACTTCACCATTCATGATCGTACGACGACAGCCGTAAATGATTCACAGCAACTTGGTCTAAAATACTATGGTCTGTTTGATGGTCAGCCAAACGATATTCTTGGTTTGGCGGTCAATCGGGTACATTTGAACGATCGGTATACTAATTATGTGAATGGTGCTCGTTTAGGAACAAATTTAAGACAGTTGAATGAAGATGCAGAGTATAATGTTGAGTTGAATTACTCATATTACCCTGCCAAATGGTTCATGCTTCGTCCTTTAGTGCAGTATGTGGTACATCCTGGTGCAACCAATCAGGTGGACAATGCATTTGTCGTTGGCTTAGGGTCTAAAATTATTTTTTAATACAACCCGAGGACACCTTTATGCAAAGAGTGAAACATCTAAAAATTAATACAACACTACTTTGCTTAACGGTATGTATCACACAGAGCTTATATGCTGAAGTGGAATCTCAAGATTCCATTCAGCAAAATTCTACCCAGCAACTTCCAACCATTAAAATTGAAGCAACACGTTCTGATACCAGCATATTAAACACCCCAGCATCGGTATATAGAGTTGATCAGCAACAGAATCAAAATAATATTGGGGTAAACCTCACTGAAACACTCAAAGGAATTCCGGGTTTACAGCTCAATAACCGTGAAAATTATGCCCAAGACTTACAACTGTCTATGCGCGGATTTGGCGCACGTTCAACTTTTGGGGTCCGTGGGATTCGTCTTTATGTCGATGGGATTCCTGCGACGATGCCAGACGGACAAGGCCAAACTTCAAATATTGATTTAACGAGCTTAGATCATATTGAAGTGCTGGGTGGGCCCTTTTCATCACTGTATGGAAACTCCTCTGGGGGGACTATTCTCACCACGACCAAAGAAGGAACAGGGCGTGATTCGGTCGAGTTAGGATATTCAGGTGGCAGTAATAATAAAGGCCGCGCTGACATCACCTTACAAGGTGGTGCAGATAAAGCCAATGAACCGAGCTACGTGATCAGTTCTTCTTATTTTAATACTGATGGTTATCGTGACCATAGTGCGGCAAGAAAAGTGTTGAGCAATGCCAAACTCACGTGGGACTTAGATGATGGTTCTAAGATCAATTGGCTGATCAATCATGTAGATATTTCCGCTGATGATCCACAAGGTTTGACTCGTGAGCAATGGAAGCAAAATCCTAAACAGGTCAATGACAGTAAAAATATCTATGATGTTCGTAAAGATATTAACCAAACACAGACAGGTATCAATTGGACTAAGCCCCTGAATGATCAACAAGAGCTTTATAGTATGGCTTATATTGGTCATCGTGAAGTGACTCAATACCAGTCTATTCCAAGTTCTGCTCAAAAGAATCCACGCCATGCAGGTGGAGTGATTGATTTCGAACGAGATTTTTATGGTGCTGATTTACGTTGGACTGGCAAAGACTTATTACCGAATACACGGATCAGTGCAGGCTTGGCTTATGATGCGATGAATGAAGATCGTCAAGGGTATGAGAATTTTAATGCCAAGGGCGAATATGGGGTAAAAGGCAACTTACGCCGTGATGAACGAAATACTTTATGGAATTTAGATCCATATTTACAGGCAGCTTGGCAATTTTTGCCGACTGTACGTCTAGATACAGGGTTACGCTATAGCAATGTCCATTATGAGTCGAAAGATCACTACATCATTGGTTTGAATGGCGATGACAGTGGTCAAACCGATTATCAAAAACTGCTCCCATCAGCTGCCTTTACTTGGGAAGTTACTCCAGATCTCAGTACTTATATCAGTTATGCCAAAGGCTTTGAAACACCAACCTTTACCGAAATGGCCTATCCAACAGAAGGAACGGCAGGGATTAACTTTGCGCTTAAACCTTCAACCAGTGATAACTATGAACTTGGTTTAAAAGCACAAAATCGTCTAGGTAATTTTACCGCCGCAGTTTTCCAAAGTAATACTCAAGATGACATCGTTTCTGCGGGAACACTCAATGGACGTGCAACCTATCAAAATGCAGATAAAACACTACGCCAAGGAGTAGAGCTGTCTTGGAATAAAAAGTTGTGGAAAAATTTAACGGCTCAAGCCAGTTATAGTTTCCTTGATGCAACATTTGATGCAGACATTCCCAACACAGATCCTAAAAAAGTTATCCAAAGTGGCAATTACATTCCCGGAATTGCAAAAAACCAAGCCTTTGTATCTTTCGGCTGGTTGCCTGAGCAGGGCTTTAATGCAGGTGTCGATGTTCGATATATGGATAAAATCTATGTAGACGATCTCAATACAGATACTGCACCAAGTTATACAGTAACCAGTATGAATGTCGGTTATATCTGGAAAAACAACGATTGGAAAGTACGTAGTTTTGCTCGAGTCGATAATTTATTCGATAAAAATTATGTCGGTTCAGTCATTGTGAATGATGGTAATAGTCGATTCTTTGAACCTGCTGATGGTATTAACTGGAGTGCAGGACTCAGTGTCACCAAACAGTTCTAATTCATTGGGAAAATAATTTATGTCTGCTCAACCAAAGTTATTTGAATCTATTCAATTTGGTTCACTCTCCCTCAGCAATAAAATTATTATTGCGCCAATGTGTCAATATTCAGCAACAGATCAGGGTGAAGTGACCTATTGGCATGAACAGCAATGGGCAAGTTACGCTTTGTCAGGCGCGAGCTTATGTATTATTGAAGCAACAGCGGTTCAAGCCGAAGGGCGGATCAGTTATGCCGATGTGGGACTTTGGAATGATACACAACGAGATCAAATCAAAGCTTTACTCAATAAGGTAAAAAGCATTGCTCCAACACCTTTTGCTATTCAGCTTGCGCATGCAGGTCGTAAAGCTTCGACTGAAAAGCCTTGGTTGGTGAAGCAGGGGAAAGGTCAGATTGCGCCAGATCATGCACACGGATGGCAAACTGTATCAGCCAGTGATATTGCTTTCAGCCCGAATGATATTGCCCCGCATGAATTAACCATTGACGAAATTAAAACAATTATTCAGGACTTTGCGCAAGCGGCAATTCGTGCAGTAGATGCTGGTTTTTCACTGATTGAAATTCATGCAGCGCATGGGTATTTACTGCATCAATTTATGTCGCCATTGTCTAACCACCGAACTGATGAATATGGTGGAAGTTTTGAAAATCGTATTCGTTTTACATTAGAAGTTTTTCAAGCCATTCGAGCAGTTGTACCAACTGACTACCCAGTAGGTGTACGTATTTCTGCAACCGACTGGATGGATGCAGAAAATAGCTGGAATGTTGAATCAAGCATTGGCTTATCAAAAGCTTTAGCGCAACTTGGTGCTGCTTATATCCATGTATCCTCTGCGGGATTACATATTCAACAAGATATTAAAGTGGGTGCAAATTACCAAGTGCCTTTTGCAAATGCGATTAAAAAACAGGTGAATATTCCTGTCATTGCGGTGGGCTTAATTACCGAAGCTGAACAAGCTGAACAGATCCTTCAACAAGGCGAAGCAGATGCAATTGCATTGGCAAGAGCGATTTTATATGACCCACGCTGGCCTTGGCATGCCGCAGCAAAATTGGGTGCAAAAATCTCGATTGCACCACAATATTTACGTTGTCAGCCGCATGGAATTAAAGATTTGTTCTCAGCATATTGATGGCATAACAGTTTTGATTCACTCATTATTCTTTAAACGTATTTAAACTGAATAAAGATATATTCTAGGATATATCTTTATTTGTATGATCTGGAAAAGGAACGGCTTGAATGATTTTTTCGGTAATTTTTCCAGTATTTTTCCTGTTATTTTTGGGTTTTATATCTGTCAAAATCCAATTGATCTCTAAAGAGCAAATTACTGCAATTGGTGCTTTTGTAATCAAAATTGCATTACCGGCTTTATTACTTCACGCACTGGCTGCAAAAGATTTACATGAGATTTGGTATCCTGCTTATTTCTTTGTTTATGCAGGCGTCACTTTTACTCTATTTATTTTGGCCTTTATTTTAGGGCAAAAGCTTTTTAACAACCATTTTACCCATGCTTCTGTATTTTCACTTGGCGCATCAATGTCCAATACCGGGTTACTGGGCGCAGCAATTTTGACTTTGCTGATGGGTAGTGAAGCCATGATTTATATTTCACTGATTGTGATCATTGAAAGCGTATTTCTTGTACCGCTGATGTTAACCTTGGCAGAAATAGGGCGACAAAGACAAGCCAATTTAGCCGCTATTTTAAAAACAACATTTCTGACTTTATTAAAAAACCCATTGTTCTTGTCAGTGATGATTGGCATGAGCTGTGCGATCTTCGAAATTCAAATTCCACATGTATTAGACCAAGTATTTGCCTTGTTAGGTCAGACTGCCTCACCTTTAGCGTTATTTATTATTGGTGGTGGGATGGTTGGGATTACGATTCAATCACTTAATCTGCAAACTATTTATTTGGTGGTTTCTAAAAATATCTGTATGCCGATATTGGTTTATTTAGGCTTGACTCATTTAACCGATTTGGATCAAAAGATGATTTATGCAGGTACCTTGATTGCCGCTTTGCCTATGCCTTCTATATTTGGAATTTTTGGGCAAGTCTATGGTTTAAATGAAAAAGCACTGACACCATTGATGATTAGTACTTTACTGAGTTTTATTGTGGTGAGTGTTTTGATTGGTGTTTGGTGGTAAAAAAATACTCTCTTGCGAGAGTATTTTTTAAGAGCTGCTTATTTTTTTGCTGGTGCTGCTGGAGCAGGTGTTTTGCCTTTTTCAGCAATCAGTTTGTTTACAACATCCAAAGACTCTTTTGCCTTAGGCACATTATTTTTAGCAAGTTCTGAGAAAATCTTTTGTGCTTCTGGTAGATTTTGATCAATGATATTGCCATTGGTCAGCATATTTCCGACAGCCATTAATGCTGGGATATATCCCTTTTTAGCTAAATCTTGGATTGATTTTAGACCTTGATTAACTGCTGCTGCATTCTTCTTCTTTAAACCATCGGTGATGTCATACAGCGCTTTCGCATGAATTGCAGGTGCAAAATCTTTTTTCACTAAAGGATCAAGTTTTTGTAAGCCAAGCTTGTCAGATGCGGGTGTGCCTTCAGCAAATAGTAAAACCGCAAGTTCCACTGTAGCATCATCAAATCCTTGAGCAGAGGACTTTTCTAAGTATTCACGAACTTTCTTTTCGTCTTTGGCTAAGCCCAATTGACCTACCGCATAGCTTTGCGCCAAGACATAACTTGCAACAGGATAGCCTTTTGCTGAAGCATCTTGATAATATTTCAAAGCTTTCTTATCGTCTTTGGTTGTGCCTTGTCCTGTTTGGGTTAAATAGCCTAAGTTATATAAGGCTTGTGCATTGCCAGCTTTTGCAAGACGTTCAAGTTCTTGATACGCCGCAGGATAGTTTTTTGCTTGAATCAGCTCTTGTGCTTTGACAAATGCAGGGTCAACGTTACTTTTAGCTGTATCTGCTGCAAATGCAGAAATACATGAAAAGCTGAGTAGTGTAGCGAATAGAATTTTTTTCATTTTGACGATATACCTTGTTTTAATTTCAACATAATTCCATTTATGGTGTGAGAACATTGTTGAGGACGTTTTTATCATAATTTGAAAATTATAAATGTAAACATGCCTATTGTATAAGTTAGTGTATTTAAATTTTAATTTATTTATAAATAAGAAAGAATTAAGGATATTTTAACAACATTAAAGCCTAGAGAAATTTTTTATTCTCTAGGCTGTGGGCTGTTATTTTACTGCTTTGAGGAGTAATTCAATTTCGCCTGCCTCACGTGCGCCTGAAATACGGGTGCCATCTTGTAAGAAGAATGTCGGTGTACCATCGACTTCAAGTGATTTTGCTAAAGCAATGTTTTTCTCAATTGGGGTCGTACATGACTTGTTTGAAGTTGGTTGTTTCTTGTCAATTAAATAGTCTTCCCACGCTTGGTACTGGTTTTTAGAGCACCAGATTTGCTGTGAAATACTTTCAGCATTTGGATGTAAACGCGTGATTGGGTATAAAAATAAGTAAACGGTTAAGTTGTCGATATTTTTTAATTCTTTTTCAAGATGTTGGCAATATGGGCAGTCAGGATCACTAAATACGTAGATTACACGTTCACCTTTACCTTTGACATGCTTAATGGCTTGTTTCAAAGGTAATGATTTTACATCAATACTTTTTAGGGCTTGCATACGTTCTTCAGTCAGATTTTTTTGTTCTTTAAGATCAATTAAATTGCCGACAAAGAAATATTTTGCATCTTCATTGGTATAAACAATACGCCCACCCATATAGACTTCATAAACATCTTTAATTGGTGAGTTTTGTACCGATTTCACCTGAATCTCAGGATATTTGGTTTTTAAGTTTTGCTGCAAAGTTTGAATATCTGCATGTGCAGAAGAAAAGGTAAAAAGACCCAAAGTCAGAAGAGATAACCAGATTTTCATGTTAAAGCTCAAAATAATAATGTGGATATTGTGCACTCAATAATGATCAAAAATATATTGAGATCATGTGATTGCCAACGCGATATTCAGTTGATACCACGCTTAATTTCGTATTGTATTCTGGATACCATGGCGTGTTAACTCATTTCTGAGTTTTTGGATATATTGATTTAATTCTACTTGTGAGTCACTCCGTAAGCGTAATTGCGTACTAAAATTAAAGATTCTGCTACGTTTTCCATTGCGATGTAAAATTTGAAAGTGACCAATATAAGCTCCATTCGCTGTTGTCCTATGGGTACTAAATTCAACGCATGTGACCTGATCTAAAGGATAAGAGGTCATCATCAAATTACTGACGATCAGTTTATGATTGCGTATATAAAATGGGGCAAAATTTAAATTAAACCGTTTAAATATCCACATCAGCATACTCAAAAATGCTATGAAAATGATCGGAACAAACAAGCCCCAATATTTGTCTGAGCGGTTAGTTGTCTCTACTTCGAGTAATTCTGTGTGTTTGGCTTCAACCATTTTTTGCTCATCAATCCATTGTCGAATATCGTCAGTGCGTGGTTGAGTTCTCAGTAAATTTTGAATCGTTTGTGGGTCGCGAATATGATAAATCGTGGCCTTAACCAGTTGGCTATTTCCTAACTGATCAAAATAGTAAAACGCATTGCCATTATTCCATACACTGCCATAGTTGTAATTTACATCTCCAAGTTTTTGCCATGTGGAATGAAGTGGTTCAGCTAATTTTAGAATATGGGTGGATTTGGAAGAGGCTGATCCTTTATTACTGCGATATTCACTGGCTTGTAGATAGAGTATTTGTGTGCCATCAGAAAAAATCAGCGGTGCGATTTCTTTAAATGCTTTGCCTAAAAATGGACTAGCACCTGCGCGACGCATTTTTTTCTTATTCAGATCAAAATAGTAAATCCCCGTGTCGTTATAAAACAAAGCATGGTTAATGTGATCGCCATGTTCGCTTAAGAGATGATAAGGCGCGTATTGGGGATCAAAGGCAAACTCGTTGACATAGACCATACCATCCACAGGATTGAGCAAATAATATTGGTTATTTAAACCGTCTATTTCAATACTATAAAGTTTTCCATTGTCTTTTAAATCGAGCAGGGTGTTGTTGTAATAGACGTTTTTTCCATCCGCTCGATAGGCATAGTTATGTTCACCTAAGACAAGTTTGAGTTGGTCTGGATTGGCTCCAGAAAGCAATTTCCCTTGAAAATAGGTGAATGTCCCATTACTTGCCGTATCATTTTCGGAATTAACACGATAAGGCCAGTTGCCTCGTTCAAGTTTAAAATAGGGGTAGAGATAGCTTTGTGGTTTTGAGCCTAGGGCAAAATTTTGTTGCATGATTTGCCAAACTTCTCGAAGCGCAGCTAAATCCTTATTTCGTTCGGTGGAGGGGGAGCAATACCAAGTGTCTTTTCCAGCAGTAAAATAACCATCCCCAATGGTCTTCACCTGTTGAGGTTGCACACCTTTTAGGATGATATTGCCACAATAGACATGCAGTTTATCTGCACCAAGTTGTCGGTATTGGTAATTATCATTGGGTAAATAAAAACTTTGAACATCTGCTTCTGGGATCAAATAATCACCATTGCTGGGTACAGCGGCATAAATTTGGTTGTTATATTTTTCAAATATCCCAAGTTTTTCTGTAGTCGCAGTAAAAGGAATCTCATCTGAATTTGAGTCAGAAAATCTAAATATAAAACTAAAGCTGAACAGAAGCGCGCATATCACCAAGATAAGCGTGAAGGTTTTAAGGATAGAAAATACTTTTAGTGGATTCTGCATCATTTATTTTATTGTTAAATATTGATCGGGTTGAGTTATGGCAATTTAAGGTTGTTTTGTCATCATTTTGATTATGAATTGGTCATACTGATTGATGGCAAGGTCTTTAGCATTTAAGGCAAATAGGGTTGCATAGCCTCTGTTAAAATTTCAATTAACTCTTCATCCATATAGTGATAATCGTCTGGAATATCCAACACCATGACTTTTTTATGTTGTAACTGGTTGGGGAATTTCTCTTTGATATTTTGTTTATGTTTTTGCTCCATGACAAAAATCATATCTGCCCAGGCAATATCTTTGACAGAAATACGATGTTTGGCGTGTTTACTTGTTCCAGCGGAACGTGTGGAAATGCCATAGCCCACTGCAAAGACACGCTCGGCAGTGGGACTACGCCATTGGTTACGACTACAAATAAAAAGGGTGTTCAATCAGCAGTCTTCCAAAAATCATATTGTGCTTGTTTTCGTCTTTTAGCAGATGAAATACGTGGATATTCAATTCTTAATTGTTTCGAGCGAGATCTTTTTAACGATCTGTTCCAAAGCAGCTTCCAGTCTTTTTCTGGTTTCCAAAGGCTTGAAGTATGTCTGCAATCTCGACCACGGTGTAAATAATTTACCTTACGTCTCCAAGCGCGATTGCGGTTTAATTCATTTTCAAAATATTGTTGTGTAATGTCCATAGATAAAACTCATGAGTTGATCGGGTTCAGCAGCCGCGATAACACATGATTGGCTATTTTATAAGTATTTATCTGGGTAAACAAGCTGAATGATTTTGATAATGTTTATTTAGAGCCATTTTAAAGGCAATGAAAAGGGTATAATTCTGGCTAAATAGAATGTGTGAGTAGACGATGTTTATTAAAGGCATTAGACGTAATTATGACAAAGTCAGCCAAGATGACAGTATTGCCGATGAAGATAAGATAGATGCCTTGTTGATCAAACTGGGTGGTGAGTTTCTTGTCAGTAAGGATGACCGTGTTTATATTTTTGAAAAAGATGGTCAGACGGCCAAGTTTGATGCAAAACATGCACGGGCATTTCACTTTAAAGATTATTTGTGTAAAGACATGAATAAATTATTTCATGGGTTTTAGGGGCTGTTGATATTTCATAAATGGCTTGCGTTGTAGGTTAAAATTGAGCAGGCAAGGCATGAAACGAAGAGAATAGCGAGACTATTTTCGAGTTTCATAACGAAGGCTGAGATAATTTTAGCCACAACCCTTCGGGACTAGCGTGTTTTTTGCCGCTACGTCGTTACGAACTACTTATTTAGAATGACTAAATTTTGTATTTCATGCCTAGTATCGCCTAAAAAACACACGTAGTCGCAAACATAGACGAATTGTCAACAGACCCTAATACTCCTTGAAAATTAGTGAACTGTTCAATTGGGTTGTAAAAATGCTTTAAGCACTTGGATGAGCCCTCTATCGATGTATTGATGGTAGTTAGGGCTTTCTAAAGTAATAACTTTTTATGTTGTCATTGTTTATTTTTTTTAAGTTTGGTTTTTTGATGCACTTTGTACCGTAGAATGAGAGTGAATGCATTAATCCACTACAACAATACTTTCGGCGTTTGGCTAAAAACAATATAAGATAATGGCTTGTATCTGGATGGTCTTTGTATTTTTCTAGCAAAATTATTTGACTATATACTCGTGCTTCAAGTTATATAATATAAAAAAGAAGGCTGTTTTTGCTAAGATTAATCGAGACGTATCTATGATGAAAGTACTGTCAATCTTATTCATAAGTTTAGTTTGTTCAATGGGGATCTTAGCTCAACAGCCAAATCTTGTGCCTCATCAGGTAAACTTAAAAAATGGGAAGCGCTTTTCTTTAAATCTTCCAGAGAATTACGAAATTATTCCAGCGGCTGAGGGCTTAAAGCGAGTTCGTTTTTTTAGCAAAGCTCCTGATGGCAGAATGTTTGTAACAGATATGCACGATTTGACTGATAATAAAAAAGGCATCGTTTATATTTTGGATGATTGGAATCCTGAAACGGGCAAATTTGGCAAAATTATTCCTTATATGACGGGTTTAAAGAATCCTAATTCAGTTCAATTTTATACAGATTCTTCCGGGCAAGATTGGTTGTATTTAGCAGAAACCAATCAATTGACCCGACGAAAATTTACCAAAGGTGAAATTAAAGCAACCGATAAAGCCGAAGTTTTAGTGACTTTTCCTGACTACGGTTTAAGTTATAAATATGGTGGTTGGCATCTAACACGAACAATTGCGGTGGGTGGGAACGGGAAAATTTACGTTTCAGTCGGCTCAAGCTGCAATGCTTGTACCGAGAAAGAAAAAGTTCGGGCAACAGTATTAGAAATGAATCCCGATGGTTCGCAACAAAAGATTTTTGCTACAGGTTTACGCAATGCAGTCGGTTTGAAATGGGTTGGTAATTTTTTATTTGCCACTAATCAAGGTGTGGATCATTTGGGTAAAAATAAGCCTGATGAAACTTTTTATGCACTCAAACGTGATGCAGATTATGGTTGGGCTTCATGTTATTCATCGAATGGTAAAATTTTGGCAGATCCAAAATTTAAACGTCCGTCAGGTTGCAAAAATGTATTGCCTCCTTATGCCTATTTCCCTGCGCATTCATCTGCACTTGGTTTTGACTATTTTGATCATCCCAATACAGATGACACCATCAAAAATTCTTTTTTAGTTGCTTTACATGGTTCTACCGATGCCACGATTGGTCATGGCTATAAAATTGTGATTATGCGTAAAGGGCAAAAACTACAGACATTTATGGATGGTTTTTTAGTGGGCAAAAATGTCTATGGTCGCCCTTGTGATATTTATCGGGTAGATGAAAATTCATTTTACTTTTCTGATGATAAGAGTGGTGTGATTTATTATGTTCGGCAAAAAGCATCTTCCTAAATTTTCAACTTTTCTAAAAATTTAGGAGTTAGTAAAAAGAACATGGCTGGGATACAAAATTCAGGTGAAAGTAAAAATATAAATTGTCGATAAATCTTTGGAAGCCGTACTAGATTAACAAAGTATTCATCTATGAAAATGAAGCTAACCTATTACTATTGTTAAAGTTGTTGTAATTGACTTAATCATTTAATTCTCTTAATAAACCTACAAGGTTGTAGGTTTATTATTGTAATCAACTTTGAGAAATTACTGCGGTCTCGCCACATCACCACTTAAGCTTTCAGGTAATGCTAAAACAGTCACATCTAACTCTTCTAAAGCATCAGGACGGGCAACCACAAGCGCAATATAACCATTTTCAAATGCTGCACTGTTTACCACTTGAACACCTTTATTCAATTGTTCAGCTTGAGCAGGGGCAGGACCTGTACCTTGAATGACATGTAACCATGCTTTTGGTTTTGCCTTAAACCAGAGGCGTGCAATCACTTCCTGACCAAGGTAACAGCCTTTGTCATAATTGATTCCTTCACGTTGGTGTAAGCGTAATTCTTGTGGTTGAAATACATGTTCAATTGCTTGATTTATATAAGCCTGACCAGTTTGAATTGCAGCAATTTCCCATACTGAAATATCGGTTTCTGTAGCAGAAAAATCAGTCGTTGAGCCATTCAATGTTGGAAAAACTCGTCCAGTTTCTTCAATCTTCATTTTAGAAAAAGCACCGTATTTTTTAATATGTTTGGCAAATTCTTCGGCTTGATCTTGAGTCGTAACAATCTCTAAATGTTCAGGATTAATTTTTTTAAGCCATAAGCCAAAATGGATACGGCCTTTAAGATCACAAATCGCAGTGTATTGGGTGATATTTTCAGCCAAAGCTTCAACGTTTACAGTCACTTGACCTTGTAGAAATTTGATTGCATCAACACCAATCAAGGTAAATGAGGAGAAAGCTAGATCGCTCATGAATTGCTCGCTTATCTTAAATCTAATACTAAAGAATTAATCTTATTTTCCGCTATTTTTCAAAAAAAAGCAGTTTTAGTGCAAATATTTTAATGAAGTTGTTACCAAATATTTCTAAAACCCCTGTTTTTATATCTAAGCTTATGAAATATAAACGATTTGGGAAATGGGTTTTCGACAGTGTACTATGCCAATCATTAGACACGCAGTACAAAATGATGCAAGAGGCACAAAACTAATGAATAACAACTATCGTAAACCACTGCAAGGTACCCAGCTCGAATACTTCGATGTGCGTCAAGCCGTAGAAGACATCCAGCAAGGCGCATATGCAAAACTTCCATACACTTCAAAAGTATTGGCTGAACAGCTGGTACGCCGTTGTGATCCAGCCATTCTCGAACAGTCTTTAAAAGAACTGATTAACCGTAAACAAGACCATGATTTTCCTTGGTATCCAGCACGTGTGGTATGTCATGACATCCTTGGGCAGACAGCATTAGTCGACCTTGCAGGTTTACGTGATGCGATTGCAGACCAAGGCGGTGACCCTGCTAAAGTTAATCCTGTTGTACCAACGCAGTTGATCGTTGACCACTCTCTAGCAGTGGAATACGGTGGCTTTGACCCAGATGCATTTGAAAAAAACCGTGCTGTAGAAGACCGTCGTAATGAAGACCGTTTTCACTTTATTGAATGGACCAAAACAGCATTTGAAAATGTCGATGTGATCCCAGCTGGCAACGGCATCATGCACCAAATCAACTTGGAGAAAATGTCTCCAGTGATTCAAAACCGTGAAGGTATCGCATTTCCAGATACTTGCGTTGGTACGGATTCACATACGCCACATACAGATGCGTTGGGTGTAATTTCTATTGGTGTTGGTGGTTTGGAAGCTGAAAATGTCATGCTGGGTCGTGCATCTTGGATGCGCCTTCCAGACATTATCGGTGTGGAATTGGTGGGACAGCGCAAAGCTGGTATCACGGCAACAGATATCGTTTTAGCGCTGACAGAATTCTTGCGTAAAGAACGTGTAGTGGGTGCATATTTAGAATTCTTTGGTGAAGGTGCGGACAGTATGTCTGTAGGAGATCGTGCAACGATTTCCAATATGACTCCAGAATATGGCGCAACTGCGGCAATGTTCTATATCGACCAGAACACCATTGATTATTTAACCTTGACTGGTCGTGAATCTGACCAAATCAAATTGGTAGAAAGTTATGCCAAAGAAATTGGTCTTTGGGCATCAGATATGCAACAAGCAGAATACCCTCGGGTACTTCGTTTCGATCTTTCAACGGTAACACGTAATATTGCAGGTCCATCAAACCCACATGCACGTGTATCAACAGCAGATTTAAAACAGAAAGGCATTGCAGGCGTAGTTGAAAACCGTACTGATGGTTTAATGCCTGATGGTGCAATCATTATTGCTGCGATTACCTCTTGTACCAATACCTCAAACCCTCGTAATACCGTTGCTGCGGGTTTGTTGGCACGTAAAGCAAATGAATTGGGCTTAGTACGTAAACCTTGGGTGAAATCATCATTTGCACCAGGTTCTAAAGCTGCTGCACTTTACCTTGAAGAAGCTGGCGTACTGGAAGATTTAGAAAAGCTTGGTTTTGGTATTGTGGCTTATGCATGTACGACGTGTAACGGTATGTCTGGTGCTTTAGATCCAAAGATTCAGCAAGAAATTATTGACCGTGATTTATATGCCACTGCGGTACTTTCAGGTAACCGTAACTTTGATGGTCGTATCCATCCTTATGCAAAGCAAGCATTCTTGGCTTCACCGCCATTGGTAGTGGCTTATGCAATTGCGGGCACAATTCGTTTTGATATTGAAACGGATTCATTGGGCAATGACAAAGACGGTAATCCAATTTACCTAAAAGATGTTTGGCCATCGGATGCTGAAATTGATGCGTTGGTTAAACAATCTGTAAAACCTGAACAGTTCCGTAAAGTGTATATCCCGATGTTTGATTTGGGGGTGACAGAAAAATCAGAAAGCCCGTTATACGATTGGCGTCCGCAAAGTACTTATATTCGCCGTCCACCGTATTGGGAAGGAGCTTTGGCTGCACCACGTACATTGTCAAATATGCGTCCACTTGCGATCTTACCTGACAACATTACGACGGATCATTTGTCACCATCGAATGCAATTATGATGGATTCGGCAGCAGGCGAATATCTGCATAAAATGGGTGTACCTGAAGAAGACTTTAACTCGTATGCAACGCATCGTGGTGACCATTTGACCGCGCAACGTGCAACTTTTGCCAACCCAAAACTGTTTAATGAAATGGTGGTTCGTTCTGACGGTACCATCAAACAAGGTTCTAAAGCGCGTGTTGAGCCAGAAGGCGAAGTGATGCGTATGTGGGAAGCGATTGAGATTTATATGAATCGTAAACAACCACTGATCATCATTGCTGGTAAGGACTATGGTCAAGGCTCTAGCCGTGACTGGGCTGCGAAAGGTGTTCGTCTTGCTGGGGTTGAAGCGATTGTGGCTGAGGGCTTTGAACGTATCCACCGTACTAACCTTGTTGGTATGGGCGTGTTACCACTTGAGTTTAAAGCGGATACCGACCGTAAAACCTTAAAGCTTGATGGTACTGAGCTGTATAGCGTGATTGGTAATATTGCACCACGTACAGACTTAACCTTGGTGATTGAACGTGCTACGGTTGATGGTAAGAGTGAAGTGATCGAAGTTCCTGTAACTTGTCGTTTGGATACTGAAGAAGAAGTGCATGTGTATGAAGCGGGTGGGGTATTACAACGCTTTGCACAGGATTTCTTGGAAGGGCAAGTGGCTTGATGAGTTCCACTCTTTAAATCCTCCCCAACCCTCCTTTGAAAAAGGAGGGAGTTCTTCTCTTTTTAAATGTGAGAAGAATTACCTCGTAAGAGGGGGAGATTAAAGAAAAAAGTAATTGATAGTGTTGTAAAAAGCCCTACTGTTAAGTGGGGTTTTTATTTGGGGAATAAAATGTCTTTATTACAAAAAACTCAAAGTGATACGGTAAATTCTGATGAATCAATCACAGCTGAGCGCCTTTTAAATGTATTGTCACAGATGCCTGATGATTTTTATGAGGAAGAAAGAACAGATGAACCACCTCAAGAAAAAGAAGAGCTTTAAATGGTTTGCGCTATTTAATGATTAAGCAGTAGCTCTCAAAAACCATAAATTTCTTTCTTGAAATCATTTCTTGCAAAAATGACACCATCATTTTTAGAAATAGACAGTAGACATACATCAAAATATGGCTATACTTTATTCACCATTTCTAAAACCTATGGAGAACAAAAATGGTTACTGCTGGCGAAAAACCCGGAACAGGCTTCTATTTTTGTGTCCAATGCGGACATCGCACTTACTTAGAAATTGGTACAGATCGTTTACCCCAGTGTACCAAATGCCTTGGCAATCAATTTAAAAAATAAGATTGCTAAGCCGCACAGATAAAACAGATACTCCCTGTTTTAAGCAAAAGCCCTATCTAGTGATAGGGCTTTTTGTTAATTTAATAATAGTTGAAAAGATAACGAGAAAAAGGCAGATAAATCATTATGGAAACAATCCTGAGTTTATGTATTGGCATTGGTTTAAGTGCCGCCTGCGGTTTTCGTGTATTTGTACCGTTATTGGTGATGAGTGTTGCATCACTGATGGGTTGGTTTGAGCCAATGAAAGGTTTTGAGTGGTTAGCGATACCATCGGTATGTATTGGTTTAGCTGTCGCGACTATTTGTGAAATTGGCGCGTACTATATTCCTTGGGTCGACAATGCTTTAGATACTATTGCCACGCCAGCAGCGATGGTGGCTGGAACATTGACCACCATGGCGGTCAGTACAGGTGAAATGCCACAGTTTGCAAGTTGGGCGGCTGCGATTATCGTTGGTGGTGGTACAGCAACAGCTGTACAAATGGGAACGGTTGCGGTTCGTGGTGTATCTACTGTAACGACAGGCGGAATAGCCAATCCTTTGGTGTCTACAGGTGAGTGGATTGGGGCAATCGTGGTATCGATATTATCGCTTATCGTTCCTGTATTGGTGGTGGTTGTTGGTATTATCTTGATGGTGGTAGCGGTTCGCTGGTTAAGAAAGAAAAAACAAGAAAGCGTTGTTCATCCATTGTAGTTAGTGTGTTAAAGCACTTTTGAAGCAACTGTTTATCAAGATCTAAAGAGGATGATGACTCAATTTAATTGGGTTGAGTCATTAAATTGGATTAAGTGTTCGCTGTTTTGACATACAAGTTGATTCACTCTAAATCGAATACAAAGACAAATTTCCCCAACAATAAATCAATAAAAGAGAGATTGATTTTTGCACCATAAAGGCATACTTTTATTATGGGATTAATGGAAGCATCATCTTTATAGATTTAATCTCAAGGTCTTTTTAAGAGTATTGGGGGAAACTTTTATGATGGACAAGTTCATTATCGATATAAATGCGCAAGCCAATGGTGTATATGAGGTACACAATGCAAGTAAAGCTTGTGAGCATTTACCTAAGGCGGAAAATCAAAATCTACTGGGCTTTTTTGCGACAAGTGAGTTGGCAATTAAACGAGCAAAGATGAATTGGCCTCGTGAAAAAATTAAGGGATGTGTTTGCTGTTGTTAAGAAGCTAATCATCACCAATTTTACCTGCTGTTCCATCTTTATGTGGTGGAACAGCATAATATTAAAAATGATAGAACGTATATCTATTCAATTGAAATGTATATTTTAAACGTCAATTGTTTGAAGTCACGACGAAAGCTTATGCTGACTCATTTTTTTAAATAACTTGAGAATTGAAAGATGCTGATACTTTTTACTGGTTGATATAAAAATAGAAAAATTAATAAAAACTTCATCAATAAATAATCTGATTTTTGTGATGAGTGTTTGATAAAAAGTAATAAATTTTAATGATTTAACATAAATATTTGTTTTAAAACAAAGATATAAATGCTATTAATAGCTCATAATATAAACATCACATGGATAGGTGAGAACAATGAGAAAGTTCGAGGTCGAGATCAATTTGCCTGCACAAGATATCGTATCATTTGAGGCAGAGGACATTGAGCAAATTCGTGCAAAATTTTATGCGATCAATTGGCGCCGTTTATTCCTGACACAGGGACAAGTTGAAAATTCTGATATTTCCTTTGCTGTACAGGACACGGAGACAGAACTTTATTTACATATCCAGTTAAATACACACTCGAGTAAAGCAGACCCTGTTTTTCAGATCGATAGCAATATCCAACTGGTTGTTGAAAGTAAAGAATTTTTGGGATTTTTAACGCGCAAAAAGAAATATGATTTGGTGTATAAAAACTTAAACCAAGCGCAAGTTTCAGATCAGCTCAGCTTATTCCTAAATGGGCAAATCGAAGAGATGACAGAACAATATCGACAATTGATGCATAAAAAAATGCTGCAAGAGCATCGTTTGGCATAATGACTAGAGATCGACATCTTTTATAAAAAGTAAGGAAGCTTGAGCTTCCTTATTGATCTGTAAAAAAAAGAATAAACGGGTTTGATTATTTGACCAAAAGATAAAATACACCTAGTGCATATAAAAATTAAATATAGTGATAAATTTTACAATTTGTAATTTAAAATCAATGATTAATTTATAATTTTTTGATTGGAGTCGCTATTAATTTTAAAGAGTGTTGTTACACTACAAATAGATTTTAAGGGTATGCGTTATAAAATAATGAACAAGTTTGAAATTCAAATTCAGTATCCTAATCACACCGATGAGCGTGAGATGGAGCAAGAGAGCGATTTAGACATTGCTGAGATATTGGCGAAATTTGAAAGTATCAGTTGGCGCCGTCAACGCGTTTTGCAATTACAATTGGATGGTCGAAACACTATTTTTACAGTGTTGAACTCAGTGTCAGAAGCATTTTTAAAAATTACATTAAATGCTTATGCAAAAAGTGAGGATTTTGAATTTAAGATAGAAAGCAATATCAAATTGATTTTTCAACAACGTGAATTATTTGGCTTGATGACACGGAAAAATAAAGAAGTATTTGCAATCAAACACAGTACGCTTGAACAGGTAAAAGCGAGTTTAACCGCATTTTTAAATCAGGATACCCAAGGCTTGGAAGATATTTTGCGTGATAGTAAAACAACCTCGCTAAAAGATGCATCTTAAGTTAGCAGATTAAAGTGTGTGATCATTTAAATAGAATGACTAAAATGCAAATTTATAAATTAAATTTGCATTTTTTTTAGAATTTATGCAATAAAAAATCATTAAATAAGCTTTGTTGAAAAATTTTCTTTATTAAGTAACTTTTAAAGGAAAATTTTCCTAAAAAATAAAAAAATTAATCTATCTTAGGAAAATAATCCCGAGTCGATTTGGCTAATATTTATCTCAAGGATGTAAGGGATCGAAAAGAGTAGATTGCTGCCAGTTGCGTACAACGTGAGTGCAGTACTTACCCACAAGGTCTCGATTCGGCTTAGGACGCTATAAACCATAAGTTTATAGGCAATAGGATTAAAACTTACCAAGTTTTAATAGTTGAAGTAAACCAGAGTTGTTTTCCCACTCATCCTGAAAAATTCGATAAAAATAATGTGAAAATCTCAAATAAGACTCATCAATTAAGCCTATTCAAAAGTATTCAAAACATCAGAAAAATACATCAAAGCAAAATGATTTCATCACAGCATCACATTAAAATAAGTTCTATACTTTATTCAAATAATGACAGATATTGAAACCAAATAATGATAAAGAGTAGTGCAATGAATGATAAAAATGAAAATCATATTTGCTTGATATGTAATCAAACTTTTTCACATGCGAATGTTGTTCCGCTCGGGGCTATACGTAAGGTTATTACTGAAGAAATTGCACGAGATTTTCCCAATTGGTCTGCGCAGGATTATATTTGTAAAGCAGATTTAACCAAATATCGTATGCAGTATGTGCAATCTTTGCTTCAATCGGAGCAGGGGGAGGTGTCAAACCTAGAGTATGAAGTGCTTAATAGTATGCAACAGCATGAATTAATAACAAAAAATACTGAAACACAACTCGAAAAAAAATGGACCATTGGGGAAAGGCTCGCAGATAAAATTGCGACTTTTGGCGGAAGTTGGACGTTTTTAATTTGTTTTATGCTTTTTTTAGTTGTTTGGATTTTATTAAACACAGTTGTGATCGTAAAACAACCTGCTGATCCTTATCCTTTTATTCTATTAAATCTTATTTTATCTTGTCTTGCTGCAGTACAAGCACCAATTATTATGATGAGCCAAAACCGTCAAGAAGCCAAAGATCGCTTACGCTCCCAAAATGATTATCAAGTCAATTTGAAAGCTGAATTAGAAATCCGTCATTTGCATGAAAAAATAGATCATTTACTCATTCATCAGTGGGATAAACTGGCAAAAATTCAGGAAATTCAATTGGATTTATTATCGGAAATGAATAAAAGAGAAATAAAAAAAGACGAGTGAAAGATTAAAAATACAGAAAAAGCTTTTGAGCGTTACGGCTCTTTGGGGTTTGCATCTTTGTTGATAAGAACAGAAATATATTCTCGATTTTTTAAATTAGTTTGCAATAAAAAATCATTTTAGAAATATAAAAGATAAAAAATCCTGAGATTGTGTTTGATTACGGGAAATAATTCTAAATTTCACGAGAAAATCTTAATCTTAGGAAAATAATCCCGAGCCGATTTCGTTAATATTTATCTCAAGGATGTAAGGGATCGAAAAGAGTAGATTGCTACCAGTTATGTACAACGTGAGTGTAGTACTTACCCACAAGGTCTCGATTCGGCTTAGGACGCTATAAATCAAAAGTTTATAGGCAATAGGATTAAAACTTACAAAGTTTTAATAGTTGAAGTAAACCAGAGTTGTTTTCCCGCTCATCCTGAAAAATTCGATAAAAACTATATTTTACAATTCCATTTATTTGATCTGATTAACTTACCGACAAAGCAATTAAGAAATTACCTATAAGAAGCTAAAAATCATCATATTCAAAACTTTACTTTATTGCATATTTTAACTATAAGTGACTCATTGACGTCTAAATTCGATTATTAAAATTAATTAAAACATCGATTTAATTGGATTTTTGAAGTGTTGTTGTTTTGGGTTCTGCAATTCAAGCTGTTGTAAAAGCTTGCTACTATTGGACAAAGGATGATGTCTAAATGATTAAACAATTGGAGACCTATCTGTTGATGAGTTCGATGGTTGTGCGTCGTATTAGTTTGCTTTTAATTATCATTATTTTAGGTGTAATTGATCTGGCGACAGGCTATGAATACTCATTTGCAGTGTTTTATCTGATTCCTGTTTCTATCGCTGCATGGTATGACAACAAGCATATTGCGATGATTGCGGTTATTTTATCGGGGATTACTTGGTTATATGCTGACTATAGTGCAGGGCACCAGTATACAAATTCGATTATCCCATTCTGGAATGCTTGTGTAAGGCTTGGCTTCTTTAGTGTTGTGGCTTTTTTATTACTGAGAATAAAAAATAATTTAAATGAAATGACCTTAATGGCAATGAAAGATTCTCTGACATCGCTGAATAATACTCGTGCCTTTAATTTAGAGTATCAGGCATTAAAAAAGCGTTATTGCAAAAAAGAACATACCTTAGCTGTCGCTATTATCGATTTAGATGGTTTTAAAGCCGTAAATGATACCTATGGACATAGCAAAGGTGATGATGTCTTGGTTGAGTTCGCCCATGTATTGCAAGCCGCAACGCGTCATTCTGATCTGGTTGCTCGTATGGGCGGTGATGAATTTGTAGTGATCTTACAAGATACTGATTTAAAAGGAATCGAGGACTACGCAAAACGACTTAGAAATAGTTTCTTATTTAGTGGCTTAAAGCAAAAATTCGGTATCGATTTTAGTATGGGAATCCGTATTTACAATGAATTACCTGACAATGTCGATGATGCAACACATCAGGCAGATTTATTGATGTATCAGTCTAAAGCACAAGGTAAGTCACAAACAACAATTCATGCAATCTTATAGACAGTAGCCTTACAAACAGTAATAAGGCTAAAGATTTTATTCCTTTATGCTATCAAGTGGATTCGGTTTTATTTCCCCATTGCTTAAATAACGGCTTTAAATATAGTTAACCTGTCAAAAAGCGCATACACAAGAATATAATTTTAATTAATTAAATAAAAAAATCAATTGTTTAATTATAAAAAAGCTTGCAATGCCACACCTTGAATTCAACGTTTAAATCCCTTTGCGTAGGCGATGCCTCACTTTTCAGAGATGAAAAGTGACAAAAATCTTTTTTTGGGCGAGGGGTACGTCCTGTACCCCCGCCCAACGGCGACATCCATGTCGCCCCGCGGTAGGATAACCATCTAGGATTCAAAAGCACAAAAAATCAATTGTTAACCAAAATTTCCTAAAAGTTAATATAAAACATAAACTTAATTTCTGATCAATCACTTGATAGATATCACTTATATGAATAATTAACTGGTTTAAATATAGTGACTTTTGAGTATCCGAATACACTTCCAGTAAGCGGATACATATCAATAGTTTATAAATATTTTACTTCTAATGTGGTGATCAAGGTTTCTAAGAGCAATAACACATCGGCTTTCTTACGTGCATCAATAAAAAACACAGGTAAATTTAAATTACGTTCCATCAACCATTGACGGTATTGGTGGGTTGGCTTATTCATATCATCATCGATATGGGTGACTCCAATCACAATGTTTTCACCATATTGTTTAAAAATATTGAGGTAATATTCCAGTTCATCTAAGGGGGTTGCTAAGCTATGATCAATCAACAGAATCGTACCAATCGCGCCTTTGCATATCACGCCCCACATAAAGTCAAAGCGACCTTGTCCTGGTGTGCCATACAGCCCAACTTTACTGCCATCATCTAGGGTTACTTCGCCATAATCGATTCCCACGGTTGTGTTTAGTTTTTTATGGCTACGATCATCGGTGTTAAATGCTTCAGTTGCTAATACAGGTACTTCTGATAATGATTTAATTGCTTCAGTTTTACCTGCCCCCATTGAACCTGCAAAAACAATTTTATACTTCTGAATAATCATCGTGTATTTATCCCTTAAAATTTAAATCGACTTTTTAATTTGTTAAAAAAGCTTTTTAAAATCCCTTTTTCTTCCGTTTGTTCAGTATTACTTGGTGTTTTATCAAATAGACTTTCTTTTGCTGAAATCAGTTCAGCGTTATGGATGGCTAAATTCGCAGCAACAAAGTGCTGGACGGTTGTGACTGGAATGTTGAGTTTGTCTGAGACGTGTTGAATCTCAGCTCCAGAAATAAAGCATGCACTTAGTTGTAACAGTAATTTCTTATCCAACTCATTGGGTTGAACCCAAAATTTGAGGCGATAATATTTATCAGCTGCAGGTACGGTAATTAAATTGGGATTTTTCCAAATTAGGTTAAATAACCAATTTTCTAAGTTGAATTGTCGTTTACGAGAAACTTTTATAAAGTCCGCAGTGACTGCCGCAGTGTAGTGTATCGAGCGATCTGTTTGGTATTCTTCACGGGTGGCTTCTAGCCATGCCAAATGTGCATGATGGTCGATAATCGCAATCGTGCCGAGATGATCATTTAAAATGACTTTGCGACTGTCGTGATGGAAAAGCGCTGAAAAAAAATCAATTTCTTTGATTTCAAGTTGATCCTCAGCTTCATCATCGGGAACTTGGCTAAGTTCCAACTGTTCTGTTTCGGTCTTATGCAGTAATTTGATATTGACCCAGTTTTTCAATGTGAATTCGTCATAAATCGGGATGCAGAGTAAATTATCTTCTGCACTTTCTTTATGCTCACTATGTTTTGAAATTTTTAAATAAGGAATATTTTTATTTTGGATAATATTCTGGATATTATTATTTTCAAAAAACTGCTCATTGATCAAAATACAATTTATATTTTGATCTGAAACACTTGTCCAATTTATACCAATATTGGTTGGTAAAATTTTTCTAAGTCTTATTTTAAGATCGTCAGAGGTGGTTAAACCTAAGCCTGAAATTGCGATATTGATACATTGATTGTTCATAATATCACTTATCTAATATTAAAAAATTAAAGTGTAAACTGTTTTTTAACGGTCGTAGTTAGTTTAAGTTAACGCTAGATTTGTTCTTTTTCCAGTAAAATCATTTTTTTAATGTTTAATTGCTTGGCATTTAATCAGTATATTTCTTACATTATTATCCTCCTGTGTAAACTGTTAATTTTTCTTAAAGTTTAGAGAGTTTCATAGCTTTAAATTAACATTAGTTATTATAAAAAATCTATCTCAAAGTTAAATAAATTGCTTAGTTATTTTTGTCAATAAAAGCTTAACTTAATAGTGATTTGAATATTTATTATGATTGTGCATATTTTATCATTTATAATATTATTACTGTGATTTTAATCACGTGAAATGATTAAAATTACTTAAGTATTTTTTATATGAAAAAAAGCGATCATTTTGATCGCTTTTTATAATTTTTAATTATCAAACTAAATTAAGCAAAAAGCTTCGTCGCTGCTTCAAAAAGAATATACAAAACCACAAGTGCCACTACAGGTTCTGCAATTTTAGCCCAAGTTGGGTTTGCCGTTTCGGTTACTACGACGTCTTGATGATCTGTATGAAGATCTGCTTTTTGAACATTGACCATTTGATTAAACTCCTTCATCGTTTCATCTAATGATATCTCTTCTTCGGGTACAGGTTGAGAGCCAATCAGTTCGGTTAGTTCGTTTGTTGACCAAACCCAATCTTTCGCCTGACCTGATAGGTGCTCAATTTGCCCAATCACCAATTCTCGAAGCCCTCGCTTACCTAAACTTCCTGCTGTTTCAAGTTGCTTTAATTCAGCAAGCTGTAGTTCAAGAATTTCCGTTGTTGCTGGTTCAAGTATAGATTTATTTAAACTGGATTTATTCTGAGTAGAGGTAGTGAGGTGTCGAGAAATTTCTTGGCTGTACAACTGATCTTGCGAAAGAATTTCTTGATACAACGCATCATCATCTTTACGCCATAGCGTAATGAGTTTACCCAAGGTTAAAGCATTGAGTTCTTCAATATGTGCTATACGTTGAGCAGGCTCTAATTGAGATAATAGCTGAGGCTTTTGAATCTTTATCTGCTCAGCAAAGTATTGTACGAGATCAAAAGCCATTCAGTTCTCCTTGTTCTATTCTAAAATTCTTAAACTTGGTTTTTTCTTTGGTGCCTCAGTTTTAGTTTCTACTTCTTCACTTGTATTTGATTCTAAAACATCTTCATCTATTTGCACATTGGCATATTCATCTGGATCAAAGAATAATCCTTGTCCATTTTCGCGTGCATACAAGCCTAATACCGCATTTATAGGTACATAGATATCTTTAGATGCGCCACTAAAACGAGCAGAGAAGGTAATTGCCTCATTGGTCATATTTAACATATGCACAGAATGTGGTGCGATGTTCAATACAATTTGCCCATCTTGTACAAATTGTTGTGGTACATCGGTATAGGGTTTGGTTGCGTCAACAAGTAAGTATGGCGTTAAATTGTTGTCGCAAATCCATTCATATATTGCGCGTGCAAGGTATGGTCGAGTTGGGGTTAAGTTCAATTCTTGTTCAGACATTAAAAAGTACTCTATTGATTTGCGATCTAGAATTTTGCCAAAAATTCACTATATCTGTTTTTCTCTTTAAAAGTCATCGACTTTAAAAAAGCAGGGCGGCTAAAAATCCGTTGGCAATATAATAAAATTGGACGAGATTGCTGTTTCGGTAATTCAATTCCCATATGTTTTAACCGTATGAAAATTGGCGCTAACATGCAATCTAAAATTGTAAAGTTTTCAGACATAAAATAAGGATAATGTTGAAAAAGTGGGGTAAGGGATACCAAAGTATCTTTTAATTGTTTTTGTGCATTCTTTTTTGCAGCTTCATTAAGTGTATCTGGGTGGCGTAGCATAATATCTGCAAGTTTTAGCCAATCTTGTTCAAAGCGCCAAATATACTGTCTTTGTTCTGCGCGTGGTGCTGGGGCATCCGCATAGAGTTTGTTTTGTCGATAACGGTCATCTAAGTATTCAGAAATAATACAGGTATTAAACAGCTTTAAATCATTTTCAATCAGCATAGGCAGTTGATTATATGGATTTAAACTGGCTAAATCTTCATCATCTTCTTCGACAATGATTAATGTGTGTTTAATTTGTTTTTCTGCAAGAAGAAATCTAATCCAATGTGAACGAAAGTCATCCTCGTGGCTATACAACGTAATCCCTTGTTGAGGTGCATTTTCGACAGGCATATTCCAAAAACTAAGTGAAGTGAATAGAGTAGAATACTAAAAATAGACAATAAAATCATCTTAACTTTAATAAGCTTATGGTGGGTATTGCTATCAAATAGATAGAAAACAAGGATAAACCTATGAATTTAATAAATAAGCACAGTAAATTGGCGTTGGCATTGCTCTTGATGATGAGCATTTCAAATACATATGCAAAGAAGCAATCTGTAGATGCGCAAGTGCAAGAGGCTGCCGCTGAAGCAACCGAAGCTGCTGGTGCGGAAGTGGCTGGAGTAGGGGCCTTATGTCGCGCAGATGAGGCTTGTGATGTTGCATCTGACGCTTCTGAAGATGAAATGTATGGAGGGATTGAACAAGAATACGTTGTAAAGGGTTGTAAGGTGACGATCTATAACGATGGACCCGTGAAAATGGTCAATGTAAAGACCGATAAGCCGTGTAATGCACCGATCCCGAAAGATCATAAGTTCTCTAAGGAAACTCGAACTTATCAGGAAAATGGCTGTACGATTACAGAATCAAAAGCTGCCGATGGGATTTCTGACGCTGTCATGGACTGTTCTAAACGAGATAAAACAAAATAACTTCGAATAGGGTCTGTTGACAAGTCCCCCCGCTGCGCCTTGCGCTGCAAACAAAGCAGTGCTTTGTTCTTGCTCAGGGTTGTGGCTAAAATTATCTCAGCCTTCGTTATGAAACTCGAAAATAGTCTCGCTATTCTCTCCGTTTCCTGCCTTGCCTGCTCAATTTTAACCTACAACGCAAGCCATTTATGAAATGTCTACAGACCCTAGTTTTACCCCATAAAAAAACCTCGGCAAATGCCGAGGTTTTTTGTCCGATTCGGTAAACGAATTAACGTTTAGAGAATTGAGGACGTTTACGAGCTTTACGTAAACCAAGTTTCTTACGTTCAACTTCACGAGCATCACGAGTAACGAAACCAGCTTGACGAAGAGCAGGTTTTAAAGTCTCGTCAGAAGCGATCAATGCACGAGTAATACCGTGACGGATAGCGCCTGCTTGACCACCGATACCACCACCAGCAACAGTGATGTAAAGGTCAAATTTTTCAGTAACTTCTAAAAGCTCAAGTGGTTGACGAACAACCATACGAGCAGTTTCACGACCGAAATACTGTTCAAGAGTGCGGTTGTTGATTACGAGTTTACCAGTACCAGCTGATAGGAAAACACGTGCAGTTGCGGTCTTACGGCGACCTGTACCATAGTTAGTAGCCATGTGCTGTATCCCTTAGATGTCCAAAACTTGTGGCTGTTGAGCAGTATGAGGATGCTCAGTACCAGCGTACACTTTCATTTTCTTGATCATCGCGTAACCAAGAGGACCTTTTGGCAACATGCCTTTTACAGCACGTTCGAAGATTTCTTCTGGTTTGTGAGCAACTAATTTTTCGAAATTAGTTTCACGAATACCACCAGGGAAACCAGTGTGGCGATAGTATTTCTTATCAAGTGATTTTTTACCAGTCACTTGTACTTGTTCAGCATTGATCACAACGATGTAGTCACCAGTGTCAACGTGAGGCGTATAAGAAGTTTTGTGTTTACCGCGTAAACGACGAGCGATTTCAGTCGCAAGGCGACCTAAAGTTTTGCCAGAAGCATCAACAACATACCAGTCGTGTTGAACTTCAGCTGGCTTAGCGCTGAGAGTTTTCATTAAACCACTACCTATTATAGTTGGTTTGGACTATGGAATCTGTCCAAACAAAAAGGAGTGCGAATTCTATCTGAAAAGAGTTAGAGTCGCAATTGAAATATTGAATTTCAAGCGCATCATTATATGGATAAACGGACCCAAAAGCAAAGCTTAGTTTGGATAAAATGTTGTAAGGTTTTCTGATTTATATTGGAATTGTGACAGGATTCATGAATAATTAAAGTGATATAAAGAAAATAAGTCAGGCAAAAATGAAAATAATAAATTCAATAAAATTCGTTCTACTGCTATTCGGCGTAGGCAACTTAAACCTCTGTTTTGCTCAAGCGGATTTGCTGGATCAGCAAGCCCAGTTCAATCAATTGAATTCAAAGAACATACTAGAAAATGAAAAAGCATGGGAAAATGAAAAAATAAAACAAGCAGAAAACACCAAGGAAGAAAAAGCAGCAAGAAAACAACAGCAAGAAGAACTGGATACGATTCTGGATGCCAAATGGATGACGGTCGATTTTAGTGAAGAAATTCAATCCGCATATCCTTGCCAAGCGGTTGGACTGCTTATTCAAACGCAACACATCCCTATTGGTGAAGAAGTCGATGCGGTTGTGCAATGGAAGGATGATGACGATAAAAGCCGAAGTGGCGAATATACAGTCTATGGAAAAGTTGAACCTGACCATCGAGTCAGAATAATCTTTGATCAACATATTGACCCAGCCAAGTGTGGGAAAGAGGTTGAATCGATGTTTGAT
This sequence comes from Acinetobacter sp. CE-15, assembly GCF_051059255.1. Classification (NCBI taxonomy): domain Bacteria; kingdom Pseudomonadati; phylum Pseudomonadota; class Gammaproteobacteria; order Moraxellales; family Moraxellaceae; genus Acinetobacter; species Acinetobacter sp. CE-15. Next base: position 3,865,364 of record NZ_CP192737.1, on the reverse strand, counting down.
TTCTCTGAGATTGATCAAGAGCAAGCTCAACCAGAAACTCGTCCAGCGACTAAAAGTCAGCTTTAAGCATTCTATTTAAGATGTGATATTCAATCCGTTAATTTTTATAGAATGAATTGCTAAAAGAATCGTCATCGAATAGATAACTTTTGACTTAGATGAGAATGATGAAAATATGTAGGGCGGTATAGTCTTGGAAAGGATATTTCTTTTAGACTTTAAGCTTAAGTTGTAATCGTGCTAATTTTATTGCTGATTTACAGCATAAGTAATGTATTTTTATATATATTTTTCATTATAAATTTCAGCTTTCTAAAACTGAAATACAAAAAATGTTTATAATTGAGTCGCATAGTTTTCTTGAGAAATTGTTTTTGGTTTATTTTTTACATGTTTCCGTTATATTCGATATAAAAATGAACTTGAATTGGAAATGATAATTTAGAACCGATGTATACTATCTATGCAAGGTCTGTTAAAAGAGTTCTAGATGCTTCCTTTATATATAACCAGTGGTGAGCCTGCTGGCATTGGCCCAGATATTTGTTTAGATTTGGCAGATCGTATTGATGATCGTCCAGTTGTTGTATTGGCTGATATCAATATGTTGAGGGATCGTGCCAAAATTTTAAACAAAAGCGTTCAGCTTATTGAGTATCAAGGGCAGAGGGAGTGTTTGGCTCAAGGTCAGCTCTATGTGGAACATGTTCCTTTAGCCGTGGATGTTGTTTTAGGGACGTTAAACTCGCAAAACTCTGCATATGTGATCGAACAATTACGCCGAACTGCATACTATGCCATGCAAGGACTCAGTGTTGGTGTTGCTACAGCGCCAGTACAAAAGTCAATAATCAATGACGCAGGGATCCACTTCAGCGGTCATACGGAATATTACCAAGAGTTTGCTGGTGTGGAACGTGTGGTCATGATGCTTGCAACAAAAACGTTAAGAGTTGCTTTAGTGACCACGCATTTACCACTGCGGGATGTTGCAGATGCCATTACCAAACAGCGTCTTCATCAGGTGATTGATATTCTTATTCATGATTTAAAAACAAAATTTAAAATTAATCACCCGCATATTTTGGTGTGTGGCTTAAACCCGCATGCTGGAGAGGGTGGTTACTTAGGTCATGAAGAAATTGATACGATCAATCCAGTGCTTGAAAGTTATCAAGCGCAAGGTATAGACATGAGTTTAAGTATGCCAGCTGATACTTTATTTACTGTGGATCATTTAAAAGGTACTGATGCTGTTTTGGCGATGTATCACGATCAGGGTTTACCTGTGTTAAAATCGCAGGGATTTGGCGAAGCCATTAATATTACTTTAGGTTTACCTTTTATTCGGACCTCAGTTGATCACGGTACTGCGCTCTCCCTTGCAGGTACAGGCCTTGCAAAAAGTTCAAGTTTGCATGTCGCTGTCGATTTAGCGCTTGATCTCGCTCGCTCGAATTAACTTTATTGAATAATAATTATTTAAATTTCAAACAAATGGAAAATGAGTAATGTCAATCATTAAGCATAAGAACAACCATATAAAACCACAATCCATGAAGCGTTGCATAAAAAATAGCATAGCGGCTGTATTGATCGCCTCTATGCTATCTGCTTGCTCGAACCTTGCAATGGATCACAGTGTATGTGATTTACGGGTTTTGTCACTGCAAATTCCAAGACAGTCACAAGATGTTGTGCAATATGCTGGTTCACTCACTGTAGATAATTTAAAGAACAGCCAAGAAAAATTTAATCAAGCATTGGCAATGGTGCATAAAAAATATGCGAATCATAGTGGCATGGATAAAATGCTTAAAGACGGAGAAGCAATCAATGCTAATATTGATCTTTTGGTAAAGCATAAAAGTAGTATAATTGCCATACAAGACCTCAATATCATCATTCAAGACACTATTCTTGATATTCAAGCTGAATACAATCTGTTAACGGATCAAATGATTCGAGCAAATTATCCCTCAGCTCAAGCCATCATCTCGAAAAATCAAGCTTCTATTGCTGATCGTTTTGCACGTTCAATGAAGAAAATATCTGAAGGTGATGAAAACGTTGTCTATAATATCGAAGATTTTTGGTCTGATCTTGATACATTTGATACTTATCTTCAAGCACAGCTTAAAGGTAATGCCGAATTAGGTATTGAACGTGTTAAAGATGCAGAGATGCGTCAGAGCTTACAATCAATTCAAGAAGATTATGCGAAGATCTTAGATCATCATGAGGCACTCGACCTGCTTAAAAAACGAGATACCTTAGTTGCTATATATCAAGCAACAAGGGAAAATTTAACTAAATCTGATGAAATCTTTAATAGCCTAAGCAAGTTAGAGTCGAATACGCAATAGTGGTCATCAATCAATGTGGAGAATTTTATGTATCAAATTAATGCCCTAAACCCTAAAGATGAAGGGCATCATACGCGTAAGCGTTTTGGACAAAACTTCTTACATGACCAACGTGTGATTGCCAAAATTGTTCGTTCTGTTGCCCCGCGATCAGGGGAAAATATTGTTGAAATTGGACCAGGTTTAGCTGCTTTAACTTCACCTTTAAATGGTGAATGTGATGCTTTGACAGTGCTAGAACTGGATCGTGACTTGGCAGCAGGCTTGCTGGGTCGAGTACCACATCCTGAACGCCTCACCATCATTGAAACTGATGCGTTAAAATATGATTTTACTGAATTATTTCAGGAAGGCCGTCCTTTACGTGTGGTCGGAAACCTACCTTATAATATTTCAACGCCTTTGCTTTTCCATCTCTTAGAATTTGGTGACAAAGTCAAAGACATGCATTTTATGTTGCAAAAAGAAGTGGTTGATCGTATTACCGCATCTCCAAACACCAAAGAATATGGGCGTTTGTCGGTGATGATTCAATACTTCTGCAAACCTACTTTCTTGTTTGAAGTGCCACCGGGATCATTCAATCCACCACCAAAAGTAACATCTGCGGTATTCCGTTTAGAACCTTATGCGACTAAACCAATTGTTGCTAAAAGTGAAAAAGCCTTGGCTCGTTTGGTATCGCATGTGTTTACCCAACGCCGAAAAACATTACGTAATAGCTTAAAAGGTATGTTGGTTGAAGATGGTTTTGAAAATGCTGGTGTAGATCCAATGGCACGCCCAGAAACCTTAACATTGGCTCAGTTTGTTGCATTATCTGACCAAATGGTGGCTTAAATGGCGCTGGAAAAAGTCAGATATAATTATGTGATTGGTGATGTACAAGGGTGTTTTGAAGCACTGAAAGCACTACTCAAAGAAATCCAGTTCGATGCTGATCAAGATTTTATTTGGTTTGCGGGCGATTTAATCGCGCGTGGTGAAAATTCAGTGGGTGCATTACGCTTTATCAAAAAATTATGCGAACAAGGCAATGCTGCGACAGTCCTTGGCAATCATGATTTAAATCTACTGGCGGTTGCACGTGGGATCAAAAAACTCAAAGAAAAAGACCAGATTGATGATGTTATTCATGCTTTAGAAAGTGATGAATTGGTTGATTGGTTGCGTAAACAGCCTTTGTGTTTATTTCCCAATGAAAAGACGATTTTGACCCATGCGGGTATCCCGAATATTTGGGATGCGGAAAAGACTGCCGCGTTGGCCAAAGAAGTAGAAGCAGTCTTAGCGCATGATGACTTTGCTGTGCTGGATTCATTTCTAAAAGAGATGTATGGCACTGAGCCAGATTTATGGGCAGATGATTTACAAGGTCATGCTCGCTTACGCTGTATTACCAATTATTTAACCCGTATGCGCCTGACTGATGCACAAGGTCGTTTAGAGTTTAGTTTTAAAGATGCTTTAGATGAGCCGATGCCAGCAGGTTTTCAGCCATGGTTTAAGTTTGAATCACAGACAGCAAAAACTCATCAGATCGTTTTTGGACATTGGGCAGCGTTGCAAGGTGAGCGCATCAATGCGCAAATCCAAAATGTCGATGGTGGCTGTGTTTGGGGGCATCAACTGCTGGCTTATCGACTAGAAGATCAAAAACTTTTTAGTGTCGATAATCCTGTTTTTTGATATGAATAAAGCCACAACATGTGGCTTTTATTTTGGGTAATGTCACGAGATTCAAGCATAGTGTCAATGCGCCATTTTCAATGATTTTAATCTTTTAAATGGCGAATTTATCTATCAATTAAAAAGTAAATTATTCTTGTCGAATCCATGTCTGACTTCGACCAATCAGTGAAATACCAAGATAGCCACGTAAGGTCAGGCGGTTTCCACTTGCATTTAAGCGGGCTTTGCCATGATAAATTTTTCCTCCGCGAGGATCCAGAACTTCACCACCAATATAGCTGTTTGGGTTGTTTGGATCAGCTTTTAACTTTTGTAAGATGGTTAAGCCAATAATGGGTTTATTGGTAAAGGGTGCGGGGCAATTGCGACATTGTGTTAAAGCAGCTTCGCCGGGTGCAGGAAAATCTTTAATGATTTTGCCGACATAAGTATCATCTTTTAGTTTCTCGATTTGAATATGTGCACGAACATAACCTGTTTTATCATCAACAGTGCGCCATGTGCCAGTGATGTCAGCTGCATGTGTCCAGCTGATCATTCCCAGTAGCATACAACTGAAAATTCCTTTTTTCATAAGCATACCTATTTTCTTTTAAGTTTAAATGTTGTGATAAGTTTAAATGTTGTGATCAGTGAATAAGACCTTATTCACGAATCCAAGTTTGACTACGACCAAGTGCAGACACTCCCACATAACCTCTTAACATTAAGCGATTACCGTTTGAGTTAAGTTTGGCTTTCATGGAGTAAATTTTACCTGTAAGTGGGTCAATAATTTTTCCACCAACATAATCTTCTTCACTGGTTTGTTTGAGATTTTTAAGAACATCCATACCTAAAATGGGTTTATTGGTATAAGGCGCTGGACAGTCTATACAGGTTTCTTTTGGAGTATAACCAGGACGTGGGGTAATTTTGATGATTTTACCGGTATATGTGCCATTGGCTTCTTTGCGTATTTCAAGCACAGCTTTAGATGAGCCAGTTTTATCATCGATATTTTTCCAAGTACCAGTGATATCTTTTGCCATACTGCTACAGCTTAAAACAGAAAATAATGTCCCTAAGATGAACTTATTAAACCTCATTTATTGATTCCTTATCAAAATGGGGGAAAGAATAGTTCATCTTAAGCTGAATAATTACTCTAGGCAATCATGTGAAAAGTAAACTAAATCACATTTATTTTATAAAAAGTATAAATGTTGGCAACCAGATGGCTGTGAACACCGCATTTACTGCCATTCCAAAGGCTGCATAACGACCTGCAACCGCGCCACGTTGCCAAGCTTGGGCCGTTCCGATGGCATGTGCAGCCAGTCCTAAAGCCAAGCCAGACGCGCGTTCATCATTAATATTGCGTAAAATAATCGATGAAAATGCGGCCCCAATCACGCCTGATAAAATGACGATCAAAATCACCAATGTGACTGGTGAGTGCAATAAAGTTGCAATATTGATTGCAATTGGCGTAGTCACAGCACGTGTGGCAAAGGCCATGATGGTCGGTTCTGACATATGCAGTAAATAAGCCAAACTCATGGGTAATGCAACAGCGCTGATACTGGCAAACACCAAGATCCCTACAACAGATTTCAGTGGTAAATCATCATAACGCATTGCGGCTAATGGAATAGCCAATGCCACAGTGACATAACCGAGTAGGTGGCTAAATAGACCATTCATATCTGTATTGTATTTTTCATAAGGAATTTTAAAGATCATTAAAATTCCAATCACAAAAAACATGCCAATGACCAGAAGCGGAATTTGAGGAAAGCGTTTATTAATTGGTTTCGCTGCCAAATAGGCAATTAGCGTGATTAAAAACCCAGTGAGTACACTTAACATATCAGCCTCCTATAGCCACTTCTTCGCCATTTTTGCATAAATCCAGAGTGGAATCAGTGTGCTGACAAACATCACAACCAGAAATAAGGGGATCTCTTTTCCCATACTGACCAGCATGATTAAAGAACCCGCACATATCGGTAGGAAAGCAAAGCCACTTTCTCTCATTAATTTATTATTGGTATCGACCAGACGGGCAGGGATTTTTTTGAATCTACGCCATAAAACCAACACAAACAGTAGGCTGAGTAGACCTGTTAAATTGCCCAATTCAGGATGATTAAATTGTGACATCACCAACACAGAAGCTTCACGAAAGAAGATGATAAGTCCTATTGTGAAGATCCATGCTTGCCAATCGATACCTTTTAACTGATCCATGTGTGTTTATTTATAAAAATTGATCTTTCACGTTTTAACCGATTTAGCGCTTTATTTCAAACTCTTCTAACGGCCTTTTAAATTGTTCTGCCTTATTGCCAAGGATTTCAACGAGCGGTAAATGTGCCTGATTGATGAGCTGTTCCAGTTTTTGTGGTGCCATGGCAACCACCAATTGTAAGTTGCCTTCATCATCATAATGTTCAGATTCGATGACATTAAGATCGTAAAGTTGATTTTTTAACTTGCCATAAGCGGGTTTTAATTGTAGTTCAAAACGTTGAATTTGCCCCATCAAACATTCATGTACCGCTTTACGTAACAAGTCTAAGCCTTGTTGTGTATGGGCTGAAACATAAACACGCTCAGGTTGGTGCGGTTTGGCATAAACGATTTTGGCTTCTTCTCCGCTTTGATCGATCTTGTTATAGACTCTTAATATTGGAACATCTGCGCCAATTTCATTTAACACCGTTTCTACGGCATCAATCTGTTCCATAACATCTGGACTACTCGAATCGATGATATGTAACAGTAAAGTGGCTTCTAAAGTTTCTTCCAAAGTTGCCTTAAAGGATTCGACTAAAGAATGAGCGAGATTGCGCACAAAACCAACAGTGTCTGCAAGAACAAGCGTACCAATACCATCCCAATCTAAACGGCGTAAGGTTGGATCGAGTGTGGCAAATAATTGATCTGCTGCATAAACATCACTATTTGCCAAAATATTAAAAAGTGTTGATTTGCCTGCATTGGTATAACCGACCAAAGACACAGTTGGAATATTGGCTTTTTGGCGAGCAGCACGGCCTTGAATACGTGTTTTTCGGACTTTTTCCAGACGATCTTTGAGCTGTTCCATACGGATGCGTAATAGACGTCGATCTGTTTCAAGTAAGGTTTCACCAGGTCCACGTAGACCAATACCGCCTTTTTGACTGTCCAAATTGCTACGGCTGCGGACTAAACGTGAAGAAAGATGATCTAACTGAGCCAATTCAACTTGCAGCTTACCTTCATGGGTACGGGCACGCTGCGCAAAAATATCCAGAATCAAACCCGTACGGTCAATCACACGACATTTTAAAATACGTTCTAAATTACGTTCCTGAGCGGGTGACAGTGCTTGGTCGAAAATAACCAACTCCACTTCATCTGCCTCAACTTGTGCAGCAATTTCTTCTGCTTTACCTGAACCAATAAAGAATTTAGGATCGGGTTTAATCCGTTGTACGCTTAAATGCTCTAATATATCCGCGCCCGCAGATTTAGCCAGTAATCGAAATTCTTCTGCATCAAGATCTTCTAAGATTTGAACATTCACACTGACTAAAATGGTTTTTTCACCACCTTGATTTTGATCAAAGTATTCCACAGATTGTAAAACTCAGACATTAGATTAGAAAAATCATTCTAAAGGATATTCTGTGTTAAATCCTAAGCTGTATGCAAAGTATTGCAATAAAATTATAAATATATGAATTTATTGTGAAATCTTAATTTGGATTTTCCTGTTATGTTAACGGGGGAGTTAAAATTTAGTAAAAATCCATAGCTGCTTGATGGCGCGTAATTTTTGCCACAATTTAGCGTTGAGCTGATTTGGCTATTCATTTCGCACAGTAAATCAATGTTGTTGTCTTTAATGATGAATGCAAGTTGATTTAGATATGTATACAATAGTGTCAGTTTAATATGACATACATTTTGTTTAGTGAATATCTATGACTCAACAACAAGCAATCAAAAAGTCAAAATCATCGAAATTAAGTGCTTTATCTAAAGTCTTTTTGTACAGTAAAAAACTGGTATCAGGAACATCTGCTGTTGCAGAAGGCTTTTATCTGGTTTACCGCCATCAACTCTATAAAGATCCGAATAATCCTAAAAATACCCGTTATGTTCAGTATTTTTGTCGCCGTTTAAGTGAAGTATTTAATGTCGACGTGCGTGTACATGGCGATATTCCGCGTGAACCAGCATTGTGGGTGAGTAATCATATTTCATGGTTGGATATTGCTGTTTTAGGTTCAGGGGCACGGGTATTCTTTTTAGCGAAGGCTGAAATTGAAAAATGGCCAGTTTTTGGCAATTTGGCTAAAGGTGGTGGAACTTTATTTATTAAACGTGGTTCAGGGGATTCTGTACGTATTCGAGAGCAAATCGCTGAGTTCTTAAGTAAAGATATTCCAGTGTTGTTTTTCCCTGAAGCAACCACCACTGATGGTTCAAAAGTCAAAAAAGTACATGGTCGGATCTTAGGTGCGGCAATCGAAGCCAAGAAACCCGTACAAGTATGTGTGATTTGCTATGTAAATCAACATGGGCAATTAGATACCGTAGTGCCTTTTATTGGCGAAACCACATTTGTCGAACATGTCCAAGCTGTGCTGGAAATGCCAAAGGTTGTGGCGCACCTCAAAACCTTTCCTGCGATTGCAACAGAAGGGCATACGGTTGAAAGCCTGACGCAACAAGTGCAAGTGATGATGCAAAAAGGTTTGGAAGATCTACAGAAAGAAGTCTTGCAGGGCTAAGCTTTGCTAAGGATCAAAAGCTTTTAGATCGTTTTAAGTAGAAGCGAAACTAGTTATGTCTCTATGGTAAATGAGTATGATCTTTTAAGTGTGCATCATTTACCACATGAGATGATGATCATTTAAGGCAAAATGATCAGCTTACATAAAGCCCTCAATCGGCAACCAAGAAATCACCTTAATTCCTGCTTTTTGCCACCACTTCATTTTTGGCTCTTTTCTTAAAGTGACAATGCCTTGAGGCGTTTCTTTGAGCCAATTGATTTTATTCTGTGAATCTAAAACCAGCTTATAAGCATATTTTTTTAAATTATCATCCATAGTTTTATGTACGGCAATCGCTAACGGTGGACTATTGATAATGACCCCAATCTCAGTATTTAAGTTGGCTGAACGTGGATCGAAATTAAATGAGCCAATAAACACTTGTTTATTATCTACAGCCATCAGTTTGGCATGCAAGCTAGAACGGCTTAAGCCTTTTAAGCTAACTTTGGCTTTCTTTGAGATTTCTTCTGAATTGGCATAGAGATTCTCTTCAGAAACGGCAGGCAGAAACTCATAAAGCTCGACCCCATTTTTTAATAAATTATCTCGATATTTTGCATAAAATGCATGTACCAACGCGACATCATTGGCTTTAAATGAGTTGGTCAGGACACGTACTTTAACGCCCTCATCTGCCAACTCAACCAGTTTCTTTGCGCCTTTTTTTTGCGGAACAAAATAAGCAGAAATCAGGTCGACATTTTGAGTCGGGATATCTAAGCGTTTCACCATTTGGAAGTTGAGATGTTGTTCTTTTTTGGCCTTGGCCTGAATTTTATCTGGGGCATCTTTGACCACTTCTGCTTTGACCCAATCCAGTTGAATATTATGATTGAGCCATTGATCAAAAGCATGGGTGCGATTACTTAAATTCAAATAATTTTGAACGGTAATTTCTTGGTAATGGTGGGTCAATTGTTCTTTTAGACTGTCATAACGTAAGGTGTAGGTACTGTGATTGACAATATTTCTCACCGGATAAGCGTAGCTATGATTCCAGTATTCATCAAAGGAGTGGGTAATATCATCTACCGCTTGCCCCACCAACATCACATCTACATCTGAAAATTGGTAATTGTCACTAACGTTATAATATTGATTACTCATATTACGTCCGCCAATTAATGAAATTTGATTGTCAGCAGTAAAGGTTTTGTTATGCATGCGACGATTGATACGTTTTAAATCCAGCACCATGTCGATGGGGCGAATACTTCTAAAACGGTAAGGGTTAAATAGTTTTACTTCAATGTTTGGGTGTTGATCTAAGGCGAGATAAACCCCTTCCATTTGTTTGGCATTATTATCATCAATCAGTAAACGAACTTTAACACCGCGATCTGCGGCTTCAATAATTTTGTATAAAGCCAATGAGCCAATTTTGTCATTGTCCCAAATGTAATATTGCAAATCTAACGTTTTTTGTGCTTTTTCAATTAAATTGATGCGTGCTGCGATTGCTTCCAGCGGATCATAAAGAACGTGATAACCGGTTAACTCAGGGTTTTGCGCTTTTAATGGAGAAATAATTTGCGCCAAAGGGGTGTCTTTGGTTTCTATATCGTAGGCATATTCGGGTTTAATATTTTCTTGTCGAGGTAGGGTTGAGCAGGCAGAAAGGCTGAGTAATAGGCAAGAACCGATCATCACCCAATATTTTGAAGCATGGTGATTGTGAGCTTTTTGCTGTAATTGGGTATTACGATTGATCGTTCTTTGCATAATATTTTCTAAGATTTCTCAGAGCTAGAGTATAATTGCCTGAGGATATATTGACAATTCGTCGATGTTTGCCGAAATGCAATCCATTTATGAAATGCCAATGTAGCCTTTTCAAAAGATAAATAAAGAGATGACAAGTACACGCGACTTGCGAGATTGAATATGTTTCCAACCCTAACTGTTACATCAATTTTTTATCTCTGCTTCATTGTGCTTGCGGTATGGGGAGTAAGCCAAGCCTGGTTAAGTCAATCTAGAACTGAAACGATCCATCCTTTTAAGTCCTTCGTCCATTTACTGGCATTCTACCTGTCTTATTTATTAATTCCGTTGTTATTTTTTAGCATTTATGCAGGATATATCGGAAAATTCTCATTACATGAAAGTATTTTTATTTTCTTACTCAGTGCGTTGTTGATTTATGCACGATTTATTGAACCACATCGAGTTCATGTTCAGCATATACAATATCCGTTGGGGCAGGAGAAAACCTTTACTCAACCGATTAAAGTTGCGTTGCTTGCAGATTTACACATTGGTCTGTTTTCTGGACATGAGCGTCAGCTTAAAACAATTGTCAAAAAAATTAATTTGGCTCAACCCGATTTTGTCGTGGTTGCAGGGGATTGGACCTATGAACCTGAAAATAAATTGGTTGAAGAACTGGCGATTTTAAAACAGATCGAAGCTCCGGTTTATTCAGTAAATGGTAATCATGATGAGCAGTATCCAGGACCACCGATTCAAGCCTTATTGGCCAGTGCCTTAGAGGCCAATAACGTCATGGATATTGAAGGTAAAATTGTTGAATTTGATGATTTTCGCTTAATCGGTGTCGGGGACTTATGGGCAGGCAAGGCGGATATGCGTTATATGCCCGATTTACCTCAAGACAAACCGTGGTTAATTTTGTCACATAACCCCGATACGGTAGATATGGTGCCACAGTTGCCTACACGTCCGTTGATGCTGTCTGGACATACTCATGGTGGGCAAGTTGAATTGCCGTGGTTGACCAGTTATGTAATGAAAAAAGTTTCTATTCTCGGTCATAAACGAGGCTTGTATCAGCATGAAAATGCCGATGTATTTGTCAGTGTCGGTACTGGTATGGTAGGTGTGCCTTTTCGGTTTAGAGTACCACCAACCATTGATATTATTGAGCTGAGTTAAATTTCATACTGATCAATCATGTTTTAAAATAGTAAAAGGCTGCAATCCCAATCAAAACAAGAAACCCAATCAATAACAGCATGCTGCTGGACTTATTCTGATGACTCAAGTCTTCCACCCCTGAGGTTTGAACCGAAGCGTGAGTAGGGCTTGTTGAATCATAAGATGAAGACTTTGCTTGTGATGAGGTATTTTGCGTCTCTCCTTGCATAAAGTTTTCGGCAAATTTGGATAAAGCATCTGGTTGAGTCAAATCGATTTGGAATTGTTTTTTGATCTCTTGCCAGTCGGGATGTTGATCATTGATTTCAATGGTCTTACCATCCTGATTGGTCATTTTCACCGTACTAGATGAAAAGTTGAATTCAAAAGATTTGCTTTCATTTTTTATATTCGGCATTTCGCCCGATAAAATTTGAGGGTTTGCTTTAAAAGCCTGAAGCGCATCTGATGATTCGTATAGGATGCGGACTAAATTTTTTGCTGCGGTTGGATCTAGTTGAAGTTGTGCAATAAGGAATTGTTCTGCTTGTTCTGTTTGATGGTGTTCAAGCAGATCAAGCAATGCTTGTAATTGTGTTTGATTCAATTGGTACATATGCACCTCGAATAATTTAAATGATGAGAACGATAGCGTTTAGTTGAATGGCTTTCTTTTGACTGTTTTAAACTTTATTCGTCATCTTGCATTGCATATTCAATCTTATTGCCATGTTAAATTTTATCGCGGTGTTGCATCTTATTGCTTGATAAAAAATTGATAGGCAATCACAGCAACAATCGCAATCACAACAAGCATAACAATAGGTAAGCCTTTTTTCTTGGTTTGATCTTCAATACCGACAGGTTGCGTTGTCACGCTGGATGGGCGGGGAATTGACTGAACATTATGTGTCGAATTGACAGCGCTATCAGGTGCTTTGGCTTTCATTGCAGCAATGTAGGCAGCAGCCGAATCATATGTTTCACCTTGCGAAAAATGACGCATAATTTCATCCCAGTCAGGATGATGTTCATCAATCAACACTTTTTGATGATCTTGATATAACACATAGATTTCACCAGTTTCAAAATTCGACTGAATTGCTTTATAGCGAGGATGCTGACTGTCATAAAAATCATCATCGAACTGAAACTGATTGATTGCTAAATTGGGATTTTCAGTGAGCTGTTCTACAAAGTCTTTGGCATCTTTTAGCCCAAGGTTTGAATTTTCCATGACCAGTTTAATCGCTTCAATTTTACGATTTTGTTGGATCAGGGCAAGAATGTCTTGTTGAGGAATTTGCAAGTGTATATCACGGGAACTATCACTTTGAGCTGAATCTGCAAATGCGAAGTTGTATGCGTTTTCTGTCAGATTTTCTACATAATCCTTGGCTTCTTTCAAGCCTAAATCTGAATGGTCTTTGACCCATTTAACTGCTTCAACTTTACGACCTTGTTGAATCAGTAACAGAATTTCTTGTCGTTGTTGTGGGTTAAAGTTTGGCATCATGCACCTTTCATTATTGGTTTAATCATCAATGAATATAGATCAACAATAGATATGAGTTTTTATTAATCATAGAATTAATTCAATTTTTATTACAAATTGATGCCAAATAAAAGTAGTAATTTGTGTGCGAATAAGCAATATTTTAAAACTGTCATAAAACTTTGCTATTGTAAAAGTCATAATATTTATAACCTTAAAAGAGGGCTTGGCCATGACTCGTGATTTTGAAAAATTCCCAGAAGATGATAACGGTAATCTACTTTGGCAAATGCACGAAGATGGTGATGATTTAGAAGAGGTACATGAAATCGAGTTTTCTGTGTATTTTAAAACACAAGAACTCGCTGAAAAATGTGCAATCTATCTTTTACACGAAGAGCAAAAAATTTCACTGTATTTGGATGAAGAAGTGCAACCCAATGAATGGGTGATTACGGTATATGTTCATCTGATTCCAGACTACGAAGATGTTGTTGATTTAGAGCAATGGTTTAGTAAAATTGCTGAGCAGTTTGAAGGTGAATATGATGGTTGGGGATGTACAACCTATATATTTGATGATGAAGACGATGAAGAATAACGGTCTTTAGATGACGCATATTGTTTTAAAAGCATATCCTTGTTGATATGCTTTTTTTTAAGTTTCAGACTACTCAAACCATACAAATGAAAGCTTTGTACAGCGCTAAACTTGCTTTTCAACAACAATAATAGTCAAGGATATGAGTATGAGTAATACGGTAAAGTTACATCGCGTTTTTAGTGCACCACCAGAGCGAGTCTATAAAGCTTTCTTAGACCCAGATGCAATTGTAAAGTGGATGCCTCCACATGGTTTTACAGCAAAACTTCATCAAATGGATGCAACGGTTGGTGGTTCTTATCGAATGTCATTTACCAATTTCTCTACAGGTACAATCCATTCATTTGGTGGAACTTATGCAGAGCTGATTCCCAACCAACGCATACGATATTTTGATCGATTTGATAATCCTGAACTCGCTGGCGAAATTGAAGTAATCATTGAAATAAAAGGTGTGCTTGTTGGAACGGAAGTCAATATTACCCAATCAGGTATCCCGAAAGTGATTCCTGTCGAGGCTTGTTATTTGGGATGGCAAGAGTCTTTGCAATTACTTGGTCTCTTGGTCAATCCAACAATTCCAGATCAATAAACTCGCGTAAGTGACCTATAAACTATCGCTATAGATCTGCTTTGCTATTTATATCATTCATCTATCATCCATTAAACGGGCAATACAATTCAATCATTGATTGCCTGAGTAAGCACCAAGCCTCGCCTATGTTTGCAGGCTAAGCTGTGATGGGGGGGCAAGGTGTTTTTATGACCCCATTGTCACTTTACACAACCATATTTCTCATCATTTGGAATAATTTTAGAATAACTTCGGTTCGGAATAACAATGACGATTTATAGCAAACGAATTTATGATGCGATTTCAGAAACAGATGGTCAACGAATTCTGGTTGATCGCTTGTGGCCACGTGGTATTAAAAAAGACGATGCTAAGATTGACTTATGGCCGAAAGAAATTACCCCGTCCAATGAACTCAGAAAATGGTATCACGAGGATAGCGAAAACCGTTGGGATGAGTTTCAACAACGTTATCGCATTGAATTATCACAGGTTACAGTACAGTTAGAAGAGCTGCGGAAACTGATAGCACAAGGTCCTATAACCTTATTAACGGCGGCCAAAAATCAAGGGCGAAATCATGTCAGTGTTTTGCTGGATGTGTTAAATCATAAAGCCTAGTTTTATTGATCGCGGTTGATTTTAAATTATTCCTTATATTTATTATGGTTTTTAAGTTGATGAAAAATCTTAAAATGCTATGATTGTGATTTGAACCGAAGTTGAGCTTATTATGTCTTTGCCACATTGTCCAAAATGTAATTCAGAATATACCTACCAAGATAGCGATTTATTGATTTGCCCAGAATGTAGCTATGAATGGAAAGATGGCGAGCAAGTAACAGCAGATGACAGCGTGACGATTAAAGATGCTGTTGGCAATATTTTGGCAGATGGCGATTCAGTGACAGTGATTAAAGACTTAAAAATTAAAGGTTCTTCTGCAGTGGTTAAGGTAGGAACCAAAGTCAAAAGTATTCGTTTGCTGGTAGACAGTAATGATGGGCATGATATTGATTGTAAAATTGATGGTATTGGTCCCATGAAATTAAAGTCAGAATTTGTGAAAAAAGCTTAATTTTTTTGAGGTTCATCAATGATCACAGCAATTCAACTGTGATCATTTTTTTGTCTATATCATTTTTCTCGAATAATAATTTTTGAGGTCAGTTCTGCTTTGGAGCGAACGCCCAACTTTTTCATTAAATTTGCTTTATGCACTTCTATGGTCCGATGCGACAGCTCTAATTTTCGTGCGATTTCTTTACAGGTAAATCCATTGACAATCAATTGGGTAATTTCTGATTCACGTTTGGTCAATTTTTGCTTAGAAGACAGCACCTGATCTTTACGTTCAAAATGCCAGACCATCAATTTAAAGGGATCTTCAGGTGTTAAGGTTTGCCCATGGGTATGTGTCCAAAAGATTTCGCCATTTTTGTGCTGCATAAAGCGCTGATCAGAATAATAATGGCTTTTTTTTAACAATAAGCTTTGCAATGCATCATTCCCGACCTTTTCATAATCCTCAAGACTAGGAAAAATTTTGACTATGGATTGCTCGATTAATTCACCACGCTCATAGCCAAACAGATTGGCAAATGCAGCATTCATTTCCATCATGTGGCGATAGCTTAATACAACAATTGGTGCAGGGCTAAAATCAAATGCGATTTTATTATAGTTCATAATAAGCATCCTTACTTAGTATAATAATGAATATAACGCGATAGCGAGAAATAACAAGTATTCGACCGTTGATTTTTTATAATATGATGAAAACTAAATAGATTATTTTTGTGTTGTTATACATATAAATTTAGTGTTTTTAATAGTTTGTAATGGATCACATTTTTTATATTTAACTTTAGTCTATATTGGTAGGTTTTTGTATAAGTGATTGTATTTAATTTATTTATTGGATTTTAAAAACTACTTAAGTAATTAAGGGTGTTGACTGAAAAAAGCAATTGATTCACATTGATGATGAGAAGCACTCAGGTTATTTAGAATTTTTTATCAGGATAAATCAATATTAATCTTGGCTTCTTATTTTAAGTTATTTGTGTAAAAAGAATTAGATCACCTTAATAAATATAATCAGGATGGATTATCTCTAAGGTGATGAATGGATGACAATACTAAGAATTGGGCGAGGTAGCGATGGAGCATATACAAGGATCAGGTCCTCAACAACCGAAAAAGTCTTCACACCGTCTGGCGGGTATCTCCAGCATGGTTGGAACGACAATCGAGTGGTACGACTTTTTTATTTACGGTGCAGCCGCAGCATTAATTTTCAATAAACTGTTTTTCCCCAATCTTGATCCATTAACAGGTGTCTTGGCTGCATTTGCCACATACGCCGTTGGCTTTATTGGACGTCCGTTGGGAGGTATTATCTTTGGTCATTTTGGGGACAAAATTGGTCGAAAAACCATGCTGCTAACCACACTGATTATGATGGGGATTCCTACTGTTTTAATTGGTCTATTGCCAACCTATGAAAGTATTGGATATTGGGCGACATTTTTTCTGGTGATTTTACGTTTTGTTCAAGGTATGGCAATGGGCGGCGAGTGGGGCGGTGCCGTGTTGATGGCTGTGGAGCATGCACCTGAAGGCGGTAAAGGCTTTTGGGGAAGTTTACCTCAAGCAAGTGCTGGTGGTGGTTTAATGTTGGCCTCGATCGCATTGGGTTTAGTTTCACTTTTACCCGAAGCAAGTCTATTTAGTTGGGGCTGGCGTCTGCCTTTCCTTGCCAGCATTTTATTATTAGGTGTGGGTTGGTATATCCGTGTCAAAGTGCCTGAGTCACCAGATTTTGAAAAAGTAAAACAACAAGCACAAGAAGTTAAAGTTCCAGCAATGCAGGTCTTTAAAAATCATCCGCGCGAATTACTCACGATTATCTTTGCCCGTGCTGCTGAAAATGCATGGTTCTATATTGCCTCTACTTTTGCCTTAGCCTACACCACAACCAAGTTGGGTATTCCTCGCCAAGACATTTTGTTTGCAACGATTTGTGGTGCAGGCTTAATCATGGTGATGACGCCATTGTGTGGACATCTATCCGACAAAGTTGGGCAGCGTAATATGTTTATGTTTGGTCTAGTGGTCCTTGCATTGTATTGCTATCCGTTCTTTAGCATGTTGGATACCAAGGACCCAGTCTTGGTATGGACCGCAATTGTTTTAGCAATCGGCGTGGTGTTCCCGATCATGTATGCGCCACAGTCTCAGTTATTTGCTCGACAGTTTCCTGCCGAAATTCGCTACAGTGGCATCTCGATTTCAGTTCAATTCGCAGGTGTATTAGGCGGTGGACTTGCACCATTAATCGCCACCAAACTCCTAAGTATTGGTAATGGTAGCCCGCATTTGATTATTACCTACATCATGAGTATGGCGATTTTCGCAATCTTCTGTAGCTTCTTTATGAAGCGTGATGATCTTAGCCCAGCGAGACAACGTAAATCAGTGAAAAGCAAATTGTCTGTTTAATGCAAAGTAGTGATTCAAAGCAAAGCACTGTAATCAATCATTCAATTTACCACGCTTAATTTTCAGGAATGAATATGAATATTTCCTTTATCTGTCTTGGGAATATGGGGCTTTCTCGCCAAAATGGTCATGGAAAGACCGACTTCAGTAGCATTTTTAATTTAGTTTCAGTACCAGCGTGAAGGAAAAATCAGGATGAATACTTTGATCGGACATTATATTTCAGGCCGTCATATCACAGAAACTCAACATTCAGGCCCAGTATTTAATCCCTCTACGGGTGAAGAAATTGCGCGTTGTGCTTATGGTGATGCAACAGTGATTGATACTGCGGTGAAAGCTGCGACATCAGCAAATGCAAAAAAATGGGCAAAAGCTTCACATGCTACACGCTTGCAAGTTCTGTTTAAATTACGTGAATTAATGATTGCCAAAACAGCTGAATTGGCAGAAATCATTGGTCGTGAACATGGCAAAACCATTGCCGATGCAATCGGTGAAATTGGCCGTACGATTGAAGGAATTGAATTTGCCTGTAATGCACCGCAGATTACAAAGGGTGAATATGCACGTAATGTTGCAGGCGACATCGATGTGTTTTCTGTACGGGTTCCTGTGGGTGTGGTGGGTTGCATTACCCCGTTTAATTTTCCCATCATGATTCCTGCTGTCATGATGGCCATGGCTGTTTCTGTGGGGAATTCAATAGTTTGGAAACCGTCTGAAAAAGTGCCTTCGGCTGCATTATTTTTTGCAGAGTTATGGAAAGAAGCGGGTCTCCCAGACGATGTATTTAATGTTGTACAGGGGGATAAAACAGCAGTCGATGCATTACTTGAACATCCTGAAATCGCGGCTGTGAGCTTTGTGGGTTCTACCCAGATTGGTGAATATGTTTACCAAAAAGGCACCTCACATAACAAACGTGTTGCAGCATTTACTGGCGGGAAAAATCACATGGTGGTGATGCCTGATGCCGATCTTGAAGCGGCTGCAAATGCCTTTGTTTCAGCGGGGTTTGGTTCAGCCAGCCAGCGTTGTATGGCGGTATCACTGCTGATTCCCGTAGGTGCTGAAACGGCAGATCACTTACGCCAACGTATCGTAGAAAAAATCAAAGCATTGAAAGTTGGCGCATACAATGATCCGACTGCAGATTTTGGTGCGGTGATTAGTGCGCAATCGCAACAATCTGTTTTAAAGGCAATTGATCAATGTATTGCAGATGGTGCTGAGTTGGTGGTGGATGGTCGTGATTTTAAACATCCAGAGTATGCCAACGGCTATTATATTGGTCCGACTTTATTTGATTATCTCTCTATGGATATGGATTTTTATCAACAAGAAGTTTTTGGTCCAGCGCGAGGAATTTTACGCGTCAATAGTTTAGATGAGGCAATTGCTGTGACCAATAGCCATGAATATGGCAATGGTTCGGTGATTTTTACCCGTGATGGAAAGTCAGCACACCGGTTCTTTATGGAGGTTGAGTCGGGCATGATTGGTGTTAATGTGCCTGTACCACTTCCAGTGAGTTATTTTAACTTTGGTGGTTTGCGACGTTCAAAATTTGGTGAGTCGCATTTATATGGTCCAGATGCCGCTCGTTTCTATACTAAGTTAAAATCTGTTTCACAAAAATGGCCAGATCCTGAACAACAAGATCAAGCCATTTCTTTGGCATTTAAAATCACCTAATTGACTTAATGTCGATGATCAGCCAGCAGATGCTGGCTTTTTTAGCTGTGAGTGAAAGTCAGATATATTGAGTGTTGTGTTCTTTATAATGTTGCGCTATGAATAAACAGCTTAGAAACATTGTATAGAGTAGGGACTCAAAGCTGCAAGTCGATTGAACTGTGCAGCTTTGTTCATCCCTTAAATATTATTGGCTTGCTGCAATTCCGATTTTTTTAACATTTAATCGTTGTGCGGCTGCCATCACCATAGCCACATCCTTATATTCAGTCAGTTTATCGGGTTGCACTTTAATCGGATCTTGATCTGATTTCTGTGCAACACCCGCAAATAAAACTTCTAGCGCTTGTTTATTTTCTACAGCTTGATCATTCCAAAAGATTTTACCTTGAGGGTCAATACGTAAGGTGACTGGCTCAGGTGGCTTCTCATTGGTCGGTGGTGGTGCGCCATTGGGCAAGTCAATATTGATCGCATTATTTGGAATTGGGATGGTGATAATAAACATAATCAACAACACCAACATCACATCAATAAGTGGTGTCATATTGACATCTAACATTACATCATCATCGTCTTTATTGGCACCTACATTCATACCCATAAACTGTTCCTTTTTCGATTATGGTGCGGCAACAGGTGTCGTGACAAACGCGATTTTGCCGATACCTGCTTGCTTAGTAGCACTAATGACTTCATCAATCGCTTCAAATTTTGTCACTTGATCACCACGAATATGTACCTCTGGCTGTGGGCGTTTTGCTGCCTCAGCCTGTAAACGATTGATCAGTGTATTTTTATCTGCGATATACTTTTCGTTCCAAAAAATATCCCCCGCTTTATTGACCGCGATTTGTACATTAATCGGCTTGGTGACATACGGTGTATTTTTTTCCTCAGGCAACTTGACTGGAACCGTGTGAATGGCAACGGGGACGGTGATTAAAAATATAATCAGCAGAACCAGCATAATATCCACCAAAGGTGTGGTGTTAATCGCAGAAATTACATCATCTTCGTCACTGCCTGAATTGACTGTCATGCTCATAATAGATACCTCATTTATTTCGCATCACTACTGTTTTTGATCTCGCCACTGAGTAGAACAGTATGTAAGTCAGAACCAAAAGTACGTACATTATCCAATACTGCTTTATTACGGCGGGTGAGCCAGTTATAACCAAGTACCGCAGGCACGGCTACAGCAAGACCGATTGCGGTCATGATCAGTGCTTCACCGACAGGGCCAGCAACTTTATCAATAGAGGCCTGACCCGAAATACCAATTGCAGTAAGTGCATGATAGATTCCCCAAACTGTACCAAACAAACCAACGAATGGTGCGGTAGAACCGACGGTTGCAAGAAATGCTAAACCACCACTTAAATGACTTTGAATTTTATCAATTGCACGTTGAATCGACATTGTGACCCAAGTATTAAAGTCGATACGCTCAAGTAGGTTTCCGCCATGTTTTTTGGTTGAGTTAATGCCTTTTTCAGCAATAAATCGGTAGGCACTTGCTTCACCTAGCGTTCCCGCAGCGCCGTCAATTGATGCAGCATCCCAAAATTTGGCTTCAACTTCTTTACCTTGACGCTTAATTTTTGCCTGCTGAATAAACTTGGTCACCATGATGTACCACGTTCCAATCGACATCAGGACCAAGATAAATAAGGTTGATTTAGCCACAATATCACCTTCGCGCCATAGTGCTTCTAAACCGTAAGGGTTGTGAACAGCTTGTGTTGCTGCGGGTTTAGGTGGTGGTGTATGTGTTTCACTGGTTGCTGTATTGGTTGTCGTTACAGTCGCAGGCGTTGCAGTGGTTTCTTCTGCAAATACACTAGATACAGGCAGTAGGGTGCTTGCAGTTAAAATCCCAACAGAAGCAAATAGTCGTACAGATTTCAGCGTTTTATTCATCATTTATCTCCAAATCTTTATTTAATTGATTACTGCAATACAAATTCATAAGGTATGTCGTACCAAGAATCTTGAGGTTCACCATTCTTTAACGCAGGTTTAAACCTACATAAGCTAAAAGCTTTCGAGGCAGCTTTGTCTAAGCTTTTACTCCCACTCGATTTTTTAACTTTGGCCTCTTTAACCTTTCCATCACTACCCACAAATACCGAGATAAGGACCTCACCTTGTTCTTCGTTTTGTAAAGATTCACGTGGGTAATCAGGTGTTTTACAACCTGCTTCTCCACTCGATACACCTCGTGTTTCACCTGCTGGTTTTGCTTTTGCAGGTTCAGGTTTTGCTGTTGTTTCTGGTTTTGGCGTCGGTGTTGGCTCAGGACTTTCTGAGGTCTTTGGCGTTGCTGTGGGTGTAGGTGTAGCCGTCTGCTTTGGTGTTGCTGTTGGTTTTTCCACAGTTTTTTCAGTCGGCTTTGGCTCTGGTGTTTTCAACACTTTCTGCACCAACTTTGGTAGTTCTGGTGGCTTTTCAATGGGTTTAGGTTTTTCTGGTTCAGGTTTTTTGTCCTGAATAATCAGTAATTCAACAGGTTCATCCGCTGGTTTTTCAACTGTCTTGGATAAACCTGTAATCAAGCCATAGAGAATGATTAGATGCAGTAAGATGACTGCTCCAATCCCGATCAGGCGTTTGGAAGAATTATTTTCTAATTCTGAAAAATTCTTGCCCATTGCTACTCCTGAAATGAGAGACAAACAATAAATAGTAAAAGAGAGACGATAAAAAAATTCTGTTCAATTCTTTTGTTTGGCTAAGTGAATGAATCAATTTCGCAAACACCGTGACTAGATTAGATCTAGATCATGTTTGCGAAATGCCTAATTAGAATTTATAAGTTGCTCTGACGTAATATGCGCGACCTGTTGGGTCTGCATAACTGGAGTCATAACCATATTGGAAATTATCCTTCACGTTGGATGCAGGCGGATCTTGGTCAAAGATATTTTTGATCCCACCAGTAAGTTCTAAGTTCTTGAATCCACTATAAGTGCCCGCAAGGTTATACAGGATGTAATCACTGACACGATGGTTGTCATATTTAGCTTCACCAATAGAATTTGAGTCTTTATAACCACGACTAAACTGTTGCTCAAAGATCATTTTCCAGTTGTCGTAACTCCAATTGACATTGGCAACATGTTTCCAGCGTGAATAGACTTGTTGGTTATAATAGCTACCTGCACGGCTGATCCATTCACCGTCTTTTTCTTCTTGTTTGTCATATTTAATGACATAGGTCCCATCAATACCAAAACCAAAACGGCCTGTTTTAGTCACAGGTGTGAGATAGTTCAAACTTAAATCAACCCCTTGAGTTTTAATTCCACCCATATTGATCAAAGTCGTACTCAAATATTTGATCCGTCCATCTGCATCACGGACAAATAAACTTGAATATTTGTTTGGGTCAGCAAAAATAATTGAATCGGAAATCGTATCGATCAAATTATCCACTTTGATGTTGTAGTAATCTGCTGTGAATACCAGATTTTTGATTGGCTCAAACACAAGCCCAGCAGTATAAGATGTTGACTCTTCAGCTTTTAAGTCGGGATTTCCGCCTTGCATACGTTTAAATTGAACTTTACATTCTGTTTGGTATTCTGGTTCAGTTGGGGCGCCATCTGGGCAGAGTACTGGGTCATTGTATTTTGGACCAGTGTAGGTTTGGCTCTGTGGTGAGTTGATTTCGTATAAGCTTGGTGCACGGAAACCTGTACTGTATGAGGTGCGGAACATCAATTGCTTTAACGGTTCCCAACGTAAAGCGACTTTTGGATTGAAGGTATCGCCAAAGTCACTATAGTCATCATAGCGTGCTGCAAGTTGCGCTTCTAAATTGGCTAAAATCGGGATATGTAATTCAGTGAATACCGCAGAGATATCTCGATCACCTTTACTCACAGGTTTATCTGGATCTGTACCACTACCAGGTACTTGTCTGACGATCTCAGCATTAATTTTTTGATCCCAATTTTGTTTGGTAAAACTTCCGCCTAAGGCAAATCCAACCTCACCTGCGGGTAGTGTATAGATTGGACGAGATACAGTGACATCAAATGAGGTTGAGTCTAAGCTGGCTTTATTGGTATCTCCTTTAACCTCAAAGGATTTCCAAATATTAGCATCGGCTGAAGGGCCAAATGGATTGAGTGAACCATTATTTAAAGCGGCCTGAACCTTACTTTGATTGAGATAACCCGCATTAAAGCTATCTGTTGCTTCACTTTTTGCATAGGTTAAACCGGCATTGATATCCCAACCATAAGCTTCACCCTCAATTCCTGCAAATGCACGATGTGAGTCATTGGTTGTTTTGCCTGAACGGTTACCACCTTGTGAACGCAGATAGAGTTGTAAATCTCCATCGCTGAGTCCAGTCACTGCAGGAACAATGCCTTTGCCAGGATAATATTGACTTGTCGAGGGTAGGGTGACCGAACGGCTATATACATCGGGTGCAACTGAAGTGGTGACCTCATTGCGCGAGAAGATATATTCTCCAATCAGATTAAATTTATCTGAAAGTTTAAAGGTTCCACGACCAAGCGCTGAAATTGTTTCAACTTCTGGGGTAATCCCAATTAATGCTTGGGTATTGAGATAACATAATCCGCCATCTGCAACGACATTAGGCGTGTTATTACAATTTGTATTGCCATATGGATTTGCCAAAATATTATTTTTTGGATCAAGAAAATTTGCAGGGAATCCATTTATTGAACTGGCATCTAGACCGAGTTCAGGGATCACACCACCACGGCGACTGATCTTGCGGTCTTTTGCCATGATATTGTTGGTTTTGCGATAATCGACTACACCGTAAACGTTAAAGCCTTGTTCATCCAGATCACCATAGCCCCCAAAGATGGAAATATCTTGTTTATCACCACCACTGGCTTCGGGCTGAGTTGCACCCACACTGATGTTGAGGCCTTCAAAGGATTTTTTGGTAATAAAATTGACCACACCACCAATTGCATCTGCACCATAAACCGCAGATGCACCATCACGAAGGACTTCGATACGTTCAACCATTGCCATTGGAATAATATTAAGGTTGGTGGTTGATGTACTAAACGGACTATAAGCTAAACGACGACCATTCAATAAGACCAGTGTTTTATTTGTTCCTAAACCACGTAAATTGGCTGATGAACCCTCGGTATTACTTCGCCCGATGTTTTGAGAGGTAGAAAAACCAGCTTGGTTTGAACTGACTTTGGTCAAGGCTTCTTCGACAGTGGTTACCCCTTGTTTGGCTAAATCTTCACCTTTAATAATCGTAATGGGGGAAGCACTTTGAGCTGCAACGCCTTTAATTGAAGACCCTGTAACGGTGACTTTGGCTACTTTTGTTGGTTGTTTTGTTTCTTCAGTTTCTGCTGCATGCGCTAGCGATAGGCACATCATACTTAGACTAAGCGTACTTAATTTTAGTAACGTTTTCCCCATCGTTGGCGATCCCAAAGTGCAAACATTTTTGTTTACTTTCATATTTTCAGACATCCATTTTTTTTTGTACTTAGCGATATTGCTGCATTGCTTTCTAGCAATTCAAGTGCCAACTATCTAATTATATGTTTTAAAAATATACAAAAAAATGATAAGAATTTACGTGACTAGTGTTTAATCTCCTTATTCATCCGTGACTTGATAGTAGAAAAATAAGTTTGGAAGTCGCCCTGATTAATGTTAATACAATATGAAGATGTGATTAAAAAATACTCAACAGACTTTAGTTTTTCTTTATATTTAGTTGTTAATTAAAGAGTTTAACTATATTTAATGAGTGGTATAACTATTAATTATGGTTTTATTTTTTCTATTAATTATTTTAAATCAAAAGATTAAATGAATATTTATAGTGTTTGATAAAATAAGTGATCAATTTTGGAACGTGTGTGTACTTAAATTGTGCATTATGAGTAGTTCTGATAAATGATATCTGAATTTAATATTTAGATTGGTGCTGAAGATGACGATAGGATGTCAGTCTCAGATAATCATTGAATAAATGTGATTTTATTACGGTAAAAATAAACAAAATTTAGAAGGGGTAAGCGTAGTGGCATGATATTCGCTTTGTATTTAATACTGTTATATCGTTCAATTTTTCACTATTGTTAATTTAACGTTCTGGTTCGGCACCAAAGCAGCAATCGACAGGATGATGGTGCTGCCAGTATTCTGTTTAAATAATTTGATGAATAAAAATACATAGGTGTGAATTTGGAATCCAAGCTTTTACAATTTGCGTTGTTGGTCGGTGCAATGGGTTGTGGGGAAATGGCGATTGCGAAAACGCCTGCACAACCGAATAAAATCCTGAATTTGGCTTTTGAAGCACCAGATGATGGTTTTGATATGGTGAAAACCTATAATTTCTACAGTGGAAATATTGCAGAGGCGATATTTGAACCCTTACTCAAATATGATTATCTGGCTCGTCCCGTGGTATTGGTGCCCAATACGGCACAAGCATTGCCAAAAATAGAACAAGAGGGCAAGGTCTATACTTTTAAAATACAACCCGGCATTTATTTTACCGATGATCCTACGTTCAAAGGCAAACGACGTGAATTGACTGCCCAAGATTATATTTATTCGATTCAACGTGTGAGTGATCCGAAAAATCATTCGCCTACCTATTCTTTTATTGATGGCAAAATCCAAGGCTTAGAGCAAGTGGTTGCCAATGCGAAAAAGACAGGCAAGTTTAATTATGATGCGTCCATTTCAGGGCTTAAAGCTTTAGACAAATACACCCTACAATTTACCTTAACCCGTGCAGATTATAATTTCCCTTATATTTTGGCCTATGTCACTTTTAGCGGAACAGCACGTGAAGTTGTTGAGTTTTATGGTGATCGTATCGGGCAGCATCCTGTAGGTACAGGTGCTTATCAACTGAGTAAATACGTGCCGCGCAGTAAAATTGAGCTGGTGGCAAACCCTGATTATCGTGGCTTTATTTGGAATTATAAATCGACAGGTACGGCATGGGATAACCAACTTGTCAAAGAGATGTCGGGTAAAAAAATGCCCCAAGTCGGTAAGGTTATCGTGAGTATTATTGAGGAAGAACAGTCAAGGTGGTTGGCATTTAAGTCAGGTCAATTGGATTTTGACAAATTAACTTCAAATGCGGTTCCACAGGCTTTAAACGGCACACAATTAAAACCAGAACTTAAACAGCAGGGCATTCAACATTTTCCCAATAAAGACCCTGAAATCACCTATACCATGTTCAATATGAAAGATCCGATTGTGGGGGGGTATAGTCTAGACAAAATTGCACTACGCCGTGCCATTACCTTGGCATATAACCAACAAGAAGCGATTAAGCAACTTTATAAAGGTCAAGCGGTTAGAGCTGAAATGTTGGTGCCAGATGGGGTGCAAGGGCACAATGCTCAATATAGAAGTAGTGTTGCCTATAACCCGTTATTGGCCAATAAATTACTGGATCGATTTGGTTATAAGAAAGGTAAAGATGGTTATCGAACTTTACCCAACGGGCAGCCATTTACCCTGAAATATAATACTGAAAATAGCTCAAGCTCAGTCATTCATTCTGAGTTATGGAAGAAAAACTTAGATGCTATTGGGGTGCGTGTTGAATTTAAGGTCAGTAATTTTGCCGATAATTTAAAAGAAGCCATGCAATGTAAACATATGATTTGGGGTGGGGCATGGATTGCTGATTTTCCTGAAGGAGAAAATTTTGCTCAGTTACTTTATGGTCCAAACTCAGGCAAAGGAAATTTAAGTTGCTATCAATCCAAAGCTTATGATGCACTGTATCAGCAAGCGTTAACTTTACCGCCACAACAACGAACGCCATTTTATGAAAAAATCAGTCGGCAGATAGAGGCAGATAACCCTTGGATTATTCATAGTACCCGTATTCGCAATTGGCTGTTGCAACCACAAGTTCAAGGCTATAAAGCACATCCAATGATCAATACCGTTTGGCAATACCTTGATGTTCAGCCAGTTAAAAAATAACCAGATGAAGTTGAATAAAATGATGAAGGATGATTTAAAGCAAAAGTTAAAGCAGATTGGGGGCAGTGCATTCTTGGGCGGTATGCTCCTGACAGGCACGCTGAATGTATTTGCCAAAAGCCCGGCAGATCCAAATAAAGTTTTACGTTATGTTTTCCCCGTTGCAGAAACGGGTTTTGATCCAGCAGGCACCCAAGATCTTTATTCTGCGCATGTGCATAATTCAATATTTGAAGGTTTATATACCTACGATTATTTAGCAACACCTGCCAAATTAGTCCCCCGTACCGCAGTGAGCCTGCCTGAAGTCAGTGCTGATGGTTTAACCTATACTTTTAAAATTCAAAAAGGAATTTATTTTGCCAAAGATCCTGTATTTAAAGGCAAAGCCCGTGAATTAACCGCGCAAGACTATGTTTATTCTTATAAACGGTTGTTAGACCCAAGTTTGCATTCGCCCAATAGTTGGTTGTTTGATGACAAAATTCTAGGCATGGACAAAGTGCTTGAGCAAGCTAAAAAAACAGGCAAGTTTAATTATGATCTACCTGTTGCAGGGCTTCAGGCCACAGATCGTTATACCTTGGTGATTAAACTGAAACAAGTTGATCAAAACTTCCCAATGCTGTTGGCACATCAACCAGCTGGTGCAGTGGCACGAGAAGTGATTGAACACTATCGAGATCGGTCTGGTTTTGCCATGGCCCATCCTGTTGGAACAGGTCCCTATGTCTTGGCAAAATGGACACCTGGCTCACGGATTATCTTGAAAGCCAATCCAGATTATCGTGGTTATGTTTGGGATTTCAAAGCATCCACACCAGAAGATCAAAAAATTGTCGATGCGATGAAAGGCAAAAAAATGCCGCAAATCGGTGTGGTCGATATTCAAGTGATGGAAGAATCACAATCACGCTGGTTATCATTTAGTAAAGATGAAACTGACTTATTTGTGTTGGATGGTGATCTCAGTGTTCAAGCCATCCAAGATGGTCAGCTTAAACCCGAACTTGCTAAAAAAGGTATTCAACTTTCCCGTATTGCCGATCCTTCAATTGATTATTATTACTGGAATATGCAAAACCCTGTTGTTGGTGGTTTGAGTAAAGAAAAAATTGCTTTACGCCGTGCCATGGCAATGGCCTTTTCACCTGATAATCAAATTAAGATTTTGATGAAGGGTGATGCACAACGCTTACAATTCCCCATCCCTTATGGGGTGATTGGGCATGATCCAAACTATAAAACCAGTATTCCTTATTCCGTCAAAGCGGCCAATTTACTGTTAGATCGTTATCATTATAAGGTTGCAGCCGATGGCTGGCGTACCTTGCCGAATGGCAAACCCTTACTGATTGAATTAACTGTTTATGGAAATAGTACACGTAGTCAGCAAAGTGCTGAATTTTGGAAAAAGACTTTAGACAATATCAAGGTCAAAATGACCACCAAATCTTTACCTTTTGCGGAAGGTTTAAAAGCTGAAAAACAATGTAAAACCATGTTTAAGGGATCAGCTTGGATTGCCGACTATCCCGATGCAGATAATTTTATGCAACTGTTTTATGGAAAGAATATCCATGCAACCAATAGTGCATGCATGAAAATTCCTGAATATGATCGCTTATATGAACAAACCCAAAAATTGAAACCAGGTCCTGAGCGTGATGCTTTATATCATAAGATGGCGCGTATATTAGAAGTGTATATGCCGGTACAAATGGCATCGACGCGTTATCGCAATGCTTTGGCGCAACCGCGTGTCATCGGCTTTAAAAAGCATCCGATTATTCCATCGGAATGGATGTATTTTGATATGAAAAAATAATCTCTATCAAAAGCTTAAAAATAAACAGATTGAAATTTGAAAATGAATAAATGAAAGATTGGAGAAAATGAAAATGAAGCGATTTAAATTAACCACACTCTGTATGTTGTCAATGGGTATGGGGCAATGGGCCTTTGCAGAAACCGAACGCAGTACTTTACCCAAGTTTCAGGCCAAAGATATCCCTGCCCAATGTGATGCAAAAATTGCAGATGTTAAAACCAAGTTGGCTGAATTTGCCAAAGTTAAACTCAAAAATAATGCGCCTGCTGGAGCAGTATTGGCAAAGTGGGATCAAATTTTTGCAGAGTTTGAAGATTTTTATGGGCCGATTAATTTAGCCAGTAATGTTGACCCAAGCGCAGATTTACGTAAAGCCGCAGAAGATTGCGAAGTTAAAATCAGTCAGTTTCAAACTGAAGTGTATCAAGATGGAAAGCTTTATCAGCAAATTAAAAAAACCAAAGCCAGTGATGAGATTGACCGTAAATATCGCCAAGATATTTTAGATGGTTTTGAAGATACAGGGGTACAACTTCCCGCAGAAAAACAAGCACGTTTAAAAGTGATTTTAGATGAATTGACCAAGATTCAACAAGAATATGCCCGCAACATTCGAGATAATCCTGATAAATTAGAATTTACCCCAGCCGAGCTAAAAGGCTTACCAGAAAGTTATATTGCCAATCTAAAGAAAAATGAAAAAGGCAATTACCTGTTGGGTTTTGACTACCCAGAATACCGTCCTTTTATGGAATTGGCAGACAGTGATGATGCGCGTAAACGCTATCAAATTGCTTATACCCGTCGTGGTACTGAAAAGAATTTAGTGTTGCTTAAACAAGCGATTGATTTACGGCATGAACTTGCACAATTATTTGGTAAAGCCAGTTATGCCGATTGGGCATTGAAAAATCGTATGGCCAAGAATCCTGAAACGGTCAATAAATTCCTCAATGAGGTACATAGTACGGTTGCCCCATTAGAGAAAAAAGAAGTGCAAACACTGCGTGAATTTAAAGCCAAGACCTTAAATATTCCAGTGGAAAAAGCGGAAATTAACCGTTGGAGTGAGGGCTATTGGAGCGAAAAATTACGTCAAGAAAAGTACAAAATTGACCAAGAAAAAATGCGTGAATATTTCCCGACCCAAGCATCACAAGATTGGTTGTTTGCAATTTCATCAAATCTATACGGGATTGAATTTAAGCCTGCCAAGGTTGATGTCTGGCAAGATGAAGTTGAATATTACGATGTCACAGATCGGGAAACAGGTCAGCTTTTAGGTGGTTTATATATCGATAAATTTCCACGTGAAGGAAAGTATGGTCATGCAGCGGTGTGGGGCGTTAAGGGTGGCAGTACCCTGACCCAGCGTAAACCGATCTCAGCCTTAGTCACTAACTTTAACCGTAAAGGTTTAAACAGTGATGAACTGGAAACCTTTGTGCATGAGTTTGGACATGCCTTACATGGAATTTTGTCAAACACCCGTTATGCCTCGCAATCTGGTACCTCTGTCGAGCGAGATTTTGTTGAAGCACCTTCACAGATGTATGAAGAATGGGCACGTCGTAAAGAAACGCTATCGACTTTAGCCGATTATTGCAAACCAGCCTGTCCACGTGTCGATGATGAATTGATTGGCAAATTAAAAGCCGTTAAAAACTATGGTCGTGGCTTGTTCTATTCTCGTCAAACCTTATACGCACAATACGATATGGCACTGCATACCGCAGATGCTTTAAAAACTCAGCCTTTAGACGTATGGAAAAAACTCGAAAACCAAACCGCCTTAGGGTATGTACCAACCACAGAATTCCCAGGACAATTTGGTCATATTATGGGCGGATATCAAGTTGGCTATTATGGCTATATGTGGTCAGAAGTGATGGCCTTAGACATGCTTTCTGCTTTTGGCGATAACTTAAATAATCCAGAGGTTGGAGCACGTTATCGTAAAGCGATTTTGTCACAAGGTGGACAAAAGAAAGCAGAGCAGCTGGTGGTTGATTTCTTGGGCAGAGAACCGGATAACAAGGCATTCTTTCAAGAAATTACCGGTCAACGTGATTAAAAGGAATTAGAACTATGCTGGCATATATCACGCGCCGTATATGGCAAATGATTCCCACCATGTTGGGAGTCGTGTTGCTGATTTTCTTTCTATTTAACTGGGTTGGCGGAGATCCTGCTTATATCCTTGCTGGAAAAATGGCAAACCCTGAACAGATTGAAAATATTCGTCAGCAACTTGGGGTAGATCAACCATATTATGTTCAATTGTGGATTTTTATTAAGCAAATCCTGACTTTTGATTATGGCAATAGCTGGAGTACCGGGGAATCGGTTTCAAACATTATCCTGACCCGTTTAGGTCCATCGCTGACCATCATTATTCCACTGACAATTTTACAAACTGTAATTTCAATCATTCTGGCTTTGGCTGTTGCTTCGGTACGTGGTTCATTGACGGATCGTATGGTGATGTTGTTATGTACCATTGGGATGTCGATCAGTATTTTGGTCTATATCATCGTATTTCAGTACGGTCTTGCCTATAAGCTGGGATGGTTTCCGGTACAAGGTTGGAGTGATAGTCTCAGTGAAAATCTATTGCAATACGCACTATTACCAATCTTAATCATGTTGGTGGTGAGTATTGCACCGACTTTACGTCTATACCGTAGCTTTGTCTTAGATGAAGTCAATCAAGACTATGTCCGTACTGCACGGGCAAAAGGGGTCGGTGAGGGACGTATCTTAGGTGTACATGTACTGCGTAATGCATCTATTCCGATTATTACTGACGTGATGTCGAGCCTGCCAGCGTTGTTGATTGGGGCATTTTTAATTGAGCGATTTTTTGGTATTCCGGGGATTGGGCGAGAAGTCATTATTGCAGTAGAACGAAGCGACTTTCCAGTGATTAAAGCTATCACGGTATATGTTGCCGCTGCGACCATGATTTTTAACCTGATCGCCGATTTGATTTATAAAGTGGTTGATCCACGCGTACAGTTGAAGTAGGTGGGATGATGCTCGGAATTTTATCGAAAAAAGTAGACGCCCAAGAACAACAGACTTCCCCCGGTTTATGGCGATTGGCGATGCGACGTTTAAAAGCAGATCGTATCGCTATGCTGTCGCTATTGGTGTTGCTGTGTTATTTCATCATATTGGTACTCTCCATGACGGGGGTGATTGCATCAAATTGGAATAAAGAAGTAGCCGTGAGTTATGCGCCACCTACATTTATCGGGGCAGATCAAAATACACAAGATTCTGCAAAGAAAGCCGCAACTGTAGAGGCCTTACCTGAAAATCCTGTTGATCCTTTAAAAGATGTGATCAAAGAGTTAAATACTGAAATTGCAACAGAACAAGCTTCAGGTGGCGCGATTGACTACTACGGTATTCAAGATCCGCTTGCAGAAGATATGAAAGCTATTGATCAGCAATTGGGTGGGCATTTACTTGATCAGCAAAGTGAACTCAAACAAACCTTGCCTTTCGGTGCAGATAAATGGGGACAGGATGTTGTACTCAAAACCATTAAAGGCGCAGAAACCTCAATTATTGTGGGCTTAATCTCGGCATTATTGGCCGTGGTAATCGGCACATTCTTAGGGGCAATTGCTGGTTACTTTGGTGGTTGGGTTGATGATGTTCTAAACTGGTTTTATAACATTTTTACCTCGATACCTTATCTATTGTTGGTATTGGCGATTGCCGCTGTATTGCAACAAAAAGGCATTCTTTCCATTGTTTTAATTCTTGGATTAACAGGTTGGACTGGGGTATTTCGTTTAATTCGTGCTGAATATATGAAACATAATTCACGCGAGTATGTACTGGCAGCCAAAGCGATTGGTGTCAGTAATACCCGACGGATGTTTGTGCATATTTTCCCCAATGTAAGCCATATTGCTTTGGTTCAGATGTCGATCTTGGTGGTTGCATTTATTAAGTCTGAAGTGATTTTAAGCTTCTTGGGCTTTGGTGTACCTGTGGGGGTGGTGTCATGGGGCAGTATGTTGAATGAAGCACAAAGTGAGCTGATTTTAGGTAAATGGTGGCAATTGGTGGCAGCCTCAGTAGCGATGGCCGTGCTTGTGACTGCATTTTCAATGTTTACAGATGCATTGCGTGATGCATTAGACCCTAAACTAAAATAAGGAGCTTAAAGATGTCAGAACAACAAGCGACACCTCCTGTGCTACTTAGTGTTGAAAATCTGAGTGTGAGTTTTAAGGGTGAAAATAAGCAATTTATTGAAACCGTAAAAGGTATTTCATTTCAGATTCCTGCCAATACCACCGTGGCCTTGGTTGGCGAATCTGGCAGTGGCAAATCCGTAACTTCATTGGCAACCATGGGTTTATTACCCAAAGGCCAATCTCGTATTGCTGAAAACAGTAAAATTATTTTTGAAGGCAAAGACTTACTCAGTTTAAGCAGTAAACAAATGCGTGCAATGTGTGGTAAAGACATTGCTATGATTTTTCAGGAACCGATGTTATCACTTAATCCTGTGTTTACAGTGGGTGATCAAATTGCTGAAATTATGCGTATTCATTTAAATATGGGGCGTAAACAAGCACGACAACGCACTTTAGAATTACTCACTGAAGTGGGGATTCCATCCCCTGAAAGCAAGATTGATGCTTACCCCAGTCAACTGTCTGGTGGTCAACAGCAACGGGTCATGATTGCCATGGCAATCGCCTGTGAACCGAAATTACTGATTGCCGATGAACCGACTACTGCATTAGATGTCACCATCCAAAAACAAATATTAGATTTGTTGGAGACTTTACGTAAGCGCCGTCAAATGTCGATGTTGTTTATTACCCATGACTTGGCATTGGTGAGTGAAATTGCCGATGAAGTGATTGTGATGCGTCATGGTGAAATTCGTGAACAAGGTTTAGCAAAAGCTGTTTTAGAACAGCCACAAGATGCCTATACCAAAGCATTATTATTATGCCGTCCGCAACTTTCGTATCGTCCATATCGCTTACCGGTCATTAGTGATTTTATGCAAGCTCAAGACGCACCTGTGACTGAGGCAATGAGTTTGCCTAAGGTGGATTTTGCGGAGCGCAAGCGCGGCCTTGTTGGCGGGGAAGAAATTATTTTAGATGTGCGTGATTTAAAAAAATCATTTTTTAGTCGTAAAGGTCTATTTGGCAAAGATGAATTTCAGGCAGTCAAAGGGGCATCTTTCCAACTGGCGAAAGGTAAGACTTTAGGACTAGTCGGGGAATCTGGTTCAGGTAAAACCACCATCGGCTTATTGTTGATGCGTTTGCAACAAGCTTCTGGCGGCCAAGCGTTATTTCAAGGTAAAGATATTTTGGCAATGTCTGAAAAAGAGTTTGCCCAGTATCAACGTAAGATTCAGATTATCTTTCAGAATCCCTATGCCTCACTTAATCCGCGTTTTACCGTGGGCCAAATTTTGATGGAGCCGATGCAAGTTCATAAAATTGGTGCAAATGATACTGAACGTAAAAAGATGGCTCTGGAATTACTGGAAAGAGTAAGCTTACCTGCGCAAGCCTTTGATCGTTATCCACATGAGTTTTCTGGGGGACAACGTCAACGTATTGCAATCGCACGCTGTTTAACTTTAAAACCTGAAATTTTAATCTGTGATGAATCCGTCTCGGCACTCGATGTATCGGTTCAAGCACAAGTTCTAAACTTGCTTCAAGATCTGCAAGATGAATTTGGCTTGAGTTATATTTTTATCTCACATGATTTGTCTGTGGTGAAATATATTTCGGATCAAATTATGGTGATGAACCATGGTGATATTGTTGAAATTGCTAATTCGGATGAGTTGTACCAGTCACCACAACATGACTATACCAAACGCTTACTGAGTTCAATTCCACAAGCAAGCAGACAGGTGATTTAGATTTTTGCTATGAGAGCTGCTGGATTCAGTTGCTGCCAGTCCGTTAAGGATTTTAAATCTTGCTCTTTGCGAAGTTGATACTTCTCACCTTTGAAAAAGGAGGGGGTTTTACTAAAGTTAATTAATTTAGTCTCAGCTAGCTCTCCCTTTTTTCTAGTGGGAGAGCTACAGTTGTAGTAGCGTAAGGAGTATTTTTATTGATATATAACACGATTAAACTGATGCGTTTTGTTTAGGATAAATATACTTGCGATAGATAGGCATAAGAATAGGCAATAATAAAAAATGAAATAGGCTGGTTGCACAACTGATTAGAATAAAAGTGATTATATCAGGTGGTGAGTAAATCAGTATTATTACACCATAGACTGGAATAACAATCGGTAAGATTGAACAGACTGTATAGCTAAGAAATGGTCTACGAATGGCAGTTTCTGAGCAAAGTAAATAGGCATAGCTCCACATCCATAGGCCATAAATTGAGCATAAAATGACAACCTGAAAAAGTGGGTAACCATAATCCTGTGGTTTCTTTCTAAGAAAATTGATCAGATACTCTGAATAAAACAGCCCTTGATATGCTATCGATATAGACGCAATAAACCAGATAAGAAATAAGGGAATGAGGATCAGGTATTTTTTATTCATCTTGTTATTACCATATTAAGATCATATTGCTTAAAGGGTTTTGCACTGTTTTGTTTACAACACAAGCTGAGGCATAGCCTACAGGAATATATTTAAACCTTAATACATGATGTAGCGCATAGTTTAAACGAAAAAAAGCCACTATTTAAAAATAGTGGCTTTTGCTCTTTAAGTCTATTTAGAACTTAGAACTTTTTAAAACCTTTTGTCACAACAAACGGTTTTTTCTTTTCAGGTTGTTCACTACGTTCTTGGCGATCTGAACGATCTAGACGCTCGTTTGGATTATAACGGCCTTCTGAACGATTACGGTTTTGTTGATTGCCATAACGGTTTTCAGAACGGTTGCTATTAAAACTATTACCACGGTTGTCAGCACGGTCATTGTTGTAGCTGTTGCCACCAGAACGTGCTTTATTAAAGCGGTTTTCTGAGCGTTCATTGCGATTGTCAGTACGGTTTTCAGTGCGATTTTGACCATATTGGTTTGCACTTGGCTGAGCATCACGACGATCATTTTGATGGTTGTGAGCTTCTTCACCTTCGCTATCACGACGTTGTTGACGCAGGAATCCACCGCGACGCGCAGCCATAGGTTTGTCTTGCATACGTTCAGTACGACGTTTTGCCATACCAAATAAACCTGTGCCTTGACGTGGTTTCAGTTCAACAGCTTTGGTTAAATTATCGATATCAGTTTTATCAAGTTCCATCCAACGACCTGTACGAAGTTCACGAGGCAAAATCACAGTACCGTAACGAGTACGGAGCAAGCGACTTACTTTTAGACCTTGTGATTCAAAAATACGGCGAACCTCACGGTTACGACCTTCTTTTACAACGACTTGGTACCAGCGATTGATCCCTTCACCACCAATTTCAGAGAAAGATTCAAATTTTGCTGGACCATCATCTAAAACAACGCCATTTGTCATGTTGTTTTTGAGTTGAGGCGTTACTTCACCCATGACTCGAACTGCATATTCACGTTCGATTTCATTTGAGGGATGCATTAAACGATTGGCAAGTTCACCATCATTTGTAAAAAGTAATAAACCTGTTGAGTTGATATCTAGACGACCCACCATCACCCAACGGTCATTGGAAATCGGGGGTAAGTGATCAAACACAGTCGGGCGAGATTCTGGATCATTACGAGAACAGATTTCACCTTCAGGTTTGTAGTAAATCAATACACGACGACGAATTTCGTCTTCAATTTGGAACTGAACTTTACGACCATCGATGCGAAGCTCATCACCTGGTTCAATACGTTCGCCCACTTGAGCAACCTGCCCATTGACACTTACACGACCAGCGGCAATGACCTCTTCCATATAACGGCGAGAGCCCAAACCCACTCGTGCGAGTACCTTTTGCAATTTTTCACTCATGACAGCATAACCTTAGAAATAATCATCAACAGTGCACCTATTTAAGACTTGGCAGCTTGCGCATCCAAAATCATAAAAGCTTCCTTGGCATCCTGTAGGGGAGGCAATTGATCTAAAGACACTAGACCAAAAGCATTTAAAAATTGTGGCGTTGTCACTAACAACGCGGGTCTACCTGGGAGTTCTCGGTAACCAGATTCTTTAATCCAGTTCCAATCAAACAAAGTCCTGAGTATTTGACTATTATTTGTAACCCCTCGTATTTGCTCAATATCAGCACGGGTTACTGGCTGATGATAAGCGATCACTGCAACTGTTTCTAACAGTGACGGCGATAATCGAGTTGGTCGATCTGGCCAAACTTGCGCAATCACGTTGCGGTATTTTGCTCGCACTTGAAAACGATAACCTTGAGCTGTTTCGACAAGTTCGATTGAACGACCATGTTGTAACACAGACAATTGCTGTAAATACTGTTGCAACTGTTGTTTAGAATACTGATTTTGAAATGCTTCTTTTAAGCGAGCAAGCGATACAGGGGCATCACTTGCAAAGATAATCGCTTCAAGTTGCATCAGAACTTCGTGATGTAATTCATCAACATTAAAGGCATTATTTTGATCAATGGTCATGCCGTTGCTCCTTGAATTGCAAGCGGGGCCTCAACACCAGAAGAAATAATTTGGACTTTTTGCTGACGGGTCAGCTCCAAGATTGCCATAAATGTAACCACCATGCCCATTCGACCTTGGTTTGGCTTGAGTAATTCTTGGAAACTGAGAACTTCTCCAGATTCAATCATATATTCGATATAAGCAATGCGTTCTTCAAGTAATACAGGTTCTTGTTCAATCTTATGGGTTATGGGTTCAGGGCGGTTAAAAATGCAATACAAGGCATCTTTTAACATCTCAACCTCATAACCTTCATACACTTTTGGAATATGACCAATCGCAACATGGGTCGCAAAAGTATCTCGGTCTAAAACAGGCATCTGACCTAAACGTTCAGCTGCTTTTTTAATCCGTAAATAGGTTTCTAAGCGATCGATTAATTCCTGTTTTGGATCTTTTTCAATATGAATGGTTTTTGGTTTTGGCAATAACAAGCGAGATTTTAAATCTGCCAATAATGCTGCCATCACCATATAGTCAGCGGTTAACTCGATATTTAACGATTTCATACCGTCCATATAAGACAAGTATTGTGTTGCAATCGGAGCAATATCTAACTGTAAAAGATCGAAACCATTTTTTTGAATCAGATAAATTAAAAAGTCGAGTGGTCCTTCGAAATGTTCAAGCAGAATTTCGAATGCAGCAGGAGGAATATATAAATCCTCTGGAATTTCTTCTTGCCATTCATCCAATACACGGATGTTGGAAATGGATTCCATAGGATGCTGAGTTGCTTGAGTCATTACAGTTTATTAGCCACGCGAATTTTCAAAGGCATGTTTTATTCGTGTTACCACTCAATAGGTACAATAGGAGAGGGTGGTGACGAATTACAAAAAGATATTTGGCTTATTTTAATGGAAAAGTTAAGAGGAATACATTGTTTAATTATAAAAACCTGAAAATAAATAGGGAATATTTCGTTTTGTGATGATTAAACTCAACTAAGCTACTCATTTTTATTGTAAATTTTTATATATTTTTAAGAAAAAATTTATCCAAATTTTAATCGCATAATGTGAAGTGGATCAACTTTATATGTTGGGTGAGTTTGAATACTAAGGAGCTTTGTTACATAGAACTGTCTATAAAGGCTGATATAGAAATATAATTTTTCAATAAATAAAACTGTATTTAAAATTTAAGCTGTATTAATAAAGAAAATATTCTTTATTAATACAGTAGCTTTCATAGCTGTTTAAATCAGGATATCAATACAGAATGAAGCAAGTAATTAAAAAAAAGCCAAAAGGAATTTAAAAATATTATTTAGTAAAAATTAATTAAAAAATAAAGTAAAGTAGATTAAATAGCAATTATTTTGATATTATTTATTTATTGTTAAGAAATACTACATAAAAATATGTTTAATAACATTCATTTTGCCCTTGAAAAACTTGGGTTGCCTGTACAAAAACGTGTTATTCATGCGCATTTCTCAAATTCTGTCTTAAATGATCAGGTGTTTCTACAACGTATTGATGGGGCACATGCAATCAATGAGGGTGTTCGGTTTCAACTCATCTGTCTTGCGACGTCAGCAATAATCCCTTTAAAAAGCTTTATTGGAACTCAAGCTGCAATCGATCTCGTCACAGATAAATCTGAATTAACTCGTATTTCAGGAATTGTGACTCAAGCGGATATTGGCGCATCTGATGGTTCTCTTACCATCTATCGTCTGATTGTTGAAGACCCAACAGCACTTTGGAAGCATCGTAGGAACTCTCGAGTATTTATGAATAAGTCGGTTGTGGATGTGATCCAGACCGTATTCCAAGAATGGGTACAACGCAGCCCGTTGTTTGCTTCAAGTCTAAGTTTAGATAAGAGCGGCCTAAGTAAAGACTATGATGTGCGTCCATTCATTATGCAGGCTTTTGAAAGTGACTTTGACTTCCTGACCCGTTTGATGAGAAGTGAAGGCATTAACTGGTTGATCGATGAAGCCCAACTTAAAGTATCGAGTTTCAGTGAACAAATTCAAGCACAAAAGCTTCGTTTGATTGATAATAATACTCAATACACCAGCTTAGAACGCAAAAGCATCCGCTTTCATCGTAGCAGTCCCACCGAAAGGCAAGACAGCATTATCTCATTTATTGGACAGCGTTCTATTCAGCCTACATCAGTACATATTCAACGTTGGCAAGCCGATGTATTAGATATAGATGAAGGTGCAGGCAATGTACAAAGTAAGCATCAACATAGTGAAAACTATGACAATGCTAGTCTAGGACTAGAGCAAGTTTGGCACTTTAGTCCAGCATGGATTCAAGATCTCAATGGAGAAGATGGTGTAACTCCATCAGGCAACAGTCAGGTTGAACGCTGTAACCAAAATATGAGTAACTACTATGACTCACAAGCCAAACAATTTACCGCAATATCTACAGTACGTGATGCACATGTGGGTTATATCTTTGAATTAAATGGGCATCCCGAAATTGATCAACATGATTTTTCAGATAAGCAATTTCTGATTACATCGAAACACTTTTATAATCAAAACAACCTACCTAAAGACCTAACCAATCAGGTTGAAAATTTGCTTAAGCAAAGCAATTGGCAAATAACCAATATCACGACAAACAATAGTGATGAACGCCAAGCCAATCAGTTGGTGCTGCAACGTCGAAATATCACTACTGTTCCAGAATACAATCCACTAAAACATCGTCCGATTGCATCACCCCAACGTGCCAGAGTGGTTGGACCAAGTGGAGAAGAAATCCATGTGGATGAGTGGGGACGGATCAAAGTACGTTTTCTGTTTACCCGCAATCAAGATCATAGCCACGATGGTGGTGCCGGTTCCAACGATAACGACACCGATTCAGCTTGGGTAGATGTCCTGACGCCGTGGGCTGGTGAAGGCTATGGTGCACGATTCTTACCGAGAATCGGAGAGGTCGTCGTTATAGATTTTTTTGATGGCAACATTGACAGGCCATTTGTAGTAGGGCGTATTCATGAAGCGCATCGTTATCCAAGCAAGTTTGATAACAAAGGTAAACTGCCTGATACCAAAAAACTGGCAGGGATTAAAAGTCGAGAGTATCAAGGTACTGGTTATAACCAACTTAGATTTGATGATACTACTGAACAAATCAGCAGTCAGTTACAGAGCAGTCATGGAGCGAGTCAACTCAACCTCGGTAATTTAAGTCATCCCAAAGAGACAGACACAAGCGAAGGACGAGGTGAAGGCTTTGAACTGAGAACTGACCAGTGGGGTGGAGTTAGAGCAGGACAAGGTTTACTACTGAGTACTTATGCTCAGGATTCTGCTTCGGGTAATCACCTAGATGTGACCGCAGGCAAAAATCAGTTAGAAAGTAGTCTAAATAATTCCAAAGCATTGAGTGAAGTTGCCAAGAATCAACAGGCTGATCCTTTAGAAAACTTAGATCATTTGAAATCGTTTATTTTTGCTTTGGAAAAAGATGACTCAGATGAAGCCAAGAACCAAGCCGATGCGTTTAAACAGGCGTTAATGATATTGGCTTCACCAAACTCAATTGCACTTACCAGTAATGAAGATATTCATCTTTCAGCAGATGGGCAAATCAGTCATACAGCAGACAATAGTATTAACCTAAGCACTCAAAAGAGCTTCTTAGCACATGCACAAAACAAGATTAGTTTGTTTGCAGCACAAGAAGGGGCAAGGTTATTTGCAGGTAAAGGTAAAATTGAAATTCAAGCGCAGGGAGATGGTGCTGATGTCATTGCACGTAAAGGCATTCAAATCATTTCTACAGAGGATACAGTTTATATCATTAGCCCTAAAGAGATTCGATTGGTTGGGGACACTTCTGAGGTAAGGATCAACGGTTCAGGTGTATTTGCGACGACACCAGGATTGTTTGAGGTGAAGTCGGGGCAGCAGAAGTTTGAAGGAGGAGTACATGTACCTAATTTTAAAGTAAGTTTACCAACACCTAAAACACTTTACAGTAATAAAATTGATTATAACTGGAGTGACAATATTGGTAATGACAAGCAAATTTTTGTTCTAAATAAACATAATAATTATTTAATAAAATCTAAAATTGATAAATTGAATGATAAAAATAATATGAGTTCTTTACGCTTTTATACACCTGAAGAGACTGATTTTATTGCATTAGGGTTTGATTCATCATATGTTTCTTTAGTGCAAAAACGATTAGATGGAGAAAATATAGATGAATTATTAGATGAAGCATTATCGAACGGTGATGATGTTTATTCTGAAGAGGATTTTTAGTAATGTCTGAATTAAAAACAATTACAGTAAAATTCTTTGATAGTTCTGGGAAATATGTAGTCAATTTAAGTGTCAAATCTAAATATAAGGGGTCATCTAAAGATAATCCTCAGAAAACGAATTCGCATGGGTTATTTGTATTTCAAGCTTCACCAAATAGAACGATTGAAATCCTTGTTCAACCACCTAATCAGCAAAGTTATACTGTATTTAAAACAATCAATTCTTCTGTAATATCATCTGAAGATAATCCTATTAGAATTCAATTGCCAAAGACGATTGACGAATATAAACAAAGCAATAGGTCTCCTACGAACAAAGGAGTAGTTAGTACTTTATTTAAAGTTGTTGATAGTAATGGAAAAGTTATGGTTAATTTTCCGATTCAATCTAGACCAAAAGGAAAAGGAAACTCTCCAGATAAATATACGAATAACCAAGGAATAGTAGAAGTTCTATCATCTGCGAATCGAGATATTGAAGTTTTAGTACTTACATCAACTGATCAATTTCAGCTTAAGTTTTCTGGGAACTCAGGAAATGGGATAAAGCAACCAATATTACTTAAACTAAATGAACCATATGATAGCTTTAAAGGTTTTACATTAATAAAAGTATTAGATAAATCAGGACAGCGTTATGCAGTTAATGATGTTGATGTTGAGATGATTTTTAACAATAATCAAAAAAAGAATCTTAAAGTTAAAAATGGACAATTAAAGTTAATTAACTGGGTTGGTCAAAAAATTAAATTAACTATTTTAAAACCAGATGGAACTCCTTTAGATTCTGTGAGCTTTATGGTCAGAAGAGTTAAAGAGGAATTTATTGATTTACAATTAAGTGTAGATATTTTGAGTGGAAGAACAGCAACAAATGATCCTAATATTCCTAGACGTATAGAGGATAGTATTTCAGGAGAAATAATTTCTTTAAGCTTTTTTAAGGAGGTATATGGTTCTCGAAAGTTATTTTGGAAAGAAGGAATGAACGGGAAACCGACACAGAATACTACTCCTGAACAATTTGTACTCGCCTTAAATAAGGGATTACTAAAATATAAAATGACAGACAAGCTTATGCTTTGTCATTTTCTTGCTCAGATCTACCATGAATGTGATCATTTTTATACATTAATCGAGTATGCGAGTGGGAGAGATTACGACATTTCAACTTTTCCTCCCTCTGTATGTGATATTCCAAAAAGTAGAGCGTGTAGAAGGCGTAAACAAATAATAAAAGAAGGTAATACTACGCCGGGTGATGGACCAAAATATAGAGGGCGAGGTTTAATTCAATTAACGTGGAAAAGTGCATATATTTTATATAAAAACTATTCAGGACTTGATGTGGTAACAAATCCGGACTTACTTTGTAACGATCTTTTTCATGCTGTAGAAAGTGCTGTATGGGCTTTTAATGAATTTAAAAATGCGGATAATTTGGTTCGGAAAGGATATAGTGATTTAAATGGGACTTATACCGATTCTCATCATTTACAAGTTGTAGATAAAG
The DNA here is from genome assembly GCF_051059255.1 of Acinetobacter sp. CE-15. NCBI lineage: Bacteria > Pseudomonadati > Pseudomonadota > Gammaproteobacteria > Moraxellales > Moraxellaceae > Acinetobacter > Acinetobacter sp. CE-15. The sequence goes on along the minus strand of NZ_CP192737.1, from coordinate 3,821,499 downwards.
TAAGCAGAAGGATTAATGGTGGTACAGTAGGTTTAGCTGAGCGGAAAAGTTTATTTTTAAAAATATTAAGAGAGGTTGAGAAAAGAAATGGGTTTAAGTAAAAAAATCTTTTTAACAGTAGCTCTTTTATGCCCACCACTAACTTTTGCTGATAGTGATAGCTTAGTAAAGAATAATCATAAAGTTTATTTTAAACAGGGTTCCCTGAAAATTTTCCTATTTGATGATGCTAATTATTGTTTTGATAAAGATGCTTTTTCAGTGGAGAGTTTAACGAATGATAAAAGGAAATATTTGTTTGTAAACTATACAGATGATTGCAATCCTAGTGGGAAGTATCAAATATTCGATATATCAAATAATAAAGCTCATAAGTTTTATTTGAGTCCATTATACGATCCAGAAGTTATAAATGATAAAAAACAAATTATTGAAAGGTTTAAAGATGGCCCTATAAGTTACACACGTATATACAAGTTGAAAAATGATAGATATTCTTTGCAAGAAGAATTAAAAACATTAAGTGATAATCTTAATCTAAGTGTCATTTATTATAATAAATCAACTATTTACTCTCTAAAAGACAATTCAAATCAAACAGTAAAAAATATAAAAATAAATTTACCTAAAGTATTTATTCTTGATAAAAGTTATGTAAAAACAAAGGCTTATATTGTAAAAAATGATAAAGTAAAAATAAAGAATATTATTAAAAAAAATGACTCATTATATTTGCATGTTGAATACTATGGAAAAACTAAGAAAACAGAAGGATATATTAAATTATCTGATATTTTTTAGGAGTTTAGTCATAATTATGTGTGAGATTCATCATCAAAAAATATTTATCATAACCATATAATTTTAATTGATATTTATCGAGCTGGTCGCTTTTTAGCAAATTTAATATTTATATAGAGGTTATTAAATGATGAGTATAAGTCATTATTAGATGATGATTTTTTGCCAACGGCAGTTACCCAACAGCCCCACAATAGAAAAACTTAAATGATCAATCAAAATAATACTTTCGATCTTCATTTCTTCTCAATTTCCTAAGCCAAGAAAAAAGCCAAATAGCAACCAACACAATACGGCGCAACACATTGGGCAATTACATTCATTACACTCATGCGCCAGCTTCTTTAGTTGGCATATTAAAATAATGTTTTTATCTATTTTACGTCAATATGTATATTTAATTTTAATGTGAGTTTATTTAAGTTATTTATTTTAATTGGTTTAAATAATCATTTATGTAAATATATTGACATAAATTAATGATTAAATTAATCTGCTTCTGACTGATGGAAAGTAGAAAGATTACACGGACTTTTGAATTTCGCTCAGGGAATATGAGTGATATCGCGATTGAGAATAAGGAAAAGCGATTTTACAACTCATAAATTTAGAAGAATTAAAATGATCAAGGAGTTGACGCATGAAGAATGTAGATATGCAAGAAATTGCAAGTGAAGCAAAGTTTAATCGCTTCCATGCAAAGGTGTTGATCTGGTGTTTGGTGATTATTATTTTAGATGGATATGACATTGCTGTTTCTGGCGCAGCCTTACCTCCAATCATGGAACAAATGGGCGTAAGTGCTTCAACTGCTGGATTTATGATGAGTTCTGCATTATTTGGAATGATGTTCGGTGCAATGCTTTTTGGTAGTTTGGCCGATAAAATTGGTCGCCGTTTAAGCATTGTAATATGTGTTTTTTTATTTAGTATTTTTACTGCAGTCGCTGGTTTAGCTAAAGATCCTATTACTTTTAGTATTATTCGTTTTATTGCTGGTTTAGGGATTGGTGGTGTAATGCCGAATGTTGTTGCACAAATGACGGAGTATTCCCCGAAGAAAATACGTAATCTAATGACTTCACTAATGTTTTCAGGTTATGCAGTCGGTGGTATTTTAGCCGCAGTTTTAGGTAAGCAGTTTATTGTAGAGTTTGGCTGGCAAGTTGTTTTTTATGCTGCAGCCATTCCTGTTGTATTAATCCCTTTTATATGGAAATCAATGCCAGAGTCACTCAGTTATTTAACTAAAAACAATAAAGAAGGTGAATTGAAAAAACTTGTAGTACAAATTGCACCGCATTTCCAAATCGATAGTGACACAAAATTTGTGAATGAAAACAACATCAACAGTACTAAGCCCTCTATGGGACTATTATTTAGTGATGGGCGAGCATTGAGTACGCTCATGTTTTGGGTGGCATTCTTTACATGTTTATTTATGGTTTACGCTTTAAGTACATGGTTAACCAAGCTAATGGCAATGTCTGGTTATTCCCTTGGCTCAGCCCTTACTTTTGTTATTGCTTTGAATATGGGGGCAATTATTGGGGCGGTTGGTGGCGGGTGGTTGGCAGACCGTTTTCATATTAAATGGGTTTTAGTCATCATGTATGGTTTGGGGAGTATTTTCCTGTATTTCATGACCTTGCCAATGTCGTTAAATATGCTGTATTTCACTATTGCTACTGTAGGGGCGTGCTCAACGGGTGCACAAATTGTTGCTTATTCTTATTGTGGACAATTTTATCCGAGCGCTATTCGTTCAACAGGAATTGGTATGGCCTCTGGCGTGGGGCGATTAGGGGCGATTGGAGCACCATTATTAATTGGTTTGATCGTGTCCTTAAATTTGCCTATTCAACAAAATTTTATGGTGATTGCTTTGGCAGGATTGATTGGTGCAGTTGCTTTGTCACTCATTAATCATCAACGTTCAAGTTTGTCTTAGATCAGAAATGGATATTGAATTGCTAGAAAAATTAAGGAAAGGTATTCATATTTTTATTACTACAAAATATGAGGTTTTTACCAGTTTCGTCCTTTAATTGGAACCAATAATGGGATTGGTTCTAGCAGTATTCTCATTGATTGACTCATTGTACAAAAGTAGAAATATTTAGCATGTTAATACCACTGGCGAAATTTTTGGTTCATTTTGTTTAACTAAACCTGATTCAGGTTCTGATACTGCACCTTTAAAAACAGTGCAATTAAAGCGGGTAATGATTATATTTTAAATGCAAGCAAGTGCTTTATTACCAATGTGTTGCTTGCGATGACGTTTACCTTGATGGTGCGGATCAATTCCGAAATCAACACTATCAATGATATTTAGGTATTCGAGTTGAAGTTGATACTTCTGGTTTAGTTTTAGGTAAAATTGATAAAAAATGAGCCCAAAAAAGGCTCATTTTTAAATCATTTAAATGAAGATATAACCAATTTTTTAATTGCTGCTCAATATTTCAGGGTTCAATTTTAATACTTTTTAGACCATCATTGAGTTTATTTAAAAGGTGGATCAACGTGATGACATCATCAAAGGCAATTTTGTCTAAAGCCTGTCCATAAAAATTAAAAAAATTATCTTGTAATTTATCCCACGCTTTCAAACCGTCAGAAGTAAGTGCTACAGTTTTCGCACGTCTGTCATTTTCATTGATGATACGTTCCACTAAGCCATTGCGTTCTAATCGTTTTAAAACGGCATCTAAATTCTGACGGCTCACGCCAAGATATTCAGTCAAATCTGAAAAAGACATCCCTGATTTTACATGTGGTCGAGATAAAGCACCAAGCACAGCCCAATGCACAGGTGAAATACCGAGTTCATTTGAGCACTGTCGGTCTAAGCTATTACCAACCTGAAACAGTCTGAAAAAGAGTCTATTGTGGGCTGAATATAAGGATTGATCATAATTTTTGGGTACAGAATTACTCATTATAAAGACCAACCTGAAGAGAAACGCGAGTAAATAATAAAGAGTATACCTTATGGGTATTGATCATAACACTAATTCCTTTTCCCTGTAATGCTCAAAAGTTTATACGGTTTTCTTATAATTGATTTAAAAATCAATTGTTTATATTTTTTTAAATCAATCTTTATGACTTCTTTCAATCCGTTCTGCATGTTTGAAATATCTCTCATTAAAGCATTTAAAAAATAAATTTAAAATGCCCTGCGATCAAGCGTTTTACATCAACGCACTTAAGATTGAATTGAAGAAAAGTCGAGTCAGATTGCTATAGGCGAATGATATAAAGCGTTAAAGACACGCATTCAGTAAAATTTAATTTTCCCCTAATGAAGTTCACCATTTAAAGTAAAAGATAAGAGTAGTCGTTATTTTATGTCAATGTATTTGATTTTTGTTTATTTTAATAATTTGATAATTATAAATAAAATATTTTTTTAAATTTAAATTATGTAAATATATTGACATAAAAAGATTATAATTCTATTGTGTTTTAAATAGTCGCTAAATTAAAAAATAGCCATCCAAATTAGATACGAATAGATGTAGGGATAGGTAAATGAAAGGATTAAAAAATAAAGTAGTCATTGTTACGGGTGGTGCAGGTGGAATTGGTTCTGCAACATGTCGACGTCTTGCAGAAGAAGGCGCTAAAGTTGCGATCTTTGATATGAATATTGAAGCTGCAGAAAAATTGGCAGCTGAGATTAATAACCGAAATGGTCAAGCTTTGGCTGTCCAATGTGATATTACCCATAGCGATAAAATTGAACAGGCCGTACAGAGAATAGAGGTCGCGTTTGGACCTGTAGATGGTTTAGTCAATAACGCTGGCTGGGATATTTTTAAACCTTTTATCAAAAGTAATCCGCAAGAATGGAACAAACTGATCCAGATCAATCTAATCGGAATGCTAAATATGCACTTTGCCATATTAAAAGGCATGGTAGAACGCAATGCTGGAAGTATTGTCAATATCGCATCTGATGCAGCACGCGTCGGTTCCTCTGGTGAAGCTGTATATGCCGCATGTAAAGGTGGAATGGTTTCATTTTCTAAAACACTGGCACGTGAACATTCTCGTAACAACATAAAAATTAATGTGATTTGCCCAGGGCCTACCGATACCGCTTTACTTGCTGATGTGACTGACGGTGCTTTAAATCCAGAAAAACTACGTGCAGCCTTTATACGTGCAATTCCACTTGGCCGTTTGGGACAGCCAGAGGATTTGGCATCTTCAATTGCATTTTTCTTAAGTGATGATGCCAGTTTTATTACTGGGCAAGTATTAAGTGTCTCTGGTGGTTTAACCATGACGGGTTAAAGACCAGTCAGCAATAAGCATAAAGAATGATTAAAGCTAAACAGATAAAAGTGAACAGGACGTGAGCAAAATGAATTTCGAAGATATTTTATATGAAGTCAAAAATGGTGTGGCATGGATTACGATCAACCGCCCAGAAAAAATGAATGCTTTTCGTGGTCAAACTTGCGATGAAATGATTCGTGCTTTGAATAAGGCGGGTTATGACCGTGATATTGGCGCCATTGTATTAGCTGGAGCTGGTGAAAAAGCTTTTTGTACTGGAGGGGATCAGTCTGCTCATCATGGAAATTATGATGGTCGCGGGACCATTGGTTTACCGGTGGAAGAGTTGCATAGTGCGATCCGCGATGTACCTAAACCCGTTATTGCACGTGTTCAGGGCTATGCGATTGGTGGGGGAAATGTATTGGCTACTATTTGTGACCTCACGATTTGTTCCGATAAAGCAATTTTTGGTCAGGTTGGTCCTAAAATGGGCTCTGTTGACCCAGGATATGGAACCACTTTCCTTGCGCGAGTGGTCGGGGAGAAGAAAGCTCGTGAAATCTGGTATATGTGCCGCCGTTATACCGGTCAAGAAGCTGTTGATATTGGTTTAGCAAATAAATGTGTATCGGCTGAGCAGTTGGATGCTGAAGTGCAAGCATGGGGAGAAGAGCTTTGTGAACGCAGCCCAACAGCATTAGCTATTGCCAAACGTAGCTTTAATATGGATACCGCACATCAGGCAGGTATTGCTGGGATGGGCATGTACGCACTGAAATTGTATTACGACACAGAAGAATCTCATGAAGGCGTAAATGCGCTTAAAGAAAAACGGAAACCTGAATTCCGTAAGTACTATAAGTAAGGAGCTAGGCTATGAGTAAAAATCCTTATATCAACGAAGAGTTAGAATTCTTAGCTGAAACTGCTGAAAAGTTTGCACAAAAATTTATTGCACCCAGCTATTTAGAGCATGATCAGCGTCGAAGCTTTGATCGTGACTTGGTAAAAAAAATGGGTGAAATGGGATTTATAGCGCCAGAGTTACCTGAGCAATATGGCGGTCAAGGGATGGGGCGTCTAGCTGCAGGGATTATTCATGAAGCTATTGCTAAAGCAGATTTGAGTTTTTCATATATTAATTTATTGGCTTCTTTAAATGGTCAGATTTTAGCTGAATATGGACAACCTGAAGTGGTTGGCCCTTGGCTGAAAAAATTAACTGCTGGAGAGGCAATTTTTTCTATTGGTTTAACTGAACCGCGTGGTGGTTCCGATGCCGCCAATTTACGCTTAAAAATTGAATGCGATGGTGATATGTATGTTTTAAATGGAGAAAAAACCTCTATTTCTGCAGCTGATCAAGCCGATGCTTCAGTGGTGTTTGGGCGTACAGGGAGTGTTGAATCTGGAGCACATGGTGTAACTGCGCTGTTCGTTCCAATGGATTTGTCTGGTATTACGACAACACGTTTTGATTGTCATGGACAGCGTGCGATTGGTCGAGGGTCAATATTTTTCGATAACGTGCGTGTGCCAGTCAATCACCGTCTCGGCGATGAAAACAAGGGATTTGTACAAGTTATGCAAGGCTTTGATTTTTCAAGAGCTTTGATCGGTTTGCAAGTTTTAGCAGTCGCCCGCGTATCTCTAGAGGAAGCGTGGGAATATGCTGCTCAGCGTGAAGCTTTTGGTAAACCACTGACTGCGTTCCAAGGCGTATCTCAGCCACTGGCTGATTATGAGACACAAATTGAAGCAGCACGCTTATTGTGTTTACAAACATTGTGGTTGAAAGACAACCACCTTCCGCATACTTCTGAAGCTGCGATGTGCAAATGGTGGGGGCCTAAATTGGCTTATGATGTTGTGCATCAATGTTTGTTGACCTTTGGTCATGCAGGCTATGACCGTGGAGTAATGGAACAACGGTTACGTGATGTTTTAGGTTTCCAAATTGGTGACGGAACAGCACAAATTATGAAAACAATTATTGCTCGACATAAAGTAGGTCGTAAAGCAGTCCCTGTCTAATGTGAATGTATCACGACCATTCGTAATGAATATTTTAAATTTCTCAAGCATTTAATTGAGTAATCAGGAGGGTTTGCATCAGTCATTGGATGAATGACATCTATTGGGATTCAACAGAAAGAAAATAGGACAATAATTTGGAGTTATAAAATGGATTTCGATGCGGTTCTTTTATCCCCACGTCGGGAAAAAATGTTGCAACAAGGCTATTGGTTAAATAAAACCATTCTTCACTCATTGAATGAAGCGGTATATCAATACCCTGATCAGGTTGCATTGGTTAGTTATAAAACTGAAGATAAAACTGAAAAAAGTTTTACCTATCAAGAAATGCTACATACAGTCAATAAAATTTCATTAGGTTTAAAACGATTAGGGATTCAAAAACAAGATGTGGTGTCTTGCCAATTGCCCAATTGGTGGGAGTTCACTTTATTGTACATTGCTTGTCGCTCTATAGGCGCTGTTTTGAATCCGCTAATGCCCATTTTTAGAGAGCGAGAGCTTTCATTTATATTGAAGCATACTGAAAGTAAGATCCTCATTGTACCTAAAGTTTTTCGTAAGTTTGACCATGAAAAACTCGCCTATCAATTACACAAAAATATTGAAAGTCTAGAACACGTGGTCGTCATTGGTGGAGATGGAGAGAATAGTTTTGAAGCGTTGTTATTAAATCACGGACTGGAGAATGACTCAGCAAGTGTAAATACACTCGATGATGCTTCGATCACTGCTGACGATATTGCTCAACTTATATTTACGTCTGGTACTACAGGAGAACCTAAAGGCGTAATGCATACCGAGAATACCTTGTTTTTCATCATCATAGAGTATGCTAAGCGGTTGCATCTCAACAAAGACGATGTGATTTTAATGGGGTCCCCAATGGCACATCAAACGGGCTTTATGTATGGTTTGATTATGCCTCTACTCATAAAAGCAAAAGTCGTATTACAGGATGTTTGGGATGTAAACACTGCAATTGATTTGATTCATAAGCATGAAGTTACATTTACCATGGCTTCTACGCCATTTTTAAATGATTTATCTGAAGCCGTATTAGACACTCAGCAATCTTTAGACAGTCTGAAGATATTTCTATGCGCGGGTGCGCCTATTCCAAGCACGCTGGTGCAAAAAGCACGTAAAAATATGGGTGTTAAAGTAATTTCAGCTTGGGGAATGACTGAGTGTGGAGCTGTAACAACGACTTGCCCCGAAGATGATGACGAACGTTCATTTAATACGGATGGAATTCCACTTCCTGGTGTGGAGGTTAAGATTGTGGATGATCAGGGCGAGGTATTACCACCACATCAATCAGGTACGCTTATGATTCGTAGTTGTTCGAATTTTGGTGGGTATCTAAAACGGCCACATTTAAATGAAACCGATGAAAATGATTGGTTCGATACAGGTGATATCGCATATCTGGATGAACAAGGCTATATCCGTATTGCAGGACGTAAAAAAGATGTGATTATTCGAGGTGGTGAAAAAATTCCTGTTGCCGAAATTGAATCATTGATCTATTTACATCCCGATATTGCTATGGTCGCCTTAGTGCCTTATCCAGATGAAAGAATGGGCGAAAAAGCCTGTGCAATTGTGAAGTTAAAAGAAGGTGCTGCTCAAATTGAGCTAAAGGATCTGGTTGACTTCTTGAAAAAACATAATCTAGCCAACCAATATTTGCCAGAGCGTTTGGAGGTATGGGATGACATACCAATGACACCTTCAGGCAAAATTCAAAAATTTAAACTTCGTGATTTATTGCAACAAAGCACAAAAGCATAAAAAGCGTTAGGTTTAAATGTTAATAAAAATATTCTTAGGATAAGTAGGTTTCTGAATACTTATGAATAGAAATACTGATTAGAAAAGATGATTTCAAAACAAGAATATTGAAAGTTTTTATTTTAAATGGAGTTTAAAAATGAAAATGGATGCAAAAATTTTAGTGAAGGTTTCACTCACTTTATCGATTTTAATGATGGCAATTCCAAGCTATGCAGAAATGACTTTAGAACAACAAGTTAAGCATCTGCAACAACAAGTGCAGGAATTACAAGCGCTCATGCAACAGCAAAAACAGACCAGTGAAAAAATTTCTGCCGAGCTGCCAAAACTAAAAGAAAATATATCAGAAAAATCAGTTGTTAAAGCTGATCAGAGGCAACTGATGACAAAAGCAGGGGCTGAGTTTGAATTGTATGGAAATGTCCGTGCGGATGCGACCTATCAGTTCAAAGGACCAAGTACCATGTATAACTATATTAATAGTGTGCCTTTAGAAGGGAGTGTAAATGAAGTAAATAATTCGAATAAATTTCAAAGTACCTTAAATGCTACGCGATTAGGTCTTAATTTTAAGACGCCAAAAATTGGTGATCATCATGTTGGTGGTAAAATCGAATTGGATTTTTTTGGAGGAGCAGGCCGAGATGCTTTCCGTATTCGTCAAGCATATTTAACTTATGATCGATGGTTAATTGGACAAACTTGGTCAAACTTTAATGCCGTTGAGTATTTTCCTGAAACGGTGGATGCTGCTTTATCTGTGGGCGGATCTTTAACGCGGATTCCGCAAGTAAAATACAGTTATCCCATGAATAAAAATATGAATCTTGCATTTAGTTTAGAAGATCCTAAAGCTGAAACTGTAACAACTCCGGGAAATCAACAATTTACCACCGATGCTCAGGCGAAGTTAAAACTGCCTTCAGCAGTAGCTCGTTTGAACTATAAGTTCGATAATGGTTCTGCCTTTTCAGGGCGGGCCTTTTTAACCCAAAAAGCCACAGGTCATGAAAATAATGATGATTTCTTGGCATGGGGCGTGGCACTGGGTGGAAAATATCAATTGGCAGAGAATACGCTGATTCGGTTTGATTATAACCACATCAAAGGTGATACCAAGAATATTCTTTGGTCAAATTATGCCTATGTGTTTGATACCCATGGCAATATGAAACCAAATGAATTTGATACACTCAGTTTGGGATTAACCAAGCACATTACTCCTAAAATACGTTCTACTTTAGGGCTGGGGTATATGCGAGCCAATGATAATAGTAGTTTTGCTAATTTAGTGCGTAATGATTTAACTCAAAATAAAGCGTTAAAAGAAGGTTGGATCAATTTATTTTATAATCCGATTAAACCTATTAATTTAGGGGTGGAATATATGTATGGTGAACGTAAAACCTTTGCAGATCAGAAAGGTATTGATAACCGCCTAAACTTTACAGCGATTTATGATTTTTAGAGAAGGCATCATACAATTTATGTGTTAAAACTTCTTCATTTTACATACGTTTAAAGTGAAGAAGCTCATTATATTGGGCTGCTTTCATAAGTCCTTTTTTCAACTATACATCAACATAAAAGCCCCTCATCCTAGCCTTCTCCCGCAGGGCATTGGTATCTACACATCTTTTTGTAGAGACTCTAATGCAATTTCAGCAATCAGCTTAAGGTCATCAACCGAATGTTCAGATAATAATTGTAGTGTATTCAGTAATATTGACAGACCAGCCAAAATTGCAGGAGCACTTTCCCTTGTTCCTCTTTTTTGTTGTCTTCCTGATAGACGTGTTAGAAAGACTCTAACTCTTGAATTTTTCTCATCATTTTCTCGCTGTATTCGCCAAGTTAACACACATGCCATACTTGCAATTAAGAGTCGTCTTAATATCGCTTGCGGAGTTGTTTGTAGCCATGACTCAATGTCATGGCCCGCCTGTTTTAACAACTTAAAATAGTTTTCTATTTTCCAACGCCAGTAATACCAAGTTGCCAATTCTATACTTGGAATTTCTGATGATACATTACTTAATAAGCTCCAACGAGAAAGTGATTTTCCTTGCTTATTTTTAACTTCAACTACAATCAGTCGAACGGTTAATGACTTTCCCTTTTGTGGTGGAACTCTTTTTCCCGTTTCGTCTTTCTGCATTGGTCTTGCATTACGTGTAATACTGATTTGAGTTTCACCAACATAGAGTTGTTCGCAATTCCCTTTATATTGAATTGTATGGGTTTGTGTAGTTGGTATTTGGTCTGACACTTCCCTTAACTTAACATCTTCTCCTTGATATTCAACACGATTTCCTTCTTTACCTCGAATAAGAAATAAATGTTCTTGTTGATTCAATAATCTAAGATGAGCAATTGAATCTCCTTCACGATCAATAATATGTACGAGTTTCTTTTCTATTGGTAAAGACTCAATATGTTCGATTTGTTCACATAGTGCATTTAAGTGGGTTTCTTTTATTTTATGCCCATCAGTAAATGTTGAATAACGTCCAGTAGCATCACATAAAGTTTGATCTAATGGTGCAATGGGTAAACCCGTTTCAGCATCAATTAATAAACTGCTTTGTAATTCATAGCCTTTGTCACTTGCATGTGTTCTTTTGAATCTATTTAACTTGTTGTTATGTTTGAAATATTGTAGTTGAGACCAATCATGAGCAACTAAGGCATAGTGGTGATTCGATAGAGCGATTTGTTCAAGCGCAAGTTTCTGAAGAGGCTGATTGAGTTGTTGAAATGAAACGTTTTCGTTATTTAAGAAACGCCAAACTGCTTGGGTTGTAGCAAAGCTAGTCTTTTGGGTAGAGGCAATATCTTTAAGCGCTGGGGCTAATGAAGCAAGTGGATTCATATTAAGTTTTACAAGACTTCCGTAGCGTTTAACTAATCGGTTATCTAAGTGTGGAATGTTAAATTGGAGAGCATGCTCTCCAATTTAACTTAAATAGATTTAATTGTGTAGATACCTATGCCCGCAGGGAGAAGGAACTTTCAAGACCCATATGACTCACTCCACATGATCATTTTTCATGTATGAAAGAAATATCGTCTCAAACATTAAGAAAATTATGGATGACTTTTAAAAAATCTCTGCCTCACAATCCATTTATTCATGTTACTCATCCCTAAACATGAATTTAGTTCACTTTTTTGTGAAATTATATCATTTTTATTCATGTACGGATTGCGGTATAAATTACACCAAGCGCTTCACGATAGACAAGATTATCGTTGATTCTGAATTGAGCGACTAAGTACAAGTCAGAAAATACGGGAAATACTATTGACTGGATAGATCCAAAGATAAATTGGATGGTTCAGAAAGAGCATGAAAAAAATTCAGGTTTATTTCAGAAATTAGGGTATCAGATCATCATGAGTAAAGATTTTACATTTACGATTAAGAGCATTAGTTTCGACGAAAACTATCATCCCTCTAATAATACGCGTATCACAACCAACTTTGCCAATTTAGCAAGAGGTGAGAGTCGCCATGACAATCTGCGCAATACCCTAACGATGATTGACAATCGTTTTAATGCCTTAGCGCATTGGGATAATCCTGAAGCAGATCGTTATTCTGTTGAGCTAGAAATCATTTCAGTTGATATTGATATCGAAGGCAACGGTGAGACTTTCCCTACGATTGAAATATTGAAAACCAATATTGTTGATCACAAAAATAATCAACGTATTGAAGGTATTGTGGGCAACAATTTTTCTTCTTATGTGCGTGATTATGATTTTAGTGTATTGCTGTTAGAACATAATAAAAATAAAGATCAATTTAGCCTGCCAGAAAACTATGGTGAGCTTCATGGGAAGATTTTCAACGCATTTGTAAATTCAAATGCGTATAAAGAAAACTTTAAAAAGTCACCTGTGATTTGTCTTAGTGTTTCAAGTAGCAAGGTGTATCACCGTACTACAAATGTGCATCCAGTATTGGGTGTTGAATATCTGCAAGATGAATATTCATTAACAGATGAATACTTCGGAAAAATGGGTTTGCAGGTTCGTTATTTTATGCCGCCAAATAGTGTTGCGCCTTTGGCATTTTACTTCCGTGGTGATTTGTTGAGTGATTACACTAACCTTGAGTTGATCGGTACTATCAGCACTATGGAAACCTTCCAGAAGATTTACCGACCTGAGATTTACAATGCAAATTCTGTGGCAGGTAAATCCTACCAACCAAGTTTAAAGCATCAGGATTATTCACTTACTCGTATTGTGTATGACCGAGAAGAGCGTGGTCAGTTGGCGATTAAGCAAGGCAAATTTACTGAAGAGCAGTTCATCAAGCCATACAAACATATCCTTGAGCAGTGGTCTGCAAATTACGTTGCTTAATTTACCTAGATAGACAAGATTATTGATTATGAAAATATTATTACCGACTTCAACTGCTGGCAGCCTACCAAAACCTTCTTGGCTTGCCGAGCCTGAAAAACTTTGGTCACCTTGGAAATTACAAGATGAGCAATTAATTGAAGGCAAACAAGATGCTTTACGCTTGTCATTGCAAGAGCAACAACACGCTGGGATCGATATTGTCAGTGATGGTGAACAAACGCGCCAACACTTTGTCACCACGTTTATTGAACATCTCAATGGTGTTGATTTTGAGAAACGTGAGACTGTACGCATTCGTAATCGCTATGATGCAAGCGTACCAACTGTTGTCGGTGCTGTGTCTCGTCAAAAGCCTGTTTTTGTTGATGATGCCAAGTTTTTACGTCAACAAACCAATCAGCCGATTAAATGGGCGTTGCCTGGTCCAATGACCATGATTGATACGCTGTATGATGCGCATTATAAAAGTCGTGAAAAACTTGCTTGGGAATTTGCCAAAATCCTCAATGAAGAAGCCAAAGAGTTAGAAGCTGCGGGTGTGGATATTATTCAATTTGATGAACCTGCATTTAATGTGTTTTTTGATGAAGTCAACGACTGGGGTGTTGCGACTTTAGAAAGAGCACTTGAAGGACTTAAATGTGAAACTGCTGTGCATATTTGCTATGGCTACGGCATCAAAGCCAATACAGATTGGAAAAAGACTTTAGGTTCAGAATGGCGTCAATATGAAGAAGCGTTCCCTAAACTTCAACAATCTAAAATTGATATCGTGTCTTTAGAATGCCAAAACTCTCGTGTGCCAATGGATTTAATCGAATTGATCCGTGGTAAGAAAGTAATGGTTGGTGCTATTGATGTGGCAACCAATACCATTGAGACAGCAGAAGAAGTTGCCAACACATTACGAAAAGCACTTCAGTTTGTAGATGCAGATAAGCTTTATCCATCGACTAACTGTGGTATGGCTCCTTTATCTCGTGAAGTTGCAAGAGGCAAACTTAATGCCTTAAGTGCTGGCGCAGAAATCGTTCGTAAAGAACTTAGCCGCTAGTATTCAACGATATTGTGGTGTAAAAAGGGTGACCTGTTTGGGTGAATGGATATCCAAGACCCAACGGGAAACCCTAATCACAATTTAGAGAACATCAGTTCTACTGAGAAACTCATCCAGATGCAGTGCCTACATGACGGAATAGCAGGGTAATGCTAAATCTAAAAAAGTACGGTTCAATTTAGGAACAATGAAATGATTGAAGCAACAGACTTTAGAAATGCAATGTCTTTGTTGACCAGTGCAGTCAGTGTCATTACCACGACAGGTTTGTCTGGTCGTTACGGATTTACTGCGTCTGCCGTATGTAGTGTGACGGATTCACCTCCGACTTTATTGGTCTGTATGAATAAAGCGGCGAGTTCTCATGTGCATTTTGTTGAAAATAAAATTTTAACTGTAAATGTTTTAAGTGCACATCATCAGCATATTTCTAAAGCGTTTTCGTCTAAATTAAGCCCAGAAGAACGATTTAAACATGGCGTTTGGACAGAATTAGAAACTGGCGCACCGGTTTTAGATGATGCTTTGGTGAATTTTGATTGCGAGATTGAGCAAATTCAAGAAGTCGGAACACATACGATTTTTATTTGTCGTATTGTGGCAATTCAACAAAGTGAACATGATCAAAGCTTGGTTTATTTTAATCGTTCTTATCATCATGTTGGGCAGACTGAAGTTGCTTAAAGCCAGTTTGCTTTTGGGTTTACGCCTTATGCCAGAGCTAAAAATAATAAGGCGTTTTGATCGGTTGAGTTGATCAAATACGCTGGTTTAATATAATCATAATCAATTATTTAATTGATTGAAAAATAATAATAATTTTAATGTTTTGCACAAAATCTAACATTGACACCCGAAAAATCTCCGATTATTCTTTGCTGGCTGGCCTACATTGCCAGTCGGTTTTGACAGACCGTTGCCTAAGCGCATTGAAAAAACTTGTTTTTTTAATGTAGACTCGTTCGTCCCTCTTTTTTCTTTTTGAAATTTCCTTTTTCAAGTTTTTGATATTCTGATTTCAAGTAGTCCATTTTTACCAGACCGTATGTGATTGAAGTTAAATTCGAATAATTCAGATTGACAGCTTTTTGACTGGATTGTATATTTGTAAAAACTATTAATGATAATCATTCTCAATGAAAATTCCAGAATTAAAAAAAATATCTACTCTATTGTTAATCGGTAGCTTTGTTCATCAAAGTTTATATGCAGCCACTCCTGGCGGGCAGATGCCAACCATAAGAGTGAATGCACTAAAAGAGGGAGCGAATTATTATTTTACTGGGAGTGGCGCTGGAAATCCTGGTTATGATTGGCAGATAGACCCAGATGGTCTAGGGTATAATGAATACAGCGAAGACTATTTAATGTCACAGCTACAAAAGGATGGTACGACAACAACGCAGGTTGATGACCCTGCTGACAACACCTGTAAAACAACCTCGAACCCAATTTTGATTGCGAATGGGACTAAAGTTCAGGAAGAAACTGACTTTGTGAGCAGTGGTTATGAAATGCCACTGACATTCAGTCGAGTCTATCGTTCAATTAAAGTTGATGGGGCCAAATCAGGATGGACACATAGTTTTGATTACCGTTTGGTCAAAGATAAAAATGGCAAAAAGGCCCGTAGACTCCCTGATGGAACCGTCGAATCACTAGAAAAAGCCCAAGTCGTCATGGATAGTGGTCAATGGTCTGTCACGCTTCCTGATGGAAGCAAAGAATTTTATTGGCAAAATGGGGCACTGAGTGTCAAAACCAATGCACAAGGCGTCGGTTGGATTTTATATTATGCGGACCAATACAATCCTTCAGTTGTAAAAAAAATTGGGCATAGCAATGGGCAAACCATTCAGGTTGATATGGATAAAAACAGCCTGAATATCAAATCTGTCACAGATCCGAATGGAAATATCTACAAATACGGCTATGACAACACAGGACGATTAACGACCGTAAATTATCCTGATGGCACAACTCGAAATTATCACTATGGGGAGAATGGTGCTCAACCCTTGAGCTTGACAGGGATCTCAATCAATGGGAAACGCTATAGTAATTATCTTTACGATGCTGCAAATAAAGCTGTTCAGAGTGGGCGGATTGATGGTACCCAGACCGATAAAGTTGCCTATGGTGATACTTATTCTATTGTAACTAATGCGGCAGGTGCAGTGACTCGATATAACTATACCGACAGCAGTAAAACCAAGCTTGCCAGTATGGAACGTAGTGGTGTCAGTAATTGTCCAAATGCCAGTGCATCCACCACTTATGATGATGTTGGCTTGATTCGTTCAAAAACTGACTGGAATGGCGTTAAAACCGAATATAAACGTGATGCTGCTGGTCGAGTGATTGAGGAGGTTCGTGGGATTAAAGATGGTAGCTATAGTGCTGCACAAACCATTAAATCCAGTTGGAATAAAACAACTGGATTGATATTAAAAACTGAATACTTCACAGGTTTTGGGGCTGCTGCTGGATCGGCATGGAAAACAGAGAATTATGAGTATTATGAAGACAATAACCGTTTAAAAAGTTTCTCTGTATGTGACCAAAAGAGCTGTCGTAAAGAAGAATATGCTTATACCTTCAACGCTTCCACTTATAGGCCTCAGGGTAATGGTATACCAATAACTATAACGACTAGTCGTAATGGAAAGGTCAGTAATTATCGTTATGATACTGCAGGAAATTTAATAGAGTTTAAGAATGCGTTGGGGAAAACCACGACATATAGTAATTATGACGCTTTAGGCAATGTGGGTAAAATTACTTCAGCCAATGGGCAAGTTATTCAATACAGCTATGACAGTCGAGGAAGAATAATCAGCGAAGTTGTAGAAATTTCAATGGGCCGTTATACCCAAACACGTTATGAATACGGGCCTTTCGGCCGTACCAAAACCATCTATCCAAATGGGATGGTTGAAACAACGACTTATAACGATAATGGAACGATTGCCAGTATTAGTCATGGTACCGATGGCAATGTCATTAGCCAGCAGAACTACAGTTATTCCAATTTGGGTGTCCTACAACGAGTAGAGTATCGTGAAGGTAATACTGTTCGCTACGCTCGAGCAAATACCCAAAATCAGTTGGGTTGGACAACAGCAGACAAAGGCAATAATGGTCAGAACATTGCTCAGGAATATGATGGCAATGGCAATGTGATTAAACAAAGTAATGCACTGGGCCAGGTAAAAACCTTTAGCTATGATGCCATGGGGCGTTTAATTACAGAAGGTCAGCCAGATGGCTCAACTGTAAGATACACATGGGATTCCCTGAGTAACTTAACCTCAGTCACTGATCCAGCTGGTAATACAACCAGCTATACCTATAACGGTTTTGGGGAAGTTCTTACCCAGAAGAGCCCAGCCACCGGTCAAACCAGCTACACTTATGACAATGATGGGAATCTCATCAGCTTGACTCGTGCCGATGGCAGTGTTACCAATTATAGCTATGATGCCTTAAATCGAAAAACTCAGGCCAAGACAGAGGGGCAAGTTCAAGTCTGGCGTTATGATGACTGTACATTTGGTATCGGCCGTTTGTGTGCAACGTCAGATGGGGTAACAGGTAAAGGATATGGTTATACCAAATCAGGCCAACTCACCGTTCAAGTGACTAAAATTGATGGTACAGAATACAATTATTATTGGTTATACGATGATTATGACCGTGTGAGAGAAGAAGGCCATGAACTAACATTTGATACTGTGTATGTATATGACGAACTGAATCGAGTCAAGGAGGTAGCATTCAAATTCGATACAGATATTATCAAGACTGTGGTTAGTAATATTCTTTATGAACCCTATGGTGGAGTTAAAAGTTGGACCTATGGCAATGGTCTGACTGAAAAGCGCAGTTATGATCAGGATTATCGCTTGATTGGTATTCGGACTGGAAACCTACAAAACTATGGTTACAGCTACAACAGCAATGACTGGATCACGCAAGTCAAAGATGTTGTAGACGATAGCAAGAGCCTTAGTCATGAATATGATGCGATGGGCCGTTTACTTGGTTCTAGTACAAATGTACAAGCGCTAAAATGGGGCTACGATACGGGGTCGAACAGACTGAACCAGTCTGGTAATGCTGCAAGTTATGAAATTTCTGTTGGAAATCAGCTTAAATCAATGACCACTGCTGCGGGTATACAATCATATAGTTATGACACTCTCGGAAACTTAATTGCTCGTACAGGTCCGGTCGGGACAGCTAATTACAACTATGCTTATGATGGTTTTGGGCGTCTTAAAATAGTGAAATCAGGTGAAAGCGTTACCCGTTATGATTATGATGTGGATAACCTTCGCAGTCGTAAAGTCAATGGTTCAGCCCGCACAGATTATATTTATACGCCTGATGGTCGGTTAACAGCAGAGACATGGAAAGTTGGTAGCCTAGGCCGTTTATATATTTGGTTGGGTGGAGAACCTATCGCTCTGGTAACAGGAGGTGCTGTAAATTTCATACATAATGATCATTTGGGTCGGGCAGAATTAATTACTGCCCCAAATAAGTCGGTGGTGTGGAAGGCTTCTAACGGTAGTTTTGGGCGTACAGTGACGAATGAAACAGTAGGTGCTTTTAATCTTGGATTCCCAGGGCAATATTTTGATGTAGAAAGTGGACTGTGGTACAACTGGAATCGGTACTACGATCCACTTACGGGCAGATATACCCAAAGTGATCCGATTGGACTGGCTGGTGGTTTGAACACCTATGCTTATGTTGGAAATAATCCGGTTAATTTTATTGATCCAACAGGAAAGGTGGTACAAGTTGCAGGTGCTGGTGCTTTGTTGGCTGGTGCAGGAACAGCAATAGGTGTTGGTGTTGCTTGTTATGCCACTGATTGTGGAGCGATTATTCCTGTTGCATGGGAGGCAGGAAAGGATGCAAGTAAAAGTTCTTGGAATTCTATAACTAACTTAATGACGGCACATGGAAATCAAGCCGATACAGCAATTCAGGATGCCTACAATAGAGAGTGTAATAAATCAGATGATAGATGTGAGTGGTTGAAAAGAAACGCCCATAGATTCCCTAAACCGGCAGTAAAAGCTACTGAAAAAGCTTGGGGATGCCGTCACAGTAGAATTAGTAAGGATAAGAAAAAATGATAGTAGATAATGATACTATGTTAGCAATTTTTGCCAACAGATATTTAGATACTTTGACCACTCAGAACTTGATTGATTTAATTGACGATCCAAGTCCAGAAGTTAGAACATTAATTGCTAGAAAATTACAATGCAGAGGGACGAGTGAAGTATTTTATTTTGCTGAATTATGGAGTAAATCCGTACTTGATTATCAGAGGGAAATAGCAGCATTTATTTTAGGGCAACTAGGTTGCCTTTTTGATAAAGAGAAGAAGTATCCATTTAAATTAAAATCTAAACCTATACTAATGAATTTGATTGATGACAAATCTTATGAAGTTAGAGCTGCAGCAATTGCAGCAATTGGACACCTTTATGAAACATTAAGTGTTGATATTGAAAAAGCTATTATAAGTAAGGCTAATGATAAATATGAAGAGGTACGTATAGCCATTGCTATCACATTAGGAAATTCTTCTGGTGATCAAACAGTTAGAAATATCTATTCACAATATATTCAAGAAAATAGTGAAGTTAGTGAATGGGCTGAAGTTGGATTAGAAATTTTGGAAGAAAAATTGATAGACTCTGAAAAAAGTAAAGAATAATTATAGATTTTTAGATAGCCTTGATTGTGCTTAAATAGCAGGATAGCCATAAATAAATAACAAGCCATTTACTTATGTGATGGCTTGTTATCTAAGTAAGTTTCAATTGTCGTTTTCCAGTAGGGTACATCACGCAACACTTCCTCTGTCAATTCCGGTTTTATAGAATCAATAGTTTATACCCTTAGATGACATATGATGATAATCTAAAATGACTCAACAGCTGTCATTTTACATTTAAAACGACACAAAATGCGTCATTTTAAAGACACGATCATTATCATGCTGGCCCTAATATATTTCATAAAAATTATATTATATGCTTATTCATCTTTTTAGTGATCGGGGAGTTTAGTCTGTACCTTTGTCACTATCCGTGACGAGATAGGTGAAGGAGGGTTATAGAGTGTCTGACATATTTTACCTTCTGCTAAGCATTGTAAAGAATTTTCTTGACAACACCAGCCAGTAATTCTCCTGTCTAAGCAAAGCCCATGAGCTTGCGATCTGCAAAATCGAAAAGAACTGTCCGATAGCTTCTGTTTGCTACAAAAAATAGGTCTGTCTGTAGTCATGCTTTGGGTTTAAATATTTTTATTAACAAACTGATAGTTAACGTTTTTTGCTGTTAAGAAGAGTATATGATAGGGTTGATGTAGATGAGTGCGAGGATAAATAAATTATGCAGGAAGCTTCACATTATATAAATTCTATATTTGAATTATTAGAGCCTAATATCATCGGTTTCTATAATCAGTTTGAAATTATAACTATTTTTGGGATACCTAAATCGAATGGAACGTTTGAGCCTTTTAATATTTTGACTGTAGTTGTCGCTCAAGAAGAACAAACAGAAGAGCTTCAAAAACAAACTTTTTTAAATCCAAAGCCGTTAAAGATACAAGGCTTAAAAGGTTTTTCTTTTGGTATAACAAAATATTCATTAACCCTAGAAGAAACCATGGGGCTTTTGATGACCTTGGCTCAAGATAATGTATGGACTGCCTATCAGAAAAATTTATTATTCTCAAATAGTCTTAACTTAGTTCCTAGAATATTTGTCCCACCTGATGCTACAGAAGAAGTACCACTCAATAATATACTAAAAAATAATTTTTGGAGTGGTTCACATGTCTTTGAGTGGTTTGATACAACAAAAGATAATTTCAAAATTTTCTTCGATCGACCTGATTTATTGCAACAGTTATCTGAAGAAATTCAGAAATTTATACCAATTAAATTAGCAAGTGTATCAGACCGACTAGGTAATCTTATTGTTCAATTGCCAGTCACCATTGCTATCACGGACTTGCATCATACAAAACAAGGTAATGCATTAACTTTAAAAATAGCCTGGCATCCTAAATCATCTTCGGAAGGTAAAAATCTAGTTTTTAATTGCATTCGTTTAGATGATAGGACATGCCAAGATTTCTATTCTTGTCGAGTTGAGACTAACGAAGTAATTATTCCGATGATGCATGAGAGAGGTGTGCATCGATACTACTTATGGGATGATGATACAAAAATTCTAATAGCAGCTTCAGCAAAAAGCTCCTTTGTTCATGAGTTTTCAATGAATAGCGCAATGATTGAGCATGAACCTAGAGGTTTTTATATCAAAAAGAGCAGCACAGATAGAGAACTAATTCGTATCAATATTAGGACAAGCCGATCATTTAATATAAATGCTAATAAAGATGAATCAAAGATATCAAATCGTACATGGACGTCGCAGCGGTTATATGAGCACGAAAAAGTGGATTTGTTAAAGCAAAAGAAGTTGATTCAATACAATCGTAATCAGTCTGTTAAAGCATATGAGGATCTTAGGACACTTATTCAACGTCATGGACAAGAGTCAATTTATCTCTGGGATCCTTACTTATCACCTCAAGATATTTTGCGAACTTTATTTTATTGTTCACATTCTAATTCAAATTTGAAAGCTATTACAGGATTGGAGCTTCCACCAGATACTGATAGACAAGCAAAAATAGATGTAATGAGGAGTTATGGTCAGGAGTTAGAAGATAGTTGTGAAAATAAGTTTGGTCTAAAGTTAGAGTTCAGAGCCAAGTTCGATCAGTATGGTTGGTCGTTTCATGATCGATTTCTTATTTTTCCTAAAACTAGCATTGGACCTAGAGCTTGGTCATTAGGAACTTCAGTAAATAGCTTAGGTAAGGCACACCATATTTTTCAAGAGGTGTCTGATGGTCGCCTAATTGCTGATGCATTTGAACAGTTATGGATGGCTCTAGATCATCAGGAATGTCTAGTATGGAAATGTTAGAACAAAATAAATTATTTTTTAAAGCCTTGGTTACAAATGGTTTAGAAAATGTCCATGCTATTGAGCCTCATGTAGCTATAAAGGTCATTACGGCAACTTCAGAGGATATTCCATTTAAATACTCCAATAACGAACTCAGAGAAATCTACAAAGGTTTACTACAAGACTATCCACTTTTGGAAAATTTTCATGATAAAAAATATAGGGGATTAAATAATTCTCTTACCCAAGATGAACAAAGTACATTAAAAGGCATATTAAAATGGTTAATTCAAGAATTACAAAGTTGGGATGAAGCTAAATTTTCGACCACATTGCTATCATTGATTTTTATAATCTCTGACATACTATCTGAAAATTTATGGGAATTAATACCACCAGATTTAATAAATAATTCCCAATTAAATGAGTTTTTAGAGGGGAGATTTGATCGTTTTCATTATGATATTGTAATTCCTCAACAGCAGCATGTGCCAATTTGGGAAAAAGAAGCAGTACAACCATATATGACCGCAATAAAGGAACGAGATTGGTTACATCTGGCTAATAATTGGTATCTATGGGGACGCTCTCCTAAATTTAGCAGAGCCAATATTTTTCAATATCAGATATTTTTATATTTATTAAGTTATTCACAAGAAAATTTATTACTAGCTATTGAAAAATATGATGATTTTTTTGGTTTTATGTCAATTTGTAGAGAGCATGATTTTTCTTTACTGCAACGATTTACACTAGCATGTGACACCACAAATGAGCTTTTTAGATTTACTTTACTATTTGCTTTGGAACTCAACAACAGTCAATATAATAATTTAACAGATAAAGAAGCTGACTTTTTTGCACAGACTTTGCAAAAAATAAGTTGTAATCTTAATCAGCTTAGCCTTTGGTTAATCATATTCAATCGTTATTTAGTTAGATTTCAAATTCTAGCAGAAGGATTTGGAATTTATTTGGCTAAGTATGCTTCTGAAAGAGAGATTGATCTTTATTTAGAATCAATAAAGTTGGATGCTATAAACCTGCAATATGGCTATGACGATTCAAGAAGAATCTTAAACACGACATTTCAAAAATTTGCAACATTAGCTGATATTGATATCAGAAAACTTTTCTGGAGCAAGTGTTATAGGAGGTGGCTAAATTGGAATTTTGGGCAAGCAGAAGACCATTATCATTTATATTCAATAAATCTAAGCAATATAGATTATGCATTAGTAGGGTATTTTATTGAATGTCAAAATCAAAGTGATAGTGAAAAAATTATCCAAAATATTTTAGAAAACATTGATAGTATTTTCATAAAAAATTGGTATGCCTCACAGAGTGAGATAAAAACTGAATTTTACAACCTTTTGTCTAAATTACAAACTGTTAACCATGCAGTAGAAATTACCAAGGGTAAGCAAATATCTTGGATCATGCAATATGAGAGAGCGTACTATTCTACTCGTTTTCAAGCAGATGAGAG
Organism: Acinetobacter sp. CE-15; assembly: GCF_051059255.1. Taxonomy (NCBI): domain Bacteria; kingdom Pseudomonadati; phylum Pseudomonadota; class Gammaproteobacteria; order Moraxellales; family Moraxellaceae; genus Acinetobacter; species Acinetobacter sp. CE-15. The sequence continues at coordinate 3,797,621 of NZ_CP192737.1, read as the reverse complement.
ATATAGAATTGCTTTTGATTTAGATGGAAATTAGTCTTCATAGCAAATTAATGAATTGAAATTACATAGATAGCACTGGGAAAATCTTACTTAGAGGAAAGAAAATAGATGAACTGTAGAGGACAAGAACAAAGAAAGTGGATTGTAGTAAACTATTCTGTAAAACCTGTAGCCCATATACAATTATTAAAAGGACAAACAAAACATAGTGATGCTGGGCAAATAATCGAAAATAATTATTATATTTTCGAAGCAAAGAGTAAAAATAATGAAAAAATAGTTGAGACTATACAATGTGGAATAGGTGCTGCAAGAGATTTTCTATATTTATTAAACCATAGTGGTTTGCCAATTTTTAATCCGCTGCATGAGAAGAATGAATTTCCTCAAAATAATGGGCAGATTAATAAAAGTAAAATTGGAACTGAATCAAATATAAAATGGAACCTTAAAGCGAAACAATTATACAATGCTATCATGTGGATTATAATCATTATTGATGCTAAACCAAATACTCCAATTTACGATATTCGAGATAAAGTTTTTAAGTTTAAATATAAAGAGCCCTTTGAAAGTCAAATTAAATCAATAAATACAATTATTAAAAAATCATTTAAAAATCTAACTTTAACTGAGAAAATTAATGAATTAAAGGTTGGTAATGATATTAGAGAGGAAATGTGTAATTTTGATGCTTTAATAAGCAATATTTATGATTGTGATGGTCATTCAATTCAATTATTTTTTTAGTAAAATAAGTTATTAAAAAGTATGATTAAATATAAAATATTTAATAAATATATTTTGGATTAATAGTTTTGCGGAGAGGTGTGTCTTGAATATACATTATTAATTAATATTTTATTTAACTATGTCTTGGGAGGTTTATCTTAAAACAATACTAAATACCAAGTAACAACTAAAGAAAAACATTAGTGTCATTTCTTTAAATGGATTTACTTAGTTGGGTTGTTAATATCTCGTTTTTTAACTTTAAATTTTCTATGCTTAGTAATTATTTTGGAAAGATTAGGATTTCGTTAAGATAATTGTTTGATGAAAAACGTCCAAACATAACACTCATCAAAATTCCTTAATTGGGTTATAGTTCAACATAGAATTTTTTAAAATGTTTTAATTGTAAAAAAGCCCATCTATATAGATGGGCTTTTTTACAAGGAAATTTTATTTGTCGCTAAGGAAGACTTATATGTCGTCTTACGATATGTGACTTCTTACCAGCTCAACGCACCACCAGTTTGATAATCAGTTACACGCGTTTCAAAGAAGTTCTTCTCTTTACGCAAGTCCATCATTTCAGACATCCACTGGAATGGGTTATTTACACCAGCAAACTGTTCAGGTAAACCTAACTGTGCCAAACGACGGTTACAGATGAATTTTAAATATTCTTCCATCATCGCTGCGTTCATACCCAATACACCACGTGGCATTGTGTCACGCGCATATTCGATTTCAAGCATGGTACCTTCAAGAATCATCTGAATGATTTCTTCTTGGAATTCAGCAGTCCACAAGTTTGGATTTTCGATCTTGATTTGGTTAATCATGTCGATACCAAAGTTCAAGTGCATAGACTCATCACGTAAGATGTACTGGAATTGCTCAGCAACACCATTCATCTTGTTACGACGACCCATTGACAAGATCTGACTGAAACCACAGTAGAAGAAGATCCCTTCAAGTACGCAATAGAATGCGATCAAGTTACGCAGTAAGATTTGATCGTTTTCAGGTGTACCTGTTTGGAAGGTTGGATCACATAAAGACTGAGTATATTTCAAGCCCCACGCTGCTTTACGTGCAACTGACGGAACTTCACGGTACATGTTGAAGACTTCGCCTTCATCCATACCTAAAGATTCGATACAGTATTGGTAAGCATGCGTATGAATCGCTTCTTCAAATGCTTGACGTAAGATGTATTGACGGCATTCAGGGTTGGTGATGTGACGGTAAATCGCCAACACCAAGTTGTTTGCAACCAAAGAATCCGCAGTAGAGAAGAAACCTAATGAACGCATCACGATGGTACGCTCATCTTCGGTTAAGCCATTTTCAGACTTCCAAAGTGCGATATCGTGGTTCATGTTAACTTCTTGCGGCATCCAGTGGTTTGCACACCCGTCTAGATACTTTTGCCAAGCCCACTCGTATTTGAACGGTACAAGTTGGTTTAAGTCAGCGCGACAGTTGATCATGGCTTTATCATCAACTTGTACACGTTGCGCACCCATTTCAAGCTCTTCTAAGCCAGGTGCAACGTCTAACTTTTCTAAGGCGTGAGATGCTCTTGCCAACGAATCGGTTGGATTTGTTGATCTTGCTGTATAGGTTCCAGCGGATTGTGTAGTTGCCACATTCTGCGATGACTGCTTTGTATCAGATACCACTTGCGAATCAGTCGTTTTTTTCTGTTCGACGGGCGCAGGCTGGTGAGCTTGTGCAGCTTGTTTCTGTTCATCATCTTCAAAATCGTCCCAACTTAGGATAGACATCGTTGTTCTCTCTTCGTTGTTAATATCTATGTTCGACATCTCACAATGGAAGATGTCACTACTATACGCTTATTCTGTGCAAGCAAAATTAAGTTTTGCCGATAGTTGTTTTGTTCTTGTTCGAAAGAACAGATATCCACACTACTTATTTTGCTTACGCTTTTGCTGCTTACGGATCGCAAAGAATGCATAGACCGCAGGCACGTAAAAAACTAAAAAGGCTAAGATCAGCACGATTACGCCTAACTCATAGTTATGACTTAAATGGAACATTTCTTCGCCTTTTATAATTTCAGATTTTTTGAATCCCCCAAAGTCCCTCTTTTAAAAAGGGGGACTTTATTCCCCTTGAGGATTGGGGAGGATTACTTACTGACAAGCTTCACAATCTGGATTATCGATTGAACATGCTTGTGGTACTGGTGCTGCTTGAGCGAAACCATCTTCTTCAGCAGGCGCTTCGGGTTTAGTTTCTTGAGCAACCGCAGCCACTGGTGCAGCAACAGTTGTTGCTTTTACTGCGTTTAAAGCACCCGTGTTAATGGTTGATTTTTCCGCAGAGGTTGCACCTAATGCACGGAGGTAATAAGTGGTTTTAAGACCACGTAACCAAGCCATCTTATAAGTGATGTCTAGTTTTTTACCGTTTGCACCAGCGATATAAAGGTTCAATGACTGTGCTTGGTCGATCCATTTTTGACGACGTGATGCAGCATCTACGATCCAACGTGTATCGACTTCAAATGCAGTCGCAAAAATTGCTTTTAACTCTTCAGGGATACGTGCAATTTTTTGTACTGAACCCTCAAAGTGTTTCAAGTCGTTAACCATCACAGAGTCCCAAAGACCACGATCTTTTAACGCACGTACCAAGTACGGGTTGATCACTGTAAATTCACCAGAAAGGTTAGATTTTACATAAAGGTTTTGGAATGTCGGTTCGATAGACTGTGAAACGCCACAAATATTTGAAATGGTTGCTGTAGGTGCAATCGCCATCACATTTGAGTTACGCATACCGTCTTTTTGAACTTTAGTACGTAATGTATCCCAGTCCAAACGTTGAGTACGGTCAACTTCAAACATACGCTCTGGACGTGATTTTGCAACGATATCTAAAGAGTCGATTGGTAAGATACCTTGATCCCACAATGAACCTTTGAATGTTGAATACACACCACGTTCAACAGCAAGGTCGCTTGATGTTTGAATCGCGTAGTAGCTGATCACTTCCATTGATTCATCAGCAAAATCTACTGCTGCATCAGAACCATATCCCATACCCAATTCATATAAAGCATCTTGGAAGCCCATGATACCCATACCGACAGGGCGGTGTTTCATATTTGAATTACGTGCTTGTTCAACTGCGTAGTAGTTGATGTCAATCACGTTGTCGAGCATACGAACAGCAGTTTTAACTGTACGCGCTAATTTTTCACGGTCTAAAGCACCACCTTGAACATGTTGTACAAGGTTGATCGAACCTAAGTTACATACTGCGATTTCATCTTTATTGGTATTTAAAGTGATTTCAGTACATAAGTTAGATGAATGCACTACACCTACGTGTTGTTGTGGTGAGCGTAAGTTACATACGTCTTTGAATGTGATCCAAGGATGACCTGTTTCAAACAACATCGATAACATTTTGCGCCATAAGTCTTTCGCACGGATTTTCTTATGCAGCATGTTGTTTTCTTTTGCAATGCCTTCGTAGTAAGCATAGCGTTCAGCAAATTCACCGCCAGTTAAATCATGCAAATCAGGTGTTTCAGATGGCGTGAACAGTGTCCATTCAGCATCTTCAATCACACGTTGCATAAACAAATCTGGAACCCAGTTAGCCGTGTTCATGTCGTGAGTACGACGACGGTCATCACCAGTGTTTTTACGAAGCTCTAGGAATTCTTCAATGTCCAAGTGCCAAGTTTCAAGGTATGCACATACTGCACCTTTACGTTTACCACCTTGGTTTACTGCAACCGCAGTATCGTTGGCAACTTTAAGGAAAGGTACAACACCTTGTGACTTACCATTGGTACCTTTGATATATGAGTTCAAGGCACGTACTGGTGTCCAGTCATTGCCTAAACCACCAGCCCATTTAGAAAGAAGGGCATTGTCACGCATCGCACCATAGATGTCATATAGATCATCTTGAATGGTGGTTAAGTAACAGCTCGACAATTGTGGACGTAACGTACCTGAGTTAAACAGGGTCGGTGTAGACGCCATATAATCGAAGCTAGACAATAAGTCATAGAATTCGATTGCACGGTCTTCACGCTGTTCTTCATTTAATGCAAGTCCCATTGAAACACGCATAAAGAACAATTGCGGAAGTTCGAAACGTACATCATTTGAATGAATGAAGTAACGGTCAAATAAAGTCTGTAAACCTAAATAGGTAAATTGGTTTGAGCGTTCTGGTTTGATCGCAGCTGCCAATTTCGCAAGGTCAAAGTTTAAAAGCTCAGGAGAGAGAAGCTCAAGCTCGATACCTTTGTTTAAGTAAGTTTCGAGTGCATCGCCTTCGATGGTATCTGTGGCTAAACCTAAGAATTTTAAACCGGTCGCAACCAAGTCATCACGTAATAAACGTGCAGTTACATAAGTATAGTTTGGTTCTTGTTCGATACGGGTACGTGTTGCCATCATCATCGTGGTTGAGATGTCTGACTGTTTTACACCGTTATATAAGTTTTTAACTGTTTCATCGACAATGGCTTGAACATTGATGCCTTCTAAGCCTTCACTTGCTTTTTCAATCGTGGCTTGAAGTTTACCCAAATCTAGAGGCTGAAGCTGACCGTTCGCATCTGTGATTTGTAAGGTTGGGTGATGATGAGCACCAGTTTGTTTACGTGCATCAGAACGTTGTTCACGATAGATCACATATGCACGTGCAACTTTTTGTTCGCCTGTACGCATAAGCGCCAATTCAACTTGGTCTTGAATTTCTTCAATGTGAATTGTTCCGCCAGAAGGTAAACGACGATTAAAAGTATTCATCACCATCTCTGTGAGCTGAGTGATGCGATCATGAATACGGCTTGAATCTGCACTTTGTTGACCTTCTACAGCCAAAAAAGCTTTACCAATTGCTACAGAGATTTTATCTGCATCAAAAGCGGCAACATCACCAGTGCGTTTAATCACTTGTAGTTGACCAGGGGTTGTAATGGCGTTCATTGTCAGCGTAGCTCCATTGTCATCATTGTTATGTTTATGGACCATTTGAATCGGACAAACTGCAAAATTTGTTGTCACGATGTTTGAGGACTAAACACAATACTTAGTGGTTTAATTTAATTTAGAACACAAGATACGGTAATTTTAAGGGTAGATCAATATTGACATTTCAAGAATATTTTATCCCTGAAAAGTAAATTTTTATTTGCATCTTTTTACCTCAAAGCGTCATTTTTGTTATATGCCTTATGAGACAAGCACATAGCATAGCAAAGACTCCGCAGAGTGCTTATAGATAAGTGTGTGGATAACTCAAAAAACGATAAACTGATGAGACAGAATATGAACAATGAAATATTTTGTATAAAAATTAGTCCAGCTATTGATTGTCTTGAAGAAATTTAAAAATGATGTGTATTGATTTTATAAAACTGCCTACAATTCAATAGTTAATAAAAATATAACAAATTGATACGCTCATGTATCAGTTTGGTGAATGAGGTCTTGTTTACATTGTAAACGTGTGTATATTGCAAAACATAGTGTGTTGAATCTGCGAGATTTGTAGCAGACTCCAAAATCAAATATAGGGGCAAATAGATGAGCCAAGAAGAAAAGTTACCAAAGATTCTGATTGTTGAAGATGACGAGCGCCTAGCTCGCTTAACTCAGGAATACTTAATTCGCAATGGATTGGAAGTTGGGGTAGAGCCAGATGGTAACCGTGCGATTCGCCGCATCATTGCTGAACAACCAGACTTGGTTGTGTTGGATGTGATGTTGCCGGGTGCAGATGGTTTAACCGTTTGTCGTGAAGTTCGTCCACATTATCATCAACCGATTTTGATGTTGACTGCACGTACTGAAGATATGGACCAAGTTCTTGGTTTAGAAATGGGTGCAGACGACTATGTTGCTAAACCTGTTCAACCGCGTGTATTGCTTGCGCGTATTCGTGCATTATTACGTCGTACAGACAAAGCGCCTGAAGATGAAGTTGCACAACGTATTGAATTTGACGATCTTGTGATCGACAATGGCGGTCGTTCAGTGACACTTAACGGTGAGTTGGTTGACTTCACCAGTGCTGAATATGATCTACTCTGGTTATTGGCATCGAATGCAGGCCGTATCTTATCGCGTGAAGACATCTTTGAACGTCTCCGTGGTATTGAATATGATGGTCAAGACCGTTCGATTGACGTACGTATTTCACGTATTCGTCCAAAAATTGGTGATGATCCTGAAAATCCGAAACGTATTAAAACTGTACGTAGTAAAGGTTATTTGTTTGTTAAAGAGACTGGTCTATAAACGATGGGTCAGTCATCTAAGATGCTTGTCCATCACAGAACAGGCATAAAGAAGGTTAGTTTGCGTGTCTAAACACAGTATATTTTTGCGCATCTATGCAGGATTAGTCATTCTTGTTGTGTTGGTTGCCTTGTTTGGATATTTACTTGTCCAAATAATTAATTATCAACGTGCGCAGGAATATCGTGAGTCTCTCACAGATGGAATTTCATTTGTGATCAGTGAAGGTGTGGCACGTCAGCAAACTGAACAGCAGCGCCTAGATTGGATTTCAGATGCGTCTGATCTATTAGAACTTCCCATTTATTATCTCGAAGCGCGCAAAGTTGACTTATCTCGTACTGAAGAAAAACGTATAGAAAGTCAAAAAGCGGTGGTGCGTTATGATGCAGAACAAGGGATTGCCTATCTGGTGATAGGGATCAGAAATGACCCTAAACACTATTTATATATCAAAGTCGATCAAATTGGCGAACGCCAAATGAAGGCGCTTCCAGTATTTATTCTGGATTATTTGGTCTATTATCCCGGTCAAGAACAAGAATATCTTAAGAAAATTCAACAACATTTCTCTTATCATGTTGGTGTGGAAAAGATTTCTCAGCTCAATCTCGATTCCGAGCAAATTGGTCGTTTAAGGTCAGATCAAAGTGTGATTTTATGGCGTGACAGTGCAACTGTACGTGGTACCACCATTTCGATTGTTTCACCCTTACCAAACTCACCTACAGATGTGTTGGTGCTTGGTCCCGTTCCAATGTTTAACTGGATGCCCGTTAAATTGGCGGCCGGAATTACATTGCTAAGTATGTTCTTGCTCTGTTTGGGGGTGTATGGCTTGATTGTGCCGATGCAACGCAAGTTGAAACAGGTGAATGAAGCTTTAGATGTGATGAGAACAGGGGATATGTCGCAACGTGTACCTGTTGAGGGTTATGACGAAATGGCCAGTCTAGCCACCAGTTATAACAGCATGTCTGACCATATACAGCGTTTGATTGAAGCACAGCGTGAGCTAATGCGTGCGGTATCACATGAGTTACGTACACCTGTGGCGCGAATCCGTTTTGGTATGGAAATGCTGGCAGATGAAGATGACCATGAATATCGTTTGCAACAGGTCGAGATGATTGATAAAGACATTGAAGCGTTAAATACGCTGATTGATGAAATCATGACCTATGCGAAATTAGAGCAAGGTACACCTTCATTAGATTTTGAAAAAATTGTATTGATTGATGTATTAAAGCAAGTTGCGGTAGAAACCGAAGCATTAAAAACCCAAAAGATTATCCACCTTAACCCACTTTCATCTGATGTGATTGTCGATGCAGAACGTCGTTATTTACATCGAGTTGTGCAAAACTTGGTGGGAAATGCGATACGTTACTGTGATCATCAAGTCAATATCAGTGGTGGTGTCAATCACCAGACCAACATGGCCTATGTCTGTGTAGAAGATGATGGCCCCGGAATTCCAGAGGAAGACCGTAAACGTGTATTTGAGGCATTTGCTCGTTTAGATGATAGCCGTACTCGTGCTTCGGGTGGTTATGGTTTAGGACTTTCAATTGTTAGTCGTATTGCGTATTGGTTTGGCGGGACGATTGAAGTCGATCAAAGCTCAGATTTGGGTGGTGCAAGATTTACCATGTCTTGGCCTGTAGAGCGTTTTAAAAAGAAAAAAGCTTAATTGTTAAATCATGCTGTTAAATATTATTATCAATTAAGCGCTATTTGACTTGGTTCATCAGTCATCTTTAAAGTCATTGTTTAAGATAAAACAACCCTCATCCTAACCTTCTCCCAACAGGAGAAGGGACTTTCAATACAAAAATTCACTCAAAAATATTGGATGCCTTTTGATCTATATTTTTAGAAGATTGGAATTACTCCATCCACGGCAATGCGAAAAGTTGGGATCAGAAAATGACAAATGAAAATATTTTTCTAAGAGAATTTCCAATATATAAAGAATCAATGATAAAAATATTGAATCTTATGATTTCTGATGACTATGAGGAATTGGTGAAAAATAAACTGGCCTATCCATCAACGGCAAATGAATATAGAGTTGCTGTAAATGAATTTGCGCATTTAAGTGGATTTGTGAAAATGACACAAATCCCTGACGATGTACTGGGGGATACAGAGGTTTTTTCTCTCAAAGGAGATCGTGTTAATAAACATATAATTGAGGTCCAATTATGGTTTGATGATTCTGAATCAGATTTATATGCTGTTTTTTGTGCGCCAATAAATGCAGGTAAACTACTACATTTGTATGATATTTGCGTTATGTAAAAATAACGATATCTATCGGAACATCAAAACGTACTCTTTGTCAGACCTTTCTAAGCATAATTACGCAGACCAAACTAAATAGCTTGAGCATTGATGTTGATATTGATAATGATAATATTCATTAAGGGAATTTGAATGGTGAACGCTAATTTTGATACTACTATTGATCATGCATTTAATGGAAATGGGCATCCTGCATTTATAATAAAAATTGCCAACCAATATATTGAAATTAATATTTATATTTCAATGGACCAAGTGGAAGAATTGAAAAAAATAACAACAGATTCTGTTGCTTATATGAAGGCAGGAGAATCTGCCAACAGCCCAGTTTATTGGAAAAAAGGTGATGATGGCGAGATTTATATTTTGATCGGGGAGGATTGTGAATCTTGGGATATCGTATTAACCATCAGCATTGATTTAATTGCAGAAATTATCACAGGTATTACTGATCTTGTATAAAATTGAGTTTTTTAGAAGATTTTGAAGTCACTTCGAATGATCAAGGTTTATTTTTGCATCTTCGGTTTCAAAGGCCATTGGCAGTGTTGGTCGATACTGCCGCCAGTAAACTGATCCATGTCATCAACCTAGTACGCGATACTGTGTTCAAGTAATCAGCTTCGAGCACGACACCATGGGGCAGCGATCCTGTTGGGCTTCGTGTAGTGTGGATACTGGATGAATAAGAAGAATGCTATTGTGGACTGAAGGCTTGGTTTCAAATAAAAAAACCACCGAAAATTTCGGTGGTTTTTTATGTCTGAATGTTGCTTAGTCAAGATCTTATTGTTGAAGCGTTGCATCAGGCGCAATGATTGGCTTGCTGTCTCGTAATGCTTGTAATGCATCATGATTAAAGTCAATCAATAAGCTATTTTGTTCAGCGTCAATTTTATAACTGCTAATGATTTTTTGGTCACCTTGAATAGTATCAATACGATATTCATCTGCGATATTTAAAATCCCTTCTAGATTTGTCGTGGTTGCGGCAAGATCTTGGCGGAAAAGCTCATAAACATCTCTTAGATCAAAAATTGCATTTTGTGCATCAGCGTGTTTTTTGACGTAATTTTCAATATGACGAATCAGTAATTGTGCAAATAAAAAATAGTTTGGCTTGCTGCTGAATTCCATCTTGTTTTACCCCTAAATTATTGATTTAAAGTTGTTCATATTGAATAGCATATACATAAAAGTAGTTCAATGTGTATAGGCTCTGTAGACAATTCGTCTAAGTTTGCGACAATGAACACCTTTTACTGCAATTGGGTGTTAAATATACAATTTACTAATTTAAGTGGCGATAAGTTACTCACCTTTCAAACGGCTTTAGTTTAGGCGAGCTTGGCTGTGGTATGTGCGAAAAATGACATCATTGACAGTGCTGACTATTTCGAAAATTTAAATCAGAAAATAATAAGAGGGCACAAGGTAGGTCAAAAGTAGGCATTGAACATTTGGCGCTGGATGGTTTAAAGCGGGTTATTTCACTGAAATAAGTTGGTTTTGATAATAGTAAAGTATAAAAAATTATAAATAACTTTGTAATATTTAAAAATTATCACAATAAGATAATTTTTATCACTTGATTGATCTAATGTGACTATTTTATCACATAGAATGTAACAAAATATTTTAGATGGTAAATCCTTATATTTGTGGAAATTAGCCAATTAAATCGCAGAAAAGCATGGATAAATCGAAGCTTTTACTTGGACTGAATCGGATTAAGCTACTGATTTGTCATTTTTAATTCATGATTAAAAAATAAACTTCGGAAAAACTAATAAGAATAGGGATAGAAATTTGATAAAACGATAAGTCAGCGCTGTATCGCTGTGAATCAGGAAAAATTATGGCTTTTGTCTAAAAAATCATCCGAAAGACTTAGAGCTATTAACTAGCAACAGATGACATCAATCGGGTACAATTGACCAGATTTATTTTGTGTTTGGTGTATTTGCAAGGCCAATACATACATTCTTTGTTAAATAATAGGCCTGCCAGGAGTTATCCCCGCATGAGTGCCATTACTCCATACGATTGGGCAATCATTGCCTTCGTGATCGGCGTGACATTTTTATGTGTCTTTATGCTCACCGTTCCTTTGCTCCTTGGGGGTAAATCATGGGGACGTGCGAAGCAAGAGCAATTTGAATCAGGTGTGGTTAGTGCTGGTGGTGCACGTATCCGCTTGTCTGCGAAGTTCTACCTTGTTGCAATCTTCTTTGTTGTATTCGATTTGGAAGCCCTCTATTTATATGCATGGGCGACATCTGTACGTGAAGTAGGTTGGGTTGGGTTTTCAGCTGCAGCTGTATTTATTTTAGTTTTACTCGTTGGTTTGATTTATGAATTATCCACAGGTGCATTGAACTGGTCACCTTCAGATAAACGTAAAATCGCAGGGATTAAACCTAAAATTGGTTCACCAAATATGGACCTTGCAGAAATTACTCGCTTCAATTCAATTGAAGAGTTGGTGATGGATCCTACTGGAACTATTCCAGCTCAATCTTCTGGTCGTGTGAAAGATAAAACACCGACCATGTCTCTGAACAAGGAGTAACTCGGGAATGAAATATACTTTAACCCGTGCGAATCCAGAAGCTGAACAATATCCGCTTCAAGATCGTCAAATTGTGACAGATCCACTTGAAGAAGAAGTGAATAAAAATGTGTTCATGACTCGCTTAGAGGATGTGGTACACACAGCTGTAAACTGGGGCCGTAAAAACTCAATATGGCCTTTTAACTTTGGTACATCTTGCTGCTACGTTGAATATGCAACCACGTTAACTGGTGTGCATGACTTGTCGCGCTTTGGTGCCGAGGTTATTCGTGCTTCGCCACGTCAGGCAGATTTGATGATCGTTGCAGGGACTTGCTTTGTTAAAATGGCACCTGTAATTCAACGTTTGTATGAACAAATGCTTGAGCCTAAATGGGTGATTTCAATGGGTGCTTGTGCAAACTCTGGTGGTATGTACGACATCTATTCTGTTGTACAAGGTGTGGATAAAATCATTCCTGTTGACGTGTACGTTCCAGGTTGCCCACCACGTCCAGAAGCATTGATTCAAGCCTTGATGTTATTGCAAGACCAAATTCAATTAGAACGTCGTCCGCTCTCTGCGGTAATCGGTGATGATCTTCAGCCAGTGTATAAGCCAAAGATGATGCCAGAACGCGACCGTAAGAACGCTGAACGTATTGCAGTGAAAAACTTACGCTCTATGGATGAAATTGAGTAATTTTTTCTGATGAGTATTTGACATATCTGATGGATATGGTCATCAGGGAATTTGACAGAATTTGTATTAAATAGGAAGCCAAGCCAATGGCTGAAACTGAAATTGCTATGCCAGAATCGACTCCAGTTGATTCCCGCCCAGCATTTGCAATTGTAGAAGATCTCAAAGCCAAATTTGGCGAGAACTTTTACGTGCAACCGACGTTTGAAGATTTTCCGACGGTCTGGGTTGAGCGCGCACGTGTACAAGAAGTTCTAATGTACTTGCGTACAGTACCACGTCCTTATGTGATGCTGTTTGACTTATCTGCGGTCGATGAACGTTTGCGTAACAACCGTGATGGTTTACCTGCATCTGATTTCACAGTGTTCTATCACTTACTTTCATTAGAACGTAATAGTGATATTCGTATCAAAGTGGCGTTGAGTGAGAACGATATTAACGTTCCAACAGCGACCAATATTTGGCCAAATGCCAATTGGTACGAACGTGAAGCTTACGATATGTTTGGGATCAATTTCGAAGGGCATCCAATGCTTCGTCGTATCTTGTTACCAACCTATTGGGAAGGTCATCCACTACGTAAAGAATATTCTGCACGTGCGACTGAATATACACCGTACATGCAAGACAAGGCTAAACAAGATTTCGAACAAGAACATCTTCGTTTTGTTCCAGAAGATTGGGGTCTAACACGCGGTAACGCCGATGAAGACTTTATGTTCTTGAACTTAGGGCCTAACCACCCATCTGCGCATGGTGCATTCCGTGTAATTTTGCAGCTTGATGGCGAAGAAGTGAAAGATTGTGTGCCTGATATTGGCTATCACCACCGTGGTGTGGAAAAGATGGCTGAACGTCAAACTTGGCATTCATTTATTCCATATACAGACCGTGTTGACTACTTAGGTGGTTGTGCGCAAAACATGCCTTATGTCATGGGTGTGGAACAACTTGCAGGGATTACCGTTCCTGATCGTGCACAATGTATCCGTGTCATGATGTCTGAATTATTCCGTATCAATAACCACTTGTTGTATATCGGTACTGCGATTCAGGATGCTGGTGGTATGACACCAGTATTCTATATGTTTGCGGATCGTCAAAAAATCTATGACGCAATTGAAGCGATCACAGGTTTCCGTATGCACCCAGCATGGTTCCGTATCGGCGGGACAGCACATGACCTTCCAAACAACTGGCAAAAACTGATTCGTGAAATTCTCGAATGGATGCCAAAACGTTTGAAGGAATATCATACTGCTGCATTGAAAAACTCAGTATTTGTGGGTCGTACCCGTAATGTTGCGCAATACGATGCTAAATCGGCATTGGCTTGGGGTGTAACAGGTACAGGTTTACGCGCGACAGGTATTGATTTTGATGTTCGTAAATATCGTCCATACAGTGGTTATGAAAATTACGACTTTGAAGTGCCGTTAGAGTATGAAGGCGATGCTTACGCGCGTGTAATGGTTCACTATCGCGAAATCGAAGAGTCGTTAAAAATCGTCAAACAGTGTTTGGATAATATGCCTTCTGGTCCTTATAAAGCGGATCATCCATTGGCAGTTCCACCACCAAAAGATAAGACTTTACAAGATATTGAAACTTTGATTACGCACTTCTTGAGCGTGTCATGGGGTCCTGTAATGCCAGCTGGTGAAGCCTCTGTAATGGCAGAAGTGGTGAAAGGTGCGTCTAACTATTACTTGACTTCAGATAAGTCAACCATGAGTTACCGTACCCGTATTCGTACGCCTACTTTCACCCACTTGCAGCAAATTCCTTCCGTGATTAACGGCAGTCTTGTATCTGACTTGATCATTTATTTAGCGACAATTGACGTCGTTATGGCTGACGTGGATCGCTAAGGGGTAAACGCATTATGATGATTTTGACTGATAAAAAGCCACGTGTGAATGTTGAAGGGATTCTGACTAGTGAAGAAATCCATGAAATTGAACATCACATGGGTCACTACCCATATCCACGCGCAGCGTCTTTGGATGCTTTAAAGTGTGTACAACGCCGTAATGGTTGGGTGGATGACGCGCAGCTACATGCAATTGCTCAATTATTGACAATTACAACTGCGGATTTAGAAGGTGTTGCAACATTCTATAACCGTATATACCGTCAGCCTGTAGGTCGTCACGTAATTTTATTATGTGATTCGATTGCATGTTTCTTGATGGGTGCGGAAACTTTAGCAGAAGCTTTCCAACGTGAATTGGGTATCCAATTTGGTCAAACGACAGCTGATGGTCGTTTTACTTTATTGCCGATCTGCTGTTTAGGGAACTGTGACAAAGGTCCAACCTTGATGATTGATGAAGATACACACGGTTTGGTTGAAGTGACTTCTGTGAAACAGTTATTGGAGAAGTATGTATGAATACCGAACCAAGACCAATTTATGGCGAAGGAAACCCTGAAACTCACCCATTAACATGGCGTTTGAGTAAGCAGGAATTTGTTCGTAGTGCTGATGACTATGAAGCTTTAGAAGGCTATGCAGGCTTTAAAAAAGCGCTTTCTATGCCACCTAAAGATGTTCTTGAAGTCATCAAAGCAGCGACTGTAAAAGGTCGTGGTGGTGCAGGTTTCCCAGCAGGGATTAAATGGTCATTGATGGCACCCAATGATGGTGGTCCTCGTTACCTAATCTGTAATGCCGATGAAATGGAACCGGGAACATTCAAAGACCGTTTGTTGATGGAAAAACTTCCACATCAATTGATCGAAGGGATGTTGATTGCAGGTTATACCCTCGAAGCGACTCAGGGTTATATCTTCATTCGCGGTGAATACATTGAAGCTGCACAATACTTAAATGAAGCTTTAGAACAAGTGCGTGCTAAAGGTTATTTGGGTGACAACATCTTAGATACAGGTTGGAATTTTGACCTGCATGTGCATACCGGCGCGGGGCGTTATATCTGTGGTGAAGAAACTGCATTGATTAACTCACTCGAAGGTCGTCGTGCAAACCCACGTACTAAGCCTCCATTCCCGCAAGTTGCAGGTGCATGGGGCCGTCCGACCATCGTAAACAACGTAGAAACCTATAACAACTTACCAGCAATTATGTTGCGTGGGCCTGAGTGGTATATCGGTTTGTCTGCGGGTAAATCTAAAGATCCAGGCACTAAAATTTATGGTGCATCAGGTAAAGTGACTTTCCCTGGTCTTTGGGAATTACCGTTTGGTACGACTGCACGTGAAGTGATTGAAGACTATGCTGGCGGTATGCGCGATGGTCTTAAACTGAAAGCATGGTTACCGGGTGGGGCATCGACTGACTTCTTGGCTGCTGAACACATTGATCTTCCAATGGATTCAGAAAGCATTATGAAAGCAGGTTCTCGTCTAGGTACATGTTTGTTAATGGTCGTTGATGAAACCCAGTGTATGGTTTCTGCAACGCGTAACTTAGAAGAATTCTTTGCACGTGAATCATGTGGATTCTGTACGCCATGCCGTGATGGTTTACCTTGGGCGGTCAAAGCACTTGTCGCAATTGAGAAAGGTGAAGGGAAGATGGAAGACATTCAACATCTTCAAGAACTGACTCGCAAGTTGTGGATTGGTAAAACATTCTGTGCTCACGCACCAGGTGCGATGGAACCATTGATGGGTGCACTCAAATATTTCCGTAGCGAGTTTGAAGCTAAAGTGACAGATCGTCCTGTAGCCCAAGCCAGCCACGTAGAACAAGTTTAAGGAATTCGACTATGGCTACAATTCATGTCGATGGAAAATCGTATGAAGTCAATGGCTCGGAAAACTTGCTACAAGCATGTTTGAGTCTTGGCATCGACATCCCATATTTTTGTTGGCATCCAGCTTTAGGTTCTGTCGGTTCTTGCCGTCAATGTGCTGTTACTCAATATGCGAATCCAGAAGATACTCGTGGTCGCTTAGTAATGTCATGTATGACTCCTGCATCTGACAATACCTTTATTTCGATTGAAGACAAAGAAGCAAAAGATTTCCGTGAATCGATTGTGGAATTCTTAATGACCAATCACCCACACGACTGTCCAGTCTGTGAAGAGGGTGGTCACTGTCATTTACAAGATATGACGGTAATGACGCAACATGATCGTCGTCGTTATCGTTTTACCAAACGTACGCATCACAACCAAGAGTTGGGTTCTTTCATTGCACATGAGATGAACCGTTGTATCGCATGTTACCGTTGTGTTCGTTACTACAACGATTATGCCGGTGGTACAGACTTTGGTGTTTATGCCAATGCATCACGTGTCTACTTCGGTCGTCCAGAATCAGGCACTTTAGAGTCTGAGTTCTCTGGTAACTTGACTGAAGTGTGCCCAACAGGTGTATTTACCGATAAAACCCATTCGGCACGTTATAACCGTAAGTGGGACATGCAGTATGCGCCTAGCGTATGCCAAGGCTGTTCTTCAGGTTGTAACATCTCTCCGGGTGAGCGTTATGGCGAATTACGTCGTGTAGAAAACCGTTTCAATGGTGACGTTAACCAATATTTCCTTTGCGATAAAGGTCGTTTTGGTACGGGTTATGTGAACCGTGAAGATCGTCCACGTCAGCCACAATTCCGTGCTGCAACAGAAGTTAAAACTGTTTCTGTTGATGTGGCACTGGACTCAGTGATTGAAAATGTTCAAGGCAAAAAAGTCTTGGGTATTGGTTCTCCACGTGCATCATTAGAATCAAACTATGCGTTGCGTGAGTTGGTTGGCCAAGAAAATTATTCAACAGGTCTTTCTCAAAAAGAACAGAACTTGGTTGAACTTGCTGCATCGATTATGCAAGCTGAGGGTGTTTATAACCCAAGTATGCGTGAAATCGAAAGCTATGATGCAGTCTTGATCTTGGGTGAAGATTTAACGCAAACTGCACCACGTATGGCATTGTCTGTTCGCCAAGCTGCGAAAAACAAAGCCAAACAAATGGCCGCAGACCGCCGTACCCAAGATTGGTTAGCTGAACCTGTAAAACGTATTGGTCAGGATGCAAATTCTCCAATCTATATCTTGGCTGCAACACAAACACGTTTAGCTGATATTGCTGAGGGTGAAGTTGTTGCTTCTCCAAACGATATTGCACGTTTAGGTTTTGCGATTGCTGCGGGTGTAAACGGTGATGCGATTCTTGGTTTAGATGATGATGCTAAAGCATTTGCACAAACCATTGCGGATACGTTAAAAGCTGCGAAAAAACCATTAATCATCTCGGGTACTAGCTTACAAGATGCTGCCATCATGGAAGCTGCTGCACAAGTTGCACAAAACCTAGGTGGAAATGCAGGCTTAACATTGACAGTTCCAGAAGTGAACTCAATGGGTATGGCTTTGTTTGGTGGTTTAAGCTTAGAACAAGCATTTGCTCAAGATTATGAGTCAATCATTATTGTTGAAAATGATTTGTTCCGCCGTTTACCTGCTGTACAAGTTCAGGCTGCTCTAGACAAAGCGCAAAGCGTGATAGTGCTTGATCATTCTGAAACTGAAACCGTAAAAGCAGCTGATGTTGTCTTGTCTGCTGCAAGCTTTGCAGAAGGCGATGGAACAGTGGTCAGCCAAGAAGGTCGTGCGCAACGCTTCTATCAAGTTTATGACCCAAGCTATTACAAACCAGAATATGCCATCAAAGAATCTTGGCGCTGGTTACATGCCATTGAAACGGGTGTGAAAGGTAAAGCGATCTCGTGGACATTGTTGGATGACGTAATTGAGTCTGTGGTCAAAAATGTTCCAGTTCTTGAAGCGATTCAAGATGTTGCACCTGATGCGGGCTACCGTGTTCATGGCTTGAAAATTGCCCGTGAACCGCGTCGTTACTCAGGTCGTACTGCAATGCGTGCACCATTAAACGTACATGAGCCGAAACAACCTGTCGATGTCGATTCCGCATTAACATTCTCTATGGAAGGTTATGTTGGACCGCAAAATGCATCGTCATTGGTTCCATTTGCATGGGCACCGGGTTGGAACTCACCACAAGCTTGGAACAAATACCAAGATGAAGTGGGTGGTCACCTTAAAGGTGGTGATTCAGGCGTTCGTTTGTTTGATCGCTTAGTAAAACGTCCTGCACGTAGCTATGTGGCGCCAACTGCGGTTGTGGCAAATCCAGAGAGTTTCCGTTTGGTTCCAATGCATCATATTTTCGCTTCAGGTGAATTTACGATTAAAACGCCGGTGATGGAATCGCGTATTCCAGAAGCGACTTTTGCAGTGGGCGAGCAAGATGCAGCACGTTTAAATGTTCAAGATGGTCAACAACTGACAGTGAAAGCAGGCGAAACGACGATTAGTCTTCCTGTGCATGTGATTGAATATTTACCAACAGGTTATATCGGTTATCCAGTCGGCCAAGCACCAACAGTTTCACTTGCTGAACCTGTATCTGTAACGGTAGGAGTGTAATCATGAATGAATCTTTACGCGCACTACCGACATGGGCACAAGACTGGCCAATCGCTTATTCAGTGATTCAAGCCATCGTAATTTTGTTGGTTGTGGTTTTACTGGCCGCTTTGATGTCATTTATTGAACGTCGTTTGCTGGGCTTATGGCAAGACCGTTATGGACCAAACCGTGTTGGTCCTGGCGGGATGTTCCAGATCGTTGCCGACATGCTGAAAATCATGTTCAAAGAAGACTGGACACCAAAGTTTGTAGATAAGTTAACCTTCCGTTTAGCACCAGCAGTGGCAATGGCGACTGCAGTACTGTCATTCATGGTTATTCCTGTTTCACCTTACTTAGGTGTTTCAGACATGAGTATCGGTCTATTGTTCTTTATGGCAATGGCAGGTATTGCAGTATATGCGGTGTTATTTGGTGGTTGGGCATCTAACAACAAATATGCGTTATTGGGTGGTCTACGTTCAGCAGCACAAACCATTTCTTATGAAGTCTTTTTAGGGATTTCATTGATGGGTGTGGTGGCAATTGCAGGTTCATTTAACTTGCGTGACATCGTAGAAGCACAACGTGATGTATGGTTTGTGATTCCGCAATTCATTGGTTTCATGATCTTCGTGGTTGCGGGTGTTGCAGTAACGCATCGTCATCCATTTGACCAACCTGAAGCTGAACAAGAATTGGCAGAAGGTTACCATGTCGAATATGGTGGTATGAAATGGGGGATGTTCTTCGTTGCTGAATACGTCAACATCATTCTAATTTCTGCACTGATCGTGACTTTATTCTTTGGCGGTTGGTTAGCACCATTTAATTTAAATATTCCATTCATTCCAGATGCATTCTGGTTCATTGCGAAAACAGCATTCTTTGTAATGATGTTTGTCTTGGCACGTGGTTCTTTAATGCGTCCACGTTATGACCAAGTTATGAATTTTGGTTGGAAAGTGTGTTTACCACTTGCATTGGTCAACCTTTTGGTGACTGGTGCTGTGATTCTGATGAATCAGGCCTAGGACAGCAGGGAGTACAAAATGTATAAAATTCTAGCTGGCGTAGGATCAATTGTTCGTTCGTTGTGGATGGTGTTTAGCCATGTCACACGCAAACGCGATACGATTTTATATCCAGAAGTGCCAGCCGAACAAATCGTACCTCCACGCTACCGTGGTCGTATCGTATTAACACGTGACCCAGACGGTGAAGAACGTTGTGTTGCGTGTAACTTATGTGCGGTTGCATGTCCTGTTGGTTGTATTTCATTGCAGAAAGCTGAAAAAGATGATGGACGTTGGTATCCAGAATTTTTCCGCATTAACTTCTCACGCTGCATTTTCTGCGGTATGTGTGAAGAAGCATGTCCAACAACTGCCATTCAGTTAACACCAGATTTTGAGTTAGGCGAATATGTCCGTCAGGATCTTGTTTATGAGAAAGAAAACTTACTCATTTCAGGACCAGGTAAATACCCAGACTACAATTTCTACCGTGTAAGTGGTATGGCAATTGATGGTAAAGAAAAAGGTCAAGCGCAACGTGAAAGTGCGCCTGTAGATGTACGGAGCTTATTACCATGATGTGGCCATTTTATTTAATGGCTCTCGTGGCCATTGTTTCGACGATTCGTGTTGTGACCAACACCAATCCAGTACATGCTTTATTAAGTTTGATCGTTTCTCTACTTGCTGTTGCAGGGATCTTCTTGATCATTGGTGCACCATTTGCAGCTGCGCTTGAAGTGATTGTTTATGCGGGTGCGATCATGGTGTTGTTCGTATTCGTGGTCATGATGCTCAACCTTGGTCAACATACAGTTGATCAAGAACGTAAATGGTTGACTTCAGATGCTTGGGCTTATCCAGCACTCATGAGCTTCTTAGTGGGCTTATGTTTGGTTTGGGTATTAGGTTCAGACTATACCCAACATGGTGCAGTACTTGGAACTCAAGTGATTGGACCTAAAGCAATTGGTCAAGCACTCTTTACCCACTATTTATTATTGGTTGAAGTTGCCGCAATGTTATTGCTTGCAGCATTGGTTGCAGCATTCCACTTAGGCAAACGTGAACCGAGTGCAGCAGAGGATAAACAGTAATGGGCAACATTCCTTTAGAACATGGTTTGATCGTCGCAACTATCCTTTTTGCACTGGGTTTTTACGGTGTAATGGTGCGACGCAACCTATTATTTATGTTAATGAGCCTTGAGATCATGATGAATGCAGCAGCATTGGCATTCGTTGTGGCAGGAAGTGCATGGGCACAACCTGATGGTCAAATTATGTTTATTTTGATCCTCACACTTGCTGCGGCAGAGGCTTGTATCGGTCTAGCGATCGTCCTCCAGTTCTATCATCGCTTCCATCATCTGGATGTAGATGCTGCTAGTGAGATGCGCGGATGAGTTATTTATATTTAACGATTTTATTTCCGCTGATTGGCTTTGTGCTTTTAGCGGCAGGACGTAATAAACTTCCTGAAAATGTAGCAGCAATTATTGGTGCGGGTTCTGTTGGCCTTTCTGCTTTATTTGCATTGATTGCAGGCATGGACTTTGTTAAGCAGGGTTCAGTTGCGCAAGCACAGCATTTATGGACTTGGTTCAATGTAGGCGGTTTTGCACCGGGTGTAAGTTTGCATCTTGACGGCTTGTCATTGTTAATGATGGGCATGGTGACAGGTGTAGGTTTCCTGATTCACATCTTTGCAACTTGGTACATGCGTGGTGAAGAAGACTTCGCACGTTTCTTCTCATACTTCAACTTATTCGTTGCAAGCATGTTGGTGCTTGTATTGGGTGACAACTTAGCGTTGTTATTCTTAGGTTGGGAAGGCGTAGGTCTGTGTTCTTACCTGTTGATTGGTTATTACTACCAAAACCCTGCAAATGGTTTTGCGGCAATTAAAGCATTTACAGTAACGCGTGTTGGTGATGTATTCTTACTGATCGCATTGTTCTTGCTTTACCAACAATTTGGTACTTTACACATCGGCACGATTGTTGCCAATGCTTCACAAGTTCTCGCACTTGATCATAACTTGGCATTGATCACGTCATTGATGTTGTTCTTGGGTGCAGCAGGTAAATCTGCGCAAATCCCATTACAAACATGGTTGGCAGATGCAATGGCTGGTCCGACACCAGTATCTGCATTGATCCATGCTGCAACAATGGTTACCGCGGGTATCTACTTATGTTGCCGTATGTTCTCTGTGTTTGAAATGACACCAGAAGTGATGCAGTTCATTTCGATTACGGGTGCTGTAACATTGTTGGTTGCTGGCTTTGCAGCTTTGGTTCAAACAGATATCAAACGTATTCTGGCTTACTCTACCATGAGTCAGCTCGGTTATATGTTTATGGCTGTGGGTGCAGAAGCGTATCAAGCAGGTCTGTTCCATATGCTTGCACATGCATTCTTTAAGGCATTATTGTTCTTGTCTTCTGGTGCGGTGATCTTGGCTTACCATCATGAACAAAACATCTTTAAAATGGGTGGCTTGTTCTACAAAAACAAATTCTTATTTGCTTGCTTCGCGATTGGTGGTGGTGCACTTGCTGCAATTCCATTTATCACGATCGGCTTCTTCTCAAAAGATGCAATCTTGGGTGCTGTTTGGGCGCAAGGTCAATCTGTCGCATTGTATAACTCATTGTATTGGGTTGGTGTTGCGGGTGCATTCTTAACTTCGATTTATACATTCCGTTTAATTTGGGTTGTATTCTTCGGTGAAGAAAAAACACATTATCACGAAATCAAAGGTGCAACGTATTGGGCGCCTTTAGGTATCTTGGCTGTTCTTTCAACAGGTTTGGCTTACTTCTTAAAAGCGCCAGTGATGAACATTTTAAATGCAGCACATATCCCTGCATTTGAAGTTTCTCAAGCGATTGAAGAAGGAATGCATGGTGCAGAACACCTTGCAGTCGGTATCGCATTGGTCGGTTTAGCTGTAGGCGTGGTGTTATTTGCTTTCGCTTATAAAGCGGTGCAAGGTTTTGCAGCCACTTCATTTGGTGCTGGACTTGCAAATATCTGCCGTAATGCATTTGGTTTCGATTCTTTATACAACCTTGTATTTGTTCAACCTTATTTACTCATTGCGAAAATTTTAGGTCGTGACCCAATTGATGGTTTATGGCTGGTATTACCTGCGATCGTAAATAGTGGGAATAAATTTACAAGTACCCGTCAAACAGGTTCATTACGTGAATATGCATCAAGTATGTCACTCGGTGTAGTGGTATTGCTGATGATCTTGATCGTGATTCAGGTAGTGGGGAAATAAGATGGAAATCACAAACAATTGGATTTTACCCGCACTGATTCTTGTACCTTTTATTGCAGGTTTCGCGTGTTGGTTGGTCGATAAACTTGATAAACATTTGCCACGTTATATCGCATTAGTCGGTATGCTCGTTACATTGGGCTTAACACTGATTTTGTGGAAACAAGGTGGCTTTAGCTATGAGTTGGGGGCGAAGACTCCAACTTGGGCAGCAGAATTTTATTTACCTTGGATTAAAACACTTGGTATTAACATTCATTTGGCTGTAGATGGTCTTTCATTGCTGATGGTGGGCTTGACTGCATTACTGGGTGTACTTGCAGTTGGCTGTTCATGGGGTGAAATTCAAAAGAATGTCGGCTTCTTCCACTTAAACCTATTATGGTCTTTGGGTGGGGTAATCGGGGTTTTCCTTGCAATTGATATGTTCTTGTTCTTCTTCTTCTGGGAGATGATGCTAGTCCCTATCTACTTCTTGATCGCTCTTTGGGGTCATAAAGGCGCAGACGGTAAATCACGTGTTTATGCTGCAACCAAGTTCTTTATCTATACCCAAGTCGCTGGCTTGATCATGCTCATCGGGATCTTAGGCTTAGTGGTCTACGGTTCTCAGATGTCAGGTACGATTAGCTTCGACTATAACTATTTACTTGCTGTTGCAAACACTTTAGATGCTCAGGCACCACATATTGCCTATGCATTGATGATCTGTTTCTTTATTGGTTTTGCGGTCAAGCTTCCAGTATTCCCATTACACGGTTGGTTACCAGATGCCCATGCGCAAGCACCTACAGCAGGTTCTGTAGACTTAGCGGGTATCTTGATTAAAACTGCTGCGTACGGTTTACTGCGCTTTGTATTGCCATTCTTCCCAGCAGCATCTGCACAATTTGCCGATATTGCGATTATTTTAGGTTTGATTGGTATTTTCTACGGCGCTTGGTGTGCTTTCCAGCAAACAGATATGAAACGCCTGCTTGCTTATACTTCTATTTCGCATATGGGTTTCGTATTACTTGCACTTTATGCCGGTAATATTCTGACGTTCCAAGGCTTAATGATCATGATGTTGGCACATGGCTTGTCATCTGCTGCATTGTTCATTATGTGTGGTCAAGTGTATGAGCGCTTACATACCCGTGACTTACGTTTGATGGGTGGTATTCGTGGTCAATTCCAGTATTTACCATTCTTCTTGATGTTCTTTGTCTCTGCGCTTGTGGGTATTCCAGGTCTAGGTAACTTTATTGGTGAATTCCTGATCTTGATGGGTTCATTTGCTAAGTTCCCAACATTTACCATCATTGCGGCGATTAGCTTGGTCTTTGCTGGTCTTTATGGTTTGATTCTGATCCACAAAGCTTTATTTGGTACGCCAAATGAAGAACAGAAAAAGCATTATGAAAGTCCATTAAAAGACTTGAATGTACGTGAAACAGTAATTCTATTGATCTGTGCATTTGGCTTATTATGGTTAGGTGTGTATCCACAAAGCTTCCTTGATATTTCTCACTCAAGTATGGCGTGGTTATCAAATAGCTATATTCCAGTTCAAGAAGTTGTTGATGCGGCACAACAAGTCGTATCTCAACAAAATGTGGAGATCCAATAGTCATGAACTTCACTATGTCATTTTCGGGTCTCATGCCTTTAGCACCAGTTTTTATTGTTGCTTTAACCGCTGTTGTGGTGATGATCCTAACCTCGATCAAGCGTAATCATAATTTGATTGCGACTGCATCGGTGGTGGGTTTAAACCTTGCTGCAATTGATATTTTATTCATGATGTTTGGTGGTTCATTTGCACCATCAAATGTGATGAACATGTTTGTGGTTGATCCATTTACATTGTTTTATCAATTTATTGCAGTAGTTGCTGCACTCGCATGCTGTACGTTATCTCACGCTTATATTGAAACCTATAAAGATAATCGTGAAGAACTTTATATCTTGATGTTGATCTCTGTAACAGGGGCAATGTTAATGGTGGCAAGTTCTCATTATGCGTCGTTCTTTATTAGCTTAGAGCTTTTGTCAATTCCTGTGTATGGCTTATTGGCATATACGCATCAGCGTGGAAAATCGCTAGAAGCAGGCGTAAAGTATTTGGTACTTTCTGCAACCGCTTCAGCAATCTTGTTGATGGGTATGGCATACGTTTATGCTTATACCGGTACATTGTCATTTACTGACTTCCCAGGTTTGTATGGAAATCAGTTAGCACAAGTGCAACAAATTGCGTCTTTGGCTGACTTTATTGAACAGTTAAAAGGTTTCCTTGCTCAACCAATGATTTTGTTGGGTTCAGGATTAATCGTGATTGCAATTGCGTTTAAATTATCGTTGGCGCCATTTCATAAATGGACACCAGATGTTTATCAAGGTGCACCTGCGCCAATCGCGACCTATCTTGCAACTGTTGCTAAAGTTGCAACCATTGGTTTATTAGTCCGCTTTATTTTAAGTTCAGGTTTCATTCTTGTACCGTCTATCGTGACTGTATTAACTGTGATCGCTGTACTTTCGATTTTAGTCGGGAACTTCCTTGCATTACGTCAAGTCAACTTAAAACGAATTTTGGGTTATTCATCGATCGCCCATTTCGGTTATTTATTGATTGCTTTGATTAGTTTAGGTTATGCAAGTTTAGGCAGTGTAAGTGTCTACGTGGTGACTTATACCTTAACTACGATTGGTGCTTTTGGTGCTGTCGCGTTAATGTCGAGCCCATATAACAATGTTGATGAAGCTGAGTCGCTTGCGGATTACCGTGGTTTATTCTGGCGTCGTCCAGTTCTGACTGCGACCTTAACAGTGATGATGCTTTCTCTTGCAGGGATTCCATTGACCGCTGGTTTCATCGGTAAGTTTATGGTGGTGATTGCTGCTGTAACCACAGAACATTGGTTCTTGGCTGCTATGGTTGTGGTGGGTAGTGGTATTGGTTTGTATTACTATTTACGTGTGATGATCGTGATGTATATGACTCCACCAGATAATCCTCGTATTGATGCGGTTGATCATTGGGGACAAAAAGTGGGTGGTTTGATGGTGCTCGGCGCTGCTGCTTTGGTATTGATCATTGGTGTTTATCCAGATCCAATCATCAACTTGGCGTTGAAATCAGAAATTTTATCTCCTTTACATTTCTTGATGAGCCAACAACACTAATCGCAATAAAATCCTGCTATTAACAAAAAAAGCCCTCATTCATTGAGGGCTTTTCTTATCTCTGATATAAAAAACATTTATAATAATGGAAATTTACTTTTATCCTTTTAGGTGTCCTCCCGTGTCTATTCAAGAAATTCGTCATCCACTTATTCGTCATAAATTAGGTTTATTACGCCGTGCTGACATTAGTACTAAGAATTTCCGTGAACTTGCTCAAGAAGTAACCATGCTTTTAACTTATGAAGCAACCAAAGATTTACCTGTGTGTGATCATGAGATTGATGGCTGGAATGGTAAAGTTACAGTAGACAGAATTGCGGGTAAAAAAATCACTGTAGTGCCAATTTTACGTGCTGGTATTGGCATGTTAGAAGGTTTTTTAAATCTTATCCCAAGTGCTAAAGTTTCAGTCCTCGGTTTAGAACGTGATGAAGAAACTTTGGAAGCACGTACTTATTATAAAAAATTGGTTCCAGATGTACAAAATCGTTTAGCCATGATTATTGACCCAATGTTGGCGACTGGTTCATCTTTGGTTGCTGCGATTGACGTGTTAAAAGCAAGTGGCTGTAAAGATATCCGTGTTATGGTTTTGGTTGCTGCACCTGAAGGAATTAAACGTGTTGAAGCCGCACACCCTGATGTGACGATTTTCACCGCTTCAATTGATCAAGGTTTAAATGAACAAGGTTATATCGTGCCAGGTTTAGGTGATGCTGGAGATAAAATTTTTGGTAGTGTGCAAAAAGATTAAAATTTAGTATCATCGAAGGAGGCTATAGGGGGCCTCCTTTTTAATGATAAGAGAATAAAAAATGTTCAGAAAAGGGACTGTTACCTTTTTCGATAATGATTTAGGGCAAGGTCTAATTGAATTAAATGATCATCAACAAGTTGTTTTTAAATTAGAAGATTTTTCAAATCAGTTGCTTCTTCCTCAAATTGGTGAGCGGATTAAATGTGTCGTTTTAGAGCAAGATGGTGGTTTATTCGCCAAATTTATCGTACGTTTAGATCATAAAAATTATGTGAATGATCAAAACAAGCCCTCCGTTCCACATCTTTATTCAGAAAATGCCTATGAGCATATTAGAAATGTTCGCAAAGCGCTGAAAAAGAGAAGGGGATTGGCTGATGAAGGCTTACAGAACCCTCAAACGAAAATTCACACCGACCAAGGTATTTTACCTGATGCTATTCCAGATATTGACTTGGTTGCACAACAACAAGACACCTTTGTGGAGTCCATTCAAACAACAATCAATGACCCAGTGCTTGAAGAATCGGACGGAGATTTAAATCAAGCCAAAGAGATTGAACCTGTAGCGCAAACACAAGTTGACCTTTCCACTAAAGTTATCCAGAATACTGAATTGCAAGACCAAACTCATACAGTTGATAACATTAAACCCATTGAAGAAAGTGATGCTAATACTGTTGTTGATGTGGGGGGAGTGGGTCGAAATATTGAAATCGCTGAGGGCAATCAGAGCGCAGTGTTGCTTGGGTCCTTAGAGGTGATAGAAGATAGTCAAAATTTTAAAGGGGATGATTTATATTTTAACAGCCAAATTGATCGGCAGTTACTTGAAAAGCATATGGATTTAACTGCATTTCAACGTTTAATTCAAAAGTTGAAAGTTAAATTTTTATATTCCAAACGCAAACAAGCTGTCAAGAAAATTCGATCTGAAAAGCGCAAGACGTTGAACCCTTGGGTGGTGATCGTCGCGGTGGTTATATTCATTGCGGTAAGTTCTGTGATGTATGCAATGGATCGTTATAAGCAGTACAAAGTTGAGGCTGAAATGAGACTTCAACAATATCAACAAGAACAAAAGGACAAGATTAAACAGCAGAAACGAAAGGCATATTCACACTAAACATCTGAAACGAGTTGAATATATTTTGCGATTCATACTTATTTTACAAGAGAAGTTATATGTTTTATTTGGGGCAAATCATTGAATATCATCATGATAAAGGTTACGGACTTTTATTGGATCATAATTCAGCGCAATCTGTAATATTTTACATCGCTGATTTTCCAAAAGAAGGTGGTCAGCCGAAAAAAGGGGAAACCATAAAATATGTAATCATCAATGCACATGGAACATTGAAAGCACATCAAATGATTCGTTTAGATGTTGCGATGAGTAATGACTTAAAAAATAAAAAGATCAATATTGATAAGCAAAAAAATATTTTAAGACGAGGCAAAAATGAAGGGCAGAAATTCGGTTTTATGTCTGTGGTGATTTTGGTGATTGTTTTTGGCTTCGTTTATTTTAGTTTTGCGACATGGAATCAATACCAAACCTATCAGGAAGAACAACATGCTAAATTTGCACTGTTAGAGCAACAGCAGAAGCAAATCGTTGAGCAACAGCGCAAAGAGATTGGTTATGTTAAACCGGTAAAGTTTAGTGAAAAATCCCAAAATGCTTTAAACAGTCATCATCATTCAGTGCAAAAACAGAATGAAGCAGAATCCGTACAAAGCAACATAGCTGTATCGACAACAGCATCAACGGAAAAATCACCTTATCAATGCGATGGTCGTACCCATTGCAGCCAAATGACATCTTATGATGAGGCGGTATTTTTTATTAAAAATTGCCCCAATACACAAATGGATGGGGATCATGATGGTCGACCATGTGAACGGCAATTTGGTAAGTAGTTGTGCTAATCGAATAATTATAAAAAAGCTCCAAGAAGAGCTTTGGTTTTAACCATTTTCACAAAATTTTAGGAAGGCTCTTAAGCCCGGTCCTTGGTACTTTTGACGATGTACCAGCATATATAGCGGGCGAGCAAGTTGCCAGAATGGGGTATTTAAAATCACCAATTGTCCTTTGTCGAGCAAAGGCTGAATTGCCAATTTAGAAATACATGACATTCCTAGACCTCCAGCAACGATTTTTAAAATCGCTTCATTATGACCTAGGGTTAAGCGGATATTGGCATCTTCAAGATCTTTTAGAATGGCATTGTCAAAGACTTCACGTGTTCCAGAACCTTCTTCACGTAAAATCCATTCAACATGCTGGAAGTCAGACTGCTTTAATTCACGATGTAAATTTGCCAGTGGATGATTAGGCGAACAACATACCGCGAGTTCGTCATCGCGCCAGTGAATGCATTGAAGTTGTGGTAGGAAGCATGAACCTTCAATCAATGCCAAATCGAGTTGGAATTGGTTGACCGCTTCAATCATTTGGCGGGTATTACCGACTTGGAGCTGTAAATGCGCTTGAGGTTGAACTTGTAAAAAGTTTGCCATTAAGTCGGGCATTAAATAATCACTGATGGTCAGTGTTGCACCAATCCGTAAATCAATACTTTGTAGTTCACCTTTGGCTGCTTGTTCAAAGGCTTCACAGCGACCTAAAATTTCTAAAGCTTGAGGAAGTAAGAAACGACCAAGATCATTAAGCTGTAAGCGCTTACCAAGACGATCGAAAAGCGGAGCACCCAGTCCATCTTCTAAATCTGCCAAAGCCATACTTGCCGCACTTTGAGTCAACCGAACCGCATCACTTGCTTTGGTCACGGTACCTTCTTGAGCGACAGCAACAAAAACCGCCAACTGGCGTAAAGTCATTCGCATAAGTAGAGCCTTAACATTTTAATATTCATAGATTATATAGTCATGCTACCATGAGGACTATGTTTCATGCCACGAAGAAATCATGTCAATTGAAAAATTTAGCATAGAAAAGGTTTTGTCTGTTCAGCGTTGGACCAATACACTTTTCAGTTTCACCATGACTCGACCTGCCCATTTTAAGTTTACCGCAGGGCAATTTGCTCGCATTGGTTTAAAAGTGGGTGATGATTTGGTGGTAAGAGCATATTCCGTGGTTTCATCCCCATTTGATGAAACACTCGAATTTTTTTCAATCGTTGTTCCTGACGGTGCATTTACCTCCAATTTACAGCATCTACAAGTCGGTGATGAGCTTTATTTGGAAAAAATCCCCTATGGATTCTTAACCTTAGCACGTTATCAATTGCCATTGCCTAAAGATTTGTGGTTATTGGCAACGGGCACAGGTTTAGCGCCTTTTATTTCGATGCTACAAGATTTTGAAACTTGGTCAAAGTACGAAAAAATCAACTTGGTGTATAGCGTAAGAACTGAATCTGAATTGGCTTATGTCGATCGGATCCAAGAGATTGCTCAGCTTTTTGGTGAGGGGCATACTGGCTTTAAATTTATCCCGATTGTTACGCGTGATCCCAATGCAGCCTTACATGATCGTTTACCGATTTTGATTGAAAATGGTGAATTGGAAAAAGCCGCTGATTTAAAATTCAATGCAGATACCACCCATGTCATGCTATGTGGGAATCCACAAATGGTAGATGACACTAAAGCTGCATTAAAAGCCCGTGGTTTGACGATGAATCGTCGCGGTGAAGGCAATATTGCTGTAGAGAATTATTGGTAAATCGCTTGGTCGGCATCAGCAATTTTATCAATCGTTCTAGATGAGAGACGCAGCTAAGCGTCTTCTCTTAAATTCTTTCATGTCAGAACCAAACACTTTTTAGCTAAAAGATGATTGCAGAGTGAGTGGTGTATATGCTGTTAATCGCTCGGTTGAATAAGCTTTTGCATCAACACGTGTATCTTGATTGAGCATCAATTGTCTTAATAACTGTGCTGAAGCAGGTCCCATACATAAGCCATTACGGTAATGTCCAAAATTTGCCCATAAGTTATTCAGTTCAGGCATTTTTCCAATATATGGAATGCCTGTCGGTGAACTTGGACGTAATCCTGCCCATTGCTTGACGATGGGGAAGTTTGCCAATTCAGGGACCATTTCGATACAGGCTTTATAAATATTTTGTTGTGTTTGTACATTTGGACGTTTATCAAATCCGATATGGTCCATGCTTGAACCGCATACGATATGACCATCTCGGCGTGGGATCAAATACATCACATTGTTCATACACATGGTGGGTAGCCAGTTTTCCGGAGTTTTAAATAACATCATTTGCCCCTGAACGGGTTCTACTGGGATCGAAAGCTGTAATTGTACTGCCCAGAAATTTGACCATGCGCCTGTTGCAATCACAAATTGGTCTGCGACAAAACGTTGTCCATTGGCACTTTCAACAGACTGAATTTTTTGATTTTGAATATTAAATTTTTCGATCCATGTATTTTCATACACTTCAACTTGAGGGTGTTGTTTGAGATAGCTGATCAGTGATTTAAGAAGTCGCGGATTTCTAACATTGGCTAGATGTGGAAAATAAATTGCATGTTGAAACTGTGCTGAAATATGGGGATTGACGGTTTCAAGCTGCTCTCTTTGCAGGTATTCACAATGCTGCATCGGTTCTTGATGTTGGTCTTTATAATTCAGTCCAAGCTCAAAATCTGCTTCGTCAAAAATTAACATTCCCGTGTCATGGATTTGAAAGTCTATCCCTGTTTTAGGTTGTAGTTTCTCATTCCATTGTTGGTAAAGTTGTTTGCCGTGTTGTGCCAGATGATTGACTTCATTGGGATATCTCCACGGATACATGGGTGACAGAATACCGCCACCCGCCCATGAAGCAGCATGTCCAGCATGTTGTTGATCGAACAGGGTGATGGTGCAGCCTTGTTCAACAAGCTCAAGCGCGCTGAGTAAGCCACTTACTCCAGCACCGATAATGGCGATATGCATTGTGTATTCTGTACCAATTTAGATTTTTAATCCCCACCGGCAAAAGCAATACTGCTTATTTTTTAAAAGAGGGGACTTTCCATTCACGACTGAATCAGTCATAGGCTCCTCCCTTTTTAAAAGGTGAGGAACCATGAGTTCAGTAAGGGAGGGATGATTTACTTCATCTCTTTTAATTGACGTGCTGCATCTTCTGCATAATAGGTCCAAATACCATCTGCACCTGCACGACGGAAGCACATCAAGGATTCCATAATCACGCTTTCAGATAACCAGCCATTTTGGATGGCTGCTGCAAGCATGGCATATTCACCACTGACTTGATAAACAAAGGTCGGGACACCAAAGGTATCTTTAACTTCACGTACCACATCCAAATACGGCATACCTGGTTTGACAATCACCATGTCTGCACCTTCTTGAATATCAAGGGCGATTTCATGCAGTGCTTCAGCACGATTACCGACATCCATTTGGTAGTTATACTTATTACCACCTTTTAGGTTGGATGATGAGCCAACTGCATCGCGGAAAGGGCCGTAGAAACTAGATGCGTATTTTGCAGAGTACGCCATGATGCTGGTATAAATAAAATCGTTACTTTCTAAAGCTTGGCGGATTGCACCAATACGGCCGTCCATCATGTCACTTGGCGCGATCACATCTGCACCTGCTTCAGCATGGCTTAAGGCTTGTTTGATCAGGCATTGAACCGTTTCATCATTTAATACATAACCTGTATCGTCAATAATGCCGTCCTGACCATGTGTGGTATAAGGATCTAATGCACCATCCGTGATGAGTACCATCTCAGGCAGTTCTTTTTTTAACAAACGTAAAGTATTTTGAACTAAACCGTCTTCATGCCACGCAGCTTCAGCTGTTAAACTTTTGTCTTGTTGTGGTGTAACAGGGAATAAGGCAAGTTTTGATACACCAAGTTCTAATAGGGTTTCTGCTTTTTTCAACAATAAGTCTGCTGACAATCGTTGAACATTTGGCATACTTGGTACATCTTGGCTTTGGTTTTGTCCCGGAAGTACAAATACTGGATAAATGAGATGATCTGCTGTGAGTTGAGTCTCTCTTACCATTGCTCGAAGCTTATCGTTTTTACGGATACGGCGCATACGAGTAGCTGGAAAAGCAGGACGATTGAACGTATAAGTCATAACAATCTCGATGTTCAGTATTAAACTAGGCATATATTGTAGCCCTTTCATATATTTTTTGGGAAAAAGCTGAAAATTTTTCTCAATATTGGTTTCGAAATGATGATGAGTGATTCTTCTAAAACTGATTCTGCGCCTAGCGAATCGCAAAAAAAGTGGACTGGTAATTTACATTTAGGTGCGAAAGCAGATCTAAATGTGGTGCTTAACCAACTCACTAAAGCGTTTAATGGTTCGCCTTATTTTTCACATAACAATATGCAAATGCGTGTTGTCAATGATGAGATTGAAGGCTATATCGAAATGAAACCGTATTTGATTGGCAATGTCGCATTTCAAATTTTACATGGTGGTGTGGCCGCGACATTGCTGGATAGTATTGGTGGAATTGTGGCAATGGGGGAGCTGTATAAACGTGCAGAGCCAGACCAACTGCCAGACACATTAAAGAAAGTTTCTCGTTTAGCGACAGTTGATATGCGTGTAGATTATCTTGCACCCGGGCGCGGTGAATACTTTATTGCCAAAGCTGAAACCTTGAGAATGGGGCGTAAAGGTTGCACCATGCGTATGACCATGTTCAACAATGAAGGTAAGGCGATTGCAACAGCCATTGCTTCTTATGCCTATTGATCAAGCTGACTAAGTGTACTAATCAGTACACTTTTGTATTCATTGTGTCAATATAAGCCAGTAAAATACATATTTTGCTGGCTTATTTTTTTTCAAAAAAATATGAATATCAATAAGATTGACCTCTTTTATAAAGATAAACTATAGAGTAATATTTTTATTCTCATAATATGATTTTTACCTGTAAAATTGGGCACCACAATTTTAAGAAGTTGACTTATTCAACCATCAAGCAACGTCATATAGATATGATTAAGCAGTTTTTCAGTTTATATCTCCAAAATGCAAAGATGTTTTGACAAGTCCAAGTAAGCTAGGAACATGCGATGACTGACGCGCAAACGACGAATGCCTCTCCAAATGATGAAAATCAAGCGCAAGCGGATTTGGAAGCCAAACAAAAACGTAAAAAAATGCTGAAGATTTTTGCCATTATTGTTGTTGTAGCTGCAATTCTATATGCAATTTGGGCTTTTATTTTTGGCAATATTGTTGAAACGGACAATGCCTATGTCGGTGCTGAAACTGCTGAAATTACTTCGATGGTCAGCGGACAAGTTGCTGAGGTTTTGGTCAGTGATACTCAACAAGTGAAAAAAGGTGATGTACTTGCGATTATTGATAATCGTGATGCAAAAATCGCTGTTGCAGAAGCTGAAGCGGCGTTGACCAAAGCCAAGCGTCAATATACACAAAGCTCGGCAAATAGCAGTTCATTGTCCTCACAGATTTTAGTCAGTGCAGATGATATTAACAGTGCCAAAGCACAAGTGGCGCAAGCCGATGTGGCATATCAACAAGCACAGCAAGAATTTGCCCGCCGTCAGCAGTTAAGCGCGACAGGTGCAATCTCTAAAGAAGAATTTAGCAAAGCACAAAGTGCTTTAAACAATGCCAAAGCAAATGTCGATGTGGCAAAAGCAGCATTGGCGCAAACGGAATCTAAACGCAAAGCTGCACAAAGTAATTTAGATGCCAATGAAGCTTTAATTCGGGGGACCTCACAAAGTTCAACCCCTGATGTATTGGTGGCTCAAGCTAAACTTGATCAAGCACTTTTAGATTTACAACGTACAGAAATTAAAGCACCGTTAGATGGTGTGATTGCCCGTCGTAGTATTCAAGTGGGGCAGCGTATTGCACCTGGGACAAGTTTGATGAAAGTGGTGCCTTTGGCTGAACTTTATGTGGATGCAAACTTTAAAGAAAGTCAGTTGCAAAATGTGAAAGTTGGTCAGAAGGCAACCCTCACTTCAGACCTCTATGGCAAGAAAGTAGAGTATCACGGTACGGTGATCGGCTTTTCAGGTGGTACAGGTTCTGCATTTGCGCTGATTCCTGCACAAAATGCGACAGGTAATTGGATTAAAGTGGTTCAACGTCTACCTGTACGTATCAAACTTGATCCTAAAGAGTTGGCTGAGCATCCATTACGTGTGGGTTTATCCATGAATGCTGAGGTTGATACCTCTTCAGCGAAGTAATCACTTATGAATACAGCAACGTTTCAAAGTGAGCTTAAAGGTGGGCGCTTACTTCTTGCCGCCTTCTTTTTAGCACTTGCCAATTTTATGGTCGTACTAGATATGACCATTGCCAATGTTTCTGTGCCCCATATTACCGGAAGTTTAGCAGTATCAAGTTCTCAAGGAACTTGGGTGATTACCTCCTATGCCGTTGCTGAAGCCATCTGTGTACCTTTAACCGGTTGGCTTGCAGGACGTTTTGGTGCTGTTCGGGTATTTACCATCAGTCTGATTGGCTTTACCACATTTTCAATTCTTTGTGGCTTATCCAATAGCTTGGCGATGTTAGTGATCTGTCGTATCGGACAAGGTTTATTTGGTGGTCCAATCATGCCACTCAGTCAAACTTTGTTGATGCGTATTTTCCCACCCGAAAAGCATTCTCAAGCAATGGGGATGTGGGCAATGACGACCGTTGTTGGACCGATTCTAGGCCCTATTTTAGGCGGTACAATCAGTGATAACTGGTCATGGCATTGGATTTTCTTTATCAATATTCCAGTGGGTGTGATCTGCGCTGTTGGGGTGATGCGTCTATTAAAAGTTGCTGAAACACCGATTGCTAAACTCCCGATTGATACCATTGGCTTAACGCTGCTGATCGTTTGGATTGGCGCATTACAGTTAATGCTCGATTTGGGGCATGAGCGGGATTGGTTTAATAACAGCTTTATTTGTATTTTGGCTGTGATTTTGGTGGTTGGATTTATTGCCTTTTTCATCTGGGAATATTATGAAAAACATCCCATCGTCAATATACAAATTTTCCGATACCGTGGTTTTACCATCGCAACAATCTCATTGGCCTTTGCCTTTGCGGCATTCTTTGGCAGTATTGTGCTTATTCCACAATGGTTACAGATTAACTTGGGTTATACCGCATCTTGGGCAGGTTATCTGACTGCGACAATGGGCTTTGGTAGCTTGATGATGTCGCCTGTGGTTGCCAAACTTGCGACTAAATATGACCCAAGAGCCTTGTCCAGTTTTGGGCTGATGATTTTGGGTGGCGTCACATTAATGCGTTCATTTTGGACCAGTGATGCTGACTTTATGGCACTGGCATTACCACAGATTATCCAAGGTTTTGCGGTACCGTTCTTCTTTATCCCACTGTCTAATATTGCTTTAGGTGTGGTACGTCCAGATGAAGTGGCTTCTGCTGCGGGTTTGATGAACTTTATGCGAACCATGGCAGGGGCAATTGGTGCATCTATTGCGGTGACCATTTGGGATGATCATACCAAACTGGCACGCAGTGAAATCGTGTCGACCATGCATGTTGAGGAAACTCAACGTAACTTGGTCAACAGTGGCTTTAGTCCTGAAATGGCGTTGGGTACCATTTCCAACTTGGTGGATAAAGAGGCTTTAACGCTTTCGGTTAATCATGTGTTTTTGATTTTTGCGATGATCTTTATTTTCGCAGGATTGATTATTTGGTTATGTCCAAAACCGAAAGGGAATGTTGGCGCAGGGCATGCACATTAGAATTTAAGTTGTATAGAAGCCTGCTGAAAAGTGGGCTTTTTTATCGCTGCAATGACAACAGATCAAGACAAATTTTGCTATTTTATCTATTGATCAAGATCAGGGTATAATACAGCGATTGTGTACCGCGATGAGTAATATGTATGAAGCCTGAATTCCAGCAAGGAAAAATTAAACAATACGATGCCGATAGAGGCTTTGGCTTTATTGGTGGACTTGAACAAGATATTTTCTTTCATATTTCGGATTTCCCGCTTGCAGAGGGTGAGCCAAAGCGAAATGAAAGAGTTAAATTTATCGTTGTTGAAAATAACGGAAAGTTAAAAGCAACCAAAATTGAGCGTGTTGAAGATCAATCAGCAAAAGCCAAAAAGACCAGAATTGTTGAAAACAATAAGTCGATTACCAATACTTTGTTGTCAAATCTTAGAAAGTAATAACGTGGGCTCGACCTTATTACACCTTTAACTTACTGAAAAAAATGATCTTGGCGGAGTCTTACTGAATTCTCATTCAATTTCAGGATCAGCCTGCGGCTCGCCCTACTTTTGTTTCGACATGAGGAGCTAAGCTCCTCAAGGGTAACCATCTTGCGCAGCTACATCGCTGCTCACCGCAAAACTCGTCGACCAACAGCAACGCATTCAATGAATCGCAGAAACAATACTTTATCAATGAAGTCCTACCTCAGACAGTTGCAGATGACGTTTCCGAGTATCATATTTCATCAAGAGTTTTATATCGAACTCAGGTTAATAGATATTTGGTTTCAAGGGCATTTGATTTAAATGCCTTGTATCTCTAAAAGACCAATTAAATTTAATGTTTTGCCAGCTATCTATTGGCATTTGTGTATGAACAGGATCAGAGTAAATAATTGGGCCATCCCATCTTGAATGATCCTAGCGATTATTGTGGATGGGGATTCCCCCTTAAATTCCTAAAATTATCTGATAAGGTTTAAACCCATCCAATACGACATCAGCAATCAAATCAATAAATGGTCCCGTATTATCATTCGCCATCCATTGATCTAACGCTTC
Organism: Acinetobacter sp. CE-15; assembly: GCF_051059255.1. Taxonomy (NCBI): domain Bacteria; kingdom Pseudomonadati; phylum Pseudomonadota; class Gammaproteobacteria; order Moraxellales; family Moraxellaceae; genus Acinetobacter; species Acinetobacter sp. CE-15. The sequence continues at coordinate 3,759,586 of NZ_CP192737.1, read as the reverse complement.
ATAGTAAGCTAATCGATTTTCTACAGTAATTACACTTGGTGGATAACCCGCTTTAAGCAATTCAAGGTTCATCAATAAGCGAGATGTGCGACCATTTCCATCAACAAAGGGATGGATCGCTACGAAATCTGCATGAACTTTGGCTGCTCGTTCAACTGGGTGTAATTTATGAGCATCACGATTATACCAATCAATAAACTGAGCCATTTTGTCATTGAGCAATGTGTGGTCTGGTGGGTTAGTCGTAGCACCTGAGATTAAGACATTTTGTTGACGGTATCGCCCAGCATTTTCATCATCAATATTTTTTAAGATGAATTGATGAATATTACGAATTTGCCATTCTGAAAAGGGTTCTTGCCTTTTGATAATATCTTCAACATACAAAATTGCATCACGATGATTGATCGCTTCAAAATGCTCTCTTAATGCTTTACCACCTATCGTAATTCCTTCAAGGACAACCTTGGTTTCTAACAAGGTTAAAGTATTGCCTTCAATGGCATTGGAGTGATAAGTCCAACGTAATATGAGGTCTTCGTGTAGATTTTTGACAATTGTAGATGAAAGAGGTCGATGCTGATCTAATTTAGCTTTTAAATCATCAATGATCTCAAACATGTTTTATCTCTACAGACCAAATAAAATGATCATACATGAAAAAATGATTGCAATAAAATCTAACCGCTACCTCTATCATTCGCTGTAGGGTGAGGAGAGCTATTGTAGGCATTAGAGTCGTTAATTAAAGTATGCTTTGGGTTATTTATTCATTATAAAATTCAATTGTTTAATATTTATTTTTAATAAAGTGTTAAGGATTTAAGATCAACTTTTTCCTGAAAGGAGGCATCTATCAAGCCTCTCAATTTATGCACAAGTCCCTCTTTAATAAAAAGGGACTGGCTCGTATTTTATAAAAGGGTTTCGGATTAAGAAACCGAATCATCCAAATTTGGTGCTAACCAACGCTTCGCTTCATCCAAGGTCCAGTTCTTCCGCTTTGCATAATCTTCTAGCTGATCTAACGCAATTTTACCCACGTTAAAGTATTCAGACTGTGGGTTGGCATAGTAGAAACCACTAACACTTGATGGTGGCCACATTGCAAAACTGCTGGTCAATTGGGTACCAATCTTATCCGTGGTGCCTAACCAATCAAACAAAGACGCCTTTTCAGAATGCTCAGGACAAGCTGGGTAGCCTGGTGCAGGACGAATACCGACATACTTCTCCTTAATTAATTCTTCATTAGAGAGTTGTTCATCTGCCTGATAACCCCAGAACTCTTTACGAATACGTTCATGTAAATGTTCTGCAAACGCTTCAGCAAAACGATCACCCAAAGACTGAGCAAGAATGGCGGAGTAATCATCCCCTTTGGCTTTATACTCATGCGCCATTTCTTCCACACCAAAAATTGAAACGGTAAAACCGCCCAAGTAGTCTTTGGCTTGTGCTTTGGTTGCAACAAAATCAGCCAAAGACAAATTCGGTTTACCTGTGACTTTATCTGATTGCTGACGAATATGATGGAAGGTATGGGTTACAGATTGACCATCTTCATTAAAGACTTCAACAGAGTCTGCGGCTGAACGGTTTGCAGGATAAATTCCAAAAACGGCACGCGCATCGAAACGTTTATTGTCAATGATGTCTTTTAGCATCGCCTGAGCCTGATTATATAAATCAGTTGCAGCTTCACCGACAATCTCATCGTGTAAAATTTTCGGGAATTTACCTGCCAAACTCCAAGAAATAAAGAATGGCGTCCAGTCAAAATATTCCACCAACCTATCAAGTGGATAATGGGTTAAGGTTTGCAAACCAATAAAGTTGGGTTTTACTGGTGGATTGGCAGCAAAGTCAATTTTTAGACCATTTTCAATGGATTCTGCATACGACAATTTAGCTGCTTTTGGTTGCTTATTGGCAATGCGTTCACGTACTTTTTCATATTCAGCACGATGTTCATCGACAAATTTAGGCTTCATTTCAGGAGACAGTAGGGTGGTTGCAACACCCACCGCACGAGAAGCATCGGCAACATAGATCACAGCATCATTTGAGTATTGCGGATCAATTTTTACTGCAGTATGTGCTTTCGAAGTGGTTGCGCCACCAATTAACAGTGGGATTTTAAACCCCTTGCGTTGCATTTCTTTTGCAACAAATACCATTTCATCAAGCGATGGGGTAATCAAACCTGATAAGCCGATAATATCGACTTTTTCATCAATCGCAGTTTGTAAAATTTTCTCGCAAGACACCATGACACCAAGGTCAACAATGTCATAACCATTACATCCCAGTACAACACCGACAATGTTTTTACCAATATCGTGTACATCGCCTTTTACAGTCGCCATCAACACTTTACCTTTGGATTGGCTTCCTGTTTTCTCAGCTTCAATGTATGGGTTTAACCATGCTACGGCTTGCTTCATCACGCGTGCAGATTTGACCACTTGAGGTAAGAACATTTTACCTGAACCAAATAAGTCACCGACCACATTCATACCATCCATCAATGGACCTTCAATCACATCAAGTGGACGTTTGGACTTTAAGCGGGCTTCTTCAGTATCTTCATCGATAAAGCTGGTAATCCCTTTGACCAGCGCATATTCAAGACGCTTTTCAACAGGTTCATTACGCCATTCAAGGTTTTCAACTTGTTTTTGGGCAGCACTTTGACCACGGTACTGTTCAGCAACTTCAAGCAATTTTTCAGTTGCATCTTGACCACTGTCACCTTGATTCTGATTGAGAATGACATCTTCAACAGCGGCTTTCAGCTCTTTAGGAATATCATCATAGATGGCCATTTGACCCGCATTGACAATCCCCATGGTCATGCCTTGTTTGATGGCATAGTAAAGGAATACAGAGTGAATGGCTTCACGGACAGGTTCATTGCCACGGAAAGAGAACGATACGTTCGACACACCACCAGAAATCATGGCATGTGGTAAGTTTTGTTTAATCCAGCCTGTTGCTTCAATAAAGTCCACCGCATAGTTATTGTGTTCTTCAATCCCTGTTGCGACAGCAAAAACGTTCGGGTCAAAAATAATGTCTTCCGCAGGAAAACCGATTTCATTAACGAGCACATCGTAAGAACGCTTACAGATTTCACGTTTACGTGCGGCAGTATCTGCCTGACCGGTTTCATCAAATGCCATCACAATGACAGCTGCACCATATTGACGACACAAACGTGCTTTATGGACAAACTCGTCATAACCTTCTTTTAAGGAAATCGAGTTAACAACAGGTTTACCTTGTACACATTTTAGACCTGCTTCTATGATTTCCCATTTAGAGGAGTCAATCATGATCGGTACTTTAGAAATTTCAGGCTCAGATGCAACCAGATTTAAGAAATGTACCATCGCATTTTGCGAATCGAGCATTCCTTCATCCATATTGATGTCAATGATTTGTGCGCCTGAAACCACTTGTTGTAATGCAACATCAAGTGCTTCGGCAAAGTTTTCTTCCCGGATTAAACGGAGGAATTTTTTAGAACCCGTAACATTGGTACGTTCACCGACATTGACGAACAATGAGTCATCATAAATATTAAACGGTTCTAAACCACTGAGGCGACATGCAGGCTTGATGTCAGGGATTTTGCGTGGTGGGATGTCTTTAACCGCATTATAAATAGCACGAATATGGTCAGGCGTAGTACCACAACAGCCACCAGTGATATTGATCAAACCACTTTCAGCAAATTCTTTTAAGAAAGCTGCTGTTTCTTCTGGTGTTTCATCATAGCCACCAAATGCGTTCGGTAAGCCAGCGTTTGGATGCGCTGAAACAAAAACATCGGCAACATCTGATACCGTTTTGACATGTGGACGCATGGCATCTGCACCCAAGGCGCAGTTAAATCCAATCGATAATAAATCGCCGTGACGCACAGAGTTCCAGAATGCTTCTGCAGTTTGTCCTGTTAAGGTACGACCAGAGGCATCGGTAATTGTGCCAGAAATCATTAGCGGTAATTCGCGGCCAAGCTGTTTAAAGACTTCTTTTACTGCAAAAATTGCTGCTTTACAGTTTAATGTATCAAACACCGTTTCAATGAGAAGGATGTCTGCGCCACCTTCAATTAAAGCATGCGTGGCTTCAATATAATTTTCTTTGAGTTCATCAAAGGTAATATTACGAAATGCTGGATCATTCACATTTGGTGAGATAGAGCAGGTACGTGATGTTGGTCCCAATACACCGGCGACAAAACGTGGTTTGTCAGGGGTTGAGTATTTTTCACAAGCAGCTTTGGCAAGACGGGCTGCTTCAAAGTTAATCTCATGGACTAAATCTTCCATGTGATAGTCAGACATTGAAACCCGTGTGCCGTTAAAGCTATTGGTTTCAATAATGTCAGCACCAGCATCTAGATAGGCTTCATGAATGCCTTGAATAATTTGTGGCTGAGTTAACACCAAAAGGTCATTGTTGCCTTTTAAATCAGATGCCCAGTCAGCGAAGCGCTCACCACGGTAATCAGCTTCTTCCAGTTTATGGCGTTGGATCATAGTTCCCATTGCACCATCAATAATTAGGATGCGTTTGGCAAGAAGCTCTTTTAACGTGGTAAGCGTGGACATTAAAACTCTCAATAAAATCGGATTTTAAAAATAGCCGATATGTTATCAGAATGTAGACTTTCAAGGTACCAATCTTGACACACTTCCTGATGACAGATTTTTGATCTAGACAATTTAAAAAAATTCAAATAATTCATTCTAAAAAATCATGCATTTAGGGTAATACATGATTTTTTTGCACAAGCCTAAAAAAATGTTGAAACTTCAAGTTTAAGTGTTAACTTAATCACATAATTTATTATAAATGTGAGATAAGAACATGAATAAGGTCTATAAAATCGTTTGGAATGAATCTTTAGGCACTTGGTGTGCGATTTCTGAGGTATCCAAGACACGGGGTAAACGATCTTCTGCTAAAACAACTGTTGCAGGTGCGTTATTGGCAGTTTCAGCATTGACTATGTCGAGTATGGCAGGGGCGATAGTCGTGGGGCTCAGTAATAATGTGACGGATCTACAGAATAACAATGTTTTGGGGAATAATAATACGCTCCCCAATACCCAAAATACGACTGTATTGGGGAATAAAAATACAGCGACACAAAGTAATACTTTAGTTTTGGGGAACAATGTCACAAGTAATCAAGCCAACAGTGTGGTTTTAGGAAATGAATCTACAGATCGTGTAGCAACGACAGTAAATCAAGTCGCCATTAACGGTGAAAACTACACAGTTGCAGGTGCTGGTTCTGCAGTAAATGGCGTAGTGAGTGTGGGTAAAGTTGGTGGTGAGCGTCAAATCATCAATGTTGCTGCAGGTGAAGTCAGCGCAAGCAGTACAGATGCAGTGAACGGTTCGCAGTTATATGCAACTCACAAAGCCATTGCTGATAGTCAAACCCATTATGTCAGTGTCAACGATGGTGGTACCCAAGGCGGGAATTATAATAATGGTGGAGCAACAGGTGTAAATGCGATCGCTGTAGGTGTAAGTGCTAAGGCGGTTGGTGAGAATGCAATTGCTATTGGTAATGTCACCAGCGATGCTGCAAATAGTATTGCGATTGGTAATAATAATTCCCTAAGTAATACGGCCAGTTCTAGTACTGCAATTGGTCACAATAATAATGTTACAGGCAATGAAGCTTTAGCATTAGGTGCTAACAATACTGTAAAAGATTTCTCTGGTGTTGCAGTAGGCAGTTATAACAATGCCGAGGGGTATCGTTCTATTGCAGTCGGTGCGGAAAATAAAACTAAAGGTCAATGGTCTTCTGCATTTGGTGTTTGGAATATCGCAGAAGGAGAGCGAGCTACAGTTTTAGGTGCCAATAATACAATCCAAGGTCGTCGTGCTTTAGGTGTGGGTGTCGCCAACGAGATTTCAAGTGCAAGTGAATATAGTTCAGCTGTTGGTGCATTTAATAAAATTACAGACAGTATGAAGTCTCTGACTGCGGGTTTTGGTAATACGGTTAGTGGTGGTGAGAAAAATAGTGTTCTCGGGAACGAAAATACACTGAATAATGCCAAGAATACGACTGTATTAGGCAATAAAAATACAGTTGCTCAAGAGAATACTCAAGTCCTCGGTAATAATGTCATAACAACTCAAGCCAACAGTGTGGTCTTAGGTAACGCATCCACAGATCGTGTAGCTACTGTTGTAGATAAAGTCAGCATTAATGGCGAGGATTATGCCTTTGCAGGTGTAGGATCAACAGCCAATGGTGTCGTCAGTGTCGGTAAAGTCGGTGGTGAAAGACAAATCATCAATGTAGCTGCAGGTGAAATTAGTGCAAGCAGTACAGATGCTATTAACGGTTCACAATTACATGCCACAAACCAAGCGGTTGAAAAACTTTATGCTGGTGCAGGGGATACGACTCATTATGTGAGTATCAATGATGCTGGTAACAAAGCGGGTAATTATAATAATGATGGTGCAAGTGGAGCGCTTGCTGTAGCGGTAGGTGTTGGTGCGAGTGCAAAAGGAGATGGTGCTACTGCGCTTGGCCTTAATTCATCAGCCAAGAGTAAAGATGCGGTTGCGCTTGGAACGGATACGCGTGCCGAGCTGGAAGGTAGTGTTGCACTTGGTAAAGGCTCAGTTGCTAATACTGCGGCGGGTATCGCTGGCTTTGATCCATTGACAGGGTTTGGTTCTAGCAATACTGGGAGTACATGGCGAAGTAGTGCAGCAGCATTTTCTGTGGGAGATGTCTCAAGGGGGATCACTCGTCAAATTACTGGTGTAGCAGCGGGTACGGCAGATACAGACGCGGTCAATGTTGCACAATTAAAGGCTGCAATGTCTAAAGCCAATGAAGCTAAAGGTTCTACAGAAACTGTAAGTGCAGGTAAAAATACTGAAGTAACCAAAACCACTAAGGCAGATGGCTCAACCGATTATCAAGTTGCAACCAAAGATGATGTCAGTTTTGATTCGGTCACGGTGGGTAATATTAAAGCTGATTCACAAAGCAATACCATCAGTGGTTTGGCTGATGGTAAGGTGAGTGCCGATTCTGATCAAGCCATTAATGGTAGTCAATTGCATGACACCGCTGAAAGCGTCGCAAATGTATTGGGCGGAAATGCAAAAGTTAATCCAGATGGAACGATCAAAACCAGTAATATTGGAAATACAGGTAAAGACAATGTGCATGATGCAATTGCTTCAATACATGGACAGGTTGCCGGTGCTAAAACCAGCGTGTCTGCAGGTAAAAACACTGTTGTAAACAGTAGTACCAATGCGGATGGTTCAAATAACTATCAAGTGGCTTTAGCAGAGGATATTCAGTTAAATTCTGTTACTGCGAATCAAGTCACAGCAAAGCAAGTTACAGCGAATAAGGTCAATGTGGGTAAAGTCACGATTGATGGGACAACAAATAAAGTCAGTGGTTTAGCAAATGGTGAAATTACCTCAACCTCTACGGATGCCATTAACGGTTCACAATTACACCAAACCAATAGTAGTGTGGCGCAACATTTAGGTGGCGGCTCAACACTGAACAAAGATGGTTCGATTGGTGCACCCACCTACAATGTCGCAGGGGGAACCTTCCATAATGTAGGGGATGCCTTGGGCGCTATAGATACGCGGGTAAGTAATCTGGAACAAGCTTTCTATGACACCAATAAAAACATGGATGACTTGCGTAACGATACTTATGCAGGTATCGCAGGTGCGATGGCGGTAGGTAACTTACCACAACCGACTGAAGCGGGTATGAGTATGGTTAGTGCGGGTGTTTCGGGTTACCGAGGTGAAACTGCTGTGGCAATCGGGGTGAGCGCCATTACTGACAGCAATAAAATCGTCTGGAAAATGGGTGCTTCTGCTGACAGCCGTAGCAATATTGGTGGTGCAGTGTCTATGGGCTATCAGTGGAAATAATTTTAATTAACATAAATATTCAATTTACATTCAGGATCAGCTTTCGGGATGGTCTTAAGTCAAAAACTCAGTGTTTATAAAACGCTGAGTTTTTTATGCAACTTAGACATTGAAAAGTACACGATGGATTGGCGTGTTAGAGCCAGCTTTTCACAATGTGTGAACCTTGTTCGGATGATCGCTTTATGGGACTGCCACATGCGATGAAAGATGATTTATTGCTGATGTTGGGTACTTTAGCGAAAGGCAGATTGTTGGCCTTAAACTTGCATAGATTTGATAAATAGGGTTTATGGGGAAATATTTAAAAATAAACTTAACAATATGTTTGTTTTTTCATCAATTTGTCATAAATTTCATGAAAAATAGCAATGCCAAATGATAAATAGCTTAAATTGGTCTGAAATATTACAAATATTATTTCAGTCTGAAATATAATATTTTGTAAAAATTGTATGGATTTTATTGGTGTAAGATACTAATTATAAATAATAAAAATATTAATTTTGTCGCTTGTGTAGCGAAATACTGAAGTGAAATAATTATAAATTTCACTTCATATGACCTCTATTTGTCATATAATTGTCACAATTTAATTGAACAATAAGCGCATTCTAATATTCGCTAACTTTCTGCATGAATTCGAATTTACCTCCCGTCTCAGATTCTGCACAATCGTCTCAAGCTGCTAAATCGACGAATGTACATGTACCAACACCGAAATTTTTTATGCCGGTGTTTCTGACGATTATCATTGCTACCTTGATTTATATTGGGGTGCAAGTTAGTGCAGATTTAGCACATGTTCCACCGTTAAGCCTTTATTCAATGATCCTTTTAGCGACAGCATTATTTATCGCTTTGGGTTTTGAGTTTGTAAATGGTTTTCATGATACAGCCAATGCTGTAGCAACCGTGATCTATACCAATGCATTGCCTGCACCTGTAGCAGTGATGTGGGCAGGCTTTTGTAACTTCCTTGGGGTAATGGTTGCCAGTGGTGCAGTTGCCTATGGAATTATTGCCTTACTTCCTGTTGAATTGATCATGAATGTAGGCAGTGGCGCTGGTTTTGCTATGGTTTTTGCCATGCTGATTGCGGCGATTCTGTGGAATTTAGGCACTTGGTTCTTAGGTATTCCTGCATCGAGCTCTCACACCTTGATTGGCTCAATTTTGGGTGTAGGCATCATGAACTACATTTTGCACGCTTCAACGGGTGCAAGTGGTGTAGACATGGATCAAGTGCTTAAAGTGGGTAAAGCATTACTGTTTTCTCCTTTGATTGGTTTTGCATTTGCAGCAATTGTATTTTTGATTGTTAAAAAAATATTTAAGAAACAACTTGAGTTGTTCCAACCCCCTGAAGGCAATAAGCCACCACCACCTTTGATCCGTGCAATTCTGATTTTCACCTGTACTGGTGTAAGCTTTGCACATGGTTCAAATGACGGGCAAAAAGGTATGGGCTTAATCATGCTGATTTTGATTGGTATTGTGCCTTTGGCTTATTCGTTGAATAGAGGTTTAGACCAACAGCATTTACAGTCATTCTCACAATTGTCTGGTCAAACTGCGACAGCAATTTATGCACAGCATGCCGATATTCCAGATGAACAAGCGCGTGTAACCATCACTAAATTTATTCAAAGCAAAGAAATAAATCCCGAAGTTGTTCCTGCATTGGCCAGTTTGACTGATCATTTGGGCGAGCGTGTTGGTAAATTCGGTGATCTCAAAGATATCCCAGAAGCTGAAGTATCTTCATTACGCAATGATATGTACTTAAGCACCACGGCTTTTAAACGCTTGGATAAAGCTGATCAACTTCCAAAAATGGATGAAGCTCAAGGCAAAGTGGTAAAAGAGTATCGCAAAAACTTAGATTCTTTCCTTCAATATATTCCAAACTGGGTAAAAGTTGCTGTGGCATTGGCACTGGGTTTAGGAACAATGGTCGGTTGGAAACGTATTGTAGTTACTGTGGGCGAGCGTATTGGTAAACATCATATGACCTATGGTCAAGGGATGTCTGCTGAACTTGTGGCAATGTCGACAATCGCTGCTGCAGATGGTTTTGGTTTACCCGTTTCAACGACTCATGTACTCAACAGTGCGGTTGCGGGAACTATGGTTGCCAATAAAACTGGATTGAATTTTGCAACAGTCAAAACGATTCTTTCTGCATGGATTTTTACCTTACCTGCAACGATTTGTTTATCGGGCGGTTTATTCTGGTTATTTTTAAAAGTATTTTAATTTAAAAGTTAGTGATGGCGATTATTTTAAAAGCTGAATGATCGTTATTGTCTGAATTTAAAAGAAAATGAGTGCACTTTTGTGCACTCATTTTCTTTTGGATAATGGAATTTTAAAATATGAATAACACAATTTCACCATTGAAAAAAACTTATAAAAAAATTAAGGTGTGGTTGTAAATCAAACTTGAGAAAAATGAGCATGTATTTAAGAAAATCACTTTGTGCTGCTGTATTACTTGGAATGTCTTTACCTGTATTTGCACAGGGAATCGTATTAAATAATGAAGATCTTCGTACAGATTTGAACTGGTTAAATCAGCAAGGTGTGATTCAAATCAGTACATCGACTTGGCCAATGAGTGGGGATGAAATTCAACGTGCCTTATCTCAAGCAAAAGTTTTAAACAATACCCAACAAAAAGTTATTGATTCAATTCAAAACGCACTAAAAGCAGATAATCAAACCGCAAAATTAGGTTTGTTTGCTGAAACTGATCAAAAAAATATTCCTCAAGCTTTTGGGGATAGTGCAAAAGCACAGTATGTGGGTTCATTAGAATTTAATGCAGGCGGTGAAAACTGGGATGCAAAGCTTCGTGTGAATGGTGAAAAAGATCCGCAAATTGATAACGGCCAAGATGTCAATGTGGAAGGTTCATACATTGCAGGAAAACTATGGAATCAGTGGGTTATTGCGGGTCAAATCCCAACATATTGGGGGCCAGGACATGATGGTAGTTTGATTCGTGGTGATGCCAGCCGTCCAGTTTATGGTTTTACTGTACAACGTGCTGAACAAAAAGCTTTTGAATCTAAATGGTTGTCTTGGATTGGTCCTTGGCAATATCAAGCATTTGCTGGGCAGTTAAATGATTATACGGCTGTGCCTGATGCACGTTTAATGGGATTGCGCTTAACTGCACAACCTTTACCTTATTTAGAAATTGGTGCATCACGTGCTTTCCAAATTGATGGAGAAGGTCAACCAGGAAGTGCAAAAGCTTATTGGAATGCTTTTATTGGAAAAGACAATGAGTGTGCGGATAGCACTTGTACGGGGGTGGGTAATCCATCCAACCAGCTTGCTGGATTTGATGCACGTTTAAATCTTCAATCTTTGCTGAATGTTCCTATGAGTTTTTATGGGCAATATATTGGGGAAGATGAAGCGGGTTTACTACCCTCTAAAAAAATGTATTTAGCTGGTGCTGACTATTCCTCAAGTTTTAAAAATTTGCCGTACCAGCTTTATGTTGAATGGGCGAATACAGAAACAAATGGCGATCCATTAGGTATTTCTTATAGTCATCATGTTTATAAAGATGGTTATTACCAACAAGGTTTCCCATTGGGGCATGCAATGGGTGGTGATGGTGAAATGATTTCTGTCGGTGGTGATATTCGCTTTGATGTGATGAATCGTTTATCTGGTCGTGCAATCTATGCCAAAGTCAACCAATCTGCTGCTCTCTTTGGTGATAAGCAAATCAACTTAGCCTTCCCTGAAAAAGACAAAATTAAAGCATTAGATTTAACTTGGACACATTATATTAAACCGACCATGCCATTAAAAATTAATGGTTGGGTGAGTGATTCTGATGTACATGGCAATGATGCAGGTGCTTCTGTAGGAATCGAAATTCCTTTAGATAAAGCATTATTCGGCCATTAAGACCTGAGTTGTCGGGCTGTATATATCTAATTTTAAGCATATACAGTTTGATAAGTTGGGACTAAGCTAAAATCGCTTCTTTAAAATTTTTACAAAAGAAGCGATTTTTAGTTTTAAATTGTTGGTTGAGCTATTTGATTATGCAGATCTTTAATTTTTTTAAATGAATTACATCTAAAATAAGTTATGTTAATGCCTTTTTATATTGGATAAATCCTGTTTTACTCGCAATACGATCATAAAGGTGTTGGGCGTTAATATTGGATTCTTGAGTGAGCCAATAAACACGGTCAAACTTTGTTGCGCAGACCTGATAACAATGCTCGATTAATTGTCGTGCTAAACCTTGATTCCTAAAAGCTTCATCCACAAATAAATCTTGTAGATAACAATAGGGTAAATCTGTCCACATGCTCATATGTGCAATCAAATGTACAAAGCCAACTACCTGACCATTTACTTTGATGGCAAAACCAAACATATCAACTTGTTCAGGATTTGTGATTCGCTTCCAAGATAATCTTATTTGTTCATCACTGAGTTGTGATTTATAAAATGTTAAATAGCCGCGCCAAAGTGGAAGCCATTGCTCAAAATCAATCTGTTCTAGTGCAATAATTTGTGTGGTCATACCGATCTCTTGTTGTTGCTTATGATGTTTTTATATATGAATATAAAAAAACAAGCAAAAGGGTTGAGGTGTAAATCACTATAATGAATATAAATTTTAATATGTGTAATAAGTACACGTTTTTGTGAGCTGGTGCTGTCAATGCCTATATCTGAGGAAAGACTTACTCATCTAAAACAGCTTGAAGCTGAGAGTATTCATATCATCCGTGAAGTTGCTGCTGAGTTTGAAAATCCAGTGATGCTTTACTCAATCGGGAAAGACTCAGCTGTCATGCTGCATCTTGCTTTAAAAGCATTTTATCCTGCTAAACTTCCTTTCCCACTGTTGCATGTCGACACAGGTTGGAAGTTTAAGGACATGATTAAATTCCGTGACAACATGGCAAAAGAACACGGTTTTGATCTGATCGTGCATCAAAACAAAGAAGGTAAAGATGCAGGTGTAAACCCATTTGATTATGGTAGCTCAAAATATACTGATATTATGAAAACCCAAGGCTTAAAACAGGCATTGGATAAATATCAGTTTGATGCTGCATTTGGTGGTGCACGCCGTGATGAAGAAAAGTCACGTGCAAAAGAACGTGTTTATTCTTTCCGTGATGCTAAACATCGTTGGGATCCTAAAAACCAACGCCCAGAGCTTTGGAATCTTTATAACGGTAAAGTCAATAAAGGCGAGAGTATCCGTGTATTCCCATTGTCAAACTGGACTGAGTTAGACATTTGGCAATATATTTACCAAGAAAGTATTCCTTTGGTACCTTTGTATTTAGCCGCTGAACGCCCAGTTGTTGAGCGTAGTGGTACGTTGATCATGGTGGATGATGAACGTATGCGTTTAAAAGAAGGTGAAGTTCCACAAATGAAATCGGTACGTTTCCGTACTTTGGGCTGTTACCCGTTGACAGGTGCTGTTGAATCAACAGCAACAACACTGCCTGAAATTATCCAAGAAATGCTTTTAGCCACAAGCTCTGAACGTCAAGGTCGTATGATTGACCATGATGAAGCAGGTTCGATGGAAAAGAAAAAGCAAGAAGGCTATTTCTAAGTATTTTTTATATAAATCTCCCCTAACCCCCTCTTTATAAAAGAGGGGGGAACTCCAGCAAGAAAACGGAGGACTTAGGAGGATTTAAAGATATAGCAACCGATTTCAAAATATTGTGGAGCTTTGAGCAATGTCTCATCAATCAGAATTAATTAGCCAAGATATCTTGGCATATTTAAAACAGCACGAAAATAAAGACCTGTTACGTTTTTTGACTTGCGGTAATGTGGATGATGGTAAATCAACATTAATTGGTCGTTTACTTTACGATTCAAAATTGATTTATGAAGATCAATTACAAGCAGTAACCCGTGATTCTAAAAAAGTGGGCACAACAGGTGATGCACCTGACTTGGCCTTGCTTGTCGACGGTTTACAAGCTGAACGTGAGCAAGGTATTACCATTGATGTGGCTTATCGTTATTTTTCTACTGAAAAGCGTAAGTTTATCATTGCTGATACCCCAGGGCATGAGCAATATACCCGTAACATGGCCACAGGCGCATCTACCGCAGATCTTGCAATCATCTTAATTGATGCTCGTTATGGCGTACAAACACAGACTCGTCGTCATACCTTTATTGCGAGCCTATTGGGTATTCGCAATATCGTAGTTGCGATTAACAAAATGGACTTGGTTGAATTCTCTGAAGCGCGTTTCAATGAAATTCAAGTTGAGTACAATAATTTTGTTAATCAATTGGGTGAGCGTAAACCTGCCAATATCATCTTCTCGCCAATTTCTGCATTGAATGGCGATAACGTTGTAAATAAATCCGAAAATACGCCGTGGTATCAAGGTAAAACCTTGATGGAAACATTGGAAACTGTTGAAATTACACATGATGTAAGCAAACATGAATTCCGCTTCCCTGTGCAATATGTGAACCGTCCTAACCTCGATTTCCGTGGTTTCTGCGGTACGATTGCTTTAGGTGAAATCAAAGTTGGTGATGAAATTGTGGCTTTACCGTCTGGTAAGAAGTCAACAGTGAAAGAAATTGTCACTTTTGATGGTAACTTAGCGCATGCTATTGCGGGTCAAGCAGTGACTTTGACCTTGAATGATGAAATCGATATTTCGCGTGGTAACGTGCTGGTTAAAGCGGGTGAGCAACCGCTCATTTCCCGTTCTGCTCGTGCTTCTGTGGTATGGATGAACGATCAGCCTTTAGTGTTGGGTAAACTTTATAATGTGAAGTTTGGTACACAAACCATTCCGGCTAAGGTTGCGAAAATTAATTATCGTACCAATGTCAACACATTGGAAAAAATGCAAGTTGAGCAGCTTGATTTAAATGCGATTGCAGATGTAACGATTGAGTTTGATGCGCCAGTGGTATTTGACCGTTATCATGACAGTCGTTATACGGGTTCTTTTATCTTCATTGACCGTTTAAGTAATGTGACTGTTGGTGCGGGTATGGTTGAAGCTGCGGTTGAATGGACTGCACACAATGAACCTGTCACTGCTGAAGCTCGTGCTGCACGTTTAGGTCAAAAACCGGCTGTAGTTGCTGTATCTGCTCAAGTACTTAAACATGCACAATCTCTTGAAAGCTTATTGATTCAACAAGGTGTTGTTGCGATTGCAAAAGTAGGTTTATCAAGCGATCAAGTTGCATTGCTTCGTCAAACTGGTGTTGTGGTGGTGACGGATGTTGAGCAGGGTGCTGATGTAGCATTTGCTCAAGAAGCAGTTGAAGAATTGGCTGAAAAAATTGTGGAATTGGTTCGTCTTTAACAGATTGGATTGATTGAGAGAAGCCCACCAGAAGGTGGGTTTTTTGATGCAAAAAATTTAATATATACAAGATAATACTAATCAACATCATATAGATTAAAGCATTTTTAATTTTGCATTGTTTAATACTTAGAGCATATATCTGATTATAAATAAAGGGATTTTAAAATTTTTATCCTCTGCAAGAGTCAACTAATACTTTTTGCAGTGCTCGACTGAATCTATTTAGAGCTTCAATGAACGGTACGGTTGTGAAAGCTTTAAAATAAGAAGAATTCACATTGATGGAATGTGATCAAAACAGACTTGCAACAGTACAAGCAATAAAATTCAGTTTTAATTCAAGTTGAAATTTAATAGTAGGTCATGTAATGAAAGCATTTTTCCTGATTGGTATTGCAAGCGTATTGACAGCCTGTGCCTCAAACCAACCGAAAATACAGGAGCCGACCAAAGAATGCCGAAACTATCATGCAATGATGACGGCACCTATGGATCCGATGGCAATGCAACGTTTAAAACAAGCGTGTGATGAGTCCGAACAACAAAAATAATTTAATGATCAATCGTGTGCCGATGATTATAAAAAATGCGCTAATCCCGAAGGCTTAGCGCATTTTATTTTTATATAGTTGCGAATATTGTAGTTAAAAAGCATGTTGTGTTTTTAAAATCAAATACGCCCGTAAATCGTTTGGATAGTTGTGAATCAATTCTAAAAACAGCGCTTGATTACCTTGATATAAAGCACGAGTGGCTTCCTCATAATTGGGCATATTGCCTGACATTGCTGACATAAAACGATCAGTTGCCTGTTTTGCTAACATTTTATTGCTTGCTGAATCGGGGTTATTTAACTCTTGGTCAATCAATTTTCGAATCACAGCAGATGCACTAGAGCTTTGTTGATCTAACCAATCCCAATGTTTTTGCTGCAAAGTGATTTCACGAGAAATCACCCCTAATTTAGGACGTCCAACTTTTTTAACCGCTTCAGGTTCAGCATAACGTTGTTGAATATCGGCTGTAGAGCCAATGGTATTAACATCAATGGCTTGACCCGTTTGATCATTAAAAATCAACACAGGTGTGGAGGTATTTTGTTGAGTCTTAATGGTTAATGCCACGTTTAACAGCGAGTCAGTGATTAAACGGTCATTGCCAATAAAGGCAGTGTAGGTGTTTTCAGTATTCATTTTAAAACCTTTAGATATTTTTATCTGGGTAAAACTAATTTGTGTTTTAATATTATCAGGGTAAAATTAAAATAGCAAACAAAAAATGATCAATATGGTTTTTTGATGCTTAAAAATGGCAATAAAAAAGCATGTAAATCGTTAAGAATTAAATGCTTACTTGCAAAAAATATAATGAGTTAAAAGCGATAATCTATTTTTAAACCATAAGCGAGCGCATGGTTATCTGTAAAATCAGCAACATCGTTTGTTTTTGATCTTTGTTCTTATTGTCTTTATCCGTTTGATGCCATTTGTATAAATAACTGAAAATTATATTTTTGTAAGGATACCCACGCTATTTTGTAGACATTGGTGGCGAAATATTTGCACATGCACTGGTTTATGTTCAAATACAGAAAACATGAAAAGCAATGAATGGAATAGGAAAGCAAGTATGTCTACAAAGAATATGCAACAGGTCATTATTACAGAACCCGGTGGTATAGAAAAACTGGCTTATGAAACGGTAGAAATTCCTCAACCCAAAGCAGATGAAGTTTTGGTTAAAGTCCATGCATTTGGGATTAATCGGCCCGATATTTTACAGCGTCAAGGCTTATATCCTATGCCAAAAGGGGTGACACCTGTTCCCGGTTTGGAAGTTGCTGGAGAGGTGATTGCAGTAGGAGAAAAAGTCACTTTATTCACAATGGGGGATAAGGTTTGTGGACTGACCAACGGCGGTGGTTATGCAGAATATTGTGTCGTGCCAGAATCTCAAACCATTAATATTCCAGAAGCTGTAAGTTTTGTTCAAGCTGCAGCAATACCTGAAACCTTCTTTACCGTATGGGCCAATGTTTTCCAAATGGCGCATGCCAAAGCAGGTGAAACACTATTGGTACATGGTGGCTCAAGTGGTATTGGTACAACCGCATTAATGTTAGCGCAATCATTCGGTTTGAAAAGCTTTGCAACTGTAGGTTCTGATGAGAAGATTCAAGCCATTCGTCATTTGACCGATGCGATTAATTATAAAACTCAAGACTTTGAACAGGTCATTCATGAAAAGACCCAAAATGAGGGTGTCGATATTATTCTTGATATGGTTGGGGCGCCTTATCTAGATCAAAATCTAAACCTACTTCGTAGAGACGGGCGTTTGGTTTATATCGCATTTTTGGGTGGTGCAAAGGCCAAAGAAGTAAAATTAGGGCAGATTATGATGAAACGTCTTACTATTACTGGTTCAACAATGCGTGCGCGTACAACTGCTGAAAAAGCTGAAATTGCCAAAGGTTTGATGGAACAAGTCGTTCCACTGTGGGCAAAAGGTGAATGTTTACCCATGATTTATAAAACATTTAAATTTGATCAGATCCAAGCTGCACATGCCTGTATGGATACAGGTGAGCATATTGGTAAAGTTGTGGTGGAAGTGATTTAAGCTCACATTGTTATACAAAGCTTTAAACTTTTGCCTTTGTTTATAAATATGTAAGGCGATTTCAATCTAACTCATACAGATTGAAGTCGCCATTAAAAACCAGCGATTAAAAGCCTGCTAATACGATCTTACCAATGCTTTTACCTGACTCAATCAGTGTATGAGCTTGGGTTATATGCTCAACATTGATTTGACCGAGGTTTTGTCCCAAAGTGGTTTTGATTCTTTGGTCATCAACTAATTTTGAAACTTTATTTAAAATATCACCTTGTCGGCTGAGATCTTTGGTTTGGAATGTAGAGCGGGTAAACATCGATTCCCAATGAACAGAAACAGACTTAACTTTAAACGGGTTGATGATAAAGTTTTCAGGATCATCAATTAAACCAAAATGACCTTGGGGTGCAATCAAATTGGCAATGGCTTGTGTATATCGCCCCGTACCATTAATTGAAAAAATATAATGAGGTAGCCCAATATTCAAGTCTAGGATTTGCTGTTCTAATGGTTGGCTATGATCCACAATATAATCTGCGCCAATTTCAGTCAGCCATGCTTTAGATTCAGGGCGGGAAGCTGTGGCAATAACAGTAAATTCAGTCAGTACTTTTAACAATTGAACCGTAATAGATCCTACACCACCTGCAGCGCCAATGACTAAAATCACAGGTTTTTCAACTTTGGTGTCTTGGATTTTTAAACGGTCAAATAACATTTCATATGCGGTGAGCGACGTTAATGGTAAGGCTGCGGCTTCTGCATCACTCAATGATTTAGGTTTTAGTCCAACGATACGTTCATCGACCAATTGGAATTCAGCATAAGAACCTTGTCTTTGATTTGAACCCGCATAAAAAACTTCATCACCCACTTTAAAATTTTGAACTTTTTCTCCGACTGCTTTCACGGTCCCAACCGCATCATGACCCAAAATTTTCCAAGTATCATTGTCTGGCGAAGTACGCTGTCGCATTTTGATATCGACTGGATTGACTGAAATGGCTTTGACCTCAATCAGTAAGTCATGACCTGTTGCAACTGGCTGTTCGATCTCGATTTCGGAAAAAACATTGGCTTCTGAAATTGCGAATGGTTTTTTATAAGCAACAGCTTTCATAAGGTTTCACTTTTTATTGGCATATCAAATCAATAGCAAAAAAATCTCAATTAAGAAAGCAAAAAATTGTCAGTTTATGCTTATTGATAGGATTTTATCGAATGGTCTTAATCAAAAAATTTGGACAGTAGTAAGCGTATAGGCAAGATAAACAATTGCCAGCATGTGTAAAGCGGCAAAGTCAGCCAATTTCCATGATTCAAGGTGCGATTAAATGTTTGTCGTTCCCTTTGATAAACCGCAGGAGTAATTCGGTAAGCAAATACGAATAAAATCACTGCCAGCACAAGGAACAGAGGTCGTGGTTGTTGAGCAAAATAAAAATAGATGAGATACAAGGCGGAATAAAAACTGGTACAAGCGAGTAGGGCTAAAACAGACATTGAAATATCATCCTTTATTGTTATTTGATCAGTTCGAGATACATCGCAGCAGATTAACATTATCTCTGACTTAATTTTAAAATTGTGCGAAAATAGCGTTTCTATTTATTTTTGTTTTAGGACTCCCATGACAGATTCTTCTGCTTCATTAAGTGATATTGAAATTTTAGACATTCTTCAGTCGATGAAATCGGATGAACTGAATGTTGAAGCACAAAAAATCATTCGTGATGGTGGAAAAGCAGGGCGTCAAGAAGCACATAAACAGGCATTGGTTGCTTTACATCAAAGCTTTGAAGACAAACTTGTTGAAGCAGTGACTTTGGCTTTAAATTTAAATGAAGCGCAAGCCAAGAAAATTCGTTATAAGAAAGATCGTGTTCGTATTTTAAAAGCTAAAGGTATCGATTATTTAGCCATTGATGGTGCAGAAACTGCTCAAGTGCTATCGCAAGTTGCTCAAGCGATTATTCGTGAAGATGCCACCGTGACGCGTGACCTGCATAATATTTTTCCTTTCTGGAAAGAAGGCTGGCCAATGGTGCAGTTCGATAGTGCCTATAAAATTTTAGAAGATGACATTTCAATTCATTATCAAGCGTTGCTCGATGTCTTGATTCATCCTTAATTGGATTTGATTGTAAATAAATCATTATTTTAAATAGATGATGATGAAAATAATCTATTTAAAATGAAAAAAAAGCCGATATAAATATCGGCTTTTGTCTATTAGTGGAGTGTTGAATAGAGTGGGAACACACCGAGCAGCATGGCTGCAACCAGCATTACCAAACAGGTCAAAATCGCCCATTTAATGGTGAACTTCTGATGCTGTCCAAATTCGATACCAGCCAATCCACATAATAAATAGGTAGAAGGAACTAATGGTGAGAGTAAGTGCACAGGTTGGCCGACAATTGAAGCACGTGCCATTTCTACAGGTGTAATACCATAATGACTTGCTGCTTCTGAAAGGATCGGTAACACCCCATAATAGAAAGCATCATTCGACATAAAGAAGGTCAAAGGCATACTAATCACAGCAGTAATTGGTGCTAAGAAAGGCCCCATACTTTGTGGAATAATCGCCACCAATTCTTTCGACATCGCATCAACCATGCCTGTCCCTGAAAGAATCCCAGTAAAAATCCCTGCGGCAAAAATAATACCCACAACGTTTAGGGCACTGCCTGCATGATGGGCAACCAAAGATTTTTGCATATCGACATCTTTATAGTTCACCACTAATGCAATACAAAGCGCGATCATAAATAAGATCGGTAAAGGCAACACACCTTTCACCAAACAGATCATCAGTACAACAGTTAATAAGCCGTTGAACCATCTTAAGTGTGCACGATTTGCTTCTGGGTTCGTTGAAATTTGAATGTCATCACCATGACTAACATCAAGTTCAATAATACCTAAGCGTTTACGTTCCATACGGCCATACATAAAACCGACAAAGTAGAGCCAAAGAATAGCAACCAACATTGGTAGAACCATAGGCACAAAGATTTCACTCGCCTCTACGTGCAGCGCACTTGCAGCACGTGCCGTTGGCCCACCCCAAGGGGTAAGGTTCATGATCCCACTTGCCAGCATCATTAAACACGCCATAATCAGCGGGCTCATACCTAATTTTTTATAGAGCGGAAGCATTGCTGCCACACAAATCATGTAGGTGGTTGAACCATCACCATCAAGAGAGACGATGAGTGTCAGGGTAATAGTACCAATAACGACTTTAAGGGGATCACCTTTGACCAGCTTTAAGATGAACTTTACAGAAGGATCAAACAATCCCGTGTCAATCATGATGGCAAAATAGAGAATTGCAAAAAGTAGCATTACGCCTGTTGGTGCAAGTTTTTTCACACCATCAAGCATCATTTCACCGAGCTGTTTGATTTCTAAATGCCCAAGGCTGTCGAAATAGAAGCTAAGACCGTAAGCGATTAATGCAAATAAAATTGGAATAAGTGTGAGTGCTGCAAGCGCAGTCATTCGTCTAGACATGATTAAGTACATAAAGCACAAAATCATGCCCAAACCTAATACGGTTAGCATAGTTCGATCCTTGAATGAGACTTTTTTAACAGAAGTCTTTTAGTTTTTTAAGCAGAAGCATGCTAATAGTTATTTGATTAAATTAAAATATCCTTGTAGAAATACTGAATTCAGTACTATTTTTTAAATAAATAGAGTATTCAAAACAGATATTTAAAAATGAATATTATTTTTGCACCAAAATGGTTATAAAATATAAGGTATTGATTTTTAAATATATTATGATTTTTGGTTTTTAGGAATTGAGTTCATGTTAATTTTCATATTTTTAAAATTTATAAATCAAAAGCCCATAATCTAATCAAAGACGCTCTGGGACCTTTAATATTGAAGCACTGCTTTGCATAAAAAAAGCTTAGCAAGGTAATTGCTAAGCTTTAAATACGCTAAAGAAACTTACTGTGAAGAATCGTCTGAGCTTGATGGTTCAGCTTTTTCAAGTAACCGTGTAACAAGTAGCTGGTCAATTTTAAAATGATCTACATCGACCACTTCAAATTTATAACCACCAAAAATCACCGTGTCAGCTGGTTTGGGAATTTTTCTTAACTGATACATCATAAAGCCTGCCAGTGTTTCATAGTTTTCTTCATCTGGCATTTCATCAATGGCTAAGGCATGCTTCATGTCTTCAATTGGGGTACTCCCATCGATCAACCATGAGTTGTTATCCCGTTTAATGATTTGTAGCTCTTCATCCATTGGTGTAACCCAGTCGCCCATCACAGTGATCATGATATCTGACAGGGTAATAACACCAACCACAAGTGCATATTCATTAAATACCACCGCAAATTTTTCTTTGCTTGAGCGGAAGCGGTCAAGAAGTTCAGAAAGGGTCAATGAGTCAGGAATGGTTAATACTGTACGAATAGTTGATTCGTGCAGCTGATTAATTTTTTGATTATTGAGAATCCGTACCAAAATATCTTTGGCATCTACATAGCCAATCACTTGGTCAATGGTTTCGTTACAAACCAGGAACTTAGAATAAGGGTATTCAGCCAGTTTTTGGCGGATACTTTCTTCTGGTTCTTTTAACGTAAAAAACACCACATTTTCACGTGGGGTCATACTAGATGGAACATTACGTTCTTCAAGTTCAAATACATTTTCAATAAAGTGATGTTCTTGCTTTTGTAAAACACCTGCCTGAGCACCTGCATCCATCACCGCTGAAATATCATCAAAGGTAATGTTGTCTTCACGTGTTGTATTGACTTTAAACAAGCGGAACAACAAATTAGCCACCGCATTGATAAACCAAGCTAAAGGTTTACAAACCACGATAAAGATCTGGATGGGATTAATGACTGAAACCGCAATTTTTTCCGGTGCAATCATTGCCATACGTTTTGGCATTAAATCGGCAAAAAGAATAAACAGTGAAGTGACTAAAGTAAATGAGAGGACAAAGCTAATGGTTTCCGTCCAATTTCCGACATAGAAACGCGAGACAAATTCAAGAAAATAAGGGCGAAAGGCACCTTCACCTAAAATACCGCCAAGAATAGCAACAGCATTTAAACCGATTTGGGATGCGGCAAAGAAATCGGCAGAGTTTTGCTGTAAGTCGAGGACTTTTTGTGCTCGCTCATCGCCAGATTCGGCAAGAATTTTCAGTTTAACTTTACGCGCACCTGCAAGGGCGATTTCAGTTAAAGATAAAAAACCAGCTCCTGCGATGAGGACAGCGATGATTAGGATATTCTGGAACAGGCTCACGAATCCACCTATGGATCATCATTATTATGAGATATTTTTAACACATAAAAGGGGGGTGGTAGTGAGTAACACACTACCGATCTGGAATTAGTATAAGCTTGAAATGATAAGAATTTAAGAAAATTCCTATTAATATTGAGAAAAATGCGAATTATTTTGCATAAATTCACGATTTTCTTCTTCAATCATTTGACGTGCAACATAAAGAATCAATTGGCGTAACCAACGATGTGCAGGATGATGATGAAGTAACGGGCACCATGCCATTTTTAATTCAAATTCAGGAATATAAAAAGGCGGATCTTTAATGAGTAAATTTTGGCTTTTGGCTTGTAAACGGGCGATACGGGTTGGTAATGTTGCAATCAAATCGACATTTGAAGCCAACAATGCTGGCATTTGATAATGACGGGTAAAGACTGAAATTTTACGCTTTTGACCAATTCGCTCTAAAGCTTGATCAATCCAACCTAATCCTGCTTGTTTCTCAGGATTCACACCAAAACCGACCCCCATACCTGTTTTTGATACCCAGATATGTTGCGCATCTAAATAACTTTTAAGATTTAAATTACTCGAAGCGGGATGTTTGTTGTTGAGTAGGCAAGAGAAACTGTCACGCCATACTAAAACTTGGTGAAAGCTTTGTGGGATTTCATTAAAACGGTTAATGGCTAAATCAACTTTACCTTGTTCCATGTCACGATATGACACGTCACTTGGTGTTAAAAAGTCGAGTACAACATTCGGTGCTTCTGAGCGCAAGGCTTTGACTAGACGAGGAACAAGTGTCGCTTCGGCATAATCAGAGGTCATAATACGGAATACACGGTTTGAAGTATAAGGTCGGAACTCAGTACGAGGTTCCAAAATCATCGATAAATCAGACAGTGCGTCACGGATGCGGGGTTGTAATTCTAAAGCACGTTCTGTTGGTGTCATACCTTCAGAAGAACGAATTAAAAGAGGGTCATTAAATAAATTACGAAGACGACGTAAAATATTACTCATTGCGGGTTGGGTAACACCAAGCTGTTCAGCAGCACGAGTCACATTTTTTTCACGTAAAAGAACGTCAAGGTAAATTAAGAGGTTGAGATCGACCCGCTCCAGATTCATAAAAAAAATACCGAAAATAAAATTTAGAAATCACAGGGGATTATGCCATAAGGAAATGCTTTTGTGTAAAAAGTAGATAAAAAAACAGCAGGCGATTTATTGTTGTAGAAGGATCAAGATTTATTGTCTTGGTTTTAAATTGAGATGCATGCTTGAATAAATCCTAATCTCCTCATTATACATCAAGACCAGCAGATTTTTGAGCAACAGCATTGTTTCTCAATGGATGAATTCGGCGATTATACTTGTGTGATTATTGATCATTCAGGGTATTTTTATATCAAAAAAATCCAGTTCTGGTTTTTTTGTTACAAGCTCAGACTTAAGTCTAATAGCGATAAAATCAGTAAATTGTCTGCTATTTAAGCAAAAAATAGATGATTGGGTTTTATATAAGGCTTTATAAATTAAGTATTTAGAGATTTTTTATATAATTATAATACGACTTTGATCTACATATTTTTTAAATAAATACTGAAAATTAACTCAGAATATTGGATTAATTTGAGGAGTCAATCTAAGCTAAGACCATAACAACGAAGTGTTCTAAATCTGTACAAACAAATACCGAGTGGATTTAGCTCTTCGATTGATGAAATCCTAATATTATTACAGGAACATATCATGACTACATACCAAACAGCGATTGATGCAATCCGTGAATTAAAAGCAAAATTCGGAAGCACATGGCGCGATATTAGCCCAGAAGATGCTGCGCGTATGCAAATGCAAAACCAATTCAAAACTGGTTTAGATATCGCTAAATATACAGCTGCGATCATGCGTCGTGATATGGCTGAATATGATGCTGACTCTAGCAAATACACTCAATCTTTAGGTTGCTGGCATGGTTTCATTGCACAACAAAAAATGATTGCAAACAAAAAATATTTCGGTACTACAAGCAAACGTTATATCTACCTTTCTGGTTGGATGGTTGCTGCACTTCGTTCAGAATTCGGTCCACTTCCTGACCAATCTATGCACGAAAAAACTTCTGTACCTGCTTTAATCGCTGAAATCTATACATTCTTACGTCAAGCTGATGCGAAAGAACTTAACGATTTATTCCGTGCACTTAAAAAAGCAAACGAAGCTGGTGATACTGCTAAAGCTGCTGAAATCACTGCACAAATCGACGGTTTCCAAACTCACGTTGTGCCAATTATTGCGGACATCGATGCTGGTTTCGGTAACGAAGAAGCGACTTATTTACTTGCACGTAAGATGATCGAAGCTGGTGCTTGTGCACTACAAATCGAAAACCAAGTATCTGATGCTAAACAATGTGGTCACCAAGCTGGTAAAGTAACAGTTCCACATGAAGACTTTATCTCTAAAATCCATGCATTACGTTATGCATTCTTAGAAATGGGTCTTGATGACGGTATCATCGTTGCGCGTACTGACTCTGAAGGCGCTGACTTGACTCAAAAAATCCCAGTGGTTAAAGAGCCAGGTGATATTGCTTCTCAATATATCAGCTACTTAGACACAACTGAAATTGATATTGCTGATGCTCAAGAAGATGAAATCTTGATTAAACGTGATGGTAAATTACACCGTCCTAAGCGTTTAGCTTCTGGCTTATATCAGTTCCGTGAAGGTACTCAAATTGACCGTGTTGTACTTGACTGTGTGTCTAGCTTACAAAACGGTGCAGATCTTCTTTGGATCGAAACTGCGACTCCAAACGTTGAAGAAATTGCACACATGGTTAACCGTGTACGTGAAACAGTTCCAAATGCGAAGCTTGTTTATAACAACAGCCCATCATTCAACTGGACTTTAAACTTCCGTCAACAAGCTTACGATCGTTGGGTTGCTGAAGGTAAAGACGTTTCTGCTTATGACCGTGCTAAATTAATGAGCGCTGAGTACGATGCTTCTGAATTGGCTGCTGATGCTGACTCGAAAATCCGTACATTCCAAGCAGATGCTTCTCGTGAAGCTGGTGTATTCCATCACTTGATTACACTTCCGACTTACCATACTGCTGCGCTTTCTACTCATGAGCTTGCACAAGGTTACTTCGGTACTGAAGGTATGTTGGCTTATGTTGCTGGCGTACAACGTAAAGAAATCCGTGGTGGTATCGCTTGTGTTAAACACCAAGCAATGGCGGGTTCTGACATCGGTGATGATCACAAAGAAATCTTCTCTGGTGACAATGCACTTAAAGCGCATGACGATGCTAAAAACACAATGAACCAATTCGCTGCTCACTAAGCACTGACTTGATTCGAAGAACCCAGCGTAAGCTGGGTTTTTTTATGGCAGCTGATAAGTTAACTGTAGGATTTAGTTTACACAGCATATTGTTGTTTGAATTAAATCGAGATTGGATGATGTTAAAACATCGTTAAAGACTGAATCAAATAGCGGATTTTAGCAAAGTTTATTCATGTTGATGTGTATAAGTATTTAAATCATTGTATTCAATAGTGATGACTCTACGTTAGAGAGCCTTGAGATATACATTGAGAAAAGAGGGTTATATAAAATAAAAATGCCCAATGAAATTCATCAGACATTTACTGATTAACAATATTGAGTTGTATCGTGTTATCCGCGTATTTTAGTCGTTAAGCAAACTTTGCCAATACTTCTAAGAAACCTTCTTTTTGACGCGGGTATTCAGCAATCACGTCATGAATACGCTGACCTTCAGGATTGGTTGCATTGATGTCGCGGCCATCAGCAACAAACTTGGTCAACAAACGCTCATAGTCAAATGGGCGCATATGTTTAAATGCATGATAAAGTACATGAAAATCTGTATTGGTACCTTCAGGAGGAAGTTGATCTAAGTAGGCAAATACACGCTCGTCTGACCATTCTTCATTGAACGTTGCTGGCTGTGAAAGTGCCATAACAGCATCTCCTCAAAATAAAATAATTCTAAATCAAATGATTGATTTGCAGCATTATATAAACCTTATTGAGCTTTTGTTTAATAAGGATAAATACAATATTTAGCTGAAAAAAATCTAAAATAAAAAGGGCAAAATATATTGCATGAGTAAAAGCAATGCTTTTTGACTCTGCCCTATATTTTGCCCTGAATCAATTCACTTGACTAATCAATAATGAAATTATCGTTCTTCAGGTAAATTGATATTCATTTCCAACATTTCAATGTTGGCTTCAGAACGAACTTGCATTTGAATATGCTGTTCATCCACACCACGGACATAACGATTAACCACTTGCATGATTTCTTTCTTCATTTGGTCAATCTTGTCTTGGCTTAAACGTTTGCCCAAACCGTTTTCAGAAGCAACAATAACTTTTAAGCGATCTTTAGCAGTTTGGGCGCTAGATGGTTTGTCATCATTGCTAAAAAGTTTACTCCAAAATCCTGCCATTTCTACGCTCCAAATAACCGTGCTAACCAACCCTTAGGTTTCACTGTAATATGTCGATAAGGACGTTCCTCACCCAAGAAACGCGCAACTAAATCATCATATGCTTGCCCAGCAGATGCTTCTTGGTAAAGAATGACGGGTTTACCTTCATTCGATGCCTGAAGTACGCTAGGGCACTCTGGAATGACGCCTAAAGTTGGTACACGCAAGATATCTTTTGAGATATCATCAATGGTCAACATTTCTTGTTTATCGGCACGTTCAGGGTTAAAACGCGTAATACATAAATGCTTACGAACACGCCCTTCGTTGTTTTCTACTTTTTTCGTCTTGCTGTCGAGCATACCAATAATACGGTCTGAATCTCGAACAGAAGAGATTTCTGGGTTTGTTACAATAATTGCTTCATCTGCATGATACATGGCTAAAATCGCGCCACGCTCAATCCCCGCAGGTGAGTCACAAATAATATAATCGAACTCTTGCGAAAGCTCATCGATTACACGAGCAACACCATCATCGCTCAACGCATCTTTATCACGGGTTTGTGATGCAGGTAAAATATATAGATTTTCAATATCTTTATCACGAATCAATGCTTGTTGTAAGCGTGCTTCGTTATTGATGACATTAACAAAATCATACACCACGCGGCGTTCACAGCCCATGATCAAATCTAAATTACGCAAACCCACATCGAAATCAATCACAACAGTTTTATGACCACGTAGGGCTAATCCTGTTGCAAAAGATGCACTCGTCGTAGTTTTACCTACGCCACCTTTGCCTGATGTAACGACAACAATTTTGGCCACCGAATCCACTCCTGTTATGGTCATTTTACCCGATTAAACGAGTTTTATATGGTGTTAATTTATACCTTAAAATTGCAAAGCTTCAAACACTAGCTCTTGCTGGTCATTCAAGTAAATATGTACAGCCTTTTTAATGACATCTTGAGGAATGTCATCTGCCACACAATATGTTCCTGCAATAGAAACCAATTCGGCTTCTAGTGAATGACAAAAAATTCTTGCAATGGTGTTACCACCTGCACCTGCAATGACTCTACCACGAACACTGCCATAGATATGTATATTTCCTGAAGCAATCACTTCCGAACCACTGTTAATACCAGCATTCAGTATGATGTCCCCATGATCTTGAACCAGACATTGTCCAGTTCTTAAAATTTCATCATGATATGAGGTTACATGACTCAATGTTTTAGGCGCATCTATGCTTGCATTTGGTGTTGCTACAGCGGGTGCTTTTACTGGTGTTTCAACCACTTGTTCTTTCGTCGGTTTAATCCGTTGCAATGGACGATCGGCAGGCAAGACTGGGAATTGAATTGCACGTGCTTGATCACCCAATAAACCATCAATCACAGCCATAGGCTGTAAATCTAGACTGATAATGAGTTGAATCAGGGCAATAAGCTCTTGTTCAACTGTGGTATCAATAATGACCAAAGCCCCTTGATAAGAGGTTTCACTCATCATTGAAGTTAATTGCTGGCGGATGGCATCATGATCATTAGTATCGAAGGTTAATCGGGTAAAATTAACCATTCTGCCTGTAATCCGTATATCAGCCATAATTATTCCTTAAAAGGCGTGTGACCTAAATTTTTCTATCTAAGCGTCAAAAATTGTGAAATAGGGCAAATGCTAGAACATATTGAATGATTTCTCTAGCAAAGATACAAATATTTTCAATGAATTGCTTATTCTTTGAATCACTCATCTTTTACTTGATCATTTTTTTCTAATTCAAGCTGCCATTGTTTTACTTTCACTTGTTTCCTTAACGATTCTAAACTTTCATAGACTACAGATTCAACTAGTTCTTCAAGCTTCTGATTTTCAATATTTAACTGGCTTAATTTGGTTGAAATTAGTTGATAGGTCGCGTTTGGATTGTGTAAATTACCTTCAGTGAAAGGTTCCACCAATCCTTGGGTAATATTCTCACCTAACTGTTGCCCAATATTTTGAATCTGATTTTCAATCATACTGCCTGCAATTGGGATCATGCGCAATAATTGAGTCAATTGCGGAGTATCTTCAATGGCTTGACGTACAATCTGTCCAACATTATGGCTAATCACATGACTTTGTGCTTTTAATTCAGCGGCTAAAGACTCTTGTAAGACTTCCGCTAAGGTTTGTGCAAAACGCTCTCTATGATGGTCAATCAAATCATGAATGATTTTCTTATGACTGGAACTCGTATCTAATTCATGTTTGATTCCGTCAATGACTGTAATGACCACACGGTCAGACAATTCTTCCATCACCACCCGATAATAAAACAGCACACGTTTTAGAATGTTGTCGGGAATGACCTTATAACCTAACTCATGAAAATGGTAAGCAATAATACCGACCCGAATTAAACGTAAAAAACGTAAATAAGGAATAATCGCTAAAATTTCATACCAATGAATAAATGGAAAGAAAAACCAACGCGCATGGTGTTTGTTGATGATTGCGATGAGCCAGCGAATGCCCAATTCAACAATCAAAAAGGTAATAAACCAGCTTTCGGTTTTAATCACCCATGGGTGCAGATCTGTTTTGTAATACTGTAAAACTTGCGGTAAATGAATTTCATTGAAAAGCCAGTCACCAAAATTACTCATTAAAAAAGCATTGGCACATAAACAGAATAAGTTAAAGATGATAATAAACATCATGAAGATGTCATAACCAAAAGCGATCCACCATCCTCGTGACATATCGTTTTTCGTTTCTGTACTATTTTCGAGTGGTGGAACTTGCTCTGTCATATCCATCCTATTCTGTGGTTTTTCTTCAATTGAAAGTTAGTGGTTATATTTTTGTTTTATGGTGCTAATCAGTTGATCTTTTTCAGTCCATAAATCATCAACCCAGTTTTGAAAGCGTTCGCGATATTCTGCATCATCTTCATAATTGCCGCCCAGTACCCATTCAGGAATCTCAATTTTACGCATATTGACTGCAATTCGAGGGACTTCGCCTAACCAAAACTCGCCATAACCGGGTGCACCATCTGGATACACAATGGTCATATCCACCAGTGCGTCAATCTTATCACCTAAGATACTTAAAGCGAGTGCGAGTCCACCAGCCTTAGGTTTAAGTAAATTGGTAAAAGGTGATTGTTGTTGAGCATGTTTTTCTGGGGTAAAGCGTGTTCCTTCAAGATAGTTGAGTAGCGTAAAAGGCTGGCTTAATAACTGCTCACAGGCTTTACGTGCTTCTTCCATATCACGTGTTTTGAGTTCAGGATTTTTTGCAATCTGCTCTTTTGTATGGCGTTTCATCATTGGAAAGCCCAGAATTTTAAAGGCTTGCCCGACAAACGGTATAAAGATCAGTTCCCATTTGGTGAAAAAGCGGGTGAGTGGCATGCGTGTTAGACCAAAATATTGGTTTACGGTGGTATCGACCCAACTTTGATGATTACAGGTCATTAAATAACGACCTTGCATATTTAAATTCAAGTTTTCATCAACGGTAATGTCCCATTGTGTTTCTGGAAGAATATGATCAATCAACCAATTATTGACGCTTAACCAACTATTGGTGATGTTGATATTGGTTTCATCCACCTTTTTTGACTTTTTAAATAATTTGGTCAAACCTAAAGCTAAAACAGGCGGGCCGTGAAAAAAAGTACTACCAGTAATCACTGAGCCAACGGTTAAACCTTTCGTAATTTTTTTTAAAATAGGTTGCTTCTGCTGTTGAGATGACATAGAACAGTCCTAATGATTTATTGTGAGTGCCAGTTCAAGCGACTAGGATATTTTTTACTATCACGTTGCGGCCTTGAAAAATCATGTTAGTCTTGATTTAGCATAACTAGATTTCGGATTTGCTGCCTCGTATTCGCTCAAAAATATACATCGTTGTAAACATAGACGAATTGTCCACAGACTCTAAATATAGTCGTTACAATGCAATTAAAAAAGACACATTTAATGACTATGTATAAATTATGATGATCACTTTTGTAAATTTCATTGTAAATATTACAAAATGTAAAAAAATACGTGATTGTTAACAAAACGCCTATAGTGGTGCTTTGTTTTTTATACCAAAATTAAGCTAACAAAAAACACAACTTGGAGGCATGCAATGCGTGCACTATTAATTACAACACTTACAGCAGGGGCTTTAGTACTTTCTGGCTGTCAAACAACTGGTAATAACATCGGTGGTATGGAGTACGACAAATCTGCTATTGGTGGTTTGATCGGTGCAGCAGCGGGCTATGGTTTGTCTCGTGGTAATGCAAACTCATCTGCACAAAACAATCGTGCAGCAGCAATTGGTGCGCTTTTAGGTGCGGGTACTGGTCTTTATTTAGACAATAAAGAAAAGAAATTACGCCAACAAATGCAGGGTACTGGTGTAGAAGTTAACCGTAATCCAGATGGTTCTGTTGCTTTAATTATGCCTGGTAGCATCACGTTTGATACCAACAAATCAACAATTAAGCCGAACTTCTACGGTACTTTAAATAAAGTTGCTCAAACTTTAATGGAAGATAACAAGAGTGTAATTCTTGTTACGGGTTATACAGATAATACAGGTAATGATTCAATCAATATTCCATTGTCTCAAAACCGCGCGTATTCAGTTGCAAACTACCTTAAAGGTAAAGGTGTAGCGAGCCGTATTGATACTCAAGGTTATGGCTCACAAAACCCAATCGCAGATAACTCAACTGCTGCGGGTCGTGAACAGAACCGTCGTGTTGAAATTAGCATTTATGCAGCAAACTAATATCCGACAAACTAAGAAATCGTAACAACAGTAACGTATTTTTTAGTTGAAGGCATTGAGTTGAAAGCATTGAAAAGGAGTCATGGTTCGCTATGATTCCTTTTTTTATGTTCCAAATTTTTATTTAAACCGCATCAACCAGTTCAAGGTTGCGATTCAGATTTTTTATCATTAAAACCAGCGTTGATGCTATAAAGGTCTTTCTTCTTGCTGCTATTTGCTAGCCGTTATGATGGCTTTTGGTTATGCTTTCGCCACTTGATCACCAGTCAACTGAATAACAACAACTCATAACAAAATAGAGTATTGAAATAAGAAGGTTTGAAACTAAAGCAGAATTTAACTGAAATTATTTTTATCTGGTTTTTATATTGGAAAAATTCAAATTAAGCATTTTGCAACTCTACTTTAGATGACTATAATCGAGCTCGAAGTTTTTAGAGGATGAACAATGTCGAAAGCAAGTCAACTGAATGACAAGCAACTTGAAGCCATGAAATATACTCAAGGACCCTTGTTAGTACTTGCAGGGGCGGGTTCAGGTAAAACCTCAGTAATTACAAGAAAAATTGCGTATTTGGTCCAGCAGTGTGGGATTCCTGCGCATCGAATTACCGCAATGACCTTTACCAATAAAGCTGCACGTGAAATGAAAGAACGTGTCGGTAAGCTATTGGGCAAAGAAGAGGGCAAAGGGCTTTCGGTTTCAACCTTCCATACCTTTGGTTTAAATTTATTAAGAATTGAGCTGAAAAATACCCCACTTAAAAATAATTTCTCAATCCTTGATGCCGATGACTGTAAGCGTATTCTTATGGACTTGATGCATCGTGATAATTTATCGGGTGCTGAAAGCAAAGACTTGATTGCTAAAGCCATGAAAAAGATTTCAGATTGGAAAAATGATTTGATTGTGCCTGAGCAAGCACATACGACTTGTGAAACACCAGAAGATGTGCAGTTTGCCCACTTGTATCAATTATATGAGCGAAATTTACGGGCTTATAATGCTGTAGATTTTGATGATCTGATCGTAATGCCAACACGTCTCTTACAAGACAATGCAGAAGTTCGTGATCGTTGGCAAAACCGGGTTCGCTATCTACTTGTGGATGAGTATCAAGATACCAATACCGCGCAATATATTTTGGTAAAATTATTGGTCGGTGTGATGGGGCAGTTCACCGCTGTAGGCGATGATGACCAATCCATTTATGCGTGGCGTGGTGCAAAGCCTGAAAATATGGCATTGCTCAAAGAAGATTTTCGTAATTTAAAAGTGATTAAGCTGGAGCAAAACTACCGCTCTACCAGTCGTATTTTAAAAGCCGCGAACCATGTCATTGAAAATAACCCACATATCTTCGATAAAAAGTTGTGGAGTGATAAAGGTCATGGTGAAGTCATTCGAATCATTACCTGTCGTAATGATGATGATGAATCTGAACGTGTAGTAAAAGATCTACTTACGCATAAATTGATGAATGGCAAAAACTGGAAAGATTATGCGGTGTTGTATCGCGGAAATTTCCAAGCACGTGTATTGGAAACTCAGCTACGTCAAATGCAGATTCCATACAAGCTCTCTGGTGGTCAATCTTTCTTTGGTCGTGCAGAAATTAAAGATGTGATGAGCTACTTGCGTATCATCATCAACCCTGAAGATGACAGTGCTTTCCTTCGTATTATCAATACGCCTAAACGTGCAATTGGCCCTGTAACACTTGAAAAGTTAGGTCTTTTTGCCCAAGAAAATCATTTATCACTGTTGGCTGCAGCAAGTGATCAACGCTTAACTATGGTAATGCCGAAAAAGGCTACTACACAACTGGCTGAGTTTGCTGGCTTTATCAATGATTTCACTCGTGAATTGTTAGATGACGATGAACCTGTTCCTAAAATTCGTCAAATGATGAATGATGCAGGCTATATCGATTATTTACGTGAAACTGCGGCAACGCCTGCACAAGAAAAAACCAAGATTGATAATGTGGAGATGCTCTATACCAGTATTCAAAGCTTAATCAATCGTGCTGAAGATGTAGATGAAAAGAACATTGAAAGTGTGATTCGTAAAATGGTGTTGCTGGATATGCTTGAGCAACAGCAGGAAGATGAAGACACCGATAAAGTTAACCTGCTGACACTACATGCATCTAAAGGTCTGGAATTTCCATTTGTTTATATTATGGGCTTAGAAGAAGAGCTTCTGCCACATAAGAACTCCATTGCCGCTGAAACGATCGAAGAAGAACGCCGTTTAATGTATGTGGGTATTACCCGTGCACAACAAGGCTTAACCTTAACTTTGGCTGAGCAGCGTAAAAATGGTGGGCAAATGAAACAAATGACCCCAAGCCGCTTCTTAGATGAATTACCTCAAGATGAGTTGGATTGGTTAGGGCGTAAGAAAAAATTAGCTGAAAATGTTGATCCTAAACAACAGGCACAGCAATATTTACAAAACTTAAAAGCGTTATTAAAACGTTAATTTTTTTAAATCAGTTCTTTTATTTTTCTTTCGATTTGCTTTTAAACAGATCGAAAGACATAGAAGAACCTTTAACAGCTTTATTTAATCAAGGATTTCAATATGAAAGTTCAAGTAAAAGTACTTGATCAACGTTTAGGTCAAGAATGGCCAATGCCAACATATGCAACAACAGGTTCAGCGGGTTTGGACTTACGTGCATGTGTAGAAGAAGCGATTCAAATTGAACCTGGTCAAACTGTGTTGGTTAAAACAGGTATGGCCATTTATATTGAAGATACTAATTTTGCTGGTCTAGTTTTACCACGTTCGGGCTTGGGCCATAAGCATGGGATCGTATTGGGCAACTTGGTTGGCTTAATTGATTCAGATTATCAAGGCGAATTGATGGTTTCTGTTTGGAATCGTGGTCAAACCACCTTTACTTTAGAACCAGGTGAGCGTTTAGCACAGTATGTTTTGGTGCCTGTAGTTCAAGCGCAATTAGATATTGTAAGTGAATT
The DNA here is from genome assembly GCF_051059255.1 of Acinetobacter sp. CE-15. Classification (NCBI taxonomy): domain Bacteria; kingdom Pseudomonadati; phylum Pseudomonadota; class Gammaproteobacteria; order Moraxellales; family Moraxellaceae; genus Acinetobacter; species Acinetobacter sp. CE-15. The sequence continues at coordinate 3,724,072 of NZ_CP192737.1, read as the reverse complement.
TGAAGCGACTGAACGTGGTGCTGGTGGTTTTGGTCACACTGGGAAGAACTAAGTTTTTCTCATCATTTTTAAAGCCTGATTTATCAGGCTTTTTTAATGTTATATTGAATTGTAACAAAAAGTATGTATAACGCTGTATATAAAATTGAATATATTATCAAGAGTTTTTTAGTATATTGCATTTGACCCGATATAAATATTCTCATATAAATGAATTGCTTGCTTATCATTAGAGCGATAAAGCTGACGAAATAAAGGGTTAAGCAAATAGAAGTTTTGCTTATGAAAAAGATGAATGATTTTCCTTTTCAGATTTTCCGCGCTTATGATATTCGTGGAAAAGTTGAAATGATGCCACCTGAATTGATTCAGGCAATCGCATATGCTTTAGTTGATCAACTGATTGAAAAGGGTCAATCAAAAATTACCTTGGGATACGATGCTCGATTAAGCAGTCCTGCGTATGCTCAAATTATCAAACAGGTATTTCAAAATAAAGACATTGAAGTCACTGAAATAGGTTGTTGTGCTACCCCACAATTGTACTTTGCCGCAAGAAATACGCAGGGCAATGGCATCATGGTCACAGCCAGTCATAATCCAAAAACTGACAATGGTATTAAATGGATCATGCAGTTTGAGCCACCGTCTCCTGAAATGATTCAAAATATAGGCATTCAAGCAAAAAATTATCTGCAAAGTCAGCAGTTGTCATGGATTGATGTAGAATCTGTGATTCCAACCGCGACTCATCAAATTAAATCTGAATTTTGTCTGTCCTATCAGTCTGCGTTATTAAAAGATATTCAGTTAACCCGACCACTCAAAGTCGTGATTGATGGCTTAAATGGTTCAGCAGGCTATTGTGCCAATCTTGTTTTAAAAAAATTGGGTTGTGAGGTGATTGCATTACGCTGTAATGCTGATGGAAACTTCCCCGACCATGCACCGGATCCTTCACAAGCCACACATTTAGAATTATTACGACAAAATGTAGTTAATCATCAGGCAGACATTGGTATTGCTTTAGATGGTGATGGCGATCGTGTGGTTCTATTGGATGAAAATGCCCATATTATTTCAGCGGATCGGCTTTTAGCATTGTTTGCCCAAATGTGTTTAAAAGATCACCCACAGCATGAAATTGTATTTGATGTGAAATGCTCATCTATGGTACGTCAAGTGGTTGAACGTTTGGGCGGTCAAGCCAAGATGATTCGGACTGGCAGTAGTTTTTTACGCAAATACATGTCGCAATCAAAAGGCCAAGCTGTCTTTGGTGGTGAGTACGCAGGTCATTATGTATTTAATGATGGACGTGGACTTGGTTATGACGATGGTCTATATGCGGCTTTACGTGTGATGGAATACTTATGTTGTTTTCCTCAAGCAACATTGTCTGAAATCTTAGCCTGTTATCCTGATCGTTTTTATACTGAAGATACTTATATCAGTACCCATCGAACTGATCCGAAAATTGTTTTGAATGAGATCGAACAGCTCAGTCAACAATTTGGTGCTGAGCTGAGTAAAATTGATGGTGTTCGCCTTGATTTTGAGCATGGTTTTGGCATTATTCGGGCATCAAATACAGGTGAATATTTTACCGTACGTTTTGATGCAGATTGTCCAAATTGTTTAAATGAAATTCGTCAGACATTTGCGTCTATGCTCAGTGATCGTTATCCTATGATCGCCCAAGATATTCTACAGGCACACTGATTTCTTGCATCATCCATATTCATCAGTCTAATTCCTACAGCTCACTAAGGAGAGGCGAATGCCACATCAGCATACTGGCATCGACAAAGCGCAAATATTGACAGAGGCTTTGCCATATATTCAACGATTTTCAGGTAAAACACTCGTTGTAAAATATGGTGGCAATGCAATGACTGATCCAGAGTTGGAAAGCTCATTTGCTCGCGATATCGTTTTACTCAAAACTGTAGGTTTAAATCCGATTGTCGTACATGGTGGTGGTCCACAAGTAGATTCATTGCTTAAACAGTTGGGACGTGAGTCTGATCGTATTGATGGAATGCGGGTAACGGATCCTGCAACCATGGAAGTGGTTGAGATGGTTTTAGGCGGCAGCGTTAATAAATCTATCGTTAATCTGATTAATCAGCATGGTGGACGTGCCATTGGTTTAACGGGTAAAGACGGTAATTTATTGCGTGCTCAAAAGCTCTTGATGGAAAAGACACTTGCTGATGGTACAGTCACGCAAATTGACTTAGGTCTAGTTGGGGAAGTGACTGGGGTTAAAACTGACGTTTTAGAAATGTTTACTCAAAGTGATTTTATTCCAGTGATTGCGCCTTTAGGTGTAGATGAAGACGGTCAAACTTATAATATCAATGCAGACTTAGTCGCAGGTAAAGTGGCAGAAGCTTTGGGCGCGGAAAAATTGATTCTATTGACCAATATATCAGGTGTTTTAGATGAAAATAAAAACCTCCTGACGGGTCTTAGTACTCAAGAAGTCGATCGTCTCATTGAAACTGGGGTGATTTACGGGGGCATGATTCCTAAAGTGGGTTGTGCCTTAGATGCGGTTAAAGGTGGGGTTGTGAGTGCGCACATTGTAGATGGGCGGGTACCTCATGCAACACTCTTAGAAATCTTTACCGATCATGGTGTAGGAACCTTAATTACCAACCGTGCCAAGCCTCAGAAATAATATTTAGGGTCTGTTGATATTTCATAAATGGCTTGCGTTGTAGGTTAAAATTAAGCAGGCAAGGCATGAAACGAAGAGAATAGCGAGACTATTTTCGAGTTTCATAACGAAGGCTGAGATAATTTTAGCCACAACCCTTCGGGACTAGCGTGTTTTTTGCCGCTACGTCGTTACGAACTACTCATTTAGAATGACTAAATCTCATACTCCGCGCCTAGTATCGCCTAAAAAACACACGTAGTCGCAAACGTAGACGAATTGTCAACAGACCCAAATCTATAGATTATTTTTTTTAAAATGCCAGTGTGAAAACATTGGCTTTTTTATTTTGCCGATTTTATTTCAAATTCACCATTCATAGCGTGTTTTTAAACGGTCATTTTTTCGTCATATAAGTGTCATCGGGATTGCCTAGTGTAAGTAAAAGCTCAAGGAGTCGAAAATATGTTCGCAAAATTAAATCAGTATCGTCAGAACTTCCAGAACTTAAATTTACCCTTACCAAAACCTAAAAAAGCACAATCACAATATAAATTTGAATGGGTTGAAGACCTGAAACAACTCAAAGAAGTACAAAAATTTCGTGCAGTACAATTCGCAGATCAGTTTGGCATTACATTTGAAAATGGATTAGATCAAGATTTATATGACCTGGATTGTGAGCATGCGGTATTACGTGATAAATGGAGCAATGAGATTGTTGCCTATACACGCCTGAAGTTGATTCAGGGGCATGAGCTTGCACGTAGTTATAGCGCACAAGAATTTGATGTTTCTCAACTTTCACATCTATCTAATATTGTGGAAATAGGCCGTACTTGTGTACATCCGCGTTATCGTAATGGACGTGCATTGTCGATGTTGTGGTTAAATTTGGTTCCGACAGTACTGTGGAAAATGAAGGCAAAACACTTAATGGGATGTGTCAGTATCCGTTTGGAAGACAATAAGGCACGTGCTTACTATACACATCAGCATTTGAAGAAAATGACTGTCAAACAGTCAATTGATATAAAGGCAAATCTCGCTTTTGAACCAAGTCATCCAGAGTATAGCTTTCCACAAGATGAACGAATTCCAAAGTTGTTTGATGTCTATTTGAAAATGAATGCGCGTTTATCGAAACAGGCATATCACGATGAAGCATTTAATTGTTTAGATTATTTTGTCTTTTTAGATGTCAATGAAATTGCCAAAAATTTTGTTTTAAACAAAATGGTTAATCGCTGAGTGTCCGAAAAATAAGGGGACTTAGAGTTTGATCCGCGAATAAGTACCCAATTATTCTGCTGATCTATGTTAAGTCATTGGTCTAATATGCATCTGTTTGCAGTTATTTTCAGTTATTGAGATTTGCAAGCAGATGCGTAGTCATGCACAATATTCTTATAAATAAAATGCTGTATGAATACACTATGTGCCAATTGCTTGGAATGAACTGCGCTGCTCCCACTGATATTACTTTCTCGTTTCGTGGGTTTTCTCAACGTGCAGGAATAACCTCTGATCATTCTGATGGGTTTGGTATTGCCTTTTTTGAAGATAAAGCATGTCGTTTATTTGTCGACAATCAATCTGCAGTCTTGTCACCGATTGCTGAACTGGTACGTAACTATCCAATCAAATCGCGGAATGTCATTGCGCATATTCGTAAAGCAACTCAAGGTAAAATTACCTTAGAAAATTCTCATCCCTTTATTCGTGAGTTATGGGGCAGACAGTGGATTTTTGCGCACAATGGTGATTTACATAACTTTCATCCACATTTGTCGGGGCGTTTTACCCCTGTAGGCAGTACCGACAGTGAACTGGCATTTTGTTATTTGCTTGAACAACTGGTTTTAAGATTTGGTTATTTTGAACCGAGTTTAAATGATGTATTTGCCTTGCTTGAAGAAATTTCACCTAAAATTGCAGAATATGGCACTTTTAATTTTTGCCTCTCCAATGGACAAGCTTTGTTTAGTTATGCGACAACGAAGCTGCATTGGATTGTACGTGAGTATCCATTTACATATGCACGCTTAGTCGATATTGATGTTGATATTGATTTTAGTCAATTTACAACAAAAGAAGATCGTGTTGCCGTGATTACCACAGAGCCATTAACTCAAAATGAAGTTTGGACTGCATACCAGCCTGGTGAGATGATTTTATTTAAAGATGGTCAAGTGATAAAAACAGCAACAACACATGTCGAAAGACTGGCCCGTGAGGCTGCTGATCCAAGTTTGGTTAGAGTCACCAAGGCAGATCAATATTAGTTTGATCTGAATGAATTTGTATGAGGATAGGAGGTGGTGTTCTTTACTAACTCCATGTTTTTTTTAAATATAAATTATTGTAAAAATAATTCAATTTATCTAGCCCATTCAGGTTTTTATAGGTGCTTTTGCACCAACTATAGATGCAAGAATTATCTTAGATTGATAGCAATTTCCTTATCATTCGTTTGCAGGCTTTTTCACGATATCCTGTAAAAATTACTTCGGATTATTTATTGTAAATCGCATTATTCTGAATGATCAAAGTCCCATATTCAATTGTATAGGATGGTCATCTTTGAGACTTAACGGAATATTTTGATGTTGTTAAAGCAAAGAGAAGATAATGAAATAATAATGTGTAATTATATTCTATTGAAAAAAATGAGTAATAATATCGTTATAATTGTTTAAATATTAAAGATCTTTCATAAATCAAAAAATGATGATGTGGCGTGAATAATATTGGGATTGAAAGTTCTTTCTCCCTTTGGGATAAGGCTAGGATGAGGGCGCTTTTATGTCGATTTATGGTTTTAAAAAGGACTTATGAAAGAAGTCTATTATATAAAATTGCCGTGATAAAATTTATATTTTAGCTCTTTTAAAAGTGGATCATGAAATAAGTGGGATAAAAATAGCACATATAAAATAATTTTCACTTGAATAAAGAAAGTATTTAAAAATATAACAAAATCACAAAAGAATATTTTTTCTTATTTTGAAAAAATGATTGAGTAGTTTTATCACGAGTAATCGTATGGAAACGTGCAAATAAAAATATCATTTGAGGTGGTTGTTTTAAATTTTTAGATTACACACGAATAATCATTTGTTCATTCAAAATAATAAATATAGACAATCAATAAAATTATTTAAACTTAATAATTGGTTAAAAAATATCTTACTCTTTTAGTGCGGATTAAAATATTATTCAAGTATAAACAATAACTTAATTTATTTCATAGTTTTTTTAATGAATCCCGACTAATACAGTTCATTTTTATTTATAGAGATAGCCGTTAATATGGTTGCTGAAGGTCAAGACATTATTTTAAGGTGATCGTATGAAGATGAGATGGATTCCAGAATATAATACGGGTATCGATGTGATCGACGATCAACATAAACGGATTTTGGATTACATCAATGAAATTGATGAAATCGGTATGGCAACGGATCGCGCTCGTATTAAGCAAATTCTTGATAATATTATTGACTATACACAATCCCATTTCACCTTTGAAGAAAGCTTACAAGAAGAAGCGGGTTATAAATACCGTGTTCCTCATAAACGTGTACATGACTTATTTATTAAACGTATCGAAAGTTATCGTACCAGTTTTGAAGAAGGGCATTCTATAGAAAAAGAATTGCATGAGGTGTTGTCTAAATGGTTAATTAATCATATTCAACATGATGATGCAGATTATGTGGGGGCTGTAAAATTAAATATGATGGGGATCATTAAAGAAAACGAAAAGAAAAAAGGTAAAAATTGGTTTGCAAGATTTTTTTCATAATTTACAGGCATTTTATGATTGTGAAATTATGGGAATCACCAGCTCTCTAACTAAAAAAATTCAGAGGGGATAAAAAGAAATAACAAAGATTATAACAAGATCTAGCGCAGCAAATCATCGAGGGGTGATTTGCTTTTTTCTTTTAAGCTTTGATTTTCAGCATCGACAAAGGCAAAATAGCAGAACTTTTTACGAAACACCTCATGCAGGATTATTCTATGTCACGATGGTTATCGCCGCTCATGGCATTTTGTTTATCATTTATAATTATCGCAGGTTTGGCTCCAAGCCTAGGTATTCAAATTGATCGGCAAATTGATTTTTGGATATTGTGGTTAGTGTCAATGCTGGTGTTGGCATTGCCGATTACTTATTTAGAAGTTGCTTTAGCAAAGCGTTCTAAAACAACTGCACTCAATGCCTTGTCTAGCTTAACTCGTGATGCTGACGCATCTCAATCGTGGCGTATTGTGGGTTGGCTGGCTGTTATCTTTATTCCATTCTTAGCGGGTGGGATTTTATCGAATATCAGTCAAAGTGCTGTGCAGATTGCGAATTTACCGATAGAAGGTCATTTGTTATTTGCAGGTGCCGCTGTAGTGGCTTTTGCTTTGTCTTTTGCGCCTCGTCAAATTTTAGTGGGCTTGATCACGCTAGGCGTGCTGCTTTCTTTAATCCTTGCACAGGTTTTCGGTACACACTTATCCGCTTGGCATGTTACTCCTGTAGAGTTTAAAGAGTGGGGCAATGCAACGATTTTAGCCCTTGTGGCCACAGGTCTCGGTTTAGGCTTGTATTGGCAAACCAGCTTGTTGAATGTTCAACAGAATAATGAGGCATCTAAAACAGCTTTCCCGATTTGGATTGCGCAACTGGTGGCTGTGATTGCCTTTGGTTTTTTTGCGGCTTCAGCACAAATCCCTGCCTATACTTTATTATTTACTGCAGTCATTTCAGCCGCGTTATTATTACAACTAGGCAAAGAACAGTTAGCTCAACGCCAAGTCGCAATACTTATTCAATTTGTAGTGTTGTTGGTGGCATTATTCCTTTGGGCAATTCCAAACATTGCAGTGCTGTTTAATCCATTGCTGATGATTTGGGGCTTGGTCATTTGCTTGATTTATTCGATCTTTGTGGGTTGGATTATGAAAATCAGCCATCTACGTAAAGCAATCAATTTTAGTTCAGAAGCGTTTTATAATATTTGGCGTATTGCGGTACGAATTGTTTTACCTTTGAGTATTGTGTTGGCATTGGTATCCTATATTGAACAGTTAATTTAAGGGTCAAGGTGATTCTCGTGGCAAAGATTTGGGTGGCATATGCTGCCGAAAAGCAACAATTTCACATTGAGTTACAATTTTCTCAAGGCATGACGATTGCCGATGCAATTGCGCAAAGTGGATTGGCGCAACAAGTAGAATTGCCTGAAAATTTTAGTTTTGGTATTTTTGGAGTGAAAATAAAAGCGCAATCGCATTTGCTACAAGCAGGTGATCGTGTTGAAATTTATAGAGCTTTAACGATTAATCCAAAAGATATTCGTCGCAATCGCGCAAAAGCAAATCCTGTCGGACGTTACTGCCGTGGCAATCGCTATCAACAATTGTTATTTAAATAAGGCGTTATTTACAATAATCGCTTTAAACAATTGAATGCATATGAAAAACCCCTCATTGAGGGGTTTCTTTTTATCGCAAAGTGTCTATAGTGGGGGCGCATTCAATATTGCTTCTTTAGAAGCAGGTAAACCAGGTTGAGACTCAGGAATGGTTTCTAAACCTTCAATTTTGTTTACGACACCTGATTGATCAAAATAAACCTTTAAATGTTGGCCATGTGCTGCGGGAATCTTCGCTTTTTTCGCGTAAGTTCCTGGGATATAGTTGTAAATGTAATCCCATCGTCCTGGATTCAATGGATCTGAGACTGTTGGGCTACCCAACAAGAATTGTACTTGTTGGTAGGTCATACCGACTTGAATTTTTGAAGCTTGAGCTTGGGTTAACGGTGTTCCCTGAGGAATATCGACTTTGTATACTCCAAATACAGAACAACCACCAAGTAAAGAAGCGACGAATAACGTCAGCATGATTTTTTGCATTTTGCTACACTATCCCAAATTAATTATGATGCAATTGATCCAAGGATAGATCATACTGCATCTCAACTCTGTTGCATATTCCAACTTAAAATTTGTTGAGAGACCTTTTTATATGCCTATTTCAAATCAAGATTTACGCAAAGCTGGACTTAAAGTTACCCTACCACGAATCAAGATTTTGGAATTATTAGAAAATTCAAGACAACACCACTTGAGCGCGGAAGACATTTATAAAACATTACTCGAACAAGGTGAAGATGTCGGTCTAGCGACCGTATATCGTGTGTTAACACAATTTGAAGCTGCTGGAATTATCCAGCGCCATCATTTCGAAAACAATCATTCTGTTTTTGAAATTATGCAAGAAGATCATCATGATCATTTGGTTTGTCAAAATTGTAATAAAGTCGTTGAATTTACTAATGAAACCATCGAACATGAGCAACATTCGGTAGCTGAGAAACATGGCTTTCAATTGACTGGACATTCTTTGAATCTATACGGTTATTGTGATGAACCTGCATGTCAGGAAGCTTATCGTAAGCGCTAGAATCACATAAATACAACAAATGAAGAGGGGGCTTAACCAAGCCCCCTCTTTTTATATCAGCTCTTTTTTGCTTTGGAACTACTGTCCATCAAAGGTGAGTTTGCTATTTGAATTGAGTAGCTGTGCACCACCTTCTTCATCCAATTTGATTTGTAGACGTAAATCATTTGGAGAGTCGGCATGTTTAAGTGCGTCTTTATAGGTAATTTGTCCTGCTTTATAGAGGTCAAATAAAGCTTGGTCAAACGTCTGCATACCCAATTCACGAGAGCGCTTCATCAAATCCTTAATTTCATGGACATCACCTTTACGGATTAAGTCTGAAACTAAGGGTGAGTTGATGAGAATTTCAATTGCAGCACGACGAGAATTACCGTCTGGTGTTGGAATCAATTGTTGTGCAACCATGGCCTTGAGGTTAAGTGATAGATCCATAAACAATTGGCTATGACGGTCAGACTCAAAGAAGTGAATAATCCGGTCAATTGCTTGGTTAGCATTGTTGGCATGCAGTGTGGCAAAGACTAAGTGACCTGTTTCAGCAAAAGCGATGGCATAGTCCATGGTTTCACGAGAGCGGATCTCACCAATCAAGATCACATCTGGTGCTTGACGCAAAGTATTCTTAAGCGCAATTTCAAAAGAATCTGTATCAATTCCCACTTCACGTTGGGTAATAATACATCCTGCATGTTCGTGTACAAATTCAATTGGGTCTTCAATGGTGATGATATGACCTTTAGAATTTTGATTGCGATAACCAATGATGGATGCAAGAGAAGTTGATTTACCTGTCCCTGTTGCACCAACAAAGATAATGATCCCACGTTTGGTCATTGCGAGATCTTTAAGAATAGGCGGTAATTTAAGCTCATCCATAGTCGGAATTTGAGTTTCAATACGACGTAAAACCATTCCAGGCATATCACGTTGTTGAAAAGCGCTGACACGGAATCGCGCAGTTTTATCGCGATTGGTAATGGCAAAGTTACATTCACGCGTCTCAGCAAATTCTTTACGCTGCTTTTCACTCATAATAGAGTTAAGCAATTGCATAATAATTTCGCCGTTTAACTTGGTTTTTACCACAGGAACAATTTGACCATTAATTTTCATTGATGGTTCAACATCGGCGGTAATAAATAAGTCTGATGCTTTTTGCTCAATCATCATGTTGAGCAAGTCATTAAAGTCCATCTTTTTTAAACCTCAATAATCCATTTTATAAGAATGATTCTGGTTGTTTTGCTACATTTCTTGCAACTTGAGGACTAATAACACCTTTGGCGACCAGCGTTTTTAAACTCTGATCCAATGTGGTCATACCATAGTTTGCACCGGTCTGAATTGCTGAATACATTTGTGCAACTTTGTTTTCACGGATTAAGTTACGAATTGCAGGAATACCGATCATGATTTCGTGTGCTGCAACTCGTCCGCCACCATTCTTTTTCAGCAGGGTTTGTGAAATAACCGCTTGTAATGATTCTGACAGCATGGCACGGACCATGTCTTTTTCTTCAGCAGGGAATACGTCAATCACACGGTCAATGGTTTTTGCCGCTGATGTGGTGTGTAGTGTACCGAAAACCAAGTGACCTGTTTCTGCTGCTGTTAAAGCAAGGCGAATGGTTTCAAGGTCACGCATCTCACCAACCAAGATAATGTCAGGGTCTTCACGTAACGCAGAACGTAGCGCTTCATTAAAGCCATGTGTATCACGATGCACTTCACGCTGGTTGATGAGACACTTTTTAGATTGGTGTACAAATTCGATTGGATCTTCGACCGTTAAAATATGGTCATAGCGACTGTCATTAATAAAGTCAATCATAGAGGCCAATGTGGTTGATTTACCGGAACCTGTTGGACCTGTTACAAGGATCAAACCACGGGGTAATTCACAAAGATCTTTAAAGATTTGTCCTAAACCTAAATCTTCCATGGTCAATACTTTAGAAGGAATGGTACGAAATACAGCACCCGCACCACGGTTTTGGTTGAATGCGTTGACACGGAAACGGGCAATACCTGGAACTTCAAATGAGAAGTCAGTTTCTAATTGTTCTTCAAAATCACGACGCTGTTTATCATTCATGATGTCATAAACCAATCTGTGAACTTCTTTATGTTCCAGTGCTGGTAAATTGATACGACGGACCTCACCATCGACACGAATCATCGGTGGCATACCTGCTGAAAGGTGTAAGTCAGATGCACCATTTTTGACGGAAAACGCCAATAATTCTGTAATATCCATAATGTCCCCGAATAAAAACCTATTTGCCTAGGGGGTGTAGATTATTCATCTATGCTTGCGACTAAGCCTGTTTTTTAGGGTTACTAGGCGCGAAGTACGAAATTTAGTTATTCTAAATGATGAGAAACATCTTTTCGCAAGGTAACACGCAATAAAAAAAACAGTAAAAAACTTAGCTTCGCCTTGCGCTAAGAACAAAGCAATACTTTGTTCTTGCTTAGGTTGTGGCTAAAATTATCTCAAACTGCGTTATGAAATTTGAAAATAGTCTTGCTATTCTCTACATTCCATTCCTTGTTTGCTCAATTTTAGCCTACAACGCAAGCTATTTATGAACGATCAACACGCCCTCATTATTTTGTAGAATAATAAGGCCTTTCACTCAGCATAACCAACAATTTCATTGCTTGGAAGCTGAAATTTTTATGAAATGAGAACCTTGTCAATGAATGATCTAAATCAAGCTCGAAATCATGTACTCGCGCAAATTCAGCAGGCCTGTTTGGCTGCAAATCGAGATGTGAGTCAGGTACAGTTGTTGGCAGTTTCCAAAACACATCCAAGTACGTTATTAAAAGAAATGTATGCTACGGGTCAGCGTGCTTTTGGCGAGAATTATTTACAAGAAGCGCTCGAAAAAATTGAAGATTTAACAGATTTAGAGATCGAATGGCATTTTATTGGTCATGTGCAGCGCAATAAAACCAAGCATCTTGCTGAAAAGTTTGCGTGGGTGCATGGTGTTGATCGTTTTATCATTGCAGAGCGTCTCTCAAATCAACGAGAAGCGACTCAAACGCCATTAAATATTTGCTTGCAAGTCAATATTGATGCACAAGACAGTAAAGACGGTTGTCAGCCTGATGAAGTTGCAGATCTGGTGAAACAAATCAGTCAATTAAAGAATTTAAAGTTGCGTGGTTTAATGGTGATTCCTGCACCTGATCATCCGCAAGCATTTAGTGATGCAAAGCAATTGTTTGATCAGGTTAAAGTTCATCATGCGCATGCTGCAGATTGGGATACGTTAAGCATGGGGATGTCTGGAGATATGGTGGAAGCCATTGCCGCAGGCTCAACCATGGTACGTATTGGGACAGCTTTGTTTGGTGCACGAGATTATTCAAATCAGCGTTAAAGGTTGTAGCGAAATCGGCGAGAAGGCTGAGTTAATTTTCGCTGGGTTTAAGTTTATTTTAATTTAGATTTAATGCTGTAAACGTATAAGACATCAATAATTCTAATCCATTGAGATTGTTGATGACTATTTTTCATGTACTTATTCTTGCCATCATACAAGGGTTTGCAGAACTGCTGCCGGTATCCAGTTCAGCGCATGTGATTGTGGCTGAAAAATTGATGGGTTTTGACCCATCAGCGCCTGATATGACGTTTTTATTGGTGATGCTACATACAGGAACCATGTTTGCGGTCATTATGTATTTTTGGAAGTCTTGGCGCACAACCTATTTTTCGTCATGGGATCGCTTTAAAAAACAAGCATGGTTTGTGATTGTTGCAACAGGCATCACGGGCGTACTCGGATTGGCACTGCAATCGATGATCAAACATGTTTTTTTTGCTGGGGCAAGCCACTTTGAAATTGAGCAATTGTTTAGCAACTCAAAATTAATGGCTGCTGCTTTAGCTTCTGCTGGTGTATTGATTATTTTATCTTCTCGATTAGATCGTGGACAGGTTGGTGATGTGACGGTGAAAAGTGCGGCATGGATTGGCGCTGTTCAGGCTTTATGCTTGCCGTTTCGTGGTTTTTCACGTTCAGGTGCAACAATTTCAACAGGATTGTTTTTAGGTGTCGCTCGGCAAAAAGCGGAAGAGTTTAGTTTTGCCTTGGCAGTGGTGTTGACCCCAGCGGTGATTGTAAAAGAGCTTTATCGATTGCTACATGCCGAGAATTTTCAAAATATCCATTTAGCTCAACTGCTTTTACCCAGTATGTTTGGGATGCTGTTTAGCTTTATTGCAGGTCTTGTTGCTTTAAAATGGCTATCGAGTTGGCTTGAACATGGTCGTTGGCATTTCTTTGGTATTTATTGTCTGATTTTCTCTGGCGTCGTTTTACTCATTGGTTAAATCTAGGCTTTCAAACACTGACTTTTCAATATGTTACTCTTTTCAATATCTCACTTTAAATCTAAGCGTTCAATCCTGTGTAAAATATTGAACGCTAAGGGTCATTTTTCCTATTAGTATTAGACTTCTTTGTTTAAGTCGAGTACAAAAATAATGCGGGATTATATGTATAGCGAATGATTTTTAAGAGTGATAGGGAAGTTTATGTCTGCATATTATCAATTGATTCAGCGTCAAATCGATAAACAGGGTGTAGTGACAGCGCATTATCAATCGACACATCATGCTCAAGGGGCTTGGAATGCGCATGAGCAACATATGGCACCAGCGACAGGGGTTATTTGTGCTGAATTAGAGCAGTTTTCACCTCGAAATGATGTTCGAATTGGTCGTATAAGTTTAGATATTCTTGGATTAATTGCGGGTGGCGAATTTTATATTCGGACAAAAGTAATTCGAGCTGGCAAGACCATTGAACTGATTGAATCCGAAATGGTCACACAAGGTAAAATAAGTATTGTGGCGAGAACTTGGCGCATGATGACCAGCAATAGTCAAAGTGTTGCAGGTTTAGAGGATCAATCTATTGGAACGCCTGAACAGTTACCGATTTGGCATGAAATACGTCAGTGGCCTGGTGGATATATTCATTCGATTGAAGCAAGGACTGAGCAACGTCGACAGGGAGCAGGTATTGTATGGCTTAGCAATACTTTGGATATGGTTGAAGGTCAACCGACATCGGCATTTGTGAAGTTAATGGGAATGGTCGATACTGCAAATGGTGTCGTGGCGAGACAAACACCTCCTTTTAATTGGGGCTTTCCAAACTTAGATTTACAAATTCATTTATATCGTTTGCCCCAAGGTCAATGGTTAGGTTTAGAAACCATACAACAGTATGGTGAAGATGGTATTGGTTTAACCAGTTCCGTCTTACATGATATTTATGGACCATTCGGACGTAGTGAACAGATTTTAACTCTAAGACCTGTACACGCTGAGTAGTTGCTGGTATGAAATGAAAAACTGTATTTCTACATACAGTTTTTTGATTTGTGTTGATATTTATCCTTTTAAGAAATAAGTATGTTTTTCACATTGGCTAAGATAAATCACTATAAAAAACAATTCTATGTACAGGTAAAATGAAGCTGATGAGTATCCGTTTAAGCATTTGGAATTTACTTTAAGGCAAACTATTCAGTTAAATTTTTTAAAATATACTCAACAATTCTAGATGTAATATGATTGTCAATTTGACTATACTGATTTGAATAAAATTTAAAAACTGGAAATAGAATATGTATAAATCCAAACTATTATTATGGTTATGTCTTTGTGCTTTAATCAGCGCTTGTAGTACTGCAAAATATTCTTCAACGCAGGATTCAACTTCACAAGAAATCGAATCTGCACCATCACCTACCTCAGCAACAGCTAAGGCTGCAGCAGCGCCTATTTCCAACCAAAATCGAGTAAAGTCAGAAGAGCGTTTGGGAACGAAATGGGGAGATGACGTAAGCTCATATGTGACTCAAGTTGATTTAAAACGTTTAAGTAGCAGCCCTATTGATGAAACTCAAATTCGTTATGCCAGTAAGCAATTTTCAGGACGCAGTATTAACAGCATTTCTTTAGCTGCTGGAAAAGTTAGCTTTTCTGTTGTGGATGATCGTGGGCGAATTTTACCGCTATATCGCGATGGCGAGCGTTATTATCTTTCTGCCCGTGATGGACAAAGCTATCAATTGCGTTATGCCAATACCAGTAGCCAAACCTTTGAAGTTGTTGCAAGTGTCGATGGCCTAGATGTTCTCAATGGAAGTAAAGCTTCACGTTCAAATAGTGGTTATGTGTTAAGACCATATAGCTCATTTGCGATTGAAGGTTTTAGGAAGAGTAATTCATCTGTAGCTTCATTTATTTTTAGTAAGCCAAATGATGCTTATGCTGCCAACTCTGCCAGTGGTTCTATTCAAAATACTGGTGTGATTGGTACAGTGGTGTATGAGTTAAAAGCCCCTAAATACGATCTACCCAAAAAATCTAAGGATACTTATGCGCCTGCACCAAATGCCTTTCCTGCGGATTAATTAAAAAATATCAAGAAGTGAGAGGGATCACATTATCCCTCTTATTTTTTGAGATGTTATAATGTTACATAATTGCAATAATTTAAAAATAGCGCAGTCAAAACAGCTACGATATTATGACTTTGATAATAATCTACGTAACTTATAAACTTTAAAATAGGTTTTATAATGAAAAATATAAATATATTTCTCTGCCTTTTGTTGTGTATTTTTCTAGCTGCATGTTCGAAAAAATCAGATGAAAGCGCATCACAATCCCAAACCGAAGCGACCAGTGCAGATGCAGCCGCTGAAGCAGCCAACAATCAAGTTGCAGCTGATGAAAAGTTAGGCACAAAGTGGGGTGATGAAATTGATTCCCATGTGACTGAAGTGCAGTTAAAGCGTAAATCTGATTCACCTCTTGCTGAAACTATCGTGCAATATGCAGATAAGAACTATAAAGGTAAAACGGTCAATTCAATTTCTATTGCCGCAGGAAAAGTGAGTTTTTCTGTTGTAGATGATCATGGAAACCGAATTCCAATGTATCGTGTTGGACAAAGCTACTATTTGTCAGGGCGTGAAGGGCAAAGCTATCAACTTCAGTATGAAAATAACACAGCGAAAACCTTTGAAGTGGTTGCCAGTGTTGATGGTGTAGATGTCATTGATGGCAGTGAGGCATCCCGAAGTAATTCTGGTTATGTCTTACATGCACATGATTCTTTGAAAATTGAAGGTTTCCGTAAGAGTGAATCTGCTGTTGCTTCCTTTACTTTTAGTAAGCCTAAAGATGCGTATGCTGCGAACTCAGAGAATGGTTCCATTCAGAATGCTGGTGTAATTGGTACGGTTTTATATGACTTGGAAGCACCAGAAGATGAGGCTAAACCCGTGAATAAATATGCACCTCCACCAAATGCATTTCCCGCAGATCGTTAAAGAATAAAGTAAAGAAGTGCTTATAAGCACTTCTTTTTTAATTGTTTGGAAGAATAATGAAAAATATTAAATATTTACTATCGATTCTATGTTTATTGGTTACATCTTTAATTCATGCAAATACAAGTGCAAATCCTGAGCTGAACAAAGCGATTGTTTCAGAGCAAAAGACTTATCAAGCGTTTAAGGAGGTTTTTGAATCCCTTGTTGCATCTCTCATGGATTCAATTGCGAATACGGCTCAAGATGATAATATAATGAGCGCGCATAGGAGATGTGTTCATCAACAGCAAATCGTTAAAATGCTGTTGAATAATCAAAAGTATAAAGAGCAATTCGATCAAGAGTTTGCTGAAGATCAGCGTACATTTGATGAAGCTTTGAATGGTTTTAAAAATTCAGTGACTGCAATGAAACCTTATTGCGATAAGATACAAGCAGAATACGATAAAAATTTAAATTAAGAAGTGTGAGCTAAACACTAACTCACCACTTCAATCGTACTTGCACCCGCCCCTAAAGGACGCACCTGAATTTGCACAGGAATACGTTCATGCATTTCCTGTATATGTGAAATCAATACAACTTTACGCCCTTGATTCTGCAATTGATCTAATGCATTCATGACCATATGTAAAGAAGATGCATCTAATGTACCAAAACCTTCATCGATAAAGAGAGATTCAATTTTCATTGAACCTGATGCCATATTGGCAATTGCCAAAGACAAGGCAAGGGCAGTCAAGAACGATTCACCCCCTGAAAGTGAGGCAACAGAACGGGTTTCACCGTCCATATCATGGTCAATGATGGCAAGGCTGAGCGAATTATCTAATCGTTTTAAGGTATAACGTTGAGACAACATCGCCAATTGTTGGTTGGCGTGTTCGAGTAAAATATCCAGATTATACTGTTGTGCATAATCACGGAATTTCTTACCGGTCGCATCTCCCATTAAGCCTGAAATCTTGCCCCAGCGATGTTCTTCCTGTTGTACTTGTTGAATCTGATCAGCAAATTGCTTTTGCTTAGCAACATTTTGCTGATGCAATTCAAGTTTGAGTTTTAACTGATCACGGATTTCAAATTGGGTTTTCAGCGTATTCGCATTATCCAAAATCAATTGTTGTAGCTGTTCAAAATCAATTTCAGGTTGATGAAGCTTATGTTCGGTTAATTGCTCTTGTATGGTGTTAAGTGCTGAGTTGGCTTCATTTAACATTCGTTCAGCATGTTGCAGTTGTTGGCGGATCTGTTGTTCTTGTACCGCCGTGATTTGAGCCAAGTGCTCTAAATCATCAGGCTGAAAATCAGGATGTTGAGCAAGCCATTGCTGAATATCCTGATTCACTTGATTGAGGCTATTCTCATTTTGTTGTTGCTGGGCTTTAAGTTGTTCGAGCTGACTTTTTTCCTGCTCAAATTGATTGCGTAATTGGTTAAAACTTTGCTTTTGTTGTTGGTAAAGCGTCTGGGTTTTCTGGTATTCATGCTCATACTGCGTTAACCATTCATTCGGCTTAACCTCTGTTAATCCTATCATGCTATGAATGAGTCGATTTGCCAATTCTGTATTTTGTTGCCCTTTTAGTTTTATCTCGTTCAAGCTGTGAGCAGTTTCAGAAATCTGTTTGGTTGCATTCGCTATATTGAGTTGAGCTGTATTGAGTTGCTGTAGATATTGATCATGCTGTTTCGACAATAACTCAAGCTGTTCAAGCTGTTGTGTACGCGTATTTAATTGGCTCAAGATATGTTGTGCTGTGGTGATACTGTACTGTTGCCATGCATTTTTTTCACGCTCAGCTAAGCAACTGACAATATGCTGCACTTGATTGTGTAGGTTATTGGCATTTTGCAATAGATGTTCAGTGTGTTGAATGCTTTGACTTAATTGTTGCTGAACTTTGATGCTTTGAATCCATTGCTTAGATTGTGCTTCCAATTGTTGAATATCAAACTGATATTGCTGGGTAAGTTGCTCCAATTGTTGCTTAATTTCAGATTGTGTCTGAGTTAAGTTCAGCGGGATTTGGGCTGATTGACCTTGTTCAATACATAGCTGTTGTGTGACGGTTATTTTTTCAGTCACATTTTGAAGAGTGGTTTTAAGCTGTTGCTGTTCGACACTCAATTTGGTCAAGTCTTGTTGAGCCGCTTGCCAAAGGTTAAATGTTTCTTGTTCTTTGAGCGTGGCTTGTTGTTCCTGTTGCTGTTGTAGCTCAAATAGTGCTTTAGATACAGCAGAATCATCAAGGTGATAGGGATGAGTTGTGCTTCCACAAACAACACAAGCTTGACCATCTACTAATTCAGCTCTTAAACGTTCTACATTTTCAGCATGTAATAAGCGTTGTTGTTGTAA
Source organism: Acinetobacter sp. CE-15 (assembly GCF_051059255.1). Lineage (NCBI taxonomy): Bacteria > Pseudomonadati > Pseudomonadota > Gammaproteobacteria > Moraxellales > Moraxellaceae > Acinetobacter > Acinetobacter sp. CE-15. The sequence goes on along the minus strand of NZ_CP192737.1, from coordinate 3,705,203 downwards.
AACCTCTTGCAGTTTTAAGCGAGCTTGTTTCGCTGTTTGGAAATCTTGTTCAGTCTGTATTGTGGTTTTTTCAAGTTGTTGAAATTGCACTGAGCAACGTTTCAATCGGTCATTAAGCTGCTGAGATTCAATCTTTAATTCAAAAAGCTGGGCTAATTTTTGTTGTAACGTCGTCAATTGGTTGAGTTGGCTTAGTCTAAATTCACGTTGTTGACGCGTTTGTTCAAGCTGAGTTTCAAGTTGCTCCGCAGTTCCAAATTGATGAATTGAGTCTTGTAATTGTGTTTTTTGCTCAATTAATTTCGTTTCAGCCTGAGATACATTTCCTAATTGATTTTCAATAGACTGATAGTGCTGAATAAATTGAGTTAACTGTTGCACATGTGCAGTTAAACCTTTATCCAAACTTGAGAACTGTTGAGTGTCTGCAAGTTGCTGATTTAAAATATTTCGTTTTTCTGTAATCTGCTGAATATGATGTTCAAGTTGTTGTTGTTGATCGAGTAGTGGGGTTTTAGACGATTCTAAATCATTTAATCTGGTCTGAATTTTCTTAAATTCGACCCCAATAAAATCCCGTTCCTGAATACATTTCCGTACTTCACTCAAAGACTCACGATGGGTGTTTTCGAAATTTTGCTGAACAGTTAAAGCACTTTCAGTTTGGATAAAACGGGTCTGTTCAGTGTCAAATTGAACTTGTAATGTATCAAAAAGCTGTTGTTGTTTTTGAATTTGTGGTGCGAGTTGCTGTTCGGTTTTTATCAGTTGTTGCTTTTGGAAAATACTAGAGCGAATTTCTGAGAATATTTCTAAACGATTTAAACGTTCACGCTCAGGGATTAAGCCTTGTTGCGTCTGTAACTGTGTATCAAGCAACTGTTGCTTAACGACAATTTCATCATTCAGTTTTTGTTTACGCTCAAACCATTGCTGCTGTTTTTCAAGTTGCGATTTTTCATCTTCAAGTTTTTTATAGTCTTGATTGATGTGTTGGAATTGTATGTGTAATTCAGCGGCATCTTCCTCAGAGAGGAGCTCAATATGACCGAGAAGATTTTCCAATTCCTTACGTTTTGATGCCACCAATTTGGTTTTTTCATAGGCCAATTGGCCGACTTTTCCAAAAATGGATGAATTGGTTAAATACTCAAGTAATTCACCACGTTCATTGTCACGTGCTTTTAAAAAGGCTGTAACTTCGGACTGTGCCAAGAGAACTGCACGGGTAAATTGCTCAAAACTCAGTTGGGTAATTTTATAGATCGCTGATTCAACGGCTTTGGCTTTATCTGCTACTACTGTTCCATCAGTTAAGCATTTTAAATAGCGTTGGACACTTTGTAGTTTTCCATCTGCTTTTTCACGGGAACGTTTAAGTTCCCAGCGTGCCAAATAATGCTTTTGATCTTGTGCTACAAAACATAATTCAGCAAAGCCGTGTGCGGTACCACGGCGTAGTACAGTCAGTGGTGAGTTGGTTAAAAGTTCAGAGCCATCAACATCCTGTAATTTACCATCACTGTCTTTTAAACGTGGGATTTTATTAAACAGAGCAAGGCACATGGCATCCAAAATGGTTGATTTCCCTGCCCCTGTTTTTCCAACAATCGCCACTAAACCTGCTGAAGCTAATGGTTCAGATTCAAAATCTATAAAATGTTCACCCGAAAGAGACGCGAGATTTTTGAGTCGTATAGATAAAATTTTCACTGCAAACTCCTATGCGTCGTGTTGATTTTCAAGCGTTTTTTCGGCTTCTTGTAATAAGCTTAAAAAGTCTTTCAAGACCGCATCATCATTGGTATAGCCATTTTTTTCCCAAAGCTGTTGAAAGAGTTTTTCTGGTGTCGGTGGTTCTAAATTGATTGAAGTAATTTCATCGTTATTTTTTTCTGATGCGAAGTATTGTCTTGAAATGCGTACTAAGCGGTAACGACTTTTGGGTAAGGCATCTTCAAATTGTTGGCGCAAATTGGGCGGAGGTGGAACATCGGTATGGTATTCAATATCGACATATTCACGCTGATCAATATTTTCAATTTCACCACTTGCTAAGGCCTTTAATTTGGCTAAAACTTCGTTCAATTCCCCTTTAATTTTATGTAGTTGTACACTACGGGGAATAAATACACTTTCAAATGAAACCCGTGACTCATCTGTTTTAAGCGGGTCAATATTAACGTCGACAATTTGGTGTTTATAGTTGATTTCACTAAAGGATAAGGGAATAGGTGAACCACTATAACGGATATGTTCCTGACCAACTTTTTGCGGTTTATGTAAATGCCCGAGTGCAACATAATCAATGCAATCTTCAAACAATGTGGTAGAAAGTGCTTCCTCATTGCCAATGATAATAGGCCGTTCAGAATCAGAGGTTTCTCCACCTTGCATATGGGCATGTGACATTAGAATGAGTGCTTGATTATCTGTCTTTCTTTTTCGTGCTTCAGAAATCACCTGTTGATGTAAATAGGCAATGGCATTTTGACTGTTATTGGTTTGTTCATTAAAGCCTGTAATTTCGGCTGGGCGTAGAAACGGTAAGCTTAGGCACCAAGCAATAATATTTTTTTGTTCATCATAAATTGGAATCAGTAAACGATCTAAATCAATTTGACCAAGCTCGTTTTTATGAATCACACCAACTGTTTTGGCGTGATATTTTTCAAGTAAGGGCTCAACCTGTTCAATCCGATAACCTGAATCATGATTACCTGCAATCATTAAGGTTTGCATATGTGGAGCAAGCTGATGTGCATTGGCTAGGAATTGATAGAGCTGTTTCTGCGCAGCAGATGCAGGATTGATGACATCGAATATATCGCCTGCAATCAATAGGGCATGGGGCTGTTTTTCTTTGATTTGAGCTAATAACCACGCTAAAAATTGCTCATGTTCATACTGGCGAGAATGGTTATAGAAGAATTGTCCCAGATGCCAGTCTGAAGTATGAAGAAAGCGTACAGTCATTAGTTGGATAAGCCTTACAAAATTTAAAATTAAGGTAGCACAAATTGAATGCTTAAATCAGCTGTAAGGCCTTAATCACTTAATATGATCTGTATTTTTTATAAAAATTCTTAAAAAATATTCGCTATCTTTTAATCCCAACTGTTTCATGCAGCCGAATATAGACTGGTTTTCTCAAACATTCATTTAGATTTTTAATCAATCAAGCTTATTTTGCATTAGGATCAACTTGGACTAATCCAAAGGTATTATGATCTGCATCTAAAAAATAACCTTGCCAACATTTATTGGGAATAGCAAATTTCTCCATTGCTACTTGCCCACCCAAAGCTAAAATCTTTTCAGCAGTTGTATCAAAATCTTCAACCTCAAAGGAACAGGTAAAGGCATTGGTTCCACAATGGGTGGGTGGTGTTTGAGCTGGACGCTCCAATAAGCCACCATGTATGTTGGCTGTTTCAATTTGAAAATATTGAATGGGTAGACCTTCAACTTTACTAAATTTCCAACCGAAAACGTCATGATAAAATTTAACTTCACGTTCAGGGTTTGAAGACTGAATTTCAAAGTAGCTTAGTGCGTTCATTGTTATTGTCCAATTTTAAATGTTTTGATTAAGATAATAGAATTTGCAAAGTTGTGATGTATAAATATTGAAAATGAAAGAATGAGGCAATTAAAAGTGGTGTGTTATGGATAAAGAAAAATTACATGAATTACGCGCAAAAATTACCATTTCAATCGCAGATGCTTGCGCTTTATTAAAACAATATGATGAGATAGCACATTGCATACAAGTTTATCATCAGCAGAATATTGAAAAAATTTGTGTAGCAACAGATTGTGAGGCGGAGCTTGCACAAGAATATTATGATGATCCGAGATATCATTACAATCTTGAAAAAATCATTCAAAAAATTAATGAATTTAATCAACGTACAATCAAATTGAGCATAGATGAAAATCCAAAATATGTTGATAAAGTGGGTTTCTTTATTTGGGCAGAAGATGAAAACTTAGAGAGGATACAAAATAAAGGCAATAGAACTTATTTTATTCCGCAAGATGATTTTGCTTATGTCATTAAAATATTTAGATCTTTATTTCCGTTGTTTAGCCCACTGAGAAATGAATTTGAGTGTAGTTTTGATCCTTGTTCAGATAACTATTTTGATCAAAATGCCATACAAGACATTATCTTAAAAATTAAAGATCTGCATTTTAACGAGAGCAAAGTGATGAGTTTTTTAGAAAAACTGGTTTGTTGTTTAGAGGAAAAAATAAAAATAGGAACTTATGTCGTTATTTTTGGAAATCAATAAATGAAATTGAAACGGCAGTTAGAAGTCGATGTGAAGTGATTTAGTGATGTCGATAAGTTAAGACAAAGCTTTTAAGCTTATTTAAAATTTTATAACCCATAAAATCGTTAAAATTTGGATATTTAATCCGATAATACTCATTCCAATAGCTGACAATTCTACTTTGAGTCGTTTGGTCATATTTTGGATTTTGCAGCATAAATGCTGCAAAAAGTCCTTGATTATTTGCATCTAGAATCGGTTCAATGGCCTCTAAAATTTCTTGAACATATTCACCCAATAACTGAAAAATGAAAGGGATCATAAAACTTGTAAGGTCAGTTTTAAGGAGTCTTTCGAGCGCTCTTTGCCGAACAAAACCATTGTGATGGCGAGTAAGAATACACCATAGAATTTGACGTTGTGTTAAAGAAAAATTATGAAACTCAATACATTGTAACTGAGTTATATAGATCCTTGATGGTACAACGATATGTTCGTGATGAATCAACACTTCGCATTGAGAGCTTTCATGAATTTTTATTTTTTTACTTTCTAAGTATTTTGATATTACTAAAACATCATCTAATAGAGCTTTAGGAAAAGCTCGGATTAACTTTAGATGATTGCTCACGGATTTGCTGCTCTCAGTTATTTTAAAGTCGGTGCAAAATGAAAATCATAACTCTCAGAAATAGGAATAATTTTTTTATCCACTTGTTCGATATCCTTACCTTCTTTGGTAAATAACATGGGCATAAAACTAAAGACTTGGTTGCCATTGAGACTTTGAAGATCTGTCTGCCAATTTTGCCAACGGAATACTTGATAAAACTGAGCAATATCTCCACTGAATGCCCAAGTCAAAAATTCTGAATAGCTCACATCAAGATTTTCCCATACCAATGTATCTGGGGCAAAATAGTAAATCTTTCCAATTGCTTCACCTAATTTTCCATTATTGATAGCAAAGTAACCCCCTAAAACATCATCAGCAATCAGTAGATAGGTTAGCTCCTGATCAGATTGATGAAACGTTTTATGATGATTCCATTCAGTAATACCACGATCTAATTTTGGATGTCCTGAAGCTAAAATTCTCAACCATCCATGATCAATCAGTATTCCACCTGTTTCATAAATAATTGAACCCATAGGTGAACGTGTTGTGACTTGAATGTTCAGTAACTCTTGTTCAGCTCTTAATTTGTTCTTGGGTAAAACTTCAATATGGTTGGTGGCTTGAGTCATCCATTCTTGTACCAATATCCAGCCTGAATCTTCAATATTGATTAATTGTTCTAAAGTTTTCATTGTTTGCTGTTATCCAAATAATACAAAGCGCTTAAGTGGTTTCCCTCGGGTACTCTAAAATTCGAGGAAAATGGAAATCATAACTTTCTAGCGCAAACTTATACAATTGAGCAGGACGTTTGCCTGCAATTTTAGTTTGGTTTGTTTCCTCAACTGCGCCAGCTTCAATCATACGCCGTCTAAATGACTTCTTCTCTAAGCTTTGTCCCAAAATAATTTCATAAATCTGCTGTAGCTCAGTCAAAGTAAACAGTTGAGGCATCAAACTGACGGGTAAGGCTGTATAACGTGCCTTACTACTCAAACGGTCAACAGCCATATCTAAAAGCTGTAAATGATCAAAAGCCAAGTCTAATTTTTTTGCCTCAGCAATTGAAATCCATTCGCTATATTCATTTTGTTCAGTGGCAATCTGTTGAAATGCTTTGAAATCGATCAGGGCAAAATATAAAGCTGTTACAGCCCACCCACGAGGATCACGTGTTGCATTGCCAACCGTCGCAACTTGTTCCAAATGTGGTGATTGAAGTCCAGTTTTTTCAACCAATTTACGATGTGCTGTTGCCATCAAATCTTGATCTTTAGACAAATCGACAAAACCACCTGGGAGTGCCCATTTATCTTTTTGTGGGAAATTAGAACGTTTAATCAATAAAACCTGTAGTTGACCCGCATCAACAGAAAAAATCGCCATATCCACTGTAAGTAATGGGGATTCATAATCCTTTTTATTATAGTTAGAGAGAAATTCCTGTTCGGAGTTAAAGGTCACTGTAAGGCTCACTTAATTTTATTAAAGTAACGGATTGTGTTGGATTATTGCAGGGTGGAAGAGATTCGCCAAGTAGAAAATATGTTTAGCAAGAATGAGATGGATAATGGCGTACTCTAAGCGTAGAAACCTTGCTATAAAAGCAAGGTTTCTACAAATAGCTGTTATAACTGATTTGCCAATCGCTCCCGAATTTCATTCAAACGACACGCTCGAATCAATTGCCCATTTTCAAACACCGTTTTTAACTCACCTTGTTGCTCTTGTTCCATGGTTTGCTGATCAAATAACACAAATCCGTCTTCAGTTTTTTCTACACGAAGTAAACCTTTGGCAGATTTCTTTATACCAGAATCAGTGATCGGATCTTTAAATAATTCACGTGGAACACCGTTGACTTGTCCCCAAGTGGCTTTAACTGCAAAACCAAATGTGTCACGTGTTAAATAGTTATAAGTATAACTACCGATGCCAAAGACCAGATTATTTGAAGCAAAGCCCTTAGCTTCTAGCCCTTGAACAATATTTAAAGCACGTTCCAAAGTAATCGAGTCACCATAAATCAAACCAACACGCTCATTTAAAACTTTATAGCCTTGATCTGTTTCGGTTCCGCCAAAGATTTCCCATAAACATTGCACAGCGCCTTTATAAGCTGGACTGCCCATTTCAGCTTCTGGGTCACCGCAAATGATTTTTACAGGATCACCAGAGTCAGGACGAAAAACCAATTTAGCTAAACCTAAAGCATTTGGCTGGCGAGCTAGAATTTCGTCTTTTAACTCCACAGTAAATTCTGTAATCACTCGCCAAAAATCCCAAGTATCCGATACGATACTGACCACACCTGATGGATAAAGCTCAGTGATTAAACGTCTAAAAGTTTCAATTTCATTGTCTTCACTGCCCATACACATCACACTATGTTCGGTTGCTGGAACTGAAACACCTACAATGCCGTCTGCATCGTAATATTCTTCTGCATAATCAATCGCTGAAACTGCGTCTGTACCGATAAAGCTGGTTAAATGTCCTACACCATTTTGTGTGGCATCATAAATCCCACTCATGCCGCGACTGCTAAAATCATGGCCTTGTACAGCAACGAAGTCTAAAGGTGCACCTGTTTTAATCGCATATGCTGTCAGTAAGCGTTTGTATTCAAATGCAATCGTTGCTGTCGTACAACTTTTCCATAATTCAGCACTGAGTACTGTTTCTAAGTAGTTGGTTAACCAAAAGAACTCAGGCAGGGTATTTACAATAGTGAGTACAGGTACTTTTATATTGACACGGCTGCCTTCTTCTAGCGCCTTGATTCGGATTGGTAAATAGCCTAAGTCATATAAAGCTTCGATATGATCGACTGGTACTGCGCCGTCACCCAATGCGTTATCCATTCTACGTTTATATCTAGCAATGACTTTTGCCTTATCTTGTTGGAAAAAACCTTCATTCCAAGTCTCAATCAAAAAGTGTTTGATAAAGCCTTGTAAGCCAAAGAACACGATTTTATCGTCGAAGTCAGGCAACATTTTTGCTAAACGAGAAGAACGTGGCGTGAAATTGGCATAAACATATTCTGTGCCAACAGGGTACTGGCGTCTGTGATCTGCTTTATAAAAGTCAATTGCATTCAGTGGATTGATTTTTAAGCTCATTCTTATTCTCCAAAATAATTAAAATGAATTGAAACGACTAAATGAAATGACGTTTAGATTTGGGTGTTCAGTTTGTGGAAAGCTCGTCGTGGTAAAAATTTGGTCAACCAAGCCTTCAAATACGTGCATACCTTTACTAAAGATCCCGTGAGTCACATACAAAATCACATGTTGGCAATTTAATTTTTTTAACTCTTGTGCAATACCAATAAAAGTTGCACCACCATCACAAATATCGTCCGTGATCACAGCTGTTTTGCCCGTTAAATCAGTTGCATTGACTTGAGCATTCTGAATTTTTCCTGTGATGGCATCACGTTTTTTTTCACAGTAGACCATTTCGATTTCGTGATCTCTTAAGCTATTGATGACTTTGGCAATCGTTTTGGTCCGTTGTTTTGCACCTGCATCTGGACAGATTAAAACGGTGTCTTGAGCAATTAAAATGTCTTGTAACTTTGAATTTTGCAGAATGATTTCACTTGGTTGAACATTCTCAATCTCAAAAAAATGGGTGTTTTCATTTAAAAGTTTTTCAGTAACACAACTATGTGCATCCCAAACTTTGATTGATTTACGTTGTTGTGGAAATTGTTCAGTATTGATATTTAATAATTTTGTCATCAGTTCTAATGAGAATGCCTGTCCCATCGCACAGATTCGATCTTGGCGTGCGTATGGAAAATAGGGGATTTCTAAATCAATTTCTAAACCTTGATTGAGTAATACATTTTCAATTAACAAGTAATCCATCAAATCTTGCGTGTTACTGATTTTGGCTTGAATCTGAATTTGCCCTTTCAACATTTTTAACGTATCTGCTGAAATTTGAACATGTCGTTCACCACCCGCAAACTGAATATTTTGAATAGGGATAATATTGTTGTTTGAATCTTTGACTTGGATAGACATGTTGCTTATACCTATAAGGGGGCTTATTGCCAATACATATATAGTGTCATAAAGCCCATTTAATTATCAATATTACTTTACAAAAGATTACAAACCTGAGTCTTAGATGCTTTTTGATTGGATTTTTATTTAAGTCATTGTTTTATTTTGTAATATTTAGTGTGTGAGAGCGTGCTAATTTTTTAATGCTGTCTATTATTCGAGATTTCACAGGCTTTAACCCCTAGACATTTATTATGTAAGAAACAGCAGGGGATCGCTAAAAGACGATAGGTATATAAAGACAGCTACGATAAAAAGCCCTTACTATAAGAAAACATGCACTTTAACAAGTCAGGGCAACATTCAAGCATTGAAATGCTCTTGTTCATCAAATACAGAAGAATAGATTTTTTAAAAATCAAAAAATAATTATGTTGAGTAAATCATATTGGTATTGAAAATTCCTTCTCCACCTTTCGAGAAGGTTAGGATGAGGAAATTTTATGTTGAACTCAGTTTTAAAAAGGGCTTTTGAAAGAAGCCGAATAAAAATATTTTAAAATGACTTAAATTATTGAAGGCAGTTAAATAAAGTCGTTCTAATCCAAGAACACGGTAAAGCTTTCAACAGGTTCACGCGGGGTAATAAATGTATTTACAATATGATCTGGATCGGCATAGCCCAATACAACCGCACAGACTAACTCCTCATCATTAGGCGCATTGAGTACCTCTAAGACAATACGATGAAAATGATTCCAAGCAGCTTGAGGACAACTGTCTATACCGCGAGCTTTGGCTGCAATCATGACATTTTGCACCATCATGGAAATATCCATTTTAGCGCCAGTTCCCATGATTTTATTTACAGTAAAATACAGCACAACAGGTGCATCAAAAAGCTGATAATTTCTTAAATGTTGTGCCGCCATTTTTTCTTTTTCGCTTTTTTGAATCGCCAAAAGCCCATACAGCCCCCAACCATTTTCACGACGACGATCAATAAATGGTGAAATCCAAGTGGTTGGGTAGTATGAAAAGCTCGCAGTATGCTGTTCGGCAAGTTCTGGTCGGGTAAATAATTCGATTTGAGCAGCACATACACGGTCAATCATTTCTTGCCGTTTGTTACCAGTGACGACATATACTTTCCACGGCTGGGTATTTGCTCCTGATGGCGCACGACAGGCAACTTTTAAAATATCTTTAATAATAGATAAATCGATAGGTTTATCCAAAAATGCACGTACTGAATGACGGCTTGTAATTGCTTGATCTATCACTTGAACCTGTTCTATAAACATAAAAGTCCTTTATTGGTCTAATTTTTCATCAAATAGACTATATACGATAGTCGTAGAGGCGTTATATTCATTTTTTGAAATTTTAGCTAAGCCTTAGATTATATAATGATTATAGAAATACTAATCTGAAAAAAGAATTGAAATTAAAGTATTATTCGATAAAACTGATTTAATAAAGGGGTTGAGTTACGCTAGATTACAAAGGTGTAAGAATTATACACAAATTGTTACTTTTGGGTTTTAACTTAGTTTCAACGCTTTCATAATTTAATAGCAAGCATATATGTGCAAAGTTTTTTTTATGTGGTGTTTGAGAAACTACTGAAGAAAACAAGAAAAATTGATTTTTTAGCAAAGTATTGGGGTTAAAAGATCAAATTGTACGGATGCACATCATAAATAAGGCTAGGAGTATTTCATGAGTCTATTCACAAATCGCAAGTCATTGATCGTCAAAAGTTTAGCATTAACAGTAACAGCTTTGATGGTAAATACAGCTCAAGCTGCTACTGACAGTCAAGAGATTCAACAATTACGTAATGAAGTTCAAGAATTAAAAGCACTTCTTCAACAGCAACAGCAGCAAGTAAGATTAGTTGAATCTAAAGTTCAAGCAGCACCATCTTCTTCTTCAGTTGGCTTAAAGTCTAAGTCTGGTGCAGATATCAATATTTATGGTTTTGTTCGTGGTGATGCGAACTATATCATTGAAGGCGGTGATGACGACTTCAACAAAATCAGTTCAACCAATGGCGAAGCGAAAGATAAACTCCGTGCTACAGCAAAAACAACACGTATCGGTTTAGATTTTAATACACCAGTAGGCGATGCTAAAGTTGGTGGTAAAGTTGAAGTTGACTTTGCAGGTAATGGCGTAAATGAAAACCTTCGTATTCGTCATGCTTATTTAACCTATAACAATTGGTTATTTGGTCAAACAACATCTAACTTCCTATCTAGCCATGCACCAGAAATGATTGACTTTGCAACTAACGCAGGTGGCGGTACTACACGTATTCCACAAGTACGTTATGCATACAATTTGGCACCGACTACAAAATTATTAGTTGCTGCTGAAGAGGGTAATAGTACTGGAGTTACAGGTACAGCAGTTAAATATAGTCTTCCTGTGTTAACAGGTAAAATTACACAATCATATGCTGATGGCAACGGTAATGCATCTGCACGTGTTTTAGTGGAAAACTATAAAGATAACAATGTTGGCAAAGACAAGACTGGTTGGGGTGTTGCAGTTGGTACAGACTTTAAAGTTGCTGATCCTTTAAAACTTTTTGCTGATGCATCTTATGTGGTTGGTAATAGCAACTACTTATACGGAAGTAACAATGCATATTCTGTGGTAAATGGTGATATTGAACAGAATGAATTCACTGCGCTTCAAGTGGGTGGGACATATAAAATCTTACCTAACTTACGTTCAACTTTAGCGTATGGTGCATTATTTGCTGACAACGGTACAGATTTTGCCAAAGCAAACCAAACTGCAAATGAAAAAATTCAACAAGCTTGGTTAAACGTGATCTATTCTCCAGCGAAACCGATTGATTTAGGTATCGAGTATATCAACGGTAAACGTGAAACTTTCGCGGGTCAATCTTATAAAGATAACCGTGTAGGTTTAATGGCGAAATACAATTTCTAATTCCAACTTAGAAATTTATTGATTCAAAAAGCCGAGGAATGATCCTCGGTTTTTTAATGCCTGAGTATTCACGTCAAAAATAATCATCAAATCAATATCATTTCAAATAATGAATAATATTGTAAAAACATAAGACATTTGCTTAAAAAAATGCATAATTAACCCACTTTTTTTTGTATGTTCATATTATCGTATAGATAAATGACCTGTTTTGGCCTGTTCTTGTAAAGCGAATGACTTATGAGGACTGTATTTCTCATTGTTTGATGAAATGATCTTTTATCAATAATAGGAGTAACATCATGACCATTTTCTTTTCTAAATTTTTGCAGCATTGCAATTCTGTTTATATCTAATCGCTAATGTATTTATCGCGATAAGCCTTTTTGATTTTCAATGTTGAAAATCTGCGTTTTATTTTAATTTTTTGTTGTATATATCAGGCAATTAGGTAATCACTGAATCTGAGTGATTTTAAGTCTGATACTATGGAATAGCATTTCTATATCTATACAACAAAAAATCTAGCCAAAGAATGGACAATTACTTATGGAATTTTCTTTTAATGCCTTCTATACGTTGATTGCAGCGGTCATCGTATTGTTATTGGGTCGTTTCCTGGTCAATAAGATTGATTTTCTCCGTAAATATAATATTCCAGAACCTGTTGCTGGGGGACTTGTTGCCGCAATTTTGTCTTTACTCATCCATAATTTTTGGGGCTATAGCATTACCACGAGTAGTGAATTGCAAACCAGTTTCATGTTGGTATTTTTCGCTTCGATTGGTTTAAGTGCAAATTTTGCAAAATTAAAAGAGGGCGGTTTTGGTTTAGTCGTTTTTTTAATTTGTGTTGCCTCATTTATTGTCGTACAAGACTTTGTTGGGATTGGGTTGGCAACGGCCATGGGTCTAGACCCGCTGATTGGTTTGATTGCGGGTTCAATTACCCTCACAGGTGGACATGGTACAGCAGGTGCTTGGGGTGAGATTTTAGAAACCCAGCATGGTATTCAAGGTGCATTAGCATTGGGTATGGCAAGTGCAACCTTTGGCTTAATTATTGGTGGGATCATCGGTGGTCCATTGGCCAAGCTACTGATTAACCGTTATCAGTTATCTAATCCAAAGACACAAAAAGAAGTGGATGAGACCAATCAGCAAGCTGTTTCTGATCTTGGTGAATATGTTCCCTTTGAATATCCACATCAAGTCCGTTTGATTACTGCAGATAATGCGATTACAACATTGGGACTTTTTGCAGCATGTTTGGCTTTTGCTGAATTTATGACAGGTTACAGTAAAGGACAATGGTTTGAACTGCCAACATTTGTTTGGGCGCTCGCTGGCGGTGTTATTCTTCGAAATGTGCTTGAAGGCATTTTAAGAGTTAAAATGTTTGATCGTGCGATCGATGTGTTTGGTAATGCAGCACTGTCACTTTATCTAGCGATGGCTTTACTTTCATTAAAACTTTGGCAGTTAGCAGATTTAGCCGGGCCATTGGTGATTATTCTGAGTGCACAAACATTAACGATGGCTTTATATGCTGCTTTCGTGACATTCCGTGTAATGGGGAAAAATTACGATGCAGCGGTATTGGCCGCAGGTCATTGTGGTTTTGGTATGGGCGCAACACCAACAGCTGTTGCAAATATGCAGGCCATTACCAATATGTACGGTCCTTCACATAAAGCATTTTTGATTGTTCCGCTTTGTGGTGCTTTTTTTGTCGACTTAATTAATGCAACAGTGATTCAATTAATTCTAAAATTTATCGCTTAATCTTTAGATTTAAAAAGCCAGTGATATCACTGGCTTTTTAAATGCAATTCAGCAAGGCATAATGAATAAATAAAAGACTAGGAATACTGATAAAAATTGAAATTTTAAGTTTTAAACTCAATAGCATTAAACAGGTTGTGAGGATATCTAATGGACTGCCCATGATTTTTTGTAGCATGGGGACGATCACAGACAGGATAAATCCAACAACTACGGCATTGATGAGCATTACAGAATTTTCAATATAACGATTCTCAAGTTGCTTAGACCAGTAAGGCAAAGCTAAAAAAACAAAGAAAAAAGAAGGTAGAAAGATCAACAGTGTTGTTATGGCAGCATTAACAATGGGAAAAGCTGTAAGGGGCAAATATGCACCAAGATAACTGGCAAAGCTAAACAGTGGTCCTGGCATAAATTGCGCAAGTGTGTAGCCTAATTCAAAATCTTGTTTACTGATTAGCCCTGTATTGACAAGGTCTTGGTGCAGCATAGGAAGAACCACATGACCACCACCAAAGACCAAAGCGCCTGTTTTATAAAAACTAAAACTGGCTTGAAAGAACAGCTTATTGGAAAAAAGCATTGCCAAGCACAAGGCGAAAAAGATTGAAATAAAGCCAATCAACCAGATTGAATGAAGACGATGAGCGGTTGGTAAGGTATTAAAATTTATATGCTGTTTTTCGATAGCAAGATCATTTGAATCCTTTTGAATATATGCAAATCGCGTCATTAAAACGGCTAAACAACCAGTACCGAGAATAATCACAAGTTGTATCCAAGCATTGGAAAACAGCAGGAGCAACCCAGTACTAACAAGCATTAAGGCAAAATGTAGTTTGGTTTTACAATAGCTTTTAAACATCTGTAAAAAAGCAAAGACAATAATTGCCAAGATGATTGAGTGGATTGTTGAAAATAAGGTTAAATTAAAAACTGGATGCTGCTGAATGAATCGTGCTAAGCCAAACATTAGCAAGGCTGAAGGAAGGGTAAACCCAATCCAAGCCACAATTGCGCCTAAATGTCGATGTTGTAAATAGCCGATAGCCATACCCATTTGACTACTACTTGGGCCTGGGAGTAGTTGGGTAAGTGCAAGCAGTTGAGCATATTGCTGCTCATTTAACCAATGCTTTTTCTCTACAAAAGCCTGTTTAAAGTACACTAAATGTGCGGCTGGACCACCAAAGCTGCTACAGCCTAATTTTAAAAAAATCCAAAAAATTTCAAAAAGTGTGGGCATATTTTTAGGATTATTTTAGACACTGATTTTTATAATCTAATCGAAAATCATGACAGAATAAATAAATACAACAGCAAATCATTGCAAATTATGCTTAGATACATGCGAATTTAGATTGTGTCATGATCTGAGAGTATATGTCATTGTTAAATAAAACCTTAGCTGCTTTGTTTTGTGGTTTATTGCTAACTGCATGCGCACATTCACCCGAAAAAAAATCTCAAGCCAGTAGCTTAGCAACCCAACAGGTTTTAGAAGCCACTTCACGATTGGACAATACTTTTTATCAATACAAACAATTGTCAAAGAAAAAGCCTGTGATTGCTTTGGTTTTAGGCAGTGGGGGCGCGCGTGGTTATGCCCACATTGGTGTAATCGAAGTGCTGGAACAACATGGTATTAAGCCTGATTTTATTGTTGGAACAAGTGCGGGAAGTATCGTTGGTTCAATTTATGCCAGTGGGAAATCGCCTGAACAATTACGTCAAATTGCACTCAATATGAAAGTGGGTGATGTACGCGATTTTAAAATTGGGATGAAAGGTTTTTTTGATGGGCAAAAAGTTGAGGATTATGTCAATAAGCAAATCGATCAAATGCCTTTGGAAAAGATGAAGATCCCGATGTATGTGGTTGCTACAGAATTACAAAATGGTGAAAAAACAATTTTTAATTATGGCAATACTGGGCAAGCTGTAAGAGCTTCTGTATCTATTCCAAGTATGTTTATTCCCACAAAAATTAAAGGTAAAGAATATGTAGATGGTGGCTTGGTTAGCCCCGTACCCGTGAATATCGCCAAAGAATTAGGTGCAGATATCGTGATTGCAGTGGATATATTGGCACAACCTGTTAATACTGAAACCACGAATGTCTGGGGGCTGTTTAACCAAAATATCAATATCATGCAAAATCGATTAGCAGCAGAAGAATTAAAAAATGCAGATATTGTGATTCAGCCAGATTTACGCGAAAAAGCGCATATTTTTGATGTAAAAGGCCGTCAGGATACCATGCAAGCCGGAATCGATGCTGCCAATCAACGTATGCATGATCTAGATGTGGTTATTGCCAGTAAGAAAAGTCTTGAAACTGCTCAGCAGCAATATCAAGTTCAAAACTAAGATCAATCGTAATAGATCCATTTAAAAATATTATACTTTTATCACTGTATGATTATTTGAATAAGGATGATGTGCTATAGCGGTCATCTGTTTATTTAAATCTATGATGATTAAATTTGTTATGGGTAAAAAGTAAGAATTGTGACACTATCCCATACTATTCTTGGAATCATTCCTGTAAACATTGATCATTGTTATCAAATTCAACACCAATTATCGGATCAGCAAAGACTTAGATATGGCAAGATTGCAGCGCGAATATTGAAAAAAATAGAAAATGATTGATAAACCAATAAGATATACCTCAAATAAATGACTATAGTCATAATCATAAATTGAGAGAATGGTCAATTGCCGAATTAAACATGTTTTTTAGCTGAAAAGATATATAATAATAGACTTAAATCTCCTGCCAAAATAGAGTCTAGAATACGATGTCTCCATTAGATCAAATGATCCCAGCTACAGATGACCAGTCAGAATTAACCATGTCCGTTTTGATGACCCCAGATATGGCAAACTTTTCAGGTAATGTACACGGTGGAACCATCCTTAAGTTGCTTGATCAAGTCGCTTATGCATGTGCAAGTCGTTATTCAGGTAGCTATGTTGTGACACTTTCAGTCGATAAAGTGAATTTCAAAGAGCCAATTCATGTGGGTGAAATGGTCAGCTTCCTTGCCAGTGTCAACCATGTTGGTCGTACTTCCATGGAAATCGGGATTCGTGTTGAAGCACAAAATATCCAAAAACGTACAGTACGTCATACCAACAGTTGCTATTTCACCATGGTGGCCGTAGATGAAAATGGTAAGCCACAGCAAATTCCAGCTTTAAATCTGGATAATGATTGGAAACGCTGTCGTTTTGAAGCGGCTGAGCAACGTAAAGTGGCACGTTTACAAGAAAATCATCATCCTTCTTGCAGTATTTATAAAAAAGCTTCAAATGGTTAATTGATCGCATTGCCCCCTCGTTACCAATGAGGGGGCGCTTAAAGATAATCTCAAAATTTAAATGAAATGTAGTCAGCGTGATACGACCTTTTTGACAGCACTAAGCTTAATGTATAGACGCTTAAACATAAATTCAAACCATAAAAATTTGATAAAGACAGAGCAGTACTTTTAATTGACTTTGTTAAGAACACGTCCATCTACAGTCATGCTCCATGTCCCATTGGCAGTTTGTTGCGGTGCTTGAGAAACTTTAAACTCAGTTGAAAGTGGTCCAATGCCAGCACTAAAGTTATTGCCTTCAAATTTAGAAATTGGGGCAGATACAGATGAACTTGAATTAGGTTGTTTATTGCTATATTCAACGCGGCCTTCAGGTGTAATCATCAAATTTACACTGCCATCCTCACTTTGCCATGTGCCTGAGTAGTTTTGCTTATCTGTCGGTAACGGTTTGCTACATGCAACAAGTAGGGTGCTGATGACGCCTAAACCGATCAGTTTTTTTAACATTTTAAATTCCTCGTTAGTCTTGATATGTCAGGTTTTAATTATAAATTTATCAATTTTACAAACTGATTTAAGTGCAAAATAGTATAGCTGAATTATTCAATAATTCGAATTAGAAAAGCACTCAGGGGGAATAATGGGTGTATGTACGAGTTATCTTAAAGATTAAAGATCAGAAAAATGAAGTTATTGGGTGACTTTAAATTTTTTTTAAAGTGCAATTTATATAAAAAATATTCTAAATTATTGGTTTGGATCAATCGCGATACTGTGGGTAAACCACATTTAATCTTTTCTGTAGTTTAGAGCCTTTATAAAAGGATGGAATTTATTTTTTTAGAAAGGAAGCACTTTGCTTTTGCATATAAATTAATCATTCTTAGTGATATTTTGATTATACTCAAAGCACGATAAAAATGGATTTAAAAACAATGAAACTTTATACCAATGCTCATTCTCGTGGAAATACCATTTTACCTTTATTAAAAGAATTAGATATCGAAGATCAAGTCGAAATTATTCAAGTGGATTATAAAGACTTGAATCAGCCTGAATATTTGGCACTGAATCCGATGGCTAAGATTCCTTTTTTAGTGGATCAAGGTTCTGTCATTTCTGAGACACCGGCAATCTTTGCGTATTTAGCAGATAAATATATTGAGAAAGGTTTCGCACCCGCATTGAATGATCCTAAGCGTGGAGAATATTTAAAATGGTTATTCTTTTGCCACGGACCTTTGACTGAGTTTATGGATATTAAAAGCTTAGGTATTTCAACAGAACAAATTCAGGAACGGAGAAGAAGTCTAGGCTTTGGTACAGAAGAAACAATTTATAACTTTATTAAAGTTGGGCTAAAGCAAGCAAATCCTTATTTGCTGGGGCATCAAATTTCTGCGGCAGATTTGTTTTTAGCATACTGGCTGATCTTCGCCATCTCTTTTAAAATTGTGCCATATCTAGACGAATTTAAGCCGTTTATTCAGTTGATTCAACAGCGTGATACCGTAAAAGATGTAGCTTGGATTCAGGCAGTTTAGCGGAGTTTGTTCAAGGATGAATATGGTTTAAAAAATGGATTTTAAATTTATCTGGATGATTCAGAATAGTAACAATTTAAATATTATTGGTTGTTTTACAGATAAAGTAGCTGCTGAAAAATACATTTATGATCATCAGCTTAAGTGGATAACATCAAAAAAAATAAAAAGACTAAATCGCAGCATGATCTAGTCTTTTTATTCAGATTGTCTTTTCAGACAACCCAATTGCTAACTCGGGAGGAGTATTAAATCTTATTGACCTGCTTGAGGAGCAGAAGTCGCTGGAGCTTCAGCAGCGCTTTCAGTCGCAGGTTGAGCTGTAGGTTGACCAGCAGCTTGAGTATCTTCAGCTGCAGCTGGTTGTTCTTGAGTTGATACAACAACTTGTTCAGCTTCAGTTGCAGCTGTATCAGTAGCAGCAAAAGTTGAGAAAGCAGTGAAAGCAAGTGTAGTAGCTAAAAGTGTTTTAACGAGTTTCATTTTGGCATCCTTAATTCATTGAATTGATCGTATAACGACCTGTGAGAGCGTCAGTTGTTAAATGCGTTGCTGATCACAGGGAGTAGTGTCATGCTAAGTGCAGATGAAAAAATGGGCAACCTAAGCAACAAAGCGTAACAGACAGGTTTACATGTTTAAAACAAATCATTGTATTATGTTGCTTTTTTGTGACTCATTGACTTTTACCAATAGGTAAAAATGTATGTAAATATGAAAAGTTGATTAAAAAATACACTGCACTGTTACTTACAATTAACATTCACGATGCAATCTTTATGAATAGTGTATTGGAGTTTTGGATTGTTTTTGTAATTTTAATTTAAAAAATAGATTTAAAACCTGAAATTATTGGCACATTTTCAGTAATAATAAGAAGCGTCGCGATAACCATCAATTTCTTTCATTTAATCTGCTGAGTCGATCCTTTGAAGATTTTAAGCCAAAAAACAGTCAAAACTCATATTATTTCTGGTTTTTTAGGGGCTGGAAAGACCACCTTATTACAGCATTTGCTTCAACAGAAGCCAGAAAATGAAACGTGGGCGGTTCTGATGAATGAGTTTGGGCAGATTGGTGTAGATCAGCAATTGTTACCACAAGACTCAGGCTATGAAGTAAAAGAATTACTCGGTGGTTGTTTATGTTGCGCAGGACAATTGCCTATGCAAATTGCCTTGTCTCGATTGATTTATGATAAACAACCCGATCGACTATTTATAGAACCCACAGGCTTAGGTCATCCCGCTCAACTTTTGGCACAATTGACTGAACCTCAATGGCAAGCGCAAATTGATATGCGTGCATTGGTGACAGTAATTGATGGGAGTCGCTTACATGATTCTGAATGGGTGAATCAAGAGCTTTATCAAGATCAGTTAAAAGCTGCACAAATTGTTGTGGTTTCACATGCAGATAGTATGTCTGCGTCTGATCATGAGGTATTAAACCAGTTTAAAAATGATTACTTTGCTTATATTCAAACTTGGGTATTGGCAGAGCAGGGTAATCTTGATATTCAACAGCTGGATCTATCCCATCAAGGGGTTGAGAGAAAAGTTGTACCGCTGATTCAAGTGCAAAAGCAATTTAACCCCGATGAAGTACTGCCTGTGGTTAAACAATTGCCTTATCACTATGTTGAAACGTCTAATGGATATACTGTGGCAGGTTGGAAATTTTCAAAGCGTTGGCAATTCGATTTTTATGACTTGTTAGATGTCTTATGTGAGCAAAAAGACTGGTTGCGGATCAAAGGGATATTCAATACCAATCAAGGTTGGATGACATTTAATTTTAATCCCGAAAATTTGAATTATAAATCGGGTGAAGAAAGCTTGGATAATCGGATTGAACTCATTAGCCAGCACAATCGTGATTGGGAAAGTTTAGAAATGGCTTTGTTGAATTGTCGAATTGATCAGGCGGAAAAAACGCAGTAATCCTTTTGAAAATCTTATAGACTGTGCGCCATATTTAAGAACTTTTTGGAACTTTCATGGCATTAAAAGCAACAATTTATAAGGCTGATCTCAATATTGCCAATATGGATGTGCATCAATATGGTGATTATCAGTTCACGATGGCATTACATCCGTCTGAAACGATTGAACGCTTAATGGTGCGTGTATTGGCATATGCTCGTTTTGCAGATGAACGTTTGGAATTTACCAAAGATTTATTTGAAACTGATGAACCTGCTTTATGGGAAAAGGATTTAACTGGACAGTTGATTAAATGGATTGAAGTTGGTTTGCCTGACGAAGACAAAGTTAAAAAAGCGGCAGCGCGTTGTAAAGAAGTGGCTGTCATCGCCTATGGTTCAGCCGTTGCAGAATGGTATAAAAGAAGTTCTAAACTCAAAACCTTGTCAAATGTTCAGGTATGGCAATTGTCTGAGGCGACGACAACTGCAATTCAAGCTTTATGTCAACGCACCATGCAATTGCAATTAAATGTTATGGATGGTGAGTGGACCTTGATTGGTGATGATGCTCAAGCTGTGATTGAATGGACTCAGTTACAGTAATCATTGTTGTTCAATAAAAATTGACAAGAAAAGCAAGCGAATCGCTTGCTTTTTTTTGCTCAAATTTCGTATACCTAGAGTGATAAAAATAGTTATGTAGAAAATCAATGAATAATGACATCTACCATTTACTGATGGCTTTGGCGATTGGTGCGATTATTGGTGCAGAGCGTGAGTATCGCAGTAAGTCCGCAGGGTTACGTACCATGATTATGGTAAGTTTAGCATCCTGCTTATTCACCATACTTTCAATTAAAATTGGGGTACAAAATCCTGATCGTTTGGCAGCAAATATTCTGACGGGTTTGGGGTTTTTAGGTGCTGGGGTTATTTTTAAAGATGATAACCGAATTTCAGGGATTACCACTGCAACAACAATTTGGATGGTGGCTGCATTAGGTATGGCCGCTGGTGCAGGTTATGAATATTTAGCATTTGTTGGAACGCTACTGGTACTGGTTGTTTTAGTATTTCTCGTCTATTTTCAAGAAAAAATTGAAGCGATTCATCAAGCTCGTAATTACAGAATTTTATGTGATTATCAGCAAGAGACCTTAGATAAATATGAAGAATTGTTTAAGCAATACAATATGAAAATTTTACGTGGTGTACAAAATAAAACTGAAAAACAGATTGTTGGGCGCTGGGTGTTAATTGGATCTGCACAAAATCATAAAAAACTCACAAACTATTTGCTTTTAGATCAAGAGATTAAAGAGTTAAGTTTCTAAAACAAGAAAAAAGTGTGGTTGATTTATTCAATCTTTTATTCATCAAATTTTCAGCTTAACGATTTAATCTAAGCAATTGTACAAAGTATTGGAGTAAACCGATGCGAGATCCTTATGAACGTGTTATCCATTTTAATCAGTCGCGAGATGAGCGATTTCTAGCAATTAAATATAAATTAATGGCGAGTAGTGCTTTCCGTTTTTTCCGTGGTTCATGTCATTTATATTATGAAGATTTGGCAAGCCAACAAACATGGAAAGATCAAACCATCACTTGGATTTGTGGTGATTTGCATGTCGAAAATTTTGGCAGTTATCGTAGTCGACATCAGGTGGTTTATTTTGATTTAAACGATTTCGACGAGGCGATTTTGGCCCATCCAACGTGGGATGTGTCGCGTTTTATTTGTAGTATTTTTTTAGCTGGCAAAGAGCTGAATATCGGCGACGATGATTTAAAAACGATTGCAACACAACTGCTAGATGAGTATTTAAATGCACTTCGTATAGGGAAAGCTTATGCAGTAGAAAAAGAAACCGTCGATGGTATTTTAAAGAAATATATTGCAACCGTTTCTGAACGTGATCCTGTGGCATTTATTGAAGCGCGTTGTTCTTTAGATAAAACAAGTGATCGACGCTATTTGGTGATTGATCAGAAAAAATATTTTAAAATAGAATCCAAAAGCTTATATACGGCGCTGATAAAAACATTTTCTGAGAATTTACAAAAACTCAATACGAAAAATCAATCAAATTTTCAAGTATTAGATGTTGCAGTACGCATTGCGGGAACAGGAAGTATCGGTTTAAATCGCTATGTATTTTTAGTTTATGATCGTGAAAATAAAACCTATACGTTATTCGATATGAAACAGGCCCAAGCTTGCTCTCTAAGCTTGTCTCCATTTCTAAAAATAGAGCAACCAGAATGGGATGATCAAGCGCAACGCATTCAATTCATCCAAACACTCATGCAGTACCAAATCCCGGCTCAGTTATCACGGCTAGACTTTCAAGGACAAGCGTATATTGTCAAAGCATTACAACCCGAACAAGATAAAATTGATTTTAAACAGTGTGTAGATAAACCTAAAAAATTTACCGATGCCTGCTATAACATGGCCCGATTAATTGCTTATGCTCAATTGCGTTCGGCAGGGCGTAAAGGTTCTTCAACAGCAGATGAATTAATCAATTTTGCAGAACAAGCAGAATTTTGGAAAACGCAATTGTTGAAATACACGTATAATTACGCCCAACAAGTTGAGCAAGATTATCAAAGTTTTTGTAAAAGTTATGCTGAATATCGTACTGAACAAAAGACAGTGATGAGTAAAGCTTTGCACAAACCCGAATGATGAATAGGAATAATGTATGTCAAATGAATTAGAAATTATCGACTTAAAAGTTGGTGAAGGTAAAGAAGCAGTAAAAGGTGCTTTGATTACAACTCATTATACTGGCTGGTTGGAAGACGGAACCAAATTCGATTCTTCAATTGATCGTGGCAATTACTTTGAAACAGTGATTGGAACAGGGCGTGTAATCAAGGGCTGGGATCAAGGCATTATGGGGATGAAAGTGGGCGGTAAACGTAAATTGATCGTTCCTGCACACTTGGCGTATGGCGAGCGTAAAATGGGCAAAATTATTCCAGCAAACTCTAATCTGATTTTTGAAATTGAACTTTTTGATGTCAAAACACGTGATTAAATCTGCGAAATGTCTGAGCTAATTTAGCCCTCAACATGGACGCAAAAATAGAGATCAATTGATCTCTATTTTTTATGTCTAATGAATCATCTATTGACTCCACTGTCTTATATTAGTGATGTTGAGAGAGTCTTCTTGATTTCTGTATATATTACTCAGATAAAAGTATCATTCGAATCCGACTTTATGCGCTTAATATTTAGCTAATAGTGTGATTTTAAACACAATCGTTTTATTTTTTTGTTTATTATTTGCTCAATACTTAACAATCATCTACAATACTTTTGTCTTAAAAGTGTTTAAATGTCATAAATAAATAATTCTGCTCAGAGTTATTTTTTAAGGTTCGTTTCAGTTTTATTCTTTTAAATCATCGTTGTAAAACCTCTGGCTCAATTCGTCTTGAAAAAGGATTTTAGTATTTCAATATTGATGTACTACGGACGGATTCAGATTTAAAACAATGATGATCGAGTATTTAAATATATGCTAAGCCGTTACTTTTCTCCTTCAGCGATGATATGCGTAACACTATTGTTTTCGTCCTTTTATAATAGTGCAATGGCAGAAGTAGACCAAGTTGCTACTGAAACTCCAATCGAGCATGAATTACCTAAAATTGATTTAAATACGCTGACGATTATTGGTTATCATGAAATTACGCCGAACCATGATGCTGTGATTCCAGACTATGCTGTGACCACGAAACAGTTTGAGCTGCATTTAGATTGGCTACAAAAAAATGGCTATAATTTTGTCAATGTAGACCAGATTATTAAAGCCAACGAAGGTAAATATAAACTACCCACCAAACCTGTATTATTGACTGTAGATGATGGTTATCAATCTTTTTATCAATATGCATATCCGGTCATTAAACAACGTAAAATTCCTGTTGTACTCGCTGTCGTTGGCTCTTGGTTAGAACCTAAAGCCAACGAAATGGTTCAATTTGGGGATGAAAAATTAGCACGTAAAAAACTTTTGACTTGGGATGAACTTAAAACCATGCAAAAGAGTGGCTATGTAGAAATTGGTAGCCACAGTTATAATTTACATCGTGGTATTTTAGGTAATCCTCAGGGCAACTCTGAGCCTGCCGCTGTCACACGCGAATACGATCCAAAAAGTAAAACCTATGAATCTGACAAAGTCTATGCAGATCGTATTTTTAGTGATTTGAAAAAAAATAATAAATTATTGCAATCGCATGGTTTAAAAGCACCACGTGTGATGGTGTGGCCATATGGTCGTTATAATATGGAAGCAGTTGCTTTGGCTAAAAAAGTCGGTATGCCGATTACTATTAGCTTAGATGATGGTCCAGACCATATTGAAAAATCCTTAGGTCATTTGAACCGTATTCTTGTCGAAGGCAATATGACCACGGATTCTTTGGCACAAGAAATTCAAAGCCGTCAGATGAACTTTACTGACAATAACCGCCCACAAAAAGTCATGCATGTGGATTTAGACTATATCTATGATCCAGATGAAGCACAGCAAGAGAAAAACTTAGGTCATCTGTTAGACCGTATTCGTGAAATGAATGTCACCACGGTATTCTTACAGGCGTTCGCTGATCCAGATGCGAATGGGTCAGCCGATATGGTGTATTTCCCAAATCGTTATCTGCCAATGCGTGCAGATTTGTTTAACCGTGTTGCATGGCAGATTCAAACGCGTACCCATGTGAGTCGTTTATATGCGTGGATGCCTTTGTTGGCTTGGGACTTACCTGCTTCAAATCCTGCATCTAAAGATGTGGTGGTGACTCAGCAAGCCAAAGACAGCGATCATTTAAATATGGGATATCATCGTTTAAGCCCATATTCACCAGAAGCACGTAAAGTAATTGAAGGCCTATATCAGGATTTAGCAAAATCGACGACGTTTGATGGTATCTTGTTCCATGATGATGCAACACTTTCAGATTATGAAGATGCTAGTCCAGAAGCGATTAAAGCCTATCAAAAAATTGGTTTACCAGCCGATTTAGAAGAAATTCGTAATGATGATGCAAAATTGCAAAAATGGACTGATTTTAAAACCAAGACCATTGATAACTTTGCAATGGATTTGGCGCAAAAAGCACGTTATTACCAACCATTCTTACTGACTGCACGTAACTTATATGCTCAAGTTGCACTTTCAGCATATTCGGAAAACTGGTATGCCCAGTCTTTAGAACAATCGATTAAAAATTATGACTTTACTGCAATTATGGCAATGCCGTATATGGAACAGGCGCCAGATGCAACTAAGTTTTATAAAGATTTAGTACAAAACGTGAAGAAACAACCCAATGGGATTAAAAAGACGATTTTTGAGTTACAAGCAGTGAACTGGCGTAATAATCAAAAGATTCCAACCTCGGAAATTGCTCAAACAATTCAGTCTTTGTATCAACAAGGTGTGATGCATGTGGGTTACTACCCAGATGATCCAATAGAAGATCATCCAAATACTGCTGAAATGCGTAAAGTATTTGATTCTAAACCACAACGATTGGTTCCTTAAGGTCTGATATGAGTGCATTTCAACACCTGTGGCAATCCGTATTAAACTTTATCTTCTATTATCCATTATTTATGTCGTATCTATGGATGATAGGCGCTTTAATTTTCTATTGGAAAGAACGTAAAGAGCCGCCATATACTCAACCGCCAACATTGGAAGAATATCCTTTAGTTGCTGTGCTTGTGCCGTGTTTTAACGAACAAGACAATGCGGATGAGACCATTAGTCATGCATTGAAGTTGAATTATCCAAACTTTGAAGTCATTGCGATTAATGATGGGAGTTCTGACAATACTGCAGAAATCTTAAATGCGTTGGCATTGAAGTATGACAAGCTTCGCGTTGTACATTTGGCTGAAAACCAAGGTAAAGCCATGGCTTTACAAGCGGGTAGTTTGCTTACCGATGCTGAGTTTTTAATTGGTATTGACGGTGATGCGTTACTTGATCCATATGCTGCGCAGTGGATGATTCGTCATTTTCTCAATAATCCTACCGTTGCAGCGGTGACAGGAAATCCGCGTATTCGTACCCGTTCGACTTTACTTGGACGGATTCAAGTTGGCGAATTTTCTTCAATTGTCGGTATGATTAAACGTGCACAACGTACTTTTGGTCGTTTATTTACAGTTTCTGGTGTGATTACTGCATTTCGTAAAAGTGCTGTACATGAGGTGGGCTATTGGTCACCAAACATGTTGACAGAAGATATCGATATTACTTGGAAATTGCATCGCGCGGGTTGGGAAGTAAAGTTTGAACCGAATGCCTTGGTTTGGATTTTAATGCCTGAAACCTTTGATGGTCTATGGAAACAACGCTTACGTTGGGCTATGGGTGGCGCTCAAGTTTTAATTAAGAATTTTGATGTATTATTTAAACCGAAGCTGAATTTTCTATGGCCTTTGATTATTGAGCTGATCCTCACCTTAGTCTGGTCATATTTAATGCTGATTATGGTGATTTTCTGGATTTTGCATTTGCTGCTACCGTATGCAGGATTCCCTGCAATGAGTTCTCCATTATTACCGATGGGAACAGGTATTTTACTCGGTACAACTTGTTTACTGCAGTTCGCAATCAGTAAGTGGATGGATAGTCGTTACGAATCGAGTTTAGTGAAAAACTACTATTGGATGATTTGGTATCCCTTTGTATTTTGGTTGATTACAGTAACGGCAAGTATTGTTGCATTTCCAAAAGTTCTTTTACGTGGAGAAAGTAAAAGAGCACGTTGGGTTAGCCCAGATCGTGGTATGCGACATGATGACTAACATTTTAGTCAGAATAAGTTTTGAGATACGAATATGAAAACAAACTCTTTAATTATTGATGTACGTAAGCAGTTACCGTGGCATCGTCGTTATTTCTCCACGACAATGACGGCTATGCTTTGGGCATTTTGGTTACTGCTTTGGAGACCTATTGTCATCTTAGTGGGATATCTTTCACTTGAGAAACCACAACTGGTACATTATTTCTTTAATGCTTTTGCAAAAGCATTAGAAAGCGGATTATTTGCGTTGATTGCTTGTGCGATTTCTTTGTGGTTATGGAGTAACTTTGTTCCAGCGAAGACCAAAAAGGAAGCAGAAGCTAAATCTACACAAGAATATGCCGAGCATTTCAATCTGAATGTGGATGATCTTATACATTCTCGTCAGCAAAAAATTGCTACAGTTCATCATGATGCTGATGGTCGCATCACATATATTGACTAATGGCTTAGTCAGCAAAAGTCCCACAGGTTGGGGCTTTTGTTTTCACAGGGAAACATAGATGTCCGCAAAAATAAACTCGGCAGAAAGTATTCGAGGTTTAGCTTGTTTAGCTGTCGTATTTTCTCATCTTGCAATGAGTTTTTTTCCATTTTTACATCATTTTGATCCTAATGAGAAAACAGATTTGGCTTGGGTGTATGCCATACATCATTTGCCTTTTGGTTTTCTCTACTCAGGTGATGCAGCTGTTTTTGTATTTTTTGTTTTAAGTGGCTTTGTGCTCAGTTATGCGATCTTAAAAAGCCCTCAACAATTTCATGCAAAAATTAACAATATGATGATTAAACGCTATCCGCGTTTAATGATTCCAGCGCTGACTTCATGTGTCATCATTTGGTTGGTCCTTAAAGTCATCCATATTGATAGTAGTCATGTGGGGGCTTGGTTACATGCATTTGCGATACAAGATTTTAGTTTTAAACATGCAGTATATGAAGGAACTATAGGCGCATTTTTATTCTCAGAAAGTGATATAAACTGGGTGTTATGGACGATGACGATTGAGCTTATGGGCTCATTTGCATTATTTTTTCTACTCTATTTGTATCATTATAAACATATTGCTTTTTGGCTAGGCTCACTTTTAATTCCTTTTCTTGCATTTCTTTGGCGAGGGCAAGGCTTTAGTTTTGGGATTTCCAGTTTTATTATTGGTATCTATATTTATTTATATGCCAAACCACTTTCAAATGTGGTAGCTATTCCTATGCTATTGATTGGCCTATATTTGGCGGGTGCACATAATACCAGTGCAGCCTATAGCTGGGTTCATCATATTTTAGGGGAGAATACTTATGATTATAGTAATTTCATCGCTGGGATTTTAATTGTTTATAGTGTGTTGATGAGTCCATTACTGTCTAAAGGCTTAGATCACCCGATTTTAGTCTGGTTAGGAAAGTTATCTTTTTCTATTTATCTATTACATCTAATGATGCTGTATTTAATCTGTATTCCACTATTTAACTTATTTTTAAGTTGGCATTGGAGTTATTCTCTTGCGGTAATCTGCTCAGGGTTAACTGCGATTGCAGTCACTTTGATTGCTGCAAATTTTTATAGTGATTATGTCGATCAGTTGGCTATTAAGGTCAGTAATAAAATTGCCGACAAGGTTTTAAATTAGTCCTTTAAAAACGTGCATACAATTTGCAAATATTATTTACAATTTAAGATGTATTGAGTTGTTTTTTAGACATTAAAAAATTGATAAATATCGTGATTTAATCAAGTATGGGCGACTCATTTTTAGCATGGATCGCTTATATGCATCTGTTCAAATCCATTGTTATTTCATTGATCACAATGAGCTTTCAATTTACTCAAGCAGCCCCATTAAATGCTCAGCAAGCATTGACTGATGCACCGCCAATGAGTTTGTTTGAATCGTGGAATACACCCATTGAGCCCTTTAAAATTTTTAATCATGTCTATTATGTCGGTACTGAAAATTTATCTTCGGTACTGTTTGATACGGGTGATGGTTTGGTTTTAATTGATAGTGGGATTGATCAGTCGGCAGTGCAGATTAAAGCCAATATTGAAAAATTGGGGTTTAAAATCACAGATGTAAAATACCTACTTAATAGTCATGCGCGTCTAGATCAAGCTGGTGGTTTTGCCAAATTAAAACAATGGAGTGGTGCTCAATTGGTCGCAAGTGCTGCCAATGCCGAAATGCTAGAAAATGGCGGCGTGACTGATTTCGCTTTAGGTAAGCAATTGCCTTTTCCATCTGTAGCTGTAGATATCATCATCAAAGATGGGCAACAGTTAAAGCTCGGTCGTCAAATTTTTACAGCACATGCGACGCCAGGCCATTTACCAGGTGCAACCTCTTGGACAACAGATATCCGTTATCACTTTAAAAATTATAAAGTTATCTATGCCGACAGTTTATTTACGGGCGGTTATTATTTGTTAAACAATAACAATTATCCAAATCTAGTTTCAGACATACGTCACACATTTAAAACTTTGGATGCAATCCATGCAGATCTTTTTCTTGCCAATAAAGCGGATCGTTTCCATATGAAGCAGAAATTAGCCAAATTGAATGCAGGTGATAAAAAAGCATTTATTGATCAGACGGGTTTACAAAATTATGTAGCGAAGGGGAGAGTTGAATTTGAACAACAATTACAGCAGCAACAACGCTTAGCGCAGTTTAAAACATTGCAATAATAAATTTAAAATAAAACATGCTATATGCGTTATATAGCGTGTTTTATTTTAAATATTAGGGTCTGTAGACATTTCATAAATGGCTTGCGTTGTAGGTTAAAATTGAGCAGACAAGGCATGAAACGAAGAGAATAGCGAGACTATTTTCGAGTTTCATAACGAAGGCTGAGATAATTTTAGCCACAACCCTTCGGGACTAGTGTGTTTTTTGCCGCTACGTGTTACCTTGCGAAACGATGTTTCTCATTATTTAGAATGACTAAATTTCATATTTCCTGCCTAGTATCGCCTAAAAAACACACGTAGTCGCAAACGTAGACGAATTTTCAACAGACCCTAGTAGAATTCAGATAAAACTGATCATTTATTTTTAAATGATATATAACAGATAACGGCTTATCCTAAAATATAGAAAATTGAAATGAAAATACAATATATCAAACAGTTATTATTCATTTGTAGTGTCGTGATCACGTCATCTATATATGCACAAGAATTTCAACAACTCAATATTCAAACGCAGCTTGCAAAACAATGCCATCAAGATGATGAAGACATATTTTCACCTCAAACTTATCAATTGCGCTCGACAAAAGTCGTATTAAAAACTTATTCTTGTACCAGTAAAAAGCAAGACAGAGAACAATATTATTCGGCCTATGGGATACAATTGGGCGCTAAAAAATCATTATATTTAGTCGATCAACAGGTGGATGCCAGTGGTTATGTTGGTGTTAAATCTGAACAAGTGGATGCTGATACCATTGTGTTTGACAGTATGTATGAACGTGGCGGCGATTTAGTGATTGTGTGGATGCCAGATTTACAACAAATCTATCATGTGAAAGTTCATTATATGGCTTCAGATGAAGGCGGGATAAAGCTGTATCGTAAAAATGATCAGATTTTTATTCAAAAAATTGATTTAAAAGCGCTTAAACATGATCAACCGATATATAAAAATATAGGAAAACCCGTAATACTCAAAAAGGTGCAAGGCAAAGGGATCGTATTTGCTTCAGGTGATCTAAAAGCATTACAAAATTAAAATAAGAGATCTGGTTGATCTATATAAAGAAAACAATTGTTACGTTTAAGCTGGGTATCTCTAGTAAGATAGTTATACAATTTACTGGGTAAACTATTAAAAAAACAATCAAAATACTCAGCTTTAAACTTAGCTCATGAGTCTGAACTGGGGCGTATTATATGCTTGAGATTACGCTATGTTGAAATTTATCCTGGTGCTATTATTTTTGATCACGCTATATGTGTTATGGCGGTGGGTTGCTAAACAAAAAATTAATGCAGCTTTTGAAGAACAACGGCAAGCGTTATCTCAATTGGTTCAAAATCCTCAAGAAGAGCATGAACTGCCCGAAAAAACTAAGCTGATTAAACAGATGATTGCAGAAGAGCGACAAAAGGCGGGTTCAGCCCCAGTAAAAGAGGCAACAAGCGCTACAGTTCAAGTAGAGCAGTCGACCGTACTTGAGGAGCAACATGCCCCCGCTAAGCAGGTCACTGATGAAGACCAACGTTTATTTGATGCAGCGGCGCAACTGTTTTTTGAACAAGCTTTACAGACCAAAGATTTTTCTCAAGCAGGGCATATTCAGCATGATGTACTTAGTAAAATGCCAATGAATACCCAAAGTCAGATCGGTTCTTTTGATTTTGGTGAATGGTCTATTTTTTGGAGTTATCATGAACAATCACTTGAATACTATGTCGGACGTTATGGGGTGTTCTATGCGCATGTTGATCATCAAGGCGTAGAGCATAAAGCCGAATTTAAAGATCGTTATTGATTTTCAATTAGACTGCTTAACTCTTTTAGTCGAAATGTTGTGGAATTGATTTCACAATCTAAATGTGCAAATCCTGATGCTAATCCCAAAGCCCCATAAGTAAGACTTCCCATGAGTTCATTACATTGAGCATCACGATAATTAAGCCAAGCTTTTTGTGATTTTTCTAGTAATAACTTGTTGTTATCATCGTATTGCAGATAAATGCGATGATATAACTCAGGGTCTGTTGGCATTTCATAAACGGCTTGCGTTGTAGGTTAAAATTGAGCAGGCAAGGCATGAAACGAAGAGAATAGCGAGACTATTTTCAAGTTTCATAACGTAGGCAGAGATAATTTTAGCCACAACCCTTCGGGACTAGCGTGTTTTTTGCCGCTACGTCGTTACCTTGCGAAACAGTGTTTCTCATCATTTAGAATAACTAAATTTCATATTTCGTGCCTAGTATCGCCTAAAAAACACACGTAGTCGCAAACGTAGACGAATTGTCAACAGACCCTATTATTTTCGCTTTATCTGTTTTTAATTGCTGCTGCATACATTGATAAGCTTGTCGTTGATCTTGCTGATTACATTGCGCATAAGCGGTATTGAATAGGCTCATAAAAAGCAAAGCTAAAAAACTATATTTGATCTTTTTTATCATTTAATATTCACCAAGAAATTGCAAATCAGTCAAGTATTATGGGGAGAGTTGTTGAGAAATTCGCGCTTTGACTTGATTTAAATAGAACAGGTCATTATTCAGTCGATACATTAAAATCGCACCCTCATAATCGGCCACACTTATTTTTGCCAAAATTTGTGCATCGGTTTGATCCATTTTTTGTTGAAATAATTGATACAAGGCATTTTGCCAATCTTGGAAAATTTCACGGATTTTTTCCAAGACTTCTAAGGAAATATGGCTTGCCTCTAAGGACAGTATCCCAACTAAACAGCCTTTTATTTCATAACTAAAAAAATGAACAGCTTTATCATGGATGATTTGAAATTGTTGACTTGCATCCACGACAGCAAAATCTTCGAGTTTAAACAAGGATTGATTTAAATAAAGATGAGTGTGCGCTAAGATCTGCATTAGTAAGGCTTGTTTGTTGGGATAATAATAATAAAAAGATGCTTTACTGAGTCCACATGCTTTTGCCAACATCTCCATACTTGTCCCTGCATAACCATGTGCTTTAAATTGCAAAGCACAGGTATTTAACATGTGTTCAGGCGTAAGTTTTTGTGGGCGCATAGATGACCTTGCTGCTTATGGGCTTAAAATTAATTGTGGATGAATGTCTCGAAAGTATTAAACATTTTATCCCAAATTGGCTCCGAACCTTGACGAAAATAGCCCATATGTCCAATCTGTTTTAAACCAAATTCGTCGGCTGATATGTTGATAAAGTGCATGGGCGCATTTTTATAATGTTGCATAAAAGCATAACGAGAATTTGGCAATGCCCAATCATCATCTAAAGCAGCCACTGCATAAATCGGCGTTTTAATCTGGGCATATTGTTCATGCAAATTTTGTTGCTCAGGATCTGCAAAAAAGTAAGTGGGATTTTTACACCATCTACGCCATTGTTGGTAGACCCCTTTAGGTAAATCTGCACCCATATTGAGTTTACTCCAAGGTAAGTAACCTGTAATCGCTACCATAGGTGGAAAGATAATGTTCCAAATTACCTGAACTTTAATTTTTTC
This sequence comes from Acinetobacter sp. CE-15, assembly GCF_051059255.1. NCBI lineage: Bacteria > Pseudomonadati > Pseudomonadota > Gammaproteobacteria > Moraxellales > Moraxellaceae > Acinetobacter > Acinetobacter sp. CE-15. The sequence goes on along the minus strand of NZ_CP192737.1, from coordinate 3,671,680 downwards.
TTTCAATGGCATATAGCCATGCCAGCCAGCACCTGTGCCAAAACAATACATTGCACTTACCTTGTCGTGATTCGGTGTCAAGCCTAAAGCTTGTCCGCCGTAAGAATGTCCAACTAAAAATAGGGGCATATCTTGTTTAAAACTATAGTCAATTGCACCTGCTAAATCTAATGTTCCCCAATCCAGATATGACATTTTAAAACCTTTTAATTGCCGTGGCGCAGATTTGGCCACGCCACGATAATCAAAAGTGAGTACTTGATAACCCAATTGTGCAGCATATTCAGAGAAGCGGCGATAAAATGCTTGTGGGACACCTGTTGCACTAGAGACAACTATAGTTGCTTTGATTGTATTGACTGGCGTGTAAAGTACGCCAGCCAATACATAACCATCTAGTGCCTTAAAGCTGATGGCTTGGCTGGTAAAACTTTTGCCATTCAAGTGTTGGACTTCAGTTGAGTACTTTAAATTTTGCATGATTGTTCCCACAGTTATTAGATTATCGCCGTATATCACTATGATTGGTTTACTTGCCTTTAAACTGTGGTGCTCGACGTTCAATCATTGCTCTTACACCTTCTTGCGCATCTTCTGAGGCAAGTAAAGGGCTAAGTAGATTTTGTAGATTTGCAAATGCGACTTCAGGACTTTGTAAAAAGGCTTGATGTGCCGAATGCAGTGCCGCTTGGACGGCAAGTGGTGCAGCATTGGCAATACGTTCAGCCAGCTCTATGGCACGTGTTAACTGTTGGTTATCCTCAACAACCTCAGTGACTAAGTTCATTTCATAGGCTGTTTGTGCATAAAATAAATCACCAGTTAACACATATTTCATCGCTTTTGCCCAGCCAGCGGCTTGGACGAAACGTACTGTTGCACCACCAAACGGTAAGATACCGCGCTGTACTTCAATTTGGGTAAATTGAGTATTTTCATTGGCGACAACGATGTCAGAATTCAACATCAATTCAATACCAGCGGTATAACAATAGCCTTGTACTGCGGTTACCAATGGTTTAGTTCTTTGACGTCCAACAGTTCCCCAAGGATTCACAATATCATCGCTAAAATTAAAAACACCATCGGCTAATTTTGGTTGTAACTCAACCAAGTCCAATCCTGCGGTAAAATGATCGCCATGTGCAAAGACCACCGCACAGCGTAGTTCTGGATTATTTTCATATTCAGTTAAAGCCAGTGATAGGTCGTGAATCATATGACTATCAAAAGCATTGCGTTTATCTGCACGATCTAAGCCAATTAAAAAAATATGACCACGAATTTCACGACTGACTTTTCCTTGTAGATTTGACATTTGTTGTTCTCTCATTGGTTGTTTTATAAGTTTTTAAACGATCGTTAGAAAACTGTCAATCATTTTAGAATGACTGAACCGTTTACATTGGTATAGCATATTTAAGGCATTAAAGGATCGCTGCATTGTGTATGTTATTTGGCGCCATGGGGGAACGCTTATGCTTTTTATTATGAATTTAATAAGATTTAAAAATGTGCTCGTACACTTAAATGCCCAGCTAAATTTATCACTGGGCATTTAATTTAAAGAGATTTAAACCTGAAGAATTACTTTTTAAACTTGGTTAAAAGCTTTTGCATCGGTAATTTATCACTGGCATATCCATAAATTGCAGCAAAAGGTAAGGCTGTGCGAGCAAGATAGGCGACACGCCATAAACCACCATGATTAGCGCCTTCCATCATTAATTCTAATGGATGACCCATCTCAGTTTCTGGATTTGCAACAGACTTCGGATTTCTTAAGTCATGAATCCAAAGCGCTGCCATAATTGAATTGGTGGTTTCAGGGCGGAATGCTTCTACATCAAACAAACTTGCACCGTTAAACGCAGCTTTAAGCAACGGATTCTTGGTGACCGAATGTGTCGTCGTGGATGGTGCAATATTGATACTGACATGTTGCCCTTGATGTCGTGCTAAAGTTGCACGCCACTGTTGGATACGTTTTGCCAAGGCATAATTAGGGCCTTGTTCAACCACCAGACAATCAGCAATCCCATAGAATTTACCATTGTCAGAGCGAATCAATTGTTGATCATGGTGCTTAAAGAATTGCTTTAAGGAAAGGGTTGCAATCCCTTTGCTGAGTACAGTTTCAAATTTTGATCTATGTTTGAACTTTTTGTTTGAACCTTCAATCACTTCTTCAGGTACTGCATAAACATCTGTAGGCGTACACATATACATCAGTGATGAATCATTCTTGTGTTCACTGACATGGCTCATAATCGTGTCCATTGCCATCGACACACGCACATGTTTTTCACCATCCAAATAAGCAATTGAGGCCAAATCTAACTTGTGTGGATTATCACAAAGCCATTGTGTAATTTCTGGAATTTGGGTCAGTAAATTTGCACCAAGTTTGCTTTTTAATTCGTCAATATCATGGGTGTTGACGATTTTTTGAAAACTAGGTGCATACAGTGTGGCATTGCCATTTTCAATGACTTTAAGAATTCTCTCCCAAACGCGTTCATTGGGTAGATCAACGGCAACAATATTGGCTTTCCATTTCGATAACCATGTTAATGGGCCTGCCTCTGAAGCTGCGCCAAATAAAACTAAGGTACGATCCGATAAATCAAACCATTCGGGATGAGCAATCACTTCTCTGAGTGCATCTGCATGGCTGGCTTCAATAATGCCAGTATCTTGCCACTTTTGAATTTGCTGATATAGCGCTTCGCCTTGTAGTTTTTGCCCGTGATAGGGTACAAACCATTCAACGTCATCATTTGAATGACCTTTAAAACTAACGCTTTGAATCCTGTCTAGTACTGGAACTGTACCAATATCTTTTAAAGAATAGCGTTGCCCATCTCTAAAGAAATCAAAGCTATGTTGGGCTTTGTGCAAGCCTTGTTTGGCAATAGTGATGGCGTTATGACTTGAACGAATCCCATGTTCGACCAATGCCTTAAAATAAACTGGATAATTTTTACGCCAGTTTTTTTCATCTAAAGCTTGCTGTGCGCTGAGATGATCAACCAAGGAAAGTGCTTCCGCAATGATTTCTTTACCGACTTGCGAGCTGCTACTTTTTTGAGTCTTTGGATGAACTGGAAACTGTAAACCGTCAATTGAACTGGACATGCAAAATATCTCGTTTTATTTCATCATTAATATACAGATGTATACATTATCCATGCCATATTCAATATTTGGGTGGCATTTTCTGACAAAATTTAGATAAATTGGTCGTATAAATTGAATAAATTAGTGCTAAAAATGTCTTAAATTATGCTTAGTATTTCATTTATAAAAAGTTTCATTGGTGTCATTTTGTGCATTTTAAAGCGCGATTTGTTGATAGGCTAAAATGCAGTAAATATCAATTTGTGTATGATTTATATTCATTTATTACGCGAATATTTTATGTTGAAATTTGCGTAGATTATATTTTTTACATCTTTTTAAGTTAATTCCGACAATTTTAGTTGATTTTCACTCATTCAGCCTCATCTTCAGTTAAAATACCGACTTCAGCTTGAGGATAGAGTTATGTCGACTGAGAACACCAATACTGCGGTTGCAGAAGAAATTCCAAATTTATTGATTACTCCCAATGCGCAAGAGTATTTAAAAGATCTTTTGGAGAAGCAAAATACTCCAGGAATTGGCGTTCGTGTATTTGTTGAAAATCCAGGTACTCCACGTGCTGAATGTTGTATGGCATACAGTGCACCTGATGAAATTGCTCCAACAGATTACAAACAAGATTATCCTGATTTTCCAGCATTTATTGATACACCGTCGATTCCATATTTGAAAGATGCTGTAATTGATTACAACAAAGACCGTTTTGGTGGACAGCTTACTTTCCGTGCACCTAACTCGAAAGTACCACGTGTTGGTCCAGATGCGTCTATGGAAGAACGAATTACTTATATTCTTCAGGCAGAGATCAATCCTGGATTAGCAGGGCATGGCGGAAACTGTGCACTGGTAGAAGTGGTCGAAGATGAAGAACATGGTTTAACTGCGGTATTAAAATTCGGTGGTGGCTGTCAAGGCTGTTCTGCAATTGATGTAACGTTAAAACAAGGTGTAGAAACTACACTTAAAGAGCATATTCCTGAACTCGGACGTGTGGTCGATCAGACTGACCATAGTCAAGCAGAAGGTGCTTACTTCAAATAATCTGTATATCAATGTAGATATTTGACTGTTCTTTAAAACCTCCGAATTTCGGAGGTTTTTTTATGGATGTCACATAGCTAAATTTAACTTTTGTATTTTTTAAATCTTAATAAGCTTAAATGAATCTTAAAAAATAGAATAAAAACTTAAAGATAGGCTTAAAAATGCCTAAATATTAAACGAATGGTTAATAAAAATGAGAATAATTCTTAATATTGTTTATAATGCTGTGGTGTTTTTATTACACATTGTATCTAAATCTTCATTGTCTATTCATTCTTAGCCTCTTTGGAATACCTTATGTCAACTAACCGTATCATCCAATCTGCGTTATCTCTCTCCATTATCACCGTTATGATGGGAACTGCCTATGCCGCAGAATCACCAGAAAACTCGAATAAAACCAATCCACATTCTACAGAGTCAACCAAATTAGAGACGATTGTTGTCACTGCAAGTGGCTTTGAGCAAGAGGTGAAGCAAGCAGCAGCATCTATTTCAGTTTTAACGCAAGAAGACATTAATAAAAAAGCATATAGAGATATAACGGATGCACTTAAAGATGTTCCTGGGGTCGTCGTCACAGGTGGTGGAAGTTCAAGTGATATTAGTATCCGTGGTATGGGAAGTGCTTATACAGTTTTTTTGATTGATGGCAAGAAGGTGAATACACGTTCAGTTCGACCAAATAGTGATAACTCGGGTATTGAGCAAGGTTGGATGCCAAGTATTGAAAGTATTGAACGCATCGAAGTGATCCGTGGTCCAATGTCTGGTTTATATGGTTCAGATGCCATGGGCGGTGTGATTAATATTATTACTAAAAAAGTTGCAGATACTTGGACAAGCTCAGTTAAATTAGATACAACGCTACAAGAAAATAGAGATTCTGGGGATATCCACCAAGCAAACCTGTATGTTTCTGGTCCTTTAATCCGTAATTTACTTGGCTTAAAGGCGAATGGAACATTCTCACAACGCAATGAAGATGACATCATTGGTGGCTATAATAAGCAACGTATACGTGCAGGTGGCGCAACACTGAGCTTGACGCCAAGTTCTGAACATACCATTGATTTAGAATATCAGCGATCCATTCAAAACCGTGATCAGACGGTAGGTAAAACAATCGCCAATGTACCAGGGCGCAATGGTAAGCTCCCAACAGACTCATATACAGATTATTATCGTACCGAATATAGTTTGACTCATCGTGGTGAAATTGGCGATTTAAAGACACATTCTTATATTCAACGCGAGGAAAATGAAAATCCATCCCGTAGTATGGAAGCAATTAATACAACGTTTAATACTTTAAACCAAATCAATTTGGGTTCTCATGCTTTGAGCTTCGGGGGAAGTTATTTAAAAGAAGAGCTTGAGGATTTTGGCAATCAGTTAGTTATTGGTGGCTCAAAATTAACCAACTTAGATCGCTATAGCTGGGCATTATTTGCTGAGGATGCGTGGAATATTGTAGAGCCATTCACGGTAACGGCTTCATTACGCTATGACAAAGATGAAAAATTTGGTGATCATTTTAGCCCGAAAGTCTATGGTGTTTGGACCTTGAATGATAACTGGATTGTTAAAGGTGGGGTATCAACAGGTTATAAAACTCCGGCATTACGTGCCACTGTTGCAGGGTGGGGACAGGCAACAGGTGGTGGTCAGTCAAGTGGTATGATTGTGGGTAATCCAGATTTAAAACCAGAAACCAGTATCAATTATGAAGCATCGATTAACTGGGATAATAATGACAATTTAGATGCTGGTTTTACCGTATTTAATAGTGAGTTTAAAGATAAAATTACTGAAATTCGCACCTGCCAAGGAGACTCTGGAACTATGGGATGTTCTTGGTTAGGTCAACAATTCGATTTTGTCAGTCAACGTATCAATGTCGATAAAGCAAATATGCGTGGTATAGAGGCGACTCTGGGTTGGGCAATCACGCCAGATGTTCGTTGGGCAACAAATTATACATTTACGGATACTGAACAGAAGAGTGGAGCATTTAAAGGTAAGCCATTAAATGAAATGCCGAAACATATGTTTAATACTACTTTAGATTGGCAAACAAATGATCAAGTTGGGATGTGGAGCCGTTTAAATGTAAGAAGTAAAACTTCTGACTATTTAAGTCGTACATCGATGGGGGAAGGTAGACCAGCGTATGCAATGATTGATGTTGGGCTAAACTATAAACCTTCCAATGTGTTGCAGTTCAATGCTGGTATTTATAACTTATTTGATAAAAGCATAGATACAGCGACTTATAATTATGTATTGGATGGCCGCCGTTACAATTTGGGTTTAATTTATAAGTTTTAAAGCTCAATTAAATTGTATTAAATCTGTTTAATCATGAAAAAGGCGCTTTATGCGCCTTTTTCAATATTGAGAATCTTTAACGTTTCATCTGAATAATAAAATTTTTCCAGATAGAGCCGCGCACGGTTTTTTAAGTGTTGAGAAGCAACCATTTGTTGAATAACAGGTTCAAGTAACTGTTGTAATTCATTTTGAATCAATGCTTCATCAATATTGATATCACTTAAAATTAAATCAAAAGGGCGTTCTTCATTACGCACATACCAAGTCAGTACACCATCATGTACTTGTTTCTTTAAATAATCTGTTTGGCGAATATGTTCCCATATTTCATGACCCAGAGCTACAGTTTTAGGTAGGTCGTTAATTTCAACATAATTACGCAACACAGCAATCGGTATTTTTTTAATTTTATGCCATAAATTGGCTTGAAAATGATAAAGCTTATTGTCATCAAACTGTTGGTTAATGACTTGTTCACTCAATTGACTAATTTTAATAATATTTTTTTGAAGATAATGCTTAACTGTATCATCTAAATTCGTGTCGGTAACCGATTCTAAAACTGATTTTCCCATTTTCATAAAACGTCCCACACCGGGGACTTTTTTATTCATGACTGAATTATCAATATAGTCCTGAATAGAGTGATGGATCAATTGGGTTAACATGCTTGAAAAGGCTGGATTATTGACAACACGTTTGATCAAAGCTTGACGATGACCCGATTTACTTGCGACATATTGGGCGATTTTATCAATCGTGGTGACTGGAATAATATCTTCAATTAACGTTTCATCATTACTTGGATGAATTAAAGCAAAACGAATATGTTCAGCAATTTGCTCAATGAGAAAGTTGTTCGCAGGTGTTGCTAAAATTTGCTTTGACAATAAATCATGAATTTGTGCAAAAGACCAAATTTGTTTTAACGGCTGTTTTCTAAACCAGTGATAAAATTCAGTAAACTCAACTTTAATCGTATCAGCCTGTGAAAATTCTTGATCTAAAAAGCCAAGTTGGGCTTCGATCAATTGTTCAATAAGTTGATTTTTCATTTTTTGAACTCAATTTGTCCATGTGTTTGATCAGACAATGGGTTTTGCAAAGGTTGTACTTTGTTTAAAAAGCTTAAATAGTAATCCGCAACTCGTTCAGGTGCTTCAAGTAATGGCATGTGCCCAACACGTTGTAGAATAATTGGTGTTTCAGGGCGTTTTAATACCGATTTTAATTCATTTGCAACATCCGCATTTACAATCTGATCTTGTTCACCCCAAAGGATCAGGGTGGGTGCTTCAATGTTTTTTAACATCGTGGTAAAAGTTGAAGGGGTATAAAGTCGATTGAGTGCGTCAATTTGATTGATGATTTTGGCTGTGTCTTGAGATTTTGCAATGAATAATTTTTCTTGTTCATCTTTAATCACACGGGCAGTAAAAGGGGGATTAAACATCACCTTTTTCATAACAAAATCTAAATCACCTTTTTGTGTGATTAATAATTGTTTGAGATAGATCGGATTTCTTAAATAATTGGTATTTGTTGATTTAAAAATACCCCCAGTACTCATCAGAAATAAGCTTTTCGTATCAAATGGATACTGTGAGGCATAAAACATTGCGATGGTTCCACCCAATGAATGCCCTGCAATATTTAAATTATCTTGGATATGTGCAGCTTCGATAAAGCGTCTAAGTTGTTCAGTTACATTGGGTACAGATAAATCAAAATTGGCTGGAACCTGGGTGCTTCCTGCTGAAGGCAAGTCTGGAATAATCACATGGTAATATGGGGTCAATGACTGTGCGATATCATTCCATGTATCACGGCTGCTGGCTAAACCATGAATCAGTAAAACAGTTGGCTTATCTTTAGAACCGCCTTCACTATAAGACCAAATAACATCACCCACACGCAATGTTTTAGACGTTAATCCTGCCCAAGCACGTTCTTCTTGTACAATTTTTAAATAATCCACATATTCTGGTGTGGCAGCAGTTGCATTGTTGTGACTACCTAAAAACAATACCCCGATCGCAGTCAAACTTAACAATATGCTGTTTAAAAAATGAAGAATTTTTTTATGGGCCAGTTCAGACATGCATAGGGTTCCGAGTAAAAGACTAGGCATTATATAAAGTAAAAATATTATTCATGATCATAATTTTTTCAACATTTGCCGAGAAAGTCTTATTTGTAAGTTTTTTGCCATAGTTTCAGTGTTCAACTCAACTAATATAGAGATTATTTTGTATTTTAGTTAAATAATTTTAATTAAAATGTGAATTATATCTATGTATTTTTAAAAATTAGGCCCTTAACCGCTCCATAACAAAAATTGTAACAGAGTTTATTTTTAGTCAGTGACTTTCACATTTTGCGGCATTAAAATAATCACACTCTCCACACAATGGAACAAAGGACATGCTAACTGCTCAAGAAGCTTTAGAACGATTAAAACAGGGTAATGAACGTTTTGCACATGGTGAAACCAATCTGACTAAATTTTTGACGCATCAGCAACGATCTGAAATGATGGACAGCCAAGAGCCATTTGCAATTATTTTAGGTTGTTCAGACTCTCGTGTTCCAGCAGAAATGGTTTTTGACCAAGGTTTCGGTGATTTATTTGTGATTCGTGTTGCAGGTAATATTGTTGCGCCGTCGCAAGTGGGCAGTGTGGAATTTGCCGCAGATAGTTTTGGCTGTCCCTTGGTTGTCGTTTTAGGGCATAGCCATTGTGGTGCGATTCATTCAACGATTGAAGCGTTGAAGAACCCGAATACACCACCTTCTGCAAATCTTATGTCAATTGTAAACCGTGTTCGTCCTTCAGTTGAAATTTTAATGCAAACTGAGTTGAAAGATGACTTAGAAAAGCTATCAATGCATGCAGTAAAATCAAATGTTTTTGCTTCAGTTAATCAATTACGCCATGGTTCAGCCGTATTAGAAAACTTAATTGCCAAAGGTAAATTAAAGGTTGTTGGTGCTGAATATTCTTTGGAAACGGGCGAAGTTTCTTTTTATGATTTTTAATGTTTGAAATTGTCATCATAAAAAAATCCCACTTTAAGTGGGATTTTTTTATCGGTATACACTCTTAGAATCTATAACCAATTTTTAAACCATAAGCGATTGCATTGTTATCTTTAAACTCTGCAACATAAGTATCGCCACCTGATTGAGCACCTGTTTGTGCTTTTGCATCACCTAACCAAAAGTATTTAACACCACCAGCGATGAACGTTGCAGGCGTAGGGCTATATTGAACACCTAAGCCCACATTCCAATAACCTTCTGTAGGGCCTAAAGTTGAAACAGGGTTACCCGCACCAGAGTCCCAGCCTACTGCAACAGTTCCTGACCATAGGTCATTGATTTTACGACCAACACCCGCCGTCACTGTATATTGATCATCAGAATATTCAACTAAGTTAAAACCATTTGGACGGTTAACTAGACCACCGATTGCTTGAGAAACTTTACCAAATTTTAACGGTTGGATTGAGAAGTCTTTCCAATTTACCCAACGTAGGTTTGCAAAAGCAATGGTATTTGCCATGATCCCTGTTTGTAAATCGATGTTAACAGACTGTGGCGTTGTAATTGTCGTTTTACCGTTGGCAGCAGCAATTGCTTTTGCCGCAGCAGTACCAGTATCACCAAGTAATGCTAATGCACCAAGTGTAGGAATCGATTCATTAATATTCACATCATGATCAATTTCAGAACGATAAGTTACCGATGCTTTTAATGCAATATCTGGAATCTGATATGCAGCACCCGCTAACCAACCCACGCCGCCAGTTTCTTTGATATTTGCATCATAGCCATTATATAAGCTATATGCTTGACCACGCAGACTAACATTCCCTTTAATGGTTTGGTAAACACCACCACCATAGAAGTTTAAGTTAGCAATGGGTTGAAAACCAAAAATCATTGAAATATTTTGGGTATCTACTTTAACTTTGGTGTTGCCCTTACCGAGTGTACTATTCGCTCCTGCAATACCTTGATCAATTCTGCCTGTAACAACATTTTTTACTGCAGCATCAATACCAGCTTTATATGTAGCGTCAGTACCATATCTAGTCAAAGAGTCTCGAAGTGCCTGTTGACCATTTGCCGTGGTTAAGTCAACACCTTGAGCTTGCAGGAATCCACCAACGCGTTGTTGTGCAGTCATTGCATTAAATGTGGAGTCAATCGTACTGTTGCGCAGAGCGGTTAATCGATCTAGAGGCAATACGGTATCGTGATCAGATGAAACGAAAGCATTTTCACCAGAATAGGCAGCATCTGCACCAAATGGTTTGTCATATAAAAGACCAAATGAAACTTGATCTGTTAGTTGTAATTTAATCGCTGCTGATGGAAAGTAATAATCATCTCCCATATCATTGATTTCACGATATGGTTTAGGCGTATCTCCCGCTTCTCGACCTTCAACAGTTGGGTCTAAAACTGAAATACCAGCTTCAAAATAATTATTAGGTTGAAGGAATGCCGAAATAGATTGGCCTGAGCGATCCATTGCTGCGGCAAAAACACCAGTCATTGGCAAACTTGCAGCAATTATCGCGATTGATAAATGTTTTAATTTCATTTTAATTTTTCCCTAATATAATAAAATGAATACTTTGAAGTACTTAAGTTTTGAATGAGAAATAATTTTGATACTTAAATATACAACTCAAAGTTACTTCTATTTACAAAATAACATATAAAAAATAAGAGTAAATACTCTAGGGTGTGAATTAGTGAAAAAAAAATGAACTATGTAGTTTAGTTTGCAGAGAGGGAATATAGAAAAAAATATAAAGATGAGATTATTTATAGAGATATTGAAAAAAATTAAACTGAAAATAATAAAATATAGATATTTTAGGACTTGATGGGCTGCATAAAATATAACCAGATGGTCAAAATAAAGCTGAGCCTATTCGGCAATATAAAGTGGTCAAGATTAAATCTTTGTAAAGATAGAAATTCATTTTTTATTCTTGTTCAATTGTGCGCCCTGCGGGACTTGAACCCACGTCTGTCGCTTAGGAGGCAACTGCTCTATCCAGTTAAGCTAAGGGCACAATAAGCAAATAATTTACCGTATATGCATATGAAAAAAAAGCTATTATCGAAATAATAGCTTTGCGTTAGATTTATTTTTCTTCAGTCTTTATTTCATTTGGATTTAAAATATCAAACAGGACTAACATCAGGGTAATCCATACAGGAATCATCAATACGGACTCTTTAAATCCTTGATCCCACATGATATATAAAACGATACCAATAAAAATAATCACCACAAAATTACTAACAGGTGCCCAAAGTGCAGGGTATTTACTGGTTTGATTGGTCAAACGTAGAGCACGCTTAAACTTCAAATGCGTGAGTGTAATCATTAACCAGTTTAAAACTAAAGCACCAACCACCACATACATCAAATGACTTAAAGCATCTTCTGGTAAATAATAATTTAAAGGCACACAACCCAAAATTAAAAATGCAGAAAGTAATACGGATGGAATTGGTACACCATGCTTATTGGTTTTGGTAAAAATTTTAGGTGCATTGCCCTGTTTTGCTAAACCATAAAGCATACGGCTATTGGCATACATCCCACTGTTATAAACAGATAATGCAGCAGTTAAGATAATAAAGTTAACCAGATGAGCTGCCCATGCAATTCCAATCATACTAAAGACCATAACGAATGGGCTTTTATCTAAACCACCAAAATTTAACTGGTTCCAAGGCACCAAAGACAACAGAATAATCATCGAACCTACGTAAAAGATAAGGATACGTGGCACAACTTGATTAATCGCTTTAGGAATAGTTTTTTCTGGGTCTTTGGCTTCGGCCGCAGCCATACCAACTAATTCAATACCGCCAAAACCAAACATAAGGAAAGCCAGCATATAGAATAAGCCGTCAAATCCATTTGGGAAAAAGCCACCATGAGACCATAAGTTTGAAAAAGCAATGCCTGAACTTACATCTGCGGTTAGAACCAAATAAATACCAAATACAATCATTGCAACAATAGCAGTAACTTTAATGATGGATAACCAAAATTCGGATTCACCGTAAAATTTCACATTTCCTAAGTTGACCAGTGTAATCACAACGAAGAAAAACAGTACAGACACCCAGTTTGGAATTTCAGGCCACCAATAATTGATGTATTTGCCGACCGCAGTTAATTCTGTCATTGCAACTAGGATGTACAGCATCCAATAGTTCCAACCAGTTAAAAAACCAGGAAATTTACCCCAATATTTATTGGCAAAATGGCTAAAAGAACCAGCAACGGGTTCATGTACTATCATTTCCCCAAGCTGACGCATAATTAAAAAAACGATCAAACCACCAATGGCATAACCCAAAATAATGGATGGCCCAGCTTTTTCGATCACATGTGCTGAACCTAAGAATAATCCTGTACCAATTGCACCGCCCATGGCAATCAATTGGATATGACGATTCTTAAGTCCACGCTGTAATTGTGTAGACTCGTTGCTCAATGTGTACAACTCTATTTATGCGAATTTAATTATTGTAATAGATTGGTTACTTTTAGCCTAGTATGCGATAGATGTATGGAAAGGAACTGCGAAGTCAAAAAATAATATATTGAATTTTTTTATTCATTTTCAATGAAATAAGATTAATTTTAAATTTTCAAAGCAAACTGAATCTGTTTAATATTTAAGCTTTATGCCAAGATTTATTTAAGACTTAAGTCAATCTGTCAGTATTTTACTTAAAAAAAGGGTAGTATAAAACTGAATGAAGATTCATTATTTGAGACAACAAAGAGAATTGAAAGGAATACGATAAAATGAGCGCTGCACCACAAATCAAAATCCCAGCAACCTATATGCGTGGTGGTACCAGTAAAGGTGTCTTCTTTAAACTCGATGATTTGCCTGAACGTGCACAAATAGCGGGGCAATCCCGTGATCAGTTATTACTCCGTGTGATTGGTAGTCCAGATCCATATGGAAAACAGATTGATGGGATGGGCGGGGCGACTTCAAGTACCAGTAAAACAGTTATTTTAGCCAAGAGTTCACAAGCAAATCATGATGTTGATTATCTGTTTGGGCAAGTGTCTATTGATAAAGCATTTGTAGATTGGAGTGGCAACTGCGGTAATTTAACCGCTGCTGTCGGTTCATTTGCGATCAGTAATGGTTTGGTTGCAGCTGATCGGATTCCAGAAAATGGTATTTGTACAGTTCGTATTTGGCAAGCCAATATTCATAAAACAATTATTGCCCATGTGCCTATTACTCAGGGACAAGTTCAAGAAACGGGTGATTTTGAATTGGATGGTGTCACTTTTCCAGCGGCAGAAGTTCAAATTGAATTTTTAGATCCTGCTGATGACGGGGAAGATGGTGGAGCAATGTTCCCTACGGGAAATGTTGTAGACAGCTTAGAGGTTCCTGAAATTGGTACATTTCAAGCAACTTTGATCAATGCAGGTATTCCTACAATTTTCTTAAATGCCGAAGAGCTTGGATACAACGGAACTGAATTACAAGACGATATTAACAGTGATGTAGCAGCATTAGCGCGCTTTGAAAAAATCCGTGCTTATGGTGCGGTAAAAATGGGTTTAATCCAAGACATCAATGAAGCGGCTAATCGTCAACATACCCCAAAAGTGGCATTTGTATCCAAACCTAAAAGCTATACCTCTTCTAGTGGTAAACAGGTGAGTGAAACCGATACAGATTTATTGGTGCGTGCATTATCGATGGGTAAATTACATCATGCCATGATGGGAACGGCTGCGGTCGCGATTGGAACAGCTGCAGCAATTCCAAATACCTTGGTGAATTTGGCTGCCGGAGGCGGTGAACGGGAAGCAGTACGCTTTGGACATCCTTCTGGAACACTTCGCGTGGGTGCACAAGCACTAAATGAAAAAGGGCAATGGGTTGTTAAGAAAGCCATCATGAGTCGTAGTGCACGTGTATTGATGGAGGGCTGGGTTCGAGTGCCAGCAGATAGTTTTTAATCTTTTTGATGTGCTTTCAAATAGCATTTGAGTGATTTGATCGTTGAAATTTTAATAGCCTTGCATTCGCAAGGTTTATTTTTTTGTGATTTACATCAATAAAAGTACTAATTTTGTATTGTGTGTGGCAAAATAGTTACAGTATTTTATCATACTTACTTTATGTGATAGCAATTCTGATTATTTGCTGTTGTAAAAAATTAATACATTAAATGCTGATTTCAATAGATTAAAAATTTATTGGCTTCGAGGTGGCGTATGGAACAAGAGTCTAAAAAACTACGAGATAGCCTTGAAGACATCAAAGTTTTTGAATATTTACAAGATATCGATAAATTGCATCTGGTTTCTTTTATTTCACAAATTCCTTTACCCATCGCTTTATTTGATCAGGAAGCGCGGTTTTTAGGAGTAAATCAAAAATTTGCTGATATTTATGAAAGTGATGCATTGTACTTGTTTGATAAGTTACTCAATACATTTTCAACCGTTGTTTATGCACATTTTAATGAGGCAATGCGTTATTTCTCAAAAAATAAAAATTATTTTGAACAAGAATTCTACGTCAAAGGAAAATTTTATCTTTCTTATTTTAAAGCAATACGTAACCAATATGATGAGATTGAAACAGTGGTAGTCGTATGTTCGGATATAACGCGTTTGAAGCGCCGTGAAAATGTACTTTTGCAAAATAATAAAAAATTGCACGATCATCTCTATTTAGATTTTGTCACAGGCTTACAGAATGCTTTTGCTTTTGAGCATTATTTAGATAAAGTCTGGCAAAAAAGTCGTGACTCGCATTTGTCTTTTCTTAAAATTGATTTGGATAATTTTAAACGATTTAATCAACTCAATAGCTATACTGCAGGTGATGAGGTTCTAATACAACTCGGTTCTGTATTAAATGAAGCGATTGCGCAAACTGAAGAAGCAGAAATTTTTCGCTTAAATTCAGCAAGTTTTGTTATTGTGATTGAACATCTGACCGAGTGGGCGGTGGTGACACTTGCAGAACGGCTTAAATTTGCAGTTACCAATGAAAAGATATTGTTTGGTAGTAATAATGAATATCTTACGGCATCTATCGGAATCTATCATTTAGATCCACACAATCAGCCAACTGAGGTGGATGTCTTACAAAAATTAGAGTTTGCAGTACGTTCTGCCAAAGAAAAAGGCCGAAACTCACTGTTTTTATTAAAAAATGAAATATAGATGCCTTGCACTTATTCAAATGATTGCATTGGAATTAAAGGATGAGAATTATAGTGACTCATAGTAGAATGTTCTGACTCACCCAATTTACCAATGTATCTAAAACTACTGATTTTAGTTTTAGCGATTCGTACAAACCGAGGCAGATGTGACTTCTATTCCCAATGTTAATGCAGAAATTTTAAAACGAGCGCAAGTGCAAATTCAGCAAGATTTACAAGCTGCTTTAGATGCTTTTTCATTGCCAGAGCCATTAAAATCTGCAGTGCATCATACGGTGATGTTAGGTGGAAAACGAGTTAGACCTGCTTTAAGTTATGCAACTGCACAATTAAAACAAAATAATCCGAATTTTGCAGCCGTGCGTAGAGCTGCGGTTGCGATTGAGTTTATTCATTGCTATTCATTGGCACATGATGACTTGCCATGTATGGACAATGACTTGTTACGTCGCGGACAGCCAACCTGCCATGTGGCTTTTGGTGAAGACACAGCGCTATTAGCTGGTGATATTTTGCAATCGATGGCATTTGAGGTATTAGGAAGCCGTCTATTCGATCAAGGTCAAGCTGTTGAACAAGGTATTATTCTTAAACAAATGCAAATCTTAGCCACAGCAAGTTCAAAAATGGTATGTGGTCAAGTTTTAGATTTACAGGCTGAAGGCAAACATGTTGATCAAGCACAGTTAGAAAATATCCATCGCAATAAAACAGGGGCTTTAATCCAAGCTGCAATTATGCTGTCTGCCGTGACAGTTTTTTCAGGTACAGATCAAGCCATTCCACAATTGCGTCAATATGGTCAAGCGATTGGTTTAGCATTTCAAGTACAAGATGATATTTTAGATGTGGTGTCTGACACTGAATCTTTGGGCAAAACTGCGGGCAAAGATCAACAAGTAGATAAGTCGACCTATCCTGCCTTAATGGGCTTAGAAAATGCCAAAATTTATGCGCAACAATTACATGACCAGGCATTTAAAGCTTTAGCGTATTTTGGTGAGGATGCACAGGAATTGAACCAAATTTCGCAATTTTTGTTGGCAAGAAAAAGCTAATTTAATTGAGATCAAATATTTTTTTCATGATGGATGTCACTGAGTCAATTTCTGTCTCGGGAATATAAATTTCAACATCACTGGAATTATTCCATCTGAACGAATTAACCAACAGCTTTAGGGTTAATCGTCCGTTTCCAAATGAATATTCGATGTCTCTGGTTTTAAATCCATATATTTGATCAGTATACTCAATGTAAATACTGCTTGGACATTCTAGTTCATCCCGACATAGGGTTATATATCTCGGTGGGTCATCCTCGAACCAAAAGGTAATAGAGCAAAGTCCATCATCTTCAAACTCTTCATCTTTCTGTATTTTATATAATTTCATTTTAATATCGATCTTTAAATCTCGAATGCAGATGCAAAGAGAGGATTTTTAGTAGCGTGAAATTTAACTATAGATGACGGAAAAAAAAGGATCAATTGTTCAGCCTTAAAACTTAAGCGGCATTTTTAAAAATAAAAAATAGGCAACCCATCGGCTGCCTATTTTTGAACGTTTTTAAAATTGCAAAAATTAGTTTCTACCCATCACACCGCGAATAGTATTCATAATATCTGCTGGGAGCACAACAGTTTTGGCATTATTCGATTTGGCCATGTCTTGCATTGCTTTGACATATTGCTCACCGAGTAAGTAGGCAACAGGGATTTCTTTATCACCCACAGCAGAGGTCACCATTTCAATGGCACGCTGTGAAGATTCAGCCAATACAACCTGAGCTTCCGCATCACGGCGAGAGGCTTCTAAACGCCCATCCGCTTCTAAAATAGCGGCCTGTTTTTCACCATCTGCTTTGGTCACAGTTGCACGACGTTGACGTTCCGCAGCAGCTTGGGCTTCCATCGCTGATTGCATGGTGTGCGATGGTTGAATATCTTGAATTTCCACGGTTTTTAGTGTGATACCCCAGTCTGAGATATCATCAGAAATCGCCGCTTTTAATTTCGCTTTGATATGATCACGTGATGACAATGCATCATCTAGATCCATTTCACCGACGATTGAACGGAGTGAAGTTTGCACCAAATTTTGAATTGCCCAAGTGTAGTTTTCAATACCATACACCGCTTTTTCTGGTGTGGTTAAATTGATATAAGCCACAGCATTCATCACCAATACCGCGTTATCACGGGTGATGACTTCTTGTGATGGGATATCTAAAACAATATCTTTGGTGGTGACTTTATAAGCCACTTCATCCACATACGGAATGACAAAGTTTAAACCCGGACTTAGTGTGGTGTGATATTTACCTAAACGTTGTACGATCCATTTATAACCCTGAGGAACAATACGCACGCCTTTGAAAATGGTCACAGCCACAAACAGAAATAAGACTAAAACAACAATAGAACCAAAACCCATTTAATTTTCCTCTTTATTCTTCATTATTAAGATGATGAATGTAGTTGTACCACTAAATCATTACCTAAAATATCAGTCACACGTACACGGTCACCTACTTGTACAGGCGATAAAGTACGGCAATTCCATTCATCAGAACCCAAAACAGGCATTGGAAAACGAACACGAATTTGATCATGGCTAAGCCCAATTTGAATGACCATACCCGTTTGACCAATGGTTGCTTCACGAGAAAGCCCAGCTTTGGTTTTATCTACAGATAGAGGTTTAATGAATTTAAACCACGCCACAGTACAAATGATGGATAAGATAATCCAGCATACGACTTGCAGGGTGAAACTCATACTTGGAAATAACCACAATAAAATACTGACCACAACTGCAGCGATACCAAACCATAAAGCAGCAAACGCTGGTAACACGAGTTCAGATAGAATCAGCAATATGCCAAGTACAAACCAATGCCACGGTTCAAAAATAAAGTTCATACATCTACTCTAGTGATTATCATTGATATAGATGACGGATCATCTATATCAATGTAGCAGATCATTTAAGTGATGCATATAAAAACGTGATTATTCTCGTTTTCAACCATGCTTGATGATATGAGCCCTATTGCGCTATTAAAATTTTGCTCGCGGCGCAGGTTTTAATGCAGCAGGTGTTTTCTTAAAGTTATTGATTGCAGTTTGAATGGCGATGATTTTGCCTTGGGCTGCTTTTTCACCTTCTAAAATTGCTTGGTTACTGGACTTAAGATCAAGCGTGCCTAAGTGACCAACTTTAGGTTGAATCACGATATTGGCCTGAGCCAACTCATTGTTAATACTTTGTTGTCCCATGATATTAATGGTTTGATCCAATAAGCCCCACATATTCATCGGTTGGCTACCACTTGGACGTGCAGAAATATCGACCGCAATCACGATATCTGCCCCCATATCACGTGCAGTTTGGACCGGAATTGGACTAACTAAACCGCCATCAACATATTTGGTATTGCCAATGGTTGCGGGAACAAAAACATTGGGAATACTGCAAGAAGCACGAACTGCTTGGCCTGCATTCCCTTTAATAAATTCTGCTTTTTTGCCATTGTCTAAGCGTGTAGCAACTGCTGCAAAACGGATTGGAAATTGTTCAATCGGTTTATTGGCAACATTACGATTGACATAATCTTGTAGTTTTTGACCAAGAACAATACCTTGGCTATTTAAGGTTAAATCACGCAAATCAGATTCTTTCAATTGCTGTGCAATTTGCTGCATTTGATAGGGTGTTTTACCGCTGGCATAGATACTGCCGACAAAACTTCCAGCACTGGTTCCAGTCACAATTTTAGGTTTGATCCCATGAGATTCTAAAACCTTGAGCACACCAATATGAGCGAAACCTTTTGCACCGCCGCCACCTAAAGCAATCGCAATAACAGGCTCACGTGCTTTAATTGCCGTGGTCTGAGTTGGTGTTTTGGTGGTTTTGTCACAGCCAACAAGGGCTAGACCCAATAAGCCTATAAAACCGAGTTGTTTAAAACGCATGGGGGTATTACTTTTGATCAAAATATATGTTGCACATCTGAACAGATTGTCTCTGTTTTTTCTAGCCATTTTTCAATAGTTTTTGTAAAGGAATCGATAATAATTTAGGTCTTTTAGGTGAAAAGTTACCTTTAAAACGCGATAAAATTTCTGCTAAATCTTGCTCATAATCTCCAGTAGGTTGCAATGTACCCAAACAGTGAATTCGCTTTTTCTCGTAATCGAGCGAAAAAATTGCAATCGGTATATTGGCGCCCATTGCAATATGATAAAAACCACTTTTAATTTTTTCCGCTTTTTTCCGGGTACCTTCAGGTGCGATTGCAATCCAAATTTTATCTTGTTGTTGTATAACCTTAACAATCTGTTGAGTGAGTCCATGCGGTGAATCACGATGCACAGGAATCACGCCAATCCATTCAAAAAGTGCTTTGAGTGGTGGTTTAAACAAGCTATCTTTGCCAAAAATTGTGACTTTAACACCAATACCTAACATGGCGAGGAAAGCATATAAACCATCATAATTTGAAGTGTGTGGTGCAATAAATACCACTGCTTTGGGTAAGTTGGGAAATTCACCTTCAAATCCCCAGCCTTGAACTAAGTAAAGGTTTTTAAAGATGTTACGACTGGTGCTTGTACCACGTTGGGGTACTTGATCTGGTATGATCGGAAAGTTTTGTGACATTGTGTTTTTATATGACTGCTCTTGTATTGATTTTAGTTTTTTGCTTAATAGTAACTATCTGCAAAATGCAAATATTACAAAATTCGTAGATTAAAGCAATACATACAAGATCTAATTAGGCCCATTTATATTGACATTGTTCGAGCTTAGATTACATGCGAAACACCTATTTGTTGTTATTTTCACTGTATTGGGCGCAAGGTTTACCTGTAGGTTTTATGACCCATGCTTTACCAGTGATTTTACGTTCACAAGGGGTGTCTTTGGCCCATATCGGTGGCTTTGGATTACTCATGGCGCCTTGGGCAATTAAAATTTTATGGGCGCCTTTTGTGGATAGCTTTGGACATCGTTCCAAAGGGCATTATCGAAGTTGGATTATTCCAACCCAAGTTTTAACCATTGCTATCCTGAGCATTTTATCTTTTTTACCGATTCAATCCCTGAATGAACCGATTTATTTATTATTGTTTTTTATAGCGTTGCTCTGTATGAACAGTATTGGTGCAACCCAAGATATCGCGACGGATGGTTTAGCGGTGAGTATTTTAAAAGGGGATCAGCAACATATCGGGAATATGTTTCAAGTCATTGGTTCTCGTTTAGGATTTATTGTTGGGGGCGGGGCAATTTTATGGGCAATGGACTGGCTAAGTTGGCAAAATACATTTTTGATTTTGGCTGGCATTGTGGCTTTAAATACAATTCCTATCTGGTTTTATCAAGAACCAGAACACTTGAAAAAGGCTGTTTCACCACATTTACAGAATCAAGCTGCAAAGCACTTTATTGAAAAATTTAAAACCTACTTAAGCTACTTCTTTGCCAATAAAAAATTAAGAACGTGGTTCTTTGTGCTTTGTACCATCAAAATAACCGATGGCTTTACCGGTCCCATTACCAAGCCTTTGTTGGTTGATCTTAACTTAAGTCTTTCTCAAATCGGCATTTATATCACTATGTTGGGGGCATTTTCTGCATTATTCGGTGCAGCTTTGGCCAGTCTATTGCTAAAAAAACTAAAGCGCCACCAAGCCTTAATCTTATTTTCTATTTTGAAATTGATCAGTTTAGCTGGATTCGTATGGTTAGCAGCTCAATATGAACAATCGTACTTTGTAGCGCCGTGGTTAATTTATTTGATCAACGCTTTAGAAGATATGTGTGCTGCAATGCTTCTAGTCGTGATCTTAACTTTAGTAATGCAATATAGTCGTCATGAACATGCAGGTACAGATTTCACTTTTCAGGTCTCTGTTATGGCAACAATCAGTGGGTTACTGTATACATTAAGTGGCGTGATTGGCGATCAATTGGGATATTTAAATTTTTTAAGTTTGATTTTAGTAATTGGTGTTTTTTGCCTAATCCCGATTATGTATTGGATTAAAAACATACAGTATACATAATATTGTGAGATTGGGTTTGATAATGAGTATAATTATTATTGAGTATGTGGTGCGATGATTAGGGATTTTTTGATTGAATGAAATAGATTAAATAATTTTTCTTAGGGATAGTTAAGATTATAATATATTGTCATGATGTATAATAAATTGTTTGATTAGTGCGGTTTGACTTAATACATAAATCCCTTTGATTTAATGTGATTTTACCTTTATTTTTTAATAAAAGTTTGATGTATTTTACATTGACTGGAAAATAAAAAATTACTTTTTCGTCATTTTTTTACGTTTAGAAAGCAATTCGTGTATTATTCTTTTGTTGGATTTAGAATAACTTTAGCTCCAAATTATTAACTTTTAATGAATTATTTTGAATGGAATAAGCAGTATTATAATCTACGGGCTATAAAATAATACTCATTTTTTTTGTGGATGCTTTATTTGATTTTAATTTTCTCAGATTATGAGAAATAGAAAGGCGATTACAATTAAGATCAGTGGTGCAATATGCTTGGGAAAGTGCTTTTTAAGTTCAGTTTAAGCTTCATTTTTTAACTTAACACCATTGAAAAGAGTATCACCACAGTAATGTCTAACTTAATACAGCGTATAAAACGACGTGAAGTCTCCATTTCCCTGACTGCTTTTAATTTTATTGTCGCAGTGTGGTTAGGCTTGTGCCTAAATTTTAGTTTTTTAAATAAAGTTCAGTCTCTAACGCCTTATCAGGGAGTTAAAGCACAACTTTTTCTGATTGCGACAGCTTTTGTACTGGTTGCTTTATATAATCTGTTATTGCAAATTTTAGATTGGAAATGGACAGCAAAATTTTTTGCAATTGTCTTGGTCTTCATCGGTGGCTTTAGTGCTTATTTTGTTAACTCATTGGGTGTCGTGATTTCGCCTGATCAAATTCAGAATATGGTACAAACAGATCCTGGTGAAGTAACAGACTTACTTTCTTTGCAATTTTTTATTTGGACACTGGGTTTTGTTATTTTACCCATTATCTTGATTCTATGGATAAAAATTAAACCAGAGAAAATTGGCAAAGTACTGTTATTTAAAAGCCTAAATATTGCGGGCTCTTTCGCTGTTATAGCAGCATTATTATTTGTTTTCTATGTGGATTATGCTGCTATATTTCGTGAGCATCGTGACTTAAAAGGCATGATCTCTCCACAAAATACAGTGGCTTCAACACTGTCTTATTTCCATAAAAAAGCACCGAAAAAGAATCTACCTTTGATTCGTTATGGTGAAGATGCACATTTAGTCAACGATGCGACTTTACAACATAAACCTAAACTGATGGTTTTGGTGGTTGGTGAAACCGCACGAGCAGAGAGTTTTTCTTTAAATGGTTATGCAAAGAATACCAATCCTGAATTGTCAAAGCAGGCTGATCTAATTAATTTTTCTCAAGTCAGCTCTTGTGGTACCGCAACCGCAGTTTCAGTACCTTGTATGTTCTCCGGCATGCCGCGTAAAGATTATGATGAGCAACTTGCCAGTCACCGAGAAGGTTTGCTGGATATTGCACAACGTGCAGGCTATAAGGTGACATGGATTGATAATAACTCAGGTTGCAAAGGAACATGTGATCGTGTTGAGAAATTTGTTATCCCTCAAGATTTAGAGAAAAAATGGTGTCAAGGGGGCGAATGCCAAGATGGTATTTTGGTAGACAGCTTAAACCTATATTTAAGTCAATTACCAAAAGATGATAAGCAACCACATTTGATCGTATTGCATCAAATGGGAAGTCATGGGCCTGCATATTATAAACGCGCACCTGAACAATTTAAAAAATTCAAACCGACCTGTGAAACCAATGCGATACAAGGCTGTTCATCGACTGAATTGATTAATACCTATGATAATTCGATTGTCTATACAGACCATATTTTGAATCAATTGATTGAAACTTTAAAACAGCAAGAAAACTATCGTGCAGGGTTCTGGTATTTATCTGACCATGGTGAGTCTACAGGTGAACGTGGTATGTATTTACATGGTGCGCCTTATGCGATTGCACCTACTCAACAGACCCATGTACCTATGCTGATGTGGTTTTCAGATGCATGGAAATCTGCAGCTGCAAAACAAATCAATTGTTTAAATCAACAAAAAGGGGCAACATTGAGTCAAGATAATTTATTTCCAAGTCTTTTGAGTTTGCTAAATGTCCAGACTCAAGTCATAGATCAAAAAAATAATATGTTGCAGCAATGTGCTGTACAAAGCTGATTGAAAGGATATAAACCATGACCAAAATTTTGATGATAGAAGATGATTTTATGATTGCAGAATCATCTAAAACATTGTTGAAATATCAAGGCTTTGATGTGGAATGGGTGAATAATGGTTTAGATGGCCTAAAGCTTATTTCGGAGAAACAATTTGATTTGGTCTTACTTGATTTAGGCTTGCCTATGATGGATGGGATGCAGGTCTTAAAACAAATTCGCCAGCGTTCGAGTTTGCCTGTTCTGATTATTTCAGCACGTGATCAATTGCAAAATCGTGTTGAAGGCTTAAATCAAGGCGCAGATGATTATTTGATTAAGCCCTACGAGTTTGATGAACTGGTGGCTCGTATCCATGCATTATTACGTCGCACAGGCGATACAGCGAAAGAAGTAACCGGAAGTGCTTCAAATCTGTTGAAAAATGGTGAAATTGTTTTAGATGTTGAACAGCATATTGCCACAATTAGAGGCGAAACGGTGGAGTTATCAAACCGTGAATGGGCGATTCTCATTCCGTTAATGACCCATCCCAATAAAATATTTTCTAAATCTAATTTAGAAGATAAATTGTATGCTTTTGATAGCGAAATCAATAGCAATACAATTGAAGTCTATGTACACCATATCCGATCGAAATTGGGTAAAGATATTATTCGTACAATTCGTGGGTTAGGTTATCGTTTGGGGCAACCACAAAAAGCGGAATGATATGGAAACTGCATTTTCCTTAAGAAAGCGTTTAATTCGTTATACGTCTATTTTTAGTATCTTACTTGGTTGCGTGTTGGTTTTTTCAGCATATAAAATTTCTTTAGAAGAGATCAATGAAATTTTAGATGCTCAGATGGTCTATCTGGCAGAGCGGGTGGAGTTAAATCCACGCCCCATTGAAAGTCATTTTGATATCCATAAACGCTATCATGAAGAAGATTTATTCATAGATGTTTGGGCGTATGCTGAACCTAAACAAACCCAAAATACGCCGCATCATGTCATTGTTGAACCTAAGCAAAAAGCGGGTTTCTATAGTCAAGAAACAGCGCACGGCATATGGATTACCTACATCCTACCAACTGCAAATTATCAGATTCAAATCAGCCAGCAGGAAAAAGTCAGAGAGCATCTGGCTTTAGAGCTTGCAGGCAGTATGTTTCTTCCATATCTACTGATCATTCCATTTGCTTTGTTGGGCTTGGTTTATATTATACGTCGTAGTTTAAAGCCACTTGAGGACTTTAAATCTGAACTGGCAAAACGTGATTCAAACTCCTTGATCGCAATTCAAAATGCCCACTATCCAGAAGAATTGCTGCCGACGATCCATGAAATGAATCATTTGTTTGAGCGAATTTCTGTTGCTCAACAAGAACAGCGACAATTTGTGGCAGATGCTGCACATGAGTTACGCACCCCCATCACTGCATTGAATCTGCAAACTAAAATTTTGATGAGTCAGTTTCCTGAAGAGGAAAATCTACAAAATTTAAGCAAAGGTTTGGCACGGATGCAGCATTTGGTTACGCAACTGCTTGCCTTAGCAAAGCAAGATTCTTCATTAAGTCATGAAGTTCAAGTGACTCAATTTAAGTTGAATGATGTGGCACTCAATTGTGTAGAACAGTTGATGAATCTTGCGATGGAAAAAGATATCGATCTTGGCTTTGTGCGTAATGAAACAGTGATTTTAAAAAGTGTAGAACATAGTCTTCATTCAATCATTTTTAATTTAATTGATAACGCAATAAAATATACCCCTGTTTCAGGCATGATAAATATATCAGTGTTTGAAGATGTTCATGATTTTGCTTATGTTTTGATTGAAGACAGTGGTTTAGGAATTGATCCAGAGATGTACGATAAAGTCTTAAAACGTTTTTATCGCGTACATCATCACTTAGAAGTGGGCAGTGGTTTGGGATTGTCGATTGTGGATAAAGCCATTCAGCATTTAGGTGGTGAACTGTCTTTATCCCGTAGTGAAGAATTGGGCGGACTCAGTGTCTTGGTCAAAATCCCAATTCAGTGTGATATTAAAACAGAGAAGTGAGATGCTTGGAAAATGAATGATTCCATTTCTACATTAATGGAAGTGGTTCATTTTTCTTCATATACTGAAAAAATTCTAAACATTTTTGCATTCTACGACCATCACTGCCAAGTTTACCCAAATTAAAGTTTGCAACCCAATTGAGTTTATTGCCTATACGGCAAATTTCGTTGTATTTTGATTTACTTGGATAAATTTCTCCAATAAAAATATCGCAAGCTTGAGCAAGCTCATCATCATTAAAACGGAATGCTGTTGAGAAAATAAAACATAACCAATCTCGAATTTGGCAGGTTTCTAAGTCCAGCACTTCACCGGGATCTGTTTCAAAGTCGATAAAAGTAAATGTTTTGTCCTTATTGACTAAAATATTTCGTGCAAAGGCTTCGCTTAAATAACTGTCTTTGTGATGTACAGCTTGAATGGCAAAGATTGCTTCACGATAAAATTCGAGTTTTTTAGCTGTATTTCCTTCCATTTGTGCCAATGCCTGATCAAGTTGCATGACATCTTCACCCTGATCAGCAGCATCTTCAATCAATAGACCTTGTGAACAATTGGCTAAAATTTGTGGTGTTGGAATACCTAATGAATTTAATTCTGTCAGACGATGAACTTCACAATAAATCGATTTACTACCACCATAATTTGGAATAGGGGTGAGTGCTTCAATATTGAGTATACGTGCAACCCATTTTAATGGGACATAAATCCAAGCTGAGTGGCGTTCAGAGGCTTTCTTAAGCCACACTTTGCCACCACCCAACTGAT
Organism: Acinetobacter sp. CE-15; assembly: GCF_051059255.1. NCBI lineage: Bacteria > Pseudomonadati > Pseudomonadota > Gammaproteobacteria > Moraxellales > Moraxellaceae > Acinetobacter > Acinetobacter sp. CE-15. The sequence continues at coordinate 3,644,756 of NZ_CP192737.1, read as the reverse complement.
AAGACTGAATGTTTTGGTCTTGAATTTTAAGCGAATTGCGGAGAAATTTAGAAAAATTACTCATATTTTGCACGTATAAGATTACTAAATTAACTCAAGTATAAACAAAATATAAAAAATTGTAAAAATTAAGATTGCTTTAATAATTTAATATTTAAATTCTGACAAAAATGTAATACTTTGAGTGACGCATATAACGATACATCACTTGATTTGGTATTTTAGATTGGAATAAAAAGTAGATCAGCGCTTAAATAAGCGACAATGACGAGTGATTTATTTTTAAATGTCTAATACATGATTGCTTTTGTAAAAGTAAGCTTTGGAATGATTTTTAAATGTGGCGAAGCTCTATCAAGCATGAAACTTTTACCATGACATCGAAATTAACTGTATGAAGATCAAGTTTGCAATGTCACGTTTTACGTTTAAAGTTTTAATCACTTTGTGTAGGCGATGCTTCACGCTAGAAACACCACCTTTGTTTCATCGATATTTAAAACGATGTCAGTATTGAATGCTCATTTTGATGCATACAAGAAGCTTATTTTTAGAATCGCATTTTTAATAAAGATAATAGTATATGGCTGAATATTTTGGATCGTTAGGTTGTAAATTTTTTATAAAAAATACGATAAATAATTAAATTAAAAGTGAAAATAATCCAGCCTGTCCAAAGGTTATGGCTAAGAAAATGCGCACCACGCATCATTTGCCCCCAACCCGTAATCAAACCAAGCACCAGACCTAAGACTAAGAAAAGATAAGCAATTTTAGAATTTGACTGTCTAAATACAAAAAAGCCGGTGAGCAGTGAAAAACCTGTACTGGCATGGCCACCCGGAAAACAATGTCCATTGCTTGCAGAAAAATCCCAAACATAGCCTAAAGCAGTTTGTTCTGTCATGGACCAAGGACAGGCATGTGCTGAGTGGGATTTGAAAATACCAATCAGTGCAGTGGATAAAACACTAATAAAAAATAAATAGCCCAATTGCCATTGATAGGTTTTTAATTTTGCAACTTTAAAAGATGCAATCCATGAAATTAAGACTGCAATATAAAAGGCAATGACAATATGTTTAAGTAGCTTGTGATTAATTTCAATAAGAAACCAATTGTTCTTGAGTGGGAAATGACCAGTGCTATCTATCCACGGCTGGATAAAATACATATCGATTGCACCGCCAACAGGAAAGACAAAGAACAATATTAAAAATAATATTCCTAACAATAAACTGTTATTTATGAAAAATTTATTTGTATCGGAATAGGGCATGAGGCGAGTCACTCAATATAATCATTTTAATCTGCGCTTATTAGAAAAAAACAACCTTAAATTAGACTTAATTGTTGAATAATGAGCAGTCTTATTATTGAGCGGTGATACAGAAGAAAATATCTATGCGTATTCAAAGATACATATTTTAAATCATTTTCTTTAAGGTAGAGTGATTCTAGTTTAAAATTTTATCGTGAAAATTATTTTATTGTCATTTCCAGGCTATAAAAAAAGCGGCTTTTCAGCCGCAAAATGTATAAAACTAAAACCATGCCTTGTAAAAGCTTAAAACATTGCATCTTCAGAGTTTGCAGAAATCTTGTGAATCGATAAATCTGCACCACGAAACTCTTCTTCTTGTGTTAAACGAATCCCCATAGTGGCTTTAAGTATACCATATACGGCAAATCCACCTGCTAAAGCCAGTAAAATGGCAAGTAGTGTACCTATCAGCTGAGATATCAAAGATACTCCACCGATTCCCCCCAACCACTGCTGACCAAATAGACCCACAGCAATACCACCAAATGCACCACAAACCCCATGTAATGGCCAAACTCCGAGTACATCATCAATCTTGAGTTTATTTTGTGTATAGGTAAACAGTTTAACAAACAGAAAACCTGCACAGATACCAATAAATAAAGCGCCAATGGGATGAACCACATCAGAACCTGCACAAATTGCCACTAAACCCGCTAAGGGACCATTATGTAAAAAGCCAGGATCTTCTTTTCCAAAGAAATTTGCAGAAAGTGTGCCGCCTACCATTGCCATGAGTGAGTTCATGGCAACTAAACCTGAGATAGCATCTAAGCGTTGAGCACTCATGACATTAAAGCCAAACCAGCCCACAATTAAGATCCAAGAACCGAGTGCTAAGAAAGGAATAGAAGAGGGTGGATGTGCACTGACGCGACCATCCTTTTTATAGCGGCCATTACGCGCACCGAGTAGTAATACTGCCGCAAGCGCAATCCAGCCGCCCATTGCATGGACTACAACAGAGCCAGCAAAATCATGGAAGCTTGCACCAAACGTATCCGCTAACCATTTTTGCAGGCCGAGATTGCCATTCCACGCGATCCCTTCAAAAAATGGATAAACCAGCGCTACAATAAACAGGGTTGCAATGGCTTGAGAACGCATTTTGGCACGTTCTGCAATGCCACCAGAAACAATGGCGGGAATTGCTGCAGCAAAGGTCAAAAGGAAAAAACAACGCATCAAATTGTAGCCATGCTCAGTTGAAAGCGTAGCACCTGTATGAAAAAAATGTTGGCCATAAGCAATGTAATAACCGACAAAGAAGTAGGCGATTGCTGAGATTGAAAAATCAGTAATGATTTTACTGAGTGCATTGACTTGATTTTTATGGCGAACTGTTCCCAGTTCTAAAAAAGCAAAGCCTGCATGCATAGCGAGTACAAGCACTGCGCCAAGCAAGAGAAAGAGTAGATCAACGTTTTGCATATACGATTCTTTTTGGTGCTATTTGTCACAAATTGGTTCAAGTATAACTAACGATTTGGATCCGTGAAGTGTTTGGCTGTATGAAAAAATAGATCAACAATTTCAAAATATTATTAAGACTCGATATAAAGCAAAAGTATGCACTAAATTGGAATTTGTGCACTAACTTGATGCAATAAGATATTCTGACTTATTTTTAAGATACTGATAATTATTGATTTTTATTTATTGTATTTCACCTTAAACCTAGGCTGTCAAATTTTAATCTAAAAATAAACCGATAAAATGATTGAGTTAAAATTAAAAAATAACTTAATGATCAATTTTTGGAAACACTCAGACTGCAAGCTTGATTTTTGTATTCGAAACGGTTTCTTTGAAATTTTTGACCGTTCCATTTATACACAGCAAAGCATTTACTTGAGTCATTGATGGCAATATCTGGCCAACCATGCTTTCCTAAAGTTGATAGAAACTCAGGCGTCCCATGACTGTTAAATATTCTCACCCATTGTTTATTGGTCTGTTGGGTAACAATATAAAATCCAATTCCTGTGTTTGCATAGCAGCCGACACCACCATCGACTACAACAGCATCAGGACGACTATCTTTATTGAGGTCACCATAATAGGAGATATTGCCAAGGCTACAGCGGCTTTCCCAGCCAAGATTGGTTTTTTGAAACTTTGCGCTTTTAAAAATTTGTGTTGCCGTTTCCTCAGGGACTTGCGGAGCCGCGGCATAATTAAGCGAGGCCAAAAATAGTGATAGAACACCACCGCTGAATATTATTATATTTTTCATCATCATATCGATTTTTTGTGATTGAATTAACATTATTTTAAAAATATGTATTTTTATCAAGCTTTTGTTGTCATGCTATTGTATTCATCTTCTGGTTTAATCAGCATCTTAGGGATATCTAACTTATATCATTATAAATTTCAAATGCTTGATGTGTTGTTGGGTGATTTAATCAGTTGTAAATAAATGTTTAATATAAAATCAATTTTCGATTAAATGATCAATGAAGTGTATAAAAATGATGGTGTCTAAAACATATTGCAATTTTTTAGTGTATTTAATAGTGCTCTCTGGCTTTTGTCTATTTACTGAATCAGTGAGTGCGCAACCCAGCCAATATAAAATCTATAAATCTAAACTGTTGCAGTGTGGAGACGCAACTTTTCAAGTTATTTCACAATGCGATGATTCTCATGAGGGTGCAGAGTCAGGTAGTGCAGGTCCTTTTCGAGCATCATGTTTATCCAGTCAATTAGCGGTAAACTGGAAAGGTCAGCAAAAGATACTGAATTTTCCCATGGCAACAGCACAGCAGAAGAAAATATTAGCAAGTAAAGGCTATGCTTTAACACCTGAGATCAAAGTAGGGGATTGGTCACCACAAAGTTTAGCTTGTGGTCAAGCGACTGGTATTGCGGGGCATTTTGTGGTGATTAATCAGGCAACCACCAACAATATTAATCAAGAATATCATGGCAAAGGTTCATTGAGTGATGAACCCGTTTTACTGAATTTAAACGGGACTTTTACCAGTGAAACGCTTAAAGCAAAAATCTATGCTTTATTAAAGCAAGACCAAGTGAAGATTTCTAAAGTGATTGGGGCAAATGCAATTTTTGCAGATGAAAAATAGATTTAACAGAGATAAATCCGTTTAATTTTGTCATCTGTTAAGAAGAAAGCAGATGCAGCACAGGTTTCCTCGAGGACATTGACTGAAACACCATCACCTTTAAACTTTAAATAATGTTTAGGGTCAATCTGTTCGTTAGCAAGAATATCGCCATTTTCACCAAAGCGATATTCTTCATCGACATAGATATTTGTTTTAGGTGCGACTTCGAACTTAGCAAAAATATCTAAATCATCACCTTCTTCATTATTTTGATAGTAATAAACTTTATCGCTGTCCGAAATACGGAATTCAAACAGATATTTCATGCCTTTTTTATTGGGATTTTTTAAAACTTGGAAGGCATCTCGTTTTCCATCTCCATCAAAATCGATGAGTAATGGCTTTTTGAGATATGCCGTATCGACTGAATAACCTTGAGGGAGAGGTGTTGGATTATTGACGAGGTGGTCTGGCTCTGGATGAGCAGCAATCTCAATAGGTTCTGCTTTGGTATGTGCTTGTTGTGGTGTTTCTTGTTTGGTTGGCTTGCTTTCAGTTGATGTGTTGGGTTTCTCATGACAGCCAATGAGAAAAATAAGGGTGATGCATAATAAAATTTTGTTTTTCATAGAGTTTGAATCATTCAATGATTTTGAATGTTGAAGATTCTATCTTAAAAATTGATTTTTTGATGCTGAATGTCCTAAATTGGAGATATAGTCGTGTGTTTTATATGTGCCAGTTTGCTGTCTTATACTGATTTATCACCACAATGGGGAATATTTTGAACGCATCAAATTCTGATCAAGCTTTATCTGTCGTGATTACAGGGGGTACACGTGGAATTGGTTTTGCTTTAGCAGAAGCTTTTTTAAAGTTAGGTTGGTCTGTGATGGTTTCGGCACGAAATGTAGCGCAGTTAAATCAAATTGTTGCAGATTTAGCGCAACGCTATACACCGAATAGAATTTATGGGGTGACCTGTGATGTGGCTCAATATGACGATTTGCAAAATTTATGGGAAGAAACAGTTTTAAAGTTTGGTCAGGTCGATGTTTGGATTAACAATGCCGGTACCTGTAACGCAGCAAGGGCATTTACCGAGATTGCTAGCTCAGATTTGGAAAGTGTAATCAAAACCAATGTACTTGGAACAATGTTGGGCTCTCAAGTGGCTTTAAAAGGAATGATGCAGCAAGGTTTTGGGCAAATTTTTAATATGGAAGGTTGGGGCAGTCGTGGTGAGTGGAGTGCGGGGATGACGCCTTATGCAACCAGTAAACGAGCAGTTGCTTATCTGAATCATGCTTTAAATAAAGAAACCAAGAATAGTGATATTTTGATTGGGACACTCAGCCCCGGAATGGTGGCAACAGATTTATTGATTTCTTCTTGGCAGCAAGGTGAAGTTAAAAACTGGCATAAAATGAAATGGTTATTTATGTTTGTAATTGACCCACCTGAGCAAGTGTGTGGTTATTTGGCGCAACGCATCAGTAAGAATAAGAAGAGTAATGCGCGTATTGTCTGGATGACACCATGGCGTTTGTTACTTCGATTTTTCCAACCTTATTATTGGAAAAGAAATCCTGTACAGGGGACGGCTTTGGATCAGCTTAAGGAATAGCGTTTTGGATTTAAATTTGGAGTTTGATTAGAAAAATAACAATGAAAAAGCTTAATTCAATATGACGCATTTATAAAATACAGAGTAGTGCGTGTATCTGTTATAGGAAAAAATAAAGGACTTGAACTTGGATAAGTATATTTCTTATAATCTAATAAGATTTGGTAGAAAATCTTAATAAAAATTTTACCAACATCACATCATGCTCTTCAGTTCAACAGCCTTTCATATAACCAGTAACTAGAGCATTTATAAATAGAGCATTCAGTGCTGAAAATATTTGAATAATTAAGGGGCTCTTATGTTTATTAAATACGGTTTAACAATAATTAGTCTATGCGCTACAACAATACTTTGGGCAGGATCAGATTGGGATTATCAAAACCCTAAAGATTGGGCAAGTGCAAATCAACAATACCAAGCGTGTGCAGGAATAAATCAATCTCCAATTGATATTCGAGATACGGTGACTGCGAATTTACCACCATTGGAATTTAATTATCACACTACAGCAAAGTCTGTGCAAAATATTGGTCATACGATGCAGATTGAGTTTAATCAAGGAGCAAGTTTAGTTTTAGATGGACAGACATTTTTACTGGAACAATTTCATGTACATAGTCCAAGTGAAAACAATATTAATGGCCAAAGCTATCCCATGGAATTACATTTAGTGCATGCTTCAGATAAAGGTGAATTGGCAGTTGTTGCATTAATGTTTCAACATGGATTGGAGAATGAAAAACTAAAACATATCTGGAATTCTTTGCCAAAAAAAGTGGGTGAAAGTAATCAGCTATATTCAAAAAATAAAGCAGACAGCTATTTACCCAATAACTTAGAGTATTACCGTTTTAATGGGTCTTTAACAACACCGCCGTGTTCAGAAGGAGTCCGATGGGTGGTGTTTAAGGAAATTCAGCAGGCATCTAGTGAGCAAATTGAGTCGTTTATGGAGTTAATGGGACATCCAAATAATCGTCCGATACAACCGATTGGCGCACGGTTGATTTTGGAGTAATTCAGGGTAAAAAGTAGATCTTTTGATCTGCTTTTTTGATTCTTTTTGTGACAATTCCTTAGAAAAATTCCTTTTATTTTCTATTTCTTAAAGTTTTTTGCTATTGGAATGATGATGTTTTGAATCGGAGTGGGGTGGATTTATGGAATGTCTGTATTGAATTGAAAGACACCTCTCCCTAACCCTCTCCTGAAAGGAGAGGGAACCTCTTTGTGTATCAAATAACTATTCAATCCTCAAAGAGTGTTTCTTCCACATTTTGGGGGGAAGATTGAGGTGGTGGAATTTATGCAAATATTTTTAGTTGCCTCTCTTTAATCCTCTGTTGAAAGGAGAGGTAACCTCTCTGTGTATCGTATAACTATTCAATTTTCAAAGAGTGTTTCTTCCACATTTTGGGAAAGGTTGAGGTGGTGGAATTTATGCAAATATTTTTAGTTACTTCTCTTTAGCCTTCTTCTGGAAGGAGAGAAATTTATTGTGTATCAAATAACTATTCAATTCTCAAAGAGTGTTGCTTCCACGTTTGGGGGAAATTGAGGTGGTGGAGTTTATGCAAATATTTTTAGTCGCCTCTCTTTAATCCTCTGTTGAAAGGAGAGGTAATTTCATTGGGTATTAAATAACGATAAAATTAGTAATGGAAGTCCCCTCTCCCCGTGGGAGAGGGCTAGGGAGAGGGAACCTCTTTGTGTATCAAATAACTATTAAACTCTCAAAGAGTGAGCTTCCATATTTTGGGGGGAAGATTGAGGTGGTGGAATTTATGCAAATATTTTAGTTACTTCTCTTTAACCCTCTCCTGAAAAGAGAGGAAACCTCTTTGTGTATCGAATAACTATTCAATTCTCAAAGAGTGTTTCTTCCACATTTTGGGGGGAAGATTGAGGTGGTGGAATTTATGCACACATTTTTAGTTACTTCTCTTTAACCCGCTGCTGAAAGGAGAGGGAGCTTCATTGTGTATCGAATAATTATTAAACTCTCAAAGAGTGTCTCTGCCACATTTTTGGGGAAGATTGAGGTTGTGGAATGTTATGCACACATTTTTAGTCATTTCTCTTTAATTCTCTGTTGAAAGGAGAGAAACCTATTGTGTATCAAATAACGATAAAATTAGTAATGGAAGTCCCCTCTCCCCGTGGGAGAGGGCTAGGGTGAGGGTAATTCTTGAAAAATTAGAGTGTATCAATTCGCTTTATTTTGCTAACTGATCTTTAAGTTAAATGGATATGAAATTGTTGAATTTTGGTCAAAAAAACATCATCGATCAAGTATTTCTAAATCACCTTTCATTATGAGCAAAATAAACTCTTCAAAACTATTACAAACCTTATTATGCGTATTACAGATTTCATAAGTACCTAATTCATTGCCATGTTCATCTAGTTTTACTGCATACGCAGTCATCCAGAGTAAGAATTCTGAAAATACAAAACAATTTGCATGAGGAAAGTCTTCAATGCCTTTTAAATCTTTTACAGGTCTAAATTCAGCTAAAGAAAAGAAAGAATAGCCCTCATCAGCAAAATTGGCTTCACCTGTACCATTGAAGAAAATAAAATATTCTTTAAAAATTTGTGGAAGTTTAACTCCGTATTTTTGTTCAAATTTTAACGTTTCTAACAATGTAGTCGGTTGATTGATACATAAGTTTTGATTGATGAAATGTTGTTTTAATTTTTGAATAACCATAATTATTTTACAAAAAAAAGAAGGAAGCTTAATTAAGCTTCCTTCTTTAGAGGCAAAATTGCAAGCTTCGCTTAAAGCGCTGCAATCTGCTCCATATTGGCTTTAATCTTGGCTAACTGATCCACAAACTCAGCAAGTTTAACCTTTTCACCTTCAACAACCGCAGCAGGTGCTTTAGCCACAAAGCCTTCATTTGCAAGTTTAGAGGCGATTTGATCATGTTGTTTTTGAACCTTATCTAAGTCTTTTTGCAAACGAGCAAGTTCTGCTTTCGGATCAATCAAGCCTTTCATTGGTACAAATACAGATACATGACCCACAACAGAAGATGAAGACAACGGTGGTTGCTCAGCATCGGTTAAGAAGGTAATGCTTTCAACTTTAGCCAAAGCTTTAAACAATGGTTCAATACGTGCAATTTGTGCTTTTTCAGCATCAGTCGCGTTTTGAAGCAATACAGGTAATAAACGTGCATTACCTAAGCCCATTTCGCCACGAATATTACGTACAGCACCAATCAAGCCTTGTAGCCCAAGCATATCTGCTTCGGCCTGTTCATTGATACGTTCAGGATTTGGAACAGGGTATGGCGCAAGCATGATGGTTTCACCACCAATACCAATCATTGGTGCAAGGGTTTGCCAAATTTCTTCAGTTAAGAATGGCATGATTGGATGCGCAAGACGTAAAGATGCTTCCATTACAGAAAGAAGGACACGACGAACTTCTGCTTTACGCTCAGCCGATACGTTTTCATCATTCAGTACTGGTTTGGTCAGTTCAACATACCAGTCACAGTATTCATTCCAGATGAACTCATAAATCGCTTGAGCAGCCAAATCTAAACGATAAGTTGCAAACGCTTGTTGAACGGCAGCTTCCGCTTTTTGTAAACGGCTGACAATCCACTGTTCAGGAAGTTCCCAAAGATCTTGACGGATTTCCTGACCAATTGGCTGTTGTTCACAGTTCATCATCACGAAACGGGTTGCGTTCCAGATTTTGTTGGCAAAGTTACGATAGCCTTCAACACGTTTCATATCGAACTTAATGTCACGGCCTGTATTGGCAAGTGCACAGAAAGTAAAACGAACCGCATCTGTACCGTAAGCTTGAATACCTTCAGGGAATTCTTTACGTGTAGATTTCTCAATTTTTGGTGCATCTTTAGGATTCATTAAACCAGTGGTACGTTTTTGTACTAAGGTTTCAAGATCTACACCATCAATTAAATCTAATGGGTCAAGTACGTTGCCTTTAGATTTAGACATTTTTTGACCTTCACCGTCGCGAACCAAACCATGTACATACACGGTTTTAAATGGAACTTGCGGTGTGCCATCTTCATTTTTCATGAAGTGCATGGTCATCATGATCATTCGGGCAACCCAGAAGAAAATGATGTCAAAACCTGTTACCAATACATCCGTTGGGTGGAATGTATTTAAGAAATAATTTTCTTTATCTTTTGCTTCATCACCGGTCCAACCCAGTGTAGAGAATGTCCAAAGACCTGAAGAGAACCATGTATCCAGTACATCTTCATCTTGGTTTAATTCAATATCAGCAGCGATATTGTTTTTCGCACGAACTTCTTCTTCAGAACGACCAACATAAATGTTGCCTTCAGCATCATACCAAGCTGGGATACGGTGACCCCACCACAATTGACGAGAAATACACCAGTCTTGAATGTTGTTCATCCAAGCCATATACATATTACTGTATTGTTCAGGCACAAATTTGATATCGCCGTCTTTTACTGCTTTGATTGCAGGCTCTGCAAGAGGCGCAATTTTGACATACCATTGGTCGGTCAATAATGGTTCAATGATCACACCTGAACGGTCACCGCGTGGTGGTTTCAGCGTATAGGGTTGAATTTGGTCTAACCAACCTTCAGCTTCAGCTTGTGCAACCAATTTTTTACGTGCAGCAAAGCGCTCTAAACCAATATAGTCAGCTGGTGCTGGGATGGTTTTAGAAATCGCTTCGCCAGCTTTTGCGATAAACTCAAAATCAGCTAAAACTTCGGCATTTTTGTTGAAAATATTGATGATTGCGAGTTCACAACGTTTGCCCACTTCATAGTCATTGAAGTCATGTGCAGGGGTGATTTTTACACAGCCTGTACCGAATTCTTTATCGACATATTCATCTTTAACAATCGCAACCGCACGACCTGTAATCGGCAGGATAATATTTTTACCGACAAGGTGTGCATAACGTTCGTCATCTGGAGCAACTGCAACAGCAGTATCACCCAGTAATGTTTCTGGACGGGTGGTTGCAACCACTAAATAATCGTGGCCGTCTTGAGTACGTAGTGACTTATCCTCAAAGAAGTATTTGAAGTGCCACAATGAACCTTGTTCTTCTTTATCTGATTCAACTTCTAAGTCAGAAAGTGCAGTTTGTAGTTTAGGGTCCCAGTTTACCAAGCGTTTGCCACGGTAAATCAAACCTTGTTCATGCAGTTTTACAAATACTTCTTTAACCGCATTTGAAAGGCCATCATCCATGGTGAAACGTTCACGTGACCAATCTACAGACGAGCCAAGACGGCGAATTTGACGGGTAATTGTACCGCCAGATTGTTCTTTCCATTCCCAAATTTTGTCGATGAATTTTTCACGACCTAAGTCATGACGACTAATATCTTGAGCTGCCAATTGACGCTCAACTACCATTTGCGTTGCAATACCCGCATGGTCAGTACCTGGTTGCCATAAAGTATTTTTACCAGACATACGATTGTAACGTGTCAAGGCATCCATGATGGCATTGTTAAAACCATGACCCATGTGCAAGCTACCCGTGACGTTCGGTGGCGGAATCATGATACAGAATGAATCGCCTTTACGAGACGGTTGGAAATAACCTTTCTCTTCCCAAGTCTTGTACCATTTTTTCTCGATCTCGGTAGGATCGTAGGTTGTAGCAATATTTTGCGCTGAATCAGTCATAGTAAAAACAGATCAAAAGTAAGTAAAAAATTGCATTCATTGTAGCAAATATTCATTAGGAATGTTGATTCCTGTTATGGCATATTTACCTTGAATTAAATGCAGCAATCAAAACATGAAAATACAAGATGCATTTGTTGTTGTTATTAATCTCAAATATGACAAATGTTGGATATTGTGGAGTTTTAACTGAGTCATATTTACAAATGCGTGTTTTAGATATTTGATTTATTGAGAGTATTTGTGATTGATATTCAACAAATAGCAGCAGTTAAAGACAATGCAAGATATTTCAAGTTTTGCTAAGATCAAAATTGAATAGGACAAAACAACAAAAGGACAGATAACAATGCAGTATAAAATCGATTTATTGATTAAACAGCAGACGTACCAAGAGTTAAAAAGCATTACCCAAAGTTTAAATCATGGCGAAAAAAGTGATCTGGCAAAACAATTAGGTAATGTCTTTACGGAAATGTCATGCCAAGTGCTAGATCAAGTCTTTGGTGCTTTGCTTGAAGAGCAACGGAATAACTCTGCGCTAGATGCGAATGGTCAGAAGAAACTGAAAGAAGCAGAACAAATTTTTACGCAGATTGAAGGGGCTTTTAAAAAATATATGCCGTGGTCGATTTCGTTGTTTAGTAATGATCGTTTAAAACCTGTGGCAAATCATATTCTTAAAAAGTTTGAAGATTCCGATGCAAGCCAAGTGGTGATGTACTACCAATTAGACAGCCATCTAGGTAAAGAAGCGACCAGTAATATTCAAAAGGTCATTCAAGGGGATACCAGTGCTTTGCCTGTGACACTAAAAAATTTGGTTAAAATTATTGACCTCGGTGTATCAGAGTTTATTCGGGATCCTAAGACTTTGTTAAAATTTAACTTTGTAGTTGATAAAACCTTAAATGGTGTGATCAATATGATCACCAGTACAGGCTATAAGCGCTTAGAAAAAGTTGGCGATGAATACAATCCTCGCAATGTAGAAAAGGCGCAACATTATGCAGCGCACTTTAAAAAGTTTTTAGTTGAGGCTTAATCTCTAAAAAGGGAGGTTTGATTGATTTGGTGCGTCACGTGGTCTAATATTTATTCACCATATTCAAGAGCATAATAAAATGGAAAGCTTAGAAGGAAAGGTGGTTTGGATTACAGGCGCATCTTCAGGGATTGGTAAAGCCTTGGCTGCTGAATGTGCTTTGCAAGGTGCACAAGTGGTTTTAAGCGCAAGACGTTTAGAAGAACTTGAAAAAGTTCGTATTAGTCTTCTTAACCCAGATCATCATATTTCCGTGGCAATGGATATTACCGATGAAGCGCAAGTACGCCATGCCTATGAACAAGTCTTAGATGAAAAAGGGCGTATTGATTGGTTGATCAACAATGCGGGCTTAAGCCAAAGAGCATTGATTGCAGATACCAGTATGCAAACTGAACGTGCAATTATGGAAATTGATTACTTTTCTCAAGTGTTTTTGACCAAATTGGTTTTACCAACCTTTTTAGCTCAAAAATCTGGGCGAATTGCGTATATTTCTAGCGTTGCAGGCTTATTGGGGACGCAATATCGTGCATCTTACTCTGCAGCAAAAGCAGCGATTCATATGTGGGCAAACAGTTTACGCGCAGAAGTGGCACAAGATGGTGTTAATGTTTCTGTTATTTTCCCTGGTTTTGTGAAAACCAACGTATCTTTCAATGCTTTAAATGGTGCAGGAAAAGCACAGGCACATCAGGATGAAGCCATTGAAAATGGTTTAGAAGCCGATGATTTTGCGCAGAAAACGGTTTCCGCTTTATTAAAAGGTCAAGAATATATTGTCGTGGGTGGGCGTAAAGAAAAATTGGGTGTGTTGGTTTCTCGCCTATCACCATCGACACTTTATAAAATGATTCGCAAGATGAAAGTAAAGTGATTAAAAATTAATAACTTTTGTATGTATTGAGAAGGCGTTTATACATTGTATAAGCGCTTTTTCTTAATATGTTCCGTCTCTATAAGCACAAAAAAAGATGTTAAATCTAATGAAAATAATTTTTAAAGCCATCAGTCTACAATTCATATTGATCAGTGCCGTTTATGCAAATATTTGTGATGATACTCAAGTTGTTGCGCAAATATTGAAGCAGGCTAAAATTGTAAAGTTTGAACAGTCTTTAATCGACTGTAAACTCGATCCGGTCGATAATTCAAATATGATCATGGCCTATGCCCAATGGATTCCTGTAAAAGAAAATGCAGAAGAAAGGGATTATGCTTTAGACTTATTTAAGTTTAATCCAAAAAATTTAAAGGTGATTTATCACTATGCTGTTGTAGAACGCATGGTTTCGGACGCAATTAGCTTAAATTCTATTGAGCTGGATACTGCAAATTATAAAGTCACTGATTCAAACCGAGCTTTGGGTCTAAGATTAAACTACTCAGGTCACTCACAACCCTTTCCTTTTTCTATGCAAGTTTTAAACTTATATGACCTTAAAAATAAACAACAAATCTTAGATAGTCTGATAGTTGAACGTTATCGGGCAGAAACGGATATGCAGTGTAATGCAGATATTGAAGAACGCGCTTCAACCTTAGTGATGCAGTCAACCCAAACCAAGAAATATACGGATATTTTGGTCAATAGCAAAATTAAACGCTACCAGACGCAAGTGATCAACGAAGATTGCCAAGAAGTTAATCATCAATTATCGCAACAACGGTTTGTTTTAAAATTTGATGGGGAAAAATATCAATTTCCTAAAAAATTTAAAGATGAATATCAGTACTGATAGGCAATACTGTCAAGAATATCAATAAGGTTAAGTCATTGCAGCGTAAAGCTGACGATTAAACATTCATCTTCTAGTTAGCGAGCTAAAAGTTAGTCGTGAGCTAAAAGATGAATGCTTTTAAAATAACAGGGTATTTAATGGCGATAAATGAAATATTTAATGTGTTTTATTGAAGTAGTTTAATAACAATTCAGCATTTTTGCCTCGTAATTGCCATGACATACAGCGTACTCCACCGCCCATATGGCACACCTGTGCAGAGTGAATTGGAATGACAGTTCGTTTGGTTAGACGACGAATTTGCTGTAATGCCAGTGCATCTTGTTTAATACCAAATTGCGGAAAATAAATACGCTCAGGCGTAACCAGCATATTGGTATATAAGCCACAAGCTGAACCAAATTTCTCATCATAAATTTCACTACCATCATAAGGTGTAGTGATTTCATGAATTTTGATATCTGGAATACCGCGTTTTAAATCGATCTTTAACTGTTTGGCGTAGTCAGGATCTTCAGGATAGGTGTTAATCACTAAAGTATTCTGATCTATAAAACTTACGACACCATCCGCATGTTCTAAACCGCCTTGTTCATCTGCTTCAATAAATGCAATATGTTTAGCACCTGTCAAACGGATCAGTTGTGCTCTAGCTTGGGTTTCGGTTAAATGATTGTCAGCTAAGAACTTGGTGCTTAACACAACATTGCCATAACCATCTTCAACCCAATTACCGCCATCATTGAGCAGTTGAGTCTGGGTAAATTTTAAACCAGCTTTTTGACTATAGGCTTTAAAGTCTGCTTGAACATCATCAGAAATGGCTTGAGCTTTTTTGGTTCCACCTTGTCCTGCTGCGGTATAACGAAAAAGAACAGGTTGATTGGGATTGGCACTGCTAAAATCACGCATCCAAATATCTTGCATAGGCGCGAGGGTGACATGCTGTTTACCCAGTGCTTTGACATAATCAGGGTAAAGTTGTTGATCGGTTAAGATCATCACATTGTCACCATTTTGAATAATTTTCTTTGCATAATCGACATGGAAATCAAAGATATCATCGATTTTTTCTGCATAGTATTTATCCTGACTTTGTGGTGAAGCCAATACAATCAATTCTGCATTTATTGTGAATGGAAGCATAGACAGTAATCCGATACTTATTTTAAGTGCTAAAGCTTTCATGATATCTAACCTGTTCATGAAGTTAAGATTCTTTCATTTTTGTTATGATCAAGGTATTTCATGATTTTTACATCACCAGAATACAAAATCAAACCGTCCAACAAAGATCGTGTATTCTAATGAAAAAATCATGATGATTATTTAAAAAGAGGAGTGAGATTAAGTTGCTGTTCCATAGGCAAAGACTTCAACCATTCCACCTTGCATACCGAGTTCTGTGGTACTTAAACGTAAGCCCATAATATGCGTAGCTCCAATATTTTCAGCTTCCTGTTTTAATCTAACAATTGCCTCTCGACGTGCGCGATCGACGACACTCTCATAGGTGGTTAAACGACCACCAAAGAAGTTCTGAATTTGCGCAATAATATATTTAAAATAATCATGCGAAATCACCACATTACTACTGATAAGTTGCCCTTGCTTTTCAGAGACTTGGAACTTATTGGTATCAATCCGAATATGGGCAAGCCGTTGTTCATTGTCTGCCAATTCTTTTAAATGCTTTTGTTCAATAAAACGTCCAAAACCCCAACCAATAAAAAACAGAACCAGTGTGAGCCCAATTTTAAAAATTAAACCATCCATCTGTTTCGCCTATTTTGAAAATGGGTCAGGAAGTTGAGTTGTGGTCGGTTCAACAATGACCGCAGTACCATAGACAAAAAGTTCTGATGCACCTTGCGCAATATTAGAGGTGGAAAAACGGATTCCAACAATTGCATTGGCACCTAAACCATGTGCTTTTTCAATCATACGATTCATGGCTTCTTGGCGCGATTCTTCTAATAACTCGGTATAGCCTTTGAGTTCACCACCGACAATATTTTTTAGACCAGCCATAAAGTCACGTCCAACATGTTTACTACGGACGGTACTTCCATAAACGACATCAAGCTGTTGCTTTATGACATGTGCTGGAACAGTTTCTAAATTACTGAGTTTCATTTTAAATATTCATTGATGATGTATTGCTTCAAACATAGGAAATTATCCATCAAAAAGCAATAAAAAAAGCCCACCGAAGTGAGCTTTGATCATCAAACTGAGATTAACTGACTTTTTTATCTTTTGAATGATATTTCAATTCAGATGAAGAGGCCGGTTGTGCAATTTGATCCGCAGTGTTGGCTTTTAGACCACCACCAAGGGTTTTATAAACCTCTACCTGATTGTTTAAGTTCGCTTGCTCTAATAGCAATAAACCTTGTTCAGCAGAGTAAGAAGTACGTTGAGCATCTAAAACAGTCAAGTAACTATCAATACCAGCACGGAAGCGGGCATTTGAAAGTTTATAGGTTGTATTGGTTGCATCAACTAAACGTTTTTGAGCAGAAAGACGATCACCAATATTTTGGCGAGTCGCTAATGCGTCATTGACTTCACGGAAAGCAGATTGAATTGATTTTTCATAGTCAGATAACGCAATTTGTTGATCTGTTTCTGAAATCTTAATGTTCGCTTTACGTGTGCCCCAATCCCATAACGGAATATCAAGACTAGGACCTAAAGACCAAACGAAAGCACCTGATTTAAATAAATCACTTAAATCAGTAGATGCATAACCTGCAGTACCCGTCAAACTGATGGTTGGGAATAAGCGCGCTTTCGCAGCACCGATATTTGCACCAGCAGCAGAAAGTTGGTATTCAGCCGCTTTGACGTCTGGACGGTTGTTCAGCAAGTCACTTGGTAAACCTGATGCGAACGCAGCATTTGAAGTAATACGCGTTACACGTTGTGTTGGCAATAAGTTGTCTGGAACTGATTGTCCAACAAGCAGATTTAGCAAGTTCTGAGCTTGTGCAATTTGAGTCTTATAATTGGCAACATCATTACGTGCAGTTTCAACAGAAATCTGAGCCTGACGAACAGGCACTTCACTGTCAATACCGACATCAAAACGTTTTTTGTTGAGGTTATAAGAGTCAAGCTGTGCTTTTAATGTTTGGTCAGCGAGCTTAAGTTGTGCGCTGGCAAAAGAGTAATTTAACCAAGCTTGCGCAACTTGACTAATTAAGCTGATTTGCGTTGCATCACGTGCACTAGCAGTCGATAAATAAGTATCAAGCGCATTGTCTTTTAAACTTTTTACTCGACCCCAGAAGTCTAACTCATAAGCAGTTACACCAAGGCCAACATTATAACGTGTTTGAGCACCTACACCTTGATCCTGACGTAACAGGCCACCACTTGCACCAATCGTTGGTAGCTGATTGTTTTCAGTGATTTGATAGGCTTGTTGAGCACGTTGAATGTTCAATGTTGCTGTACGTAAATCACGGTTATTGGCTAAAGCAAGATCAAGTACTTGAAGTAAGCGTTGATCTGCAAAAAACTCTTTATAACCTTGTTCAGCAATAGATGTACCACCGTTATTTTGAATATAACCTGTTGGTATGTTCGCCTGAGCTACGGGTTCTGGGCCACGCATGCTTTGACACGCTGTCAAAGCAAGCGCAAGTGCAGATACCGCAATGCTACGACCTGAAATAGACCATACTTTTTGCATCACGATTTATGCTCCTGAATATTTTGATTTTTAGGTTTGTACTTAAAGATACTACGAATCCATACGAAGAACACAGGAATAAAGAAGATACCTAAAAGTGTTGAGCTAATTACACCACCCAATACACCATAACCGACTGAGTGTTGGCTACCAGCACCAGCGCCGCTTGATAAAGCAAGTGGCAATACACCGAAACCGAACGCTAAGGTTGTCATGATAATTGGACGTAAACGCATTTTTGCAGCATGCAATGTCGCTTCAAACAATTCTTCGCCTTGTTCTTGCAACTCTTTTGCAAACTCTACAATCAAAATCGCATTTTTTGCAGACAAGCCGATGACTGCAACGATCGCGACTTGGAAGTAGATGTTAAATGATAAGTTAGGGTCACCTTTGATGACCATGCCCAACCAAGTTAACGTAAATGCACCAATAACACCTAATGGTACGACCAGCAATACTGAAACTGGAATTGACCAACTTTCATATAAAGCTGAAAGGCAAAGGAACACGATAAGCAATGAAAGAATTAAAAGCGGAACAGTTTGACTGCCAGATTCACGTTCTTCTAAAGATAGACCCGTCCATTCATAGTCGAAACCTGTTAAGCCCATAGACGGTAACTTACCAATAATTTCTTCCATAGCAAGCATCGCATCTCCCGAACTTACCCCCGGTGCTGGTGTACCTTGAATGTTTGCAGAAGCTACACCGTTATAACGCTCGAGACGAGGTGAACCATAAGTCCATTGGCCTGTTGCAAATGCAGAGAATGGAACCATAGTGCCGCTATTATTACGTACATACCATTTGTTTAAGTCTTCAGGCATCATGCGAGCGCTTGATTCGCCTTGAACATAAACTTTTTTCACACGACCACGGTCAACGAAGTCATTGATATAAGAACCACCCCAAGCCATGCTCATGGTCGAATTAATATCTGCAATACTAACCCCCATTGCACCAGCTTGCGCTTGGTCAACGTTGATTTGATATTGAGGGGTATCTTCTTGTCCATTTGGACGAACACCAGCAAGACGTTTGTCTTGAGAAGCCATACCTAAAACAGCATTACGTGCAGCAACCAATTTCTCGTGGCCTTGACCACTTGCATCTTTTAATTGGATGTCAAAACCTGATGAAACACCTAATTCTGGCATTGCTGGTAATTGCAATGGCATGATGTAAGATGCATCTTTGACAATCATATTCAGTGCCATACCACGTTGGATAATGGCGCCAATTTGTGATTCAGGTGTGGTACGTTCACTCCAGTCTTTCAACTTCATAAATGCTAAACCAGCATTTTGCCCAACCCCAGTAAACGAGAAACCAGAAACTGTAAATATAGTATCTACGTTTGCTTTTTCCTTGTTTAAGAAGTAATCGGTCATGGTCGTGATGACTTTATCTGTCCGTTCAAGGCTGGCACTTGGTGGTAACTGAACCAATGTCATAACCATCCCTTGGTCTTCTTCTGGTAGGAAAGAAGAGGGGAGCATTTTATACAGTCCGACTAAGGCAACAATTACCGCAACGTAGATCACACCAGAGAAGATCTTATGATGGGTCATACGATTGACACCACCTTGGTATTTCTCAGCTACTTTATCAAAGCTACGGTTAAACCAACGGAAGAAACGCGCAAAAATGTTATTGCTTGGTTCTTGATTTGGATCATGCTGTTTTAACAATGTCGCACAAAGCGCAGGGGTAAAAGTTAAAGCAACGATTAATGATAAAACCATTGCAGTAACGAGCGTGATCGAGAACTGACGGTAAATTACCCCTGTAGTACCACCGAAGAATGCCATTGGCACAAATACGGCAGTCAATACGCTGGTAATACCGACCAAAGCACCTGAAATTTGTTTCATCGACTTTTCAGTGGCTTCAACTGGACCCGTATGCTCTTCTTGCATCACCCGTTCCACGTTCTCAACCACAACGATGGCATCATCGACCAATAGACCAATTGCCAGTACCATGGCGAACATGGTTAAGGTATTGATTGAGAAGCCGAAAATATTAATAACTGCAAATGTCCCCAGTACAACCACAGGAACTGCCATTGTTGGGATAATCGTTGCGCGCCAGTTCTGTAAGAACAAGAACATCACAAAGAATACAAGAACGATTGCTTCAATTAACGTGTGTACCACACTTTCAATTGAAAGTTTGATAAATGGTGTGGTGTCATAAGCAAGCTTATCTTTCAGACCATCTGGGTAGTTTTTACGGAGTTCACTGAGGCGTTTTTCTACAGCAGCGGCTGTATCAAGTGCATTTGCACCTGTTGCCAATTTAATCGCTACACCGCCAGCAGGCTTACCATTAAATTTAGAATCAAATTGGTAGTTATCTGAGCCGAGTTCTACACGTGCAACATCACTTAAACGAACCTGAGCACCCGAAGCGGTATTTTTCAGGAAAATATTTTTAAACTGTTCAGGTGTCGTCAACATGCTTTGTGCATTGACAGTCGCATTGAGGACTTGACCTTGTACCGCTGGAGCACCACCCAATTGACCTACAGCCACTTGTGAGTTTTGCGCACGAATGGCAGCAGCAATGTCACTTGGTGTAACTTGCAAACTGGTCATTTTAGCTGGGTCTAGCCAGATACGCATTGCATATTGACCACCAAAGACTTGAATTTCACCTACGCCTGCAACACGACTCAGTGGTTCAGAAATATTTGAGTTTACATAGTCTTTAATGTCAGCCCCAGACAGGCTGCCATCTGGCGAATAAAATGCAAGTACTTGCATAAAACTCGCGCCAGATTTGGTCACTTTTATCCCTTGACGTTGTACATCTTCAGGTAACAGTGCAGTCGCTGATTGTAATTTGTTCTGTACTTGAACCTGTGCAATGTCTGGATCAATACCTTGTTCAAAATTCAGGTTGATTGATGCTTGACCATTACCCGCACTGTTCGATGAGATATAACGTAAACCATCTAGACCATTCATTTGTTGTTCAATGATCTGAGTTACCGTGTTCTCAACAGTTTGTGCAGAAGCGCCAGGATAAGTTGCAGAAATTGTCACCACAGGCGGAGCAATTGTTGGATACTGAGCAACAGGCATTTTTGTCAGCGTCAGAATACCCGCCAACATAATTACCAGTGCAATCACCCACGCAAAAATGGGGCGATGAATAAAAAATTGAGCCATATTCGTCTACCCCTTATGCATTTGAAGTAGCTTTTTGTTCACTAGATTTATTTTGTTGAACAGGTTGTGCTGCTGTACCTGGTTTAGCACCTGCTTGGGGTGCAGCCGCTTGAGGCTGATACGGTTTAGCAACCACAGCTTGTTCTGGTTTTACTTTGGCAATACCATCAACAATCACTTTATCGCCAGTATTTAGGCCTTGAGTGACAATCCAATCTTTACCTTGAACACCTACAGTTGTTACAGGACGGCTTTCGACTACACCTTTAGCATTTACAATCATCGCGATTGCTTGGCCAGTTGGGGTACGTGTAATTGCTGCTTGTGGAACTAAGTAAGCATTTGGAATTACGCCTTGTACGATCTGCGCATTGGCAAACATACCTGGCAATAATAAATGATTAGGATTTGAGAAGACTGCACGTAAAGTTACAGAACCAGTGCTTGGATCTACACTAGCATCAGAAAATGCAAGGTTTCCTTCCACACTGTAGAAGCTACCATCTTCAAGTTTTAAACGAACTTTGGTGTTATTGCTACGATCAATACTACCTTGACTTAACTGTTGACGTAGACGTAATAACTCAGCACTTGATTGGCTGATGTCTACATAAATTGGGTCAAGTTGCTGAATTGTAACCAAAGCATTGGCTTGGTTTGCAGTCACCAAAGCACCGGCAGTAACTGAAGAACGACCAGATTGACCTGAAATAGGTGAACGAACAGTCGAATAACCTAGGTCAATTTGTGCATTTTTAACAGCAGCATTTGACGCTGCAATATCTGCTTCAGCAAGTTTGATTTGTGCAAGCAAATCATCAAATTCTTGCTTAGAAACAGCATTGATGCCGACAAGTTGACGATAACGATTTGCTTTAACCTGCAAGGCATTTAAGTTTGCTTGCTGACGTACTAAAGCTGCTTTTGCACTGTCTAAGTTTGCACGATTGATGCTCGAGTCAATCTCATAAAGAGGTTGGCCTTCACGAACAAAACTACCTTCCGTAAACAAACGTTTTAAAATCACACCATTTGTTTGTGGGCGAACATCAGAGATTTGATACGCTGAAGTACGACCCGAAAGTTCAACAGTTTGTTCTACGCTTTGTGGCTGAGCAACAATGACACCAACTTCAGTCGGCGGCATTTTTTGGGCAGCACCACCAGCTTGTTGTGCTGATTTAGGATCTTTGCTGCAGCCTACAAGTGCAATACTTGTTGCGAGAGCACAAGCAGTAAGGGCAGGAGCCCAAAGCTTTGCCGACATCATTATTCCACCTCGTTTAGATTCTTATCTAAAAATAATTTGTTCTGTCTTAACGTTTCTCGTGACAGTATGAGCCATAAAATTGCAGCCCATATGACACCTATACTCCATCCAGTGAGTACATCAGTTGGGAAATGTGCCCCTAGATAAATTCTAGAGCCCCCCAT
This sequence comes from Acinetobacter sp. CE-15, assembly GCF_051059255.1. Taxonomy (NCBI): domain Bacteria; kingdom Pseudomonadati; phylum Pseudomonadota; class Gammaproteobacteria; order Moraxellales; family Moraxellaceae; genus Acinetobacter; species Acinetobacter sp. CE-15. The sequence continues at coordinate 3,621,952 of NZ_CP192737.1, read as the reverse complement.
GCTTAGAAACCATAAAAAGCCCCCCAAGCTAATCCATTTAACTTGGCGATGCTTTTGAAATATAAACATAATCGAACAGCATACAATCGCTGCATAAATGCTGTGAGCACTAGGAAATGAAGCACCATAGGTTTGCACCATTTGGTAGATTTCATCGGGTCTAGGACGATTGACCAGATATTTGAGTATCCAACCAATTGCCGCAGCACCGAGCAGTCCAATACTGATCATCAGCACATTTGCATATTGTTTTAGGCGTATGAAATATAAATTACATAGCCCTGCAATCACGATCATTGACGGTAAGCCGCCCAGATAGGATAGGGTGAGTGCTAGACCATTTAAGACCTCTAAACGGTGTGAACTCATCCATACAACGCTTGAAAAATCAAACTGTTGTACCTGGTTAATGTTTAAACCAACACTCCCAATAAGTAAACCTATACAGCCAATAAGGAGCAATACGTAAGGCATAAGTTAACCTAGAGTATATAATTGCGTACGTTAAGTTTATTTAATCAACCGAAGTGTACTAGCCAGTACACTTTTTTTCAAGTGAGTAAATTTAGGTAATTTATACTAATTTCTTTTTGTGAAATATTTAACAATTTGCACAAAAAATAACAAAAATCCTAGTGATTTAGTTTGCTTTGTGAGTTTGCCTCATCTTCAAGTTGTAAGGGTTGTTTTGGCGGCCAGAAGAAATCTAAAGGACGGGTAGAAAAATGGGTAAATATGAGTTTTGCCAATGGTTTCCATTGCGAAAAACGAACTTGTCTTGCTCTGAGTGCCACAATAATGGTGAGCGTGAAGCTGACAAATAAGTTGGTCAAACCAATACACAACACGCCAAGGAAAGACACAATGATGAGGCCAATATCAGGTGAACCATTAATGGTCATTAAGCCTTGAATAAAGTTGGCAGCAGCAAACGCAATATGGCGGATATCTAAAGGTAAACCTAAGATAAAACCAATGGTTCCCATACTTCCAAGCATGATCCCAAAGATAAAATTACCCGCTAAAGCGCCTAAGTTTCGCTCGATATAGTCTGCAAACTTGTCCAGTCTGGCTTGTCCCATCATTTTTTTCAATTTTACGTGAGCTTTTAAGCGGGGACCGACTTTTCGATAGACTGACATATTGTCAAAATATCCAGCGATTAATCCCGATAAAAATAAACAAACACCGGCAATTGCTGCATGAGGAATTGCCAATGAAGTAAATGGATTTAGACTGGCGAGTAAGGTTGTGGCTTTAGCATGCGTCAAAAGTGGTTCATGCATTGACAGCTGCCAGAGATAGGTAATTAATGCGGCAGTAGGAATCGCAATCGAAATATTTCCCAGAATTGCAATAAACTGGGTCCGAATAATATTAATAATCAGTCCGGCAAGTTCAGCAATTTGCGCTGTTTTTGAACCTTTTTGGTGCTGAACTGTTGATGCAAGTGCGGCCGCTGTCATAGCTGGTTGTTTGGTTGCTACAGTAAAGTGCAAAACATGGATCAGGATAAAACCCAATGAATAATTCATACTGTAGAGAAAAGCATGCAAAAATGGCGCAAGGACTAAACGTGCAGTCAGTATTTTCAGGGTTGCCATGGTTGCAATAATCGCACCTGCACCTGCAGCTGCTTTATACATACCAAAGAAACCTTTTTTATCGGTACTTACATAATGTTCGCCTGTCTTACTGGCATTTTCAGTGACTTGTAGTGCAATTAATTCACTGTTGGTTTTAAGCAAATCACGCACACTGGTTTCACTATAGTGTGCATTGACTAAGTCAGTGAGCAATTCACCGCAGAGCTGATAACGAATCTGGTCATCTTCGACCAGAAGATTGAGTAAGAGTTCGATTCGATCAATACATTGTTCTAGTAGCGAGAGTAAATAGGTCAGACTTAAGCTCACCCCAATCCGCTTGATTGCTCGACGGATTTTCTGTACCACATCACGACATTGTTCAATCATGACCAATGCTTGGTCTGCATCTGGAGGAATACCCACAGCAAACTCATCTTCATCGCGATGCTGCTTTTTATACGCTTCTATAAACTCAACAATTTCACGGTTTTGAACTAAAAAAGGCGATTCATATTCTTGAAGCTCAGGGTAGGCATTGATAAATTCAGGATATAAGCCAATACCACTGATTCGATAGGAAAGCACAGTAATGGCTTTGACAATATCGCGTTTAATTCCCAATTTATCGTTTTTATAACGATGACCTTGATTGAGTAATCGGAACAATTGTTCCCATTTCTTTTCACTGATATTTTCCAGCCAATATTTATCACTACGTTGGTGAAACACTTTGCCAACCAAATCTTTGAGATCTGATTCGTCTGTCAATAAAGGTAGAAAATGTGCACCAATACGTTGCCCAAGCTGATTCCAAAAGCCGTCTAAAGATAAAATCCCACTATCTGCATACAATCCTGCTTGTTTATAGTGATTGACCAGCTTGAGTAAGTAACCTTGAAATGCAGAAGATGCATTGGGTGTAGTGAGCAGTGCTTGAATTAAAGCATCAAATTTATTTTGACTTTCTTCTAAATTGTGGCTGTCACTGGGTCTGATACGATTGATTAACTCAATTAATATATCAGGATTGGGAACAACTTTTATGCCGTCGAGTTGTTCCTGCATAAGGAGGAAAAGATCATTAAATTGTATATGCATAAGCCTTGTTAAATTTTATTGAATTCGATGTAAGGCAAGTTGCGCTAAATTATACAATGCCTGGCGATACTCAGATTCAGGCAAATGATTCAAAGCCTGAATCGCAGCTTGAGTTTCTTCTGTGGCACGGCGACTACAATAATCTAAAGCACCTGAGGTCTGCACAATTTCAATCACACGATCTAAATCGCCTGTTCCACCAGTTGCGATACTTTTACGGATAATCTCGTGCTCTTCACCCTGGGTATTTGCTAAGGCAGAGATTAAAGGTAAAGTGGGTTTACCTTCCATTAAATCATCACCAATATTTTTACCTAATGTTTCAACATCAGAGGTATAGTCTAAAATATCATCAATAATTTGAAAGGCATTGCCAAAATGACCTGCAAATAAACGTAATGGTTCACGATACTCAGGTTTCCCTGCAATGATGGCAGCACCTTCAGTTGCAAGCTCAAATAAACGAGAAGTTTTACCGTGAATAATATCTAAATAAGTTTGTTCAGTCGTTTCGGGTTGATGCTGTGCTTGAAGCTGTAACACTTCGCCTTCGGCAATTTCACAAGTGCCCGTCGAAAAGTCTTTGAGCAAGATCATATTGTCGAGATCAACCAGAAGATCAAAAGCCCGAGAAATCAGAAAATCACCCACCAACACAGCAGTTTGGTTGTTCCAAGTTGCGTTCGCAGTTGGACGACCACGACGTAAACCAGATTCATCTACAACATCATCATGTACCAAGGTTGCGGTATGCAGCATTTCAATGATTGCTGCCAGTTTGCGATAAGGGTCCATCTGTAGATCTGTTGCACCACATGCTTTTGCTGCAAGTAGGCACATGATTGGACGCATGCGTTTACCGCCAGCTTCAACAACATGTTTACTGACGGCCATCACTAAAGCAACTTTTGAGGTAATCCCTTCATTAATAAACTTGTCCATTGCAGCAAAGTCGGTTGCAACTGGAGCGAGAATATCTTGCTTAAAGTCGATGGTCATCGGGTGGGAGCCTCATGCAAATGCGTTATAAGTTGCTAGTGTAACAATTAACATGTCTGAATGTTGCTTTTGAAAGCAGACATCGTGCCTGAATCTTAATGATTTGTTCTTTCTTTGTCCAAAGATGAATAAAGCATTGAACATTCAATCGATCATTCTTTTGAGCTACATAGTAGCGGATTTGTTTTAAAAATCTATTTCAATTTTAGCTGTATCTTAAAAAAAAATTCATATTATCAAAGGGGAAATCTTAAAAAAACCATTATATGTAGATTATTTTCTATACAATGATAATATTTGCTGGAAATGACTTGTTGTTTAATTCATTATCACTTAAAATCTTTGCCCTTGAATAACCCCCAGTGGCGTTCGTCTTAAGATCGATATATTCCTTTATCGGCACGACGACACGGGTAAGTTGGAGTACATTATGTACGCAGTAATCCAAAGCGGTGGTAAACAGCACCGTGTTGTTGAGGGTGAAACCCTTAAAGTAGAATTGTTGAAAGCTGAAACTGGCGCGACTATTACATTTGATGATGTATTAATGGTTGTGAATGGCGAAAGCATTCAAATCGGTGCTCCAGTTGTAGCTGGCGCAAAAGTAACTGCAGAAGTGGTTGGTCACGGTCGTCATGACAAAATTCGTATTGTTAAAATGCGTCGTCGTAAGCACTACCGTAAACAACAAGGTCACCGTCAATGGTTTACCGAGTTGAAAATTACTACGATCGCAGGTTAATCACTAGGAGTATATAGACATGGCAACTAAAAAAGCCGGTGGTTCGACCAAAAACGGTCGTGATTCGAATCCTAAAATGTTAGGTGTTAAAATGTACGGTGGTCAAGCTGTGACTGCTGGTAACATTATCGTTCGTCAACGTGGTACAGAATTCCACGCGGGTACAAATGTTGGTATGGGTCGTGACCATACTTTATTTGCTACTGCTGACGGCGTAATCAAATTTGAAGTGAAAGGTCAATTTGGCCGTCGCTATGTATCTGTTGAAGCGTAAGCTTTAAGAGTGCAAAAAAGCCCGCTTTATTGCGGGCTTTTTTATCAGTTTTTTTTAGCATTAAACAAAAAACCATCTTCATCATGATGAATAATTTTCAACATATTGCACCAATAACAATACAAAACTTCTTATTTTCTCAATTATTACTGACTCAATTTGGTTTAAGATAAGCAATCTAATAAATTACATTATGTGCCAAATATTATTTGAATATTTTAATTGAGGTGCAGACATAGAAAAGGTGAACATATGAATATGCTTCGTAAAACGATGGGTGCAGTGGCTATAAGTGCAGCGCTGTTTGCACCTGTAATGAGCACAACAGTTTTTGCAGCAACTGCTGCTTCGGAGCAACAAGCAACCGCAAATCTGGTTAAACAACTCAGTGGTGTAAAAAGCTTTACTGCAAATTTTGAGCAAACCACAAAAGCGACTCAAACAGGTAAAGTTGCACAGAAAAAGGGTTTAACCGCTCAGCATATGAATCAAACCTTTAAAGGTACAATGAAGGTTGAACGTCCTGGTAAATTCTATTGGGAAACCACCACGCCCGCAAAACAGACTATTGTGACCGCAGGTCGTACAGTGTGGATTTATGATCCTGACTTACAGCAGGCTGTACGCCAAAGTTTAGATGAGCAGGTTGCCAATACACCAGCATTACTCCTCAGTGGTAATACTGAGCAAATTCAAAAGGCTTATCGTATTACTCAGCCTAATGCAGGTAAAACTTACTATACCTTGTATCCAAAACAAAAAGATGGTGCTTTCCAAAGCTTGACGATTAGTTTTGGGGCGAAAAATGCACCGACTTTAATGATCTTGCAAGATTCTTTAGGTCAAACAACCACTGTGCGTTTTAACAATGTACAGGTTAATGCCGCTATTCCTGCATCTACCTTTAATTTTGTGCCACCTAAAGGCACAGACATTATTGATCAATAAACGATTTTGATTGAATAGAAGAGCAACCGTAAGGTTGCTTTTTTTATGCCGATTAAACAGAACAGAGCAATAGACTCAGCCATGTTGATTAGGCGAATGATGAATAATAGCTACGAGCAAATAAAGTGGCTTTCAATACAAGATTATTCTATGCTCAAACAAGGGTTTGAATATAAAAACTGAGATGCTATATGTATCGCAAAACACAATTGAAACTCAAACATTACCCAAAGATGACTGCGCAAAAGTCATTTTTGAATGTTTTGAGGCAAAAGTTAATCTGCATGATTGGGCGATTTTTAAGACGGCATCGTCGTGATAAAGAAGTCAATCTTTATCAGCAAAAGCTTTACCAGCCAGTTGAAGAAATCATCACAACAACTTTAAAAATATCAGGAATTATCCCACCACGTTTAAATGGTTTATTGTTAAGAATTGGCTCAAATCCGATTGATGTCGCAAAGCCGACATTATTTGAATGGTATCTTGGTCAAGGAATGATTCACGCGCTTAAATTACAAGCGGGTAAAGCAATCTGGTTTAAAAGCAGTATGCTGGCCACAGATAAGGTGCAGCAATATAAACAACAACCAGCAATAGGCGGCTTTCGCCGTGGTGCACATGATGTTGTAAATACCAACATTTTTAAACATGCAGGAAAACTTTGGGCGGTGATTGAAGCTGGCGCGTTTCCAATCTGCTTAGATGATGAGTTAAATGCAGAACGTTATCAGTTGTTTAATAGTGATGCTGATTTACCGTTTACCGCACATCCTCGTAAAGATGCCAAAACAGGGCACTTACATGCGATTAGTTATGATGCTTTAGATCCTAAAAATGCCTATTACCAAGTGATTGATCAGCATGGTGATTTGATTCATGTCACGCAAATTTTATTACAACATGGTCCCATGATTCATGATTGTCTCATTACACAACAAGAAGTTTTGGTTTTTGATTTTCCACTTACTTTTTCAATGACTCGATTATTGCGTGGCGCAAGTGTTCCCTATCAATGGAATAAACAACATCAAGCACGTATCGGAATATTGCCTAAATATGCTAACGCTGAACAGATTCAGTGGATTGAGCTTGAACCATGTTTTGTTTTTCATGCAGCAAATGCTTTTCGTGATCATGAAAATAGAATTATTTTAGATGTTTTGGTGCATCAGGACGATTTTGAACATTCCCAACACGCAGCTTATGAATTGCAACATGCACAGTTAGAACGTTGGTGCATTGATTTAAGCTTACAAACGCTACATAGAACTGTACTCGACTCTCGGGTTCAAGAATTTCCGAAAATTGATGCGCGTTTTACTGGAGTACCATATCGTTATTTATACACGTTGGGTTTTGCTGAAACTGCATTGTTCAATTGTTTATATATTTATGATTTAGAAATGCAAACATCTGTGAGTTATGATTTTGGTACGCAGTGGGCAATTGGTGAAGTCACTTTTGTGGCTGAGCATGAACACAGTGCAGAAGGGCAAGGTTATTTGATGGCCTATTTACATCACGTAGAGGGAGAAGCAGCCAAAGCTGTTATTTTAAAAGTAAATGGATTGGAAATTCAGCCACAAGCTGAAATTGATTTGGGCGTACATATACCACTGGGATTTCATTGTAATTGGGTTGAGAACCATGCAAATGTAGATTTCAATCAAAATGACAATGTTGGCGCTAATTTGAATAAAAGAGTTAGCACATAGGCTTAAACAACAAAATTTCAATAATTAACAATTATGAATATTAATTTAAAGGTTCTGGTTTTATGATAGGGCTATTACTAAATATGCTTTAAAGATATAGAAATGAAAGTAAATTTTAAAAGTGGTCTGATTTTTTTATCTCTTTTATCCAGTATGCTCATGGTTAGCGCATGCCAAGAAAAGCCAGCACCTCAAGCAGAACAAGCTGCAACAGCAACTCAACACGCACAAATACCGCTGATTCAAGCCAAAGTTGAACGCGTCAATGTGGTAAAAAAACAGTTTTGTGATGAAGATGGTTGTACGCAATATGATTTGCAAACTGTTAAAAGTAATGTGCCTTGGCTAGATGAGTATTTTCTAAATCGTATTAAAAAAGATGTCCCAGGCGCATTTGAGAAAGATCAAAATCTTGCTCAAGCTGAAAGTGAAGCGCAATCTTCACCTAAAGGTTTAAATCAAAATTCAATTTATGTTCGTTTTATTTCACAACAAAATAATTTAGCCACTTTTGTGATCCAGACTTATACCTATGCAGCAGGTGCTGCTCATGGGATGTATCACAATGAATATGTGACATTCGATCTAAGCACGCAAAAGCGCCTCGCTCTAACTGATATTTTAAAACCAAACGTCGAAGCAAAAGTTGCTGAACAGCTTTATGATGCCAATGCGAATTGGTTGATTCAAAAAGATATTACGCGTGATAAATTGCAGTTAAGCGATAACTATTATTATGGTGTAAATGGTCTGGTTTTTGTTTATCCATTATATGAACTTACCTCTTATGCAGAAGGTATGCCTGAGTTAAAGCTGCCGTATCAAGTGGCAAAAGATTTGATTAAAGCTGAGTATTTACCAAGTCTACCTCAAGTCGAAGCGACTGTAGAAAAACCTGTTACACCTTAATTGTCTTCAAATCATACAATTCATGTATGTCTAATGCTCTGTCACTGTATTTTTTACAGTGAAGAGCTTACACTATAGTCAGTTTTTTTCTTACCCTTTAGATTGACTATGATCGACCCGAAATTAATCAGAAATAATATCGAGGCTGTAAACTTAGCCTTAGCCAAACGTGGTGTACAACTCAACGTTGAAGAATGGGCATCACTAGAAGCTCGCCGTAAAGAAATTCAGTCTAGAACTGAAAACTTACAGGCAGAGCGTAATTCGGGTGCGAAACAAGTTGGTCAAATCAAAAAATCTGGTGGCGATGCTTCAGAAATCATGGCACGTATGGGTGCGATTGGTGATGAGATTAAAGCCGCTGAAGTTGAATTGAATGAACTTCAAGCTGAATTAGAAGCAAAACTACTCTCAATCCCAAACATGCCACATGAGTCTGTACCAGAAGGGAAAGATGAAAGTGATAATGTTGAAGTTTTAAAGTGGGGCACACCACGTCAATTTGATTTCGAAATCAAAGACCATACTGACCTTGGCGAAATGATGGGTGGGTTGGAGTTTGAAACTGCAACCAAGTTAACGGGCACACGTTTCAGCGTATTGAAAGGTCCATTGGCGCGTTTACAACGTGCATTGACCCAGTTCATGCTGGATACCCATACCTTGAAAAATGGTTATACCGAAGCTTATGTCCCTTATCTTGTCAATGCAGACTCATTGCGTGGTACAGGTCAACTGCCTAAATTTGAAGAAGATTTGTTTAAATTACAAGGCGAAAAAGAATACTATTTGATTCCAACCGCTGAAGTTCCAGTGACGAACTTTGTCCGTAATGAAATCATTGATGCTGACCGTTTACCGTTGAAATATGCTGCGCATACACCATGTTTCCGTAGTGAGGCAGGTTCTTATGGTCGTGATACGCGTGGTTTGATCCGTCAACACCAATTCGACAAAGTTGAAATGGTTCAAATCGTAAAACCTGAAGACTCAATGGATGCTTTGGAGGCATTGACAGGTCATGCGGAAGGAATCTTACAAGCTTTAGGCTTACCCTATCGTAAAATCGTTTTATGTGGTGGTGATATGGGCTTTGGTGCGTGTAAAACTTATGATTTAGAAGTTTGGGTACCAAGCCAAGATACATATCGTGAGATTTCTTCTTGTTCAAATATGCGCGATTTCCAAGCACGTCGTATGATGGCGCGTTATCGTGCAGACCAAAAGAAAACTGAGCTGGTACATACTTTGAATGGTTCTGGTTTGGCTGTCGGTCGTACTTTATTGGCTGTGATGGAAAACTACCAACGTGCCGATGGCTCTATTGAAGTGCCAGAAGTGTTACGCCCGTACATGGCTGGTGCAACATTCATCGACTAAATGTCGAAAACTCGATATTTGGTTCAGTTTTGTGCATAAATATTGCTTAGTACAATCAGATTTGAACTTTTGAGGAACACTGTGGAAATTTTCCCAATTTCATTAAAACTACAAGGGCAACCTTGTCTGATTGTGGGTGGTGGGCATATTGCTTACCGCAAAGCAGTATTACTTGCAAAAGCAGGTGCAGTGATTCATGTGGTTGCACCTGATATAGAGCAAAATCTTTTAGATATTGTCCATTCAACTCATGGGCAATATCATGCAGATAAATTTGATCCTCAAATTAGCCTAAGTAGCTATCGTTTGGTGATTGCTGCAACCAATGATAAAGCTGTCAATCAAGCTGTTTTTGAAGCTTGTGAAGATTTAAATGTGTTGGTCAACAGTGTTGATGATCCTCCACATTGTCGCTTTATGGTGCCTGCGATCATTGATCGTTCACCACTGGTGGTTTCAATTGCCACCAACGGTGCCTCTCCTGTTTTATCTCGACAAATTCGTACTCAGCTTGAAGCGTCTATTCCACATGGAATGGGTAAACTTGCTGATTTTTCTGGGAAATGGCGTAAAGCTGTTAAAGAACAGATTACTAATCCTGATGAACGTCGAATCTTTTGGGAAGATTTATATGCCAGCCCTTTAAAAGAGCAGGTGTTTAATGACAATCTCATAGAGGCGGATCGTCTAATTGAACAAGCTTTAACAAAATGGCAAAAACCAAAAGGTGAAGTTTATTTGGTTGGTGCAGGACCAGGTGATCCAGAGCTGTTAACCTTAAAAGCTCTTAGACTGATGCAGCAAGCGGATGTGGTGATTTATGATCGTTTGGTGTCCCCCGCGATTTTAGAGTTGTGTCGCCGTGATGCTGAAAAAATCTATGTGGGTAAAGCACGTTCAAATCATTCTGTGCCACAAGATGGGATTAATGCATTACTGGTCAAATATGCCACCGAAGGCAAACGTGTTTGCCGTCTAAAAGGTGGTGATCCGTTTATTTTTGGTCGCGGTGGTGAAGAAATTCAAGAGCTTTTTGCAGCCAATATTACGTTCCAAGTTGTTCCAGGCATTACCGCCGCATCAGGGTGCTCAGCTTATGCTGGGATTCCGCTTACACATCGTGATTATGCACAAAGCGTCCGTTTTTTGACTGGGCATTTAAAAGAAGGTTCACCTGAGTTACCTTGGAATGAGTTGGTTTATGAAAACCAGACACTGGTTTTATATATGGGCTTGGTGGGGCTAGAAAAAATTTGTGAAAATCTAATATCACATGGTCAACGTCCAAATATGCCAGTGGCTTTGATCTCCAAAGGCACAACCCCGGATCAAAAGGTGGTGATTGGTACTTTGGCAGACATTGCATCAAAAGTTGAAGAAAACCATATTCAAGCACCTACTTTAACTATTATTGGTGAAGTAGTGAGTTTACGCGAACAGTTACAGTGGCAATAATATCTGCCTAAATTTTTCTTTAAAAAACAGACATGGTCTTTTTTAAAGGACTTAGGTTGTATTCTGATAAGTAGAGATCTCCCGTGATTCATGTTGTTTTATACGAGCCTGAAATTCCTGCAAATACAGGGAATATCATTCGTTTATGTGCCAATACAGGTGCACAATTACATTTAGTCAAGCCTTTAGGTTTTGAACTGGATGATAAAAAGTTGCGCCGTGCAGGATTGGATTATCATGAATGGGCGCATATGAAAGTTTGGGAAAATTTTGCTGAATGTTTGGCACATTTAAAGGTGCAGGGGATTGATCTTGATGCGATTTATCCTTTAACCACCAAAGGTACTGAAACACCACATACCTCAGATTTAAACCGGCCTGTGGCTTTATTGATGGGGCCAGAAACACGTGGTTTACCAGAAGATGTCCGGATGATGTTCCCTCAGTCGCATTGGATTCGTTTACCTATGGCACCGAATTCACGTAGTCTGAATTTATCGAATGCCACCGCAGTGATTCTATATGAAGCATGGCGTCAACAAGGATTTAAAGAATTAAAATAAAAATCATAACCCATCGCATAGATGGGTTTTTACTCTTATTAATTTAGAATTTCCTTTTTGGAAGGAGCAATGTGGTTATGGTTGTATAAGCGATCTCATCCGATTGGGATTTGCCTTTAAAATCAGTAATCCGAATATTTATCTTAATTTTTTGCCCTTTCTTTGCTGTATATCGAATGTTTAAGAAGAAGCTATTCTCTATAACTGTTTCTAAATAGTGTTGACAACCCGTATCTGCTCGACCAGAAACCTGTGCTTTTTTAACAAGGCCTTTAAAAGAAATAAGGTACGTTTCACTTTTAAAGCGGCCATCACCAAGTCTGTCAATAAGAAATGTATTTGTAGAGGTATTCTCTAAAAGCTTGACCACCAAATCACAAGAGTTTTCATAAGAAGCAAATGCACGATGGCTGCATAGTGTTAGGATAAAGAGGAATAGTATTTTCATTATTTTTTCCCGTTTAACATGTTTTATTTATAAGATGTTAAGTGTATTGCATCAGGTGAAATTTTTAGCTGAGTGCACGATGACTTATAGCATTGGAATTGATGATTTATGCAAAAGTAATGACTCTTTGCTGCTTAAATTGTATCAAAGTGTCTTTGTACAAGGATCACAGTGTGTATTGGACTGATTTCATAGCTGAGCTGACTAATTATTTATCTGGTCCTAAATAGGTCACCGTTTCAGATTTCGGTATACCTTTATAATCTGTGATTAATATATTCAGTTTAATTTTTTGTCCTTTTTTAAATTCAGAGCGATTCGGGAAATCGCTTAAATTTTCTTCTAAGACTTTGCCGATATAGTGTTGACAAACACTATCTGCTCGGCCAGCAGCTTGCGCTTTTTTTACAATACCTTTTATGTTGAGTGTTGTTTCCTCAACTTCACCTAAGCCATCTTTATTGATATATAACGTACGTGTAGAAGAGTTTTCTAAAAGTTTAACCTCTAAATCACAAGAATTTCCATAGGACGCAAAAGCGCTATGGCTGAGGATTGCTAGGATAAAGAGCAGTGGAATTTTCATTATTTTTTTCCCCTTTGCTGTGTTTTATTCAAATGATGCTGAGCTGATATCATGCTTACAACATAGCGAGCTGAGTATAAGTCATATTTAAAGTGTTGAGGTTTAGGCTTCCTGCAACAGTGCTGGCTCATTTTTTGCTTGAATTGCGTCAAATTGTTTTTGAGCACGAATGACATGTTGCACATTGCCTTCAGCCCAGAGCTTAAATGATAAAGCAGTTTGAGCAAACTCAAAGCCTAGAGAGGTCAATGCATATTCAACACGAATCACATTGTTCTCATGAATTGTACGGGTGATAAATCCATCTCTTTCCAGAATTTTTAATTTCTGAGAAAGTACTTTAGGTGAGATGCCTGTTAAGTTTTTTTTCAGTTCATTGAAGTGTTGAGAGTGCTGATGAAGTCGATAAATAATCATCAAAACCCACTTATCTGCAAATTTTTCAAAAAAAGATCTTGCCGGGCAATTTGGATGAAAAATATTAAAATTGAATGCATTAGTCATCAATCTATACCTCAATTTGGAAAGTTATAACCAAGAAATGACCAGTTACCACGTAGTAACTAATTGATACTAGATTTCAAAAGTATATCATAAATTAATCAGGTCAATACAACTTCTGCTGATTGATAGCGTTGATCGACCCTTTTATATTTATGAGCGTGGTTTTAATGAAAATAACAGATGCGGTCGTTTTTATTACGGGTGCAAATCGTGGTCTAGGTTTAGCACTTGCCCAGCAAGCGATACAACGTGGTGCCAAGAAAGTTTATGCAGGAATGCGTAATCTTCAAGGTTTTAATCAACAGGGTATTATTCCGATTGTTGTAGATGTCACAGATCCCGTATCTATTCAAAAAGCTGTTGCAGAATGTGGTGATGTCAATCTATTAATCAACAATGCAGGTATTGCACGCTTAAATGAAAGTCCTGTAGATGCAAATATTGCAGCAGTGACACGGACGGTTTTAGACACCAATCTTTATGGTGTGATCAATACGACTCAGCAATTCTCTCCAATTTTAGCAAGCCACGCTGAAAGTTATATCGTCAATATTTTATCGGATGTGTCTTGGGAACCCAGCACGATGTTAGCCAGTTATGCGATTTCTAAAGCGGCAGCATGGTCATTTACCAATTCAACTCGGCAATGGTTAGCAAAAGCCAATGTTCATGTGATGGGGGTACATGTTGGTTTTATCGACACAGATTTAACCCAATCACTGGATATTGCCAAAATTTCTCCACATACAGTGGCGCAACACGTATTTGATGGAATTCAACAAAATGCCTTTGAAGTGTTGGTTGGGGAATCTACCCAACAACTCAAACAAGGTCTAACTGCAACCCCTCCAAGTTATATCAAACATTAATATACCTATCATCTCAATCAGAGGACTTATCATGTCAAAAATTGCTGTTGTTTATCATTCAGGTTATGGTCATACCAAAGTCATTGCAGAAACTTTTGCCAATGAAATTCAGGCAACGCTCATCGAAGTGGATCAAGAGGGCAATATTCAAGATCAGGATTGGGACACTTTAGATGCCGCAGATGCAATCGTATTTGGTGCGCCAACTTATATGGGCGGTGTGCCTTGGCAATTTAAAAAATTTGCAGATGCATCTTCTAAGCGTTGGTTTACTCGTGCATGGGCAGACAAGGTTTTCGGTGGTTTTACCAACAGCGCAAGTTTAAATGGCGATAAGCAAGTTACGTTAATTTCTTTACATACCTTGGCTTCACAACATGGTGGTATTTGGGTCAGTCTTGGTTTGGCACCATCAAACACTAAAAGCGCTACACGTCAGGATGTGAACAGCTTAGGCGGTTCTGTCGGCTTATTGGTTCAATCACCTGCTGATGCCAGTACAGATGAGATTCCAAGCGGTGATTTAGAGACTGCAAAACAATATGCAAAACGAATCAAAGCGATTACTGAAAAATTTATTGCAGCATAATTGCAGTTGATATGACTAAAATAAGAAAGGCGCATAAAGCGCCTTTCTTATTTGATTACATATGCAATAATCAATTATTCATGTTCATTGTGTTGTGGTGCAGGGTAGCGGAAACCACGAGTTTTATAGGCTAAATAGGCAACACCTAATACAGCCCATGCAAGCCCGAGTTTTAATGCCATTTCATCAATTTCTAACCACATCAAGAATACGCTGGCAAAACCAAGAGATGGAATCACCACATAATTGATGATTTCTTTCAGTGATTTTGTTCTGCCGTCACGTAAGGCGTAACGTGAAATCACGGAGAAATTCACAAAACTAAAGGCAGTTAAAGCACCAAAGCTAATTAAGTTGACAATATGTTCAAGGTCAAGAAAACCTGCTGATAGCGCAACAACACCGACAATCAAAATATTATAAGTCGGGGTATGTAATTTTGGACTAATATGACCAAAAATCTTTTTGTTAATGACGCCATCACGCCCCATTACATACATCAAACGGGATACCCCAGCGTGTGCAGAAATACCAGAAGCCAGTACAGCAATGACCGCAAAATACAATACTAACTTTTTAAATGCGATGCCTGTAATTGCCGTTAGAATGGTAGCATTGCCAAGTGCTTCAAGCATCACAGGTTGAGATTCATCCAGCGGATTAAAGTAAAGATTGGCATTACTTGGGAAAAATAGCTGAATAAAATAGGTACTAAAAATAAAGATAATACCCGCGATCAACGCTGTAGAGAAAATTGCTTTTGGCAAGGTTTTTTCAGCATCTTTGGTTTCTTCTGCAAGGGATGATAACGCATCAAAACCTGTGAAAGAGAAACAAAGAATCGTTGCACCACCGATTAATGCACCAATTGCCGTCATTTCACTCCAGAATGGAGCAAGTGACCATAATTCAGCTTTATCTGGATTTAAGGTGCCATCTGCGTAAATGCCCTGAGTTAACAGTAAGTAAACTTCATAAACAAAATAGAAGATGATCGCAAGTTGCACCACAACAATGGTACTGTTAAATCGAGCAACAAAACGTGAACCAAACAAGTTGATCACAGTCATAATTGCTGTCAGTGCAATGACCCAGATCCAGTTATTTACATCTGGGAATAAGGCTCTTAAGTAAATATCAGCCAAAATAATGTTGACGAGTGGAGATAATAAATAATCTAACCAAGAAGACCAGCCAACCATAAAGCCGACATTTGGGTGAATCGATTTTTGCGCATAGGTATAAGCAGACCCTGACGAAGGGTAGCGCTTGATCATATGACCATAACTGATAGAGGTCAGAAGGATGGCAACAAGCGCAAAAATATAAGAAGTTGGAACATGTCCATGGCTTCCGTCTGACACTAAACCAAAGGTATCAAATAAGGTAAGTGGCTGAATATACGCTAGACCAATAATGATAATATGCCACAGCACAAGATTTTTTTTCAGTTTTGCTGTGGATTGAGTCCCAGAGATATCTGTCAACGGCGTTATCCTCTTAATCGTTGATCAAGGATCAGTCATATTTATAAGGATCGTTTGAGACGAACGATCCCCCCTAAGAATAAAACAAAAGTGCGCCAATCTACTCTAAAAGGTCACATTTGTCAGTAACTTTGTTGGCTTTTTTAGCAGAAAACGTGCCATCTTGATCAAAAAATAAGTGACTGCCCATTCTGCAAGATAAAAGCCCGATGTTTAGATAAACATCAGGCTATTTACTATCGGGGGCTGTCAACATTTCATCTGTAGACTACATCACTGCAAACATAGACTTAGTGCCAATAGCTCCCTCTATATTGTCGCAATTTTAGACAATTACCAAGCTTTTTCTAAGATTGACTTTAAATCTTTAAAGGTTGCTTCTTTCGGATTGAAAATAATTGAGCCGTCATTGAGTGCTTTTTCGGCAACTTCATCCAGCTGTGCTTGAGTAATTTTACCTGTTTCACTCAAGGTACGTGGAAGCTTAGTCAAATGATAGACACGATCACGCATGGTGTTTAACGTCTCTATGGCCTTATCCGCACGCTGGTTTGCAGGGGTCTGTGCGTAAATATCAGCACCAGCAAGTGGCAATAATAGATCGGCAATCTTGTCACCATTCACTTCCTTGTTGTATTCCAAAACATAAGGAAGAAAGAGATTCATACATAAGCCATGAGGCAAATGCGCAACTGCACCTAAAGCATGACCAAGAGAATGCACAATACCAACCATCGAGTTAGAAAATGCAATGCCTGCCATTGTTGAGGCTTGAGCAAGTTCTAAGCGGCCTGTTGCATCACTAGGGTGATCCAGTACATCAAATAAGCTTGTACTGATCTTTTTGATGGCAGCTGTTGCATACGCATCGGAAATTGGATTGGCTGCGATACAGGTATAGGCTTCTACAGCATGTGTCATGGCATCCATCGCTGTCATTGCTGTCAGATGTGGTGGCAATGTTTGGGTCATACGTGGATCGAGAATCGCCGCATGTGGCATGAGGTAATTCGAGGCAAATGCCATTTTCACATTTTTTTGATTGTCAGATACGACCGCAGCCAAGGTCACTTCTGAGCCTGTACCAGATGTGGTAGGAATCACAAAAAAAGGTTTAAGTGGGCGAGGGAGGTTGTGTGCACCTGAATACTTAAGTAAATCATCGCCACCCTCGGAGACTAAAATATTGGCTGTTTTAGAGGTATCAATAACCGAGCCACCACCCACAGCAATAATCGCATCACAGTTATTTTCACGATACGCTTGTGCTGCGGCACGAACTGTTTCAAGGCTTGAATCAGGCGGAACATCATCAAAAATAATGCCAATTTCAATATCAGTAGATTCAAATGCAGCTTCAATAGGTGCTAAAAGGTGATTGGCACGTACACCTTTATCAGTGATGATCATTGGGCGTTTAGCGCCTAATGATGCAAGTTCGAAAGGAATATGTTCGAGTGCAGCATGACCAGCGATCACTTTTACAGGACAGAAAAATTCGTAATATGGTTTAGCCATGTGTTAAGCACTCCCTTTTAAATATGATTGGGCAACTTTAAGATAGATATTTGCAGCACCCGCTAATTTTTCTTTTAAACTTAATTCTGATGGATATTCTTTTACCGCGAGTTCAGCAACCAGTTTAGGTAAAATTAATGCTTCCATTTTATTCAGACAACGCACTAAACGGATGGCATGTGCCACATCTCCATCTGCGATCATACGGTCATTTGCAAAAGCTTGAGCTGTACTTTCCTGAAATGAAAAGACTAAAAAAGCATGATGAACATGTTTGAAAATAATCGATAGATCAGGCTTAGCGTCTAAAGATTTAACCAGTTCAAGCTGCTTGTTTTGATTGACTCTGGCAATAAATGAAGCGCCGTTTGGAAAAACTTTCATTGATAATGTAAAACCAACAGGGAGTACAGATACTTCATGTTTAATTTCATCATCAACTTGACTCGCCATGACCAAACCTCTGCCAATCACATCCATCATGAGTTTGACATAGGCTTGTTCTAAAGCGGGTTTGATAGATTTACTTGAAATCACTCGTTAGTCCCTTATATAAAATTGTACTTTTGTTTTAGAGTAATTACTCTAATTTGTTTTCAGATAAAAATAAAGCGATTTATTTGTGAATGACTTCATGGTCATTTGATTTTTTGTCGATGACTTCAATATCACTAAAGTACCCACTCTGTTGAAAATACTCAATCACATCTTTTGATAGTTGCTTGTAATCAGGATAATTTTTAATCAAATCGCAGACACGGACCATTTCCAAACCTGCATAACCACATGGGTTAATGGTATGGAAGCCATCTAAGTTACAATCAATATTTAATGCTAACCCGTGATAACTACGTCCTCTGCGGATTTTAAAGCCCAGTGAACCAATTTTACGTTCGTTGACATAAACACCTGGTGCATCAGCTTTGGCATAGGCATCGACATCATATTTCTTGAGCAGATTGATCATTAAGTGCTCTGCATAAGTGACCAATGTACGCACATTCCATTTCAAGCGATTTAAATCAAACATGAAATAAATCACCATTTGACCAGGACCATGCCAGGTAACTTGTCCACCACGATCTGATTGAACAACAGGGATATTACTGTGCATTAAAATATGTTCAGGTTTGCCTGCTTGCCCCTGAGTCAGTACGTCAGGATGTTGCAAGATCCAAAGTTGATCTGGAGAATTTTCATCACGTTGTTCAGTAAAAGATTTCATTTCCTGAAAACGCTCGGCATAAGGCGTTAAGTCTTGATATTGACGAATAATCAGATGTGGTTTTAGAACAGCATCGTTCACAGACAAGTGCCCTTAAAATATAAAAATCGCTTTAATTATAAAGAAATTTAGTTTGGAAAAGTGAAAGCAATTGCTGATCATTTGCAAATAAGCCAGCAGGGCATATTCCCCGATAAAATCATGGTGCAAAAAAACACGCCATTGTGGCGTGTTTTTTAATTCATTTCAGCATTACAAGGCAGTACGAATATGTTCGCAAGCAGCAAGGTCAGCATACAAGGCATGCACTTGCTCAAGCTCTTCAAAACGTAATTGAGCCGTAATCGAATGATATTTACCAGTACGTGATGGTTGTACAACAAGTGTCGCTTCATTAAATTCAGGGAAATGTTTTACCAAAATTTCAACTACAGCACCACGTAATTCTTCACCCGCATTACCAATCAATTTAATTGGGTAATCCATTGGAAAAACCCAAAGATCTTCTTGTAATTCGCGAGATGGAGTGCGGTCTAACATTTTTTCACCTCTAATTTATCAACAATGCCTGCATAAGTGCAGGCATTGTGTTTCTCTTAAATACTTAATGGGGTTACTCGATTGATTTTCAAGTCCCGAAAGTATTCATAGATTGAACAAATTCAACTTAGTCATTTTCAAGGAACGAACGTAAGTGTTCTGAACGAGAAGGATGACGAAGTTTACGTAAAGCTTTGGCTTCAATCTGACGAATACGTTCACGTGTTACATCAAACTGTTTACCTACTTCTTCCAAAGTATGGTCAGTCGGCATGTCGATACCAAAACGCATTTTCAAGACTTTTGCTTCACGTTCAGTTAAGTTTTCAAGTACTTCACGTGTTGCTTCTTTTAAGCCTTCTGAAGTCGCAGCATCTACTGGTGAAGTGATGTTGCTGTCTTCAATGAAATCACCAAGATGAGAATCTTCATCATCACCAATTGGCGTTTCCATAGAAATTGGCTCTTTAGCAATCTTAAGCACCTTACGAACTTTAACTTCGTCCATTTCTAGACGTTCACCTAATTCTTCAGGAGTCGGTTCACGACCCATTTCTTGAAGTAATTGGCGAGATACACGGTTGATCTTGTTAATCGTTTCGATCATATGTACAGGGATACGAATTGTACGTGCTTGGTCCGCGATTGAACGGGTAATCGCCTGACGAATCCACCATGTTGCATAGGTCGAGAACTTATAACCACGACGGTATTCAAACTTGTCTACCGCTTTCATCAAACCAATGTTACCTTCTTGAATTAAATCCAAGAATTGTAAACCACGGTTTGTGTATTTTTTCGCAATTGAAATTACCAAACGTAAGTTGGCTTCAACCATCTCTTTCTTGGCACGACGAGCTTTGGCTTCACCAATCGCCATACGTTTAGAAATGTCTTTAATTTCTTTTACGTTTAGATCTAGGTCTTTTTCAATATCAGCAATCTTTTGTTGGAATGCCAATACATCTGGACGAACTTTTTCTAAATAGCCTTTTAATTCAGCAGGTGCTTTTGCAATTTGTTCATCTAACCAAGCAGGATTTGATTCCTGACCTGGGAACGATGTACGGAATTGTGTACGATCCATACGACCACGACGAACTGCATAACGCATCACTTCACGTTCAGAGGTACGAATTTGTTCGTGCGTACCACGAATCATTTCTGAAATGATGTCAAATAAACGCGGTGTAAATTTAAACATCATAAATACAGTTGCCAGTGCTTCCATTGCCTCAGTACCTTGAGTACTGTTACGGCCATGTTGTGCAATTGCGACTTTTGCACTGTTCCAAACTGCTTCTAGCTCTTCAAAACGCGCCTTCGCGATTTCAGGATCTGGACCAGATTCACCTTCAGAATCGTCATCACTTTCAGATTCTTCTTCTTCGTCTTCATCATCCAACTTCACTTCTTTAGTTGGTTTTGCAGAAGTATCTTCTTCTTCAACGATAACTTCAGCTTCGTCTTCTAAAACTTCAGGAATCACTTCGTCAGATTCAGGATCTAAATAGCCTGATAGAATATCGGCAAGGCGACGTTCGCCAGTTTCATAATCTTTATATTCTTGTAAAACAACTTCTACAGCATTTGGCCAGTATGCAATTGAATGTAGAACGTCACGAATACCTTCTTCAATACGTTTGGCAATACTAATTTCGCCTTCACGTGTTAAAAGTTCAACGGTACCCATTTCACGCATATACATACGTACTGGGTCAGTGGTACGACCTGGCTCATTTTCTACAGAGGCAAGTACTGCAGCAGCTTCTTCTTCTGCAACTTCATCGCCAGCTTCGCTATTCCCTTCGAACATTGCATCGTCAGTTTCAGGTGCACGTTCATGAACTGGAATACCAACGTCTTGAAGCATTTGGATAATGTCTTCAATCTGTTCGCTTTCGGTGATCGAGTCTGGGAGATGATCGTTAACCTCAGCGTAGGTTAAGTAACCTTGTTCTTTGCCTCGGCTAATAAGAGCCGCTACTTGGGAAGTAGGGGAATGCATTTCGCTCATCTTTACTCTCTTCTCGTTGAATCTGTGGCAATGAAAAACCGTGCGTAATCGCACAATCTGTTAAAATATATCTTTGAATAGCTCGCATATTCCATCGGAAGAAATCAGCATAAAACTGTCCGATAAAATATTCAGAATTTAAATTCAATCAAATAGGTGGGGGTGAAATTGTTATTTTCAAGATCATCCCGTGCGATTTCTATTCAGAAAATGTCATAAAATAGTAAGACGCAGGGTGGATTATATCATTACATAAAATAGGGCCCGAAAAAAGCCCAAATTCGCATTTAAATGTAAAAAAAACGGAAAAAACTTGACAAGTTTTCTGAAGACAGATAAATAGCGCCTAGACCCATTCACTTTTTTTCATTATGAGGTAGTTTTAGTGTCTTCTACAGATTTTGAACTAGATGATAACTACGGTGATGATGATGTTAGTTTCGATGAGTCATCAAGCAAAATTAGCGCCAAAGAATCTTTAGAAAAGCGACGTTTGATCGATGATTTACTTGCTCAACGTCGTTTAGAAAAAGATTTAAAAGATTTTGATTATGACATTGATGATGACGATGATTTTGATGACGAAGATTAAAAATTCATTGGGCATGGCGTGGGAAAATGCTATGCTTAAATCTGATACAAATTTACTGGAAACAAAATGAGTGCTTTAGATTTAGACCTACTGAGTGATTATCTAGATGGTGACCAAAATGAATTTGGTCTAGATTTCGCAGCGACTCATGGTTTCTTGTGCGCAATTGCGGTTGGTCCTACTTTTGATAAATGGCTTGATGAGCTATTTGATAATAATCAAAAGAAAGTTCCAGCAGAAATCATTGTACAAATCAAAGCATGGCTTGAAGCGATTCGTCAAAACTTAGCCAATGAAGAAGGAATTACATTTCCTTTTGAAATTGAAGAAGCTGATGTTGAATCAAGCTTAGGCGACTGGAGTGTTGGCTTTGTCGATGCAATGTTCCTGAATGAAGAAGCTTGGTTTGCACCAGAATATGAAGATCAAGTTGTTGATCTCACACTACCAATGATGGTGTTCAGTGGTATTGATGATGAAGATCCTCAAATGGAATCTTTCCGCCGCAACGGCCAGTTAATGGACGAGATTGCTGAAGAAATTCCTGAAAATCTAAATGAAATTTATTTGATGTACCACACACCAAATTAATTTGCGCGTATAAAAAAAGCATGCTCACTGAAAAGTGGCATGCTTTTTTTTGTTGGTGATTTACGCCAATAGTTAAAACCGTGCAAATAATAGGCTACAACCTAAAATAAACAGTAAAAGGCCAATCACACGATTGATCACCACTTGGCGATCTAAAATTTTATTTCGTATGCTGGGATGTGCACAAAATAAGGCAATCAAGCCAAACCAAACAAAATGACTCAACGAAATAAACGCACCATAAGCAAAAAGCTGAATGGTCGAATTTCCTGTAGAAGTCATCAGCTGAGCAAATAAACTGATTACAAATAAAGTTGTTTTGGGATTTAGGCTATTGGTTAAAAAACCATGTTTAAACGCTTGCCAGCTACTGATACCAACACCAATTTCATCCAGTTTTATTTTTGCCTGCGTAAATGTTTTATAGCCAAGATAAATTAAATAAGCAGCGCCAATATATTGAATTGTTTGTAAAAGATAGGGCATATGATTTTTAAAAAAACCCAGGCCAAGTAGGCTATAACCCACATGTATCCAAACACCGCAAGCAATACCTAAAGCAGTGCTTATTCCAATATTTCGACCATATAAATAACTGTTTCGTGTCACGATAGCAAAATCAGCGCCAGGACTTATTACTGCCAAGCAGGTGATTAAGATCACAGCAATCATTTCATTCACGCATGTATCCTTTTTTACACAGTTTTAATTATTTTTATATTTTTCATATATTTGCATTAGGTTAAAGCGATAATATTTTGATGAAATGCATGATTTTTTGGAATGTATAGTGCTTGCCGTTGAATTCACTCAAATTTTCAATCGCTCGGAAGTTTTGCTCACATCGAATGTGTGGTGATTTTTTACGATCGCTGTGGTGTATTGATTACGATTGGGTGATTTTTATACAGCGATGCTATTTATATATGGTGATCGTGTTTCAATTGGTCGGCATTGGTGAAACGGGGAGTATAAGAAAATATAAACAATAGGCTTCTTTTATAAATCCTGTTAAAACCCATAAATCAAAAGATAGTGGCTCTCATCCTAGCTTTTCCTCAGCGAGAAAGAACTATCAAGCTTCATTTCGCATGATCATTTTGATTTATGAACGCTCTAATGTCTTTGTGGTTATTTTTAGAGTTCGCTGATTATTTGTCAGACAGCTAATGTTAAGGGCTAATGTTAAGAACATTGAGCTTGGTCAAGCAAACACAAATTTGTCTGCTCGACTCAATGCACACAAATCTCAATGTACACAAATAGTGTGTTTTAACTGAATGCTGGGAGCATAATAATTTTTAGCGTGCTTTTGATTTTTTATAGAAAAAATAAGCAACTAAAATTAAGACAATGGTAATGATCACATAGCCCACGCGACTAAAAATTTGTTGCATGAGTTCTATATTGTTTCCAAAATAATAACCGACACATGCAAGAAAAGTGGTCCAGATAATTGTCCCTACACCGCTATACAGCATAAATTTCCAAAAGGGCATATGACTCATGCCTGCAGGGATACTAATCAAAGAACGAACTGCGGGAACCATTCGTCCAAAGAAAACCACGCGATGTCCATATTTTTCAAACCAATCTAAAGCTTTTTTGACATCTTCTGATTTGATAAAAAGGTATTTACCATAGCGGTCAACCCAATTAAAAATGCTTTGATTTGGGATTTTTCGACCTACCCAATACAACAACGCTGCTGCAAGCAGTGAACCGATGCTTCCTGCGATAATCACACCCGATAATAATAATTGACCTTTAGATGCAGCAAACCCAGCTGATGGCATAATCACTTCTGAGGGAATTGGCGGGAAAACATTGTCTAAAAACATCAAAAGAGCAATACCAAAGTAACCAAGTTGCTCCATGATCGAAATAATCCAATCAGTCATTTTATATATAAAAATAGGGCGTTATAAACATGGTATGGTTTTCATTTATCAAAATATAGTGAGAATTTGTTGTGTTGTTAAAATATCTAAATAAAAACCGCAGCCAATAAGCTGCGGTTGAGTGAAGCATTTTAAAATTGATTGAGATTAAAGACGTTTGCGTTTTGCAGCAGTAATTTGTGATTGACGCATACGGAAACCTTCTTTTTGTTTCTCAGATGTTTTATCAATACAATATTTGCAAGAAACACCATGTTCATAACTTGGTAAATCGGCTTCTTCAGGAACAAGTGGCCAACCACATGCATGACATTTAATATTTTCGCCTTCTTCCATACCATGCGTCACCGCAGTACGGCCATCAAATACGAAACATTCACCTTCCCACATACTTTCATCAGCAGGGGTTTCTTCAAGGTATTTTAAAATACCGCCTTTAAGGTGATACACCTCGTTAAAACCTTCTTGAAGCAGTAATGAGGTTGATTTTTCACAACGAATACCGCCTGTACAGAACATCGCAATTTTCTTATCTTTATGCTGTTCAAGTTCTTTTTTTACGTATTCTGGAAATTCACGAAAGGTTTCTGTTTTAGGATCAATCGCGCCTTTAAAAGTACCCGCTTTATATTCATAATCATTACGTGTATCAATCAAAATCACGTCATCACGCGCAATCAGTTCGTTCCATTGTTTTGGATCAAGATAATGTCCAACAAGATCACGAGGTTTCACCTCTACACCTAAAGTTACGATTTCGTTCTTTAGCTTAATCTTCATTTTACGGAATGGCTTTTCATCACTATGTGATTCTTTATATTCCATGCTATTAAAGCCTTCATTCAATAAGAATTGATGAATGACATCAATCGCTTGACGATCGCCAGCAACAGTTCCGTTAATTCCTTCACCTGCAATAATGAGAGTACCGCAAAGGTTGATGGTTTTTACCAAGTCTAAAAGACGTTGTTGAAGATCAGCAGGATCTTGAACTTCTTTGAATTGATAAAGTGCTGCAACAACCCAACCAGAGGTCGCTTGCTGTTCTACAGGTGCAAGCTGTTCTACAGTAGCGTTCATGGAGTACTCCAAATATTTAAGATAGAATAAAATTTAAGGCGCATATTTTAGCGTGATTTACATGAATATGCGAGAAAACCCTAGTCTTTGTAGTGTTTTTTTATTCCCTGAAAAAAATATGGGTTTTTATACTAAATATAGTGCTTTAAAATATTTTATATACCATATATAGTATTGCGAAATGATTATTTCGTGCCGAAAAAGTGTGTCACATCGTTGATGTAAGGAGTAAATTTTGAGTAACGAACGTCGGATACCCACCTTAACGCCATGCGCTGGTCGTTGTTCAACGGTATTTGGTGATTCTGTTTGTCGTGGTTGCCGTCGTTTTAATCATGAAGTGATCCAATGGAATACATATGATTCAGCGCAACGTTTAGCCGTTTGGAAGAGGCTGGATGCACAGCTCGATCAAATTTTAATTCCGATGCTACCTTTTGCTGATTTAAGACATATTGAAGGTTTTATTTTGGGTAAACGTATACGAGTGATGGATTCTGCTTCTAAAGGGCGCAAGTTGTATCATGCATTAAAAATTTGTGAAAAAAATAAACATCTCGCAGAAGAGAGTGGTTTGGGAATTCAAGCGAAACAGGTAAAACCGCTTTGGGATGAGTTTGAACGTCGTGTATTGGCATTGGCCAATGCAAGTTATGATTTCGCATGGTTACGTGCAGACGGTATTCGTCAAAGTATTTTACATTTGGAAGATGTTTAAACTCAGTTTCTTCAATGATTTATTATTCATCAGCTTGATACTTTTGGCTATTTAATTTTTAATCAGTGTCACTTATAAAAAATTAAAACAAAAACTGACGCTGTCATTTCATTGCACGTTAACCAAAACATCTAATCAATATTAAAAAGCCAGTCCAAAGATTTGAACTGGCTTTTTTACTCTGTCTAAATACAATGACTTAAAATATTTTCTTAGACATTGTGTTTTAAACGATACTGAACCAATTCTTCAATGGTAATAAGCGTTAAATGATGCGTTTGTGCATATGCTAAAACTTGAATGCCTGAAGCCATTGTTCCATCAGGATTGGTCACTTCACATAACACACCAGCGGGTTTTAAACCAGCTAAACGTGCCAAATCAATAGAACCTTCTGTATGTCCACGACGGGTTAATACACCACCATTACGACCACGCAATGGAAAAACATGACCAGGGCGATTCAGATCACTTGCGACAGCACCTGTTTTAATTGCAGCATGAATAGTGGTGGTACGGTCTTTTGCAGAAACGCCAGTTGTTACACCTTGTGCTGCTTCGATGGTAATGGTAAAAGCCGTTTTAAATTGACTTGAATTGTCCTGAACCATCGGTGGGAGTTCAAGGTGATCTGCTAGATCATCGGTAATGGTTAAGCAGACAATACCTGAACCATCACGAATCATACGTGCCATGGTTTCAACATTGAGGGTTTCTGCTGCAACAATTAAATCTGCTTCATTTTCACGATCAAAATCGTCCATGACCAAAACAGGTTTGCCTTGGCGCATATCTTCGATTGCTTGTTCGATACGTTGGTCTGCGGGGGATAGTGCAGAAAAGAAAATTTCGGGTTGAATTAAACTAGACATTGAAACGCTCTCGTAAAGTTAAAATACGGTTGAACATTTCAGGACATTTGAAATAGTGGCGTTACAAAACCTTTTCCAATAGCGAATATTGAAATTTTTAAGCTGTGACGTCGTCTTCTTTCATCCGGACTATACCGTCGGCTTTGGCATTTCACCAAATCTGCGAATCACGATTAAGCGTGATAAGCTCGTGGGCTGTTGGCTCAGGATTGAAAATCCGTCCAAATTACCACCGGTGGGGAATTACACCCCGCCCTGAAGCGATGTGCATTTATTATAGACACTTTTTTACTAAATGGATGCTTTTTTTTAGAATGATCAGTACTATAGATAGAACAATAGTTGCTATAGAAAATAATTAAACTTATACATTTAAAAGAATATTTGTGGTCATAGTGATCAACAAATAACAAAGCATAAAATAAGGAGACTCAGCTTGATCACAATTCAGCAAGATGTCTATTCATGGCGTAATGATGACTTTGTTAAACACTTACAGGTTTTAGGATTTGCTCTAATTGCAGTCAGTATTTTATATCTGACCGCTGCAAATTGGTTTATGTTGCCTCAGTTTTTTCAATTGGCAATTCCACAACTTTTCTTGTTACTCAGTGCTGTAGCCAGTATTTTTTTAGTTCAGCATGATTATTTAGTGCAGTGTTTACATACAATAAGTGGCTTGATGATTGGTTTAAGTTTGGCTGTCATTGGTCAAATTTATCAAACAGGGGCAGATAGTTATTTACTATTTTTAATCTGGTCTATTTTATTACTGCCGTGGTTGTATCGTCCGAATATTGGTGTTTTTACATTGCTCTGTATTGTCAGTCAACTCACTTTATTTTTGTTTTTTAAACAAACATTTTGGGCTGACGAATATCCTGTCACATTTTTATTTAGCTTAAATCTCCTTTCATTATTTCAGTTTTATTTTTGTCTTCGTTGTTATCAAAAGCTGCGTTATCTCTTTGTCTTATGGTTTGGCATTCTTTCAATTTGGCATATGGTGCTATTTTTATATGGAGACAGTAATTTAGCATTCGCCACAGCCATGATTTTTACATGGATAGATCTTAAGATCGCTTATTTAATATCATCATTTTTTCTACTTTCTGTCGCATTAACTTATTTTTATCGAAAAAGAGATCAGTTATGTAGTGTGCTTTCAGCAGTAGGTTTAGGGATTACGTTTACGCTGGTGATTTTCAAATGGATGAATAGTCTGTTTCGTGAATCCGAAGTGCTCGGATTATTTTTAATTGCACTAGTGGTTTTCGCTTGGTTTGCATTGATTACTTTTTTATTGATTAAGTTTATCCCACAAAACAAATTTAACAATATTCCTATCGCAGTGGGTGCATGGATTGCAGGTGTTTTATTGGCATCATTGATGCTGGCATTTTGGGGGAATTTCTCCTTGATCATGGGGGCAGTTTTTGTGGTATTGGCTGCCTTTATTTTAAGAAGTAAACAAGCTTTATTTTTAAGGCAGTTTGCTTATTGTATATGGGTCGCAGGGCAACATGCTGTGATTTTCCACACGGTTGAATTAACTGACCAATTCTTTCCAATTTTCTTTATTCAATTTGCCATGCTGTGTCTTAGTTATTTTATTCGCAGCCATTGGTTCTTTATTTTTATCCAACTATTTGCCTTATATTTATCTGGTATTGCGTTGATTTGGGATTTAAACGTTCTGCTTGGATTTCATCGTTTTGTTGAAAATTTTGCATTTCTGGTCTTGCTCAGTTATGGGTTTTATCTGGTAATGATTTGGGTGCATCGTATTCAACCCAGTCAATATCAACGCAGTTTAGCATTGGCTAATTTATTGATTATTCTTTCATCCTTGGGTTTCTATACGCTATTTGGACAATATGAATTAGAGAAAATTAGATACCTTCCTATTCTCAACTTGGGGCTGCCTATTTTGTGGTTGGCTTTGTTTATGGTGTTGAGGATTCGCAATCAATTTAGCTTGATTGCTCAATTGATTTTATTGGCTTTTGCTGCAGTACTGATATTTTATGGCTATTTTGAAATTTTTATTTGTATCGCCATACTTTCATGGGCATTGTCACAGCACGATAAGATTGTCTATGGTTTCGCTTTAGTGACTTTGGCGTTAACCTTATGCTTTATTTACTACGCGTTGAATGTTAGCTTCCTCGTTAAAAGTCTAAGTATTTTTAGCTCAGGATTAATTTTGTTGATACTGACTTGGGTGCTACATAAATTCCAATCAAAAGAGGGAGTAAATACATGAAAAAATTCATTCCTCTTTGTCTTGCTTTAATCTGTATTGTTCTTTTTCTAGGCATCATTTTTAAGAATGAGCAGCATCTGAAGAATAGTCAGAGTATATATGTCCACTTACAACCTGTTGATCCACGTTCATTAATACAAGGTGATTATATGGTGCTGAGTTATCAACTTTACTTTGCACCGCAAAAGCTAAATCGGGGCGATCAGAACAATGTAGATCCAAGTGATAGTGATGAAAATCATATTTTTTCGGGGCATTATTTTGATCAAGTGATTGAAAATAAGCCTTCGGTTACGGCTTATGTTGAATTGGATCAACAGAAAAAGGTGGCACATACTTATTTTGAAAAACCTAAAGATGCGCAAACTGTAAAATTGATTTTGAAGAACCCTGATAATCGACATAGAACACTTTATCCTGCATCCAATAGCTTTTTATTTGCAGAAGGTTTAGCTGAATGTTATCAGCAAGCAAAGTATGCTGAGTTTAAGGTGGATCAGCAGGGCAATGCGATTCTTGCATCTTTACGAGGAGAGCATTTACAAGATCTGGACTGTGAGAATAAACAACGTTGGCGTGATGGATTTCGTTCTGTAGATAAATCGTCATAAGGTGATGACCACAACTAGCAAGCTTTTATAAAAAATACTTTAAAGAATTCCATCTCTCGGAAGTTCTAAAAAGAGTAACGACTAAGTTGGTCTATTAAAAAAGTACTGATTTTGCTTTGTGATAGCTTTCAGATAATTATTGATTTATCTAAATGGGCGTGGAAACAGCTATCTTAAAGACTAAAAATTAATAAACCTACATTTATTGTTAACTTTTATTTAATGTATTTTTAATAAAATATGCACAAATGTGACATTTAATGTATATTAAATATACAAAAAAAGGAGTTGGTTATGAAAAGATTTGCTTCAGGAGTCTTTACATTTGCAATATCAGTTTCTGTATTCGCAGATTGTAATGCAGGCAGTTTTAATGTCGAGGGGATTGCAAGTTCAGGATCTTGGTCTAATTTGGTGAGTTTGCAAGGTCAAAAGTTTACATCGTATGTTCAGGCTAATGTGGGTTTGGAAAGTAAAGCTGAAACAAGTGCTCATAAAGCACTTCCAAATTCTAATATCATTGCTTTTGAGTATAAATCAGTAGTTCCAGTAAATTTAACTGGTAGTGAGGAGGCAGGTGGGTGGTTATTAAATTCATCTACCAATAGTAATACGGTTACTAATGGATCGCTTTTTGCTCCAGCATCAAATAATGATGGGTTGAAATTAATACTCGTGGGTTTAGGAAATCCAATCCCGTTATATCAATCATTTGAAAGTATTAATGGTGAAGGTAATCGGATTGGTATTTACATTAATAAGCAAACTAAGCAAATAGGATATATTTTGAATGGTGTAAATAAAGGCTACAAGTGGTCTTTTACCACGCCATTTAATGATATAGGCTTTATATTGATGAATGGGTTTACTGGATTCTCTAACAACTCAACAAAGATTGGAAGTGAGGTGACAATGGAGCTCATTACTGATTATTCTAAATTACAATACCAATACCCATCTGGCTCTACAGATATTTGTGGAAATACTATTTAAATAAAAAAACCCGCAACATTGCGGGTCTTGAATCATCTGTGTGCAATTATGCAACTTGAACAGGGATACAGTTTGCTGTGTGATTTACTGTATTGTCTGGATTTGCATATACAAGACGTGGTTTATGCGCATCAGCTTCTGCATTGGTAAAATCACCAAATGTGGCAATAATCATTAAATCACCAACATCAGCTTGAAGTGCAGCGCCACCATTGACTGAAATGATGCCTGAGCCTTCTTCGCCACGAATCGCATAGGTTGTAAAGCGCTTACCATTAGTCACGTTCCACATATGAATTTCTTCATATTCACGGATACCAGCTAAATCCAAAAGAATACCGTCGATTGCACAAGAACCTTCATAATGTAATTCTGCTTGTGTAACAACACAACGATGGATTTTTGCTTTTAATAAACGAGATAGCATGATTTGCGTCTCCAGAGTAGCCCTTACAATTGTTATCTTGTGTTGAATCAACAATTTTCAATGGGGGGATGCATTTGAAAGCGCATTTTGCTCTTAAAAATGAATCATGGCAAGAAAAATTGTTGAACAAAGAACATAAAATTTAGGTTTAAATTATGCTTTATAAGCATTGATTTGATTCATTGCTTGCTGAATCTCACCATTAACCAATAATTTTGTTTTGCCTAAAGCATGGTGTATTGCATCATCCATTAAAGTCTGTTCACTGCTTGGTGCTTTACCAAGTACATGTCCTGAAACTTTTTCTTTAGCGCCGGGATGACCAATGCCAATACGTAAGCGATGAAAATTAGAACCAATATGAGGAACAATGTCACGTAGACCATTGTGACCACCATGTCCACCGCCAGTTTTTAAACGAATGACGCCTGGATTCATATCCAGTTCATCATGAGCGATGAGAATTTCTTCTGGTTTAATTTGGTAGAATTTTGCAAAGGGAACAACACTTTGACCAGAAAGGTTCATAAATGTTGTGGGCAATAGTAGACGAACATCTTGTCCTTCAATATTACCACGACCACTGATTCCTTTATATTTTGAATCAGTTTTTAATGTAATACCATATTGTTCTGCAAGGCGTTCGACGAACCAAAAGCCTGCATTATGGCGGGTTTGGGCATATTCAGAACCTGGATTACCCAAACCAATAATCAGTGAAAGTTTACTCACTCATTTACACCATTTAACACTTATGCGCGTTTAAAGTCAGCGTGCATTGGTGTGTTTTTAGCTGGGTGACGTTGTAAAGCTTGGATTTTAACGCTTTCAACTTTACCTTCGATGTTAAGATCGATAACTTCTTCAAAGAAAGAGTTGTTTTCTAAAGCTTTAACAAGCTCGCGAAGTTCTAAAGTAACTGCTACAGGTTCAGCAGAACCACCATAGATGATTGCTGGAACTTTATTTTGAAGACGAAGGCGGCGGCTCGAACCTTTCCCTTGAACTGCTTCTTCACGTGCTACTGCATTTAATACGAAGTTTGCCATGATGACATTTCCTCATTGAGTGTAATTGACTGAACTTTCGACCAGCCCAGTGATATAAAGCCCTACCAAAGAGTAGGGCTTTGAAAATTTGGCGCTATTATAGATAAGAATCGAACATTGCGCTAATAGATTCTTCGTTGTTAATACGACGAATTGTTTCAGCAACCATACTTGCTACTGAAACTTGGCGAATCTTACCAAGTTTTAATGCTTCATCTGAAAGTGGAATTGTGTCAGTAACAACCAATTCATCAATTACAGATTTGCTTAAATTTTCGAGTGCTTTACCTGATAGTACAGGGTGCGTTGCATAAGCAACCACTTTACGAGCACCAAAAGTTTTAAGTGCGTCGGCAGCTTTACACAAAGTACCAGCTGTATCAACCATGTCATCAACAATCACACAGTCACGATCACGTACATCACCAATCAAATGCATCACTTGTGATTCATTAGCTTTTTGACGACGTTTATCAATGATTGCAAGGTCGATATCACCCATTTGTTTTGCAACAGCACGTGCACGAACTACACCACCAACGTCAGGTGAAACCACCATCAAGTTATGATGTTGTTGTTGACGTAAGTCAGCAAGCAAAGCAGGTGTACCGTAGATGTTATCTACAGGAATATCAAAGAAACCTTGGATTTGGTCAGCATGCAAGTCGATCATTACAACACGGTCAATACCCACAGTGGTAAGCATGTCTGCTACAACTTTTGCAGTAATTGGAACACGAGTTGAACGAGGACGACGGTCTTGGCGTGCATAACCGAAGTATGGAATTACAGCAGTAATACGACCAGCACTTGCACGACGCAAAGCATCTGCCATTACTAAGATTTCCATAAGGTTATCATTCGTAGGGGCACAAGTGGGCTGTACGATAAACACGTCTTTACCACGCACATTTTCAGTAATTTCGACAGTGATTTCACCATCAGAAAATTTACCTACAGCAGCAGCTCCCAGAGGGATGTGCAAATGGCTAACGACTTTTTGGGCGAATTGTGGATGCGCAGTTCCACTAAAAACGACAAGATTGGGCATGAAGCACCCTTGGCGGTTGGCAGATTTGAATTAGATGGCAGGGGCGGCTGGATTCGAACCAACGGATGCCGAGATCAAAACCCGGTGCCTTACCACTTGGCGACGCCCCTAATGCGGCAGAATTTTAGTGTTTTTGTATGTCTCTGTCAAGGTAAATCAACATTAAATACAAATTACTACGTTCTGTCTTTTTTGAGAAAATGGCAGGGGCGGCTGGATTCGAACCAACGGATGCCGAGATCAAAACCCGGTGCCTTACCACTTGGCGACGCCCCTAATTTGATGTTGTATTTAATGGCAGGGGCGGCTGGATTCGAACCAACGGATGCCGAGATCAAAACCCGGTGCCTTACCACTTGGCGACGCCCCTAAAATACAACGATCTACAGATGAAAAATGATGGCAGGGGCGGCTGGATTCGAACCAACGGATGCCGAGATCAAAACCCGGTGCCTTACCACTTGGCGACGCCCCTATCATTACACTGTAAAATGAGTGAGTGGTGATTCATTCAAACTGTTGACCAAATAGGCTTTGCAGGGTGAATGATTTAAAACATCATCAATCTTCATTTGTTCAGTGACTTCAACAAAAACACAAGCACCTGTACCTGTAAGCTTTGCTGTACCGAACTGATCTAAATACTGCATTGCTTCATCAACTTCAGGATATAAATTTCTTGCCAGTGGCTCAAAATCATTTCTAAAATTGGATGGCTTTAGCTGATAGGCGCAAAATTTAGTAGGCTTCGTATCTCTTGTCAATGTTTTTTGCGAAAAAAGTCGTTGAGTGCTGATAAAACAATCAGGTTTTAACACAATGTATTGTTTTTGATCTAAGTCTATGAATGTTAAGTGTTCACCTATACCTTCCGCCCAAGCATTACGACCATGAACAAAGATTGGAACATCTGCACCCAATTTAACCCCAAGCTCAGCCAGTTGTTCAGTATTTAAACCACATTGCCAAAGTTGATTGACCACAATCAATGTGGTGGCTGCATTGGAAGAACCACCACCTAGACCTGCACCCATTGGAATATTCTTTTCGATACGAATTTTTAAACCAGTCGGCTGTGTAGCATAAGGTTTTAAAATTTGAATCGCTTTATAGATCAGATTATGTTCCAAATCGACGTTACTCAAACCTTCAAGACTGATTTCAGGTTGAGAATGTTCTGTTTGGGTGAATTCTAACCAGTCATACAAATCAATCAGCTGAAAAATACTTTGCAACTCGTGATAGCCATTTTCACGGCGACCTGTGATATGCAAAAACAAATTCAATTTTGCTGGAGAGGGAACACGAATCATAGATTTCATTGTCTAAGGTATAGATTTAGCGGTTTTGAATCACCATTGTAATACGATTTTCCTGACCAGATTCAAGTTGTTGTTTTAAAATCAGCTTATTGGGCAAGCTCGCTTGATTGTTATAACTAAAATCTACAGTCCAGCCATCTTCAATGATTTGAGCAATACGTTGAGTATTATCTCGGGTGATTTGTGCATTTTCAGTGGCAGGGTAAGCTTGAACCCAATCGACAATATGCGTAATAGGTGCAGTCCAGCCTGTGGCTTTTTCAAGCAGCTCTTCTGGTGTTTCAGCCGAAATCGAACCTGTTTTAGCGCTATTGAGGGTAACTTCTCCAGATTTTCCTTCAATAATAGTTTTGCCAATACCTAAGATCCCATTCAACTGGATGTTAAAATCTTGTTGGTCTTGTGTCCATGTGTAGAACGCACTGCCAGACTGTTTCGGTGTTTTTACCCCAATTTTCCCTTCAAGATTAAATTGATTTGACGGTTTTTGTGGGGGCGTTGTGGCATCAGTGGGTGCTGTAAGCGTTGGGGTGGTTTGTGCTGGCTTTACGACTTGTTGACAACCTGTGAGTGTAAAAGCGGTTACAGCAGTTAGGGTGCAAAAGATCTGTGGAATGTGACGCATACAAGTCATTAACTCTTTTTAATATGTTGCGGTAATATTAATGAATCTAATTGATTTAATTGAGGATCATTTGGATGATTTTGTTTGAGTTGTTGTAACACTTCATTAAATTGAGCTAAGGCACCTTGCATATACAAAGATTTTGCATATCGAATACCAATGTTTACACTATGACTCAAATTATAAGCTTTCGATAAAATGTTCGAGGCGGCATCAAAATCATTTTGCAAGAATGTGATATATCCCAGCGTATCTAAAATCGAGGCCTGATCTGGCGCAGAATCTAAGGCATGTTCAGCATACTTTCGCGCTTCATCTAGACGTCTATTTTGTAGTGCAAGCGTATAGGCATAAGCATTTAAATAAGCAGGATTATTTGGCTCTAAAGTTAAGAGTTGTTTCAATGCTTTATCAAGTAAATCACGATCCTCAAATGGATCAAGAAGCAATATTTCTGAATAGAGAATTTCAGGATCATCAGGCAAGTTCTTGACTGCTTCAGTGAGTAATCTCAGCGCTGCTTTTTTATTGCCCATGCGTTTTAAAATCTCGGCTTGAGCCTGATATAAGAAACTTGCATGTTGTGGATAATTGACACGTTCTTGGGTTAAAAACCGCAAAGCATCATTCATCTTGTCTTGTCTTTCAAAAATCGAGACCAGATTACGGCGTGAAACTGTATATAAGTTTCCATCAACCAGACGATAATAGGCTTTTGCCGTTTCATCATTTTGCTTTCGTTCAGCATTTACTGCCAAATAAAAATAAGCTTCGTTTTGATAACGTGACGAGTAGCGTAACTCCACTAAATACTGTTCAGCTTGATCCAGCTTTTTTAAATCAATCGCAGTTAAACCTGCAATAAATAGGGCTTCTTCAGCATCTGGCCAAGCTTGAATAATCGATTCTAATTTGCTTAAGGCCAATTCAGATTGATGTATCTTGATCAGATATTTGACTTCTGCCAGACGGATATCATAGTTGTACTTGTTTTTACGACTGCTTCGATCATACCAATTTAAAGTCGCTTCTTGGTCACCCAAAGCCTCTAATAAATTGGCTTTCATCAGAATAAAGCCAGTCACTTTTGAACGTTTTTTTAACGCCTTATTGACGGTTTTTAAGGCTTGCTCGATTTCATCGTTTTGCGCTTCCAAACCGGCTATTAGAATTAAAACAGAAGGGTTGTTTTTTTCTTTACTTGCTCTCAGCGTATTGAGCAGATTTTGACGATCTACTTCTGATTCTGGTGCAATTCCTTCTAAAATCTTTTCTAAATCAGCGTTGGGGTCAATATTGAGAATACTGTCCAGAGTCTCCGCTGCAAGCTCATATTCATGTGATTTGAGCGCGATATGCGCCAAATAAAATTTTGCAGGAACATCCTCAGGTTCTTGTACAACCCAATGGGTGGCAATGTCTAAAGCTGCTTTTAAATCGTTTTGTTCAATTGCAACATTCAAGGCACGTTGTTTAATGGTGGTTGAATTACTACGAATTGCGAGCACAGTATAATTGTGTAAAGCAGTTGCAGTATCATTATAAGCCAATGAAAATTCAGCAATAATACTTTGTTTTAATGCATTAGTATTATATTTAGCATGATAAAATTCTCCAGATGCTCTAATATGAGCACTAGAAGCCATGCTACCAACCAGTAAGAATGTGGTAGAATATTGCTTAATTGTCATGCCGCTTAAGCGGTTGTTTATTTGACGCAATTTTTCCGAATCCAAGTATGCTTTTTATGACACCGTTATTGCACAATAGCACAAATTTAGCGAAATGATGATCTGATATGTCTTTCTTTGCATTGGGTGTCAACCATCAAACTGCTTCTGTTGAGCTACGTGAGCAAATCGCTTTTAATCCAGAACGATTAAAAGATTTATTTGCCGTAGAAAGCCTTCGCCAAAATTTGAATGATATGGTGGTGGTGTCAACATGTAACCGCACTGAAGTCTATGCCATGGCTGAAAATGCCGATATGGTATTAAATTGGCTCGCCCAAACCAATGGTATTGATGTAAAGCAATTGTCAAATCATGTATATCGTTATGAAAATACCGATGCAGTTTCGCACTTAATGCGGGTTGCCAGTGGTTTAGACTCGTTGATGCTGGGTGAACCGCAAATTCTTGGGCAGGTTAAAACAGCACTATCAATCGCAAAAGATGCTGAAATCGTCTCGCAAAATCTGAATCAAATATTTGAATATGCTTTTTATGCAGCCAAACGCGTACGTTCTGAAACTGCAGTCGGCAGTCATGCTGTCTCGATGGGATATGCTGTTGCTCAACTCGCATTGCAAGTGTTTAGTAAGCCTGAACAGCTTACAGTCATGGTGGTTGCCGCAGGTGAAATGAACAGCTTGGTGGCAAAACACTTGGCTGAAATGGGCGTTGCAAAAATCCTGATTTGTAATCGAAGCCGTGAACGGGCAGAGAAATTAGCACAAGAAATAGCGCACCGTGTTGAAGTGGAGATTATTCCATTTGATGAACTCACTACTCAGCTTTATCGTGCGGATGTAATTTCCAGTTGTACAGGCAGTTTGCATCAAGTCATTGCTTATGCAGATGTGAAATTCGCTTTAAAAAAACGTCGTTATCAACAAATGCTTATGGTCGATTTAGCTGTACCTCGTGATATAGATCCAAAAGTTGAAAGTTTGGATGGTGTGTATTTATACGGTGTGGATGACCTACAAAGTGTAATTGATGAAAATTTAGCACAACGACGTCAAGCTGCGGTTGAAGCAGAGGTTATGGTCAATCAATTGGTAACTCAGTTGGTGACACAGCAAAAAGTAAAAGATGCTGGTGGGACGATTCAACAGTTTCGTGAGCACGGTGAGGAACAACGCCAGATGGAGTTGTCGCATGCCTTAGAGCGTATTCAGGCAGGTGAGGATACGCAACATGTACTTGAGGATTTTGCACATCGTTTGACGCAAAAGTTATTGCACCCATCTTCAATTTTGCTACGCCAAGCAGCACAGGATGAAGATCCTTCACATTTTGAATGGATGAAAGAAAATATTCAGGATATTTTTGAACAAGAAAGAAAACCAAAAACGAAGTGATTATTTTTTAAAAAGAATGTGATTTAATGTTTTTGCTTCACCAGCTATTATTGGTGTATATACTAGTGCGATCAAATTAGAATCAAGCAATTAAGGATCTACATAGCCTCTCTACGCAGGGTGGAATTATGGGGGTAATTGATTCAGTAGCTCGATGCTATAAGAACCCCAAAAAACCTAAACTATATTGCTTTTATCTAGATTATTCAGGGCGGATATTTGATCCACTTATGGTCGAGAGTATAAATGCACACTCAGATTCTAATTACCCTACCAACGCGTTTTTTTGTGATGAAAACTTTCAAAAACATATAATTATAAACCTATATAAGCCTTATGATTCCTCAATGGAAGAGGCCAATAGCCATATGAATTTTTTGTATTACAAAATACTTGATAAGCTTAATGAGGCGTTTAAGCAAAATTAATGATGTACCAACTTTAAACTAATTTGTTTAGTCAGTTCATTGAGTTGTTTACGTAAATTACGTGATTCACTCAATGAGGTTGGTGCTTTAAGCTTTAATTTTAAATATTTCTCTTGCAAGGCCAAAGAGTAATCTGAAGCCAATTTATCTGCCATTTCAGGCGCTTCAGCCAAAGCCTGAATATTGGTACGTTGTATGATTTCAGAGAGTTCCAAATGATAAGCACCACATGCACCTAAAATATAATAGGTTGCAAGTTCCTGATCATCTGGTAGATCATCAAAGACACGGTCAAATACCGCTAAGATTTGCGCCAATAACTCATCTGGTTGAATCAATGCACGTAATACTTCAAAGTGAATATATAAAAACGGATGTTGCATCAAAATCGCCACAGCAAAGTCTTCATCTTTGGTGCGAATATTAAAAGACAATGAGGCATCTAAGCTGACTTGAGGCTGCCATTTTCGATTAAAACCTAACTTTTCTTTAAAAAATTGTCTTAATAAATAGCGGTAAGAACCTTGTTTAGGCAGTAACTCAGTCAGTTGATTGAGTTCAGCCATCACCTGACTTTTACCTTCAGGTGTAGCAACATCATAGTTTTGACTCAATAAAGCAAAGACAAAATCCGATAATAAAGGGGATTGTTGCCATATCCGTTGAAACGTTTCAAAACCCTCCTTACGAATCAACGAATCTGGGTCATGTTCTTTGGGGAGAACAAAGAATTTAAGTTCACGACCATCGTTCAATAAAGGTAAGGCAATTTCTAAGGTTCGACGTGCTGCTTTTTGTCCAGCGGCATCACCATCAAACGCAATCGTGATTTGATTGTTCTGCTTAAATAAAATAGTTAAATGATCTGCATTGCTGGCCGTACCTAATGTTGCTGTCGCACCAGAAATCCCATTCTGTTGTAAGGCGATCACATCCATATAGCCTTCAACCATGAGCCAATTTTGCGCACGATCTTTCCGACCTTCATACAAGCCGTAAAGCAGTTGGTTTTTATGGAAGACTTCAGAATCAGGTGAGTTAATATATTTCGGTTTGATTTCGTCATTCAATGCGCGACCACCGAAACCTACAACACGACCTTTGTTGTCTCGAATCGGGAAAATCACCCGATCACGCAACAAATCGAAGTCACGACCACTATCACTGGTACGAATCAGACCCAGTAGTTTTAAACCTTCAATATCTTGTGGGAAAGCTTTTTCTAAATGTTGCCAATCTTCTGGTGCATAGCCTAAGCGCCAATATTGGATTGTTTCGGCGCTTAAACCACGATGTTTAAAATAATTCTGCGCCACTTTACTGTTTGGTAATTGGCGTTCATAAAATTGCGCAATATTTTCTAACAGATCATAAAGGTTGCCATCTTGAGGGAGCTGATCAAAACCTACTGAGTCAAACTGGGTTGGATCGAAATGCTCAGGATCAGGATATTGGCTAAAGGCTTCAAAAGGGTCAATTTCTAGTGGCTGAACAGAATCTGTTTTTTGCTCAGCGGGTTTAGAATCGACTACTTTATTTTCTACAGCCTTCACTGCTGGCTTAGGTTTGGATACTTCACGTTTATACGACAGTTTTTTATTGTCATGATTGTCTTTGGGAAGTTCGACACCTGCATGGCTGGAGAGTTCTTTCATGACATCGACAAAATTTCGATTATCAATATCCATTAAGAAGCGAATGGCATTGCCATTTGCCTGACAGCCAAAGCAGTGATAATACTGTTTATCACGGTAAACATGAAAAGAAGGTGACTTTTCCTGATGAAAAGGGCAACAGCCTGAATAGGTGCGACCAGTTTTTTTCAATTTCACACGTTGACCAATCAGATCGACAATATCTGTGCGATCCAAAATTTGATCTATCGTGTGCTGAGGAATAGCCATAAATTTAATGTCATGTATCGTTTAAACCAATTTAAAGTTTAACGTAGTTTTGAGTCTAAAAATATCTATGAATAAAAAAGACGGGTAAAAACCCGTCTTGATTTGTCGCAATCAATATTTATTTACGTTGTCCATCATACAAACTTTCATCTGCACGTGCTGGCTCTTTAGACACTTCACGATTTGGACGATCAAGTAAGCCAAAACTCACTTTATTTAACAAGCTTGATTTTTGTTCTGCTTGATCAGACGTTTCAGAACTCGCTTCTTGTGATACTTCTGCTTTATCACCACGACCTAATATACCTAATGTTGCACGGTTCCACCAGCTCGCTTCTTTGCGTGCTGCGCGGATATTCACTTCGCCATTGGATTTAACAAGGTTCGGATAGTTTTGCTTAAGCACGCCAATGTACTGTTGTGATGTTTCTTTATCGCCCAACTTGTCATAACCATATGCCATTGTTGCTAAGGCTTCAGGAACTTGAGGCGTTTGAGGATAGTGTTCAATCACCCATTGCGAACGTTCAATTGCAGCCAAATACGCTTTACGTTTAATATTGAAACGTGCAGTATTCATTTCACTTTCAGCCAGTTCTTGGCCGATGTATTTCATTCGTTGTGCAGCATCAACTGAATATTGACTTGAAGGATAGCGACGAATTAAGTCGACAAAATTTTGATAGGCAATTTTTAAATAACCTACATCACGATGTGCTTGTTTTAATGAGGTATAGCGAAGCAAACTGTCATAATTTTGCTCCATATTGGCTACGCCGCGGACATAGTAAGCATAATCTAAATTCGGATGTTGAGGATTTAAACGAATAAAACGATCTGCCAGTGCAATTGTGCCTTCATAATCTTTTTGCTTAAATTTTGTGTAAAGCAATTCAAGCTGAGCTTGTTGTGCATATTGCCCAGTCGGGAAATAAGTATCCATTGCTTCTAACGCTTTTGCAGCATCGCCATATTGCCCACGGTCTAATGATTTTATCGCATTATTGTAATAAGTCTGCTCATTTGATTTCGGGCCTGTATCAACAACATCCTTCTTCGGATTGCTGCTACAGCCGACAAATGCAGTTGCTAAGCCTACAGTTAAAGCAAGCATTGTGACTTTATAACGTGGTAGCGACATAAAAATTCCTCTGTTTATACGGGCAATAGGCTACAATTGCGCTATTAAACCACTTTTGTCCGAATGAGCAAATGACTTCAGCACACTCTTCTAATTCTAATTTCCCAGAAAATGATTTCAATTTACTTGAAGATTCTGAGGATGCAGATAATCATAATTCTGCGCCGACTGCAACACGTTTATCGTTGCAATTTCAACTGGATGAAAGCTATTTAGGGCAACGTATTGACCAAGTCGCAGCACTGGTTTGGAACGAGTTTTCTCGTGAAAAACTCAAGCAGTGGATGAAAGAAGGTCATTTGTTGGTAAATGGTAACATTGTCAAGCCTAAGTATAAATGCGAAGGCAATGAACTTCTATGTTTAGATGTTGAATTGGAAGCACAAACGTCTGCACAACCTGAAAATATCCCTTTAAACATTGTTTATGAAGATGACGATATTATGGTCATCAATAAACCTGTCGGTATGGTTGTTCATCCTGGTGCGGGTAATCCAAATGGTACTTTGGTGAACGCCTTGCTTTATCATTACCCAAAATCTGCCGAATTAACTCGTGCAGGTTTAGTGCATCGTATTGATAAAGACACCAGCGGTTTATTGGTTGTTGCTAAAAATTTGGAAGCGCAATTTTCTTTAAGTAAACAATTGGCTAAAAAAGCAGTTTACCGTGTATATGACTTGATTTGTTATGGTCATATTATTGCGGGGGGAACGATTGATGAGCCGATTAAACGTCATCCTGTAGATCGTGTAAAAATGGCTATTTTACCGGGTGGTCGTGATGCGGTGACGCATTACAATGTTAAAGAACGTTTTCAACATTTCACCCGTGTACAAGCGCAACTTGAAACAGGGCGTACTCATCAAATCCGGATTCATTTCACCTATATTGGTTATCCATTGGTGGGTGATCCAGTCTATGTTAGCCGAGTTAAAGTTCCAGCAGGTGCTTCTGAAAAACTGAGCAGTGCATTGCGTAACTTTAAACGCCAAGCTTTACATGCCTCTAAATTAGGCCTAGTTCACCCACGTACACAAGAAGAAATGATGTTTGAAGCACCATGGTCAGATGATTTCGTTGAGTTGGTTGAAGTTTTACGCTCTGAAAACAAAGCCTATTAATTGATTTACATGATAAAACTGTTCAATGAGAGCAGTTTTATACATTGATTTAGTTACCACAAGCATCTTTTGTTCCTGTAGGAAAAGTATTGGTAAATTTTGATTTATCCGTGACCAATTCTAATGACATGGTTTTATTTAGGTATGGAGAGTTGGCTTCAAAACCACTGAATAGTGCTTGAGGTTGAAAAGTTAATGACTTAATTTTTGAATTAATCGTAGCCACATAACCTAAATTTTGTTTATTTAAAATAAATCCAATTTGATTGGCATTTTGATTGATATATACCCCTAC
This sequence comes from Acinetobacter sp. CE-15, assembly GCF_051059255.1. Lineage (NCBI taxonomy): Bacteria > Pseudomonadati > Pseudomonadota > Gammaproteobacteria > Moraxellales > Moraxellaceae > Acinetobacter > Acinetobacter sp. CE-15. The sequence continues at coordinate 3,578,419 of NZ_CP192737.1, read as the reverse complement.
ATTTTGTGTAGTTGAAGCGTCGTAAGGTTGTAGATAAGCATAGGTAATATCATTTTGATTTGTGATAGGATTCTTTTGCATCACCCAAATCAATAATGGTTTCTTATAATTCTGTATTGCTGAATTATTTCCATACATAATGGCGATAACACCTATGGTTTGATTGTTTTGATCAAACATTAATAAATTCATCCCTTTGCCGATATTATTAGTTCCTGTTAATTCATTTGAAATCGTATCAATATTAAATTCAAATCCAACAATACCCGTATTTGCTATCGGGAGTGTTCCTGTCGCAATATTGTTGCTGGAGCTGAAATTGCTATGGGTTGCTGAATATGTGATTTGGTTGGGTGCATTCAGTATTTTATAAGCAACTTTTTGACCTGATACTGTAGGAAATTTTTGTGCTGCTGGATTAGCAGGTTCAGGCAAAAAACCTTCTAAATCATAACGGCATAGTGCAAATCCTTGCGTGCTGATAATACTCAGAATCAATAAAACAGAAAGCTTTAATTTTTTCATGGTTTTTCTCTCTTTATTCTTTTATCAAACTTTGCTTAAGTTCTGAAATTTCATTAAAAATAAAACTTTAAGCTAAATTATTTAGTTGCCACAAATATCTTTTGTTCCTGTTGGGTAGGTATTTTTAAATTTAGATTTATCTGTTACCAATTCAATTGATACCTCCTGATTTAAATCTGATGCTGCAATATTACCGTATCCGGCAGAGATCATAAAAAATAAGTTGTCCAGTTTTGATGGGAGTGTTCCGATATAGCCATAATTTTGATGATTAAAGATTAACCCCACTTGGTTTGTTGATTGATTTATATAGATTCCCATTCTTTGATAACCATCAAGTGTATTTTGCACATGTAATGGTGATGAAAAGTTTTCAGGGGTAATAGAGGATTGATCATGTTTAAAAAATGTTCCAAAAAAATTGGTAGTATTTGTCTCGTCTGGGTTATTCATATAAAAAATAAAAATACTTGTCTGTTTATTGTCTTGTGATTTACCTGAAATCATAATTGGGAAAGAGATTAATTTACCTTTTCCTTTTAATGCATTTGGAACTTTAAAGTTGAGTTCAAAAGCAATAGTACCTGTAGATGGAAGCATTTGGTCTCCAACCGCTACAGATGAATTACCAATAATTAGATCTTTAAGTGCGTTGGTTTGTTTAGAATTAAAAGCCATAAAAGATTTAACTAGGGCATTTGTTAGTTTAAAACCAACTTTCGCCCCATTTTGCTGAGGAAAGCGAGTAACTGGTGGCGAACCAACTTCTTCTGGATTGACTACAATAACTTGTTCAGAAGTTGCATCAAATTTATACTCACAAACTGCTGAATAAGCATTAGTTATGCCTAAAAACGAAGTAACAATAGCCAATGTAATTTTTTTCATATCCACGCTCCGTGTGTTTTAATTTTTTTTAAATATAATATTAGAATAAATTAACAATTGTTGGTTTTTTGTATAAAATTTACTCAATCAAAAAATGGATTTTCAAAAGCTTTGTTAATCAGCTTATGATAAGTTTAATAAAAATATTTCAATGAGCGTCACATGCAATTTGTTCAAGGATTACCTCAAGGTGTATATGCAGGCCAGACACATATACATCACCCAAAGGCTTTGCCATCTGTACAGCCTGAGCTTGAAGGTTTTAATTTGGCATTGCATGTAAATGACGATCCTCAACGGGTACAACAACACCGTATGATTTTATTGGATGAATTCGCAAAATTAGGTGTTAGTAAAATCACATGGATGACGCAAACCCACAGCACAATATGTCATACCATCAATGAAGAAATGACTTTTAGCGCATTGGAGGGGGATGGTTTGGTCACACAGACTCAGGGGCATGCTTTGATGATGATGACCGCTGATTGTTTACCCGTTGTATTAGGCAATGCCGCAGGCACTGAGGTTGCGAACCTACATGCAGGTTGGCGCGGTTTAGCAGGGGGAATAATTGAAAATACCATTGCCAATATGAAGTCTCCACCTACTTGGGCTTGGTTGGGTGCAGCAATCAGCCAGCCTTGTTTTGAAATTGGCGCAGAAGTCAAAGCTGCTTTTTGTTCTAAATATGCTGAACTAGACACTGCATTTATAGAGGGTGAGCAAGCAGGTAAGCACTATGCGGATTTGTATGCGATTGCGCGTTATATTCTTAAACAACATGGGGTGAATGTGGTTACAGGAGGAGATCAGTGTTCTTATCGTCAAGATCAGGATTTCTATTCTTATCGTCGCCATGCAAAAACAGGGCGTATGGCTACTTTTGTATTTATTCGGAATTAAATCTTTATTTTTAAATAGATTTATCGTTGTTTTAAGCGTTATGTCATAGGTTTTCTGAACATTACAAGAATTGTTTAAAAATGAATTGATGTTAAACTTGACCAAATTTGTTTGTTTTCAATTGATATGTCTTTATCTGCTAAATCTATCGCGATCGTTTACCACAGTCCATTTGGTCATACTGCAAAAGTTGCGAATTATATTGCACAAGGTGCAGAGAAGATCGGTGTAACTGTTCATCAAATGGATATTGAGCATATTGATTGGGATATTTTAGATCAAGCGAATGCCATAATTTTTGGCTCACCGACCTATATGGGAAGTGTTACAGGTCCATTTAAAATGTTTATGGACTCTACATCTAAACGTTGGAAAAATCGTGATTGGCAGGGCAAACTTGCTGCTGCATTTACCAACTCTGGTGGTTTAAGTGGAGATAAGTTATCTGTACTGCAACAGATTAATATCTTTGCAATGCAACATGGCATGTTATGGTCTGGACTCCCTTTAATGCCTACAGGTGTTAAACCCACAGATTTAAACCGTATGGCGGGTTATTTAGGGTTAATGACACAATCAGATAATGCACCAGTTGAAATTACACCGCCTTCTGGTGACTTGCAAACCGCAACATGGTTTGGAGAGTATATTGCGTTACTCATAAATAAAATTACGCCGTAGTTGTTCATTGGTATTCGATAAAAGAATGGAAAATAGAATAAATAAAAAATTTTATAATAGGCTTTTTTGATAAGCCATTTTTAAACTATAGATCAATATAAAAGCCCCACATCCTAGGCTTCTCCCAACGGGAGAAGCAACTTTAAATACCAATATAATTCAATCAATATGATTATTTTTTGCATTCATGGAAAGGTATTATGCACTGGTGGCTTATGTTCTGTTTTGGACGGATTATTATGGTATTATTAAGTATAAATATACAATTGTTAAAATTAGTTACATAAAGTAATATAAGTAAAAAATCCTTTAGAATCATTATGAGAGTGATGTTGAATCATATAAAAATTATAAAATATAAATGTTTACGACGAAGTGATGTTTTCTTTATTTAACACTTAGTATATTTTTTATCCATAATAAGATCTGAGAAGATGGTATGGATATCAAAAAAAACCGAGCAATTGATAAGAAAATTGTTAAAATTGCAAAGCTAGTTTTCATTTGTACAGGATTGTTTTCTTCAATCCATAGTTTTGCAAGCACTCTACATTCTGAGAGTTTAATTCAATTAAATAATGCTGAACTTTCGGATGTGAGTGGTCAGGCACTGATGAGCTTGAGTTATATCGCCCCAAATGACTCAATCAATAACATGCAAGGACAGGATGTCGGTTTCTATAAACTTGGACTGGAAGCTGAGCTTGACCTAAATGCCAATATTAAAAAAATACAACTGGGTTGTGGTGGGGTAAACGGGGCAGGCGGTTGCGACATTGATATTGATAATCTGAGTCTTTCGGGTATAGCAGATACCCGCGAAGGACGTGTAGGTTCAAGTGCAAAATTAACCAATCCCTTTGTAGAATTTGCGATAAAAAATCCCAATTCTGCGTCAACACGAGAAGTGGTTGGTCTACGTTTAAGTGCTGAAAAAGTTTTAGGCTTATTAACTACAGGAATAGAGAACTCTGATCTTCCCAATGGGATAAATAGTTTAAGTGGGGCAATTAAAATTAAGGCGACCACAGGAACGGGATTCACAGCTCCAAGGGCGATGAGATTTAATGATACAGGAATGGCTATGAGTGGCCGAATTATAATAGGTTTTGTTGCACCAACTTTTACTACAAATAACTATAATTTACAGTTGCAATCAACTAAAGCTAATTTATTGATCAATGGTACAACGTTAGCAGGTACACGTTTAACTTCTGCAAAACTCACAGGCACTGCATTGATCGATAATTTAAACTTTGGTGGAAACATTACTGCAAGAGTAAATCTACCATTCGTTTCATTGATTCCTTTGAGTATTAATTCAAATGGCTATATATCAGGCTTAAGGGCTGACTTAGATATTGAACAAGATCTTGGATATATTCATAAATTCCCTTTAAACAATCCATTTTCTTTATCACTACAGTCGACTCAAGTTCACTGGCCTGGTGCTGAATACGCTGCGAATCGTGGATGGTGGTTAGCCATAGAAGATGAAATTGATATTGGTAAAGTTATACCAAAAAATCAGATTGATGTAACCAATGATATTCTTAAACAAGTTGTACCCAGTATTAACAATTATTTAACAAATAACCCACCGACCTGTCAGTTAGCAATTGGATGTATAGCTCTTGGTCTGAATATTGGTGAAGTTAATTTATCATCGGCAAAACCACTGTATTTCCCAATTAAGGATTTACCCTTAGCAACTCAAGGCTTTGCACCTAACTGCTATGGCAATCTAAAATTCTGTTAGACCTTTAAGACTAAAGGAAGCCTCCGTCTGGAGGTTTTTTATTGCTTATACAAGATTGAGTTTTATCGCTTTACCAATCATGACCACTGACAATAACCTCTTAGGTGACTTGTAAACCACATGATGTGCTGAAAAGTAGATTGTATGACTATTAAGTATAAATATATAATAATTAAAATTAGTTACATAAGTAAATATCAATAAAAAGTCTTTAGAATCATTGAGAAAGTAATCTTGGTTTGCATAATTGTTATAGTATTGAGATATTTAATTCACTTTTCTATTTGCTTTATTTGTATTTTAGTATATTTTTTATTCATAATAAAATGAGATTAGCTGATATGGATATCAACTATAATAGAATGATTGATAAGAAAATCATTAAAGTCGTAAAGAATGTCGTAATTTATGCTGGATTGTTTTCCTCAATGCATTGTTTTGCAAATTCTCTATACTTGGAGAGTCTAACTCAATTGAATGACTCTGAGCTTTCCGATGTTCATGGTCAGGCACTGATGAGCTTGGGTTATATTGCGCCAAATGACTCAGTCAATAAGATGCAGGGGCAAGGCGTTGGTTTTTATAAACTTGGACTTGAGGCCGAGCTTGAATTGAATGCCAACATTAAAAAGTTACAGCTCGGTTGTGGTGGGGTAAACGGGGCGGGTGGTTGCGACATTGATATTGATAATCTGAGTCTTTCAGGTTTGGCTGATACGCGTGAAGGACGTGTGGGTTCAAGTGCAAAATTAACCAATCCATTTGTAGAATTTGCCATAAAAAATCCCAATTCTGCTTCAACAAGAGAAGTGGTTGGTCTACGTTTAAGTGCTGAAAAAGTTTTGGGAATGTTGACAGCAGGTACTGAAAATACAGGTTCGCCAAACGGAATTAATAGTCTCAGTGGTTATATGAAAATTAAAGATACTACTGGCACAGGCTATACTCAGGCACGTAATATGTCTTATTCAGACACAGGTAAAACTATTGATGCAAATATTAATGCTCGGATTTGTGTAATTCTTTGCTTGAATATTCCTCTTGGAGTGAGGTCAAATAACTATAGTTTAAATTTAGATTCAGCTAAGGCTGATATTTTTATTAATGGACAAACCATATCTGGCAATAGGATGAATAAGGTACTTTTAAATGGTTATGCAAATATTAATAGAATTAATTTTTCGGGTAATTTAGAAGCATCGTTGAATATTACAGCCGGCTTATTTAAGCTTCAAAAAACGGTTGATGGTAATATTACGGGGTTAAAAGCGAATGTGTCTGTTGATCAAAATTTAGGTTATATTCATAAAATTAATTTAAATAACCCTTTTTCATTATCTCTGCAAAATCAAAATGTATGGTGGCCAGGAGCTGAAGTTGCTGCGCAAAGAGGCTGGTGGATGGCATTTGAAGATTCTATTGATATTGGAGATGTTACACCTAGTCAAAAAATTATTATTACCAATGATGTACTTAAACAAGTGGTAGATCCGATTAGTAATTACTTAACCTCAAATCCGATTCCATGTAGTGGATTGGGTGGGTGTTTAGGTGGTTATTTGGGTATTGGAAATGTCAACTTACCGAATACATCAGTAAACTTTCCGTTAAAAGATCTACAACTTAAAAATCAGGACTTTGCTCCCAACTGCTATGGTTCGTTAAAATTCTGTTAAAAAGATGTTTAAAAGAAAAAACCTCCATTTCGGAGGTTTTTCGTATATCAAACAGATTATTTATGCATGATTCGTGATTTATCACGTTGCCAGTCGCGATCTTTTTCAGTGGCACGTTTGTCATGTAACTGCTTACCTTTTACCAAAGCAATCTCAAGTTTAGCCAAATGACCTTTCCAGTAACACGCCAAAGGTACGCAGGTATAACCTTTTTGATTGACAGCACCCAGTAGCTTTTCAAGCTCACGGCGCGAGAGCAACAGTTTACGGGTACGTGTCGCTTCAGGGACTACGTGCGTAGATGCTGAAAGTAAAGGTTGAATTTGAGCACCGAAGAGAAATGCTTCATTATTTTTAAAGGTAATATAGCTTTCAGTAATGGTCATCCGCCCAGCACGTAATGACTTGACTTCCCAACCTTGTAAAGAAAGCCCAGCTTCAAATTTTTCTTCAATAAAATAATCGTGGCGTGCACGTTTATTTTGTGCAATCGTCCCACTATTATTTTTTTTAACGACAATGTTTTTCGACATAATACAAATATTCCAAGAATAGCCTTATTTTGCCTCAAACTTGGCTTCAGGTGAAGTCATTTCACAATTAAAGCCAAAGCTAAATCAAAAGAGGTTATTCGCTAATATTTAAGTTTTTGTTAAACTATAGCCCTACATAACAAACTAGAGTACAAATGGATGTCTAAAACTCGTGTCATCTATCCAGGAACTTTTGATCCAATTACCAATGGCCATGTTGATTTAGTCGCACGTGCTTCACGAATGTTTGATGAAGTTGTGGTCGCAATTGCAATTGGGCATCATAAAAATCCAGTCTTTAGTTTGGAAGAACGTGTAGAGTTAGCAAAGATATCACTCAAACATTTACCCAATGTTGAGTTTGTCGGTTTTGATGGGTTATTGGTAAATTTTGCACGTGAACAACATGCTACAGCAGTGTTACGTGGCTTAAGAGCTGTTTCAGATTTTGAATATGAATTTCAGCTTGCGAATATGAATCGTCAGCTTGATCATGATTTTGAAACAGTATTTTTAACACCATCAGAGCAATTTTCATTTATTTCTTCGACGATGGTTCGAGAAATAGCACGATTGAAAGGCGATGTGGCAAAGTTTGTTCCTCAATGCGTTGTCGAAGCCTTCCATCGTAAACATCAACAAGGTTGGTAGCGTGTCTTTAATTATCACTGATGAATGTATCAATTGTGATGTATGCGAGCCTGTATGTCCAAATGATGCCATTTTTATGGGGGAGGAGATTTATGAAATCCATCCTAACCTATGTACAGAATGCGTCGGGCATTTTGATCAGCCACAGTGTGCGCTTTTCTGTCCAGTCGACTGTATTCCGCTCGATCCGAACCATGTAGAGAGCCAAGACGACTTGATGGAAAAGTATAAAAAACTAATTGCTCAAAAAAGCGCAAGCAATTAGCCGAGAAATTTGTTAGGATACGCCCCGAAGTGAGCCAGACGATCGCTGCTGTGGAGATCTCCGTGATTGAAGCAGGGGAGGAAAGTCCGGGCTTCATAGGGCAAGGTGCCAGGTAACGCCTGGGCGGTGTGAACCGACGGAAAGTGCAGCAGAGAGTAGACCGCCTTCAATAACGTTTCTTTTCGGAGAAATGGAAGGTAAGGGTGAAAGGGTGCGGTAAGAGCGCACCGCATGGCTGGTAACAGTTCATGGCATGGTAAACCCCACCGGAAGCAAGACCAAATAGGGATCCTATAGGCATGGCCCATGCTGGATCCGGGTAGGTCGCTTGAGCGTATGAGTGATCATACGCCTAGAGGAATGATCGTTCTAGACAGAACCCGGCTTATCGGCTCACTTCGATGAATTTTATTTTAATTAGTGCTTGACGTAACATTGTTTACAGCAGATAATGCGCGCACAGTTTTAGGCTATGTAGCTCAGTTGGTTAGAGCACCGCACTCATAATGCGGGGGTCACAGGTTCAAGTCCCGTCATAGCCACCATTTTTATAGACCACGTTTCCAAAAACGTGGTCTTTTTTTATCTACAAGATTTAAACTTTAACAGCGAGACTTGGTCTTGTTTAAAAACCAAGGTTTAGCCCTGTACTCTCCCCAATATAGCTTAAGCTACTTTTAGGCGTCTTTTTATAATCATAAAGCGTTGTTTTTGATAATTTAGCCAAGCCAAATTGATAAGAAAAGTTAAATTGCACCTGAGTGATGTGGTATTGCGTTAACACCTCAGCGTGTTGTTGATTAATCTTTTCTAGCAATGTTTCGGCACGCTCAAGGTCATCCAGATAATCTGGCTGATTCACATTTAAAATTAAAACCTGATTTGTGGATTCGGCTTCTCCGATGAAGGTATGGCGACTTTCAACTTGAGCATTTTTAATGTCATTGGAGATCAAACTAAAATCATTGGCTGACATTGCTTTGCTTTGGAAATAACCCCATAAATTGACAGAAAAAATCACAATCGTTAACAGCGCAATGATGTAGTAATGAATACGCCATACAGATTGGCGTGGAATATTGGATTGAGCGTTTCTGAGGATTTGAGTTTCACTGAGTAGGTCGTGCAGAGATTGTTGGCTATTTCCATTAAAAATAGCCAAGTAAAAACAGGCAAAGACGATGCTTTGAAAAAATGCCACAAGTAGGCTGAGTGAAAGATGCTGAGTTGAATATGTTTGTAAATAACCTGCAAAGCAAAATGGAATGATAAAGATACTTGATCTAACCAGAGAATGTATAAATGGAATTGAAGCACCATTTAAATCTTTTACCCTAATTTTACCCAGAATTTTCCCAATGGTTTTACCATTACCGATATGGCTGTTAAAAGCAGCAAAATAAAATAGACAGAGGAGCGTACCTATACATTGGAAAATAAAAGGAGAATTTTCAAAATATGGGTAGAGTATTTTACCCATCTCTAAACAGGCTACGCCGACGGTAATACAGTCGATGATAAATGCGAATATTCGAGGAAATATAGAGGCGGCTTTTTGAGTTTCAGTGGTAATTTTAGACATGGTTTTGGTTTAATTAAGTTTATGAAAATATTAATAATTAATGTAAATTTATCATATTATAAGTTTTTTAATGAAAAATAACCACAAAAATATAGTTGAGCTATCACGCTTTTTAGCAAGATGTATTGAACTTTGCGTTATTTTTAAATTGGTGATTTATAGATGATTTACAAATTTTAGGCATAAAAAAACCAGCTTATCACTGGGTTCTTTATTGCACCATTTTAATAAGATTTAAAATGGTGCCCGAGGCCAGACTCGAACTGGCACGCTTTGTGGGCGGGGGATTTTAAATCCCCTGTGTCTACCGATTTCACCACTCGGGCATGTGCGCAATAATAAAGGACAGTTTTTCTCTTGGCAAGCGTATTTATGTCGATTTGCTTTCTTTTCAATCAATTCATGTGCTTATGTTTGAAAATAAAGCACTTTAAGCCGCTGAATGGGTATTTTGTCATGATTTTTTCATCAATTTGAGATTAAAGCGAAATATTAAGCCTTTAAATTGATTGGATAAAAAAACTTAGAGGAAACCTACTTCAATGCCAAACTCAATTTCACGCCGTGAACTTATTCAAAAGTCATTAGCCAGTTTTGGGGCATTATCTATACCAGTGTCGTTGACTGCTTGTGGGAGTGATAACAACGATTCAATATCTCCTACAACAAAAGTTGAATTTTTACATGGTGTTGCCAGTGGCGACCCATTAAAAGATCGTGTGATTTTGTGGACGCGTATTACCCCGCAGGATACGTCTTTGCGTTTAGAAGTGGTTTGGGAAATTGCCACAGACGATAAATTTACGCAAGTGATCAATACTGGAAAAGTACAAACAGCATCAGCTCAGGATTTTACTATTAAGGTCGATGCAGACAAGCTTAAGTCTGGGCAAACTTATTATTATCGTTTTAAATTTGGTTCGGTGATTTCGCCAGTAGGGCGTACCAAAACATTACCTGAAACCACTAGCTCGGTGCAGTTTGCGGTGTGTTCATGTTCAAACTATCCTGCTGGCTATTTCTATGTGTATAAGGAAATGGCAAAACAAGAGGTTGATGCGATCATCCATTTGGGGGATTACATCTATGAATATGGTAAAGATGGATATGCCACAGAAGAGGCGGTAAAGCTGGGTCGTACCCTCGCTGCTGACAATGATAAAGAAATTATCAAGTTGGACGATTACCGTAAGCGTTATGCGCTTTACCATACTGACGCCGATCTACAGGCCGCACATGCACGTCATCCTTTTATCGTGATTTGGGATGACCATGAACTGGCAAATGATGCATGGAAAGACGGTGCAGAAAACCATCAAGCCAATGAGGGTAATTTCTTAGACCGTAAATTGGCAGCTTTACAAGCCTATTTTGAATGGATGCCGATTCGTCCTGTATCTGCAACAGATCACTTAAATATTTATCGCCAGTTTGACTTTGGTTCATTGGTACAATTGACCATGTTAGATACCCGTATTTTGGCACGTGATAAGCAACTCGATTATGCCAATTATATGACGGCTTCGGGCTTAGATATTGCTAAGTTTCAGGCTGATTTAACCAGTACTACGCGTACACTGATGGGTTATACCCAACGTGAGTGGCTACAAAAGAAACTGGCACAATCTACCGCGACTTGGAATGTATTGGGTCAGCAAGTGTTGATGGCAAAAATGTTAATCCCTGCTGAATTGCTATTGTCTTTATCTGCAATTACCAGTGGAAATGTCACAGCCGAAACTTTGGCAAAAATGAATCAGCAGATCATCGAGTTAGTTACTTTAAAAGTTCGTTTGAAAAGTGGTGATCCAACATTAACCGCCGCAGAAAAAGCTCGTGTAACCACAGTAGCACCCTATAATTTAGATGCTTGGGATGGCTACTATGCAGAACGTGAAATTTTATATGGCACACTTAAAACATTAAATAAGAAAGTTGTGGTGTTGGCGGGGGATACCCATAATGCATGGTCTGCTGACTTGCATACTCAAGCGGGTGATTTTGTTGGGGTTGAATTGGCAACCAGTTCGGTCTCTTCACCTGGGATGGAAAAGTATTTAAGTATTCCTTTGGCACAGTTACAACAATTTGAAATGGCCTTCACCACGCTCATTGATGAATTGAATTACACCAATTTAAATCAGCGAGGGTACTTAAAAGTCAGTTTTACAGCACAACAGGTACAAGCGGATTGGATTTTCTTAAATAGCATCAAGGAAAAAACCTATACGGTGGATACGGCTCGTGCCCATCAAGTGGTTTTAAATAACAATTTGGTTGATGTAAAGACTGTTCAGAAAAGTGCATAAATTTTCAAGCTTAAAAAGCCGAGTTTAGATTACTCGGCTTTTTAACGTGATAGATGGATTACATCATACTGTCCATATAGGCATCTAAATCTTCATATTTATAGGTTTTACACATTTCATTTTCATATTTTAATAGTTCTAAATGTAATTCTAAAAAGGTGACTAAGCGCTTTTGATAAAATTGATATTGCTCAGAATCTTTGCCTAAGAATCGCATTTTGAATTTGGCTTTCTTGGCTTGTTTATAAGCCCATAAACAGCTTTTTCGAATTTGTTGTAATTGGTAATATTCAGTGTCTTTGGTGCTATCTCTAAATAAATTTTCTTTATAAAATTTGACAAAACCAAAGCTCATTGCAAAGAAAAATAACAGGCCTTGCAGTAGGGTGCTTTCTATAAAATAAAGATTGAGTGCTTGCAGGACGATCAGTACCGCAAGTTTAAGCGGAATATTATTGAGTTGTTGGTATAAATGCGTCGAACTGTGTTTTATTTGTTTGATAATGATCGGGACAATAATCATAAAAAATAACATAATCGCTAAAGCGGCAATGCCATTGGCTTGAAAGCTATCGAATTGAGGAAAATGATTTGCAATATACTGACCTAAACTAAAATAGATGCTGCAAAAAATCATAATCGACAAAATCCAAGGAATAAATTCCTTTGCTTCATCTAAAAGCCCTTTGGTTTTAATTTGACTATAAAATAGAAAGTTGCGCTTAAATGCTTGTGGGTATTGTTGTTGTAATTGATTTAAATAGAGGGAAACTTGCTTGTTTTGAATCATATAGGCTTCGCTTATCTAAATTTCACTTTGGATATTAACATAAAAAACAATATAAAATTTTAGGCATAAAAAAACCAGCTTATCGCTGGGTTCTTTATTGCACCATTTTAACAAGAATTAAAATGGTGCCCGAGGCCAGACTCGAACTGGCACGCTTTGTGGGCGGGGGATTTTAAATCCCCTGTGTCTACCGATTTCACCACTCGGGCTTTACAAGATTGGAGGCGGAGGTCGGAATCGAACCGGCGTACACGGAGTTGCAGTCCGCTGCATGACCACTCTGCCACCCCGCCATGTCTTGGTGATGCACATATTAGCAATCTTTGAAAAAAAAACAATACTATAATTCATACATATGCACATAAATTCAGCATATGAAAGAAAATTGTCTAAATAATCATGTATTATTTGCAAAATTGATTCATATCTACTTTGGAGATGTGCCGTGGCATTGGTATTGGATGGTCGCGCATTAGCGAAACAAATTGAAGCAGACTTGTTGACTCGTGTTGAAGCTATAAAAGCAAAAACAGGTCGTACCCCAATTTTAGCGACTATTTTAGTGGGTGATGATGGTGCATCTGCGACGTATGTACGCATGAAAGGAAATGCTTGCCGTCGTGTTGGTATGGATTCTTTAAAAGTAGAGTTAGGTAAAGAAACCACAACTGAACAATTATTGGCTGAAATTGAAAAATTAAATGCCAATCCTGATGTTCACGGTATTTTGCTCCAACATCCTGTGCCTGAACAAATTGATGAACGTGCTTGCTTTGATGCCATTTCACTTGAAAAAGATGTAGATGGGGTAACTTGCTTAGGTTTTGGTCGTATGGCAATGGGTGAGGCTGCTTATGGTTCGGCAACACCTGCAGGTATCATGACGATTCTTCAAGAAAACAAGATTGAAATTGCGGGTAAACATGCAGTTGTGGTAGGGCGTTCGGCTATTTTAGGTAAGCCGATGGCAATGATGCTACTTCAAGCCAATGCAACAGTGACAATCTGTCATTCTCGTACACAAAATCTTGCTGAATTGGTAAAACAGGCTGATATAGTTGTCGGTGCAGTCGGTAAAGCTGAATTAATCCAAAAAGACTGGATTAAGCAAGGTGCTGTTGTGGTTGATGCTGGATTCCATCCTCGTGACGGTGGTGGTGTGGGTGATATCCAATTGGTCGGTATTGAAGATGTCGCTTCCGCTTATACACCAGTTCCAGGTGGCGTAGGCCCGATGACGATCACAACGTTGATTCGTCAAACTGTGGAAGCTGCTGAAAAAGCCTTAGCTTAAGTCCTGTTTTATTCTGGGCACAGTGAAAGCCATGCATTCACTGTGCTTAAATTTAGCCTACATTTACACGGCAATGTTTATTTTCAGTAAAAGTAGGCAATATTGTCATTAGTTTAATGGTCATTGGCTTAACGCGTTTAAGATGTACTTTTAAGTAGCAGTATCTGAGACTTAACAAGCAGTAGCGTCTCGAACCTTAGCACATGATGTTACTGTCTATCGAATATGAGGAAGAAGCTGTATTTCCTCAATATCAAAATAATAATTTTGGTCATATTTTGCATGAGCTGTACTTATCAATTTCCTAAAGCCCCACAACATTTACTTGATGCTTTGCATGAAGTAATTCCTCAATGCGAATTATTGGCACAGCAGTTGACTGAAAGCCCAATTTCGTTATGGTTGATTCCACCAGTTTTTCCAACAGATCGTTTGGATGATGAGGTGATTCGCCGTATTTGGAATGATACACCGTATTGGATTTTTTGCTGGGCTTCAGGTTTAGCAATGGCACAATGGCTGATTGCAGAACCACAGCATGTAAAAGATAAAGTGGTGCTGGATTTTGGTGCTGGATCAGGTGTGGTTGCAATTGCAGCCAAAATGGCAGGTGCAAAACGTGTCATCTGTTGTGATATCGACCCAATAAGTTTGGATGCTTGTCGTGAAAATGCCTTGCTCAATGATGTAGAGCTTGAATATCTAGATGATTTATATAAAGCCGAACAAGTTGATGTCTTATTGGCTGCAGATGTTTTATATGATCAATCTAACCGTTTCTTCTTGGATGAGTTTTTAAAATTTGCACCAGAAGTATGGGTGGCAGATAGCCGAGTGAAAAACTTTAGTCATCCGAATTACCAAAAATTGGATGAACGAAGTGCAACCACTTGGCCTGATTTAGATGAAGCCAAAGAATTTAGAAATGTGAGTTTTTATAAGACGCTGTGACAGCGTCTTATTTTATTCTGCGATACACATAGCTAAAATCAAGAACAGGTATAACGTACCACATGTAAAGTGCTTGGGCGGGTATCTAAGGCTTGGCGTGTTGCATAATCTTCACTGTTATTTAGACTTGGCGTGTTGGAAAGCCCAAAAGATGTACGGCTATGTCCAAGTTGAACGCCAGCCTGATCTTTTGCTGTTTGCGGGTTGATAATTTCATTGGTACTTAATACAGAAATTTTATAGTTTTTGTTTGCACCCAACACTTTTTGACATGCGCGCTGTAATTTATCCGCATCCAAATCACGATCTGCACGACCTGAAAGGGTATACGCAAGGGTTGCACTATCTGCTGTTTGATTTTCAATTTGATAACCGGTTACGCCATTGTATTGACGAGGGGTTGTTTGACATGCAGATAAAGCTAAAACGATTAATCCTAAACCTGCATAAGTGATTTTTTTCATCTTTTAAAGTCCTAGCTTTTTGAATTATTTTTAGTATGCCATAGCTTTGCAATTTTCACGATAAGTGAATTGCTTAAATAAAACAGCTTTTTCATGTGAATAAAAAAGCTGTTTTAAATGAATTAGATTGCAAAGTTTATTTTGAATTAATCATCCGTAATCAGGCTATGTTTTTTGGTATCTTTCATAAACACATAGGTGATTAGAGATAAACCGATCATAAAGGTAATGTAATAGAAGAAATAGTTTTCATGACCGGCATTTTTAAAGCTTAGTGCAACTAATTCAGCCGTACCGCCAAATACAGTGTTGGCAAGTGCATAAGGTAAGGCTACACCTAAAGCGCGAATATGTGGTGGAAATAATTCAGCTTTTACAACCGCATTAATGGCTGTATATCCAGTCACAATGACCATACCACTCATACATAAGAAGAAAGCCGTTTTAGGGTCCGTTGTCGAGCCTAAACCATTGAAAATAGGAACGGTAAATAACACACCGAGTACACCAAAAGTGATCATAATTGGTTTACGACCAATTTTGTCTGAAAGTGCACCGACTGCAGGTTGAATCAACATAAAAATAAAGATTGCAGCTGTGGTAATTTCAGTTGCGGTGGTTTTTTCAAAGCCCGAAGTGTTGACTAAGTATTTTTGTAAATAAGTCGTAAATGTATTAAAGGCTAAGGTACCGCCCGCAGTCAGCATAATGACTGTAAAGGCTTGTTTAGGATACTTGGTGAATAAGGCTAAAGCACCAGATGTTTCACCGCCATTTTTAGCTTGTTGTTGTGCTTGTTTAGATGATTCTGTTTCAACCAGACCACGACGAATCCAGAACACAACAATTGCAAGTAATGCACCGATAAAGAAAGGAACACGCCATCCCCATGCATGTAAGGCATCTTCAGAAAGATTATGTTGCAGGATAATCAGCACACAGAGTGCAAGTAATTGACCTGAAATCAGGGTGACATATTGGAAACTTGAGAAAAATCCGCGGTGATTTTTACCTGCCATTTCAGTTAAATAGGTGGCACTAGAGCCATACTCACCACCAACACTTAAACCTTGTAATAAGCGTGCAAATAAAAGCAGTGCAGGAGCAAACATTCCGACTGAATCATAAGATGGCGCACAAGCAATGATTAATGAGCCAACACACATCAATGAAACAGAAAGTGTTAAACCCGCTTTACGACCTTTACGGTCAGCATAAACGCCCATGATCCATGCGCCGATCGGACGCATTAAAAAGCCTAAAGCAAAAACTGCAGCAGCTTGGAGAAGTTTGACCGTTTCATTACCTTCTGGAAAGAACACAGGGGCAAAATAGAGGGTAAATGCGGCATAGACATACCAATCATACCATTCGACTAAATTACCAGCTGAACCACCAAGTATAGATTTGAAACGAGTTTTTCTATCAAGTTGCGAAGTGGCAACTTGAGGAGATGAATTGGACAAGGCAATTCTCCAAAAGAATATGCAAAATACAGCCTGTTTAACTTTCATTTTGGATGAAAATCAAAGCAGAAAAATCAAACAGAGAGAATTTAAGTCAGTATGACGAGGGAGATACAAATAATTACAATGCTCGTTATACGCTTGAATGAAAGCAGACCTTATTAGACTTTGGTCTTAGCTGTGTTGAGGGTTTATTGTTGATCTAGAATGAGAAATTCTAGAAATAAATGAATAATTTTTTTAAAACAGCTATTTAATTTGAAATATTTTATAAATTATAAGAATTTAGCTTAAAGTTAAAGCATGTTTGCTTGCATCTAAATGTATGAAATGTGCACAATTTAATAAGCTGAGTTGGGAGACTTTAAAAATTTAATCTAGTCGTAAGCTAAGCAGTCATGCTATTTATAGCAGCTAAATGTTCATTTTTGAAAATAAAACAATAAGGTTTCACATCTATGGACTTGATGATTCGACAACAGCAAACATTAGCATTGGTTAAGGCTCGGGGCTACGTCAGTATTGATGAGATTGCACAGCATTTTGCAGTTACCCCACAAACTGTACGGCGGGATATCAATCAATTGGCCGATGCCGGACTATTACGTCGTTATCATGGTGGTGCTGCGATAGACTCAAGCGTCACCAATACAGCATATAGTCAACGGATCAGCCATAATTTAGCGGCAAAACAGCGTATTGCAACAGCTGTCGCAAATGCAGTTCCAGACCATGCATCGTTATTTATCAATATTGGTACTACAACCGAAGCTATTGCCCATGCTTTATTGCAACATCGCGGTTTAAAAGTGATTACCAATAATTTAAATGTGGCGAAAATTTTGAGTATGAATGATGATTTTGAAGTATTGATTGCCAGCGGAAAAGTGCGCCCCGATGGTGGTGTGATAGGACAAGCCACCTCCGAATTTTTTAAACAGTTTAAAGTTGATTATGCCCTAATTGGTATCAGTGGGATTGATGAAGATGGAACCATGCTCGATTTCGATTTTCAAGAAGTGTCTGTCTCGCAAGAAATTATTTTAGGTGCTCGGCAGGTATTTTTAGCAGCAGATGAGAGCAAGTTTGGTCGTCATGCAATGATGCGCTTAGGCCATCTTTCTGAAATAGATCGGCTTTTTACCAATAAAGTGCCCACTGAAAATTATTTAAAACAAATTCATGCAGCAGAAGTGGTTTTAACTGTGGTTTAAGCTAATTTTAAAACTCATAGTGAAAATATGATAAACGTGAAATTGATCATTTTTTGATAGACATTGATTAAAAAACTATCTATTATTTTCTTAAATGAAAACAAACGAAAATATATTCTCAAAAATGATTGTGAATATATGCAAATGATCAAAGGTGGTGGCGTTTATGACACAAATCAATGAGCAACAAACGTATTATGATATTGCTGTAATTGGTGGTGGAATAAATGGTGTTGGTATTGCCAATGATGCTGCTGGGCGCGGTTTATCTGTGTTCTTGTGTGAAAAAGATGATTTAGCCAGCCATACCTCGTCTGCAAGCAGTAAGTTGATCCATGGTGGTCTACGTTATTTGGAACATAAAGAATTTCGTTTAGTGCGAGAAGCGTTGGCTGAGCGAGAAGTCTTACTGGCAAAAGCACCACATATCATTCGTCCTATGCGTTTTATCATGCCACATCAACCTCATTTGCGTCCTGCTTGGCTGATTCGTACGGGGCTGTTTTTATATGATCATTTGGGCAAAAGAGAGAAGCTTGCAGGTTCACATTTGGTTGAATTTGATCCTTATACTAGCCCACTAAAAACAGAGATCACACGCGGATTTGAATACTCAGATTGTGCTGTAGATGATTCACGCTTAGTGATTTTAAATGCGATGCAAGCACGTGAAAAAAATGCCACTGTGGTTACGCAAACACGCTGTATTTCAGCACAGCGCGAACATGGTTTATGGAATATCCAGTTTGAAAATGAGCAGGGCATTTATCACATACAAGCGAAGGCTTTGGTCAATGCTGCGGGGCCTTGGGTTGCACAATTCATTAAGCAAGAGCTTCAGTTAAAATCGCAATATGGAATTCGCCTCATTCAAGGCAGTCATATTATTGTGCCGAAAATATATGACGGTGATAAAGCCTTTATTATGCAAAATGATGATCAACGTATCGTGTTTGCAATTCCTTATCTCAATCAATACACCATGATTGGTACAACAGACCGTGAATATTTAGCAGATCCGAATAATGTTGAAATTAGTCAGCAAGAGATTGATTATCTGCTTGATGTATCCAATGATCATTTTAAAGTGCAACTGACTCAAGCCGATATTATTCAGACATTCTCAGGGGTACGCCCATTGTGTGATGATGAGTCTGATAATCCAGCCGCAATCACCCGTGACTATACTTTGGCTTTATCGCAAGATCATGAAAATGATGCACCCTTACTTTCTGTGTTTGGTGGCAAGTTAACCACTTATCGACGCTTGGCTGAATCTGCCATGGAGCATTTGCAGAAGTTCTTCCCTAACGCTGGGAAAGCTTGGACTGAAAAATCCTTACTGCCGGGTGCTGAGAATTTAGTTTCGGTTGATGGATTGGTTTTAGAAATTCAAAATAAAATCAAAGGGCTTGATCATGAAACTGCAAGCCGTTGGGCACATGCCTATGGAACTTATACATGGAAATTTTTAAATCATTCGACATCTGTTCATGAACTTGGTCAAGATTTTGGTCATGGTCTATATGCCCAAGAGGTCGATTATTTGGTTGATCAGGAGTGGGCGATCACCAGTCAGGATATTTTAAAGCGCCGTAGCAAGTTATATTTAAAATTTACCGAAGCTGAAATTCAAGCATTGGATGAATATTTGCTTGAATTGCATGAACGCCGCTTACAGAAAGATGTTGCCTAAGCAAAGGTGGAAAATATATAGCTTTGCACAAGAGACGTTATGACCAATCAAAGGTATATAAAACGCGTCGGGTTTCAGGTTGGTAGTACATTAAAATCCAATCTGCCCCATGTGAACAATATTCCCAGCCAGCAACAGCTGCAATAAAATAATAACGCTTGCCATCACGGTCATAAATATGAACTTCTTGATCATCGCGGTCTGCGTTGATGTAGCGTAAATCAAAATGTTCATCAATTGGATAAGTCCAGTTTCCACCGCCACATTCACCCCCTAATTGGTCAAGCAGGGTTATTGCAGAATCATTTTGGTATTCAATGCGTGATGTTGAAATGACTTTTTCAGTTTCAGCAAAGCGCTGTTTAAGCTGCAAGTAATCTTCATGCATTTCTTTATGATGGGTTTTTAGATCGGCCTCGCAATCAGGATTCTCTAAAGCAAAATATCTTTTGTTTGCTAACCATTCATATTGATTTTGTTGATTTAATTGCATAATAAACCAATTTTCATTGGCAAATGCATCAGAAAATTCTGTGGTATCACTTCCGATATAGCATTCATAAGGTTCAATCGGATTGAGCAAATGAATTTTTCCTTGCCATGCTGGATTGATTGCCGATAAATCAATTGAAATAAGTGGAAGTAAATGTTGAGCTAGAAATAGACTTGAAGGGGCGAAGACAACTTCGTGGTCAGGTAACAGGGTTAGATAAGGTTGAACTGTGGTAATGTTTTTAATTGTTGTCATTGCGCTTATTTTTAGATCATTGAATGGTTGCATTAAATCACAAAAAAGACCGAACACGTCGGTCTTTTTACTCGGCTTAGTCAGTCAGCCATAAAGCGCCTAACTTTTCATCCCACTCACTTGGGGTGATGACCATACGACCTGCATTGGGGGTTAAGGTAATCTCACTAAAGAAAACATCGTCTTGAGATAATAAGAAATCGATTCGGCTATAACCATATTTAAAACAAAGATCTTCTGACAGTTGAAGCATTTTATTTAATTTTTGCGGTCTTGCTAAACAGCTTGGCGTATTGCTTTTTAGATCAACGGTAAAGGGTTGCAGCACCCAAGATGTGTCATACATATTTGAATAATCCACGCCTTGGCTGTCTTGTACATCGACTTCAATATATCGAGGCTGACCTTCAAAACAATGAACACGGCATGTTGTAATGGTCAGTTTATTGTCTTGATCAACAAACAAATCAATATGTTGTTCGGCCAAAATTAGAGGAACAATATCTTTGTAATGCCATTCTCGTTTTCTAAAATACATATTTTGTTTAAGGTGGTGATTGAGTTTATGCTGCGCTTTTTTGATATCAAATTGCGCTTTATCATTACAGACAATCGCACTGCCGCTGTCATGATTGCATTTTAAAACAAACTTGTTAGGAAGTTGATTAAAGTCAATTTCCTCAAAGCACTTATATACACCAATCAGTGGAACAAAATGGGAACAACAAATTTTCTCTGCAAGCATTTCGCGTACAGCAAATTTATCTGCTAATTTCGTATGTAAAGGTGCTCTTTCATAGATCATTCTGGCGGTGACTTTTTCATTGAAACTTTTAGGCTGATCAAAGTTCGGGGTATAACCCAATTTAGCAATAAATCTTTTGGTGAGATAACGTCTATCTGAGACAAATTTGGCTCTAATAACTTTTGCCGAATAAATAATATTTTCTAACATGATTAAAAAAAATCAATAAAATAAAGTAATGTTTGAATTATAGAGAAAATATGAATTTTGTACATGGAAACAGTAATCATTTGTATTTTTATTACATAATTGTAATGAATACTAGAGTAATAAAGTGAACTGGTTCACACTAAGCAAAAAAGACCGCTATGTAGCGGTCTTTTTGTATGACTTAATTTTTAGCGATTAAGCAGATTTTTTAACAGCCTCTAAAAGCTCATTTTGACGAGTTTTAAGTGCAGCTGGTAAGCGCTCACCAAGTTTATCAAATAACTCAGTGTGGCTCTCAATCTCTTTGATCCATTGATCTTTGTTTTGAGAAGTCACAAGATTAAATTGATCTTTAGTGAAGTCAGAACCTGTCCAGTTCAATTGCTCATAAGTTGGAACAAAACCAATTGGTGTTTCTACTGCTTCAGCACGACCTTCACAACGGTCAATGATCCACTCAAGCACACGCATGTTTTGACCAAAACCAGGCCATACAAAGTTGCCTTCAGCATCGCGACGGAACCAGTTTACGTTATAAATGCCAGGAAGTTTATTGCCTGCAGCTTTTGCTTTCGCACCAACTTCTTCACCCATTTCTAACCAATGAGAGAAATAGTCAGCCATGTTGTAGCCAGCAAATGGAAGCATTGCAAATGGGTCACGGCGTACAACACCTTGTTGACCTACTGCAGCCGCAGTTGTTTCAGAACCCATTGTTGCTGCTTTATAAACACCATCAACCCAGTCAAAAGCTTCTGAGATTAAAGGTACTGTATCTGCACGACGACCACCAAAGATGAACGCAGAAATTGGTACGCCAGCTGGATTTTCCCAGTCAGCATCAATAGAAGGGCATTGACCCGCTGCAACGGTGAAACGCGCATTTGGATGTGCTGCTTTTTCACCAGCAACATGCGGTTGGCCTTTCCAGTTGGTCAAGTTAGCAGGCGCTTCTTTGGTTAAACCTTCCCACCATACATCGCCATCTTCTGTTACAGCAACGTTTGTATAGATGACATCTTTGTGAAGTGTCGCCATACAGTTTGGATTTGTTTTGATGTTTGTACCAGGTGCGACACCAAAGAAACCAGCTTCAGGGTTGATTGCATATAAGCGACCATCTTCACCTGGTTTGATCCAAGCAATATCGTCACCTACAGTTTCAATTTTCCAACCTTCATAACCTGCTGGTGGAATCAACATCGCAAAGTTGGTTTTACCACAAGCAGATGGGAATGCTGCTGCAATGTAGTGTTTCTCACCTTGTGGATTGGTTACACCAAGGATCAACATGTGTTCAGCTAACCAGCCTTGTTGACGACCCATAGATGATGCAATACGCAAAGCAAGGCATTTTTTACCCAATAATGCGTTACCGCCGTATCCTGAACCGTAAGACCAGATCTCACGCGTTTCTGGATAATGCACGATATATTTTTCTGGGTTACAAGGCCATGCAACATCTTTTTGACCTTCAGCCAGCGGAGCGCCAACAGTATGTACGCAAGGAACATAGTCGCCATCAGTGCCTAGTACGTCATAAACAGCTTTACCCATACGAGCCATTTTACGCATACTTACAGCAACATAAGGAGAATCTGTAATTTCGATGCCGATGTGAGCAATGTGAGAACCTAATGGACCCATAGAGAATGGAACCACGTACATGGTACGTCCTTGCATTGCACCATCAAACAAACCGTTAAGGCGAGTACGCATCTCAGCAGGAGCTTCCCAGTTGTTTGTCGCACCAGCATCTTCTTGTTTTTCAGAGCAGATGTATGTACGACCTTCAACACGCGCTACGTCAGACGGATCAGAATTCGCTAAATAAGAACCAGGATGTTTTTCTTGGTTCAACGCTTGCATAGTGCCGTTAGCGATCATCAAGTCGATATAACGTTGATTCTCTTCTTCGCTTCCGTCACACCATTCAATTTTTGCAGGTTTAGTTAATTTAGCAATTTCTTCAACCCATGCAATGAGCTTGGGATGACGAACGAATTCTGGTGCGTTCACTTGGGTCATGGTGAGGCCTATCTAAAATATGTACAATTTTGTGTACAAATAATAATCTGAATGAAGGGATACTACATTCAAATTTAAGTATGAAAAAAAGTGGTGGTATTAAAACATATATTCATAAAAAAAATAAGACTAAAGGCTTAAAAGATACCAATGCTCGAATTTTCACTAAGTGTTTGATTTGTATTATCTAACATGGATTATTGTTTGATTTTTATTGGTATTTTTAAATAGAATGTAGGGTATTTTAATTGTAAATAATAATAGTTTACAATAAGTTGAAATTATAAGATTTACTAAATTAATTATTGATTTAATAAATGGGCATAATTCGAATTTTACATAAAGGTGCTTTTATTTGTTTAGAAAATCGACGAAATTAGTGCAAATACTTCAAAATAATCAAGCTTATGGACACAGAACTCAAGCCGCTTTCAATGATTTACAATGAAAAGTCAGGTTTTCATGCCAATCAGAAAGATGATATTTATGAAAAACTCATGACCATCTGGACCTCACATGGTTTTGAAATTCAAGTTTTTGATATTGGTTCAGAGCCTGATATAAAAACCCTGATGCAAAAAATCTTTCAACGTCATGCACAATACACAGATTGTGGTGTCATTGTAGCTGCTGGTGGTGATGGTACGTTGAATGCAGTCGCCTCGCAAATGTTAAAGCAAAAAATTCCTATGGGAATACTACCTTTGGGTACTTTTAATTATGTGGCGCGTGTTCTACATATCCCTTTGAATATTTTAGAGGCAGCCAATGTGATTGCCACAGGGGAGCCGCGTGCCTCACATGTGGCCTGTATCAATGATCAAATTTATTTAAATAATGCCAGTTTAGGTTTGTATCCTTTGTTTATTAAAAAACGCGAAGAATATAATCGTCGGTTTGGACGCTTTCCTTTAAATGCGTATACGTCTGGTTTGGATGTCCTGATTCGTGATCGTAAAGAACTCAAATTAGAGATCGAAGTAGATGGGCAAAAGTATCCTGTAAAAACACCACTGATTTTTTTTGGTAATAATCAACTGCAATTAAAAGAATTGAATTTAAAAATTTCGAAATGTGCAGAGGTGGGGGAGATTGCCGGTGTGGTGATCGCCAAAGGAGATAAAGCCACTTTATTTAAAACTTTGTTTCAAACCATTCGTGGAAAATTGGAAAACGCTTCCGATGTGTATAGTTTTGGTGCACAAAAAGTCATTGTCTATTCAAAAAAGCCTAAACTGACTGTTGCTGTCGATGGAGAAATTGTTTCAATGACGACCCCATTAACCTTACACGTAGAAAAAAATGCTTTAAAAATTATGGTGCCGCATGTTATTGCATCTGTCTGATCTACATTTTGGTACTGAGCGTCCAGAGTGTATACGGGCGATTCAAAAGTTTTGTGCTGTGCATAAACCAGAAGTGGTTGTGGTGAGCGGTGATTTAACTCAACGTGCTAAATTTAAAGAATTCTATGCATGTAAGCAGTTTTTAGAATCACTAAACATCCCTTATTTTGTGGTGCCTGGCAACCATGATATTCCTTTGTATCATGTCTGGAATCGTGCCTTTAGACCATTTGGCTTATATCAACTGTTCTTTGGTAGTTTAGAACGCAGCTTATTTACAGAGCATTTTTATTTAATTGGCATGAACAGTATTCGTCGCCGTTATCACACACGCGGACATATTTCTTTTGAGCAAATTCAAAATGTAAATCAGTTGTTGGCCAATGCACCGAAAAATAAATTAAAAATAATCGTTAGTCATCAACCTTTTTATACCTCTAATGAAGACCATCACTTAAAAGATTGTCCAGCTTTAGGGCAGTTTGCCATTAAAGAATGGGGACAACATCAACTGTATGCTTTATTGCATGGTCATTTACATTTAGTTGCGGTCTATGATCTGAATCAAGCCTTTGCGCTAAATTTAAAGCAACCGGTTTATGAGGTTCATGCGGGTACAGCAGTTTCTCGACGTTTGCATAAAAATATACCTAATAGCTTTAATGTGATTCATCAAGATGGTGGCTTTGAACATTATTTTTTTGATGAACAATTACAGGAATTTATTGCCAAAACTGCACTAAAAAATTCTGAATTAGACATGATTTGATACAAAAGAAGAAAAAACATACAAATTAAATAAATTTTTTTTCGTTTTCCCCTTGAAGCGTTTATTTCCATCCCCACAAATGTGACATACAAATATTTTGTCGATGACCTAGGAATAAGAAGTCATCTTCGCTGAGTAATCAATGACATTTTAAATGTCTATGGAGTTAGAAATGAGCAAGATTCGTCCTTTACATGACAACGTTGTGATCCGCCGTGTTGAAAAAGAAACTAAAACAGCAGGTGGTTTGATTTTAAGTACTTCTGCAGCTGAACAACCTGCTCAAGGTGAAATTCTTGCTGTAGGTAATGGCAAAATCACTGATAACGGTGTACGCGCTTTAGACGTTAAAGTTGGCGATAACGTACTGTTTGGTGCTTATGCAGGTACTAAAGTTAAAGTTGATGGTGAAGAACTTCTTGTGATGAAAGAGTCTGACATTTTAGCGGTATTGGAAGGTTAATCTTCTGCCGTTGAGATGAGTTTTCATCCAAACATATTGGTCAAAATTTAAAATTTATAAAGATATCTGGAGTTTAGTATGTCAGCTAAAGACGTAAAATTTGGTGATTCAGCGCGTTCAAAAATGATCGCGGGCGTAAACGTACTTGCAGATGCAGTAAAAGTAACTTTAGGCCCTAAAGGTCGTAACGTGGTTATTGATCGTTCTTTCGGTGCACCGCACATCACTAAAGATGGTGTAACTGTTGCGAAAGAAATTTCTTTAAAAGACAAATTCGAAAACATGGGCGCGCAATTGGTTCGTGAAGTTTCTTCAAAAACCAATGATATCGCAGGTGACGGTACAACAACTGCAACTGTACTTGCTCAAGCGATTTTAAATGAAGGGATCAAATCAGTCACTGCGGGTATGAACCCAATGGATTTGAAACGTGGTATCGACCTTGCGGTTAGAGCTGTTGTTGAAAATATCAAAGCAACTGCTAAACCAGCTTCTGATACTAAAGCAATTGAACAAGTCGGTTCGATTTCTGCTAACTCTGATGAAACTGTAGGTAAGTTGATTGCGCAAGCAATGGAACGCGTTGGTAAAGAAGGCGTGATTACCGTTGAAGAAGGTTCAGGCTTTGAAGATGCGCTTGATGTTGTAGAAGGTATGCAGTTTGACCGTGGTTATATCAGCCCGTACTTTGCAAACAAACAAGATACTTTGACTGCTGAACTTGAAAATCCATTCATTCTTCTTGTTGATAAGAAAATTGGTAATATCCGTGAATTGATTACAGTTTTAGAAGCTGTTGCAAAAACAGGTAAACCATTACTCATCATCGCTGAAGATGTTGAGGGTGAAGCACTTGCAACACTGGTTGTAAACAACATGCGCGGTATCATCAAAGTATGTGCGGTTAAAGCACCTGGTTTTGGTGATCGTCGTAAAGCAATGCTTCAAGATATCGCAATCTTGACAGGTGCTACTGTGATTTCTGAAGAAGTGGGCATGTCTTTAGAGCAAGCAACACTTCAAGATTTAGGTACTGCACATAAAATCACGATTTCTAAAGAAAATACTGTGATTGTTGATGGTGCTGGTGATGCAAATCAAATTGCTGAACGTGTAACTCAAATTCGTGCTCAAATCGAAGAATCAACATCTGAATACGATAAAGAAAAACTTCAAGAGCGCGTAGCTAAACTCGCTGGCGGTGTTGCTGTAATCAAAATTGGTGCTGCAACTGAAGTTGAAATGAAAGAGAAGAAAGACCGTGTAGATGATGCGCTTCATGCAACGCGTGCTGCGGTTGAAGAAGGTGTTGTTGCAGGTGGTGGTGTTGCGTTGGTACGTGCAGCTAAAGTACTTGACGGTCTTGTTGGTGCAAATGATGACCAAACTGTAGGTGTGAACATCCTTCGTCGTGCGATCGAAGCGCCACTTCGTCAAATCGTGTCTAACGCGGGCGATGAG
This sequence comes from Acinetobacter sp. CE-15, assembly GCF_051059255.1. NCBI lineage: Bacteria > Pseudomonadati > Pseudomonadota > Gammaproteobacteria > Moraxellales > Moraxellaceae > Acinetobacter > Acinetobacter sp. CE-15. Next base: position 3,550,999 of record NZ_CP192737.1, on the reverse strand, counting down.
CCATCAGTTGTGATCAATGCAGTGAAGAGCGGTGAAGGTAACTTTGGTTACAATGCTGCAACTTCACAATATGGCGATATGTTAGAAATGGGTATCCTTGACCCTGCTAAAGTAACGCGTTCTGCACTTGAGCACGCTGCATCTGTTGCTGGTTTGATGTTAACAACTGAATGTATGATTACTGATATCCCAGAAGACAAACCTGCTATGCCTGATATGGGCGGCATGGGTGGTATGGGCGGAATGATGTAAACCGCTTATATGTAGTTTAAATTATTGTAATTTAATATGATTTAAGCTATTAGTTTTTAACTTACTCATAATGTTACTCACATTTGAGTTTGTTACTAAAAAGGTCACAAATTTTATTTGTGACCTTTTTAATTTTATAGACCTTAGATCTCTTAAAAACAGAAGCTATCATATTAGATAAGAGTTTAAATATTGAATGAATGGGAATATTAAAAAAAATACGCCTGAGAAAAATCAGGCGCTTTTGACTCAGAACAACATCTATTTCATTCTGACGTAAGAATGGAGTTTTCCTCATTCAATATGTATATTTTTTGATATTTTAAGCGACACCTATAAATAAGTATAAAAAGAGGGTAAATGATCAATTTGGAGGAAGTTATTCTAAAAAATGAGTTGATTCATTATCGATTAGTTATGTCTTCAACAAATATTAAGACTTTCATTATGCCGCCTTTCGTTTGAATTTGTTGAATCGGTACATCATAAGACGCACTATTCAGTGAGTTCATAAAATATGAATCTAGTCTGAATTATCACCAGTTAGCGTAGATAAACCTTGATAAAGACCAATCCGTAATTGTGATTTTTCTTATTGTTGCCAAAATCTTTTTCTTTGGATGGTTTGGAGATTTTTTCTTCGGCTTTGACCTGTTCTGGTTGTGATAATTTACTGATCTCATCAGAGAGAAGGTGTATAGGAAACTTATGAAAAAATACTATTGTGCGTAACCAAAATAAATAGATGAGGCGTTTAATACTTACGATTAAAAATTAAATAAGTATCTGAATATTATTGCTAAATATTAATTTAATAACAAAATAAAATTTAAATATCATCATTTTTTCAACTTTAGAAAACAACCAACAATTGAAATGAGTTTATAAATCGGTTACATTACATAATGTAACCTACAAGATGTAGGTTTAATGTCTTTTATACATTGACCTTAGATTATTAAAAGACACAAATTGGACGTTAGGAATTCTAGATAATTCCATGCGTTTTATCTTGAATGGATTCAATCTATGGAAAATAAAAAATGCAAAATAAAACTTATTTTTTCGCAGCTTTAACAATGGTGTTATGCCCTACCTATGCAATTGGCGCAGCTTTAGATAGGTCAGGTCAGTCTATTTCTGCTTTTTTTCAAGATGGTAATTATGCGGAAGTGGGAATATCGTCTTTGCATCCGACAGTAAAAGGGAAGGATAATAATCAAAATCATATCTCTGATATTGGAGATAGTTATACATTTGCTACTGCTGGTCTTAAACTTCAGCCTACAAAAAAAATTTCCTTAGGGTTGTTTTATGATGAACCTTTTGGAGCTAAAGCTACTTATCATGGAGTTAATAATTTTACAAATAGTGGAATAGCCGAAGAAACTGGTACCAAAGTGTATTCTCAGAGCGTGACAGGATTAGTCGGGTATAATTTAAATGATAATTTTAAACTCTATACAGGCATGGTTTATCAAGAAGTTAAAGGTAATGCCCAATTGAGGGGGGATGCATATAGTATATTTAATGGTTATGACATAAAAATTGAAAGAAATAATGCTCTAGGCTGGCTGGCTGGGGGTTCATATGAAGTACCTGAGATTGCTTTAAAAACCTCAATAACTTATAGATCAAAAATAAATCATAAGCTAACCTCACATGAAACTATAGGAATTGATAAATTATTACAAAAGGTTAATAGTGGTTTAAATCAAGTAGATGCTGGGATAGCTGAAGTTAATAAAGGCTTGGCTCAATTAGTAACGGTTCCATCAACAGATCCAAGAAAGCAATATTTACTTGCTCAACAAGATTCATTAATGAAAATGCGAAACGACTTATCTGGACAGCAAGCACAACTTAGTGGGCTAAACAGCCTAGTACCAACAAAATTGACTAGTTCCACTGAATTAATTACACCACAATCTATAAATTTTGATTTTCAAACGGGTTTAAACTCAAAAACGGTATTATTCGGTAATATCCGGTGGGTTGACTGGTCTAGTGTAAAATTAGGTCCAACAATGTTTACTACTCTATCTAAAGCAGTATATCCAAAAGATGGTTTTGATTTACTGTATTATTCTAAAGATCAGTGGTCGGCCAGTTTAGGATTGGGTCGTCAATTATCTGATAAATTGAGTGGTAGCGTTGCGTTTGGATGGGATGGGGGAGCTGGAAAGCCTGTCAGTTCTTTAGGACCAACTGATGGATATAAAAATATTGCAGTTGGATTACGCTACAAAATTTTCCAAAATGTAGAGCTATCTGGTGGCGTTAAATATTTTAAATTAGGTAATGCAACTAGCACTGTTGGGCCTGGAATACCAGCTGGAGAGTTTAATGGAAATTCAGCATTAGCATATGGTATGAAAATAGGTTATCGATTCTAAGTTCTATAATTGAAAGTAAACTTTGATTCGTCAAAGTTTACTAATATGCTCTTTTAACAGTCCTTATTCTTTATTATTTTTTATAAATAAGTCTACATTAAAAAACATTATTCTATAGATGAGTAATTATTTGCTAATAAATTTTTCTATTTGGTCAATAGCTTGATATGCTTCAGGAATTGGAGTGGCCATCCATACATGATAGAGGTTTGGATACTCATAAAACTCTGATTCTATATTATTTAATTTTGCTAACTTATGAAGTTTTTGCGCATCAACATTTAAAATATCAGCAGTGCCACTAAAAATAGAAATTGGTGGCAGGCCTGTTAATGAACCGTATAAGGGACTAACTTTTGGATCTGTTTTTTTGTTAGATCCAGCCCATTTATCTCCAGCCCACTTTAGGCCTTCAATACCTAACATTTTATCTTTTGGAGATAATTTTATTAAATTAGGATCAGTCATCGAGATATCTAGCCATGGTGAAAGGAGTATAATTTTGCTCGGTAATTTTTCCTTTATATCTCTTAACATCATACATAATGATAGAGATAAACCAGCACCAGCAGAATCTCCCATAAATATTATTTTTTTCTCACTATGATGATTTATACAACTTTTAATAAATGGAGAGAGTTTAAGAATTGATTCATCAAAGGTAGAATGAGGGGCTAATGGATATAAGGGGATTATAATTTCAAACTGAGTTTTTTCTGCAATTTTTTCTATTAGAAACCAATGTGATCTTACAATATTATTAACATATGCTCCACCATGAAAATATACAATCGTACCTTTAGGGACTAACTCTCTAGGTCGTATCTTATAATAGTCTAAATTAGTATTAAAAATTCCTTTTTCAACTTCAAATTTTTTCTTCAATTGTTTTGGGGGAGGACAAGGATTTTTTTTATGGTAGCAACTCTCTGAAAACTTCTTAATATTTGACATTTTCCTTTTTGAACCACGAAGTGGCAATACTATATAGTTTATTATTTTAGATGAGAAGCTAGCCATAGAAATTCCATTATGTCGAAATATTATATAAAAGTTATTTCCTTAATGTAGGTTACATTCTGTAGGTTACAGTGTCAATTTTTTCATGGTATAAAGATAATCTCAATCTTAATTTTTATGTACTATGACGATAGATGGTTATAAACATGGCCGAGTACCAAGGGCCATTCGTGAAAAGCAAATACTTGATATTGCAGAGAAACAATTTATTGAACTAGGCTATGATGAGGTATCAATTGAAAGTATTAGAACTGCGGCTAATGTAAGTCGTCCAATGGTATATGACTATTTTGGCTCAAAAGATCAAGTGTATTTAGCATGTGTTAAAAGAGCTAGAACTGAATATGAGAACAAATTAGTAGAGGTATTTAAAAGTAATCTGCCATTAAATGATCTTATTTTAAGAGTCACTACTATCTATTTTGAAATTGTAGAAACTAATCCTAAAAGGTGGGAAGCATTATTTGCTGGCTCAATGATTCCTGCAGTTGGTGATTTAGGGAAATCTTTAAATGATCTTCGCTTAGGTACTATAAAGCATTTAATTAACCTAATTACCCAACATTATCCAAATATAGATTATGAAAAAGTTGATGTTTTTGCTCATACTATATTTGCAATTGGAATACAATTAGGAATGTGGTGGATATCAAATCCGAATGTTTCAAAAGTTAAAGTAATTTCTTATAACATTGCTTTTGTAAATGGTGCTATAGACCAGTTAGCAATAAAATAAATTAATTTGTAATGTATAAACTCCAATATTTAAAAGTAAATAGAAGAGTTTATTACAAGAATTTTATTCAACTTTAGTCCAAACTTGACTACGGCATAAGGCTGAAGGGGTCTATGTCGCCTATGAATGTCATTTTTCTACCATTTGGATTAGTTTTAATTTTTCCTTTATATACTTTTTATTTGAAATCCATGTTGCTTTATTTATCTGATTTTCATGGGGACTGTACATAAGATTCACTTGGATAGACAATAATAGTTGCCTCAGTATTCTTTTTTGCTTGAAGATACAGACGTAGATCATGTTTTTCATATTTTGAGCAGTTAAAAAAACTTTCGATAGAGTTGAATGGGAAAGTTCTTTCTGCGGTCTTTTTTTTGATGACTAGGTGGGGCTATATTCGTTGAAAATTGCTTCATCCTTGTCTTTTTGTATATTTTTTATTATGCTTTTGTACTATTCGGTAAATATAAATACAACACGAAAACTGAGGGGAACTAAAATGAAAAGATTAATCTTCATTATTGCAATCAGCCAGATGCTAACAGGATGTTTAAGTATCATGGGACAAAGACTTGAAACAAGAAATGATTTTATGCAATCTTGGGTGGGGAGTACAGAAGAAAAACTGATCAGTAAATGGGGACCACCGTATAGAAGCTATGAACTCCCAAATGGTGCAAAAATTATTTCATATAATGATGGCTGGAATGCTTGTACAAGGAAATTTATGCTTGAACAAGGTAAGGTCACCAAATGGGGATATAGTAATTGTTCTATGGATATCAATCGACCTGACAAAATTGACAAGAATATCCCAATTCCAAAACCATCACTTTAATCCATTGTTTACAGAGATAATTTTAAGCTAAAAGTGCGCTGTTCGAGTTAAAAGGTCGTGGTGCTTAGACTGGATTAGTGCAGCAAAGCAAAATTAGGCTGTTATCAATTTTTATGAATTGACATTTTACCTGTGGGGGAATGTCAATAGTCTCTCTAATTTTTTAAAAGAATACTTACCTAACAAGATTATTTGATCTAGAAAAAATAACTTATCTAAAAAGAATAATGACCCAAGTAAAGAAAATAATTGCTTGAGCTACGAACTGTGCAGCACTTCCCATATCTTTGGCATTTTTAGACAGTGGATGGCGTTCTAAAGAAACACGATCAACCACAGCTTCTAATGCTGAATTAAACAATTCTACAATGATTGCCAATAAGCACACCGCAATCATCACTGCCTGTTCAACAGAAGAGACATCGACAAAAAATGTAATCGGAATTAAAACGATATTAATCCAAACAATTTGACGGAAAGCCGCTTCATTTTGATATGCAGCTTTAAATCCTGCTAAAGAATAGCCTGTCGCATTGAGAATGCGTTTGAAACCCGTCGTACCCTTAAATGGAGAATAATCACTCATAAATCAAAGCAGCTAAAGTTTTTAAGAAGTGTATTATTCTAAACTTAAATCGGAATTAATTTTAAACAAAAAACACCAAGTTTAGAAAAAATTAAGCAAATGCTTGAATCATTTGCTTATTTGTTTGAAAAAATCAGTTGTTACTTGGTATTTGGATTGGCTTTCCAGTACGCATCCAAAGCTTTACGACCTAAACCGGGATCATCGGTAAATACACCATCCACGCCAGCTTTAAAATACATCTCATATTCTTTGTTTGCGCCAGCTTCACAACGCTTGGCTGCATCTGCTTCAGCTGTGCTACATTTTAAATTGTTGGCAAGGAAATTATTTTCAGGACGGAAAGTATATGGATGGACTTTTAAGTTCACTGCATGTGCATCGGTAACGAAAGAAGAGGGTGCAGTATAGCTATCATTAAAAATATACGGTTTCCATGGACCAACACCATCGGCATATTTGGCGACGTCTTTTAAACCTTGTGCTGTGGCCATATCGCCATAAGTGGTTTTAATTCCTTGTGCGACATAATCTGCTGGGCTGATTTTCTTATCATCATAAAGCTGAATGATTTTGGCATGCTTTAAACTTTTGTGCGCTGTCAATTGGTCCTTAAAATACTTTAAATTATTGACTTCAAAAGACTGTAGATAAATCGGCGCAATTTCACGGCTATATTGGTACTTTGCCAAAGTCTTCAGCAATGGATCTTCCATGGCTAAATTTAATTTTTGAAAATATGTTGGGTGCTTGGTTTCGATGTAGAGTCCAACCACTTTACCGGTTTTTTTATAATTCTTTTCTGCCAGTTCAATAATCTGCTCAAGGGTAGGGATATTCAACTGATCATTGTATTGGGTATTGTTTGGGCGTAAAGCTGGAATACGCTCGCGGGCTTTAAGTTGATTTAATTCACTTAAAGTAAAGTCTTCTGTAAACCATCCCGTTAATGATGTCCCATCGATGATTTTCGTTTTCTTGCGATCTGCAAATTGGCTGAATGTGCTGACATTGGTTGTGCCACCAATTTCATTTTCATGACGTGCAACCAATACGCCATCTTTGGTTGATACCAAATCTGGCTCAATAAAATCAGCACCATCATCAATGGCTTTTTGATAACTTTCAAGGGTATGTTCAGGGCGTAAAGCACTCGCCCCACGGTGACCAACAATAATGATTTTAGGTTCTTTGTATTCTGGTGTGACGTTTTCTGTTTTTTTATCGTCATCATTACAAGCGGTTAATAGCGCCATAATACTGATCATTAACCCAGTATTTTTAATCATATTTTTCTCAAATTCTTATATGGAAACTGTGCATAGCTTATGTCATTAAATTGACACTGCGATGACATCAAGATGAAAAATTAATGAAATGCTTTTGGTAGATTTATGCCTAGAAGAAAAAAATTCTTCATAGTTTCTTCATATTTAAACTTATCATTCGCTTTTCTGTTATTTTTCCTTGAGTTTTTAGTTTAAGTCACAGAATATCCATATAAAGTCGATTTAATTGCTACAACAACTTTACCTCAATCCTTTGACGCAGAACCTACTCTGATGCTCTCAAAATTTTTTATTCAACGTCCTATTTTTGCCTGTGTACTTGCAATTATTGTCATGGCTTTAGGCGTATTTTCAGTCTTGAATTTACCGATAGAGCGATATCCAGATATTGCTCCGCCAAGGATTACTGTTTCTACAACCTATACAGGCGCAGATGCTGAAACTGTTGAAGAGAGTGTTACTCAGGTTTTAGAGCAGCAAATTAAAGGGATCGACAACCTGCTTTATTTTAGTTCGAGTAGTGACTCATCGGGTCGTGCCAGAATTAGTATCAGTTTTGAAAACGGAACGGATCCGGATACTGCACAAGTCCAAGTACAAAATAGTATTAATGGTGTACTGAACCGCTTACCAGATGATGTACAGCGTCAAGGTGTAACGGTGAATAAATCGCTTGGCGATACCTTTATGGTGGTGGGTTTGTATGATGAAACAGGTAAAAGTAACAATATCGAATTAGGTGACTATTTATCTGATCATATAGAACAAGAAATATCACGGATTGAAGGGATTGGTGAAGTTGATGTCTTCGGTTCTCAATACGCCATGCGAATTTGGCTGAATCCGAATTTACTGCGTCAGTATCAATTGATGCCCAGTGATATTCGCACAGCAATAGAAGCACAGAATACACAGGTTGCAGCTGGTGGCGTCGGTGATTTACCAGTAACTGCTGACCAATATTTAAATGCAAAAGTCACGGCTGGTTCACGTTTAAGAACAGTCGACGAATTTAAAAATATTATTGTTAAATCCAATACAGATGGTAGCTATATCTATTTAAAAGATGTGGCGCGTATTGAGTTGGGTGCAGAAAATTATCAGTCTTTTAATACCATTAATGGTTACCCTTCATCGGGCATGGGGATTTCTTTATCCTCTGGTGCAAATGCTTTAGCAACATCTGCACTCATCAAAGCTGAATTGGCGAAGATTTCTGAAAAACTGCCACAAGGTTATAAGATTGTTTATCCACGTGATAACACGCCGTTTGTGCAAGAATCGATTAAAGAGGTGGTCAAAACCTTATTAGAAGCCATCGTATTGGTGGTTCTGGTCATGTTTATTTTCCTACAAAGTTGGCGTGCAACGCTGGTTCCAACCATTACTGTACCGATTGTGATTTTAGGTACTTTTGCGGTACTCAATGTGCTCGGTATGAGTATTAACACATTGACTTTATTTGCCTTAGTGTTGGCAATTGGTCTGTTGGTCGATGATGCCATTGTGGTGGTGGAAAATGTTGAACGTTTGATGCATGAGCAGGGCTTAACTGCAAAACAGGCATCTATCGAGTCTATGCAGGAAATGACAGGAGCTTTGATTGGGATTACCGTGGTTTTGACGGCAGTATTTATTCCGATGGCGTTCTTTACAGGTTCGACAGGTGTAATTTATCGTCAATTCTCCATCACCTTAGTAGCGGCAATGGCCTTGTCATTGTTGGTTGCATTGATCTTAACCCCAGCACTCTGTGCCATTATTTTAAAACCCAATCCTAAACCTATGCGTTGGGCTACTTGGTTCAATCTTAAACTCGAAAATCTAAGACAAGGTTATATTCGCCTGATTCAAAAGACCTTAAATTTGAAATGGGTAATTTTGACGATTTTTGTGGCTTTGATTGCTGTATTTTCACTGATCTATCGGGCTTTACCCACCAGTTTTATTCCAAGTGAAGATCAGGGCATGTTGAGTGTACAGTTCCGTTTAGCTGATGGTGCACCGATGTCGAGTAGTCAGGTGGTTGGGGAAAATATTCGAAAATATTTCCTTGAGCATGAAAAACAAAATGTTGATATTGTCTTGATTCGTTATGGACGTAATTTTTCGGGTACAGGGCAAAATCTAGGAACAGGCTTTGTGGCTTTAAAGCATTGGGATGATCGCTCAGGTACACAAAATTCTGCGCAAGCAATTCGTGAGCGTGCGACAAAGTATTTTAGTCAAGATCGCAATGCCCGGATTACAGTCAGTTTGCCTGCTTCAGTAAATGGCTTGGGGGATAGTGATAGTTTAGAATTTTGGATTCAGGATATTAACGGTCAAGGACGGAAATATTTAGACCAACAATTCACTACATTGCAGGCACAAGCCAAACAGTTCCAATCCTTTGAAAATCTGGATAAAAAATCCAATCCAGATAAATCTAAGTTAAAAGTTGATGTTAATCAAAAATTGGCATTGGCAAATGGGCTGAGTCAGACCTCGATTAACAATACTTTGTCAGCAGCATGGGGTGGCTCTTATGTAAATGACTTTATTGATCGTGGACGAATTAAACGGGTGATGATGCAGGGCGATGCAGAGTTTCGTTCTAAGCCTGAAGATCTACAAGTATGGACGGTGCGTAATGCACAAAACCAAATGGTGCCATTTAGCAATTTCGCAACAACGCGCTGGGAAGGTGGACCAGATGTGGTGAATCGCTTCCAAGGTTATACCGCCTTACAAATGGAAGCCAATGCAGCGGCGCATACCAGTTCAGGTCAAGCCATGAAAGATATTCAGACCTTGATTAGTCAACAAGATGGAATTGATGTTGCGTGGAGTGGCTTGTCATTTGAAGAACAAAAATCAAGTAGCCAAGCATGGTTACTGTATTTGATTTCGATCGGCTTTATTTTCCTTTGCCTCGCAGCCTTATATGAAAGTTGGTCGATTCCAACTGCTGTAATAGCAGCAATTCCTTTGGGGATTGGAGGCAATATTATTTTTAGTAAATTGGCAGGTTTCCCAAACGATATTTACTTTCAAATTGCATTGCTGACCACGATTGGTTTGTCGTGTAAAAATGCGATTTTGATTGTTGAGTTTGCGGCACTATCACAGGAAAAAGGTAAAACAGCGATTGCTGCTGCATTAGAAGGCGCAGGGTTGCGGTTACGTCCAATTCTGATGACATCCTTGGCCTTTGGTGCGGGGATTATTCCCTTGGTTGTTGCATTGGGTGCAGGTGCTGCCAGTCGTCAAGAAATAGGGGTAAGCGTATTGGGTGGGGTGATCTTCGGAACAGTTTTAGTTTTGCTGTTTATCCCATTTATGTATGTGCTGGTTCGTTCAATTTTTAAATCAAAAGTACCCTCTGAGTAAGGGTGTTGATTGATGAGTTTTGCTTGCTCAATGTTCTTTGATGAAAATTGAGCAAGCTTCAAATCATATAGAATCTTTAAAATATGTTTCACAACAAAAAACATCTTTATTTTCGTGGGATTGCAGTCCAACATGTGGCAAAAGTTTGATGGAATTTGGATCATCCTATGCAATTTTCTTTGGCACTCGTTTCAGAAATAGAAAAAGCCATTCAAAACCATCAATTTGATCTCATTGAAAAACAATTTGAACAAATCAATGATGCCGATATCGCGAAAATTTTGGCAGATTTATCTTTAAATGAACAGCTGGCATTGGTGGAGTATTTGCCCAATGCTGCCTATATTCTTGAGTTTTTATCACTCGAACAACAACTTAAAATTTCTGAACATTTACCAAAACAGATACTGGTCAATATCATTTCTGAGATGCACTCGGATGATCGTACAGATTTATTTAAGTACTTGCCTTATGCATTACAGCAAGCTGTTTATGCCGATTTAAGCCCTGAAATACAACAGCAGATCCAACATTTAGCCAGATATCCAGAAGAGTCTGCTGGTGCAATCATGAGTTCAGATTATGTGACATTGTCACCTGATTTGAACATGACACAAGCCATCAAGCAGATCAGAGCAATTGCCACAGATCGTGAAACGGTCTATTTGATTTATGTGGTCAATGCACAAGGCAAGTTACTCGGGGTTGTGTCCTTACGTGAAATTATTCTTGCTGAGCCTGAGCAAACCATTGCTGAAGTTATGAGTACGGATTTGATTGTTGGGGACGTTAATGAAGACCAAGAGAGCATTGCAGAGAAGCTGCATTATTATGACTTTATTGCGCTGCCAATTGTTGATGAGCAACAACGTCTTTTAGGTATTGTTACTTATGATGATGCCATGGATGTCGTCACTGAAGAAGCCACAGAAGACTTTTTAAAATCCAGTGCAGTCTCATCGTCTCCTAAAATGAGTATTAAGACAGCACCGATTCATTACCTCTATAAAAAACGGGTATTTTGGTTGGTGATTTTGGTTTTTGGCAGCTTATTGTCTGGATTCGGGATTGCGCATTTTGAAGATATTATCGCAAAGAATATTGTGCTGGTATTCTTTTTGCCGCTTTTGGTCGGGAGTGGCGGGAATGCTGGCTCACAATCGGCCACGTTAATGGTACGGGCATTGGCAACGGGTGATGTACATTTAAAAGATTGGATGTATCTGATTGGGCGTGAAAGCTTGGTCGGTTTATGTTTGGGCGGAACAATGGCAATTGCTGTGTCCATTCTTGGCTACTTTAGAGGCGATGCAATGGTCGCTTTGGTTTTAGCTTTAAGTATGATGGGTATCGTATTGATGGGTTGCTTAATAGGAATGAGTCTGCCATTTATACTGAATCGTTTAAAACTGGATCCAGCAAGTGCTTCGGCACCCTTAGTAACTTCGATTTGCGATGCAACAGGCGTTATCGTTTACTTATGTATTGCATCGATTATTTTATAAGACATGGCTGAATGGTAAGCTTTAGAAATGCTTGGCTGATCATGGTCAATCCGCAATGTCTTTTCTTAAATCTCGACAACTGGGAATATCGGTATAGCGATATACCTGATAACCTGCTTGTTCTAACATCTCGTCACGTTGTGCATCGATATGTTCTTTGCCAAGGTGACTGGGATCATCAAGTTCAATAATAGCAATCACTTCAAGCTGTTTGTCGAGTAGCACAAAGTCGGTCACTTTGCGATTGAATTTGGAACGCAATTTAAATTGATTGCAATCAATTAATGCGCTAAACGCGACTTGTGCAAGTACATGATGTTGTGGAAAGGCTTCATTTAAACGGAAAAACATTTTCTGTTCAAAAGGGGTGATCACACGTTTTGCATAATAATGTTTATTTCGAAATAAATACTGACCAAAGCAGGCAAGCAATAAAGCAAAGGTTGCGATACTGCCAATCAATAAAAATAAAATTTGATGTAAATCGAGAGACATAAGGGATCGGTATCGTATAGACAAGAAAAAACCCACTCAATCATGAGTGGGTTTTTAAAATCTGGCTCTCCAACCTGGGCTCGAACCAGGGACCTGCGGATTAACAGTCCGTCGCTCTACCGACTGAGCTATTGGAGAATCTGGAACGCATTTTAGGGATGAAATGGGAATGGGTCAAGGAAAAATTGTTAAATTCATCATAAAAAAGCATTATTTGCTAAATATTTGATCATTCTGAATAAAAGTAAATCTGAATAAAAGCAAAGTTGTTTTAAACCTTCTAAAATTTAGGCGTAAGCCGAAAAACGTTTAAATCTTTTGTCTATAGAAAATAAAGATATAAAAAAGCCCACTTCATTATGAGTGGGCTTTTTAGAATCTGGCTCTTCCACCTGGGCTCGAACCAGGGACCTGCGGATTAACAGTCCGTCGCTCTACCGACTGAGCTATGGAAGAATAGATGGCTCTCCAACCTGGGCTCGAACCAGGGACCTGCGGATTAACAGTCCGTCGCTCTACCGACTGAGCTATTGGAGAATCTGATGCGCATTTTATGGATGAAAGCCAAAGTGGTCAAGTGAAATGATAAGAAAAAAGGCTTAAATGTTTTTTTATTGTCCGAATTTAAAGAGTTTGTATATATATTGATTATTTTTAAAGTTTTCCAGCTCTTTATTCGAGATCAAATGATTATAAGTGGTTAAATTTTTTGCAGTTGCAGAAGGGGTACACAGGATTTGAATAGCGCTAAGCATTGCATAACTATAAAAGATTTTTATTGGATCTGCTTTTACTGTGTAATTAGGATTGATCATATTTGAATTGAAAAAAATTAAATCGCATAAAAAAGCCATTCTAAAAAGAATGGCCTTTATACAAAAATAAAATGCTGAGATCTTATTTTTCAACACCAGCTTCTTGACCGGCATATTTCGCGTTTGCATAGTCCCAGTTTACAAGGCTTTCTAAGAAAGTCGAAATGTATTTAGGACGAGCATTACGGAAGTCGATGTAATAAGCATGTTCCCAAACGTCAATTGTAAGTACTGCTACTTTGCCATGTGCAAGTGGAGTATCTGCATTTGAAGTTTTAAGAATAGAAAGCTCGCCATTCACTTTATCAGCAACTAACCAAGCCCAACCTGAACCGAATTGAGTTGTTGCAGCAGCAGCGAATTCTTCAGCAAATTTTTCGTAAGAACCGAAAGCTTCATCAATTTTAGCAGCTAAAGCGCCAGTTGCTTTACCGCCACCGTTTTTAGCCATACAGTTCCAGTAGAATGTGTGGTTCCAAACTTGTGCAGCGTTGTTGAATACACCTGCTTTAGAAGCATCGCCAGCAACAGCAACAATGATCTCTTCTAAAGTTTTACCTTCAAGATCAGTACCCTTGATTAAGTTGTTTAAATTTACAACATAAGTATTGTGGTGCTTGTCATGATGGAATTCTAAAGTTTCTTTGCTGATGTGCGGCGCAAGATCTTCATAGCCGTATGGTAAAGCAGGTAAAGTAATGGTTGTCATGTTTTAAATTCCTTGCATTTAGCTGGGTTTTAACATTAAGTGGCTTTATTGTAATGGATTCTTTCAACAATTGTGCAAGATGTTAAATAACAATACACAATTTATTTCGATTTAATACGTATATAGAAAATCTAAAAAGTGCATCGCATTTTTATGGAAAAGTGTCTAATCGGCAGAGCAATATTTGCCAAAAAATACGCTACATTTTTTAGGATAACGCTTAAATCGGGTTGTTGAGTTCGAAATAACGAGCGTCAATATTGAACTGTTCCGCGATCGCTTGAGCAAGTTGTTGAACACCATAACGCTCTGTTGCATGGTGACCACATGCATAGTAATGCACATCTAACTCTTTGGCTTCATAAAAAGTACGCTCGCTGACTTCACCTGAAATATAGGCATCACAATTCATTGCTGCCGCTTTGCCAATAAAATCCTGTGCTCCACCTGTACAGAAGCCGACTTTTTGAATCAATGATTTTTCTGCATTGAGATGAATGGTATCAAAGCCTAATTTTTCAGTAAGAATATGTTTAAAATCCTCTGGTGAGATCGGGTTTTTTAAATAACCGATATTACCAATCGGATTGCGTTCGCTTGGGTCTAAAGCTTCAATGTTTTCCAGTCCAAGGATTTTGGCAATCATTGCATTATTCCCCAATATTGGATGCGAATCTAAGGGGAGGTGGTATCCAACAAGTGAAATATCATTTTGGATTAATGCTTTGATTCGTTTGCCACGCATACCTGTGATTGGATAGGGTTCACCTTTCCAGAAATAGCCATGATGAACCAAGAGCAGATCTGCTTGTTGTGCAATCGCTGCATCAATTGCACCTTGTGACGCCGTGACTGCACACAGAATTTTTTTTACTTCAGATCGTCCTTCGATTTGTAATCCATTGGGTGCGTAATCTTTAAATTCATGTGATTTTAAGGTTTGATCACACCACTGGATGATATCTTTGAGTAAAGCCATGAATAACCTTTATTTAAATGAAGTGTGTTAAGAACATCAAAACATATTTTAAATTGTAACTAAAGCTGAACAAAACTCTTTGTGTTTTTTATGTTTCTTGATTGATTTGCTTTACAATATACAAATTGCTTTTGCATCAACGAATTAAAAAATTCTTAGAGGAATAAAAACGTGCGGCGTTCATTTACTTGGCTCCCTTGGGTTTTACTGATACTGGTTATTATTTGTTTTGTGGTTTGGCAAAAACTTCAACAGCCCAAAGCACCTATTGCTGCTGATGGTGTGAAGATGCCTGCTGAGAAAGTTGAGCCTTTGGTCAATACATCTCGAACGGGTGGTGTGGTGTCCTATAGTGCTGCCGTTAAGGTTGCCGCACCAGCAGTGGTGAATATTTTTACCACTCAAAAAGTAAAACAAAATCATCCATTGCTCAATGATCCTGCGTTTAGAGAGTTCTTTGGAAATCAGATCCCTGAACAAAATCAAAACCAGAATGAAAACAGTTTAGGTTCTGGAGTGATTGTGCGTCCAGATGGTTATATTTTGACAAATAACCATGTGATTGCTCAAGCAGATCAAATCGTTGTTGCCTTGCAAGATGGTCGCCGTGCAGAAGCCACTGTAATCGGAACGGATCCTGATACAGATTTGGCTGTGATCAAGATTGAATTGAAAGAATTACCTGTCTTGCCATTTAAATTGAGTGGCAATGAAGTTGGTGATGTTGTATTGGCAATAGGAAATCCATTTGGTGTCGGGCAAACGGTAACGCAGGGGATTATCTCTGCGACGGGTCGTTCTGATCTCGGTATCAATACTTACGAAGACTTTATTCAGACCGATGCAGCCATTAATCCGGGTAATTCAGGTGGTGCATTGATTGATGTGGCTGGGAATTTGATTGGGGTTAATACTGCAATCTTCTCACAGTCAGGTGGTTCGTTGGGGATTGGCTTTGCCATTCCTGCCAAAATCTGTCAGCAAATTTTAAATTCGATTTTAAAAGATGGCCGTGTGATTCGTGGATGGATGGGCATTAGTTTAGTTCCACCAACGCAAGCGGATGTATTACAACCGCGTCAACCAGGTGTTGTGGTTGCTGATGTATTGAAAAAAGGTCCTGCGGCGGAAGCGGGGATTAAAGTGGGCGATCGTATTGTTAAAGTGAATAATGAAGATATTACTTCAACCTCACATTTAATTAATTATGTTGCGCTCCAAGCACCGAATACCGATATTCAAGTTGAAGTCATCCGTGGCGAACAAACCGTCAATCTCACGGTTAAAGTGGGTGAGCGTAAAGTTCAAAGTGCTGACTCACAATTTATCCCTTTACCACGACGTTAAATATCGCGAAAATTTTAGCCCTGATTCATCAGGGCTTTTTTATGTCTGAGATGAAGGTTTTCCTTAGTTCAAAAGACTATTTAGTGCTAGTGAGGCCAATTGGCACAGGGATTAGGTAATAGGTTATGGATTGCGCCAACTTCTTCATTTGAGAGCTTTGCATCTTTATTTTTATCTAAGAATTTAAATAATTTAATGTTTTTATCTTGACCTTTAAAGCGTCGGTCATCTGGCCATGGGAGTGGATCAAAGTCTTTGACTTTTAAGAACTCATTGAGTTCAAAGGTATTATTTTTATTTAAATCATAGGTTTTATGGAATTTCTCCCAGTCTAAAGAAGCCGGATCACAGGCAAAGCTAAAGCTTGAAAGTGTGCTACAACTGAGAATTAGACTATAGATTATTTTATTCATTTGTTTTATCCCATTTTTTTAATTAGCTTTGATTATAAAGACAAAGTGATTTTAAACGAATGGTTGCATCTCAACAAAACTATTTCCGTCTTGATTCAATCTATTCGACAGAAAATCATCAATATCTACTGTATTTTTAAAACAAAAAAACAGTGCCGAAGCACTGTTTTTATTGCAATAAAACGCTATTCAATTAACTTTCTTGTTGAATTCCAGCAACTAACCAATCTTGAGTAGACCCTGCTGGTTTAACAAAGTGCCATACTTCTGAGAACGGTACAGGTTGACTATTTAAGTCTTCGCTGACAGTGCCAGTAAAACGAACACTCACCACGTATTGTCCATTTTCTGTTGCACTATCCAATACCAATGCATTTAAGTTTGAAAACTCAGCCACATCTTGATCTTGGTTTGCCATGATATCGCTGTACATTGACTGATAAAGATCAGCTGTTAAATAGCGTTGAATTTCAGCAATATTGCTCACTGAGTTCATTGACTGAATATGGTTAAAGCGTTGACGAGCAACACGTAGGAAAGCAGCAGGTTCAGTTCCATCTGGAAGTTGATTGCCACTTTGCATTGACGCTGCGCCAAACGGTGCTTGGGTTGCAGTACCACCATTGACAGACTGACCAAAAATATTGGTCGCGTCTTTTGAACTACGTGCCGTATTGTTTTGCCCAAATGGCGCAGATGTTGGACCTGTGCTATTTGGTGCATACGGATTATTGCTGGCTAATTTTTTTTTTGCGCCGAATTTACGGAACAAGAAGAATGCAGCACCTGCGATCAGGATTAACCAGATCCAGCTTGGAATTCCACCTTTTTTCTCTTCTTGTTGAGCAGCTGCTTGTTGTTTCGCTAATTCAGCATCATTGGTTTGTGCTTGGGCATTACCATTATGATCATCAGCCATTGCATTTGCCGCAATCGCACCTACTGCTGCACCTGCAACACCAGCAGCAACCATTTTACCTACACCAGAACCTGATTTTTGTTGTCCAGGTTGAGCAGGCGTTGGTTGTTGAGCAGGCGTAACTTGTCGAGGTTGAGAATAAGACTGACTTGAACTCGAAGAACGGCTCATGCCATGGCTTTTACCACCACCTGCACGTTTTGCTTCAGCCAAAGGTGCTACAGCCAAAGTTGCCATTAAAATACCTGCGACCAAGCCGCGCTGTCGAACTTCCATTGAATCTACCTATATTAAAAATATGTTGATGAATATGAGTGCAAGCACATTACTGTAATTGCTTTTCATAGTTCTCTTTATGCAGTCTTTTTAAGAGAATTTCAATGTTTTTAAGATTTATTTGCACATATATTCACATAAACATAACGAATATATTGCTGGGCTTTTAAAGTCCAATACGGATTTTCTAATCTATTGAAATAATTAAAACTATCAATTTAAAAAGGCTTTTATCATATCGGTGGAATTGTGCTGTGATATACAAATTTAGTGCAGCAATTTATGATAAAAATTCTCATGATTTAATGGATAATTTATAGCGTGTAGTACCCAGTCTTTACCTTTAAATTATTTGAATAAATATCGATCGATCAATCCGTTATAAAAATGATTAAAGCAAAACTGTTGTTTTAACTTTAGTCAGAGATTTAATTTTTATTGGATCTGTGAGGGTTCATTTAATGAGGGAGAAGAGGAAATTTTTTATTTAAGCTCTCTATCAAAGCAAGCTTACTTCCTTGTAAGGCTTGGTCCTATTTTATAAATGGGATGCTTAGACTTCATCACTCAATTGCATGGCTTCTGTTAATGCCTCATGCAGTCGAGCCACTGCAATGATTTGTACACCTGCAATAGGCTTTTGTGGTGCATTGCCTCTAGGTACGATGATGTATTTAAAACCATGTTTTATGGCTTCTTTTAAGCGTTCTTGCCCATTGGGAACAGGGCGTATTTCACCTGATAAGCCCACTTCACCAAACACAGCCAATTGTTGTGGTAAAGCTTTAGAGCGTAAACTTGAAGCACAGGCCAAAAGTACCGCAAGATCAGAACCTGTTTCGGTAATTTTTAAGCCACCCACGACATTGACATAAAC
Source organism: Acinetobacter sp. CE-15 (assembly GCF_051059255.1). NCBI lineage: Bacteria > Pseudomonadati > Pseudomonadota > Gammaproteobacteria > Moraxellales > Moraxellaceae > Acinetobacter > Acinetobacter sp. CE-15. The sequence continues at coordinate 3,532,172 of NZ_CP192737.1, read as the reverse complement.
GTCTTGTCCAGAGGTCTGTACACCACCATGACGATGCATAACCGCAAGCAACATATTTAAGCGGTTTTGTTCTAAACCCAGTGCGACCCGACGCGGTTGTCCATGCGCGTCATCAACCAGTGCTTGAACTTCAACCAATAATGGCCGTGTACCTTCACGACTGATCATCACCACTGAACCGGGAATCGCTTCATCATAACGACTTAAAAAGATGGCAGACGGATTGGCGACTTCTTTTAAGCCCTTATCTGTCATGCCAAATACACCAAGTTCATTGACCGCACCAAAACGGTTTTTGACAGCACGAATCATACGGTAGCGGGAGTCAGATTGCCCTTCAAAATACAGTACGCAATCGACCATGTGTTCAAGTACACGTGGACCTGCCAAGGCACCTTCTTTGGTGACGTGACCAACAAGAAATAACGCTGTACCACTGTTTTTTGCAAATCGAGTCAATAGTGCAGCTGACTCACGAATTTGCGAAACACCGCCGGGAGCAGATTGTAAGGTTTCGGTATATAAGGTTTGGATTGAGTCAAGGATGGCAACAGCAGGGCGCAATTGTGCGAGGGTATCACAAATTCGTTCTACACACGTCTCTGCCATGACTTGTAATTTATCGGTAGCTAAATCAAGACGATTGGCACGTAAAGCCACTTGTGAAAGTGATTCTTCCCCTGTGACATAGAGCGCTGAATTCTTCGCAGCAGCCATATGCGTTGCGGTTTGCAACAGAATCGTTGATTTACCAATACCGGGGTCACCCCCGATCAGGACGACAGAACCTGTGACTAAACCACCACCAAGTACTCGGTCAAACTCGCCTATACCCGTAGCTAAACGTGTTTCATTGGACACGGTAATCTGGTTAAGCAAGGTGACATTGGCTGCTTGTCCAGCATACCCACCGCCCATAGGTTTGGCACGATGTGATACGACAGGTTCAATGCGCACTTCAGTCAGAGAATTCCATTCACCACAGTCTGAACATTGACCTGCCCATTTTGGATGGTCTGTACCACATTGTTCACAACGATAAACAGTTTTGACTTTGCCCATTTTGAGTGCGTTCACCTTTTGAATGATGTGCTGAATGTACCAATAGCGCCATTGAAATACAATTTTTTGCTTAACATCTCGCCAAAAACTATTTTGGCACGTAAACTGCAAATCGAAGGAACGGTAAAAATAAGAAAGGTAAGGGATAGTCGTTTGACTATTAAATAAGCTAAAAGATGAAAAAACTTAGATATTTTAAGTATTCATTGAAAAAGGCTTTTTTATTTTTTTTGTTTTAAGCTACTTTTGTACAACGAAATCTGAGAGAAGAATATAACAATGTCAAATGAAAACCTCAGTTCTTCTGCGGAAACAGGTGAACTAGCAAGAAGTTTATCGAATCGTCATCTACAATTAATTGCAATTGGTGGTGCGATTGGTACAGGCTTATTTATGGGTTCAGGGAAGACGATCAGTCTTGCGGGACCATCCATATTATTTATTTACATGATCATTGGTTTGATGGTTTTTTTCGTCATGCGTGCGCTTGGTGAACTGTTACTTTCAAACTTGCAATACAAGTCATTTATTGATTTTTCAACAGATTTGATCGGACCATGGGCCGGCTATTTTGTCGGATGGACTTATTGGCTGTGCTGGATCACTATTGGTATCGCAGATTTATCTGCAATTATCTATTACTTACAGTTCTTCAATAATGGGGTGCCCTTTACCCCAACTGAAGGGGCAATGATCAGTGTTGCCGCAATCTTCTTTATTTTAGGATTGAACTTAGTCACAGTAAAACTGTTTGGTGAATTGGAATTCTGGTTTGCACTGATCAAAATTATTGCCATTGTGGTGTTAATTTTGGTGGGTTTCTGGATGATTTTTACTGGCTTTACTTCGGCGGCAACAGGTCAAGTGGCGTCATTTACTCATCTTTGGGATCATGGGGGAATGTTCCCGAAAGGCTTTGAAGGCTTCTTAGCAGGCTTCCAAATTGCCATCTTTGCTTTTGTTGGTGTTGAACTTGTTGGTACCACAGCAGCAGAAACCAAAGATCCAGAGAAGAACTTACCTAAAGCAGTTAACTCAATTCCAATCCGTATTATTTTCTTCTATGTATTGGCGTTAGTGATTGTTATGTCAGTTACACCATGGAATATGATTGATCCTAAAGTTAGCCCATTTGTGAACTTGTTTAGTCAAGCGGGAATTGCTGCGGCTGCAATCATTATGAACTTGGTAGTACTTTCTTCTGTAATGTCTTCAATGAATAGTGGTGTATTCTCAACAAGTCGTATGCTGTTTGGTCTTTCTCGTGAAGACCAAGGTCCTAAAGCATTTGGTCTGTTAAATAAACGCGCAGTTCCAGCGAATGCTTTGTATTTCTCTGGTGTATGTCTATTGGGTGGTGCGGCATTACAATATTTCGTTCCAAACACAGTCGAAGCATTTACTTTAGCAACTACGCTGTCCACGATCTTGTTTATCTTGGTATGGATCATTATTTTGTGGAGTTATTTGGTGTACTACAAAACACGCCCAGAACTTCATGCAAAATCAGTGTTTAAATTACCAGGTGGACCGATTACTTGTTATATCGTGATCATTTTCTTTGTCGGTACGATTGGTATTCTTGCATTAGAACCAGATACAATGAAATCATTGATGGTCAGTCCGATCTGGCTCATTATCCTTGCGATTGGTTATTTCTGTTTTTATAAGAAAAAATAGTCATTAACGATTTCAATGATATTGATAAGAAAACGTCAGTAATTTACTGGCGTTTTTTTTATTCTCATTTTAAGCTTTAAGGCTTCCGCTTTGGTCTATATTTTAGATTCAAGGTATAAGGTATACTGACGAAAATTTTGGAAATAGGTGAACAAATGCGTTTTGCAATTTGTGGCATCGGTTTAGTTTTAGCAAGTGCGGTGTTGGTGGGTTGTGGTCAATCAGGCAATTTGCAGTTGGCAAACAGTCAAGACTATGACAAACGTGCCAAATATTTGCTCTATTCAAAAGATGCCAATAAAGCTGCCCAAAGCAAGGCAAAAGTGCAAGATCAGACAGCCATTGCAGATCAATCTGTGCCAGCGTCTCAAGCCACTTCAAACTAAACCTAATTACACTTTCATTGAAAGGATAGATTCATGAGTTTCTCCCGCATTCATGGGGTATTGCATGCAGAGCAATGTTCTTTAGATCAACTCGCGCAGCAATATGGCACACCGCTTTATGTTTATTCAAAGGCAACTTTTGAAAAGCATTATTTGGATATGGATCAGGCATTTGGCTTTATCGATCATCAAATTTGTTTTGCGGTGAAGTCAAACTCAAATCTTGCGGTATTGAATGTATTGGCAAAATTAGGCTCAGGCTTTGATATTGTCACAGGTGGTGAGCTTGCGCGAGTCCTTGCCGCAGGTGGTGATGCTACAAAAATCGTATTTTCAGGTTTAGGCAAACAAGAAGCAGATATTCAAAAAGCCCTAGAAGTAGGGATTGCGTGCTTCAATGTGGAATCTCATGCTGAACTTGATCGTATCCAGAAAGTTGCGGCAGGTTTAGGCAAAAAAGCTCCGATTTCGTTACGGGTAAACCCAGATGTAGATGCGAAAACCCATCCTTATATTTCGACAGGTTTAAAAGAAAATAAATTTGGTATTCCATCAGACTCAGTTTTTGAAACCTATCAATATGCGGCGTCTTTACCCAACCTTGATGTGATTGGGATCGATTGTCACATTGGTTCGCAATTAACTGAAACACAACCTTTCGTAGATGCGCTTGACCGCGTCATCATGATGATTGCAAAATTAAAAGAATTGGGCATCCAGCTGAAACACATCGATATTGGTGGCGGTTTAGGGGTGACCTATAAAGATGAAACACCGCCAAGTGTTGCAGAATATGCCAACGCAATGCGTCCAGCTTTAGAGAAATTAGGCTTAAAAGTCTATATGGAACCGGGGCGGAGTATTTCAGCAAATGCTGGGGTATTGGTGACGAAAGTTGATTTGTTAAAACCAACCAATTATCGTAATTTCGCAATTATTGATGCTGCAATGAATGACTTGATTCGTCCATCGCTTTACCAAGCGTGGATGGACATTCAAGCTGTAGTATCGCGTACAGATGTTGAAGCAAAAACTTGGGATATCGTGGGTGCCATTTGTGAAACAGGCGATTTTCTCGGTAAAGAACGTGAACTTGCCATTCAGGAAAATGACCATCTTACTGTTTTAGGTGCAGGTGCGTATGGTTTTGTCATGAGTTCAAATTATAACAGCCGTGGTCGTGCTGCTGAAGTCATGGTCGATGCTGATCAATCGTATGTGATTCGTAAGCGAGAAACCATTGAATCACTTTGGGAAAATGAAAGCTTATTGCCTTAAGGAGCCATTTTAAATGTTATTAGAATTTACCAAAATGCATGGTCTGGGCAATGACTTTATGGTGGTTGATTTAATCAGCCAGCGTGCATTTTTTGATGCAATGACCATTCGCCGTTTGGCTGATCACCATTTCGGGATTGGTTTTGATCAACTGTTAATTGTTGAACCACCAGATTTTCCCAATGTTGATTTTAAATATCGTATTTTCAATGCAGATGGTTCAGAAGTAGAGCAATGCGGCAATGGCGTACGTTGTTTTGCGCGGTTTGTTTATGAACGTCAGTTGACCAATAAAAAACGTTTTAAAGTTCAAACCAGCGCTGGTATTGTCGAACCAGAGTTGGGTGAAAATGGTTGGGTGCGTGTCAACATGGGCTATCCAAAATTTTTACCCAATGAGATTCCATTTCTTGCAGAAGAACCAGATGCATTGTATGACATCGCATTGCAAGATAATGAATTGCTGACTATAGATGTGGTCAATATGGGCAATCCACATGCGGTGACAATCGTTCCCGATGTTTTAACTGCAGATGTTGCCAAAATTGGCCCTCAAGTGGAAGCACATGCGCGTTTCCCACAACGGGTGAATGCTGGCTTTATGCAAATTGTTGATGAAAAGCATGCGCGTTTACGGGTGTTTGAACGTGGTGTCGGCGAAACGATGGCATGTGGTACAGGCGCTTGTGCAGCCGCAGTCTCTGGAATGCGTCGTGGCTTACTTGCCAATAATGTAGAAATTGAGTTGGCTGGTGGTAAATTACAAATCGAATGGAAAGAAGGCGATGTGGTTTGGATGACAGGGCCGACTGCAACCGTTTATGAAGGTCGTTTAGATTTACGTTATTTCCAAGGTTGATCTCCTTTATTTTACAGCTTAGAGCAAAGCCCTGAATTAATTTTAGGGCTTTTTTTATCTTTAATTGCTTAGTTTTTGGATTAAAAAATATAAAATAAGTGTTTATACTGTTTAAAGATCTCAATAAATAATCACAAGGAAAAATAAATAATGGCAATAGATCGTATTGATTGGCATGGCGAATCCGCAGAGCAAGCAGGCTTTCCATATGAAAATGGTGGGACACATATTGGAATTTATTTAGCCTGGATTATCAATAACCAATTGGAAGGTGAGTTTCACCAAGAAGAAAGTGTAGATGAATTAGAACAAGTCCGCACACGTCAAATGACTGGACGGCAGTTTTTGATCAATATGTGCGATGAAAAGTTTTGGGAAGAAGATTTAAATGAACAAGGCTTTGAATTTACCCAAGCCTATTATGAGAGTCATGAATATTTTAAAGATTATGATGAAATCTTAGTTGATGCTAAAGGTTTGACAGATACCTATGCTGTGGATGATACATGGGATAATTATGATTTGATGGCAGTCGTGATTAGTCAAAAATATGCACAATGGCAGCAGAACCGGTCATAATTGTAGGCGCTTTAAGTCAATAGATCGTTTTTCTGGGATAAGCTTTTGTAATCAGCCCTAAGTTACCCATAAAAAAACACAGTCCAAAATGGGTAGGACTGTGTTTTAACGTTGATCTGTCTGGAGACCAAATCGACGTTAAGTAACCACACTTACAGCGCGCATACTTGTATAATTTATATATGAGGATGTTCGTATAATTTTCAACCAGTTTAGTTGCCAATTTTAAATTACCAGCAGTCGTTGAGTTCACTCACGATTAATTCATTGAGTGAATACCAAACATATTGCCTTCAGTATCAATCGCCAAAACAATATGCCCATGAGGCCCAATCGACATTTTTGTTTGATGAACTTGACCGCCAGCGGCTGCTACTCGGGCTTCTTCAATGGCACAATCTTCACTACTGAAATAGACAATTGTACTGTTTCCACCAGCAGAAATGCCTTCCATTTTAACCAATGAGCCTGTTGCACCGTATTGGCTCATATCCGATGGAAATGTCCACATTTCCACCGATGAATCATTTGGATCACTGAGTAAACTCAGCTCAACACCAATCACCGTTTGATAAAATAATTTAGCTCGTGCCATATCATTGACATAGATTTCGAACCAACACACTGGATTTGACATAAACGTGTCCTTTTATTTTGCTGTTATCGGTTTTATGACCATATATGGCTGTATTTATAAGCTTAAGGGCAGTTGAGCCTTTAAACTCTATTTTTAGACTTTATTGTGATTAGCTTATGACAAACTTAACTCAAGAGCAGCTGTATTTTGTAAATAAGTTTATTTTTTAATCAATATTTCAAGAAAAACTTAAAGAAACAATAGGGTCTGTTGACAATTCGTCTATGTTTGCGACGACGTGTGTTTTTTAGGCGATACTAGGCGCGAAATACGAAATTTAGTCATTCTAAATGAGTAATTCGTAACGACGTAGCGGCAAAAAACACGCTAGTCCCGAAGGGTTGTGGCTAAAATTATCTCAGCCTACGTTATGAAACTCGAAAATAGTCTCGCTATTCTCTTCGTTTCCTGCTTTACGACGTATACGTCTCATGCTCAATTTTAACCTACAACGCAATCGATTTATGAAATGTCAACAGACCCTTGATTATAAAGATAAAAAAGAACGCCGAAGCGTTCTCTTTTTCGATCATTGGATCAATGACGTGCAGCTTTTTTGCCTTCATCAACCGCTTTAACGATTGGTGCTTTGACCAATGGCGTAGGTTGTTCAACCAAAGCAAGTGGAAGAATCTCATCGATGCTTTTCACTGCTTTAATTTCCAAACCATCTTTCACATTCTGAGGAATTTCAGCTAAGTCACGAACGTTTTCTTGTGGGATAAACACCAGTTTAACCCCACCACGATGTGCTGCTAAAAGTTTCTCTTTTAAGCCACCAATACGCATTGCTCGGCCACCTAAGCTGGTTTCACCTGTCATTGCAATATCAGGACGAATCGCAATCCCAGTGAATGCCGAAACCAGAGCAGTGGTTAATGCCAAACCTGCAGATGGTCCATCTTTCGGTGTCGCACCTTCAGGTAAGTGAACGTGTACGTCAGTTTCTTCAAAACGAGAAGCTTCAATACCCAATTCATCAGCGCGTGTACGAACCACAGTCATTGCCGCAGTAATAGATTCTTTCATTACATCGCCGAGTGAACCCGTGGTAATAAATTTACCTTTACCTTTTACTGCTGCAACTTCGATAGTCAATAACTCACCACCGACAGAAGTCCATGCCAAGCCATTTACACGACCCACTTGAGCTTCTTCTTCCGCCATACCGTAATCAAATTTATGCACACCTAAATATTCAGGTAAGTTTTCAGCAGTGACATCAATATGTAAGTTTTTCGCTTTCTTACTGACTGATTCTTTTACCACTTTACGTGCAATCTTCGATACTTCACGTTCAAGACTACGTACACCAGCTTCACGGGTATAACGACGTACAATGTCACGAATCGCTTCTTCATGAACAGTCAATTCTTTGCCACGTAAGCCATTGTTCTTGATTGCTTTTGGAACAAGGTAACGATCAGCAATATTGACTTTTTCGTCTTCGGTATAACCCGGCAAACGAATTACTTCCATACGGTCTAATAAAGCCTCAGGAATATTCATGCTGTTTGCAGTACAGATAAACATTACTTCAGACAAGTCAAGATCAAGATCTAAGTAGTGATCGTTAAACTTGTTGTTCTGTGATGGATCAAGTACTTCAAGCAGGGCAGAAGCTGGATCACCACGATAATCCTGTGCCATTTTGTCCACTTCGTCGAGCAAGAACAGAGGGTTCTTAACACCAACTTTGGTCAATGACTGCACAATTTTACCCGGCATCGCACCAATATAGGTACGACGATGACCACGAATTTCTGCTTCGTCACGGACACCACCGAGTGCCATACGAACGAATTCACGACCAGTTGCTTTGGCAATTGATTCCCCGAGTGAGGTTTTACCAACACCAGGAGGACCAACTAAACAAAGGATTGGACCTCGAAGTTTTTTCACGCGTGATTGAACTGCTAAGTATTCAACAATACGTTCTTTGACTTCATCCAAACCATAGTGGTCTGTATCTAAAATTTCCTGAGCTTTTGCTAAGTTAATGCTGACCTTGCTGGCTTTATTCCAAGGCGTATCTAAAATCGCCTCAATATAGTTGCGTACAACAGCAGCTTCACTTGACGCAGGTTGCATTGCTTTGAGTTTACGGAATTCATTTTCAGCTTTTTTACGCACATGTTCAGGTAAATCAGCTTCCGCTAAACGTTTTTCAATTTCAGCAACATCATCTTCCGCACCACCATTCATATCGGAAAGTTCACGCTGAATGACTTTCATCTTCTCATTGAGGAAGTATTCGCGTTGGTTCTTTTCCATTTGGCGTTTTACAGAGTCATGCAATGTTTGCTCAATCTGTTGTTCTTCAGATTGTTGCAATAAATAAGTCATCAGCTCTTGTAAGTGTGCTTCAAACTCATCGTGCTCTAGGAATTTTTGTTTTACATCGATATTTAAAGGTACACGGGTTGCAACAAAGAACAACAATTGTAATAAATCGTCGATTTTATTTGCTGCTGCAATCAATTCACGTGCATTACGTAATTTGGCTTCTGCATACTGTGAAAACAGTGCACGTAATTCTTCTACACGTGTTGCTTGAGTATCTTTATCTACAGATATCGTCATTGGGCTTAATGCATGTTCAGCCGATAAGTATTCATCATTGTCGATGATTTCAACCAGCTTAGAACGATGTAAGCCTTCAATCAGTACCTTGATACAGTTTTCATCATTTTCATGATTCACAACTTGTACAATCTTTGCGACGGTACCATATTGATATAAGTTGTCGTGATCAATTTCTTCTGTAAGCGAATCTTTTTGCGCAACTACAAATACTAAATTGTCACTGTTACGAGCCACATCAACTGCATTGATCGATTTTTCACGACCCACAAATAGCGCAATTTGCATATGTGGGTACACAACCACGTCACGCAACGCTAAAAGCGGTAATACACTTGGAACCTGTGGCTCTAAGTTTTCTTGATTCATAATAATCTCAGACATGGGCACTCCTAATGAGTGACAACGGTGTTGCCATGTTTTTTATAGTGATGTGTATTTCAAAAATTACAAGGGCTTTGCCAAATAAAAAGTTTAAAAAATCGCAACTATTTGATTAACAAATAAACCTATTTGCATTTATTGGTCAATTTAACGGCGAAAATAATAGGTTTTTGCTGGGGTAATTAGGCTGTCTAAGGGCTGATCCCACGGATTTCTTTTAAGCTCATGGGTGAGTAACTGGAAATCATGGGCTAAACCAAGCCGATGTGGGCGATGTGTAGCTGATGCAAGCGTTCGATCATAGAAACCGCCTCCCATGCCCATACGGCTACCTTTTAAATCACAGGCCAATAAAGGCATGACCACCAGATCGAGTATTGAAATATGTTTAGCACGACTTGCCATAGGTTCTAACATCCCAAGACGATGTAAAGAAAAGCGCCGATTGCGGAACTGCCGATTTGATATTTTGACCCAAACCAGTTTTTTGTTCATATTACAGATCATGGGCAAATACACGGTTTTTCCAATCGCACAGCAATATTCGATAAGCAATTTGGTTTGAATTTCACCAAAAGCATCTAAATATAATCCGATTTTCTGCGCATTGAAAAAATGGCGATGGCGTAGCATCTGTTTAAAGCATTGCAATTCAATGACCGTTTGTTGATTGCGGGTCAGCTTTTGTCGTTGTTGTCTTAAAGATCTACGCAGTTGTGAATTTTGATCCATGTTTTGAATGCTAAAACTAAACTGTTGCCAGTATACAATGAAATGATAAACAGCATTTATAACGAAATGATCAAGATGTTATTTTGATTATCTTTTATTCACTAGAGTTTGCGATAAATGGGCGGTTTTAAGCTATTATGCTAATCGTTTGATAAAACAAGATTAAATATTGATGTTCTACATTTTAAGTCCGGAGTATCTATTCTGACAAATGTAGGATTTTGCTCAGTCAATTGCAAATGAAAGCACTTCAATTAGGCTGAGAAGAAATTCACGTGAGTGATAATTATGGATAAGCACGAAAATAAACAGGAAAACACCATGCAAAGTCAGCTAAAACAACAATCTCATACCTTGTCACGACGGTTTGTTATCTCAATGCTTGCATTGGCAAGCAGTTTACCGCTGATGAGCTATGCCGCTCCAGCAGCGCCAAAACTGGATCTTGAGTTATCTGCACATTCAAAGAATAAAATTAAAACCTTAATGAATGATCCAAAAGTTTGGCAACAGATTCCCAAAACAGTCACGCTGTGTGTGTATTCTCCTGATGGCGCCAATAGTGAAGCTTTTGAACAAGCGACCAGTTATATCAGTGAACTGCCACGAATTACACAGATTGCTAAGGAATTTGGGGTGGATATGAAAATTACCCGTCCAACCAAATTGTCGATGCATATTGATTTAAATTATCCAAAATTAAAGAAAACCGCTTCTACGGATATTAATTTAAGAGTTTATACCGATGAACGTGTATTGACTGAGGATTTCCGCAGTAAACGCTGTGATGGTGCTGGAATCAGTAACATTCGTGCACGTCAGTTTAATCCGTTTGTCGGCAGTATTGATGCTATTGGGGCAGTACAAAACTATAAGCAATTAACCACCGTGATCCAGTTACTTGCACGGCCTGAGTACGATGCAAAAATGGTCAATCGTGATTATGAAGTGGTGGGGATTGTTCCTTTAGGTGCTGCGTATATCATGGTCAATGATCGCCGTATTGATACCTTATCAAAAGCAGCAGGGAAAAAAGTGGCGGTCATGAACTTTGACGGTACTCAAAAGAAGTTGGTGCAAAATGTTGGTGCACAACCTGTTTCAGTTGATCTATTAACTGTGGGTGGAAAGTTTAATAACAAAGAAGTCGATATTATGGCGGGGCCTGCTTTGTTATTTAAGCCTTTAGAATTGAAAAAGGGTATGACTGATAAAAATGGCAATGTGGTCGGTGGTATTATTCGCTTTCCTTTGATACAGGTGACAGGCACATTAATCATGCATCGGAATAAGTTCCCTGCAGGTATGGGACCAATCGCACGGGAAATGATTTCTAAACAACTCAGCCCAGCATTTCAGTTTGTCGATAAACTGGAGCGAGAAGTTCCAGATAAATATTGGTTTGATATTCGTGAAGCAGATAAGCCAGGCTATATTAAGATTATGCGTGAAGCACGTATTCAGATGACCAAAGAAGGCTTCTATGACCCAACAATGATGAAAATTTTGAAAAAGGTTCGATGTGGTCAAACCCCAAGTAGTTTTGAATGTGCTTTAAATGATGAATGATTGGGTTTTGCTCTTGTCTTGATGAGGTATATAAGTCAAAAGCAAAATCACAAACAGCTGATGTTTTTGATTTGAATTAAAAGCTAAAGGAGCAAAATGAAAGTTTATTTTGCTCCTTTTTTATTACAAAGTTTAGGCAATGCTTTACTACTCTGTTAGATTAAATCCAAGATAAAGAAGATCAAAATTAAGATTTAAATGATGTTAAGAAAACCGTTCAAACTCTTGTTGCTGACAGTGTTGTTTTACGTTAACTCGATATATGCCGCAGAGTATCAGACAGGAGATATTATTTTTCATAGCTCTAAATCAGCACAAAGTCTTGTGATCGAAAAAGCCACCCATTCGCCATATAGCCACATGGGAATGATCGTAATGAAACAAGGTCAAGCTTTGGTTTTGGAGGCGATTCAGCCTGTGAAATATACACCGCTTCAACAATGGATCAATCGTGGTGTAAATAAAGCCTATGTCGTAAAGCGTTATCAACCTCAATTGACTGCTGAGCAACAACACAAGTTAGTCAAACAGGCCGAGACTTATTTAAATAAACCCTATGATGTTTATTTTGAATGGAATGATGACGCAATTTATTGCTCTGAAATTGTATGGAAAGCTTATCAATATGCTTTAGTAATAGAATTGGCGCCCTTGGAAAAATTACAAAGTTTTGATCTCACAGATCGAAGTGTTAAAGCACTTATGCAACAACGCTATGGACAGCATATTCCATTGCGAGAAACTGTGATTGCGCCAAGTGCAATTTTTAATTCAAAGAAATTGAAAATGGTTGACTCGGTTGCTGGCTTGAATTGATTGAAAATATAGCAGACATAAAAAAACCTGAGTCATGATGCTCAGGTTTTTTATAAGAAGCGGTATATACATACATTCTTGAATGTGGCGACCCTACGGGGATTCGAACCCCGGTTACCGCCGTGAAAGGGCGATGTCCTAGGCCTCTAGACGATAGGGTCAATAAATTGAGGCAGACACTTGAAACTAAACCATTAAATTAATGGCGACCCTACGGGGATTCGAACCCCGGTTACCGCCGTGAAAGGGCGATGTCCTAGGCCTCTAGACGATAGGGTCGTTTCAGAGGTGGGCGTATATTAGGGCGAATACTGGCAGGTGTCAAACTTTTTTCCACAATAAAAACTGAAATTGCGTTTATATGGATAAAAACAAAGCAATATGAGCAAAGTGGTTAAAATTAAGACCATTATTACGGCTTGGGGTACAGAATGGGATCTAAAATATTTTGAATCACCGCAGGATGTTGTAAGTAGCCTGCGATTTGATGAGGAGTATGAATAAACGTTGAAATCGCGGTATTTAAAATCGCGGGTTGAAAGTCAAAGGGTGCATTGATCAAAGGAAAAGCGGTTAAAAAATCATCTGGTGAATAGAAATTATGCCAATCACCATTTAGACAATTTGGTCTTTTGATGGGTGGTGTTAGTTTAGACTGAATCACTTTAAAGGCGAGTGGTGAGCCTAAGGTAATAAAGCGTTGTATCTGGTAGTTTGCTTGCAGCTGTTGTAACAGATTATAGGCAATCACGGTTCCTAACGAATGCGCAACAATAATATGCGGTTGATCGGGTTCTAAGTTGGCCAGTATCCGTTGATGGACTTCATCCATAAACTGAGGATTGGCGAGGTATAAATAAGTTTCGATCAGAAATTTATGAATCAGACTTTCATGAAGTTTTGGAAAATTATTTAAAATTAAAGAGAACTCTTTGAGTGCCTTATCTTTTAACAATTGCGAAGCCAAATACAAGCGTTTAGACAGTTTTAAGTCATGCTCAGGCATGAAGTAGGGCAGTATTGGAATTGCGGGAGCGACATTTAAAGTTGTCGTGGCTGGCGTTGTTGTATGTTTATGAAAGTGAAAGTTTACCCATGATTTAGGCAGAAAGCTTTCTAAGTCAAAGCGATTGCTTAATTGGTGCTTACTGATTAAATCACCATAAAAAGCCAAGCGAATATCTAATTGTGCGGTTGAAATAGGCAGTTTAAGTTCATCGATTCCCTGTTGAAGAATATCAACCCAATGTTGTTTTAAACTCTCAGCATTATAATTCTGCTGGTTCATACCATGAATAAAAATAATCTTCATTGGGGGTTTTATAGATTGTTATGTTTAGCTATTAAATTACGAGTTTAAACTGATTTTGACTATCTATGAATGTACAAAAAGTGTAGCCAATGGCTACACTTTTTGTTTAGGCATGATCAGTTAGATCTTGTTTAGGGTTGTGATTGATCTTTATATAAGAATGCGTAGCTGATATAGCAAATGGCAATAAAGATTAAACAACAAATAAAGCCCACCACCATCTCAGGGTCAAATACCATACTGATACAGGTAATTAAACAGAAGATAAAACCTAAGATCGGCACAATTGGAAACAATGGTGCAGCAAAGCCTAATTCAGCTTTGGTATGACCTTGTTTGTACCATTGACGTCTAAAATTAAACTGGCTCAGACAAATACTCATCCACACCACAACCATGGTAAACGCAGCCACACCCAACAAGTTTTTAAAAATAGTCTCAGGTGCAAATTGCTCTGAAAGCAGACCAGGTAATGCACCGAACATGGTGACAATCACCGCAATATATGGAATACCGCGTGCATTGACTCTAGAAAACAATGCTGGAAGCTGTTTCTTGGCTGAGAGCGACCACATCATACGTGACGCTGCAAATAGCCCTGAGTTAGCCGCAGACAACAATGCAGTGATGATCACAAAACGGATAATGTCTTCTGCGTATGGAATACCAATATGATCAAATACGGTAACAAATGGGCTGCTACTGACCCCTTCAGCATGTAATCCTGCCATTTGGTGAGGCAGCAGTGCACTAATGACAATGATCGTACCAACAAAGAAAATCAATAAACGCCAAATAGCAGTATTGATGGCTTTAGGCACATTTTTCGCAGGATCTTCAGTTTCACCCGCAGCAACGCCAATCAACTCCGTACCAGAGAAGGCAAAGTTCACGATTAACATGGTGGTGAAGATTGGGAATAGACCTTGTGGGAACCAGCCTTCATCGGTCAAATTACTAAATAATGGTGCTGAAGTATGTCCCTGATAATTTAAAATACCAAAAATTGCCAAGAGGCCAAAAAGAATAAAAGCGATTACCGTAATGACTTTAACCAAAGAGAGCCAGAACTCAGATTCGGCAAACCATTTGGTTGAGCTCATATTTAAGCCAAACACGATTGCTGCAAAAATCAGCGTCCATAACCACATCGAGATATGCGGAAACCATTCTTGCATTAACAAAGCCGCAGCAGTAAATTCAGTGCCTAGTGTTGCTGACCATGTCAGCCAATACAGCCAAGTAACGGTGTATCCTGTACCTGGGCCAATGTATCGTTGCGCATAAGTACCAAATGAACCAGACTCAGGCATATGAACCGCAAGTTCACCTAAGCACAGCATCACCATATAGGCAATTACACCGCCGAGGATGTAAGAGATAATGGCACCAATCGGACCCGTTTGTGAGATTACTTCACCAGAACCTAAAAAAAGCCCTGTACCTATTGCACCACCAAGCGAAATCATCACCAAGTGACGAGTACTCATTGCTCGTTTGAGTGGTGAAGAATTAGATGATACCTGAGCATCATTTTGATTTGGTGATGACTGCATAAGCTTCAGATGGAAATAAAACAAGAAGCGCGCTATTTTAGCCCAATTCATAAATAGTGCAATGATTGAGTGTTGTTAATGCTCAATAAGCAATACTATAAATCACCATGATTTTATGGTTTTTATAAATAAATATTTAAATCAATTATTTATATTTAACTCTGCACTGATTATTTTAAATTAAAAATTCAGATTATTGATGAAAAAACAATCTTTTAAATATGACGGGATGGTGGTTTTTAACTGCTTTAAAATACGATAGATATAAAAAAGCCTGAGTCGTATTGCTCAGGCTTTTTTACGAGAAAGTTTTGTGTTGGAAACAATCTCAAATATGGCGACCCTACGGGGATTCGAACCCCGGTTACCGCCGTGAAAGGGCGATGTCCTAGGCCTCTAGACGATAGGGTCGTAATGAGGTGATGCGTATATTAAGGATAAAAGATATTTTTGTCAAAATGGATTTATCGAAAAAGCGTTTAACTGATGAATCTATAAGCGAATCATCATGTATTTGTTTTTAATTTAGCCATAAAGCTATTTTTTGTTTTTTAGAAGAATCCAAATCAAATAAAAACGGCTTGATTTATATATGAATCACTTAAAAATTATGCTGTTGGTTAAAAGTCCAAAATAGAAAAGCCCGTATGAATACGGGCTGATCAGTGATTTACACTGCGACTTAATTTTTCTGATGATAAAGCCAGTAATAAGTTGCATAACATGCTGCCATAAACACTAAACAACCAATAAAGCCAGAAAGCATTTCCGGATCTGCTGCCATACTTAAACCAGTTGCGGTACAGGTAATAAAGCCAAGAATCGGTACGACTGGATACCACGGCGTTTTAAATTTTAAATCAGCCAGTGTTTTACCGCTGGCCAGCCATTTACGACGGAAATTAAACTGACTCCAGCAAATACTCATCCACACGATAACCATGGTAAATGCTGCCACACCGAGTAAGTTTTTAAAGATGACATCTGCGCCAAATTGCTCCGACAGTAAACCGGGTAAACCTCCAATCATGGTCACAAAAATTGCAACAACAGGGGTACCTGATTTGGTCAGTTTGGAAAAAACTCGAGGTAATTGTTTTTGAATTGAAAGCGCCCACATCATACGAGATGCCGCATATAGTCCTGAATTAGCAGTGGACAAAAGCGCTGTAATGATCACAAAACGCATGATGTCTTCTGCGTAAGGAATTCCAATCAAGTTAAATACAGAAACAAAGGGACTATTACTGATCCCTTCACCATGCGCGGCTAGGCCAGCATCTTGATAGGGCAATAATGAACTGATGACAATAATGGTACCAACAAAGAAAATCATTAACCGCCAAACCGCAGCATGAATCGCTTTTGGGACATTTTTTTCAGGATTTTCAGTTTCACCAGCAGCAATCCCAATCATCTCAGTACCATTAAAGGCAAAATTTACAATCAGCATGGTGGCAAAAATAGGAAATAAACCATTGGGTAGCCAGCCATGTGCGGTTAAATTACTGAATAAAGGTGCAGTTTCATGACCATGGAAGGGGATTAACCCAAATATTGCGGTTAGGCCGAGTAAGATAAATACCAATACCGTTGCAACTTTGACAAAAGACAACCAAAACTCTGACTCTGCAAAAAAGCGTGTTGAGGTTAGATTGGAAATCAAGATGGCAACAATAAAGACCAAGGTCCATAACCAGATGGAGGTTGTTGGAAACCATTCCTGCATCAGCATGGCTGCTGCGGTAAATTCAGTCCCCAAGGTGGCAGACCAGCCAAGCCAGTACATCCACGACACCATGTAGCCTGTACCCGGTCCAATATTTTTAGCTGCAAAAGCACCAAAAGATCCGGTTACAGGTTGATTGACCGCAAGTTCACCTAAGCACAGCATCACCATATAGGCAATTAAACCACCGATGATATAGGCAATCACTGCACCAATCGGTCCAGCTTGTGCAATCACTTCACCTGAACTTAAAAATAAGCCTGTACCGATTGCACCGCCTAATGACAACATGATCAGGTGGCGTTTGGTCATGGATCTTTTTAAGACAATAGTTTGCCCATCAGCGACAGTGTGCTGATTCGATTGATCAGGTGATTGCATATTTGATGTCATTGAACTTTAAAGAGATATTTTAGATTAAAATGCCAAAATTGACAAAATAAAATAAACCGTCAGCTTCTAAAGTCTAAAGAAAAGGGATGAAATAAAATAATTGAATCAAGAAGATCAAAAAAGAGAGAAAGAAATTATAAGAATAATTAGATGGCGACCCTACGGGGATTCGAACCCCGGTTACCGCCGTGAAAGGGCGATGTCCTAGGCCTCTAGACGATAGGGTCGTTTAGAAGATGGCGATATCTTATTGATCCGCCACCAAATTGTCAAGTAAGTGAGGTGCGAGTTTGTTCAAAATATAGCAAAACAGTTCAGCCGTCTTTTGAGTATCGTACAAGGCCGAGTGAGCCTCTTTACCATCGAACTCAATTCCAGCTTGAATACATGATTTAGCCAAAACAGTTTGACCAAACATGACCGCACTTAAAGTCACCGTATCAAATACAGAAAAACTATGAAAAGGGTTTTGATTTTTACTGCCAGTTCGCGCAATTGCAGCTCTTAGGAAGCCTAAATCAAAGTGGGCATTGTGTCCGACCAAGACCGCATGGGTACAATGTTGCTGACGACGTACTTCATTGACCGCCTTAAAAATACGCTTTAATGCTGTTTTCTCGTCTTCAGCCATTGCCATACGCATTGGATTAAATGGATCTACACCAATAAAATCCAAAGAACGGCGATCTAAATTTGCACCTTCAAAAGGATTGATGTGTGCATGATGTGCTTCACCTGGAACAAATTTTCCTTCAGCATCATACACAATCGGGATGCATGCGATTTCAAGCAATGCATCGGTATCTGCATTAAAACCTGCTGTTTCAACGTCAACCACAACGGGTAAAAAACCACGAAAGCGTTGTCCAATCACAGGTAATGTTTCAGTTGTCACACCTTTCTCCATTGGATGGTTTTTCCAGCATAAAGTGGAATAATGTGTTCACCATCCAAATAATCTAAACTTTCAGGGATTACCTGATCTTCTTTCACAAGGGTAATCTTATTTGTGTTGCGAGGCAAACCATAGAAGTCTGCACCAAACATACTGGCAAAACCTTCTAGGCGTTCGATTTTGTTGACTTGATCAAAAGCCTGAGCATAAAGCTCAATTGCTGTAGGTGCACTATAGCAACCTGCACAACCACATGCATTTTCTTTGGCATTTTTAGAATGTGGTGCACTGTCAGTACCTAAGAAAAACTTAGGGCTACCGCTTGTGGCAACTTCAAGTAAAGTTTGTTGATGAGTTTGACGCTTTAAAATCGGTAAACAATAAAAGTGCGGTTTTATACCACCGACCAACATATCATTACGGTTAAACATTAAATGTTGTGGTGTGATCGTCGCAGCAACATTACGATCTTGTTCAAGCACAAAATGCGCGGCTTCACTGGTGGTAATATGTTCTAACACCAATTTTAATTGCGGAAATTGTTTCAGTAACGGTGAAAGTACTTCGTCTAAAAAGCGTTTTTCACGGTCGAAAATGTCCACATGCTGATGAGTAACTTCACCATGTAATAGTAATGGCACTTGATGTTCTTCAAGCTGTTCAATCACTGCATAGACTTTACGAATGTCACTGACACCATTATCCGAGTTGGTTGTTGCACCAGCAGGATAGAGTTTAATTGCATTGACGAATTGAGACTCTTTGATTTTGCGAACTTCATCTGGAGAAGTCTGGTCGGTAAAATACAGTACCATACGTGGGTCAAAATCAACCCCTTCAGGGACATGTGCCATAATACGGTCACGATAAGCATTCGCTTCATCTACAGTTTTCACAGGTGGAACGAGGTTCGGCATACAAATCGCACGGGCAAATTGTTTGGCTAGATCTGGAACTGTACGTTTTAAGGCAAGACCATCACGCAGGTGGGCATGCCAGTCATCTGGCTGAAGCAAAGTGATCGTATTCAAGGCAATTCTTACTGACAAAATAAATGAGATGATAATCTATAACACTTTAAAATGATAACAGCTATTTCTAATCAATAATTCAAATTAAATGATTAAAAACAAATCTAAAGCTTATATTTTGTTCGGATTGGTCATGTGTGTGTCATGATTGGGTGCTAATGCTGAGTAGAAAATCTACAACTGTATAACATGGCAATGATTTTCAATTGCTTAATTTGAATTTATTTTAAAATTACCGTTTTTAAATGATTAAATAGTCAAAATGTACTATTGCATATTTTTCTTAAAAAATGATAATAAAGTCATACAAAGATAAACTTCCAGCATACATAATTTTCATTTTATGAATAAACACACTATTGATCTTATACAATTGTGTTTAAAGCCTTGAGAATATAAATGATCGTTCAAGGTGTGTGTGACGTCGCTTTTATTGTTCGAGATCAGTATACTATGTGTCTGTAATACAATAGTTTATTAGATAAGTACATCAATTATAATATTGAGTTAATAGAGAGCTTTATATGGGCAAGTTTCTGCCAAACCTGATTTGCATTATGTGTCTTGTGGGTTTAAATATTCAAAGTCAAATTTTTGCCAAACAAAATGTTAAAGCTGATAAAAGTCAAGAAGCGATAAAAGCGGACTTAAAACAAGATTGGTCAGTCAATAGTATCAATACCGCCAATTGGTCTGAAAATATTGGCAGAGGGCAATTCCCCGTTTATGCCCGTGCACAAGTGATGCTCAATAATTTACATGCTTCGCCAGGGCCAATCGACGGTAAAAGTGGCAAGAACTTTTTAAAAGCACTTGCTGCGTATCAACAGATTAAAAGTTTACCGATTAGTGGTGAACTGGATAAACAGACTTGGGACAGTTTGTTAAAAAATCAAAAATCCGCAGCGTTTGGAACTTATCAAATTACTGCAGCGGATATTAAAGGGCCTTATGCCAAATCAATTCCGCGAAATTATGCCCAACAAGCAAAAATGCCGGGTCTGTATTACACCCGTGTGACTGAAATGTTAGGTGAAAAGTTTCATATTGATGAAGACTTTCTTAAACAACTCAATCCAAAAGCTAACTTTAAAAAAGTAGGCGAAACCATCAATGTACCGATTGTACGCAATGATTTGCCTGAAGGTGTGGCCTTAATTATTGCGCATAAGCCTGCTCGACAACTTTATTTATACAATAGTGCAAATCAAATGATTGCATCTTTTCCTGCCACAATTGGGGGTTCTGGTACACCATCCCCGAAAGGAACGCATAAGGTCATTAAAGTTGCCGCAAACCCTGTTTATGGTTATAACCCGAAAAACTTTGTTCAAGGGAGCAACCGTCAAAAGCTGGCATTACCGCCTGGTCCAAATGGTCCTGTTGGCAATATGTGGATTGCTTTAAGTAAACCGACATTTGGTATTCATGGTACGCCGAATCCTTCATTAATTTCAAAGACCGCTTCTCATGGTTGTATTCGTTTGACCAATTGGGATGCCAATGATTTAGGTCGTAAGGTTCAACCGGGGACTGTGGTTAAGTTCTTAGATTAATCCCATTGTATATCCGAAAAGGCTGAGTAGTTTAAAAGAGCGCTCAGCCTTTTTTATTGTATTGATAAGATTTTGCTACTGTAAATATTAAACTTATACACAACATACTGAATTTATTGGGTATGATCAATTTAACTTCACCATGTCAAAAAATTGAAATCTTTATGGGTACAGAAAAAAAATTATCTACTCAAGAAGTCATTAAACTTGAACGAGATTTGGCTAAATTTGCCAATATGATGGATTCAGTGGTGCGTATTCCATTTACCAAACAAGGGGTAGGGGCAGATGCCGCACTCAGTACTATACCGATTGCTGGTGATGTCGCGGGTTTTGTGTTGACCTGTTATGCGGTTTATAAAGCCAAACAGATTGGCGTGCCTCAAGCAAAGCTCAACGGGGTATTAAAACTGGCTGTGATTGACGGCGTTGTGGGATGTATACCGATTGCTGGAACCTTATTCGATATTTTTATCCGGCCCAGTCGTAAAGCCTTAGACGTTGTACATGACCATATTCAAGAAGAATATCAGATTTATAGCGATGATCATGTGGTTCACCCATTTTTACATGAGAAGTTAGAACAAAAGCAACAGCATTCAGCATTTTGGCGTAATCCTGTTATTGCTTGGATTTGGATTCATATTCCCGATATTTTAGGTTTGATTGTTTTGATCCTGATTGGACTTGCAATGTGGTTTGGCGTAAATATGTTATGGGATTGGTATCAAAGCTATCGTGCATAGATTCCAACATTGAATTGATGTGAAAATGTAGATATTAAAATACAGAGGTGATCATGCAAGATTATATTTCGGCAAACCTTCCTGCTATTGATTTTGATCATACTCGTAAATTTTATGCATTCTTAGGTTTTCAGTGTGATTATCAGTCCGCAGAATGGATGATCTTAAGTAAGGACAGTTTGCTGGTTGAGTTTTTCCATCACCCCGATTTAAATCCAAAAGAATCATGGTTTAGTGCCTGCTTAAGAACACATGTCTTGCAAGATCTGTTTCATTTTTGGCAAGGCTTAGATTGGGCACAATTCCCAGAAGCACGAATAACAGAAATCCAGTATCTCGAAGAAATTGATATGTTTTGTGTGATTGATCCGAATGGAAGTTTAATCCGTTGTATCCAATTAGATTAATTCCTCAAATTGGTATTGAAAGAAAGAAAGTAAGAAAGTAAGAAAGATAGCAATTGCACGTTAAATATCGAACAAGCAAAAATTAAAAATATGATGTACCCATAAACAAAGCCTCCATATTGGAGGCTTTGTTTTTCTAATGATCACTACGATTGAGCGAGCATGTATAGATTAAGGCAAATTAAGTTGACGTAAAGCGGCAACACGTTGCTCGATGCTTGGGTGAGTTTGGAATAAAGCAGCCAAACTAAAACCTTGCTCTTTACCTTCTGCGATCGCAAAAGCTTTCATTTCTTTCGGCATTTGATCTGGCATTTCAGATTCAGCTTGTAGACGCAATAAAGCGGAAATCATGGCTTCTTTACCTGCAAGTTGAGCACCAGCTTCATCTGCACGGTATTCACGATAGCGAGAGAACCACATTACGATTGCCGAAGCCAATATACCGAAGACGATATCAAGCACGATGGTAATTGCAAAATAAGCCAATCCAGGCGCTTCACCATCTTGACGACCAAAGACATTACGGTCAATAAAATCACCAACCACACGGGCAAAGAACATTACAAAGGCGTTCACTACACCTTGAATAAGGGATAATGTGACCATGTCACCATTGGCAACGTGACCAATCTCATGCGCAAGTACGGCACGCAATTCATCTTTGTTCATGCGTTCGAGCAAACCTGTTGAAACCGATACCAGCGCATCGTTTTTGTTCCAACCTGTAGCAAATGCATTGGATTGATAAGATGGGAAAATACCAACATCTGGCATTTGAATACCAGCACGTTGTGAAAGTTGAGCAACCTCTTGTAATAACCAAACTTCGGCTTGGTTACGAGGAGCATTCGGGTCGATTAATTCAGTGCCTGTGGTTTTTAGCGCCATCCATTTGGACATAAATAGGGAGATTAAAGAACCTACCATACCAAACACTAAACAGATGACCATCAGGTTGCCTAATTTAAGACCGCCAGCGCCGTAGTAACTACCAACACCTAATAATGATAGGATAATGCCAGCTACAACCAGTACCGCGAGGTTGGTTAGCAAAAACAAACCAATCCGCATCATGGAGAGAATCCTCTTATAAATAATAAATAATATGACGTATTAAATAAATCATGAAATTCAATATGAGGTTTAGATGATTAAAATTCAAGAATAATGGGAAAAATCTAGCGGGCAAAAAATAACAAATTCAAATGAAATGGATAGTGGATAAGCAATTTATTTAAAAAAATAGGCAAGTTAAAAAAAGATTCTCTGTATTAGAGAAAACATTATTTTTTTCAGCAATTTGTTGAAAATATGTAATTGCACAAATTAAGTGCATTATTTTCTATTTTAGCAACATAATTTGGGGGATATTAAGCGCTTAAGTGATTAGTTGCCAATGGTGATTTGTGCTGTCGCACTGGCATGTGCTGTTGAATAAGAACCCGCAGGAGCATCGGTGTAGGTCCCATCAGAAGCAATAATAATTGGACGAGAACTATATTTTACGGGTTGAATATTTGAACTGTTGCTGATTTGTGGTGTCGGCTCGACTTGATTGGAGAAATCATTTTGATTTGATTGGGCAATGATTTGTCCAGTACTGGTTGAAGTGCCAATATTATTTGCAGATAAATTTAAACCACCAGCATATAGGTTGTTTAAACGACTGGTGACACGTTTGACATAGTCTTGGGTTTCACGAAAGGGAGGAATACCGCCGTATTTATCGACATTCCCTTCACCCGCATTATAAGCCGCTAAAGCTAAACTGGTATTGCCATTAAAGCGTTTCATTAACCAACTGAGATATTTGGCACCACCAAAAATATTTTGCTGTGGATCATAAGAATTGGACACATTGAAGCGACGAGCCGTTGCAGGCATCAGTTGCATTAAGCCTTGTGCACCGACAGGCGAACGGGCATTGGTATTAAAGCCAGACTCAGTATGCATTACTGCTTTGATTAAGCCTTCAGACACACCATGCGTCTGCGCAGCTTGGCGGATAATACTGTCAAAAGAGTTTTTACTTTTACTATAACTTGGCAGTACTGCGGATTCTGAGCTGCCCCAGTTGCTATAACTGTGAATATTACTGTCTTTATAATAAGTCACTTTGACTTTTTGCAGTGAACGATCCGAATTTTTGCGATTGGTTAGTAAGGTTGTCCCATTTTGGTCTTTGTAGAAATAAATTTGCCCTGCAAACGTTTGCGATGTAAATGAAGCAAAGCTCATACACCCTAAAATAGATACTAGCGAACCCGTAATTAATTTTTTCATTTTGTAGTAATTAAAATATTTCCCCAATTTTTGGGAGTTTAACAAAGTTATTGAACAAGAAAAACTATGAATTGAGTTTTAACAATACAATCGCGAAAAAGCAAGTGCTATTTGTTGGCATATTAATCAAAAAAAATTTTATATTTTTTTTAAAATATATTTATTGACTATGCTAAACAATTGAAAAATATATATAAAATATAATGGTTAAAAAATGATCAATCTAAAGAGAATGCCCATCATTGCGTGAGAAAACTTTGTCAAGCCCCAAACAATCCACAATTTTATCCACAGGTTTTGTGGAAAACTGTGGAAAAGTCCAAAAGATAAGCACTTCGGCTAAAAAATGAACTGAGCCGTCTATTTTAAATGTGGAAATACGACAGGAAGATGACCAGATAAAAATTGATGCAAAATAAAAAAATCTTTAGATGCGGTTAACGTTCAAATCAGATAAAATTGCCCAGTATTTTTTTATGGGTTTATCTCGTCTATGTACTCGCCAGTTGAGTCCGAACAAGGATTTAATTTTAAACCAGAGCTTCCAACAAGTTCAGCTTATTATCGTCTTTTGAAAAAACTTCGTCGTCAAGTCGGCCATGCAATTCGTGACTTTAAAATGATTGAGGAAGGCGATAAGGTAATGGTCTGTGTTTCTGGTGGGAAAGACAGTTACACCTTGCTTGATATTTTGTTGCAATTTAAACGTATTGCACCGATCAACTTTGATGTTGTCGCAGTGAACTTGGATCAAAAGCAACCTGGTTTTCCTGAAGATGTGTTACCGAAATATTTGGAAGAAAACAATATTCCTTATTATATTTTGGAAAAAGACACCTATAGCATCACCAAGCGTTTGACACCTGAAGGGAAAACTTACTGTGCAGTGTGTTCACGTTTACGCCGTGGTTCACTCTACGGTTTTGCGCAAGAGATTGGTGCGACCAAAGTGGCATTGGGTCATCATCGCGATGATATCATTGCAACGTTCTTCTTAAATCTATTCCATGGTGGTAGCTTAAAAGCGATGCCGCCAAAATTATTGTCTTCGGATAAAAAGAACATTTTGATTCGTCCTTTGGCTTATGTTGAAGAAAAAGACATCATCAAATATGCTGAAATTCGTAAATTCCCGATTATTCCATGTAACTTATGTGGTTCTCAGGAAAACTTACAACGTGCCATGTTAAACGACATGCTACGTGGTTGGGATAAACAATATCCAAAACGTTTGCACAGTATTTTTGGTGCATTACAGAATGTTTCACCATCACAATTAGCTGACCGTGATTTATTTGATTTTGAAAAATTGGATGAAGAACGCGAATTCGATATGAAATGTGATACGGAAGAAATGAAAAAGCGTTTAGATGTTGTAAATCTTAGTTTTGCAGCAGATTGATCTTTTTTGCCAATTAAATGAACGAATCGGGCATTCATATTGAGATGAGTGCCTGATTTAAAAAAATAAACCGATAAAATCGATAAAACATGAACAGTCCGTACAAAAAACTTTAGCCCAAATTGAAATTATCATGCTATAACATTGGGCAAGCAAAACTGCTTCAACCTGATGTTGTCTGGATAGATAACACAATAAATTGAATAAATAATTTGAGGAATGAACATGCCTGCATTTTTAACTGATGATTGGTTTGCAAATGTTGAAAAATTAACTGCTGAAGCAGGTGATTTAAACTTACCACCAGCACTTTCAGGTTTAGCAATTAATTTGGTTGTTGCAGATGCAGATGGCAACACAGAGCTTGCTTTAGACGGCGGAAAAATCGTCAAAGGTAGTTCTGCAAATGCGAAAACAACGTTGAACATGGATGCTGAAACACTTCGTAAAGTATTCTTAGAATTTGATATGGCTGCTGCAATGCAAGCATTTATGACAGGCAAAATCAAAGTTCAAGGTGATATGTCTCAATTGATGGCTTTACAAACAGCCAAGCCAAGCCAAGAGCAAAAAGATTTATTTAAGAAAGTATTAGAGCAAACTGCTTAATCTTTTTACAATAAAAAAGCTTACCCGAGAGTAAGCTTTTTTATTGCCTGATTTTTACAGATCCAATCGATTTAAAATACAGATTAAATTTCTAGTAATCGAGGTGTGGTTTTAATGTGTTCTAAATAAGCCCGAATACGTGTGACATACTGTACAGCTTGCTTATAACGACCATTACTTGCTTGATTACGTGTCAAATAATTATAAAGATTCATCCAGTCATTGGGATCTTTACCTTGTGCTTTGATGCGCTTTTGAATACCTTCAACTGCACCAGGCCCCATATTGTATGCAACCAAAGCATACCAATGACGATCTGGATTACGAATATAAGAATAACGACTCAACATCATATCAAAATATTTTGCGCCGCCTTGGATACTCTGAGCGGGATCACTACGATTACTGACACCCATTTCTTTAGCTGTAGTATTGGTCAACATCATCAAACCACGGACACCTGTGGGAGAAACAGAGTCTGGTTTTAAATATGATTCTTGATAACCAATTGCAGCAAGCAGGTGCCAATCTAAGCCATATTGCTGCGCAGAGCGCTTAAAGCTGGCTTTATAAATCGGTAGACGAGAACTTAGGTCACGTTGAATCACGTTCCAATCGTCTTTCTTAACGACATTACGATTATAAAATGAGGCAAGTTGCTGAGTTGAACCATTTTGTTTGCTTTGGCAAATGAAACCACTTGCAGTTGCTGTTAATGGATCTTCAGCTTGTTTAAATACCCAATTTAATTCTGGGTTTAAACCATTACTTTTTAAACTGTTGAAATCACCACAGCTTGCTGAAAATGAGGTTAAGCGTTCTGCTTCGATGCTTTGCATATTTGCGGTGGTAATCGCAAAATTCGCCTTACCTTGAGCAACCATTTTCAATGCTGTTGCATTGTCAGAAACAGTTTTAAGCTCAAGTTTAACGTTTAAACTTTCAGCATAGTTATGGGCTAAGTCATAGCCGAAGCCATGCTTATAGTCTCCATCCTTAAACACGATGCTTGGATTGGAAACCGCAACTACAGTCAATTTACTCGAATTAACTACAGCATTGTATTGATTGTTCTTACTCGCATTAATACTAAAAGGAATTAATGCAGTGGATAAAACTAAAGTTTTGATTGGCAGCGCACGAAAAAATGAGTTAAGGCTAAGCCTCGACCCAGAGGTTGAACTACTGTGCATGTTGTCTCCGCTACAAGTAATTTATTGCCCTAAAAAGTAATAAGCACAAAAACGCTTAAAAACTTCTTATAGTTGGTAAATTCAATAAGGGTGGGCAGTCATGAACGTCATTCAAAAAATGACATGTGGGATAGAAAGATTTTGCAGAAAAACTACAAAATTAAAAAAATAAACTCATAAAACATGTGCGCATAATATAGGCGGTTTTTAGATCTGTCAAACTTTGTATGAAAAATGATCAATTTAAAATATTTAAGATAATGATTTTTAAAGAAATATTTTTTTAAAAATTGCAGGAATTTTAAAACTGAAATACGCTGCCAAAAACTGTAAGCAAATGTTCCAAATGTAAGTTAAGAATTACCACTTTTAAAAGGTTTTCTGATTGAATTTTCTGTCTGAATTTAAATAGGAAAAAAACGATTTTATTGCTTTTTAAAACTTAAAATGCGCTATTTTTGAGCTGACATGTTTACGCTATTGGCTGTAGACTGTAGCAACATTTTTTAAAAAATAAGTATCAAGTGCATATGTATTTTAAATGGTTTTAAATCATGAAATCTAATTTAATTACCCGTTCCGGGCATGATCTGTTGGTTGCAGAGTTACAACATCTCTGGCGCGAAGAACGACCTGAAATTACCAAGAAAGTGACATGGGCTGCCAGTCTGGGTGACCGTTCTGAAAATGCTGATTACCAGTATAATAAGCAGCTACTTCGAAAAATCGATCGTCGTGTACGTTATTTAGGGAAGCGTTTAGAAGAATTACGAATTATCGATTTTTCTCCAGAACAAGCAGGTAAAGTGTATTTTGGTGCTTGGGTTGAAATAGAAAATGACGAAGGCGAACAAAAAACCATACGTCTGGTCGGAGTAGATGAAATTTATGATCATCATCCGCAACATGTCTCAATTGATTCACCGATGGCAAGAGCTTTACTGTCTAAACAAGTCGATGATGAGGCAGAAGTGGATACACCATCAGGTAAAAAACGTTGGTATATCAATTCAATTCGTTATGAATAGTTTGAATATTCATCAAATTAGCGAGATTTGACTTTATTTTGTACATTTGATTGAAGAAATACTGAAAAAGATTTGCCAAGTTGCAATTTTATTTATATGATAGCCGCCATTGGAAGCGTGGCAGAGCGGTTTAATGCACCGGTCTTGAAAACCGACGAGGGTGTGAGTCCTCCGTGAGTTCGAATCTCACCGCTTCCGCCAAATATTTAAAAAGACCCTTAAATTGTTAAGGGTCTTTTTTTTGCTTTGATTTTATTTCACGTCTCCTATATAAATTTTGGATTGGAATAATCAAAATAAGAATTATTCAGGCTACTTTAGATAATTGATAAATTGAGTTTAAGTTGAGCGCTTACAGAACCGACTAGTATATAATTGATACTTAGAAATAAATTTATGTTGGATTGGTTTGGACTGCATAAAACAAGTGTTATAAGGATACCTCAGTTGCTCAGCATAATGGGTAAGACTAGCCAGAGTAATTGGTAGAGCACATTGTTGGTTGTATTTATCACTGCCGCATGTAGGCATAAGTCCGTTTTACCCCCCAAAAGAAAAGTTTTCGACCCTGTTTGGTATCACATAATTCTGATTAAGTTTCAACATGCTGTAAGGCAGTTAGAAAATTTGGAAAAGGATATGCAAATGTATCAGGTAGGTTGGGATAAACAGCAAATCAAAATTAAGCCGAAAGGCTATGCCATGTTTGGTTATGGGAAATGGTCACATCGGGCTTATGAACAAAGAACGGCTTTATATGCACGTAGCGTGAGTATTGTCGATCAGCACTATAACCGACTCCTGATCTGTTGTCTGGATTTAGGTTGTATTACACATGCCATACGAAGCCAAACGGTAGAGCGATTAACACAAATCCTAGATTCACAATTTGATGAAAATAAATTGGTCTTAATGGCAACCCATACTCATTCTGGGCCTGGTGGTTGTGGTTATGAGGCTTTATATAATATGCCAACACCTGGTTTTGTACCTGAGCATTTCAATGCAATAGTAGAGGCAATTATACTTAGCATAAAAAATGCAGTTGCATCTGAAAAAGACACCGAGATTTTATTGGGGAGTCAACATTTTTCAGAGAATACAGCCGTGGCATGGAATCGTTCAATTAAAGCCTACAATCGTAATCCGGAGATTCAGCCACGTACGGAAGCTGAAACGCATTTAGCCTTGAACCGAGAAATGCAGCTGATAGGTTTCTATCGTGATCAAAAACTACAGTCCTTTATTTCCTTATTTGGGGTACATGCGACGTGTTTGGGAAATTCCTTAAAAGCATATGATGGGGATAACAAAGGTTATGCCGCTGCATGTTCAGAGCAGGCTTTAATCGAGCAAGGGGTTCAAAATCCGATTACGATTTTTGCCCAAGCAACTGCAGGGGATGTGTCACCACATTTTCATGGTAAAGACCAGCTTAAGATTCGCAATAAGATTAAAGGTGAGCAGGAATATCAATATGCTCAACAAAATGGGCGTTATCAAAGTGAACTGGCTTTGATGACCTTACAAGAGAATATCTCTAAAAATCTGAAAAAAGTTGAAGGTAAGATAGATGCTGTTTTTTCCTATGTAGACCTTAGCAATATTGAAATTCCAGATGAGTTTGCTTATGGCCAAAAGAATGCTAAGACCAGTAAACCCTGTCACGGTACAGCTTTTTTTGCAGGTACTCCTGTTGATGGTTTAGGTTTACCGAAACCATTAATTATGGGGATAAAATTTTTAGCTGATCAATTTCGTAAACAAAAAACAAAGTATCCCCAAGCAACTGACTTTAGAGAATATCAAAGGTTATATGCATCTCAAGGGCCGAAACAGATATTACTGGAAGCGGGTACCAAAAAGATTTTAGGTAAACCGATTGATTTTCCACCGAGTATTCTTGATCCAACAATTGCAGAAATGAACCGACAAGTTAAAGCAGGGGCGATTCAGAATAGTCTTTTAGTTCCAAGTATGGTTCCCTTGCAGATAATACGATTAGGTTCGTTAGCATTGGTCTGTTGTCCAGGAGAGTTTACTACCATCGCCGGGCAGCGTATAGCCGATACAGTTAAAGAAACTCTTGTTGCACAAACATCCATGGAAAGAGTTTGGTTAGCATCGTACTGCAATGATTATATGGGCTACGTTACGACCTATGAAGAATACCAAGAGCAAGCCTATGAAGGTGGACATACCTTATTTGGCCAATGGACACTGGCAGCTTGTCAAAGTAAATTTCGGGGTTTAACAGAACAATTGCTGTTAGAAAAAAATAAACGTCATTACGATCAAACGACACGTCCACAGCAAATTTCAGAAGAGGAACTCTCAAAACGAACCAATCATGGCAACTTAAAAACTGCTACCAGCCAAGGAAGAAGGTAATATACATAATCAGCAAGGAGGCATTTGGTCGAATTGGACAGGCTTCTAAAAACAAAGATCATTAAGCAGAATTACCCTCACTATAAGCTTAAGCTCACAGAACATATTGAATTGTGTTCTGTAGAGCATATGATGCAGAATTTTCAATAATCGAAACATCAGCATTGATATGTCGAATGTTTTGCCTTTTCCTATGAAAAGCAGTTAATAATGAAAAGCTTGGATGAGAATGATGAAGAGATTTTGCCACGTAAAGGAATTTTTCATTAGATTATACTTTACTGAGCTTATGTTCTGAACTGACCAAAACCTTTCCCTCGCTGAATCCTTGTTTACAGAAGCTTTTAAGCATCTTTGTAAAACCAACGGCCTATGAGGCTTAGTCGTGTAAAATATTTCCAATGCCGCGTAATAACAAGTTCAATAAAATGGAATATCAAATTCCTGTTGATCGTGGAATTGAATGCTTAGATGAAATGTTACAAGTATTAAGAGACTATAACGTTGCCACTTTTTCTGTTCAAATTTTGGTTTTTCAAAGGTGAAGATATTTGGCTTAGTTCTTTTTTATCTGCAAGATTCAATTTCGATTTCAGTGCATCAATATCATAGCCAGAAACTACGATTGATTTTTGATGTGGTTAAGCCAATCTTGCAGAAATATTGGGGCGTCCGCATTGGGGAAGCATGTATCAAATCACCGACACACAGCTTTGGACTTTATATCCAAAGTGAGATTGTTTTATGGCTTTGCATCTGAAACTTGATCCAATCTGGAAAAGTTATTTTAGGGAAAATAAGCTTAATCGATAAGACTTTTCTGTATCAAACAATTTTAGGGTTACGATTAAATAAAAAGGTATAAATATGTTGGATCCTAAATCTCGATCTAAAAAAACAGAGGATTGCGAACCCGCAACTGATTTTTGATGAAGCGGCCGTAAAATAAAATATTCAGCATGTTCAGATTCATCTTACTCACGCCAAACATTTAAAAGCACGGTTGGTGCTGAAGTCTTTAGCGAGTTTAGATTTACTCAAGCTATTATCTGAATAGATCAATACGAAACGCTTTATGGTGTTTCATCAACTGCATATTATTTCGATCTTAGAAATTTTGCCTAAGCTGATATTTTGTTGGGCAAACCAATGCCTGCCCTGGCAGTACGTCATTTTTTTGATTAGCATACAGAATGGTCAAATGCCAAAATTCAGTGGTTGATTTATAGCAAGTAACGTTTACAGCAATATTTTGACATTGCTCGGCTATATTCTCTTTGTTTGGATGTGAATATTGAGATTGATGTTGGGTTTCATCGTGGTGGGAGTAGAGTCTACACAACAACTGTTCGAAATTTTAAAACTGACTTAACAGTACCCGCAGTATTTAAAACTCTCAAGTTTGATGGGCTATGATGCACATGTCACCAATATCCCAGCCATCATTAAAAAGCCTGAGTTGGCTTATCACAGCTCACAGCAGACTTATGCTCATTATCAACAATTGATTCAAAAACAGTTCCCAACGTAGTGACATGATGAGATTTGTTTTAATGGAGGTGGTCGTTCAACCTTTAGCTTTCATACGACTGAAAGTGTCTGCAATGATTTGTCCTTTGGTTCAATGTTATTAAAAACAAGTGATTTTTTAAGGGCATTACAACCTGCGTTATAAATTGTTGCGTCTGAATTAAAAATACTACCTTTTACTTAGCTTGTATCTATGTCTTTATTAAATAAATTACCACATAAAGTAAGGCGATGTTTATTTATGGTAGCTATTGGCTGGCTGATTATGTCTACCCAGATCAAGCGCATACTCATGCATTGTATGGGCGTAGCAGTAATCAGGAATTGGTCAATGTGCCGAAGGATTTTGATATTCAGGTCGATGATTTTGTGTTTAAAAAAACCGAAACAGAGCGAAGCAATTATTGCCCAGTTTTCCAACTTAAAGCTTTATAGCAAACATGCTTTTGAGACATGGTATACTTTTAATGAGTGATCGAGCTTTGCTCATCAATATTCGATCTAAAAGCCTGCCATGTTGGATCTTTAAAATAAATCGGTCATGACAGCTTTTAGCTTCGGTCAGATTTACAATGGAATCGACCAATAGAATATTGATGTCTTTATTCACTTTTATAAGTGGCAATCACTTGTGCATAAATGGATTACTTTAGTTTTGTGGCTTTGGATAGAAAACCTAATACGGCTTTTTTATAATCGTCCGCATTTTTCAAAACATATTCAGTTTGAGTAATATCACATTGCATTAAAATGGTATTCTCATTCTGAATGTTTAAAGTGCCAATAAAAATATTCACGTTTACATTGGGATTAGTTGAATTAGCAAAAACCGTAAAAGAAAAGGTAAGTTAAATATAGAAAAGGCAAGTTTTTTTCATTGCATTATCCTAGAGGTTACAGTCTTTATCAGAATAGGCTACTAAGATTCTAATCCGTTGATTGGATGCCAGAAAATAGCCAAGTAGTTACAGAGTTTAAAGTTGATCATGCTTCTACTTGGCTTGATGAGATTTAGTAACTAAAAATGATAGCCCATTTTCAAACCATAACCGATAACATTGTTATTTTCAAAACTTCCTGGCAGTGTTGGAGTGTAGTGCTTGCTTTCTTTAGCAACCGCATCACCTAACCAGAAATATTTAACACCACCTGCAATAAAATAGTTATGGGCAGGATTAAACTGGACACCTAAGCCAATGCCCCAATAACCTTTACTTGGATTTAAAATTGGGTCGCCTGTACCTGAATCCCAACTTACTTCAGTGGATGCACGCCATTTTTTAGTAAATCGATGTCCAAGTCCGACATTTACTGTCCATTGATCTTTTTGATAACTGTCTAGATCAAAACCATCAGTATATCTTCCTTTGCTTCTCAAGCCAGTTAGATATTCGGTCACTGCACCAAATTGAGTAGGTCGAATATGAAAATCTTTCCAGTTTACCCAACGTAGATTGGTATAAAGCAATGTGTTTTTATAAACACCTGTTTGAAAATCAACATTCACTGATTGTGGTGTAGAAATTCTGGTTTTACTTGACGTAGTGACTTCTAAGGGTTGGCCAAACATGGTCTCAGTTGCCTGTGTGTCATGGTCGATTGTAGAACGATAGGTAAGGGTTGTTTTTAAGGCGATATCTGGAATTTGATAACTCAGACCTGCCAGCCAACCAACAGCATGATCGGCTTTAAATTTGGCATCATAGCCATTCAATTTATCGTAGGCATTACCTCGAAGTGAGACATCGCCTTTGATTGATTGATAAACTGTACCACCATAAAGCTGAAAATTGCTAAAAGGATTTATACCCAAAATCATGCTAATACTTTCGGTATCGACATTGGCGGATGTCCCTTGCTGAGTAAGTTTATTATCCGAAAATGTGTTATTGGACTGCATTGGATAGGTAATATCTGCACCAAAAGGCTGGTCATAGAGCAGACCAAAGCTGATTCGATCAGTTAGCTGTAGTTTGAATGCTGCACTATAATATTGCGCGCTATTAATCATATTACCTGAGTTAAGATTCTGCGGATCATTGACCAGTTCTGGGCGATTACTAATTTTGCCTGAAATGTCAGCATCAACAGCTGTGGCACTGACCTCTACATAATTGCCCTTTTCCAGAAAAGGTTGAATGGATTGTCCTGATTGTTCAAGTGCTGCTGCGTGGTTCAATGTACTTATACACATCCCATAGAGGGCCATCACCATTAGTTTGGGTTTCATATTTATCATCCTTGAAACTGTATCATTTTTAAATCTGATCTTTTTATTGACGGTCAATTTTTCTAACGATAGTAAACAAATCCTACCCACTATTTTGATTCGGAAATGAATGCCAAGTGTTTAGTTAAGCATCTTTTAAAATAATGAAATAGGGTTGCATATGATCGAGATGGGGGGATATACGGCCAGATAGGAGATTGTAGAAAATAAACGGAACTTGCACAGAGAAGTTCTATTTATTAATTAAAATAATCAGTTGCATTTTAAATGAATGCAATAATATGAGATTCTGTTAGTACGGCACACGCCAAACAATTGAGTAATAAACACTTTACGTTTGAGCGATTATGTGCACCCATAATAATCAGATTGGCTTCAACTTCATCTGTGACAAAGATAATGTCTCAACTGGCAAAGCCATGATGAATTTTGATATCCATCTGAATGCTATTACGGACAAAGGATTGAAATGTCTTGTAGTTGTGTATTGGTTTTCACAAAGTAATCGTTTTGATAAAAACTGATATAAAACAAAATTTTGATTGAAAAAATCAGAAAAGAATTAGCTTATTTCATTCAAACTTATTTAAATATCTTTCCATAGTTTTTCCTTCTTCTTTAGTGGAACAATCAAATGTGCATTTCTATCTACTAAAACTGCTAGCACAGTTTTATGTCATATTTTTCATTGGCATACATTGAAACTATATATTCGTCTTATACCATCTGATTTAAATTGTAGAAAGGTCGGATAAATTGAGAAATTTTGTAATTCATAACGTAGACATAGTTCCAATTGCAGTGTTTTTAATTCAATTATGAAAATTTCAATAAAATATGGCATAGCCTTTCGGCTTAATTTTGATTTTCTATTTATCCCAACCTACCTGATACATTTAAACATCCTTTTCAAAATTTTCTAACGGCCTTAAAGTATATTGTAATTTAATCAAAATTATGCGATACCAAACAGGGTTATAGAATTTTCTTTAAGGAGGGGGAAACAGACTTATGCCTACACGTAGCAGTGATAAATACGACCAACAACAATTTATTCCACCAACTATTCTGACTAGCCTTATCCATTATGCAGAGCGGCAGCGGTGGGATTATGCAGCATGGTTTCATGATTCAGGTTTAGACATTGAACAAATACAACAAGCTCAAAGTATTGTTCATTTTAATCAAATCTGTAATGTTTTATCTCAGGCCATTATCTCCTATCAAGTACCCGATCTCGGTTTAAAACTTGGTAGAAGCGAGGGGTTAATCGGAATGGGCATTCTGGGTTTTGCAATGCAGTCTTGTAAGATTTTTGCAGATGCTTTAGACATCGTACTGCGCTATCATCGGATTTCTGGGAGTGTACTGAATGTAAAGTATGCCATCCAAGATGATCTTTTTAAATGTGAAATAACTGAACGCTTTCCCTGTAATGAACTACAAGCCTTTTTCTATGATGAGTTTTTTAGCAGTACAATAACTTGTTTAGACGTGATGTTAGGTGATCATAATGATGTGGTCAGTCTTGAGCTCAGCTATTTTCCAAGTGAATATCAAGAACAATATTATTATACCTTTGGCTGCCCAATTCAATTCAACAGTGATAAAAATATCATTAGTTTTAAACAAAACATATTGCATCGCAGCTTAAAAAATTACAGCGCCACTAATTACGCAACTGCCATCCAGATCTGTGAACGGACTTTAAAAGAAATTGACCAGCTCAATCAAATCAGCTATCTGTATTTACTTGAACATTTGATTGAACAGCATCTACCTGAACATTTCAAGATACAGCAAGCTGCAGAGCATCTATGCATCAGCGAACGTCATTTAAGACGACAATTATTATCAGAAGGTTTGACTTTTCAAAAAATTCGGCAAAATGTCTTGGAGCACAAAGCAAAGCGATTACTTGAACAAAACCTATCCATGAGTGAGATTAGTCTAAAACTGGGTTTTAGTGAGTTACGTGAGTTCCGACGTGCCTTTAAACGCTGGACAGGACAAGCTCCTTCAGTTTATAAACAGACCAACAAACTAAATTGATGACAATAAATCTCGATATTTTATGATCAACCTGTATTTTATCGCTTCAAATTGAATTGAATCAAATTTTCACAAGTGTGCTTGGCGAAATACATACTACCAATTTGACTCATGATATAAATTGAATACTCATTGATTCTTAAACACTGGGCAATCTGTTCTGATACGGGAAAAAATAGTTTCAATAAAATTTCTCAAATTTTGTTTGAGATAAATCTTAAAATTACAGAAAATAGATTTTAGTTTATACCCATCTTGATCTTTCATCATTGTTCGAAGCATAACGATTAGTAAGTTTGGTTTGGATATTAAAATTTTGCTATCTCGCTATTTTTTAATACAGTAAATATCAAAAAACCTTAATCAAAATTGAATTTTATCTAATCACAGGTAAAAGAGAAAAGCATAAGATTAATACTTACGGTTTAAAATCTGAGTGAATTTTTTCTTAAATATTTGATAATAATTATTTAAAGTTCTATTTGCGGATTATTCTATAGATCCTATTGGATATTTAATTTAATTTTATAATTTAAATCTATTATTGTTAAAAAAAAATTTAAAAAATAAATACTTAAGTGTCTATTTTACGTTCTTTAATTTATTAAATATTGAGTGTTCCTTTTTAAGTTGTGATTATGTAAATACTTTCACACTTCTTGTGTAAAAGTTTACGAATAATACAAATTATGGGAATTTATATGAATATTTTTACTAAACTAACACTAACTGGATTACTAGGCACGGCTTATATCGCGACTGCACAAGCAGCAGTGACGGGTCAAGTTGATGTCAAGCTGAATGTTTCAACAGGTTGTACTGTTGAAGGTTCTACTGTGAATGGAAATATGAACCAATTTGGTACATTAGATTTCGGTAAAACTTCTGGTACTTGGACCAATACCCTTACAGCTCAAGTTGCTTCATCAGCGACGAGTGGCCATTTAAACGTAAAATGTGACAGTACAACGCCTGTTGACTTTACTGTTGCCATTGACGGTGGTCTACGTGCTGATCGTAGTCTTAAACATACCACTGCTGCCGACCTAGTGAATTATAACGTTTACCGTGATGCAGCACGTACCAATCCATATGTAATTAATGCTCCTCAGACTTTCACTGCTGCGACAGGTGTAGCTCAAGAAGTTCCAATTTTTGGCGCAATCGCTGCGAACAACGGCACTGCAAAAGCACAGGGTGACTACAAAGACACTTTATTGGTGACTGTTAATTTCTAATCAGTATACGTAACAGTGAACAGGTTTGTTGTTGAACAAGCCTGTTTTAAGGAGAAACGTATGCATCTGTTATTTAAACAATGCGTTGGATTAGTAGCTTGTGGATTTATTTCATCATTCACTAGTGCAGCACAGTTGGCTGCTAAGTTAAATGTTCAACTTGAATTAGAGCCATCCTGCAAGATCAACAATGAGACCGTGAATAACGGAACAAATGGCTTGAATTTTGGACAGCTGGATTTCGGAGAAACCACAGCTGCATTTAATCAGGTGATAGAGACCAGCTTAAGTCAGAGTTCTAGCTCAGGTTTGACCATTCAATGCCCTGGCAATGCCCCAATAAAAGTTACCTTTGGTGCGGGGCAACATGACAGCAAGGTACCAGCACCTTTTGGCGCAAATTATTTTCGTGCAATCAGTAATGGCACAGATTTCCTTGCCTACAACATCTTATATGGAACTGCTCGCGAAGCGTTAAGGCCCAATCAAATCATTACTTTGACCAATAATGGTCAGCCGCAAACGCTTAATCTCATGGGGCAAACTGTTAATAATGGTCGGTCAGTCTCGCTTGGACAATATACCGACACTATTCCAATTACCATTGAATTTTAAAGAACAAAATCATGAAAAAAATAGGTTTAAGTGTTCTGCTGATTTCGATTGTTCAAAGTGGGTTTGCTGTTGATCCTGTAACTTCGGCAAGTTTTAAAGTGCAGGCGACCATTGAAAATGGGTGCAAACTCAGCAATGTCGAACAGTTAATTGATTTTGGTCGTCATCCTGCTGTGATGCAGGGGCGGTTAAAAGGATCTGTGATAAATACGACACAAAGTTGGAATATTCGTTGTACTGCACGGCTACCGGTAAAGGTGATGTTGAATGGTGGTGATCACTTTTCAAATAACTTTCGGCGGATGAAACATGCCCAGCAGAATGAATTTGTACCTTATCAGCTTTATCAGGACAGTAATTTGCAAGGTGAATATGCCAGTGGCAGTACTTACCCACTGACACCAACCACTACTTTGAACACCGTATTGGGTTTTGCAGTTTATGCTGTTGCAGATTTGAATAATAACAATCAACCACGATCCGCAGGTCTTTATAAAGATACGGTCGCAATTACGATTACATGGTGATTCTATGAATTTAAGACAATTTATAAGACAGCCTTTTAAAGTACTGTCTATTGCAGCGGCATTGATGATGACCTCACCGGTATTCGCACAGGCTACATTTTTAATCTGGCCAATCTATCCAAAAATTGAAGAAAATGAAAAAGCCACTGCGGTATGGCTACAAAATACTGGTAACTCTGATGCCATGGTGCAGATTCGGGTATTTAAATGGGATCAGAATCATCAGCAAGATGCTTATGTGGAACAAACCGAGGTTATTCCAAGTCCACCCGTGGCAAAGATTAAAGCAGGTGAAAAGCATATGTTGCGTTTAACTCGCTCAGCTGCTGTACCTGATGCCAAGGAACTTGCCTATCGAATTATTGTCGATGAATTACCGATTAAGCTCAATCCAGAAACGGATAAAGAAACATCCACGGTCAGCTTTCAGATGCGTTATTCCATTCCCTTATTTAGCTATGGTAAAGGACTTGGCAGTGGTTTAACTGAAGTTTCACAAAAAGCCAATACGAAAAACCCCTTGGCAAAACCGATATTAAGTTGGTGGGTCAAGAAGAATGAACAGGGCAAACCTGAACTTTATATTAAAAATACCGGTTCAAAATTTTCACGGCTTGCTGGGATTAAATTAACCCCGACTTCAGAGCAAATGGCTTTTGGCAAAACTGCCTTTGGTTATGTGCTGGCAAACAGCACCATGAAGTTTGATCTAGACAACAAGTTACTCAACAGCCTAAGTGGTCAAACCAGTTTGTACGGAGTTGACAGTTCAGGAGTGAAACAGGAATTGGTTGAGATTAAGAAAGAAGGAGGGGGGTAAATGGGTTATTTATCAGGGTTACATACCCCTTCTTTTTTATGCAAAAGCCTGACATTGATATTGGTCGCAAATATCCCATTGCTAAGCTGCAATGTCTATGCAAATGGTTTACCCCCGCCACCACGAGATGTTTCAGAAGTGAATAGCTTATTTAAGCTCTATCTGGACTTGGTGATCAATCAATATTCGACCCGACAAGTGATCCCCTTCATTGTCAAAGGCGATCATTACTTTATTCAGCAATCAAAACTGGATGAGTTACAGATTAAGCTGCCTGCGGATGCACTTCAGCAACAGTCAGAAAAAAACCTGACGGATCTAGATGTATTTACTTTAGGCTTTTCGGGCAAGGCCTTGGATTGGGTCAGCCTCAATCAGATTCCCGAATTGAAGTATGAGTACAATTCAGCGCAACAGTATTTTAGTCTAGATCTTCCTGCCAGCTGGATGCCGGTGCAGATACGCGGTTTGGATTCTTGGTATCAACCTGAAACAGCGCAGTCGGGTATTGGTCTATTAAATAACTATGACTTTTATACCTACCGCCCAGAGAATGGTGGCTATAGCAGTACACTCTTTACAGAACAACGCTTTTTCTCCCCTTATGGTGTACTGAGAAACTCAGGAATTTACAGCAAAACTGATTTTGAGTCATCCAATCAGAACAGTGATGGTTATCGTCGCTATGATACCACTTGGCAATATGATGATCCGGTCAGTGTGATTTCATTTTTAGCAGGTGATGTAATTACTGGAAGTAAAAACGCATGGGGAAGTTCAGTGCGTTTAGGTGGATTACAGTTACAACGTAATTTTGGTACCCGTCCAGATTTGATTACCTATCCTTTACCCCAGTTTAAAGGACAAGCGGCCTTACCGAGTACTGTAGATTTGTTGATTAATGGGCAGAAGGCCAATTCAACAGATGTGCAATCTGGTCCTTTTATTTTGAATAATGTTCCGTTTGTTAATGGTAAAGGCGAGGCGGTGATTGTCACCACAGATAGTGTTGGCCGTCAGGTGGCAACCTCAGTGCCGTTTTATATTTCGAATACTTTGCTTAAACCGGGCTTATTGGATTATTCCGTGTCTATGGGGCAGATCCGAGAAGACTATGGGATTAAGAACTTTGCATATGGCAAATTTGCCAGTTCAGCAGATGCACGTTATGGGATTAATGATTGGCTCACGACTGAAGGGCGAGTTGAACTCTCCGATTCAATTCAGTTGGCTGGATTGGGTTCAGTGCTTAAGCTGAATCAGTTTGGGGTATTAAGTGGTTCGGCAACTCAAAGTCGGGCAGATCGAGAGTTTAACCGGATCAATAGTCAAAATCTTAAGGGAAATCAATATACTTTAGGCTATAGCTATAACCAGCAGCGTTTTGGATTTAGTCTCAATCATACTCAGCGCGATCAGGATTATTATGACCTTTCGCGCTTGCAATATAGCAATTTGATCTCAGCCAACAGTCATAAGAGTTTGGTTGCCAATACTTATTTTGCCACAGATAAGTCAGGTACTTTTGGGATGGCATATATCCAGACCAAGAACCGCGACATTAAAAATAAACTGATGAATCTGTCTTGGGCACCGGTATTACCGTCTTATCTGCGTGGTGCGACAGTGTCGTTAAGTGCCAATCGGGATTTTGTGGAAAAAGATTGGAGTGCAGTATTTCAGTTATCGGTTCCATTTTCCAAGAGCAGATCCACGGCCAGTCTAGGTTATAGCCAACAATCCAGTGGTGATTATGGTTATGTCAATTATAACCGTAGTGCACCGTTGGCAGGCGGTGTTGGTGTTGATTTAAGCCGACGTTTTAATGAAAACAGCGATGACTACAATCAAGCACGCGTGAGCTACCGTAACCAATATTTTAATACCGATGTCGGTATGTCGGGTAGCAATGATTACAACTATTGGTTTGGACTTTCCGGTTCAGTGGTGTTGATGTCAGGCAATGTTTTCGTTGCCAATCGACTGGGTGAATCTTTTGCTTTGATTGATACCAACAAAGTTGCAGATGTACCCGTGCATTATGAAAACAGTCTAGTGGGGCGGAGTAACGCCAAGGGCTATGTTTTTGTACCGTCAGTGACGCCTTATTACGCAGCTAAATACAGCATCAACCCGATCGATTTACCTTCTAACTTTAATGCAACCCAAGTTGAAAATCGGATCGCAGCAAAACGAGGTTCAGGTGTGGTGATTGGCTTCCCAATCAAACAGTCTTATGCGGCAAATGTGTCCTTAGTACAAAGCAATGGGCAGGCGGTTCCAGTAGGTGCTGTGGTACATCGTGCGGATCAAGAATCGAGTTATGTGGGGATGGACGGGATTGCTTATCTTGAAGATCTGGGTGCAGAGAATAGCATTCGAGTGCAACTACCAGATCAGAGCGTATGTGAAGCAAACTTTTCGTTGGATTTAAAACAAGCGCAACAACAGATTGCAGTGATTAAGTCGGTTGTTTGTCGTGAGGTGGCTAAACCATGATTACTTTAAAAAAAATAATACCCGCAGGTCTATTATTCTCTGGGTTGATATTAATTGCTGCTCAGAGCTATGCGGATTGTAACGTTAACTCAAGTGGCAATGTGTCTATTGGTAAAGTGCCTTCAATTACTCTGGCAGAAAGTGGAGTTCAATCTTCGCAATTCAGTGCAGGTTTATCCTGTAGTGGATTTGGTTTGGTTTTTTCAAGTATCTATTATATTAAATATCGGGTCGATCAGATGCCAATAAACTATATCAATAGTGTCACTGGTGAACGCCTTACGGTGAATTATTTGGATACCAAAAACGAAGCAATTACTCTTGGTCAGGAAGTTGATATGAGTACGTATTCACTTATCAATATCTTTAAGGAGTCTGGTGGATCATTACAATTTAACGCAAGAGTTAATCCAGGACAAGCTGTATCGCCTGGGATCTACCGAGCTGAAACATCATTTAAAGTCAAATGGTATTACTCTATAGCTTATTTTGGAGCAGGTGCGTTGGCTCTCCACGATGAAAGTCCTGGTTTCAATAGAGGAACTTGGCCTATCATACCTTTTAGCTGGGGAAGTGGTAGTGATGCAACATTCGACTTAAGTATTGAAGTTTTACCCGATTGCCGGATTGCGACCAATGATGTGAATTTTGGAACAGCAGCCTTTGCAGATGCCTTTACACCAGTGAAAACTTCTATGGGAATACGTTGTTCAGTCAAGACACCTTATAAAGTGAGTCTGAATGATGGTCTCTATCCACAAAATGGCAATCAGCGGGCGATGAAATCTGAAACGGGTAATAACTATATGAGTTATGAAATTTATAAAAACTCGACCACAGAACGTTGGGGAAAAAATAACGAGCAGTGGTTGAGCGATGTTGCGACTACAAATCCTAGTATTTATAATGCCAATACGCAGCAAGGTTATGCTTTCACAACAAAAATTCTGGATACGAATTCACAGAGTCTGCCTGCTGGTAAATATAGTGATACCGTAACAGTTCAAGTGGAATTCTAATTATGTTTTGATAAATCCCCTTAAATTTAATTGGAATTAATTTTTATAAAATGTATATAAATAATTAATTCCAAAGGTTTAATAAAAAATCTATAGTGTCATTATGTACTAATTGAGGATTTTATGAGTGAAAATATTAGAAAATGTAGAATGGTAATTGCTAAGAAAAAATGCAATCCTAATAAGCAGTTTGTTGTTCAATTATGTTATGATGAAAATAGTATTTCAAAAAAAATAAGTAAGATTCAAATTAAATCATTAAGTGGTTTAGGTGTTTTTGAAGTTAAGGGGGTTTGTTATAAAGAAGTTTTTTTTTATTGTAATTCTGAATTTTATTTTATTGAACTAGGTTTTAAATAGTTTTTTAGTTTGAGTAACTATTTTTAATATTTTTCTATTTCAGTACTTTCTAAATTTGAAATAATTCTTTTAATAACGGTTCTTGATACGGAAAACTGTTTTGCTAAAGAGTAAATACTTTGTCCTTTTTTGAATTTTTGTATTATTTCTTTTTTTTGATTGTTGTTTAAAATTTCTGGTCTACCTAATTTATTTTTTATAATTTTATTTTTACTTGTTATTTTTTTTCTTTCAAATTTTGATGCAATTCTTAAAAAATGTAGAAAAATAATTTTAATATTACTACATATTTCTTTCTTTGAGAATTCTAAGCAAATTAAGCGAATATTTTTTTTAAAAATATAATTTATAGTGCTATCTATTTCAATAAAATTAGTTCCCATGGAATCTAAGCTGTTGATTACTAGTAAATCATTCTCTTTTAATGTGTGTTTAATTAGCTTTTTAAATTTAATTCTTTTTTCAACAGAAATATCTTCGAATACGATTCTTTCTTTAAGTATTGTGAATCCATTTAACTCAATAAAATTAAAATTTGTATTTTTTAAAAAAGAAGATTCTTCATTTTTCAGATACGCGTAGGTATACATTTTTTCTCCATAAGTGCTTCTTGAGATAAGATAAATTTAGAATATGTTATAAAAAATAAATCATATTACTAATTAATAGATAGATATATTTTAGATATATCTATTTTTTCAATTGTTATTTAAGTACACTTTTTGAAGTACTTAAAAAATAAAAGAGTTTATGACTGTTAAAATTAGTATTATTTAAACATATTTATTTTATTTACTGGAGGGGGGAAATTAAAAAAAAGGGGGGGATTTCATTGAAAATTCACTTTTTCTAGATAATTCACATAATTCTTTAGGGATTGTACTAGATTAGTAATGTGCTAATCTATGAAAATAAAGCTAACCTATTGTAAATTAAATAAGAAAACTTAATTA
Source organism: Acinetobacter sp. CE-15 (assembly GCF_051059255.1). Taxonomy (NCBI): domain Bacteria; kingdom Pseudomonadati; phylum Pseudomonadota; class Gammaproteobacteria; order Moraxellales; family Moraxellaceae; genus Acinetobacter; species Acinetobacter sp. CE-15. Next base: position 3,487,230 of record NZ_CP192737.1, on the reverse strand, counting down.
GAATTTCTAAAGTTTTTCGTGTTGGGTGTAGCTGCAAGAGTAGCAGCTGATTTATTAGAAATTCATCATAATTCGGCTGCTCTTTTCTTTACTAAAGTTCGTAAAATTATTGCTTATTATTTAGAGATAGGAGCTTTCGAAATATTTTATGGCGTAATTGAATTAAATGAAAGGAATCTTGGAGGCACTCGTAAAGGTAAGCGTGGTCGTAGTTCTGCGGGTAAAATGATAGTTTTGGATTATTAAAGGGTAATAGAAAGGTCTATACTATTATTGTTTCAGACACTAAATTTAGTACCTAAATGATTGTAATTGCAAAGAAAATTGCACAGATAACATTGTCTATACTGATCAATAGCGTAGTTGCAACAATGCTCTAGATGTTGCTGGGTTCTGCTATAATAGAATTAATCATTCTACACACTTTGCAAATGGGAAAAATCATATTAATGGAATTGAAAATTTTGGAATCAAGTAAAAAAATACTGCGAAAATATAATGGTATTCCGAACGAATTATTTCTCTTGTTTTTTGAAAGAATGCGAGTTTAGATTTAACTATGTAAGCCCAAAACAACAATTGAAAGTTTTGAGATTTTAGGCTGGAATTTAAACCTTATCTAGTATAGCCCTAAATTTTTTTGCAGAAAAAGGTAGTAACAAAAGTAAAAATAAAAGTAATGTGCTAATAAATGTATTATTCAGGTTTTTAGGAACAAGAATGTACCTAAAAACCAATCCATAAATACAAAGAGTACAAACTAATAAGAGTAAAGATTTTATTAACTTTGGAAAAATTATATTAAGATTTTTCTTTTCTTTATCTAATTTGTTAATGAAAAACCCCCATCCAATGCCGCATACAACACAGACTACGAAAAATATAGGCAAAGAACCAAATGCAGGAGATTTATATTCAATCCATCTAAGAACAGACATAAATGTTGCCATAGATAAGCCCCAGCCAAGACCGCCATATAAAAAAATCCATTTAAAATTATTAGACATCATTTCTACCTGTTTTTGAATATTTTTTAAAATTTTCATAAGTCTTAATTACTCCTAAGAGTCGTATATTAATATACGCTTAATTTAATATTGCTAAATATAAGTTATTTTCTGTGATAATTATCAATAAGTGAGAAATTTACTGCTCACTATATATAAAATAAATATCAATTTAATAAAGGTACTGATTGAATTTAAAATAGTTGTTATGTTATAACATTTCAAAATATCAATGACAAGAATTTCCCATGAGTAAGAATAAAATAATCTCAATTGCAATTAGTTTGAGTCTGATTAGTCAGTCTATTGTTGCAAATATTGCGTCTTTACCTACGATTACAGTGACTGCCACACAACCATCAAGTAGCTTTCCAGGACAGTTTCAGCCGTCCTATGGTGGTGAAAGAGGAATACCTCCTGGTGTGATTTACTCAACATACTCAACACCTACTTCACTTGGTAAGGTGAGCTCAATTCATGCTGAGCTTAAAGATGCTGAAGATATAGAATGTAAAACAACATCTAATCCTATTGAAATTGCTCATGGTGCAAAAATGCAGAAGGAAGTGGACTTTACTACTCCCGGAGAAATGCCATTGGAATTTATTCGTTATTATAATTCTGCTTCTGGGCCTAATGGGCCAGCAAATTTCTCGAATAAAAGATTGATTCAGACAAAATGGCAGCATAATTTCGACTATATGCTGGTCAGAGATGATAAAAAAAACTATGTAAGGCTGTTGCCTGATGGAACGAAGGAACGTGTAGATGATGCGAAGTGGGTTTTATATGGTTCAGGTATCTATACAGTTTTACTCCCTGATGGTGGTGCAGAGGCATACGATATTGCTGGAAAGCTTTTGAGAAAGTTAAATGCACATCGTGTTGGATGGACAATTACCTATGATGAATATGATTTTGAGCAGATACGTAAAGTAACGCATACAAATGGAAAATCTATAGAAATCCAGTCTAGAGATCCAGTATTTCAGTCAAATATCACACGAGTTACTGATCCAGCAGGAAATCACTACCACTATAATTATGAAAACACTTCAGGAGCTTCCAACCTTATGGGAGTTACCTATCCTGATGGTTCCACACGTAGTTATGATTATGGAGGCCATAGATGGACCTACTTAACTGCAATTTTAGTCAATGGAAAACGGCTTACGAGTTATCTTTATGATGCGCAGAATAGAGCTATTCAAAGTGGTCGTAGTGATGGTACGCAAACTGACAAAGTCAGTTATGGAGAGAATTACTCTATTGTTACTAATGCAGCCGGTGCAGTGAGTAAATATACCTATACAGGAACGGACAAGACTAAGCTGAGCAGTATTGAACGAAGTGGCGTTAGTAACTGTCCAAATGCGAGTGCTCTGACAACATATGATAATAAAGGGTTGATTAATTCTCGTATAGACTGGAATGGTGTGAAAACAGAATATCTACGCGATAGTTCAGGACGAGTCACTCAGGAAATCCGTGGTATTCGGAATGGCGATTATAGTACTGCTTTGATAATTAAATATGCTTGGTCTTATGACACAGAGCTTCCATCCAAAGTAGAATATTTTTCTGGTGTAGGCTCTACAATTAAACCTTGGAAAACCGAGAGTTATACATATGATGACAAGAATAACCGTCTGAGAAGCTTTACTGTCTGTGATGCGAACAATTGTCGTAAACAAGAATATAATTATAGTCTGCATAACAATGGAACTCCGAAAACTATTACAATTAGTAGTAATAGGCAGGTTTTTACTTATAACTATGATTCTTTAGGCAATTTGACACAGTTAAAAAATCCACTAGGACAAACTACAACATATAGTGATTATGATGGACTTGGTAATCCTGGAACAATAATCCAGCCGAATGGTCAGACCACACGATATAGTTATGACAGCCGTAGTAGGGTAATTAATGAAATAAAAGAAATCGCACCTATTATATTTACTTCGACAAGTTATAAGTATGGGCCCTTTGGAATTACCGAGGTCAGTTCATCGAATGGTTTGAAAGAAATAACTAGCTATAATGATAATGGAACGATTGCCAGTATTTCTCATAGTAATAATGATCAAGCAGTAAGTCAGCAAACTTACAGTTATTCCAATTTGGGCGTATTACAAAAAGTAGAATATAGGGAAGGTGGGAATATTCGTTATTCATGGATGAATGAACATAATCAATTGGGTTGGATAACAGCTAATCGTGGCAATAATGGTCAGAACATTCGTCAAGAATATGATGCAAAAGGCAATGTTATAAAACAAATAGACTCACTAAATCACATCAAAACTTACAGTTATGATGCATTGGGACGACCTCTTCAGGAAACTCATTCAAATGGCTCAAATATTGTGTATGGTTGGGATGTTTTCGGAAATCTAACTTCTGTTACCGATGCTTCAGGGAATAAAACAACATATACATATAATGGTTTTGGACAGGTGCTTACTGAAAACAGTCCGTCAAGGGGATTATCCAGCTATACCTATGACAATGTTGGTAATCTTGCAACGGTAACATACGCAGATAACAAAGTTACCCGTTATAGTTATGATGCCTTGAATCGAAGGATTAAAGCAGTAGGTAGTAACCAGACGTTGGCATGGAATTATGATAACTGTACTAATGGTATTGGTCAGTTGTGTGCTGTATCAGATGGCACATCTGGTACAGGATATGGTTATACGAAAGATGGAAAAATATCAGTTCAAATTACAAAAATCGAAGGAATAAGCTATCCGACACATTTGAGTTATGACAATAGCGGTCGACTGATTGGTGAAAGCCAAGGCAATAATGATGATTATAAAACGATCTATGAATATGACGGATTAAATCGTGTAAATGCTGTTAAATTCAAAATAGGATCAAATATACAAACCATTATTAGAAATATTAGTTATGAGCCCTATGGAGGGGTTAAAAACTGGACATATGGAAATGGGCTTGTACGCCAATCTAGCTATGATACGGATTATCGTTTAACAGGAATCACAACTTCGGGAATTCAAAATTTAACACATAACTATAACGCAAATAATTGGATTACGCTGATTAGTAATAGCGTTGAGACGAGTAAAACATCTTCATTTGAATATGATGCATTAGGGCAGCTGATACGTGCTGCCTCACCGCAGTACACTGAGAGTTGGGGAGTGAATACCAATTCAAATCGGACTAATAGGACTGGCAATACAAACGCTATATCTGCATATAAGATTGGAGCTGGAAATAGATTACTCAATATCACAGGTGCAGAGGCTAAAAACTTCTATTATGACGCAGTGGGAAATCAAATCCAAAAATCAGGTTATGGTGGCACACAAGACTACACTTATGATGCATTTAACCGGTTGAAGTCAGTGAAGCTAGGTGGTGTAACCACTACATATGATTATGGAGCATTTAATCTTCGTAGTCGGAAAGTCAGTAGCAATGGCAATATTAACTATGTTTATGCACCAGATGGCCGATTATTAGCAGAAAGCCCAATGGGTGCAATTCAGAATGGTGGATTAGGAACTATCTACATTTGGTTGGGTGGGCAGCCAGTGGGATTAATTCGTAATAATCAAGTGTATTACATCCACAATGATCATTTACAACGCCCAGAAGTTATAACCGATACGAATAAAGCGGTAGTATGGAAGGCGAATACCAGTAGTTACGATAGTGCTGTAATTCAAAGTAGTATTGGGCCTTTTAACTTGGGGTTTCCTGGGCAGTATTACGATTCAGAAAGTGGTTTGTGGTATAACTGGAATCGCTATTATGACCCAACAACAGGAAGATATACTCAAAGTGATCCAATTGGACTAGCTGGTGGTTTAAATACTTATGCTTATGTCGAGAGTAATCCAATTAGTTATGTTGATCCAACAGGATTGAAAACAGCTGTAGTGGTAGGGCATGCGACAGGTGGTAATCCCTTCGGACATGTCGCTATTGGATTCACTGGACAGGGTATATTTAGTTCAGGTACTCGGACATCTTATGGAAGCAGTTTTACTAACTATCTTTCTAATCAAGCAGGGTATCGAGCTTCCACTGTCTATATTTTAAATACTTCCCCTGAGCAGGAAGCAAAAATGATTCGTGAATTGCAAAAATATGACCCAAATAGTCTTCCAGATCCATTTAAAAATCCTTGGAGTGCTTTTAATGATACATGTGCAACACGTACTCAAAAAGCTTTGCATCAAGGCGGGATCAACTCGATTTCAGTACCAGTCGTCAGTCCATATCCTGGAAATACGGAGATCATTATGCAACGCAATGGGGCTAATGCTATTAGAATCCCTCAAGGTGGATCGATTCCGAGTAGCTTATTGGAGTTTAACCCATGAAATTGATAAAAATATTAATAATTACAGTCTGCCTTATAGGAGGGAATGGTTGTAATTATAAGGCATTTAAAAATGAGATGGCTGTGAAGCATCAATATTCAGTTATGCAAGCAATTGAATCAAGATATAAGAATATTCAAAATACTAGCCAATCTTATGTTTTATTAAAAAATGCTTTGGATAGTGATACAAATTTACTTTTGTTACCAATTTCAGATCAAGATCGAGGGTATGTTGTATTTATTCTAAATCCTTATTTTGGAGAAGATAAGGTTGTAATTAAATATATTCCAGAAGATAAAAAGTTTTTATTGAAAAAAGAAACTCTAAATTTAATTCAAAAACAGATTGAAATTGAAGAAAATATAGAAAAATTCTTAACTGAAAACTCTTCATAGCTCGTGTATTATACTATTATCTTTAATATTAATTTTTAGATTAAAAATTAATATTTTTTACGGTAAAATTCGACTTTATTTTTTATAATTTGTTGGATAGTGGTGAAAATATACTTTTTTATCAATTTTAGATCTAAATAGTAATCTAAAAAATCTTTTGATAAATTTGGAAATAAATGACCATTTAATAGTATTCCTAATTTTCTAGTTCTGGGGAGTGGAGGGAGTTTAATAATGGAAAATAATAAATGGTCTAAAGCATTATTAGTCTTATTCGTGATTCTAAGCCTTACAGCTTGCAATAAAAGGCAACACCAGCAAGATCAATTTACATTGGAATCTGGAATAAAAATTGTTTCTGAAGAAAATAAATGCAATACGTATGAAAAAATTAAACCAGAAATTTTAATGTTAAATAAGGAAAAAGCTTATTTAGTATCATTAACAGATGTTTTTTCATGTTCTGATCATGAAAGTGCTTACTTGACATTAAATACTTTTAAAAAATCATCTTTGATTTTTTATGGTAAAAATAGGGATGGATGCGAATGTGTTAAATCTTTAAAAGTAAAAATTGATTCTAAGAGAATTGATCCAGGAGATGTACTCTACATCCTAAGTAATCGTGAAGTAATTGATCATGTAATTGTTCCCTGAAATTTTTAAGAACAACAATATATGTGCATGGTCTTTGAATTATTTATGTGTGATTCATAGGTGTTACTTTAATCTAGCGATCTCTAAATTCATTTTTCTATTGAAATTTTGAATACATTAATTGATGTTTTATCTAGTTGGTATTGGTTTAGGTCCAATTAGAGCTAGTACGGTTATTACAGCTGCGACCGGTAATGGATTTAAACAAAAACGGGTGGGGTATTTCGCCGTGAATAAGCTAAGCTTTAATATTGATCCGACGGTTTCTGGAAATAGTACATGGAAATTTGGAGTTGCTATAGGTGGTTCCTATGGTGCTGATTTCGAAGGAATAATAGTAAATAACATGAAAAAAATTATAGCAATAATATTTTTTATAATCTTATTATCGAGTGTAACAATTTTTGTCCAGAATAACATTCATGGGCAAAAAATGAACAATATATTGAAACTGTTTTTCAAAAAGATAATCAGTTACAACGTAAATTTGGTTATATTCAGAAATACAAAATTTGGAAAGTAGGTAGATATTTTGGTGCTCCGGAAGGTCCAGATTATGATTTCTATACGATTCATTTAACAGGTGATAAATACTCAGGGGTAATAATTTTGGATTTATACAAAGATAAAAATGGAGAGATAGAAAAATATAAGCTAAATATAGAGGAATAGCATACTAGATTTAATAAAATGCTCTTCGATTAAACTTAGCGTAATTGCTAGAAATGTTAGCCCATTTAAGTTTAGGAAAATGAAAAATGATGATGTGTTAGATAAAGTAAATACCCTTTTGAATACGCTTGTCTGTACTAACACAAACTATATCAGAAAGTTACTTATTGAAAATTGTGTCTGTCAGCTTAAATTTATGCTAGATTCTTTCAACTTAAATTTGTTTTCCATCTAGTCTATAAATTATTTTGTGTGAGTCTTTTAAAGCAGATTATTGGAATGAATTTGAGAAGTCTCCAGCTATCAGAGGGCTGGAGGCTTAGTTTTATGCAGTTTATGCTCATTTTGAGCTACAAAACTGAGCCCAATCAGCCATTAACGTTTTACGCTTTTCTAAATATGCTCCACGTAAATAAGCTGCTTCAACTTTGTCAGGCAGTTTATGTGCAAGGACGTGTTCACAGACTTCGCGAGGGTAGTCAGTTTGGTCTGCCGACCAGTCACGGAATGTGGATCGAAAACCATGGGTTGTAATTACTCGATTTTGTTTAGGGTCAATATAGCCTAAGCCATTTTCTTTTAGCTTCTGTTCATGCATACGCTTAATCAAAGCAGTTAAAGACATATCTGAAAGCATGCCACTACCACGAGGTGCAGGGAAAATATAGCTTTGAGGTTGAGTATCGGCCTGAATTGATTCAAGTAATGAAATGGCTGGCTCTGAAAGTGGAACACGATGTTCTTTGTCTATTTTCATCCGCTCTTTTGGAATAGTCCAAACTTTATTCTGAAAATCGATTTCTTGCCAAGTTGCTCCAAAGATTTCACCAGAACGGCAAGCGGTTAAAATTGCAAATTCTAAAGCTTTAGGTGAAATACCATCTTTCTGGCGCAGATGCTGAACAAATTCTGCTACCAGATCATAAGATAAAGAAGGGTGAGGGCGTGATATCTGTTTTAAATTACCTAGAATAGGTTCTAAGTTACCTTTCCATTCCGCAGGGTTATCGCCTTCAAAATATTCCATGGCTTTGGCATAATCAAAGATGGTTTCAATACGACCACGGAGTCGTTTAGCTGTTTCATTTTTCTCAGTCCAGATGGGTTCCAAAACTTTGGCAATATCGACTTTAGTTATTGAGCCAATCACACGATCACCTAAAATAGGGTAGATATAAGTTTCTAATGTAGTTGACCATTGAGCAATATGTTTCTGATTTTTCAATTCACGAGATTTATTAGCAATCACAATCTGAGCACATTCACGGAAAGTACGATCACGGAGCTTTTGAATACGTAAAGCCTGTAGCTTATCCTTTTTTGCTGGATAGGATCAATCCCATTTCGGATTTGAGCTTTCATTTCTTGAGCTTTTGTTCTTGCTTCAGCTAGGGATACCTCAGGGTATGAGCCTAAACCAATATCACGGCGATGGACTCGTTGTTTACCATCTTCATCAAAACGTTGACCTACAACCACACGTAAAATCCAAGAACGAGAGTCATTCACAATACGTAGATGCAAACCATCTACACCGCCTACAGCATGTCTACCATTTTCTTTGATTTTTGCTACACTGAGTGCAGAGAGTTCTTTTTGCTTTTTTAGGCATAGGGCTGTTCTTGTCCCACATAATAACCCACATAGAATATTGGAAATGGTCGGATTAGGCAAGACTTGGTTGGAAAGGTTTTATTTTAAGTTATTGAAAGATAAAATTATATTGGATTATATTGGATTATATTGGATTATATTGGATTATATTGGATTATATTGGATTATATTGGACTGTATAAAACAAGTGTTATACGGACACCGCTTCCGCCAAATATTTAAAAGACCCTTAAATTTTTAAGGGTCTTTTTTTTGCTTTGATTTTGTCCCACATACTCTATATAAATTTTGGATTGAAATAGAACAGATCAGATTGATGTAGATGATCATCATGTTGGTCTCTTTTCACAGGCGAGGGCAACAACCCAAAAATTTAGATTCATTTATAATTATTCCATTTAAATTCAGCATTGATAAAATAAGTACGTTCCAGACCATTTAAACCACTATACGCAGCCCTATAGGTGGTATTACCGAGGTTACGGATCCCTGCACTTAAATTGACATATTTATGATTAAAACCCGCATACAGGCTACCGATGGTATAAGAATCAAAGCCGCCTTTTTGTATGACTTGAGGTTCATTAAATACGGTCTGAATTTTGCCTTTCACCCATGGCTGTAACGGAAATTGGCTAAAGGTATATTTATAATGGCTGTTAATATCAATTGGATGTGCCGCAGCTTGCACAAAAACATCTTCAGAATCAATTTTATTAAAACTACCTGAAATACCAAAATCATGCACTTCATCCATATAATTGGCACTGAATTCCATACCCCAATTATTGACTTGGTCGGCATTATAATATCGGGTGGTGTCTTGGAAAAAGTCAGATTCACGATCATTAAAATCGCCTGTCGCTATATTGCATTTACCGATACGAATACAACTTTCCAAACCAGCCCGATCAATAACTCTACGATTGGTTTTTGTCCAAATATATTGGTCAAAGTCGCTATAAAACACACTGGTATTTAACGCCCAATGATCATTGAGGTATTTCCAAGCCACTTCGGCATGGTAGCCTTCTTCCGGTTGTAAAGCTAAACCTCCACCCAAAAAGCCTCCAAACGTATAGCGTTCATACAAATCAGGTGCGCGGAAAGTACGGCTGATGTTGGCAGAAATATTCTGAGTATCGGTGAGGTGATATTGTGCTCCTAGCGCCCATGTTGGCTCGAATATGGTTTTTTCAGGGGTAATTCCCGAAATACCGATGAGTTGCGAGGCAAGTTCAGCATTTGCACCTGGCAGTAATTTTTGTCGGGTTGCCCAATAATTGGCGCGTACTCCTGCAAAACCTGTCCATGTGCCGAAGTCATATTCTAAATTGGTAAAACCTGCATAATAATCTTGTTCAGAATACACAGCAGTGACGGCTTTATCTAAAACAGCTTCCAGACCAAAACTGGCTTGTAATTGATGCCAGTTTAAAAATAGATTGGCATTAAAATTATCACTGTCTAATGTTTCGGTATAACCACCTTCTTGTTGGCGTTCTAATAAGGATTGTTTGTTATATTTAAATGAGAAGTTATTAAAAATACCCAGATTGTCTTTACGATAAGTGATGGATTTTGATTCACGCTCTTTGCGTGCCAACAGCATCACCATTGCATCTTGCATGGTATTCCCATGTGCTGATGCAATATCTTTGCCGATCCATTGGTCATAATCGAGATCAATTTGGCTATCTGTAGCAAATTTTCCTGATAATTTGGCACTCAGTGATTCGGCGTCATAACCCAAATCTTTTACGGTTACTGTGCTATTCACTGCATTTAATGCATTGGTTTTACTAATCGCATATTTTTTATCAGCATCACCACGGACCCGATAGTCATTGGACGATTCTTTGGTATAAGTGACCTTTGCACCAAAATTATCCATGCCTGCGTTTAGACTGGTGGTGGAACTGGTTTTGTCATAACCCTCATCATAAGCGAATTTTTGACTGACCCCGATGCCTTGACTCATTTGTACAGGTTTGGTCTTGACGATAATGACGCCACCTGATGCACCCGGGTCGTAAATCACCGCAGGACTACCTTTTACCACTTCAATCATTTCAACGTTGTTAATATCCACCTGATTGATTTCACCAGAACCTGAATGGTCTAAACCTTGATTGGCGATTTTGATGCCATCAACAACACTGACCACGCGTTGCCCAGTCAGACCGCGAATTTTTACATTTTTACCGAAAGCCCCAGTTTCGGTAATGGAAACACCAGGAATATCCCGAATCGCTTCTTTGACATCGGCTAAGCCTTCCTGTTGAATTTTTTCCTGACTGATGATCTGTTTGGAATAGGGTTTGTTAAACATTTCTTGTTGATTTTGTCGCTCTGCCTTGAGGACTTTTTCTGCTGTGACTTCAATGACAGGCAGTTTAGTGGGGTGTTCATCATTTATGTCGGTATCTTTCTTATTTTCTGCTGCATAGAGATGATAGAAAGGAGAGTATCCACCAGCAATACACAGGGCCAATAATAGATATCGTGGGAGAAAGGGAGGTGTGTTCATGACAGAAATCCAGTCAAAATAAACGCAGGGTTGCTGCCCCATCTTAAGAATGGAAACAGTAACCCGATTGAATGAGTATGTATGGCCTAGTCAGTGATCCAAGAACCATTAATTTGATTGACTCTTTTCAATGATTTTTCATTTTCCGAGAAGCCACTGGTCAGTAAAGGAACACCAGTATGAGTACCTGTCATATGCAAGCCAAATAGACCACCAATCCCAGCCAAAGTGGCATTACCTGAAGCGTCGGCAGTGACATTGGTAATTCCACCTCCACCCTCTAAATCCTTGATGTTACCCATGAGTTTGCCCGTGGTGGCATTGACAATACTACCGACTGTGTCATCTGTATCCGTTGCCTGATTGGCACGTTTGTTCCATAACAATACATTACCTTCATAAACACCATTGGCACGGAATGCAGTGCGTTCAAAGTACATACGGCCAATCGTTGGGGTGACGCTGGTTTTGCTGGCTGTTGGCGCATTGAGTGGTAATTTATAAACGTTATAAACACGGGTTGCTGCTGCAGTTGGATTGGTCTCATTGACATAGACATAATCACCGACTGCCACCGCAGGTACCCGCATTGAAGTAAAGTATGGAATATCCTGATCAATGACGGCATTATCCAACGCTGTTTTTGTGGTTGTGGTTGCTGTATTTAACCAGCCTTGTTGATAGTTAAGGTTCATCTTGTCTTTAGATAACTTGGCCGCTTCGACAAATAAATAACCATTTTTGACCGCAGTAAGGTTGAGGTTATATGACAAAGCCACATTGCTTGAATTATTGGCTAAATCCGTACCAGTGCCATTATCATAAATTTTGCTTGCGCTGGTGCCTGTCAATTTCAGAATTTCGGCATTTTTAAAGACATAGGCGTTGCCAAATATTGTATGGGTGATCGCTGCATTTTGTGTATCAAGGTTATAATTAATCAATAAATAACCAGTATTACCTTCTGCCAAATTATCGACTACATTTGGCATGTTAAAGAAATTACTAAAGATACCCGCACCACCATGTCCACCACCAAATTTAAGTTGATGATGTTCGGGATTATAATTTGCAGGATATTCTGCACCTGTTACATTCGCTAAGGTTTTTGCTGTTTTATCATAAGCATAAAGTGTTTTTACCCCTTCTTTTGCCAGATAAATATGGCTATCATTTTGCGCTAAGAAGTAGTATTGACCTGTTCCTCCACCAATATCAGTACAGGTGACCAAATCAACGGTACAGCTTTGTAAACGTGCAGCTTCATTACTTGCAGTTGGGTAGCTTCCTTTGACATAGGCAGCACTGTAGTTGACCAATACTGAATCAGTTTTACCAGTCGTGTTATTGACAACCTGTTTAATGGTTCGACCCTGTGTCACTTTGCCATCTGATAAACGCACAGTGATATAGGCATTTTTAATATTGTCAGACAGTTCGCCTCTAAAAATATCGGGTAGTTTGGCAAAAGTACGCAATTGCACATAAGAATTATCAATATCTGTTTCATTGAGATACATGGTTTGTGTATCGCCAATCACTTTCATTCCTGCGGCTGTTAATGCTGCTGGTAATGCTGCACTACTAAAAATGGTGGCTTGACTGTTTGGATTACTTGCATCAAATCGTTTTAGAATATTGTCGGTATAGAATGTATATTCAGTTGCTGTTGTTGCTCCAGCTGGTGTGTAATTACGCGTTTCTTTAGATGCATTTGGGTCAAGGAAAATCGCATATTCTCGTTTTTTATAAACCGTCTTATCGCCATCTTTTGCAGCACTCATTACAAAGACACGATTGCCTAAAATCACATTGCTGATACTGCTGTAATACTCCTGTTTGCCGTTGTTAGGGTCATAACGAACAATTTGAGAATTACCTGTTTCAGGGTTGGCGACTTTGTAGAATTGATAATCAAACACCGACTCAACTTGGGTATTAATCGTAATGCTCAGATCTGTGCTCAGTGAACCATCACTGACACTCACCACAAGTGTATCTGCGCCAACCACATTGCCTGCAATATAAGTAATCACACCTGTTTTACTGTCAATGCTGGCAGTGCCTAATTTTGGCGCAGTTTTGATGCTATAGGTGAGCGCGTTGTTCTCAGCATCTTTCGCCGTTACGCTAATTTTTTTACTGTCTAGGGTTTGTATGGTCAATGGGCTGATTGCATCAATTGTGGGCGCAGTATTGCTCGGTTTGCTGTCTCCACCACCACTACTACCACCGCCACCACAACCCGCAAGAATGGTACAGATTGAACTCGCAATCAGCGTTTTATGACCTATTTTCATTTTAGATAACAACATTGCTTTATCCTTTGCTTGATAAAAAAACTGGACAATCATCGTGGCTAGAAAGGGCAATGCTTTGTTGGCTATATGATAATGATAATTATTTACATTAAAAATACTAATCTAATACAAAAACTGAGTCAACACAATATTTCTGTTTAGCATGTTGATATTTATTGTGAATTGATGAAATGTCTATTGATTTAATTAAAATAACGCCCATTTTAAAAATGAGATGTCTCAAATTTAATCAGGTTTAAGGCTTGCTTAATGCATTTTGATGGTTGCTACACTCGGTGCAGAGAGTTCTTAGAGTGATGGTTATTCTTGTCCAACATCGCGTTTTGGAAACGATTCGCTTAGCGTGCTCATTATTTTAGTTTGGTTAATACGGGTGGTTATGTTTTATTTGTATTTTGCTGGAGGATTTCTAATTTTTCACAGTGTTTACTTAAAAAGCCATTATGAACATTCAGTAATGGCTTTTTTATATTAGCGTGTTAGATAATTAGTGACAGCATTAAAAAATAAGCTTTTCTCATTGATAATCGGTTCCGATGGAATAGCCGTATCCCATGTACTCCATTGAATCATCACAATATTATCTTTTGGATTAATCGCCATCATCTGACCAAAAATGCCAAATCCCCACAAGGTTGCATCTGCATTTTTTGTGGTCAGAGGAGCGCCGCTTTTTGCATGTGAACTCCACCATTGAAACCCGTATTGTCCGTTTGGATAATCGTTAGAAACCGAACCTTTTGCCTTGGTCCAGTTTGTGGCTTCTTTGGTCCAGCCATCTGGTAGTAATTTTTCACCATTCGAGAGGCGGCCTTCATTGCTAATAAATACACCGAGCCGTGCATAATCACGTAGCGTGGCATTAAAACCATGTCCCCCCATGTCAATGACATTACGCTTATACGATTGCCAAATACCATTTTTTTCCATGCCTACTTTTTTCCAGACATTTTTTTCTAGGTATGCAGCAATATTCTCATGAGTCGCAGCTTCTAATACTTTTCCGACAAGAAATGCACCTCCAGTGTTATATGACCATACTGTGCCAGGCTCATATTTAGTTTTTACTTTTTTAATATTTTCATAAACACAAGTATTTGGATCTTTTTCAACTTCACAATAGGTCATTTTTGCAAAGTCAGACTGAGGGTCTTTGTAATTTTCGTCCCATTCAACGCCAGAGGTGTGTTGCATAAGTTGTCTTAATGTGACTTTTTCCCAAGCAGTCCCTTTTAAATCAGGAAGGTATTGAATTATTGGATCTTCTAAAGAATGAATTTTACCTTGTTTAATCGCAATACCAACTAAAGTTGCAACAATTGATTTTGCGATGGATCTAGAAGTCCATAAGGTTGTCGCATCATTGTCGCTTTTATAATATTCATAGGCGATTTTCCCATCTTTTAAAATAATCAAACCAACTACAACCTGCCTTTTTAAATAATCGTTTAGATGGAATTTTTTACTCCCGATGGAATATGTGATTTTTTTATTGGTAATCGGTTTTTCATATTTATTAAGTTTTAAAATATTATTTTTATCTGGGTGAAATGCGCTACCGTCATAGCTTCGGTATGTATTTCTAAATCCAATAACACGCTGCTCGGGTGTCCAAGTCAACATATCATGGGGGTCTGGTAGCTGTTTATCTACTTGATTTGGACAGTCAATTAGCCCTAGTTCTTGGCATGAGTATTCTGCAAAAGCCAAACTACTCATGATAATACTACCTAAAAAAAGCGTTATTTTAGATAATTTCATGATCGTACTCCTTAATGAATTTTCAATTGAGTGAATAATCCAACGATGATATTGCTATCAAAACTTCCTTGGTTAGAGCGGTAATAATTATCAGGATTCCAGATATATTGAACAAATGGTCTTAAAGTCAGTTGTTTATATTTAACCGCGCCATCAAAAGATAAAAATGATGTTTTTCTGTTTTGATTGCCATTTAATTGCTGAGTCAGCTGAAAAAAATCATTGTTTAGCTCGGTCTGACCAACTTTCATACCGACATGATTACCAGGTGCGTTGAGCTTATAATTAAATCCTAGCTCCCAATAGTTTTTATAAGGCTGATTTTTCTCAGTAATATAAGACACTGCACCATAAAATTCGGGGATATTATTTTTTTTAAAATCATAATTAAATCTAAAATTAAAACCGTCAGTATTACGATATTTTTCTTTGGTGAATGCATTTGTATATTCAGAGTTGTTATAAAAATAAAATACTTCGGCCTTGTTTTGTTTATCCTTGTATCCGACCCCATAAACTTGGGTATAACCTAATTGATCATTAAAAGAAAAGTCGAGTCCTTTTTTCTTTTCGAGATAGTCATTTATATTGACTTCAAACACACCAGTGTGAAAATAAAGTTGGTCTGATAAATTATATTTTAGATAACCTCCCCAATAGCCATAAGTGAAAGGTGGTGAGCCCATAGCAATTTTAATAGGGTCTGTGCATATCATCAGATTTTGACAATTATTATAAAGAAAGTAACGTCGTAGATTGGTTCGGCCAATAGCTGTATAGATTTTATCTTCATCCCATTTTTTGTCCCAAGTTAACAGGCTTAATTGAGATGAGGCGATGTCATTTGGGGAAATAGCACCTCCAATGTAACTCCCGACTCCGCCGAACCAATTCGTTGATGTATTGAGTTGAGCATCGTTATTTAACCCATTAAATATATATTGTGCTTTTAATACACCTAAGTCATTTGATTGGGTATCAAGCTGAATGTCAGTTCCTAATATAAGTGCTGCGGAATTGGTAAAGTGATCATCGATACTACTTTCTTGACTATACATTGACAAATTAAACAGGTTTGCTGAAACCTGAATCTGCTCGTTGCCGAGAGTATGGGGGGGTAACAGCATGGTTGAAAAAAATACGATTACTCCCCCTAAGCAGGAGTTGGTACGTTGAATTAATTTCATAATTATCATCCATAATAAATTAAAGTCCTTGAGGAAATCAGCTAAACTACTGATTAAATTATTGTTGTTGATGTAAATATTCACGCTCATTTAATTTTAGACTTGGCGTCTAGTTAAAGACGTTTAATGCCTGTTATTGAATGATCAACATACATGTGTATAGGTAGTGATACATTAGATAAGAATGGCTAAAAAAAAATCATCCTAGAGGATGATTTTTAAACAGCAGTGTTTAGTTGTTCGTTAAGCAATCGCAAAGAGTTTGGTAACAAGCTGATGTTTGCTATTCACCCCAATTTTTTGAAAAATGTGCTGAATATGTGTTTTAACAGTCGACATACTTATGAACAGCATTTGTGCTATTTGCTCGTTATTTTTACCAGCGCAAATGAGTTTAATAATTTCTTGTTCTTTTTTGGTCATGTGATGTAAATCAAGAGGAAATCTATTTTGGGGCGTGTCTTTTGTTAGCTCTTGTTTTAAGTAATGATTGGTAAAGTTGTGATAACTTTGGAGTAAATCTAATTCTTCTTTGGTAAAACGTCCTTTTTCTTTATGGCGAATTAAACTAATACCTCTAATGGGTATATTATTGAGTTTAAAATATAATTCCACATTGTCACCGACATGGTGACTTTGCATAAAAGCATAATATTGTTCAGAAATAGATTGCTGGGACAAGACCAGCATATTCTTTTCATTTAGAATGTTTTTGCCAATAAATAATGGGTCATGTTCTTGTATTTCTTTTAGATAATAATCAACAACGTGACGGCTAATATTTTGGAAATAGTGCTCGGAAGTCATTAAATTATGATCTACGCGATAAGAAAAACATGCATCAATAGTAACTGTGCTCACCAGTGAAGATGTAAAATTATCGACAAATGATGACCATGCCAGAAAATTCATTTTTCCATCCTTGAAAAATAATAGGCAAAAATCTACCTAAGCCTAAATACTCCTGTTTAGCTTATGTCAAATAGAACTTTCCTCCCGAAGGCTATGAGCAATTGATTGAGTTTAAATGCATCAAAAATTAAGATTTCCATTCAGTACTGAACGATGCATTTGAGTTTTAAAGCTCATGGCCTACGCTGTTATGCCAGCTTATACAACGGCATGTTTCTTTAGTTATTTTATAAAATGTATGCTTTGTTTCTTGGTAAATTGTAATAATTCATCTAATGCAAATGAAAATCAAAGCCCTGACATTTTCTAACAACCAAATTCGACATAAAACAATCAGCCGTAAAGGCGAGAACCTATTTTTGAATAAAAATATAAAATAAAGAAATAATATTTTTTTACGAATCATGATTTTTCTTTAAGTTGATTAAAATGTCAACATTAAAATCAATCATTAAGCTTTTTTTTATAAACTAATAAATTTATATCTTTTTGATTTATATTATATTAATCTTGTGAAAATTAAGATTTTCAAACAAAATCGGTATATGGATATCATGACTCAAAAATGTGCTCTGATTTTTAGTTCAATCGTTCTACAGGGCATCTCTCGTTCAATATTTGCTTTAATGGTTGAACAACAGCAGATGAAAATTTCTATGAATAGGCAGACCACCGAAACTGTGTGTTGAAGATCATCTAATCCAGTTTATTTAATTTACCTAAAGATATCTCCGCAAGTGAGGGGGATAGACTGGAATACTGGTATTCAACATTGGCGATATTTTGAAGGCATCACATGAGTGTTTTAATATGAGGTTATATTTTGCAAGCCTTAACTCACAAAATATGTCCAATCTAGCTAATTTAAATTATGGTATAGTCACTAATTTTTTGACTACTTCTTCGCCTACTTCACGTGGTGATTGAGGATTTTGACCTGTAATAATACGGTCATCGACAATGACATAAGAGGTAAATGGGAAAAATCCTTGAGAATATTTTGCACCTTTTGATTTCAACTGATTTTCAAGGAAAAAGGGCACTTGTTTTTTCATCCCTGAAAGCGATTCTTCACGATTTGAAAATCCTGTCACTTTACGGTTTGCAATGAGTGCTTTGCCTTGTTCATCTTTTAGGGAAAGTATACCTGCCACACCATGACATACCGCGGATACTACACCGCCTTGACGATAAATTTGTTCAGCTAGTGCGGTTAATTCAGGATTATTTGGAAAGTCCCACATCACGCCATGACCGCCAGTAAAATATATTGCTTTATAGTCAGACGCTTTTACCTCACTTGGCTGCAAGGTGTTATTTAACCGCGACATAAACGCAGGATCGGCTAAATAAGCGCGTGCTTGTTTATCCATATAGATCCATTTTTGACTACGCTCATCCAGTGGCACTGCACCCCCTTTAGGGCTAATAAAATCCATTTGGTAACCCGCTTTATACGCAACGTCATAGAAATGTGTGAGCTCAGTTACCCATAGCCCTGTAGAATCTTTACGTGAAGGGTATTTGTCATGATTGGTCATCACAACCAATATTTTTCCTTTAGATCCTGACGAAGATGGGTTCGAAATTGATTTTGAACTGCTGTTATCATTCGCAGATGTAAAAGGCACTGAAAATAATGCTGCTAAAACAACCAATAACTGTTGAATTATACGATGCTTAATAACCCAAGTATTTGTCATCATGATTTCCTGTGAGTTGTTTCATGGTGAGTATAAGGTTAAAGTAAGCTTTAAGGTCAAGCCTGTTTTTTAATCTTCTATCTATTTTAGATGAATGGCATTTTACCCATAAAGTGCTGACTCTGGGCGTCATTCAGCATTTGCTTTAATTTGATCTTTTGCAAGTGCGATCAAATATATATTCATCATTTTAAATTTGAGCTGCGGTTTTTTGTGCATGAATTTTAATCACAATTCAAATTGAATTAAAAAACAAATAAACCCTATTGACCTTAAAGTCCACTTTAAACATAGCATGAACTCAATGCTGAATTAGAGTGAAAGCGATGTTGAATTTTTTTAATTTAAATCGAACAACGCAAACGCTTTTTTATGAGTTTTGCATTCGTACATTCTGCTTTTGCAGTAAATGATCTTACACCTAACAATCAGCTCAGTAACATCTCACATTCACAAGAGAATACAGCGATGCAAAATATAAATACTGTAATGACCAATCGAGTTAATGCAAAGCAACCAACCACTCAATATCCAAATGCAAAAGCGTTTGTAGAGGTCGAATTTGGACCGCATAAGGTACTGGTTCCTAAAGGTGGTTTTTATGACCGATTCCATATGCAACCAAATTTAGAAGAGGTTGCAAAGGAATCTGGTATTGGCAATATAGATTTCTTTAGAAAGATTCCTAAGCAACTGGTTGAAACACGTATAGGCCAAGTGTGGTCGCCAAACTATTATTATAAAACCAGCAATGTTCAACTGTTGATGCTTGCACCATTAGATAAGTTAACAGCAAAGTTGCCTGCTAAAGTTGAACCCTTAAGCCCAATACCTGGCTATGGATTGGTCTCACTTACTTTTTTTGCCTATGATGTCTGTGATAACGATCCTTATGATGAAGTATCTGTTGCTGTTGTGGTTCGCCGTCCTCATGCAAAAGGCGCCAATATTTTAGAGTTAATCAAATCTGCACGTGCGCGCGATTATTATGGTTATGTTCTTGCACTACCTGTCGATACTGAAATTGCACGTGTACGTGGTGTTTATGGTTATGATTTACCCAAGTGGCTCACTGCAATTGATTTAAAAATAGCTGATCAGGTCCAAGCGCATTTGTATGATACTCAAGGCAATCTCGACATCAGCCTATCTGCGCCAACACCAAAACTTAAAACTGTAAAAAATCAATCACAGCAAGAAAAGAAAACCATGCTGAATCAGGTTGATGGTATTTGGTATCGTTCATACGTTCAGGCAAATAACCAAAATTTTGCTCAAAAGTTATTTCCAAAACATGTTGAGTTAAATCGTTATGGTGGCCCAGTCAGTCAATTATTGGATCAACTCGGTGCTAAAAAAATCTTACGAATGGATGTGATCAAAGATGCTCAGTTGGCATTACATATGCCAACACCGATTGCTGAATGGAATAAATAAATAAAAATAAAGCGTGATGATTTTACATCACGTTTTTTTCATAGCGAAAATATCAATTTCTTGTTCTTTTTCGTTAAACTTATGATCTTTATTCAGTTTGTCGTTGTCTTTAATTGAGTTAAAAGCACAAGCAAAATCCCTATAAATTAATCATGATGAAAAAATAATACTTCCTTAATAGAGGATCGTTAATCCTGAAGAATTTTAATTTCATCTGTGGAGTTTATGCCATTGTCGATAATAGGCCTTTATGGATGATATGTAGCTTGGGTTTGTGCAATAAAAGCGAGTTGGACAAGGGCGTGGTTAAGATGAAAATAATGATTGAATTTAGCCATTAAATTACTGATAATAATTATCATTCGCTTAAATAAACTTTTTCCATGTCTGCGTCGCTTTCCAATCATGATATTGCTCAGCTTTATCAAGAACATCATTCTTGGGTATATGCATGGCTATATAAAAAGTTAGGCAATAGCTCTGATGCAGCTGATTTGGCACAAGATACTTTCTTAAGAGTGATGGCACGACGACAGCAAATTGAATTATTGCAACCACGTGCTTATTTGACCACTGTAGCCAAAGGCTTGATGATCAATTGGATTCAACGTAAGCATATTGAGCGGGCATATTTAGACGTGCTGGCGCTACAACCTGAACTCGAAGAAATCTCTCCAGAACAACACTGTTTGATTATCGAAAGTTTGCTTGAAGTGACACAATTACTAGAGCAACTGCCTGCGGTGGTACGCGATACTTTTCTCTATGCACAGCTTGAAGGGCTGAAATACGATGAGATTGCAGTTAAATTGGATATTTCCCTAAGTTCAGTCAAACGCTATATCAAAAAAGCGTATGTACATTGTCTGTCTGCGATGCTGGACGACTAAGCCAATGTCAAAGCAGAATGAATCTGAACAACAACACAATCAAAAATTAGATCAAAAACAAGATCAGCAACAGACGCAACAAATTTTAAATGAAGCGGCTGATTGGTGTATGCGTTTAAGCCAAGGTGAGTTGAGTTCACAAGAATTACAGCAATTACAGATCTGGCAGCAACAAAGTTCAGTGCATGCCAAAGTTTGGCAAAAAATGCAGCAACTGCATCATACTTTTGATCAACTCCCAACAGAAGTAGCACGGCCTATTTTAGAGCAAAGTACATCATCTTCATGGAAAAAACGCCGTCATTACATGTGGGTTTTGGCTGGTCTATCGTTACTGTATTTAGGTTATAGCTTAAATCAGCAGCAACAATGGACGGCGGACTATCGTACAAAAGTAGGTGAAATTGAAAAAATTAAACTCCCCGATGGTGGTGAACTGTATTTAGACAGCGCATCGGCAATTGATCTGGACTATAGCGCTAAGCAACGTAATGTCGTGCTAAGAAAAGGTCAGATCTGGATTAAAACTGCGAAAGATCAACAGCAACGCCCATTCTTTGTGCAAACTCAACATGGGCAAATGCAGGCTTTGGGTACTGAATTTTCAGTAGAGCTTAATCCAAAGCAGTCTTGGGTATTCGTCGAGCAAGGTGCGGTGAAATTACAACCACAACGTCATCCAACTCAGGCAGTGATTGTTGCGGCGGGTCAGCAAAGTCATTTGAATCGCGAGCAGGTCGCCGAGGTTACAAGTGCTGATCTTACACGCAACAGTTGGACGCAGGGCTGGATGATCGTGAATGATCTGCCGTTGTCTGAATTCGTACAGCGTATAGGAAAATATCAAAAGGGTTATATTGCTTTAGATGATGATATTGCTCAGATTAAAATATCAGGGACTTATCCAATCAATGATTTGCCAACGCTATATAGCATGTTGGCTGTCACCTATAAGTTAGACATCAATCGCTATGCACAGGGCTATTGGGTCAGTATTGGTGAAAAAAAATAATTTAAGGCTGACACTTTTTTAAAACTCAACTGGCAAGGCTAATAAGAGAACTCATTGGTATTCAATAGGGGGTTATGGTGTCTCTAGCATTGCAACACGCAAAAAATTTGAAAAAACCGAAACCATATAAAATAAGCCGCGAGAAAAAAATGCGTTATTCGGTCATGCATTTATTGGTACTGAGCAGCATGTTGGGTGTCAGTGCATTTAGCCATGCTGAAACAGCAGCAACTCAAAAGCATTATCAAGTGGCTTCAGGGGATTTGGGGCAAGCGCTTTCTAATTTTGCTCTACAGTCTAATATTGCATTGTCTTTTGATCCGAAACTGACGCAGGGGTATAAAACCAACGGTTTAAGCGGCAGTTTTGATATTGCTCAGGGTTTTCAACAGTTATTAAAAGACACAGATCTACAGCTTGTTCAACAAAGTCCACGGGTGTGGCGAATTGAACGACGTCAGATGTCGAAAACCACAACAGTTGCAAACACGGCAACGGATTCAGCCGTGGCAACAAATTCTCTCACTGACAATCCAGCAGCGAAACTTGAGACCATTGTCGTAACTGCCAATCAGTTGGGGGAAATTACTGAAAATAGTGGTTCTTATACACCAGGTAAAATTGCCACCGCCACGCGTTTAGTGCTTACACCGAAAGAAACACCACAAACCATTAGTGTGATTACGCGACAGTTGATGGATGATTTTCAGTTAAATAATATTGATCAAGTCATGTCGCATACCCCCGGGATTACCGTATCAGCTTACGATAGTGAACGGACCAGTTATTACTCACGCGGTTTTGCCATTAATAATTTCCAATATGATGGCATTCCTTCTACGACTCGAAATGTCGGTTATGCTGCGGGTAATACGCTCAGTGATTCTGCTATTTATGACCGTGTCGAAGTACTCAAAGGCGCAACGGGCTTACTTACAGGGGTGGGATCTTTAGGAGCAACCATCAACTTAGTACGTAAAAAACCAACCGCAGAGACTCAAGCATCGCTGAGTTTAAGCGCAGGTTCTTGGAATAATTACCGTGCTATGGCAGATGTCAGTGGTTCACTGAATGATGAGCAAACTATTCGTGGACGTTTTGTGGCTGCGGGTCAAGACAAAGAATCTTTTATGGATCGTTATGAACGTAAAAGTGCTGTATTTTATGGCATTGTCGAAGCAGATTTAGGCGATAAAACTTTAGTTACACTGGGTGCTGATTACCAGAACAATGACCCTAAAGC
This sequence comes from Acinetobacter sp. CE-15, assembly GCF_051059255.1. Taxonomy (NCBI): domain Bacteria; kingdom Pseudomonadati; phylum Pseudomonadota; class Gammaproteobacteria; order Moraxellales; family Moraxellaceae; genus Acinetobacter; species Acinetobacter sp. CE-15. The sequence goes on along the minus strand of NZ_CP192737.1, from coordinate 3,463,522 downwards.
ATCGACATGGTCAGGCTCTTTTCCTTTATTTAATGGTGAAGGGGAACGTAATCCTGATCCAGATCGCTCCTTTAATAATGGTGCCAATTGGAGTGAATGGAAACAATATACCCGCACCATTTTTGCCAATGTACATCATAAATTTAATGATGATTGGGCACTGACTCTGCAATATGACCATAAAATTAATGGCTATGATGCAACACTAGGCACCATCCAAGGCTATTATCCTAAATTAGATGGTTCTGCTAATCTTTGGCCTTCTCAATATATCGGTCGTACTGTCAGTGATTCATTGGAGTTGTATAGCACAGGTAAGTTAGAGCTGCTTGGTCGGCAACATGATTTGGTCTTAGGCGCAAGTGGAGCTTATTCACGTTGGAAGGGGAAAGATTGGTATGGTGGCATGCAGGGTTATGATTCACATATTCCCGATTTTAGCCAATGGGATGGCAATATTGCACAGCCAAATTGGGGTGAGCCAAATGCCTATACCCATGACCGTACTTCACAATATGGTGCCTACGCCAGTACACGTTTAAATCTGGCAGATGATTTAAAGGTGCTCTTAGGCACCCGTATGATCAACTATAAAATGAAAGGCTTACAAGGTGTGGTTGAGGAAAAGAATCGCTTCATTCCCTATGTTGGGGTCGTCTATGACATTACTGATCGAGTCAGTGCTTATGCCAGTCTCAGCGATATCTTTATGCCTTATGATATCTGGTATAAGTCGTCAGCCAATAAAATCCTAGATCCAGACGAAGGTAAAAACTACGAAGGCGGCTTTAAGTTTCAATCTGATGATGCCAAGTTAAATGCCAGTATCGCTTATTTTGAAATCCATGAATCCAATCGTGCCATTGAGGACATTGTTTATAATGGTGCGCCAAGTAATCCCGCTGTTGATTTTGCATGGATTGGTGCGAAAGCCAAAACTAAGGGGGTAGAGATTGAAGCTTCTGGTGAGGTTTTCCCCAATGTCCAAGTGCAAAGTGGTTATACCTATAAGCAAATTAAGGACCATGATGGTGAGAAGATTTCAACATGGGAACCAGAACATCAATTTAATATCTCTACCCAGTATAAATTTGATCAGCAACTCGAAGGTTTAAGCGTGGGCGGGAATGTTCGTTGGCAGAACCACGGATGGCAAACGGTGTATAACAATGTCAAAAAACGTAGTGAAGTGATTGATCAGAAAGCCTTTGTATTGGTCGATCTAATGGCCAACTACCAGTTTAATGAACATTTAAGCACTGCGATTAATTTAAATAATATTTTTGATCAACACTACTTTACCAACATCGGCTTCTATAATTCTGGGGTCTATGGTGAGCCACGTAATTTTATGCTCAGCGTGAAATATAAGTATTAAGTCGTAAATGAAGGTGGGGAGGAAACTGCTCATCTAAAACCAATACTCAACTAGGCAACTCATCCTCCCTTTTTGAAAAGGGAGGTTGAGTATACAGCCTCGCTATTTTTATTCATGCTTTACGATGTATATGTCTCATGCTCAATTTTAGCCTACAACGCAAACTATTTATGAAATGCCACAGCCGCTAATAGAAAATTAAATTAAACTAAAAGGATTGAGTCCTATTCAATTCAGAACTCAATGCAGTGTTAACTAAACTGTCCACGATTTTGGGGCAGTGCATTTTCAAGGGTCTTCTTTTTTGACTAAGTTTAGTCCTAAACCGAGCGAGTTAAATAATATCAATGACCACTTTGATTGACGCAGATCCACTTTCTAAAAAATCATGCGCTTCAAGAGCATTTCCCAAACTAAAAGTATGACGATCAACAATAGGGCGAATTTTTCCTGACTCAACATATTCAGTCAGTTGTCGCAAAATAGCACCATGGTGTGCTCGACCTTGACCAGTGAGTAGTGGTAGGAGGACGAAAACACCTGAAAGCGTTGCAGCTCGTAAAGATGAAGGGGCTAAATTTATTTCACTAAAGGCGTAGCAACTAGAAATGTGTCCATATGATTTAATTGCTGATAAGGAGTTAGCAAGAGTATTACCACCAACAGTGTCATAAATAATATCAAAACCCTGACCCGCAGTATGTTTCTGAACATAATCATCAATACTTTGTGTCTCATAATCAATTGCTATTGCTCCAAGATCTTCAATTATTTTACGATTGTGTGCTTTACCTGTTGCATATACCTCCGCACCTTTAGCTTTTGCAAGCTGCACAACCATATGACCAACACCACCAGCACCACCTTGAACTAAGACGGAATCCCCCTTTTTAACTTGAGCTCTATCCACAAGGCCTTCCCAAGCTGTTAAAAAAACCAAAGGTAAGGCAGCAGCTTCCCGCATAGATAAATTATTAGGTTTAATTGCAAGTAAATCTGCATCTACAGCAATATATTCAGCTAAGGTGCCTTGTAATCCTCGGACACCACCAGCCAAACCATATACTTTATCTCCAACGATAAAGTTATTAACATTTTCACCTACCTTTATGATTTCACCAGCAAGATCTGTTCCGAGTATGGCGGGGAGAATAGGATCTGCATAAGGCGCTGCCCCTTCACGGATTTTATAATCGATAGGGTTAACACCACTACTATGAATTTTGACCAAAACTTCATGCGAATCAATCTCAGGAATTGGAATTTCAACCAGACTAAATTCCTTAATATCATAGCTTTTCAAGATTTGTGCTTTCATTGCTATACCTGTAATAACAAAGTTAAAAATTAAATATACTTAAATAATAAATCAAAAAAAATGATACAATTTGGATTTCTTAATTCCATATTTTGGAATAAGTTATGAGTAATTATTTCGAACTGATTAAAATTTTCTGTACAGTGGCGAATACTGAAAATTTCAAAAAAGCTGCTGTAAAGTTGGGGAAATCACCTCAGTCAATTACACGTGCCATACAGGAACTTGAGGATCAGAAAGGAGAAATTCTTTTTTATCGGAGCACGCGTGGTCATAAAATTACCCGTGCAGGGGAAGAGTTGTTAAGACAAGCTCAGCCTTTACTAAAACAAATTAATGAATTGGTGAAAAACAATACTCAGGAATCTAATCAGAATATCTCTGGTCATATTCGTTTAACGATGCCAACTGCGTTTGGTCGACACTTAGTTATACCTTTAATTACAAAGTTTCAGACTGAATATCCAAATATAAAGGTCAGTTGTATTTTGACTGATGAACACAGTGATGTAATTGAAAATCAAATAGATATTGGACTTCGTGTTGGCTTTTTAAATGACAATCGCTTTGTGTCTCGAAAAGTTATGAATATCGGTTTTCGTGTAGTGGGTTCACCAGATCTTATAAAAAGAGTTGGACAGCCTTATCAGATTGGCGACTTAGATAATTTTCCTATTATTGCCTTTGAAAATTTATCTTTAAATCAATATTGGTTTTGGGGGTTTGAATATGATCAAACTTTTTTACCTAACTTGCCATCTTTTTCAACCAATGACCTTGATGCTTATTGTCAGGCAATAGTTGATGGTATTGGTTTTGCTCATATTCCAGAATTTTTGGCATTACCGATGATTCAGCAAGGTACTGCTATAGAAGTTATGAAAAATGTTAAGTCATCTCCATGGGGATTGTATTTATATCGCCCACAATTGGGACCAACGCCAAAACGAATCAAATTGCTCTATAACTATTTGGCTGAAAATTTTATAAGAAGTGATTGATAAATTATGAATATAAATTTTAAAAAATGTCATAAAATTATAGTTTAAGGAAATTGTTGTTTTAATTTTATAGCTGAATATACTTTGTTAAGGTCCTCGCTGTAGGGGTGATCTTAATGAATGAGAAATGATTTTAAATTTTAAAGTTAAAATGTCTAAAAAGCCTTATCAATCACCAGAAATGCAAGAATATCAAGCAAAGCAAAAAAGACAAAATAAATTACTTTTGCAACTTTCAATTCTTCTATTTATCCCGCCTTTATTGCTATTTCCAGCGTATCCAAGACATGATTGGCAATATTCCATTTATAAGTACATCACAGAAAATTTGTTGATTACCGTGGGTACAAAAGGACCACTACCATTTTTTACTATTCTTTCTAGTATATACATTACAATGATTATGTTTTTCTTAAGTTGTTATGTCTGCTGGTTATTCTTAAAAAAGTATGGCATTCAAGAAAACTTCCAAAAAAAGATTTACAGTTTATTCGTACAATTCGAATTCTCTTCTTCATATAAATATCCTTGGTTAGAAAAACCAATAATCAAAAAAACATTAGTTTCGATCATTTTTATTTTATGTTTTCTTGGCAGTATTTGGCACTTTGTTCATGATGAAATTTCATTCCAAAGTGGCAGCCGTAAAGGTGCACTCATAGAATGGAGTTACAACTATAGAATAGGCGTATTGTTCTGGGAATTGGTCATAAGCTTGTTCAGTATCTCTCCTATTTTTTATTTCTTTCTTTTATTCATTTATCTCGGCAATTACTTTTTCCGTGGGCTGGGAACTGGGAAAATTATGTCATCCAAAAGAAACAGCAAAACAAAAAAGCGTAAGAAAAGAAGATGATTTCTTTAATTCTGCCATATTGTCTTATCATGTAATAGTACGACACTTATGTCATAAAACGCTCAATCAATTTCATTGGGCACTTTAATCTTCTCGTGGCGTCTATATCATCCACTCCAGCATCCTTATGTTTTATTTGCTACAAAGAATAATCAATCTAAGCTAGAGGCTTATCCAACACAATCATGCTGAATAAGCCCATTTAAAATCATTAATCAATATCAGGATGCTGCTTGGCGAGATGATCACGCTTTTCTTGCAGCTCTTCAATTTTTTGATCAATTTTTTCGATTTTTTGCTCAATATTTCCATGATATTGTTCGAGAAGTTCTTCAGCTTCTTCAGTGTCAACAGCCATCGGTTTTGCACCTTTAAGCGGTAAGTTGGCTGTTTCTTTAAGATAAATTGCAGTAATCACCCCAAAGCAACCACAAATCACCAAATAATAGGCAGGCACCATAATATTTTGAGTGGTTTCAACCAATGTTGCTGTGATGGTCGGGGTTAAACCTGCAATCACTACAGAAATATTAAACGCGATTGCAAGTGCACTATAACGAATTTCAGTTGGAAACAATGCGGGTAGGGTAGAAGCCATTATTCCAATCAACATATTCAGTGAAAGTGCCAACATCAACAGACCCAAGAAAATTAAATAAACATTATTGGTGGCAAGCAATATAAAGGCAGGGTATGACAAGACAATCAGCGCAATGCTGCCTGCAAAGACAAATGGGCGACGACCAATTTTGTCACTAAGCATGCCTACAAACGGCTGTACAAAGAGCATTCCGACCATTACGGCAATAATAATTAGAACGCCGTGATTTTCTGAATAGCCTAAGTTATGTGAAAAATAACTTGGTAAATAGGTGAGTAGCATGTAGTAGGTGACATTGGTACATAGTACGAGTCCAACACAGACCAGTAGACTGCGTTTATGTTCACGGAAAATTTGTTTAAAACCGACTTTTTGCGGTTTTTTTGATTGTGACTGTTCTTCGGCATGTGCCTGAAAGGTTGGTGTCTCATCTAAAGAGTGACGTAAATATAAGCCAATCAGTCCCAGCGGTAGTGCTAAATAAAAAGGAATACGCCAGCCCCAATCGACAAAGGCAGCTTCGCCCATGGAAAAGCTGATCATTGAAACGACGCCCGCTCCAACAACAAAACCTAAAATAGAACCAAAATCCAGCCAGCTTCCCATGAAACCACGCTTTCGATCTGGAGAATATTCCGCTACAAATATTGCTGCTCCAGCATATTCACCTCCGACCGAAAAGCCTTGAGCAATTTTTACAATGAGCAGCAAAATAGGGGCCCAAATCCCTATACTTTCATAAGATGGAATCAAACCAATACCAAAGGTACTGACCGACATGATAATAATGGTGATTGCCAGAATTTTTTGACGACCATATTTATCGCCTAAATGCCCGAAAAATAATCCACCTAAAGGTCGAAATATAAAGGGTATAGAAAAGGTGGCAAGGGCCGCAATCATTTGTATACTGGGTGATGAATTGGGGAAAAAGACTTTACCCAATACATAAGCGACATAGCCATACACACCAAAATCAAACCATTCGATGGCATTCCCTAAAGCTGCGGCTTTAATGGCTTTTTTAGTCTTATCATAATCAATAATTTCGACATCATCGATTTCAAGTGGTTTGATTTTTCTTTTATACATAAATGGCTTAATCCTAATGAATGACAGTGTTAAAAAACCTCTTTAAAACACAATCAAAAAAAATTCATCATGAGCAGAAATGATTAAAAAATATAACGCTAGGTTACATTTAAGATTTCAATGTCATAGAATTTTAATAAATATCAATTGATTATAATTTTAGTTTTTTTGTGAATTTTATGTGTTGGGTAATCATGAACAAAATGTATGAGATCTGATGCAATTATGTAATAAGTTTAACGTATATAAATCAATCAAAAGGCTTGAGAATAACAGTTGTGTTTCCTTTAGCTAAATTTGTTTTGACCATGCTTAAAAATAAATTGAATGATTAAAAAAATTTGAGACTAAAGAAGAAGTGTTGGGATGGTGACTAAAGCAATGGATAGGCATTGATCCTCACAATTCAGCAAAAAACACCAAAAAATTATTTCATATAAAACCTCTGCTTATAAAGTCGAATTATAAAAAATCTGGATTTTTGACAATCTGCAACAGCTGAGGATTATCGATTGGAATTGAGAATATTACTCCATTGGTACTTTGAACAAAAGCAATATGATCTTTAATAATCGCCTTACAAAAAGGGTTACTATTCTCCAAAAACAAAAACCACTGTAACTCATTTTTTAAAAACAGACCGACCACACCATCCCCACCAAAACTACCCTCACCATATCTTATCTGATAGTCCGCATAACTAATCTGCCCCATATAATCAAAATCAATAAGATCCGCTTTCTTCACTTCGTCATCAAAGAAATTTAATTTCCTTACGATATCCACAGTTGCGTTATCTTTGTTTCTATAATCGAGAACAAATATTTCTCCATTGTGCAGAAAAATTCCATTTATAAATGGACATTGAAAATTATTGAATATCTCTGTTCGTTTCATATATGCAAGTCCTTGACTCGTTGCTGAACCCAGTTTGTGTAAGTCCTGATTATATTTTTTGTAAAAATAAGTGACTGAATCTTAATAAAATTTACAATTTTAATGATTAGTTAGACAAAGTATCCCCTTGTTGAGAAGTACAATTTTAGCAAAGTAAGCTCTTTTTTTTTGATTTTGTTTCCTGATTTTGTTTTATGGAAAGCCATTATGTTTTCAAATTATATCCATCCATTTGTTTTGTTTTTCTCATTACTCAATCCGTTTTTAATGAGTATCTATATGATCGGGATGATTCGTCATACTGAAACCCATGTATTCAATAAAGGTTTAGCCCAAGGTGCCTTGATTGCTTATGTGGTTTTTATGCTTTTTGCATGGGGTGGTGAAGCAATTTTTAGTACTTATTTAAATGTTCGTTTTGAGTCATTTCAGATTTTTGGCGGATTAATTTTCTTAGTGATTGGCTATCGCTTTGTATTTCAAGGCGCAGATACCATTGGAGAAATGAGAGGAACACCTGCACATTTGGCCAGTACCATGGCGATGCCATTTATGATTGGTCCTGGCACAATCAGTGCGGCTGTCGTAACAGGAGCGAGTATGTCTTTATTCGAATCCGCTGTGTTGATTGCTTTTACCTTATTTATTAGCTGTGGCATTTTAATGATCATGAAGTATGGGCATGACCACTTACGTTATAGCCATGCAAAATATATTGATCGCTATTTTGATATTGTTGGACGTCTATCTGCCTTGTTAATCGGCACAATTGCGATTGATATGATCGCAACTGGGGTTATTGGTTTGCTTGAAAAGTATTAATAATAATTTGTTTATATTCATGTTTTTTAGGTTAATTATCAAATAAATGCGATGACATGATTTACGCTAAGGTGAGGGATACACATCAGGCCATGTCAAAGTTTATTCAGTAATATCATCGAGAAACCATCTTTTTAGCCTCTCAGATTGAGAGGCTGTTCCTTTTATAGCTTTGTCTAACAAAACGAATTTGAAGTAGAAAATAATGGAGGAATGTAGAGATATATGTTGTTTTTATGTGAAATATAACGATAATGATTTTTATTTAGATTAAGAGTTTTATTTCGTGAATAAATGGATTTCTCAAAATCGAATCTTTGCTAAAAGTGCAATTTATCTTGCACTTTATAGTTGTTGGATTGGGACAGCTTATGCTGCTACAGAAGCAACAACAGAACAAACAAATGCTTTACCCATGATCGTTGTCACAGCAGAAAACAATACAGAAAACAACTACACTAAAAAGAATGCCAGTACATCGACTAAACTCGATTTGAGTATAAAAGAAACCCCACAATCGGTTTCAGTGATTACCCGCAAACAAATTGAAGATATGGGTGCGACAAATTTGGGTGATGCACTTTTAAATACAACAGGGATTTTGCTTACAGGGGATAATACGGAGAGGACCAACTTTTCTATCCGAGGCTTTAATGTTGGAGATGGTTGGAATTCCAATATATTGCAATATGATGGTGTTGCTGTAAATGCAAGTAATGTCACCTCCTCTAAACCAGATATGGCAACCATTGAAAGTATTGAAGTATTACGAGGGGCAGCAGGGTTAATGCAAGGTTCAGGAGACCCGTCTGGTGCAATTAATCTTATTCGTAAAAAACCAACAGAAGTTTTTCAGGCAAGTGGCGCTGTCAGTTATGGTTCATGGAATACTGTACGTGGAGAAATGGATGTTTCTGGTCCGTTGAATCAATCTGGAGGCGTGCGTGGTCGTTTAGTGGTGGCAGGTCAAGATGGTGATTCATTTATGAAATCTGTTACTCGTGATTCTAATGTTTTGTATGGAATCGTGAGCAGTGATTTAACTGAAAATACGCTATTGAATATTGGATATTCACGCCAAGGTGAACATGCTGTTCCCGTCAATACAATTCCTAACTATTTCAATGGTCGTAAAATAGGTATCGATAATTCTAATTGTGGTTGCGATTACAGAGATTTTTGGGATAAAACCAATACGCAAGCTTTCTTAGATATAAGCCATAAATTTAATAATGGATGGGAAGTAAAAGCCAGCTATATGAAGGCAAACTATGCCATGGATATGGCATTTACTTCATTGAGCGTTGCTCCAAAAACCACAAGTGCTGATGATGCTTTAGCAACTGTTTATAAGTACGGATATAACTATGAGCAAAAATTAGATATTTATGATTTTTTTGCAAAAGGGACATATCAATTATTCGGCCGTGAGCATGACTTGGTATTTGGTGCAAATCACAGTAAAAGTAATATTACAGGTGCTTGGACAAGTTGGGATCAAGTGCTTGAAGATTATAGTTTAGTTGGCGGAGGGGAAACACCGACGCGTGACTATTTATACGTCAATATTAAAAATTACAGTCCTTATCAGCTACCTTATATCGCACCACGTTATCAAAATACCAGCGCTGATCAGGTACGCCAGACAGGATACTACCTCACCACTCGTTTAAATATTATTGATCCGCTGAAAGTTATTGCAGGTGTGCGTCAAAGCAATTATGAAAGTGTCAATGAATATAAGAAATCAAATATTTTAACACCATACTTTGGGCTTACTTACGCTATCAATGATGCATTGACTGCATATGCGAGTTATACCGATACTTTTGTTGTGCAAAATGTCAAAGATCGTAATGAGACATTACTTGATCCAGTACAGGGGAATGTTTATGAAATTGGGTTAAAAGCAGGGCTTTGGGATGATCGTTTAATTGCATCAGTTGCTGGGTTTAAAACCAATCAAATTAATCGCTCAATACGAGATGAAAGCACCAAAGGGCAATGCCCATTTAACGGTGGCGAGGCTTATTGTAATGTTGCATCGGGTGAGGTGATCAGTAAAGGGATTGAAACTGAGATTCGTGGTGAAATTAGACCCAATCTTAATTTGAGTTTTGGCTACACATACAATACTACGGAATATGCGAACGATCCTACAAATCAAGGTTTGGTTTTTAATGAGGATACGCCTGAACATATTGCACGGTTATTTGCGACCTATAAGTTTGCAAATAATTTAATCCTAGGTGGTGGTGCAAATTATCAAAGCACTTGGAAGGTTGGCCGTTATAGCGAACATCCTTATAGTCAGCCCGGATATACGATTGCTAACTTGGTGGCAAGCTATCCACTAAGTGATAAAGTGAATATTGCATTGAATATCAATAATATTTTTGACAAAGAATATTATTCACAAATTTATAGCGATGGAACTATTCGTTTTGGTAATCCTCGAAATGCGACGCTCACCTTACGTGCAAAATTTTAAATCAATCGAAGGATGGCTGATATTTTCAGCCATTCGCTCAAATAATAATCTAATTTACTCTCTAAAAAGCACTTAAACCCTTCGACTATTTTACTTAATTAAATTTTTTATAAATTTATAGACGACTGGTCTATTATTGATTTATAGTGTGTACATGAAACGATCAGATAAAAGTGAAGCGACTCGCCAGCATATCTTAAATACCAGTTTTAAGCTGGTATTACATAAAGGTTTTGTTGGAGTCGGCTTACAGGAAATTTTAACGACTTGTGGTGTACCCAAAGGTTCGTTCTATTATTACTTCTCTTCAAAAGAAGCATTTGGTTGTGCACTTTTACAGCAATATCTTGCTGATTATAAAGTGAAAATCGATCAATTGATTCTACAAGAAGAGCGGAGTGCTTATGCGCGCTTAGTTGCGCTTTGGCAAGCATGGATTGATGATCCATGCCATAACGATGGTGGCTGGGCTGAGAATTGTCTGATTGTAAAACTTGCAGCAGAGGTTTCTGACTTATCGGAAGATATGCGTCAGATTTTAAATTTTGGTGTAAGCAAGCTGACAGAACGCATTGCAAATTTACTCAGTGACGGGCAACAGGATGGCTCAATTCCACAACATATTGAGCCTGAGAAAATGGCACAAACCATGTATCAACTCTGGTTAGGCGCAGCTTTATTGGCGAAACTAGCACAGAACAAACAGCCACTTTATCTGGCTTTAGAAACCACACAGCAATTACTAAAACCTATATAGGAACAACAAATGAAAAGTATTATTCATCAAGTTTTTGGCGAACCTGTCGACGTATTAGCAGCAGCAGAAATGCCAAAGCCTGAGCCTAAAGCAGGCGAAGTTCGTATTAAAATGATTTTATCTCCGATGCATAACCATGACATTTGGACGGTGAGAGGCAATTATGGTTATAAACCGTCACTTCCTGCGATTGGAGGAAGTGAAGCCGTTGGTGTGATTGATGCTGTTGGTGAAGGTGTCGATGCGGTATCTGTCGGGCAACGTGTTGCAGTTGCGGCAGTTCACGGCAGTTGGGCTGAATATTTTATTGCACCTGCGCATGGTGTTGTGCCTTTAATTGATGCAATAGATGATGAAACTGCTGCACAATTGATTGGTATGCCGATTAGTGCCCTGATGCTGTTAGATTTTATTGATTTAAAACAAGATCAGTGGCTTATCCAAAACACAGCCAATGGCGCTGTGGGTAAAACTGTTGCGATGATTGCAAACGCCCGTGGTCAAAAAGTCATTCATTTGGTTCGCCGTAGTGATGCGATTGCAGAAATGAATGGTTTAGGTATTCAAAATGTAGTGGCGACTGATCAAGCGGATTGGAAAGATCAAGTAAAAGCGATACATGCAGATCAACCTTTAATCGCTGGGGTAGATTCGATTGGCGGTAAAGCCAGTGGTGAAATGTTGGCCTTACTCAGTGAAAATAGTGTATTGGTTTCATTTGGTAGTATGACGGGTGAACTGATGCAAATTTCATCAGGTGATCTTATTTTTAAACAAGCGACAGTCAAAGGCTTCTGGGCAAGTGTGGTCAATAAGCAATTGTCTGCGGAACGCAAAAAAGAGTTAATAGTAGAATTGGTGACTTTAGCTGCTCAGAAAAAATTAATATTGCCAGTTGAAGGCGTATTTAGTTTTGATCAAATTCAACAAGCCGCTGCCAAAGCAACCCAAGGTGCACGCCAAGGCAAAGTGTTATTAAAACCATAAATGTATTTGACATAGATCAGTTGTAAGACTGATCTATCAGCGTTTTTAAAATAAGGAAAAAAACGATGATTGGACAAATTTTAATTACCTTAATTGCACTGCTACATGTGTATATTTTAGTTTTAGAGATGTTCTTATGGGACAAACCATACGGTTTAAAAGCATTTGGCAATACGCCTGAAAAAGCACAGCTCACCAAAGTCATGGCACAAAATCAAGGCTTATATAATGGCTTTTTAGCAGCGGGCTTATTTTGGGCTTTATCTGCACCTGCAATCTATGCCTTGCCACTAGCGAATTTCTTTCTGGGCTGTGTATTGGTTGCCGGGATTTATGGTGGCCTAACTGCAAGTAAGAAAATTATTTATATACAAGCGATTCCAGCAGCGTTGGCGTTACTTGTCGTGAATTTGAATTACTAAAGCGAGGGCTAACTTAGCCCTTGTTTTAAATTTCTTCAAAAAATTTAATTATATAGCAGTATCAGAGAGATCAATAAGCTCTCTCGCTTCATCTGAATCGTTCAGAAGATGATCTTGATTGATATCTCTGCTGTTGGTGAATTTCAATTGATGGTAATCAATGTACTATCGTCAAGCTGTTAAAAAACTCAGATACACCAATATAATTTTGCTTAATTAATATTTTTAATTAAATCAATTATATAGAAAAATAAATTGTTTGATGATAAAAATGCTTGCAATGCCATACCTTACATTCAAAGTTTAAGTACCTTTGCATAGGCGATGCTTTATTCTTGCTCATGTTGGGCGAGGGTATGTCCTGATGAGAACGTTTGGAAATCAAATTGATGGATAATTTACACTCAGCTTACAAATGACGGATTAACAATCTTCGTAAAATGATTTGATCTTTTATAGCTCTGAAATTTTGTTTAAAAATATTCCAGACTCATCATTGGGTTTAAAAAGAATATGCGCTTAACTGATCCATTAAGTTTTTTAATTTCTTTAAATCAGATTTATTTTGCTTCTCAAATGGATATAATTCAAATGAAAACCAAGAATCATCAGTATAAAAATTTTGAAAATAAATTTCGATTTCATCTTTTTTGAAAATAAAAGCTTCTGTCCAACTTGTTATCTCAACTTCAGACTTATGATCTGGTTGTATTAATTTATCAATAATTTCAGTGAACTCTTGAAATGTTTTTATGTGATTTTTAAATATAAAAACAGTACGACTGTTCCATTCTTCAATCTCATATTTCATCGTTAAATATTTAAGAGGGTGGCTTAAAACCTGATTTTATCAAATTTTTTATTAAAATAAAACTCTAGTTGATATTGATATTTAATCTTTAAAGATAAAATTAAGGCTTGCTTTGTGTTTTTTGGTTATTCTATGTGAGTATTTGGTGCTTTAAATAATAGGATTATTCTGGTGAATATTTATTTTATTTTTTTATGATGTTTTTTTTTGAATAATTTTATCTTGATTTTTTGTTGTTAAGTGTTTTTAAAAAATAATCATCACATAATAATTATTATATTTTTTATTGTTAATATTAAATTTTTGCTTTTAATAGTGATTTATTTTTTTGGGCTATTGGTGTTTTATTTTATATGATTAGGTTCTCAAAAAATATAAATTTAATCTATTGCTTTGTATTTTTATTTTGGTTTATCTGGAATATAGATAAATAAAGGTTTCTTTTATTTAATTTACAATTGGTCTTATTTTTTTTCATAGAATAACATATTTTTATTTTGATGAAATAGGATAAATATTAACTCAAAATACCGACGATCAATAGATTGTTGGTAGTAAATAATTTCATAATAATTATACACTTGCTTTATGTTTATTGTGTATTTAATTCAGTGAAATTAAATGCTTAACTTTGAAATATTGTAAGTTTGGTGATAAATAATACCCACGAATTTGAAATGGAAAATTTTTCATCAACCTATTGAGCGATAAACAACGCTACTCATAAATAGTGGGTGTGTATGATAAAGATCTATGAAATGATTTTTCATAAAGGAATGGGTGAAAACTCTCATTTTTTTTATGCAGTAAATAATCAGGCATCTCGTCAGCATTTTATTCGAATGCTGAGAAAAGAGATTGATTGTGAGTTGAGTGATTTTAAACAGAGTTGTATGAAAGATAATCGACATGACCTTACATGGCTTTATGAGGAAGTGAGCAGGGAAAGTCATTTTTACTTAGATATTATGGAAAATGATTTTATTTATAATGCTGTTGCTGCATTAGGTTTGCATATTTCGCTGAGAGTGGAAGAACAAAATGTATTGGAAGCACAAGAAGGAGATGATTTTTTATAGAATTATTTTTAAGCTGAATTATTGAAATTTAAATTGACGATTTTTATCTTTTTGTCAATTAAAAGTTTTCGATCAGCATTTTATAATGCCATATCGTCGCCCATTCTCCCCCTAAAAATTGAATGGGTTTTTTTTGCTCAGTATGTTTGTAAATCTTGGTTTTGTAGCTAATTAGATAGAAGCATATATCTATAATAATCTTAATTATTTTAGTGTTTTTATATGTTTAAATATTTGGTGTAATTTAATTCATATTGATTTGAAAATTTATTTTAAAATATAAAAACTTATATTTAATCGATGGTGTTTTTTAGTTTATTTATTGAACGCATATTTATCACATGTAATTATGTAGATGCTTTCACACTTCTTGTGTAAAAGTTAATAAATAATACATATCATGGGATTTAATATGAATATTTTTACAAAACTAACCCTTACTATTTTATTGGGTACAGGGTATATCGCGACTACACAAGCAGCAGTGACGGGTCAGGTTGATGTAAAACTGAATGTTTCAACAGGGTGTACTGTTGAAGGTTCTACAGTGAATGGCAATATCAACAAATTTGGTACATTAGATTTTGGTAAAACTTCTGGCACTTGGACCAATACCCTTACTGCACAAGTTGCTTCATCTGGTACGGGCAGCCATCTCAATGTGAAATGTGATGGTACAACAGATGTTAACTTTACTGTTGCCATTGATGGTGGTCAACGCGCTGATCGTAGTCTTAAACATGCAACTGCTGCAGATGTAGTTAGCTATAACGTTTATCGTGATGCTGCTCGTACCAATCTTTATGCAATCAATACGCCTCAGACTTTCACTGCAGCGTCAGGTGTAGCTCAAGAAGTTCCAATCTTCGGTGCTGTTGCTGCAAATAGCGGCACTGCAAAAGCACAGGGTGATTATACAGACACTTTATTGGTGACAGTTAATTTCTAATTGGTATACGTAACAGTGAACAGGTTTGTTGTTGAACAAACCTGTTTTAAGGAGGAACGTATGCATCTATTGCTTAAAAAATGCGTGGGATTGTTGGTTTGTGGTCTTATTTCGTCATTTACCAGTGCTGCACAGTTAGCAGCCAAATTAAATTTGCAGATTGAATTAGAACCCTCATGTGAAATTAATAATCAGTCTGTCAGTAATGGAACAAATGGTCTGAATTTTGGTCAGCTGGATTTCGGAGAAACCACAGCTGCATTTAATCAAGTGATTGAGACCAGCTTAAGTCAGGGTTCTACATCAGGTTTGACCATTCAATGCCCTGGCAATGCCCCAATAAAAGTTACCTTTGGTGCGGGGCAAAATGACAGCAAGGTTCCAGCACCTTTTGGTGCAAATTATTTTCGTGCAATCAGTAATGGCACAGATTTCCTTGCCTACAACATCTTATATGGAACTGCTCGCGAAGCACTCAAACCCAATCAATCGATCACCTTGACCAATAATGGTCAGTCACAAACGCTTAATCTCATGGGTCAAACTGTTAATAATGGTCGGTCAGTCTCGCTTGGGCAATATACCGACACTATTCCAATTACCATCGAATTTTAAAGAACGAAATCATGAAAAAAATAGGTTTAAGTGTTCTGCTGATGTTGGCTGTGCAGTGGGTATATGCTGAAACAGATGCAACTTTTACAGTCCAAGCAACCATTGCTAATGGGTGCGGGTTAAGTAATGTTGAACAACAACTTGATTTTGGTCGTCATCCTGTTGTGACGCAGGGAAAGTTGAGTGGATCAGTGATCAATACGACACAAAGTTGGAATATTCAATGTACTGCACGGCTACCGGTACAGGTGATGTTAAATGGTGGTGATCACTTTTCAAATAACTTTCGACGGATGAAACATGAACAGCAGAATGAGTTTGTGTCTTATCAGCTTTATCAAGAAAGTAATTCTCAGCGTGAATATACCAGTGGAGACACTTATCCACTCACGGCAACAACTGCTTTGGACACCGTACTGGGTTTTGCAGTTTATGCTGTTGCAGACTTGAATAATAACAATCAACCACGATCAGCAGGCCTTTATAAAGATACGGTCGCAATTACGATTACATGGTGATTCTATGAGCTTAAATAAAATGAAAATATGGTCGGGCAGGACTTTCTCTGCGGCCGCGATATTGATGGTCACTTCACCGGTATTCGCACAGGCCACTTTTTTAATCTGGCCAATCTATCCAAAAATTGAAGAAAACGAAAAAGCCACTGCGGTATGGCTACAAAATACTGGTAACTCTGATGCCATGGTGCAGATTCGGGTATTTAAATGGGATCAGAATAATCAGCAAGATGCTTATGTGGAACAAACCGAGGTTATTCCGAGTCCACCCGTGGCAAAGATTAAAGCGGGTGAAAAGCATATGTTGCGTTTAACCCGCTCGGCTGCTGTACCTGATGCCAAAGAACTTGCCTATCGAATTATTGTCGATGAATTACCGATTAAGCTCAATCCAGAAACGGATAAAGAAACATCGACGGTCAGCTTTCAGATGCGTTATTCCATTCCCTTATTTAGCTATGGTAAAGGACTTGGCAGTGGTTTAACTGAAGTTTCACAAAAAGCCAATACGAAAAACCCCTTGGCAAAACCGATATTAAGTTGGTGGGTCAAGAAGAATGAACAGGGCAAACCCGAACTTTATATTAAAAATACCGGTTCAAAATTTTCACGGCTTGCTGGGATTAAATTAACCCCGACTTCAGAGCAAATGGCTTTTGGCAAAACTGCCTTTGGTTATGTGCTGGCAAACAGCACCATGAAGTTTGATCTGGACAACAAGTTACTCAACAGCCTAAGTGGTCAAATCAGTTTGTATGGGGTTGACAGTTCAGGGGTGAAACAGGAGTTGCTTGAGATTAAGAAAGAAGGAGGGGGGTAAATGGGTTATTTATCAGGGTTACACACCCCTTCTTTTTTATGTAAAAGCCTGACATTGATATTGGTCGCGAATATTCCATTGTTGAGCTGTAACGTGTATGCAAATGGTTTACCCCCGCCACCACGAGATGTTTCAGAAGTGAATAGCTTATTTAAGCTCTATCTGGACTTGGTGATCAATCAATATTCGACCTGACAAGTGATCCCCTTCATTGTCAAAGGCGATCATTACTTTATTCAGCAATCAAAACTGGATGAGTTACAGATTAAGCTGCCTGCGGATGCACTGCAGCAACAGTCAGAAAAAAACCTGACGGATCTAGATGTATTTACTTTAGGCTTTTCGGGCAAGGCCTTGGATTGGGTCAGCCTCAATCAGATTCCCGAATTGAAGTATGAGTACAATTCAGCGCAACAGTATTTTAGTCTAGATCTTCCTGCCAGCTGGATGCCGGTGCAGATACGCGGTTTGGATTCTTGGTATCAACCTGAAACAGCGCAGTCGGGTATTGGTCTATTAAATAACTATGACTTTTATACCTACCGCCCAGAGAATGGTGGCTATAGCAGTACACTCTTTACAGAACAACGCTTTTTCTCCCCTTATGGTGTACTGAGAAACTCAGGAATTTACAGCAAAACTGATTTTGAGTCATCCAATCAGAACAGTGATGGTTATCGTCGCTATGATACCACTTGGCAATATGATGATCCGGTCAGTGTGATTTCATTTTTAGCAGGTGATGTAATTACTGGAAGTAAAAACGCATGGGGAAGTTCAGTGCGTTTAGGTGGATTACAGTTACAACGTAATTTTGGTACCCGTCCAGATTTGATTACCTATCCTTTACCCCAGTTTAAAGGACAAGCGGCCTTACCGAGTACTGTAGATTTGTTGATTAATGGGCAGAAGGCCAATTCAACAGATGTGCAATCTGGTCCTTTTATTTTGAATAATGTTCCGTTTGTTAATGGTAAAGGCGAGGCGGTGATTGTCACCACAGATAGTGTTGGCCGTCAGGTGGCAACCTCAGTGCCGTTTTATATTTCGAATACTTTGCTTAAACCGGGCTTATTGGATTATTCCGTGTCTATGGGGCAGATCCGAGAAGACTATGGGATTAAGAACTTTGCATATGGCAAATTTGCCAGTTCAGCAGATGCACGTTATGGGATTAATGATTGGCTCACGACTGAAGGGCGAGTTGAACTCTCCGATTCAATTCAGTTGGCTGGATTGGGTTCAGTGCTTAAGCTGAATCAGTTTGGGGTATTAAGTGGTTCGGCAACTCAAAGTCGGGCAGATCGAGAGTTTAACCGGATCAATAGTCAAAATCTTAAGGGAAATCAATATACTTTAGGCTATAGCTATAACCAGCAGCGTTTTGGATTTAGTCTCAATCATACTCAGCGCGATCAGGATTATTATGACCTTTCGCGCTTGCAATATAGCAATTTGATCTCAGCCAACAGTCATAAGAGTTTGGTTGCCAATACTTATTTTGCCACAGATAAGTCAGGTACTTTTGGGATGGCATATATCCAGACCAAGAACCGCGACATTAAAAATAAACTGATGAATCTGTCTTGGGCACCGGTATTACCGTCTTATCTGCGTGGTGCGACAGTGTCGTTAAGTGCCAATCGGGATTTTGTGGAAAAAGATTGGAGTGCAGTATTTCAGTTATCGGTTCCATTTTCCAAGAGCAGATCCACGGCCAGTCTAGGTTATAGCCAACAATCCAGTGGTGATTATGGTTATGTCAATTATAACCGTAGTGCACCGTTGGCAGGCGGTGTTGGTGTTGATTTAAGCCGACGTTTTAATGAAAACAGCGATGACTACAATCAAGCACGCGTGAGCTACCGTAACCAATATTTTAATACCGATGTCGGTATGTCGGGTAGCAATGATTACAACTATTGGTTTGGACTTTCCGGTTCAGTGGTGTTGATGTCAGGCAATGTTTTTGTTGCCAATCGACTGGGCGAGTCTTTTGCTTTGATTGATACCAACAAAGTTGCAGATGTCCCCGTGCATTATGAAAACAGTCTAGTGGGGCGGAGTAACGCCAAGGGCTATGTTTTTGTACCGTCAGTGACGCCTTATTACGCGGCTAAATACAGCATCAACCCGATCGATTTACCGTCTAACTTTAATGCAACCCAAGTTGAAAATCGGATCGCAGCAAAACGAGGTTCAGGTGTGGTGATTGGCTTCCCAATCAAACAGTCTTATGCGGCAAATGTGTACTTGCTACAAAGCCATGGGCAAGCGGTTCCAGTGGGTGCGGTGGTACATCGTGCGGATCAAGAATCGAGTTATGTGGGGATGGACGGGATTGCTTATCTTGAAGATCTCGGTGCAGAAAATAGCATTCGGGTGCAACTATCAGATCAGCGCATATGTGAAGCAAACTTTTCGTTGGATTTAAAACAAGCGCAACAACAGATTGCAGTGGTTAAGTCGGTTGTTTGTCGTGAGGTGGCTCAACCATGATTACTTTAAAAAATTTAATACCGGCAGGTCTATTATTCTCTGGATTAATATTGATTACTGCTCAGAGTCAAGCGGTTTGTGTTATCACTTCAAGTGGTAATGTGACGATGGGTGCAATTTCGTCTATGACATTGGCGGAGCAAGGCACGCAATCTAATCAGTTTAGTGCGGGTTTAAGATGTGAAGGGTTTAGTTTGGCTTTAGCGAATATGACTTACCTGAAATATCGGGTCGATCAAATGCCTGTAAGCTATAAAAATGCTGGGACTGGTGAGGTTCTTACAGTGGATTATCTGGACACCAATAATAAAGCAATTGGTCTTGGTAAAGAAGTTGATATGAGTAGTTTTTCACTTCTTAATTTCTTTACAGGACCTAATGGTGCATTACCATTTTATGCCAAAATTAATGCAGGGCAAAATGTCTCTCCTGGGAGATACACAGCGGACAAATCCTTTAAAGTCAAATGGTATCACTCTGTACCTTCCGTCGCAGCGCTCGGGATTGGAGTCTTTTTTGAAAGCCCTGGTTTTAATCGAGGTGTTTTGGGAATTGGGTTTAACTGGGGCACTGGTAGTGATGCAACATTGAACTTATATATTGATGTTTTACCAGATTGCCGTATCTCCACCAATGCTGTGAACTTTGGAACTGCTCCTTTTGCTGATGTTTTTACTCCAGTGCAAACTTCTCTAGGCGTACGTTGTTCAGTATATACGCCTTATCATGTCGGTTTAAATAATGGTTTAAATCCACAAGGTAGTAATCAACGTGCGATGAAGGAAAACAATAGCAATAATTTTTTACGCTATGAAATATATAAAAATGCGACCACAGAACGTTGGGGCAGTAGTGGCAATGAACGCTGGTCAAGTCTCGAGGCGACAACGAACCCGGGTCAACATAATACCAACCAGCAGGGATTTTCCTTTACTGCAAAAGTTCTGGACACGAATTCACCAAGTCTGCCGGCTGGTAATTATTCAGACACGATAACGGTAAATGTTGAGTTTTAACGATATAAAGCCATGATAATCATTTTTATCATGGCTTTATTAAATGGGAATTTTACTGTTTATTTTTTTATTGATAATAAATAAAAACTCTCTTTAATTATGTTTTTTTATAAAAATGTGCGAACCGTTTGCTTTATTTAAACCATTTATTGAAATTCATTATTATACATATACAAGTGTATTTTATTTTTTATTATACATTTTTTATGTGAAATATCTCAAGATTAAAATAATTTAAAGGTGCTATTTAAAACACAGCTATTGGCATAATATTTGTTTTTTTTTGTGTTTTGATCATTCTTTTATTGTCTTAATTTGTGTTTTAATTTTTAATTAAAATGTGGATTTTAATAATCATTTATTATAAGGGTAGATGATTATTTCTCTATGTTTTAAATCATTTATATGTTTTATACATATTTGTTTTTCTAAAAAATACTGAATATAACTGTTATTATTTGAAGAGGGCTTATTGTGCGGACTTATGCATACTTCAGAATTGATGAATTCTCAATGGATGAATTTAATTATGCTGACTATATTCTTGGATATGGTTATGAAATACCGAAAAATAGGCTTGTATTTGAACAGGTGAAAATAGGCATACCCCTAGATTTTAGGCATAAACTTATAAATTTGATTAACTATACACTGGAAAGCGGAGATCTTTTATTAATAGATGGAATAGATTCTTTGGGAAGTGATTTCAAAGAGATATATTCGAGTGTCAATTTTATTTTTAAAAAAGGAATACGTTTAGTTTGTTTGGAATTTTCAAAGAAGGAGATTAAAGGAGATATAAAAAAGATTTTTTTTCATTTTCTAAAAATCTGTTCTGATTTCGATGGGAAGCTTCAATCGAACAGAAAGATTGGTAATAAAAATATAAACAAAGTAGGTCGACCAGAAATTTTGAATAAAACCCAGAAAGATGAGGTTTTAGAAAAATTTAAAAATGGCCAGAGTGTCTATTCTTTAGCTAAGCAGTATTCGGTTACAAGAACAGTCATTCAAAGACTACTTTCAAAATCATCAGACAATGTTATTCGTGAGGATTAAATGAATATGAACGTTAAAATGAATAACAAGGCTAAAACAAGTAGATTGGTTGTGGCAAAACAAATGAGCAATCTGGATAAGATATTCGTTGTTCAACTCAAATATTATCTCAATAATAAGTCGAGAGTTATTGATGACGCCAATGAAATTGAAATTAGCTCTGTAAATGGATTGATTGATTATGAAATTCACAAAATCGAGCATGAGGAAAAGAAAATCATTTTTCTATATGGTTCTAGTCCATATGTTATAGATTTAAAAAATTAATTTTTTAATTAATCTTTTGAATATGAAAAGTTAAGTACTTTTAAGTTTGATGTTATAGTTAATCTTTTTAAATTTATTCTGATTTTTTATAAAAGTAAAATAATAAAATTTAAAATACTTGCTAATAAATATTTTGGGTTTTTAAGTTTTAATTTAGAGCGATTTTATTTTAGATAAAGCCTTTTTAGCTTAAAATATAGTGTTATTTAAGGTGAGAATCTATTACTTTTATAAAAGGGTTGTTTAAGTTTTACTTTAAATTTTAAATTGGTTTGATTTAATGTAATTAATTCTGATTGGGAATTTATTTTTAAAATAGATGGGGTTTATACCTGAATGGTATTTTAAACATCAGAATATTAAAAGTGCTTAAATTTAAATTATGATGCAATTTTTTTGTTTATGCTGTGTTTTGTTGAAAAGGGATAAAAATCATTTTAAAAATATTGGTATTAAACCATTTAGGTGTTATTAAAATAACACTTAATTTGTTTAAAGTGGTTGGGATAGAAGTGTGAGTAAATAGAATGGTGTTTATTAAAAAACGACACAAAATGTCGTTTAAAATAAAAAATAGGTTGGAAAAATCGAGACTTTCAATTAAATCGTTTTTATAAAAACTTAATGACCACTAATAATATGGAACAACTTAACCCATCAGACTTAAAAGCTATTCTTCATTCAAAAAGAGCCAATCTCTATTATTTAGAACATGCACGGGTGATGCAAAAAGATGGCCGTGTTTTATATCTAACCGAAGCCAAAACTGAAAACCAGTATTGGAATATTCCCATTGCCAATACGACAGTAATTTTGTTGGGAACTGGAACGTCGATCACTCAGGCTGCAATGCGGATGCTCTGTAGTGCAGGTGTTTTGGTCGGTTTTTGTGGCGGTGGGGGTACACCTTTATTTTCAGGCAGCGAAGTGGAGTGGTTAACGCCACAAAGTGAATATCGCCCAACTGAGTATATGCAAGGCTGGATGAGCTTTTGGTTTGATGAAAAAAAGCGTTTAGATGTGGCCAAACAGTTTCAGCTTGCGCGGGTTGAATATATGCGTAAAGTTTGGGCAAAAGATCGGGACTTACAAGCAGAAGGATTTTATTTAGATGATCAGGATATTCAGCAGGCTTTAAGTGGTTTTGAAAAGAAGATTCCCAATATGACCAAAGTTGGCGATTTACTTCTTGCAGAAGCGCAGACCACCAAGCAGCTTTATAAAATCGCTGCAACACGTTGTAAACTCAAATTTGAACGAAATGCTGAATATGGTGATTTAGCCAATGACTTCCTCAATCATGGTAATTATTTGGCCTATGGTTTAGCTGCAACTACACTTTGGGTCTTAGGCATTAGTCATTCATTTGCAGTCATGCATGGTAAAACTCGGCGAGGTGCTTTGGTTTTTGATATTGCCGATTTAATCAAAGATGCAGTGGTACTGCCATGGGCATTTATTTGTGCCAAAGAAGGTTTTAAGGAACAAGACTTTAGAGCCTTATTATTACAGAAATTTACCGAGCATAAAGCAGCTTAGAAAATACTCATCCAATAGCGTTGTATGACTACAATGTTCACTGCCGAGCAGGCAGCTTAGAAATGTAGACGGTTTCTACCACCACAGTCGTGCTAGTCCACTGCCATATAGGCAGCTTAAAAGAAGCCAACACAACACATATTAATATGTTAACTATTTCACATTTTAATTGGAAAAAATATTTATATGATTTTTAACATTAAAAAAGTTGAATATTGTATAGAAAAATAAAAATATTCATTCCTTAAACTTATATAAACATCATCATTGGACATCTTAACTGGGCGATTTGTCAAACATTGGTCAGTGGGAATTCTAAATTTAAGCGAAATATCAATCAGTAATATAGTCGTTAAAGCATTGCTAATCCTTGGTCTTTTGGCTTTGTAAGGGGGCGAAGGTGAGTTGTGATATCGCTGTTTTTTGCCTGAATTTCGAAGCACACACATCGAATTTCAAAGCAAATTTTCTTAACCAAATGACATAAAACGATGATTTATACTCATGTGACTAATTCAAAATTTACGTTGAAATAACGTGAATTTTGTTTTTATGTAAAAAATTTACAAAAAAAAATACTTTAAATAAAACTGAAAGATGAATGTAATAAATATTTAATATATTGAAATTTATAATAAAAATATTTTTCTCAAAAAATACAAATTTATATACACTTGTATCTATTTTATACACAAAGTGTGACTTTGTTTACATTTTCATCTCAGTGTGCATAATACCCATCGATCTAAACGAATCATTTTTTTGTCTGTATAGGATACTTGGTATGAAAAATACTTTTTTAGCAGCATCAGTTTCAATTTTAGCAATGTCTAGTGCTTTTGCAGCAGACGGCACAATCACAATCAATGGTCTAGTAACTGACAAAACTTGTGATATCGTAACTCCACAAGGTAAAGATTTCACAGTAACGCTTCCTACAGTATCTAAGCAAACTCTTGCTAAAACTGGTGATATCGCGGGCCGTACGCCATTCACAATCAACTTGGCTAACTGCTCTGAAGGCAAAGTTGCAACTTATTTTGAACCAGGTTCAACAGTTGATTTTGGTACTGGTCGTTTAAATAACACAGATGCAACTGGCGCGAAAAACGTTCAAGTTCAATTGTTAGGTTCAAATAACCAATTCATTCCTGTACTTGCTGCGGGTGCTTCTGGCGCACAAACTAACTCTCAATGGGTAGATGTTGCGGACAAAGGTGCAGCTGATCTTAATTACTATGCTGAATATTATGCAACTGATGCATCTGCTGCTGGTAAAGTAACAACGTCTGTTCAATATACTATTATCTATCAATAATTTTTTATTGAATGGTACGGAGCTAGGTTGTCTAGCAACCTAGCTCTTTTACTTTATTTTAGATATAGAGATAATCGTTATGTTCTTGAATCATTCCTTTCTTAAAAAAGGTTTACTCGCATTTTTAATTCCGTTTGGTGCAGCGAATGCTGAAATCATCATTCATGGTACTCGTGTTATCTATCCATCTGATGCACGTGAAATTACTTTACAGGTAAGTAATAACGGAAATAATCCTGCATTGGTTCAAGCATGGATTGATGAGGGAGATGCGAAATCTACGCCAGATCAATCGAAAGCGCCTTTTATGATTACACCGCCTATATCGCGTGTGGAAGCTAAAAAAGGGCAGTCTTTACGTATTACCAGTTTGCCAAATGCAAATGAGTTAAGTAAAACTCAAGAAACGCTTTTTTGGTTAAATATTCTCGATATCCCACCAAAACCTTCTGTGAAAGATCAGAATGTTGTACCAGATAACTTTTTACAACTTGCGATTCGATCGCGTATTAAGTTTTTTTATCGCCCAGCTGGACTTAAAGAAGATGTCGCTTTGGCACCTGAAAAACTACAGTGGAGCAATAACGGTACTCAGTTAACCGTAAAAAACCCAACACCATTTCACATTACCTTGACTTCTATTATGCAAGATCAATCAGGCAAACGCGTTGATTTGATTTCACAAGGTTTAATGTTGAAACCATTTTCTGATGGAACGGTGAGTTTAAAAAATTCCAATGTCGCTAAGATGACCTTTACCACAATCAATGATTATGGTGGTCGTGTAGAGCGAAATATTAAATTTTAATAGATTGAACAAGTCTTTAAATTTCTTCAATGCAAGAAATTTAAAGCACCTTCGCAATGATGATTTAATCATTTCATTTATCTGAGAGTAAGCGAGTAAAAAAACCTATTCATTTGTTGATAGGCAGACTTCTTTATGCAAAAAAATGAACAAAGCTACAAGTGGATCAAGCGACATATCAGTTACTATGTGGCTTGTGGGGTTATTACGCTCAGCATTCCTGCTTTAGTTAATGCATCTGAAACTGACTTAAAAGAGGCTGAAAAGTCTCCGACTGCTGCAGAAGCAGAATTTGATTCGGCTTTTTTAATTGGCGATGCCAAAAAGATAGATGTAAATCGCTTTAAATATGGCAATCCTGTGTTACCAGGTGACTATAATGTGGATATTTATGTCAATGGTAACTGGTTTGGTAAACATCGTATGGTGTTTAAAGCGACTGAAAATAATCAAAATGCGTTTACCTGCTTTAGCTCAAACCAATTATTAGAATATGGCGTTAAAGCAGATGTGTTAAAAAAAGGCGAAAGCTTTGCTTTGACAGGTTGTCAGAAAATTGAACAGTGGGTTGAAGATTCGTTTTATGAATTTGATACTTCACGTTTACGTGTCGATATTTCGATTCCACAAGTTGCGATGCAAAAAAATGCGCAAGGCTATGTCGACCCTAGTGTTTGGGATCGAGGGATCAATGCTGCATTTCTTTCTTATAATGCTAGCGCATATAAAACATTTAATAAAACCCAAGGTGGCCAAGAAACCACCAACGCATTTACTTCGATAACGGCTGGTGCAAATTTAGCTGGCTGGCAATTGCGCCATAATGGTCAATGGCAATGGCAAGACCGCACCACCACAGATAATCAATCTAAATCAAGCTATGACGCGATTAACACCTATGTGCAACGCGCATTCCCGCAATACCGTGGTGTATTGACTTTAGGTGAAAGCTTTACCGATGGTGAAATCTTTGATTCATTTGGTTATCGTGGTTTCGATTTTTCCAGTGATGACCGTATGTTACCCAACAGTATGATTGGTTATGCACCTCGTATTCGCGGTAATGCAAAAACCAATGCCAAGGTTGAAGTACGTCAGCAAGGTCAGTTGATTTATCAAACGACTGTTGCACCGGGTAGTTTTGAAATCAATGACCTCTATCCAACAGGATTTGGTGGTGAACTCGAAGTTTCTATTTTAGAAGCCAATGGTGAGATTCAACGCTATTCAATTCCTTATGCATCTGTTGTACAAATGCTCCGTCCAGGAATGAGCCGTTATTCTGTGTCAATGGGTCAATTCCGTGATAAAGATATCGATCTAGACCCTTTTATTGTGCAAGGGAAATATCAACGCGGTATCAATAACTCGATCACGGCTTATGGTGGTGTACAGTTCTCAGAAGACTATTCAGCAGTAACATTAGGTAGTGCTTTTGCAACACCGATTGGCGCAATTGCACTTGATGTGACGCATTCACAAGCAGATTTTGAACGTCGCAAAAGTGAAAGTGGGCAAAGTTTCCGTATCAGTTATAGTAAATTAATTACCCCAACAGATACCAATTTGACCTTGGCTGCATATCGTTATTCTACAGAAAACTTTTATAAGTTACGTGATGCAATATTGGTACAAGACCTTGACAATAAAGGCATTAGTTCAGCTCATGTAGGTAAACAGCGCAGTGAATTTCAGATCACCCTGAATCAGGGTTTACCACGTGATTTTGGCAACATTTATGCAACAGGTTCGTGGGTAGATTACTGGAATCGTCAGGAAACAACCCGTCAGTATCAAGTCGGTTATAGCAACAACTACCGTGGTTTGACTTATGGGTTGTCAGCAATTAAACGTATTGTTGAAAACAATGCTACAAGTATCAGCAATAGTGATACTGAGTATATGTTGACCATGTCCTTACCACTTTCATTTAAGAAAAGCTCAGCGAACCTTAACTCGATTATGACGCAAGATAATGCGACTGTTGGTGTGAGTGGTGTGGTTGGCGATCGTTTTAACTATGGTACATCTGTATCGACGCGCTATGGTGATAATCCGAGTGCCAATTTAAATGCTCAGTATCGTACTAACTACGCGACTGTTGGTGGTTCATTCAGTGCTGCTGACGGTTATCAACAAGCCATGTTGACTGCACGTGGTAATATTGTTGCTCATCCTGAAGGTGTCTTGTTTGGACCAGATCAGGGGCAAACCATGGTGTTGGTATATGCACCTGAAGCTGCTGGTGCAAAAGTGAATAATGCGACAGGTTTAAGTATCAATAAATCTGGTTATGCGGTGATTCCATATGTAACTCCATATCGTTTAAATGACATTAGCCTTGATCCTCAAGGAATGTCGACAGATGTAGAGTTAGATGGTACAAGTCAGCGTATCGCACCTTATGCAGGTTCAATTTCACAAGTGAGTTTTGCGACGAAAACTGGTAAAGCAATTTATATTCGCAGCAAAAAACAAAATGGTGAAACTTTACCTTTTGCAGCAGAAGTATTTGATACAAAAGGTGAAAATATTGGAATGGTTGCGCAAGGAAGTATGGTTTACTTAAGAACCAATACTACTGCAGACTCGGTTACAGTGAAATGGGGCGAAAATGCCAACGAGCAATGCCACATCCAATATGATGTTTCTGCGCAAGCAGCAGACAAAAAGCAAAATATGATTATGGCGGAAGGTGTATGTCAATGAACGGTAAAGTTTTAAATCGTATTCTCTTGCTCATTGCTGGGACTGTGAGTTCAGGGACATATGCTGCATGTATACCAGATCGTGGTTTCTCTACTGTTGATGTGAGCATGGCAGTAGGACGTGTTGTGGTGAGACCAAGTGACCCTGTCGGAAAGGTTTTACGCAAAGCCTCTTTTCCAATTAGACCCAATGGTTCGACGTATAGTTGTGGTAGTTATGGCACACTTGGTGCTGTTTTAACTCAAAACTATTCACTTAGCCCTATCGGTAATTCGGTTTATAACACCAATATTGATGGAATTGGTATTCGCTTATACCGTGAAGCGCCAACAGCTCCTGGTTTTGCCGATTATTATCCTTATACACGAAGTGCGAGTGGCAGACGTGTTTTGGCAGAAGGGTTTTTTATTGTTGAAATTGTTAAAACGGCGACATCAACAGGATCTGGCGCACTAGTTCCAGGCACATATAGTAGTTATCGTTCTGGTGAACGCCAAAGCCCACCTTGGTTAACCAGTACGGTATATGGGAATGCGATTACTATTGCGTCTTCTTCATGTGAAATATTGGGAAATATTAATAAAACTGTGACACTGCCAACGGTAAACAAGGTTGATTTTAAAGGTGTCGGTTCAACGCAAGGTGAGCAAGCCTTTGATCTCAACATTTTGTGTAATGGTGGTAAAAACCCGAGTGGTTATGAAGAAAGCAATAAAATCAGCCTAAGCTTTGATTATGATGCGGTGAGTAGTAGCACTCAAAATGTACTTGCGAATACAAATACCGCAGGAAGCAGTGCATCAGGTGTTGGCGTACAATTGCTTTCACAATATAAAAATTCGAATAAAGTGATTGCTAAAAATGACAAGCTAGAATTAGGCACGTTAAAGTCAAATGATAATATTCAATACAATGTGCCAATGACTGCGCGTTACTATCAGACTGCAACCAAAGTGATGCCCGGAAAAGTCCGAGCTATGGCAACCGTCACAATTGAATATGATTAATTGACGTGAATCATATTTTTTAAAATTATTTTTTTATTTATTGATTGGAAAATCTTGTATTAATAATAAGGTTATGTAATTAATTAACTACACCATTTCTTTAGAGGGGAATGAGATGGAGTTAAATAAAAAACTATCCTTTTTATTAATAACATTTACAACGATATCGAGTTTAAGTTTAGCTACTTATGCAGAGGAGATTCATTTTCAAGGGCAGATTGTAGAATTTACATGTGAAAAGGATTCTAATAATTCTAATTGCAAAGTGATTGATAATACGATTGATGTGCTGAGAAAAACCACCACAATAGATAGCTTTAATTTCAATAACTTAGTTGATAAGAAGGCCAATGGTGTGGCGCATTTAAAAATTCAAGATTTAGAAAGTGAGCAGCATAAAATACTGGTGGTAGATTATTATTAAGCCTATTAATTTGTGATATAAATAACATAAATTAAAAATTATGCTGTGTGATAAGTTAAAATATAATCTGATTATTTTAGTTGGATTATATTTTAATTTGTATTAAAAATAATCGAATTTTTAAACTGTTTTAAATCTTTGTATCTTATTTTATCGGTTGAATGGTTTTATTTAATATATCCATAAAGGTTTTTAAGATAATATTGTAATTTTTTCCTTTGTGGGTAATTAGACAGATCGGCGTACTGTAATGCATTCTCTCTTGTAAAATCGGTTGCATCAAACCATCTTGAACCCATTTTTTCGCATAATGATCGGGTAAAAACCCCATAAATTTTCCTGAAAGAATCAGAAAGGCGATACCTTCTCGGTCACTGGCTGTGGCGGAACAGTTCAATCGTTGATGCAACTTCATTGCATCGGGGGTAATGGCGTAATTTGGAAGAACCGTATTGCATCGTTTTAAGTCATCTAAACTTATTTCTCCTAAATGCTGAAAAAGCGGGTGATTTTGTCCACAATAGAGTGAAGACTCTTCGTTATATAAATGAAAATAATCGAGGCCTGACAATGGGCTCACCAAAGGAATCGCACCAGCGTGTAAGCGATTGTCCAAAACACGACACTCAATATCTGACAGTGTGCTCATACTAATATTAATAACCACCTCAGTATTTTCTTCCGCAAGCTGTGCCAATGTATTGGTGATATAAGCACTGGGCATCGTGACTAAGTTATTAATAATTCCAATATTAAATTCACCTTTGAGCTGATTATGCATTTGATTGATTTTGGCACGGAAGTCCTCAATCGAAGCCGTTAGTACCTCAATATATTCTAAAACTTCCCGACCTTCATCGGTGATGGAAAAGCCTGCTCGACCACGTTGACAGAGGCGAATCCCTAAGCGATTTTCCAGATCACTCATATGCAAACTAATCGCAGAACGGCTAATCCCAAGGATACTTTCAGCAGCAGTGAAGCTGTGACAGTCACAGACTGTTTTAAATATTTTAAGTAATTTTATATCAAAATCAGTAACTTGATTTAATTTTTTAGGTTTCATTTAGTTTTGCTTTTTTATATCTAAACTCAAGATATTTTGAATTTATCAAAACTATCTCGCTTTGTACACTCAAGAGATAACCACAAAACAAGAAGAGTACTTATGTTTGATATCGATACATCAAATGACCGCGATGACGCATTGGAAGCCAGTCAGTCAAATGAGCAGATGAATTTAAATTATCAAGCCCATTGGATGCCATTTTCTGCAAATCGTTATTTCCATAAAGATCCGCGCATGATCGTGGGTGCAAAAGGATCGTATTTAATTGACAGTACTGGACGTGAGATTTATGACTCATTGTCAGGGCTATGGACGTGTGGTGCAGGGCATACACGGCCTGAAATCCAACAGGCTGTAAGTAAGCAATTGGCAAAATTGGATTATTCACCTGCATTCCAATTTGGACATCCTTTATCTTTTCAATTGGCTGAAAAAATTGTTCAGCTGATGCCGGAAAAACTGCAACATGTCTTTTTTACCGACTCTGGTTCAGAGTCTGTGGATACTGCGATCAAGATGGCACGTGCCTATTGGCGCATTCAAGGCAAACCAAGCAAAACCAAATTGATTGGACGAGCGCGTGGCTATCACGGTGTAAACGTGGCAGGGACCAGTCTCGGCGGCATTGGTGGAAATCGTAAAATGTTTGGTCAATTGATGGATGTGGATCATTTGCCTCATACCTTACAGGCACATTTAAGTTTTAGCAAAGGCTGTGCTGAAACGGGTGGGGTTGAGCTGGCAGATGAAATGCTCAAGCTGATTGAATTACATGATGCTTCTAATATTGCAGCAGTAATAATAGAACCTGTTTCAGGTTCAGCAGGCTGTATCGTGCCACCAGTTGGTTATTTACAACGTCTACGAGAAATTTGTGACCAACACGATATTTTACTGATTTTCGATGAGGTGATCACTGGCTTTGGGCGTATCGGCAAATGGACTGCGGCTGAACATTTTGGAGTTACACCAGACCTTTTGACCTTTGCTAAACAGATTACCAATGGCGCAATTCCATTAGGTGGGGTGGTGGCAAGCCGTGAAATTTACAATGCATTTATGCAGCAAGACCTGCCTGAACATGCCATTGAATTTACCCATGGTTATACCTATTCGGCCCATCCTGTTGCCTGTGCCGCTGCTCTCGCCACCTTAAATGTACTCGAAAATGAAAATTTAATTTCCCAATCTGCTGGCTTGGCACCAAGCTTTGAAAAGCTTGTTCATGAATTAAAAGGTTCCCCCCATATTGTTGACATCCGTAACTGTGGATTGATTGGTGCCTTGCAATTGGCTCCACGTGATGGTGATGCCACGATTCGTGGTTTTGAAATTGGAATGAAACTGTGGAAAGCAGGTTTCTATGTGCGTTTTGGTGGGGATACCCTTCAGTTTGGCCCAATGTTTAACAGCACAGAAGCGCAATTAAGCAGCTTGATGAATGCCGTAGGTGAGGCACTTTATCAGGTGAAATAAATAGCGTGTGCCTCTAAGTAAATCAATACGGAACAGCTGGGCAATAGACAAGGAAAAGTAATGAACAATTTAGAAAATTTTAGTGGTGGCGAGCTGTCTAATACCGAAACAGTTGAAGCAGTACAACCGATCACGCTGGTTGGGCATTTTATTCAAGGGGGACTGGTAAGCAAGACCTCAAGAACACAAGCTGTATATCATCCAGCCACAGGCAAGATCAGCAAAGAAGTTGCGCTTGCAGATAGCGACTTAGTCAATCAGGTGGTTCACATTGCACAACAGGCTTTTCCAACATGGCGTGATACCCCTGTGATTAAACGTGCACGAGTGATGTTTAAGTTTAAACAACTGCTAGAAGACAATGCTGAAAAACTCTGTAAGTTGATTGGGCAAGAACATGGAAAAATTTGCCATGATGCACAGGGCGAGTTACAACGTGGAATTGAAAATGTTGAATATGCATGTGGTGCACCTGAGTTTTTAAAAGGTGAATACTCAAAAAATGTTGGCCCAGATATTGATTCATGGAGTGAATTTCAACCTTTAGGTGTGGTTGCTGGGATTACACCATTTAATTTTCCAGCAATGGTGCCATTGTGGATGTTCCCAATGGCGATTGTTTGCGGAAATTGCTTTATTTTAAAACCCTCTGAAAAAACCCCATCCGCAGCATTATATTTGGCGGAATTACTTAAACAGGCAGGTTTACCCGATGGTGTGTTTAACGTCATCAATGGTGATAAACAAGCAGTGGATGCCTTATTACATCATCCAAATATTCAAGCGATCAGTTTTGTTGGTTCAACCCCGATTGCTGAATATATTTATCGTACAGCAACCTCGGCAGGCAAACGCTGTCAGGCCTTAGGTGGTGCAAAAAATCATGCCATTATCATGCCTGATGCAGATATCGATAATGTGGTGAACTCATTATTAGGTGCAGCTTTTGGCTCATCTGGTGAACGCTGTATGGCATTGTCTGTAGCAGTGGCAATTGGCGATGAAATTGCTGATCTGGTGATTGAAAAACTTAGCCACGAAATGCAACAACTCAAGTTTGGTCATTATGCAGATCAACAAAATGACTTTGGACCGCTCATTTCGCAAGCACATAAAGATAAAGTTCAAGCTTTTATCCAAAGTGCTGAACAGCAAGGTGCTAAAATCGTTGTTGATGGTCGTGATGCCAAACCTGTTGGTTATGAAACTGGATTTTTTGTTGGCCCGACGCTGATTGATCAAGTTTCATCAGACATGACCAGTTATCAGCAAGAAATTTTTGGCCCTGTTTTACAGGTGATTCGCGTAGAAACCATGCAACAGGCGATGCAGTTAATTAATGATCATGAGTATGGAAATGGTACCTGTATTTATACCCGTGATGGGGAAGCTGCGCGCTATTTTACCCATCATATCCAAGTGGGAATGGTCGGGGTAAATGTGCCATTGCCTGTACCTGTTGCATATCATAGTTTTGGTGGCTGGAAGCGTTCGTTATTTGGTGACTTGTATGCTTATGGGCCAGATGGGGTGCGTTTCTATACGCGTCGTAAAACCATTACCCAGCGCTGGCCAGCTACACACGTTCGTGAAGCCAAGCAGTTTTCAATGCCAACTTTAAATTAATTTTTGCTGTGTAGAGGGAAGATCATCGATTTTCTCTCTTTTGAATAAGGATTTAATAATGTAAATCACGATTTTAAAAGTATTTTTAAGGAATAAAATATGAATGGTGTTAAAACAACAAAATTAGGTGAAGGACTTTCCAACCGGCATATCACGATGATTAGTATCGGTGGCGTTATTGGTGCAGGTTTATTTGTCGGCTCTTCAGCTGCAATTGCCAAAGCAGGGCCTGCTGCTGTACTGGCTTATATTATTACCAGTATTATCGTTTTTTTGGTGATGCGTATGCTCGGTGAAATGGCCGTTGCTCAACCAGATACAGGTTCATTTTCCACTTATGCGCGTAAAGCAATTGGCCCTTGGGCTGGCTTTACCGTGGGTTGGTTATATTGGTGGTTTTGGGTTTTGGTAATCCCTATTGAAGCAATTGCTGGTGCGGAAATTTTACATGCATGGTTTCCTCAAGTTTCCAGTGCTATTTATGCTTTTGCTTTTATTATTTTACTCAGTTTAGCCAATTTCTTTAGTACTAAAAGTTTTGGTGAGTTTGAGTTTTGGTTTGCTTTAATTAAAGTGGTTGCGATACTGCTGTTTATTGTGATTGGTGCATCGGCTGTATTCGGTCTTTGGCCTTTGGCTCGTGATGTCAGTGGTGTGGGGCATTTATTTTCAAATGGCGGTTTTATGCCGCATGGCATGGGTGGTGTTCTCTCGGCGATTTTAATTTCAGCATTTTCATTTTTTGGTGTTGAAATTCTGTCGATTGCTGCGGCAGAGTCTAAAAATCCACAAGAGAAAATTAAACGTGCCACCAATCTGGTGCTGTATCGCATCATTTTATTCTTTGTCGTTTCGATTTTTCTAGCAGTGGCTTTAGTCGATTGGCGCTCGCCTGATTTACAAAAATTGGGGACCTTTCAGTATGTCTTGGTCAGCCTCAATGTGCCGCAAACCAAATTGATTATGGACATGGTGGTGTTTATTGCGGTGGCAAGTTGTATGAATGCGGCTGTATATACTTCTTCACGGATGCTGTTTGCATTGGGTGCACGTCAAGAAGCCCCGAAAGTTGTGACTAAAATTAATGATGCAGGTGTACCAACAATCGCAGTGTTTGCTTCAACCTTGGTTGGACTGATTTGTTGCGCCGTGAATTATATGTTTCCTGGGCAAGTTTTTGGATTTTTACTTTCAACAACGGGTTCAATTGCCTTAGTGGTTTATTTAGTCATTGCTGTGTCACAACTACGCTCAAGAGC
Source organism: Acinetobacter sp. CE-15 (assembly GCF_051059255.1). NCBI lineage: Bacteria > Pseudomonadati > Pseudomonadota > Gammaproteobacteria > Moraxellales > Moraxellaceae > Acinetobacter > Acinetobacter sp. CE-15. The sequence goes on along the minus strand of NZ_CP192737.1, from coordinate 3,428,032 downwards.
TAAACTGGAAAAAATAGGCGCTCAAGTAACCTTTAAAATGTGGTTATTTCCTTGGCTGACATGGTTTGTCATTGTGGTGATTATGAGTGTATTGGGCTATATGTTTTTATCGCCTCAATATAGTTATGAAACGACTTTGTCCTTAGGAGTAACCTCCATCGTGGTGATTTGTGGTCTGATGGTGACACGTAAGAATAAAACCGCGAAGCGTATGGCGGTCCATTTGGATTAAATCAGCATTAAACAGCGCATAACAACCAGCAAACTTTGTCGGTTAAGGGTAAAGCCAGCACGACAAAGTTTGTTTTTTATGTTTAGGCTTTTGCTTTTATCACGCCAGTCTATAAAAAGAAATCAATCACTTAGGTTGGATGTTCTAGGTCATTTTAGCGAGATTTAGCTTATTTTAGCTGAGTTGAACATCATGTCTATTGAGCTCTGTTTCAAAGCTTTCATTGACATGATGTTTTTCATTTACACCTAATGTTTTATTGATATTTTGCTTTCTCCACATAGAAGGAGAAACCCCATTCCATGCTTTAAACGCACGATTAAATGAGGTTTGGTCTTTATAGGCAAGTAAAAAGGCAACTTTTGTGATGGATAAGTTTTGATTTTGCAGATATTTCTTGGCTAAATTTTGACGAATATTACTGAGAATTTCTTTAAAGGAAAGGTCTCTATTTTTTAAATATTTTTGCAGTGCTCTCGCAGAGATATTTAATGATTTTGCAATAGAGTGAATTTGGACATTATTATTTTCAAGTGCTTGTAGCATACTCAGATTAACCAATTCCAAGAAAGAATCCTCCTGAGGCATTTTACTGAGTAATATGTTGGCATGATTCAATAATATTTCTAAAAGAATAGGGTCATAATATTTTAATTTGGTTTGCAATAAAGAATTCGGTATGACGATACGAGTTTGCTTTGTATTAAATTTAATCGGGCAATTAAACAGTTGTTGGTATTTTTTTGTGTCAATGGGTTTGGGAATGGCAAGTTCTAGACAATGAAAAATACTTGCATCTGAATCGGTCAGTTGTTGTAAGTGGTGAAACAGGCTAGACACTTGTATTTCTTCAACGATGGTGGTTTCTTCTAGATATAAACCCACTTGTAAATATGCAGGTTTATCCCATGAGATTGAAAAGTGGTTTTCCTCAATAAGCACTTTTTTGGGAATATAATTAAACCAAAGCTTTTCGTATTGAGCCAATATTTCGATATAGTCAAATAATGTATCACTCGACTGAGCCATATAAGCCACAATGCCGATATGTTTGGGCTGAACCAAAGCACCGATATCTAATCCAATACCCACTTGGGGATATTGTTTATTGATTTGTTTTATTCTCTTGAGCCATTCGCCAAACGGTAGGTGATCATTGAGTGGATATTCAGCATCGCTTGAAACATCTAAGCCTTTTTTTTTACAGAAATCGTCTAATAAAAGTGCCATTCCTTTATTCACACTTTTTATTTTAAAAAAAGTTTTCATGAATTCTCCCAATATTCATTCGATGTTTCTGTGTATTTATTTTTTATTTAAAGTAATCAAAGATTTGTCGTTATGTGTGAGTTCTTCATTTTTCTTTAAAGCGAGGCTGGGATTTGAATGATGAAAATAGATAAAGTTCTCTGCTATTTTTTATGCCATTCAAATGAGAAGGATGAGTTCCTAACCCTGTGCTTTAAAAAGTTTGAATACTCAATCGTATTAACCGTCAATAATAAATCGCGTTATGTGCTTAATCATATTGAATAGAAAACTGAGCATTTGCATTTGCAATCCCTGCGAGGGCTTGTGCTTTGGTCACAATATAATTTGCATAAAAGAGTGCCGAAACATTGCCATTGATGTCTGTGCTAAAGGCTTCGCTTTTCTTGCCTAAAGGCAATCTTTTTTTATCTTGATCTCGGATTTCTATGGCAATATTTTCAGCTTTATTGGCTAAGGCATCGAGCGCTAAAAGTTCCGCATTTTCAGTATTTCGTGGCCCCTCAAAAGTGATGGTCACAGATCCATTCGGCGGACAGTTACTCATCTCAAAATGAATCGGGGTTGGTTTTGATTGACTACCTACATTCGGTAAGTCTTTGCTTGCAACGCTGCCAAGCTGAATATATTTATCTTGTTCAGAACTTAACACGCCACAGGTTGCTGTCGTCACAATCCCTGAAAGCTCAATATTCACTCGCCCCAGCTCTACATTACTATTTTGAGCATGAGCAATCTGATGAATATTTAAACAACATAGCAGTGTGGCAGCGGCCATATATCTTGCTCTATTTTGCATTATCGTCTCCTAATCAAAATCCACTCTGAGATATCCTCTAGATTTAAACGGACCAATGACTGGTTTATTCCCAGTGATACTGACGGGCCAAGCTTTGATGGTCACATTTGCTGGTTGTTGATTGAGATTAAACGGAATCACACTATTGATATTATTGGGCAATAACACATTGTCATTTTGATCTGACATCTTAAAGCCAATATCTGGATTATCTGAGATCATCATATCTCCAGTGGCTTTTTCAGTCTCAAGCCGAAGTGTCAGCATTGCTTGGGCATCAATATTGGTGCATTGAATCGCTAAGGTATGACTCTGTTTATTGACATTGTTGGGTTTATTGCCAGGACCCGCCTGACTAAAGGCATAGGCTGGAATTTCCCCAAACTTAATTTCTAAAAAGTCACCTGTGCCAATTTTGCAACTTTGTGGAACCGTAATAGAACCGCTGTAACTGATCTTATAAACAGGGATACTTAATGGATCGGCTGAGCCCGTTGTGACATACACAGTAAACATGGTTTTTTTCGGGATAGGCACAAAATCAATAAAGGGTTTAATCACTTTGAGGCGGAAGGTAAAGTTTGAATCCCAAATACCAAAGGGTTGCCCTCTACTTACATTGGGATCTGTACCCATCTGTACATAATTTGCAGGAGGATAAAAATCTCCCGCAAAGCTATCGGTAATTTTCATGGCACCGACCAGATAGTCGTTGATCGGTAAGTATTTATAGCGATCGATGGTTTCTACCACAGAGAGGTCGGAAACATAACTACGCATGGTTCTATTTCGACTAATATTGGAATTATGAACAGGGCAGGTTCCATAAACTTGCGAGGAAAAATTCTTTTTAAGCTCTACAATTTTACCTACAGCGTTATTCGAGCTGCTAAAACTATTGGACAGATCATAAAAAACTTCATCCACCACACCGTTCCCTTTACTGTTCCAACAGACAACTGCAAAAGATGGGGCAGACGCAAGTAACAACATACTGGAAATTAAAAGTTTAAATTTCATATGATCTCTCCTTATTGACATTCAAGATCAAATTGAATAACGGGTTTGCTGAGGTCCATGTCTGAAATATCGTAGTTTGCCAAACATTTTCCTTCAGCAGATTCGCCCCAATTGACTTCCAGTGTGCCTTTGAGCGGAAGTCCAGTTAAATAAACTCGACCATCATCTGCAACGATACTGGTGGCTGAACTTTCCTTTTCGATCACACTACTTGCATACGGTATAAACTTGCCGTTATGGGATAAAGTGATAAGTGCTCTTACACCTAGACTGGTATTAAACGTCGCTCTGGCAATTGCCCCTTTGATTGGGACGACATTTTCAACGTTATTGCTGATTTCGAGATTATTACTGAAAGTATTTGAGTTGAGTGCAACGCGATTGGCACGATATTCAGTGGCATAAGGAACGATGGCATAACCACGCCAATCGGTTTTAACGCCAGTATAATTTTCGATATTTACACCTTTAGCTCCGGGTGCTTTAACCAAAATTGAGGTGCTGCCTAAAGGCTGACCAAAGGTAATCCCATCACGGTGCGCTAAAATGCCACCAGATGCGTTATAGGTAAACTGATTTGAGTTCTTTTCGTAGCTATAACCTGCACCTACCGTACCGTAACTACCATTGTAATTCAGGCTGACTGAACCAATATCGCCTTGCTTACTGACTTGTCCCTGATTGATGCTATAACTTAAATTACGATCTTTCAGTAAAGTGCCACTTAAACCTGCCATATAGGACTCATTACCATTTGAATTTTGTGTGGTCGAAAAAGTGCTATATGCATTTTGGATTGGATGATTACGGAAATTCGCTTTCGGCCATAGCTTGTCCAATGGGAAGGAGATATTCATGGCATACATGGTGTCACTTTGATTAATCTCAGAATATTTGTTACGGCTGACTGAGAATGAATAATTCAGTGCTTTCCATGAGTTTGCATAACCCGCTTGAACCCATTCATTTTTTTTGTTGGTGTCCCAATAGGTTTGCTGATTTCCGGAGACAAATAAAGAACCATAGTTGCCAAGTGAATGCGAGATATTGATTTCAAAGCGACCTTTTTTAGAATTATATAAATTGTAGTAATCCGTAATGATCGGGGTATTGGCTTGATTTCCGTCTTGAGTTTCGGAAACGTGATAGCCACTCATACGATTATAAGCAACATCATTTAAGGTATAGAAACCTTTGGTGGAATAACGATAGCCCAATAACTGGAAGGTGGTTCCAGAGCTTAATAATGATTTTGAATATAAAAAGCGCAGAGACTGCCCACTGCTCGTGGATCGATCCGCCAACTCACTGTCCGCATGAGTAAGGTCAAAAGACAGAGCACCATAATCGCCGAGGTTGGCACCTAAACCCACCAATGCACTCTTATATTTTTCTGATAATTGCGTCCCCGCATAAACGGATATACCATTTTTTAAACCGTGAATTGCTGTTGCCTGTAGCAATGACGGATTATCTTGAGAATCCAATCCGCTACGGTACTCACCCACCACCACACTATATTTTGTACGTCCTTCACGTTGTAGCACCGGAAGGCTTGAATAGGGCACTTGAAAGCTTTGAATAGAACCGTCATTTTCTTCAATCGTAACCAAAAGGTCACCACTGATTGAGGTTGGATTTAAATCTTGGATAAGGAATGGTCCAGGTGCGACATTTACCTGATGGATCACAAAACCATTTTGTTTAATCACCACTTTTGCATTGGTTTTTGCAACCCCACGAACAGTAGGGGCATAGCCTTGCTGACTGTCAGGATACATTGCCTCAGAGGTCGACAAATGTGCGCCACGGAAACCAAAGCTATCAAAAATTTCGCTACTTGTTGAACCATCACCAATCACCAGTTGGCTTTTTAAAGGAATAATGGTTTTTTGTACATAGGTGTTTAAATTATTCCATTGATTTGTGGTTTTACCGTTGTGCGAATTGGCGTTAAAACTGCCTGAATGTCGGAACTGCCATGAGCCAATATTGAGTCCATTATCCAGACGTAAAAAGAAACTGTTGGTATCTGTTTTAGAGTTGTCATAACCCGAAATATTATAGTTGGTATAAAAGCCGTTGATCCCTTCATCCCATTGATCGGGTGGAATATAGCCGCGAATTTGGTTGCGTAAAGACGCTTGCGGCAAGCTGATCAATAATTTTTGTTTATCAAATTGAAAGTGGCTATTTGCACCGTCAATGATTGAAATAAAATCTACACATTGTGGGTTTGAGCTAGACAATTGCTCGTATTGGGCAATATTGACCCCAAATCCCTGCAATGTTTTGCTGTCTAAACACGGAAATAACCCTGTTGTATCTTGAATGCCTGATTTTTCAATAAAATTGATGTCGCGGGTAAACGCATATTGATCGTTGACATACACATCAACCCGGTACACGCCCGGCAATTGATGGGTCGATTTCTCAAATCTGCTCAAATCAGAAATTTGTGAATTGGATAAGTTATCTGTTAAAAATGCAGGGTTAAACACCTGTTCTGCATGACTGGTTCTTGGGACTACGATTGAAATCAGCATAGTCACTGCGATACCCACTGGATATCGCTTGATATTTCTCCTTACGCATACAACATTGTATGGCATTGAAAATAGACTATTCATAATTATTACTTCAGTTCTAAATCAACTTTAGCCGTTAAACCACCGTAATCATTGACCGTTTGATAACTCAGCTTATTGCCTGAAGTTGCTGAAATTTTTGTTTGAGCAAAAGGACTCGCCATCACATTTGGCACTTTTTGGTTATCAACAAAAACGTTCACAAAAGAAACGTGATAAGGAGATGGATTATTCACCATGATTCCTTCTGCTGATTTTGAAAACTTAAGTGTTTCTAATGCGGCTTCAGGTTTGGTTTTTAGATTTATTGGACGAACAAACAGTTTGATTCGAGATAAAACAGCAAGTTGCAAAATATTTTTGTCAATCAAAGTCGATTTATCAATCGAAGGAATTGCCTTGACATTGACCCAAAATACCGACTCTCTATCTTGGGGTAAGTTGGTGGCAACATTGACAATTCTTAAAGTATTTTCGCTATTTGCTTCTGCGACAAATAAGGGCGGAGTAATCAGAATATCTTTTGATTTTTCATCTAAATTATTTTCAATCCATGAGTTAATTAAAAAGCGTTCTTTATTGTTGCTGTTGACAATAGCTAATGAAACTTGCTTGGCATCGGTTGGGTAAATAACACGAGTTGCCCCAAGTGATATACCGCCAATTATATTGTTATTGGCCAAGCTGGTAGATGCTAAGCAGGCTAAGGTTATACTAAGAACACCATTTTTAAATAAGTTCAGTTTCATATAAGTCCTTAGAATTCATTTATGGATAAAAAACAGAAATTAAAATATTCGATGCTTGAGCGGATGACTGTTCTGAAGTTTGGTTGAGGAGAATACCAATCCTATTTTTAGCGAAACTGTCATAACGTTCAGGTCGATCAATTTGTCGAATAAATTTCTGATTCAGACGGGCCTGTTCAAGACCTTGAATGTTTAATTCTTGATGAATATCAAAATCATTTCTTGCTTTTGGATCTGTATAAAACATCTCATGGGTTGGCTTATTTTGTTCAGATAGACCAATGGCAAGATTGTCGTAAATGCTCACAGGGCATAATGAAAAATTGATTTGAATTGGAGAATTGGGAGTTTTAATAGATACAGCAGCATTATTCTCAATCAAGATTGAGCAGCTTTGATTTATCAAAACTCCCTGAAAATGAGCTCTTCCACCAAATACATAACTCTCTGCGTAAATATGAGTACTTACTAATATTCCAGCAATCAGGGTTATATACTTTTTCATGGTAAATAAGCTCATGTAATCAAATAGTTAATAATTATCTTAGGCAGATAAATTATTCATATTTCACTACAAAAGTTGCATCAGCATTTGCTTGACCAGGTGTAGATGCACCAGTCGCTACATAACGAGCGCTGAATTGAAGTGTGTTATCACCAGTGATCAATGTTTTAGGTGTAGAGAAACTAGCACCAGTAACACCTAGGATTTTTGAAGTGTCATCAGCAATCTCAATCCCTACATTTGTTGCAGCAGTAGAGTTTGTACCACCAGCAGCAACTGAAAGTAAGTTTGCATTAGACGTTACAGACTGACCATAAAATGCAACAGCAGCAGTTGCTTGAACTGTTGGATCACAGTCAACAAGTTTGATTTGGAACGGTACTGGAGTTGTTTTATCGCCAGCAACAGCTAAACGTGCAGTACGGTATTGACCTAAATCAACAGTTTGATTTGAAGATTCTGTACTTACAGCACATGCTGCATTTACGATTTCACCAGTAAAATGTACTGTTCCACCGTTAACAGTTACAGGATCAGCAGCGAAAGCTGAAACAGAAAGTGTTAAAGCAGATAAAGTTGCAGTACTTAATAGAGCTAATTTCATAGTAAAACCCATTCATTTTAGAAGGTTGATTTTTAATATTTATTTAAAATCATTTTTTATGATTTCAATAAATTACACTTAGTCGCACTGTTTAATAAAATAGTAATGTACTTAAATAAATGCAGGGTTATAGTGACTTACATCACAATAGATAACTTTGTATTTTGTGCATAATTAATTTGTATTTGACGCCCTTATCATTTTTTATGAAAAGTATATGAATTAATGTGATTAGTTGGGTGCTTGTTTTTAGCTGTGCTGTGTACAGTGTTGTTGCTTATTATTGATATACGTTGGTACGGTTTTTTGATCAAAAACGCTCATTGCATTTGTAGATACACTTTTGAGTTAGAATTATTTTTCTTATTTAATATCAATCACAAGGGGAAATAAATTGTTTGATTATAAAAAGCTTGCGATGCCACAGCTTACATTCAAAGTTTAAATACCTTTGCGTAGGCAATGCCTCACTTTTCTTATAGGGGATGCCAAACCTTGCGCTATCACAACAGCAATCAAAACTAGACGATTTATACAACGGTTGATTGTGTATAGCGCTTTATTTTTTAATCTGAGATGGTATTCCAATTTGCGCAGCCAAAGGCGAGAAAATCACTTTAATTGGAGAGTTAGCCTGACTTTGCTGTACATCAGGCCCTATATAATTCTTGCCTTGAGATGTTGCAAAACTAAGATGCCACACACTAAGTTCAGTGTCTGACAGCCACACTATGTGTAAAGCATTATCCTTTGCGCCAAAGTCGATGGTTCTTACATCAAATTGCGCCAAAGCATGAATAAATGAACGACATTTTTCAGTTTCACCTTTTTTCAGAACTGAAATCTGAACTTGGGTTGCGCCACCAAACATTACATCATTGGCTCGGCACTGAAGAACTTCCACATGAAAACGGCCATCAGGAGAGGGCAGATCTCTTATCAACTTATTTACCGTGCTGGATTGGCATGCTGTTAATACGATGGGCAATATCAGTAAAGTGTATATCCTTGTCAGTTTCATTTTATTCCTTGCTATGTAAATACATTACGATTTTTGTTTTATCGCTTTATTCAAATCGGTCAGTCTGCTTTTAGCCAATACATGGAATGCTTCAGTTGAATTGTTTTCACAACTTCGACTGGTCATCATATCGTGTTGCATGTTTACTGGCGATTTAATTAAGGATGATGTGGTTAAGTTTATCTGTATTTTGCTGTTTTAAAACATGTTTTTGTATTGATTTTTCACATGATTTAATTGTTTGTGTTTAGCTGCTCTGCATTTAATCTTAATGAGAATGCTTAGAGAAAATTTAATGAATAAAAAAGGGCTTGCAGAAAAAAGTTGTAGAAGTTTTAATCTAAGTTTGAACGTTAGATAAAATATTAACATTCCATCAATCATAAAATTGATCATATATTGTTTGTTTTTCTAAGTAAAAATCATTCAATTTATTGGTGGTTATTGGCCATGAGGGCTTTTATTATGCTTAAAACATTCACGATCGCAGAGCAACATTATTTTAAACAATTCATGGGGATTGCAAACACGCTTGTGCTGGCGTTTGTTGTTTTGATGTGGTCAGGCCATGTGGCCGCAGAGGGCAATTGTCCTCCTGGTTATTATCCAATTGGTGGGCAAGGCCTGCAAGGGTGTGCACCGATTCCAAGTGGCGGTAGTAATGGTGGTGGCGGTGGTGGCACATATAAATGGGAACCCTCACTTTGGGAAAAACGTTGGGGCGCGATTGCTGAAGATAAGGCAGCACCTTCTCGACCTACAGGTTATGCCCAAGCGACACGAACCGAACGTGGGGCTAAAAAAGTAGCCTTGGAAAATTGCCAAAAAAAGGGAGGTAAAAATTGTGAAGTCATCTTTACCTATAACAATAAATGTGTTGCCTTGGCTGATCCGACTCAAGGTGGTCAAGAGTCTGTGATTAGAATTGATCGTACGCCCGCAGGCGCCAAAGCATTAGCTGCTTATGAATGTCAAAGTAAAAACAAGCAAGAGTGTAAAGTGGTTTACTCAGCATGTAGTACTTATTACGAGCCGGGCGCCAGTATATTTTATTGGTGGTAATACATAGGGTTCTGCTTTAAGTCACATCGCCTATTGTGATAAACCCGAGATAAGTATTTGAAGTAAAATATATTTAAATAAAAGATCGGATCTTTTTAAAGGATAAAAATGATGAAAGCGGTTAATTTTTTACTGGGCAGTATTTTAGCTTTGCCCTTGTTTGCACATGCAGATGCCTTGAAACTGCAAAAAAGCACACAGGAATTTGATCAATATCGTGGTCAAATTACAGTAAATGGAGAATATTCATATTATTTTGATGATGAAGTGGCAGGTGATGTTATCTGTTTTCATCCCAGTGCGCCTTCAGATCAGTTGATACCGCGTAAGCCGGATGATCGCCGTTCACGCTGGTTTTGTTTCAATGATACTCAACAGGCAGCTCAGGCATTAAAACTCAATAAAAGACCCAAGGAAGGCTATATTGGCTATACGGGACATGCAACTGTAACGGTTGGAGAATATGCGGTTTATAAGGGCGAAAGTGATGGTACTGATCTGGCAAAATTGGTATCAGTTCAAAAAGCCGATACTCCTAAACTGGTTAAAAGCTCAGGTTATTAAAGCGCATTGTTATCGCGATGTTAAATTAAATACATATTTAAAGTTTAAAGGAAATAAATCATGAAAATTGTTAGTTTTTTACTGGCGGGCATGCTGATTACGCCAATTGTTGCACAGGCAAAAACACCACAACAATGGGCTGACTGTGCCGATAAGGTTGGGCGTACTATCGATGTGCAAGAAGTTGGTAATATCGGCTATGAGTCAGAAATCAAAAGCAAGTGCGGTACACGTCCTGTTCCAACAACGGGTATGGCGAAACCAGATGGTAAACACCCACATGACGTTATACAGGCAGCACCTTGGAAAGCTCGTTTTCAGCAATTAGTTGGCAAATCATATGCAAATCTCACTTCAGCTTTAGTGGTATCCAGTGCAATGCAGCGTCAGGGTGATTGGCTGGTAGGCAGTGGTTATGACCCACGTGGGGCGGGTTCGAGTAAGGCTGTCATTGCGATCAATACTAAAACAGGAAAAGTCATGGCGGCTTATTCAGATACTGAAGATGGTGTTAAATTCTTTGGCTTTGATGAAAATACCAAAGGTGTTCCAAGTAAATTTTCACAATGGGTTGCGGAAAGTGCAGCAGGCTGATTTGTTAGATGTATGTTTGGCTGATCATGACGTGTAGCAATCAATCAGCCATGGCAAAGGGATGCCAACAATAAATTTGTTCCATAAGTCCTTTTTAAAACCATAGATCAACATAAAATCCCCCTCATCCTAGCCTTCTCCTGAGGGAGAAGGAATTTTCAATACCAAAATGCTTTACTCCACATGATCATTTTTTTGATTTATGAAAGATCTTTAATGTTCAGCTTAAAATATCCATTGTGATTTAAAATTAGCAATTACAGTAAAATTACAATCTAGTGTTGTATAAATAGCTGTGCTCAAGGCTTAGGTTTGTTGTAGCAAAGATATGTTGTTTAGAGAGTAATCGACTGTTCAAAATACTGTGTTATTTCGAATTAATATTTTGTATAAAACCCTGAGTCTGTCATCAACACATTCATATAAAAAATAGCATTACTTAGCGATAATTAACAGTAAACAAGCTTTTAAAATAAGTTTTATAAGTATAATACGCCACTTGATGAAATGGGATTGAATAAACTGTTGCAGTAAAAAATAGTGTTGCAAGAGGATCTTTTAATTAAGAAACTAATTATTAGACAAAGTTCAATTGTATTTTTTGTATTTATTGTTATTCAAATGTTATAATTTGTCTAAAGAAGGCTTTTTAAGCCAATTAAATTAGCTGATGTTGATGAATAAAACATGCTTCAATTAAATATTTCTAGGCTCACCTTGAGCGAAGATGGTGATACATTTTTAGCACTTGAAAAAATTCCTGCGATGCAACGTAGACGGTTATCAAGTATTGCTAAAATTGCACTAAATAGTGCAATTCAAAGTTTGCAGGGGATTCAGGTCGACTATATTGTTTGGAGCTCACAATATGGCGATGAAGAAAAAACACTTAAAATTTTACAAGATGTCTTGTCAGACCAAACCCCATCTCCGACACTTTTTTCAACCTCTGTACATAATGCAGTTTCAGGTTTGTATTCTATATTTTGTCAAGATGATACGCTCGCGACCAGTTTGGCAGCGTCATGGTCTGAAGCTTTAGTCGAAGCTTATGCTTATTTAAAAAACCACCACAATGCCAAAAATGCCTTGGTGATTTATTATGACCAAGCCTTGCCAGAAATATATGATGAGTATCAGAATTTTAAAGCTTTTTCATTGGCTGGAGTGGTCAGTTTAGAAAATCCCAATTTAAAAATCACTGTAGAAAATCTGCAACTGCAACAGAGCAAATATTTAGAGGCTCAAGATTTTAATGCGTTTTGGCACAATCAAAACCTGATAGAAAAGGGTGCTTGGGTCAAATGCTAAATATCAATAAAGTAAAGAAAAAGTTAAATTACGCTTGGCGTGTTGGTGCTACAGGTTTTAGTTTTGCAAGTTTTGGCTTGGGCGGAATTGTGATTGGGGGTGTGGTTGCACCATTGGTGAAAGTCAGCACATTTGATACAAGAAAAAGACAAGACCGTGCGCAAAAAGCCATTAAATATAGCTTTAAAGGCTTTACTGAAATGATGGTTAAATTGGGCATCATGACCTATGAAGTCGAAGGCTTGGAAAAGCTGGCCCATAGCCGTCAAGAGTTAGTCATTGCAAATCATCCAACCTTGATTGATGTGGTGATTTTGATTGGCTTAATGGAAAAGGCCAACTGTATTGTAAAAAAAGCACTTTGGCGTAATCCATTTACATTGGGGCCAGTGCGTAGTGCAGGTTATATTTTAAATGAGGGATCTGAGCAATTCATTTTGGACTGCGTTAAAAAACTCCAAGAAAAAGATGCAGCCTCATTATTGATATTTCCAGAAGGGACACGAACAGAAAAGGGCGCATCACTGAATGAATTCCAACGTGGTGCGTCAAATATTGCGATTCGAGCGAATGTTCCAATTCGTCCGATTTTGATAGAATGCACGCCCTCGACACTGACCAAAAATGAAAAGTGGTATCACATTCCAAATGAACCATTTCACATTCAGATTACAGTGTTAGATGCGGTACATGTACACGATATATTGGATGATGCTGCTGTGAACTCAAAACAGGTGAAACAGCTCAATCATTTTTTGCACAACTTATTTAATCAAGCGTTAATTAAACAAGAGTTATCTACAAATGAGCAATCTTGCTGATGAGTTAAAAGAAATGATCATTGATGTGCTGGCTTTGGAAGATATTTCAATTGAAGATATTGATACCAATGCACCACTCTTTGGTGATGGATTAGGGCTGGATTCTATTGATGCCCTAGAATTAGGTTTGGCTTTGAAAAAACGCTATAACATTCATTTAAATGCTGAATCACAGGAAACCAAGCAACATTTCGCCTCTGTGCAAAGTTTAGTGGACTTGGTTGAAGCGCAACGCGCTGCTTAAGAGGTCGTTATGTTATCTGAAGAAATCGTCTTAACAAATCTACGTGAGTGGATGGAAGAACTATTTGAAATTGAACCTGCTGATATTCAGCTTGAGTCAAACCTGTATTCTGATCTGGATGTTGATAGCATCGACGCTATTGATTTAGTTGTTAAAATTAAAGAATTAACCGGTAAGCAAGTTAAACCTGAAGATTTTAAAAATGTCAGAACAGTGCAAGATGTTGTGGTTGTGATTCAAAATATGTCTGCAGAATGAAGCATTTGATCCGCAGTGGAGTCACCATCTTATTTTTACTTTACCCATTTATCGTGGGCTACAGCCTAGCGCATGGTCATTTTATTTGGGTGAGTGCTTTGTTGGTTCTGCTTGGTGGATTACGCTTATTTTTAAAAAAAAGCGATCTTATGTGGCCATTGACTTGGTTTGCCATTATTTGTGGTGGGCTGAGTTTGATTTTAAAAGATCATGCTTGGTTAAAGCTGTATCCAGTATTGATGAGTGTGGGCGCGTTGATAATTTTTGCGACCACCTTAATCAAACCACCCTCAATGATTGAGCGTTTTGCACGTTTGGTTGAACCTGATTTACCCGCGTCTGGAGTGATCTGGACCAAAAATGTTACGATTGTTTGGTGTGGCTTTTTTATTTTAAATGCCTGTATTGCGCTTTATACAGTGTTATTTAGCAGTACTCAAATGTGGGTACTTTATAATGGTTTTATTTCTTATCTTTTGATGGGTTTGTTATTTGCAGGTGAATTTGTACTGCGAAAAATTCATCAAGCTAAAAATCATACGAGTTAAAATAAACGCTTATGTTGTGTCATTTTCAAAGCCACATTCATGCTGAAAAATGTGTGTGTATCACCTCTGATTTTAGTGTCAAAACATTCTCCCAATTTTGGCAGGAGGTGTTGAGTGAAAAAACACACATTGAACAATCCGCTGAAAGTGCATGGGCCTTGTGGCAAAATGACAGTTATGATTTTTTAGTGTTATTTTTTGCAGTTTTACTGGCAGATAAACAGGTGATTCTCCCGCCAAATCGTGTGCGTGATTTGGAAAAAAGCTTAGCAGCTCAGAATATTTATTTCATTGAACGACAAAATAAACAGATTAATCCTGTGGTTGAAGATACTCAACACATTGATCTAAATGATTATTTTTTAAATCGTGCAGCAGTGTTTTTTTATACTTCGGGTTCTACAGGGCAACCTAAAAAGATTCCGCGTACCCTAAAACAGCTGCTTAATGAAGTACAGGGTTTAGATCAAAGTTTTGATCTAGCAGAAAATGCACTAGCGCTTGCTACAGTCAGTCATCAACATATTTATGGTCTATTGTTTAAATTACTTTGGCCACTTGCCAGTGGCAGAGCTTTTTATAATCCACAATTGGCATTTCCTGAAGATGTGGTTGAAGCACAAAAAAAGTTACAGCATTTAAGCCACGATCACTTTGGTTCAAATCATTATGTGGTTTCCAGCCCAGCACTTTTAAAACGTTGGACCTCTGATGTATTACTTGAACAGTATTCAGTGGTTTATTCTTCAGGTGGTAAACTGGATGCTGGAGTGCGTCCGCTGCTCAATGCCAGTATCACCGAAATTTTTGGTAGTTCCGAAACGGGCGGTATTGCTTATCGCACACAAGATGAGGCGCTTTGGACCCCGTTTGCAGATGTCGAAATTAGTGTTACGGATGCAGGTGAACTGGGTGTCTTGACTCAACATGCCTATATCAATGATTGGATCTATACCGCAGATAAAGTCGAAGTGTCTGTGCCTAATGATCGAAAAAGTCAGTTTCAGCTTCAAGGTCGCTTAGACCGTATTGTTAAGCTTGAAGAAAAGCGTTTAAGTCTTGATTCTATTGAAAGTGGTATTGTCGAATTGCCAGAAGTTAGTGAATGTCATACATTGATCTTTGAAAAGGATCATCGACAAATTTTGGCATGTGTGGCGGTATTGTCTGAACAAGCTCAATTAGAACTTAAACACAGTCATAAGCGTGCATTTGTCGCAAAAATAAAACAACAACTTGCAGATAAATTGGAATATATTGCGATACCGAGGCAGTGGCGTTTTTTAAGCCAATTACCGAAAAACGCCCAATCAAAGCTCAATAAAAATTATATGAAATCATTATTTGAAAACTTAAATTTACCCGTGGTTTTAGCATCGCATATTGATGCCAATAGCGCAGAATTTAAATTAGAATTTATTCCTGAACTGGCTGCTTTTAATGGGCATTTCCCTGATCACCCGATTTATCCTGGTGTTGGGCAAATTGCTTTTATTCAAAAGTTCGCTAAAGAGATCTGGGCTGATCTAGATTGGTGTACAGGATTAGAACAAATTAAGTTTCAGGAATTGATCCAACCGCATGCCGTGGTTTTGCTTAAACTTGAGCGTAAGGCAGATAAAATCAGTTTCCAGTTGCAGCAGGCTGAACAATCTTTAGCATCAGGACGTTTGGTTTTTGCTACTACGGTTAAAGCTTAGGAGACAGAAGATGCAGCAATATCAATTGGGTTTTGTGATTCCTGTGTATAACCATCCACATTATATCAAAGCATTACTGGACTATATTCACCCTTATGGTTTACCAGTGGTTTTAGTCAATGATGGTAGCGATATTGAATGTTCGACCTTGTTGCAAGAATTGGCGCAGCAGCATAAAAATGTATATCTGGTCGAGCACGCGACCAATCAGGGCAAAGGTCAGGCCGTGATGACAGGTTTATATCAGGCACAAGATCTTGGCTGGACACATGCTTTACAAATTGATGCAGATGGACAGCACGATTGGCAGGATATCGAAAAATTTATCACCATCTCAACACAACATCCTCAAGCAATGATTTTGGGACAGCCGATCTTTGATGAAACGGTGCCTAAAAAGCGTTTGTATGGTCGTTATGTCACCCATGTCTGGGTTTGGATTAATAGTCTGTCACTTGAGATCAAAGACAGTATGTGCGGTTTTCGTATTTATCCACTTGATCAAACCATTCAAGTCCTCAATCGAGCAAAATTTCAACCACGCATGGGTTTTGACAGTGAAATTCTAGTGCGCCTAAAGTGGGAACAAGTTCAGTTTATCAATGTACCCACTGCGGTGATTTATCCAGAACAAGGTATTTCACATTTTAATGTGTGGAAAGATAATTTAGGACTCAGTAAAGCACATGCGCGACTTTTTGCAGGCATGTTGATTCGCTTACCTAAACTGTTGGCACAAAAAACCAAAGGTTCAGCACATGACTGAATCACATACAAAACGATGGAGTGAGCTTAAAGAAAAGGGTGGAATGTTGCCTTTGATGTTAATGCTGTGCTTCTACCGTTTTGGTGGGCGTTTTTTATGTAAGCTGGTGCTGTATTTCATTATCATGTGGTATTGGATCTTTTCTCGCACAGCGCGTCAGGCTTCATTACTTTATTTACAAAAGTTGCATCATTTTGCTCAAGAAAAGTCACCATTTTCACATCAACCAAATATGAGTCATTCGTATATTCATTTGATGACATTTGGTGAGTGTATTTTGGATAAAATTGAAGGCTGGTTGGGAAAAGTCGCAGAAGAAAAGCTGATCTTGCATGGGCATGCGCATTTTCGGGAAAATTATAAAAAAGGTGCGATCATTGTGGTATCACATTTTGGCAATATCGAATTGCTACGTGCGATCAAATCTGATCACCAACAAAAAATCAATGTATTGGTTTATCAAAAACATGCCAGTAAATTTAATGAATTTCTTAAAAAGCTCAATCAAAAAGCCGATGTGCATCTGATTTCGGTCGATGAACTTGGCGTTGATACTGCGATTCTTTTGCAGGAGAAACTGGATCAGGGTGAGTGGATCATCGTGGCAGCAGATCGAGTGCCGGTTCAATCGCAACGTGTCGAAAATCTTAAATTTTTAGCTGATGAGTCCGCTTGGCCGCAAGGACCTTGGATTTTAGCGAGTTTATTCAAAGTTCCGATATTGGCGGTTTTCTGTTATCGCAAGCAAGACAAGTTTCATGTGCATATCCACTCAATCGCTCAAAAACTTAATTTTCCGCGGCAAACCCGCAACCAAGCCATAGCTGAAGTCATGCAACGCTATGCTCAACTGGTCGAACAGCATTGCGTAGATGCACCTTATCAATGGTTTAATTTTTATAATTTTTGGAACAAATAAAAATGCAGTCACTTGTCATCGGAGAAAAACCACTTTCAATTGAAGAGATTGTTGCTGTCGCTAATCAACAGCTCAAAGTGGCGCTGCCTAAGTCTGAAAGTTGGCAGGCATTGATTCAACGAGGTGCTGATTTTCTCGATCAATTATTACAAGAAGAAGGCGTCATCTATGGTGTAACCACAGGTTATGGCGATTCTTGTTTGGTTGAAGTGCCTGCACATCAGGTCAATGAATTGCCTTTGCATTTATCTCGTTTTCACGGTTGTGGTTTAGGGCAAAATCTGGACTTGATCACTGCACGTGCTGTGATGGTGACTCGATTATGCTCTTTGGCACGTGGCTATTCTGGGGTATCACATGCTTTACTTGAGCGTTTGGTTTGGATGCTTAATGAAAATATTATTCCAGTGATTCCTTCAGAAGGTTCAGTCGGCGCCAGTGGTGATTTAACTCCATTGTCCTATATTGCAGGGGCATTGGTCGGTGAACGGGATGTTTACTATCAAGGCAATATCGTGGCAGTCGCAGATGTTTATGCTGAATATGCGATACAGCCTTTGGCACTCAGACCCAAAGAAGGGCTTGCCATTATGAATGGTACTGCGGTGATGACCGCAATGGCCTGTTTAAATTATAAAAAAGCTGAGCAGATTAGTTTGGCAAGTACTTTAATCACAGCATTAAATGTGTTGGCATTAGAGGGCAATCCAAGTCATTTTGATGAAGTGTTATTTGCCCAGAAACCACATGCAGGTCAGCAAGAGATTGCCAAGCAACTACGTGAATGGTTAAACGATAAAGTACAAACAGAGCATCAAAGTCCACGTTTGCAAGATCGTTATTCGCTGCGTTGTGCACCACATATTATTGGAATCTTTGAAGATTCTAAAACTTGGCTTAGACAATTTATTGAAAATGAATTGAACTCAAGCAATGACAATCCGTTAATTGATCCGATCAATTTACGCGTGTTACATGGTGGGCATTTCTATGGTGGACATATCGCACAGGCTATGGATAGCCTAAAAATTATGATTGCCAATATTGCTGATTTGATGGATCGTCAGCTTGCACAGTTGGTCGATCATAAAATGAATCATGGTTTACCGCGTAATTTGACTGGTGCTAAAACTGATCGCTTACCGCTCAATCATGGTTTTAAAGCCGTACAGATTGGAGTGTCAGCTTGGACTGCCGAAGCGCTTAAACAGACGCTTGCCGCTTCAATTTTTTCACGTTCAACCGAGTGCCATAATCAAGATAAAGTCAGTATGGGTACGATTGCCGCACGTGATGCCAGTCGGGTGATTTTATTGACCGAACAAGTGATTGCTGCATTGAGCTGTGCTGCGGTTCAAGCAATTGAACTGAGAGGATTGGCACAACAATTAAGTCCAGTGTTGGGTTTGTTTAGACAATGGGTACTGAAAGAATTTCATTTTGTTGAAGAAGATCGTCCATTACAAAAAGAGCTACAAGCGATAGTGGATCATCTTGAAAATCTCAATCTGTTAAACTGCAATCTGTTGCAGCACAAGCAGGAGAACGCTGATGTATGCTGATGTCATTATAGATGTGCCATTTCATGATGTAGATACCATGAATGTGGTTTGGCATGGGCATTATCTCAAATATTTTGAAATTGCCCGTTGCAAATTATTGGATCAATTTGACTATAACTATAATCAAATGAAAGATTCTGGTTATGCATGGCCAGTGATTGAAAGTTATGTCCGTTATGCGCAGGGTATTATTTTTGGGCAACATATTCGAGTACGTGCGACTTTAAAAGAATGGGAAAACCGTTTAAAAATCGAGTATCAGATTTTTGATGCAGAATCGGGTAAACGCCTCACCAAAGGTTTTACCAGTCAGGTGGCAGTCGAGATAGAAACTCGAGAAATGTGCTTTCAGTCACCAAAAATATTTTTAGACCGCCTATATGCATGGTCTGAATTTAAGACCAAATAGGGGGGCGTGAAAAATGTTGAATTTTAAAAATAAAATCAAACTGATCATCACCAGTATGATGTTTATGGTTATGACGACACTTCCATTGGCAAGTTATGCAGAAAGCTCTAAAGTTGGGCAAATTTTTCAACAGCTTTCTCAAACACCTGTTGTTCGTGCCCATTTTGAGCAGCAAAAAAAGCTCACCTCGTTAAATAAAACTTTTAGCTCAAATGGACAGGTTTTATTTTCCAAAAGCCAAGGGGTGATTTGGCAGATTCAAAAGCCTGTTCAAGCAGATTTGATTGTTACCCCAAAAAAATTGCTACAAAAAACCCAGCGAACCATGAGTCAACTTGAGATTGATAATAGTCAATATGGTTCAGTGGCGACCATGTTTTTACAGTTAATGGCAGGTGATGAAACAGCCTTAGCCAAAAATTTTAATGTGGTTGCAGCCAATTACACAACATCAGCTTGGGATGTCACATTGACCCCGAAAAGCGCGTTGTTTAAAAAATTGTTTGTCAAAGTGAGTGCGCAAGGTGGACGTTATGTCAATCGTATTGTGATTACTGAACAAGCCAATAATATGACGATTATCAATTTTAGTCAGCAGACGGCTCAACCTCAAACTTTATCGGCGTCTGAGAATGCACTTTTCCAATTGGCAAAATAAACTCACTGCAATTTGGTTGATATTTTTAGTCATCATTGCGATCGGACTGGGATTTACATGGATGCAAAAAGGCATTCATATCCAGACCAATATTTTTGCTTTACTACCAAAAGTAAAGCAGGACAAACAGCTTGAGCAAACTGAACACTATGTTAGTGAGCAATTGAACAATAAAGTGTTCTTGGTGATTGATGCAAAATCATCGGAACAAATTGAGCAAGCAACACAGATATTAAGGGCTGGTGTCCAACAGTCGAATTTGTTTAAGCCATTAAAAGCGCAAGTTGATACTGAAGATTTTGCCAAGACTTTATATGCACATCATGCAGGCTTAATCAGTTCGCAAGATCAAGCAATCTTAAAACAACAGGATTATGCGGCACTGACTGAACAAAGTTTGATGCAAATCATGAGCCCGGGTATGCCAATCACTGAGGGCTTACTTCAACAAGATCCATTGTTATTATTTCCACGTTATGCCATGGGGCTTGCAAGCCTGCAACAGCATTCAAATATCGAAATACATGATGGTTTTGCCACAATTTCTGATGAGCAAGGCTATTCCCGACTATTTAATTTAGAACTTTTAAAAAGTCCTTATGATATTGAGTATCAAGAACAAACTACCCAATGGATGACTAATGTTAATCAGCAATTGAGCAAGATCGGGGTGAAACCGCACTGGACTGGAACAATTGTTTTTTCGCATTTTGGTACCCAATCTGCAAAGAATGAAATTTCTACAATCGGCGTGGGTTCGAGTATCGGTGTCTTGCTTTTGGTCTGGTTTGGCTTCCGTTCCATTCGCCCGATGTTGACTGAGTTTATTGCGGTTGCCACTGGGTCAATGGTGGCTTTTGCGGTAACCCACTGGATATTTTCCGAAATACATCTGATGACTTTGGTTTTTGGTGCAAGTCTGATTGGGGTATGTGTCGATTTTTCCTTTTACTTTATGGCGATGCAATCGCAGCAACGACATCTCAATGGATTTGCCGTATTAAAGCCGATTTTACCCAGTTTGTTGATCGGGCTTTCAACCACATTGCTGGCTTATTTATTTTTAAGTTTTACCCCTTTTCCCGGCTTTAAGCAGATTGCCGTATTTTCAATGGTGGGATTAACTGCTGCTGGAATCACCAGTCTATTATTACTGCCGCGTTTACCTGCCTTAAATGCTGAACCTGCAATACGCAGATTAAGCTTTATTGGTACATGGCGTAATTATTTTTTAGCGCACGCAACAAAGCGTTATCTGCTGATTTTTGTGATCTTTGTGGTTTCAGGATCAAGTTTGCTGCTGATCAAAAGTAATGATGATGTGCGTAATTTACAAAGCATGGATCAACATTTAAAGCAGGAAGATCAATATATTCGTTCTCGTTTTGGGCAAGCGCAGGGCAGTGATTATTTTGCAATTTATGCAAATTCAGCAAAGGACCTTGCAAGGCAAGAACAGCACTTGATCCATGCGCTTTCTCAGTTAAAACAACAGGGCAAAATTGACGGATTTCAAGCAATAGGACAAACAATTCCTTCGCTGGAACAGCAACAGCAGAATGTTAAAGCGCTACAGAAAATTCCAAAATCAGTACTCGTGGAATATGCAAGCGCGATGCAACTTGATCCGAAAGATGTCCTGAGTTGGCAAGCAAGATTGTCTCAACAATCATTGTTAAATTTAGATCAGTTTGCTGCCCATCCTTTGGCATTTTTACAGGTTAATTCGCAGCAAAGATTGATTTTGATTCAAGGCATAAAAGATGTAACAGCTGTAGAGGCTTTGCAAGATCAGCAGAATAAGCTGGTTCGCCCTGTACATAATTTATCGCGCTTATTCCAAGACCATCGGATCCAAGCTGAATATCTTTTTGTTTATGCATTAATTGCCTTAGCGATCGGTTTAATGCTGATCTATGGGATTAAATCGGTATTTGCTTTTATGGTGCCAGTGACTTTGGCATTGATGAGCACCTTTGCATTACAGGCATGGATGGGCGTTGAGATTAATCTATTTAGTGTAATGGGGGTTTTTCTCATCTTGGGGATTGGTGTGGATTACGCTATTTTCTACCGTCAAGGGCACGATCATCCGCATGTGGTCGGGATGGCATTATTTCTCTGTATGATGTCGACTTTGTTGGGATTTGGTCTATTGGCGTTAAGCCATACCTATGCAATACATTGTTTTGGGTTAACGGTCCTTTTTGGGGTAATTTTTTCGTTTATTTATGCCACGCTGTTTACGCCGGCAGACTCAAAATTAAATCAAAATCAATTAATCAGTCAAAGAACTGAACATTAAGGTGAGTACATGAAGGGTTTGGATTTACAACAAACAGATGTGGTGATCATCGGGGCAGGACCATCGGGAAGTTCCGCAGCAGCACTGCTTCGACACAAAGGTTATCAAGTGGTGATCATTGAAAAGCAGCATTTTCCTCGCTTTTCGATCGGTGAATCACTTTTGCCACAATGTATGGTGTTTTTAGAAGAGGCTGGTTTATTAGACACAGTTCGTGAACATGTTGAAGAATATGCATTTCAATTTAAAAATGGAGCAGCATTCTTACGTGGTCATCAACGGAGCTACTACGATTTTACTCAAAAATTTAGTGAAGGTCCTGGAACGACATGGCAGATTAGACGTGCCAATTTCGACCATCTTTTAGCACAGCAAGCTGAACAATATGGGGCTGAAATTCGTTTTGGGCATGAGGTTGTTGCAGTTGATGTTGAGCTTGATCATCCTCTATTAACGGTTAAAGATGAGCAGCAAAATATCTATCAAATTCAGGCTAAATTTTTACTGGATGCCAGTGGCTTTGGTCGTATTTTGCCGAAACTTCTTGATCTGGAAAGTCCTTCAAATTTTCCAGTACGCCGTGCGGTGTTTAGTCATATTGAAGATGGGATCTTGGATGATCCTGAATTTGACCGAAATAAAATCCTGATTACGGTACATGAAAAAGATCACCGTGGCTGGTATTGGTTAATTCCGTTTGCAGATGGTCGCTGTTCATTTGGGATTGTGGCTGAACAGGATTTCTTTGATCATTATGGTTATATCTCTGATGACCCTGAAGCCTTATTGGCTTTATTTAAAGATATTCTTGCAGATGAACCGAGTTTGTTGCAGGTACTGCGCAATATGAAGTTTGATACGCCAATTCGTACTTTGGTGGGCTATTCAGCAAATGTTAAAACCTTGGCACAGCGCAATTTTGCTTTGCTGGGCAATGCGGGTGAATTTTTAGATCCTGTGTTTTCATCTGGGGTGACCATTGCACTCAAGTCTTCAAGTTTGGTGGTACCTTTAGTCGATCAAGTCTTACAAGGTGGGCAAGTAGACTGGATGCAAGAATATGAAAAACCTTTGCGTAAAGGAATCAAAGTATTTCGCGCTTATGTAGAAGCATGGTACGACGGTGAGTTTCAAGATGTGGTATTTTCAAAAAATCAAAATGAAAAAATCCGTCGTATGATTGCGTCATTATTGGCGGGTTATGCTTGGGATGAGGCTAATCCAATCTATCGCAATGCACGACAACGATTAAATACCTTGGCTGAATATTGTCGTCATGATCTTGAACAGAGCAAAATACTTGAGAGCGAATAATGCAAATTTGGTTAAAAACAATGAGCATCAGTCTGTTGTTAGCACTGGGTGCCTGTCAAAGTATGTATCCACAGCCACAAGGTCTGGTTCCTGTGGTTTGGTCTGCCGATCCAGCCTTGGCGCATTATCAGCGTCAAGATCAAGTTGAAGTTGTCTGGAAAAATCAAAGTTTTAGCTTTTTACTCTACCAAGAACAGCAGGCGAAAAACTTGCAAATGTTTGCTTTAAGCTTAACTGGACAGCAACTGTTTAGACTGGATTTCGATGGTCAAAAAGTGCAGGTGCATGAAAGGATAAAACCGATGCGTTTGTTACCCTTTGATTTTGTGGTTCGCGATATTCTATTTGCAACTTATCCTGATTTTGCAAAAAATCATTTAGAAAATGTTAAAGTGAAACAGGGCATTGATCAGACGGAAATTGAGATCGATCAAAAAAATGTTTTAACGATAAAAACGCGTGCTGATCATATTGAGCTGGATAACCTGCAAGTTCCTTATCAAATGATCTTTAGCCCTGTGGAAAATACTTTAAAAGACAATTCATTAGAGCAAAATGAAGTGGAAGATCTGCAAAAAAATGACAAAAAAGATTGATTTAAACCATCCCGCTGTAGGCATTCATTGTTCAGCCAGTTTATCAGCTTTAGGTGATCATCCTGAGCAGGTCAAGGCACAATTGACCTCATTGGAAAACAGTTTAACCCTGAATAAATCTTTGATTTTTGATCAGCCTGTCTGGGTGGGTGCTTATCCACATCCGTTATGTAGCGATATTTCCGTGGCGCTACAAAACTATGACTCGCGTAATTTACGTTTTGCTTTAACTGCGCTTGCACAATGTGAATCTGAGTTACGTGACTATGTGGCTAAGTTTGATAAAAAACGACTTGCGATCATTGTTGGGACTTCAACTTCGGGTATTTCGGACAATGAACCTTTATTAAAAGCTTACTTTCAAGGCCAAACTGAAACCGTGATTCAACAGCAAAAGCAGGAAATGGGTAATCTCGCCAAAGCTTTGCAAATTTATTTGGGCTGGGACGGTCTTGCGTATACGATTTCTACGGCTTGTTCTTCAAGTGCTAAAGCTTTTGCCAGTGGGCAACGTTTGATTAATGCAGGGCTTGCCGATGCTGTATTGGTGGGTGGCGTAGATACCCTCGCTAAACTGACCTTGAACGGCTTTAACAGTCTGGAAAATTTGAGTGCAGGTATCTGTAGCCCATGTGGATATCAGCGGGATGGGATCAATATTGGTGAGGCCGCAAGCTTATTTTTACTCAGTAAAGAACCAGCGCCGATCATGTTGATTTCTGCGGGTGAATCTATGGACGCATGGCATATTTCTGCACCGCATCCAGAGGGCAAAGGCGCAGCAACTGCAATGCAAAAAGCACTGGATCAGGCGCAATTAAAAGCTTCAGATATTCATTATCTTAATTTGCATGGCACCGCAACCACGCACAATGATGATATGGAAATTAAAGCAGTCCGACAGGTCTTTCAGGACTATGCCGTTCCATTGAGTAGTACTAAGCATAAAACTGGACACTGTTTAGGTGCTGCGGGTGCATTGGAAGCCTATATTTGTACACAAGTGCTTAAAGATAAAAACTGGTTACCCCTTCATCAAAATGGTGTGATTGATCCTGAATTGGATGATCAGCATTACGTTGAACAGGATGATTTAAATCAAACTGCTCAATCTGATCCTGTGCGTTTTGTGATGAGTAATTCATTTGCCTTTGGCGGTAGTAATGCCAGCCTTATTTTTGGAACTGAAATCAAATGAGTTTAGATGCTATTCAATTTATTCCGCATGAAAAACCGATGGTTTTTGTTGATCAACTGCTTGAGCTAGGGGAAAATTTTGCACTTGCCAATCTAACCATTACTCCTGAATTGATGTTTAGTGATGAACAAGGTTTGCCGACTTGGAGTAGTATTGAACTCATGGCACAAACGATTAGTGCCTTTGCCGGTGCAAAAGGACAAAAAATGGGGCAAACGCCACAAATTGGTTATTTGCTCGGAACACGCAAATTAAATTTACCTTTGGCTTATTTTGAATTTGGTAAAACATTGACCATTCGGGCTGAACAACAATATTTACATGAAGGCTTGGCACAATTCTCTTGTGAAATAAGCTATGAAGAACATAAAATTAGCGCAGTTTTAAGTGTTTATGAACCACCTGTGAAAGCTGAGCAATAAGTAGGAATTAAGTGTGTCGAGAAGAATATTAGTGACAGGATCTAGTCGAGGGATTGGCAAAGCAATTGCTTTAGCTTTAGCAAAATCTGGTTTTGATGTGGTTGTGCATGCACGTTCTAGACGTGCTGATGCTGAGCAAGTGGTCGCTGAAATCCAAGCTTTGGGGCAAAACAGTTATGCGCTACTTTTTGATGTCACACAACGTGAAAACACCCGGCAGATACTGGAACAAGATATCGAGCTTTATGGTGCATTTTATGGTGTGGTGCTAAATGCAGGTTTAACCCATGATGGCGCATTTCCAGCTTTAACCGACAATGACTGGGATGAAGTAATTTCGACCTCATTGGATGGTTTTTATAATGTATTAAAACCTTTAGTGATGCCGATGATTCGCCTAAAACAAGGCGGGCGTATTGTGACGCTTTCTTCTGTTTCCGGCATTATGGGGAATCGTGGTCAAGTCAATTATAGTGCGGCAAAAGCGGGATTGATTGGTGCGACCAAAGCTTTGGCTTTAGAATTGGCAAAAAGAAAAATAACCGTGAATTGCGTTGCTCCGGGGTTAATTGAAACGGAAATGGTCACAGAAGAAGTAAAAGAACATGCTTTAAAAATGATTCCATTACAACGTATGGGACAGGTCGATGAAGTGGCGCATACGGTGAACTTTCTCTGTTCTGATCACGCAAGCTATATTACTCGGCAAGTGATTTCGGTGAATGGGGGACTGATTTAATGAAACGTGTTGTTGTGACGGGAATGTCGGGAATCACCTCACTGGGTGAAACGGCAGATGAAATTTTTGCCCAATTCCAAGCATCAAAAAATGGCATTCGTGCGATGCCTGATTGGGAAATTTATACCGATTTACGTTGTAAAATTGCAGGCCCAGTAGAACACTTTGAGGTACCCAAACATTTTAATCGTAAAGTGACACGAGGTATGGGACGAGTTGCATTGATGTCGGTGATTTGTGCTGAAAAAGCATTGGCAGATGCAGGCTTGATCGATCATCCTATTTTGAAAAGTGGTGATGCTGGCGTTGCTTTTGGCTCCTCTGCGGGGAGTGTCGATGCGGTCAAAGAGTTTGGGAAAATGCTCATAGACAACGACATGAGCCGTTTAAATGCGACCACGTATATTCGCATGATGTCACATACCAGCGCTGTGAATATGACGGTTTATTTTGGTTTAAAAGGTTTAACCTTACCCACATCAAGTGCCTGTACTTCAGGTTCAATGGCCATCGGACAGGCGTTTGAAGCAATTAAACTAGGTAAACAAACGCTAATGCTTGCGGGTGGTGCTGAGGAGCTCAGTGCGACAGGTTCAGCCGTATTCGATGTGTTATTAGCCACCAGCGGGATGAATGATACCCCTGAAAAAACACCACGCCCATTTGATAAAAATCGTGATGGTTTGGTGATTGGTGAAGGTGCTGGCTGTTTAGTGCTAGAAGAGTATGAACATGCGCTGGCACGTGGTGCAACGATCTATGCAGAAGTCATCGGTTATGCCAGTAATACCGATGGTGAGCATGTCACTCGCCCAAATTCAGAAATGATGGAAAGATGCATGCGCATGGCACTCAAAGATGCCGCAATTTCTGCGCAAGAGATTGATTATATCAATGCGCATGGGACTTCGACAGATCAAGGCGATGTTGCCGAAACTCAAGCTACTGCACGTATATTTGGTAAAAAACCGATCAGCTCATTAAAAAGTTATTTTGGACATACCCTTGGTGCATGTGGAGCAATCGAAGCTTGGCTGAGTATAGAAATGCTGCAACGCCAACAGTTTATCCATACTTTAAATTTGGATGAAATTGACCCATTATGTGGTGATTTGGATTATATCGTGCAAGAGCCACGAGAGATGAATGCAAAAATCATTATGACCAATAATTTTGCATTTGGAGGGATCAACACCTCCATTATTTTAAAACATACTTAAAAGAGGAAAAAAACGATGTCATTTAAACACTTGGTTGTTGCTTCAACTTTATGCTTTGGTGGAATCGTCTCTGCACAGGCTGCGGACACTGTTCATAATCTCAATTTTAAAGCAGCTGTAGATCAAGCTGTGGCTGATGGATTTTTAGATGGATCGGTAAAATTTTATCTTGCTGGGACTAAATCTGGTGGTCAAGTTTTAGAAAAGGCGGTTGTCAGCAATAAAAAAACCAATGGTTTTGGAAAGTCTGCGGAAAAGGCTTGTGATCATGTATTACGTTCAGCATTGATCCAATTGCAAAGCGCAGCAAAAGACAAAGGTGCTAACGCAGTGACCAATATTGTGAGCTATTTCAAAGCAAATGAATCAAAAAACACCACCACATATCAATGTTATAAAGGTACAGCACTTGCGAGTGTGGCTTTAAAAGGCGATATCGTTAAATTCTAAGCTGTAAACATGTGCCAATGTCTAGTAATCTTTTAGAATAAGATATGGACATTGGCTCATACTTTTGAATCTATTAAAAAAATAATATTTAACGATTAAAAATTTCATTAGCCTATTCATTTAAATGTCCCGTGCATTGTGCCGAAATGTTTTTGATTTGTGCCGTATCCAGTTCTAAGTTATCCCATTTGCACATTTGTTGAATAATCCATTCAAAATCATCTGGTTTAGGTCGGTCCTGTGTCCCAAAAGAACGAATAATATTTTGTATTTTATGAAACGCATAGGTATGCACCAAATGTGAACAGTTAAAGCGGATAATCTCGCTGTCTTCTAACATGTGCCATATAGGTTGCAGTGATTGCAAGGTGCTTAAATCATGCTGTGCTTGCTGAATCGCCGTCTGCAATGCATTTAAGGTATTCGGATGTTTGTTTGCCCATTCATGGGTGGTCGCCAAAACTTTATCCGCGACTTCAGGAATAATCTGTTTACTCTCAGCAATCACATAACTATAACCTTCAATCTGCGCTTGGATATTCCAAGGTTCACCGACACAGAATCCATCAATCAGTTGTGATGAAATCGCATCCACCATATAGGAAGGGGGCAGTGTGGAGGGTTGATATTTTTTTGCCAAATCTGGGTCTGCCAAAGCCAACCATTCTCTTAAACAATAATGGTGGATGGACTGTTTAAACACATGAGCCAGTTGTATTTTATCGCCTTGTTTTAAGGCTTGAACCACTTTCACTGCTGACGCTTGCGCAGTATCTTGTGTGTGAATTTTTAACTCATAACACAATTTTTGACTCAAGCTGATAAATGCACGATTGGTACTCAACACCAATGCGGTTTGTAAGGGAATACCCAGTTGATCATTGCCTGTCGCAGCAGCGGGAAGCATGGCAGAAAGACAATGTGCGGCATCTAAAATACCAAAAGCTAAACGGTCACGTAGGCTGGCCCATGAAGGCTCTTTTACCAACGTAACATTCAGACCTTGCTCGGTAAAATAGCCTTGATGGTGTGCCCAAAGTATTGCAGTGCAATCCAGTAAAGGAATATAGCCTAATTGAATGTCTGTGGTTTCAAGTGTATGCATTGTTTATTCCTTGAAATTAGCTTGGAGCAAGGCTTGGGCGTCGATTAACTTTCTTGCCATTTCCCCCATGGTGATACGGTGACTCATGGCATTTTTTCGTAACAAACTGAAGGCTTGTTCTTCTTCAATTTGATGCATCTGCATCAGCATCACTTTGGCTTTTTCAATATCTTTTCGGTCTGCCAGTTTGCATTTGGTTTCATTGAGATCTTTTAATAGTTTTTTATGTTTTTTAAATTGTTCAATTGAAATTTCTAAAATACTTTCCAGTTTTTCTGGATCAATCCCATCGACAATATAGGCGGTTACACCCGCTTCAATGGCACTTTTGATGGTGTCTTTTTGCGAGTTTTTAGTGAAAAGCACAGTGGGCAAATCAAACTGACTGACACAGCTTTCAATAATATCTCGTTGTGGATGGTCCATATCCAGCAAAATTACATCGGCATGTAATTGTTGAAGATCGGTACTGTTTAAATGGTCAATCATCAGACATGCGACCACCTCGAAACCATGTTCGATTAAAGAGGATTTGATAAAAGATGCCCGCTCTATATCATCATCGATCAGGGCAATTCTTAATTTTGGCATGTCGCTACTCAAGTATGTCCTGACATGAACTTTCAGCATATAAGCAATTTAGATGCCAATATCTCAGGTTAAAATTGCTGTTTAAAGCATAGACGCAGGATGTTAAAGAAAAGTGATGCACTTTATTGACGCAATTTGCTTCCTAAACATGCAGTTTTATGGCTTACATTTTAGATGCACTGATCAACAGTGTGACGTTTTATTATGCAATCTAGGTACGATCATTTAATCATAAGTACTGAGTATTCAAGCAAAATAAAACCATAAACAGTCAAAAATATAAAGTTGGCATGAACCATGCATATATTTAATCAAGTCAAAGAAGACTTTCAAAATTTGTAAGACGGCCAACGACGTCCGTTCTGATCGTTACTGATATGCCTCGTGCATAACAGCAACTTATATACGTTCAGTTCAGGAGATCGAAGCTATGTCTTCAAATTTAGATGCGAAAAAAGCAACAAAGATTCATCTTTTCAATTTTAGCAGCGCAGCAATGCGGGCCTTCCATATGAGTTGGCTCGCCTTTTTTGTCTGTTTCTTTGCATGGTTTGCTTGTGCGCCGTTAATGCCTGTGATTGCAGGTGAATTCCATCTGACTAAAGATCAAATTGCCAATATCAATATTGCCGCGGTGGCCATCACGATTTTAGTCCGTCTGATCGTGGGTCCCTTATGCGACAAATACGGTCCGCGTAAAACCTATACCGCATTACTGATTATCGGCAGTATCCCTGTATTTGGTGTGGCATCTGCCAATAGTTATGAATCCTTTCTATTTTTCCGTCTATTGATAGGTGCAATTGGTGCCAGCTTTGTCATCACGCAATATCACACCAGTATTATGTTTGCGCCAAATGTGGTGGGAACTGCAAATGCAACCACCGCTGGTTGGGGCAATGCGGGCGGTGGCGCAACTCAAGCCTTGATGCCATTGATGCTTGCCGCATTGGTGATGTTTGGGGTTGAACAAGCCATGGGCTGGAGAATTGCACTGATTGTACCTGGTGTGCTGATGTTAATCGTCGGTGCAATGTATTGGAAGTTTACGCAAGATTGCCCACAAGGTGATTTTAAAGAACTTCGTGCACAAGGTCTGCATGTGGGCAGTGATAAAAAAGGTGGTATGGCGATTTTACTGCATGCTGCAAAAAACTATCGTGTTTGGATTCTGTTCGGTGCTTATGCAGCTTGTTTTGGTATCGAAATTTTTATTCACAACATTGTCGCAATGTACTACGTAGATCATTTCAAATTTGGTTTAAAAGAAGCGGGTATGGCCGCAGGGATTTTTGGCTTACTGGCGCTGTTTGCCCGTGCACTTGGCGGTATTGTTTCAGACAAGATGGCGACTAAAAAAGGTCTCGATGGCCGTACTAAAGTATTGTTTGCCATGATCCTGTTAGAAGGCGTATTTCTGATTGTCTTTTCTCAAATGAATACCGCAATTCTGGCGATTTTGGTCATGACCGTATTTGCTTTATTTACCCATATGGCTTGCGGTGCGACCTATGCACTGGTTCCATTTATTGATCGTGATGCTTTGGGTGGTGTGGCTGGCATTATCGGTGCAGGCGGTAATGTCGGTGCTGTTGCTGCTGGTTTCTTATTAAAAGGCATGTTGGATATTCAAACGACGCTGATGGTTTTAGGTGGTTTGGTGGTGATTGCTGCAAGTTGTGTATTGATGATCCGTTTTTCGGTTGAACATAAAGAGAAAGAGCAAAAGTTATTTGAAGCTGCGGTACTTGAGCGAAATAGCATGGAACAAAATGCTGTAAGTCTTAAACAAAACAGTGCGACTTAATTGAATAACAAGAGCAAAAACAATCGAGGAGAATCGATATGAAATTAGTGATGATTGGTCATGGAATGGTTGGGCACAAATTTATTGAATCTGTGCTGGAACATGCAGGTGATGAAGTTGAAATCACGATTTTGGCAGAAGAACCCCGTTTAGCTTATGACCGTGTACATTTGACTGAATATTTTACAGGGAAGTCTGCAAAAGATTTAACCCTCTGTCGTGCTGACTTTGCCGATGCTTATGGTATCGACCTGCGCTTAAACACCAAAGCTACTGATATAGATACCTGCAATAAATGCATCACCACCAATCATGGCGATGTGATTAGCTATGACAAATTGGTGCTTGCGACGGGTTCCTATGCTTTTGTTCCACCAATTTCAGGTCACGACCGTAACAACTGTTTTGTTTACCGTACCATTGATGACTTGGATGCGATTCGGGCAGCGAGTTTATCGGCAAAATCGGGTGTGGTCATTGGCGGTGGTTTGTTGGGTTTGGAAGCTGCCAAAGCACTTCGTGATTTAGACTTGGAAACCCATGTTGTTGAATTTGCACCTCGTTTAATGGCAGTACAAATTGATGATTTGGGCGGAAAAGTTTTACGCGCCAAAATTGAAAATTTAGGCGTAAAGGTCCATACCCAAAAGGCCACTTCGTCTATAGAAGAGGGTGTGAATAGCACCCATGTGATGAAGTTTGCAGATGGTTCAGAACTTGAAACAGATATTATTCTATTTTCAGCGGGGATTCGCCCACGTGATGAATTGGCGCGCCAAAGTGGTTTAGCTTTAGGTGAGCGTGGCGGTATTGTGATCAACGATTACTGCCAAACTTCAGATGCAGACATTTATGCAATTGGTGAATGTGCATTATGGAACAATAAAATTTATGGTTTAGTGGCGCCCGGTTATGACATGGCACGGATTGCGGCAAAACATGTGATGCAACAAAGTTGCCCTACATTTGCTGGCGCAGACATGAGCACCAAGCTAAAACTGATGGGTGTCGATGTGGCATCGGTAGGCGATGCTCATGCCATGACTGCAAATGCATTGAGCTATTTCTATGCCGATGAGGATGCAATGGTCTATAAAAAGATCGTGGTCAATGCAGAGAAAACCCAATTACTAGGTGCGGTACTGGTCGGTTGCGCCAAAGAATATAACGACTTATTGCAAATGATGCTCAATGGATTGGCTGTACCTGAAAATCCAGAAAGTTTAATCATGCCAGGCTATGCACAATCTTCAGCAAAAGTGGGAGGTAGTGGTGTAGATTTATTGCCAGACAGTGCCACGATTTGTTCATGTAATAACGTTTCTAAAGCAGATATTTGTAGTGCAATTGCAGAGGGTTCGACCTCATTAGGTGCGTTAAAAAAATGTACCAAAGCCGCAACCGCATGTGGTGGATGTGCACCCTTAGTGACCCAAGTTTTAAAATCTGAATTACAACGTCAAGGGGTAACGGTCAATAATCATCTTTGTGAACACTTTGCTTACTCACGCCAAGAGTTGTATCACTTGGTACGGGTCAATGAAATTAAAAGCTTTGATGATTTGATTCAACAACATGGGCATGGTTTAGGTTGTGATATTTGCAAACCGACAGTGGCCAATATCTTGGCATCTTGCTGGAATGACTTTGTTCTCACCTCAAATCATGCTGGGTTGCAAGACAGTAATGACTACTATCTAGGCAATATTCAAAAAGATGGTTCGTATTCTGTTGTACCACGTATGGCAGGCGGTGAAGTGACGCCAGATGGTTTGATTGCAGTCGGTCAGATTGCCAAAGAATATGGTTTATATACCAAGCTAACCGGTGGGCAACGGGTAGACTTATTTGGAGCACAAGTCCATCAATTGCCAGAAATTTGGGAAAAGCTGATCAATGCTGGTTTTGAGTCTGGTCATGCCTATGGCAAGTCATTACGTACCGTTAAATCTTGTGTTGGGAGCACATGGTGTCGTTATGGTGTCGATGACTCTGTCGGTTTAGCCATCTTCCTTGAAAATCGCTACAAAGGTTTGCGTTCCCCACATAAATTAAAAATGGCAGTTTCGGGTTGTACCCGTGAGTGTGCCGAAGCACAAAGCAAAGATGTTGGGGTGATTGCCACTGAAAAAGGCTGGAACTTATATGTCTGTGGCAATGGGGGAATGAAACCTCGCCATGCAGAACTTTTAGCTTCTGACCTAGATACGCAAACTTTAATTCAATATATCGACCGCTTTTTTATGTTCTATATCCAAACAGCGGATCGTTTACAACGGACTTCAGTATGGCGTGACAATATGGAAGGTGGTTTGGATTATCTTAAAGATGTTGTTGTACATGATTCCTTAGGGGTTGCTGCTGAACTTGAACGTCAAATGAGCCATGTGGTGGGCACTTATCAAGACGAATGGCGCACTGCGGTGGAAGATCCTGAAGTACGTAAACGTTTTGTGACCTTTATTAATGCCAAAGCTGAGCAACAGCAAGATCCACATATTCAGTTTGCCAAAGTCCGTGGGCAAATTCGCCCAAAAACTGAATCAGAACGTGATCAGAGCCGTATTCCTGTAGTTGAAGCATAAGCATATGAACACTTGCTTTATTGGCCTTATTCCACAGCTTAAAAACAAGTCTGGTGGAAGATCTGATCAACGTTGTTAAAAGGATAAATACAATGACCATTTTAAAAGATATGAATGAACTCGATTGGCTCGATATTTGTGCATTGCAGGAGATTACGCCCAATACAGGTGTAGGCGCATTACTCGGGCAACAACAAGTGGCTATTTTTCGGGTAGGCAGTGAAAAGCGTGTATATGCGCTGAGCAACCAAGACCCATTTAGCAAAGCCTTTGTCATGTCACGTGGAATTATTGGTGATTTACAAGGTGAACGTGTAGTTGCATCACCGATTTATAAGCAACATTTTAGTTTAGCAACAGGCCGTTGTTTAGAAGACAAAGATCAAAAATTATTGGTTTTTCCAAGCAAAATTGAAAATGGCCGGGTTTGGGTCAGTCCAACGCCACAAAAAACTTATATCACCAATAATGGTACGGCTCAGGAAAAAATCAATTTAGTTCTGGTGGGGAACGGATTGGCAGGCATGCGTTGCTTGGAAGATTTGCTGGATATGGCACCTGATCGTTATGAGGTGACGGTGATTGGTGAGGAGCCTTGGGGTAACTATAACCGGATTATGCTGTCGCCTGTCTTATCAGGGGATAAAACCATTGACGACATTATGCTACATCCCCATTCATGGTATGCCGAGAAAAATATTCGCTTTATTGCGGGTGATGCTGCGGTACGTATTGACCGTCCCCGTAAGCAAGTCTATACCGAAAAAGGTGTGGTGGTGAGTTATGACCGTTTGATTTTAGCAACGGGTTCAAAACCATTTATTCCACCAGTCAAAGGCTCAGATTTGGATGGCGTGTTGAGCTTTCGTGATATTTATGATGTCAATAATATGCTCGACTACTGCAAATCTAAAAACAATGCCGTGGTGATTGGTGGCGGTCTATTGGGGCTAGAAGCCGCATATGGTTTAAAACAACGTGGTATGAATGTGACGGTTTTGCATTTGATGGATCGCATTATGGATCGCCAACTTGATGCTAAAGCCAGTCAAATGTTGAAAACAGCAATTGAGCAAAAGGGCATTCCGATCATCACAGAAGCCAATACAGAAGAATTACTCGGTGAAAATGGTCATGTCACCCAGGTTCGGTTAAAAGATGGCACGCTTTTAGATGCAGATCTGGTGGTTTTTGCCGTGGGTATTCGCCCAAATATGGCTTTGGCACAAAGTGCGGGTTTACGCTGTAATCGCGGTGTGTTGGTCAATGACACCATGCAAACCTATGATCCAAGTATTTATGCAGTGGGTGAATGTATTGAGCATCGTAACCAAACTTTTGGTTTGGTAGAACCTTTATGGGGTCAAGCCTTTATTTGTGCATCACATTTGGCCGAACACGGCAGTTTGACCTTTAAAGCACCGACTGTTCCAACCCAGTTAAAAGTCAGTGGTTGTGATGTTTTTTCAGCAGGCCGCATTGATTTAGAAAACAGTCAACCTCTAGAAGATTTCGAAGACATTATTCTGAATGATGAAAAACGTCAAATCTACAAACGCATTATTATTCAAAAGGATAAAGTCGTTGGTGCGGTACTGTTTGGTGATACAGAGGATGGCACTTGGTACGCTGAATTGATTGCTGATCAAACCCCAATTTCTTCGATTCGCAATAAATTGTTATTTGGTCGGGATTTTGCATTAAAAAAAGCAGGCTGATTTATATCGCTTAACCCCCTTCATCTTAACAGGAGGGGGCGATTAAAAATGAAAGCCATATTTAAGTGAATGTATAGCATTGAGGAGCACAGCAGCAATGAATAGTATCCCTGTAATGGAACTGCCTAGCTCCACAGAACATAAGATCACAAGCACACAAACCACTTGTCCTTACTGTGGTGTAGGCTGTGGTGTCACAGCAACAGTGCATGACACTACGCTAGGACCAAAAGTGTCTGTGGTTGGCGATGTCAATCATCCCTCGAATTACGGAAAACTGTGTATTAAAGGCAGTAATTTAGCCGATACGCTGGGGTTGGGCACACGTGTTTTACATCCGATGCTTGGGCGTCATCCGCATCAGCAAGTCACAGATTGGGATAGCGCAACAGATTTAATCGCCAATAAATTCCAACACTATATCGAGCAATATGGTCGTGACAGTGTCGCATTTTATGTTTCGGGTCAGTTGTTGACGGAAGACTATTATGTGGTAAATAAATTCGTTAAAGGCTATTTGGGCACAGCCAATATCGATACCAATTCAAGATTGTGTATGTCTTCGGCGGTTGCCGCACATAAGCGTGCTTTTGGTGAGGATTTGGTACCTGCAAGTTATGATGATTTTGAACATACTGACATGGTGATTTTGGTCGGTTCAAATACAGCATGGTGTCATCCCGTGATGTATCAACGCATCATGAAAGCCAAAGAATTAAGACAACAAAAGCAAAGTGATTTATTTGTGGTGGTGATAGATCCACGCTTTACTGCCACATGTGAAGCAGCTGATTTGCATTTGCCTATTTTGATTGGTCAAGATGTTTGCTTGTTTAATGGGTTATTACAATATTTACATCAACAGGGTTATGCGGATAGCGCATTTGTTGAGGCACATACACAAGAGCTAGATACGGCACTAAAAAGTTCGCAAGCTGAAACAGATATCCAAGATGTTGCAGTGAAAACAGGAATTTCGCTAGAAAAACTCCAGCTCTTTTTTGAAAAGTTTGCCCAAACTGAAAAAGTCATGACCCTATTTTCAATGGGGGTAAACCAGTCTTCACGTGGTGTGGTCAAAGCCAATAGCATCATTAATTGTCATTTGTTGACGGGTAAAATTGGAAAGTTGGGCGCAGCACCGTTCTCAATGACAGGACAACCCAATGCAATGGGCGGGCGTGAAGTGGGTGGACTTGCCAATATGCTGGCAGCACACATGGACTTAGATAATCAACAACATCAACAGCTTGTGCAAAGTTTTTGGAACAGTCCAAGCATTGCCAAACACGTTGGATTAAAAGCCGTTGATCTTTTTGAAGCAGTGGAAAGTGGCAGGATTAAAGCCATTTGGATTATGGCGACCAATCCGGTGGTCAGCCTACCCAATGCCGATCAGGTCAAACGTGCTTTAAACAGTTGTGAGTTTGTTGTGGTCTCTGATATTTGCAAAGATACCGACACCACTCAGTTTGCCGATGTGCTGTTACCCGCATTGGGGTGGGGGGAAAAGGATGGTACGGTCACCAATTCAGAACGCCGTATTTCACGACAACGTGCTTTTTTAGACCCACCTGAGCAGGCCAAAGCGGATTGGTGGGCTGTGGCACAAGTGGCTAAAAAGCTTGGATTTACTGGCTTTGATTTTGCAAATAGCCACGAGATTTTTAAAGAACATGCATTGTTATCTGCCTATCAAAATGCAGAGATTAATGCGCGATCAAATGCACAAAGCTTTCGTTACTTCAATTTACAAGGTTTAACTGATCTTTCATTGGATGAATATGATCAATTGGCGCCCATTCAATGGCCTGTGATCATGCGCAATCAGGCTGAGCATGCATTCGCACAATTGTTTTCACAGGGGCAGTTTAGCCATGCAGATGGCAAAGCTAAATTTATTGCCACGATGGCGATAGACCCAGTCCATCAAAGCAATACTGAATATCCTTTAATTCTCAATACAGGACGGATTCGAGATCAGTGGCATACCATGACCCGCACAGGTCTATCTGCCAATTTAAGCACCCATAAAGCAGAACCCTTTTGTGAAATTCATCCCAATGATGCATTGAAATATGGCTTGAAAGAAGGCGAATTGGTCGAAATCAAATCGGCTTGGGGCAATTGTGTCTTGCGTACTGTGCTCAGTGACAATATCCGCCGTGGACAAATTTTCGCCCCGATTCATTGGAATGATCAATTTGCTTCGGATGCCCGTATTGGCAAAGTGGTCAATCCAGTGGTAGATGCAATTTCAGGCGAGCCAGAATTCAAATATACCCCTGTGATGATTCAGCCATTTTATACTCAGTGGCAAGGGGTATTTTATGTCCGCGAAGGGTATGAACACATTGTTAAAAATAGCATCGAAAATACGGTGTGGTGGACAAAAATTCAGACCGCCAAAGCAGTACGCTATGAATTGGCGGATCGTCGTCGTTTTACCCAAACTACCCAACATCTCAAACAACTCTTACCCTTTGAAGATGAGAGTTTTGAGTGGTTGAACTTGGAAGATCAAACTGCACACATTAGCCATAGTGTGGTGTTAAAAGAAGGTCGCCTTATTGCAAGTTTATATATTGCACCCAAAGCCTTGTTGCCTGATCGTGATTGGGTTGCCAGTTTATTTAAACGTGATCGTTTAAGTGCGATGCATCGTAAAGCCTTACTTGCTGGACAAGCCATGTCGATGGGCAATAGTGAAGGGCCATTGGTATGTAGTTGCTTTAAGGTAGGCAAAAATCGAATTATTCAAACCATTAAAGAAAACAATATCAATCATGAAAAACAAGTGACTGCATGTCTAAAAGCAGGCGGTAATTGTGGTTCATGTCTACCTGAAATTCGCGGATTGATTAAAGCCTGTCAAGCGGAGCTTACACAATGAAAAGAATTATAAAACCCAAGAAAGCCAAGCAATATCCACAAACTGATCTTGTCATTCTTGCGGGCGGTCAGGCAAGGCGTATGAATGGAATCAATAAACTGTTACAGAAATTTGATGATCAAATTCAATTGGGGGGCTGTTGACATTTCATAAATGGCTTGCGTTGTAAGCTAAAATTGAGCAGGCAAGGCATGAAACGAAGAGAATAGCGAGACTATTTTCAAGTTTCATAACGAAGGCTGAGATAATTTTAGCCACAACCCTGAGCAAGAACAAAGCACTGCTTTGTTTGCAGCGCAAGGCGCAGCGGGGGACTAGCGTGTTTTTTGCCGCTACGTCGTTACGAACTACTCATTTAGAATGACTAAATTTCGTATTTCCTGCCTAGTATCGCCTAAAAAACACACGTAGTCGCAAACATAGACGAATTGTCAACAGCCCCTTAGATCCATCAACAATTAAAAAATCGAGTCGCGCAGATTTGGGTCAATAGCCACCGTGATTATTCAATTTATCAAAAACTTATTCCCAGTTTGTATTGCTATCAGGATGATGAAAAAGGCTTTTATGGTCCGCTGATGGGAATAAAAAGTGCATGGTCTTATGTGACATCTGACTATGTACTTTTTGTGCCCTGTGATGTGACATTTATTCCACCTGAGGTTATTGAAAGATTACATATGGCTTTAGCGGGTCATCCCTTAGCACAAGTGGCTTATGTCAATATCAATGGCAAAGCCTTATATCCATTTTGTTTGTTAAAGTGCAGTGCTTTAAATCAAATCTGCACTCATCTTGAACAAGGACAACGCAGTTTAAAGGCATGTTTTTCTGATTTGCACGCTCAGGAAGCGTTATTTGAAAATCATGCACTGTTTTTTCACAGCATCAATTCTTTGGATGAATTACAGCAATATCAACAGCTCAAGTTTTTACATTGATTGGCTTGGTTTGGACTCGTTTTTTGCAAATCTCTATTTTTGAGAGAATTCGAGCAGGTTTTAGCTTAAACACATTGGTGAATGATCAAAGTTGGAACACTTTTTGCAATTTCAAGATCAATAAAATAGCGCAGATTTTAAGTTTTAAACAATCTTGAATTTAAATCGTGCTTGGGATGTGTAAATGAATGCAATGACACAATACGAAGAGGGTACGGCTTTTGTCGATCAATATGGTCGTAACAAGCGAAAACTCCGAATTTCAGTGACAGATCGCTGTAATTTTAAGTGTGTTTATTGTATGCCTGAACATCCAGAATGGATCAAAAAACATGATTTACTCAGTTTTGAAGAACTGTATATATTTTGCGAATTTATGGTGCGCCATGGCATTGAACAGATTCGGATCACAGGTGGTGAACCGTTAATGCGTCAAGGTGTGGTGCACTTTATTGGTCAACTGCAAAAATTAAAAAAGCTCGGGCTAAAGCGGATTTCAATGACCAGCAATGCACACTATCTTAAACAATACGCAAGTCAGTTAAAACAAGCTGGTTTAGATGACTTGAATATTAGTCTGGACAGTTTAGATCAAGCACAATTTAAAGCACTGACTCAAAAAGAATTAAAACCTGTATTAGCGGGCATTGCTGCTGCACAGCAGGCAGGTTTTAAAATCAAGATCAATGCTGTATTGATTAAAGGGGTCAATGAGAATCAGGTTTTACCCTTAGCACATTGGTCAATTCAGCAGCATTTAACAGTGCGTTTTATTGAATTTATGCCTTTAGATGGAGAGGGACTTTGGACGCAAGCCGATATTGTCACTGAGCAAGAAATTTTAGCTCAATTACAGCAGGACTTTGTTGTCACTTTACAGCAAGGACAGTCTTCCGAGCCTGCACGGCAGTATTTTATTGATGGTTATCCGATTGGCATCATTTCGACCATTACCAATTCATTTTGTGGCACATGTGACCGTGTGCGTTTAACCGCACAAGGTGATTTTTATAATTGTCTATTTGCGCCAAAGGGGATCAGCCTAAAAGCACAAATTAAGGCACTGAATCAAGATTCACCTGTTTTAGAGCCTCTCCGATTAGCGCAAACCAGTTCACCAAATGCAGCTGTATATTCGCCAATAACATTAGATTCGCCACAGCATAGGCAATTACAAGATACTTTGTCTGATTATATTTGGCAGAAAAAACAAGGCTTTGATGAGATTTATCAACAGCCAAAATCAAAACATTCATCATCTCGAAAAATCAGTATGTATATGATTGGAGGTTAATATGTCAGATCAATTTACTATTCCAAATACACCAGACTCGGCAAACATTGCCAATCAATTCAAAGATATCCAGCAGCACATGACTGTAAAAATTGAATGCTTTGGTGCAATTGAACGTTTACTGCCGACCGATTTAACTCTGCAATGTGAGTCTGAAATGAGGATTTCGGATGTTTTGGATTATGTGGTACGCGCTTATCCACATGCAGGAAACATGCTTGAGCGTTGTGCATGTGCAATAGGCGAAGAGATTATCCCACATCAGACCTTATTA
Source organism: Acinetobacter sp. CE-15 (assembly GCF_051059255.1). NCBI lineage: Bacteria > Pseudomonadati > Pseudomonadota > Gammaproteobacteria > Moraxellales > Moraxellaceae > Acinetobacter > Acinetobacter sp. CE-15. Next base: position 3,386,377 of record NZ_CP192737.1, on the reverse strand, counting down.
ACAGCGGATAGTACTGTGGTTTTACTGTCACCTGTTGCGGGAGGTTGATATGCATACATTTGAACAAACGCTTAAACAATTCAACAGAATTCAGGATACCCCTTTAACCCAAGACAGTTTTGACCCGATTCAAGACTTTCCTGAATGCGGTGGCATTGGCATCTTTATTGGAACAGTACGCAATCATCATGAAGGCAAAGCGGTCAAAGCGCTGAAATATACCGCCTATGCGCCTGTTTCAGAAAAAATGATTCGTCAAATTGAGCAAGAGATTCAACAAAAATTTGCGGTGGCTTATGTACGAGTCATTCATCGTATTGGTGCTTTAAACATCGGTGAAAAAGCCATTATTGCCATTGCTTATGCAGCGCATCGCCGTGAAGCATTTGCAGCCTGTGAAGAAGCAGTAGAACGGGTAAAACATGAGGTTCCCGTATGGAAAGAAGAATTTTATCTGGATGGCACGAGCCAATATGTTGCGGGTTGTTGTATTCGAAAAGATGATGTGGAACAAGATCATTCAGTACAAAAAGATTCATTTCACCACCATGACTGTGAGCATGATCATGGCGCTTCTGATGACCATTTATCTCAGCACAATCAACCTCAGCATCATCATTCTCAAGCGCAGCAATCAGCGCATCGACATTCTGAGCACAATCATTCTTTTGCACATCATTCCAAATCTACACATTTAGGGCACACGCATTCAGAATACAGTAGTCAACAAAAGGATCATGAAGCTGAACAGCAAGTGTTGTTAAGCAAACAGTGTGAACAGACAATTTATCAATGGCATATGTAAAAACATATCGAGCAAACTTCACAAAGTGTGTTCTTCACAAAGTATGTTTTGTCATGTAAAAGATGTTGTTATCTGAACAGATGCTAAATCACTTGGCGTAAATCCCGCGCTGTTTCTTGCAGTAACGGCAAGATATGCGTAATTAAATAATCTTTGGTGGTGCGTATGGTGGGGGAGACAATATTGAGTGCGGCAACAACAACCGCATTTGAGTCATAAATCGGAACTGCCACAGCATGCACCCCCAATTCGTGCTCTTCACAGGAATAACACCAGTCTTGTTCTTTAATCTCATGCAGTAGTTCTATAAAGGCAGCACTTTCTGTATGGGTGTATTTAGTGAAACGCTTTAATGGATATTGGGTCAGCCACTGCTTTTGTTCTTCGACATTTAAATGCGCCAATAAAATTTTCCCGGCAGAGGTTGCATGCGCAGCCAGACGATTGCCTAAATGTAAGCCATAGGGATTAACTCGGTCTGTTTGTTGGTGCGCAGCACTACGTGCAATGGTAATTGCTTCATAACCATCTAGCACCATCACGGAATAAATCAGCGAGGTTTGGTTGGTCAATAAATTTAATAAGGGTTGGCAAATTTTAGGTAAAGGGGAGCCATCTAAATAAGCGCCAGAGAACTTGAGAATTTTCGGGGTTAAATAATAATAATGTCCGTCAAAGTCTAAATAGCCTAAGTATTCTAATGTGAGTAAATGGCGACGCGCTGCTGCACGGGTCATTCCGGTTTTCTCAGCTGCCGTGCTGATGTTAAAACGATGCCGTTCAGGTCCAAAACATTCCAAAATCGCCAAACCTTTTGCAATCCCCGCAATAAAATCCTCATGGCGAATGATCTTTTTATTTTCAGTATGATGGATAAATCGGGTGGTTTTTTTTTGGTCATTGTCCATAACGCAGATCCTTATTTTAAATCAGATTCCGTAAAATTATTTTAAACCGAAAGTAGACTGTTTTAGTGGGATAAAGTTCGATCATCGAACATAAAAAATAATGATCGAACAAAACCTCCCTTCAAGCCTAGAAGTAAATACAAAATTTATCAAGAATGAAGATAAGAAATCCGAACAAAACACTCAACTTATGTTTCATCGGTTTCTAGGATGAAACAAATGAGTGATTCATAGTACAGGAAGTAGTCAGATGATTGATAAAAGCGCCACCTCATTGAGCGAGGTTCTGTCCCACATCAAAGATGGTGCAACCATTATGATTGGTGGCTTTGGAACAGCAGGACAGCCCGCAGAGCTGATCGATGGGCTGATTGAACTTGGCGTTAAAGATCTGGTGATTGTCAATAACAATGCAGGCAATGGCGATTACGGTCTGGCTAAACTGCTTAAATCAGGTGCAGTCCGTAAAATCATTTGTTCTTTCCCTCGTCAGTCTGACTCTTGGGTATTTGATGAACTCTACCATGCAGGCAAGATCGAACTGGAACTGGTTCCACAAGGTAATCTCGCGTGTCGTATTCAAGCCGCTGGAATGGGTTTAGGTGCAGTATTTACCCCAACAGGCTTTGGCACATTATTGGCAGATGGTAAAGAAACCCGTCATATCGATGGCAAAGACTACGTGCTTGAATATCCAATTAAAGCAGACTTTGCACTGATTAAAGCACATCAAGGCGACCGTTGGGGCAACTTGGTTTATAACAAATCAGCACGTAACTTTGGTCCAATCATGGCGATGGCTGCAGATGTCACCATTGCACAGGTTTCAGAGGTGGTTGAATTGGGTCAACTTGATCCTGAGCATATTATTACCCCAGGGATTTTTGTTCAGCATGTGGTTGCAGTTGATGCAACCAATGGTAATGGAGAATAACAATGAGCTACCAAAAACTAAGCCGTGACCAAATTGCTGAACGTGTTGCCCAAGATATTCCCGATGGTGCTTATGTCAATTTAGGCATTGGTTTACCGACCAAGATTTCAAAATATCTACCAACAGACAAAGATGTATTTCTACATTCTGAAAATGGTTTATTGGCTTTTGGTCCTCCACCCGCCAAAGGTGAAGAAGATCCTGAGCTGATTAATGCTGGCAAAGAATATGTGACCATGCTAACGGGTGGCTCGTTTTTCCATCATGGTGATTCTTTTGCCATGATGCGTGGTGGACATCTGGATATTGCGGTATTGGGTGCATTCCAAGTAGCGGCTAATGGTGATCTTGCCAATTGGCATACTGGTGCGCCTGATGCAATTCCTGCGGTGGGTGGTGCAATGGATTTGGCTGTAGGAGCTAAGAAAGTGTTTATCACCACAGATCATGTGACCAAGCAAGGTGAACCTAAGATTGTTGAAGAACTGACTTATCCAGTAACAGGCAAACATTGTGTTGATCGTATTTATACCGACCTATGTGTGATTGATGTGACCGCAGATGGCTTAAAAGTGCTTGAAAAAGTTGCAGGTCTGAGCTTTGAAGAGTTACAGGCTTTGACGGGTGCTCAATTGATTGATGCGACACAGGGATAATAAATCCCTCCCTTGCGGAATGATTAAATCTCCCCTAACCCCTCTTTATGAAAGAGGGGAACTTCTTCTTTTACAAAGAGGTGAGCTGCTGTAGTAGCAGCGCAAGGGAGATTATTTAAGGATATAAACAACATGAAAAACGCTTACATCATAGATGCCATCCGTACCCCATTTGGTCGTTATGCCGGTGGTCTTGCGCCAGTCCGTGCAGATGACCTCGGTGCTATTCCAATTCAAGCATTGATACAACGTAATCCAACGGTAGATTGGCAGCAAGTTGATGATGTGATTTATGGCTGTGCCAATCAGGCCGGTGAAGACAATCGTAATGTCGGGCGTATGTCAGCATTATTGGCAGGTGTGCCCTATCAAGTGCCAGCAACCACTGTCAATCGTTTATGTGGTTCATCACTGGATGCGATTGCCATGGCAGCTCGCGCCATTAAAGCCAATGAAGCAGATTTAATTATTGCGGGTGGCGTAGAAAGCATGAGCCGTGCGCCCTATGTGATGGGTAAGTCGGACAGTGCTTTTGGACGTAGTCAAAAGATCGAAGACACCACTATGGGCTGGCGCTTTATCAACCCAAAACTTAAAGAATTGTATGGTGTGGACAGCATGCCACAAACCGCTGAAAACGTAGCAGAACAATTCAATATTAACCGTGCGGATCAAGATCAGTTTGCGCTAAACAGCCAACAACGTACTGCGGCAGCACAAGCTCAAGGCTTTTTCAAAAATGAGATTGTACCTGTCACTATTCCACAGCGTAAAGGTGATGCTGTGCTTGTGGATACCGATGAACATCCACGTGCATCAACCACTTTAGCAGCACTGACAAAACTTAAAGGTGTGGTCAAAGCTGATGGTACGGTCACGGCGGGTAATGCATCTGGGATTAATGATGGTGCTGCGGCGTTATTGATTGCTTCAGACGAAGCTGTAGAAAAATACCAATTAAAACCACGTGGCAAAATTATTGCAGCAACCACTGTAGGTGTTGAGCCACGAATTATGGGCTTTGCACCTGCGCCTGCGATTAAGAAACTGCTTAAACAAGCTGATCTTAGTTTAGCGCAAATGGATGTGATTGAACTGAATGAAGCCTTTGCTGCCCAAGCTTTGGCGGTAACCCGTGATTTAGGTTTGGCAGATGATGATGCACGTGTAAATCCCAATGGTGGTGCGATTGCTTTAGGTCATCCTTTGGGTGCATCAGGTGCCAGACTGGTGACGACTGCCTTAAATCAACTTGAACAGATCAAGGGTGAATATGCCTTATGTTCAATGTGTATTGGGGTAGGTCAGGGTATTGCATTAATTATTCAACGTGTTGAGTGAGGTATCTGATGAGCCAGTTATACGCCAGCTTATTTTATCAGCCTGATGTCACAGCAATCTTTAGCGATCATGCCTTATTGGCTTATATGATCCAAGCCGAAGTGGCTTTGGCAAAAGCACAGGCGCAAGTGGGGGTGATTCCACCATCCGCAGCCAGCATCATTGAACAAGTTGGACAACAGGCCTTAGCAAAAATTGATTTTGAAGCATTGGCAACCGCGACAGCTCTTGCGGGAAATATTGCGATTCCTTTGGTTAAGCAATTTACTGCGATAGTAAAACAACAGGATGAAGACGCAGCGCGTTATGTACATTGGGGCGCAACCAGCCAAGACATTATTGATACAGCCACGATTCTGCAATGCCGTGATGCTTTGGGGCTGATCGAAAAACAAGTACAACAGGCTTATCAAGTTTCATTAGACCAAGCACAACAGTATCGTGCCCAAGTCATGATTGGTCGCACTTGGTTGCAACAAGCCTTACCAATTACTTTAGGGCATAAGTTTGCACGTTGGGCTGCGACATTTAAACGTGATCTTGATCGTCTAAGTGAGATGAAAAGTCGCGTGCTTACTGCTCAACTCGGTGGGGCTGTGGGTTCATTGGCATCATTACAAGACCAAGGTTCCGCGGTGGTTAAAGCCTATGCTGCGGCGTTGAATTTAACCTCACCTGAGTGTACATGGCACGGTGAGCGTGACCGTATCGTTGAAATTGCCAGTGTACTTGCCCTGATCGTCGGTAATGTTGGCAAGATGGCAAAAGACTGGTCTTTGCTGATGCAAACTGAAATTGCTGAAGTCTTTGAACCCACTGCAAAAGGTCGTGGTGGCTCATCCACCATGCCACATAAACGTAATCCAGTTGCAGCCGCTTGCGTACTTGCAGCAGCCAACCGTGTGCCTGCATTAATGGCAAGTGTCTACCAAAACATGCTGCAAGAACATGAACGTGCTTTAGGTACTTGGCATGCAGAATGGTTGGTGATTCCTGAAATTTTCCAGTTATGCGCAGGTGCTTTAGAACGCACGACAGATGTACTTGAACATATGCAAGTCGATGCAGAAGCGATGCAGCGCAACCTTGAGTGTACTCAGGGCTTAATCATGGCAGAAGCTGCAATGATGGCACTGGCACCCAAAATTGGACGCTTAAATGCGCATCATTTGGTTGAGCAAGCTTGTCAGCAGGCTATTGCGCAACAGCAGCATTTAAAAACAGTGTTGTCAGCAATGGCTGAGGTGAATGTTCATCTAAGTGCACAGGAATTAGCAGAGATTTTTAAACCAGCCGCTTACTTGGGCAATATTCAGGCACAAATTGATGCCGTACTACAAGCAGCACAAGGAGTGTCTAAATCATGAAAGTCAGTATGAAAATTAAAAATCGTCAAGGACAGCAACTTGCCGTTCAAATCCAAGGCGTAAAAAATGCACCCGTGATTATATTTTCTAACTCACTTGGAACAGATCATGGGATGTGGCAAGCGCAAGTAGATGCTTTGGCACAACACTATCAGATCATTACTTATGATACCCGTGGGCATGGTGCAAGTGATGTGATTGCCAACAGTACGCTGCAAAACTTTGCCGACGATGTGATTGATATCTTAGATACATGGCATATTGAAAAAGCGCATTTTTGTGGAATTTCAATGGGTGGCATCACTGCACTCACACTGGCTATTCAATACCCTGAACGCTTTTATAGCATCACTGTGGCAAACTCAGCCGCGAAAATTGGTACTGCTGAAGCATGGAATAGCCGTGCTGATAGCGTAGAGCAAGATGGGCTGGCTGAAATTGTTAAAACCACACATACCCGTTGGTTTAGTGGGCATTTTGATTATGCACATGATGTGCTTGCTCAAAAAACCATACAAAGTTTAGCGGTGACACCTGCACAAGGCTATGCCAATGCCTGTCGAGCTTTGGCAGATGCAGATGTTCGAGATCAGCTCAATCAAATTCAAATCCCAACTTTAATTATCGCAGGTCAATATGACCCTGTAACGACGGTTCAAGATGCAGAATTTATGCATCAATCCATTCCAACCAGTCAACTTGAAATCTTGGCAGCGTCTCATTTGTCCAATATTGAACAACCACAAGTGTTCAGTCAGGCATTGTCCAAGTTTATTCAGAACATATAACCGTCTAGGGTTAGAAAGGAATTCGCCTACAAGGAGGCAACTATGGCACAGGAATTTGCTGCCCCAAAAAACAGTATGGATGCTCAGGCACTCATTAATGATGCACCGATCAGCAAGTATCAATGGATGATTGCAATCATTTGTTTTCTGATTGTATTTGTTGATGGAATCGATACGGCTGCAATGGGCTTTATTGCACCAGCTCTGGCACAGGATTGGGGGATTGATCGCTCTCAACTTGGACCTGTGATGAGTGCAGCACTGGGTGGAATGATCATTGGTGCATTGGTTTCAGGACCTACTGCGGATCGTTTTGGACGCAAGATTGTATTAACTATCTCAATGTTGATCTTTGGTGGTTTTACCTTGGCATCAGCTTATGCGCCAAACTTAGACAGTTTGGTTGTACTGCGCTTTTTAACCGGTATTGGCCTAGGCGCAGCAATGCCAAATGCCACCACATTGTTTTCAGAATACTGCCCAAATCGTGTTCGTTCACTGCTCGTGACCTGTATGTTTTGTGGCTATAACTTGGGTATGGCAACGGGTGGTTTTGTCAGTAGTTGGCTGATTCCTACCTTTGGATGGCACAGCTTATTTTTGCTCGGTGGTATTTCACCGTTGATCCTGATGCTGTTGGTAATTGTACTGTTACCTGAGTCATATCGCTTCTTGATTGTTAAAGGTCGAGATGCTGCAAAAGTTCGCAAAATCCTAAGCCATATTGCACCTGAAAAAGTACAGCTTGCTGACAGCTTTTATATCCCAGAAGAACAGTCTGCTGTGGCACAAAAGAAAAATGTATTTGGCATGTTGTTTTCGCAAAAATTTGCCAAAGGCACAGTGTTGTTATGGTCAACCTACTTTATGGGCTTGGTGGTGATTTATCTACTGACCAGCTGGTTACCAACTTTGATGCGTGAAACCGGCGCAACCATGGAACGCGCAGCATTTATTGGCGGTCTATTCCAGTTTGGTGGTGTGTTGAGTGCGTTATTTATTGGTTGGGCAATGGATCGTTTTAACCCGAACCGCATTATCTCAGCATTCTATTTTATCGCAGGCTTATTTGCTGTTGCCGTAGGTCAAAGCCTCAGCAACCCAACATTATTGGCCATTTTAGTGTTATGTGCAGGGGTTGCAATCAACGGTGCGCAATCTGCAATGCCAGCATTAAGTGCCCGTTTTTACCCAACTCAATGTCGTGCAACTGGTGTGGCATGGATGACAGGGATCGGTCGTTTTGGCGCAGTGTTTGGGGCTTGGATTGGTGCTGTTTTACTCGGCAATGATTGGTCTTTTACCGCAATTTTAAGCTTATTGATGATTCCTGCAACCGCTGCGGCTGTGGCAATTTTTGTTAAATCCTTAGTGGCGCATACCGATGCAAGCTAACTTTCTCAAGATCAGAAATAAGATCATAAAGAGGGACAATTTCCATGAATGATGAACAACGTTACCAACAAGGACTACAGGTCCGCACCGAAGTATTGGGTGAAAAACATGTCGGTCGATCTTTAGAAAACTTGAATGACTTTAACCAAGATTTTCAAAATTTTATAAGCCGCTTTGCTTGGGGTGAGGTGTGGTCACGTGAAGGTTTACCACGGCATACCCGCAGTTTAGTCACCATTGCCATCTTATTGGCATTGGGACGAGAAGATGAACTCAGAATGCATCTACGTGCTTGCTTTAACAATGGTGTTACCAAGGACGAACTCAAAGAACTGATTTTACACAGCTCATTGTATGCGGGACTGCCAGCCGCAAATGCTGCAATGCACATGGCTGAAGATGTTTTTAAAGAACTCGGAATAGAAGTGCAACCTGTCGCTGCACAACAACAGGATTAAGGAGATAGGCATGTTAAGTCATACATTGGGTGCATATCCGCAACGGAATACAGAAGATCACCCGCCAGCATATACACCAGGCTATAAAACCAGTGTATTACGCTCGCCCAAAAATGCATTGATCTCGATTAATGAAACATTAACTGAAGTCACTTCACCGCATTTTTCACCTGAAATTTTTGGTGCAAAAGACAATGATTTGATTTTGAACTATGCCAAAGAAGGGCTCCCAGTCGGCGAGCGAATTATTGTACATGGTTATGTGCGTGACCAGTTTGGTCGCCCTGTAAAAAACGCCTTATTGGAAGTTTGGCAAGCCAACGCATCAGGTCGTTATCGCCATCCAAATGACAAATTTATTGGCGCAATGGATCCTAACTTTGGTGGCTGTGGTCGTACCTTAACCGATGAAAATGGTTTTTATATTTTCCGTACCATTAAACCGGGGCCATATCCTTGGCGTAACCGAATCAATGAATGGCGTCCAGCGCATATCCATTTTTCATTGATTGCCGATGGTTGGGCACAACGTTTGATTTCGCAATTCTATTTTGAGGGCGATACCCTAATAGATACTTGCCCGATTTTAAAAACCATTCCATCTGAAGATCAGCGTCGTGCCTTGATCGCATTAGAAGATAAAAACAATTTCATTGAATCAGATAGTCGTTGTTACCGCTTTGATATTCATCTGCGTGGTCGTCGTGCGACTTATTTTGAAAATGATTTGACTTAAGGAACTCAGACAATGAATGCATGGAATTTTCAGGAAATTAAGGAAACCCCATCACAAACAGGTGGTCCTTATGTGCATATCGGTTTATTGCCACAACAAGCCAATATTGAAGTATTTGAACATAGCTTCGATAACCAGTTGGTGAAACAACACACCCAAGGTCAACGTATCCGTATTGAAGGTCAAGTGTTTGATGGACTGGGTTTACCATTAAGAGATGTATTGCTGGAAATCTGGCAAGCCGATGCCAATGGGGTTTATCCAAGTCAGGCTGATACCCAAGGCAAAACAGCCGATGCTCATTTTCAGGGCTGGGGTCGTACAGGCGCAAATTTTGAAACAGGTTTTTGGAGTTTTGACACCATTAAACCGGGGGCTGTCGCAGGGCGTAAAGGCTCAACTCAAGCACCGCATATTGCAGTCGCACTCTTTGCTCGTGGAATTAACATTGGTTTGCATACCCGTATTTATTTTGACGATGAAGTGGAAGCAAATGCCAATGACCCTGTATTGAACAGTATTGAATGGGCAGTCCGCCGCCAAACCCTGATTGCTAAACGCAGTGAAGTCGACGGTGAAATCGTCTATCGCTTTGATATTCGCATTCAAGGTGAAGACGAAACCGTGTTTTTTGATATCTAGGAATCGCCTAAATCTCTTTTTAAAGGGGGCTTGTCACGAACTTATTGAAGCCTTGAGATTTGTGATATGCCTCCTTTTTTAAAAGGTGGACATGATATGAAGTTATTGAAGTCTTGAGATTCGCTATACCCCTCCCTTTTAAAAAGGGTGAGGAACGATTGAAGTTCCGCAAGGGAGGGATGAGGAGGGGTTTAGATAGACGAAAAGCACCTAAATTAAATCGTAATCAAGCGAAAACGCGATATACAAACGGACAATTTATTCAGGAAGATGAAAATGAAACTACAAAAACTTGCAGCATTGACGCTTGCACTTAGCTCCATATTTACCTTTCAAATGACACAGGCACAACCTGTTTCACCAAGCCCAGTTGAACTTGCAGAATTGGCAAAACTCCCCGTAAAAACCATAGTCCCGATTACAGCAAAAACCAAAGAACAAGCTTTAGCACAAGCAAAAATCATTGCCAATAATCCAGATGCGGATTTGGCTGAGTTCCGCATAGATCTGCTCAACTTTGCCAGTGACACTAAGCAAGTGATTGCTTTAGGACATGAGCTTAAACAGATTTTAGGGGTTAAACCCATGATCGCGACCATTCGTACCCATAACGAAGGCGGGCAATTGACCATCAGCGATGCGGATTATGGCAAAACTTATCAAGCCTATTTACGCCAACCCTTTATGGACATGCTGGATGTGGAAATGTTCCGAGATCAGCAAGTGGTGAAAAACACCATTAAATTGGCACATGAACAAAAAGTGTTGATTGTGATGTCCAATCACGATTTTAAAAAGACCCCTGATGAAGCAGAAATCGTTCAACGCTTGCTTAAACAAGATCAGCTTGGCGCAGATATTCTTAAAATCGCAGTGATGCCACAAAGCAAACAAGATGTATTTACCTTGATGAATGCCACTTTAAAAGTCAGTCAGCAATCAAAAAAACCATTGCTCACCATGTCGATGGGCAAACTCGGCACGATTTCTCGAATTGCCACAGCCAATATGGGCGGCAGCTTTAGTTTCGGCATGATCGGTGAGCCTTCTGCGCCCGGTCAAATTGATGTGACCCAACTCAAACAGTTATTAAAAACCGTTCAACCTACACCATAAATTAAAAGGAATTTTTAGACATGAAAATGATTTCATTACGTTTAACGACATTGGCACTTGGCTTAGCGGTTTCTGGTTTGGCAATGGCGGAAAGCTATGTGGTAGACCGTTATCAAGATGATCATGAAAAAGGTTCATTGCGTTGGGCGATTGAGCAAGCCAATAGTAAGCCAAGTGAAGCCAGTGAGATTTTGATTCAAGCGGTTGGGCAAGCGCCTTATGCCATTAAGGTCAACAGCCCACTGCCAGAAATTAAAGCACCAGTAAAAATCATCGGTACACAGTGGGCAAAAACAGGTGAGTTTATCGCAATTGATGGCTCAAATTATATTAAAGGTACAGGGGTTGAAGCTTGTCCGGGGGCTGTTGAAGGGCAGTTCGGAACCAATGTTCGTACCACAACTTTGCCGGGAATTGTGTTACGTGACATCAATGGCGTCAGTATTCAAGGGCTAGAGATCCGTCGTTTTTGTATTGGAATCTTGATGAACCGTGCCAGCAATAACCTGATCCAAAATAACCGTATTATGCACAACTATGGTGGTGCAGGGGTGATGTTGACAGGGGATGATGGCAAAGGTAATCCAACTGCGACAACGACCAATAACAACAAAGTGCTGAATAACTATTTCCAAGACAATGGTGATGGACTTGAGTTAACACGTGGTGCTGCATTTAACTTGGTTGCCAATAACCACTTTATTTCCACTGCTGCAAATCCAGAACCATCGCAAGGTATTGAAATTTTATGGGGCAATGACAATGCGGTGATTGGTAACAAGTTTGAAAACTATTCAGATGGCTTACAGATCAACTGGGGTAAACGCAATTATATTGCCTATAACGAACTGACCAATAACTCCAACGGTTTTAACCTGACCGGTGATGGCAATATTTTTGACAGTAATAAAGTCCATGGTAACCGAGTCGGTGTTGCGATTCGTTCAGAAAAAGATGCCAATGCGCATATCACATTAACCAAAAATCAAATTTGGAATAATGGCAAAGACATTAAGCGCTGTGAAGCGGGTGGAAGCTGTGTACCAAATCAACGATTAGGCGCAATTATTTTTGATATTCCGGGATTAGAACATGCGCACTTTGTTGGTTCACGTGGTCATGGCGTAAAAATTGATCCAGCAAACTTACAAAAGACCTGTCAGCAACCCAATGAACAAGGCTGTAATCCACAACCAAATCAAAATATTCAAGCACCTAAATTGACCTTAGCAAAAGGTCAAATTGCGGTAGAGGTAAAAGGACAACCGAATCAACGTTATCAAGTTGAATTTTTTGGCAACTCACAAGCAAGCGCAAATGAAGCCGAGTTTTATTTAGGCTCAAGTACTGTTGCAACCAATGCACAAGGCACAGCAAGCGTGACTTGGAAACCGACAATGAAAGTTGCATCGATCACAGCCAATATCACAGATCGTTTAGGTGCAACATCTGAACTTAGCTCAGCGGTAAAACTGAAATAACAAATAATAAGGAAGTAATATGAGTTTAAATGGATTATCGATCAAACTGAGCTGTTTAGCCGTTGCGCTGTGTATGGCTCAGAGTAGTTTTGCTGAGCAAGCTTGGTCACAAGATCGTCAATGGTTATTGGGCGATTGGAATGGACAACGCCAACAACTGGAAAAAGACGGTTATAAATTTACGGCCTCTATTATGAGCCAAGCTGCAACCAATTTAGACGGGGGCTATCACGACAACAACAGCTTTGAAAATGCAGCGCAATTGGCATTGGGTGCAAACTTTGATTTAAATAAAATCGCGGGCTGGAAAGACACTACAGCCAATATCTTAATCACCAAGCGTGATGGTAATGCTTTAACTTTAGAAAGCATTAAAGACCCACGTTCTGGTGCTTTAGGCAATTCACAAGAAATTTATGGACGAGGCAAAATCTGGCGCCTGACCCAAGCATGGGTCAAAAAAGGCTTTGCTGACAATACGGTTCAATTCAAGATTGGTCGTATGGGCATGTCAGATGACTTTAATGGTTCACAATGTGAGTTTCAAAACCTATTACTTTGTGGTGGACAACTGGGCAAATCCATTGGTTCGATTTGGTACAACTTACCCGTAGGTTTATGGGGAGCCAATGTGAAGTACCAATTTGCACCTGAGTGGACACTCGGTGTCGGTGTTTATGAAGTCAATCCTGACAACATTAAAACTGGCAAAAATGATGGTTTTAACTTGGATATGCGCAATGTTAAAGGTGCCACCATTCCAGTAGAACTGGCATGGCGTCCAAAACTAGCAGCATTTGATGGTTTAGCAGGCGAGTATAAAGTCGGTGCGCTGTACTCGACCGCTGAAGCCAATGATATTGCGATCGCAGGAAAGGTACATGATAGCAAACATAGTTTTTGGCTCAATGCACAACAACAACTGAGCCAAAAAGGGCAGGACCCTAAACGTGGTTTGTTCGTGAGCTTTAATGCAGTTGTCAATGATAAAGCCACCACGGCAGTACAAAGTACCCAACAACTTGCACTCTGGTACAAAGGACCTTTTGACAGTCGCCCTAATGATTCAATCGGATTTGGGCTTGCAAATTATATGGTCAATGATCGTTATAAAGATCGTCAGATTGCCATCAATAACAGCCGTGGTTATGACCAGTACGATAGGTTTGCAACAGATTATGTACCTGTGCAACGTGATGAGCTCAATGTTGAATTGAACTATACCTATCAATGGTCACCTGCAATCATGCTACGACCAAACCTACAATATATCCATCAGCCTGCGGGTGTAAAAGAAGTGGATGATGCATGGGTTGCTGGTTTAAGCATGCGTGTGAATTTCTAATTTAGGAGTATGACGTATGACTGAATCTACAAGGACACATACCGTATTAAAAATATGGTGTTTTATTTTAGGTTTGGCTTTGCTTGTAACAGGAGCATTCTTTACTGTAGGCGGAGTTAAGTTGGCGACACTGGGAGGATCATGGTATTTCGTGATTTCGGGTGTAATCACATTGGCATCAGCAATTTTTATCTTTAAGAAAAAAGCACTCGGTGTCTGGCTGTTTAGTTTGGTTTTTGTGGGTACCATCATCTGGTCATTGCTGGATGCAGGTTGGGAATTTTGGCCTTTATTTTCAAGACTGATGTTTCCAGCAGGTTTATTCGCTGCATTGATGTTTACTTTGCCCGCGATTCGCCGTTACCAGTTTCAACCGAGTGCGAGCTTGCCAGCTTATGGCTTGGGTGCACTCACGGTTTTAGGTATGTTGATTGGGCTTTATCAAATGTTCCAACCGCATCCAACGGTTGCAGCATCTGGTCAGGCATTGCCATTGGTTCCTGTTCAAGCAGACCAGCAACAAAGCAATTGGCAACATTATGGGCAGGATTCTGGCGGCAGTCGCTTTGCTGCACTTGATCAAATTACTCGTGATAATGTTCATCAACTCAAAGAGGCATGGCGTTTTCGTACAGGTGATTTCACTACAGGTTCAGGCAACGGTGCAGAAGATCAAATGACCCCTTTACAGGTGGGCAACAAGATTTACTTATGTACGCCACATAACAATATTTTTGCTTTAGAGGCTGACTCAGGTAAACAGCTTTGGAAAGCCGAAGTAAATTCTAAGTCGGATGCATGGGAACGTTGTCGTGGTGTGGCTTACTTCGATTCAACTGAACCTTTAACCCAACCGACGTTGGCAGGTGCAACACCTGTTCAAGCTGTTGCAAACAATACCGCTTGTTTACGCCGTGTGTATACCAACACACCAGATGGCCGTTTAATTGCGGTCAATGCTGACACCGGTGAGCGTTGTAAAGATTTTGGTGTAGATGGAACGGTTGACTTACTTAAAGGCTTGGGTGAGGGAACCACCGCACCACGTTTTGAAGTGACCTCTGCACCAACCATTGCGGGCACAGTGATTGTGGTGGGTAGCCGTATTGCCGATAACCTTGCCGCAGATATGCCGGGTGGGGTGATTCGTGCTTATGATGTGATCACAGGTCAATTACGCTGGGCATTTGATCCACGAAATCCTGATCCAAACCATGTGTTAAAAGAAGGCGAAACCTATAAACGCAGTTCAGCTAACTCATGGGCTGCGATGTCGTATGACCCAAAAATGAACACGGTATTTATGCCAATGGGGAGCTCATCTGTAGATGTGTGGGGAGGCAACCGTCAACCTTTGGATCATAAATATAATTCATCTGTCTTGGCATTAGATGCAAGCACAGGTAAAGAAAAATGGGTCTATCAAACTGTCCATAATGACCTATGGGATTTTGATTTACCGATGCAACCAAGCTTGGTTGATTTCCCAATGAAAGGTGGTAAGAATCAACCTGCTGTGGTGATAGGAACCAAATCTGGACAATTCTTTGTATTGGATCGCTTAACAGGTAAACCATTAACCCAAGTGATTGAACAGCCTGTTAAACCTGCCGATATTCCGGGTGAACAATATAGTTTAACCCAACCACGTTCAGTTGAAATGCCACAAATTGGTAATCAAACCTTGACTGAATCGGATATGTGGGGTGCAACACCGTTTGACCAGTTGATGTGTCGTATCGGCTTTAAATCTATGCGTTATGAAGGCTTATATACTGCACCGGGTACAGATAAATCGTTAAGTTTCCCTGGCTCTTTGGGTGGCATGAACTGGGGCAGTATTGCCTTTGATCCAAGCCATCAATATATGTTTGTCAACGACATGCGTTTAGGTTTATGGATTCAGCTGATCGAACAAACACCAGAAGATTTGGCAATTCAGGCAAATGGTGGTGAAAAGGTCAATACAGGTATGGGTGCTGTACCGATGAAAGGCACACCATATAAAGTCAATAAAGATCGCTTCTGGTCGAAGTTGAATATCCCATGTCAAAAACCGCCTTATGGCACCATGACTGCCATTGATATGAAAACTCGCCAGATTGCTTGGCAAGTACCAATGGGAACAGTCGAAGACACTGGACCTATGGGCATAAAAATGGGATTAAAAGCACCGATTGGTATGCCAACCATTGGTGGTCCAATGGCAACACAAGGTGGCTTAGTATTCTTTGCTGCAACGCAAGATTACTACTTACGTGCCTTGGATTCTTCTTCAGGTAAAGAGTTGTGGAAATCACGCTTACCTGTCGGTAGCCAAGGAACACCAATCAGCTATGTTTCACCGAAAACAGGTAAACAATATGTGATGGTGACTGCGGGCGGTGCTCGACAATCTCCTGATCATGGTGACTATGTGATTGCCTATAGCCTGAAGTGAGCTTTAAAGTAAGTTAAAATTGTTTAAAAAATGGAACTGCAATCGTAAAGCGATTGCAGTTTTTTTATGGGTTTAAAATTGAATTGGCTGGGTGTAGGTTAAATTTTTTCTGATAACACATGCTGCTGTTCTACTTTTTGGTATGTTGTAAAAAATGACAAGATAATCTGATTTAATTGGATGATGTATGCATTTTATGCAAGATCTTAAATTAAGAGCGGTCAAAGAAATTCCAATTAATTACAGTACTCAACTATTTGAGTAATGGAGATCTCCCTCCTTTGACAAAGGAGGGTGGGGGAGGATTATCTTCGCAAGGGGAAGGGTTTTTATCTAAGGTATTGCCTACGCAAATTAAATATAAACTTTTCACCGTAAGATGGGGCAGTACTAACCCAAAATTCAATATAAAAGCCCCTCATCCTAACCTTCTCCCAGCGGGAGAAGGAACTTCCAATATCAATATAATTTACGCTTTAAGATCATTTTTTGATTTATGTAAGATCTAGAATTTACATAAAATAATTAAAACTTCTCAATTTAAGTTAAAGCTGTGCAAGTACCTTTTCGTCATTGAATTCTACACGGTGTTTCTACCGCATGGCGACAAGGATGTCGCCGTTTGGCGGGGGTATAAGGATGTACCCCTCGCCAGACGAAAGATTTTTGTTACTTTTGATCTTTCAAAAGTAAGGTATCGCCTACGCAAGTTAAATTAAACCTATCACTGTAATATGAGGCAGTGCAAGCCCCTTTGCACTGAAAAAGAAGAGAACTGCATGAAAGTCAATTCATTTAAGTAATGAAAAGCTCCCTCCTTTTTCAAAAGTGAGAAGTATTACTTCGCAAGGGGGAGGATTTAAATCCTATTTAACTTTTTGCTGCGCAAGTGGAGAAACAGAGAGAGAATCATTTTGATGGTAGCTTTCTTGAAGCTCAATATCCTGCTTTTGCAAACCCTCAAGAATTGGACAATTCGGTCGATGATCACCCGCACAACAATTGATGAGGTTTTGCAAAGTATTGGTCATCTTCTGCAACTCAGTAATACGGATTTCCAATTTTTCGATATGCGAGAGCGCGAGTTGCTTTACATCGGCACTGTGTCGATTTTTATTGTTCCATAAATCCAGAAGATCTGCGATTTCTGCAACCGAAAAGCCGAGCGATCTTGAGCTTCGAATAAACTTGAGCCGTTCAGCATCTTGATCGGAATAAGAACGATAGCCTGCATTACTTCGACCCACGGCTGGAATCAGACCAATTTGCTCATAATAACGAATCATTTTGGCAGAGATTCCAACAGTTTGAGACAGTTTTCCAATATTCATGGTGATTCTCTCTACAAGCTTCTACTCGAAAGTAGAAGCGGGTTGAAAACGACGTAAACGTAAGGCATTGGCCAAGACGAATACACTAGATAAAGCCATTGCACCTGCTGCAAAGATTGGCGAAAGCAGGATGCCATAAGCCGGGTAGAGTAGCCCAGCCGCAACTGGAATCAACATGGTATTGTACGCAAATGCCCAGAACAAATTCTGATGAATATTGCCGATAGTGGCTTTTGATAAAGCAATGGCATTAGCAACACCTTGCAAGTTACCAGACATCAATACAACATCCGCAGACTCAATTGCAACATCCGTACCTGTACCAATGGCAAGACCGACATCGGCTTCAGCCAAAGCAGGTGCATCGTTGATCCCATCACCAACAAATGCAATATTGCCATATTTTGCTTTAAGACTTTGTACCGCTTTGACTTTTCCTTCAGGGAGAACTTCCGCAATCACTTCGTCAATACCGAGCTGGCGAGCAATCGCTTGTGCTGTACGGGCGTTGTCACCCGTCACCATCGCAACTTTAAGACCGAGTTGATGTAAGGCTTTAATGGCACTTGGCGTGGTTGATTTAATTGGATCTGCGACTGCAATTATCCCTGCCAACTTGCCCTGAATTGCCACATAAAGCGGTGATTTACCTTCATCACCTAAACGTTGCGCCGCGCTTGCAAAAGGTGAAATATCAATATTGAGCTGGAGCATATAGCGATCTGCTCCAATATGAATCTCTCCATTTTCATCGATATCTGCATAGACGCCCATACCTGTCACAGAATCAAATTGATTCACTTTGGGTAAGGTCAGGTTTTCTTTGATGGCTGCATCTACGATGGCTTTGGCAATCGGATGCTCAGAACGGGATTCAACTGCTGCCACCATACTCAAAACATGATCACGTTGAAAAAATTCAGTGACTTCAAAATCTGTCAGTACAGGATGACCTTCGGTTAATGTCCCTGTTTTATCTACAGCAACAACGTTGGCATCTTTTAGTAGTTGTAATGCTTCACCTTTACGGAATAATACCCCAAGTTCAGCACCACGTCCTGTGCCGACCATAATTGAGGTTGGCGTTGCTAAACCCATCGCACAAGGGCAGGCAATAATCAGCACAGCAACAGCATTGACCAAAGCGAAAGTTAAAGCAGGGGAAGGGCCGAAAATCAACCAGATCAAGAACGTCAGTACAGCCGCAGCCATGACAGCAGGTACAAACCATAAAGTGATTTTATCAACCACAGCTTGAATCGGCATTTTCGCGCCTTGTGCTTGCTCAACCAAACGAATGATTTGCGCAAGCATGGTTTCGCCACCTACAGCAACAGCTTTAAAGCTTAAGGTGCCATTTTGGTTGATGGTACCACCGACCACATCGCTGTCTACTTTTTTCTCGACAGGGATGGGTTCACCGGTAATCATCGATTCATCAACAAAGCTTTTGCCTTCAATGACTTTTCCATCTACAGGAACTCGTTCACCTGGTTTGACAATGATAAAATCACCTACAACAACTTGATCGATTGGAATATCGACGATTTGATTATCACGAGAAACATGGGCCACTTTGGCTTGCAGACTGACTAAACGCTGAATAGCTTCAGAAGTACGTCCCTTGGCTTTCGCTTCAAGAAAACGACCGAGTAAAATTAAAGCGACAATAACAGCAGCGGCTTCATAGTAAACATTGACTGTTCCAGCCGGTAAGATGCTGGGCATAAATGTTGCAACGATGGAAAATAGATAAGCCGCCAAGGTACCTACAGCAACCAGCGAGTTCATATCTGGCGCTAAACGCAATAAAGCAGGTAAGCCGTGGATATAGAATCTTCGGCCCGGAATCACCAAAACCAGTGTGGTCAGAATAAACTGTAAATACCAGCTATTTTGTATCCCGATGGTCTGAGCGATCAGATGGTGCATGCCCGGAATTAGGTGCGAACCCATTTCTAATATAAAAACAGGCAGGGCAAAAATAGTGGCAAGTATAAGGTCTCGTTTTAGCTCAGCGCGTTCTTGATCTTTTTTTTCGAGGTGTTCTGCTTGATCTGGAATAGCGCTTTGAATTTGTTTGGCATCATAGCCAGCCTTGTCTATTGCTGCGATTAAAGCCGTGACATTGGCTATACCTGTAATTGTTGCACGTTCAGTTGCAAGATTTACATTTGCCTCTTTAACACCGGGAACAGCTTTTAGTGCTTTTTCAACACGGCTGACACATGAGGCACAAGTCATTCCATCAATTGATAATTCTGTGGTTTCGTCAACGACATCATATCCAGCATGTTCAATCGCATTGATCAGTGCTTGGCGATCAATGCTGATATTCGATGTAATGTCAGCACGTTCAGTGGCTAAATTCACAGATGCTTGGGTGACACCATCGACTTTTTTAAGTGCTGTTTCTATTCGACTGACACAACTTGCACAACTCATACCCTTGATTTGAAAACTACTTTTCAAATCAGAAACACGATCATGTGATCTATTTTCCATAAGTCATACCTATAAGTCTTATTCCATGATCTAAATCCTAAACTTTGACATAATGGTAAGGTCAAGTAAAACAATTCAAGTTTTTATAACAGCTTGTTGTAGATAGAAATTTAGTTTATGAACATAGACCAATAAAATATTTTTTGACTTATGGTTTACGCATCTCCTTTATTTTTAATCCTAGTTCATTATTACTTATATATAAGGCTTCTTTTATCAATCATTTTAAAGCATCAATCAACATAAAAGCGGCCTCATCCTAGCCTTCTCCCGGAGGGAGAAGGGACTTTCAATACCGATATCATTACCCATATCATTCATTCAACGTGATCATTTTTTATCTGGGCAAGAACGATGCATTGTTTTGTTTATAGTGCAAGATAATGCTCTCAATTCAATGATTTATATCCGTATTTTTAATCAATCCCAACCACTGTGGTGATGTAGCTAGTGGTGAGTAGAATCAATAAACCCAAATACATTTCAAATAAAATGGCACAACTTAAATATTGCGCAAATAAAGGTTCCTCAAGTCGTGGGGTAAGAAACCATTTATTGAAAGCAGCAAGTAATAAAATACTCCCCACAAATGCCAGTTTAAGAACAAAACCATGACCATACGAGGTATAGATTAAAGTATTCAAATCTTTAAATAATAACAGTGCAATCGTGATACCACAGAGGATTAAGATTCCGACAACAAAGGCTGCAATTCGCCCAAATGCCTCCATGAGTTTTCTTAATGATCGCCCACTGATTTTATGGCTCATTTTCCATAAAGGGTAGAGCGACCCCATCCATAACGACATGAAAAAAACATGAATGCTGAGTAGAATTTGAGCAAAAAATGCTAAGTTGGTGACATGCCCGATTTGGGAATAGCTATAAAGAATCGGAATCAGCAATACCGCAAATAGTATTTTTTCAAAAGTAGTAATATGGGTGGTTTTTTTGCCCAATTTGATGGTTAAAAGCAGAAAAATTAAGGCAAAACTGATGATTCTTACAATGTGTATTTGCCCAGTGTCTGTATTTAAAAGGATATTGAGATAGGTTTGATCAAAAATACCGGAAAGCCCTGCGTTGGCAAAGCTACCTACCAAAATAAAAAAGCCTAAAGTGCTTCCAACCAGACCTAATGTCGCACCTAAGTGCATATACTTGAGTAGTGTTACTTTTATGCTGGTATAACGCCAAAGTAAAAAATAACAAAAAGCACCGCCAATCATGAAAGCAGTACTGAGATATAAGGTAATTTTTGTTAGCCAAGTTGACCAGATCCAGAATTCGAACATTATTTTTTTCCTTTATTCGAGTCTGTTGACAATTCGTCTCAGTTTGCGACAACTCAGACCATTGATGAAATGCCAACACACCCTAACAACAGTTCAGTCGCTTGCTGAATGTTGTTTATCAATCTTCAATTTCTTTGGTTTTATTTAATTGTGAAGCTATATTCATTGTTCATGTTATGCCCATCTTTGCCCATTGTTGTCCAAACAACAAAATATTTGCCTTTTTTAAGTGCGGGAACAGGAACATTAAATATTTTTTTTAGATCATGATTCACTTTATAGTTAAGTGGAATATTGGTTCTTTGTGCATCCAGTACCTTAATATTCATTAACATGACTTCTCCACTAAAATTAAGCACTAAACTTTTCGGCGCAGTGGTAATGGATGCATTCATTGCAGGGGTACTGCTGGTTAAATCAACATGAGCCATAGCATTGGTTGTGCTAATGAGTATCACTGTACCTAATAAGGCATTACGTAGTTTGGTCATGTTATTTTGCGAGGATTTCATTGAATGTTCCTTTTACTGGTGTGTTTAGACCTTGATTATTAAAGAGGGTGATATACATCAGAATGACTTTAAAATTACACTTTTGTTATTTATAAAAACTAAACAATTAGTGATGTTAAAAGATTTTTAAGGCAAATTAAATACATACTAATCAGAAAAGTTTAATTTTTTTTAATAATGAGTTTGTGCTTCAGTTTTTACAGCTGTATTTTCAACAGCTGCTTGAAGGTGTAATTTTATTTAAGATACTTTTGCGCTGTATATCATGTTGGAAGATATTCATTTTTAAAAACAACTGTGAAGATCACTAAACCATCTCGTGATTCTGCTTGGATGCTTGCACCATGTAAGGCCAATATAGACTTGGTAATGGCAAGTCCTAAACCTGTACCATCTTCAACACGTTGACGAGAGGCATCTGTTCGATAGAAACGGTCAAACAGCCGTGATAATTGTTCAGGGGATAAGGTAGGGCCTTCATTTTCAACTGAAAAACTGGTGTGATCTGCTGTTTGTTGACATTTAATCTGAATAACAGAGTTTGACTTGCCATATTTAATTGCATTGGAGATTAAGTTACTCAGTGCACGGCGTAGCATCGCAATATTTGCATTGACTTTTCCTGTACCAACCAGATGAAAAGTCATATGTTTTTCTGCGGCTAAAGCATCATAAAACTCAAACAAAGTGTTGAATTCTTCGTATAAATGAATGGTTTGTACGTTTTTAAGGTTAAGCCCATTTTCTGCTTTCGCCAAAAACAACATATCTGAAACGATTCTTGCCAGATGTTCAAACTCTTCTAAATTTGAAAATAAGACTTCTTTATAGGCATCGATATCTCGACTGCGCGACAAACATACTTGTGTTTGTGTCATTAGGTTGTTGATCGGTGTACGAATTTCATGCGCAAGATCCGATGAAAAGTCTGAAAGCTTTTCTAAAGCCGACTCTAAACGGTCCAGCATTTCATTAAAGGCGATGGTCAGTGATTTTAATTCTGTTGGGGTATGCTCAACTTCTAAACGCTCAGATAAATTTTGCGCTGAAATGCCTTCTACAACTGCGGCTATTCTTTTGATTGGACGCAATCCTCGCCAAACAGCAAACCATCCTAAAAACATTAAACACAGTGCGGCAATTAAACAAATATAAAAGAGTTGATGTTTAAATTCATTTAAAAAAAGCATGTGTTCTGAAGTATCAATCGCAACAATAATTTGGGTAGATTGAGCCTCTTCATCGTCTTCAAAAATATTTTGATAGACCAGTCCACGATAATTTTTATCTTGAACGTCCCATCTAATCCATTGATCCAGATCTGGGTTGGCAATGACTTGTGGTGCGATCGCCATTTGTGCGGAATTAAATACAATTTGATTCACAGGCCGTTCAACTTGCACAATCAGATTATTATGCCCAATGAGAGAATCTGTTAATGCAACATTGAGTTCTTTCGAGTTGGTTGGATGTTGTTTTAATAGATTTTGTATCAGCTGAATTTTTCCCTCAAGGAGTACTCGATCTTCACTTTCAAAGTGTTGTGTGACTCCAAGGTGTATCACGAAGCCCATAATAATTAAAATCGTTACAGTGGAGAGGGAAAAAATGATGGCGATTCGGAAACTAATCGCATTGAACAGCTTACGCCTCATCTTCTACCTCTAGAACGTAGCCCATTCCTCGAATATTCTGAATCAGTTTAGGTGTAAAGTTACTGTCAATTTTATTTCTTAAACGTTTAATTGCAACTTCGACAACATTGGTGTCACTGTCAAAATTCATATCCCAAACTTGTGAAGCAATCAGCGCTCGTGGCAAAATTTCACCACGTCTACGCATAAATAATTCCATCAATGCAAACTCTTTCGCGGTCAGGTCAATACGTTGCCCCTCACGTGTTACACGACGTTTTCTGATATCAAGTTCAAGATTGGCAATACTAATTAAGTTACTGTCTTCTCTTTGCTGTCCGCGACGAAGTAAGCTTTTTATTCTTGCGAGAAGTTCAGCAAACGCGAAAGGTTTTACCAAATAATCATCCGCACCCAACTCTAATCCTTTTACGCGGTCTTCAATTTGATCTCGCGCTGTTAAGAATAAAATCGGCATGGTTTTTCCATTTTTACGGACAGCTTCTATAATATGCCAGCCATCTACCCCAGGTAGCATCACATCTAATATGATGACATCGTAATCTTCAGAAAGTGCATACTGTTTACCTGTGAGCCCATCTGTAACCCAGTCAGTAATATAACCTGCTTCAGATAAACCTTGTTTAAGGTAGTCCCCAGTTTTTTGCTCATCTTCGACTAATAATATTCTCATGTTTGCTTCCTAGAATACTCTTTAAAAATATAATAGCGTGATAAAACTAAAGAAAGGTATAGATTACATAAATGTCACTTTCAAGTCATCTTAATGTTCAATAGTCCGATTTATTGTACCACTTAAGAATCTCAAGCTTGGAGAGGTATAAATGCGAGCAATTTTACAGCGCAGTTTAATGAGCGTGATCTGTCTGGGTACGCTAATGATAACGACTCAATCTTGGGCAGATGCCTCTAAAATGCTGAATAAAACGGATCCTCAAACCGTAGAAAAAACGCCAATACAATGCTCTATAAAGCCTTGTAATGCACAGCATAAAGCCAAAAAGTCTAACAATGAACATGCAGAGCAACAGCATGTACATTCAACTGAAATGGCACAAACAACTCAATCGAGTGGGGTCGATATGGCGCATGTGATGATGAAGATGGATCATTCAAATATGACGATGCCTACTACCTCTACGACAGCAAGTAAGTAACACCAAAAAGATTCATGTTGAAATTCAAAGCTTAGGGGATAGATGGCAAAGGTTGGTTCATCTATTTTTTGAAAGAAAGTAAAATTCGCAGGATGCGTTTAATTATAAATTTTATTTAAAAACGATATTTTTTAAGTATTTAGAAGTTTTGGGAGCGTAATATGTCTAAGATTCAAACCTTACAAGATCCGCTGTTAAATTCTCTCCGAAAAAAACATATTCCAGTTTTTATTTTTCTGACCAATGGGATTAAGTTACAGGGGCATATTGAATCTTTTGATTCATATGTCGTGTTACTAAGGAACAGTGTAGGGCAAATGCAAATTATCTATAAACATTCAATTTCTACTGTTCTGCCGACACGCCATCCTCGTTCAAATATCAAAGCCTCTCTTGCAAAATTTGATCATCAACACAGTTACAATACCTTTGAAAATGATCGTGAATATTCATTTAATAGCCAAAATGACTTTGGTTATGAAAATGGTTTTAATGATGAAAAACACTTTGAAGATATTTCTGAAGATGAAAATACTTGAGAATTAGATCATTAAAGGCCCGATCAAATATATAAACAATTGAGTGGCTTTATCTAAGTTGATAATTTGTCTATATAGACAGTATGAGAATTTTAGTCTGAGTTTTTCAGTCTTTTAATATTTACTCTTAAAGAGCTTTCATCAATCAAAAAATGATCGTGTGGAGTGATCATATCTGTATTGAAAGTTCCTTCTCCTGCTGGGAGAAGGCTAGGATGAGGGTGCTTTGATGTTGATTGATGCTTTTAAAAATGGTTGATAAAAGAAGTTTGTTAAATAACCATCACAGTTAAAGTATCTAAGCAAAAAAAGACCCACAAGATAAGTGGGTCAGTACAATAAAAATAACAAAGAACAAACTTAAAATTTATCTGCCATCAATTCACATGATTATAAAAACACAAACAGTAAAATAATACCCAATACCACACGGTACCAAGCAAACACTCTCAACGTATGTTTTTCAACAAATTTTACCAAAGCTTTGACCACCAAAAGCGCAGCAATAAATGCAGCCACAAACCCCACTGAAATATTAATCAGGTTATCTGAGGTTAAAACATCTGCATTTCGAATTAAATCGTAGGTTGCTGCGCCTAACATGGTTGGCATTGCAAGGAAAAAAGAGAATTCGGTTGCCGCTTTACGTGATAAACCAGACAACATCCCGCCAATAATGGTGGCGCCTGAACGTGATGTTCCCGGAATCATGGCAAGACATTGGGCAAATCCAACCAAAATTGCCTGTTTTAAGGTAATGTCAGTGGCTTCAATGGTTTTAGGTTCAAACTTTCTGGCTTCTACAGCAAAAATAATGAAGCCCCCGATGATTAAAGCAAAAGCCACAACCAAAGGACTAAATAGCACTTGTTTAATAAAATCTACTGCTAAGACCCCAATCACCACCGCAGGAATAAATGCAACTAAAACATTAATCGCAAAACGTCTGGCTGCAACATCGCCTGAGAAAAAGCCGCGAATTAATTCGATGATTTTTTGTCGATACAGCCAACATACGGCCAAGATAGCACCCAATTGGATTACCACCTCAAATACACGTCCCGAATCTGAGTGAAAATCAATGAGATGGCCAAATAAGATCAGATGTCCTGTACTTGAAATCGGTAAAAATTCAGTTAAACCTTCGATTAACCCCAAAAACAATGCTTTAAGCAGTTCAAAATTTTCCATAAATAAAATAAACAAGCGTTCTAAAATTTGAACCTTTGTAATGTATTTAACGCTGTTTATAAATCAAAAAAGACAAAATTTTACGAAATTTTTACGCGGCTGATCTGACTGTAAATAGAGAGTTTACGGGGTATTTTCGGATACTGAGTTGTGGAATATCCCAGCGTTTAGGATGAAAAAGATGAGTGCTAAATATATAGCGCATCAACAAGTACAGCGTCCAAAATTATGCGTACTTCAAAAACATATAAATCATTGCAATATCGACATTTTTAATTTGAGCCAATCAAGTTGGGGGGGAATGTCATGTTAGAGTTTATCTTAGTCTTGGTGATTGTGATGCTTTTGGCTTTTCCTTTAGGGAAATATCTTGCCTGTATTATGCAAAACCGAGAGATGAAAATTGATCCAATTTTTAACTGGATTGAAAAACCGATTTATCGTGTTTTGGGTACACATCCTGATCAAGGGATGAATGCAAAAACCTATTCACTCAGCTTTGTCGCGAGTTGTATCGTCATCGGATTGGTCACTTGGCTGTTGTTTATGTGCCAAGCAAGTTTGCCACTCAATCCAAATAATGCGCCGAATATGTCATGGGATTTAGCCCTGCATACTATGATTTCATTTCTGACCAATACCAACCAACAGCATTATTCAGGTCAAGCGCAACTGTCATATTTATCACAGATGGTTGGTATTGTTGGATTGCAAATCATTACGCCAATGATGGGCTTGGCAATGGTGGTCGCAACCGTCCGTGCCTTGTTTTATCCGCAGTCGAATGCTTTGTCAGAAGCAGATCAAAACCTAAGCTTTCAAAATAAAGTTGAAAAAATCAATGTCGGTAATTATTGGGCCGATGTGATTCGTCCAACCTTTCGGTTTTTAATTCCTCTATGCATGATTTGGTCATTATTACTTAATAGCCAAGGTGTGCCATCAACCTTTCAAGGTGGTCCAGAAGTTCAAGTGATTGACCAAACCACTGAATTAAAAACTCAAAAAATTCCACTTGGTCCTGTTGCACCCATGGTTGCGATTAAGCAATTGGGCAGTAATGGTGGTGGTTGGTATGGGCCTAACAGTAGTGTGCCATTGGAAAATCCAACACCATTTTCAAATTTCTTAGAAATGATTGCGATTCTACTTATTCCTGTCGCCGTGATTTTTATGTTGGGTTTTTTAACCAAACGCGCAAAATTTGCTGGCTTTGTTTTTGGCTCAATGTTGCTGATGTCGGTTGTTTCAGCCACGGCGGCAATTTGGTCTGAAAGCCTGTCATCTACCGCGATGCAAATTTATGCCATGGAAGGGAAGGAAGTGCGTTTTGGCGAGGCATCTTCTGCACTTTGGGCCGCCATAACCACACAGGTTAATAATGGTTCAGTCAATATGATGCATGATTCTGCATCGCCATTAACAGGCTTGGTGGCGCTGGCGAATATGCTGATTAATGCGATTTGGGGCGGGATTGGCTGTGGCTTACAACAATTTATGATCTATTTGTTTTTGGCTGTATTTATTGCGGGTCTGATGACAGGGCGTACACCTGAATTATTTGGCCGCAAAATTGAAGCAGGAGAAATCAAATTACTTGCTGTGGTGATTTTGATTCAGCCCATTACGATTCTCGGTTTAAGCTCAATTGCTTTGTTTTTCCCAGAACTTACAGGCAATAGCAATCCGCAATACCATGCCATTTCGCAAGTGTTGTATGAGTATGTTTCAGCCTTTGCCAATAATGGTTCTGGTTTTGAAGGTTTAGCGGACAATACCGTGTGGTGGAACGTGAGCTGTGTGATTGCTTTACTGCTTGGACGCTTTCCAACATTGATCATTCCTTTAATGATTGCTGCGCGTTTAGCTGCAAAGCGTCAAGCCCCTGAAAGCAGTGGTAGTTTAAAAGTGGAAACACCAACCTTTGCTTTCACCCTGATTGCCATTGTGGTGATGTTGACCTTATTACAATTTATGCCAGTCCTTGCTTTAGGACCGATCGCTGATCAGCTGTTATTGGTACAAGGCTAGGGTGAATAACATGAATCATTCAAAACAATCTACTCAAAATAAATCATCAACTTTATTCCAAGGTGAAGCTTGGAAAAATGCCTTGATTAAATTGTTACCGCAACATGCGATTAAAAATCCAGTGATGGCGATCGTATGGCTGGGTACCCTCATCACATTGGTCAGTACTTTAACGGGTCAAGCCGATACTGTATTTGGTTTAGCGGTGACCTTGATCTTATTTATCACTGTATTATTTGCCAATTATGCTGAAGCGATTGCCGAAGCCAAAGGTCGAGGTCAAGCCTCTTCTTTAAGACAAGCACGTCAAAACTTAACCGCACGCCGACTCAGAGCTAAGGATGACTTAGAGGGTGTGCAAGTCGCTGCAACTTTATTAAAAATGAATGATCTGATTGAAGTCCGTGCAGGGGAACTTGTTCCTGCGGATGGTGAGATTATTTATGGTTTTGCGACTATTAATGAAGCTGCGGTAACCGGTGAGTCAGCGCCAGTTTTACGTGAAGCAGGTACCGATAAATCGGGTGTGATTGGGGGAACTAAGGTTTTAACGGATCGTATCGTGGTACAGGTGACTGCTGAAGCGGGTAATAGCTTTCTTGACCGAATGATTGCTTTGGTTGAGGGCTCCAATCGTCAAAAAACACCAAACGAAATTGCACTGGGGATTTTACTGACTGTGATGACCGTGACCTTTATCGCGGTAGTAGTGAGTTTACCTTTTATTGGGCATTTCTTAAAAATTGCAATTAACCCGATTTTATTGGTGGCATTGTTGGTGTGTTTGATTCCAACCACCATTGGTGGCTTGTTGCCTGCAATTGGTATTGCGGGGATGAATCGGGCATTAAAAGCCAATGTGATTGCCAAATCAGGTAAAGCTGTCGAAGTCGCGGGTGATGTGGATGTATTGTTACTCGATAAAACAGGAACCATCACCTATGGTGATCGTCAGGCAACAGCATTTTTCCCACTGACAGGTGTGACTGAGTCGGAACTGCGTCAAGCTGCGATATTGACTTCACTTGCAGATCCAACACCAGAGGGTAAATCCATTGTGGTTTTGGCAAAAGAGCAAGGTGAACATATTGTTGAACCTGAACAGGCCGAGTTTATAGCCTTTAATGCCGCAACGCGAATTTCAGGTGTAAATTTACTCAGTGGTCAGCAAATCCGTAAAGGGGCAGTAGATGCGATTGTTAAATTCGCTTCACAGAATATTGAACATCATAGTGAGCTTAAAACGCGGGTAGAACAGGTTGCTTCAAAAGGTGCAACGCCGTTAGTGGTGGCAAAAGATCAAAATATTCTGGGGGTGATTGAACTTTCAGATGTGATTAAACAAGGCATCAAGGAAAAATTTGCTCGCTTACGTGAAATGGGTATAAAAACGGTCATGGTCACAGGGGATAACCCGCTGACTGCTGCTGCCATTGCGGCTGAAGCTGGTGTCGATGACTACATCGCTGAAGCGAAACCTGAAGATAAGTTAAATTGTATTCGTCTTGAACAGAATAAAGGTCATTTGGTTGCCATGGTTGGCGATGGAACCAATGATGCACCTGCATTGGCACAAGCGGATATTGGTTTGGCAATGAACTCAGGGACCCAAGCGGCAAAAGAAGCGGGCAATATGGTGGACTTGGATTCAGATCCAACCAAATTATTATCTGTCGTTGAGATTGGTAAACAGCAGTTAATTACCCGTGGTGCATTGACCACCTTTTCATTGGCCAATGACGTTTCCAAATACTTTGCCATTTTACCTGCTTTATTTGTTGCAGCCATTCCTCAAATGCAAGCCTTAAATGTAATGCGCTTGGGAAGTTCAGAAAGTGCAATTCTCTCAGCACTGATTTTCAACGCCATCATTATTCCATTATTGATTCCAATTGCTTTACGTGGAGTGAAGTTTAAGCCTTCAACATCAACGCAATTGTTACGTCGAAATATGCTGATTTACGGTGTGGGTGGTGTGGTGTTGCCGTTTATCGCGATTAAGCTGATTGATCTGATGATCAGTCCTTTATTGGCGCTTTAGAAATTTTGAGGTTGATTAAAATGAATACTGAAAATAATCGATTGGTTGAGTCATCATTCGCTGGACTAACACGGGCATCGCTGGGCTTAACCATTGTCGCATTGGGTCTCTGTGGCTTTGTCTACAGTACTGCGGCAACAGGGCTAGGACAAGTTTTTTTTGATCAACAAGCCAATGGCAGTTTGATCGTTGAAAATGACCGAGTTGTCGGTTCTAAACTGGTTGCACAGCCTTTTGTACAAGCGCAATATTTCCATCCACGACCTTCTGCTGCCAATTATGATCCAATGGCCATGGCGGGAAGTAATATGGCACGAACCAATCCTGAT
The DNA here is from genome assembly GCF_051059255.1 of Acinetobacter sp. CE-15. NCBI lineage: Bacteria > Pseudomonadati > Pseudomonadota > Gammaproteobacteria > Moraxellales > Moraxellaceae > Acinetobacter > Acinetobacter sp. CE-15. The sequence goes on along the minus strand of NZ_CP192737.1, from coordinate 3,355,379 downwards.
TTACATAAAGCAGTAGAGGAGCGTTTAAACAAAATTGCGATACAGGATCACATTGAAAAAAGCGCGATTCCTGCGGATTTGGTCACGGCTTCAGGCAGCGGAATTGATCCTGAAATCAGTGTGCAATCTGCAATGATTCAAGTAAAACGCATTGCCAAAGCAAGACATTTGCCAGAACAGGATGTGCTAAGGTTGCTGCAAGAAAATAGTATACAACCGACATTTGGAATTTTAGGGCAAGCCAGAGTCAATGTACTTGAATTAAATTTGGCTTTGGATCAAATTGGAACTCAATAAATGGGTTGCAATCATCAACGCAAAATGAATCAGTGTTGATGTAATTGATTCTCTCTGATTGTTGAAAAGCGGGCATTATTGGGATTTTATTTTGGTATAAATTTACAATATTCCCTCTTTTCAAGTGTAGATGATTCAAGCTAAATCAAACGACGGTTTTTCTGTGTTTCTTTGCAGTATTGAATGGTCGCAAAGAAACACCACAGTGATGTAATTTTTAAACAAGCAGACGGCGATGAGCGATTATAGAAATAATAAAGCAGATGTTTTACTGCAACACACTCAGCGTTATCAATCTGGGCGCCTCACTATATTTTTAGGTGCTGCACCTGGTGTGGGGAAGACTTTTGCAATGTTAGTGCGTGCGCACGAACTGGCCTTGCAAGGGATCAATATTGTGATTGGCTATGTTGAAACCCATGGTCGCATTGAAACTGAAAACCTCATCTCAGGTTTGGTGATTATTCCAAGAAAGACGATTGAGTATCAAGGGCATGCTCTTGAAGAAATGGATCTTGATGCTGTGCTGGCAAGCAAACCCAGTATTGTTTTAGTGGATGAATTTGCGCATAGCAATATGCCAAATAGTCGTCATGAAAAACGTTGGCAAGACATCAATGAATTACTGGATGCGGGTATTGATGTATTTACCACAATGAATATTCAGCATCTCGAAAGTTTAAATGATGTGGTCTATCAAATTACGGGTATTCGGGTGACTGAAACCGTACCTGATCGAGTCTTTGAGCGGATCCGTGATATTCGATTAATTGATTTACCTGTCAATGAATTACTTGAGCGTTTAAATCAGGGCAAAGTCTATGTACCTGAGCAAGCTGAACAGGCATTACAACGCTTTTTCAACAGTTCAAATCTGACCGCATTGCGTGAATTGGCAATGCAAACGGTTGCCAGTCATGTCGATACCGATGTTCGAGAAAATTTTGCTATACAAGGGCTTGCCCCCATTCCTTTAAAAAATCATATTTTAATTATGATTGAGGGCAATGGGCAGGCAGAGGCGTTGGTTCGTGCAGGTTGTCGTATTGCCGAAAATCGGCAGGCAAATTGGACGGTGGTGGTCTTTTCTAAAGATTCAAAAATAACCGAAAAACAAGACAATTTATCCAGTCGAGAAATTGAACGTGCTTTAAACCTCACCCGTCAATTGGGCGGAATGACAGAAATCCTTTATGGTCAACAACATGCAAAAATGTTGTTTGATTATGTGATGGATCGAGGAATTTCAACCTTGGTGTTGGCACAATCGCATCGTAAAGCCTTTGTATGGGGTGTAAATGTATGGGGTGTAAATTTTGTTGATCAATTACTTAAGTACCAGCCAAGTTTTGAATTGAGTATCGTCCCGATTCTTGCAGAACATCGCCAGCAATCATTTTTTCAGGATACGCATTCATTTCTAAATCTTAGAGAAATATTATTCGTTATATCAACCACAGTGGTCAGTATTGTGATTGCCAGCTTAGGTGAAAAGTATTTAGGAATCGAAGAGCTTTCGGTGATATTTATCACTGCTGTAGTTTTTGTGGCATCTAAGACACGGATGCTGGCTGCGGTATTTTCGGCACTGTTGTTCTTTTTGGCTTATAACTTTTTCTTTATTTCACCCAAATTCACTTTGCAAATTTCTGCACATCAGGGCGTGATAACCGTGGTTGCCTTTTTAGGCGCAGCGTTGATTTCAAGCCGTTTGGCATCAAGACTGAGAGAACAAGTGACTGCTTTAAAGGCTGCCAATAGCTATAACAGTATTATGCAGGATTTAGGTCAAAAGCTGTCTATCGCAATTGATTTAAAGCAAGTGCAGGAGATTGCAGAAAACAGTTTAAGTAAAAACTTAAATGCCGAAATCTGGTTTTATTTCCCAGAATCGTCAATGTCATCACTTGAGGTGATTAACAATAAAGAAAAAATTTCAGCGGATTGGACATTTAAAAACCATCAACCATCGGGGCGGTTTACCCAAACCTTAACTGAAAATGATTGGTGGTTTTTACCATTATTGGCGTCTAAACAGTGTTTTGGTGTAGTCGGGGTTAAGTTTCTTAAAAATGTATCGGTTTTAAATACAGAACAGAAGCAATTGACTGAAACCATGGTTGAATATATTGCTCAAGCGATTTCTCGAACCCAACTCACTAAAGCCTTGGAAATCGCCAATGTCAGTTCAGAAACCGAGAGATTACGTTCGGCCTTGTTATCCTCCGTTTCTCATGATTTACGTTCACCTTTAGCTTCTATGATTGGAGCAGCTGATACTTTGAGCAATTATCGGCATTCGATGGATGAACAAGATCAAGATAGTTTGTTGGAGGCGATTCATTTAGAAGGCGAACGGCTGGATCGTTATATTCAGAATTTATTGGATATGACACGCTTAGGCCATGAAGGTTTAAGTCTTAAACGAGATTGGATTGGTGTCGATGAGTTGATTGGTTCAGCGGTACGCCGTTTAAAACGTTATATGCCGCAAAGTCTTGTTGATGTTGATTTACCTGAGCAAACCTTGAGCCTATTTGTGCATGCAGCTTTGATCGAACAAGCGATTTTTAATGTATTGGAAAATGCAGCCAAGTTTTCTCCAGAAAATAAAGCGGTAACGATTAAAGTTTTACAACTCAATGAAAACGAAATTGAAATCTCAATTAGTGATCAAGGTTTAGGTATCCCAGAAGATGAACGAGAGCGTATTTTTGATATGTTCTATACTATGGAACGTGGTGATCGCGGGCAGTATGGTACGGGGTTGGGCTTAACCATTGTTAAAGCCATTATTGGTGCGCATATGGGTAAAATTTCGGCATCTTCAGCCAAGAATAATCAAGGCACCTGCATCCGTATGCAATTGCCGATTCAGCAGATTGGATAAGTGCACATATTGATTTTAGGAAATAGCATGCCAGAACATAATGTATCGACAAGTTCCATGACCAATGTATTGATTATTGATGACGAAACTCAAATTCGTAAGTTTCTCGATATTGCACTTAGGGCACAAGGGTATAAAACCCTACTGGCTGAAAATGGTCAAAAGGGCTTAGAGCTTTTGGCTTTGCAAGGCGCTGATTTAATTATTTTAGATTTAGGGCTACCTGATTTAGATGGTTTAGAAGTTTTGTCTGAATTGCGAGCGTGGTCACATGTCCCTGTGATTGTTTTGTCGGTTCGTTCTAATGAGGAGGAAAAAGTTAAATTACTGGATGCTGGCGCCAATGATTATGTGACGAAACCTTTTAGTGTTCAGGAGCTGATGGCGCGAATTCGTGTATTACTCAGACAATTTCAAAATATTGCTGTAGAGTCCGCTTTTTTTGATGATGGATTTTTAAAAATTGATTTTGCCCAAAGACAGGTATTTCTTAACCAACAACTGATTTCACTGACACGTAAGGAATATCAATTGCTGACTTTATTGGCGCAACATAAAGGGCAGCTGATTACTCAACCACAAATTCTCAGTGATTTATGGGGACCTACTCATCAGGAAGATACCCACTATTTAAGAATTTTAGTGGCCAAATTGCGTGGAAAACTGAATGATAATGCGGTACAACCCAAATATATTGTGACTGAACCAGGTGTGGGCTTACGCTTTGTAGGCTAAGCATGGTTAAATCTTTTTTGAGATCATTGGTCTCTTACCGTATTTACAGTAGATGGTTAAAATTAAACTAAACGATTCTTTGTAAAGTGCAGAGTAAGGGGCTTTTTATAGTCAACCTGTCAAAAAACTCAGACACAATAATATAATTATCCTTAATTAATATTTTTAATTAAATCAATAGTATGTAAAAGTTATTTGATTAAAAAGTTAGCAATGCCACACTTTACATTTAAAGTTTAAATACCTTTGCGTAGGCGATACCTTACTTTTGAAAGATCAAAAGTAACAAAAATCTTTCGTTTAACAGGGCTCTTGCGCTGCAAACAAAGCAGTGCTTTATTTTTGCTCATATACCCCCGCCCAACGGCGACATCCATGTCGCCCCACGGTAGGATACCCATCTATGATTCAAAAGCACAAAAAACGAAATACTGACAATAAATATAGTTTATTTATTAAATCAAACAATTAAGTGATTTATTCAGATTTGAACGAGTACCTGTGTTTTAATTTTTACTGAAAATTTTGGCCTTATATTGATAAGACTTTGTGATTTGAATTTAGAATTATGAGGATTGAATAAATAAAGCGTAATCAAATATATTTTATCCGCTTTCATCTGCTGATCTGTGTTAACTTAGCTTTGATCGAATCCGTAAGCGAAACGGAAGTGTTTAGGTTGTTACAGGAATTGCGTATTCCCTCTAAATAGATTTAAAACCTAAGCAGTTAACGCTGAGCATGAGATCGCAGCATGCCGATCTAAAAAGCCCGCACTATTGTGGGCTTTTTTACATCATAAAAAAGCTGAATATTTTAGTAGTCAACGTCTAAATTTATATGACACACAATAAAAAAAACTTACCAAGTATCGGTAAGTTTTTTAGATAAAGCTGTATAAATTAAACTTTAATATTATTTAGGTTTATTTTCTTCAGCTGGTTTAACTTGATTATTGTCCTGATTTGGATTCGGCGGTGTCACACCGGGAGTTGCTTGTGGCGCATCTTTAGCAGGAGTTTGCTCAGCATTTTTAGTATCAGAATTTGCTTGAGTTGAATTTTGCGAAAAACTTTTAAATGACATTATAATCTTCTTAACTGTGAAGTGAGTCTGGATAATAGCCTTTTAATTCACTTACACTAAGGTAGTTATGAGAGCCATATGTGGAGATATGTTGGCTAAACTGAGTTTATATCGACAAAATATATTTATAAAAATATCAAATATTTGTATGGTGTTGTTTTAAATGGTGATATAGAAAATCTTTAAATCTAGGCCTGTACATAAACATCACAAAGCCATTATATAAAGAAGAACTTTTAATTTAAAATAATCAAATGTTATTTAAGTTGCATAATCTGCTGAATGAGCGTATTATGAAAAATACTAAAGCAGATGTGCTTAATATATAAGCAAGACTTGAAGGTTGGCTTCAACTCTGACTTCTGCAATATCAAGCTGATGTAAATATCAAAAGTTTAAATTAAGGTTAGATGCCTTCTTATCGTTAGTTCCAAAAATATATCTGTTGGTCTTAATAGTTAAATACTTCTCTGTTTGCAAAAGCTCAAAACAATTGAGTGAAAAAATGAATATTTTAAATGGCTGGACAATAGCCTCTGCAGTAAATGGCGATGAAATTCGCGTAAAGATCGTTCCTTTAAAAAGACAACAAAGCAACCGTACTGGTATGAGTTGGGTCGAAGTAGGGAAAAAGATTGAATTAGAATCTGGTGACGATCGTCAATTTAATATTGATGGCTCATCTTTCTATCTTAATCAAAATCAACTTTATCGTATTGCGATATAATTCGTAATCAATGTTTTAGAAAAGCTCATCGTAAGATGGGCTTTTTATATGTGTGAACGAAAATAAAAGGTAATATAAAAGGTATCGAAAGTTAAAGAATGATTTCTGATCTGTGTTGATTGATCAATACTCGATAATTTTAAAATGATTAAATGGAATTAAAATCTCATAATAAAAACTTACCATGTGACTGTTTGGTTAAATACCGAAATAGATTAAATCAGCCATAACACTGAAATTTCGATGATTTATCTCAATCTTTGAAATCAAATGTAATAAAGTTTCACATAAACTTGCATAACTCACATATCGAAATACTTTATTAGAAATTTGATGTTATTCCTAATAGACGTTATTCAATTCAGTATGAGGTATATCATGTTAAAGACCGTAGCATTATTAGGGACTGGAATCGCAATTGCTTGCTACTATCAGTCACATAAAAATAATCCTCAAAAAACCAAGGGTAAAAATTTAGCCAAGACCAAAGATGATGATCATAAAGAGTCCTCAGCAGAAGCAGTACATTAAATTTTAATGAAAAACCACCGATTCGGTGGTTTTTTAATATGAATAGAACAATAAAAAAATTATTTAAAACTTTGAGGTGGATGCCCTAAGTGCCGTTTAAACATCGCACTAAATGCACTCTGGCTGGTATAACCTAATGAAGCGGATATATGAGATATACTTTTGCCTTGAGCCAGTTGGCTTAAGGCCAAGACAATGTGCATTTGTTGAATCCACCCACGATAGGACAAACCTGTTTCTTTTTTAAATAATCGAATTAAGGTTCTTGGGCTTGTACCAATTTCATCAGCCCAGATATTTAATTCCTTAGCGTTGTTCGGATTATTAATTAAATAGTCACAAATTAAGATAAGACGTTTATCTTTAGGTTTGGGAATTTCTATTGGATATGTAGGTGCCTTTTTTATTTCATCAAAAATTAGCAGTTGTAAGGATCTCTCTAAATCTTCGCTGTATGGCGTTTCGTGATCTTTCATTGTATCTAGTTGATTAAGCCTAAGAACTAATTCACGTAAAAGGCTGCTCATTCTCACTAAAAAACATTTTTCTCCTAAAATATCTGCAGCATTTTTTTCAACTAAAGCCGTACTTAATCTGACCTCGCTTAATGAAATCACACTGTGTTCAACAAATGCAGGGATCCACAGCGCACATTGCGGAGGGATAAGCCAGATATGATCAGCCGTTTGAACACGTATTGCACCTTGAGACGCATAGAGCAACTGCGCACGGCTATGCATATGTGGTGCGATAACACTTCCATATTTATGCTTGGAGCCTTTAGAAATAACCAATGTGGTTACCGAGTCTGAGTTTACTGGCATCGATATACACGCTTAAAATTTGTCACTTAGGCGATAATTTTTGGAATATACAAGTCAATATGACAATTTATACTAAACCATAAAGTTTCATGTAATAAAGGTTTGTTTATGCAATCTACTTCACCAACACATCAAGATCATCGGATGGATGCTCCAAACGACCCTAAGATGGTACATCACATTATTTTCGCAGTTGCTTTCGCTCATTTATTAAATGATTTAATTCAAGCGTCACTTCCCGCAATTTACCCATTACTTAAAAATAGTTTTTCATTAAATTTCACTCAAATCGGAATAATTTCACTGGTTTATCAAGTTACCGCTTCATTATTACAACCATGGATTGGATTGCATACCGATAAATATCCTAAACCTTATCTTTTGCCATTGGGGATGGTAATTACACTGATTGGCATATTCATGCTGGCTTTTTCTAATAGTTTCTATATGTTGCTGTTATCAGCATCTTTAATTGGAGTTGGATCTTCAACATTTCATCCTGAAGCCTCACGTGTTGCGAGAATGGCCTCTGGAGGAAAGTTTGGTACAGCTCAGTCAGCTTTTCAAGTGGGTGGAAATACAGGATCAGCGATAGGTCCTTTACTTGCTGCAATCATTATTGTTCCAAATGGTCAGGCTTCAACAGCATGGCTGATGCTATTTGCCTTAATCGCAATTTGGATTTTATTTAAAGTCAGTAAATGGACAATAAATAATGCACAAAAACAACTCAGCAAAAGTATATCTTTACCAAGTTTTAAATTACATGGGCGTACTTTATTTCGTGCACTTAGTATTATTGCTATATTGATGTTTGCTAAGTTTACTTATATTGCAAGTATAAGTAATTATTATACTTTTTACTTAATTGAAAAGTTCCATCTTTCCATTCAAAGTGCTCAGTTATATCTCTTTGCTTTTTTAGCTACTGTTGCAATAGGAACTTATTTTGGTGGGCCTATTGGCGATCGAATTGGGCGTAGAGCAGTGATTTGGATATCTTTCTTGGGAATGATACCGTTTGCACTGGCTTTACCTTATGTAAATTTATTCTGGACTTGTACTTTCGCAATGATAGCTGGATTAATTATGTCGTCAGCATTTTCTGCGATGGTTGTTTATGCACAAGAAGCTGTGCCTGGTCGTGTAGGGATGATTGCGGGACTGATGTTTGGTCTCATGTTTGGAGTAAGTGGTATAGCAGCAGCGGGGTTAGGCTATCTCGCAGATAAAAATAGCATAGATTGGGTATTTCAATTATGTTCATTTTTACCACTTTTAGGTTTTGTGACCTTGTTCCTACCAAATACTCAAGTTAAACATCAATCAAGCTAAAAAGTAATTATGTTTTTTAAGAATATCAAATGTTTAAAATATACGTTCGATATTAAATTTCATGCTCACAACTGATTTTAGTGAACTGAGTGTGTCGTCTAAATTTTTAAACCAAAGTGACGGTGGATGAAGTTGGTGAATCTGTGGATTGCGTAAATCTCACCGACTTTGGTTTTAAATGATGGATAAAGCGCGGAGATGAGCAAATGTGAAATATGTTTGATCTGTCTCACATTCTAGATATGGCTTTATTGGGTTTTAGGCATAAGAAAAAAGTTAAAAAATTAAATAAAAATGTCAGCTTTTATAGAAATCCATATTTTTTTTAAGGTTTTTGTAAATATACCTCAAAATAGAGGCTGTTTTACCTCAAAGTGCTTTGCTTAATTTCTAAAAATAGGACATAACTATGAGAGTAAATAGAGTAAAAATTTTTAATTACAAGGGGAATAAAAAATGCTTTTAAAATTTGCCACTCGATTCGCAAGTATTTTGTTTGGAATATTGGCTTTAATCGCGATCGTGATTCATTTTGTTTTTTCCAATAAGCTATCCATTGATCTATGGATTGTGTTTTTCCCAGTGATTTTAGCGGTTCCAATTTTAACAGCAGTTTTGATCACTGGTGATGATGAGTTAGGTGTTCAATCTGGTGAGTGGAACAACTCATAACTTTAAATCTAAGCTCATCGAAAGATGGGCTTTTTAGTATATGAAAGAATTAATTTTGAACCTATGTCATTATTTCACTTTTTCTTTTAATGGATAAAGGAGGGATATAGGCAGTAAGTACCGACAAATTTGTGGTTATATAGCGAGTCTAGTTATCGTTATGCACTCGCTTAAACTTGTATTTGCAGTGTTTTGTTTCAACAGCTGTATCGTTGATGAGGAGATCCAAGTTGCGATATTTATTGTTTATACTCAGTTTTTTTCTATGTGCTGAATTGAAAGCGCAGAGCCCATTAGACGAACCTTTTTTGCAAGTTGGTGCGGTTGATGATCAATTCAATATCATTAATCTCGAATTGTACAATGGCTTAGTCAAAGTGATTAATCACAACTTTTCGAACATTAAGCCGAATCAATCAGATGACTTAACAAACATTTCTAGAATTAGATTGACCAGCAATGGATTGTTGCTTGTATCTGATTTAAAGGGGATTGAGTCTACAGAAGATCTAAGAGAGAAATTTGATGAAAACAAGTATAAAAATCTGACCAAAAATAACATCTGTAGTAAAAGTGATTTATTTGAGTCAGAGGTATTTAAAAAAACAACACGAGGCAATATTGTTTATCAATTAAATAACGCTAAAGGTGAGTTTTTGAAAAGTTTTACAATGAGCTATAAAGAATGTCTATAGATATTAGGTGTTTAAATGAATACTTTGGGATAATTACTATATATTTAAATACTTATTGTACAGTCGAATTTTTTGTAGCTCAGACTAATTTATAATTTTTAAATTAAACCCAAAAAAGTAGAATTCCTTAGCCATTTCTAAGGGATAGCAAAATGTGGAATTTCATCAAAAGCTTTAATTGTATAAATGTATGGCTAATCGTATCTTTGATTGCTCTTGGATTGGTGTTGTTTCTATATTTTTCTTAAATTTAGGTGATTTATAGCAATTCAGAGGTAGTAACTAAGTTTGAAGTATCGAGCTTGTATAGGGCATAGCTATATTTTAGCTCTAGTGGATGGGAAGTTGGATGATGTAGGTTTATGGGTTTTATTAGAATAATGAAAATAAATTATGCTCTTCAATAAAAATAAATATCTAATGCATATCGTGCATAAACGATGATGTTTGAGATTTTAGTAGATCGTTTGGAAGCATGGCGCTAGATGATCTCTATGCATATAATCAATGTAATTAGAAAAATTCTAAGGACTATAAAAATGAAATTGAAAATTTTATTGCTTTTATCATTTAGCCTGGAAATTTATGCAAATCAAATAGATCACTGCAAAATTATTGCAGAAAGTGCTGGAATGATCATGCAGTTAAGACAGTTTGGTGTTGATTTAAATACAGCATTTAATTTAAAAGGCGAACTAAGCAATAATGCAAAAAATTTAGAAGTCATCATTGCTGATGCAGAATCAAAACCTGTATATGCTACAAATTTAGGTAAACAAAAAGCGGAAGACGAATTTGCAGCTGAATGGAAAAAATTGTGTTTGGAATCAGTTGAGTTTTTGAATGATAGTGCAAATCCAACTTAATCAGTTTATCGCGTGGATCAAAGAGAATAGATAGTTGTTTCGCTATGACCTATAAGTAGGGACTATATTTTTGGAAATGAAATTAAAGGCATATTCAACATATATTTATAATTTTTATTTTATAAGGATTTGAAAATAAAACACTCCAGAGATGCCGCTGCATGGTCGTTACCCTGAACCCGATGAGTTCAAGGTGGACGCGACGTACACTTAATGGGTTTCCCACTCAAGGTGGGCATACACTCAAAATATACAGAACACATCCATAAGTTTAAGTATCGGCAGGGGAATAGACGTACTGGCGAACACCCTAGAGTTGTATTAAGTATACATAATTTGGAGATTGTGGCAAATCACCAACGCTCATAATTTATAAATACAGCATAAAAAAACCAATCAATTGCACGAAAAAAAAGCGGTTTATCCCGCTTTTTCAACATCTTCTAACATGGTCGCTAATAAACGTTCGCATTGTGCATATTCTTGTAACGATTTATTCATGCCTAAAACTTCTTGCATCAGTTCTAAAGCCACCATGATCACCAATTTATTGTGTTCAACATTAGGGGCTTTACGGCGGAATTCTTGAAACTTTTCATTTAAAAGTCGACCAGCACGTTCGAGTTCTGGTTGCTTATCTGTTGTGGTGCCTAAACGGAAACTTTGCTCGATTAAGCGTAATTCTACAGTCACATGTTCAGTCATACTCATACTTCCTCATTAGACTCTGATGGGTGAGCAAGCTGTTGGATTTCTTGCGCATGATGATCTTGTTCAGTCCCTAAAATCGAAAGGCGTTGAATAATGGCTTCCACTTTTGTTTTGGCATGTTCATTTTTTTGAATTAAACGTTCACGCTCATCTTGAAGACCTTTGATGTCTTGTAAGTGATGGCGCTGTTCATTTACCATTTTTTCTTTAACCACACGCAATTCATTACGTTCAGCCAAAATTTCCTGAAAACGATTTTTTAAATCGGTACAGCTTTTTTCCAAACGCCCATAACGCTCAGCTAAAGACGTGGCATCTGTATTGAGCTGTTGAAACTGATTTTGTAACTGAGAGAGTTGCTCAGTGAGCGTATCAATTTCATCTTGTTTTTGGGTGATAATGCTATTTTTATGGCTAATTTGAGCATGAGATTGCTCTTCGCTGTTATCCTTTTCTTTTAACAGCGATGCATTTTCTTTCTCAACAGTTTCAATTCGTGTTTTTAAAACACCAATATGCGTCTGTAGACGCTGTAATTGTTCTAACATAACGGGTCGCACAGATTTGCAATCAAAGGTAATATATACAGAAGTATAGAGATTGGATAAACGAATGCAAGACGATATTTCAGGTTGGTCAGATTGGAATCAAAATTTTGAGGGGATTGAGGAAATTTCAAGCCCGAGTGAGTTACATGGCTTACTGACAGGTATAGTTTGTGTTACTGAAGTTCCGACTCGAGATGAATGGTTACAAATTTTATCTACGCTTGATGTGCCAAAATTAGACGATGAAGCGCTTGCACTATTGTCTGATGAAGCTGAGGACGTATCACACGCACTTTCAGACGATGATTTAGACTATCTTCCAATGCTTCCAGATGATGAGCATACATTGGCTGAGCGTGTGCAATCACTGGCAGATTGGTGTGCAGGGGTTGTGCTTGGCTTTGGATTGGCTTCTGGTCATATTCGCGCAGATGAACAAGAGCTCATTGAAAGTTTACAAGATGTTGCATCTGTTGAGTTTGATGAATCAGATGACGATGATGAGGGCGAAGCAAGCTATCTTGAGTTGTATGAATTTGTACGCTTGATCCCTGTATCATTATCAATGGGACGAAAAAAAGTTCCAGTGTCAGAAAGCCCTTTATTGCAAAATTTTCATAGCAAAATGAAACAGGCAATTGATGCTTCTGAAAGTAACAATGTTGTAGAGATGTTTACTCCACATCGCCCAAGCTAAAACTAAGAAAAAAGCTAAGAAACTTAAACTTTGAGAACATCTATGTTTGATGAGCAGCCAGTTTTACAGCTCCCTTTACAGTGCTTTTTTATTCGCTTTAAAAACATCGAAGTTGAATAAAGTCGTGATGTAAAGGTTTAAATTTTTTAGTTTGGAATGATTTGCTTGTTCTATTATCGCGATTTAGCGCAGAACGAGAAACGAGAGAAGTAATAAAATTATTTTAAAATATGCAAATATTGAGTCATCAGTATTTGCATTCATCTAAGCGTAATTGTAAGTTAAAGCTTCTTCCAAATTAATCATCTGAAATACAAGCTGAATAGAGAATGAAATTAACTCAAGCAGATTTTCAGGAACGTCGTGACCGCCTCGCTGAACAAATGGGTCCCAATAGCATTGCAATTATCTCAACCAGTCCAGAAGTCATGCGTAACCGAGATGCTGATTATAAGTTTCGTGCAGACAGTAGCTTTTTCTATTTAACTGGTTTCGCAGAGCCACAAGCAGTTGCAGTCATAGAGACAGATGAAACTGGTGAGAAATATATCTATAGCTTGTTCTGTCGTGAACGTAATCGTGAGATGGAAATTTGGAATGGTTATCGCGCTGGAATCGATGGTGCGGTTGATGATTATGAAGCAGATGAAGCTTATGCGATTGATCTGCTTGACGAAGAAATTATTGCTAAAATTTTAAATAAAGAAAAATTATTCTATCGTATTGGTCAACGTGCAGATTTTGATGCCAAGGTCAGTACTTGGATCACCAAAGCCAATGAATCTGGACGTGGTTTTGGCGTTCCAACGCAGTTGATTCAACTTGATCAAATTTTAGATGAAATGCGTTTGCATAAGTCCGATCAAGAAATTGAATTGATGCAAATCGCCTCAAATATCAGTGCAGATGCGCATACGCGTGCCATGCAAAAAGTTCATCCTGAGATGATGGAATATGCTTTAGAAGCTGAGTTGAATTATATCTTTGGTCAGAGTGGTTGTGTTCCTGCCTATAACAGCATTGTGGGTGGCGGGAGAAATGGCTGTATTTTACATTATGTTGAGAACAACCAACCCTTAAAAGATGGTGATTTGGTGTTGATTGATGCGGCCGCTGAGTATGAATGCTATGCCTCAGACATCACCCGTACTTTTCCAGTAAATGGTAAGTTTAGCCCTGAACAAAAAGCGCTATATCAAATTATTTTAGATGCACAAATTGCTGCGATAGATGCAATTCAAATCGGTCATTCTTATAAAGAACCGCATAATGTTGCAGTACGGATCATGGTAGAAGGTTTGGTCAAGCTTGGTATTATGCAAGGTGATGTTGATCAAATTATTGAATCTGAAGGCTATCGTCAGTTTTATATGCATGGTACAGGGCATTGGCTCGGTATGGATGTGCATGATGTTGGCGCATATAAAGATGAAAATGGTCAATGGCGTAGCTATGAGCAGGGTATGGTTGTTACTGTTGAACCAGGTTTATATATCGCACCTGATGATGAAACAGTGGAGGCAAAATGGCGTGGTATCGGTATTCGGATTGAAGATGATGTGGTTGCAACTGAACAGGGGCCATTGGTCTTGACCAAAAATGTGGTGAAGTCGATTGAAGATATTGAAGCATTGATGGCAAAGTCAGTATAAGTTTTTAATTTGAAAGGTGAGTATGTATGGATACTTACACCGTTTTAGCTAAGCCAGTAGAAACAAATCGTTTGATTCTACGCAAGTTTGTTCACGGTGATGAAATCTCACTTTTTCATGAGTATTGCGGAGACAGGGAGTCTTCGAAATATTTACAAAGGCGACCACATGCCAATATTGAGCAAACCAAGTGTATGTTTGAAAATTGGAGTGGTACAAAATGGGAAAATAATGATAAAGATTTTGCTTGGATTATTGTCGAGCGCAAAACCAATTTAGCTATGGGGCTTGTGATGTTTATTCACAAGGGAGATCACGGTGAAATTCATTTTGGGCTTGGAGGTAAATTTCAAGGGCAGGGCTTTATGAGGGAAGCAATCACTGCTGTCATTGCTTATTTAAAAAATAGCAGTAGGCTTAAAAGAATAGAGACTTTTTGTGATGCAGAAAATGTGAAATCACGAAACGTTCTGATTGAAACAGGATTTATTGAAACAACCTTGTTAAAGCATTGGGCTATATTTCCAGCTTTGGGAGATAATAAGAGAGATTGTGTGGGTTTTATGATTGAAATAAATAAAAATATTTAAATAGAAATAAGGGTAAATCATAGTGATAGATATGAGATTCAGTTTTATTTCAACTTTTTTGACAGTAATGTCCTGTTCTTTATTGGCATGTCAGCCAAGTAACATCACAAATAAGAATACTCAAGTCACGAGTCAACAATTGGAAGTTATCGACCTACATTTTGGTGAACAAGGCCTAAAAGATTTTATTCAATATAGCCATATTCCTATAGATCGCCAACCTGCTGGAATGAATTTTTTATCACTTGATTGGACTCCACCACAACTCGGTAAAGTAAAAGTTGTAACTGGGAAGAGTAACTTTGAAATTGACAATGTCATAAGTGTTATGGGAACACAAATTGCGAGACGCAGTAATGATGGTATTCAGATTATGGATATCAATGCCAGTCTACATCAGAATGAATATACCAATAGCCAAGAAGCATATACTGCGTATACAAAGATTATTGATCAAATGGATACTCAGCAATGGAAGCAGTATTTTTACCTTATGCAGCTCGCATAGATAAAAAAGAAAATCTCAAATATATGGATCAAAATATGGGAGACGTAGTTGATCCTACAGTTAAATTAAGCCCTAAGGAATTACAAGAAATTTTATCAAAGACTAATAGGTTAGTTTTTAATTTATACAATAATGATGTCCGAGTAGATATTGTGATTAATAGAACTTATAAAGATGATAAAAAAGAACAATATATGGTGAGATATAGTTTTGAGCATTTTAGATATGCAGGACGAAATGCTATTTCTGATTCAGATACAATGAGTCCTGAGCAACTACAACAAGCTTTTTTAAGAGAGCTAGATGAAAATAAGAATGATCGAAGAGTGAAAGAAAGTAGAGCAAAGATAGCAGGTTATCAGATTGACGAAACTTATAAAGATCCTGATATTTGGCAATATGTTCAATAAATGTATGTAAAGATTATTTCAAATTCATACAATATCGCTCAGGTTGCCCCGTTGAAGAGGTATTTGTGCAATTAGGTGGTCGTTGGAAAATGATGATTTTGTCCTTTTTACTAGAGAAACCCCGACGATTTAGTGAGATTAAAAATAATATTCCGAATATCTCGCAACGAATGCTTATTTTAGAATTAAATTTTCTTGAAAATAAAGGGTTTATAGAAAGGAATGTCTATGAGGGAAAACCTGTAAAAGTTGAATACTCACTGACAGAAGAAGGTCAGTATCTCGATCGATTTATACTCATGTGTAGAGAGTATGGTGAGTGGATAAGAGAAAGAGAAATGATGCGAGACAGTTTTAATCACTGTTTATGAAATGTTACATTTTTTTTAAATTGATTATGGGCATATCGTAAAGTTATCAACGACATTTTTCTATTCTTCGTGTTTGATATTTAAACAATACCTTTAAGGTGCCATATTGGCCGAGCTAAATAACATGCTTAATTCTTGGCTAGAATTTTTAATTTTCATACTTATGTTAAAAATAGCGTATTGATTCAGTACAAATACAGCCAACAATTTCCTATTTCAATATAAAAATAACTTTGCTTGATGTAATATGAAATCAATCAAGATTATAAGTATTCAGTACGCTGAATCACATATAGAAAGGATAAAAGCATGCAACAAGAAGTCATCATCGTCGGCGGTGGAATGGTTGGGCTGAGCTTGGCTCTGATGTTGGCAAAAGCCAATATTGCGGTAAAGCTTTTAGAGGCTGTGAAATATCCAAATTATGATGATGCCAATCTTGCACCCTATCATTCCAGTTTTGATGCACGAAATACCGCGCTATCACGTCGTACCGTGCAAATTTATCAAAAACTCGGTCTTTGGGATGCTTTGCAAGAACATGCGACTCCTATTCTCGAAGTACATATCACTGAACAAGGCAGTTTTGGTAAAGCACGTTTAGTTGCAGATCAAGAAAAAGTCGAAAGTTTTGGGCAAGTGATTGAAAATGCATGGCTAGGCCGTGTACTACTGACTCAAGTTCGCCAGCAAGCTTTAATTGAATTGATCGACGGTGTACAAGTCACCTCACTAAAACAAGAGGGTGACTATGTATATGTTGAAGCCAATCGAGGTGAAGAATATACCCATTCACTTAAAGCCAAATTGTTGATTGCTGCGGATGGTCGTGATTCTTTCTGTCGCCAAGCTTTAGGTGTTGGTGTGGATGTGCATGATTATGATCAGGTGGCAATTGTCACAACAGTACAAACCTCTAAACCACATCATCAAGTGGGCTTTGAACGCTTTAGCCATTTAGGTCCATTGGCATTGCTTCCATTGCCGGGGGAATGTCGTCGTTCAGTGGTTTGGCCAGTGAAAAAAGGCACAGAAGATGAATGGTTGGGTGATGAAAATGACCAACATTTCCTTGATGCTTTACAGCAAACTTATGGTGATCGTGCAGGTAAATTCCAAAAAACAGGTAAACGTTTTAGCTTCCCATTGGCACAAGTGCTTGCTGAAAAACAAGCGGTGGGTCGGGTAATTTTGATGGGTAATGCTGCACATACGATTCATCCTGTCGCTGGACAAGGTTTTAACTTGTGTATGCGTGATGCAGATGTGCTGATGCGTTATATCACAACGCAAATTGCGCAATCTGATGATATTGGTCAACCTGAGATGTTAAAGGCCTATGAACAATCTCGCTTAACTGATCAGCAACGTGTGATTAAATTCTGTGATTCTGTAGTGCGTGGATTTAGTAATCAAAATCCAGTGTTAAAATTATTGCGTAATACTGGCTTGGTGGCTTTTGATGTGATTCCTGGGATTAAGCCTTTGGTTGCCAATTATGCGATGGGATTAAAAGCATGACACAGCAAGATATGTTAGATGTGGTGATTGTGGGTGGTGGTCTGGTGGGTGGCTTAACCGCATTACTTTTAGCACAGGGCGGTGTGCAAGCCACAGTTTTAGATGCAGCCCCTATTTTAGATGCTGAAAAGACGTTAGCTGTTGCTAATCCACGGGTTTTAGCGCTGAGCCAAGCCACGATTCACTTGTTAAAAACGGTGAATGTATGGGAAAAAATCGCTCGCCAAATGCCCTATACAGGCATGCAAGTCTGGAATAAAAATGGTTATGGTGAAATTAACTTTGGGCAAGCCTCAGAAAACTTTCCCACAGCTGAGCAAAGCTTAGGTTCAATGGTTGAACCAAGTTTATTAAACCTTGCCATCCAACAGGAAATGTTGGAGCAACTGCAAGATTATCGTACTCAAGTTAAAGTTGTGCGAGTAGAGCAGGGTGTAGGCTGCTGGATCATTAAACTTGCAGATGGGACTGAGCTAAAGACCAAGTTAGTGATTGGTGCAGATGGTGCAAATTCATTTGTTCGTGATCAAGCATTTATCGATCTTGATGTTTTAGATTATCAACAGGCAGGTTTGACCTGTGCGATTCGTACCACACAACCACACCAATATGTGGCTCGTCAGATTTTCCATCCGACAGGCCCATTGGCATTTTTACCGATGGCGAGTTTAAAGCCAGAACAAGCTGAACACTGGATTTCAATCGTTTGGACCTTACCTGATGATTATGCAGAAGAATATGCACGCTTAGATGATGTTGATTTTTGTGCGTTACTGACACGTGAAAGTCATCATATGTTGGGCAAGATCGTTGAAGCGACACCACGGGCTCAATTTCCACTTAAGGCGCGTGCGGCACAACGTTATGTAAAAGATGGGCTGGCCTTGATTGGTGATGCAGCGCATGTAATTCATCCTTTAGCTGGGCAAGGCGTAAATATCGGGTGTTTAGATGCTGCTATTCTGTGTGATGTATTACTTAAAGATAAACAGCGTGGCGTATGGGCACATGAACAAACCTTAAAGCGTTATGAACACCAACGTAAAGGGCAAAATGATGCCATGATGCATAGCATGTCGATGATTGGTTTTGTAGAAACTGCGAAAATATTTCCATTGGTTTGGGCGCGTAACTTTGGCTTAAAACAAGTTGAAAATATGCCATTTTTAAAAGATCAATTTATGGCACAAGCCAATGGGCTGGCAACTTTAAAAAGCACGCAATATGCCATTTAATTGGATTTCTGATATTTTTTAACCAATCATTTAAACAACATTACGAATTTGATGAAAAAAAACACGATTTTGTGTATCTAGATACTAGTCGAATCGCGAAGAGCTTGATACATTTCTCTGTAAAACATCACCATTTTTCGGATGGTACATTGACGTCATTGATGGGGAGTTAAAGATGACAGATACAAATGATTATGATGATAATTCAGAAGATCATGCAGTAGACGATGATGAAGCTAAAGCGGCTGAAAAAGGCGCTGCGGCAAGTGATTCTACAGTTTCAGATACAGATTTGGCTGAAGCTGAAACACTCACTGTGACAGCGAAAAAAAGACAGCGTGAAGCGTTGGAAGATGAAGTCGCTGCATTTTTAGCGCGTGGTGGGAGAATTACCGAAGTTCCACCAGATGAATCTGCTAAAGATTGATTTTAAAAGCACCGAAAGGTGCTTTTTTAAATTTGGTTGGAATGCTGTCTATTTTTAGATGTTTAAATCTCAATCTTAAAAAGTTTTAGTGTTTGTGACTTTTTACTTGAACTTTTAATGAGCTATTTTATTTTTATGGATCCTTGCTGCTTGCTTTAAGTGTATGACTGATTAAATCATCAGTTCAGTAATGTTGTACTTTTGATTATTTATTTTTCTGTGTCAGCTTTTATACGTGTCAGATTGATCAGAGCGTGATTAAAACTTATTGTGTTTTAATAGATTAAGGCAGGGGAAAAAGTAATCAGAGCAATCAGTTGCTTGTAGAAAAGCAGATTGAGAAATGCTTATATATGCATTTCTCAACTCAAGTAATAAAATTATTGTTGATTAGTCAGCTCTAAAGCACGTTGATAGGCGATTTTCTTTTTGATGCCGGTTAGATCCGCAGCAAGTTGTGATGCCGCTTTGACTGATAAATCTTGTAATAAGCGATTTAAAAGTTGATCTAACTTCTCTTGTTCCACATCTTGATCTTTGGCATCTGGTGCACCACCAATAACTAAAACAATTTCACCTTTTTGCTGGTTGCGATCATTTTCAATAAATGTCACCAACTCGCCCAAAGTCATCTTTTTAATCGTTTCAAATGTTTTGGTAATTTCACGTGCAAAACCCACAGGGCGATCTGCACCAAAAACATCAGCCATATCTTTGACACTGTCTAAAATACGATGAGGCGCTTCATAGATAATCATGGTTTGTGATTCATGTTTTAATTTTTCTAATTGAATCAATCGTTGTGATTGTTTTGACGATAAAAAGCCTTCAAAGCTAAAACGATCACTGGGTAAACCCACCGCACTTAGCGCAGCAATAGCAGCACATGCACCCGGCACAGGAATGACGCGAATACCATTCTCCTGAGCAGCACGGACCAATTTAAAACCCGGGTCACTAATCAATGGTGTACCAGCATCACTGACCAGTGCAATATTCTGACCACTTTTTAATTTTTCGATAAGTATATCAATTTTGTTACTTTCATTGTGATCATGACACGCTGTGAGCGGAGTTGAGATATTATAGTGCTTTAATAATTGAGCAGATTGACGTGTATCTTCTGCCGCAATAACAGAAACAGACTTTAAAACTTCAATAGAACGAAAAGTCATATCATCTAAGTGCCCAATTGGGGTCGCTACGACGAATAATTGAGCACTCATAAAGGTCTCCATGAAGAATAAGTTAGTGTTGAACAGTATTAAAAGAGTGGTTGTGTTGGGAATGGTTGGATTTACAATCCAAGTTCACGCAGAAATTCTGGTTATATTACCTGAAACAGGCCCTATGTCGCGAGCGGGTTTGAGTATTAAACAAGGAATATTAAGTGCCGCGCAGGCCTCAAAGAATGAAATACCCTTAAAATTTGTCGATTCAGATCAAAAGACCATCAAAGCGCTGTTAAAGCAGCATGTCAATAAAAAGACTAAAATGATTATTGGGCCTTTGGCTCGTCCTGATGTTGAGGCTTTAATTAATTTAAAGCCTAAAGTACCTGTATTGGCACTCAATGAAGTTTATCCAAGCTATAAAAGTGTTTGGCAATATAGTCTTTCTAAAAATGACGATGCTTTGGCGCTACTTGACTATATCCAGCATGATAAAGTCAGCAAACTCTATGTGGTGCGTGAAAAAGGCACAGAAGCAGAATCTATTAACTTTTTAAATGCATTATTTGCCAATTATATGGGTGAAGTTGATCCTGTAGAGCATATGCCGAAGTCGATTTCGGATCGAGAGGGTATTTTACTGTTAGGTTCAAACCAATGGTTGACCAGTTTTCCCAAATTACAGAAGAAAAAAATTTATACCCAAGCCATTGCCGTTGATGAAAAAAAGGCCTTGCCTAAAGGGATGAAATTCTGTGATGTTCCAGCCTTATACATCGCCGAATGGGATGATGTGGTCAAAGCTTATAAAGATAAACCGACCTCGTTACCGTATCAGCGTTTATATGCCTTTGGTGGAGATGCTTGGCATATTGCTGAACAATTTGTTTTGGATCCGAATGTAAAAAGCTTAACCTTTAATGGGCGCACTGGAAAAATTAAAATTGATGGCAATCGTGTTGAACGTATTCCGCAATGTTTTGAACGCTCAAAAAATAATTTAGTGCCTTTGTGATGACAGGTTTCTCATGGCAAAAAATAATTTAGGACAATGGGCGGAGCAAGAAGCAGTGAAATTACTGCTTCAACATGGCTACGAGATCGTAAAATTGAATTATTTCTCGCGCTTTGGTGAAATAGATATTATTGCGCAGTCTAAACAAGAGTTAATTTTTGTTGAAGTGAAAGCAAGAACTCCAACACAGATGGGGCATGCTTTTGAAACGGTAAATCAATCAAAACAACAAAAAATGATTAAAACGGCGTTTAAGTTTTTACAAGAACATCCACAATATGAACAATATTATTGCCGTTTCGATGTGATTGGTTTTGATTTACATCATAAAATTGCAAAAAACGTACAGCAAGACCTCAGTAAAATCTCTTATGATCAATCTTGGATTGAAAATGCATTTACTTTAGATGCAGACTTGATTAATCTGTGACTGAAATTTATGTACGGTTATTTCAAAAATAAATATATTTTCCAGCATGTTAACGACGTTTAAATGGGTTGTTTAGCAGGCTGAAATTAATAGGAGTCTTGCTGAGTGTTAAAACGTATTGTCATCACCATGATGTGTGTAGCAAGTTTGTCTGGTTGCGCGAGTTTTATCTCAGGTGGTACTGGTTCTTCACCAGTGGGAACAGATAGTGGTGTTCGATCTTTAGGACAAGTGTTTATTGATTCTTCTATTGAGCGAACTGCGAAAATCAACTTGTATAAGTTGGATGCTCGATTTAAGCAATCTCGTGTCAATATTAATAGTTTTCACAGCAATGTGTTACTGACAGGGCAAGTGCCAGATGCACATTTAAAACAGTTGGCAGAAGATAATCTACGAGCAATGAGCGATGTAAAAGCAGTCCATAATTACCTGACTGTAGGCAATCAAATCGGTTATAGCACCATCATGCAAGATGCATCAGTTACTGTGAATACTCGTGGTTTAGTGATGAAAGCGCCTGTGGTTTCAGACAATAAAGTCTTGATCCATACAGAAGACGGCGTGTTGTATGTTTTAGGTCGTTTAAACAATGCTGAAATTGCAGATTTAAATGATGTTTTACAAAAAGTTGGAAATGTGACTAAAATTGTGACCTTGATTGATAACATCGAACAAGCGAATAATTCAGTCCAAACTTCATCTTTCACAGCACCTGTGGTAAATAATGTACAGCAACAACCTGATGTACAGACACCTGTTGCGATTGATCCTAATGCTACAGAGCCAAATAATAATGTTATTCAACAATAGGTTAAAAGTTTTAAAAGTTAGATTTGGAAAGCAGTTTGAACACCTAAAATCTCAATTTAAATCGCACTATCAAGATTTTCGTTTATACGATTTAGGCAGTATTACCATTAATGGCTTGACCCCTAAAAAGGGCTATTCCATTCAGCATAATATTGCCTATGGCTTAAAGGCGAGACAACGTTTAGATTTATATATTTCTAATAAAAAGCAACAAAATGCGCTGATTCTTTTTGTTCATGGTGGGGCATGGAGTCATGGCGATAAAAGTGCTTATAAATTTGTAGGCGAGGCGTTTAGCCGTTTTGGTTATAACGTGGCAGTGCTGAACTATCATTTGGCACCTGAGCATAAATTTCCAAGCTATATTGATGATCTTGCTGTTGCATTGAATTATTTGGAGCAACAACAAGCACGTTTTGGTATTTCAATGGATAAAATTGCCTTGATGGGGCATTCAGCAGGCGCATTTAATATTGCGTCTTTGCTTTATCATCCTAAGCACTACCAACTGGCCATCAAACAAAATATTAAAGCTTTGATTGGAATCGCTGGACCTTATCATTTTGATTATAAAGGCGATGCTTTAGCCGAGAATGCGTTTGATCAAAGTATCCCTTATCAACAAGTAATGCCGTATTATTTTGTTGAAAAAAATGAGGTAAAGCATTATTTGTTCTTGGCGGAAAATGATCAGATCGTTAAAGCTAAAAACTCTTTAGATTTTAAACAGCAATTACTTGAACAAGGCAATCATTGTGAAATTTACACGATTCCTAAAACTGGTCATATTTCAATTATGGGCAGTGTTTCAAGTCTGTTTAGTCGATTCTATAAAACCCGACCTGAAATTATTAAGGTTTTAAATGAAGCAATGAAAAATGCCTAGCAATTGCTAGGCATTTTTGATTTGAACATGTCTCAATCAAGATCAGTCTTTATGCATTGGTCTATTGTGAATTACATGTTCAATCATGGCATGGGCGATACTGCCACTAAAAGGCGTTTCGGGTAGCTGATCAAACTTAAAGAACTGAGCCTCACTAATTTCTTCTTCTTGTAAGACGATTTCACCAGATTCATATTCAGCCTTAAAGGCCAGCATAAGATTACTTGGAAAAGGCCAAGGTTGGCTGGATAAATATTGGACATTTTTGACATGTAGGCCAACTTCTTCCAACGTTTCTCTTTTAACCGCTTCTTCCAGTGTTTCACCGACCTCAACAAAACCCGCAATAAGACCATACATCTTGCTTTTATTCTTAGCATTTTTTGCCAATAGAATTTCGTTATCGCCACGAGTAATCACGGTGATAATACACGGTTGTACACGCGGGTATTGATGATAACGACAGCGAGGGCAGACCATGGCATATTCAGTGGGATGAACCTCGGTTTCGTGACCACAGTGGCTACAAAACTTATGGTTTCTTCGCCACTCTAGCAACTGTACTGCACGACTGGCTTGTTCAAACTCAGATTTGGTCCATTGTGAAATCAATTGACGAATCGGGATCAGTTGATATCCCGCTGGAATTTGATCTTCGATAAATAGATCTCGGGCAATAATCTGATCACCCGAGTTAAAGCTGATATCACTTGCTAACTTTTCAACTTTAGGCAGTTGTAAATTTTCATCCACTAAAAGTTGTTGATGGTGAAAGATATATGCAAGTGATAATTCTGACATTAGGCTACCGATTTTAAATTTTGACTACTTGTTAATGCTACATCAAACATGGCTTGTAAAACAGGTTGTTTATTTTGTAGATTTTCAATCATCATGTCTGCACTGGCTAAAACATCCAGCAGTTTATTGACTTGCGCAAGGTTAAACACGTGTTCTTTGTTAAGACCCGTTTGAATAAACTCCGCAGAGAGCAGCAATGCTTTTTGACCATCTTTTGCCGCAAGGAACAACAGAGCCCCACCAATTTCACTTAATTGTGATGGAAGTTGGTCTAGGCTTGTGCTTTGAGGATCTTGTAAATATTGCACCAATGTTTGTGAGCTTAAATCAACCAGCGCTTTGGTCTCAGTCAATAATGCTGCATGTGCTTCATCTAGACGATCTAATGAAATCTGCAAGTTATTCACTTTTAACTGTAAACGACTCGATGTGTAATTACGCTCTAAGATACCAATCGAATTCATCGCTGATAAAATACTGTTCATCAACTGTTGCGCATAATTTTCATCTTTGAGCATGTTGTCTTGAGACAGTAGGTCAGCCTGTTGTTTCAGTCCGCTATAGGCTTCATTGAGATTCAAGACTTTAAATACATGTGCAAGATCGGTCAGTTTGCTTTTCAATTCTTGCGTTTTTTCATCACTCATATTTTTGTAGTTAAACTCAATATCATTACGGATTTGCGACATTTCGTCCGTAATCAGTTGGCTCACACTATGAATGGTTTCAAAGTCAGGGCCATATAAATGGCGACTAAATATTTGTAGTTGAGTGTCAGTCAGAATATCTTCGCCAACATTAATCTGTTCGCGGATGTGTTGTGATATTTCATCTTCTTGGCTGATACAAATACTCAAAATATTGGCTGTATCTAATAAAGATGGATTGAATCCGCTTAGATCTTTAAAGAATAAAGACATATTGGTTTCAATACTGATTAGCGTTCTGAGGCGTGTGTCATTGAGAATGATGTTTTCGATGTGATTTAAAGCAACTGAAACCAAAGCCCAGTATTGTGCACTTGCTTGGCCTTTGGCTGCATTTGCCAAATCAGTCCCAACCAGCTTGATGCCCTGTAAATCTAAATCTGTTTCTTGCTGTTTGAGCAGCTTGTGTAAGCATAATTTATACAGCTTATGTACATATACTGAATGCTCTAACTCAGGTGATTGCGGCAAGTTAAAATTCGGTGTTACACAGTCGAGCAGTGGAATAATTGCTTGACCTTCAGGTGTTAGATCTAGACCTAAAGAAAGTTCTAAGCGATTTAAGGTGTCATGCAAAAATTGTGGCGCTCTGACTTCACGAAGGCAAATAAACTCAATATAGCGTTTGAGCATGGTGGTGCCTTCACTCAAAGCGATGACTTCTTGAGTATTGATCTCATGTGGGTTTTGCATCACTTTACGCATCACCGCTGCTGAGAGTTGCGCAATTTTAGCAACATGCGGCATATCGATGAGCATCAGCACATTTACACATTGTTCAAATTGAAGCAAAGCATCATCAATACCGAAGGGTAAAGTTTGGTCTTCAACTAAACTACTGACAGCAGATTCTACCTGTAAAATTGAATTATCGACTTCTTTTTTAATAATAAGTAATGCTGTCGGATCAAAATGTATAGAGGTTTGGTAAGACATTGATCTGCACCTATCCTGGGTATCTGAATGTTTTATTTCATAGCCTCAAAATGAGGCTAATTTTCTAAGTTTTAATATAGCCGAAGAAGACCATCTTTACAGAAAAAATAGCCATCAATTTCAAATTTTATTTTGCAAAAATGCAGGCTTCCCCATGTTTTTCTTGAAATTGTTTGACCCAGTTCTCATGTGCTTCTAATTCTTCATCTGAAGGCAAAATGATTGGGGCATTGATTTCAATTTTTTTCCGAGTTGTATTTCTTTGCGCCTGATCAGTATGTGCAGAAAGAGCATCCATGTCAAAGGATACTTGGCCGCCTGTCATGGCAAGATAAACGTCAGATAAAATTTCAGCATCGAGTAAGGCACCATGGAAAGTACGATCTCGTTGCGGAATTTCATAACGGCGAACTAAGGCATCCAAAGAGTTCTTTTGTCCGGGATGTTTGCTTTTCGCCATTGCCAAGGTATCAGTCACTTCACATACTTCTGAGAGTGCCTGTAGACCACTGCGCTTGAACTCCATATCTAAGAAGTTCATATCGAAGCTTGCATTATGCGCAATAATTTCACTGCCTTTTAAGTAGTCAAATAAAACTTGCGCAATTTCGCTATATTTTGGCTTATCTTTTAAAAACTCATCGGTAATACCATGAATGGCTTCTGAATCGCCAACTGGTTTTTCTGGATTAATATAGATATGAATCGAACTGCCAGTCAGTTTACGATTGACCATTTCAATTGCGCCAACTTCAACAATTCGGTCACTGTCCTGATAATAGAAACCGGTGGTCTCGGTATCCAGAATAAACTGTTTAGGACCATGTAACTGGACCGTCGCAGGTGTAATCACAATTTGTGGATGAATATCTCGCATTGCGGGTTGGCTCATTGCTGGCTCATCATTTTCATTGGTATCTTGGTTAGATGGTTCTTCCATCACAATTTCATGAGCTGGCATAACATCCTGCTGAGCGCTAATTTCTGATTCTATCATTTCGTCTGATTCAATCAGGTCAAATCCAAAGGGATCGTCGAGTAGCCAGTCTTTTTCATGTTTTTTTTTATCATCAGCCACTGCCATAGGTTCAGTCAGTTTGGTTGGCGCAGTGGTGTTTTTTTTTGCGTCGAGTATTTGCTGTGTACCTAAATTCGCCAATTGATCTGCCATTTCATTGCCTGCATGTCCAGCATGGCCTTTAATCCAGTTCCATTCAATTTCGCGACCTTGGCAGGTTTGATCGAGTTTTTTCCAAAGATCTGGGTTTTTTACATCTTTCCAGTTTTTCTTTTTCCACCCTTCAATCCATTCGGTAATGCCACGTTTTACATAGTTGGAATCGGTCCAAAGCACTAATTTTGCTTCGGTTGGGCAAAATGCGATCCCTTCAATGGCTGCGGTAAGTTCCATGCGGTTATTGGTTGTATCCAGTTCACCACCACACAACTTATGTTCTTCTGTTTCAGTGATGATATAAGCGCCCCAGCCACCAGGACCCGGGTTGCCTTTACAAGCACCATCGACATAAAGTGTGATTGTTTGTGACATAGTAATAACCAATGAAAGTGAATTAAGAGTTGAACATCGTGGTTTAAGAATTTATTGTATACGCAAATCGGCGTTTTCTACGCATGAACTGAGATTTTTTTAATTTCTTGTAACATTTGTATGCAATTCGCATTCAAAATTTGCCTTGTAAGCGCGTTTAGCTCTACTAAAATGGCAATGATAAAATAATTTACTAAATGTTGTTCGGAACTCTTATGTTTAAACCTACCACAATGGTGTGGCAACCTACTGCGACTGTTTTCTTTAAATTATCCTTATTAACATCTGCATTCGCAGCATTAGGGTTGACTGCAGGGTGTTCTTCGACGTCGACAACATCAAAAGTTCAAACATCAAAGTCAGCAGGTATGTTGGATGCCAGCAGTCTGGATTCTCTAGAAGATCTACTTTCTGCAACTGATATACGCGCGGTAGAGGGCGATCGCCTATTGATTTTAAAACATGGTGACGTATGGAAGCGGATGTCAGTCGGTTTTAAAATGGATGAAAACCATTGGGATCCTCGTATCGATGCGCAACGGAGCTGGTTTGTTTCACGCCAACCCTATATTGACCGTCTCAGTGCCCGTGCATCACGCTATCTTTACCATACCGTGAAAGAAGCTGAACGTCGTGGTTTACCTACTGAATTAGCACTGTTGCCGATTATTGAAAGTTCTTATGACCCAGCAGCAACCAGTAGTGCAGCAGCAGCAGGGATGTGGCAATTTATCCCAAGTACAGGGAAAATCTATGGTTTAAGACAAACCAGTTTATACGACGGGCGTCGTGATGTGGTTGAATCAACACGTGCCGCTTATGAATTTTTAGGCAGTTTATATAATCAATTCGGTTCTTGGGAGTTGGCTTTGGCTGCCTATAACGCAGGCCCAGGGCGTATCCAGCAAGCAATTAACCGTAACCAAGCTGCGGGCTTACCAACAGACTATTGGTCATTGCGTTTACCGCAAGAAACCATGAACTATGTACCACGCTTTTTAGCCGTGGCGCAGATTATTAAAAGCCCATCTAAATATGGGGTGAGCTTACCGCCGATTGCCAATCGTCCGCACTTTAGAGAAGTTGCAGTTCCACCGGGCGTACAACTCAATCAAATTGCTTCAATTACCAATTTAAGTCGTGCTGAATTATATGCTTTAAACCCTGGTCATCGTGGTGAATTTGTTGACCCTTCGAGTACCTTACGTATTTTGATTCCTGCGGATCTTAGTCCAACCGTCGATGCAAAACTAAGAGCGTTAAAACCGGGTTCTGATAGCGGTTTATGGGCAAGCAATACTGCGCCAACCACAGCTACACGAACTTTAACGCCTACAGCGGTCACCTCGACAGTGACTCAATCAATTACACCAAGTAAAGCGACGCCACCTGCTTTAACAACAGCAAAAACCACCACGACAACCACAGGTTCATTGAGCACGCTCAAAAATACACCACAAGGCTCGGATGCATTAGCGCAATTTGCTGCCAATGCTGATATTCCAAGTGCGCCACGTATTCCTGTTGCTGTGACCAATGCAGCCAATGTGAAACCTGTTGCCGCAGAGCCGCCAATTTCTGCACGTGAAAAAGCACAAATTCTTGCCGCAGTAAAAGCTGAAGGTGAAAAAGAAACGGTTAAACAAGTTTTAGAACCTCAAGCCACCCAAGCTGAAAAAGAAGAAGTGGTTAAAGAGATTAAGGCGATTGCACCACAAGGGACAGAAGTGCTGGATCCGTATGATGGTAAAATTAAGCTGACTGCAATTCAAACCAGTCAATCGGTTGCAGAGGTTCAAGGTAAAGAAAATACGGTTGGATTCTCATATCCTAAAGGTTTAGCAGATACCACACCTGCAAACTCGGAAGAAGCCAAACTGAATCAAGATAAGAACTTTAAGAAAACTGAAACTGAAGTTGTGGTTGAACCACCAAGAGGTAAACGCAGTACTTATACCGTTTTGGCAGGGGATACTTTAGCAACGATCGCTTTAAAGAATGGCGTAAATTGGCGCGATATTGCCAAATGGAACCAAGTTGATCCAAACGGAACTTTATTTGTTGGGGCGACTTTGTATTTATATGATGCCAAACCACAAATTGATACCCCTGTGGTTTCTCGCAAAAGCACGGATTCAGCTCCAGCCAACTATGTGGTTAAACCAAATGACAGTTTAACCAGTGTGGCAAATCAGTTTGATTTATCTGTTTCACAATTGGCAAATTATAATAATCTGAATACCAACAGTAATTTATTTGTCGGTCAGAAATTAAAGCTTAAAGATGCTTCAGATGATAAATTATCTGAAATCAATAAAGCAGTGGTTCGTGCAGATACCTCTAAGCCTGTTGCTAAAATCAAGACCAAGGCTTATGCAGTTAAACGCGGCGAATATCTTAAAGTGATTGCCGATCGTTATGCTTTATCTGTACATGAACTCGCTGATTTGACTCCAGGGCTAGATACTTCAGGTAGCTTATTTGTGGGGCAAAAGATCAATGTACCACTCAATGAAGTCAATGAGCCAGAAGCTAAACTTGACTCTAAAGTGATTGATCAAAGTAAGTTTAAGAATGTGAAAGCTGAAACAAACTATAAAACTGAGAACTATAAAGTTCAAAGTGGCGACAGTTTATCCAGTATTGCAGTTCAGTCTAAATTAAGCTTGGCAGAATTAGCCGAGTTAAACAAAATTTCGACATCTAAAAACTTGCTTGTGGGTCAAATCATTAAGATCCCTGCTGGAACAACAACACCAGAAACCTATACTGTGCAATCTGGTGATAGCCTGATTGCGCTGGCAAATAAATATAATTTGCAAGTTAACCAAATAGCCGATTTAAATGGTTTAAAGAGCACATCTGGTTTGTTTGTTGGGCAGAAATTGAAATTGACTGGCACGCCTGAAACCAGCAGCAAAGAGAAAGCACAAGCGAGAAATGAGTCGAGATCAGAAGGCGCTAGCAAAGATATTCATGTGGTCAAATCAGGTGAAACACTGGCAAGCGTTGCAAAAAAATATAAACTGCAATTGTCTTATTTAAGTGAATTAAATGGTTTGTCGCGTAATCAGGCTTTGGATATTGGACAACGCTTAAAGCTTGATGGGGAATTACCCAGTAAATCCACGCTATCTAAAGAAAAAGAAGACCTAAAGGCGACTGCGAAAGCAACAGCTAAAGCTTCGAGTAAGAATACTGAAAGCTATGCGGTGAAGTCAGGTGAGTCGTTAAATGCGATTGCAAATCGTGTTGGCATGTCAGTTCAAGAACTGGCTGAATTGAATGATCTGAGTCCACGTGCGGGTTTACAACGTGGACAATCTATTCGTATTCCTAAAACAGTGACTGAATACAAAGTGAAAAGCGGTGATTCATTGATTCGTTTAGCCAGTAAATTTGGGATTGATACCAGTGCACTTGCTGAGATGAATGAATTAAAACCAAACGCATCATTACGCATTGGCAGCATTATTAAAGTTCCGAATCTTTAAGCGCCATTTTATTGGAGTGACGTTTAAAGCTTAACATTTCAAAAACTTTTTTGAATAAAGGAAAATAGGGGAATGCGCCTAAGTTTTGCATGTGTCAGCCCGATCGGGCTGGCATTGGGATTATGTGTTGCAAGCTTAAATGTTGATGCTGCTCTACAGACAACAGCATATATTGCTGTACATAATGCTCCACAGTATGACAAAGCTCAGGCAATGCCTTATGCCAATAGCAATGCACCCAAAGGCGGCTATATCAGTACAGCGAGTATAGGCACCTTTGATAATCTCAACAGTATGAATGGCAAAGGCAGTTCAACTGAAGGGATTAATTATCTGTTTGATAGCTTAATGGATAGCTCACTGGATGAGCCGGGTGTGTTATATCCGCTTCTCGCTGAAAAAGTCACTTATGATCCTGTTAAAACCAAATTTGTTATTTTCCATTTAAACCCTAAAGCCCGTTTTAGTGATGGTTCACCTGTCACGGCTGAGGATGTTAAATTTAGTTTTGATACCATTCAAAGCAAAGCCAATCTGGGCTTTCAAATGTATTTGTCTGATTTAGCCAAGACTGAGGTATTGTCTAAATACCAAGTGAAAATGACATTTAAATCAGACCACAATGCAGATATGCCCTTTATTTTGGCAAAAATTGCGATTTATTCAAAAGCAGATTGGAAAAATAAAGACTATAGCAAAGTGACCTTGCAGCCGATTTTAGGATCGGGGCCTTATCTGATTGAGCATATTGATTCTGGGCGCAGTATTAGCTATAAGCGCAATCCAAATTATTGGGCAAAGGACTTAGCCATCAATCGTGGTCGTTATAACTTTGATCACATGAAATATGTTTATTATCGAAGCCCTGAAATCGCTTTTGAAGGGTTTAAATCTGGACAATATCGCTTTTATCAAGAAAAAAATGCCCGTAACTGGGTCACTGAATATAATTTTCCTGCGGTAAAACAAGGTTTGGTGAAAAAATATATTTCTAAGATTGAAACACCAGCGCTCACGCAAAGTTTGGTTTTTAATACCCGAAAGGCGCCATTCAGTGATCTCAATTTTCGCCAAGCATTAACCTATGCTTATGATTTTGAATGGATCAACAAAGCATTGTTATATGGTCAAAATATTCGCTTGCAAAGCCACTTTCAAAACAGTGAGCTTGCTGCGACTGGAAAACCAAGCGCGAAAGAACTTGCAATTTTAACGCCTTATTTAAAGCAATTGCCCGCATTACAACGGCAAGGTGTATTGGCAGATTGGAAATACCCAGTTTCAGATGCCAGTGGTTTTAACCGACAGAATTTATTGATTGCACGTTCGATGCTATTAAAGGCGGGTTATCGTTTTCACAATGGACTATTGGTGGATAGACAAGGTCGCCCCATTCAAATTGAATTTCTGATTCATCAAGATGGTGCACTACGGACTTTGTTGCCTTATATTCGTAATTTAAAAAAACTTGGGATTCAGGCAAATATTCGTCAAGTCGATTTACCGCAATATACAGAACGTATGCGCCGTTTAGATTTTCAGATGACCGCTATCGATATGCCGCAATCCTTAACACCGGGTGCTGAACAGGCACAGATGTGGGGCAGTAAAGCTGCCGATGAAGTGGGCAATTACAATTATGCGGGTGTCAAAAGCCCAGTGGTCGATCAGCTGATTCAACAGATTATTTACGCACCGAACCGTGAACAATTGGTGCTTCGTACCCGAGCACTGGATCGGGTATTACGTGCAGGCTATTATCAAATTCTGACTTATGGCAATGATAAAAACTGGTATGCTTATTGGAATATGTATCAGCAACCCAAAGTTAAACCAAAATTATCCCTCGGTTTAGAATATTGGTGGGCAGATGCAGATCAAGCGAAAAAAGTAGAGCAATATTTAAAAAATCGAGCATTTTAAAAGCATAATTTTAAATCTTCATGGTTAAAACATCAGTGGCTCAACGTGAGTGATGTTTAAATTGACATATCTACCCTCATGAGGTCATAAGGAACATCGTTTCAATGGGCACATATATACTCAAAAGGCTGTTACTGATCATCCCGACATTGTTCTTTGTTCTCTTGATCAATTTTGTTGTGGTTCAAATTGCACCTGGTGGGCCTGTTGAACAAGCGATTCAACAAGCGGAAAACTTCCAAGGGGTCAATATGACTGCTGGGGGGCTATCATCTTCGGTAAATAACCATGAGTATCGTGGTGCACAGGGCTTAAGCGAAGATATGGTCAATAAAATCAAACAGCAATATGGCTTTGATCGACCTGCACATGAACGATTCTGGTTGATGTTAAAAAACTATTTAGCTTTAGATTTTGGCACAAGTTTTTTTAAAGATAAGCCAGTGACTGAGCTGTTATGGGAAAAAATGCCAGTTACCATTTCCTTGGGTGCGTGGAGCACTTTTTTAATTTATTTAATCTCAATTCCTTTAGGGATTAAAAAAGCCAAACAACATGGCTTATTTTTTGATAAATCAACCTCATTACTTTTGGCTGTGGGCTATGCCGTTCCCGCTTTTGTATTTGCAATATTGTTGATCGTATTTTTTGCTGGCGGTTCTTATTTACAATGGTTTCCATTACAAGGCTTTGTTTCAGACAACTTTCACAGTCTCAATTTATTTGAAAAAATAGCAGATTATTTTTGGCACATGGCTTTACCTTTGCTGGCCATGGTGTTGGGCGGATTTGCAAGTTTAACCTATTTGACAAAATATTCATTTATGGAAGAGCTCAATAAGCAGTATGTGCTTGCGGCACGAGCAAAAGGCTTAACTGAAAATGATGTGTTATATAAACACGTGTTTCGCAATGCATTGTTGGTGATTGTTGCTGGCTTGCCTGAAGTATTGGTTGGGGTGTTCTTTGTTGGAAATCTACTGATTGAAATTATTTTTAACTTGGATGGCTTAGGCTTGCTGGGTTTTGAAGCCGTGCAACAACGTGATTATCCAGTGATTTTTGGTGCTTTGTTCTTTCTGACCTTATTTGGGCTGATTTTACGTTTAATCTGTGATGTGGTTTATCGTGTGATTGATCCGCGAATTGATTTTGAATCGAGAGGTGCAAAATAATGTCACTGATCATGCAAGCGCGAATACAGAAATTTAAGAAAAATCGCTTGGGTTTTGTCTGTTTCATCGTATTTATCGTTTTATTTATCCTTTCAATTTCTGCCGAATTTATTGCCAATGATAAGCCCTTATTGGTCAAATACGATCAGCATTATTACATGCCAGTTTTAAAGGCTTATCCTGAAACACATTTTGGTGGGGTCTTTGAAACAGAAGCTGATTATCGTGATCCTGTGGTTCAACAGTTGATTGAGGAAAAAGGCTGGTCGATTTGGCCACTGGTTCGTTATTCCTACCAAACTCCCAATTTGGATTTAGCCGTTCCTGTTCCATCACCACCCACCGCACAAAACTGGTTAGGTACAGATGATCAAGGGCGTGATGTATTTACCCGTATTCTTTATGGTCTACGCATATCACTGTTGTTTGGTTTGGCATTGACACTATTTGCTGCATTTATTGGAATTATTGTTGGGGCGATACAGGGCTATTATGGCGGATGGGTAGATTTAATTGGGCAACGTCTGCTTGAAGTTTGGGGTGGTTTGCCGACTTTATTTATGGTGATCATCTTGGTCAGTATATTTACCCCGAGTGTTTATTGGCTATTTCTGATTATGTTGATTTTTGGCTGGACAGAGTTGGTCGGTATAGTGCGTGCTGAATTTCTTCGCGCCCGTCATTTAGATTATGTTCAAGCAGCACGTGCCTTAGGGGTGAGTGATTTGGTGATTATGTTCCGACATATCTTACCCAATGTGATCAGTTCAAGTTTATCTCAACTTCCATTTATGCTGACTGCAAATATTACCGCACTTACTGCATTGGATTTTTTAGGTTATGGGCTACCACCAGATGCAGCCTCTCTTGGCGAATTATTACTACAAGGTAAAAATAATTTAAATGCGCCGTGGCTGGCTTTATCCGGATTTTTTACTTTGGCCTTGGTGCTATCTTTATTGATTTATATTGGGGAGGCGACACGCGATGCATTCGATCCAAGACGTCAAAAATGATCCATCTTTGTTGTTGTCTGTCCAACATATGCATATTGAAAATCAGTGTAAAGAGGTGCTGGTCAATAACCTTAACTTTGATCTACATGTTGGGGAAACTGTTGCGATTGTCGGGGAAAGTGGT
Organism: Acinetobacter sp. CE-15; assembly: GCF_051059255.1. NCBI lineage: Bacteria > Pseudomonadati > Pseudomonadota > Gammaproteobacteria > Moraxellales > Moraxellaceae > Acinetobacter > Acinetobacter sp. CE-15. Next base: position 3,320,010 of record NZ_CP192737.1, on the reverse strand, counting down.
TCAGGCAAATCAATCAGTGGTTTGGCGTTACTTGGCTTACTTCCTGAAAATTTAACTGTGACTGGGCAAGCGTTATATGATGAGCAAAATCTATTGTCTCTTAATCAAAATGCGCAGTTGGCGATCCGTGGTAAAAAAATTGCCATGATTTTTCAAGAACCGATGACTGCACTCAACCCGCTACACAAGGTTGAGCGGATTATTGGTGAGACTTTACTTTTAGACGGGATGTCCAAGGAAAAAGTCAGAAAACGTGTCTATGACTTATTGTGTGATGTCGGAATGGACGAACCTGAGGATAAGTTGAATCGTTATCCACATGAGTTATCAGGTGGTCAACGACAACGTGTTTTGATTGCATCGGTTTTGGCACAAAAGCCTGAAATTATTATCGCGGATGAGCCGACAACAGCTTTAGATGTCACATTACAATCGCAAGTTTTAAACTTATTACAACTGCTTATTCTAAACCATAAAATGGCCATGATTTTGGTTAGTCATGATTTGAATTTGGTGCGTAAATATGCCAATCAAGTGATTGTGATGAATCAGGGGCAGGTTGAAGAAAAAGGCACAGTTCGAAATATTTTTCAAAACCCTAAAGCCAGCTATACCCAATATTTATTGGATCATGATTTTGGTGAAGCCAATGCTTTACCGCATAAACGTAATTTAGTTTTATCTCTACATCGTGTTGGGGTGAAATTTCCAATAAGAAAGGGCATATTCAATCGAGTTAAAGATTATTTTGTTGCCGTTCAACCGCTCAATTTACGTTTAGATCGTGCTGAGTCCATCGGTATTGTCGGAGAAAGCGGTTCTGGTAAAACCTCTTTGGCGCTGGCAATTGCACGACTGATACAGTGCTCGGGCAATGTTTTTCTACTCAATCAAGACTTGAACAGATTGAGTCAGCGTAAATTACGTCCGCTGCGATCCAATTTTCAAATTGTATTCCAAGATCCGTTAAGCAGTTTAAATCCACGGATGACTGTCGACCAGATTATTCGAGAGGGCTTGGCACTACAACATCTAAAAGAAGCTGAAATGTTGATTCGTATCAATGAAATTTTAGACAAAGTAGAGCTCCCGATAACAGTTAAACAGCGTTATCCGCATGAATTGTCTGGCGGTCAACGGCAACGTGTGGCTTTAGCCCGTGCAGTGGTATTACGCCCTAAATTACTGATTCTCGATGAACCAACCTCAGCTCTTGATCGAACCACACAACGTGCGATTGTAAAATTACTGCGCCAGTTGCAACAGGATTATCAAATGAGTTATTTGTTTATTAGTCATGATTTACAGGTTGTAAAAGCACTTTGTCAGAAAGTTTTGGTATTAAAAGATGCTAAAGTTATCGAGTTTCAAGACACTCAAGCCTTATTTGATAAACCTTTAAATGACTATACCAAGCGATTAATTGCAGCGAGTCAGTATTAACGCTGTATAGATGGTTGTGGTTCAAAAAATATTCACATTAACAAAGTTGACAAAATGCATTGTCAGATTTACGCTTGAACTATTATAAATTTAAATTAGAGTAAAAGCTCTAATCACTAAAGAGATTTGACCATGAGCCATCTTGCACAAGCATTAGAAATAAAAAACACGCGATTTAAAAACCGAATCATTAAAGGTGCAATGAGTGAAGCATTGGCCAATCATGCAGGGCAACCGAACCAATTGCATTTAGGTTTATATGATGCTTGGGGGAAAGGCGGCTTGGGTTGTGCCATTACGGGGAATGTAATGGTGGATTTCCGTGCGAAGAATGAGCCGGGTGTTGTTGTCGTTGAAACGGAACGTGATCTTGCCAAATTGACTGAATGGGCAAATGTGGGTAAAAAGCATGGCATGGTACAACTGATTCAGTTATCACATCCAGGTCGCCAGTGTCCAAAAGGACTCAATAAAGAAACAGTTGCACCTTCAGCAGTGCCTTTTAGTCCAATGTTGGCAACGACATTTGGTACACCACGTGCACTCAATGAAGCAGAAATTTTTGATATCATTCAACGATTTGCTGAAGCTGCGCGGATCTGTGAAAAAGCAGGTTTTGAAGGTGTACAATTACATGGTGCACATGGTTATTTAATCAGTCAATTTCTTTCACCATTGACCAATAAACGTCAAGATCAATGGGGCGGTTCGATTGAAAACCGCATGCGTTTCTTGTTAGAAATTTATGCTGCAGTGCGTGCTAAAACCTCAGAAAACTTTATTATCTCAGTCAAACTGAACTCTGCAGATTTCCAGCGTGGTGGAATTACAGAAGAAGAAGTGGTTCAAGTATTTAAAGCCATTGATACAGCAGGGATCGATTTGATCGAAATTTCTGGTGGTACCTATGAAGCACCAGCAATGGCAGGCGCAAAAGCGGATAAACGTAAGCAAAGTACGATTGCACGTGAAGCATATTTCTTAGATTTTGCAGAAAAAATTCGTAAAGAAGTCAAATGTCATCTTATGGTGACAGGTGGTTTCCGTACAGCACAAGGTATGAATGCGGCTTTAGACAGTGGTGCGTGTGAATTTATTGGGATTGCACGTCCTCTTGCGGTAGAACCTGAAGTCAGCAACAACTTGATTGCAGGTCAGGACGTTCGATATGCAGTAGAACAGATCAAAACAGGTATTCCTTTTGTTGATAAAATGGCGATCATGGAAATCCTGTGGTATGCCGCGCAGTTTAAAGCGATTGGAGAAGGGAAGAAGCCAAACCCTAAGCTTTCTCCACTCAAGGTTTTCTTTAATTATGCAAAAAATAATATCAAAGCGGTGATTCAAGGACGAGTAAACTCGCGAAAATCAGCTTAAGGTCATCGAGTATTGATCATTAAAAAGACCATTGTGAAATGGTCTTTTTAATGTGTGAACTTTTTTATTTAAAAAGATAAAGACTGAATAGTGAATTTTAAAAAAGTTGCCATAAGCACGATTGTCTGGCAGCTTTTATTGACCGTTTTTGAATCAATAGCACTGAGATTCAGCTCAAACGTTTAGGGCGTGAAATTCAGTTCAAATTAATGCGCACAAAAAGCCATATTAAAATATTCAAATAATTCAGGCGTGTTCAACCACAGCATACTTGACAGCCCGAATAGAACAACAATAACCAACCAGATACTGAGCTTGAGCCACGAGAATGAATTAGTCATTAACCACAGCCTCTTCATTGACAAAGAAATGCACAATAACGCCGACTACACACAAGGCAATTGAGCATCCCCAAATGATGTTGTAGTTACCCGTTATATCATGATTTAAACCGCCTAGCCATCCACCAAAAAATGAACCGATTTGGTGAGTGAAAAACACCAGACCGCTTAGCATGGTTAAGTATTTCACACCAAACATATTGGCCACAATGCCGTTGGTTAGAGGTACAGTCGAAAGCCATAAGATTCCCATAACGATACCAAAGGCGTAAACAGTCCAAATACTCAATGGCAGCATCAGAAATGCAACAATCGCAACGCCACGTAAACCATATAAACCCATAAGCAGATGTGGTTTGGAATACTTGCCACCAAGCCAACCTGCGGTATAGGTTCCGATAATATTAAATAGACCAACCAATGCGAGAAAAATCGTTCCAGTAGAGGCATCAAAACCATGATCAATCAAATAACCTGGCAGGTGAATGCCTAAAAAAACCACTTGGAACCCACATACTGAAAAACCAAAGGCCAACCATAAAAAGGGTTTATGCTGAAAGGCAATTTTAAGAATCTGTTTAAAGCTTAGATTGGGTTTTATCGCTTGTTTAATTGCGTTTGGTGGTACATACATGGGTGCTTTAAGCATCCATGCCAATGGAACAATCAACACGATCAGCATTGCTGTAATGACCAGCGCAGATGACCAGCCGAAGTTTTTAATGAGAAGCAGGGTGGTTGGCAACATAATGAATTGCCCAAATGAACCTGCTGCACTGGCAATACCCATTGCCATACTGCGCTTGCTTGGATGCGCTGCTCGTCCTACGGCTGAAAGTAATACCGAGAATGAGGTTGCAGAGAGGGCTAAGCCGATAATTAAGCCGACACTGATATCCAGTAACAGTACATTTGAACTGATGGACATTAACAATAGACCAATGGTGTAGAGCACCCCGCCTATTGCAACAATCTTCTTACTCCCATATCTGTCTGCAAGCGCACCAGTAAAAGGTTGTACTGCACCCCAGAATAGATTTTGTATGGCAATGGCTAAACTAAAAACCTGATGATTCCAACCAAACTCATGGCTCATGGGCACAAGATAAAGCCCAAAACCGTGACGTACACCTAAAGAGAGTGCCAAGATAAAAGCACTTCCAATAAGCATATAAATGAGCGGTTTAGAGAAACGCGTGTCGTCCTGTTGTACTGACATAAGCTATCCATTGAATCATCATATGAGAATTGTAGATGATTCAATGGGACTTAGCGATAGAATAAAAATTTATCAATCGATAAATTTTAGTGATCAATCAACACATTTTAATGAAAATAAATTTAGCTTTTAGAAACGATAACCCACACCGACATAAGTAATCAGAGGATCAATATCAATTTTGGTTTTAGCGCCGATGAGCGATTTCCCTGTATTGTTGTCAACGACAGTGATTTTGACATCACCACTCATTGGTGCATAAGTGACAGAGCCTACTCCAAACCAACGATCATTAAAATCATAGGTTGCACCCAATGTAGCCATAGGTGCTATGGCATCGTCGGCTTTTACTTTAACGCGAGGATCAGCTGATGATGTTTTTCCTTCTAATGCTGCACCTGCCTGACCATCAAGAACATTTTGAACCATATGGCCTGCAGCAATTAAATCTTTGTTGATACCAGAGTCAATTTTTACATTGGTAAAATGCGCATACATGACACCGACGCCAACATAGGGTCTAAGTTTATTTACACCAGATTTACCAAATTGATAATGTATTTCTGCGGCAGGTAACCAAGCTGTTGCAGATGCTGCTTTTTTCGATTGCTCTAAATTGGTAATCGGGATTTGTGTATCTAAGGGAATACCACCAATGCCATTAATTAAGCCATTGGCAATTCCACCAATGATCGGTGTATCCAGTTTACCTTCAGGTGTCGCAATACCAAGTACAGGGGCATTAATCTGGCCTTGTCCTTTAATATCAACTTTGGGTGGAATACCTGCTTTAAATTCTAATGAAATATTATCGGTAAAGAAGTAATTTGCCATGATCCCTAAGGTATCAACATTATCTGCTTTCAGTCCTGCATCTGCATTATTCCAGCTTTCTAAACTGGTAATATTGGCTTTACCACTCATGTTTGAGGTTAATGTTCCATTTTTAATTAAGCCTAAAGTTTCACCAAGTTTTGCCACACCCAATAACTTTTCTTTTTTGGCGGCACCTTCTTCGGTATTGGCAATTGCATTGGTCACAGTGTCAAGTTGCACATCACCAACCGCATAATCGCCTTTCTTAACACTGGTATTGATGTTTACACCATTGGGATTACCTTGCGGCATTGCATGTAGCCAACCTGCTGAAACAGAAAAGCGTTTAAATCCATCACCATCTTTCAGACTAAAATAGGGTGAATCTGCATGGGCCATCATCGGTAAAGTCATGCATGAGGTCATGATGCAAAGTAATGATTTTTTCATAGGTTTGGACTCCATGTCCGTAATTGATACTAATTTTTATGCGTTTTTATTATTAGAAGTTTTTGCTGTTAATTAATGTAGTCTTTACAAAGGCTTTTTTTAAGTGAATGTTCTTTTTTTAATGTTTTATTTATCATAAGTTTATAAATGTAATACAACTGTAATCGTGTTGTCATGATATTACATGCTAAAAATAGGCCATGATCTCGGTTAAAAGTAACCTTAAAACATTGACTTGGCCGACAAGGAAAAACTTAAGCCATAAAAAAAGGCCATATGAATATGACCTTTTGTTAAGCAGCATAAGTCATTTTAGTCAATGACTTTCGTTATTTTTGAAAACGAGATAGATCTTCTTCAGGGCGCGCGGTTAAAACTTCTACACCGTCTTTGGTCACCAGCAGGGTATGTTCGTATTGAGCTGAAAGACTATGGTCTTTGGTTACCACCGTCCATTTATCACCCATTAAACGTGTTTGCCAAACACCCGCATTGACCATTGGTTCAATGGTAAAGGTCATACCTTCTTCCAAAACCATACCTGAATTAGGTTGACCATAGTGAAGGACTTGTGGCTCATCATGGAATACTGTACCAATACCATGACCACAATATTCACGCACCACACTAAAGCGTTCTGATTCAACATATTTTTGAATCGCTGCGCCGATATCACCAATGGTTGATCCCGGTTTCACCGTTTCCATACCACGGTACATTGCTTCTTGAGCAACTTTACATAAACGTTCAGCAATAATCGATGTTTCACCACCAACCACATACATCATATTGGTGTCGCCGTGATAACCATCTTTAATCACAGTCACGTCAATATTGAGAATATCGCCTTTCTTTAAAATTTTACTTGCAGATGGAATACCGTGACATACCACATGATTTACAGAGGTACAAATCACATGTTGGAATGCAGGGCGACCAGGTGCAGCGCCATAGCCTAAACATGCAGGTATAGCGTCTTGTTTGTTGACAATATAGTCATGACAAATCGTATCCAATTCAAGTGTACTGACACCTGGTTTGATATGCGGTTTGATCATATCCAAAACTTCTGCAGCCAATCGACCTGCAACACGCATCTTTTCAATTTCATCTGCGGTTTTGATTAATCGACGTGGTGCTTCGTAAGTACTGTTCATGATCTTTAAAAACTTTTGGAAATTTGTATGTGACTATGGTATAAATAGCCGCCCAATTTATCAAATGCTTTCTGTGACTTTCTTTGTGAATGGTTTATGGAAATATTGATAAGGGTAATTTAAAAATCCGCACATATGTCGTCACATTACTCTGGGTGCCTGAAAGGGTGGAGAATGCGGACATATGGAGGCCTAACCCAAACTTTTAAGGTAAAGAAAATGGCAGATTACAACGTAAGCATGCGCGACCTTCTTCAAGCTGGCGCGCACTTTGGTCACCAAACTCGCTTCTGGAACCCAAAAATGCGTCAATACATTTTTGGTGCGCGTAACCGTATTCACATCATCAACCTTGAACATACTGTTCCTGCGTTAAATGATGCTTTGAATTTTGTTAACAATCTAGCAAGCAAAAAGAACAAAGTATTGTTCGTTGGTACAAAACGTGCTGCTTCTAACATCATTCGTGAACAAGCTCAACGCGCTGGTCAGCCTTATGTTGATCACCGTTGGTTGGGTGGTATGTTGACTAACTGGAAAACTCTTCGTCAGTCAATCAACCGTTTGAAAGATCTTCAAACTCAATCACAAGATGGTACTTTTGCTAAACTTACTAAACGTGAAGCATTAGAACGCGCTCGTGAAATGGAAAAACTTGAACGCTCTTTAGGCGGTGTTAAGAACATGGGTGGTTTACCTGACGCATTGTTCATCATCGACGTTGATCACGAAGCAATCGCGATTAAAGAAGCTAAAAACCTTGGTATTCCAGTAATCGGTATCGTTGATACAAACTCTAACCCAGATAACGTAGATTTCGTTATTCCTGGTAATGACGATGCGATCCGTGCTGTTACACTTTATGCTTCTGCAATGGCTGATGCAATTCTTGCTGGTAAAGAATACGCTCAAACTCAAGCGAATGCTCAAGCTAAAGGCGAAGAAGCTGCGAAAGAAGCTCCTGAGGCTTAATGCGTTTTGACGCAAGCTTGTCATTTTTGTGATTTAAAATGATGACAAATTGAGCGTCGAGAAAGCAAAACGGCCCAGAGGAACCTTTGGGCCGTTTTTGTTGAACAGATTCATATTCTACCGTATTTAGGAGAACAACATGACTGCAGTTACTGCGAGCATGGTAAAAGAATTACGTGACCGTACTGGTCTTGCAATGATGGAATGCAAAAAAGCATTAACAGAAGCAGACGGTGACATCGAATTAGCGATTGATAATCTTCGTAAATCAGGTCAAGCAAAAGCAGCTAAAAAAGCTGGTAACATTGCTGCTGATGGCGCGATCACAATTGCTCAAGAAGGTAATAAAGCAATTCTTTTAGAAGTAAACTGTCAAACTGACTTCGTTGCTAAAGACGAAAACTTTGCTGGTTTCTCTGCGAAAGTTGCTGCTGCTGCACTTGCTGCTGGTGTAACTGATGCTGCTCAAATTGCTGAATTGAAACTTGAAGATGGTTCAACTGTTGAAGAAGCTCGTATTGCGCTTGTTCAAAAAATCGGTGAAAACATTCAAGTTCGTCGTGCTGCAATTGTTGAAGGTGAAAACCTTGCAGTTTACAAACACGGTTTAAAAATCGGTGTTGTTGTTTCTTACACAGGTTCTGCTGAAACTGGTAAAGGTATTGCAATGCACGTTGCTGCGTTCAACCCAGTTGCTGTAACTGCTGAAGATGTTTCTGCTGATCTTATCGCGAAAGAGAAAGAAATTGCAGAAGCTAAAGCGATTGAATCTGGTAAGCCAGCGAACATCGTTGAAAAAATGGTGACTGGTTCAGTTGAAAAATACTTGAACGAAGTTGTTCTTGAGCGTCAACAATACGTAATCGACAACGACAAAAAAGTTGCTGAAGTATTGAAAGCGACTGCAACAACTGTAGCTCAATTCGTTCGCTTCGAAGTGGGTGAAGGTATTGAGAAGAAAGCTGAAATGAGCTTTGCAGAAGAAGTTGCTGCTGCTCAAGCGGCTGCTAAATAATTTTTACTCACTGAGTATAATTATTGAAAACCCCTCTTTTGAGGGGTTTTTTTTATCTGTAATTTAATTGAAGTAGATTCAGAAGAATTAATTCATACATATCTAAAAGATTATTCTTTTATAATTCCACCATGAACATTGATTAGACTCAAACTTTATGGCAAATAAAACACAACTTGGTATTGCTGCTGTAATTGCAGTGATCGTCGCAGCTTATCTGGGTGTTGATCTCAATCAACAAAAAAATCAAACAACTGAACCCTCTAAAGTTGAATCGATCGATCAGCAAAACAATCATTCACAAGACAATACACAGCATGTGGATGAGCAGGGTAAAGATAACCAATTTAAAGATAAGCCGTCTGCCAATAGTCAAAATCAAAATGGTCTTGAGGTTATTCGAAAAGCCTATGATGCAAAACTCAGTAATGTTCAAGTACAATCCATCGGTCGAGTAAAAGCCGTGTTGCGTGATGATAATGAAGGTTCACGCCATCAAAAATTTATTCTTGCACTGGATAATGGCTTAACTGTATTGGTTGCACATAATATTGATTTAGCACCCCGTATCGATAATTTACGCAAAGGCGATACTGTCGAATTTTTTGGCGAATATGAATATAGCAATCAAGGTGGCGTAATGCACTGGACACACCATGATCCAAAGCGTCGTCATCAAGATGGTTGGCTAAAACATAATGGAAAAACCTATCAGTAATCTATTGGTTATTTTCTTATGTGCACAAAAGATCTTTGTATTTTCCATGTCTAATCGTATAGATAGCAATTTTGTTCTATACGCTTTTTATAAACATGCTATTTTTAAATTATTATCAAAAGTCTGAATAGAAAAAATGCAGGAGTGGGCAAGCTACTTTCACCTAAAAGAATTGGGTGGATTAGAGTTGTTAAAAGCACAGTATCACCATAAGCAATTTTCAAAGCATGTGCATGAAGGTTATTGTATTGGTGTGATTGAAGATGGTGCACAGAGTTTTTATCGGACTGGGCAGTTACATACAGCACCGAAGGGTGACATTATTTTAGTCAATGCTGATGAAATTCATACAGGTTCATCTGCTGTCGAGTCAGGCTGGAAATATCGTGCAATTTATCCAACGCCAGAAATGTTATTAGATGCAGGGCAAGATTTTTTTAGTGTTAAAAATAGCGTACCGTGGTTCCCACAAGCTGTTGTGCAAGATGTTGGATTGGCACAACAACTCTGTTTACTTTTTGATTTATTAGAACAAAAAGAAAATACTTTACTGAAAGAGAGTATGTATTTATCCACTTTAGCCCGCTTAATCAGTCGCTATGGTCGTGCCAAATTAACACCTGCTGAATTACCAGAAGCACAACGGAAAGTTGAAATAGTTAAAGATTTATTAAGCAGTTTTCCTGAGCATGATTATTCGCTCACTGATTTGGCGACCTATGTAGGATTAAGCCCTTGGCATTTTTTACGTGAATTTAAAAAATATACGGGCTTACCACCGCATAGCTGGTTGGTTCAGGTCCGTTTACAGAAAGCGCGCCAATTATTAAAACAAGGTCAGAGTATTGCAATGACTGCCCAAAATAGTGGTTTTTCAGATCAAAGTCATTTTAATCGACATTTTAAAAAAGCAGTTGGGGTTACGCCTTCTCAATATTTAAGTACATTAAATATTTAATAAATGTATTTGGGAATAGCCATTTAAACGTTCCACAGTCCCTCACCAAATAGCAATTTTATCCAAGCGATCACTGATCATTTATAAGATACTGCTTAAATTCTTAGATTTGGATTTTGCAAATGAGTGATCAATTTGAATCTTATACTGCCGAGATTGAGCCGAAGTCTAAGCAAAATAAAAAGGCTTTTTTCCAAGGTGTGGTCGATATTTTACCTTTATCTATTGCCGTACTGCCTTGGGGTATTCTGGCTGGCTCAATGGCAATCAATGCTGGATTAAGCTTTGCACAAGCATTCTCAATGTCCGCTGTTGTATTTGCAGGTGCAGCGCAGTTAGTGAGTTTAGGTTTAGTCATGTCACAGGCATCTGCCTTGACGATTATGATTACCGTGTTTTTCTTAACCAGTCAGCATTTAATTTATGCGCTTAATTTTCGTCAAGATGTCAGTCGTTTTCCGTTTAAGCAACGCATATTAATTGGCTTCTTGCTGACAGATGAACTGTTTGCTGTCGGCATTGGCAAAGATAAACAACGCAGCTTTGCTTATTTGTTTGGTGCTGGGCTGTGTTTTTATTTGGCTTGGTGCCTATTTAGTGTGTTGGGCATTGTACTGGCTAAATCAATTCCAAATTTAGAAAGCTTACATTTAGATTTTTCAATTGTTGCGGTATTTATTTTGATTATTGTGCCTATGGTGAAAAATAGCGCAACTTTGGTAGGTGTTATGTGTACCTTGCTATCTGCCTGTATTTTTAAATATTTTCAATTTGAAGGGGGCATTGTGCTATCAGGGATTTTGGGGATGTTTAGTGCGATGTGTATGGCAAAGATCGTCGGAGTAAAAAATATAGGCGTAGCAAAATGACATGGACTTTATTGTTAACGTTGGCAGCCATTGTATTGATTAACCGCTACTTTTTCTTGGAACCTAAAATTGCTCTGAAATTACCTCGTGTGATTGGAAATATGTTGCAGTATTCAGCGCCATGTCTGCTGACTGCAATTTGTGCACCAATTGTATTTTTTAATGGAGATCAATTCCGTGCATTGCCTTTGGATGCCTATTTTTTAACAGCAATGATCTGTGTTGTTTTAGCGCTTATTTCTAAGAAAATTCTAGTCAATTTAGCTTTAAGTTTATTGTGCTTTTACGGCTTATTTTATCTGTTAAATTGAAAAAAATGGAGGGAAAAGCCGAGTTGGATTTTCCCTCTGGTTTATTTGCGCTAAAAAGCCAGTTTCTGGCGTGTTTTCCATTTGGTTATACTTTACCAAGATAGGCATCCATACACCATACAGGGCCAATGAGGAGGAATTGAAGGTCTTTAAAGAAAGAAGGCTTTTTACCTTCGACTTTGTGACCATAAAATTGACCAATCCAAGCCAAAATAAACACCCCAATATAGAAACCAACACCAACAGGAAGTAAGTAAATGATCCATGCCATGACTGCAATTAATGCGGTCATTGCTACAGCAAGAACAATATCCAAACGGGCATAGAAAACGAGGGTTAGAACCAGAAGTAGTGCGGTAAGCAAGGCACTAAAATGTGCAAGAATTCCAATGATGGCAAATAAAATCGCGGGGACACAAGCCCAATGGATGGCTTTATTGGTTTTGTTTTGATGACTTTCGCTATATTCATCGAACCATTCGGTGATTGTTTTCATTTGGCGCTCCATGCATGTGGTTGGCTATATTTATTTTGCTGAAAACAATATAAATCAGAATAATGTTTTGGTCAAAATAGCGGCTTTAAATAAAACCAAGTGCTGGTTAGGGGTATTTCAATGTGTGGCCTGATAGAAGTTTAAAATATCTCGTGCCCATGTTTGATGTTCTGGTTTAAGTGTGACTTTGATTTCCTGAAAATTGGTGACATCGTTGCCATCACTTTCATCGGCATAATAGGCGATCCCATGTGTTTTGTTGGGATAGTTGGGAATTTGATAGCTAAAATAGACTTTATTTTTATTGGCTTTGACGATGTTTAACAGGTGATTTTTATCTTCAATGGCACCAAATTCATTGTCTAAACTGAGCTTTTTGACATTGGGGAAATACAAACTTGCGCTATGCATGGCACAGCCAGCACACGCGGATGAATTATAAATGGTGATGACTTCATCTTTTTTTTGGCTTGCCAGCACAGCATACGCAACGCCAGAAGGTCCCATATCCGTGCTGATCACTTGCCATGATAAGGGGATAAGTACAGGACCAATACCCGGCAGTAAGATGATTTTAAAGTTTTTTGCTTGAGTCGTAGATAATGTATAACTGAACTGACATTTCACTTGTTGGGTATTGCTGATCTTACAGACGGCATCATCTTTGTAGAATCCTGTATCGTTAAAAGGATTAGGAATTGCTGCAATATAGGTATCCACGGTTACATTATTGCTGAGTGTGGCTGCGGGAAGTTGTTCAAGTTGGTGTTGTGGGTAAGGTGCTTGGTTGGTTTTTAGATCAGGAAAAGTGGCTTTGAAAATAGCGATATCTCCATAAGCAAAACCACTTAGGCCCAATAGTATGATTAAAAATTTCGAATTAAGCATGTCCTATCCCGACTAGTCCTTACTGATCCTTATTGGGGACTTTGATAAATCAATTGACCTTCTTTATAGGTTGCCAATATTTTGATGTCTTTAATCTTTTGAGTGGGCACTTTTAATGGGTCTTGATCTATCACCACAAGATCCGCCAATTTGCCTTTTTCTAAGGTACCTTTGTCTTTTTCTTCAAAGTATTGGTATGCAGCCCAATCTGTGACTGATTTTAATGCAATATAAGGACTGACTTTTTGATCCTCACCTAATACATCTCCAGAACGAGTGGTACGATTGACGGTTGCATCAATCACCATCATATTTTTAGGAGGGATGACTGGAGCATCATGGTGCTCAGTAAAAATCATATTTTTTCTTAATGCAGAACCTGTAGGGGAAATTCGGTTGGCACGTTCTGCACCGAGTGTTTCGTGTTTATGCCAATCGCCCCAGTAGTAAGTATGTAATGAGAAGAACGAAGGAATAAGCCCTAATTTCTTGGCTTGATCTAATTGATCCTCACGCATGGTTTGTGCATGAATAATTACATTGCGGCGATCTGCTTGGCCATATTGTGCGTTGGCTGTTTCAATAGTTGCGAGATATTGGTCAATTGCAGCATCACCATTGGCATGTGCAAGAATTTGCCAATGGTTCTTATAAGCCAGATTAATTGCATCTTGAACCATTTTTGTATCTGGATAGGCTGGATAACCGCGATAGTCTTTAGGTTTTCCCTCTGGTGGGATGAAGTAAGGCTGCGTTAGCCATGCAGTTTTGCCTTGTGGGGACCCATCTAGACTGATTTTAACGCCACCAATTCTAAAATGATTTTGATAATTGAGACTACTGCCATTTTTCAGCATGTATTCTTTTTCATTGATGATATCTGGATAAACCACGACATCAATATTCAATTGATTGATGGTCGCAAAACTTCGCCATAATTCAGCGGTACCATGATCAGCACGACCTTCTTGTACAGTGGTATAGCCATTTTTGATATAGGTATTCAGTGCTGTTTTTGCCATATTTTGCATGATTTCAGGTGGAACTTTACTAAATGCAGTTGCCATTGCTGAAAAAACAGCAGCTTCTTCAAGTACACCATTGGGTTCTTGAGAATTTGCTTTACGACGAATAATCCCGCCAGTTGGATTTGGGGTATTTTTATTGATGTTTAAAAGTTCAAGAGCCTTATGATTGACAGAGGCTAAGTGTCCAGACTGATGTAAAACAATAATCGGGTGATTGGTGGAAACCAAATCTAAATCATCTGCTGTAGGATGCCGTTTTTCTTTAATTTGGGCATCATCATAACCATTTCCAATAATCCAACCTGAGGTTGCTTTGATAAAGTCAGGATTGTTTTGTTGCCATAATGAAAGTTCATGAATCAATGATGCAATATCTGAAACGTTACCATCGGGCGTAGGGTAGAGATTTGCCACAGTTTGCTGTAGACCAACACTATTTAAATGGCTATGTACATCAATAAAACCAGGCAGCAGGGTATGACTGTTTAAGTTAACCTCTTGGGTATTTTTTTGTTTTAACTTTTGCGCTTGTTTTAAATCACCTGCAAAGACAATTCTTCCATCCTTGACCAGCAACGCTTCGACATAATGGGGTGACATGCCTTGCATAGTTAAAATTGAGCCACCGTAAAATAGCGTGTTTGTTTGCGTCAATGTTGCAAGATCAGCGGTTGTATTCGTGTTTGTTGGAGATACTGTGGTACATGCGCTAAGCGAGCCAAGGCCAATTACGCAGATGATGGGTGCAATTGCACGGACAAGTTTTGATGGGCTACTGATTTGAAACATGAATAATCCCCAAATTTGTTTTATTAAATATTGTTTATTTTATTCAAACTAGCAAAGATTTTGATCTGCGTATAGGTTTGATATGTGTTTAAAAAATGATAAGTGTTTTGTATTTGAGCAATGATCTTGATTTATCCTAAACGATTTTTTATTTATATACAGCCTAAATAAATCTTTTTCTAAAATAAATCACAGATAACAGCGCCAGTGCTAAACCAATAAATGAGGGACCATAACCGATAGGAGCAGCAAGTAAGCCAACAATTACAGCTCCTGCTACAGCCCCGCCATAATTAAAAATATTCACCCGGGCGATAATTTCATCGCGTCGATTTTCATCTAAACGACCTGCTGCTGAAAATGTCAGCGGGACTAATGCGCCTACCGCAACACCAGCCAGTGCAAAACCAGCAATGACAATCGCCAATGAATGCCCAAAGCCAGCTATGGCACAGCCTGTTGCACCAATCAGCGTTGTGATCAAGGCAACCCATGCAGCGCTTTTAAATTTTAAAAGATAATCCAGACTTAAACGGGTGAGTAAAATACCCATTTGGTATGCGGCATAACCCAATGGGGCGACTGTGGCTGAGCTTGCTAAAATATCTTTAAGATAAATTGAACTCCACGTGCTGATTGCTGAGTCGACAGTAAAGGCGATGAGAATGATCACACCAAAAATAAGCAATTGTTTATGCGGAATTGGTGATCGTTGTTGAGGATGTAGGGCAGCATTTTCTTTTTGTTGAAATAACCAACGTTTTGACACTTGCGATGTAATCAAACACATCGTGACAGCAATGCACAATGCCGCTGTTGCCCCAAGTGTGGTTGAGACCGTTGCGGACATGATTAACGCGCCAAGGAAAGCAGCAGCGGTATAACAGGCAAAGAAACCGCCCAAGGCGCTTTTTCCAAGTTTTTGCTCCATCATGACAGCTTGCATATTCAATGCCGCATCTAAACATCCGAGTCCAAGCCCATAAAGTAAAAAACTAGCGACCATGATCATGACACTGGGACTAAATGCTGCAATTGCAATACCGATGGCTTCAAATAGCAAGCCGATAACAATAGCCAGCCTTGAACCTAGTTTCACAGCGAGTCGATCTGCCAAAATAGAACCCAGTGCTGCGGCAATACAGACGCCAAGGATAATAATCGACAGTTGATCATCTGAAAGCCAGAATCGGCTTTTGATTGTGGGAAGCGCGGTCATGACGCTGGCATAACCCAAGCCTTGCGTGGCAAAACCAAGTGCGATTACTTTTTGGGTTTTGCTGAGGGATGTATGCGCGAAGTTTGGCGTTTTGCTGTTCACGTCCATGCATGGCTCACTTTTTTTACTTTTAGAATTTAAACTTCGGTTTTCGTTTTCTGTTTAGTGATACATCCTGTATCGACTCGCATTTTATTTTATCTGGAATGCATTGAAAGAAAAGGGGTATAACTGGAAAGTTAAGGGGGCAATTCGGACATCTGTATTTTTATTTTTATAATAAAAAAGCCACTGGAAAGTGGCTTTTGTTAAATGCATGCAGTGATTTACGAGTTTGGACCATCTACGCGTTCAATATTAACGCGTGCTGTTCCTGAATTTGTAATACCTAAACGCTTAGCAGCGCCGTAAGAGAGGTCAAGTACACGGTTACCATGGAAAGGACCACGATCGTTGACTTTAACTACTACGCTTTTACCATTGTCTTTATTGGTTACACGAATAAAGCAGTTTAATGGCAAGCTACGGTGTGCAGCAGTCAAATCATTCATATCGAATGTATCACCGCTTGCGGTTTTACGGCCGTGGAACTGACGACCGTACCAAGATGCAACACCAGTTTGGCTAAATTTGCGAACTGTGTTTGAAGCAACTTCATTAAGTTTATCAATTACTGAAGGCTCATCTTCAGGAACTTGAATCTTTGCTGCAATAGTTTGACGACGGACTTGATCGCCAGAACGTTCAGTAATTGACAAACTGTTTAGGTTTGAAAAATGAGAGTTGAAATTTGTTGAATCTTTGCTAATCACACGAGAAGCTAGACTCGAACTATCCGAATCATTGTTTAAGTATGATGACTGAACCATTTCTGAGTTGACCTGCGTCATACTCAGACCCATGGTCAGGGCCATCATATATTTTAGTGAAGCATGCATCGTTTAACTCCTTGGAACCCCAATTTTAACTTTCTAAGTCGCTGAAAATTAACCATAGAGGTCTGTAAATTCACTTGTGCAACTGCATTTAACGGAAAGGATAATATTCAAGCTGGAATAAATGTGTCTAGCATTATTTAAGAAACAGTTACAAAAAGGACAAATTCTTACAGGTTTTGATTAAAAAATAACCAATATTGTAACAAGGTATGAAAAAAGTATTAAATGTGATCAAATTAACATAAAAAAATCTTGACTTATTTATTGTTTAGGAAATTGCAAGTCTTAACGACTTACAATTTCGGTGCCTAAAAGCCATAAAGCGGTGGCATACATACGGCTTCTATTATATGTCGTAATCACTTGAAAATTAGGATAAGTAATATAATAAATAGGGCCATTGCTGTCCTGTAATTGAATCACATTGACCAAATCTAAGTCATCAATTTTGACGATTGGATTTAATGGAGAAATCCCTAAATTTTTAAGTGATCCATAGGGAACAGGCTGAGTTAAATCTTTTGCAATAACCGCTTCAGGATTGTTCCCTGTATAACGCGCTAAAAATGCAATAGGGCGATCACGCTGCCAGCCATGTTGAGCCAGATAGTTGGCAATTGAACCAATCGCATCGACCGCAGAGTTACGTAAGTCAACATGACCATTTCCGTCGTAATCCACGCCAAATTTAGACACATTACTTGGCATAAATTGCGGATAACCTACTGCACCTGCATAAGAGCCAACAATCGAATTGGTTGGAACGCCATCTTTATATGACCATGCAATTAAAGCACCCAACTCATCTTGGAAATATTGCGCACGGCGAGGATAACCAAAACCGAGGGTTGCAAGTGCATCACGGGTGATAAAGGAGCCCTTATTTGAGCCATAACCTGTTTCGACCCCTAGAATGCCTAGGATGATTGCTTGAGGCACCCCAAACTGCTGTTCTGCGCGATTTAGCGTATCTGCATATTGTTGTTTAAAACGCACACCACGTTGGATGGTGCCTTCAGCTAAAAAATTAGTTTTGTATTGATACCAAGGCTTACTTTCACCTGGTCGTTCCATAATGCTGATGATATTGGGTAAATTGCGTGAGCCGTTCATTGCCCAATCAATTTGTTCGCTACTTAAACCATAGGTTTGCATGGTTTTGGCTTTAAAATTATTGTATTCAGGGTTGCTGGCAAAATCATTGGCTTGGCAGAAACTGGTCAGTGAAAATGCAGCTGCACAAAAAGTGATGTTTTTAACCTTCTGTAAAAGCCCAAAAGTAAACATAGGTTATATTTCCTAATTATTTATGATAAAAAAATTAACGATGTGTATGTATAGACATCACAATGCCAAAAGTGGCCATTAAAGTAATAATTGCAGTACCACCATAACTCATAAAAGGTAATGGCACACCGACTACAGGTAAAATACCACTGACCATGCCCGCATTTACAAATACATAAACAAAAAATGACAAAGCAAAAGTACCAGCAACCAAGCGCCCAAAATTATGGAAGCATTGTAGACTCATTTGAAAGGTTCTAAAGATAATACAAAAGTAAATGATGATCAGAAGTAGGATACCAATCAGACCGAATTCTTCAGAAAATGCGGCAATAATAAAGTCAGTATGACCTTCAGGTAAAAAATGTAAGTGCGATTGAGTACCTTCTAAATAACCTTTACCCATAAAGCCACCCGAACCAATCGCTGTTTTAGACTGAATGATGTTCCAGCCTGTGCCTAAGGCATCGGCTTCTGGATTAAATAAAGTTAAAACACGTTGTCGTTGATAGTCATGTAGTAGAAATTCCCAAGCGACTGGAATCACTACAGCAACAGCACTCACTGCACCTAAAATCATTTTCCAAGAAAGACCACTCAGAAATAGCACAAAAATCCCACTGGCTAAGATGAGCAGTGATGTACCTAAATCGGGTTGTTCTGCAATCAGGATAAAAGGAATGCCAATCATGATCAGTGATAAAAACACATTTTTAAAACTAGGCGGTAGAGGATTACGAGATAAAAACCATGCAATCATCAATGGCATACCAATTTTTAAAAACTCACTGGGTTGCACGCTGCCAAAACCCGGAATCCCAATCCAGCGTTGAGCACCCATGCGAACCTCACCAAACACTTTAACTGCGACTAAGCAGACCAGTCCAAACAGATAAAAGTAAGGTGCAAAAGCTTGATAAACTTTAGGGGGAATTTGGGCTAAACCACACATGACGAGAAAACCGATACCAAAGCTCATGGCTTGTTTGGAAACCAGCCCCATATCTTGTGCAGACGCACTATAAAGGACGGTTAAACCGAGCATCGCGTTTAAAATTAGGAATAAGCTCAACCAAGGGTCAATATGGAGCTTTTGCCAGCGTGAGGGGATCATGGCAGTACTCAGACCATCACGAGGAGATTGACGTAAAAATTTATATTGAGAGCTTGGTGCCATTGGTCTATTTTGTGCGGGAAATGTGTTTTGCGCATGCTATCACAATCCCCCCCGAAGGCAATGAATATCAATACTTTGCAACAAAATTATGAGCTGAATTTTGTGATTATTTTGAGGATGAAATATTTAAATTAGAAAATAGTGGGTTAAATAGATTGAATTAAATGGTTTTGAATTTGAAAAGGTCTTAGATGGATCTAGGGATAGTATTTTATATTGATTTTAAGTTTATGAATTTAATGGTTAATTACTACAGCTAAAAAGTATAACTCGATAAATGTAAAAAAATGCCCTTACCAAGAAGGGCATTTTTTATATTTAAAAATCCAATTGAATTTTAACGATCAATTAAAAAATAAAGTATCGTAATATTCTGCTACAGCTGTGATTTCATCTTTATTTAAATTTGGAATCAACTTATCAATTGCCATATGCACTGCTTTGCCTACAGCAGACGCACCAATATCCGCAGCTTTACGTTTGATCATACCCAAATCCAGCGTTTTATTAAAATCACGCATAAAATGGTTAATCGTCGCATCTGAGAATTGTTTGAATTGTTCAGACAATACAGCGCGATTTACATCCCCATTTGCTTGAACTTCAGCAAAACTATTTTTGAGATTTGTGACTAAACTTGCGTCTAAATTCACACCGACACGGAATTGGCCTTGTGGATCTTTAAATAGACTACGTTCTGAAAACTCTACAGACTGACGAACCACATCATTGTCTGCCTTACTTAACAATTGTTTAAGTAACACAGCAACAGTCGATTTGACATAGCCTGCTAATTTTTCAGCAGTATCTCGTTTGTCACTTGCAGGGAAGCGACGAACAAGTTCAATCAAAAGCGTATCAATAATTTCTTCATTAATGAGTAAGGCAGTTTGATCACGTAAAGGATAAAGTGGTTCGTTAGAGTTTTTTTTCTCAATACCGGTCTGAATGTTCTTTAATAGTTCTTCAGAAGGTACAAAACCAAAAAAAGGCATGTTTTCAACCTCAATGTTTATTGTCGCGCCAATCGAATTGGGCTTGGCATCCATGATTCATCAGATACACGACATGGGTTAATATCTAAACCACCACGACGTGTATATGTTGCATACACCATCAGCTTTTCAGGTTTTAAATTTTGCCAAATATCGGCAAAGATTTGTTCCACGCATTGTTCGTGAAAACCGTTATGCTGACGATACGAGATAATATAAGCTAAAATACTACGATAACAAGGTTTTTCGCCTTGGTATCGGATAAAAACAGTGCCCCAATCGGGTTGTCCAGTCACTGGGCAATTGCTTCTTAATAAGTGTGAATACAGTTGAATTTCAACGCTTTCTCCGTGTTGTGTATTTTCTTGATCAAAGGCCAAAAGGCTTGCATCTGGATGATTGACCAGCTGGTCAGGTTCTTGATCATCAATACAAATACCCGTTGGTTTGCTAATCTCTAAATCATCAACTTGAAATAAAGTTAGCGTCACTGGGGCTTGTGCAGCAGCAGATAAGTCTTTTTCAACGGTATTGATAAAAGCTTGATGGGAGTCAAACTGGGTAAAGTTCATACTATTAAAGTAGAGCTTTAACGACTTTGATTCAATCAAATTTGCTGATGTTGCTGGGAGTGCAATACGCCCAATGGCAACTTGCGGGATCCCTTTGCTATTCAGCCAAGAAATTTCGAATACATGCCACCAATCTTGACCTTTATATATACCCGATACATCCGCATATTGCTCACGCGCTTGTGCACGCGCGATCGGGAAAAGAACTTCGGGTTGATAGGTAGTTGGGTAATCGGTTTCTTTACCCAATAAAGATTTTTCAACAGACATTATTCACGCATTCCTGAACCACGAGAAAGTAAATAGTAAGCAATCGCATACAGTACGCCACAGAATAGAGTCACAATAAGTAAAGACAATGAAACATTGACATCACTATGACCTAAAATTCCGAAACGGAAAGCATTGACCATATATACAATCGGGTTAATTAAAGACAGATTTTGCCAAAATGGACTTAAAGCACTAATTGAGTAAAACACACCGCCTAAGTAGGTGAGGGGTGTTAATACAAAGGTTGGGATAATCGAAATATCATCAAACGATTTTGCATATACAGCATTGATAAAACCACCTAAAGAGAACAAGAGTGAGGTAATAATAACGGTATATATCGTGACGAAAATATTATGGATATAAAGGTCAGTAAAGAACAAACTCATTGCAGTGACAATTGCCCCAACAAGAACACCACGAGCAACACCACCAATCACATAACCACACAAGACCATATGTAATGGAACTGGGCTCATGATCAGTTCTTCGATGCTTTTTTGGAATTTAGCACTAAAGAAACTTGAAGATACATTGGCATAACTGTTTGTAATCACCGCCATCATGATGAGACCCGGCACGATGAATTGCATATAGCTAAATCCACCCATTTGCCCAATACGAGAACCGACCAAATTACCAAAAATCACAAAGTACAAGCTCATGGTGATCGCAGGCGGTAATAAGGTCTGCGGCCAAATGCGCATAAAACGGCGGATTTCTTTTTGAACTAATGTATAGAGTGCAATACGTAGTTGAGTAAAATTCATTCTGCAACTCCTTCAAGATTTTTCTCAACCAGTTTCACAAATAACTCTTCAAGACGATTTGATTTATTACGCATACTGCGAACACGAATACCTTGCGCTTCTAAAAGCTGGAATAAATCATTTAAAGAATGCGCTTTATCCATCGTGACTTCTAAGGTCATGGGGTCAATCAGATTAAATTTCACACCAATGATATCAATCATGATCGGTTCAATCGGATTTTCTAAATCGAAAATAAAAGATTCTTCACTCAATTGGTTTAAGAACGCTTTCATCGAGGTATCTTCTTTTATAACACCACGGTCAATAATCGCAATCTGACGACAAAGCATTTCTGCTTCTTCTAAATAATGCGTGGTTAAAATGATCGAAGTGCCTTTTTCATTCATTTCTGTAAGGAAATCCCACATTGAACGGCGTAACTCGATGTCTACACCTGCAGTGGGTTCATCTAAAATCAAAAGTTTAGGTTCATGCATCATGGCACGCGCAATCATTAAACGGCGCTTCATACCACCAGACAACATACGACCTTGAGTATTACGCTTATCCCATAAACCTAATTTTTCTAAATATTCTTCAGCACGTTGTTGTGCAATTTTAGGTGGAATGCCGTAATAACCTGCTTGAGTGACTAAGATGTCAAAGATCTTTTCAAATTGACCGAAGTTAAATTCTTGAGGAACAACACCTAGACATTGCTTTGCATGTGAAGGATGGGTATCTAAATCATGACCAAAAATTTCCACAGTACCCGAGGTTTTCCGCGCCAAGGAACTGATAATACTGATTGTTGTCGATTTACCAGCGCCATTTGGTCCTAAAAGTGCATAAAACTCTCCTTCTGGAACAGTCAAATTGATTCCTTTGAGTGCTTGGAATCCATTTCTATAGGTTTTAGATAAATCTCTTAACGTCAGAGCATCAGTCATGAAATTCTCACTTGGTTTATGGAGTGTGTATTGTGAGCGATCTTTTTAAATAAACCAAGTAAGTTAGGAGGAATTCTGCATTGCAAATATGCAACATTGCTTAAAGCATGAGCATCAATCAAAAGAGTTGTTTTATAAATGCTTTACCTCGCGGTTTTTTTTGTTATGATGTGCCTTCTCAATTTAAGCGCCCATAGCTTAACTGGATAGAGTGCAGGTTTCCGAAGCCTGTGGAGTGGGTTCGAGTCCCGCTGGGCGTACCAAATTTATTAATAAAATCAATAGTTTAGTGGTTATTTTGACGTAAAATCAGCACATAATCACTGAAATCTCGTGATACGATAAGAAAATAATTCAGGACTTTCTTGCTCATATAAAATTTCTTGCATAGCCAAGCGACTAATTAAAGGCGCGAGAGTGACTGCTGCATGCATTGAAATGAGATAAAGTCCAGAGTCATCATTCATCGTACCAACAATGGGCATATCATCGAATGGGATAGGGCGCATTCCTACAGCCACGTGATCAACAGTTATAGATGAGGCTAATGCTGGTGCTATCGTATTAAAATGTGCCTGAATAGTTTTTAAAGCATTCAGAGCGATCAGTTCTGGCGTATTGACCGCTGTGTCATCGATATAATCTTCTGCCGCTAAAAAATGTTCTGAATCAATCGAGCGAATCTCCATCTCTGGTGTCGAGATAATATGCTGTACGAATTGATCTGATTTTTCATGCTTAAAGCGAATAATAATAGCTGGCAAAGATGCTAAAGGTAATTCGATATTGATGGTTTGCAGCAAATCCTTATTGACCACTCCTGCTGTTAAAACAACTTTATCTGCAAAATAATCCTTATCTTGACTACGTACACCGATCGTTTGACCCGATTCATTTTGTAATATTTTAGAAACTTTAGTTTCTTGACAATAACTTACACCTTTTTTAATGGCATCCTGAAGCAGCGTTTGAATCACCCAGATAGGATCTATCGCACCTTCTTCGCCAGCAAATGCAACCACATTCGGCGCTTTATCAAGCAAAGGTTCTTTTTTTGCAAGATTCTCTTTTGTTAAAGATTCGACATTAAAAGACTGCTCACTGTGGGATTGGATAAATTGTAATGTCTCTGCATTCGTTTCCTGCCAACTAATGGCACCTCGCCAATGAATTTTCAATGCGCCACGCATCTCTGCATCTAATCTTCGCCATTCATTCAAGGATTTTGATCGTAGTTTTTGGTAGGCATCAGGACGCCCATATGAAACATTAAGCCATGCAAAAGAATGTTGAGAAACTCCGCTTCCTGCCTGCTTTTGATCCAATAATGTCACTTCTGCATCGGAATAAGTGGCGAAATACCATGCTAGGGTAACGCCAACAATACCAGCACCAACAATAACAATCTTTTTTTCTTTCATTTTGAGCTTCTGTGGCATTAATAAATCAAATTTCATATTATTTTGAATATGATAAAATGATTCTATCAAAGAATTTAAAATGGATAATTTTAATTATTGCTTTACAGGCTGCATTACAAGTATTTTTATGAATTATTAAATAGTTATTTTTTTATTAATAGACTTCTTTCATAAGCTCATTTTAAAACATAGATCGAGATAAAATCCCCCTCATCCTAGCCTTCTCCCAGTGGGAGAAGGAACTTTCAATACCAATATGATTCACTCTACATGATCATTTTTTGATTTATGAAAGATCTTTAATGTACCGTAAAATAAAATTGCATTGTTAAGTAGATACAACGATAAGAATATAAATCTCGTCTTATAAAAAAATCGAGAAAGCTAAAAATAATGGCGATGGCTTATACCTTTATAGATGGCTGCATTAGAAGATGAAGATATTGCCATTTTGACTATATAAGACTTATCAAAATAACACACCATTCTAAGTATTCGTATTTCCCCAAGCTTTATTTGAACACTTACTTAAAAATCAAGTGATGAATATCCTGAGACGTATAGCTCATATCAATTAGCCAAAGCTATGTAAACAAAAGTATTTATACATCAATGTGGTGTACAACAAAACAATTTTTACGGATAGGACATTGTTGTAGATGGATTGGAAATCCGCTTAAGAGGGCAAAGACATGAACTTAGTCAAAATTTGGAATAAAGCAATCAAAGGTAAGCTCTATGTAGTTGGTGATATTCATGGTTGTTACGACTTACTAATGAATCGTTTGATTGAAATAGGTTTTAACTTTGAAAACGATTTATTGGTTGCTGTTGGTGACTTGGTTGATCGTGGCATTCAAAATATTGAGTGTGTGAATTTAATCGATCAACCCTGGTTTACTTCAATTCGAGGGAATCATGAAGACTTATGTATTAAAGGTTTGTTTAATGAGTCCTTTGGCCGTTGTCATATTGCCAATGGAGGAGAGTGGTTTTATGATTTGGATGCTCAAACTCAACATAAAATTATAAACAAATTTAATCAGTTACCGATTGCACTTGAAATCACACATCAAGGTCGTAAGTTTGGTTTTGTACATGGGCATATTGAGCAAAATGACTGGGAGTTGTTTAAGCATAATCTTAATCATTTTGATGCTGTCAGATATGCAATTGAAGCTAAGCGATTACCTACGGACGCTGCAATGTGGGGCAGAGAACGCTTTGATTTAAAGAATCCAAAATATACTAAAGTTCAAGGTGTGGATCTGGTCATCATGGGGCATACCGTCACAACAACGCCCATCAAGCGAGATAATTGCTACTACATTGATACTGGTGCAGTGTATTGCGGAAGTCTGACAATTCTAGACTTGAGTAAGATTTAAGGGATGAGGATCGACATCACCATGAAAATTATGGATGGGTCGAAATGTGCAATTGATAGATGGATGGCTACTCGAAATTTTAAGATTGAAAAATTGTAAAAATGTTTCGGATACTGAGTTAGTTACAAGTAAAACAATTGAATTGTGGGAAAAATAGTAAATCAAAATTACATTTTTGCGTTTTTAGTACAGAGAAAGAAAGCACCAGTTTACTAAGCATATCGTCACAGGAAAAATCTTAAGTAGAATCAGATGTTCTAAATCAGCAGAACATCTTACAGACACTTTTTGAACATTCAGGTTATTCCACAAAGAAAGAGCGTGGGAGGGAAATATGGATAATTTTGTACAGGTATTATCTTTTATTGTTCTAGGTTAGACTCGGTATTTAAATTAGATAGCTTTAATTAATTTTAAACTTTATGAAAAATATCAAATGCTTTATAGCTTCAAAAAAAAATGATCGTTTTGAATTTGAAGAGGAGGATATGCTTGGTGGATGTACTCCTTCTGAATATGATAAATGGCCTGGTGGGCACTTTAAAAAAGTATTAAAAATTAATAATTATCCTGAAACAACTTTTGTGATTTATTCAAAAGATAGATTAGAGGACATGGACCTTATAAATTTGAAAAAAGATTGGGAAAAGTTCTGTTCAATATCCTAAATCACATTGTAAGGCTAAATAGCCCATGTCTAGTAACGACATTTTATTAAAATCTCATCAGCAAAGAAGTTTTTACATAAGCATAAATTAGTAGAAGAATACAAAGTACTTAAGTAAAACTCGTATCTATCAAATCATTTGTAATACTGTGATTAAGCTAAATATCCATAGATTTTAAGTCTCTTATTCACCTTCATATTGAGTATTTTTCACCAATTAAAAGCAAGCTATAGCACTTGTTATATATTGCCACTGACAAATAAAATGAAACCCTAGTAAAATAGTCGGTATTCCTCCTATTACCGAATAATCGGTTTTTGCCTGCATTCTTTCCCCAAAGATGCAGGTTTTTTTTGCCTTAATGCTTCAATTATTCATAGCATAGCCTTAGTAGGCTGTTTTTTTCATAAAATCCTTAAGCGGTTAAGGATTTTGAATTTTGCTCAAAGTTCATAAAATAGAGCTGAATGCGGTAGTATAGTGATTAACGA
This sequence comes from Acinetobacter sp. CE-15, assembly GCF_051059255.1. Classification (NCBI taxonomy): domain Bacteria; kingdom Pseudomonadati; phylum Pseudomonadota; class Gammaproteobacteria; order Moraxellales; family Moraxellaceae; genus Acinetobacter; species Acinetobacter sp. CE-15. The sequence goes on along the minus strand of NZ_CP192737.1, from coordinate 3,293,032 downwards.
CAAGAGTAATCATTACGATGAATGAAACCTTTACATATTTGTATACCCACGTGGGTATATTTGGGTCCTTACCTACACACAAAGTATTTACCAGCGATAAGAGCAATAGAACAAAATTAATTTTTGCTGATAACACATTTATTTACAGTTTAATTTCTTCTTGGGCCTTAAGTAACTCTGATTTTGATAGTGGAAAAGTGACATGGAAAGAAGAACCACAAGACTATCTAGAAAATGAAATAAAAAAATTAGCGATTTATAAAGCGAATCATCCCTTATTTATCACTGAATCATAAGTTGATGTAGTCACTAGAGTGAAGTCAGCGCTATTTTAAATATTGATGAAAGATAGAGCAAAATATTGAAGAATGCCTTACAGAAATGTGAGGTATTTTTAATCGCTTAATTTTTCTTAACTCGCCAAAAAAATGTCATAAATGAGTGTTATATTGCTTAAAACAATTGAGGGGAGCCAACATGGGTATCGATCTAAAAGAACTCAATAAGCAAATTGATGATTTTAAAGAAAGTAAGGATCCACAAAGATTAATTATTGGTTATAAAACTTATTCTAAATTAATGAAAGAGAATAAGTTTTTAGATAAAGTTAGCAAAGATGCAAATGACCCAATGATTAGATATTATAAAGAAATAAAGATAAAAATAGTCACAGAAAAGCATTTTTTTGAGATTGAGTAGCTGAATAAGCAATATAAGTTGAAATGAGTGGTAAATAATGAAGTTTGTGGTGAGGCGCTTAAAGCGTCTTTTTTTATAGCAAAAATTATTATAGATACTTAACAGGTATTTATAGACAGGGAAGTATCGATAAGAAAAGGAAAGAAGGGAGTAATTATTGCAAAATGTTTTACTATTTAAGCAGCTTACTAAGCGATAGATTTTAATGTGATTTATTTATCCATATTAATGATTGAAAATTTCACGTTATTAGTGTATAAAAAATCAACAACAATAAAATAAGGGTGATTACATGATATCTAAATCTATAAACATCGCATTCTTCTTTTCTATGTTTATTGTTCTTACTTTGCTTATCCATTTATTTGGTAATATCCCTTTAGGGATATGGGTGTATAAGTAAATACAAATGGACCTAAAAGCTCATCAAAAGGTGGGCTTTTATGAATTTTAATATGTTGATAGGTGCTTAAAACAACTTTGCGATTTAGCAACTTATATCATGGCATAGAGATTAACGATGTCTGGTGTTAAATATGATGTTGTGGATCTGGCAAAAGAGATTCAATCTAATCACTCCAAAATTCTCTGTTCTTATATTTTTCTATGCACACACTAAAACAATGCATAAAAGTATAAATATTGTGTGAATAGAATACTTAAATAGGGCTTTTTGAGATATATATTGAATAAAGGTTGTATTACTTGCCTTTAAGGCGTATAAAGTCACTTCGTTGATGCGGGATGGAGCAGTCTGGTAGCTCGTCGGGCTCATAACCCGAAGGTCGTTGGTTCAAATCCAGCTCCCGCTACCAACGAAAAAAGATTCAAAGTTTATAGCCTAGTTTGCTTCATGCTTACTAGGTTTTTTTATGCTTAAAATTTATTGCATTGAATTTAAGCACTTTAGAATAGCAAAGATATAAAAAGCGCACTCAATCAATCTGCTTATTTATGCTGGGTATTTGAAGATAAGTAGAATAGTGTTATTTAATAAGTTTTCACTTTTAGCTTAAGTATTCTATGGCTCAATCTAATCTATATAAATTACCTGCTAAATATTGGATGGGCCGAATAGCAATTGGATATGGCATTGGCTATTTTGAGGGAGCTGTGGGTGATAACTCTCCACATCATCATCACGCACATCAGTTAAGCTTTGCAAAACAACAGGGAGAGCGGATTCAAGTTATTGCTGATGATTATTGTATATGGAGTAGTGGGGTCTATATCGCAGCAAATACTTTACATCATTTGCAACCAGGAACTTACTGTTCGATCTATATTGATCAAACACATTTTCTTGCTGATGTCATTCAGCATTATTTACAAGCTTACCTACAACCAGACTCGTCGATTACGATATTGCCTGAAAGTTTGGTCGCTATTCTTAGAGCATGTTTTATAGAACAAAATCAAACATTTGAATCTTTCCAAAAGCTTTTAAGTTATTGCAGTGAATCTAATTTCAAAGCTCAGTCAGTTAGAGAAGAGCGTCTTGCAAAATTTCTTATTCTCAACCATCAACAGAATTTGACAGTGAAACAAATCGCCACACAATTCAATCTTTCAGAAAGTCGTTTTAGTCATTGGTTTAGTGACAATTTTGGTATTTCTTATCGTAGTTATCGGAAATGGTTACGCTTATTACAAAGCTTTCAAGCCATAGATCAGGATATTAATTTAACCAGCATCGCTCATCACGCTCATTTTTCTGATCAGGCGCATTTTAGTCGAACCTGCAAACAAATGTTTGGCATTCAACCTTCACTATTAAAATTTATTCCATCCATTGAGCAAATGCCAATATTACTTTTGTCTGATTAAAAGCTATAAGTGATATAGCGGTTTCGTTCAATTTTTCTATCCAGCCAGTCAGCATACTCCTAAAACGTATTCTGTTGATTGGAGTTATAAATGAGCGCTTTTGTTAAAATATCTCTGCGATATTTATTTTATCCGCTTTGTATGCTGTTAACCGTATGGATGATGATGTTCATCGTCTCAGGGCAAGTTCCATATTGGGCAAGTTCAATATTGTTTATATTGCTAAGTGGCGTAGTGATTGCATGGGTTGAGCATTCTTTGCCTTATCAAGCAAAATGGTTGGATACACATCAAGATTTTGTTACAGATATCATCCATGCAATTTTTAATTTATTTTTGATCGTTTCTGTCTCAAAAATTATTGAATGGTTTGATCTTTTCCGATTTATTCCACGATTATGGCCCGACCATATTTCGGTATTTTGGCAGATATTGATTGTTGCTGTGGTGATTGATTTTGGTCTATGGTTCATGCACTACATGAGCCATAAGTATCGGTTTTTATGGAAATTGCATGCGATTCACCATCAATCACGCCGTTTATATTGGTTAAATGCTGAAAAGCGGCATCCCCTGAGTGCAATCGTACTTGCTGGACCTAGTTTGATCATCCTCGCGCTTTTGGGTGCTCCAAGTTTGCTGATCGGGTGTTGGATGATATTTATGGCCGTGCATTTGTTTTTTCAACATGCAAATATTGATTATCGTGTTGGTCCTTTCAAATATATTTTTGCTGTAGCTGAAGTACATCGCATCCATCATAAACATGGATTTGGTCGTAAGAATTTCGGAGAAGTGTTCATATTTTGGGACATCTTGTTTGGAAGTTTTCACTATGAAGATCAAAAAATTAAAGCTGATCAAGTTGGTGTGCGTAGTCAAATACCCAACCAATATTTGGCTCAACTCCGCTGGCCATTTAAAAAGTAACCATAAAGTAAGCATAAGAAAAATTGATGTATGTAACATTGGTGTATTATGTTCTGAAATAGAAAGCCAATTGGCTTTCTATCAATGATCGAGAAAAGTAATTTATTTGAGCAAGCTCTTGCAAAAGGGCTGTTCTAAATAGATAAGTCATTCTTTATCCATAATAAAGTTAAATATGTATAAGAAGGCTTGATTATTTATTTTTTTCCTGTAAAGTAAAGCCAACTAGAAAAAAGTCATGTTTTGGTAAATCTTCTCTAAGTATCGCAGTTTTAGTCATAATCCTTCGTTTTATTCAGATTTTAAGTTCAATTCTTTATTATTTTCGACGTTATCACTAGTCATAAAATGGCTTAAAATTTTTAAATCTCAGTAGGATTGATTATGTCAAACTCAAATGTTGTTAAAGGTACAGTTAAATGGTTCAACGAAACTAAAGGTTTCGGTTTCATTCAACAAGAATCAGGTCCAGACGTTTTTGCTCATTTCAGCGAAATCGCTAACTCTGGCTTCAAAACTCTTGCTGAAGGTCAACAAGTTGAATTCAGTATCACTCAAGGTCCTAAAGGTCCTAACGCTGTAAACATTACTCCGCTATAATTCAGAGTAAGTTGTAAAAAAAGCACGATATCGTGCTTTTTTTAACTCTAAATTTTATTTTAATTCATATTTATACATTTCAATTATTTCTATAACTTTTTATCCTAGTGTCAAAGCTATATTTATACTGAAACACTGGACCTGTTTAAAAAATCCATCATTCGCCTATCGGCAAAAATTTAAGCACATCTAATCAATTGCTGTGTAAAGCTTGTCTTTTCTATTCGGGGGACTGTGTGGCTGCTGTGCTATTTCTAGATCAATAAACAAAAAGAAACCCGCATCATGCAGGTTAGTATGGCCTTTCTTTATTGTCTATAGACCACTCTCTCCAATGGTCACGGATACTATACATCTGTTCTTTAATAATAAAAACGCAGTAAAATAGTCGAGATAAATGTATAGCGTCTTTCTAGTTGAATATGATTGATAAACCATAATAATTTAGATAAGTGAATAGAATCTAGTAGACTTTTCTTTGATGCTATATTTTAAAACGATTTAATTAAAAAATATTTAAAATCAGTTGTATAAAGTTTAATTTTTGTCCTTCTTTACAAGCAGCATTGGCTGGTGTTTTTCATTGTTTTATAGAGGCTGTATCTGTGAGCATACGAAGTCTCGATCATTGAGTGAATAAATTCTGATATTTGTATTGTTGTAAAATTAAATAGCCGATGAATGGTATTGAAAGTGAGACTCTTGTTATGTAAATTAAGTTTAGCTAAACATATATCACAAGTTTATATACCCACTTACTCTATCGGTGGGTATTTTTTTATATCGGCAATGAAAGGGTTGACGATAATTTAATTTTAAAGTAAATTTAAATTGTTATTTTACTAATAATAAATAACAAAAATCCTTAGTCAGCGCAAAATTAAGGTAAAGCCTTACAGAAATGTAGGGCTTTTTTTATCAGCTCAGCGCAAGTTTAGAATAAATCCGTTTTTGAGGCTGATGATTGGTTTACATACTAGAGTGGACATTGGTCTTTAAAAAAGCTTTACAAGTATAGAAGGAGGGGATTGTTTAATTGTATTCAAGTAACTGAGTATTATTGTTGAAGTATCAATAGTGATGCATTTGCAGTAATTGAAGCCAAAAGCTAGCGTACATCTGAACCAACTTAAGTAATGAATATTTTATTGATATGACAAGTAAAAATGAATTTGTTAAATTAAGTGAACGATACAAAGGATGGTAATGCGATGAAAAAATTAATTTTAGCTGGGAAGCTGGTTGAGGCAACCTTAGAGGGTGACCATGTCACACGATTACTCATCGGAAATTTAGTCGGTTTTCTGATAAAAAATGGAACAGTGAATTATGAAGACTATTTTCAATTTACCCAACAAACAAAAAAATACTTGATTGAAACGTCTGAGGATACCAGTGAATCCAAAGTAAAAATGATTGAAAGTATTTTTGATCTTCATCTTGATGATTTAAAGGAGATAAAAGCAATAGATCCTAAAAAACCTGAGTAGCATCAAGAAGCAATCTTTTTGATAAGCACTTAAAATGTAAGTAAATAAAAATTTTTATAATAATTTACTGTTTTTGCAGTATATTGAATTGCGTTTGATGTACAAGCATAAATTTAATAATCATTGAATGTTTTGGTTAACAGTTTTAGCTGTTTTTATTTAATTTTTTAAGGTGTTTTTTATGAATAAACTCGACATAAATGTAAAGGATCAATTTGGAAAGTGTTACGCAGTTGAGGCAACATTAGATGATGTTGTGATAAATCCAAATAAAACTCATGAACGTATCAAATATATTATTGTTGAAAATGAACTTTTACGTCCTAACTTCGAAATGCTTTTTGAAAGCAGCAAGAATGGTAAAATTTATAAGATTTTGGAACCTATGATTTAAATCGAGCCACCTACGGGTGGTTTTTTAATTGCTTAAATTTATATAGCGACTAAGGCAAATCTTCGCTGTTTATTTGAACATTGTATTGCAGCACGCTTTGGCTAATTTTTGTTACATAGTTTAATTTAATTAATAAATAAAGGCTGATATACTTTTTATTGAATTGTTGTGCGACTCACACATCATTCATGCGCCTCCAAAAAATAAGCCCACTTTTTAGTGGGCTTTCTAATGCTATATCAATGACTGGTTGAATTAAACTGTTATTTGAATAAGAGCTAAAGATGCCTTGATGAGGGTAAAAGTATAATAGTCGCTATCGAAATATTAGGTTTTTAATCTTAAGTAAAAGGTTAAGCCGTTGTGTTTTTGCAGTTAAAAGAGCATACGATAATCAGTCAACAATGAATGCTTTTAGAGTGTTCTGGATGCCCATCAATAATTCTTTTAAACATATATAGAATAAAGGTTGTATTCCTTGTCTTTAAGGCGTATAAAGGTGCTTCGTTGATGCGGGATGGAGCAGTCTGGTAGCTCGTCGGGCTCATAACCCGAAGGTCGTTGGTTCAAATCCAGCTCCCGCTACCAACGAAAAAAGATTCAAAGTTTATAGCCTAGTTTGCTTCATGCTTACTAGGTTTTTTTTATGCTTTTAAATTAGTTAGCTTTAGAAATTTATAATCAAAGCGCGGATAAATGCCGTGAAAAAATGACAATTGAAGGCGCATTTCAAGTTTGTTGTCTAAGTTAAAATAAAAATAATATGTAAAGTGTACTTTACATGGTGCGCTATTTGATCTAAATTTATGTAAAGCTTACTTTACATGGTTGCCGTATGAAAAAATATAGATCTCTGATTGAGTTTAGTGCATCAATACTGCTTTATGTTGTTGTGCTTATTTGTTCATTAAATTATTTAAAGAATGACGATATCCTTTATTCAACACAAATTTTTGTGACATTATTGCCGATAATTCCCTGTATTTTGGTGGGGTGGAGTGTACTCAGACAATTAGCACGCTTAGATGAAATGCAACAACACATCCAATTACAAGCTTTTGCGCTCGCATTCGTAGGTACCGCACTGATTACATTTAGCTATGGATTTCTTGAAAATATTGGCTTTCCACATCTTTCTATGTTTTTTGTATGGCCTTTAATGGCAATGTTGTGGGGTGTTGGTATTGCAATTGGGAGCTGGCGTTATCGATGAAAAATATCTTATCTGAATTGAGAGCGCAGCAAGGTTGGTCTCAGCAACAATTAGCAGAATATTTGGGAGTCTCTCGCCAGACAATCAATGCGATTGAAAAACAGCGCTATGATCCTAGCTTACCTTTGGCATTTAAAATTGCGAAATTATTTAACCAATCAATTGAAGCAATTTTTAAAGATGAAGAAAGTTTTGACAATGAAAATGACGTTATAAAAGCAGAAAATTCTGCCGCTAAAAAATAGTGTATTTGAATATTTTTAAAATATTATTCTATCGATTTGAGCAAGTTTTACTAAGAAATGACCAATTTTTCTTATAGGGTTTAGTGAGTGAAATGATCATAAGCGGTCCAGCTGCAGATAAACTGGTAAAAGCTTTGCTGGAGCATAAATTTTTAAGTAAGCCTCCACTTCAGGAGGCTTGCTTTTGAGCAGACTTTTATTTGAAGTACATGAGTTTGATATGTGTATCTATAGTTACACTTTATAAAAAAATCAGTGAGCTATGGCTTAAAATCAATGTATTCCTAAAAACTGAAATGGCTTTGATGCTTTAAAATAAGCATTTGATTTCCCAGAATAGGTGATTGCTTGGTCTTTACCTAAGGTCAATTTTTTGGTTTGTCCATCTTTGAAATTAATATCTTTTAAATCCACCCAGAATACATTGGGTGATACCGCAGATTCAAAAAAGTAAAGGCTTCTCTTATGGTCAACCACAGTACGCCAACGTGTAGAAGAAATATTTGGTTCTTCCGCTGTATTTAATCCAAAGGGTACAGAGACATTTCTGATTACACCAAAAACACTGGCGATAGAATGCTCAGGTGAAGCATTTTTAGGTATTGCATTGATATAAAATGATGCTCTTGCAAAGCGATCTGAGGCACGATTGGTTCCCGGTAGCATGACGGTTCCGCCGATTTGTTGCCAATAACTGTTCAGCGCTAACTGTTGATCAAAGATTGGGGAATTGGTCATCACCTGATATTTGCGGTTATGATGAATCACTTGCTTACCGTCAATATACTCAATAATTGCACTATCACCAGATGCATCAGAAATAGAGAGGTGCAGGGTAGTAAGTCGTGTATCACCTGGAACAGTATCTGTAACAACAATAAAAGGCTGTTTTTCTAAAGCACGTACAGCTTCATCTACAGTTGCATAGTTGTCTAAAACATATTGTGCCCACAGTGAAATGCTCAGTGGTGGTTTGTTATCCTTTTTAGGATCTGGATAATCAGATTCGACTAACCAGAGTAAGTTAGCCACTAACCCTTTTTCATTTACCCCATCTGTTGTGGATACGCCATAACCTGTTGCCACAACGCTCCCATATTTGGATGCCCACTGAATAGAATTTGGACCAGCTAAGCCTGTACGTTTGACATTACTGGGTAAAATCCATAAATCTGTCCCTACGTCTTGTTTCCAGTCCATAGAGCGTGCAGTAATCACTTCATTATTGTCACCTAGATATACTACACGTGTACATGCAGTGCTGACTTCTGCAGCGACTAGAACGCCCGCAGCAAGTAATATTTTTTTCAAAGCATTATTCATCATCATTCCCTCTCAAAAAATTGGTAAATTAATGCCCAGAACAGGGCCTTGTTGTGAAATATTCCAATGAAAGTTATTGGATTTATAATTTTTTTCAAAAGCAAAGGCAGGTAAATTAATATTTAAATTTGCCGCAACATCAAAAGAATTGCTGAAGCATTTTGCAAAAGCAGGCTGATTTAAAATAATACCAATCGTTATATATAAATATTTATTAAAGTTCATAAAATTTCACATTTTTTGCTATGTGTCTAATTATTATACTAGCACTGATTTTTATATTTTAGATAGAAATATTTTAAAAAATTGTTGCTGATAAAACGCCTGTTATTTAATATTTTCTACATTTATTTATTAATTTTATTAAATATTCACAATATCTATGCTATTCTGTACAGTTATTTTTAATAAAATATGTGTAGACCATATCAATATGAGTCTAATAAATATTGATATATGGAGATTTTAATATGTTATAAATATTAATTTTAATGAGTAAATAAGTAAGGTGGATTAATTTTTTTGCTTTAAATTGTTTTTTAATATGAGGATGATAAAATATTTATATATATATTAAATTATAGAATTTAAATAAAATAAATAACTGATATAAACCAATGCTATTGTTGTTATAAATATATCTTGATACGTGTTAATACTATCTATTCATTTAATAAAGGCGCATCTTGAGTGAGTCATTAATATGAATGACAAAAAAAAGAGATATCACTATGTCAAATTTTAACAAGCAAGCAAGTAGCACTCAGAATAACCAACCTGATGCTAATCAAGGCAATCAATCACAAGCACCGCAGCAGCAACAAGCAAATAAAGATCAGAATAAACAACCTGATAGCAATCAAAGCAATCCATCTCAAGCACAGCCAAAGAAAGTTGAAGAAACCCAAGAGCAAAAAAAATAGCATCTAGGTTTTTATTGAGTTAAGGGTAAATTGAAAGAAGGGAACTTTTTTCAATTTACTTAGGAGTTTAAATGATGATTAAAAATGTAACTGTGCATAAAATGTATGAAGAATTTCAGCAGTTTCCAGTCATACAATATGTGGGAGAATATGATGAGTCATTTAATTTAATTAAACTATTTAATCCACTTAATCAGGAATTAAGCAGAATATTTGGAACATATCAATGGGTCTTAATTGGTACTGATGAGGTGTTTTTTGTAGAGGAAGATTCGGACTTTCAAGAAAGAACCATCTAAAGAAAATAAATTACCCAAAATTTTAATCATTTTTATAAAACAATATATGTATTGAATTTCTTTTATAAATAAAAAATCATGTTGAGTGAGTAAATGGTTATTAAAATGCCTTCTTTCTTTGGAAGATGGGTAGGATATGGGGCTTTTACATTGATTTATAATTTTAAAATGGCTTATAAAAGAAGCCTGTTTGTAAACTTTAAATTTATTAAATTGGTTTTTTAAAAATTATAATTTTATATTAAGAAATTTATTTAAGGTGATTTTTTGATCTATTGTTACTGTACTGAGAATGCCATGGTTTTTGATTTATTGGCTACTATCAAAACCTAAAAAGTATGTTTATCTTTAAATTATTTATTTGTAGCTATTTGAGTGATTTTTATACTTGGTTCTGCGAGTGTTCAAGTCGATAGAAAAATTAAAATGTACGACATGATAAGTCGCTCTAAGATTGAAAAAGCACTGAATAAGTATTGTAATGGGCTCTCGTTATTTTCAGAATAAAGACTATGGCTAAAAAGCAAATAATTACATTTGATGAGTTTACGCGTGAACAGTTAATTTTTTCATTGAAAAAATATGCCTTAAAGGAACTAGACTTGGATCTAGGCAACTTTCCAGCACAGTTTTTATTTGATTTTATTGTAGACGAGTTTGGCCATCATTTTTACAATCAAGCGCTCAATGATACCCATGAATGGTTGGCAGAAAGATTCGCTCATTTAAATGAAGATTTATTTATTTTGTCTAAAGAAAAAGTAAACAAAGCAAAATAAACAGCATCTTGGAAATCGTATCCAGCATGATTTCAGTACTTGATGTTATAAGGTCAGCAGTAAGGTTACACTGATTTATGATCATTCATGCTGAGACGCTTTTAGAAAGCCCCACCTAAGTATTTTAGGATAGTGCTTACTCTGTTCTTTGGATAGAAGATTTATTGAGTTGATATCTGAAAAAAAGCTGATTGCCTATAGTGATTTCATCATCCAATTTAAATCCGAGTGAATAGATCTCTGCTCACTTTTTCCGTGTTGGCGGTAATAAAATCATGATCGACTCAAAGCCCATCTCGTTAAAGGTCTGATTTATAATTTTATTAAAAATTTGTTTATCCATTCCTCAATATCGAGGCTAACATTAAAGCTAAGTCGGCATCTTCATTCTGTAATCCTCCCCAGCTTGCTGGATCGCAAGTATAGCGAGCAAGTGATGTTGCTTTTGGTTCTAGCCGATGTGCTCAGTGAAGACTTCTATTGACTCTCTAATTTTACTTTAAGCGCATGATTCATTCGTTCAAAACCGGGCTTGGTTTTGGTCTGTAAGTTCTTAAGAAATGGTTTGACTAAAATGCCACTAAACGCTTCACTATGGATCAATCTGGTTTGATTATTGGATATTTGTTCTAATCTAAATTTATGTTCTCCATCAAATATTCCCTTCACCAATAATTTTCCGCGCCAGCTAAATTGTTTATTTTCCTGATTTTCAAGCACAAGCGCTTTAAAAGACATTTTACTTGTCGCATCATTTTGTATAGTGACATTGATCTTGCCACCTTGATGGGTTTCTCCTGAAACATTGATGATAAATGGATTCCAATTTTTATAATCTTCAAAATTTGTTAGGGTTTTCCAAACAATATCAATCGGTGTATTGATCAAAATTTCTGTGGTTATTTCAAATTTCATATTCGCTCTTTTGACTTGCTTGTATTTTATCCAATATACACTTATTTCAACTTTTGAATATCGCTAAAATTAACCTTACTTTGTTAAGAGGTTGGTTATATTAAGTTATTGAATAAAATTATAATTGTTGGTTTTTTCTGCATTGTTCTAAGCTGCGTCTTGATATGATTCATTTTTATACTTAAAAAGCAATCAGCATAAAGAATAAATTCAATATTTTAATCAATAAAAAGTAGCTTCGTTTAAAAACTATAAATTGTTGAGCACCTTATATGATTCTGCTCATAAAAGACTTTTGAATTATTGTGATGTATTTCACTATAATTTATCTTAGTTTGAATCGCGACTGGTTTTTGTGTAAACTAGAGAGGTGATTTAGTGGTTTTATAGAGGTAATTATGATGATTTTTTATGATGGAGAACATATTTTCCCAGAGCGTGCCAACGAATTTAAAAACTTTTTAAAGAAATACTTGATGGAACATCAAGCTGAATATTTATTAGAACAAAAAACATTTGTATACGATAGTGACTGTGACGAGTTTTTAGAGTCAGACATTCAGGAATTTTATAAAATTTGGTTGATGGCTTAATGCATAACATCCTACTAAGGGAGTTCTAAAAAACTAGCTTGTCAGAAAAGTATAGAGCTTGTTCTTCTAGGTTGGGTTTTACAATGACATAGCGCACATCGTCTATATTTTAAGCATCATATTTTTTAATATGATAATAATGTTGATCTGAGGCCATGCTAAATATATGAATGAAAAGAAATATAATAAATACCTTAATAAATATTGTATATATCTTAAATAATAAAGATTTAAAATATTTCCTAGTTAATTTCCCTGTAAATTAGAGTTTTAGAATAAATATTTGTATTTAAATTTTTTTATTGCATATTTTTAATTTTTCGTGTTTGAATTTATCAAAAAATAAGTCGTTTATTCATATTTATATTCATGCTTTTTTATAAAAAATTAAAATTCAATCAGTGCTTTTTATGCCAAATAAAACATTTTAATTGTAGCCTAATATTGACCTAATCCTTTGTTTAAATTAAAAAAAAGTTACAAATTATTATAATAAAATAATATTATATTATAATTTCATGATACTTTTTAAACATGAGGGTGCTTTAAAAGCGACTCATATTATCTCTACTTAATAAAAGGCATATATAAATGGCTAAAATTGACTTAACACCTTTAACAGAAATTGATGGATTCACTGCAACAGCACTTGTCGATAGTACAAGTGGGCTATCATTGGCTTCATATGGAGCAGGAATTGATTTGGAACTTGCGGCTGCTGGAAATACGGAGGTTTTAAAAGCAAAAATGAAAACAGCAGAAGCTTTAAATTTACGCGATACGATTGATGATATTTTAATTACCCTTGGAAAGCAGTATCACTTATTGAGACCTCTAGATAAGAACAGTAACTTATTTTTATATTTAGTATTAGATCGCCAAAAATCTAATTTGGCAATGGCACGACATGAACTCAGAATTTTTGAAAAAGAATTAGATTTTTCTTAAGCAGCATTGGCTATTGCATCGCGCTGTTGTGATAGCCTTTTGGTAATTTTTCGCTTTAAAATCAAAATATTCAATAACATTCACAATAATTTATACTGGATTTTTAGCTAAAATCAGAAAATAAATAATTTAAATTCAATGGTGTATATTAAAATGTGAGTATTGTGAGATAAAAATTAACATTGAAAATATTTTAAATGTTATTACAATTCTATTTCTAATAAATTTAAGGGAATAAGCTATGGAAAATAAAACGGCAAGATTAACAATTTTGATTGATCCTAATAAAAAAGAAGCTTTCGAGGCCTTATGTAATCGTCAAGATTTAAAACCATCTCAAGTTGTTCGTCAATTGATCCGTGAATATTTAGACAAGCATGATGTTGAATATTCAACTAAATTACCCATAGCAAAAAATAAATAGAGCAATTTTCTCTGTTTATAAATATTTTATCGAGCTGTAAGGTTTGTTTGATATTTCTAGTTATTTTTAGCGCATAAAAATAATGCATTAAAACGAAAATGATCATTGCTCTTTTTTTATGATTATTGGATGCGCTATATTTTTTTGATGATTAAAATTTTTAAGCAATCATATAGAATAAAATGAGTCACGCTCAAAAGTGGCATAAGCTGTTGAAAAATTTTAGCTGACAGACCTGTATATTTATTTTGCTTTAAAAGATCAGCGCATGTTAACGCCCTTATTTGTTATCAAATTATTTTTAAAAATAAAAATAAAAAACAGGAAAGTTTAAGCTAGGATTAGCTTCATCATGTTCTGTAAATTTAGCCACTCACGGTCAAGCAAATCATCCATTATAAAGGTTTAATCTTTTTTGCCATGCTTATTGCATTTGGTCTTGGTATTTTGCTCAGTAAAGCAGAGCTCCCTTTATCACAAAAAGGACATATTGAAACGGAATGTTTCGGTATACATATTCCTGAAAATTTAAAGTACACGCAGTCTAGACAATATTGTAGGTGTTTTAAAAGCCGCTTGAATTACAGCGATAAAAGTAAAATCGAGAAAATGTGTTTAGATAAATAGAGGGAGAAGGGGGCTATCAATACCAATATGATTCACTCAACATGATTGCTTTTTGATTTATGAAAAAGAGATTTAATGATGTCGATGATATATAAATTTTAATGATGATCAATGCTATGGGTGATCTCGTGTGGCAGGTTTATAGGTTATTTTTATAAAATAATTTTTACGGGCTCGTTTTAATGTGGTGTTATTTAGATTTTTTAAGGTTGATCAATATTAAATTATAGTCAATCAAACTTATCTATTATCTACCAATTAAAAAAATATTCAATTTCAAAATTGCTGTGATATCGTTCAATAATGTTACTGCATCTTGCAGATCAAAGCGCATCTGACTATATTAAAACTACAGTAGGTCGCTAAGACGCTACGAAGTAGTTGGACAGATCAATGACGGCTTGTTGAATTTGTGACTCCAGTTCAAATAAAAAATAAGCACTAGCTTTCCAACATAAAAAGCTCGCAGAAATGCGGGCTTTTCTTTTTCTGATTTTCTGAAACGTCATGAAATAATTGAGTCAAGCTGTATTTACATAAAGTATTCAAAGTAACTATTTATTTTATAAATAGAAAAAATAGTAATGTAGCTAATTTTTAACATTGCCATAAAATCTAACAACTTTAAGCTAATTTTTAGTTTGGCGCATGCTATAAGAAAACAGTATATAAAAAAGAGGACAGAAAAATGACTGAAATGATTACAGTAAGGGTCAAGGATCAATATAGTAATGAGCTGAATGCGATGGCTTGGTTAAATAAGCTGCAAGAGCATGAAGACACAGATAATTTATCATTGTTCCAAAAAATTGATCATATCGTTGTGGATGGTGAGAAAATCTTACCAAGTATTGAGTTGCTTTTTGAAAGCAAAGAAAGTGACAGTATTTATCGTGTGATTGAACAAGTTAGCTAATTTTTATCATCAATTAAAAAACGTGTTGGGTGAAAAAGCCCAACACGTTTTATTTTTAATCAGTTTAAGCTGCGTGAATATTAAGCAGCTTTAAAATGATCGAGTGTAACGGCAACAAGATGATATAAGGCCAAACGGTTTTTGTTTGCATGCTCAATTGCATTTTTTTCAATTTTAAACTTATCTTGAAGTGTCCCTCGAGAATAGCTTTCAACCAAAATATGTTGAGATGAAATAGGATCGCTTTTGATACGTAAATCTTTTTGATATTTAATATTGGATACAGCATTTAAACATTGTTCAAACGTTGGGTAAAAATTTGAAAGTTCTAAAGCTGTTTGATTGGTCGATTTTGTAAGGTATTGAGTCATAATTGTCTAATTGTTTTAAATCATTGGCGTGCCCATAATTCTACCGAATGCATGTAAAACAGACAATGTGATTTTGTAAAGAGATATGAATGTATGGGAATACGCTTAAGTCGGTTTAAAAATTAATCGGTATTACTCCCATTTAAAATTCCAAAGTCGGGATAATATTGTCCCAATAAATCATCTCAATATACATAAAACTTTGATTTATTGGCGGTAGCTTATTTGGCTTTAAGATTTTGATATTCGGAACTAAATCAAAAATACCCTTAAATAAAAAGACTTAGAATGACTTTAAAGCACTTCATTTGTCATTCTAAGTGGGTAAATTGAAATAAATATTTAGGATCGATTTAAGATGATTGTAGATGTTGGAGTGAATAATTAATTTGTTGCATGGTTTGATTTAATTCTTGGGGAGAGATTCGACTTTCTTGAAGTGCGGTAATCCACTGCATTTGGCAAAATTTAATATCTCGAATTGATTTTGCCTGCTGTATTTGCATGACCAATTGTTTAGTCATCAAGCCGCAATGCGTCTGTAGCAGGGTAGACATTTTGTGTTTGATGTCATCAAAATTTATATAATTCAGTTCAGGCGTCGTTTCGGCATGCGCTACGTGTGTAGGTGTGACAGTGCTAACGCTTTGCTGGATAGGGTATGGATCTGCTGATTTTTTATCTTGACTGAGCTGGGTATCGCTAATAATTATTGGATTTTCAACTGCTTTAGGCGACGGTTTAAAGCCAATTTCAGTTGTCAGATTTGAAGGGGTGCGCTGATTTGATTGTTCAATCTTGGACGATTCTGATGTTATTTTTGACTTAACTTGAGGCGCACCATTCATTTGATTCTGAAAAATTAGACCAAGCTCCTCTAATTGTTGAATAAGTTCTGGTGTTGCAAGCCGTTGCTTTAGTGCACTATTCAAAATTTTAAAATCATCTGTGCCAATAAGCAGCAATAATTGTCTTTGGCGAGCAGTGAGTTGAATTGAGCGATGTTTTAAAGTCTGAATTCCCAAGTCAGTTTTAAAGTAGTGATCCATGAGTCAAATTATTCCCCAATAAATTGACCCTAGAGTAAAGAATGAAAATTACACTAATATGACTTTATTGTTACAAATCATCAGCTTAAAGTGTGACGATGTTTGCATTCTCTAAAGCTTTGCGTAAATAAGGGTCAAGTTCATCTTGACGAAGTAACCATTGCACATAGTCTTTGGGTAATTCTGCAATTGCTGTCCCACGATGCTTACCAAAGTTAATGCTGCGTGGGATACGCGCATCTTCTGAGGCTTCATATAATTCTTCAATGCTTTGAATTTTGAGTTGATAAACAATATGCATGAGAATATTTGCAGTTAAAATAATGTCGGCATCTGCACGATGTGCACCTTTTAACATTTCACGTGCTTTCTCACTGCCTTTACTGATCATATAAATCAGTGCTGATATATTGTGTGCTTCAGCATCAGGCCAAACAAGACGAGCAAGTGCTAGCGTACAAATGGCTTTGATATGAGCAGTATCTACGCCACACCGTTGTATAGCCTGAATATCGTAATCAATATTATGCCCAATGATATACTGGGTGTGCTGAGGAAGTTCAAAGCTGGAAAAATTAGGCTGCCCGACAAGATCAGATTCTAGGATATGGTGAACGGCCATTGAGCCAAAAGAAATTTTTTCATTGCCAATACTATAAAGTTGATCGAACATTTGTTCCCGATCTAAGCTTAATTTCCCTTCTTGAATTTGAATCGGTGCATAAGCAATTTCAATGGGCAATCCATTGAGTGTATGAGTTTCAGTATCTAGAATGATTGCTTGCATACCTTTGTTCCTCAACAAATAGATAAGAAAGAGCGCCTTCATAAACTAGCTTTTTTAGACGCTAAATACAAATGAAACCCATCTAAAATCAAGATAAGTGCTGGCTTTTGCTTAAATCACACGCAAAATCTTTTTTTAGTGTGATTTATTTTCAAAATACTTAAAACCATTACTTAAAAATTAATTGAAATTTAAATCATAAGATTCATCAGTGATAAGAATCTATTCATTGTTAAAACCGTGAAAAATATATTAAAAATTGAGTGTTTTGAAATTAATTTATACTGGTTGGTGTGTAAAAAATACATTAAATTCAGTTGATTAATAAATAAAAAACTGGATTGATGAGATAATTTAATATGTTTTAAAGATTAAATCTCATTTGCTATATTTATATTTATGACTTAATTGTAATAAAGCCTAGCTTAAAGATTGCCAGGTATTATGAAGTAATAACAACATAAACATTAAACTAAGATGAGTGATCTATTGGATCGGCGCTGGCAAACGATGGGTTGACCCTGCTGACGTGATAGAAAAAAAGATAAAAAGGAAGAATTATATGAAATTAAAATTACTTTCAGTGTTATTGACTGGATCTACGCTATTTCTAACTGCATGTGGTGGTGATGACGACAAAAGTAATCATTCATCGGCAGGTTCAGATGTAGATGTAAACAATATTCAAAATCCAGTGGTCAATACGCCAGTACCTTATAATATTAAAAATGATGTTCTTCCGCCCAATGCGGATGAAAGTGTGGTGATGACCTATAAAATGAAAGGCGTCACGGGACAAGAAACTCAGGCAACCGCATTGGTCTTTACCCCTAAAACTGCACCGCCTGCAGGAGGCTGGCCAATTGTAGCTTGGGCACATGGAACGACTGGTGTTGCTGACAAGTGTGCACCGAGTAAAAATAAATTATTTGTGCCTATAGCCGATGTGCATACTCAAAAAATGGTCGATGACTTTGTTAAAGCAGGTTATGTGGTGGTTGCGCCAGATTATGAGGGTATGGGTGAACCGAGCGAGAAGGAGATCCATCCGTTTTTAAACTTAAAAAGTGAAGCCTATTCAATTACCGATGCTGTGGTGGCAACCAAAAGTTGGTTAGGCAATAAAGCGTCCAACAAATGGGCAGTTGCTGGGATCTCGCAAGGTGGTCATGCGGCATTAGGAGCAGCGCAGTATGCAGCCCGTGCCAATATGGACTATAAGGGTGCAGTTGCAATGGCACCGGCAAATAATCTGGAATTGATCGAAAACCTGTCAGAAATGGCTTTAGTGGATGCGGATGGGTTAATTCAGATCGGCGGTTATGCTGCACTGGATACTTTAACGGCTTATATGGCTGCGGGGATAAAGGCAGTCAATCCAAGCGAGGCTGTATACAGTATTATATTTAAAACACCCACTGATAAAATTGCGGAAAAAGCAGAAAGAGATTGTATTGCAGCAATGGGAACAGCTTTTATATTGCCAATGACTGCTTATAATATTAAGAACGGAAGTCTCAAAGGTTATCCACGTAAAAAAGAAGGCTATAAGAATGATCCAATCGTAAGACAATTTTTGACTAAAGATTCACAGCCGTTACAAACGCTCGTTAAAACCCCAATTATTATTTATCAGGGGGGGAAAGATACTGTTGTATTACCTCAAGCAACGGATGCTTTGGTGACTCAGGCGCGTGCTTTAACCACCAAAATTGATTATAGAACCAATTCGAGTTGGGATCATACGGGTTCATTTACCGCCAATGTTGATAATGGACAACTGCTAGAGGATATTAAGAGCTTGCTTGCCAATTAACTTTTATGTGTTTTAATTTGAATAATAGGCTGCTTTTATCAGTCCTTTTTAAAAGCATAGATCAACAATAAATCCTCCTTATCCTCGCCTTCTCTCTGAAAGGGAGAAGGCACTTTCAATACCAATATGATTCATTTAACAGGATCATTTTTTGAGTTTTAAATCCTCTGCTTTGCAAAGTGAATACTGCTTTTTTATAAAGCAAGGCGTTTTCTAAGGTTAATCTGAATTGAGTCTGGTAAAAGTGGCATTTTTCTGGTTTAGACTTTGAGGAAGGAGGGCTTTATTACCGAAATATCCAATCAAAATAGGTTATGGTTTTGAACTTAATTGTATTTGGTCGCAATTTTTTTATGCATTTTCCCTGATAAATCTACAGATTAATGATCTTGAATTGATTGAAATTTAAACATGTTTTATGGCTATTGTTAAGATTTTTTAAATTAAAACAATCGAAAGCATATTTTCTTAAAGCTACAATTCACAAAAATTAGATAATATGTGAATTGTAAAGCGCTTATGAATCAATATAAAAGCAAGTATAAAATTGTATAAATACAGCATTATTCTAGTGAATTTGGCGCTAATTACCTAATTTTTTTAAATATTTTAAAATACTTAAAGATCAAATTTCACTTGCCAAATTATTTTTTATGGCTAAATTATAATAAAGCTGAGCTTAAATATTGTGCAGTTGTGATGTAATTTAAAAAGTCATCAAGCAAAAGATCAGCGATCTAAGGGGATCATGTTAACAAATGATTTGTTAGCAATAAAGTGATAGAAAAAATGATAAACAAGGATGAATCAAATGAAATTAAATTTAATCACCGTAATGTTGCTGGGATCTGGTCTATTTCTCACCGCCTGTGGTGGTAGTGATGACAAGGGGGATAATTCATCCACAAGTACAAATGTAAATGCAGATGTCAACAACATTCAAAACCCAGTGGTAAATGCACCAGTACCGTATGTCCTTGAAGATTATTATGATAAGGAAGATTATACCGTACCGAATGCAGCAGAAGGTGTGGTAATGACTTATAAAATGCAAGGTATCAAAGGGCAAGAAACTCAAGCAACCGCATTGGTCTTTACCCCTAAAACAGAACCACCTGCTGGAGGTTGGCCGATTGTGGCTTGGGCACATGGTACGGTGGGGGTTGCCAACAAATGCGCACCAAGTAGAAATCCATTAATTGTGAGAGGGGGACTGCTTGAAGATCTGCATACTATTAAAATGATCGATAATTTTGTTCAAGCAGGCTATGTAGTGGTTGCACCCGATTATGAAGGTCTGGGTGAACCTAGTGCGCCGGGGGAAACTGAGGATAAGGAGGTGCATCCGTTATTAAATTTAAAAAGTGAAGCGTATTCAATTACCGATGCGGTGGTGGCAACCAAAAACTGGTTAGGCAATAAGGCATCTAATAAATGGGCGGTTACTGGGGTCTCACAAGGCGGTCATGCAGCATTAGGTGCGGCACAGTATGCAGCACGTGCCAATATGAACTATAAAGGTGCTGTCGCTTTTGCACCCGCAAATAATTTAGAAATGATTGAAAAACTGTCAGATATGGCGTTGGCGAATTATACGAATGTGAACGCTCAAATGAATGGCTATGCCGCAGTTGATACTTTAACAGCTTATATGGCAGCAAGTATGAAAAGCCTTTATCCAACAGAATCAGTCTATAGTATTGTATTTAAGCCACCTACGGATAAAGTCGCTGCGCAAGCCGAAAAGAGATGTCTTGCAGATATGGTTCTTGAAAATATTATACGAATGACAATGTATCGTAACAAAAATAAAGGCAGTTTAGTTGGCTATCCACGTAAAAATGAGGGTTATGGCCAGCATCCAATTGTAAGACAATTTCTAGATAAAGATTCTCAACCGCTGCAAACGCTTATTAAAACCCCAATTATTATTTATCAGGGTGGTAAAGATCTGATTGTATTACCACAAGCAACAGATGCTATGGTGGCGCAGGCACGTGCTTTAACCACTAAAATTGATTATAGAACCAATCCTGATTGGGATCATGCTGGTGGATTCAAGGCTAATGTCGATAATGGACAACTACTAGAGGATATTAAGACTTTGCTTGCCAATTAATTTTTGAGTGGGTTTTAGTTCTAACAATAAACTTCTTTGATCAATCTTTTTTAAAACGATTGATCAACAATAAATCCTCCTCATCCAAGCCTTCTCCCCGA
This sequence comes from Acinetobacter sp. CE-15, assembly GCF_051059255.1. NCBI lineage: Bacteria > Pseudomonadati > Pseudomonadota > Gammaproteobacteria > Moraxellales > Moraxellaceae > Acinetobacter > Acinetobacter sp. CE-15. The sequence continues at coordinate 3,271,644 of NZ_CP192737.1, read as the reverse complement.
AAAGGGAGAAGGCACTTTCAATACCGATATGATTCATTTAACAGGATCATTTTTTGAGTTTTAAATCCTCTCCTTTGCAAAGTGAATACTGCTTATCTTTTTTAAAGCAAGGCGTTTTCTGGTTTAGGCTTTGAGGAAGGGGAATGCTTTATTGCAGAAAGATCAAATCGAGATAGGTTTAACTTTAAATTTAATTGTATTTAGTCGAAGTTTTTTATGTATTTCCCCTGATAAATCTAAAGATTAACCAACTTAAATTGGTTGAAATTTAAACATGTTTTGTGGTTATTGTTAAATTTTTTTAAATTAAAACAATCAAAAGCATATTTTCTTAACGCCATAATTCACAAAATTTAGATAATATGTGAATTGTAATCGTTTATTAATCAATATAAAAGCAAGTGTGAACCTATATAAATACAGTATCATTCTAGTGAATGTTGAGCTAATTACCTAATTTTTTTAAATATTTTAAAATACTTAAAGACTAAATTTCACTTGCCATATTTTTTTTTATGGCTAAATTATAATAAAGCTGAGCTTAAATATTGAGCAGTTGTGAGGTAATTTAAAAAGTCATCAAGCAAAAGATCAGCGGTCTAAGGGGATCGTGTTAACAAATGATTTGTTAACACTAAAGTGATAGAAAAAATGATAAACAAGGATGAATGATATGAAATTAAATTTACTCACCGTAATGTTGCTTGGATCTGGTTTATTTTTAACAGCTTGTGGTGGTAGTGATGACAAGGGGGGGAATTCATCAACAAGTACAAATGTAAATGCAGATGTCAACAACATACCAAACCCAGTAGTAAATACACCAGTACCATATAAGCACAAACAAGATTATCCACCGAATGCAGCAGAAAGTGTAGTGATGACCTATAAAATGAAAGGTATCAAAGGGCAGGAAACTCAAGCAACCGCGTTGGTGTTTACCCCTAAAACAGAACCACCTGCTGGAGGTTGGCCGATTCTGGCGTGGGCACATGGTACGGTGGGGGTGGGAGACGATTGTGCACCAAGTAGAAATCGATTAATTGTGGAGGGGGGCTTCCTCCCAGATGTGCATACTCAGAAAATGATCGATAGTTTTGTTCAAGCAGGCTATGTTGTGGTTGCACCCGATTATGAAGGCCTGGGTGAACCGAGTGAGAACGAGCCACATCCATTTTTAAATTTAAAAAGCGAAGCCTATTCAATTACAGATGCTGTAGTCGCAACCAAAAGTTGGTTAGGCAATAAGGCATCTAATAAATGGGCGGTTGCTGGGCTCTCACAAGGTGGTCATGCAGCATTAGGTGCAGCACAGTATGCAGCACGTGCCAATATGGACTATAAGGGGGCTGTCGCAATATCGCCCGCAAATAATCTGGAAATGATTGAAAGCATATCAGATATGAATTTAACAGGTAGAACTTTATTGGGGCAGATTTTAGGCTATTCTGTACTAGATACTTTAACTGCCTATATGGCGGCAAGTATGAAAAGTGCTTATCCAACTGAGCCTGTCTATAGTATCGTATTTAAATCACCGACGGATAAAGTTGCTGAGAAAGCGGAATCAGAATGTATTCTGGGCATGGCTAATAGTTTGTCGAATGCAATGTTTGCACATTTGCGTGAAAACGAGAATTTAGAAAATTATCCACGTAAAAATGCAGGTTATACCCAGCATCCGATTGTAAGGCAATTTCTGGATAAAGACTTCCCACCACTGCAAACTGTGGTTAAAACCCCTATTATTATTTATCAGGGAGATCTAGACCGGGTTGTATTACCACTGGCAACAGATGCTTTGGTGGCACAGGCACGTGCTTTAACCACCGAAATTGATTATAGAAAAGGTCCTGATTGGGATCATGTTGGTGCATTCACTGCGAACGTTGATAATGGGCAACTGATAGAGGATATTAAGACTTTGCTTGCTAATTAATTTTTGTGTGGGTTTTAGTTCGAATAAGAGGCTTCTTTTATAAGGATTTTTTAAAAACATAGATCAACTATAAATTCCGCTCATCCTAGCCTTCTCCCCGAAAGGGAGAAGGTGCCTTCAATACCAATATGATTTATTTAACAAGATCATTTTTTGAGTTTTAAATTGATTGAAAATTAAATAATAAAAATAAATTCGGATTTAGCTCAAAACTATAGCTAGGGTAAATACGTCAATCTAACTTGATATTTCCTAGCGACCGCTTCTACTTTATGCGACCAGCGTAATTTTTTTAAAGCATACAAGATATTTGGATAAGAGGCGGAATAGCCAAAATTCTGCTCAAAAAGTGGCACAAGATCTTTCGCTTGAATAAAGAGCGGAATTTCTACAAAGCATTTTAAATGCTTGCACGTCTTTAATTTTATAAGGTCGACCTGCTTTTCAGAGTGCGTTCGTTTCTTATTTTTTGAGATTTTCAAATTGAATCTAATCATTTCAGGTCGTTCTTGAGATGTTAAAGATGGTACAGGTTTTAGACTTATTCTGGCATTTTTATAGTCATCTAGAGCTTTTTTGGCAGAGATTATTAGAATAAGGTTTAGGTATGGAGAGTTGCTACGTATTTTTTACTGTGTAGCAAATTTTTTACCCTCAGTTATATATCATCATTAAAATTTTTGAATAAATTAGTTCTTTTGGACGATTTAAGTTCATTCAATTTGTTATCAAATATTCATTCAAAATACTAAAAAATACGATATGCAAGGATGAATCAAATGAAATTAAATTTACTCTCAATAATGTTGCTTGGATCAGGCCTATTGCTGAGTGCCTGTAATGGTAGTGATGATAAGAGTGATAACCCATCTACAAGTTCGAATGTAAACGCAGATATAAACAAGATTCAAAATCCAGTGGTAAGCACACCTGTACCCTATAAGTTTACAGAAAACTATCCGCCGAATGCAGCAGAGAGTGTGGTGATGACCTATAAAATGCAAGGCATCAAAGGAACAGAAACTCAGGCAACCGCATTAGTCTTTACCCCTAAAACTACACCACCTGCTGGAGGTTGGCCAATTGTAGCTTGGGCACATGGCGCTGTGGGTGTTGCCGACAATTGTGCACCAAGTAAAAATCTATTAATTACGAATTCGATTTTAACTGGTGAGGATAAATCTACCTATAGCATGATCGATAGCTTTGTTAAAGAAGGCTATGTGGTGGTTGCGCCAGATTACGAAGGTCTGGGTGAACCTAGTGAGAAGGAGATGCATCCGTTTCTGAATTTAAAAAGTGAAGCTTATTCGATTACAGATGCTGTGGTGGCAACCAAAAGCTGGTTAGGCAATAAAGCGTCCAATACATGGGCTATTGCGGGGCACTCACAAGGTGGTCATGCAGCATTAGGTGCAGCACAATATGCAGCACGTGCCAATATGGACTATAAAGGTGCTGTCACTTTTGCGCCAGCAAATAATCTAAAATTGATTGAGGAACTGTCAGAAATGGCTTTGGCGAACATGGAGGATTCGGCACTGCCTAAAACACTCGGTTATATCTTTTTAGATACCTTAACCTCTTTTATGGCTGCGGGGATGAAAAGCTTTTATCCGAATGAACCTGTATACAGTAAAATATTTAAGTCACCGACTGATAAAATTGCCGAACAAGCAGAAAAGCTTTGTCTTGTGCCATTAGGAATGCAATTTTTGGGGGAGGTAGGTGCTTATATGACTAAGACTGAGGGGAGTCTTAAGGGGTATTCTTCGCGTAAACAGGAAGGCTTTAAAAATGATCCAATCGTAAAGCAATTTCTGGAAGAGGATTCCCAACCGCTACAAAGTCTGATTAAAACCCCGATTATTATTTATCAGGGCGGTAGCGACAATGTTGTAATACCTCAGGCAACGGATGCCTTAGTGGCACAAGCGCGTGCTTTAACCACTAGAATTGATTATAGAACTGATCCGACTTGGGATCACTTTAGTGTATACAGGGTGAATGTTGAGAATGGGAAATTATTAGAAGATATAAAGATGCTGCTTGCCAATTAATTTTTGTGTGTTTTAGTTCGAATAATAGGCTTCTTTTATCAGTTCTTTTTAAAAGTATAGATCAACAACAAATTCCCCCTCATCCTAACCTTCTCCCGCAAAGGGAGAAGGGACTTTCAATACCAATATGATTTATTTAACAAGATCATTTTTTATTTTTAAATTGATTGAAAATTAAATAATAAAAATAAATTCGGATTTAGCTCAGGATTATAGGTAGGTAAATACGCCAACCTGACTTGATATTTACTTGCGACCGCTTCTACTTTATGTGACCAGCGTAATTTTTTTAAAGCATACAAGATGTTTGGATAAGAGGTGGAATAGCCAAAATTCTGCTCAAAAAGTGGCTCAAGAACTTTAACTTAAATAAAGGGCGTCATTTCTACAAAGCGTTTTAAATACTTGCACGTCTTTAATTTTATAAGGTCGATCTGCTTTTCAGAATACGGTCGCTTGGTATTTTCTTTGAGATTTTCAAGTTGAATTCAATCAATTTGGGTCGATCTTGCAATGTTAAAGATGGTACAGATTTTAGATTTATTCTGGGCTTTTATATAGGGTTTGTTGGCAGAGATTATTAGAATAGGGTTTAGGTACGAAAAGTTTTTGTGTATTTTTTACTGTGTAGCAAAATTATTACTCATAGCTATATATTATTATTAAAATTTTTGAATAAATTAGTTCTTTTGGACGATTTAAGTTCATTCAATTTTGTTATCAAATATTCATTCAAAATACTAAAAATTATTATATACAAGGATGAATCAAATGAAATTAAATTTACTCTCAATCATGTTGGTTGGATCTGGTCTATTACTAAGTGCTTGTAGTGGCAATGGAAACAGTAATAATTCATCCACAGGTTCAAATGATGGAAAACCCAATGTAGAAAAACCAGGTGAAGTCATCTCACCTGATAAAAGTAAGCCAGGTGAAGTCATCCCACCTGATGAAGGTAAGCCCGGTGAAGTCATCCCACCTGATGAAGGTAAACCCGGTGAAGTCATCCCACCTGATGAAGGCAAGCCCGGTGACGAAAAACCTGTAGAAGAAAAGCCAAATGTAGATGTCAACAACATTGAAAATCCTGTGGTGGGTACACCAGTAGAATATATGACCATAGCAGAAAATCCGCCAAATGTAGCTGAGAGTGTGGTGATGACTTATAAAATGAAAGGCATCAAAGGAACAGAAACACAGGCAACCGCATTGGTATTTACCCCTAAAACTGCACCGCCAGTTGGAGGCTGGCCAATTGTGGCTTGGGGACATGGCACAACAGGTGTTGCCGACCAATGTGCGCCGAGTAGAAGTAAAGCAATGTTACGTTTAGATACAGGTGCTTTTAATATGATCGATAGCTTTGCTCAAGAAGGCTATATTGTGGTTGCACCTGATTATGAAGGTTTGGGTGAACCGGGCGGTCAGGAAATACATCCGTATTTGCATTTAAAAAGCGCAGCCTATTCAATTACCGATGCTGTGGTGGCAACCAAAAACTGGTTAGGCAATAAAGCGTCTAACAAATGGGCGGTTACTGGCGTCTCACAAGGCGGTCATGCCGCATTAGGTGCGGCACAGTATGCAGCACGTGCCAATATGGACTATAAGGGTGCCGTTGCTTTTGCCCCAGCAAATAATTTAGAAATGCTTGAAAATCTGAAAGAAACGGATTTGGCAGGTAAGACTAGAATTGGGCAAAATATCGGTTATCCGGTGCTAGATGGCTTAACTTCCTTAATGGCTGCGGGGATGAAAAGTCTTTATCCGAACGAGCCTGTTTACACCAATACATTCAACGTACCTTATGATACCCCTGCTGCACGTGCAGAAGAAATTTGTCTTGCAGCGTTAGTGTTGGCTTTTGGTGACCGAATAAATAGGGCAGAAGGGCTGTTTGGTCGTCTAGTCAACTTTTCACGGCGTAAAAAAGCGGGCTATAAAGATAATCCGATTGTAAGGCAATTTCTGGATAAGGATTCACAACCACTGCAAACGCAAGTGAAAACCCCAATTATTATTTATCAAGGGGGAGCAGATACTCTCGTATTGCCTCAGGCAACCAATGCCTTGGTAGAGCAGGCACGTGCTTTAAACACCAAAATTGATTATCGAACTGACCCAGTTTGGACTCACATTAATGTACATGCAACCAATGTTCAAAATGGCAACTTGTTAAAAGATATAAAAGCCGTGCTTGCTGATTAATTTTTGAAGTGTGTTTTAGTTCTAACAATAGGTTTGTTTCATCGGTTCTTTTAAAACCATGGATCAATAAAAAATCCCCCTATTATGAAAAATAGGGGGATTTTTTATATTGCTTTGCAGCATGTTGAAATTTTAGAAAACAATATTTGAGCATCTTTGTTTTGATTGAGTCATTGATTATTTCTATCTTTTAGCTATTATCTGGACTGGTTTTTAGTATATTATGACTAAAAATTTTAAATATTAATCATCTTGAATTGATTGAAACTTAAACCATGCGATGGTTGTTGATAAGAGTTTATTTAAAATAAAATAATAAAAAGTATATCTGCGTCACATTCCTAATTCACAGTATTTGCAGAATATATGCGTTATATAACGCTTGAAGTAAATAATAAATAAATATAGGATTCTATAAATACAACAGTATTTTAGTGAATTTAAATATAATATCCTGATTTTTAAAATAATTTAATTTTTTTTGAATATTAAATTCCACTTGCTTAAATATAATTTCTCGCATAATTATAATGAAGTACAGCTTAAAAATTGCACAATGTGATGTAAGCAAAAAAATAAACATTCATTGTGCCTGTGGCTGGCGCTTCATTAATTAGAGTTGGCAAATTGTATTTGTTGGCACTGAAGTCATAAAAATTATTATATGCAAGGATGAATCAAATGAAATTAAATTTACTCTCAATCATGTTGGTTGGATCTGGTCCATTGCTGAGTGCCTGTGATAGCAATAGAAACAGTAATAATTCATCCACAGGTTCAAATGATGGAAAACCCAATGTAGAAAAGCCTGGTGAAGTCATCCCACCTGAAGATAAGCCAAATGTAGATGTCAACAATATTCAAGACCCAGTGGTGGGTACACCAAGCGCATATCAGAGCGCAGCAGAAAATCCACCAAATGCTGCAGACAGTGTAGTGATGACTTATAAAATGAAGGGCATCAAAGGAACAGAAACTCAGGCAACTGCATTGGTATTTACACCTAAAACTGCACCGCCAGCTGGCGGCTGGCCAATCGTGGCTTGGGGACATGGCACAACAGGTGTTATTGACCAATGTGCACCGAGTCGAATGAAATTAATCACCACTACCATTCTAGGTCAAGATCGATCTACTCATGATATGATCGATAGCTTGGTTCAAGAAGGCTATGTTGTGGTCGCCCCCGATTATGAAGGTTTGGGAGAGCCGGGCGGTCAGGAAATGCATCCGTATTTGCATTTAAAAAGTGCAGCCTATTCAATTACCGATGCTGTGGTGGCAACCAAAAGCTGGTTAGGCAATAAAGTATCCAACAAATGGGCTGTTGCTGGTGTCTCGCAAGGGGGGCATGCCGCATTAGGTGCAGCAGAATATGCGGCGCGTGCTAATATGGACTATAAGGGTGCTGTTGCTTTGGCGCCAGCAAATAATTTAGAAATGCTTGAAAACCTAACAGAAACGAATTTGGCGGATAAGACTAGAGGTGAGCAAATGCTTGGCTATCCGGTGCTAGATGCCTTAACTTCCTTTATGGCTGCGGGGATGAAAAGTCTTTATCCAAATGAGCCTGTTTATACTAACTTATTCAACACACCGTATGATACCCCTGCTGCACGAGCAGAAGAACGTTGTCTTGCAGGGTTAGTTGTGGCTTTTACTGACCGGACAAATAGGACTGAAAGGCCATTAGGAGCTCCTATAGTCAACTTTTCACGGCGTAAAAAAGCGGAATATAAAGATAATCCGATTGTAAGGCAATTTCTAGATAAGGATTCACAACCACTGCAAACGCAAGTAAAAACCCCGATTATTATTTATCAAGGGGGAGCGGATACTATCGTATACCAACAGGCAACCGATGTTTTAGTGGAGAAGGCACGTGCTTTAAACACCAAAATTGATTACCGAACTGATCCGACTTGGAGGCACGTCAATATACATGCGACCCATGTTCAAAATGGGAACTTGTTAAAAGATATAAAAGCCCTACTTGCTGATTAATTTTGTGAGTGTTCAATACTTAATTGTAGCAATGTAAAAATGCCCTTATTACTGATAATAAGGGCATTTTTTAAATCGTTTAGCCCTATATTTTAAGCTTAGAAAAAAGATGAATTAAGAAATTCTTTTGATTGAGTTATTGATTATTCCTATCGAAATCAGCATTGGCTTTTGATTTAGCCAATCATCAGGATTGGTTTTAGATATGTATTAACTAAAAATACTAGATATGAATCATCTAAAATTGGTTGAAAATTAAATAATAAAAATACACATTGATAAGAATTTATTTAAAGTAAAATGAACAAAAATAGATTTCTAAAATAATTTTAATTCACACTATTTTAGAGTTTTGTGAGCAGAATAACATCTTAAAATAAAAAATTGGTAAATATAAGCTTATATAATTGCTATAATATTTTTGTGAATTAGATATTTTTTAAGCTGAATAAGTAAGACGTAATTACAATCTTTTAAATGTTAAATTTCATTTGCAAATTTATATTTTCAGTATAAATATAATGCAGATTTTCTTAAGGATCGTGCGGTGTGGTGTGCTTGTAAAATAGACATCCATTGCACATAAGGCAATCAATTGATCAGCGTTGGCAAACTGAATTTGTTGGCACTGAAGTCATAAAAATTATTAATATGCAAGGATAAATCAAATGAAATTAAATTTACTCTTAGTAATGTTGGTTGGATCTAGTCTATTTCTAACTGCCTGTGGTGGTAGTGACGATAAGGGGGATAATCCATCCACAACTTCTAATGTAAATGCAGATGTAAACAAGATTCAAAATCCAGTGGTAAATACTCCGAAACCCTATGTTATTAAAGATAATACTCTTCCACCGAATGCAGCTGAGAGTGTGGTGATGACTTATAAAATGAAGGGCATCACGGGGAAAGAAACTCAAGCAACTGCGTTAGTGTTTACTCCCAAAGCTGCACCGCCTGTTGGCGGTTGGCCAATTGTGGCTTGGGCACATGGCACAGCGGGTGTTGCTGACAATTGTGCACCAAGTAAAAATCTATTAATTACGACATCGATTTTGGGTGTAGATAAGTCTACTTATAATATGATAGAGAGCTTGGTTAAAGCAGGTTATGTGGTGGTTGCCCCCGATTATGAAGGTTTGGGTGAGCCCAGTGGTAACGAGATGCATCCATTTTTGCATGTAAAGAGTGCAGCCTATTCGGTTACAGATGCTGTAGTTGCAACCAAAAGTTGGTTAGGCAATAAAGCCTCCAATAAATGGGCTGTTTTGGGGCACTCGCAAGGTGGTCATGCAGCATTAGCTACGGCACAGTATGCAGCGCGTGCCAATATGGATTATAGGGGGGCAGTCGCCACCGCACCTGCAAACAATTTAAGATTGATTGAAGAGCTGTCAGAAATGGCTATAACGGAAATGGAGGATATGTCATTCACTCAAGCACTCGGCTATAGCATCTTGGATACGCTAACGACTTATATGGCTGCGGGGATGAAAAGTCTTTATCCGACCGAGCCTGTATACAGTAAAATATTTAAGTCACCGACTGATAAATTTGCTGCTGAAAATGCAGAAAAGCTTTGTCTTTTTGAGCTGGGTTCTGCATTTATGGAAGGACCAGTAACAGAATATGCACTTGCAAATGATAGAAATAGTCTAAAAGGTTATTCTTCACGGAAACAGGAAGGCTTTAAAAATGATCCAATCATAAAGCAATTTCTGGCAAAGGATTCTCAGCCACTGCAAACTGTGGTTAAAACCCCGATTATTATTTATCAGGGGGGCAGTGACAATATCGTATTACCTCAGGCAACAAATACTTTGGTGGCACAAGCACGTGCATTAACCACCAAAATTGATTACAGAACTGATCCGACTTGGGATCACTTTAGCGTATTCAGGGTTAATGTTGAGAATGGGAAATTATTAGAAGATATAAAGATGCTGCTTGCCAATTAATTGTTCAGTGTTGACCATAACAATGTGAAAATGCCCTTATTATCAGTGATAAGGGTATTTTTTATAGCATTTAACTCTATATTTTAATCTTAGAAAAAAGATGGCTTAAGAAACTTTGTTTTGGTTATTGATTATTTCTATTATTTGGACTGGTTTTTAGTATATTATGCCTAAGAAGTTTAAATATTAAGCATCTTGAATTGATTGAAACTTAAACCATGAGATGGTTGTTGATAAAAAAATATTTAAAATAAAACAATAAAAAGTATATTTGCGTCACATCCCTAGTTCACAGTATTTGCATAATATATGCGTTATATAACACTTGGGGTAAATAATAAATAAATATAAGATTCTATAAATACAAGAGTATTTTAGTGAATCTAAAAATAATGTTCTGATTTTTTTAAATAATTTAAAATTTTTAATATTAAGTTCCACTTGCTAAATATAATTTTTCGCATAATTATAATGAAGCATAGCTTCAAAATTGCACAATGTGATGTAAGTGTAAAAATAAACATTCATTATGCCTGTGGCTGGCGCTCCATTAATTAGAGTTGGCAAATTGAATTTGTTGATACTGACGTCATAAAAATTATTATATGCAAGGATGAATCAAATGAAATTAAATTTACTCTCAATAATGTTGGTTGGATCCCCTCTATTTTTAACTGCCTGTGGTGGCGATGACCATGGCGATAATTTATCCATGAATTCAAATACAGATATAAACCAGATCCAAAATCCAGTGGTGATTACACCAATACCATATGATATTAAAGATAATACTTTTCCACTGAATGTAGTTGAGACAGTAGTAATAACGTCTAAAATGAAAGACGTCACTAGAAAAGAAAGGCAAGCAATAATGTTATTGAACTCCGAAAGTGCACCGTCAACTGAAGATTGGCCGATAGGTTTAGGTGCATGGTGTCGTGAAGATTGTTGATGATTGTGCGCCGAGTACAGAGGAGTTAGTTACGACTTCGGTTATCCGAATGAGCCTGTAAACAGTACAATATTTAAGTCACCAACAAATAAAACTGCTGAGTAAGCAGAAAAGCTTTGTCTTTTTGATTTGGGTTTTCAATTTATGTTGGGATCGATATCACAATATTCGGCTGCAAATGAACTGAGCTTAAAAGGTTATTCTTCGCGTAAACAAGAAGGCTTTAAAAATAATCCAATCGTAAAGCAATTTCTGGCAAAGGATTCACAACCACTACAAACGCAAGTAAAAACCCCGATTATTATTTATCAAGGGGGAGTGGATACTAACAGGCAATTGCTAGAAAAATGATTATTTGATCTTACTATTTATACTTCGCATGATTCTTCAATGTTTTCTATAGAGGATGACCGTTATCGTTGCGATAAGGTATAAGCTAGAAATAAGACGAAAATAAAGATAAGAAATAGGCTGAAAAAAGATTTTATTAATTATTATATGACTGATTTTAAATATAAAAAACTTTAATTTTTTGAAAAATTTAAATTTTGATATTGGCATCAAAGGCTAAAAAAAGCTGTTGCTTTGCTTTCTATTTTGAAGGAAGACTCACATTTTAATCTATTGAATAATGTTTAAAAAATAATAAGAAAAAAACTTGTATAACAGATTTTTTTGACGTATTTATGAAAGAATTATACGTGCTCAGCCGTATATATAACTTTAAAAAAATTGTGCTTTAAGGAATAAGTCACATGAAAAAAAATGCATTATCAATTTTAATTCTAAGTTCAGGTTTGGTTTTATCCGCGTGTAATAACGGTGGTAGTGGGGGAAATTCGTATGAATCACCTTCGAATACGGATCTAAACACTATCGCAAACCCTGTTGTTGGCACACCTGTAGCATATACCAAGACAGATTTTTCTGCTGTGGCGGCAGATAGTGTAGTGATGACCTATAAAATGAAAGGGGTGAAGGGAACTGAAGTACAAGCAACCTCATTGGTATTTACTCCTAAAACTGCACCACCAGCTTCAGGTTGGCCTATCGTAGTTTGGGCACATGGTACAACTGGTGTCGCTGACATATGTGCACCAAGCCGTAACGCAATGAATGTTTATATTAAAGGAATGATTTCTAAATTCCTTGCAGAAGGCTATGTGGTTGTTGCACCCGATTATGAAGGTTTAGGCGAGCCAAGTGGAACTGAACTCCATCCATTCTTAAATGTAAAAAGTGAAGGTTACTCAATTACAGATGCTGTGGTTGCAACACGTAACTGGTTAGGCAATAAAGTATCGAAAAAATGGGTGACTGTTGGGCATTCTCAAGGCGGTCAAGCAGCTTTAGGTGCTGCACAATATGCTGATCGTGCCAATTTAGATTATAAAGGTACAGTTGCAGTCGCGCCTGCTTCACAATTGAGTTTAATTTTAAATGCGGGGCAATTATCAGTTGCAGATGCACCAGCAGCACAACAAATTCCAGTCTATGCATCATTGGATACATTTACAGCGTTGATTGCAGCGGGTTTACGTAATTCAAACCCAACTTTAGACTATAGCCAAGTATTCAAAGTACCAACTGATGCAATCGCAAAAAATGCTGAATCCGTTTGTTATGATACACTTGGTCAACAGTTTGGCGTGGCAATGGGGCAATATGCGGCTGTGAATGGCTCATTGAAAAATTATCCAAGAACAACCGATACCTTTATGTCTTTGCCAGCCGTTAAAACTTTCTTAGAGAAAGATTCGCAACCGTTGCAAGTGCTCGTTAAAACACCAGTGATTATCTATCAGGGTGGCGCAGATACCACTGTACCGAAAGTGGCAACAGATACTTTATACGGTACGGCGAAAGCACTGACGACGCAGGTGAATTACATTACCAATCCTACTTGGGATCATAGTACGGCTTATGCCTTGAATATCGACAATATTGTGGCTGATGTAAAAGGAATGTTTGCAGCACAATAAACATTTTAAATTGTAGATTTGAGCAAATGGCTTATGTTTTCAACATGAGCCATTTTTATTTAAAACGGAGCAAACTTCATTCTGTTTAATTACAAACTTCATGCTACAATACGCGCAATCTTAGCACGGCTTAAAAGCCCTAATTCATAGGACCTCGCTAATGTTCGCCAATATCTCTATTTCTGAATTTGATCCAGAAATTGCTCAAGCAATCACTCAAGAAGATGCCCGTCAAGAAGCTCATATTGAGTTAATCGCATCTGAAAACTATTGCTCACCAGCTGTTATGGAAGCACAAGGGTCAAAACTCACTAACAAATATGCGGAAGGTTACCCTGGCAAGCGCTATTATGGCGGTTGTGAATATGTTGATGTGATCGAACAATTGGCGATCGATCGTGCTAAAGCATTATTTGGTGCTGACTATGCAAATGTTCAGCCACATGCAGGTTCTCAAGCAAACTCAGCAGTTTATCTTGCTTTACTTAACCCAGGTGATACTGTTTTAGGCATGAGCTTGGCGCATGGTGGTCATTTGACTCATGGTGCTAAAGTCAACTTCTCTGGTAAATCATATAATGCTGTTCAATATGGTTTAAACGTAGAAACTGGTGAAATTGATTACGAAGAAGTTGAGCGTTTAGCAGTAGAGCATAAACCACGTATGATCGTTGCGGGTTTCTCTGCATATAGCCAAATTGTAGATTGGCAACGTTTCCGTGAAATTGCGGATAAAGTTGGCGCTTACTTATTTGTAGATATGGCTCACGTTGCTGGTTTAGTTGCTGCTGGTGTATACCCAAGTCCAGTGCAAATTGCTGATGTAACAACCACAACTACGCATAAAACTTTGCGTGGCCCACGTTCTGGTTTAATCCTTGCAAAAGCAAACGAAGAAATTGAGAAAAAACTTCAATCTGCTGTATTCCCGGGTAACCAAGGTGGTCCATTGGTTCATGCGATCGCAGCAAAAGCAATTTGCTTTAAAGAAGCAATGATGCCTGAATACAAAGAATATCAAAAACAAGTGGTGGTAAATGCTAAAGCAATGGCTGAAGTATTGATTTCACGTGGTTATGATGTTGTATCTGGTGGTACAGAAAACCATTTATTCTTGTTGTCTTTAATTAAGCAAGATGTGACAGGTAAAGATGCTGATGCTTGGTTAGGCGCTGCTCATATTACGGTCAACAAAAATGCGGTACCAAATGATCCACGTTCTCCGTTTGTCACTTCTGGTATCCGTATCGGTACGCCAGCAGTCACAACACGTGGTTTTGGTGAAGCTGAAGTTCGTGACTTGGCAGGTTGGATTGCGGATATCCTTGATGCAAAAGGTGATGAAGCTGTTATCAATGCGGTTAAAGCGAAAGTTGAAACAGTCTGTGCAAAATTCCCCGTTTATGCTAAATAAGCATTAACTTGAGAAGGCCTCCTCTCAAGGGGGCTTTTTTTATGGTTGTTCCATAAGTTGAAAAGCTTAAACATTGCAGAAAATATCTGTTATAAAAGAAGTAGATTATTGGAGTTTATTGATACTTCGTTTCACGTTTCCGACATACAGGTTGCATGCTGAAATTTACGGCTTGTGGCTTAATTCATTTATGAAATGTCAACAGACCCATTATAAACATCGCTGCTATACCCAAATGATGTGAAAGATCGAAGGAATTAGGCACATGGCTAGTAAACCAAATATTATTATTTCAGAACAAGATTTACATCGCTTAGAAACGATGTTGGAACATCAGTCGAAGTTGACTGTGACAATGCAGCATTTAGAAGAGGAATTGGCACGAGCAGATGTGGTTGCACCTCAAGATATGCCTCCCAATGTCGTGACGATGAATGCAAAGGTTTTAATCACCATTGCACCTTCTACGGAAGCAACCGAAATTACCTTGGTCTATCCGCATGATTTTCGTGGAGAGGCAGGGCAGGTCAATGTGGTTGCACCTGTAGGTACCGCAATTCTTGGCTTGGCTGAAGGACAGGAAATCGAATGGCCGCAGCCTGATGGTCACTTGATGAAAGTTAAAATTGAAAAAATATTATATCAGCCTGAAAGAGAAGGCGATTATCTCTAATACTTATCAAAATTAACGGCATTTAGTTGATTAAAATAAAAGCCCAGTCATGACTGGGCTAAATTTTGTATAAAAACTTCAAGTTAAAACCCTGAAGTTCTTCCTTTGCTTGGATATTTAAATTGATGCTGAATATCTAATTTATAAATCTGCTTCGGATTTAAATCAATTTGCCATTGGTTGATATTGGGTTGCCCATTCCATTGTGTTGCGGTCGGTGGGATATTATAGGTTGATTGTGTGCTGAGTTTACCGTTCTGGCTTTGTGGTTCAGCTTCAAAAATTGTGACTTGAATTGGGTAGCTATGTAAGTTTTGCACTGAATATTGCTGTTTTCGGATGGTTTCAGATTGAGTACCTTTGACTGGATTTTTCTTGTCGGTTAAATCAGTCACTTTAACTTGAATTTGATCATCTGTACCAAAGCTCATTTGAAGTGCTTCATCTGCGCTATTGCTCCAAGCTCTTTGTCCAATATAGTCGCCATCACGATAAAGTTTTACTGTTCCAGAAGGCCAATTTTGATCAAGTTTTGAAATTTCAGCATTAATTGTCGCTTGAGTACTTTGCTTAGGAATTGCCCAAACTGAAAGTTTTGCGGCATATTGTTCAGTACTTAAAGGTAAAAAGATTTGCTGTTGGCTGCTGGGAATGGAGGCTTTGGTTTCTGAACGGAATTCAGTGCTAAAATTTAAATCAGCCGCTTGAAATTGTGGAAATTGAGGCGGGGCTTTTTTGGCCTTAGCTGTCGACTTTTCATCATAACTCATTTCAGCTAAAGCCATAGGCGCTGGTGCAACGGGATAAATTGGTCGTACAGGTTCTGGTTCATAATAGTTGACCCACCATTGTTGTGGCTGCACTTGTTGAACGTAGTTTTGCGGTGTTGCTGTGGACAATGCCAATTTAACATTGTTCCAGTCTTCCCCAGTTTTTTGTGCAATCATTGCCATACGGGTGAGTTTAATTTGCTTGGTTTGGGTATTTAATTCGGCTTTATATATCGGTTGCCAACGTGCATAAGGCACCATATAGCTAATTTTAATTTCACCACGTTGCGGGGCATTGACATAAAACTTAAGTGTGCGCTGGTTAAACTCGCTGTCGCCAATCGCATTTAAGTCTTGTTCAAGTTCTTGTAAGCGTTGTTGTAACTTTTCTTTTTCTGCCTTGGCTTGATCAATGGCAATAAAGGCCTCATAGGCTTGTTTACGTACTTTTGGCGCAGAGCCTTTAATGACATTTTCTAAAAACTTATTTTGTAATTCAGCCGCTTGAATAATTGAGTTTTGTTCAGAAATTTTCTTTTTAATATCCTCTATATTATTGCGCAATTGAGACGACTCATTTCCAGCGGGTTTATCCAGTGCGCTATCTGTATGTGAAACCGCATTGACTTCAATATTGCTACTTTGATATTGCAGTTGATCGATATTGAAGTTTGCCGCAAGACCATTCAAGGTAACGAGTTGTTCTCCTGCTTGTACTGGAATGGTTCGTTCAATTTTTGCCAGTGTAGGATACAGTGTGACTTGTTGAATCGGTGAATTGGATAAGTTAAGTGCAAAGCTATATGTTGAAGGAATGCATAAAATGCTGAGTTGTAGTGCTGTTTTTATATTCATTATGCGAGGCCCTAAAATACCTGAGATCAGTGTTAATATTTAAAATGTAGCAGAAAGTGATACAAATCAAAATAGTGATTAAAAGAGAAAACCAGTTGGTGCGAAGTTGATGAAATAAAGTTATCTTAATTTTCACTTGAATCTCGCGTTTCTCTGTTTTTATTTTTGATGGATTATTCATGCAAATTTAGTATTTAGCAGATCAATTTAAACAAAACAAAAAATTTCAGTTACACTAAGTCATCCAAAATTTGAAGGGCTGAACATTGAAACAATCATGCACAATACGGGATAAGACGTTTCCTCCTGAATTAAAAACATGGTTGTATGCACAAGGTTCATTGACTCAGCAGTTGACTGATGTCGCGGGTGGTGTTTTTAAAGTTCAACCGATTCAAGAGCATTATCAAAGAATGAGTGTGCTGGATAGTCAATGGATGCTGATGCCACAGCAACATACCTCATGGGTACGTGAAAGTTACTTATTTGGTTGCGATGCACAGCCATGGGTAAAAGCAAAAAGTATTTTTCCCATTCTCAGTATCCATGGCAAAGCACGTTTGTTTAAGCATATTCGAACCAAGCCGATCGGAAAATTTTTATTTCAACGTACCAATCCGTTGTGTGAACGGCGTGTTTTAAAATTAGCAGAAGGTTGGACACGTCAAAGTTGTTATACTTGGCATGGTTGTAAATTTATTGTTCAAGAAACTTTTTTACCTGCTTTTGAGCAATTTTTGCAACAACAGCATATTTCAAAATAGAGTATTGAAGGACTGTCATGTCGATCGCGCAACACACCACTTGGCAACAACGCTTAGAAGCTTATTATTATCTGTGTCGTTTTGATAAACCAGTTGGGACAGAATTGGTTTTATGGCCGACCATGTGGGCATTATGGATTGCTGCAGAAGGTATCCCCGATATTGTGACACTGGTTGCAATGGTCTTGGGGACAATTTTTATGCGCGCAGCCGGTTGTGCGATCAATGATTTTGCTGATCGTAAAGTAGATGCACATGTGGAACGAACTAAAAATCGTCCACTGGCTACTGGGGTGATCTCAGCCAAAGAAGCGATTTGGGTGTTTATTGGTTTGGTAGCAGCCAGTGCGTGTACTTTGTTTTTCTTACCGATCGCAACTTTTTATTGCGCGCTTGCAGGATTAGTCCTCGCCTTTATTTATCCCTTTATGAAGCGTTATACCCATTTACCACAAGTGGTCTTAGGGATGGCATTTTCTTGGGGAATCCCTATGTCGTTTACCGCAATGGGAAAACCTTTAGACTGGACCTGTTGGTTGCTTTATTTTGGCAATTTAGCATGGACCGTGGCGTATGATACCCAGTATGCAATTACAGATCGTGAATATGATTTAAAAATTGGTGTGAAATCAACTGCCATTCTTTTTGGAAAATACGATATTCAGATCATCTCTTTATTGCAATTGACCAGTGTATTGTTGGTTGGTACAGCATTGTATTTAGAAAATATATTGATTCCATTTGGCTTGATTGCATTGTTATTGGTTGTTGCGGATTTTATTTATCAATGGACAAAAACCAAAGCGCGCGATCCACAACTATGCTTTTGGGCATTTAGACATAACCGTTGGGTTGGTTTAATCATTTTTGTTGGTATTTTTATTGCATTATTTTGATTTTAAATTATTAAAATAAACCACTTTTGAAATTTCATCTGTATTTATAATAATACGAAATATTGATGAAATTTCACGAGATAAAGAAAAATAATAATTTATAAATGTGAGATATTCCTCTGTTTTATTAAAAAATATTGTAGCAAGACGCATTTATTTATGCTTAATTAAGGGTGAACACGGAGCTGTTCAAACAATAAAAAAATTGAGGAATTGGTAATGAAAGCAATATTTAAACAAACCCTATTGGCAATAACTTGCGGTTCAGCATTATTCTTAACTGCATGTAATGATGATGATAACAAGGATAACTGGGGTTCAAATAAAGATTATGTGTCTGAAAGTACTTATAATTTAGGTCGCATGCCTGAAGCTGAATCAATCAAAGTCATGACCTATAATATGCCCTATGTACTTGGAGGAACTAAGAAAGCTACAGCTATGGTTTTTGTTCCAAAAACCAAGAGACCTACTGATGGTTGGAAGGTAGTGGTTTGGGAGCATGGTACTGTAGGTGTGGGTGATGGTTGCGCACCGAGTAGAAATGAAATTAATGATCGATTTATACCGATGGCACAGAGCTTATTAAAAGAAGGCTATGTGATTCTCGCACCTGATTATGAAGGCTTGGGCACGCCAGGTATGCATCCATATTTAAATTTAAAGAGCGAAGCAAACTCAGCAATTTATGCAGTGAAAGCATATAAAGAGCGTTATGGTAATAAAATCAATGGTCAATGGATGTCGGTCGGGCAATCTCAGGGCGGACAAGCGTCTTTAGGTACAGCAGAGTTTTCCAATAATGATGCCAACTATAAAGGTGCTGTGGCAGGCGCACCAGCCTCAAGTTTGGGGGAAATTATTGCTGATGTTGCACCGAAAGCGATTCAAGGTATTCTTCAAGATGAGCAAACAGGGAAAAAACCAGTAGGTACTGCAGCTGGAGTTTATGCTACGTTATTGACCTATACATCTTTTGCTGTTGTTGGCGTGACTGCTTATGAGCCTAAGTTTAATTATCGAGATGTGTTTAAAGAGCGTTCAAAAAGTATTGTCGCATTAGCAGAAGGTTCAACGGGGGAGAACGGTTTATGTTTTGTTGATTTGCAGAAAAAATTTGTCGATGATATTAATGACTATACCGCTAAAAATGCAGGTAAAACCGTTTTAGATTATCCAGGCTTAATTGATAATTTCCAAGAGAATCCGACCTTGAAAAAATTCTTGGTAGATAATCAACCTGCAACGAAAAGAATTAATACACCTGTGATGATTATTCAGGGAACTGCTGATACATCTGTGCCTTATACGGTTACAGATAAATTACAACAGGGCCTAAAAGCAATGGGAACAGATGTCACATTCTTAGCTGTGAAAGATGCAACACATACTGGAGCAATTATGGAGAAGAATGCTGAACTGGTTGATTTTATTAAAAAACATATGCCGACTACGAAATAATTATTTTTAGAAAATTATCAAATTATTGGGTTTTCTTGGTAGTTAAATAGGGATTAGCAATTTATAGAAAAAGTAGGGTTTCCATCGAAACTCTGCTTTTTTTATATTTATATATGCTCATTTATACGCTTTTAAAGAAGATTTGATTGGCTTTTGATCAAGGCTATTTACGAAGCATGATCACTATTTCTCTCAACTGGCATTCGAGAGCACATTTTTTTTAAGCTATTTCTATGATCCATAATGATGTATTTCTGCGTGATCCGTGGGATGGTTTAATGACTGATGCTGGTGTTTCTATTGCATGAATTTGGTTTAATCGAATTTAAATTAAAGATAAGCATTTGTATCTATATATTATTTTACTCTTTGGTTAAAAGTATCCTAGCAAGATACATTTTTTTATGTTTAATTAGTAGCTTGAACACGGAGTTGTTCAAACAATAAAAACTGAGGAATTTGAATGAAAACATTATTTAAACGAACATTATTGGCAATGACTTGCGGTTCAGTATTATTTTTAACTGCATGTAATGATGACGATAATAACTGGAATAACTGGGGTTCAAATAAGAATTATGTATCTGAAAATACATATAATTCAGATGTAATTAATGAGGCTACATCAGTCAAAGTCATGACTTATAATATGCCGAATGTACTCGGTGAAACCAAAAAAGCCACAGCAATGGTTTTCATTCCCAAAACAACACGACCTACTGATGGTTGGAAAGTTGTGGTTTGGGAGCATGGTACAGTGGGTGTGGGTGATAGTTGTGCCCCAAGTCGAAATAAATTTAATCCGCGATTTAAAAATATGGCGCAAAGCCTGTTAAATGAGGGTTATGTGATTATTGCCCCAGACTATGAAGGCTTGGGCACACCGGGTATGCATCCGTATTTAAATTTAAAGAGTGAAGCAAATTCAGCGATTTATGCAGTGAAAGCATATAAAGAGCGCTATGGTAATCAGATCAATGGCCAATGGATGTCTGTTGGCCAATCGCAGGGTGGGCATGGTTCTTTAGGAACTGCTGAATTTTCCAATACCGACTCCAACTACAAAGGTGCTGTCGCAGGCGCACCTGCCTCAAGTTTGGGTTATATTATTTCTGTCGTTGCGCCACAAGCAATTCGAGATATCCTTCAAAAAGAACAAGCTGGAACAGCCCCAGTAGGTACTGCTGTTGAAGTTTATGCTGAATTATTGGCATATGCTGCTTATACCACAGTTGGTGTGACTGCCTATGAACCTAAGTTTAATTATCGAGAAGTTTTCAAAGATCGTTCAAAAAATATTGCAGAATTTGCGGAAGGTTCAACGGGTGAAAATGGCTTATGTCTAGATGAATTGCATAATAAATTTGCCGATGATATCCGTGATTATATTGTTAAGAATGGCGGAAAAACTGTTTTAGACTATCCTGGATTAGTCGATAATTTCCAAGAAAATCCGACGGTAAAAAAATTCTTAGCTGAGAACCAACCTGCAACCAAGAAAATTAATAGTCCTGTGATGATTATTCAGGGAACTGCTGATATGGCTGTACCTTATCCTGTCACAGAAGCATTACAACAACGCTTAAAAGATATGGGTACTGATGTAACATTCTTACCTGTGAAAGATGCGAGTCATACTCAAGCGATTGTTGAAAAGAATCCTGAATTGGTTGCTTTTATTAAAAAGCATATGCCAACCACAAAATAATGGTTTTAAGAAAAGCATCCAATCATTTGCTGTTCTTAACGGTTAAATAGAAAGAAAAAAGCAGAGTTTTTATTAAAACTCTGCTTTTTTTATCTTAATGTATGGCCGTTTGTACATTTTTGACTGAAGATCGAACAGGTTTTTTACCAAATGAAAGGTGATTAAAGAAAATATTGAGTAATACTGCTGCTATACACGTCGCACTTATTCCTGAATGAAATAAAGTTTGGAATACTTTGGGAAAGGCATGAAAGAAAGCAGGGCTGATTAAAGGAATTAAACCAACACAGATCGACACAGCAACAATGATAAGATTGGATTGGGTTTGGTAATCCACTTTTGATAATGTACGAATACCGCTTGCTGCAACACTACCAAATAAAACAATACCCGCGCCACCTAAAACAGGCATCGGAATCGCAGCAATTAAACGTCCGAAAATCGGTAATAAACCCAGTACAACTAAAATAGCTCCACCTGTTGCTACCACAAAACGACTTTTAACACCTGAAATGGCAACCAGTCCTACGTTTTGAACAAAAGCACATTGCATAAATGAACCAAATAATGGCGCAATCGCAGAAGATAGCATGTCAGCTCTTAAACCATCTGCCAAACGATGACTATCCATTTTTGTATCAACAATTTCACCAATCGCTAATAGGCTGGCTGTTGTTTCAGTAAGGATCACGATGGTCACGATACACATGGTTAAGATCGCGGACATTTCAAAGCTGGGTAGACCAAAAGCAAATAGATGTGGGAAAGCAAATAAATCACCATTGCCCACTTTTGAAAAGTCGGCAACACCAAGCAGGATGGTAAAAATTGCACCAAAAATAATTGAAATGAGTACGCCTAGTCGCGCCATTGTGGCTGAACCAAAGCGACTCACCACAAGTAATACACCGAGGGTAAAGGCTGCAATCCCTATATTTTCTAGTGAGCCCCATTCGGGTGCTTTAGGGGTACCACCCATAATCCAGCGTATTGCAACAGGTAAAAGTGAAATCCCAATAATAGTAATAATTGAACCCGTCACAATCGGTGGAAAGAAACGCACTATTTTTGAGAAAAAGGGGGTAATCAATATCCCGAAAATAGAACTGACAATCACAGCACCGAAAATCGTTTGAATATTTCCCCCAGTTGTACCAATCGCGATCATGCTTGCGACAGCAGCAAATGAAGTGCCTTGTACAATTGGAAGTTTTGCACCAAACCACTTTACTCCAAGCGTTTGTAGTAATGTTGCCAAACCACCCACAAGAATAGATGCCGTAATTAATAAGGCAATTTCAGCTGCATTTAGACCAATCGCCGTACCTACGACCAAAGGTGCTGCAATCAGACCACCATACATGGTGAGTACATGCTGTAAACCAAATGTCAGGTTCTTTCCCGCACTTAAAACTTCATCTTCAGGTTGAATTTTTTTAATTTCAGTATTCATCTTAAAACCTTTATGACTTTGCCGTCCCTGCATTACAAAGAGCAATTTATATGCCAAATGGTCAATAACTGTGAGCAAAGTGCTTTAAGTGAAAGCTAAAACTTATGTGTTTGAGATTGATATTTAAATTATTTCTTTGTGCAAAGCCGATTATTTTACGGTGGATAAGGCTTAGCGTGTTTAGATTGGCGCGATTCTAAAACGAAGCACTAGGCTTCTTTCATCTGTCCTTTTTTAAAGCATAGATTAAGATAAAGCACCCTCATCCTCATCTTCTTCAAAGGGGAGGAGAAGCTTTTAATAGCAATATGATTCACAGAACATGATCATTTATTTTAGCTTTTATGCAGTTGTGTTTGATGGGTTAGAGAATAGATGAAAAATTGTGCTGTACCTACAGCGAGTACACATGAGGCAAGTATAAATTGCTGATGATAGGAAACACTCCAATGTTGCAAGCTACTAAAACAGATTCCACCAACCAATTGAGTCACAGCAAAAGCTAATGTTGCTATGCTCCATAGTTTTTTATAGGCCACATGATAAAGGTGTAAAATGGTATATGAAGTAAGGAAAACCACAGCAGGATTAAGCAAGCCTGTAAAAAAGGATGAGGTATAGGTAAGGATTGGATGGGTTGAAAAAATCGCAATAAAGATCGCTAAAACATATAGGCTATATAATATTTTTAATGCGATAAAATTGCCAAATTTTCGTGCCAGTAAGTAAGCACTGATTGCACCTAAGGCACTGCCTGAACCATACAAAATCCAATTCAAGTTAATTAGATATAGATTAAGATGCAGGGTGTTTTTAAGATAATCAATCCAAAACAATGAGTGGGGAACATAGGCAAAAGCACTAGATGCATAGACAATCAGCAAACTAAAATACATACCATTGACTGTCCCCGTTTGATTGTTTGCTACGCTGATATGATCTAGATGATTTTTAAACAGATTGAGTAAATAAACAATGATCAAACAAATGACAGCAGAGAATGCAAATAAAATCATCCATGCAGATTGTGTGTTGATTCTGTCGAGATAAGGCAAAAATAGGGTTGCCAATAATACTCCGATGCCAATACCACTAAAACCAATAAAGTTGATGGTTAAACGTTCTTCAGCTTTGCTGCAATGTGCAACAATACTCGGTGCTAGAATCATCAATAAGCCACCACTGATGCCTGAAATGACACGCCAAAAGACATACCAGCTTTCGGGAAGACCTGAAAAAGCACAACTGAGTAGACTCACCGTTCCAGAAAATGCCGCCAAAATGATATATCGAGGCATGGTAAAGTTTTGAGGCAGTTTCATTGCCCAAAATGCACCAATTAAATACCCCAGCAAATTTGCACTGCTTAATATGCTGGCAAAACTGGAGTCCCAATGATAAGCAAGACGGGTAGAGGGCAATAATGCAGTATAGGAAAATCGGAGAATGCCAATACCTAAACACATACACAAGCATAGAAAGATACTCAGCTGAATTTTATTCGATCCGATCTTGGTCATTGTGCAGATTATCCATTTTCCGTTAATTTACCTTAAGGTGAATTTAAAAAAATGACAATAAATAATCAGTATTTAGTTTGGGAATAATCAGGGCTTATTCACACAACTTAACCAGTTGGTAAAATCGCAGCTTATTACAGGATATGTATGATTAATATCAAGGGCTCAGTCTGTTTAGATTATTGAACAATTATGAATTAAACATGATTTAAAACAGGTTGGCCCATCGACAAGCAAATTTCGTAAGGATTAAGCCTATAGATTAGAGATTGGCATCTACAGGATCTCCGATCGTATAGTAATGTCCACCTGCAACATGATGTAGGCTTTTCCATTCAGCGCCAACTTCATGGTAATACCAGTGGCCATTGCGAAATACGCGATCATCCGCATAAGCAGCGACGACTTTGCCTATAAATAAATCATGGCTTTGTTGATTATGCGGTTCAGGAATCAGTTCACAGATCAACCATGCAGCGCAGCCTTCAACCGCAGGGAGATGAAATCCCTCAAATTGGAAAAGTGGCGTATGGCAGTGTGAGAGTTTTTCAGGGTCATTAAACTGACTGATTGAGCCTAATTGTTGTACCAGTTTAAGTTGTTTGAGTGTCGGTACCTGTAGGATGAAATGCCCTGACTTTTCAACTAATTCACGAGTTTTTGTACTTTTGTCTAAAACCACACTCACTTTGGCAGGCACAAGTTCTAATGCACAAGCCCAAGCTGCTGCCATAACATTTTTTTGGTTTTCATACTGGGCTGAGACAAGCACGGTTGGACCGTGATTTAACAGGCGATAAGCCTTAGAAAGTTCAACAGTTTGGATGTGTGAATTCATGAGATGGCCTATATTCTGGGTGTTAGTCTTTATTTGTATAAGCTTATACAAAAAATTCATGAGTGCGCTAAAGTGATGTTTTTATTATTAATAGTGCATGTTGAGAAAACAACACTTAAATATCAAAAAATGCTAAAGACTATTGGATATTTCACAATAAGCTTATAATAAAACGATCAAAACTATTGGAACTCGAATGAACTATACGCTCATTTTGAATATTGTCATATTCATTGCCTTGATCATATTGCTGATGCAAACCAGAAAGACAGATTGGAGTCTGGCTAAAAAAGTGTTTGCCGGTTTATGTTTAGGTGTGGTATTTGGGCTAGGATTACATTGGGTTTATGGTACAAATTCTGAAATTTTAACTGAATCTATTCAATGGTTTAATATCGTTGGAAATGGTTATGTTAAGCTTTTGCAAATGGTGGTGATGCCATTAGTGCTGGTTTCGATCCTGAGTGCTGTGATTAAGTTACATAATGCATCCTCATTAGGCATGATTAGTATTTTTAGTATTGGTACATTATTAATCACCACATTTATTGCCGCTTTGGTTGGCGTGTTTGTGGTCAATCTATTTGGATTAAGTGCGGCTGGTCTTGTACAAGGGACGCAGGAAACAGCACGTCTTGAAGCAATTCAATCTGAATATATTGGTAAAGTCACTGACTTAAATGTACCTGATTTTATTTTATCTTTTTTGCCAACAAATCCATTTGCTGAACTCACAGGGGCACATCCAACCTCAATCATTAGTGTGGTGATCTTTGCTACGATGCTTGGTTTGGCCGGGCTTAACCTGATCAGAGATGATGCTGAAAAAGGCCAACGTATCGTCACTGCAATTGATACTTTACAAGCATGGGTGATGAAGTTAGTTCGATTGGTGATGACGCTTACACCTTATGGTGTATTTGCCTTGATTACGAAAGTCGTGGCAAGTTCTAAAGCCGCTGATATTGTTAATCTTGGTGGTTTCTTGGTTGCCTCTTATCTGGGTCTAGCTATCATGTTTGCAGTACATGCAATTGTATTGCTGCTGACAGGCGTTAACCCAATCCGATTCTTTAAAAAGGTTTTACCTGTATTAACCTTTGCTTTTACCAGCCGTTCGAGTGCGGCAAGTATTCCATTAAATATTGAAGCACAAACTCGCCGTTTGGGTGTGCCTGAGTCTATTGCCAGCTTTTCTGCTTCATTTGGTACAACGATTGGGCAAAATGGTTGTGCGGGTTTATATCCAGCAATGCTTGCGGTGATGGTTGCCCCAACAGTGGGGATTAATCCACTTGATCCGATCTGGATTTTAACTTTAGCTTGCGTGGTGACTTTAAGTTCAATTGGCGTTGCAGGTGTCGGTGGTGGCGCAACTTTTGCTGCACTGATTGTTTTACCGATTATGGGTTTACCAGTGACTTTGGTGGCTTTGCTGATTTCCATTGAGCCTTTGATTGATATGGGGCGTACCGCGTTAAATGTTGATGGTTCGATGACTGCAGGTGTTGTGACCAGTCAATTGATGGGACAGACAGATCAAAGCATTTTACTTTCAGATGAGAGAGAAGAGTTAAAACATAGTTAACTTATTTTTCTATATTATTTAAATGCCATAAAAAAACACCTAAATTAAATTTAGGTGTTTTTTTTCAACTCAAGTTTATCAAACATACTCTGATTCATTAAGCGCTGATTCATTAAAACAAGTCAAAGTATTCTCGACTATAAATAGCAGTTTATCACGATCATATTGCTGATAAATATCATGACCTGCTGGCGCTAAAAGGTTCTATTTTGCTGCTTGATTACACTCAGCCAATTCTTTGGAATTTTTTGTCCAAATTTTTCCAGCAGAATTTTTATAGAAGGTGATTTTCCCAATTCGGGAGACCAAACTTTGACATGAGTCTATTGAAAGTTGATTGCCCCAAGGACCAGACATTCGACATACAGTACCGTCGCATTTCCAAACCACATTAGGGCCATTCTCTATTGGTACGGTCACTGTCCCTTTATGTGTGGTTCCAGCAATCCAAATGGTATCGGCTGCAAAAGTCAGTGGAGAACATAGGATTAGGCTGCTTATAACGACGCTTTGGAGTTTTATGCTTATTTTCATCGTGCTTATTCCATAATTATTGATCTAGGAAAGGTTATAAACTTCAAATGAATCTATAAAACAGTTGTATTTTAAATGGTCTATACGATCAAGCTCAAGTTTTAACTGTAACCATTTTAAAACATAGACTGTATCTGTAATCATTTTTAGTATCACTTAGAATAGATTAAAATGAGGAGTTTTGACAATGAAAATGTACCAAGTTGATGCTTTTACACAACAATTATTTAAGGGCAACCCTGCTGCTGTATTGGTCTTAGATGACTGGCTGGATGATGCTTTGATGCAAAATATTGCCTTAGAAAATAATTTGGCAGAAACTGCTTTTGTAAAACGCATTGATGATGAAAATTATCAAATTCGCTGGTTCACACCACAAGTTGAAGTCGATTTTTGTGGGCATGCAACTTTAGCTTCAGCTTTTGTTTTATTTAAAGACTATAGCCAAGCGAAGACGATTCATTTTCATGTTAAAGATTTGGGTATTTTTATCATCCAGCAAGCTGAGGATGGAAAGATCCAGATGAATTTCCCGATTCGCCAGCCACAAAAAGTAATCGATTATCCAGAATTATTGAATCATGTCATTGATCAGCCTTTTAAAGAAGTCTATCTCAATGCGCAAGCGTATATTTTAGTTTGTGAATCTGTACAAGACGTGATAAATGCAACGCCAAACTTAGCCAATATCCGAAAAATTGCAGAACAATATCATGTGAGTACCGCATTAACTGCGGAGTCTGCAGGCTATGATGTGACCATTACCGCAGCTTCAAACGATTATGATTATGTGGCTCGCTATTTTGCCCCGCATAAAGGGATAGATGAAGATCCTGTAACAGGTTCTATGCATACTGGTTTAGCGCCTTTATGGGCTGAGAAGCTGGGTAAAAAACAACTTATCGGTTATCAGGCATCAGCGCGCGGTGGAAAATTGTTTTGTGATATTCAGGATGGTCAACGTATCGAAATTTCAGGCTATGCACAGTTATTTATGCAAGCTGAGATTTTTATTTAAATTGATTTTAAGATAAAGATGTTCAAATCATTACAAAAGACGTTGAAATAAACGGCTCTTTTTTCAAAACTTTACTATAAATTTTGTTCAGAATTTCTTAAGATGTTTAGCTTATAACTGTTTAAAATTTAAAAAATTCTGGATTCTCCTATGCTCATGCAGTTGAAAAAACTCACCTTGTCGCTTTGTATTCTTGGTTTTAGTGCGTCTAGTTTTGCTCAAGCCATCCTGGTTAAATCTGAACATAATATCGAAGAATATAAGCTAGAGAATGGCTTTAGAGTTTTACTTGCACCGAATGACAAAGAAAGTAAAGTCTTTATGAATACGGTTTATTTGACCGGTTCATTAAATGATCCACAAGGCAAAGGTGGTCTTGCACATTTACTTGAACATTTAGCCTTTAAAGGCACACAAGATGTAAAAGGTGAAGAATTTCAACGCCGTTTAGATCAATATACGTTAATGACCAATGCCAGTACCGATTATTATTCGACTAAATATACCAATATTGTACGCCCAGACCAAAACACCCTAAATGAAGTGATTTATTTAGAGTCACAACGTATGGACAAATTGGTGCTTCAAGAACAATTCGTTCCTTCAGAAATCAATATTGTGATGCGCGAACGCGAAGTGCGTATGGATCAGCCTTTTGCTGTGCTGATGGATCAAATGTGGAAAGCAGCCTATGGCAACAAGTCATTAGGTCGTTTACCGATTGGTGATCTTGCTGAACTACAGTCAATTAAAATGAATGAATTGAACAAATTCTATAAAGACTGGTATGCACCGAATAATGCGGTGATGGTGATTGCTGGTAAATTTGATAAAGCAGAAGTTTTAAAAGCCATTGATAAAAACTTTAGTGCGATAGCTGCACGTAAGATTCCTCAACAAGCAACAGTACCTTTACTTGATTCTTCAACCATAAAAAATCGTAATTTTGTGGTGAAAAAGGGCAGTGATCTTGCCAAATTCAATATTTATATGAATGGTAAGAATGAAAAAATTCAGCCAGTATTAGCACTTGCGCCATATTTATATACCTTACAACCGAGTGGTCATCTATATTCCAGCATGGTAGAAACTGGTGTCGCGACCAATGTCCAGTCTACAACATGGTTAGATGATGATTTTAACTTGGTATTTATGGGGGCAATATATGCACCAAACCATGATGCTCAAAAAATTGACAGTGCGTTGATTGCGGGTGTAGAAAAAAATAAAAGTTTTGATGATGTTGAATTAAAACGGGTTAAAAATCTGATCCAGAATGCCAATGAAAGTTTATTGACCAGTGCTGCTGCTGTTGGTGGTATGTTGAGTGATTATGTGGTGTCATCGCATGGCAATTGGGCACAATATTTTAAAGATCAACAAGCCATTCAAAAGTTAAGCGTAGCTGAAACTAATGCAACTTTAAAAGCATTTTTAACTGAGCAGCACCGTTTTAATGGTGATATTCAACCGACACCTGAAGATCAGAAAAAGGCCTTGGAGCAAAAGCAAGCTGCTGAAAAACCAAAAACTTTAGATCAACAAGCTGCTGCAGTAGAACCGTTAAAAGATGTCAGTGTTTATCAAGCCGAAGTTGCTCAATATGTTGAAAAATCGAAACAATATTTAACTGCAACAGAGAAAAAGATTCAACGTGGCACTTTAAAAAATGGGATGAAGTATGCTTTATTCCCAACCTCGACACGTGATGATAAAACCTATGCAACCATTGAAGTCAACTTTGGTACAGCTGAATCTTTAATGAATAAGGCACAAATCCTCGATTTTACGGCTTATTTATTATTACGTGCTTCTGAGCAATATAGCTTACAGAACATTGCAGATAAAACCATTGAAGCAAGTGGTGGAGCAACGGCAACGGCATCGGATAACGGGATTACTATTCAAATTTCAGCGAAAAAAGAAAAATTTGAAGAGTTCTTTAAATATATCGTGTCGGTGATGAAGAGCCCTAAATTTGAACAATCACAATTTGATTTAATTAAATTACAAAGCTTATCTAGTTTGGATCGACCATATACTGAGCCTGAAACAGTATCCTCTTTAACCATTGCACGCTTACTTGAAACCTATCAGCCGGGTGATTTACGTTATCATTTTGAACCAGAACTGGCGAAACAACAGATTCAAGCAGCAACCAACCAACAAGTTGTCGATTTATATAAAACATACTTTGCAATGGACCATGCCTTTATTTCTATCACTGGGCAGTATGATGCAAAACCGATCAAGAAATTACTTGAGCAACAATTTGGCAATTGGTCAGCTAAACAACCTTATCAGCGCCTATCAACAGAATTTACCACTTATAAAGCGCAGAAAGTGCATGCCCTTTCAGAACAACGTGAGTTTGGTAGTTATCAAGCTTTGCAGACCTTGCCTGTAGGTGTAGACAATAAAGATGCCGCAGCATTGATTGTCTTTAGCTATATTTTGGGTGACTCGCAATTGTCTTCACGTTTAGGACAAGAGCTTCGTGAAAAAAATGCGTTGGTCTATGGTTTTGGTAGTCAATTAAACTTGGACTCTTTTAATGAAGCAGGTGCATTGTCGATCGAAGCCAATTACACAGCAGGGAAATCTGCTGAAGTATCGCAAGTGGTGCGTAAAGTGCTGAATGATTTATTAGCGACTGGAGTAACCAGTCAGGAGTTGGAAGCGGCTAAAGCCAATATCATGAAGCAACGTGTGACGTCTTTAGAAGATGAACGTGTGATTCATCGTATGTTAAATAGCCAGCTTGAACGCAATAAGAAAATGGATAGTCGTGCTTTAAGAGATCAAGAGTTTGCTCAACTGACCAAAGCAGATGTGGATGCTGTGATTAAGAAGTATATTAAACCTGATCAATTGGTTGAAGTAATGGCTGATCAATATGGTCAAGCTCAGAAAAATCTAAATTGATGATTTAAATGACTCATTGACGCAAGGAAAGCCATACATGTGTATGGCTTTTTGTTTTATAACGATACAAGATCAATAAAAATGAGCCATCAAGCTGTATTGATTTATATTGATTAAATTCAAAAAAACCGAGGTATTCAACCTCGGCTTTCAATTTAACACTGCTTGAAAAATAAATTATTTTTCAACAAAAGCGCGTTCAATCACGTAGTCGCCTAAAACGCCCATTTTAGGGGATTCTTTCAGGCCGTGTTGGTCAAGGAGCTCGACAACATCGTCAAGGAATGCTGGGCTACCACAAAGCATTGCGCGGTCAGTTTCAGGATTAAAACGTGGTAAGCCAATTTTTTCAAATAAGGCACCAGATTCAATTGCAGTGGTTACACGACCTTGGGTATGGAAATCTTCACGGGTCACAGTAGGGTAGTAAACCAATTTGTCTTTAATACCCAGCTCTTCAAAAAACTCATTGTTTGGAAGTTCATTGAGAATCAGGTCTTGGTAAGCCAATTCAGAAATAAAGCGTGTACCATGTACCACGATGACTTTCTCAAAACGCTCATAGGTTTCTGGATCACGAATCGTTGATAAGAATGGTGCTAGCCCTGTACCCGATGAAAGAAGGTATAAGTTTTTACCCGGATTCAAATCATCAAGCACTAAAGTACCTGTAGGTTTTTTAGAAATTAGAATTTCATCACCAACTTTTACTTTTTGCAAAATAGAAGTTAAAGGACCATCAGGCACTTTAATTGAGAAAAATTCTAATTCTTCTTCGTAGTTAGCGCTTGCAATAGAATATGCTCGCATTAAAGGCTTACCATTGACTTCAAGACCAATCATCACAAATTGACCATTTTTAAAACGTAATGCAGTATCACGTGTGGTCTTAAAACTGAATAGAGTGTCATTCCAGTGGTGTACGTGAGTAATCTTTTCGACGTTGAAAGCAGCCATTAAAGGTCTCAATAAATTATCAAATTAGAACAGCCTGCTATTCTAATCTAAAATCATTCTCGATAAACTGAATATATTTAATTGAACTTATCAGAAAAAATGATTATGACTGAGTTAAGTCTCCCGATTATTGGGATTATGCGTTCTCCTTATGTTGAAAAATTTGGTATTCCTCGACAACCAAATCTGGTTCAGGTGGAGTCTTTTATCGAAATGCATGCACCCTACAATGTCTTAGAAGCATTTGAGGGAATCGAGGAATTTAGTCATTTATGGCTGATCTGGCAGTTTCATGACAATAAAAATCAACAAGATAAAGATAAATTCCGTCCTCAAGTGAGACCTCCACGTTTAGGTGGGAATAAAAAAATCGGTGTATTTGCAACACGCAGTATGTATCGCCCAGCACCGATTGGTTTATCTGTAGTACAACTTAAAGCCGTCAAAAAAGAGGGGAATGCTGTTCGTGTATATGTGACAGGCAGTGACCTTTTAGATGGTACGCCGATTGTCGATATTAAACCTTATATTCATTATTCTGATGCTGTGGATGCAGCGCAAAGTGGTTATGCCCAGTATGAACCTGTTCGTAAGCAGGTTATTTGGTCTGAGCATGCACAGCAATTAAAAAGTAAATTTCTTCAAACAGCTGATATAGACCCAAAATATATCGCTGAACTTGAGTCGGTACTGGCTTTAGATCCTCGACCAGCTTATCAGCATGATGATGCACGTATTTATGGGATGCGTTTTGGGCAATTTAATATTAAATTTAGCTGTGCTGAAGAAGCGATCCTGATTCAGGGCATTGAGTCGTTCAGTCATTGAAAACGTGATTCCATATCCTGCTTAAAAACTTATGCGCTTTTGTCCGCTGTGATCGGAGCATCTCGGTTTAAAGAGCAGGATAGTAGCTACAATTAGTCTAAAACGGCTGTCTTGGCAAACTGCAGCAAATCTTGTTGTGATTTCAACAAAAGCCGTTGCTGTTCTGCGGCAATCCAGCCCAAAGCAAACCAGACCTGAGGTTCTGCTTTGACCATTTTTTTTAACACTTCTTCAGCAACAATCAGGTCATTGTAGAGCCCTAAACTTTCTTGAGCAGGCTTTATGGCTTTTAAATATTTTTTGATTTGGCTTTTATCTGATAATGATGCAACAAACTCTATACTATAACGCAAACGCTTTAAGTTTTTACGAGTACGGTGCCGTGCTTCAATGTCTAAATTTAAATAGTTTTCTGCATCAATTTGAATTTTGCGATGTAATTGTCTAACTTTTTTAAATGCTGCTTTATGTACAGCTATTTGAGATTTTTCACTTGATTCTTGGGCAATAAATTGAATGAGGGATAGGACCAAATAATTAAAATTAAAAGATCTAAACAGTTTGGTTAATTTTTGCGAATCGACATCTTGTGGTTCTGGAAGTTTAAACTTAGGTGCACCAGCAGCCTCAAGCTGAGGTAATAACTCCTCTCGAATCATATCTAAATCACGAGCCGAACCGAGTTGCCTAAACAATTCGGTTAACTGTATTTGCCAAGTGGGATCGATATGCAAAGACCAATTTGAAAAGGTTTTTAAAGCACTTCTTAAGCGACGAATTGCCACACGTGCCTGATGAATATGTTTGGAATTAAAGTTTCCAGATGCAATTGCTGTAGTGTTGGGGAGTAGATGCGATAAGCAATTATTCACGATCTTTTTTAATGCATTCTCAGGGTGATCCTTTGAATCAAGAACAAGTGGCGTTTGCAACTGTACGGGATTGTCTGGAGAGTTTTGTGCAAGCTGAAAACCTTGCTGTGCTTTGCTACGGGTATCAAGCCATAAGTTATAGCGTTTCATCCGAGGTAAGATAAAAGAAATGAGATCTTGAACAGTGCCTTGTTTCAGTTCAAATTCTAATTCACGTAATGCGAGACGCTGTTGATGGGCGATGATATGACCATGATCATAACTGACTTCAATTTCACTATTTTGAAATTTAAATAAGCTGAGCTTTCTTTCGATGTCTGTTTGAAACTGAACTTCTAATCCGTCTTTATGTTGCTCTAATAAGTGTTTAATATTTTTAGCAATATGCTTATTGCTGAGATAATTTTTTAGATCTAATTCTGTTTCCGCGCTTTCGATATTTTCCTCAAATTCAGCACGTTTAAGCCTTTGTTCTGTTGGAAGTTTGAGGGTTTGTACCCATTGCTGCTTTTCTTGATCATCTTCAAGGCGTTGACGAAGCGAAATGGAATGTTCAGACAAAATAAATTGTGCCGTATCATAGTATTTGGCTTGTAAGTGCTGAATATTGGTATCTTTTCTTTGAAACGCTTTAATGAGCATTTCTTGCTTTTCTTCAGGTATTTGGAATTTCAATTCAATTTCAAACATGCTTATCGTTCCATTCTTATTTTCTCGATTTTAATCCGATAAATTGTTTTTTTTTAGTTTTTAATGAATGATTACAAATTCGCAACGTGAATACTCACGCGACTACAAATATTCAATTTTATGCAGTATTTAAAGAGATGATTTTATTCAATAATTTAATCAATAAAACCATCTCTTCTCGCTGCTGATTTATTTTAAAAACTTACGGCTAACCAAGAACTGTTCCGTCGCTTCAAGCAGTTTTTCTGCATAAGCTTCTTGTTTTGCGGTAAGCCAGCCTAAGGCAAACCAATCACTGGCTTCTAAGTCAGTTTGTTGTAGGTAAGATGATGATGAAGCAAGCACTTGATATTGCTCACATGCTTGTTGAGCATCATTTAAAGATTTCGCATATTTCTGCAAGTTTTTAACATCATAGATATTGGTTAGGATCGGAAAGCTAAATTTTAATTCATTTAAATGCTGAGCCAGCGCTTCTAGACTTTCAAGGTCAGATAGATCGGCTTCATTTAAACTTTCTTGTAACTGTCGATACTGATTTTGCAATGTATTTTGCGCAAACCATTTTAAGTCATGGGTTGGCGCTTTCGCAGACTGTCCTAAACTGAACATGAGTAATTCTAAATAGTGCTGCACATTTTGAGTTGATTTGACCAAATTGATAAGTTTTTCATTGGCATACAAAATATCCCGATCTAAACTTTGCGCCGTTTTCGGATTTTGCAGTAAAGCACCTAATGTGCGTTGCATATGTTCAAAATGCTGTAAGTTTTTAAAGTGACTCTCAAACGCTGAAAGTTGATGTGACCATTTATCCGTTTTGGTATCTGTCCAATCTTTAAATAGAGAAAGACTTAAATGTAAATGGTGTAGGGCAGTCTGTGCTTGAATAATATGTTCAGGCTGGGCAACCTGTGCAGAAATCGCAGCAATATTGGGCAATAAATGCTGTAATTGACTGGCAATAAGCACCCGTAAGTTTTTATCTGCAGTATCTTTTTTATTTAAAATGGTTTCTTTGCTGAGCTGTGCTGGACTGACTTTTTGATCCACAGTCAATAAGTGTCCAAATTCAGCTTTGCTACGTACATCGAGCCACAAATGATACTTTTTAACCCATTCAAAACTAAAGGCTAAAAGTGATTGAATTGAGCCACTTTTTAATTCAAATTCTACTTCATGAATTTCTTGTTTGGAGGTTTCAGTTCTGACTTCACCAATATCGAGGCTGATTTCAATTTCAGCATCTTCAAACTGAATCACACGGATGGTACGTTGGATGTCAGTTTCAAATTGTAATTGGAGTTCATCAAATTTATCCCCCAATGCATTTTTTAACACAGCAAGTGCTTCGGGTTTATTCTGGTAAATATCAATATCTAAATGTGGGGCTTCAGCAAGCTCACCTAAATCAATATTGTCTTCAAAGCGTTGTAAATGGCTTTTGGTGGCGGCTTTTAGTGTTTGTACCCAACGCGTTCCTTCTAAGCGTTGACGTAGTGCAGCGCCGTGTTGGGACATCTGACGATCAGGTGTGTCGTAGTATTTTGCTTGTAATTGAATAATTTGGGATTTTTTAGGATCTAATGCTTTGAGGAGTGCATTGCGGCGGGCTTCCGGAATTTGAAACTTTAATTCAACTTCAAGCATGTGAGGGTCCTAAGTGTTAATCATGGTTATTAGAGAGTTAAACATTCTTGAATGTTTAATCTGGCATTGTAACTTAAAATGTGTCATCAGAAGACTTGTATAGCATGCCATTTGAGTATTTTTTACCGCTATATCGTTACTAATTAAATATTTAGAATGGCAAAATTTCCTATTTCGTGACTTGTATAGTCTGGGCAATACTTGAAGTCGCAAATATAGATGAATTGTCAACAGACTTGATATTGAATTTGGCTGTTATTGCAGCATAAAATAAACTAAGCTGATTAAAAATAAAACAGGATGATTGATCATGAACGCGTATGTTGAGCCTAAATCGGAATTAGAGCAAAACCCGAAGTTTGAATTACCAATTAAAAACTATTCAGAATTTTATCGTTTTTATTTAACTGAACACCGTAGCATGATGAGTCGCCGTTTGCATGCAGCTGGAAGTAGTATCGGTATTTATTTCTTTAGCAAAGCAATTCGTCAACGTAAAGCAAAATACGTGGCCTATGGACTACTTTCTGGCTATGCATGTGCTTGGGTGGGGCATTTTGTATTTGAGAAAAATAAGCCAGCAAGCTTTAAGCAACCACTTTATAGTTTTATTTCTGACTGGCGTATGCTTTCCGATATTGTACGTGGCAATTTAAGTTTAAAAGACCGTAGTCTAGATAAAATTGAGAGCTAATCTTGCCAGTATCGTAATAAATTCAACAAAAAAGCTTAGAGATTTCTAAGCTTTTTTGTTTTTGTCACGTCTTCGCTGAGAAAACTTGCTTATAATCCATTTATTTGATTGTTTGAGAATATTGAATGCGCGGTCTTTACCTGATTACCAACGACGATCCAATCCAATTATTATTAGAAAAACTCGAAGCTGCTTTAAGCACTAAGCAAGTCGCTATTCTTCAGTATCGCCGTAAAAAAGTCGCTCAATCTGACCAAGCCAATGAAGTGAAGCAGATCAAACAACTGTGTGAAAAGTATCAGACACCATTTTTGATTAATGATGATTTAGATTTAGCTGAACAATTTAGTTTAGGTGTGCATCTTGGGCAGTCTGATGGTGAAATTTCAGATGCAGTGCAACGTTTACCACAAGGTGTCATCATTGGGCGAACTTGCTTAAACTCAATTGAGTTGGCTGAAAAAGCAATCGCTGAAGGAGCAAGCTATGTGGCTTTTGGCGCAATTTATGCAACATCGACCAAACCAGAAGCAGGTAATATTGGTCTAGCAGCATTACAGCAGGCATCTAAAAAGTTTGATTTACCTATTTGTGCCATTGGCGGCTTAACGGTTGAAAATTCTCAAGCTGTGATTGAGGCTGGTGCTGACCTTTGCGCAGTGATTAGTGATATATTAGCTCTATCAGTTGAAAATATTCCTGCCCGTGTCGCAGCTTGGGCACAGTTATTTGCAGAAACTGCAAAATCTTAATTTGTATCGTGATTTTTTATATCATTTTGAAATTTTAGTATTCTACAGGATTGAGTCGATTTATGAGCCTATCTCCAAAACAAGAGCAATTGTTTAAACAAGCCAGTAAACATATTCCAGGTGGAGTGAATTCTCCAGTACGAGCGTTTAATGGGGTGGGTGGTACGCCAGTATTTATCGAAAAAGCCAAAGGTGCTTATTTATACGATGTCGACGGCAAGCGCTATGTGGACTATGTGGGTTCTTGGGGGCCGATGATTTTAGGTCATGCGCATCCCGATATTATCCAAGCAGTACAAGAAGCAGCAGTTGATGGTTTAAGCTTTGGTGCACCGACGGTACATGAAACCACACTGGCTGATTTGATCTGTGAAATCATGCCATCAATTGAATTGGTCCGTATGACCAACTCAGGTACTGAAGCAACCATGACGGCTATTCGTTTGGCGCGTGGTTATACAGGTCGTGACATGATTGTGAAATTTGAAGGTTGCTATCACGGACATTCAGATTCTTTATTGGTTAAAGCGGGTTCAGGCATGTTGACCATGGGTGAGCCAACATCAAAGGGTGTACCTGCTGATTTTGCCAAGCATACGGTGACCTTGCCATATAATGATATTGAAGCTGTTAAAGCTTGTTTTGCGAAATATGGTCAAGAGATTGCAGGGGTGATTGTTGAACCTGTTGCTGGAAATATGAATCTGGTTAAGCCAATCAAAGGTTTCTTAGAAACGATTCGTGAGCAATGTGATCAATACAAATCAGTATTTATTATTGATGAAGTGATGACAGGTTTCCGTGTAGCACTCGGTGGTGCGCAAGCATATTATAATGTAAAACCTGATTTAACGACTTTGGGTAAAATCATTGGTGCTGGATTACCAGTCGGTGCAT
Organism: Acinetobacter sp. CE-15; assembly: GCF_051059255.1. Lineage (NCBI taxonomy): Bacteria > Pseudomonadati > Pseudomonadota > Gammaproteobacteria > Moraxellales > Moraxellaceae > Acinetobacter > Acinetobacter sp. CE-15. Next base: position 3,232,781 of record NZ_CP192737.1, on the reverse strand, counting down.
TTGGTGGAAAACGTGAAATCATGGAATGTATCGCGCCTTTAGGTGGGGTTTACCAAGCAGGAACTTTGTCGGGTAATCCATTGGCTATGCGAGCAGGGATCAAAATGTTTGAAACCCTTCGCCAACCTAACTTCTACACTGATTTGTCTGCAAAATTAGATCAATTATTACAGGGTCTACAAGCGGCTGCGGATGAAGCTGGAATCCCATTCTTTACTCAACAAGCTGGTGGTTTGTTCGGCCTTTACTTTACTGATCAAACCGAAATTAGTAGTTTTGACCATATTTTAAAATGCGACATTGAAGCATTCCGTAAATTCTTCCACGGGATGTTAAATCGTGGTGTAAACCTTGCTCCATCTGCATTTGAGGCAGGCTTTATTTCAGCTGCACACAGTGATGAAGATATTCAGTTTACCATTGATATGGCTAAACAAGTCTTTGCTGAAATGCAAGCTTAAGGGGATTTAAGGCCGCTTCGATTGCTTGAATAAATGAGCAGAATGGACAGTCTTTTTGAATCAAGTTTGATTTAGAATAAAAGCCTGTAGTCTAAAGGACTACAGGCTTTTTTGTGATTTTAGACATTATAATTCAGGAAGAAAATATGCAAACCAAACACTATTTAACCTTATCTGATGCAGAGTTTTTATTGAATAAAGCACATCAATATGCAATTGATCATGCTTTTAATGTCAGTATTGCCATCGTTGATGAAACGGGCAATTTATTGGCAATGAAGCGTATGGACGGCGCTTCTGCATTGACGTCGAAATTCTGTTTGGACAAAGCCAGATGCTCTGCATTAAGTCGTAGACCGTCAGGATCATATGAGACCCTTATCAAAAATGGTCAAATGGGATTTTTAACCATGCAGAGCGGCTCAGGGATGTTGGAAGGTGGTGAGCCTATTTTGTATCAAGGTCAGTTGGTTGGTGCAGTGGGTATTTCAGGAGTGAAATCATTTGAAGATGCTGAAATTGCACGACATGCAATTCAAGCCTTTCTTTCGCAGTTTAATTAAACGTCTATACTTAAAAAATTATGCGTATAGGTAAAGTCAGTAAATAAGTTTGAAGAGGTGTTTAAGTAAACACCTCTTTTATCTTGTAAAATTACAAACGATAAAATTGTTTGGCATTATGGTGGAAGATGTTTTCCAGTGCATTTCCATCATATTGCATCACGATATCACTAAACGCATCAATGATATTCACCAGACTGGTATTGACCCGATCCATTGGGAAATTAGAAGCAAACATCACCCGGTAGGTGCCAAAACTTTCCAAAGCATGCAGAATCAGTGGTGCAACTAGATCAATGATTTGCTGTTTAGAGGCCAGTTGTTTTTTCTTATAAAATTGATGACCAAGCACTGGCATAAATAGACCAGACATTTTGGTATATACATTTGGATAAGCGGATAATTCAGCAATAGCATCTTGCCATTGATAAAAAATATTTTCACGTGCTGTTTTAGACAAGCCTGTATTTTGTCCAATTTTACCAAACAAGCCTGCTGGTGTACCAAAGTGGTCTAAAACAATTGAGGTTTCTGGGAACTTTTTTGCCAGCTCAATTACATCGGGAATTTGATGAGAATACACCCAAGCATCAAAACTCAGATTATGTTGCGCGAGTTGTTCAAAGCCTTTTAAGAACTTTTTCTCGGTATACAGGTGCGGGAGATCTGTCCAATTATGCACGCCTTTATCTTCATGAAAGGCAGCCATGCGGCGTATACCGCGCAAACGTTTAGATGCTTTTTGATGTAACTTTAAAATCTTTTTGAAATTAGGATCGCACGGGTCGGCGGTAGCCACGATGCCACCAAGTTTTACGGTGTTTTCATTAAAGGGTAAGGATTCAATAAATTCTGTTTCACCCACGACAGCTTTGCCTTTCTGTTTGGCCCAACTGGCTTCAATATGCACCACTTGTTCGACTGTATATGATCCAAGATCATGTTTATAGTCTTGTGGTAAATAGGGGCGGGTGATGTGCTCAGTTAGTCCAACCGTTTCAATCAAATCTTTAGCTTTGACTAAACGCACCATTTTATCGAGTAGAAATGGGCGCTTGCCCAAAAGCTTTACCGCAAATGCTGCTGCATGTGGGGTGTTATAGGGATCCCATTGGTGAATATGTGGGTCAATGATTGGAAAATTCAAATCTTGCATATAACGTCCAAATTGTTATTTATTATCAAAATACAATACATGAATTTTATAAAAGGTGAATATGTCACTTGGTAAAATTTAAGCGGTAAAGCCATTGGAGGAATCAGTTGATTTTATTATTTTGGGATGACTGCCATAAATTGTTATAAAAAAATAGCCTCATTGAAGAGGCTATTTTATCAATGCTTTGATTGATCTAAGATGAATTAATTCAATCAGTGTTGATGATCATGGCCATCATGATCATGTTTGTGGGTATGAAAATCTTCGTTTTTACGGAAACGGAGATAATTTTCAAACTGCTCACAATACTCATCATAATTGTCTTCTAGCATCATTTGGAATTGTTGCAATATATAAGACATGACTTGTTCTTTGGCGTCACGCATTTCATCACCATCTTTAAAGGTGTTTGCAGCAACCCAGGTATTAAAACGTGCAGTAGCGAAGAGCATTGCTGAGCTGACTTGTCCACGAAGTTCTTCTGGCTTAGGTTGCTGTCCTTTCGCTGGGCGGCAAAACTCATTGGCTTGTTTGATAAACTCATCCGCACGCTCAAAAAAAACAGCATTTAAAGCTTCTTCTTCGGTGACATCAGTAGCATCGATTTTTTGAGACATGACTTTTCCACATAGCGTATTTCATTGGTGGGCTATTATAGGCAATCCAAGGGTTAAACGAAACGCTTTACTTCTTCTGTATCTGAATTTGCAAAATAGCTGTCAAAATTTTCTTGATATTCATCAAGATGATCTTCAAGCATGAGTTTAAATTGTTCTACATAATAGTCTAAGATGACTTGGCGATCCGCTTTAAAATCTGGTGCTTGATTGTAGGCACAAGCTGCATGCCAAATACTATAACGAGCATTGGCATACATAAATGAAGCACTGATCTTTCCAGGATGTGCTGTCAAATGCGAAACTTGATGATTTTGATCTGCAAATTGATTGGCGAGAGCAATAAATTCATCAGCACGCTCATAAAAGTATTCGTCAGATTCAACTTCTTCAGTTTCTTCAAAAAAATCATTATTTTCGGACATTATCATTCCTTTTCATAGACTTGTTTCATTGATATAACTATAGCATACTCAAATAGCCTAAGCTTAATAAATACTCAAGGAGTAGATAATGCAAGATGCGATTGCCATACAAAGCTTGAAAAGTGATATTGCATTATTACGCCAAAATATTTGGCCGCCTGTAGACTTGAGCAATGTTGAAGGTTTGCCAATTTATTATGGAACCCAATCTGCAGTAGAGGCCTACTATAAACAGTGGCTTGGATTGCTTGAAAGGGCACAAACCTTGTATCAACCTTTTATGCAGGATGAGGCTTTAGATGTGGCTCAATTACCCAGCCATTTAAATTTACCTTTGTTCTTTTTTCATGTAGATCGGATTCGAATTAATAAAACCCGTGCCAAAGAATCAAAAACTTTTCGTGGGATTGCTTCACTGGTTGAGAAATGTGGGCAATTTGAACCCAGCCAAATTAAAAATATGTCGCAGTGGTTAAACAGTGATGATACCGCAGCCTTGGTTGCGCATCGTGAATTTATTGATTTACGAACCTATATTTTTCAGTTTGGACAAAGTGAATATACAAGAACACGATTTTATGTGAATGGTTTAGTGCTGAGCACTGAAAAAGATTTTGAATTGGTCGATGCTCGCGATAAACCGCGCAAGCCACGTAATGATAGCTATGCTGATCCTTTAGCGGATAACAATCTCTGGAAAGTATTTGGTAAATATCGTTAGGCGGTTGTGAAATAGATGGTTGTAGATTTTGTTAAATAGGCTGTGATTTTTAACTTTGTTGTTTTTCTAGCTACAAAATGAAACGAGTAAATTATTTTAAGCACTGACTAAAAATAAGATTTAGTCAGTGCTATATAAAAGAATATCTTTTATTTTACAGCATCAATTGCAACACTTGCTGTTTTGTTAAACAGCGTACATTCTGACTTTAAGCCATTTAGATAAGCTTCTGCTAACTGCGCATTTATACTGTTTTTACCAGACTCAGCAACAGCATCTTGATAATCTCGTTCATATTGCTTAATTTGGTTTGCAAGTATGTCATATTCACCCGCAGTATAATAACTTGCTGGGTAATAGTCAGAGCCGATTTTAGCTACGGCATCAACTGATGTATTCAGTTGCATATCTCTGGATAAATCTAAGTTGAACTTTCCTAGCGCCGTTGAAATATAACCATCTTTAAAATATTTTGATGGGTCATAATTATTCAGACGATAGCCTGAATAAAAATCAGCAAAGTTTGTATTTGTTGAAGAGGAAATTGATCGTAAACACGTTGATCCAGACGGGAATGTTTTGCCTTTTAGTTTTTGCACATAATATGAAGAATAAGCGCCAACTACTGAGCTAAGTGCTATGTTTGAACCAGCATAATGCTCAAATCCATTGATGTATGGACTAATTGCTTTGCCTGTTAAGTTCACTGTTTCAAATTTTTCAGTTAATTCCAATTGGTTATAGTTACGAGATGAATAGGGTGTAAATGTCCAAACTGTCGCTGTTTTCGATTTCAACGTTGCATATTGATAGCCCAAATCAGTTTTACTTTTAGGTGCATCATAGAGCCCATCTGTTGCTAGATAATCACTTAAAAGATCTGATGAAAGGAACTGTGTTGAACCATCAACGTTATATTCACCATTGATGTACATCTGCTTATTGTTAAAGCTAAACTTTACTTTAGTAAAGAGGTTAATGTCTTGGGTTGAAGCGCCAGTTTCATACCCAAACCATTCAGATTCGTTGTTCGTTGTATAATCCCCAGCATCTGAATCACCTCCACATGCGCTTAAAAATAATGAAGAAATGATGGTAAAAGACAGTAATTTAATTTTCATGAATTATTCCAAATTATAAGATATTAAAATTTATGAGTATAAAAATTCTCGCTGTCATCATATTTAAACATTTTATTTTTTCAATGTTTTTTTGATGAAATTTTAAAATTCTGTTAATTTTTATAATTATATATTGATCGAAAGCTTAAAATGATTTTGCTGCTTTTCAATTTCATCCTTGCAAAAAAAAGTGCTTTTAATATTGAAGAGCCCAAACAAAAACGATGATAAACATCGTCATATGCAAAATTTGAATTGGAGCAAAGATCAATGCATAGCGACTGCCACCACTTAAAAATGCATTGATCGATTTCGCAATGGCATGTGCTGCTAAACCCAAAACAAAGGCGAGAGATAAGATGTGCTTACTCGGTTCTCCCTGAATGACAATTGTGGCCAAAGCGCCATGAATTTCAAATAATGAGGCCAAAAGCGTACCGGCAATTAAACCCGCATCACCCAATAAAAGATTTAGCCCATATACACCCGCCTGAATCAAGGTTAACGACGCTGCAATAATGGCTGCTTCTTTTAGACTAAACATACGACTATCTGTAAGCTGATTATTTTCAATCGGTTGTGTGTGACGCATAAACCATAAGGCAAAAATGGTCAGGATCGCGATAGCGATTAGACTGGGCAGTACAATGAGCTTGAACCATGTAATACTGACACCAATTACAATAATCATGAGTTGTATTAGAGTTGCCACGCAAGACATTAATGCTGCCCCAGCATTGGCTTTGGCATCTGCACGTCCATTTCTGACTTCTAAGCCTAAGCTGGCAATGGTAGCGGTACTGGAAACAAAACCTGAAGCAAGCGAAGACAACAGCATGGCATTTTTTGATGACAATAATCGTTTGGCAATATGTGCAAGTGCTTGTACCGCCAAGATTAAGGTGAGTAATTTTAAAATAACATAGGGGTTAAGCACAGCACCCCATAAAGCTTTGTTTGGTGTCAGTGGCAATGCAATTAATAACAATGCCAGTAAGAAAATTCCATCTTTAAATTCAGATTCTGTAATCCATTTCCCTGCAATGCCATGCATAGAACGTTTAGTCATCAACAAGACGGTGAGGATGACCGATAAACCTGCAGCAAAAGAAATATTCCAAACGCACATTCCACCGATAAAATAAGTGAGGATAAATGCAATTTCAGTGGTTACACCGGGATCATCAGTTTGATTCTTTAAAGAATAAATGACGATACCACCTGTAATGAATGCACCTGCAATGCCAAAATAGGGACCAAACAAAAAGCAAACAGCGCCAAGTAAAGCGCAGATGGCAAATGACCTTAGACCCGCAAAACTATTTTGATTTTCACGTTGCTGACTTCGTTCACGTTCAAGACCGATAAGTAGACCACAACCCAATGCAGCCGCAATGATGGTGAGGAAATCGGTATAAGAACCAAATGAAAATGGATATAGCGATATAAAATTCATAGTGCTCTCCAAATAAGACCATGAATTAATAGAATGATTTCAATGTATCGCAAAGTTTTAGAAAAATAAAAGTTTATTTTTTAGCCTTACGTTAAATACATTGTTGAATTTAGAAAATCCAAGAAATACAACAATTAATTTTGTTATAGTAGATTGAGTTTCGGGGATATAACAATGCAATTTAATTTTGAAATCGATACAGCTTGGTGTTTAGAACAATTATTAAAAGATGGTCGTATTACAGAACGTGAAAAACTATTGGTACAAACCACGCATCGACAACGCGATCAGTTGAAGTGGCATCCTTTACAATGGATAGCCAGCTTTAAGCTCGTCGATGCTAAAAATCCAGTTAAAAGACTGACATTGACCACGCTGACAGAATGGTTAGCTGAAAAAGCCGAACTCAATTCATTTACGATTGATCCGTTAAAGGCCGATGTGACTTCACTAACCAATGTCATGTCGCAAGAGTTTGCAATAAGAAATAAAATTTTAGCAGTTGAGGTCAGTGCCGATAAAATTCTGATTGGTACAGCACAGCCTTTTATGACGGATTGGGTACATAATTTAGAGCGTAGTTTAAGCCCCAAAAAAATTGAAAAAGTGGTGTTAAATCCTGAGTTATTACAACGTTATTTAACTGAGTACTATCAAGTCAGTAAAGCGGTCAGCAATTCGCAAAAATCCAGTGCCTATGATAAAGAAAATAAAGGTGTAGAAGCACTTTTACAATTGGGTGACACCCAGAATCCTGATGCCAATGATCAGCATATTGTGAAACTGGTCGATTGGGTTTTACAGTTTGCTTTTGAGCAAGGCGCAAGTGATATTCACTTAGAACCGCGTAAGGAAAAAGGCAAAATTCGTTTTCGTATCGATGGGGTACTGCATACAATTTATAATATGCCAGCCAATACCTTAACCGCGGTTATTTCACGGATTAAAATTTTAGGTCGTATGAATGTTGCAGAAAAACGTAAACCGCAGGATGGGCGTTTAAAAACACGGACACCGAAAGGACAAGAAACCGAGTTACGTCTTTCAACATTGCCGACTGCTTTTGGTGAAAAGTTGGTAATGCGTATTTTCGACCCAGAAGTTTTGGTACGAAGTTTTCAACAATTGGGTTTTGATGAACATTTATTGGCACAGTGGCATGCTTTAACGCAACATAGTCATGGCATTATTTTGGTGACTGGCCCCACAGGTTCAGGTAAAACCACCACGCTTTATTCTTCGTTAAAACAATTGGCTACCGAACAAGTGAATGTCTGTACCATTGAAGATCCGATTGAGATGTTGGAGCCAAGTTTTAACCAGATGCAGGTCAATCAAGGGATTGAGCTCGGTTTTGCCGATGGTATCCGTGCATTGATGCGTCAAGATCCAGATATTATTATGGTTGGGGAAATTCGTGACCAAGATACTGCCAACATGGCGATTCAGGCAGCATTAACAGGTCATTTAGTACTTTCAACTCTGCATACCAATGATGCACCATCAAGTTTGACACGTTTGCATGATTTAGGCGTGCAGCCTTTTTTAACCGCTGCAACGATTTTGGGAGTATTGGCTCAGCGTTTAGTGCGTAAGCTTTGTCCACATTGCAAACAAGAAACCTTTATCAATGAACAAGAGTGGAAGCATTTGACATTTGGCTATCAGACCAAAATGCCTAGTTTTGTATATAAAGCAGTTGGATGTGAGGAATGCCGTCAAACAGGTTATAAAGGTCGTGTCGGGATTTACGAGTTTATGCCGATTAGCCTTGACGCAAAGCAGAGAATTAGTGCGGGCGTGACTTTAGATGATTTAAAAATGCAGGCAAAAAAAGAGGGTATTGAACCATTAAGAATTGCTGGTGCACGGAAAGTATTGGAAGGCGTAACTACGCTGGAAGAAGTCCTTAGAGTTGTGCCTTTAAATTAATTTTGACTTAAAAGAGCAAATGAAGAAATCCTAAGATTCACCTCATGTTGGTTTGTTTTAATGCTTCTATCGAAACGATGAACCGATATGAGGATACAACAATGAACGTCATTGCGAAAACAATTTTAACCACAAGCTTGATTGGTTTAACAAGTTTTGCCACTGCAAACACAGCGATAAATCAATCAGCGCTTACACCAAGTTTAACCACAGTAAAACAAGCGTTAACATTAAAAGACGATACTAAAGTGCAGCTTCGTGGCAACGTGGTTAAAGCAATCGGTGATGAAAAATATCAATTCCGTGATAGCACAGGTAGCATTACTGTCGATATTGATGATGAATTATGGCAAGGTAAACCGATCGCGGCAAATGCTACAGTGACATTGTTTGGTGAGGTCGATATCGACTATAAACCGACGAAACGTGTAGAAATTGATGTGGATGCGGTGAATTTTTAATTATTTTATCCATTAAAATAAATCACAGCAGATTCTCGTTATATTCGCTAAGACTACATGTGTATGCATGTGGTCTTTACCTATGTTCAACAAGTATGAACAGCAACAAACTGCAGATTTTATTTTGATCAAGGCTTTATCTGCCTAAAAGAGAGATGGTCTATGCGAATTTTGCTCGCTGAAGATGATAGTTCACAAGCTGAAAGTATTAAATCTTGGTTGGAAATGGATGGCTACAATATAGATTGGGTTGAACGTGGTGATCATGCAATTTTAGCCATAGAACAGCATCAATATGATTGCATCTTGCTAGATCGTGGTTTGCCCAAAGCCACTGGCGATGAAATTCTTAAACTGTTAAAACGTCAATTTCCAGAAATTCCTGTGATTTTTCTTACAGCGAGAGACAGTATTCAAGATCGTGTGCAAGGTTTGGATCTCGGCGCAAATGATTATTTGGTAAAGCCTTTTAGTTTAGAAGAATTATCTGCCCGAGTACGGGCACAGCTCAGACAAACCCAAGTCACAAATTTACATGAAATAAAATATGAAAATTTAGTGTTAGATACTCAAGCGAAAACGGTATTTCAGGATCAGCAAGTTGTTCATCTCACTGCAAAAGAATTTCAAATTTTATATAAATTGATGCAAAAGCCTGAACATATTGTGACACGAGAGCAATTGGAAGAATCTCTTTATGCTTGGGGAGATGAAATTGAAAGTAATGCGATTGAAGTTTATATCTATCAATTGCGTAAGAAGATCGGTGGACATTTGATTAAAACAATCCGTGGCTTGGGCTATCGTATGAATAAAGAGCAAGATTGATTATTTCACCGAGCATTTTGAATGATTTCAATAGGATGAATATGACCCAAGCAGTATCACTACAAACCAAGCTGATTAAGACCTCCATGCTCAGTTCAATTGTGGCAGGTGTTTTTGCGCTGATACTTTTGGTCAGTCTTTCGATTTATCACAACATGAAGGTACAAGATGAAATCATGGATGAAGTTGCAGATATGCTTCTGATCTCAGATTTAAGTGCGACGTCTGGTTTTCAATTGGATGAGTTAAGTGATGAATTTGATATTCAATATCGATTGATGAATGGTCAGGTGATGTTGACCCAATCCCCTGAATTTGATTTACAACAGGGGCATGACAATCTTCTGGCGAAGAGTGAAGACAATGGATATGCATTTATTTGGGCAGAGAATAAGTTGTTACGTAGCTACCGAGCGATTGATCAGGATTCCCAGTTAAGCGTCTATGTTATACAGCCCTTAAGTGTCCGTTTTAAAGACTTATTGCACAGTTTTATCAGCTATTTATTGGTTTTATTGAGTCTCTGGTTGCTGCAATGGCTGATTTTACATTTCTCAGTTAAAAAACAATTTAAATCCATTCAACTGCTTTCAACAGAAATTGCAGAGAAAAATGCCAATGATCTCAGCTTAATTCAGCAGCAGCCTGCATTTAAAGAACTTGAGCCAATGGTCAATCAGCTCAATCAAATGCTTGCTCGACTGGATCAAGCTTTAATTGCTGAACAACGCTTTACCGCAGATGCATCACATGAATTGCGCTCGCCGCTTTCTGCGATACAAATGCGTTTGCAGTTATTACAACGCAAATATGCAGAGGTTCCTGAGATTTATCAGCAACTCAATAGTATTCAAAATGATGTGAATCGAGGAACGCTGGTTCTTGAAAATCTTTTGCTTTTGGCACGATTAGATCCAGCGGATGCCAGTGAATTACCGAAGACTTGGATAAGTCTAGAGCAAATGACTCAGCATGTGTTAAGTAGCTTAGATCCATTTATAGATGAAAAGCAGGTTCAGATTCATATCCAAAGTGAAGATGTTCAAGTCTATGTAAATGAAGAATTACTGTTTATTTGTATTCGCAATCTTGTCGATAATGCGATTCGTTATACGCCAGTACAGGGCAATATTTATATTCAGATTGGACCTTTAAACAATAGCAATAGCTTTGAAATTCAAAATGATGGTGAGGGTATTCCTCAAGATATCTTAGATCGTTTAGGTGAACGTTTTTACCGAGCGTTGGGGACCAAAACACAAGGTTCAGGCTTAGGTTTGTCAATTTGTAAAAAGGTGATCGATCTGCATCATGGACAGATTCAGTTTGCTGCTTCCGAATATGGCGGTTTGAGCGTTTGTGTTTATTTACGTTAAAGCTGTACGATTGAATCGGTTATTTTTATTGAGTGTTTAGCATTTCATTGGATCGATTTATAGAGATAGGTTGTTGCATAAAAATCAACAGACAAGCATTAAAAATCAGCTGACAAAATTAAAAAGCAGTATGCGCTGATTCATACTGCTTGTTCCCACGTTTTTTGTTTTAACTTAATCTTTTTATAGTTATTTGGTCAAAATTAGACGATTGTTACGTGTTAAACGTAAGCGATATTCCTCTCCAGCATGCATGATGCGAATTTCGCGCCCTAATGCAAATAAGTTATTTGAATGTAACATCGGAAGAGATTGGTGAGCTTCAGTGTTACGTGTGAATAGGCTAAAAGGTGCGTTCATTATTGTTACTCCGTGTGGGGTGCTGTCTAAGTGATTTAAATGATAATCATTATCGAATAGGTCTGTCAACGATAATTTTTATCATTTATAAAATTTCTATAATTGCTTACAATTCATTAAAAATTCAGGTGTCGATTTTTATGTCTAAACCCAGTATTCATGTGGCTATCGCTTTATTACTTTATCGTGGGAAAGTGTTGGTCGGTTGGCGCAATGCAGATCAGCATCAGGGCAATAAATATGAATTTCCTGGCGGCAAAATTGAAGCAGGGGAAACGCCTGTTGAAGCATGCCGTCGAGAGATCTTTGAGGAAGTGGGAATTGGCATCCAGCAATGGCATGCTTTTGACGTGATCCATCATGTTTATGATGATGTTGAAGTGTTTCTCCATCTTTTTCATGCCACGGTTCCTGAACAATATTTGCATGATATTCAGAAACCTTGGACATGGTATGGGCGTGATCAACTATTCGCGCTGAATTTCCCTAAAGCCAATCAAGCGATTATTCAACGCTTGTACTGGGCGCATCAAATTAAAATCTCCGATAGTCTTTCAGCATTGAGCATAGAAAGAAAACGAGATGACAACGCGCAATTTTTTTATTTTAGAACGACTACAGATCAGATCGCTGTAACACAAATTTCGCAGTTAGATCCAAATGCCTTATCTCGCTTGATCGTCAATATAGAGCTATGGCAACAGCTGCCTGAGCATCTTCAAAAAAGTATAGCTGCTGTACATTATAAACAGCATCAATTGATGGATTTACACATCGGGCAGTTACCAATCGGTCTACGTTGTATAGCAGCATGTCATGATTTGGTATCTTTACAGCGAGCACAGAGCTTAGGCTTTGATGCTGTGATGTTAAGTCCAGTATTTGCAACCCAGACCCATCCTGAAGCCAATGCACTTGGATGGGAAAAATTTGCTGAATATGCCAAGACCTGTGATTTACCCGTCTTTGCATTGGGGGGATTAAGCCAAGCTGATTTAGCGATTGCACAACAGCATTATGCATACGGGATTGCTGGGATTCGAAATTTTTAATCGAGCAGAGATATTGGCTTAAACAGTTATAAACGTTGTAACTGTTTTTGCGCTTCTGCGATGGTCTGTTGATTTTTTAATTGTTGAGCAGCCTGCAAGATAACATTCCAAAAGGTTTTCTTTTGGGATGGGCTTTGCGCATAACTTAAACCACGTCGCGCTAGAGATTCCGCATTCGCATATTGTTTCTTCTGATTGGCAATTTGAGCCAAATAAGAGAACACTTGTGCTGATTGTGGTGCTATACGTTGTGCATGGATTGCATAACGTTCAGCTTCATCCCACTGGCCCTTTTGATACGCAGTTTGAGTTTGTTGGATGAGCTGTTTAAATGCTGGGATATTTTCCCCATCTTCAAATTTTTGCGTTTGAGGCTTGGATTGCGGAGCAATCACGACAGGAACTTTTTCACGTTTAATTTCAGGGCGTTCATAAGGGGTAATTTTTACCCCATCTGGTGTCGTAACCCGATGGTCAGGCTGTTCAGATTTTGGCTTTTCAACAGATTTGCTTGGTTTAGAATTTTGTTGGGGTGTTGTTTGACACCCGGCCAAAGTTAATATTCCACTTAAACTTAGAATATAAGCGATTGTGCTTACATTTCGTTTCATCACAAATTCCTATTTAAAAGCCAATTTACCCGTATATCCAACATGTTTAGATTAGTTGTTATAACTACCACTTGAGATCACATGACCTCTTGAGTCCTGATCTAAACTGTCTTCACTTTCGCGAATATAGTTTTCTATACTATCACTTGAATGCGGCTGTGAAGTGTTTTGTTGCGTATCAGGTGTGGATTGAGGATCAACTTGATAATATGGCATGCCGCACTCTGTCGCACGATTAGGGACAGTGTGGCGTAATAATGGAATATATAGTGCGCCTTCACAGCCTTGTGCTGAAAGCTCCCCAGTTCGAGAGTCTATCCATTGCCATGAAATATCATCTGTTTGACGTAAATTCACTGGTTTTTGGCGTAATTGCTTCATGACATTGATCCAGACAGGTAATGCACCTGATGAACCTGTAAGCCCAGTGATTTTATTGTTGTCTAAGCCTAACCACACCACTGCTAAATTATTGCCAGAATATCCAGCAAACCAAGAATCACGGGTATCGTTGGTTGTACCAGATTTGCCCGCAAGTTTGAGATCAGCAGGTAATGTGTTGTAAGCCGCTTTACCTGTACCCGCAGACATGACTTGTTGTAAGCCAAAGTTCAATAAGAAGGCAGCAGAAGGGTCTATGGTTTGTTGTACATTTAAACCAAAACGTTCTAATAAACGCCCATTAGAATCTACAACAGTACGAATCGCTTTGGTTGGATATTTAAATCCACCTGTTGCAAAGTTACCATAAATACTCATTACTTCCATGGGTGACATATCAACCGCACCAAGGAAAATAGACGGGTAGTTTGGAATCTTTGAGGTCACCCCAAATTTAGACAAGTTATTGCTAAATGTAGAGATCCCAAATTCATTCCCTAAACGCACAGCAGACAAGTTATATGAGTTTGCTAAGGCTTGAGACATCGGAACATAGCCATGACCTGTTCCACTATAGTTCTTTGGTGTCCAGGTTTGATTACCACTGACAGGTAAACTAATTGGCGCATCTTCAATTTGTGATGCCCAGTTATAACGACCTGATTCCAACGCACTTAAATAAATCACAGGTTTAAGTAAAGAACCCACTTGACGTTTAGCATCTACAGTACGGTTAAAGCCAGTAAAGTCTTGGGTTGAACCAACAGCGGCAATCAATTCGCCATTTTCAGGACGGGTAACTAAAACAGCACCTTGTAGGTCTTTTAATCTTGCGGGGTTCGCATTGGCTAAACGGCTCACCGTTTCTCTAAAGCTCTTTTGCACTCTAGTTTGTGCAATTGGATCAAGTGTCGTAAAAATTCTTAAACCTTGATTGGTTAAATCTGATTCTTGGTATTCGGTTTTAAGTTGACGACGTACAATATCTAAGAAGTCTGGGAAGCTTGCTGTACCTAATGTTGGTTTACGCACCACATTGAGCGGACGTGCAATTTCTTTTTCATATTGCGCTTGGTCTAAGTATCCCATCACCAACATATTGTTCAGCACAATATCGCGACGTTTTTTTGCGCCTTCAGGATTTTTCCAAGGGTTAAATAGGGTAGGCCCTTGAACTAAACCAACCAAAAATGCTTGTTGTGAAATATTTAATTCACTGAGCGGTAAACCAAAATAGAATTGTGAAGCCAAGCCATAGCCATTGACAGAATAATTACCACTTTGACCTAAATTCACTTCATTCAAATAGGCTTCTAAAATTTCGTCTTTGCTGTAATGAAGCTCTAATAACAGCGACATCAGGGCTTCATTCACTTTACGTTTTAAGGTCTTTTCAGGGGTTAAGAAAAAGTTCTTAACCAACTGTTGCGTCAGTGTTGAACCACCTTGACGTTTACCACCAGTCACGTTACTGAGTAATGCGCGCGCTGTACCACGGAATGAAATACCGTGATGGCGATAAAAGTTTCTATCCTCTGTAGCAATTAAAGCTTCAATCAAAGGTTTAGGAACTTTATTTAATTTGATCAGGACACGGTCTTCATTGTGTTGCGGGTAGATACCACCAATCAACATCGGTTCTAAACGTGCGATTCCAGTATTGGTCGGTTTGGTGGCTTTTACATCTGTAACTGTATCGCCAGCAAAGGTCACTTGTAGGACTTGTTCTGGATCTACACTGTCACCAAAGTCAAAGCCACGTGTATGCACGTAAATTGTATTCGGTTGGGTAATATAGGTTCCTGATTTGGTATAGCTATCACTGTTTTTATAACCGAGTAATTTGAGCTCTTGTTCAAACTCTATTTGGGCAATTGGCGCAGTTGCATAGATTTCTAACGGGCGAGCGAATACTTTCGCAGGAATATCCCAACGATTGCCTTCAAACTTATCTCGAATAACATTGTCGAGGCGAATTAAGTAGACGCTAAATGCGAGAAATACTGCAATAATTAATACACAAAAAATCAGTGCAATTAAGCCTATACCACGTTCGGTCTTCATATACAGATAATAATACCCAAATTTATTTTCGCTAATCATGCGAAGCTTTTCTTAATTTTGCAATAATAAATCTGTGAAATACACAAATTTAAAGGCTTTTTAAACATTCTCGTTATTTTTCGTATATGAATGATTTTATAAACATATACTGAGAGTGCTATTATATCTCAGAATTTCAGTGGAGCTACCGCATCTGTGCAAATTTCACCAAAGACCTTTCGTAATATCGGTTTAATTGGAAGACCAGATAAATCATCTGTGGTTGATACGCTTTGTCTTATACACGATCATTTATTAAGTTTGGGTCTGCATCCAGTTTTTGATACAGCTACAGCACAACTTGTACCTTATACCAATACACAAACTGTCAGTAAGAATCTGCTCGGTGAAGTGGTTGATTTGGTTATTGTCGTGGGTGGTGATGGTTCTTTATTACATGCTGCACGTGCATTGGTAAAATACAATATTCCTGTACTTGGGGTGAACCGCGGTCGCTTAGGGTTTTTAACAGATATTAAACCCACTGAAGTGCTGTTTAAGTTAGATCAAGTTTTAAAAGGTGAGTTTCAGCTTGATCGTCGCTTTTTATTGGAAATTGAAATTCGCAGTAAAAATGAAATAATTTATGATGCAATTGCTTTGAATGATGTGGTACTTCATTCTGGTAAATCTGTACATATGATTGATTTTGAGCTGAACATTGATGGGCAATATGTTTATCGTCAGCACAGCGATGGTTTAATTGTATCGACCCCGACAGGTTCAACGGCATATGCCTTATCTGGTGGTGGACCGATTTTACATCCAAGTATGGATGCGATTGCTTTGGTTCCAATGCACCCACATACGTTGTCATCAAGACCGATTGTGGTGGGGGGGCAAAGCGAAATTAAGATATTGATTCGTGAAAACCGAGTGTTGCCGATGGTCAGTGCCGATGGTCAGCATAGCGTTTCATTAAATGTCGGTGATAGTTTGCATATTCGTAAACATCCCTTCAAACTAATACTTTTACATCCACCAGGTTATGACTTCTATATGGCTTGTCGTACTAAACTTGGCTGGAATCAAGATTTTGATTCTTTTCAGCGGGATTGACCATGAATATTGAACAGATGCTTTCTATTTTAGATGCTGACATTGTTGAGCGTTTAAAAACTGCGGTAGAAATTGGTAAATGGCCAAATGGTGTGGCGTTGACTGCTGAGCAACGTCAAACCTGTATGCAAGCAGTGATTGCTTGGGAACATCAGAATATACCTGAAAAAGAACGTACAGGTTATATCGATAAAGGGCATAAAGAAGAAGGTGAGGAATGTGATTCGCACGTGCCTGAGCCAGAATTTAAACCGATTCGTTTTATCTAACGGCGCAAAAGATCCCTTGAATCACAGAGTAGTTTCACTTTGTGATTCAAACACTCAATTTAAAAAACAATAATATTTAAACTGTTTCAATCATGATGCTATTAAAACGATAACTATGTTAAAACGATAAATATGTTAAAACGAGAAGTGCGTAATAAGGTGATAAAGATATTCAGCATGATAAAAATCTTAAAAACGATAAAGAGGCTAAAATGCTCAAGTTGCTCAAAACAATAACGCGACTAAAAACAATAACGCTAACTCGACTCAGTTTATTCTGTATCACTGCAATTTCGACCAGTGCATTCGCTGAGCGAACAAGTGATGCAAGAAGTATTCAATGTTTATTAGATGTTACCGTAACCGCAAGTCAAAATTTCCAAACGCCAGTCACACAATATACATCAATTAAAAATGATGGTTATCCCATGCTGTTAATTGGTATCAAGATCCGTAATGCTTATACAGCCGACGTATCAAAAAAGATAAAAACCCATTATCTGTATTGTTTAAGTCTGATTGGTAAGCAAAAAGATGCTTATTTATCTGGTCCTTATCAGCCCAATAATATCGATGTCAAAGTGGGTGATCAGTTGCAACTCATCAATATTCATTCTTCTGGGAAAAGTTATCCCTATTGGGCTGATTTTTATTTTATCCAAAAGCGTGATCAATAACGTTCACGCTTGTGTTTGAAGATGAAATTAGAAACGTGTGTTCCAAAGATACTTTGCTTTACTCATGGCTTCTGGATAGTTATTTACAATACCCATGGTATATAAAGCAATGCCCATTGTTTCAGTGATGGCAATTTCTCCATACTCATGTGCTTGTTGGCCTTCCCAAACCGATTTAAAAACAGCGAGATCAAGCTGCTCTTCTGTTGGGCTACGGTTATCGGTTAATTTAGGCAATTCATGTTCATAAAGTTCACCATCTTGAATACCACAGATAAGAGTTTTGGCATCAGGATTACGCTCAAACTCGCCACCTTCACCTTTAATCACAGCACTATTTTTATAACCTAATTGAAAGGCAGCTTGTTGGTGTGAACTACGATAAGCAGGGTGGAAAATTGCCTGTAAGGTTGCTTTGGCATTGAATGGATTAATCAAACGAGCTAGTGTGTGAATCGGGGAGCGTAAACCCATCACATTTCTAAGATTGATCAAATCTGCCAAGATCGGAGAGATCACATTTAAAGGCAAATAGGCAAAATTTTGGGTGTCTAGTTGCTGTTTGACTTGTGCTTCATTTTGGCAAATTGGAAAGCCTAAGTATTCTAAGACTTGTTCAGTATACACACGGTTCATGGTATGGCCTGATGCACCATGCATCACGATTTTATAACCATGCTTTGAAAGTGTTAATGCTGCCAATAAAAACCACGGGTAATGTTTGCGTTTACCCGCATAAGATGACCAATCTAAATCCACAGCAAGTGGTTGAAAATTCAATTGGTCTTTGGTCGCTTGGACAAAACCTGTCAGTTCATCTACAGACTCTTCTTTGACCCGAAGCAACATTAAAAATGCGCCAAGTTGTACGTCTAAGACTTCATTTTTCAAAATCATTGAAAAAGCTTGATAAGCTTCATCATAAGTTAATGATCGTGCACCATTTTTCCCTTTACCGACAATTCGCACAAACTGCGCAAAAGGATGTTCAAAGTCTTTATAAAGATTGCGTTTTGTATTCATGTCAAATGGATCAAGGGAGAGGAGACAGTGGAATACACTATGCCATAAATGGATCTGAATCGTATAGATATAGACGATATTAGACTAAGGTCTAAGCATAAATTGCACAGATGTTAGGCGAAATTAACATTTGCATAGAGATTGATCATCAAAAATTAATTAAAATAGCCTTGAAGAGCGTTTTATTTTTTATCTCCTGTTCTGTATTTATTCTTTTGGCCAAGGTGCCAGCGAGAATAAATCTTAAACATCGTCATTCGTTGTCATTGTTTTGGAAAACTGTCGTTTTCTGAAGGGATTTTTATTTGCTAAAAACCGACTTCCCAGAAGTTTTTATCGGGATTTTGGGCTGTGTCAGCAAATGGTAGCATTAACATTGGATATTTCTTCAAACAGAAATATAGAAAGAAGTAATTATCATGGCTAAGAAACCGCTGTATAAGTCACTCTATTTTCAAGTGATTGTTGCCATTATTTTGGGTGTGATAGTAGGGCACTACTTTCCAAGTGGTACTCAATTGATCAATGGTGTAGAGAAAAGTGTTCCTGGTTTAGGCGAACAACTCAAACCTTTAGGTGATGCTTTTATTAAGCTCATTAAAATGATTATTGCCCCTGTGATTTTCTGTACCGTGGTCAGCGGGATTGCGGGTATGGAAAGCATGAAATCAGTGGGTAAGACCGGTGGTATTGCACTTTTATATTTTGAAGTCGTATCTACCATTGCCCTGATTATTGGTTTGGTTGTTATCAATATCGCCAAACCGGGCGTTGGTATGAATGTTGATCCTGCGACTTTAGATACCACAGGTATCAGTAAGTATGTGGAATCAGGTGCATCACAGTCTACTGTTGATTTCTTTTTGCATATCATTCCAAATACCGTTGTGGGTGCATTTGCAGAAGGTGAAATTCTACAAGTTCTTTTATTTGCCTTATTGTTTGGTTTTGCATTACATAAACTGGGCGATGCTGGAAAACCAGTATTAAGATTGATTGATCAAATTTCGCATGTGTTCTTTAACATCGTGAATATGATCATGAAACTTGCGCCAATCGGTGCCTTTGGTGCGATGGCATTTACCATTGGTAAGTATGGGATTGGTAGCTTAGCGCAACTTGCACAGTTAATTCTTTGTTTCTATATCACGTGTTTGTTGTTTATCTTTATTATTTTAGGTTCGATCAGTCGTTTCTGCGGATTTAGCATTTTAAAAATGATTCGTATGATCCGTGAAGAATTGTTGATTGTATTGGGTACATCGTCTTCAGAATCTGTATTACCACGTATGCTGAAAAAGCTTGAAATTGCTGGCTGCGAAAAGTCTGTGGTTGGTTTGGTAATTCCAACAGGTTATTCATTTAACCTTGATGGTACCTCTATTTATTTGACTATGGCGGCGATCTTTATTGCACAAGCAACCAATACTCAACTGGATATTTGGCATGAAATTACCTTGCTTGCAGTCTTGTTGATTTCATCAAAAGGCGCAGCAGGTGTAACTGGTTCAGGCTTTATTGTCATGGCAGCAACTTTGGCTGCTGTAGGCAATATCCCAGTCGCTGGTTTGGCTTTGATTTTAGGTATTGACCGTTTTATGTCTGAAGCGCGTGCATTGACTAACTTGGTCGGTAACTCTTTGGCAACGATTGTTGTTGCCAAGTGGGTCGGAAAGCTGGATGTTGAAAAGCTCAATGATGCTTTAAATAACCCTGCTGAAGTGGATCGTAAAATGCTTGAAGAATCAAATCAACCTCAATTGGATTTGCAGAAGTCTTAATTTTATTGTGTTGTAAATCAAGGAAGCTCAGGCTTCCTTTTTTATTGTTGTGATAAAATCGTGTTTCGATTAGAAATCAATTTCTATAATCAAAACTATCTTTAATTAGGTATTCAATGGATAAAAATATTCAAGATATTGCATATCAATTATGTGCGGAATTTATACAAGCAGTTTGTCAGAAAAATTTTAAACAACTTCATTTAAAATTTGGAATATCTCAAGCCGTTTGGGATGAAATTCAAGAAGACGTTTTACATTACTATTTTGATCAAAACATTCCTGAACTAACAATTTCAAATGAGAATTTTGAAGTTTTTCAATATTATCAAGGTGGTTATGGAATAGAGGCCAAATTAGAAACCACGTTAAATGATGAAACAGGAAAATGGGCAGATTTAACATTAAGTGCTGAGCTAATTGAAAAAGAAAATAGAACGTTTCAATTTGCATATCGTTTAATTGAAGTGATGTAAAAACATCACTTTTTAAATGCTCGGACGGCATTGCCTCGCTCGATCAACGCGTGTTGTAAATGTTGAGCGTGTCTCTGATGGGCTTGCTGGCTCTTCATCTGTTGTTGTAGTTTGAGTGCAATCAACTCTTTTGCCACACGTTTATTGGCATGTTGGCTCCGTTCAGACATGACCTTTACACTTATTCCAGATGCAACATGCGTTGCATGGACAGCAGAGTCGGTTGTGTTGACATGCTGGCCACCAGCACCTGAAGCACGGCAGGCCTGAAAAGTGATGGTGTCATCTGCAGGGAGTTGCAACGGTGTATCGAAAAGCGCAATACCTACAAACCAGTTTTTACGTTTATGTTGTGGACGAATTGGACTTTGAAAAGTCCATTGAATTGTACCGAGCCAAGTATTAAGCCATGTTCGGGCATCCTCATTGACACTGAGCAGTACCGAGGAATAACCATATTGAGTCGTATGGCTTTCAATTGTTTGGAGATGGATCTTTTTTGTTTTGGCTTCTTTGTGCATTTCTTCAAGCGTATATTTTACAGCGAGTTCACATTCTGCGGGTCCAAGCGCAGTACTGAGTTGGACGATAGACAATATGAGTGTTCCTTAAAATTAATGTATAAGTTCGAAAATCAAAAAAATGCATGCGAATAAACAGAAATTGTGAGATTCATTAAAATAAGCGTGATTTAATTTTGAATTATTGATTTTCAGCGAACTGATTATAGAAAAATATGTGAACAAAAAACAATCGAAATCGAATAAAAATATGCATTATCAAGCCTCTCAGAATAAATGTTTAAGAAAATTCATGCTTAGCTGAATAATACTATTCGAGAAATTTTTGAAAATATGGCAGAATATGGGGTTTTAAAGATTTTAGAGGATTGGCAGCATGCGCTTTGTTGATGAAGCAGTCATTACCGTAGAGGCTGGCGACGGTGGCAATGGCGTAGCCAGTTTTCGCCGTGAAAAATTTGTACCATTTGGTGGCCCAGATGGTGGTGATGGTGGTCGTGGCGGCAGCGTATATATTCAAGCTGACGACGATACCAGTACCTTAGTAGATTATCGTTATACCCGTAAATTTCGCGCTGAACGTGGTAAAAACGGTGCTGGCGCAAACTGTGCTGGTCGTGGTGGTGAATCAGTTATTCTGAAAGTTCCAGTAGGAACAACCATTGTAGATACAGAGTCTGGCGATATTATTGGTGATTTGGTTGAAGATGGCCAAAAGGTTTTAGTTGCACATGGTGGCGATGGTGGTTTGGGGAATACTCATTTTAAATCATCGACTAACCGTTCTCCGCGTAAATGTACACATGGTATCAAAGGTGAATACCGTGAAATTCGTTTAGAGTTAAAAGTTCTTGCGGATGTAGGTTTATTGGGGATGCCGAATGTAGGTAAATCTACCTTTATCCGTGCAGTATCAGCAGCTAAACCAAAAGTTGCAGATTATCCATTTACAACAATGGTACCGAACTTAGGTGTGGTCGATGCGGATCGTCATCGTTCATTCGTTATGGCGGATATTCCAGGATTGATTGAAGGTGCAGCAGAAGGTGCAGGTTTAGGGATTCGCTTCCTTAAGCATTTGGCACGTACACGTATTCTTTTGCATATTGTCGATGTACAACCGATTGATGGTTCAGATCCTGCCTACAATGCCAAAGCGATTGTGGAAGAATTGAAAAAATTCTCACCAACATTGGCTCAATTACCGATTGTTCTTGTTTTAAACAAACTTGATCAATTAACTGATGATACTCAAGAAGAATGGTGTAATCATATTCTTGAAGAATTACAATGGGATGGTCCTGTATTTAAAACTTCAGGCTTGCTTGAAGAAGGTACCAAACCTGTTGTGTATTACCTCATGGATCAAATCGAGCAACAACGTGAGTTGGAAGACGAAGATCCAGAGTATGCAGCGAAAATGAAAGCATTCCGTGATCAGCTTGAAGCTGAAACACGTGAGCAAACGATTGCTGCAAAAGAAGCTTATCGTGAAATGCGTCGTCAACAACGTCTTGCTGGTATTTTGGCAGAGG
Source organism: Acinetobacter sp. CE-15 (assembly GCF_051059255.1). Classification (NCBI taxonomy): domain Bacteria; kingdom Pseudomonadati; phylum Pseudomonadota; class Gammaproteobacteria; order Moraxellales; family Moraxellaceae; genus Acinetobacter; species Acinetobacter sp. CE-15. Next base: position 3,209,813 of record NZ_CP192737.1, on the reverse strand, counting down.
AAGAAGATGATGAGGATGAGGATGACGATGGCGAGGATGATGGCGAAATGGAAGTGTACTACGTACGCTAATTTCTAAGAGTATCTATCATTTCCAAAGATACCCATTTAGAAAAGAAAGACCGAGGACAAGATGATAGAAGTGGTAGATGGGCAACGTCAGCTCAAGGCTTTAAAACGTATCGTTGTTAAAATCGGATCATCTTTACTCACAGCAAATGGGCAAGGTTTAGATTTGGATGCAATTTCGCATTGGGCGAAACAAATTGCAGATCTACACAATGCAGGGCACGAGATTATTCTTGTGTCTTCAGGTGCTGTGGCTGAAGGAATGGTTCGTATGAAGCTAGAGAATCGACCCACCGATTTACCCAGTCTACAAGCTTGTGCTGCCATTGGTCAGATGGGGCTAATTCATACGTGGTCAAGCGTGTTGGAAAAGCATTCTATCCAAACGGCGCAAGTCTTGTTAACTCATGATGATCTTGCGGATCGCCGCCGTTACCTTAACTCATGTGATGCACTGCAGAATTTAATTGATTGGAAAGTGATTCCTGTAATCAATGAAAATGACACAGTGTCTACTGATGAAATTCGCTTTGGTGATAATGATACGCTTGCAGCAATGGTTGCAGGGCAAGTTCATGCAGACTTACTGATCATTTTGACTGATCAGCAAGGGATGTTTGATTCAGACCCGCGTTCTAATCCAAATGCAAAATTGTTCCATACTGTTCGTGCAATGGATGAAACCTTGTTTGATATGGCCGGTGGTGGTGGTAAGTTTGGTCGTGGTGGTATGTTGACCAAAGTTCGCGCTGCTCGTCTGGCTGCCAAGTCAGGTTGTCCAACGCTAATTGCCAGTGGTGAAAGTGACAATGTATTGGCTCGTTTAATGGCGGGTGAATTATTGGGTACTTTATTTATTACTGATGATGATCGTGTTACAGCACATCAACAGTGGTTAGCTGCACACCTTCAAACTGCAGGGCGTTTGGTTTTAGATGATGGTGCTGTCAAAGCCATTAAAGAAAACCATCGTAGTTTATTGCCTGTAGGGGTAAAAGCTGTTGAAGGGCATTTTGATCGTGGTGATGTTGTGGAATGTGTTGATCAGTATGGTCATCGAGTCGCGGTTGGACGGGTGAACTTTAGTTCGCGTTCTGCTGAAACTGTCAAAGGTTTGGCTTCGGATAAAGTGTATCAGGTGCTAGGTGAAGCACGTTCTTTAGAAATGATTCATCGTAATCACATGTCGATTTATTGATTAGCTTTAAGATTTCTAAGAAATATAACCCCGCTTTGGCGGGGTTTTTATTTGGGTATGATTAATGGTACTTTTTCGTTGTATAGATCGGATTTAAAAAATTTATGGCCGACCCATGACTTTAAGTAAAAGTGTTGGTCATGGAAGCGAGAGCCTCCTTGTACGCCTTTGCCAAAATTTTCATCGTTATTTAATTTACGTTTGATCGCATTAAAAAAGCTTTTAATATTTTTATCAGGTGTTTTTGAGATCATTCTTAAACTTATTTTTTCTAACGTATCCTCTGTTTCTCGACCACCTTCACCTGCAATCGCATATATACAGTATTCATCTTTGTAGATTTTATCTTTACTGATGTTTTGAGCTTGATCAAAAAAATAGAAGGCAAGATTTTTATGATGATATTGGCTAAGTTGTTTTTGTAAATTATCAGGCGTGGTAATTTTCATTTGAATTTTATGATTTGAATCAAAATATTCTATTGCCATTTCAATTTGATATTTCTCTAATTCGTGTTGAATATAGGGATAGAATTCAGAGAGTGGCATGATGATATTGATATAGGACATTGAAAAATCTCAGTGCTGAATTACGCAAATTTTTTTTCATCTTCTAAATAGGGTAAAACCTGATCCTTACCAACCATATATTGATAGTCGGCCAAATGAAGCATATCTAAATCTTCTTCACTGTTCCCATAGGCGAATATTTTATTATATTGATCTAAATCATATCTTTCTAAGATACGAAGTCGTTTTTGTTCACAACTGCAATCTGGCGTGGAATAGTTGCCAGTAAATTTGCCATCTATGACTTCAGTTCCTGTACAGATCAAATCGATATCTAAGATTTGGCAAATGATTTTGAGGTAAATATCTACAGATGCTGAAACCAAAACAACATCATCGCCATTCATCTGATGTTTTAATAACTGCTGATAAAGATTTTGATCCAGTTGTCGAACTAAGCGTTGAGCGTATTCGTTTGCAATATCTTGAATTTCATTGGCATCGGCTTGTTTAAACATTGCATTAAATAATTTGATACGCATGGAGTTGGCAGGGTAGATATTTAAATAATAGGCCTGAATCCACGGTAAAATTTTGATGCCTTGCTTTACGATATGTCTTTTTGATAAAGCATAGAAAATAAACCCTGTGAAACTGTCTTTTTTACACAAGGTTCCGTCAAAATCAAATAATGCTAAATTTTTAAACGTTTTGCTCGGTGCATACATGTTTCATATCGTCCGTTTACGCGGCTTGCGTACCAGTTAGTATTATAATCACGACTCAATTTAGGCCCAGAAATGACAACTTCAGGCATTATCGCATACATTGGATCTTTGCCTGTTTTATTCTTATAAAGTTTAGTCACTGCAATATAGGTTTGAGTTTTTTCAAAATCTTGCTGCTTCTCGTCTTTTAAATCACTACGTAGTTGTCTCGGTGTGACTAAAATATTATTTTTTGAAAATAAGGCAGTGAGGGCTTTTTCTGTATCTGTAATTGCCGGACGCGGCGCGCCATTTTTATCATACGAGAGTAAATCACCATCGAGTGCCAGATTAGCTTCAGTGAGCTTATCAATCATTTTTTGAAAAGCGGCATTTCGGCTAGAATACATGCCTGAGTTATAGTCAGCAAAACGATAAATCGGTTTATCATAATCTGCTGGATACATCATTAAACGATGGATTCCATAGTATAAACCTCCAAATTGAGTATATAGATCATCACGTAATTCATTGATGTTCATACTGGTGCGTTTATGCTCTTTGGCATAATTGATATGAACCTGCATGGAACCTAATGTGGTGATTGGGTTCATTTTTTCAGCAATATCTTGTCCAACAAATTTGGCCGCACCTGTCAGCGCACTCACATGATAATGCTTTGCCATATAATCAAAGATTTCACGGTAAAGTACGTCTAAATCTTTTTCAGTGCGGACACGACTCATTTGTTTTAAATAGTTATCATCAGGTGAGGGCTGATTTTTTAAAACATTCTCAAAATATGCAGCAACCGTGCCACCAATTGTGGTTCCAAGTTTATCTTCAAATTTCTCATTTAAACGTGTGGTGACTTCTTTTACCGCTTTATCCCCCAAACCTGGCACGACAGGATTGGCAACAAAGTTAGATTCCTGATCAACCACTGCAATGATGGTACAGATATTTTCTTTGTTGGTTGGGATTTTTAATTCATTGGAAATATCGTAGATGTCTTTTGCCCACGAGTCACGTTGATTGACACGATTTGGAATCAGTTTTCTGATTTGCTCTTGTTTTAATTGTTCATCATCTTCATTGGCAAACCACGAACCTTTACCACAAGCGACTAGGCTTAAAGAAAGAGCTAACACGCTGAAAGATTTAAGAAATGCGTGATGTCGAACTAATTTTTTCATGTCGAAGAAAACATACTCAGAAAATGATGAGCCACTATGGCAGATGCAGTATACTATGAAGGTCTAAAAATGTATGAATATATATGTATATTGGTCCTTATCAACTGTCAAATAATTTAATCGTTGCACCTATGGCTGGAGTCACAGACCGTCCGTTTAGGACACTGTGCAAATACTTTGGTGCTGGGCATGCGGTAAGTGAAATGATGACCTCTGATCAGACTTTACGTATGACCAAAAAGAGTTTATATCGGGCAAATTTTGATGGTGAATTAGCGCCGATTTCAGCGCAAATTGCAGGATCTGAACCAGATCAGTTGGCTGAGGCAGCACGTTATCAAGTTGCAAATGGTGCGCAAATTGTTGATATCAATATGGGATGCCCAGCAAAAAAAGTTTGTAATAAACTGGCAGGTTCGGCATTGCTGAAAGATGAAGATTTGGTTGCCCGAATTTTAGATGCAGTGGTAAAAGCGGTTGATGTGCCTGTGACGTTAAAAACGCGGTTAGGTTTTTTAAATGGCCATGAGAATATTATCCGTGTGGCGAAAAGAGCAGAAGAAGCAGGAATTGCAGCCTTAGCTTTACATGGTCGGACCCGTGAGGATATGTATTTAAATACGGCACGTTATAGTTTGATTAAAGAAGTCAAACAGATGCTCTCTATTCCTGTGATTGCCAATGGAGATATCGACAGTCCAGAAAAAGCCAAATATGTATTGGATTATACTGGTGCTGACGCGGTTATGATTGGGCGCGCGGCCCAAGGGCGTCCATGGATTTTTCGTGAAATTGCCCATTATTTAAAAACCGGTGAATATTTAGCAGCACCAGATATTCAAGAAGTAAAACACGTATTACTGGGCCATTTGTCTGAACTTTATCAGTTCTATGGTGAATACTCGGGTTGCCGAATTGCACGTAAGCATATTGCTTGGTACACCAAAGGCTTACATTCTAGTAATGAATTCCGTCAAAATATGTACAAAGTGGAAAGCACGATAGAACAAGCAAAAGTTGTTGAGGCTTACTTTAATCACTTGCTTGAACAAGGCAATACGATGAGTGATGTACAGGTTGAGTCGCTAAATTTATTGGATGTGTAATCAATAAGGTGTAATTAGTATGGAAGCGAACTCCCATACTGAATCAACCAATCAGCAAATGTTTTTTTAATGCATCGTTTAAAGGATAAATACGTTGTTTAGGCAAGAGCTTTTCAGCGTGTTTATACTGTCCTAGACGTCGAAATTGCGCCATCTTATTTACAAGAGGCGTGATATCTTGGATTGAGTGAATCGCCGTGTTGTTAAACGCTTGAATTAAAAAACGACTAATCCCAATTTGAATACTACGCTGTTCAAGCTTAGTTCCTTTTAAATTCCGTTCAGGATCCCACTGAATATGAACTTTGGCATTTTCAAAAGACTCAAACCAGTGTTCGCCATTTTTATGCGCTGAAAGTGTCGGGTCGGTATGGATACTTTGCTGTAGTAAATATTCCCAAAAATCACGTTTGATACGGATTGCCAAAATATGATTTTGGTTGGATTTTGTTGCCCAATGACTTCTTTCCATTAGCCATAAAAATGAAGGTTTTATCCATGTCATTCTGTGAAAGGAAAAGGGCGAAACAAACTTTTGTTGTTGTACCGCCAATTGTGCAATTTGTTGGTTATAGGCTTGATAAACTGTAATCGTGTCGCGGTCATATAGCGCACGTATTTGATGATATGCAGACATGATAAATCTCACTTGTATTTTGAATAAGTTGTTAAAAAATTTAAAACTTAATCAAATAAGTGGAAAATGATTCACCGATTGGCAAAAAATTTGATTTAACATGAGCATCAAGCTAGCTTTATTGATTTTGTCGCTATTCTAGTCAAAATGGCATTTTTATCAAGCTGATTATATTTCATATACCCACAATGATGGTTTATTTAAGTGATGAATAAAGACTCTTTCAGAATACTGGCACAATACAATATCTGGGCAACCCAGCGTCTTTGTGAAAGTTTAAAAGCTGTATCCGATGATGATTTTAACAAAGATGTTGGTCTTTACTTTAAAAGCATTGTTGGCACCTTGAATCATCTATTGTTGGGTGAACATTATCTCTGGTATTCACGCTTTAAGCAGGGGATATCACCTGCAATTGCATTAAATACAATGATCCAAACTAAAAAGACAGGATTACTGGATGAATTACAAGAGAAGTCAAAAAATTGGATTGAGTTTCTAGAGCAGTTAGATGAAAAAACCTTAAATGCAGATTTAACCTATAAACGCGTTTCTGGACAAGAACTGACTTTGCCTTATGCTGCGGCACTTATGCATGTATTTAATCATGGCACACATCATCGTGGGCAAATTACTGCTGCAATGACAGGATTGGGGTATGCATGTCCTGAACTAGATTTGGTGTATATGTTGGTTGAACAAAGCTAAGCCTAATCAATATAAATAGAAGCTGTTACAGTTCAGCTTCTATTGACAGCTGAGTTGAGTATTAAGAATGGTTCATTTCCACAACCAATTGATTAACCAGATCCTGAGCCTCTAATTCACGAATCTGTCCAACATTACTTCCAGCCCAAAATGCACCAAAGCCAGTATCACCATGTTGCACCGCGAAAGCATTTAGCTGTTTTGCCAAATCATAGGCATAAGGGTAGGCGGCTACATGTGGACGGTCGGGCTGATCAATCCTCGCTTGCCAATGATTGATGATGCCGCGTGCTGGACGACCTGAAATGCTTGAGGTAATTTGAGTGAGTGGATGATCAAATAAGGCCTTGCGATATGCTGCATTGGCGTTTGATGTTTTACATTGCACAAAAGCCGTTCCCAATTGCACGGCATCAGCACCAAGATTTAACATGGCTTTGGCTTGTTGCCCATTCATAATACCGCCTGCTGCAACGACAGGCAGTGAGCTATGCTTTTTGATAAGCGTGACTAGATCTGAGGTTTTAATTGCACCATCAATTTGAGCGTTAAAAATACCGCGATGCCCACCTGCTTCAATACCTTGAGCCACAATAATATCAATCCCAGCTTCTTCAATAGCCAGCGCTTCAGTCAGATTGGTTGCAGAAACTAGAGTGATAATACCGGCCTGTTTTAATTTTTGAATTTGATATTGATGCGGGATACCAAAATGAAAACTTACCGCTTTGGGTTGAGTGTCTAAACACAGGTTTAAAAAATCATCATTGTCTTTAAAGCTCGGGTAGATGCATTTTAATTCTGTGGGAGGATTTGCGCCAAATTTTTTAAATTCAGCTGCTAAATGTTGACTCCACAGCGTATTAGATTCAGTGTTTAATGCTGTTGATTCATGACAGAAAAAATTTAATTGAAAAGGATGTGGTGTTAACGCTTGGGTTTCTTGAATTTGTTGAAGTGCAGAATCTATGGTATTTGCACCGAGTCCTAGAGCGCCTAAAGCCCCTTGATTTGATACTTCCGCTGCCAATAGTGGGGTAGAAACGCCTGCCATTGGTGCAAGTAAGATGGGATGTTTTATCCCTAATTGTTCTAATAAAGACATATTTAAGCTCCTTGAGTTTTAAGTTACTTTGCCCAAGCCAATTGCAATAAGCAAATTATGTTCGGTATTTATTATAAAAATATAATTCAAATACACCTTTAGAGTGTAGCTTATTTTATAGAGGCTTAGATCACATCGGAGTGACTTGGAACAGAGAACCAATCCAGCTTGAGAACGCCATTGCGATAATTCCCCATACCGCCACACGGAAACTACCCTTGAGTATTGATGTACCCGCAAAATAGCTGGATAAGGCACCGAGTATGACCAGAGATAAGATACCGACTACTAAAACAATTTTTTCTAAATATGCTTCGGGGCTAAACAAAATCGACAATGTTGGAAATAAGGCACCTATTGAAAACGATAACGCTGAAGAACCAGCAGCTTGTAATGGTCTTGCCGCAGTTGCTTCATTGATCCCAATTTCATCCCGTGCATGCGCTTCTAAGGCATCTTTTTCTGTGAGTTGAACAGCAACTTGATGTGCCAATTCGGGATCTAAACCGCGTTGAATATAAATGTGAGTCAGTTCTTTAAGCTCTAAGTGCGGGTTTTTTTCTAATTCGCGAGCTTCGATTTTTAAATCCGCCGCTTCAATATCTGATTGAGATTTGACGGAAATATATTCACCGGCAGCCATTGAGGTTGCACCTGAAATCAATCCCGCAATACAGGTAATCAATAGCGTGTGACTAGACGCACCACTCGCTGCCATTCCCATCACTAAACTGGTCACAGAAATGATGCCATCATTTGCACCCAAAACCGCTGCTCTTAACCAGCCTGTACGTTGTATAAAATGCTGCTCTAGGTGATGAGAATGTGGCATAAACAAAACTCCAAGTAACTGAAAGTTGATTCATTGATAATCTAAATATATGACAAATATAAAAAAGCTCCTATATTTAGGAGCTTTTTTTCAGATTAAAACTATTGGCTTGCTTTTTCTTTAACGTCCGCAGCACCTTTTTCAACAGCACCAGCGGCAGTTGCAGTGGCATCTTTAGCAGCATCAACAGTTGCATCGGCAGCATGTGCAGTTGCATCAGCGGCATGATCGACAGCAGTCGCAGTTGCATTTGCTGCATTATCCGCAGCTTTCGCCGTCGCATCAGCTGCATTTTGAGCGGCATGTTCTGCATCATGTTTTGCTTGTTCTACGGCATTTTCAGCATGTTCACCTGTGGTCGCCCCTGTTTCTGGCGCTTTATCTTTATTACAACCAACAAGTGCAATCGTTGCAATCAGACCAAGAGAGAGTAGAAGTTTATTCATTGTCTTGTACCTTTTTTAAATTAATTTTTGGCATCCAGCAGTTGGATGAAATAAATATAAACACAAAAAATAACCAAATCAAAAAATAAAATGTAAAGTTTTTATAAGATCAATTTATCTTATATCGAATAATAGCGCACAAATCTGCTTTTAATAAAAGCTTAATATAATATCAATACACTGCTTTTATAGTTTAACTGCCAATATCAATAAAATAAACAATGGTAAAATTTAAGTTTGTTTTAATGCTGTATCGTTAAAATTAAATCAAGATAAGGTTTAAGATCCACTCAATTTATGATATTAGTTATTTGAAAGTGACCTTGTTGAAAAAAATCTGACAATTTGAAGCTTTGTGGCGCAATATTAGTGCTCAAAAAATTAAATTAAAAGTGAAAAAACATGTTTACAAGCCAATAAAAACAGATAGAATTGAGTGTAAAATGTGAAGTATATCAAATAATTCTGTTGCTGGAAAAAGTCTGAAAAACCTGTGTTTTCGGCTTTTGAAAATGCTGAATTTACAAATTAATTTATGGGGTTTTCTTGAATATGCTTGACCTAAACACATCTCGAAAAGTACCTGATGATTTTGTAGCATATGCTGAAAAACAAATCAGGCAGCTTTTGAACTCTGTCAGTGGTGTAGAGTTCATCATGTTGTGTACTTCTGATGGGTTTGAAATTGCTTTAGTCAACAAGAAAAATATTAGCAATTCTGGAAAGATTGCCGCAGTGAGTAGTTCGATTTTAGCCCTAGTGACCGCATTTGTTTCAGAAATCAATCTCGTTGGATGTCAAACAATTACCTTGGATGCCGAGAACGGAAAAGCACTTTTGACAGCCATTCCTCATCCAAAGCATCCACTGGTTTTAGTGGCGATGACCAACAAAGATATTTTATTGGGACAGATGCTCTATGAGCTTAAATCTACTTCAGAATTACTGATGAGAAATATATAGATAAGCCATTGTGAAAAATGTAACTTCAGTTGCATTTTTTTTGAAAAATGAGATTTGTACTGGGTTTTTTGTATCTGGTATTTGTTGGGTTTTTTCAAAAGTTTTAAATAGTCAAATTAGTCATTTATTTTTTAAATTTCTATTGAATAGTTAATATTTTTTATGCTATTAAAATGAGTGTGGGAAATAATTAATTAAAATTGATTATCAAATAAAATTAAATGGGTATTCAAAAAAAGAATACTAATTTATCCATGTTAGTTAGAAATGAATATTTTTAGCTAAATAGTAAAGTGTTTTAGTAAAGCAAAATAAAAATTGAATTACTAAAGCGAACAACAATGTTGAAAGAAACGGGGATGCTCATGGCTCGTATTACACTAGATCAATTAACTGATATCGATGGTTTCGTTTGTGCTGCATTAGTAGATAGCGAAAGTGGTTTATCTTTAGCGACTGCAGGTGCAGGTTTAGACTTAGAATTAGCAGCTGCAGGTAATACTGAAGTTGTTCGTGCTAAGCGTAAAGTAGCAAAAGCACTGAAATTAGATGATGTAATTGAAGATATTTTAATTACATTAGGTAAACAGTATCATTTGATTCGCCCACTTGATTCAAATGAAAACTTATTCCTTTATCTTGTTTTAGATCGTTCTAAATCAAACTTAGCAATGGCTCGCCACGAGTTAAAAGCATTTGAAAAAGGCTTAGACTTTTCTTAATTTAAAAATTGAAAAGCATAAAAAACTCGTCTACGGACGAGTTTTTTCTTTGGCTATCCTGTATAACATAGATATCGTATTTAGAGTGTTGAGTGTAGATGTTAAAAGCTGGAATTTATAAACATTATAAAGGTAATTTATACCAAGTCTTTCATGTCGCAACACACAGTGAAACCCGTGAAAAAGTTGTGGTTTACCAATGTTTATATGATGATTATTCAATCTGGGTTCGACCTTATGAAATGTTTTGTGAGCAGGTCACATTAGAAGATGGTCAAGTCCAAGCGAGATTTGAATTTTTACATGAGGTTTGAGTTGTACTTGCTAGATTTTACCGAATGATAAAGTCACGAAATAAACCGTAACGATGTAACTTGTCAAAAGCTATGTATTGTCATAGCAATGACGTAAATGATTGAAATAATAACAATGATAGTGAAAAGGAAGATCTAAACATGAGTTTAAGTAACCCATTTTTGCAACGATTGAATGAACTATATCAATCCTTTATTAAGTTTGATGCTACACAGTGTGATCGTATTAAACGCTATCGAAATATCGAACCTGAATCAGCATTGTTTTTAGCCATGCAAGTGAGAATCCAGCAGTCTAAGAAAATTTTAGAGATCGGGACATCAACAGGTTACTCTACATTGTGGCTTGCAGATGCAGCCAAAGTCACAGGTGCCAAGGTGACAACGCTAGAGATCGATGAAAAAAGAACTCAGCAAGCGCAACTGCATGCTCAAGAGTTACAGGTTGATGACGTGATTGATTTTTGGGTAGGGGATGCACAAAAATACTTGGAACAATGTCAGGAACAATATGACTTTATTCTACTGGACGCTGAGCGCAATGCTTATTTAAATTACTGGATATATTTACAGAAGATGCTTGTAGAGCATGGTGGGGTATTGATTGTAGATAATGTGATATCACATGCTGCTGAAGTAAAGAGCTTTATCATGGAAGTTAAACGAGATGAAAGGTTTATGACCACAACCTTGTCGATTGGGTCTGGTCTGTTTGTGGTGACATTTAAAAACTAATCGAGTTTTTACATCAGGGAGAAATCTCCCTGACTTTGCTCTAAAGACACAGTTCTAAAAACTATAAAATTGAAAGTCGCTTAAAATGTAAATCGTATTCTAGGTATTTATGCACGAATGCTGTTTTATCACTACATCGTAGTAAATTATTGTATATAAATTCTGGGACAGGATGGTAAAGTTCACCAGAACCATTGTTATAAAAAATTTTTAAATACCGTGAAGAAGCATTGTACTTCCAAGAAGTCACGGTAATCATTGATCCCATAAGCAACCCCTTAAACTTTTGATTGTTTTACAGAAAAATATATTCTGTATCTTTTGAAATTAGTCTATTCACTTGAAGAAATGTATAGTGGTTTTGTAAATAAAGCTGTTTATATTTTGCTAAAGATATTCATATTTTGACATTACAGATTTTGGGCAAGATAAACACTTAAAAAATCATCAGTAAATGAGAAAATTGCTATTTTATTTTAGTCATTAAGAGGTGGATCATGATTCTTGCAATAGACGTTGCCTATACAGATAACTCTGCACAAGTTGCTGGTGTAGTATTTGAGTCTTGGGGGAGTTCAGTTGTATTGAATCATTACCTTATCACCATCAAACCAATTGCTGACTATGAATCAGGTCAATTTTATAAACGTGAATTACCGTGTATTTTAACGTTATTGGATTTGGTGAAAGAACCCATCGATATGATTGTGATTGATGGCTATGTCTATTTAGGCACTGAACAAACAGCAGGTTTAGGACAGCACTTATATGCTGCCTTAGCTGATAAAACCCCTGTGATTGGGGTGGCTAAAAATGAATTTAGAGGAACACCAAAGGAATTTGAAATTTTACGTGGACAAAGTGTTAAGCCATTATACGTCTCTGCCATCGGCATAGAATTAGTGCAAGCGAAACATAATGTACAGTCCATGTACGGGAAATACCGTATTCCTGAGCTACTCAAGCAAGTTGATCATTTGAGCAGAACAACGCAAAAATAATTTTTTGTTATCCTATATTTAGTGGTTTAAATGTATTATCAATTGACTCATATTTTATTTTCTATAGAACAATATTTTATAAATTTAAGGAGAAACATCGATGGATCAGTCAGCGGCTCGTCAAAAAATTTCCATTAACTATATTGAATTTAAGGTGAAAGACGTCGTACAAAGCAAAAGGTTTTATCAAAACTTAGGCTGGACTTTTACCGACTTTGGTCCTGAATATTGTGAGTTTGATTCAGGGGAGATAAAAGGTGGCTTTGCCCAATCTGATGATGTGCAAAGTTCTGGTGGGGCATTAATTGTTTTGTTTAGTGCTCAGTTAGAACAAAGCTTAGTGTGTGTGAAAGAGGCGGGTGCAACCATCGTACAAGAGATTTTTAGTTTTCCTGGTGGACGTCGTTTTCATTTTAAAGATTTAGATGGATATGAAATTGCAATTTGGTCGCATTAAATAAAAATCTACAAACACAAAAACCTATACATAAAATCTAATCCAAAAAAAACCACGCTAAAAAGCGTGGTTTTTTTATGTGTTTAATCTAATTCAAGAATTAGATTTTACCCACTAAGTCGATTGAAGGTGCAAGAGTTGCATCGCCTTCTTTCCATTTAGCTGGGCAAACTTCTCCAGGATGACCGTGAACGTATTGAGCTGCTTTAACTTTACGAAGAAGTTCAGAAGCATCACGACCAATACCACCAGCATTGATTTCGATGATTTGGATTTTACCTTCAGGATCGATAACGAAAGTACCACGGTCAGCAAGACCAGCAGATTCGATTAAAACTTCGAAGTTTTTAGCAAGAACCCAAGTTGGGTCGCCAACCATTACATATTCAATTTTTTTGATTTCTTCAGAAGAATCGTGCCAAGCTTTGTGCGTGAAGTGTGTATCTGTAGAAACAGAGTAGATTTCAACGCCTAATTTTTTGAATTCAGCATAGTTGTCAGCAAGGTCACCAAGTTCTGTTGGGCAAACAAAAGTGAAGTCAGCTGGATAGAAGAAAACTACAGACCATTTACCTTTAAGATCGGCTTCTGTAACTTCGATGAATTGGCCGTTTTGGAAAGCTTGTGCTTTAAAAGGTTTAACTTCAGTATTAATTAAGCTCATCATTATCTCCATGATTGAGGTGTTTATCTAATATTTAACTAGAATAATGAATTTTAGATTATTGGGGAAATAGTATTTTTTTATCGCTAAGATCGGAAAATCAAATTAGCGTGCTCCAGATACATTTCACCAAAAACCGTTGTTTTGTCAGTATTTCATCAACTAAAGCAAATAAAGATGATGTTTGAATGACAAAGCATCCTTTTTTAATCTGTTACAAACATGATGCTTCTGGGGCTATATTTCAAGGGCGATTTCTAAAAAAGATATAAAATTTATTTCAATGTATAGAATTTGTTCATATAAGATAAATTGAATTTTAACTACATCACATTTCAATGTTGTATAGCGTGGAAATGATATGGGTGGCTGCTGTTTTGTACTTAAGCATCACTTCAAGCTACCTGGTTGATGTAGATCATACAGCAATAGATTTAGGTCTATATGAATATTTGCAGCCACAGACAGTTGCTTAGTTGAGTGAGCTTTAGCAGCTTTAAAATATTATTTTTATAATACATATATAACGTAAACATGAATTCACTTTGATTGGACTATCTCTCCTGTGCTTTACAGCGTAAAATATTCCGTTCAATTTTAAGTATTAGGATAATGCGTCTGTGCCAAATCAGTTAAATGTCGATCAATGGGTTATGGTACGAGATCGCCATCGTTTAAATCGACTGAAAAAAGGAAAAGATGCTCATCCTGAAAAATTCCAAGAACTGTTTGAGAAATCAAACCATCAAGTCAAAAAAAGATTAGCCAGTCTACCGACAATCAAACTCAATCAGGATCTACCGGTTACCCAGTATGCAGATAAACTGATTGAAGCGATTCAAAAGCATCAGATTATTATTGTTGCAGGGGAAACGGGTTCTGGTAAAACCACGCAATTACCACAGATAGCAATGCTTGCAGGTCGTGGTTTAACTGGGATTATTGGTCATACTCAGCCTCGACGTCTGGCAGCACGAAGTGTATCGCAACGTATTGCTGAAGAAGTTGGTGAGAAGCTGGGTGAAAGCATCAGTTTTAAAGTGCGTTTTAATGAACAAGGATCAAACGATTCAATCGTTCGCTTAATGACGGACGGTATTCTTCTTGCTGAACTTTCTAATGATCGTTATTTAAATAAATATGACACGATTATTATTGATGAAGCGCATGAACGTTCATTAAACATTGATTTCATCATGGGTTACCTGAAGCAACTGGTAAAAAAACGTCCTGATTTAAAAATCATTATTACTTCAGCAACATTAGATGTGAATCGCTTTAGCGAATATTTTAATGGCGCACCGATTTTTGAAGTGGAAGGACGTAGCTTTCCAGTAGAACTGCGTTATCGTCCGATTTCTGAGATGACGATCGGAGGCAGTGATGATGATGACTTTGATGATTTTGAAGAAAATTTACCACGTGCGGTGGTACAAGCTGTAGAAGAATGTTTTAAGGATGCTGAATCTAAGGGGCATCCTGAACATGCGGATATTCTTATTTTTTCAAGCACTGAACAAGAAATTCGAGAACTACAAGAGACCTTACAAAAATTTGGTCCTAAACACACGCAAATTTTACCTTTATATGCACGTTTAGCTTTAGCCGAACAGCAGAAAATCTTTAATCCCTCTGGTGGTGGGCGACGTATTATCATCGCAACCAACGTCGCTGAAACAGCGTTGACTGTACCGAATATTCGTTATGTGATCGACAGTGGTTTTGCGCGTATTTCTCGCTATAACTATCGTTCACGGGTACAGCGTTTACCGATTGAAGCGATTTCTCAAGCTGCTGCAAATCAGCGTAAAGGCCGATGTGGTCGTATTGCACCAGGTGTTTGCATTCGCTTATACAGTGAAGATGATTTTCAAAGTCGTCCAGATTTTACTGAACCCGAAATTAAACGGACCAATTTAGCATCAGTTATTTTACAGATGCAAAGTCTGGGTTTAGGTGCTGTAGAAGATTTTGATTTTATTGAGCCGCCAGACCATCGTTTGGTCAATGATGGGCGTAAGTTACTGATTGAATTAGGTGCTATCCATGAAGTGCAAAATTCAAATAATCTCCCTCAAGCGGTTGCACAAAGTGAAAGTGAGGTTTCCCAACAGGGAGTAGTAGATGGTGCTAAAGCAAAAAAACTTGCTCAACCTGCTACTAAAAAAGCCGAACTTCAAAACAACAGTTTAACCAAAATCGGTCTACAAATGGCAAAAATGCCAATAGACCCACGCCTTGCACGGATGATTCTCGGTGGTGCTCATTTTGGGGTGCTGAATGAAGTTTTGATTATTGTTGCGGCGCTTGCAGTACAAGATCCACGCGAGCGTCCTGCTGATAAGCAAATGCAGGCGGATCAAAAACATGCATTATTTAAAGAAGCGGATTCAGATTTTCTATTTTATATTAAACTGTGGAATACACTGACTGAAAATCGTGAAACTTTAAGTGAAAGCAAAAGACGTAATTTTGCTAAACAGCATTTTCTTAGCTGGTTACGTTTACGTGAGTGGAAGAAAACGCATGAACAATTACTGGATTTAGCACAGGGCTTAAAACTTTCATTCAATGAAAAGACAGCCAGTTATGAAAATTTACATCGTGCTTTATTGACAGGATTATTGTCCTTTATTGCCAATAAAACTGACGAACGTAATATTTTCATGGCAGTTCGTCAGCAAAAAGCCCGAATTTTTCCTGCATCGACCTTACATAAAACCAATACCCCATGGGTAATGGCATTTGAAATGGTCGAAACCTCACAGGTGTATTTACGCACACTAGCAAAAATTGAGCCTGAGTGGATTCTTTTAGCTGCACCTAACTTATTAAAACATCATTATTTTGAGCCACATTGGGCGAAAAAACCGGGTGTGGTCAATGCTTATGATCAGATTTCATTATTTGGGCTGATCATTGAACCGAAACGCGCCACCAATTATGAAAAAGTGGATCAGTTGGCTGCGCATGAAATTTTCTTAAGAGATGCACTAACCACAGGAAACTTGGGAACAACGCCACCATTCTTAAAACACAACCTATTGAAGCTTGAAGAAGTCGAGCGTGTGGAAGACAAACTGCGTCGTCGTGATTTGGTTGTCGATGAAGAAACCATTTATCAGTTTTATGCCGCAAAAGTGCCTACTGAAATTGCCAGTCGTCGTAGTTTTGAAGATTGGCGAGCAACAGTAGAACCGCAGAATCCTCGTTATCTGTTTGTTGATGATGATGATTTATGGATGAATGACCGTCCGACCACGCAACAATTTCCAGATTATTTACATAATGGACAATTACGTTTAGCTGCCAGCTATCGTTTTGATCCAAGTCATGATGAAGATGGCGCAACAGTAAAAATTCCGGTACAGGCCTTAGCGCAAGTTGATGAAAATATTTGGTCTTGGGGGATTCCGGGCTGGCGTTTGGATTTAATCGAAGCGTTATTAAAAGCCTTACCAAAAGATAAACGTCGTAATTTGGTGCCGATCCCAGATACAGCCAATAAATTGATCAAAGCAGTCGATGCGCAACATTTGCATCAGCATATTTTTGAGTTTTTGGCATTTCAATTACGTGGTGAACAAATTACCAGTAAAGATTTTTCTTTTGAACGTATTGATCAGTACTTAATTCCATTTATCAAAGTAATTGATGAAAAAGGCCGCGTGATTGAAAAAGGTCGTGATCTTGCCGAACTTAAAGCACGTTGTCGTACTGAAACACACAGTCCGGTCAAACAGTTAAAAGGTGAGTTTACTACTTTCCCTGAAAGCTTTGTATTTGAGGCCTCTCAGAAGGTGACAGGGGTTGTGGTTAAACAATATCAGGCACTGGTCCCAAGCAAAGACTTTGCTAAGTTAGAGTTGAAAGATGACTCTGGTATTGTGATTCAGACTTTTAATGATCAAAGTGAAGCGATTAAGCAGCATCGTGAAGGCGTAATTCGTTTGATTCATATGCAATTGGGGGATTTGATCCGTCAATTGAAAAAGCAAATTTCCAAGCCACTGGCATTGGCATATTCACCTTTGGGCGATAAAGCACAACTTGAGCAAATGTTGGTGTACGCAACATTACAAATGGCAATTCAAGATTTACCCATTAATGCTGAAGAATTTGCGATAGTCATGGCTGATGTGAAAAAGTCATTTTTAAGTCATGGTCAGGAAGCATTAAAGCTGATCAGTGAAATTTATATTCAATGGCAGGAAATACGTCAGCAATTGCTGATGTTGGATCAAGACGTATTTGCTAAAAATATGAATGATATTGAAGATCAACTGGATTTAATGAACTTATCCAATTTTGTTTATTCAAAATCTTCCGATATTTGGCAGGAATATCCACGTTATTTAAAAGCATTGTTATTGCGTTTAGATCGATTGCCGAATAATCTAAATCGTGATGATGCTGCAATTAAAGAAGTAGATCCTTGGATGGATAAACTGTTTAAGTTTAAGTCGGATGTTCGTGTTAAAGAAGTCTACTTCATGGTTGAGGAACTACGTATTTCATTATTTTCTCAACCGATGAAAACCAAGATGCCGATTTCGTCAACCAGAATACAAAAAGTATGGGAAAAGCTTGGAATCGGTTAGAATAGAAATAATTTGAAATATTTGTGAATTTAAAAAAGGAGTTTTACATGGGCATCCGTATTACAGGTACAGGTTTGTACCATCCTGAAGAAGTGATTACCAATGAAGAATTGGTGGATTGTTTAAATGCTTATGTGGAACAATTTAACAGTGAAAATGCTGAAAAAATTGAAGCGGGTGAAGTTGTTGCCCGTCGTGGTTCTAGTGCAGAATTTATTGAAAAAGCCTCAGGCGTAAAGCGTCGTTATGTAATTGAAAAATCAGGTGTCCTAGACATTAATCGCTTGCGTCCACGTTTAGAAGAACGTTCAGATGAAGAGCTTTCAATCCAAGCAGAGTGGGGCGTAATTGCAGCAAAACAAGCGATGGAAAATGCAGGCGTAACTGCAGCAGACATTGATGTGGTGATTTTGGCTTGTTCAAATTTACAACGTGCTTATCCTGCTGTTGCAATTGAAATTCAAACTGCATTGGGTATTCAAGGCTATGCTTATGACATGAATGTGGCGTGTTCAGCTGCTACATTTGGTTTAAAACAAGCCTATGATGCTGTAAAAACGGGTGCACGTCGTGTGTTATTGGTTAATGTGGAAATTACCTCAGGCCATACTGACTATCGTTCACGTGACTGTCACTTTATTTTTGGTGATGTTGCAACAGCTTCAATTATTGAAGAAACGGACAGCAAAACAGGGTTTGAAATCGTAGATACCCATTTGTTTACCCAATTCTCCAATAACATCCGAAATAATTTTGGTTTCTTAAATGGTTCAGAATTAACTTCTCGTGATGATAAGCAATTCCGTCAAGATGGTCGCAAAGTATTTAAAGAAGTGTGTCCATTGGTTGCGAAAATTATTTCTACACAATTGGAAAAGAACAGTATTCAACCTGAAAACGTAAAACGTTTTTGGTTGCATCAAGCCAATGCCAATATGAATGAATTAATTTTAAAACTCATTGTCGGTAAAGAAGTTGCAGAAGCGGATCCTGATTTGGTACCAATCATTTTAGATGAGTTTGCCAATACGTCTTCAGCAGGTGTGATCATTGCATTACATCGTAGTGCGGATCAGGTGAATGATGGTGAATATGGTGTACTGTGTTCATTTGGTGCAGGTTATTCTGTGGGTTCAATCCTTGTGCAAAAGCATGTTGCTTAAATTATAATTTTATAAAAATCCCCCCTTGCGCCGCGAAAAGCGCAGTTCAGCTACGTTGAAAAAGAGGGGGGGATTGTCGAGAATTTAAGTTATTTTATTTGTGTAAAGCTCTTCCCTGAAAAAGGGGGAGTCATACGCTTAAGGCTAAGATCAAATAATGTTGAAAAGTATTTTGTAGAGATACAGCATGACTGAAAAAACCTTGAAAATACGACACAACGCTAAATTGATTCGATTAATAAGCAGCTTACAGCGCTTTTACTTTCGTCCAACATTTTTAGGTACTGAAAATTTAGTGCCGAATAAACCAGCCATGTATGTCGGTAATCACACCATCTATGGTGTTTTAGATTCTCCGATTCTGATTGATTATTTATTTACAGAACATAAAATCGCAGTGGTCAGTTTAGCTGATCATATGCATTTTCATATTCCGATTTGGAAAGAAGTGGTTAAACGTGTTGGTGGGGTTGATGGTGTACAAGAATATGCCAAAGAAGCGATGCGACAAGGTTATTCGATTCTGGTTTTTCCAGGCGGCGGTCGAGAAGTCATTAAACGTAAAGGTGAAGCCTATCAACTGATCTGGAAGCAACGCTTTGGTTTCTTAAAGTTGGCTCAGGAATTTGGTTATGAAATTGCTCCTTTTGTGGCTTTAGGTGGTGATGAAGTTTTTGATTTAGCTTTTGATGTAAACGTACTGCTTAAACAAAAGTGGTTTAATAAAATATTATCAAATCCCAAAATAGGTTCATTGCTTAGACAAGGTGAAGTTATTCCTTCGATTCCAAAGCATATTATTCCAAAGCGAATCTCTTTTTATTTTAAATTTATGCCACGATTATCTATTGACCAGATAGAAAACATGGATGATATGATTGAATTTCGTGATCAATTGCAAGCGAGCATTTATACTGAAATTGAGGCGTTAAAGTCCTATCGAGCACATGACTTGGAACAAAAAGCTTAGAACAAAAAACCTAGAACAAAAAACAATCTTTGAGATCGTATATGTCTACGATGGAGTTGGAGCAATTTCAAGATACCGTGAATCGCATCCATCCTGAACTTTTTTACGTTATCCATTTGATTATTGATAAGTTATAAGCGTTACAATTGATCGATAAAATGAGTTTGCTCACAATATAGAGGAATAAAAATGTATACAGCTTCATGCCTTTGTGGTGGTATTCAACTGAGAATTCATAGTGAAATCCCTCAAATATTTGTCTGTCATTGTCAGCAATGTCAAAAAGCCCAAGGTTCAGCATTTGTGGCGATTGCTCCTATTCAGACTAAAGATTTAGAGATTGTTCAAGGACAGGCATTGTTTCAAGAATATTATGCCACTGAAAATAAAAAGCGAACGTTTTGTAAAAGATGTGCATCCCCATTATTTAGTGCACGTTTAGACCTACCTGAGATTGTGAGATTACGTGTAGGCATTGTAAATGAGCCTGTTCAAGGCAAGATTGTTTCACATGCATTTACTGACAACAAAGCTGCTTGGTTTGAAATTTTGGATGATGCCCCACAATTTGCTCAAGCGCTTTGTTAAAGAGTGAAGTTATATGTGAACAACAAGAATGCTGGATATTTATTGTTTAAATAAGATTTTGTGCGCTATCTTACTTATTTTTAAGTATCTGAATTTTATATTTTTATAAATAATTCAGAAATCAGTTTAAGTCGTTTGTATATATAAATACCTTCTGTATAATTTTCAAAAAATACACTTTAAATCAATAGAAGGTATAAATGACAAGAATAGTCGTCGCTGCAAAACAAGACAAAATATTACTACAGGATTCTCAAGCAAAAACGGTCAGTTTAGATCAACCTGCTATTATTCAAATTGGTGTCACACAACAAGATGTGAAAACACTTGAGCGATTAGGCGATAAGCTGATTATTAGTTTAAACAATGGTGAGCAAATTGTTTTAGAGGGGTTTTTTCAAGCCAATTCAACCACAACGCATTCTTTAACGTTCCCCAAAGCAGATGGAAGTTTCTCACTTGCTCACTTTGATGCCAATGGAAAATTTACAGACTATAGCGGTTTGCAAAAACTCGACACTTTACTCTATGAAGGCGCCAATACCGCGGCTGTTCAACAAGTCTCTGCCTACGAAGATTCAACCCCTGAGTTTTCATTTTCAAATCTATTTTCTTCAAGTGCAGTGAAAGCAGGTGTTGGTCTTGTTTCTGCAATTGGTTTAGGTTTGGCATTGATTGATAATGGGGGCAGTAATCAATCAAAGGGTATTACCGACATTATTGCACCGAAAACGCCGACAGCAACATTGAATGCAGAGGGGACTGAAATTAAGGGTACCGCTGAAGCGGGTGCGACTATTTATGTGATTGATAAAAACCAGAAAGTGATTGCTACAGCAGTGGTCGATAAAGATGGAAATTATTCTTTGACATTGCCAGAGGCTTTGCTAAACAACAATACTTATTATATCAATGCAAAAGACAAAGCTGGAAATGCCTCAACCTATACCTCGGTTGTTGGCACGAAAGATACCATTGCACCCAATGAGCCTCAAGGGCAGTTAAATGAGCAAGGAAATATTGTTACTGGTAAAGCAGAAGCGAATGCCACAATTAATGTATATGACCCAGCAGGTCAACTGATTGGTACTGCTAAAGCCAATGCACAGGGACAATTTTCTGTTGCCATTTCTCCTGCTTTAACCACAGGCCAGATTGGTACAGTCGAAGCGATTGATGCATCTGGAAATAAATCAGAAAAACATAATATTGAAGTGGGTAAAGATACTATCGCACCTGATCAACCCAAGTTTGAGGTATCTAAAGAAGGGAATTCAATACACGGAACCGCAGAAGCAAATGCTAAAGTGATTATTCAAGATTCAACAGGTGTGGTGATTGCAACGGGTACGGTAGACGCCAATGGTAAATTCAATATCACCATTTCTCCTGCTTTAGATGCAAGCAAGACTGGCAAAATTATTATTGAAGATGCTGCTGGAAATAAGTCGAGTGCTGTAGAAATTAAAGCTGGACAAGATGTTTTAGCGCCAGATAAACCCGTGGCCAATTTAAATGCTGAAGGCACTGTGATCACGGGTACCGCTGAAGCAAACTCCAAAATTTCAGTCTATGACAGTGCCAATAAATTATTAGGCACAGCAACAACGGATGCAAACGGAAATTATTCTGTCACACTTTCAACAGCGTTGACTGAAGCAAAAGTCGGCAGTGTATATGCAACAGATGCAGCTGGAAATCAGTCAGCGCTTAGCTCTGTAACAGGTACCAAAGATGTAACCGCACCTGCTAGTCCGAAAATCACAGATGTGGTTGATGATGTGGGGGCAACTGTAGGTTCTGTTGCTGCAAATGGGACGACAGATGACAAGCGGCCTGTGATTTCGGGAACCGGAGAAGCTGGGGCAACTTTGATTATTTATGACAATAATCAGGCGATTGGAACGGTCACAGTCGGTGCAGATAGTAAATGGTCATATAGTTTTGCTTATGATTTAACTCTGGGGAGTCACAGTATTACCACTGTACAAACGGATAAAGCAGGGAATACCAGTTTAGTGAGTGATGCACGAACATTTACTGTAGTCGAAATCGCTGCAAAAATGGCAGTTTTTGATGAAGCGTCAGCTTTTCATGCTGATTTAGCTGATTCAAATATTAACTCAGCTAAAAGTGCTGATGCGATTGGATCAGGTGTTTTACATTCTGAGCCAGAAAGTAGCGCTCAAGTATTCGATCAATCGACACCAATAGAAAATCAATTCTCGCAGCTCCATTCAAATGTTTCAGATGTAGATCATACCGCTATAGCTGGCAGTTCAGCTATTCTCAGTACAAGCATAGCGACTGTACTGCAAGATGGGCTTGAGAATACCAAAGTTGACGATATCAAGGTTGACAATATCAAGCTAGCCAATACCAATTCTTATGACAGCACGGCCATTTCAGTCGATGAATTATTGGCAAAGACTTCAGTCAATGATTTAACTACAAATCAGATTGATGATGTGCTTGCTCGAACAATTGATCAAAGTGCTACAACCGTTGTCGATGATGCTAAAAATACTGAATTGTTCGCTTTCAATAAAGCCGAAAATCTATCAGCGCAAGATATACCTGTATTGCAATCTGATCTGATCAAAGATTTGTTTGATCCACAATTACTAACCTTTTGATTGAAAATAAGCAGATAAGCACCTACGGGTGCTTTTTTATTGAAACATGGTTTTATAGTGCTTGTTTAGCTTAAAACTGATGCATAGGGCTTTCTTTCCAATAAACGCTGAATAATTTCATTCAGCGTTTATTGGGTTATCTATAACGTGAATTAATACGTGCAAAATACCCAATTTCAGGTATATCTCTCTATTCCCCCATTTGATCTAATGATTGATATTTGATTAAAAAGTAGATTTGGGGATTATCATGAATAAAATTTATAAAGTTATTTGGAATTCACAACTTAGGTGTTGGCAAGCCGTTTCAGAATTGGCGAAAAATCATAGCACTTCACAAAGTACTGTAGACCATAAAAACGCACTGAAGGGCGGTGTTCACAAAGCATCAGGGATAAATTTAATCCGATTGGCTTTTTTGGGGCTGGCTTTATTGCCGTTATCGATTTATGCCGCAATTTCTAATACTGAACTGCCTACAGGTGCCAATATCACTCAAGGTTCAGCCAACATTTCCCAAAATGGCAACGTTTTAAATATTCATCAAAATAGTCAAAACCTTTCGACCAACTGGAATACTTTTAATATTGGTAAAGATGCAACGGTTAATTTTAATCAGCAAAACCAGTCATCTATAGCCATTAATCGGGTTTTGGATAGCAATGCATCGCAGATTATGGGGCGTTTAAATGCCAATGGGCAGGTGTTTTTACTCAATCCAAATGGTGTGGTTTTTTCTAAGACAGCTCAAGTGAATGTTGGCGGTTTGGTTGCTTCAACTTTAAGTTTGAACGATGCAGATATTCAAAATGGCAAATATACTTTAAAAGCCAATGCCAATAGCACAGCAACGATAGAAAATAACGGTACTATTCAAACTTTATCAGGTGGAACTGTTGCGCTGATTGCGCCCAATGTTAAAAATACCGGCTCTATTGTGACACCGAATGGCGTTACTCATCTCACTGCTGCCAGTCAAGTCACTCTTGCTTTACAGGATGGTTCACTCACCCAGTACCAAGTTGATCAAGGGGTATTAAAAGGCTTGGTGGACAATGGTGGTGCAATTCTTGCCGATAATGGGGCTGTATATTTAACTGCAAAAGCCAAAGACAGTTTAAGTAAAGCCGTGGTAAATCATAGTGGGATTATTGAAGCCAATCGCTTAAGCCAAAATGCCAAAGGTGAAATCATTCTGTTAGGTGATATGCAAAATGGTGAAACAAATGTCAGTGGTCTGCTTAAAGCTGAAGGGAAAAATGGTCAAGATGGCGGGTTTATTGAAACCTCCGCAGCTCAAGTAAAGATTGAGAATAGTACAGTGGTGTCCTCTCATTCTGATGGAGGGAAAACTGGAAACTGGTTGATCGACCCTACCGATTTCAGTATTAATTCGGGTAATGCGCCAGCAAGCAGTAGCGGCATAGGCGCAACCACTTTAGCAAGCAGTCTTGCAACCAGTAATATCATATTGCTAACCATCACTACGGGTAACCAAAAGGGTGATATCAATGTTAATGCTGATGTGACTTGGGGAAGTGCGAACAGCCTGACTTTAAATGCACAAAATGACATCAACATTAATGCCAACATCACAGCGACCAATAACAGTGGCAAACTTAATTTGATATATGGACAAAACTCGGCCAATACCAGCGCAAATTATTATATTAACAATGGCGCAAAAATAAACTTAAAGGCTGGGCAGAACTTTAGTACGCAAAAAGGTACGGCTGCTACTATTAACTATCAAGTGATTACGGCTTTGGGCGCACAGGGTTCGACTACAAGTCAAGATTTACAAGGGATCAACGGTAACCTGAGTGGTAATTATGTGTTGGGTGCAGACATAGATGCCAGCAGTACATGGCAGTGGAATGGCTATACAGGATTCGACCCAATTGGCTTTTATAATGCAAATTTGAGTCCAATGGATCTTTCACAGCAGGCTTTTCGTGGACGGTTTGATGGATTAGGACATGCGATTAGTGGATTAAGTATTGACTCTATGTATCAGGGCATTGGACTGTTTGCGATTACGCATCAGGATGCACTTATACAAAATGTTGGACTAAATAATATAAGTTATTCAGGTTATGGAAAAACAGGCGGGATCGTGGGGATTAATCTTGGCACGATTAATAATGCTTATGTCAATGCAGGCTTAGTCACAGGTAATACCGAGCAGTATGGCGGATTGGTGGGTTGGAACTATAATTCAGGAAATATCTTAAATTCTTATGCCAATGTGACTGTAAAAGGAAAATATTCGAATAATAATTATATTGGCGGTCTGGTTGGTTATAGTGATGGTGTTGTAAGTTCTTCTTTTGCAACAGGCGCGGTGACAGGAAATAATTATGTTGGCGGTTTAATTGGTGGTATATCAGGACAAATTAACAATTCTTATGCAACAGGTACTGTTATTGGAAGTCAGTATGTTGGAGGGCTGGTTGGGTTCAATGGCGGTAGTGTTGACAAAAATTATTCTTCAGGAAGTGTAACTGGGGGGCAGTATGTTGGTGGTCTTGTTGGTGGTGGTAATGGTACAACCACAAATAGTTTCTGGAACACCAGTACTTCTGGGAGAACAAGCAGTGCGGGTGGTGTAGGAAAAACCACAACAGAACTTCAGCAAATTTCTACTTTTGCAGGTTGGGATATTGATGATGCAGGTGGTACAGGAAAAGTTTGGCGTATTTATGAAGGACGATCTGCGCCCTTACTACGTCATTTCCTAAAACCCTTGGTCACAGAAATTGTCGCTAATTTTTCTGACAAAATTTATGATGGATCGATAGCTTCTGGAACGCTGGCTTCAGGGCTGAATTATAAAACAACCAGTAAAAATGCAGGGATTTATAGTTTAAATGATGGCTCAATTCTGATTAGTGGTGTTCCAATCGCGGCAAATACAACACAGTTTGGCGATGATGTAATTTATAAAGAAAATGGTGGTTCAGGTTCATTAACAATCGCGAAAAGAGATTTAAATATTAATGGCTTGAGCGCTGCTGACAAGGTCTATGATACATCAAAAGTAGCAACCTTA
The DNA here is from genome assembly GCF_051059255.1 of Acinetobacter sp. CE-15. Classification (NCBI taxonomy): domain Bacteria; kingdom Pseudomonadati; phylum Pseudomonadota; class Gammaproteobacteria; order Moraxellales; family Moraxellaceae; genus Acinetobacter; species Acinetobacter sp. CE-15. The sequence goes on along the minus strand of NZ_CP192737.1, from coordinate 3,183,435 downwards.
TCGGGTACTGCGGGAGTGACAGTGCTGTCAGGTGATTCAGTGACACTTTCGGGTATTGGATTTGGATCATTTACTGATAAAAATGTGGGCAATAATAAAAATGTGATTGTGTCGGGTTATACGCTGACTGGAACAGATGCTTTAAATTACACCTTGCTACAGCTGACAAATCTTAAAGCCAGTATAACGCCTGCAGTTTTAACCATTAATGGAATAAGTGTTGCAGATAAAACGTATGATGGTTTGGCTATTGCGACCTTAAATGGCACTGCTTCAATCAATCCGTTTGCTGGAGACTTTGTTGGATTGACTGGTAGTGGTATAGGCACATTTACAGATAAGAATGCAGGAATCCGGTCTGTGATCGTAACAGGCTATAACTTAACAGGTGCGGATGCTGGAAATTATATTTTTAGTCAGCCTATAGGTTTAAGTGCCACAATTCACAAAGCGCAAGCCATTGTAAAGGCCAATAGTTTAAATACCGTCTATAACGGTAAAGATCAAACGGCTGCTGGCTTTACTGCGACAGGTTTGGTCAATGGCGAAACTACAAGTGTATTGTCAGGTGTTTCTGCAACTGTCACAGGCAAAGATGCAGGCAAATACACCAACACAGTAACAGGTGTAGACAAGAACTATGATCTGACACTTATTGATGGCTCATTAGATATTGCCAAAGCTAAAGCCACCGTAACCGCCAATAGCGTATCAACCACCTATAACGGTAAAGATCAAACGGCTGTTGGCTTTAGTGCAACAGGCTTGGTCAATGGCGAAACTACAAGTGTATTGTCAGGTGTTTCGGCAACTGTCACAGGTAAAGATGCTGGTAGTTATGCCAATACAGCCACAGGTACAGATAAGAACTATGAGCTCAGTTTTGTTAATGGCTCTTTGGATATCGCCAAAGCTAAAGCGACAGTAACAGCCAATAGTGTATCAACCACCTATAACGGTAAAGATCAAACAGCTGCTGGCTTTAGTGCAATAGGCTTGGTCAATGGCGAAACTACAACTGTATTGTCAGATGTTTCTGCAACTGTCACAGGTAAAGATGCAGGTCAGTACACCAATACCGCCACAGGTATAGACAAGAACTATGAGCTCAGTTTTGTTAATGGCTCTTTGGATATCGCTAAAGCTAAAGCGACAGTAACAGCCAATAGCGTATCAACCATTTATAACGGTAAAGACCAAACGGCTACTGGCTTTAGTGCGAAAGGCTTAGTCAATGGTGAAACAGAATCAGTATTATCAGGCGTAAGCGCAACGGTGACTGCTAAAGATGCAGGCAAATACAACAACACAGTAACAGGTGTAGACAAGAACTATGATCTGACGCTTATTGATGGCTCATTAGATATTGCTAAAGCTAAAGCGACAGTAACTGCCAATAGCGTATCAACCACCTATAACGGTAAAGATCAAACAGCTGCTGGCTTTAGTGCGAAAGGCTTAGTCAATGGTGAAACAGAATCAGTACTCTCAGGTGTAAGCGCAACAGTGACTGCTAAAGATGCAGGCAAATACAACAACACAGTAACAGGTGTAGACAAGAACTATGATCTGACGCTTATTGATGGCTCTTTGGATATTGCGAAAGCTAAAGCCACCGTCACCGCCAATAGTTTAAATACGGTTTATAACGGTAAAGATCAGACAGCGTCAGGCTTTAGCGCTTCTGGTTTAGTGAATGGTGAAACGGAATCTGTATTATCAGGTGTCAGTGCAACGGTTACTGCTAAAGATGCTGGCAAATATACCAATAGTGCAACAGGTCTAGATAAAAACTATGAGTTAAGTTTTGTTGATGGTTCATTGGATATCGCCAAAGCCAAAGCCACTGTTACGGCTAATAGTGTATCAACTACTTATAACGGTAAAGATCAAACGGCTGCTGGCTTTACTGCAACAGGTTTAGTGAATGGTGAAACTGAATCTGTATTATCAGGTGTCAGTGCAACGGTTATTGCTAAAGATGCTGGCAAATATACCAATAGTGCAACAGGTCTAGATAAAAACTATGAGTTAAGTTTTGTTGATGGTTCATTGGATATCGCCAAAGCTAAAGTCACTGTTACGGCTAATAGTGTATCGACTACTTATAACGGTAAAGATCAAACGGCTGCTGGCTTTAGTGCAACAGGTTTAGTCAATGGTGAAACTGAATCTGTATTATCAGGTGTAACTGCAACGGCGACTGCTAAAGATGCAGGCAAATACACCAATACCGCAACAGGTCTAGACAAAAATTATGAGCTAAGCTTTGTTGATGGCTCTTTAGATATCGCGAAGGCTAAAGCCACTGTCACCGCCAATAGTGTATCAACCACCTATAACGGTAAAGATCAAACGGCTGCTGGCTTTACTGCAACAGGTTTAGTCAATGGTGAAACTGAATCTGTACTCTCAGGTGTAACTGCAACGGTGACTGCTAAAGACGCAGGTCAATACACAAATACCGCAACGGGTCTAGACAAAAATTACGATTTAAGCTTTGTTGATGGTTCCTTAGGTATTGCTAAGGCTAAAGCCACTGTTATGGCTAATAGTGTATCAACTACTTATAACGGTAAAGATCAAACAACTGCTGGCTTTACTGCGATTGGTTTGGTCAATGGTGAAACTGAATCGGTATTGTCAGGTGTTTCAGCAACGGTGACTGCTAAAGATGCAGGTCAATATATCAATACCGCAACAGGTATAGATAAAAACTATGAGCTAAGTTTTGTTGATGGTTCCTTAGATATCGCGAAAGCTAAAGCCACTGTTACGGCTAATAGTGTATCAACTATTTATAATGGCAAAGATCAAACGGCTGCTGGCTTTACTGCGGCTGGTTTAGTGAATGGTGAAACTGAATCAGTCTTATCAGGTGTTTCAGCCACTGTGACTGCTAAAGATGCAGGTCAATACACCAACACTGCAACAGGTATAGACAAGAACTATGAGTTAAGTTTTGTTGATGGGTCGTTGGATATTGCTAAAGCTAAAGCCACGGTGACCGCCAATAGTGTATCAACTACTTATAATGGTAAAGATCAAACGGCTGCTGGCTTTACTGCAACAGGTTTGGTCAATGGTGAAACTGAATCAGTACTCTCAGGTGTCAGTGCAACGGTTACCGCAAAAGATGCAGGCCAATACACCAACACGGCAACAGGGCTAGACAAGAATTACGAGCTAAGCTTTGTCGATGGCTCATTAGATATTGCTAAAGCTAAAGCCACTGTGACCGCCAATAGTTTAAATACAGTCTATAACGGTAAAGACCAAACGGCTGCTGGCTTTACTGCAACAGGTTTGGTCAATGGTGAAACTGAATCTGTACTCTCAGGTGTAAATGCAACGGTGACTGCTAAAGATGCAGGCCAATACACCAATACTGCAACAGGTCTAGATAAAAACTACGAGTTAAGTTTTGTTGATGGCTCTTTGGATATTGCTAAAGCTAAAGCCACCGTAACTGCCAATAGCATATCAACCACCTATAACGGTAAAGATCAAACTGCTGCTGGCTTTACTGCAACAGGTTTGGTCAATGGTGAAACTGAATCAGTACTCTCAGGTGTAACTGCAACGGTTACCGCTAAAGATGCGGGCAAATACACCAATACTGCAACGGGTCTAGACAAAAATTACGATTTAAGTTTTATTGATGGTGCATTGGATATTGCTAAGGCTAAAGCCACTGTGACCGCCAATAGTTTAAATACAGTCTATAACGGTAAAGTCCAAACGGCTGCGGGCTTTACTGCAACAGGCTTAGTCAATGGTGAAACTGAATCGGTATTGTCAGGTGTCAGTGCAACGGTGACTGCTAAAGATGCAGGTCAATACACCAACACGGCAACAGGGCTAGATAAAAACTATGAGCTAAGTTTTGTTGATGGCTCTTTAGACATTGCTAAAGCGAAAGCCACTGTGACCGCCAATAGTTTAAATACAGTCTATAACGGTAAAGATCAAACAGCTGCTGGCTTTAGTGCAACAGGTTTAGTCAATGGTGAAACTGAATCCGTACTCTCAGGTGTCAGTGCAACGGTGACCGCTAAAGATGCAGGTCAATATACCAATAGTGCAACGGGTCTAGACAAGAACTATGATCTTAGTTTTATTGATGGCTCATTAGATATTGCTAAAGCTAAAGCCACTGTGACCGCCAATAGTTTAAATACAGTCTATAACGGTAAAGACCAAACGGCTGCTGGCTTTACTGCAACAGGTTTGGTCAATGGTGAAACTGAATCAGTACTCTCAGGTGTAAGCGCGACGGTGACTGCTAAAGATGCAGGCCAATACACCAATACTGCAACAGGCATAGATAAAAACTACGAGTTAAGTTTTGTCGATGGCTCATTAGATATTGCTAAAGCGAAAGCCACCGTAACAGCCAATAGCATATCAACTACTTATAACGGCAAAAACCAAAACGCATCTGGCTTTACTGCAACTGGTTTGGTCAATGGTGAAACTGAATCAGTATTATCAGGCGTAACTGCCACGGTGACTGCTAAAGATGCAGGTCAATACACCAACACTGCAACGGGTATAGATAAAAACTATGAGCTAAGTTTTGTTGATGGTGCATTGGATATTGCTAAAGCCAAAGCCACCGTAACCGCCAAAAGCGTATCAACCACCTATAATGGTAAAAATCAAACTGCTGCTGGCTTTACTGCAACAGGTTTGGTGAGTGGTGAAAATGAATCAGTACTCTCTGGTGTCAGTGCCACGGTGACTGCTAAAGATGCAGGTCAATACACCAACACTGCAACGGGTCTAGACAAGAACTACGAGTTAAGTTTTGTTGATGGCTCATTGGATATTGCTAAAGCCAAAGCCACTGTAACCGCCAATAGTTTAAATACGGTTTATAACGGTAAAGATCAAACAGCTGCTGGCTTTACTGCGACAGGTTTGGTCAATGGTGAAACCGAATCGGTCTTATCAGGTGTCAGTGCAACGGTGACTGCTAAAGATGCTGGCAAATACACCAATACTGCAACAGGTCTAGATAAAAACTATGAGTTAAGTTTTGTTGATGGCTCTTTAGATATCGCTAAAGCCAAAGCCACTGTGACCGCCAATGGTTTAAATACAGTCTATAACGGTAAAGATCAAACTGCTGCTGGTTTTAGTGCTTCTGGTTTAGTCAATGGAGAGACAGAATCTGTATTATCTGGTGTCAGTGCAACGGTTACCGGCAAAGATGCTGGCAAATACACCAATAGCGCAACGGGTGTAGACAAAAACTATGAGCTAACTTTTGTTGATGGTGCATTGGATATTGCGAAAGCTAAAATTAACCAAGTGACAGGCATTAGCGCCAATAATCGTATTTATGATGCAACCACCAACGCAACATTAAATACTGGATCAGCACAATTCACTGGTATGGTTGCAGGCGATGAATTGAAAGTTGCTTCAGCAACTGGACAATTCAGTGATAAAAATGTGGGTATAGCAAAACAAGTCTCGATTCAGGGTGTCAGTTTAAGTGGTGCAGATGCACACAACTACGAGTTGGTGAATAACACTGCACAAACTACGGCAGATATTCGCCAAGCCAATATTCAAAACATTGCTGGAATTACGGCCAACAATCGTACTTATAATGGATTAACTGCCGCTGAGCTTAATCTCAGCAACGCACAATTCAACGGCATCTACGCTGGGGATAATTTAAACGTTGCAACAGCAACAGGACAATTTGACAGTGCGACCACAGGGCAAGCAAAAAATGTATCGATTACAGGTTTAAGTCTAGGTGGCTTAGATGCTCAAAACTACAAACTTGTGGATACGACTGCTGTGACCACAGCTGATATTTATCTGTTAACCCCTGCAGCGTATTTACAAGCCATACAATTCAAACGACCTCGTTATTTGCCTGAAACCAATAACGTCTTAAATACAGTTGATTTAGATGTACGCCAAGGTGGAGTTAACACTGCAGGTATTCAAATTTTGGCAGGGGAGCACTAATTGATGAAACAACAACACAATATATTGGCAACATCTGTGGCTGCTTGTCTGATGCTTTTGACCAGCAGTAACCATGCAGCGCCAGCACCTAATGCGGGTCAACTGCTACAACAACAGCAACAAGGACAAAGCCTTGAACCACAGGCTGCTGTTCAGGTAGAAAGTTCAGCAAGTAATAACGTACCTAATTCACCTGATATCCAAATCTCTGTACGCAAAATTGAAATCACTGGAAATAGTCGTTTTAGCACAGCGCAATTGCATCACTTAGTGGCGGATGCCGAAGGTAAACAATTGAGTCTTCAGCAACTTTGGCAAATAGCCCAAAAGATTACCACTTACTACCAGCAACAGGGCTATGCCTATAGTCGGGCTTATCTGCCTCAGCAGAATCTAAGTCAGGGCGTAGTACGTATCAATGTACTCGAAGCGTATTATGATCAAACCCAGATTGATAATCAAAGTCGAACGCAAAACTGGCTAATTGAACAAACCGTTGCACCACTTAAACAAGGTGAGCGGATCAACAGTGACCAGATGCAACAACAACTTAAACTGCTCAATCGTTTAAATGGAGTCAATACCCGAAATGTTTTGACCCCTGGTGCAACAGTCGGAAGTAGCCAACTCAATGTTGAAGTACAAAATGCAGCCATGTTGAATGGTTATATTGGCGCAGATAACTTTGGTAATCGTTATACCAGTCAAGTGCGTGGAACCGCTGGAATTTCTGCTAACAACCTTGCAGGCTTAGGTGATGAACTGAGTTTAGATGTAATGACTGCTGGCAAACGCATGAACTACGGGCGCGTGGGTTATGCCTTTACCTTTACAGGAATAGGTACTCGGGCAGGCGCAAGTTATTCTTATCTAGATTATGAACTTGGGAAAGAGCTAAAAAACATTGGCGCAGAAGGGAGTGCTGCACAAAGTAGCGTATTCATTAGCCAACCTGCCTTACTGACCAATAATGCAGAAGTCCTTATCAGCTTACAATACGATCATAAACAACTGAAAGATGATATTCAGCTCAATCAATATTACAAACATCGAAATATTGACGTGGTGACTGCCCGACTGGATGGCTCGCAGTTTGATCAATTCTTGGGTGGCGGCTTAACCCAATATGGTGCCTCAACCAGTTATGGTCGCGTGAAATTTAAAAATGATGATGCCGCTGCTTTAGATGCGCAAACAGCGAAGACAGCTGGAGACTACTATAGTGCTACATTGAATCTGTCACGCTTACAAAACCTAAGCAATAAGGGCACGCAAGGCTATTTGGGAATTTATGGACAATACAGTCCTTATAATCTAGACAGTGCAGAGCAATATCTAGGTGGTGGTCCATTTAATGTTCGTGGTTATGAATCGAGTCAATTTGCAGGCTCTACAGGTTATTTGGCCACGGCAGAACTGAGACAAAGTTTATTTGCCGATGCAAAGCATCAGCTAACAGCGAAAGTATTTATCGATACAGCAGAAGTCACGTTAAATGCTAAGCGTTGGGCAGGTGTGACAGGCGATAATCAAGTTCAAATCAGTAGTGCAGGTTTAGGTTTGAACTGGACGAGTGCGTGGAATATTCAAGCCAATGCAGAAGTTGCCTTTCCAATTGGAAATACGCCAGAGCAGTTGCAAGACCGCGATAATCACCAGTACTGGTTGAGTTTAAGAAAGACTTTCTAATTTGAGTAAGGGAAAACCCCCTCCTTTGGGAAAGGAGGGTTGGGGAGGATTTGAACAACCTGTGTCGAAACTTCATAAGGGAGCGGATTTACAATCTGAGTAAAAACTTAGCAAAAGGGATTTAAAAAGCTAGCTGATGAGAATAAAACTTACACAGCCATACTTTACATTTAAAGTTTAAATTCTTTTGCGTAGATGAAGTCAAACCTTGTGCTGCAAACAAAGCCGATTAATATTCGTTGGCTGACCGCTACACCATCTATGATTAAATGATGCAAAAGCAAAATGAGTAAATTGATATAAGTTGGAATGCCATTGATGAGTAATGGATATTTTTATCATGATTATTTGTATAGGCTTGTATATACAAATAACATCGACTCAAGATACAATGAGTTAGAATATTTTGTATGAGTTTTAGCCAATGTCAAGAGCGTCAAAGCACAATGATCTAGACTTATCTCTAGAAGAAGATAGTCCTGTTCCTTTGTATTTGCGCGTGAAGCAAATGATTTCACAAAAAATTTATGAAGGAACATGGACTGTAAATAAAAAAATTCCTTCAGAAAGTGAGTTGGTGAATTTACTGGGTTGTAGTCGTATGACGGTCAATCGGGCATTGCGCGAACTGACCAGTGAAGGTTTATTGGTGCGTATACAAGGTGTTGGCTCTTTTGTCGCTGAAGGGCAAGGTCGTACAGCATTATTTCATGTGAATAATATTGCAGAAGAAATTATTGCGAGAAATCATAAACATCATGCTGAAGTATTGGTACTTGAACAAATTCAAGCCAATGAAGAACAAAGCCGATTAATGCAAATTCGAGAAGGACAACGACTATTTCACTCGATCATTGTGCATTATGAAAATGATGTGCCTGTGCAGATCGAAGATCGTTTAGTTGATCCCGTACTGATTCCAGATTATTTGGCACAAGATTTTAAAACTATCACGCCTAATGCTTATTTAATGTCAAAAGCACCTGTTACTGAAGGTGAGCATGTGGTTACTGCGATTCTTGCTTCAGCACAAGAATGTAAATGGCTAAAAATCAATAAAACAGAGCCTTGTTTATTGATCCGTCGTAGAACATGGTCCAATAAACAACTGATCTCCAGTGCAAGACTGATTTATCCTGGCAGTCGCTATTATTTGGAAGGTAAATTTACCCAATGATTGAGCTTTTAAAAGCCAGCCATTACAAAAAAATGCGATGGAAAAATGGCGAAGGTTATACGCTTGAAATCGCCCGTAGTGTCGGTGAAAGCTTAGTTGAGTTTGATTGGCGGATTTCGATGGCCGATGTGAAAACATCGGGTGATTTTTCCAAGTTTAAGGGGATGAATCGCTTTTTGACGGTATTGGAAGGTCAAGGTCTTTCACTGCGTATAGATGATGATTTTAAGCATTTAAAAACATTGCAGTCCGTCGAGTTTGGTGGAGACAGTGTGGTCAGTTGTGAATTGTTGGCAGGGCACATTCGCGATTTTAATTTGATTTATAATCCAAAAAAGTTTGATGCACAGTATCAGTGGATTTTCTCTCCAGAAGCCTTAGAAATACCCATATTATCTGACGTGATGTTTATTTTTAATCAGAGTGTTGAAGCTTTAGTTGTCGAAATTGGTCAACAGATTTTTCATTTGGAACATCAGGACAGTCTTAAACTCGAAGATGAAAAATCATTAAAGACAATCATTTTAAATCAGCAATTTTTAAAGCAAACTTGTCTAATACAACTCACAAAAATCTAAATTTTATTGATTCTACTTAAACGCATACAAGCTTAAGTTGTCTGCGTTTTTTTGTTTTTATGAAAAATAAATCTATTTATTTTATATGTTTATAATTTTTTTTAAAAATAATTTAAAAAGCATCTTTTCAATATTAAAGATTTGTGTAGTATATAGATGTATATACAAGTTAGTACATTGCTATACAGTGAATGCAGTTTAATTTGCTGGTTTAAACTCAAAGGAAGGAGTCCTATTGTGACAACAACGACAACAAAATTTCGTGATGTAGAAATTCGCGCACCTCGTGGTACTAAGCTCAATGCAAAAAGTTGGTTGACTGAAGCTCCACTGCGTATGTTGATGAATAATCTTGATCCTGATGTCGCAGAGAATCCAAAAGAGCTTGTTGTTTATGGTGGTATTGGTCGTGCTGCACGTAATTGGGAATGTTATGACAAGATTGTTGAAACACTTAAAACTTTAGAAAATGACGAAACTTTATTGGTTCAATCAGGTAAACCCGTCGGTGTGTTCAAAACACATAAAGATGCACCACGTGTTCTTATTGCCAATTCAAACTTAGTTCCACATTGGGCAAATTGGCAACATTTCAACGAGCTAGATGCTAAAGGCTTGGCAATGTATGGTCAAATGACCGCAGGTTCTTGGATCTATATCGGCAGCCAAGGCATTGTACAAGGCACCTATGAAACTTTTGTTGAAGCTGGTCGCCAGCACTACAACGGTGACTTAACAGGTCGTTGGGTGTTGACTGCTGGTTTAGGTGGGATGGGAGGGGCTCAGCCTTTAGCCGCGACATTGGCAGGCGCTTGCTCGCTTAATATTGAATGCCAGCAAGCCAGTATTGATTTCCGTTTACGTACACGTTATGTCGATGAACAAGCTACAGATTTAGATGATGCTTTGGCGCGTATCGACCGTTATACCAAAGAAGGCAAGGTGATTTCGATTGCGTTACATGGCAATGCCGCTGAGATTTTACCTGAATTGGTTCGCCGTGGCGTTCATCCGGACATGGTGACGGATCAAACCAGTGCACATGATCCACTCAATGGCTATTTACCAATTGGTTGGACATGGGAAGAATATCGCCAACGTGCCAAAACTGAGCCAGAAGCAGTGGTAAAAGCTGCAAAACAATCTATGGCAAAGCATGTACAAGCGATGTTGGATTTCCAAAAAATGGGTGTTCCAACCTTTGACTATGGCAATAATATTCGTCAAATGGCGCAGGAAGAAGGCGTAGAAAACGCATTTGATTTCCCCGGTTTTGTACCTGCCTATATCCGTCCATTATTCTGTCGTGGTATTGGACCATTCCGTTGGGTTGCACTTTCAGGTGATCCAGAAGATATCTATAAAACAGATGCAAAAGTTAAAGAATTGATTCCAGACGATGAACATTTACATCGTTGGTTAGACATGGCAAGAGAACGGATTAGCTTCCAAGGCTTACCAGCACGTATTTGCTGGGTTGGTTTAGGCTTGCGTGCAAAATTAGGTCTGGCATTTAACGAAATGGTACGTAGTGGTGAGCTTTCAGCGCCAATCGTAATAGGTCGTGATCATTTAGACTCAGGTTCAGTTTCCAGTCCAAACCGTGAAACTGAAGCAATGCAAGATGGTTCTGATGCTGTATCTGATTGGCCATTGCTGAATGCTTTACTTAATACAGCAGGTGGTGCGACTTGGGTTTCATTACATCACGGTGGTGGTGTAGGAATGGGCTTCTCTCAACACTCAGGTGTCGTGATTGTTTGTGATGGTACAGATGAAGCAGCAGCACGTATTGCTCGTGTGTTGACCAATGACCCAGCAACAGGCGTAATGCGTCATGCAGATGCTGGTTATGATATCGCTGTTGAATGTGCCAAAGCGCAAGGTTTGAACTTGCCGATGATCACCAAATAAAAGACAAGGACATTACGATGCTTTTTGCAATTGTGTAAACAGCATCGTAAGAGAACAATATAGCGCAAAACAGGACGTCAAAATGGAACTCTTAATTCAACCAGGCAAGCTCACACTCGCAGATCTTCGCCAAGTGTATTTAAATCCAATCAAAGTTAAACTGGATGACAGTGCTTATGCTGGCATCAATGCAAGTGTTGCATGTGTCGAAAAAATTGTGAATGAAGGACGTACAGCATACGGTATCAATACTGGCTTTGGCTTACTCGCTTCATCTAAAATTGCCCCTGAAGACTTAGAACAGTTACAACGCTCATTGGTACTTTCTCATGCCGCTGGTGTGGGTGTACCTTTAGATGATGCGATGGTTCGCTTAATTATGTTGTTAAAGGCCAATAGTTTGGCGCGTGGTTTTTCTGGTATCCGTCCTAAAGTGATTGATGCAATCCTTGCCTTGATCAATGCAGAAGTTTATCCGCATATTCCATTAAAAGGTTCAGTCGGCGCTTCAGGTGACTTGGCACCCCTTGCACATATGTCTCTGGTTTTACTCGGTGAAAGTAAAGCACGTTATAAAGGGGAATGGTTACCAGCAGTTGAAGCACTTAAAATTGCAGGATTAGAACCCATTACTTTGGCGGCCAAAGAAGGTTTGGCACTTTTAAATGGTACACAGGTTTCAACAGCATACGCATTACGTGGTCTATTTGAAGCAGAAGATTTATTTGCTGCTGCGACCGTTTGTGGTGGATTAAGCGTTGAAGCTATGCTCGGTTCACGTGCACCATTTGATGCACGTGTCCATGAAGTTCGTGGTCAGCGTGGTCAAATTGATGTTGCCGCTGCATATCGTGACTTATTGACTGAATCAAGTGAAATCGCACATTCACATGAAGATTGTAGCAAGGTTCAAGACCCGTATTCACTGCGTTGCCAACCTCAAGTAATGGGGGCTTGTTTAACGCAAATTCGTCAAGCAGCAGAAGTATTAGCGATTGAGTCGAATGCAGTTTCAGATAACCCATTGGTGTTTGCAGCAGAAGGTGACGTAATCTCAGCAGGTAACTTCCATGCTGAACCCGTGGCAATGGCTGCTGATAATTTGGCCTTAGCGATTGCTGAGATTGGCTCACTGTCTGAACGTCGTGTTTCGATGATGATGGATCGCCATATGTCACAGCTTCCTCCATTTTTGGTTGCCAATGGTGGGGTGAATTCGGGCTTTATGATTGCTCAAGTAACAGCCGCTGCGTTAGCCAGTGACAATAAAGCACTTGCACATCCTGCCAGTGTTGATAGTTTACCGACCTCTGCAAATCAGGAAGACCATGTTTCCATGGCGCCTAATGCAGGAAAACGCTTGTGGTATATGGCTGATAACGTTCGCGGCATTCTCGCAGTTGAGTGGTTAGGTGCATGTCAAGGACTTGATTTCCGTGAAGGATTGAAAAGCTCTCCTAAACTTGAACGTGCCCGTAAAATTCTGCGTGATCAAGTGGCGTATTACAGTGAAGATCGTTTCTTCGCGCCAGATATCGAACAAGCAAGTGAATTGCTCGCAAGTGGTTGTCTGAACGAACTGCTGATTGCGAAGCTACTACCGAGCTTGTCTGAAGTGTGATCAATAAAACGGTCACATGGAGTGACCGAATCTAACTAAATTTCCTCAAGGATTGGAGATTATAATGTCACAACACTCCACATTACAGCGGGGGTTAAACACCCGTCATATCCGCTTTTTGGCATTGGGTTCAGCGATTGGCACGGGGCTTTTCTATGGATCAGCAACGGCAATTAAAATGGCAGGTCCGTCTGTTTTAATTGCTTATATGGTTGCAGGGATTGCAATTTATATTGTGATGCGAGCATTAGGGGAAATGGCTGTTCATAACCCCGTATCAGGTTCTTTTAGTGAATATGCCTCGAATTATCTTGGCCCTTTAGCTGGTTTTACTACAGGCTGGACCTACGTCTTTGAAATGATCATTGTCGCCTTGGCTGACGTGACTGCTTTTGGTATCTATATGGGGTTTTGGTACCCCGATGTGCCACGATGGATCTGGATTTTATCGCTGATTATGTTCTTAGGTGCAATTAACCTGATCCACGTTAAAGTCTTTGGTGAAGTCGAGTTCTGGCTATCCATCGTCAAGGTCAGCGCTATTGTTGCCATGATTTTGGGTGGTTTTGGTCTAATGATCTATGGCTTTAATGCAGATCACACCGGCTTTGTACCTGGTATTCAAAACTTATGGATTCATGAGGGTTTTATGCCCAATGGGATTATGGGTTTAGTTGCCTGTTTATCTGTTGTGGTATTTGCATTCGGTGGCATCGAAATCATTGGGATCACAGCGGGTGAGTCACAAGATCCGAAAACGTCGATTCCGCGTGCGATTAATGCGGTTCCTGTACGTATCTTACTTTTTTATATTCTGACAATTTTTGTATTGATGTCGATTTTCCCATGGAATCAAATTGGTAGCCAAGGCAGTCCATTTGTACAAATTTTTGAAAATTTAGGCATCAAATCTGCAGCAACTGTTTTAAATATTGTGGTGATTACAGCTGCAATTTCCGCGATCAATAGTGATGTATTTGGTGCAGGGCGTATGCTGTATGGTATGTCTAAGCATAAACAAGCACCTCAAGTGTTCCAGAAACTCTCACGTAATGGTGTTCCTTGGATGACTGTTGTAGTGATGGCTGGTGTGTTACTTGTCGGCGTCGTGCTTAACTATCTGATCCCTGAAAATGTATTTATTATCATCGCCTCAATTGCAACATTTGCAACAGTTTGGGTGTGGTTGATGATCTTACTTTCTCAAGTGGGTATGCGTCGTAAATTGTCTAAATCAGAAATTAAAGCATTAGATTTCCCCGTGATTGGCTGGCCTTATGCACCTGCATTTGCCATTGTATTTATGCTGTTTATTTTAGCCATGATGGGATATTTCCCAGACTCACGACCTGCACTTTATGTCGGTATAACATGGTTAGTTCTACTTTGGATTGCTTATACGATATGGGTGAAGCCCAAGCAAAACTCAGTAAAAGATAAACCAGATCTTCAACAAAACGTCGAAATGGAAAGCTGATACTGAAGCTGCCCAAACGTGATTAACGCATGGGCAGCAAGAGGAAATGTCAATGAAAAAACTTTGGACAAATTGTCATATTGCCACTATGCAAGATGGGCAATATTCCAGTATTGAATCTGCTGCAATCGTTACTTTAGCGCAACATATTCACTGGATTGGCGCAGAAAAAGATGTTCCTGTAGATGACTATGCTGAGATCATTGACCTCAATGGCGCGTGGGTGACTCCCGGTTTAATTGATTGTCATACGCATAGTGTATTTGGTGGAAATCGTAGTGTTGAGTTTGAAAAACGTTTGCAAGGTGTCAGTTATGCGGAAATCGCAGCGAGTGGCGGTGGTATTGCAAGCACTGTACGAGCAACACGTGAAGCAAGTGAGGAACAGCTCCTTGCTTCGGCACTCAAACGTATTCGTTGTATGCTTAAAGATGGTGTAACCACCATTGAAATCAAGTCGGGATATGGTCTGGACTATAGCAATGAACGTAAAATGCTCCGTGTGATTCGTCAAGTCGCTCAAACTTTACCGATGACCGTAAAAAGTACGTGTTTGGCAGCGCATGCTTTGCCACCTGAGTATCAAGATCAAAGTGATGCTTATATTGAGCATATCTGTACCGAGATGTTACCCAAACTGCATCAAGAAGGTTTAGTCGATGCAGTGGATGCTTTCTGTGAACATTTGGCATTTTCTCCTGCACAAGTTGAACGTGTTTTTAAAGCAGCTCAAGCATTAAACTTACCGGTTAAATTACATGCAGAACAACTTTCATCTCTCGGTGGTTCAACACTTGCTGCGCGTTACCATGCTTTATCCGCAGATCATTTGGAATACATGACCGAAGCTGATGCCAAAGCCATGGCTGCTTCTGGCACAGTTGCTGTGTTATTGCCAGGAGCATTCTATTTTCTAAGAGAAACCAAGTACCCACCTTTAGACAGTTTGCAGCAACATGGTGTGCGTATCGCATTATCCAGTGATTTAAATCCAGGAACATCACCAGCCTTGTCATTACGTTTAATGCTGAATATGGGCAGTACATTATTCCGTTTAACACCAGAACAAGCACTCGCAGGTGTCACAACCCATGCCGCTTATGCCCTTGGCTTACAAGACACGCATGGCACATTAGAACAGGGCAAAGTGGCGGATTTTATTGCTTGGGATATTGAGCATCCTTCTGAGATTGTGTATTGGCTTGGCGGTGATTTATCAAAACGAATCATCCAACATGGAAAAGAAATCTTGATCTCAGCTTGAGATTAATTTTTATAGAGTGATATTAATAATGAATCATTCATTTAAGTGGCAAGGACGACAAGATGGGGAAGGTGATGCTCATCTTCGTCTCCATCAAGTGATCAATACCAGTCATCAGGCATCTTTTGCTTTTATTGGCTTTAGCTCAGATGAAGGTGTTAAACGCAATCATGGACGCTTAGGTGCAGCTGATGCACCAGATATGATTCGTGCGCAATTGGCAAATTTACCTGTACATCAACCTGTGACCATTATCGATTTAGGCACAGTGCTTTGTGATCATGCTGAACTTGAAATAGCACAGGCAGAATTGGCGCATCAAGTCGAACGTAGTTTAAATTCCGATATGAAGCCGATTGTGTTAGGCGGTGGGCATGAAGTTGCCTTTGGCAGTTTTTCTGGCTTATTTCAATACATTCAAAATAATCATTTGAATAAGAAAATCGGCATTATTAACTTCGATGCACACTTTGATTTGCGTGAAGCTGAACAGGTCACTTCAGGCACACCTTTTTTAAATGCAGCTAAACTATCAGAACAGTTTCATCAAGAATTTAACTACATGTGTATCGGCGTTGCCAAGCATTCAAATACTAAAATTTTGTTTGACACAGCAGAGCGTTTAAACTGTAATTATATTTACGATTATGAATTAAAACTGCAAAATGTTGAAAATTTAATCTTAAGAATAAATAATTTTATTAAAAAAGTAGACTATTTGTATATTACGGTTGACCTTGATGTATTTAACGCTAGCATTGCGCCGGGTGTCAGCGCACCTGCGGTGAAAGGAATCGATTTATCTATTTTTGACCCATTATTAGAAGCCATTAAAAAAACTGGCAAGATCAAAGTTTTTGATGTGGCTGAATGTAATCCGCGGTTTGATTTGGACAACAGAACTGCCAAATTAGCCGCTTATATCATTTTTAACTACATATTTGATTGATGATTCAAGTGACTTCATCAAAAGGATAAGCAAAGTATGTCTAATTTATCTTATATCTCTCAAAATAACGGTCCATGGTCTACCTACCTCGAACAAATCGAGCGAGTTACACCATATTTAGAACATCTGAAAGATTATGTCGACACGTTAAAGCGACCAAAACGTGCTTTGATTGTCGATGTGCCGATTGTGATGGATGATGGCACAATCCGTCATTTCGAAGGCTATCGCGTTCAACATAACTTATCGCGTGGTCCAGGTAAGGGCGGTATTCGTTACCATCCAGATGTAGATCTCAATGAAGTGATGGCACTTTCTGCATGGATGACCATTAAAACTGCGGTTTTAAATCTACCTTTTGGCGGTGCAAAAGGTGGTGTTCGTGTTGATCCTCGTCAGCTTTCTCCTCGTGAGTTAGAGCGCTTAACTCGTCGTTATACCAGTGAAATTAGCCATATCATTGGCCCACAAAAAGATATTCCAGCGCCGGATGTTGGTACCAATCCCAACGTTATGGGCTGGATTATGGATACATATTCTTCGGGTCAAGGCCATACCGTAACAGGTGTTGTTACAGGTAAGCCAATTCATTTAGGTGGTTCTTTAGGGCGTATTAAAGCAACAGGCCGTGGTGTATTTATTACTGGTCAACAAGTTGCTGCAAAAATTAAACTTCCTTTAGAGGGTGCACGAGTTGCTGTCCAAGGTTTTGGTAACGTTGGTAGTGAAGCTGCATATCTATTTGCTGATTCAAAATCTATTATTGTAACGATTCAAGACCATACAGGGACGATTTACAACCCTCAAGGTATTGATTTAGCAGCTTTAAAAACCTATCTAGAAAGCAATCAAGGTGTGGGTGGCTTTGCTGGTGCTCAAGCGATTAGCGATGAGGATTTCTGGGATGTTGAAATGGATATCTTGATTCCTGCCGCATTGGAAGGTCAAATCACGGTTGAACGCGCACAGAAATTAACAGCGAAATTGGTACTTGAAGGTGCAAACGGTCCAACTTATCCAGAAGCAGATGATATCTTAATCCAACGTGGTATTACGGTTGTACCTGATGTGATTTGTAATGCGGGTGGTGTAACGGTCAGTTATTTTGAATGGGTTCAAGATATGTCGAGCTACTTTTGGTCGGAAGAAGAAATCAACCAAAGACTCGATAAATTAATGGTTCAAGCGATTAATGACGTATGGCAGACCTCAAATGACAAAGTATGTAGTTTAAGAACGGCTGCCTTTATTTTAGGTTGTGAGCGTATCTTAAAAGCACGTATGGAACGCGGTATTTTCCCAGGCTAATTTATTTGTTTTAAACGTGACCTTAGCGTATCTTCGCTAAGGTCATTTTTTTATCTGTTTAAAATGTATTTTAACGGTCTATTTAAATAGCGAATTTACACAATCTATTGAATAATAATTATCTTATATAGCGTCTTGTATTGCACAGTAATAACATCTCAACGATCTGAGTTCATCTTAGCATCAACTTTGTACTGCCTTATTTTGCATATAGATTTGTGCTGTTAATTAGATAGTAGCAACACGCTGATCTCACGCGATATCTAGCACTACAGGCCAAGCAGCGCTTTGTTTTAGCTCAGTATGCAATGTAATAAAAATTCATAGGCTTAATTTTAGCAAGGTCGAATTGTATGGATAAATCTAAATATAGTCTGAATAAAATGGCTTAAATTTTGTAAAGTATTTGCTTTTTTATGGTTTTAATTTCACATGAATTAAACTATAAAGTATAGCTAGTATTTGAATAAATTATAGACACTTTTGCAATAAACCTTTTTAGAAAGTAGTTAAGAATATGAATAAAAGATACTCAAAATACATCTATATTTTGAGCATTGCTAGCTTATGTAGCTTTGCGACTTTGTCATCAGCTGCACCGACATTGCAATACTCAAAAACCTACCAAAGCTGTATAAATACAGCAAAAACCACAGAGAACAAGCAACTGTGTATCAGTGCAGAGCATTTAGGTCAGAATGAAAGATTAAATCAGGCCGTAAAAAAACTAGCACCTAAGCTCTCAGCATATCAACAAAACAGATTAACTGATGCTCAAGCAGAGTGGTGATCTTTGCAAAATTTTAAAGATGATCAAGGTGATCAAGCTGCATTTGATGATGAAAATGCAGTTAAACCTTCGGGTAAAAACTTGATCGTATTGGATTGTGACCGACAGTCGCTTGAACGTGTGGCTGAACGCGCTTATGAATTGGAACAAGGCAATGTGCGGGCTGAGTATTATCTTGATCCATAATTTATGATTGCTCATGATGTCTAAAGTATCGAAGTGTTTTATAAAAAAAATTTATTGGTTTTAGTGTAGATAAATCACCAGCGTAAGCAAAAGGAAACTTTCTTATGATCAGTAAACAACAATTGACTACCAGTACAAGCAATAGCCGACAACACCAGAATAGAGGGGGTAAACATAGAGCCGCAGCTATTTGGACTGTATTTACTTTCGGCTTGTTACTCACGGGCTGTGTTTCAACACCTAATCCTGTACAACAGGCTGCTGATAAATTGGTTGGGCAACATGTAAATAAAGCAATCGGAATCTTTGGCTCACCAACTTATCGCGTCCCCGCGAGTAAATTAGGTGGCTCTGCAATGTGGGAAAATTCGATTGTTTCACAACGTGTCGTACAGCAATTTGTACAAACGGGGACTGAATATGCAGGTCAGCGTGTCGTTGGCCAAACCGGCGGACAAGGGGTTGTTGGCGCTATTTATGAAAATCAATATCGTCCAACAGGGTACTATCAAAATGCCGTACAAGAGCATGCTCAATACCTTTGTAATATCACAGCACTGACGGGTCCAGGTGATATTATTACGAGTATTATGGTGATCGGATGTAAACAGAGCAAAGATGGTTTGTGATCCTTAAAAGCCAAATATAGCTTTAATCTGACAGATATACGATAAAATGGATAACTGTCAGATACGGTTGGCGAGAGTATCATTTTTAGAAGGCAACGATGATCAAAATATTCTGTTCAAAGGCGCATACATCTATTGAGCAAAATAATTCTTATTCATGTGTCTTTTCTATTTATTTTTCCCTAAATTTTTCTAGGGTGGAACAGTTAAAATAAACAAAGATAATGGTGTGATTTAAATCATTTTAAGCATTTCACTCAATAGAACATATGACTTTCGAAATACACTAAAATGATGTGCAACTTCAAGCAATTCTTAGTTAGCCTCATGATATCTGTAGTGCCTATAGTAAAGGCATATAGCCATGGGGAAATAAAATAATACAGGTATTTTTCTGGTTTAATTTACAGCTTATTCAGTTTATTTTTATGAGGCAATATATTCGTCATTTGCTCATTTTCGCATGGTTTATATACTGATTTAAAGTCGCTAAAACACCATTGACCAAAGCCAAATGATTATCTTCAAGAAATTTTCTTAAAAATTATGTGAAGGGAAACCATTTAAAAATCATGAAAATAAATTAAACAATGGTAAAAATATTGTAGTAATACTAAGTAAAAAAGAATAAAATTCAATCAAATGCTGTTTTGCAAATGACCTCATGAAACTGAAAAAACTCATATTTTGTTTAAAGTTAAATCTGAGAAAACTTATTCTTTTTTTAGCAATATTCAGCATCGCCATTCTATTTATTGCTTCACTTTTCGTGAATTATTCTATTCAAAAAAAAGAACTATTAGATACTTCTCTTTCAGTAAATATGGAATATGCCACTAAGATTGCCCAAAAAACGGATTCTCAAATTCAGACTGTATTAAAGCAGTTAAATTATAGTGCCACTTTGCTGGGGGACTCATTTAATGACGAGCAATTTAAACAGTCAGAAGTAGACCGGCTTAAATTTCAATCGAATTACTTTGACAGTGTGATTATTTCAGATAAATACGGGCATGTACTGAATTATTCACCGTCAAAAATTGCGATTAATAAAAATGTGGTGAATACAACACTTGGCTTTAAACAATCAATTGAAACGCAAAACACGGTGATCACAAGCCCATATTACTCAATCAAAAACAATTTAATTGTTTTTATTTCACAGCCTATTTTTGATAAAAACAAAAAGTATCTGGGCTTTATTGGTGGGGCAATTTATTTAAAAGAAAAAAATATCATTAATGAATTATTAACACTGAGCTTTAACTATAAAGACAGCTATATGTATGTATTGGATAGCAATAGAAAAATTATTTTTCATCCTGATGCGAGTCGAATCGGTACCCTTGCAACAGACAATACTGGCCTTAACTATATGTCCACTCATATGATTGGAAAAATAAGACTGATTAATAGTAAAGGGGTAGATAATTTAGCGGGTTTTGCCCGAGTAAGTCATACCAACTGGATCATTGTTTCGCAACAACCAACCCATAAGCTTTTAGAAAAAGTTCCATATCTGATTTATAAAATTATTGCTTATATGCTTGGTTTTTATATTTTAATCTTTTTGATTATTTGGAAGATATCATATTATATCTCAGCACCATTAAACCGCTTAGCAACCATGGCGAGCCATCTCAATAATCCTGAGACCGCAACTCAAATTAAAAATGTAGATGCCTTATATTATGAGGTAAGAAATTTTAAACGTTCACTGTTACAGAGCTCTTCAAATTTTAAGAAAAAAATATCTACGCTCAATCATTATGTAAATACAGACCCATTAACAGGATTTTATAACCGTAGAGGGATGGAGTTACATATTGAACGCTTAATGAAAAATGACGCACCATTTGCAATTATTGCTGTGGATATCGATTATTTTAAAAAAATTAATGATCAATATGGACATGAAAAAGGTGACTTGGTGCTGACCAAGACTGCACAAAATATTAAAGATTGTGTGAGAAGTATTGATGTTTGTTGTCGGATTGGTGGGGAGGAATTTGTGATTCTAAGCCCTATCGATAGCCAAAATTTAACCATTAATATTGCAGAACGGATTCGGCAGGCATTAGAAGTAACACCAATTGGAGAAATACCTGCGATTACCGTTTCGATAGGAATAGCACATTGGCCTGAAATTTCTACCGACATCCATAAGGTGTTTAAAGCTGCTGATGAATATTTATATCTGGCAAAAAAAGATGGGCGTAATTGTATTCGTTATAAAAAATAGCATTTAAAAATGCAAACTTATCTTCAATAAAGATCTTTCATAAATCAAAAAATGATCATGTGGAGTGAATCATATTGGTATTGAAAGTTCATTCTCCCTCTGGGAGAAGGCTAGGATGAGGGGGATTTTATATTGATTTATGGTTTTAAAAAGGACTTATGAAAAAAGTCTAATATTTTATCTCATTAAAAACTGCCCATAATCTATGTTATGGACAGTTTTTGAGTAAATTTAAGCACTATTTCAATCTTAGGATAAAAGTAAAAAACTCTGTTGAGGCTATATTTCCGTCCAAGGGTGACATTCATGTCTTCACAAGATAACCATAACCCGTAGGATTGAATGAGATAAAGAAAATAGTTTAATTTATATTCTGTTGATTGCTATAAATCAGGCTGATGGCTTAGCAACTCCGCCTATGATTAATTCAATAATCGAATCGCCATAATTTTTTAAACCTTTCAGATCTTCAGGGTTGGCTAAAAAGCGTAAAGCCCCATTGGTAATCATCCCAATGATATTATGCCCCGTATTTTCACAATCTAAATTCTCACGAAAAAAGCCAGAATCTACCCCATGCTTTAAATAGTTGGCAGTAAAAATACCCGCCATTTGCATCAAGTTTTGAATAAATCGGGTCATTTCAGCATCTATTGAGGTTGCTTCAAGTAATAATAATTTTAGAGTTAGAGGATTCTCTTGTGCAAAAAGTCGGAAGCGTTCAGAAATTCGCTGACATTGTTCACGGTACTCTTCAATATTATTCACTGCTTGAGGTGCATTTTCACCGGTAAGCAATGCCATGATTTTTTGCATGGTATCAGAAATAACATGCTGCAAGATATCGCGTTTATTTTCAAAGTGGCGATAAAAAGTACCATGACCAATGCCTAAGCGTTTGGCTATATCTGAAATCGCTGTTTGATGGTATCCACGCTCAGAAAATTCTAAAAACGCAGCTTCTAAAATATCAGCTTGTAATTGGATACGTTGGCGTTCTGCACGAGTTAAAGTTGGTTCATTCATAGGCAAAGAATACCAAATAAATATTCAAAATTGTTAAACAATGGAAATTGACAAGTCATTCCGTTTTTGACATTGTATTCCTATTGTTTATATTCTAAGCGATTTTCAACATGGAACAAATGAAAAAAAGTACCAAAGATAAAAACTTTTATAAAGTGATTATCGTGGGTGGTGGTTTTGCTGGTCTTGGTGCAGCAATCAAATTAAAACAAGCAGGGATTGAAGATTTTATATTGCTGGAAAAGGCTGCTGAAATGGGCGGGGTCTGGCGTGAAAATACCTATCCGGGTTGTGCCTGTGATGTACCATCGGCGCTCTATTCATACTCTTTTGAACAAAACCCTGCATGGTCACGGGTCTTTGCACAGCAAAAAGAAATTAAACAATATTTATTTGATGTGGTCGATAAGTACAAGGTCATGCCACATGTGCATTTGAATCGTGAAGTTTTACAAGCACAGTGGTCCGATGTGGAACATTGCTGGATTATCCAAACCGAACAGGGCGAGTTGCGCTCTCAATTTGCAATTCTTGCTTGTGGTCCTATGCATGAACCTGTATTGCCTAATGTTAAAGGTATTGAAAGCTTTAAAGGAGAAATTTTCCATTCTTCACAATGGCGGCATGATTTGGACTTAACAGCTCAACGAGTTGCGGTGATTGGTACAGGTGCTTCGGCCATCCAGTTTGTTCCGCAGATTCAACCCCAAGTTAAACAACTGATGATCTTTCAACGTACTGCTCAATGGATTTTGCCAAAGTCTGACATGCCATTACTTGCACCTGTTCGTGCCATGTTTAAGCTGTTACCGCTGACTCAACAGCTGATGCGAGGCTCAGTCTATGGAATTTTTGAAACGATAAATGGTGGAATTCAAAGTCCTGCGGCAATGAAGCAATTCCAAAAATTAGCCAAATGGCATTTAACTTACCATATTAAAAATCCGCGTCTACGAGAAAAATTAACCCCCAATTTTATTATTGGTTGTAAACGTATTTTACAATCCAACAATTGGTATCCCGCTTTAGCACAAGACAATGTGGAGGTGATTGCCAGTGGTTTATCTGAAATTAAAGGGAATACCTTAATTGCAAGTAATGGTGAACATTGTGAAGCGGATGTGATTATTCTGGGTACAGGGTTTGAGATTGCAGAACCACCCATTGCCAATCGTGTCTATAACCGTTTTGGGCAGCGTATGTCAGATGTTTGGCAGGGGAGTCCTGAAGGCTATATGGGGACAATGATAGAAAATTGTCCAAACGGCTTTCTGATGTTTGGCCCAAATGTCGCTGTGAGTTCCTCAGCATTTATTATCATTGAAGCTCAGCTCGATTACATTATCGATGCTTTGAAACAGGCAATTCAATTGGGCATCAAGACCATTGAACCAAATCCCAAAATCACCAAAGTTTTTAATGAAAAAGTCCAAGCAGCTTTGCAAACCACAGTATGGAATAAGGGTGGATGTCAAAGCTATTTTATTGATCGCAATGGACGTAACAGTACAGTTTGGCCATGGTCAACCTATAAACTCCGAGAAAAGATGAAACATTTTAATTTAGCTGAGTATCTGATTGATCATCAACCTGAACCAAGCACATGCTTAAAGCAAGAAGATGTTGTATGAAAAAGAGATTTTAACTTTCATCATATTCAAACCTAAATAAAGAGGATGGATATGAAATTTAACAAGATTTTAAATAAAGGATAACGCAATGTTTAAAAAACAAAAATTAAAAGACAAAGTGATTGCGATTACTGGTGCCGCACGTGGTATTGGTTTAGCTACCGCGGAAGCTTTAATTGCACAAGGTGCAAAAGTCAGTATCGGTGATCTCGATTTAGCACTTGCTGAAAAAGAAGCACAACGTATTGGTGCCAAAGCTTTTAAAGTGGATGTGCGTGATCGTGAATCATTTGCCCAATTTATTCAAAACACCATTCAACATTATGGCAGTCTTTATGCTTTAGTGAATAATGCTGGGATTATGCCGATGGGGGCTTTTCTGGATGAAGATCCCGCTTTAGCAGATGCACAGATTGATATTAACTTTCGTGGTGTCATCATTGGAATGCAATTGGCACTTCCTGAATTGCTTAAATATAAACAAGGCCATATTGTTAATATCGCATCACTTGCAGGGCGCTTTGCCTTACCGGGTTCAGCGGTTTATTCAGGGACTAAATTTGCTGTGATTGGTCTCACCGAAGCAGTTGCAGGTGAGTTTCGTGATTCTGCTATTCAGTTCACTGCAATTTTACCCAGTAAAGTGCTAACAGAGCTCACCACTGGAACTGAAAATGCGGCAAAAACGATTCCGGCGGTGACACCACAACAGGTTGCCGATGCAGTTGTGAGTGCATTGATTAAACCACGGTTATTTATTGCGGTACCTGATTACTTGCAAACAGTACATAGTGCTTATGCTTTATTGCCGCAATGGGCGCAAACAGGTGCCCGTCGTATCTTGGGGGATGATGGTATTTTGACTAAGCTTGATCATTCTGCCCATTCAAGTTATGCCAAGCGAATTCATAAGTTGGCAGAATAATTGCTTATCAAAAAGAAACTTTTTAAATTAGTGCATTTGACTCAAAGTAAATACTCCACTTTGAGTCGTTTTTTATGGGTGTGGCTAAGATGGATATCATTGGATATCATTGGATATACGTTGATGCGTATTACTATATAGCTGGTTCGGCTACATCTTATTGAAAAATTTTAAATTTATATTAGGTTGCTTGGTTTTATCTTTTGGAGCTCAGCATGATTTGTGTTGCTAAGCCAAAAAACACCGTACCCATAAACCATTTTTGTACTTTTAACCAAAGTGCGTGACGATTTAAAAATTGGGTAAATGAACTGGCAGTAAAAATCAACAGCATGTTGACGAGTAGGCTAATCACAATTTGCACAAAACCCAAACTCAGCGTTTGCACTAAAACATCGCCTTGGTGTGGTTTGATAAATTGTGGCAACAAAGCTAAATACATCATCGCAATTTTAGGATTGAGTAGATTGGTCAAAAAGCCCATCAAAAATAGTTTTGAATTAGAATAAGACTGTTGACTGGCAATCTCAAAAGGCGAGTGAGGAGAGCGAATTGCTTTCCAGCCAAGATAAATCAAGTAGAGCGCACCAGCAATTTTTAAAACATCGTATGCAACTGGAATCGTCATTAATAAAGCGGTGATCCCAAAAGCAGCACACAGCATATAAAATACAAAACCGAGCGCTGTGCCGCCCAATGAAACCATTCCCGCAGTTTTGCCCTGACACAAGGACCTTGAGATCAGGTAAATCATATTTGGGCCAGGGGTGAGTGCCATACCTAAGGCAATCAAGGCAAAAGCGAATAAAGTAGAGTCCATATGTGTAATATCAATTATTCTGTAGGGTGATGTTTTGTTGAATACATTCAGCCAGTTTGACTTTATCTTGTGGATGTAAGGTAATGAAGTAAGCACCTACACGATATTGCTCATTATCAGCAGGTTCTGAGTACGCAATTTGTGCCGTTGCTGCGATATGGAAGAAATTTTCAGGATGACTCAGGGTGACATGAATAAAGCTACCTTGTTTCATGTATTGTTGACTGGTAAAACTGAAGCCACTTTCAGAAAAATTGACTTTTTGTGGTGTTGGTAACATGGTTTGTACAATAGAATCGTAAAGAGAACCAGTAATAAGGTTTAACTTTTGGTTGAATAAGGATAAGATTCGAGCAATTTGTTGATCTTTTTCATTTAATTGTTCTAATTCGTAGTGAAGTGCATGATCAAATTGATCTAATTCTGCAAGTAGTAGAAAATAGCGCGGTAATACAAAATTAGCATCATATGGATCGTTCAGCGCAACTTCTTCAGAAATGATTTGATAGTTGATCCTTAACGCAGCATCGATTCGTGACATGACACGACGTTCATTTGCTTCATTTTGATGCTGTAACGCTTCCATAAAACACCTCGGACTAGAATGGTATGTTTAAACCAATCTCGCTGTATATAGGGTTGAGATACACTCGCGCACGGCGTAGTAATCACTTTATTTCTTTTATCGCTTTGGTTTCCATGATCGGTCTAACCTTAGGGGTTGCTGTACTGATTACAGTTTTATCTGTTATGAATGGTTTTGACCGAGAGTTAAAGAACCGTGTTTTAGGTATGATACCTCAAGCCACTGTTTCTTCAACACAAATTCTAACAGACTGGCCTGTGCTTGCAAAGAAAATTGAACAACATAAGCATGTAACTGGTGTTGCTCCATTTACACAACTACAAGGTATGCTTACCGCACAAGGACAAGTCGCTGGGATCATGGTGACCGGTATTGAACCTCAATATGAAAAGAAGGTTTCAATTATCCAAAATCATATGGTGGAAGGTAGCATAGATCAACTAAAAAAAGGTGAATATGGCATTGTTCTAGGCAAACAAATGACTGATGCGTTAGGCCTTGGTCTAAATGACAATGTTACCTTGGTTTTACCTGAAGCAACCCCTTCGCCAGCAGGCGTTGTACCACGTTTTAAACGTTTCAAAATTGTTGGTATTTTTAGTATAGGCGCAGAAGTTGATTCGAGTTTAGGTTACATCGCACTCAATGATGCATCTACACTATTACGTCTACCTGACGGTGCGCAAGGTGTGCGTATGAAACTGGATGATATTTTCCAAGCGCCACAGGTTGCCAATGAAATTGTTCGTGAGTTACCGAGCGGTTTCTATGCCTCAGATTGGACCTATACGCATGGTAATTTATTCAGCGCAATCCAAATGGAAAAGGCAATGGTCAGTCTATTGTTATTCCTCATCGTGCTTGTTGCTGCGTTTAATATTGTCTCTTCATTGGTCATGGTTGTGACGGATAAAAAATCAGACATCGCGATTCTAAGAACATTAGGCGCGTCACCAGCAACAATTACCCGCATTTTTATGGTGCAAGGGACTGTGATTGGTGTGGTTGGAACGGTTGCTGGTGCAATTTTGGGGATTATCTCTGCATTAGGAATCAGTAACTTTATTGGCTGGTTGAATACTGCATTTGGATTACATTTATTCGATGCTTATTTTATCAATTACTTACCTTCTTATTTAAGATGGCAAGATGTGGTGGTGATTGTAAGCTTGTCCTTGGGGCTAAGTTTTATTGCAACCATTTATCCTGCATTGCGAGCAGCTAAAATTCAACCTGCGGAGGCGCTTCGTTATGAATAGTGCTACACAAAGTCCATTGGTTTTAGAGGCACAAAATATCTATAAATCGTTTACAGATGGTAAATCGCATGTAGACGTGATTACAGGTTTATCTTTACAAGTCGGGCAAGGTGAGTTTGTCTCTATTGTAGGTTCAAGTGGTTCAGGTAAAAGCACACTCTTACATATTTTGGGGGGACTTGATCGTCCGACCCAAGGTCTTGTCAATTTAAATGGCAGACGTTTTGATAACTTAGGTGAAGCTGAACGCGGCTTTTTACGCAATGAACATTTAGGTTTTGTTTATCAGTTTCATCATTTATTGCCTGAATTTACTGCGCTTGAAAATGTCGCGATGCCGTTGATGTTAAGAAAAGATGCCGAGTATAAAAAGGTTAAAGAACGTGCTGAATATTTGCTTGAACGGGTTGGATTATCACATCGTTTAACGCATCAACCTGGTGAGCTATCGGGGGGGGAACGTCAACGTGTGGCTTTAGCACGTGCCTTGGTCACACAACCGAAGTTGATGTTAGCCGATGAACCGACAGGGAATTTGGATCGCAAAACAGCAAAATCTATTTTTGAATTACTGCGTGATTTGCGTGAGGAATTTAATATGGCTATGTTGATTGTGACGCATGATGAGCAACTGGCAAAATCAGCAGATAGAATCCTACATATGCAAGATGGTATCTGGATCGATGGTTAATTCAGCATTTATTTTGATGATATCATGCTGAATTGATGTATAATTTTTAGACTTAAGCCCAATCTGATTGGGCTTAATCAATAAATAAACACTGAAAACAATAAATAGAAAAACTATGTATATGTACATTGCTTTAATCGGATGGATATTGGGTATCTCGTTTATGGGATATTATTCACCCGCTTATTTAAATCTCTTGATTTGGATCAGCTTAGCATTAAGCCTAGTGTTATGTGTATGTCGATGCTTAAACTATAGCTTGATCAATTCTGTTGTATTTAAGTTGGTTTCTCTTAGTGTAGTGGGGATATCAAGTGGTCTCTTTGGTTTTTATTATGCAGATTCCGCACTCGAAAAAAGATTAAGTTTACGTGATACACCACCTCATCAAATTGAAAAAATTATTTATATTTCTAACATAAATAGCATTAAGCAAACAGACTCATCCTCCAATACTCAATTGTCAAAAGCTCAACAGCGTATCCAACAAAAAGTATTGCTACTCGAACCCAACAAAGTCAGACAAATGTTGATGTATCTGGATGGCTCACAGTCTGAAATGATCCTGCTGGGGCAATATTATCGGGTCACAGGGCACATCAAACCGATTCATGGTTATGCTGTAGCAGGGGTGTTTGATAAAGAAAAATGGTTTCTACAAGAAAATATTCTGGCTGTATTCAAGCCCCAGTCAGTTGAACATATCGATGAAGATCAAGTGAAGCAATTGGGCTATAGCAGCTTTGTTGAGCAACAAAATAGCGTGCGATATAGAATTCAACTTAGTATCGAGAAATTACGTTTAAAGTTTCGCGATTTAATTGCCGCTTCTTCATTAAAAAATAAGGGCTTAGTCCTCGCATTATTGACAGGGGATGAAAGTCTCTTGGCAAATGAAACTCAAGACCTGTTTAAGACCATGGGTATTTCCCATTTACTTGCAATCTCTGGGCCGCACGTATTAATTTTTGCAATATTGTTTTGCTTTTTATTTAACTCAAGCATTAAAAAAGTTTATCCACAGATTTTTTTGAATATTCCACAACCTTATTTATTGGTTTATCCATTTTTAGCCTGTGTGGTGTTTTATAGTGCTTTTGTTGGTTTTGAAATTCCTGCATTAAGAACCATGCTAACAGTCTCAATTCTAAGCGTTATTATTTTATTCAAGCAAAAAATTCAACCACTTAAACATTTATTATTGACGGCCAGTATTTTATTACTGCTTGATCCTTTTAGTATCTTATCTTCTGCTTTCTGGCTGTCCTTTGGTTCATGTTTTATTTTGATTCGCGTCTATCAAACGGTTCAACAACATGCTCTCCCAACTGTAGAGACATGGAAGACCAAGACTAAGCTATTTATACGGGTATTGATTGATTCACAATGGAAAATATTTATTGCATTACTGCCAATGGTGCTGTGGATTTTTCAACAATTTTCGTGGATTACACCCTTGAGCAATTTGCTTGCAATTCCAATGATCGGTGCACTGATTGTTCCCATTGAAGTTTTAGCCGCATGTATAAGTATGCTGTTTGAACCTTTGGGATTATGGCTTTTCACGATTTCTGATCTTTTATTGTCTATGTTGCTGTACCTACTGGAAAGATTAGATCAGCTACTCAATTTTAAATTGAATTGGTGGGCGTTTACTTCTCTAGAAATTGTTTGCATTGCTTTGGCTGTGTTTATTTTATTTTTGCCCAAAGGTGTGCTGCCAAAATTTTGGGCAATACTCTGTTTAATCCCCTTAGTGATCTCGCATAAGAGTTCTGCAATATTTCAACTAGATATCATAGATGTTGGGCAAGGGCAGGCCATTTTTTTAAACCTACCCCAACATAAAATGCTGATTGATACAGGCGGTTCATTTGATGAAGCAAGATTTAGTATCGGCAAAAATGTCATCATTCCATATCTGATGCGACAAGGGATTGCCCAATTGGATCAGGTGGTTTTGACGCATTTAGATCAAGACCATAGTGGTGCATTTGCAGAAATAGAGAAAGTGATCAAAATGAACAAAGTCTATTCAAATGAAACAGATGCACGTTTTAACCTGCATGACTTTGACTATTGCCATCAAGGACAATATTGGCAATATGAAGATGTTCGAATTTCCGTCTTGGCACCTGATAAAAATAGCCTAAGTAAAGCTGCCTATGATCGAAATGAACTGTCTTGTGTGATCTATATCCAAGTCCCTCAGTCAAAGTCATATCAAAACTTTTTATTGATGGGGGATGCAGGATGGGAAACAGAATTTAATCTGTTAACACAATATCCCGATTTAAAGGTCGATGTCTTAGTACTGGGTCATCATGGCAGTAAAAATAGTTCTTCTTATGCCTTTTTAAAGCAGTTACAACCTAAACTTGCGATTGTATCGGCTGGATATGCCAACCGTTATGGCCATCCACATCCAATTGTATTGAAACGGTTAGACGTGTTGAACATTCCAGTCAAAACCACGATTGAACAAGGTTCTATTCAATTTAAGCTAAATCCGCAAGGGCAGATGGAGGTGACTGGTTATCGCCAAACTTTAAAGTGGCTCACTTTCAGTGATCGCATCATTGCGGACTGAAGTGACCATTTCCATCGCTTCTTTATTGGGTACATTATAAATTTGTTTGAGTTTTGGATGAGCTTTAAAGCGTTTATAACTCCAGTGGTAGTGTTCTGGATATTGGCAGATTAATTTTTCCAGCGCAGTGTAAATGATATGCGTACCTTGATTGGCATCGACCTGATAGATCTTTTCATCAATCGGCTGAACCACCATATCAAAACCCTGATGGTCATTTCTGATCGCATATAAGAAAAGTGCTTTGGATTTGGTCTTTTGGATCAGTTTGGCACTTAAATTACTCGAAGAGAGTGGAATCCCAAAATATTTAATCAGTTCTCCACCTTGGTGAGGTGAATGGTCAGGCAAAATCACGGTTGTACCACCTTGTTTTAACGCCCTAAATATTTGTCGTACCCCAGACTCATCTGTTGGAACCAATGTGGCATTTTCACGACTTCGTGCTGCACGTACAAAATGATCCGCACTTTCATCCTTAATCGGTTCATACATAATGGTCATTTGGGTATATTGGGCAAACCATGCATTCATAATTTCCCATGTACCGAAATGAGGCACGATCAATACCAGCCCTTTTTTTTCAGCAATGGCCTCATGAAAATAGTGTTCACCTTCAACATGATGAATACAATCGATATTTTTTTGATTGGAACTCCCCCAAACCGTAAAGAACTCCATATAAGATTGGAGTTCGTTACGAATCGCCTGTTCTGTAATTTTCTCGCGTTTAGGTTTATCAAGATCTGGAAAACAAATTTCAATATTTAGACGAATGGTTTCAGATGTTTTTGTGATATGTAATAAATTGACCAGTCCTGCCAAAATACGCGCGATAAAACGCGCGATTGGGATCGGCAGTCGGCTGAAAAAATTGAGGAGTCGCGAAGTTGTAGTCTTATGTTTATCAGTCATCTGGATCTAAAATTAATGCAGAAGTTAAGTAATGGTGAGATTTAGCAAATTATTATAAGTTAAATCGTAATGATTAAATAGATTATACGGATTCCGTGTATATAATGAAGCATGAATAATTAATTTGGATGGTATAAATGTCAGATTGGCCGCCGAAACCTCAAAATGACAATACAAATTTGAATTCCTCTGCGGGTCAACAGCCTACAGGACAGGAATGGAAGATCTTAGAGAAAGCTGTTCTTGCTTCAGTTGAAGAGCAACGTCGTACTCGTCGTTGGGGGATCTTCTTTAAAATACTCACTTTTCTTTATATTCTGTTTGTCTTAGTTGCACTGGGTAAGAGTTGTTCATTATCTGGTTCAGACGATGCAACAATAACCTCAGAGAATCATTTAGGCGTCGTCAATATTGTTGGTACGATTGATTCAAGCAGTCAAGGCGTAAATAGTACTGATACGATTAAATCATTAAAGAAAGCCTTTGAAGCAAAGTCTGCCAAAGCTGTTGTATTGAATGTGAATTCACCTGGTGGATCACCAGTTCAGTCTGATGATATTTGGCAAGAGATTCAGTATCTTAAAAAACAGAATCCAGAGAAAAAAGTCTATGCTGTGATTGGTGATATGGGTGCTTCAGGTGCGTACTATATTGCATCAGCAGCAGATGAAATTTGGGTAAATCCATCGAGTTTGGTGGGGTCAATCGGTGTAATTATGCCGAACTATGGTGTAAATGGTTTAGCCCAAAAATTAGGTGTTGAAGACCGTACCATGACTTCGGGAAGTAATAAAGACATACTCAGTATGACCAAGCCGATTAATCCAGAACAACGTGCGCATATTCAAGCTTTATTGGACAATGTTCATGATCACTTTATCGATGCTGTGAAAAAAGGCCGTGGTGAAAAGCTGAAATCGAAAGATCCAGCGATCTTCTCTGGCTTATTCTGGACAGGTGACCAAGCCATTAAATTGGGTATCGCAGATAAAGCAGGAAATATCGAAACATTGAAACGCGAATTAAAAGTGAAAAAGACAGTCAATTATACAGTTGAGCGTAGCCCATTTGACTCCGTTCTAGGCCGTTTAGGTTCAGAAATGGGGAATGGCTTAGGTGAAGCTGTGAGCCAAAAACTGGGTATGAACCAAGATGTGAAAATGCAATAGTCTAGGTTTTATGGATCAGTAAACAGTAATATAGCGGTAGCATTGCTGTTTACTGATCCAACCTCTATGAAGTAAAACAAAGTGTATGAAAAAAAGAAAAATTAAGCCAAACACAATCTTAAAGCTCTATTTTCTTGTTACCTTAAGCCTTTATAACTGCTTTAAACCTGTTTAATTCATTTGAGTGGCATCGCTAAGTGCAAAACAAGAGCACGGAGTTCACTTAAAATGTTTAACTGAATCCTATTTATCAGCTACAGTATTTTCAATTCATCATATTTAGAGTGTAAAGCAAGACATGGTTAGCCTATCTCACATGAAACCTGTTATTCATTTTGCCCATGCCAATGGTGTGCCATCTCAAGTCTATACCAAACTGTTTGATTTACTGAAAGATCAATATGATGTGATTTATGTTTCTTTATTGGGTACAGATCAACGGTATCCTATTGATAACAATTGGTCGAATTTTGCAGATCAAGTGATTGATAGTATTGTGCAACAGTCTAATGGACGTAAAGTAATTGGTTTAGGTCATTCATTAGGCGCTGTGGCAACTTTTTTAGCCTCATTTAAGCGTCCAGATTTATTTGAACAAGCGATTTTATTGGATCCTCCTTTGATTATGGGGACCGCCTCCTTTATTTTTAATCTTGCAAAGAAATTTTATCCTCAAAAAATCGATGCAATGACACCAGCGCATCTCAGCATACGCCGTCGAGATCATTGGGAATCACGTCAACAAGCCGCAGAGTTGTTACGTCCAAAGGGGTTTTATCAACATTTTGATGCAGATTGTTTTCAGGCTTATATCGATTATGCGCTAACAGAAGACCATGTTCGTGGAGGCGTAACTTTGACTATTCCTAAAGATGTTGAAGTTGCAATTTTTAGAACAGGTCCTTCTTATTGGTGGTTACCGCATCCACAACCGCAAGTTCCTGTAAATTTGGTGATTGGTTCAGAGAGTCCTTTTTTAAAACGTAAATTTCCACAAATAGCCAAAAAGAAATTTAATATTCCTTTTACCCTGACGGCTGGAGGACATATGTTTCCTTTGGAGCATCCAGTTGAAACTGTTGAATTAATTAAAAAGCTGATTCAACAAAATTTATCTAATACCCATTAATCAGTCGTTGAATGAGTGGCAGGTTGTACCTCTCGCTAAATAAAGGTTTTTTATTACGGCCTAGCGCTAAAAAGTCAGCTGTTTTTCCCATAAATTGATTCAAATCTTTTTATGTCAAACGTAGCAGTTCAAGCGACTGTGCTGCTATAAACCTATTGTTATATAAGGTTACTGCACAAAAAAATTTCGTTTAGCCATAAAAAATGCATCCGAGGATGCATTTTTTTCGACAGTATTTTAAATCAAGCAATACTTAAAGCTGGCAAAATTGAATTGGCTGTTTAAGTGCTTGTCCCTTATATAAGACCTGACCATTTGCCAAGTGTTGAATGGTGCCATTACAGATCCACTCAACTGCTTGAGGATAAATTAAATGCTCAAGTACATGTACACGTGCTGCAAGGGATTGCACATTATCATGTAGATCGACTGTTAAAACACCCTGAGTCAACGCTTGTCCAGCATCTAACTCAGCAGTGACATAATGCACAGTACACCCGTGTAAAACATCACCGGTATTTAAAACACGTTGATGTGTATGCATGCCTTTGTAATAGGGCAATAGTGAAGGGTGGATGTTGACCATTTTCCCTTCCCATGCTTGGACAAATTTGGCACTGAGAATACGCATAAAACCAGCGAGAATGACTAAATCAACATCCCAATCCAGTAATTGTTGATGCATGACAGCATCAAAAGTTTCACGATCAGGATAGTGTTTATGCTCAATCACCGTGGTTGCAATGCCTGCTTTTGCAGCGCGTTCTAAGGCAAACGCTTCAGGTTTATTGGAAATGACCCCCACGATTTGCCCTGAAAGATTGGCATCAATCAAGGCTTGAAGGTTACTTCCACTGCCTGAGACAAGTACAGCAATTTTAATCATGTGAGAGACTTATGCAAAAATCACACGAATTTTTTCATCTGCGCCTTCAATAGAAGCCGCATTTTCTTGAATATGACCAATTGTCCATGCTTTTTCGCCTTGAGCAGTCAAAACTTCAATAGTTTTGTCAGCATCAGCAGCATCAACTGCGATGACCATACCCACACCACAGTTAAATGTACGGTACATTTCAAATTGTTCTACAGCACCTTCACGTTGTAAAAGTTTGAACAATTCAGGCCATTGCCAAGACGATTCATTAATCACCGCTTGAGCACCATTTGGAAGTACGCGAGGTAAATTACCAGGTAAACCGCCGCCTGTGATGTGTGCCATTGCATGGACATCAACTTGTTTGCACAGTTCAAGTACTGGTTTTACATAGATACGTGTTGGTTCCATTGCAACATCTGCAAGCGGACGACCATCTACAATTTGAGTTAAATCGACGTTTTTCACGTCTAAGATTTTACGAAGTAAAGAGTAACCGTTTGAGTGTGCACCAGATGAGGCTAAGCCGATAAGAACATCACCTGCTTTTACTTTGGTACCATCAATGATTTTGCTTGCTTCAACCACACCCACAGAGAAGCCTGCGAGGTCATAGTCTTCACCTTCATACATTCCAGGCATTTCAGCAGTTTCACCACCGACCAATGCGCAGCCTGCAAGCTCACAACCTTTACCAATACCCGTCACAACATTTGCAGCAACATCAACATTTAAATGTCCAGTTGCGTAATAATCGAGGAAGAATAGAGGTTCAGCACCACATACAAGAAGATCGTTTACACACATTGCAACCAAGTCTTGACCAATCGTGTCATGACGATTTAAGTTCAATGCTAAACGTAATTTTGTACCGACACCATCTGTACCAGATACAAGAACAGGTTCTTCATAACCTTTAGGGATTCTGCAAAGTGCGCCGAAGCCGCCTAAACCACCCATTACTTCAGGGCGTGTTGTACGTTTAGCGACAGATTTGATTCGATCGACAAGTGCGTCGCCCGCTTCAATATCGACACCAGCGTCTTTATAGCTTAAACCAGTGTTTGGGGTAGAAGTTGAGTTGCTCATAATTGAAGTCTCCGCATTCGCGCGGGGATTATACCCGAATATACGAAACTCTTATGTTATTTCTGCACTAAAATGCTATCTTTATGAAAATATTTTCCCCTCCATAACGAATAAATTTGAAAAAGGCGTGATTCGATGCACGATCGGACTTTAAAACGAATTTTTATCCTTGCTGGAATTGCTTTAGTTTTATGGATTTTATATTTATTAAAACCTGTAGTGATTCCTTTTGTTGCGGCTTTTCTGGTTGCCTATTTATTTAGTCCAGTGGTGGATAAGCTGTCAAAAGTTTTACCAAGGTGGCTCTCTATTTCGGTGGTCTTTATTGGAATAGGCGTGTTACTGACTTGGGCAATATGGTTTGTTGTGCCCTTGGTTTGGAAACAATTAATTTATGCCCGTGACAGTATTCCTGCGGGAATCCATTGGGTGAATTCTACTTTCCTACCGTGGTTATCCAACAATTTCAATGTTGAACATATGGAATTGGATACAGACCAAATTTCTAAAGTAGTAATGGAGTATGTTCAGACCAACTATAGTGCGGACAGTATCCAAGCGATGGCTTTAAAAATTGCCCAATCTGGACTGAGTTTTATTTCGATCGGCGGAACAATTGTTTTAATTCCAATTATTGCATTCTATTTCTTGCTTGATTGGAAGCGGATGTTGGAACACTTAAAAAGTTTTATTCCTCGTCAATATGAAAGCAATGTACTTAAAATTGTTGGTGAATGTCATAGTGTTTTGGGAGCTTTTGTCAAAGGACAGTTCCTTGTGATGATTTTATTGGGAATCGTCTATGCCGTAGGCTTGCAGTTGGTGGGTTTAGAGGTCGGATTAATTATTGGTATGATTGCGGGGCTGTGCAGTATCATTCCATATCTTGGCTTTGGTGTCGGAATTATTGCGGCAGTGATTGCCTGTTTTTTCCAGTTCGGCTTAGATCCAAAACATTTATTAATGGTTCTGGCTGTA
Source organism: Acinetobacter sp. CE-15 (assembly GCF_051059255.1). Taxonomy (NCBI): domain Bacteria; kingdom Pseudomonadati; phylum Pseudomonadota; class Gammaproteobacteria; order Moraxellales; family Moraxellaceae; genus Acinetobacter; species Acinetobacter sp. CE-15. Next base: position 3,145,935 of record NZ_CP192737.1, on the reverse strand, counting down.
TTTGGTGTAGGGCAGCTCATCGAAGGATATATTCTTCAACCGTTCTTATTGGGCGATAAAATTGGTTTATCTCCTGTAGCTGTGGTATTTGCAGTACTTGCGGGGGCTCAGTTGGGTGGCTTTGTCGGGATGTTGATCGCACTGCCAGTTGCAGCTGTTATCGTGGTTTTACTCAAGCATCTCAAAGATTTATATCAAGAAAGTCAGTTCTTTAAAGCAGAAGATACTTTAGTGACCATACAAAATAATGGCACTACTGAAACAATTTCAGTCGAAAGCGACAAAGTTGATCTTGATATTGAAGTTAAAAACACGCAAGATACTGATCAATCGATTAAAAATGATCAAAATCCACTTTAGGAATGATTTGAATATATGCGTCAATTACAGTTGGATATAGAACCACAACTGGATGCCAGAATTAGTGATTTTTCTGGGCCAGGTTGGGGACCTGTAATTGATGCTGTGCGTCAGCTTCATGCAGGGCTGATGAATCGTTTCTACATCTATGGTGGTGCTGGAACTGGAAAAAGTCATTTACTCACGGCGATTTGCGATTCTTATTTAGAGATTGGCAAATCTGCGATTAAAGTATCGTTGTTAGAATTACTTGATGCGCCCATCGAGGCAATTACCTCATTAGAAAGCTATGATTTGGTTGCCTTGGATGATATCGAGGCCATTAGTGGTGTACCACATTGGCAAAAAGCAGTATTTCATCTGATTAATAACAATAACGAAGATGGCGGACAGTTGGTGTTTTCATCACGATTTGCGCCGATAGAATTAAAGCTAGAATTACCAGACCTACAATCTCGCCTTACTCAGGCAGTCAGTGTAAAAGTACCGAGTGGACAGTCCTATGCAGATCGACATGCTTTATTGCATTCTGTGTTGGAACGTCGGGGTGTACATTTTGACCCACAAATAACGGAATATTTGCTATTACATGGGCCACATCAAACGAGTACACTACTTCAGTCTGTTGAACAGCTAGAAAAGTTATTAAAGGGTGAGAAGACGAAATTATCTCATGCAACTTTAAGACAGCTCTATGCATTGATTGATGAATATCGACAATAGTTGATTTTTACTATTGTTGAGTGCGCGTAACACAAGAAGTGAAGTCAATAGATCGGCCGATGAAAATTCTTGAGAATTTTTATTGTGTGTGACAAAGTACGCAAAAAGGACTGATAGCAAAGCGTAATGCTGGCTAATAAGAAATAATTAAAAGAAATCAAGGAGACTATAATGCTCAAACGGGGCATAGGCTTAGGATTATTATGTATTACTGGTCAGGCATTTAGTGCAAATATTACTGTGACTACCACAGACGATATTGTAAAAGCTGATAATCAGTGTTCATTAAGAGAAGCAGTTGAATACGTCAATCAGGGAATGCCTGAAGCTGGCTATAATGGTTGTGGTGGCGGCAAAGAGGTGACTGCAAAAATTATATTACAAGGCAATAAAGAGTATTCACTGAATAAGCAAATCCGAATATTAAAGGATGTCGCATTTGGTTCGACCTATGAAAGTAACGTAAATAATACACAAACGCTTGTAGGTAAAAACAATGCCATTATTAAAATGGTTGGAAAAGAACGTTTATTTCAGATCGAAAAAGATATAGATGAGAAAGCAGAGACACCACCTGCAATGCTGAAAGTTTCATTTGATGAAATTACCCTGAAAGGCTGTGGCCAAGATGTATGTGCTAAGCAAGGCGGTCTGATCTATAACAAAGAAGCATTGGGGATAAGTAATAGCCAGCTTTTAGATGGTCATGCTGAAGAAGGTGGTGCAATCTATAACGCAGGTATTTATGCAGCGAATACTTCATTAAGTATCGTTGGTATTAACAAGACCTTAATCAAAGGCAATAAAGCAGAAAAAGGTGGTGTAATTTATACCGAATTACCTGCATTTGTTATCACACAATCATTGATTCGAGATAATGAGGTTACTGATGCTACAAGTTCAAATTTTGAAACAAAAAATCAATTTTCTGAAGATGCATTAAAAGCCTTTGGCTCTACTGCGCCCTATGGGATTGAAAATAGTACGATTTTTAACAATAAAGGCTATGTGGTTAAAGTCTACGATGCTATGCAGCTCAACAATATCACCATGATCCTCAATAGTATGGGCCTTATTGTAGACGCCCCTCAAAAGAAAGGTTTTGTCGCAAATAGTATTATTGCCAAAAATGGTACACAAGATTGTACGATTGTGTCTGGTGGTGAAGCAGAACAGATCAGCAATAACCTCTATTCTTCAGGATGCAATGGTTTTAAAGCGACAGCATTGGGTAATGCGCAACTGATTGCTGGAAGTACCACAGAAGGAAAATGTGACTTTAGTACTAATGGGATTTTATGCCCATTTGCTGAGTCACCGAGTGTAGCCTTAGGTTATTTTTTACCAAGAATTTTACCAAGTTATAACTCGGCTGAAGATTCTGTGATTATTAATCACGGTCCAGAACCTCAAGATAAAATAACAGCTTGTTCGACTCTTGATCAGCGAAGTAAACAGAGAAATTCCAATTCAGAATTATGTGATCGTGGTGCGATTGAACTGGTGATTGATCTTGGAAACATTTCGACCGTAGGGCAAGATATTTTATATGGTGAAACAGCTAAATTTTCAATTTCTGATCAATTACAAGATGGTGAACTTGTTAGTGCTGAAAAGTGTAAACAAATTTTTAATCGCGAATTGGATGATAATGGTAAGCCTTGGCAAATAGGTTGTTTAAAGATTATTCAAACCAATACACCATCTAAAGGCACCATGACGATAAATCAGGCAGGTGATATTGTGTATACACCGAACGGTCAATGGCAAGGTTCTGATGAATTTAAAATTAATGTGGTGACATCGACCACAAGTTTTAATAAATCGGATAATCCTTATATTACGATTCCTGCACGAATTGTACAAAGAAAGCCAGATGATTTTAAAAACTATAAAGTAAAGACCTCTGGTGGAAGTTTAGGATTTCTTTCAATCATTGGACTGATTGGTTTAGCTGGCTATCGACGGATCAAGTATAAGTAAAGGATTGCACATGAAAAATTATAAAAAAGGATTTCTGACACTTGTTGTATTGTCGACCATGTCTTTGATGGCGGCAGAAGATAAAACGATTTATGTAACCACCTTTGATGATGAGGATGGGACAAATCCTGACAAGTGTTCATTAAGAGAAGCATTACACGCCGCTGCCACACATAAAGCTTATGGTGGCTGTAGTGCAGGACAGGTTTATTCAACAGTACCCAATGTAATTCAGTTGGAAGCAGGTGAATATAAGCTGACTAAAGAATTAAGACCCAACTCAGATGTTTCTATCATTGGTAAAGAACCAGGTGATTATAGTCGCCCAGATGTATTGACCAATAATTTCCCTGCTGCAACCCCATTAAAAACTACAATTTCAGGTCAAGGAAATTCACGTATTTTCAATACCATTTATGAAAATAAGCCGAGTCTAACGCTGAATGATGTAATTTTAAAAAATGGCTCGAGTTTAAATGACAGCAATAATAATGTGGGTGGAGCAATTTATGCTGGCGGTGCACTCACCTTAAATAATGTAAATATTATAGATTCCAATGCGAAAGCAGGTGGGGCAATTTATTTAAATGATGTTTCAAGTTCTCTGACCATAAATTATGGTGTATTCCAGACCAATAAAGCGGAACTGGGCAGTGTACTTGGAATGACCTGTGCTGATAATTTAGAGTTTACCAAACGTAATATCGCCGTGAGTGGGGTAACATTTATTGGCAATGGTGCTGCAGATAGTTTAAGTATGCTTAATTTTTGTGGGCAACCTGCAGTGACCTTTACTGCAAATACGATTACTGACAATATCGCAAGTGCAAGTCAAGGTCGTATCATTCAATTTAGCCAATTGACACCACAAGGAAAAGTTAATTTTAGTGATATTTCTTCTTTATCACTGATCAGTAATACCATTGTCAATAATAATGCTTGGGCAACATTATTGTATGGATACAATGGGATAAAAGTATTAAGCAATAATATATTGGCTTATAATAATGATGGAAAATCTTGTCGTTATGCAAATGGTGATGTAAGCAAAGTTGAAGGTTCGGGTGTTGTGCTTACTTATAACGCCTTAAAGCTGACTGCGGGTAATGATCAATGTGAGGTTGCAGATGAAGTAAGGAAAGAGGATAAAGATCATACATTTGATGTGAGTAATATTGCATTCACAACTATTTTAAATAAGATAGAACCACCAAGTGAATCTACAGGCTTTATGCCGATGTATTTCCCTATAAACTTAGGCACAGACAAAGACTTGGTTGATGTTGGTTATACGGGCTGTAGTGGCGTTGATCAGCGTGGTGTTACACGCGTGATTGCGGAGAACTCAAATGGTCCCAATGATGTGGCAAACTCATGTGATATTGGCTCGACAGAGGTTTTACGTCTCACTGCCAATAACCTGAGTGCAAGTAATACTTCGGTTGTTGTGGCACTTAATTCTTATCAAAACATATTGGATAATTATAATAAGTTGATTGCAGATCCAGCGACCAAACAAGAATATATTCCTTTTTATAAAATCCAATCAGAGTTGTATAGTAATTTAATCAAATACACCAAATCAGACCAGAAATATCGCACGATCTTTGTCGATCCTTTTGTAGCCAACTTGCCTGCGGAAATTATAACCAAAGATGCTACTGGTAAAGATGTTCGGGTGGTAAAACATTTAAGTGCGGACAATTATAATGTGATTGTAGAACCACTTGGTGTCGGAGTATTAAATGATAAGAAACAATTTGTAGGTAAAAAAGAGCCAAAATTCGATTGTGTATGGAATAAAGACTTAAAGAGAATTATGTTATGGCGTATAGATGACAATGTTACACCATCAGGTGACAATGAATTCTGTAGCTATAAACTAGAGTTAAAGACAGATCAAAGCATTAGCTCTTCAGCCTATATCATTGGAAGCTTTACCAATATTGCACCTATTGCTAAAGATGCAACATTTAATATTGAACAAGGCTCAACCAAAGCGATTGATGTAGATCTACTGCAATATGCAAATGATGATGGTGATGGTAATGCAGCTGCGTTAACAGAGAAGCCAAATAAACCAAAATTTTATGTCAATACAGATGGGGTTGAATTGCCAATCCGAATTGGAACAAATATCGATCCTGTGGTCATTACCGCGGATCGTAGTGGGCCTTGTCCTGGTAGCGATAATAAATATACCTGCTATGGTGGCAAAATCCATATCCAACTTAGAAATACACTTGATCCATTTAGTTATAAATTTACCTATTATGTGTATGATGCGGATGGAAAAATTTCTACTCCTGAAAATAGTAGTGTTGAAGCGGCTACCGTTACTTTGAAAAACTCAGGTACTGCGCCAGGAAGCCCACGGGTTAGTGGCGGTGGTTCATTGGGTTGGTTGAGTCTTCTTGGGCTATTAGGGCTGACAGGTTATCGTCGTTATCAAGCGAATAGACAGTCAAAGCAATAACAGGAAACTCAATATACCTAAAATAATCGTTTTAGCGCATTGTGTTATAGCAAAAAGCCAGTTTTTATAAACTGGCTTTTTGCTATCTGTATGTTTTTTGCTATTTGTATGGGCTTTCTTCCTAATTTGTATTATAAGTTTTAAATAGAAAGGGTTTGTTGATTGATTTCCCTTAAATCATTGAAAAGTTATTCATTTTGAATTGATATGAAGCAATTTACTGTACTTACACCGCTTGAACAGATCCCATGTAGTTCTGATGAATTACTTTCGATTAAAAGAAATGATTTGGTTCCACTACTCGATAATCAAACACGACTGAATTTGTATGCTGATCAGTTGATTCAAGCACAATCGGTACTGTTAAAAGCCATTGATCCAAGTTTGACGCAAAAGCTGAGTCAAATTATTGCACATATTATTCAGCAATTATCTGCATCCAAGAAAAAGCTAAATCAACGTAAATTCAATGCGATACAAAAATGGTTGGGTTTGGATTTGGAGTTTAGTGTTGGACAAGTCAAATATTTAAATGATTTAGAAAGTTTAATTGATGAAGCCAAACATTTGAGTCAAAGATTACAAATCGAAATTCAAAAGTCGGAAGCAAGATTCCAACAAGCCAATGGCTTAAGAGAGCAAATGGCGAAATATATTCGTGCAGCGCAGGAATTTTTACATGAATATCCTGCTTTTGTACAACATCGTCATCCCTTGGATAATTTTGCAGATCGGCTGTCTAAGAAAGTCAATACGCTACAAACGCTACAAGCCAGTAATGATATTGCGTTAGCACAAATGCAGTTAACACAACAACTTTCATTGAGCTTACTTGATCGCTTTAATGAAGCTCAGCATGTCCTGATTCCTGCATGGCAATATCATGTCAAACAGAGTAGTGCGCAGAATTCTTTTACAACGACTGAAGAATTGGATAAAAGTCGTGATAAATTAATTCAATCATTAAAGAAATCATTAGAAAATAAATAGGATAGAAGTATGAGTGATTCGAATCATCAAGCATTAACTGAACAATCCAATACGTCGTTGGAATTACAAAAGTTTGAACAATTGAATTTGAAAGAAATAGGTTTAAACACCGAAGATTTTAATGAGGTTGTTAATGCGCATAAAGACCTAGCCAATATTAATCATGCATCCGTTGCTGAATATGGTAAAAATATTGCGACCAAAACATCCTCATATACAGATGAATTACTCAACTTGGTCAAAAATAAAGACTTAGATGTGACTGGGCAAAAATTAAATGAAGTTGTGCAAGTTGCTCAGCAATTGAATACATCCAGCATTTTGAATCAATCAAAAAACTCAGGATTTATTGGAAGCATACTCAGTAAATTTAAAGGTGCTAAGCAAAGTTTTGATCAACATTTTAATACCACCAAAGAGCAAATAGATTCATTGGTCAAAGAAATTGAAACATCACAAACAGGTTTAAAAGCGCGGGTAGATACATTAGATAGAATGTTTAATGGGGTACAAGAAGAATATCGACAGTTGGGTATTTATATTGCCGCAGGTCGAATCAAGCAAGTTGAAGTACAGCAAGAAATTGCCACTTTATCTCAGCATGAGCAAGATCCTAAAACCAATCAGCGTGTTTATGACCTTAACCATTTAGCCAACAATCTAGAAAAGCGGGTTAGTGATTTACAAGTCTTGCAACAATCTGCAATGCAAACCTTACCGATGATTCGTATTATTCAATCCAATAATATGATGTTGGTTGATAAGTTTTATGCGATTAAAAATATTACGTTACCTGCATGGAAAAACCAGATCAGCTTGGCGATTTCTCTAAATGAGCAACGTAATAGTGTACAACTTGCCAACACGATTGATGATGCAACCAATGAGCTATTAAAACGCAATGCAGATTTACTTCATCAAAATTCTGTGGATACTGCCAAAGCCAATCAACGTTCAGTGATTGATATTGAAACGCTTGAACATGTTCAAAATACCCTGATTAAAACTGTAAATGATGTCATTCAAATTCAGAAAGAGGGCATACAAAAACGTGAAGAGGCTTCGACTCGGATTAAAGCGCTTCAATCGAATTTGCAACAGTTGGTATTAGAAACCAGTACACATCAATCCTAAGCCAAAGCTTAAATCTTGGCACAATCTCATCTAAAGGTGTAAAGGTTGACTGAAAAAACTCAATATCCTGTAGATATTCAACAGATCGAGCATGGATTAAAAATACTTCAGCATCGAAAACGGAATTTGATGGTTTCGGCTGTGGTTTTATCCTCTGTGGGTATCGCAAGTTTAGTTTCTGTTTTTTTTCAACAGGAATTGGTTTTTAACTTGTTTGGTGTGGCACAACAGGTTCATCAATTACACTTGCCATATATTCTAGATCAGCAGTTAAGAGAATATATTCATCAACCAGACTACCTGATGAATGCATTGTCATGGTTGGGCTGGTTGATCTTAAAATTAATAGTGTCTTTTATTGGCGCATTTATTATTGTTGCTGTATTAAAAAAAATTCGCTTTTTTAAAGTCCGCTTTCAGTCTTTTATCCTTAAATTTGTTGCATGGCTTTTATCCTTGATTGTGCTCTGGTCTGGTTTGACTTATGTGCAATATGATCTGAAAGATGATGAAGACAAAGAGTTAAAATCATTTATAAAATATGATCAAAACATTCAGCAAAGCGCTATTTATCAATATCTGCAAAGATCGGATGCGCCTGAAACAGTACAAAGCTATTTATTGGCACAAACCGCGTTGATGCATAAACCAGTTGATAAGGTCGTGGCTACGATTTACGCAGAAAAATTGATTAAAGCGGAGCAATCTGATTCGCGCTTTTTAGAATACGGCTTTAAACCTGAGCAATTATGGACAATTCAACATCAGGTATTTAATCGAGCGCTTTCCCCGATTGCGCAAGGTGTTGAAGCGCAAGTGAGTCGTGCAAGCTTTTGGTCGAACATTGTTGAAAAGGTTTTATGGGGAATTTCAGCACTCAGTTTATTTTTTAGCTTGATGATTTATTGGGTAGCAAGTCGAATTGCGAAACGTTTACATCGAATTGGTCATCGTATCGGTTAGTGCAACGCTACAAAGCTTATACTTTGTAAAAATTCTGATAAAAAAGCACTTTTGTGATGAGCAAAAGTGCTTTTTTATTGCTGTAAAATTAAATCTCGTTGTCCTAAGCGACATCTTTCGCTCGGTTGGTAATCAGGTCTTTCAGTTCTAAGGTATCAAAGGTTTTATCCCAAATTTCACCATCTACAATATAGTAAGGCGTTGGGTGTTTACCGAAACCTTGTACATAATGAGTAATCTCAGTTTGTTTGTCTGCGATTTCCTTATGTTGAATAGAACGTAGAACTTTCGTGCCATCCAAGCCCATACCTTCGATGATTTGTTTCAGTACTTCAGGGTTGGCAATGTCTTTACCATGGGCGAATATGGCGTGGAATAAAGCCTGCGTTAACGCGAATTGGTCAAAGATATTGTCTAAAGCCAATATCGCTTGATGGGCTAAACGGCTATTGGGCATACGCTTCATATGCTCAATATCTACGGTTAAATCTTGACTATAAGCAGCAAATTTTGCCATATCAAGTTTGCGATTGGCTTCTTTGGTTCCATATCTTTCAGTCAGGTATTGATAAACATCTAAGCCTTGTTCTGGAATTTCTGGTAAAACTTGCACAGGTAATAATTCGATTTTTTTCGCCATGGGTTGATTCCAATGTTGTTTGAGTTTTTCAAACGCCACATAACTCATTGGATAGACGATATCGAATACGAACTCTATTTTCATTGTTTTACCTCTTCACTTATTTATACAGGAATTGTGAATAAGTACACCTTGTTGTACTTAATTGGAGAAACCACAACATAAATTTAGCTTAAAACTTTGTGGCTTGGCTGCGCATGATTTTTTGTAGAGAGATGGTCGAAGAAATATTATTTTTGTTGAAAATTAATCTAATTTTAAGTTTCGAGGAAGTCGGGGGATGTCTATTGATTTTCTAGCTAATGCCCATATATATACCAGCATTAAAGAATTTAAATTTGAGAACAGGGGGATATGCTGATGAGAACGTGGCTGATTTTTGTTAAACTAAAAAACCGATTGATTTAATAAAAACAAACTGTTTTATCTATTTTTTAAATAGACGTAATATACATTCAACGAAAGAAATTTACTCCCTTGGAGATTGTTAGCATGTTAGATACAAATACTTCTGCTCAATTAAAAACATTGTTAGAGCGTCTTGAGAGCCCAATTGAAATTGTTGCTTCTTTAAATGGTTCTGATAAGTCAGATAAAATTAAAGAATTGGTGACTGAAATTGCTGCGCTGTCAGATCAAGTGACTGCACGTTTCGATGGTCAGAATGATCGTAAACCGAGCTTTGGTATTGCAAAAGTAGGTGAACAACCTCGTGTATTCTTTGCTGGTTTACCGATGGGTCATGAGTTTACCTCGTTAATTTTAGCTTTATTACAAGTATCAGGTTATGCGCCAAAAGTTTCTGATGAAATCTTGGCTCAAGTTAAAGGTTTAAACCTGACTGCAAATTTTGATGTATTTGTTTCTTTAAGCTGTCACAACTGCCCAGATGTTGTTCAAGCACTTAACTTGATTGCAATTAATAATCCTGGCACTACAGCGACCATGATCGATGGTGCATTCTTCCAAGATGAAGTTGAAGAGCGCAAAATCTTGGCTGTACCTATGGTTTTCCAAAATGGCGAACATATTGGTCAAGGTCGTATGACTTTGGAAGAAATCGTTGCGAAATTGGACAGTGGTGCTGCGGCTAAAGATGCTGAAAAGCTGAATGCTAAAGAAGCGTTTGATGTATTGGTGATTGGTGGTGGACCTGCTGGTGCAACATCTGCGGTATATGCTGCACGTAAAGGGATTCGCACAGGTATTGTTTCTGAGCGCTTCGGTGGTCAGGTTATGGACACCATGGATATTGAAAACTTTATCTCAGTACAAAAAACACAAGGTCCTAAGTTTGGTTCAGATATGGAAGCGCATGTACGTGAGTACGGTGTGGACATTATGAACTTACAAAAAGTGAAAAACATTGTTGGTGCGGATCAAACAACTAATGGTTTAGTTGAAGTTGAACTGGAAAATGGTGCAAAACTTGAATCAAAAACGGTCATCTTATCTACAGGTGCACGTTGGAGAGAGATGAATGTACCAGGTGAGAAAGAGTACAAAACACGTGGTGTTGCGTATTGCCCACACTGTGATGGTCCATTATTTAAAGGCAAAAAGGTTGCCGTGATTGGTGGGGGTAACTCAGGTGTAGAGGCCGCAATTGATCTTGCAGGTATTGTTGAACATGTCACATTGATCGAGTTTGATACTCAACTTCGTGCTGACCAAGTGCTTCAAGATAAATTGAATAGTTTGCCCAATACCACGGTGATTTTGAATGCACTCTCTACAGAAGTGATTGGTGATGGTTCGATTGTGACAGGGTTGAAATATAAAGACCGTGCAACTGATGAATTGCATACTATTGAACTTGCGGGAATCTTTGTACAAATTGGTTTATTACCAAACACAGATTTCTTAAAAGCAACTGCTGTAGAACTTTCAAACCGTAATGAAATTGTGGTGAATGATCGTAATGAAACCAATGTAAAAGGTGTATTTGCTGCGGGTGACTGTACAACAGTGCCTTATAAACAAATCATCATTGCAGCTGGTGAGGGTGCAAAAGCCTCTTTATCTGCATTCGATTACATCATTCGTTCAGGTCAATAATCTTTCAATGATTGCACGTTGAAAAGCAAGCCAAAGTGTCGCAATGATAACTTTGGCTTGTCTTAACATTTATCTCATGTTTTACCCTTAATAGGAATTGAGTTGCTAACAGCTCAATTCCTTTTTTTGTGTTGGAGATTGAATACTATTGAAGAGAGCTTGCGAAAATAAGCTTTGTTAATGTTGCAAATCTTGAACAAGCGCAATGGTTTTTTGTTCTGCGGCTTGGATCGATTGCGCTAACAACTCGCCACCAAATTCCTGATACTCAATTGCGATTTCATGAAATTTTTCGATACCTATAAAATTGAATGCTGTTTTTATTGCGGGTTCAGCATGATTGGGAAATGGCGCATCAGCTGAATCAAAGTCATGCCCACCACGGGCAGAAAGGATAATCATGGTTTTTTGATGATCCAAAAGCCCTGAGTACGGTTGCTCTTTGCTAAGATCAAATGAGTAGGTTTTATTCATTCTCACGATGTGATCAATATAGGCTTTTAGATGAGCAGGTGTGCCAAAGTTATACATCGGTACGCCAAGCACAATAATATCTGCCCAATGTAATTCTTCGATAAACTCATTGCTCAGTTGTAGGCGTTGTTGTGCCTTTTCTTCAGATTCTGCATAGCCAAATTCAGAAATGATCCACTCTTCATCAATATAAGGGGGTGGATTTCGACCTAAATCACGATGTTTAACTTGCACAGATGAATCAATTTCATTCCATTGATCAATAAATAATTCGGTTAAGCGTCGGCTTAAAGAACCATGTGGGTGCGTACCTGAAATACCTGTTCTTAAACTAGTATCTATTTTTAGTATATTTGCCATGATCATTACTCAATTTGTTGTTTGTTCAAATTGATTTTTATAGAATATGAAAAAAACAACAAACGATAAAAATACATGTTATAACTGAATCTAATTCATTTATATTTTACACGGTGATCTTCGGTGGTTTTGCATAATTCCTTGGAGCAATTGTTGGCCTTTCAGCATGTCGCTGAACAACTCAGCTTTAAAAAAGCAGCAGACCAATTGTTTTTAACACCTACCGCCTTAAGCCATCGTATCAAGAAGCTGGAACAGCAATTGAATATACAGTTATTCGAACGACGTACACGCTCGATTAGCCTAACGCCAGAAGGAGAGTATTTGCTTAAGCATGTACAGTCAGGTTTTGGACAGATTCAAACTGCTTTGTTTCAACTTGAGCAAAATAAACAAAGATTATTTACCATTACGACAACACCATCCTTTGCAAGTGAGTGGATTATTCCCTATTTGCCAGAGTTACAAAGTCGCTTTCCCAATATTATGTTTCGGGTACATGCGAGTTATGACCTCATCAATATGACGTCTGGTCTCTATGATTTGGCGATTCGGTATGGTTCAGGGGGCTATCAAGATGTTGATGCAGAATTATTTGCAGTTGATGAATATGTAGCTGTCGGGCATCCCTCTTTGGATATTGCAACTATGAACTGGACGACTGTGCCATTGATTCACTTTACCTGGGGAGACGAATACTGTCCAAATCGAGTCAATTGGCAGAAATGGTTTGAAAAACAAGGCTTACATATTCAAGCAGGGCAAGCGCAGGTATTTTATACGCAAGAAAGTCATGCAATTCAGGCTGTATTGTCTGGACAGGGTATTGCATTATTAAGCCGCATTTCGATTGCCAATGATTTACAACATGGGCGACTGAAAATTGTATCGCCATGTGTTGAAACGGCATGGAATTACTATTTTTTAACTTTGCCAGATGCTGATTTTATTGTAAATGAAGTCAAACAGTGGTGTAAGGAGAAGTTTTCGCAAAATTTTGCCCATGAATAAAGATCTATGAATTTTTTTCGTCGCTTAGCTTTTTGCTTATATTGCCTATCTTGAAATTAAAATCAAAGGTGATTTTTTTAAATAAGAAAAAAGCCAAAGTGTTCCCCAAATACACCTTGGCTTTTCCCTAATGTTGTTGTTTTCCCCTTTTCATGAGCTGTGTTGCCATACAGCTCAGCTCCATTTTCTTTATTGTTATTATTATCTGAACCTATGCATTAACTAAGCAAAATACGTTCCAAGATTAGAATTGGTGTCGCATTTTGTCTTAACCAAACAAACTTAGATAATGAAAGCGATTTAATAATTGTGCTTTGCTTTCTATATGTTGTGGATTTTGAACAATACATTCAATCGGACAGACATCCACACAGGTTTGATGCTCATAAAATCCGACACATTCAGTACAACGCTGTGTATCAATTTCATAGAACTTTTCGCCCTCAAAAATTGCCTGATTGGGGCATTCTGGTACACACATATCACAATTGATGCACTGGTCTGTAATCATTAAAGCCATTTCGATATCCTAAACTGCTTGGTAAGCCAATGATGATGCTGAAATATCAGCAGTCGAATTTGGTAAGTTTCTAATTAATAAGGCATATTGCATATCAATATCGGCAGGAATTGGAATTTCTACAATATATCCTGAGCCTTTTGCATCTATGATCGGTTGTCTGTTTTTATCTAAAATTTCATGAAGAATAAATGTGATGTTGCCAGATGTGGTCATGAGTTCCATAGAGTCACCCACAACAAAACGATTCTTTACCTCAATCTTGATGTAATCATCGTTGCGTTCAAGCACTTCACCAACAAATTGCTGATGATCAAACTGAGAAGATCCCGTTGCATAGTTTTGATATTCAGCATGGACATGACGGCGTAAGAAACCTTCGGTATAACCTCGATTGGCTAAACCTTCGAGTTGTGACATTAACGCCCGATCAAACGGTTTTCCTTGTAGCGCATCATCAATCGCTTTGCGATAAATTTGTGCTGTTCTGGCGCAATAAAAGTAAGATTTGGTGCGTCCTTCGATTTTTAAGGAATGGATGCCCATCTTGGTTAAACGGTCTACGTGCTGAACTGCACGTAAGTCTTTAGAGTTCATAAAGTAAGTGCCATGTTGGTCTTCTTCAGCAGCAAACATGTCTTCTTTATGACGTTGTAATAAAACCGGTTCGCCAAATTGATGTTGTTGTATGGCGTGTTGCTCGTCGGCATCTTTATTGTTGCAACAGTCTGATGCTGTCTCCAGTTGTTGGACTGGAATGACATCCCCAGATGCATCTTCTGCTGCTTCGTGAATATTGTATTCCCAGCGACATGCATTGGTGCAAGCGCCTTGATTAGCATCACGTTTATTCATATAGCCTGAAAGTAAGCAACGACCGGAATAAGCCATACAGAGTGCACCGTGGACGAAAACTTCGATTTCCATATCGGGTACATTCTGTTTAATTTCTTCAATTTCCTCGATAGATAACTCACGTGACAAAATGACACGGGTGAGTCCCATATTTTTCCAAAATTTCACGGTTGCCCAATTGACCGCATTTGCCTGTACAGACAGATGAATGGATATTTGTGGGAAGTTTTCTCGAACCAGCATGATCAAGCCAGGATCTGACATGATCAGTGCATCAGGTTGCATGGCGACCACAGGTTCAAGATCACGAATAAAATTTTTTAATTTAGCATTATGCGGTTGAATATTCACCACCACATAAAATTTTTTGCCTAAAGCATGCGCTTCAGCAATCCCTATTTTTAAATGATCATGATCAAACTCATTATTACGAACTCGCAAGCTATAGCGAGGTTGACCTGCATATACCGCATCGGCACCGTAAGCAAATGCATAATGCATATTCTTCAATGATCCAGCTGGTGATAGGAGTTCAGTAATGTGTGAGATGCTCATATAAATTTAAAAGGCATACTAAAAATATGGTTTTATTGTAAGGGTTTGAAAATAAGATTCAACCTAGTAAAACACTCAGGATTAATTGGATGAATTTTTATTAAAAAACTTAATATTCAATATCTTATGTTTAATTATTCGGGTTTTTGAAAAACCCTAAAAAATTATTTAAGCCTTTTTAATTGCTGATCGATAATAATTTCACCATCTTCTTTACTAAAAGCTGCACGTTGTGGCGCAGATAAGAGATCTAAAACCAATTCAGAGGGTCGACATAAACGAACACCCAATTCAGTCACGACAAAGGGGCGGTTGATTAAAATCGGGTATTGCAACATGAAATTAAGCAGCTGATCGTCAGTCCATTCTGTTTGATCTAGTTTTAAGGTTTTATAAGCATCAACATTTTTACGTATTGCATCTCGTACCGACAAAGCAGATTGCTGAATCAAATCGATGAGTTGTGCTTTGCTTGGCGGATACTGTAAATATTCGATCACTTCTGGTTCGATACCAGTATTTCGAATGAGTGCAAGGGTATTGCGTGAAGTCCCACAGGCAGGATTATGATAAATCTTAATTTGAGATGACATCGATCGACTCTCTGTTAAAAAGCAATATTGCATTTATATATGGATATGCGTATATTCGCAATAGTGAATATGCTAAACCATAAAATTGAGTAATTGCGATGGATCAACCCGATTTCTTTAAGTGCTTATCTGACCCAACTCGTTTGGATATTTTAAAAATTGTGTTGGCACAGGGGAACGTTTGTGTTTGTGAAATCACTGAAGCCTTAAATTTAAGCCAGCCAAAGATTTCTAGACACTTGGCTTTGTTGAGAAATTTGTCCATTTTACTTGATCAACGCAAAGGCCAATGGGTGTATTACCGTTTAAATCCTGAATTACCAGAATGGGCCAATGCAGTATTAAACATAATTGCAGCGCAAACTGCGAACTCAGTTGTGGGGCGTTCAGACTTGATCCAAATCAACAGCTGTTGTGAGTAAGCTGTTATGAACTCAAATCAGCCAACTTCGCGGCTTTCTTTCTTAGATCGCAATTTAACTTTATGGATCTTTATTGCGATGGTAATGGGGATCTGCATCAGCGTATATTTCCCGCAGGCTTCTGTGGCTTTAAATCGTTTAAGCCTAGATTCAGTCAATATACCCATTGCGATAGGTTTAATTTTGATGATGTATCCGCCACTTGCCAAAGTGGATTATGCGACCTTAGCTGTAGTCTTCAAAGACAAACGAACGTTGACTTTGTCTTTGCTACAAAACTGGTTAATCGCGCCGTGCCTGATGTTTGCTTTAGCGATCGTGTTTTTACATGCTTATCCTGAATATATGACGGGTTTAATTCTTATTGGTTTAGCGCGTTGTATCGCGATGGTCTTGGTATGGAATAACTTAGCAGGTGGTGACAATCAATATGTCGCAGCTTTAGTCGCTTTTAATAGTATTTTCCAAATTGTCTTTTTTAGTACTTATGCTTGGTTGTTTTTAACAGTTCTACCACCGTATTTTGGTGTAGCAGGAAAAGTTATTGATGTTAGCTTTTGGACGATTACACATGCGGTTTTAATCTATTTAGGTATCCCATTTTTATTGGGCTTTCTAAGTCGGATCATTCTGGTTAAACGCAAAGGATTAGACTGGTATCAACAAACGTTTATCGCTAAAGTCAGCCCGCTGAGTTTATTGGCATTGTTATTTACCATTGTGGCGATGTTTAGTTTAAAAGGGGCGGATGTAGTTAGCCTACCATTCGATGTATTGCGAATTGCCATCCCATTAACTCTGTATTTTGTGGTGATGTTTTTCCTGAGCTTTTTTATGAGCAAGTGGATGGGCAATGATTATTCTAAAACTACAGCGATTTCTTTTACCGCAGCGGGAAATAACTTTGAATTGGCACTTGCTGTTGCGATTGCAACATTTGGATTAGCTTCACCTGTCGCATTTACCACGATTATTGGTCCTTTGGTAGAAGTTCCAGTATTGATTGCGTTGGTTAGTGTTTCGCTATGGCTACGCAGATCTGTTTTTAAATCAGCAGATGGATTCAACCAGCAGAGGGAATAGCCGAGAGACTCATTTAACACAATATAAATTATTCCGATGCTTCAAGTTTTTTGACAATCTGACAATGATCAATGGTGGTGTTCGAGGAGCAGGATTGACGTAATTCATGCAGTTGCGATTTAAAATGTTGTAATTCATATATTCGAGTTTCTACATGTCGAATATGTTCTTCAATCAACTGGTCAATGATTTTACAGCCTTGTTCAGGATGTTGTAGATGCTCTAAAAGTTGAGTAATTTCATGTAAGGTCATATCTAATGCGCGGCAACGTTTAATAAAAATAAGCCGCTTTAATGTTTCATCATCATAATATTTATAATTATTATCTGCACGATAACTGGATCTGATCAGATTTTTTTTCTCATAAAACCGCACAGTATCCGTCGACAGCTGAGTTTTTTTAGCGAGATCACTAATTAAGTATTGCTGCATGGTTTATTTTCCTGAATCAACTTGACCTTGGACTAACTCCATAGTTTTAAATAGCAGTATAGCTGAATTTTTCATCATTGTTGAAGCATGTGCTGATTTTCTTTAAAGCACCAACTTGACTGAAAAAAATAAGCAGAGAAGCCCATTTATATTGAATCAAGGAGAAGTGTCATGGCGTGTACATGTAGTCATGAACCTGCACCACAGAAACCGAATAGCAAGTTTAGAACGGCTTTGTGGATTGCACTGTTTATTAACCTTGCCATGTTCTTTGTTGAATTGATTGGTGGGGCGTATGCACATTCTTCTGCACTGTGGGCCGATTCTCTGGATTTCTTTGGTGATTCCATCAATTATGCCGTTTCTTTAGCGGTATTAGGCGCAACGCTGTATTGGCGAGCGACTGTTGCCTTGTTTAAAGGGGCAATCATGGCAATTTTTGGTTTTGTCGTGATCGGCAAAACGATCTATGCCTATACGAAAGGGATTCCGCCAGAAGCGATTACCATGGGAGCGATTGGTATACTGGCTTTAATCGCCAATGTGATTTCAGCCCTTGTGCTTTATGCTTTTAGAGATGGCGACTCCAATATGCAATCTGTTTGGCTGTGTAGTCGTAATGATGCGATTGGAAATGTCGCCGTAATCTTTGCAGCTATTGGGGTTTTTGGTACAGGAAGCATGTTGCCAGATATTATCGTGGCTGTGATTATGGCGACTTTAGGCTTAACTGGCGGTTATCAGGTGATGAAGAGAGCACTACAAGAACGTAAACAAAATATGCCAACTCAACACGTCTTACAATGACGCTCAACGACTCCACAATAAAGTATTTTTGATCTCAGCAATGGGATCAAAAAACCATCATGAAGTAAGCGTTTAAATTTCAGTTATACGCATTGCCATTTTGCTCCAGAAATTATTCCAGAGTGCTAAATACTCAGACTGGACTTGGTCCAAATACTGTTGGTCGTTTTGATCATAACATTGTATCAGTAGGGTCCAAATGTCATCTTGATGGTTGTCATCATTGGCAAGGGTCGCGTCATTTTGATCAGCCAGACCATGGCAAGCATAATAACCTTCAATAAATTTACTGTTGTAAATCGACATGTTGTTACGGAGTGCTTCACTAAACTTTATAACTTGCAGCTCTGTACAAGCCAAAATGAGCAATAATTCTGTATAAGAATTGATATGTTGGTGAATAAATTGGGCCAATGCGAAAGCTTCTATTTCAGTCTGTTGCTGATCCAATGGATCTAATTCCAACTGCTGCATCAATTTTAAAAAATAAACCAGATGTGATTTGGATGCAGCGCTTTTTTCGAGTTGGTGTGTATTGAAACCCAGTTCATCAATTAAGTTTAGCGACAGTAAGTAGCGTGCATATATTTTCGCTGCAATCCTATTTTCTGGATGAATATTATGGTTTTTTTCGAGGCTAACGGCTTGATAAATTACCATGCTAAGTGCATCTGTAAAATTTTTAACAATCGCCGTAAAATAATTAATATGAATAAATTTAAGTTGTTCAAGCGTCAGCTGGCTTTGATTCAACTGGACTAATATTGGGTGCTTAAATAAAACATGACAGTGTGTTTGTCGCTTTAAATTTGCGATAGCTTGAGTATTTTGCTGCCATAATTCAGGTTGCAAGGAATTTTGAATGAAATGCAGCAACTCGAAACGAGTATGTTCAGATTGCGTGAAAGATAATATGCTCATATGCTGCATTAAAATTTTAATTTTGCCGTTTTTATAATAGTAAAAAACAAATTGTTTTGCTAGTATTTATACAGGTTTAATATTTTATATTTCATATACTTGCCTTTGTAGTCTTGATGTTTTTTTATAAAAACTCAGTATTCATATGAATTTAAGATATAATTCTTAGCATACACTTGAAGTAATTCGTATTTATGTGCTGTTCTTATAAGCTAATGCTTTAATTTTAATCTTAAATTTTTGTACATCAGGTAAAAACAAATGTCAAAAAAAGAGGACATCATTAATACAGCGTTGAATCTCTTTAATACATATAGTTATAATTCTATCGGTATAGACCGAATTATTAGTGAGTCTGGCGTTGCAAAAATGACTTTTTATAAATATTTTCCATCTAAAGCCAAATTGATTGAAGAATGTTTGGTCACGAGAAATCTCAATTTGCAAGAATCATTAGATGCTGCAATCGCTAAATGTGATCCACAAGATTATTTATCTCATATTAAAGCCATCTTCACATGGTACAACGCATGGTTTCATAGTGAAGATTTTAATGGTTGTATGTTCCAAAAAGCTGTAGAAGAAATTTCAAAAGTTTATCCATCATCACTCCAACCTGCAACTGACTATAAAGAGTGGTTAAAAGGGCATTTGAGTAATGCGTTGCGTCATTTAGGTGTTAAACAAGATATTCAACTTGCTTCTTTCTTGTCGAGTCTTCTTGACGGAATGACGATTCAAGCGCAAATAGATCCTCAGCAAGTGTGTTTGGATGATTATTGGAGACGGGTAGAGACCCTGATTCAGATGGAATTGGCTCTAGCCCAACCGAGTTCAGTTTAACCTTTAAGTTTGTTGAATAATCGCAGATTGCAAGCGTAATCAATATTTGCGCTTGTTGATCTGTTTAGGGTCTGTTGAGATTTCATAAATGGCTTGCGTTGTAGGTTAAAATTGAGCAGGCAAGGCATGAAACGAAGAGAATAGCGAGACTATTTTCAAGTTTCATAACGTAGGCTGAGATAATTTTAGCCACAACCCTTCGGGACTAGCGTGTTTTTTGTTGCTACGTCGTTACGAAGTACTTATTTAGAATAACTAAATTTCGTATTTCGCGCCTAGTATCCCCTAAAAAACACACGTAGTCGCAAACATAGACGAATTGTCAACAGACCCTAATTTACTCCTTAAAACTTGAAAATAAAAAAGCGCGATCACTTGAAGTGAATCGCGCTTTGCTGATAAGTTTTTTATTTACCTGATGATTTATTGTCATAACAATAAATCATCAGGTAAAGAGATGCTTGAAGCATCTTCTTATATTTATTCTTATACCCTCTGAATGCACATGTCATTCGTTTTTTTCAGCAAATTATACAGACTTGTCTGTTTAGTTGGATTATAAAGATTTTGTTGTTTTTTACAACAGAATCTTTGTGAATTTGTTTGTTTTTTTATCAATCGGCTTAAATATTAAAAAAAATATCTAATTTTTGGTACTTTGCGTTTAATTTTATGAGTGCTGAACGAGTTTAAAAGCCAGTTCTTGACCTTGTAGATTAGGCTAGCAGACTTCTATTGATCTTTAAATGGCAGTAAATTGTTATATGCCAAGCATGTGGTCAAGAATTTGAAAATTGAAATGAATAATTGTAAATAAATATTAGAGATAAAAAGTCAAAGACCATGAAAAGTGCTTATGCTGTTTGGAATATCAATATTTAAGCATTAGTGATTCATTCTTCGGGCTAAAATTCTAGGATCATTGCTATTGAGGATTTGTTCAATTTTGCCATTAGGGTGCTGAAGAATCGTTTGATCATGCGTATAGACTTTGCCATTACGAGCAATCGCATTTTGATCATTGGGCGGGGTAAATAACCATGTTTCATCTTGTGTAAAAGGATGAACCAGTAAATTGAATTCAGTATTTGCTGGATATTGAATACCGCCTAAGGTTAATTTTTCTGTCAATGTGCCATTTTCAATCCCGATGAGTTGTTTATTTTGATCCAAATAGACATTTGCCCATTGTAGGGAAACAGCTTTGTATTGGGTGAGGGGATTGTGAATCCGCCAGTAATCTGTAGAAACAAAGTTGTCTGGATATTTTTGATATTTAGAACGCTCGATACCTGCCTGTGCCATAAGTGTAATATTTTCTAGCTGCATATCTTGAGCAAGATTACAGTGCTCTAAACCAATGATGTTGCCAGCATCATCTAAATAGACTTGAATATAGCTTATCAGCTGACAATTCCAACCTTCGATCGTATCCTTACCTGTCCCCATTAAGGTGGTGGAACGATCATCAAAAAGTTCCAAATCAATACCACGAGGAATTTTCATGCTGTTAATTTGTAGCTTTCCAAATAATACGGGTTGGGGAAATTTGGCTTGTCTCAATGAGGACAATTGATTGGGTGTAAATAATTCAAGTTCAGTCCCTTGCGGCATTTGGATGCCTAAAATTTTCTCAGACGAACTTAATGTTTTATGTAGGGAATGATGCTCTTTTTCAATCTCATTTTTTGTATATAGAACAAGAAAATAAAGTGCCAAGCTCAAAAAAACGCAGAGTACACTACAAACAAATAAAGACTGAATAAAAATATTGCCATGCCTAAGGGCATTTCTGAATTTCGAGCTAAATATTAATCCAATCGCAAATAGACTAAAAATAATGTTCCCAAAGCCGGCGACAAAGAAAATCCAAAGATAGTTAAAAGAAAGTGGAATCATGCTATTGAGAATCGTATTTTTATATTTGCTAAGATTCAGGATATTGTATGCAATATCCTGAATTATTTTCAATCAATCAAAAATCTTATGAAGCGCTTGGAACGGTAAAGTCACTACATCAAAAGCGACAGCAAAAGGGAATAACACCAGTTTATCTGCAGTTTTACTGCCAGCCTTTGAGTAATCTTTTACCTCTTGAGTGGTATAGATACTGATTTGATAGGGTTTACTCAGTGCTTTTAGGGATGAAATATTAGAAGCAGAAGGGTAAACCAGACCAGATAAGGCAATGTTAAAACAGAAACGTTGTGCTTTTAGACGTTGATCACTTGAAGTGGTACATTCTTCTGCACCATTTTCAATAAAGAATGCACGATCTTGTTTAGTGACATCTTCCGAAAGTTTGACATATTTGAGTGGTAGGATTCCTGAAAAATGCCCATCATTTTTTTCTGAATTGAAGGTCAGCGCTTTATCAATTTGAATAAATTTTGGATCAAGTCCTGTGATCACTTTGACAAATCGAGCACCACCACTAGTGATAACATAACTATTTTTTTGTCCTGCAATGACAATGCTGTCAGAAGGTAGTGCAGAAATTGCTTGTGATGGTTTGCCAAATGCTAAAACCGTATCATTGACCAATACGGTTTGAACATTACGGGTACGGACACCGTTGTCTTTCTTTAAAAGGGTTGAAGTTGCACAGCCGGTCATGGCAAATGCGGAAATAATACAAATGGACAATGTAGATTTATAATTTAATTTATTCATATTTTGCTCATTTAATCTTAAGGTATTGTTTATACCATTAAAAAAATAGGGTGTTAAGTTTTTAGCCTACCAAAAAATAGACAATAATTTATTTTTTCAATGAATTAATCCAATTTCTCTACAATTGATTGGCAAAATGTATCTAAAGTTTTTGATTGTCTTGTAAATTGCCAATGAATTTAAAGCAATTGTACGATTTATTATTCTTTCTTTAGAATAATCGAATAAATCAGATAATTTTGATTGTAATTTCATTCCAAGATTCTTAGAATTGCCTGCTTGTTTGCGTGATCATTGGAACTGAACTTTGAGTAATTTTCTAACCGAACACCTGATCCATCGTGATGATGATTTTATGGTGATCCATAAGCCAGCAGGTATACTCACAGTTCCAGGAAAAACAGCAGATTTACAAGATTGTGTTATCAACAGATTATTAAAAATCGAGCCTAAGACTTTACTCATTCATCGTTTAGACCGCGATACCTCTGGGATTTTGGTATTCGGACTGAGTAAATGGGGACAAAAAAGTATTTCTAGACAGTTTCAAGAACGTCAAACCTCTAAAACCTATCAAGCTGTTGTTGCTGGCACTTTACATGGTGAAGGCACAGTTGATGTTCCTGTGATTTATGATCCAGAACATCCACCCTTACATATTGCTGATCCAGAACATAATAAGCCTGCATTAACACATTGGAAAGCAATCCAACATTTTCAAATTCAAGGACAGGCTGTATCCCGTGTTGAGTTAACTCCAATTACAGGACGGTCACATCAGTTACGCGTGCATATGCAATATTTAGGACATCCTATTATTGGTGATACTTTATATGCAACTGTAGAACAACAGCAGCTTATGCCACGACTTTGTCTACATGCACAACAACTGAGTTTTCATCATCCTAAAACAGAGGAGCTTGTACAATTTGATTGTCCAGTTCCGTTTTAGTTTAGATTTTTAAGTTGAAATTAAGTCGCTCAAAATTTAATGAGCTTTATGTCAAAAAGTATTGCGTAATGGGTATAAACTTTGTTCAAATATTCTCCTGATTTGAGCAACCGTGTTTTAGCCCTAACATGAGATAAAGGTGGAAAAATTGCAACAATTTGCTATAGGTCAACGTTGGTTATCGGACACAGAAACTGAGTTAGGTTTAGGTGTATTGATTGACGTCGATGAACGTTCAATCAGTATTCTTTTTCCAAAAAGTGACGAAACTCGTGTCTATGCACGTAATAATGCCCCATTATCTCGTATTGTTTTTAATATCAATGATGAAGTTCAAGACCAAGAAGGCATCAAGTGGATTGTCGAGTCTTTAGACGATCGCAGTGGTGTGATTCGTTACAATGTTATTCGTACATTGGATAGTGGTGAACAAGAGAAGAAAGCATTAAACGAAACGCGTATTGGCGCACAAATTCAATTGTCAAAGCCTTTAGAGCGTTTATTGGCAAGCCAAATTGACTATAAAGAATGGTATGACTTACGTATTGAAGCGATGCAAATGCAAGCCAATATGCAAACGTCACCATTACGTGGTTTGGTTGGCGCGCGTGTAGGTTTGATTCCACACCAGCTGTATATTGCCCATGAAGTGGGTAAACGATTTGCACCTCGTGTATTACTTGCAGATGAAGTCGGTTTAGGTAAAACAATCGAGGCGGGACTCATTATCCATCAACAACTCAAAACGGGTCGTTCTGAGCGAATTCTGATTCTTGTGCCAGATTCATTACAATATCAATGGATGATTGAAATGCGTCGTCGTTTCAATTTGAATTTCTCATTGTTTGATCTTACTCGTACAGCTTCAATCAAAGAGCATGATCCTGAACTCAATCCATTCCTGACTGAACAATGTATCATTGCTTCAGTAGATTTGATGATTGACCATGATGATTTGCGTGAGCAAGCCATTGAAGCTGGTTTTGATCTGTTAGTGGTCGATGAAGCGCATCATTTGATGTGGAGTGAAGAAGAAGGCGGTAATGACCGTTATGATCTGGTTGAAGAGCTTGCTGAAAAAACTGAAGGTGTGCTGCTTTTAACGGCAACACCTGAACAGTTAGGTGTAGAAAGTCATTTTGCCCGTTTACGTTTACTTGATCCACAACGTTTTAGTTCGCTTGATCGTTTCCTTGATGAAGAAGAGCAATATCATCACACTGCTAAAATTGCTGAAGTGTTGATGTCAGATTTGCCACTTGAAGCGGAACATTTGGCAGCGGTTGAAAAATTATTAGGTCATCCGATTGAAGATCAGCCTGAACATCGTTTCCGTGCAATTCATGAACTTTTAGACCGTCATGGTACTGGTCGTATCTTGTTCCGTAATACCCGTGAAGCAATTCAAGGTTTCCCTGGACGTGATTGCCAACCTGCACCATTGCCAGCACCAGAAAACTGGTCTAAAGATGGAAAATTACGTGAGCAAATGTGGCCAGAAGAACTGCAACTTGATGGCGCATGGATGGAAACAGACCCACGTGTTATGTGGTTGATGGAGCGATTACGTTCTGATTTAAAACATAAAAAAGTACTGCTGATCGCACGTAGTGGTCCAGTTGTTGAAGCACTTGAAAATGCTTTACGCATCCACGCGGGTATTCGCACCGCAATGTTCCATGAAGGCATGAGCTTATTGGAACGTGACCAAGCAGCGGCTTATTTTGCTGAAGATTCTTATGGTGCACAGATTTTACT
This sequence comes from Acinetobacter sp. CE-15, assembly GCF_051059255.1. Classification (NCBI taxonomy): domain Bacteria; kingdom Pseudomonadati; phylum Pseudomonadota; class Gammaproteobacteria; order Moraxellales; family Moraxellaceae; genus Acinetobacter; species Acinetobacter sp. CE-15. Next base: position 3,120,348 of record NZ_CP192737.1, on the reverse strand, counting down.
GTGTTCTGAAATTGGTTCAGAAGGGCGTAATTTCCAGTTTGCTTCTGATCTTGTGTTGTTTGATTTGCCAGCAAATCCAGATGTACTTGAACAGCGTATTGGTCGTTTAGACCGTATTGGTCAGGAAAATCGTATTCAGATTCATGTGCCTTATCTTGTCGGTACAGCGCAAGAGCGTATGTTCCGTTGGTACAATGAAGCGCTAAATATTTTCAGTAATATTTCGCCTACAGCACAAACCTTACAAGAAAACTTTATTGTCGATTTAAAAGATTGCTTATTGGATGATAAAGGCCAAGCCTTTGAAGAGCTTCTTGAAGCGGTTAATGTACAGCGTCAAGCGCTTGAAGTTGAATTGCAAGATGGTCGTGACCGTTTATTGGAATACAATTCATGTCGTCCGATCGTGGCACAAGAAATTGTTACTGCGCTTGAAGACTATGATGACAATACTTTGTTGCCAATGTTTATGAAGCGGTTTATGGCATCGACTAACATTGACTTTGATGAGCAAAGCAATGGTACGGTGATTATTAAACCAACCGATCAAATGCAAGTGCAAGGCTTGGATATCGACGAAGAGGGCATGACTGCAACCTTCTATCGTGATCAGGCACAGATCCGTGAAGACGCGCAATATTTAACACTTGAACATCCGTTTACTGAAAGTGTGATGGAAATTATCCGTACTCAATCTTTTGGTAGTACCAATGTTGCGATTCTAAAAACCAATGCACTTAAACAAGGCACGATCTTGTTGGAAGTTTGGTTTAAAGTGGATGTGGTTGCACCTAAGGCATTAAATTTACCTTCAAGTTTGCCGACACAATTGATTCGAGTGTTATTGACTGAAACGGGTCAGGATATTACTGCCAAGCTTGATCCGGAAATTATTAAGCCGTATTTACACCATTTAGATAGCAACAGCTGTCGTCAAGTGGTGAAAGCACGTCGTGAAGTGATTGAAGAACGCTATGCACAAGCTTTAGATATTGCTAAAGGTGTTTTACCGCAGTTAAAAGAACAAGCTAAAGAAATTTATGGTAGCAAATGGCAATATGAAATTGATCGTTTAAGTTACTTAAAGCAATTTAATCCAAGTATTCGTGCAGATGAAATTGAACGTTTACAGAAATTCCAGAAAGAAGGTTTAAGCCTATTGGAAGGTGTTTCTGTAACGCCAGAGGCGATTCAGGTATTGGTCGTGGTTAAACCTTAATTTAGCGCAATTTTATCTAGATTCTAAAAGCTCCTTCGGGAGCTTTTTTGATGTATATGTTATGCATATTTAAATAGTCAATTATTGGGTCATTTTTATTTATTTGATTTTAAATGTAAAAATTATATCAATTTATAAAAATTAATTCCTATCATTGAACCATTTATATGACCATGTCTTGTGTGGGGGCTATAGACCATTCATCAATTTCACCACACCATAGAAACCCCATATATCATTGAATGAGATCTACTTTACAACAATAATCAATGAACGATTTACAGGGAGTTTGTTGTATACATTGCAACCGTTTTTATGCTATTAAAATAGTGTACTTTGATCTCGATTTTTTCTTTTAGAGATAAAGTTTACCCACCCATGTAATTTGATCATTCAGTATTGTGTATCCAAATAGACAAGTTCGAAAGCAACGGTCTATAGCCAAGATAAAAACTTAAAATAATGGAAGAAATGATATGGAAAACAAGGATTTTGTTGAGTTTCATGACACCCATGTGCACTATCTACTTCATTGGGAAAAGCAATTACCGCAAAAAGATGTGTTTGTACAACCATTGGCCAATGGCAATGCAGTGCATTACACATGGTCGGAAGTTGCACAACAAGTTCGCAGTATGGCAAGTTATTTACAGTCTTTAAATTTGCCTGAAAAGAGTGCGATCGCCATTTATGGTAAAAATAGTGCGCATTGGCTTATGGCAGATTTAGCGATCTGGATGTCAGGTCATATCTCAGTCCCGCTCTACCCAACACTCAATGCGGAAGGTGCAGCTTATGTACTCAACCACAGTGAAGCCAAACTCTTATTTATTGGAAAATTGGATGGTAAAGCGGATAGCTGGAATGAGGTAAAAACAATCATTCCACAAGATTTAGCTTGCGTGCGTTTGGCATTATCACCTGAATTCGATGCACCGCAATGGAATGATATTGTGCAATCTGTTGCGCCACTAGAAAACCCGGTATTACCCAATAAAAATGATTTAGCGACCATCGTTTATACATCTGGTAGTACGGGTGTACCTAAAGGAGTTATGCAAAGTTTTGCGACACTTTTATCGGCTGCTCGTGAGCTCAGATTAACTTATCAAGTGACAACATCTGATCGGGCCTTATCTTATCTACCACTTGCACATGTTGCAGAACGTATTTTTATTCAATCTTCATTGATGGTTTGCGGTTTTACCGTGTATTTTGCAAATTCAATTGAAACCTTTGTCGAAGATTTGAATCGTGCCAAACCTACATTATTCTTTTCAGTGCCACGCTTATGGACCAAGTTCTATTTGGGCGTTAATGAAAAAATACCGCTCCATATACAAAAGGTTTTATTTAAAATACCTGTGTTGGGTAAGTTGGTTAAAAAGAAATTACTCACTAAACTCGGGCTAAATCATGTCCGTTATGCATTTACTGCTGCGGCACCGCTACCTACAGATATTATTTTATGGTATCGAAATTTAGGTTTAGAGTTACTTGAAGTCTATGGCATGACTGAAAATTGTGGTTATTCGCATGTGACACGTGTGGGGAAGTTTGCCAGTGGTTATGTGGGGCATGCCCAACCTAAAGTGGAGTGTAAAATTGATGAAAATGGTGAAATTCTGGTAAAAAGCCCGGGAACCATGTTGGGCTATTATAAAAATCCTGAAAAAACTGCAGAAGATATGACCGAAGATGGATTTTTACGTACGGGGGATTTGGGCGAGATCGATGCAGAAGGGCGGTTAAAAATTACGGGTCGAATTAAAGATATTTTTAAAACAAGTAAAGGCAAATACATCATGCCAGTTCCGACTGAGCAAAAAATCGGAAATCAGGCCTTAATTGAATCTGTATGTATTGGTGGTTCAAGCCAACCACAACCAGTTGCCTTTATTATGTTGGCTGAAGATATTCGTAACAGTCTGAAGCAGAACCCGAAGCGAGATGAAATTGAAAACGCCTTAAAAGCATTAAGAGTGAAGATCAATGAAGAACTGGAGCCCCATGCAAAAATCAGCTTCTTTGTCGTAGTCAATGAACCATGGACCATGGAAAATGATTTACTTACCCCAACAATGAAAATTAAACGTAATAAAATTGAAAGTCGCTATGAGCCATTCTTAGACGCTTGGGCACAACAGAAACGAGAAGTGGTCTGGGAATAAAAGTTTTTAACTACATTCGTATTATTAGCAAAAAAGCCTGAATTGTAATGTTGATCAACTCAGGCTTTTTTAATTATCTTCTTTTACAAAGTAATACTTCACATCTTTAAAAGAAGGGTTTCTTGATGACTCAAGTGAACTATGCTTTAAATCATTTCGGCTTTAAATCATTTCGGCTTGTTTAAGTTCTAACTTGAGATAGGCATAGAAAATGGGTGCAACAATTAAACCCGCTAAGCCAAAGAACGACTCAAAGACTAACATTGCCAATAACACTTCCCATGACGCTGCATGGATTTTTGTGCCAATAATTTTGGCATTAATAAAGTATTCCAGTTTATGGATAAAAATCAGATAAAGTAATGCGATACCTGCTGTAGATACTGAAATGGTTAAACCTGCCATAACAATAATGGTATTGGAGAGTAAGTTTCCGACAATTGGAATTAATCCAAAAATAAAAGTCAGGATCACTAAGGTATTGGCAAAAGGTAAATGTATATCAAAAACAGGGAGGATCAGGTGAGAGAAAATCAAAAATAAAAAGGTATTGATTAACGAAATTTTAAACTGAGCAAACACCACATTTTTAAAAGATGAAGAAAGGTTTTCAATACGTGTGATCATGGCACGCTTAAATTCTGGCTGATCCGGCTGTGGGCGCAGTTGGTTTAATGAGACAAGGATCCCCACAATCATACCAATCAACATGGTGGCTAAATTATGTAAAAAGCCTGTTCCAGTACTTTTTAAGGTGGATAAATTATCTTTGATTAAATCAAAGGTTTGATCTTTTAATTCAGTGAGTGAATAAGGAATAAATCCGGGAATATATTGTGCCACTTCAAGTTGTAGTTTTTGTAAGGTCTGATCGACTTGGTCACTGATGGCATTGATTCCCGCACCTTGCAAATCGTGTTGAACAAAGCTAATTAACCCTGTGATGCTGAGCACAATCAAAGAAATAATAAAAATGGCAAGAATAATGCTAATGGTCAAGCGCGCTCTTTGACCATCAATATATCTTTCTGTAATGCTACCTAAACTATTGATGATTTCAAAAACAACAAAACCTGCAAAAAATGACGCTAAGAGATGCAAGGGAATCAGTAAAGACAAAAAGATCAGCATGAGTAAGTAACTTGCAATAATACTTTGACGATCATTTAACAGTTTCATGTGAATAGAGCTCAATTATACAATTGATGTATAGGGGAATATAAAAATACCAAGTTAGATTTATATCACTCTAACTCGCGGCGAGATAGCTATTTTTAAATACAAAGCTTAATTCAATGTGAAAATATTTGGCCTGAATACTGGGTGAAAAGTCTTTAAAAAACGTTATAGAAAGATAAAAGATCACTATCGTGGGATTGATCAGAAAAATTTTACTGCTGCATACATTGAGCAGTACATAGAGCGCTATTAAAGCGAGTGATTCAAATGAATCACGTCATGCATGTTATATAAGCCAGCGGGTTGAGACATACACCACATTGCGGCACGAATTGCACCAGTCGCAAAGTTCATCCGATTGCTTGCAATATGTTTGATTTCGACCTGTTCCCCATGACCATAAAATATTGTGTTATGTTCACCAACAATGTCACCACCACGTATAGCTTGTAAACCGATCTGTTGGGGTGTTCGCTCAGCTACCACAGCATGGCGTTGATAGACCGCTAAATCACTGAGCAATTGTGTTCTGACTTGAGTAATCGCTTCTGCATACATCAATGCAGTACCTGATGGCGCATCTATTTTTTGTCGATGGTGCGCTTCGATGATTTCAGCTTCAAATTCTGTACCTAATAATTGGGCAGCAACTCGAACCAGATCAACACTAAGATTGACGCCAATGGAATAATTGCCTGAATGCACGATAGCAATATCTTGCGCGGCTTGAGCAATGTATTGATTTAATTGCTCAGATAAACCAGTGATACCAATAATCATCGGTTTTTTAGCGTGCTGACAAATTTTTAAATGTTGCGATAATGCTTCTGCTGTAGTGAAATCAATCACCACATCACAATGCTGAATGACGTCTTCCAAACAATCTGAAATGAGCACATTTAATGGTGCTAGATTGAGATACTGTCCTAGTTCATGACCAATCGCGGCACTTGCAATCCTTGCTGTAGCAACAGTGATGTTTAGTCCCGCATTGAGACAGGCCTGAACCAGCATTTGTCCCATGCGGCCAGTCACACCCAGTATGCCTACACGAATATTTTGTTGATTGTGACTGATCATAGGGTCTTGATACTTGTATTTAATAGGCTATGAAAGAATAGCTATTATTTAATTTGCGCTTCGTCTAAATGACGCGAACCTTCGAGTAACATACGAATCATCACCATGGTTTGTTCAGCGACTTCTTTACGTTCAGCAATCGGCAAATCAATCACCTTGGCACCCATATTAAATACCAGCTGAGTAATGGCTTTGGCGACTAAATCAGGATGGGTTAATTTACTGTGATTGATGCGTTCTATTCGAATCAAATCTTCTTGGAGTTCTTGTTGGAAATAATTAAGTTGTTTGTCTACAGCAAGTTTATATTGCTTTGATCCTGTATAACCTTCACGCAGTAGTAAACTGAGGTTACCTTCATCGGCATCTAGTTGTTCAATAAATACTTCAACTGAACTGCGAATAATACTGCTTTGTCTGATTGCCTTGATTCGAGCTTCATGCAAAATTTGACGAAGCACCACACCTGAACGATCAATCAGTTCAATCGCCAACTCATCAATATCTTTAAAGTGACGATAAAAACTATTTGGCGCAATCCCAGCTTCACGAGCAACTTCTCTTAAACTTAAAGAGGAAATACTTTTTTGCGGTCCAATCAAATTTAAGGCGGCTTGGAATAATTCTTCTTTGGTAATTGTCGCTTTGCGTCCAACAGTACGTACAGAAACTTTTTCAAGCTCATGAATTTGATCTTGAAGGGTAGCTGGGTTCTGAGGTAATACGGACGTTGGATTCATAAAGTATCAAATAGTTAAAATATTTTTTTCATTATAGCCTTTGTCATTACATAAATGAAATGTCTAGATACAATACACACGTATATACAAATATATATACATGTGTATAATAATTAAAAATCACTCAGATGGTGAGCCTAGTATGCACGCTATTGAAAAGCAAAAATCTCCCGTAAACGCTATATTTGATATGGTGTTAGGTACTCATACGACTAATTTTTGGCTACAGAAAATTAATCCATTGTGGTCAGTTCAACAAGCTTTGGGGAAAATTGTTGAAAAAGAACAATCCGCCGCAGATACGATCAGCTTAACCATCAAAATTAACCGTTTGTTTAAAATGGGGTTAGCCGGGCAGCATCATCCAATCACTGTCGAAATCAATGGTCGTCGTTATGAACGTACCTATAGTCTGACTCAATTAGATACGCAACATGTATTACTCACGGCAAAAAAAGTAGAAAAAGGCATTGTGAGTAACTGGTTGTTTGAACATGCCCAAGTGGGTGAGGTGATTGAATTTGGTCGACCTTATGGTGATATGTTATTGCCTCAAGTTGTCAGTCCATTGATTCTGGTCGCTGCGGGCAGTGGTATTACGCCGATGTATAGCTTGATTCAGGCATTGGCAGCCAACCAGCAGCTTGATCGTCAGCCAGTACATTTAATGTATTGGGTTAAAAAAAATGCAGACGTTGCCTTTAAACAACAGTTTGAGCAATTAGTCCAACAGTATCCCGATTTTAAATTTGATGTGTTCTATACCCAAGAAGTACCTGCGGATGCACGTTTAAATAATGAATATTTACATATCATTAAAAATCTTGAGCAAAGCACAGTGTATGTATGTGGTCCTTCAGGTTTTGTGGCAACAGCTGAACAATTATTTGAACAGGCCAAAGTACTCAAAAGCGAAGCATTTAGCCTAAGCCCCGTGATTTCTGATGACACAGGTTTTATCAATGTCACATTAACCAAATCCAATAAAGTGGTTGCAATCCCCAAAGGTCAAGCCATTTTAGTTGGCTTAGAACAACAAAATATCAAACCAGAACATGGTTGTAGAATGGGGATTTGCAATAAATGCGCGTGTAATAAAGCACAGGGTGCCACAAAAAACTTAGTCAATGGTCAAGAAAATTTTGAACCAAATAATTTGCTGAGAATTTGTGTAAATACTGCCAAAACTGATTTAGTTATTGATCTTTAAGCGAGTTTTATCATGAATATGCCAGTTAAAATTCAATATTTTAAAAACACCAAAAACCGTGAACTGACCCAGACTGAGCTTGATGCTTTAGCGCGCGAGCTAGATGCGATTAAGCAAGAAGTCTTAGATGATATTGGCGAAAAAGATGCCAAATATATCAAAAAAGTATATGCCGCTATTCGTTATAGCAGTATTTTAGGCCGAGCATGTTTATTTGCGGGTTGGTTCCCACCAGCATGGTTACTTGGTACAGGTTTACTGAGCTTTGCCAAGATCATGGAAAACATGGAACTCGGTCATAATGTTATGCATGGGCAATATGATTGGATGAATGATCCACGCTTTAAAGGTACAACTTACGAATGGGATATTGTTGGAACTTCTGACAACTGGCGCCAGACCCATAATTATAAGCATCATACCTATACCAATATCAAAGGGATGGATGATGATATTGGCTATGGCTTATTGCGTTTATTCCCAGAACAACGGTGGAAACCGGGTTTTTTATTGCAGCCTTTATATGCAATTCCATTCTGTTTATTGTTCCAATGGGGCGTTGCGATTCAAAACCTTGAAATTGGTAAATTGGTTTATAAACGTAAAACGTGGGCGCAATTTAAAGAAGAGTGGAAGCCGACTCAAAAGAAAATTGGTAAACAGTTTTTTAAAGATTATCTTTTCTTTCCTGTGATTGCTGGCCCGGCAGCTTTACCTGTATTTACAGGTAATTTAGTTGCCAATGGTATCCGTAATATTTGGACATTTAGTATCATTTTCTGTGGTCACTTTACCAAAGATGTCGAAGTGTTCCCTAAAACTGTTTTACAGGATGAAAGTCGTGGACATTGGTATATGCGCCAGATTCGCGGTTCTTCGAATTTAACTGGTTCAGAAGCATTTCATATTTTGACAGGTCATTTGAGCCATCAAATCGAGCATCATTTATTCCCTGAAGTACCTGCTCGTCGCTATCGTAAAATGGCGCCTAAAGTTGAAGCGGTATGTAAAAAGTATGGTTTAAACTACAACAATGCAAGTTTGTTTAAGCAATATGGTCAAGTCCTTGGACGTATTGTGAAATATGCATTTCCATTTAAAAAATAGTTGATTTGCTAAAGCTAAAGCCACTTTTAAGTGGCTTTTTTATTGTCAATGATTTGGTTTTTCAGTAAAGTTTATTTGACTGTTATAAGGGTTTGTTGACAATTCGTCTACGTTTGCGACTGCGAGTGTTTTTTAGGTGATATTAGGCGCGGAGTATGAAATTTAGGCATTCTAAATGATGAGAAACAACGTTTCGCAAGGTAACTCGTAACGGCAAAAAACACTCTAGTCCCGAAGGGTTGTGGCTAAAATTATCTCAGCCTGTGTTATGGAACTCGAAAATAGTCTCGCTATTCTCTTCGTTTCATGCCTTGCCTGCTCAATTTTAGCCTACAACGCAAGCCATTTATGAAATGTCAACAGACCCTAAGATATATGAGAAGAACATGATTCAAAAACAATTAGAAAATATACAAAATTGGTTAGTGCAACATGCTGCAAAGATCGCAAATCAATCACTCAATCCTGCGGCAAGTATTTCAGATATAGAACAATTTGAACAAAGGCTTTCTAAACATTTACCTGATGATTTTAAACAGTTGTACTGTTGGCATAATGGGATGAATGAAGAGGAAAATTTAGGCAGTTTATTTTATGGTATGGAATTTTTATCGCTGACCAATATTGAAAATAAACGTGCTGATCTTGCGGATCTCGTTGATGAGTTGTTTGTTCTTCAACATGCTGACCCACAAATCAATCCAACCAATGCCCACCATCGGGATTGGGTCCAGTTTGCGCACGATGGTGGGCGCACAGGTTTGTATGTGGATTTAGCACCCACCGCCGTTGGTCAAATTGGCCAAGTGATCTTTATTGATCATGAATATGATGTTGGGATTTTGGTCGCAAACTCGATTACCGATTTACTTCAACAATTTTCAGATGATTTAGACAATGACTTATATCAGCTGAATGAAGATGCTTTAGAAGATGAAAATGAATTTTTAGAAAGTGATGCAGCTATTGATCTGGTCAATTGGCATATGAGTGAACGCTGGGTGCGCCCTGATTTTACTTAGCTTTTTTGAGAAAAATCATTTTATAAAATTATGTTTGAACGCTTCACTCATAAAAAGTGTATCAATAGCGATTATTGCTAGACACTCAATTTTGAACGCATTACATTTCTAATCGAATCAATTTTACAAAATCAAGTAAGCTCTAATTTTTAAACGAGCAAAATGATGGATCATAAAATAACGGTTGATGAGGTTGTAGCACGTTCAGTAAAAATTAGAGAACGTTATCATGAGCTAGAGCGAATAAATCATCATGCTGAATGGACAGTGCAAGAGGATGCGTTGGCATTTTTATCTGATGCTGGATTGGTTGGCAGATTAGTCATGGCGCAGACAGGGAAGTGGCTACACAAAGGAGATGCTCAACAAGAGTTGCAGCATAAGTTAGGTGAATGTGTTTGGTGGTTAGCCATTATTGCCAATGAATTAGATATGGATTTAACTGAAGCCACACAATACTTTTTAGATAAAGCTGAAAAGATTTAAATTTTTGGAAAAACTTCCATAGGAAGTTTTTTATAATCTTAGTTTAGAAGCCCGCATTTTGGTGGGCTTCATTCAATTTTTATATTTAGTATGAATGACTAACCGATAAATAAGTCATAGCCCATTCGGCCAATTAAAAATACCAGTAAAATTAAAAAGAAAATACGAATAAAACCACTTCCATATTTAAAGGCTAAAGCTGTACCCGCAAGTGAGCCTAAAACATTGCAAACTGCTAAAATGATGCCAGCCATCCATAAAATATGCCCAGAAGGGATAAAGAAAAACATGGCAGCAATATTGGTGGCGACATTGACCAATTTGGCAGATGCAGAAGCATTTAAAAAATCAAAAGCAAATACTTTCACAAACAGAAAGAGTAAAAAACTGCCTGTCCCAGGGCCAAAAATTCCATCATAAAATCCAATTAAGGCGCCAAAAAATAAACCTAACGCAATTTCTTTCTTACCCGTCTGTAACACAGTATGGATTTTACCTAAGTCTTTTTTGGCAAAGGTGTAGATCGCAATCAAGATCAGTAAAAAGAATACGATATAACGCATCAACTCTTTAGGTATCAACGAAACTGACATTGCACCTAAAAAAGAAAATATAAATGCTGCCAACATTGTGGGTAGTATAAGTTTCCAATTTATAGTAACTTTCTTAAAGTAAGCAAATGCAGAAGATACAGTGCCTGCCATGGCAATGATTTTATTGGTTCCAAAAACTGTGGCGAGACTTTGATTGGGAAAGGCATGCATTAGTGCTGGGAGTAGCACTAATCCACCTCCACCCACCGCAGCATCAATTAAACCCGCACAAAAAGCGAAGAAGCCTAAACTCAGAAGTATTGTCTCGTATTCCATTACAGATTGTTCTAACTGCTATTTTAAGAGAATAATCATAGAATATATTCAAATAAAAGTAATTAAAAAGCGCTAATCTCAATCTATGAGATTAGCGCTTTAGTTTTAAATGCGTTGTAAATCTACAAGTTTTTCAAAAAATTAGAAATCAACAGAAGTTTGTAGATAGAAAGTACGTGGCTGTCCTACGTATTTACCACCTGTAGAGTCAGATGAGCGAGTAAAGTATTCTTGATCAAATAGGTTTTTAATCCCACCAGCAACTTTTAAACCGTAAAAATCTTGTCCAAAATCATAACCAGTACGTACCGCAAAAGTTGAGTAACCCGGGATATCACCAGTACGACCATCTGCCGTTTCAACAGTTTGGTAAACATTGCCTGAACCTGGCGCATGTTGTTTAGATTGAGCAAACATATCTGCATTGACAGACCATTTGTCAAAGCTATAACCAAGGCCTAAATTTCCAACATGTCGTGAATAAAAAGGTAAGTCCTTACCAGCAAATTTACCTGCTTCAGACTCAGCCTTTGTAAATGTATAATTACTATAGACTTTTAAGCCTTGCAGAGAGTCATAGAGGTTGCCAAAGTCATAACTTAGACCGAGTTCTATGCCTTTATGAGTCGTTGCGCCTAAATTGGTCCAGATGCCTGTACCAATAACGTCTGTACGCTCTAGAGATAGCTCTTTATCAAAGTCTAAATAGAACACTGTAAATTCAGCATTTAAACCATTGCCGAGGTATTTTGTACCGATTTCATAGTTGTTGGATTTTTCAGGATGTAAACCATCTAAAGTGGTAACAGCACTGATTCCTTCAACTTTAGCTAATTGGTTATATTGTTGAGGACCAAAAGAAACCGCTGCATTGGCAAAGACATTCCATTGTTCATTGAAATTATATTGCACTGCAAGGCTTGGTAAAAATTCATCAGAATTTATTTTTGGATGTACTGTATTGATGAATTTACCATTTTGGTAGGCGGTATAATCATTATGGGTTTTAATAGACTCAAATCGTACACCCGGAGTGATGGTCAGTGCACCGAGACCAAAACGGTTATCAATATATACGGCATGCGCTTTGGTTCCACCTTCACTGCTGGTGTTGGCAAGGCGTTCGCCTGGCGTTCCTGTTACAGTATTATATGGCGCTGTACGACCCGAAAACTCTGAACTGTCTTCTTGTAAATAGCGATAACCAACTGTGACTTCATTATTCATATTGCCTAAAGTGTAGGCACGTGAATAACGTGGTTCAATGCCAAAATATTTATAATCACGCGGTGAGTTGCTGATAATGCTATTGGCTTTATTACTTTTATCTGGCGATTCAAGATCACTGGTACGGAATGAGTCGACATAATAACCAAGGATTTCAAAGTTATTGAGTTCATCTTTATGGCTGTATTTAACAGAAACATCTGAACGACGGCCAGCAAAATAGTTACGGTATTGGTTTGACTGGTATGGGTTTTTGGCATAATCCGCAGTCGTTAAGCCTTCTGGCATTTCGCCACGACCTTCATAATGATGCAAATTAAGTGCAATCGAATCTGCATCTGTAAACTGATATGACGACTTTAACATGACGTCATCAATATCTATGTCGTTATTGGCTTCGCGATAGCCATTTCCTTTGGTTCCTGAATAAAATAGCGCAAGACCTAAACCATTATCCATAGTACCGCCGATAAAGAGGTTTGGGCTGTACTTGAGTTGGTCGGTACCTGTGGCGAATTCTGTGGTTAAACCAACAGAGCCTGATAGTTTTTCAGGGATTGCACGGGTATTAAAGTTGATGATTCCCCCCACGTTTTGAGGCCCAAAGCGGACTGAACCTGCGCCACGAACAACGTCTACAGATTCAATATTGCCCATTGAAACAGGTGCCATAGACAATTGTGGTTGACCATAAGGCGCGAAGGATAATGGAACACCATCCATCAACACAGTGGAGCGCGGTGAGAGGCGAGAGGTTAAGCCACGCACACCCAGATTGAGTGAAACATCACTACCCCCTGTGCCATTGCTATCCTGAACCTGAACCCCTGGCACTTGTTTTAGCGCATCACGGATAGAGGTCACCGCAGATTCGTCCATTTTTTTACGATCGATAATGGTACGTGCACCTGCATGCTTGTGAACTTTTTCAGCATTGGCTGCTTCAAGCCAGTTTCCTTCAGCTTGTACGGTGATTGTTTTAAGTGTTTGTGTTGAAGTTTCTTGATTGTCTTCGGCAAAAGCAGCATTGGATATAAAGCTAAGTGAAACAGCAATTGCAAGGCTGAGATGTGAGGGTTTAAACAGGGCGAAGTCAGGTGTTCTATGGCTTGAAATTTTCATAAAGAGATAGGCATTTGAAATTGTGCGTATCTTAATCTCTTCAAGCATATTTTTAAATCAGGATGATTATCATTTAAAACTATTGTTTAATTCAAATTAATAGATTTTTTAATCAAATATTCACTTTTTTATATTGCAATCGCAAATTTATATAGTGCAATAGCAAAAAACCGTGCATAAGCACGGTTTATATAATAATCAAAAGCTTATTTAAACTGGATCGAACCATTGGCATTGACTGTGATTTTTGATTCACCAGCGGCCATGTTCTGACCACCAACTGCATCGGCAGCTTCGAACTTAGCCATAGATGCACGCGCTGCATATACTGGTTGCGGATAAGAGTTGCTGGTATTGATGTTGATATTGACCAAGTTATAAGACGATTTATTCCATGCTTGCGTTAAAATTTGCGCACGTTGTTGGAAGTTCTTTGAAGCCTCAACCATCAATTCATTTTCAACTTTTTTACGTTGTTCATCAGACACTGTGAAATTAATCGATTGTGTTTGGAAGCTGGTTTGCAACTCGTTGATTAACTGGCTTGCCGCTTTAAAATCTTTACTTTCGATTTGAATTTCTGCACGACCACGCCATTCTTTCAATTTTTGGTTGTCATTGTCATAAACAGGATAAGTGGTTTGTGAACCTGTTTCGACTTTAACTTGTGGATACTTTTTCGAAATGCTAATGGCTTGATTCATTAACTGGGTAATTTGAGAAGATAACTCAGCAGGTTGCTTGTTGTTTTTCTCAATAAAAAGTACAGCATGCATTTCATCATTAGACACTTGACGTGTCGCATCTGCTTGAACGTTGACAATATTGTAGTTTAACGGGTCATTTTCTGCTGCCATCGTCATTGTGCTCAGTGTGGTTCCCAAGAGTAAAGTAGTTAAAGCTAAATAACGCATAATGAATCCTTAAAATTGTTTGACTAAATTTTATGACCGAAAGATATATTGTATAAATTGAATCTGTTTTTAATCATAAATCTGGTTTGCGGAAAACTATGGCAGATTTTGTGGTGCATTTGTAATAATTTGCATATAAATTGCAATTTTGTTTTGATTAAAATATTTTAAAAATTAAAAGCTTATCGAGATTGGTTGTGATAAAAAGTGATCAGAAGGGTTAAGATTTATAAAGTGATTTTAATTATCGGCTTTTCTTTGCTTTGTCACATAGTATGATGATAATAACCAATTAGATTTAGCTAAATGTTTTTTTCGATAAATGGAGTGTGGATAAGTACATAAAAGATATTTATTTTCTTGTAAAAAACTGTATTATCGCGCTCCTAGTTATGAAGATTAAAAGCACTCTAACTAGATTTCTATAAAGCACCGAGTCAAAGGACCACAAGTCACCCGACTTATTTCTTTCAACCCATATCAGAGATGGTAATTCGATATGAGCGTTACTTCTGTAAATCCTGCTGCCACTTCCACAAACGAATACTACTTGACTCGCCAAAGTCAGATGGAATCGAATGTTCGTAGTTATCCACGTAAATTACCGTTAGCGATAGCGGAAGCACATGGTTGTTGGGTTACCGATGTTGAAGGTACAAAGTACCTCGATTGTTTAGCTGGGGCAGGAACATTGGCATTAGGCCATAACCATCCTGCGGTGATTAAAAGTATTCAAGACACTTTAGCGAGTGGTCTCCCTTTACATACTTTAGATTTAACAACGCCTTTAAAAGATGCTTTCACTGAAGCACTGCTTGCACAACTTCCGGGTGGGCAAGAAGAGTATTGCTTACAGTTCTGTGGCCCATCTGGTGCAGATGGTACAGAGGCAGCGATTAAATTGGCGAAAACCTATACAGGTCGCAATACAGTTATCAGTTTCTCTGGCGGTTACCATGGGATGACTCATGGCGCGTTAGCGATGACAGGTAACTTATCTGCTAAAAATGCGGTAAATGGCTTAATGCCAGGCGTACAATTTATGCCATACCCGCATGAATACCGTTGCCCGTTGGGTGTTGGCGGTGAAGCAGGTGTTGATGCCTTAACTTATTATTTCGAAAACTTCATTGAAGATGTCGAAAGCGGTGTAACTAAGCCTGCAGCTGTGATTCTTGAAGCAATTCAAGGTGAAGGCGGTGTGGTTACAGCACCTGCGAAATGGTTGCAAAAAATCCGTGAAGTGACTGAGCGTCATAACATTGTGTTGATTTTGGACGAAGTTCAAGCGGGCTTTGCACGTTCAGGCAAAATGTTTGCTTTTGAACATGCTGGTATTGAACCTGATGTTGTGGTGATGTCAAAAGCAGTGGGTGGTAGCTTACCATTGGCTGTTTTGGGTATTAAACGTAAGTTTGATGCTTGGCAACCTGCAGGTCACACAGGTACTTTCCGTGGTAACCAACTTGCAATGGGTACTGGTCTTGCAACGATCAATACCATTAAAGAGCAAAACCTTGCACAAAATGCGCAACAACGTGGTGATTTCTTACAAGCTGAATTGAAAAAATTAGCGCAAGAATTCCCATGTATTGGTAATGTTCGTGGTCGCGGTTTAATGATCGGTATCGAAATTGTGGATGAGCGTAAGCAAGCGGATCATATGGGTTCTCTTCCTGCGGATTCACAATTGGCTGCTGCAATTCAAACGGCATGTTTTAACAATAAATTATTGTTAGAAAAAGGCGGCCGTAGCGGTACAGTGATTCGTTTACTTTGCCCATTGATCATTACTCAAGAAGAATGTGAAGAAGCTATTGCGCGCTTTAAGAAAGCGGTTGCAGAGGCTCTTATTGCAGTTCGAGGCGCTTAATTCATGGTAGATTTTGCAGAACATCGTAAAGCGTTACTCTGCAATGATGCTCAATCTATTGCTGACTATGAGTCAGCAATGGGTGAGGCGACTAAAGCGGTCGCAGCATGGTTGCAAAATGACAAAATGTATACAGGTGGGAGCATTAAAGAACTTCGTGAAGCGATTTCTTTTGCACCGTCTAAACAAGGTCTAGGTTTACACCAATCGCTTGAGCGTATGGTTGAGCTTTTCCTGAACAAAAGTTTGAAAGTACATCATCCACACTCTTTAGCACATTTGCATTGCCCAACCATGGTGACAAGTCAAATTGCTGAAGTCTTGATTAATGCGACCAACCAATCAATGGACTCATGGGATCAAAGCCCAGCAGGTTCTTTGATGGAAGTTCAATTGATCGACTGGCTGCGTCAAAAAGTAGGTTATGGTGCAGGTCAAGCAGGTGTGTTCACCTCTGGCGGCACTCAATCTAACTTGATGGGCGTATTGTTAGCGCGTGACTGGTGTATTGCCAAGAACTGGAAAGACGAAAATGGTCTGCCTTGGTCTGTGCAGCGTGATGGCGTTCCAAGTGATGCCATGCGTAATGTCAAAGTGATCTGTTCTGAAAATGCACATTTTTCTGTGCAAAAGAACATGGCAATGATGGGCATGGGCTTCCAATCTGTGGTGACTGTTCCAGTCAATGAAAATGCACAGATGGATGTTGATGCGCTCGAAAAAACCATGGCGCATTTACAGGCTGAAGGTAAAATTGTTGCTTGTGTTGTTGCAACTGCTGGAACAACCGACGCTGGTGCGATTGATCCATTAAAGAAAGTGCGTGAAATCACCAATAAATATGGCGCGTGGATGCATATCGACGCAGCATGGGGTGGTGCACTGATCTTATCGAATGACTACCGTTCAATGCTTGATGGTATTGAATTGTCTGATTCGATTACATTGGATTTCCATAAGCATTATTTCCAAAGTATTTCATGTGGTGCGTTCTTGTTGAAAGATGAAGCGAACTATCGTTTTATGCATTATGAAGCTGAATATTTAAATTCTGCTTATGATGAAGAACATGGTGTACCGAACCTAGTGTCTAAATCTCTACAAACTACACGTCGTTTTGATGCATTGAAATTGTGGATGACGATTGAAAACCTAGGTGAAGAGCTTTATGGTTCAATGATTGACCATGGCGTTAAGCTAACTCGTGAAGTGGCAGATTACATCAATGCTACTGCTGGGTTGGAAATGCTGGTTGATCCACAATTTGCATCGGTATTATTCCGTGTAATACCTGATAATTATCCAGTTGAATTGCTTGATACTTTGAACCAAAACGTTGCAGATGAATTATTTGCGCGTGGTGAAGCCAATATTGGTGTAACTAAAGTTGGACAGGTTCAATCTTTGAAAATGACCACTTTAAGTCCAGTTGCAACTTTAGAAAACGTGAAGAATCTTCTTGCCTTGGTGCTAGAAGAAGCTGACCGTATTAAAGATGCAATTGCTGATGGTACCTATACGCCTGCAATTGACTAGATTGATATCCAGTTGATTGACGTTTGAAATAGATTGATTTTATTTCAAAAAACGCCCAATGAATTTCATCGGGCGTTTTTTATTTAAGGGTGTTTTGATCTAAAATATAGTCAATCTGTCAAAAACTTAGACGCAAGAATATAATCTCTTTTAATTAAATCAATTGCCTGTAAGAATAAATTATTTGCTTATAAATAAGCTTGCAATGCCACACCTTACATTCAAAGTTTAAATACCTTTGCGTAGGCGATGCCTCACTTTTCAGAGATGAAAAGATACCGTCTTAACTGTCAAGCAAATTATTTAAGGATTCATGCCTTATAATTTGCCTGATAAGGTTGTTGGTTTTTAAGAACACCATAGCAAAGATGAATTAACTTTCGCATAGCAGCAGCAATCGCTACCATTTTAGTTTTCCCTTTCGCTAAGAGCCGTTCGCTCAACTCTTTAATATGAGGATTGTACCGAGTTGCAACAATGGCAGCCATATATAAACCCGATCGAATTTTAGGTGAACCGGCTTTAGATAAGCGACTTTTTCCAAGCACAGAACTACCAGATTGTCTGTGAATGGGAACTAAACCCACAAATGCAGCAGCTTGGCTTGCTTTTTCAAAAGAATGAGCACGTAAAAAAACAAGCATTAATAAACTGGTCCGCTCAGCAATTGCTGGAATGCTTTCAAGAAGTTTTTGATCACGTTTAAGCTCATGGTCTTGATCAATATGGTTTTGAATTTGTGTATCTAGATTCTGAATTTGCCTAGTTAATGATTTAATATTGGTCTTAATAGACTTTAAAATTGGTACAACTATTAGAGTGGAGTTTGCTTTTTCCAAACGATTTTGTTCACGTTTTAAGTCGTTCGCAAGACTTGACCTTCTATCTAATAAAGCATTGAGCAATCGGATATTATCAGGAGTGGGTTGCCATAAATGTAAATCTACAGTCATTGCAAATCGCGCCAATACTTCACTATCGATTTTGTCAGTTTTATGAAGCTTAGAGATACTTTGAGCAAAATATCGAGTACGGGCTGGGTTAGCCACACAAACTTGAAATTTTAAATCAAATAAAAATTGAGCTAACATTTCATGATAGACTGATGTTGCTTCCATTAAGGCTCTAGTTTCTTCAGCAACAAGACCAAAACGATTTAACCATGATAACAATTGATGAAATCCTTTATTGTTATTGGAAAAGCATTTAGTTTTTATTTTTCCACTAGAGTCATCAAGAAATAAACAACAATCGAATTTAGCTTTAGAAACATCAATGCCAAGATAAAACATAGCTTCACCTAATTATTGATTGAATTAATATTAAAAAACCACAGTCTTTTCTTGTGAATGCAGCATCAAAGTGCTTAGTTACCGTCCAGATTTATGTCAGTGGTTAGGTGTAAATTGTAGGTTTAATCTTTTCAGGAAACTCGAAGTTTTGATGACAAACCAAACTCTACAATTTACGTGTAGTGATAGCTAATCACTACAAAGAACAAGATACAAGATGACAAAAATCTTTTGTTGGGTGAGAGGTACGTCCTTTACCTCCACCCAACGGCGACATCCATGTCGCCCCACGGTAGGATAACCATCTAGAATCCAAAAGAACAAAAACGAATTAATAACCTAGTTTTTAAAGTTCATACAGAAACATAAGCTTCATTTATGATCAAATGCTTGGTCATAAAAAAAGAGATCTTATTGATCTCTTTTAAATTGAATATGGGGTATTAAAAATTACACATTGAGCTATTACGGGTGAGATCAGGTCCCCAAGTACGATATCCTTGAGTATCAATATGGATTTGCCCTGAAGCATACAGTCCCAAGCCCATGTTTAAGCTTTGGCCATACTGCGACCAGAACTGGCATAATTTGAATTTGGTGTGTTCGATATAGGCATAATCTTGAGGTTGCGGATTTTCTGGCCCAATACGGAAATCAATGGCTGAATTGAATAAGTGACGTGAAGATCCAGCACCACCCGCACATTGGTTTAAAGGTAAGTCTCGATATACCGAGGTTACGGTAAAATCAGTCAGAACTTTAGAGGCAACCAAGTATTTAAATACTTTTAATGTCGGTAATTGATTACTCCAAAGCTCACGGCTTGGAATCATATATTCAGACTTACCACACTTGTCCCAATCCCGTGCAGTTTTAAATAACTCAAAACTAGGAATAATATTTCCAGCATTATTTTGTTCAAGAAAACGTTCATAATCACGTGCACGTGACTGATTGTCGCCATAGATCAACCATTGGCGATAAGATGAAGGCATCGTTTTAGGAGGAATGGGGCGCTCAATCGTAATTTTTTCTTCGGGGATGTAAATACGCTGACCATGCGACGTGCTAATTGTTGGATTCTTTTGAGGGGAAGATGTACATCCAGCCAGAATCATTGTAGTAACACCGACAGCAAGTAAACCTTTCAAAATAAATTTCATTCTCAATATTAGCTAAAGCAAGTAACGGGGTATTTTAGTCTAGTTTGGTGCGTGTATTATGGATAAATTGCAAATAAATGTACAATTTACATATTAAAATGCAAAAAGATCAGCCTAAGCTGATCTTTTTTATACAATACTTATTTTTCTAAGTATTGTAATTTATCGGCTTTACCATTCCACTCTTCACGATCTTCAGGTTGATCACCGATTTGAGTAATGTTTGGCCATTTTTGAGCAAGTTCAGCATTTAGTTCAATAAATACTTCTTGACCTTCAGGGAGTTCATCTTCAGAGAAAATTGCATTTGCAGGACACTCAGGTTCGCATAGCGCACAGTCAATGCATTCATCTGGACTAATGACTAGGAAATTTGGACCTTCATAAAAACAGTCTACTGGACATACTTCTACGCAGTCTTGATATTTACACTTAATACAATTTTCAGTGACAACAAAGGTCATGGCGTCAGCTACCTAAAAATATGGTTCTAATTAATAATGCTGTATTTTAGGGAAAACGCCGCAAACTAACAATTGCTTTTATTGATATTTAATATAGAAGAACCTGCTAAATCAATTTTTTTTATAGAAAATTCTCCTAACTTGTGAAGAATTATGCATTTTTTAAAATATGCGCTGTTATTTTGATGTGGCCATAGGTGAAAAAATGCTAAACATATTCAAAAAAGAACATAAATATGAGACTAAATCACAGAAGCGAAATGGGGTTATTACCTTCGTGTGCTGGTTTTTTAGTCAGCCATCATCTTTAGAATTATTTAGAGCTGTATTTTTAGTATCCGTTAGATCATGACAATGTATAGATAAGATGAATATCTTCGGGTTCTAATTCCCATAATTGCTGATCAGGTTTTTCTAAGACCTGCGCGCCTTGTTTAAGATAAAAGTCGACAGTACGCTGGGTTGGTGTTGCTGAAATATACAGTTGTTGTGCACCAAGTTGCCCAGCTGATTTTATCGCAGAGTGCATGAGCTGTGTACCAAGACCAAGACCTTGATGATTTGCATCGACATAAAAATATTGTAATAGCTTCGCATCTGGATAATCTTTGATGACTTGATTGGATACCAGTTGCACACCAATTAATCGATTCAATTGATTGAATGCACCCACACATAGTCCACCTTGAATAAGATGCTGCTTTAACAACGGGGGATCATTTTCTAAATGATATTCACCCCAGCTTTGCACATCATAAAAACAATCGACCAAATGTAATTTTTGCTTTTGTTGTAGATACATTTGAGTGATTAATTCACGTCGATCAATATGTTGCCAAATGAGATCTATATCGGAAAGCTGCAGGGGCTTGAGTGAAATATTGATATTATTCTCCTAAAACTTAGCATTCAATTACTCATTATGGAGTGCTTTAAATTATCGTCTAGATTGCTATTTAAAGATCAATAGACTCAAGTTATTTCCAGCCTAAGTAGAGAATTTCAAACTTACTTAGACTGGAAAGCTGTTACTGCTTATGCATTTAGTGCTGCTTTTAATGCATAGAGGTGATCTAGCGCTTGGCGAGGGGTTAAATCATCGACATCAATATTTGCTAAAGCATCGAGTACAGGTGATGATTTTTCAACTTCAACGACTTTTTCAATCTCAATGATGTGTTCAAGCTTTTCAGGTTCAACGGTTTCAACTTCTGCAAATAAGTCATTTTGCACAACGGATTGCAATTGTTGCTGTTGTTGTTTCTCTAAAATTTTTAAACGCTTTTGCGCTTCTTTAATCACCCCCGCAGGGATCCCCGCAAGTTTTGCAACTTGTAAACCATGACTTTGACTGGCAGGACCTTGTTGAACTTTATGCAATAGAATCAAATTACCATTTAACTCTTTGGCCGTCACATGGTAGTTATCAATTGCCACTTCTTTTGAAAGCTCAGTTAATTCAAAATAGTGTGTGGCAAAGAGGCATAGACATTTGATTCGTTTGGTTAGATCAAGCACACATGCCCAAGCTAGAGATAGTCCATCATAAGTACTTGTACCACGACCAACTTCATCCATAAGCACCAAAGACTGATTGGTTGCATGGTGCAAAATTTGAGATGTTTCGGTCATTTCCACCATAAAGGTAGATTTACCCGTAGATAAATCATCAGCAGAGCCAATTCGAGTAAATATACGGTCAATCGGTCCTAACTTCGCTGTTTTAGCAGGGACGAAACTGCCGCAATACGCCAGCAAACTAATCAGTGCAGTTTGACGCATAAAGGTCGATTTTCCGCCCATGTTTGGCCCTGTAATGATCGCCATACGATGATTGAAATCGAGTAGGGTATCGTTGGGGGTAAATGGCGTTTTACTGAGTGATTCAACTACAGGGTGTCGACCAGCGGTAATTTTGATCCCGATTTCTGGGCTGTATTCAGGTCGGTTCCAATTATTCAAACGGGCTTGATGGGCAAAGTTTGCCAATAAATCGATATGGGCAATCGATGCACTCATCATTTGTAAATTGGCAATATCTGCTCTTAATTCTTCCAGTAACATTTCAAAGAGTAGTTTTTCTCGCGCAAGTGCACGTGATTCACTGGAAAGTACTTTATCTTCAAAAGATTTTAATTCTGGGGTGATATAACGCTCGGCATTTTTCAGTGTTTGACGACGGATGTAATGATCAGGCGCTTGTTCAGCTTGAGCACGGGTGAGTTCGATATAGTAACCACTAACACGGTTATAACCAATCTTCAGGGTATTGATGCCCGTGTTTTCTCGCTCTTTGATTTCTAAATCAATCAGAAATTGGCCTGCGTGATCACGGATTTTACGCAGTTCATCGAGCTCATCATCAAAGCCTTCTGCAATTACATTGCCATCACGCAATAATACAGGTGGGTGTTCAACAATCGCAGACAGTAAACGTTGGTGTAATCCATTAAAATCGCCCAATTCTTCATTCAATTGTACAATCAATTTAGATTGCTGAGTCTCAAGAATCGGTTGGATTGCATGTCTTAAGAATGGGATTTGTGCACATGCTTGACGAAGCTGCACCAAATCACGAGGACGTGCACTGCCAAGTGCAACACGGCTTAAAACCCGTTCAATATCGCCAATTTCTTTTAAGACTAAGCGAACAGGACTTTCATGGTAGCCTTTGAGTAAAGTATCCGTTGCATCTAAACGTGCATCTAAGATTTGAGTATCACGAATGGGCTGCATCAAGGTACGTGCCAGTAATCGTCCGCCCATTGCGGTTTGGCAGTCATTGATTAAGCTAAACAGCGAAGTGCCGTGCTCAAATAAAGGATCAATAATTTCTAAATTACGGCGTGTAACAGGATCAAGTGCAATAAAATCTGAGCTTTGTTCTAATTTAATTGAACGAATATGTGGTAACGCAGTTTTTTGAGTTTCTTTGGCATAATGAATCAGTGCAGCAGCAGCCGCTTTAGCCAAGGGTAGATGGTCAATACCAAAACCAGAAAGTGTGGAAACTGCGAATTGGTCACATAAGGTTTTTTGTGCGTTATTTAAATTAAAATCGACATTAGGCCGTTTGGTAATCGGGCATTCAATTTGTCGTTTAATATCTTCAATAATATTTGGGTCGACTATGTCTTCATCGACCAATATCTCACTTGGCATTAAGCGAGCCAATTCAATCGCCAAGCTTTCAGATTTAAAATCTTGTTGTTGAACTTTAAAAATACCCGCACTTAAATCCAGCAGTGCCATACCAATTTGGTTTTGTTGAAAGCAGATTGCAACAAGATTCGATGCTTGTGTTGCGGTTAACAGGGCATCATCGGTCAATGTTCCAGGGGTAATAATTCGTACTACACCGCGTTCAACAGGTCCCTTACCTGTGACTTCACCAATTTGTTCACAGATGACAACCGCTTCGCCTTTTTTAACTAAACGCGCCAAATAACCTTCTGCAGCATGGTATGGAACACCCGCCATTGGAATAGGTTCACCATTGGCTTTACCACGATGAGTGAGGGTAATACCCAAAAGTTTTGCGGCTTTTTTAGCATCGTCAAAAAACAGTTCGTAAAAATCGCCCATGCGATAGAACATTAAAGAGTGTGGATGCTGCATTTTTACTTTTAGATATTGCTGCATCATAGGGGTGTGGGAGGATAAGTCAGCCATTGTTTCCATGCTATTCATGTATGTTAAATCTCTAAATTTAAATAATAAATAAGTTTATTTTGAAAGTTTGGCAATCTAACCAATTCTAACAACTTCTGTGCAAATCTGACCTAAGCAAAGGAAAAAGCATAGCTTTAGAGTACTTTTGTTCGTGCCAAAATTGAGTCAACAATGTGTGAGGAAACAAATTGGTTTCTCTCGGTCGTCATCTTAACAAATTGAGGCTGATTCACAAAAAGGAATCCGAAGATGAGTGCGGAAATTAGCAACAAAAAGAAAATGGCATGATCTGCTCGTACTATTGATAAGATGAAGAAGGGGGATATCTTAAAAAGTGATATTGTTAAAATTGAGACTTGGACTGCTCAGTTTTATCTTTATATAAGGGCTAAATAACCATATATTGCTCTTTCAACTCGTCGCTGTAGATCTTCTACATCAAATTCACCAGTCATACCCGCTGTATTAATCATCCCTTTACTGATGGCGATAATGTCTCTTGCAGTCTTGAGTGCATCAGTAATTTGAAATTTAGATAGAAGATTAGACAATATTTCCTCTAATTTGTATTGAAAAGACTCTTCTTCATAATCTTTTCCGATAAATATTGAGGCAGATTCAAGTATTAACGCTAAATTAGGACGACTCAATTGATGAAATACTGCTCTTTCTATAATCATTTTCAATAGCGTTTTTAAATCTAACCGCTCATTTTGTTCAATAATTTTTAAGACACTATTATAAAGTTGATCTCTTTCTCGTCTTATGAGTTCAACAATTAATGCATTTTTTGAAGGAAAGTATTGATACAGACTACCAATACTCACTCCAGCAGTATCTGCCACAATATTGGTATTAAATCCAGAGAATCCATCTGATTCAAGAATGCGAGCTGCTGCCTCCAGAATTATATCAAATGTGATTACTGAACGCGCTTGTCGCGGCCTTTTACGTGGGTTTGGAAAGGTTTCTGTCATGGTAAAAAATGCGAGTATTAAATGTGAGTAATGACTCATATAATGATTTGGTCACTCACTCATTACAAGCAAAATCATATATCAATTGAAATCAATAATTAATGGAGAAACTATGTCTAAAATATTTACTTTTTTTATTCATTTAAAGGCATTGCCCACTTGGCTTGCACTGCCCAGAGAATATCGTAATAACTTAGGTGAAAAGACAATTCAAGAAATATTGAAAAAATATAAATCTGTTAAAGTCCGTTGGTATGATGCAGAGGCATTTAATGCTCGTGCTAGCGATATTGCAGTTTTCGAGACATCATCTTTACAGGAATACTATTTTGTAATAGATGCACTTAGAGACTCAGAAATATTTTCGACTCCATATTTTGAGCTTGTAGAAATTATTCCTGCAGTAGAAGATGGCTATATAGAATATGGAGAGTCTTTGTAACTGCCTAAAAAGCCCTTAAGTGAGGGCTATGAAGTTTTTACTATATCGATTGTTTGATTAATCTCTATCACCTAGCGTGATTCTTAATCTATTTAATGCTCCCATCAAAGAAATGCTTGCCGTTAGGTCAACTAGCTCTTTCTCATTAAAATGATCAGTTAAACTCTCTCTAACCGTTTCAATTTTTTCAGAAAAAAATTAATTGCTTCCGCATATTCTAAAATAAGTCTTTGTTTGTTGGTAAAGGCATTCGAATGTTTATAGCCTGGAATATTGTCAATGATATCTCTTGGGTGAATCCAATATCTCTTAATTCCTTGGAATGAAAAGTGCAGCAATCAATTTATCATTCTACGCACTTTGCAAATGGTCGAAATCATTTTTATGGAATCGAAAATTATTGGAGTTAAAATCAAAGGTTAGTATGAAAATAATGGTATACCGAAAAAGGTTATTTCCCTTATTTTTGAAGGAAAAGGATCAAGATTTACTACGGAAGTCCAAAACCACTATTGAGAATTTTGAGATCATGGACTGGAATTTAAAGCTCATCTAGTAGGACTCCGTTTTTATTATTAGATGATCAATATTTTTTAAAAACAATTAATTACGCTAAATTAAAGCATCTATATTTATTTATGTTTGGAAGTTAAACAATTGATTACTTAATTTGAAATGGTAGTATGATTAATGGTTTTAATGTAAGGTATTTATATTTATAGAATTTTTCTGATTATTTAGCATTTTTGTTTTAGATGATAAACAAAATGTTTAAGATGTAAAGAAAATAATAATCAATAATTTTAAACTTTAACGTCCAGTTTTTTTAAGTAATTATTGTTTTGTCAAAATCAAGCACAAAGGTTAAACGAAAATATAATCGAACTTATCTAAGGAAAGGTGATCATGCATTTATTCTCATTTCTATCTTCTTAACGAGAGTTAAATATCAAGGTTGGAATGATGGACAAATTAAAAAAGTATTGAAAGAAGCGACAAGTAAAGATTATGAATATTTATATTTTACTTTAAAAATGAGTTTAGATAAGGAAAATATTTAAGGTATATTGGAAATTCAGTTCAAAGGAACTGAATTTCCCTTTTTAATTATTGAGATTTTAATGTTTTTATTTCATTTTCTAAGGCTTCAATTTTACGTTCTTTCTTTTTAATCTTATTTAAATTTCCAGATTTTTGCTCTAGTTGTATTTCTGATTTAAGTTTTTGTATTTTAATTTCTTTTTCTTTGATTTTAGTGTCTGTTTTTTGCTTTAATGTCACATTATTGCAATGTATCTGATTTTCTTTTAGTGCTTTTTTAAGACCATTTATTTCGTATGTATTATTATGTTGTATTGCAATTTTTAATTTACTTTCGATTTCTTGTTGTTTTGATTCGCATGATTGAAAATTTTGAGCATTTGAAGTGTTAATTGATACGAAGATTATTGAGGCTGTAGCAATAGATTTATAAAAATTCATTCAGGTTATTTCCTTTTTAGCGTTTGATTGTTTTTATTTTAGTTTGAAAAATATTTATTTATCAAGTTATTTGATAAATAAATTTGAATAATAAACTGATAAATATGATTGATTTCATTTTATTTCTTTAAGTCATTATTAAAATTCAATAATTTGTCTTGTATTGGGTATTTTATTATTTTTGTTAAACTTATCACTCTTTTTCTTGTGGGTTTTGAGTAAATTTATCTAGTTGAATTAAATAAATAATTTTTTAAAATAATAAATTTCTATTTAAATTTTTAAGAAAATTTGTTTTAAATGTATAAGTAATTTGTGTGAAATGTAAAGAATTGTTTATCGCTTAAAGATTATTATCCCCATAGTTCCATTCTGCTTTATTTATCATTTAAAGGTGTATTCATGAACTTAGTAAATCGTTTTCTAGCAATAGCAACTATGAGCATAATGGTTACAGGACTTGCAAATGCTGCACCGACTGTAACATTTCAAGGGGAAGTCACAGATCAAACCTGTCAGGCTTCAATCAATGGTGGAACCAATGGCGTGGTTTTACTACCTACGGTATCAGCAAATACGTTAACTTCTTCTGGTGCCACAGCAGGTTTGACACCTTTTACGATTAATGTCACAGGATGTACTGCACCTAGCTCAGATCTTGATATTAAAACAAAATTTTTAGGTCACTCAGTAACTACGAGTGGCAATTTAGGCAATGTAGCAACAGTTAATCCTGCTACTAATGTTGCGATTCAGTTGACTAAAGAAGCTGCTGGAACAACTTCAGTTGTTTTAAATGGGCCAACAGCTGTTGAAGGTCTGAAATTACTCAATGGTGCAACAAGTGCCAGCCATGATTTTGGTGCGCGTTATATTTCTGAAGTTGGTGGTGCAACACAAGGTGCTGTGACCTCAGTTGTTGAATACACCTTAAGCTATCAATAGGGTTTTATCTGATCTGCTACTTAAGTAGCAGATCAATCAATTTTTTGGTTGGAGTGGTAAAAATGAGTAGGTGGATCGTCAATATTATAAAAAGTCATATTTTGATTGGTGGCTTAACCATAATGTCCGCTGCCTTCTCAGGTGTAGTTCTTACAGGAACACGTGTAATTTTTCCTGATGGCCAAAATGAAAAGACGATTTACTTACAAAATAAAGATCAATATCCAAACCTTGTACAAATTTGGCTAGATGAAGGGGATGAAGACTCTACTCTTGAAAAAAGCAAAGCTCCCTTTGTTGTTAGTCCACAGATTTTCCGGATAAATCCAAATACTGGACAAACTGTACGCTTAATATTTACGGGTGAGGAAAATGTCTCAAAGGATGTTGAGTCACTGTTTTATTTGAATTTTTCTGAGTTTCCTGCGCTAAAAAAACAAGACAGCGATAGTAGCCGTTTAATGATTGTATTTAAGAATCGTGTCAAGGTTTTTTACCGTCCTAAAAATTTGAAAGGTTCTACAGCAGATGCTTATAAAAAAGTTCAATTTGCCTTGGAAAATGATGGAACAAAAAAGCAATTAAACATTCAAAATTCGTCTGAATATTATGTGAATATTAAAGAATTAAGTTTGATTGCTGGAAATAGCGAAATCGTGGTGAAAAAAAATGACTTAATTGCTCCAAAAGCTAAAGTTAATTGGGTAATAAATAATAATACGCATAGTTTAAAAGATTCAAAAATTAAACTTACCCTTGTTAATGATTATGGTGCTTTAGTCGTCCACGAGATTCCTCTGGATAAATAATAAGCGAGTATAATATTATGTTTGCTGAATATTTTGGCCGTAGAAGCTTATTGTCTATATTTTTAGTAGGTTACTTGATTGGTGGTAATAATTCTGCCGATGCAAATGATCATGTTAATAACGATGGTGAATATATATTTGATCAAGCATTATTCCGTGGACAATCTGATCATCAAATTAAGCTATTAGAACGTCTAAGTGAAAAAGAAGATATATTGCCAGGCTTTTACAAAGTGGATGTTTTTGTTAACAAGCAAATTATTGAACGTATGGATTTAAAGTTTGTAGAAGACCAACAAAAAAATATTTCACCATGTTTTGATTTAGTTGCTATAGAAAAATTAGGAATTTCAGAGCAAATTTTGATAAATATTAAAAAACAGCAAGATCAATGTGTTCTCTTATCAAATTATATTCAATCCAGCTCAATAGATTTTAATTTTGAAAAGCTTCGACTTGATATTAGTATCCCTCAAAATGATATGCATAATATTCCACGGGGTTATGTTAATGCATCCCAATGGGATGCGGGTGAAAGTATTGGCTTTATCAATTATCTGGGTAATTATTATCATACTTCATATCAATTACACGACCATTCGCAGACTCAATCTGCTGCATACGTATCATTAAATGGTGGTGTAAACATTGGAAAATGGCAATATCGTCAACAGTCTAATATTAATTATAGTCCAGAAATAGGGACAAAATGGACCAATATTCGTAGTTATATTTCTCGCCCTATAGAACCTATTCAAGGTGTACTGACTTTAGGGCAGACCTATAGTTCTGGAAAGTTTTTCTCAGGGTTAAGTTTTAATGGATTGAGCCTTAGTTCCGATGAAAGGATGTTACCTGATTCATTACGAGGCTATGCACCAACGATTCAAGGTATAGCTAAAACCAATGCAAATGTTTCTATATTGCAAAATGGTAAGGAGATTTATCAGACAACAGTAGCGCCAGGCGCGTTTAAAATTTCTGATTTATATCCTACAAATTTTAATGGTGATTTAATCGTTAAAGTTAGAGAAGCTGATGGAACGATTTCTCAGTTTAGTGTTCCATTTTCAGCTGTACCTGAGTCTCTACGTTTAGGTGCTTCACGTTATAACTTAGATGTAGGGAAAACTCGTGATATTGGAGAGGACACTTTTTTCTCTAATCTTACTTATCAACGAGGAATAAGTAATAGCGTCACTTTAAATTCAGGATTACGGCTAGCAGATGGTTATCAAGCTGGCCTCTTAGGCGGAACATATGCATCACATATCGGTGCTTTTGGTGCTAACTTAACTTACTCTAGAGCAAGTTTACCTGATGAGAATATAATAACAGGTTGGATGACTAACCTGACCTATAGTAAGACTTTTCAGCCTACCAACACGACAGTATCTTTAGCAGGCTATCGTTATTCAACTGAAGGATATAGAGATCTAGGCGATGTTATTGGGCTGAGGAATTCTTATAAACATGGTTATCGTTGGGAGTCATCGACTTACCAACAACGCTCCCGTTTTGAAATTACGCTGAACCAAAGCCTTGGTGATTACGGGATATTATTTTTATCAGGATCAGCACAAAACTACCGTGATGGTCGTGATAATGATGTGCAGGCACAAATTGGATACGGCAAAGCATTTCAAAATGGTTTGACGCTCAATCTGGCTGTAATGCGACAACGTTATGCTTATGACAATATCATCAACAATAGATTTGATGAAATAGATTCAAAACTACTTGATAATCGTCAAGATACCTCAGTGAATCTTTCCTTGAGCTTTCCTTTAGGACGATACAAAAAAGCAAATTTACCGAATTTAGATTTAGCTTACTCACATGCTGAAAACGCTAAAGAGTTTTATCAAAGTACATTGTCTGGTTCCTTAACTCAGGATCAATCACTGAATTATGCAGTAGGTCTCAGCCATGATCAAAATATGCAAGTGACGACTTGGAATACAAATCTCAATAAACGTCTAGACAATAGTAATTTAGGTCTAAATGCTTCAATGAGTGATAACTACTGGCAAGTTTCAACTAATCTGCAAGGCGCATTAGCGGTGCATTCTGGAGGGATCACATTTGGTCCATACCTTGGTGAAACTTTTGCTTTAGTTGAAGCCAAAGGCGCTGAAGGTGCACGACTCTTCAATGGTCAAGGTACACGAATTAATCATCAAGGTTATGCGCTGATTCCTGCAATTACACCTTATCGCTATAACAATATTTCATTAGAACCAAAAGGCATTTCTGATCGTGTTGAGATTGAAACAAATGATCAACGTATTGTTCCCTATGCTGGTGCAGCGGTAAAAGTAAAGTTTAAAACCAGAATGGGTTATCCATTACTCATCCAAGCAAAATTGGATGCTGATGAATTTGTTCCTTTAGGTGCTGATGTAATTGATTTGCAAAATAATGTGATTGGAATGGTGGGGCAAAGTGGTCAAATGTATGTTCGTACTCCAGCAAAGCAAGGGGTTCTAACTGTCAAATGGGGCGAAGAATCAGATCAGAAATGTGATGTTCATTATCAGCTGAATGATGAACTTCTTAAACAAACGATTATTCGTCTGGAAGAAACGTGTAAATCTGGAGAGTTGAAATGATCCGCATACAATTCAAAATATTAATTTTATTGGGATTCTTTTTATCTATCTTTGCCCATGCTAACTGTACAAAAGTAGGAAACTTTCTAGCAACTGATGGTACTACTGCACCCATTGTGTTTGGAAATGTAAACTTAACAAGTTTATATTTACAACCTATTGGGAGTTTAATGGGGAGTGCTGTTGTTCCTCCAACAAGTTATACCTATGGTGGAGCGAATGCCTCGACAGTATTTTGGGAGTGTGACCTTACAGATTTACCGAATATCCAATTTTTGGTTGCTACAAATGGCGATGATCGAGTAGGGGGCTATTGGGATTTGGGTGGACTCTATGATGGGCTTCCCAATGTATATGCAACTTACTATAAGTATGTTGGTCTTAAACAAACAATGGATGGGGTAGTTTTAACTCGCTATTGGAAA
This sequence comes from Acinetobacter sp. CE-15, assembly GCF_051059255.1. NCBI lineage: Bacteria > Pseudomonadati > Pseudomonadota > Gammaproteobacteria > Moraxellales > Moraxellaceae > Acinetobacter > Acinetobacter sp. CE-15. The sequence continues at coordinate 3,088,310 of NZ_CP192737.1, read as the reverse complement.
TCCTTGCCAGTCAAAAATTACCAAACTGTCGGAAGTAAAATACGAATTAGACTACAAGATATCCCATCGCTTTATGCAGAACTCTATAGAGTTAGCCGTTTAGCACCTCAGTCTGGTTCAGGTAGCGCTTATTGTGGAACTGGTATAGACAATCAAATCACGGTGGGTTCATATACTTGTATACAGCCTAATGCATATATTCAATTAAAAGGACCAGGTTTAACCAGTGATAATGTTGGAGAAGATTCGAATACAAATTATAGATTTTGGGGAGTAAATAATGGGATAGGCTATGGAATGCGCACTGGAAACTCACTTTCGAATCAGCCAACTTGTGTTGCTCGCAATGCGACTCCTATTGTTTTTTTCAATACGATTAATACTCTAGCGCTTGGTGCAAATCAATCTGTACAAGAGAACTTTAATGTATCTATTGAATGTTCCAATCAAGTTACTTCAGGTACAGCAAGTAATCAGACTGCTATTGGAATACAGACTTCAAATGGTGCATTTGCAGCAGCACAACAATTAGGTTTAGTAAATGCCCAAAATGGTGTGACTGCTTTACTCTCAGATAATTATACTGATGCACAATCAGCAAAAGGTGTAGGAATTTTCTTAAAAAACACAAATACTGGGACAGATATGAATTTTGTTGGTCAGCCAGGTTTAGCAGGTGGGGGTACAGCTGCAGGTTGGTATCCTGTACTAAGTGGAGCACAAACAGGGGCATCAACAGAATCAGGCTATACGCATTATCTACATAATTTTACCGCAATCTTAAAAAAACTACCTGGAACTGAACCGATTAAAGCTGGAAAAGTTAATTCCACAGCATATGTATTAATTAAGGTGCAGTAATGAAAATAACAAAATTTACACTATTATGTATTTGTTTGTTTTATTCATTTCTATGTCAAGCTGGGGTATTGGCTGCTAAAACACGGATAGTTTTTAAGGACGGTGAGCATGAGCAAAGTCTAATGTTAGCAAATACTAATGACTATCCTATTATTCTACAAACATGGGTTGATCAAGGAGAAGGGGATCCTGATATTAATAATATGCCGTTTCTAATATTACCACCTTTTGTAAAACTCGCATCAAATGACATTCACGGGCTTAGAATTTTGTATAATGGCAAGGCTCTACCAAACGATAGAGAGACTGTTTTTTGGTTAAATCTATATGAAATACCAATGATTAAGCGCCATAGCGATCAAGCTGCGTATATGAATTTAGCAATGAATACTCAGCTTAAATTATTTTATCGTCCTAAACAGATCGCAAAAATGTTGCCTGAAATGATTGTAGAAAAAATACATTTCAAAATCGTTGAACAAGATAAAAAAAATTATATCGAGTGTGAAAATCCCACGCCTTATCATGCTTCATTGATCAACTTAAAAATTGAAAGTCTTTCTCAAAAAATATATATACAATCAGAAATGGACATGATGTGCTACCCGTATTCAACTAAACGTTATGAAATAGCTGGTGAACTTAATAAAAATGATAATTTATATACACTTAGCTTTGATTTTCTTGATGATGATGGTAATGCAATTCACTTTCAGAGAAATCTGAACCCATTTAGCTAATGATATAGAACCTTGGTATAGTTCTATATGTTCTAATAAAATCTGATGCTTAGCGATTAATCTTTTTTAGATGTACAGGGAAAATTAAAGATGAAGCGTATTTATAGTTTAAAGTCTGTGACGAGCGGTTTAATTGATTTGTTAGAGCTTTTTATTTTAAAAAAAAATTTAAATGTCGCTAAAATTGCAAACAATTTGTATGAAGACAAACGAATTCCATTCACTGAATGGTTAGCAATGTTGAAAGCAATTGAAGAAAAATATAATAGACCATCTCTAGGATTAGAAATTGCTAGATATGTAAAACCTTCACATTTAGGTATTTTAGGATACATCGGCTTATCATGTGAAAGCTTATATGATGCACTGCCTTTTTTTATTAAATATCAAAGGCTTTGTTATGATTTTATGCAAATGGAAGTTTCTATTGAAGATGAAAGCCTTGTTGTGTCATGGGAGTTTGATGCAAACTTTAAAGCAGGTAAGTTAGCGGATGAGACAATGATTGCTATATTTTTTAATATTGTAAACATCATTGTAGCACCCAATGTTGTGAAGTTGAACAAAGTGGAGTTTGTATTCGATCGACCCAAAAATCCACGTACTTATGAAAAATATTTTGATTGTAATATTGAGTTTTCGAAAAATAGAACAAGAATGCTTTTTGCGAAAAGCAATTTAGAGTTGCCCATAAATAAGGCTGATCCTGTTTTAAAAAATATTTTAAATAGGCAAGCAGACATTTTGTTGATTGAGCTACCAGAAGTGAATTCATTTGATGAATTGGTGCAACAAAATATTATCAAAGCTATTCATCAAGGTAATATCAATATTGAATATGTTTCCAAAAAAGTAGGTCTTCCTACGAGAATTTTTCAATACAAATTACAAAAACAAGGTTATACATTTAAGCAACGTCTTAACCAAGTTAGAAAAGGACTGGCATTACAATACCTTGAGGACAGGTCATTGAACATTAATGAGATATCAGCTTTACTCGCTTATAACGAACAAAGTTCTTTCAACCGAGCATTTAAAACTTGGTTTGGTATGAGTCCAATACAATGGAGAAAAGATTTTAATAAAGATGCTATTTGAAATAGGTAAAGTTAAAGAATTATATTTGTTTTGTTAAATTCACTAAGTTTTATTAGAAATGGCTCAGAAATTACTTCTGTTAAATTTACATGTACTAGCTCAAACCTGATCTGACAGTTACCCTTTTTTAGTGTGTCTGTCAGGTTAAATTTGAGCTAGATTCTTTTCAGCCTAAATTCGCTTCCCTTCAGTAATCTTTCTAGTGGTGTGTGACCACTGCACATTTTTCTCCTGATAAGTTCGTTCAGTATTATAGAATTTTGCCAAACGTCTAGAGTCGCTTGTAATTCCGCTAATGTACTATATAGCTTCTTCCTAAATGTAATTTGATAAAACTCTTGCAAGATCGTCTTTATGGAAACGCTCGCATATTCCATTCGTTTGTGGGAGTGCTGGTTTTGTTTTTGTGTGATCAATATCATTGATAGCTAAACATAGCTCATAATTATGTTGTTCAACCTTACCGCAATATTCAGTACCTCTATCTGTCAGGATACGCAGCATTGGTAGATCCTGTGACTGATAAAATGGTATACAGGATCATTTAAAAAGATCTGCTGCTGTAATCGGTATTTTCGTTGTATAGAGCTTACGAACGACTTTGCTGTAGGTTTCGATGAAAGTTTGTTGAAAGATTCGACCAACACCTTTGAGATTGCCAACGTAAAAGATATCTTTTGCTCCAAGATATCCTGGATGGTGTGTTTCTATTATGTTTGCCTTTGCGTTGGTAAATACGACCACGTTTTGGATCAAAGAAGATTAAAAGATTTCATCGATTTATCGGGGCTTGGCAGTAGAAGATGAATGGCTTGTATGATAGGTTTTAGGTACGAGTTTGTTGATCTGTGAATGATATTGCTGAACAAGGCCATACGGACTGGTTTTACAACAAAGTTCAATAAGAAAGGTTGATTAGGCTTTGAATGAGCAAGTGTAGGGTACCTAGATTAGGCGTTATTGCTGGTTTTATCTATTTTTGCCACGCAACTTTAACGAAGCAAAACTGTTTTTAAGTGCTGAGAAATAAAACGATGAAGGTATCAAAACAAAGCTCTGTAAGCATAAGCTCTGAAACAAAAAGCCAGTTTGAATCTATTTTATCAGCACATTTACCTGAATCGAAATTAGTTGATCAGTTTCAAAGACACAAAAGAAAACTAAGAATTTCGTTGACTGATCGATGTAATTTTAAATGCAGTTATTGTATGCCTGATCATCCGACCTGGTTAGCTAAACAGGATATTTTAAGTTTTGAAGAACTTTATAGATTTTGCGAAGTGATGATTAAGCTTGGCATTACTCAAATTCGTTTAACGGGTGGCGAGCCGTTGATGCGAAAAGGGCTCGTGAATTTTATTTATACGCTTAATAAGTTAAGACCCTTAGGTTTACAACGTGTCTCAATGACGACGAATGCTTATTATTTAGAAAAATATGCAGTTGAGCTAAAACAAGCTGGGCTTGATGATCTAAATATAAGTTTAGACAGTATTGATCCAGCCACCTTTTTTAAAATGACTCAAAAACCCTTAACGCCTGTATTAAAAGGAATTGAGGCGGCAAACGCTGCAAATATCCCAATTAAACTCAACTGTGTTTTGCTGTATGGACAGAATCATCAGGAAATATTGTCATTAACTGAGTGGGCTTATCAAAATGACTTTGAACTACGATTTATTGAATACATGCCATTGGATCAACCTGAGCATTGGAAGCGTGAGAAAGTCGTGGTTGAGGATGACATTATCAATATACTTTCGCCACATTTTCGCATCGATAAATTAGAGCGAAATAATGACCCAGCCACAATATATACACTCAATCAACGTTTTAAACTGGGTATTATTTCCACCATCAGCAAGCCTTTTTGTCAAAGTTGTGATCGTTTGCGTTTAACCGCGACCGGTGAGTTATTTACATGTTTGTTTGCCAATACAGGTATTTCTGTTCGACATTTATTGGATAAAGCTCAGGGAAAACAATTGATAGCAACAATTTTGGATACGGTTTGGCAAAAAAAGGCAGGATATATTGCTTACCAAGCTGCACCTATTCGTAAGATTAGTATGCATTCTATTGGCGGTTGATTTTATACATAGAGATAGAATTGTATATGCTTTTTTTATTTGAAATGAATCGCTTATTGTGAAGTTGTGTATTATTTAAATTGACAGGATTTTTTATGAAAAATGTAGGCATGAAGCCTGAGAGTTATCGTATTGCTACTGCAAGTTCAGAGTTATTCGCGCCTCCGCATTGTTTACAATTATTAGCAGAGGGTAATACTGAAAAAGGCGATGCACTAAAAACAGCACGAATCGCAGGGATTCTTGCAGCCAAACGTACTGATGAGCTTATTCCGCTTTGTCATCCTTTACCTATTTATCGAGCTGATGTCGATTTTGAAATACTAGCAGATCGCGTCAAGATTACGGCAACCGTAGAAACGATTGCACCAACTGGTGTTGAAATGGAGGCTTTAACTGCCGCAAGTCTGGCTGCGCTCACGATTTATGACATGTTGAAACCGCATTGTGAACCAGATGAGCTGATGATTGGTCATTGCAAGCTTGAATTGAAAAAGGGCGGGAAGTCGCACTTTAAACGCCATCTTCGACAAGCTGTATCAGCTGCGGTCATTGTTTTATCAGATAGCGTCGCTTCTGGTAAAAAACCTGATACTGCAGGACGTTCTGTGGTTGAAACCTTAACTGAGGCTGGGTTTGATCCAATTCACTATCAAATCATCGCTGATGAGCCTTTGCAATTAAAACAATTGATTTCAGAATTGGTGCAATCTTATGGATGCATCATTACGGTGGGTGGGACAGGCATAGGTAAGCGCGATATTACTGTCGATACGATTGAACCATTATTGGAAAGAGAGCTGAATGGCCTGATGGAAGCAGCTCGTGCTTTTGGTCAAAGACGGACACCTTATGCTGCAATGTCTCGTGGTGTTGCTGGTTTTATTGACCGCTCACTGGTCATTACTTTACCAGGCAGTCGTGGTGGCGCATCTGAATCTATGGCAGCGATTTTACCTGCCTTGGTGCATATCTTTGATGTATGTCGAGACTTACCACACCCAGGAGGTTATGAATGAGTTGTTCTGGTCAAGGATTAATAGGTTTAGATCAAGCATTGGCAGCTTATTCTACGGTTGAACCGCGAGCGGTTCAGACTCTGCCACTGGTAGAAGCACATCAACATTATCTGGCACAAGATGTTCTGTCTGAGATTGCATTACCTCTATTTACTCAGAGTGCAGTAGATGGCTATGCCTTAAAAAGTGAAGATATTCTTGCTGGTATTACCGTGTTTGAATTGGTTGGAGAAATACGCGCAGGTATTGAAGAATATATCCAGATCGAGTCTGGACAATGTGTTCGAATTTTTACAGGCGGTAAATTACCAGAGTCGGCTGATACAGTTGCCAGACAAGAAATAGTATCTAAACTAGATAGCCGAATCAGCTTAAATCAAGCGCTTAACAAAGGGACGGATATTCGTTATCAAGGCGAAGAATTATCTATTGGGACAATATTGGCAAAGCAGGGCCAATATCTAAAAAGTGGCTTAGTTGCATCACTAAGTATGGCAGGGGTAAAAGAGGTCAGTGTTTTTAACCATCCTCGTATTGCTGTATTGATTACAGGCGATGAAGTCAGCAAAAGTCTTGATAATAGCGCTCAGGTTTTTGATGCGAATTCGCCAATGGTTTTAACATGGTTGAAGGAAAGAGGTTTTTACTCGATCCATTTAGAACATGTGATAGATGACGAAATTGTCTTGAAAAAGGCTTTAGCAAATGCCTTAGATCATTACGATTTAGTTATCACGACTGGCGGGGTTTCAGTTGGAGATTATGATTTGATTCGTCCTGTTTCTCTTGGATTAGGGGCAAATGAAATTTTTTGGCAAGTTGCTCAGAAACCAGGCAAACCGATTTATTTTGCTGAATATAAAAAACCAAACCAGTCTTCCTATTTATTAGGGTTGCCGGGTAACCCAGCAGCAGTATTTGTTTGTTTAGAAATCCATGTGTTCACTTTGCTTAAAGCAATGCAAGGTTTAAAAGAAGCCAAACCAGAATGGGAGAAGGCGAGCTTAATTGAGGCTGTAAAGGGTGATAGTCGGGAGCAACTGTTGCGTATGAAATTGAATGTTGATGAGCAAGGGCAACTTAGTGTTTCAAAACTCAAAAAACAGCAATCGCATATGCTAAGTAACTTAAGTGAAGCGAATGTCATTGGTCGAATTCCAGTGTTTAACAATGCTGAAAATTGCCCCAAATTCATTGAGTTCATTCGTCTTTAGTATTTTGAGTCTGATACGCTTGGGTAACAATAAAATGTCTCAATATCCAAATACTGACTTAGTCATTTTAGCTGGTGGTCAAGCTAGACGGATGCAAGGTAAAAACAAACTTTTGCAGCAGTTTGATCATGAAATGCAATTGCTTAAAATCTATCATCAATTTTGTGATGAGGTTGCGAAAATTTGGGTAAATAGTCATCAGGACTGTATTGTTTATCAGGAGATCATCGCTGAAATAGCCTGTTTTTCAGATGATCAGGCGGGATTTTTAGGGCCATTAATGGGAATGAAAAGCGCATGGACACATGTAACTACAGATTATATTCTGTTTATTCCTTGCGATATTACTTTTATCCCTACAGATGTCTTATCAAAAATGCATCAAACTTTATTGGATGCAGAAAATTCTCAAGCTGTATTTATCTCTATAAACGAACAAAACCTTTACCCATTTTGTTTGTTAAAAAGAGACAGCTTAGCCACGCTCGAAAAGCATTTGGCCAACGAGCAATTAAGTATTCGAAAGTGCTTTGATGATTTAACGCCACAAGTCGTTAAATACGAAAGCCCTATAAGTTTCCATAGCATTAATTCAGAACAGGAGTTAAGACTATACCGTGAAGAATTACATATATTCAGTCATTCAAAATCAATTTAGTTCACCCTAAATACTCGTTGTGGCGCTAAGCTTAAGTAAAGGTGTTAAATGGCAGAGATTCAAATTAAGATTGAAACTTATGGTGCAATTGAAAGGCTGTTACCTAAAGATTTAAATTTTTCTTGTGTTGAAAATAGTATGGTCTTAGAAATTTTGCAGCAAATTTCTGATCAATATCCTGATTGCTCTAGTCTTTTAGAGAAGTGCGCATGTGCGATTGGTGAAGAAATTATTCCCCGTCGACATCGATTAACAAACCATTGTACATTGGTTTTATTATCCCCTGTAGCAGGAGGCTAACATGACAAATGGATCTCGGATTAAGGAAACGGATCTGAGTTTAGATGATTTTAAAACCATCGATGATTTTCCTGAGTGTGGTGGTATTGGAATTTTTATTGGAACGGTTCGAAATCATCATGAAGGTCGCAGTGTTAAGGCACTAAAATATACTGCTTATACGCCCATTGCTGAAAAAATGATTCGTGCAATTGAGCAAGAAATACAAAACAAATATGCAGTATCATATATTCAGGTCATTCATAGAATTGGCGCTCTAGAAATCGGAGGCAAAGCAATCATCGCAGTGGCTTATGCGCCGCATCGAAGAGAAGCTTTTATGGCGTGTGAAGAGGCTGTAGAACGTGTAAAACATGAAGTTCCAGTCTGGAAGGAAGAGTTTTACTCAGATGGTTCCAGTGAATATGTCGCTGGCTGTTGTATCCGAAAAGATGACGATGTTTCGCATAAACATCTTCATTTGAATTCACATTCTCATTAAGTCGTTGTAAATTAAGCAGCTTAAGTTATAAGAATGATGAATGATTATTATGAAAAGTTACCATGTAAAGTAAATGAATTTTTTCTTGAGCTGATTTTTTAATCAGATAAGCCATTAAAGAGGGCACTCAAATGAACGATTTAGAACAAAATAAACCTGAAACAGAAGGCCAAGAACGCCATATTCAGAAGAATACCAATTTCGCGCGTATCGAACCCTATACGCACCCAGCTGGTGGTTGGGGCGCTTTGTTGAGTGTTGCCAGAAATTTAAAAAGGCAAGAAGTCTTTGCCAAAGGCTCAATTACATTAATGAATATTAACCAGCCGACAGGTTTTGACTGTCCTGGTTGTGCATGGCCTGAGAAAAAAGATACGCACGTATTTAACTTTTGTGAAAATGGTGCAAAAGCTGTTGCATTCGAAGCAACCAGTAAACGAGTTACTCCAGAATTTTTTGCGCATCACACGGTGAGTTGGTTAGCTGAGCAAAATGATTTTTACCTCGAAGATTTGGGGCGACTCACAGATCCAATACGTTATGACGCGGCTACAGATAAATATGTCCCAATTTCTTGGGATGATGCATTTAAGCTTATCGCTCAACATCTTCAAGCTTTGGATCATCCAGATCAGGCAGCATTTTATACGTCTGGTCGGGCAAGCAATGAAGCGGCTTTCTTGTACCAGTTATTTGTCAGAAGTTATGGAACAAATAATTTCCCTGATTGTTCAAATATGTGTCATGAAACCACCAGTATTGGTTTGAAAGATTCAATTGGGCTTGGCAAGGGGACCGTTACTTTAGATGATTTTGATCAAGCGGATACGGTATTTAGCTTTGGGCATAATCCTGGTACCAACCACCCTCGAATGTTAGGAACTTTACGTGAAGTATCGCGTAGAGGTGGAAATATTATTGCGATTAATCCAATCAAAGAACGTGGATTAGAGCGTTTTCAGGATCCTCAAGCAGCAATTGAGATGATGACGAATGGCAGTACGCCCATTAGTCGTTTTTATTTCCAGCCGAAAATTGGCGGAGATTATGCGCTTCTGTTAGGTATGATGAAGCATCTTCATGAATGGGATAAACAGGCAATACTCGCAGGTAAAACAGGGGTATTTGATCGGCAGTATATTGCTGAGAATACCGTTGGTTTTGATGAAATGTTAAAAGAAGTTGACCGAACAGAATGGCGTGATATCTATCAGTATTCAGGCCTCTCTCCAGAAAACTTAGAATCAATTGCTAAAATGTTTTGCGAGTCTGAGCGTTCAATTTTTTGTTGGGGAATGGGCATAACACAACATAGACACGGTACTGCAAATGTTCATATGTTGGCTAATTTACTTTTGGCGAAAGGACAGATTGGTCGTCCTGGAGCAGGCCTATGTCCAGTTCGTGGGCACAGTAATGTGCAGGGTGATCGGACCATGGGAATCAATGAATTACCAAGTGCAAAAATGCTGGATGATATTGATCGTGTTTTTAACATTAAATCGCCACGCAAACATGGCTATGGTGTGGTAGAAACGATTAAAGCGATGTATGAGGGCGATGTTAAGGTCTTTATTGCTTTAGGCGGGAATTTTGCAGTTGCGACACCTGACACCCCATATACTCAAGAAGCGCTAAAACGCTGCTCACTGGTGGTAAATATCGCAACAAAACTCAATCGTAGCCATCTCGTGTGTGGTAAAGACGCCTTGGTTCTTCCATGTCTAGGTCGTACCGAACTTGATAAGCAACTGAAAGGGAATCAGGCGATCTCAGTTGAAGATTCAATGAGTGATGTTCATTTATCCGCTGGGCGCAATGAACCTGCATCAAAGAACTTGCTTTCTGAACCTGATATTGTTGCACGAATGGCTGAAGCGACGTTACCTGACTCTAAAATTAAATGGCGTTGGTATGTTGAGGACTATGATCGTATTCGTGACTCTATTGAAGAGGTTTTTGAGGAATTTAAAGATTTCAATGGGCGAGCCTATCAACCGGGTGGTTTCCATCTTATTCATCCTGCCAATGTTAAAGTTTGGAATACCCCTGTGGGTAAAGCACAATTCCTGATTACGCCATTAACCCAAGTCTATAACGATCAAGAAAATCAATTTTCTGCCCAGTATACGAAGAGCAAAGTCTACACTTTAATGACGATTCGTTCGCATGATCAGTACAATACCACTTTATATGGCCTAGATGACCGCTATAGAGGTGTGTTTGGTCAGCGCCGTGTATTATTTATAAATCAACAAGATATTGATGAAGCAGGATTTGTTGCTGATCAATGGGTTGATATTGAAAGTGTATTCTCTGATGGGGTAAAAAGAGTCGTGAAAAGTTTCCGAATCGTTCCCTATAACATTCCATCAGGAAGTCTGGCCGCTTATTATCCTGAAACCAATCCACTGGTTGCGCTTTCAAGTCATGATCAATTTGCCAAGATTCCAGCTTCAAAAAGTGTTCCTGTTATTTTACATGCTGGCGATGCACCTGAGCACTTCAATTTATTTACTGAAGTTGATCCTGAGAATGCAGAAAAAAAGGTTGAGATTTAATTATTTACTGGTTTATTGCAGGATATGTGAAATTGGATAGTAACCTGTGGTTGCTATCCTGAATGGTAAGGAAAGCTCAAGTTGGAACCACAATTTTCAGGTTATGCGTCAGTTCAAATTACACGATTTGATCAAGATAAAACAGATGTTCAGTTTGATCAGGTTGTTCAAGAATATCCGATTGCATTGGTTTATAACGGTATATCTCATGCGGTGATGATGGCTACACCAACTGATATCGCTGAATTCGCAAAAGGATTTAGCCTTTCTGAAGGAATAATTGCAAGTTTAAAAGAACTTTACTCGCTTGATATTATTCACAACAATTTTGGTATACAAGTTGAGATGAAAATTTCATCAAAAGCTTTTATGGCACTAAAAGAACATCGCAGAATGCTGATTGGTAGAACAGGATGTGGTTTATGTGGTATAGAAAGTCTTCAGCAACTTCAATTTTCATTACCAAAAATTAGTTCTACAATTCAATCAGAATGGTTAAGAGAAATTCCTAACGCAATCAAACAATTAAAAAACCAGCAAAAGATTACTGCTGTGACTGGCGGAGCGCATGCTGCTGCTTGGGTTGTGGAGGGGAACATTCATGCTATTTTTGAAGATGTTGGACGACATAATGCGCTAGATAAATTACTGGGTCATATCTCAGCAGAGAACTTTGATCTGTCAAAAGGATTTGTGGTGATGACCAGTCGAGCAAGTTATGAACTGATTAGAAAATGTGTTGTATTAAATATTGCATTACTTGCAACAATTTCTGCGCCTACCAGTATGGCAATAGAAATGGCACAAGCTTCAGGTCTCACATTGGCAAGCTTTTGTCGGGGTGACGGTTTTGTCCTTTATAGTCAGTAATGCTTAGCGAACAATTTTTTGTTATTCAAAGGAAGATGTCGATGAAAAAAATTTTATTTAGTTTAAGTTTGCTTGCCATGGGCCATGCTTATGCAGAAGATACAATCACAGTCTATGCTGCAGCCAGTTTAACCAATGTTCTAGCAGAACTAGATCAAAAATATGAAAAGAAAAATAATATAAAAATTAAAACATCTTATGCAGGTTCATCGACATTGGCAAAACAGATTGAAGCAGGGGCACCAACCAATTTGTTTATCTCTGCCGATGAGCAGTGGATGAATTATTTACAAGATAAAAAATTGATTGACCCTAAAAATAGAAAGAATCTACTTGGTAATCGTTTGGTATTGATTAGCCCGAAAAATCAAAACATACAATTCAAAATGACCCCATCCTTTGACCCAACTACTGCATTTAAAGGCAAGCTTTGTACAGGCGATACCAAAAGTGTTCCTGTTGGAAAGTATGCGAAGCAAGCTTTGACCTCATTGCAGTGGTGGGAAAAAATTCAGCCGCGTTTAGTTCAAGCTGAAGATGTTCGCGTTGCACTGAATTTTGTGGCACGTGGTGAATGTAATGTGGGGATTGTTTATTTAACTGATGCTGCAATTAGTCCAGACGTTAAGGTTATTGCTGAGTTTCCGTTAAACACGCATACACCAATTGTTTACCCAATGGGGATGGTAAAAGCTACTCCTGAAACTGTTAAGTTTTATCAATATTTACAAAGTAATGAAGCTAAAACTATATTTAAAAAATATGGCTTTAGCGTTCTCAATTAGAAATCGGTTATGTTTGATGTACTGTCACCAGCAGAAATTGAAGTCTTAAAACTCTCTTGTAAAGTTGCTGGTTTTTGTCTGATTTTTAGCTTGATTCCAGCCATTATCGTTGGCTGGATTTTGGCACGTAAAGATTTTTTCGGAAAATCATTATTTGAAACATTGATTTTTTTACCTTTGGTGTTACCGCCAGTTGTGCCAGGTTTTTTACTTTTACAAGCTTTTGGTAATCGCGGCTTCTTAGGGAAATATTTAACGGAGTTCGGCCTAGATTTTGCATTTAATTGGAAAGGTGCAGTCTTGGCTTCGGCAGTGATGGGATTTCCATTATTGGTACAATCGATTCGTCTGGCGATTGAACTTGTTGATCAAAAGCTAGAAATGGCTGCAAAAACTTTAGGTGCATCTGCATTTTCAACTTTTATGCATGTGACCTTGCCTTTAGCGAGTAGCGGTATTTTAATTGGTGCAATTTTATGTTTCTGTCGTAGTTTAGGAGAGTTTGGCGCAACTATTACCTTCGTGGGCAATGTTGAGGGTGAAACCAGAACTCTACCGCTTGCGATGTATAGTTTGATGCAACAGCCTGATATGAATCATGCATTGCAACGTCTGATTATGATTTCATTGACTGTGGCATTTTTGGCATTATGGTTTGCACAGTGGTTTCACCGCTATCAAAAGAAAAAACAGAGTTAACGTAATGCATTTTGATTTTAAAATAACCTTGAAATTTGATAAATTTAATTTAAATCAGCAATTTAAATCTGATGAAAGTGTTGTGGGATTATTTGGACATTCTGGTTCAGGTAAAACCAGCATTTTAAATGCGATAGCTGGCTTACGTACGCCACAACAAGGCTGGATCAAAGTGAACCGAGATACTTGGTTTGATCATCAAACAAAAATCAATATCCCCACTCAAAAACGCCGTGTGGGTTTAGTCTTTCAAGATGCCCAATTATTCCCACATAAAAATGTTATGGGGAATTTAAAGTTTGGATATAACCGAATTGATATTGATCGACGTCAGTTTGAGTTGGACTATATCGTTGAATTATTAAAGCTGAGCCATCTGCTTGATCGGATGCCAATACACCTCTCTGGAGGCGAAAAACAACGCGTGGCATTGGGCCGTGCGATTTTATATTCGCCGAATATTCTGCTATTAGATGAACCTTTATCCGCCTTAGATGCAGAGCATAAAGCTGAAATTATTCCATTCTTTCAACAAATAAAGAATGAGATTAAAATTCCTATGTTATATGTGACTCATGATATCGAGGAAGTCAAACTGTTAACAGATACCATTTGGCATTTATGATGATTGTCGATTGGGTTTAATTTAATTCATCCTTTGAAATTTTGGTGATTTAAGTGGGGGATGTGAACGAATCAAACAAGAACTCTTATGACTCTTCTAAACATCTAAAATATGGTGTTATGTCATTTTAGCGCTTTGAGTACACTGTAATTGGCTGTTTTACAAGGCGTTATACGGAATCAATTTATCCTGTGTATTCAGTTGCTAAAAGTAATTCTGATCTACTAGAATAGCTATAAACTTAATTTCTATTTTCATTAAAATACCAGATAACAATGACAGCATTAAAACCCTTAATAGCAATAGATCTTGGAACGAGTAATTCCTTAGTCAGTGTGTTTGAGAATGGTCAAGCACGAATTATTGAAAACGTTTATGGCACTAAATTAACACCCTCAGCAATTGCACTGGATGAACAGGGGCAGATGCTTATCGGTCAGGCTGCACTAGAACTGAGAAGTAGTGGCAGGGAGGTTCTTACCAGTTTCAAGCGATTGATGGGAACAGCAAAACGGCTGAAGCTAGGGCAGCAGGATTTTTCTGCGACTGAACTTTCTGCGCTTATTTTAGGATCTCTAAAACAAGATGCTGAACAGTTTTTGCAATGTGAGATTGATGAAGCGGTGATCTCAGTGCCTGCATATTTTAATGATATCCAGCGACAGGCAACTATTGCCGCAGCAGAATTGGCTGGTTTAAAAGTCAGTCGATTAATCAATGAACCAACAGCAGCAGCACTTGCTTATGGACTTGGACAGACTGATGACAGTTGTTTCCTGATTTTCGACTTAGGTGGTGGCACATTTGATGTATCCATTGTTGAATTATTCGATGGTGTCATCGAAGTGCGTGCCAGTGCAGGAGACAATTATCTTGGTGGTGATGATTTTGTCCAGCTGTTGATAAAGCAGTTTTGGAAGCAACATTCACATGTTTTTAATTTTACAGAAAGTACTATACCTCATGATATTGAGATCGCTTTAAAGGCGAGAGCGCAGCATACCCTCCATGTACTGAGTAAAGAGAGCCAAACCCAACTCACTTTTAAATGGGATGGTAAGGAAGCGAGTCTGGATATTAGCCAGCATGATCTGACCAATTGGGCTGAATCATTATTAATGCGGTTACGTCGACCACTTGAACGGGCTTTAAGGGATGCGCGGATTTTACCACAACAGGTTGATCAGATTATCATGGTTGGTGGAGCAACTCGAATACCTGCTGTTCGTAAACTTGTCACCAAACTTTTTGGTCGATTTCCATCCACCAGCATACAGCCAGATGAAGCAATTGTGCGTGGCGCTGCGATACAAGCAGGGCTAAAGGCTAAGGATCAAACGCTCAAAGAAGTTGTGTTGACAGATGTCTGCCCATTTAGTTTGGGTATAGCAGTGGGATCAGATGATCAGTTTTCTCCAATTTTGGAACGTAATATTGTGATTCCTGCGAGTCGAGTCAATACTTATACTGCAATGAATAAAGGACAGCGCGAGATATTCGTAAAGATATATCAAGGTGAGCATCGGCTATGCAGTGAAAATATTTTCTTAGGGGAATTAACAGTTGCTTTACCAGCCAATGATGAGTGCTTATCCATTGAGGTGCGTTTTTCCTATAATCCCAATGGTGTTCTTGATGTAGATGTTCATATCCCAGCCACAGGTGAGAATTTACAGAAAGTGGTTGTTAATCATCAGAGTACTATGTCTAAAGAACAAGTCGAAAAGGCCCGTAAACAGTTGCAGGATTTAAAGATTCATCCGCGTGAAAATTTAGTGAACAAAAGCCTATTACTTCGTGCCGAACGCTTATATAGCGAACATACTGGCGATCTGCGTTTACAGATTGGGGAGCGCACTCAGCATTTTCACCAAATACTGAACCAACAGGATGATAGGCAGATCAGAGAAGTACGTCAGTATTTCGAGAAATTTCTCAATGAAATTGAAGACCTGAAGCTCTTTGATGAGTATTGATGATCAATCTTGTAGGACATCAGCTAATTATACTGATGTCCTGTATTTCCTTATGAAATATTCTGTTCCCGTTTAGTTTTTATACTAAGAAACAGATAAGAACCTATGACCAAAGGGATAATATAGGTCATAAGTGTTAGGTACATTATCCCGAGATAGGATAGGTATTTTAAGCACGAAGAGAATTTTCTGGTGTTGAGGGTTGTTAGGAGTAAAGCCGCGAATCCGATACAACCTAAATACATATAGGGTTGGGATTGAGCAGATACGAGAAAATAGGTAAAACTAAACATCCAGATTAGGCGTAGACACACAATACCAATGCTTCTGTAGAAAATAGCCTTATCCGTTAAATTATGCTGTTGCTTGCGGTAACCAAAGATAGCGAACAGTGGTCGAAAAGAGTCTGGTAAGAGTAAAAAACCAACAGGAATTAAACTATATACCAGTAACCAAGGATAGTTCGGATGTCCGACGGTATAATATATAAATGCGAAGCCACCACACAGCGTAGCCAGACCAGCCAATATCATCCATCTGTCGAAATGAATATAGCTACTTTGCAGCAGTTGATTCATATCAGGCCTTGCGACCAGTTGCAGGCAACCAAATAAAAAGACAGAAAGAAGTATCCAACCATAGCTTAGAACCTGATGTAGGGTAGGATTGAACCAATGGATAAAACTGCACAAAACCAATCCAGTTAGAAACCAGATTTGACTGAATCGGATTAGTCGTGTTTCTTGATCTGAATCTGTCGTCATGATTGCATGAAAAGCAGGCTGAATCAGAAAAATAAAAAGTAAACTGAAGACTGCTGTGCTCAGTAAAATGGCTGCTCCTGTGAGCTGCTTTCCCCAAAATGTCTGCAAAAAGACAAAGGTACTCATCGCAAATATTAGATCAATAACAATAAATTTTTTGTTTACAGCTAAACTTTTTAGAAAACTGAAATTAATATTCTGCTCAGTATTTGGTAAATGAAACTGGTTAAGGAGATCCATTATTTTGAGCTGAGGATGATCTTTGCCAAGCTGTCTTTGCAATTTAAGCATGCGGAAAGGCTGGAATTTCTGTGGACCTGACAG
Source organism: Acinetobacter sp. CE-15 (assembly GCF_051059255.1). Lineage (NCBI taxonomy): Bacteria > Pseudomonadati > Pseudomonadota > Gammaproteobacteria > Moraxellales > Moraxellaceae > Acinetobacter > Acinetobacter sp. CE-15. Next base: position 3,071,245 of record NZ_CP192737.1, on the reverse strand, counting down.
TAGCTGTAATAGCTGATTTCGCTCAGATGGTAAACTTTGCAGCAATAATTTGTTGCTCTGATAAGTGTCCAATTTAGACTGCAAAACATTGCTATAGTAAGCATAATCGTAATGATGAATATCATCTGAATAGATAGTATTCCACAGATCAAGGAAGCGTGAATATTCGGGATTTAGCACATCAGCTTCAATTTCAGCAAGAGGTCCGAGGAGCTGATCCTTGATTTGAATCTGCTGGGCCAGTGTCAGCTCAGATTGCTCAGTGAGTAATTGGGTAAATTTATCAAATACAGTATCACTAATATTCTGATCCCAGAGTGCATCGCTAACCTGATGAAGCTGAGCTAAAGGTGAAGCACTTTCATGATCAGGGATATCCGTATCTGCTGAGGTCTGGTGATATGAGTATTCCTGATCATGATGAATTACAGTATCTTCTAAAGCAGATGGATCTGTAATAGCGGTACAACTGGCAAGCTCAAAGAAGTCTTCCAACTGAAACTGCTGTAATAAATATTTTAATCGTTCCAGATATTCTGTCTTTACACTTTGATCACTTACAGCCTGTAAGGCGATCCCAAATTGTATAATTGCATCCGTTATATTAAATTTAATATTTTGTGAGGTAATCTGTTGTTCAAGATCTACAAATAATATTTCAATTTGAGTAGATGTAGTTGAAGATATGTCGGTATCCGTCGTTACATTGACATCATAAATAATTGACGGTGTTACATCTTCTTCGTATTCAGATTCATAGGCCATCATTTCTGCTTCAGCCTGTGCTTCCTGAAGGGCTTCTCTTAGTAAAATGAAAGCCTCAGCTTGCGTATCCTGATCAATGGTTTTCAGTTGTCTTGCATAAGCCCGCTTTATTTCCCGTTGATCTGAAGTGGGTTCTATTGCCAGTCGTTGCCAGGCTGTCATTTATTCTACTCATTTTTCTAGTTAAGTATGCATCTTGGACCCAGATAAAGTAGGGGTAAGATGATTTTAGTTCAAACATTTTAATCATATTGGCTGAATTTACAATTAGTGTGGGCCTTAGAATAATGAAAAATAGATGATTGCTAAAAAAATACTCAAGCTCATTAGACGAAGGCTTCTGGTCGCTTAAAAATTATACATCTCAGGGTATTCTTTAAAAATTTTTAAAAATTACTTTGGTTCATGGTTTTAATATGTATTTAACTCAGCTATGTATAGAACTTAAATACTTAAAATTATTACAATCACAATGCGGCTTACCTCAGCGTTAAAAGAGTGGAAAAAACTAAAATTAAAAAAAATGAAATTGTTTAAATTTTTGATAAATAATAAATATTTAAAATAATGCTTAATCTTTATTTAAAGAAGAGCGAGAGGAGAAGCTTAATAGGTCTAGGTTTTTAATTACTCAAATGAAGTCAAAGTGAAAAAAGCATAAATTAAGCTAATCTATACAGCTTGTCCTATTTACAAAATGTCATAATTTCGAAATAATAAAACGTGAAATACATCACAATTACTATTGACATGAAAAATTTAGAATTAAATAAAGTTTCTTTAGCTGTTTTTTTAACGATTTTAGCAACAACGACTCAGGCTGCGGAACCACCATCAAATCCAACTTTGACGTTAAATCCTACTCAACGTCAGCAACAACGTGATGAAGCATTACAAAAGCAATTACAGCCCGAAGCTGTAGTGCAAACGGGACTAGAAAAACAACTTCAAACCCAAGCACAACTGAAATATCTAAAATCAAACAGCGAAGACGTGTGTTTTAAAATTAAAAAATTTGTATTGATTGGGGATGATGCACGTCAATTTACTTTTGCGATGCGTCCCGTCACGCAAGGCCAACATAATCTCATTGGCCGATGTATTGGGGTACAAGGCTTAAACCAAGCCTTAGATCTAATTCAAAACAGTATTATTAGTCATGGTTATGTCACCACCCGCATGCTGTTACCTCAACAGAACATTGCTTCAGGTGAGATTAAACTGCAAGTGATTGCTGGGAAAGTAGATCAAATTCAATTTGTTCAAGGGACGTCTAAGCGTGCTCACAAATTTAACGCCTTGCCTGTTCAGTCTGGGGATATTTTAAATATTCGGGATATTGAACAAGGTTTAGAAAACTTTAAACGCGTGCCGACTGTTGAGGCTGACTTTAAAATCAAACCCTCAGAACAGCGTAACCAACCTGGCTATAGTGATTTAGAGTTGGCATGGCAACAATCAAAACCCTACCGGATTCATTTAGGTGTTGATGATGCAGGCTCAGATTCAACTGGGAAATACCAAGGCACAGCAACCTTATCTTTAGACCATCTGTTTACTGCAAATGACTTGTTTTATGGCAGTTATAACCATGATTTGGGTGGGGGAGATCAAGGTAAACGCGGAACGGACGGCTATTATTTAAGTTATAGCATTCCACTCAAATATTGGTTACTCAGCACCAGTTATAGCCAGTCTGATTATAACCAAACGGTTGCAGGTGCCAGTGAAAGTTATAGCTATAGCGGCAAAAGCAAACTGATTGGGGCAGATTTATCTCGGGTACTTTACCGTGATGCCAAACGAAAAACCACCGCCAGTGTGGGAGGATGGTATCGGGAATCACAAAACTTCATCAATGATGTAGAAATTGAAGTACAACGTCGAAAAACCGGTGGCTGGAAAGCCAGTTTGGATCATACAGAATATCTAGCCAATGCGACTTTAACAGGCAATTTAACCTATAAACGCGGTACAGGTGCATTTAATGCAATGCATGCACCTGAAGAGCAATTTGGCGAAGCCTATACCCATGTCGGTATTTTACAAGCCAATGCCAGTCTGCAAGTCCCATTTAAAGTTGGTAATCAATCGCTACAGTATCTTGCTGAATGGCGAACGCAGTACAGTAAAAAACCACTGACCCCACAAGATCGATTCTCGATTGGGAATCGCTATACCGTAAGAGGGTTTGATGGTGAACAAACTTTATTGGCAGATAACGGCTTTTTAGTCCGTAATGAAATCAGTGGCTCGATGTTTAAGCTTCCGATGCAATGGTACACAGGAATTGACTATGGTGAAGTTGGGGGTAAAACCGCACATGAACCAAATCCATTGCTGGGAACAAGTTTAATGGGTGCTGCCTTTGGATTACGTGGGCAAGTCTTAAAATCGGTCAATTATGACGTTTTTGTTGGGACGCCGTTAAAAAAACCAGACCACTTTAAAACAGACAATGTGACGACAGGATTTAGCCTGAACTGGATGTATTAATCCATTACATCCAATGTCCATATGCAACATTCAATCTTGAAAAAATATTAAAACATTTAGGTAAAACATTATGAATAAGAATCGTTATCGCGTTATTTTTAGTCAAGCACGTGGCATGTTTATTGCGGTTGCTGAGATTGTAAAAAGCCGTACAAAAACAGCGGGGCAATCACATAGCATTGGTGAAATCGAAATAGAGGATGTCACGGGTGCATCTTCAATCACCTATAAAAAACTCAATCCTGTCAATTTTGCTGTGGTGAGCCTATTGGGTGCAGCAATTTACACCTTGCCGATGGCGACGATTGCTGAAAGTCAAATTGTGGCAGATCGATCAGCACCAAACTCACAACAAGCCACCATTCTCAACAGCAGCAATGGTTTGACCCAAGTTAATATTCAAACCCCAAGTGCAGGTGGTGTATCACGTAATACCTATACCCAGTTTGATGTGGGTCAGGAAGGTGCGATTCTAAATAACGCACGAAATAATACCCAAACCCAATTGGGTGGCTGGGTACAAGGCAATCCATGGCTCGCCAAAGGTGATGAAGCCAAGGTGATCCTGAATGAAGTGAACAGCAGTAATCCGAGTCAATTAAAGGGTTATTTGGAGGTTGCGGGTAAACAAGCGCAAGTGGTAATTGCCAACCCATCTGGCTTGATCTGTGATGGTTGTGGGGTGATTAACGCAGATCGTTTTACCTTAACCACAGGTCAAGCAGTAATGCATCAAGGTTATCTTGATTCATTCCGAGTACGTGAAGGGCAAGTCACGATTGAAGGGAAAGGCTTAAATGGAAGCTTAACCCCTTATACCGATATTTATGCACATGCTTTAAATGTCAATGCGGGTCTATATGCCAATGAACTAAAAACCGTGTTGGGTCAAAACGACATCAATGTTCAAGATCAGAACTCAGTAAAGATTACTGCAACGACAAGTACCACGTCTTCACCTACACTGAGCTTTGCTCTTGATGTTGGAAAATTAGGTGGGATGTATGCTGGGAAAATCTATTTGGTCGGTACTGAAAAAGGTTTAGGGGTGCGTAATGCAGGCTCACTCAATGCCACGACAGGTCAAATGTATTTAAATGCCAATGGTGACTTAACCAATACAGGCAATATGATTGCCAATAAAGATCAAATTCAAATTCAGGCAAGCAATGTAAAAAACAGCGGTAATATCAGTAGTACACAACAACAAATACAGATTCAAGCCGACAATATTCAAAACACTGGGCTGATTGCGACTCGTGATGAAATTAAGCTCAATGCTCAAGGCAAGATTGATAATAATGAGGGAGTGATCAACGCAGGACGAATTGATTTTACTGCGCAAAACTTAACCAATAACAAAGGTAAAATCGAGCAAACAGGTCAGCAACAACTCAACATTGCTGCAAAAAACTTAGACAATACTCAGGGCTTAATTGGTCAGGCAACCGTCGATCCTAGTGGGACAGGGCAAACACCAGGTGGAACCACATCGCCAAGTGTGACTGATCCTGAGCAACAGTCTTCAGCGCAAGACTCAAGTACGGTTGAAGTTGCACCCACAGACCTGACACCAAAAACTTTTGAAGCAGGAAATATTCAGATTGCTCAAGATATTGCCAATGTAGAAGGTGCAATTGTCAACAATGCTGAAATCAATCTTAGAGTTGAAGGCAGTATTAAAAACAATGGTGGTGAAATTCAACTGCCTGAATTGCAATTTAATGGGCAATACTTTGACAACCAACAAGGTAAACTCACTGTGAATGTGGTGAATATCACTGCACAACAGGTGGATAATCAAAAAGGTGTAATTAATGCCAATCAAAGCTTTGATTTAACCGCACAACAATTAAATAACGATCAAGGCCGTTTACAAAGCGCCAAGACACTCAACTTAAATTCAGCTGAGATTGATAATCGCCAAGGTCAAATTCTTGCTGCGGATGCATTAACTCTAAATTCTGCGAACACCAATAATACCCAAGGCGTAATCGGTTCAGTCAATGCGGATGCCAAGCTGTCTATTCAAACTTTAGACAATCGTAAAGGGGAGATTTCGGCACAGAATGTACACCTGGCAGGTCAGAGTTTAAACAATCAACAGGGTACAATTCAATCCAAAACAGCAGATCTAAACATCAATATTGATCAAATTGATAATGGTACGATGCAGGATTCAGCAGGTAATCTGATTGCTGCGCAAAATCTTAAATTGAATGCTCAGCAGTTACAAAGTACTGGGCAAATCTATGCTGGCAATAGTGCTGATTTAACAGTGAATCAGTTACAACAGCATGGTCAGCTTGCTGCACAGAATAAAATCACAGTTCAAGCAAATACGATCACCAGTGATAAAAATGCAGTATGGGTCGCAGGTCTTGATCAAGATGGGAAACTAAGCAATACAGATGCCACACTGAATATTGATGCGCAACAGGTTCAGCTGGCAGGGAAAATTTTGGCAGGTGCTGAGTTGCAAATTAAAGCAGCTCAAACAGCAGACTTAAGTCAAAGTGAAAGCCAAGCCAAAAATATCAACATTGCAACAACCCAACTGAATACCAGCAATGCAAAAATTATTGCAGATGAGCAACTGGATTTAACCGCAACACAAAGTATTGACAATGAAAAAGGGCAATATAGTGCAAAACAGGTCAATATTAATACAGCACAGTTGAATAACAACCAAGGTCTAATTCAACACACAGGTAAAAATGATTTTATTTTAGATGTCGCAAATCGAATTGATAACAATGCAGGGCAGATTATCAGTAATGCTACAGGTACTGTAATCAAGACCAATACACTGAACTCGGTTGCAGGTGAAATTTTACATGCAGGTGATCAACAGTTAAAAATCACAGCACAAAACATACAAGGACAACAAGGCAAAATCCAAAGTAACAGCCATCTACAACTCGATCTAGGAATTGCTAACTTAGACCAAGCGCTTACATCTGCACAAAATATTGATCTGAATGCGGTTGAACTGAGCCATCAACAAGGACAATTGCTTCAAAGTGATGCTAATGGGCAGTTAAAAGTGAATGTTGCACAAACATTGAATAATAGCTCAGGTGTGATTAGTGCTGCTGGTAGCGCTCAGCTGAATGTTACTCAACTGAATAACAATGCAGGTAAGCTTCTTGTAGATAAACAACTGGGGATAAAAGCTGATGATATCAACAATACACAAAGTACTGTATATACAGACGATTCGCTTAATATCATTGCAAAACATGGCATTAATAATCAGCAAGGTATCTTAGCAGCCAAACAAGCGGTATATGTAAAGGCGCAATCATTAAATAATACAGAGGGTACAGTTCAATCCGAACAGTCAAATCTTGATCTCAGTATCACTGGGGCGCTGGATAATCAACGTGGAAAACTGCTGTCTAATCAAGATATCAGTATTCAAAGTCTAAGTTTAAACAATGCATCTGGAACAATTTTTTCTAATCAAGGCTTAAACTTAGATATAGACGGGGGAATTGAAAATCAGTCTGGTACAATTGCTGCCAATAACAATATCTCAGTTAATGCTCAATCATTAGATAATACTTCAGGGCAAATACGCTCTGAAAAACAACATTTAAATATTATTACTCAGCAAAATTTAAACAATGATTCAGGCATTCTTGTGGCAGCAAAAAATGTTGCGATCACTGCACAGGATCTATCTTCTCAAAATGGACAAATTCAAGCAGGTCAACATGCTGATTTAACCGTTCAATCTTTGGATAATACTGCTGGTACACTCTATGCAGAGGGTCAATTAAAATTAAATGCTTTAGCGCATATTAACAATCAAGATGGTGTGATCGCGGCTAACCAAGGATTTAATTTAAATGCAGCTTCATTATCAAATAATGCTGGTAAATTAATTGCACAGCAATCTGCAATGCAGCTCGATATTGCCAATCAATTAAGCAATATCAAAGGCGAGATTTCAGCCGCGCAAGACTTAACAATGAATAGTGGTCATTGGAATAATGTTGAAGGTAAAGTTGTAGCGGGTCAAAAATTACACCTAAATACCGCTACATTAGACAATCATCTTGGTGTGATTTATGCACAAGATCAGTCTAAGATTGTAGCCACTGGTCAAGTGAATAATACTTCTGGGGTTATTGCGTCTAAACAGATTGATTTAACCTCACAGTCATTGCTTAATGATTTGGGTAAAATCAGAGCAGAACAAGGTTCGTTAAATTTATCTGTAGACAATGAGCTGAGTAGTCTGTCAGGTGAAATATTTGCGCAACAAGAAGCGAATTTAAAAGCGCAGCAAATCAATAATCAAAAAGGTAAAATACAGAGTATTTTAAAAACCAAGATTGAAACAAACACTTTAGATAATCAATCTGGAATAATTTATAGCCAAGATCAACTACAACTGTTGGCACAGTCAGCAATTCAAAATCAGCAAGGTACAATCGCTGCACAAAAAGATCTACAGATAAACAGTACAGATTTAAATAATGAGCAAGGCATTATTCAATCAGAACAGGGACGCGCAGATTTAACTGTACAAGGTGCATTGAATAATCATCAAGGCGAATTATTTGCAAGTAAAGGATTAAATGTTGTTGCTCAAGGGATTGATAATCGCTTAGGGCAAATCTCATCACTAGAAAAATTGAATTTAGACAGCCAATTACAAACATTGAATAATGAATCAGGTAAAATTTTAGCAGATCAAATTTTGCTAAAAACTGGCTTACTTAACAATAATTCAGGTTTGATCCAATCTAATTCTGAATTAAGCATCGATACCAATCAGCATGATTTGTTGAATCAAAATTCTGGTGCTCGTGGTGGAATACTCAGCCAAGGAAAACTTAATTTAACCCATGTCCAACAATTATTAAATGATAACGGCATTCTTGCTTCAGCAGATGATGTAGAAATCAGCGCACAGCAATTATCCAATCAAAAAGGACAAATCAATAGTCAAGGCAATCTAACAATTGCTCAACAACAGTCAGGTGGGGTGCTGAATAACCAAGGTCAAATTCAAGCATTAAAAAATATTCAAATTCATACCGACCAATTGAACAACAGTGGTCAAGGCAGCCATATTGTTGCTGCTGAGGATTTATCAATCCAAGCGCAAGTGATCGACAATCGACAAAATTTAGATGATACGATTTTGGGTGGTTTAGATGCTCAAAATATCCAATTAAATGCACGTGAGTTAAATAACCAATCTGGTGGAATTAGAGCAAGCAAAGATGCATCACTTTTGATTCAGCAGAACTTTGATAATCAACAAGGCAGTGTGACGAGCCTAGGGACATTATTGATTGGCGATTCTCAAAAAACCTTAAATATTAATAATACTCAAGGGGAACTCATCGCGCAAAATCGGTTAGCAATCAGTGCGAACAATTTAATCAATCAAGGTAAAATCATTAGCCTTGGTGATGCTGAATTGAATTTAAAGCAAAGTTATACACATCAGCAAGGTGATGAACTGAGTGCCAATGGTTTACTCAAAATCAATAGCGAACACGATTTCATCAATCAATCTGTCCTAAGTGCTGGCAAAGGCCTTACTGTAAATGCTCAGAATATTTTAAATCAAACTGGGGCGAGTATTAGCAGTATTGAAACGCATTTAATCGCCAACGATGTGCTACATAATCAAGGTTTAATTAATGGTGAGTTAACCCACTTAAAAGCAAATTTAGTCTGGAATGATGGTGCTAAAATTTATGGTGATCATATTGCTATACAAGCACAGACCTTAAATAACAAATCGAACGGATCTTGCGTCGGAGCAGAGCAGTGCTCTGCTCGTTCCTCCTCAGGCGCAGTTATTGCTTCACGTGGAGATATTGATTTAGGGATTGATATTTTAAATAACCAAGCAGGAGGTTTGATCAATAGTGACTCAAAAGACAATGCTTGGATATTGAGTATGGGGCAATTAAATGTTGGGGGCTCACTGGATGGTAATTATCAAGCACAAGGTCAAGCCCAACTGATTAATAATCGTAGTGCAACCATTGAGTCTCAAGGCAATATGCGACTCACTGCAAAAGAAATTCAAAATTTAAATGATAATTTTTCAGTACATCAAGTATTAGAGTCTTCCAAATTTGTACATAGTTATGAGGATAATCGACATCCTGGGATTGATGTTGCGGATTTGCTTGTTGAGCTGGAGAGAGACGGCGGTTTTTACTGGCTTGTGTTAAGTGATGGGCGACGTTTACGCACCTATAATATTTTTGAATATGATAAAGAAACCTATGTTCCCGAAGTATTAACCAGTACCCCTGGGCAAATATTGAGTGGGGGCAATATGTTGCTTCAATCTGATCATATCGTAAATGATCAGAGCCAAATACTTGCAGCAGGAGTATTAAAGGTAGAAGGAACTGATATTGATAACAAAGCCTATTTAGCAAATAAACTCATTCAATTTAAAAATCCAAAAAAATGGTTTTATGATTCTGGTCGAAAGAGTTCAATGGTCTATGCGCCTGCTGACGAGACAGAGCCATATCAGTTAAGTGGCCTTTATGGTGGCAATAAAGTTATTGCTGTTCCAACGACAGAGATTAAAGACAAGACCAATGACACTGTTCAAGTGCATGTAACAGGTTCCAAAAAAGCGCAAGCACTTGAATATGCCAAACAACAGGCTCAACAAAAGCAAGTTGCAGTGGATGCTGGACAACAGGTCAATGTTAAACAATCAGAAAATGCACAAAATCAGCAGCTTGGTGAGCTAGATCCGAATGGTTCACAACAGCAAGTCCAACCAACTGAAAATCAAAAAGTTGATTCAGCTCAACAGCTAAATGCTTTAGACAAGCAGGTGTCTGGGGTAGACAAAGCATCTGACTATGAGGTGCGTAGTGTAGAACAAAAGACAATTACCTTACCAAGTAATGCATTGTATAGCACAACCAAAGATAGCCAAGCGCAGTATTTGGTAGAAACTGATCCAGCATTTAGCCAATATAAAAAATGGCTATCATCCGATTATATGCTGAGTGCACTTGGTTTAGATCCAGCAAATCAACAAAAACGTCTAGGTGATGGTTTTTATGAGCAACGTTTGGTGCAAGATCAAATTGCACAGTTGACAGGGCATCGTTTTTTATCTGGTTATGGTAGTGATGAAGAGCAATATAAAGCTTTAATGAACAACGGCTTAACCTTTGCTAAAAGTTATAATTTACGTCCTGGAATTGCTTTAACTGCTGCTCAGATTGCACAGCTTACCAGTGATATTGTGTGGTTAGAAGAAAAAACCATCACATTGGCAGATGGTACAAGCAGTAAAGTATTGGTTCCACAAGTTTATGTTCGAGCAAGGCCGGGTGATTTAAAAGGTGATGGTACTTTGATCAGTGCTGATCAAGTGCAACTGAATATGAACGGTGATGTGCTTAATCAAGCGACGATCGCTGGCCGTGAAGCACTGATCATCAATGCAAATAATGTCAACCAATTGGCTGGACGAATGGAAGCCAATCGTGTTGGGATTAAAACGCAAAATGATTTAAACAATATTGGCAGCCAGATTGTTGCAAAAGAAGCAGCATCTTTTGATATTGGCGGAAATTTAAATGTAAATAGTACATTGACCAGTAATAATAAACAAAAAGGCCAGAGTAATTATGGTTTTACCGCTATAGATCGCAAAGCAGGGATCTATGTGGGTAATAACCAGACTAGCTCAGTGGAAGGTAGTGATAATTTAAAAACGACTTTAAATATCAAAGTGGCTGGTAATACCACATTGAAAGGCGCAGAAATTTTAAATAGCAATGGTTCAACCATTCTACAAACGCAAGGGGATGTAAATTTAGCGACATTACAAACAGAGTGGATTAACAATAGTTATAAAAATAATAAAAATTATGACTTTAGTACAACGCAACAAGATGTAGGTAATCAAATCGTTGCAAAAGGTGACTTAACCCTGACTGGGAAAAATATTGATATTACAAGTTCTCAGGTCAGTAGTGTGCTAGGTCGGACGACTTTAAGTGCTGATGAACAACTCAATATTCAAGAAGGGCGTGCTCGTAGTACAGTTGAACATGCAGATGAAGTGAAGAAAAAGAGCTTTTTAAGCAGTAAAACAACCCAAACTTACCGAAAAGATAAGTCAGATGAGGGCATAGCCAGTACTGTTGATGGTAAGCAAGTTATTTTAGATGCCAAAAATATCAAGATACAAGGCAGTAAAATAATTTCAGATGAATTAACACAAATTCAGGCCAAAGAAAATGTCAGTATTGTAGGTGCTGAAAACCAATACCTAAATGAGTCAGAAAAGCGTGTTAAAAAATCTGGTTTTACTGCAAGCCTCTCAGGTGGTGTAGCCAGTATTGGTTACGGTAAATCAAATGTAAAAGCTCAGCAGGATAATCAATCAACTGAGTTACTGCAAAGTAAAATTATAAGCACGCAAGGAAATACCAATATTCTAGCAGGCAAGGATTTGACAGCGGAAGCCGCTATTTTGGGTGCAGGCAAAGACCTGAATCTACAAGGCGCTAATGTTAATCTAAATGCAGGATATGAAAGCAATAATCAACACACCAACGTACAGAGTAAAAACTCAGGTTTTTCAGTTGGGTTAACCTATTCACCTGCAACAGCAGCGGCTTCAACCTATAAGAAAAATGCCGATAATGGTCAATTTAGTGATAGTGCTGTAGGTCAGGTGATGTCACGAGCGGATGCTGTTGATAAAGCATTGATGGCCGCACAAACGCCTATTGTGCTGACTGCAGGAAATCAAAAATCCAATCAAAGTAGTAACTATACAAATACTCAAGCCGTTGTGACTCAAGCAGAAGCGAAAGGTAATTTAAATATCATTGCAACAGGCGGAAATATAAATAGCCAAGGTGCACAACTCGCTGTTGAAGGTGATGCACTGTTACATGCAAAAGATAACATTAACTTGAACTATGTGACTGATCGTCAAGATCAGACTGCAAATAGTAAACAAAGTGGGTTTAGTGTTGACACACGAAATTGGGCTGCGCCTGCAGGTGTTTATAATAATAAAGACAAAGGTCAAGGAAATGTAGATAAGGTTACAGGTACACAACTTTCTGTGGGTGGAAAAACCACATTACAAACAGAAAAAGGTGACATCAATATCCACGGCAGTTCAGTCGCTTCACAAGGTGATGTGAAGATCAATGCTGCGAATGATGTCAATATTAAATCAGCACAGAGTAGTCAAAGCCAAAGTCAAAGCAGTTCAAATAAAGGCATTGGTAGTGCTCAGATTTCAGATACTGAACAATTTTATGGCTATATGAAGGGTAAAAACCAAAGCAATAGTCAAAGTATTGAACAGCAACGTAGCCAAGTCGGAAGTTTAGAGGGCAATGTCAATATTCAGGCAGGCAATCACTATAATCAGCAAGTTGCAGATATTGTTGCCAATAAAGATATCAATATTACTGCAAAACAAATCAGTGTATTGGATGATTACAATACTGGAAGCTCAGACAGTTCATCGAAAGATTTAAAAGTCGGTGTATTTAAACGGATAAGTTCACCAATTTTAGATTTGCTGGGTTCGGCAGACAAAGCCGCTAAAGGCAATGCCGCAGATGATCGTACCCAAGCTTTACAGGGATTGGCAGCGGGTGCGCAAGCTTATCAAAGTTATAGTGACATTAAAGGCGGTTCAGTTGCTAAAGCAGAGGCTGGTATAGGTTTTAGTACCAGTAAAAATCAACAAAGCAATAGTTATGCGACTTCACAACCAAACCAGATCAGTGCGGGTGGTAACGTCAATCTCACCAGTACAGCAGGTGATATTCATTTACAGAATACTCAAGTCAAAGCGAAAGAAACAATAAGCTTAGATTCGGCTAAAAATATTCTTTTAGAATCAGGACAAAGCCAAGAAAAGGCACAGGGTAAAAATAGTAATGCTGGTTTAAGTGTCGGTGTAGGTGCATCGGTCGGGGCTCAAACAGGTGCGTATATCTATGCTGAGGCAGGCTATGGTAAAGGCAGTAATCAGCTTGATCGTAATACGCATAGTCAAACAACATTAGAAGCCAATAAAGTGAGTTTGACGAGTAAGGGTGATACAACTTTGGCTGGCGCTAAAGCCACAGCAAATCGTATTGATGTGGATGTGGGGGGCAAGCTCAGTATCATCAGTCAACAAGACCAAGTTGAACAAAAGATAGATCAAAGTGGTGCAGGAGCACGTCTCCAAGCTTCATTGGGTACAGCATGGCAAGCGTCTGGAAATCTATCGAACAGTAGTGCAAACGGTTCATCCAATAGTGTGAATCAGCAAGCAGGCCTATTCGCTGGTGATGGTGGTTACCATGTCAAAGCTGATCAAGTTGATCTTAAAGGTGGTGCAATTGTTTCTACCGCGAAGAAAGAAAATAATGATTTGACTGCAAATCGTTTGACGTTTAGCGATATCAACAATAAGAGCAGTTATGATGCGACTTCGGTGAGTTTATCTGGTGGAACACGCTTTGGAGAAGAAACCAAAACAGATAATCAGGGAAATAAATATACCAATAACGTCAATTGGCGAGATAGCACGACCTTTAGCCCAAGCTTACCACAGCATGAATCTGACAAAGACAGTAGTGTCACTCGTGCAACCTTAAGCGAAGGTAATATCACGATTGGTGGTCAAGCCACAACGACTACAGCGTTAGGGATCCATAGTGATGCCAGTACAGCACATCGAAGTGTAGACACATTACCAAATCTACAAGAGATTATCGACAAGCAAAAAACTGTAGCAGATGCGACTTCAACTATTGTGGCAGCAACAAGAACCTATAGTCAAAATCAGCAAAAACAAGCGGAACAAGAGAAGAAAAACACTGAACAGACAGCGATAGCAGAACTACAAGCCAAAGGTGGAGAAGATTGGAATAAGTATCAAAACTCAAACAATGAAGCTGAAAAACAAGAACTTCTGAAAAATAATTCGCTTAGTTATAAACAAGCTTCAGAAACAGCCCAAGACTGGGGTATGGGGGGAGATAAAAGTCGAGCAGTCAATGCTGTAACTATGGCTGTTACAGGTGCATTGGGCGGTCAAACAGATTTACAAGTTGCAGCCAATGCCCTTGCACCATATGCAGCAAATATTATTGGAAAAGAGTTAGGTCATGGAGAGGACAAAAACAAAGCTGCTCAGTTGGCTGCCCATGCGATATTGGGAGCAGCACTTGCCTATGTAAATGGCGGTAATCCAGCAGCAGGAGGCAGTGCAGCGGTTGCAAGTGAAGCAGCAGCGGATTATCTCACCAATCAATACAAAGACAAAAAAGAATATCAAGATGTCAATGGAGAGTTCCAACCGAACCTTTTACCAGAAGATGTGAAGACTCAAATTCGAGATCTGACTGCAGCGATAGGAGCTGTGGTTGGTGGAACTGTTGGAGATTCAGCATTTAATGCGCAGCTTGCTGGCGTTGTTGGGCAGAATGCGGTGGAGAATAATTTATATGCAATTTTGACTCCTGATGGTAAAAAATATGATGGTAAGAAAAATACTGAATATTTAGAGGCTTTAAGAAGTTGTAGTCATGCGCAATGTGTAAATATGGTTTTAACCAATAATGCAAAAGATGCAATGAAAACTGCACCTGAAATATTAATACTCAATGGGTCAAATTACAAAGAGGGAGAAATCATTGGTGCTGGGTTACAATACCTCGTTGTTAAAGAAAATGGAGTTTTAAAGGCAAAATTATTACCACTCAATTACCAAGTGATTAATTCAATTAAAGACCTTGACTCTTCACGGGCCTTAGCGCAAGGAGGAGCATTAACAGCCCCATTGGCAAATTTAGTAAAAGGACTTCATGATTCAACTACAGGTCAATCAATACTGACAAATGAACAGCTAAGTATGGTCGATAGGGCTTTTGCAGCAATGGATGCGGCAGGAAGTTTTGGTATGATTACAGGGGCATTTTTACCTAAAGGAGTAAAAACTACAGGTAGCTCAAAAACAATTGAAGAAAATAATATTTATCGTGATAGTGATTCTTGGAGTAATAAACCTAGTGGTAAGCAGGAATATGATCCAATATTTGAACGTCTCAGTAAACAAATTGATACGACAATTGCGCAATCACAACGAAAGCATACATTGGGTGACTCTCAACATGATCATGGTAGTTATTTCAATAATGTTCAGGATGCACAAAAAGTATTAGATGCTTTTCATAAAGGAAATACTTCAATTGTAGGATATAATAAACAAGGGCAACCTATTGTGAAATATAATGATGTAAATGGAGTGTATTCCACTATTAATAAAGTGGGGGACAAGTTTGAATCTTCTACTAATTATTTTCTTATAAAAGGAACGAAAAAAGTGAGTATAGTTCCTTATAGTCCTAAAGGTCCTAAATAGGTGAAATTATGAATATATATCAAATAACATTTTTTTTAAGTCGTAGTTGTTTAGGTGAGATTTCTGATAATTTTAGAAGAATTTACTTTTCAGTTGAGAAAAACATTTTGACATTATATTTCTTATTGAGGGAAAAAAATGAAGATGATCTGGAAAATATTCAGTATGAGATTCTATCAAATTTTGAAATGTTACTAGAGGATGAGCATGAAGATTACACAGTCAATTATGAAATTATTATTGGTGATGAGAAATATTTAAAAGATTCTGACTTTAATATTCTTGTTGAGTTTTATAGAAAAAAAGAAAATTACTAAAATTATAGTAACCTGAGTTCGACCTAAAAATAGGTACAAAAAAGCCTTGATATCTGTAACATATCGGTTTCCAAGATAAAATACTACAGAACAAGGCTTTTCATGGAACATATTTGGTCTCTTTCATAAGTCATTATTTAGAAAAACCCCGAAAGCCGAAACTTTCGGTTTTTTTCACTTATGCTGTTGAATTAAAAATGGGGGTATTACCATACGAATATGGAGCAAGTTGTTGAAGCTGTACGTACTGCCCCAAATTATACTGAACGAACATCAATATGCTATGGTTTATGATGGAGTTGTTTGAGCGGAAAAGTGCTTGGCCAAAAGGAACAAAATAATGAGTAACTTAAATGTAGATTGGAAACCTGAGTTTGGGTTTATATATACTTGGTTTGCAATGGATAAAAACGGAAAAATAGCGGTTTTAGTTAACAATTCATTTGGTGATTTACCAAAAAAACTACTAGAGATAGATAATATCGAAAATTATTTAGATTATTTATCAGAGTTTATATGGGAGGAGTCTGATAGATATCCTAATTATCCACCAAAAAAATTAGGGAGCTTTGTTGTAGATTATTTCTCTAAATGGAGGAATAAGGAAATATCTAAAGAATTATTGGAAAAGGATTTGTTAGCTGATTTAAAAGAAAATAGAAATTATAGTGAAGTTAATCTTTCAGCTAATAAAGGTTTTTTTGTATATCATGCGATTGAAGGGAATAAAGAAGGAGATGACTATCCAATTGGGTATAATGGTGAAACAATTATGGGTGATTATTTTAGATATTTAATGCCAACAATATATGGTTCTATAGAAGATTTTCCTGAAGAGCTAAGGAAGTATATTGTTGTATCTGAAAATTTAGATTTCACAATTGATAGAATTTTAATAAATAATCAGATAAATACTTATTTTAATCGCTTAGCAGCTTAAAACCCTATGATTAAAAAATAAATAACCAATAATTTTAAAAGGAAATGATGAAAAATATGTCAAACTTATTTCAGTTCTGAAAAAATAAGAGTGATTGTTGCATTACATTGTCGTAGGGATAAATAAAATGTTTAAAGGTAATCATGAGTACAATCTATATTGGAAGACATACATATAAAGATCATCTTTTTGATGTACTAGAATGTGAAATGAGTTCGACATATTGGGATGCCATTGGTGTGTTGCTAGAGGAGGTTTTCTTATTAAACTATTCTGAATTCTATGATGGAATAGCAAGAGATGAGTTTTCATTATTTGAATATTATACATTTACAGAATTATCTTCTAATGATTTTAATTTAGTAATTAAATTGATTCGTGCATATATGCCTATGTTAAAAGAGGCGGTATGGGGAGAAAAAGTTTGGATTACTGATGTCCAGTTAGTTAAATCTAGAGCTCAGCAAGTTTGGTTTGAGTTACTTGAGCCGTTAGTTACAAAAGATGATCGATATGATGATACACTATCTATACCAAGATAATAGGGCTCTTGCGAATGTAATCTTTTAGATAATTTTAAATAAGATTAAGCTTTATAAATCATGAAACTTATTCTATTTTATAGAAATGAATTTATATGATTGTAAATTGTGTAATGTCACAGCTTGTATTTAAAGTTTAAATAGATGTACACATACATATCATCACATGATAGTAAGACCTCTATGATTTATTAATATAAAAGCTAGTCAATTGATATTTGGAGCAAATATGGATTGGCACAGAATACGCATTTTTTTGACTAATGCAAGAAGTCTAAAGTAAGTTATTAACCATATAATCCAAAAAATAGTAGATTTTAATGATAGATTTTTACATTAAGCAAAATTTAGATCTAGATAATCTAAGGAGTATCTTAATAGATATTTTAAATTTAGAAATAGATGATCTTTGTCTTATTGATTATGAAGAATTTACTCCAGAAAATAAAGTTCAAGATTTTAATAAGTTCAATGTAATATGTACTTATCAATTTTGTAAAGGGGATGTTTCTTTATTAGTAAATATAATTGATGGAGATAAACTGGATAATGATATTATAATTAAGAATTTGGAAACTATAGCAAAAAAAGATAAATTAGATTTTTATATTCCAGATGAAGATGATATGGATATGGGATCTTTTGTTCTTTATTCATCAAATGGGAAAATAATAAAAAACTTAGAAATACAAGAGGAAGAAGATAGTTATGTTTTTTTCTTATAGTTAAAACACTAAGAGGTTTAGAAAAAGTATGAACGGCTATGAATAATTGGCTTGATAATAATTGGGATGATATTTTACAAAAATACCCAGAAGCAAAACCTTTATTATCATATTTTATGGATTATTTTAGTACATGTGCTGGAAAGGATAATTTTATTGATATGATTAAGTTAGCTATCCGAAAGGAAGGAGCTAGTATTCAAGAGGTGGCAGATTATTCATTCACGAATGATGTTACAGATGATGGGGAAAGAGTAGATATTGTAGAGTTCTATTTTAATGAAGAATTGGATGGTACAGTACCTGTTAAAATGTTTGTTGAAGTCTTTGAAATAATAGCATTAGCATATGCTGAATATAACCCAGAGGATAAAGAACAGATTATTCATCTTATACCATGCCTCGAACAAGCTTATGGTATTTAACTGGAATTTTATCTATTGTTTTCTTCCAAGCAAGCTTTGATGAATTTAAGCTATTTCTTGTTTTGATTCTAATGCCCAGTGATATGCAAAGTAACTTACATATTGGGAAGAAATTAAACCCGAATGGAAAATGTTTTATCCAGAGAAAGAGAACTAGGGAGATAAATTATGAAGAATCTAGTATTGTATCGTGATAGGTATTATCAAGACCAACCTCTAAGTAGGCCTAGTATAGAAGATAATAAATTTAAATTATCTGAAAGTTTGGCAAATGAGATAGTTGCATACCTAGAATCAGGGAGTACAATCTTAGAGTTTGTGAGTCCAACCATAGATCCATATAATTCAGCTGATCAAGTTCCAAATATCATATTGACGGATGGAATATATGTCTGGGATGCTATAATCATTCACTAGATAAAAAAATATAGAGTAAGATTGCCAGATGAGTTTTTAACTCATTATGAAAATATGAAAAGTAAGCAAAAAGGAAGTATACCTCTTCGAGATGATATATTAGAAGAATTGAAAGATGCAGAAGATATCTTTTGTACCTAGGGCGTTTCTTTTTCGTAAAAATTAGAATGTGATAAAATTATATTTTAAGGAGCTTCTAGAGTCAGATATCCTGCAATTGATTATTGATAGGTTTAATTTTATGAAGTGAATAGGGTTAATTTATGATTTCGTACTCAATTCCATGCAAAAATAATTTTTCATCTATTTTTTTGTTTAATTTTATTAAAAATCAACTAGAACAAAACAATATTTCAGATGTTAAGTTAATTTTTGATGAAGATCAGAAGCAATTATATATAGATACTTTAAAGGCGAGAGTTTGGGTCGATATTTATAATATTGAAACAACTTTAAGTGATCTAAAGGATACGGTGCTAGGTAAGTCGTTAATTTTAAGTTGCTTTCCTGATAAAAAAGAAGATGATGTTTTATATTTTTATATGTATGATATTCATTCAAAAAGTAGAGATCCCGAAACAATAAAAATCATGAATAAATTAGCTTATGTATTATCTAAAAGTGAAAATAGTTTTATATTTGATGATAATGGTATATTGGCTGGCAAATGTATTTATCTTCCTGATGAGATTGGGAGTTTTATTATATAGGTGCTATGGTACTTGGAGTAGTAGCTGTGGCGAATAGTAATCAAGTCTTAACTGCAGGACTTTAAGCAGCAGGAGCTAAAGTTGCAGTTCTATATTTGTCTTAATAATGACTGTTAGTGAAAATGGAAAACTACTGATTCACTAAAAGAAGTATTAAGTAAATAAAAATAATTAATAGGAAATAATAAGTGAAACTTGTGAATTCTGTGGTGGTAAATTAAAAAGTTTAATTTCAGGTAATCTAAGTGGCTTATTTTGTGATAATTGCCAACAATGGGCTATTGTTACCACATATATCGCTCAAATTAATTTAGATGAAAATTTATATAAGATATATTTATTAAATAAAGAAAAAGCAGATAGCTCAAATATTAAATTAATTGCCAATATTTCTAATATAAATTTTTTTAGAAGCAAAAAAGTTGTTAGATAATTTAAAGCCAATTATTTATGAAGGTAAAGCTATTGAAATTGTAAAGATTATCAAAGAATTAAAAAAAGCACATTTAGAATTTAAATGTATCCCAGAATTTCCTTGGCTAGAAAATGATAGCTAAGGAAGCATCTAGTTTTTCGGAGGCAGCAGCAACAATACAATGATAAATAATTTTTATGAAAAGAGTATAATTGTGGTTGATGCGAAAACTGGAAAAATCCAGATACTATCTCGACATAACCATTTTATAATTTTCAGGCAATAATTATGGGCGCAAGTTTATTTATTGGAATGAATGATAAGGGTCAAAAAGCATCAAATTTTCAAAGAACAGGGGACTTTGTAAATAGTCATTATTGGGATGCATTTGGTGATTTACTGGATGAAGTTTTTTTACCCAATTATCCGCAGCTACATGAAAGTATAAAACCCGAAGAAGGGGAGTATCTAAAATTTTATACTTTTGAAGATTTAAGCAAAGATGATTTTAACCTGTCCGTTAAATTGATTAGGCAACATCTTCAATATATGAAACCAGAGGGTTGGGGGCCACGAGATTATATAAATGATATGGCTAAATGGCAGAGCATGGCACGTCAGGTATGGGAGGAGGTTGCTGAACCCTTTGTGGTGTTAGATAGTCGCTATGACACTAAATTAATTTAGGATATAAGTTCTATTACTAAAGTATCTTATTGTAATAGTGTGATGCCAAAAGTATCTATTGAGAGAAAATAAAATGCTCAAAAAATTTGTAAATAAAATGATTGAATTAGAACGGTATAGTGATTTGTTGGATCTTTTAAGTGAAGAATCACCTTATACAACGAATTCGATTAACAATATACCTAAATCAAAAGTGGAAATAGAACAATATGCGTATGCAGTAAGTCACATTCGTTTTCTAAAAAAAATTGGACATACAGATGAACTAGTACTTGATGAGGATGGGCGAGCATATCGTTGGAATATCGACTATTTTAATAAATGGTTAGAAAACGGTGTTAAAGGATTAGAGGAAAATGAAGTTGAAAGTTATTTGAAAGATCATCCTTTTCCAACGATCTGAAATATTTAAAATAGAAAATAGTTTATGAATGAGCAGGAAATATATCAAAAAATCAGTGAACTGCTATGGTAAATAATGGCAGAAGAAGCAAAAAATATTTTTTGTGAAGGATATATTTATCCTGACACGAATTCATGTGGTTTTGAATGGTTAACTCAGAATGGTAAAAAAGATTCATTTGACTTTGATAAAATGCCAGGTGAAATTGGAGATAAAATAATATCTTTAATAGAGGAGTTAAGGGAGTTAGAAACCTTTACAGAAAAATGGACACATTTTAAAATTTCTTTAACGGAAGAGGGTAAAATTGATTTTGCATTTGCATATATTCCAAAAGATGATTATTGGCCTGGATTGTTTATGAAAGGCGTAAGTGAGTTAAACGAAGCTGAGTTGGATACATATAACATTCCATTAGAAGACTGGGAAGAATGTGTGAAGTTAAAAGAACAGAATAAGTAAGAAAAGGCTTTTTTATGAGATTGTAAATTATTTTGTGTAAGTTCTATATTTCTAAATAGTATGTCCATCATTAACTAAATAAGTCTAATAATGCTTCTGCTTTAAACGGCAGAAGTATTCTTTTTATGCATCATAAAACTTAGCCCAGTCAGACATCAGAGCTTTACGTTTTTCAAGATAGGTCCCACATAAATAAACAACTTCAACTATTACGGCAGCATAAAGAACCTATAGTCAAAACCAGCAAAAAAAAGCGGAAGCAGAGAAGAAAAAAACTGAACAAACAGCGGTAGTAGAACTACAAGCCAAAGGTGGAGAAGATTGGAATAAGTACCTAAATTAAAGACCCTTATTGACCAATAAATATGCTCTTATTGAATGAATGTCAGAATAGTTATGACTGCAAGAGAAATTAAAGCTCTTTTAAAGCACATCAAGGTAGCAGGGTTTAATCAAAAACTAATAGAGCAAATATTAAAGTAAGTACTAAGGTAGACGAAATTTGTAATTCAAGCTTATAATTTTAAATTTTATCTAATATTATGATTTAAAATAATAAAATGAAATGAGATTGCTCCAATACATCATTTGTATTCGATTTTTAACAAATAGATGAATTAAAAAATAACTGTTTTGGTAATGATAAGGTGTGGTTAAAAATATGCATTATTTGCATACAAGATTTAATTTTTGCATTGTCGTTTTATAAAAAAAAAAGCAACACTTGCGACAGCGGATTGTTGAGCCAATTTTTTTAACGAAAAAGTAAAGCCATCGCTATGTAACCAAAATGGATAATCATCAAAGTCTGTATGTAAGATCAAAATTTTGATGTAAATAATATTAAAGAAGGAATTTGTTTTATGAATCAAAAAAAATTACTCAAATATATTTTGATTGCAATGATATCAGGAGTATTGGTGGGTTGGGTATGCCATAGTAATTTAAATACCATACAAGCAACTGAAATTTCTTCATACTTCAAGATTGTCACTGATGTCTTTTTAAGATTAATTAAAATGATTATTGCGCCTTTAGTATTTGCAACAATTGTTTCTGGCTTGGTATCAATGGGAAAGTCATCTTCTTTAGGATCAATTACCTTAAAAGCTATGAGTTGGTTTATTGGGGCATCTTTACTTTCACTTTTACTCGGTATGAGTCTAGCAAATTTTTTCCAACCTGGTGCTGGAATGAACCTGACTATTCCGAAGCAAGCTATCGATGTTGGTGTTAGTGCATCAGGTTTAAGTCTACAAACTTTTATTACTCATATTTTTCCACGCAGTTTTGCTGAAGCAATGGCGAATAATGAGATTTTGCAAATTCTAGTTTTTTCAATTTTCTTTGGTTCCGCATTAGCCTATGTTCAGCACGAAAATGAAGCTACTGTAATTGGCCGGATTATTGATGAGCTTTGTCGAGTCATGTTCCGCATTACAGATTATGTTATGGCTTTTGCACCTGTTGCGGTTTTTGCGGCAATTGCTTCTGCCATTACAGTTCAAGGACCTAGGTTAATTCTTGATTATAGTATTTTTATTGGAGAATTCTATATCGGATTACTGATTCTTTGGATGATCCTCATTTCATTCGGCTACATCTTCTTGAAAAAAGATGTATTTAGATTGATGCGAGTGGTTCGCGAGCCTACCATATTGGCATTTGCTACAGCCAGTAGTGAGTCAGCATACCCAAAAACGATGGAGGCTTTAGACAAATTTGGGATTCCTAAACGAATTACCAGCTTTGTGCTTCCATTAGGTTATTCATTTAATCTTGATGGGTCTATGATGTATATGGCATTTGCTGTTTTGTTTATTGCACAAGCTTATAATATTGATTTGAGCTGGACTCAGCAGGCTTTAATTCTAGTTACGTTAATGATAACCAGTAAGGGAATTGCTGGTGTTTCTCGTGCATCTATTGTCGTTATCGCTTCAACTCTAGCCATGTTCAAATTGCCTGAAGCTGGTATTTTATTAATTTTAGCAATCGATCAATTTCTAGATATGGGACGTACTGCAACTAATGTCATTGGCAATAGTATTGCAACTGCTGTAATTGCTCGTACAGAAGGCGATAAATATGAGCATGCTGAACAAGAGAATGAAGTGATTGACTCAAATGCTACCCCAGTAAATCGATTAGCAGATAATTGCTAATCTGTTTTATGTAGCATATAAATAACCTACTAAAAAAGAGTATCAACAGTGATTTTAAATAGTAAGCTTGATGTTGTATTTGTCACTTAATTTAATGATCACTATGTTGATGCGGATTTTTAAGATCATAATTAAAATACCATATGCTAATTTTTTATTTTTTTGGTGCAGTTATTGATCTCCATATCTGATTAATACTATTTGAAATAATAATTTTGTGTCTGATAATGTAGACATCTTGAGATGTATTATAGTTTTTGTTATCTATTATTTTTAATTTGTTTTCGGAGATCTCTTTTTCAATTAATAATTTTGGTAGCCATGCTATACCCAAACCTTGTATAACTAATTCTTTTAAATCACTGGCATTATCTGTTTCATATAGAGTTCGATAATTTAGATTTTTTTCAATCACCTCATCAACGCAGTTTCTTAAATATGCTTGTTTACTATATGCCAATAGGGGGAAAGGCTGATCAATTGAATATTTAGGAATACCATTATCAAGTGCAGTAACAGGGAGTATTTCCATTTTCACAATTTTATGAAAGACAAAAAGAGAAAGATCAAGTTGCTGTAATGTTTTTTGATCGCAATAGCAAATTAATAAATCACAAGAGCCATCTTTGAGTAAACCCAGCCCTTGTTTGAAGTTGGATGCAATAATTTCTAATTTTAAATCTTCTAAATTTATTAATGAATCATTGATAAATCGTGGGAAAAATTGGGTTGTTAAGGAGTGTGATACAGCAAACCTTATATTTAATTCATTATTTTTAATATTTTTTTCAAGATAGTTGATTGTTGCATTAAGTTGGTTTTGGATATTTTTTGAGGAAGCCAATAAAATTTGTCCCGCTTCGGTAAAATCAATATTTTTACTATATCTTTTTAGAATTTGGAATCCAAATGCATTTTCAATGTTCTGAATTCTCCGTGTAAATGCAGATTGTGTGACATGTCGTACCTCTGCTGCTTGAGAAATTGATTTTTCTTGCTCTAGAGCAAGTAAGTCTTCAATCCATCGAATTTCTAATGTCATAACTAATACTTAATGCAGACTTTTATAAATTATAATATATTATGTGGAAAATTAATGTATTAATATTTTTAAAAAATAAAAAAATAATTTTAATATCAGTTTTCTATTGCTAGGGATTTTTTTTTTTTGATAATTATTAACCAATTTTTAGAATATACGCTATTATAAATATTGCTTAATTTAAAATGAATGGCTTTTTTAAGTATATTTTTTAGAATCTTAGCTATAAATAATTAGGTTATAGTCAAAAAATAAGCATTTTTGCTGAGCTTGTTAATTTTCTTTACGATCTAATAAAATCTAATAATTTTGATAAAGAAGGATTAGCAGAAATAATATTAACTATTGGAAAATTAAATATAGGAAATTATAGATATTTAAGCCATTTAGTGACAATCTTAAGTAAAGAGTTTTCTATATTCATTTTTGATTAAATCATGAGATGATAACTTTGTAGAACCAGTCTTGGCAGTAGCTCAAAATAAATGAGTTATGTCATATTTTTGTGGACTTTTCATTGCTAAAGTATAAATTTAGTTATAAATGGGTAGTAAGTTTTTATGATACAAAACATAGAGTTAAGGTGGTTGTATGATCTTATTGTTTTAGAAAAGTATCGAAACTTTACAGTTGCTGCAGATATAAGAAATATTTCGCAATCCTCTTTAAGTAGACGTATTCAGACTTTAGAGAACTCTTTGGGATTTGAGGTTTTTGACAGGGATACATCTCCTCTAAAATTGACAGAAAAGGGCAAGCTATTTCTTTTACATGTAAGAAGTTTATTAGATGATTTTGAATACAACATCGATAAAATTAAAGGTACTAATGATATAAGAAGTAGAGTAACTATAGCTTCAGCACATTCATTAGCAGGATATATTTTTCCTAAAATTTTGGGGAATTTAAAAAATTATCAAGAAAAAATCTTTTATGTTGAGTCAATCAATGTAAATGAGACAGTTGATCATCTAAGAAATGGGAAATGTGATTTTATCGCTTCTTTTTATGATGATGAGCTTATGAACACTCAATTTTTATGTCATAAACTTTTCTCAGCAAAATTATATTTAGTTACGGCCCCAAATCATTTAGGGTGTCCTAAGTTTTCCCTTGAAGATGGTTCGCTTCCTTTAATGAATTATACCGATGATAGTTATATGGGAAAGAAAGTAAATAAATTTCTTCAAGAACATCAATCTCATTCTTTTAGTACTACGTTTGTATCATCAATGAGTATCTTACTTAAAGATATGATTAAAGGGGGATATGGTGTGGGCTGGTTGCCAGATTACAGTATCCAAGATGAACTTAAAAATAATGAACTCATGGTTATTCCTCTAAAAAACTCTGTGTTATCTGTTGATATATATTTATATAGAAGTAGTTCTAGATTGAATGCCGCATCAGAAGGATTATGGAGTTTTGTTAAAGCTATAGATTGGGAAATTACATAGATGGAAATAAATCCCTAGCACTTTAGTTTTTTAAATAATTGTACTTTTAAGTTTGTAGCTCTGATCTAATAATAATGTTTATATCAGTCTATTGTACACACCAATAACTCAAAAAAGTGAAGATATTCATACAGTCAAAATCATTAAAATAAAATCATATAGATTTATAATCATTTAATATGCTTATACAAAAATAATATTATTGTTTAGCCTATTTTTTAGTTAATCATAATGATTAAACTAAAAGGTATTTTAAATATCAACATCATTCCCCAAAGAGTGCATTAAAATGATGCAAAACTTATGCATTTTTTAATATAGCTATGCAAATTACGCATCATTATATAATGCCTAGATTTAATTAATATAATTAAATCAATAATTTAATATTAAAATTTAAAAAATACAAATAGAATGCTTATGCATTTTTTGGATTTTACATCTATTTTTTGCAAACTGATAGATTTTTTTCTTGCAATGCTAAGTTCATATAGTAATTGCTCGGAAATGGATATGAATAAACCAATTGGAATTTTAGGTGGAATGGGGCCACAGGCGACAGTTGATGCCATGAATAAAATTATTAAAAATACTAGAGCAAACTGTGATCAAGAACATATTCCGGTCATAACTGTATGTATTCCAGACATACCTGATAGAACAAAATCCATTTTGAATAAAAATGATAAACCATTAGAAAAGATGGTTGAATATTTGCGAATTTTAGAAAATGCCAATGTTGGATGTATAATCATTCCATGTAATACTGCCCACTTTTGGTTTGATCGGTTGCAAGAATCTACTCATACAAAAATGATTAGTATTGTTGAATCAGCTATTCAATATATTAAAAATAGTAATATTCATGAAGTCTGTATTTTAGCGACTACGGCTACAATTAGTACTCAACTTTATCAAAAGGAATTTGTTAATAATAAAATTAACTTCACTATTCCTTCTTCTGTTTTTCAGAATCTAATAATGGAAAGCATTTATAAGTATAAAGCTGGAGAATATGCAAAAGCTAAAGAAATAATGAACAGCATTATTAAAAATTATACATTAAAAGATGATAAAAAGTTCCTTCTTGCATGTACAGAAATTCCTCTAATTTTAGAAGATTGGATTAAAATACACCCGGATTTATTCATAGATGCAACTGATTTATTAATTAAAAATGCAATTAATTGGTATCAGTATAAGCATTGCTAAAATATTTGAAATAATTGCATAGAGGATTTTTTAACTAAAATAAAATCTGTAATGGATTTTGAATTTTTAGTTTTTAAATTGAAAGAAAAGATATCGATGAAATTTTTTGATGATTAAGAGGGTATTTATTATTTTTATTGAAATGATTTTTTTAAATGTGAGAATTTAATAATCTATTTTTTATTTGAATTTTATCTTTGATTAATATTCAAATACTTTTAATTAAAAAGGAAATCTATATATGAAAGATGATGTTTTAAAATACTCCAAAATTTTAAGATTATTTTCTGTTACATTCATAACGCTGTTAGGCCTGACGGCTTGTAATGATAGTTCAGACAGTAAATCTACAAATACTCAACAACAGGCATCAAGTAAGGTACCTACTTTACAAGGAAAATTTATCCCAATTTATGAACCTGCTCTAAATGCAGACAATAGAATTGAGGAAGGTCTTTGGCGTAGTCGGAAATTATTAGAAGGCTATACTGAAGAAATGAATGATTTTGTTAATATTCCCTCTGATATCAAAGTTATTGCAAAAGAGTGTAATGAAGCGAATGCATTTTATGACAGTGATAAGAAAACAATTGAACTATGTTACGAATTGGGTGCAGAAGAAAGGAAAATGTTCACTGAAGCTGGCGATTCAGGTGTCATATTAGAAAATGAGTTATATCAAAGTGCTGTGGGAACTTTATTCCATGAAACTGGACACGCCCTTATTGCAGAGCTCGATTTAAAAATTACGGGTAGAGAAGAAGATGTAGCAGATCAGTTGGCAGCATATATTTTAACTTATGACGATCAAGATAAAGAGTACCTTCTTACAGTTTCAGATACCTATGGTCTTGCTGCAAGAAGAGCGACTTCATTGGATGATTTACTTTTTTATGATTCACATTCTTTAGATGCACAACGTGCTGTAAATTTTCTTTGTTACGTTTACGGTTCTGATCCGAAGAGCTTCCAGAGTCTTATAAATGATGAGTTGCTTCATAAGGAACGTGCTGAAGACTGTGAACATGAATATCAACAAATAGTTGATGCTTGGGATTCTTTACTTGCTCCTTATTTTAAAAAGAAAAAGAATGCTTAGTTATCTTCGAGTTAGTCGTGGTACCAGATTTTTCTTTTTAGGAAGACATATTAACAGGAAAGTTATTGAATTTATGATCGTTTAAAAAGGATTGTAATATTTTTAGCTTTAAGAAGCTTGTTGTGCAATTTTATATTTAAATGATTTTCAAGATTGGGTTGTTTCATGTTGCTATATTATTAATATATTTTAAATATATTAATTTTAATCTAGATATGGCTCTTAAATTATATGATGTTTAAAATTAGGTGAATGATATGGGAAAAAAACGTATTTTAAAAATTTTATTTAAGATAAATATATTATTTTTCTTATTTACTAATATGGTTTTTGCGGCTATGCCCCCAAGTGGGCAACTGAATAATAGCTTTTCTGAAGCTGCTGGAGGAAATAGAAGTTATTTCGTTACTTTACCTAAAAATTATACTCCATTGAAAAAATATAAGTTGGTATTGGTTTTTGCGGGAACAGATACTACAGGTAAAGAAATGAAGGATTGGTTTGGACAGGGATGGAGTTCTTCGGCTCATGGATTGGAAAAAAATATGCCTGATACTATTTTTATTTATCCTGATCAAAAATGGCGTTGGGGAGTCGATAAAGGTTGGGCCTTAGGGCCAAACGGTGGGGATTTTTCTGGAAATCATGATATCAAATTTACTGAGGAATTACTTTCTTTAGTTAAGCGTAACTATTCAATTGATTCAACAAGAATATTTGTTACTGGGCATTCTTGGGGAGGCGATATGGCTGCTGTAGTTGGATGTTCGCTAGGAGATCAGTTTAAAGCAATTGCACCAGTTGCAGCCAATAGTCCATATTGGTTTTATGATGATAATAATAATGCTGTTAAGTGCAAAGGTAATCCTGCAGTTTGGACTGTATTTGGCTTGGCAGATGATTTTTTTGGCAGTAAGAGTCCAAATGGATTGTTTGGAAAAGAGCAGAATACATTTTGGTTAGATAATCATAAATGTAAAACCTCTTCGACTAAAAAACTATCAAACGAAACAACTGAATACACCCAATGTCAGGTCGCACCTGTAAGATTGACTCTTTATCAACTTGGTCAGTATTCTGGAGGTGGAAGTTTAAAAGGACATTACCCACCAGATTATTTCTTAAAAGACGTTTCAAGATGGTTTGCTAGTTTTTAAAAGTAAGAGTAATTTCTTTAATTTAGGAAAAATAATTTTTTAATGTGCTTTTATATGGAAAATTTAATTAGACTTCATTAATGAAGTCTAATTAAATTAGATATATTTAGTCAATTCAAACTACAGTTGGAATATATCCAGATGTCAAAATAATGATTAGCTCAAGATATAGCCAAAAGTAAGAAAAAAAAACGGAAAAATATTTATCAGAAGGCTTCCTAAATTTTTATTAGAATATTGTTAATACTTTTATTGTAAGTTGATAATAAAATTAAGTGAATTTTAAATCAAACTCTTTTGCACCAGTTTTTTCAAAACGATCTTCGAGTTTATATTCATAATGCCTTTAATCTTATTGAGCTTATTGATGATAAATTGAGAAAAAGAATCTAGGTCTTTTGTTGCTACCCACAAAACATAGTTAGATTCGCCAGTAATAATATAAACGTTGATTACTTCATCAAAATCCCTAATTTGAGTCATAAAGGTGTGATGATCTTCATCTGTAAGATGAGCCAACTTGATTTCTACCATTGCCTCTATTTTGATACCCAATTTCGCATAATTTATTTTCGCTTGGTATTTTTCAATAATTCCATTTGATTCCAAAATCTTTACTCTACGATGACAAGCAGAAGCAGATAAGTGCACAAGATCAGCCAGATCTTGATTGCTTAAGCGTGCATCTTCTTGCAACAGTTTTAGAATTTTAAGATCAATAACATCTAAATCCATGATGGGATATCCTTCAAATATAATCCATTTAATTAGAATTATATATCAAAATATAAGAAAATGACTAGATACTATCGAATAAATCATATTTTCATCATGATAATATTTAACTAAATAAAGGGCGATTTTCAAAAGGAGAAAACATGATTACACGTGAACAATGTCAAGTTTGGGATAAGGAAGACCCGCTAGCACAATTTAAAAACGAATTTTCACTTCCAACAAATGTTATTTATCTTGATGGTAATTCATTAGGTGCTCGACCCGCCAAATCATTAGATTTAGCACAACAGGTTATTTCTCAGGAATGGGGCAATGACCTGATTAATAGCTGGAACACCGCAGATTGGTGGGGATTATCTACCCGTCTGGGAGATAAAGTTGCTGAATTAATTGGTGTAAATGCTGGTGAAACAGTTATTTCCGATTCAACGACATTAAACCTTTTTAAGGTCTTATCTTCAGCTGTGAAAATTCAAGCAGAAAAGGATGTTTCACGTAAAGTAATTATTGCTGAAAAAGATGCCTTTCCAACGGATATTTATATCATTGAAGGATTTTTGGATCTTATTCATCAAGGCTATCGTTTGGAATTAATTGAAAACGAAAATGACTTAGATGTACTCTTAAATCAAAACGATGTTGCTGTGGTGGTGCTTTCACATGTGAATTATCGTACTGGCTATTTGTATGACATGAACGACATTAATCAAAAGATTCATGCTCAAGGTGCTTTGATTATTTGGGACCTTTGTCATTCTGTTGGTGCTGTTCCGATTGAATTAAATCAGACAGATAGTGATTTTGCGATTGGATGTACTTATAAATATTTAAATGGTGGCCCTGGCTCTCCAGCTTTACTTTGGGTTAATCCGAAACATCACAATAGGTTTTGGCAACCCTTATCTGGATGGTGGGGGCACAACAAACCTTTTGATATGGCTCAAAACTATGAACCAGCCGTAGGTATTCGTCGTTATTTATGTGGCACTCAAAGTATTATTTCAATGAGTCTCATTGAGTGTGGTTTAGATATTTTCCTCAATACCAGTATGGATAAAATTCGAACAAAATCTTTAAAGCTGACAGATTTATTTATGGCTTTAGTCGAGCAAGAATGCGCTGACTTTGGGTTCGAAATGATTACCCCAGTTGCGCATAAACATCGCGGTAGTCATGTGAGTTATAAACATCAATTTGGTTATGAGATTATCCAAGCATTAATTAAGCGCGGGGTAATAGGTGATTATCGAGAACCTGAAGTATTACGTTTTGGAATCACCCCTCTATATCTCGGTTTTGTTGATATTTGGGATGCTGTACAGCACCTAAAGCAAGTCATGATATTAGGTGAATGGGAGAACAGCGAATATCAAGTTCGCGGGCAAGTCACTTAATCTAAGTTGCTTTATAAACAAAAATACATTTACCCAGGAGGGGTTTATGAATAATTTTGATGAAATTCAAACTAGGGAATCGGGCCTACATAAAAAATTGACTGCAAAGCAAATGAGTATGATTGCCATTGGTGGTGCGATTGGTACTGGCTTATTTATGGGGAGTAAGTTTGCGATTAGTTATGCAGGTCCTGCAGTTATTGTCAGTTACGCTATTGGTGGATTAATCGCTTTTGCACTGATGGCATGTCTTGCAGAAATGACGGTTCAGCACCCGACCTCAGGATCTTTTGGAGCTTATGCAGAACATTATATTAGTCCATTAGCTGGGTTCTTAGTGCGTTATAGTTATTGGGCTTGTATGGTTCTTGCGGTTGGTACTGAAATTACCGCTGTCGCTGATTATATGAAAATGTGGTTTCCAGATGTTCATGCTTGGTTCTGGATCGTGTTTTTCTCAGGGACTTTGCTCGCGGTTAATGCTTATAGTGTCAAAGCCTTTGGATTGGTTGAATATTGGTTCTCTACCATTAAGATTTTTGCCATTATTGTATTTATATTACTCGCAATTGGAATTCTCACGCAAAATACTGAGCAAAGCCATATCACGGCTCATTTAACTGGTCATGGGGGATTTTTCCCAAATGGTTTTAGTGGGGTCTGGATTGGTGTCATTATTTCTATTTTTAGTTATCTCAGTATTGAAATGATTGCTGTGGCAGCAGGTGAAGCTGCTGATCCAGAAAAAGCGGTAAAATATGCATTTAAGAGTACGGCTGTACGGTTGATTCTATTCTATTTACTGTCACTATTTTTAATTGTGACACTAGTACCATGGACTGAATTGATTGGAAAAGATGCAACCAGT
The DNA here is from genome assembly GCF_051059255.1 of Acinetobacter sp. CE-15. Classification (NCBI taxonomy): domain Bacteria; kingdom Pseudomonadati; phylum Pseudomonadota; class Gammaproteobacteria; order Moraxellales; family Moraxellaceae; genus Acinetobacter; species Acinetobacter sp. CE-15. The sequence continues at coordinate 3,038,403 of NZ_CP192737.1, read as the reverse complement.
CCGTTTGTCACAGTCATGAGACTGGTCGGTATCCCATATGCGGACAGTATTTTAAACGCTATTGTTGTTGTGGCCGCACTTTCAGCGATGAACAGTATGCTCTACATTTCAACCCGTATGCTTTTTAGTTTATCACGTGCAGGAGATGCTCCAAAAATCTTTGGAAAAATCCGCAGCAATGGTGTGCCCATAAATGCATTAATGCTCTCTGCAATAGGGATTGGAGTTGCGAGTGTAGTTTATAGCATTAATCCAGAGTCAGCATTTCCTATCATGATTGCACTTTCCATGTTTGGTGCATTATTTACATGGGGAAGTATTTTTGTAACACATATATTTTTCCGAAAACATCTTGCAAGCCATCAAATAGTACTGAAATTTAAAATTCCAGCGAGTCGGCTTATCTCATTATTAGGTTTGATCAGTATATTTAGCATTACGATTACCACTTGGTTTACTGACGAGTTTAAATCAACATTGCAGTTTGGTATTTCATTTTTAATGGTTCTATTAATAATTTATTGGTTTAAAAAGAAAATTTCTTGAACGAATGGAATAATAATAAAACAATTCGCTGTCTATTAAAGCGTGGAATGGATGATAAGCAATAGCCTTATAACAATGCAAGATAGCATGTTAAACATCAAGCAAATTATTGAGGTCTAATGACATTAAGTTTTTATATAGCTGAGTAGCATAATGTTAGCTAGACCCAGTGAATAGGATGGAGTTTATAAAATAGAATATAATGAGTAATTTTTCATTATTATTTAAATTTTATTCAAAATATCGTTGTAATTAACCTAAAAATTAGAAAGATTGTTCAAAAATGATTGTTAAAATTATGATGAGTAAAATGTAAAACCTTAAGTGAAGGATTCTCTTACTGGCTGAGATTAATAGAAAACTAACGCTATTAACTCAATAGTTTTGCTTTGAAAATACCGTAATCGATGAAATTACAGAAAATGATGTGCTGTGATTTTTAAAGACTGTTTTATATAAAGGGAATTAATATGAAAAATTTAAAAAAATATTTGTGTGTTGCTATTTCCACTTGTTTTATTGGCCAGTTGAGTTTTGCCGCAGATGAACAAGCGTTTAATCGTACTGATACACAATCAAAGAGTTTAAAGAGTGCGACACCAAGTTACTTGCAGCGTCAAGCTAAACGAGTTAGAGCGACTCCACCGCCACGCACAGGAATGTACCTTGTTATGTTGGGGACTAGAGCAGGACCTTTCCCAAGTCTAAGGGCTGCGACATCAACAGCGCTGGTTGTAGATGGTCAAGTCTATGTTATTGATGCAGGATCAGGTTTGGTACAACGCTTTTATGAAAGTGGTCTGAATTTTGGCGATGTGCGTGGAATTTTTATTACACACTTGCACTCTGATCATGTGGATGATCTGTATCCATTTGTGAATGTTAACTTCCCTAATTGGAAATATGGCAAACAAGAAATTGCATTGGTTGGACCAGATCGTGCTGACTCGAATGGTAAATTAGGTGATGATGCTGGATTTGGTCATTTACCAAATACTAAATTAATCCATGCTGAAGACCCAACGCCAGGCATTAAAGAATTAATGCAGCTGCATTTTGCTGCAAATGCTTATGACATGAATAATGCAATTCACACAGTACGTCGTGCAGATGATCATCCACGAGATTTGACCGGAACAAATGGTCAAGGGATGTTAAACATTATGGCATTACCTGCACCTAAAAATGCCAGTCCTAGCAATATGTCACCTGTGATGAACCCGATACAGGTCTATCAAGATGATTATGTAAAAGTGACAGCAGCATTGGCTCAGCATCCACTGGTATATCCAGCTTGGTCTTATCGCTTTGATACTAAATATGGATCGGTCACATTTAGTGGTGATACTGCTCCAAATGAAAATTTACTTCGTTTGGGTAAAAATACCGACATTTTGATTAATGAAGTGATGGATGTAAATGCAGCTGTAGCAGTGTTTGCAGGTACACCTTTAGAAAAAACCATGACGACACAGATTTTAGATGGTCATACAGCGATTATTTCAGGAACAGATCCTCGTAATCATAAAGCAACCTTAGGTGTAGGTGCCTTTGCTACGAAAATGGGGGCTAAGGGATTGGTATTGAATCATATTTGGCCCGATAATGAAAAAATTAATAGTGAATATTTACAAACAACAGCTGGGCGTGAGTTTAAAGGTCCTGTCCATGCGAGTGAGGATCTTGATGTAATTAATATTGCTGAATTTATTCAGAATCAAGGGAATATTCATAAAAAATAGTTTGATGACGATATGCAATCTAAAACCGAATTGGTTATCCATTTCGGTTTTTTTGAAAAGAATAAACCAAGAGGAATTTGGTTCTTAATAACACATAAAATCGATGAGATGATCCTAAAGTCGTATTAATATATTTTTCTAAAATTTCTAATAAATGTGATATTGGGTTTTAATAATCCGCATATTAATAGGGGATTGTCGAATAAATTATTAAAAACACTCTAGTAGTATAAGTAATTCTAAAATATTGATGCTTTGAATATTTTGCCGTAAATGTGATTGTAATATTATGTTTGTTGAAGTTCTGATTTGAATGAATAAAAATTTCAGAAAATTTTAATCATAATTTTTATATTACATTAAAATACACGGATAATATTTAATTGTTATAAATTTCATCATGGTTAGAAAGGATAGTCTAACGATTTAAATCTGAATAACAAGGATGTAGAAATGTTAAAAAATACATTAAAAATTGCTTGTTTCACATGGGTAATACTAAATGCAACAACAGTATTTGCTGAAGTTGAGCTGATTCATCAAGATCAAATTTTTTCTGATCAAGATAGTTTGACAGTTAAAACACATGGGAGCATGCGCTTACAAGCTTTAAACTTTGATCAATATAATGCGAATAATCAAAGTCAAAAATATCGTAGAAATGGTTATAGTGCTGCGAGCCGTATGTATTTAGATCTTGATTATAAATTGAATGAAAATACACATTTAATTGTAGGGTATCAAAATTATTTCAATTTGCCAAAAATCTTAGACTGGGATGGTCATTATGCTAAGAATGATGAAGAGTTCACAACGATTCAAGCCTATGTGGGTATGGAAAATTCTCAATATGGCACATTAAAGTTTGGCAAAATGTATAGCATTTACCATGATGTCGTTGGAGTGAAAACAGATCTTTGGGATTACGATATGTTGGGCCAAGTTTCTACGTGGAGTCCTTTTTCATTTTTTGATGGAACCTTAGTTTCAAGTAAAACATTACGTTATGAAAAGAAAAATCAATATGTTGATTTTTATGCAGCGTACTTATTTGGAGATGAAACATCACTGAACAACTTCCACTATAAATTGAAATCAGGTGAAGAGATCGCAACGGATGTTCATTTGAGCAAAAATTTAAATTGGGGAACTTCTTATAAACATAATCAAGTCAGTTTATCTGATTCACAAGATAATAATGATCTATCCCAACATATAATCGCTACAGCTTTATATTATTTTGATGGTCAGTGGATGTGGGGAGTGGGAGCAGGATGGTATAAGAATTTAGTGCCGAATAATCTTGCGCGCAATCAGCCAGCGCCTTATGGCGTAGAACATTATTTGGATACTGAAGCCTATGGTATTGAATACTATGCAGGATATAAGTTTAAAGTACAAAATTATGGCATTCAATCGATACAGCCTTATGTTATGGGAGATCACATTAAATATATTCAAGGTGAAGATTTTTCAAGGCGTGATTTCGGAGTAGGCATGGCTTTGCGCTTTAATTATGGTATTGGTTTTGACTATGAACGATTATATACCAGTGATAGTAAAGCAACGCCTGATCTGCATTTATTTAGGCTTCGTTATCAATGGTAATTATCAGCTATTTTGTTACATAAGTTCTTTTAAAAGCATAAATCAACATATAAACCATTATCCTCGCCTTCTTCAACGTGGAGAAGGCACTTTGAATAGCAGTATGATTTTCTTAATATACTTATTTTTTGATTTATTCAATAGAGGTCGAATTATTTTAAATAATTTTGAGTATTAGATGTAAGCTTTAATAAATAATGATAAGTATTGCAGGTTATATTGAGTATCGCTACAAGTTAAGGTGAATTAGAGTCAATAGCCTCATAATTTTTTATTATGTTGAGGATGGCTTAAATATGCAGTATAAATGATGGGAGTGTTGGTTTTTTAGATATTTTAATATATGCATATGTTTTTAATCACGAGCTAAAGAAAATAATGTTTTTTACGTTGTAGTCAGATTTTAAAATGCTGGAGATTTTTTGCAAGGGGACTTATTTTAGTAATAATTTCATACTCAAATTGTATATAAGTTCTCAATTAAATTTGTTATAAAGAAAGATACAAAATTGATTTTCTACATTGTTTATGGATAAACACAGTTTAATATTTTAAGTGAAGGAATTGGCACGTAATTTGCCCCTTAACAAGTATTGAGCGTTAGCTAGGTGAAAAGAATATGTTATCACTAAGCCAAGAGATGGATCTAAATCACTATTCCCGTCAGGCAGAATTTGCACACAGTTTAATGTCCTCAATATGTGGGGAGCATCATTTAGATACATGCGGTCGAAATGTCTTAGATTTCCATTATGAAGGGATTCGATTACCCCACAAGCGTATGGCGATCGGTAAGATCAGCTATGGTGCAAATGTACTCATTAACACGTCTAATTTAAGGGCATATAGTATTAGCTTGCCGATTCAAGGTAAGCAGACTTTAGCAATCAATGGCACCAATTACATTTCCAGTGCTGATAAAGGGCTAATTTTATCTAATGCAGATTTGCAGGATTTAGCGATTGATAAAGATTGTAAAAAATATCAAGTGGTTATTCCTGAAAAAAGTATGCAGAAGGTGTTAGGCGAATTACTACGTCAGTCTGTTGATGAACCCGTGGTTTTTAATCCTGAAATGAGTTTGAAGATTGATCAGGGTATCGGGATGTGGTGGCAAAATATTGATCATTTTTTGTTGCTGCGATCTCAATACAAAAGTATGCAGGGCTTACAACTTTGGTCAGAGGATTATGAAAATTTCCTGATTAAAGCTTTATTACTCTCGCAAGAAAATAATTATTCAAGCTTGTTAAGATCCTTATCTGATCAACAAGTGCCAGAATATTTACGTAAGGTATGCGACTATATTCAGAAGTATGCCCATGAAGAGATTCGTGCAGAAGATTTGCTAAGATTAGCTGGCGTATCAAAGTCTAAATTATATGCTGAATTTCAACAGTATTATGGAACAAGTCCTTTGACTTTTTTACGTAGATATCGTTTACAACAAGTTTATAAGACCTTAAGTACCTCTATGGATAAAAATATTTCCATTTCAAAATTAGCTTTTGATTGGGGATTTAATCACTTGGGTCGTTTTTCGCATGAATATCGTGAAGAATTTGGAGAGAATCCAAGTGAAACCAAGAATCGAGTAAAAATATAATCTATTAATTCATTCGCGCTTTTAACCTGATTCTTTCCAAAATTGGAAAGCGTTTAATAAACTACTTTAGTCTCTTGCTTAAAGTGCGAGTCGTTGATTCTTTTAAAATGGAATTACACAGCATTATTTACAAGCGCGTGCTTTGATCATTCTTTTTAGGCTTGTCATCTCAAGAGGCAATTTTTCTCTACTTATTCGCTGTATTGGGGCATGATCTAACAAATTAATAACAACCTATACTCGCCATCCTTTTCAACGGGCGCTCGATGAACGCAAGGTAAAACCTGTTGTGTTGGATGATCTACCGCTAAGCGCCAAAGATGTCCTGAGCCTAAATTTACAGGTTCTGAGTTGGGTTTCGGCTGGTAATGCAGATCAAAAAAATACTCTTGCAGAAAGGTTTCAAATTCTGCTTCAGGACCGTCATGTAATGCTTTAAGCTTTTCCCTGATTTCTGGGATCAAAATCTTTTGTTCCACTTGATCATTGGAGATGATGTCACTGGCAGCGCCATGATAGGTACATAAAAAAGTATCTGTTTCAATGGGCGAACGATCAACATGATACGAATATACATCTGTAGAAATGAAATCCAGATCTTGATCCCGTTCATAATGTTTAAGTAAATTCAGTGAAGGTGATGCACCGAAATCAGTTAGAAGCTGTATATCCCTTAAGATGACATCTCTTGCCAAAATGCCTTTTTCTGAAAGTTGTAGTGCTAAAAGATCTTCAGTGGAAACTTCGGTAATATTTTCTTTTAACTCAAGTTTAGACACAATTTCTTTAAAATCACCCAGCAAATCTCTATTCCAACAAATGGCATTTATCTCGCCTTGAAATGTCGTATTTACAAGTTCAGAAAAAGTCGTTACTACACGAACTTGATTGTTGTCAGAAAATGCAGGGTGCATATTAGAATTTAATAAATCAGAAACCATGTCTAATATATTCACTCAGCTTGGTAGAATCAGCTTTATAGAAGTTGGACGAATCGCACAGAAGCGTGCATTACATGTAGCGTTAGACATAGCTTACTGAACAACAGGGTATTGTTGCAATGTATTGCTAAGTGAGATGGACTTTAACAATGGCTTTTATTGAGAACTTTTGCAAAATTGCAGATTTACTTATTTAACTATGGCTTATTGATGTGGTGAGCAAAATCTTGTTTAAGATAATGTTGTTCAGAATAGTAGATGACAAGATATTTATAAAAAGTGGCAATCGGCTTCTATCATAAGTCCTTATTAAAACCATAATTCAACATAAAAGCCCTCTCATCCTCGCCTCAGCCCAAAGGCAATTTCAATATCAAAATGATTCGCTCAATATGCTCATTTTTTTTATGAAAAAAATCTAATGATTTCTAAAATAAATTTTATGCAATGAATTTTCATCTTTCACAGTATTCCGCACTGATTGGATAATCCTCGCAGATTTTGGACAGACGTTAAATACCTTTCACAGACATGATAACGCTAACGGTTAGGTCTGGAGTGGATGAAATGTCAGGTCAATATATTGAAGTAAAAACACAAACAGGAAAGTCATTTGCTGGGTATTTGGCAATTGCAGAGGGCGGAAAAGGGCCTGGAATTGTACTGTGTCAAGAAATTTTTGGTGTGAATGCAGCAATGCGTATCAAGGCTGATTTTTTGGCTGAGGAAGGTTATACCGTATTGGTACCAGATTTATTCTGGCGGACTGCACCCCGCATTGAACTGGGTTATACCGAGCAAGATTTTCAAAAAGCCTTCGAGCTTTATCAACACTATGATGAAGATCAAGGTGTAGAAGATATTCAAGATAGCTTAAATTTTCTCAAAACTTTAGAGAGTTGCGATGCCAGTGCAGGATTAGGTGTCGTTGGGTATTGTCTGGGTGGAAAACTGGCGTATCTGGCAGGTTGTCGTATTCCTGAAGTGGCCTGTGCTGTGGGGTATTACGGGGTAGGAATCGAGAAGACACTCAATGAACTTGAAAATGCCAAAGGTCGTGTAGTTTTACATATTGCTGAATTAGACAAGTTTACACCGCCAGAGGCACGCCAAAAGATATTGGATGCTGTCGCCCAATATAGCAATGTTCAGGCTTATGTCTATGAGGGTGTAGATCATGCCTTTGCCCGACCAAACAGCGAACATTATCACAAACCTTCCGCACGTTTTGCTCATGAACGCAGTATTACCGCACTGCATCAAAGTATCGGACCAGTCTATGATTTGGTTGCACTTTGGGAAGCGCATATCCGTTATGAATTTGATACACGCGATGTACCTGCCACTATGGCAACCATGGTGGCGCAACCCTATGTTAATCATATTCCAACATTGACAGGCGGTGTGGGATATAGCCAACTTGCCCGCTTTTATCAATATCACTTCGTTCATCAAAATCCAAAAGATATGAAGATTACATCGATCTCCCGCACTGTCGGTTCAACACAGGTGGTGGATGAATTCATTATGAGTTTTACCCATGACAGTGAAATTGACTGGTTACTGCCGGGTGTCGCGCCAACAGGAAAGTATGTTGAGATTCCAATGTTGGGTGTGATTCAGTTTCGTGGCCCAAAACTCTGCCATGAACATATCTACTGGGATCAGGCATCTGTTCTGGTTCAAATTGGATTACTCAATCCTAAAGGACTACCTGTTGCTGGTGTAGAAACTGCTCAAAAACTACTGGATGAAGATTTGCCATCCAATACCCTCATGCCGTCTTGGTCAAGCAGCGAAGGCAAATCGTTTTAACTATCAGGAGTGGAATATGGATATTCAATTGAATCAGAAAATCGCTGTGGTCAGTGGCGGTGCAACCCTGATTGGTCAGGCCGTGGTTCGAGCACTGGTCGATGCAGGTGCAAAAGTCATTATTCTGGATATTGACCAACAAGGACAGCAAGTGGCAGATGCCATGCACGGGCAGGCGCAATTTATTCAAACTGATTTAAGCAGTGATGTGGCGATTGTAAACGCAGTGAAAACAATTCACGACAGCTTTGGCAAAGTTGATTATTTGGTCAATCTGGCCTGTACCTATCTGGATGATGGCTTTAAATCCTCACGTGAAGACTGGTTACAAGCATTGAATATTAATCTGCTTTCAGCCGTCGAACTGACCCGTGCGTTTTATGAGGATTTAAAAACCAAGCATGGTGCGATTGTCAATTTTACCTCGATCTCCGCCAAATTTGCACAAACAGGACGTTGGCTTTATCCCGTTTCAAAAGCAGCGATGCGACAACTCACCCAGTCCATGGCGATGGATTTTGCAGCAGATGGGGTGCGGGTTAATTCGGTATCACCTGGTTGGACATGGTCACGGGTGATTGCCGATATCAGTGGCAATAACCGAAGCAAAGCTGATGCCGTAGCAGCTGACTACCATTTACTGGGACGTCTAGGTCATCCCGAAGAGGTGGCCAATGTGGTGCTGTTTTTACTCTCGCCAGCCGCAAGTTTTGTGACAGGCGCAGATTATGCCGTCGATGGTGGTTACTCCGTCATGGGGCCTGAAGGGAATCAACCAGCTATTCCACGTTTAGCCGATGAAGCGTGATAGCAAATCAAACATTTAAAACACTCAATGAATTAAAAAATATGGGAGAACCATGATGCGTCGTATCGCTATAGTAGGAGCGGGTCAATCTGGATTGCAGCTCGGTTTAGGATTATTAGACACAGGTTATGAGGTGACGATTGTCACCAACCGTACTGGTGATGAAATTCGTCAGGGCAAGGTCATGTCGAGTCAGTGTATGTTTCACACAGCCTTGCAAACAGAGCGTGATGTTGGACTTAATTTTTGGGAAGAGCAATGTCCAGCGGTTGAAGGGATTGGATTTACACTGGTCAACCCAGAAACAAAACAGCCTGCCTTTGCATGGAGTGCGCGATTGGAGCGTTATGCACAATCGGTAGATCAGCGCGTCAAGATGCCGTACTGGATGGAAATGTTTGAGCGTCGTGGCGGTCAGTTGATTATTCAAGATGTTGGAATAGAGGAACTGGAACAGCTCACTGCTGAATATGAGCTGGTCTTACTGGCCGCAGGTAAGGGGGAAGTGGTTAAACAGTTCGAGCGTGATGAAGCGCGTAGTTGTTTTGATAAGCCACAACGCGCGCTTGCTTTGACCTATGTGACAGGTATGAAGCAGATGTCACCGTATTCTCGGGTGACTTTTAACGTGATTCCAGAAGTGGGTGAATATTTCTGTTTTCCTGCGCTTACAGTTACAGGTGCTTGTGAAATTATGGTGTTTGAAGGCATTCCTGGTGGGCCGATGGATTGCTGGCAAGATGCAAAAACACCAGAACTGCATTTGCAAATGAGTAAAGATATTTTAAACAAATATGTGCCTTGGGAAGCAGCACGTTGTGAAAATATTGAATTAACCGACGCTGGTGGCTATCTGTCTGGACGTTTTCCACCGGGAGTGCGTAAACCGATATTAACCCTGCCATCTGGTCGTAAAGTTTTTGGTATGGCCGATGCGTTAGTGGTGAACGACCCAATCACTGGGCAAGGTTCAAACAATGCTGCCAAGTGTAGCAAAATTTATTTCGATGCCATTTTAGCGCATGACAATCAAACATTTACAGATGAATGGATGCAACAGACATTTGAACGTTATTGGGTATATGCCGAAAAAGTCGTGGCTTGGACCAACAGTTTATTGTTGCCTCCACAACCGCACATGATTGAGCTTTTGGCGGCGGCTGAGCAGAACCATGCCATTGCTTCGAGTATTGCCAATAATTTTGATAATCCACGCAATTTTGCTCCATGGTGGTTTGATCCAGAACAGGCGCAACGTTTTATCGAATCGAAAAGCTGTCAAAAAGTGGCTTAACAGGGAAGCAAAGTCAAAGGTGAATGGTATGAATATCAACACATCGCAGGAACTGGATTTAAAACCGATTGATACGGAAAATCCAAGAGAAATCCGCAACCTGTTAGGGCAGTTTGCTACAGGGGTTACGGTGATTACAACCCGTGGACGAGATGGACGAAAAATTGGGATGACAGCCAACTCGTTTTCTTCACTGTCACTCGATCCGCCGCTGATTTTGTGGAGTTTGTCAAAGACTGCACCAAGTTTATTGGATTTTACTGAGGCCGAATATTTTGCGATTCATATGCTGGCACAAGAACATCACTCACTTTCAGGGCATTTTGCCCGTGGTTCAGAGGATAAGTTTGCCAACATTGCACATCGTGAGTGTGAGCGCGGTTTACCGTTACTAGAAGATGTATTGGCAACATTGGTATGTAAAAACGTAAATCAATATGAAGGGGGGGATCATCTGATTTTTATTGGTCAGATTGAACATTATCAACATCGTATTGGTGAGCCTTTGGTGTTTCATGCGGGCAAGTATCGTATTGCTGCAGCGCATCCAGAACTGAGTATTTAACAGCAACAATCACGATCAATTTTGATCGTGATTTTTTTCGGGGATCGAAAATGAAAAATAATGTGATCAAAAGAGGTTTTCTTGCTGGAACAGTGGTCTTAACAGCGGTTGCAGCACAGGCATATGACTTGCCGACAGTGAATCTGGGCATGACCAGTTTTCTGGATGGTGGACTGCCTGCTGGGCCGGGGTGGTATTCTCAAACGTATCTGCAAAATTATGATTCGAACAAGTTAAAAGACAATCAAGCTCATCGGTTAGCTTTACCCAAGACCGACTTAAATTATCAAGTCATTGTTGAACAAGTTAGTTATCTGTCCGATGTGCGTGTAGGTGAACACGCATCGTTAGGATTGAATGTGCTGATTCCATTTGTCAGTAAAATGGATATGGATGATGGTTTAAATAATGCCGCGATTAAAGCCCAAGGGGGTTTTGGTGATCTGATGATTGGGCCATTTATCCAGTTTGACCCAGTCATGGGCAAAGATGGGCCCAAATTCGTACAACGTTTTGAATTTCAGGTCAATTTACCGACAGGGAAATATGATCAGAATAAAAATATTAATCCGGGCAATAATGCCGTCTCATTTGATCCATACTGGGCAGCAACTTATTGGTTTAATCCAAAGTGGACGGTTTCTACACGTCTGCACTATTTGTACAATTTTAAAAATGATGATCCAAATTATAGCTTCGGTCTTGCAGATGATATTCAGGCAGGGCAAGCGATCCATGCCAATTTTGCAATCGACTATGCGCTTACACCACAATTACGCTTAGGGATCAATGGTTACTGGCTCAAGCAAATTACTGACACGGAAGTAGAGGGTGAAAAATTAACAGGCACACGTGAACAAGTGTGGGCGATTGGACCGGGAGCGATGTATAGCTTTTCTAAACATGATCATATCGTGACAAATGCCTATTTTGAACAGGATGCAAAAAATCGTCCTGAAGGAACTCGTTTGCAATTACGCTATATTCATCACTTCTAATTTGAAACGCTATGGCAACATACTGACAGATATACTTGACCTATTTAGATACGTCTAAATAGGTTTTTTAATTTTTTATAATGAATAAAATCTCTTTAACTAAAAATCATCGGTTGCTTAAGAATACGGCTTAAACCTAAGATCTTGCTGTTCAAGGGTGCTACGGCGTGTACAAGAGGGCAATTCACCATAACGACGTTTATATTCCTGAGAAAAACGCCCAAGATGACTAAAGCCCCATTTAAACGCGACATCTGTGACTGAGACATGCTCATTTTGTAGCAGTTCCATATGCGCTTGTTCAAAACGCAACTCTTTTAAATATGACATTGGCGTGGTGTTTAAAAAGCTTTTAAATCCTGCAAACAAGGTACGTACGCTTACGCCTGCCTGTTCAGCCAGTTGTTCAATGGTTAAATTTGCGTGTAGATTTTCACGCATATAGGCTTCAGTACGTTTGACAAAATAAGGTGAAATGGCTTTTTCTCGGTACTGATCGATTTGATGCAATAAGCTGTTGGCTTGGCCGTAAATCAGGGCATTAAATAGACTGGATTCAAACTGCTTAAATGCCATTGGGTGATGCAAAGGATGCTGTTCACAAGCAAGCGCATCCATCAATGTACGCATCAATTGGAAAAAATAAGCACCGCCTTGGGTAGAAAGATCAAGCTTGGGTTCAAATATAGGAGGGTGCTGCTGTGCGTCTGGAAGATGCTGGCGGCAGTGCTGTAAAAGGTCATCTTTATCAATTTTGAGAATCAGCTGTGGGGAGTTGGCATGCCAGCGCATTTTTAGCGATTGTTCGGGTGAAATTAGAGAGGCAACTTGCGGATAAGAAATAAATTTTTGTTGATTCATTTCAATTTCTGCATATCCCTGTGTTGGGATTTGAATCAGATAAAATTTTTCTAAATGGTCAGGTTCAATATAGACATCGGCACTGTATTCAAGACGACTGATGGATAATCGTCCTGCTTTAAGATGGTGCATGGATGAGTGAAAATCGTTTTGTTGTTGTACGATTTTTAATAGATGTGGCTTGAAGATTTGCCCAACACTTTTGCAGGTTTCGCCCAAGTCTTGATGCTGAAAGACTAAGTTTTGCGATGAAAAAATGGGACATTGCTGTAAATGACGTCCATTGAATTCCATAGTAGGATCGACCTGACTCATAAATATTCCTTTTGGCTGGCTTGTTTATTACAGCTAATCTTTATGTCACATGATGACCTGATTAAAAATGCACTAAACAATACTTAAAACTTTAAGTGGCTGGCAGTGATATAAAGAGTTAAGCAAAAAATAGACCAAGTAAAATACCTCGATACAACATATTTTTAGTCTAGTTTGGCGTGATCAAATCAATAAAAACGTTATGGTATTTTTAAAAAAATAAAGGATAGCGTTGATCATGCTTTGTACTCTTTATATGATCCTATTCCTTAAGATCTATCTCTATGTATAGCAAATCTGACTAAAATGATCAATTTATTTTTAGTTGTTTTTAGTGATGTAACTTATTGAATAATATGATTATATTAAAAACTCTCATATTATTTTAAATATCAGGATATCACAAAACTGAAATATTCAGATGACGTAGAAAAAATATCCAAATTCCATCAATAAATCATCCTATGATTTCGCTATTTAATAAGTTTTGTTGCCCAAATAAGATTTGAATCATCTTGAGCTTAACCCTGCTGTGAGTTGGTGTCATATCTTAAGATATGACACGCATTTTGTTGTTAAAACTAAGTTCTAACTGTATTGCTCTGTAAGAATTTCTCACTGTAAATCGAACAATCTTCGATAGACTGCTCATCTAGCCAAGATTTGACGGCTTCGATCATCGGTGGCGGGCCACATAAGTACATATCGAAGCGTTGTTGTTGAAGTTGTTGTTTATCTAGATGTTGATGGATATAACCTGATTTTCCTTGCCATAGTTCTGAGGCGCTTGAAATGATCGGATGATAACTAAAGTCTTTGATCGTTTCTGCATAGGCGATCAAACGCTTTTGTTCACATAGATCGGCTTCTGTATTGACGCCATAATAGAGTTGCACTGAGGGTTGATTTGGCTGATCAGCAATATTATCGAGCATACCTAAAAAAGCCGATAAGCCTGTACCACCTGCAATAAAGATCAGAGGGCGTTCAGCTTCACGTAGGTAAAAACTACCTAAAGGTGCTTCCATCATCAGACTTTGTCCGATCTGACAACGTTCTCTGAGATAATTACTCATTACACCATCTGGCAGCAGACGAATTAAAAACTGAAGTTGATTGTTGGCATTGGGACGATTGGCAAATGAATAAGAACGCCAATCGTCAGTCTCTGGAATTTGTAAACGTGCATATTGACCTGGTAAAAAATTCAGTTCCTTGTCAAAACTACTGGCATCGAGATGCAAAATCGCGGTGGTTTCTGAAACCAATTCAACAGCAGTAACCACCGTGGTAATTTTTAAAGCTTCACCCGCATTACAGATTTCGGAACTATGATCGAAATAAAAAGCAGCATTAGACTTAACCCGTGTTTGGCAAGCCAGCATTTTACGTTCAGCCAAATCACGTTCGCTTAATGCATCCTCATCGACATATTCTTGTTCATAAATACCCGTTTCACATTTCCCCTGACAGGTTCCACAAACACCTTCACGGCAATCGAGCGGGAGGTGGATTCCTTGACGAACTGCTGCATCTAACAGCAATTCGTCTTCCTGTACCGCGATAAAAAATGTTCTACCATCGGCAAAGTTGAGTGCAACAGAATGACTCATTGTATTTCTCCTTAGACGTGATAGAAATCGAGAACCGAATCTATCTTGTCATTAAGCAATACGCTGTGTTGACGACGAATACGGAAGCTATCTTCAGTTGGACGGAGCAAATAAGTGGCATGACCATAAAAGCATCCTTCAAGGCCCTGACGATTATAAAGCGTGCGCCAGCTTACCTTTGCCTCGACCAAACCATCTTCTTGAGTCTTTACTTGTACATTGTGAATATTATGTTGAGTGCGCGGTAAAGGCATTGCAGAAGCTGCTTTTCCAGTGCGGATACGGAACACACGATCTTCAAGTCCTGAACGATCGGGGTAATAAATATAGGACAAGCCTTGATTGGGATCCTCAACGTAGTGATGGTCATCAATCCATTGTGGGATATGATATTCGCTGTCTTCATCATAGAGTTCGAGATAAGCATCCCAATCATAGCGATCACACAGTTCCGCTTTTTTATAAAGAAATTGAGAAACTGCAAAATGAAGTTCTAGAGACATGGTTACACCTCATCCGTAACAGATTGATTTAAAAAAGTGACTTCTTGCATCTTAAGTGCTTTTTTATTGAGTCCATTGAGGAGCAGGCGTTGCCAGTGACCATGCTGGTTGACATATAGTCCTTCATGAGTAATTTCACGTCCTGTGATCACCGGTTCAATACCAAGGTCTTGTGAATTTTGTGATGGGCCATAATTCCATTGGTGATAACCACGTGAGATATCACTCCAGCGTTCTAAACGCCCCTGAAAGCCTTTTTGTTGTTCGCGGAATTCCACCAGATCATCTGGTGTACCCAATCCTGATACATTGAAAAAGTCTTCAAATTGACGAATACGGTTACGACGTGCCTCCGCTGATTCACCTTTCACACCAATACATTGGCTAATAACTTCAGTTTTATTCCACGCCACTGGGCGGACAATACGCAGTTGTGAACTGATCTGATCCATAAAGAACAGGCTTGGATAAAGGTTGAGGTTACGTAAACGATGCATGGCCCATTTAGCGCATTTTTCCCCAAATCTTTCCAGTAGATAAGGCATCACCACATCATAACCAGGACGTACTGCTGAATTTGGCATATCGCTAAACAGCACACTATGCCCATTTTTAAAGCTAAACCAGCCATCGTCAGTTTCGGCATCACCCGCACCTAATTTACTGTAATCGAGTGTGTCGAGTTCACTGCCATTGGCTGCGTTGACTTGCTGGCGATGTTGAACGGTGGAAACATAGTTATAATGCACGGTACTAACGTGATAGCCATCCAGACCATTTTCATTTTGTAGTTTCCAGTTGCCTGCAAAAGTATAAGCAGATTTACCTTGTAATACTTCAAGCTCACCTGTTGGTGATTGATCAACCATCAAGTCAAGAAACACTTTAGTATCACCTAAAAAGTCTTCTAGTGAATCTGTGGCCTGAGTATCCAGACTGACAAAAACAAATCCACGATAGCTGGCAATACGGCCTTGTTTTAAACCACGGCTGGATTTATCAAAATCTTCACAATATTCATTTGGCGCTTTGACTTTGACTAAACGGCCATCCGACTTATAACACCAAGCATGAAACGGGCAGGTGAATACAGACTGATTGCCTTTGGCCACACGGGTCAAGGTTGCACCACGATGCTCACAGGCATTGACCATGGCATGTAGTTCGCCTTTACCATCACGGCTGATAATGATCGGTTGTCGGCCAATCTGTACTGTAATGAAATCATTGTTATTGGCAATTTCACTTTCATGGCAAGCATAAATCCAGACCTTTTCAAAAATGAGCTCCATTTCGAGATCAAACAGTTCTGGTTCGGTAAACATATCGCGAGCAATCCGATAAACACCATCATTTGGTCGAAAATCGATACAGCTGTGTACAAAATTTTGCCATTCGGCGAGGTTACGTGCAGTCATGGGCTCTTCCTCTGTCCAATCAGTCCTTTGTTTGATTGAACCGCGATTTAAAGAAGGGCTCTATCCAGATTTTCCATGTGTTTATCCACTTTATGCAGATTAAATGCTTAGATACATTTTTGTTGAGGAGATTGCGATAGGATTGTTGAATCAGTTTTACACATAACAAGATGCATACTTTTGAAATGAATAATGTTTTTTAAGTGAGCTTCGCCGTAATTTTGTTTTTAAGTAAAATTTTAATGATGGGGATGAAAATGGACAAAGTGTTTGCGAAAAACGGAGAGCTAAGCTTTAAGTCGCAACTCAATCATTTATATTCTAAATTGATATCTTATTGAACTTAAAGCGTTGCATTGAATAATGGAGTTATTATGACTGACCGCTATTTAAGGTAAAAAAGTCTCCTGTAAGTAACTCCACTGCATTTTTCCTTGAATTTCTTCAATCAGCGCACAAGAACGTCGAACTAGAATTCCTGATTCCTTGGTGTGTTTTTCAGTATAGGTGAGAACAATGCTTTGTTCGCTTTGCATTAAAATTTGTTCATCATAAATTTCGATCTGTAGATCTGGCATCTTGCCCTGATTATTGCTAAACAGACCTTTGACATCGGCTAAGGAAAAGCGCTTTCCAGCTGCACCGACCATCTCAAAATGATCGGAAAAATATTCAATAAGTAGGGGAAGATCTTGTTCTGTATGTTTCCCGTTAAAAATACGTTCAATCAGTACGTGCATGCTATGTATACTTTCAATTGCATCTTGTTTTGACAGCGGCATATCCATTTCCTATGAGAGGTGTATTTTCTATATTATGTAAAAATAAATGTAAAATTCAATATTATTTTAAAATTAAATTTTTAACGTATGTTCCGAGAATGCTCCCAAAAGTAATTTACAATTTAAAAATGTATTATCTTATTGATATATAATATTTTAAATGAAATAAATTTGTTCGAGTTGAGCATTGTGAAGTAAAAGGTATAACTATATACTTAAAATAACATGGAAAATTACATGTAAAAATAACTATAGTGGGTTAAGCTTTTATCAAGAAGGTGGATAGGAAATGGATATTTCCTTAAATACGCGACATCTTCTTAAAGATACTAATCATAAAAATGCATGGACAAGGAAGAAAAATGGATACTCATTCACCAGAGTCAACAGGCTCTCATTCAAATACATATGCATGGTATGTTGTTTCACTTTGCATGTTGGCTTATATATTTTCATTTATAGATCGGCAAATACTGGCACTGATGATTGAACCGATTAAGGCTGATCTAGGTTTGTCAGATACCCAATTTAGTCTATTACATGGTCTCGCCTTTTCGTTGTTTTACGCCTTTATGGGATTGCCACTG
Organism: Acinetobacter sp. CE-15; assembly: GCF_051059255.1. Classification (NCBI taxonomy): domain Bacteria; kingdom Pseudomonadati; phylum Pseudomonadota; class Gammaproteobacteria; order Moraxellales; family Moraxellaceae; genus Acinetobacter; species Acinetobacter sp. CE-15. The sequence continues at coordinate 3,020,401 of NZ_CP192737.1, read as the reverse complement.
GCCTATTTGGCAGACCGATTTTCTCGACCAAAAATTATTGCAGTCGGGGTAGTGTTTTGGAGCATTGCAACGGCATTCTGTGGCTTAAGTAAAAACTTTATTCAACTGTTTTTAAGCCGTATGGGGGTTGGAGTGGGCGAAGCTGCTTTATCTCCTGCGGCGTATTCAATGTTTAGTGATATGTTCAGTAAGGACAAATTAGGCCGTGCTGTTGCAGTATATTCAATTGGTTCATTTGTCGGTGGAGGGATTGCTTTTCTGGTCGGTGGTTATGTGATTGGCTTGCTTAAAAATATGGATACCATTCAGGTTCCTTTATTTGGTGCATTAAGAGCATGGCAGGCGGCATTTATTATCGTGGGCTTACCTGGGGTGTTTATTGGCTTTCTGGTGTTACTTACAGTGAGAGAACCGCAACGTAAAGGTCAGCGCTTAAATGCACAAGGTCAAGTTGAAAAGACCAGCATGAAAGATGCGTTTAAGTTTATCAAAAAACATAGTCGTACTTTTACTTGCCATTATTTAGGTTTTACTTTCTATGCAATGGCGCTGTATTGCTTGATTAGTTGGTCACCAGCATTTTACATGCGTAAGTTTGGCCTTACACCGACAGAAGCAGGCTATATGCTAGGCACGGTGTTATTGGTGGCAAATATTCTTGGCGTATTCTGTGCAGGCTGGCTCAATGACTGGTTTATTCAAAAAGGACGTAAGGACGCGCCAATGATTACCGGTGTGATTGGAATTGTGGGATTAATTTTACCAATTATGGTGTTTACCCAAGTCAATGAGCTGTGGCTTTCTGTGGTATTTCTGGTCCCTGCCATGTTTTTTGCCTCTTTCCCAATGCCAATTTCAACCACAGCAATGCAAATGCTGGCACCGAATCAGTTGCGCGCACAAATCTCAGCTGTATTTTTGCTGATCAGTAATTTGGTTGCGGTTGGAATCGGTACCACGTTGGTGGCATTGATTACAGATAAAATCTTTGAAAATCCACTGATGGTGGGGATGTCTTTGTCTATCGTGGGTACGATTTCATGTGTGTTGGCATTTATCTTATTGAAAAAGGGCTGTAAGGCATTTAGTGCCAGTATGCAGCAGGAACATGCCTCTTAATTTAATGGTGTTCTCAATCAGTCACAACGCCCATTCTTTGTAATGGGCTTTGTGACTTGTTTGGTCAATCCATAATCAGGGAGTGAAAGGATGGAACAGTTTTTCAAGTTGGATTATCTAAATGAGCTGCTGTTGTTTAAATCGGATGATTATCAAACCATTAAAGATCAGGTCAGCTATTATTTAAGCCCTCATCGTTTTGAGGTGGAAGTGCGTGAACCGCTAAATACCCGTTTAAATGGTTTTCGCTTTGGAAATTGTGCCTTGTACGATCTTAAATATAGTGCTCCTGTGATAATCACCATTGATGAGGTTTCTGATTTTTATTTATTTCGTTTGACACTGGAAGGCCAATGCAAAGTCGGTATAGAAGACCAACAGGTGCTACAGTCAGTCGGGATTATGTCGATTACGCATCCGCATACTCAACAGCAAATCCAGACCAATCAGCATTGCCGAAATATTATTTTAAAACTTGCTCAACATGATGTAGAAACCCAATTGTTTAAAATGTTGGGGCATACCAGTCATGAACCGGTTATCTTTGATATGAGCCTGTCCTGTACCGAAGAAGGCATAGACTCGATTATTGAAACCCTCAATTATTTGTGCCATGCCTATTATCATATTCAAAATTGGAGCTTTATCTCTGCGAGTTTTACCCAGTATTTAATTGAACTGATTTTATTAAAGATCCCAAATAACTATAGTGATCAGCTTAATTTGCAAAGACAGCATATTTTGCCCGGCTATCTAAAAAAAGCACAAAAATATATTCAGAATCATTTAGAACAACCGATTTCATTAGCAGATTTAAGTCAGTGTTGTGAGGTGTCGATCCGCACATTACAAAAAGGCTTTAGCCAGTATTTACAACAAACCCCAGTCGAGTATATCCGCGATCAGCGACTTGAACGGGTACATCAGGCTTTACAGCAAGCTCAAACCAATGAAACAGTGACGGATATTGTGCTGCGTCATGGCTTCCAAAGTTTAGGGCATTTTTCTACGCTGTATAAAAAACGTTTTGGGTGTTTGCCTTCTAAAACTTTAAAAATGAGTCCTGTTCAAATGAGTACAATGCTTTCGTAAACTGAACACATGTTGCGTGTTTGGATAAGCCAGCAGGTTATTGCGCTTCTATGATGAATTGAAATAAATCAGGAAGAGCAATGATGAAAATTACAGTTTTAGGTGGCGGTCATGGATGTTATGCAGCTGCGGCAGAAATGGCTGAAAAAGGGCATGAGGTGCTGTTATGGCGCCGTGATTCAGATGCTTTACAACAACTTGCTGCCACTGGGCAATTAAAGATTAAAGATTATCAGGGCGATCGCACTGTGACGGTGGGTTTTGAAAAGAGTCAGATTAATTTGTCTGATGATTTGCAACGCGCCATTGAACATGCTGAGTTGATTATTATTCCATTACCTGCGACCACACATGATGATTTAGCCAGTCAAGCAGCGCCATTTTTTAAAGCAGGGCAAGTGGTGTACTTGCCACCAGCGACATTTGGTAGTTTTATCTTTGCCAAGGCGATGCAACAAGCAGGCAACACTGCGCAAGTGGCATTTGCAGAAACTGGGACTTTGCCTTATTTGGTGCGTAAACATGGGGTGAATCAAATTGTGATTAGTGGTTATGCGACCCGGTTACCCACAGGCGTATTTCCAAGCGTATTGTCACAACAGGCATTTCAAGTGCTTAAGCAGGCTTATCCTAGCGTTGAACCCGTTGAGGACAGCTTAAGTGGGGCATTGATGAATGCTGGCCCCATTATTCATCCACCTCTGATTTTGATGAATGCGGGTCCACTTGAACATTTTGAAGCGTGGGATATTCATAACGAAGGTACTCAACCCTCAATTCGTCGTGTCACCAATCAACTCGATGCGGAACGAATACAAGTACGTGAAGCATTGGGATATGTCGCACCACATTTTCCTTTGGCGGATCATTATAATCATGAAGGTGAGGGTGATGAATGGATGTATGGACGTGGGGCACATGGAAAATTAACCGACAGCGGTGACTGGCGCGAGGATATCGACTTAGATTCACATCGCTATATGTTAGAAGACACTCGTTTAGGATTATCTTTTTTAGTTTCTGTGGGACGTTGGGCTGGTGTTGCAACCCCTGTTGCTGAAGGATTGTTGAATATCGCGTCAGCGGTCACGGGTAAGGATTTATATCAACAAGGACGTACTTTTGAGCGTTTAGGTCTTGCGGATAAAAGCCCAGCAGAACTGCAAGCGATTTTGCAACAAGGAGTCTAAAATGCAGATGATCGAAAAAATTGCGGTGCTTGGTGCTGGACGTATGGGCAAAGCTATTGCGATTGCTTTTGCCTATGCAGGACTAAACGTTGATTTGATTGATGCAAAACAGCGCAGTGAAGCTGAATTTGAACAATATCAAACTCAAATTCGTGCTGATTTACAGCAAGAGTTAAAGTTGCTTGAGAAAATTCAGTTTATTCAAGCGGAGCAGCAAGATTTTATTTTGGATAAGATTGCGATTTTATCTAAACAGGCTGCTACAGGCATATTGCCAAACTGTGCGTTGATCCTTGAGGCTGTACCAGAAGTAAAACAAGCCAAACAAGAAATTTTTGCTTGGCTGGATCAATATCTTTCACAGCAGTGTATTGTGGCTTCGACCACCTCCACATTTTTAGTGACGGATATTGCGCAAATGATTTCGCATCCTGAGCGAGTGGTCAATGCACACTGGCTAAATCCTGCTTATCTCATGCCTTTGGTGGAGTTAAGCCGTTCTGACCAGACCTCAAATGAGGTGTTGTCTCAGCTTAAGCAATTTCTACAGGCGATTGGTAAGGTACCTGTGGTTTGTAATGCCAAGGCGGGCTATATCGTGCCAAGGATTCAGGCATTGGCAATGAATGAAGCGGCACGTATGGTTGAAGATGGAGTCGCTTCGGCAGAAGATATTGATATTGCTATTCGTACTGGTTTTGGTTTGCGTTTTTCTGTTTTAGGCTTATTGGAGTTTATTGATTGGGGCGGTGGCGATATTTTGTATTATGCCTCGCAATATTTGCAAAAAGAGCTGGGTGAGCGTTTTCGTACACCTGAAATTATTGCGGAAAATATGCGGCAGCAGCGTAATGGCCTTCGTGAAAAGCAGGGCTTTTATAATTATGCGGATGTGGATATTCATCAATATAAACAAGATGTTTTGCGGACCTTTTCAGATCGAATTGAAAAAAGTAAGTTAAAACCACCGTTTAATATTTTACAGTCCACAACGTGATGAACTGAACAATTCGCCCATTGCATTCAGCTAATGGGCGTTTATTTACAGCTTTTAGCTTGATGGCATCAAATTGAATAGCTTTTTCAACTGTGCATTTAACTGATGCAATTCTTCATCTTCAAAGGCATTTAAAATCCCAGATAAAGTCACTTGGCTGATTTGATTGATCTGCTCCACTAGTTCTTTGCCTTTGTCTGTGAGCTTGACCATCGAAATACGTTCATCAGACTCTGACGAAAAAACCTGCACAATATCATCTTCAACCAAGCGATAAATGGCTTTGGTTGCTGTGGTCAATTTAAGGGTAGAGAGGTTGGCAATTTCGGTAATACTGGCTTGTTGCAAAGCATTGGTGCTTAAAATGATTTTACGACGTGTATTGTCGATACCTAGTTTTTTTATTGACTTTTCAATAAGTTGTGTATATTTACCATTCACTTGAGAAATCCAAAAGAAAGGATAGCTTTGTAAACTGCTAGGTTCATTATTAGGTAGAAATTGTTCTAAATGAGTAAGCATAGCAAAGTGATAACTTTATAAAGATGAATATTCATCATTATACAAAAATTAAAGAAAAAATCTTTGCTCTTTCTGATAAAAACATCTTGACAATTACATTACTTTTTCCGATATTGGTATTAAGTACAAAAATACATGGAAAAGTGAATGAATATTGTTGTACAAGACGTACAAATAGGACGCGGTGCTTTAAAAGTCATGGTGAAAGATTCCATTGATATTCAAGGTCTAAAGACCATGATCGGAAGCAAAGCCTTGATGGATAAGCCTTCTGCAACAAAAAATGCAGAAGTGGTAGAGCGTATTTTGGCAGCGGATTGCCAAATTACTGCAAAAACCAATCTACATGAGTTAGCTTTTGGAATTACGGGGATCAATCCTTTTTTTGGCACTGCAATCAATCCTCAATATCCTGATCTTATTCCAGGTGGTTCATCAAGTGGGTCTGCTGCTGCCGTAGCCGCAGGTCTGGCTGATTTTACTTTAGGTACCGATACTGGTGGTTCAATTCGTATGCCAGCGGCATGTTGTGGCGTGTATGGTTTTAAGCCGACATTCAATCGCGTCAGTCGTCAAGGGATACATCCAGCCATGAGTTCGCTGGATTGCGTGGGACCATTTGCCGCTTCGGTTGCAATGATTGAAACCGCGATGCAGATAATTGATCCAAGTTTCCATGCTTTGGAAAAATTAGTGCATACGCCGAAACTGGCTTGGCTTGAGGTAAATGCGAACCCAACGGTATTGAACTGTATTCAGCAATTTCTTGCTCAGGTGAATCTGTCAGCTACACCAGTGAAATCTGAATGGTTTGAACCTGCTTATGATGCAGGGATGCAAATCATTAATTATGAAAATTGGCAGGCGTATGGTGAGTTAACCAAAACTGGTTTGCTGGGTGACGATATCCATGCTCGCTTGCTCAAATCTGCGCAAACCACTGCGCAACAAGTAAAAGAGGCGGAAGTGGTCAAAGCACAATTTATCAATGAAATTGATGGCTTATTGGAAAAATATGATGCCGTGTTACTGCCAACCCTTCCGCAAATTCCACCCAAATTAATCGATGCAGAACATATGGTTGCACTGTTGAACTTAACTTCATTGGTGCGTCCATTCAATTTATCTGGTCATCCTGCAATTTCAATACCGCTCAAAACCAGCGAAGGACAACCAGTGGGTTTACAAATCGTGGCGAAACGAAATTCGGATGAGCTGGTGTGTGCAATTGCGAAATATATCGTGGATGCCGCGCAATAAATGACAAGGAGTTGGGTAATGAATAATTTATCGACAAAGGAATTTGTAATGGACACAACAATAACGGAATTAGAAGCACTCTGTCAGGAGATTCGAGAACGTGCTTGTACAGGCGAGTTCGATAACCAAGCGTATGTGAGTCAAGACATCATCGATAAGTTGAAACAGATTGGTGTCTATCGTGCATTGGTACCGAAACGTTTTGGCGGCAATGAATGGTCACCTCAACAGTTTTGTGAGTTGATTGAACGTTTGTCTAAAGCAGATGGATCCGTGGGATGGGTTGCGAGTTTTGGGATGAGCCCTGCCTATTTGGGTAGCCTGCCTGAAGCAACGCTTGAAGAATTATATAAAGAGAGCCCAGATATTGTATTTGCAGCAGGTATTTTTCCACCACAACCCGCAGATTTAAGAGCTGATGGCGTGGTGGTAAAAGGTCGATGGAAATTTTCAAGTGGTTGTATGGGGGCCGATATTATTGGGGTGGGGATTAGTCCACAGGTCAATAACACCACACAAGGTCTCCCTCGTTTAGCAATTATTCCTGCAAAACAAGCGCAAATCGAAATGACTTGGGATACGGTCGGTTTAAAGGGAACAGGCAGTCATGATCTGTTGGTGGATAATGTCTTTGTAAACAATGACTGGACCTTTATCCGTGGTGAACCGTCCAAACTTTCGGAACCTTTTTTTAAATATCCATCACTGTCGTTGGCAACACAGGTGTTAACTGTGGTCGGGATCGGTGTTGCAGCAGCAGCGTTGGAAGAATTCCAAAAGTTAGCGCCAGGGAAATCATCCATTACAGGTGGTGCTGAAATTGCCAGTCGCCCAGTCACCCAATATGAATTTGCCCAAGTCGAAGCTGAGTTTAAAGCAGCACGTGTTTGGTTCTACGACACTATGCAAATCGTTTGGAATGAAATTATTGCAGGTGGTACGCCAACGCCAGAACAGATCAGTGAGATGCGTTTGTCTTGTACCCATGTTGCTCGAGTTTGCGCACGTGTAACGCGCAAAATTCAAATGCTGGCGGGCATGACTGCAATTTATACCCATAACCCATTTAGCCGTTTTGTGAATGATACCAATGTGGTGACTCAGCATGCCTTTATGGGCGATGCCACTTTACAAAATGCCGCTTTGGTGAGCTTTGGTATGCAGCCAGCACCCGGTTATTTATAAGCCGAATTTAAATAATCACGAGATGTCCAAGGATGAATATGACATGAATAGCAAGATGGATTTGACCGTTATCTTACAACGCTTAGAGCAGCTCGAAGCGCAAAACGCGATTCGTAATTGTATTCATCGTTATATGGAAATTTGTGATGGATTAAATGCCAAGACTGACCTCAATGAATTAATGGATTTATTTGATCAGGACAGTATTTGGGAAGGAATTGGTGAGAAATATGCGCAATCTTTTGGTCGCTATGCTTCATGGCAAGCCATTTTTGACATGTTTAAAAGCTATACCCAAGCCGAATCACATTTTGTGATGAATGCGCATTTTGTCAGCTCAGAACAAATTTATATTGCAGGCGATCAGGCCAATGCAAGCTGGTTGATGTTGCAAACCTCGACCTTTCTCAATGGAGATAGCCATTTAAATGCCGCAAAACTCAGTGTGAAATTTAAACAGCAAACCGATGGTCTATGGAAGATCAAACATTTTCAGACTGAAAATATTTTTAGTCGCCCCGTGTCTCACTGGAACAGTACAGCGATATTGCCAGTACCGTCTCAGCAATAAGTTATGGATAAATTGAAAAGGATAATGGATATGAACAGTATTATTCCAATGCAGAATATTAACATTGATTACAGTGAGTTAGTTCAAAGTGATCGTGCACATACCTCTTTATATAAAGATGCGCGTGTCTTTGATGATGAAATGGAAAAGATTTATTACAGCACTTGGGTTTGGGTGGCACATGCCAGCGAAATTCCAGATGGTGGTAGCTATAAAACTATTAATATTGGTAAGCAACCTGTGGTCGTTGTACGTGACCGTAAGAAAAAAGTCCATGTATTGCTCAATCGTTGCCGCCATCGTGCAGCAACGGTATGTGAACATAAAAAAGGCAAAACCAACAGTTTTGTTTGCCCATATCACGGATGGAGCTATGCACTGGATGGTTCATTGCGTGGTGTACCTTCGCCTGAAAGTTACGGTGAGTGTCTGGATAAATCAGAGTTTCCATTGATTAGCCTACGTGTTGAAGAATACAACGGTATGATTTTCGCCACCTTTAAAGATGATATTGAGCCTTTAGCGGATTTCTTGGGCGCTGCGAAAAAATGGATTGATTTGTTTATGAAACAAGGCGCAGGTTATCCAATTAAAGTATTGGGTGAACATCGTTTCCGTTTCCCAGGCAACTGGAAAATCCAGCTGGAAAATACCACCGATGCTTATCATTTCCCCTTGGTACATAAGTCGTTCTTAAGTTCAGTCGATGAGAAGACTGAAGAGCTATTTAACTTTGAAAATCAACCTGGCTATGTTGAAGACTTAGGCAATGGTCACAGTGTCATGGTGATGATTCCTGAGCTGGTGGATTTAGATGAAGCGTTGATGGAACGCCCAATTCAGGAACGTTTTGAAGAGCTTGCTCAAGCGTTACGTGATGAAGGGCATGAAGAACTTGAAGTACGCCGTATTGTACGTGCTGTGGGTGGCTCTGGTTTTAACTTAAACCTGTTCCCGAACATTGCCTGTTCAATGGCGTTCTTCCGTGTTATGCAACCGATTTCAGTCAATGAAACTGAAATTCACCATTCTGTGATCACGATGGATGGTGGTCCACAGATTGCCAATCAATATCGCTTACGTCTACATGAACATTTCCAAGGTCCATTTGGTTTCGGTACGCCTGATGACTCAGAAGCGTGGGAACGTGTGCAACATGGTGCCAATGCTGGTCATGATTTATGGATCATGTTGAACCGTGGTTTACCCGGAGAAGTAAAAACTGAAGATGGCTTAAAGAGCGATGTCAGTGCAGAAACTGGAATGCGCGCTGCTTATCAGCAGTGGAAAAAGATGATGACGGCTTAAGGAGAGTAGCATGAACATGAATTTGCAATTATTAAATGAAGTGACTGCTTTTGTTTGGGCTGAAGCTGACATGTTAGACCACAGTGAATACCGTGAATGGCTCAATCTCTGGAATGAAAAAGGCGTGTATATCATTCCGATTGATCCGACACTCAAGGATTATGAAAATAATTTGAACTATGCCTATGACAACAATCATATGCGTACATTACGGGTCGAACGTTTGGAAAATGGTGAAGCGATTTCGACTGCACCCAAAGCCAATACCGTCCGTAGCGTGTCACGTATCCGTGTCGTAAAAGATGAGGATGGTGAAATCATTTTACGCTGTGCACAAAACCTTCGTGAATTCCGTAAGGAAAGCTTGAAACATTACACCGCAGATGTGATTTTTCATTTGGTTCGTGATCCAGAACAAGGCTTTAAGATCAATCGTAAAATTATCAACTTAGTCAACTCGACCGATACTTTGGCGGGTATTAGTTACATTCTCTAGGAGCGCAAAAATGAAACAGGTTGTTTTAGTCACGGGCGCAGCATCTGGTTTAGGGAATGTGATCGCCGAATATTTTGCAGCACAGGGGCATCAAGTGATTGTCTCTGCCAGCAGCTTAGAAAAGGCTGAAAATGCCAAAGCACGTAGTCCTAATGCGGAGAATATGTTTGCGTTAAAACTGGATATTTCAGTTGAGCAAGATTTTCATGCTGCAGTGCAGTGGATTCAACAAAAATTCAGCAAATTGGATGTGTTGATTAATAATGCGACGGTCACTAAGGCAACTCCTGTTTTAGAGATTACTGCAGCTGACTTTGACTGGATCACCCAAGTGAATCAGCGAGGAACCTTTCAAGCGTGTCAGATTATTGGCAAATATATGGCAGATCAAGGCTATGGCCGTATCGTCAATATGGCTTCATTGGCAGGGCAAAATGGAGGCACTGCGACAGGCGCTCACTATGCTGCAACCAAAGGTGCAATTGTGACTTTGACCAAAATATTTGCCAAAGAGTTTGCTGCTAAAGGTGTGACTGTAAACGCCATAGCACCTGGGCCAATGGAATCACCGATTGTACACAGTGTGGTATCTGACGAGAAAATGGCGCAATTTATTCAAAATATCCCAGTCAAAGCATTAGGTAGTATGGAATTTATTGCTGAAACCTGTGCCTTGTTGGCAAGTCCAAACGCAGCTTTTGTCACTGGGGCGACGTGGGATATTAACGGTGGATTATTTATGCGTTAAGCCTTGGGCGAGATGCATAAAAGGGAGATAAATCATGGCTACACTCTATAACGTGGTCGTCAGAAACCGTCATGTAGAAGGTGGGAATGTTGCAGTCATGGAGTTTGAATCTGCAAATTCTGCCACATTACCAAAAATTGAAGCAGGTGCGCATATTGATGTGCACTTACCCAATGGTATGGTGCGTCAGTACTCACTATGCCAAAACCCAAAAGATGTTGGCATATTCAGACTGGGGATTTTACGTGATCCAGAATCGCGTGGTGGTTCAGTATCGGCTTTTGATGATTTAAAAGATGGTATGCAAATACAGGTCAGTGAACCGAAAAATCTGTTTCCATTAGTCAAAGCCAAACATGCTGTACTGGTGGGTGGGGGGATTGGAATTACTCCTTTGATCACTATGGCCTATCAATTGGTACAAGAAAATGCATCTTTTGAACTGCATTATTGCGGGGCAAGCCCAGAGCAATGTGCCTTTGTCGATGAAATTAGAAATAGTGTATTGGCGCCCTTTACCACCTTTCATTTTAAATCGGAAGGGGCCAGCCATCGCGAGTTTTTTCAATCTGCCATTCAGGACATAGACAAAGCAAGCCATATCTATACCTGTGGTCCCAATGGATTTATGGATTGGGTGATTAATTTGGCATTGACGCAAAATTTTCCTGAGCAACAGATTCATAAGGAATATTTTCAGGTTGAGGTTGAAACCAACGGTGATGCATTTGAAGTTGTTGCTGAGCGTAGCGGCAAGATCATCATGGTCAATGCCGAAGAAACCATTCTGCAAGCACTGGCACGTGAAGGGATTGAGATTGAAATGTCTTGCGAACAGGGCGTCTGCGGAACCTGTATGTGCGATGTGATCGAAGGTGAGCCTGATCATCGTGATGTGTATTTTACTGATGAAGAAAAAGCCAGTAATGAACAAATACTGGTGTGCTGTTCCCGTGCAAAGTCAGCACGATTGGTACTGGATATTTAATTGCTTTTAACAGGACGAAGCAATTTCAGATACCGAGCTAAATAGGATAAAAGATTCAGGAGAGAATAATGAATTCATTAAAATCAATGGATGAAATCAAAATAGATCCAATGCAATTTAGACGGGCATTGGGTAATTTTGCTACAGGTGTGACCATTGTGACGGCACAAAATGAGCAAGGCGAGAAGGTTGGAGTCACTGCAAATAGTTTTAACTCAGTGTCTTTAGACCCACCACTCATTTTATGGAGTATCGATAAAAAATCATCGAGTTTTTCTGTATTTGAGCAAGCTACGCATTTTGCGGTAAATATTTTATCGGGTTCTCAAATTGAGTTATCCAATAAGTTTTCCCGTCGCAATATCGATAAGTATGAAGGCACAAGTTATCAGGTTGGTGCAGGTCAATCACCAGTTCTAGACCATTGTTCAGCAGTGTTTGAATGTGAGCGACATGAAATTATTGAAGGTGGTGATCACTGGATTATTATTGGCAAAGTCGTTAAGTTTCATGATCAAGGGCGTAGTCCGTTGGTGTATCACCAAGGTGCGTATTCAGGCGTGATTCCTCATCCATTATTACAGCTTAAAGATACTGTAGAAGCAGAAGACTTAGGCGAATTACATCAAGGGCATTTATATAGTAATGTCTGCTATTTAATGAGTCGGGCGTTTAAATTTTATCAGACCGATTATATTCCGAAGCAGTTAATCACTGGATTTCGCACCAGTGAAGCAAGATTATTATTGGTGTTAGGCAGTGGTACCGCATCCAATAAAGCAGATTTACCACGTGATATTGCCATGCCGATGCGTGAGATCGAACAAGCTGCGCTTATCTTAAAAAAAGATGGTTTATTGATTGAAACGGATGGATTTTTTAAGTTAACGGAAAAGGGTAAGAAAACCGCACATTATCTGTTTGATATTGCCGATAGCCATCAAAATGAAGTTTTTGAAAAATATCCTGAAAATGAAAAGGAAATTTTTATTAAAATTTTAAAGGATATTGCGGGGATTGTATAAACATCAACTAACCGACAAATATCTAGATGAATTTGTCGGTTATTTGGATTTATTGAGATAGAATTTTTAATGGTGTTGGAAAAGACAAAGCAAAGCTACTCAAATTATTGAATCGATCTGTCCAAGGGGAATGGATATGAATCAAGCTAAAGAAAATGAAATTGTGCAGTGGAAGCAATCTATTCAAAAGGTTTGTGGTGATTTTGAAACGACCTTTGATAAACAAAATAATTTATTTATTGGTGAAGTAAAGTTCTTCCTATTGGGTGAGACAGAGGTTGCTTTTATAAAAAGTAATGCCAGTCATATTTGCAGAAAAAGTGGTATGCCTGATCGAGTGAAAGATCGTTTCTGTTTTTTGGTAATTCAGTACACAGGCAAGATGCGGATTGTTTATAAAGAGCAAAATATTGATTTAAATGAAGGAGAGATTACCTTACTTGATCCTGATGAAACGATTGATATGTATCCACAAGGTTTATTTAGTCATGTTTCAGTGCATTTATCGCGTGAGAAATTATTCAAGCAAGGCATTACAGTTGATCATTTTGGCAAATTAAACACTTCCAATATGAGTGGGCATTTGCTGAAAGGTATGTTGCAAAATCTATCACCTGAAAATATTGAACTTTGGTATGCAAAAGAGGATGGCAATGCTTTTGAAGATGCCTTGATTGCTTTAATCAAACCGACAATTAACTATAAAAATATTGAAATTTCCAGTCATCTCAAAATAAAAGCAGAGCGATTTATTTTTGAACATCTCAATCAGCAAAGTTTAAATGCACAAATGATCGCAAATCACTTAGGGATTTCACTTCGGCATTTACACCGATTATTTGAACATCAACAGCAATCTGTACACAAGTTTATTCAAATGCATCGTATCGAAAAAATTCAGTATGAATTAAAAGATGGCAAAAATAAAAGTCTGTCGATTACTGAAATTGCTTTGAAGTGGGGATTTGGTGACAGTGCTCATTTCTCAAAATTATTCCGTAAGATGATCGGGCTTTCACCGAAACAATATCGCTTAAAAATGTAGTCAATGAAATTTAGATCTGCTGTCAATGTCACAATTTTGCATAAAGTGAGTCACATTTAAACAAGAACATCCGCTGTAATCATGGTGAAATCTTATTCAAGGAATTAGATGAGTAGGCAAGCATGATGCAAGCAGAATATGAATATATTATTATTGGGGCAGGGTCGGCAGGCTGTGTGGTCGCAGCACGATTATTACAAGCAAAAGCAGGACGAGTGCTGGTTTTAGAGGCGGGGACGAAGGACAATAGTATGTTCCATACGATCCCAGCAACAGTAATCAAAGTATTTCAACAAAAATCATGGCCGTATATGACGGTTCCACAAAAGCATTGTAATCACCGTGAAATGATTCTTGCACAAGGTAAAGTCCTTGGCGGAGGAAGCTCTGTCAATGGCATGGTGTACTGTCGTGGACAACGTCAGGATTATGATCTATGGGCATCTGAATGGGGCTGCAACAATTGGTCTTATCAAAAGGTGCTTCCATTTTTTAAAAAAGCTGAAAAGAATGAAAGCCTTGCGGATGAGTATCACGGACAAGAGGGTATTTTGCCTGTCAGTGAAAATCGTTATCGTCATCCTTTAACACTTGCTTGTATCCAAGCTGGTCAGCAAATGGGGATGAAATATGGCAATGATCTCAATGGATGGGATCAAGCGGGTGTCGGCTTTTATCAAACCACAACCCTGCATGGTGAAAGAGCCAGTACTGCAAAAACCTATTTAAAAGCGGTTGAACATCTTGCAGATCTTACTGTGGTGACCGATGCACTGGTCCATAAAATCGAAACACATGCTGGTCGGGCGACAGGCGTAACCTATAGCATTGCTGGAAAATCTGCTGTTACTGTACACGCAAGCAAAGAAATTATTGTCAGTGCTGGTGCAATTGGTAGTCCAAAAGTTTTATTACTCTCAGGAATTGGCCCAAAACAGCATTTAAATGAACTGGGCATTGAATGTATTCAAGACTTACCTGTGGGTGAGAATTTTCATGATCATCTACATATGTCAGTGAATGCAACTGTTAAAACCAAGAATAGCTTGCTTGGGGAAGATCAAGGTTTAAAAGCACTACGGCACTTTTTACAATGGCGCTTTACCCGTTCTGGTTTATTAACGTCTAATATTTTAGAAGGTGGTGGCTTTATTGATACCAATAACCATGGCCGACCTGATGTACAGTTCCATTTCTTGCCAGTACTGGATAATTTTGATAATACGCCAGGTGAAAAAGCAGTGGCACAAGAACATGGTCTCACCATTAAGGTTGGACATGTACAACCCAAAGCACGAGGCAGTTTACGTTTAAGCAGTAAAGACCCAAATACTTTGCCGATCATTGATCCAAACTATTTAGGTCATCAAGAAGATATTGATGCCAATATCCGCGCGGTTCAGGCAGGGCTACGTTTACTACAACAGCCTGCATTAAAATCTATAGTCAAAGATATTATTGAACCAGCAAATATTGATCCCGATGACATTGCTGCGATTGATCTGTGGATGCGTCAAAATATTAAAACGGTCTACCATCCCGCGGGCAGCTGTAAAATGGGCAATTCTTCACAAGACTCCGTTACTGACCAAACCCTTAAAGTGTATGGTTTTCAAAATTTACGCGTGATTGACTGTTCCATTTGCCCACAAGTACCAAGTGGAAATACCAACGCCATTGCCATCATGATTGGTGAGCGCGGTGCTGACTTTATTCTAAATGCATAACTAAATCTCATAGAGATTGCTGAACCTAAATTGCCAAGATTTCTATATAGAACACAGGATAATAAGATGAACCAAGTACAAATTTTAGCGAGTGTCCAAACTTTTTTGCAACGTCAACACGGTCATTTTATTCATGGCCAACATATTGAAGTCGATGATACGCGGACTCGAATTGAGCTGATTAACCCTGCAACGGAACAGCCTGTTTCAAGTATTGCAATTGGGACTAAACCCGATGTTGAGGCCGCTGTAAACAGTGCGCAAGATGCTTTTCTAAATGCTTGGGCCAATACATCACCTTACGAACGTGGGCAAAAGTTGAATAAGCTTGCTGATCTGGTTGAACAGCATGCGGAGGAATTAGCACAACTAGAAACTTTGACTACAGGCAAGTTGATTAATCTTTCTCGACACTTAGAAGTTGCTCAGACTGTCGTGTTTTTAAGATATTTTGCTGGTTGGGCCACCAAGATTCATGGTCAAACCATGCAACCTTCTATTCCCTCAGCCAATGGTGAAAAATATACAGCTTATACGGTGCGTCAACCTGTTGGGGTTGTGGCAGGGATCGTGCCGTGGAATTTTTCCTTGATGATCGGATGTTGGAAGATTGGTTCGGCATTGACAACGGGTTGTACAATCGTGCTTAAACCTAGTGAGTTCACAACACTTTCATTATTACGTTTAGCCGAGCTTGCAATAGAAGCAGGCATCCCCGCAGGTGTGATTAATATTGTCACAGGCACAGGAGAAACTGGCCAATATTTAATTGACTCAAAAAAGATTAAAAAAGTCTCGTTTACAGGTTCTGTACCTACAGGAATTGCGATTGGCAAACAAGCGATGCATAACGATTTAACCCGTGTCAGCTTAGAACTAGGCGGAAAAAATGCAGCTGCGATTTTAGCAGATACTCAAATCGATGAAATTTTACCAACACTTTTACAAGCCAGTTTTGTTCATCAAGGTCAAGTGTGTGCAGCACCAGAACGTTTTTTTGTGCATCGCTCTAAATATGAAGAGTTTATTCAAAAAGCAGCCGTAGCTCTTCAACAATTTAAAATAGGTTCACCACTGGATGAATCCTCTATGTTTGGTCCACTTTCAAATAAGCCACATTTTGAGAAGGTTAAACATTATCTGGATCTTGCTCATCAAAATAATCAAATCATTTGTGGTGGTAAAGTCATTGCAGGAACAGGCTATTTTGTAGAGCCAACTTTATTAACAGTGCGGGGTATTGATGATCCTTTATTTATTGAGGAAACATTTGGACCTGTGGTGGATGTGATTGCTTTTGAAAGTGATGAAGAGTTAATTTCAATGGTGAATCATTCTCGTTTTGGTTTAACTGCAAGTATATGGACCAATGATTTAGCGAAAGCTTTGCGGCTCATTCCACAAATTGAAGCAGGCTCAGTCTGGGTGAATATGCACACGTTCCTTGATCCTGCTGTTCCTTTTGGTGGTGTCAAAGCATCTGGTCTAGGTCGTGAATTTTCAGACGCATTTATTGAGGATTACACTGAATTAAAGTCAGTGATGATCCGCTATTAAAAATGCACAATATTATTTAAACAGGCAAATCCAGTTAGAAAAAGGTAGCAGTATGAATTGCTACCTGTAGGAGGATTTTGCCTCAACAATAAGGATATTGATGATGAATAAGAAAATACTGGGTCTTATTTTTATTACGCATACAAGCTTTGCCAGTGATCTGCCAACTGTGAATTTAGGTCTATCGAGTTTTGTAGATGGTGCAGTTCCAGCAGGTAGTGGTTGGTATGCACAAACCTATTTTCAGAATTATCGCGCGGATAGTATTCGTGATACGCATGGCAACAAGATCGCACTCCCTAAGTCAGAGATTGATTATCAATCGATTGTTCAGCAAATCAGTTATATGTCAGATATCAAATTGGGCAGTGGTAATCTTGGCTTAAATATGGTGATTCCTGTGCTGGCACATGTAGATGTGGATGATGGCCTCAATAATCAAGCCATTAAAGCAAATAGGGGATTGGGCGACATTATTATCGGCCCTTTTATCCAATTTGATCCAGTGATGGGGCAAGACGGGCCTAAGTTTTCCCATCGTTTTGAATTTCAAATCAATTTACCTACAGGTGAATATGATCATAATAAGGATATAAACCCTGGTGCCAATGCAGTGTCACTTGATCCATACTGGGCTGCAACCTATTGGCTGAATCCCAAATGGACGCTTTCGACACGTCTACACTATCTTTATAACTTTAAGAATAATGATCCAAATTATAGTTTTGGGAATGCTGAAGACATACAGGCTGGGCAAGCATTACATGCCAACTTTGAAAGTAGTTATGCAATCACACCACGGCTTCGGTTAGGAATAAATGGATATTGGCTCAATCAAATCACCGATACACAGGTGGATGGTGAAAATGTCAAAGGACGACGTGAACAGGTCTGGGCGATCGGTCCAGGGGCGATGTATAGTTTTTCTCCCCATGACCATCTTGTTGCAAATGCTTATTTTGAACAAGATGCAGAAAATCGACCACAAGGAACCAGCATGATTTTCCGGTATGTACATCATTTTCATAAATGATGGATTGAACAAGCTTTAAAATCGAAACAGCCCACTATATGCATATATTGGGCTGTTTCGAGTAAAAATTAATAAGTTAAAGTCATACTTTGCTGTGTTGCTTGATCAATTTGCTTTTGGCTTACCGCATCATCCTTACATTGATAGTTCTCAAATAATGGCAGCTGATCGGCAAAGTGTGCATCAGTCTTTCCATTGCGATGAATAAATCCACTTTGACCAGGTGCAAGAATTGAACACATGCTGACTTGATTGGGATTAAGTACCACTCTAAAGGTTGCACTCCCTGTATTCCCATAGGTGCTCAGCTGTTGTTGATGCGCCTGATCAGCCCATGGAATACCCACTGAGTTTTTGTTGGAAAATCCCATTGTGGCAACAGGAATTTTCCAATCATTGGGTTGGTCTGAATGATATTGTGTTGAAAGCTGAATTAAGGTGTTTTCTAAGGCAGTTAACACCACATCATCTGCTGATTGTCCTTTTAAGAAATCAACGGTTTGAACAACGCTGGCTTGTTTGCCTTGCAGTGCATTCCAGATTAGTTTGGATGCATTGGCAGGTTGTGTACTCCGTGGGTCATTATTTACTGGGTAAAAGGTATCTGTGTAACGTGCATAAATATTTTCGGATAAATTTGGTTTAAGCACCAATTCAATCATCTGATTGAGCCATGTACGCATAATGACAGGTGCTGCGCCTTGATAGAATTTAGCCTCACTGTCAGGACGAAGTTTGAAGTCCCAACTCTCCAATATTGGTGCAACTTTCTTTGCCAGAGGTGAGGCGTTCGGGCTTTGTGCAGCTTTGACCATATAGGGAATAAAATAACGCGCATTCAGATCCGACCAAGCGCCCATTTTATTGATATCCCAAATGTCTTGTTGGCTTAATTTTACTTTACTTTCTAGGGGTTCAATCAGTTCATTGACACGGTCAACATGAGAGAAGTTGGAGGAATCGGAACGTAAATCCGCATAAGCTTTATTGTTCCAACTGCTAATATAGCCTTTTTCAGGGTTATAGGCTTTGGGATTGTGTGAGAAATCATAGAAACCCTGCCATTCCATTGAGCCATCACCTTGAGCAGGCAGTTGAATATGCTGGTTTTCAGGACGGATCGGTAAACGACCCAATGCAGCGACACCAATATTATTTTGGGTATCTGCATAAAACCATGTAATCGAAGCCGCGACACGTTTGGCTTGATCTAGGAATTCTTGCCAGTTGCTCGCTTTTGCTGCATTGGCCCAACCCAATAAAGTTTCAATCTCTACACCTTCCCAGCTACGTTTTTGTGCATAGGCGGTATGATTTTTTTCATCCCATGTGCTGACAAAGCCTTGTTTACTTTGATACACATCTAAAACGTGGTCTGGCTGATTACGGACTTTAATCTTGATCTGTTGATGTTCAAAGGGAATATAACTGCCTTGATAACGATACTGTTTTGGATCGCTCGGATTTAAGCTAAGTTGATAGACGTCATTGGTATCAAGCGAACCGACAGTTGAACCCCAAGCAATTTTTCCATTGGTTCCAAATAAAATAGCAGGTAGACCGACAGGGGTAATCCCAGTGAGATTGTAGCCAGCACCATGTAACCCAACCGCATAAGTAATTGCAGGCGTGTACCAGCCTTGTTGAGGGCCATTATATAAAACCGTTTGGCCTTCTACCGTTTTATCTCCTGTGACCACCCAAGCATTACTGGCTGTAGGGACGCCATCAACCACACTTTTACCCAATGCTATACGTGCTTGAGCTAAATAGTTTTTGGCTGCTTGGTCAGAGATAGGCGCTATACCTTTTAACATGTGTTGCTGACGTGCTGAAACTTGTGGTTTTGCTTTAGATTGAATAATTGTAGGAGCACTCGGATCATCTAACCAACGTAATTGCTGATAAACTTTTAATCCTGTTTCTGGACCTTTTTCTTTTTGTAGTTGAGTCAGTAAATCTAAATTTGAGACTTCTGAACTGGCTGAAAAAAAGCGATTGAGAATTAAGCCGACCCAGACCATTGCGATATCTTCTGGCTGCCATGTTGATGGTTTAAAATCGTAATCAATAAACTCTTTAGGCATCAGCTCTGGATTGGCCAAAACCTCTTGGACACGCTTATTAAAACCAGCAGCATAACCATCGAAAATGGCACGATCTTCAGGAGAAAGTCGGGCAATTTGTTGTTTAATCTGTTCAGGATTAAAACGACTATGGGTTGCAATATCATACTGTAGATAGTCAGGACCGAGCACTTCAGCAACAGTGCCTAAACCTGTACGTTTTGACATTTCCATTTGAAATAAACGATCAGTTGCGACTGCATAAGCATAGCCATAAAAAAGACCATAAGTATCCTTGGCATAGACATGCGGTGTGCCAAAATTGTCACGTTGAATCGTGACCTGTTTTTGCACTGGGTTTGATTCTAAACGAGAGGATGAACTACATCCTGCAAGCAATAAACAACTTAAAACACCTAATTTGATTAAGTGGTGTTTATCGCTCAGTTGATTATTTGAGGGGCTTTTTTTCAATTGAAATATCCTTTTCATTATTGTTGAGAAATAGAGTGTTGGGAAAGAAATGCTTTTAGATGTTTTCTAAAAACAACAGATTTATCGATATGCAGGTCCTGATTAAATAAAATGATTGTTATTTTTATATGTAATTTTCTATTACTTTGTGGGTATATATTTATACTTTTAAATAAAGAGGCTTAATTTATCTCATCATTTTATTTTAAATATGCTTTATCAAGTCTTGATGAAATGCCAAAAAATAAAGGGATATGTTCTATCCCTTTATGCTGCTTCAAAAATTAAGTGGCAAAGATAAAGTGTCAAAGTTCAGTCGCAAAAATTGCTGAGAGAAATTTTTCAAGTGCAGCATTGAAAGCTTCAGGACATTCAATATTTGAAATATGCGATGCTTGAATTTCCACAAGTTGGGATTGTGGAATGTGCTGTTGCATAAATTGCCCATCTGCAACTGTAGTTACAGGGTCTTGCGTTCCTGCAATGACCAAAACTGGAATCGTGATATCTTTGAGTTGATTGCGGACATCCGCTTTAGCCAAAGCCTCACAACAATTGGCATAACCTATTGCGCTGCCAGCACTTAAGTCGTTACACAGATTATTGACAATTGCAGGATGACTTTGGATAAAGGGATCTGTAAACCAACGTGATGCAGCGCTTGCTGCGATGTTGGTTAAACCTTGTTCTCGGACTAGTTGAGCACGATCTAGCCATGCTTGTTCTTGTCCAATTTTTGCTGCGGTATTGCTGATAACAACAGCATTAAATCGTTGTGGATAATGGATGGCTAACCATTGACCTGTTAATCCCCCCATAGAAATGCCACAGAAACTGGCTTTTTCAATATTTAAATGATCCAGTAATCGAATCACATCTTCAGCCAATTGGGGCAAGGTATAAGGACCTTGTGGCGCAGATGAAGAACCATGTCCACGGGTGTCATAGCAAATGACAAAAAAACGTTCTTTAAAATAATTGAACTGCTTTTGCCACATGCCATAGTTGGTCCCTAAGGAATTTGAAAAGACCAGTGCAGGGGAGTTAGGGTTTCCAAAACTTTGATAATTAATTTGTGCATCCGCTGATTGAAAAGTTGGCATTGCTCGTTCCTTAATTTTGATCAACACGTTGAATAATGAGCGCGATACCTTGTCCCACCCCAATACACATTGAACATAAGGCATATTCACCCTTGATTTGTTCAAGTTGATTTAAGGCAGTCGTCACCAGTCTGGCACCTGATGCACCCAAAGGATGACCTAAAGCAATCGCCCCACCATTAGGATTGACACGTGCATCATCATCTGCCAAACCTAAATCACGGGTTACCGCCAAAGCTTGGGCAGCAAAGGCTTCATTTAGTTCAATCACATCCATTTGCGCTAAACTAAGATCAGCTTGTTTAAGCAGTTTCTTGATTGCAGGCGCTGGTGCAAAGCCCATAATTCTTGGTTCAACACCCACTGTGGTTGCTGCAATAATTTTGCCACGTGGTTTTAATTGGTATTTTTCTACGGCTTCATCTGAGGCGATCAATAATGCTGCTGCACCATCATTAATCCCAGACGCATTTCCCGCCGTGACCGTACCATCAGCTTTGACCACACCTTTAAGTTTTGTCAGAGCGGCTAAAGTGGTTGATGCACGTGGATGTTCATCTGTATCCACAAGCACAGCATCACCTTTACGCTGTGGAATAGTGACAGGCACAATCTCATTTTTGAAAAAGCCTTGAGCTTGTGCTGCCGCAGTACGTTGTTGGCTGTTTAGCGCAAACTGATCTTGATCCGCACGGTTAATATTGAATTGTTCTGCTACGTTTTCAGCAGTTTGTGGCATGCTGTCCACACCATACAATTCTTTGAGTTTTGGATTGATAAAGCGCCAGCCCATGGTGGTGTCTTCGATCTTTTGACTACGTCCAAAAGCGCTGTCCGACTTGCCCATCACATAGGGCGCACGGCTCATGCTTTCTACACCACCCGCAATAATTAAATCTGCTTCATTGGCTTTGATGGCGCGAGCTGCCATGGCAATCGCATCCAGTGACGAACCACATAAACGGTTGACAGTGGTCGCTGGCACTTGATAGGGCACACCTGCCAATAATGCTGACATACGCCCGACATTACGATTGTCTTCACCGGCCTGATTGGCACAGCCATAAATCACATCATCGACTTGCTGCCAATCTACCGTTGGATTACGTTGTATCAATGCTTGAATTGGAATAGCACCGAGATCATCTGCACGGACTGGTGCAAGACCACCAGCATAACGACCAAATGGGGTACGGATGGCATCTATGATGTAAGCGTTTTTCATGTGTTCTCCTTTATCTAAAATCCCTCCCAGCCTCCCTTTATTAAAGGGAGGAGTTCCCCTCTTTTTTAAAGAGGGGTTAGGGGAGATTTATTATCCCTGTGTCGCATCAATCAATTGAGCACCCGTCAAAGCCTGTAACTCTTCAAAGCTCAGACCTGCAACTTTTTCAAGCACTTTTAAGCCATCTGCGGTCACATCAATCACGCATAAGTCAGTATAAATACGATCAACACAATGTTTACCTGTTACTGGATAAGTCAGTTCTTCAACAATCTTAGGTTCACCTTGCTTGGTCACATGATCGGTGGTGATAAAGACTTTCTTGGCCCCTACAGCCAAATCCATTGCACCACCCACCGCAGGAATCGCATCTGGCGCACCGGTATGCCAGTTGGCAAGATCGCCATTGGCTGCCACTTGGAATGCACCCAATACAGCAATATCCAGATGTCCACCACGCATCATGGCAAAGGAATCACCATGATGGAAAAATGAGCCACCCGTTAGCATGGTCACATATTCTTTGCCAGCATTAATCAGCTCAGGATCTTCTTCACCTTTGGCGGGTGGGGGACCAAAAGCCAATAAACCATTTTCAGAATGTAGAAATACATCTTTGTCTGTTGGCAGATATTTTGAAATCTTGGTCGGTAAACCAATGCCTAAATTGACATAAGCACCATCGGGAATATCTTGGGCAACACGTTCAGCAATTTGGTCACGGCTTAGTTTTTGGTAGCTCATTGTTATTCTCCATTACCATTGGTTGCATCAACTGCAACCACATGCTGAACAAAAATCCCTGGGGTAATAATATGCTCAGGATCAAGTTGACCCAATTCAACCACCTCTGAAACCTGTGCAATGGTGACATCTGCAGCCATCGCCATGATTGGACCAAAGTTACGTGCTGATTTGTTATAAACCAAGTTGCCCCAACGGTCGCCTTGATGTGCTTTAATCAGTGCAAAGTCTGCTTTAATTGGATATTCAAGCACGTAGTCTTTGCCATCGATATGACGGGTTTCTTTACCATCTGCCAATAAGGTGCCAAAGCCTGTTGGGGTAAATACTGCACCTAAACCCATTCCAGCAGCTTGAATACGACACGCGAGATTACCTTGAGGAACCAGTTCCAGTTCGATCTTGCCCGCATGATAGAGTTCGTCAAATACCCAAGAGTCAGACTGACGTGGGAAAGAACAAATGATTTTACGGACTGCACCCGATTTAAGCAGTTTAGCCAGACCGTAATCGCCATTGCCTGCATTGTTATTGACAATCACCAGATCTTTAACGCCAAGTTCAATCAGCCCATCGATCAGCTCTGCGGGCTGTCCTGCTGTTCCAAAGCCACCAATCATAATGGTTGCACCATCTTTGATGTGTGACAGAACCTCAGACAACGAGAGCTTACTTTTATCAATCATAAGACGAACCTTTTATCCATGTTTTTAAATTTCTATACATACCGCATTAGCAAAGATAGACATGTATAGAAACTTAAAAAACTGTGAGAAAGAACTTATCTCACAGTTATTTGGTCAATGAATTTACACCCGCTGCTTAATGGTCATCTTCTCGAATTGAAGACGGATGACGGTTTAAGGCAGTCACTTCGATATTCATATAAGGATATAAAGGCAATCCCTGTAAAATATTGTGGAGTTCTTCATTGCTCTCTACATCAAAAATACTGGTGTTTGAGTATTGGCCTGTAATACGCCAGATATGACGCCATTTGCCTTGACGTTGTAAATCTTGTGAATAAGCCTTTTCAATTGCTTTAATTTCATTGGCTTTTTCGACGGGCATATCGAGGGGGATGTGCACATCCATTCGTACTTGGAAAAGCATGTCAGCTCCTTGAATTATTGACGACGTAGGTTGTCGATTTTGTCTTCATCTGGTTCAATGCCGAGGCCCGGACCAGTTGGAATTTTGAGCTCAAAATTGCCATATTGAAGCGGTGTTTTTAAAATTTCTTCAGTCAGTAGCAGTGGGCCAAATAATTCAGTTCCCGCTGCGAGATTGCTAAATGTAGAGAAGGCATGTGCTGAGGCAATTGTTCCAACAGGACCTTCAAGCATAGTGCCACCATAAAGATCAATACCTGCCAGATTGGCAATTTTACCGACTTCGCATGCTTCAATCAGACCACCAGATTGCGCAACTTTTACCGCAAAAACTGAGGCTGCATTGGTTTTTGCCAAGTTATAAGCACTTTGTGGACCTGTTAACGACTCATCTGCCATGATCGCGATATCAAACTTACGGCTAAGACGTTGCATAGCATCAATATTATGTATTGCACAAGGCTGTTCAATCAGGTCAACGCCACCATCTTGAAGCATTTGAATCCCTTTAATTGCATTCAGTTCAGACCAAGCACGGTTAACGTCTACACGAATTGAGATGTCTGCGCCCAAGGCTTTTTTGATTGCCAATACATGTTCAACATCTTGTTCAACAGGACGTGAACCGATTTTTAACTTAAAGACATTGTGACGTTTTAACGCAATCATTTTTTCTGCTTCGGCAATGTCTTTTTCAGTATTACCCGATGCCAAAACCCAAAGCACAGGAATACTGTCACGTAAGCGACCGCCTAAAATTTCACTCAGGGGTTGACCTAAACGTTGTGCTTGAATATCTAATAATGCAGTTTGAACAGCACATTTCGCAAAACGATTACCGTTGATATTACGATGGATCACTTGCATTGTTTGGGCAATATTGGCACCAGACAGTGTTTTTAACAATGGCGCAAAATAGGTTTCGATATTGGTTTTTACACTTTCAGGGCTTTCTTCGCCATAACCTAAACCGCCAATTGTGGTCGCTTCACCCCAGCCAATTAAACCATCTTCAGTCGTGATTTTAATCAGGACCAAGGTTTGGGTTTGCATTGTCGCAACGGCCATCTTGTGAGGACGTATCGTTGGAATTTCGATTAACAGCGTTTCTATGGACTTGTACATCGTGGTTATTTCTTAAGTATCAATCTATTTATATACCCTAATTTAATGTAATATCTTTAACTAGGCCGATTTTGGTATTTTTAGATACTTAAAAGGTATATAAAAGGGATTTAGAGAGATGGAATTAAGATATCTTCGTTATTTCGTTACGGTGGTCGAAGAGCAGAGTATTACCAAAGCTGCAGAAAAATTATGTATTGCTCAACCGCCATTGAGCCGTCAGATTCAAAAGTTAGAAGAAGAACTCGGTATTCTTTTATTTGAGCGTGGCACACGTCCAGTAAGAACAACAGAAGCAGGGCAATTCTTTTACCAACATGCGGTACAAATTTTGACTCATACTGCGCAAGCCACCTCAATGGCGAAGCGTATTAGTTCAATGAATACAATTGTCCGTATTGGTTATGTCAGTTCATTGCTGTATGCGTTATTGCCTCAGGTAATTTATTTATTTCGTCAAAATAACCCTGATATTCAGGTTGAGCTGATTGAATATAGTACCAAGGATCAAATTGAAGCACTCAAACTCGGTAAAATAGATTTAGGCTTTGGCCGTTTAAGAATTAGTGATCCATCGATTAAGCGCATTTTATTGTACAAAGAGAAATTAAAATTAGCCGCGCATAAAAATCATCATTTAACCAGTTATATCGATAAAGGTATTTATTTATCGCAAATTATCAATGAACCTATTTTTTCTTATCCAGCCACACAAAAGCCTAATTTTTCAACCTTGATTCAATCTATTTTTACCGAATTAGGCTTGGTACCGAAAGATATGGTTGAAGTTCGAGAAATCCATATGGCTTTGGGTTTGGTGTCGTCAGGGGAAGGGATATGCATTATTCCTGAAAGCGCCAGTGAAATAGGCATGAAAAATCTGGTCTATATTCCGATTTTGGATATAGAGGCCTATAGTCCTATTTCATTAGCCGTGAGAAATATGGATCAAAGTCCTTATTTGCCTAAGATTTTAGAATGTATTCGACAAGTCTTTGAAGAAGAAGGGATTCCACTTCAACTCGATGGGGATTAATCGAGTATATGTCTGCGCTGAGATCAACCTAAAATCCCCTCATCCTCGCCTTCTCCCAATGGGCATTGGTATCTACACATCTTTTTGTAGAGACTCTAATGCAATTTCAGCAATCAGCTTAAGGTCATCCACCGAATGTTCAGATAATAATTGTAGTGTATTCAGTAATATTGACAGACCAGCCAAAATTGCAGGAGCACTTTCCCTTGTTCCTCTTTTTTGTTGCCTTCCTGATAGACGTGTTAGAAAGACTCTAACTCTTGAATTTTTCTCATCATTTTCTCGCTGTATTCGCCAAGTTAATACACATGCCATACTTGCAATTAGGAGTCGTCTTAATATCGCTTGTGGAGTTGTTTGTAGCCATGACTCAATGTCATGGCCCGCCTGTTTTAACAACTTAAAATAGTTTTCTATTTTCCAACGCCAATAATACCAAGTTGCCAATTCTATACTTGGAATTTCTGATGATACATTACTTAATAAGCTCCAACGAGAAAGTGATTTTCCTTGCTTATTTTTAACTTCAACTACAATCAGTCGAACGGTTAATGACTTTCCCTTTTGTGGTGGAACTCTTTTTCCCGTTTCGTCTTTCTGCATTGGTCTTGCATTACGCGTAATACTGATTTGAGTTTCACCAACATAGAGTTGTTCGCAATTCCCTTTATATTGAATTGTATGGGTTTGTGTAGTTGGTATTTGGTCTGACACTTCCCTTAACTTAACATCTTCTCCTTGATATTCAACACGATTTCCTTCTTTACCTCGAATAAGAAATAAATGTTCTTGTTGATTCAATAATCTAAGATGAGCAATTGAATCTCCTTCACGATCAATAATATGTACGAGTTTCTTTTCTATTGGTAAAGACTCAATATGTTCGATTTGTTCACATAGTGCATTTAAGTGGGTTTCTTTTATTTTATGCCCATCAGTAAATGTTGAATAACGTCCAGTAGCATCACATAAAGTTTGATCTAATGGTGCAATGGGTAAACCCGTTTCAGCATCAATTAATAAACTGCTTTGTAATTCATAGCCTTTGTCACTTGCATGTGTTCTTTTGAATCTATTTAACTTGTTGTTATGTTTGAAATATTGTAGTTGAGACCAATCATGAGCAACTAAGGCATAGTGGTGATTCGATAGAGCGATTTGTTCAAACGCAAGTTTTTGAAGAGGCTGATTGAGTTGTTGAAATGAAACGTTTTCGTTATTTAAGAAACGCCAAACTGCTTGGGTTGTAGCAAAGCTAGTCTTTTGGGTAGAAGCAATATCTTTAAGCGCTGGAGCTAATGAAGCAAGTGGATTCATATTAAGTTTTACAAGACGTCCGTAGCGTTTAACTAATCGGTTATCTAAGTGTGGAATGTTAAATTGGAGAGCATGCTCTCCAATTTAACTTAAATAGATTTAATTGTGTAGATACCTATGCCCAATGGGAGAAGGGACTTTTAATACCAATCTAATTGACTCAATATGATCATTTTTTGATTTATGAATGAGACCTATTGAGTTAATGATTTGAAACCATGATTTTAACATATTGATTTTAAAATGACATTATCGGTGTTTATCCTTGCATTCTTAATGAATTCGCAATGTATTGCAGTTCCTGTTCGTCATTGATTAAGCCTTGCTGGATGATGGCAATTTGCTCTTGAAGATTGCTCAGCAGTTCTTGGCATTGTGCAGTAACTTCATCGCTATATAGATCAAGCTTTTGCCATAAACTATGTGAGATCTCAGTATATAAACGGTCATGGCCAATGGCCAAGATCTCAGTTGCATCATCAGCATGAATCACTTCATACGCCAGATGCTTAGCAAACTGTAACGGACTGAGAGGGGCATATTGCAGTTGATAATCCGATAAAGTATTTGCAATATGTTGTGATAGAAGCTGTTGAGCCTGTTGGGTCAATGCACTATACAATTCATCCACTGCTTGCTGCTCGGCATGTTGCTCTAATAAGCTTGGCAGGGTTGCAATCATACTGCGCCATGTTTGCGTAATGATTTGCTGTTTATGTTGCAGCAAAGCGCTCATAGCATTGCTTAGCTGCTGCTGTAATTGATGCAGTTGTGGCACAACTTTAAGTTGTAAGGGGGCTAGAATTTGCTCTTGTAAATGATGTAACAAGGCTTCCGCAGGTTTACGCTGTTTATAAGCCAGAGCAGGTTGGATCAAATGTAAAAGTGCATCAAATAAACGATTAAAACCTGCATTTTGCATGGCCTGATCATTGAAATCCGCATTTTTTAACATCTGAGACGAGGTTGAAATTGGCGATTGCAACAGTACAGGATCAACTTGCATTGCGATCAGTTGGTCAATAGCGCGGGTTTGAACATCGGTTTCTTGCAGATAACGTTGGTCAGAGGTTTTATTGCATAGAATCTGGCAAATGTCGCCATCGACTTCATCTTCTTCAAAATAATCACTGCGTGTAAGCACTGGCAATAACGGTTTATGTCGGCGTAATTCCTGCCCCAAAGCCGCTAATTCTTTGACTTGACCGGGTGAGGAGGAACTACTGAGCCAAAGGACACCATCCGCACTATCCATAAAGCGTTGGGTTAATGCTGCATTTTCTGGCGTAACGGAATGAAGTCCTGGGGTATCCAATAAAATGAGGTTGTTTGCTAAACAAACCCCTTGTAAGCGTGTGGTGGTTTCTGTGGCACCTTCTTTAAAACGCTCCTGACTATGGATAATTTGACCTGAGTCGAGATAAAAATATTCAACGCTTTGCTGGCGTCTGTGAAAACACTCTGCCAATACATTACAGAATGAACTTTTACCCGCATTGAATTTTCCGAAAATTAGCAAAATAATCTTATCGTCAAAATGATCTGCGATGGATTGTGCAGCATGTAGGGTTTCTAATTGTGTTTCCCAATGGCTGAGATAGCTTTCAAGCTGCGAATTGAGTACGGCGATGTCTTGGGCAATCTGACTATATGATGTCAGTCCAATGGGATTGATACGTTGTTTATTAAGATTGATCGCCAGTTGCTGATGCCAAGTGTGCATCTTATTTAAATGCAGGATGATGTCCTGTTCATGCTGATCAAAAGCTTTGCTACTCGCAATCAGCGTCTGAATCGAATCATGCGAATCATGGACGGTCATTATACCTGCTCCAAAGTGGTTGATGCTTGTTGAGCTTGTATGATGAGCTGCTGTTGCTGCTGCAAATTAAGTAATTGTTGTTGCAACTGCATTCGATCAGAAGACAATTCAAAATAATGGGCAAATTCACCACGTAAACGCTGACGACCTGATTCTTCGACAAAAATAAGATTGAGATCCTTACGCAGTTTAACTGAAACACCCATCACCGCAACCATGACCGTATCTAGACTGCGGACATTACTTTTTTGCGTATCGGGTAAACCCACCACACCATAGTGCACCAGATGGCTATTGATTTCGATACAGGCACGAGAATAAGCCACTTGAATACGGTTACGATCACGTTTGCCCGCGGTTACTTTATACATATTGGCAAAAGAATCTGGTTCTAGCGAATTATCCTGCCCAGAGATCTGTAGGACCGGTTGTAAATCTTGACGCACTTTATCTAATATTTGATTGAGATCACGCTCAAAATTTTGGCGTTGCTGCTGTAAGCTTGTTGTAAGTTGCTGAATGTTGCTTTGAATGGTTTCTAGGTGCTGGGATAAGCGCGTTTTTAGATCAACAATGATCTGTTTTTTTTCAAATTGACGTATTGCGGGGACTTGCTCAAGCATCCGATGAAGTGTGTGTTGTAGTTCGGGGATACCACTGCGTTGTACCAGTACGGGTTTGGAATTTTCGATACCTTGACGGTGCCGTGTAGCTGATACAGGTCGTATCGTTGCATTTGGTGCTTGATTTTGAATGCTATCAATAATCTGTGCTAAAACGGCTTGATCTGGAATCTGGTCAATTTGAGTAAGCAGCAGTAAGCTTTGACGTTGGGTTTGCTTTGCATCTTGCTCGAATTGCTGGAATAAATGTAATTCATAAGGATCAAACTCACCTTCACGTACCGAATGCACCATTAGGCGAATATCTGCTTTATTCCACATCGCATCTTGAGCAAGTTGATCATCGATTGTCGCCACATCAGCATCCAAACCTGGTGCATCTAACCAGCGGATTTGATGTTGCAGATGTTCGGAGAGGGCTACCGTTTCTCGTTTATCCGCAACTGAGAAAATATCTTGACCAATAAGCTCATTTAACAGTCGGCTTTTACCATGATTATATTTGCCAATCACTGTAACCGTCGGAAATTGACCTGCCTGTAGAATGGCGCGCAGTCGAGCCAGAGCTTTCGCATCTTCAGGTACAACGGCTAAAATAGTATTGCTTGCTGCATCAAAAGTATGAATATCCATCTAAATATCTTTTCCATAAAATAAATCAGGCTAAACCGTTACAGCTCGCCTGATTTCAAGATTCACAAAATGACTTTTAGCTGAATTAAGCTTGTAGGCGAGGGCGGTCAACCACATGGTTATCAACACCATCTACAAGACGGCTAAGTCTGAGGTCAAATACCATTTCGGCAAATGGACCTTCAACTCCGTTGGCTTGGATCGCTGCTGCATCTGTATGTTCGATTGCGTCAACAACAAGGCCTTCACGTGTTGCGTAGGCGAAGTCATCATAGGTGTACGGGTCGCCAGCAACGTTAATTTGCGTGGTGAGTTTGCGATGACCATCTGCAGATACAAAGAAATGAATATGTGCAGGACGATTACCATGACGGCCTAATTGATTTAACAATTGTTGAGTTGGGCCTTCTGGTGGACAGCCATAACCTGCAGGCAGAATCGTTTGTACACGGTATTGACCTTGAGCATCTGTCATAATGGTACGGCGCATGTTAAAAGGCTGTTGTTCGCCAGTTGGGTCAAAGTGTGAATAGAAACCTTTGGTATTGGCATGCCATATTTCAACTTGTGCATTTGGCAGTGGTTGACCATCTGCAGCATAAATTGTACCGTGCAAAATCAGGGTATGACCATTTGGATCACTGCCATCATCCATACGAGCAAAACCTTGGGCAACAGGTGCACCTGCGACATAAAGTGGGCCTTCAATGGTACGCGGGGTTGGGTTCTCAATACCCAAAGCGGCATCAATTGCATCCATACGCATATCAAGGAAGTGGTCAAAGCCTAAACCAGGAGAAAGTAAGCCTGCTTCATGACTGGTACCTAGCTGGTTTAAATATGCAATTGCAGCCCAATATTCGTCAGAAGAAATCTCTAAATCTTCAATGGTCTTAAATAAGTCAGAAACCACCCGATGAATGATTTGCTTAGTACGAGGATTTCCACCGTCTTGCTCAAGTCCGCTGAGTAGGTTAATGAAATTCTGTACTTCTTCCGTTTCGAAAATTCTAATATTATTGGCTGTCATGGCTATCTCCTTAATCTTGCCATAATGCTGGCTTGCGTCATATCTTTTAAGATATGTTGTGCGTTGAGCCAGCATCATTCCTAATCTTGCTTGGTTCATAAATCCTTCTATATACCTTAATTGAATGTAATCCCCTTATCTAGACTGAATTCGGTATCTTTAAATACTTAAAAGGTATATTTAACCCGCTCAAATGATAAAACTGTGATGCTGTCATGCTATAGCTTGAAAATAACAATGTTGTTAGATCATTAAAAAACAGTAAAAAATATTTATTTTTCAATATCTTAATATGGGGTTTTATACAGCAAAAAATTGTTTATCTAGGTTTAAAATAGCAGTGGTATGACTGAAAAGGTATAAACATATACCACATTATACATGGAAAATTACATTAATAATTCTGATAATGGGTAGTGCTGATGTATTCCCTTAATTATATCGTTTTGAATTTATTTATATTTTAAGGAAGTGCAAAAGTTTTGTCTGGAGGATAAGACAAAGAACACCCTAGAACTTACACAACAAGAATTTCAAAGATTCAGGAAAGGATTTCCCATGTTAAAGCTAGATCTGCTTTATAGAACTCAACGAGTTGCACTTTATACGCTGTTTGGATGTCTGAGTATAGATGCTGCTTATGCCGAGTTTTTAGAAGAGAGTAACACCAGTATTTATTTACGCAATTTCTATAATGAACGTGACTACGAAGATACCAAACATGACCTCGGCAGTTGGTCGCAGGCGGCATCTGGGCGCTTTGAATCGGGTTATAGCGACACTGCGCTACAAGTCGGTTTGGATTTTGGTTTTCAATATGCCCTACGTTTAAATAATCGTTATGATGAACGTTTAGATACCGTTTTTAAATATGACAAAAGTGAAGCCCAACAAGCACGGGATTATTTAAAATTAGGTGCCACCTTAAAACTTAAATATCAAAATACAGAGCTGAAAATGGGGGAGCTTTTTCCAAAAACACCAGTTTTATTTATTGATGATTCTCGACAATTGGTGACGACCTATGCTGGGGTAATGTTAGAAAGCCAAGACATTCAAAATTTAAAACTGTCCGCAGGTCGTTTTACCCATGTCAATGCCCGAGATGATGATGAATATAGAAAATTCACTTTGGGCAACTCCACAGATCCCAACAAAAGAAGTGATGGTTTAAATTTTATCGGATTAGACTATAAGTTTACCCCAAACTTCACTGGTTCATACTGGTTTGGTCAGTTGGAAGATATTTATCAACAACACTATTTCAATGCGGTTTATACAGAAAAAGTCAATGAGACTAAGCTAAAAGTAGATGCGCGCTATTTTAATTATAAAGAGGATGGCGATGCTTATTTTGGAAACATCGATGTTCAATCTCTAGGATTACAAGCGAGTGCACAGCATGGCCCAAATACCTTTTTAGCGGGTGTGCAAAAGCATATGGGTGAGGACAATATTCCACTTTTAAATGGTTATGTTCCGCAAGGATATTTACAGACTTGGTCTGCAATTGCTTTTTATAAAGCGAAAGAGTTTACTTGGCATGCCTTATATAGTTATGACTTTAAAGATCATGGCGTACCGGGCTTGAAACTGACCTTGCGTTATTTAAATGGTAGTGACATTTATCGGGCTGGCTTTAAGGATAATAAAGAAACCGAGAAAAATTTGATTGTAAACTATACTGTTCCAGAAGGACGGTTAAAGGGGCTTGGAGTGGAATGGCGCTATATTGATGCCAATATTAAATATGGTGTTGGAAACATGCCAGGCAAAGATTTTGTGGAAAATCGTTTTATCACAACCTATACCTTTAAATTCTAATTTTTGCTCAATCCGATAAATCGAGTGATGCCCTCTATTAAAAATAAGGGGCATCATCTTTAGTAGTCAGGACATTTAAGCGTCCAAGTATAGTTAACCTGTAAAAACTGAGACACAAGAATATAATTTCTCTTAATTAACATTTTTAATTAAATCAATTGTATGGAGAAAATAAATTGTTTGATTCTAAAAAGCTTGCAATGCTACACCTTACATTCAAAGTTTAAATATCTTTGCGTAGGCGATGCCTCCCTTTTTAGAGATAAAAAGGGACAAAAATCTTTTATTGAGCGAGGGGTACATCCTATACCCCCGCTCAACGGCGACATCCTTGTCGCCCCACGATAGGATAAGTATCTATGCTTCAAAAGCACAAAAAGTGAATTGATAACCAGCAGTTTCTAAAAGTTTATACAAATACTTAAGCTTCATTTCTGATCAATGACTTGATGCAAATCAGTTGTATAAATATTTAGGTGGTTTGGCTATAAATAAGGATAAGCATAGTTAAATACTTATCCTTTCTTCGCTAGTCAGATCATCAACAGGTATATGCCTAATAGGCAAAACTAAGCATTAATCTAAACAAACCCGCAATTAAAGCCAATGCTGCAAAACCGAAACACCACAACAAAATAAACCATGTTGCAGGGTTGAGTTGTTTGGTGTATTTGTTCATCTAAAACTCCTTGATCAATGATAGCCTTCATCACCAATACGGACTTTGTCTCGGAAAACCCAATAAGACAAGAAGGTATAAGCGATAATAATTGGGATCAGAATTGCCGCACCGACCAAGGTAAATTTAAGACTTGATTCTGGTGCAGCGGCTTGCCAAATTGAAACTGAAGGTGGAATGATATTGGGCCATAAACTAATTACAAATCCAGTAAATGCCAGAAAAACCAATGCCAGCGTATAAACAAAAGGTTTGACCTCATGTCGTTGCTTACAGGCATGTAAAATTAAACCAGAAAAGAGTACAACTAAAATAGGCACAGGGCTGAAATAGATAAGGTTTGGTAATGCAAACCAGCGCTGGGCAATTTCAGGATGTGTGATCGGGGTATAGATACTGACGGCAGCAAAAATAATCATTAATGTGATTAACAGCTTTGGCATCAGCGTATACATGATGTCTTGTAAACGCGCTTCCGTTTTTAAAATTAACCAGCCACAACCTAAAGTGGCATACATGACAACAACACCTAAACCAGTGAAAAGTGAAAAAGGGGTAAACCAATCCCATACACCGCCACTATAAATACCCGCAGTGGTTTGAATACCTTGGATATATGCACCAAGGATAACCCCTTGGAAAAAGCTAGATAAGATCGATCCCCAAATAAAGGCTTGATCCCATAAGTATTTGGTTCGAGTTGCTTTAAAGCGGAACTCGAAGGCAACACCACGGAAAATCAATGCGACCACCATAAATATAATGGGAAGGTATAAAGCGGAGAGTACCGTAGAATAGACCAGCGGAAAGGCTGCAAATAATCCCGCGCCGCCAAGCACCATCCATGTTTCGTTACCATCCCAGACAGGGGCGACCGTATTCATCATGACATCACGTTCTTGTCGGTCTGGAATAAATGGAAAGAGAATTCCAATGCCTAAATCAAAGCCATCCATCACTACATAAATCAGTACACCTAAACCGATAATGCCGACCCATATTAAAGCGAGATCAATCATGATGTTTCTCCTTATTTTGATCTAGCGGCGCTTGTTGTCCATCGATTGGATCATCCACAGCACTGAGGGGGCGTAATGGGGTTTTAAAATGCCCTAAACTGGTTATTTCAGGATCTAAATGAGTTAAAAACTCAGGTCCAGATTTCATGAGTCTGAACATATAATAAATCCCTGCACCAAATACAACGGTATACACCAGTACAAAAATGATCAGACTGAGTCCCACTTGGTCTGCTGTTACGGTATGCGATAACGCATCTTTGGTACGTAATACGCCATAAACCACCCAAGGCTGTCTTCCTACTTCTGTTGTAACCCAACCTGCGAGTAAAGCGATATAACCCGTTGGGCCCATCACAATAGCGAATTTATGAAACCATGTAGACTCGTATAGCCGATTCTTTTTGCGTAGCCATAAGGCTGTTAAAGACAGCAATACCATTAACATGCCAAGACCCACCATGACACGGAAGCTCCAGAACACGATGGCTACATTTGGACGATCTTCAGCTGCAAAGTCCTTTAATCCAGTGACTTCGCCATCTAAGGAGTGGGTTAGAATCAAACTGCCTAAATAGGGAATACCGAATTCAGTTGTATTTTTTTCTTGTTGCATATTTGGTGTTGCAAACAGCAGAAGTGGCATCGCATGGTCACGGTTGGTCTCCCAGTGTCCTTCAATTGCTGCCAATTTCGCTGGTTGGTGTTTTAAGGTGTTTAAACCATGGTTGTCGCCAATAACCACTTGTAAACAAGAGGTTACCAGCACCATCCATAAACCCATAGAGAATGATTTTTTAATTAATTCATCACGACGACCTTTAAGCAGATGCCAGCCAGCTGTGCCCACAACCAATAATGAAGACACTAAAAATGCAGCTGTTGCCATATGTGCAAAGCGATAGGGGAACGAGGGGTTAAATACAATTGCCCACCAGTCTGTCGGGACAATGATGCCATTTTCTATTGCAAAGCCTTGTGGTGTTTGCATCCAACTGTTAGAGGATAAAATCCAGAACATGGAAATACAGGTTCCAATGGCGACCATAAGTGTGGCAAAAAAATGTGCCTTTGCGGTGACTCGGCCCCAACCAAAAAGCATGATTCCTAAGAAGCCTGCTTCTAAGAAAAATGCGCTTAAAACCTCATAGGTGAGCAATGGCCCCGTCACACTCCCTGAGATACGCGAGAACTCACTCCAGTTGGTACCAAACTGGTAGGCCATGACAATGCCTGAAACAACACCCATAGCAAATGCAACAGCAAAAATCTTAATCCAGTATTTGAAAAGGTCTTTGTAAACTGGGTTTTGTGTACGCAACCATTTCCATTCCAGCAGTGCAAGGAAACAGGCTAAACCAATAGAGGTTGCAGGGAAAATAATGTGAAAAGACACAGTGAAAGCAAACTGAATTCTTGCCAGTTCTAGTGCAGTTAATCCGAGACTCATTGCATGCCCCATCGTTGCTTGAGGCATTGGACCGCTATAGACCCATGACCGTCATGATTAAGTTTGGAAAAAACCATAGATCGTTCCATAAAAACTACCTACTTAGAAATAATTATTATGATCTTGCACCATTATTTAGTTGGGATGTAGGTACAGAAAATGAGGAGAAAAAATATAACAGATTTTTAAAACATGGCTAAACTGTTATATTTTTATCGGCTGCTTTTGTAGCTATTTTTTTTCTTTAATGCACTGCAAACTACGGATATATCACTTAATTTTAAGTTAAAAAAGGTATGTACCTTTAAATTTAGCTTGAGTCATGATGAATATACGGATGTAAATGACAGTGTTTTATACAATATCTGAGTTAACCACCATCAAGCGCGCGAGCTACCAAATCAGCTTGATTATAGCGATTTGGGGTTTTGCATATATGTTGCAAAAACTGTTGAATTTACCCATTGCATCAGGTGTTTTAGGTTTTTTTATATTGCTGATTTTATTGCAAACGCAATGGCTCAATTTGGAAAAGGTGAGTCTAGGTGCCGATATTCTGTTGGGTGAGCTGTTACTGTTTTTTATTCCGCCAGTGGTCGGTGTGATTCAGTATCAGCAATTGCTTGTAATCAGTGGTTGGAAAATATTTCTGGTGATTTTACTCAGTACCGCTTTGGTGATGGCAAGCTCTGTGTTGATGGTGAAAATATTCTTGCAACAGGATGATATGGAATGACGGAGTTGTGGGGAATTTTTTACTTGCTGTGGACGGTACTGTGTTACTTCTTGGCAAAGCGCGTATTTGTTTTTACCCAGAAAATATATTTTTCTCCGATTATTGTGGTGCCGAGTCTCAGTATTATTTTGATCTTTATATTTCAGCATCGCTTTCAAGATTATTACCTATACACCCAATATTTGGTTGCCATGTTAGGACCAATTACAGTGGCATTTGCGATTCCTGTATTTCGTTATAGAGCGATCGTCAAACAGTATTTTTTCGTTTTAATCGTCAGTTCTAGTGTGTCTATGCTGGTGGGGATCTTAAGTAGCTGGCTATTGGCAAGTATATTCAATTTCGACGAAATTTTGAAAAATAGTCTTTTGGCACGTTCGATTTCTATTCCATTTGCTTTGGAGTTGACTGAAAAGATTGGCGGCTCAATCAGTTTAATTCCCTTGTTTACGGTCATAACCGGCTTAGTGGGAATGTTATTTGGTGATTTTTTACTGTTATGGATGCGCTATAAAAACCGTATTGCACAAGGCGCTGCTCTAGGAAATGCCGCTCATGCGATGGGGATTGCGCGAGCAAGACAACGCCATGAATTGGAAGGGGTGATTGCCAGTCTATCCATGATTATTTCAGGGATCATCATGGTGTTATTTGCGCCATTTATGATTTCATTGATTAAACATATTGTTTGATTTCATTTTATTTAGATTGAAAAATAACATTTAAAAATGAAGTCTAGGCGGTATTTAAAGACAGTATGTAATGTGTAATATAATTGATTTATATGGATATTTATTTTAAATCTCCGTATAGGATTTTGTGATAGTGCAGATGTTGTGCTACATATTTAATTGTATTTAGCCCTTGTCATATTCTAGAGAGGGTGATTTTATATTGGGATCATCAAGGGGATGATCGAAAGCAACTGCTGGATTTGGAATAGGCTTATGGATGGGTTATCTGAATTTTCTTGGCAAAATATTAAATATAACTTTTACAATACTGGAGAACTGCCAGAGCTTGTGCAACGAGATTCACCTATTTTACAGCTTTGGGAAAGTGCAAAAAATTCGGGCTTAAGTCCTTTCTCCAAAATCACTGACTTAGACGAGTTTCCTGTCGCTGACCTTTCACAGGGTGATATAAAATTAGCT
The DNA here is from genome assembly GCF_051059255.1 of Acinetobacter sp. CE-15. Classification (NCBI taxonomy): domain Bacteria; kingdom Pseudomonadati; phylum Pseudomonadota; class Gammaproteobacteria; order Moraxellales; family Moraxellaceae; genus Acinetobacter; species Acinetobacter sp. CE-15. Next base: position 2,981,366 of record NZ_CP192737.1, on the reverse strand, counting down.
GCATTGGCTGAAGGTGTATTAAATGATGTCTGGCGCTTATTTGGGCAACAGGATGTTATTGTTTTCTTAATTAATCATCAGCTTAAAATTATTGCTGAACGTCACAATCCTGATTTAGATGATCAATATCATTATTTATGCACGGGTCGTATTATTGAGCCCTCTGTGTTTGGTGCGATTGCACCGACATGTAGTGTGATGTCTAAACAGCCTATGATCATGACAGGGCATCAACATTATCTGGATGAATTTTCGAATTATTCTTGTGCATCGGTTCCGATATTCAATGGCTGTGGTGATGTACTCGGTGCTTTAGATATCACTTCACCACAAGGGCTTTTGGCGAGCAATTGGTTGCGTCACTTACTTTTCCAAAGTTATATTTTGGAAAATAAGATTATTCAGGCAGCGCTACAACCTGATCAACGGGTCCTTTATTTTCAACATTCCAAAGATTTACTGGACAATGCCTATACGGGCATGATCGTATTGGATCAATCAGGAAAAATCCTCAAAGCCAACCAAATGGCGTTGAAATTGCTGAACTGTTCTATTGAGCAATTGTTGCAGCAACCAATGGATCATTTTTTACTCACTGAGCATTTGAATCCATTAAATTCGAGTGATTGTTTTTTAATTCAAAGTTTTGACCATGCGTTTTTTTATGCCCAGCTACTTAGTGTGAATGGGCAGTTGCAGAATAAAACAAGCAAAATCACGACACAGCATTTGCTTGATCAAGCGCTGAAAGCATTAAAAGCTGATATTCCTGTATTGATTACCGGAGAAACTGGCACAGGTAAGGATCATTTTGCTCAGCAGTTACATCAGAAGCTCGATGTAGATTTACCTTTTATTTCAATTAATTGTGGTGCAATACCAGATCATTTGCTTGAAGCAGAATTATTTGGTTATGAAGGCGGCGCTTTCACAGGTGCTAAACGGCAAGGCGAAAAAGGTTTAATTGAACTGGCGGATCAAGGCATACTCTTTCTCGATGAGATTGGTGATTTGCCGTTACATTTACAAGTAAAAATTTTAAGAGTGTTACAAGATCAGCAGTTCTATCGGGTCGGAGGACGTAAACCGATCAAGTCAGCATTTAAACTGTTATGTGCAACACATCAGGATTTAAAAAGTAAAATACAACAGCAGTCATTCCGCCGTGATTTATATTATCGTATTTGCGGTTTTCAGGTACATTTACAACCCTTGCGCTTACGTCAAGATAAACAGATCATTTTACATCACGTTCTGGATCAATTTGGTATAGCACAATGGTCGAGCCATGTAGAACAACAATTTAATAGGCACGCATGGGAAGGAAATATTCGTGAATTAATTCATGTAGTGAAGCTATCCGCAGCATTTAAAGACAGTGAAATTTTAAATCATTTATATTTACCTGAAGCTGATTTAGCGATTCAGCAGCAAAGTAAGCAACTGATATTAGATGAAAATAAAAACTTAAATAGCTTGACCAAGCAAATGATTGTGCAGGTGTTACAAGAAGAAAATGGCAATATCGCAAGGACAGCGAAACGCTTAAACATTTCAAGAACAACGATTTATAAATATATTGGCAATTAATACTGATTTTATTGCAACGTTTACTCCATCCAAAGCTTGATCTTGGGACAGTCTGTTATGTCTTTTCGGAATAGCTTTGATCTTTTTTTACTGATTGTTCATCATGCTTGGGCAACTCAAAGTTTCCTAAATATCAACTTATTACGTACGCATTATTTTTAAACTTAACTAACCCTAATTCTTGTTTTTAATCCTTATTCATATTTACCCCCCCATCCTTGTTTTAGGCTCTCAGCGATTGTCCATTGATTGGACAGCGCTTTCTCAATGCTGTCCATTTATTGGACATTGGAAATGTAACCTTGTTTTAAGTCCATGATTATTAATTATAAAAATATTGGCACGCTAACTGCAAATATTCTATGGCTCATATTTGATTAAAACAAATCTATCAATCGATTTATCAAGTGTAGATGGTCGATTCGTCATGGATAAATAGATTGATTTTTGATTCAAAATTTAAACAAGTGCAATGAGCAGTGAAAAGGATGCTTGAAACTAAAGGGAATAGATGATGCGTTTTAGCAATAAAAATAGCCTGCTTCTTATGTTGAGTGGCATGTTTGTACAGTATAGCCATGCGATTGGCGTAAACGTGGGGGATTATACAGCGTTGCCAAAAGGCACCAATGCAGGTGTGTTCTATTATCAACATAGTCAAATGGAGGGTTATTACCAAAATGGTGAAAAAACCAGAGCTGAATCTAAATCGGATATCGCTATCACGCGCTTAATTCATTACACCGACATCGCTGGTTTACGTGCAACACCTCAAATAATTTTACCATTTGGAACAATACGGCATACGCAAATTGGCGATACTAATTTAAACAATGCCTCAGGTTTTGCAGATCCAGTAATTGCTTCTGCATTTTGGTTGATTAATCAACCTGAACAAGGTTCATCGGGTCGTTATCTGGCATTTACCCCATTTATTTATTTGCCAGTTGGGCAATATGATCGAAATGATGCGGTGAATTTAGGCGAAAACCGATTTAAGTATGATCTTCAACTTGCATGGGTACAGCCGCTATATGGCAAGTTTGCTTTTGAACTTTATCAAGATGTGATTTGGTATGGAGACAACGATGAAGCAGGAAAGGGTGATCAAACACTTTCACAAGCGACCAGCTATCAAACTCAATTTAACTTACGTTACGACTTGAATTCTAAACAGAGAATCGCCTTCGGTTATGCCGCAAATTATGGGGGTGAACAACAGCTGGATGGAATCAAACTGGATCAGAACATGGAAAAGCAACAAGCGCGATTGGAGTTTCAGCAAATGCTGAATGCAAAAACTCAATTAAGTGCACAGTTGCTTTCAGACACACGAACAGAAAGCGGATTTAAGAAAGATTACGGTCTAAATTTTCGTGTGTTTTACATTTTTTAATTTAAAGCAGGTGTAACACATTGATTGCGTCATTTTTACAAGGATGCAGTTGGAACAGTAAAGCAATTGTCTAAATAAATTTTGAAGAGGTCATAATGTCTATATTCACAAAAGAGCTTTGGGATAAAAAATTATTTAACGGTTCATGGCAGTCAGCCCAAGACATCTACAGTGTGATTGAGGTTGCAACAGGTCAAGTGCTTGGTGAAATCGGTTATGCCACTGCCGCTGATGTGGTGAGTGCTGCACAACAAGCCAAAGCCGCTCAACAACAGTGGTGGGCTTTAAATTATCAAGAGCGTCAGGCAGTGTTTGAGCGAGCTGCTGCTTTACTGACAGAAAATCAAGCGGAAGTGATTGAGTGGCTGGTTAAGGAAAGTGGCTCATTACAACTGAAAGCAGGCTTTGAAGTGAGTATTGCGATTCAAGTGCTTAAACATTGTATTGCTTCACCTGCAACTGAACAGGGCACATTATTACCTACGCAAAATGGCAAATTAAGTATTGCGAAACGCTTGCCCTTAGGTGTTGTTGGGGTCATTTCTCCATTTAACTTTCCACTGTACTTAGCTTTACGTGCTGTGGCACCGGCTTTGGCCTTTGGTAATGCGGTGGTGTTAAAACCTGATGAGCGTACAGCAGTGTGCAGTGGCTATGTGATTGCACGGATTTTTGAACTTGCAGGATTGCCAAAGGGGCTGCTGCATGTATTGCCAGGTGGGGCAGAAGTTGGTGAAGCACTGACTTTGGATCAAAATATTGCCAGTATCCAATTTACGGGATCAACCCAAGTTGGACGGATTGTTGGGGCGAATGCGGCAAAGACCTTAAAGAAAGTCTCTCTAGAACTGGGTGGGAAAAACTCACTGATTATTTTGGATGATGCGGATATTGAGTTGGCAGCAGAAAATATTGCATGGGGTGCATTTTTACATTCTGGGCAGATTTGTATGACCTCTGGCAAGATTTTGATTCACCAAAAAATTTATCAACAGGTCAAACAGCGTGTCATTGAAAAAGTGCAGAATTTTGTGGTGGGCAATCCTAGTGACAAGAATGTCACTATTGGGCCATTGATCAATGCCAAACAAGCGCAACGTGTAGAACAATTGGTTAGTGCTGCGGTTAAAGAAGGCGCAACATTGGAAATCGGTGGACATGCCGATGGGGTGTTTTTTCAACCGACTGTACTGACAGATGTGACTGCAAATAATTCGATTTTTAGTGAAGAGATTTTTGGTCCTGTTGCGGTATTGATCCCGTTTAGCTCAGATGAACAGGCCATTGAACTAGCCAATGACGGCGATTATGGGCTTTCAGCAGGCATTATTACCTCCAATGTGGGACGTGGTATGCAACTCGGTGCGCAGCTTAAAGTGGGCTTGCTACATATCAACGATCAGACCGTAAATGATGAAACGGTCAATCCATTTGGTGGTTTTGGTTCATCAGGTAATGGTACGCGTATTGGCGGCCCTGCCAATGCCGATGAATTTACCCAGTGGCAATGGATTACAGTACAGGCTCAAGCGCCACATTATCCTTTTTAAACAATTAAATAAATCATGACAGGACGTTATACCATGAGTGAATTAAAAGATATTATTGCCGCAGTGACCCCATGTAAAGGTGCTGACTTTGAGCTGCAAGCTTTAAAAATACGTCAGCCGCAAGGTGATGAAGTATTGGTAAAAGTGGTTGCTACAGGAATGTGCCACACCGATTTGATTGTACGTGATCAATATTATCCGGTACCGCTGCCTGCCGTCCTTGGACATGAAGGGTCAGGAATTATTGAGGCGATTGGCCCTAACGTAACCGAGCTTCAAGTCGGCGATCATGTGGTTTTAAGCTATGGTTATTGTGGGAAATGTACCCAATGTAATACTGGTAATCCTGCCTATTGTTCAGAGTTTTTTGGACGAAATTTTAGTGGGGCAGATTCAGAAGGGAATCATGCACTTTGTACCCATGATCATGGCGTGGTTAATGATCATTTTTTTGCCCAATCCTCCTTTGCAACCTATGCTTTAAGTCGTGAAAATAACACGGTTAAAGTGACTAAAGATGTACCAATCGAACTATTAGGACCATTAGGTTGTGGTATTCAAACAGGTGCTGGCGCATGTATAAATGCCTTAAAAGTGACACCTGCCAGTAGTTTTGTGACTTGGGGTGCTGGCGCTGTTGGTCTAAGTGCTTTACTTGCGGCAAAAGTGTGTGGTGCTTCGATCATTATCGCTGTTGATATTGTTGAATCACGTTTGGAATTGGCAAAACAATTGGGTGCAACTCATGTGATCAATAGTAAAACTCAAGATCCTGTGGCTGCGATTAAAGAGATTACTGATGGTGGAGTCAACTTTGCCTTGGAATCTACTGGGCGACCTGAGATATTAAAACAAGGTGTTGATGCGCTGGGTATTTTAGGCAAAATCGCCGTGGTAGGTGCACCTCAATTAGGCACAACTGCACAATTTGATGTAAATGATCTGTTATTGGGTGGGAAAACGATTTTAGGCGTCGTTGAGGGGAGTGGTTCGCCCAAGAAATTTATCCCTGAGTTAGTCCGCTTATATCAACAAGGGAAATTTCCATTTGACCAACTTGTAAAATTCTATGCATTTGATGAAATCAATCAAGCTGCGATAGATAGTCACAAGGGTATTACACTCAAACCGATTATTAAAATTGCATAATCTTGTATGGCATGCTCATTGATGAGCATGCCATTTCTTTGATTATAAGTTTTTTAAGTTTAAATTTTGGGTTTAGTTTCAGATTTTAGGTTAAGTGTTTTAAGCTATTTGGATGAGTTTAGAGCTTTCTTCGCTTTTCCAGTAATTTTCCAAATAATAAACCTAGCTCAAACAATAACCACATTGGGATCGCAAGCATAATCATGGAAATTGCATCAGGTGGTGTTACAAACATAGCGATAAAAAAACAGCCCACTATAATAAAGCGGCGTTTTGCAATTAAACTCTGAGTGCTAACCACACCAATCAAAATCAATAAAAGTGTGATCATTGGAATTTCAAAAGTTACCCCAAACACCAAAAATAACTTTAAACAAAAGCTGAGATAACTATTGATATCGGTCATGGGTGCGACGGTTTCGGGAGAGACACTGATGAAAAAATGCAGAATAGAAGGCAGTACAATAAAGTAAGCGAAGGCAATCCCTGCGTAAAATAATAGGATGCTACCGAACAACAAGGGGAGTGCCAGTGATCTTTCTTTTTCATAAAGTGCGGGTTTAATAAAGCTCCAGAGCTGATAAATAATAAAAGGCATTGCCAGCAGAATCGCCACAAAAAAGTTAAGCTTAAATGGTGCCATAAATGTTGCAGTAACATCTGTTGCGATCATGGATGAATTGGCAGGAAGTTGTGCTCTTAACGGTTCTGAGAGTAGTTGATACGTTCGATTGGCAAAAGGCAATAAACAAAAAAATAGTGCGAATAGAACCCCTACCGTTTTAAACAAATGTTGACGAAGCGCCACCAAATGTTCAATCAGTGGCATTTGCTGTAGTTCTTCAGACGGTAGGTCTTTTGCAATCACAGCGGGTGATGAAGATTGAGGGAGCTGTGTATTCATGCAATCACCTTTAATTTTACTGGAGATGAGGCTTTAGGCTCTGTCTGATGATCATTAGATGGTGGTTGATGCTGTAAATAGTTTTGTAAATAATAGGGTGTAAATACTGAGTAATACGCTTGATTACTCAACAAATCACAATAAATCAAACTGTTAAACTTAGTTGTTTTTTCAGTAGCGCTGCTTTGTAGCTGTTGTTTAGCGTCGCTTGCCTCTGTTTGCTGCCGAAGTTCAGCAAGTTGGGATTGCATTTTTTGTTCAAGCTCGGCCATACGCTGCATTTCTTGTTGGACTTGCTCACGTAGTTCGGATAACCCGAGTTCACGGTCAATATCTTGTTTGGCATTGTTCACAAAATGCATGAGTTTGGCATACCATTTCCCCGCGAAACGAGCGGCTTCTGGCAGTTTTTCTGGCCCAAGTACCAGAAGAGCGATAATGCCAAACACAAAAAGTTCAGACATTCCAACATTAAACATCTATATCATCCCTAAACTTAGCTGTTAATGGTTGAGTCGGATGGTTTCTTAGTCTCCTCATGTTCAAGCGTGTTGGTCTCTTTTAATGTGATGTTTTCTTCCTCACGCATTGATTTTTTAAAGTCTTTGACTGCGCCGCCAACATCTTTACCAATATTTTTAAGCTTAGAGGTCCCGAATAATAAAATAACCACAATTGCAAAAATGATCACATGCCAAATTGATAAACCAGCCATAGTGTTCTCCCTTGTTATTCCTGTCCATGAGAATTGATTTTTACTGTATTGATATCAACATCCATTGATTCAATTCATTGTTTTAAATAACCTAATCATTTAGGGTCTTACATTTAAAAGCAGTGCATTTAAAATGAATAGGTTTTGAGCGAGTAGGGTATAAGTTAAGTTTTTAAAAGAGAAAATTTCAATAAATTCACAAGAATTTTTTCTCTTTCAGCATCATTTTCACTTTGTTTGTCCAGTCAATTAAATTCCGTTTAATCCTTGGAATATTCTTGTTTAAATCGTTTTTTAATATCGAAATAGCATTGAAAATAATCATTGCCATGTTTCAGTGGTTGTTTTAGTCATCTCTCCTGTAATGGATAAATTAAGCAGATGAGGCTTGAGTTGCTTTGGGCTATTCGGCTTGATTAAACAACAAGCCGCTCAACTGGATTGCTGATCCACTATATCTGTACCATACCCCATAATCTGATTCTGTTCCAATGCTTGAATAAGATCATCTTCTTTATTTTCGAGTTAGGCCCAAGCTTAATAGATCGCATTGAGCGTGTTAATTTTAAATACAGGTATAGCCAGCATCCGCCGTAATGATTGAACCTGTGATTAGACTTGAGGCATCTGAAGCCAGAAATTGCACAATAGACGCAATTTCATGCGCTTGCCCCATACGTTTAGCTGGTGTCATATCCAGCCATTGATTGACTATGTGATCTTGGTTTTCAAGGTTTGTTAATAACGGTGTTTCAATATAGGTGGGGGCAATAGCATTCACTCGAATATGACGTTGAGCCCATTCAACTGCAAGAGATTTCGTTAAATGATGCACGCCTGCTTTTGAGGCATTGTAGTGACATTGCGGTTGTGGCACGTTGACAATCTGTCCTGACATTGAACCAATATTGATAATCGATCCTCGCCCAGCATCCAGCATTTGACGGGCAAAGCCACGACAAGTCTTAAAGATGCCAGTCAAGTTGATGTTGATGACATTATCCCACTCCTCATCTGTCATGTGCTCAGCTGGGGTATTCGTCACAATGCCCGCATTACATACCAATATATCCAGCGCTGGTAATGCTTGAGCAAGCGCGTTAATCGCTGCACTATCCGTGACATCTAAGCTTTCCGCACGCGCAAGATAGCCCTTGGCCTTTAACGCTTGTGCAGTTGTTGTTGCACGATCCAGTAAGATGTCGGTACAAATAACTTCGGCGCCTGTCGCAGCAAGTGCTTCAGCAATTGCTGCGCCTATGCCTTGACCTGCACCTGTGACCAGTGCCAGTTTATTGCTTAAGTCCATTTTCTTGCGATAATCCATATCTTTTCTCTTTGTCTTTTCCATTTTATGTGATGAGTGGGCATCGTAACGATTCACCACGTAAACTGCGTAATGCTTCTTCAGCGGCTAAGCGCTGTAAGGTATCTACCGATGTATCAGAAAAAAACGCTGCATGTGGAGACATGATTAAATGAGGTGCTGTACGTAAAGGCGAGTCTGCTGGTAATGGCTCTTGTGCAAAGACATCGAGTCCTGCGCCTGAGATTTGTCCACTGAGCAAGGCTGCGGCTAATGCTGTTTCATCAATCAATCCACCTCTTGAGCAATTGATAATGATTGAACCCTGAGGCATTTTTGCCATCGCCTCAGCATCAATTAAATGACGTGTTGCAGGAGTCAGTGGAACATGTAGCGATAAAACATGGGCAGAAGAAATCACTTGATCCTGTGACATCAGGTGAACGCCTAGTGCTTTTGCTTGCGCTTCGGTGACATATGGGTCAAAGCCAATTATATGACAACCAAAGGCAGCGAGGCGTGAGACATAAGCTTTCGCAATACGTCCTAGCCCGATTAAACCTACAGTGGTATTACGCAACGAACGAATACCTGTAACCATTTGGTCGATCTTCCATTCACCTGCGCGGATACCTTGGTCATATTGATTGAGTTTACGTGCCATCATCAAGGTCATGGCAGCTGCATGATCAGCGACTTCTTCAATACCATAATCAGGTACATTACATACCTGTATCCCAAGTTGTTTTGCGGCGACGAGATCAACATTATCGACACCAACCCCATAACGTACAATGGTTGCACCAGTTGCCATGGCCTGCATCACACGATGGGTCATGGGTGCAAAGTTGTTGAGTACTACATTTGCTCCTGCAACGGCTTGTACTGTTTCTGCTTCATTATGGCATTGAAATGCTGCAAAACTTGCCCCAGCAACTTGTGCGGCTGCTTGCTCATGTCGTGTATTGCCAAAGGCTTGATCAGTAACCACTAATTTCATTAGAGCACTCCTCGTTTTACTAAATTACGCATCAGTGCACGGGTTCCATAAGTCCATGGTTGCGCTTGATCAGCATAAACAACCGTATTGCGTAATGTGCCTAAAAGCGGAGTTGAGATTTCGACCACGTCACCTGGTTTATGGGTAAAGCCAGAACCTTGACCTTCTCGATCTTGTGTTGGCGCAAACATTGTGCCTAAAAATAACATAAAGCCATCTGGGTACTGATGCGAGTCATTGTAGGTTTGTGCGACCAGATGCGCGGGTTTACGACTGATTTCCGCCATATTGGACTGTCCCGACATGCTAAAACCATCTTCTGCACCAGTTACAGACATGTGAAGCGTGGCATTCTCAATATCGCTAAGGGTGAAATCTGAGTCAAATAGACGAATAAACGGGCCAATTGAACATGATGCGTTATTGTCTTTTGCCTTGCCGAGTAATAGCGCTGAACGACCTTCAACATCGCGTAGATTGACATCATTGCCCAGCGTTGCACCACGGATATTGCCTTGGCTATCCACCGCCAACACTATTTCTGGCTCAGGGTTGTTCCATGCTGAAATCCGATTAATCCCCACTTGTGCGCCATAACCTACAGCAGACATGGGTTGTGACTTAGTGAAGACTTCGGCATCTGGCCCAATCCCGACTTCGAGATATTGTGACCATAAACCTTCAGCAATCAAGGTCGCTTTAACTTCGGCTGCTTGTTCAGAACCTGCTTGAATATTCGATAAACTGCCACCGATCAGTGTACCTATACGTTGACGTAATGCTTCGGCACGAGCAGGATCACCAGAGGTTCGTTCATCGATGACACGTTCAACCATACTTTTGGCAAAAGTAACCCCACAAGCTTTTAAGGATTGAAAGTCACAGGGTGCAAGTAAGCAAGGACGATCTGCGTGGTAACCCATTTCTGTAGGATCAAGCACTAAATCTTCAATTTTTCCAAGTACTTCACCAGTGAGTTGGTCAAAACGACCAGTAGGATCATGGTCAAGAAAATCAGCTATTGAGATGACTGACTCAGTAACATCAATCAGTATGTTGTCACGTAAGATGACAACCGATGGCCCTTTGTGAGGAAGCCAAACACGTCCAACCAATTTGGCGCTGTTGAGTGATGTGGGTAACATGGAGAATCCTTCCTTTGTTTATCATTTGTTCTATCTAGTAATACTACTTTTTAATTTTAGCTTTGGTCAAGTAGTGTATTAAGTATATGCAGAGATTATTCACTTACATTAATAAATTTTTAATATATTCATTTGTTTTTTAATTATAAATTATTTTATTTTTATTGTTGATTTTGATGTTTTTCCAAAGGGTTTTTAGATAATTTATAAATTATTCTTGCATAAAAATAGTATTACTATATATTTTAACAATGAATAACAAGATTACTCGCATAGGAAGGCGTGAAGTAAATGATGAAAAATAATGCTTTAGCTGAATCAATCGCTGTACTCGACAGTACTTTATATATCGACGGAAAATTTTCTAAAGGTAAAGGACCTCGCTTGCCTGTGCTAAACCCTGCAACGGGTGAGGTGATTGGTCATATTGCTGCAGCAACAACGGATGAGATTGATGCGGCTGTTTCTGCTGCACGTCATGCATTTGCTTCATGGTCTAAGCTTGTGCCAAAAACGCGTGCGATCGCTTTGCATCGTTTAGGCGATCTTATTGCTGCGGATGCCTTAAATATGGCAATGATCATGACAGCGGAACAAGGCAAACCTGTTAATGAAGCAAAAGGTGAAATTCTAAAACTCGCTGAAGCATGTCATTTTTATGCTGAAGAAGCCACGCGAGTGCATGGTGAAATTATTCCCAATGATCAACAAGGATTCCAAAGTTTAGTGGTACGTGAACCGATTGGTGTGGTTGCTGCAATTACACCGTGGAACTATCCCGCTGAGTTGGTTGGATGGAAATTATGTGCCAGCCTTGCTGCTGGATGTAGCATCGTTATTAAACCTGCTGAATTGACGCCATTTACTGCTTTGGCAATTGCACAAAAATGTCATGCAGCAGGTATTCCTGCAGGTGTAGTCAATGTATTGACAGGTAAAGGCTCACAAGTGGGGCAGGCACTGGTCGAGCATCCGCAAGTGGATAAAATTGCATTTACGGGCTCAAGTGCAGTGGGTTTGCATATTCAACAAAGCTGCCCACAAGTGAAGCGACTGTCTTTAGAGTTGGGTGGCAATTGCCCAATGATTGTCACTGCGAGTGCCGATCTTGATGCAGCGGTCAAAGGTGCAGCACGTCGTAGCTTCCGTAATTGTGGGCAAATCTGTATTGCGATTAATCGCATCTATGTACATCGCGCAGTATATGAGGAGTTTGTTACTCAACTTGCAGCGGCGGCTGATGCATTGAGTGTCGATAATGGCTTGGAAAATCCAGCTGCTGATCTCGGCGCAATGGCATCTGCTGAACCTTTGGATAAAACGCGTATCCATCTCCAAGATGCTTTGGTTAAAGGTGCACGATTGGTGGCTGGTGGTAAAGCACCAGAGGGGACCCAATATGCCAAAGGACATTTTTTTCGTCCAACTGTGATCGCGGATTGTAAGCATAGTATGCAAGTCATGTGCGAAGAAACGTTCGGTCCTTTGGTTGGGGTTGCACCTTTTGATGATTTGGATGAGGCAATCAGCTATGCCAATGATACACCTTATGGTTTAGCAGCTTATTGTTATGCTCAAAATTTGATAGAAATTCATCGGGTTTCAGCGGGTCTTGATTATGGCAATGTTGCGATCAATAACGTTGATGCTGGAATAATGAATGCTGCTTATGGTGGTCGTAAGCAGAGTGGCGTTGGCTACGAACATGGTCGTGAAGGATTGCTTGAATATTTTAATTTCAAACATATTCGTTTACACCACGGCGTGGAGAATTGATTTATGCAAGTACTTCTAGGGATAGATATAGGAACTTCAGGATGTAAGGCTTTATTGATCGATATTGAAGGAAAAGTTGTTTCAGCCGATATCGCAACTTATCCATTGTCTAGACCTCGACCAGGTTGGACAGAGCAAGATCCTGAATTGTGGGTGGAGGGTGCACGTCAGGCTGTCGCAGGGGCATTGGCCAAAGCGCCTCCAGTGCAAATATTGTGTATTGGCTTGTCTGGGCAGATGCATGGTTTGGTTCCACTTGATGCTTCACAGCAAGTTTTACGCCCAGCCATTTTATGGAATGATCAACGTAATCAAGCTGAATGTGATGATATTGTCGTGGCTGCTGGTGGCTTAGATTGCTTGCTTGCGGCAACCAATAACAGAATGTTGGTGGGCTATACCGGTGGCAAAATTCTTTGGATGCAACGCCATGAGCCTGAACTGTTTGCGCGTATGCGTAGCATGCTGAACCCGAAAGATTATTTGCGTTTACGTCTGACTGGGGTGATTGCCACTGAGGTTTCTGATGCTTCTGGCACAGGCTTGTTTGATGTGCGTGCACGACAATGGGCGATGGGCTTGATTGAAAAGATAGGAATTGATCCTGAAATACTCCCACCGGTATTTGAATCACAAGTGATTTCAGGACGCGTCTCAGCAGCAGGCGCAGCACTCTTTGGTCTTCCAGAAGGATTGCCTGTCGCGGGTGGGGGGGGGGATTCGGTAATTCAGACTTTTGGTTCTGGGGTGATTGAGCCAGGTGAATTGCAAACTACACTTGGTACAGGTGGGATCCTCGCTGCTGCCTTAGATACAGCACAAGAAAATCCGAAAGGTCGTTTGCAGGTTTTCTGCAATGTGGCTGCTGATAAATGGCATTGTATGGGTGTCTCTCTCAATGCTGGCAGTGCAATGAATTGGTTTCGTGAGAATTTTTGTCATATTGCTGACGGGCAACATCTTTCATTTGAGCAAATTGTTGCCAAAGCAACAGCGAGTACGGCGGGTGCAAAGGGTTTATTGTTTCTACCTTATCTGTATGGTGAGCGTTGTCCACATGCCGACCCTAAAGCGCGTGGTGCACTTATCGGTCTCACTGCGCGACATGGTTGTGGTGATGTTGCTCGATCTGTGATGGAAGGGGTGGTGCATGCCTTGGCGGATATGTATTCCTTAATGCAGCCATTAGGGATTGAAAAGCATGTGATTAAAGCTTCTGGGGGTGGTGCAAAGTCTACCCTTTGGCGACAAATCCAGGCCGATGTATTTGGTTGTGAGGTGGTGACAACCGATGGTGCTGCTGAAGGTGCCGCCTTTGGTGCTGCATTGGTTGCTGGCTTGGCAATGGGGATTTGGCCCGATGCACAAAGTGCAATCAAAAACTTTCGGGCAATTTCTAGAGAACAGCCAAATTTGGCAGTCGCTGAGGTGTATGCACAAGCGCATGAAATGTATCGCAGTCTCTATCCCGTATTGGGGCAAACGCTTACCGCGTTAAGTTCTCCAATTTTTGACCAATAATTCTCAGGAGTTTTTTATGACTGCTTATTCTGCATTTATCTTTGATTTAGATGGCACGCTGATTGATAGTGTGCCTGATATTGCGGAGGCTTTAAATATTGGCTTTGCTCAAAATGGTTGGCCCAAGCTTGAGGCGCATTTTGTTGAAAAATTTCTTGGCAATGGTCCACGTCGGCTGATTATCGATATTTTAGATGAATTGGATGTTGCCTATGACGAAGTAACATTACAGCAAACTCTACAATGTTACCAACAGGCGTATCTGGCCAATCCTGCGGGGCATACCCGAATTTTTCCACACGTACGTGAAGATCTTGAGGCGTTAAAATCGGCTGGGATAAAATTGGGCATTTGTACCAACAAAACCCATGCAATCACTGCTAAAGTGTTGCAGCAATTGGGCTTATCTGAATTATTTGATGTAGCCTTGGGTGCGGATGCGGTACCTGCCTGTAAACCAGATCCAAAACATTTGTTGGCTGTGGCGGACGCGATGAATTTGGTTTCTGGTGGCTGGGCATATGTGGGCGATACACCCATTGATCAACAAGCTGCAGTGGGTGCCGATGTGCCTTTTTTTGTTGTACCTTGGGGCGGTGGCCCAGAAGTGGAAATTTCTGCCAAGCAACGTTTAAGTCGTTTGGCGGATTTATTACAAGTTTGATTTGATGTGCTGTCAAGTGGCGGCTAGGAGTGTAATGGTATGACCGTCAGTTTGTTACAGCGGATTCTTCAAGAAAGTGAAAACATGCATCGTGCTGAACGACGTGTGGCTGATTTTGTGGTGACATCACCATCTGAAGTGATCCAGATGAGTATGGCGAGTCTGTCTGAAGTCTGTTCTGTCAGTGATCCAACTATTATGCGCTTTTGCCGCCGTTTTGGTTTTGAGGGTTATCAGGATTTAAAACTTCAATTGGCGCAGAGCTTAGTGCCATCTGCACCATTTGCTTATGAGCAAATTATTCCCAATGACAGTATTGAAAATATTGTGCGGAAAACCTGCCGTAATTCCCTGAATGCAATTCAGCGCTTGGCTGAAGATTTAGTACCAGAGCAAATCACGGCGGGAGCAGGTTGCCTACAAGCAGCAAATTGGGTTGGCATTTATGCCACAGGAATGTCTGAAATTAATGCTGTGGATGCAGAACATAAATTTCAACGACTGGGTATCCGCTGTCAGGCCTTGCTTGGTACAAAGCACCAACGTATTCATGCCGATAGCGCCAGACCTGAAGAAGTTATTTTGATTTATTCGCAGTCTGGACATACGCGTAAAATGGTTGAGATTGCCAGCATTGCCCGTAAACGTGGTGCAAAAGTGGTTTCGATTACGGCACATGATAGTCCATTGGCACAGATTTCAGATGTGCTGATTGCCGTGCAGCCTTATGAGCATACCGAGCTTATGACGCCGTTGGCTTCACGTCTGAACCATCATCTGGTGACCAA
The DNA here is from genome assembly GCF_051059255.1 of Acinetobacter sp. CE-15. NCBI lineage: Bacteria > Pseudomonadati > Pseudomonadota > Gammaproteobacteria > Moraxellales > Moraxellaceae > Acinetobacter > Acinetobacter sp. CE-15. The sequence continues at coordinate 2,965,862 of NZ_CP192737.1, read as the reverse complement.
TATGTTAGTCACTGCCATTGCAATCGCAAGTGGTAGTCAATTTCCTGATCAATTGCCGGCGCTTGATTTATGGCACACGGACAAGATTTGATCAATTAAAAAGTAGCAGTGAAGCTGCGTAAGTAACAGGAGTACTGAATGAGTAATCAACAGGATGAGGCAAAAAAAGTAGCAGGACGCCGAGTAATTCAGGATTTTATCCATGATGGTATGAAATTGGGCTTAGGTTCTGGAACGACATCGCATTTTTTTGTTCGAGAGTTGGGTGCACACATCCGAGAACATGGATTAACCCTGACGTGTACCACCACTTCTCGTTCAACCATTGAGGTGGCACAACAGGTGGGGATTGAAATTACGGATCCCAATGAGATCGGTGAAATTGATCTGACTATTGATGGTCCAGATGAAGTTGATCATCAGTTTAATATGATCAAAGGCGGCGGTGCTTGTTTGCTTTGGGAGAAGATCATCGCTCATGCTTCCAAACAAATGATCTGTATTTGTGATGAAACCAAGATTGTCGATTGTTTGGGTGGCTTTCCGCTTCCAGTTGAGGTGGTGCAATTTGCATGGAAGCAAACCTTAGCAATGGTTGAACGTGTACTTGCACAACATGGTATTGACAATATACGGATTGAACGTCGAATGCGTGATGGACAACCCGTTATAACAGACAGTGGTCATTTTATTCTAGACTGCCATTGTGGGCCAATAATCAAAGATCCATCACCATTAGAGATTGAGCTTAATCGAATTCCGGGTGTGGTCGAAAATGGTCTGTTTACCCGTGAAGCGGTGGGGATGGTGGTGGCGTGTTTTGATGGGACCTCTTACGTCAAAATGCGATAATATAGTAAAACTATATTTTGTTGTTATAAAACTAAAATCGATTTACCAGAATAAAATGGTTGATATTTCTCTTAAATATCCGTGTTTATTATATATTTAAGCTTTTTTTGTTTAATTTTAAGTATCTATTTATTGTATCTAAAGATTATTTTTTAAATATTCTGTATGGGATGTTATTGACAGTTTAATTAAAAATATAGTATTACTAGATTTAATAAATAAGGAATAAAGGAGATATTCCAATGACAAAATCAAATCAGGGCGGAATAACCCGTCGTAATCTATTTAAAAGCGCAGTTGCAGCAGGTATAGGACTGAGTTTGGGGGGAGGGTTGATAGGATGTAGTCGTTCTACATCAACCGCAACTCGTCTTTCAATTCCATATTCCAATAAAAGTCTTGATTACTACTTCTTTGTGATTCAGGAAGAAGCGGTTAAACGTGCGGTGCAAGCCAACTCAGGCGAGTTTCAAGCCACCAATGCAAACTTTGACAGTACCCGTCAGCTTGAGCAGTGGCAGAGCTTACTCTTATCAAAACCATCGGCGATTATTTCAGATTCAATAGACAGTCAGGCGATTGTTTCTGCCATCCAGCGCTATAACCAGCAAAAAATTCCTGTCGGTATCATCGATACGCCTGCGGATGGTGGTGATGTCGCAATTACTGTGAGTTTTGATAATTTTCAAGGCGGTGTCATTGCTGCAGAGGAAATTGTAAGTCGTCTGGTCAAAAAGTACGGAAAGCCAAAAGGTAAAGTCTTAAATTGTTTTGGTGCTTTGGCTTCTGTGGCATGGCGTTTACGTAAAGAAGGCATGGATTCAGTTTTTGCGAAATACCCAGAAATTACCTATTTGTCTCGACCGACTGAAGGGCAACTGGAAAAAATGCTGGCGGTAACTTTATCTACCTTATCTGAGCATCCTGATCTAGATGCAGTACATGCACCTTCTGACTCTCCTGCACGCGGTATTGCGACTGCATTGCAACAAAGAAATCGCTGGAAGAAGGTCGGTGAGGAAGGCCATGTTATTTTCGTGACGATTGATGGTGAGCCAATTGCTTTGAAATGGATTCAGGAAGGCTATATGGATGCATGTGTATCTCAAGACCCAATTGCTTATGGTGAGATTGCGGTTGAAATGCTAACTAAGCATTCATTGAAAAATGCAGAAGTGCCTTTGGGTGAATACCACAACACCAAGTACTTTTGGGAAAAAGGCGTCATCGTAAAAGGTAAAACAGGACCAACACTGATTATTCCAGCTTTTGTCATCAATAAGGACAATGCAAGTGATGCAAGACATTGGGGGGCAGTGGCTGAGAAGGATTGGGGCATTCCCTATGCTTAATTCGTATTGAGTAAAGCAGACTTGTTCCAGTGATGACAAATAAGCAATGTTGAGAGAAAAAATGGGATTACATGAACGGAATATTGATAAGGCTATTAATGAGAAGATCCTAAGCATTGAGAATGTGACTAAAAGTTATGGTGTGGTTCAAGCACTACGCGGTGTCACGGTTGAGATTGGTAAAGGTTCTATTCATGGCTTGCTGGGTGAAAACGGTGCAGGTAAATCCACATTGGTTGGCATTATTTCGGGACAAGTCACCCCTACATCTGGGCGAATTATTTTAAATGGTCGTGTACTTCAGCATGTTGATGTCAAAGCAATGGAAGCCGCTGGGGTTTTCTTGGTGACACAAGAGCCAATGATCATTGACAACATGACCGCAGAAGAAAACCTGATGTTGGGTATCTGGCCGAATAAAAAAGGCTTTATCGATTGGAAAACTTTGCGTGGTAATGCAAGTCGCATGCTTGAAGGAACCAATATCGATGCCAAAGCGCTAGCAGGGCATTTAAATGCGGTGGCACGACGTAAGTTAAATATTCTACGGGCGATGTTCTCTGGTGGTCGGGTGATTATTTTGGATGAGCCAACAGCGGCATTAACCGTTGCTGATCGCCGTCAGTTATTTGATTTTATGCATAAATTAAAAGCTACGGGGGTAACGTTTATCTTTATCTCACACTACAACGACGAAATTCTTGAAATTTGTGACGCGGTGACTGTATTACGTGATGGCAGTTTGGCAGGTGGTTCTGACAATGTGAGTAACATGAGTTCTGAACAACTGACTGAGTTGGTGATCGGGAGAGATCTTGCGCTTTTTCAACGGGAGCGATGTGATTACACCGGTCAAATCCCTGCTGTTTGTTTAAAAAATATATATGGCAAAGATTTGGCCTTGCAACAACTGAACATTGGTCCAGGCGAAGTGATTGGATTTACAGGTTTGCCTGGCGCAGGTGCCAAAGAAATTGCTCGGGCAATCTTTGGATTGCATCCTGCAAAAGGCTCAATCTCAATGCATGGCGAAGATGCGCAAGCTTTAGCAACATCTCCACATGAAGCCTTTGATATGGGAATTGCTTATCTTTCTGATGATCGTCGTCATGATGGGGCGGTGGGACAGATGTCAATTGGATCGAATATTGCGCTTTCTTCTTTATCACAACGCTCAAAATTGGGATTTATCGATCAACAGGCAGAGGATTCGGTGATTCAGCATTATTTTAACGCAATGGGGGTGAAAGCCCCCAATGCTGAATATGCAGTGGATACATTGAGTGGTGGTAATCAACAAAAAGTGTGTTTGGGGCGAGTGTTGGCAGCAAAGCCACGATTGCTGATGGTGGATGAACCGACACGTGGAATTGATATTGGGGTGAAACAAGATGTATTGCGCATCATTGATGAACTTAGTCGTGCTGGTGTTGCGGTCATCATTGTTTCAACCGATATGGACGAATTGGTTCGTGTGGTCGACCGGGTGTGTATTTTTGATCAAGGGACTGTAAAAGAAACATTGACGGGTCAGGAGATTACCGTCGACCGTCTACGCGCATCCGTTCAGGCGTGATGTCACGAGACAATCATAAGGATAGATGCAATGAGTAAGGAGAGATGCAATGGGTAATGAAATAGCAGCAGACAATAAGATCACCAACATTACAGCAAAGAAAAATACCCGCGAAATTTTAGGTTGGGTGCTCCACAACGTGGTCTGGATTTGGTTGATCGCTTTGGTCATCATTTTTGGTGCATTTAATGAATACTTTCTTACCGTGTTTAATTTGCAAAATATTATGGTGCAGGCAACCGTTTTAGGGCTTTTGGGTTTGGCTGTCGCATTGCCATTGTTGATTGCTGAAATCGATCTTTCAATTCCAGCAAATGCAGGTTTTTCCGCTGCTGTGGGTGCACTTGCTTATTCTGATTGGGGATTACCTTGGTTTGCCGCGATTTTACTGGGCTTATTGGTCGGTACTTTTATTGGGTTCTTTAATGGTTGGTGTATCACCCAACTAAAAATGGTTGCGTTGATCCAAACCCTAGCAATGATGATCATCCTTCAAGGTGCACTTTTGGCCTTAACACAAGGCAAAACGCTGAATAATTTTGCAGAAGCTTATACCTGGATTGGGCAAGCAACCCTCGGGACCTGGCAATTAATGCCGGTGGTATTTTTGATCATGTTGCTGATTATTGGCGTGATGTTGAAACATACCGTTTTAGGTCGTTCAATCTATGCTGTAGGTGGAAATCCTGCTGCTTCACTCTCTGCGGGAATCCGAGTGAAGCGTATCAAAATTATGACCTATACCATTTCTGGGTTTCTTGCTGCTCTTGCGGGATTCTTACTGGCTTCATGGCAAATGGCGATTACATCAAATCAAGGCTCAAGCTATCTACTCTATGCGATTGCGGCGCCCATTATTGGTGGTGTCAGTGTATTTGGTGGCCGTGGTAATGTGAAAGGCGTATTGGGTGGTGTATTGCTACTCACGATCATTCAGGTCGGACTTGCAATTATCAATGTGCCTTCTTTTTATGTCGGAATGATTGGAGGAATCATGATTTTTATTGCAGTACTGATTGATGCTTTCCGCGTCCGTTATTTTGGTTAATTTACTCAACTTGATCGAGGAACAAGCACAATGTCTTTTCAACCACATGGTCAGCACTTAATCGCAGGGAAGTGGATTGCGACTGATCAGACTTTTACCAATAACCCGATTGATGGTTCAGTATCTCGCTTTTCTGTCGGTCATCGTGAACTTGTCAATCAAGCGTGCCAAGCGGCAGAAGATGCTTTTTGCACTTATGGTTACTCAACGCTTGAGCAGCGCGCGACTTTTCTCAATGTCATTGCTGATGAAATCGAAGCTCGAGCAGATGCGATTACCCAGATTGGAACCCAAGAAACAGGGTTGCCCAAGGCTCGACTGGAAGGAGAACGTGGGCGTACTGTGGGGCAGCTGCGACTTTTTGCTGCACATATCTTGAAAGGTGAGTTTTTGGATCGCCGGCATGATGTTGCACTTGCGGATCGAAAGCCACTGCCACGTCCAGATATTCGTTTGATGCAACGCCCAATCGGTCCAGTTGCAGTGTTTGGTGCATCAAATTTTCCGCTGGCATTTTCAACGGCAGGCGGGGATACAGCATCGGCATTGGCCGCAGGGTGTCCAGTTGTGGTTAAAGGACATGAGGCACATCCAGGTACAGCGGAGATTGTTGCTGAAGCGATTCATGCTGCGATTGAAAAATGTGGACTGCACGCTGGTGTATTTAGTTTAGTCCACGGTGGAGCATTAGATGTTGGTCAAAGCTTAGTACAACATCCGTTGATTAAAGCGGTTGGATTTACAGGTTCGTTGCGTGGTGGACGTGCTTTATATGATCTTTGTGTTGCACGTCCAGAACCGATCCCGTTCTTTGGCGAATTGGGTTCTGTTAATCCAATGTTTATTTTGCCAAATGCAATTGCCAATCGTGGTGCTGAAATTGCCAAAGGCTGGGCGGAATCATTGACATTAGGCGCAGGTCAATTCTGTACCAATCCTGGGGTCGCCGTGTTGATCGAAGGTTTAGCAGCAGATACGTATATTCAAACTGTTGTAAAAAAACTTGAATCTGTTCCAGCACAGGTTATGTTAACCGATGCGATTGCCGAGGCTTATCGTGAAGGGCAAAAACGTTTGGCAAATACAGCAGGGGTAAGTGAAGTCTTTAGTTCAAGCAGTGATTTGCGTAATGCGAGTCCTTATCTGTTTGTTACAACAGGCAAAGCATGGCTGGAGAATAAGACCTTAGAACAAGAGGTATTTGGACCGCTGGGTTTAGTGGTTATTGTTAAAAATATCGATGAATTGATGCACGTGGCGAAGTCCCTTGAGGGGCAGATTACCTGTACGCTTCATCTTGATCAAGCAGATCATCACGTTGCAAGTCAATTACTGCCTGTACTGGAACGTAAAGCAGGTCGTATTCTTGCAAATAGTTTCCCAACTGGGGTTGAGGTATGTGATGCCATGGTTCATGGCGGACCCTATCCAGCTTCAACAAACTTTGGTGCAAGCTCTGTAGGCACGCTGGCGATTCGTCGCTTTATGCGTCCTGTGTGTTATCAAAACATTGCGGAAGACTTGCTTCCTGTGGATTTACGTTAAGTAAAAATCAAGCCTAATGTGCTTGAAAATAAAGGCAATGAGATGAATTAAAGGAGATGATTTTATCTCATTATTAAACTCTAAATTGAATTGAAATAAATATAATTTTAATGAGTGTGCTCTTTATTCCATCCAACTGAATGAATCAGAGGGATAAGGCAAACTCATGCTTAAAAAAGGAATTTAACATGAAAACAAACGTATGGATTGTTGGAACGGCGGTTTTTTTATTGTCGCAAATTGCATCTGCGATCGAATTTGGTGGCTATTTCCGTACGGGAATCGGTGCAACTGAAAATGGCAAAACACAAGAGTGTTTTCGACTCACAGGGGCGCCGACCAAGTATCGTCTTGGCAATGAATGTGAACAATACGGTGAGTTTTTTGCCCAACAAAACCTGATCAAATTAAAAGATAATTCCGAACTGAACATCAAAGGAATGCTTCAGTTCTATAACCAATATGGGCAAACATTAAGTTTTAATGACGACAATGGTTTTACCCGAATGAATCAAATTTATTTGGATTGGAGAAATATTTCCTATCTGAATGGGGCAAATCTCTGGGCAGGTAGGCGATTTTATCAACGTAATGACATTCACATGACTGATTTCTTTTATTGGAATCAGAGTGCTACTGGCTTCGGTATTGATGATTATAAAATCAATGACTTGTTCTTAAGTTATGTGTTTTCCCGAAAAGATAATGTATTTCAGGAAAAATATATCAATCGACATGATGTGACAGTGAAAGGGATTCCAATCGGTTCTAAAAATACAATCAATACAGGTTTGTCATTGATTGATGCAGATGAGATGGGCTGGGCATTAACCGTGCAAAATGTCACGGCTGAGGTATTGAATGGTAAAAATACCGTGGCGCTACAATATGGTCAAGGCGCTGGGATCGGGCTGAGTTATACCGGTAACCCTGAGTTGGATCGTGATACTTCTTCACTGCGCTTTCTTGAAATCTTGGATTGGACCTCAGACAGTAAGAAATTCAATGGACAAGCTCAATTTATTTACCAAAAAGACCAACTAAAGAATCAACAAGATCGTGATTGGATTTCAGTAGGCTCTCGGGTGGCATATGTGGTTCAAGATCATTTTAAAATTTCCACTGAAATTGGCTATGACCAAATTAAGGCCAATGACCAAACCCGTAATCTGACCAAATTGACATTGGCACCAACCTGGTCGATAAAGGGCACAGGCTATTATGATCGCCCAGAACTGCGTCTTTATTATACCTATGCATTTTGGAACGATAATGAGCAAAAAATGCGTGATTTGGTGATGCCGAATAACAATTTTCACAATGTGAATCGTGGTTCAAACTTTGGTGCTCAATTGGAATATTGGTGGTAAGGCTTTAATTGATTATTCAAAATGAGTGGTCTTATAAGATCGCTCATTTTAAAAAATACGACTCAATTGAAAATATGACTCAATTAAAAATGTCATCAACCATTGCTACACAACCCAGTGGAATAAGTCAGTAGCAGCAGAAAGTCAAAAACAAAAAAAAGCAACAACGGAAAACAACACCCAAGGAAGCAATCACAATGAAAGCATTGGTACTGGAAGAAAAAGATAAACTGCAAATTCGTGATATTGAGATCAATGAATATCTAAGCGCAACTGATGTACGCATTAAAATTGCCAAAGTGGGTATCTGTGGCAGTGACGTACATTATTATCAGCATGGTCGAATTGGTGATTTTGTTGTCAATGCACCAATGATTCTGGGGCATGAAGCGAGTGGGATCATTGTTGAAGTAGGTTCAGCAGTTCAACATTTAAGAATAGGCGATCGTGTATGTATGGAGCCTGGGGTTTTTGAGCCAAATTCTCCAGAAGCGATGCAGGGTCTGTATCATCTTGATCCGAATATTCAGTTTTGGGCAACCCCGCCTGTACATGGTGTATTGCGTGAATCTGTGGTTCATCCTGCAAACTTAACCTTTAAGTTACCAGATCATGTCAGTCTGGAAGAAGCAGTGTTGGTTGAACCTTTGGCCTCAGGTGTACATGTGGCTCGCAAAGTGGGTATTTCACCTGGAGATACTGCCGTGGTTACTGGTGCAGGGACGATTGGTGCTTTAATGGCATTAGCATTACTCGCATCAGGCTGTAGTCAAGTTATCATCACGGATATAAAACAACAGAAGCTGGATTTTTTAGTCCAGCATTATGGTGAGCGTTTAATTGCATGTAATGTCGCACAGGAAGATTTAAAGTGCTTTGTGCAACGGCACTTTGTTGGTGGTGTCGACCTATTTGTTGACTGTAGTGGTCATGCAAGCGCAATTGCAGCAGCGCCCGATTGTCTAAAACCTGCGGGCAAACTGGTTTTTGTTGGAATGCCACAACATGCTGTGCTGATGGATATTGTTGCCATGCAGGTCAAAGAGATTGAGACGATTTCAATTTTCCGTTATGCAAATGATTATGAGCGTTCTATTGCGCTGATCGCTTCTGGTCAAATTAATGTGAAGCCGTTAATTTCAAAAAAAATTCATTTTAATCAAAGTATTCAAGCATTTGAGTTGGCGGCATCGGCACCTGCAGATGTGATTAAAATTATTATTGATTTTGATCTGTAATTTATTAATTATTAGTCACTTAGATATGTGAGACGGGATATTTATATTTAAAAATGAAGCGTTTAAAAATGAAGCATTTCAAAATATGTACTCTCACCCAACAGCGACATCCATGTCGCCCTATGGTAGGACAACCTATGATTCAAAAGTACAAAAAATGAATTGATAACCAATAGTTTCTAAAAGTTTATACAAAAATATATGCTTTATTTATGCTCAATGACTAGATATAAATCACTTGTATAAATAATGAGTTGGTTTGGTTGTATTTATTATATTAATCAAATGAAAATTAAATAATAACCTTGGACGGTATGATTTTAATTTTTTATTTATAGTCTGAATTTTTTGATCATCATAAATAATAATTAAGCATTTAAGATAATAAGTTTTTTATTATTCAAGTGATTTTTATTTGTATGTTTAATTCAATTGAATTTACTAAAACCCTAAAAGAAAATACTTTATACATATCAGTCTTTATATTTGTCGTAATTTGTCAATGAATTCGTGGTGAAATGTCAATACGCATATTTCTAAATTTTATACTTTAACACTGTGTTGTGAATATTTATCAATAAAATTCCACAACTTTTATAACTTTAAGAAATGATTTAAATCAATACCAATCGATAAGACAGCACGAAGGATTTGTGAATCTTGGTATGTATTTTAGTTTGAGACGACGATATAGACCATGACAAGAAAATTTTTATAAATTGGAGTACGTATGCAAGATTTTACTTTATCTAAGTGGGTATTTTTAATTGCAACAGTAGTTTATTCAAGCCATTCTTTTGCGGGTTTTAATGTAAATCCAATTGTAGACAGCTATGAAAATAAAAATAGTCCTCAACCAATTGTGCTTGTACATGGCTTAGCTGGGGCAGAACATGTAAAGTTTTTAGGAAAATTTTCTATTTATGACTACTGGGGCTCAACATTAACTCAATTGGCTGAACAGTCCACACCAGCGATAGCAGTTTCTATAAGTCCTTTAAATAGCAATGAATATCGTGGTGAAGAATTAATCAAGCATTTACAGTATATTCAAACGACTTACTATCGTGATGACGTTAAATTTAATTTAGTAGGGCATAGTCAAGGGGGACCAACGTCCCGTTATGCGCTTGGGGTTAAACCTGAGTTGGTGTCCTCCATCGCGACTGTTGGTTCTCCACATCGGGGAAGTCCATTTGCTGATCAAAATATCCAAGAATATGAAGCAACTGGGAAATTAGATATTAGCAGTATGTTGCCTTATTCTTCGCTACAGTCTGTGTTGAATTTTTTGCAAAATATCATTTATAGACATGATTTTTTAAGTGCACTTCATAAAATTATAATTGATGGCAGATTAGATGAAAATGATATTAAAACCTTTAATGCCAACACCTCGTTCTGGGTGTGGGGCGGTGAGGGTGTTAGAAAATTACCAGATGAAGATTATCGTCGTAACAGTCTAAATTATATTAATTTGCTTGAAGGGATCCGAGCCAATAGTGCCAAAAGTATGCAAGATTTTAATACTTTATTCCCTGAAGGTATTCCCATTTCTGCTCAATGTCTAAAACAGACAGCTAATCCAAGCGATTATAATCTACCCAATACACCTGATCGATATTTTATCAAAGGATCCGATGGAAATTCCTATCCTATTTATATGACATCATGGACGGGAAAAATTGATGAAGTGGTAAATTTATTTCCCAACCAAGCACATGATGGTACGGTCTCGGTATGTAGTAGTCGTCTAGGAAACTTAAAAGGAATTTATAACTGGAAACATAGAGAACAGTCAGGAACATTTAGTAAATACGATGAATCATTCTCAGTTTCAGGCTGGCCTTGGAATTGGGGTTGGGTTCAAACACCGACGAAATGGGCAACAATTCCAAACCCAATTGATGTTTTAAAAGATCATGCAAATTATTTAAAGAAAAATAATATGTGATTGACTTTGGGCTATATTGATCTATAAAGAATAAATATAGCTTGATTTTATTTAAAACAAAAAATCAGGGATTTTAAATGAAAAAAAGTATTTTAGTTTCATCTTTTTTTCTAGTGGTTATTGTTTGTTTTCTATGGCTTGTATTTAAGCCAATAGATAAACAGACAAATAATCAGGAGGATTTAAAGCCAGATCAAGCGACCGCTTTAAATATAGGTGGTATAAAACCAAGCAATGGTTTTATACCCATTGCGGTTGATGCGTTTGGAGGGAATATTTACTGTGAATTAAGTTTTGATACAAATCAAACTTTTGTTTTGGATAATATGACCAAGGATTGTTTTGATAAGTTACTAAAAAATAATCCAACTGAATCTGATCCTACCAATTTTGGTTTAAATTTTTTCAATAAGCTGTTGGTTGATCCGACTCAAAGTATCGTAAAGGATTTATGGATTAGGTATGTCAAATATACCGATCAGGTCATTTTAACCCATAAGGCACATTCGAAAAATCAAGCGAATTATATAAATGCGAAAAGACTGTTAGATGCGATTCGATCTATCCGAGCAAGATTTTTCACTCCCTTTGAGATAAAGGCATTATTTGGTGCAAGTGACAAAATTGAAGATTATGAGTTGGTTGTATTAAAAATAAATCAATCTACAGGGATGACAGATGATGAAATCGAACAGGAACTCAATACAGCGATAAGCAACCTGCCCGAAAAATCGAGAAAGGCCATAAAGTTTAATAAAGACTTTAACGATGTATCTCGTAAAGTTCAGGAAATAAAAAATAGAGGAGGTTCACAGGAAGAGATACGCAAGGAGCGGTTAAAAGTGTTTGGTCCTGAAGTGACCGAGCGGATGGAATCTGTTGATCAATCAAGAGCGCAATTTAAAAACCAAGCAGAAATATATATGCAAAAGCGAGGTGAAATTTTGCAGCGTGATTTAAATATGCTTGATCAGGAAAAATCAATTGAAGCGCTTAGAAAAGAAATTTTTAGTGACAGATATGATAAGCGGAGAATTATCAGTTTGGAAAAAATTTATGATACGGAAAAATCGCTAGATATTCTCAATTAATGCATGTGTATTCAATGAATCAATCTAGTTAATGGGACCGTAGAGAATAAATAAAGTTAGGTCTTATTTAGTATTTGTAATCTAGCCATAGTTTAAGGAGTAAAGTATGACAGCCAAAATTACACGACGAGAACTTATTCAAAAAAGCCTATTCGGTTTTGGTGCACTGTCTTTATCTGCGGGTTTTACGGGATGTAATGACAGTTCAGATCGAGAATCAACAACACTACAAGTCAATTTTGAACATGGGGTTGCTAGTGGAGACCCTTTACAAGATCGCGTGATTTTATGGACACGCTTAACGCCCAATGATAGCAGCGCACGTTTGCAAGTGACTTGGGAAATTGCTTTAGATGATCAATTCAAGCAAATCATTAAAACAGACAAAGTCACCACAGCAAAAGCACAAGACTTCACGGTGAAAGTTGATGCCACAAACTTAAAACCAGATCAACGCTACTTCTATCGTTTTAGCTTTGGCAATAAATTTTCACCAGTTGGACAAACCAAAACACTACCAATCAATCCGACCAAGGTCAGTTTTGCGGTATGTTCTTGCGCGAATTATCCAGCAGGGTATTTCTATGTTTATCGTGAAATGGCCAAGCAAGATGTTGATGTGGTGATTCATTTGGGTGATTATATTTATGAATATGGTCAAGGTGGGTATGCAACAGAAGATGCAGTGAAGTTAGGACGTACTTTGGCTGCGGACAATAATCAAGAAATTATCAAGTTAGATGATTATCGCAAACGCTATGCGTTATATCGTAAAGACAAAGATTTACAAACATTGCATCACCGTCACCCATTTATTGTGATTTGGGATGATCATGAGTTGGCAAATGATACATGGCGAGATGGTGCTGAAAATCACCAAGCCAATGAAGGGTCTTTCCTCGATCGTAAACTTGCAGCATTACAAGCGTACTTTGAATGGATGCCGATTCGTCCTATTTCCGCAAATGATCATCTCAATATTTATCGCCAGTTTGACTTTGGTACACTGGTGCAATTGACCATGTTAGATACCCGTATCCTTGCCAGAGATAAGCAACTGGAATATACCGATTATATCACCGCTTCTGGTATGGATTTTCAACGTTTTCAGACTGACTTAACCAATCAGAATCGAACCTTAATGGGGTATACCCAACGTGAATGGTTACAGCAAAAGTTGGCTCAATCCAAGGCAACTTGGAATGTATTGGGTCAGCAAGTGTTGATGGGTAAGATATTAATCCCTGCTGAATTACTGGTACCGTTGAGCGCTGTTCTAAGTGGAAATGCAACTCAAGAGGTTTTAAATCAAATCAATACGATGATTATGGAGTTGGTGCAACTGAAAATGCGTGTGCTACAGGGCGATCCAACATTGACAGCAATTGAAAAGGCACGTTTAACCACTGTCGCACCTTATAATTTAGATGCTTGGGATGGTTATTATGTTGAACGAGAAATTCTGTATGGCACTTTAAAAGCATTGAACAAGAAGGTCGTAGTGCTGGCAGGTGATACCCATAATGCATGGTCATCAGAGTTGTATAGTCAGGCGGGTGATTTTGTCGGTGTCGAGCTGGCGACAAGTTCGGTGTCATCACCGGGAATTGAAAAGTATCTCAATATTCCAGTGGAACAGTTACAGCAGTTTGAAATGGCGTTTACCACACTGATTGATGAGTTGGATTATACCAATCTAAATCAACGTGGTTATCTGAATGTCAGCTTTACTGCAACGCAGGTTCAAGCGGACTGGATCTATGTCGATACCATTAAAGAGCCGCAATATACTGTGGATACAAAACGTGGGCATCAAGTGGTGTTGAATAATCAATTGGTCAATGCCCGCTCGATTAAGAAAACTGCCTAACAAAAGACTATTTAATTTTATATCGCCTGACTACTGAAGAAGATTTAGATGTGATTGCTATCACATCATTTCTTCAGTAGTGCAGGGTTTAGCTGTCTTTGTACACATAATGAAATAACACAAGAATATCAGGAGTAAAAAAACATGGCTGGATTATCGATTTGGCACGTACTTATTTTTGCAATTGTGGTGATCTTACTTTTTGGCACATCTAAATTAAAAAATTTAGGTAAAGATGTCGGCGGTGCGGTGAAGGATTTTAAAAAATCAATTCAAGATGATGAAACAACCGCTGCTGCACTGAATGAACCAAGAACACAGGAACATCAAAATAGCAATACTGATGTGAACTCTACGGTAAAGCATTAAAACTGGAGAATTAACACATGCTTGATGTCGGATTTTCTGAATTATTGGTTTTTGGGATTATTGCGCTGTTGGTGTTAGGGCCAGATAAACTCCCTGAAGCTGCGCGTTTTGTTGCGAAATGGTACAGTAAATTGAAACGTCTCATCAGCAATGTTCAGAACGACATTGACCGTGAATTACGCTTATCCGAATTGCGCGAACAGATGCAGAATGAGATGCAGCGCATTCAAGAATTAGAGCAAAAAATGCAGGCGCAGATGCATGAGCTACAGCAATTATCGGCTATGCCTGGAGATGCTATACAGCAAGAACAAGCGCCAGCGCTATTAGAGAAACAGCAATTAGAACAACCGCAATTAAAAGAACAGCAAATAGCCCAGCTGAGGGTGAAGCAGATTTATCAACCGGTCTCACGTGCTATTCCTACTGTTTATTTGCCAAGTATTTGGCTAAAACAGGCTAAATCTAATGATGACAAACTCAGCATTGTTCCTGTTCATTCCAAATCAATATCGCAATTGAAGGTGGCCGTATGACGTCAATGATACCGCAGCTCCAAGAGCAAGCTTCTGAAGAAGCGACTCAGCTTGAAGCAATGCCGATCACCCGACATTTGATGCTGTTGCGTCAGCATTTGTTTAAAATTATCGGGGTATTAATTGTGCTTTTTTTCTGTTTGTTGCCATTTGCAAACAGAACTTATTCAATGTTATCTGAACCATTACGTGCCCAATTACCTGCCAGTTCGACCATGATTGCTACAGATGTAACTGCAACATTTATGGCACCTTTTAAACTGAATTTCTTTATTGCGCTGATGTTGGCGATGCCTTTCATTATTTATCAGATTTGGGCATTTATTAAACCTGCGTTGTATGAAAAAGAAAAGAATCTGGCATTCCCATTGTTATTGAGCAGTATTTGCTTGTTTTATTCAGGAATTGCCTTTGCCTATTTTATTGCCTTGCCTTCGATTCTGCATTTTTTTATCAGTGTTTCACCTGATACCGTTGCGCCAATGACGGACATTAACAGTTACTTAAGTTTTTGTTTAAAACTCTTTTTGGTGTTTGGGGTCACTTTTGAAATTCCAATTATTACACTGGTACTGATTTTAATCGGTTTGGTCAGTACGCAAACGTTGGTGGAAAAAAGACGCTTTATTATTGTGGGCTGTTTTTTTATTGCAATGTTTGTCACGCCACCAGATGCTATTTCGATGATCATGCTGGCAATTCCAATGTGGATGTTGTTTGAATTGGGATTGGTATTTGGCAAGATGATTGAAAAACGTAAACGTGTATAAGCACTGATTTTTAGCGAAAGTGGTTAAGTGTTGCTTTGTTCTTTTCAACCTTTCTTTCTTAAAGTAGGCAAATTTATATTTAAGTGTATAAATTCGCCATATCTTTAGATTTTAGCTTATCTTTGTCTCATTGATGGGTGCGTAATACTGTTCTAAACCCCACATGCGTTGCGGCCAAATCAAACTCTTGCGGATATCGACTACTATTTCGATAACGAGAGCAATAACTTGAAGCACATAAGAAAGAACCACCTTTAATCACATATTGGGTTGCTGCGATGCTTTGCTGACGCAGATCCGTATAATTTCCCATATGTTGATCATGCGCACCTTGATATACAGAAGAGGTCCATTCCCAAACATTACCAATCATATCGAACAATTGGAACGCATTGGCAGGGTAGCAACCGACAGGTGCTACACCTGAAAAATGGTCTTCTACAGAATTATGCAATGGAAATTCACCTTGCCAATAATTGGCTTGTGGATGTTGATGGGCATCCTGAGGCGCTTGATGCAGTGGCGTATCGGTTTTTGAGCCCGCCTTTGCAGCATATTCCCATTCTGGTTCAGTAGGTAAATCTCGTCCTAACCAAACTGCATAATGTTCAGCATCATTTTTGGTCACATAGCGAACAGGTTCAGCAGGGCGTGGAGCTTGACCCGAAGCGCCATTGGGCGTTTTCCAAGTGTAATCAGACTTGAGTTGCCACCACTGATTAGGCTTATTGGTATCTGGTGAAAATACAGCCGCCTGTTTCTGTTGCTCTGCATCGGTTATATAGCCTGTGGCTTTTACAAAACTGCTAAATTGCGCCACAGTCACTTCGGTTTGATCGATCCAGAAACCCTCAACTTGACGTTGTTTTTGCCCAAAATTAAGTTCATCGGGATAGGCTTTATCGGAGCCGAGCTGAAATGAACCTTTGGCAATCCAAACCATCCCCGCTGTTGGCTTTTTTTGCCACGCATCGGGTAAACCTGAATAGTGTTCGCATTGCTGTAATGAACCAAGCGGTGTAGAAGCTTTACTGCTTTGTTTGGGAGAATGATGCGAGTCGGTCGTAACCTTATTGCAGCCTGTTACAAGGAACAGGCTACACAGTGCAATTAAAAGAGGGCTAAACTTCATTGAATGTTGTATTCCTTGACTCCATTTTGTTGGGTGTATTTGTTATATACATCAAGCAGTTCTTGTAGTTTTGCTGGGTTATTTTGTGCAATGTTTTGGGTTTCACCACGGTCATTTTTTAAGTTATATAACTCCCAAGTTCCCGTTCCTAGCTCTGCTTTACCTTGTAAAGCAATTTTCCATTCGCCTTGACGTGCATATTTACTGCCATGCAATTCATCAGCAAAACTAAAGTTTACAGGGCGAATCGTCTGCGCTTTATTTTCAAGCACCGATTTCCAAGAGTAGCCACTTGGGGTATTAATCTGACGGCCTTTATATTGACCTTGTGGGACGGCAATATTGGCATAATCTAAAACGGTTGGGAAAACATCGAGCACTGAAGCAAAACCATGATAGGTTGCTTGCGCTTTGTTTTGATGAGGAAGTTTAACAATGGCTGGTGCTGTGGTTGCACCTTCACCTGCAGTATCTTTCCATAAGTGGAAAGGCGCAGCACTGACTTCAGCCCAACGCGGACCGACATAGTGATAAGAACTGGATGTACCGACATTACTCACCCGATTATCAAAACCTGATTCGGCTCCATAATTACCACGGATAAAGCCTTCAGCCCCATTATCTGAAACAAAGAAAATTAAAGTATTGTCGTATAAGTTATTGCGTTTTAAATACTCAATCACGCGTCCAATATTGGCATCAAGGTTTTCAACCATTCCCGCATAGATTTCCATTCTGCGTGCTTCTAATACTTTTTGCTCAGCGGAAAGTTCATTCCATTTGCCATATTTTTGTGGTGCATTTTGTGTCGCAATCGGTTCGGCTGCAGTAAAGTTGGCTGGAATTAGACCAAGTTGTTTTTGGCGGGCAATACGACCATTACGAATCACATCATAACCAGCATCGTACACGCCACGATAACGGTCACGATATTCAGCTGGGGCTTGTAATGGCCAATGAGGTGCTGTGTAAGCAGCATAGGCAAAGAATGGTTTGCCTGAATTTTTTCCTGATTCTAAATAGC
This sequence comes from Acinetobacter sp. CE-15, assembly GCF_051059255.1. Lineage (NCBI taxonomy): Bacteria > Pseudomonadati > Pseudomonadota > Gammaproteobacteria > Moraxellales > Moraxellaceae > Acinetobacter > Acinetobacter sp. CE-15. Next base: position 2,948,135 of record NZ_CP192737.1, on the reverse strand, counting down.
TAATTAGCTTATCGGTGAAGTAATTGGTTGAGAAAAAATCATCGGGTAAGGCTGAAATTGGAACAACTTTGCCATCCTCTGTATAGGTGGCATTACGTTTGTAGGCACTAGGCGCTTGTTTAAAGTGTAAATCTAAACCTTGTAATAGCGTAAATGAGTGATCGAAGCCTTTTACATGTGCGTTGGTTTCAGCGGTTAAACCGAGGTGCCATTTTCCGCTGATATAGGTTCGGTAGCCATTATCTTTAAGCACCTCTGCAATTGAGAGTGAGCGCTCATTTAAGTAGCCCTCATAACCCGGTTGGCCCTTTAAGTGAGCAGGGGTGAGCTCAGCCATAGCCCCAATGCCCGCTAAGTGATGGTCTGTCCCCGAAATCAATTGTGAACGTGTCGGTGAGCAGGTCGGGGCAGTATGGTAGTCCGTTAAAATCCGACCTTCTTTGGTCAGTGCGTCAATATTTGGGGTGTGTATTTCTCCACCAAAAGCGCCTAAATCCGAATAACCTAAATCATCTGCCATGATGAATAAAATGTTTGGTTGTTTCTTGGTTTCCACCACAGTATTTGAATGGTCGGAATCATTATTATTACATGCTGAAATTGAAAGGCTGAATAATGCAATGGAAAGTGTAGTAAGCAGATTTTTATGAGACATACGTGTCGACTTGGTTTTCTAAAAAATTAGGCTGAGTTTAGAGTGTTAATTTTTATGGTAAAAATAATTAAAATTTGATTGTTAATCTGAAAAAAAGAAAAGCCCTCAATATGCTTCCAAATAGATGTTGAAATCATTTAAAAGTAAGCATGTTGAGCTGTTTAATAAAACCAAAATACTTCTAGGCTTAAAAAAATGAGCACCATCAGCTTATAACAAGGCCTTGGATATGCTTTAGGCATATTCGGAAAGTTTTATATTCGTAATAGTTTAATACATGATATTCAAATACACTTTTGTAATATCATTGGTTTTAGCATAGCAACAATTTGAATCTATCCAGCTCTACAATTTAATCTGATTAAACTTTAAACGCCGATGTAAATAAACAAGTCACTTTGGTTGCGAATGAATATTTTTTAAACAAAAATATACAGAACTGTCTGTTTTTATGTTGATGGTGTATTGATTAATTGAAGATTAATGTGATAAATTCTACAGAATTAGAGGGAGATCTTTTTTTAAAGATTCTTGATGCCTTGATCCTATTTCCTTTCCCCAAGGGAAATAGGAGTTTTTAAGGCTGAATAAAAAAGCAATGGATAAAGATATTTATAAAAGACAGAAAATATATTATCTCAATACGGACTCAGATAAATTTTATTAAATAATGCATTTGTATGAGCTGTATTTTAAGAGTAATAATACGAATATATAGGTAAGTATTACGATGAAAATTTATGAAATGATATTTCATAAAGGCACTTATGAACAAACACGCTTATTTTATATTCAGAATAATAAAGCTTCACGTCAGCATTTTATTGAAAATATGCGCTTAGAACTTGAGCAAGAACTTAAGGATTTCAATCTCAGTTGTAAGTCTCAGTATAAGCATGATTTATTTGCTTTGTACAAAAAAGTCCAAAAAGAAAGCCACTTACATTTAGATGCGATGGAAGATGAATTTATACAAAATTCAAAAGCCATTTTTGATCAATGTATTTGTTTAATTGTTAAAAGTCATGAGGTTTTAAATGTTGTAAAACCGCTGATTTGAAAAACTATCAGTCAAAATAAATAATCATTAAAAATTAATTATATAAAGTAGTAAGGTCGTGGTTTTATTGTCTTCAATCATAGTGCAGCCAATTGCCGTTGCGCTAATTCATAGCCTTGATCTGCGGCTTTTTTTAACCATGCTTTCGCTTTGTTGATATCTTGAGGCAGACCTGAATTTCCATCTAAGTATAGAGATCCCAATTTAAATTGTGCTGACACATCACCATTTTCAGCCGACTTAAGATACCAATAATTTGCAAGATCTTGATCTTTATTTATATTTTTCCCATCTGCATATTCTTCAGCTAAATTGTATTGTGCCATGGCATTGTTCTGATTTGCAGATTTGGTCAGCCATTCAATACCTTTACGGGAATTTTTACTGACACCTGATCCCCATAAATAACTCATTGCTAAACTAAGTTGAGATTTTGCATCACCCGCTTCAGCGGCTTTTTTAAACCAAAAAACACCTTTTTCTTCATCAAAGGACACACCCTGATTGCCACTGCTATAAAGATAACCCACTTGGTATTGCGCTTTTACGTCCCCATTGTTGGCTTTTTCGAGTAGCGCTTCAAAACTTTCTGCAAATACAACTGTAGCGGGGAACAATGTAAGAATAATCAGAGGATACAGCAGTTTTTTAATTTTAAATTTCATCATTTTTTCAATCATTTGTGTCTTTTAATCAATAAAATTAAAGTGCAAAATTAAGTTATAGTCAACTTAATTTGAGCCAAGACTTATTCTATTTGGTCTTTCAAGCTTAGCTCCCTAGGGAACTAAGCTTACCTAAATAATGAAAATGAAGAGCTTATATCACTCGACAAATTGGGGTAAAAGACGCTATTAATACTACACAAAATTATCTAAACACTCGCATGTTTAGTGGTGAGCAGCATTAAAGCATCGTCCTAAGTATCCAGCTTACATATTTGGATAGTTAGGCCCACCACCACCTTCCGGTGTTACCCATGTGATATTCTGAGATGGATCTTTGATATCACAAGTCTTACAGTGAACACAGTTTACAGCATTAATCTGGAAGCGCTTAGAACCATCATCATTTTCCATAATCTCGTAAACACCAGCAGGGCAGTAGCGTTGAGCAGGCTCATCCCATTTTGGTAAGTTGACATTGACTGGAATCGAAGCATCGGTCAGCTTTAAGTGAGCTGGCTGATTTTCTTCATGTACGGTATTCGATACAAATACAGAAGATAAACGATCAAAGGTTAATTTACCGTCTGGCTTTGGATAAGTAGGTTTAAATGTCGCAGCATCTACAGTTTTTAATGCACTAAAGTCAGGTGCAAAGTCATGTAGGGTAAATGGCACTTTAAAGATATTTTGATCGATAAAGTTAAATGCACCACCCATCCATAAACCGAATTTATGCATTGCTGGACCAAAGTTACGCGAACGATGTAACTCTTCTTTTAACCAACTGTTGTTAAACTTGTCCGTATATGCAGTCAATTCTTTGGCAAAGAAATCTTCGCCTTCAGCGACACGCGCAACCGCTAAATCGCCACCTTTCTCATGACCCGCTTGGATTGCTTCAAATACAGCTTCACCGCATAACATACCTGATTTCATCGCAGTATGAGAGCCTTTGATTTTAGCAAAGTTTAAGAAACCAGCATCATCACCAATTACGCAACCGCCTGGGAAGGTTAGTTTAGGCAGAGAGTTTAGACCGCCTTTAACAACTGCACGTGCGCCATAAGAAATACGCTTACCACCTTCAAGATATTGCTTGATCAGTGGATGTGTTTTCCAACGTTGCATTTCAGCAAAAGGATACATGTGTGGATTTTCATAAGATAAATCAACAATCATCCCCAAGGTCACTTGGTTGTTTTCAGCGTGATATAACCACCAGCCGCCTGAAGAACCTGTTTCTGCCAAAGGCCAGCCTGAACCATGCATTACTAAACCTGGTTTATGTTTAGCAGGGTCAATTTCCCAAAGTTCTTTGATCCCGATACCGTAATGTTGCGGATCAGCATCTTGATCTAAGTTGTATTTTGCAATCAAACGTTTACCAAGGTGTCCACGGCAACCTTCTGCAAAAATTGTGTATTTCGCATGAAGTTCATAGCCGGGAGTAAAGTTATGCGTCGGTTCACCATCTTTACCAATACCCATATCACCAGTTTGGATGCCTTTTACAGAACCATCTTCATGATAAAGGATTTCTGAAGCAGCAAAGCCAGGGAAGATAGAAACTTCTAACTCTTCCGCTTTTTGACCTAACCAACGCACGACATTACCCAATGAAATAACATAGTTACCATCATTGTGCATGGTTTTAGGCACCATCCAGTGTGGTGCTTCTTGTGACTTTTCGGCAGACATGAGGAAATAAGTTTTGTCCTCAGTCACAGGTACATTTAAAGGTGCACCTTGTTCTTTCCAGTCAGGGAAAAGTTCATTGATTGCACGAGGTTCAAGTACAGCACCAGAAAGAATATGCGCACCGACTTCAGAGCCTTTTTCAACCACACAGACGGAAAGGTCTGGAAGATTGTTTTCAAGCGCTAATTGACGAATTTTAATCGCAGCAGAAAGACCCGCAGGGCCTGCGCCTACGATCACTACGTCAAACTCCATTGACTCTCGTTGTAAATCTTTCATAAAAAGAAATCCTATTTCGCTTAGCGGTATTTTAATTTATTGGGGTAAAAATATCAAATAAAAAAGCATCAAAAAAGGGCTGCTTGATGAGCAAATTCAAAATGATATCCACAAAAAAGCCAGCTAGATTTAGCTGGCTTTAAAATGGGATAACTGATTTTACAAGGTCTACTTTTACGATTTTTGCGGATCGTAGAGTTTTTCCTTGATGAATAGGGCAGGAATAACGCCGCAAATTAAATAAGCAGCTCCCATCACCACAAAACCTAAACCAATAGAACCACCCGATGCCAAGTAGCCAATCGTTGCAGGCGCAAGTGCTGCACCAAGACGCCCCACGTTATAGGCACCACCAATCGCTGTACCACGAATCGCTGTTGGGAAACTTTCCGTCATATAGGTGGCATTTACACCATAAGGAATACCGTATAAAAATCCGAAAGCGATCAGTAAATATAAAATGTTGCTGGGTGAGTTATAAAAAACAATCAGTGGTAGAAAAATAGCGGTCCCAATCGCACCAAAGGCATAAGTAAAGCGACGACCAAGTTTGTCAGCCATCATCCCCGCAAGGACCTTACCGAGGATCATGGCGGTATAGGTACCGACCATATATGCGGTCATTTCCTTAAACTTCATGCCTAATTCACTTTCTAGATATGAAGGCATCCAGTTATTTACCCCATAATAACCAAATTGCAAGAAGCCTGCTGTGAGCGCCCACAAGATAAACATATTGCGATTTCGTTTATCTTTAAAAATCAGTTTAAATGCTGAAGTTTCCTCAGAATTTTTATCACGTGTTGGTTGTTGTAAACGAGACTGTTGCCATGCGAGTGGTTCTGGTACCAAAAGATGCATTAAAACAGCAATCAATACAGGTACAATGGCAACATAAAACAGCATACGCCAGCCATGATCTGGAATAATCCATCCAGCGAGTAGCGTTGCAACAATATAGCCAACCGTCCAACCTGCTTGTAAGGTACCCAATACCGTTGTACGGTAACGTGTAGGTACATATTCCGCCATCAAGGTATTGCAGGCAATATAAAGCGAGCCTAGTCCGAGAGAAGCAAAAAAGCGTAATAGACCAAATTCAAGAAAACTTTGGGTAAAGCCTAGTCCACATGTAAGTAGTGAGAAGGTGAGAATAGAAATAACCACGATCCGTACTCGACCAAATTTGTCACATGCCCATCCCCCAAATATCCCACCAACAGCCATACCCGCCAAGGTAAAACTACCCAGCATACCTGCCTGAACGGAACTTAAACCAAAATCTGCCTTAATACTGTTGAGACTATAAGACAGCAGCATCAGATCGGCACCATCCACCAACAAGGCTAAAAATGCAAAAATAAATGCAATTTTCCAAGTATGAGGTTGTATTGAAGAGAGATGCGTATTGTAGTTTGTCGCCATAATCCATTACCTACATTTGATTTACAGCACTTCAAATCGTTTTAAAGTGCCTAAAAGTTAATTAAGACGCAGCACGAATCATATTTCGCGCAATAATCATTTGTTGAATTTGGGTGGTGCCTTCATAGAGACGGAATAAACGTACATCTCGGTAAAAACGTTCAATGGCATATTCACTGATATAGCCAGAGCCACCATGAATCTGTACGCAGCGATCGGCCACGCGACCACACATTTCAGTGGCAAACATTTTTGCGCATGATGCTTCTGTGCTAACGTTATGCCCAGCATCACGTTGTCTTGCCGCATCTAAAACCATACATTGCGCTGCATAAATTTCTGCTTTGGAGTCAGCAAGCATGGCTTGAATCAGTTGAAATTCAGCAATCGCTTGCCCAAATTGCTTACGCTCAAGGGCGAACTTTAAAGTATCGTCTAACATACGTATGGCAGCACCGACACTGATTGCGGCTATATGTAAACGACCTTTATCCAAGACTTTCATTGCGGTTTTAAATCCTACACCTTCGACACCACCAATCAGTGCTGAGGCAGGAACCCGACAGTTTTCAAAAATCACATCACAGGTATGGGCACCTTTTTGCCCCATTTTTTTATCTGTTTTACCCAGAGAGATTCCTGCGGTTTTGCGATCTACGATAAAAGCAGAAATTCCACCAGCACCTTTAATGTCAGGATTGGTTCGTGCCATCACCGTAAATACCCCTGCATGAGGTGCATTGGTAATAAAGCGTTTGGTGCCATTTAAAATATAAAACTCACCTTCTTTTACTGCGCTGGTTTTTAAAGAGGCAGCATCTGAGCCTGCATCTGGTTCAGTTAGGCAAAAAGAACTGATCACTTCACCACGTGCTAAACGGGGCAAGAAAAATGATTTTTGAGTTTCGGTACCATCAATAATCAGGCCACTCGAACCGATTCCATTATTGGTGCCGATCAGTGAACGAAAGGCAGGTGAAGTACGTCCAAGTTCAAAAGCGATAGACACCTCTTCTTCCATGGTCAAGCCAAGACCTTCATATTCTTCTGGAATCGTCAGTCCAAACAAACCCAAAGCTTTCATTTGCTCAATGATGGCTTGAGGGATTTGATCTGTTTCTGCGACTTCATTCTCATGAGGAATAAGGACACCATCTACAAACTGTCGAATCATATCTACCAGTTGTTTGAGTGTTTCCTGATCTCGAATCATAGTCTTGTCCTTTGTACAACATGTTGAAAACATCGAGGAGATGTTGCTAAAACCCTGCATATTGATGCGATAGTAATCAAAGGATCAGTAGAAAACAATATATTTTGAAAATTAATTTCGCAATGCGGTATATTGTGCTTGTTTTTCAGTTGGCTAATTATTTGATTTAATTAATCTATATTTGTTGAATAAAAATCATCACTTTTGATGAAAAAATTAAGTTTTATTTTTAAAGTTTTCTGTGTATATTAAAAATATATATCGCTATGCGAAATTTATATTAAATAAATTTTCCTGTAGGAAATTAATCAAAGGTTAGTGGAATAAACATGGGTGCTTTAAATGGAATTCGTGTACTTGACTTAAGTCGAGTACTGGCTGGACCGTGGTGTGGACAGATTCTTGCCGATTTAGGCGCAGAAGTGATTAAGGTTGAAAGACCGAAACTAGGTGATGATACGCGTTCTTGGGGACCACCTTGGATGAAAGATGATGCTGGTCAAGAGACACGAGAAGCCGCTTATTATCAGTCGACCAATCGCAATAAACTTTCTGTTGCAATAGATATTGCAAATCCTGAAGGGCAGGCACTCATCAAAGCACTTATTCAAGATACCGATGTGGTCATTGAAAACTACAAAGCTGGTTCTTTGAAAAAATATGGCTTGGATTATGCTTCTTTATCAGAAATTAATCCTAAACTGGTTTATTGCTCGATTACGGGTTTTGGTCAAAATGGACCGAGAGCAGAAGAACCTGGCTATGATTTTATCATTCAGGGAATGGGTGGACTGATGTCCATCACGGGTGAAAAAGATGATTTGCCCGGTGGTGGTCCGCAAAAAGTAGGTGTCGCATTTTCAGACTTATCAACAGGACTATATTCAACCATTGCCATACAAGCTGCTTTGCTCAATCGTCATGTAACAGGTTTAGGGCAACATATTGATATGGCTTTACTTGATGTGCAAATTGCTACAATGGCAAATCAGGGAATGAATTATCTTTCATCTGGGAAAGTGCCGGTACGTTATGGCAATGCACATGCCAATATTGTGCCTTATCAATTGTTTAAAGCCGCTGACCGAGAGTTTATCATTGCTTGTGGTAATGACACCCAGTTTATCCAACTGTGTAGAAGTATTGGTTTGCCAGAGTTACCCAATGATGTTCGATTTACCCGTAATGCAGATCGTGTTAAGCATCGTGATGAAGTGATAGAAATTTTATCAAAGCATTTTTTAAGCAAGACTGCCGATGAGTGGGTGAGTGCAATTTATGCTGCTAAAGTGCCTGTTGGTGTGATTAATAATCTAGAACAAGCTTTTAATGAACCTCAAGTGATTGCGCGAGAGATGTTAGTAGAAATGCAACATCCTCAACGTGAAAAACTTACTGTGGTCGGTTCTCCGATTAAGCTTTCACGTACACCTGTAGAGTATAGAAATGCGCCTCCTTTATTGGGCGAACATACTCAAACAATCTTAGGCCGTATTATCTCTCCAGCAAAACTTGATGAGTTAAAAGCCAAAGGGGTGATAGGATAGTTTTTAAATAGATGATGTGAGCAGTCTAAAGCCATTTTTTTCAATAAAATAAGCAAATTTAGACTTTTCACATCGAGATGGATGCATCGTTTTATTTTCAAAGTGAATCAGATGATTGCTTTTTGCTATTTATAGAAAAAATAGATTATAATTTTCGCAGTGCGAAACAAATATGTGAATTGGTATAACCATGAATGATGCCGTAGATGCAGAACAAACAGAAAAATTATTAGCGCCTTTGAGGCATGAGTTATTGCATCCGATTGAAGATATGCAAGATGAAAATGATCGTCAATTTATTACAGCTTTAGGACGTGGTTTAGAACTCTTACGTTGCTTTACCCCAAAACATCAGCATTTGGGTAATCAAGAGTTATCACAAATGACGGGTTTGCCTAAACCGACCATTACCCGTTTAACGCACACATTGTCACGTTTGGGCTATATCAAGCAGGTCCCAAATTCAAGCAAATTTCAACTTTCAGTTGGGGTTTTGGCGTTTGGTTACTCCATGCTTTCTAATGTGTCTATCCGTAATATTGCACATCCCTATATGAAAAACTTAGCGGATTATGCGGGTGCTGCTGTGGCAATGGCAACGCGTGATCGTCTAAATATGATTTATTTGGATGTGGTACAAGGCAAGGGCAATATGACCATGCGTCGCCAAGTCGGTACTTATTTACCGATTCATTTAAGTTCAATGGGACGTGCATGTCTGGCTGCAATGCCTGAAGATGAAAGAGAGTTTTTACTTGATGCAATCCGTAGCAAACATAAAGACGATTGGATCAAGATTAACCGTGATTTAGATAAGGCATTTAAAGATTATCAAGATTTTGGTTATTGTTTTTCAATTGGTGAATGGCATAAAGATGTCAATTCAGTGGCAGTCCCCTTGATTCATGAACAACATGGTCTACTGGTATTTAACTGCGGCGGACCAAGCTTTATTATGAACCGCGAAAAACTTGAAGAGGATATTGCACCGCGTCTTCTCCACATGGTGAATAATATCCGCACTGAAATTAGCTAATTTTATTGCTTTAAAACTGAAAGGCCAGCAACGATCTACATTGTTGGCCTTTTTAATAAGATGCATGTTAAATAGTTTGCTTACGAAAAATGGGTGTTTTTTTTCATCAAGGTACTCAGAGCTTGTTTAAATTCGTCACCTTGCAAACAAAGTGAGAATACAGTGGACTCATGATCGATCAGATTTAATAAATCATCGACAAGCATAGGATGCTAAGAAATGAGCCTCTAAATATAAAATAGTGAGTGGAAAGAATATGAAAACCAAAATTACAGAATTATTTGGAATTGAACATCCGATTATTCAAGGCGGTATGCATTATGTCGGTTTTGCCGAGCTGGCTGCTGCAGTTTCAAATGCGGGTGGGTTAGGCATTATTACCGGTTTAACCCAGCGAACACCTGAAAATCTAGCAAAAGAAATTGCCCGATGTCGAGAAATGACCGATAAGCCTTTTGGTGTCAATTTAACTTTCTTACCCACAGTCAATACACCTGATTATCCGGGTTTTGTTGAGGCAATTATTAAGGGTGGGGTAAAAGTTGTAGAAACAGCAGGCCGTAATCCTGAACAGGTCATGCCTTATTTAAAGGCTGCTGGAATTAAAGTGATTCATAAATGTACTTCGGTTCGGCATAGTCTAAAAGCTCAAAAAATTGGATGTGATGCTGTTTCTGTCGATGGTTTTGAGTGTGGTGGGCACCCCGGTGAAGATGATGTACCGAATATGATTTTATTGCCTTTAGCTGCCGATACCTTAGAAATTCCTTTTGTTGCATCAGGTGGCATGGCTGATGGACGCTCACTTGCTGCCGCTTTAGCCATGGGGGCGGATGGCATTAATATGGGAACGCGTTTTATTGCAACTCAAGAAGCGCCAGTACACGCAAATGTAAAACAAGCGATCCTGAATGCTACGGAAAGAGATACTCGTTTAATTATGCGTGCTTTACGTAATACTGAGCGTGTTATGAATAATGCGGCTGTAGAAAAAATTGTAGCCAAAGAAAAAGCACTTGGTGACCAGATTAAATTTGAAGATATCATTGAAGAAGTTGCAGGTGTTTATCCTAAAGTGATGATCGATGGTGATGTCAATGCTGGGGCATGGTCATGTGGTTTGGTTGCTAGTCTGATCCATGACATTCCGACATGTGATGAACTGGTCAACCGTATTGTAAAAGATGCAGAAGACATTATTCGTGGACGTTTATTTGGGCTTTTATAAACATCTATTTGAGTTCAGCTTTATCTCGATGATGAAAGACTGCTTTTAAAGATCAGCACAACACTATGAGTTGTGCTGATTTTTAGCATCTGTAAGACAATAATATAAACACAGCAGGGCAAAAACTAAGCCCAAGATACATACACCTGTCCAGCCAAAATGTTTCCATGCATAGCTTCCACTCGTAGTCCCTAAAGCACCGCCAGCGAAATAACCTGTCATATAGATGGCATTGAAACGTGAACGCAATTGTTGGTTAAGCTTAAAGACAATACTCTGATTGGTGACATGAACAGCCGAGAGCGAAGCATAAAGGATAAGTAAGGCAATGATATAAAAGATAAAATGATAAGAGAGCAACAAAAACAATAGCCAACTTAAAATCAGACCGATACCACAACATATCGAAATTTTATGAATATAGCCTTGATCAATAAATTTACCTGAAAAATTGGCAACGAATGTCCCTAAAACACCGACAAACCCAAATAAGCCAATCGTAAAATCACTGAAAAAATAAGGCGCAGGAGCTAAGAGTAAAGACATGGTGGTAAAGGTTAAGCTTACACAGGCAAAGGTTAATCCACCAATATAGGTTCTGATTCTTAGGCGACGATTTTGAATAAAGATTTGCGGCAGTGAGTGAATTGTTTTGAGATAATTTTCAGATTTGGTTGGAGGAAATAAGCCAATATTACGGTACAAAATAATCGCAATGAGCAATAATAAAAAACCGCTGAGCAGATAAATAACATTCCAAGCAAAAAGCGTCGACATCATCCCTGATAATGAACGTGCCAATAAGACACCCATCATTAGCCCACTCAGTAAAAATCCAACAACACGACCACTATGTTGAATTGGAACCAGACTGGCAGCCAGTGGTAACAACAGTTGGGCTGAACTAGAAAATAATCCTGTAATGATGGTACCGAGCATTAACAGATAAATATTGTGGGAAAAACCACTAATAATTAGCCCAATTGAGGCAAGCAGCATAAATATAAATAACAACTTACGCTTTTCGAGAATATCGCCTAAAGGCATTAAAAATAGCAGACCTGCTGCATAGGTGATTTGCGCTAAAGTAGGCACCCATGCTGTGGTTGTATCTGCTAAATTTAAACTTAGACTAATGGAATGAATCAGTGGTTGGCTAAAATAATTCCCACCAGTACAGATGCCTGCTGCAACTGCCATTAAAATAATGGTTGGGGTATAGAGAGTGTTTTTCATCATGCCTATGGTTTGTCATTATGAAATCGGAACTTTAATTCACACAACCATGTATCTGCTGATTTTAAGCATCTGATTTTAAACATCGTTGTTAAGGCGTTTCACTCAAAGCATCTTGAATGTTGTGCACCATATGGATTAAACGGGGTCCAATTTCACCTTCAAGTTTTTCAGGGTTTAAATGAAAACTTGGTGCACCGCAGTTAAACACATAAAGACCATGTTTGGAGCTGACTAAAGGTACAGCAACAGAGTTTACTTCTTTATGCCATTCACCTAAAGAAAGGCAATATCCGTAATCTTGATAATCTCGGAAAGCTCGTTCTAAAGAACGTTTAATTGCAGGCCAGTTTTCAGCATTTTTTTGTTTAAGCGCATCCAGTAAAAAATTACGCTCACGTTCAGGTGTAGCCGCCAAGCAAGCTCGACCCATGGAACTGCTGTGAATGGGTAGGGTTGAGCCGATGGGACGGCGCATATTTAAAGCAGTTTCGATCTGAACCACATCGATATAGACCATGTTTAAACGGTCACGGGTTGCCATCGCAACCGGTGCTTGTACATATTGGCTCATTTCTTCCATATAGCGATGTGCAATATTACGGATAGAAATATTGGACAAGGCTGCATAGCCTAAAGATAAAACACCGATATCCAAGGTATATTTGGTGGAATTAGGTAGTTGTTTTAAATAGCCTAATGACACTAAGGTATTGGTTATCCGCGCAATGGTTGGTTTCGGTAAACCCGTCATTTTTGCCAGTTCTTGGTTACCCAAGACTTGATTGTTGGCAGAAAAACAACGTAATAGCTCTAAACCACGTGCTAAAGAAGCGATAAATTGGGGGTTATTTTCCCGATGAATATGTGAAATAGGATCAAGACGTATCTCATCAAAATTTATAGGTTGTTCAGTTTCTGAATTCTGAGACATTCAATACTCAAATATAATAAAGCAACAGTTTGGCTATTATATTTCGCTCTGCAAAATAAATCCATTCATCACTGCGCTGTTGTGATGAATGGATACTCGGTTAGTGATTAAACAGTCAATGTTATGACACGTTTTCAATCACCATGGCTAAGCCTTGTCCTACGCCAATACATAAGCTAACGACAGCATATTTCTTATTGCGGCGGATCAGCTCACGCGACACTGTCAGTGCAAGACGTGCACCAGAAGCCCCAAGTGGGTGGCCAATGGCAATTGCACCACCATTTGGGTTGACACGCGGATCATTAAAATCAACATCTAAACCTTTTAAGCAAGATAATACTTGTGAAGCAAAAGCTTCATTGATTTCAATGATATCCATATCATCTAAAGTTAGCCCTGCACGTGCAACGGCTTTTTTGATTGCTTCGATTGGGCCAGCACCCATAATACGAGGTTCAATACCTGCTGCCGCTGCTGACAAGATTTTTGCCATTGGCTTTAAGCCATATTTTTGTCCCGCTGCTTCGGAACCAATGAGTAATGCAGCAGCACCATCGTTAATACCCGATGCATTTCCAGCAGTGACGACACCACCTTCAAATAATGGTTTTAATTTGGTTAAGGCTTCAACCGTTGAGCTTGGGCGAGGGTGCTCATCTTCAGAAACCAGTTTTGGCGGTAACTTTTTGCCTTGAAAGACTTCAATTGGGGTAATTTCACCAGTAAAAAAGCCGTCTTGTTTGGCTGTTTGATACTTGGCTTGTGATTGGGCAGCAAATAAATCTGCTTGTTCACGGGTAATGCCAAACTCAACTGCGACATTGTCACCAGTTTCAGGCATTGAGTGACCACCGTATTGCGCTATCAGCTTTTTGTTTGGAAAGCGTGAGCCAATTGTGGTGTCGTAAATTTTGGCCTCACGACTATAGGCAGTTTCAGCTTTACCCATCACAAATGGAGCACGTGACATGCTTTCTACACCACCCGCAATATACAAGTCGCCTTCGCCACAGGTGATGGCGCGTGCAGAGTCAATCACAGCACCCAAACCACTTGCACATAAACGGTTTACAGTTTGGCCGGGAACAGTCACAGGTAAGCCCGCGATTAATAGGGCATTTCTGGCAACGTTACGGCTATCTTCACCACCTTGGTTGGTATCGCCTAAAATAACATCTTCAATCGCTGCGCCCGGAACCCCAGTTTTTTCAAGGAGCTTTTGTAAAACTGCCGCAGCTAAATCATCTGGACGTACTGAAGCAAGCTCACCTGCATGACGACCAATCGGGCTACGTAAACCATCATAAATATAGGCATTTAACATTGAGAAGTTCCTTTTCAAAATCCAGAATTAAAAGTAAGCGGTAAATTTAATGCGACACGACGTTGTAACCATGGGCTAGGGCGATAGCGTGGGTCATAGGTCAGTGTTGAGATACGATTGAGAATGAGTAAGATTTTTTGGCTACCGATATGATCGCCCCATTCAATAGGGCCAAAGGGATAGCCTAAACCTAAACGGACTGCGGCATTGATATCATCGACACTGGCAATATTTTGTTGTGCAATATCACAGCCTAAATTAATCACCATGGCTAAAACACGTTGTGCCACGAAGCCAATACTTTCAGCAATCATGCTGACCATAGCACCATCTAAATTAAACATAGAGTGGGCTGCTTGACGATACTCAGTGCTTGTCGCCAATGACGGCATTAACGTTCTATGTTTGCTTATGCCGTATAGCATATCTATGGCAACAGCTTGTTGTGGATTGGCTTTTAAACGTGTCGCTGCTTGGGTGGTATCTTCACCGTAGCAAGCGAGTAAACATAAACTCTCAGGTAATGGTTCTAAACCTGTATCTAAGACAATATTTTGCTGGATTAAATAATCTTCCAGTTGTTGTTTATCTTCAGCAAAATCAGCTGCAATCCAAACTGTTGGATAGTCTGTTAAACGCTCAACAAACTGTGCAGGTTTTTCACCTGTTTTTGTGCCTGTTTCATAGTGGTAAAAGCCTTGATTAACTTTACGCCCAAGTTGTTTGGCTTCAAGCATTTTTTTGGTCAATGGATTGGGCTTGTAACGGGCTTCTTCATAGTATTGATGATAAATCGACTCCATTACAGGATGTGATACATCCAGTCCTGTTAAATCCATGAGTTCGAATGGTCCCATTCTAAAACCAACACCATCTCTTAAAATGCGGTCAATTTCACTGATGTCACAGACGTTTTCATTTAAGATTTTTAACGCTTCGGTGCCATAGGCGCGCCCCGCATGATTAATAATAAATCCTGGGGTATCTTTGGCAACAACAGGTCGATGACCAAATGCACGTGATAGCTCATTTAATGCAGCTACAATGCGTGGATCCGTTTTTAATCCTTGGATCACTTCCACAACTTTCATCAGTGGTACCGGATTAAAAAAATGGAAACCGACTACACGTTGTGGTTTTTTACAGTTTGCTGCAATGGCTGTGATTGAAAGCGATGAAGTATTTGAGGCTAAAATAGTGGTGTCTGAAACGATCTCTTCGAGTTGTTGCATCAACGCTTGTTTGATATCTAAACGCTCAATAATCGCTTCCACAATCAAGTCGCAGGCTTTTAAATCTTCAAGTTGCGCTGCAACGATCAAATGTTTGTTGGCATTTTCCGCCTGTTCAGCGCTGATTTTATTTTTATCGACCAGCTTTTGAAATGTTGCTGCCAGCTTTTCTTTGGCCTGTAGCGCAGCACCTTCTTTGGTGTCATATAAATAAGTGGTATGACCTGATTGTGCGGCAATTTGAGCAATACCACTGCCCATAATGCCAACACCAATTACAGCCATGCTTTGAATATCATAAGTCATGTCGATCATCCTGATAACTGATCCAGATTAAACGAAAAATTAGAGACGGAAAAAATAGAAACGAAAGAAATCAGTACAGTCTGGTGGGTTAACTCAGACATTGTTTATCACCATCAATCGGTAAAATTTGTCCAGAAATAGAGCAACCGCTTTCCGAGGCTAAAAATATGCACAAATCGGCAATATGCTTTGGATTGACAAAATATTTGAGCGATTGATTTTTAAGTGCATTTTGCGTAACGGCATCCAAGGACGTTTGAGCGACATCTGCACGCGCTTGTAACACCCGTTGAACTCGTTCCCCATCCACTGCACCTGGAAGTATGGCATTGACTCGAATATTGTCTGCACCAAGTTCCATCGACAATGTTTTGGTAAAACCAATTAATCCCCATTTAGAGGTCGCGTAAGCCAAACGATATGGATAACCCAAACGTCCAGCGATCGATGACATATTGATAATGACACCTGCTTCCGACTGTTTTAAAAAGGGGATGGCGAGTTGGGTGATAGCAAAGGTACTATTTAAATTAAGGTTTAATACCGCACTCCAATCGGAAAAACTCAGTTCTTCTGCTGCAATGGTTGGGCCAGAAATCCCTGTATTATTGACCAGAACATCAATATGCCTCAGTTTGCTGATGGCATCACTAAACATAGATTTGATTTCATCATGGTTAGATAAATCACATGCATAAATATGTAGTGCAGGGTAGGTCTTTTGGAATTGCGCTAAGCTTTCTGCATTGATATCACAAACGAAAACTTCATCGTGATGCGCTAAGAATGCTTCTGCAATACATCGTCCAATCCCTGAACCGCCTGCACTAATCAATACTTTTCTAGCCATTTCTATTCCATTGTTGTTATCAATTAAACTTATTTGCCTTGATATGAAGGTTTACGTTTTTCGATAAACGCTTGAATGCCTTCATTTTTATCTTCGGTCGAAAACAACAATTGAAATGATTTACGCTCCAATGCCAAACCTGCATTTAATGGAACATCTTCGCTCATTAAAGCAACTTCTTTGATTTGTTGCAGGGCAATGGGTGGCATTTTTGCCAGATTTTGCGCCATTTGAATAGCGGTTGAGATGGTCTGGTCATCTTCAGTAACTTGGGAAACCAGTCCAATGCTATATGCTTCTTCTGCTTTGACCATTACACCCGTCATGATCATACGCATCGCGTGGAATTTACCCACTGCACGGAAGAGACGTTGGGTTCCACCAGCGCCAGGCATTAAACCGACTTTAATTTCAGGTTGACCAAAAGTTGCGCCTTTACCTGCAATAATAATGTCGCTATGCATGGCAAGTTCACAACCGCCACCCAGTGCATAACCATTTACAGCAGCAATCACGGGTTTAGGACATTGCGCAATTGCATTCCAATAACGTTCTGTATGACGTAGCAACATTTCTGTGGAGGTCGCGCTTGCCATTTCTTTTAAGTCTGCCCCTGCGGCAAAAACTTCTTCACCACCTGTAAGCACAATGGCATGGATCTGGTCATTAAAACTTAACTCAGTAAACACTTGAGCCAGTTGCTGACGTACCTGTGTATTTAAGGCATTTTTAGCCTCTGGACGATTAATCTTCACGATCGCTACTTTCTGAACAGAATAGTCAACTTCAATGAAACTGTTCCCTGTTATTTCACTCATTTTTTGATTCCTTGTTTCGCAGATCAAAACTATGTTTCTTTAATAATGCGTGTTTTGAAATTTATTTCAAGTATTTTTTATGCCTCTTGATACTTTATCGTCAGCATATTTTTCTAAGTGATTGATATTTAATATTGGTATATCGTAAAATTTCGCTTAATGAAATTAATTTTCAAAAAAGCTTGAAATTTGTGTTTTTAATCTCGTACTATGAAACACATTCGCAATAAACAAGATTTAAAACAGGGTATCCATTACCCAGCTGGAATAGCTGATGGGTGCAATGAAGCTACAAAAGAAGGGAGATCATAGATGATCCGTGATGAAGGAATGTTGCAACAGTTGCTCACAACAATTCGTGACTTTGTAAAAAATGAATTGATTCCACGTGAACATGAGGTTGCCGAGCAGGACAAAATTCCTGAGGATATCGTGCAACAAATGCGTGAATTAGGTTTGTTTGGGTTAACCATTCCAGAAGAATATGGTGGATTGGGAATTACCATGGAAGAGGAGGTGAATGTTGCATTTGAACTTGGACAAACTTCACCAGCATTCCGTTCACTGATTGGTACCAACAATGGTATTGGTTCAAGTGCGATTTTGATTGATGGCACACAAGAACAAAAACAAAAATATCTTCCTCGTTATGCCAGCGGTGAAATTATTGGTTCATTTTGCTTAACCGAACCTGAGGCAGGTTCAGATGCTGCCTCTTTAAAAACCAATGCGGTCAAGGATGGTGATTTTTACGTTTTAAACGGCACTAAACGCTTTATTACCAATGCACCACATGCTGCTACTTTTACCGTGATGGCACGGACCAATCCTGATATTAAAGGTGCAAGTGGTATTTCTGCATTTTTAGTTGAAGCCAATACGCCTGGGATTAGTTTGGGAAAAATCGATCAAAAGATGGGACAAAAGGGTTCTCATACTTGTGATGTGATTTTTGAAAACTGCCGCGTTCCAGCATCAGCACTGATTGGTGGGATTGAAGGTATTGGTTTTAAAACAGCCATGAAGGTTTTAGATAAAGGTCGTTTACATATTGGTGCATATAGCGTCGGTGTGGCTGAACGGATGTTAAATGACGCACTTCACTATGCCATTGAGCGCAAACAATTTGGTCAGCCGATTGCTAATTTTCAATTGATCCAAGCCATGCTTGCAGACTCAAAAGCTGAGATTTACGCGGCCAAATGTATGGTGCTCGATGCTGCGCGTCGCCGTGATAATGGTGAAAACATTAGTACAGAAGCATCTTGTTCAAAAATGTTTGCCACTGAAATGTGTGGTCGGGTCGCAGATCGCTGCGTACAAATTCACGGTGGTGCTGGTTATATCAGTGAATATGCCATTGAACGTTTTTATCGTGATGTGCGTTTGTTCCGTTTATATGAAGGAACCACGCAAGTTCAACAATTGATTATCGCAAAAAACATGATTAGGGACGCTACAGCCTAATAACAATTAGATGCCATGAGGCAGGGGATGCCTCATATTCCTTCTGAGGATATGGACATGACAACGGAAACAGTTACACAAAATAATAGCGGTAATAATGGTGCTGGAGAGGTGATTCAGACGCCCAAAAAGATTTGGATTACGGCCTTTATCTTTGCATTTTTTACTTTGCTTTGTGATGGCGCAGATTTAGGCTTTTTAGCGTTAAGTTTGACCAGTTTAAAGGCTGAGTTTCATTTGAGCGGTGTACAAGCAGGAACATTGGGCAGTTTGACACTGTTAGGTTCCGCTGTGGGGGGATTAGTCGGTGGATGGGCTTGTGATCGCTTTGGCCGAGTACGCGTGATTGTATTCTTTATTGCTTTTTCTTCTGTTCTGACCTGTGCATTGGGTTTTACCCATTCATATATGCAATTTGCGATTTTAAGAACAGTCGGTGCAATGGGCTTAGGCGCACTTTATATTGCCTGTAATATTTTAATGTCTGAAATGGTACCGACCAAACATCGTTCTACAGTGTTGGCAACACTGATGACGGGCTATACCTTGGGGTCTTTACTTGCGACTTTATTGGCAGGTCATATTATTCCTGAACATGGCTGGCGTTTCCTATATTGGCTTGCAATTACCCCGATTATTTTATCAGTACTGATGCATTTTATCGTACCTGAGCCTGAGTCATGGAAAAAAGCGCGCCAATTAAAAGTCATTGCAACGCCACAAAATGCACAGCCTGTTAAACGTCAGAATCCGTATTGGGAAATTTTGAAAGATAAGAAACATGGCACCATGTTTGTGCTGTGGATTTTGAGTACTGGTGCTTTGCAATTTGGTTATTACGGGGTGAGTAACTGGCTGCCGGCTTATTTGGAATCTGATCTAGGAATCAAGTTTAAAGAAATGGCGATGTATATGGTCGGCACTTTCTTAATCATGATGTTTGCCAAAATTATTGCTGGGATTATTGCGGATAAATTGGGTCGCCGCGCTGTATTTGCATTCGGCACAATTGGCACAGCTCTATTTATTCCCGTGATTGTTTACCTTAACACGCCTGCCAATATTTTATGGCTCATGCTGTTCTTTGGTTTTCTATACGGCATACCGTATGCAATCAATGCCACATATATGACTGAAAGTTTTCCAACCTCAATTCGAGGCTCGGCGGTTGGCGGTGCATATAACATCGGTAAAGTACTTTCAATTTTCTCACCATTAACCATCGGTTATTTATCACAACATGGTTCGATTGGTTTAGGACTGTTGGTGATGGCTGGAGCGTACTTTATATGCGGTGTAATTCCACTGTTATTTATTAAAGACCGACTATTTAACCCGCAAAAGGCAGAGTGACAATTTGACCTGTCACGTCAATTTAAGGATGAAAAGGGGCAAGCGAAATGATAAATAAAATCACCAGTGACATTGAACCGATTTTAAAGGCAATTCCTGATGGTGCAACCATCATGACCAGTGGTTTTGGTGTGACAGGTCAGCCTGCGGAACTGATTGAAGCCTTAATCGATTTAGGTAAAAAAGAGCTGACCATTGTCAATAACAATGCTGCCTCTGGTGATCGTGGTTTGACCAAGCTGATCATTGCAGGTTGTGTCAGAAAAATGATCAGTTCATTTCCAAAGTCAGCGGGTTCGACCGTATTTCAAGACTTATATCGTGCAGGAAAGATTGAATTAGAACTGGTTCCACAGGGCAACTTAGCCTGTCGTATTCAAGCGGCAGGTGCAGGTCTAGGTGCAATATTTACACCGACAGGCTATGGCACAAAAGTCGCAGAAGGCAAAGAAACCAGAACCATTAATGGTCGAAACTATGTACTTGAGTATCCGCTTGAAGCTGACTTTGCTTTGATTTATGCCGATCAAGCCGATCGTTGGGGGAATTTGACCTATCGTAAGGCAGCACGGAACTTTGGCCCGATTATGGCAAAAGCGGCAAAAACAACCATTGTTCAAGTGAATCATACGGTAGATCTAGGAAGCCTTGATCCTGAGTGCATTATCACACCTGGGATTTTTGTACAGCATGTTGTCAAAGTAGGAGATATCTAATGTCAGTTCAAAAACGTTCTCGTGAAGATATCGCTCAGTTGATTGCTCAGGATATTCCCGAAGGAGCTTATGTCAATTTAGGTATTGGTTTACCCACCAACGTTGCGAAGTATTTACCTCAAGACAAAGAAATCTTTCTACACTCAGAAAATGGGGTTTTGGCCTTTGGCCCGCCACCCAAAGCAGGTGAAGAAGATGAGGACTTGGTCAATGCTGGAAAGGAGTTAGTGACTTTACTGGATGGTGGTTGCTTTATGCATCACGGAGATTCATTTGACATTATGCGTGGTGGGCATCTGGATATCTGCGTGATTGGTGCTTTTCAGGTCGCAGTGAATGGCGATTTAGCCAATTGGCATACTGGCAAAGCTGATGATGTCCCCGCTGTAGGTGGTGCAATGGATTTAGCGGTGGGAGCCAAGTCAATTTATGTCTATATGGAGCATGTCACCAAAAAGGGTGAAGCTAAAATTGTCGATGTATTGAGTTATCCCATTACAGGGGAGCAGTGTGTAGATCGTATTTATACCGATTTATGCATTATTGAATTAAAAGATCACAAAGCCTTTGTCACTGAAATGGTTTCGGGACTGAGTTTTGATGAATTACAGGCAGTAACGGGCTGCCCGTTGATAGATGCACGAGACGCTTAGTTTATAAGCGTAGGAAAAAAAAGCTTCTTTAAGGATTAAAAGATGAAAAAATTAATTTTAGCTACAGCTTGCGCTGTGGCTTCAGGGACTATTTTTGCAAATTCGCCAGTGACAGCAGAACAACGGATTAATCTGTTAGAGACAGAGCTGCAAAAACTCAAAGCAGAACTCGAAGCTCAAAAGCTGTCACAAAATAATTTGCAGGTCAAACAAGCAAAAATTGAAGAAAATGTAGAAAAAAATAAAGCACTTGAAACCGCGAAACCAATAGCACCTTCGTGGGTGACTTGGACAGACAATGTTAAAGTCTATGGAATTGCTCGACTTGATGCTGCAGTTGATTTTAAGTCCTCACCAGATTCGGGAGGAAGAACCACCAATAGCTTAAACCGGACTCCGTTTGAAAGTGACAAGCGTTCCGATCATGCCCGCTCAGATGCCATGATCAATGCCAGTCGAATCGGGGTGTATTTCAACAGTCCAGATAAGGCTGTAACTGGAAATATTGAAGCCGATTTCTTTGACAGTGCCAACATGGGTACAGGCGATGGTAAATTCCGTATTCGTCATGCTTTCTTTACTTATAAAGATTGGACTTTCGGTCAAACATGGTCTTTGATGTCCAATATGGAAACACGTACAGAGTCCGTCGATTATACTCAGTTTATGGGAACCTCTTATACCCGTACACCTCAAGTGCGCTATGACTGGAAGATAAATGGCAAGAGTGATTTAAAAGTCGCATTGGAATACACTGGATCTCGGGTTTCAGCATTCCCGACATTGACAGGTCGATATACGGTAAAAGAAGGTGCCTTAACGGCTTTGGCTCAAGGTTTTGTCAATGAAAAATCAGTAGATGTTGCGAAAGATACGGTTAAAAAAGTCAGTTGGGGCGCGGGTGCAGGTTTAAAATACCAACTAAGCCCAGCGCAATCTGTACAGGCGAATTATCAATATATTGTGGGTGATCAAAAATTCATGCCATATACCACACAAACTGGCCTGATAAATGCAACCAGTTTAAATGCGGCAGGTGATTTTTCGTTAAATGCGCAAAAAACAGATTTAGAGATGAATAAACTCAATAGCTTAAATATTGGTTATTCATATAAATTTAATCCGCAATGGCGTGCAAATTTATCTGCATCGATTTTTGATTTTGATGATGATTCAGCCTATGCAAAACTCAATCCTGACGCAAATAAGCGTTTAACGGATTATGCTGCCAATCTGTTTTATTCACCTGCTGAGCAAATTGATATTGGTATGGAATATCATCAAGGTAAGCGTGAAGTGTTTGATGGAAGAACAGCAGATGTTTCCCGCATTAACTTTGTGTCGATGTACAAATTCTAAAATAAGGTGAGCTGCGCAATGGAAAAAATAGTTCAACCTGACACAACGCATATCTTGTCAAAAAGCTTTATTTTCATCATGGCAATGGCATGTGGGATTTGTGCGGGTTCGAACTATTATAACCAGCCTTTGATTTATTCTATTGCAGAAGCCTTACAGGTCAATGCAGAACAAGTCGCTTTAACAATTGTGATTGGTCAACTCTCTTATGCAGTTGGTTTGTTTATCTTGGTGCCGCTCGGTGATTTTTTTGAAAAGCGTAGCTATATTTGTCTGTTGATGTGCTGCACAGGTTTTGCCCAGATCGGACTTTCTTTAAGCCAAAGTTTGCCCGTATTGTATGGTTTTACCTTTTTAGCCACCTTCTTTTCGATTACGACACAAGTCTTGGTACCGTTTGCTGCTGGTTTGGCGAGCCCTCAAAAAAGCCCGCAAATTGTCGGAACACTGATGAGTGGCTTGTTTTTAGGCATTCTCTTGGCCAGATCAATCGCAGGCTTACTTTCGACCGTTTGGTCATGGCATGCGGTGTATTTACTCAGTGGTATGGTGATTTTAGCTTTTGCAGTAGTGATGTGGCTTAAATTACCCGTTGCTCGAAAATCTCATCAATTAACAGTGCTGCAAATTTATCGTTCATTGTTTACATTGGCCGTTGATCAGCCACATTTAATTCGCCGTGGTCTGGCAGGTGGGATCGGCTTCGGTATATTGGCGCTGATCTTTACCACCATGACTTTTATTCTTGCCAATGCGCCTTATCATTTTAATGATTTCCAAATTGGTTTATTTGGCATAGTTGGTTTGGCGGGTGTGTTTGCAACCCCTTGGGCGGGAAAACAAATTGCCAAAGGATTGGAAAATAAAGTTGCACTGATTTGTATGTGGTTATTGGTACTGGCATGGATTCCACTGTTTTTTGCCCAGCAGTCTTTGCTGGCTTATGCAGGAGGTGTGATTTTGGCTTATTTTGGTTTATCGGCCTTTCATGTACTTAACCAAAATCTGGTCTACCGAATTTCAGCACAAGCACGTTCTCGAATTAATTCTATTTATATGACACTGTATTTTGGTGGTGCTGCGCTGGGTTCTTTGGTTGCGGTCTACACGTGGAAACATTGGGGATGGAGTGTCTGTGTGGTTGTGGGTTTAGCCATGGCAATTCTAAGTTTTATAATTGACCGAATAGATTTTTATGCCATGAAGAAAACAGTGATAAAAGACTAAGCCACAAAAGGGCTTAGTCTTTTTATTATTTTCGTATGATCATCAGTGTTGCCGTCGCAAACGCATAAATTTTGCCATTTTCATCCACAATTTTACCTTCTGTGGTAATGATATTACGTCCAGCATTAATCAGTTCAGCTTGTGCGTAGTAGGCGGTATCGATCTGCATTGGGCGAATCATTTTCACATTGAGATCAATCGTGCCATAACCCACGCCATGTTCCAGCAAGGTATGTGCTGCACTTCCCGTTGCAGTATCTAAAGCAGTCGCACAAAAACCGCCATGGATTGTTCCTTGTATATTTCGATGCGCTTGACTTGGCGTAACCTTATACGTCGCTTTGCCTTTAGAAACTTCGATTAACTGCATAGGAATGGTTTGCGCCATGGGCGACGCTGAAATTTCACCATTTTTTAAAGCAGTTAAGAATTCAAGACCTGTGTATTGAGGGTTATCCATAAATCATCCTTGGAGTGTTAAGCGATCTAATTACCATACTATAAAATTTAATTTTACGAAATAATATTTTGCTATACAAAATTATTTTTTAATCAAATATTATGCTTGAATTTTGATTTATTTAAATATTATTGTTCAAATACAGCTTGTTGTGTCGGTTTGTCATATTTTTGGCGGTATTTTTGAATAAGTTTAACTAATAAAAATGAAAATAAATTTTGCAATAAGAAATTTATTTGATATTTTTAAGCAATCGTAAAATAAAATTGTCATCTAAGGGAAATCATCTCTATCTGCATCATCGGCAGAAGAACTGAAAGGGAAACACTATGCCTTTATACAAAGCACCACTGCGTGATATGCAATTTGTATTGCATGAAATGCTGCAAACAGAAGAAAACTACCAAAAACTACCCAAATATCAGGAAACGGTCAGTCGTGAATTGATCAATCAATATTTAGATGCCGCAGCAGACTTTTGTGAAAATGAGCTTGCACCCATCAATCAAAATGGTGATCAGGAAGGTTGTCATTTAAATCAGGGTGTTGTTACAACCCCAGCGGGATTTAAACAGGCTTATCATAAATATACTGAATTGGGTTTTACCTCACTGACGGCGGATCCTGAGTATGGCGGTCAAGGTCTACCTACTTTATTGCGTATTGCAATCTCAGAAATGCTGTGTGGTTCTAACTGGGCTTGGGCAATGTATCCAGGTTTATCGCATGGCGCAATGCGCACCATTGAACATCATGGTACAGCAGTACAGAAACAACAATTTTTAAGCAAACTGATTAGTGGCGTGTGGACAGGGACAATGTGTCTAACTGAATCACATGCAGGTTCAGATTTAGGTTTGATCCGAACTAAGGCCGAACCAAACTCAGATGGAAGTTATGCAATTACCGGCGAGAAAATCTTCATTTCTGCTGGGGAACATGACCTTTCAGAAAATATTATTCATATTGTTTTAGCCCGACTACCACAAGCACCAGCGGGGACCAAAGGGATTTCACTGTTTATCGTGCCTAAATTTAACCTCGATGATGCAGGTGATTGCCAAGATCGCAATAAGGTTATCTGTAGTGCGATTGAACACAAGATGGGGATTCATGGCAATGCAACCTGTGTTTTAAATTTTGATGGGGCCAAGGGCTATTTAATTGGACCTGAAAACCGTGGGCTAAATTGTATGTTTACCTTTATGAACACAGCACGTATTGGAACAGCTGTACAAGGGTTGGCGGCTTCGGAGATTTCATTTCAAGGTGCGCTGAGTTATGCCAAAGAACGTTTGGCGATGCGCGCTTTATCAGGTGCAAAATACCCAGATAAAAATGCTGATCCGATTATTGTGCATCCAGCTGTGCGTTCGATGTTAATGACGCAAAAAGCCTTTTCTGAAGGTGGTCGAGCACTGGCATATTTTCTGGCTCAGCATGTTGATATTGTTGAAACATCCAATGATCCTGAACAACAGAAAATCTCAGATGAATTGTTGGCATTTTTAACCCCGATTGCCAAAGCTTTTTTAACTGAATCAGGCAATGAAGCAGCAAAACACGGCGTACAAATTTTTGGTGGGCATGGATTTATTGTTGAACATGGCATGGAGCAAATTGTTCGTGATGCCCGTATCTCAACCTTGTATGAGGGAACCACAGAGATTCAGTCTTTAGATTTGCTGGCACGTAAGGTGCTCAAGTCGGATGGCAAACTATTAAAAAATATGACTGATTTAATAGAGCAGTTTATTGCAGCCAACCAATCAAATGCTGTATTGGCAACTTATCTGGAAAAACTGGCGGAACTCAAGCAACAGTGGTTATCAATCACAGACAGTGTTGCCCAAAAAGCACAGCAAAACCCAGAAGAAATTGGCGCTGTTTCAGTTGATTATCTGTATTTCTCTAGCTATGTCGTGTTTGCTTATCTTTGGGCACGTATGGCACAAGTAGCAGATGAAAAGTTAAGTCAAGCAACACAGGACGAAAAATTTTATCAGGCTAAATTAACCACAGCTAAATTTTTCTTTCAAAAATTATTACACCGGACCCAAAGTCATGCGGCTGCTATTGCATCAGGTGCTGAAGCGGTAATGGAATTAGAACAAGATGACTTTGCTTTTTAAGCAGGGTCAGGCTGTTTTTATTTAAATGAGTAAAAATAAATGGATTTTCAACATATTTTGATTCGTCAGGAAAATCGGGTGGGCTATTTAACCTTAAACCGTCCTGAGGTGCTGAATAGTTTTAATGAGCAAATGCATCGTGAAATTGCTGCAATTTTAGACCTGTGGGCGGTTTCTACTGAGATTAAAGCCATTGTAATCTCTGGTTCAGGCAAGGGCTTCTGTGCGGGTCAGGATTTAAGAGCCAGAAATAAAGAGGTGATAAGTGCAGCTGATTATGATGCAGGTGCTGCCTTAGAAAAATTTTATAATCCGTTAGTCGTTAAAATTTCCAATATGGCTAAACCTGTTGTGGCTGCGGTCAATGGCGTAGCGGCTGGTGCAGGGGCGAACTTGGCTTTGGCTTGCGATATTGTTGTGGCCAAGCAATCTGCTGCTTTTATACAGTCTTTTTGCAAAGTCGGTTTAATCCCAGATGCAGGTGGGACGTGGAATTTACCACATCTGGTGGGGCTTGCCCGAGCCAAAGGTTTGACCATGTTCGGGGATAAGTTATCTGCTCAGAAAGCCTTGAGTTGGGGGCTTATTTGGGAGGTCTATGAAGATGATGTTTTTGATCAGGGCGTGATTGAATTGGCAGAACGTTTGGCAGAGCAACCAAGCAGTTCGATTTCGCTAATTAAAAAGGCCTTAAATACTGCCTCGCAAAATACTTTGGCTGAACAGTTACAGTTGGAACGAGAGTTACAGCGTATTGCTGGACAATCAGACAATTATAAAGAGGGTGTTGCGGCCTTTATCGAAAAAAGGAAAGCTAATTTTAATTGATCAAATCTATGCCTAATCATGTTTAACCAGTAAAAATTAACTCAAAAAGCACTCTCTTTAGAGAGTGCTTTATAATAAGTAATCACTAGTTTTGATTGTTGTTTACATGATGGTTTTTAACCTTAGCAAGCTAAATAGAGCTTTTATTTTTTATATATGAAGTAAGTTGCGAGAAGAGAAGGAATACCAAAATTAAGTAAAAATATTAAGAATTCTTCTTTAACCGCATATCCCGCTTGTATGCCCATATACATATTCCAGCTCATTGCTACAAACCAAATCAAGATGAACAGAATAAAAAATAATGTCGGGTTAAAACGACCACGTAATATTCGACTTATAAAAAGCATTACAAGGAATAGTATTATACCGATGAGAATCGTATAGAAAGTTCGCATATTGGGTCACCATTTGAATTAGGAATTGTTTGTATTTTTCATTCGTTGTACTGAAATTGCTTTACCACATTTGTTTTAACTTTATTTTATTGTTGAGCATAATACTTCCCTTATTTTGGCGACTTAATGATTAAAGTAGCGAATAAGAGAACGATAGCTGTTTTTAGTAGAAGAATAATGATATGAAACTTGGCATGTCTATTCGAATTTTCGAACAATCTAAAAGCTGATGGGCATTTTTGATGTAGTTCAAAAATAAGCAACAAGGTTCAGTCTGAAATTGTTGCTTGGGGTGCTTTGATCTGTTGATTCAATTTTGGATCGGGAAGGTCAATGATCCTGATTCCCTTGGCTAAATTTTTGAAGACTAAATTCTCCAGATGAGAATTCTGGAGAATCAATGAAGCTCACTTTTGTAAAACCCTATTAAGGCAAATCTAATTCTTTACGCATCTTTAAAGATCGCAGTAATGCCTGATCACGAAGTAATTGAAGATTCTTATCGCCTAGTTTTTTAACAAACTGCTGAGTTTCTTCATTCAGCATCTCAATTTTTTCTTCAGACAAGGTATAAGGGTGCATATCAGCCCACCATTCAGACATCGGTTCACCTAAATGATGCATAGCAGCTTTAAATCCATGTTGATTGGCCAACTGCATATTTAAATAAGGTCCAAATATTGCCCAGCGTAATCCGGGGCCATTGGTGATGGCGATATCAATATCTTCTGCACTACATACACCTTCAGAAACCAGATAAAACGCTTCTCTCCAAATTGCAGACTGTAAACGATTGGCGACATGGCCTTTGACTTCTTTCTGAATTAAAATCGGTTTTTTCCCCAATAATCTATAAAATTCAAAAGCATCATGGATATAGTTCGCTTGGGTTTTTTCTCCACCAATAATCTCAACCAATGGTAATAAGTGTGGCGGATTAAAAGGATGGCCCAGTACAATTCTTTCAGGGTATAGGCAATCATGTTGAATATCTGAGATTTTTAAGCCAGATGAACTTGAGGCGATAATGCTATCTTTGGGGCAGTTTTGTGTGAGCTGTGCATATAAGTCTTTTTTTAGATCAATTCGCTCAGGTCCATTTTCTTGAATAAAATCGGCATCTTTTACCGCATCTGCTAGATTTTGATAAAAAGTGAGATTTTTTAAAGTGTCTGAAACATAATGATCAGAAGAGGTGGTTTGTTCTTCAGCCAATTCGAACAGATCAAGTAAATAGGTTTGAACTCTATTTTTTAAATTTAATTCTGCATCAGCTGCAGGATCAAAAGCACTCACCTGAAATCCTTTACTTAAATAGAATGCTGCCCAACTTGCACCAATAACACCAGTACCGATAATGGCAACTTTATTTATGGGTTTCATATATTCATTTTCCTTGAATAACCTGAGAACGTTGGATTGTCTCGCTATGACACATGACAAAGTGAGCCTTTCACTTTGATAAAAACTAAAGATAGAAAAACTAAAAAACAGTAGGGGAGGATTTCCCCCTACAAATGAATATGTATTACATCTAGTTAGCTGATTTACATAGAGATAAATTCATGATCATTGCAATCATCAACTGTATTATTGAGCGGTATAACCACCATCCATAACCACTGCTTGACCCGTCACGCCCGCTGCTTTTTCACTCGCCAAGAAAACGGCATAATCTGCAATTTCTTCAACATTGAGTAAGCGTTTTTGTGGCACCATGGCTAAAATGACATCTTCAAGTGCACTTGTTTCGCTGACATTACGGGTTTTGGCTAAATCTTTAATTTGACCACGTACCAAAGGTGTGTCGACATAACCAGGACATAACGCATTGACCGTGATTCCATCACGAGCAGATTCTAACGCTGCAACTTTAGTTAAACCAATCACCCCATGTTTGGCACTGTTATAACCCGCTTTTCCAGCAAAGCCGATTAAACCATTGATCGAAGCCATATTGATAATACGGCCATAGTTTTGAGCCTTCATGATTGGAAATGCATGTTTGATTCCAATAAAAGAACCCACCAGCATGACATTCAGTAGTTTTTGATAAATGGCAGTTGGAAACTCTTCTATGGCAGCAACATGTTGAAAACCAGCATTATTGATCAAAATATCCAAACGACCAAAGGTGCTATGTGCTAGACCAATAGCAGCAGCATAAGCATCTTCATCTGAAACATCACAAGGTGCAGATAAGGCTTCAAATCCATCAGTTTTTAAGGCAAAAACTGCTTCATTACATTTGTCCGCATTCATATCCGAAATCACCACTTTTGCACCTTCAAGGGCAAATTTTTTGGCAATTTCAAGTCCAATACCACTTGCTGAACCTGTGATAAATGCAACTTTATCTTTGAGAAGTTGACTCATTATTGACTCCCTGTGTTCATTTTGAAGATAAACTTAGACGATACCAAACCATGTAAATGCAGCAATTGCGACAAATACTGCAACTGTTTTAATGATGGTAATGGCAAAAATGTCTTTATAAGATTGTTTATGTGTAAGTCCAGTGACAGCAAGTAGGGTAATCACGGCACCGTTATGCGGTAAGGTGTCCATACCGCCAGATGCCATTGCAACAATACGATGCATCACTTCAGCAGGAATGCCCATTGCAGCAATAGCTGTATTATATTGGTCAGCCATGGCACTGAGAGCAATACTCATACCGCCAGATGCTGAACCTGTAATCCCTGCCAAAACGGTTGTGGTGACTGCACCATTGACTAGTGGATTGGTAAATGTATGACCTAAAGCATGACTGATTACAGCAAAACCCGGTAAAGCGGCAATGATTGCACCAAAACCATACTCAGATGCAGTGTTCATCACAGCGAGTAAAGAACCACCTATACTTGCGTTTACACCTTCTTTAAAGCTGGTTGAAACACGACGATAATCGAACATAATCGCAGTGATAATCCCAACGATTAAAGCCAAACCAACTGCCCAAATCGCTGACGTTTTTGCGACATCGACAGTGTAATTTGCGAGTCCAAGCGCATTAAAATCAAAGCCATTTGGATACCATGTTTTTATTGCTGTAGATAAATATTTATTCATCACTGCAACTAAAATTAAGGGAACAAATGCCATGAATTGACGTAGACCAGAACCATTATCTTGTTGCTGAGATTGATTTTCGAATTGTTGAAGTTCGGCTTCTGTTAAAGTAATACCAGATGCAAAGCCATCTCCATTGCGAGCAGCAACACGACGACGCCATTCCAGATAAGTTAAACCAACACCTAAAACAAAGATTGCACCGATAATCCCTAAAAATGGCGCTGCATAAATATTGGTTCCAAAAAATGTGGTTGGAATAACGTTTTGAATCTGAGGTGTACCTGGTAAGGCATCCATAGTAAAGGAGAAAGCACCCAGTGCAATCGTGCCAGGAATCAAACGCTTAGGGATATTTGCTTGTCTAAATAATTGGTTTGCAAAGGGATAGACTGCAAAAACCACGACAAATAAACTGACGCCGCTATAGGTTAAAATTGCCCCTAGCAGAACAACGGTAAGCATTGCATTTTTAGAGCCAATTAATTTAACAATCGTTTTGGCAATGGATTCAGCAATACCAGACATTTCAACAACTTTACCAAAAATCGCACCCAGCAAAAACACCAAGAAATAATCTTTAATAAAGCCCACCATTTTTGGCATAAACACACCAGAATAAAATGGTAAAACGTTGGCAGGGTTAATCAGCAAGACGGCCAATAAGGCACAAATCGGTGCCATGAGAATTACAGAAAATCCTCTGTAGGCTGTGTACATCAACAAGCCAAGAGAAAGTAAAATTATACCCAGTTCCCACATATTTTTACTCCGTCCTTAAAGAATATATGTCAAAACCCACCTTGTTTTTATCTCAAATCACGACAAGGCTATCTCAATCATAAAAATGCATTAGTGAGTGAAACCAATAAAAATGGATATCTAGAGAAATTAATATTGATCAATAAATTTAGCTTTTATAAATCGTCCAGACTTATAAATTGGAATATCCATTTCCAAATGATGGATAAAACTATAATCCAAATTATTCGAGGCATTGTTTGAAAATATTTATGAGTCAATATGGAAAACTAATGAATAGAAACAAGTTTCATGAGGTTTTTGCGCAATAGGTCATAGATAAGCAAAAGAAAAAAGCCAAATTGGAAGTGCAGATGAATGAGTATATATTGAGCATTTTAATTTTTATTTACAGCAGTGGTTTTATTGACAAGTATGTTGCTTGAAATACGTCTTATATCGATTTTGCTTTGATTTAAATGCATAGACATATTTTTTACAGATCACACAAATTAAAAACTTTCATTAAGACATCAATCTGAGCAAAAACGAGATCAGCTAGCATGGATTGATATCTTATTCTATAAGCAAATCGATAGCTCAAATGACTCATTTTAGGATCAAAACTCGCTTGGTTTAGCGTATTATAGAGCTATAAATCAGTTAGGTTGCCGTATGACACTCAAACAGTTAAAAGCTTTTTTAGTTCTTGCTCGGACATTGAATTATGCCAATGCTGCCAATGAACTTTGCCTAAGTCAATCTGCTTTAAGCTTAAGTATCAAAAGTTTAGAGGATGAGTTGGGTGGCAAGCTGTTTAAGCGCAATACCCGCCGTGTGGATCTTACTGCTGAGGGAAATTCGTTGATTCCATTTGCTAAAAAACTTTTGGCAAATTGGGAAGACATGGAAAGAGATGTCAAACAGCGTTTTAAATTACATCGTGGCACATTGAATATTGCCTCGATGCCTTTCGCAACACATGCAGTTTTACCTGCTGTACTGCATGAATTTAATACGAATCATCCCAATATCAATTTTTCAATCCATGATATTCCCAATGAAAAAATTATTGAAAAAGTCCAAGAGGGCATTTTTGAAATTGGGATTTGTTTTGAACCGCAACACAATGATCAATTAATTTTTAAGCCATTTTTCAATGAAGATTTTTTAGCACTACTTCCCAAGGATCATCAGTTGGCGCAGCGTAAAAGTGTGACATGGTGTGAGCTGTATGCTTATCCTTTTATCACTTTACAGAAACCTTCGATCATTCGACACGTGGTGGAAGAGAAATGTTCACAAAATAATATGATCTTAGATTTAAAACTTGAGTGTCATCAGATTAGTTCATTGTCGCATTTTGTGGCTTTTGGTATGGGGGTCAGTGCGATTCCACGTCATTTTCAAAATTATATCGATAAAGAAAATAATGTCTTGGTTGAAATTGAAGAGGGCAATGTCAATCTTTCGGTTGGGATCATTTATAAAAAAGATTTTGAACTTTCTAATATTTCTTCGCAATTTATTGAAACGATATTGGCACATCAGTTTTAAAAAGAATGTTAGCCCATCATAAAGTCCACTATTTCAGGATAAAATCAGATTAATGAGTTTTACTCATTAGACATTTGAAAGAATCAATTTCTAAAATAATTTGCTCGATGTTAATAATAATAATTCTAAAGGACATAGAGTTAAAACGATGAACAAAGTTGTCGCGAATGCACATGAAGCTTTGGCTGATGTGGTTGCAAACAACCAGACTTTTGCAGTGGGTGGTTTTGGATTATGTGGTATTCCAGAAGCATTGATTGATGCCTTAAAAGAAATTGGTGTAACGGGTCTAACTTGTATTTCTAACAATGCAGGTGTGGATGATTTTGGTCTAGGCAAGCTTTTACAAACCAAACAAATTAAAAAAATGATTTCATCCTATGTCGGTGAAAACAAAGAATTTGAACGTCAATATTTAAATGGTGAACTTGAAGTTGAGTTG
Organism: Acinetobacter sp. CE-15; assembly: GCF_051059255.1. Lineage (NCBI taxonomy): Bacteria > Pseudomonadati > Pseudomonadota > Gammaproteobacteria > Moraxellales > Moraxellaceae > Acinetobacter > Acinetobacter sp. CE-15. Next base: position 2,914,218 of record NZ_CP192737.1, on the reverse strand, counting down.
ACACCTCAAGGCACCTTGGCTGAAAAGTTACGTGCAGGTGGTGCAGGCATTCCAGCGTTCTTTACTCAAACAGGTGTTGGGACATTGATTGCCGAAGGCAAAGAAGTTCGCGAATTTGATGGTAAAGATTACATACTCGAACAAGCATTGGTTGCAGATATTGCTTTGGTAAAAGCCTATAAGGCAGATAAAGCTGGCAACTTAATTTTTCGTAAGACTGCACGAAACTTTAACCCTGAGTGTGCAATGGCTGGCAAATTGACCATTGTCGAAGTTGAAGAAATTGTTGAAATTGGTGAGTTAGATCCAGATTCAATTCATTTACCGGGCATTTATGTAAGTCGTATTGTTTTAAATGCGCAGCCTGAAAAACGAATTGAACAATTGACATTGAAGACGGAGATTTAATCATGGCTTGGACGCGTAATGAAATGGCTGAACGTGCAGCGCAAGAGCTTAAAGATGGCTTTTATGTCAATCTAGGCATTGGCTTACCTACCTTGGTTGCAAACTATATTCCTGACAATATCAATGTCTGGCTTCAATCTGAAAATGGCTTATTGGGGATTGATGAATTTCCAACACAAGCTACTGTCGATGCAGATTTAATTAATGCGGGTAAACAAACCGTAACTGCACGTAAGGGTGCTGCATTTTTCTCTAGTGCTGAATCTTTTGCCATGATTCGTGGTGGTAAGGTCAATATTGCCATTTTAGGATCAATGGAGGTTTCCGAAAAGGGAGATTTAGCCAACTGGATGATCCCTGGGAAAAAAGTAAAAGGCATGGGCGGTGCAATGGATTTGGTTGCAGGTGTTCAAAAAGTCGTGGTGTTAATGGAACACTGTTCTAAAGATGGTAGTCCTAAAATTGTCGCTGAATGTTCATTACCGCTTACGGGTAGACTGGTCGTAAACCGTATAATTACGGATTTAGGGGTGATGGATATCACTCCCCAAGGTGTTGAGTTGATTGAATTGGCCAAAGATGTAAGCCTAGAACAAATTCAGGCGGCAACAGGGGTAGAACTGATCACCTCAAATCTCGCTGTGGCTTGATTGTGACAAAGCGAGCTTAAAATTCTAATTTAACCAGCCAAGTTTAAATGCTAAGTCGCTTTGGCGGCTTAGACATGTTATCAATGGATATGCTATTTTCAAAAATACCCGCTTCAAAAGTATACGCATTTAAAATACAAGGTGAACTCGAATGGAAAAGATTGTCATCGTCGCTGCTCGTCGTACTGCAATGGGAAGTTTTCAAGGCAGTTTTGCAAGCTTATCTGCACCGGATTTGGGTGCAGTCGTCATTGAAAAAGTTATTGAACAAGCCAATGTGCCTGTTGCTGATATTGATGAAGTGATTATGGGCTGTGTATTACCTGCGGGTTTAAAACAAGGTCCAGCACGTCAAGCGATGCGAAAAGCGGGTTTACCAGATCATGTTGGCGCAACCACAATCAATAAAGTCTGTGGTTCTGGGATGAAAGCTGCAATGCAAGCCAGCGATGCCATTAAAGCAGGAAGTGCCAAAATTATTGTCGTCGGTGGGATGGAGTCTATGACCAATGCACCGTATTTATTACCTAAAGCACGTTCAGGTTATCGGATGGGGCATGGTCAAGTGATTGATCATATGTTCCTTGATGGTTTGGAAGACGCGGGTACAGGGCGTGCAATGGGAAGTTTTGCACAGGAAATGGCGGATAAAAAGGGCTATAGCCGTGAGCAAATGGATGAGTTTGCAATTCGCTCACTGACACGTGCAAAAAAAGCGATTGCAGAAGGTTATTTTAAAGACGAAATCACACCTGTTAAAGTGGCGCTACGTCAGGGGGAGATCACTGTAGATGTGGACGAAAATCCTGAAAATGCCAAGATTGATAAAATCCCAAGCTTAAAACCAGCATTTGCCAAAGATGGTACGATTACTGCTGCAAACTCTAGCTCAATCAGTGATGGTGCATCTGCACTACTGATCACGTCGGCGTCAGAAGCGCAAAAGCGTGGTTTAACTGTATTAGCAGAAATCAAAGGCTATACAACCAATTCCCAACATCCTGAAGAGTTTACCATTGCACCTGTGGGCGCAATTGAAAAATTACTGAAAAATCTCGGTTGGTCTGTAGACGATGTTGATCTTTGGGAAATTAACGAAGCTTTTGCCATGGTCACTATGGCTGCAATTGATGCATTTAAACTTGATCCTGAAAAAGTCAATATTAATGGCGGTGCTTGCGCACTTGGGCATCCACTGGGTTCATCAGGTTCACGAATCATTGTGACCTTGATCCATGCTTTAAAACGCTTAGGTAAAACCAAAGGGATTGCAACACTTTGTATTGGTGGTGGTGAAGCTACAGCACTTGCAGTTGAATTAAGCGCGTAATTTATTGTTTATCGTAATAAATAGTTAAATAGTTTGTGGTTCAAAATTAAAAAAGCCGGTCGTTTCAATACTGCCGGCTTTTTGCTGTTCTTTGTCATGTGAGTTTAGGTCGTATTTTGATTTTATTGGAATCGTTTAAAAATAAAATCTCGTTTGCATTTTCAAGGATTGTTCTTTAATTCTTGAAGCATAGCATCTCGAAGAATTTTGTTCATACGGGTCTGATAGCCCTTGCCTTGAGATTTTAGCCATTGCATAACATCTGAATCAATACGGACAGTAGTCACTTGCTTGGTGGGCTTGTAAAAGGGATTTTGCACAGCATTTTTCCAAAATTTTTCATCAAGTTGAGGAATATCTGAAAAATCTATCTTGCTGTCTGGATGTTCAGCCAAAGTTTCAAGTCTTGCTTTTTGTTCATCTGACAAGGTAGGTGGATTATTCAAATCCAGTTTGTAAGTAACGGTTTTGCTCATACTTTTTCCTCTCTTTTTTCTCTGCCTGACGTGCCGAAATGATACGGATATGATCAATCCCATCATGATCCTTTACAGTATGGGCAACCAGTAAAACAGCCAGCCCATATACCAAACCTATCGCTTGCCAGCGATATTCACCATTTTCAAAGCGATCTTGATGGTATAAGGCATAAGCATCATAGAAAACCAGTACTGCGTCTTCAAAAGTTACACCATGCTTTTTTAAGTTTATTTCTGCTTTATGCTCATCCCATGAAAATTCAATTTCCATCACTGCATCGCTTTTTGTTAGTATAAAAATGTTAATACAAAAATGTAAAAAATGCAAAATTCAGCCAATTTCTTGACTAGACAATATAAAAAAACAACAAAGCCTTATAGATCTCTATAAGGCATTATTATCAAATCTTACCATTTATGACTATAAGTCACTTTCAATGTTGCACCTGATGCAAGCAGATGGCTGGTGTTATTACTGGTACGGAGAAGTTGGCTGTATAAAGGATAGTATTTACGGTTAAACATATTTTCTAAGCCAATCGTAACGGTATCTTTTTTGTTGAGGGCAAAACTACTGATTAAATCTGCAGTTGTATATGATTTAACATCATAACGTCCAAAACTGTTGACACCGTTTAAGCGATAATCTTCTGAACCAAAATATGTCGCTTGTAAACGATTGGTCCATGTGTCTGTTGGGCTATAAGAAATGTATCCTGTTACTTTTAAAGGTGGAATACGGTAACCCGTCATGTCTTGTTCTGTATTGGTGTTCTGTGGGGTTTCACGGCCTTTCATCCATGTAACACTTCCTCCAGTTCCCCATACTTTTGCATCATCAAGATAATCAAGAGTCGCTTCTACACCAGTCACTTTTTCTTTGGTACGCGTCAGTATCAAGCCATTGTTAAAGGATTGAACACCACCCAGATCTGACGTTGACTGAAACACCGCTAAGCTTGAGCTAAAATTATTAAAATGACCATTCCAACCGAGCTCGTAATTATCCACCTTAACCGGTTCAAGGAATGATGATGCTAAGTTAAATCCTTCTGTTGCATTACGGATCACCACCCCTACATCGGGCAATTGAAAACCTTGATTAAAAGATGCGTAAATTGAGTGCTGATCTGTTGGCTTAAAGGTGACATTGGCATTATATAACCATGCATCGGCCGTCACTTTACCACCCTTAACGGTATAAGGATTTGGTTTGCCTAATTGTGATAATGGAACAAAGCTATCTATTTTTGCATAACTGTCTTCATAACGTGTACCAACTTCAGCAGACCATTGCTCATTAAAATTATGCTTTAATTGCGCAAAACCACCGATGCTTTGGGTGGTTAATTCCGGTAAATAGATTAGTTTTCCATTTTTAACAAATTCTAAACCACCAGATTGGTCATAAATTGTAGGATCAAACGTGTCTAGAGGCATTTCGCTTTTTTCACGGCTAAAATCGCCACCCCAAACAATTGACGTATCACCTAAAAATTCTAGTGGGGTGTTTACGGTTAGGCGACTACCAAGAACATTATTGTTTTGATAAACCTGATCGACTTTTCCACCACGTGTACTGACTTTACGGGCATCAAATGGCGAGAAGCGAGTAAAAAAGTCTCGGTAATAGATTTGCGCGTCAACTTTGCTGCCAAATAAATCTTTATTGTTATAGGTTAAATTGTAGATTTGATTTTCATTTTTATTCTGGTCTTTTAATTTAAGCCCTTTGATTGCTTTCGCAGGTACGCTACCTGCAGGAAGTTTTGCTACACTTGGGTCAGAGGCATAGTCAGAATCTTGTTCAGCGTTATAGTAATTTGCTGCAAATTGTAGATATTGGTTGTCGTCAATGTGATAGCCAAGTTTACCGCCTACGCTATATGCATCCGCATCAAATAAATCACCTTGACTTGGTTCTGGTGCAACACGATCGCCTCGGGCATCGTATGGACTACCAATACGTTGATAGCCAAAATCAAATGCATAGTCAAAGTTATTTAAGCTTCCAGAAAAATATTGATGAATATCTCCACTTAAAGCATCTGTACGAAAGTTGGTCAAAGCGCTTTGTAGCCCAATCACAGTTTTTGCAGTCGGTTCACCGCCCGCCGCTTTGGTGGTGATTGAAATCGTTCCGCCAGCAGCACCACTTCCATAAATCGCATTACTGCCTCGAATGACTTCTATCCCCGTAATATTTTGAGGATCGATTGATGAAAGACCTCTTGATGTATCACGTGTCAAATTCATGGGTACGCCGTCAACCAAGATCAAGGCATTACGTCCGCGTAAAGTTTGCCCATAATCGGTAATTGTACGACTTGAATCAGATAAGCCAGGCACAACTTTGGCTAAAACAGTGGCGATATTTCCAGAAGACGCATTTTTTAGAAATTCAATTTGTTTTTCATCTAATTTGGTCACTTGTTTTGCAGAAGAGGAGAATTCATCTGAGCGTGATGCGCTGACAGTAATGGTCGGAAGCACTGCAGCTTTGTTCTCTGTATCTGTAGCTTCTGTGGGTGAAATAGCAAAAGAGGATTGCGATAAAAAGATGAACCCACCAATTGATATAAGTGGAATGATTTTTTTTACATCAGACTTCTTATTAAAAATTTTGTTGCTTTTCATCTTGCTTCCTTTTATCTCACCCTGAGATTGCTTTAAATTGACGAAAGTATAATTGAGAATGATTGTAATTCACAGTAACAAATAAACAAACAATAAAACATTTATATTCAGCTTAAATTTAATTGAGTGGAATAGCTGATACACCACTCAAGGTTTAGAGATCTATACAATTTCTTTATATGAATCAATATGAATCTGATGTGCTCGGCGGGTAATACTGCGATCATCACCGAGCACAAAAAGTTTTACAGACTGGTGTTTCCACAACGCAATATCTTCAGGCTGGCGCGGAATTGCGCAGAAATATTTACCCTGTTGCTGAGTTTTGCTATATATCTCTTGGATCTTTGCTTGAACTTGCGGATGGCGCGTTTCCCAAGGAACGCCCATAGACTGAGAAAGATCTGCCGCACCTTCAAGAATAATATCGATCCCATCAATAGCTAAAATTTCATCGATATTTGCTACACCAGCTAAACTTTCAATCATTGCGACGACAACTGTTTCTTTGTGTGCGTGTTGCACAAAATCAGTTAAGCTCTGCATGCCATAGCGATTTAACCGAGTTGAATTTAAGCCCCTTTGCCCTAGGGGCATGTAGTGGCAATAATTCACAGCTTCTTGGGCTTGTTGTGCATTTTCTATACGTGGTAATACAATTCCAGTCACGCCAGCATCGAGTAAAGGTAAGATCAAGTGATTGGCGGTTAAGGGGACTCGAACCAATACATCAAGCTGCATGGCTCTAGCGGCTAAAATCATGCTTTCAACTTGGGATGTACTAAATAAAGTATGTTCCAAGTCAATAATAATAAAGTCATAGCCAGCCAGCCCCAATTGCTCCACATGAATTGGCGAGGCAATAGAACAGAATATGCCATACAGTGACTCACCATTTTCCATGCGTTTTTTAAAGGGAACTGAAGTTTTATTCATATTCAATTTCCTTAATTAAACTCAACGGATTTGGGGTGGTTTGTACTCTTAATCGGATTTCAGGTAGGAAGCGACGACTTGCAAGTTGTTCAATATCGATGGTGTCATCTGTAAAGTTAAACAATTCATATCTTTGTGCAAATTCTGGATGCTTTTCTTTATGTTGATTGATGATCGATCTTAACATTGTCCAAAATTTGATTTCATCAAAATCATAATGCGTGTTTAAAAATATGGCCAATTCCGCTAGATTGACAAACCAAAGAGCATCTTGGGTAAAATCTCTTAACTCATTTGCTGCGTGTGTTTCTAAAAAAGAATTCGGGTTAATTTTGGCATGTTCTTTAGGTGCGTCTTGTAACTCGGGTAATAGCTCTGGATTTCTTAACAAATGACGACTAAAGCGAATACCATCATGGAAATCTTTTAGAGCAGCTTTAACAGGTAGACCATCTTTGTGAATTAACACCATATTTTGTGCATGAGATTCCAATGCTAAGCCGTGACACCATAAAATATGCATAATTGGCAGGTAGGCATTTTTTAATAATTTCTCTAACCAAAACTCGATCCCGTATTGTTTGATCCAGTGGTCTATCAGCGGTTTTTGGTCAGTATCAAGTTGCATTAGACCTGTAACTGGTGTTGCTGATTCACCTTCATTGAGATAATGATAAATACTTTCACGCCAAATACAGGCCAGTGCGCCATATTGAACAGCTAAGGCGATCGGCTGATTGATAGAAAGTCCAGCAATTTCTCTTAAAATAACGGGTTTACGTTGTTTTTCTAAAATATGGTCTTGCTCAACGATTTTATACAGCCAGTCACTCATTTTTGCAGCATTTTGCACAGTATGTGGTGCTAAAACACGAGAGGTCGACGTGTTAACTAAATTCATCGCTAATTTTAGTGATAACGCTGAAATATCCGTGATGTTTGATAATGTTCGGATTGATTGTTGCGGTAAATAAGTAGGTCCAGCGATTTTCAATGGAATGATCAGTTGATTGCTGATTGCATCTTGATAATACAATTCAATAATTTTATCCCATTGCCAAGGATGAATGGGGCTAAGAATATAATCATTGAAATCAACTTGATGTGCTGTCAATTCCTCACGGATTGCGTGAAGGTCTTTGTCTGAAAAATGCTGTTTATACAGTTGATTTAAGTTGATCGTTTCACTCAAAACCAATTTGCATAAGCTTTTATGAGTAGCAGCCCATTGAACAGAGAATCCTTGGGATAATTCAGGTGAGTATTTTTGATTTTCCTTAAGATCAAAGCCTATTCTAGATTTAAAACTTGGATGATAGAGATGTGCATTGTTTATACGGGCTTCTTGCTCAATATATGACAGTGTTCTTAATGGTTGGTTGGGTGATAGACCCAGTGTTTGTGCATGTTTGACATAGGTAAGATTGAGCTCATCATTAAAGCTTTGCCATTTGATTGGATCTGCATCAATAATATGTTTTAAATCAGCCAATAATGCTTTTAAATTTGGATTGCTTGATGACTTTTGAACGGCATCATAACGGACTAAACTCGATGGATTTAATTTAATTCGGTTAAAACTAAAATGTTGTTTAGCGTCGCAGCTATAAAAAAGATCATCTGAAATAAAGAATTTAATTTGCCCATTTGATTTTTCGTAGTTAAAGGCATTTTCAAAGATTAATGCTTCTAATAATTGCCCGATGACACGTCTTTCCGCTTGGACTTTATAATCAATTTGTTCCGTAGCTTGAAGTGGGGTTAGTGTTTGAGCGCCTCTGTATTTATAAATCGGATTTTCAATATCAATCCAAATCGGGTTACCACCACTGTGATATAAGGTGTTCATCATATTTGCCTTAATAGGTAAAGTGAGAGAGTTAAGCAAAAGGTTGCAGTAGTGCTGTGCTTTATCTGAGAAGTTTTCATCGATCAGGGTTTGTCTGGTGGTTTGCCAAAGTTCACTTTCTTCAATAATGCTTACTCTTGATATCGCACTAATCAGATGCGCAATATGATTGATGACTAAATAATATTGCAGAAAAATCCATGCATCCTTTTGAGAAAACCAAACAGTGCTATCTTCAGAGACTGAGGAATGATCATTGAGCATCTCAGAAACCACACTAATCCCTTCCATATCACGAATAATCAGTCGAGCAGGGAAGCCTTGTTTAAATTCCATCAAACTGTTTTGCATATGGGCTTCAACACTAATCCCTTTATTTGCAAACAATTCAATCAGTGGAACCAAGGAAACTTGAATATATTGTTTCCACCAATCAGCAAGAAAGGCTTTTGAGTGACTATTTGGAAATCCTTGGGCTTGTGCGGCCTGATCAATAAACGCCATTAAGGGGATCTGATGATGCTCATTTTCCTCGACTAAACCACCTAGCATTCGAGTATTTTCAAGCGTTTCCGTAGTTAATCCTGCGCGATATATAATGCCAAAAGAACTTTCTAACTCAGGGATTTTGACAGTTTTGGCTGTAAGCTCTGGAAGAATAAGCATATTTTTATAGTGTTGATTGATCTGATGCTTAAGAATGATTTTACTGGCATCAATCGCTCTTTCCATTTCATCCATAGGGTTGTTACGAATAAAACTAGTAATACGCACATCAATGGAGAGTTTTAAAAAAATATTAGATTGCGGTAACCAAACAGTTCGTACTGAAGATGTAGGCCAAACGGTTTGTCCTAAAGCACCTAAATATCGAACCTCATGATTTTCTAAATAGCGTTTTAAGGAAGGGTGTAGGAGTAAAAAGTTTGCTTGCCACGGATGTGTAGGCAAAAGTTCATAATTTTCGAAGTCATCTTTAAGGCGCTGTCGTGCATGCTTCAAAACGTCTTCTTCAATCAGTTGATCAACATTGTTATCGCTGACAAGTTTTTGGATTAAGGATGAATGCACTGCGAAGTAGTGTAACTGAAACGTCGCACCTAGCTCTGGGCTATACTTTTTCATATCCTCTTTAGAAAAGCCTAGATTGGCTTTTGAGGTCACATGAAATGGATGTCCATATAACATGCCTTGTTCAGCAGATTGAAAACTAGAGGCCAGTTTAGGCTTTATTTGATCTACGCTGTTTTCTAAAAAAAATTTGGTATTTTCGATACTGTTTGCGATTTCTGCATAGAGATTTTGATTTTGCTTTTTATCTTTAAATCGCTGATTTAACTTTAACTCATCGGTTATCATTTTAACCAACACTTTAGGATCAGTCAGACTTGTGACAGTCTTATCCTCAGTATTGAATACACAAAAAGAGCGCTGGTAACGATGATAACCTGTGCTTGAGAAATGCTGTATCGCACCATAGATGATTGAGTTAGATGCAGTAAATGGGTATGAAAAATAGGGTGAATTATTTGCGTCATGTATTACTAAAGGTGAAGCCTGTTCTGAGAGAATATGCTGTTCGAGTTGAACTTGAAGTTCACGAAAAAAAGTATTCAAGTATTGTTCAAAAAGCTTGTAAGACCATGCATCAGTGGTAATGATCGGGTTCATTCTTGTACCTCTTCTAAAATTGTATTGGTTAAAAATTTGTTTAAAGTCACGATTAATCCAGCACCAATAAAAAATAATGCAGTGCAAATTAACGCGGCAGTGATATTGAAAAATGAGTATGTGAGGGTGACCGCAATCGGTCCAAACAGTTGACCGAGAACAAAGGCACTATTTGAAATACCAATCACTTTTCCTTGATTTCTTGCATCTGTTTTTAACGAAATCGTATGAAAAATAGAGGGAATAAGTGCAGCGAAACAGAAACCTTGTATGAGTCTTAAGAGCAGCACTAACCAAATATTAGTGGTCCATGTCAAAGCCAGAACCGTGATTCCACAGATCAGTGTTGCGCTGACAAAATTATGAAATGAATCGCCTCTCGCATCGTTGCGTTTCCCCCAATAGGTTGCAGCAAAAAATGCAGCGCCCCATGAAAGTGCGTGGATTGTTCCTGTTAAACTCGCAATAGATAAGGGGGTAGTTATATTTCGACTGATTTCACTGATATATAAGATAAAACAGGACACTAAACCGAACCCGCCAGCTTGGACAAAGGTTCCCGCACTGAGCCAAGAAAAAATTGTTCGATCAAAGGATTGCAGTGTTGATGGTTTTTTATCGGGTTCAGTGACAGATGTCTGTACAGGTTGGCTCAATAAAATGGCAGCAACTAAGATTAAAACGATGACAATATATGCTGTGGCATTGAGTAAGGTTTCAACTTTCCAATGGTCCATAAATATGCCCCCGAGTACCGGACCACATAGACAGGCCAGTGCGACACTGCTTTGGAGCTGTCCAAAGGCAAGACCCCGTTGTCGCTCGCTAGACAAGTAAGAGGTATAGGCATAAAGAATCACGGATAGACCGCAAAATCCTAATAGAATACGGGCAAAAATAAACACAAATAGATGCTGTGCTCCCGCCATTAAAAGTATAGAAATGCAGAAACCAGCCAAGGAAAGTAACAGTGCTTTTTTATGCCCAAATGTATCTGATAGATGACCAATAAGTGGGGCTGTAAATAGACTCCCTAGAGCTGATGCTGACAGCGCTATACCTGCCCAAATGGCGGGTGTTGCCATTTGCGCCGTTAATTTTTCCATATATAGCGGCATGATCGGTATTAAGACCATCAAGCCAAAAGTCGAAAAAAATTGACACAGTAAAATAATCAAATGATCTAGGCGAGAGGAACGCATGATTTAGATATCCATGGTCTCATAGCAAGATTGGAATAAAGCATGGTAGGGATTTGACGTCATACCAATTTTACTTGGCATCCCTGTTGAATCACCCTGTTGGGCTAATAAAGGGGTGAGTAATTGTTTGAATGGCCAATGGCTACTTTCAAAAACATATTTTTGAATACAGTTTTTCGATTGTTCAGAAAGCGCGGCAGTTTCTATAAAGTTGACAATAATCGCTTGGATCATTTCCCAGAAATCAATTTCAGTATGATCGGTATATTTCAATGTTGCTAATGCGATAGGGTATAGGTTGATTTGTATCCCGAGGGTTATAAAATAATTAAATAAATCCTCATTTTTATTAAAAATAAGATTGTTTGGCGTACTGGTATCAATTTTATAGACTGGCGGAACAAAACCACTGTCCTGAATCGCAGGGGTGCATATTCTTAAGGTGTCATGGTCACGCAGAATAAAGCATTTAAATTGATTGTCTTGGTAACATACTAGGGTGTTTTGACCATGACACTCAGGCATAACACCAAAAGACCACAGTGTGAGAAAAGTGTGAATAAAATGGGTACTCAAATCTTTAAGTAAGTTCCATTTGTCACCTGTTATACCTAAAGCTTGCCATGGATCAATATAAGGACAACTTAAAGCAGACATGCTAATTGGTGCTATATTTTTTTCTTGGCAAAAATGAGGTAAATGCCTCACTTGACAGCCGATAACACCTAAATTTTGTACCAGCGGTTCTTGTTTTCCCAAGACCCACCAATGGGTTTCATTGCTTAAAAAGAGCTGATGTTTTAACGATGGTGTTTTGTCGATGACATCATTGAGAAAATCATATGCCGCATGACCGTTGGCTAAATATCGAGCAGGCATAGAGCGAATAGCACCCAAAGTTTTGGCATTGGTCGAGAGCTTTAAGTGCTGATTTGAATTTAAGTGATTGATTAAAGTTCGTAGCGAGGATGTTGGGCAACCAATTGCAGTGGCAAGGCCGAGGTCAATCCCTAGATATTTGTTTTCTTGAAATCTTAAATAGTCATGCTGTGTTTTAAGTACAGGTATTGCAAGGTATTCATTTGAGAGAGCCTGCATTTTTTCAATAATAAGATTTTTTTCCTCAGCAGGGAGAGCCAGTTCATCATGTGGAATGGATTCCATATTATTTATGACATCTGCTTTTTTAAATGCCCACCAATACACTTCAATTTCTTTTTGAGTAATGAGTGGACTGAGTTCACCTTTCGCATGTGCAAATGGATGAAATGCACGGTCAGCGACAAGCGAAAGTTGTTCACTCATTATGAGTGGCGAAGAAAAAGAAAGTGCGGATTGTAAGATTTGAGGAATTTTTTCAGCAGTAACTAAATTATCATGCCAATACGTAATGGCTTTTTGGTGGTTGATTGATGGCCACCATGAGGATTGAGTTAAATAATTGAAAACGTCAGCAATCGCGATCTCAGTGGTCTGTTGACTCAACGTGTTATGAAGTAAAACTTCTGCTTTTGTGATATAGAAAGGATTTACACTATTTACTTTTAAGCAGTTGAAATGTAGTTCCAACTCACTACTCAGATGTATTACAAGATAAGGCTTTTTATAGACAATATGGTTTCTGAACTCACCATAATTTTCCATATAGAGCGCATCTATAGTTTTCTGAAGTTGTGTTGTGTAAATCCGATCTAACATGTGCATTGTTCCTATAATTATAAAAGTGGCAAAACTGTGCCAATATTTTGTTTTTGTGCAGCATTGAAAAACCATTTCGCACAAACAATATCGTCGATCGCCATACCCATTGGGTTGAGTAAAATGATTTCATCATCATTTTCACGGCCATTTTTATGCCCAATAATGATGTCACCTAGTTCAGCATGTAGTTTTTCACGGCTAAATAAACCTTCTTCAACCAACACATTGATGACTTTCTTTTCTCTATTGGATTGATCCCAGTCGTCCACAATCACTTTGTCAACTTTGAGGAAAACTTCTGGTTCAATATCCATGATTGATATATTTGAAACGAAGCAACCTTTTTTAAGCCATTCAAACGGGATATAGGGTTTGTCAGATACTGTGCAAGTGATTAATACATCTGCCTGTTGGATCGCCGACTTGGCAGTTTCATGAATTTCGATTTGAAGATTTGGATATTCGCCAATAAATAAAGCTTTAAGTTTTTCTGCGGCTTCAGGGTTTAGATCAAATAAATGTATTTTTTTAACTTGTGGATATTGTTCTAAGACCGTTTTGATTTGCATTTGGGCAATCGGACCACAACCAATCACGCTGATATCTGAGAAGTCTTTTTTGGCGAGATATTGAATTGATACACCAGTAATTGCAGCTGTTCTCATCGCACTAATTAAACTGCCTTCCATGATTGCCACGGGGTAATTTGTTTCAGCGTCATTTAAAACAATTAAGGCACTGGCACGAGGAATATTAAATTTCTTAGGATTATGTTGGCGAGAGCCAATCCATTTGATCCCTGCAATAGGATCATTTCCAGCCAAATAACACGGCATGGCAATAATTCGGTCTGCAATATGGTCCGCACCTTGCCAACGTAAATAGGGTTTTAAGGGTTGTACAAACTGTTTATTTGCGTGAAGTGTGAGGCCTTCAGTAATTGCTTCGATAAACGAATTACTGTGATTTGCACCAAGATGGAGTAAATCTGATTGACTAAGGTAACGAAGGCTAGCCAAATTACTCATAAATATTTCCTAAAAAGTGGAGTTAAACAACGGATTGCAAAGTAAAATTTTCTTGATTGAGATGATTTTTATTGAAATGTCTTCTCTTGATCATTTCGAACCATTCTTCGTCATAAACTAAATCTAAATAACGATCGCCTCTGTCTGCTAAAAGGGTTAAAACGCATGATCCAGACGGGATGGTCGGGATAAGTTTTTTTATTGCTGAAATAGATGAGCCGCTAGATCCACCCGCAAAAATGCCTTCATGTTCGAGGAGTTCTCGGCAGCCTAAAGCTGACTCATAATCATCAACATAGATGACATCATCTATTTCATCTGGGGAGAGTAGGGCTGGAACGGTACTTGCACCGATACCCGGAATTTCACGTGGGCCTGAGTGACCACCAAAGAGAACAGAACCGACGATATCGACTGCAATAACTTTTAAATGCGGGAATTTTTCTTTTAAGCGGCGAGATACGCCCATGATTGTTCCAGAAGTACTTGCACCAACAACCAAGTAATCAATACTGCGATCGATTTGATTTATGATTTCTTCTGCTTCACCATAATAGTGGCTTTTCCAATTGTTGGGATTTGCATATTGGTTGATCCAAACAGCATTGGGCAACTGGCGGCAAAGTCGTTGTACTGTATCGATTCTTGTTTTTAAATAACCGCCGTTTTGATCTTTTTCAGAGACCATTTCGATATTGGCTTTATAGAGCTTCAACATTTGCAAGTTGGCTGAAGCAATTTTGGGGTCAATCACGGCAGTGAATTTTAGGCCGTAAATTTTGCATGCCATAGCAAGTGCAATTGCTAGATTTCCCGATGAACTTTCAACAATGTGGCTATCTTTATGAATGAGGCCAGATTTAAGCCCCTCTTGTAACATATACAATGCAGGTCGATCTTTGATACTTCCACCTGGATTGAGTAACTCCATTTTTGCGACAACGGTGATGGATTGATCGGTAAACATCCTTGAGAGTCTGATTAAAGGAGTTTTACCTATGCAATCGAGAATATTGTTATGGATCATCGTTAGAATTCTCTGGTTTTATCTGTTGCAAATGATAATCATTATTGGTTTTGTTATTATTAAAATTTACGTGAAATTTGTTGTGTTTTGTAATTTTATTGAAGAGTAAACTGGGGGGAGTAAGTAATGATATTGTTTTATAAGTTTTTGATAAATATGGTTTATATTTAATTATTGGCTTGAATTATAGTGAAATTAGATGACCATTTGATTAAAATTGTTAATCAATCATTAGAAAAAATTTATAAAGCGGATCGCTATCACATTTATTTTTATTAAAGAGAATTGCCGCTATAAAACCATAGAGACCAAAAATCATAATAGAAAATCGTGATTCATATTTATGATGCATTCTTAAAAAAAGGGCAGATCTATTTCTAGGACTTTTGCAGATTGTAGTGGCATAAGCTCAGTTCAAAGCTGTTTAGTTTACTCATACTGTTTAAAACACATTATGCCAATCGACCAAATCGAAATAAAGAGAGTCAAACATCAGCTCAGTGTGATAATCGTGTTTTAAGCAAAGGAGTATTTTTAGATAAATATTTGATAAAACAATGAGAAATTTTTATCTATTATGCAGCTCAGAATAGAAATATATGTGTTTTTGCTTAAATATTAAGCGCAATGTAGACAGGTCTGTATAGACAAAGCCCTGAATTTTTTAGTACAATCGATCACAATTTAGAATTAAATAATAACGCATGTCTAACAATATTTACGCTGCTTTGGAGCAGCTTGGCTTATCAGCACAAAAACGTGCGATTCACGTACAATTTTCTAATTCGGCGTTGAGCCAGCAAGTGTTTCTACAACGCATTGATGGAACACATCAAATCAATGAGGGTGTTCGACTTCAACTCATCTGTCTTGCAACGTCAGCAACTATCCCTTTAAAAAGCTTTATTGGAACTCAAGTTGCGATTGATATCGTCACAGATAAATCCGAATTAACCCGTATTTCAGGGATTGTGACCCAAGCCGATATTGGCGCATCTGATGGTTCTCTTACCATCTATCGTTTGACTGTAGAAGACCCAACAGCACTTTGGAAACACCGTAGAAACTCTCGAGTATTTATGAATAAGTCGGTTGTGGATGTGATCCAAACCGTGTTCCAAGAATGGGCACAACGCAGTCCGTTGTTTGCCTCAAGTTTGAGTTTAGATAAGAGTGGACTGAGCAAAGACTATGATGTGCGTCCATTCATTATGCAGGCATCTGAAAGTGACTTTGACTTCCTGACCCGTTTGATGAGAAGTGAAGGGATTAACTGGCTGATCGATGAAGCACAACTTAAAGTGTCGAGCTCAACAGAACAAATCCAAGCACAAAAGCTTCGTTTAATTGATGATAATTCGCAATTTAGTGCCTTAGAACGCCGCAATATTCGCTTCCATAGAAGCAGCGCCGTAGAAAAAACTGATTCAATTACCAATTTTATTGGTCAGCGTTCCATTCAACCGACTTCGGTGCATATCCAACGTTGGCAAGCTGATGTATTGGATATTGATGAAGGCGCTGGCAGTGTCCAAAGTAAACACAGCCATAGTGAAAATTATGACAATGCCAGTCTAGCTTTAGAACAAGCATGGCACTTTAGCCCTGCATGGATACAAGACCTTAATGGTGAAGATGGTGCAACGCCATCGGGCAACAGTCAAATTGAAAAATTTAATCAAAACCTCAGTAACTATTACGATTCACAAGCCAAACAATTTACAGCAACGTCAACAGTGCGCGATGCACATGTTGGTTATTGGTTTGAACTGAATGAACACCCTGAGATTGACCAACACTCAGGTGCAGACAAAGAATTTTTAATCACGGCTAAAAGCTTTTATAACCAAAATAACTTACCCAAAGATCTCACCGATCAAGTCACCGCTTTAGTCCAACAAAGCAATTGGCAAACAAGTCAAATCACCAGCAACACGAGTGATGAACGTCAAGCCAGCAATTTAACCATTCAACGTCGTAACATCAGCACGGTTCCAGCCTATAACCCATTACAACACCGACCGATTGCATCACCCCAACGGGCCAAAGTAGTGGGGCCAAGTGGAGAAGAAATCCATGTTGATGAATGGGGACGTATTAAAGTTCGCTTCCTGTTTAGCCGTAATGAAGACAATACCCATGATGGCGGTGCGGGTTCTAATGACAATGACACAGATTCAGCTTGGGTCGATGTCCTGACCCCATGGGCAGGTGAAGGCTATGGGGCGCGATTCTTACCGAGAATCGGTGAGATTGTTGTGATTGATTTCTTTGATGGCAACATTGACCGTCCATTTGTGGTTGGGCGTATCCATGAAGCACAACGTCATCCAAGTAAGTTTGATGACAAAGGCAAACTGCCTGATACCAAGAAACTGGCAGGAATCAAAAGTCGAGAGTATCAAGGTAGTGGTTATAATCAACTGAGGTTTGACGATACTACTGGCCAAATCAGCAGCCAGTTACAGAGTAGTCATGCCGCCAGCCAACTCAACTTGGGCAAACTAAGTTATCCCAAAGACAAAGCAGAAAGTGATGATCGTGGAGAAGGTTTTGAACTCAGAACTGACCAATGGGGAGCCGTTCGCGCAGGGCAAGGTTTACTACTTTCGACCTATAAACAAGACCAAGCTAAAGGTGATCACCTTGATTCAGAGCTTGCCAAAAAGCAACTTGAAGGCAGTCAAACCAACAGTAAAGCTTTAAGCGATATTGCCAAGAATCAAAAGACGGATGAAATAGAATCGATTGAGCAACTCAAAGCTTTTGCAGAAGAAATTGAAAAAGATGTTGCCAAGTATAAAAAAGCCATCATGTTACTCAGTTCTGTTGATGGGATTGCCTTAAGTACCCCTGAAGATATCCATCTTTCAGCCACAGGCATCATTAACCATACTGCGGGAGATAGCATCAACTTGAGTACCCAAAAGAATCTTTTGGGGCAAGCTTTAGGCAAAGTAAGCCTATTTGCTGCACAAGGTGGCATTAAAGCCATTGCAGCACAGAGTAAAGTTGAAATTCAAGCACAGTCAGATGCTTTAGATGTATTTGCCAAACTGGGGATTACCATCTCGTCTACAGAAGATCGGATAGAAATCAGTAGTCCAAAAGAAGTGTTGATTACAGGCGGTTCCTCACAGATTGCCCTAAATGGTTCAGGGATTTTCCCCAAAACAGGCGGTAAGTTTGAGGTGAATGCAGGGCAGCACACATTTAAGCCGGGTGCCAGTGTGAGTAAATCAGCACAACTGCCCCCATCGAATCCACTTAAAGGCGCACTCGACTTATTAAAAAGCTATGGTGGGCAAGACTTCTTTAAACAAACCGGCTTTAAAGTGATTGATTCATTTGGCAAGCAAGTGTCTGGCAAGCTGGATGGCAATGGCTTTGCCCAAGTGACAGGTATTGCACCTGGCCCTGCCAAAGTTGAATTTGAAACTGATCCACGAAGTGCATGGGATAAAGCAAGTCATTTTAACCGTGATTATACTTGGTCAGAAGAAGTAGTCGGTGGTGCCACAAGCTTTGCACAAAATGCTTTAAATTCAGTGGGACAAAATATGATGTCTCAACTCAAAAACAATTTATTCTCTTTGAATGCTGACTCATTGAAAGATATGGGCAAAAACGCTTTAAAAGACTTAGGCACACAAAGCTTGGGACAATTTAAAGAACAATTTACTCAAAGTGCATTAGGTTCAGTCTCTTCAGCATTGAATTTAAATTTATCTCCGTCACAGATGATGAATGTGGGACAGATGATTGCCAATCCAAGTCAATCCCTGCAAAACATTAAAGATCAAGGCATCGATTTCTTTAAAGACCAAGCCTCAGCATTGTTTGCTCAACAGAACAGTGGTTTGGTTTCTAATATAACTGCTGGAACAGGATTTGGGTCGTCACTGGGGCAAGGTTTTGTTGCAGAGTCATTTGGCGCTGCTCAAAATGGGTTAGATGCCCCTATGAAAGTGATGGATGATTTTATTAAAAAAGATGAATATTTCTCTCGCTTCTTAACCTATAGCATTACCACTCGAAAAGGCGATGCATCAGTACCCACGATCCCGCAAAATATTCCTCAACAAATCAGTCAGCCTGCGCCAATTTTGACTCAGCAGACTCCACAAGCGACAGCACCAGTCGACGTGAAAAAACCGCAGTCGATTTATGATATGGATAAGGATGTGGTACGGATGGATCTGGAAGAGTCTCGTTATGTCACCAAACAAGTGACTGTGCGAAAAACGGCTGCTGAACAACCCGATGTATATAACGCGCGAAATAAATAATTGAACATTTTTTTGAATTTTAATTGATTGAAATTAAATTAAAAATTAGAACGTATTAAGGTTAAGCTTATGGCATTTATAGACAGTAAAAATCAGACCGCAGGGTCAAATACACAGCAACAACCAACTGCTAAAGAGACCAAGCCAGCGGTAGAGTTGGCAGTATTTAATTTGGCCAGCCTGACGCATACAGAAGACCATAAGTTTATCGCGCATCAAATCCAAAACTATTTACAGGCTTGTGGAAATACCAGCCTAGAACAGATCAAAGCAAGCGCCAATGTAGCGACAGTCGCTAATATCTTTGCATTATCCGGCAGTGTTTTAGACCTTATTTTATTTGCCACTGAACCCAAACAAGCTGAGGCAGGCGTACAACAATCGGCATTGTTAAGCATGAACTTAATCGGTTTATTTTTACAACCGAATACAGAAGCACATGTGCGTATAGCTTTACGTCCAATGTTGGGTTTAATGGCCGAATGTTTATACCCAGCCAATGGCAAAATCAAAGAAGCTGATTTACGTCGTATGCAACTACACTTAAATGCGCAGATGGCAGGCGATTTAGAAAAATTCCTACAAGAAACACAAGATAAATTATCAGGTTTATTGTCGAGTGCAACGACACTGGGGACTTCAATTTTCCAAGCCTTTAGCAGCAGTGCTGTAGCTGGATTACCCAGCGTTGCTGCAGCGGGAGCCACAGCTGAAAAACGTGATCCCAGCAAGCAGTTTAGCAATTGGGCACAGCCATTGATTGATTTGTTGGGTACACCTGCACAAGCTGATATGACCGCAAAGATGACCCCGAATATCGCAACACGATTAACAGAAGAAGTGCTTAAGGCGACACCACAACTTGCTACAGTGATTCAACAACAAAGCAATGCAGGAACTCAATATAGCCTTGCTTGGTTGATTCAAGAAACCCTAAAAGCCATCCAAACTCAAGGTAAAAAAGCCACAGCCAGTGTGCCGTTAAACCAAACAGGCGAACATGAGCAGCATATCAATGGTGATATTTTAGAGTTTGTCACCTTACAACCTGATGCTTTAAATGATCCGATTTGTGCTACCAAACTAGCTGATTCAATGCCGAGTGACTCAGCAACCAAACATAGTATCAGTTATGCGATTGGTGCTGAGCGGGTTAATCATTCAGATTTTTATTTACCTAAAGTTGGTTTTGCCTTTAGTCGTCAATATAACTCTCAAATGAATGAGTTTGACCACAGTATGATCGGCGCACGTTGGATGATGCCATTTTCCAATGTGATCATACAAAATCAAAATGGGTATTTATTTATCGACAGCAATGGACGCAAACATCAACTGCCTGCTTCGATCGTTTATGAAAAATATTACGTACCCTTTGAAGGCTTTAGTGTCGCGCCACATGACGATGGAGATTTATTGCTGAATTTTGGTTCAGACTGGAATTTCCATTTTCATAGTTTTAATGCTGGAAAACATTATCACCTCGTTCAACAATTTAATGATCGGACTGATGAAAAGGTGGTTCTGACCTATTTACTGTTTGAACAATTTGCCTATTTACAGGCGATTGATTTTCAATTGAAGCGTGCTAAACACTTAGTCAAATTTGCTTTTAATGAACAAGCCAAAGTCATTGCCGCATTTGTCGATGATCAAGTGGAAGCATTGGCACGTTATGAATATGATCAACAAGGCAATCTGATCAAAGCCATTGATCAAAATGGACATACACGCAGTTATGAATATAACCATGCCCATCAATTGACCCGTTATACAGACCGTACTGGGCGTGGGCAAAATATTCGATATGACTCTACCGCACCCAAAGCTAAGGCGATTGAGGAATGGGCAGATGATGGTAGTTTTAAAACCCGTTTAGAATGGCATCCACGTTTGCGTCAAGTGGCCGTCTATGATGCTTATGAAGTTCCAACCTATTATTATTTTGATTTAGACGGTTTTACCTATCGTACTCGTTTAGCCGATGGTCGTGAAAAGTGGATATCTCGAGATAGTCAAAAACGGATTACGCGTCAAATTGATTTTGCAGGCTTAGAAACAGAGCAAGTCTATAACGTTCAAGATCAATTGGTGAAAATTGTACAGCCAAATGGTGGCATTATCCTGTTTGCCTATGATGAAAATGGTAATCTGACTGAAACTAAGGACCCAGAAGGCAATATCTGGAAAAAACAATATGATGCTGATGGCAATGTCAGCAAAGACATTAATCCTTTAGGACATATCACCCAGTATAAATATAATAATGACAACCAATTGGTTGAAGTGATTGATGCCAAAGGTGGCTCAAAGAAAATTCAATATAATGATCTTGGACAGATGGTGTCGTATACCGATTGTTCAGGGAAAAGTAGTGCTTGGGAATATGATGAAGACGGTACACTGACGGCACAAGCCTCTGCGGATGCACAACAGGTTCAGTATCTCTACAGTACTCAAGGTAAAGACCGAGGACAGTTACAAGCAATCATTTATCCTGATGGATTAAAAGAACAATTTGAACATGATGAAGAAGGGCGTTTACTTAAGCATACTGATAGTAAAGGCTTAATCACCCAATATAAATACAATCAAGTCGGGCTATTAGCGCAACGGGTCGATGCCAATAGAAACCAAATCGGTTACCAGTGGGATAAACAAGGTCGAATTCAAAAACTAAGCAATCAAAACCATGCCGAATATTTATTTGACTATAATCGTTTTGGGCAATTGGTGCGTGAACAAGCCTTTGATGGTGAAGAAAAGCATTTTACATATCATGACAATGGATTTTTATTTCAAATCCGCCAACCAAATATTCTGACTCAATTCGGCTATCATACGGATGGTTCGATCGCGTCAAAAACCTATACCCATTTGCAAACTCGACATCGTCAAGTTGAAGAATTTGAATACAACTTAAATAATCAACTCAGTAAAGCGACCAATACAGAAAGCCAAATTGATTTTTATCGCAATCAACTCGGACAATTGGTACGTGAGCATCAACACTATAAAGTAGCAAATCTAACCCCACTCACAGCAGTATTACGTTATGAGTACGATGAATTGGGGAATTTGACTCAAACCATTCGACCAGATGGACAAGTACAAGCCAATCTAAGTTATGGATCAGGGCATATTTATGGTATTGCTTTTAACCAACAAGATATGGTGGCATTCCAACGCGATGATTTACATCGTGAAACCATACGATTGCTGGCCAATGGTTTAGTGCAAACCAAGAATTATAATGATGTGGGCTTACTTAGCTCACAAGTCATTCGCCCAGAGCAAGAAACAACGGACAGGGTACAATTTCAAGCAGAACGCCATTATCACTATGATAACAACTATTTGCTGACTCAAGTCGATGATAGTCGCCTAGGAAAGTTAAATTACCAATATGATCCAATCGGACGTTTAATCAAAAGCCAAAACCCATATAAATCGGAAAGCTTTAGTTTTGATCCTGCGGGGAACTTAATTGATCCGATTGCCACTCAAGCTGCACAAGTGAAAAATAACTTGATTAGCCAGTATCAAGGCAAACATTATAAATATGATACACAAGGCAACGTGATTGAAACCACTCAAGCCGGTCAGACTTTAAAACTCACTTGGGATAACTTAAATCGTCTGATTCAAAGTGACAACAATGGTCAAATTACTGATTATGGTTATGATGTTTTTGGCAGACGATTATTTAAGAATAACCAAACAGACCACAGCCTAACCTTATTTGGTTGGGATGGTGATCTAATGATATGGGAGTCATATCAAGCAAACCAAAATCAATCAAAACAGCAAGACTACACCAAACACTATGTCTATGAACCGAATAGCTTTGTACCACTATTACAGACAGGTTATGCTGGCTTTATTCAGTTGATAGAAACACCTGACTATCGTCAATTCCAAAACGTACCCTATTCGATTTATAAAGATCCTGTATGGAAAACTGAAACCAGAAAGAATAAAGCTGAATTAGAACGTGTTGCCTTTTATCACTGCGACCAAGTCGGTACACCACAAACCTTGAGTAATGAGTTAGGCGAGTCTGTTTGGGAAATCAAACAGGATACATGGGGCACAGCTTTAGAAATTAATACAACAAACCAAGACAATCCATTGGAACAAAGTAATATCCGTTTTCAGGGGCAATATTACGATAAGGAAACAGGTTTACACTATAACCGTTATCGTTATTACGAACCGTTTAGCGCAAGGTATATAAGTAAAGATCCAATTGGATTAGATGGAGGGTTAAATAATTCTGTTTATGTAAGTGATCCAAATCAGTGGGTGGATCCGATGGGATTGATGGCAAAGAGTGAAAAGGAAAAGATGGCAGCGAATAATGCTTCTGTTCTAAAGAATAAAGCAAATGAAACTCAGTTAGCTAAGAGTAAATGGGGCGTTACAAAAGTAAGTGATTATTGGATTGGTCAACAAAAAATTTATAATCAACCTGTTCCGAAAAATAAAAAAGAACCATATTCTGGTGGTTTACTAGGAGGATACAAAATCCCTTCGAAATACAATGACAACAAATCAAAATGCCCAAGTGGAAAATGTAATATTGAAATCGACTATTTAATTTGCGCTGGAAGTTATTATGTCGGGAGTGGAAGTGTAGGGCTGAATGTACACAATGGGAATATTTATGGTGGAATTGGGATTACTAAAGCAAGCTATGATAAATTATCTGGCAAATCTGCAATTGGTGCAGGTTGTTTAGGTTTTTCTTTGGGGCAGTTGGATTCTAAATTAAATAGAGCGACTTTGACAGATTCTGCAATGAGCGGAGAATCATTTGGTTTATCATACGGTGGGCCTTTTGGTTTAGCAGCAGGAGTTGATATGCCGATAGCAAAAGGTGGTAAAATTGCGGTTAACACAGGGGGTGGTTTTTCAACTCCTGGTGTAACATATTTTGATTTTTCACATAGTAAACATATTGGTAATACTAAAGATACAGAACCTTATGCAATAGGGCTGATGCGTTCATTTGGGGGATTATGATGAAAAAACTTATTTTACTATCAATTATTTCAACAATCTTGTTAGGTTGTAATGAATCAAAATTTGAACAGGGTCAAAGCTTAGAACAACTAGAAACTAAAGTAGATGTAAATAAAGCTAAGTATTTAAAAGAAATGCAATACATTTTCTCAAATTATGATTTAGTTTTATATGATACTCAATCAGTTAGATCTTCAGATTTTTTCTATTTTATAGAAAGAATAGGTTTTTTTGATAATGAGATTTATTTGAAAGAGGTAAGACCAAGGCTTGCTCAAAAGGGGTGGGTCTTAGTTGAAAAGAATAATTTTAGTGAGCTTTTCTGTAAACAAAATCAAGCAATTGGTGTAACATTTCCAACTTATAAAAAAGAAATGGATGGAGTCAATACTGGTTATTTTACTTATCAATTTTATAAAAAAGTTTCAATAACTTTAAATTATACTACTGCTAAAAATAATATAAGCTGTGTGGTAAAAGATTAATAGTGGTGTTTACATTCAATAGCATACGATAAAAAAACTTTTATATACTAAATACAATTAGCTGTAGGAAAGTAGCAGTGGGATTAATAAGGGGGAATATATAGTATAGAGTTTCGCTTTGATGAAGTGGTAAACAGGAGTTAATAAAGTATTATGTGGGTATTGTGAGAAATAGAGATGAATTAATTTTAAATAGATCAGATTATAATGGTTTGAAATACTATTATTATATAGGTGTTTTTTTCTTATATTTGCTTTTTTTTGTTTTAATTTTCTTACCTGATGAATCAATTTTAAGGTTTTTGGTTGCTTTAGTTATATTGATGATTATTCCTTGTCTTATTTCTTATGCAGGTTTATTTTTTCTTTCATACAATGTGTATAGCTATCTTGAGAGCAATAAATCATTCGATTCAAAAGGGAAATTTTTACTTAAAGTATTGTTTTTTATCTTTATTTAGTTGTTGGTGGAATTATTGTTTTTTTCTCATTTTATACGCGATTCTATTTTTTAGCACCAATTTTATTTATATTTTATTTTTATTTTATAAGTATTAATATAAAATATTTAGTACCATCATACTCAAGATACTTAAAAAGGTAAAATATATTTCTGATCACGTTTTTTATTTCTTGTGGTGGTAAATCGAAGTAAGAATTAAATATTTTTAATAATAGAGGCTTAAATGGTATTGAATTTCTATGGTCGATCAAAAAACAGTAGTCGATCACAAGCAGTTAAAAAGAAATCAACAAATTCTTCAACAAGGATCTTTAAGTTTTTGAGGTTAAGATAAATGTCGGATGAATTCATTTTAATTTTATTTTTATCATCACTGCTGCTTTATGTTGTTTTATTTTGTACAGTTCGATTTTATTTGTTTAAATATTTTATTAGTAAAAATATTGCAAAAGATTATTTGGATTTCAACTTGAAAAGTTTTCAACATACTAAGTATCTTTATAAAATAGTTTTTAAAAATTTTGATAATCGTGATTTTTATGCAAAAAGGCTAAAATTTTTATATTTCATACAGATTTGTTTTTTATTAATTTTTGTTTTTTCATTTTTTTTAATACTGAGTTGATTTATGAGATTATATGTTATTTTGTTTTTTTAATGTGGTCTAATATTTTATATGCTAAATGTATTAAAGTTGATGATTTGAATGAAAAGAAAATAATTATAATGAGTTTATATTCTTTGCAGGGGAATCAAAATAAAATTGATGAAGATATTCAAAAAATGAAGGATGGTTATTATGTGGATTATTATTATGGATACTCATATTTGATTGGAAAAGATAGATTGAAAAATTATGAGCTTGCTGAGTTTTATTTAAATAAATCCGCTAATTATTGTTTTTCACCAGCCCACTATTCACTAGGTTATTTGTATTATTTACAAGGGGGTTTAATAAGTGCTAAAAATGGTTTATTTCGGCGAAGGAACTTGGGGGTAATTTAGCTGCGCATCTGTTAGGCACTATCTATAAAAATGAAAAAGAAACAGAAAAAATGATGGAAAATTTATTGTTTGCTGAAAGTAATGGTTTTACATCCTCTATTACAGAATTAGGATTTATTTATTATGATGGTACTTTAGTTGAAAAAGATTTACAAAAAGCATTTGATTACTTTGAAAGGGCTGCGAAAAAAATGACCCATTAGCTCAAAATAATTTAGGATGTATGTATGAATATGGTGAAGGTACAGAAATAAATATAGAAAAAGCTGAATATTGGTATCGAATAGCTTCTGAGAATGGTTTTGAATTAGCAACTAAAAATTTAAATAAACTAAATAATACTAGTGAAAATAAGATTTCATTTTAATGTAAATGTTGTTTTATGATGATGTTTTTTAGAATCAATTAAACGAGGATAATATTGTACTCATTTATACTATAGAAATTGTAGATGAGTACAGTTTAGTTGTAAAATACTATAAGCGCTGAAATATCATTAACTAATGGAAATAGAGTTGATATTACTAGAAGTAATTCTATTCTATTAGAACAAGTTGTTAATAAAGTAAAAAATAGACTTGGTTTAGGTGATTGAAATGTTAAAATATTTATTAATAATTTTTTCTTTAGTATACATTAGTGGTTGTACAGAAGTGAAACCTGATTCAAATCAAAATATTTCAGAGAATCAGAAAGATTCTACTCATGAAATTAATATGATTTTTGGTGAAGCTAACCCTGAAAATATGACTTATTATAACTCAGCTGGTGCTGAGTATGTAATATTTAAAATTAAGTCTAAAAATATGGATTTAAAATCATTTAATAATTTAAAAATTAGTAAAATTAAGCAAAGAGGATGGATATATCTAAGGAGTGAAGGTTTTAGTCAAATTTTTTGTAGAAACCAAAATCAATTAGAAGTGTCTATTCCTAAAAGTATTATAGGAAATTCTGAACTAAAAGATGGCGATATATTGAGACAAAATGAAATTGATTGGAATATTACACTTTATCGGCCTAAGAAAATTAAAACAGCATGTAGCCTCTAAATTACTTTATAAAGTAACAAATTTTATGTGCCAATGAATGAACCTGTACATATAATAAAGATATAAACATTAGGACAACGATAATGCTAAAGAAAATGCTCTTTATATTGCTAAATAGTACAATTTTTTCAGTACATGCAACTCCTGATTTTTTAAGCTATAAAAATTGCAGTCCGCTAAATTTAAGTGATGCAAATTTTAGTCTTTCATCGAAAGATGCCTTTCCTGAATATTCATACATCACTAAAAAATATAAATTTTTGACATTACCGATTTCAGATCAAGATCAACGTTACTGTTTAATTATTAATCATAAAAATAAAGTGATTGTGGATGCTATTCCGACAATGTTAAGTGGTATGTGTGCTGGAAAGTGGGATAAGCAAAAAGATCTACCTATTTGGGAGGCTGATGTAGGTGGGGGAAGAGGCGCAGTTGTTTATATGAATTATTCAACAAGCCAAAATTTAAAAAAAATGAAAAAGTCTGAAAGATTAGAAATAGATGAAATAATCAAAAGCATAAATTGCCAATTGCCTGTATATAGCAAAAATGATATTCAAGAGCTCAATGATTCTGCATTTTATTTATATAAATTAGGTTATTATAA
This sequence comes from Acinetobacter sp. CE-15, assembly GCF_051059255.1. Classification (NCBI taxonomy): domain Bacteria; kingdom Pseudomonadati; phylum Pseudomonadota; class Gammaproteobacteria; order Moraxellales; family Moraxellaceae; genus Acinetobacter; species Acinetobacter sp. CE-15. Next base: position 2,886,371 of record NZ_CP192737.1, on the reverse strand, counting down.
TGAATCTTTAAACATTTTAAACCATGTTATAAAGCTAGATCCAAGTAGAGCAGTAGCTTACTTAAATATTGCCGATATATATGTCGCACAAAAAAATGAACTGCTTGCTAGGAAAAACTACGCTATATATTATGCCGAGATGAAAAAATTAGGTCTTTTAAGCAAAGTACCAAATAGAATTAAAAAATACTTATAGTTAGGTTTTTTAGAGAAGATTTTTCTCTAATTATTTTATATCCATTAGGAAAATTCGCAAAGACTCCAGCAGGTATTCCATTAAGCTATGATGACATTAATGTCTGGCAGATTTCTGTTTATAAAAGTACATCAAAGTTAGCTGCATGTAATCAAAATTCAAACGATTTTATTGATTTTAAGAAGCTTTGATTTGAATCGTTGCCATAAGTTTGGTTTTTCAATAAAACCTAAAAATCACAGTTTTTTACCTCCTTATCGTGATTGAATCAATCCGCATTAAACACAGTCTGTAAATTCCGACTTTATAGTTTGCCCATTGTTTGTTGTACATAAATTCTTCATTTTTATATGAGGTTAAACAAGGATGTACAACAATGAAGAAGTTATTTCTATTTATAGGTTCAATGGGGCTTTTGGTCAGCATGCCTAGTTTTGCAGCAGATTTAAGTATAGGTGACCCTAAAACAGAATCAGGTGAACTTAAACTTTCCGGCGCAATCCGTACCCGATATATGTACAAAGATTATATCGTTGAGGCAAATGAAGGTTCTAAAAATAAGGACTGGCAGCTTGCAGATATTAAAACAGTATTGAGTTATGAAAATCCAAATTGGATTGCCTCATTAGATCTACGCTGTTACCAATACAGCCGCTTATGTGACGGATTATTTCTAAAAGATGCTTGGGCTGGGTATAAAATTTCAGACCAACAACGCTTTACCGTGGGCTTTCAATCAGTTGATTTTGGATTTGGTCGACTGTGGGGCAACAGCTATTATGAAACCTTGCTAAATACAGTTGGCTTAGAAGATATTCAAAATCTAGGTGCCAAGTATCAGTTTAAAAATGATCAATACAATTTTATTTTAGGTTTTTATCCAACAGATGGCGGTAACTATACAGGGACATCCAAAGACGCAAGTCGCTATAGTGGTAACTTCGTTCAAGCCGATGATTTAAGCCAAGGCACAGATATCGATGAAAAAAATATGTGGGTGACTCGCTTATCTAGAAAATTTGAGTTGGACCCAGCGCAAAAGTTTTCAACTGAGATTGGTGGTTCATTCTGGTACTCAGATCTGGAAAATAATCGCACGCAGCAAGATGGTCACCGAAGTACATGGAGTGTATTTAGTACAACCAATTATCAAGCATGGCAATGGCTTTTCCTTGCAGGTGAACAGAACATTAAAAATGCCGATAATCTTCTGCCAAATAGCTCAACCATCGGGGCATTTGATTATCCCTACCAAGTGGCCAATAAAGGCAAATTTATGGCCAATGAAATTAATTACACTTTGGCTCAACCCTTTTATCAGTTGGAAAATATTAAACCTTATCTGTCCTATAGCCGTTTCTTTAAAGATCAAAAGGGCTATCAAGATTCAGATCGTTTAATTGCTGGAGTGTATTTTAATTACAAGGCCGTAGGGATTCAGGGCGAGTATATTTGGAGTCGTAATGATCCAATGACAGGCGGCAGTGCCAACGGTCTTGCACAAGGCGACAGTAATCAGTGGAATAAATTATTTTACTTATCACTTGGTTATTACTTCTAAAATTAACATTGAAGATCAACCAGTCTATTTAAAATAGGCTGGTTCTTTCGATTCTGCCTACGCCAGCCATTCTTAGGAATAGTTGGTACTTAGGAATAAACGGCTGTTAGGGTTAGGCAGCTCTTAGGATCAATGCCCCGATCAAAATAATACATGACGAGACAATACGTATCGTATTAACTTGCTCTTTAAGAATAAAAATCGAAATTAGCGTAGCAAATAAAATCGAGGTTTCACGCAGTGCGGCAACAATAGCAACTGGTGCAAGTGTCATCGCCCACAATGCAAGTCCATAAGAGAAAAATGAGCCAATCCCACCGATTAAACCGAAATGCCAATTATGACGAAAATAATCACCCATCTGGTGATATTGCATTTTTAAGGCAAACATAAAAAAGATCAGACCTGAGAGTACAAAGCTCCATAAGATATAGGAAATGGGTGATCCGGAGAGACGAATACCATGACCATCCACCAAGGTATAGCCAGCAATCAAGACTGCATTGAGCAAGGCTAAGCCAATTCCTTTTCTTCCTGTTTGAGAGGTCGCGAAGATCATAGATAAAATGCCGATGGAAATGGTAATGATCCCAAGCCAAGCATTAAGTTCTAATGTTTCATGCAGCAAGAATGTCCCTAAAACTGCCACAATAAGCGGTGCAGTACCACGCATCAGTGGATAGCTTAGTCCCATGTCAGCGACACGATAGATTTTGGCAACCATACCAAAATAGAGAATCTGTATTCCCGTTGAGGCCAAAATATAAGGCCAACTAGCGCGATGTGGTATCGGGAAAAAGGGCAGCAGTAGCGCTGCTAAAACTGCTGCTGATGCAGTCACCAGTACAGTGGTTAAAAATTTATTTGCGCCTGCTTTGACAATAGCATTCCATGTAGCGTGAAATGCCGCTGCGATTAAAATAAGGCCAAATATTGCCGTGCTCATATGCTGCCTGCATGTTCATGATTGAATTAATGTGCATGATGTTGTTAAAAAAAGAAAGCAGGCAGCTGATCTCGATTATAAAAATACCTTTTCAGCGTGCTGTGTTACCGATTCTACCGGTTGAATCAGTTGTCCACGTGATAGGTTCTGAACATGCTGCAATCGATTCTGTAATTCATTTTGGATAAACAGGATACAGGTCTGTAATTTAGACGAGCTTTTTAAACGTGACGGGTAGACTGCCCATACATCGGCATCTTGCCAGTATTCAGGCAAAATATGCTGTAACTGACCGCTAATCAACTCATCTGCAACATCCCAAATTGAACGTAAGATAATGCCATGACCTTCGACTGCCAATTGGTGAATAATTTCACCATTGTTGGAAATAAAACGTGGGGTGACATGTACCGACATATCTTCTGAAGCGTGGCGTAATTTCCATAATACCGAGGATTGGTCACGTTCACTGATGGTTAAGCAATCATGACTACGCAAATCGTCTAAACTTTCAGGCATTCCATTTTTTAGTAAATAGCTTGGTGCAGCACAAAAAATTCGGAAATTAGAAACCATTTTTTTGGCAATCATATTGGGTGCAATTTCATTGCCAATCCGAATATCCAGATCAATACTGTGTTGAATTAAATCTTTCGTATTATCAATTGTATCAAACTGAATTTCTAATTTTGGATACATGGTCAGCAGTTTAGACAGAATCGGTGCAACGTGTTTCCGCCCAAAACCAAAGCTACTGACAATATCCAGATGCCCTGTGGGGGTACTTAAAGGGTTATTGACCAACTCACTGATTTCATCAAATTCATCCAAAATATGAGCAACTCGCTCCAAAATCAGTTTGCCATCTTCAGTCAAACTGACATGACGGGTACTACGATGAAACAATTTACAGTTTAAATTGTTTTCTAAAATGTTGATGCGCTTACTAATAAACGCAGGCGAAACACCCAGTTCCTCAGCAGAATCAACAAAACTTTTACGTTTTGCGACTGTGCAAAAAACCTTTAAATCCGATAGGTTAGGTAGATTATTCACGATCCGTGTCCATTGGGGTGATAGTTTTATTATTGATCATTTTTGCTGAAAATAGCATGTTTACAGCTAAGGATATTAACCAAAGGTGTAAGGGAGCGTTATGGCAAAAAAGTATAAAGTTGCGACGATTGCAGGCGATGGAATCGGGTTAGAAGTTCTACCAGAAGGGATCAAGGTTGTAAAGGCAGCTGCAGACAAATATGGCATAGCGCTACAGTTCGATGCGTTTGAGTGGGCAAGTTGTGATTACTATCTTGAACACGGAAAAATGATGCCCGACAACTGGTTTGAAATTTTACAGCAATACGATGCGATTTTCTTTGGTGCAGTGGGTTGGCCTGAAAAAGTGCCAGATCATATTTCTCTTTGGGGGTCATTGCTACAGTTCCGTCGTCGTTTTGACCAATATGTGAATTTACGTCCAGTACGTTTAATGCCAGGGGTGAAATGCCCACTTGCAGGTAAAAAACCTGGGGATATTGATTTCTACGTGGTACGTGAAAATAGCGAAGGTGAATATTCTGCGATTGGTGGTAAGGCTTTTGAAGGTACTGAGCGTGAGTTTGTTTTACAAGAAGCTGTGTTTACCCGTCATGGTGTAGACCGTATTTTGAAATATGCTTTTGAGTTTGCCAATCAACGCGATGCTAAAAAAGTTACCGCTGCAACCAAATCAAATGGTATTGCAGTCAGTATGCCGTACTGGGATGAACGTGTTGATGAGATGGCAAAACAATATCCACAAATCAAGGCAGACAAACAGCATGTCGATATTTTGGCCGCGCGTTTTGTGTTACAGCCTGAACGTTTTGATGTCGTGGTTGCTTCAAACTTATTTGGTGATATTTTGTCGGATTTGGGACCTGCATGTACAGGAACGATTGGTTTAGCTGCTTCTGCAAACTTAAATCCAGAACGTAATTTCCCGTCGTTGTTTGAACCTGTACATGGTTCTGCACCCGATATTTATGGTCAAAAAATTGCCAATCCAATTGCTGCAATCTGGTCTGGCGCAATGATGTTGGATTTCTTGGCAGATGGCGACGAACAGGTGGTTCAAGCAGGTCAAGAGATTATGCAGGCGATTGAACATGTATTGCTACATGGCCCAAAAACACCAGATGTGGGTGGAACAGCCAAAACGGACGACGTTGGAGATGCGATAGCAGCATTTGTAACACATCAAAAAATGGACTTATTCGCGATGGAGTAATCGCGCTTAGGGAATAAACAATCAGGATCCAAGATGGATTGAATGGATATGGATAATCAAAATACAAAACTTTATACAGATAAGACACTTGCAATAACCAGTCTTGCCGTTGTGTTTATTTCGGTGGCTGGTTTGGCAATTTATTCGACTGAATCTATACAGCTTGCTGCTCAATGGATGAAGTGGACAACATCTGTTTTTACTACACCAGTGCTTTTATTTGCATTTTTATCAATTATTTTTACCTTTGCTTTGGCGTTCAGTAAATATGGAAAAATCAAATTAGGTGAAGGCAAACCGCAATACAGTACTATGTCATGGATTTTCATGTTCATTTTATCGGGTATTGGTTCTTCGACCTTATATTGGGGCTTCTTAGACTGGGCTTATTATTATCAAACACCGGGTTTAAATTTAACTCCTGAATCTGCAGAAGCATTGAAATATAGCGTTGCTTACTCATTCTTTCATTCGGGATTGAGTGCTTGGTCGATCTATGCGCTGGCTTCAATTTCACTGTGTTATAGCTACCATGTCAGAAAGAATAAAGGCTTGAGTTTGGCTTCAATGATTGAAGCGGTCACTGGCTTTAAGGCAACTGGACCTGTTGGGCGCCTTGTCGATCTGATGTTCTTGTTGTGTATGTTCGGTGCTTTAACAATTTCTTTGGTGCTGACTGCGGTGACTTTTACCAATATTTTGTCGCAGCTGACAGGTATCCCCAATACCTTTATGACCAAAGTGGTGATTATTTTTGCAGTATCGATTTTATTCGCTCTGAGTTCTTATGTGGGGATGGATAAGGGCATGCAACGTCTCAGCCATATGGTGTGTTTAGGTGTGGTGTTGTTTGCGATTTATGTGCTGTGCTTTGGGCCGACCCAATTCATTATGAATAACTCGCTGATGAGCTTTGGCTTAATGGCAACCAATTTTGTCGATATGAGTTTATTTACCGACCCAATGGGCGATGGAAAGTTCACCCGTGAATGGACCGTATTTTATTGGTTATGGTGGATTTCTTATGCACCGGGTGTGGCCTTATTTGTAACGCGTGTTTCAAAGGGACGTACCATCAAAGAAGTGATTCTTGCCATGGTCATCGGTGGTAGCGTTGGTTTATGGTTCATCTTTGGGGTGTTTGAAAACTACAGTGTCTATAACTTTATTCACGGTATGGTCAATGTGCCACAAGTTTTAAGCCAACAAGGTGGTGAAGTTGCGATTAGCCAACTGCTTGGTTTATTGCCTGCTGGCAAGCTGATGATGTGGATTTTCCTTGGGATTATGGTGATTTTTCTTGCAGCACATATGGATGCTGTGGGCTATGCAGTGTCGGCAACTTGTACCCGTGGCTTACGTGAGGGGCAAGACCCATCACCAAATGCACGTTTGTTCTGGTGTGTGATGCTAACCCTTGTTCCGATTGCAATGATTTTCTCTAAAGCGCCTTTGGACACCATGAAGACTGCGACCATTGTGACTGCCTTGCCATTCATTGTGATTATTTTGATACAGACCTATGGCTTGGTGAAATGGTTGATTGAGGATTATTCAAAGGTTCCATCCCATCTGATAGAGCAAATGAGTTTTAGTGAGTTGGAATCTTTAGATCAAACAGATGCAAATAAACATATGCACATTGATGTTGCAATTGAACCCACTGCGGATAAAACCAGTCAAAAGGAATTGTCATGACACAACAACCGAGCATGCACTATAGATTGAGTGAAGAAATGCAAAGTCTGGTGTATTGGAGCAGCATTTATTCACCGGCGGATAATGATATCGATTCTATTCGGGCTGCGTATGATGCGATGTGCTTACATTACACCTTACCACGTGATGGTACGGTCAATATTGAAGATAAAACTGTGCCGCAGCTCAATCATCCAGTCAATGTTCGGTTGTATTCACCACTGGGCGAAGCACCAGCGACAGGTTGGCCATGTATTTTATATCTTCATGGTGGTGGTTGGATGGTGGGAAATCTTGATTCACATGAGTTTATCACTCGCTATTTATGTCGTGATTTAAATGTTGCTGTGCTGAGTGTGGATTATCGTTTAACACCAGAACACCATTTTCCAGCTGCATATGAAGACTGTGAAACGGTATATCACTGGCTCTATCAACATGGCCTGCAATGGAAGATTAATCCAAATCAAATTGTTTTGATGGGGGACAGTGCGGGCGGTAATTTAGCGGCTGCACTTGCAGTGCAATTACAACATACAGGTGCTCAAGCCTGTGGTCTGGCAATGATTTATCCATGTTTGAGTAGTGGTTTTGATACGGCATCCTGTCAGCAGCAAGCAGATGCACCGTTACTGTCGCTAGCGGATATGCATGATTACTTGCAAGCCTATGCGCCAAATACAAGCGACTGGCAGGACTTACGTTTATCACCACTGTTGGCACAGGATTTTTCTGATATGCCCCGTAGTTTTATTGCCGTTGCTGAGTATGACCCTCTCAGTGATGATGGGCGTATTTTTGCTGACAAGTTAAAACAGGCCAATATTGCAACCGAATTTTATCTCGGTAAAGGATTACTACATGGCAGTTTGCGTTTAGTACGTGACTGCCCTGTGGTGCAAGATTTATATCAGCGCATGCTGAGTTCGTTAAAGCCAATGTTCAATTGATTTGAACATCAGCCAATTTTAAACAAACGGTCGTTAGGACAAAAAAGAGTTTAATGGAGTAAAAACATGAATGCAGTTGAAAAATTACCAGAAGATTTCTGTTCAAACCCAGACGTTGCTTGGACATTTCCCAAAGTGTTCTATACATCGTCTCAGGTTTTCGAGCGTGAAAAAGAAGAAATTTTTGCAAAAAGCTGGATTTGCGTTGCACACGGCAGTGAAGTGGCACAAGCCAATGACTATATTACCCGTAAGGTCATTGGTGAAAATATTATTGTGATTCGCGGTAAAGACAGCGTATTACGGGCTTTTTATAATGTTTGTCCGCATCGTGGACATGAGTTGTTAAGTGGCAGTGGTAAAGCGAAGAATGTGATTACCTGTCCTTATCATGCATGGACATTTAAGCTAGACGGAAGTTTGGCGCTGGCACGTAACTGTGATCATGTTGAATCCTTTGATAAACAAAACTCAAGTATGGTGCCTGTAAAAGTTGAAGAGTATGCCGGTTTTATCTTTATCAATATGGATGAAAATGCCACTTGTGTTGAAGATCAATTGCCTGAGTTTGCACAAAAGCTCAATGAAACTTGTGCGGTCATCAAAGATTTAAAACTTGCAGCACGCTTTGTGACGGAAACACCAGCGAACTGGAAAGTGATTGTAGATAACTATATGGAATGTTATCACTGTGGTCCTGCGCATCCGGGCTTTGCCGATTCTGTTCAGGTGGATAAATATTGGCATACCACACATCAAAACTGGACCTTGCAATACGGTTATGCACGTTCTTCAGAAAAATCCTTCAAGCTGGATCCATCTGTACAAGATCCAACCTTTAGTGGTTTTTGGACATGGCCTTGCACCATGTTTAATGTGCCACCAGGCGGTAATTTTATGACCGTGATCTATGAATTTCCTGTAGATGCTGAAACGACATTACAACATTATGATATTTACTTTACCAATGAAGAACTGACTCAAGACCAAAAAGATTTGATTGAATGGTATCGTAATGTCTTCCGCCCAGAAGATTTAAATCTGGTTGAAAGTGTGCAACGTGGCTTAAAGTCACGTGGTTATCGCGGTCAAGGGCGAATCATGACGGATAAGCAACGTTCTGGGATTAGTGAACACGGCATTGCTTATTTCCAAAACCTCGTTGCGCAATATCACAAATAATCATTTAAGGGAGCCTCTCAAAATATCACTGGGGCCAACAGCTCGATCATGTGTTTTTTAGAGAAGTACTCAAGTTAAAGGTGCGGCAAATAAAGTCGTACCTTGCTTTCAAATCATAGGATCATGACATGTCAAGTTTGCAAGGTAGTCCGCTATTTCAACAACGCGGATGGGTAAATGGTCAGTGGATCAATGCACAATCCAATGCCACTGTACCCGTCACCAACCCAGCAACAGGTGAAGAGATTGGGCTTATTCCCAATATGGGGGCAGTAGAAGCAAGCCTCGCTGTTGATGCTGCATATCAAGCCTTAGCAACGTGGAAAGCCTTAACTGCACAAAAACGCGCAGATTTATTATTGGCTTGGTATCAGTTGGTATTGGCACATGCTGACGAATTGGCTCGTATCATGACCATTGAACAAGGTAAGCCTTTGGCTGAAGCTTTAGGTGAAGTGAAATATGCTGCTTCATTTATTCAATGGTTCGCAGAAGAGGGCAAGCGAGTTTATGGTGATGTGATTCCTACCACCAACAATCAACAGCGTTTTATCATTACCAAGGAACCTGTAGGTGTGGTTGCAGCGATCACCCCTTGGAATTTCCCAATCGCCATGATTACCCGTAAAGCTGCGCCAGCTTTAGCTGCGGGTTGTACGATTGTGATTAAACCTGCCAATGAAACGCCTTATTGCGCCTTGGCCATTGCAAAACTTGCAGAAATGGCACGGATCCCTGCTGGGGTGATCAATGTTGTAACAGGTCAGTCACAAGAAATCGGTGCAGTATTTACCAGTCATGAAAAAGTCAAAAAACTGACTTTTACTGGCTCAACACCTGTTGGTCGTTTATTGATGCAGCAATGTTCAGACACGATTAAAAAACTTGCGCTCGAACTTGGTGGAAATGCGCCATTGATTATTTTTGATGATGCAGATTTAGATAAAGCAGTACAAGGTGCAATTTTTGCCAAATTCCGTAATGCAGGGCAAACCTGTGTTTGTGCCAACCGTATTTATGTACATGACAAGGTTTATCAGGCATTTACTAAGAAGTTTGTGCAAGAAGTTGAAAAATTTAAGATTGGTAATGGTCTTGAAGAAAATGTACAGATAGGGCCTTTAATCAATGAAAAAGCCGTCCTCAAAGCACAACAGTTAATCGATGATGCACGTAAAAAAGGTGCACAAGTGGCTTGTGGTGGTAAACAGCATGCACTTGGACAGACCTTCTTTGAACCGACCGTGCTTACTGATGTGGATCAAAGCATGGAAATTGTCAAAGAAGAAATCTTTGGGCCAGTGGCACCACTGATTCGATTTAGTGATGAAGCAGATGTGGTTGCCCAAGCCAATGACACCATCTTTGGTTTGGCAGCCTATGTGTATAGCGAAAGCATTTCACGGATCTGGCGTGTCGCAGAACAACTCGAATATGGCATGGTGGGGATGAACTCAACTGCAATTTCAAATGAAGTGGTCCCGTTTGGCGGTGTGAAGCAATCAGGGGTAGGCCGTGAAGGTTCTAAGTATGGCTTAGAAGAATTCATGACCATTAAATATATGTGTTTAGGGCTATAGGATAAAGGCGTGTTGGACATTCATTGATGATCATCCAACACGCTGCCCTCCAATGAGAAAGCGCTTGAATAAGTACTTAAAAAAGCAACATGTGGTAAAGAGGATTTAGACATGGCAAGTCATTATGAAATGTTTGCATCAGTGGTCACAGGGGTAGAGCAACTTACACCATTGATCAAACGGTTTACATTTAAACGTCAGGATGGACAAAATTTTCCTCAGTTTAATGGGGGCAGTCATATCATTGTTAAAATGAATGATCAGCTTTCCAATGCCTATTCACTGATGAGCTGTGCTCAGGATCTTAGCACGTACCAAGTATGCGTACGCAAAGATGTAGAAGGTAAAGGTGGCTCGGTCTATATGCATGAGCAATGCAATGAAGGCTGTGAAATTCTGATTTCAGAACCTAAAAATTTATTTCCGCTGGCTGAAAATGGCGCAAAACATATTTTAATTGCGGGTGGGATTGGGATTACGCCTTTTGTGCCGCAAATGGATGAGTTGGCTGCACGTGGGGCAGATTACGAATTGCATTATGCCTATCGTTCGCCAGAGCATGCTGCACTGTTGCAAGAGCTCAAACAAAAACATGCTGAACATATTTTTAGTTATATCGATTCAGAAGGGAAATGCCTTGACCTCGATCAATTAATTTCCGCACAGCCAAAGGGCACACACGTTTATGTCTGTGGGCCAAAGCCAATGATTGATGCGGTGATTGATCGTTGTAATTTTCATCGTTATCGAGATGAATATATTCATTGGGAACAATTTGCTTCAACCGTACCTGAAGATGGTGAAGCGTTTACTGTGGTTTTGGCGAAATCTAATCAGCAAGTTGAAGTTCAAGGCAACCAGACTATTTTACAGGCGATTGAAGCACTGAATATTGATGTTGAGTGTTTGTGTCGTGAAGGGGTGTGTGGTACCTGTGAAACTGCAATCCTAGACGGTGAGGCAGAGCACTTTGATCAGTATTTGAGTGATGATGAAAAGGCATCACAGCAATCGATGATGATCTGTGTATCTCGTGCCAAAGGCAAAAGATTGGTATTAGATTTATAAATGATTATTGGCGTAAACCGAAGTGATTTATGTTGATATATTGCAGCTTTACTTTAACCCGAATTGACGGTTTCTAAATTAACGCCGAATGAGTTTCATTCGGCGTTAATGACTGGTTAAGAGTATGATTTAACATCTACATTTGAGCATCAGCACAAAAAAACAAATACTGTTGAACGCAAAGCATAGCCACTAAAAAGCCCAAACAAATTTTAATACACTGGTATGGCCTTCAGGGCGATTTTCAACATGAGTTTCTTTTAAATACTTTGCTTCAATTGACCAGTTTTTATCTTGATATTGTATTGCAGGACCAATTGCCAAAACTTGTCCACGCATCGCAATATTTTCACCCTGTTGCTTATCTGACTTGGTTTGCTTAAAAGCGTAGCCTTCAACAGCCACTTTAACCTGATCAGTAAGTTTATATCCAAGACTATAATCACCAGCAAAATATTCCCCAGATTTGTATTGGGTATCATCATTTTCAGTGTTAAAGCTATAAGAAATTTTAGTTGAAATATCTAAACCATTTTTTGGCGCATAGCTGTAGGCAAAAATCGGTCGAACAGTATTGTAGTTTTTGCCAATATTGGCGACCAAAGGCTGCTGTGCTGTGGCCTTATCATATTGACCTGTAGCGAGTACTGTTTCTATCGCAGCAATCCAGTGGTGATCTCCTTGATGCCAACCTAACATTGACCCCAACATTAAGTCACCTAAGGCAGTGTTATGATCTGACATCCCCGCTGCAGATAATCTGAGATCAACCATAGGCTGTATGGCATAGAAACCCAGTTGACCACCGAAATAGTTTTGTTCTGTCATCCAGACCAAACGGGGTATAAAGGCATTTACATCTAAATGAAAATTCGCTGGGCCATTATCAAAACTTCCAGCATGGTAATTTTGATAATAACTTAATAGATACACGCCAGCAGGTGGTAGTGCGCCTGCCATCATACCTTCAGCACCGAGGGCAAATGAGTCAGCCCCATTTTCTGTGGCACAGGCAATGCTACTGGTTAAACCGAGCATCAATGGAACTGAAAGTTTGAACATCAGTTGTTTCATAGAAAATCCTTTTCAATGATATTTTTATTGCAGGTAGCTGTAGTTAAACGGATTTAGTATCACTACATTGTTGACTAAGCGGCTACTCGACGACGATCAACCTCTGTAGAGGGGACTTGATCAGCGTCTTTGACCAATTGGAAATTAAATTTGATGTGTTTAAAGGCTTTATCTAAATTGTATTGTTTAATTTTCGTGAGATCCGTTACATCCAGCGCAGTAGCGATCAGTCCATCACGAGTAGCAAAGGCAAAGTCATCCCAAAGGTATTTGTCACCTTCAATATTAAATTGAGTGGTCAGTTTGCGATAACCCGGTGCAGAGACAAAGTAGTGAACATGCGAAGGGCGGTTACCATGTCGACCCAACAAATTGAGTAAAGCTTGTGTTGTACCTTCAGGTGGACAGCCATAACCGACAGGCATGGTGGTTTGAGCGATATATTGACCTTGTGTATCGGTGAAAATACTGCGGCGTAAATTAAATGCAGACTGAGATTTATCAAAGAATGAATAGTTGCCTAAACTGTTGGCATGCCAGATTTCTACTTTTGCATTGGGAATAATCTGTCCAGCAGTGTCAGTGACAATGCCTTCAATGATTAAGGCATCGACGTGCGCAGATTCAGAACCATCATCCATACGAGCAAAGCCAACGGACTCAGGCGCACCTGCAACATAAAGCGGTCCTTCAATTGTTCGTGGTGTTCCACCTGTAATACCGGCTTTAGTATCTGCTTCATCTGCACGTAAATCTAAGTAATGTTCTAGCCCGAGACCTGCTGCCAAAAGTCCCAGTTCATTGGTTTGGCCTGCATCTGTCAAATATTCTAAGCCTTTCCAAAGCTCGGTTTGAGACATATCTAAGTCTTCAATGGCTTGGAATAAATCACCAAGTAAACGAACAACGATTTGCTGAACACGCAGATTGACTTCACCTGTTGCTGTCGCGACATTCATTTGCTGAACGAGGCTATCGATTTGTTGTCTATTCATCATCATCTTCCTTTGATTGATATGAGTATTTGGCATGAGTATCTTGAGAGCGATCTGGAATCAGTACAGATCACTCACGCTGGTGTTGCTATATTGGATAATTTAAGGGTTCAAACACTCAACTTTAGATGTGTCTAAAAAGTGCCGAACGTGATTGCCCATTTGCACCATCTGCCGCACTTAAAAAGCGTTCAGTATGGATGTCTTTTTCAAATAAACGGCTTTGCATCAAGGTGGAGATGGCGGCATCAATCATCGGTGGCGGGCCACATAAATATGCCTTGTGCCCACTGCATTTATTTTCAAAATAATTGGCAACCGCTTCATGTACATAACCTGTAAACCCTGTCCATTGGTCTTCTGGCTTAGGCGCATTTAAGGCAGGGATGTATCTGAAATTTGGATATTCTTTGACAAGCTGTTCGAATTTTTCACGGTTATATAATTCAGCAACATCCCGTGCACCTTGGAACAAATAAATGATACGGGTGTCACCTTGTTCTAAAAGATCCAGAATCATCGATTGAGGGCTTGAAAGCCCTGAACCACCTGCAATGAAAATGACATTTTGCTGATCAGACTTACGCACAAAAAATTGTCCATAAGGTCCTGAAAGCGCCATTTCTTCACCAACACTCAGTTCATCATGCACATAGCGTGTTGCAGCACCCCCTTGCACTTTACGAATATGTAATTCGATCAGATTTGCTTCGCTCGGTGTATTGGCGATTGAAAATGCCCGGGTTCCTTCAATATTAGGGAGTTGGATATTGATGTATTGGCCTGCTTGAAACTGCATTGGTCGATCAAGCTGAAGTCGAATACCTTTAATCGTCGGCGATAAATCCGTTATTTCAATGACTTTGGCTTGGTAGTCTTGGACTAAATAGCCTAAGAAATCCTCGTCTTCATCCACATCCGCTTCGATGACCATGTCAGATTCGGGCTTGCAACAACAAGCCAACACTTTATTTTCTTCACGTTCAATGTCCATAAGCGCAAAAGGCGAGGCTTCACCAACATCATAAAAACCGTCTGTGACTTGAACTTTACATGTACCACAAGTGCCATGTCCGCAAGCAAAGGGCAACCAAACACCTTGACGCAATGCTGCATCTAAAATGGTTTGATCTTCTTCAACTTGAATGATGGTTCCTGCTGGTTCAATCGTGACTTGATAGCTCATCTGTGTTCTCCTTAAACATGTGTGCCTTGGTAACCCGTTAGATCAGGCGTTACAAAGCGCAGGAGAGATTTATGATCAAAACCCAAATCTTCTAGGGACTTAGAAAAATCAGCCTGTAAAAGATTGCGGTTTAAACGGAATTCAACTTTAGACCAATCAATATGTTTAAAATCGGGATGTTGCTCAAAACCCGCCTGAATTTGCCCATCGATCAAGGCTTGTAAGCTTTGTTTTGGTGAAACCACAAAAGCATGTGCCGAACAAAATAGGGTGTGATGATCCCAACCAATAAACAACAACATGTTTTCGCCGTAATTTTGTTGTAGATCTAGTGGTTCAAATTGATATTTTTCAACAATCGCTTGTACAGTCATGGTGTATTTCCTTAAACTTTTGAATAAATCCTTGAGCGGATGCTGTCGAATTAGACAACATCCATTGCTTATTTTTTAATTTTTGGATGAGGGTTTAAGCTGCGTTGCCTTTCCATTTTTTCCAGCGCTGTTGGTCAGGTGAACCTTCAATATCGAGATTGTCTGCACCGACATTAAAGTTGTAGTAATCCCTTAAAATACTTTCTAAATCTGGACCACCACAGTTACCCTGCAAAATTTGATGTACAGGCAACCACGCTTGGATGTATTTCTCAGGTTCGCGTTCAAAAATGTCATGACAACCATCAGAGCAAGTGTGATAACGCTCATCTTTGTAAATTGAATCACGATAGCTAAATAGTGTTGGGTCGCCATCCATTTCTGTAAAGGTCATTGGAATTTGGCACACTTGGCACAATTGAGGTAAACCCGCGCTATAGAAGCGTTTACCTTCAGCTTCCATTTTTCGAGCAAGTTCCCAACGTGGGCGGTAGTATTTATCAAACGTGTCAGGGTATTTTTCTGAGAGCCAATCCATTTCCTCATCTGTTGGAATCCACGTATGGAAGCCTGCTGCATGACCGAAGTTATAGAAAATCCACCATGCTTGATGCGAAACATGTTCTTTCTCTTTGCTAATCACTTCACTATATTTCGGCATACGAATCCCGTAGCGACTTAAGTCTTTAAATAAAGCGCCACCTGCTTCTTCAAAATAAGTTTCCCAAGCTTCTTTCCATGACATGACTTTATTTGG
Organism: Acinetobacter sp. CE-15; assembly: GCF_051059255.1. Classification (NCBI taxonomy): domain Bacteria; kingdom Pseudomonadati; phylum Pseudomonadota; class Gammaproteobacteria; order Moraxellales; family Moraxellaceae; genus Acinetobacter; species Acinetobacter sp. CE-15. The sequence continues at coordinate 2,870,535 of NZ_CP192737.1, read as the reverse complement.
CAACATGTAATCCATCATCATGCCGACGATGGACAGCAGGCGAGTTCCTCGCCAGAACCATTTATCAATCCATTCTTGTACGATTGGCACATTATCTTCGTGCTGTTCCAGTAAGAATTTTACGATTTCCAGTCCTAGCGTCATGTGGCGTGCTTCGTCTGATTGTGCACTAAAGCCAAATGTTACGGTCGCCATATCACCGTTGTAAGCTGCTCCCGACATGAAAGGAACGAACAATAAGTTAGTAAGGACATATTCAAAGGCAAAGCTGATTGCCAATAAAAACTCAAAAGGCCCCGCTGAACGTGCATCTTCAAAGAATGATTTAGGTACAGACAAGTACCAGACACGGTCATGCATATGTGCCCAGTCTTGGAAGCCATCAAAGAACTTGTTGTAATGGCTCATCGCATGAATCTGGGTTTGTACATGACGTAATTCATCAATGGATTGCATTTGCGAGGCGATACGTGCACCAATGCCACTAAACTGACGCCCAACATGGGCATAGCCTTGGTAAGCTTGATACTCAAGCGGAGTTACTGCCGTTAAAAATAATTTAATCGCATTGACATAACGTTCATTTGAAACATTCATTTGCCCATTGTTTTGTGCAAAAGCATCAAAAATGGCATATAGCTTCTTTTCTTTTTCTGCTTGGTATTTCCAATAGTTATCCATGGTTAAACGGAAAGGATCTTCCCATTTCGACCAGTCGGTAATTTTGATGCCTTCAAACTCTTCATACGGAAAGGCATCTTTACGATCTGCATAGGAAAAGTCCCAATCTAGATCACGGGTGAGTATCCGATAACGTTCTTTGGCATTGAGCTTTTTATTGTTTACTTTGGCTTGGCTATTCATTTTGATCATCCTTTAACTTACATGCAGCTGCCTGCTATTTATGCTTTAAATCTAGGGAAAGTACGGCTTAGTTCCACTTCAAGGTAAAACTGTCATCATCTTCATCAACATTGCCACCCAAGGTAATCATGTTGAGTTGTAGTTCTTGGATATCCCAGTTTTGCCCAAGTTTTTCTGATACTGTTTCTGCACGTACCACCAGTTCGCCAGTGCTTTCGACCCGAATCATCGCGGGAAGATATTGAATTGTTGCTTCAGGATTGTCCTGTTCAATCGCTTCAATGATGTAGCGTGAGGTGTCATTGTCTTGCAATGCTAAATAAACTTTAGAGGTCATGATGGCAAATCCTTATGCTGCTAAATCGAGTAAAATGTTGCCGGCTTTTTTGCTACGTTCAGAGATCTTATTTAGACCTGAATCAATCCCAGAATCCGTCAGTGCAGTTTGTGCCCAAGCACTAAATGCTTGCTTAACTTGGGGTAGTAATTCCGTGATCCATGATTGAATCAGGGTTTTATTGTCTTCAGATTCTGAAATAGCAGTTTTTAAAACACTGTCTGACCACTTCGCTAAATCAGTTAAACAGTCCTTCATAAATTCAGTAAGAATGGCAATATCACGCCCGCCATTTTCAACCAGCCATTCATCCAGCTGTCCAAAAACCAGCTCTTGTAACATGCTGTCAATCAACAGATTTTGCAGAATGTAAAGTTTGAACCAGTCTTGTTCGGTTAGGCTTTGTTCACAAAGTTTACGTAAGGGTTGCCAAGTTTCATCATTTAGCCAAGCGTGTTTGGCTTGCTGTAATGATTCACCTGTATTGCCATCGAGGATTAAGCCAATACGTGAAATGTATTGCGCCATACCGAGACGATCCATTGCTGCAAAAATACATGCTTGGGTGATGACAGTGCCATAACCATAGGCACTGCCTGACATCATATGTAAGTTGGCTGTTTGTTCGACATAGCGAAAAGGTAATAAACAATGGATGATTTTTTGTTTCACTTCATCACTGAGATTATTGACCAACTGACGTTTTTCAAAAAAAGCATAATGACTTTCAGCGGTATCTTGCAGACGTGCACGATGTTGCACATAAGCGCCGTAATAAAATTGGCGAGGGTCTTTAAATGCATACCAATCTTGCATTTGCAAAGCGGTATGGGTTTTATCATTTAAGGTTTTGTCTGGCTTCCACAAGGGGCGATAGTGAAAGTTTGTCGAAGCTTGAATATCAAAGCTGACTTCTTGGTAGCGTGTTGCGGGCTTGGCTCCAAAACGGCGTTCGATATACGCATAAGTCTGACGAATCGGTTGCAAATTGGATGTTTTAATTTCTAAAGTCATTAGCTTCTCCTTGTAGAATTAAGCCTGATCTTCTTGATCAGAATGTTGGCGAGCATGATTTAAAACAGTCGGTTCAATGCCATAACGCCATTTATCTTCCTGGGCATCGTTCCAAGCTTGTTGTTCTGCGGTCATTTCAATGACATGATTAATTTCACAAAAATGCTGGAAAGCCTGTTGGGGGAGAATCAGTTCAACAAAAAGCGTAGGATCTTGAATGGCAAAATCGAACTCGACAAATTTGGCATTCCGCTCACCAGTAATACGGATATATTTGACCAATGCGGTAGGCTGTTTAGCGTCAATCATGTGCTTATCCTTTTATCAACATCAAAACAATTTCGATGTAGAGCTTCATGCTCATGTGCTAGGTTTGCTCTAGATATTCCAAAAGTCGTGCCAACTTTAAAATTTAATTAAAATTCAATTATTTATTATTTTTTGCTCATGAGGATATGAAGTACGACAGCATTATTTTCATCAAATAATGAACCTAAAGAGATGCTGATTTCATCAAAAGATGAAACAGTGATTTTGATGGGAAAGGTCGAGTTAATGTTTATAAAAACCAATAAAGACTTGATATTGGTTAAAATAAATACAATATACCTTAAAGGTATGAAAATATAAGAAAAGGTAGTGAAGCTTTTGGGTCAGAATTAGGTAATATCAAGATTGCATTCACAACGACATATAGCCAAGGATGGATATATCATGCCCCCAGCCAAAGATGTGAAGGTATATAAAAAAATACTGGAACAGAACAAAGATATTCAAGATTTACTCGATAAAATCGTTTTTGATGCTCAACACGGACAAATCTGGTTTGATGAAAATCGGATGTTGTTAATGCATACCAGTATTCTGGGCTTTTTAAGAAAAGATCTCTATCAAATGCTGGGGCTTGAACGCACCAAACGCTTTTTTATTCGTTGTGGTTACCAAGCTGGCATGCGCGATGCAGAAGTGACCTCAAAACTACGACCAAATTTAAATGAAGCAGAAGCTTTTATGGCTGGACCGCAAATGCATGGCATCCGTGGCATGGTACAGGTTGAAGTCAATGAGCTGCATTTAAGTCATGATTTAAAACAGTTTTATGCTGATTTTAACTGGCTTAATTCATTTGAGGCAGAGGTGCATTTAAGTGAATTTGGTGCTTCGGACCAACCTGCTTGTTGGATGTTATTGGGCTATGCCTGTGGCTATAGCAGCTTTGTCATGGGGCAGACCATTATCTATCAAGAGACACATTGCGTTGCTCAAGGTGATGAGCATTGTCGAATCATTGGAAAGCCGTTGAGTGAATGGGAAAATGCCGATGAGTTGATTCGCTTTATGTCACCCGATGCTGTCTCGGACGAAATCATTGCCTTACAGGCAGAACTCAATCAATTAAAGAAAAATATCTATACCGATGCTGAAAGTGATTACACCATGTTTAATGCGGTAGGTGAGTCCGTTGCCTATCGAAAAGTCTGTGATCTACTTAAAAAAGCAGCAGGGAGTAAAGTCGCAGTTTTATTACAAGGTGAAACAGGCGTTGGCAAAGAAGCATTTGCACGTGGTATTCATAATGGCAGTCAGCGCCAAGCGCAACCATTTGTGGCAGTGAATTGTGCCTGTATTCCTCCTGATCTGATTGAGTCAGAACTGTTTGGGGTGGAAAAAGGCGCATTTACTGGTGCGGTTCAATCTCGAATGGGAAAATTTGAACGTGCTCATGGCGGAACAATTTTTCTAGATGAGGTGGTTGAGCTTTCACCGCGTGCACAAGCTGCGTTATTACGTATGCTGCAAGAAGGTGAATTTGAACGGGTAGGAGATAGTCGCACCCGCCAAGTCGATGTCAGACTTGTTGCTGCGACCAATGAGGATTTAGAGCAGGCCGTTAAAGATGGGAAATTCCGTGCAGATTTATATTATCGCTTAAATATTTTTCCTGTGATTATTCCGCCTTTACGTGAGCGAAGAGAAGATATTCCCTTGCTGATTAATCACTTTTTGGCACGCTTTGAAAATATGTATAACAAGACCCTAAAAGGGCTCAGTGATAAAGCGAAAAACTTTATGATGAAATATGATTGGCCTGGCAATATTCGTGAGTTGGAAAACTTATTGGAAAGAGCCACCTTACTGACCGATCATCAACAGGAAATTAAATTGGACAGTTTGTTTCCTCAACATAAGGATTTAGAAGCAGTGGGTGAAACTGCACAATCGCTGATCAATGTAGAGGATTTATTTAGTGAGAATTTCTCTTTAGATCAACTTGAACAAAATATTATTCGTAGCGCAATGGATAAAAGCCAGCAGAATGTCTCAGAAGCTGCCCGTATGCTTGGAATTAGTCGGGCAACATTGGATTACCGGTTAAAGAAAATTACGCTAGGTTAAAATCAAATTTGCTTCAATAACCATAGACCAATAGCCATAGAAATGTGCTTGGATAGCGCTTTGATCAGCTACAGGCCGCTATGTTATCTGTCTATAGTTGTTGATAGTTGTCAATTTAAAACAGATGAGTTGAATGTTTGTTTAAATGAGTCGATTTTATACTTGGATGTTGATCTCATATTTTATTTAAATTATCGGGCTTAAATAAAATACTAAAACAACTTCCCCCTAAAGCTTGTGACTTGGAATATTCAATGCGACCTTCATGCGCGATCATAATTGCATTGACAACAGATAGACCTAAACCGCTGCCACCATTCTTCTTGCCTCTGGATTCTTCAAGTCGATAAAACGCATCAAATATAAAGGGGATATGCTGATCTGCAATACCGGGTCCTTGATCTTCAATGGTTAAAACCAAACCTTCTGATTTTTTTTGGGTGCTAATCCGTAAAATCCCTGCCTGTGCATAACGAATTTCATTTTCAAATAATGCAATTAAGATCTGTTCAAGCCGTTGTCGGTCAAAAAAACAGGCTTGATCTGATAAATTGGTTTCGATGACTAATTTTGCTTGATCAAAACGGTCTTGAAGTAAGTTTACAGATTGTGTAATGACGTCAGATAGACAAACTGACTCTAGGTTAAGTCGAAGTTGTTGATTATCTGCCAGACTTAGGGTTCTTAGATCTTCGATTAAAAATGACAACTGCTCAACTTGATTGAGCAAATTTTTTAATAGGGCTTTATCAGGGGTGAATATATCGTCAAGCACGCCTTGTAAGCGACCTTGTAAGATAGTCACAGGTGTTCTTAATTCATGTGCAATTGCGGCATTCCAAATAGATGCATTGTTGACTGAGATTTCCAGTTTTTCTGCCATACGATTAAAGTCATTGATCATCTTTGTGATTTCAGCGACAGAAGAGGGATTGTCCAATTGTGCTCTTACGGAAAGATTGCCCAAACTAATTTCTCTTGCTGCAATGGCTAAAGAATTTAGCGGGGCGATAAAGCGTTGCGCTAATTTTAATCCTAAATAAACAGAAGTTAGTGAACCGAATAAAGTCACCAATAAAATCCAAGTGAGATCAACAAAATTAAATGACCAGTCTTCGGAATTTAATTGTTCAAGTGAGACCAATTTAAACTCGATGGCAACAAAATAAGTCAAATAGCCAAAAATCAAGGAAAAACAAGTGGTCAATAAGCTCACTTTGGCCATGGTGATAATCAGCTGGCGGCTAATTCCGATATTATTTTTCATCATTTTGCCTTAAACGATAGCCAACACCACGGACATTGATCAGTAAGTCAGTTTGATGATGATCTTCCAGTTTTTTACGTAATTTACTGATGTGACTGTCTACAGTACGCTCCAAGGCATCACCATCAGGCAAGCAATGGTTCATTAATTCTGATCGGGTAAAAACCTTGTAGGGTGCTTGCGACATCAACGCAAGAATCTTAAATTCCGTTAAGGTAAGGTTTAACAGTGCTTTCGAATGTTCTTTGATAATGTATACACAAAGTGTTTCTGTATTAATTTCAATTGATTTAAAGCTAATGATTTGGGCTTTCGCCTGAGATGACATTGCACTTCTTCTCAATACTGCCTCAACTCTGGCAATAATTTCATTTGGATTAAATGGTTTTACCACAAAGTCATCAGCGCCGATTCTAAGTGCTGTGACTTTATCCACTTCTTGATCTAATGCGGTCAGCATAATTACAGGGGTTTGTTTGGATTGACGAATATGATTTAAAACTTCCCAACCATTTAAGATCGGCAATTTCACGTCAAGAATCACCAGATCAATCTGTTGCTGTGCATGTATTTCGATGGCTTGCTGTCCATTAAGCGCTCTGAGCACATTGAAGCCATTTTTTTTCAGATAATGCTCCACAATATCGCCGATATCATAATCATCTTCAACGACTAAAATTTGTTTACTGGCTGGATCAGACGCAAAAGAAATATTGCCCATTACTGGATACTTTAAAATGGATATAACACCATCATAATTTATTTTTAGTGGCTATATCCACACAATCTCCACACTTTAGTGACGCTAAGTACACAAATATTGCCAATAATCGTCATATCTAGAACTCTGGGTGCAGATGATGCCTAAGCCTTATTTTTTTATTATTTTATTGGTTGTTATAAGTGGGAGTGCGTTAACTGGATGTAATCGCTCAGGAAATGCTGAAGCAGAACAAGTACAGCAGGCTGCGCCAGCCAAAGTCAGTATTTATACTGTTCAACAGCAAGATATTCATTTGATTGAAAATTTACCTGCACGTGTACAAGCTTATCGAATTTCAGAAATTCGCCCACAAGTTGGCGGAATTATTGAAAAGGTGCTGTTTACCCAAGGCAGTGAAGTTAAGGCTGGACAACCCTTATTTAAGATCAATTCGGAAATTCTTCAAGCAGATGTCAATAGTAATCAGGCTTTATTGGCAAAAGCACAGGCAGAAGTAGTGCGTCTAAAAACCCAACAGGAGCGATATCGACAACTGCTTCCTTCCAATGCCATTAGTAAACAGGAATTTAATAATACGGAAGCTGCTTATCAACAGGCTTTGGCTGAAGTTGCTCAAACCAAGGCAGCATTGGCACGACAAAATTTAAACTTACGTTATGCGACTGTACGCGCCCCGATTTCAGGTCAAATTGGTAAGTTGCTGGTCACCGAAGGTGCATTGGTCAGCACCAGCGATACCAATCCAATGGCTTTGGTACATCAGTTAGATAAAGTCTATGTTGATGTTAAACAATCAATCTCTGAATATGAGCAATTGCAAGATCGTTTGAGTGATGGTTCGTTATTACAACGTGGCGGTGCTGAGGTCAGCATATCCAATAGTCAGGGTAAATTATATCCAGTGACGGGAAAGATTTTATTCTCAGATACCAGCGTAGATCCTAATACGGGTGACGTGACTATCCGTGTGGAAGTAAATAATCCTCAACGGAAATTATTGCCAGGGATGTATGTCAGAGTTGGTTTAAACAGAGCATCACAACCCAATGCCTTACTTGTCCCTGAACAAGCCGTGCAAAGAGATATTTCAGGTCAAGCACAACTGCTGATTGTAAAAGCAAATCAGACTGCTGAAACACGTCCAGTGAGTTTAGGGCAGTTATATAAAGGTTTCTATGTGGTGAATAGTGGAATTAAAGCAGGGGAAAAAGTCATCGTTGAGGGGCATGATCGAATTCAACAGCCAGAACAGCCTTTAAAAATAACCCAGTGGAAGTCGCAATACATAACCGATGTTGGGGGCACGCAAGCACAAAATAAGGGCAGTGATCAAAGCACGGCAGGTCAGTCTTCTCCGAATATAGGAGAAAAATTATGATATCGCAGTTCTTTATTAAACGGCCAATCTTTGCTTGGGTGATTGCACTCTTTATTATTCTGTTTGGTGTCTTAAGTATTCCAAAGTTGCCGATTTCTCGTTTTCCCTCAGTTGCACCACCTTCGATTAGTATCTATGCAACTTATCCGGGAGCAACACCAGAAACCTTGAATGATAGTGTTGTCACCTTGATTGAGAGAGAGTTATCAGGAGTAAAGAATTTACTTTATTACAGCGCCACCTCTGATGCCAGTGGTCAAGCGAGTATTACTGCCACATTTAAACCGGGGACTGATCCAGAGTTGGCTCAGGTAGATGTGCAAAATAAACTAAAGTCTATCGAACCGAGATTGCCACAATCTGTTAGACAGCAAGGCCTGATTGTTGAAGCGGCATCTTCTGGATTTCTGATGATGGTCGGAATCAACTCACCAAATGATCAATTTAAAGAAATTGATTTAAGTGATTATTTGGTTCGAAATGTGGTTGAAGAATTAAAACGGGTTGAAGGGGTTGGACGTATCCAATCTTTTGGATCTGAAAAAGCCATGCGTATTTGGATAGATCCAAACAAACTGGTGTCTTATCAGCTGTCGATTAAAGATGTCACAAATGCCATTCAAGCACAAAATACGCCGATATCTCCGGGAAGTGTCGGGAGTTTGCCTGCGGTCCAAGGACAGATGATTACACTGCCATTAACGGCTGAAGGACAATTAAGTACAGTCGAAGAATTTCAAAATATTACCCTACGTGCCAATCAGAGTGGCGCACAAGTCACACTGAAAGATGTTGCACGAGTGGAGCTTGGGGCGCAAACCTATAGTTTTTCTATTTTAGAAAATGGAAAACCAGCAACCGCTTTGGCGATTCAAATGAGCCCAGGCGGGAATGCAGTCAAGACATCTGAAGCGGTCAAAGCAAAAGTTGAGGAGTTGAGCAAGGTTTTACCAAAGGGGATGCAATATTCGATTCCTTATGATACTGCGCCGTTTGTTAAAATTTCGATTGAAAAAGTAATCATGACTTTGCTGGAAGCAATGGTGTTGGTTTTCCTTGTCATGTATTTATTTTTACATAACATTCGCTACACTTTGATCCCTTCAATTGTTGCACCGATTGCACTTTTAGGCACATTTGCAGTGATGTTGATCAGTGGTTTTTCGGTCAATGTTTTAACCATGTTTGGTATGGTTTTAGCCATCGGTATTATTGTCGATGATGCGATTGTGGTGATTGAAAATGTGGAACGCATCATGGCAACGGAAGGCTTATCACCTGTTGATGCCACCTCTAAAGCAATGCAAGAAATTACCAGTCCAATCATCGGGATAACCTTGGTACTGGTGGCGGTTTTTTTACCGATGGCCTTTGCCAGTGGTTCGGTCGGGATTATCTATAGACAATTTACCGTGACCATGGCGGTATCCATTGCATTCTCGGCATTTTTAGCACTGACCTTAACCCCTGCACTTTGTGCAACCTTGTTAAAACCGATTGAAGCCGATCATCAGAAAAAAGGCTTCTTTGCGTGGTTTGATCGCTTTTTTGACCGCGTCAATAAAAAGTATGAAGCAATTTTAGTGAAATTATTGAAACACATTTTTACTGTGATGATTGTATTTGTTGTTCTGACAGGTTTCTTATTATTTGCGTTTAAATCGATCCCAACCGCTTTTTTACCAGAAGAAGACCAAGGCTCATTTATCACCTCATTTCAATTGCCTGCAGATGCCAGTCAAGAGCGGACATTGACCATTGTAAAATCGTTTGAGGAACATTTAAAAAGCAGAGAAAGTATTAAAGAAAATGTCTCTGTACTCGGGTTTGGCTTTAGTGGTTCTGGCAATAACACTGCCATTGCCTTTACAAATTTAAAAGATTTCAAAGGCAGAAATACCTCCGCTGCAGATGAGGTTAACGCTGTAAATGCGGCCATGGCAGACAGTGCAGAAGGTACGATTATGTCTGTTTTACCGCCAGCAATTGAAGAAATGGGAACAACTTCGGGCTTTACTTTACGTTTACAAGATCGCGGTAATCTTGGAATGCAAGCTTTGAATGAGGCACAAGCACAGTTGATTGGTCTTGCAGCAACCAGTAAAAAACTGGCTTATGTTTATCCAGAGGGTTTACCACCAGGCAGTAATGTCGATTTAAAAATTGATCGGAATAAGGCAGAAGCTTTAGGTGTGAATTTTGCTGATGTGACAGACACCATTTCATCTTCAATGGGCTCAATGTATGTCAATGATTTTCCAAATCAAGGACGAATGCAGCAAGTGATTGTTCAAGTCGATGCCGATTCACGGATGAAAGTCACTGATATTCTAAATTTGAATGTGGTTAATAAGACTGGAGCACTGGTTAAACTGTCTGAGATTGTTACACCTGTGTGGACACAGTCTCCGCAGCAGTACAATCGCTATAATGGACGACCATCATTGAGTATTGCAGGGGCAGGCGCAGAAGGGGTTTCTTCAGGGGTAGTGATGAAGGAAATGGAGCGATTGATTGAGCAATTACCAAAAGGAATTGGTTATGAGTGGACAGGGCAATCTTTGGAGGAAAAACAGTCCGAAGCACAAACCAATTTCTTATTGGCATTGTCAATGTTGGTGGTCTTCCTCGTCCTTGCTGCCCTTTATGAAAGTTGGTCGATTCCATTGTCGGTGATGTTGGTTGTACCTTTAGGTATGATTGGTGCAGTGGTTGCAGTATGGATCCGAGGGATTCCCAATGATATTTTCTTTAAAGTAGGTTTAATTACCATCATTGGATTATCTGCAAAAAATGCCATTTTGATTGTTGAATTTGCCAAAATGCTAAAAGAAGAAGGAATGACTCTGATTGAAGCCACTGTTGCGGCTGCCAAACTTCGTTTAAGACCGATCTTGATGACATCCTTGGCTTTTACCGCTGGTGTGATTCCATTGGTGATTGCTACAGGTGCAAGCTCTGAAACTCAGCATGCGATTGGTACAGGGGTTTTTGGTGGTATGGTCAGTGCGACGATACTTGCAATCTTTTTTGTGCCAGTATTTTTTGTGTTTATCCTCAGTGCTGTTGAGAAATTACGTGGCAAAGCTTTACCTGTACGTAAACTGCCTTAAGCGCTCTGCGTTAAGTTTTTAATTTTAAGTCTTGTGTTTTGTAGAGGATGAAGCATTTGTTCTCTACAATATTTCTAAGTCCTCCATCGCATTTATTTGAATGCCTAATTATTCTTCCCATTATTTTTATCTCGTATTGTTTTCTTTAGATATACAGTTCAGTTGTTTTAACTGGATTATTTATATAAGTTTATTTTTTACATTTAAATAAATACGTTCAGTAGCCCACTGTTTTATCGTCAAATTATCCCCTCTAAATCATTCTTATTTACATTTAATTACATTTCTCATTAGGCATTTTTGCCTTCTCATTCGTCTATATAGATAAAGGCAGTGTTTTTTAAATTCACGGCAATTGATCTGATAGACGAAGCAGGAAGGATTCATGAACAGTACAACGCAATACAATAGATTGAGCAGGCAGGAAAAACACAGGATTTTATTCTGCACTCAGCAAATGCACTACATTTATTTGCGCTGTATCTAAGTCTATGTCTGCTGTAATTCTCGCTTCAAATGATAAGCAAAAATACTCTACGCTTTGTGGGGTAGTGATCAGTCATATATTGTTGTTATGGTCTTTGTCTTATTTAAAAACAGATGTTCGTATTGAATCACATTCACCTGAAAATGCGATTCAAATTCGTTTTATCAGCTTGAACAAAACCGATGTTGTACAACAAAGCAGTACAAAGCTGCAGACGGCATCAGAGCAAGCTGCAACGCAATCAAAAGCACAGCCTCAATCTACAGTAGCAACAGCGGTACAACATCAACAACAGGTCAAAGTGATACACAGTACTGAGTCAAAAAAGTTGAAGATGGATCAAACAACACAACAGACAACAAAAGCACAAGAAAAAAAACCAACCGATCAACAGACGGAAAGTAAATCTGAATCAAATCGTCAGTCAACGCAAACATTCACTGAAACAAAATCATCTACGAATACTGAACAGACTGCTACAGGTCAGTCAAATGAGATAGCCAAACGTGCAGGCGGTGAAGCAGGCAAAGACAATAAAAAAGAACAAAACGCTGCCTCTGCTTCTCAACCACAGCAACCGCTTCCCGTGAGTCGGGTCGATGTACTCAGCTTTGGCAAGCTTAATTACGATGATCGCGAATTGCAAAACCAGCAGCGCTTGTTGGTTCTCACCATCAAAATTAATCCACAAGGGCAGCCGATAGATGTCAGAGTAAAGCAAAGCTCAGGCATGAGTAGTTTGGATGAAAGAGCTATACAAGCTGCACAAAAAGCAAAATTTAAACCACATATTGTCAATGGTGAAGCATTGGCAATCGTGGTGGATTTTCCCATTCAGCTTAAGCTTGGTCGTAATCGCTGATTGGATCATTAAACAATGAAAGGGTTTATTTAGGAGTTTTTATGAACGCATCAACAGAAAAAGTGATCAGTAGCAGTTTAATGCAACGCTTGAAACAAGAAACACATGCAGAGCATGAACGTATGGAAATCTTGATGCAGCAATCAGGCGCGTTTGAGAGTAAAGAGAATTATGCGCAATTCACCCTGTCGCAATATTATTTTCAGAAAGATGTTGAACATCTTTATCAAGATTCACAGGTTGAACAATTGATTCCCGATTTAGATGTGCGTGGGCGTTCCGATGCAGCTTTACAAGACTTGGCTGATTTAGGTTTAACGCCTCAGCAGCAGAGTATTGCAACCGATGAAATTAGTTTTCCACAATCTTTGGGCTGGATTTATGTTTCAGAAGGTTCAACTTTAGGCGCAGCATTTTTACTCAAAGAGGCGCAGGCTAGATTTGGCTTTAATGCTGATTTTGCTGCACGTAACTTAGCAGCATATCCAGAGGGTCGTGGATTAGTGTGGAAGCGTTTCAAGCAAACCCTAGATGATGCAAATTTTAGTTTAGAGGAACAGCAATTGATTATTGAGGGGGCTATGCAAGGCTTTCATCGTTTTGGTGAACTTTTAGCACAATTAAAAACACTGAAATAAATAATTGATGATGGATAAAGGAAATCAAGCAATGAAGCAAACGGGGTCAGAGACCAATCTAAATACCAGTATTTCTATGTCGGAGCCGAGACTGGCGAAGTCATGGTTGGTTCGCTGGATCTGTATTGCACTGGCAGGGTTATGTCTGGTCTTAGGGACGATCGGTTTGGTGGTTCCTGGTTTGCCTACGTTTGATTTTTATTTTTTGGCGACATTGTTTGCTGCAAAGGGTTCGCAGCGAATGCATCTGTGGATTGTTAATAATAAGGTCATTGCTCCAATTTTACAGCAATGGCAACTCAAACGAACTTTGCCCGTAAAAGTAAAACTGTTTTCTTTGGCCAGTATGAGTGTGGCTGCTGGCATTTTAATTTGGACTGTGCCTCATCCATGGGCAGTAGGGACCATTGTTGTGATAATGGTTTGTGTGCAATTATGGATGTGGTTAAAAGCATAAATGAGGATAATCTTAGGATGGAAATCTTTGAATATTATAAAAATACTGAAGAACTTAAACGCTTGCTGTTGCAAGCAAATTTAAAAGTAACTACAACACGATTAACTGTACTGAATATTTTAAGAAATGCACAACGAGAGCTGACAGCAGCCGAAATTTTGTATAGTCCAGATTTAAAAGTGAAAAAGTTATCTTTTGCTGGTGTCTATCAAACCCTGAAACAGCTTGTTAAAGCAGGATTGTTGGTTAAGTTTAAGCTGGGCAGTGAACAAGCATTATATTCATTCAAGGGAAGTCAAACCAATATGAGAATATATTGTAAAAAGTGTAGTCAGTTGCAACAAATTAATGATGAGGCTTTAGAGCAGCAAATTCGAGGACTTATTTTAGAACATGGTGCAAGTTCATATCATCTGGTTATAGAAAAACCCTCTTGTCCTTATTGTAGTTATTAAAACAACATGTCAAAGGGTGGATTATTTTATGATAAAAATATCCATAAATAATAAATCGGAATTTAAACTGAATGATAACCAAGATATTGAGGTTCAATGGGCATTAACTATTGATAATTTAACTTTATTTTTTAAGTATATTAAATGATCAAATAGAGCATAAGGATGTACATGAACTAAAAAATAATCATATATACGGGGATTTTCTCTCAGGGTATCTTGACATTTAAATGATAATTATTATCATTTAACAGACCATCAAAGAGTTGATCCTATTGTGAATAAAAATCCTGCATTTGTAGATCAATTGTACCGTAATCACCAATCTTGGTTGCATCAATGGCTTAGAAAAAAAGTAGGCAATAGTGAGCAAGCCGCAGATTTGGTACAAGATACGTTTATTAAAATTCTGCAAACGCGTGATGAACTTTTTGGAGTAAAAGAGCCTCGTGCATATCTGGTGACCATTGCCAGAAATTTAATGATTGATCAGGTGCGCCGTAAGCGCATAGAGCAAGCCTATCTGAATGAATTAAGTCAGATGGAATATATTCTGGATACAATTCCTTCACCAGAAGATCAGCTTCAGGTTGTTCAAGCGATTGACCAGATTTGTCAGGCTTTGATACGCGTCTCTGAAAAAGCACAACAAGCTTTTGTGCTCCATTATTTTGAAGGTTTAACCCATAAAGAAATTGCAGAAATCATTGGTGTTTCAACCAAGATGATTCAAAAATATCTAGCAACGTGCCTCGTGCAATGCTACGCACTGAAACAAGAGAAGGATTTGTTTGAGTAAATGATTGAAGAAGAGAAGAGTAAGCAAAAATTAATCGAAGAAGCAGCGGAATGGATTGTGCTGCTGAGTACCGATGATGACTTACTCAAAAGAACAGCGCAAACAGATTTTGATGCTTGGAAAAGCAAGAGTCCACAACGCCAAAAAATTGCTCAAGATATCGAGCAATATATTACTTCGATTCAAAAACTGGTACAGAATCCACAACAACAGAAAATGACCCAATCTGTATTAAAAACAGGTTTACATAGTGCCCGCAAGCAAAAAAATATGCGCTATGGTGGAATTTTGACGGTGATATTGTGTTGTGTAGGGGGTATTTATAGTTATTTTATTTATCATCCAGTGTCATATCTAACCGCTGATATTAAAAATCATGCGGGAGAATGGAAAACCCAAACCTTAGCAGATGGTTCACAACTTAAACTCAGTGGTCAGAGTGCGGTTAATCTAGACTTCTCAGCAAATCAGCGTGTTGTGGAGTTGGTTCAAGGGGAAATATTTGTAGATGTGGCCAAAGACAAAGCCCGTCCTTTTATTGTCAAAACCCAACATGGTCAAATTGAAGCATTGGGAACTGCATTTAGTGTTCAATATCAGCCAGACGCGACTGGGCTTAAAATGCTACATTCCAAAGTGAAAGTGCAGTCCTCAAAACAAGAGTTAGATCAAACCAAAGCATCTCCTGTGATTGTGACAGCAGGGCAAGAAGTCATACTTGATCGAAATGGTATACAACCTATACATACTTTTAATTTATATAATGAACAGCAGAAATGGAATCAACGGCATTTGATTGTTGAAAATATGTCTTTGTCAAAAGTGCTCAATGAGTTGAATCGAAACAGCAAAGAAAAAATTATATTTAACGCTGCAAAGTTAGAAAAAATTAAGGTCAATGCTGTATTACCTTTAGATCATACCGAAAGTGCATTGCAATTATTAAGCAGTGTATTCCCTCAGCTAAATGTCTATCAAATCACCCCATATTTCACAGTTGTGACTTTGCAATAAACAGCATGATTTAAGCACTTGGTTTGAATCATGATGTTTAGCTTTAAATTAGGCCTAAATTTTAGGATAAAATATGATCAAACTGTCTAATTATTCATACAAGTGATTTGCATCAAGTCATTTATCCGAAATGAAGCTTATGTTTTGTATGAACTTTTAGAAACTGTTGGTTAACAATTCATTTTTTGTGCTTTTGAATCCTAGATGGTGATCTTACCGTGGGGCGACATGGATGTCGCCGTTTGTCGGGGGTATAGGACGTACCCCTCGCCCAACGGAAGATTTTTGTCATCTTGTATCTTGTTCTTTGTAGTGATTAGCTATCACTACACGTAAATTGTAGAGTTTGGTTTGTCATCAAAACTTCGAGTTTCCTGAAAAGATTAAACCTACAATTTACACCTAACCACTGACATAAATCTGGACGGTAACTAAGCACTTTGATGCTGCATTCACAAGAAAAGACTGTGGTTTTTTAATATTAATTCAATCAATAATTAGGTGAAGCTATGTTTTATCTTGGCATTGATGTTTCTAAAGCTAAATTCGATTGTTGTTTATTTCTTGATGACTCTAGTGGAAAAATAAAAACTAAATGCTTTTCCAATAACAATAAAGGATTTCATCAATTGTTATCATGGTTAAATCGTTTTGGTCTTGTTGCTGAAGAAACTAGAGCCTTAATGGAAGCAACATCAGTCTATCATGAAATGTTAGCTCAATTTTTATTTGATTTAAAATTTCAAGTTTGTGTGGCTAACCCAGCCCGTACTCGATATTTTGCTCAAAGTATCTCTAAGCTTCATAAAACTGACAAAATCGATAGTGAAGTATTGGCGCGATTTGCAATGACTGTAGATTTACATTTATGGCAACCCACTCCTGATAATATCCGATTGCTCAATGCTTTATTAGATAGAAGGTCAAGTCTTGCGAACGACTTAAAACGTGAACAAAATCGTTTGGAAAAAGCAAACTCCACTCTAATAGTTGTACCAATTTTAAAGTCTATTAAGACCAATATTAAATCATTAACTAGGCAAATTCAGAATCTAGATACACAAATTCAAAACCATATTGATCAAGACCATGAGCTTAAACGTGATCAAAAACTTCTTGAAAGCATTCCAGCAATTGCTGAGCGGACCAGTTTATTAATGCTTGTTTTTTTACGTGCTCATTCTTTTGAAAAAGCAAGCCAAGCTGCTGCATTTGTGGGTTTAGTTCCCATTCACAGACAATCTGGTAGTTCTGTGCTTGGAAAAAGTCGCTTATCTAAAGCCGGTTCACCTAAAATTCGATCGGGTTTATATATGGCTGCCATTGTTGCAACTCGGTACAATCCTCATATTAAAGAGTTGAGCGAACGGCTCTTAGCGAAAGGGAAAACTAAAATGGTAGCGATTGCTGCTGCTATGCGAAAGTTAATTCATCTTTGCTATGGTGTTCTTAAAAACCAACAACCTTATCAGGCAAATTATAAGGCATGAATCCTTAAATAATTTGCTTGACAGTTAAGACGGTATCTTTTCATCTCTGAAAAGTGAGGCATCGCCTACGCAAAGCTATTTAAACTTTGAATGTAAGTTGTGGCATTGCAAACAATTTATTTTTCCATGCAATTGATTTAATTAAAAATATTAATTAAGAGGAATTATATTTTTGTGTCTGACCTTTTGAAAGGTTGACTATATATATCGTTTTTAAAAATGATTGATAAATATGACAAATAATAATTTTGTTAAAATAAAAGATAGATCATTTAAATTTATTTTGAATAAACGGTTCCACTTTTTCATTTCTTGTACGTCATAGTAAGTAGAAGCAAATATTAAGAATACATTTAATTTAATATATTGAATGATTCTTATTTACATTTACTGGGGCGTAAAATGAGTGAAGCTGTTTGCGGTCAAAAGCATCCAAAATATTCTTTCAAAGTGACATCATTGGCATTGGCGATTCATCTCGTTTGTGTGGGTGTAGCAACAACAGTCGCGACACAAAGCACTTATGCGCTCAGTACAGAAACGCAGTCATATCATATTCCAGCGGGTTCACTTGCCAGTGTTCTGAATACCTTTGCCGAGCAAGCGGGGACCTCGATTGCAATTGATGCAAATCAGCTCAAAGGTAAAAGTAGCTTAGGTTTAAGTGGACAATATAATTTAGAAAATGGCTTTCAACATATTTTAGCAGCAACCGAGTTTACTGTGGTGAAAGTAAGAAATGGCTATATATTGAAGCATGTGGATAAAGCTGAAATTAGACCCATTCCAGTACAATCTCAGCCGATGATAGCTGATCAAGAAAATGTCGTACAACTTAGCCCAATGACTGTTTTTGGCACAGTCAGTCGTGATACAAAAGGGCAGAATGATGTTTATGATCAAGATATTTCTAGCGTCTATGCCAGCAAAGAGCAAATAGAACGATATAAAGGTGCTCAGCCAGCAGACTTATTCAAGGGAATGGTCGGCGTATACAGTGGTGATGCCCGAAACAGTGGTGCTTTAGATCCAAGTATCCGTGGTGTTCAAGGGCCGGGCCGCGTTCCTGTCCTTATTGATGGGACAGAACAGGCACTCACTGTATGGCGTGGTTATAACGGTGCGAATAATCGGAGTTATATTGACCCTAATTTAATCGGTGGGCTACAAGTCATTAAGGGGCCTTCCATCACACGCAATGTAAATACAGGTGTGGGTGGTGCGGTCATTATTCATACTCTAGCTGTAGATGATGTTTTAAAGGAAGGTAAAAATTTTGGTGGGGAGATAAAAGTAGAAACCAGCAGCAATGCAGTGAAACCTAGAGAACCACAACTATTAACTGGTCAAAGCATTTACGATAATCCAAATTATCCAGCTACAGGAACGGACTGGCAAGGCAATCCAGTGTTCGAGCCTTATTATGATCCATCCTTATTTAAAGTAGCACGACAAAATAAAGAAAATAATATTTATTCAGGCGATGATGTTGCAACACGTATTGCTTTGGCAGGACGTAGTGATAATTTTGAAGTTTTGGCTGCTTATGCTTATCGTAATAAAGGCAATCACTTTGCAGGGAAAAATGGCAGTGATTTTTATGATAAACCTGCCACAGGACGATTTAATTACGTTCCATACCTTGCCAAAGTTTACCCAGGAGGTACAGAAGTTCCCAATACATCCCTTGAAACAGAATCTTATTTGTTAAAAGCGGCGTGGAAACCTACAGATGAACAGCGTTTAGAGTTCGGTTATCGGGACAGTTCAATCATCAATGGAGAAATTTTACCTTCACGAATTGCTTGGGGTGAAGTCGTCAAAAATAAAGCAGGGGTACCACAATGGCCTTTAAGTCATATCGACTCTAAAGCCTATAATATGGAATACAAATATAAACCTCAAAATAATAATTTAGTCGATTTCTACGGCAATATTTGGCGGACTGATACCAAGAGTCATACCTATAGTTCAGGTGGATTTCCCAATGATACCAATGCAAACTTGGGTGTTTTTGTGAACAGTGCTACCGCAAACTCAGACAATACTCGTCAAGGAATGACCCTAAGTAATAAGTTTAAATTGCTGTCTAATCTGGGTTTAACTGTTGGGGGGAGTTTTCAAAAAGAAAAACTCAGTTCGGATGATATTTATAAAGACCCGAATATTAACGGAACAAATTCGGGTTATAGGATGTTACCGAGAGCAGGTCGTCGAGAAGAAAAAGAATTTAATTTTAACTTTGACTATCAACCTGTCTCATGGCTGAATTTAAACGCAGGTGCAAGATATCAAAACTATTGGGCCTTTGATGATTTTCTTAATGAACGACTCAATGCGGGTGATCCCCAGTTTAGCCTGATTAAAAAAGCCACGGCATTAAGTATGACTTATTTTACTAAACGCCCAAATATGACACCAGAACTTGAACAGCAAACACGAGAAAGTATTGAGGCTCTTGCTTTAGCGGAAGGTTGGACTGAGGAGCGCAAGCAGGCTCGAATTTTAAGTCGAATTTATCAGAAATCTAATAAAATTGATTACAAAATGGATAACCGTGGAAAATTAACCATTGCCAATAATCCCTTTTTAAATGGGACCTTAGTACAAGGTCGGGATTATGGATATTATTCTGGTAGTGGCATTCCTAGCGGTTATGAAGATATTGATTTAACCAAAACAGGTGTGCAAAAAAGCAAAGATCATGGTTGGACACCGACAGCTTCAGCAACGGTTAATTTTAGCCCCAATAGTCGAATGTATTTACGTTATAGCGAAGCTTATAGAATGCCAAGTATGTTTGAAAGCACGCTTGGGTTTTCTGGAACCTTAAGTGGTTATAAGTTACAACCAGAGCATGCATCAAATTATGAACTTGCCTATGTTCATAATCTATCTGAGTTATTTAAAAATAGCAGTTATGCAGATATTAAGTTGGCTTATTACTATAACAAAACCAAGAATGCGATTGAACGTAGTCCAACTTTGGCATTTAGCAATGTCGATAGCCTTACCACAGAAGGATTAGAACTGCAAAGTCGCTTTGACAATGGGCGTTTCTTTACTGACTTAAGTGCCAATTATCGTTTTAAAAATAAAGTTTGTGATGAAAACTCAGCGATGCTTTTAGGGGCGAGCCACCAGTTTTTATTAAATCGTTGTGTTGATGATGGATTTGTAGGCGGATATTTAGTCAGTATGGCAACCCCAAAATATTCAGTTAATTTAACACTTGGTGGACGATTCTTTGATCAAAAACTTGAAGTCGGAACTCGTGCGAGCTATCACCATAAGTATGAAAATCCTGAAACTAAAAACTATAACGATATAGAGATGAGTTATTACGCCAATACCCCTTTGGCATGGAACTCAATGACCATTGTGGATGCTTATATCAATTATCGACTTAAACAAGACACCTTATTTGAACTGGTGGGGACTAATCTCACTGACGAATTCTATATTGATCCATTAACTCGTTCGGCAATTGCAGCACCAGGTCGAACATTTAAGCTAAGCATTACCCATAAGTTTTAAGGAACTTAGAGGTAATTAACCGAATTTATTGCACACCAAATGCAATAAATGTGTGGAAAATAAGACACGTACTCCTTGATTTTACACTTGAATTTAAATATTAAAATCAGTGCAGCACATGTTTTATTTTAATAATAATCATTAAGACTTTTGTTTTTATTCTTAATGATAAAACTTTAAACTCAAATCGAGGAACTTAAAATGAAACTTCAATCAATCTCATTGGCTATTTTACTATCTGTTGGTTTAGTCGGTGTTGCACAAGCAGCTGTTGTAGGTGAATCAAGTGATATTGGTAACATTGTAGTTGGTTCTACAGGTTCACTTGGACCGACTCATCCAAACTCAGGTGTTGGTTTTGGTGTTAACACTCTTTATAACGGTGCAATTGTTGCATTCTCAGGTTTTAATGGCTATGCAGATGGCAATGGTGTTGTACGTCTAAGCCCGTACTTACCTGGGCTTCCAGCGTCTCATGCTGGGATTGGTTATGCTAATTACAAACAAGTGCCTACACAAGACGTCTGGTTTGGTGAGTGGAATGCCGAAGCCAAAGATGCCAGCGGTAAGCGTTTAGGTACGGTTGATCCAGCAACACACACTGTTTATTACAATGGTAAAGATGCAGATACCAGCGTACCGTCTACAGGTACTGCAAATTATAGTGTTCAAGGTGTCAATAATTATAATGGCTCTAATTTATTGTCAGGTACTTTTACCGCTAACTTTGCAACCAAACAGTTAACGGGTTCATTGAGCGATAGTTCACGTACCTTTAATTTGGGTACTGCAACAATTAATAACGACGCAACGATTAGTGGTTCAAATGCATCTTGGACGACTAATCCGTCAGCTGGTGCAGGGACAGTTTCAGGTCAATTCTATAATAGCCAAAGCAGCTTAGCTGGAATTGCAACATTTAACAATAATGTGCATGACGTTGCTTTTGGTGGAAAAAAATAATGATTTAAATGAGAAAGGCTTACTTCGGTAAGTCTTTCTTTTTTTATTCTATCTGGTGAGTTTATAGATGAAAAAAATAGTATTGCTTGGTGCCGTATTGCAGTGTGGACAATGTGTTTATGCAGCGGATGATACCAGTATCAGGTTAAATCAGGAAATTAGCCAACAGCAATATCAAAATGATAAGAAACTACTCAAATCAGAAGACCCTAAAAACACACAAGCATTACCGAATCTGATCATACAAGGTCAAGAATATGTGGTTAAGGATGAACCCGCAGAAGTCGCATATGCACTTTACTTGGCAGTGATGCAAAAACAATGGCAAGTGGCTTTAAGCTATCTTGAAAAATATAAAAAATTTCCAAATTATGATCAGGCTTTGACTGAGTTCGCTGAGGGCGTCATGGCACGAACACAGGGGAATTTAAGTTTAGCTGAGAGTAAACTAAAACACAGTTTAGAGATTCAATCGAATAATTTAATGACTCAACTTGAACTGGCTCGTATTTACACGGAACAACAAAAAAATCAGCAAGGTCAACAGTTATTTCAGCAGATTCAATCTCAACTAGCCCTGTCTACAGATCCCGCTGCCCAAGGTATTGGTCAAACCGTAGAGATGTATCTCAAAGGGCTTAAACAACGAGATGAATGGCATGGTTCATTGGCTTTTGGTTCACGTTATGCTAGCAATATCAATAATGCTTCCGATAAATACGACATTATTACTTACTACGGAATTGACCCAGTGACCAAGGAAGTAGTGCCTGTTGAACAATTAAAGCGTGGCACACCTGATGCGATCAGTGCGCAAGGTTTGGACTATGAAGCCACCTTAACTAAACGATGGTCGCTTTCTGGACAACATGGCATTGCATTGCGTGGATTATTCTATGGTCAAGTTTATCCAGAGCAGGCTGATTATAATGAATTAACTTTTAACTTAAATGCGGGTTATAGTTATTACAACGAACGTAATCAAGTCTTGATTGCGCCCGTATTTGAACATAAATACTATGCCCACGACCCGCTGTATAGTGCCTATGGGCTAAGGGGTGAGTGGATGCGTTTTATCTCTAACGACAAAGCTGTCAAGTTAGAAGCCGAAATGAAAGATATAAATTATTCCCAGTATAAAGGCCAAGATGGCGTGGAATATTCAGTCTATTCAACCTTTTGGAAAATTTTACCGAAAAACTGGACGCTATTTGGCGGGCTGGATTTTGTCGACCATAATACCCAAGAACAATATTTTACGGCTTATCAACAACAAGGCGTGCGTTTAGGCCTTTCCAAAAACTTTGACTCAGGTTTTAACGCAAATTTATTTAGTTCTTTCCGTTGGCGTCAATTTGATAAATTTACTCCAGTGTTGGAGGCTAGACGACAGGATTTTGAACAAAATTATACTTTGATTCTAAGTGCACCACGCTGGGCTTTTTATGGTTTAACACCTAATCTCACTTATCAATATAATCAAAATAACAGCAATGTAGAGTGGCTATATTCTTATGATAAACACAATGTCAGTTTAAAGTTGGAGCATCGGTTTTAAAATATTGTAGAGGTTTTATCTCTATTTGAGGAATTGAAACCATATCAAAGCGGTCTTCTTACTGAATTCTAATTTAGACATCTATATAGCCAAATTGAATTTCAATAAATCTAAGTTTTAAATGGGTCTAAGATATAGAGGAAATCCTTTGATTCCCTCTATTCATTCATCATTTATTGAGCAAGAAAGCTGACAGCTTCCTCAATCAAGTCTGAAATTTCTTTTGGATGTGATGCCAAAGAAGCATGGCTTGCATCTAACGAAATCACTTTTTTTGCATTTAAGCGTGCCGACATGACTTTTTGATTTTCAGGGTGGATCATTCGATCTTGAGTCGAGATTTGATACCAAGATGGTTTCGTTTTCCATGCTGGCGTGGAAATCGTATCGGCAAAAGTGCTTGCTACTGGCGCTTTTTGGGTGACACCCATTGCAAACCCTTCATCTTTGGTTAAATCCTGACAGAAACTTTCATGGAATTTATCTGCTTTAAGCCAGAGATAACCATCACTGTCTGGTTCTAAGTTTGGTGCAGCTTCAGGTAAATGTTGTTGGGTAATGCCACCAGGGCTTTCGTTTGAGTCAGGCGCAAAAGCAGCAATATAAACCAGACCTACCACATTTGCTTGATTGCCAACTTCAGTAATTACAGCGCCACCATATGAGTGACCAACCAGAAGCACATCTCCTTTAACTTGCGCAATCATTTTTCTTGTTCGTTCAACATCTTCAGCCAGTGAGCTAAGCGGGAGTTCTACTGCACGTAATGATTCATATCCTCGGTGAGCCAGCTCAGTTACCACTTTACTCCAATGAGCAGCGCCTCCCCAAAATCCGTGTACGAATATAATTGTCGGTTTATTACTCATGTGTGTCTCCTAGCTAAATGCTATTGTATTTGTTGAGCTAAATGATTGAAGACTTTCTGTATAAAGATTGGATAGATATAGGATGTAATTTTTATACTCAAAAAAGCTTCTATAAACGATTATTCATGTTTAAATTCACTTTAACAATAACAGAAACACCAATGTTTTTGCAGAAACACTTTTTAGGAATTGTGACAAAAAATGAGAGATGAATATGCTGAAAAAAGTGCTTTAACGGATATATTCTTTGATATTTATCAGTTTGCAAAAATATCTGGTGAGATCTATGACTTCGCACGATTTACAGATCAACAACAGTTAAGCTTTAAACAGGATTACGCATATATTCATATCGTTCAGCAGGCGACATGCAGACTTAAAGTTGCATGCACTAATCTAGATCTGGTTTTAAAAGCAGGGGATATTATTGTTCTACCTTCGGCTGGAGAACACACGATTGAATTGCTGGATGCTGAAAACCAAGCAGCCGCTGTGATTAGCTGTATTTTTAAACTTAGTGGAATTTATGGTGAAGCTATAATCGAGGGGTTGCCTCACTATATCCATGTCCCATCGCACAATGATACTGATAAAATTGCAGAATGGGTGCCAATGACTGTTGCTGCGATAAAGCTTGAGCTTGAACATCCTAGCCTTGGTAGTCAAGTGATGCTTTCACGTATCATTGATCTTCTATTGGTGTGGTCAATACGGTTTTGGTTGGCAAAGGCAACCATTGAACATAAAAGCTGGATTGTTGCTTTACGTGATCCCACGATTAGTAAAGCATTATCTTTGCTGCATGATCGTCCTGCTTATGCATGGGATGTAGAAAATTTGGCTCAATCCACCCATCAATCACGTTCAAGTTTTGCTAAAAAATTTGTAGAACTGGTGGGAGTTTCACCAATTCAATATTTAAAAAATTGGCGGATGAGACTGGCAGGTCAGTTTCTAAAAGAGACAGACAAAAATATCTTTCAAATTGCTGAATTAGTAGGGTATAGCTCACAAGCAGCATTCACTCGTGCTTTTACACAAACATACGGATGCGCACCAAAAGTATTTAGAGCGTCATTGATACAAAGTGATCAATAAATACAAATGATCAACTTTAGTTTTTTATGCTTTAAACGTGTTTTAACACTGAATCGTACTTAGCCAAACTGATCTGGAACAGCAATAAAACTTAAAGATTTAGGCTAGATTTCAGATTTTTATTAAAGACTTGCTTAGATTGATTAATGTCATAAATGTAATTCCCAAGACCGTGAATTGTATAGTTTCGGCCTCTAGAATGAAATGATATCTCAATGGGAAGAATGACATGAAAACTTTAATCAGATTAGCTGTTATTGGTCTTTGTAGTGTTTCAAGTTTAAGTTTTGCATCACATCAAAATACGCAAGAAATACGCATTGATCACTTTGGTACAGGTAGCGATGGAGATAATACGTCAGGTCTTTTATTGAAAGAGCCAATAAAACTGGTGCCTTATTCAAAACTTGATCAAAATAAGGAGCCGAGAATTGAACATTATGGCACAGGCAATGATGGAGACAATACCACAGGGTTATTATTAGTCGATCATGAAAAGTACTATGCGGCAAACACATCTACTGTGCAAGTTGATACTGTACGTATAGATCATTACGGTACTGGAAATGATGGAGACAATACCACGGGCTTGCTCCTCAAAGATTGATTTACAAAAAATATAGAAGCTTGTTGATAAGTAAGATCAACAAAGATAAAAAAATGGGTGTAATCAATACACCCATTTTTTATTTAAACCAACTAGTATTATTGTGCTGCTTTTTCAGCTGCGATTGAAGCAATTGCTGCATCAATACCGTCAATAGAATCTGCAGCTTTTTTAATACGAGCAAGTGCATCAACAAGTACTTCATCTGCAGTCGCATAAGAAATACGCATATAGCCGCCTAAACCAAAAGCATCACCAGGAACAACAGCAACACCAGTTTCTTCCAACAACCATTCTGAGAATTCTGTGCAAGATTTTAAACCTTTTGCACGAATCAAAGGACGAATGTTGGCATAAGCATAGAATGCGCCATCAGCAG
This sequence comes from Acinetobacter sp. CE-15, assembly GCF_051059255.1. Lineage (NCBI taxonomy): Bacteria > Pseudomonadati > Pseudomonadota > Gammaproteobacteria > Moraxellales > Moraxellaceae > Acinetobacter > Acinetobacter sp. CE-15. The sequence continues at coordinate 2,844,228 of NZ_CP192737.1, read as the reverse complement.
GTAAGCAGCTAATCCCTTGAATTTCATTCAAACCATTCACAACTAAATCATGACGACGTTTGAATGCTTCAATCATCGGTTGAAGTACATCCTGAGGACCATTCAATGCAGCTTCAGCAGCAACTTGTGAAATCGAAGTTGGGTTTGAAGTTGATTGTGATTGGATTTTTTTCATTGCGCCAATCAATTTTGCAGGTCCTGCTGCATAGCCGATACGCCATCCAGTCATTGCATATGCTTTAGATACACCGTTAAGCACGATAACACGCTCATAAAGATCAGGCGCTACAGTCGCAATATTGTAGAACTCATCATCCCAACGGATCGGCTCATACATATCATCAGAAGCAACATAAACTTGAGGATATTTACGAAGCACTTCTGCTAAAGCTTCAAGCTCAGCTTTGCTGTAGATCATGCCTGTTGGGTTAGAAGGGCTATTTAAAACCACCAAACGTGTTTTGTCTGTAATCGCAGCTTCTAGTTGAGCAGGTGTAATCTTGAAACGTTGTTCTTCACCACATTTCACGATGACAGGAACACCTTCAGCAATGATCACCATATCTGGATAGCTTACCCAATATGGCGCTGGAATAATGACTTCATCACCTTTGTTTAACAAAGCAAGTGCTAAGTTAAAGAAAGACTGTTTACCACCACAAGACACTAAAATCTGATTTGCAGCATAGTCAAGATTGTTATCACGTTTTAGTTTCGCAATAATTGCTTTTTTAAGGCCTGGTGTACCATCAACAGCGGTATATTTGGTAAAACCGTTGTTAATCGCTGTAATAGCAGCATCTTTGATGTGTTGTGGGGTGTCAAAATCTGGTTCGCCAGCGCCCAATCCGATTACATTTTTACCCGCAGCTTTTAATTCAGCAGCTTTGTTGGTAACAGCAAGCGTTGGAGACGGTTTGATGGCATTTACACGATCAGAGAGACGTACGTCCACGGCATTATTCCTTCTTATAGGGATTAAAAAAATAAAAAGCACATTATCATAGCCTAATTTTTCATGTTTGGTCGTCTAATATCTATGCAAATTCAATAAATATTCATCAAAAGCAGAAATTAATGTATCAAGAGAATACAAATAAAAGCGAAAGTTTAAGAGCACTCGCATCAAAGCTGAAATTTACGTACAATATAGCCAGTTAAAATTGAGTGAATCACATGAGCACCCAAAATACTCCCAAAAAGAAGCCATTGGTGAATTTACCATTTCCAATGCCATCATCTTTAGAAAATGATGATGATGTTGCCCACAACAACGTCCGTCCTAAACCTGAGCAATATGCAGATCGTACTTGGATGCCACCTCGTGGTACACGCCGTTCGATGGGAAAACGCTAAGTGTTTGAGATATAAAAATAGGTGCTTGATGCACCTATTTTTATAATAAGAATTAAAAAGAATATTTTTATTAAGGCTATAACATTTATCCTTATGGATTATTAAGCACTACCATTTAACATTTCCGTGACATATTCATAATAATTTTTTTTCTTTTGATACATCAATAAATCTGCACGTTTCAACATATTGTCTATACTTTCATTTGCAGATGTTGTTGCATAACCAATGGCAATACTAATAGGCTGTGACGAATAATATTGATTGTCGATATTGAGTAATTCTTCAATGGTCATAATCATTGATTCGACGGTCTGTTCATTTGCCGCAGGCATAAGGATCACAAACTCATCTCCACCAATACGGGAAGCGGTATAACTTGTATTGGCAATGGTACGAGTCAGGATATTGCCCATTCGTCGCAATAATTCATCACCAACATCATGACCCAACTGATCATTGATGGCTTTTAAACCGTTCATATCAATAAAAATGGCTGAAGTCGGACGCAATACACCACGTTCTAAACGATTAATTTCCTCTGTATAGAACGAACGATTGAATAATTTAGTCAGAACATCATGTTTACCCAGATATTCCAAATAGGTTTCTGCTTTTTTCCGTGCAGTAATATCAGTCAATGCAACTTGCACTAGACTCCAGTCATGTTCATAACCCGGGAAAACAGTAAATTGAAGTAATACATTTCGTACTGAACCATCCAGTGCATAATTTACAGCTTCACGTTGATGATGAATTTTACCATTCCAGAGTTCAATCAGTTGCTCACGGAAAGTTTGATACATCTCTTTTGCAAATACTTTGTTTAAGTTTTTAAACAGGGTTTCTTTGTCTTTGGCTTTAAATAAATCAAGGGTTGCTTGATTGACATCCAATAAGATGATGTCTTCTATACACTGGTTTACAAAGTCGGTATGCACATCTAAAAAGGTGCGAAAATCTTCGATACCAATTTCACGGAGTTGATCTATACGGAGCCTTACACGGCTAAAATCTTCAACCCACAATGAAGTCGGCGAGTAAATAAAGCGAGATTCTGCCAGTTGGCGATTTTTTTCTTCTAAACGGCGCGCATTCTGATAGTCAGTAATATCTTCAGTGGTGATTAAAACCCGGTCTAAACTGGCTTCTGAACCCGGCATGATGATACCGCGTAATTTGATATCTAATTTTTTTCCCGAAATCGTGTAATTGACCGTGGTGTTTGAAAATTCAGCTTCTCCATTCCAAAGTGCAACCAGCTCTTTGATATGTGAGTGCAGCATTTCTTTCTGAAAAATAATATTTAAGTTCTGATACAGGTGTTGTTGATTTCTGGCTTCAAATAAATCTAAGGTTTTTTTATTGACATGAAGAATCTTAATTTTATGTGCACAAGCCGTAATCTGATCTGGATTTTCTTCTAAAAAGCTTTGAAGATTTGTGATTCCTTGGCCTTTCCACTGATCAAATTGTTCTCTTACTTCGCTATAGTCCTCTATCCACATCGGGGTAGGTGATATATCAAAAATAGAAGAATCAGAAAATTCCATTATAAGATTCTCGTGTGTTGAGCGGTGATCTAGAATGTTTGAAATATATCCTAAAAAAGAGCGATATAAAATAATAAAATCCAAGTTATTTATTACTTATTGTATTTTATGATCGCTGGTTATCCTTTCATTGGATTTACTTTGATGTTGTTTATTTTCAATTAATTTCTTTAATTCTTAAAAGGCATTAATCTGTATTTAATAAATAATATGCTTGCTTATCTTGATACATAATTTGATCTGCTTTTTTTAATAAATCATCAATATTTTTATAATGGCTTGTTGTCGCATAACCAATCGCCACATGAATTGGATGTTGAGGATTGTTCACTCGATCTATCTCTAATTCTTGTTGAATGATCTTCAGTAATGTTTCTATATGCAGATGATTTGATTCAGGCATAAGAATCACAAATTCATCACCCCCAATGCGTGAAACAGAATAAGGTGTTTTGATGGTGGATTTTTTTAACAGGTGTGCAAAACGTTGAATCAGTAAGTCGCCAACATGGTGTCCCTGTAAATCATTCACTCTTTTTAAACCATTGATGTCTAAATACATACATGAAAGTGAATTAAATTTTTGAGATTGTAAGCGTTGAATTTCACCGATAAAAAATGTTCGATTATATAACTGCGTTAATTGATCATGTTTACTGGCATGTTGCAGGTGATCTTCTAATTTTTTTCGTTCAGTTAAATCGGTAAAGGCAATTTGCACGGTATCCCAGTTATGTTTTGAATCTGGAAAAATAACAAACTGTTCGTGTACATGCAGCAAATCTCCATTGATTGACTGGTATTCACATTCTCGTTTAAGTTGATGATGATTATTCCATAAGTGTAATAATTGTTTGTGAAAATTTTGTTGATAATTCTCTCTAAAAATATGATTTAAATGCTGATAAAAATGTTGTTCGTTGTCGGCATTAAATAAGTCCAGTAAAGCTTGATTTACACCCACTGATCGGATGCTTTCAAAACAAAGAAATAGAAAATCTGGATTTTGCTGAATATATTGATCTAAGTCAGTGACATTATTCGCTACTAATTGATTAAATAATGATTTTATTTTGCTGTAGTCTTTGACCCAGAGGGCAGTGGGTGAATGCAAAAATAGGGATTCTGCAATCCGACGTGCATTTTGACACTGAGAGATATCTTCCGTGGTTAATAAAACTCGATCCCAGCTTTGTTTCGCATCCGTTAAAATATTGGCTCTAAGTTGGATATCAATTTTTTTGCCTTTGCAGCTAAGGTTGACCACTTGAATCGAACAATCTGTTTCTTTATTCCAAAGCGCTGAAAAAAATTGGATATGCAAGAGTTCAGTATTTTCTGTATGCATTTCTGGAAATTTTTCTAAAATCTCCGCTAAATCATCAGCTTCATATAAAATCAGGGTGCTTTTATTGATATGAATGGTGCGGATCGCCGCCAAACAAGGTTTTAAACGGCTAGTATCTTCCAATAGATGTTGCTTAATATCGGAAATACCTTGCGCGGTCCATTCATCAAATATTTTTTTTATACCACTAAAATCTTGTAGCCACATGGCAATTGGAGACAAATCAAATATTGTTAAATCCATTTGCTCCATATATTTTCCAAAAAATTGTTTATTAATTTAATCTTAACTATATAACATAAGTAAAAACTTAACATAAATAGTTGTTCAATTAAAAATAATCAAAGCATTTTACTTTTTAGCCCGATGTTCTGCTTTTGGTGCAGCAATGGTACGCTGACCAGTCCATACTGCAATAAAGTCTGTTTCATTTAAATTATAAAGTTCTAAAAGCGCTAAAATAGCCCCTCCAAAAATCATTGAACCTTCTGAATTAGATTGAAATTCAAATATTTTTCCATTTAAATTGTGCAGGATATCTTGTATTTCAAAAATACGATCTCGACCATTACTGTCGTTAGGATACATTGGCGTATTGAGAATAATCGTAGCAAGGCTTTTTTCAGCTTCAGTTAAATCTAAGCTTTGAATCTTTTGCTCTATATCTGAACTAAATATGACGTCATCAGTTAAAAAACTATGCAGTAATTTTTGCGTGAGCTTAGGCAAGGTTTTTTCTACAAATGGACGGAATGAAGCAGGGAAGATCACATTGCGTGAAATACCTTTAAACATCGGCGCGATTTCTTCGACTTTATAGCCTGCAACACCACAACCCACCGACGTAATAAAATATTTCATCTTCGGGTGATTTTTTGTATAAATTTTAAAATCATCAATATAGTGTTGAATTTGCGAAAGTGGCATTTGTTGTAAATGTTCATTCATGGTCGGTATAGCAAAACTTTGTCCTGCCCAGCCACGTCCAACACCTTTGGTTGCGCCAAAATGTAAATGTGCTGTTTTTGCCGCACCGCCTTGATGAGTACCCGCCATATTACTACCAAAAACAAACACAGTATCTTCTGGCAAAGTTTTGATTATGCTTTCATCATGATAGTGATATGTCATGTTTTTCAATCTTTTAATTGGCTTGTTTCCATGTTGCTATTGAAATAAAAAAGGGTCAAGGTATTTGTTGAATATTGTGTAAAAAGCCCCATCTAGAATAGGTGTCAATGTATGGGTTTAATTGGTTTCTGTTAAACTACTGTGGCTTCTTCCCGATTGGTTAAAGAGTGAATTATTGTGAGTGAACATCAACCTTTTGAACTTGTTACAAATTATCAACCTGCTGGGGATCAACCACAGGCAATAGCAAAATTAGTCGAAGGCATAAATAAAGGTTTTCACGACCAACTTCTACTCGGTGTAACGGGTTCTGGGAAAACCTATACCATGGCAAATGTGATTGCACAAACGCAACGTCCAACCATTGTCATGGCACATAACAAGACCCTCGCTGCACAATTATATGGCGAATTTAAAGCATTTTTCCCAAACAATGCAGTTGAATACTTCGTCAGTTATTATGACTATTATCAACCTGAAGCTTATGTACCATCTTCGGATACTTTTATTGAAAAAGATTCAGCAATCAATGATCACATTGACCAGATGCGTCTCTCTGCTACACGTGCTTTATTAGAACGCCGTGATGCCATTATTGTCGCTTCAGTATCCGCGATCTATGGTTTAGGTGATCCCAATGCTTATATGAGTATGTTATTGCATATTGTACAAGGGGATAGAATTAGTCGTGATGACATTATTCGCAGACTTGTTGAAATGCAATATACCCGTAATGAGCTGGAATTTTTACGCGGTACCTATCGTATTCGTGGCGAAATTATCGATATTTTCCCTGCTGAATCGGACCAACATGCAGTTCGGGTTGAGTTGTTTGATGATGAAGTTGATTCAATTCGATGGTTTGATCCAATTACCGGGAAAATGGTCCGTAAAGCACCACGTATAACAATTTACCCCAAAAGTCATTATGTAACGCCAAAAGACAATTTGCAGCGTGCAATTGGAACGATTCGTGATGAATTGGCCGATCGTTTAGTGTTCTTTAAAGAACATGAAAAACTCCTTGAAGCACAGCGGATCGAACAACGGACCCGTTATGATTTAGAAATGATGCAACAGTTGGGCTATACCAATGGTATTGAAAATTACTCACGGCATTTATCTGGTCGTCCAGCGGGTGAAGCACCTCCGACATTATTTGACTATATCCCAGATGATGCGTTACTGATTATTGATGAATCGCATGTGACTGTTCCACAAATTGGGGCAATGTATAAAGGTGACCGTTCACGTAAAGAAAACTTGGTCAATTATGGTTTCCGTTTACCTAGTGCATTGGATAACCGTCCGATGAAATTTGAGGAATGGGAGCGTATTGTTCCAACCACCATTTATGTCAGTGCAACACCTGCGAAATACGAACTGGAAAAATCTGAACAAGTTGCAGAGCAGGTAGTACGTCCAACTGGATTAGTCGATCCAGAAATTGAAATACGTCCCGTATTGACTCAAGTGGATGATGTGCTTTCAGAAATTAATATCCGTAAAGAACTCGATGAACGTGTTTTAGTCACCACCTTAACCAAACGTATGGCAGAGGACTTAACTTCATATTTAAAAGAATATGGGGTGAAGGTGGCTTATTTACATTCAGATATTGATACCGTTGAGCGTGTCAAAATTATTCACGAACTACGGACAGGAGTTCATGATGTTCTGGTCGGGATTAACTTGTTGCGTGAAGGTCTGGATATGCCAGAAGTATCGTTGGTTGCCATTCTTGACGCAGATAAAGAAGGTTTTCTTCGTTCCGAACGCTCATTGATCCAAACCATCGGTCGTGCTGCTCGTCATTTAAAAGGTAAGGCGATTCTATATGCTGACCGTATAACTGATTCGATGCAAAAAGCCATAGATGAAACTGATCGTCGTCGGGCCAAACAAATTCAATTTAATGAAGAGCATGGCATTATTCCGCGCAGTGCTGTACGTCAAGCAATTAAAGAAATTGATACTGGTGAAGTGATCAGTGATGATGAAATTGAAGCAGGTATAAGTGACCAGCATCAGGCGTTAACTGCGGATGAACGTCACATTTTATCTGATCCAAAACTCTTTACGAAGCACATTAGCAAGCTTGAAAAAGAAATGCTAAAAGCATCTAAAGAGTTACAATTTGAACAAGCTGCGCGATTACGTGACGAAATTGTGCGTTTAAAAACCAGAATGTTAAAATAATTATCTCTTTGTGGGATGATTACACTTTGGTACTTGCTGTAGCTTTAGTTTGAACAAGGATACATAAAGCTACAGTCTAAGTTTAAATTTCTGATTATTTTATAATAAATAGTAAAAAGTAATGCTGAGGGTATAAGGTGCAATTATTCAAAATATTACCCAATTCCTATGACTTTAAAAAATTAATAATCGTATTCGGGGTGGTTTTTTCCAGCTTTTTTTATCCAAAAGTCTATGCGGAAAATTCGACTTTAGCTGCGATTCCAAAATTGGAATTGGGTCAATATTTAGGGCTATGGTATGAAATCGCCCGTAAACCAATGTATTTTCAAAAAGATTGTAAGTCAGATGTGACTGCACGATATACCGTGAATGAATATGGCAATGTTGCAGTTGATAATCGATGTGTAGATCAAAATGGACAAGAATTACGTTCATTGGGTGAAGCATTTATCAGTAATGAGCCATTTAATTCAAAATTTAAAGTGAGTTTTATTCCAGAAGCGATTCGTTGGATGCCCGTGGGCCGTGGTGATTATTGGGTATTAAAAATTGATTCAAGTTATCAAATGGCATTGGTGGGGGAACCGAAGCGAAAATATTTGTGGCTACTGTCTAGGGATCCTCATCCAGATGAAGCAAAAGTGACTGAATTTCTTCGTTATGCGCAGACTGTCGGTTTTAACTTAAAAGATCTGATTCGAACCAAGCAGAACGCGCAAGACTAATCAAAAATTTAAGCCGATATATTTTGAATATTTCAATATTTGCAAATCTTGAGTTTGGAAAAATAATTGAATATTCAAATTAATTTTGGGTGAAGATGTTTATAATGCCTAAGAATTTATTTGAAAATCACCGTGAGGCGACAGATGTTTAAGGGCGTCGTATTGTCTGTATTGGCATCTGTAACATTTGGGGTTTTATACTTTTATACCAAATTGCTGGGCGATCTAGATAGTCAACAAACCTTTGGTTGGCGGATTATCGCCACTTTACCGTTCCTGACCTTATTTATGTTATTGAGCGGTGATTTTGTTCATGTCAAAACCATTTACCGTCGAATGGTCAAACAACCTGCTTTATTACTATTATTGATCATCACTTCTATCTTGACCTGTTTCCAACTCTGGCTTTTCCTTTGGGGGCCGATGAATGGGCGGGGCTTACAAGTATCGCTTGGATATTTTCTTTTACCCTTGGTTCTCGTCCTTGCTGGTAGCATTTTTTATAAAGAGAAATTATCAAAATTTCAGATGGTTGCCGTTGCTTTTGCTGTTCTTGGGGTAGGGCACGAATTATGGCGTTTGGGCAGTATTGCATGGGAAACCCTCAGTGTTTCATTGGGCTATTCGCTTTATTTTCTGGTTCGAAAAACCATTAAAACCGATAATTTAGGTGGCTTTTGGTGGGATATTTTAATTTGCATTCCCATCGCAATTTATTTCACGCAAACCGGATTAGATGCATATAGCAAATTTGCTGATGCACCCGTTTTAATCGTTGTGGTTGCAGGGCTTGGAATACTGAGTGCGATTGGTTTAGGGAGCTATATTTTAGCGAGTCGTCATTTGCCAATGGTCTTATTTGGATTGTTAAGTTATTTAGAACCTGTTTTGTTGGCCTTAGCATCCTTGGCGCTGGGTGAGTCTATTTCAGCAGATGAATGGTTTACCTATATTCCAATTTGGTGTGCTGTAGGTGTTTTGGTATTGGAGGGGATTTGGCATATCTATCAACAAAACAATAAACGGAAAAACTTAGCCTTGAATATCGAAAAATTAGACGAAAGAATAGGTTAATCAAGAAAAAATAAATTGATAATTGTTGGACTATAATTTTTAAAAGTGTTAAATTCATCTCATTAATCTATGTTTTAATTTGGTTTTTGAGTAAAAAAACGCAGAATATATTATGAACACAACAATAATTCCCTATCAAACACGGGCAACCTTATTGCAATTAGAGCCTAGTACCGATTTAAATTGGGAACAGGTTTTGTGTGATGTTTTTGACGAAGCCAATATCGAAATACGCGAAGAGATTGAGCGTCAAATTTTAAGACCGAAAGAAATTCAATGGAACAAAGGCAATAACAGCTTTGAATTTAAAATCACAAATTCATTAGAAAATTTAAAATATACCTTTGAAAATGAGCGAATGCGTTCCATTGCAACCAAACTGAGCAACTCAATCAATTGGTTAAAAAATATTACAGATAGTATTCAGATTGCAGACTATTTAGAAAATGCGTTGTATCAAATTGATTTGATTTCGGTGGATGATCATCTAAATTTGCAGCGAGAAAAATTACTGATTCGTCGTGTTTTTTTACAAGATGTGGCGAAATTGATCCGTACATTAAATATTGAAGCGCCAGCAGGTATCCGCAACTTAACTTCTGATCAAATTAAATGTTTTATTATTGAAGTGTTTATTAAACAACAATTATTGGGTTATTGGTTTAAGCCATTATTGACCAAATCATCTGAATTAATGAAACGTCCTTTTTTTAAGTATTTTATTTTAAGAGAACAACGGATTCGTAAGTTTGAGATTGTTAAAACCTCTGAATTTATCTATTTAATTGCACCAATTGAAAATTTTGAACAGAATCCTTATTCAATTCGACGCTTTTTGTTTGAAGAAAATATTGAATATAAAAATCAGGTCTATGTAACGGGTTTGGTTCTCGATACGGATCAAATGAGTGAAAGTGAATATCGAGATAGCACGGATCTTTTGATTCAAAAAATGGTCACAATTCAGCATCAAGTCCATAGAGATGTGATTGAAATTGTGCAAGAATTTGAAGAATTCACAGAAAACAAGCTCTTGCCATTTTTGATGGAACCCCTTGGAATGGTGGGGAAAAATAGTGATACGGTTGCACAAAACCATATCAAAACCATTGAACAGTTGCTCACGGCCAATATATTGATGCCTTTAAGAAATGCGGTTAAAAGCGATTTATCACATATTGAAGAATTTGAATATTTGTTTATGAGTGTACATCGAATATTTTCTGAAATTTTATCGCATTATCGTGACTTTAAAGAACAACCCGCATTATTTTTTAATTCTCATGTACAACTGTTTGAATATCGTCTGCTGGCTTATTTAAAGCTATTGGAAAAGCGTAAAGATGAAATTTTTATTCCAATGAGTCCGCGAGAGTGGCAAGTCATGCATGAACGTTCTCAACAGCCAATTAGAAAACTTCAAGAAATTATCGCTGAGCAAGTGAAAGATTATAGGGCTTTAGACAGCTATGTTAAACAATTAAAGAATGAACAAAATGAAGTAGAAGGCTCGCTGTTAAAAAAAATGATCAAAGGTGGGAAAGTTGAAAAAGATATTGTTCAAGCAAACCATGCTGCAATGTTGATAAAAAAACAAACCTATTTAGAGGTATTAACTGTCCCTAAAGGTTTAGCAAAGTATAGTGTATTTATTGAGTTTGAAAGCCTGACTTCAATGAGTGAATTGGAGCGCCATTACGCATTTCCTTCAGGGGACAATGGTATTATTCGCTTTCCTTATTTAATGAAGCTGCCCGAAAATTTAGCTGATTTTGATTTGGAAGAATTTAATGCGTCGATTAATGATGATTAAAGCGCGTGTTAGGGGCTGAGTAGAAAGCTCAGACTAAGCGCGATAATAGGATGTTTAACGAAGCTACATCAGCTTTATTTTTTCTTTTGTCTGGTTTTTTCTTTATTGTTATCTGGTTTATTTTCCTCTTACTCTGCTAAAGTCAATATCAATACTAAAAATCTACATAGATGTAAAAAATCGAAATGGCTAAAATATTGTTTAGAGATCAAGGCATAATTTAAAATAAAATACCCAGTATGACAAAATATTATAAAAATGTATCACGATTTGATTTCAACTAAATGAGAATTACATTACAATTATGGGGTTTAAAAATCCATGTCTAGATATACATAAATAGAGGACGTATCTGTGAGCAAAGACACTATCATCGCCCTACATGCAGAGCACCAAGGTCGCTGGAAAAACCGTGAAGAAATCGCGGAACGTATGATTGCATTAATCGGTCAATTATACCGTGAAAAAAACATTGTGACTTCTGTGTACGGTCGTTCTTTAGTGAACCGTTCAGTAATTCAAATTCTTAAAGCACACCGTCGTACACGTATGATGGATGTTGAGCTTTCTGTTGTACATACTTTCCCTATTTTAGAAGCTTTAGCGAAATTAGATAATATCGGTTCTGCTGAAGTTGATTTAGGTAAACTTGCAGTTGAATATAAAGAAAAGGGTGGCGATATTGATGCATTTGTTGCTCAAGCTGTTCAATCTTTAGAAGGTCGTCCTGCGCAAGTTGAGCCTAAAGATGTTGTTCTTTATGGTTTTGGTCGTATTGGCCGTATTTTAGCGCGTTTAATCATTAGCCAATCAGGTCTTGGCCGTGGTTTAAGCCTTAAAGCGATCGTTGTACGTAAATCATCTGATGGCGATTTAGAAAAACGTGCTTCATTGTTACGTCGTGACTCAATTCATGGTCCATTTGCAGGAACAATTTCTGTTGATGAGCAAAATGAAGCAATCATTGCAAATGGTAACTTTATCAAAGTGATCTATGCGTCTAGCCCTGCTGAAGTTGATTACACAGCTTATGGTATCGACAATGCACTAGTGATTGATAACACAGGTAAATGGCGTGATATCGATGGTTTATCTCAACATCTTAAATGCCCTGGCGTAAGTCGTGTTGTGCTTACAGCGCCTGGTAAAGGTGACATGAAGAATGTCGTGTTTGGTGTTAACCAAGCGGACATCATTGATTCAGACAAAATCATTTCTGCTGCAAGCTGTACCACTAACGCAATCACACCAGTTTTAAAAGTGTTAGAAGACAAATATAAAGTGATCAATGGTCATGTGGAAACTGTTCACTCATTTACAAATGACCAGAACTTGATCGATAACTATCACAAAGCAGATCGTCGTGGCCGTGCTGCAACACTGAATATGGTTATTACAGAAACAGGTGCTGCAAAAGCTGTTGCGAAAGCATTACCTCAGTTACAAGGTAAATTAACAGGTAATTCAGTACGTGTTCCAACACCAAACGTTTCACTTGCTATTCTTAACTTAACACTTGAGAAAGAAGTAGATCGTGAAGAAGTGAACGAATATATTCGTCAAATCTCGATCAACTCTAACCTTCAAGGTCAAATTGGCTATACCAACTCTACAGAAGTTGTATCGTCTGACTTTATTGGTTCGCGTACAGCGGGTGTATTTGATGCACAAGCAACAATTACTTCTGGTAACCGCTTAACAGCTTACGTTTGGTACGATAACGAAGTTGGTTATAGCTGCCAAGTATTGCGTATTGCTGAACAAGTATGTGGCGTAAGCTATCCGAAAGTACCAGCTGAAACAAATGCATAATTTGTAAGAGTCGTCGAAAAGGAGCTTCAAATGAAGCTCCTTTTTTTATATTCAAAATTGATGATATATGGTTAAATTCAAATGAAAATTACCATTTGTCTCAGCAATTCGACTAAAAACATTTGATTAAGAAATTAGAGAAAAGCTAAATGAACAATAATTTATCTATCTTCGGGCTAGGTGTTATAGGCTCATTAACTGTGGCAACAGCAACAGCAAATACTGCACTTGATTTAACACCTATGTTGCAGGATCGTTTTGAAAAAAATTGTGCTGTTCGGAATGGGTATGATTTACATGATAAAAATCAAGAAATTCAATCTATTCTAAAAAAGTACATTATTAAAGAAGAATTTGAAGAGCAGCAGGCATATGCAACAACGGTTTTTACACTAAAAAATACGACTTATAGAGGCTTGGTTGTGAAAAAAATTGAATTTGCTTGGGGGCGCTCTCATACACTCAGCGAGATTTTGTATTTTGATCTATCCACGCCTTCAGCCAAACAACAATTTCATAAAATTGGGTGGAATAAAAAACAAATTGTTGCAGATGCAGGGCTAGTTATAACAAAACAAGGGAAATTAACAACTGTACAATGTTATTGGCCTGAGAAAAATACAGCTGAATAAGCCAGGATTTGCATATCACTATTTATGAAATGGAGAAAATAAAATGAAAACACAGATCTTATGCATCATGATGTTATTTACTTGTTTTGCTACACATGCCAAATCCCTAGAATTACGTCCTTTATTAAAAGATCGTTTTGAACAAAACTGTGCAATTCGGCAGCAATATGATTTTCATAATGAAAATACAGAACTGATTGCACCACTTGAACACTATACGATTGATGTAAAATATGTGGATAAACAGGTTTATGACTCAACCACTTATAAATTAAAAAATGTCACTTATGCTGGCATTCCTATTCGCAAAATAGAATTTAGTTTTGGTCGTCCAGCGCAACAATACAATGAATATTTATATTTTGATCTGAGTGCTACAGCAGCAAAGCAGCGATTTAAAACTTTAAAATTCAATCAAAATCATGGAAAAGGGGATACGAGTGTTGAGTATAAAAATAATACAGCAATTGTGCAGTGCTATTGGTTAGCTGATTTTTCTAAATAATTCGTAGATTAAATATCAATTGTTTATTAATTAAACAAAATTCTTCGACTTTTATACATAAAAACGCATATTAATTCACATAAGTATTTAAAATAAAAAATAATTAAGGATAAAAATTAAGGACAGGATTTTGCAGTTGAAGCAAGTTATGGCAGGAGTTGCCTTTATTCTTATTGCTACAGTGTGTGGTGTGTTGATTGCAATCTGGGTATTTAAACATTTTAATATTTATATTCCACTTGAAAATCAAGCTGTACGTATCGATTTAAAAGAGCCTTTACAAGCCAAAGTACAAATTCATGACGCATTAGATGTGGATGTCCAAGGAAAAGTGAAAGCTGAAATTCCTATTCATGAAAAGCTAAACTTACCGATTACACAAACCTTAACCCCACATGTGTATTTTGATAATGAAGTCCCAATTCAAACCACAATTCCTGTGAATGAAGTGATCAAAATCAATCAGGATATGCCGATTGATACCAAGGTTAAAGTCACTGTTTTAGGCAAAGATATTACTTTACCGTTAAAAGGGAACATCCCGATTCATATGGATGTGCCGATTAATTTACAAGTACCACTCAACCAAAATATTCATTTAAAGTTTGATGCGCCTGTAAAGGTTTTACTTAAAGAAAATTTACATGTGCCACTTGATGCGACATTAAAAACCAATATTCCAATTCAAGGCCACCTCAATGTTCCAATTAAATCAGCACTTCAAGCAACAGTAGATGTTCAAAATACATTACCGGTAAAAATTGAAAAAGGGCAGCTTAAAATTCCGCTCAATAGTTTAAGGCTATCACGTCGCGATCATCCGCCAGTAGAACCACAACAGCCACAGTCCGAAGCTTTAAAATAGGGTGGTATGGAAATGTGGATCTTTAAATCTATACGAAATTTGTTGTTCACTTTTATCAGCGTCGTGTTGCTCATTGCACTGTGCGTTTGGTTATATTTGAATATTCATGCCTCAATGCAGGTTTCTGCACAAAGCGCACAAATTCAATTGTCGGAATCTTTACCGACAAAAATCCATGTGGGGAATTATTTACAAACACATGCACAAGGCGCTTTAGATACTGAGTTGACGATTGACCGTGAGTTGGCTTTACCTTTGAAAGGCAAATATTTGGCTAATTTAAGTTTTGTTGTGACAACGCTGATTGAGGTTGAGCTTGATTATGAGACTGATATTCAGATTGAAACGCTAATGCCATTAGAAACAACTACGGACTTGGTTTATCAAAATAAACTGTTGCCTCAATTTCCTTTAAAAGTGGATATTCCGATTAAACTTTCGGTGCCATTTAAGTTAAAACGACGTTATCAAGTTCCGATCAAAATTATGTTTGATGGGCCGGTTTATTTAGAATTTGATGAAGTGATTCATTTATATGTTAAGCATAAACTTAAGCCAATACTGAATATTAATGATCCAATGACGATGAAAAAAATTGCGGTGTTCCGTGCAACCATGTACAACACAGAAAGACAGTCCCTCGCAGATCTGGAGATGAATATCGATTTTCCTATCAAAAATATTCATCCTTAATTACTCAGTAGAGCATGGGCTTAAATTTTGTATTTAAGCCCATGCTCATCTTTAAAATACCTAAAATAAAGCTTTAACCTGATCCTGAATATGCGTTGTTTTACGACCAATCAAATGTTCCAAGTCTTTACTTTCACTATACATTGCACCATTTACAGTCTGTACATCTGCGTCAACAATAACTGCTACCAGTGCTTGGGGTAACCCTGCCGTAAGCAGTGCCTGAGTATAATCTTCTGGGCTGATATCTTGATACTGTATAGTTTTACCTGATGCCAAAGCGATATAAGAGGCTAAATCTGCAAGGGTAAAATGATTTGAACCTGCAAGCTCATAAGTTTTATTTTCATGACCTGCAGAAGCAAGGACTTTGGCCGCAGCTTCGGCATAATCTAAACGAGAAGCTGAACTGATTTTTCCATTTTGAGCGCTGCCGTAAAGTGTTCCTGTTTCCGCAGTATGCTTAACGTTGCCAAGATAATTTTCGTTATACCAATTGTTGCGTAAAAAAGTATATTTCAAACCGCTTTGCAGAATGAGAGCTTCTGTTTCACGATGTTCTTGTGCTAAACCGAGTGGGTTATCTGTTGCATTGAGTAAGCTGGTATAGGCAATGTATTCAACTTTGGCTGCGACAGCTGCCTCTATAACTGCTTTATGCTGAGGCGTTCGACGACCAATTTCATTGGCTGAAATTAAAAGTAATTTATCTATGTGGTTTAATGCAGGTATCAATGTTTCAGGTTGATCATAGTTAAATAGGCGAAGTTCAATCCCTTGTTGTTTAAGCGACTGTGCTTTATCTATATTTCGAACCAGCGCTACAATATTTTCAGCGGCAGTATGTTGAAGTAAGGCTTGGATCACCAATTGTCCAAGTTGGCCCGTTGCACCTGTAATTGCGATTTTCATAATTTCACCTTTAAATATGATTTAAATTGGATGTTTTTTAAACTTGATGTTATGATCATAATCATTAAACTTACTATATGTAAGTACGTACCTAAAAGTAAGCTAATTACTGTGTAGAGAGAATTTATGAGCATCTATGCTTCAAGTGATTTAATTGGTCAAGTTTTATCCAGTCAGTGCCCATCTAGAGAAATATTGGAGCATTTAACTAGCAAATGGTCTGTATTGGTTTTACGTTGTTTAAATGATGGCGTACAACGTTTTAGCGAACTGCGTAATCGAATTGAGGGAATCAGCGAAAAAATGCTTGCACAGACATTAAAAGTGCTTGAACAAGATGGCTTTATATTGAGAACGGTTTACCCTGAAGTACCACCGAAAGTAGAGTATCAATTGACGATTTTAGGTGCACAAGCGGCTGAAAAATTAAACTATTTGATTGGTTGGATCGAGCGCAGTTTGCCCGATATCTTAGAGAATAAACAGAGATTGCAAAAGTAAAACTCAGTTGATTTTATACTCACCAAGAACTTGATCGCTAAGTGAGTATATTGGAAGGGAGGGAGGCCTTATTCTTGAGGATGATTCTCTTTTGCCGTAGCTTTTAAAGCGACTAATCCTGTTATGATTGCACCAATGGTGGCTAAGAACATATCCTTATGCGCATCCCATATATCACCTTGTTGCCCATTGTAGTTTTCAGCTTCTTCTGGGGATAGGCCAATGGCAATCCACCATTCAATCCATTCATAAAATAAACTGGTTGCCATAACAAATTGAATGACCAATAAAAATAAGGTTTTAGGCTTTAAGTTTGGTAACCACACTTGGAAAATTCGGTAGAAAAATGGGTAAAGAAATAAGCCATAGAATAAGTGTACAAAGCGGTCAAACATGTTACGTGTCCACCCCATTGCTTGATTGAGATCAAAGTGTAAGTATTTGATTGACCAATCATTATAAGGCACATAAGAATAAAGATAATGTGCAGCAATCACATGAATCACCAAGAAGAAGATGTACAATAAAAATGATGAAAATGTCAGCCCTATTTTCTTTAAACAGAAAAATAGAACAATCAGCATGAGTAAGGTGCCAATCTGATGCAGCATGTAGGATGGGTATTCTAAAGGATTGATACTGGCAAGAATGATTGCGATTGCAAGCATAGCAAGAACAAGCCAATGTTTTTTTGTTAAGGCATGATAAATCATTATGGTATTTTCTAAAAATTATTACTGCGCATTGTAATCAAAATGCAAAAAAATGCGAAGCATCGGCTTCGCATTTTTTAGGTCTTTTAGAAGATTAAAAGCTTAGATTTTAGCAATCAAATCTTTAATTTGTTTGGCTTGATCCGCAGCATTACCTGTGTAAGTTGCAGGGGTCATTTCAGCTAAGCGTGCACGATCAGCAGCAGGTACAGCTTCAAGTTCAGTGCCATTGACAAAATCAACCATCATGTCACGTGTCATCGCTTGACCACGAGTCAATGCTTTTAATTTTTCATATGGTTTTTCAACTGCATAACGACGCATTACAGTTTGGATTGGTTCAGCCAATACTTCTTGAGCATGATCAAGATCTTCAATAATACGTGCTGCATTAAGCTCAAGTTTACCAATACCTTTTGAACATGCTTCAAAAGCAATTAAACTTTGTGCCAAGCCAACACCCATGTTACGTAATACAGTCGAGTCTGTAAGGTCACGCTGCCAACGAGAAATTGGTAATTTTTCGCCTAAGTGCGCTAATACTGCATTGGCAATGCCCAAGTTACCTTCAGAGTTTTCAAAATCAATTGGATTGACTTTGTGAGGCATTGTAGAAGAACCGACTTCACCTTCTTTTAAACGTTGTTTAAAGAAGCCTAAAGAGATATAGCCCCAAACGTCACGGTTAAAGTCGATTAAAATTGTGTTAAAACGACGTAAAGCATCGAACAATTCCGCGATGTAATCGTGTGGTTCGATTTGAGTTGTATAAGGGTTGAAGGTTAAACCGAGTGATTCAACAAATGCTTGCGAGTGAGCAGGCCAGTTGATTTCAGGATAAGCAGAGTAGTGCGCGTTGTAGTTACCTACCGCACCATTAATTTTGCCTAATAATTCAACTTGTTTAAACTGTTTGATTTGACGCGCTAAACGATATGCAACGTTGGCCATTTCTTTACCCAAAGTAGTTGGGCTCGCAGTTTGACCATGGGTACGTGATAGCATTGGTTGTTCTGCATGTGTTTCAGCTAAAGCCACAATAGAATCAACAATTTGTTGCATAGCAACAACTAACACTTCACGACCATTTTTCAACATCAAAGCGTGAGAAAGGTTGTTGATGTCTTCTGAAGTACAAGCAAAGTGAATAAATTCGCCTGCATTTTTAAGCTCATCAATATGTGCAATTTTTTCTTTTAAGAAATATTCAACCGCTTTTACATCATGGTTAGTAGTACGTTCAATTTCTTTAATGCGGTTAGCATCATCTTCAGAAAATTGAGTAACAATCGCATCTAAAGCGGTATTGGTTGCAGCAGAAAAAGCTGGAACTTCTGTGATTTCAGGACGATTTGCAAGCGCTTGTAACCAACGCACTTCAACAGTCACACGAGCATGGATTAGACCAAACTCAGAGAGGTAAGGGCGTAATGCATCACATTTGCTTGCATAGCGTCCGTCTAGTGGAGAAAGTGCGGTTAAAGCGTTCATAAAGATTCCTTAAATTTTGGAATTAGAGCGAATGGCGTAACTCGAACAGTATCAAATTAAACAACCTGATATTGTAATCGAGCAAGATCTTGAATATCTTGAAGAAGTTTGCGTTTGCTAAAGATCATATTCCATGAGCTTCCACCTAATTGACGCCATAGGTGAGCCATTTGTAAGCCTGTGAATAAACTGGCACGGATACGATTGGTATGTGCAGAGTCTTTAAAGGCTTCTGCATTACCGCGGACTAGAATTCGGGGGTTAATTTGACCAGCAGTGTCGACATAGGTCTGTGCTAAATTGGCAATGATACTTGGATGTAAATAGTTATTATCAAAAAAAGACAGCTGTTTTAATATTTTTTGTTGAGATTGTTCAATAATTTCAACAAACTTTGGATTGCTATAAACTTTTTTTTCCAAGGCCAATAATGACATGGCATAAGTCATTGGCAGTTTTGCATTGGCAATTTTAGGAATTCTAGATTTCGGTGATGCTGAGAAAGGTTGTGTAATGCTACTTTCTAAAGTTTTTAAACCTAAGGAAATGTCTGCCAATTGATTGAAGAAGTCTAAAGTTTGACCTGATGAATTGGCAGTGGCACGGATATTGAGGCTGGCTTTGATGAGCTGTTCAAAATAGAAATTACCACTTTCACCAATACTTTGACGCCCTGACATTGCAGTCATATGCGTCAGCTGTGTTGCTTGAAACACAGCTGCTAACGCCAAAGCTCGGTTTTGGCGTTGATTCAAAGTTTGAGGCTGTTGAAAGGGCAACTCAACCATGCCTAAATTCCTTTAAATAATTTTTAATCATTACTCAATAAAATCTGGTTTTGGTGCATTGGTATGATGAATCACACCCCCACCTAAACAGACTTCATCGACATAGAAAACAACACTTTGTCCCGGTGTTACGGCACGCTGTGCTTCATCAAATTCGACACGAACACCATTTGGCGTGTTTGCATCTTTATAAATTGTACATGCTTGATCAGGTTGACGGTAACGAGTTTTTGCCGTGCATCGGAAACCTGTGTCAGGAATTGCTTGTTCACCTGCAACCCAGTCAATTGTTTCAGACCATAAAATGGTACTTTGCATCAGTGGGTGTTCATGACCTTGTCCAACTACAAGACGATTACCTTCGATGTCTTTATGTAAAACAAACCAAGCACCTTCTTCTGCGCCTTTGAGTCCACCTAAACCAATACCACCACGCTGACCGAGCGTATAGTACATTAAGCCGTGATGATCACCAACCTCTTTTCCTGTATCTAAGACAATTTTCCCGGGTTGAGCCGGTAAATATTGTTTTAAGAAGTCATTAAAACGGCGTTCACCAATAAAGCAAATCCCAGTGGAATCTTTTTTCTTGGCAGTGGCTAAACCCAGTTCTTCCGCAATTTTACGTACTTGAGGTTTTTCAATCTCACCAACTGGGAACAGGGTTTTATTGATTTCACGACCATGAACCGCATGAAGAAAATAAGTTTGATCTTTGTTATTGTCTACACCACGTAATAAAGGCGCATATTGATCACCTTTTGAATTGGTGGTTGTTTCGCCACGACGACAATAATGTCCAGTTGCAATAAAATCCGCGCCTAAATTGACAGCATGATCTAAGAATGCACGGAATTTAATTTCTTTATTACACAGAATATCGGGGTTTGGTGTACGACCAGCGGCATATTCTGCTAAGAAATGTTCAAAAACGCGATCCCAATATTCCATTGCAAAATTTGCAGTATGGAGTTTGATCCCAATTTTGTCACACACCGCTTGTGCGTCAGCAAGGTCATCCATTGCGGTACAATATTCCGTGCCATCATCTTCTTCCCAGTTTTTCATGAAAAGCCCTTCAACTTGATATCCTTGTTGAAGTAAAAGTGCAGCAGAAACAGATGAATCTACACCACCCGACATACCGACGATGACACGTTGTTGCATAGGATTAGGCATCCAAATTTGAAATTAAAGGAGAGTTTTGGTGCTCATAGATGAGCGAAAGTGGGTATTTTTGCCCAGAAAGTGCATCTTGTACAGCTTTAATGACCAAAGGACTTCTGGCGCGAGCAGATTCAAGCAGTTCTTCAAGTGTCATCCATTGTGGACCAATGATATCTGTATCCAGTTGTGCGTCTGGAAAGTATTCAGTCACATGTGCTAAAAAGCAAAATCTAAAATAAGTGCGGTCTGGAAACATGGGTGGGGTATAGGTATAGATCCCCAGTAATGAATTGATTTCTACTGCATATCCTGTCTCTTCCATGGTTTCACGTAACGCAGCTTGAATAATAGTTTCACCACATTCAACATGCCCGGCGGGTTGATTGAACACAGTATGGCTTACACCTTCGGTATATTCTTCTACAAAAAGAAATTTTCCATCTTTTTCTACAACTGTTGCAACAGTAACGTGGGGTGTCCAAGCGGTCATGACCAGCACCAAGGGAGATAAAGCATTATTCTACAAAATTTAGCACGTGGTGGCTATGTTCATGCGGATTTTCTTTGATCATCCTAAGCGGAGATGTATCCACAATATGCTCAAAATACTTCTGGGTGAGTTTGCTTATCTTGCATTTGAAGCTGAAATCTCAGCGCTTTAACTGATTAATCTATTATTTTATATCAGCTTGTTATAGGTCAGAATGTTTCACATAAAAATTACTATATAAACTGATGTATTTGGCTCTATCGATCCAGCTCAATATACGACTAGAATATTCATGTGCAGATGTGTTAAGTGTAATACGCAATATGTTTGTATGATTAAAGGACTTAATACCCAACACAGAATTAAATACATTCGCTATTTACGGGTGTACACCACTCAAACATAAAAGACTTTATTTGTTTGAATCTACTGTATCGTCGAATGTTTTTTGGATAGAATTAAAAGACATTGGCTATAAAAGATAGTCAAATCAAAAAAGCTTGAATTGGGGCTTGATCAAGCAACGTTTTATACAGGTAAAGCCAGTTCTTGTTTTAAGATCGCTTAGCCATTCCAATTCTTGGGCATACAATAGGATTTAAAA
This sequence comes from Acinetobacter sp. CE-15, assembly GCF_051059255.1. Classification (NCBI taxonomy): domain Bacteria; kingdom Pseudomonadati; phylum Pseudomonadota; class Gammaproteobacteria; order Moraxellales; family Moraxellaceae; genus Acinetobacter; species Acinetobacter sp. CE-15. The sequence continues at coordinate 2,821,853 of NZ_CP192737.1, read as the reverse complement.
AGTATGATAAAGAAATTATTATGTATACCTTTAGGTGTATTACTGATCACTGGGTGTGCTTCAAATCCTAATGATGCCACTTCAAATGTAGGTACACAGGGATTATTAATTTGCCAGCCAAGTGAACTTTGTCCAATCGTCACTGTGGTGTGGAATGAGACACATAAAGACTTTTTAAAGGTGAAACTCAGCTTAAATAGCTCCTATACCAAATATAATATTGAAAAAGTTGTATTTAGTGATGGTGCAAAAAGTCACTCATTTAATGTGATTGGTCCAACTGAAATTGATTTTGCATTTAAAGCAAATCGTTCTCGTAACAGTGTGCTTATTCCAGTCAACCTAATGGGGGACTTCAAAGGCTCGCAAAATATCTTTATGGAAATACATACAGATCAAGGTGTGATTACCCGCTATATTTTAAAAGACAATGTCAAAGCACCAGTATTTGAAGAATTAACCAAATACTACAAGGTCTCTGAATAGCGGTTTGATCCAAAATGTAATGCCTAATTCCACTGTAGTTCAGTGGAATTAGATTTACTTGAGCAACATGTATTTAAATAACAAGTACGTTTTTAAGCATGCCTAGGTATTTGCTTTAATCCTATGGTTAATCGTTCGCTTCTAAATAATGATTTGCTACTTTGACATAGTGTCTTGCTGAATAAGGCAAAAATTCCTTTTCTTTGTCAGTTAAAGGGCGAACCTTTTGCACTGGGCTTCCTACATAGAGATAACCACTTTCTAAGCGCTTACGCGGTGGAACCAGTGAGCCTGCACCAATCATGACATCATCTTCAATCACCACATCATCTAGAACAATTGTATTAATTCCCACTAAAACCCGGTTGCCAATGGTACAACCATGTAAGGTGACATGATGTCCAATGGTCACATCTTCTCCAATCACTAAAGGTGAGCCATTGGGTTTTGCATCATTTTTATGACTGACATGTAACATGCAATGGTCTTGTACATTAGAATAACGGCCAATTTTAATGTGATTGACATCCGCACGAATCACCGCAAAAGGCCAAACCGATACATTCTCCGCCAAAATTACTTCACCGATTACAACCGAGAGATCATCGATATAACAGGTTGAATCAATTTTAGGATGATGGCCTAAATACGAACGAATATTTTTTTTCATGTTGGCTTCCATGTCAAAAGCAAAATTTAACCAGTGTATTTTTACCGAGTATAAATTAAAAAGGCATCCAAATCTGTGATCAGGATGCCTGTGCTTTAGTCTAATAAATTCAATATTAGGTTTAAGCGAATAACTTAGAACAAGTTGCTAAAGAACATTTTGATATGGTCGATCAAGCGAGAGAAGAAGCCTGCTTCTTCTACAGCTTTTAACGCCACTAATGGTTTTTCAGCAATCACTTTACCATCTAAAGTTGCTGTTAATTTACCAACAACTTGACCTTGTTTTAATGGTGCATTTAAGTTGGGTTGAACAGTGACTTGTGTTTTGATGGCATTGGCTTGACCTTTAGGCATGGTCACATTGAAGTTTTCAGCTAAACCAATTTGTACATCATTTTCTTTACCAAAATAAACTTTTGCTTTAGCAAGCACTTGATTTGCAGGTTGAACACTGACTGTTTCAAAGTTTGAATAACCCCAAGCTAACAATGAGCGTGTTTGGCTGGCACGTTCATTCATCGATGGTGCACCAAAAATCACAGAAATCAAACGCATTGGGCCGCGTTTTGAAGATGTGGTTAAGCAATAACCTGCTTCATCGGTATGACCTGTTTTTAAGCCATCAACACTTGGGTCGGTATACAGCAAGGCATTACGGTTACCTTGTTTAATCCCGTTGAAGGTAAATTCTTTTTCAGAATAAATAGGATAATATTTTGAACTGTCATGAATGATATGTTTAGCAAGTACCGCCATATCTTTTGCAGTTGAGTAGTGACCCTCAGCAGGCATACCCGTTGCATTGATAAAGTGTGTATTGACCATACCTACACGTTTGGCTTCTTGGTTCATTGCATAGGCAAATGAACCTTCATTACCTGAAATATGTTCAGCCATTGCTTTAGATGCATCATTACCCGACTGGATAATAATGCCTCGTAACATTTCTAAAACTGTTGCAGTACCATTTAACGGCACATACATACAAGATTCAGTACTGCTACCACGACACCATGCAGACTCATTCATGCGAACTTTTTCACTTTCGGTCAGTTCGCCTTTAAGAAGTTTTTGCTCAATGATGTAACTCGTCATCATTTTCGTCATCGAAGCAGGTGCTAATTTTTCATTTTCATTCTTCGATGCAAGAATTTGACCTGTCTCATAGTCCATTAAGACATACGATTTATTATTTAATTCTGGCGGAGTGGTTAAGACGGTTGCTGCATAAGAAAATGAAGGTAAAAGTAATAATGCAGCAATGGCGCTTTTTCGAGTCATTCTAGGTCGTTCCAATCGTTATATGAGCACAAACAGGCTAGCATTTTAGGGCAAAGCAAAGCCGACTTCTATAAGGAAAGTCGGCTTATTTCTTACTTATTGTAACTAATTCAATATTTGTTGGATAAATTGCAGAAATCGTTATGACTGATAGTTACTAATGTCATTACAAATTGCTGTGTTTTCAGTATCACCCGCTTTTTTAGCATCACTTTTTGCTTCTTTTAAAGCTCTTTGGAAATCTTTTTGCTTGGAAAGTGATTTTAAGGTTGCTTTAGGATCTTTGTCATTTGGCATATAGTCTTTAAGCAAGTGATCAAAACCTTTATTAAATGCAGCATCTGTTTTGATTAGACTTGGGCAGATATCCGACAATACATAAATTGCAGCCAATTCTTCTTTAGAGACTTGTTGCTGGGTGACTTCGATTTTGTCAGATGCGGCAAAAGCATGGGTTATAAATAAACCACTTGCTGAAACAAGGCTTAATGTAAGCATTTTTAACGTCATACGCATAAATAACCTAATCAATTTTTAATTTGAGAATCTGCATAGATTAAACGTAAAAACTGTGAAAAATATAGAGAAAGTGTATCGATGTTGTAGATTTATTTGAAATTTTCGCACACTGAACAATGCAAAAGATGTCAAAAAAGGATTTTTTAACATCGCATTGGGGGGAGGTTTTTTATCTTATTTTAGTGTGGAAGTTCAAGTACATCTGCACATACTGCTTTGTGTTCAGCTTGATCAACTTCTTTGGCACTGATTTGTGCTTCTTTGAGTACAGTTTGGTATTCTGGATCTTGTTGAAGCTGAGTCAATGTTGTAGGTTTGGACAAATCCTTTAATAAGGTTTGGGTTAAACTTGCAATTTTAGTTTGAAATGCAGGGTTGTTTCCAATTAACGCTGGGCAAACTTCGGCAAGCACCTGTGTTGCGGCAATATCTTCTTTCGCAATTCGATCAGATTCTTGTGAAGTTAATGTTTCTGAAAATGCAGATTGTGCGCAAAGTGTGATGAGAGCGATAGAAATAGTATGAGTAAGAGAACGTGTAATCATCTTTATAGTCACAAATTAGATTTAAAATTGAGTAAGTAACTATATATAATTGTTCAATAAATTTGAATTAAATTACTCAGTAGTCATTTAATAATTTTTAGTCAGAGAACCTTTTAGTGAATATTTTAGTTGCCAATGATGATGGTGTTTTTGCACCAGGTATTCAAGCTTTAGCAAAAGCATTACGACCTTTAGGTCGAGTTGTTATTGTTGCGCCAGAAAGTGAACGCAGTGGTTATTCAAGTGCATTAACCCTAGATCGACCACTTCGACCGATTCAAGTTGCACCAGATATGTGGGCAGTCAATGGGACACCTGCTGATTGTGTTTATTTGTCCATGAATGGTTTATTTGATTTTGAGTTTGATTTAGTTGTCAGTGGAATCAATAGTGGGGCGAATTTAGGTGACGATGTCCTTTATTCTGGAACCGTAGGGGCGGCATTTGAAGGACGTTTGATGAAACAGCCAGCAATCGCAGTTTCATTGGCAGGCAGTAATGTACGTTCCTATGACAACCCTGGAGATTATGCACAAGCTGCAAACTGGGTTTACAGCTTTATTGCCAAAGGCTTACCCGAACTGCCTCCACGACATATCTTAAATATCAATATTCCCGATGTCGCTGAAATTTTAGGGGCTCAAATTACATATCAGGGGCGTCGAATACAATCAAAGCCGATAACCAGTCAGGTTGACCCGCGTGGTCGTCAAGTCTATTGGATTGGTTTGGCGGGTGAAGCGGTGACAGATCCGCAAAAAAATGCACAAAACCTGCAATCTGACTTTTTTGCCATTGCCAATGGTTGCGTCAGTATTACCCCAATTCAGATGGATGCAACCAATTACACAATTCTTGAAACACTACAATCACAACTCTCACATAGTCATTTTGATGTATGAGTGTTATAACTTTGTGAAAAAGCACTGTTAAACAGTGAAATGCGTGTGTATTTTGCTAATCTTAAGCAAATATTTTTAAATTTTAAGATTGTAGAGAGGGAAATCAATGCTTTTGGCTCGATCAACACTTCCAATTCAAATGCCTAAGCGATGGATGAAAATCATTTTGTCCACAATAGCAATCACCTCTGCCATAGTGGTGACTGGGTGTGCATCGAAGCCTCAAATTAATAACCCTACACGTTATGCTGTTGCGCCTGACTATTACACAGTTCGTTCTGGTGATACCTTAAGCGCAATCTCTATGCGTTATGGTTTGAGTTATCTCAGTGTTGCTGAAATGAATGATATTGCTGCGCCTTATCGAATTTATGTAGGCCAGTCATTACGTTTGAAAAAAGGTGGGGGCAATGTCACTCGATCTACAACGAAACCGTTGACGAGCAATGAACCGCAAATTCAACGTCAAACGATTAAGTTACCAACACAGCAGCCGACGTCGCCAACTGGTACAACGACGGCTCAGCCAGTAACGCCGCCGCCTGTACAAACGACGACGACAGTACAATCAACCCAATTGAGATGGGTAAAACCATCAAATGGATCTGTTATTGCAAATTATAATATTGCGAATAATATTAAAGGAATACGTTTTGGAGGGAATCAAGGTGATCCAATTTTTGCCGCAGCGGATGGACAGGTGGTTTATGCTGCAGATGGATTAAAAGAATATGGTAATCTTGTCTTAGTAAAACATATCGATGGTTACATTACTGCATATGCTCATAACAGCAAAATGTTGGTGAAAAGTGGTCAAACTGTGACAGCAGGACAGAAGATTGCAGAGATGGGATCTTCAGGTGCTAGCAGTACCATGTTGGAGTTTCAGGTACGTTTAGATGGAAAACCGATAAACCCAGCAAATATTTTACCAATAAATTAAATATTTTAATGCAAAGTGTAATTTTCTTCGTATAATACAATGAGTTGTTTTGAACAAAAAAGTGTGAAACAGCTCATAATTTCAGAGGGAAATTTATGTTAGATCAACTTCGGGCAATGGGTGTATTTGCTTGTGTTGTTGAAAAAAGCTCTTTTAGTGGTGCCGCGCGTGACCTTGGCATTACGACTAGTGCGGTTAGTCAGCAAATTAGATCTCTAGAACATGAAATGGAAGTGACACTTCTACATCGTTCTACGCGAAAGCTGAGTTTAACTGAGGCTGGTCAAGCTTTTTTCCACAGTTGTCAAGAAATGCTCGCTGCCGCAGAGCGTGGAAAAATCCGCATTAATGAGTTGCGCGATGATTTAGTTGGGGATTTGCGTATTGCGACAACCCCGGAAATAGGGGCAACACATGTTGTTCCTGCTTTATCGCATTGGATGTCTGCACATAGAGGTTTGATGGTTCATTTTGAAGCAGATAACCAATATATCGACTTGATTCAAGAGCGTATAGATATTGCTATTCGCATGTCTTCAAAAATCGAAGATGCGAATAACTTGAGCTGTATGCCACTTGCACGAGTCGATCAGATCTTAGTTGCATCGCCAAGTTATTTAAATCAAACAGCGCCTATTTCACGTCCTGAAGATTTACAGAATCATGATTTGATTCCGATAAATATCATGAAAAATTCTCAACATTTTTCATTTCAGCATGGTGCAACAGGTGAAGTTGTTAATTTAGAAATGAAGCATCGCCTTCAGACAAATAACGTATTTGTTGCAAAATCATTGTGCCAACATGGGCATGGTATTGCGCGAATCCTTTATTTAGATGTGCAAAAAGAATTAATGAACGGAACATTGGTTGAAGTGCTTCCAGAGTGGAAATTACCAACTTTCACTTTAAGTGCTGTGACCTTAAAGCGTGAACAGCAGCCGATGAAAATTCATCGTTGTTTGGATGCTTTGAAACAATATTTTAGCCAGTTGCCTGGTGGTAGAATTTTCCAAGAAGCTTCATAAAGTTCTAATTCTAATAAGTTCTAATAAAAAAGCCGCTTTAAAGCGGCTTTTCTATACTTGCAATTTGATAAGCATTCATGACAAAACCAAAAGAGATTAACGGGTTAATCTCTTAAAGTATTTATTCACAATTAGGCAAGGAACTCTTTAATTGCAGGTACTAAGCGTTTTAATAGATCATCTGCTTGCTCATGATTCATATTCAAAGCTGGCAGTAAACGAACCACATTGCCTGAAGTAACGTTAATAATTAAATGATGCTTATCACGTGCAATGTTTACTAATTCGGCACAGTCTTTAGGTAATTCGATACCAATCATCATGCCGAAACCGCGCACAATCACATTTTGCTCCACAAGTTGAGCACGGAACTGATCGACCAGATATGCTCCAATTTTAGCAGCATTTGCAACGATGTTTTCTTTTTGGATCAAGTCAATCACTGTGTAGACAACACGAGAGCCTAAATGCGTACCACTATAAGTAGAGCCATGATTTCCCGCAGCAAGTACTCCAACACCACGACCTTGTGTCATCACAGCACCGATTGGAAAACCATTTCCGAGGCCTTTTGCTGTGGTTAAAACATCTGGAATAATATTGGTGTGTTGATAAGCAAAGTATTTACCGGTACGGCCATTACCTGTTTGAACTTCATCTAGCATCATTAACCAATTATGTTGGTTGCAAATACGACGAATATCTTCAAGGTAGCTAAAGCCTTGAGGTGCGGTATTGACACCACCTTCACCTTGGATCGGTTCGACCAAAATTGCCACAATATCAGGATGCTGAATAGCGGCTTCTTCAATGGCTTCTACATCGCCAAAAGGCACACGAATAAAGCCTTCAACCAGTGGTGCAAAGCCTTCTTGAACCTTTTTATTGCCCGTAGCTGAAAGTGTTGCAAGGGTACGACCATGGAATGATTGATCCGCAACAATGATTTTTGGGTTGGAAACACCCTGTAAGTGACCAAATTTACGTGCAATTTTAATTGCACCTTCATTTGATTCTGCACCACTGTTTGAGAAAAAGATTTCTTCCATACCCGAAACTTCAGCCAGCTTTTGCGCTGCTGCAGTTTGCCAAGCGACTTCGTAAATATTGCTGGTATGGATTAATGTAGCCGCTTGTTCTGCAATAGCCTCAGCCAGAACAGGATGAGCATGTCCTAAGCCACACACAGCAATACCCGTCAATGCATCTAAATACTCAGTACCATTTTCAGTATAAAGATAAGAACCTCGTCCTCGGACAAAGCTGATCGGTTGACGGCTGAATACAGGCATCAAATGTGAAGGTTGATCAGTTTGTACCGGAGCGAGGGTGATGTTATTCATAACTAACTCTTATCTGTTAGGAGTGGAAAGGGTAAAGGATTATCTAACCAAAATATGCACAAGATTTAAAGCTTTAATATAAATAAAATTGGAAATAATCGTCTAGACATATTCTTTATTGTGGATTTAGGTATAATGCAGGCAGATGAGTTGAGGATTTAATCAATGACTGAACAAGCGCGTGATACAGAAGCGTTAATTCGCGATCAAATAGCTAAACATGCAGTACTTCTTTATATGAAAGGTACACCGCAATTTCCACAATGTGGTTTCTCTGCACGTGCAGTTGAAGCACTTAGTCAAATTGGTCGTCCATTTGCTTATGTAAATATCTTGGAAAATCCGGATATTCGTGCAACTTTGCCACAAATTGCAAATTGGCCTACATTCCCGCAATTGTGGATTAATGGTGAATTGATTGGCGGTAGCGACATTATGCTAGAAATGTTCCAAAATGGTGAATTAAAGCCATTGATTGAACAATATAGCCCAGCACCAGATGCTTAATAAGTTGATGATGTAGAAAAAGCACCGGAAGGTGCTTTTTTATTGGCTAAGATTATTTTGTTTTCGCTTGGCTATGCTGATCTGCAGCCTAGACGAGATTACGTCATGACTGATGCGCTGTTTCAATGTTTGTTTTTTGCATATTGGGTTTTGATATTTAGTAAACCACCCAAATATATAAGACAAAGCTTTGAATATTCAAAGCTTTGTCTATTTAAGGTCTAACCAAGAAGCAATTTAAGCTGACTTGCGCTTATTTTGCTTTGCTGCAACTTCAGCTTGGTTTTCGTCAGTAATGATGCTTGTTGATTCAGCTTCTGCCTTTTTCGGTTTTTTCCCTTTGTTCTTTTTTTTCTTTTTCTTTGGCTTGTGCTCTATTTCAACACCATCTTCCAAGGCTTGCCAATATTCAAGCTGTGCCATCACTGCTGCATAGATTGAACCTTTGGTATAACGACCTTTTTTATCTAATGCCCCAACAGGTCGAGCCATTAAGATTTCTAAAGCTTGATCAATGGTGTCTATTGCATGTATATGGAATTGACCCTCATTGACAGCCTCAATCACATCATGGCGAAGCATTAAATGCTGCATATTTTGACGTGGAATAATCACCCCTTGTTTGCCTGTCAATCCTTGGAGTTTGCATGCATCGAAGAATCCTTCAATTTTTGCATTGACCCCACCAATTGGTTGAACTTGACCCAATTGGTTCATCGAACCTGTGATCGCCCACGATTGATCAATAGGTAATTGGCAGATTGCGGAAATCAATGCAGATAGTTCTGCAACCGTGGCACTGTCACCATCCACTTGACCATAACTTTGTTCAAAGGCGAGGGCAGCAGAGAAATGCAAAATCTGTTCACGACCAAAATGAGCTTTTAAGAAACTCGACATCAACAAGACACCTTTGGCATGTAATGAACCACCAAGTTCTACACTGCGCTCAATATCTAAAATGTCACCGCCACCTTGATATACCGAAGCGGTTAAGCGTGACGGTAAACCAAATTCAACATCGGCATAGTGGATCACGGATAAAGCATTGATCTGACCTAAACGATGGCCGCGTGTCTCAATCAGTTGTGTACCACGTGACAAGTCTTGCCAATAAAGCTCTCTTAAATAGCCTAAGCGATATTGACGATGTTTTAGGGCAGTGTTGATATGATGAGAGGTGACTAACTTTTCATCTGACTGTGCAGCATGATGATGAGACTCACGGATCAAGTCACCTAGGGTCAAAGCATGTAAAGACAATGAACTCTGGTCTTCTGCTTGGCGACTTGAATCTGTTAGTAATGCTGCCAATGCCGAGCGATCAAAAGGCAGTAATTTGTCTTGTTGAACATAGTCTGCAATCAGTTGCATATAGGCTTGTTCATTATCATCATTACGTTGCAGGGTATCGGTAAAATCAGCACGAATTTTAAAAACACTGCCTAATTCTGGCTCTAGTTCTAAAATTTCATAATAAATTTCAGGTTCTGCCAATAAAACCACTTTTAAGTTGAGCGGCACAGATGCAGGCTCAATTGAAATACTGCCGGTTAAAGTCAACATGTGCTCTAGAGAAGACAGCTTTAATTGTCCTGATTTTAAAGCACGTTTTAACCCTTGCCATGCATAAGGCTGTTCTAACAGCTGTTCTGCTTCTAAAATTAAAAAACCACCATTGGCTTGATGCAATGAACCTGGGCGAATCAGAGTAAAGTCAGTGGTGATGGTGCCATTTTGCGTCAGCTGTTCAACATGTCCCAGTAAATTATAGTGTGTTGGGAAGTCTTCAAAAATAACTGGTGCACCAGAGTTTGGCTTATTGCTGACCACGACATTGGCTTGGTAACGTGAAGGAACCCGATTAAATAAAGCAGGAGAGAATTCTTCGCCTTCTTGATCTAAAATCGTTTCAACATTTTCAATGATATCTGCTGCAAAATGTTTTAAGTATTGATCGAGTCCGTGTACGGTTTTAAATTTACTTAAAATCAAATCTATACGAGGAATCACCACTTGTTTGGCGATATCACGATTCAGTTCAGAAACTTGATCACGTGCATCATCTTCCAAATCACCTAACTGAAGGCCAAGCCGTTCAAGCTTTTTATCCATATAACGCATATTGGAATTAATTTCTGCGCGTTGTTTACTGTCGAGCGCATTAATATCTTCCTGTGACATTTCCAATACTTTGTCATCTTTGACATGGATCGGCACAAAAATATGTTCATCGTTACGATTAATCAGTTTTAGGTCGAGGTCTTCGCCTTCTTTGGTCAGTTCAACTAAAGCGAGTTGTTGCTCATTTCCCGTGATTTGACGAATACGTTCAATACGATTGTGATAAGTTTCAGCACTAAAGCGACGTTCAAGTTGCTTGAGAATGGTTTGCCATGCTTGGTGGATTAAAGCTTGAAACTTACTGCCTTGACCCGCTTGAAAACGTAGTGCAATCGGTTGTCGCGCATTTTTAAAATTATAAACATAGACCCAATCATCAGGCGTTTGCATGGTTTTGGCATGCTGCTGTAACAAGCGCTTGATCATGGTTCTTTTGCCAAGACCTGCCGTCCCCACAGCAAAAATGTTGTAGCCTGAATAAGGTAAAGCAATCCCTGCTTCTACAGAGGCTCTGGCGCGATCTTGCCCTAAGAAATTATTTAAAGGCTTGATTCTCTTGGTTGAGGTAGGAATCTTGCTTAGATTCGGGATATGCGTCAGTTGTTCTGATTTTAGTGCGGTTTGTGTCAACGTGTTTTGAATTTCCGTTTGATCAAAAGCAGATGGAAAAATCGTTTCAGTTTTTTGTATTGGGGTTGCAGTCGTCGTAATTGAAACAGTAGTAGAGCTTAATTGATCGTGTCTTTGGGTCACAGGTGAAATCCAAAACTTATATGGGTTGAAAAGTTAAAGGTATACAGGATTGGGGGTAAAGATCAAGCGCCAAAAGCGGAAATATCTGTAAAAGCGCTCATCAGTTGCATAAAAGTGATTGAAACTCTAAGCATTAAGCGGTTGAATAGCACTATTTCATTTTTCAGAAAATAACAACGCAATGACAACGCAACTATCTCAGCAATCAGCTGAGCAGAATTCCACAGCAAAAAATGGATGGAAATCTGCTTTTGCCGCTTTTATCGATCGGCGTGCTGCAATTATGCTCTTTCTTGGGTTTTCAGCAGGTATTCCTATTCTGCTCATTTTTTCAAGTTTATCTTTATGGTTAGGTGAGGCCGGAATTGAAAAAAGTGCAGTGACTTTTTTTAGTTGGGCTGCGCTGGGCTATTCTTTTAAATTTGTATGGGCACCGCTGATTGATGAATTACCCGTCCCGATACTCACCAAAAAATTGGGTCGGCGCCGTGCTTGGTTGTTGATTGCACAAGTACTGATTATCTGTGCGATCTGTATTATGGCGTTTTCTGATCCTGCTTTGGGCCAAAGTTATATTTACCAAATGGCTGTGGGGGCGGTATTACTGGGGTTTTCCGCAGCGACGCAGGACATTGTGATTGATGCCTATCGAATCGAGCTGGCTGAAACCGAGATGCAAACGGTGTTGGCATCGACCTATAATGCAGGCTATCGTTTAGGGATGATTCTCGCTGGAGCAGGTGCTTTATTTCTTGCTGCTTCTTTGGGGACTGCAAAAGGGAACTATATTTATGAAGCGTGGAAATATACTTATTTAACGATGGCGCTGGTGATGCTAGTGGGCATTATCACCACTTTAGTAATCCGAGAACCTTTGGTTAATCGAGTTGATAAACACTATAAAAATATTGATTACTATCGTTTAGTTTTGGTCTTTATCTTGGCAGTGGCGAGTTTTGTTTGTTTATATATTTACTCCGATGACATGGTTCAATATCTGCAAGCGACTTGGAAAGTCGAAGACAACTTGCTGAAGTTTTTAATGGAAGCGGTACGCTTTTTAGGCTCAGGTTTTGGTGCAATTCTTGTTGCAACATCGTTGATTCGTTTTGGTGTCGTCAATAAAAAGATGGCCTATGAGACTTGGGTTAACCCGATTGCTGATTTTTTTAAGCGTTATGGGGTAAAGCTGGCATTGGTTCTACTGTTATTGATCGGTTTCTATCGAATTTCAGACATTATTGCGGGTGTTATTTCGAATGTTTTCTATCAAGATTTAAACTTCACCAAAGAGCAAATTGCAGAAGCCGTTAAAATTTACGGAGTTATTTTTAGCCTATTGGGTGGTTTTTTAGGTGGCTTACTTGCACAACGTATGAACATTATGAAATTGATGTTTGTCGGTGCAGTTTTGGCAAGTTCAACCAATTTGATCTTTATTGGATTGGTAAAATCTGGTGCACCGATGCAAGCTGTATCTGTACAGATTGGCGATAAGAAATTTCAAGCTCAACCTGATGAAGTAGGCTATTGGAAAGTTTCTGTGCCTCGTCAGGATTTGGTAGGGGAAAATACCATTCATATCAAAGCAGCATTGGTTGAACAGGCTGTCGCGAATGAATATACGGTGCCCTATTTAAAAGACAATGCTAAGCCCCAAATTCAATTATTGCCTATTACCAGTGACAATCAATTGTCTGCAACAGAAGCGAAGCAAAGTATTGTGGTTAAGGGGCAGATTGCAGGAATACCTATATCTGAGCTTAATCCAGATCAGCCGATTACCCTTAAACTCGATGGCAAAACTTATCCTGCAAAATTAGATAAAGATGGTTTGTTTAGTGGTGCGATTGACGGTAAAGCCTTATATGCTTCTGGCTCAAAAAATGTGATCGCCGTAGTCAATTATCAACACGCACAAGCAGCATTAAGTTCTCAACAAAGCTATCAATTAACAACGATAAAAAGTGATATCGATGTGGATATTCAACCACTTCCAGTGATCAAAGCGGATTCCTCTGCAGCCGTTGAAATTAAGGGTAAAGTGATTGAAAAATATAGTTCTGGTTGGCTGTATTTTGCCATTGTTGTCGATAATTTAGCTTCTGGTTTAGCGGGTGCAGCATTTATTGCGTTCTTGTCTAGTTTGACCAGTGTGTCATTTACAGCAGTTCAATATGCGATCTTTAGTTCATTGATGACGCTTACACCTAAGATTTTAGGCGGGTATTCTGGAACAATTGTCACCCACATTGGTTATCCTAAATTCTTTTTAATGACCACCTTAATTGGTATTCCGATTCTATTACTTGTGTTATGGGTTGGAAAATTATTGCGAGAACATCAAGCACAAAAGGTGAGTCAATCCATCGAGTAAGCGACTGAATTACTCAAGATAGATTTATGATGATCACAAAAAGCCTACTTTATCTTATAGGTAAAGTAGGCTTTTTTTATCGGAAGGTGGTTTGAATCATTGGATTGCTAACACATTCAAACAGCTTACTCGAAAGATAAAGCTGTAGTGTTTATCTAAAATAAGCGGTTATTGCTTAAAAATAATCCAGAAGATGGCATCATTGAGCAGCTGAAATATAGATAAATTGAAATATTGAACTGTATTGCCTATATTGGCAGATGATATCTGATCAAACAGGAAAATAAATCATGCGCATGTTGCATACCATGTTACGAGTAGGCAATTTAGAACAATCTTTAGCGTTCTATACTGAAGTTCTCGGTATGACATTACTTCGTAAACGTGATTATGAAGAAGGGCGGTTTACTTTAGCATTTGTGGGTTATGGTGATGAAGAACATCATACCGTGTTAGAACTTACTCATAACTGGGATACTGCAAGTTATGAATTAGGTAATGCTTATGGACATATTGCGATTGGTGTCGATGATGCCTATAAAGCCTGTGACGAGATCAAAGCACGTGGTGGTAATGTGGTACGTGAAGCGGGTCCTATGAAGGGTGGTGTCACAGTCATTGCTTTTGTTGAAGATCCAGATGGTTATAAAATTGAATTGATCCAACAAGATCAAGATGCACGAAATAATTGATGATTTAAAAGTGATGGGGCTATTGTTTATTTGGCAAAGACATATCAATAAAGATCTTTCATAAATCAAAAAATGATCATGTGGAGTGAATTATATTGGTATTGAAAGTTCCTTCTCCCTATGGAACAAGGTTAGGATGAGGGTGCTTTTATGTTGATTTTTGGTTTTAAAAAGGACTGATGAAAGAAGTCTATTAGACCTTAAATTAACTTGATATGTGTTGTAAATAAATAGTGAACATTTAGCCAAATGAGTAGCTTTATTTATTTCGCTCAGTAAGATTGAATTTTACCCGATAGTAAAATTTAACTACTGGGCTTTTTCATGTTTAAAATACAGGACGTTGCTTATGAAAATGTTGAAATTATTAGCATTGGATCGCTTTACGATACTTTTAATCGCGATGGTGGTTTTAGCTTCTATTTTACCGATTTCAGGTCAGGCAGCGCTTATCTTTGGAAAAATCACCACAATTGCGATTGCAATTTTATTTTTCCTACATGGCGCAAAATTATCACGTGAAGCCGTGATTGAGGGGATTTTGCATTGGAAATTGCATGGATTGGTTTTTGCTTTTACCTTCTTGGTTTTTCCTTTATTGGGACTAATGGCAAAACCTGTGCTTGAACCTTTGCTGGGTCAACAGTTGTATTGGGGTTTTCTGTTTATGTGCTTTTTGCCTTCGACAGTACAATCGTCAATTGCATTTACCTCTGTTGCAAAAGGGAATGTGGCAGCAGCTGTATGCAGTGCCTCATTTTCAAACCTGATTGGTATGTTTATTACTCCGATTTTGGTGAGCATATTTATTTTCGGTCAATCTAAGCATAATTACGATCCAACTTCTTCTATTATCGAAATCACCTTGTTGTTGTTGGTTCCATTTGTTCTAGGGCAAGTATTACGCCCCTATGTATTTCCATTGATGCAGAAAATGCCAAAGATCGTCAAAGTTTTTGATCAAGGCTCGATTTTGATGGTGGTCTATGGTGCATTTAGTGGGGCAGTGGTGGCAGGTTTATGGCATCAGGTCAGCTTATCTACATTGATTTACCTCACCTTGGCATGTTCGATTCTACTCACGGTGATTATGCTATTGGCGTTGTATGTTCCCAAATGGCTTGGATTTAGCAAGGCAGATCAGATTTCAATCTTCTTCTGTGGATCGAAGAAAACCCTTGCCAGTGGTGTGCCTATGGCGCAGATTTTATTTATTGGACAGCCTTTAGGTATGATTGTGTTACCGATTATGATTTTCCATCAAATCCAGTTAATGGTTTGTGGGGTGATTGCAAACTACTGGTCTAAGCAAAAACATTCTGACGAATAAATTAGTATCGATTGGCTCGCAATTTATAAATATTTCGAGTATAATCTTGCCCACTTGTTGTGCTTAGCTCTGACGCTTATAGTCTCGGTGGGCCAAAAGAAATGGTCTGTTGTGGTGTTAACCTGCTGGTTTTTAATTTAAATCTGCTTTCCTCAAAGTTTTATTAAATTTTGAGAGTGGTTAATTGCGATGACAGCTAAACCTTTCTTAACTTAGGAGAATCGACCATGCGTGCCGATATTCACCCAAAATACGAAAAATTAGTTGCTACTTGTTCATGTGGTAACGTTATCGAAACTCGTTCAGCTTTAGGTAAAGAAACACTTTATCTAGACGTATGTTCAGCTTGTCACCCATTCTATACTGGTAAACAGAAGAATGTTGATACTGGCGGCCGTATCGATAAATTCAAACAACGTTTTGCTGGTATGTCACGTTCTGTTAAGCGTTAATACGACAAAACATAAAAAACGGGCTTTAGCCCGTTTTTTTGTTGCTAAATTTTATCTCATGTTGATCTATTTCAGGATCAGACTAAGTGATAGATTTAAAAAAAGGTTGAGCATTTTAAATGCTCAACCTTTTTAGTATTAGACTTTATTGATCTTGAACATCAGTCAAGTGATCCAGTTTCTTTTGGAAATATTCACCTTGCAAGAATCTGACATCTACATTCCACGCATTTGCAAAAGAGTTCATATCATTTAGATTTTTCAGTAGCAATTCAATTGGCTTGATTGCATGATATTTTTCAAGAGTATGCTGGAATTGCGTCATAGTCGCATCACTATTAAGCTGCTTTGTAAACTTCTCATCTAGCGTTACTAAGCTCACATCCATTTGTTTTAAGATGGCTTCACTTGAAATGCTCGAACCAAAACGTCGAATTGAGATTTCGGCACCATGATCACGTAAAACACCAATTTGCTTTTGAGTTTCTAAGATATTTTTTGCAATATCTTCCTCATCAAATTGTAAAATCAGTGGATGAGATTGGCGGCTTCCAACAATGGTCAATAGTTTAGAAATAAGCTCAGGGAACTGTTTGTCATGGAACAGCACATGACGATTTAAATTGACGATTAATTTTGCTTCTGGATATTGAGTGATAAAGTTATGTAATTGCTTACATGCTTCGACTAAAATCCAGCGATCTAATTTAATTGAAAGCTCAATATCATCATCTAAATCAATTAAATTACTTACTTTTTTCCACTGATTTTCAAAAATAAAGCCGCTACTGACTTCATAGGTATTTAAATTGCTATCTTGTTTGTCATAAAGCTGTTGGTATTTTAGCTGAATCTCACCTTTTTCAAGCGATTGGGCAATTTGACCAAGAATCGCGGAGGTTTTAAAGATATGTGGTGCTGGCGTTTCTTGAATTTGAACTGGTTTCTCTACAGCTGTATTTTCAACTTGAGGTTTCGGGGCAAATTCAATGGAGTTACTTTGTATTTGCAGCGGTTCTGCTTGATCTAATTTGGGTTCAAGCAATGACAATTCAATTTTAGTGTCTTGTAAAGTCGCCGTTAATTGTTGCTCGGATACAGAGTCTTTTTTTGCCAGACGATGATTATAAGCTTGTTCTAAAACGTCGTTAAAACTTGCTTCTGTAAAGCTGTTTTGCTGTATGTTTGAATAGCCAATCTTAATATTCAGTGGGTAGGTATGACCATCAATTTCCAATAACTGAGGTTTTTCTAAAGCATGCAGCCCATGAATACGAGATTCTAAAATGGTGTCAGACTCGGCTTGTAAAATCACTGCATACAACAACATATCAATTTGATATACCGTGGTATTGGTTTGTTCTTGAATAAAGTTTTTAAAGCCTTCTAAGTATTGAACGGCTGTTTTCCAAGGAGAAGTTAAAATATTCTCAGGACAAGCGGCAAAGCTAAACAGTACCAATGCATTCGATTTGGCAGGTTGATTAATTAAAGCGTACTGAATTTTTTGCAAACTAGTTGCGACAGCACTGATGCTTTTCTTATTTGATTCGGATGATTGTGTTTGTGGTTTTTGACTTGCCGAATTGATCTCGATGGTGATTTGAATACAGTCTTCTTCATCTGAAGGCAGAAATTCAATTTTTAATGGATTTTCAGATTTAGCATTGCTATTTAGTGTATCAATTTCAAAACGTGCTAAATCAAAATTACCTTGAGAAATCTTTTTAAAACGTTGTTTAAAATCATTGATATTCTTCGGTTTTAAAATATCTAATACAGGCAATCCGATAATTTCTGCTTCATCTTTTAGACCAAACAATTTTAAATATTCAGCATTGGCTTGGGTATGGATACCTTCCTGAATTAAGGCAATCGCTTTATGTTGTTCTTCAACCAAGGCTTGAGCTTGATTTTTTGCACTTTCAAGATCGTTTAAAAGGTGCTTTTTCGCTTGCAAGGTACGGCTATATGACAACGCACGGATTAGGCTAATATAAAAACGATCGGTATATTCTAAATTAACAACATCATAGATGCCTTTTTGAATATAGGATTGATATTGGTTGGTTTGATAATCTTCAGGTTTTAAGAACAAAACAGGCAGATCAATATCAGCAGAGGCTTGAATTAAGGTAATGGCTTGCTCAATTTTGATGTCATAAGCACGACCAAAAATAATCAAGTCCCATGAGGTATTGAGTTGTTTTTCAAAACTTTTTAAATCATCTAATAAAAGCGCTTGTACTTGATGATTCTTACTTTGAAAAAGATCAATAATTTGATTATAACGAATCTGGTTATCATCAATAATGAGTAATCTAGTTTCAGAGAGTTTTAATTTTTTCGATAATAATAAATTTCTCACTTTAAAGCTTCCCATACATCTTGATTATTCAAATTGGCAGATTGGTGTTGAATGAACTGATCAATGCGGTCATTTTCTTCATCATTGATCAATTCAAATTCGTACTGAATAAAGCTCTGGGTAATTAACAATGTTTTTGTTAAATACACCTTAATTTCTTCAGTGTCTAAACGTAGATAAATTGCTTGCTGTTCTTTGAAGAACGGTAAATTTGGCAAAATAATAGAAACATTGGATTCATTTAAATTTTGTACTTGAACCATAAGACAAGGGTGGTAGTTAATCGTCGAACGATCAGCTGGAACTTTTACCGCACATG
Organism: Acinetobacter sp. CE-15; assembly: GCF_051059255.1. NCBI lineage: Bacteria > Pseudomonadati > Pseudomonadota > Gammaproteobacteria > Moraxellales > Moraxellaceae > Acinetobacter > Acinetobacter sp. CE-15. The sequence continues at coordinate 2,803,212 of NZ_CP192737.1, read as the reverse complement.
GGTAGATGTCTTGAGCTAAAACCTCTAAACCCACTTCATAGGTTTTTTTAACAGATTGTTTGATCCAACGAATGATCGCACCTTTCCATTTGTCATTGAGGCTTTCATTGACCAAGATAAACTCACCCGTGCGTAAATTTCGTGGGGTTTCATCTGACCAGCGAATACGATAACCATTTACACTGATATCCAGTACTTGGGTTTGATAGATCTGTTTTGCTTCACGGTCTAAAGTTTTGATTTGTCCTAAGTTCGATGCTGTGCTTGAACCTGTTGAAATCGATGAATGAATATTGGACTCAGACTGAAATGCATAATTATTATTTAAATTAAGTGTTTCATAGAAATTCTTAGCTTTGGATAAATAGAAGTGTGCGGTTTGTAAGCTAAAACAAATTTGAAGTTGTGCAGAGTATTCATAACGCTCATGTTGACGTTCAGTTGTGGTACCCAAGACATTTTGCACATGAAATTTTAACGCAGCAGATAAATAGATTTGCTCATTTTTAGACAGATATTCGTCTTTATGAATTGTTGAATTAATATGTTCAAGCAGATTCTGTGTAGAAATATACAAAGAAGTACGGAAATTCGCATGTTGTTTGCGATTATAAATTGGTGGAACGTCTTTAGAGCCATCAATCACATAACGCGATAAGCTGGTTTCTCTTGGTAAAATTTGGATCAGTTTGACCCAATCAAAAGTACATTGATAAAGCGCTTGTGTTTCTGAAGGGCGAATCTGGTGCGTATTAAAAATATCCAAAAGCAGCACTTGTGCATAAGCTTGCTGGATATTTTGAATGGTAAAATGTGTACCTTGTAATTGGTTGATATTGATATTAAATTCTTGGTTTTTAACCGCAAGCTCATAAAGATGATGTGTGGTGAGCCATTGATGGGTCAATGGACCACTGTAGAGCATTTGCTGTTGAACCAACAATAAACCAAGTTGTTCTAAAGCATAAAAGGTTGCAAGTGTACGCGCTGTTTGTAAATTTCGTTTTTGTTTAAAATTAAAAAATGAGAATTTATTTGAAACCAGTGTCTGATGACTTCTTCGCACAATATTGATATAGACGTTGGCAAAATAGGTACGAATTCTAGAGGATAAATCAATAATATGTTCAATACGCGCATTTTGAGAAAGACCTTGATTTAAGATGTTTTTTTCAAGGCTTGATAAAATGCTTTCGGTAATTGGGTGTAAAACTTGAATTAAATCAAAGCGTAGCATTTCGCTACAATCCAGTTCGCTGATTTCACAAATGGCTTTTAAGACCGACTCTGAGGTATCGCCAAGTTGCATAATAGACAGTGTGGCCACCCATGCATTGACAGATGCCACCGAATTTTCTGCAAAACTTAGACTTTCTCGTTGTAGAACCGTGATATTTTGAAAAATTTCTGAAATTTCTTTATTTATCATGAGCATTTCAACTCTTAAAAGGTTGTGACTCCAAACAGCGGTGTTTTATTATTTTCTCCCGCGACTTCTCGAACCAATTTAGGAACTAGATAACCCGGTAAACTGGCCAATACATCCTTATAAATCTGATCAATTTTTTCCGCCCCTAAATCGAAATGATGCGCACCTTTTACTTTATCTAAAACATGAAGATAATACGGTAAAATTTGTGCTTCAAAAAGTCGTTGACTTAAATTAACAAGAGTTTGTGCAGAATCATTCACACCTTTAAGTAAAACGGCTTGATTCAACACAAGAATATTTTGTTTTGCTAAATGAGATAACTTTGCACAGGTCAAATTATCTAATTCTGCAGGATGGTTCGAGTGTACCACTAGAATTACACGTAGCCTACTGTTTTTCAATAAAGAAACCAGCTCTTCATCGATTCTTTCTGGAATTACAATTGGAACGCGTGAATGAATTCTCAAGATCTTAATCTGACTGAGAGATTCTAGACGTTCTATCCAAGTGGCTAATTTTCGGTTAGATAAAGTTAATGGATCGCCACCACTTAAAATCACTTCATTGATTTCAGGATGAGCCTCTAAATAGCCTTTAATGTTCAACCAGTCTTCATTTTTAGGTAAATTTTCTTGGTATGGAAAATGACGACGGAAGCAATAACGGCAGTGCACGGCACATGCACCGGTGAGGGTCAGTAAAAAACGTGATTTATACTTATGTAAAACCCCAGCAATTTGATTGGCTTGTTCTTCATCAAGTGGATCTGTGACAAAGCCTTCGTGTTCTTCCATTTCCAGATGATGTGGTAAAACTTGCAGTAAAAGCGGATCTAAGGGATTGCCAACTTCCATCTTTCTGACAAATGCACGGGGCACACGTAGTTTAAATTGTCCAGACGCAAGGATTGCACCAGACAATAACTGTGCTTTAGAAAGTTCGAGTATTTCTAACAGTTCTAATGGATCAGTAATTAAATCACTGAGTTGAGATTGCCAATTTTGCTCTTGATATAAGTAATTTAACATGCCACGTGCGATAAATAGTTGAAGATAGGGGAAAGCGGATGGTATTGCTTGTTCAGATTGAATCTGTCAGGCTCAATTTGAAATGTTTCATTGGAAAAATGCTTTCAGTAGAGCTGATTTGTATTGAACAGCTGTGAATCACCAATGAATCGAAGATTTTACCCTCAATCTGACCGAACATGGGTAATTTTTCATTGCTTCACGATGTATTGCTCATTTAGAATACGAAAAATGTAAAATACATTCTTTGCTGTTTGGAATGATCACTGTCACAAATCGGGTGATTTGCTGATAGCATCGCAGTAGAGATTTAAATTAGTAAGTTCGGAGTGTGCCTTTCATGGCCTATTATTCTACAAATGATTTCAAAGCTGGCCTAAAGGTTATGCTTGATGGTAACCCATGTTCAATCATGGAAAACGAATATGTAAAACCAGGTAAAGGTCAAGCGTTTAACCGTGTAAAACTACGTAACCTAAGATCTGGCAAAGTATTAGAAAAAACTTTTAAATCAGGTGAATCTTTAGAAGCAGCTGATATTGTAGAAGTAGAAATGGATTATCTCTACAACGATGGCGAATTGTGGAACTTCATGGATCCAGTATCTTTCGAACAAATTGCTGCTGATAAAGTTGCAATGGGCGATGCTGCAAAATGGTTAAAAGATGATTCAAACGAAAAATGCACAATTATGTTATTTAATGGTATTCCATTAAACGTTAGTGCACCAAACTTCGTTGTATTGAAAATCGTTGAAACTGATCCAGGTGTACGTGGTGATACTTCAGGTGGTGGTGGTAAACCAGCTAAACTTGAAACAGGTGCAGTTGTACGTGTTCCATTATTTGTACAGCAAGAAGAAAGCGTTCGTGTAGACACCCGTACTGGTGATTACTTAGAGCGTGCTTAATCATTTTATTGAAAAATGATGACGCTGAGGGATGATGAAAATCATCCCTTTTTTATTGCGCATAGATTGAATTGGTATACGACTTTTTAAAAGTACAAGCCTTTATAAAAATAGAGGGTATCGGCTAAATTTTCGACTAAAGTCGTAGATCGACAGCCTATAATTAATAGTAGAGTCAGAGAGTCAGATGATTACATTGATGATAAAAATAACAAAGTCGCGATTTAAGTCACTGTGATGTCATGCTAATAGTACATATTCAGACCAGTTTTAATGCCAAAGTCTTAGATGAAAACAAAAAAATGAGGAGTAGAGTCACCAAGGAATGAGTCACGGAAATGCATTACGCTTTATAAAAACAATGGAACTGCTTTTTGTAATCAAGATGTGAGGTTTTAATGGAAAATATTCAAACAAAATCATCACCCTTATCAAAATTGATCTGGGTGATTGTCGCCATAATTGGTGCAGTATCTTTTGGAATACTTGCAGTCAGCAAGGGTGAGCATGTCAATGCGGTTTGGCTAGTGCTTGCAGCGATATGTGTCTATAGCATCGCTTATCGTTTTTATAGTTTATTTATTGCGACCAAAGTTTTTGAACTGAATCCTCGGCGATTAACACCAGCACATCGTTTAGCAGATGGCTTGGATTATGTCCCGACCAATAAATATGTACTTTTTGGTCACCATTTTGCTGCTATTGCAGGAGCGGGGCCATTGGTTGGGCCTATTCTTGCCGCCCAAATGGGTTATCTACCAGGAACAATTTGGCTTTTGGTCGGGGTTGTTCTTGCTGGTGCAGTTCAGGATTTCTTGGTTTTATTTATCTCTACACGTCGAGATGGGCGCTCACTTGGTGAAATGGCAAAGCAAGAGCTGGGTTCATTTGCTGGTGTGGTGGTGATGCTTGGTGCGCTAGGTGTGATGATTATCATCCTTGCTGTATTGGCATTGGTGGTGGTGAAAGCGCTGGCACATAGTCCATGGGGTGTGTTTAGTATCGCAGCGACGATACCGATTGCCTTATTTATGGGCATCTATATGCGTTATATCCGTCCAGGTAAGATTGCAGAAGTTTCTATCATTGGTTTTGTGTTAATGATGGCTGCAATTGTTTATGGTGGAAATGTTGCTGCTGATCCTTATTGGGGACCATTTTTCACCTTAACTGGAACACAACTTACTTGGGCACTCATCATTTATGGATTCGTGGCTTCAGTTCTACCTGTTTGGTTGTTATTAGCACCGCGTGATTATTTATCAACATTCTTAAAAATTGGTGTAATTGCAGGTTTAGCAGTGGGTATTATTGTTGCAATGCCAATGTTAAAAATGCCAGCTGTTACGCATTTTGTTGATGGTACTGGTCCTGTATTTGCTGGATCTATGTTCCCATTCTTATTTATTACCATTGCTTGTGGTGCGATTTCTGGTTTCCATGCCTTAGTCTCGTCTGGAACTACACCTAAACTGATTGATAACGAAGTCAATATTCGTGTCATTGGTTATGGTGGTATGTTGATGGAATCATTTGTTGCAATCATGGCAATGATTTGTGCAACAGTGCTTGAACCTGGTGTTTATTTTGCGATTAATGCGCCAGCGGCAGTATTGGGTACTACGGTAGAAAGCGCAGCAGAAGCAGTACGTACACTTGGTTTTGTGGTTACACCTGAAACTTTGAGCTTGTTGGCAAAAGAAGTGGGTGAAAGTACGATTCTTTCGCGTACTGGTGGTGCGCCAACATTTGCAATTGGTATGGCTCACATCATCACGGATATTTTTAATAATCGTTCAATGATGGCGTTCTGGTATCATTTTGCGATCTTATTTGAAGCGCTGTTTATCTTAACTGCTGTCGATGCAGGAACACGCGCATGTCGTTTTATGGTACAGGATACGGTGGGTATCGTTGTTCCAGCACTTAAAAACTCACACAACTTTGTGGGGAATATGATCGGTACAGCGGTTGCTGTTGCTGGATGGGGTTTCTTTGTTTATCAAGGTGTAGTCGACCCACTTGGTGGTATTAACAGCTTATGGCCTTTGTTTGGTATCGGTAACCAAATGCTTGCGGCAATGGCTTTGATCTTAGGGACAGTGATTTTATTTAAAATGAAGAAAGAGAAATATGTATGGGTCACCATTATCCCAACAATTTTCTTATTCATTACCTGTATGACTGCGGGTTGGCAAAAAATCTTCCATACCAATCCTAAGATTGGATTCTTGGCTCAGGCGGATAAATTCTCAACCGCAATTGCCAATGGTGAAATTTTAAAACCAGCTAAAACACTTGAAGAAATGCAAACCATTGTATTGTCCAATCAAATCAATGCTGCACTGTGTGCATTCTTTATGATTGTTGCGATTGTGATGCTGTTTGCTGCTATTGGCGCAATTCGTCGTGCATTGGCAAGTCCTACCCCAACAGTAAATGAAGCTCCAGCGGTATATGCAGATCCTGAAGAAGTGTCTGTTTCTAAATCACACTAAGTTGATATTGCAGATAGAGTGAGAGGTGAGTGATGAAGCTTAAATTTGCTCAAGGTGGTAAAACGGTGATTTATAAAATCATCAAGATGACCATCATGTCGCAAAAGGAGCTAATTTTTAATCCTAAAAATTGGTCTAGAATTGCAACATTATGGACACGCTTACAACAAAGTTTCCGTTTGATGGTAGGTGTTCCAGATTATCAAAATTATCTGGAACATATGAAAAAGCATCATCCCGATATGGATGCAATGGATGAAAAGACTTTTCATCGCTATTGTGTAGATGCCCGCTATCCAACGGCTGGTGGAACAATGAAGAAGTGTCCATGTTGATGGAAGGTATAAGTTGATTTAAAGCTTAAATAGAAACGGCACTTGGGTGCCGTTTTTTATTGAAGATGAGCGAAGTGATTTATCGGTTTAACGTAATAACAGCGCACTTCATGATTAGACTTGTCGTATAACTGACAGTTGGCAAAGTCTAACTCCGCTAGAATCGTACAATAGATATAAATGAAAGGAGACTGCTATGAAAATCTGTATTTATGGTGCGGGTAGTATTGGATGTTATATTGGCGGTCGATTAGCAGCGGTAGGTGCTGATGTGAGCTTTATTACACGTCCTCGTGTATATGAAGAATTGAGGACGTCTGGTTTAAAACTGACAGATTACACTGGTAAAACGATAAAAATCGCGGCAAATGATTTACAGCTTAGTGTTGATCCTAAAATAGTCAAAGATGCTGACATTATTTTTGTATGTGTAAAATCTGCTGCGACTGAGCGAGTGGCCAAGGAACTTTATGACAATTTAGGCGCACACAGACCCTATATTGTGAGTTTTCAAAACGGGTTGAGTAATGTTCCAATTTTAAAGCGGATTTTAAAACATCATTCGATTTTAGAAGGCATGGTGCCTTTTAATGTTGCAGTTCAAGCAGTTGGGCATTTTCATCAAGGGACATCTGGTGCGTTGCATGTAAAAGCATATACTCAGCAACAGGATTTAGCCAAGCTTTTTAAACAAGCAGAATTAGAAATTGTTTTTGATCAGGATATGCTTGCGGTGCAATGGGCAAAAATTTTGCTGAATTTAAATAATTCAATCAATGCTTTGTCAAAGTTACCATTAAAACAACAATTGTCTAATTATCAATATCGACAATGCCTTGCTATGGCGCAACAAGAAACGTTATATCTCTTAGATTTAGCACAAATTAAGCCAGCAAAACTCACAGCAATTTCGGCACATCTATTGCCTAAAATAATCAGTTTGCCCAATTTCATTTTTAAAATATTAAGCCGTAAAATGTTGGCAATCGATCCCTTGGCGCGTTCATCTATGCAAGATGATTTAATGGCAGGGCGAACAACAGAAGTGGATTGGATCAATGGCGAAGTTGTTCAGCTCGCCCAACAATTAGGTAAACAAGCGCCTATCAATAAAACCTTAATCGAATTGATTAAACAGGCTGAAATTTCAGGAAGTGAATTTTCAATTGGTGCGCACGATTTAAAAACAAAGTTAGAACATGCCGCAAAATTAAAAGTTTAAAATTTTGGTTGATGGGGGAAGCTATAAATTTTGAAGTGTATTCAGCAAGTGAAAATAAGGATTTATTGCAGTCAAGATTGAGTATTCCTTAAAACCGTGTATGTTAAGGAAGTTACAATAATTTTATTGGGGAAATAAAAGGTGATTTGGGGAACAACACAAGTAAAAGCATCAGAACAACATAGCACTGTATCAAATTTAGACCTCACTCAGTTTTACCCAAAAATTGATGATTTTTTAAGTCAAATCAACCAAATTATTTTAGATAAAAGTCATCAGACTAAACTGGCACTCTGTAGTCTATTGGCTGGTGGACATTTACTTTTTGAAGACTTACCCGGACTTGGAAAAACCACCTTAGCCAGCAGCTTGTCTCGTCTTGCAGGTCTCGATTTTCAACGGATTCAGTTTACCAATGATATGCTGGCAAGTGATGTGATTGGGATCAATATGTTTAATCAAAAAGAGCATCAATTTGAGTTTAAACATGGTCCAATCTTTACCCAAATTCTGCTTGCAGATGAAATTAACCGCTGTAGCCCTAAAACCCAAAGTGCTTTGCTTGAAGCAATGGAGGAGGGCAATGTCACTATAGATGGGACACGTTACCCTTTACCACAACCATTTTGGGTGATTGCAACGCAGAACCCACTTTTTCAAAGTGGAACCTATAGTTTGCCTGAGTCACAACTTGACCGTTTCTTGATGCGACTGTCTTTAGGCTACCCATCACGCGCAGCAGAAAAACTATTATTGCAGCAAACCTCGCGCCATGATTTGATTGAAAAGTTGCAAGCGATTTTCCAACATCAAGAAATTTTGCAATTACAATGTGTGGTAAATCAAATTACATTAAGTGATATTGTTTTTGAATATATGCTTGATCTAGCAGAAGAAACACGTAAAGGTCGTCATGGCTTATCTCCACGTGGGTTATTGGCATTAAAAAAATCAGCACAAGCCTATGCCTTGATTGAAAAAAGACAATTTGTAATTGCAGATGATGTACAGGCAGTGTTTGTTGCTGTGGTGTCGCATCGTATAGGATTAGGTGAGTCTGAGACACGAGCACTTATGCAAAAAGTTCCTGTAAAGGGCTAATTGGAAACGCTTATGTTAGGTCAACGATTTGTTAAATGGCTGCATCTTCGGTTTCGCTATACAGGAACCCGTACACTGAAACAAAACCAAGTGTTGGTGTTTATGTACCAGCAAGGTTTTCTGTATCTGGTCCTTATTCTGATTACTTTTATCGCTGGGATTAATTATGCCAACAATTTAATTCTTGGTTTTTGTTTTTTAATCAGTGCGATTTTATGTATTAGTCTCTATCTCAGTTTTAAACAATTACATGCGATTACATTAGATGTGGTTGTCGATGAGGTGGGTAAGGTCAATGAAGCTTTTAAAGTGAGAATTAACCTACAACAAGACCGTGCTACGCCTAAGTTTTTAAACTTTAAAATTGATGAACAATTACAATCTTTTCTATTTGAAGAAAAACAACAAAGTTTTGAATTGAATTTTATCCCACAACAACGAGGTGAATTTTCAGTTCCCCCAATTCAAATTTACTCCACTTATCCGCTTGGTTTAGTGCGGGCATGGACTTATATCTATTTAACTGACAGTTACTGGATTGCCCCTGAAGCGAAGTCTTTAACCCATCAATCACAGAATTATTCCAATACGGGTGAACCTGATTTAGATGAATTTAAAGAGTTAAGGACTTTTAAATCAGGTGATTCATTGCAAAGCATTTCTTGGAAACAGGCCGCGCGTGGACAAGGATTATTTGTAAAGCAATTCGATGATTTGGTTGATACCCATGCGATGCAAATTGAATATAGCAAAATGCCAAGCGCAGACCATGAAGAGAAGCTAAGTTTTATGATGGAGTTGGTCGATCGATGTCATCAGACGGAAACGCCGTACAGCATCATTTTACCGCATGCACAAACTGAAAACGGGATTGGTGAACAGCACAATATTCATATCAAAACCTTATTGGCGCAAGCATGAGGATGAACAATGAATAAATCGATACAAATTTCAATTTTAGTTGTGCTGAGTTTGATTTGGCTGGCACAGCTGGCTTATATGCCTGTGGCATTGTCTATTTTATTCCTCATGAATATCGTGGCTTTGGCACTGTATTATGACAAAACCAATAAACATCAAGTCTATAATCTGCCTCGATTATTTACACAAACCCCAAAATTAGTTTTTGCACTTTTAGCCTTACTTATCATTTACTTTGATTCCCGCACTTTTTTAGGCGTAGAAGCAGGCACAGCCGTTCTCTCCACATTTTTATTTGCTAAAGCACTGGAAACCAAATCAAAGCGTGACTTTATTATTCTGTTTAACTTTGCTTTGTTCGTCAGTGCCAGTTTATTTTTACACAGCCAAGCCTTTTGGATGGCACTGTTAGTTTTATGTTGTTTAATCAGTTGTTTGGTTGGACTGTATCGTGTACAAATTGCCAATTTTGAAATAGAGCAACCAATTTTTCAGTCACTTAAAAGTGATTCATTGCATATCCTTAAATTTATTGCTTTGGCGCTTCCATTCTTTGTTTTACTGTTTATGTTTTTCCCGCGTTTGCCACCACTTTGGCAAATCCCCATTCCCAATAATAAAGCGGTAACGGGATTAAGTGATCGCATGTCACCGGGTGATATTGCTGAGCTTTCACAGTCAAGTGCATTGGCATTTCGAGTTATTGGCAATATGCAGCAATTGCCAAATCGTAATGAGCTGTATTGGCGAGCGATGGTGCTTGATCGTTATGATGGTACAACGTGGACAAGTGAGTTTGCCAATAAACAGGTAAAAGCTTATTCCAAGATCGCAGGGCAGATTGATGGATTTCATTATCAATATCTTGCCAGTGATCCAAGTCAGCAATGGATTACTGGTTTGGAAAAGTCGATTCCAATAGAACAACGTTTTGAGTTACACCAAGACTGGTCGATTACACCTAAACGACTGGTACAGCGTACCCAGCCAATTGAATTGCAGTGGGTGGGGAGTCAGGTTAGAGATATTCAGGATGCACATTTTGAACAGATGATGCTGAAAAATAATCTCAGTTATCCGAAAAAGAGTGATCTACAGGCCCAGAAGTTTGCTTTAAATCTGTTTCAGCAGAGCCAGTCCAATTCTGAAGTTTATATTCAGAATGTATTGAACTGGTACAAGAAAGAAAATTTTGTTTATACACTTGCCCCAGGAAGGTTGGGGAATCACCGCGTTGATGAGTTCTTGTTTCAATCTCGGCAGGGGTTTTGTGAACATTATGCCTCAAGCTTTGTCTTGCTGATGCGTTATGTTGGAATTCCAGCGCGTGTGGTCACAGGCTACCAAGGTGGTGAGCTGTCTCCTGATGGTCAAAGTTGGGAAGTACGCCAGTTAGATGCACATGCATGGGCTGAGGTATATCAACACGGGCAATGGCAACGTATTGATCCAACAGCCATCATTGCGCCGATGCGTATTGATCGTGGTATGCAAAATGTGATGAATGACGATCGTTCGATTTTTGGTGATGCGGGCTATTCAAATTTACGTTTTCAGCATTCATCGCTGCTTAGAACGCTGCGTGTTTGGAGTGACTATGCTAGTTTTCAATGGCAGAGTAAGGTTGTTGGTTACGATGCAGAGAAGCAAAGCGGCTGGATGAAGAAGCTTGGCTTAACATCGGCTTATAGTTATGGTTTGGTTTTAATTTTTGGAATTCTTGGATTACTGTTGCTCTATTGGGGTGTGACGCAATTTTGGCGCACTCGTCAAATGTCAGCGCTTGAGCGAATCATTGCTCAATTTAATCATCAATTATCTGAGGTTGATCAAAAAGCTGAATCAGAAACCTTTCAACAATGGATGCAGCGTTTAGCCTTGAGGACTGAACAAAAACATCTGTTTGAGCAAGTGAATCAGATTTTTCAAAAAATTGTCTATTTAGGTAATGAAAATCAACACGATATTCAAAATATCAAGAAATTGCTTAAAGAGTGTGCGAATGCATTAAAAGTAAAGAAATAAGGCTTGTCATCTTATTAAAAAATGAATAATATTCTCAGCACTTCAGGTGTATAGCTCAGTTGGTTAGAGCGCTACGTTGACATCGTAGAGGTCTCCAGTTCGAGTCTGGATATACCTACCAAGATTTTTAAAGGGTTTACAAGTATTTTCAAAGACTTGTAAGCCTTTTTTTATGGTTAGAATTTTTTTGTTTTGACTAGATTTATCAAAAAATCATAGAAATAATTACTAGACTTCACCAAGAATGCACCAAGATGAGGATGAATGAAGTTACCAAAACCGATTAAACGTGGTGATGCTTACCGCATACAAATTCAAATAGATGGAAAAAGAATCTCTTGTACACGTGATACCATTAAAGAATGTGAACAATGGGCAGCAAGAACAATATTAGAGTCTAAAATTGCCCAAAATGATGAAGAAAAAGGCGTAAAGCCCAAAATAACGTTTAGAGAATTGTTAGATCAGTACTATAACAACGTTGGTCAATTTAAAGAGTCAAGAAGTTCACGTGACTGGATGAAAGGGCAATTAAGTAAATTTGATGAAAAATTTGGTTTTCTCTCCCGAACATCTATTTATGAAATTAATCCCAAACAATTAACCAACTGGAGAAATAAGCGATCGCTTGAGGTTGGTGCAAATACAGTATTGAAAGAGATCTCTTTTTATAGTGCAGTATTTACTTATGCCCAAAAAGAGCTTTTTCTATTAGAAGAAAATCCTTGGTTGTTGATTTCAAAACCTAAGAAGCCAAAAGCACGTGCTCGACGTATTCATCCTTCAGAAATTGATTTAATACTTAAAGCAATGAATTATGAAATGGGAGACGTACCAGTCCTACCACAACATTTTGTAGCTTGGGGATTTTTATTTGCTATAGAAACAGCTGTTAGACGAGGAGAGCTTCTTTCACTTCATAAGAAAGATGTTCATAAAGATCATATTCATCTACCTAAAACAAAGAATGGGGAACCTAGAAATGTCCCTTTATCTGAAGAAGCCAAAGCACTTTTAACGCTGATAAAACACACAGGCAATAAAGTCATTCCTCAGTCTGAAAATGCTTTTCGTTTAATGTAGGAGAAGCGCAAAGCATTGATAGGATTAAATGATCTACATTTTCATGATACACGTCATGAAGCGATCAGCCGACTCGTAAGAGTTAAAAAGTTACCAGTGGAAGTTCTGGCCAAAATTACCGGACATAAAAAGATAGATGTCTTAGTGAATACTTACTATAACCCGAATGCTCAAGATCTGATTGATGCTTTCAATCATGTAGCTTAAAGAAAAATAAACCCGCTCATGAGCGGGTATTTTATTTCCTAACGAGTTCTAAGACGTCCTCGCTTTGTCGTTTTTAGTAAAACATCCGCAAGATCAGGATCGTAAAGATGTTTACTGGAATAATATTAATCCGACCTAGAAATTCACTTGAGAGTTGAATTTTTTGTTCAAGGCTTTGAACAGGAGTAGATAGTGCAACAGTAAAGAGTACTGCTGCACTATCTACTCCATTAATACGAGCAACTTCACCCATATAATGATTGAATTTTTTTCGTGTATCGTTACGCATGGTTTTAGAATTCCGTATTAATAGCTAACAGCAGTGGTTGAGCCCTGATTTCCAGTACTTTCAGGGCGCTTATGATGGTTTGGGTGAGGTTGCTTATTGAAGGCTTCTGATAACGTGTTATGGTTTTGTTCAAGCCCGTTGTACTTGAGCTTTAGTTCATCAAACTCTTTTTGAAGGTTGGCGAAAGCAGTATTTTGTTTTCCAAAAGTTTCGGCAATTTGATCTAAGACTTTTTTTACTTCTGTGAAATTTACTTTTGCATCTGTACCTTGTTTTTCGATTTCCGGTGCAAACAAATCACTGAATTTTTGTAGCATGCCTGCAAAGATATTTTTACTGTCATCTTCAAACTCAAGTTGAGTTTCAAGGGCAACAGAAAATAGATTGGTTTTGGCATTGTTGCCAAAGGTCATTGCCATTGAGTTGAATTGAAGTTTTTCAGTGCCTAAGGAAGCAGGCGTATCCGTGACAGCCATTCCCTCAAGATATGCTTTACCGGTATTGGCAAAATTTGGATTGACTTCAATCGAAGTAAATACTTTTTGGCTTTTTTTATTTAACTCAATCAATTGTGGTGTTGCTTCGATTTGAGCAAATAATGCAAGTTTCTTTTCACCGTTGATTTCAACTTCTTCTGTTTTGACAGCAACGACATCGCCATAAGCGCCAAAAACAGAATCAGGCATTAGACTGCGCAAATGTTCTACCCAGATACGTGCGCCATATGTATAGACGTTATAGGTTTGGGCAATGTCTTCAAGCCAAGAACGTTCGATCTTGCGACCGTCAATCGTATTGCCTTAAGTTGCAACCCGAAAAAATTTAGATTTCTGTGACATGGTTTTTAACTGCTCAGTATTAATCATTGAATAAGCTTCATGATCAAAAGCACTGAACAATTAGTAAATAAGCACTGTTTGTAAGAGGGGGATGCAACAAAATGTAGTTCAAGCATTTATTATAGAAAATAAAAAATTACAACTCTTATGAATCAAGAATTGTGAATTGCTATGAGTGATTTTTAATAAGATTAATTAATTGATTATTATGTATAATACTTTTTTAAACTTTATTTAAAAGCATAAATAAATGACAAAATTAACTCAAGATCCTTTTTCAGTTCTTATTACAGAAAATAGTGATAAATTATTTACATTGAATAAGAATTGGAACAATATGCAATATTCAGCAACAGATGGTCTAGGATCTATGGAATCCTTGCATGAAGCAGGTGATTCTCTTGTTGCCGTAGTTAACATGGATGAAGAAACACCACATTTTATTGGTAGTGGAGTTATGATTGCTCCAGGGCTTTTATTGACCGCAACACATGTTCTAGAAGAGTTTCATCTAAAAAAGCAAACTCCTATGTTTATGACGTTCTTATCTACAGGAGCAAGGGCTTGGCTTCCAATTGCGAATAAATCAGTAGTAAGCAAAAAGCAAGAAGATGTTCATCAAGAATTAATATCTGATTTATCTATTGTTACATGTACATTAAATTCAGAGCCACAAATTAACCAACCACTAATGCTTGCTCCTATGAAAATATCTCAACCATTAATTGGTGATCGTGTTTGGGCTTTTGGTTTTAGGCATCAAGGTAATGAAGATAGTACTATGCTTGTAACGCCAATGGTGTCATCAGGCATTGTAACTCAAGCATATCCACAAGGACGTGGTAGCAGAATGCCTGCCCCATGTTTTGAAGTAGACATGGATACTATGGGCGGGATGAGTGGCGGACCTGTTGTTGATTCAGAAGGTAATGTTATAGGTATTATCTCCTCTTCATTTGAAGGTGGTCCATCATATGTTACGCTAATTTGGGAAGCTTTAACCTTAAGTTTTGATACGCAATATGAAAAATTAAAAAAATACAATCCTATGAATCTTCTGCGTGCAAAAAAATTTGATCTTGTGAAATTGGACGGGAATGTTGAGAAGAAACCATGGGGTGATGTGATTTTCAGATTTACTGATGATGAATATAAAACTTTGAGAGAAAGCTCTCATAATTTTGAATTTACAATTAGTAATCAATTACACGGCCAAGAATTAGGTGATTTTGTAGAGGAATGGTTACCAGAAATTGAATCTGAAATTGAACAATCTATAGCTGATATCTTATTTGATGACTCATTGGATGTAATACATACGTATTTAAATGCAATACCTAATATTAATCCAGTTGATGAAATTTATGATTCAACTGTTAACATTTTTGAAGGAATTGAAGATATAGAAATAATTTCAATTCTTCAACAAGAAGATGATAAGTATAAAATTGATATTTATTTTGATTTGCGCATAGTTATCTGGAATTTGGATCTTAAGTTTAAAGACACTTCAGAGATAACTAATTTTGAAATGATTCATAGATGTTATTTTAAGGGAGTTATCTTTTTTGATAAAAATGATGAAATTTTCACTGATTTTAGTATCAATTGGCGCGCAGTAAAAAGATATGCATAAATGATTAAAAATAAATGAATTTTAGAGTTGGATTAATAAATTTTTTGAATAAGTTGCATGGTTTAATTTGTTGAAAAAAACTAAAATGATCTTTATCGATTGTTTGTAATTCAAGCTATTAAGTTAAGGGTAGTAGTTGCATTATGATTTCAAAAATTTAAATGCTTGTGAGGATTTGAATTAGGACACTTAGAATAGAGCATTTCACTTTTATTTTAAACTGTTTTGGTCTAAGCTTAATTTATCAATTTTTTGTATAGTTGGCAAAGCAAGTATTTAGTATTTCAAAGAACCTCTTAATTTAATTTATAATTTATTCTACTGGGCCATGCTTATGCCTGTGTAAATTGTTTTTTTTAAATAAAATATGTAATGTTTTTAAACAAAAAAAATTCAATCTTTATATAGTTAAGAATATTTTTTTAATACTCTGTGTTAATCATTGAATAAGCTTCATGATCAAAAGCACTGAACAATTAGTAAATAAGCACAGTTTGTAAGAGGGGATGCAACAAAATGTAGTTCAAGCATTGTCATATTGGCATTGCTTTAATGAGCACATGAATACATTTGACAATGAACGTTTTGAACTCACATTTGATAACCGAGTAAAGGCTAAGTTTCTTTACTGGATGGTTTGGCGTATCAGTAGTATTGCGGAATGTTTGCAAGAAAATGAAAAAACAGTTCATTCGTGGAAATCACGTGATGAGTGGGATAAAGAAGCGCCTGAAGGCATGGCAGCACAAGCACTTGAAGCTCGTCTGTGTACTTTGTATTTATTGGATAAAAAAACTCCTGGTGATCTCAAGGAAATTGATCTTCTAGAGCGACAAAAAGATAAATATACCCGTAGAGAAAAATATCTTACTGAAAACGGAAACGAATCGGATATTAATCCAAATATTAAGAATAGAAATGCCAAACCGAAAAAGATGCCAAAGCGAAATTTAATTACACCGGCAATGATTGAAAAGGTTCAAAAAGATTTCTCAGAAGGTTTATTTGATTATCAAAAAGTATGGTATCGGGCTAAAAATCAAAGATCTCGAAATATTCTTAAAAGCCGTTAAATCGGTGCAACTTACTATTTTGCACGTGAAGCCTTCGTTGATTCGATCACAGGAGGGAGTAATCAGATATTTCTCTCGGCATCGAAAGCCCAAGCTCATGTATTTAAATCTTATATCAAAGCCTTTGCTGCTGAATCTATTGATTTGGATTTACAGGGAGATCCTATTACGTTGAATTTTGAAGAAGGTCCATCTTCAGATTTAATATTTCTAGGAACAAATGCTAAAACAGCACAAGGCTTCCACGGTAACTTTTACTTTGATGAATATTTTTGGGTACATGGCTTCCAGACACTGCAAAAAGTTGCGTCTGGTATGGCAATGCACAAGCGTTGGAGCAAAACCTATTTTTCAACCCCTTCATCAAAAAGTCATGAAGCTTATAGCTTTTGGACAGGAGAAATATTCAATAAGGGTCGTACACGTGATAAACGGCTGAATATTGATGTTAGTCATGAAGCTTTAAAAGATGGTCGTCTTTGTGAAGATAAAATCTGGCGTCAGATCGTTACAATCTTGGATGCTGAACGAGGCGGTTGTGATCTGTTTGATATAGATGAATTACGCTTTGAGTATTCGGCAGAAAGCTTTGCCAATTTATTAATGTGTATGTTCATGGATGATGGGCATTCGGTATTTCCATTATCTGTTATGCAAGCATGCATGATTGATTCATGGGTACTTTGGGAAAGAGATTTTAAACCACTTGCCTTACGACCATTTGGCTATCAGGAGGTTTGGGTCGGCTATGATCCTGCTGAAACCGGTGATAGTGCAGGGCTAGTCATCATAGCGCCACCCTCAATCAATTGCCCAAAATTTCGGCTGCTCGAGCGTCATCAATTCAAAGGTATGGACTTCAAGGCACAAGCTGCTTATATCAAAAAAGTTTGTGAAAACTATCGTGTGACTTATATCGGTATGGATACAACCGGTATGGGTACAGGTGTTGCTCAATTGGTTAAACAATTTTTCCCAGCACTGACAACATTTAGTTATTCCGTCGAAGTTAAAACCATGTTGGTTCTTAAGACAATGGATGTACTAAATCAAAACCGGTTTGAGTTTGATGCAGGCTGGACGGATGTAGCGCAAAGCTTCATGGCGATTAAAAAGACCATGACTGGATCAGGTCGACAATTCACTTTTGAAGCTTCACGTTCTGAAGAAGTAGGGCATGCTGACCTTGCATGGTCGTGTATGCATGTTTTTGCCAATGAACCACTTGAAGGGCGTAACTTCCACAATACTGCTGCAATGGAAATTTTTTAATGAATGACATCCAATCCCAAGAAACTTTTAGTCCTCAATCAAGTATTCAGGCATTTACCTTTGGTGATCCTGAACCAGTGTTGAATACGCATGATCTGATGAGTATGTTTCAGGTGTATTGGAATGGCACGTATTATGAACCCCCAGTGAGTTTGGAAGGGTTGGCAAAGTCTTTTAGAAGTACACCTTATTTATCGATCGCAATTATCTATAAGCGTAATCAATTGGTGTCAGCTTTTAAACCTAACAAATTGATGTCTACAAAAGCATTTGAACAATTGGTGATGGATTTCCTTGTATTTGGTACGGGGTATATCGAAGTCATTAAAAGCCGTACCAATCAAATCGTGGAAATAACTACACCTTTAGCAAAATATATGCGTCGTAAACAAGATCCAAAAGAATTTCTGATGGTAACTGAAAACTGGAAATATCATCATTTTGAGCGTGACACGGTTTTTCAGATTCGTGAATGTGATATCAATCAAGAAATCTATGGCACACCTGAATACTTGGCGGCTATACAGTCAGCTTTATTAAATGAATCTGCCACATTGTTTCGTCGTAAGTATTACAACAATGGTTCTCATGCTGGATTTATTTTATATCTGACCGATCCGCAACAGAGTGAGGATGATGTCAATAATTTGCGCCAAGCTTTGAAAGACAGTAAGGGACCAGGGAATTTTAGAAATCTATTTTTATATTCTCCAAGCGGAAAGCCAGATGGTATCAAGCTTATACCTGTATCCGAAGTTGCTGCAAAGGACGAGTTTGCGCATATCAAGTCGATCACACGGGTGATCCTAGACAGTATTGTGGACAACCGATCCCTGTAAAGTCTTAAAATATTTCTGTTCAAAGGCTTCTGGGCTTAACCAGCCGTTTGCTGAATGTCTTCTGACCCGATTGTAATAAATCTCAATATAGTCAAACAAGACAGTATTCGCCTCTTTTCGAGTTGCAAACAGACTGCCATGCACCACATGACCTTTCAATGTATGAAAGAAGCTCTCGGTCACTGCATTATCCCAGCAGTTCCCCCTGCGTGACATGCTTTGAATACAATTATTCGTTAATAATAGTGCTCTAAAATCACGACTGCAGTACTGACTGCCTTGGTCTGAATGGACCATGATATTCGTTGGATAGCCTTGACGTGCAAGCGCATAATTAAATGTGTCACACACCAATTGAAGGTCTATTCGATGGCTGGTTTGCCAACCAACAATTCGACGACTAAATAAATCTAGCATCACACATAAGTACGACCAACCTTCTTTGGTACGGATATAAGTAATGTCTGTTGTCCAAACTTTATTTGGCTGCATGACTGTAAACTGGCGATCAAGCAAATTTGGTGCTGTGGGCAAGCGATGATTTGAATCTGTTGTATGCTTATATTTACGTGCAATCTTGCTACGTAAACCTAGTTTTTTCAACATTCTTCCAACTGTACGCTCACTCATGCAGTAACCTAAATCATGCATGTCATGCGTCAATGAAGGTGCTCCTAAGCGAGCATGGTGCTGCCAATAAACAGCTTTTAAATCAGTATATTTCTGATTGACATACATCTGTCGCTTTCGCCAAGCATAGTATCCCGAAGTGCTAACACCTAGACATTTACAGGCAGAAGAAACCGTAATCTCAGTCACAGCTAGACCTTGAATTACCGTGTACTTTTCTTGGCATGATCTGTCAGGAAGTACACATGCGCCTTTTTTAAAATATCATTGACCTCCCTGAGTTGTTTGACTTCTTTTTCTAAATCGAGAATACGCTGTTGCTCTGGTGAAAGTTGACGTTTGGTTGAACCTGTTGGGTTAGCTTCACGAATCCATTTATCTAATGTTGAATAGCCGACACCTAATTTCTGGGCGATTGTAGCTACAGACTCATGTGAATTCGAAAGTGCATAATCTATTGCTTGTTGTTTAAATTCTGGACTAAAGCGTTTAGCCATTTTTACATCTCCAAAGTTAACTTTACGTTAGCTTTAGAGGGAATACATGTCCATTATTTTGTCTAGGATCAGGGATGACATACTGGCAGCAATGCGAACACCGCCTCAATTACTTGGGGTTATTCCCAACAATACTGGTGGTTTTGGTTCAATCAAAGAAGCGGCAGAAGTTCATTGGAATGCGGAGATTATTCCTTTACAACATCGTATAGCTGACTCTATCAATGAATGGATAGGTTTGAGCCTTATTAGTTTCAAGTCATATGCAGAAGTTTATAAATAACCTTAATTTGTTAGAGGGGATGATACAAAACTGATCGCTTAAATGACTTTATGAAAAAGTGAATAATGAAATCAAACAGCAAAAAACTCAAGATGTGGCGTCTCGGGTTTTTTTATTTCCCATAAATTGTCAAAGAATTAATGAGAACATATGAGTAAGTTTACCAAAGGTAAGTTTAAATTTCATCCTAAAGAGGGCATGAAAATGGAAGGAAATCTATCTCCATATTTAAGATTCTGTATTGGGACGGCAATACTTTTAGTTGCTGCTAGTCCATTTATTTGCGCACTTGCTTATTTTTTAAGAAGTTAAATTCAAAATGGATAAATTATCACAAAGTAAAAATTTACGAATATGGACATATATAATAGGGTTTATGGCCATACTTATGATTTTGAGTTGGCAATGCGCATCAATACTCAATGCTATTGCCAATATTTTAACGGTTATAAGCTATTAAATTCTATCCATATTAAGTAATTTTACGGCATTTGCTCGTTGGAAAAAAAAGCGTACCACAAAAGCAACTAAAAAAACCCAAGAGCAAAATAGAATAAAAGTAAATGGATACAAAAGAATATAATTTATTGTCTGTAAATTATTATCTTGTTTATGTATTAAATACGGAATACAAAGTGCAGGCGGGAAAGTTAATGAGAAATAGAATAAAAATGCCCAGTTAATAATGAAATCAGCCTGTTTTTCAGTTATTTTTGTGGAGTTTTTTCCACTTAAAAATAATGCATTTTTTTCTAAAACGAAAACTAATTTTTTACTGCATCTTTTATATCTTACAATGGCTTTCTTAACGTCTTTATATCCATTTAAGTATTCAAGTTTGTTGAGGTCAGGTTCATTGATGTTTA
This sequence comes from Acinetobacter sp. CE-15, assembly GCF_051059255.1. Lineage (NCBI taxonomy): Bacteria > Pseudomonadati > Pseudomonadota > Gammaproteobacteria > Moraxellales > Moraxellaceae > Acinetobacter > Acinetobacter sp. CE-15. Next base: position 2,782,226 of record NZ_CP192737.1, on the reverse strand, counting down.
AAAACTTTTGCAAATATAAAACATTTAATCTGTATTCTAAATTTTTTAAAGTTGTGGCGTGAATAGAGCTATTGCTTATAATTTCATTAATAACTAAGATTTCTTTAGATATTTTCCAAGACTTGAAATTTATAAAAATAAAAAAATGTTGAAAAATTTCTGATTTAAAAAAATAGTTGTATAAGAACACAATAACTATAATTATACCAAATACATGACCAAGTTGCTCACCTAGCAATTGCTGAATAATTGGTAGGTTCTTATCTAAATTTTCCATATCTATTCAAAGTTAATCAGTAATCATGTAAATATATTTATACCAGGCTTCAACCAAATCAATATCTTGATCTTGTAGATTAGAAGGGAAATAGAAAACTTTATTTTGTTGATGTCTGATTTTTTTAAGCTTAACACCGTCAAAATAAAGGAATAATGGTTCAAATAAACTGTTAGAATCGCTTTTATAAATAATCTGAATGAGAAAGTGTAGAAGTTGGTCACCATTACGATTAACATCCCAGCTAGCGAAACTACTTTTAAAATGTATAAATCCCTTTGCAAAAAAAGACTCTTGTCTTTTACAGAAATCTTTTAAGAATTCATCTTCACAATAGTTATCTATTAGGTTAAGTTCTCTATAAATTAGTATGATAAATAAAAATAATGATTGTCTATTATCAGAGCTTGCTTTTAATAGAGAAAATCTATTTAAAATACGTAAAAGTTGTCTAGGATTTGGTTTATAAACCATACAAATTTTTGTATAGTAATCGTTTATTTCATTTTCAATATTTAATTGTAGGTCATAATTATATTGCTCTAATATTTTTTGATATCGACTTCCATTGATATCTTGATTTTTGAGCAAGATTGAAAAATCAATGAATTTTTCTAAATAGTTTGAAGCAGAAGTAAAACCATAAAAACTATTGATAGCTTCTTCTAGTTGAGTTTTATTAATTGCTAAAACAAATGCAACATTCGGTATATCAAAAAAATGTTTAATACGTTCGATAAGACGAATTGCAAATTCAGGTTTACAACGATCAAGCTCGTCAACAATAAAAATCAACGGCTTATCAAGTTCTGATGTTATCTGAGCTAGTTGAGTTTTAAAGTAGTCTAGTGATTGTTTTTCATTCTCATAATTCTCAACTTGGGCAGAAAGATGTTCTTGGAGTTTTTCATTTAAAAGTTCCGCAGCTTTTTCTCCAAATTCTTCAGAAGATTTCAAAGTAGCTACGGCATCAGCTACGGGTTTAGCTACTGCACCAATACCGACTAATGAAGTAGTCAAATACCACAATAACATAGGTAAATTAGGTAAAATTGCACGATATGCTTGACCAATAGTTGCTTTTATGGATTCAAAAGCATTTGTATCTTGTTTTATAGCATTAGCTATTTCCATAGAAATAGTTAAAAAAGGGTCATCCACATAATCTTGATTGAATGCATTTAAATAAATAACCTTAAATTGATCTTGTTCTAATTTGGCCTTCCAGTTTTGAACAAACCAAGATTTTCCTGCTCCCCATTCAGCGTCTATAGCAATTGTTGCACCAACATGTAAGCGTGATACGTAATCGGTCAATCGCTCTGCTAAAGCTTCACGCCCCCAAAAGTCATCTTTAAATGGTGTTTCAATTGTTTGAAGTTGATCTTTAATCCAAGGAAATTTTACTGCTTGTTCTGTTGTAGTGTTCAAACTTGAAACCCTTTTTAATTATAAAAAAAGATAATAACATTATTGACTTATTTTGAGTAACTAAGATACTACTAAGGAATGATAAATCTTAAACTTAAAAACCCATGACAGCAAAAAAAACTCCAGAAACTGCACCAACAGTAGAACAGCCAGAAAATAATGATTGTTTCATCATCATGCCTATTGCAGATCATCCTGACTATAAGCAAGGTCACTTCAAACGAGTGTATGAAGACATTCTCGCACCTGCTTGTCGTGCAGCAGGTTATAAACCAGTTCGTGCAGATGATACGAAACAAGCAAACTTAATTCAGCTCGATATTCTTCAAAAGTTACTTGAATCGCCTATGGCAATTTGTGATTTAAGCACACGTAACCCAAACGTACTTTTTGAATTAGGATTAAGACAAGCTTTCGATAAACCAACAATTCTTGTTCAAGAAGAGGGAACTCCTAGAATTTTTGACATTAATATTTTCAGATATGTGGAATATCGTAATGGTTTGGACTATCGAGATGTATTAGCTGATCAGAGAACTATTCAAGAAGTCTTGGACGAAACTAAAAAGGCAGTAAAAGACGGAAAAAGCGTAAATTCAATAATTAAGTTGCTTTCAATTACGAATCCTGCAAGTTTGCAAGATACGTCTAATTTTGGAGACAAGGAGTATTTTCAGGTTTTGATGTCTGAGTTACAAGGAATCAAGCATTCTATTGCAAAAGATAGAACGGTTAATATGAATTCAAAATATAGTTATACCCAGCCTAATGATATTAAGAATAATAAAAAATATAACATAAAAATCACGATATATTTTGCGGATGGAACCATATTTAGTGATGTATTAGCTATATTAGATTTTACTAAAGAAATAATAAATGTACGGAATGCTGAAACTAGCAGTGATGAAGAAAATGGTGTATGCATTTATTTTTATTGTGACTTCGATGATATAGATATGATTATTAATAAAATTCAGGATTTTGCTACAACTAACGATATCCAAATATTACGTTTCAGAAAGACCCGGTCTTTATTTGGTAAATTTAGCCCTTGACCCACACATAGTATCTAAGATACTCTAAAAATACCACCCATATGGTGGGTCGAGATTGGCGTCTCGTTATGAATTTGAAGCAGACAAACCGCTGCTTAAGCGGTATTTTTATGTCTGAAGGTTCGATGTGCCTTGTTATGGTAGATCGGACGATGGGACACTTGTGTCCACCGTCCTTGCTTTAAGTTCAACGGTACGCCAACTTCGTTCGGTCTGTCACCCTATTGGCGTGGGGTTGCAGAAGAAATATCCTTTGAACTTGAAGGTATACTACTATGCATATTGATACTCAAGCACAATCTCGTCTAAATGAAATCTGCTATGAACGTCTAACTGCTCTAGACTTTGCGCAAAAACAAAGCTTATTGATAAACTGCTTCACTTGATGAAGGGGGCAGCATCATGAACGATTTATTTGAATTAAACCAAGCTGTATTTATAGAAAAAGAACAAATCAAAACAGATAGTCTTAAAGTCGCTCAAATCTTTGGCAAACGACATGATAATGTTATTCGTGCGATTGAAAATTTAAAGCGCGAATGCGATCCAGATTTTACCTCCTCAATTTTGAGGAGGTAATCGTTAAATACCAAAATGGACGAGGTGGTATTCAGGAAGCGCCTGCATATTAATCTCCCGCTAAAAAATGCACTTGCCAAACATATCCTTTGTGTACATCGTATACGCGTTCGAAAGTATCTTTGGCAGAATGTGTAAAATATTTTGTATTTCCGTTAAGGTCAATGCCACGATCATAAATAATTGTTGCGTATACTTTAGATCCGTCTTGAGATGCTGAAATTCGATATAAAATTTCTTTTAAGGAATCGGTTTGACCTTCTAGAAGACTTTCTACTCGTCTTTTAGCAATTTCTGTCAAATGCTTTTTATCTGAATCACTCAATTCATAGTGTTTTGAAGCCATCTTATTTACCTATTTCAAAAATTTTTATAAAGTATTGACTCGCATATAGTATCTAAGCTACTCTAAAAATACCACCCACATGGTGGTCGAGTTTGGTCGCTCGTTTAGAAACATATGGTAGACAACCGCTACTTGCGGATTTTTTTTGTCTATAATTCGGTACACCCGTTGTTATGGTGGATCGGATGGGGAGGCTAACGCCTGCCGTTTTACCTGTGTTTCACGGTCGACCAACCCCGTTCGGTCTGCCACCCTAGTTTGGTCGCTGGGATGGCATAACAAAACCAAACACAGGTATTCTAATATGAATAAAAAAACTAAGGCACTGTTATGCTTAGATGAAATCTGTTATCAACGTTTAACTGCTCCAGACTTTTCGCAAAAACAAAGCTTTAAAATACGTCTCATCCAATGGGTGAAAGGCGGTGCAAAATGATTCTTTTACTCAAACAAGGCAATGTTCCCAAGAATATAGAAGGACCTCTTAGAGAACGTTACTGACTTCATAGAAAAGCTTGGGCTTCATATTTCAGCCATATCAAGAATGGATTATGTGCTGGAATCCCAAGTGATGAGTTCAATGCCATCATGTGTGGTCTACACTTGCAAATCTATGAAATTTACCAACAAATTGAGAATTTTAAGGCTTGAAGTGTTCTGACTGAAAAATATACAAGAAATTGCAGTTTTAGGGTTGGCGCGGGCGGTAGCCCCCACGTCACCTGCAGGCTTCTTGTGTCGGATTCACTTTAAATTTTATACTCTCAAAATCCTTCCAAGCTCTGTTATAGACAGGGCTTTGGAAAGGTTAAGTAGGTAGAAAAGATGTTCTGCATAATTTCCCTAATTTCTTCTGATCCCTGCACTCTATAAAAAGAACCTTTAAAAAACAGGAAAATCGAAAGGTCTACGGAGAAAAATAAAAATCGCAAAAAGTGTAACCGAACCCCAAAAGGGTACTAAAACGCATTTTTAATTTATTAAATACAATGACTTGCTCGGTTACACTAATAGTGTAACTTAGCGAAACCTAAAAATTAGAAATCCATATAAGATATTGATTATTAATAATATATTTTGTAACTCTCGGTTACTGTAAAAGTGTGTAACCAGTTGCAGAAAAGTTACGCTAAAGTTACAGTAGTATATTGTTAATAAGTATTTATAAATCATATAGATATATAGGATTATTGATTTAGGTTACAAAAGTTACAGCTTTTTAACCATACCCAAAAGTTCAAACAAAGTGGGTGATTCAATAAATTATTTGCCCTGAGAGAACACGCTTTAATTGCCTATATAAATGCTGGTCTAAAATTCAAAAACTTCACCAGAATTGCATCAGGATTTTTTAAGTAATTGAAAATAAATAAAATATATGATAATTGACATCGTAGAGGTCTCCAGTTCGAGTCTGGATATACCTACCAAGATTTTTAAAGACTTATAAGCAATTCAAAAGCTTATAGGTCTTTTTTTTTGCTTTTGTTGCATCTCTATTATTCGTGAATTCAGAAAAATTGCAGGAAATGGCGGTATATTCAACATATTTGCAATAAGTTAGTAACAAAATAAAAATATCGAGACCATGTAGCAATGCTTGGCGTATTTAAGTTAAGTACTAAGGTGCTTCAAACCTACCTTAAATTTAACTTACATATATAAAGATATATGTACATTTAATCATTAAATTACATTTTTAAAAAAATCATAATAAAAAAAAGAAATAAAAATGAGTTATAGTCTAAATGATTTTAAATTGCAGGAATCATACTATTGAGTATTCATGAAATAGTACTTCAAGATGATAAATTTCATTTACATAAACTTGTCAAAGTTAAAGATAGTATTTATGACCCAGTCAAAAAAGATGAGTCTACTTTATGGTTTTGGATTTACTCAGACACATCTGAATTTTTTTACTTTGAATTATGGGATGAACTTGATCATGCAAGAATAAACGAAAATATTAATTATAAAAATTATAACTTTAAAGTAGTTAGTATTAATAATAACAATAAAATGAATTACTCATAAAACTTAATTATATTAAAGATAAATAATTTTCATAATAATTTAAAACATTAACCTAATGTAAAAAACGATTTAATTTTATCTATTTAGGGATGGTAACAATACATCTCTATAGGTATAGGAAATTAAAAGTGAAAACTTAACAAGCGGCCATCAAGAGATTAATCTATTCATTAATTAGTCTCGGTTTGTAATGGCGCTGGGAAGCTTGTCGCTTTTTTAAATTAGAAGAAAGCATCTATATCTGGTGAATCAGAGCAACTGGGTGCGAGTCAATCGGTCAAACTCTAAAATTCTTTAAAAGAGAGGGTCCATAACCCTCTCATTTGATATTTAAAGAAAAGAGGAGATTCCTCGCTGATTTAAACCGACCTTTTTACGCACTCGAGTTTGCTTTTCTTTCAAAAGCTCATTTAATAAGCTATTTAAATGAGCATTATTGAGGGCAGCTGGCGTAAATGAGTCATATCCAAGCTGATTAAAAAATAAATCAACTTTTGAGCACTTTTGCACGTATTTCATTGACCAGTTTTTAAAACTAATTTTGTCAATATCCATGATTTCAAATTCAATAATGCTATTATGCCTAGCGTCATTTTTTATACTTTGAAATAACGCTTGAACTATAGACTTTTCACCTTCAAGACATTGAAAAAAATGATTATTGGCATAGTATAGAACACCAAAAATTTTATTTTTTCCATTAAAATCACGCGCAGTATTTAAGATAGCATTTAAATCTTCAATAAGGTCATTGGCTAATTGATTTCGAGTACTCGCATAGCACAATCGAAGTAGCATACATCTTTCCTCAAGTTGCGTAGATTCGTATAAAAAACCTTATTCATTGATATCAAAATTATATGGTTCCATAGCGTATTCCCCAGCTAAAAGGTCGATAAAAGAAGGGATTGTCTCACTAGAAAGAAGAAATGGATTGAAATCATCACGATGATTTTCTAGGAAAAAGTCACCAAGTCTTTTATTGACAGGGGCAAATTTCATATTCCAATGCTTAAACAAAGCTATGTCACATTTTTCGTAATATAAAATTTCACAATTTTGATGACGTTGATCTTTTAAAATTTGATTATAAAACAGATCATCAACCTTACTTTTATGACCTTCAAGACATTGAACAAAATATCCATGTCCATAGTAAAGAACACCTGTGATTTCATTACGAGAGTTGAAATCAACAGCTGTGTTAAGAATTTCTATCAAATCATTCTTAAGATTTGGATGAGTACTCGTAGCTTTACTTGCATATAAAACTCTTACAAATTCCATTAGAAGGCTTCCACGATAAATAATTACTTCGAACTAGTGCTAACGCTTTAATTTTATTAATAAGCTTTATGTATTCACATAGAAAGATTAGTAACGATGACTACAATACATTGATAATTAATCAAAAGCTAACAAATCGTACCAATGGGTCGAAACAGGAAATGTAAAGTTTTTTAACACTGTTTGAGTGTTTTGTTACTTTACAAAATAAATTTAGCCTATTGTTAAAATTAAATATTTGAAAATAATAGATTTAATAAATATATTTTTAATTTCGTGTGGTTAAAAAACATACAAATGTACGAAATTTCTCACAATCATGTAAGCCATGGATTATATCGCTAAATTTCATATTATTTATACTGCCTAGATACACCACAAGTGCTCATCATTATTATAAATCTGAATATTAATTTAAGGTGATTGTCGCTAACGCTTAAATTAAAATAATTCATTATAAAAATGATGCGTTGAATAAAAGTGTTGTGTATTGGGGGAGTCTTCCCCCTTAGTCGGACAACTAAGGGGGGAGCATTTTTATAAATATGAAATGAGAGAGGATGAAATGCAAATTTTAAAAAATATTGTTATTTTTATTGTCTCTGTTTTAAGTATTTCATTGCTTATTATTATTTTTGATCAATTGGGGATGAATAAAAAACTCAACTTGTTTTTATCAGCTTTACTGTATGGGGTATTCATCACAATTTATTTGCAAAAGGTATTCCTAAGTCTATCTTACTTCTTAGGATTCTATAGCCTTTTATTCATGATAAGTTACTCGGTTGAAGTCATCGTCATGCTTTTTATTTCTTGCTCTGTTTTATTGATTATAAAAATGATTATGCCGAAATTAAAGGATACACATGTCGATCGCTTTTTTATTCTTAATAAATTATATAAGAAGTAATTTTTAATGTTTTTTTTATTTTTATCTTGAATTATAAGTTTATCTTAATTGGTGGGTTTAAGTGTTAATGTGGTTTTGAGTTGTAAATATTATAAACTAGAACATTTTAATCACATAAAATAACACTTGAATTGAAATATTAATTTATAGTGTTATTTTAAATCAAAATATATTTTAGGGAGTAATATAGTATGTTTCGTTGGGCGATTATCTTTGCTGTAATAGCACTTATAGCAAGTCTTTTAGGATTTGGTGGTGTAGCAGGTCTTTCAAAAGATTTTGCAGTTATTCTATTAGTTGTAGCTGTTATCCTTACTGTGATTGGTTTTATTTCTCGTGGAAAGGTATAGTCACTATAAACCATCTAACGATAGAATTTAATCATTCTATCGTTAGATATAATCAATTTGAAAGTACTTAAATCATTTAAATAAATTTGAACTGAGCACATTATGAAAAATATTAACTATGATTTTGTTTTAGAACAAATTTATAATTTTTTACTTTTAAGACCTGACTTTAATAGTAAAACAAATTTTGAGAAGATCGCTGAATATTTCAGAGCTTTAAATGAGGGCACAGATGATGAGTTCAATTTTGAGAAACCAAACAAAATCTCGGGTAAATTTGGCAGTAAAAAAAATATAGTAATAGTCAACGCACCTGAAATAAATAATAAAAATAAATTTTTGGAATGGGTTGATCGGCAAATAAATCTATAAGGTTTTTGATTAAGGGTATCTATATGCATCATAGACATAAGCGAAAAAAAGCAGCATTGATTTCAGAGTGGTCAACTGATCAAGACTGCTATTTGATTGAAAATAGTTCATTACCTATTGAAATATTAAAAGATTCTTTATCATTCTCTGAAGAAGAAATACTTGAGAGAAAGATGCTGCTAGGATTAGTTCGCCAGCAACGACAAATGATGAGAAGCAGTTGAATCAAATATTCTAAGCTTTCCAATTCATTTTTATAATTTTAGCCTTAATTTAATCGGTCTAAAGTGATTAAGAGTCACCTCATAAAATAACTTAACTAATCAAAACTACATCCTGAATATAAGATGCTACACTCATGGTAGTTTTTAAAGATGCAAAAATTTAGGGCTGTGTGTTTAGCTACTGGAAGTGAATAATCATAACGTTTTTCTGTTTCTTGACCACCTTTAATGGGGGAAGCTAAGGCAACTCAGCCATCTTAATAGGTATATTTTAAAATAAGGCATAAACTTTATTCAAGTGAAACCCAGTTACTAAAATCATTATACTTAAAATAAATACCTATACATGAGAGCTATTAAAAAGTGACAATGTTTACATGATTTTGACAGAAAATAAACTTAACTAATAATTCAAAATGGAGTTATATAGGTGATAATGGATTATCAATCTTAATCTATAAATTGTTAATTATTTCATGTGTAAATTATTTATAAAATTTTAAACATTATAAGTTTTATATTTAATGGTTTATAAAGCTATTTGATTAAGATTTTTGAATTATCTTAAATAAGTGAGGAACGATTATGAAGATTGCTTTAATTGGTGCAACAGGTATGGCGGGTTCACGTATTTTAGAAGAGCTTGTTTCACGTGGTCATTACGTTAAAGCCATCGCACGTAATACACATAAAGTACCAGATACAGAGCGTGTCTTATCCGTAGATGTGGACTTAAATGATCATGAAGCGCTTGTAGAAGCTCTAAAAGGGCAAGATGTTGTGATAAGTGCTGTTCCTTTTCATGGCTTAGATGCGAATGCATTGATTAACACAATTCGGGATTCTAAAGTTAAGCGTTATTTGGTTGTTGGTGGTGCTGGTGGATTGACTATTCCCAACAAAAATGTACGCTTATTGGATACAGATGACTTTCCTGCTGCGTATAAACCTGAAGCAGAAGCTGCTGTAAATTTCCTTGAAAAACTTAAACAAGTCGATGATATTGAATGGACTTTTATATCACCTTCGGCAGAGTTTGGTCCAGGAAAACGTACAGGAGAATTTCGTTTAGGCAAAGATGGACTTATAATTGGTAAAGACGGCAGTAAAATTTCAGCTGAAGATTTTGCAATAGCATTATCTGATGAAATTGAAAATAACAACCATATTAATCAACGTTTTACTGTTGGATACTAAGAAGAAGTGTATAAGAGCCCTCATTTGAGGGTTTTTTTCTATAAAAATTAAATTGACGATTTTAGCATTTCCTAAACTTATTTGTACTTATAAGTATTTTTATTTTAAATATTTTGGCCGTTGCTGTAGATCATTTTATTTATCTATATTGAATAAATATAACTGTATAATTTAAATGAATTAAGGACTGCAAATTTTAAAGATTGTATTTAAAAGTTGAATAGACAATACATGTAATATTTTTATAATGATAAAACAGTTAATTATGGTTAATAAGGTGTCTGAAAAGTCATTGTGGATTACATTAGTGGTCATAATTGATATAAATAAGACCAAAATTAAAATATAGAACTTGCTATTGATATATGGATTTGTCATGAAAAGCTCTTTTTTGAATTGTTATACTATAACACTTTTATGGATAGACTTATATGCTGGAAATGTTATGAAACAAAAAGTATTCATTTAAAAAACTTTAAAAAATGTCTATCAGTTTCTTAATTTAATCAGTAATTTTTATTTAAGTGTCTATTGGTTATAAGAATTTTAAGATATTGTTATAATCGTCTCTAAATGAGTCTTGTATGAAAATAGATGAACGCATGATGATAAATGATTTATTGTCATTGGTTTTAAAATCACTATCCTGAGTTTTCTAAATATTAATTCATTTAAATCAATAACATTTTTGATTTTGTTGTCATTTGAAGATAAAATATTTTCGTGTTTTATTCATCAAACTTAGATTAGGTTGTACTTAAATTAGGTCATACATGGACTGGCTCGCACTTAGATTAAGGCTAAGTAAAATAATATGAACAGTTGCAACCATTGTAGATATGACTTTTAGTTTTATACTTTAGACATCTGAATAAGTCCTTTTTAAAACCATAGATCAACATAAAATCCTCCTCATCCTAGCTTTCTCCCAAAGTGAGAAGGAACTTTCAATATCAATCGGATTCACTCAACATGATCATTTTTTGATTTATGAAAAATCTTTTTTAAGAACTACATGGGTATAAATATATTAGGAAATATAAGAATAGAAGGGGAAAATAACTAAAAATGGTTTTTTTATTGGCATTAAATCTCAAAATAGTAGAAATTTCAAAAGAATAGTAGTTGATTTTCAACCTAAGATTGAATTAGTATATCTATAAAATACGATATAGTGAATCGTAACTTAAGCACCAACGTCTGGATAACTGGTCTATCTGATAAGTTAAAGAGTATTTGATTGGGGAGATACGAAATTCTTTATCTGGTTATGACTAGTGATTTAGGAAAGAGGGGATATGCACAAATTTTCAAGAATTGAGCTGGTAACAAATCATTTAACTAAAACGCTAGAGGATTATCTAAAATTAAAAATGAGTTGTGATGGCGTATATACACATACTACAAAAAAAGAAGATGAAAATTATAAAATTGAAGTCGTTATTGATCCACCAAGTGATGTTTTAGAAACCTTTAAGAATATAGCACATGACATCAAAGATTATTTAGATAGTATTGATTATAAAGGAAAATTTGAGTTTAAATTTATTGTGTAGCGATATATAAACTACATGCAATAAGTCATATTTTCATTGAACTAAACTTCGTGTGTTTTTTACTCATTTTTATGATTTATACCCACAAGTCCAGCTCTTTGTGGGTATTTTTTACATCATTCTAAAATAAATGCCAATAACTACCAAGTTTCATATCCCATTCTTTGGGTTCAATGACCATTCTTCCAGCATTAGGTGTTAGGGTTATTTCACTGAAATAGATATTATTTTTTGATATCAAAAAATCTATTCGACTATAACCATATTTCAGGCAGAGCGTTTGTGATAACTCAATTAAAATGCCTAGCCGAGCTGGTTTTCTTAAATATGCAGGGCTATTGCTTTTTAAATCAACTGTAAATGGTTGGAGTGTCCACGATGTATCGTAAATATTTGAATATTCATTTTTGAGACTATCTTGTACATCCACTTCGATAAATTTGGGTTGACCTTCAAAGCAATGGACTCTACATGTGGTAATGGTTAATTTAGTTTCTTGGTCAATCAATAATTCAACATATTGTTCAGCTAAAATTGATGGCTTAATATTTTTGTAATGCCATTCTCTTTTCCTGAAATACATATTTTGCTTTAAATGATGCGTTAATTTGTTTTCCGCATTTCTTTGATCAAATTGACACTTATCATTGCAGACGATTGCGCTGCCGCTATCATGATTGCATTTCAAAACAAATCTATCAGGCAGTCGATTAAAGTCAATTTCATTGAAAGATTGGTATACACCGATCAATGGGACTAGATGAGAAGAACAAATTTTATTGCTGATCACTTCTCTTACAGCCAATTTATCAGCCAATAAGGTATGTAATGGATCTCTTTCAAAAATCATTCTTGCTGTAACTTTTTCATTAAAACTTTTGGGTTGATCAAAATTGGGAATATAGCCAAGTTTATTAATAAAACGTTTGGTTAAATATTGCTTATCTGAGACAAAATATGCTCTTATAACTTTTGCAAAATAGGTGAGATTGTCAATCATTTGTCAAAACCCAATTAATGATCGTATAAGTATAAATAACCAAAGCTTAAAAAATTTTTAAAAAGCGAATGACTTTATGTATGAGTATTATAGTAATAGGCTTATTACTCTAAATATTTCATATTTACTTTCACTTACGGGGCGATTGGAAAATTTATGGGGCTACGTTTTTGAATTATAAATTATTATATTTAATCAATATGTTGAATCCAGTTTTTATATGTGTGATATGACATATTTGAATCAAGCGCGTGGTTATTGTAATCCATGAAAATTTAAGCTTTAGATCGCTTAGACCGACAATCCTTAGGCGATTTGCTAAGGATTTAAGCAGCCTGTTACATAAAATTTACGATACATATATCAAGCTTTACCAAAAGGTAAAATATTTTCTTGAATCTTAATATGAATTGTGTAAAATTTAACCAGTGAAGAAGGTTGTGCTTTTCACTTTGACTTGGTATTTAAGTCTTTAATAAACCCACCTATTTTTTAGGTGGGTTTATTAATTTTAGCCTAATCAATAAATGATAAGTATCTTGCTTCTATCTAAAAGCATAAAACGATTTGAAAAATGAATATTAGTATCGATGGAAAGCTGAATAGTTAAGCTTTATTGAAAGAATATTGAGGATTTAATGTGATTTTAAGCACACTTTTAATAAATATGAATGAATTCATATTTGGAATAGCTACTGTAAACGGATGTTCTGCTTTCTAACTTGACATCATTGGAGTTCAAATAATGCGCTATTTGATCCAATGATGTGGCCTATTATTGTTTTGCTTAAAATTTATACGAAGGTATAGGTTGTTTATTTATAGATTTGATGTAAATTCAGAACAACATCTTTAAAATTAATTCTTATGAATATTTGTATAGGCGGTCCCTGGCATGGAAGTAAGTTGCTAGGAAATGATAATAAAAAGTCTTTTAAAGTAAAAGGCAAATTACCCAATTCAACAACAAACTATTTTAAAAGAAAGATTCAGTTTAAAAACGTATTTTATATTTTTTGGGTATCTGATGAACTGATGTTATTAGATGAGAATGAAATTATTAAAAATTTTTTACTTAAAAAATTAAATATTATTGTTTAAATAAACTTCATATAAATGAAAGATGCTAAGGCGTCTTTTTTTATATTTTTTAATTTTGCCTTGCTGCATTTGGGTTACAGTGAAATGGTGATCATTTTGGATAATCCATGATTTTTTTATTCTGATTGTTTGATAATTTATTTTAACAAATGGTAAAAAATATATTTTAAGTTACTTAAATTGTTTGATATTTTACATAATTTATTGTATAAAAAAGAAACAACAATAAAATGAGGGTGAAATCATGATAGACAAATCAATAAACATCGTTTTTTTCTTTTCCGTATTTATTGCCTTAACTTTACTGGTACACCTGTTGGGAAATGTGCCAACTGGCGTATGGTTTCCAAAATAAAACTGCTCAATGGAAAAGCTCATCTTGAGATGGGCTTTTTACTTTATGGAGGGATAGATTTTGATCCAGTTATTAAAATGTATGTTTGGCTTTCATCGTGTGATTGATACGCATTATTGTAAAGACGGAGAGTTGGCGGTGTGTCATCATTGTCTAAAAGTTGTTAAAAAATAATCATGTAAATGAAATGACATGGAATACATGATATTTCAATTTTTATACTCAATTCAAAGTTAAGCTGTTCATAATATTTTTTTACTTTGCGAGTGTGAGTTTTTAAATGCCAATACCTAAAATGAATGAGACTAAAACAGATTCCAATCAAGCGCCATATTTTTCAATTGAGCAGCTTAAAAGATTTTTGAAAACACAAATTAGATTAAAAGCCGATGAAGGAGAGTTGTTTGTAAGTGAATATATCACTACAGATTTCGCACAACATGACATCGTTAATCTGGGTGAAGAATTTAAGAAAGCGGGCTACAAGGTGAGTATCAAAAATGCAGGTAAAGAAAAAATATTTTCTGTTTTTTGGAATTAAAACACTGTAAGTTTTAATGTCTCCTGAAGGAAATAACCACAACTTTATTCCATCACCTAAACGAACCAAATTTTACTTTTTTCTAGGGTTTAATTTTTCAATCAAGGCAGTCCCAACGATGAAAATCATTTCAATAGTCTGTCTCGTTTTATTGTGGGTTGAATCATATGTCGAAAATAAGATACATATCAACAAGATCAATCTAAGACTCTGCACTTGCAGGATCAAATCAGTGAATAGATGTCAGCTATTGGCCGCGTAGAGGCAATATGGCATAGTTCTGCTATCGTGATGTAGTCAACTGAATAGCCCCTGAATTCATTGTGGAATTCTTATGCGAGGCTTATGGAAGAACAAAGTGAATAATTTAGAAAATCAAGATTTAGAACAGCAATCTCAACCAGAGCAAAAAGATTCTAGCGTAATGAATGATATCGTGAATTCGATCAATCCTTTGGATGCCGTTGATCTGATCTTGGAAACAGGTCGGTTGATTGTGAATACGAGTAAAGATATTGTTTCTGATATTGCTGACAACATTGATATTGATATAAGTCTTTAAAATTAATTCGCAAATGTACCCATCAAAAGTTGGGGTTTTAAATTAAGTGATTGAACTTTTTTGCAGATGACACTTAAATCAATGATGAAAAAAATTCTCTTGGCATTTCTTATATTGAATTCGAAATTTAGCTTTGCTGATCCAATAAAACCAACTTTTCTTGAAGAAAAATTAGATATTGAAAAGTTTAAAAAAGAGCTAGATGATAAACATACATCTAAAATAAAAAAGTCGCTTTTTCTTGTAAAAAGAGAGCCGAAATTGGACCAGCCTAAATATAAAGCAGTTATGCTAAGAGTCGCTAAGGATAGGCAGGGTAATTCTTTTAAGTATATGAAAATGATCAATTATGTAGACTGTGATAAAAATAAAACTTATACATTTTTGTCATTTTATGATGAAAATGGCATTACACATGGTATTGGTTCATCTAATGACGATCTTGCAGGAGATACTCCATTAAGAAAACAAGTCTGTATCATTGAATGATGGTGAATAGTTGAAAAAGTATGCTTATTTTATGATTTAAAATTGACACATTTCACGTTATTTAGTAAAACTGTGATTGTTAATTCATTATAGTGAATAAACATACAATAATCCTTAATCAGCGCAAAATTAAGGGGAAGCCTCACAGTGATGTGAGGCTTTTTTATTCGAATAACTTATTCCAAAGCAGTGTTCGAAATCGCTCGTGAGTAGTTGTTTGTGACTTTGTTTAAAACTAATAGAGATCATGCTCAGCTTTAAAGCGTTCCAGATTCCGAAGTGCGTCTTGATAACGTGAGCGTACTTGACTGCTATTGCTACGAAGATCAGATAATTTCTTTTTATAGTCGTCGCGATCTTTGGCAGATAGATCTTTGCTGTCTAATTTTCCAAGATAGTAATCTAGATTGTTTTGTGAAGTATTAAATTCTGAATTCGCATGATAAAAGTTACTGGCCACTTGATAATAATGACGTAAGGATTCACGTTTCTCTGCAGGGCAAACTCTAAAATTACCGCGACCTTCTAAAGCTTCATAAAAGATATTTTCAGGTTGACAGTAAGCCCCTATACCTTTTAAGTAACCCATTTCATAAAGATTTTGACTAGGAGTAATATTGGCTTTTTTACAAGAGGAATAGTATTTATCTATGTGGGATTTATTTCCAGCAGCGCCATCTTTTTCACCAACGTTAAACCAATTTGCAGTTTTACATTGTTCAACACTCATTGCAGCACAACCGGAAAGTAAAACCGTAAAAGTAGATAAAATTACTATAAGTTTCATGAAAAATTCTTCCAAACGATTTTTGAATTACTTTTAAAAAATGATTTTATCATGACAAGGTCAATAATTTCCTGATCATCAATACGGATTTACATGAAAAGTGCATCTAAAATTTGAGATAAAAAAGTGTTTTTTGATCTTGAGTAGCGGGTAAAACTTTTGATTAAAGCATTTGAAGTATTGTTTATGCAGCAATCTAAACGTAGTAGAACAGTTTGTAACTTTAGTGTTTTAGCAACCAAATGGCACGTATCTGAGGGAAGTATGTGCTGTAGAAAAACTATCTTTTCAGATTTTATCAAATCAACTTATACAAAAATATTCGGAACTTGTTATTTAATAATAGAAGAATTCAATTAAATCATATGTATAAAAGCATATGTGTAAAAAGGATTGTATTAACATAATTAATTGATAATTTGTTTATTTTTAGTGATTAGGACGAGGAGCTTTGAAAATATATGTTATCTGTATTTTTTATTTTTAGATATTTTTCTTGAATTAATAATATAAATTATGTAGAAATGTGAATATTAATTATTAGAAAAATTAATTAAAGGTAAAGAATGGCAACACCATATATAACAATTGGTTGTCCTACTACTGGTGGTGGGAAAGTTTTAACTGGTAATTCTGCATTTTTGGTTGAAGGAATTCCTATAGCCTGTGTAGGTGATAAAGCTTCTTGTCCAAAGCATAAAGTTGTAGCGACAATAGTCACTGGTGATCCGCACATGAACGTTTTCGGGAAGTCTGCTGCAAGGGCAAATGATTTACTATCATGTGGTTGTAAATTACTACCTAAACAGAATTTAGTTGTTGGTGATAATGGTGGTGGCTTAGGCAGTTTTTCTAACTTTTTACCGAATAATAGTACAAAAAACGTTGAAGAAAGTTTTTTTAATAATAAGAGTGCTGATCATGATACTCAAATTCAATTTGAAACTGTAAAAGGAGAACCTTTTGCAAATATTAAATATGAATTAAAGTTAGCTGATGGGACTACGAGAAGTGGTATAACAGATGCAGCAGGGAAAACGGCAAGAATTGAAACTGTTGGATCTGTTAAAATAACGAAAGTTACATTCGATGGTGAGGAAAAAAATCCACTTATTCCAAAGAAAAGGAGTGAACTTGATTTTACGACAAATACCAAGGCTTTTGGGAGTTCATTAGAGACATGTATATTAGAGATTTCGAAAAGACCTTTAACAAAGGGCGAAGTAAGTATTGCAGAAAAAGTGTTTAAGGGAAGTGTCGATTATTCAAAAATATTTATTCATAATGAGGAATATCTTTGGTTAGGTCTACAACCAAATAATGCAGCAATGACACCTAATGGGCAAATGTACTATGCTATAGGAGTGTATGTGGATGATTATTCGGTCGATCCCAATTTTATGCATTTATTTATTCATGAAATGGGGCATGTTTGGCAATATCAATTAGGTTACCCTGTAAAAAGAAAAGGATTGCTTTTACATCCAAAAAGTCTTTGGGGATTATTATATAATCCATATGATTATAGTTTAGATGCTAGTCGAAAATTATGTGATTACAATATGGAACAGCAACCAGATATTATTGCTGATTATGCGATGTTATATATTTTTCAGATTGGAGTTTATAGTAAAAAATACCCTCAAAGTGCCTTCCTACTGACCTTGTCTGAGTTTCTAAAGGATCCTAGTGATGTTAGCAATCTTCCAAAGAAATAATCTAAGATTAGTTTTATTTACGTTTTTATTGAGCTTAACAGTTACCAGTAACGCAATCGCTGATCGGGTTGGTGATGGTCCTGTAATCGTGACTACAAAAAACAATAACTTATGTTTCGCAGTTGATAAATACAAGCCTAAAGGGTCTATCTTTCAGAGTAGCAGTATTGCCCGTAAAGGTTTAGCGTTACAAAGTATCGGTGTTTTGAAATACCACGGTGATGCTATTTGGAGCATCTATGTGCCTACTCAAAATATAGGAAACGAATTCATTTTAAAATCAGAACAATGTTTGGAGTATGGCGTTATTTTAAAAAACTATAAAACCTTTAAAGAAACTAAGAGCTTGTCTACAGGAAAATTTACTGTTGTTATTTCTGGGATTGACCTTCAAGAGAACAGAACTGCTAAATTCTTAACTTCATTTAATTTAAAAATAACGGATGGACAGTTAAATTTAATAGATTGATAATTTATTCAGATTTTTTCTAAAAATAGGATTTTCATCTAACGCTATAAAAATAAAGCGGATTAAAGCAAGACTACAAATCCAAAACATAGACAATCATTGAGCTCAGTGCAGTGACGATTACACAGAAATTTATAGTTACTTATTTAATTTCATAAAACTTATATACTATGATTTTATAGTTAAATTAACATTGATCTTTAAAGTGGCTTAATTCTAATGTTTGGGAAGATCGTTTTTACTGTATCGGTAGTCTTATCCATAGTTTTTTTTGTTCTCGGTTTAACGGAAGCTATTGTTGAGTTTATCGTTATTGGATGCCTCGGTTTTATTGCATCAGGCTTGGTTTTTAAACAAATGAAAATATCATTCAAGCAGAATGACGACTAATTTTGTGGTTTTGAGTAAGAGTACTTTTGGCTATTTTTTATTATCAAAAAATGCTATGCAATCATGGTGTTGGATTTAAAAATTAATTGGATATTTTGGGTCTGTAATTATTTTCTCTGATTTCTTATTTACTATTTGCCTAAGAAAAATAAAACAAACAAAAATTATCAAAGTCGCTAAAAGAGCAAGATCTAATTCTACTATAAGGATGTAAGCACTGAGTTAAAAAGTACAAAAGTTTGATAGAGCCCTCATTGGAGGGCTTTTTTGTGTCAAGGTGCTGAAAAATATTAAAAAAATCACATATTATTATAATAATATAATATTTTATTATCATTTTATGATATTTTCATGTGGTTATATAGCGTTATAAATCTATATAAATTATCTTATATTGAATAAAAGGGTTAAAAAATAATGGCTAAAATTGACTTAAATCCATTGGCTGAAATTGATGGCTTCACAGCAGCAGCACTTGTAGACTATACAAGCGGATTATCACTTGCCGCTCAAGGAACGGGGATCGATTTAGAGCTTGCTGCTGCTGGAAATACGGAAGTTTTAAGAGCAAAAATTAAAACAGCAAAAGCGCTAGATTTGAAAGATACGATTGATGATGTTTTGATCACACTCGGGAAGCAGTACCATTTATTACGTCCACTTGAAAAGAATAGCGATTTATTTTTATATCTGGTATTGGATCGCCAAAAATCAAACTTAGCGATGGCAAGACATGAACTTCGAATTTTTGAAAAAGAGTTAGATTTTTCTTAAAAGCAGCAATTGGCTATTATATTGGATACGATGTAATAGCCATTTTAAATCATCAATACTAAGAAAATAGAATGCATATTTAGCATATAAATACAGCCCGAATATAGGCTATATAAAGATGTTAAATCTTGAGTGAAATAGTCGACTTAAGTCTATGAATGTAAAGTTATAAATATGAATACCATAAAATAAAAAAATATCATTGAAAATCTCATAAATGTTATTAGAATTCTATTTCTAAATAAATTAAGAGATTGGGGATATGGAAAATAAAACAGCAAGATTAACTATTTTGATAGACCCGAACAAAAAGGAAGCTTTTGAAGAATTGTGCAACCGTCAGGATCTAAAGCCTTCACAAGTGGTTCGCCAACTGATTCGTGAGTATTTAGAAAAGCATGGTGTTGATTACGCGACTAAACCGACTTTACCAAAAAAGTAATATTTAAATTATCAATTTTATCAAAAAAATAGGACTGTGCTTTTTAGGGGGAAAAGCGGGTCTTATTTATATTGAATCAGAGAAAACTGAGTAAGATTGATCAAAAATGTTGTACTAATTATTGATGATTCTGATATTTATAAATTTTTAATATATTTGATTCTGTAAAGCTGACCAATTTGAGCTTGATGATATTGAGTAAATAAGCAAAAGAGAGCTTACAGGCCGTTTTATGGCTTGTAAGCTCTTTTTTGAAAATAAAGCCTAGAAACAATACGATAAATAGATTTTTTGAATTCTTTTTTGACAAAACTTCAGCTTGGTTTTGATCTTTATAGCGTTGTTTTTCATATGATTATGATTAAGTATTTTTCTGTTAATTGACCATAAATTAAAATTAAATAAATGATAATTATTATTATTAGCAATTGCATTTGGTGTTTTGCTCAAATACAATGCGCAACAATTCTTTCACAATTCCTCCTTAATTTAAGTTGCGTATTAACATGAATAAACAATTAAGATTTCAAACACTGTCAATTTCTATACTCACCGCAATGTCAATTTCAGTATATGCAAAAGATACTTCTGAAGATGCGACAAAGTTAAAAACAATTGTAGTGACTGCGAGTAGTCAGGCAGTAGATGTTAAAGAAGCACCAGCAAGTATTAGTGTTATTACAAGCGAAGATATCGAAAAACAACCTGTGGGTAGTCTTGGAGAGTTATTAAGTAAAGTCCCTGGGGTAACAGGTGGAATTAGTCCTTCGAAGGAAGGTTCTAAGATTAAATTGCGTGGTTTACCAGACAATTACACACTGATTTTAGTTGATGGTAAACGCATCGGGTCTTCAAGAGATGTAAGTTATCGTCCAGATTTAGGTCGTCAGGATTTAAACTGGATTACTCCTGATATGATTGAAAGAATTGAAGTCGTTCGTGGTCCAATGTCTTCCTTATATGGTTCAGATGCCATGGGAGGTGTAATTAATATTATTACTAAGAAGATTCCCAATGCTTGGGGCGGTAATGTCACTTTAAATTATACTCAGCCAACAACTTCGTCTGATTTAGGAACTTCTTTACAAACAGGTGTCATGGCTGCTGGTCCATTAACGGATACCTTAGGTCTGCGCTTGACTGCAGGGATGACTGAACGAGAGGCAGATAAGAAATATTCAGCAGGTAACGGAACCACAGGTTCTCAAGATCAAAACTACAATGCGATGTTGCACTATCAGGCAACAGATAAACAGTCATTCAGTTTTGAAGCAGGGCACAGTATTCAAAAGAATGAAAAAGGTTCTCAAATTAACGCCAAAACAGGTGCAGAACAGGAGACTAGTTGGGGAGCTAAAAAATTAGAACATAATTCATTTAGCGTATCGCATGATGGTGAGTGGGCAATTGGTAAATCTAAGTTAAGCGCATACTACAATGATTATGATTCAAGTATTAATAAGGTTACGAGTAAATCAAATGAATTGATTGTTGAGGGTAGCTTAACCATGCCATTTGAGCTAATGTTTAAGCAAGTCTTAACTGTTGGCGGTCAATGGAAAAAACAAGAATTAACCAATACTGATACGATTGGTACTCTACCTGGTGGCAGTTGGGATGGGAAAAGCTATACCGACCCTAAGGTGGATAATAAAAATTGGGCATTATTTCTTGAAGACAATATTTCACTTCTCGATAATTTGACATTAACAGTAGGGAATCGTTTAGATCATGATGATAAATATGGTGAGCATCATAGTCCAAGAGGTTATTTAGTTTATAGTCCAATGGATGATCTTGTGATTAAAGGGGGGATCGCAAAAGGTTTCCGTGCACCAACTGTGAAAGAATCATCTCCTGGTGGGGCAACTGAATCTGGTGGGAATGGTTGCAATGGGTTAAGAGGTAAAATTTGGTATGACAGTAAGCAAAAGCCAGATACCTATACGGGTGGTAGCTGCTTTATGACAGGTAATCCAAACCTTAAGCCTGAGGAAAGCACAAACTATGAAATTGGTGTAAATTATACTGGTTTTGGTACAGATTTAGGTTTGACATTCTTTCATACAGATTTTAAAAATAAAATCACTTATTCGCCGTTAGGTCACGAAGGTGGTATTTGGTTTACTCGAAATGAAAATATTCAAAATGCAGTAACGCGTGGTCTAGAAATGGTTGTAAATTTCCCAGTTTTAGACAATCTAAAATGGAATAATAATGCAACGTATTTCTTAAAAGCAAAAAATGAAGATACTGGTGCAACCTTACTGACCACTTCAAAATTAACGGTAAATTCAGCCCTAAATTGGCAACCGATAGATCCACTCAATGTAGAATTGTCTGCGCAATATTTAGGTAAGCAATATTTAACTGATAAAAGCGCTACTCCTACGATGCAAAAACCACATACAATCGTAAATCTAGCAAGTAATTATCAAGTCAATGATAAGCTTACTGTACGTGGTGGTTTTACTAACTTACTTGATAAAAAATTGTCAAATGGTGCAGACGCATATTTCGTTGAACGTCAAAAAGTATTTGTAGGCGCAACCTTTAAGTTCTAATCAATCATATTGAAGAGAAGACTGACTTCACTTCAATAATAAATCTTGTATTATAAAAACCATCTTCGGATGGTTTTTTGTTATGTATTTTTATTAGGAAGTGATTTTATTTCGATGAATCAAGTGCTGTATATAAAATAGTAAAGAATGATCTTCAGTATTTAGGAATTTTTTGTTCGCACCAAAAATTTCCCCCAATATTTTTTTGATAATTTTATAGTTTAATAAAATCAGTAGGTTATATATTTTTTAAAAAACTTTGGGTATTTTATGGTTTTTATATTTAACTTGCTGTTATCAGCGTATTTTTTGATTTAAAATTATAGTTCACTGCCATATAGGCAGCTTAGAAAACCCATGACATTAGATTTAGAGGTTGCTCAAGGTTCACTGCCATATAGGCAGCTTAGAAATACAATAGTTCGCGTAGATGCAAACTGCTCAGGTTCACTGCCATATAGGCAGCTTAGAAAATAAACATTGTGACCTTGCAGAATCTTTGCTGGTTCACTGCCATATAGGTAGTTTAACAATCAACAGAAGAACAATAGATGAGGTATACCAGCAGAGGAGTTAATTTTAGTTATATTGATAACATTTGAATTTGTAGAGAAAGTCACCTTTAAGTTAACTTTCTCTACATCTAACTCATTGGTTTATTTAAAGCTAAATCAATAAAGATCTTTGATAAATCAAAAAATGATCATGTAGAGTGAATCATATTGGTATTGAAAGTCCCTTCTCCCACTGGGCATTGGTATCTACACATCTTTTTGTAGAGACTCTAATGCAATTTCAGCAATCAGCTTAAGGTCATCAACCGAATGTTCAGATAATAATTGTAGTGTATTCAGTAATATTGACAGACCAGCCAAAATTGCAGGAGCACTTTCCCTTGTTCCTCTTTTTTGTTGTCTTCCTGATAGACGTGTTAGAAAGACTCTAACTCTTGAATTTTTCTCATCATTTTCTCGCTGTATTCGCCAAGTTAACACACATGCCATACTTGCAATTAAGAGTCGTCTTAATATCGCTTGCGGAGTTGTTTGTAGCCATGACTCAATGTCATGGCCCGCCTGTTTTAACAACTTAAAATAGTTTTCTATTTTCCAACGCCAGTAATACCAAGTTGCCAATTCTATACTTGGAATTTCTGATGATACATTACTTAATAAGCTCCAACGAGAAAGTGATTTTCCTTGCTTATTTTTAACTTCAACTACAATCAGTCGAACGGTTAATGACTTTCCCTTTTGTGGTGGAACTCTTTTTCCCGTTTCGTCT
Organism: Acinetobacter sp. CE-15; assembly: GCF_051059255.1. NCBI lineage: Bacteria > Pseudomonadati > Pseudomonadota > Gammaproteobacteria > Moraxellales > Moraxellaceae > Acinetobacter > Acinetobacter sp. CE-15. The sequence continues at coordinate 2,758,126 of NZ_CP192737.1, read as the reverse complement.
TTCTGCATTGGTCTTGCATTACGTGTAATACTGATTTGAGTTTCACCAACATAGAGTTGTTCGCAATTCCCTTTATATTGAATTGTATGGGTTTGTGTAGTTGGTATTTGGTCTGACACTTCCCTTAACTTAACATCTTCTCCTTGATATTCAACACGATTTCCTTCTTTACCTCGAATAAGAAATAAATGTTCTTGTTGATTCAATAATCTAAGATGAGCAATTGAATCTCCTTCACGATCAATAATATGTACGAGTTTCTTTTCTATTGGTAAAGACTCAATATGTTCGATTTGTTCACATAGTGCATTTAAGTGGGTTTCTTTTATTTTATGCCCATCAGTAAATGTTGAATAACGTCCAGTAGCATCACATAAAGTTTGATCTAATGGTGCAATGGGTAAACCCGTTTCAGCATCAATTAATAAACTGCTTTGTAATTCATAGCCTTTGTCACTTGCATGTGTTCTTTTGAATCTATTTAACTTGTTGTTATGTTTGAAATATTGTAGTTGAGACCAATCATGAGCAACTAAGGCATAGTGGTGATTCGATAGAGCGATTTGTTCAAGCGCAAGTTTCTGAAGAGGCTGATTGAGTTGTTGAAATGAAACGTTTTCGTTATTTAAGAAACGCCAAACTGCTTGGGTTGTAGCAAAGCTAGTCTTTTGGGTAGAGGCAATATCTTTAAGCGCTGGGGCTAATGAAGCAAGTGGATTCATATTAAGTTTTACAAGACTTCCGTAGCGTTTAACTAATCGGTTATCTAAGTGTGGAATGTTAAATTGGAGAGCATGCTCTCCAATTTAACTTAAATAGATTTAATTGTGTAGATACCTATGCCCAGTGGGAGAAGGCTAGGATGAGGGGGATTTTATCTCAATCTATGTTTTAAAATGGTCTTATGAAAGAAGTCTAATGTTTAACTAATTATAATTAGTTTTTCGAATTACCAATCGTATTTTAACCCCATTCTAAAATTAATTGGTGCACCGTAGTAGCTATTACCTGTTGTTAAATAATACTTTTTATCAAAAAGATTATTTATATTGAGATTGGCTGTTAATTTATTGTTTATTTTATAACGTGCCATTAAATCAACAACACTGTATTCACTCTGGGTAAATTTCTGATCTGCTGATTGAATTTCACTTTGCCAACGAATACCTCCGCCAACTGTTATTGCTTCATTAAGATAAGGAAGTTTATAGGTTGTATAAAGTTTGGCAGTATTACTTGGAATATTAGAGTTTAATAGCTTGCCATTACGGTCTCGGCTTAAATTTCGGGCAAAGCTTGAGGAGATTTGCCAAGTATCTGAGAGTTTTCCTGTGGCTTCTAATTCAATACCACGACTCTTGGTTCCAGATTCTGCTATATATGCTTGAGATCCATCAGGTGCTAAATGCGAGCCATCTGGCTGTTCAGGAATCGCGACCGCAAAATTATCTTCTTTATTTTCATAGATTGCTCCACTTAGATTAAGTTGATTGTCAAAAAAAGCACCCTTGATTCCAAGTTCTGTACTATTTCCCTCTAATGGGTCTATATAATCCCCAGCTCTTGTTTTTAGATCTTGTGGAGAAAATATATTTGTATAACTTGCATAAGCAGACCAATTTTGATTGAGATCATAAACTAAGCCAAGATAAGGGATCAGTTTATTTTCTTCTTTTCGATTGGTTATTGTAATTGTGTTTTTCTCATAGCTATTGTCTTCTTTTTTTAACTTCCAATTTTCTAAGCGTGATCCCAGCAACAGTGCTAAATCATCACTTAATTTAAACCGAGCTGCGGTATAAAATGATGAACTTGTATTATTTTCTTTGGTCCATCCTACGGCAGGATTATTTGGACGTGCAGGCGTATTCCCATCCCATTTATATATATTATCAATATTTCCACTCCAACCCTCAATCCACCAATTGGTAAAGTACGGCTGGCTATTTTCACTTCTGGTTAATGTTGAACCAAAGATCACATCATGGGTTTGGTTAAATAAATCAAATGAGCCGTTTAAGCTGACATTAAACAAGTCTTGAATTGGTTTATAAGCCCAGTGAGTAGAATAAATCGAAACCCCACTACCAGTTTCTTTGTTGGGTGTTCCACCACTTGCATAGCCAACTAATTCATCTGAGTCCGTAATGATACGTGCTAATGAAGCCTTTAATTTCCAGTTATCATTAAATTGATGATTGATATCAGCAAAGAGTGAAGTGGTTGTTCGATCTGAGTAAGACCAGCTGGGTGCTGCTGAATCTGATCGCGACCAGTTTGTTCGTGTCCCATCACTATAAAAAGCAGGCAAACCACCACGAGCTTGTCCAGTAATATAAATTTGTTGATAGCTTAAGCCTAGACTTGCTTGAGTCTTATCTGACAAATCAGTGTCAACAACCGCATAGGCCACTTTGCGTTCTTCATTGAAGCGATCTATGTATGAGTCCGAGTTCTGATAAGCAACGACAGCACGTCCACGAAGCGTACCCGATTGATTAAGAGGTGTTGAGATATCGCCATCGAAACGGTATGAATCCCATGAACTAAGATCTGTACTGATTGATGCTTTAAAATCTTGTAATGGTTTTTTCCGAACCATATTAATACTAGCACTGGCGGAACCTGCACCAGTCATTAAACCTGTCGCTCCTCGTACCACTTCAATTCTATCGAAAAGTGCACTGTCTTGGCTTTGAAAAATAGAAGAGTAGGTACTTAGAAGTTTTACACCATCAAGTAAATAGCTATCTACACTTTTACCGCGTGAATAAATTGGTGAAGTATCGGAACCTACATTTCCAGACTGGCTAACGGTTAATCCTGCAACTTGGTTTGCAACATCAGTCAGTTGTGTAAGGTTTTGATCTTGCATTCTTTGCTGGGTCATGACACTAACTGATTGCGGTGTTTCTTTTAGGCTGAGTGCCAAGCCTGTTGATGCGGTAGTAGCTTTAGCGGTATATAAACCAGAGCCTTCGGTTGTAAGGCTATTGGTATTATTGGCAGATACAGTGATGGTAGGAAGCTGAGTAGAGTTTTGTTCTTGGCCATCAGATGGGTTCGGTGCTGCAAATACAGATCCATGTATTAAACAAATAGATCCGCCCCAAATTGCAGTTCGAATTGCAATTGCTAAAGCATGTTTGCTTTGATGTTCCTTCATTAGATTCTCGTATGAGTCATATTCATCTACTTAGTCGTTTTTATTTTAAAAAAAGCTCATTTTTTTATGATTTAAATGAGGGATATCGTTGGATGTAACAACAATAGCGAGCAGGCGCGAATAGGGGAGAGGGTTTTAACTATTTGTATGATCAATAGATCGATGTCATGTAAGTTCGAGATGGATTTTTAAATATACCTAATCGGCTTTATCTACTTATTTTTATTGAATCGTTTGTTTTATAAGTAAAAAGATTATGAGTTAAATGTCGTAGTATAAATACTAGAACAGGCTAAAAAAGCTTGTTTCATATCTCGTTTTACTGTGGCTTCAGAAATATTAAGTTTTTCACCGATTGCGCGGTAAGTCATATCTTCCATTTGTGATAATAAAAAAACCTGTGCGACGCGTTCGGGTAGCTTTTCTAGCGTTTGTTGAACTTGATAGACACTTTCTCGAATACATATTTCATGTTCTACAGATGGATAGCCATCCTGTGGTGTATGTATTAGTGCATCTAGATATAAGTGTTCAACTTGTTGGTGGCGCCAATGATCAATAATCACGTGTTTCGCAATTCCCAATAACCATGCTTTGGGTTCTCTAATATTTTCAAAACAGTAGTTACTTTTTAATGCACGATAAAAAACTTCCTGACTAAGATCTTCAGAGTGGTGATGGTTGTGAAGTTTATGTTTGAACCACAAAAGTAAAGTATTTCGATGGTCTTGATAAATATGATCAAACCATTGCTGCTTTTGTACGTTCAAATTCATAAGCGTTGCCTGTTTGAAAAGCCAACAACATGGAGTTTTATTGGTTAAAGGGAGGTGTTGAAAATAATGATAGTGATAATGATTATTAAATGCAATAATAGAAATTACAAAATGCAACATGATAATTAGCGAGCTAAAAGACTATTTATTCTTGATTATTAATGGGATGGGTGGTTGGTACTTGTGAAATTTCACTTTAATTATCTAATTGATAAATGATGAATAACTTTGAAATTTCACTTTATTTATTTCGCAATTGTAAATTTTGATCGTTCTGCGACTGTATGAATAAGAGTTTTTATGAGTAAGCCATCTGTAAATGTAAACCCAAAAAAAAGTTTTATTGGCCGTAAGTTTAAATATTTAATTGGATTTATGCTGCTGATTATTTTCGGACTAGCAGGCTTCTATTGGAAAAAAACCTCATCCAAACCCGTAGAGGAATATAGCCAATGGAGTAAACCTGTACCCGTACGAACTGTGCCAGTACAACGACAAGATTTACAGGTTGAAATCAAAGCAATTGGTACAGTCATTCCTACGCATACTGTGAATGTACAAAGTCAGGTTGCTGGGGTTTTACAGCAGATTTATTTTAAAGAAGGGCAAACCGTAAAAAAAGGACAGCTCCTTGCACAAATTGATCCAGCGCCATTTCAGGTCGCACTTGCACAGGCTGAAGGAACACGGCAGCAGAATTTAGCACAGTTGCACAATGCTGAAACAGAGTTGCAGCGCTATCAATTGCTGTTTAAACAAGATTCGATTGCGAAACAACAAGTAGAACAGCAATTGGCGCTGGTCAACCAGCTTAAAGGTCAGATACAGGCGAACAAGGCGCAAGTAGATGCTGCAAAACTACAGCTGTCTTATACTAAAATTTATGCACCTATTGAGGGGCGGGTTGGATTTAGGCAGAAAGATGCTGGCAACCTTATTCAAGCCAATGAAAGTGCTGGTTTAGTCAGTATCACTCAAGTGCATCCAATTTTTGTGCAATTTGCAGTGGCAGGAAACCATTTAGTAAATCTGCGTCAATCCTTAAAAAATGGCGATAAGGTGTTGGTAAGTGCTTGGGATAAAACAGAACAAAAACAACTAGCGTTAGGGCATGTACAAGCAATAGATAATCAGATTGATATCAGTACTGGAACTTTAAAAATAAAAGCAATTTTTACAAATCAGGATGATGCTTTATTTCCAAATCAGTTTGTCAATGTGCGTTTAAAGACTCAAACCATTCAAAATGCAATCAGTATCCCGAGTGATGCCGTACAACATGGTGCAAAAGGCAGCTATGTTTATATTATCAATCCGCAAAACAAAGCCGAAATTCGCATGTTAAAACTGGGGATGACCTCAAATGGTCAAATTGAAGTTTTAGACGGATTAAAGGGTAGCGAAAAAGTAGTACTTGAAGGAATTGATCGTCTTTCGGAAGGCAAAGAAGTTCAAATTGTTGCAGAAAATCAACAGCCAATTTCTACGGCCAAGCCAACTGCTGGATAAATCATGAATATTTCACGGTTCTTTATTTTACGTCCAGTCGCAACCACATTATTGATGATAGCACTGCTGTTGAGTGGTTTCTTGGTTTGGCGATTGCTACCTGTTTCTGCCTTGCCACAGGTCGATTATCCAATTATTCAAGTCTATACTTTTCAACCTGGTGCCAATCCCGATACGGTACAACGCACAATCACCGCACCACTCGAACGAGAAATGGGCAAAATTGCTGGTTTAAAGCAAATGTCTTCCAGTAGTTCAGTGGGCGCATCTGTTATTACCTTGCAGTTTGAACTGAGCGCAGAGCTTGGTGTCGTTGAACAGGAAGTACAGTCAGCACTCAGTACCGCCAGTAGTAAATTACCCAATGATCTACCAGCACCACCGATTTACCGTAAAGTAAATCCTGCTGATGTTCCTGTGATTACCCTTGCCCTCAGCTCAGAAACTTTACCTTTAACAACAGTCTACGACATGGTGGACACCCGAGTTGCACAAAAGCTTTCTCAGCTTTCAGGTGTCGGAATGGTTAGCCTTGCGGGTGGGCAACGTCCAGCAATACGCGTGCAAATGAATGCTGCGGCACTTGCTGCCTATAAAATGAGTGCTGAAGATGTGCGATCCGCAATTAATTCTGCCAATGCAAATCAACCCAAAGGCAGCTTTGATGGACCATATCGCACCACCATGTTGGATGCCAATGATCAGATTCGTTCGATTGCAGATTATGAAAATCTAATTTTACGCTGGAACAATGGCGCACCGATACGTCTTAGAGATGTGGCAAAAGTCATAGAAGGGAGCGAAGATCGCTATATGGCGGCTTGGGCAGGCAGTCAAGCTGCAATCTTAGTCAATGTACAGCGCCAACCGAATGCCAATGTGATTCAAGTTGCAGATCAGATTAAGCAAATATTGCCTGAACTACAAAAGAATCTGCCTGAAAATGTCAAAATTCGAGTGTTAACCGATCGAACTGAGAGTATTCGCAGCTCCATTGATGATGTGCAAAAAGAATTGGTTTTTGCCGTGTGCTTGGTGGTGATGGTGACTTTTTTATTTTTAAGAAATTTATCCGCTACGATTATTCCCAGCATTGCCGTACCACTGTCGATTATTGGTACTTTTGTCGTCATGTATTTTTTAGGCTTTTCTGTCAATAATCTGACTTTAATGGCACTCACCATTGCGACAGGTTTTGTAGTCGATGATGCAATTGTGATGTTGGAAAATATTGCACGACATCGAGAGGCCGGAGAAAGCTTATTACAAGCCGCGCTCAAAGGGGCTAAAGAAATCGGCTTTACCTTAATTTCCCTGACGATTTCCCTAATCGCAGTATTAATCCCATTACTGTTTATGGGGGATGTGGTTGGGCGTCTGTTCCATGAATTTGCTGTCACTTTAGCAGCAGCAATCGCAATTTCATTGGTGGTATCACTCACATTGACGCCAATGATGTGCGCATATTTATTAAAAAATGCAAATCATTCCAGTTCACACAGTCGCTGGAGTCTAGATCGAATTATCCAGCAATACGGTAAAACTTTACAGTGGGTTTTTCGGCATCAAATACTGACTCTTGCGGTGATGTTGAGTAGCGTCATTTTAGCAGGTCTGCTGTATTGGATGATTCCCAAAGGCTTTTTCCCTGTACAGGACAGTGGGGTCATACAGGTGGTGACTGAAGCGCCTGATGATATTTCATTCCAAGCCATGAGTGAGCGTCAACAAGCACTTGCGGGGCAGATCTTAAAAGATCCTGCTGTGGAAAGTTTGTCTTCATTTATTGGTATAGATGCCAATAATCCAAAACTGAGTAATGGACGTATTTTAATTAATCTAAAGCCGCATGCTGAAAGAGATCCTGTAGATCAAATTATGGCACGACTTAGAGGACAGTTCGCTCAAGTTGAAGGGATTCAAGGCTGGATGCAACCAGTACAAGAGCTGAGTATTGAAGATAAAATTAGTCGTACTCAATATCAACTGAGTATAAGCGCTGCTAAAACGACAGATTTAGCCGAATGGACCCCTACATTTGTTGATGCTTTACGACAACAAGCTGAATTTGCCCAAGTCACCAGTGAAGAGGGCGGACAAGGCTTACAAGCATTTATTGATGTCAATCGAGATGCTGCAGCACGTTTGGGTTTAAACATTGAAGATATCAGTTTAGCTTTACAAAATTTATTTGCGCAGCGCCAGATTGCAACTTTATACACGCAATCTAATCAATATCGTATTGTTTTAGAACTTGACCCAACATTCACTCAAGGTATAAATGCTTTAGGGCAAACCTATATTCACAATAAGCAAGGAGAACCGATATTACTCAGTTCCGTTGCCAATATTGTGCAAAAACGCGTGCCTATTATTCTGCAACAGCAATCACAATTTCCAGCCAATGGGATATCTTTTAATCTTGCATCAGGGGTCGCGCTCGGGGATGCGATCAAAGCGATTGATCGCGTACAACAGCGTCTAAATTTACCACCAGAAGTCAAAGTAAAACTGCAAGGTGCAGCCGCTGCCTATGATAACTCGCAACAACATACGTTCTGGTTGGTGATTGCAGCAATAGTGACCATGTACATTGTGTTAGGTATTCTGTACGAAAGTTTTATTCACCCGATAACCATTCTTTCTACCTTGCCCTCTGCTGCAATTGGTGCTTTGTTGGCATTGTTTATGGTCAATCGGCCATTGGATATGATTGCCTTGATTGGAATCATTTTATTGATTGGTCTGGTCAAGAAAAATGGCATCATGATGGTGGATTTTGCTTTGGCTGCACAACGTCATGACGGATTGTCAGCACAGCAAGCGATTTATCAAGCTGCACTAATGCGTTTTCGCCCAATTTTAATGACCACACTTGCGGCACTGGTTGGGGCAATTCCGTTGATGCTTGCATCGGGTTCAGGGGCTGAATTACGTCAGCCTCTTGGGATCGTCATGGTGGGTGGTCTGATTTTAAGTCAAGTCCTGACGTTATTTACGACACCAGTGGTTTATTTATTTTTTGATCGTCTGCAATATTCATTGCAACACTCCAATTCAGATATATCTGTAGATGATTTACCCACAGATCATGATACGACAAGGAGAGAGTTTTGACCTTTCTCTCGACCTTTATTCACCGACCTGTTGCGAGTATTTTACTGGGAATCGCAATTGTATTATTGGGTATATTGGCCTATTTTCGCTTACCTGTAGCCGCTTTACCACAGGCAGATATTCCAACGATTGTGGTGCGAGCAAATTTACCGGGTGCAAGTCCTGAAAGCATGTCTGCCACCGTGGCGACGCCGTTAGAGCGTGCCATGATGGGCGTTTCAGGGGTAAAAGCGATTAATTCTTCAAGTAATCAAAGCGCAACCCAAGTGGTTTTGCATTTTGATTTAAACACTGACATCAATGAAGCCGCCAGAGAGGTCCAAGCTGCAATCAATGCTGCGATGTCACAGCTGCCTTCTGGAATGCCAAGCCCTCCTGAATATTTCAAGATCAATCCAAGCCAGAGTCCAATTTTTTATTTGGCTTTGAGTTCAGAACATCTTTCTGCGGGCAAACTCTATGAAATTGCCAGCAATCAGCTGCAGCCAAATCTTGCGCAAATTAATGGGGTTGGGGAAGTTGTCATTGACGGGGCATCTATGCCAGCTGTGCGAATTCAACTCAATCCAAATGCCTTGATTTCACAAGGGGTGTCTTTGGAGCAAGTTCGTGAAGCGATTGTAAAAAGTAATACAGTACAACCCTTAGGGGTAATTGAAACTGAACAGTTGCGTTGGCAAGTTGAGCTTCCAAGTCATTTAAAAAAAGCGGGTGATTTTGCCAATTTGATCGTACATCAAAATGGTCAGACCGTTGTCCGTTTAAAAGATGTGGCTGAGGTACAGGATTCGGTCGAAAACCGTTATGTAAGTGGTTTTCACAATGGTAAACCCGCGGTCATTATCAAAATCAGCCGTCAGCCCAATGCAAATACCGTTGCCACAATTGAAAAGATCAAAGAAAAACTACCAGAGTTAAGCAGATTAATTCCAGCAGATTCGCAACTGACCACAGTGATGGATGGATCAGAAATTATTCGAGCAGGCTTAAATGAAGCAAGAGATACTTTATTATTTTCCATGCTTTTGGTGATTATTGTGGTTGCTCTGATGTTAGGTCGTCTGCAAAGTGCTCTTGTACCAAGTATTGCTTTGCTGGTGACTTTGATTGGCGCATGCAGTCTGGTTTATCTCGCTGGATTTTCATTGAATAACTTGTCGATTATGGCGGTGATTGTTGCGATTGGACTTGTGGTTGATGATGCAATTGTGGTTTTGGAAAACATAGAACGTCATATAGAACAGGGTGAACAGCCTATACAGGCTGCCTTAAATGGTATTCGAGAAGTCGGTCTGACCTTGCTGGCAATGAATTTGGCTTTGGTGGTGATCTTTATTTCCGTGCTATTTATGGGAGGTGTAATCGAACGATTGTTTAGAGAGTTTTCTTTAACACTGATTTTTATCATTATTTTATCTGTATTTGTCTCCCTAGTCCTTACGCCAAGCTTATCTGCACGCTGTTTAAAACCATTGGAGCGTTATCAACACCAGGCTTTATATCGCTATAGCCATCGCTTGATGCAGGGTTTGAGTCAACTCTATTTGCATTCACTGAAATGGATGATTAAACATGGTTATTTGGTCATTCTGCTATGGGGCGGTGCAATCGCTGCCTCTGTATATGTCTATCAAACATTACCCAAACGAGTATTACCTGAGCAAGATACTGGACGGGTTGAAGCTTTTATTCGGGGGGATGATGGCTTCTCCTTTCAAATTATGCAGCCTAAAATCGCCACCTTTAGCGAAAGTCTATTAAAGGATCCCGCAGTCAAAGATGTGATTGGTACGTCTGGTGGTGCTGGCGGAATCACCAATTCTTTTTTAATGGTGAGTTTAAAACCCAAAGCAGAGCGAGATGGCAAATCTTCACATGAAATTGTAGACAGAATTAAAAAAAATGCCCCATGGCTGGCAGGTGCGATTTTTTCTGCACAAGTCAAACAGGAGCTAGAATTGGATGATCCATTTTCAAGTGGAAGTGGGCAAGATTATTTGTTGTTACTGCAATCTGATGATGTTACGTTGCTACGTCAGTGGGTACCTAAAGTTGCTCAGGCAATGCAGAAGCTTCCAGAGTTAGAAGAAGTTGAAACCATGGGCGATGAAGGTGCTCAGCATGTGACTTTAGACATAGACCGTGAAGCAGCACGTCGTTTGGGTGTGGATATAGACAATATTTCAAGTGTACTCAATAACTCATTTTCGCAGCGCCAAATTTCGACTATTTATGATCAAACCCAACAGTTTTATGTGGTGATGGAAGTCGATAAACACTTTACTGAACACCCTGAAGCGCTGGCAAATGTACGCATTCCAAACCAACAAGGCATTGCTGTACCACTCAGTAATTTTGCCACATGGTCTTATGGCATCACCAATGATCGGGTTTATCGACGCAACCAATATGCCGCAATGGGGATTGGTTATGTGGTTAAACAAGGCTATAGCTATGAACAAGCGGATGCAGCTATTCGTAGTGTCTTACCCGAAGTCATGTTACCCAATGAAATTTTTATCATGACAGATAAAGATGTCGAGGCAGAAAGTTTGCAGGCTGGTTTATCTACGCCGTTACTTGTCTGTGTGGTGATCTTACTTATTTATATCGTTCTCGGGGTTACCTATGAAAGTCTGGTTCATCCGTTGACAATTTTATCGACAGTACCCGCAGTGGCTTTGGGGGCTTTGTTGACTTTATGGTTATTTAATTTCCAATTCACCTTAATTGCACTCTTGGGCATGTTTTTATTGATCGGAATTGTTGTAAAAAATGCCATTCTTTTAATTGATTTTACTTTATTAGAAAGAAGAGCAGGCAAGACTGCATATCAGGCTATTTTATCTGCCGCAGCACTTCGTTTCCGTCCAATTCTGATGACCAATACTGCCGCGTTACTGGGTGCAATTCCACTGGCACTTAGCTGGGGAGAAGGGGCAGAGCTACGTCAGCCTTTGGGGGTGGTCATTGTAGGTGGTTTAGCCTTGGGTCAATTGTTGACATTGTATACAACGCCTGTCTTGTATTTGGTGTTGGAAAAATGTGCTGAATCTTGTTTGAAATTAAAAAATAAATACGCACTTCATTGAGGTAAATAGGAAAATATAATGCAGAGTTTAATCGTTAAAAATGTCATGTGCCTTAGTGTGTTCTTGATATTGACTGCATGCAATTCTACTGTTGTGTTGCATCCGCCTGAATATAAAGTGCCAGTCCTTCAAACGGATGATCATTATAAATATGCTGTTTTAAATTGGAAAAAAACCTCAAGCTTAGACGTCAATGCCAACACTTGGTGGGAAATCTTTCAAGATCCTATTCTCAGTCAATTGATGCAACAATTGAATCAAGAAAATTTGAGTCTGAAACAAGCTGAAGCACGCTATCAACAAGCCAATGCCTTACTTGAGCAGCAACGCGCTAACCGTTTGCCAAGTTTAAAGTTAAATGGTTCTGCACAACGTAGTGGAACAAAGGACAGTACGCCAAACAACCAATTTACGACGGGTGTTCAGGTCAGTTGGATTCCTGATTTATGGGGCAGAGTCGCTAAAGCGATTGAAGGGCAACAGGCAAATTTAGAGGCTTCACAGGCTGACTTAGCCGCAATTAAACTCAATCAACAATTATTGGGCACAGAAACCTATTGGAATATCCGAATACTGGATGCACAGTTGGATGTTTTACGACAAACCCAAAACAGTTATCAGCGTTCCGTCAAAATTTTAAATAACCAATATGTTGCTGGAATGATCGCGCGTGCGGATGTGATACAGGCTGAAACACAGCTCAAGCAAGTGCAAATCCAGCAGATAGAAACCCAGCGGCAACGTGATTTACAAGAAAATATTTTAGCTGTGGTACAAGGTAAAACAGTTGCTCAATTTCAATTGGCCAAACAGAAACAGCACTTTCAAGTTCCAGTATTACCCACTCAGCTACCAAGTCGGATGCTGATCCAGCGTCCTGATGTGATCCGTGCTGAACGTGAATTGGCGGCAACACATGCCCAATTGGGCTTGGCTCAAACAGCATGGTTACCTGATGTCAGTATTGGTTTAACCGGTGAATTAAATAGCCGTGTGTTGAGTCAACTGTTTCAAGCACCACAGTATTTGTGGTCGACGGGCTTACAAACAACGGCATTGATATTTGACGGTGGAAAACGTAAGGCTGAGATTGCACAAGCACAAGCGAGTTATGCTGAAAAAGCAGCAGCGTATAGACAGGCTGTTTTAACGGGCTGGAAAGAGGTGGAAGACGCGCTTTTACAGTCATCCAGTTTTAAACAGCAACAATCTGAGCAGGCTCAACTATTTAAACTTGCTTTAGAAAATGAACAAGTTGTAACTCGTCGCTATAATGCTGGCTTAGTCAGTTATTTAGAGGTGGTTACAGCACAGAATTTAACCTTACAGGCGGAACAGGCAACTTTACAGCTCAAGCAGTTGCAGTTAAAAAATACAGCCCAACTGATTGCAGCCTTAGGTGGCACTATAAGTTGAAGGCACGATGTAAAAACTTAAGTGACTTGGCTTAAATATTTGAATAGCATATTTAAACATTACTGATTTAAAAGCTTACACACTTTAAAAGCTTACATGCATTTTAAAGTGTGTGAGTTAAGCTATCTAAACTCCTGTTATTGAAAGCTTTATGTGTTTAAAAGCTGTGTTTGATTGATTAAGTTTAATGTTGTTTTTTAATCATTATTTAAAATAAATAGCACCATTTTAGATGTATAGCAGGCTCTAAAATTTAGTATGCACTATGAAAGTGCAAGTTAATACTTGTGATTTGTCAGGCAATTTTATTGTTAAAGTGTTATTTGTGTCACGTTTATGTGTATAATCAGCGAAATTTATACCTTGATTTGATTTTGAAATGGTAAAGCTTGTAACTTTTTTCGTGTTGAGTAGTGTGATATTTCTAGGCTATTTTTCTTATGTCGATTCGCAACAAAAAAAACAACAAGAAATGCAAGATATTATCAAAGATGCGAATTTAACCATTCGGAAAATTGAGTCTAATCCTAATAATCACAATCATCTCAAAGTAAGTAATACTGTGATTTGATTTAGGCACTGTATATCCTTAAAGCATTAAACTTCTGAGTTCACATGAATTGGATGACTAAAAGCGTCAGATTGATAAAATTATTTAAACTGTATGTTATAATTTGTAATATGTAATCGATAACGACCGTTAAACCTTCTAGAAAACGAAAGCTGCTAATCTGCAGCTTTTTTAATTCAAGTTTTTTATCGGAAATGTCATTTTGGTATGTTTATTGAATGCTGAATTATGGCCTTAATTGACGGCATTTAGCATTTTTTTAAATGAACTCGATTTTATCAACGAATAGCTCAAACTTAACAGGGGCTCAACAATGACGAATCCAAATCCTTCAGCGGGTTTGCTTGAACGCTTATTTAAACTGAGCGAAAACAAAACAACGTTTAGAACCGAAATACTGGCAGGTTTAACGACATTTTTAACAATGTGCTACATCATCATTGTTAACCCATTGATTCTTTCAGAAACAGGTATGGATCATGGCGCCGTATTTGTGGCAACGTGTTTGGCCGCTGCGATTGGTTGTTTGGTCATGGGGGTTGTTGCAAACTATCCGATTGCACTTGCACCAGGTATGGGGCTGAATGCTTATTTTACCTATTCCGTTTGTTTAGGTATGGGCGTTGAATGGCAAACCGCTTTGGCTGCTGTATTTGTTTCCGGACTTGTCTTCATCGCAATTAGCATGTTTAAAATCCGTGAAGCCATTGTCAATGCGATTCCAATGTCATTGAAATTTGCAATCGGTGGCGGTATTGGATTATTCCTTGCACTGGTTGCATTGAAAAACTCAGGCATTATTGTTGCAAATCAAGCAACTTTGGTGGGTTTGGGCGATTTAAAACAACCTACAGTTTTACTGACATTACTGGGTTTTTTCCTGATCGTGATTATGCACCACTATAAAATTCGTGGCGCAATTATTATCAGTATTTTAGCGGTCACTGGTATTGCAACAGCTTTAGGTTTAAATGAATTTAAAGGGGTTGTTGGTTCAATCCCTTCTATTGCACCAACATTCATGCAAATGAATTTTGAAAACTTATTTACGGTAAGTTTAGTGGGTGTGATTTTCGTATTTTTCTTGGTTGATTTATTTGACTCAACTGGAACATTGGTCGGGGTTTCACATCGTGCTGGTTTACTGAAAGACGGTAAATTACCACGTTTGAAAAAGGCGCTATTTGCTGATTCAACTGCAATTGTTGCCGGAGCTGCTTTGGGGACATCATCAACAACGCCTTATATTGAGTCATCGGCGGGTGTTGCTGCAGGCGGTCGTACAGGCTTAACTGCAGTTGTTGTTGGTATTTTATTTTTAGCGTGTTTATTTTTAGCACCACTGGCACAATCTGTTCCTGGATTTGCGACTGCTCCAGCATTATTATTCGTTGGTGTGTTGATGATTCAAGGCATCATTAATATTGAATGGGATGATATTACCGAGGCAGTTCCAGCATTTTTAACCATTGTATTTATGCCGTTTGCTTATTCTATTGCAGACGGTATCGCAATGGGCTTTATCAGCTATGCATTGGTTAAATTATTTACAGGTAAAGCCAAAACAGTTCCATATATGGTTTGGATCATTGCTGTGCTCTGGGTGATTAAATTCGTTGCATTTGGTGGTTAATAAATTTAAGTAAGAAAAGGGTGTAAACTCAAGTTTGCACCCTTTTTTGTTTTAATCAGATTGAAATGAATCCAAGCGATTTGGATGATTGAAATTTAATTTAATAAGTTTGAGGAAAAACGTGAATAGATTAGAACTTATTCGTGCCTTACCCAAGGCAGAACTCCATGTACATATCGAAGGCACGTTTGAGCCTGAGCTGATGTTTGCGATAGCTCAGCGTAATCAAATTGATATCCCATATAAATCTGTAGAAGAAGTCAAACAAGCATATAACTTTCATAATCTACAGTCTTTCCTTGATATTTATTATGCAGGTGCCAATGTACTGATCAATGAACAAGACTTTTATGATTTAGCTTGGGCATATTTTGAAAAATGTGCAGAGGATAAAGTTGTACATACTGAAATGTTCTTTGATCCACAAACACATACCGACCGTGGGGTTGCCTTTGAAACGGTGATCAATGGCCTACAGCGTGCATGCGATGATGCTCAAACAAAGTTGGGTATAAGCTCTCATTTGATCATGTGTTTCCTACGTCACTTAAGTGAAGAAGCAGCATTTGAAACGTTAAAGCAAGCCTTGCCATATAAAGATCAAATTATTGCTGTAGGTTTAGATTCAAGCGAAGTTGGGCATCCACCAGCTAAGTTTGAACGAGTTTTTGCTCAAGCACGTAAAGACGGTTTTTTGGTGGTTGCGCATGCGGGAGAAGAAGGGCCTGCTGAATATGTCTGGGAAGCTTTAGATTTATTAAAAGTAAACCGTATTGACCACGGGGTGCGTTCAGAAGAAGACCCAGCACTGATGCAACGTTTAATTGCAGAAAAGATGCCTTTGACTGTTTGCCCACTGAGCAATTTAAAATTGTGTGTGGTGGATGATATGGCACAACATAATATTCACCGTTTATTGCAAAAAGGTGTACATGTGACTGTCAATTCAGATGACCCATCTTATTTTGGTGGCTATATGAATGATAATTTTATTTCGATTGCTGAAGCGCTAGATCTTTCCAATACAGAGTTAAAGCAATTGGCAAAAAATTCATTTGAAGCATCATTTATTTCAAATGAAGAAAAGCAAAAATGGAACAATCAAATTGATCAATTGGCTTAAATCAAGCTATATTCTTTAAGCCTATAAAAGCAGTGTGTGAACACTGCTTTTTTTTCATGAGGAAAATAGAATGAAATTTTTAACAAGTTTAACCTTATTCATTATTTTACCTGTGACTGTTGCATGTGCTGATTCAAGTACAGAAACGATTACGCATAAGATGTTAAAACCTTTAATCGAACAGCAGTGTGCCAGTGAATTAAAAGCGTCAAAGATTTGGCAAGTATCCTCATTTTTATGGACAGCTGCACAACAGCAACATGCACAGCAAAAAATCTGTGGCTGCGTCAGTGAGAATGCTTTGAATGATGTCCCTGCTAAACAGCTGGTTATGGCAACGTTTAATGAACCTGCAAAAAATAAGTTGATTCAACAAGCGGTGATGAATAGTTTAAAAGGTTGTGCAAAGGAAGCATTAAAGTAAAGATCTAGAATTTAAGCAGCATAAATTTAAACCACAATAAAAATATAAAAAAGCACACCGTTTTGATGTGCTTTGCTAGATTTTTTAATTTATGTTCGACTAACCTTGTCGTGTCATACTTTTCAATACATTGTCTTTATCAATGAAATGGTGTTTGAGCGCAGCCAGAACATGTCCGACAAGAAGTAAGCCTGCAGCCCATGAAATATAAATATGTAAAGGTTTTACAATCGCTGTTAAATCGGGGTTATCTTGTACAAGTCTTGGAATCTCAAATAAGTACAATACAGGCACAGGATGACCAGCACTCCAGCTAAATAAACATCCTGTGATTGGCAATGCCAATAGCATGAAATATAAACCCAAATGACCTAAATGAGCCAAAGTTTTCATCAATGGTGACATGGTTTCAGGTAGTTCAGGTGCAGGGTGAGTGTAACGCCAAAAGATACGGATAATCACCAAAAAGATAATCACCGATGCAATATTCTTATGTAAGGTAATGACATCACCTTTAAACGGCCCATCGACATCATAGCTTAAAAAATTGCCACTATAAAAACCAATGACCCAAGCGGTAATAAAGATGATTGCCATAATCCAATGCAACCATTGTGCTGTCCTTGTATAGTATTGTGATTTTTGTTGCATGACACAGATTCCGATTTAATTTAGTGCTTATAATATGGATTTTATTAAAAGAAATCAGTTCTAAAAACTCAACGTATTGTTTTAAATTTGCAACGCTTAAAGCAATAATTGTGAAATATTTATCCATTTAGCGTCTAATGAGGTGATTATTCAAATTTTTAGTTTAATCCAAGTATAAGTTTAGGCAAAATAGCCCAGCTTTATCTCATAAAAAGGAAAAAATTGTGAAAAAACGCGTTGTCTTTCTTGCTTCAATCGCTTTAGCTCTATCGGCTTGCGCGACCAATGACCCAACAGGTGCTGCAGCAGCGTCAACAACTCAGCAGTTAGGTGGTGTTGCGCTTAAAATTGCGATCAATGCGAAATGTACAACTGAACTGAATAATTTACCTGCTTGGAAGACTGCAACAAAAGTCATGACTTCAGATCAGAAAAACAATGTACAAAGTGAAATTTGTGGTTGTGTCAGTGAAAAAGTACCACAAAGTGTCAGTACTGTAGATTTGGCAACAGCTGCTTTAGACCCTCAAGCGCGTGCTACGATTGTTTCAAATGTGGTGACAAAAACAATTAATGCATGTGTTGCGGAAGCGATGAGATAATTGCATTAAAGCATCAAAGACATATGAATTTATTGATACAGATTTTTCTATATTGATAAATTCATGGTCTTAGGACTGATGCTGTTTTCTTTATATGGCATCATTCACGCGAAGCAAAATATTCTAAATTTTGATCAGTCGATTGAATTTATGTACAAAGAAAAGGGCTTTCAATCTGTCATCATCTCAAGATGATGATGTATAAACTCAGATAAAACCTGTTGAGCTTCTTTTATGATAGGAAAGAAAATGTTAGTTGCTGGTGTAGATGAAGCAGGACGAGGTCCATTGGTTGGCTCTGTGGTCGCGGCTGCAGTAATTTTAGATCCAAACAAGCCAATTCAAGGCTTAAATGATTCTAAAAAATTAACTGAAAAAAAACGTGAAAAGTTATTCATTGAAATTCAGGAAAAAGCGATTGCTTGGGCAATTGCTGAAGCAACACATCAAGAAATTGATGAACTGAATATTTTACAAGCTTCATTATTGGCGATGCGACGTGCTGTAGAGGCACTCAAAACTGTACCAGAGCATGTGCTTGTAGATGGCAATAAAGTTCCTAAAGGCTTAAGCATGAGCTGTGATGCGGTGGTAGGCGGGGATGCTTTACATGCTGAGATCAGTGCGGCAAGTATTTTGGCCAAAGTAACGCGTGATCATGAAATGGTTGAATTAGACAAGCAATATCCGCAATTTGGTTTTGCAAAACATAAAGGTTATCCAACCAAAGCACACTTTGAAGCCATTGCTGAACATGGTGTGATTGATCAACATCGTCGTAGCTATTCACCAGTCAGAAAAGCACTAGGTCTTGAATAAAACGGATGATGTTTTTTACTGATCAATAAAAATTTAAAGCGGCTTAAAAGCCGCTTTAGTTTCCAAAACAACTATAATCTTAACGATTATAGGTGTTTTGCGAATTATCATCTTCAAAAGAAGGCTGATAATCTTGATCAATATGTTGCAAATGCTCGTGCATAGCACGCTCATGTTGAATACGTTGATAAATTTCTTCGCGATGTACAGAAACTTCTTTTGGGGCATTTACACCAATACGAACTTGGTTGCCTTTAACACCAAGCACAGTAACACTGACTTGATCCCCAATCATCAAAGTTTCTCCGACACGGCGGGTCAGAATCAGCATGTTTATCTCCTTGCTTAAACGCTAAACCTGCGATGAATTTCTAAAAACTAGAAAACACAACTTTAAATAGCACCGATAATTTTAACAGAATAATGTGACAAGTTTTTCATTTTCACATTGCTCTATTGAAATTTCTCTAAAACCTCAAAACTAATATAACAGAGCCACTATAGAAAACACTATAGTGGCTCTGATTTTTTCTTGGTCAAAACAGCGAATAAGTAGCTATATTTGATCAAAAATTATGCACGCGCACTCGATTCGCCATGTTCACGGTCTAAACCGAAGGCTGTATGGAGTGAACGAACTGCAAGTTCTAAGTAATTTTCTTCAATAATCACAGAAATTTTGATTTCAGAAGTTGAGATCATCAGGATATTAATCCCTTCATCTGCAAGTGCAGTAAACATTTTACTTGCAACACCTGCATGAGAACGCATACCAACGCCAACAATCGACACTTTAACAATGTCATCACGCGTAGCAACTTCACGCGCACCAATCGCTGTAGCCGTTTCTTCTAGGATTGCTTTGGCTTTTTTAAGTTCACCACGATTCACGGTAAAAGTGAAGTCAGTTGTGCCATCTTCTTCAACGTTTTGGATGATCATATCCACTTCAACGTTTGCAGCACCAATAGGCGATAAGATTTTAGACGCAATACCTGGTTCATCAGGTACACCTAAAATTGTTAATTTAGCTTCGTCACGGTTAAATGCGATACCAGAAATAATTGGCTGTTCCATATTGTCTTCCGCTTCAGTAGTGATTAGTGTTCCGACATTGTTTTTGAAATCTTCGTCGAATGCGCCATCATTGTCATTATCAAAACTTGATAATACGCGTAAAGGCACTTGGTATTTTCCTGCAAATTCAACAGAACGAATTTGCAATACTTTAGAACCGAGAGATGCCATTTCAAGCATTTCTTCAAATGAAATACGATCAACTTTTTTTGCTTTAGGTGCAACACGAGGATCAGTGGTATAAACCCCATCCACATCTGTATAAATCTGACATTCATCTGCTTTTAATGCCGCAGCAAGTGCAACACCAGAAGTATCAGAACCGCCACGGCCTAAAGTTGTTGTATTGCCATCAATGTCGAAACCTTGGAAGCCTGCAACAACAATGACACGACCTGCATCCAAATGATTTGTCATCACATCTGTATCAATAGATTCGATACGGGCTTTGGTAAACGCGCTGTCAGTTTTGATACCAACTTGGCGACCTGTGAGTGACTTAGCTTCAACACCAATTGAATTGAGCGCCATTGCTAACATTGAAATCGTTACCTGTTCACCCGTAGACACCATTTGGTCTAGTTCACGAGGATCAGGGGTTTCGGTAATGGCTTTCGCTAAAGCCAATAAGCGGTTTGTTTCACCACTCATTGCGGATACAACCACTACAACCTTGTGGCCGTGGTCATGCCAACGCTTTACACGACGAGCAACATTTAAAATGCGCTCGGGAGTACCCATAGAAGTACCGCCATATTTTTGAACGATTAATGCCATAGTTGTTCCATATAAGCCATGACCCTAATCGGCATTAGGGTCAGTTACACAAAAGGTGAAGTATTATTTTTGAGCAAGCCAAGCAGTTAAATCTGCCATCACTTGTTCAAACTTCTCGTTTAGTGGCGCGCCACCTTGTGCTAAGTCAGGTTTACCACCACCTTTACCACCAAGCTCAGTTGCTAAGTGTTTGATGATGTCACCCGCTTTTAGATTTGCAGTGAAATCTTTAGCTACAGATGCGATAAGACTAACTTTGTCACCTTCTACAGCCGCAAGCACAATCACTGCATTATCTAATTTTGATTTGACACTGTCATGAAGATGACGAACAGACTTCGCATCTTGTCCTTGAACTGTGGCAATAAGTGTTTGGCGACCCGCAATTTCCGTCACTTGACTGATTAAATCAGAGGCTTGGAAATTCGCCAATTTTTGATTCAATTGCTCAATTTGTTTTTGCAATTGATGTGCTGTTTCAAGCGTTGATTGAACTTTTTCAACAGTTTGATCTTTCTGTGCTTTTAATAAATCGTTGATATGCAAAATATCTGCATCAAATTTTTGAACGATTTCAAGCGCTTTGGTACCCGTAACAGCTTCAATACGGCGAACACCTGCTGCAACACCACTTTCAGAGGTGATTTTAAACAGACCAATATCGCCAGTGCGTTTTACATGGATACCACCACAAAGTTCAATAGAGAAATTTTTCTCATCTTGGATTGAACCCATAGAAAGTACACGAACTTCATCACCATATTTTTCACCGAACAACATCATTGCGCCTTTTTCTTTTGCTGCATCGATGTCTAAAAGTTCAGTAGAAACGGCGGTATTTGCAATTACTTCGCGGTTTACAATACGTTCAACCTGTTGAATTTGTTCGAATGTCACCGGTTGGTCATTGGCAAAGTCAAAACGTAAAATGTCAGAAGCGACCAACGAACCTTTTTGTTGTACGTGCTCGCCCAATACTTGACGTAAAGCAGCATGTAAAAGGTGAGTTGCAGAGTGGTTGCGTGCAGTTGCTTCACGAAGATCTGCTTTTACAATTGCTTCAACATTTTGAGTCGCTTTTAGGCTTCCCATTGTCACGATTCCTTGGTGAACAAACGCGCCACCAGATTTTTTAGTATCTTGAACTTCAAAAATACCAGTATCGTTTTTGAACAGACCTGTATCACCAATCTGACCACCGCTTTCTGCATAGAACGGTGTTTGGTTCAATACGATTAGTGCTTCATCGCCTTCAACGACTTCATCAACTTGTACGCCATCTTTATAGATCGCAATAATTTGACCTTGACCTTGAGTTGCTTCATAGCCATCAAATTGAGTTTCGCTATCTACTTTCACAATGCTGTTATAGTCAACAGCAAACTTGCCTGCATCGCGTGCACGTTGACGTTGTGCTGCCATTTCAACTTCAAAACCAGCTTCGTCAATTTCCAGTTCACGCTCACGTGCGATATCTGCGGTTAAATCAGCAGGGAAGCCATAAGTGTCGTAAAGTTTAAAGACGGTTTCGCCCGGAATGGTTTTATCTTTGAGGTTGGCTAACTCACCTTCAAGCAGCTTTAAACCTTGTTCAAGCGTTTTGGCAAATAATTCTTCTTCGCGAATCAAAGCTGCTTCAATCACATTACGACGTTGTTCAAGCTCAGGATAAGCAGTGCCCATGGCATCGATTAATGGTTGCAACATTTTGTAGAAGAATGTACCCGTTGCACCCATTTTATTACCATGACGTACTGCACGACGGATAATACGACGCAATACATAACCACGACCTTCATTTGAAGGGTTAACGCCATCTGCAATCAGGAAGCAGCATGAACGTGCATGGTCTGCGACCACTTTAAGTGAAGCAGGGTATTCAATAGGTTTATTGTTTGCTTGTGCAGTTGCAACCGCTTCAGATGTATCAACACCAATAATTTCAGCAGCAGACTTTAATAGGTCTTGAAACAGATCAATTTCATAGTTTGAATTGACATGCTGTAAAACAGCAGAAATACGTTCCAAGCCCATGCCTGTATCTACAGATGGTGCAGGAAGATTATGCAGTACGCCATCAGCAGTACGGTTAAACTGCATGAAAACGTTGTTCCAGATTTCAATAAAACGGTCGCCATCTTCTTCTGGTGTGCCCGGTAAGCCACCCCAAATATGATCGCCATGGTCAAAGAAAATTTCAGAACAAGGACCACATGGGCCAGTATCACCCATTGCCCAGAAGTTATCAGAAGCGTATTTTTCGCCCTTATTGTCACCAATACGGATAATACGATCTGCAGCTAAGCCAATTTCTTTGTTCCAAATGTCAAACGCTTCATCATCTGTATGATAAACAGTGGCATATAATTTATCTTTAGGGAGTGCTAACCATTCTTCGCCTGTAAGGAAATCCCAAGCAAAACGAATCGCGTCACGCTTAAAGTAATCACCAAAAGAGAAGTTACCTAACATTTCAAAAAATGTATGGTGACGTGCTGTATAACCGACATTATCTAAGTCGTTGTGCTTACCGCCTGCACGGACACATTTTTGCGACGTCGTTGCACGAACATAGTCACGTTTTTCTAATCCAAGGAAACAGTCTTTAAACTGGTTCATCCCTGCGTTGGTAAAAAGCAGAGTAGGGTCATTGGCAGGTACAAGTGAACTTGACGCGACACGTGTATGTCCTTGCGATTCAAAGTAGCGCAAAAATGCTTCACGTATTTCAGCAGTTGTCATAAAACGAGTACTCACAACCAAGTCACTCCTTAATTTTCGTATTGGCTAAAAGTGCGTTGCTGAGTCTGATTTTTGCGCTCAGTCACCACACGGGCTTATTTTTAAAAACGCCAAAGTATAACGGAAAATGTAGTGTCCACCAATGATTTTAAGGTGAATTATTGGTATTTCTATACATTTTCAACTTTCGTCTGGGGTAAATTTTGGTTGTATAAATTTAAAATATAGCCACATTGCCATTATCGGATTTAAGCTTGCTTAAAAAGGATCAATACTTAAAAAGTTATGATGCTGAAATTTATATACTTGACCATTAAATTTAAGCGTTTGTTGTTGCTTATATTGTTTTTTTACCGAAGTGCAGGTTTTATAGTTGGTTTTGGTCTGGTTTTTGGTTTCTTTTAAAATCATGTCCTGTAAGCCATGTGTCGTTTTATTTGATAATATGAGGATACTTCTGACCTCTGAATTACTATTCTCTGGACAGTTTCCAATTCGTTCATCGCCGCTATCATTCATACTGATACCGCCAATTTCTTTGATGGGTTGTTTAGGATTAACTTTAAATAAAGTTAAATTACTGTGACTATAAGTGAAACCACCTTGATGCGACGATGAAGTTTCAATACCCACGACATCAATATCAGTTAATGTTGAAAAACGGGTCGTATGGAGTTGTGCACCATCATAATGATCTGCATCTGAGTAAAAAGTTTCTGGTGCTTTATACTTTTGCAGAATTTTATGCTGAGAAGAGTCAATTAAATATAAATTTAGATCATGTTCCATTTCATCATAAGATTTATAAGCAATTGGTTGACTGATTGCAATAAGCTGAGTTTTTTGTTGATTGTCTAAATGGATACAGCTTTTATATGTTTTGGCTTCAGTATTGGCAAAACGCTGATTGACCAATTTAAATTGTTGAATCAATTGTTGTTGCTGTTGGTCTGAGCAATGTTGATAAGGTGCTGCAAAACTATTTCCAGTAATCAAAAGCAATGCAGTGTTGAATACAATTTGTAATGTTTTCATGATCTAACCTTTTTAATTGCAAAATTTAATTAAATTCCAAAGTCTAAAAATTTGAGCTGCTTAAAACGATATTTTTTCCCATCGAATTTCATAATATGGCTTTGTTTTTTGACGATACGGTGTGTTTTACAGTTTTTCTCATCAAGTGTTATACGTTCGGATTTTTCAGTTAATTGAATATCTGCTAAACCATGACTTTGCTGTTTTAATGGATTAAGCAAAATTTGAGTCTCGGTTTGTGCATTATTTTCACATAGAGATGGTCTTTCGCCAGCTGAGTAATTAGTCATAAAATTATCTAAAACGAGCTGAACTTTAGCAGCATTGATTTGAAATAGTTTTAATTCACGAATTGTATAATACATTCCCCCAGAATGCCCATAAGTTAAGGCCAATCCAATAACATGAGTATGGGGAGTTTTAGAGTAAGGATTGATATCAAATTTTAAATTTTCAAACTGACTGGCATCGGAAGAGATGGTTTTTGGATAAGTATAATGATTTAAAATTTTTGAAGATGCGGTATCGATCAAATATAAATTTAAATCATAATCCGCAAAGTCAGATTGCATAGCAACAGGATTGCTGATTGCAATAATCTGTTGGTGTTTACTGATCGTTAAGCAGGTTTGGAATACAGGATAACGCGCATCTAAATTTTGTTGTGTGTTTAAGTTGAATTTTTGAATGAGTTGTTGAGTCAGAGTTTCTGAGCAGTTTGAATAGGCATTTTGTGCATGTGTTGGTTGTGTGTATAGAAAGGCTAGTAAAATCATGCAGTAAAGATAAAATAATTGATTTAGTTTAAAAATATTTTTAATGGATGGATACATTTATTTTTATCCTAGCTGAATCAAAAAATTATTTTTGAGAAATTTTTATGACTAAATAAAGCATATTCTAACAGTAGTCACGCTAAATCTTATAACATATAGCGCATAAAGTAGTTTGGCTGTAAAAGGACATCTGATGCAACGTGTGGCAATAAACGGATTCGGGCGAATTGGACGGAATGTATTACGCGCTTGGTTTGAAAATCCGAAAAACTTCCATTTTGAAATTGTTGCCATTAACGATATTGCAGATGTTGAAACGCTGGTTCATTTATTTAAATACGATACTACCCATGGTCGCTTTGACGGTGCAGTGAATATCGTACAAGAACATGGACAGCTTTATATGTCGATTGACGCACGACAAATTAAACTGAAAGTGCAAATTTTAAGACAAGCCAATCCTGAATTATTGCCTTGGAAAGATTTAAATATTGATGTTGTTTTAGAATGTACAGGGCTGTTTCGATCAAGAGCCGCTGCAACACAGCATATAACAGCAGGTGCAAAACGCATCATTATCGGTGCAGCACCTTTTGATACTGTTGATGCTGCCATCGTTTATGGGGTAAATCATCATGATGTTAAAACTAGTGATCAAATTATTTCGGGTGTGTCATGTACTACACAGGCTTTAGTCCCTTTGGTCAAAATTATTGATGATGCATTTGGAATTGACAGCGCATTAATGACTGAAATTCATGCGGTCACAGCAGATCAATCTGTACTGGATCATGCACATCGAGACTTACGCCGCGCACGTGCTTCAGGACAAAATATTATTCCAACTACATCTTCTGCTTTGGGTGCATTAAAACAAGTCATGCCCAAAATGGAAAACCGTATTGATGGTTTTTCAATCCGTGTACCAACAATTAATGTTGCCGCCATTGATTTAACATTTATTGCTAAAGCGCCTGTAACAGCTCATTTAATTAACCAAACCTTAATTCAAGCAGCAAAATATGATTATGCTGAAATTATGTCTGTCACAGATGAGCAATTGGTTTCAAGTGATTTTAATCATTCACCTTATTCACTGATTGTTGATCTGACTCAAACCATGGTCGTGGGGCAACAGGCGAAAGTGTTTGCTTGGTACGATAACGAATGGGGCTATGCAAATCGCTTGTTAGATTTGTGTGAATCATTTTATTAATCTAATATTTATCACTTTAAAATAACTTTAATGACTTGAGTTTAATCAAGACAAAGATTGACGTGTTTTGTTGGGGGTGAATGATGTTTTTTATATATTTGGTTATTGTGATTCTTTATCTGGCCATGATGTTTGTGATTTGGCAAATGGGAAAGTTAAAGAAAGAAAACCTTGAATGGCTTAAACATGTGCAGAATCATGAGCAACAGATCCATGCACAAGAGCAACATCTCAAACAGGCCTTACAAATTATGCAAGATTTGGCTAAAAAAATGCATGTACAGCAGCAAGTTTTAGACAATACCTCAACACGTTTGACTCAAGTTGAGTTTCAAAACGCTGAATTAATTAAAATATTACAGCAAAATTCAAACCTTAATTGAGGTTTTGAATTGCATCAAGTCAGGGATATTGGCTATTCAGATCACTTAAAGCATAACGTATCGCAAAATCCCTGTTGCAATGATACTGATCAGTACAGTGGGCAATAATGAAAAATAACAAGCTGCGAACAGTGTGATGATAATTGCAATCAAGTTGGCTGGTTGATCCGTAACAAAGTAGGGTGCAATCACTGAAATCAAAACACAGCCGGGGATCACCTGTAAAATTCGCGTGGTTCTTTTGCTGAGGTGTTTATTTTTTAACAGTAAATAACCTAAGATTCGAGTTAAATAGGTTGTTAATCCTACACAAACAATGGCGATGAATGTTGTCATATGAATCATTCTTCATCTCCAATTAATAAGAACGCAGCAAAAATTCCTGAAATAGAACCAATCAATACATACCAGCCTTTGGGTAGATAATAATAGGCCAGTGCAGCAGCGATTAGACTAATCAACCAAGGCAGTGCAGGTTTAAAACCTTTCCACATTCCGCGTAAAAGCACCAGAAAAACTGCGGGGAATGCCATGTCAAAACCAAACTTTGTGACATCACCAAGGAAAGAGCCAATGCCGACTCCCATAGTGGTAAAAACCACCCACATAACATATAACGCAAAACAAAGGCCGATATAAAAAAACACACTAAATCCTGCATAGGGATTGCGAGGGTTTTGTTTGTGTGAATCCGTAATGCTAAGGGCCCAACTCTCATCACACATAAAAAATAATAATGGAAGGGCTTTACGATTGGGCAAATGTCGAATATAGGGTGCTAAACTCGCGCCCATTAAAATATGGCGACTGTTGACCAGGAAAGTGATCAGAATTAAAAACAACAATTGAGGAGGCTGCGTCCAAACTTCAATAATGGCGAACTCAGAACCACCAGCAAAATTGAGTCCTGTTAACAATGGAACTTCTAAGGCAGAAAATCCTTTTTGCGCTGCTTGTGTTCCTAAAACCAGTGCAAAAGGGATAATACCCAGTAGCATTGGAATAGAGGTTTTAAGCCCACGTACAAACTCTCTAAATTCAATTGAATAGGTCAGTTCAGTCGTAGTGTTCTTAAAACTTAACATGAGTCGCTCAATGGTCGCTAAAACAAGGTGATTTTTATTTTATGCCAAATGATTCGCTATATTTCGCTAAACTTGCTGCCTGTAAAATAATTTTTGCAATATTATTGCTGGAATATGTTATTTTTTAGTTTTATCTGCTAGAAATAATTTTATGAAATTGGATCAGATAGATCGGCGTATTCTGTGTGCATTACAACGTAATGGAAAACTACAAAATAATGAATTGGCAGAACAGATAGGTTTATCCGCTTCACCTTGTTTAAGACGAGTAAAGCAACTGGAGGATGAGGGGATCATTGACCAATATGTTGCATTGGTCAATCCACACAAAGTAGATCTCAGTTTGACAGTCTTTGCACGAATTTGGTTAAAGAGTCAGGATGAACAAGCAGTCAATCAATTTATCGAAAGCATTATGAATATTTCTGAAATTGTTGAATGTCAACTTATGGCAGGTGATTGTGATTTTTTCTTACGTATTGTGGTTTCTGATTTAGAGGCATATCGTAAATTTCAAATTAATCATTTAAATAAAATTCCAGGGATCCAGAATGTCAAAACTGAAATCCCTTTACAAAAGATCAAACAGACCACAGCCTTACCGCTAGATTAGTTTTTTGATTCGCTTTCGAATAACTTTAAATATTTTATCGGCACTTGTTCAGTCAACCAAACCCCATTTTCAGCACAATAAAACTGGAAACCATCTTGGTGCATCTGTTTGGTGTCTAGTATGAAAATGATGACTTTGCCATGTCGTTGTCCCACTTTCTGGGCTGTGACTAAATCAGCAGATAAATGCACATGATGACGTTCACCTGAAATTAAGCCTTTTTCTAAAATACTGTCGACAAAGTGAGTTGCTGTGCCATGAAAAAGTGTATCGGGCGGCGTGATAGCAGCATACTCACGTTGAACCTGAGCACTAGAGTGACCTTGTACTGCGCGGATTTTGCTTTGGTCAGGTGAGAGCTGGAAGCGTTTTTTATCACTGCTTTCAACAACCTCAATCAACTCTACGAGTTTAAGCGGTCTTTTGTGTTTGATCATTTGCTGCAAAAGGATATGTACATCCGTCCAGCCTTCGGAGTCGAGTTGGATTGCAATGGTTTCTGGTTGATGCCGAAGTACTAAACTTAGAAATTTACTATGTTCGCGTAATGTTTTTTCTGAAGATTTCATTTGTTATTCTTACATGATATGGATTTGGGTATAAAAATTAAGGCTGAGTTTCAATTGCTCTTACGACACTATCTACTGAATATTGTCCCCATTCAGAGAGTTGCTCGATAAATAAATTGATTGCATGACTATCAAAATGCGCAACCAGCATATAGCAAGCGGAACCACAGACTTTATAGCAACTTTCAATTGACTCAAATTGAGCGATAAATGCTTCAAACTGTTCAAATTCATTATTCTGCATCATCACACGTATAAATTGTGTAGATTGATGCTGTAGCGTAATCGTATATTTCTGAATCGTTCCTTCATCTTGCATTCGCGCAATGCGACTTCCTACAGCTTGCCCTGTACGGTGTACTAATTTTCCGATCTCTTTATTGCTTAAGCGAGAATCAGTTTTTAGTATTTTTAAAATTTTGAGGTCAATTGGGTCATTTGGCAACATAGTGAATTGAACAAATTTTCAGTTTGAAAGTTTCTAATCGATTATTCTTTCATGAGTGACTGCAAATCGCCAGCTGTTTTGATTAATCTTATAAAAACATCAACACAAGGGTTAGGGAAACACCATGAGTCAAACAGCATTATTAGTGATAGATGTCCAAAACGATTATTTTCCTCAAGGGAAGATGGAGTTGTTCTGCGCGGAACAGGCTTTAAAACACATCAATCGTTTGGAAGATCTATTTATAAAGCGTGAGCAGCCGATTATTTATATACAGCATATTGCCAATCAACCTAATGCTACATTTTTTCAAGCAGGAACGATGGGTGTAGCACTACATTCGGGTTTACGCGTTAAGGCTGATTCAATTGTGATTGAAAAACATTATCCCAATAGCTTTTTTCAAACCACTCTAAGAGCAGAATTAGAGCGACTGAATGTTGATAAATTGGTGATTAGTGGCATGATGACGCATATGTGTGTTGATGCGACGTCACGTGCAGCGGCAGAATTTGCTTATCAACCGACGATCATTGCAGACGCTACAGCGACGCGTCAATTGAGCTATTCAGGCAGAACGGTTGAGGCAGAAGATGTACAAACAGCCTGTTTGTCAGCCTTTCAAATGTTTTCACAAGTGGTCAGTATCGAGGACTATTTAAAATAGTTGAAAGAGTTAAAATAACAGGGAAGTACAGTGATTCGATTTTGTACTTCCCTTTAAATCTGAATAAAAATTTATGCTTGGTTTAAGAAACCTTCTTTGATTTTTTCAGGTAAGCCTGTATGCCACCATGTATAAATGGAGGATTTTATTTCTTCATCTTGTTCAGGATCATTGAAAGGTTCATCATCTTCACGAATCAATTCATCGCCTTCAAATTTAAACCAGAATTCCCACGGGTCATCATCCCCACAACCCCAAGCCAGTGTGTGAATTTCAGGGAGCAATGCTTTTAAGAAAAGTAAGATTGCTTCGATAAACTCATCGCCTGAAGAACCATGCACAAAATGGGCAACTGAATAGCCTGCAATAGCGTGTAATGATTCAGGACCCAAATCAAACTCAATATTGTCAACTGTATTTAAAAGATCTTCTGCAAGTTCTTGCCCCAATTGTGAATTAAGCTCAACTGCAACAGCAATAAATTTGTCTTGCTCACCGCGATGCTCTTGAAATAAACGGCCTAGCTTTTGCATGATTTCCGTATTTGGATGCGTGTAATATAAGTTGCTATGTAGTTCCATACTTCCCCAGTTTTTAGTATTTCAGTTGCTTTAAATAGATGCTGTTTTTCTAAACGAATAAATTATATTTTCAACAACGCAAATAGCAATCAACACTTGTGTGAAAAGTTAAATAAATACAAAGAATTGAAGTGGGATAGTGTGTAATAGATGGTTTTTTGCCTAAATTATGCATAAGTGGTCAAATTATCTAGGCATCAAAAGTTATTTTATTAATGCATGGCGCAGATGATCGTGCTAAAATAAGAGAAATCGGGTGTGTTCCCGATTTTTTTATGCGGATTACTTCCGCGCTGACAGGATTTAGGTTTACAACATGCCCATTTCAGAGACATGGTTATTACCTGATGGTGTAGCTGATGTATTACCAGAGCAAGCGCAAGTAATTGAAAAATTGCGCCGTGAAGCTTTAGATTTCCTCGCATCACGAGGTTATCAGCTGGTGTATACGCCATTCATCGAATACATCGAATCTCTTTCTTCTCTCTCCGAATCGAATCAAGATTTAGACTTAGCCACTTTTAAAGTCATCGACCAACTTTCAGGTCGTTTACTTGGTGTGCGTGCCGATATGACACCACAAGTGGCTCGTATTGATGCCCATGTACATCAAGTACAAGGTGTGGCGCGTTACTGCTATGCAGGAACTGTACTTCATACTAAACCACAAGGTTTTAATACCACACGTGCACCACTTCAGTTAGGTGCAGAGTTATTTGGATCAGACAGTATTGACGCAGACGTTGAAATGATCGACGTGATGCTCAATCTGATTAATACCGCGGGTTTAGCTGATGGTATCCATCTTGATTTAGGGCATGTAGGACTGTTTAGAAGTCTGGTAAAACATGTGGGTTTAAATAAATCAACAGAAAGCCACTTATCTGATTTGTATCAGCGCAAAGCACTACCAGAACTTGCTGAATTCACTCAAGATTTAGAATTTGGTTCTGATTTTTATGCTTTAGGTCGTTATGCAAGTGATCTGGATGCATTGCAAGCGAATATTAGCGCAGAGATTTTTGCTGATGAAGCATTTAAAAATGCTTTTGAGGTACTTAAAACAACATATACAGAAATCCAAGCACGTTGGCCAAAACTCAATATTGGTATCGATGTTGTAGAGCTTCGTTCGTACCATTACCACACTGGGTTAATGTATGCCGTGTATGCACCGAACCGTGCTGCACCGTTGGCACAAGGTGGTCGTTATGATGGTATTGGTGAACACTTTGGACGCGCGCGTCCTGCAACAGGCTTTTCTTGTGACTTGTATTCCTTAAGTGCGGGTCAACGTCAGCAGATTGAAAAAGTGGTTGCACCAAAAGGTACCGAATCCACTTTGCTGGATGCGATTGCCGTAGCACGTCAACAAGGTTTAAGTGTAATTCAATTATTGGGTAATGACGATTTAAACTCAGTTCCAAATGCAACCCACCAGATGGTGAATGTTGCAGGTGAGTGGAAAATCGAAACAATTTAAGTATCAGATTGAATGTTCATGTCATTCGATTTGGTTTTCTATTTTAACAGCATGATGTAATGAGGCTATTATGGGCAAAAGTGTTGTGGTACTCGGTACCCAATGGGGCGACGAAGGTAAAGGTAAAATCGTTGACCTGCTCACAGATCAAGCAGCTGCGGTAGTACGTTATCAAGGCGGACATAACGCAGGGCATACGCTCGTCGTTGGTGGTAAGAAAACAGTTCTTCACCTCATTCCATCAGGTATTTTACGTGAAAACGTACTTTGCTTAATTGGTAATGGTGTTGTACTTTCACCTGAAGCATTGATCAAAGAGATGGATATTCTTGAGAAAGAAGGCGTACCCGTTCGTGAACGTCTGCGTATTTCTCCAAACTGTCCGTTGATTCTTCCTCACCATATTGCACTTGATCAAGCGCGTGAGAAGAAACGTGGTAATGCCAAAATCGGTACAACAGGTCGTGGTATTGGTCCTGCTTATGAAGATAAAGTAGCGCGTCGTGCTATCCGTGTTGCGGATTTAGTTCGTGGTGGCGAACATCTTAAAGCACAGCTTGAAGAGCTTCTTGAATACCATAACTTCCAATTGACTCAATTCTTCGGTGTTGAAGCAGTTAAAGTTGAAGATGTGTTGGCACTTTGTGATCAATGGCGCGAAGTGGTTAAGCCATTAGTTTTAGATGTGATTACAACATTGCATGACTATCGTAAAGATGGTGCAAACATCATGTTTGAAGGTGCGCAAGGCTCACTTCTTGATGTTGATCATGGTACATATCCGTATGTAACTTCATCGAACACTACTGCTGGTGGGGTAAGTTCTGGTTCAGGTCTTGGTCCATTGCATCTTGACTATGTTTTGGGAATCACCAAAGCCTATACAACTCGTGTAGGTGCGGGTCCATTCCCAACTGAGCTTGTTTATGATGCTGCCAATGATGTTGGCGATGCTGTTGGTAAACATTTGGGTACTGTGGGTTCGGAATTTGGTGCGTCGACTGGTCGTCAGCGTCGTTGTGGTTGGTTTGATGCTGAAATCTTACGTCGTTCTGTAGATGTAAACTCATTATCAGGTATTTGCTTAACTAAACTTGATGTTTTAGATGGTTTGGAAGAAGTAAAAATCTGTATCGGTTATGAAGCAGCAGATTCAGGTTGTGTAGGTTCTACAGATGCACTTGCATTTGAAACATTAAAACCAATTTATGAAACTATGCCTGGTTGGTCTGAGTCTACGTTTGGTGCGAAATCATTGGATCAATTGCCACAAAACGCAATTAACTATGTAAAACGTATTGAGCAGTTGATTGAATGTCCTATCGACATCATTTCAACAGGTCCAGATCGTGATGAAACAATTGTGATGCGTCATCCATTTGATGCTTAATTGATTCAATCTTAAAAAGCTCCTTCGGGAGCTTTTTTATTGTTATTCTTTTTAGGTGTTTTAAATAAAGTGTGATTATATTTTGATTTTTTTTGTAAAATACAACATAATTCAGCCGCTAAGAGCTGAGCTTCGTTTTGAAGCTTGCAATAAGATCTATGAAATTTGGTGAAAATAATGATTAACAAGAAACTATTACTTGGCTTAGGGTTGGCTATAGGCTTAACAGGGTGTACCACTGTTGCTGAATTAACGGGTAATGATTCTGCGACTTTAAACCTCAATGCAGCAGCAGATTATAAACTTCTTGTTGAAGATGCAAAGGCACAAAAAGCACTTGATACAACATCTGCAACATATAAACGAGTTAATGCTGTTTTCTTAAAGATGAAACCTTTTGCTGATCAAGCAAATCAAACGGGTCAAAAATTTGACTGGCAATTGAGCGTGCTTAAATCCAATGAACTCAATGCATTTGTTATGCCTGGTGGTAAGGTTGTGTTCTTTACAGGTATCGTCAATCAATTGAAACTGACTGATGCTGAAATTGCTGCCATTATGGGACATGAAATGACCCATGCCTTAGAAGAGCATTCTAAACGTGGTGCTGGCGCAACTGCAATTACAGATTTTGCTGTGAAAATGGGCAAAACTTATGCAGGCGATAAATTGGGCTCAGTCGGCACTCAAGCTTTAGATATCGGAAGTAAATATGGTGTAGGTTTGCCATATTCACGTAGTTTAGAGTCGTCTGCTGACCGTGGTGGATTAATGCTTATGGCGAAAGCTGGCTATAATCCTGAAGCAGCAATCAGCGTTTGGCAAAAAATGAACAAGATTGATGGTGGTAGTAATAATGGTGTACAGAAGTTCACTTCAACGCACCCATCAAATAACGACCGTATTTCAGATTTAAACAAAAACATGGTTGAAGCAAAGCAAATCTATCAATCTGTGATTAAAAAGTAATTTGATCGCAGAACGCTAAGCCCGATGTAAATCGGGCTTTTTATTTACAGCTAAAAAAGACTAAAGTCGATATCAATTAGACTAGGTTTTCAAGTTTAGCTTGTTAAAATGTATTTTTAGATACACATTGAGTTTGTAGGATGCAAAAGAATATATCGAGCACGATATTTTATTCTCTGATTTTTGCTATGGGCGGTGCTCCAACGATCGCAATGCTGATTATTCAGGCACAAACCAATGATCTGAATATCATCAATAATGCATTGCTTGGTTTGAGTGTGATGGTTGCATGTGTACTGGTTCCTATTATTTTGATCCAGAATGCGTTTTTGTTGATCAAAAGAAATGATCAACATTTAGAACAAAAGATTATTCCATTGAAAAACATATATTTGACGCTGAATGTAATTTGTCTCATATATTGGTTGGCGATTCAATTTTTGTGATATTTCACTTACATAATTAATATGAATTAATGGATTTTATTGATTTATCCTTATGTAACATTTGCATATAATCCACAATGCTTTTATTTGTTCTCCATGGAGTTGATTATAATGAACAATAAATTAATGCTTAGTCTTTGTGCGGCGACTGCCATTTCAATTTCAGGGTGCTCAACTATCGCAGATATGGCAGGTGCTGATTCTGCAACGCTTAATTTAAATGCAACGCAAGGCTTTAATAAAACAGTGCAAGAAGCACGTTTGAATAAGACTCTAGATACAACTTCTGCAACTTATAAAAAAGTAAATGCAGCATTTATTCGATTAAAACCTTTTGCTGATCAAATGAACCAAACGGGTCAACGATTTGACTGGCAATTGGCAGTACTTAAGTCAGATGAAATCAATGCTTATGTTGCACCCGGTGGTAAAGTGGTTTTCTACACAGGGATTGTAAATCGACTCAATTTATCTGAAGCTGAAGTTGCTGCGGTGATGGGCCACGAAATGACCCATGCTTTAGAGGAACACTCTAAACAAAAATTAGGTGCGCAAGCGTTGACCAATCTTGCAGTTGGTATTGGTAAATCTTATGCAGGCAGCCAAATTGGTGAATTAGGCAATGCAGCGCTCGATTTGGGAAGCCAAGTCGGGGTAGGCTTACCGTACTCACGTAGTTTAGAGAGTCGTGCAGATGAGGGTGGCTTAATGATGATGGCGAAAGCTGGCTATAACCCTCAAGCGGCAATTACCTTGTGGGAAAAAATGGCGAAACAGGGTGGAGGAAAAGGTTCTGCATTACTGTCAACACATCCATCTGATGTCAATCGTATCAATGCAATGAAAAAGAATTTACCTGCTGCAATGGCAGTTTATACTGCACGAGGCGGAAGATAAGTTTTTTGATAAAACCTATCGAATAGAAAAGGATGCTTATGCATCCTTTTTTATTGAAAACAATGTAGAACAACACGTGTTTTAAAACCAGTGCTTAAGGTGCGGGGTTTGGCTGCTGCTGATGAATCGCATCTATTTCCAATAAAATTTCCTCAGACAATTGGGTATCAAAGGCCTGAATATTCTCTTTCAGTTGGTCGAGCGTAGTCGCACCAATAATGGTACTACTCACAAAAAATTGTTGTTTAATAAATGCCAAAGCCAATTGGGTAAGTGTTAAACCATGTTTTTCTGCAAGCTGTGCATATTGTTCAGTTGCCCAATCACTTTGTGGATTGCTATAGCGGCTAAAGCGAGAAAAAAGCGTAATACGTCCTTTTTCAGGGAGTGCGCCGTGGCGATACTTTCCAGTTAGGTAACCAAAGGCCAACGGTGAGTAAGCAAGTAAGCCGACGCCCTCATGTTGTGCGATCTCAGACATCCCAATTTCATAAGTACGATTAAGCAAACTATAAGGGTTTTGTACACTCACAATTTTTTCTAAGCCCAATTGTTCAGCTAAATGTAAAAACTTTAAGGTACCCCAAGGTGTCTCATTAGACAGGCCGATATGGCGAATACGTCCTTTTTTCACTTCTTTTGAGAGTGCTTCTAAGGTTTCAGCAAGCGGGGTAATCTCTTGTGTACGTGCTGCGAGTTGATTGCTGTAACCCAACGTGCCAAAGAAGTTAACAGGGCGTTGTGGCCAATGCAGTTGGTAAAGATCTATATAGTCTGTTTGTAAGCGCTTGAGCGAGCTATCAATAGCACTACTGATCTCTGCTTCTATAAACTTGGTATGCCCATCACGAATTTGACTGCCACCTTGTTGGGGGCCTGCAATTTTTGTGGCAATGATAAGTTTGTCACGCTGACCGTTTTGAGCAATCCAATTCCCAATGATGCTTTCAGTCGACCCCTGTGTTTCTGGTTTAGGGGGTACGGGATACATTTCAGCAGTATCCCAGAAATGAATATTTTGATCGAGTGCATAAGCAAGTTGTTCAAATGCTTCATTCTGATTATTTTGTTCACCAAAGGTCATGGTACCTAAACAAATTTCAGGGACCACAAGATCAGAATGCCCTAAACGATTTGACTTCATTTTATGTCCTTCAAAATTAATATTCAGTATCTTATGAGAATAATAACGTAATTTAAATTTGATAACTAAGTGAAAGAATGTTTCTAATTATCAAAATAAGATAAAGTTATCTGATTTTTTATAAAATGCTCATTTTAGCTTGGTCTTGTTTTATAACATGGTCATGAGACCAGCTCACAGTAATTCTCTGTGTATTTATCGCAACATGAAAAAAGCAAACTCGGGAGTTTGCTTTTAAACTATATTTTAACTTTTTGACAATATTTGATATTTATCCCATTCAACATAATTCTTTAAGGAATTAAATTCTCAAATTTGTTCTCAAGCTTTATTCATCATCTGTGCTTAGTTCGTCTTCAGAAAAATTAGATTCTTCCAAAGATACATCAAATATAAGGATGGCTTTACCGTCGGTTTCGATCATGCCTTGTTCTTCAAGTGTTTTTAGAACACGACCAACCATTTCACGGGAACAACCCACGATACGACCAATTTCTTGGCGAGTAATGCGGATTTGACGGCCGTTTGGCAAGATCATCGCTTCAGGCTGTGCTGAAAGATCAATTAAACAACGCGCAATACGACCAGATACATCAATAAATGCAAGGTCAGTTACTTTGCGTGTTGTATTTTTTAAACGACGAACAAGTTGTGCAAATACGGCATAACTTAAGTCAGGATATTGTTTACTAATTTCGTGGAAATTGTCATATGAAATTTCAGCAATTTCACATACGTCACGGGTTCTTACTTCCGCAGTACGTTGTGGATTCTGCTCAAATAATCCCATTTCCCCAAAAAAGTCCCCAGGGTTCAAATATGCAACAACAATTTCACGTTCATCATCTTCACGTAAAATAATTGAAACTGAACCTTTTAAAATTAAATACAGTGATTTTGACTCTGAACCTGCATCAATAATCGTTGAGCGTTTTGGAAAACGATTGATGTGGGCTCTTTTGAGCAAAGCTTTGACTGACTCAGGTAGTTGACCAGGAGACAAAGCATCTGTACTAAGTTGTGCAAAATTAGAAGACATGCTTAAAAATTCCGAATTGGATAATAACTAGATCTGTTGATCTAAATTGAACTCGTCACGTAGAAGCAGTAGAGATGAAATTCCTTATCAACTCATTTTATGCTAGTGTACAGGTACCCCGTAAATTTATAGCTTTTTTTAGGTAGTTGCAATGCAAACTAGCGTTCATTGGTTAGAGAATGTTGCTTTCGAAGCAAAATCAGAAAGTGGTCATCAAATTGTGATGGATGGTTCTGCTGAATATGGTGGTGAAAACCGTGGACCACGTCCTATGGAACTCATATTAATGGGACTTGGTGGGTGTGCTTCATTCGATATTGTGACCATTTTAAAGAAATCTAGGCAAAATGTAACAAATGTTGTTTGTCAGCTCAAAGCGGATCGCGCAGACACGATTCCCGCTGTATTCACGAAGATACATTTACATTTTGTGGTAACAGGGCATGATGTAAAAGAGAAGCAAGTAGCTAAAGCTGTTGAATTATCAGCCGAAAAGTATTGCTCAGCAAGTAAAATGCTGTCAGATGGTGGTGTTGAAATCACCCATGATTTTGAAATTATTTCCGCGGAATAACGGAATTAATTTTAAAAAAGCCAATCAAAAGATTGGCTTTTTTTTAACGTGTTTTGGCTGCTTAAGTTGGTGACTTATCCGATCAAAATTAAAAAAATAAATTATTACAAAATGTGTATTTGTTCAAAAATAAGCATTTTTGAAACAAGCGTTCAAAGGTTTCTTCGCATTTTTCTTGCTAAATTAAGGTGATAAAAATAATTGTGGGTCAACTCTGGCATTATTTAAGCTCATTCCCCAGTGTAAATGTGGGCCTGTTACTCGTCCTGTTTTACCCACCAATCCCAATAAATCTCCTTGTTTCAAGATTTGCCCTTTTTCTACATTGATTTTACTGAGGTGACAAAACATACTGATCAGACCTTGTCCGTGATCAATCATGACAGTATTTCCATTAAAGAAATAATTGCCAGTCGCAACCACTGTTCCCGCAGCAGGCGCAACCACTTTTTGTCCAATGGGAGCAGGGATATCTAAACCAGAATGTGGAGCACGTTCTTCACCATTAAAAAAACGTTTACGACCAAATGAATTACTAAATTTTCCTGCTGTAGGACGGATAAATTTGGGAAAGTCTTTCCATTGTGCAGGGCTAAATGAGCTGTAAACACTGTTTTGTTCTTTCGCTTCTTGGCTATAACGATCAAGTTGTTCCTGATTTGGATTGACGTAATCCTGATTTTTTACATTGAGGCGTTGCTCAGCATATTTAAATGGCTTCACTTCAATATTAATTGGGCCTGTAGAGCTTTGTAATTGCAGTGAACCCAATGGCGCTGAAAGCGGAATTCCAAAAACAATATGATTTACTGCATTTTCACCATCCACGATCAAGACAGGTTTATCTTGGTAAGTGACATTTAACACAGTTTTAGCAACAGGAATAACCGCTATGCCACCTGCACGACGTGAGTCTTGAGGTAAGGCGAAGGCTTGAGTTGCTATAATTAAGCTAGATAGTAGGAAAAGTTTTTTGATTGAAGGCATAAATAACATACAAGGTTTAATTTTTTGTAGTATCTCGCTTTTTTATTCAGATGCTCAAGCATGTGATTGTTAAATTATAAGACAAGACAGATGTAAGTGAATTACTTAAAGCGATTGGCCATAAACATAATAAGCCAGATAATTAGAAAATGAGCATGATAAAAGACTGTGATTAATTTGAGTAAATAATTTTACATTATTTAATATAATTAACAATTCTATTAAATTTGTCTTAATGTTTGATCTTATGTTTTAATCTTTATGCCTTCATTGAATAACAATAATTGGACTAAGTATGACGAAACCTAAATTTTTACATGAATTACCAATTGAACAGTTCAAACAGATGTCTCAAGAAGACATAAAGCAAACAATAAAAGCAGAGCAGCTTTATTTTCGACATAGGCCCAAAAAAATCTATTACCTTGCGGTAAATGGGGCTAAAACTAAAAATGGTGGGTTAGTTAAAGCGAGTGCATTGCAAAGCCGAATAGGTGGATTGCCTATTGCTTTAGTTGGTGACGATGTTATTTACGCAGATGGGACAATTTCTAAAATCATTTCAGGAGCTGGCAAGGGTTGCCTTATAAATGGTCAGTCCGCTGCATTGGTGGGAAGCTCCTTAGAGAATGGTGATGAGATTGTAGATAGCCCTAACATCTCTGTAGCTATAAATATCTTTATTGGTGATAAGACCCCTGAAGGCTTTTTGTGCCAAGAAGGTGTTAATCATGGCTAAAGGTTTTGCAATTCATAACTCTATGACAAATCATGGAGGCATCATTCAAGCAACTCAACAGCGAACATCCCAAATGGGAAATCTATTTCTATGTGCAGGGGATGGTCACTTTTGTCCTAAGTGTAAATGCTGGTCGACAATACAACCGAGTCATAACCATATTATTATGGACGGAAAACCAGTCGCTTACGTTGACGATCTATTAAGTTGTGGAGCTAAAATTTTACCTAAACAAGATCATGTTGTTGGAACAAGTCAAGGTTCTCTTTATATTCGTTCTTCAGGCTCAAAAGAGCCTTTACAAAATAGCTTTATAGATAAAGTAATCTCAACAAATTTTGGTTTGCAGTATCAATTATTAGATAAAGCTACTCAGAAACCGTTGGTTGATTTTCCATACCAATTGAAACGTGCAAACGGTGAAGTTATTGAGGGGAAAACTGATGAAGATGGAAATACAGTTCATATTGATTCAGGTGATCAAGAGGAACAAGTAGAGCTAATTATTTATGACCTTTCTAAACCAATGCCTCCACTAGATGATGACTTAGGGTAAAAAATTATGGCTGACGTTATTGTAACTGATAAGGGTATGTTTCCTAAGGGTATTGAAGTTTGTAACTATCCCACTGTAACGTGTAATCCAGCGTTTAAAGTTGGTAATTACTACATTGCTGCACCTTACAATTTTTTCTTTGACGAAGATCATTGGAAAGCACTTCAAGAAATAAATAAGGTAGAATTTTTCTTAGCTTTGCGCTTTGGCTTGGAATATGACATAAATAAATTTGGTGATGGAATGATTAATAAGCTTTCATTCAACACCATGATGTATATAAAGTTTCAACAATATGTGCGAAAACATGCTTTGAAAGATGCGACCAAGCTTGTAATGCAGTTTGAAAAAGCTACTTTTTCTTTGCGTTTGAAAGTTCCGCCATTTGGCTTAATGGATATATTTAAAGCTTTAGGTGTTAAAAATAACCTGAAATTACCTGAAGCTATGAGTAATATTCAGCAATTAGCAGAAAATGGTTATTCTCCACTTTATGTAAATAGGGCAACCTTTAAGTCTATTTTTAACACTGATTATCACCCAGCTATGCTTAAGCAATTAACTTTGGATGGGACGTATCGAGGTGAGGGTTCAGTATCCCAATTGCAAGAATATGATAAGAGATGAATAGAATAATATGATTTTTAGACAATTAACTCTCTTTGCTTTACTACCTTTTATTACTTTGGGTTGTTCTGCAAATGAGTCAGAAGTGGACTTTGTACAAAAATATATTGAAACAAGTGAAGTGTTTATTAGTTACGATATTCCAGTATATCGAGCTGCTGATGTAACCAAAAAAAATGTAGTTTCTGATGCAATATATAAATCCTCATTAGCAAAACTGTTTTCAATGTATGCGTATGAACAACAATTTCCTGAAAAGTATGTTGTAGAAGACCATACGGATCCTAAGAATTTTTTTGGTTATTGTTGGATGGGGAAATTTGTGACAGATTACAAACCATTTGCTCCGAAACCCTCTTTAGCTGATGTTGAAGCATTGCAGTGGCTCGATAAAAAGCGCGCTATATGGAGCCAGCATATTAGTAAAAATTTTAGCAAGAATACATCCGTGAAAAATTACTGCCCTTACTAACAGGTACAGCCGATATATTTATTTTAAAGTTATGAGTAATATAGTCTTAAAAATGTTGCAAAAATAGGTTGATAAAAATAATGGTAAATCAATCTGATTTAAGCTAAATAGCGACTTAATTAGTTTGTTGGAGTGTAGCGTTTTATCGAATTGAGAGGATATTTTTAGTCATTGGATGAATTACACATTCCATTCAAAAATAGATCATACAATCACCACCTCGAAAAATCGCATGCCTAATTAATTAAGCATGTGATTATGATCGATCAATAAAGTCATTAAGAACTAAAAAGTAAACGCTAAAGTTTAAAATTAAGATTTATAAGGTTTAGCACGGCGCAGTTGATGCAATACTGAAACCAATAAATCAATTTCCTCAGTGGTATTATAAAACGCAAGAGAAGGGCGTACCGTACGTTCAACACCGAAACGGCGTAAGATCGGTTGGGCACAATGATGCCCAGTACGCACGGCGATACCATATTGGTTGAGTACTTTCCCGACCTCTTCCGTTTCATAGCCTGCTAGTGTAAAAGACATCACACTGGCTTTATTTAATGCAGTACCTATCAGACGTAGACCAGAAACACTTTGTAGCGCATGTTGACCATATTCAAGCAAGTCATGTTCATAACGTGCAATGTTATGGATTCCAATGCTTTCTACGTATTCTAAGGCAGCACCTAAGCCAACAGCATCTGCAATATTCCCCGTACCTGCTTCAAATTTATTTGGGGCAGGTTGATAGACCACATTCTCAAACGTCACATCCTGAATCATATTTCCGCCGCCTTCCCATACAGGCATGCTATCAAGTAATTCAGACTTGGCATAAACAGCGCCAATACCCGTTGGGCCAAAAACTTTATGCCCAGAAAACACAAAGAAATCGGCATCTAAGGCAGTAACATTGGTGGGCATATGTGAAACAGACTGAGCACCATCAATCAAAACTCGCACACCCGCTGCATGCGCCAATGCAATAATTTCTTGAGTAGGCGTTACAGTACCCAAGGCATTAGAAACCTGTGTAATCGAAACCAGTTTGGTTCTAGGATTGAGCAATTTTACAAATTCCTCAATCTGAATCTGACCAGTATCATCTACAGGAATCACACGGAGTTTTGCACCAGTTTCTTTACTGAGTTGGTACCAAGGTACAATATTGGCATGATGCTCAAGATGGGACACAATGATTTCGTCTCCCGCTTGAATATTCTGTTTACCCCACGATTTTGCGATTAAATTAATACCTTCTGTTGTACCTCGAACAAAGACGATATTTTTTGCTGAAGCGGCCCCAATAAAGCGAGCCACAACATCACGCGCATACTCATAAGCATCACTGGCACGTGCTGCAAGTTCATGTGCTGCACGGTGAATATTCGAATTTTCATGTTGATAGAAATATGAAATTCGATCGATGACCGCCTGAGGTTTATGGGTGGTGGCTGCATTATCCAACCAAACCAATTGCTTACCATTTACACGTTCTTGTAGGATGGGAAAATCCCGACGGATTTGCAAAATATCAATGGGTTGATAGTTCTGAGTATTCGCTGGTATTTGCACATCTGAATGCGGACGAAGAGCTTCAATGGTAGGTGATTGAAGAAAATAATAACCAGACGCTGCGGTTGCAGGTTTGTCGTTACGATCTTGTAATACACTTTTTAATTGCTGGTCATCAGTCACATGATAATCATCAAAAGCATATGGATTTTTAAGCACATCAGTTTGAGCCACATTTGTATTTACTGT
This sequence comes from Acinetobacter sp. CE-15, assembly GCF_051059255.1. Taxonomy (NCBI): domain Bacteria; kingdom Pseudomonadati; phylum Pseudomonadota; class Gammaproteobacteria; order Moraxellales; family Moraxellaceae; genus Acinetobacter; species Acinetobacter sp. CE-15. Next base: position 2,714,174 of record NZ_CP192737.1, on the reverse strand, counting down.
TTGGGCGCTGGCAACTTCAGGGTGAGGCAGATCCAAAAAGTAATAACTTGATTGAGCTTGATGTGGTGCAGTCGTTGTTAGGTTTGATGGAGCAGTCTGTTGTGTGATTTGTGTAGGATTCAATGACAAATCTAGCTTTTGTCCGATAGCAAATGGATCAGGAGTATTTGCACCCCCAACGATGGGCGAGGAAGATAGAATTCTACGCTCAGGATGATCGGCGGTCGGTTCTACATAGTGATGTGTAGAATCTGGATTTAAATTTGCCTGTTGCACAATGGCAGGTATACGTCCAGACAATGCAGCAATAGGATCTTTAGGCTGTGGTTGATGGCTAACACCTTGAGATCGTTGATCGGGTAGATCAAAGTTAAAACCTTGTGGGTTTTGTTTGGGTAAAGCCGAAAAAAATTCAGCAGCCAATTGAGCAATGACAGATTCACTGATGGGTGCATCAGCAATATGATCAGAAGAAATATCTGGAGTGGCTTGATTACTTGTAAGTTGTTGGATAGTCATGGTACTTGTCTACCTCCACATCTTCGAGCACAGCGAGTGCATCATCTGTCAACACAGCAAGAGAACAATATAAGGAGATTAAGTAAGAGGCGATTGCATTACGATTGATGCCCATAAAGCGTACAGATAGGCCCGGTGCCTGTTCACCTGCAAGACCTGGTTGGAATAAGCCAACAACACCTTGACGCTTTTCACCGACACGTAACAAGATAATTTTGGTTTTGCCGTCTTCAACTGGAATTTTATTTGAAGGAATCAGTGGAATACCGCGCCAAGTGATGAACTGTGAACCAAATAGGCTTACGGTTGGTGGTGGAACACCACGACGGGTACATTCACGTCCAAAAGCCGCTATCGCATCGGGATGTGCTAAGAAGAAGCCCGGTTCTTTCCAAACTTTGCGCAGTAAATCATCAAAATCATCTGGTGTGGGTGCACCTGTCAAAGTGGAAATACGTTGTTCATCTGCAACACTTGCCAATAAGCCGTATTCAGGATTATTGATCAATTCACTTTCTTGACGTTCTTTAATGGTCTCGATGGTTAAGCGTAACTGTTCTTTGATTTGATCGTGAGGACTACTATATAAGTCAGAAACACGGGTATGAATATCCAGTACAGTGGAAACACCATTTAAAAAGTATTCACGTGGATTAACTTCATAGTCGACAAAAGTTTGTGGAAGTGTTGCTTCATCACGTTGTGTACACGCCACCTGAATGTCATCGGTATTGCTGACTTTGTTGACACGGTAAATACCCGCTTCAACAGGGGTCCATTGCAATAAATGTGTTAGCCAACGTGGTGTAATGGTGGAGAGTTGCGGTACTGTTTTTGTCGCATTGGCAAGTTGACGAGCTGCTTGATCATTCAACGCTTGGCGTGTGACTTCTTGGTTCTTAGCCATGTTTTAATCCTTGGTGGTATTGGAAATTAATTATTGATTACTGGTTTGATTTAAAAATGCTGTTGTTATCTTCTCCAATAAAGTAAAAATTTTGCTCTTGGGGTTTAATTGCGCTGTATATTTATTGGATTAATTTGAGGTTTATTGCGTGCGTTTTATTGCCATTTTCGAGGATTGATAAAAATCATAAGGGGAATAAAGCAAAAGCCTTATTCCTGACGCCAAGGTAAATTGTGGAAACGCCATCCATTAAAAGAACCACGATGATCATTTTCATCAAGGTCGCCTTCAAAGCCTTGTTCAATATTGTAAATATTTTCAAAACCCGCATTAAAAGCCACATTTGCAGCAGCAGCGGAACGTTTACCACTGCGACAAAGCAGAAGAATAATCTTGTCTTTTCCAATTTTAGTTTCAAGTTCTTTGGCAAAGCGTGGATTGCGGTTCAGCGCAGTTCCTGTTGCCCAAGGGATATGCACGGTATCTTCTACATAGCCGACAAATTTACGTTCTTCGTTGGTGCGTACGTCGACAATCACCACATGTCCTGCTTTAAACAAAGCCCATGCTTCATGAGGTAAAATCGTTCCCGTAAATTCTAGATAATGATCTTCAACACGTTGTTTTGCTTGTTCAAAGATATTTTCAATTTGAGCCGTTGTTAATTCGGTAAAGTGTTGTTGATTTAAACTTGTCATTTCATTTGCCTTTTTCAGACTTAAATCACGTCTAAGTCATCATGTATCAGATGTATTGATAACAACTATAATGATTTTATATATTCAATAAATTAATAAAAATTGAATTGCTTATTCTTATTTTGAAATAAGGTTTAAATGATTTTTAAAGATATCTTTATACGAAGAATGTTTATCTACAAGATTGCTAATAAAATAGTATCAAGGGTCTGCTAGCATTTCATATTATAGTTTGCGTTGTAGGTTAAAATGAGCATGAGCGTATATGTCGTAACGCATGGGATAAGGAGAATAGCCAGCTTATTTCTGCGTTTTATAATGTAGGCTGAGATAATTTTAACGATAACCCAGAGTAAGAACAAAGCACTGCTTTGTTTGCAGTCTAAAGTGTAGTTGAGGGACTAGAGTGTTTTTTGCCGCTACTTCGTTACGAACTACTAGTTTAGATGACTAAATTTCGTATTTCGTGCCTCGGATCGCCTAAAAAACACTCGTCGTCGCAAACATAAACGAATTGCCAACAGACCCTGTTCATTCAAAGTGAATAATAAAATTTCATGTTAAGCGCATGGATTGTGAAAAGTCATTTCAGTAGGTAAATATATGACCCAATGGAATATCCCCAATATTGTGGATGAGCTACAACAAGCTCGAAATGAATGGCGTACTCAACGTAAAAGCTTAAAAGACTTTGGCGGTAGGGAATTACCTTCAAAAGATGAAATTAAGAAAATCATGAATGATCTGTGTGGCATCTTGTTCCCCATGCGACTGGGGCCACCTGACCTACGCCAACAAAGTGAAAATTTTTATATTGCACATGCACTTGAGAAAACTTTGCATTCCTTATTGGAGCAAGTCAAACTCAATTTAACCTATGATTATAAATATAAAAAGCATAACGAAAATGCCGATGTGATTGAGGTATTGTCACAAAGTATCGTCAGTGAATTTGCACAAAAATTACCAGATCTACGCCGTATTTTAGATACAGATGTGATTGCGGCCTATGATGGTGATCCAGCTGCACGAAGTGTTGATGAGGTTTTATTGTGTTATCCCGGTATTTTGGCAATTATTTACCATCGTATTGCACATGAGTTTTATAAAAAAGACTTGTCACTGTTGGCACGTTTAATTGCTGAGATTGCACATTCAAAAACTGGCATTGATATACACCCAGGCGCACAAGTCGATCAAGGTTTCTTTATTGATCATGGTACAGGTGTGGTGATTGGTGAAACCTGTATTATTGGTAAAAATGTGCGGATTTACCAAGCCGTTACGCTTGGTGCTAAACGTTTTGAAATTGATGATTCTGGGCGTTTACAAAAAGAATATGCACGTCACCCAATCGTAGAAGACAATGTGGTGATCTATGCAGGTGCAACTATTCTTGGGCGTATTACTATTGGTCAAGGCGCTGTAATCGGTGGAAATGTATGGATTACCCAAAGCGTTGCAGCAAATAGTGCGGTTTCTCAAAGTTCTGCAACCAAGTCAGAAGTGTAAATGCATTGAAAGCTTAATAGGTTGCGTAGCATAAAATTTTTATGCGGTTAAAATGCTTCATTCAGAAAGTGGAATGATGTAGTAAGTTTGATCAACCGAGATGATCAGTTTATTTCTAATTTGATATATCCAAGCAGTGTCAATGGGCAGCTTAAATTGTTTATTTTGCCCATGTTGTTTGATTTCAAATACATCATAGCCAATCGGTGTAAACCAGAATATATAATGATTTCCTGAACCTTGAACGTCATCAATACTTTGATATTTTAGATATTTGGCATTTACAGTGGATAACTCTACTGGCTTTTTGCATTCAGGCAGTCTTATTTCATCTGCTAACTGTGGCAGAAATTTGGAAAAATCACGACTATAGAGATAACTTTGTGGTGTTTTTAAGAGCTGTGTTTCGTGATTAAGAATTAAATAACATTCTGCTTGGTGCTGTTGTAGATAAAGCTTTAACTGTTGAATGAGTTTTAAATTAAAAGGTTCAGCAGGTTGAGCAGGATAATCATCTGGTGAAAAATCACGTTTTGGTTGTTCAGGCTTGTCTCTAAAAATATCTTTGAAATTTTCGATTACAGATTGCTGCTGTTGTTTATGTTCTTTTTGAGCTTCTGCGGTTGCTTTGGCCGAAATATATTGAGGATCAAAATAAACCGTTGTGCCATATTCTAAGACTTTCTTTTGATATATTTTTTCTTGCACCATTTGCTCTAAAATTGTCTGAGCAAATGCAGTATAGGAAAATGAAGTCATGGCCGTTGAATTTTGTGTCTGTGCATTGAACAAATAAGCTTGCATTGGATCATTCACACCAGATTGAAAGGTTTTTATAGTGATGAGAAAGTGATTGTGATTTAAGGCGACAATTTGATTGATCAATTGATTTGTTTGCGCAGCAATGAAATGAGGCTGAATCTGTTGATCATGATTTAGATCGTAAGTACATATTTTAAAATTCTTTACAGGATTTTGTTTTACATGACTTTCAGGGCAATTGTAGACAATAAAATTTTCATTGATGGCTTTTCTATTCATATCATCAGAGGTTTTAAACCATGTGAATTCTATGCCTGATATATTTGGTGTTAATTGCTGGATATGTTGGTGCGGAAATTCTTCACTATTTGGCGATTTGTAGCCACAGGCATACAGTGCAGATACTGCAATTAATACAGAGAATGATTTACCGAAAGTCAACATTGTTCTTATACTAAAATCTCTCAATACTCCTTACTCTAAAAGCATATCGTTGAAAATACAAACGCTTAAAAAACTAATCTTCTATATTTTTCCATCATCTTACTTGAAAAATAACGTTTCAGCACAGATATTAATACTGAAATCTATTCCAAGTGTTTTGGTAAGTTTTTGAAAAATATATAAATTAATTCACTATTGCTATTGAAATCGAAAAAAACGTTCCCATTTATTATTCAAGTACAAAATTTGTTGTGAGGAATAACAAGAATGCGATTTGAAAAATTTACGAACCGCCTGCAGCAAGCCTTATCTGATGCACAATCTCAGGCAATGGGTAATGATAATACCGCAATTGAGGGTATTCATATTCTTTCTGTTTTATTGGAAGAACCATCCAATCTTAGCCTGTTGCAACAGTCAGGCGCCAATCTACCTGAGTTAAAAACAAAACTGCAAAAAGCCTTAACAGATGCGCCAAAAATTGGGACACCGACTGGGGATATCAATTTAAATCCTGAAGCTGTGCGTGCGCTTAATTTGGCAGATAGTTTTGCTCAAAAAGCAGGAGATGAATTTTTATCTACGGATTGGGTGATCTTGGCACTTGCTGAAACAGGTGCAACCAAAACATTGTTAACCAGTGTAGGCGTAACAACCGACAAACTACGCAAAGCAATTGAAAATATTCGAGGTGGCGAACAAGTTATGGCAAATAACCATGAAGATCAGCGAGATTCACTCAATAAATATACCGTAGATCTAACGGCACGTGCTGCGGAAGGCAAACTTGACCCTGTGATTGGTCGTGATGAAGAAATTCGTCGTACCATCCAAGTGTTGTCACGTCGAACTAAAAATAATCCTGTATTGATTGGTGAACCGGGTGTCGGTAAAACAGCGATTGTGGAAGGTCTGGCACAGCGTATTATCAATGGTGAAGTGCCTGAAGGCTTAAAGGGTAAACGTGTTTTATCATTAGATTTAGGCTCGTTGTTGGCTGGTGCAAAATACCGTGGTGAGTTTGAAGAACGTTTAAAAGCAGTACTCAAAGATCTGGCTAAATTTGATGGTGAGATCATCCTATTTATTGATGAGCTACATACGCTTGTTGGTGCAGGTAAAGGTGATGGCGCAATGGATGCAGGTAATATGTTAAAACCTGCATTGGCACGTGGTGAATTACGTTGTGTGGGTGCAACAACACTGGATGAGTATCGCCAATTTATTGAAAAAGATGCAGCTTTGGAACGTCGTTTCCAAAAAGTTCTGGTGGATGAACCAAGTGTTGAAGACACCATTGCAATTTTACGTGGTCTAAAAGACAAATATGCAACGCATCATGGTGTGCAAATTCTCGATTCTGCAATCATTGCAGCCGCGAAAATGTCACATCGCTATATTACAGACCGTCAATTGCCAGATAAGGCGATTGATTTGATTGATGAAGCAGCATCACGTATCAAAATGGAAATTGACTCAAAACCTGAGCCACTTGACCGTTTAGACCGCCGTTTAATCCAATTAAAAATGCAATTGGAAGCGGTGAAAAAAGATGCAGATTCAGTCAGTAAAGCTGAAGTTGAGCATTTGGAAAAACAAATTGCAGATGTTGAAAAAGAATATAGTGATTTGGAAGAAATTTGGATTGCAGAAAAGCGTCTAGTCGATGGTACAAATCAGGCGCAAATCGAACTTGATAAAGCACGTACTGCATTTGAAAAAGCGCAACGTGAAGGTGATTTGGCAGAAGCAAGTCGTTTGCAATATGGCGTGATTCCAGAGTTGCAAAAACGTTTGAATGAAGAAGAGGTTGCGGAAGTCAATGAAGAACCGAAACTGATTCGTACCAAAGTGACTGAAAATGAAATTGCAGAAGTGGTCAGTGCTGCAACCGGTATTCCTGTGTCAAAAATGCTACAAGGCGAGCGTGAGAAATTGCTTCATATGGAAGATTTCTTACATAACCGTGTGGTGGGACAGGATGAAGCTGTGGTTGCTGTCTCAAATGCAGTTCGTCGTTCACGTGCGGGCTTATCTGATCCAAATCGTCCAAGTGGTTCGTTCTTATTCCTTGGACCAACAGGGGTGGGTAAAACTGAGTTAACCAAGGCTTTAGGTAACTTCTTATTTGACAGTGATGATGCGATTATTCGTATCGATATGTCAGAGTTTATGGAAAAGCATTCGGTGAGTCGCTTGGTGGGTGCGCCTCCGGGTTATGTGGGTTATGAAGAAGGTGGTGTTTTAACTGAAGCAGTACGCCGCAAACCGTACAGTGTGGTGTTATTTGATGAAGTTGAAAAAGCCCATCCAGATGTATTCAACATCTTATTACAAGTGTTGGATGATGGTCGATTAACAGACTCACAAGGCCGTGTGATTGACTTTAAAAATACCGTGATTGTGATGACATCGAACTTAGGTTCAAGTGATGTACGTGAACTCGGTGAAGGTGCTAGTGATGAAGATGTTCGTTTAACGGTGATGAATGCCGTATCACAACATTTCCGTCCTGAGTTTATTAACCGTATCGATGAATTGGTGGTGTTCCACTCGTTGAAAAAATCACAAATTCGTGGCATTGCGGATATTCAATTGGATCGTTTACGTTCACGTTTATCTGAACGAGACATTGGATTGAAAGTCGATGATCAGGCCTTTGATATTCTGATTGATGCTGGTTTTGATCCTGTATATGGTGCGCGTCCACTTAAACGTGCAATTCAACAACAGGTTGAAAATCCATTGGCTCAGCAAATCCTTGCCGGTCAATTTACAGCAGGTGATACCATCTTAATCAGTGCTGAAAATGGTCAACTTGATTTTGGTAAATTAAAATTAAGTTAATTTATCCAGCAGTATAACCGAAGCCAACTACCGTAAGGTGGTTGGCTTTTTTATTGGATAAGCATTTATATTTTTGCGTTACAGATTCCGATCAGTAGGATTTTCGCGTTCTACATAAGTGTAAGCATTGGTGCAAGGGGAAGTAATCTTGATGGATAGCACTTGTGAAGGGGAAATGAGGTTGATTGAGCAGCAGAATGCCACATTAAGACTTTCGCATAATAGGGAAAACACTACACATCATAGAATTGATGCAAAGGTTTAGTGCCTGTTTAATCCTTCAATCAAGCATCCAGAGCTATAGGGATGCATAGATTTATAAACCATCCTAAACCAGCAATTGGCATAGTCTTGGCTTTTTATCATATTATTTTAATCATCAGATATTTATGCGTGTTTATTTCGGTTTTACCTATTATCGGGTTTTTCATGAATTTATTGAAAAAACGGTCAAAAATTGATAGTTTTTCAATGAGGAATAATAAGAAAGGAAAAGTTGATCATGATGATCAAAGATAAGGACAAATCTGATTATTTAAAAATACTCGGTTTTCTCTTGATGGCATTTAGTTCGATAGAGGCATTGGCAGATAAATTAGATGATCAAGATCTTGCCGAGCAATCTGTAGGTGTGGTTAAACTGTCACCCATTATTATTAAAGCTGTCAAGGATAATGCACAACAACCTGTCGAAGAGCAAAATAACCTGCATAAACAAGTTGCTCAGGAAAGGTCAGACGATGCTAAAAAAGATGAAATTTATTCTACCGTGTTAACTGATTTCGAGTGGCAGAAAAAAGACCCAGATCCAAATCAACCTGGGGATAAATATTTAAAGCCACTTGAAAAATATAGAATAATTGAGGTTGGCTATAATCCATATCAACGCCATGATGTTCGAATTACAACCCAAGATCGTGTCACACTTTATATAGGACATGAAATTGACCCCGTGGCTTATAAATAAGCCCGAGGTCTAGTATGATTAAACAGGGAAGTGTTTAATTTTCCATGCTCTATGGATTTTTTGATTACGTTTGAAATCTAAGCCAATCGTTTCATTGGTGATCTCTTGTACATCAAACATTGCATCGATTTCTTCGTCCATCTCAAAACCACGGTAGTTATTTGAGAAATACAACGTTCCCTCTGTGGTTAGACGATTCATTGCACGTTTAAGTAAAGAAATATGGTCACGTTGCACGTCAAAAGTACCGTAGAATTTCTTTGAGTTTGAGAAGGTTGGTGGGTCAATAAAAATCATGTCATATTGTTCATGACCTTCTTTTAACCATTCAAAACAATCGCTTGAGAAGAATTGATGCTGTTCATCCGGATGATCAACCGTTAAGCCATTCAAGACAAAGTTTTCTTTAGACCAATTTAGATAAGTATTGGATAAGTCAACACTTGTCGTACTTGCAGCACCACCTAAAGCAGCGTGTAGACTTGCTGTAGAAGTATAACTATACAGGTTCAGGAAATGTTTTCCTTTAGCTTCAGCTGCAATACGTAGACGCATTTGACGGTGATCTAGGAATAATCCAGTATCCAAATAATCAGTCAAGTTGATTAAAATTTTGGCTTTACCTTCTTGCACAATAAAACGTTTAGATGCAGTACTTTGTTTTGCGTACTGAGTTTTACCTTCTTGACGGGCACGAGTTTTAATAAAGATCGCATCACGACCTAGACCTGTTACGGCACGGATTGAAGCCAAAGCAAGGTTAAAACGTTTTTTGGCTTTTTCTGGGTCAATGGTTTTTGGTGGTGCATATTCTTGAACATGTAGACGATCACCATACAAATCTACAGCGACATTAAAGTCTGGTAAATCTGCATCATAGAGACGTAAACAATAAATATCTTCTTTTACAGCCCATTTTTTCAAAGCTTGCATATTTTTTTGCAAACGATTGGTAAAGTCTTCTGCGCCTTCAATTTTTTCAAATTGTTGAGGTTGCCAATCTGCAAGGAAGGGTTTAACCACAGCTGCTGGCTTAATATCACCAAAACGAATATAAATTGGCAATTTACCATTCATTAAACGTAAGATTTGTGGATTGTTAAATGCCAATACATCAGCTTGTTCAACAGCCGCTGCGATAACGGCAGCATGTTGATTGGGGAAATTCTTTTGTAGAAGTGCTGACAGACCCAGATATAAAGCTCGGTTAGAGGCTTTTTCCCCTAAACGCTCACCATAAGGTGGGTTGGTGACAATAAATGAAGTTTTGCCTTCTGCTTGGAAATCAGGCCAATCTGCTAAAGTACGCTCTTCAATTTGAATTTGATCCAGTTGTTGCTCAAATCCAGCAGCAATAATATTTTGTTTGGTTGCTTTTACTGCTTCCCAATCTGCATCATAGGCATAGAATTTAGGTAAAGGTTGTTCTAGGGCAACTTTATGACGTTCAGCTGCTTCAGCTTTAATCGACATCCATAACTCATGATCATGTCCATTCCAGCCATTAAAGCCGAAACGGCGCACTAAACCAGGTGCACGATCAGTCAGGATCATCAATGATTCAATAATAAAGGTTCCTGAACCACACATTGGGTCAAGAATAATTTCTGGATTGCGTTGTTTAAGCTGTGCTTTTTGTAGGATAGCGGCGGCTAGGTTTTCTTTAATCGGCGCATCTGTCATAAAACGACGATAGCCACGCTTATGTAAAGAATCTCCAGATAAATCTAAACAATAGGTGTGTTCAGTTTTTCCAGCAAGCACATACAGGGTAATTTCAGGCTGTTTAATGTCGATACTTGGACGTTTACCGACAGCTTCCATGAAGGAATCAACCACACCATCTTTAACACGTAAAGTCGCAAACTGTGTGTTGACTTTAATATCACGTTCTACGTGAAGACGAATTGCGAAAGTACTTTGTGGTGCAAAAATAAGTGACCAATCAAAATTGATCGCACCTTCATAAAGTTCTTCTGCAACGTCACGTGCGTCATGGGTAAATTCAAGTTCATGAACATGAATCGGTGTTAGTACACGAGAAGCCAAACGTGACCACATACAAACACGGTATGCATCTTCGAGTTTGCCTTTAAAGATCAAACGTCCAGGAAATTTTTCAATATCTTGAATCCCTAAACCTTGAATTTCTTCTTGCAGTAAGGTTTCTAGTCCATCTGCACAGGTAACCCAATATGTAGAAAGACGTGGTTTCGAATTCATGAATATTTCCAAAGACATTAAAAAAGCAATCGCGTATTTTAGCGTATTTTGATGACGAAAACTTATAGAATGGCCTTTTAAGTCCGAAATTTTAAAAAAAGTACCAAATTCAGTTAAAAATTTGGTTTTTTTGCTTGAAATATATTCAAATATCAATATGTAGATAAGATCAAATAACGAATTTAAAAAATGCTCAGTCTTATTGTTTCAATGTTTATTTTTTCGCTGTCTATGTCGATTTCACCAGGACCTGTGAATTTGACCATTTTAACCAGCAGTATGAATTATGGTGTAAAAGCAACTTTTGCATTTATTTCAGGGGCGACCATTGGTTTTACCTTGTTATTGGCATCAGTCTGTTTTGGTTTGTATCAAATGATTGTGATCTATCCTGTACTTCTTGATGTGATCACGATTTTAGGTACAGTTTTATTGCTGTGGATTGGACTCAATATTCTACGTGCAAAAGGGACCATTATCTCAAGTCAACCCCATAATGAAGCAAAAATACCAACCTTTATACAGGGTGCGTTGATGCAATGGCTAAATCCCAAAGCATGGATTGCCGCAGTGGCGGGTACAGGGCTATTTTCAACGGGGCATATCCATGCTGTTTTATTGGTTTTTGTAGTGATTTATTTTGTCGTCTGTTATCTATCTTTATTGCTGTGGGGGATTGCTGGTGAAAAGTTAGCAAGCTTTTTAAATACAGGAAATCGAGCACGTCTTTTTAATATCGTGATGGGTGTGTTATTAATTTTGATTTCATTGGAAATGTGTTGGCGCTATTTTTATCATTAAAATTTGATTTAACTTTCTTACATTCAATGTAAGGCTTAAACATGGATTTATTTTTACAATTGCACTGATGTATTGAACAGAATAGTGTCGCTGATAATCATGATGTTTTAGTTGATAGGCTAGGTCAAATGACTAAAAAGCAAAAAAATCGAAACATTGAGCAAAGCTCTGAAATATTTGAAGTATTACTGATTTGCATCAAGTCATTGATCATAAATGAAGCTTATGTTTTTGTATGAACTTTTAGAAACTCTTGGTTATCAATTCATTTTTGTATTTTTGAATCATAGATGGTGATCCTATAGTGGGGCGACAGGGATGTCGCCGTTGGGCGGGGGTAAAGGACGTACCCCTCGCACGACGGAAGATTTTTGTCACTTTTCATCTCTGAAAAGTGAGGCATCGCCTACGCAAAGCTATTTAAACTTTGAATGTAAGGTGTGGCATTGCAAGATTTTTAGAATTAAACAATTTATTTTTCTCATGTAATTGATTTAATTTAAAATATTGATTAAGAGAAATTATATTCTCGTTTCTGAGTTTTTTGACAGGTTGAATATAGTTCATGATGAGCGCAAAGTGCATACGGGGCAATTTCTAGATCTATTTGAAGGTCCTCAATGTGTGGGGTGGGTTCTAGTCGGTAAGCGTTTAAATAGAGAATAATGTGTATACATTATTAATTCATTTTATGGTGTGATTTTGGTACACAATTTGCTTAATTATCCATCGTATTGGCTCAGAAATTTAATTGAATTTTTAATGAATTAATAAATACGGGGATTTCTATGCAAGATCTTAACAACAGCAGATTTATTGCACATGCAGATGCGTTTTCCATTGGGGCATTAATCTTAACGCGATTAAGACGTGTGACAGGGCGTGTGATTGATGTGATGTATTTAGTGGATAATAAAAGCTATGCACAGTATGTGATTGATATGTCATTGGCGACTCAAGATCCAGAATTAAATCGTCATGCCTTGCGCTTACAGCATTTATTAGAACAGGAACAACCAGCTTCCTCTGTGAATACAGTAACGACAACCCAAGTTGAACAAAGCGAGGACGCATATGTTTCTGGTGCAACAGAAGAAGAAATTTATCGAGCACAAGTTTCACATCACTATATTGGTGCATTGAGATAAGTTGGGCAATAAGCTCTAGCTATAGCGTTAGAGCTTAATTGATAAAGTATGATAAAAATTAAAACTCATTTATAGTATTTTTAAGCTGAGGATAAGCTGTGAGACAATCACTTGAGTTATACGAAATTCAATGCAGAAATTAGCAAATATTTAAAAAACCACCAAATGATTTACGTGGGTACGGCTGATGAGTCGGCACAACAAACTGAGCTGCGATTAAGTCATTATCATCAAGCAAAGGCTGTTGTGTTTAAACTGTGGGTTGAACAGAAAAAATATAAAGAATTGATCTCATGTGCGCATGGGCGTTGGTATCCTTATGAGGATTTTACTCTGCCATTGGCACAATATTTTGCTGCTCAACAGGATTTGCCATATTTAAAATTTCTTTGTGAACACGAGATCCGCTTTCGTTTAAAAGATACCTTAAAGTGCTTAAAACGTGTAAAAGAATATGATGCGACATTAACTAATATACAAATATCGGAATATCAACTGCATGATTTTGATTCACAGAAGTACCATCCCATAGCAGAATTACTTAAATGGCGTAATCAAGCCTTGCTGAGAATAGATGCTTATATTGAGCTGTTAAAAGATCAATCAGATATTGACTACCTCAATATGATTCAGCAACTTCGAGAAAAATTGATCAACTTAACACTCAAACTTGCAGACTTAAAGCAGATCAAATTTAAAATTTGATCGCTGACTTTTATGACTATTTGTCCAAAACTTCAACTGCCAAAGAAAAAGAAAATCTGTATAATACGTTAACTTAACCTCTAAGGAATCTCTCATGCACTTGGCGGCATTGCATACACCGAGTCAGATTCAACTCAATAATGACGGAAACTTAAAGCATTTCCTGACCATCGAAGGTCTTTCTAAAGCAACCCTCACCAAAATTCTAGATACAGCCCATTCCTTTATAAATGATCAAAATCAACTGATAACGACACCACTTTTAGAAGGTCGTACAGTGATGAACTTATTCTTTGAAAATTCGACACGTACACGAACTACTTTTGAAGCGGCTGCAAAACGCTTATCTGCAAATGTATTGAACATTGATATCGCACGATCAAGTACTTCAAAAGGGGAAACATTGCGCGATACGCTATGGAACCTCGAAGCGATGGCAGCAGATATTTTTGTTGTACGTCATTCTTCATCAGGCGCAGCACATTTTATTGCTGAAACAGTTTGTCCACACGTTGCAATCATCAATGCTGGAGATGGGCGTCATGCTCATCCAACTCAAGCAATGTTAGATATGTTAACCATTCGCCGTGAAACGAAAAAGAATTTTGAAGACATTAGTCTGGCGATTATTGGTGATATTAAGCATTCGCGTGTGGCACGTTCAGATATCGCAGCATTACAGACTTTAGGTTGTAAAGATATCCGTGTAATTGCACCAAATACTTTGCTTCCGTGTGGTTTTGATGAATATGGTGAAGGCGTTCGATTGTTCAATAAAATGGATGAAGGCATTAAAGACTGTGATGTGATCATTACTCTTCGTATTCAAAATGAACGTATTGATTCACCAGCTTTGTCGTCACAAGCTGAATTTTACAAAATGTATGGTTTAAATAAAGATCGTCTTGCCATGGCTAAACCTGATTGTATTGTTATGCATCCGGGACCGATGAACCGCGGTGTAGAGATTGATTCTAGTATTGCTGATGGTACACAGTCGGTAATTTTGCATCAAGTGACCAATGGTATTGCGGTGCGAATGGCTGTTTTGGCTTTGGCAATGCAAGGTCAGTTGCAAGAGAAAGGTTTGTTAGAAGCGATTGCGGTTTAAGGTTAAGGATAAAGTCATGAGTAGTGTAAAAATTGAAAATGTACGTGTCTTAGACCCAATTAAAAAAACGGACACTGTACAAACGGTTTATGTTGAACATGGAAAAATAGTCGAATCATCTGCCAATGTCGTGGATACCATTGATGGACAAGGCAAATGGTTGATACCGACTATGGTTGATTTGTGTGCACGATTACGTGAGCCAGGTCAGCAACAGCATGGTACCTTGAAGTCAGAAGGTAAAGCGGCACGTGAAAATGGTATTTTGCATGTATTTACCCCACCTGATTCAAAGCCGATCGTGCAAGACAATGGTGCTTTGATTCATGGACTTGTAGAAAAAGCCATGTTAGATGGTGGTATTCATTTACAAGTGATTGGTGCGCAAACCCAAGGTTTAAATGGTAAACAACCCGCAAATATGGCAGGTTTAAAAAAAGGTGGTTGTACTGCCGTTTCAAACGCCTATGCTACTTTTAAAGATGATGATGTGGTTCTGCGTACCTTGGAATATGCGGCTGGTTTAGACATGACCGTGGTGTTTTATCCAGAAGAGCATCAGATCGCAAAAGACGGTTGTGTACATGAGGGGTTTATTGCCTCACGTCAGGGACTACCGATGATTCCAGCACTGGCTGAAACAGTTGCTATTGCGAAATACCTATTGATGATTGAAGCAACAGGTGTCCAAGCGCACTTTGGTTTGCTTTCAAGTGGTGCATCTGTAGAGTTGATTAAAATTGCAAAAAGCAAAGGTTTGCCTGTGACGGCAGATGTTGCAATGCATCAATTGCATTTAACAGAACATTTGATTGATGGTTTTAATTCTTTGGCACATGTGCGCCCACCATTGCGTGCTGAAAAAGACAAAGAATTACTGCGTCAAGGTGTCAAAGACGGTGTGATTGATGCGATTTGTACCCATCATGAACCTTTGAGTGGTTCTGCGAAATTAGCGCCTTTTGCTGAGACTTTACCCGGTATTAGCGCATTTGATACCTATGTGTCTTTTGGGGTGCAATTGGTTCGTGAAGGTTTGTTTGAGCCTTTAGAATGGGTTGAAAAAGTTACGCTTGCCCCTGCAAAAGTGGCCAATATGACGGATCGTTGGGTCAAAGAGTCGGGTTGGGCTTTGGTTGATCCAGATCTAGAATGGGTTGTTAACAATGACAGTATTTTATCTCATGGAAAAAATACGCCATTAATCAATCAAAAAATGGTCGGTAAAGTACTGCAAACGTTTACTGCCTAAGCTGTAAAATTTACATAAGCGCAAAAATTGAAACAAAAAGCCAGCATAAGCTGGCTTTTCAAATAGATATTGAACACGCTGTGCTACAAAAAGCTATTATAACTATTAGAATTTAATCACTAGAATAAAAAATGATCAATAAAATGATTTTTAATGTGACAAATACAACAATGAAATCGGAGTGTCCAAAATTATGAATATTATTGAGCTTCTAAAAGAACGGGTGACCACAAAAGTTTTACAGGGTGATCTTCAGTTTCAAGATGAAAAAATCGGTGCTTTAAGTGCCTTTTATCCCATTCTCCTCTCTGTTTTAAAATCAAAACCAGAACTTATTAATACACTTCAACAAAATCTAAATCCTCGCTTAGGCGATATTTTCAGTCATCAACCAGAAACAGTCACACATTTTTTAGGACTGGTTGCGGGCAATGCACCAACCCAAGAAATTGAAACCACATTAAACCACTCTATTGCTCCAACTTTATCATTGCTTGCAGATCAAGCAGGTTCAGATGATAAGCATGAAATTTTTGATTTTATCAAAGTGCAATGGAACAATATTCAGGATGCTTTGCCAGCTTGGGCAACAGGATTATTTGCTACATTGGGTTTAAGTGTAGGTGGTCTTGGTTTCGCAGCCACAACGCAAGCTGCACCCGTGGCTGAGGCAGTTATCCCGCCTGTAGAACCTGTGGCACCGATACCTGTACAAAGTGTATCTCCAACACCAGTACCCCTTGATACGTCTACAATCACAACAAATTCGATCCAAGATGAACCTAAAAAATCCAATTGGTTATTGCCAATTATTGCTTTGTTGGTGATTGCCGGATTGGCCGCATTGTTATTTAAACAATGCAGTAGCAAACCACCAGTAGGGGGTGATCCAGTAAGCAGTGGTGCTTCACAAGCTGTTGCTGATGTGCAAGCCGCTGAACTGCAAATTTCAACAGATGCTGAAGGTAAATTAGCAAGTTGTCAGGCACAATCGAGCAGTCAATCTTTATTGGACAGTTTAAAAACCAGTATTGCCTCTGTGTTTGGTCAAACCGATCATTGTCAACTCACAGCCAGCAGTGCTTATGCCGCTGATTTGCCGGATCAAAATGCTGTAGATCAGGTGTTGGCTAAAATTAAAGGCATTCCAAATATTTCACTGGCTTGGATCGGTGATCAACTTACCATTCAAACAGCAGATTTAGCACAAGCACAAAAATTGGCAGATGAGTTAAAAGCTATTGCTCCTAATCTACATATTTCTGTAGAGCAAACAGCCGATGCAAATGCAGCTGCAACAAGCAGTGCTGTAAATATAGATACAAGTAACTCACAAGCAGACCAAGCGCTGTCAAGCATTCAGGCGGATAAAGCAAATGTAAATGATATTGCAGCTGCATTGAATTTACAGGTAATTAATTTTGCGACAGGTTCTTCAGGTATTCCAGAAGCCAATAAAGCGATTTTGGATAAGGCAGCGAATTTGTTAAAACAACTACCAGATGCAAAACTCGTGGTTAAAGGCTATACCGATAATGTTGGGAATGCGGATTCAAACAAAAAATTATCTGAAAAACGTGCAAAATCGGTTGTTGCATATTTGGTTGAAAAGGGCGTACATACCTCACAGTTAACTGCTGAAGGACATGGTCAAGACAATCCAATTGCAGATAATTCAACCAAAGAAGGGCAATTTAAAAACCGCCGTATCGAGTTTGAAGTACTTGGTGCAACGACGCCATAATCTTTTTGAGCGGTATGTTCGGTGTTAAAACAGGCATAAATTGTATAAAAAGCTTCTGAATATCCAGAAGCTTTTTATTTTTTACTCGAAAATTCTTCAATTATTTGGTTAAATGAGCCACATAAAAATATGATCGGATAAACAATGAATAAATCATTAAACCCATTATTTATGATTGCTGCGATTTCTAGTACCTTGATGCTGTCAGGCTGTGATTACTTCAAAAAGAAAAAAGATGAAGGTAATGCTGAACTTGCAGAGTGGAGCTGTACCAATCAAGATAATATCAATCAAATTCAAAAATATTTGAAAGATGAGTATTTGCGTGAAGTCGCAGACAATATTAAAAATTCTGGTTATGAAGCTGACCAAGCACTACTTCAGAAAATTAACAATGCTTTAAAGTTTGAAGTGAAGAATGTTCGTACGATCACTGAAGACTCATCTAAAACCAATCAACTGGAATGTGAAAGTCAGTTAGTGGTTCAATTCCCGAAAGGCTTACAACAGCGTGCTGAAAATTCATATGCAGAATTTGGGCAAGATTGTGAGGAGGGATGTGAAGGTGATGGCTATCGCAGTATACGTGAGTATATCGAAGCTGGTGAATCTAAATTGGTACTAGCCAATGATCAGTTAAAAGGCAAGTTTAATTACAATGTTGTGAAAACAGATAAAGATGGTTTAACCCTTGATGTGCTTAATCAGGATGCAGTTATTCAAGGGGTAACTTTTGTTACGGTAAAAGCGGTGCAATACGCAGCCTATATGAAAGAAAATAAAGATATGCGTGAACGCGAGCAGGTCAACCAAATTGAAAATGCAGAGCAAACAGCGCTTGCACAAAAAGCCATGGATATCCGCAAAAAAGAGCTAGATGAAGAAAAGCTCAAACAAGTTGATCGTTTAAACCAGACTTGGGACAGTTTGAGTGATGAACAAAAAGCACAATTTAAGCAAGATCAAACAGAATGGTTTGAAAAACGTGATGTTGATTGTAAAGTCATTTCACAGAAAAGTTTTGGTGATATTCCAGACAGTGAAATTGAAACCTATCAGCAACAACGTCAATATTGGGATGATGCGATGTCTCAACAAAATAAAGAGATGCAATATACCAAGTGTTTTAACAAACGTACCGCTGAGCGAATTATTTATTTAAACAATGCATTAAATTGATGTAATCATCATAATCTGAGAGGGATGAATTGATTCATCCCTTTTTTATTGGCATGCTGTAACTATATTTAAAGTTTTAGATGTTGATATGCGTATTAGTATTGTTGGTTCAGGTCGTGTTGCTACACATTTTGCAAAAGCATTGTCAAAACAACATCATATTGTTCAGATTTATAGTCGTGATTTAAACAATGCACAACGCTTAGCCCAGCAGATGAATGCTCAGGCTATTGATGCTGTGCATTGTATAGAGCCTGCAATTGATTTATTAATTATTGCGGTGAGTGACCAAGCCATTGCTCAAGTCATCCAAACGATTCATTCACAACTTTCGGATGTTTTGATTGTTCATACTTCTGGCAGTACCAATCTCAATATATTGACTGAACACCATGTAAAATCTGGGGTTTTTTATCCCTTACAGACTTTTAGCTTTGAACGTGAAGTGGATTGGCAGAATACCCCGTTGTTTATTGAAACGGCTTTGCAAGAAGATTTGTCTATTTTAACAACGCTAGCAAATAGTCTAAGTAATCAGGTTTATCCATATAATTCAGCGCAGCGGCTGAGCTTACATCTGGCAGGAGTATTTGCCTGTAATTTTACAAATTATTGTTATGACATGGCTAAACAAGTTGTCGATGCCCAGCAGGTCGATTTTAATTTACTGTATCCATTAATTTTGGAAACAGCAAAAAAAGCCACTCAAAATGATCCTGAAACAATGCAGACGGGTCCTGCAAGGCGTGGAGATGTGAATATTTTAAATATGCATCAGCGCATGTTACAGGATATGGGGCGGGAAGATCTTAAAGATGCCTATACACTTTTAAGCCAACAGATACAGAAAAAACACTCACTTGATTAAGTGAGTGTTTTATCAATCGTATCTTTTTAAATCAATTGAGATCTAGTTTAAAGCAGCGTGATCTGCACCGATTGTGACAATAACACCAATACAAAACAGGCTACAGTAGATAAAAAACCAGATGATCATGCGTTTAAAGGCTTTGTCTGAAATCGAGCTATCAGCATATTGTGGTTTTTTAGGGCTTTTGTCATCATTCATCGCAAAATCTCTTTCTGCTTAATATAGGTTCATTATGGATAGAAACGTGTTCACACTGTAGATACAAAAAATTAGAAAAAAACTATAACAGATAGGTAAGTAATGATGAATCTGTTATAAAAATTCAGCTTATGTCGTCACTGATTTACCAATAATATAAATCAATTGGTTTAATGCATTTTGAATCTTTTCATTCATTTCAAATGAACAATTCATCCGAATAAAGTGATTTTGTTGATTGCTAATATTAAATAAGCTGCTCGGCGCGACACTGACACCGTGTTCTAACATGCGCTGATAGATCTCATTACTATCGACTTGTTCAGGTAATTCAATCCATAAAAAGTACCCTGAAGGATAATAATTAACATGACATTGTTCAGGTAAATGAGTTTTTAAATAATTAAAATATTGTTTTTTATAGCGTTGTAAGGTGGATCGTAAAGTTTTTAAATGTTTTTCATAATGACGATGGGAAAGATATTCAACCAAAGCATTTTGGATAAATGAGTTGACTGAAAGGGTACTCATAAGTTGAGTGTGTTGAATATGTTCAGAGAATTTACCTGCATAGACCCAACCGATACGAAAACCTGCACCTAATGTTTTGGAAAAAGAAGAACAATGTAGTACCCAATTTTGTTGATCAAAATACTTCATCGAGAGGGGTTTTTTCTGATCATAGTAAAGTTCTTCATAGACATCATCTTCAATCAAATAAATCTGATATTGGTTGAGTAACTTCGCCAATTTTAATTTAATTTCATCACTCACAGTAAAGCCAATTGGATTCTGACCGTTTAACATCATCAAACATACTTTAATTGGATATTTTAAAATTGCCTGTTCGAATGCGTCTAAATCAATGCCATGTTCAGGATGTTCTGGGATGGTAATTACTTTTAATCCAAGTCGTTCAGCCGCTTGCCATGCCCCATAAAAAATCGTCTGCTGTAATAAAATATAGTCCCCAGCTTGTGTAAGTGCTTGCAATGAAAGATTTAATGCATCTAAACCTCCAGACGTAATCACAATATCAGATGGATCCGTGGGGATGCCTTGCATAGCATATTTTTGAGCAATAATTTTTCTCAGTTGATAATTTCCGGGTGGTAGACTGGGTGTTTGTTCATAGCTACGCCGTTGTCGAGCAAGTTGTCCAAGCGTTTGTATCAGTTTAGCGGAGTAGAGCAATTGGCTATTGGGAAAGGCAGACCCTAAAGGGATAATGTGTTCAGACTGGGTTGATTTTAAATATTTGAAAACAATTGAGTTAATTTCAACTGTTTCATTAATCACATGTAATGTAGTCGGGTGATCTGAGCTTTGTTCGACAACAAAATACCCTGACTTTTCTTTTGAATAAATCAGGCCTTGCGCTTCGAGCTCTTGATAAGCATTCATCACCGTAATCAGACTTAAACCTGACTGTTCAACCTGTTGACGTAGTGAGGGTAACTTTTCATGTGCTTTCCACGTCCCATTTTCAATCAATAATTTTAGGCTATGGGCCAGTTGTTCAGATTTATACATAGGTCAATGCAAGTGGGTATTTAAAATAACTATAACAGAAGCAATCAGCACAGCTCTATCTGTTATATATTTTTTCTAAAATTTTGTGGCTATATTTCTTTTTGATTTCTTTCCAAAATAGTCGCACGCGATGCAGTATAGAATGAGGCAGGGATATGTTTGTGACGACTCAGTTGAATGTGCTCACACAAGTTTTATGTGAGCATGGTTGCTCTGAAAATGTGATAGAGCATCTCAATCAAAGATTTGTAAATCTAGAAGCAACATTGTTGCGTGCCAAAGTCTTACGTGAATTTTCAAAAAAGAAAAGTACAGCAATTATCCAATCTGCAATTACTTCAAATCATTTGAGTTTGGCTTATTTGTTTTCACCGTTTATTTTGGCGAATTTAAATCAAACAGTGCTTTACTCAACGCTTCTGACTGCACAAGTTCAAGATATTTTAAAACCTTACTATCAGGTTGAAAAAACCATGAACTTGACCAAGGATGATGTCGTTCTAGAAAGTTTAAACTTATTTTTAGATCTACAAGATCAAACATGGGATGCGCAGGAGTTCGTATATTTTCAGTTATTCAAAGCACTGACTCAGGCAGAAGTTGATCGTATCTTTTTAATTACAGATCAACCGATCAATCCAGATTATTTGTTTGAAATAGAATGTTTTTTTAAGGTTCGAATTTTCTTGGTAAATCCCGAAAATGATCAAGATGGTCTAAATCTGCGATTAGATCATCATGATCATAAATTAAATATGCAGAAGCTTTTGTTTAAATATAAAGATGATTTTCATGTGGCTTTATGTCGTAAATTTTCAGAAATAAATGCTAAAATTTTAAATTTATCAGGTCTTTATGATCTAGCTCAAGCGCAAAACCTAGTCGAAGATATGTTTTATTCTGAACATATTTATGAAAAACTATCGGTTTATGCTGAATATATGCAGACCCGATTACAGAACAATGTGTTTAGTCCAAAATTCAAATCTGTGTCAAGTTTGCAAGTTTAGATGCTGAGTATTTGCATACACAACGCTTTATTGAAGTGCTTTATATATTAGCGATCAGATAAATGTTTTTTGAGATGATCTAAAAAGAGCTTCACTTTTTTTGGAATCTTTTGTTGAGAAGGCGTAATTGCATAAAATAAAGTTGCTTTGAATGATAATCCTCTAAACAACGCATAATTTTTCCGGCATCTTGATCTTTTTTTGCTAAAAAATCGGGTAAAAATATAATGCCTTGATCTTGTTTACAAAAATCTAAAAGGAAATCGCCACTGTTGCATGTCAATTTTGGCGTACAGTAAATAGTCTCTTCTTTTTTATTCTTACTCAGCACAATTTTAGTGCTTGAATCCGTTTGTGAATACAACAATAGACTGTGCTGTTTTAACTCATCGATTGTATTGGGTACGCCAAATTTTTCAAAGTAAGCTGTAGTTGCATAAAAATGTCGATGATAGGTACTAAACAGGTGGGCATTACGCTGATCAATATCTTGACTGATTCTGAGAACAATATCATATTGATCTTCACTGATATTTAAGAACTTATCTGAAAGAAACAAGTCTATTTTGATGTTGGGATACTGCGTCATAAATTTAGAAATGATCTCGGTAAGATGCGTATGTCTAAATGAATGAGGTGCATTGATTCTGAGTTTACCCTCGGGATATTTCTGGTCATGGGTAAAGTCACTGGTTGCCCATTCAAACTCACTCATAATGACTTTAGAGTGTTGATAAAATTTTTCACCTGAATGAGTTAAATCCATTTTGCGGGTATTGCGGATGAACAGGACTGTATTAAAAATAGTTTCCAGATGACAAATTCTTTTCGCAACTTGATCTCTGGTAATGCCTAAGTGACGTGATGCACTGCTGAAATTTCCATATTCAACGACACTAATAAACGTATTGATACAGTCTAATTTATCCATTTAATTTTAAAGTACTCTTCACTTGAATGATCAGGGTCTGTTGACAATTCGTCTATGTTTGCGACTTCGAGTGGTTTTTAGATGATACAAGGCACGAAATATGAAATTTAGTCATTCTAAATGAATAGTTCGTAACGAAGTAGCGGCAAAAACCACACTAGTCCCGAAGGGTTGTAGCTAAAATTATCTCAGCCTACGTTATGAAACTCGAAAATAGTCTCGCTATTCTCTTCGTTTCATGCCTTGCCTGCTCAATTTTAGCTTACAACGCAAGCCATTTATGAAATCTCAACAGCCCCTAAAGTAACGCATCATCCTATGCTGATCAATCATTGTATCTTTTTAGGATACAGTTTGTATTTAAAATAGTGTCTAGTGGTTTACGTGTATTTTTGCTTTTATATAAATTCCTTTATAAATGTGTTGCGAATCAAAATGAATAAAGCATTTTTAGAACAACTTACACCTCAAAACTGTCAAATCATCTTTATTGATCAACAACCACAAATGGCTTTTGGCGTACAGTCAATTGATCGTCAAACTTTAAAAAATAATGTGGTGGGATTGGCTAAAGCCGCTCAGGTTTTTAATATTCCGACCACTATTACAACAGTAGAAACAGAAAGTTTTTCGGGACACACTTTTCCAGAATTATTAAATGTGTTCCCTGAAGCACCTTTGCTCGAAAGAACCTCTATGAACTCATGGGATGACCAAAAGGTTCGTGATGCATTGGCAGCCAATCATCGTAAAAAAATTATCGTATCTGGTTTATGGACTGAGGTTTGCAATATTACATTCGCTTTTGGCGCGATGCTGGAAGGTGATTATGAAATTTATATGGTTGCCGATGCTTCAGGTGGAACTTCAAAAGAAGCACATGATTATGCGATGCAACGGATGATTCAAGCAGGCGTGGTTCCTGTAACCTGGCAACAAGTTTTACTTGAATGGCAACGTGATTGGGCACATCGTGAAACTTATGATGCAGTGATGGACATTGTGCGTGAACATTCGGGTGCATACGGTATGGGCGTAGATTATGCATATACCATGGTACATAAAGCGCCAGAAAGAACCACAACGCAACATGAAGTTATTGCACCTGTGTCAGCAAAATAAACCTTATGGATATAAATATTCATCTACATGGAGATGAACATGACAGATGTACAGTTAATTCTTAAGAACGGCAAAATTACTACACTCGACCCGAAACAGCCTGAAGTGGATGCAATCGCGATTGCTGACGGAAAAGTGTTTGCCACAGGTGATGAAAATAGCATCATGAAGTTGGCCAAAGCCTCGACAAAAGTGATTGATTTAAATGGTCGTCGCGTTATTCCCGGTTTAAATGATAGCCATCTCCATATTATCCGTGGCGGGCTTAACTATAATATGGAGTTGCGTTGGGAAGGAGTACCGACTGTTAAAGATGCTTTAAACTTACTCAAAGAGCAGGCAGAAAATACGCCAGCACCACAGTGGGTCCGTGTTGTCGGTGGGTGGACTGAATTCCAATTTGCAGAAAAGCGTTTACCAACTTTAGCTGAAATCAATAAAGCTGCACCTGATACCCCAGTTTTTATTCTGCATCTATATGCAAGCGCAATGCTGAACAGAGCAGCATTAGATGTCTTAGGTTTTAATAAAGATACTCCTGATCCACCCGGGGGCAGAATAGAGCGCAATGAAAAAGGCGAGCCAACAGGTTTATTATTGGCAACGCCTTCTGCTGCAATTCTGTATTCAACACTGGGTAAGGCACCCAAATTACCCGTCGAAGATCAAGTGAATTCTACCCGACATTTTATGCGTGAGTTAAATCGACTCGGTGTCACTTCTGCGATTGATGCCGGAGGGGGCGGGCAAAACTATCCAGATGACTATGCAGTGATCAATCAATTGCATGAAAAAGATCAAATGACCGTTCGTATTGCTTATAACCTCTTTGCACAAAAAGCCGGCGAAGAGTTAGAAGATTATCAACGATGGACAGAAATGACGTTTCCCGGTGATGGCGATGCATTATTGATGATGAATGGTGCGGGGGAAAACCTGACTTGGTCAGCTGGTGATTTTGAGGATTTTTATGAACCTCGCCCAGATCTTCCAGAAAAAATGGAAACGGAATTAGAAGCCATTGTTGAACATTTGTCTGAGAAGAAATGGCCGTTTCGAATTCACGCCACCTATGATGAAAGCATTAGTCGATTGCTCAATGTTTTTGAACGTGTCAATGGTAAAAAGCCATTTGAAACCCGTTTTATTATTGACCATGCAGAGACGGTTTCAGAAAAAAACATAGAACGGATCGGTGCACTTGGTGGTGGAATTGCCATTCAACACCGTATGGCATATCAAGGCGAAATCTTTGTTCAGCGTTATGGTGCCGATGCAGCCAAAGACACGCCTCCGGTAAAAAAAATGCTTGAGCTGGGTGTGCCAGTGGGAGCAGGAACAGATGCGACGCGTGTTGCATCATATAATCCTTGGGTCTGTTTGGCATGGTTAACCACAGGTAAAACTGTGGGTGGCTTTGCTTTATATGATGAGAAAGACTTACTTGATCGTCAGACAGCGCTAAGACTATGGACCAAAGGATCGGCTTGGTTTTCAGGCGAGCAAAGTAATAAAGGCGCTTTAGTCGCAGGTGAACATGCGGACCTTGTTGTACTTTCAGATGACTATCTCACTGTTGAGGACGATGAAATTCAATTTATTGAATCAGTCATGACGGTGATGGACGGTAAAGTGGTCTATGCGGGTGCCGAATTTAAGCAACAAGATCCACCGATTCCACCCGCATCGCCTGATTGGTCACCAGTCAAGCGATTTGGCGGGCAGTGGCGCCACTCTGAAAATCGTAATGCGCCTTCCTTACAACCCTTACAAAAAAATTCAGCAGTGTGTGCATGTTCTAGCAGCTGTGGCATGCATGGACATTCGCATGCATGGATGCTTGACGTTCCTATCAATGATCAGGATAAAAAATCATTTTGGGGCGCACTAGGCTGTTCTTGTTTTGCTTTTTAAAACCAACCTAAAAAATTCCATCTGAAACTAGGTGGAATTTTATTGGGGAGAAATTTATGAAAATCTATCTGATCTCTTTGGCCGTTGGGTTGTTGGTTGGCGTGTTGTATTACCTATTAAATGTGAAATCTCCAGCACCACCTTTTGTGGCCCTATGCGGTTTATTGGGGATGGTTATTGGCGAACAACTCATGCCAATGATTAAAAACTTATTATCCTAACGATAGGGTGATGCAATAACAGGAGAAAGGGGCAAACGATGCAATTCAGACTAAGTAGATTATTGAGCTTCAATGCAGGCTATGTCGATACTGCAAGCTTTCTCGCATTGCATGGCTTATTTTCTGCCCACGTGACAGGTAATTTTGTAACATTAGGCGCGGCTTTAGTCTCCGAGAGCCAAACAGGTGCTTGGGCTAAATTGGCAGCATTACCGATGTTCTGTATTACGGTTTTATCGGTAAAATTGTTGGATCAAAAGTTTATCCGCCATCAAAACAGTTCATATGCGTTTTTTCTCAAGCTGATGTTTTTGCTTCTTAGTATTGTCGCCGTATGCTCCTATTTTTATTTACCCTTTCCTAAATACGATACCGTCATGAGTTTCTCTGTCGGTATGTTATTAGTGGCGGCTATGGCGATTCAAAATGCGATGCATCGTATCCATTGGACAAAAGAATCACCAACAACTGTGATGACGGGCGCTACAACACAATTGATGTTAAATATTGCTGAGCTTTTTTCCAAACCTTCTCAGGAAAAAAGACTGCAAATTCGACAGAGTATTGTTGCAATTTTTCCAACCATGTTGAGTTTTGCACTGGGGTGCGCAGTTGCTGCAATCGTATATAAATTTGCATTGCTGTGGTTATTTTTGCTTCCCCCAGTTTTGTTACTGATGATTTACATCAATCGGGACAACTATAAAAAAGCTTAGGTTTTGACAGATCCTAATTCTAATTAATTATTGAATGACGAGTAGAACATGGAAAATGTACAAACGACGCCACCGAGTGGGTTTTGGAAAACATGTCGAGATCCTTTGTTATTGACAATTGTGGGTGGCGCAATTGATACCATTGGCTTTATCGCACTGTTTGGTTTTTTTACTGCACATGTCACAGGAAACTTAGTTTTAGCCGGCGCTGCTTGGGTCAAAGGTGGGCCAGGGATTTGGATTAAGCTTGGGGCAATTCCCTTATTTATTCTGACTGTTGCCATCACCAAATATTGGATTGATCGTAGCGTACAAAAACATACCACTTTAAGTTATTTATTTTTGGGGGAAGCAATTTTTTTGCTTGGGTTTATGCTTGCGGGTTTATATTTTGAACCGTTTAAAGATGCCAATAGTGTCACCGTCGCAATTACCGGTGGTTTAGGGCTGATCGCCTTAGCTATTCGTAACACTTCAAGTAAAACCTTAATTAAACATATTAGTCCGAGCACCATGATGACGGGAAATACAACACAGTTAGGTATAGATATTTCTAATTATTTAAGAGATCGGAACCATAGCAATATGCAAAAGTTACAGCACAGTTTCAGCATTGTGGTGGGTTTTGTGATTGGCGCATTTTTAGGTGCTTTTTTATATGTGTATCTAGATTTCTGGAGTGTCGCTTTCTTTGTCGCACCTGTGTTGTATCTGTCTTATCTCGCAGCCAAGCAAAGATTTGTCCAACCAAGCTAGTGGCTTAATGATGAATAAACTTCAATGATTAATCATGCTTGATGGTGTTTTTGTCATGATTATGGTGATCACGTAGGCGCTTAAAAATTCCTTCAAATACCTATTGGAATAATCATTTTTAGTTAAATCAAGCCTTGATTGATTTAACTCGCATTCATCATTCACATTTTTGAGAAATCCAAAAATTAAGCCATGTCTTGTCAAACAGCAAAGCCAGCATCTGTCATTTATTTTAATTATGGACTTTGCAAAATTAAGGTAAACCTATGTCAAATTTAATTAAATGTATGATTCCTTTTGTTTCATTGCTCAGTATGCAGTTGCATGCTGCTCAACACAGCTTAGACAAAAATAGTCCTTATTTGTTTGGTGATTGGCAGGGGATGCGGACTGAACTTTTAACGCAAGGGATTAAATTAGATGCAAACTTGATTGTAGACAGCGCTTATTTAGCCGATGGTGGCTACAATTCGGGGAATGATCCTAAATATGCCAGTCAATTTTTAATTGGTTCAACTTTAGATTTAGAAAAGCTGGCAAATTGGGAGGGGATGACATTAAGAGCAACAATCACAGCAAGACAAGGAGAAAGTTTATCTTCGGAAGATATTTCTGATCCATCTGCACCACAGATTGCCAATGTTCAAGCAAATTATGGTCGTGGTAACAGTAAAAGTCGACTGACCGAGTTTTCTTTGGAGAAAAATTTTAAACAACAGGGGCTCAGTATTAAATTAGGGCGTTTGGGAATGGGTACAGATTTCAATGTGATGTCTTGTGAATTTCAAAATAATTCATTTTGTGCTGCGCAAATGGGGAAATGGCAAAGCGGAATTTGGTATAACTCTCCAATTTCTCAATGGGGTGGCCGTTTAAAATATCAATTTCACCCAGATCTGGCCGTACAAATCGGCGTTTATGAATATAACCCTCAAAATGCTTTAGAACGTCATGGCTGGAATCTGAGTACCCATCACGCTGATGGTATCACCATTCCCATAGAGATGATCTGGCAACCGAAATCATTAATCAATGGATTAGCAGGGACTTATCGTGTAGGGGCAATGTATAACAGCGCAGATGAAGCTAAAAATCAAAAGGATATACGGACGAGGCAACAACAAAATCATACTTATGGCGCTTGGTTTAACTTTGACCAGCAACTTACTTCTGTTGGTGTAGGAAAGCAGGGCTTACACAGTTTTGCCAATTTTACATTCCATAGCCGTACCACCAACAAGGTGGATCAGTCTCAACAGATCGGTTTAAAGTATTATGGGGTGATAAGCAGCCGAGCTGAGGATAATTTGGGTTTTGCACTGAATCGTATTCATATCAATGATCGTTTTGCAGAAGACAAGAAACAATTTAATGCTGATGCCGAATATAATATTGAATTAAATTATAGTTATTATCCAACAAAATGGTTGATGTTACGCCCAAGCCTGCAATATATCGTTCACCCTGGTGCAACACATGATGTCAACAATGCTTGGGTCTTGGCATTGGGAACAAAGCTTAACTTTTAGCATAAAAAATCTAGCTAAAATCTTTTAGGATGAGTCCAATTTAAATAGACAACATTAGACAAAAAAATAGCATTAAATATTTGATATTTAATGCTACAGATAAATTTAGAAGGAGAGTGATTTGGATTAATTTATTTTCTTAAAAATAAAGTCATTAATCTTATGGCCTGCCTCAATACCACGACGTTCAAACTTGGTTTGTGGACGCCATTCAGGACGAGGATAGCTATTGCCTTTGCCTGCTAAATTTTCTAAACGAGGACGATTGTCTAAAACATCGAGCATCCATTCAGCATACGGTTCCCAGTCTGTTGCAGCATGGAATGTACCACCGATTTCGAGTTTTTCTTCAACCAATGGCATACGATCATGAGAAACAAAACGGCGTTTAAAATGACGTTTTTTCTGCCAAGGATCAGGGAAATAAAGCTGAACTGTATTGATACTATTGTCAGGCATTTCACGCAGAACTTGGATTGCATCTGCATCTAAAACACGTAGGTTTTTAACTTCTGCCATACCTGCTTCATAAACACATTGCGCAATACCAGGCACATGCACTTCGATTCCAACAAAATTACGTTCAGGATTGGCTTTTGCCATCAGGACCAAAGAGCGGCCCATACCAAAACCAATTTCTACCGTAAGTGGGCGTTCAGGATGTTCAAAGTGTTGACGTAAATCGCCGACAGGGTATTCCAAAATTAAATCACGATGTTGTTCAAGCGCAGTACGTTGTGAAGTATTGAGCGGTGACGATCTACGCATAAATGTCACAATTTCACGGTGTTCTTGCAAATTGTCTAATTCTACAATTTGTGCTTCAATTTGATCGTTTGACATGATTTAGGTAATACTAGAAATCTAAAAGGCGTATTGTAAGTGCTGAGCTTCGCAAGTCAAATTTTTTATAGAATTTCATTCAATTCTAATAAATTTACAATGAAAACTGGATAAAATAAAATCATTAACGCGCGCTGAGTCAAAGACTGTTCCTGTTACTCAATGCGTCGTTATGTTCATTTAGACTTTGTCTAATTAACTCGATTAATTCCCGCGATGCTTTAGGGAGTGCTTTATCTTTTAACCAAATCAGATAAATCGGAACGGAAAGTTGATTGTAGGTATTTTTAAAATCAATTTGGATTAAACGCCCAGCATCAATATGTGATTTGACCAATGAATATGGGAAATTTCCCCATCCTAAGCCGATCTCAACCATATCAATCGCCGTTTGTAGATCATTGGTTCGCCAATAAGATGCAGCAATTACCGATCTTAGATCTGCAATATCAAGCGCACTACTCGCAACAACAATTTGCCGAACATTAACCAAATCCTCAATATAAATAGGATGAACTGCTTGACTCATCAAGGCATGATTTGCAGAGATTGTTGCAACAACAACCTCCATGCTGACCAACTGCAAATGTTCTTGCATTTTAATATGTTGCCCTGAACCCGCTAAACAGATTGTGATTTGTTCTGAATACAGTAAATGCAAAATATCATCTTGTGGTGCAGTAATGATTTCGATATTGAGCAGTGGGTATTTTGATGCAAGTTTATCAATAGATTGTAAAAGTTTTTGATTATTTACATCTGATACAACACCTATTTTTAAAGTACTCTCCAAACCTAAGGACAGTTCATAAGCATGTTTACTCAATTGTTTTAATTGTTCTGAGATAATCCTTGCCTGTGGGGCTAGGGCAAGTGCTGACGCTGTTGGAATCACTTTGCGGGGTGTTCTTTCAAACAGTTGTAAGCCTAATTCTGCTTCAATATTTGCAATACCCATACTGACGGCTGATGGTACTCGATTTAAGGCACGAGCCGCAGCAGAAAAAGAGCCTGTATCCAGTACTTTTACAAATAATTCTATATTTTCGCTGGTGAAATTCATAATTGGTATCAGTCAAACTGAAAGCTATTGTCTTTATCTATTATTATAACTGAAATTAAAATAGCTTTTTTGAAAATCTGTTTGGGTAAGTTTATGCAAGGTCTTAAACGTAGAGTAATTTATGTAAGTACCTATGAAATCATTGGACTGGGTATTTCTTCTTTGGGGCTGGCACTACTTTCGGGTACACAATTAACCCATACAGGGCCTTTGGCTTTCCTGATTACCACGATTGCTGTGAGCTGGAACTTTATTTATAACTTAATTTTTGAAGCATGGGAAAAACGCCAAACTTTACGTCAACGTACAGTAAAACGCCGTGTAGTTCATGCGATCGGATTTCAATTAACCTTAGTAGTTTTTCTTATTCCATTGATTGCATGGTGGATGAATATTAGTTTTCTAGAGGCATTTTTATTAGATGCTGCTTTAATTGTTATCATTCCAATTTATACATTTATTTTTAATTGGTCTTTTGATCGATTATTTGGTGTTCCACTTTCCGCTCAAGCTTAAAAAATGTAATTGTTTCTGCTTAAATTATTGTCCATTCAATTGAATGGGCAATAATTTAGGTTTTTCCTAGCACAATAATTTCTATTTAGGGTCTGTTGACATTTCATAAATGGCTTGCGTTGTAGGTTAAAATTGAGCAGGCAAGGCATGAAACGAAGAGAATAGCGAGACTATTTTCGAGTTTCATAACGTAGGCTGAGATAATTTTAGCCACAACCCTTCGGGACTAGCGTGTTTTTTGCCGCTACGTCGTTACGAACTACTCATTTAGAATGACTAAATTACGTATTTCGCGCCTAGTATCGCCTAAAAAACACACGTAGTCGCAAACATAGACGAATTGTCAACAGACCCTAATGCTTCATATTTATACGACAGCTGATGTCGCAACAATAAAGAAATCACCATTGTTGACCGCTCATAATTTATATAATCACTAAAGTTCATTCGGAAAATTAGGTGTGAGTGATGACAGAGCGTATTAGAGAAAAACTGCAAATTTTAGCAGATGCTGCGAAGTATGATGTGTCATGTTCATCCAGTGGCAGTAACCGCAAAAATAAAGACAGTGGGCTAGGTAATACTGGGGCTGGAATTTGCCATAGTTATACCGAAGATGGTCGATGTGTATCGCTGCTTAAAATTTTATTTTCCAATGTGTGTATTTTTGATTGTTCATATTGTGTTTCTCGCCGTTCTAATGATGTCAAACGAGCTGCTTTTACGGTACAAGAAGTTGTTGATTTAACCATTAATTTTTATAGAAGAAATTATATCGAAGGGCTGTTTCTCAGTTCAGGAATTTTTAAGTCAGCAGACTATACCATGGAGCGTATGCTACAAGTCGTTAAAAAGTTACGATTAGAAGAAAACTTTAATGGCTATATTCATTTGAAAACAATTCCAGGTGCTTCACAGGAGATTATCCATGAGGCAGGGCTTTATGTAGATCGGATGAGTATCAATTTAGAAATGCCTACCGCAGAAGGTCTTAAAAAGTTTGCCCCTGAAAAAACCCATGATGAAGTGCAAAAAGATTTGGGCATTGTTCGAGACCGTTTGATTCAATTTAAAGATGAAAGAAAAATTATAAAAACTGTGCCGAAGTTTGTTCCAGCAGGACAAACAACTCAAATGGTGGTGGGTGCACATAATGAAACGGATCAGGATATTATCTTAATGGCTGATCGTCACTACAAAGAGTTTAAACTCAAACGGGTATATTTTTCGGGCTATATTCCGATTAATGATGAAGAAAAAGCGTTGCCTTCGGTAGGTTCAGCACCGCCATTACTGCGTGAAAATAGACTGTATCAATCTGATTGGTTAATGCGGTTTTATGGTTTTGAAGCAAATGAAATTGTTAATGCAAAGCATCCAAATTTAGATTTAGATATCGACCCAAAACTGAGTTGGGCATTACGTCATCCTGAACAATTTCCTATCGATATCAATCAAGCTGAATATCGAATGATCTTAAGAGTCCCAGGAATTGGGGTCCGGTCAGCTAAGAAAATTGTTCAAGCACGTCGCTTTGGTAAAATTCATATTGATCAAATCAAAAAATTGGGGATTGCTTATAACAGGGCAATGCATTTTATTCGTTGTGCTGATACCCCTCCATTTTTAAAAGATCAATTACCCAGCCAAATTCGCCAGAAAATATTACAGACAGGGCATTCAAAATATACTCAACAACTTTCACCCCAGTTGGATTTGTTATTCTAAATGGCGAAATATATTTTTGATGGGACCATGACAGGGGTTTTGTGCTGTGTATTTCGTGCATTTCAATTTAAAGAGTTTGATGTCATTGTCTCAAGTGAAAACAACACTCAAGCCGCTTTATTTGATGAAACGATTTTTGTTGAATCCAATGACGCTCAAGCCAACAGAGTTTGGCAAGGCCTAAAGTTAAAAGTTTCAGCAAGTGGGTTACGTAACTTTTACTATACTTTTTTATCTGAACAGGAAGATGCTTTTCAACATCTGTTTAATTTTAGTGTTTATGCATTCTTCGCTCAAAAAGCGATTGATCGAGATTTTGGTCATCCAGATGTTTTGGCACTGTCAAAATGGGCCAAACAAGTGGGAAGAGAAAAGCACCGTATGGAAGCTTTTGTTCGCTTTAAAAAATGTAAAGATGAATTATTTTTAAGCTTGGTTAAGCCAGATTTCAATGTTTTGCCTTTGATCGAAAAGCATTTTAAAGCCAGATATCAAGACCAGCGCTGGCTTATTTATGATGAAAAACGAGATTTTGGTATCTATTATGATTTAAGACAGGTTCATCAAGTCAATATGAATGTCTTAGAGATTGATCAAAAGATTCATCAAGGTTCTAGTCAAGATTTTAGTGTTGAATTAGATCATCAAGAGGTTCTATATGATCAGCTTTGGAAAGATTATTTTAACAGTGTAAATATTTCAGCGCGGAAAAACATTAAACTACATATTCAATATGTACCAAAGCGATATTGGCGCTATATGAACGAGAAAACGGTTTAAAGATTAAATTAATGATATCGCCTGTATCTATAGCTGGATCTTGAATAATATAGTTTTGGTTTTGATGTTTGTCTGGCTTTGTCTATGGTATTGCTATGGATTATATGAGCGGCGCCACAACAGTTATTTCTTCCCGAATTTTTTATTTAATCTTTATACGTCTCAAAAGAGGGAGCGATTACATGAATACAAAAAACATGTGTGCTGTCTATTTTAAACACTGTAATGCTTATGATTTAAGGTCTTCACTCTTTACACAGGCAAAGGTTTTATGTTTATTTTTTGAATAAATCTTATACAGTTTTTTTTATTTTTTCAGCTTTCTATTTTATTTGAAAATACTATCAAATGGTATAATTTATTCATTTATAAGTAATTGTAATTTATGTTGATTTTATAGTGGTATGTGATTTGTGTTGTTTTTATTTTGTTGATATGTTAATTATAAAATGCAAAATACATCACAGAATAATATACAAGGAAATACCACATGAATAGAATTTATAAACTAATATGGAATGTAAGCCTAAATGCTTGGGTAGTATGTTCAGAGCTTGGGAGAAAAGGGAAATCATCATCGAAAGTGACTTTATTGATTGGTGGTGTTCTGATTTCCTCAGCGAGTTTAGCTGTAGAGTGTACGCAAGGAACAAATGGCTCTGTTACGGTTAATAATACAAATAATACTGGAGCAAATATTAACTGTGAGGTATCTACTATTTTACCTGAAATAGGAAATACAAGTATTTGGAATACTGGGTTTTTAGTTTATAGCCAAAATGCCAACAGAAGCATAACGCTGACCAATGATTTAACTACAACACTCAAGGGATCGGGGGGGATTTCAGTCTATGGAACTGCACCTAATTTTACATCTTCTTTTAATGCCGCTGGAAAAAAACTCGATCTCACGATTACAAATTTAGATAGTAATAGTAGCAATCCAAATGGGGATAATATTGCAAAAATAGGACTGGGAGTATCGCATGGGGGTACTTCAACTATTGGTACATTGAATCTTACCATGCTAGATTTACCCAAAGGGCCAACATTTAATGAACGATTTGAGCACTATGGTGTAGTTGTGGGGTCAAGTGTTAATTCAGCAGAAACAGCTGCTTTTAATGGGATGAGGTCCAAAGCTATATTTGATAATTTAAATATTAAAATGAGTGCAAATAATAACCCATCCTTTTTATCAAATTATCCGTTAGTTGTCGGTATTCGTGCAATTCAAGGAGCACCACAATCTTCTGGTAATGGTGCTGCTGGCTATGTAGAGGTGAATAAAGATTTAAACATTGATATTAAAAATCAAAAAAATGATGCAATAGGAATTTATATTTCTGGTTCTGAACAAGGTGGCGTGGTACCAGAAGTTCATTTAAATAATAGCAATATCAGTATTGAGAGTACATCTACTCGCGCAAACGCTATTCGTTTAGGGAAAACAGCAGCAATTGGTACAGGCGAAGGTCGTTTATACTCCAAAGGAAAAATGATCATAGATACGACTAAAGCGCTTAATGATTCTGCAATTGATATTATTTGGCAGGGCGCTTTACTGGATGCCAATGCCGCTACCTCTAGTACTGAGATTAAAGCAGGCAGGGAAGCTATTAATATTAGTGGTAATTCAAGTCAAGCTACAGATCAAACAATTACAACATTTAATAATTTAATCATTAATAAAACAGCTACAAGTACGGCAAGTTTAATTACTGTAGGAACAAACCAAAAAAACTATATTTTCTCTGCTAGAGGTGATAACACATCACTGATTTCTAATACGGGAAATAATGCGTATTTGATTGATGTTCAAGGAGCAAGTACAACGCCAAGCCAAGTCAATTATCATTTTGAAAACGGATATATGCAGGGACTTGTAAATAAAACAGACAGCTCTACTTTAAATCTCAATTTAAAAAATAACGCGACTTGGCAATTGGAAGCGAATGGAAATAGTACTCAAGCGAACTTTACAACATTAAATTTAATAAATTCACAACTTGTTGCTCATGATGTGAATCGCAGTAATCTACTTACAAATACACAATCTGCTTTTAACTTAAAAGGAAACGTTGTTGCATCCAACTCTCAAATTGATCTGGCTAATGGTGTGGCTGGAGACAAATTAACCATTACTGGCGACTATACAACTGGAAATAATACTTGGCTAATGGACTCTTATTTAACGGGTCTTGGACAGAGTGGTGATTTAGGTGTAGATGGTAAATCATATACAGATAACGTCAAAATTACGGGTAATGTGATTGATAAAGGTATTGATTGGGTTTGGGTCAATAACTTAAATCTGGTTGATCCAACTGGAAAAGAATCCATTTTGATGTATGACATCGATGGTGTATCTAATGGTGAATTTCTTTTACAACGCCGTGTTGTAAAAGGCGGCTATGAATATCTGTTAAATAAGCATGCGAATGGTGATTGGTATCTTGAAAGTTTCAATATGAAAGGTGAAACGGGTGATACCGGAGCGACGGGTTCTACTGGAGCCACAGGTGATACTGGAGCGACGGGTTCTACCGGAGCGACTGGTTCTACTGGAGCAACAGGTTCTACAGGTGCAACGGGTGATACTGGAGCCACAGGTTCTACGGGCGCAACGGGTGATACTGGAGCCACAGGTTCTACAGGCGCAACAGGTTCTACGGGCGCAACGGGTGATACTGGAGCCACAGGTGCAACTGGAGCCACAGGTTCTACGGGCGCAACGGGCGATACTGGAGCCACAGGTTCTACAGGTGCAACGGGTTCTACGGGCGCAACGGGTGATACTGGAGCCACAGGTTCTACTGGAGCCACAGGTTCTACAGGCGCAACAGGTTCTACCGGTGCAACGGGTGATACTGGAGCCACAGGTTCTACAGGTGCAACGGGTTCTACCGGTGCAACTGGTTCTACAGGCGCAACGGGTGATACTGGAGCCACAGGTTCTACGGGCGCAACGGGTTCTACAGGTGCAACTGGTTCTACAGGTGCAACTGGTTCTACAGGTGCAACGGGTGATACTGGAGCGACTGGTTCTACAGGTGCAACTGGTTCTACAGGTGCAACGGGTGATACTGGAGCGACTGGTTCTACTGGAGCAACAGGTGATACTGGAGCCACAGGTTCTACCGGTGCAACGGGTGATACTGGAGCCACAGGTTCTACGGGCGCAACTGGTTCTACAGGTGCAACGGGTGATACTGGAGCGACTGGTTCTACAGGTGCAACGGGTTCTACGGGTGCAACAGGTTCTACGGGCGCAACTGGTTCTACCGGTGCAACGGGTGATACTGGAGCCACAGGTTCTACGGGCGCAACTGGTTCTACAGGTGCAACTGGAGCCACAGGTTCTACAGGTGCAACTGGGGATACAGGAGCAACTGGTCCAACAGGCAGTACAGGTCCACATCAACCAGTCATTCGCCCAGAGGTTGGTAGTTATACTTTTAATGCCAATATTGCCAATAACTTATTTGTCCATCGTTTAGAAGATCGTATTGGTGCAAGTGAATACACCAATATGAATAAAGATGATGTCGGTCAACTCTGGTTAAGAGCTGTAGGGGGCTATAATGAATTTGAAGATAAATCTGGACAGATTGATACCGATGGTCATCATTATGTTTTACATGCAGGTTTAGGTTTGGCAAACTTTGGCGAAAAAGATGAATATAATGTCGGCTTAATGGCTGCTTATGGTAATGCAGGCAGTGATTCCAAATCATCAATTACAAATTACAAATCATCTTCAAAACTCGATGGTTATGGCTTTGGTCTGTATGGAACTTGGTTTGAAAATCCGACTGAAAAAACTGGTGCATATGTCGATACATGGGCAATGTGGAGTAAGTTTAAAAATGAAGTATCTGGACAAGATTTTGGAACAGAAAAATATGATTCTTCAGGAATTACGGCCTCAATAGAAGCAGGTTCTAGCTATAAACTTGGACAAAGTGAAGGCGTTAGTTATTGGATTCAACCACAAGGTCAATTTATTTACCAAGATGTTCGATTAGATTCATTTAAAGAAAAATCTACAGGTACGTTAATTGATGAAGGCAAGGGCAATATTCAAACTCGTCTTGGAGCAAAAGCCTTTCTTGTGGTCCCTACAGATATTGCAGCTAGCTCAAACTATCGCCCATACGTCGCATTAAATTGGATTTATAATTCTGAAGACAAACTTGTGAAGTTAGATAATAGTTACTATGGCATTTCTGGCAACTCAAATTTGGGTGAAGTTAAATTTGGTGTTGAAGGGCAAACAAGCAAAAACAGTTATGCATGGTTTAATCTTTCATATCAGATGGGTAGTAATAACTATAGCGATTTCATTGGAAATATTGGTTGGAAAGTGAATTTCTAATTCTAGTATTTAAGTGTTCTTAAAAGAAATCCATCAAGAAGCCTTGCAATGCAAGGTTTCTTTCATATAGAAGTAT
Organism: Acinetobacter sp. CE-15; assembly: GCF_051059255.1. Classification (NCBI taxonomy): domain Bacteria; kingdom Pseudomonadati; phylum Pseudomonadota; class Gammaproteobacteria; order Moraxellales; family Moraxellaceae; genus Acinetobacter; species Acinetobacter sp. CE-15. The sequence goes on along the minus strand of NZ_CP192737.1, from coordinate 2,675,170 downwards.
GTAAATAGAATCAAAGAGAAAAAATATGTCACTTTGCTTAAATATGATTGTAAAAGATGAAAGTCATATCATTGAACAAACATTAGAAAATATATGTCAACATTTTAAGTTGGATTACTGGGTGATTTCAGATACTGGATCTAGTGATCGTACACCAGAGATTATCGAAAACTTTTTTAAAGCGAAAAATATTCAAGGTGAGATAATTTATGAAGCTTGGCAAAATTTTAGTTATAACCGTAATATTGCTTTAAAAGCTTGTCTTGGAAAAAGTGATTACATTCTTATTTTTGATGCAGATGATTCAGTAACAGGTGAGTTAAGTCTACCGACTTTACAGAAAGATGCTTATTATTTTCAACTTTCCAATGAAGATCTCTCGGTAAAATATTTAAGAAAACTCATTATTAAAAATAATGCTCAGTATCATTGGCGCGGTGTTTTACATGAATATTTAGAAAATAAAAATGAGCAAGAGGTAGGGGAAGTTCAAGGCGCTTATGTCGTTATTTCAGGTCGAAAGGGTAATCGGAGTTTAGATAAAGACAAATACTTAAAAGATGCCAAAATCCTTGAAATGGCTTATATCTCTGGTGATGATCCAGATTTATTACCACGTTATGCATTCTATTGTGCACAATCATATAAAGATGCAGGACAGATAGATAAAGCAATAGAATGGTATCTAAAGCGGGCTGAATTAGATATAGGTTGGTATGATGAAAAATACTGTAGTTTTGAGCAATTGGGTTTACTTTATGAAAGTGAAAAAAATTACAAAGATGCACTATCGTATTGGCAGATGGGAATAGCCCATGATCCACACAGAGCTGAGTGTTGGTATCATTCGGCTAGACGGCATAGTTGGGATCATCATCCTGAATTGGCTTACTGTTTTGCCAAACAAGCCAGTGAAATAAAAATGCCGGAAGGTAATCGTTTATTTTTAAAGAAAGATATTTATAAATTTTGGTCACTATATGAATGGTGCTTAAATGCATACAAACTTGGAAAAATTGAAGAGTCCTATCAAGCCTTTAAAAAATTAGTTGAACATTGTCCAGAAGACCTTGTCAATCGTTTAACAGATCAAATCAATGAATATCGTTGTTTTATTATGCAAGACTCTTTTTATGAGGGGCAGTTGTTGGCACTGAATTTACATCGAGTTGGAAAAAAAGCATTATTAGAAAAAATTTTAAACGGGAATTAAAAACCGATATTCATTGTTGAGTAAGTTAAATGAAAAACCTTATAAACCCTAGTTTATAAGGTTTTAACGCATCTACTCAGAATAATATAAATCAGATTTCGGGATTGATCATTTATTCACTTTGGGCTTAATCATCTAGCACTTTAGACTGCCGTTCATTATCTGCTTTCCCAATCTGCCAGTAAGAACAGGCATAACAATCCTCTTTGCCCCAATCACTTTGTTTTCTTAAGATATTACGACATGCGCGTACGGCTTGTAGTTCAGCGGTAATATGTGCAAAACGGCTTGCTGGTAGATTAATGAATTCAGGATGGCGTAACAATTCGTCAGCCAATAAACTTTGCTGAAGCGGGTTTGGATTGAACAGCCATGTTTGCTCTAAATCAGCTTGTGTATGTAGTTCGATTTGATCTTCTACAGTTGCCACTTCTGCAATGACATATACTTTGGCATCAGCTGTTAATTTTTCTAAGATCGCTTGAGTAACTGCAAGTCCAGTCCCATCAGTGATAATGAGATAATGATTCAGCCCTGTAGGGATTGAATTTTTAGCGGCAGTAGACATGGTTACGCCAATTTGATCTCCAGGTTGAGCACGATCTGCCCAGTGACAAGCCACCGTATCTGTACCATGCATTGCAAACTCGATGGTTAGGGTTTTGTTGACTAAATCAATATCTCGATGGGTATAAGTCCGAATTTCTGGCATCATCTCAGGATTACTGACAATCCATTTACGCTGATTAAAATCAAAATCAGGAATTTCTATCGCAGTTTGATCATGCCTTGGAATAAAAATTTTATTGTTATCACCAATACTGGTGTATTTGAATTTCTCTACATCTGCACAGTCAAAAATAATACGAACATAGTTTGGACCTAGATATATTTTCTCTTTTACTTGAATAAAAGTGCGATGTGCATTCAGCGCCATGATTTATTCCATATAAATAACAATAATTCTCATTATCGTATCGACTTTTACATGAAAATGCCACTATTACCGCGAGAGTTGATGATAAAACTGCAAAGATACTCTATATCCTGCATCAATAAATCATAAACAATTTAATCTATCTATTTGTATTATTCAGTATGAGGAGGAATAACATAAGTCACTGAATCATATTTAGGTTTCTTTTTATATTCAGAAATAACCCCACCTAAAGATTCTGCGATATGACGACTGGCATAATTTTCAACAGCTACAGGATAAATAAAATTTTTAAAACTCAAATTGACTGAAGCCCAATGAACCATGCTTGTTACCGCATCTTTACCAAATCCTGACTTATGTCGATCTTCTCGAATCCAAATGCCTAATTCAGGTGTTTCCGTTTGTATTTGATGCAATCCTGCAAGGCCAAGAAACTCATGATTAGCAACGTTTCTGACGACGAAAATTAACTCATTCCCATCGTTAATATTCTCTAGCCATTTATGCCAGATCTCATTAAACTCTTGACGGTTTTGCGGAGGATCCCAAGCCATATATCGAGTTAAGGTGGGAGTAATATGCTGAAATACCTCATCAGCATCTAAAGATGTAAATGGTTTTAAAACAACTTGAGAAAAATGGATCTCTATATTATTCCAGTTCAAAAAAACCTCGAAAATTCAGAATTACAGTTAATTTATCGTATAGCAGACAAAAGGTATATGGTTAAAATCAGGATCGGTTTAAGCTAAAAACCAATCCTAAATTGAAGCCAACAATAGGGATGTCGATTCTAACTCTCTGACTTTATTATTCTGAATATCAAGTTTCAATTTAAATCCTGTATTCATAGCAATCAGAATTTTTATTGATCTACTTTAATCAATAACCCGCGGAGTAAAAGGTTTAGTGCTGTTCTTCCAGACTTGAGTCTTTGATTATGGTCTTCACCATCAGCTATCCAAAACGCGGCTTCAGCTAAACTACCATAAATTAAGCAGGCAAGTGCTTGCGGATCAGCTTGCTCAATGATTCCTTGCTGGATAAGTTGCGCTATCTGTCTTTGCATCGAATCAATACAGTGTTGTTGCGAATCTATAGATGCACTACCCAATACCGCTCGTGCATCGCGCAGTACGATGCGTTGATATTCTGATTCTATTGCCATGTCTAGATAAGTATAACAACGCTGACTAAATCCTGACCAAATATCTTTAGCTTGTTCGGAGATCACATCTAAACGTTGATCCATTTCATGATCGATTTGTGCAACGACTGCAGCCAGTAATCCTTTTTTATCACCAAAATGGTGATACAACGCACCACGAGTGAAACCTGCCTGTGCGGTGAGATCATCCATTGAGGTATCGGCATAACCGCGTTCACTAAAGACTTTTCGAGCCATCGTAATCAGTGCAGCACGGGTTTCTTCCATTTCAATACGAGTACGACGAACCATCAACTTCTCCTTACATACGCTTCGTATGATTATTTACATACGCTGCGTATGAATGTATGCTTTATTCATACGCAGTGTATGTATTTTTACTGAATCCTTATATGTTTGCAAGAGATTGTATTCAGGAGAGTCTGATGATTGGTCCATATAGAGAACTATTTTTTATCACGGGTACCCAAGGTTTTGCTTTGGCTGGTCTATTGGCTCGGATTGCCTTACCGATGACCGGCATCGGTATCATTGTTATGTTATCTCAACTGAGGGGGAGCTATGCGCTGGCTGGTGCAGTGTCTGCGGTATTCGTATTGACATACGCATTAGTGTCGCCACAAGTATCAAAGTTAGTTGATCAATATGGACAAAGCCGCATACTGCCTATCGTAACAACGATCAGCAGTATCGGTTTACTGATATTGGTATTTGCTTCATGGTGGCGGGCAGCTGATTGGACGTTGTTTGTGGGGGCATTATTGGCGGGTTTTATGCCCAGTATATCTGCCATGGTAAGGGCGCGTTGGACGGCAATATATGCTGGACAAGCTCAATTACAAACCGCTTACTCACTAGAAACAGTACTAGATGAAGTCACCTTTATTATTGGCCCGCCATTGTCTGTTGGCTTATCGATAGCAGTGTTAGCACAAGCAAGTTTACTGGTTGCAACATTGTTGTTGATTATCGGTGTTTTTTTACTGGTGTTACAACGAGGTACAGAACCCCAAATCGACACACAAGATTTAACTCATAAGCGTTCCGGCTCAATCATTATGCTTGTTCAGATACGCTTGCTGACATTGTTAATGGTTGGAATGGGGATCATTGTAGGCACGATTGATATCGTTAGTGTCGCCTTTGCTGAACATCTTGGTCAGCCTGCAGCTGCCAGTTTGGTACTTTCTGCATATGCGTTAAGTTCATGTTTAGCTGGCTTATTATTTGGTGCAGTTAAATTGAAAATGTCTTTACAGCATCTCTTATTACTCGGAGGCGTGGCAACTGCAGCGAGTACATTACCCTTATTATGGGTGAATAGTATTACGATGCTGGCAAGTAGTGTTTTACTGGCAGGGATATTTTTTGCACCGACAATGATCGTCGCAATGGCACTGGTTGAGCGCATTGTGCCAAAACATCGCCTGACGGAAGGTATGACATGGTTACTGGCTGGGTTAAATGTTGGCGTGGCACTAGGCGCAGCAATCTCTGGACAAATGGTTGATGGCTATGGGCTAAGATCGGGTTTTCTCGTTGCATTATGCGCAGGGGATATGGTGTTGGTGATTGTATTATGGGGACATTACCGTATGGCTAATGACAGCATAGCCATATCAAATGATCCGTCATGATGATCAGTACGATTCTTTTTGCTGTGCTTTCTGGAGTGGTCTTCAATTGAGGACTTTAGTTTAAGTAAATGCCATGATTTATAAAAAACCATTTCAGCGACTCAATGCGGAAATGGTTTTTATGAAATATGTGTGCTTAAGATAGCGTTAAAGGATTTTATCTAAAGCGTATTCTGTTGGTTATAGTATAGTTGGTAATAGCGCGTTGGTTTTGCTGTAAGATAAAACTCTAATTTTTCCCCACTATGTGTTAATTGCGTTTTAACTGCCCAATTCATTTTTTGCCCAGTTCGGATCATCTAACATTTGATGTACACGTTTCTTATCAACATCATTTTCCCATACACCAATCACTAAAGTTGCGACACAATTCCCAATCAAGTTGCTTACTGCTCTTAAAATACCAATCAGCCAATCCACTGAAAGGATCAATACCAAGCCAATCGCCGGGATAACAGGAAAGCTAGATAAAGTCGCAGCGAGTACAACGATTGCTGATGCAGGAATACCATGTGCTCCTTTTGAGGTAAACAAGGTGATTAAAAGAATCATGATGAGGTCTGAAATTGTTAGATGAACGCCTGTCGCTTGCGCAATAAATACAACAGCAAGGGTGAGATAAATTGAAAAGCCATCTAAGTTAAAAGAGTAACCCGAAGGAATGACCAGACTTACTATAGAGTCTTTTATCCCTAATTTTTTTAGTTTATACATCACTTGCGGTAATACCGAATCAGAAGATGATGTTCCACATACAATGGTGATTTCTTCTCTAAAATAGCGAATGAGCTTAAAAATATTGAAGCCTAAGAGTTTTAATACCAGACCAAGTATGACGATCACAAAGAAAATCACAGTTGCATAATAAATTAAAACCAAATAGCCCAGATTAAGTAAAGTTTCTATTCCAAACTTTGCTACGGTAAAAGAAATTGCACCAAAAACGCCGATAGGAGCCAGTTTGATGATGATGGACATGATTTTAAAAATAACTTGAGATATTTTGTCAATAAAAGAGGCGACAGGTTCACTGACATCTTTAGACAGCATAGATAATGCAACGCCAAATAAAATTGAAAAGACAACCACTTGCAGAATATCATTCCCCGTAAATGCACCCACAGCAGTTTGAGGAATCATATTTAAAAAGAAATCAGATACGCCTGTAACTGCATGGATATTTTCATTGTACTTGGTCATTTGGGACGCATCTAAACTTGAAATATCCACGTGCATACCATGCCCAGGTTTAAATATGTAGGCTGCGGCTAATCCTAAAATTAGAGCGATAGTGGTCATGATTTCAAAATAAATCAGCGTTTTTATTCCTACTTTCCCAGCTTTTTTTAAGTCTCCTGCACCATAGATTCCTAACACAATGACGCAGAATATAAGTGGAGCAATCAACATTTTGACAAGTTTGACAAAGCCATTACCAAACACTTGAAAATTGATCGCAATATGAGGCAAAAAGTAACCGAATAAACAGCCAATCACCAATGCAATCATTACTTGTAAAAATAAAGAGCGTTTAATGAGCTTCATTGAGGAGATTCATAACTAAAAGGTCACTTGAAAAAGCAATAGTTATGCCATTTTTTGAATGAATAATTTTTGGTCTTTTCTGTAGTTTTTGTTGTAGTGTTATTTGATCGTTTGATACATAGGTTGCTTAATAGCAGTATAGATAGAATAACAAAAAGGATATCTAACAAGCCTTAAAACAATATCCTAAAACATTTAACAATAAGAAGCTAAAACTTGTACATCTACAATCATATTTTTTGTTAGCTTGAAATATACCGTATTGTTGGAGTAAGAAAATGACTAAAAAAGTACTATTCATCACTTCCAATTCTGGCGTTGAGCATGATGAGCTTAAAAAACCTTTAGACTTCTTGACGAGCAAGGGCATAGAAAGCATACACGCTGCGATTGAATTAAATGATGTACGAACCGTTGTTCATGATGATGAAAAATCGGTGTCATATAGTCCGCATGCGATTTTGGAAAAAGTAGATCCAAGTGATTATGATTTGCTGGTTATTCCTGGGGGAACGGTCAATGCTGATCAATTGAGAATTGATGAGAATGCTAAGAAAATCATTCAATCCTTTACAGACCATAAGAAACCGATTGCTGCCATCTGTCATGGACCATGGGCTTTAATCAATGCAGAACGAATTAAAGATAAAAATTTGACTTCATATAAAAGTATTCGCATAGATTTAGAGAATGCAGGTGCAAACTGGGTAGATGAAGAAGTTCATCGTTGTAATACGGGTGGATGGGTACTCATTACCTCGCGCAGTCCAGATGATATTCCTGCCTTTAATGAGGCGATATTAAAAGAATTAGAATAAGTGGATAGAGCAGGCTAGGCAAAGTTTAAATTTTTGAGATAGCCCTTTAATCGAGGGTTATTTCATACAATCTTTGAATATGTTGGGTTTTAATTCCCCACACAGAACCTGATATTCTACGTTGATGATTTTCAAAGCTTTGTCGACTCTCAAAAACTTCATGCACATCCCAAATTAAGGGATTTTGACTTTGTTTAACTTCAAAAGAAACACAACCTCGTTCTTGTCTGGTTAACTTGATATGTTCTGGAAGATACTTGATTACGATATTTAATTCTTGTTCAGACACACAGATTAACTGACCACATAGCTTAACCATCGCATTCTCATTGATAAAATAGAGCTGTTGTTTTATGTAGGCGTAGTACTAGTCTTGCATAAATTATTATTTTTTGCGTAAAAATTTAATGCGCATTTTATTCGATCTTTCATAAATCAAAAATGATCATGTTGAGTGATTTATATTGGTATTGATGGTTAGGATCAAGGAGTGTGTTGATCAATGGTTTAGAAATGACTTATGAAAGAAGCCTATTGAATTGCTTATAGATAACTTAATAAAGAAGCAGATATTAAAAAACCACTTAGGATTAATGCACCTAAGTGGTTATCTTATTTGGTGGGCCCGCCCAGACTTGAACTGGGGACCAACGGATTATGAGTCCGCTGCTCTAACCAACTGAGCTACAGGCCCTTCATCAAGTGAATTGATTAATTATCAACTACTTGGAACGTGTGCAATACTATCTAAGATTTTAGAGTTTATCAAGTTTTTTTTACAAGTAGACTGTAGAGAATAGCTTGATATAGTGTTTAGCATTGCGACAGCTAGAGATTCTATATAGGTCAACACCAAGAGTAAAGCTGACAAAGACATTTATTGATCAATTGGAGCTTAGATCTGCGATTTATCGAGACAAGGAGTTGATTGGCTTTGTTGTACGTGTACATAACAGCGATAAAACTTACTATCGCTGAAAGAAAGTTCTTGGTAAATCTGTGCACACGACTTTGGATTATATGGAAATATCAGTCTAGGGAAAGCGCATGACTTAGCACAGGGGAAATTGCTACAAATGGCATAAGGAATAAATCCCAACCATAAAAAGCAAAAAATATTAGAGCAGCAACAACAATTAAATATCGAGAAAAAGAAGTCTACAGCAGCTATAGCAAACCAAGCTTTTATGGATTACCTCAATTTAAAGTCTCTTCAAGCAAGATCAATTATGGACTATACAATCAAAAATAGGTCGTTTAAAAATAGCTGCACATTACTCTAACTTAGCCTTGCCAGCTCGCAAGCATATAGATCACAATCGCAATTAAAAATAGACCCACTAAGAGTAAAATATATTTAGGGATTCTACGCTTTTCTTGTGCTTTTTCAGATCTTTCTTGAGCGGTTGATGGGTTGTTATCATGTTGCATATTAACCTCTAAGATTTATCAAGTGATTAATTTATATGGTGGACTAATCTCATCAATACTGTGTGAATAAATGTTGTTCAAAAGTGATCAATGTAGATTAAATGAAAGATTAAGTATTAAATGAAATGATGCTTTAAAATAATGGCTAGTTATTTTTAAAATAAAAACATAGTGTTAATTGGTATTATATATTGAGTTAAAATAAACAAGCAGGGTTTAAATTCACAAGTACTTACAACACTAAACAGCGAATAAAATAATCCATGCTATAAAAACAATGCTTTTATTTAACGTTATATGGAGAAGTGATTATGTCTGTAGGTGATAAATCAGCATATACAGCAAAGCAGAAAAGACAAGCTCAACATATTTATGAAAGTGAGAAAAAACAAGGTCGCTCAGATGAAGATGCAGCACGTATTGCTTGGGCGACTGTAAATAAGCAGGATGGTGGTGGGAAAAGAAAAACACAGCATTCTTAACTGATTAAATCCACCTCGGTGGATTTTTTATTTGCTAAATAAACTATTAATTTCCAAAAACTAAATGAGAGCATCCTAAAGATGATTTTTAAAGTTTACTTATAGGGTTATTTGAAATATTACACCGTTAGTCATTATCCATATTACTACTTATAAATTCTAGAATAGAAAATATATCAACAAGCAAAAAGAGTGAATATCAATATGCAATTCAATACTGGGGCAAACGCCTTGATCTTATCAATGAAGGCGAAAGACAACGCCAATTAAGGTTAGATGAAGATACGAAAGTCTTAAAAATAAGATTTAATCAAATATAAAACGCTCAATGAAATTCATCGAGCGTTTTATATGAAATAAGTGTCAATCTACTTCAGAACGAGACACCTATAAAATTGAATATAATGTCAGTTGTAATAGGCCAAATCTATACTTCTAGCCAAGTGTCTTTAACCTCTTGAGAATCTTTAGTTAAGATAACTTTTTCGCCTTTTATCTCACCAACCCAAGATGTTGGGATGAGATGGTGATGTCCATCGCCATGTTTAGTCAGCTTGATTTGGTCTGCTCCAACAAGGTGATCTACCTCACCAACTTTGGTTCCACAAGACGCAATAACATCGGCATGATTCTTAATACTTTCAACATTGATAGAAGTCATTTGATACTTTCCTATTGAAATGTGATTTGAATATTTACCTTATATGAAATAGGAAGGTGAGTCTTGGTCTGAAATGAAAAGGCTACAAGACAGCCAAAATAATTACTTAATGAATTAAATTTTATACATGGTAATTTTTTGAAATTAATTATAAATGAAGCCATTACAGTATTTAAGTTGCTGTAATGGCTTCAGGTTTTAACAGATAGACTTAGAAACGATAACCTACACCAAGGTAAGTGATTAGTGGGTCGATCTCAATTTTAGTTTTAGCCTGAATAAGCTTTGCATTGTTGTTGGTGTTGAGGACTGTAATGGTTGCAGTATTGTCTAACTTCGCATACGAAATAGAGGCAGTCGCAAACCAGTTTTGTTTAAAGTCATAGGTAAAACCAGCAGTAACAATCGGTGCAATGGCATCAGTAGCATCTACCTTAACTTTCATGTTGCCGCTTGATTGTTTTCCTTCTAGAGAAGCACCTGCTTTACCATCATGAATGTTTTGAATCATATGTCCAGCACGTATCAAATCATTTTCAATCCCTGAATTGATTTCGATCTCGTTGAAGTAGGCATACATTAAACCAGCACCTACAAATGGTCTGAACTTATTGACACCAGATTTACCAAAATAGTACTGCGCTTGTATGGCAGGCGTCCAAGCTCTAGCAGATGCAGCAGTGTTATAACTATCCAAATCTGTAATCAAAAGATTGTTTTTTAAATACAAATCGCCTACTAAGCCTTGAAGTGGCTGAGATGTCGCTGAAAAGGGTGCATAGACAGTACCTTTCCCTTTTAGATCAACTTTTGGTGGAATCCCTGCAATCAATTGAACGGCAACATTGTCAGTGACATTATAAGTAAACATCATACCTAGCGTGTCTACATCCTCAACTTCCAAACCAGCATCCGCTGACCAATTGGCAATCCCATTGATTTCAGCAATTCCTGTTAATTGGTCGATTAAGGTTGGGTCGTCTGCCATGATTACATCCAGCAGGTCATCAAATAAATATCGTCCTTCTTCATTACTTGGTGCATTGAGCAAGCTAATTAGGTTGGGGTCCATCGCATCAATACGAGATTGATCGACATTATTTAAAATGGTTTGGCCTGTAATTACCCCCACAGCAGCTTTAGTACCATTACCCACAGAGGTATTAATCCTAAAAGGTTGTGCTTTCCCCATTGATGACATATGCAACCAACCTGAAGAAACCGAGAAGCGTTTAAAATCTTCAGCTTGGCTTATTCCCGCAATACACAAGAGTGAGGTTGTAACGATGGCTTTTTGAAAGATCTTTTTTATTTTCACTTTGATTCATCCTTTTAAATACAATCACTGTCTTCTTGACAATGAGATTATTAAAATTACATAAAATAACCAATAAGTAGAGTAAAAACTCTAATTTAAAAACAGTATTAAGACTTAAAAGTTAATTAATAATGATTGAAAAGTAATATAAAAAACATAAAATCATAGGGTTGTTTGAAAATAATGTATTTTTAAGTATATTTTTCATATAAATAAAGTATTACAAAATAGTGACATAGTTTTACTTTTTGATAAATTTACTTTACTTTTGATTATATTGAAAAAATTATAAGATAAATTAGTAAATCTAAATTTAATTATTATTCATAGAATATTTTTGATGAATTATCGATATAAGTTGTATTATTTTCCCCGCTATAAAATACAACTTATAAAGAAATGAATGATTATAAAACAGCGAATAAAGCATAAAAAGATCAGTTAATGCCTATTGATTTGCATTTGTTTAAAATCCAATACATGTGATTACGATTTGAATCGCCAAAATAATAAGACAGATTATTCCAACAGCATAAGAAATACTGCGCCATGGTTGAATTGCACTGAGATAGGTGACTGTATGTGTGATTCTTGTAATCGTAAAAATAGAAAAGACCCAGACAATGAAATCACTGCTTAGGTTCAATGCTATACAAAGCCCTCCAAGCACCCAAAACACGGGAATATTTTCTAGATCATTTGCCCAAGCTTGGCTGGCTCTGGTCACTTGTGGTAGTTCTTCGGGTCTGGCTTGAACACTGACAAAATTAGCATCTTCGGTATTTTTAAACGCTTTATTCTTTATACGATAAAATCCTTGATAACAAGAGATTGCAAGCATTTTAAAAAAAAGCAAAACCACACAAAATGCATAGATATGTAGTAAATTATTCATAGATCCCCATTTATTTTATATGCTTTAGAAGTAAGTGTATCTATTTAAAGTGATTTTTTAACTTTGTCGAGCGAAATTTTTAGAAGCAGTTTTAATGCTTGATGAGTCTGATTTATTTTTTGGTGAGAATGACTGAAATAGAGTCGAATGATTAGAAACTTAACCACAATTGAAAATTAATCGAGTGCTTTTAACGATGATCTAAGTTTTGAGTCAATGAGAGCTGCTGCTGAGTGTGTTGCGGTATACGATGATCTAGCGAAGTTTGTGGCTATTGAGCGGTAATAATATGCAGTATTACTTTTTTCGTTTTTCTATATAAATTTCAAATACGCTCCATGTACAAATCAAAACAAAGACTAAGGCACTTACGCCAAAGAGAGGCATCAACATATTGCAATCCTTTTGCAGGTAAAATTTTTGAGCTTATGGCGCAATTAAGACTAAAGTCTAAATGATTTTAACAAGATAAAGAATATTGATTTGAGTTTTATTATTGAGACTATAATTTATATGAATGTTTTTTATGAAGAATTTATATTTTTGTTCTAAAGTGAGTTAGATGACATTGGTGGATTTAACGATTTTACATTTTAATCACCCATTTCGGTATAGCAAAACAAGTCTTTAAAATGACAAAAATAAATATACAAATGTAAAAAATAAGCACAATAGAGATTGTCTTTTTAAGCTTTTACTCGGACAATTCGCAAATTATGATTTTATGATGTTAGGTATTTATGAAAAAGATGTTGGGAGAACTTACTTTTAAGCTCTCAGGTTGGTCATATGAAGTTGATCAAAGTGTATTAGAAAAAAAACAAGTCATTATCGGTTTTGAACATACATCCATGATGGATGCTGTATTGTCATTGGCAATTTTTCAAATTCATGACATTAAAATCCATACTTTAATTAAAAAAGAATTATTTAAAGGGCCTTTAAAACCGATTTTAGAAAAAATTGGTGGTATTCCTGTAGACCGTAAGTCAAACAAAGACATCGTTTCACAAATGGTTGATCTGTTTCAGAGTAATGAAGAATTTAATTTGGTGATTGCGCCAGAAGCGACTCGCGCAGAACGAGGGCAAGCACGTAAACCGATCCGTACTGGTTTTTGGCATATCGCAAAAGCAGCTGGTGTTCCTATTGTTTTGATGTATGCAAACTCAAAAACAAAACAGGGTGGGATCTTTGGAAAAATTTACCCAACAGATCTAGATCAAGACTTAGCAGAAATTAAACGTCTATATAAACAACATACAGGGCTCGATATTGTGATTCCTGAAGCAAAAAATTCTTAATTTACATTAAATCTAAAAAATAAGCACTTTCTCATAAAAAAGTGCTTATGGTAGAATTGCCGCAATTTGATATGGCATAAAGCCAATCTACAGGAGCATATTTCGCATGGCGGGTCATTCCAAGTGGGCCAATATTAAGCATCGCAAAGCAAAACAAGATGCAAGTCGTGGTAAAGTTTTTACCAAATATATTCGTGAATTAACCACAGCAGCAAGACTTGGCGGTCCTGATGTGGGAAGTAACCCTCGTCTACGTGCTGTTGTCGAAAAAGCACTTTCAGTGAATATGACACGTGACACGATCAACCGTGCTATCCAACGTGGTGCTGGTGGTGAAGACAACGATGATTTAAAAGAAGTCACTTATGAAGGTTATGGTGTGGGTGGTGTTGCGGTTATCGTAGAAACCATGACAGATAACCTTAATCGTACTGTGCCTGATGTACGTCATTGTTTTTCTAAAACCAATGGTAACTTAGGTACGGCGGGTTCAGTGGCATACTTGTTTACCAAACGTGGTGAGATTACTTTTGAAGATGTTTCTTTGGAAGATAAAATCATGGATGTGGCTTTGGAAGCTGGCGCTGAAGATATAGAAGTGAACGAAGATGAAATCTTAGTGATCACTACACCAGAAAGTTTTGGTGATGTACAAGATGCTTTGACTGCTGCTGGTTTAAAATCTGATAATGCAGAAGTGGTTATGAGCCCATCAACAAAAGCATTGATTGCTGATGTGGATCAAGCAAAACTCATTGTGAAAATGATTGATATGTTTGAAGATCTTGATGATGTTCAAAACGTATATACCAACGTTGAATTCACAGATGAAGTATTGGCCGAATTAGACAGTTAAGTCTGATTTGAGTTGATAAAACGCACCTTTGGGTGCGTTTTTTATTATTACGTGTTTAAATTTAATTTATTAAATAAAAAACAATAGTTTATAAGTTATTTTTTATTTGACTAAATTTAAATAAAATCCTTCAACAAGATGAGATCAATATTGCTTCTGTTGATCAATCAATCAAAGATCTAATTGAAATTGGACGATTTGAATACTCTTTTAGCCTGAATGAAATTTCTGATGCACTGTCGATTTTAGTTAACACTGAAAATTTTGCCAAAACAATTATAAAGCTTGCGTATGGTGAATTTAAGATCGGATTTTGAGATAAAAACCTACTTACGGTGGGCAATGCTGGGGTTCTCTTTTTAGTTATGTACCACAGTCTTCAATAGCCAAAATTTTTATACATTAGAATGTTTAGGTAAATTAAAAAGAGTTTGAGAAGAATAAAAAAAAGTATACAATTACATCAAAATTACATTGCAATTATTAATAAAAGTAATTGTTTGAATTTTTAAACTAATAAGTATTCTTACAATGAAAAAAGGATTTTTATAATGAAAAAGGTATTTTTATCAAATGCTTTTTTGGGGTTAATCTGTTTTAGCAACCATTCAGTTTATGCAAGTTCTGAAACTTTTCAACCTATGTCAGAAAGTGAAATGTCAGCGACTACTGGTCAGGCTTTAATGAGTATGTCTTTTATTGCACCTAATGATTCAGATAACTTGGAAAGACAGCGTACTGGCGGTAGCCAGAATATCGGTTTTTATCGCTTAGGTTTGGAAGCAGAACTAGAGTTGAATGCTAATATTAAAAAATTACAGCTAGGTTGTGGGGGATTGAACGGGGCTGGTGGATGTGACATTGATATTGATAATTTAAGTTTAAGTGGTATTTCTGATACTAATTCTGGCAGAGCAAGTTCCAGTGCAAAATTAACCAACCCTTTCATTGAGTTTGCAATTAAAAATCCTGGTCAGTCATCAACAAGAGAAATGGTAGGACTGAGACTGAGTGCCGAAAAAATACTAGGTCTGATGACTTTGGGAACAGAAAATTCATCTGTTGCGAATGGACTAAATAGTTTCTCTGGATACATGAAAGTACAGTCAGGTATTGGTACTACTGTTGCAGAACAAAGTAAAATTAAAGGATATGCCGATACTGCTGCACAGTTTATGAATCTAGCTACATATCCAATTAAAGGCAATTTAGTTGCAATTGGATTAGCAAATGCAAGTTTTATCACAACTGGAGGGGGATTCAGTATTCCAGAAATGAATAACCTTCCTTTTGAAACCTCCCAAATTGTTGTTGTAGGAAATCGTAAGACATCAGTTGGTTTATCTGCATCTGTTGATATTCCAACTATCAATTTAGGGACAGGAAATGATTATCCAGCAATAGGTAGAACAACCTTTGATGCAAATGGAACCACAACAGCAGTATACACAGCTGGTAATCCCGTAGACGCTAAGATAACAGGATGTCAAAACACGGTTTTTTTAATTCCAGCTTGTTTAGCAGCACCAACAGGGCGTCAATTTACTAATATCAAAATGAGTGGTTCAGTAAGTGGTGCGAAAGCGACTGTAAATTTTCAAGAAGCTCTTGGCTTTATTCATAGCTTACAGGTGAATTCGGCTGCATCTTTAAGCTTACAAAATCAGAGTTTATTGTGGCCAGGTTCTGAATCCTTAAATATTGCACAGCCAGGTTGGTGGTTAGCACTTGCAGATCCTATCAGTATAGGTCGAGTAGAACCAACCCAAAAATTAAGTATTGAGCCATTGCTTGGTCAATTTGCTACGAAAGCTGGAGATTATTTACAGCAATATCCTGCTAGAACCAATGATCTTGGTGGAATTATTAGTGGAAATGGACTTGATGCAAATATTGGAAATGTAAATTTATCAAATGTTGCTCCCCTACAAATGAATTTATCTAACCTTCAGCTTAATGGGCAAAATTTTGCCCCAAATTGTTATGGTAGCCTTAAATTTTGTTAATCTTAATTTACTGGAATTCGTACAGAATTTAAAAGAGAACATTACGGATACTGACAATCTGAGCATCAGTAATAAATCTTATCTAGTTAAGAGTGATTCAGGCAGTGCAATAATGATAAATTTTTAATAAAACATGATTATTTTTTTAATTTAATAAATGAAAATATTGAGTGCGACAAAAATGCAACATATTGATTTAATTGAATGTTAATCGCACCTTTGGGTGCGTTTTTTATTGAGAGAATTTATTGCTGATTTAAAACAGCGGAAATAAATTTATTTTTTTCAATCCGATAATCGATCATATCTAAATTTTCACAACGCTTTTTTAGATTATTGTACGTTTGCACTAGTTCAGGCGATTGCCTGAGTTTATCTCTAAACTGAATAAATGACTCAAATTCAGAACCTTTGACAACCAATTGAAAGGCGACATCATCACCATTGAGCGATTCTAACATACACAGTTGATCCGTTCTCAGTGTTGCTAATTTTTCTTGAAAGTTTAAGTGGCAAAGCTTTTGGATGGCATCATTGAATTCAGATTGATCTACTGCAATATAAATGTCTAAATCTCCTTTAGAGATTGCATTTGGAATCGAAGAGGCGCCAATGTGCTCAATCTCTGCATTGGTTAAAAGTGCTTTGATTTGAGTTTGATAATACGCAAACCGTGCATTACATAGTGGTTGATATTCTTCGGCTAAATAAAATCTCATAAAAAGATCCATTCAAATACAATCTGATATCTTTGATTTTTAAATTCTACTTATTTAAAACATCATAAAACCAATGTTTAAGACTAATGAGAGCAACTTTGCTTCGTAAACTTTTAAGTGCATTCTATTCATCGTGTAGAAACTAAACTGGCTCAATACATAATTTAAATTCGATTGAGTAGGCCAGTACAATTAAACACGCGTTTATATTCTTTAATCACAAAGCTTGAATGTAGTGCAACCACGTGCTCAATTTTACCAATACGTTTGAGTAAAATTTCACTGTAATTCTCCATATCTTTTGCGATAACTTCTACAAGGAAATCAGCGGTTTGCCCAGTCACTAAAAAGGCGTTAATCACTTCTGGGATGTTTTCGAGTTCTTCTAAAAATTTAGCAAAGGTGTCAGTATCATGTTTGCTTAGGGAAATTTGTAAAATGACATGTAATTTAAAGCCTAATTTTTCAAAATTAATATCACGCTTTAGATTGGTCATGATATCTGTTTCGATCAAGTGTTTGATACGACGATGGACAGAACTTACCGACAGGTTAATACGTTCTGACAATTCATTTAGATTGATGTCTTCATGGGTTAAAATTTCTAAAATTTGTTTGTCGTAACGATCCAGTTCCATATTTTTATCCAGCTTGAAAAAATTTTCTGTATTAATGTAGATTGATTTTTATAGTTTTTCAATATTTGAATCATTTTTGAGAATAAATATCATAAAATGCTAGGTTATAGAAAAGGAATGAGTTTAAGTCTAACTGTATTCTGTGTTGAACCATATCATGATGATTTTGCAAATGACCTGTTGAAAACATTGAGCGAATTGCTAAAACTTAACCCAAAGGATTAAAGATTATTTTTAGTTATTGCTCCTCTATAAAATTTTTACTTTATACTGATTAAAATTGAAAAGTTTATCCACCAATGCTTGAACACGATCTAGAACTTACCGAATCTGAAATGCATCTCTATTCCCGTCAAATTCTGCTGGATGGTTGGGATATTGAGGCACAGGAAAAATTAAAACTCGCCAATGTGCTGATTGTTGGTTGCGGTGGAATAGGGTGTACCACTGCCGAATTGTTGGCGCGTGCAGGTGTTGGAAAAATTAGTCTGATCGATGCTGATACTGTAGAAATCAGTAATTTACAAAGACAAATTGCCTATATTGCGCAAGATGTCGGGTTTTATAAATCGGAGATCTTGGCCAAGAGATTGCAAACAATTAATCCTTTTATCCAAGTAGAAAGCTATACCAGTAAATTGGATGAAAATAATGCGCAGGCATTGATTGCTCAGCAAGATTTAGTCTTAGATGGTTGCGATAATTTTACCACCCGTTATCTGGTGAACCACATCTGTACCCAGCTGCATATCCCGCTGATTAGTGCGTCTGCGATTGGTTTCCAAGGTCAGCTTTTTATGGTTGACGGTGACTCAGCTTGTTATGAATGCTTATTTCCCAAAGCGCAACAACATAATGAAAGTCTACGTTGTGCTGATTCTGGTGTATTGGCCACCACACCCAATGTCATGGCAAGTTTACAGGCACATCATGCACTTCTATATTTAGGTTTAGCGAAAACCCCACTGAAACAAAAATTGATGCTATGGGATGGATTAACAATGAAACAACGAATTTTAGCCTTTGAAAAAGATAGAGATTGTACAAACTGTCAGGCAAGCCATACTGCAAATGCTGATTAATTTGCTACACTTATACAAATTCAATTTAATGTTGACATTATGAAAAATAATATCTTTTTAGATGGTCTGCGTTCAGTTGCCCGAGTTGGGGTAACTGCCGTTATCGCAGCCAAAGCTGGCATTAAATACGCCACTGAAAAACCAAGTAATGCCAAACTGATGCGTGAAACTTTTGAATCATTAGGCTCAACTTATATTAAATTGGGTCAATTTATTGCCAGTACACCATCTTTATTTCCTCGTGAATATGTTGAAGAGTTTCAAGGCTGTTTAGATCAAACGCCTTATTTACCTTTTAGCTATGTTCAAGACGTGTTGGAACAAGAATTTGCTGGACGTAATTTAAGTGAAATCTTTGCATCCATCGATGAAAAGCCTCTTGCTTCAGCGTCCATTGCTCAGGTTCATGCGGCCAAATTGGTGACCGGTGAAGATGTTGTAATTAAAGTGCAAAAACCAGGTGTAGAAACTATTCTTTATACCGATTTAAATGTATTGCATTGGGCAACAAAGGTGTTGGAAAAAGCAATTCCAAAAGTAAAATTCGCTTCATTAGCCGATATTGTTGATGAAATTAAAACACGGATGGTACGTGAAGTTGATTTTATTGAAGAAGCACAAAATTTAGATGATTTTGTGAATTATCTCAATGTGTCGCAAAACACCGCAGCAACAGCACCAAAGGTCTATCATCAATTTTCAACACGTCGTGTACTTACCATGCAACGCTTGTATGGCGTGCCACTGACTGATTTTGATGTAGTGAGAAAGGTCGCGAAAGATCCATCTCAAGTGCTGATTACCGCCATGAATACTTGGTTTGGTAGTTTGATGTTATGCCAGTCTTTCCATGCTGATTTGCATGCAGGTAATCTGATGTTGCTTGAAGATGGCCGTATTGGTTTTATTGATTTTGGTATCGTTGGACAGTTAAAACCTGAAGTTTGGCAAGCATGTATGGCATTTATGGATGCTTTGCAAAAGACTGATTACAAGTTGATGGCTGAAAATATGTTGGGTATGGGCATGACCAGTACTCAAGTCGACACTCAGGTTTTGGCAGAAGATTTAGAACGTTTATTTAGTGGTGTACTGCTTGCGGATCCACAAAAAATTATGACGTCAAACCCATCTGATTTAAATGACATCATGATGGACATGGTGGGTGTAGGCGAGCGTCATGGTATTCGTTTCCCACGTGACTTCGCCTTATTATTTAAGCAAATGCTCTATTTTGATCGTTTTATGCGTGTTCTTGCGCCATATACCGATATTTATGCTGACCAACGTTTACAGATGGTGCAAAATATTGATCCTGTATCGTTGTTAAAACATTGATATAGATGTTTTCCCTTTGTGAAAAGCTGGCTAGGTCTGATTGTATAATCTTACTTGGCCCTTTTTTAAAAGGGTATTTTTTTATTTAAACTGAGAATTTATAAACGTCATGGATGCAATTATCATTGAAGGGTTGAAAGTTGAGACGGTGATTGGCTGCTTCAATTGGGAACGGCAAATTATCCAACCTTTAATGTTGGATCTCCACATTCAAACCAGTTTAGAACAAGCGTCTAACTCAGATGAATTGGTCGATACGTTGAACTATGCAGAAATTTGTGAAATTTCTGCCAAAGTGATTCAAGAAGCTGCGCCAAAATTGATCGAACATGCGGCCAAATTAGTGTTGAATACGCTTTTCTCTACCTTTCCACCTATTGAATCGATTATGATTACGATCCGTAAGCCTGCCATTATCCCGCAAGCAAATTCTGTAGGAATTCGTCTTGAACGACACCGAAATGATATTCGCCCTAGCTCTAGCGAGTAATCGCGATCCACAACAAAATTTTCAAAAAGCATTTGCTCAGATTGCCCATTTGGGAATGGTGTCATTTTCTCCAATCTATTTGATTCCATGCCGTGATGGAATTGGTGCAGATTATTGGAATGCTGCATGTTTGGTTCAAAGTCAGCTGTCTGTAGATGAAATGCTGTCTTTATTAAAAAAGATGGAAGCAGACTCAGGTCGTGTACGCCCATCACATCAAATTTCCTTGGATATTGATCTCATTGCATGGGGATCTCATTTAACTGCAATGCAATTTAATCCAAAGAAACTACCATTGGCGTTGGATGTTAAAGTGCCGATGTCTGATCTTTGGGAGGATGCATTATTCAAACATTCCGCAGATCAATTTCCAGTTATCATTTTATAGTCTTTAAAATAAATAGGTTAAAAAACAATGTATTTTAAGCCCTTGGCATTATTCAGTTGTGTGCTTTTATTTAGTGCATGTCGCCATTTACCTGAACAATCTGTTACACCAGTACAAGCTGTAAGTGAAGTGCAAAGCTTACAACAGCGGGATAACAATCTTAAGCAAAAAGTGAATGCTTATACACAAGATCAAGCTTTATTTGATGTGGCATTTGATGATCTCAATCAAGATGGGCAAGATGAAGCCATCGTGCTTTTAAAAGGGCAAGATTGGTGTGGGTCTGGTGGTTGTACAATGCTGATCTTTCAAGGAAAATCTAATCACCAGTTTGACTTTTTAAGTAAAACAACCTTGGTGGATACGCCAGTTTACTCTACAACATATATGCATAATGGTTGGAAGCAAGTGCTGGTTTATAGCCGAAAGCATGGGCAAGTGATGTTGAAATTTGATGGAACTCAATATCCGCTCAATCCATCTTTATTGCCTGTCGCAACTGTAAAATTGGCACCGAATACGGCTAAATTACTTTTGGGCGTTGCTGAGTAATTTTTTATTTTTAACCTACATCTCTACATCAAAATGTGGGTTAAGCAGACCTTATTAAAATACTAAAAAAACAAGCCCAGCAAGTGGGCTTGTAAATCAGTTAAATCAGACTGTTAGATAAATTAGATAAAATAACTGGTCTTGGTCATCAGTTTAGAAATAGCAGTCATGGTGATCTTCACTGGAATAGGCAGCTCTACACCACCAGCAGTTAATGCTGTATCACGATGATGCAGTTCATCTTCATTCATCTGCACCAATATTTTACGTGAGCGCTCGTCTTGAGCTGGAAGCTGACTGATATGGTGTTGTAAATGTAAGCTGACTTGGCGTTCAGTTTCAGCCACAAAACCTAAACTGTATTTATCACCTGCAATGCCAGCAAGCGCACCCATACCAAAAGAAAGACCGTACCATACAGGATTCAACAAACTGGTATGACTGTCGAGTTCCTTTAAACGATCTTCACACCAAGCCAAATGATCTTGTTCTTCAATTGCTGCAAATTCCATTTCACGACGTACATTTGGAAGTTTGGCCGTTAAGGCTTGCCCATGATAAAGCGCTTGAGCACAGACTTCACCACTATGGTTGACGCGCATTAAGCCTGCAACATGGCGTGCTTCACTGACAGCCAGTTTGGTTTCGACTGCATTGGACGGATTGCTTCTTTGTGCCGAAGTTGCACCAGGTACTAAACTTCTTAAAGCTTGGTCAAATGAATTGATCAATTTATCGATGCCAGTATATTGACGCATATTAGTCCTCCAAAGAAACCTGAGTTGTCGCTATTAATGGTTTTAAACGAATTAATAACCAAGTACTAAAAATAGCACTCAGCACAGCTGTGATACAGAATAAGATTTTAATATCTATTTTCAAAATACTTAAGATGAGAATAGAAAAAATTGCCGATGAAACCATGAATATTGCATTAAAAATGTTGTTTGCCGCAACCACACGCGCACGGTGTGATTTTGGGGCATAGGCTTGCATCATGGCATAAAGTGGAACGATATAAAAACCTCCACTTATGCCCAATAAGGTGACTGCAAGCATGACATGATAATAAATTGCCCCTGAATTAAACATATCAGAAATCGCAATCAGATCACCGGTACGTTCTGGAACAAAAGCCAAACTAGCTGCTAAATAGAGTGCAAATAGCGTTAAGCCAATCGCACCAAGCGGTACCATTTTGATATTCACTTCTGCACCGCCAATTTTACGGCACAGTAACGAACCTACGCCAATGCCGACAGAAAAAAATGTAAGCAATAAACTAACAACATTTTCATTGGCATGTAGGTTTTGCTGTGTTAACTGCGGGATTTGTGTGAGATAAGTTGCACCATAAAACCAGTACCAAGAATTGCCTAAAAGTACGATAAAAATTAACGGTAAACTTTTAGCATAGCGGATGGTTTGGAAACTGGTACGAAAGAAATTCCAATCGATCTCTAAGTCTTCATTTGAAGTAGATTGTTTAAGGACAAAACGACTGGATAAATAACCCACTACTGCAATAGATACGATGGTTAAGCAAATCCAGATCATATTGCCTTGTGACAGCGAAATGACTGCGCCGCCTAAAATCATCCCAATTAGAATCGCAATGGATGTGCCTGACTGAAACAGGGCGTTACCAGACATCAGTTCATTGGGTTTTAAAATTTCAGGCAAAATCGCATATTTGATTGGCCCAAAAAAAGTACTATGCGTGCCCATTAAAAATAAGGCGAAGAGTAAAATCCAAAGATTACCCAATAAAAAACCCGCTGAGGCGATCAGCATGATGATGATTTCTAAAATTTTAATACTTCGGACTAAAAATGAGCGTTCGTATTTATCTGCAATTTGACCTGCGGTCGCAGAGAAGATGAAATAGGGTAGAATAAACAGTAACGCAGCGAGATTGTTGAGTGTACTGATATTGGCAGACTGATGATGAATCCAACCATAGGTAATGACGAGTAATAATGATTGTTTATAAACATTATCATTCAGGGCGCCAAAAAACTGGGTAAGGAACATCGGTAAAAAACGTCTTGTCCCTAAAATATGCTCATTTTTTTCCATTGTAGACGACTTCATTTAGTTATATATAAGAAATGTGTTGAAATGGTAACTATCTCTCAAAATCATGTATCATGTTTTTAACTTAAATCATGTGTAAAACCAATTGGTTTGGGTATTTGAAAGATTTTTAATAATTGATCTTTCTACAAATAAATTTAGGTCATTCGAGCTTGGTATGCCAGCAAAAATTAATTTTAAAAAATCTGTGCTTTCACATAGTGTACATTTACACTTTGACCGTTATCATATCAATAAACTGATATGTTCAAGTGTTTTTTTAAGTGTTTTTGCGATCCCTGTCAGTTATGCCGATCAAATACAAAGCAATCAGAACTTGCCATCAAGCTCTGAAACCATCAGTACAAGTTCTGAAAAAATCAGCAATACTCAAGAACAATTAGAATCAGCGGCCATTCAACAAGGCGTATCCAACGAAAAGATCGACCAGTTAGATCAGAAAATTCAACAAGCTCAACAAACTGATCAAGTCGATAGCGTTAAAATGCTTGAACAACAAGAAAAAAATATGGGGGTGCAAGATGATTTTAAGCCGATCCAATTTGAAGATCTTGAAGAGTTACCTGCTGTTGCTGTGGATCAGTCTTTAGCAAATGAAATTTATAAAGTTGCAGAAGATGCAAAAACGGATGCGCAGAATTTTCGTAATGGGGTGACCAAAGCACCTCAAGTTGAAGTGACTAATGCGACCCAGCAAGAATTGAATGAGATTACGCAAGCGCCAGTCAATGTTGATCAGCTTATACAAACGATTCGTGCGGACAATAAAATTTCTGTAGAGGAAAATCAATCGGGTAAAACCTTGGTTGATAATACACAGAGTAATAGCGATGAAGAAAAGGCTAAACCTGGTTTCTTTAAAAGTTTAGTCAATAAAATCCGTGGGCCGCAAGACAACGGCGTACCAATTCCAAAAATCAGTGTTTCCGTGACGGGGGCACCTACGGTTCTTGCAACTAACTTAAAAGCAAAATTAGGAACCTTTACCCAAGAAGCATATTCTGACTTTAATGGCTCGGTGCCTCAGTTAAGAACACTAGCGGTACAAGCTGCCCAAGCAGTAGGTTATTACAATGCAGAATTCAAGTTTACTAAAATCGATGATACCCATTTAGGGGTTAAAGTCACCCCACATGACCCAGTCAAAGTGACTGAACAAAATATTGAGTTTACAGGGGCTGGCGCTAAACTGGCACAGTTCCAAGTTATTGGCGTACTTCCTGATTTAGAAGAAGGTGATATTCTCAATCATGGTGCTTATGAATCTACCAAAAGCCGAATAGTAGATGCAGCATCGAATAACGGGTTTTTTGATGGTTATTGGCGTTTACATGATGTCAAAGTTGAACAACCGCAAAACAAAGCCAAAATTGATTTAAAGTACGAAACGGGCGATCGTTATAAATTGCAAGATGTTGAATTTAGAATGAGTGATCCTTCTAAGCCACTTCCGATCGATTTAAAAATCTTAAAAACCTTAGCGCCGTGGGAAGATGGTGCGGATTATACCGCATGGCGTGTCAATGGTTTGGCCAATAACTTAACCAACTCACGTTATTTTAACTATACCTTGGTTGATGCGATTAAACCGGATGCAATTGTAAAACCACTTGAGCTTCCCGCAGATCTGCAAGCTTTAGTAGATCAGCAAAAAATCACTGAAACGACATTGTCAGCGCAAACCAATGCCGATAAAGCACATTTGTCAGATAAAGAAGTGACCCAAAATGTGGTCAATGAAAATCAGTTTGCGGGAACGCAAGGTGAAGAAGTCAATCCGAACTTAAAGCAGCTTCAAGCACAACAGAAAGAAAAAGAATCCGATGATGATCTATTAAAAGATCAGGCACGTGAGAATAAAAAGATTCCTGTGATTGTGACTTTAAATGCGGATCGCTTAAACAGTTTAGAAACAGGTATTGGTTATGGGACTGATACAGGGGTACGTTTACGTAGCCAATATAGACGTGCGATCGTCAACCATTTAGGGCATTCTTTTGATGCCAATATGGAGTTGTCACAAATTCGTCAAGCCATTGATGCTCGCTATAACATTCCTTATAAACATCCATTAAATGATTACTTCAGTTTGGTTGCGGGTTATGAACGAGAAACCCGTGATGGTATTGGTAATGACATGGATTTGGTCATTGAATCTGCGGTAGCTGGGGTAGACCGTATTATTAAAGGTTCCAGAAAAGAGTGGCAGCATATTCTTGGCGTGCGTTACCGTTTAGACCGTGTTACTCAAAATGGTCCTGTAGATATTGCCAATATTCCTGATGCTTTTTTAATTCCTGGTTCAAATCAAGAACAGCAATCATTGTTGTTGGGTTATGAAGCAACCAAAACAACCAGTGATAATCGGATCAATCCAACACGCGGATATAAGCAAAGTTATAAAATTCAGCTTGGCAGTCAGTCTTTACTTTCAGATACGGATATGGCGATTACCAGTGCAGATTGGAAAGGTTTATATTCTTTTGGTCAAAATGATAATCATCAGGTGGTGGGTGGTTTGAATGTCGGCTATATTTTTGCCAAAGATTTTGAACAAGTTCCTTATAATTTAAGATATTTCGCTGGTGGGGATCAGAGTTTACGAGGCTTCGATTATAAGAGTCTATCCCCAACGGAATATGGCTATAAAGTCGGTGGTCAAGGTTTGGCTGTCGGTTCATTGGAATACAATTACCAATTTAAAGAGGGTTGGCGTGGCGCAATATTCAGTGACTTTGGTAATGCTTACGATAAATCATTTAGTAACGATACCCAATATAGCTTAGGCTTAGGAATCCGTTGGAAGTCACCAATTGGTCCGATTCGAATTGATGTTGCATCAGGTGTTTCAGATCCTGCTCGCCCAATTCGACTGCACTTCTTTATTGGTTCACAACTTTAATTAACTAAAAATATAAGAGAATTACTGGAAATATTATGGCTGATGAAGAACATCAAGATGTTCAAAATGAACAGCAAAATGATCAACTAAAGCAAGAGCAGACACCGAAGAAGCGCAATATATTGCGTAATATTCTAATGTCATTGCTTTTGGTCATTATTTTATTGATTGCTGCATTGGCTGTGATGTTTAGTACCGATAAAGGCAGTAAGTTTTTATTGGATCGGGTTGCTTCAAGCCAGAAAATTATTGATTACCAATATGAAAGCGGTAACTTGCTTCAAGGGATCATACTTAAAAATGTTTTGGTCACTCTCGCTGCAGTTGATGTCAAAATTGATCGTGCAGATGTTTCCTTGGGTTGGCGCGCAATATTAGATAAAGAAATTCATTTGAGCCATGCTGATGTTAACAATTTAAGAATTATCAGCAAAACACCACCAAGCGATGAACCCTTTAAGTTTAGCGAAATCAAGTTACCCTTTGTTTTACGTTTAGATGAAGCGAATGTAGATCATATGCAGTTGCAAACTGCCTCTACAAAAATTGATTTTAACGATATTCATTTAGAAAATGCATTGTGGTCTGGTACAGAGTTGAAGTTTGAAAACTCTAAAATGGACATGGGCTATTTATCTGTAAAAGACGCGACAGGTAATATGAATTTTAAACAAGGCGATTATCCGCTGAATGCCAAAGCAATTTTGCGTATCCCAAGTTTAAAAAGTTTAAATGTTGAAGATATTTATGTACATGCACGTGGCTCACTCGACACAATTAAAGCAGGTGTTGCAACGAAAACGCCCGATCTTTTAACGGGTTGGGCGGTGATCCATCCGATGCGTCATGATGTTCCAATGAATGGTGCTTTGGTTTTTAAAGATTATCATTGGCCGTTGTTGCTGGAACAAGAATTACTGTCTAAAAATGGCTTGGCGAAATTTCAAGGCGATGTTAAAGGCTTAAGCTTAGACATCAACACAGACATTAGTGGTAAAAATATCCCACAAGGTCAATATACTGCTTTAGCACATACCGATTTAACCAATCAGTTGAATATTAATAATTTAAATGGTCAATTGATGGGCGGTGCTTTAAATCTTGCAGGTTTGGTCAGTTGGCAAGATCATGTGCATTGGGATGTGCAAGGCCGTTTAGATCGAATCAATCCAAAAGACAAAATTATCCCACAAGTGATTCAAGACTTTTTACCTGTTTCCCTTGATGCCAAAATTGGTTCAGTGGGCGAATTAAAACAAGGTATGCATTTAACCGCCAATGTTGATTTTGATAAATATGAAGCTTGGAAGGTTAAATTAGATCAAGCTGAACAAAAGGGTAAAAAGCCTGAACCGATGTTATTGGGGGTTAACTGGAAAAATATCGACCGAGCCGTGCCTTATGTGGGTTGGTTAAGCAGTGAACAAGGTCAGGTTGAAGTTGCACTGGTTGACGATCAGCAAAATATTCATGTGGCAACCGTTGTACGTCAACATGAAAAAGGCAGTTTACCTGAGGGCAAATACACAGCTCAGTTAGACCTAAAAGGCAATGATTTACACGTACCAGCATTTGAATATGTGGCAACGAAAGGCAGTTTATCTGGAAACGCAGTTGTTGAATTACCTACTGAAAAACGCCAGTTAAAATGGAATGCCTTACTTAATGCAAAAGATTTTAATCCACAAAGTATTGTCGCAACTGCACCAGTAGATTTAATCAATGGGCAAATAAAAGCCAATGGTTATGCGAAACCAAATCAACAATTGATTAATTTTGATGCGATTAATTTAACTGGGCGACTTGCAAATCAAGCCAACCCTGAAACAATCCAATTGACAGGTAAAAGTACAGCCGCAGTTATTTTCAATGATGCCAATGCTGGTGGAGCGTTTAAAGGCTTTGCTGTGAATTATGACGGGGCATTAAATGCGTCACAGCTAAAACAAGGCAGTGGCTTGTTAAAGATCAGAGTTGCAGGTACACCAGAGCTAATTAAAATATCTGAGCTACAGCATGATGGTGTTGCTGGAAAAATCTTAGCCAATGGCTTGGTGCATATCAGCAATGGCATCGGTTGGGATATCAACGCATCTTTGGTGCGTTTTAAACCACAATATTTTGTTTCTTCTGTGCGTGGTGAAGTTTCTGGGAATGTGAAGACTCAGGGGAATTGGTCAGATCGTCTGAAGAGAATTAATATTCAACAATTGAATATTGCAGGCATGATCAATAACAAACCCTTAAGAGGACGCGGTAACCTTGCAGTTGTTTTAAATTCTGATTTAAAAGGCTTGATGCCACAGCAATTTGAAGCCAATAACTTATTTTTGTCTTATGCCAATAACCAAGTTCAGGCGACAGGAAATGCACAGAATCTACGATTAAAAGTCAATGCACCTGCATTATATGAGCTTTATCCGGGATTGCGTGGCACAGCATATGGTTATTTGAATCTACAAGCACAGCCACGTCTGAGTGCAACTGCAAACCTCACAGTCGATAATTTTAGTTTTAATGATAGCCTAAGCATTAAAAAATTAAGCTTAAAAGGTGAATTACCAACCTCTGAAACTGTAGCGTCGAAAATGGTGGCGCAAATGGATACTTTGCGCAGTGGAAACCGTGAGATTCAGCATGCAGGGATTACACTTTCTGGAACACGTAAAGCACATTTATTACAGCTTCAGGCATGGAACTATTATTCTAAGTTCTATGTGCAGCTTGCAGGTGGATTTAATGCGCAGAATGATTGGTTGGGTCAGATTCAAAAAGGTGAGTTTGACTCAGTAAGAGCACACTTATTACAACAACAAAATGCACCGGTTATTTTTAACGCCTCAAAATCGGAGTTATATGTTGGGCAGCATTGTTGGTCAAGTCAGCAAAGCCAATTGTGTTTTGATCAACCGATCCGCGCAAGTCAGCAAAATGGTAATGTTTCCTTTGTTACTAAAAATCTAGATCTGAATGATTTTGCTGCGTTTATGCCAGAAGGTTTGGCACTGACGGGGAAATTAAATGGTTATGCAAAAGCATCATGGGCGAAAGGTGCACAGCCTAAATTAGATGCCAAGCTGGTTACTCGTAATGGACAAATTGGTATTGCAGCAGAAGATCCGAATGATCCTTCAACTTCAATGAACTATGACGAAGCCAGTGTAATTGCAAAAAGCATAAAAGATGGTTTGTTATTGCGTGTTGATTTAAAAGCGCCGAATGTTGGAACAGGCTATGCCAGTGTCATTGTCAATCCATATGTCGAGTCTAAGCCGATGCGTGGTGAGGTGGCATTTAATGAAGTTCAGCTGAAAATCTTAAAACCATTTATTGCTGATGTACGTAAGCTTGATGGGACTTTATCACTTGCAGGAAAAATTAACGGTACGCTGACACAACCATTGTTTGATGGTGAAATGCGCTTGAAAAATGGTGAAATTAGTATGATTTCACTGCCTGTGAATTTGAATAATGTTCAGATTTACACTTCAATTCGTCAAGACGTTGCAACAATTAATGGTGCATTTAACAGCGGTCGTGGTGTCGGTAAAATTAATGGCAGTATCGATTGGAAAAATGATCCACATATACAATTACGTCTCAATGGCGATAAATTGCTGATTCGTCAAGCACCGTTGATCACTGCAGTTGTCGATACTGATATTGAATTGGATGCTTTACCTTTAAGTAAGAAACTGACCGTTAAAGGTAAAGTTGATGTACCTA
Source organism: Acinetobacter sp. CE-15 (assembly GCF_051059255.1). Classification (NCBI taxonomy): domain Bacteria; kingdom Pseudomonadati; phylum Pseudomonadota; class Gammaproteobacteria; order Moraxellales; family Moraxellaceae; genus Acinetobacter; species Acinetobacter sp. CE-15. Next base: position 2,644,964 of record NZ_CP192737.1, on the reverse strand, counting down.
GTGCATTAATTTCAATGCCTGAATCCAGTGCAACCGTAGTCAATGTGTCACCTGATGTCCGTATTGTAAAAGAAGGTCAAAATCAGCTAGCAGTGCTTAAAGCAGCACAGCCGTGGTCTATACGTGCAGATGTTTCAGTAAACTTGGGCGATAAAGTTATTTTCCAAGGCTTTAATAGTCGTATTCCATTGGTGGGCCGTCTTTACCTTTCTCAACGTGGTTTGGAAACTGCAATGCGTGCCAATGGTGCGATTGGTGTCAGTCAAAAAGTAACCGTTGAAGCTTATGGTCAGCGTTTAGACTTAAATCGTGCCATTGCTCGTTTTAATGGCCCATTGTCTAATCCTACATTGGATGTTGATACCAATAAGAGTATTTCTGGCAGTACGGTAGGTCTACGTATTACAGGCACAGCTTCTAGTCCAAACATTCAAGTTTATAATGATGCTGGTTTGTCAGATCAGGAAGCGATGAATGCTTTAATTACAGGACGTATTAATGAAGGTTCTAGTGGCTTAAGTAATGCTGAAGGATTTAAATCGGATGTAAACAATACGATTGCAGCAGCAGGGATCAGTTTGGGGCTAGGGGGAACACGCGCATTTACCAATCAAATTGGACGTACATTTGGTTTAAGTGGTTTGTCTTTTGATGCACAAGGGACTGGGGATGATACGCAAGTCAGTTTGACGGGTTATATTACCCCTGATTTGTATATTCGCTATGGTGTGGGGGTATTTACACCAGTGAATAAACTGACTTTACGTTATCAAATGAATAAACGTTTATATCTGGAAGCCAGCCAGTCTTTAGAAAAAGCCATTGACGTGTTCTATCATTGGAGATTCTAGCCAAAACATTTTAAATGCAATCGGTATTGAAATGTAGTTGATCAATATTGAAAAACTCGGATTACGATCCGAGTTTTTTTATGCTTATATCAAATGAGATGAATCATTGAGCTAAACAAAGTGCATCGTAAAATGCTTGGAATGTGAGCAGCGCAAAGATATTGTACATAGCTATTAAAAGCCAATAGGCGAGTATATTAAAGATCTTTATATTGCACTTGTCTTGCTGATTTATGCTGATTGTTTAAGACTGATCATGGGTTGAATATTTAATTTTTTAGAAGTAGAAAAGCCCAATGAAATATTGGGCTTTTAAAACTGATTTGAAGATGTTGTTACACGCTAAAGCGCTTCAATGGCGTTATTCAGTTAATAACACATCTCCATATTGTTCACGTAAATCACGCTTTAACATTTTACCGGTACCTGTTAAAGGAATGGATTCAACAAAAATAACTTTGTCTGGGATTTGCCATTTCGCAATCTTATCTGCATAGTAATCCAATAGTTCTTGCTCAGTAATGTGACTACCTTGCTGTTTAATCGCAATCACCACTGGGCGTTCATCCCATTTCGGGTGGTTTGCTGCAATCACAGCAGCCATCGCAATTTCAGGATGATTCATGGCAATGTTTTCAAGTTCAACAGAAGAAATCCACTCACCACCTGATTTAATTAAATCTTTGGCACGATCACTTAACAGCAGATAGCCGTCCTCATTAATCGTGGCGATATCACCGGTATCAAACCAACCATCAGCACTTAACGCTTTTTCAGATTTGCCATAATAAGATTCAATAATCCAATGGCCTTTTACTTGCAGATTCCCCGTACTATGTCCATCACGGGCAACTTCATGTGTGCCATTTTCTTCATCGGTAATACGTAAATCTACGCCAAAAGGTGGGCGACCTTGAGACAAGCGAACTTTAAATTGTTCTTCTTCACTTAAATTTAGGTGTTTGGCTTTAAGTTGGTTGCCTGTGCCCAATGGGCTCATTTCAGTCATGCCCCATGCATGAATAGTTTCGCAATGATAGATGTCTCTAAATGCTTTCATCATCGCAGGTGGGCAAGCTGAACCGCCAACGACATTGCGTTTAAGGCTTTCAAGAGCGCTACCAGATTGTTTTGCTGCGGCAAGCAAGCCTTGCCAAATCGTTGGTACACCGAGCGCAATACTGACTTTATATTCATCAATCATTTGCACTAAACTGGCACCATCTAAACCCGGCCCCGGCAGTATCAATGTACAACCGACCATTGCTGCGGCATAAGGTGTACCCCAGGCATTGACATGGAACATGGGAACCACAGGCAACATAATATCTTTTGCAGATAAATTTAGTGAGTCGGGCAGTGCGATCGCATAGGTGTGTAAAATGGTTGAGCGGTGACTATACAAAGCGCCTTTTGGATTGCCCGTTGTTCCTGAGGTATAGCAAAGCGAGCTTGCGGTATTTTCCTCAAAATTTGGCCACTCGTACTGTATAGAATGTTCTGCAATCAGCACATCATAGAATTTAACATCTGGGAGGGCATCGGCAATATCTTGGTCAAAAGCACCTAGATAAACGAAATGTTCTACATGAGGGGTAAGGGCTTTCACTGCTTTGATTAGCGGTAAAAAGGTTTTATCAAATAACACCACTTTGTCTTGAGCATCATTGATAATAAAGATCAATTGTTCAGGAAAAAGTCTAGGGTTGATGGTGTGACAGACCAAGCCACTTCCGGAAATTGCATACCAAGATTCAAGATGACGATGATTATTCCATGCAATCGTTGCAACTCGGTCGCCTAAGCCTAACCCCAGTCCAGCGAGTGCATTGGCAAAGCGTTTCGCGTTTTCACTTACATGTGTCCAATCTGTCTTTGTAATCGTGCCATCGGTATTTTTTGAAATAATCGCAGTATCACCATGATAACGCGTAGCATGCTCAATGAGGCTACTGATTAATAATGGTTGCTGCATCATACGTCCTTGCATATAAAATTCCTTTATAATCTTGTTGATAGGCTTAAATTGTATTTTTCTCAGAAGCTTTCTAAGTGAAAAAAATTGTTAAATAGAAAAAGCTATCATTTCATCCTATATAAAAGTCAGATTAAATCAAGCTTAAAAACAATATATTTTTGCAACATTTTTATTATTTTAACCAATAAAAAACAATAGCTTAGTTGGATTATCATGATTTGAAAATTTGATCAAGAAATGTGGGGTATCAGACTAAAGAACTAGGGAAAAGTATTACTCAGATATATGTATATGTGCTAAACATATTCTATGTCTTGTTAAGGCATTGATGTTTTAGGATGAAACTATATTGATGTGAGATATTAAAAGGAGTTTTAGAATGTTTCAAAAAATCAGAAAATTATTGTGTATCCACAGTTTTGAATATGAAATTGGACATAATATTGTGGTTAAAGAGTGCCGTAAGTGTGGTGCTCATCATTAATTTTCTAGAAGCGATCTCAAAATATCACTATATTATGATCATTGGATAAAATATGGTGATATTTAGAAAGCGTTATATCTCTAAATGAAAATAATAAAAATCTAGTTTTGCAAGCTGATTCATTCAATCTTATGCTGATAGATGTCCTCGTTTGATTGCTTATGATTGTTCTATTTTATTGCTTAAGGCTGTCTTTGTTTTTTCAGTATGGTTAAATTTACGTTAGAATAACCCTATTCTTGTTTTATTGTCTTTGAATCATCATGTCTAAAAATTTTTTAGCTGAAAATTATATTGTCGATGAACATCTTGCTGATACTTTAAATTGGTTATGCCAACATCAAGATTGTTATGATGCTTTTCAATTTGATGTGTTGACTCAAGAACTCAAAGTTCATCATGCCAATGGTACAGATATCATTCGTCAGGGGATGTATCTTACGGCAAAGTACGGAATTTTAATCACATCCTTATAGTGAATTGGTGCTCAATGATTGTCGCTAAAATCAGCATGTAACATATTCTTGCGCTTAAATTTAATTTATCGTGTTTTTTTACTTTGATTAGTGCGACAAAAAAGTCAAAACACAGCTAAAATATAGCTTGAATAGTGTGTATTGAATCCATAATGAATATGAATGTATCAGAACATCAGCGTAGCATTTTGGCTACGATGGGAATAGAGCTTTGGATACCCAAGGTTGATGTTCAAACACGTCATTATGAAAATGCGCTATACCGTGATATTGCTCAAGTTGAACAGGATATTGCTGTTGTGCCTGAGTTGAACACACATTCAACTCAATCAGATGCAAAATTAGAAAATCAAAATGTACAGCCGCCACAGATTGAAAAAGCACATCAGCCTGAAGTTTCTTTATTAAAACGAAATCCTGAAACACAGCAAACTGAAGAGATTTCGGCACCTGAGCAAATTCAGCAACAGACAAACTTTACTGTTGAGCCTGCATTACAAATTGCGCCATTTGAAATCCAAGCCTATTGCATTGAAAGCTGTGTCATTTTTGTCGATTGTACTCAAATCAGCGCTGGCCAATTCACGCTATGGGGCAATATACAGCAGGCGCTTGTAGGGCAGTTTTATGATTTAAAATGGCCTTTTCCAATGTTGCAACTTCAAGATGGAAGAGGGGCTGCGATGTATATCCAAGGATTTGTTGATGCTTTAAGGCAAGAGCGTAAAGTCATCAGTCTTGGTCAATTGCCTTATTTAAGCAATACTGAAATGTTTGAATTGGCAAGTTTACAAGAGATGATTGAGCAACCTTTATTAAAACGCCGTCTATGGCAATTTATGCAAAATAAACTGAATTAGTTTTCAAGATCTGTACTGAGAGGTTTTCTGGGATATGAATAAAAAAGTGGTTGTATTTAGTCAAATCGACTCAGAAGTTCAAGCAAAATTAGCAGAAAAATATCAGTTGGTTGTATTGAATCCTAAGCAAGGCGATATCAATGCACAAATTCGTCAAGCGGTTGTTGATGCAGATGCAATGATTGGTGCGGGTCGTTTGCTTAATGAAAGTAATATAGCCACTGCAGAAAAATTAAAAATTATCTCCTCTGTCAGTGTGGGCTATGATAATTACGATGTTGATTATTTAAATCAAAAGAAAATCTGGTTGTCGAATACACCACACGTATTAACCGAAACGACAGCGGATTTAGCCTTTACTTTGTTGATGAGTGCTGCACGTAAAGTACCGAGTTTAGATCACTGGACCAAACAAGGTGAGTGGCAACGTACAGTCAATGCGACACAATTTGGTCAAGAAATTTTTGGTAAAACTTTAGGAATAATCGGTTTAGGTCATATCGGTGCGGCAATTGCACGACGTGGATTTTATGGCTTTAATATGAATATTTTGTATCATAATCGCCGTGAAAAAATCGAAGTTGCACAACAGTTTAATGCACAATATAAAAGTCTTGAAGCACTGTTAAAACAAGCTGATTTTGTTGTGGTTGCGGTAGATTTAAATAGCCAATCTAAAGCCTTAATCGGTGCTCAAGAATTTGCTTTGATGCAAAAGCATGCTGTTTTTGTCAATATTGCACGTGGTTCGGTGGTGGATGAACAGGCATTAACAGAGGCTTTACAGAACCGCCAAATTTTTGCTGCGGGTCTAGACGTATACCAAAAAGAACCGTTGCAACAATCGCCATTGTTTGAGTTGGATAATGTCGTGACTTTACCGCATATCGGTTCAGCAACCGCCGAGACGCGCAAGAAAATGGCGGAACTGGCTTTTCAAAATTTAGTCGATGCTTTGGAACAACGCACACCAAGATATTTAGTCAATGAAAACTTCTAGTTGATGTTGAATGTTTGCTGACAATGCAAATTACATATGAAATGTTTACAGCCCCCTAACACTTCATTGCGAATTTGTACTAAATTCAATGTTATATTTAGAATATTAAAATAATTGGGACGATCAATTGAACAAGACCTTCCTCAGCCTTTGTCTCTGCTTAAGCACTTCAATTAGCTCAGCTGATGATTTTCTGCAAACTCAGAATAGTACTCAATTTGAAGTACCTGAGATTGGCAGTGGGGTGGGGTTTATTGATCAACAAAAAGAAAAAACCATTGGTGAAAAAGTTTATCGTCAAGTGCAACAGCAAATGCCAGTTCTGCAAGATCCTTGGCTGGAAGATCAGTTTATGCTGGTTTTTTCAAAAATTCTCAGTCAGACCCAGCTTTCACAGCCAGTAGGCTTGGTGGTGATTAAAGATGCTCAGATCAATGCATTTGCAGTACCTGGGGGCATGTTTGCCCTAAATAGTGGGATGATTACAGCTTCAAGTAACATGGATGAAGTTGCCAGTGTAATGGGACATGAAATTGCCCATGTCACACAACGTCATTACAGCCGTTCACAAGAAGCATTTAAAGGTCAAGGTTTATTGGCGCTTGCTGGAATTATCGTCGGTGCTGCATTGGCGTCCAAAGCGGATGGTGATATTGGTGGTGCAGTGATGATGGGTACACAAGCTGCATTGATGGACAAGCAGCTCAGTTATAGCCGAAATCAAGAACGTGAAGCAGATCGGATCGGGATGCAGTTTATGTATGGGGCTGGATATGACCCAGAAAGTATGGCTGATTTCTTTGAAACCATGCATCGTTCTACAAGCCGTTTAAGCTTTTTACCTGATTTTTGGTTAACTCATCCCTTAACAACAGAGCGTATGAGTGAAGCAAGATTAAGGGCAAATCAATTTCCAAAAGTTCCTTTTCGTGCTCAGCAATCTGATTTTGATATTATTAAATGGTATACCGCAGTGATTTCGGGACAAGCCACTGACCGTCAATTGCTGGCTTTAGCACAATCGAATAATTTAGCGGGTTTATTGGCTTTAAGTGAATTTTATTTGCTGCAAGGTGATTATGACAATGCGCAGACGCAGCTGAATTTAGCCAAGAAGGTCAACGCTGAGCATACTTTGGTCACTTTGATTCAAACTGATATTTATTTAGGGCGAAATAAATTAGATGATGCCTATCAAACCATCATCAGTAAGCAAATCATAACCCCAGAAAATCGTGCATTAAGTTATAAATTAGCCGAAGTTTATATTCGACAGCAGAAGTCCAAAGAAGCTGAGCAATTGGTTAATCGTTTTGTGAATAAAAATAATAAAGATATTATTGGCTGGCAACTGTTACAACAAGCGGCAAATTTAGATAAAAAGAATCCAATGCGTACAGTCAATGTGCTGAGAAATCGGGCAGAAGTTCAGTATTGGTCTGGTGATGAAGAAAATGCGATTAAATCACTTTTACATGCCAAGCGTTTGGCTAAAGAGAATAATGCGATGAGTGCCCGTATCGATACACGCTTAAAAGTGATGCAAGATGAGCTGAAGTTAAAAATTTAAAAATAACATTTAAAGAACTTAAAACTTGAGTTAAAAAATAATGGGTAATTTTAAATGTGCCATTAAAGAAAATTTACTTTCTATTCTTGCTTGAACAGGTTAAGCTAAAATCACTTAAAGTTATAATAAAGTATTTGATTCACATGAAGAAAATTTTAATCGCATGCAGCATTTTTTTCTATGCTCACTCAACATTTGCAGCAGTACCAGAAAGCTATGTTCGAGAAGTTGAGCGTATTTCGACGCAATACAGTGCCGACATGAAATTTTTTTTGCGTAGTCTAGATCCTAAATTGAGTCAGTTTAATCCGCAACAAGAGTCACAATTCTGTGGCATTGTTAAAAAATATGTCGATGATATGTATAAAACGACAGATGAAAATCGTCGATACCTCCCACCATCAGCGCAATCTATGACCAAACAAAATGTGATTGATAAAGTGATGTTGTCACCTGAAATGCAGCTGCTTAAAAAATATAATATTCAGTGTGATTTGAAATAGGTTTATCTTTAACATCTTACATCTGAGCCACATCATTTATGGATTTTAGCCAATTTCAAATTGAGAATGAGCAGATTGTTCTCAACATCATTCAAGTATCTGATGCTGAAGATTTATATAGTGCAATAAAAAATACTTTAACCGAGCTTAGAAAGTTTCCTGCAAGTTTAGTATGGGCATTGGAAGAACCTAATTTGCCAGCTTCAATGGCATTCTGCCAATCTCGTTTGGTGGCGTTATTAAATAAAGAGAACTTTGTATTTATTATCCGTTTAAAAGAAACTGATGATTTTTTAGGGGTTGTCGATATCCATGCAATTGATTGGTTGCAAAATACTGCATCTATTGGGTTTTGGGGAAACTCAAAATTTAAACAAAAAGGCTATATGTCACAAGCGCTAACACTATTTGTAAGTAGTTTATTCTCGAAATGGAATTTTTTAGGTTTAAATGCTTATGTCGATGTAGAAAATATATTGGCACGAAAATTATGTGAAAAAGCAGGGTTTTTGCTTAAAGATATTCAATATCAATCTGTACAGAATCCAGTCGATGGTGGCTTTAGAGATATTTGCCATTATCAGATAGAAAATAAATGAAGTGATATTGTAGATTGACGATTTTGGGCTATTTAACAAGAAACTATTTCATTGCAAAATAATTTTTATTTAAGTTGTTAAATAGACCAAATCAAACAGAAATTCAGATTTAAGAACGTTGGGTTTAGCCAAGTTTTGCTTTAATTTTTGCAGAAACTTGTGCTGGATCGGCACGTCCGGCTATGATCGGACGTAGAGAATTCATCACCTTACCCATATCTTTCATGCTAGTTGCACCTTGCGCAGTAATAGTTTGCGCAATGAGAGAATCAAGCTCGTCCTCTGACATAGCTTCAGGTAGAAACTGAGATAACACCTCAATTTCGGCTTGTTCTTTACTAGCTAAATCTTCACGGCCTGCACCTTCAAAGGCTTTGACCGATTCTTTACGTTGTTTGATTTGCTTTTCAATGACCGCAAGAACCTGAGTATCGTCAAGCTCTATGCGCTCATCGACTTCGATTTGCTTGATTGCTGCCTGTAGACCACGAATTACCGTTAACTTACCCATTTCTTTAGCACGCATTGTTGCTTTTAAAACATCAGTTATTTGGTTTTTTAAAGTAGTCATTTATCTGTCCAGGTGAGTCAATCAATCACAAATTAATCTTAGTAAAGGCGAGTAGTACGTACTGATTCACGCGCCAATTTCTTTTGGTAGCGTTTAACAGCAGCAGCTTTTTTACGTTTACGTTCTTGAGTAGGTTTCTCGTAGAATTCACGTTTACGAACATCAGCTAAAACACCAGCTTTTTCGCATGAACGTTTGAAACGACGGATAGCTACGTCTACTGGTTCGCCTTCTTTCAATTTAACTTGTGGCATGAAGAATCCTCATTAAGTTATGGATAAGATCAGGGTCGAATTACCCTAGATCACAAGTGAAGGTCAGTATTTTACTCATTTACATCTCATACCACAAGTCTATAATAGCTTTAGCAATATTTTGAAATGGGTAAAAGGCAATTTAATGATCGTTCTGGGCTTAGAAACTTCATGTGATGAAACAGGATTAGCGCTCTATGACAATGAAGTCGGCTTAAGAGGACAGGTGTTATATAGTCAAATTAAATTGCATGCAGAGTATGGTGGTGTGGTCCCTGAATTGGCCTCTCGTGATCATGTTCGGAAGTTAATTCCTCTGATTAATCAGTTGCTTGAGCAAAGCGGTGTGAGAAAATCAGAGATCGATGCAGTGGCGTATACGCGCGGCCCTGGCTTAATGGGCGCACTGATGACAGGGGCATTATTTGGTCGTACCTTGGCTTTTGCGCTGAATAAACCCGCAATTGGCGTGCATCATATGGAAGGTCATATGCTTGCTCCATTATTATCCGAAAATCCACCTGAATTTCCGTTTGTCGCATTATTAGTGTCAGGTGGACACACTCAATTGATGGCAGCACATGCAATTGGTGAGTACGAAATTCTAGGTGAGTCGATTGACGATGCTGCTGGTGAAGCTTTTGATAAAGTCGCAAAAATGTTGAAATTACCTTATCCCGGTGGTCCAAATATTTCAAAATTGGCGGAACAAGGTGACAAAAACGCGTTTGAATTTCCACGTCCAATGTTGCATCAAGGGCTAGATTTTTCATTTAGTGGTCTAAAAACTGCTGTTTCAGTGCAGTTAAAAAAATTAGGTGAAGAACAACGTGATGCAGACATTGCAGCTTCATTCCAAGAAGCTTTAGTGGATACTTTGGTTAAAAAGTCGATTAAAGCCTTAAAACAATCGGGTTTAAGACGTTTGGTGATTGCGGGCGGTGTCAGTGCCAATAAACGTTTAAGAGAGCGCTTAGAAGCAGACTTAGCTAAAATTAAAGCAACAGTTTATTATGCAGAACCTGCTTTATGTACAGATAATGGCGCAATGATTGCGTTTGCAGGTTATCAGCGTTTAAAAGCTGGACAAAAAGATGGTTTATCGGTGACGACAACACCACGTTGGCCAATGACTGAATTGACTAAACCTGAATTAGTTTAAGTCCGATATTGAACGGATTGTTAAATTTAAAAAAGAGGCGAAAGCCTCTTTTTTTATGGATTTAAAATTTAACGCGAATAAGGCTTCCATGTTTTGCTTTTGTTATCATAGTTATATTGAACCTGATCATCGTAATTTGATTCAAAGTTTGTATGGCCATATTGATGATTGATACTAAAACAATTTTTAATATTGCTATAGGTTTCATGTGTGCCAGGGTGATCACCATCGAATTGTGAACCCATTAAGCATAATTTGGCGTCATTCAATGCAAATGTATAAGTGGGCTTCTTTTTGACATTGCCTTCATTATCTTCCCAACCCGTGAACTGATAATTGAGTGGATAAGCAATCCCTGTTTGGGTATCTAAAGCAACCATTTCTAAAGAATCTGAAGTTCCAGTATTGAGTAAAATATATTTTTTATCAAAATTGGGCTGCATTGTTTTAAGCGCATTTTTATATTTGGCAAGATTGGCTTTAGAACAGTAATCGCCATTAAAATAATCACTCTGACACTCAGAAACTTTTTTAAACGTCGTCCCAGCATATGCCAATTGTAGCGATGCAGAACAAACAATCAGTGATAGGGCGAAAAATCTTTTCATTTATATTGACTTTGAAGGTGTTTCTGCACAGTTTATCGCATTTCTTTTACTGTGGTTTATCTGATTTCATGATAAAAAATAATCAGAATATTAAAAAATGAGATTGGAACATGGACTTATTGTCTTCTGAACAGCATATCCACCCAAACAATATTGGTACAGATCCTCAGCTTTATAAAAAATTTAGCCAAGGCGTGCGTTTACCTTATGAAGTTTTAAACATTCACAATATTCCTGATGGTGCAAAACCAGGCCATTTTATCGAGGTTCGTTGTGGTGGGTTTGGTTCAGAAATTTCAGCACACCCTACAGAAAAGTATCAATTCTATGCACTTACAGATCGTGGGCCGAATACCACGTATAACGTCAATCAGGATCATGGCAAAATCTTTTTAGAGCCTGACTATACCCCTAAAATTGGATTATTTGAGTTAAAAAAAGATGGAACTATTCAGAAAATAAAAGAAATTTTATTAAAAGATCCAACGGGCAGAAATATTACTGGTTTGCCTAATCAGCATTTTGGTGCAAGTAAAGAAATCGCCTATGACCAAGATGGCAAGAAATTAGCCATAGGCACAGATGAATTTGGATTGGATGCTGAAGGTTTGGTTGCACTCAAAGATGGTACTTTCTGGGTCAGTGATGAATATGGTCCTCATATTGTGCATTTTAATGCAGATGGGCTGGAAATCGACCGGATCAATGCCTATGTTTTAGATGAGCGCAGAACATCGGGGTATTTATTGCCCCAAGAATATGCCAATCGACGCCAAAATCGAGGGATGGAAGGTTTAACCATTACACCCGATCAAAAAAAGCTGGTGGGCATTATGCAATCCACCATGAGCAATCCCGATGCTTCAGTAAGCAAATCAGATCTTGTGCGTATTGTGATGATTGATTTAGAAAGCAAAGTCGTTTCTCAGTATCTGTATCAACAAGAAGGAGGTCTGAAGACTTATTCCAATACGGCAATAACCGCATTGAGTGCCTCACAATTTCTAGTCGCAGAACGTGATGATGATTTCTATAAAGATAATCCTCAAGCATTTAAACGGATTTATAAAATCAATCTGCAACATGCCACTGATTTAGAAAAGCTAAAGCCAACTTCAACGATTCGACAAGATGAACAATTCGGCCTGTTGATTGCGGAACAAACCCTGGAACAATATGTGTTAACAGCAGGCTGGAGTGGTCTGGCTCAACAGGGTATCTACCCGGTAGAAAAGACCTTAGTGGTGGATTTGGTTGCACGTTTACAGTATCCGCACGATAAAATTGAAGGTCTATGGGTGATTGATGAACAGCATTTAGCAGTGCTCAATGATGATGATTATGCTTTTTCTGAAACAGATGGGGTATTGCAACAAAAGTATTTGGATCACGATAAAAATATTATCGATGGCAATACACTTTATATCCTCGATCAATTGGATTTAACAGCGGATTAAATCATTATCCATTCAAGATAAAATTAAACCGCCAAATTAATTTGACGGTTTAATCAATAGTTCACGCTTAACTTTGTGTTGGTTTTAAAGTTGATTCAAGTATTAAGCTTGATTCAAAGATTAAACTTAGTATTCCCAGAACATCCGTTGAATTTCTTTTGCATCTTTGGTTTTGGTCAGCGCCAAAGCAGCTAAAAGTTTTGCTTTTTGCGGATTCAAATCGTGAGCAACCACCCAACCATATTTATCATCAGGCTGTTCAGCATTACGTAACACAAAACCTTGTGGAACGCGTGAAGAACGAATGATTTGTACACCTTGTTGCTGGAGTTGGTTTAATGTCGGAACAATATAATTTGCTACGGAACCATTACCTGTACCCGCATGAATAATGGCTTTAGCACCCGCTTTCGCATAGGCCACATAGGCATCTGGAAGCATATTGCCTGAACCATAAACGATTTGAACGATTGGTAGCGCATCACCCTGAATGTTTTCAATATTAAACTCAGAACTATTGTTAAAACGTTTTGCAACGTTTCTAAACCAATAAGGTTTACCTTCAACCAGTGTACCTAAAGCACCCCATTGGCTGACAAAAGCATCGGTATGAATATTGATGGTCTTTGACACATCGCGTGCTGCAAAAATATCATCATTCATTAACACAAAAACGCCTTTGCCTTTGGCACTGTCTGCGGCAGCAAGCGCAACAGCACTATACAGGTTCAAAGGGCCGTCAGCTGAAAGTGCTGAAGGTGGACGCATAGAACCAACAACGACAATTGGTTTATCTGTATGAACTGTAAGACTTAGAAAATAAGCAGTTTCTTCTAAAGTATCTGTACCATGGGTAATCACCACGCCATTCACATCAGGCTTTTTAACCAATTCGTTCACTTTGCGTGCAATGGTTAAAAGCTCTTTGTCAGTGATGCTTTCTGAAGCAACCTGTAAAGCCTGTACGCCTGTAACATTGGCAAGATTTTGAATTTGCGGAACTGCATTCAACAAATCATCTACAGGAACTTTCGCAGCAGTGTATGTTGCGCTATTTGTAGAACTTGCTCCAGCACCCGCGATCGTACCGCCAGTTGCGACGACAACGACATTATTTTTTGCATAACTCGTAAAGGGTAAAAGCATGCCAATTGCAAGTGTAAGTGCAGTAACCGTCTTTTTCATAAACTATCCTTTTCAATCATTGTTCTGGTCATAAGCATTTTTTGTACCAGTTTTTCAATCTATATAAATACTGAGCTGTTGCCCATACTTATTTAAAAATGTAATTTTTCAAATAATCACTCAAATTTATAGTTACATACTATTAAAACTGGATAAAGTGCTTGCCAGTGTGTTTTTTCAGCATTCAATGAAGATGTTGTGCAATATAACGTCAATGACTAAGTTTTTAGTTGTACAGATGCTTGAGCAATAAAAAAGGCATTCAATTTTGAATGCCTTTTTGAGCTTATCTTTACTTTATAAAGATTAACGCATTTTTGCCAAGAAACGACTTAAGCGATTCATTGCTTCACGTAATTCATTTTCTGCGGGGAGGAATACCACACGGAAATGATCAGGTGTAGGCCAGTTAAAACCTGTTCCTTGAACCAGTAAAACTTTTTCAGCTTTGAGGAAATCTAACATGAATTTTTCATCATCTTCAATTGGATAGATTTCAGGATCTAGTCTAGGGAAACAATACATCGCACCTTCTGGTTTTACGCACGACACACCAGGAATATCGTTAAGCATTTCCCAAGCAATATTGCGTTGTTCATACAAACGACCACCTGGGCGGATCAAATCATTAATCGATTGATAGCCGCCTAAAGCAGTTTGAATCGCATATTGGGCTTGATGGTTGGCACATAAACGCATTGAGGCAAGCATGTCCAAGCCTTCGATGTAATCCATTGCACGTGACTTATCACCCGTAATCGCCATCCAACCAGAACGGTAGCCTGCAATACGATAGGCTTTAGATAAACCATTAAAAGAAACACATAAATGGTTTCCTGCTAATGCTGCAACAGAGACATGTTCGATACCGTCATACACAATTTTGTCGTAAATTTCATCTGCAAATAAAATCAGATCATGTTTTTTTGCCAATGCGACAATCTGTTCTAAAACATGGCGTGGATAAACTGAACCCGTTGGATTGTTTGGGTTAATCACCACAATACCACGAGTATTCGGGGTGATTTTACTTTCCATATCCGCCATATCAGGATACCAGTAGTTTTGGTCATCACATTTATAGTGAATCGCTGTACCACCTGATAGATTTACGGCTGCCGTCCATAATGGGTAATCTGGCATTGGAACCAGCATTTCATCGCCATCATCCAATAAACCTTGCATCGCCATAACGATCAGTTCGGATACACCATTCCCGATATACACATCTTTGACATGTAAATCTAAGATGCCTTTTTGCTGATAATACTGACAAATGGCTTTACGCGCAGGGAAGATCCCTTTTGAATCTGTATAACCGACAGCATTAGGCAAATTTAAAGCCACATCATTGATAATTTCTTGCGGGGCTTCAAAGCCGAACGGGGCGGGGTTACCGATATTTAATTTAATAATTTTATGACCGGCTTCTTCCATCTCATTGGCCGCTCGTAACACTGGTCCACGAATGTCGTAGCAAACATGCTCTAGCTTTGACGATTTCTTGATTTCACGTGGGGTTGTGTTACCTAAAACGGACATAATTTTATCCAATTATTTTGAGTTAAAAAAATAGATTACTGAAATATCACAATCTATGTTGAAATTTAGCTAGAAATTTTCCAAGCTCTAGCGTAAATATGGAAGTACTGAAGCATGACATTGAATGTCAAAGATTTAAAGGAGTTTAATGATGGGAAAACTCAATAAAACAGACCGAGAATGGCAAAGAGAGTTATCACCAGAGGAATTTAAAATCACTCGACAAAAGGGCACTGAAGCTGCCTTTACTGGAAAGTATTGGAATTCCAAGCAGCATGGAACCTATGTATGTCGATGTTGTGGGGAAGAATTATTCTCTTCAGAAACCAAATATGACAGTGGTTGTGGTTGGCCGAGCTTTTTTAAACCGATCAATAATACTGTTATAGAAGAACAAGATGATCATTCGCATGGTATGGAACGTGTAGAAATTATATGCCATCATTGCGACGCTCATTTGGGGCATGTATTTGAAGATGGACCACAACCAACGGGCTTACGCTACTGCGTAAATTCCGCTTCTTTAGAATTAAAATCACAAGAAAAAGGCGACGAGGAAACGTATCCATGACCAACATTTATCAGTTTGAGGCTGAGCTGTTAGAGGGTGAAAATAAATCTTTTTCTGATTATGAAGGAAAAGTTTTATTGATTGTAAATACTGCAAGTAAATGTGGCTTCACTCCACAATTTGCAGGATTAGAAAAGGTTTACGAGAAATATAAAGACCAAGGTCTTGAAGTTTTAGGATTTCCTTGTAACCAGTTCGGTGGACAAGACCCAGGTACAAATGAGCAAATCGGTGCTTATTGCCAACGCAATTATGGTGTTTCTTTTCCAATGTTCGCTAAAGTGAATGTAAAAGGGCCTGAAGCGCATGTGATATTCCGTTATTTAACCAATAACAGTAAAGGCATACTCGGCAGTGGCATTAAGTGGAATTTCACCAAATTCTTAATTAATAAGAAAGGCGAAGTGATTAACCGCTATGCACCAACCACGAAGCCTGAGGATATAGAACAGGATATTGAAAAAGCTTTAGCAGAATAACCTGTTGTAAAGACCAAAATAAGACTGAGGATATAATGCAATTAGACACTACAGTTGAATTTTGGACTAATCCGCAAATGCCCTATGTCGAAACACGTAGGGCATGTCAAAGCCGTATTTGCTATAAATCACATAGCCATCCGACCTTTTCGATTGGTGCTGTAGATTGTGGAATAAGTCGCTTTAGTAGCTATTTTGCCAGTGAGGAGCAAATTCAAACAGGAAGCGTAGTGATCATTCCTGCTGAGGTGGAACACGCATGTAATCCACTGGAAAATCAAGCATGGAGTTATCAGATGATGCATTTAGATGCACATTGGGTTGCTCAACTCGTTTCAGAATTAGTCAAAGATATTGAGCAGCTTTATCCCCATCATATTCCGTTGCTAAAACCACAAATTTTAACAAACCCACATATATACCAAGCATTTACGCAGTTAAATCAGCTGTTATTTGATCCAACCATATCGATTTTATTCAAACAACAACAATTAATTGAAGTGCTGAGTGAAATATTATTGCCCAATTTTGAATTTACGTTATTAAAGCAGTCTGATTATTTTCAAAAGCATTTGGGGGCAATTATTGATGATATGAAGCATAGTAAACAGATGCTTTCTTTAGAGGATCTCAGTCAAAGCCTCGGGATTAGTCGTTATGCCATTATTCGCTTGTTTAAAAATAATTTTGGCTTAACACCACATGCGTATCAATTAAATCAAAAAATAAATATAGCCAGAAAGCGTTTGAAGTCTGGAGAAGCAATTATTCAAGTTGCACATGATTTGGGGTTTACAGACCAAAGTCATTTTCATCATGTGTTTAAATCGCATACAGGAATCACGCCGAAGCAGTTTCAAGCGCAGTTTGTCATGCTCTAACTGCGCAATTATCTACAAGATAATAGGTTCTAAAATGTTTAAGCTTATCTAAATATTTTTTGGATCGAGTAATGCAACTGTTCATTATTGTGATTGTCACCCATTTCATCGCTTTACTTTCACCCGGCCCTGATTTTTTTCTTATTTTAACCTCATTGTTTCGAAATGGGCCACATGCGGCGAGAGCTGTTTGTTTAGGGATCGTCTTGGGAAATGTTGCCGTGATAGGCCTTATTTGGGGCTCATTGTTTTTTCTTGGCAAATTCGATGATGAAATTTTAAAGCTGGTAAAATGGGGCTGTATTGCTTATTTAAGCTATTTGTCTTATCGATGTTTTATATTTGCACAACAAGCAAAGCTAACAGTGGATTACCATCTAGAACACCAAAATAAACCCACCTTTGCATGGATGAAATATGTCTTACTGGGGGTACAGTCGAGTTTATTAAATCCTAAAAATATTCTGTTTTATAGCAGTATTATTATGGCAATTTATCAACACTATAATGTTGTTCAACTGACTTTAACCTGTCTGTGGATGGTGAGTGTAGTTTTGATCTGGAACTTGTTTTTGGTGCGATTGATGACTCAAAATAAAGCTATGCATTGGTTTAAAACCAAAATCAAATATATTTATTATCTTTCATCCTTTTGCTTTGGCTTATTTGCTGCGGCTTTGTTGCTGAATTAATCAAATAAAATTAGCTCAAATAAAAACATGCCTATCTAATAAAGATCTTTGATAAATCAAAAAATGATCATGTAGAGTGAATCATATTGGTATTGAAAGTCCCTTCTCCCACTGGGCATTGGTATCTACACATCTTTTTGTAGAGACTCTAATGCAATTTCAGCAATCAGCTTAAGGTCATCAACCGAATGTTCAGATAATAATTGTAGTGTATTCAGTAATATTGACAGACCAGCCAAAATTGCAGGAGCACTTTCCCTTGTTCCTCTTTTTTGTTGTCTTCCTGATAGACGTGTTAGAAAGACTCTAACTCTTGAATTTTTCTCATCATTTTCTCGCTGTATTCGCCAAGTTAACACACATGCCATACTTGCAATTAAGAGTCGTCTTAATATCGCTTGCGGAGTTGTTTGTAGCCATGACTCAATGTCATGGCCCGCCTGTTTTAACAACTTAAAATAGTTTTCTATTTTCCAACGCCAGTAATACCAAGTTGCCAATTCTATACTTGGAATTTCTGATGATACATTACTTAATAAGCTCCAACGAGAAAGTGATTTTCCTTGCTTATTTTTAACTTCAACTACAATCAGTCGAACGGTTAATGACTTTCCCTTTTGTGGTGGAACTCTTTTTCCCGTTTCGTCTTTCTGCATTGGTCTTGCATTACGTGTAATACTGATTTGAGTTTCACCAACATAGAGTTGTTCGCAATTCCCTTTATATTGAATTGTATGGGTTTGTGTAGTTGGTATTTGGTCTGACACTTCCCTTAACTTAACATCTTCTCCTTGATATTCAACACGATTTCCTTCTTTACCTCGAATAAGAAATAAATGTTCTTGTTGATTCAATAATCTAAGATGAGCAATTGAATCTCCTTCACGATCAATAATATGTACGAGTTTCTTTTCTATTGGTAAAGACTCAATATGTTCGATTTGTTCACATAGTGCATTTAAGTGGGTTTCTTTTATTTTATGCCCATCAGTAAATGTTGAATAACGTCCAGTAGCATCACATAAAGTTTGATCTAATGGTGCAATGGGTAAACCCGTTTCAGCATCAATTAATAAACTGCTTTGTAATTCATAGCCTTTGTCACTTGCATGTGTTCTTTTGAATCTATTTAACTTGTTGTTATGTTTGAAATATTGTAGTTGAGACCAATCATGAGCAACTAAGGCATAGTGGTGATTCGATAGAGCGATTTGTTCAAGCGCAAGTTTCTGAAGAGGCTGATTGAGTTGTTGAAATGAAACGTTTTCGTTATTTAAGAAACGCCAAACTGCTTGGGTTGTAGCAAAGCTAGTCTTTTGGGTAGAGGCAATATCTTTAAGCGCTGGGGCTAATGAAGCAAGTGGATTCATATTAAGTTTTACAAGACTTCCGTAGCGTTTAACTAATCGGTTATCTAAGTGTGGAATGTTAAATTGGAGAGCATGCTCTCCAATTTAACTTAAATAGATTTAATTGTGTAGATACCTATGCCCAGTGGGAGAAGGCTAGGATGAGGGTGCTTTTTATGTTGATTTATAGTTTTAAAAAGGACTTATGAAAGAAGCCTAATAAAGATCTAGATAGGCATTCTCTTTTACATTATGTTGTCATCTGATTCAATTTTAAAAATCAAGAATGAGATACGCTTGCTTCTTTCGATTTATTGGCTTTATTGCGTTTGAATAACATGTTGTGAATATCATCAATAAAAGTATACACAACAGGAATAACCAATAATGATAAAAAGGTACTGGTAATCAGTCCACCAATTACAGAGATTGCCATCGGTGCTCTAAAACTTGGATCTGTACCTATTCCTAAGGCAATCGGAAACATACCTGCACCCATCGCTAAAGTGGTCATAATAATGGGCCGTGCACGCTTATGGCAGGCATCTAAGAGCGCATTCATCCGTGAATACTGCCGTTCATTACGGGCGATAATTGCATAATCGACCAAAAGAATCGAGTTTTTACTGGCAATTCCCATCAGCATGATTAAGCCAATCAAACTTGGCATCGAAAAACTACTTTTTGCTAAAAGCAGTAGCACAAACGCACCACCCAGTGCCAAAGGTAATGCCACTAAAATGGTGATCGGTTGTAAGAAGTCTTTAAACAGGAGCACCAAGACCACATAGATACACAATACGCCTGTGAGCATAGCTAAACCAAAGCTAGCAAAGAGCTGTTCCATCACATCGGCATCACCCAGATTGGTACGTTTTACCGTCGGAGGTAAGTTTTTGATGGTTGGAAGTTTATCTACAGCAGCCGCAACATCGCCTAAAGGTTGATCATTGAGCTCAATATTAAAGTTGATGTTACGTAAACGGTTAAAACGGTCAATTTGTGAAGGACCGCTTTCAATATTGACTTGTGCAATGGTGCCTAACATCACTGGACCTTTACTACCAGTAATCATCAAGCGTTTAATCAGATCTTGGTCTTGACGTGCAGACAGGGGCAGTTTGATGACGATCGGAATTTGTCGTTGCGATAGGTTTAATTTTGCCAAGTTCTGATCAAAATCTCCCGCCGTGGCAATACGCACAGTTTCAGCGATATTTTGTGTGGTAATGCCTAAATCCGCAGCTTTTGCAAAGTCAGGGCGAATCACCAATTCAGGGCGAATCAATGCTGCGCTTGAGGTAATACTACCAATATTTGGAATAGTCCGGATTTCTCGTTCTACTTGACGTGCTGTATTGATTAATACATCAGGGTCATCACCTGACAGCGCAATTTGATATTGGCTGTTGTTGCCTGCAATACCGACTTGAATTCGTGCACCAGGCAGTGGAGCTAAACGTTGGCGCAAGTCATTTTCAATTTTTTGCAAACTTGCAGCACGGTCTGAACGTGCTGTGACTTGAATGGTTAAGGTTGCTTTTCTTGGTTCACTTGATGCACCACCCGCAAAAGGATCTGTACCTGCTGATCCACCGCCAATCGTGGTATAGACACTTTTAATTTCAGGATGATCTTTAATTAAACTACGGGCGTATTCTGCTGCTTTTAAGGTATCTGGAAATTGTGAACCTGGTGGAAGCTCTACACGCACTTGGGTCTGCCCAGTGTCAGGTGGTGGAACAAAGCCTGTAGGGAGTAATGGGATGAGCATCAGTGAAGCAATAAAAAATATGATGGCACTGCTTAAGGTGATCCAACGATGATTTAAACACCACGTGACCATCCGCATATAGGCGCGCATCACCCGACCATCTTTGGCACGATCATGTTGAAGTTCAAGATCACCATGATCTTTGATTGGTTGGCTTTGATCATCTAATACTTGATTGTCATGATGACTTTCAACTTTACCAACCCAAGGTTTAAGAATATAGGCTGACATCATAGGCGTCAGTAAGCGTGCCACCAAGAGTGAGGCAAAAATAGCCAAAGCCGCTGTCCAGCCAAATTGCACAAAGAATTTACCTGCAATACCACTCATAAAGGCAGTGGGTAAGAACACTGCAATCAAGGTGAAAGTTGTGGCAATCACGGCTAAACCAATTTCATCGGCTGCCTCCATGGCCGCTTCATAAGGTGTTTTCCCCATTCGAAGATGCCGGATGATATTTTCAATTTCTACAATGGCATCATCAACCAGTATTCCCACAACCAACGACATGGCTAACAGTGTGACAATATTTAAAGTAAAACCTAAGTAATACATGCCAATTAGGGCAGGTAGAATGGACAAAGGCAGGGCAGTAGCCGCAATGATCGTGGCACGCCAATCTCGTAAAAATAACCAAACCACCAAGATTGCAAGAAGTGCGCCTTCATACAGCAAGGACATTGAGCCTTTATAGTTATCAACCACAGGATTTACAAAGTTAAATGCTTCAGTGATTTTAATATCGGGATGCGCCGCTTTTAATGTTTCTAGTGCCTCTTTTACTCCGATTTCAACATCAACTTCACTTGCACCTTTACTGCGGGTAATTTCAAAGCCAATCACGGGGTGGCCATTTAACAGTGCAGCAGAACGTCGTTCAGCAATGCCATCGCGAATGCTGGCAACTTGATCGAGTCGGATATGTCTGCCATCACTCAAGGCAATATCCATTGCTGCAATTTCAGCAGCAGTTTTTACTGTGGCAATGGTACGAATAGACTGTTCACTGCCGCCTATTTTGGTTTGCCCACCAGAAGCATCTTGCTGAACAAGGCGTAATTGTCGGGTGATGTCTGTTGCTGTGGCATTTAACGCCAAGAGTTTTTCAGGATCTAATTCAACTTCAACTTGACGCGTGACACCGCCTACACGAGAAACCGCACCAACGCCTTTGACTTTTAACATTGCACGTGCAACGTCATAATCCACAAACCAAGACAGTGTTTCCTCATCCATACGAGGGGATTGGATGGTGTAGGTGAGAATCGGTGAACCTGAAAGATTGATTTTACTGACAATTGGATCACGAAGATCCGCAGGTAAATCTGAACGTACTTGTGAAACCGCGTTACGGACATCATCCACAGCTTCTTGCAGTGGTTTTTCCAGTTGGAACTCGGCAGTTACGGTAACTACACCATCTTGGATATTGGTATATTGATTTTTAAGTCCCTGTAAAGTTGCAATCGAGTTCTCAATTTTACGTGCAACTTCTGTTTCCAGTTGCGGTGGTGCTGCACCGGGTAAAGCCGCAGTAACCGTAACCATCGGTAATTCAATATCGGGAAATTGTTGGATTTTCATCCAATGAAAACACATCAAACCGGCTAAACCAAGCATGATAAAAAGCAAGATACCGGGAATCGGATTTTTAATCGACCAAGCGGAGAAATTCATGTTATTTCTCCTGCGTGCTAACGAGTTGTTTGGTCAATGGTGTATCTGGAATGGCATGACCACGTTTGATTAAATCACCATCTGACAAGAATCCTGTTCCAGAGGCAACCAGTTGAGTATTTGCTGCTAAATCAACAATTTCAACGCGATCATTTAAACGTCGACCAAGTGTGACTTTCTGTTGAGTCACTCGATTATCTTTATTGACAATAAACACATAAGAGAAACCATCACGTAAAAGTACTGCGGTTTGAGGCACTGTTAGTGCTGGCTTTTCGCCTAGATCAAACTCACCTTTGACAAACATACCCATACGAACAGCATCAGTGGTAGGTATATCCACATAAACCAAGCCATAACGTGTTTGCGGGTCAATGACTGGTGCAATCATGCGAACGCTACCTGAAACGGCTGAACGGCTAGGATCAGGTGAGGTGATATGCGCTGTCATGCCTTTTTTAAGTTTATATAAGTCTGTCGAGGTGACTTCGGCACGCCATTCCAAACGGTTATCACGGATCAAGCGGAACAGTTCTTGTCCCGTTTGTGCCAATGAGCCAACTGTTGCTGTACGTGCTGAGATAACCCCATGATCGGGTGCAATCACTTGGGTTTGCGTTAAACGAAGCTGATTACTGTCAATTTGGGCTTTGGCTGCATCTAAGCGGGCTTGTGCTGTACTTTGAGAAGTCAGGTATTTTGTCGCTTCTTGTTGTGAAATTGCACCGGTATTTTTGAGTTGTTGAATACGTTGATTATTGATACTGGCATCAGCTAGCACAGCTTTCGCTTCTGCATAATTGGCTTTTGCTGTCGCCAATTCAGCACGAATACTTTCACTGTTAATTTCAGCCAAAACTTGCCCACGTTGTACGCTATCACCAACGTTGACATTGACTTTGGTAATTCGTTGCCCCGAAAGTTCACTGCCAATCACCACTTCTTGCCATGCAGCAATATTGCCATTGGCTGTAAAGTTTTGCTTCCAGTTTTGTAGCTCGGGTTGTATCACCGTTACAGTCAGTGCTGGTTTTGCGCTAGAAGCGGATGTTGCTGCATTTTCTGGAGAAGGCTGCTTTTTATTTGAAGATTTCCATCCAATAAAAGCCACGATTAGCACAATAAAAATAATTGCAATAATGATCCCTAGTTTTGAGTTTATGCGCTTTTTTTTCATTGGGTCATGCGATTTCATTTTAGTTTTTTAAATGAGTAGAGATAAGTTGAGTATCTCTAAAGGCTCTATGTTTGGTCAAGTTGCAATACAGCGCTTAATGTGATTTTTTGAAAGTTAAGCGGTTAAATTTTGCTATAGAGAGGCCGTTGAAGTTAGTGATATTTGTTGTTTTAAGGCCTTGATTATTAGATGGCTTGAGCGGTTAAAATTATTTATATGTTTTTAATATAGAAACCATCAAGATCAGCATAATTTTGTATAAAAACTACAAAACCATTCACAATTTATAATATTTTTTAATAAATAAATACCATGAGATCTTGCTTTTTTATTTAAAAAATCACGCTTATAAAATGAGAAAGTAAGTTTAAGTAATAGTGATTATCATTTAATATGGCGGCTTAATTTAGATGACTGTTTTAGAGCCTCCTATGCGAAAAATTAAACCCTTAATTGTGATGATGGCAGTGGTGACAAGTGCTGCAATTGCGCATGCTGAACAACAAGATGCTTCATCGACTCAATCGAGCAATGGCAATGCAAAACAACTGAGTACGATTACAGTAGTCGCAAGTGCAGATGCATCAGCAGAGGGTTTAATGCCAGCGTTTGCCGGTGGACAAGTGGCTTCTGGCGGTAAAGTTGGGATATTTGGTAATCAGAAAAATATAGATACGCCGTTTAATCTAACCAGCTATACCAATCAATATATTCAAGAGCGACAAGCAAAAAGTGTTGGGGATGTTTTAAAAGCGGATCCAAGTGTTCGTGTCGGACGTGGTTTTGGTAATTTCCAAGAAAATTATTATATTCGTGGCTTTAACTTGGGTTCAGACGACACAGCCTATAACGGTTTATATTCAATTTTACCACGTCAATATATTCCTGCGGAGCTGTTTGAACGTGTTGAGGTATTAAAAGGGGCATCCTCATTTTTAAATGGAGCCATGCCAAGTAATGGTGGGATTGGTGGTGCAATTAACTTATTGCCAAAACGTGCAAGTAACGAACCACTTAATCGTGTCACAGTAGGTACGGACTTTAATGGCGGTTATATTGCCAATGATATTTCTCGACGTTTTGGTGAAGATCAACAATTCGGTGTACGTGTAAACACAGCATATCATGGTGGTGATACGGCTGTTGATAATGAAGAAGCATCTTTAGGTTTAGCTTCTATAGGCTTGGATTACCGCGGTGATCGTTTACGTCTGTCTGGCGATATGGGTTATGTGAATAATCGTTTAAAAGCGACTCGTCCAAACGTGACTTTAGGCGCGGGTATTACCGAGATTCCGAAAGCAATTGATGGCTCAGATAACTTTGCACAAAAATGGACGTATTCAAATGAAGAGGATGTTTTTGGAAGTTATCGTGCTGAATATGATTTAGCTGATAATTTAACGGCTTATGCTGCTTATGGTTTTCGACATGGCGAAGAGCAAAACAGTTTAGCAAATATGACCTTGACCAATCAGACAACAGGCGCGGGGACCATTTACCGATTTGACAATGCGCGTGTAGATATGGTCAATACTGGTGAAGTTGGTGTGCGTAGCAAAGTAAACACAGGTTCAATTGAACATAATTTAGTGCTTTCTGCATCAGCATTTCAACAGAATACCCGCAATGCTTATGTGATGGACTATAAAAATACATTAGCCAACAATATCTATAATCCAATTCAGTATGATCAACCTGCTTATTCACAAAATGCATTGTTTGGGAATAACTTAGATACGCCTAAATTAACGACTCGGACGCGTTTAAGAAGCATTGCCATTGGCGATAACCTCAAAGCTTTAGATGATAAATTAACAGTTATGCTCGGTGGACGTTATCAAACCATCATGCAAGAAAACTATAATTATGGAACTTCAATTAAATCTGGCGAATATGATGAGAGTAAGTTTACCCCTGCTTTAGGTCTAAGTTATAAAATTCTGCCTGAAGTTTCAGTTTATGCAAATTATATTGAATCTTTAGCTAAAGGTTTGAGTAATACCAATTCAACGACGAAAGAAACCACAACACTCAAACCATTCGTTGCTAAACAAAAAGAAATTGGTGCCAAATATGAAAATGATCAGTTTGGTGCAAGCCTAAGTTTGTTTGATATCGATAAGCAGCGCGCAGTACTTGAAAACAGTGTTTTTAGTGATGCGGGTAAATATGTACATCGTGGTGTTGAACTCAATACTTTTGGTCAATTGACGGATTCTTTAAAAGTGTTAGGTGGTGCAACTTGGATTGATGCAAAGCAAAAAAATACAGGAAATGTTAACTACGATAATAAAAAGGAAGTGGGTGTTTCAGAATTTCAAGCAAATGTTGGTGCTGATTGGAAATTACCAACAGTTCAAGATGTGTCTTTAAATGCTCAAGTCACTTATACAGGTTCGACTTATGCAAGTTTAGACAACAAATTGAAAGTAGGTGATTGGACAACTTTAGATCTTGGTGCGACATATAAAACTCAGTTGGGGCAAACACCGACAACTTTTAATTTCCGCGTAAATAATGTCTTCGATAAAAATTATTGGTCATCAGTTGGTCTATTCGACAACATCAACAGTACTTCTAACACCAATAACGGCTACTTGGTTGCTGGGCAACCTCGTACATTCATGCTAAGTGCTGCATTTGATTTTTAAATACCATAAAAAATGCCCCAAATTTGGGGCATTTTTTATAACAGTATATTTTTATAAAATAGCTTTTAGACGTTGAATCACTTGCTCACATTGAGCAATATCTGCGACCAATGCCATACGAACATGACCTTCACCAGGATTGCCTTGTTCAGTATCACGAGACAAATAACGCCCCGGTAAAACTTTAATGTTGGCTTTTTCTATTAACATTTTGGCAAAGTTTTCATCATGATCAACTTTTAACCAATAATAGAAGCCTGCATCGGGCTTTTGTAATGCTAAAAGATGACCGAGTTCATTTTGGAACAAATCAAATTTGGCACGATACAGTCTACGATTTTCTTCAACATGTGTTTCATCGTTCCAAGCAACAATTGAAGCCAATTGGTGTTGGACTGGCATTGCAGCGCCGTGATAAGTACGGAATTTTAAATAAGGTTTAAGTAAGTTTGCATCCCCAGCAACAAAACCTGAGCGCATACCCGGTAGGTTTGAACGCTTAGACAGTGAATGGAACACGATACAATTTTTATAATCGTCACGACCTAATTCAGCACAGACTTCCAATAAACCGATCGGTGCTTCATCAAACCACAATTCTGAGTAACATTCATCAGAGGCAATCACAAAGTCATATTGGTCAGAAAGTGCAATTAGTTTTTTAAATTGTGCTTTTGAAAGTACCGCACCAGTAGGATTTCCCGGTGTACAAACAAACAAAAGTGCGGTTTTTTCCCAAACTTCAGCAGGTACAGCATCAAAATCACCGAGGTAATTGTTATCTTCGGTACAGTTAACAAAGTATGGCTTGGCGCCAGCTAAAAGTGTTGCACCTTCATAAATCTGATAGAACGGATTAGGCATTACCACATAAGGTGCGTCATCACGATTAATCAAGGCTTGTACAAAAGAGAAAATCCCTTCACGTGTACCTGTTACTGGAAGGACATGATCTTCGGCACTGATTGCATTCAGTTTAAAACGACGGGTTAGCCACTGAGCAATACTTTCACGAAGTTCTGGTAAACCTTTGCTGTTTGGATAAGTTGAAAGGTGCTGAAAATTATCAATGATCGCTTGCTTCACAAACTCAGGAGCAGGATGCTTTGGTTCTCCAATTGAAAGTGGGATCAAAGGTAAATCTGCAGGTTTTACATCCTGAAAAAGCTGGCTTAACTTTTCAAATGGATAAGGATGTAATAAAGACAAACTAGAGTTCATGAAACAATTACCATGATAGAAAGTAAGATTAATGTTGCCCACAGATTTGATTGGATGCTTCATCTAATGCCGCTTTTAATTTTGCGGTAAAGACTTCAGCCTCAGCTTCAGTGAGGGGGGTGCCATCTTTTTTGGTGACAAAGAAAATATCTTCTGCTTTTTCACCCAGCGTGGCGATTCTAGCAGAATGTATGTCTAAACCTTGCATCATAAATAAACCACCAACGCGTGCAAGTAAGCCCGGTTGGTCGAGGGTAGAGATTTCTACCATATTTTGCTGCAAAGCTTCGTTAAGTGTTACATCCACGGTATTTTCAATATCGAAGTGGCGAAGTTGACGTGGAATACGACGTTGCATCAAACCCGGATATTTATCTGATTCGCTTAAGGCTTTAATTAACGCCTGTTTGACTGTTTCTTCACGTTCAGGATCGGTTAATAAGGTACCGAAACGATCCAAGACCACATAAGTATCTAAACTAAAGGCTTTGGTTGCAGTGATAATCCGTGCATCTTGGACATCCAGATTCATACGATCCAAAATTGCCACTGTGGTGGCAAACAGATTGGGTTGGTCTTGAGTATAAATAAAGATCTGTACAGCATCTTGTGCTGCTTTACGGTGCGCACGCATGAGCACCAATGGTGCAGGGTTGTCGCCGTGTTGCAAAATCGCGCGGGTATGCCATGCAATTTCATCTGCGGATTCTTTAAGGAAGTATTCGTCCCCAAGCTCTTGCCAAACCTTTTCAACTTGATCCAGTGGAAACTCATCCACCAAGACTTCACTTGCAGAGAATTTGGTATCTTCAATCAGCATTTGATAATCAACAGGTCGCCCCAAACCAGAACGAATTACATCACGCGCATGGGTATAGAGTTGACGCATCAAAGAAGAGCGCCATGTATTCCAAAGTTTTGGATTGGTGGCATTGATATCGGCAACCGTCAGCGTATAGAGATAATCTAAATGCTCCATATCGCCAAGCTTTTCAGCAAACTCTTTCACCACATCTGGATCTGAAATATCTTTTTTCTGTGCGGTCATCGACATCAGTAAATGGTTTTGGATGAGCCAAGCAACCAGATTACATTCGCGTTCGGTAAACCCATGCGCAAGACAGAATTCAATTGCATCTTCGGCGCCAAGTTCACTGTGATCTCCACCACGGCCTTTGGCAATATCATGGAATAATGCAGCAAGGAATACGATGTCACGGCGGACTAAGCGTTGAAATACAGAACTGACAACAGGGTAGTCTTTAGCAAAGCCAGGTTCTTTAAAACGATTTAAGTTACGAATTAACAGTAAGGTATGTGCATCGACAGTATAAATATGGAACAAGTCATATTGCATCAGTCCCATGATTTGCCCAAATGCAGGGATATAATTTCCTAATACACCATAACGTTTCATTGCCACCATGGTTTCATATAAACGATATGGAGAGCGAATGATCGCCATGAATAATGCTTGATGGGTCGGATTATCACGAAATGCTTGATCAATGCGTTTTGCTGCTAAAGTCAAAAGACGCAATGTACGTGCACGAATACCCTCGATTTCAGGGCGATTCGCTAAGATATAGAAAATTTCTAAAATAGCGCTTGGATTTTCTGAAAAGGTTTTATGTTGTTGAACGGCAAGCTTGCCATCAACCAATTTAAAATGTTCGTTAATATTTTCGATTTTACGTTCATAGTCGGGTAAGCGTGGGGTAATCACCGATTCATTAAAATAAGCCAATAACATTTCATTTAAGGTCGAAACCTGTTGCGCGGTACGATAATAACGCTTCATGAACTGTTCAATTGGATAATTTGGATGATGATCATCTTCTCGTGTATAGCCAAATTTAGCTGCAATATCACGTTGATAATCAAACAATAGACGATTTTCATCACGTTTGGTTAAACGGTGTAAATGATGGCGAATTTCCCAAAGAAAGTTTTCAGCTTCTTCCAGAACGCCCAATTCAAATTCAGAAATAAAACCCAAATGAACCAAGTCGTAAATACGATTGACTCGGAAATGTCGTTTGGCAATCCAGCCAATTTGGTTAATGTCCCGAATACCGCCGGGTGCATTTTTAATATCAGGTTCTAAATTACTTTCAGTATTGTTATGTTGTGCATAGCGTTGCGCTTGTTCATCCATCTTGGCATCAAAGAACGTCTTATCTGTCCAAGTTTGGGAAACGACACGACGAGGCCATCTTGCCAGATGTTGATTGCCAATAATTAATCGCGCTTCAATCAGCGAGGTTGCCACAGTAAGATCATTGGTGGCTTGTTCAAAACAACTACGGATACTCCGTACACTGACACCCGGTTTAAAATTTCCCACATCCCAAAGTGTAGAAATAAATTGCGTCACCGTTTGTTCTTGTTCAGGAGAAAGGTCTTCTTCTGAAAGAATCATGATGTCGACATCGGAATAGGGCAACATTTCGCGTCGCCCATAGCCACCAACAGCAAATAAACCGAGATCTGTTTGATCTAGCCCTGAATGCTTCCAGAGAAACATAAGGGCTTCATCCACCACATTTGAACGGGTACGCACAATTTCGCGTATCGTTGTACCATGATCATAGGCCTCATTTAACTGTTGTTCGACATCGCTACGCCATTGATTAATCGCTTTAATGTCATGTATATCAGTTACATATTCCAACAGAGGAGAGGTGTTGATCATGGATGTCTTGTCCGCAAATATATTGGCTAGTTGTTTAAATGAACAGTGACTTTTGCAGCCGTTTCTTGTGCAAGTTCACGTGCTTGGTCTGTTGTTTCAGCACGTGCTGTTGCCACGCCCATACGACGACGTTTAAATCCTTCAGGTTTACCGAACAGGCGTAAGTCTGTAGCAGGATTTTGCAAAGCAAGATCTAAGCCAGAGTATAAAAGATTGTTTGCATCTATACCTGCATAGATTACAGCACTTGCAGCAATACTATGCCGTTCAGTATTGACAGGTAAACCCAAAATCGCACGTGCATGTAATTCAAATTCACTTTGGAATTGTGATGCAAGTGTGACTAAGCCTGTATCGTGTGGACGCGGTGATACTTCACTAAACCATACTTTATCACCTTTTACAAACAGTTCTACCCCAAAAATTCCACAGCCACCAAGTGCTACAGTGACTTTATTGGCAATGCGTTTGGCTTCATTTAAAGCTGTTTCAGTCATTGCTTGAGGCTGCCAACTTTCTACATAGTCGCCTGAATCTTGACGATGCCCAATTGGATCACAATAAGCCGTTTCAATTTCACCTGTTTCTGGATTTTTCGAACGTACAGTGAGCAAGGTGATTTCAAAATCAAAATCAATTTGTGACTCAACGATGACCGTACCTTGATTTACTCGTCCACCAGTTTGAGCATATTCCCAAGCTGCATCTACCTCTGCATATTCTTTGACACGAGATTGTCCCTTACCAGAGGAAGACATTACAGGTTTAACAAAGTTCGGATAACCAATGTCATCACATGCAGAACGGAAGCTTTCTAAGGTATTGGCAAAACGGTAAGCAGAAGTGGGTAAACCAAGTTCTTCTGCCGCTAAGCGACGAATCCCTTCACGGTTCATGGTTAAATTCACGGCTTTTGCCGAAGGGATCACGGTTGCAATATTTTGTTGTTCGATTTCGACTAATACTTGAGTGGCAATGGCTTCAATTTCTGGAACAATAAGATTGGGTTTTACTTTTTCAATTAAAGCTTTTAATTCTGTTGCATCTGCCATGTTTAAGGCATAAGAGAAATGAGCAACTTGCATGGCAGGTGCGTTTTCGTAGCGGTCTGCCGCGTGAACTTCAACACCAAGTCGTTGTAATGAAATCACCACTTCTTTACCAAGCTCTCCTGAACCTAACAGTAAAACTTTAAATGCAGATGATTGAAGTGGGGTACCAATAGTAACGCTCATGCTATTCTTCCATGCTTGTCTTATGGACTGTTAGCATAGCAGAACTCAGGCGTGTGTTAAGGGCTGATTGACATAAAATAATGATATTGTCTAACAGATTTTTTTATAAAGTTTTTAGCTTATAGGCGGTTTGCCACTACAAATGAAGTGGTTTTGAATTTGCGTAAGGAAACTGATCAATAATTTTTGATCAATTCTTTTTACGAACCAACAGAATCAACGCAATTAGGCAGATCAGTAATTCTACAAAAAATGACCAATGCAGAATAAAGTTTAACCACCACGGCTGATAACGTGAGCTGACTTCAAAAAACACATAGGGTTGATCAATAAACGGTGCAAAAAGCCAAACATCACCTACAAAAGTATCCAAGCCAATAT
Source organism: Acinetobacter sp. CE-15 (assembly GCF_051059255.1). Lineage (NCBI taxonomy): Bacteria > Pseudomonadati > Pseudomonadota > Gammaproteobacteria > Moraxellales > Moraxellaceae > Acinetobacter > Acinetobacter sp. CE-15. The sequence continues at coordinate 2,613,078 of NZ_CP192737.1, read as the reverse complement.
GTAGCAGGGCAGCACCCGAAAAAAGACTGATCATCAGGGCAGGTTTAGCCGTGTATTTTGAATGGATGAAATAAAATAAAGCGATTAGAAAGATTGGAATCCAAAATGAAAACCAATGTAAAAAATATTTATGGTGATGTACCGACCTATGATCGAATAAATAGAAATAGAATAGATCAATATCAGGAAAAACTGCACCAAGCATAATCAGCGTAAAAAAAGCTTTATTGGTGATTTTTGTCTGTTTAAATTTCTTGAGTAAAAGTTTAGCCAAGATATAGCCAGAAGGTAAGTGTGCGATAAACATATCGAGTTGCGTATTTTAAATATTATATTTGAAAGCAATCATACACAACTAATTAATTCACATGGTTTTTTATTGTAAATTGATTAAATGAAAGTATTTTAAATCCTAGAGACTTTAAATTTAAACGCTGATTTGCTAATGCATTAAAATATATTTCAAACAACAAAACTACAGATAGGTATAGACCAAACCATAGGCCAATGCTGCTGTGAGTGTTGCTAAAACAATTCTTTTAAATTTAAAATATAATCCTGTGAGTACAATAAAGCCCACCAACATTGCAAAACTTTTATTTGGCGTTTCGATCAATGGTGGGAGAGTTGCAACAATTAACATTGAACTGATTGCCGCAATTCCGATACTGCCTAATGCAATTTTTAACCATGTTGCGCCACGAGTTTGTGTGTGTTGTTGGCTTTTTTGCAGCAGATAGAATGGACCAAAGCGTGAAGCAAAATTTGCAATACCGACCAATATCCCCACCAAGATAATCTGTAAATCCATTTTAAATACTCACTTCATCAGTTTGCTTTAAAACATAATGTTTAAATAATCCCGCTAAAATTCCAGATGCAATCCCAATAAAAATTGCTGCCGACATGTTGATAAAATAACAGGCCAATGCGGAAACCACTAAAGATACAGCAACCACAAAAGTATGTTTTTTCTCAAAGGCTGCCAGTAAGAAGCTTAAGAACAATGCAGGTAATAAAAAGTCTAAAGCGGCTTGTAAAAATTGCGGCAAGTCGCTGACTTGATCTGCAAATAAACCACCTAAAAATGAACCCAAGGCCCATGACATCCAGCTAAACAAGCTGAGTCCTAGCATCCAAGACTCTGACCATTCTTGACGACGTTGGGAAAGTTTAATCATTCCAGCCGCAAAAACTTCGTCGGTTAAACCCCATGCCCATACTGCGGTCTTTTTTAGGTTTAAACGGTCTTGAATCAGGTTTTGTAAGGCTGGCCCATAAAGTACATGGCGAATATCCAGTGCAATGACTGTAAGTACTGTCATCCAAATAGATGTGCCACTGCCCAATAATGCAACCACAAGAAATTGGCTAGCACCAGCGTACATAGAGCAAGATAGAAATAAGGCTTCCCATGCACTAAAACCAAATTGGGTCGCGGATACACCAAAGGCAAAAGATACAGGCAGATAAGTAAAGATGATGGCTTGACTGTCTTTAGCGCCTTGCCAAAAGCCAGCAGTTTGGACTGAGGGATTGTGCTCTGACACAGGACACCTAAACGAGAGTAAAACAAAAGGTAAAATCAAGATTGTGTATTCTACCCGAATTTACTAGCATAGTAGCGAAATGTTTATTTAGGCGTAACTTTATGTTCGCAAATCAGTCGAAATTATTATTGAGTATGACCTTGGTGTTAGGTGTTTTAGGTTTACAAGCATGTGGTAATTCATCTTCTGAACCTAAAGAAAAAGTTGAAATTAAAGCTGCGCCAAAACTAACCAATGATGCGACAACCTATGCCAATGAAGCATGGAAGCTGATCAATCAGGTGGAACCCTTTGTCTACCGTAAGCAATTGAATTTGATTGAAGACAATGTACGTAAACCTTTACGGAAATTAAGTACCGACTGGCGTATCAATGTCAAAATGACCGATTCAGTGACAGAAGGTAAATACGCGTTGTGTCGTAAAGCCATGACCAGTTTAGATACTTGGGCAAGATCGACATTGGAAAAAGATGGTGAAATGCAAAAAAATCAAGCGCAATATGAGCGTGATAAAGCCCAGTGCAAAGATGCAATTGAAAATCCAAGTTTAGGCAATACCAAAGCAAATAATAATATTTTTTAACAGACCCTAGTAAATGGCGCAAATATGCGCCATTTTTTATTGATACAGATCTAGGTTAAGTACGTTCAGTGTTACTTAAGGTTTTAATGGATTGGTTGATGCAGTTTTCACTGCTTTGTCTTTAGCAGCGGTTGATTTTGCAGCAGCGTCATTTTTTACTGCTTTGGTTGTAGCTTCAGCTTTTGCTTTGCTTGCAGCAGTTTCAGTTTTTAACTTTGTCGCTGTTTCTTTCGGTTTCGCTTCAACAGCTTTGGTTGCAGCTACACTTTTGTCTTTTGCTTGAGTTGCATCAGCTTTGGCTTTTGTACTTGCAGCCGTCGCTTTTTGAGTCGCTTGAGCTGCAGGATTTGCCGCAACACATTTGCCGCCTTTATGGTTTGGGCCTGTACCACCAACCAATGTTGTACCTTTAGGGCATGCAAATGCAGAAGCGCTAAGTACAGTGAATAATCCCGCTGTGAGCAATGTTGTGATTTTTTTCATTTATTTCAACTTTTATTGAGATGGCATTAGCGCCTAGCTAAAATATAATTGTATTTTTCACAAAGTAGAATAAATAATTTGTATATTTTATTTATAAAATGATTATATATTCCAGCCGTTTAAGGTGAATTTAATAATTGTCTAAAAGTAGAAAAGTGATGTGTTAAATTAGAGTTGGCCGAGTGAGTGGGCAATAGAATGTAATTGATTGATATCTAATATTTCTATTTTTTTAAAGGCAATTTTTAAAACACCTTGTTGTTCGAGTAAATGTAATTCTTGATTAATGGTCTGGCGTGAGCATTTGAGCAGCAATGCCAATTGTTCTTGAGATAAATGAATGATGTTATTTTCAATACGGATATGATTGCCATAGCCGTTTAGGATAAACATCAAACGCTGAGCCAATCGTTGTTGTATATGCTGGGTTTGAATTGAGATGAGCTCTAAAAAAGCAAAGCGAAGTTTTTGACTGGTCAATTGGGCGATATGGAACCAATATTGCGGATAGTCATTTAAAATTTTCTGAATCGCATGGCTGGGGAGATGTAAAATTAAACATTTTCCAACAGCAATGGCATCATGAGAACGTGGTTGTTGATCCACTAAAGAAATTTCTCCAAACCACATAATCGGTTCTGCAATAGCAGCAACGGATTCATTTCCTTCAATATCAATATAGCCTAAGCGTACCCGACCATCTAAGACCGCATAGATACCATTAAATAGATCGCCAGATCTGAAAATCGCTTGGTCACGCTCAAATTTTTGATAATGGGCTTGTTGTTGAATCAATTGTTGAAAAGGAATAGGCAGTTGTGAATACCATAAGTTCTTTGATAATAATTCAAGGTCCGTTGAATTGAGCACAATATATCCTTTTATGTATCATTGTTAATCTTTGCTTTGATTTTCTAAATATATCTAACTGCATAGTCAGTAGGATAGAAAGTTCCTTAGATAAAATCAGTAGCGATAAGCACTGAGTAGAACCATTTACAATCCTCCTTTAAGAGCAACAATTTAGCGTGAATATGACAGAGTCACTGGCCATAATGTATCAATAAATTTATTGTGAAAGCTGTTGTTATCTACTTCTTTGCAAATTTAAATGAAAAATCAATTCAACTTGTCAGCTAGACGACAACTTTTATCTTAGCGTTTTTATATAGTGAAATGAAGAGATTAACAAGGACGCTGAAAATGAACAGATTAGAACAACTTCTTAGCCAGTACGCAGCTTATCATTTAGACCATAAAAATGTATTTACGCATTTTATTGGTATTCCGATGATCGTATTTTCAATTATGTGTTTAACGGCTAGAGCAGGGGTGATGCTTTTGGGTTTTGAAATCACTTTGGCATTGATTCTACTGGTTTTAAGTGTGATTTATTATTTAAGTCTGGATAAATCATTCGGCTTTTTAATGTTGCTTATTTATGCAGTGGCCTATCCATTTGCCTATAAAATTGCCCAATTAGGCATGGGAACTTGGCTAAGTATCAGCATTGGTACCTTTGTTGTAGGATGGGTATTCCAATTTGTAGGGCATTTTTATGAAAAGAAAAAACCTGCATTTGTTGACGATTTAGTTGGTTTAGCGATTGGTCCATTATTTGTCTTGGCTGAATTTGTATTCTTGCTGGGTTTTCGTAAAGATCTACAAGAAAAAATGCTAGCAGAAGCCAGAAAGCAACGTACTGCAATGGATGAAAAATCATTACAGGCTTTACACGCGAAATAATCTGAAAGATAACCAATCCAAATCAAGATAAAACCCTTTAAGTCAGTAATTTAAACTGGCTTAAAGGTTATCGACTTCTATATTTTTGTTTATTTTAGAATAAGAATTCTTTGATAAATATCACTAAACCAAAGAAAAAAATGGCGCAACCAATATAAAATTTTATTTTTTTAATCAGTGAAGAATTGAACATTGGCATCGTCATATGGTCTGTATAGTATTTCATTGGATTGCTTCTAAATAACGGCGATTCACTTCTTCCCAATTCACAACATTATAAAATGCCGCAATATATTCGGGACGACGGTTTTGGTATTTTAAATAATAAGCATGTTCCCAGACATCTAAAGCCAGCACCGGGATATTGCCATTCATCAGTGGTGAATCTTGATTAGCACTGCTTTCTACGATGACTTTCTTTTCAGGGGTTACACTTAACCATGCCCAGCCACTGCCAAATCGTGTCAGTGCTGCTTTAGTAAAGGCTTCTTTAAATTTTTCAAAACCACCAATATCTCTGTCAATTGCTTCAGCGATTTGTTTAATTGGCTCTCCACCGCCTTGAGGGCTCATTACTGTCCAGAATAAAGAGTGGTTGGCATGTCCACCACCATTATTAATCACACTATTTTTAAGATCAGCAGGAACTTCATTCACTTTTGAAACCAGTTCTTCAATCGACAACTTTTCCCATACTGTGCCTTCAACTGTGGCATTGATATTATTGATATAGGTTTGATGGTGTTTGGTATGGTGGATTTCCATTGTTTTTGTATCAATATTAGGTTCAAGTGCATCATATGTATAAGGCAGTTGTGGTAGAGAGTAAGCCATGAAGCAATCCTGTGATGTTAAATATGGTGATAATGCTAATAATTATCATTATTATATATGAGCATCAAAAGTGCAACCCACTTAACTTTATTATTGTGTAGCTGTTTTCAAAATAGAGATGATGAATTGGGGCAGGGTCTTAGCGATAGACGCTTGGAACGTTGTATGCTGTAAATAAATATCGTGTATATTTACTGGAATATTATAATTTTAAATGTTGATAATTTTTTATAAAAACCTGAATACGTGTTTCATTAAAAACAGGGCTGACCTTATAGAGATGAGATGAATGATCAAGATGGTCCACAAATTAATCAACAGATCGTTGAATCTACATTTAGAAAATAAGTTTTAAATATTCGTCAGACATTTATAAACCAAACTAAAACCAGCGAAAGATTCTATTACGAAAAAAAACAGGTTGAAGAAGTCTTCAACCTGTCTCATTAAAGCATGAGATCCGTTTATACGTTAAAACGGAAGTGCAAGACATCACCATCTTGAACGATGTAAGTTTTACCTTCTAAACGCCATTTTCCTGCTTCTTTAGCACCGTTTTCACCGTTGTATTGGATGAAATCATCATATGCAATACATTCTGCACGAATAAAGCCTTTCTCAAAGTCAGTGTGGATTACACCCGCAGCTTGAGGTGCAGTTGCACCCACTTTTACAGTCCAAGCACGAACTTCTTGAACACCCGCTGTAAAGTAAGTTTGTAAGCCTAGTAAGCTATAACCTGCACGAATTACCACATTTAGACCTGGTTCTTCCATGCCTAATGCTTCAAGGAATTCAGCACGATCTTCATCATCCAACAATGAAATTTCAGCTTCGATTTGGTTGCAAAGCGGAACAACGATTGCATTTTCCTCAGCAGCTAACTTTTTCACAGCTTCAAGGTGTGGGTTGTTTTCAAAACCATCTTCTGCAACGTTTGCAATATACATGGTCGGTTTTAATGTCATTAAACCAAAACCACGCACAAGTTTACGTTCATCATCATCTAAATCTGCTGCACGAGCTGGCTTGCCTTCATCAAGTAAAGGTAGAATTTTTTCTAAAACTGCTTTTGTTGCAAGCGCTTCTTTATCACCGCTTTTAGCTGATTTTGCCAAACGTGTAACTGCTTTCGTTACGGTTTCTAAGTCAGCAAGTGCAAGTTCAGTATTAATCGTTGCAATATCATCTAATGGATCAATTTTACCATTTACATGAATTACGTTTTCATCTTCAAAACAGCGTACAACATGTGCAATTGCATCAGTTTCACGGATGTTTGCAAGGAATTGGTTACCCAAACCTTCGCCTTTAGATGCACCCGCAACTAAACCTGCAATATCTACAAATTCCATCGTAGTTGGAATAACACGTTGTGGTTTAACAATGGCTGTTAATTTGTCTAAACGTGGATCAGGTACAGGTACGATGCCTGTATTTGGTTCAATGGTACAGAATGGGAAGTTTTCCGCAGCAATAGCAGCTTTAGTCAATGCATTGAAAAGTGTAGATTTACCAACGTTCGGCAAGCCGACAATACCGCAATTAAAACCCATGAAATAACTCACAAAGTGTTATATAAAAATTGCGGATGATTTTACATGAAAGCCATGACAAAGTCAGGTCTGCGACCTATAAGTTTTTAAACAGATCATGACTATATTATATGCTGTGCTAAATATTTGAGTGTAAATAGAGTTTAATTGAGCAAAATAATAGTGCAGTTAGAGAAATTGTGAAGGCATATAAATTCTATTGACCAGGATATTCCCAACCCTAGTATGCTTATATCTATACAATATTTACCTGATTTCAGGGATATGTTGATCAATGTTTATTGGTTATTTTTTAACTTCTTTATTGAATAGAAGTATTTAAAATGACTAAACATTATTCAAATGTAAACCTTGTCAACAAGACAAATAAGACTATATCAGAAATTAAGTTTTTACATCGTTATGATTCAGATGTATATAATTATGGCGATAAAGATATTTTAGAGAAAGAAAAACCTTATTTGATTTGTGTCGCAGAGTATTGGACAGGTTTTCTAAGAGTCGGTGTTGATTATTGGTGGATCCAATTTAAACTCGAAAATAAAACATATACTTGCAAGGCTAATTTCTTTTGTACGTTAATGTCAGAAGATGGTGGTAAAGATGTGACTGTCGAAGTGCATACTGACAAAATGCATATTAAACCAGCCAAGTCCAGTAGTTGCTATGTTGGTTTATATGAGCCTTCACTTCTTGCTGAACAATTTGAACAAGAGTTGATATTGTCTGGTATAGCGACTGAACCTCAACCGGCTTCAGCATTTAAAAAATGCAATTGCGATTAATGCAAACGTTATAATTTTAGAACAATCGTTATTTAAAAGGAACTAAAGCTTCCTTTTAAATAACGTCATAGGGGTCGTATTTTAAAAAAGAATCAATCCGTTCAAATCTTCCGCTTATCCAACTGGCTTGCCAAACTGTCACCAAATGCTTGAACGATCATGACCAAAGCCACCAAGACCACAATCACAGCAAACATCATTTGCATATCAAAGCGTTGATAACCATAACGGTAAGCAATATCACCTAAGCCACCAGCACCAATTGCACCCGCAATTGCAGAGGAGTTAATCATGGTGACAATTGTGACTGTAAAACCTGCCACAATACCAGGAAGGGCTTCAGGTAAAAGTACATGCCAAACGATTTGTTTACGGTTACAGCCCATCGCTTGTGCAGCTTCAATTAGACCTTGATCAACTTCACGTAAGCTAACTTCTGCAATACGCGCAAAGAAAGGGGTCGCTGCTAAAGTTAATGGAACAACAGCTGCCCAGACTCCATAACTGGTTCCGACAATCCATCGGGTTAAAGGAATAAGCGCCACCATTAAAATCAAAAAGGGAACCGATCGGGTAATATTAATCACCGTGCCTAATGCATGATTAATCTTTTTAGATGGATAAATCCCTTGTTCAGATGTATTGACCAAAATTACCGCCAAGGGTAAGCCAATCAAAAAAGCAACAAAGGCAGATACGCCAACCATCAGTAAGGTATCTATGGTTCCTGTCAGCAATAAATCAATGAGTTGGTCTTGCATAGCCAAGTACCTCTATTTGCGCAATTTGATGTTTTAACCTTTCTTGTAAATTATGCAGGTCTAAATGGGTTTGTTCAGTACCGACAATCAGCGTTCCAATCAAATGGTTTTGGATATTGTCGATATGACTTTGATATAAATGTACGGATTTTTCAAAAACTTGAAAAAGTTCCACTAAATCAGGTGAGTTTTTCGGATCGGTTTCATAACGTAGTTTTAAAATACTATGGGTTGAATCTTGTTGTAGCTCTGTATGCACTGGAAAGGGCAAATCGAGTTGTTCTAGGTTTAACAATTCTTGTGTGATTTTCTGCTGAGGTTGTGAAAACACGGACCAGACTTGTCCTGACTCAACGATTTCACCATGTTCAATCACCACCACTTGATCGCAAATTTCACGAATCACTTGCATCTCATGGGTAATTAAAACAATGGTAATCCCCAATTCTCGATTGATTTTTTTCAGCAAGGATAACACCACTGAGGTACTTTCAGGATCAAGTGCAGACGTTGCTTCATCACACAATAAAATTTCAGGATGATGCACCAGCGCACGAGCAATACCAACACGTTGCTTTTGACCACCAGACAGCTGTGAAGGGTAGTTATGCGCTTTATTTCCCAATCCGACCAGATCTAAAACATCGTTGACACGTGTTTCAATTTCAGCTTTATCAACATGGGCAATTTTTAAAGGCAATGCCACATTGTCCCAAACTGTTTTGGCAGACATTAAATTAAAATGCTGAAAAATCATCCCAATTCTTTGACGTGTTTGAATCAACTCAGCATGACTGAGTTCAGCCAAATTCTGTTGATGAATATGAATAGTGCCTTCAGAAATACCTTCTAAACCATTTAAGGTTCGGATTAAGGAAGATTTACCTGCACCACTTTTACCGATGATGCCGAAAATCTTGCCTTGAGGGATATCTAAGTTGATATTTTTTAATGCATGGATCTGTTGATCTTGCCCATCATAGTATTTATTCAAATCACGAATTTTGATATGAGGGACTGAAAAATCAACATGCGAACCGAAACTCACCATTTCTATTCTCCTTATTTCCAGCCTGCAAACCACATATCTTTGCCGAAATCTTTATCTAAAATATCTCGAACTTGCTGTGAGTTTTGGAAAGCTTGAATAAATTTCTCTAACTTTTGATTTTTGTCTTGATAATCAGTACGTGTCACAAAAAGAATGGCGTACTTTTTATCAACGGGATCTAAAAACAGGGCACTATGCGGATCGGCTTTTTTTGCCATATTTAAGTAATGTGGAAAACCAAAAATTAGATCTGCATCATCATAAGCTAAAGCTGTTTGTGGACCTTCAACTTCTAAAAACTTCAACTGTTTTGGGTTTGAAACAATATCTTGAAGTGTGGAAAGTTCATTGTTGATGTCTTTGATTTGAATTAACCCCGCACGGTGTAGCAAGATCAAAGCACGCGCAGAGTTGACGGGGTCACTCGGGATGACAACACGAGCATTTTGAGGTAAAGCCGCTAAGGATTTATATTGTTTTGAATATAAACCGACATGACTGCCGCTACCTGTACCAAAAGCATGCAAATCGTAATTGGTTTGCTTAATGGCATTCTTTAAAAATACACTTTGTTGGAAAAAGTTAGCGTCAATGTCACGGTTTTGTACCGCAACATTGGGTGCTTGCCAATCTGAAAATTCGACCAGTTTGACATGGATACCATCTTTCTCTACCTCTTTGGCAACCGTTTGTAGTAATTCGGCATAAGGTGGGCTAATGCCAATCGTGAGTACATTATCCTTTTGTTGATTTTGTACATAACGATAGGCAAAAAGTCCTAATAATACGATGACAACAGCAAGACCAATCAGCAGGTTCTTTTTTTTGAGCTTGGAAACTTGGGACATGAGTTATTCCTTATTTCCAACCTGGGAACCATAAATTTTCACCAATATCATCATTTAAAGCCTGTTTGACCTTGTCTGAAGTTTGGTAAATTTTTACAAACTCTTTTAACTGTTTGGCTTTTTCTGGGTGCTTTTGCTCATAGTCATCTTTTACAACAAACAAGATGGCATAACGTGTATTGGTATTATCATCGAGTAATAATGCTTTGTTTGGATCAATGGTTTTTGCAAGACGTAAATAAAGTGGGTAGCTAAATACTAAATCAGCATCATCTACAGCACGCGCAGTTTGAGGTCCTTCAACTTCAATAAATTTAAAGTTTTTAGGATTTGAGCTAATGTCTTGTAAGTTTGATAAATGGTTATTCGGATCTTTCAAGGTGATGAGTTTAGCCTGTTGTAAAAGTAACAGTGCACGACCTTGGTTGACTGGGTCATTTGGAATCACCACACGTGCATTTTCAGGTACCGCCGCTAAAGAATCATATTTTTTAGAATACAAACCCACATGAGTTGCAACACCTGTGGCAATCGGTTTCAGTTTAAAATCAGTTTCTTTTAACGCATTGCTTAAAAATGGTTGGTGTTGGAAATAGTTTGCATCAATATCACCATGATTCAGTGTGATATTCGGTGTATTCCAATCTGAAAATTCCACCAGTTTAATATGAATCCCTTGTTTCTTAGCTTCCTCTGCTGCAACTTGTAAAGGCTTGGCAAAGGGTGGGCTAATACCAATGGTGATTTCTTCTGAACCGGCTTTTTTATGTTGGTTCCAATAAAAAAGTCCTGCAATCACGGCAATAATGATCACGCCAAGCAAAATAAATTTATTCTTGGAGCCTGATTTTTTGGATGGATTACCATTTGCAGGTGAGTTTATTTGAGTCATGTGACACCCCTTAAAGTGAAATTATTCAATTCATCATGTTTGCTGATTAGGATATTTAGGCAGTTTGCTTTTGCCGATCTGCCGTTTCGATGCTGTTGTTATGATTTGAGTTTTGACATCGAAAATCAGCAGCAGGGTGTTGTTGGGTTAAATGATCACCCTGTTTAAAGATTTTGTTGCGTAAAGAACCATTTTCATATTTGGTTTTAAATCTGCCACGTTGTTGCAGTTCAGGAATCACAAAACGAATAAAGTCATGATGTGATTCAGGCGCAACAGTACGAGTCAGGTTAAAACCATCAATACCTGTTTCATCAATCAACTGAATTAATTTTTCAGCAATTGTTTCACCACTTCCAACAATCAGTGGATAACGACCACCGAGTTGATGCTGTGCTTTAAGATCATTAGGTGTGATCTGGTTTTCCTTAAATTTATTATTGACTGAAGCAATACTGTTGGTTTGTTGATATGGGATGGCTTCATCATCAGCATATTTGGATAGGTCGATACCGACTGAACTTGAGAAATGTGCTAAACCAGCTTCAGGACTTGCATAGCGGGCATATTCAGCTAATTTCTCTTGAGCTAACTCATCTGTTTCTGCTGTAACCACTGTGATTCCCACAAAGATTTTAATATCTTCTGGATTACGGCCTTGCTGTACAGCCAATTCTCGAATCTTATCCACTTGTTGTTTGATTTTTGCAGGTTGGTCCCCTCCAATAAATACACATTCCGCATGACGTGTGGAGAATGCTAAACCGCGTGGTGAAGCACCTGCTTGAAAGAGCACAGGGGTACGCTGTGGTGAAGGTGAGACTTGGAAAACACCTTGGCTTTGATAAAAGCGCCCTTGATGGTTAATTTGATGAACTTTTTTCGGGTCAGTAAAAATACGCTTTTGCTTATCTTTTTGTACTGCATCATTTTCCCAAGAACCTTCCCAAAACTTATAGCAAAGCTCTAAAAATTCTTCAGCTTGTTCATAACGTAAGTCATGATCTTTTAGACCTTTTTGCCCAATCAAGCGTTCAGCACTGTCCAAATAACCCGTCACAATATTCCAGCCAATCCGACCTTGTGTCAGATGATCTAAACTCGCGAAGCGCCGTGCGAATTGGTACGGTGTTTCATAACTTAGGTTTACGGTCACGCCAAAACCTAGATTTTGGGTTACCGCTGCCATTGCTGAAATCAAGGTAGATGGGTCATGACTCGGCAGTTGAATGGACTCTTTTAAGGTTAAATCTATACCATTCTGGTAGACATCATAAACACCGGTAATGTCTGCGATAAACAACCCATCAAATAAACCTTGCTCCAAGGTCTTAGCAAGATCAGTCCAGTAATTGAGCTCATTAAAACGATGAGATTCATCACGCGGGTGGGTCCATAAGCCGTGATTGATATGACCGACACTGTTCATATCAAAAGCATTGAGTAAGATTTGTTTTTTAAGTGCTGTATGTTGAGATGTATTTGTCATTACAATGTCCCTCTGCGTGGTGGAAGGATGTTGTTTAATACATAGTTTCCAATAAAATAATATTTCCAGCGTGATGCATCATGCAGTGTATGTACCCGTACATTGCGCCAATGTCGATCTAAACCATCGGCACGTTGACTACCACGACTTCCCGCAAGTTCAATTAGCTTGGATGAAGCTTTTAATGCTGTTTCAGTACTGTGTGCACGGACTTTAGCTACATCTAGTGAGGCTTTGGCAATATTTTCAACTGTAGGTTGTGGTTTTGCCGCATCAATAGATTGAGCAGCTTGTTTTAATAAAACCTCACTTGCTCTTACATCCGCAGCAACATGGCCTAATTCATAAATGGTCAGTGGATCTTGGTCTGCACGTTCTACATTGGCATCAATCCATGCGCGTGCTTTTTTAACCCGTTCTATTGTTTCTTCAAAAGCTGCACGTGCAATGCCTGTTTCAATCGCAGCATGCATAATTTGTGCAAATGGCCCAACGAGGGTGGGTTCAGAAAATGCAGTGTCAAAACGAATGACGTATTCAGATTCAACAAAAACTTGATTGAATTTAACGGTGCCACTGCCTGTGGTTTTTTGTCCAAAGCCTGACCAATCATTGATACGTTGTAAGCCTTGTGCATCGGCAGAAATAAAAGCTAAATATTCACGTTCTTCAGCATCACGGACTAATGTCGGAATACGATGGGCAAATAGACTGCCCGTGCAATAGAACTTTTCCCCATTGACCACATAACCATGTTCAGTTTGACTAATTTGGGTATGCTTTTGTGCAGCAGTCTTGGTCTTAAATTCAGCGAGGGCATTGCCAAAACGAGCGCCTTGAAGTACTTCGCTATAGAGTTTTTTCTTTTGCTGCTCGGTGCCTGTATTACGTAATACTTCCAGTGCATAAAAATGGTTTTGTGGGATTTGACCAATAGAGCCATCAACGCCACTGAATAATGCAATTATTTTAGCGACAGTATGGCTAGAGACCTCCGCACCACCATACTGACGTGGTACTGTGATCGCCCATAACCCGGATTGACTAAAAGCTTCAACTTCATCAAAAGGTAAAATTCTTTCAGCATCACGGAGTACCGCATTCTCTTTAAATTGCTGACTCAACTGTTGCGCGATTTCTAAAGCTTCTTGATCATTTTGAATAATATGTGCTTGCGCAAAGGGATGATTGTGTACATCCAATGTTTTATTGATATCTTGATAAGTTGTCATATATATTTCCCTGATGAGTAACAAAGTCGTTTAACTTTAAATCCACGCATGGCGCTGATTTTGCGTACCATTTAAGTAATAGTTTCCAATGGCATGAAGTTTCCAACGCACAGGGTCATGTAAGGTATGCACACGAGCATTACGCCAGTGTTGATCGAGATTATGAGTTTCTAGGCTTGAACGACTACCACCCAATTCAAGTAATTTTTCAGAAATAAGTAATGCTGCATCGTTGGCATACACTTTTGCCTCAGCAACGATAATGGAGGCTTTACTGGCTTGTTCAGGACTGACGATGTCTTGTGAATCTAACTGATCTAAATATTCTGCGGCTTCATCCAGCAATAAAATCGATGCATCGAGTAAGATATTGAGCTTACCGACTTCTTGTAGGGTATACGCTTCAAAACTGGCTTTATCCACATTGGCATCAATGATTGGGCGCGCTTTATGGATTGCAGATAAAGTATCTGCAAATGCAGCTTCTGCAATGCCCACATCAATCGCAACCTGAATCAGTTGTGAGTACGCACCACGATATTTTGACGCATCGGCAAGCGGTTTTTCATCCATAATAAGATCTGGGTGAACCACAACATTCTTTAAACGCACTGTGCCACTTGCCGTTGTACGTTGTCCAAAGCCATCCCAATCATCAACAATTTCAACACCGTCAGCTTTTGCATCAATAATCGTTAAAACAATATGACCATCTGGGTGAATTGCGCGTATCGCCAACCAATCGGCAAAATATGAACCCGTTGAATAAAACTTCTCACCATTTAAAAGGTATTGACCATTGATCTGTTCTAAACGTGTTTCAATGGTTCGGGTATCTTTGGTATTGCGTTCTGGGCCACCATTAGAAAGCCGTTTACCATTTAAAATTTCAGTATAAATAAACTGTTTTTGCTGTTCATTGGCGATATGCTCAATGGCATTTAACAGGCCAAATTGATTTTGTGGAATCTGTCCAACACTGGCATCTGCCTTGGATAAAATACGGAAAACATGCGCAAGGGTTTTATTTGATACTTGAGCACCACCATATTTTTTGGCAATGCGAATTCCGCCTAATCCTTTGAGACTTAATTCTTGTATGACATCAACAGGTAAAATTCGTTGTTGATCACGTATATTTCGTTCTACCAAAGCAAAATCAGCAACTTGGTAAGCTGCATTTATTGCTTGTTGATCGTTTTGGATCACAAAGGCTGAGGTAGAAGAATTCAAACTAGACATATTGGCACCTTTCAATAGATACCAAAACGCTAAGCAATATTGCGGTAAAAATTAAACGAACTATTGTGCTTAACTTATCTAAAATTATTGTTAGGATAAAAATCGCAAAGTTTTTTAATATTGAATATATGTTAAATAGTTGAAATTTATAACTTGTTATGAATTTCTTTAGTCGAGCTCTTAGTCTGAAGCAGCTTTGTTATTCCTATCACGAATAAAGAATAAAGAAACTGATATAACCATAGAATAAGTATTGGGTCATATGACGAGCGATTGAAGTAAAAAGTACATTGTAATTCAAGCGATGAATGTCTAAAGTACACAAGATTACTCAGGATTAATCTTAACTTTTAGATTTATCTAAGCTTTTAATTAAAAAAAATAATTTGGAGATTACATGCGTACGTTGTACCAATTCCCACTCTCGCATTACTGTGAAAAAGCCCGTTGGTTGCTTGATCATAAAGAATTGGATTTTGTTGCGCAGAATTTAATCCCAGGTGTCCATCGTGCATTTGCACAACTTAAAACAGGGCAAAACAAGTTGCCTATTTTAAAAGATGGAGAACGCTTTATTGCGGGATCGACTCAAATCGCATTGTATTTAGATGACGTTTATCCTGAACATCGATTGCTTCGTACAGATCACACGCTTCGCGAAAAAACCTTAGAAATTGATTTGATTGCCAATGAGTTAGGTATTCATGTACGTCGTTGGGGATTGGCACATGCTTTAGCAGAAGGCGATGAACCGCTAGAAATTATGATTGGTGAAAAAGGCTATTTACGTCAATTTGAAAAAATTTCAAAGCCTATTCTTAAAACCATGGTTTCAAAAAGTTATCAATTGGACAAAGAGAAAGTCGAAGAATCTAAATACAATTTAGAACTGACTATCGACAGTTTAAATAAGATTTTGATTGATAACGGTTGCCGTTATTTTGTTGGTGATCGCCTTGGTTTGGCAGATATTTCAGTATGTTCAATCCTTGCACCGTTATTAGAATTGCCTGCTACACCGTGGGAAAAGGAATATGCAGAAAATATTTCTCAAGAATTTACCGAATTTAGCCAACATTTGTTAGAACTGCCTTTAGGGCAATACGTGAAAAGAATTTACGCTACTGAGCGCAATGCACGCGTAGATTGGCGAGGAATGTAAGATTTCAAAGCAAGAAACTCTCCAATTTACTGAAAAATTAAGTATCATAGTGTGGAATTGGAGATTTTTTAATGCAGAAGTTCGTAATTTTAGGTGCGATAAGCACTGTTTTATTGATGGCGGGTTGTACTGAGAAAAAGCCTGCAACTCCTGAAGAAATTTGGAAAGGTTACTGTACCAGTATTGGTAATGCTGCACGTTCTATTACTTTAGATCGTCAAAATGGGATTACCAAGAAAGAAGCAATTGAGTATGCGAATAAAGTCACTGATCCAACAACTAAGGGCTTTGTACTTGAGTATTTAGAGAAAGTCTATGCATTATCAGATGCAGAGCTAAAAGCGGATAAAGATGCAGTTCAAGCAAAGTTTAAGAACGAAGCATTTGAACAATGTCTAAATACACCGCATGATCCGAAAAAAATGCCAGATTATAAACCGTTCTAAGGAGCGGTTTTTTTAACAAAAAAATTCCTTGTAATAATTATAGTAAATGAACATGGAGTTTGATCATGTCTAAAATACAATTTTTTTCAAAAACTTATTTATTATTATTTTTGGCTGTTTCAGTATTGAGCAATGCTAAAGCAACTAGAGTTTTAAGTAATCAAACTCAACAACAATTAAAGCTAAATATTGAATTACTGACTGCTCAAGCAGAAAATGGAGAAGCTAAGGCGCAATATCAGCTTTTTATGCTTTACCAAGATGAAGATAAAGCAAAAGCAATGCAGTATCTTAAGCAAGCCTTTAAGCAAAATTATCCTTTAGCTATATATACGAAAGGATCGATGTATTATCACGGCAACGGCATAAAAAAAGATGTTTTTAAGGGAATCCGCTTACTTGAAACATCCAATGAATACGGTAATGTACATGCAGCAATGCTTCTTGGTTTGATTTATTCCAAGGGTGATAATGTAAAGAAAGATCCCCAAAAAGCGTTTGATTATTTTTTAAAAGCAGAAGCAGGTGGATATTTGAGTGCAAATTTATTTTTGGCTAATGCTTACTATCGAGGAAAAGGTGTAGAAAAAGATCAAAATAAAGCACTCGAGGTCATGCTTAAAGCACAACAAGCAGGCTATATACCTGATCAACAGACAATGAAAGAATACGATTTGTGTAAACTAGAAATCCGAATCGTGAATGGTCAAGACATGCACACTTTTGAGTGTCCATCCCTTTAAATCGTTTAGGTGTATTTTTGCATAAAGATCACCATAGCATAGTCTTTTTTATGTTGAGTTATCGAAAAAATATAAGTAATCGTCAAACCTCGTCACAAAAAATGATTAGCATAAAAATTGAAAAGCATATATACACTATAGAAATAGAAAATAAAAAGTAGCATAGGAGTGAGACAATGGAAGTAGTTGCTTATTTACATAATGCAGATTTGCTCTTAGAAGATGACAATGGTGTCGCTGTGATTAGCGGAAGTCATTATGTACTGAGTTTAGGTGATCAAGTTTTTTTTCAAGAAGTCATTGATGAACGAGCAAAGTTATATCAAGTGAAAATTTCATTTGCGTGTACTGAACATTCAATGTTTCATGAAGATGAAGTGCAAATGAAATTTGAAGGTTGTCGTACAGAATTCCAAAAGTATGTAGACAGTACGACAGTCCACTAAGGTGGAATGTACTTTGTTCTAAAAAAAAGGCAACATATGTTGCTTTTTTTATGGCTGAAACAGTCTAAAGGCAAGGTAAACATAACTTCAATCTTATTAAAGTGAAGTTCATGTTTTACAAAGATAAGGGTCTGCTGGCATTTCATAAATGGCTTGCGTTGTAGGCTAAAATTGAGCAGGCAAGGCATGAAAGGAAGAGAATAGCGAGACTATTTTTGAGTTTCATAACGCAGACTGAGATAATTTTAGCCACAACCCTTCGGGACTAGTGTGTTTTTTGCTGCTACATCGTTACGAACTATTCATTTAGAATGACTAAATTTCATATTTCATGCCTTGTATCATCTAAAAAAACACTCGTAGTCGCAAACGTAGACGAATTGTCAACAGACCCTGTATTTTTAGAGCTTTTTCAAATTAATTTGAGAAATAATTTACATAAACGTCTGATGAAAGCGTACTGTGTAGATCTGTAGTTAAATGAAGCGAAAAGTGATGAGTATTTATTTATAAAATAATGGTCATCACGAATTAATACGCTCATTGCATTAACTTTTGGCTTGATTTTTAGTAAAATTTGACAGTCCATATTGCCTGTGAAGCTTTAATAAGCAGGAATTCACAGGTAAATTTTTAAAAAGAGGAATTACACCGTGCTAGAAGCTTACCGCCAACACGTTGCAGAACGTGCCGCACTCGGAGTCCCACCGAAGCCACTTGACGATGCTCAAACTGCTGACTTGGTTGAATTACTAAAAAATCCACCAGCGGGTGAAGAAGCATTTTTAGTAGATTTGCTTGAAAACCGTGTTCCAGCAGGTGTTGACCAAGCTGCATATGTAAAAGCTGCTTTCTTGACTGCTGTTGCTAAAGGTGAAGCGACTTCTCCATTGGTTTCTAAAGAGCGTGCGGTTTACTTACTAGGTACTATGCTTGGTGGTTATAACGTAGCACCTTTGGTTGAATTGCTTGATGATGCTGCACTTTCAAGCTTAGCTGCTGAAGCATTGAAAAAAACGCTTCTTGTATTTGATGCGTTCCATGACGTTGCTGAAAAAGCCAAAGCGGGTAATGCAAATGCACAAGCCGTTATGCAATCTTGGGCTGATGCTGAATGGTTTACTAGCCGTAAAGACGTTCCAGAAGAAATCAAACTTACTGTTTTCAAAGTAACTGGCGAAACAAATACTGATGATTTGTCTCCTGCACAAGATGCTTGGAGCCGTCCAGATATCCCATTGCATGCAAACGCAATGCTTAAAAACGTACGTGATGGTATCAACCCAGAAGTTCCTGGTGAAGTTGGTCCATTAAACCAAATCAAAGAACTCATCGCAAAAGGCAACCAAGTTGCTTATGTTGGTGACGTTGTTGGTACGGGTTCTTCTCGTAAATCTGCGACTAACTCAGTGCTTTGGTTCTTTGGTGATGACATTGCTCACATCCCGAACAAAAAAGACGGTGGTTACTGCTTAGGTTCTAAAATTGCTCCAATTTTCTTCAACACAATGGAAGATGCTGGTGCGTTACCTGTAGAAATTGATGTTGCTAACATGAACATGGGCGATGAAATCGTTCTTAAAATTGATCATGCTGCTGCAAAAGTCACTGCATTTAAAGCAGGCGAGCAAATCGCTGAATCTGAGTTGAAAACGCCTGTTCTTCTTGACGAAGTTCGTGCGGGTGGTCGTATCAACTTAATCGTTGGTCGTGGTTTGACAACTAAAGCGCGTGAAGCTTTAGGTCTTCCAGCATCTACTTTATTCCGTGTTCCAGTTCAACCTGAAAACACTGGTAAAGGCTTTACTCAAGCTCAGAAAATGGTTGGTCGTGCTTGTGGTCTTCCAGAAGGTCAAGGCGTTCGTCCAGGTACTTACTGTGAACCGAAAATGACGACTGTTGGTTCGCAAGATACGACTGGTCCGATGACTCGTGATGAATTGAAAGACTTAGCTTGCTTAGGTTTCTCTGCTGATCTTGTGATGCAATCTTTCTGTCACACAGCTGCATATCCAAAACCAGTTGACGTTCAAATGCAACATACGCTTCCTGATTTCATCATGAACCGTGGTGGTGTTTCATTACGTCCAGGTGACGGTATTATTCACTCTTGGTTAAACCGTATGCTTCTTCCAGATACAGTTGGTACTGGTGGTGACTCACATACACGTTTCCCAATCGGTATTTCATTCCCAGCGGGTTCTGGTCTAGTCGCGTTTGCTGCTGCAACTGGTGTTATGCCGTTGGATATGCCTGAGTCTGTACTTGTTAAGTTCAAAGGTAAAATGCAACCTGGTATCACGCTACGTGACCTTGTACATGCAATTCCTTACTACGCGATTCAAGCGGGTGACTTAACTGTAGAGAAAAAAGGTAAGAAAAACATTTTCTCTGGTCGTATCTTAGAAATCGACTTAACAGAAATGGAAACTGACTTAACTGTAGAGCAAGCATTCGAACTTTCTGATGCTTCTGCTGAACGTTCTGCTGCTGGTTGTTCAATCACACTTTCTGAAACGAAAGTTGCTGAATACTTGAACTCTAACATCACAATGTTGAAGTGGATGATTTCTCAAGGTTATGGCGATGCACGTACTATGGCTCGCCGTGTTGAGAACATGGAAAAATGGTTAGCGAATCCATCACTTCTTCAAGCTGATGCTGATGCTGAATACACTAAAGTGTATGAAATTGATCTTGCTGACATTAAAGAACCAGTTCTTTGCTGCCCGAACGATCCAGATGACGCTAAACTTCTTTCTGACGTTCAAGGCGTTAAAATCGATGAAGTGTTCGTTGGTTCTTGTATGACGAACATTGGTCACTTCCGTGCTGCTGGTAAATTACTTGATAAAGTACCAGGTGGTTCATTGTCTACTCGTTTATGGTTGGCTCCACCAACACGTATGGACGAGCATCAATTGATGGAAGAAGGTTTCTATAACATTTATGGTAAAGCTGGCGCGCGTACTGAAATGCCAGGTTGTTCATTGTGTATGGGTAACCAAGCACGTGTAGCTCCGAACACTACTTGTGTATCGACTTCTACACGTAACTTCCCGAACCGTTTAGGTCAAGGCGCAAATGTTTACTTAGCTTCTGCTGAGCTTGCATCTGTTGCTGCGGTACTTGGTAAATTACCTTCTCCAGAAGAGTATCAACAATATGCTGCTCAAATCGACAGCATGTCTGCTGACATCTATCAATACTTGAACTTCGACAAGATGGGCGAGTATACAGATGCTGCTAAAGACATCGATACTAAGAAAATTGCTGCTGCTCAGTTAAGCTAATCTATTGAAAAATAGATTAAATTGAGTTAAAAATAAGGGCTGATTAATCAGCCCTTATTATTGAGCTTAAAAATGAAATCATTAGAAATTCAACAAGAAAAAATTAATGACAAGCCTATTTATATTTTTGAAGACCATTCGCTCGCATTCAAAGTTTGGTATGAATTAAAAAAACAAAAAGGTCTTTTGCCTTATGTTATTTCATTAGATCATCATACGGATACTATGGATGCTCTAAGATTTTTTGCTTCTTGTGAAAGAAATCGTGATAGGGCTAACCCTTCATATAATGAAAGTTATTTGGAGAAAATTCAAAAGGAACATCTATATCCTGTTGATCTAGAAGATAGAGATGCTATGAATTGTTTAGTTATCAAGTTAAACCATGATGAACATATAGATGCTGCAATAAAACTAGGAATTATTAGTCATTCAATTTCAATTCAGTGGTCTGATTCTTCAGGTACAAGCTCTGTTGAAGAAGAAATTTGGCGCTCAAAAGATTGGAGAAATCAGGTTGAGAAAGTTAGTATGCTTGAGTTGCAAGAGTTAATTAATAACCCGCCTCAATATCCAGAACCTCCGTATAACTATAATTTGCCAGAAGATAGGATGTTTATTATTGGATATCCAAACTGCGAATGCCCAAAATCTCCACACGATGAAATATGTTATAAGAACATGTATGATAAGGCATTAGAATCTTCTTTTCTGACTAAACAATTAGAGATAGTAGGGAATTTACAAAAGAATATTAATCAAAGAGGTTTACAACCTTTTGAGTTCATATTAGATATAGACTTAGATTATTTTCATACGATTAAATCTATCTCTCCGAGTGATAAAGAAGCTTTTTCTTGGTTGGTGAAAAATTCGCTTGCTATATCAATAGCAAAAGAAAGTATTTGCGTTAATATGTTGCAATTTGAAGGTGAAAATATTAATAGTGAGTATTTATTGAATGAACTATTAAGGTTGATTTCAGAATGTTAACGGTTTAGAAATATTCTTTTATAAATGCATTGGTGTTGTACATGATCTTAAATCTTTAGACTGAGGTTCTATTTATAAGGATTTTCTTCTAATGTTTACATATCAGGAAATAAATTATTTAATAACCCTTATTACGAAATGATTTAAAATTTGATTTAAGCAAATGGCAAAATAATCCCGATTCTTAGATATTGGCCAGTTTTTAAATTGAACATCAGTTAAAGACCAAGTTGACAGTTTGCCTTTGTAAAAAAGATAGACAAAAAAAGCCTCTTATTCAGAGGCTAACCGTACGTCGATCTAGTGATGACTATATGTAACTTAACATTTTATAAATGCTCAAAAGTAGAGAGTTATTATATTAACTTTTCTTTCCCAACTAAGTTTTCGTCTAAAAATTGAATAACTTTTTGTGTATATGCTTCTGGTTGAGCAGCATAGGCATGAGTGTGTTTTGCCCCAGATACCTGCCAAAACTCTACTTTTGCTCGTTTTTCTAGCGATCTCAATAATAATTCTCCATCTTGAATTGGGGTGAGGTCGTCAGCATCACCATAAATCATTAATACAGCAGGGTTGCCAATTAAGTGTTCTGCAGCATAGGTTGGGCGTAGACGACGTTCACCCGCTGGATAGATGACTTTAGAAAGTTGTATACCTAGTTTTGGAATCGGATAGCGAGACCAAAAATGTAATAATGTTGGGAACGAAGACTCAAGAATTGCTACTTTAAATGGATGATTTGGTTGTGCCATCGCACACACACTCATCCCAGCTCCCATGGATGCACCAAAAACGGCTAAAGGTAAATCGGGGTATTGGGCTTGTAATGCGTTACCAGCTGCCAATATATCCAAAGGATAATCCATAGTAGTCGATGTACTTTCACCAAAACCATTTAAATCAAAAACCATTACATGGTAACCCGCCTGACGGAGCATTTCAGCATGCCCGTATTTCATCCAAAATCCTTTGGCAATCGCACCCATCGGATGAGACATAAGTACAGCACCTTTTGCTTTTTGTATATGCGATTTTGCTAAAAGCGCAGAGATTATCGCTCCTGAAGTACTCTTAATACTTAAGCGCTGCCACTGACTCTGATCCGTATTTTCTGGCCAGCGCCAAGGTTTTACAAATTGTCCAAAGAATGGTTTTTTAAAGATTTGATATGCGGTGTGTTTCATGTGAGTAATACCTATATCTGATTAAGCATCTAGCTTTGACGGAGGGATATATAAATATTAGGTATTGACCACAACTGACACTATAGGCAAAAATGACAAATAACATGCGATTTTTTTATATTTCAAAATAGCTTAAGACAGGAGAAAGATTATAAACATCACTATTGTTATGGCTAATCAATGCTCATCTACCAGTATTGCTGCTACACTTGAATTCTTTGAAACAGCCAATGTGCTCCATCACTATGCGACCAACAAAGATGAACGCCTGAGTAAAAATAAGGCTCCTTTATTTAAGGTTAATACAGCTTCATTTGATGGGCAGAATGTTGTTTGTACAGGTGGATTGAAGTTAACACCTGATAAAGCTTTTGCAGATATAAACAATGTAGAGTTGATTATTATTCCAGGATTTATGTTTAACATTTTAGGAGTACTTCCTAATCTGACACAACTGGTTCATTGGATTCAAAAACAGCATCAGCAAGGTTGTTATATTGCTAGCATGTGTACAGGATCATTTGTAACTGCTCAAGCTGGATTATTAGATGGTCGTTGCGCTACAACGCACTGGGCATTTAGTGAGCAATTTATGCGAAAATTTCCAAAAGTTAAATTACTGACTGAACGTACGGTCACTGATGATGGTCAAGTGATGTGCTCAGGCGGCTCGACGAGTGGGAGTGATTTATTACTGCATTTGATACGAAAGTTTTCTTCACCTCAACTAGCTGCTGAATGTGCAAAAAAGCTATTAGTCGATGTTGCTGCACGTAATCAAATGCCTTATTCAAGTACCACGTTCAAAAAAAATCATACTGACACCGACATTCTTAAAATCCAAATTTGTTTTGAAAATAGAATTTCTAGTCATATTGTCATGGAACAGGTGGCGGAAGAATTCGGCTTGAGTATGCGTAACTTTATCCGTCGCTTTAAGAGTGCTACGAATCAAACTCCCATTGAGTATTTACAGAATTTACGGATTGAGAAGGCAAAATTCTTATTGGAAAGTAGTCAAAACGCATTTGATCAAATCACTTTACAAGTGGGCTATGAGGATGGGAATTCGTTTAGACGTCTATTCAAAAAAAGGGTAGGATTGGGGCCGAGTGAGTACCGCAAACGATTTAAAAATGTACGTCAATAATATGGTATTGGAGATGTTATGTATTGGTCACTTAAAGCGTCAGTGAGGAATAGGATAAGATTTTGGACTTGACTATAAATAAGGTCTTTAAATATATAGATTTTTTATAACATCAGTCATCATATTCTTAAAATCTAAAATAACGACATAATGATTGATGCTCGATGGATCAAAATCAGTGTTTACAGAATCAAATAATGCATTTATTAGTGAATTGATCTCTAGGTCATCGATGAGACAAGAGGAGTCTAAATTAAAATACTCAATATAATAATTAACTTTTATTTTTGCATATTCTGAGTATTTAAAATCAGATAGAATGAGTTCTTGATCATCATTGCTTAGATTTTTTGAACATATGGTAAATAATAATGCCATACAGAAGTAGTCAAACTCATCTTTATCAACTACTAAAATATTTAAATCCATGAAATAGTTTTTAAACATACTTTGAATCAAGGCAAATGAACTTGCTAAATCCGCAGATAAATTTTGAATAATATTAGAATAAGGCATCATTTTTTTAAGTTTTAGTGAATCAATGGGTATTGTATTGCAAAACTATTGTTTTGTAAAACCATACTTATGGTGCAGAATATATTGCATTGCAATACGTCTAAGATACTTTGTTAAGCTAATATCAAAGAATGAATATAGGTCATGCAATACGTTATTTGAGAAAACGGAAAGGCTGGACTCAGCAGCAATTAGCCGATTTTTCCAATACTTCAAAAAGTAATATTTCCAATCTTGAGAATGGCAATCAAGGGTACAGTCCTGCAATACTCCAGTACCTTGCTGAGGCTTTTAATTGCACTGTAGCGCAATTGTTTTTATTGGCAGAAAGCTTAGATGATGATGAAAACATTGCTGAAAACTGGGATCAGATGCCCATAGATGCACTATTTATACAATTGCCTAAAGATATTCAAGATAATTTAAAACAGCTTATACATAGCTTGATTAAAAATAAGTCTTAATTCTATATCTCATATTTATTAATATTATACGATTGATCTTCAGCTTCTATAGTTATTTCATTATGCATAATGATTTTAAGCAATTTAATCTAACTTGATATAATTGAAATCAACCCGGTATGTGTCTTTGAAATTTATCACTTTTATATACTAACTGCGTTTTAAAATAATAATGCTCATTTAACTTATTGATCAAATGATCAGACAATAAAAAGCCCCTTATTCAGGGGCTAGTCGTATAGATCACTCTATACTTATATAAGGCTCATCTCATACTGGTTGTATTAAAACACAAAATGAGATATTCAGCCATAAAAAAGATGAGCCGTAGCTCATCTTTTTTACACAAGAAAATTAATGTGCATTTGCTACAGCAGGTGCAGCAGCGGCTGTCGCATCATTTGCAGCTTTACGAGTAGGTGTGTAGTTTAAACCTAAAGTCGAGCTGGTATATGTACGCACTTGATCAAGCAGAGCAGGGTTGGTATTTAAATCCTGTTGATAAGACTTCACAATCTCATGCAATTTTAGATTCCATTTACCTTTCACTTGCTCAGGGAATGCTTTTTCCATCAAGCTCAACATAATGTATGGAGAGGTTGATGCACCTGGTGAAGCACCAAGAAGGCCAGTGATTGAACCATCTTTAGAGGTGAAGATCTCAGTACCGAATTGAAGTGTTGCAGGTTTACCCGGTGCTTTTTTGATGATTTGAACACGTTGGCCAGCTTGGCTTAAAGTCCAGTCTTCAATTTTTGCATCTGGATAATACTTTTTCAATTCATTGAACTGATCTTGCTTAGACATCGCCACTTGACTGACTAAATATTTCACCAAGTCCAGATTTTCCATTCCAATGGTTGCCATCGGAATCACATTGTTTTTGTTGGTCGCATCAATCAAATCAAACTGAGAACCATTTTTTAGGAACTTGTTTGAATAGGTTGCGAATGGACCAAACAATACATACTTTTTACCATCAACATAACGAGTATCAATGTGTGGTACAGACATTGGAGGTGCACCTAATTCAGGCTTACCATAGACTTTTGCAGTATGTTGTGATGTAACAGCTGGATTGTCTGTCATCAAGAAAATACCACCGATCGGGAAGCCAGCATATTGCTTAGTCTCTTCCAGACCTGTCATTTGCAATAATCTAATCGCAGCACCGCCCGCACCAATAAACACATGACGAGTTTTAACATGGCTGGTTGTGTTGGTTTTTAGATTTTTAAACGATACAGTCCAAGTTTTGTCTGCATTTTGACTAATACCTGTTACTTCAGATGAAGTTTCAAGTTTGAATTTAGGCTGTTTTTTCAAATGATCAATTAATTGAGTCGTAATTGAACCATAATTTACATCAGAACCTACGTCCATACGTGTTGCAGCAACTTTTTGGTTTGCATCACGGCCTTGCATAACTAAAGGCGCCCATTGCTTAATTTCAGCAGGATTTTCAGTATATTTTAATCCTTCGAACATTGGGCTTTGGCTCATCGCTTCATAACGTTTTTTCATGTAGTTCACGCTATCGCCCCAAACAAAGGCAATATGTGGTACAGGATTAATAAAGCTGTTTGGTTGACCCAGCACGCCATTTTTGACCTGATAAGCCCAGAATTGTTTACTTACTTCAAATTGTGAAGCAGTATCAATGGCTTTTTTAATATCAACTTTACCGTCTTTTTCAGGGGTATAGTTCATTTCCATAAAGCCAGAGTGTCCCGTTCCTGCGTTGTTGAATCCCGCAGAACTTTCTTGACCTACCTGATCCAAACGTTCATACATATTGATGGTCCAGTCTGGTTCAACTTCATTGAGGTAAGTCCCCAAGGTTGCACTCATAATACCGCCACCAACAAGTACCACATCTACAACTGGTTCATCTGCTGTTGTGTTGACTTTTTTAGAAGCAATTGGTCTGAATAAAAAGATCAATCCAATAACAAAAATAACCCCGATGACAATCAGTA
This sequence comes from Acinetobacter sp. CE-15, assembly GCF_051059255.1. Classification (NCBI taxonomy): domain Bacteria; kingdom Pseudomonadati; phylum Pseudomonadota; class Gammaproteobacteria; order Moraxellales; family Moraxellaceae; genus Acinetobacter; species Acinetobacter sp. CE-15. The sequence goes on along the minus strand of NZ_CP192737.1, from coordinate 2,585,646 downwards.
GGTATTTAAAAAATCTCTTCATATATTTCCTGTTTCATCAAGTTTTAATAATATTGTAATGTAGAAAAGTTACATAAATGTTAGTTTGTGTAATGATTTTTTTCGTAAATGATTTAAATATATGAAATAATTTGTTTTTAAATTTGTAAAGATGTGTATAAAAAACAACCAGATTAAAATTTGATTAGTATATTTGTGTAATAAATATTCAAAAAACTCTTAGACTAAAGTACTATTTTTTGTAGGTGTTAAGCTTTTTGTAACTTTAAAATGGCTAAAAAATATACTGAATAGAAGAGTTTTCCAGCCTCAATATGAAAACTCTTCTCAAGATTTTTTGCTTATTCAATCATCATGAGGTCTGATTTATTTTCAAGCTTTAAAGGACGTAAAGCAAAAATAGAGCGGGTATGACGAATACCTTTCATTGAATATAAATTTTTACGTAAAAAGCGCTCATAATGTTCAGCATTTTTCACCGCAACTTTGACCAAATAATCATAATCGCCTGTTACCAAGTGCGCTTCTACAACTTCAGGCATTTGACTGAGTGCATCACTAAATTGTTCTAAAATTTCGTCATCATGACGTTCTAAGGTGATCTCAATAAAAAATAGTTCATTAATCCCGATGGCTTTGGCATTAATGGTGGCAGTATAGCCTTCAATGACATTTAAAGATTCTAGACGTTTTACACGTGTCCAACATGGCGAAGAGGAGAGTCCAACCAGTTCAGAGAGCTGAGCGACCGTTAAACGACCATCTTTTCGAAGTGCCGATAAAATTTTGCGATCAATCCTATCTAAAGTGTACTGACTTTCATTCATGAGCTTTACCACAGAAAATATTTTCGAGAATAATGAAATATATGAAAAATCATTCCGAAAATACTGGAGATTTATATTAAATACGGGAAACATTCTATTCAGTAGAACGCTAGAATAAACTTATCAAATCAAAGACATTTGGGAGACTGGCTTTGATTTAGCGGATAGTATCTTTAGAGGAAAGGGTGCCTTTAACGATACTGTCCGCGACCTTATTCTACGCTTTAAAAAAATTATAAAAATAGCTTTAAAACGATAAAATTCAACCGCGCCTTCACAAATTGCATATGATTCAAATAAGACATTGTAATCTTATTTAGGGTCTGTAGACATTTCATAAATGGCTTGCGTTGTAGGTTAAAATTGAGCAGGCAAGGCATGAAACGAAGAGAATAGCGAGACTATTTTCGAGTTTCATAACGAAGGCTGAGATAATTTTAGCCACAACCCTGAGCAAGAACAAAGCACTGCTTTGTTTGCAGCGCAAGGCGCAGCGGGAGGACTAGCGTGTTTTTTGCCGCTACGTCGTTACGAACTACTCATTTAGAATGACTAAATTTCGTATTTCGCACCTAGTATCGCCTAAAAAACACACATAGTCGCAAACATAGACGAATTGTCAACAGACCCTATTGTATAATAAAAAATTATACAATGAATAAGATATATTTATACTTTGAGTTCGATGCTTAAACAGTCAAAATAATCAACAAAATTGTAAACTCAAGTAGCTGAAGATGTGCAATTAAATCGAGAAGTATTAAGATGATTTATCTTTAAAATAAAGAATAATGCATGCGATTCACAGCTTGGTACACACTCCGAAAATTTGTATATGACAATTTGCATAATGAAGATTATGAAACGTGGTTTAGTCGTGCGATCAATTTCTCTTTGATTTTTCTAATCATTGGTAATGTTGTCGCGGTACTTTTAGAGTCAATCAATGATGTTTATAAAGCCTATCAGCTTTACTTCGATGCATTTGAGGATTTTTCAATCATTGTCTTTACAGTTGAATATATTTTACGTTTTTGGAGTGTTGCAGAAAAAGAACCGTTTGATTCTGAGTGGAGAGTACGCTGGAAATATGTGACCAGTGGTGCTGCGATTATCGATTTACTGGCGATTTTACCTGCATATATTAACTTCTTTGTACATATTGATTTAAGATTTTTGCGGATTCTACGCTTACTGCGTTTATTAAAACTTACCCGATATTTTATTTCATTACAGATTCTACTGCGCGTTATAGAACGTGAAAAAGGTTCATTTCAAGCCGTGATTTTTATTTTGGTGATTATGATCGTGATGGCGGCAGCAGGCATTTATGTTGTCGAAGGTCGTGCGCAACCTGATGTCTTTAGCTCAATTCCTGCATCTATGTGGTGGGCGGTGGTGACGCTCACTACTGTGGGTTATGGTGATGTAACGCCAATTACACCACTTGGACGTTTCCTCGGTGCATTGATTACCATACTTGGTGTTGGTTTAGCTGCTTTACCTGCAGGTATTCTGGCAAATGGTTTAGCCAATGAATTGGAGTTAAGAAAACAACAACTGGAGTTAAAGTTTCGAGATCTGTTAGAAAGCTGTGAAATTGACATCATTCATGATGAAGACAAGATTGATGATATTCGTAGAGATATTGGTTTATCTGCTGAGCAGACGCGAGATATTGTTTTACAACTGATTCGTGAACGTAAAGAACAGGAATTGGAAAGAGAAAAAAACAAGTATTGTTTCTGTCCAAATTGTGGGTATAAGTTACCTGAGTGAATATGATTCAAAAGGGATTTATACAATCAACAATAAATAAGAAAGTGAAGTGTAACGATTAAAAATAACTTTTTCTAAAGTTACACTTCAGATACAATGTAAATAATCAGGCAATTACAACTGAACAAAAGAATGGATTGTCGCATAACGCATTGGATTGTAATGAAGTATGAAAATTAAAAGTTTATCAAAAATTGTTTTATGTGCTGTAATTTCTCTAAATACAGGCTGCGCTGCTGTTATGGCAACAAAGCAACCGACAAAAAAAGATTTATCAATATTTAATAAAGGTGTAGATCGTAGTTTAATTATTGCTGAAATTGGGGCACCTATTACATCTGAATTTAAAAATGGTAAACGTTATGAAATTTACACATTTATGCAAGGGTATTCAAAGGCCAATAAAATAAGCCGTGCGGTTTGGCATGGTGCGGCAGATGTTGTCACTTTTGGACTTTGGGAAATTATTGGCACACCAACAGAATCAGCTTTTAATGGGAAGAAAACTTCTTATGAAATGATTTTTGATGCTGATGATCATTTAGAAAGCTCTAAATTATTGACAATGTCAGAGTATAAAAATGATTCAAATTCTGCTGCTGAAATAGAATTTAAAAAATAGATAAATACTTTATAAGAATAGAAACAAGGAAGCGCAGCGCTTCCTTGTTTCTATTCTAATGTACCTTTATCAAGGTTTAATTAGGTCATCATCTGCATAGCACTATCCATTCTTAAATTGGCTGAGACGAATCAATGCTCGCTTTATTTGCGCTAAGTGCTTCACAATAACAACGATAAATTCAATCTGTATAACGATGAAAATTCTTCTAAATATTTTGACCAACGAATAGCCGAATAAGAGTTTTAAATTTATTTTTTACATATTTTTTAATGAATTATTGAGTAAATTTAAGTATTAATAACGCCATAAAAGTTTTGAATGGTTAACAATGAACATTAATGTTGATATTTTTGGCACGATTGCAATTGCTGTAGCCGTTCTTTTTATTGGTTATTTTCTTGTAAATAAGATCAGTATATTGAAGCAATATAATATTCCTGAACCTGTAGTAGGTGGGTTAATTGCTGCTGCTGTAACTTTTGTGCTTTTTAAGCAATTTAATTTAACCGTAAATTTTAATGCCAATATTCAACAAAGTTTTATGTTGATGTTTTTTACTTCTGTTGGACTGAGTGCAAGTCTGCTTAAATTAAAAGAAGGGGGCAAGTCGCTGCTTCTTTTTATGGTCTGCGTAGTGATTTATGTGCTACTGCAAAATGCTGTTGGGATAAGTTTGGCAACCGCACTGGATTTAAATCCTTTGATTGGCTTGATTGCAGGATCTGTTACTTTAACTGGTGGGCATGGTACAGCTGGAGCATGGGGCAGTATTTTTGAAGAAAATTATGGTATCAAAGGTGCGATTGTCTTAGGAATGGCGAGTGCGACATTTGGCCTGGTCATTGGTGGAATGATGGGGGGTCCTGTTGCAAAATTTCTGATTCGTCGTTATCAATTGGCAGAAGAAATAGCACCATCTGCAGCGCGTATGCAAGCTCCTCCATCTGCTGAAACAGCGCCATTTGAATATCCAGAAAAAACCCGTTTGATTACCGCTGATGATGCGGTTAAAACCATAGGAATGTTTGCACTGTGTATCGTCTTTGCTAACTTTATGACTGGTGTTGCCAAAGGACAATGGTTTGAGTTACCGACCTTTGTATGGGCATTGGGTTGTGGGGTATTTTTACGTAATACACTGGAATATGTATTTAAAATTGAACTGTTTGACCGTTGTATCGATGTATTTGGTAATGCCTCGCTGGCATTATTTTTAGCCATAGCCTTAATGTCTTTGCAATTGTGGTTACTTGCTGATTTAGCTGGTCCATTGGTGATCATTCTGATCGTTCAGACGGTTTTTCTTGCTTTATATCTGTTTTTTGTCACTTTCCGAGTTATGGGTAAAAATTATGATGCAGCAGTATTGTGTGCAGGTCAGTGTGGGGTAAATTTAGGTGCAACACCAACTGCTATTGCCAATATTCAAGCTGTAACCAATACTTATGGGCCTTCGCATAAAGCATTTTTAATTATTCCTCTAACTGGCGCATTTTTTGTTGATATTGTGAATGCCGTTGTTATTCAAACCATTACAAAGTTCTTTTAAATGTTCTGTTAGAAAAAGTGATGTGATGACTTAAGCATTTGGGAAACAGCCTCAAAAAGTGGCTGTTTTTTTTGTATTTAAATCAGTTTGATCATTACTCTTTTGAATCTCACACTGTTTTATAAGATTTATATAGGTGTAGTAAATCGTGATTTAGACTAAGGTTTTCTGTTAGTGACTTTAAACTTTCAAAAACACTTAGATGAGGAATTGAATATTTGAGCGAGATCAACGCTTAAAGGATGTAACGGATTGAAGTTTTACTCAAAAATTTAATGAACACAGTAATATACTTTAAATATGAATCATCATAATATGTATGCCACAAACTCTGTATTTGTTATATTTTTCGTGTTCAAGCTTTGAAATTAAGTCAGCGCTAGGCAGTTGCATTTATTTCATCAGTGTAGAGTTTGAGCTTATATACTTAAATTGGATCACACTCGTCTAGGATGATGTATGTCTAAAACGAAACAACCAACCTCAAAACAATTACTGTCAGTGATTCAGACACAGACAGCAATTGCAAAATTGGGCTTGGATATCAATGCTGTCATGACTTTAGTGGCAGAGCAAGTTCAATTGATTACCCATGCAAAAGGTGCAATTGTAGAGCTCGCTGAAGAAGGTGATATGGTCTATCGTGCCGTTTCAAATGGTGCAAATCAATTTCTAGGTCTACGCTTAAAGATGGGTTCTAGCCTTTCAGGGCTTTGTATCGCGCAGAATACGACTTTATATTGTAAAGACAGTGAAACTGATGAGCGTGTAGATCGTGAAGCATGTAGAAGGGTTGGACTGCGTTCTATGGCTGTTGTACCGCTAATTCATTGTGATGAACCGATTGGTGTATTAAAAATTTATTCAGAACGGGTAAATGCCTTTAAAGAAAGTGATATCAATTTACTTACACTCATGTCTGAACTGATTGCTGCTGCGATGTATCATGCCAGTAAGTTTGGTGCTCAAGAACTCTATAAACTTGCGACACAGGATCAGTTAACAGGACTTGCCAACCGTGCTTTATTCCTCGATTGTTTAAGACAAGGTGTTGAACAAGCTAAACGTACACAAAAGTTACTTGGAATCTTGATCATTGATATGGATGGTTTGAAACCAATCAATGATCAATATGGACATCGTTTAGGTGATGAGGCATTAAAAGAAATAGGTAAACGTATCGTCAATATTACCCGACACGATGATTTGGTTGCACGTTTAGGTGGCGATGAGTTTGCAGTGATATTAAGTAGTCTTGGCGATCAAGAGCTGGCAAAAAAAGTCATGAATCGTATTGTTGAGGCGTGTGGATTACCGTTTGTATTTGAAAATGTCAAATTAACCATGGGTGCAAGTGTAGGTCTGGCTTTATTTCCTGAAGATGGTATTGAACTCAATAAGTTGATTGAATTTGCAGACCTTAAAATGTATGAACATAAACGTTCTAGAAAAATGATTAATCTAAACACTTGAAATTTAAGATCTTTGATAGGGAATAAGTTTTAGTGAGGTTTGGATCTCATCAATATCATTTATGTTGAGTATATGCATTGAAAGTATCTGCAATCATTATGTACACGCATTTATCAATTTTATGAATTGAATGTAGCTCAAATTTAACCTGACAGTCTCAATCAAATATCGGTAACTGTCAGATCAGGTTTGAGCTATACATATTAGCGCTGATAATAACTCATTACTGATAATGATTCCTCACTACATCGTTATAAGCCTCTGGATGATGTAACCAAGGAATATGCCCTGAGTTTGAAAGTGTAAATAAATGTGCTGTAGGGTATCGATTGATCACGAAGTTTTTACTTGTTGTATAAATGTCCTGATCCCCATAGACAATGGTAATCTTAAAATCTGGTTTATCTAATCCAGTTAACAGCGGATATTTGATGATTTCAGGTCTGGTTTTATTGATCGGCTCTGCTTTCAGTAAATCAAAATCATCAGTGAGATCTGGATGATCTGTTGCAATAAATCCTTCATTATAGTTTTTCATGACTTGTTTAAAGAGGCGTTTATAAGCTTCATCGCTTCCAAGCGCGCCTAAAAAGCTATTTAATCCCATTTTTGTCCATGCCCAAGCACTTGTTTTGGACTTGTTAAGTTGCATGATTTCTTTTTCAGTTTGCTTCCATTGCGTATTGGTACCTGAACCAGGGCTACATAAAAAAAGACTGAGTAAATTATCGGGATGTTTTTCAGCATAGATTTGTGCATAAAGTCCACCCCAAGAGTGTCCCCATAAATGAAACTTATTGATTTTATAGAACTCTCGAACAGTTTCTATATCGCTTAAATAAGCCTGCATAGAATAGTCTTTATCACGACAAGGAGATTTTTGGGTTCCTCTTTGATGAAATGTGATCACTTGAAAATAATCTTTTAAAAGATCGGCAATGGCAGAGAGGTCACTTGGAAAACCAGGTCCTCCATGCAATAAAATTAGTGTCTCTTTGTCGGGATTTGGATAAACAATACTAAATAAGGTATTTCCGTTATGATCGACAATGTTGCTTTGCATTTGCGTCTTATAATTTACTGATTGTAGCGTAGAAAACTGTTTTTCTATCGAATTTGCATTATTTTTCATGTCCAATATGGTTCCTCATTTTATTTGAGCAAATCAAAAAATGGTAAGGTGAACGAATCTAAAAATGTTTCTATATTGATTCTGATTTTTAAAAAGTATTTTTATACAAGCTTATATAGTAGCTTATTTATACCAGATGATAAACCTGATAAATGGGCTAAGAAAAAAGCAAGCGTAGCGATGACTTGTAATTGTTTGATTAAAATATCTTGAGTTTCTATTTTGAAAACGGTGATTTGTTCACTTATTTTATGACAACAAATTGTTATTTATCTAATGAATAAAGGTCTTTTAAAAATCAAAAAAAGATCATGAAAAGTGAGTTGTATGGGTATTGAAAGTGCGTTTTCCCTTGGGGGAAGGCTAAGCTTGGGGGATTCTATATTGATCTTTGGTTTTAAAAAGGACTTATGCAAGAGTCTTAATATAATGAGTAGATTTTAAAAAATTAATCTTATTAAAGCAGTGGAAGGATGATAAATGATGTGCGAAAAATTCTAAATTTGTGCTTTATCAATAGAATTACTGGCGAAAGTAAGTCCATTGATAAAATTCAGCGAGCACATTCTTTTTAGATACACAATTGGTGATTTAAAAATACTTTAAGTTTTTCCAATCAGTAAAGATAGGATTCCTGCAGCAATCAAGGGACCCACAGGAACACCTCTAAGCAGTGCAACTCCAGCAACTGTTCCAATCAATAAGCCTGCAACGACATTGGGTTGGCTGCTCATTAAGGAAACGCCACGACCACCTAACCATGCAACCAATAAACCGATCGCAATGGCTGTTAATGATTTCCAATGCATAAATGATTTTAAAATGACATCACCGGGGATTTTGCCGCTGGCAATTGGAGTAAGCACGCCAATGGTTAAAATAATAATGCCGACTTCTAAACCGTGAGTTTGTAATAATGGGAAAAATTCACTTAATGGTGTGATTCTAAAGACGATCAAAACCCCAGCTGCAATAGTGACCGCAGTATTGTGACTAAAAATGCCGCAGGCCAATAAAACAAGGAGTACAATTAAATTTAGGTCTAGACTAGAAAGACTCATCAATATTCAGCATTAAAAATTAATATATTCATCCATTATACTGAAAAGCGGTATGGGAATTTGCCTTGTCTGGCAATGATTAACATTTAAATTCAGTCGAGTGTGGATTTAGTGGACAATAAATTTTTGAGTTTCAGAACCCAATAAATTCCATTCATACTCAAAGTCTTGCGCCAGTTTAGACAGATTTGTTGATTTAAGCTGTTGTATTAAAATGTTTTGTGCCTCTTGCATGGCTTGGTTTAAAGCTTTATTCACCACCAATTCAACCAGACAGTTGGGTGTTTCTTGTTCATTGCCAATGGCAAAAATAGTAGGTTCTCCAACAGCCTGATAAATATCAAATAAAGATATTTCCTCTAAAGCTTGTACTAAGGTCCAGCCTCCACCGGGGCCTTTGTCTGCATGCACAAAGCCTGCTTTTTTTAAACCAGACATGGTACGACGTACTACGACAGGATTGGTGTCTAACATGATTGAAATTTGTTCAGAGGTGAACGGTTTTTTTTCACGGGCCATATGTAATAGTACATGCAACATTCTAGAAAGCTTACTGTCTTTACGCATAGTTTTTAAGTCAACGCTCTTTTGTTAATTGTAACATTAAAAGTTGCAATTAGAAAAATACCCCAATATAGTAACTTTAAAAGTTACTTATTGGTATTGAAAATGAACTATGACGTCGTAATTATTGGTGGGAGTTATGCAGGTTTATCCGCAGCATTACCATTGCTTCGTGCTAGAAAAAAAGTGTTAATGATTGATGCAGGCATGCGTCGTAATCGTTTTGCTGAACATTCTCATAATTTCTTAACCCAAGATGGCAATACGCCAGCAGCAATTATTCGTGATGCAAAATTACAGTTAGACAAATACCAAACGTTGTCATGTATTAACGCATCCGTCACCGATGTGGGCGCTGTCGGGCAGCAATATGAGATTCAAATAGACCAAGCCGATGACAGGTTTGCAACCATTCAAGTCAAAAAAATAATTATTGCTACAGGTGTTCAAGATGATTTGCCTGAAATCGATGGTTTAGCAGAACGGTGGGGGAAAAGCATTTTTCATTGTCCATACTGTGATGGTTATGAGTTAAATCTTGGAACACTTGGAATGTTATGTTCAGGTCTACATTCGATCCATATGGCATTGATGTTACCCGACTGGGGCAATACCACTTTATTTTTAAATGATGTAATTTCACAAGCTGAATTAGATCCCGTCACACTTGAGCAGCTTAAACAAAGAAATGTGAAATTGGATACACGCAAAATTGTCAAAATACACAATCATTGTGATTTAGTCTTTGAAGATGGTGAGCAGGTTCAATTAGATGGATTATTCGTCTCCACTTTTATGCGTATCAGCGCGCCTTGGATTAAAAAACTGGGGATAGTGCTTGATATAAATGAATATAGTGAAGCCATTCAAACCACAGCCATGAAAGAAACCAATCTTAAAGGGATATATGCTTGTGGCGATATCACCCGTTCAGGTGGTTCAGTTGCTTTCTCAGTTGCAGATGGGGCATTGGCGGGTGTTGCTGTACATAAGTCATTTATCTTTAATACTTGATAAAAGCATCTATTGATTAATCAATAAGGCTAAAAAAGTCTGAATGTTGTTTGGGTTTCAATTCACGATACTTTAAAATGTATCGTGAATTTTTAAGGTATTGATTTATGTTCTTGGAAAAAATGTTGCAATCACAAGGCTTTGGTTCACGTAAGCATTGCCAACAACTCATTAAAAATGGTGCAATTCAAATCCAAAACGAGGTCGTTACCGACCCCAAATTTAAACTTGATACCCAAAATCTAGTATTTTCAGTGTATACCGAAACATTTCAATACCGTGAAAAAGTCTATATTGCCTTAAATAAACCGCAGGACTACGAATGTTCCCATCAATCAACACACCATTTTAGTGTTTTTGATTTATTCGATGATGTCCTTATGAACCGTGGTTTACAAACTGTTGGTCGTTTAGATCAGGATACGACGGGTTTATTGCTACTGACAGATGATGGGCAGTTTTTGCAAGCATTGACTCATCCTAAAAAGCATGTGGCTAAAGTTTATCAAATACAAACAGCCGATCCGATTACAGATGATCAGATTCAACAACTTGAACAGGGTGTAGAATTACGCAATGAAAAGGGTTCCTTTGCAGCAACAGATGTACAGCGCTTGGCTGAATATGCATTACAAATGACTGTGCACCAAGGGGTTTATCATCAAGTCAAACGGATGTTGGCTGCTGTGGGGAATAAGGTTGAAAGCTTGCATCGTGCACAAGTCGGGCAATTAGCACTCAAAGACTTAGTTGAAGGTGAGTGGGTTTATTTGACAGAAGATCAGGTGAATGCTGCTAGAAATAGTCAAAATGAACAAATAGTGATTTGATCATGGCTTTAAAGCTCTATATTGCTGTTTTAGATGAAATGCCAGACTTTATGGTTCCAACCCTTGTTGCGCATGCAGTCTTGGCTGCGCACTTACAATTTGTTCAAGATGCTGATGCTGAAAGTTATAAAAATTGGTTAGAACATTCTTTTCGTAAAGTTGTGGTCAAGGTGAATCAAAAAGAATTTGATAAAATTGCTCAATTAAAGTGTTATTTAGGACATGAAAGTACAGTATTGGATGCTAAGAAATCCTGTGCTGTGGTTTTTCCTATTTCACAGGACTCGATACCCAATGTACTTAAATTCGCAAAGATGTGGAAACCGACATTGAATTGATCAAAAAATGCATTGTAAAAAACTACTTGAGGAAACAATGAAATGTCTGGAATTCATTGTCTTTAACAAAGCCCATTTGCTCATAGAGCTGATGTGAATGGTAATTGTTTTTCTGGGTTTCTAAACTGATTCGTTGCGCATCTTCATGGCGTGCAAACAGAATTGCAGTATCAATCAGTTGTTTGGCAGAACCTTGTCGACGAAAAACAGGTGTTACATATACATCATCTAAAATATAGTACTTTGAACAAGAAACTGATGAAAAGCCTTGGTATAACAGCACAAAGCCTGTAAAAACATCATCTTTTACATGGATGAAGATAACACTTTCTTTATTTTCAAAACGTTGTTTTAAAAAATTAAAGGACTGTTGGATATTGGAAGATGCACCATAAAATTGGCGATATTCATCAAATAAAGTAGCAAGTTGATTTAAATCTTCTTTGGTCGCTCGTCTAACGATCATTTATTACTCCTTGCAATGATTTTTATCTTTGCAAAAGAGAATAACCAAAAAATAGAAAAGTAAACTTAATTATTTGTTTAAAAATGCGACAGTGTTATTTTTTGTCACTTTCACCCAAGATGGCATTTAACTCTGCAAATAGATCTTCATCGTCATCATTTAAATCAACAGAAGAATTCAGTTGTCCGTTTTGTTGGTCTTGCTTAAGTTTTCTCAGCTTGAATAACTGATCCATATTGATATTTTGATTTTCTATGGCGAAAGGGATGGATTTTGTGATGACAACTTGTTTAAAAAACAGTCGAACTGCTTGTGCAGGCGTAATCCCCAATTGTTTAAAAACAGCAAATGCTAGTTTTTTTTCTTGTGAATCAAGACGTACTTGATAGACTTCGGTTTTTCTCATGAATAGTGACCAAACAAAATTTGAGTTTGAATGCTTATTTTAATCAAAGCTTTCGGAATTTCAATGCTTAATCGTCAAAAAGTCATATATTTGTCATTACGTCAAAATTACAGTGTCAATTCATAGTCAGAACAAAAGCAATATTCAGCTTGTGTAATCGGATCAAGGAACTCAATTTTCTTGGCTAATAGCTGTAAAGGTTGTGAAAAATCAGCAGCATCTTTATGTAGAACTTGCGGATAAAAAGGATCGTTTTTAATTGGAATATTTAACCAATTTAAATGCACCCGTAATTGATGTTGTTTACCTGTAGTCGGCTTTAGTAAGTATTTTGCCCAAATTTGATTGTGTTCAATCAGATCAATTTCGGTATATGAGTTTGATTTTCCCTCAACAACTTTCATGGTGTAAAAGGGTTCGCCCTTTTCCATTCTCAAGTCCACAGCACATGGAAATTTTAAATTAGCATTGAATTGAGCAATCGCTTGATAGGTCTTATTGACTTGTCGCTCAGCAAACATTTGTTGATATAAACCGCGTGTTTGAGACCGTTTGGAAAACAATACAACGCCAGCAGTTTCCCGATCTAAGCGATGAATTGGGGTAAGGTCTGGGTTGTTTGTGGTTTTTTTTAAACGAACTAATAAGGTTTCTTGTATATATTGCCCAGAAGGACTGATGGTTAAAAAGTGAGGCTTGTCTACCACGATTAAATCTTCATTTTCAAACAATATCTTTTCTTGAAATGGCACATGAATTTCATGGGGTAAAAATCGATAGTAGTAAAGATGGGTATTCTCTAGATAAGGCTGATCAACAGTTAATGCTTGACCTTGCATATCGATGATGAGTTGGTCTTGAAAACGTTGTTGCCATTCATTGGCTGGAATATGTGGAAAATGCTCACATAAATAACTGAATAAATTTTTAGGTAAATCTGCTCGCTTGGGGAGATAAACTTTTGATGCAGTTACACCATCTCTCATTGGCGGTTGATATTCTGAAACAGGGGTGGCGGGTTTCATAAGCGTATTTTTATGCAGATAAGTTTAAAGTGAGTTGTCTAAGCGTGTTGGAAAGTATCAAAACATGATTTCTAAACAATGCAACATAGGTTTTAAAGTCACGCAATGCTATCATATTGTCTGGTTTGAATCATGTCGTGAGCGTTATGCAATATTCATATAAATTAAGTCTGAGCAATGAACAAGACACCCAAATGTTGGCAGAAAAGTTAGCTCAACATATTGCAAAAGGCGTGATTTATTTAATCGGTGACTTGGGGGCAGGTAAAACCACACTTACACGCTATTGGTTGCAAAGTTTAGGCCATCAGGGTGCGGTTAAAAGTCCAACATATACCTTGGTGGAACCTTATAATATCAATGCGAAAGAGGTGTTTCATTTTGACTTATACCGTTTAAATGATCCTTATGAGCTTGAATTGATGGGTATTCGTGATTATTTAGAGATCGAGAATGCTTTATTCTTGTTTGAATGGCCTTCTAAGGGCGGTGATGAAATTCCACAGCCAGATCATGTCATTCGCATTTTAAAAACAGAAGATGAAGCTGCACGAGAAGTGGTCATTGAAAGTATTTCTGCTGAATTGATTGAAGCGTTGACTTGATCAATGTTTTCAGCATTTTAAGCCCATCATATATTTTAATTTATTTAAATTTTTAGGTTAATTGAATGCAACGCGAAGATATCAGTTTAAGACGTATCCAAAACTTAGATCCAGCACTGGCCAACCAAATTGCTGCAGGTGAGGTGATTGAACGACCATCATCTGTAGTGAAAGAGTTGCTTGAAAACTCGATTGATGCAGGTGCGACTGAGCTGATTATTCGTGTGGCAAATGGCGGCAGTACCCTGATTGAAATTATTGACAATGGTCGAGGTATTCACGCTGAGGATCTAGCACTTTCAGTCACCCGTCATGCAACCAGTAAAATTCAATCTGCTGAAGATTTACATGCAATTGTGAGTTTGGGCTTTCGTGGAGAGGCGCTTGCCTCAATCGCAGCGGTTTCGCGTTTAACCTTAACCAGTAGTCAGGATGATTCAGGTGTCGGTTACCAACTGGAAGTTAATGGTACAGCATTTGACCATCAAGATATTCAAGCGGTAGCAACCCAACAAGGTACACATATCCGTATTCAGGATTTGTTTTTTAATGTGCCTGCGCGGCGTAAATTTTTAAAGAAACCAAGTACTGAATTTGGTCATATTGAAGAAATTGTACGTCGAATGGCGCTTACGCATTTCGATATCCGCTTTGTTTTAGAACATAATGACAACATTCGTCTTAATTTGCCGATTGCAGATAGTGGTGAGCTAAGATTTCAACGGGTACAGCAATTATTGGGGCGCCAATTTACTGAAAATGCTTACTGGATAGATGCAGACAGTATTAGTATGCGTTTATCAGGGTGGTTAGGACATCCTTCAGATGCGCGAGCACAAGCCGATTTGCAATATGTCTATGTGAATGGTCGTATTGTCAAAGATAAAACCATTTCTCATGCTTTGCGTATGGCATATGATGGTATTTTGCATGGACATCAACATGCAGCGTATTTGCTGTTTTTAGAAGTTGATCCTGAAAATATTGATGTCAATGTGCATCCAACTAAACATGAAATCCGCTTCCTTAATCAGCGTGAAGTACATGAGTTTGTACGACATTTTGCTAAAGACACCTTATCTCAATTCCAAACTGCAACTGCGGATTTATCTTCTGCAATGAAGCAGGATGGAGCAACAGAAAATCAAGCATTGTCAGCGCAGCCACGCTATCAGGAACAATTTCCTTTACATCGCAATGCGCCAGCTGAGCAACATGTAAGTGATCAAAATAGCCGAAGCAATTCAGATGGGTCTATTCAGCATAGTGGTCTAACAGATTTTAGGGATACACAAGCCCAAACAGTCAATTATTCCCACTATGAACCACAACAGCAGTATCGTGGCACTCAACAACTCAATAACGCCTTGAAAAGCTATTTAGCCCCCTTACGTGAGTCTGGGGATGCTGATCAAGAATTAACAGATCAAGCGTCCTATGAGCGATCTGTACAAGAGATTCAAAATAAACAGGCCCATCAGGTTGATGAATATCCGTTGGGAATTGCAATAGCGCAATTACATGGAATTTACATTCTTGCACAGAATACGGAAGGCCTGATTATTGTCGATATGCATGCAGCGCATGAACGTATTTTGCTACAACAAATGAAATCTGCATGGGATAAACCAGAATTTTGGACCTCACAACAGTTGCTTATTCCTAAAGTTATTTCGATTACCCGTATGCAGGCAACCCGTGTTGATGATTTAAAACCACAGTTGGAACGCTTAGGCCTAGAAATCGATCAATATGGTGATGATCAAGTGATTGTACGTGGTGTGCCTGCGATTTTACATAAAGCAGATCTTGAATCCTTGGTACCTGAATTACTCAATGATTTAGATCCAAATGATGAAGCGCAGGCGCTACAGCAAAAGCGTGATCAAATTTTAGCAGGCATGGCATGCCATGGTGCAGTGCGTGCTCATCGAATGCTGAGTCTTTCCGAAATGAATGCTTTGTTGCGTCAAATGGAACACACAGAATTTGCCAGTCAGTGTAATCATGGTCGACCAACATGGCGTGCATTTCCATTACCCCAATTAGATAAATTATTTGCTCGAGGAGAGTAGTTGTACATGTCAAATCAATTGCCCGTCATCAATTTAATGGGACCAACCGCAAGCGGTAAAACTGCTTTGGCATGTGAACTGTATGATCATGGGAATTATGAGCTCATTTCTGTAGATTCTGCCTTGGTCTATAAAGATATGGATATTGGTACTGCAAAGCCGACCAAAGCGGAGCAGGAGCGTTATCCGCATCATTTGATTGATATTATTACCCCACTTGAGGTTTATTCCGCTGCTGAATTTGTCGAGGATGCTTGTCAACTGATTGATGATATCCATGCACGCGGTAAAACACCTATTTTAGTTGGCGGTACAATGCTATATTTTAAAGCGTTGCTTGAGGGGCTTTCTACAAATTTACCGAGTGCTGATTACGCGATTCGTGCTGCGATTGAGTTAAAAGGTGAAACGGAAGGCTGGCAATCGGTGTATGATGAATTAAAATCTGTTGATGTATTGGCAGGTGAAAAATTTAAAGTCAGTGATAAGCAAAGAATCATTCGCGCTTTAGAAGTGTATAAAATTACTGGTCGTCCGATTACTCAACTACAGGCGGAACAACCGAAGAATCGACCGTACCGATATGATTTTCATAATTATGCTTTATTGCCTGATCGCCTTGAGCTGCACAAGAGAATTGAACTTCGTTTGGAAAAAATGTGGGAAATCGGATTTTTAAATGAGGTTGAAAATCTTATGAAAAAATACGATCTCGAAGAAAATTTACCTTCTTCACGCTCTGTTGGATACCGACAAGCGATAGATTTTTTAAAAAACAGTGATTTGAGTCAAGAAAGTGAGCGTCAAATGAAGGATAAAGCACTATTTGCGACACGACAATTAGCAAAACGTCAATACACATGGTTACGATCTTTGCAAGAAACACACTCTTTTCAAACTTTTTTTACGATAAACCAAGCACAAGAAGACTTGCGAAACTTATACGGATAAAGCAAAATTTAACAACTACCTTTTTTATAAATTTTAATTGAAAAATAAAGGTAGTTTTTGCGCTGATTTTAATTTTTTTTGGAGTATAAAATGTCTAAAGGTCAAACTTTACAAGATCCGTTCTTAAATTCTCTCCGTAAAGAACGTATTCCTGTTTCTATTTTTCTTGTAAACGGTATTAAATTACAAGGTCATATTGAATCTTTTGACCAGTATGTTGTTTTGTTGAAAAACACAGTAAGCCAAATGGTTTATAAGCATGCTATTTCAACTGTAGTACCTGCACGTAATCCACGTCCAGCTGGTGCTCCTGCTGGTGCTCAAGGCGCTGCTGGTGGCTTCGGCGGTCAAGCTGGCGGCTTCGGCGGTCAAGCTGGTGGCTTCGGTGGTCAAGGCGGCTTCGGTGGTCAACAAGGCGGCTTTGGTGGTCAACAAGGCGGTTTCGGTGGTCAAGGTGGTTTCGGTAGCCAAGGTGGCTTCGGCGGTCAAGGTGGCTTCGGTGGTCAAGGCGGCTTCGGTGGTCAAGGTGGCTTCGGCGGTCAAGGTACTGACTTTGGCGGCGAAACAAAATTTGAAGATTCACAAGAAGATGAAAACAATCGTTAATTTCTTGATTTAACAAGAACGATTGTAAAAGAGACGCCAAATTGGCGTCTCTTTTTTATTGGTGCTGCTAAATTTAGAGAGAAAAAAACCAGTGCAAAAGCACTGGTTTTTAATTTAACGACTTAGCATAGACTTAACTTTCATTTTTCTTTGGATCTAGGCTTGGGTCTTTGATTTCAATGTAAGTATTTGCACGTAACTCTCTTAACCAGCCGTCATATTCTGATTCGAATTGACGTTCACCTAAAATTTGGCGAGCCATACGCTTTTGGTACTCTGAGGTCATATCTTGTTGACGTGTGCCTGTAACTTGGAGAATATGCCAGCCAAACTGAGTTTGAAATGGTTTGCTGATTTCGTTGACTGGCGAACTCTGCATAAGTTTGTCAAATTCAGGAACCATCATACCAGGGCTTACCCAACCCAGACTTCCGCCATCACGAGCAGAACCAGGGTCATTTGAATAGGTTGAAGCAAGCGTAGCAAAATCATCGCCCGCTTTTAAGCGGTTATAAATACTGTCAATGGTTTGCTTTGCATTTTCGGGGCTAACAACTTCTGATGTTTTAATCAAAATATGACGCGTATTAAATTGCGGAACTAAAGCTTTTTGCTCATTCGATTTTTTTTCTAATAATTTTAAAACATGAACGCCGTCTTTTGCTGGAATTAAGTCAGTAGTTTGTCCTGGCTCAAGGGTAGTAACACGTGCAGCAAGATCTGTTGGAATATCTGAAAGCGGACGGAAGCCCATATCAGCACCATCAACTTTAACTTGAGCTGTGCTAAATTTCTTTTCTATGCTTTTAACGTCATTGCTATCTTTTAAGTCAGTACGGACTGCTTTTGCAATACTTTCTAACTCGCTTGCAGGCGCTTCTCCTGAAATACGCATATGTAGTACATGGACTTGACTACCAACAGCAGCTTGACCTTCAGGTGATTTTAAGAAGTTTTCAACATCAAGGTCAGTGATCTTGATACGAGACATCACTTGTTGTTGACTCAATCGTTGAATGAGTAAATCTTCTGCAACACGGTTACGTAGTAATTCATAGGTACCTAGTGCAACAGCATCTAATTTTTTTTGAAAAGCTTCTAAAGAATTTGCACCAGATTGTTGGGCAACTTTCAATACGGCTTCATTTAAGCTTTTTTCATCTGCTTTTAAGCCATACTTCTTCACTTGTTCAAGCTGTGCATCATGGGTGATGAGCTGACTCAGTACTTGCTGTTGCAGAATGTTTTGTGGTGGGATTTCTTTCTTTTGTGCCTGAAGTCGATGTGTCGCTTCAGCAACACCTTGGTCTAAATCACTTTTTAAAATTGCTGTAGAACCAACAATTGCAATGATTTGGTCCTGCGGAGCAGCATAAACTGATACCGAGGTGGAGATGAGTAAAGCTAAGGTTGATGCTTTAAATAATTTTTTAAATTTTTGCGTCTTCATTAATGTGTCCAAGATTGATTAGCTTTATCAAAACCTAAAATACGATTTTCAAGTAATGAACTTAACTTGTTGTTCAAACCACCAAGTCCTTTTAGTGTGATCTCAGCCATCACTGCGCGTTTTGGCTTTGTATCAGGAAGAGAAACGTCATCTAGATCATTAAAGTACGAGCGACCATAGACGGAAATTCCCCAACAACAAGATTCATAATTCACACCCAATAAATATTCGCGTGCGACATGGTTGTCAAGGTCATATTGAACATGTCCCATAATACGCCAGTTGTCTTTTACAGGCTGTATAAATGATGCAACTGCTTGATCATATGCACGTTGACGGTCAGGGAGGTTGTTGCGATAAAAATAACCAACGTTATAAAGGTTTCCGCGTTGGCCTGTATAATACAATTGGAAGTCATGTTGAGCGCTATCACCATTTGACATCCACGCTGAATTGGTGCTCAGTGTGAAGTTTTGTGAAAGTTGGCTAGAAAGGCTCAGCACAGGACCGGTATGTTTTTCTCTGTCTAAATCATCTGTATTGTTGAGTAAAGTAACTTTTCGATCATCAAAATAATAACTTTGACCAATACTGGCTCTTAAGCGCTCTAAGCCGACTGTATCAAATAAGCTATAACTTAAACCAAGAGATAAAAAGTTATTGTCTTCTAAACGGTCATGTCCATAAAAGCGGTATGGGCTAAACAATTGATCATAGCTGATAGAAGCTGTTGTTGAATCAAAGTTTGGATAACCTGTTTGATTTTTATATGGTGCATACGCATAGAAAGCGCGAGGTGTAATGGTTTGGAGGAATTTTCCGTCCTTTTCAAAAGTTAGACCCGTATCCAAAGTAAATTGAGGAACAACAACGGATTTGTTTTTGCTATCTTGGCTTTGGTTATTTAAATTAAGTTGATCTACAGTGGTTTGATCATAGAAAGTATTTAAACTCCGAACAGAGACTTCGGGAATCACAAAAGACCATGGATTACGGAAATTATAACGTGTCGCAAATTGGTTATATAAACGTGTACCACTTGGCTGGTTGTTATAATCGGCATCATTGATGTCTTTTTGGAAATACGCAGTATCGTTGTTAAATTCGTATTCCAAACCTTGCGGATTTCCAGCAACATAGTTCAGTAAAAACTGTGGTAGGCGGGCATATGGCTTATCTACATCTTTGATGGTTTTATCAAGGGTTTGGAAGTCCTCAACTTTAAGCTGAGCTTTTAAGCCTGGAATACCGTGATTGTAGTTGAGTTCCCATGCGCGACGTTGGTTCAGCTCTGTACGAGTGTTTGGGTTATTATCTAGATCTGAGAAAAAATCTTTATCAGAAACATAGTTATATTCTAAGTTGGTTGACCATTGTTTAGTGATATCCCACTTGTGCAGAAAATGCAGGTCTTTACGATCTTCATCATTATAATCACGGTCAGAAGGTAAGTAACTTCCCCAAACGCTACCAGCACCAAAGTTCTCAGTTAAATAACGAAACTCACCTTGAGCCATAAGACCGCGGTCAGTAATCAGCCGTGGTGTAATAGTGGCATCATAGTTGGGCGCCAAATTTAAATAAACGGGAACTGCGAGTTCAAAACCACCATCATTGGTAAAGCCAAAACTAGGATTTAAAATCCCCGTAGTACGGCGGTCATCGATTGGGAAGTTAAAATATGGAACTGCGAGTACAGGCACATCCTTAACATAGAGTTTGGTGCCACGCGTTACACCTCGACCAGTATCTTGATCCAATTCAATTTTATTGGCCTGAATTTTCCAAGTGGGTTTTTCATCGGGTGGGCAGGTGGTGTAGGTGGCATTTTCAAGGATAATATTGGTTGGCGAAGTTCTTTCTATTTTTTCTGCATGACCATGTGCATGGGTCAATTCTGCAATATAGAAACTATTATTTAGCTGCCCAGTTTCATCTTTCAGGTTGTAATCGATTTGATCACTTTGCGCGATGATACCACCTTGTGCCATTTGTACATTGCCTTTCGCTTTGGCGAAAGTTTGTGTTTTATCAATGGTCACTTCATCGGCGCGAATCATACGTCCAGATTGGTCAATGACCACATCACCAGACAGGAAAGAGTCACCATTGGGATTGTAATAACCATTATCTGCGGTAATCACAGATGACGCTTCTTCTGGGTTTGTTGATTTAGCTTGAGTGCTAAAAGGTGTAACCCAGACACCTTCACAATAACGGGTACTTGGATTTTTTAAATCACGTACCTGTGCTTCAGGTGAGTTTTTGTCCACATAATATTGTTCAAAGAAATTTTGCCCTGCAAAGCTTTCTTTGATGGCTGCATTCAGTTGCTTATTATTAACTTCAGAAACAGTGTCTGTCGATTCAGCATAGCTGGATACTGAACTTCCACAAAGAAGTGTCAAAATAGCAGTCGCTAAAGGATTAAATTTAAACTGATGCTTCATTTGTCTCGTTAACCAAATATGCTAATCGCAATTAATTATTGTCGCATCATAGAGAAAAAGTCGATAAGTAGCTACACTTAGCACTTCAAAAATTCAGCCTGAATTAGATTAAATTGCAAATGAATACACAACGTGAACAATTGATACAAACATGGTTAACATCTGTACTCAGTTCAGATCAATTTGAAATCAATTTTTTAGCAGGCGATGCGAGTTTCCGTCGTTATGCACGAATTACCTTGAATAATAAAACATTTATGCTTATGGATGCACCTCCTGAGAAGGAAGATTGTCGTCCTTTTGTTGCGATTGATGAATTCTTTGACACAAATGGGGTGCGTGTACCTCATATTGTTGCCAAGGATTTAGATCAAGGTTTGTTGTTACTTGAAGATTTTGGCGATGTATTGTTATCTACACAATTGAATGATCAAACGGTAGATGCACATTATGCGCAAAGTTTTAAGCAGTTGGTGCAGTTGCAGTCTATTGCTGCTGATTCATCGCACTTGCCAGCATATGCCTATGAAAAGCTGATCTCAGAAATGGAATTGTTAACGGATTGGTTGTTGCCATCATTAGCTATTCAAGTAACAGATGAAGAGCTTGGGTTAATTAAACGAACTTTTGCTATTCTTGCCAATGCAGCTTTGGCACAACCTCAAGTAATCGTACATCGTGATTTCCATAGTCGTAATCTGATGATTCTTGAAGCTGAGAAAGACCAAGGCGTGATTGATTTTCAAGATGCAGTGATTGGTGCGGACACCTATGACTTGATTTCGATTACCCGTGATGCCTACGTACAGTGGGGTCCTGAGCGTGTGTATGGATGGTTTAAAGTGTTTTATGACTTGTTACCAGAAACTGCCAAGCAAGATCGTGATTTTGATCAATTCAAACAAGATGCTGACTTTATGGCAATTCAGCGCCATATCAAAATTTTAGGTATTTTTGTGCGTTTGTTTGAGCGTGATGGTAAATCTGGTTATCTCAAAGACTTGCCTCGTGTCATGTGGTACTTATTGGAAGAATCAAAACCTTACCCAGAATTACAACCGTTTATGCATTTTATTCATGCACGGGTTTTACCAAAATTTGAAGAAAAATATGGCGTATATGAGGTGATTGCAGCATGAAAGCAATGATTTTAGCTGCGGGGCTAGGCAATAGAATGCGACCTCTGACCCTCTATAAGCCAAAGCCTTTATTAGAAGTCGGCGGCAAGGCACTGATTGTATGGCATATAGAAAAATTAAAAAAAATCGGTGTGACTGAAATCGTGATTAATTCTGCATGGCTGGCAGATATTCTGATTGGTACCTTGGGTGATGGCTCACAATTTGGTGTGACTATACGCTGGACGCGTGAAGATGAGGGCTTGGAAACCGCAGGTGGGATTATCAATGCCTTAGCGCTTCTCGGTGATCAACCTTTTATTCTGGTCAATGGTGATGTATGGACCACTTTTGATTTTGCATCATTGTTAGATATCAATCTTGCCGATGATCTTGCACATTTGGTTTTTGTCAATAATCCTGAACAGCATCCTCAGGGCGATTTTACCTTGGCAAATGGTCGGGCTTATACCTTTGAACAAAATCAGCAAGGTGAAAATTTAACTTATAGTGGTGTCGCTGTGATTAACCCAAAAATGTTTGATGGTCTGGAACAGGGTAAGAGACCACTTGCACCCTTGCTTAAACAAGGCATGCTAGACGGTAAAATCTCGGCTGAGAAAATGCAGGCAGCGTGGGTTGATGTGGGTACACCTGAGCGTTTAACAGCCTTGGATTTGCAAATAAGACAGGGCGAGTATAGTTAAGTGAGGATAAATACGCCTAAGTGCGTATTAACTCATCGTTAACTACTGTTCCACGGGCGAGAAATAGGTATACTTTCAGCTAACTTTTTAGAGATGTTATTTGATCATGCATCCATTTTTTCAAGAGTTAAAGCAAGGCAGTCTAAAGCTTGGCTTAAAACTTAGTGATGAAGCATTAGGATTATTGTTGCAATATCAAGATGCACTCGTCCTGTGGAACAAAGCTTATAACTTAACGGCGATTCGCGATCCAAAAGAAATGTTGGTTAAACATTTATTGGATAGCTTAAGTATTTTAAATGATTTACCCGCTGGTCGTTTACTCGATATTGGTACAGGCGGGGGTATGCCAGGGATGATCATTGCACTGTGCCAACCTGAACGCCAATGTGTTTTGTTGGATTCAAATGGTAAGAAAATTCGTTTTCTGAAACAGTTTATTGCAGATTTAAAACTAAAAAATGTTGTCGCAGTTCAGACACGTGTAGAAAATGAAGATAGTATCCATGATCTAGGGCAATTTGATGTGATCACCAGTCGTGCATTTGCTTCATTGACAGATTTTGTGACAGCTTCAAAACCTTATATGCATGAACGCAGTATCATTGCGTCAATGAAAGGTTTGATTCCCACTGAAGAAGTTGATGCTTTAAAAGACAAGTGGAGTTGTGACATTATTGAATTGCATGTACCTCGGTTGGACGAACAACGTCATTTACTTTTATTAAAACAGATTTAAAACAGACTAAGGGTTGGGGTTACCATGGCTCAAATTATTGCTATCGCAAACCAGAAAGGTGGCGTAGGTAAAACCACGACAGCCGTGAATTTGGCTGCCTCTTTGGCAGTGTTGAAAAAGCGTGTTTTATTAGTGGATATGGACTCTCAGGGTAATGCTACCATGGGGTCGGGTATTCAAAAAAATGATTTGTTGTATTCAGTCACCGATGTACTTCTGGGTGAAGTACCGATTGAAACTGCAATTAGTAAAGCTGAAGTCGGTTATAAAGTACTTGGCTCAAATCGTGATTTGGCAGGTGTTGAACTGGCAATCGCAGAGCAAGATGGACGTGAGTTTATTTTGCGTAACGCTTTACAGCAAATTGAAAAAGACTTTGATTATATTATTGTTGATTGTGCACCAAGTTTAAGTTTAATTACGGTCAATGCTTTAGCCGCAGTAGATGCAGTGATTATTCCAATGCAATGTGAGTATTATGCATTAGAAGGATTGGCAGATCTGACCCAGACCATTGATAAAATTCAACAGGCGTTAAACCCTGGATTGGAAATTATTGGGGTGCTTCGTACCATGTATGATGCACGTAATGCACTCACCCGTGATGTTTCTGCCGAATTAGAACAGTATTTTGGTAAGAAACTTTATGATACAGTGATTCCGCGTAATGTGCGCTTGGCCGAAGCGCCAGCACATGGATTACCGATTATTTATTTTGAGAAAAGCTCTAAAGGTGCAATTGCATATTTAAATTTAGCAGCTGAAATGTTGAAAAAGAGTAAAGTGAAAAAAGGAAATAAAGCATGACCGTGAAAAAAAGAGGGTTGGCAAAGGGTCGTGGCTTAGATGCATTATTAGGTTCAATCCAAAAAGAAAAATTACAACTTGAAGTTCAAGCATTGGATCATGGCCAATTAAAACAGATGGATGTAACTCAATTAAAACGCGGCGCATATCAACCCCGTCGTTTTATTGGTGAGCAAGATTTACAAGAACTTGCAGCGTCAATTAAAAAACATGGTGTAATGCAGCCAATTGTGATTCGTCCGATTGAAAATGACGAAACTCCCTATGAAATCATTGCAGGTGAACGTCGTTGGCGTGCGGCACAATTGGCGGGTTTGACTGAAATCCCTGCAATTGTGCGTGATTTGACCGATCAAGTTGCGATTGCCTTGGCATTGATCGAAAACATTCAGCGTCAAGATTTAAACCCAGTTGATCAAGCACTGGCATTACAACGCTTCCATGAAGAATTTGGGCTTAGTCATCAAGAAATTGCAGACACTGTAGGTAAAGCACGCACTACCGTAAGTAATTTATTGCGTTTATTAAGTCTAGAAGATGAAATCAAAGATTTAATGCAACAAGGTCTGTTGGACATGGGGCACGCCCGTGCGATATTGACCCTAAAAGCTAAAGATCAATTGCAAATTGCAAAAATCGTGATTGATAAGAGTTTGTCTGTTCGTCAAACCGAGCAGTTGGTGCGTGATTGGAATACGCCAAAGCAGGAAAAATCTAAAGATCCACTTGCGCCAGATGTGCAACAACTGACTCAGAAACTGTCAGAGCGCTTTAGTGCCAGTGTAAAATTAGACTATAACAAACAGGGTAAAGGCAAGCTGGTCATCAGTTATAACTCGCTTGATGAGTTAGATGGAATTTTAAATATCTGTTTACCAGAACAATAATGTTTAAGCGATTTAATTAATTTGGGGAACTAAAGATGTGGGAACTTGTTAAAGCCGGCGGTTGGTTAATGCTGCCATTGGTTTTATGTTCAATTTTTACTGTTGCGATTTCAATCGAGAGATTTATACGGCTGAAACGATCTTTAGTTCTACCTAAGTCGCTTATGATGCAAAAAGGCCGCAGTGTTGACGATGTTTTAGATGAAATGGAACAAGATCAAGCGGTTTGCCAAACGGCATTGGGCTATATTTTTAAAGATGGTATTGATGCTTACGCTCAAGGCGAGGCATTTGCACGTGCTCAGATGGAAGCGACTGCTTCGCGCGAAATTGGATATTTAGAAAAAAATATCAATTTCTTAGGTACATTGAGCGCTGTTGCACCGTTATTGGGACTATTGGGTACAGTGATTGGGATTATCGAATCCTTTTTGGTGATTGATTTAGGTACGAATGCCAATCCAACCATGATGATTCCAGGTATTTCTAAGGCATTAATTACCACAGCTGCGGGTATGGTAATTGCTATTCCAGCACTATTTGCCTACCGTTATTTTCAGCGCCTAGTTCAGGAATATGTGGCTGAACTCGAGCAACAGTCGACTTTATTTCATGCCGCCTTATTTTTTCAGAAACACCTTGAAAATGAAAAAAAGAAAGCTGGTTAAATCCGTTTTAGGGGTGTTTCATGAAATTTAGACGCAGAACAGTTGAAGATATTCATATCAATCTTACGCCATTGATTGATTGCTTGTTATTTATATTGGTGATTTTATTACTGACCACCACCTTTAACCAGCAAAGTCGGATCAATCTTTCTTTACCGGATGCACAAGGTGTTCCGCCAAAAGAATACAAAAATAAAATTGAAGTCATGGTAGACTCGGCAGGGCATTATGCAGTAAATGGGCAGGCACTTTCGAGTAAAGAGTCGGCTGATTTAAGTACTGCAATTAAGCAAGCAGCAAATGACAATCGTGATCTGATGTTTGTGATTGCTGCAGATGCCAAAGCGACGCATCAAGATGTTATACGAGTGATGGATGTCGCAGGACAGCTCGGTTTCGTTAACATCAATATCAGTACCAAAGTTCCATCTCGAGGTTATTAATTAGTGAATCAAGATTTTAAGGTCTATGTCCGTCTTTTGGCGTATTTAAAGCCGTACTGGGGGGCAGCCTTACTCGTTATTATTGGATTTGGCGTAAATGCGGCAACTGAAGTTTCTGTAGCGAAATTACTTAAATATATTATTGATGCAATTCAAGATGGTAATCGTGGAGATCTTGATTGGTTTCCAGCGCTAATTATCTTGTTGATTTTTTTCCGTGGCTTAGGGTTGTTTATGGGTGGCTACTTTACTGCAGTCATCTCAAGAAGTTTGGTATTTAGTATTCGTCAAGAAGTTTATGCCAAACTGTTAAAACTACCCGCACAGTATTATTTGGATAATTCATCAGGTCACATCACTGCAA
Organism: Acinetobacter sp. CE-15; assembly: GCF_051059255.1. Taxonomy (NCBI): domain Bacteria; kingdom Pseudomonadati; phylum Pseudomonadota; class Gammaproteobacteria; order Moraxellales; family Moraxellaceae; genus Acinetobacter; species Acinetobacter sp. CE-15. Next base: position 2,558,687 of record NZ_CP192737.1, on the reverse strand, counting down.
AAATTATGTATAACGTGGAGCAGTTAACCGCAGCTTCCTCTGAATCGTTAAAAACATTAATTCGTGATGGTGCAATTGCTTTAGGTTTATTGGGTTATTTGCTGTATACCAATTGGCGTTTAACCTTGTGTATTTTTATCTTTATGCCGATTATTGGTTTATTGGTGCGTAAAGCTTCAAAACGCATGCGTAAGCTGTCTATTCAAGTGCAAAATACCATGGGGGATGTGAACCATATTGTGCAAGAAACAGTCAGTGCGAATGCGGTTGTCAAAAGCTTTGCTGGCGAGGAAAATGAACAAAAACGTTTCTATAAGTCTTCAGAAGAAAACTTAAAACGTGGTTTGAAAATGGTGGTTGTACAAAACTTAAATAGTCCACTGGTACAATTGGTCATGGCTTTTGCTCTAGGTATCATTATTTGGTTGGCATTACGTCCACAAATCTTAGGCGATACTTCAGCTGGCGAGTTTGTTGCCTATATCACAGCAGCAGGATTGTTAGCAAAGCCTATTAAAAATTTAACAGATATCAATGAAAAATTACAACGTGGTATTGCGGCTGCATATTCTGTATTTGAAGTTCTAGACCTGCCTCAAGAAGAAAATACCGGAACTTTAACGCCAAAATTATTGGGTAATATCAAGTTTGATCATGTGTCTTTGATTTATAAAAATAATGTAAAAGGGATTGATGATTTCTCATTAGACATACAAGCAGGCCAAACCATTGCTTTGGTTGGGCGTTCAGGTGCTGGTAAGTCGTCTTTGGTGAATATGTTGGTGCGCTTTCAAGAAATTAGTGCAGGGCAAATTTATCTAGATCAACTGCCTATTCAGGATATTGAACTCAGTTGTTTGCGTACCCAAGTTGCGATGGTCAACCAGCAAGTTGTGTTATTTGATCGAACAGTGCGTGAAAATATTGCATACGGTCAATTAGAAAATGCCTCTGAGGAAGCCATTATTGCCGCTGCTAAAGCAGCTTATGCACATGACTTTATTATGGAGTTACCAAAAGGTTATGACACACCTTTAGGTGCGCAGGGCTTAAGTCTTTCAGGTGGTCAACGTCAACGTATCGCCATTGCACGTGCAATCCTTAAAAATGCACCCATTCTTATCCTTGATGAAGCCACCAGTGCTTTGGATAATGAGTCTGAACACTTTATTCAAAAAGCATTTGATGAAGCGATGCTTGATCAAAATCGAACCACGATAGTGATTGCTCACCGTCTATCCACGATCGAAAAAGCGGATAAGATTGTGGTTATGGATAAAGGGCGTATCATAGAGCAAGGTACTCATACTGAGTTATTGGCGAAGCATGGCGCTTACTATCAATTGTATGAACGTAACTTTGAGGAATAATCGAACATGTCTATTGCGCAAATCATTCAAGATGCTTGGAATAAACAGTCCAAGTGGTTGATTGCATTGCGGCCATTGTCATGGTTATATCAGTTCGGTTTTACGGTAAATAAGCAACTGTATCAAAAAGGTATAAAAAAAACCTATCAAGCACCTGTCCCAGTGATGATTATTGGAAATATTACTGTGGGCGGGAGTGGGAAGACACCGTTATTGATCCAGTTGGTGAAATATTTGCAACATCACCATGTTCGCGTTGGCGTGATTAGTCGTGGTTATGGGGGGCAAGGGCCTTTTCCTGCACTGGTTACTTTAGATTCTGTGCCTGACCAAGTGGGCGATGAACCCTGTTTAATTGTTCAGTCTACTGAGGTTCCCATGGTGGTGGGTGGTAATCGCCAAGCCAATATTGAGTTACTACTGCAACATTATGAACTTGATTTAATCATCAGTGATGATGGTTTACAGCATTGGGCTTTGGCGCGTCAAATCGAATGGATTGTACTGGATAATAACCGAGGTTTGGGCAATCAGAAGCTACTTCCTGAAGGTTATTTACGCGAGCCAGTGAGCCGTTTAAAACACGGTACCGTGATTGAGCATGCGCATCAGCCGCATTCAGCTCTCAATATGCATTTAGAAGTGACTGAACCTTATCTATTAAATCCAAGTTTTGACCAGTCTGAGCAGTTTGATCCTACACTTGATTATTATGCAGTCGTTGGAATTGGTTTTCCGCAACGCTTTTATAACACCTTGGAAAGTATCGGTGTAACTCAATTTCAATGTCATGAATTTCCAGACCATTATGATTATGAAATTGATGATTTGCAGTTTGAAGATAACAATCCAATTATTACCACTGAAAAAGATGCGGTAAAGCTTTTACCATTATTGAAAAATCATTCTACATTTAGTCGTGAGATTTGGGTGGTTCCAGTGGGAGCGGTCTTGTCTGATGAATGTTATCTATTACTCAACCAACAACTTACTCAACTTGGTATTGATCTAATACAAGGTTAATTTGATGAAACATATTGTTATTCCTGCGCGTTTTGCCAGTTCACGCCTTCCCGGTAAGCCTCTTTTAGAAATTCATGGGCGAGCCATGATTTTACGTGTGGTCGATCAAGCAAAAAAAGTACAGGGCTTTGATGATCTTTGTGTGGCGACAGATGACCCGCGTATTGCAGCACTTTGCCGAGCAGAAGGTGTGGATGTTGTGATGACTGATCCGAATCATCCTTCGGGCACAGACCGTTTAAGTGAAGTTGCTCGGATCAAAGGTTGGGATGCCGAGGATATTATTGTGAATGTACAGGGTGATGAGCCTTTGTTGCCTGCACAATTGGTGATTCAAGTTGCTGAGTTGCTGGCACAGAAAGCGGATTGTTCAATGTCGACCTTATGTGAGCCGATACATCAGTTTGACGAGTTTCAGCGTGACAGCATTGTGAAAGTGGTGATGTCAAAGTTCAACGAAGCGCTTTATTTCAGTCGTGCACAAATTCCTTATGATCGAGAGGGTGTTAAACAGGTTGAGCAAAAGCTACATCAGCATGCTTATCGCCATTTGGGCTTATACGCTTACCGTGTCAAGCTTTTACAAGAATATGTCACTTGGGATATGGGGATTTTAGAACAGTTGGAAAGCTTAGAGCAATTACGTGTTTTAGAAAATGGACATCGTATTGCGATTGATATCGCACAAGTAAACTTACCACCCGGTGTCGATACTCAAGCAGATTTGGATCGCTTAAACGCCTTGGATGTAGCGGTTTTTGAATAGCTTGTATTTGCGTTATTTATATTGCGTCACTTGTTTTTACCACACTTGTATTTAGGTTTTTGATTCATGGATGCTTCTAATTCTCAGGTTTATCCTTGGCAGCAACAAACATGGGAAACCTTAACTGGTCGCTTTCCAAAATTAGGACATGGTTTATTGTTCTATGGTAAAAAAGGCTGTGGTAAACATGCATTTACCCAACATTTTTTATCATGGGTTTTGTGTTTAAATAAAACACCACAAGGTGCTTGTGGCGAGTGCGCAAGTTGCCAGTGGCTCAAATCGGATACCCATCCTAACTATGTTAATATCACGACCGATGAAGAGAATAAGAAGCAAAACGCGAAAATTAAGATCGAGAAGATCCGTGATTTACTACCATTTGTGCAGCAAACAGTAGATGGTTGGCGCGTTATTGTGATTGAACCTGCAGAAGCTTTAAACATTGCTTCTGCAAATGCATTATTAAAAACGCTAGAAGAGCCAGGTGATCGGGTACAGATTATTTTACTTGCGGAACATTATCTAAAGCTCCCAGCAACGATTCGTAGTCGATTACAGCACTTTGCCATGGATCGTATTAGCCCCACGCTTTCAGAACAATATTTGCAACAACATTTACCCGCTGAAATGCATTCTAAAATTAACTTGTTGATGAATTTATCCAATAATATGCCATTGCAAGCATTGGCGCTCGCTGAGCTGGATTGGTTAAACCGACGTGGGGAGTTTTTACAAGATTGGCAAAAATTGGTCAGTCAAAAAAGCATGCCTTTACAGTTTGCTTCAAAATGGAATAAAGAACTGAGCTTTTATGATTTTTTACAAATGTTTGAATACTTGTTGTCAGATATAATTTGTGTCAAGCTGAATCAAGTTGTAAAGAATTCAGATTTGCAATTAGATGAGCTTGCTGCGCAGTATCAATTGCAAAGTTTGTTCTCTATTTATGAAGATTTACAACAATCGAAGCTAAAAGTTGATCAAAATGTACAAACAAATCTAATTATTGATCAATTGTCGATTCAGTTAATGAATGTGACATAAAATTTGAATATTCAGGGGGAATAATCATGCAACCACGTATGGGCGGTTTGATTCAAGTCAACATCAATGATCGTGCAACTTTACAAGCCAGTTATATGCCTTATATTTTAGGCGGTGGCTTATTTGTGCCATCAAAGAATCCTGTAAAAATGGGCGATGAAGTGTTTGTACTGGCTGGTTTGCCAGATCAATCACAGAAAGTTCCTTTAACAGGGAAAGTGATTTGGATTTCGCAAAAGCAAAATGGAATTAAGCCACAAGGTTTTGCAATTCAACTTACTGGTGAAAAAGGCATCTATTACAAAATGGAAGCAGAAAAATTACTCGCAGGCAGTATGTCTTTGGACCGTCCTAGCTTTACAATGTAAGCCAATTTTCAATATTTAGGAATTTCTGTGTTTGTTGATACGCATTGCCATTTAACCATGTTAAATCTTGAACCTTATGCTGGGGATCTCGATGCCGCATTACAACAAGCAAGAGATGCTGGTGTGTCCAAGTTTATGGGGATTTCTGTAGATTTGGATGACCATATCGCACTTGCAGAAATTGCCGCAAGACATTCAGATGTGGGCTATAGTGTCGGTGTACACCCATGTGAAGATCCAGCTGTGATGCAACGTGCAAGTGTTGAAAAACTGGTTGAACTGGCGCAAGCTGAAAAAGTTTGGGCCTTGGGTGAAACAGGCTTAGATTATTTTCATAGTACTGAATTTATTGCTGAACAAAAAGCCTGTTTTGCACGACATATTCATGCATCGCAACAGCTTAAAAAACCTGTAGTTGTGCATACCCGTTCAGCAAAGTATGAAACCGTAGATATTATTCGGGCTGAAAAATCAACACATGGTATTTTGCATTGTTTTACAGAAGATTGGGAGACTGCAAAGGCCGTTTTAGATTGTGGCTACTATATTTCCTTCTCTGGAATTGTTTCATTTAAAAATGCGCAAGATTTAAGAGATGTTGCTAAGCAAGTGCCTTTAGATCGCTTGTTGATTGAAACGGATAGTCCTTATTTGGCACCGATGCCTTATCGTGGCAAACCGAATGAACCAAAATACGTTCCTTATGTAGCCAAAGCGCTGAGTGATGTATATGATAAAACGCTTGAAGAGATTGCTTTCATTACCACACAAAATTTTGAAAATCTGCTTCAACAAAAGTGATTGAAAAGCACTGATTTAAAAAGCAATCAATAGAAGTGCGTCAATTTATTAACGGATAGAATTAACAAGAGAGTTTATCGGGTGAAGATGGATCGACAGGCTCAGTTTAGAGCAAGAGAAGCATTGATTTTTCAGGTTGCTGAACAACTGCTTTTAGAAAATGGTGAAGCAGGGATGACATTGGATGCCCTAGCTGCAGAATTAGATCTAGCCAAGGGAACACTTTATAAGCATTTTCAGAGTAAGGATGAGTTGTATATACTGCTCATCATTCGTAATGAACGTATGTTACTTGAAATGGTACGTGATACTGAAAAAGCATTTCCTGAGCATTTGGCTTTTTTTATGTTGCACCATTTACACCATCCTGAACGTGCAGTGTTATTCCATCAGATCGAAGAGCGATTATCCACCACTGGACAAGGCATCCATCATTTATTTAGCGAACTCTATCAAGTACGTAAACAACGTTTACGTATCATTATTCGCATGACAGAAAGCTATCTAGAATCGATTCAAAGTTTGATGTCAGTACGTGATTATTTGGCTTCGATTTGGTCAATTACGCATGGTGGAGCAGCGATACTGAATTCCAGCTTCTATCAGCGTTATTTAGGTTGTCGAGATACCTTACGTGTCGCATTGATTGATCAGGCATTGGCTGTGCCAAAACATCCACAAGCCTCAGAACAGGTGGCTTAGCTGCAATGAAAAATCTACGATCATCTCAAAAAATACGAGGTTTTACCTTAATTGAGGTGATGGTGGTGATCGTCATCATCAGTATTATTGCCTCATTGATCATTTTAAATATTGATGGCGTAGATCAGCGTAAAGCTATGCAAGCACGTGAGATGTTATTGCTCGATTTAAAGCAGATTAATCGTGAAGCCAATGATCAAGCGCGTATTTATGCACTTGATTTACACAATGCTACGGATGTTGCAGCTGCACAGTATGGTGTTATTGAGTATATTCCAGTCAAAGAAGACGCTGAGCAACGTATTCGAGTGGTTGACAATAAACCATGGAAAGAAGTGACGGACTTTCCTAAAAGAGCGTTGCCAGAATACGTTTCATTTTCTATTGAAACGGAAGATCATCAATTCCAAAATGCAAATAACTCAGAACTCTTGGGAAATAATGCACCTAAATTGATTTGGTTTGGAAATGGTGAAGTCAAACCTGTCACAATTCAAATGTATTATCAGCAAAAGCCAGTGGGTGGGGTAATTCGAGTTGATTATTTGGGTAAAGTAGATGAAGAAAAATAAAGGCTTTACTTTAATTGAGGTGGTTGTGGCTTTGGCGATTTTTGCAGTCGCAGCAATGGCTTTGACCAAAGTCGCGATGCAATATACGCAGTCGACAGCCAATGCGATTTTACGAACCAAGGCTCAGTTTGTTGCACAGAATGAAATCTCAATGATGATGATTAATCGTGAATGGCTGTCAGGAACGTCATCCAAACAAGTCACCACACAAGGTGAAACTTGGCAGGTAGATAAAAAAGCAGAATCTACACTGAGTCCAAATGTACAAAAAATAGATGTGCAAGTGAGCCTTTTTAATCCTGATACGGGTAAAGTAGAAGCAGGGATTACCAATATGGTGTTCTTTAATTATCCGATCAAAGAAAAATAATGATGAATCTAATCAAGCATAAAAAAAATCAAACTGTGTATGCACAGAAAAGCACAGGCTTTACCTTAATTGAACTTTTGGTGGCCATAGCAATCTTTGCTGTTTTGTCAGCATTGGGCTGGAAAATATTTGACTACCTGATTAAAGTTAAAGATCGTAATGTCATACATGAGGAAAATTTAGGTCAATTACAAGGTGCGTATCAACAGATTCAGCGTGATACCTTACAGATTGTTCCTATTTCTGCAAGAAGTGGTGAGGAAATTGAACCTGCTTTAGGTTTAGATAATCAAAAACTTTCTTTCAGTAAAACAGGTGTAACCGACCCGCTTAAACAGGGGTTGTCACCCTATGAACGAATTGAATATGTTTACAATGCGCAAGAGAAAAAACTTTATCGGTTAAAATATTCAAATTTAAATCGAAATAATTCAGAACAGCCCTTGTCGAGTGTGTTATTGGCAGATGTTGATCAGTATCGTATTGATGTTTTAAATCCAACAGAATTAGATCGTTGGCCAAATGATATGATTAAAAATGATAGGCAATTACCGCGTGGGATTAAAATTAAAGTCACGATTCGTGATATAGAATATGAATGGATTTTTAGTTTGCTCAATTCTGACTATCTGATCAATAACGGCGCAGATAATTAAATCAGTATTGTGGTCGATGCGGATCAATAAATTTAGGTAAATCATTCATGCAATTAAAGCAGCAAAAAGGTATCGCATTAATTACGATTTTAGTGATGGTCGCTTTGGCAACCATCATTGCTGCGACGATTGCTAAACGTCAAAATTACACCAATGAAAGTACAGGGTTTTTAAAACGGCAAAGCCAAGCACTTTTTTATGCAAAGAGTGCGGAAGCATTTTATTCTGAGATATTGGTACAAGACAGTGAAAACAGCAAAGAGGCAGATTACTTACAAGAAACATGGGCAAAACCGATGCCAGCATTTCCGGTTGAAGATGGATATGTCACAGGTGTGTTGGAAGATGAGTCCGGTAAATTCAATTTAAACAGTTTATTAACCAATGAAGGTAAGCCCAACGACGCGGCACAGAAATATTTTTCTAAGCTTTTGGTTCGTGTCGGTTTACCTGCTGATGCTGTTCAAGCCGTGATTGATTGGCAAGATCCAGACAATGAAACCATAGGTTCATACGGTGCTGAAACAAGTTATTACCAAGGTTTGCCTAAACCATATTTGGCTGCAAATCGAAAATTTTCCAGTGTTGAAGAACTTAAACAAGTACGTGGTTTTGAAGAAAAGAAGTATGATTTAATTGCACCTTATATATCGGCACTGCCTGATATTGCAACAAAAATTAATGTCAATACTGCACCTGCAATGGTTTTGGCAGCCATGGATGAGAAACTAGACGTAAATAGCGTACAAACAGCTTTAAAAGCGCGACAAGAAAAACTTGAGCATTTTGCCAATGTGGGCGAGCTAATGAAAATCGCACCATTTGACAGCTTGGAAGCTGCAAGCAAAACCGAGGCAGACAAGATTTTTGGAGTAACATCCAGTTATTTTAAAGCCAAGATCGAAGTATCTTTAAGCAATCGCAAGCGTCAATTTACTACACGCTTTATGCGTAATGATAAATCACAAGTTTATGTTTATTCGCGTAGCCTTGCACCATTTTGAAAATTTTAGTGAATATTTTTTTAACTATATGATTTTAAATAACTATAAAAGATAGTTAAAAGGTAGTTAAAAGGTTGGTTGATTGAGTAAACATGATTCGATAAGCTAAATAGGCCTAAAAAAGCAGATCATCCTTTTGGCTAATTGCAATCAACGTGAAAATTAATGCTCAGGGTTCGAGTTTTGCTTTATAATCGAGATTCTTTACCGATTTGTTTATAAAATTTGGCTCATGTTAATTCGTAAGTTATTTAAGTTTGAAAATGCACATATTGTGCGGAATTGCACGTCAGATCGTTGCAAACGGTCTATACACGGGCACAGCTATAAAGTTGAATTACTACTTAAAGCTTCAAAACTTGATCATGGTCAAATGGTATATGACTTTGGCTTGCTTAAAGGTGTAATCAAAGAAATTTTCGACAGTTTTGACCATGCGATCTGTTTTTGGCAAGAAGATAACCCTGAATATATTCAGGCGTGTAAAACTTTTAGTGCTCGTTGGGTGGCTTTGCCAGTTTCTCCTTCGGCTGAACAGTTTTCACGGATATTCTTTTTTCTCGCGCAACAGATTTTAAAATCAACCATTACCCAAAATGGGGAAGGGGATGTTGAAGTCTATTCTGTGATTGTGCATGAAACCGATACAGGTTATGCGCAAAGTTTTCAAGAAGATATTGAAAATGCTCAGATGGGACTGTTGAGTCTGGATAAAATTATTTTTTCTGAGCAGGTCACATCTGAATGGTCTGACCCAGAAATGTATGAAAAATTGAAACAGGGTATTCCGTTTCAAAACCCTGAAGTGGATTTACAGGTTAAAATTTAAATAATGATTTTTGAGTGAAATCCATCTTTAGGACAAATAAATTTTTAGGAAAATGAAATTTAGGATGAAAGTTGATGCAATTATCTGAACTCGAACAAACAAAATTAAATCAAGTTCGGTTAGATCAAAGTTGGAAAGAAGGTTTAGCTGAGTTTCTTTTGAGTCAGCAAATGGATGATTTGCGATCTTTTTTAGTTGCTGAAAAAAATGCAAATAAAACCATTTACCCACCGAGCTCACTTATTTTCAATGCATTAGACACAACGCCATTGAATCATGTAAAAGTGGTCATCTTAGGACAAGATCCTTATCATGGTCCTGATCAAGCGCATGGGTTGAGTTTTTCCGTACAAAAAGGCGTTGCATTGCCTCCGTCTTTACGTAATATCTTTCATGAATTAAATACAGATTTAGCTGTACCTGTATCCCGTCATGGTGATCTCACCAAATGGGCTCAACAAGGTGTATTGCTTTTAAATAGTGTGTTGACAGTGGAAGCTGGGCAACCGACATCACATCAAAAACGCGGTTGGGAAAATTTTACAGATCATGTGATTGATGTGTTGAATGAGCATAGAGAGCACATTGTATTTATACTTTGGGGCGCATATGCTCAGAAAAAAGGACAACGTATAGACCAAACGAAGCATCTGGTATTAAAAGCTGCGCACCCATCTCCATTGGCAGCAAATCGTGGTGGCTTTTTTGGTTGTAAGGTTTTTTCAAAAACAAATAATTATCTGAAACAATATGGCATTGAGCCAATCGACTGGCAGCTGGACGCATGACAAACTCTCCCGAAATAAATAATTATCACCCAGATCTGATTATCGAAGAAGCGAAAAAGGGATGGCGAATTATTCGCTTAAATCGTCCTAAGTCGCTTCATGCACTTGATGAATCTATCGTTGCGGCATTATTGAAGCTGTTTGAGGATTTTCATCATGATGACTCAGTTAAGGCAATTTGGTTAGATTCAACCACGCCTAAAGCTTTTTGTGCAGGCGGTGACGTTCGTAAACTGCGTCAATTGGTGATCAACAATGAAGTTGAAACAGCCAATAAGTTTTTTGAAACGGAATATGCTTTAGATTTACTGTTGCATAATTATGCTAAACCTGTAGTGGTTTGGGGTGAAGGTTATGTCATGGGTGGTGGTTTAGGCTTATTCATGGCAGCGCCTTTCCGTTTAGTTACACCGTATTCACGTCTTGCTATGCCTGAAGTGAATATCGGTCTATATCCAGATGTGGGTGCTACACGTTTCTTAGCAGATCGTGGTCCGATAGGTTTATTTACGGGTTTAACTGGATCGATCATGACTGCAGCGGGTGGTTATGGGATTGGTTGGGCAACCCATATTTGTGATGCACAACGTGATGTGGTTTTACAGAAACTGATTGATATCGATTGGGATCATTATCCTGCTGGCGATTTCCGTGCTTTAGATGACACCTTAAATAGTTTACATCGTCCTGTTTCACCTGGACCATTGCAAAACTCTTTGGATGTGATTCATAGTGTTTGTCGTGGTGTGAACTTTGAACATGATTATGAAGCGATTATTGGTCTAAGTGATGCGCGTAGTGATTGGTTGCGTCAAGCCAGTGAGAATCTACAAAAAGGTTCACCAAGTACTGCTGCGATTACTTGGTTGTTATGGCAGTGGGGACGTCAAGTTCATCCGTGGTCTGAGGTTTTTGAGTTAGAAAAACAAATTTCTGATTGGAAAATTCGTCATCCTGATTTTGTTGAAGGTGTACGCGCACGTTTGGTAGATAAAGATTTATCACCAGAGTGGGAACAGGTTGAGTCGCGAACATTGCGTGGAATCCTTGCGAAAAACCCACCTGTAACAACAATTGATAGTTGGAATACGCTGCTAAGTCAGTACGGTATTATTTAAGGTCGTATGACTGAAGAAACTCAACACTACATAGATCAACAATGGATGCAGCTGGCTTTAGAGCAAGCTGCATTTGCTGCATCTATCGGTGAAATTCCAGTAGGAGCTGTGATTGTAAGTCAGGGGCAAGTCATCGGTGAAGGTTATAATCAACCGATTGCTCAGCATGATCCAACAGCCCATGCGGAAATTCAGGCACTGCGCAATGCGTGTCAAAAGATTGAAAATTATCGCCTACCAGAAGATGCAACGTTATACGTCACACTTGAACCTTGTACCATGTGTGTCGGTGCATTAATTCATGCAAGAATCAAACGTGTGGTTTTTGGTGCGACCGAACCTAAAGCGGGTTCACTCATCAGTAGTCGTCAACTGTTAGAGATTGGCTATTACAATCATATATTTCAGTTTGAAGGTGGTTGTTTACAAACGCAGTGCTCAAGCCAACTGTCTGATTTTTTTAAAATGCGCCGTGAGCAAAAAAAACAATTAAAGTTACAACAAAAGACCTTAAATGACTCATTAAAATGATCTAGAATACACAAGATTTTAGTGACAATGAAAATTGTCAAAATAAGGGTTTAAAAATATAGTTAAAGTTTAAAAGGGTATAACAATGAATTCTATTCAAGTAAAACAAGAGTTTAATGCACCAATCGATCAGGTCTTTGACTTGTTATCAAAACATTCAACCTATAATGTGGCTTTTGCTCCCATTCAAGTTGTACGGGTAAAAGATGCTGCTGATCCTGAACGTCCAGATGGATTGGGTTCTATCCGTCGTATGGGATTTGGTCCGATCAAGCCGATTCAAGAGCAAATTACGCATCTGGAAGTCAATAAACGTATCGAATATAAGTTAATTAACAATCCATTGATTAAACATCATATTGGAATTATTGAGTTTACAGCGCTTGCTGAAAACAAAACCCGTGTTGACTATACGATCGAATTACAAGCACGTGCACCATTTGTGAGTAAATTAATACTTGCACAGCTTAAACTTGCGATTACACTTGGATTTAAGAAACTTGCTAAGTCTGTAGCTTAATTGGAAATTCAATGACAATTCAAATTATCACAATCGATGGGCCAAGTGGTTCTGGTAAAGGAACACTTGCAGCAAAACTTGCGCATCACTATCAATTCCATTTATTAGACTCTGGTGCGCTGTATCGTTTGCTTGGATTGTCATTGCATCAAAAAGAATTGTTGGACGCATTAGACACTGAATCTGTATTGCAACAAAGTGTGACGATTGCAACAAATTTAGATATCGTATTTAAGAGTGCTGACAACGGAATCATGATTTTGTTGGATGGTGAAGATGTCTCACAAACGATTCGTACTGAACGCGTTGGTGAATTTGCTTCAAAAGTCGCAGCAATTCCAGCGCTTAGAGCGGCATTGGTAGATCGACAACATGCTTTTGCCCAGTTGCCTGGCTTGGTTGCCGATGGGCGTGATATGGGTACTTCTATTTTTCCACAAGCACAAGCGAAGATTTATCTCACTGCCTCAGCTGAGTCCCGTGCAGAGCGTCGTGTAAAACAGTTGCAGGGAATGGGGCTGGATGTTAAAATAAGCGACATTTTAGCAAATATACAAGCTCGAGATAAAAGAGATATGGAACGCACAGTCGCTCCACTCAAGCCAGCAGAAGACGCTTATATCATTGATAGCTCAGAAATGAACATCGATGAAGTGTTTAAACTGATGACTGATTATGTCGAGTTACATTTAGCTAAATAAAGAATATTTAACCAAATATTAGCCAAAGCATAGCTTGATCAGTTTATACGGACTATGTGGATGGCTTAACTAAACCGGCCTTGTCTGATCCAAGACCGTTGACTTTACTAGGTATATCATGACCGAATCTTTTGCAGCCCTCTTTGAAGAAAGCGAATCAACTCTCAATATCGACAAAGGTGCCGTTATTAAAGGTATCGTTGTTAGCATCGACTCTGACTGGGTTACTGTTGACACTGGCCTTAAATCTGAAGGTGTTGTTGCACGTTCAGAATTCTTAAACGAACAACGCGAACTTGAAGTTCAAGTTGGCGATGAAGTTGATGTTGTTGTTGAAGCGCTTGACAACGGTATGGGTCAAACAGTTTTATCACGTGAAAAAGCGAAACGTGCTGAAACTTGGACTAAACTTGAAAAAATCTTTGAAGACGGCGAAATCGTTACTGGTGTTATTTCTGGTAAGGTTAAAGGCGGTTTCACTGTTGACATCGGTCCAGTTCGTGCATTCTTACCAGGTTCATTGGTAGATACTCGCCCTATTCGTGATACAACTCACCTTGAAGGCAAAGAGTTAGAATTCAAAGTAATCAAACTTGATGCTAAACGTAACAACGTTGTTGTATCTCGTCGTGCTGTAATGGAAGCTGAATCTTCAGCTGACCGTGAAGCGCTTCTTTCTCAATTGGAAGAAGGCCAAACAGTTACTGGTACGATCAAAAATCTTACTGATTACGGTGCATTCGTTGACCTTGGCGGTATTGATGGTCTTCTACATATCACAGATATGGCTTGGAAACGCATCAAACACCCTTCAGAAGTTGTTGAAGTGGGTCAAGAAGTTACTGTTAAAGTACTTAAGTTTGACAAAGAACGTAATCGTGTATCTTTAGGTCTTAAGCAATTAGGCGAAGATCCATGGTTAGCGATCATGAACCGTTATCCTAAAGGTTCTATCGTTAAAGCACGTGTTACAAACTTAACTGACTACGGTTGTTTTGCTGAAATCGCTGAAGGCGTTGAAGGCTTAGTACACGTTTCAGAAATGGATCACACTAACAAAAACATCCACCCATCTAAAGTTGTTCAGATTGGTGATGAAGTTGATGTTATGGTTCTTGAAGTTGATGAAGAACGTCGTCGTATTTCATTGGGTATCAAGCAAACTCGTGCGAACCCATGGGAAGAGTTCTCTAAGTCACACGACAAAGGTGAAAAAGTTTCTGGTACGATCAAGTCTATCACTGACTTCGGTATCTTCATCGGTTTACCTGGCGGTATCGATGGTCTAGTTCACTTGTCTGATATTTCTTGGAACGAACAAGGCGAAGACGCTATTCGTCGTTACAAGAAAGGTGATACAGTTGAAGCAGTTATCTTGTCTGTAGATGCTGAAGGCAACCGTATCAGTCTTGGTATCAAGCAAATGAACAGCGATCCGTTCAATGACTTCTTAGCTGCTAACGAACGCGGTGCGTTGGTTAAAGGTACAGTAACTGCTGTTGATGCTAAAGGCGCAACAATTAAGTTAGCTGACGAAGTTGAAGCTTCTTTGAAAGCATCTGAAATCAACCGCGATCGCGTTGAAGATGCAACTAAATTCTTAGAAGTTGGTCAAGAAGTTGAAGCTAAAATCATCAATGTAGATCGTAAATCACGTTCTATCAACTTGTCGATTAAAGCGAAAGACGAAGCTGAAGAGAAAGAAGCTGTAGCAAACTTGAAAACTACAACTGCGCCTACTGGTCAAGACAATGGTCCTAAGACAATTGGTGATTTGATCAAAGCACAGATGAACCACTAAGTGATTGTTAAGAAGTATTATTTAATGTAATTAATTAATATTTTTTATTCAAATAGTGTAAAAGGTAGCGTAGTATATGATTACTGCGCTACCTTTTTGTATTTAAAAAGGATATTATCTGGTGTATATCAATTAGCATTAAAATTAATGAGGTCTTAAATGACAACTGAAGCACTTAATAAGTCTGACTTAATAGAAAGAATTGCTCTTAAAAATCCGCATTTAGCAGAGCCATTAGTCGAAGAAGCAGTTAAGATTATGATCGATCAAATGATTGCATCATTATCTTCAGATGACCGTATTGAAATTCGTGGGTTTGGTAGTTTTGCTTTACATCACCGTGAGCCACGTGTGGGTCGTAATCCTAAAACAGGTAAATCAGTAGAAGTTGCAGCAAAAGCTGTACCTCACTTTAAACCTGGTAAAGCACTCCGTGATGCAGTAAACGAATCTGCTAATTAATAAAATTCGAATGAGGTGAGTATGCGCTATTTCTTAGTTGCATTACTACTGGTAGTCTTTGGTTATGCTTTAGCATTAGTCTTGCAGAATCCAGCTGAACTACCTGTAGATTTATTGTTTACTCAAGTACCAGCAATGCGTTTAGGGTTATTGCTACTATTAACTTTAGTGCTTGGGATTGTTCTTGGATTGTTGCTTGGTGTACAGGTTTTCCGTGTATTCCAAAACGCATGGGAAGTTAAGCGTCTTCGTAAAGATATTGATCATCTCCGAAAAGAACAAATACAGACAGCACAATTGGCCGCTGCTGAAGCTGCCGCAAGTGCTCGTCATGAAAAGACAGTATTAGATATTCAACCAGAAAATAAGAATATCAATACGCTTTAATCATTATGATAAAAAAGCGCTTTACCATCAGTGTAAAGCGCTTTTTTGTTGGTACTGATTTTTTTGACTGTGTCGATTATTCAACATCAAAAACTTTGTTCAATATCATCAAACAAATAAAAGAATATAAATTCGCTATTTTTTAATCATATACGATATTTAAATAAGCTTGAGATCTGACCAGACCAGGTGTCACCGTATTTGCTGTTCTTACGTAATTGGCTTTAATCACATGTTGAATCAGCTGAGCAGTGCTTAAATTACCAAAGGTCCATTTGTTGGTGCTCTTTGATTGGTTTGGATCTAGACTAATTATCGCATTATTTTTATCACGTAAACGAATACCTACACCAGTCGCATAACCTGCACCGACTTGATTCTCTAATATATTTGTTGCATTGGATTGATTTAAGGCATCCGTGGTATAAGCCTTTATTTCACGACCTGCGCCATCATTTAAATTTGCACAATTTATACTGAGGGTTGCTGTATTGCTTGAGCTTAATGCGGTCTCATTTCCGACTAAACCCAAGTTTCGTACACTAACATCAGGCAGTGCAATGGTGTAGCTACTTTGACTCAGTGAGCATGTGGATTCAGAGATATTGACTGTTGCATTTAAATATACGGGAATTTGTGTATTTGCAGGAATAAGAACATTATCACTAACACGTCTTAAACTGATGGTTGCTATTCTTAGATTCGAAACATTGATCGTTGTGGGATATGAGGTCATTGTTGATGTTCTAGGTAAAACATATAATGTCACCCTCATCTTTACACCATGGGTATCACCACTATAACTATAAATTGCTAATTCAGTGGTATTTAGTGTTTTTAATGTACCACTCGCTGGTGCATCGCCCATTTCAACTTTAATCCCTAAAGCTGGGTAAGCATTTAAACGCGAAATATTGGCATCATAGGCCGTCACATTGGTGGCAAAAACATTACCCAAAATGGTTCTATTTGTGCCAACAGTACATCCGGTGTAGACACGGAAAATATCAAAATTTGCTGAAGCAACTTCACGGGAATATACATTGGACTGTACTGATGTCCCTTCATATTTATTGATATTCATGGTACTGGCATTCATCGTCGGCATGCTATAGCCGCTGGTGAAATTGCTGCCTACACTGCAATCTGCAAATACTGCAAAACTTGCAGGGAGTGTAGATAACATAAATAACAATTTATATTTCAGCATAAAATTACTCCGTGCTTATTTGCAATTTAGGCTAAAGCTTGCAAAAGGGATCTGAGTTTTACTTTGTTCCAATATTTCTTTTGAAATATCGAATTGACAAGAATCAGTATTACTCCAAGAGACGCTATAGTGTCCAGGATTTATATTTTGCATAAAAATTTGCTGACCTTGTCCTACTGTAGTCACTGCATTACCCAAAGCATCTTTCACTTGAGCACCCATTGGAATGAGCACCTCATTTGCGTGTTTAAGTTCAATTAAGGCTTTTGTGGTTTTTAACGCTTTAAAATCCACTAAAATACTTGCGTTCGATTTAGGTACAACTTGTAATTGGGTTGCATCAACATCGGTATTTAATGGAATTGTATTTGGGTTTAAGTTGATACTATTGTATTGGTAAGGATTTAGATAGGGAATAATCGCATTGCCCCAGCGATCAATTTTAATATTATTTCCATTGGAGAGGCTGGTTCCCTCTAAACCTTTGGCATGAATAATTGCAAAAGTATCATTTAAATCATTGGCTAAGGTAATGCCGTGTTGATGTGCAACAATTGCACCTTGTGCTTGTAAAGAGTATTGACGTTGTTGGTCAAAGTCGGTTGCATAAGTCGATGCTAAATAAACCGGATTGGTTCGATAACTCAAAGAACTGCTGAAGAGATCTTTATCTTTACTATTTGAATAATTGAAGTTATAGCCGAACTGCTGATTTTCACCTAAATTTCCAAATATGCCGACTTGATTGGTATTGAGTGCATTATTATCTGGATAGACTTCACTACTTAGGCGTAAATTACTATTTTTCTTTTTAAACGATAGAGGAATATTCACATTCACAAAGTATTGAGTGTCTTTATCTAACTTGTATTGATCATTTTGAGTATGTTGCATACCCACATAGTAACTGATGCCTTTATAACTATTGCTATAGCTAATTTGATAAAATTTTTGTGTATTGATTTGATGCCAGAATTCATACTGTGAAAAACTGGCTGAAATAGCACCAAACTGATGACCTAGGTTCTGGCTCAGTTGAATATAGTTTGATGACTTGGGCCGACCATTAAGTACTAATGCAGAACTGTTGTTTTGAATATAACGATTCTGCATGGCTTCATCGAAGGAATAATATTGATCATTTCCATAAACAGTACTGTTTAAACTGATATTTGTTTTTGCACCGTTTAGAGCAAGGTTATAGCGCAGCGTAAGCAAAAAACTGTCTAAATTTTGGTTGGATTGGTTAATATCTGCTTTAACAAAATTACTTTCTAAAGCGATACCACCGAGTTTGGTATTTAACGCGGTTCCTAGAATATAGGATTGATAATGATCACTGACCAGCGCTGAACTGCTCACTGAGATAAAATCATTTAATCCATAATCAAAAGATGCATTGATTAACTTCTCATCATAGGATTTGCTATTTTGACGAAAAGTACCTGCTGCAATTTGATAACGATACTGCTTTGCGCGGATAGATTGAATAAAATTATTATAAGGCAAATCAAAACTGCGGATTTCACCATTTGCTTCAATAATATCTACATTTAATGTACCACCCGTCCCAGGTGTTTGGAGATCTGTAATATTAAATGCGCCGGCAGGAACAGTGCGTTCCATAATAATTTGTTGATTTTGGCGAACGCGTATTAAAGCATTACTTTTTGCATAACCTGAAATTGTGGGTGCGTAACTTTGCAATGAAACCGGAAGCATTCTGTCATCGCTGGCAAGTTGTACCCCACGAATGGCGATACTCGAATTACTATTGATGGTTTTGGTATTGGTATAGAAATCACCAAGAGTAAGCTGAGTTTTTAAACTAGGTAGTACTCGCATAAGCTTGTTTTCATAGCTGGTATATTGGCCTGAATGATTGCTGTCTCCCATACTAGTACTACCAGAATGACGGAATTGCCAATCATCAATATTGATACCAGAATTAATATTCAGAAAGCTAGAATCTTGTTTGTTGTCCTGACCATAATCTGAATTATAGTAATTGTAGTAATATTTGAGAAAAGCGCTATTTCCACCAGTTTCCCAAAGTGATGGATCTATATAGCCAAATGGTCGTTCATTTAACATCGATTGAGGGCTTGAAACATCCACTCGTTGTTCCGCTATATTCAGCTTCCAGAACACGACATGATTCATTAAGCGTGTATCGATACAGTCACCAGTGACTTTATCTAAATCGATAAGCTTATGATTGAAATCAAGCTGCTTAACAGTACTGCGTGGAATACAATAACGTTGCTTTTCGGGTGATTCGGGATCATCTGAAATATGCACAATAGAGCGGGTGATATAACGATCATTTAGGTAAATATCGAGGATGTAATCATTTGGCGCGACTTTATCGCTTGAAACAAACTTTTCAAGATCAATTGTTTTAGAATTTTGGCCGTATAAAAAACTATTATCGAATTGTGGTGCTTGCGCTATAACATTTTGATTGCATAGATATAGACTTAGCGCCAAAACACTATACCTAAGTGTGAAATGTTTCAAGCACAATTCTCCCAATAATTTAGATTAAAACTGTTTCTCTATTGTCGATAAACTGCCGTAGTCATTGATTAAATAAAGCTGTACGGACTTAGCGTCTGATAAATTTTCGACATCAATTTGTTGTTTTGAAAACGGTTCTATAAAGCTTAGATTTTTAATTTCGCTTGGCGTACCATTTTTTAAAACCAGATTCGATTTACCAAAATTTAAGTAATAAGGTGTTGGATTATTGATTTGTAGTTGGCTGTTTACACGCTGTACTTCAACTTTTTGAAACGCTTGTTGCTGTTCCATTTTGATGCCAGTTGGTCGGTAAAATAGTTTTAAGCGATTACGTATCGCAAATTGTAAATAATTTGCTTCAGCTGTGGGCTTGGCAGGGATATCAAGCACGTTAAGCCAAAATAATGTTTCTCGATCAGTAGCAAGCTTTTGTTTTTGATTGAAAATGACACGTAAAGATTGTCCTTTCGCTGCTTCAATCGTCGTTATTGGAGGGGTAACAATAAATGGGGCTTGGGTTGTGGTTGGATCTGCAATAATGTCTTTACTGTCCACCCATGATTGTACCAATGCAATTTGATCACCTACATTGGTTAATTGCACAGATACAAATTCTTTATCACTTGGGTAAATTACACGGGTACCTGTAATCACAATACCAGCATGCGCGGATGTGATCAAAATACTGAGCATTAACAAGCTAGAAATAAAAAATGGTTTTTTCATTGAAAGACCCTTGGGGAGATGCAAGTCTGGTTAAAATGTGACAATTAACCAGACCTGTTTAAAAAACTTACAGACCCAAATGTTTAATTATTGATATACAACATAGTAAGTTGCAGTCGTGCTTACATCACCAGCAGTTGTTGCACCTGTTGCATAGTAACGTGCATAAAAATCAAGATTTGCAGAACCGTTTGCAGTTGCAACATTTGAAGTCACAATGTTTTGACCTGTACGATCTTTAGTTAGGTCAATCACTGCTTTTGCAGAGTTTAATAATTGAATATTTACGTTTGTTGCACCGCCAGTGGTTACGGTGTTGTTTAGACGACCTGCAGTATTAATATTTGCATTGGTGTTGTCATAATAAACACCCACATTACCTACAGGGCATGCTGTTAAATTAATCGTAAATTTAGTGTCGCCATTTGTTGTCGCCGCTGTTGCTAAAGTTGATTTACCTACAGTCGGTAAAACAACAGTGTAGTTACCAGCAGTACCACCAACTGTACAGGTTTGATCAACGATTTTACCTGTAACTGTTACTGTACCATCAGCAGCCGCAAAAACTGTTGAAGATGCTAAACCTAAGCCAATGATCGCTAAACCCAATTGAATATTTTTCATAGAATTTCTCTCAATACTGCGTTGATTTGCCCTTTACTGGTACTTTCCTAATAAAGGGGAAGTGTTTAGGAGCTAAACAATAAGGGCTACTATAAATTTTTCCTAAATAAAAACAATGAAAAAAAGAGACAAATATCACATTATTTTTATCTTATAAGCACAATATAATATTATTTGTTTTAGATTTGTTTTTTATTATTTAAATACAATAGTATATTTATAATTAACATGTTTATTTAATTAAAGGAAAATTTGGTTTTGTTTACCAAAAAGTGACAAAAAATGTCACTTTTTGTGAATAACGTCATATTATAGCAAATTATTTTGATCTGCTTATATTAAGCGTGAGTATGTTTTTAAGATTTTCTAAAATAATTTATTATCATGGTTAATTAAATATTGGATTTTATTTTAATACGCTGCATTGTAATTGATCATTTTCATCAAAAAATTTTATAAGATTGAATTTAAAGGATTTTCTCTAATATTCATTTAGCTTATTTGTAAATTATTTTTAAATGCTTAAATCAGCATAAAATCGCGTTCATCCTAGATTGCTTTTAAAAACAGAAGGTGTTTTTAATGCGACTTTGCTTCACTTAATATGATTACTTTTTTGATTTATCAAAAAGGTTGATTGTTTAGTTATGATGTAATGTTTGTTTAGTTATAAAGAATATATTTAGAAATAGCGCAGATAGATTTATTAAAAATAAAAACTTTAGTGTAAACATGGATGCAATGAATGAGAAAAATATAATTTTAATTTAATATTGTTTTAAGTTTTTATAGGTTTTTAAATATATGAAAAAGAATTTATCTGTTGTAAGCATAAAGAATGATAAATAGAAGACTGTGTTTTGATTTTTTTATTTGTTGGAGTGAGTGACGTGCTTCACAATGATCAAATATAAAATGAATTTTAAGCGCTTTAAGATTGATTGATTAAGTATCCATAAAAAATAAGCATAGAGATTAAAACAGTATATTTAATCAATAATTAAGCATGCGTAGTCACTTGCATTGTGCTGTTAAAAAAAAAGCGCTTTGATTGTTGTAAAACGCTTTTTGTACGCTTTAACAATTCTATTGGGCTAACCAGAAAAATTCAGCAAAGCGGAATATTGTGGTGACCAGCATTGCTATTACGATCGTCGTGATAAGTGAGTGGTTTTTCCAAATCAGAAATAAGCCTACCAATACCCCCATGATTTTGCCTAAGTCTGCCCAATCCGCACCTTCAAAAAAAGTGCTGAGAATCGCAATAGAAAACAGTAAAGTTGTTGCGGCATCATTAAAAAGTTGCTCACGTTGTTGAGTGATCGTAAAATATTGGCCGAGTGAAAGTCCTGCATATCGGATCAGATAAGTCCCCATCGCCAGCAGCATGATCCCGATTAAAATGATAAATTGTTGATGCACGTTATTTTCTTCCTACAAGCAAGCCAAATAATGACATAAGTATCGGAATCCCTAAGGGTAGAAATGGAAAAGTAGCGAGGCTGATGACTGCACCAGTCATTGCCGATTTTCGAGCAGATTTTCTTTTTAATGCTTTAAAGGTAAGTGCAAACAGTACGACAGGAAAAATCGTATCGATACCCAGTAATTTTGCATAAGCTAAATGACTTCCCAATACATAACCGCTTAAAACGCCTATCGGCCAAGCAAATAAAATTCCGACTCCGCACAGCCAATAAGCACTCAGTTTTAGCTCATTTGAAGATTGGCTTAAACCAAATAAAACACTTTCATCATTCATAATATGTGTAGCAAAATATTTTAATTTATTTTTTTTTATAAAATGGGTAATTGCTAAACCAAAAGGCAGATGTCGTAAATTAATCAGCAATCCGACAATCGCAGCTGTAATTGGACTGCTTCCAGCAGCAATCATGCCAATGAAAGTAAACTCGGCAGCACCAGCCAAGACACAGATTGAAAGCAGTAAAGGTATCCAGATCGGCAGTTGATAATTGACTGCAAGCGTACCTAATGAAATCCCGATCAGTGCGGTTGCGATACAGAGAATCACGATTGATTTTATCAGGGGCTTGGGTAAATTTTTTATTTCTTTATACTTCATTGAGATGAGCCTTGCTTGGGGTAATAAGATCGTTCGATAAAATGAACGATCATTTGTTATAATAGTTTTATTATTGTTGTTCGTCAAACCGAACGATCGTCTTTTTTGGAAGGATAATGTCTATACCAATTGAAATCATTGCAAATAATCTGCAAAAAGAAAGAAAAAGTGCTGCATTATCTTTGGGAGAAGTTGCTCGACGTGCAGGCATTGCGAAGTCCACACTTTCGCAACTTGAATCTGGGCAGGGCAATCCGAGTCTCGAAACTTTATGGGCACTTTGCGTGGCTTTAAATATTCCTTTTGCCAAACTTATGGAAGCACAAACCCAAGCTACACAAGTGATTCGTTATGGCGAGGGCGCTTCAGTTGTTTCTGAAATATCAAATTATCAGGCTGTTTTGTTGGCAACATGCCCACCCAATGCACGACGAGACGTGTATATCCTTACAACCCAACCGGGTGAGCCGCGTTGCAGTAAACCGCATCCTATTGGCAGTGTGGAGCATATTATTATTATGCAGGGCTCTGCCAAAGTCGGTTTATTAGACAGTGCTGAGTTACTTCAAGCAGGGGACTATATTTCCTATCCAGCAGATCAAGCGCATATTTTTGAAGCACTGGAGCAAGACACACGTGCAATTTTGATCTCAGAGCAGAGATAAATCATGAGCAAGATCTAAGAATAGTTGATTGTTTTGTGCTGAAGTCGATTTTCTGGCTTTGTACATGGCGTGAATCACTTTATAATGAGCGCAAATTTATGTGATGGAACTGAGATTCGTGAGTATTATTGTTGCCTTAGATGCAAAAAGCCAATATGACGCCCTAGCAATTGCTGATCAGCTTGACCCATCACTATGTCGTTTAAAAGTCGGTAAAGAATTATTTACCCATGAAGGCCCTCTGGTTGTGAAAGCACTACATGATAAGGGCTTTGAAGTATTCCTCGATTTAAAATTTCATGATATTCCGAACACAACTGCGCAGGCAGTTTGTGCTGCGGCTGATTTGGGCGTATGGATGGTCAATGTCCATGCTTCAGGTGGGCGTAGAATGATGGAAACTTGCGTAGAACGCTTAAAAGCAGGTAACTATAAAACTCAATTGATTGCGGTTACTGTACTTACTTCAATGGAACGTGAAGACTTGCGTGATATTGGTTTAGACATAGAGCCATTTGAACAAGTGAAACGTCTGGCTAAATTGACGCAACAGAGTGGTTTGGATGGTGTAGTATGCTCGGCTCAGGAAGCCAAAATGTTACGTCAGGATTTGGGTGCTGAATTTGCTTTGGTAACACCAGGGATTCGTCCAGCTGGTGCAAATGCAGATGATCAAAAGCGTATTGTAACGCCTAAGCAGGCCATGCTTGACGGTTCTACTCATTTAGTGATTGGTCGTCCAATTACTCAGTCTGAACATCCAAGTAAAACCCTGCAAGATATTTTAGCGACTCTATAAAAATAAACCCTCTTTTTCAGTTGATCAAGAGGGTGATTTCTTTGATTTATATAATAAAAATTGCTGTGTATACACTGTAGTGTATCTGCGTTACTAGGTCTTTTTTCAGAAGTTTAAAAAACTTTTTATTCCAGTGATTCTATTGATCAGTATTACTATCTCGTCAGATAAAGTACGATGGATGTCACATTCAGCACTTAATTTTAAAGTGCAGCCAGAACACTTACCGCAATTGGCGCCAATACCGACAGAACAAAACCACTGACCATTGCATGTGGAATATAATCATTGCCGCAAGCTTGTTTCACCATAGGTAAGGTGACATCCATAGCGGTTGCACCAGCAGAAGAAATTGCTGAACGTGGATAACGCCATCCAATCATATACATAAATAAAATGGCAAAAATCTCCCTAAATAAATCGTTCATTAACGCAATACTTCCCAGATGGGCATTCTTTAATTCAGTCACCACAATCCCTGTCATCGAATAGAAGCCGTAACCTTGCGATAACATGATTAAATCTTTCATACTGATGTCTTGAATCAAGAAAAATGCCGCAACAGCACCCAATAGTGAGCCAATCACGCAGGCAATCGGTACCAGCATAATTTTCCAGTTTAACCAAGAACGATCCAGTGGCGAGTAAGCCAGATCCAAGCCGATCAGTAACATGTAAACTAAAAGTAAATTCCATGTGCTGACATGCAGTGGAACATGGAAAAGGTGGGCCAACTCTGCTAAGCCATAACCTACAGCCAGTGCAATAAATGCATAGCTAATGTTGAGTAATGAACCCATCAATAATTCAGCAGAAACTTTACCTTGTGATGGTTTGTAGCCAATCGCTGTAAATACCAGATAACAACAAAAAAATGCACCCATTGATGTGGTGAATGCAATTGTTATTGAACTGGTGAGAATCTGTGCAGGGCTGGTAATATTATGAATTGTTTGAGAAAACTCCATTGCAATCGCAATTAAAAGAATATAGGTAAAATAAGGCAGTATTTTAAAAGCTATTTTTTCAATGGATTGTGGAATTCTGCGGGCTAAAATAAACCCTAAGCATAAACAAAATAAAAGTTGGAAAATAAGCCAAAGTGATTGCATGAAAAATAGATAGGCAATGGATACCTATCTATTATAGTCGAAGCGCAGAAAAGCGGTTGAAAATTTATAGAAGAATATCAAGCAAGTTTATGCAGCTTTTGACTTTTGCTTGGCACTTTGCTCACGCCCTAATAAGCGAAAATCTGCTGGGTTTACTTTGCGGGTGTTGAGCCAAAATTTCCAGGTATAGGTTGGCCATAATGCAAAGTTTTTTCCGCCATCTTGTTGGTACCAACTGACACAGCCTGATTGCCATACCGTACCTGCAAGCTGTTGCTGTACATTTTCATTAAATTGATCTTGTACTTCAGCTTTTACCGTCACTGCTTGTGTCTGTGTTTTTGCAACCATCTGAATCAATTGCAAAATATAATTTACCTGAGACTCAATCATGAAAATTACAGAGTTATGACCCAGAACGGTATTTGGACCAAGCAATTGAAATAGATTAGGAAAGCCTTTGGTGCTGATCCCATAAAAACTTTCTGCACCGTCTTTCCATGCGGTTTTTAATTCAACGCCGTGTTCACCATAGCAATCGAATGATTTTAAATAGATGCGTGGGTCTGTAATAAAACCAGTACCATAAATTAAACAATCAATTTGACGTTCTTTGCCATCCTTAGTGATGATGCTATTTTCTGTAATTTCCTGAATTCCATCGGTGATTAATTCGACATTTTTACGATTAAATGTTGGAAAGTATTTGTTGGAAATCAGAATGCGCTTACAGCCCATAATATAGTCAGGGGTCAGTTTTTTGGCGATTTCTTTGTCTTTGACTTGGAGTTTTATATAAGCTTCAGCAAGTTTCTGACCATATTTCATGATTTGTGGTTTTACAATGGGGACGACACGTGATTCATTTGACCAGTACAAACGAGCACGGTGTAATTTTCTAAACCATTCAAAGCGACTAAATAGTTTTTTATCAAGTGCATTATAGGCACGTTCATCACGAGGAATCACCCAAGCAGGGGTTCTTTGAAATACATAAAGATTTTGAACTTTTGCAGCAATTTCAGGAATATATTGAATTGCACTACCACCAGTACCAATGGATGCTACATTTTTTTGATTTAAATTATAGTCATGCTTCCAGTGTGATGAATGGAAAACTTCACCTTTGAATTTTTCAACCCCTTTAATTTTAGGAATCTGTGGTACATGCAATGGCCCTGATGCAAAAATAACAAATTGAGCCTCAATTTTTTGTCCACTTTTTAGTGTTAAATGCCAATTGAAATTGTGCTCATCATAACGTGTAGAGACCACTTCTTGATTAAATTGGATGTATTTCTTTAAATTGAATTGCTGAATTAAATCTTGAATATAGTCAAAAATCTCAGGCGCTTCGGCATAACGTTTTGACCAATCTGTTTTTGGTGCAAAAGAAAGCGAGTACATATGTGATTGAACATCACAAGCCGCACCTGGGTACTGGTTCTCACGCCATGTACCACCAACATTATCTGCTTTTTCTAAAATGATAAAATCATGAATATTGGCTTGCAATAGGCGGATTGCCATGGCTAAACCACCAAATCCAGATCCAATAATTGCAACTTGCGTTGATTGAGTTTTTACTTCAGTCGTAGGGGCTGTACTCATTTTTGTTCGCTCTGACTTTTCCAGTTTTGCATAGAATATCGGAAATGCAACGCTTGAAATATGATTGCACTGACACAAAAATTGATATATTCGGCAATTTGCAAAAAACCGACTTTGTAGTACAAAGTTTGGGTAGAAATCAAATGATGATCCAATGAAACGCTCGATTCTCGGTTTAATGTATTTAATTCATGGTATGCGTAATGCTGGAATCGATGTAGATTCACGACTTGCAAGTATTGGGATCAAAGCAGATGCACTTGATCCGAGCTCTATCATTCATCCCAGCTTAGAGTGGGATATACAAAAAGTGATTGGGCAGGGTGTACAGCCAGAAACAGGCTTGTTTATCGGCCAGCATTATTCTTTAGCGGGCTATGGCCCGTTGCTTATGCTCTTGGTGACATGTAGTAATGTTGGTGATGCGATTCAAAATGGTGTGCATTATCAGGGTTTAACCTATTTATATGGTGTCTTAGGGCTTGAGAAAGGCGATCATCAAGTCGCATTAACCTATAAGCCTGTAGATTTAGAAACAGAAATGGGTTTGTTGAGAGCGCAATGTGAAATCTCTGGAACTTATAAATTTCTGGATGATATTTATAAAATGATGGGACTTACAGCGCCCAGCGTGAGAATCGAGTTACCCTTTCAGCAGCCTCAGGATTTAAGTGTATTAAAGCAATATCATGATTATTACGGTTCAGATTTACATTTTAATTGTGAAAAAGCCGCTTTTTGGATCAATGAAGATGTGATGCAACTGCCGATTCCATCCGCAGATCCAATTACACATCGGGTTTACGAAGCCAAGTGTATTGCTGAAATCGAGCGATTAAATGCCGAAGAACAGAAAATTGCGCCGTTGATTCAACGGGTAAATGATTATTTGGAATTACAGCAAGGGATTATTCCTTCGATGGCCGAAGTGGCTCAGGCGTTGAATGTGCCTGAAAGAACCTTACGCCATCAGTTGCAGCAATTAAATACCAGCTATAAACAAATTCGGGAACAGCTGATTAAGCACAAAGCTTTGCGCTTGATTGAATATAAGGAATATTCAATTGAGGTGATTGCGGAATTACTCGGCTACTCAGAACCCGCTGCATTTAATCATGCTTTTAAACGTTGGTTTGGGCAAAGCCCGCGTCAATATGGTAAATAAACAGGTAGTGCTGATATGAGATATAGAGTTAGAATTATCCCAAAGTTTTATTTATCAAAAATGAAAATTCGATATACTTCCTTTAGCCTTTAAAAGTAACAAAATGATATGTTAGATCAGAATACAACTTCAACAGCATTTACTCCCGTATCACCCGCTGAGCGTTATGCAAAAGCATTGTCATCTGGACAGTTTTTACCAGATGATGCTCAGGCTCAAGCAGTACATGAGTTGGAGCGGGTATGGCAAGAATTGATCAATCGTTATAAAGCATCGAAAAAAGCTTTTCGTCGTTTCCGCCGTCAAACTGCACCAAGAGGTGTATATATGTGGGGCGGTGTAGGGCGTGGAAAGACATGGCTCATGGATCAATTTTACGATTCGATTCCTTTTCGCCGTAAAACCCGTATGCATTTCCATCACTTTATGCAATTTGTGCATAAAGAGTTAAACAAGCTTTCTGGACAGCGTAATCCTTTAGATATCGTTGCAGATCAAATTTATAAAGAAGCTGTGGTGATTTGTTTTGATGAGTTCTTTGTATCGAATGTAACTGATGCAATGATTCTCAGTGATTTATTCCAAAAATTATTTACCCGTGGCATTACCTTGATTGCCACATCCAATATTGCCCCAGATGGTTTATATAAAAATGGAATCCATCGTGATCGTTTTATTCCAACGATTGAAATGGTAAAAAAACATTGTGTGGTATTGAATGTTGATGCGGGTGTTGACTATCGTTTACGGGTATTGAAACAAGCGCAATTGTTTAAATCGCCACTGACAGATGATAATAAAGTCTGGATGGCAAAGCGTTTTAATGCATTAACCACATCGCAAACAGTGTCAGAAGAACCAATTACGATTAATAACCGTGTTGTTGAAACTTTAGGCCATACAGAAGATGTATTGTGGTGTGAGTTTAGAGAACTCTGTATGAAACCGCGTAGCCCATCGGACTTTATTGAAATTGCTAATATCTATAATACTGTTTTGGTGAGTAATGTTCCGCACTTAACTGATTTGCTGTCAGAAGGTACACGTCGTTTTATTTATCTGGTAGATGAGTTTTATGACCGTGGCGTAAAACTGCTACTGACATCTCAAGACTCGATTATTGAGATTTATGACGGAGAGAAGCTAGCTTTCGAAATTGAACGTACACGCTCTCGTTTACTCGAAATGCAATCAGATGAATATTTGCAGTCAGAGCATCGTTTGATTAAAGGCAATAGCGAGTTAGAAGTAGAATAATCATTCTTAGAAAGATGTAAAAAAGCGATCCTATCATTGATAAGATCGCTTTTTTTATGGGGGATATTGTCATCAGTATGCATTTTGCAAGGATTGTCTGAGCAATCTATTTAAGGGTGTTCATCCTATTCTAAATACACACGATAAGAT
The DNA here is from genome assembly GCF_051059255.1 of Acinetobacter sp. CE-15. Classification (NCBI taxonomy): domain Bacteria; kingdom Pseudomonadati; phylum Pseudomonadota; class Gammaproteobacteria; order Moraxellales; family Moraxellaceae; genus Acinetobacter; species Acinetobacter sp. CE-15. Next base: position 2,528,943 of record NZ_CP192737.1, on the reverse strand, counting down.
TAAACAATCTCATAAAACCAAAGCTATTTAAGTTGTATTCGCTTGATGACTAAAAACAATTAACCCACCTGAATTTCAGTATTAGGATGGCGAACACGACTTTTATTCGGTGTAGCAATTAAATAAGCCAGTGTTAGTGGTCCTAAGCGTCCAGCAAACATTAAACAAATTAAAGCGATTTGGCTGCCAGCATGTAAATTTTCAGTGATTCCGCGTGATAAGCCGACAGTACAAGCTGCAGAAACGGCTTCAAATAATAAGTCTAAAAACTTTTTATCAGGCTCAAGGATCAGTAGAGTAAAAAAGCCAATCAGGATCAGCAGTGAAGTAATTGAAATGACCGCCATTGCCTTAAAGGTCGCCTGATGAGAAACAGAATGCCCAAAAATGGTAATTTCATCTGAACGTTTTAAAAAGGTAATGACACTTAAAATCATAATAATAAATGTGCCGACTTTAATTCCACCAGCGGTACTTAAAGAACCACCACCAATAAACATCAATACCATGGTTATTAAGGTTGATGCATTGGTCATGCTGCTGACTTCCAAGCTGTTAAAACCTGATGAACGAGGTACGGTAGCATGGAACCACGCGTTTAAAGCTTGATCACCAACAGACATTGGAGCCAGTGTTAAAGGATTGGATGCTTCTATTGCCCAAATAACAATAAAGGCAAAAAGGTTTAAGCCCGCAATCGTAGACAGAATTAACTTACTATTGGTAGAGAGTTTCTTCCAACGCTTGGCTCTTTTAATATCCATCAACACAACAAAACCAATCCCACCGATGATATACAGCATACTGATGGTAAATGTCACCATATACTGGTCAGAGAAACTCATTAAGCTATTGGGAAATAAAGAAAATCCACCATTGTTAAACGCAGAAATACTATAAAACAGTGCGTAGAAAAATGCATGTTCTAGGTCGTAGTGATGTGACCAAGCCATGGTTAGAATCCCTGTACCAATCGCTTCAAAGAACAATGAGTAAAGAAAAACCCCTTTTACTGTAAATGTCGCTTTGGCCAAACTGGTTTGACCAATGGTTTCCTGTGCCATAACTTGCTGTCGAATACCAACTTTTGAGGAAAGACTCAAAGCAGCTAAGATTGCAAACGTCATAAAACCTAAACCGCCGCATTGGATCAGGATCATCACCACAACTTGACCGAAGGTGGTTAAGGAGTCGCCAATATTGACGACAGACAGCCCAGTAATGGTTACAGCAGACGTGGCAGTAAACAGGGCCTCTAGCCATGTCAAATTGCCTTGATTAGCAAAAGGAAGTTTAAGAAGCAATGTTCCGATGATAATAAAGCTTAAAAAACCTAAAGCAAGTAAGCTCGGTGGACTGAGATTAATACTATTGTGTTTTTTGTTGATTAGTTCTTTTTTAGATAAACGCATAGTTATAACTATAAGAAACGAATCGAAAATTGTCTTAACATTTCTACAGGACCTTCAAGAATTAAAATATCCTTTTCCTGTAAAATCGTCCCCGGTGCAATATCATACAGTACATGTGAACCGCGTTGTAATAACAAGGTTGTAATTTCGGGGGTATTTTCCATGACCGTTTGAAATTGCGCGCCTTGTAAATTTGCACCTATTTCAATTTTGACGATATAGCGATCATTATTTAATGCCATATAACGTCTCACCATTGGATAACTGAGTGATTGCGCAACACGAATCCCCATGTCTTCTTCAGGATGAATGATTTTTGTAATGCCTAAATGAGACAAAATCATATGATGTGATTTAGATTTGGCTTTTACAAAGATTTTTTCGATACCCAAATTTTTTAAATGCAGTACGCATAGAATACTGGCTTCAATATCTTCACCAATGGCAACCACCACGGCATCACAATTTTTGATATTCAGTTCATCTAACACATGTTCATCGGTAGCATCTGCAATAACTGCATGACTGATTTTATCGGCAATGTTTTCTACATTTTTCTTTAATGTATCAATACCTATTACATCGTGATTTAAGTTGGTGAGTTCTAGTGCAACTGCTTCACCAAAACTGCCTAAACCGATGACAGCAAATTGCGCCATTCTACAAAGTCCTTATCCCGACACTGATTTTGTGTTGGTATGATCATATTCAATTTTTATATATTTTATCTTTAAAGTATTGCAACGCCAATCTACAAACTGAGAATAAAAAGCGATAAATGTAAATAAAACCAGATTTATGTCATAAAAACTTAAAATTGATCCGATATCATTGCTTTGAAATTTAAAAATGCAAAGCCAAGATTGAGCTTTCGATCCAAGAATAAAAATGGATGATAAAAAAATGGATGATAAGAAAATTTTTAAAATTCTCCAACATTGGTTCCCAGCGTTGGAGCAAAGAGATATTCCCAAAAAGAAACATCGTAAACGTTTTGTCGAGTTTCTCAATTGGATCGAAGCTGAAAAGTTTGGTGGGCGATTTCGTGGATATTTAATGAAAATTGATCGTATGCAATTTCATGAAAATGAGATTGAGCGTTGTGCGATTTTTCATGAATATGCAGTCGATAGCTTGGGAATTCAAACTCAAATTCGGGAAAGAGTGAAGCCTTTATTTGATCATTATGAAGTACACAAAGATGTTATTGGGCGCTATTACAATGTTCAAGATCAAGTTTATGATGTTGTATTCGAGGAAATATTAAAACAAGCCAGACAACATGATCATGAACTGTTGCTGATTTATGCTGAAGATTATTATTGGTTGATCGTACCAAATCATGAATATAAAATTGAAAAGTTCTGCAAGTGTTTTAACAAACAATTTCACGATGAAGATGTCAGTATAGAACATTATGCATTATTTGATTGTTCAAGATCGACTTAGTTTTTGCAATTAATTCAACATATTGATAATAAAATAGAGAGATATCCATGTCACAGAAAATATATTCATTACTTCAACATTTAATTCCCGAGCTAAATGCACAACAAATTCCTCAAGATACTGAATTTTATAGTTTTAGTGAATGGATAAATCAACAGCATGATTTCTTGCATTATATTGAATTAAAAGAATATTATGACAATGGAATTGAAAACGATTTCTACTTTAACCAGCACAATATTGATGCTGAGCAATTGCAAAATGAAATCGAAGTCGCAATAGCTGAAGTATTTGATCAGTACGATGAAGATGATGATGTTTCATTAGGTGATCAAATGGACGCAATGCAACAAACAGAAGAAATCATTTTTGATCAAATTAAACTGGTTGCAAATCAGTATCAGCTTTCTTTATTGGTTATATATCGTGAAAATCCGTATTGGATGCTTGTGCCCACACAAGATGAGCAACAATTAAATCAGATTGTGGATGCTTTTAATGACGCATTTAATGATGATGGTGATTTAAATATGGCGGTTTATTAAGTTAACTTTTTCGAATTGTTCTGATTTTATAAAAAATAGCCCATAAAAAAATTTATAGGCTATTTCTATTTTGAAGCTATTTCTATTTTAAGAAACGTTGATAACCTAAGTTATTGGTAATTTCTTGATATGGGTAATTGATATTTTCCAACGTCTCAATCAGTCCATCTGGGTTCTGTACCGCATCTTCTGCATCCAAGCCAACCAAAACACGTCCTTCTGCTGCACCGTGATTACGATAATGGAATAGGCTAATGTTATGGGTTGGACCAAGACGCTCTAAGAATGTTAATAAAGCACCTGGGCGTTCTGGAAACTCAACACGGAACAAACGTTCATTGGCAATATCGGCATGACCACCAATCAAATAACGGATATGCAATTTTGCAACTTCATCATCCGATAAATCATCGACATCATAATGTAATTTCATTGCTTCATAGATGTCATGGCGTTCTTTTTCACCTGCCTTTAAGCTAATACCGACAAAGACTTGAGCGGCAGATGCATCACTGGCACGGTAGTTAAATTCCGTAATATTACGCCCTTGCAAAGCACGACAGAAATTCAGGAAAGAACCTTTTTCTTCTGGAATGGTTACTGCAAAAATGGCTTCTTTACGTTCACCGAGTTCGGTACGTTCAGCAATATAACGTAAACGATCAAAATTCATGTTGGCGCCGCAAACAATCGACACCATATTTTTGCCTTCAAGACCGTGTGCCGCGACGTACTTTTTAATACCTGCCAGCGCCATAGCGCCTGATGGTTCAACAATACTACGACATTCATCATAAGTGTCTTTAATTGCCGTACAGATTTCATCTGTATTGACCAGTACCACATCACGTTCAACAATTGGACCTGAGTTATCAGATTTTTGTAGTTGAATCACTTCAAATGGCTTTTCACCGATTTGAGCAACGGCTGTGCCATCTGCAAATAAGCCTACAGAAGGGAGTATCACACGTTGATTGGCTTCAAATGCTGCTTTTAAACATGCAGATTCATCATATTCGACAGGAATAACTTTGACATGCGGGGCAACATCACCAAGATATGCTGCTACACCAGCAATTAAACCACCACCGCCCACAGCAACAAATACATATTCAACATCACGCCATTGACGCAATATTTCATTGGCAATTGTACCTTGGCCGGCGATAACCAGTTCATCGTCATAAGGCGGAATAAAGGTTAAACCTTCGTCATTTGCACGTTGAATAGCATATTTGTTAGCAACATCAAATGAGTCGCCGTGAAGCACAACATCACCACCCAAACGCTTTACTGCTTGAACTTTAATGTCAGGGGTAGTTTTCGGCATCACAATAATGGCGCGAATACCTAACTTTTGACCAGATAAAGCCACGCCCTGAGCATGGTTACCTGCTGAAGCAGTAATAACGCCACGTTCCAACTGAGATTTCGGTAATTGACTAATACGGTTATACGCACCGCGTAGTTTGAAGGAAAAGACAGGTTGTAAATCTTCGCGTTTAAAGCGAATGTTATTGTTTAGTTTTTCACTAATTCGTGGCGCTGCTTCGAGTGGGGTTTCGATTGCAACGTCATACACCGTTGCCTGTAATATTTGTCGAACCAAACGAGACAGCATGTTAATTTTCCATCTAACAGTTTAAAATGAGCGCTCATTGTAACAAACCGTTGTACCTTTGCGTTTTAAAATTATGCAAAATGTGCAGGAAATTGAAATTTTATTGAGAGATGTCATGAGCCTTTATGCAACCCAGGACGAGAAAAAACAAGCTGCAGCCCAAGCCGCTTTAAAACACTTACCAAGAGGGGGCATTTTGGGAGTCGGTACTGGTAGTACAGTGAACTTCTTAATTGAATTATTACCTCAGTTACAACTTGAAGCAGCCGTAGCCAGTTCAGAAGCAACAGCTCAACGTCTTAAGAAATTAGGCATTGAAGTGGTTGATATGAACCATGTTGGTGGTTTAGATGCTTATGTAGATGGTGCTGATGAAATTGACCGTCATTTACATATGATTAAAGGCGGTGGTGCTGCACTCACACGTGAAAAAATCGTGGCATCTATTGCGAAAAAATTTGTATGTATTGTCGATGACTCGAAATGGGTCGATCAATTAGGCCGTGAATTTCCATTGCCTATCGAAGTGATTCCTATGGCACGTTCAGCAGTTGCGCGTAAAATTGTATCTTTAGGCGGTGACCCAGTTTATCGTGAAGGTGTGGTAACAGATAACGGTAATGTCATTCTGGATGTGTATAACTTAAATATTTTGAATGCATTAGAGGTCGAAAAAACCATTAACGATATTCCTGGTGTGGTGTGTAATGGTATTTTTGCGATCAATAAAGCTGATGTCGCTGTAGTCGCCACCAATGATGGTATTGAAGAGCGTACCGCAGGATAAGAAAAAATTTCCCCTAACTTCTGCTTGAGTAAAGACGAGGTTTACTACCTCCCTTTTTTAAGTAAGCGTTGGGGGAGATTCTAAAAATAAGCGTATTAAGATGGCAAATCTTCCTGAAATAAAAATCACACATCATGCACGTGCAACACGCTTGCGTTTACGTGTAGAACCCACGCAGATTCGCCTAACTGTGCCCAAATATTGTACCCAACGTCAGATTCAGCATTTTTTACACGAGTCTGAACAATGGATGATTGATACCTGGCATAAACAGCAGGAAAAAATACAGCAAGTTGATCAGATATTACCGACAAGCTTGCAACTGTTTAATTTAAAACATCCCTTAGAAATTATTTATAAAACTCAAAAAAATAGCTATATTTTAGATGAGCAAAGGCATCAGTTATTTATCAGCGAGCGTCAGCCTGAAAGCTATTTAAAAGCTTTTGTGATTGCTTATGCAAAGCATTATTTACCAATCTATTTAAAGCAAGTCAGTGATGAAACCCGTTTAAAGTTTGGACAGTGTGCTGTTCGACACCCGAAAACGCGTTGGGGAAGTTGTACAGCCCATCATGATATTATGCTCAATAGTGCCTTGGTTTTATGTGATCAACAAATTACCCGTTATGTCTGTGTACATGAATTGGCACATACCAAACATTTTGATCATAGCGCTGCTTTTTGGTCTGAAGTTGAAAAGCATGATCAACACTATCAGCAGCATCGTAAAGTTTTAAAAAGTAGTGTAATGCCTTGGTGGTGGGCCTAATAAAATAAGTAAATTTCTAGATTGCATTAAAATAAAAAATGAGGAAAAGCGTATGACTGTAAAAAGAATCATAAGTAATATTAAAGCTTTAGACTTAGCCAGTGCCCAAGCTTTTTATGGTGATTTTTTAGCGATGGGCTTGGTGATGGATCATGGCTGGATCAAAACATTTGCCAGTCAGGAAATCATGCATCCACAAATCAGTATTGCTTCGGAAGGGGGAAATAATACAGATGTACCCGATTTTTCAATCGAGGTCGACAATGTGGATGAACTTTATGAAAAAGCCAAAAAATTAGATTTAAACATTCTCTATCCCTTAACCCATGAAGACTGGGGTGTTAGGCGATTCTATGTCAAAGATCCATTTGGAAAGGTTGTAAATATTTTGCAACATATTGAATATTAAAAATTAATGAATTAAGTAGGATTTTTAAATGCAGTGGAATAAATTGGTTCCAGAACTGATCGTCACCGATTTAGATAAAAGTTATCATTTTTGGGTGGAAATACTGGGTTTTTCTGTAATGTATCAACGGGCTGAAGAAAAATTTATCTATGTGGAACTTGATGGTGTTCAGTTTATGTTGGAGCAACAACAACAAGGGCAATGGTTAACAGGAGTATTGGCCTACCCATTGGGAAGAGGGATTAACTTTCAGTTTGAAGTAGACCAACTCGACAGTATTTTAAATCGTTTGGATGTCGCACAATGGCCGCTGTTTGAAGCGTTAGAAGAACGTTGGTACCGTGCAGAAAATATAGAGCATGGACAAAGGCAATTTTTAGTTCAAGATCCAGATGGTTATTTATTACGAATTGTTGAGGTGATTGGAGAAAGAGCAATAACGTTAGATTAAATAAGGCTGGCTTAAATAAGCTAAGGTTATAGGGACTTTAATTGAGATACAGCGATGCACATCAGATCTTTTCAAAATCATGACCGAGCACCATTGAGTGAACTTTTTTTAAATAGCAGAAAATTAAGTTGGCCGTGGTTAGATTCTTCAAAATGGGGGCTGAGTGATTTTGAAAAATATACCGAAAATGAAATGATTTTAGTGGCTGAAAAAGACCAAGAATATTTGGGATTTGCATCTATTTTTCTGCAAGAGAACTTTTTACATCATCTATTTATTGCCCCAAATGCTCAAAATCAGGGTGTAGGAACAGCATTGCTACACGCAGCAGAACAACTGTTTACGGGTGCAGGCTATCTCAAATGTTTATCAGAAAATAAAAAAGCTTTGTCTTTTTATTTAGGTCATGGCTGGGAAGCAATCAGCACTGGAGAAAGTGAAGAAGGTGGATATATTTTGATGTCAAAAGCAAAACTTATTCAGTAAAACTATTGATCCATTCTATAATTATTTCGACGACTTCATCAGGCTGTTTAATCCATGCACTATGTTGATTGCCCTTGGTTTTATGGGTTAAATCCAGCGTGTTTATTTGTGGGTTTTTAAAATAACCACTTAGGCCAAGCATTGAAAACATTGGTGCAAAATCATCGCCATTTAAATAGACAAATAAGGCAGCGTTATTCACCACGTTTTCTTGCCCAATAATATGTGCATAATTCCCTGTAAAGATAACTTTAGACCAATCATGCATTAAGGATTTTGTCTCTTTATTCCCAAAAGCAATTTTATAGCCTGCAAAATAACCATCTTTTAAAATCATGGCGTTGATCACTGTGACTGCTTTTAAAATATTGATTTTACCTTTTAAGTCCCAATTTTTTAAACCGATATTGCCTGTGGCAACACCAATGACTTTGTTTGCATGATTTTGTGCATAAAGTGTTGCTAAATGTCCACCTAAACTATGTCCAAATAAGATTGGAACTTGTTGGTTTAGTTCTAAAGCCAGCTTTTCCAGTTGAGGAATAAAGTCATTGAGTAAATCAGCATAACCATAATCAATCTTTGTTGAAACAGGCGGAGTATTACGCCCACAATGGGGATAATCAGCGACAATAACATTCAAGCCACTTTGGCTTAAAGCGGTAATAAGCACCTCGTATTTACTGATTGCTATGCCTAGCGCAGCCAGCAAGATAACACTATGGCTGTTTTCAGGGTTTGAATAAATATCGACTACAATTGGATATTGCCCAAAATCAATATTCTTTTGGGTAAAAGAGGTATTTTTCATGATTTAGTCCTTAAAAATATTCATTTGAATCATGTTTGAAAGTCCGAGTTTGTGCATTAAAGCAGTCCGTGATTGAGGGTTTCTTTTTGCTTCAATTGAGATAAGTTTACGCATTTCTGAATTAAAATGTACCCGTGGATATTGGTTTAAAATTTGGTTTTTAAAACTGTTTGAAAATAAGCTGAGATCAGTCCCAATGACATCACAGGAAGTGGCTTTTTGTAGTAATAGCACTTCTTTAGAAAGACTGTGATCACTTTCATCTAAACTGCCATTCATATGTAAACAAATCGCATTTGAAATATTAACCATTTTGTCTTCGGGATAATGGTGTTTGCTACAGAGTGTTTCAGCTCTTAAGGCACTTTCAAAGCTAAAACATTGACATGCATATTGATCCAAATGATTAACCAGTCCTAAATCATGCATCAAACATGAAATAACAAGACTCTCTTGATCAAATTGCCATTGTTTGGTGTGGGCGATAGCAACAGCCCAAAAATAGCTCCGCCAAGAATGATTGATGATCGCTTGTGAAGCCGTTTGTTCTAATTCGTTCATCGCTTCTTTGACAATTGCTGTGTCAGGAATCTGAAAATTATCCAGTGTAAATGAAGTTGAATCATGATTCGCTTTTAGAAAAGTTTTGCCATAGTTCAGTGTGGCAGGAATGAGAACTTGTTTTATAAGCTGAGTTTTTTCTTTAAAGCTAAGTTTTCCATTACTTGTATTCATCCACGCTCGTGATCCAATCATGACCAATGCGTCCTTTTGTTAACTTTAGAGTAATTACTCTAAATTATTATGCATAGATCATTTAGCAAGACAAGACCGTTTTCTTTGAATTTGTTTGAATAGTCTTTTATGCCAAAAACGAGAATTAAAATGAAAAGGTTTGTTTCCTTATCATCAAATTTTTTCATAAATCAAACAGCGCTCAAGTGAACTTATTAATATTGGTATTGAACGTTGCTTCTCCTTTTGGACGAAAGTTAGGATGAGGTTTTTATGTTGATTTAGGTCTTAAAAAGGACTGATGAACGAAACCTATTTTTCTTAGACATTTAAGTTGATAGATTTATGACAATGTCATTGAATAGTCTGCGTGTGTATATTGATCATCATAAATTTTAAGTAAGGGTATAATGCCTTAAAAGTATTTCTTAATAAAAACAGTTAAATTACAAAATAGTCTGATTATTTTAAGCATAAGTTGGGAGTGAATAAAAAAATACACTAAACTTGGCGACTTGCCAATATTTCCTATTTCTTATCATAAAGATATCAGACGTGAATTTTGCAGATACTCATTACTTTATTTTGATTGTACCGATCTGCCTGATATTAATGGGCAGTTTACTTTTGATCTGCCATTATTTTTTTAAAGCACCTACTTATTTATTTTGGTTGGGTCTTGGATATATCGTGCCGTCTTTTGCTTTAGCTGCACAAAGTTTTATGTCTAACCAACAATTAACATTCTCTGCCCCTGTTGTTGGTGGTTTATACCTATTTGGTGCATGGGCCAGTGCATATACTATGGCATTGAGAAAGAAAGCCAGTGCGCACACTTTAGTGGCTTTCATTTTGATCCTTATCACAATATGTCTGCTGGTCTATTATTCTTTTGTCGATGAACAGCTATGGATGCGAATGCTAATTTTAAACCTGAGCATTGCCACAGTTGAATCCTTAGTTTTAGTATCTATTTTTAAAGATGATAAGCAAAGTGATTGGTTAAATAAGCTGGTCGATTATTCTTACCTTTTTATTGTTTTATATACTTTTGTCCGCGTCATTATTATTTTCTTGTTTTTGAAAAATATTGAAGCCAGCATGCTTGTAAATTCAGTATGGTGGTTAATGATGCTTGCTGCCAGTATTATCCTGAGCATGTGGTTTGCGATCGTACTTTTAGGGACATTAGTACGAGACATTATTTTAAAATTAAATGATGAACGTTCTAGAGATCCATTAACACATTTACTCAATCGCCGTGGCTTTTATGATGCAGCTAAAATCAATTTAATCGATTTGCCAGAAAAACAATATTTTTTGCTGATGTGTGATGTCGATCATTTTAAGAAAATTAATGATACCCATGGGCATCTGGTCGGTGATCAGATTTTGCAAAGCGTAGGTCGTCTTGTTAGTCAGCATGTCGGTGAAAAGGGCTTAGTGGGGCGTTTTGGTGGTGAAGAGTTTATTGTTTTATTACAAGTTGAAGATCTCGATTATGCCTATAAAATTGCTGAGCGTATGCGGACTGCTATTGAAACTGAGCAATTTTTAACTCAATCCATCGTATTGACAGCCAGCTTTGGCTTAACACAAGTGAGACATCGTAATTTAGCGAGTGGTATAGAAGCTGCTGACAAACTTTTGTATGTTGCCAAACGTAGAGGGCGCAACTGTATTGCGCAAGATTCATCAATCGAACTTATGTGAATTTAACTTTGTCATAATGCTAAAATATCATAAAAACCCAGTAAAATAGTTTAGAAAGCATCAACTTCCTGTCATACTACAGCACTACAAAATGGATACTTTTAAATCGAGGTAAAAAACGTGATTTCAGTGGGTATTGTCGGTGGAACAGGTTATACAGGCGTTGAATTGTTGCGTCTTTTACTACGACATCCAAATGTTCAAGTGAATGTACTGACATCACGTACCGAAGATGGTCGCCGTGTAGATGATATGTTTCCAAGCTTACGTGGGCACACCGAGCTTAAGTATTCAGATTTAAACATTGATGAATTAAAAAAATGTGATGTTGTGTTTTTTGCGACCCCACATGGTGTGGCAATGCAGCATGCACAACAACTTTTGGCAGCAAATACCAAAGTTATCGATTTAGCCGCTGATTTTCGCTTGCAGAATTTAGCACAGTTTGAAAAATGGTATGGGATGCAGCATGCCTGCCCAGAGATACTGAAAGACTCTGTTTATGGTTTATCTGAACTTAATCGTGAACAAATTAAAAATGCCAATGTTGTCGGTAACCCGGGTTGTTACCCAACAACTGTTCAGTTGGGATTAGCGCCACTTTTTAAGCAAGCTGAAACATTGGTTAAACCAGAAAGTATTATCATTGACGCGAAATCTGGTGTATCAGGTGCAGGGCGTAAAGCTAGTCTAGGCATGATTTATTCTGAAAATGCAGATAATTTTAAAGCCTATGGCGTTGCTGGACATCGTCATCATCCTGAAATTGTAGAAGCATTAGAAAATATTTCGGGTCAAAAAAATGTATTTGATCAGATTCTTTTTGTGCCGCATTTGGTTCCGATGATTCGTGGTATGTTTAGTACAATCTATGTTGATTTGACAGAGCAAGGTGCAGCAGCAGATTTACAAAGTCTTTATGAAAAATTTTATGCAAATGAAATATTTGTAGACGTAATGCCTGCAAATAGTTCACCAGAAACACGTTCTGTACGTGGTGCAAACCAACTCAGAATTGCACTGTATAAACCGCATCCGAACAAGTTAATTGTTTTGTCTGTTCAAGACAATTTAGTCAAAGGTGCGGCAGGACAGGCTGTACAAAATATGAACTTAATGTTTGGTTTTGCTGAAGATGCTGGTTTACAAGGTATCGGATTATTACCATAAAAAACGCTTTATGGCTTCACACACATATAACTTTGCGGTTAAATGTGTGTTTTGATTCTATCAATAATACTTAGAGATGATGATGCAGAACACAGAAACAAATACCGCGTCACAACCAGCTCAAGCACCGAAAAAGCCTTTTTTAAAAGGGAATATGCCTTTGGTGATCGGTGGGGTTGTATTATGTGCTGGCAGTGTACTTTTAGGTTATACGGTTGGACATCGCCAAGGGCTAACGGTAGTCGGTTTTGATGCAGATGCAGAACAGTTGGTAGAAGTTGTGAAGCAACAAAAAACAACGCTGGCTAATTTAAATAAAAGCTTAAATGCTGCTGTACAGGAACGAGATGTGGCTGTTTCGAACTCTAACGATTTGTTAGAGTCATTGAACAAAGCCAATGCTGAAAAATCACAAGTTGATGTGATGAGTGCGATTTATCGTGAAGTGTTAAAACAACGTGGCGGTTTGAGTTTAACCATTCAAAACTTGGCGGTTAAGCCATTACCAGAAAACGCTTATGAATATCAGCTTGATCTTATTCAAGTCAGTCCAAGACGTGCGACGGGTTCTGTTGAAATTCGTTTGATTAGCGGTACTGAGGTGTTAACAGTGCCAATGGCAGATGCGAATTATAACTTTACTGATTATGAGCGCTTAACTGGTCGTTGGACCATGCCTAAGGGCTTTAATCCACAATTTATCGAAATCCGTCTAAATGGTGCCACGCCAGTGGTTAAACGCTTTAGTTGGTCACGTGGGCAAGCTGTAGACAGTGCAGCAGCGTTTGCTGCAGAGGTTCCTCAAGCTGCGGCTAATTCTCAATAAATCATAAGTATTTTGAAAAATATGCGAACTAATAAACGTCAAATGAGTTTAAATGAAGTGAAATCATCATTCCGTGATTCAGGATTTATAGATTGGCACTTGAGTATTCGTATAAGTAATTCAGAAGATCCAAACCATCCAGACCATGATCAAGCAGATGTTGCAGTACAAACTGCACCACCTGAAGTGAAGCGACCACCGATGTATTCTGTCGTTTTATTGAACGATGATTACACTCCGATGGACTTTGTTATTGAAATTTTACAACAATACTTTGCTTTGAATCTTGACCAAGCCACTCAAGTAATGTTAACAGTACATTATGAAGGAAAAGGTGAAGCTGGTGTTTATCCAAGAGACATTGCGGAGACTAAAGCCAACCAAGTTAATAACTACGCTCGATCTCAAGGTCATCCATTGCTTTGTCAGATTGAGCCAAAAGAATAAGGGGGTTTCATGCTCAGTCGTCAATTAGAAGTTTCACTCCGTTTGGCTGTTAGCATGGCTCGTCAAAAGAGACATGAGTTTCTTACGGTTGAACATTTATTATTGGCTTTACTTGATAACGATTCAGCGGTAAATGCCTTAAAAGCATGCGGTGCTGAAATTATCAGTTTGCGCAAAGAGTTAGAGGAGTATGTAGAACAACATACCCCTAAACTAGGAGAAAACAACGACCAAGCCCCTCATCCAACTGAAAGTTTTGACCGTATCTTACAACGTGCAATTTTCCACGTTCAGTCAAGTGGCGGTGATCGCACAGTAGAGGGTGCAGATGTACTGGTTGCGATGTACTCTGAGCGAGATTCTTTTGCCGTTTATTTGCTAAAACGACATCAAATCAATCGTTTGACTTTAACCCAATATTTGTCACACGGTGCGCGTAAAGAAGAAATTCAAGTTGAAGAAGAATCTGATGATTTAGAAGGTGAATCAAATGCTTCAGCAAATGCTGGACCACTTGAACTTTATACTTTGAATTTGAATATTGAAGCGCAAAAAGGCAAAACTGATCCTTTAATCGGGCGTGAAAAAGAAATTGAACGAACTGCTCAAATTCTTTGCCGTCGACGTAAAAACAACCCATTGCTTGTGGGTGATCCTGGTGTGGGTAAAACATCCATTGCTGAAGGTCTGGCATGGTTGATTGTGAATGGTAAAGCACCTAAACCACTTGCGACTGCTGAAGTGTTTAGTTTAGACATTGGTGCATTGGTTGCAGGTACAAAATACCGTGGTGACTTTGAAAAACGCTTGAAACAGCTTCTCAATGCTTTGAAAAAGAAACCAGAAGCAATTTTATTTATTGATGAAATTCATATGATCATTGGTGCTGGCTCAAGTATGGGCAGTACCATGGATGCATCGAATTTAATCAAACCTGCGTTGGCGAATGGTAGTTTACGTTGTATTGGTTCAACCACTTTCCAAGAATATCGTCAAGTATTTGAAAAAGATCATGCACTATCACGTCGTTTCCAAAAAATTGATGTGAATGAGCCTTCTATTTCAGAGACAATTGATATTTTGCGTGGTTTGAAAAGCAAGTTTGAAGATTTCCATCATGTTAAATATGAAGATACTGCGCTAGTTTCAGCGGTTGAGTTGTCTGCTAAGTTTATTAATGATCGTTTCTTGCCAGATAAGGCGATTGATGTGATTGATGAAGCTGGTGCACAGCGTCGTTTAAAAGCTGAACAAGATGATACCTTGATTACAGTTGAAAATATCGAAGATATTATTTCGAAGATTGCACGTATCCCGCCAAAAACAGTATCTAAAGATGATAAATCGGTACTTGAATATCTAGAGCGTGATCTTAAACGTGTGGTATTTGGTCAAGATGAAGCGATTACAGCTTTGGCTTCTGCGATTAAACTGTCACGTGCAGGCTTGAAAGCGCCAGATAAACCAGTGGGTAGTTTTGTTTTTGCTGGTCCTACAGGTGTTGGTAAAACAGAAGTGACCAAGCAATTGGCAAAATTGTTGGGTGTAGAGCTTGTTCGTTTCGATATGTCTGAATATATGGAACGTCATGCGGTTTCTCGTTTGATTGGTGCGCCTCCAGGTTATGTTGGTTATGATCAAGGTGGTTTACTGACTGACGCGATTCATAAGAATCCGCACTGTGTCTTGTTATTAGATGAAATTGAAAAAGCACATCCAGATGTTTTTAACTTGTTATTACAAGTCATGGATCATGGTGCTTTAACCGATAACAATGGACGTAAGTCTGATTTCCGTAATGTGATTATTGTATTGACTACCAATATCGGTGCTGAAAGTATTTCTCGTAACAGTATCGGTTTTACTGAGCAAGACAATAGTAATGACAATCAAGAAGCGATGAAACGTGCATTTGCACCAGAGTTCCGCAACCGTTTAGATGGTGTAATTCAGTTTAAAGCATTGCCTACCACAGTGATTGAGTCTGTTGTTGATAAATTCTTAACCGAACTCCAAGCGCAGTTAGATGATAAAAAAGTGGTACTGGAAGTTGATCAATCTGCTCGCGATTGGATGGCTGAGAATGGCTATGACCGTTTAATGGGTGCTCGCCCAATGCAACGTTTGATTCAAGAACATTTGAAGAAACCACTTGCTGAGATGATTCTATTTGGTGAGCTTGCAGATCATGGTGGTAACGTTGCTGTCTCTGTGAAGAAAGAAAATGGTAAGGCGGTAGGGCTTACATTAGAAGTCTTTGAAGATCAGACTGCTGAACCAGCATAGTTGTGAATGAGCTTTAAAATAACCCGCATTGATTGCGGGTTATTTTTTGAATTAGACGCTTATAAAATATCAATTTTCTTTAACCAAGCTAGGAATAATGCTGGCCATTGTGTTGTTTCAGTATTGGCTTTGCCTAAGCCCCAACCATGTCCACCATTTTTGAAAAGATGTAATTCATAAGCGATCTTGTGTTGCTGCAAAGCGGTTTGCATATTGAGGCTATTCTGAACAGGTGAAATCGGATCATCAATGGCGTGGGCTAAAAAGGTTGGAGGTGTATTCTGTTTGACTTGTAAATCTACTGAAAACAAGATTTGTTTGGCTAAATCATGTTTTGATCCAAATAAGCTTTTATAAGCATGGGTATGATCTAGCGGCGCTTGCATACTAATGATTGGATAGAGTAGCGCCACAAAATTAGACCGAGCGGAAATTTGATCAATCGGATCATTTAAACTCGAAAATTGTTGTTGCCATTGTGTCGCAATGATTCCAGCTAAATGCCCACCTGCGGAGAAACCCAATACACCAATTTTGTCTGGATCAATGTTGAATTGATGTGCATGATAACGAATGATACGCAGGGCTCTTTGGCCATCTTGAAAGGGCGCAAGCAGATTATTGCCATCCTGATTAGGTAAGCGGTAAATTAATTCAAATACGGTAAATCCCTGTTCTTGTAAAAACTGTGCAGTTGGCGTGCTTTCTTTGGCCAATTCCTCTCTGGCATAACCCCCACCACTAATAACTAAAATAGCGATGTGATTGCTCTGTTTGGGGGAATATACGCGCAGTTGAGGAGAGATGATATGCTCAATAGCACCATGCTTATTTATCGTATATTGTTCACTGGATGGTGCCAGTGTCGCGCTATTGGGCCACAGTGGAAAACTCAGTGTTGCTGCATCTACATTTTGGCTAAGCCAGAGGAAAATGAAGAAATTAAACACGAAATGATTTATTTTCATTCATAAAAAACCAAAAAATGTAGATGCTGATATTTTATCCTATTTTAAACAAGGCACATTCATCAACATATTTTAAAAATGTATGCTTTTGTGGATGAGGCAAACAACAACTACAATTTATAGATAAAAGCTTAGTTGTTTTAGTCTGCTCAAAATTTTATTGCTTAGCTCGCGTGAAAATCACATATACTCTAACTTCATGATTATTCTTTGAGTATCAATGGACATTGCATTTACTAAAATTTTAACTACGATTTTATTATTTCTTGTCACAGCTGTTGCAGAAATTTTAGGTTGTTATTTTCCTTATTTGATTCTGAATCAAAATAAAAGCCATTGGTTATGGATACCTACCGTTTTAAGTTTGGCGGTATTTGTCTGGCTATTAACCTTGCACCCGGCTGCTTCAGGGCGTATTTATGCTGCATATGGCGGTATCTATATCTTTAGTGCACTGATGTGGCTGAAATTTGTCGATCAAGTCAGCCTAACTCGCTGGGATTTGTTTGGTGGATGTATTGTAATCATTGGGGCTTTGGTGATTATTCTGCAACCGCAAGGTTTGATTCGTTAATTCTCCAACAGCATTATCCTGAAGTATCTTGTGTTGTTTCAAGCTGGCTGATCTTACATACTTTGGGAATTGCTTTACGGTATGCAGCATAATCCTGTTTATATTGTTTAAACCATTTCTGATATTCAGGATTTAGCCTTAAATTGGCAAGATTGGGCTCATTTTCAAATGAGGATGGTTCTGTATTGTTCTCATCAGAAAATTCTAATTGTTTTAAGTAGGACAATGCTCGATCCGTTTGACCAAGCAGCGCATAGAATTCAGCGAGGAATTCTTTTTCTCGTTGAGTTTGTTTACGATTCTTATTCACCACAGCTTCAATTTTAGCCTGATTATCACGTAACCATTTTTCAGCAAGTTTCGGGTCTTCACGATTGAGATATTTAAAATATTGTTGCGCTAAAATAATAAAATTTCCTGCATCGAACGCTTGATTGGGATCAGATAAATAGTGAAATAAAGGCTTTTTAAGTATATTGATGAGGCGTTTTTGCTCATTCTCATCACGATGATATTTCTGTAACAGCATCAGCTTGTCACTGAGTACAGCATAATAATTTTTCTCATACTCCTCATTGTCTGGTTGCAACTTCATTAAGGTCTCAAATAGTTGTTCAGCCTTTAGCAAATAGTTTAGACGTGGCGTTGGGTCTATGTTTTTCCGATAATACACCGACATTTGCGCGTAGAATAACCCTAAATTATTGATTGCGATTGTATCGTTAGGATCACGTTTTTTTAACGCAAAATACGCCTGCTCAGTAAGTTCTTGAAAAGGCTGAGAGAGCGTGGTGCAGTGTTGTTCAAGCAAATATTCAGCGTATCCAGAAGTCAGAATCGCATAGTTGTGTAAATAGACAGAATCGTTATATTCAATGTCTTTGGCTTTTAACAGTTTTTGCACATTGGGTTGGGCTTTCTGGATTTGAGCCTTAATCTGTGGTTCAAGTTTGGCAAGATTTTTGGTTGCTAATACTTGATCCGTTAAATCTTCTATGGTTTGAATCTCAGCATCGTTGATATCTGCATAGCTAATTGAAGCGTTGAGTGATAATAAAAAAATAACAATTTTAATTTTCATTGTTGATTCTGCGTTTATCTATTCTTTGAAATAATTGTATACAAGCCAAGGAAAAACATCAAAAGTTGTTCTATTGGAATTAAAAAAGCATCCAGTAAACTGAATGCTTTTTCTTTCTTAGCGGTCATCCATGACTATTGAATAGGTGGATGCTGTAATTGGTTTAACTCTTTTTTACTGAAACCTCTAGAGATAAGTACCTTTTTAATCCCAGTAATTACATCCTGATCTGTCGCTTTCATCAACGCTGATAAAAGTTGATCATTGGATTTACAAGAGCAATCATTTTCAACACATGCAATTTGATTTTTATGTTCATTTTGCAATGTATCTTCAGCCGTAAACAGCTTTTGCCAAAAACTCATAGAGCCTTCATACACAACCTAACATAGTTCGAAATATAGCCGTTTTTTAATAAAATACAAGATCTGAGCGAAATAGATGGTCGAGTTATAGGCTGATTTTTTCGATGATTTGATATGTTTTAAACGGTTTGTTAAAAGGCCATGTTTTAAATGATTTATAACTTAATGATATATCAATAAATAATTTAAAGAAGTAGCTGCCATGCTAATTTACATGGCAGTCTAATCTTGTAATAAATTGTTTAAATTTTTTCGAGAAGAACCCCAGATTCTATATGATGGGTGTAGGGGAATTGATCAAACATCGCAAATTTCACAATTTTATGGGTTTTAAGCAAGGTTTTTAAATTATCATGTAATGTGTCTGGATTGCATGAAATATAAAGAATACGTTGAAAACCTTGCAATAGCATTAACGTATCGACATCAATCCCTGCACGTGGTGGATCAACAAAAACTGTATCAAACTCATAGCCCTGAATGTCTATTTCTGCTTCTTGTAAACGACGGAATTCACGTTCTCCGTTATAGGCCTGAGTAAACTCTTCTGCTGACAGGCGTGCAACTTGAATATTGTCGATCTGATTTTGTTGAATATTCCACTGCGCCGCATAGACTGAAGATTTCGCTAATTCAGTTGCCAAAACACGGTTAAAACTCAAGGATAAGGGAAGGGTAAAGTTACCATTACCACAGTACAATTCGAGTAAGTCTTTATTTTTACCTGCAACGGATTGACACGCCCATTGCAACATTTTTTGGCAAACTTGCGCATTGGGCTGAGTAAAGCTACTTTCAATTTGCTTATATTGAAATTTACGCTCAAAGACTTGTAATTCTTCAACAACAAATTCATCGGTTAAGACAACTTTTTGTCCGCGACTGCGACCAATGATTTTAACATTCAGCTTTTCAGCCAATTGTTTTGCTAAAACTTCCCATTCTTCACTCAGTGGCGCACGATAAATCAATGAAACCAGCATTTCACCTTTGAGCGTTGTTAGAAAATGCACTTCAAAAAGCCGTTTTGACAAGACTGAATTGGCTTTTAGTTCAGCCAATAAAACTGGCATAAGCTGATTTATACTTTGATCTGCGATCGGAAATTCATCGATACGAGCAACAGTTTTTTGTTGATTTTCATCTCGTTCAAACATGGCATAGAACATATCATCTTCAGTATGCCAAATTCGGAATTCTGCACGCATACGGAAGTTTTGTTCAGGTGAAGCAAATACTTCTAACGAAGGTGGATTAAATTCTGCGAATTGAGTTTGGATTCGTTCAATTTTGGCATCAAGCTGTTGTTGATAAGATGAAGTCATATAAATCAGAAAAACATTGGAATTAAGCAGTAGCGATGGTATCAAAAATAGCACCAGATGGACACCAGATTGCAGTCCATCTTTGTCAATTTATTTAGATCGGCTTGTCTATTGAAATAATCCTAGGATTCTTTAATCAAAGTGACGATGAAGATAAGTAACTCAACACTTACTTAAGTGTTTAACTAAATAGTCAATAAAGACTCTTACCGCAGGGAGTAAGCCTCGGCGAGAAGGGTAAACAGCGTGAAAGATCCCGTGCGGTGCTTTCCATTCAGGTAAGACACGAACCAATTCGCCTGTGGCGACAAAATCATTAGCAATCGTATCTGGAAGTAAGGCAATACCACAATTTTGGCTGGCTAATTTTGCCAGCATCATTAAATCTGACCCCATGAGTATCGGGTTAACTTTAATTTTTTTCTGTTGATTTTCACTATCATGTAACACCATTTGTTGATCTAAGTGCTCATCAACCATACTTAAAATTCGGTGTTCAGATAAATCTTCTGGTTTTTTGAGCATACCAAATTCATTTAAATAGGCTTGGCTTGCAAGAAGGTGCTGTTCAATATGTCCAAACTTTCTCAGCACTAAGCTCGGGTCATCGTCCAGATTTGCGCGCACACGCAAGGCAACATCAAAACCTTCATTGATGATATCTACTCGACGATTACTGACTAAAAGTTGTACTCTGATTTCAGGATAAGTTTTTAAAAAGTCAGGAAGGATTTTGGACAATTCACTTTGTGCAACGGTCACAGGTACACTGACTTTAATCACACCACGTGGTTGTTCACTGAGATGATCGACCAGATCATGCGCAGATTGTGCTGCATTCATCATCACTTGGGCATGACGGTAAATATTCATACCAATGTCTGTAACTGCGAAATGACGTGAACTTCGTTGAATTAAACGAACTCCTAATTTTTCTTCTAAATTATATACACGGCGACTGAGCTTGGATTTAGGAATATCCGTTGCACGTTCAGCCGCACTAAATCCCCCATGCTCTACAACCAAACCAAAGCAGTAAAAGTCATCCAAATCAGTGAGCATAAATACATTCCATAATTGCAACAATGACGCACTATTAAACTTAATTGTTGCATCAAGTCAACTTGTTAATTGTGAAAATTTTCTAAGATTAGGCATTGCCTGTCATGAGAATATTTTGAACTTGCTTATATTCTTCTAATCTTAAAAGGTCTTTAGTGGTCGGATGTGGAATACGGGTGATATCCATGTTATCAGCAACATCTGCCAGTTTTACCACACGTGCAATTGGATTTTTTACTGCACGGTAGGCGGCTTCGATTCTAGATTCACCTTCTTTTTTGGTCAAGGCAACAACGGCATCGACAATTTCTTGACTAAAGCCAAGTGAGATTAAATCGACCACAGTGGTGTCAGTATCTTCTAAGATGTCGTGTAATACAGCAACAATCTGTTGATTGGGTGTTTTAACTTTGAACATCAACCTCAGAGGGTGAAAAATATAAGGCTGTTGCGCTTTATCTTTTTGG
The DNA here is from genome assembly GCF_051059255.1 of Acinetobacter sp. CE-15. Lineage (NCBI taxonomy): Bacteria > Pseudomonadati > Pseudomonadota > Gammaproteobacteria > Moraxellales > Moraxellaceae > Acinetobacter > Acinetobacter sp. CE-15. The sequence continues at coordinate 2,507,181 of NZ_CP192737.1, read as the reverse complement.
CCTGCGTGTTTACGAGCTGCTAAAGCAATCGCTTTTTCAATCGTTGACATAATATCCTTAGCTTTGTTTCGTGTATTTATAAAATATGAAAAGCAATTTTAGATTTATCTAAAACGAGTGTTTAATTTCCCTAACTCGTTTAAAATACAATTTTATTCTGTTCCAAAGCGTATGCCATTTCAACTGATCACTTTAGAAAATTCTCAAGAAAATGTTACATGCCCACATTGCCAACATGCGGTCATTGATTGGAATGAAGAACAATATCTACAACCGTGTATACATACCTTGTTTATTGCGATGGATTTGGGCTTTGAATATATTTCAGATGAATTTGAAGCGACCATGCCCCGTAGCGTCGATGAAATCCATGCTCATGATGATCAGGGATTGAATATTTTCAATGAATTATCTGAGAGTAATTATCCTGATTATCTGATTTATAAAACAAGCTTAGGTGTTGTAGGGGATCAAGATTTTTATCGTTATATTGGATTTAGCGCTTAAATTTTAAGATCGGTAGTCATTCATTTGTTTTTTAGCCTACTCTTATTAAAGATACTGTATAGGTATTAAAAATAGCGGAGTAGGCTTGTATTTTCTGTTATAGGCGCTGTTCTTTTCATCTCCTACAAGCTGAATTTTTTCATCACAATATAGAAGCTAAACTGCATTCTATAAATCTTGAATAAGCTATTATTTAAATTGAAATCACATTATTTTAAAAAAGTACTTTGTGACTGTTCAACTTCTGTCAATAACCATTCAACAAATTTAGCAATGAGGGGTGTTTGCTGTTGTTCTGCATAGACAAAATAATAGGCACGTGAACCTTTTAGCTTAATTTCTGAGGCGATAATTAAATCACCTGAGCGCAGTTCTTTTTCCAGTAGTTTTTGTGGAATAAGTGCAACCCCCATATGATGTATGGCTGCCACCGCAAGCATCGAAAATAATTCATGCCGTTGTCCTTCTAATGCAAAAGGATGCTCATAACCAGAAACTTCAAACCACTCTTTCCAAATATAGGGGCGTGTGGTTTGTTGGAGTAAGGGCAGCGTGGCAATCTCTTCCGCCGTTAAGCTTCGACGTAAATCTCCGGAAGGCCCTCTTAGCTCTGGAAAATGCTTAAAAATTAACTCAGCAGAACACACAGGAACAACATCTTCATTCATTAAATAGTGGACTTTTGCACCTGGCCAATTTTCAATTTGCGCAGGTGTACCTGTATATATTGCTGCATCAAAAATATGCTCACTGAATAAAAAGGGTTTGGTACTGGTCTCTAAATGAATGGTAATTTCAGGGTATATTTCATTGAACTTATACAGTCGGGGTAACAGCCAGCGTGTTGCAAATGTCGGTACAACCCCTAATTTTAGCGTACCGCCTAAACCTTTATGGCTCATTAAATCGAGTGTGCTTTGCTCAATACCCAATAAATGAGCTTTGATGTTTTTATAATAATGTTCACCCGCTTGTGTTAATTCAACGCCATGCCGTGTTCTGTTAAATAGATTGAGTCCTAAAAAATCTTCGAGTTGTTGTACTTGGCGAGAGATGGCACTTTGAGTAAGATGCAGCTCTTGAGCTGCAAAGGTATAGCTTAGATGCTTGGCAGCCGCTTCAAAACATATCAATGATTGTAATGAGGGAATCATTCTACGCATATTCATTCCTTGAATATCAAAGTTAAATTATGACTAAATTTAATCTATTCATATCTAGCAAAAAGAACTTAAAGCAAAGCAGATGTATGTAATGAATCTTCCATCAAACCACTTGGTTTTACCTCAAATGAAAATATATAAGAGGATGTAAAGATGATAAAAATCTGTTAAAAAGCCTCGTTTAATACTCGCATAATTAAACCGTAGTCATTGAGCGAGCCATATTATAAAAACACAAGATATGCATAAATGGAATATCTGAGTGAGAATTAATCGTTTGAAAGTATGAATTTTCACACCTAACATCACTACTAAGACAACAAGATATGTTCAGCAAAGGATGCTATGAATCAAATGGTTAATTCTACAAAAACGGCACGTGTTCAATTTAACTGGCAAGACCCATTTTTATTGGAACAGCAACTTACTTCTGAAGAACGCATGATTCGTGATGCTGCTTATGCCTATTCACAAGACAAACTGATGCCAAGAGTTTTGGAACAATTCCGCCATGAAAAAACAGATGCTTCTATTTTTCGTGAAATGGGTGAGCTAGGTTTGCTGGGGCCGACAATCCCTGAAGAATACGGTGGTGCAGGTCTAAACTATGTCAGTTACGGCCTTATTGCCCGTGAAATTGAACGCGTAGATTCGGGTTATCGTTCAATGGCAAGTGTACAAAGCTCATTGGTGATGGTGCCTATCAATGAATTTGGTTCTGAAGAGCAAAAACAAAAGTACTTACCTAAATTAGCTACTGGCGAGTTTATTGGATGTTTCGGTTTAACAGAACCTGATCATGGTTCAGATCCAGGCAGTATGATCACCCGTGCCAAAAAGGTCGAAGGTGGTTATCGTCTGACTGGTGCAAAAATGTGGATTACCAATAGTCCAATCGCTGATGTCTTTGTGGTCTGGGCCAAAGAAGTTTCTGCTGAAGGCAATGTCGGTGAAATTCGTGGCTTTATCCTGGAAAAAGGTTGGGAAGGACTTTCTGCGCCTGCGATTCATGGCAAAGTCGGTTTGCGTGCATCGATTACTGGTGAAATTGTGATGGACAATGTTTTTGTTCCTGAAGAAAATGCATTTCCCGAAATTCGTGGTTTGCGTGGACCATTTACTTGTTTAAATAGTGCACGTTACGGTATTGCATGGGGCGCGATGGGGGCGGCAGAGTTTTGCTGGCACACTGCACATCAATATACGATGGATCGTAAACAATTTGGACGCCCATTGGCTGCGAATCAATTGGTGCAAAAGAAACTTGCAGATATGCAAACTGAAATTGCTTTAGGGCTGCAAATCGCATTACGTTTTGGTCGTATGAAAGATGAAGGCATTGCTTCTGTTGAAGGCACTTCACTGATTAAACGCAACAATTGTGGTAAAGCTTTAGATATTGCGCGTGTTGCTCGAGACATGATGGGTGGCAATGGCATCAGTGATGAATTCGGTGTCGCTCGCCATCTGGTCAATCTGGAAGTGGTCAACACCTATGAAGGTACCCATGATGTACATGCCTTAATTCTCGGGCGTGCACAAACTGGTATTGCTGCCTTTAGTAACTAAAATCAACTGTTTTAAAACAGGGATGCTTAAATCTAGCATCCCTTGTAGGATTTTTTGCCTTAAATTTTATAAAAACTAAGGTAAAAATAAATCAATGATAAAAGGATTCATCGTGAAAAATATCTGATTATTCTTTTAACTCTCATACTTAACTCTAGATTGATGCAATAAAAATAACAAAGAAATAAGTAGAGAGAAAGATAAAAAGTGACCGATGACTCATTTGGGAAAATGAGGTAGAGGAAAAATGAACAATGATGTTCGATCAGTTACAACTTCAACAAAATTATCCATGCCATCCAATATTGGAACCTTTGAAAAAATAGGCCCAAATACTTGGAAATGGGCACTTTTATTCGCCTATTTTGCTATGGTCGTCGATGGCGTAGATATCATGTTGTTGTCCTATAGCTTAACCAGTTTAAAAGGTGAGTTTGCATTATCTACTTTTCAGGCTGGCGCCTTAGGCAGTGCCTCTCTGGCAGGTATGGGGATTGGTGGGATTCTAGGTGGATGGGCATGCGATAAGTTTGGTCGCGTACGTACCATTGCCAATTCTGTATCGTTTTTCTCAGTTGCAACATGTTTGTTAGGCTTTACCCAAAGTTTTGAACAATTTATGGCATTACGATTTATTGGTGCGCTAGGGATTGGAGCCCTTTATATGGCATGCAATACCCTTATGGCTGAATATGTTCCTACAACGTATCGGACTACGGTATTGGGTACATTACAAACCGGGCAAACCGTTGGATATATTGTTGCTACATTATTAGCAGGTGCGATTATTCCTGATCATGGTTGGAGAGTCTTGTTTTTTATCACGGTTATTCCAGCATTTATCAATATTTTCTTGCAACGCTTTGTACCTGAACCAAAGTCTTGGCAGCTCAACAAAATCAATCAGCTTCAAGGCAAAAAACCAGTTGAAGCTACAGTTCCCGAGAAAGCAAGAAGTGGCAGTATTTATAAACAAATTTTTGCCAACTTTAAGCACCGTAAAATGTTTTTATTGTGGATGACTACGGCCTTCTTCTTACAATTTGGTTACTACGGAATCAACAATTGGATGCCAAGTTATCTAGAAACAGAAGTGCATATGAACTTTAAAAACATGACCAGCTATATGGTGGGTTCATATACAGCAATGATTCTAGGCAAGATCTTAGCGGGATATTTGGCAGATAAATTTAATCGTCGTGCAGTATTTGTGTTCGGTACCATAGCCAGCGCTGTCTTCTTACCTGTGATTATTATTTTTAATACGCCAGATAATATTTTGTACTTATTGATCATTTTTGGTTTCTTATATGGCATTCCTTATGGCGTAAATGCGACCTATATGGCGGAATCATTTTCTACCGATGTCCGAGGTACAGCAATTGGTGGTGCATATAACATTGGGCGAGTGGGTGCAGCTATTGCCCCAGCAACCATTGGTTTCCTTGCTTCGGGCGGAACATTTATGACGGCATTTATCGTGATGGGCGCAGCTTACTTTGTTGCAGGGGTACTGCCTGGCTTATTTATCAAAGATCGTCAATATGACCCACAACAACAATAGTCAACGCTTGTTTAAACAGATTCAGTAAATCGTAAAATTGAGGAGTATTCACTTACTCCTGACATAGAGGTAAACATATGGGTGCATTACAAGGAATTCGAGTTTTAGATCTGAGTCGAGTACTTGCCGGTCCGTGGTGTGGGCAAGTTCTCGCAGATTTAGGCGCCGAAGTGATCAAGATTGAACGCCCTAAAGTTGGTGATGATACCCGTATGTGGGGCCCGCCTTGGATGCTTGATCAACAGGGTAAAGCGACACGAGAATCTGGATACTATCAATCTGCGAATCGCAATAAATCCTCAGTGGCAATTGATATGGCAACACAGGATGGGCAGCGATTACTACAACACATGGTGAAAACCGCAGATATTGTGATTGAAAACTTTAAAGCAGGTTCATTGAAAAAATATGGATTGGATTATGAAACCCTCAAACATATTAATCCAAAATTGATTTATTGCTCTATCACTGGTTTTGGTCAAGATGGGCCGCGTGCAGAAGAACCGGGTTATGACTTTATCATTCAAGGTATGTCTGGCTTGATGAGTATTACTGGCGAGAAAGAAGGAGAGTTAGGGGCAAGTTCACAAAAAGTTGGTGTGGCGGTGGTTGATATTCAGACTGGGCTATATGCAACAATTGCGATTCAGGCGGCACTGATTTCTCGTCAGCAAACAGGTGTTGGACAATATATTGATATGTCTTTGTTAGATGTACAGGTTGCTGGACTCGCCAACCAAGGTATGAACTATTTAAGTTCAGGTATCGCACCTCAACGAATGGGCAATCATCATCCCAATATTGTGCCTTATCAGACTTTTAAAGCGCAAGATAAGGAATTTATTCTGGCCTGTGGCAATGATAAACAATTTAAAGATTTATGTATTGCGATTGGAAAACCTGAATTGTTAGATCAACCAAACTATCTCCGTAATCAAGATCGGGTGAAATATCGTCAAGAATTGGTTGCTTTGTTGTCTGAATATTTTTTATCAAATACCGCGAAGCATTGGGTCGATGCAATTCATGCAATGAAAGTACCTGTTGGCGTGATTAATTCTGTTGCAGATGCTTTAGATGAACCCCAAATTCAATATCGTAAAATGGTGGTCAATATTCCACATACAGATAATCCTGATTTTAATGTGATTGGTTCACCGATTAAAATGACAGGAACACCTGTTGAATATCGTAATGCACCACCACGCTTAGGGGAACATACCAAAGCGATTTTAGAAGAATTTTGTTCAGATGATGAATTGTTACAGTTAAAGCAACAAGGGGTTATTGAGGGTATTGGCTTATAGTCAGCTAATTTTAAAGAATATTGAAATCAACGCATAGGATCAATCAACGTGATAGCTTGATTAGGGTGCTGCAATGCCGCATTAATCATTCAAACCCTCCTTTTTAAGGAGGGTTGTTATGAATTATTGATAATAACAATATGAAAGAATTACGCTGTAGTGGGAATAATCCGTTGTTGCATCAACACCTGTTGGGCAATATAAGGTTTTTCATCATCTTTAGGTTGAACTGCATGCCATTGATCATTGGCATCGAGTTCCCAAGCACGAATATTGTCCTTTAAATAACTGAGTAGCCCATATTCAATAATCTGTTTTTTAAGCTTTTTATCTTCAATTGGAAAGCAAGTTTCGACCCGAGAAAATAAGTTTCGACCCATCCAGTCAGCACTTGCGCAGTATAAGTCCTCATTGGCATCATTATAAAAATAATAAACACGAGTATGTTCTAGGAAGCGCCCGACAATAGAACGAACTTTAATATTTTCCGAAAGTCCTTCAATTTGTGGTCTTAAACAACAAATCGAACGAATAATCAGCTCTATTTTAACCCCAGCTTGAGATGCTTTATACAAAGCTGTAATCAGCTTAGGTTCAGTCAATGCATTGACTTTAATGATGATACGGGCTTTTTTACCCGCTTTTGCATGTGCTGTTTCTTGCTCAATCAAATGTAACAGCTGAGAGTGTAAGGTGAAGGGGGCATGAAAGAGTTTTTTTAACTTTAACAATTTACCCATACCTGTCAGCTCTTGGAAGATCTTATGTACATCTTCACAAATTTCATCATTTGTAGTCAGTAAACCATAGTCGGTATACATCCGTGCATTTCCAGCATGGTAGTTGCCTGTGCCAAGGTGTACATAACGTTTAAGTTTGTCGATTTCACGTCGCACAATTAAAATCATTTTGGCATGGGTTTTATAACCGACAATACCATACACCACAACTGCGCCAGCTTCTTGTAGAAGATTTGCGACGATAATATTGGATTCTTCATCAAAACGCGCACGTAACTCGATAATCGCTGTAACTTCTTTCCCATTGCGAGCAGCTTCTGCCAGCACTTGTACAATTTCTGAGTCTGGACCACTACGATATAAAGTTTGTTTAATTGCTAAAACATTGGGGTCTTTTGCCGCTTCTTTGAGTAGATTGATAACGGGCTGGAAAGAATCAAATGGATGATGTAATAGCAAATCTTGCTTGCTTAGTATTTCAAATATTTTATTTGAATTTCTTAAGGCTTTGGGAATAACGGCTTGATACGGCTTAAACCTTAATTCTGGAATATCAAAATCAGTGATCAGACGTGTTAAATTGACAGGACCATTCACTTGATAAAGATGTTGTGGATCTAAATCAAATTGTTCTAGTAAATAATTATTAATTGAATTTGGGCAATTATCTGCGATTTCTAAACGAACTGCACGACCAAAACGACGTGAAGATAATTCATCTTTCAATGCGACTGCCAAATCATCGACATCTTCTGCCAACGTTAAGTCAGCATTACGGGTAACACGGAATTGATAGCATCCCGTTGCCGTCATGCCGGGGAATAAATCACTGATATGCTGTTGGATAATGGCTGACAATAAAATGTAATGTTCTGCACCGTCTGTGAGCTCGTTTGGTAAGCGTACAACACGCGGTAAGGAACGAGGTGCGGGTACAATGGCCAGTTCAATCTGACGACCAAAAGCATCTTTTCCTTCTAAGGTGACAATAAAGTTTAAGCTTTTATTGACCAAACGCGGGAAAGGGTGAGCAGGATCTAAGCTAATTGGTGTTACAACAGGTTGTACTTGTTTAAAAAAGTAATTTTTAATCCATTCCGCGTGTTTTTCTAAAATATCATTATATTGGATGAATTTGACGCCATAGTTTTCTAACTCAGGCAATAACACATGGTTTAAGGTGTCGTATTGCTCTTGAATCGCAAGATGTGCGTTATGTGAAATTTGCTCAAGAATGACTTCGTTTGGAATACCATCTGGCGCTGTGGTAATGGTTTTGAAGTCCAGTTGTTTCATTAGTCCAGCGACACGAATTTCAAAAAACTCATCTAAATTACGTGAAAAAATAATGAGAAAATTCAATCGTTCAAGCAAAGGATGAGTTTCATCTTTTGCTTGGGCTAACACACGTTTATGAAATTCCAGTAAGGAAATTTCACGATTAATATAGCTGCTAGAGCTATGTTGAAATTCAGGCGTGGTTAAACTTTTTGAAGCGGGCATGATCTGCGTCATTTGAAACTGTCTTAACGACCTTGAAGGGCATAGTAAGTATTCTACATGACAAAATTGTTACAGATAGTTAAAATTTTGAAAATTGTCTTAATCTTAAACGATTAAAAAATATTAATTTTTTAATCGTTAGATCAACTTGAAAAAAAACCGAATCTGCTTAGACAAAATGTGAACTGATACAATGCACCAAGACAATATTATTACAAATTAAAATTTGCATTGCTCATTTTTGAGTTTTAGCTCATATGCTTTCTGTTCAGACATCAGTTTTATTTTTACATAATAAGGATTTTGGCGTTGGAATTCATTTTCAAAAAGTAAATGACAATTTTCAAGCATTCCTTCCATCAAAAGTTGCTGAGTTTTTTCTTTACCCATACTATTTGAAAACTGATTAAAATCTTTAGATGTAATTAAACCTTGCAAATCAACATGATCATGATACATATGAATTTTCTCAATCACTGTGTTTTGGTCGACTTGTACAGGCAGCACGCGAGAGTCTTCTTCACTTAACGCAGTTAAAACATCATCTAAATTTTGTTGATCTATAATTTTATAACCCTGTCCAATCAAATTCTTTTGAATCAAATAATCATCTAATTCAGTTGCATAACTACTTTGAGAAATGAGCATGTACATTGACATTGCGAATAAAGGAATTATTTTAAATTTCATTTGAATTATACACATATTAAAAATATGGTTTTTATTATACTGAAACAAAAAATAAGCACCATAGTTGGTGCTTATTTATCTTAAAACAAAACAAATTAGTCTTTGTTTAAATTTTCATTGATTAAAAATTCAACCAAGGCTTTTTGTGCGTGTAGGCGATTTTCTGCTTCATCCCAAACCACAGCGTTTTTGTGATCCAGCATATTTTCAGAAACTTCTTCACCGCGATGTGCAGGTAGGCAATGCATAAATAGACAATCTGGATGTGCTAAATCCATTAATTTTTCATTCACTTGATACGCAGCAAACGCTTTTTCACGAATTTTTTGTTCTTCTTCTTGGCCCATACTTGCCCAAACATCCGTCACGATCAGATCTGCATTGACCGCTGCGTCTTCTGCTGATTCAAAAAGTTCTACGCAATGTGCAAATTCTGAAAGAAATTCAGGTTTTGGTTCATAACCTTTCGGTGACGCGATTTTTAACTTAAAGCCCCACATATGCGCAGCTTCAATATATGAATTACACATATTATTGCCATCGCCAATCCAAGCCACAGTTTTGCCATTGATCGAACCACGATGTTCAACAAATGTTTGTACATCCGCAAGTAGCTGGCAAGGGTGGTGGTCATCAGTTAATGCATTGATAACCGGGACTGTTGAATATTCAGCAAAACGTTCAACAATATCATGACCAAATGTACGAATCATCACGATATCAAGCATGCTCGAGATCACACGTGCAGAATCTTCAATTGGCTCACCACGACCCAATTGAGTGTCGCGTGATGAAAGGAAAATTGCACTGCCTCCAAATTGGCTCATACCAGCTTCGAAAGATACACGAGTACGGGTACTCGACTTTTCAAAAATCATCCCCATGACTTTTCCAACAAAGGGTTGAAATACTTCGTTGTTGTGTTGTTTTCGCTTTAACTCTTGAGCACGTTCAATGATACGGTTAAGTTCAGCAGTGGATAAATCACGTAAAGTAAGAAAATGTCGTAGAGCCATGGTTACTCCACAATAATTGTTTAGTCAAAACCAATAGGGAAATTGACCAACAATTCATTGTTGGTGGTTGATGAAAATAAAAAGGAGAATCAGCTAATATACTATATGAATATGAAAACGCAAAAAAATTAGACCTTTTGATGGCCCTCTAAGAAGCGATCTACACAATAACTTACGCAATTGAATATTTCTTGATCAGATTCTTTGATTTCAATCCCCATTAAAATTCGCCATTCCAAATTTCTAAGAATTCCAAAATAAAATTGTGCTGAAAATAAAGGATTTGCACAGGTTAATATTTGATTTTCTACACAACGTTCCAAAGCGCATGCAATAGAGTGTTGTACTTGCTTAGGTCCTTTTTCATGAATATAGACGGCCAATTGAGGGTCTTTTTGTGAACGTTCAAGGACCAAGCGTATAAAAGCAATATTTTCAGGAATGATCATATGCTTATAAAAGTTAATCAAGGTATTGATCAAATATGCTCTGAGCTCATTCAACGCGGGGTTAAATGGAATGCAGATATCTTTAAAGAATAAATCACGACGATAGTCACAGATCGCTGTAAATAGACCTTCTTTACTACCAAAATATTTGTAAATCGAGGCTTTTGACCCGCCTGCATGATTCACGATGTCATCTAAAGATACCGCATCATAACCATGCTCTAAAAAAAGATCGTTTGCACTAATCAGTAATGCCAAGCGACGCTCATGCCCACGTTTAGTTTGTGGAAAATCACATCCTGTAGCTTCAACTTGTGCTAAATCTTCGTTCATAAATTACTGAGGAAAAATGGGTTGTCACTATTATATCAAAGATGTCAATAAATTTCTTAGCAAACGTGCTATTGGAAAAAATGATTAAAAAAAGTGCATAAAAATGAAAAAATGAATCAAAATTCATTTTTCTTTGACTAAAGTTTTAGAGTAATATACCTAAATGGTCATATGCGAAATATAAATTATGGCTATACTCAAAACTCAATAAACAAGTGACCACTGTGGAAGGGAATATGACACAACAGACGTCTGCAGGCTTAAGATTTAGACAAGCTCTAGAAGTGGAAAAACCATTACAAATCATTGGTACAGTCAACGCTTATGCAGCGATGATGGCGAAACAGGTGGGTTATAAAGCCATCTATCTTTCAGGTGCTGGTGTGGCAAACTATTCTTATGGTTTACCTGATTTAGGGATGACCAGCTTAGACAACGTATTGGAAGATGTTCGTCGTATTACAGAACGTGTAGATACACCATTACTTGTTGATATCGATACAGGTTGGGGTGGTGCATTTAATATTGCACGGACAATTAAACAAATGATTAGTGCTGGTGCGGCAGCTGTCCATATTGAGGACCAAGTTGCACAAAAGCGTTGTGGTCATCGTCCAAATAAAGAAATTGTTTCTCAACAAGAAATGGTTGATCGTATTAAAGCAGCAGTTGATGCAAAAACAGATTCAAACTTTGTTGTGATGGCACGTACAGATGCATTGCAAAAAGAAGGTTTGCAAGCCGTGATTGATCGTGCTTGTGCATGTGTCGAGGCGGGTGCAGATGCGATCTTTGCTGAAGCAATGACCGACATTACCATGTATAAAACAGTCTGTGATGCAGTAGGTGTCCCTGTTCTTGCAAATATTACAGAGTTTGGTGATACACCTTATTACACCACCCAAGAGTTAGCTGAACAGGGCATCAGCATGGTGCTATATCCATTGTCTGCAACACGTGCAATGCAAAAAGCAGCCCTCGAAGTTTTTCGTTCAATTCGTGAAAATGGTACACAAGTTAATGTACTGGATAGCATGCAACAACGAAAAGAACTTTACGAATTCCTTGATTATCACACTTTCGAAAACACCCTAGACAAACTGTTCACGCAGGAGAAATAATAAAATGGCTGAAGGAAAAGTACTTACAGGCGCTGGATTGCGCGGTCAAGTTGCAGGTAAAACAGCACTTTCAACAGTAGGCAAGAGTGGCGCAGGCTTAACTTATCGTGGTTATGATGTGCAAGACCTTGCAGAAAATTGCCAATTTGAAGAAGTCGCTTATCTTATTTTCTTTGGTGAATTGCCTACAGCAGAACAGTTGGCGACATATAAAGCTAAATTAAAATCACTTCGCCAGTTACCGCAAGCTTTAAAAGAAGTGTTGGAACGTATTCCTGCTGATTCACATCCAATGGACGTGATGCGCACAGGGGTTTCAATGTTAGGTAATCTGGAAACTGAAAAATCATTTGATCAACAACAAGATGTGGCAGATCGTATTCTTGCAACTTTGCCAGCGATCATTTGTTATTGGTACCGTTTTAGTCATGATGGTGTACGTATTGAAGAAAATACCGATGACGATTCAATCGGTGCACAATTCTTGCATTTACTACGTGGCGAAAAGCCAAATGAATTACATGAACAAGTAATGAATGTTTCATTAATTCTTTATGCTGAGCATGAGTTTAACGCGTCAACATTTACTGCACGCGTATGTGCTTCAACATTGTCTGATATGCACTCGTGTATTACTGGCGCAATTGGTTCACTGCGTGGACCTTTGCATGGTGGTGCAAATGAAGCTGCGATGGAAATGATTGAAAACTGGACATCTCCAGAACAAGCTGAACGTGAAATGCTGGGTAAGCTTGAACGTAAAGAAAAGATCATGGGCTTTGGTCATGCGATCTATAAAGACAATGACCCGCGTAATGGCATCATCAAAATTTGGGCTGAGCGTTTAGCAAAAGATGTTGGTGATACAGTGCTTTACCCAGTATCAGTACGTTGTGAAGAAGTGATGTGGCGTGAGAAGAAATTGTTCTGTAATGCTGATTTCTTCCATGCATCTGCATATCATTTCATGGATATTGCAACAAAACTATTCACACCAATTTTTGTGATGTCTCGTGTTACTGGTTGGGCAGCGCATGTAATGGAACAACGTGCTGACAATCGTATTATTCGTCCAAGCGCAGATTATACTGGTCCAGAGCTCCGTAAAGTTGTACCGATCACTGAACGTTCAGCAGCATAGTCCATTAATCAAGATTGATAAAAGCAGTAAAAATAAAGCCTCCTAAGAGGCTTTATTTATTGGGGAAGTTGACCATTAGGAAATAAAACAACAGCTTCTTCACGGCTATATCCTTCATCAAAAGGTAAGCTGAGTGATTCAAAAGTAATCAGCACCCCTTTGTTTTTTGGCAGTTCAAAAGCCTGTTTAAGTTTAATTTCTGGACTGTAACTGGTTAAATTCTGTTGAAGACTTTGATATTGCGGACTGGATATTGTAAATATCGAGCCATAAATTGTTTTAAATGAGTCAGAGCTTTGAGTATCAGATGGTCTTTGTTCGAGTAGATTAACGTTAAAGTCTTGAAGCACGATCTTTTTAAGCGGTTTAAGCTGAGTCTTTATGCTTGAAAGTTTTTGCTGAAAGGTTTGTTGATCTGTAATACCTGTAAAATTTTCATCGTATTTGAGCAGATCATAGCGTTTTTCACTCAGTGAATAGCGATAAACTCTTGGAATGTCATAGCTTGCTGAATTTTCAAGAATTAAAACCGCTTTTTTATCTGAATCATAGCCGAGGACTTCAAGTGAAATATTGCTATAACTTTTTGCAAAAGCGAGAGCGCTAAAACTGAATAAGAACGTTGATGTGATTATTTTTAACACGATTTATCCTCATTATTGTATTGGTAAGAGCAAAACAGCATCTTCAACATCATAGCCTGTTTCTTCTGGAATGCCGAAATATTTAACCACAATCAGCAGCTTATTCTGATTTGGCACGACATAGTTCTGAGTGATTTTTATTGTTTTAGCATACTGTATAGCTTGTTGGTTTTTGCTTTTTAAAGAAGCTGTTGTAACTTTGTATATGGTTTTATATTGAGGAATCTTTTGGGATTGATCATGCCAAGCAGGGACGTAATGAGTTTGACTTTGCACCACTTGAATTTTTGCTGTATTGGCATTTCCTATAAGTAACGGTGTTAAACGCTTTTTAATTTTATTTAGGTCTTTTTCAAACTGGATAGCATCTTGATCATAGTCAATTTGATGCGTTTTGGGATTAATATATAACGATTGTACTTCAATCAACTTGTCAGGTGTTTTACTGTTGAGCTGATAATAGTATAACTGTGGCAAGCGCCCACGCTCATCTTCATAGTGTCGTAACAGATAAAGTTTTTGTTGTTTTGCTTCATAACCCAATACTTCTATTGTTTGTCCACCACCGACAGTTGCATAACAATGTAATGACGTTGTAAGGATAGTGGTGGCGGTTATGTGTTTTAGAAATTTCATCCGCAAATATTCTTGATGTGTTTTATGATATCTTGCTTAAATATTCTTTAGATTAAAATGGTGTTTGAGTAAAAATAAAAGCCAATATAAACTTAAAAAATGCGGAAGAATCAAAAACAGAAGATTAGGCTTCTTTTAACTATATAAATGCTAGATATAAAAAAGGAGATCATGATGATCTCCTTAATGAAATTTCGCTTGCAAATAATTAGAAATGTTCAGCAGTTGCTAAGTTCCACATTCTAAAATAGAAGTTTTCTTCATCTTTATTTTCACAACTGAGCAATTCGCCGTCTTTCATCCAAAAGTGCAATTGAGCATAGTTTTTGATTTCACGGTCATTGATTCGTTGTGCCAAATGATGTGCTTTAATCTCAGCAGGATGTTGTAAGCCAGCTGCAGCAATCATTTCCGCAAGCGCTTTTAAGGTGTTTTTTTGGAAACTAAACACACGGTCTGCTTTAGATGGCACATCAAGCGCTTTTTGACGTTCTTTGTTCTGGGTTGCAACGCCAACAGGACATTGGTTGGTATGACAACTTTGTGCTTGGATACAACCCACCGCAAACATAAAGCCACGTGCAGAATTGACCCAGTCGGCACCCATAGCCATCGTACTGGCAATATCAAAGGCACTGATAATTTTACCACTTGCACCAATCTTAATTTGCGAACGTAAACCTGCGCCAATTAAGGTATTGTTTACAAATAGCAGGCCTTCACGTAAAGGCGTACCCATATGATCAATCAGTTCAATAGGGGCAGCACCTGTACCGCCCTCTGAACCATCAACTACAATAAAATCTGGAGTGATTTTGGTCAGCAGCATGGCTTTTACAATGCTCATAAATTGCCAAGGTTGCCCGATACACAATTTAAAACCAACCGGTTTACCGTTGGATAGCTCACGTAATTGTTGAATAAAATGCATCATTTCAATAGGGTTGCTAAAAGCAGAATGGGTTGCTGGAGAAATACAATCCACGTCCATAGAAACCCCGCGTATTTCGGCAATTTCTTTGGTGATTTTATCTTTAGGAAGAATACCGCCGTGCCCTGGTTTTGCCCCTTGTGATAGTTTGATTTCGATCATTTTGATCTGAGGCAAAGCCGCTTGTTGCTTAAATTTTTCAGGATCAAACTTACCATCTAAAGTACGGCAACCAAAATAGCCACTGGCAATTTCCCAAACAATATCACCACCCGGTTCAAGGTGATAAGGACTTAAGCTCCCTTCACCTGTGTCATGATAAAAGTTGCCTTTTTTTGCACCAGTATTTAAAGCAAGAATGGCATTTGCACTCAAACTACCAAAACTCATTGCTGAGATATTCATGATCGAAGCGCTATAAGGTTGTGAGCACTGATCATTACCAATACTAATTCTAAATGTATTAAAATCAGCAGGTGTTTTGGGTGTCATCGAATGGGTTAAAAAACGATAGTCATCTTGATAGACATCAATAATTGAACCAAAAGGCTTATCTGCATTTTCATTTTTAGCACGTTGGTAAACTAAGCTTCTTTGTGCACGTGAAAAAGGTAAGGCATCATCATCAGATTCAATGAAATATTGACGAATTTCAGGACGTATATCTTCAAAGAAAAATCGGAAATGTCCCATTAAAGGGTAATTTCTTAAAATAGAATGCTGTGTTTGGATGATATCGGCAAAGCCAATTGCGGCCAATATGGATGAAATAATCCAAGCTAAATTCAGTACAGTATCTGAAAAAAAGTAATAAATATAATGACCTTCGTTAAAGAAAATAATCCAAGTCAAATATAAAGATACAAATATACAAAGGAACCAAACGGAATAACGGGAGAAAAAAGTATTGAGAAGTTGATGTCGAATTGCTTGAGCAGGACTTGCCATGAAGTAAATATCTCATTCTTTATATAGCGCTAAATTGCCCAAATTGATGAAAAAGCTCAAGTAATGATTTGTTAGACTTGAGAATGGTTCTAGATTAATAATTGAATGATTTATTTTCTAAACAATTTGAGTTAATTTAACTGAAATATTTATTCAATATGCGATGAAAACAAAAAGGAATCGAAAATGTTTGAAGAGTTTCTGACAAAATTGTTAAACCCCAGTATCAGTTTTTTAGCCATTTATGTTTCTGTGATCGTTGTTATTGCGTATATCGGGCTGTTCTTCCAGTTTTTTAAAATAAAAAATCTAAAGCAGGAAAACGAGACATTAAAGCATCAGTTAAGTTCTCAAGCTCACTCAAATATCAGCTTGAGTAAGGATGAGGGAATTATTTCTTAAAATTATGCTGAAAGTAAATTGATAGAAATAAAGCCTGAATTTTCAGGCTTTATTTGATAAGTTTTAATTATTTAGCTTTGAAATTTTGACAGTAATTATATGATCGACCTTACTTCTGATGTAGAACAGGAATTATTAACAGCAATGGACAACTATAAAGCCATTGCTGAAGTGCTTATTGATAAATTAATTACAGAAACAGACCAACCTGAAAAAGAAAAAATTAACGCAGGACACTATTACGAAATACAAGATGCTGATTTTTTTAATGGACAAAAAACGCTATCGGAAGATTGGTCTTTTTTTGTGCATGGAGAACACTGTATGTTTGAGAATTTAATTACAGGACAAATTCTTGAAGTTTCGCTTGGAAACAAAGAAAGTATTGGCAATCTTGACCCATATTTCTTTTATAATTTTCTCAAGACAACAGTTGAATTCAATCACTTAACAAAATACTTCGTTAATCCCTTTAGTAGTACTTTAGACTTTTTTGAAAAACTTGAACGACAAAAAATATTGACAATAGATTTCGGAGTTTATCGAAAACTATGAGAAAAAATAGTCTGATAAAAGGACAATAAAGTCACAGCAAAGTCTTTATCTCTAGTGGGATGAAGTGTTTAATTTTACTTTGGTTAAGTCCTCAAGCTCTCTCAAATATCAGCTTAAGCAAGGATGAGCGAGTTATTTCTTAAAGTTATGCTGAAAGTAAATTGATAGAAATAAAGCCTGAATTTTCAGGCTTTATTTAAGCGTTACATTGTTAGAGTTAGATTGCGAATTTTATTCGCCAGTAGGAACAAGCATCAAGATAGATTCATTTAATAATCCCGCAATGTCCTCTAATATTTCATCATAAGACAATTCATGATTGAGTTTGACACTTTGTCCATCTGCAATCTGCTTTAAATAGGGTGCAAATTGTTCAGAAATACAGATCGATTCACCATTTGCCCAGAATAATAATTCATGATCCTGTTCAAGATAAATTAATCGAGAGGCTGGCTCAATTTGTAGTAAATAGCCTTGTTCAAGAACTTCTTCTAAATCTCCAGTGCCAATCGCTTCAGCATCTGGAATATTTTCAGGGTACTTTGCTTCAGCCATTAGACTCATAATGGCATCTTCTAACACTTTAGAATTATTTAATTTCGCCAACAATTCAGCTTTTAAATAATCGAGTTCAGCTTGTGTTACTTGCCCAATCGGGTTTTGTTTATTCCGTAAGATGTCGATAAGCGGATTACGTAGTTGTTGGTCTTCGACAAATTTATCGCTGACACGATCCATCATGTCGGCAATATTTGGCATACGGAAACCAAAAGAGTAGGTTAGGCAATCGTCTTCTGCGACACCGTAATGCGACAATCCTGGTGGGACATAAAGTAAATCGCCTGGCGCTAAAACTTCATCAAAATTGATCTCCATTTCTGGAAGTAGCTTTAACGGCTGCCCTTCAACAAATTCAGATTCAGCATCACACATTTGTCCAAGTTGCCAACGGCGGTGTCCATAACCTTGTACAAGAAATACATCATAAAAGTCAAAATGCTGACCTACAGAACCACCTTTAGCAGCATAAGAGACCATAATGTCATCACGACGCCACTGTGGAATAAAAGGAAATTTCTTCCAAAGTTCTGCTAAATCAAATGAATAATGATCTACAGCTTGAATCAATAAGGTCCAAAGTTTTGGCATTTTTTGAAAATCACCTTTGATGAGTGGTGATGATTTTACTGACCATTGATTTGGATCTTTGTCTTTTTGCTTAATCAGGCGTGCTGTGATGTTTTCATCCAGAGCAAGCTCCATGACGTCATCTGGAACAAGGATATTGGCAATTTCAGGTAAAGCATTACGAACCAATAAAGGTTTTTTTTGCCAGTATTCTGAGAGGAATTGTTCAGCAGTAATTCCGCCAAGAACATCTAAAGGTAGGGACATGAAAATAGCCTAAGCAAATTTGAATCTATAATGTGGCTATTGTCTTATGTTAAGTAAAAGGGTGCAAGTTGATTTCTAAACCATAATTTTTAAATTTAGATTATAATGAATCAATCTTAAATTACTTTATATAAATTTAAAAAATGTTAAAAATTAAAGGATTATGCCTGGTTTTATGTTTGATTGTAAATGTATTTAGCATTAGTTACGCAGAACAAAACGTAAGTAATGCCTTTAAAATGCAGAATAAATATACTTATAGCAAAAAAATTAGAATAATAAAATCAGATGATTTTGATAAAAGTTTCAAAGAATTATTAGAAGAGGGCTATATATCTATTAAGTCTGAAGTTTTTAAAGAAAATACAGGTGACTATGATTATAAAAAAGTTGTAGAGCGAATGAACGATAATGCTAAAAAGATAAGAGCAGAGCTAATTTTATTTAGTAGTGAAAATCAGGGTTCAAGTATATTTCAAAGTAAAACTGTTCACGCAATTCCTCGTATGGCTGGTTCCAATAAAAGTAATAATGTTTTTAACAATAGTTTAAATCAAGATAATATGGATGGGACCTATATGGGAGCTTTTACTAGAACTTCTAGTACCACCAAATATAACGTTAATTATTTAATTTTTTTTAATTCTAGAATGGGAATATATCCAGTCAATTTGTCAGATATTGACAAGTCAAATAATGGATTGCAAACTGGGGTAAAAGCAATGTTTATAAAGAAAAATACTCCAGCTGATGGCCAAATTCAAGAAAATGATATAATTATTAAAATAGGTAATGACGATATTATGAATGTGAATAGTTTTGTTGAGTCCTCAAATAGCTTGAAAAGCGGTTTTATTACCCTACAGATTCTACGTAAAGGGCAAAAAATGAATAAAATAATTGCTATAAATTAACATTAGATTGAACATGAAGGTAAATATCAAAAATACTTTCACCTTCAAATCCATAGCAAACTAAGGCAGTTGAACTCCCAACTTCCTTAAAATTCCACATAACTGAATCATTGGCATACCCATCAAAGTGGTTTGGTCTTGCCCAATCATTTGCTCAAATAAACTAATACCAAGACTTTCACACTTAAAGCTACCCGCACAATGCAGAGGTTGATCAATTTCGATATAACGCTCAATTTCAGCCAAAGTTAAGTCACGAAATTTCACATGATAATGCTCAACTAAGGTTTGTTCAAAATCAGAAGCCAAATGTTGCACACTTAAGGCAGTACTAAAAAAGACATTTTTGCCTGAATTGGCTTGTAGCTGTTGAATGGCTTTTTCTACAGATAGGGGTTTACCAATAAAATCTTGTGGTGCATGTTCACGCCAAGCCACCTGATCTGACCCAATCACAATTGCATTTGGATGATCTTGTGCAATGACTTGGGCTTTTTCAAAAGCCAAGCGCTTAGCCAAATCATCGGCATGAGATTCACCCTGTGGTGATTCATCGATTTCAGGAGAGATACAATGATAGTCTAAGCGCAAACGATTCATTAAATCTTTACGGGTTTGGCTGGATGAAGCCAAAATAATTTCAGGGTGATTCATCTTTGAATAATTCATGCCTAGTTATACTGCATATTCCATCAAGAGATCTAAGGGAACATACGCCAAAACAGCTTGATGACAGGCTTGCAGTTTTACGCGAGGTGCCATGTCGTTTTGATAGGCCTCAACCCAACGCGTCACACATAAACACCAAAAATCACCAGGTTGTAGTCCCGGAAAGCCGTGTTCTGGCAGCGGTGTAATTAGGTCATTTCCCACTTTTTGTGAAAAATTTAAAAATTCTGAAGTCATTTCAGCGCATACAGTGTGCTGACCGAGGTCGGTTGTTGCTGTGTGGCAGAAACCATTACGAAAATAACCTGTGATTGGAGAAAAACAACAACTTGCTAAAGGTTCACCTAAGACATTTAAACCATTGATTTTAGGATCGGGATGAAAAGACATAAGCGTATAGAATTTAAAAGTTCGCCCTATAATAATCAAATCTCAACTTTTCTACAGCTTTTCTACAAAAGTATCTAACCTTTTTTTGTGTAATCATTTAGAATCTACGCGATTTTTAATATCTATAAGAGAGCTATACATGAATTTTCAGCGTATGACTGACCTCGATTTAGCAGGCAAGCGTGTACTTATTCGTGAAGACTTAAACGTACCTGTTAAAAATGGTGTGATTACAAGTGATGCACGTTTACGTGCTGCATTACCGACAATTAAATTGGCACTTGAGAAAGGTGCTGCGGTCATGGTGTATTCTCATCTTGGTCGTCCCGTTGAAGGTGAGCCAAAAGCGGAACAATCATTAGCTCCTGTAGCAGCTTATTTAACTGAGGCACTTGGTCAAGACGTTAAATTATTTACAGATTATTTAGATGGTGTTGAAGTTGCAGCAGGGCAAGTGGTATTACTTGAAAACTGTCGTTTCAATGTGGGTGAAAAGAAAAATAATGCTGAACTTTCAGCAAAATATGCAGCGCTTTGTGATGTATTTGTGATGGATGCATTTGGTACAGCGCATCGTGCAGAAGCATCAACTGAAGGCGTAGCACGCTTAGCAAAAGTTGCAGCAGCGGGCCCTTTGCTTGCAGCTGAATTAGATGCTTTAGGTCGTGCGTTGCAAACACCTGAAAAACCAATGGTTGCAATTGTTGCTGGTTCTAAAGTTTCTACTAAACTTGATGTTTTAACTTCACTTTCTGATATTTGTGATCAATTGATTGTTGGTGGTGGTATTGCCAATACATTCTTAGCCGCAGCTGGCTTCAATGTCGGTAAATCATTGTGTGAACATGATTTGATTGACACAGCGAAAGCGATTGCGGCAAAAGTATCAGTTCCACTTCCAACCGATGTTGTTGTGGCAGATGCATCTGCAATCGATTTTGCAGATTTCTTAGGTTCATTGGCAAATGCTAAAGCAACTGTAAAAAAAGTTGAAGATGTTGCAGACAATGACATGATTTTGGATGTCGGTCCTGAAACTGCGAAAGCTTTTGCTGAAATCTTAAAAACGTCTAAAACGATCCTTTGGAATGGTCCAGTTGGCGTATTTGAAGTGGATCAATTTGGCGAAGGTACAAAAACACTTTCTTTGGCGATTGCAGAATCTGAAGGATTCTCTATCGCTGGTGGCGGTGATACTTTGGCAGCAATTGATAAATACCAAGTTGCAGACAAAATTGGTTATATTTCAACTGGTGGTGGTGCATTCCTTGAATTTGTTGAAGGCAAAACACTTCCAGCTGTAGCGGTATTGCTTGAACGTGCTTAATTGAAAAATTATTTTAATTATGACGTTTATATGAAAGGCTGACCTCGTGTCAGCCTTTTTTATCTGAGAGATTCATTGTAAAGTAATAAAAATGAAATATAACTGCAATAAAATAGATCAAATCCAATCACCAACACTGGGAAATGTGATGAAATTTAAATTTACACTTGCAGCACTTCTTATTGCTCCTTTGGCATTTACTGCATGTTCTAAACAAGAAAAAGCACCAGCCTCAGAACAAACATCTTCTTCTGAAGCTGCTTCAGCAGAATCAGCAAACACATCTGCAGAACAACAAGCTGTGATTGATGCGCTTGATCAGCCTGTTTTGGATGAAAAAAATACAGATGTAGCTGCTGAAAAAGCAAATGCTCCAGCAGATGCGGCTACGCCAGCGACTGAAGAAGAAGCACCTAAAGCTCAATAATCTTTCTAAATGTTGTTATTTGTTAAAAGTCCCTGCAAACGCGGGGATTTTTTATGAAATAGTCAATATTGTTGCTGAATTGAAATAAAGCAACATGTAGAATATGGGGCATTACTTGGGAGGATATTATGGCTCTTATCTCATTGCGCCAACTCTTGGATCATGCCGGTGAACATAGTTACGGCGTTCCAGCGTTTAATGTGAACAACTTAGAACAAATGCGCGCAATTATGTTAGCCGCTGACGCAACAAATTCACCTGTAATTGTGCAAGCTTCTGCTGGTGCACGAAAATATGCAGGTGCTCCATTTTTACGTCATTTAATTTTAGCTGCAATTGAAGAATGGCCACATATTCCAGTGGTAATGCATCAAGATCACGGTACAAGCCCAGATGTTTGTCAACGTTCGATCCAGCTTGGATTTTCATCTGTAATGATGGATGGTTCTTTAGGTGCAGATGGTAAAACACCAACGTCTTATGAATATAACGTTGATGTAACACGTCGTACTGTTGAAATGGCACATGCATGTGGTGTTTCTGTAGAAGGCGAAATTGGCTGTTTGGGTAGCCTTGAAACAGGTTTGGCTGGTGAAGAAGATGGTGTTGGTGCAGAAGGTGTACTTGATCATTCTCAACTTCTCACTTCTGTTGAAGAAGCTCGTCAATTCGTTGCAGATACCAATGTTGATGCTTTAGCAATTGCAGTCGGTACTTCTCATGGTGCGTACAAGTTTACTCGTCCACCTACAGGCGATATCTTGGCAATTGACCGTATTAAAGAAATTCATGCGGCACTTCCAAATACTCATCTTGTTATGCATGGTTCAAGCTCAGTACCACAAGAATGGTTAGCAATCATTAACCAATATGGTGGTGACATCAAAGAAACTTATGGTGTTCCAGTTGAGCAATTGGTTGAAGCAATCAAGCATGGTGTACGTAAAATCAACATCGATACAGATTTACGCTTAGCATCTACAGGTGCAATGCGCCGTATGATGGCTGAAAAACCAAGTGAATTTGACCCACGTAAATTCTTCGGTGAAACTGTTGAAGCAATGAAACAAATCTGTGTAGATCGCTATACAGCATTTGGTACTGCGGGCAATGCAGACAAGATTCGCCCAATTTCTTTAGAAAAAATGGTTGATCGTTATAAATAATCTTTGATGGTTGTTGATCACCTAAAAGCCCACTCATACTAGTGGGCTTTTTCTTGAATAATAGGGACTCGGTTCCGCATAAATTTTGCAATGATTGGTGAGATAAGAAGTAAATTATGGAACTCATATTTTCAGCAGCACTTTGTAGTGTGCTGGTTTCAATGCTTTTAAAATGGACCAAACAAAAAGGTTTTGATGCATTGCAAATGATTGCTTGGAATTACGCAATCGCCAGTGTATTGAGCTATATTTGGTTTAAGCCTGATTTGGCCCATATTTCAATCTCAAATACACCATGGTGGTTGATTCTTGGTTTAGGCGTTGTATTACCCAGTATTTTTTTATGTCTAGCAAAATCATTACATAGTGCAGGAATTTTAAAAACTGAAATTGCACAGCGATTATCTGTGGTTTTATCATTATTGGCTGCATATTTTTTATTCCAAGAACAATTTAACCAATTAAAAATGCTTGGTATTGGTTTGGGTATCGTGGCAGTTTTATGTATTGTACTTTCCCAGTCGAGCCCATCAAATTCATCCCTCAATCAGAAAGGGATCCTTTATTTACTCAGTGTTTGGGTAGGTTATGCTTTGGTTGATGTTTTATTGAAATATACAACCAGCTTGGGCTTACAGTTTCCAGTTACATTAACCTTGATGTTTATCTGTTCATTCCTATTATCTGTCGGTTACTTACTGATTCGAAAAACTCAGTGGAAGCTTCAGAACTGTATTGCTGGTTTGGCCTTGGGGATCATAAATTTTGCCAATATTGCTTTATATGTCAAGGCGCATATTTTATTAAAAGATTCTCCAGCCATTGTTTTTGCAGGGATGAATATCCTTGTGGTGTTATTTGGGGTCATTGCAGGGCTGTTAATTTTTAAAGAAAAGCTTAAAGTGATTACCGCTTTAGGACTGGTTTTAGGTTTGGCTGGGGTGGTATGTTTAGCCTTGGCAATATAATGACTTAACAGTAAGAAAGCTTCGTTGTTAATACGATTGATGCTGATCACTTTACAATGACATCAAACGGTAACGTTATAGATTAACTTGGTGGATATGAAATGGATGCATTTGAACAATTATTTATTCATTTAGATTTACAACTAAATAATATTCGCTTAGTACCACTGTCTTTTGAACACGAGCAAGGACTCGCTGAAGCGTGTCGTGATGGTGAATTGTGGAAGCTACGAATTACCTCTACACCACATTACACAGAAGTTAAAAATTATATTGAAAAAGCACTAATCCAAAAAGCACAAGGCAGCCGTTATCCCTTTGTTGTCATAGAGCAAAGCTCAGGGAAAGTCTTGGGAACGACCAGTTATCACGATATTTTATTAAACGTAAAACGTTTTGAAATCGGCTATACATGGTATGCACAATCGGCACAACGGACACATGTCAATACAAGCTGTAAGCTATTGCTACTAGGGTTCGCTTTTGAACAACTTCAAGCCAATACCGTAGCATTGAGGACTGACCAATTTAATTTTAAAAGCCAAAAAGCCATTGAACGTTTAGGTGCTAAAAAAGATGGCATTATTCGGGGTGATCAAATGCGTAAAGATGGTACGATTCGAGATACGGTGTTGTACAGTATTTCGCAAGGTGAGTGGAACAATGTAAAAGCACATTTACAAGACATGTTGGCACATTATAAAAAATAACTATTTTGTTGAATTATATTCGATTCAAGGGCATGCAAATGCCTTTGAAATCATTTGAAAGATCGTCATGGTGATTTCATATTTTGATCATAAAACTTTCAAAAACATAGCGGACAATGGAGGAGCATTCTTTACATTGGTGTAATTGCTATGAATCAAGATATCTTTTCAACGCTTTATACATCATTACAAACCCATCAAGTGCAGCTTTTACCACTACAAATAGAACATGAAAATGCTTTAGTTGAGGTATGTAAAGATGGCCGCTTGTGGGAATTAGATTATACATCGGTTCCACATTATTCTCAGATCAAGGCTTATATTACCAAGGCACTTGAACAAAAATCTTTAGGAATACGCGTACCTTTTGTTGTTTTAAATCAGCGGAATGGTCGTATTGTAGGAACCACCAGTTTTCGCGATTTTATTTGGGAGGTACGCCGTGTTGAGATTGGCTATACATGGTATGCACAATCAGCACAACGCAGTCATATCAATACCAGTTGTAAGTTGTTATTACTTGAGTACGCATTTGAAAAACTACAAGCCAACTCGGTTGTATTAAGGACGGATATTCGCAATATTAAAAGTCAAAGTGCCATTGAGCGTCTTGGTGCGCATTATGATGGTGTGCTACGTCAAGATGCGCTACGAAAAGATGGAACTGTTCGCGATACTGTTATATACAGCATAATCAAAGATGAATGGCAGGGCATTAAACAGCATTTAAGCCAGTTACTTAGCCAAAGCTATAAGGTTTAACTTATAAGGTTTGATTATGTATTTAACTACAATCTATATGTAAGCGATGTTGTTGGCAATGAATGCATTGAAACAGATAGCCTGTTAAATCACCGTCGATACTGAGGTGATCTTGGATAAGCTCTACTGGATAACCATTTTCTTCGATATCGGCTTTGACCTCATCCCAAATTGGTTTAAGCATTTCACTATCCGCATAAGCGATAAACTGACATGGTTCATTGCAATGCACCAGCCAAACTTCTTGTTGCCAACTATGATAACTTGGCGTTTTTAAGCAGATTTCATCTAAAAACTCAGGGTTGATTTTTTCGGATGGAACATTTGGGTTTGAAGAAATACCTTCAATGCCACAATAGTCATTGTATTCTCCATCGTATTTTTGCGCTGCTGCACCATTGGCAATACACCACGGACAGATATAATCGGGTTCATCTATGCTATAGAAAGAACATACGTACTTTAAATCACGTTGTTGATTGCAAATTGAACAAATACCATCTTCTTTTTCAAACAGATCAAGTTTGTATGCGTTGGGATGATATTTAAACTGAGGATAATCCATATTTTTGATTCTTCTAGGCTGAGATTTTAACTATTGAATGCTAACAATAAAATTCTACACGAAAACTTTCAATCAGTTCAGGTGGAACACGTGTTGTTTGTCCATTGGTGCGCATGAACAATTCGCCTTTGTAATATAACGGACGGTCCGATTTATTACATTTAAAGACCAATATGGTTTTTCCTTGAATCTGTATTTCTTCTAGTGTGGTATAAATATTTGAAATTTTGTTACTTTCGTGTGCCAGTTTATCAATCAAACTCCGCTTCATTAAGTCGAGTGAATTATTAAAGTGTTCCGCAAGTTCATTTTCAATCCCGACAATGGTTAAATCATCAGCAACGCCTATAAAGACATAGCCATTGCGGGTATTCATAAATGCAAAGCACGCTTTGACCCATTTATCTGATTTGCGGTTAGTTAATAGGTCTGTGGTACGTTCTTTAAATTCAATCCGTTGATTTTCACCCAGTTGAATTAAATTAAAATAGTATT
Source organism: Acinetobacter sp. CE-15 (assembly GCF_051059255.1). Lineage (NCBI taxonomy): Bacteria > Pseudomonadati > Pseudomonadota > Gammaproteobacteria > Moraxellales > Moraxellaceae > Acinetobacter > Acinetobacter sp. CE-15. Next base: position 2,480,174 of record NZ_CP192737.1, on the reverse strand, counting down.
CTGAATAGGAATTTTGCCGATAATGATTGAGTGTGGTCTTAATTTTTTCTAATGATTTATATGCGGCGACAGTTTCTAAATTATGAATATCTTGCCATTGGTAAATTAATTTAATCTTTAACTCGTTGGCTAAGTTGGGATCAGCAAGGTATTCAAAGCTCAAATTGAGATATTGTAAAATTTCTGTGTAAATAGCATGACTGGCAATTGGAATGGAAATTTTATTAAAAGTATTTCTAATTTTTTCTAAATTTTTGTGAAATTCAAAAGCTTCTTGGTAAAAGCTTAAATATTTAAACTCATTTAAAATATGCTCATAAGGGCGATGAAATGAGTTAGGAAACAGTTGCTTGGGCGGTATATGGATATATTTTTCAATCTGTTGAAAGTAATATCTTAAGGTTGGATACTTTAAGGCCTGATCAATATTGATTTCAAATTTCTCAGAAAGTGGCTTAGTGGTATAGGCTTGAAAAAACAGCAGTGTTTGGATTTCTTTGTATTTATTGGGGTAGTCATGCCAATGCGTTTCTAGAAACTCATTAAAATTCTTAAATTTATTGGTGAGATACATGTTCAAATCCATAGCAACACCTTTGATCCTCTATTGTTTGGTGTTCGGTATTTACAACAAATATGTCATCAGACTATTTATATATAGTTATTTATAAGTTAATTAAGTCAGGAAATAAAGCGTAAAACTTTAAATCGGATCGTGAAAGTTGTTAGAAAATATAACAAATATTTCAATTTGGTGAATAGCGCATTTGACTGCTTCATTTCGTCATTCATCGATAATTTGCGGAATCGCTAAACTTGGATTTTGGATAAATGATGCTAATCGTTCTTTTAATGTGGTGGCTCGTTCTGGAACCGCTTCAATTGCAATCTCAGCGAGCCTCTTGACCAATTGTAAATCACCAGCAGCACTAGCTACATAGCATAGGGTACACATGTGTGCGGGATGTAAGGGATTTATACAGGCCTGATGCGCTTTCTTGAGAAAATCTTCAGGCCAATGTGCCAATTCATTAAAGAAATTTTGGCTTTGACGATTCCACTCAGATACTAGAAATTGCACCATTTCGTTAGCATCTTGTTCATTTGAGGTATATGACCAATCGTTGTCATGATCATTGATTAAATAAGGTAGGATCGAACTACGCCATGCACAATCGAAATCACGCATTTTTTCAATATCTAAAGCTTTACCTGTACATCGCATAACATATTCACCTAATGGGATAAGGTGAATACCGAGATTAACTTGGAAACAATGTCTTTTAATGGAGTGTTGTATATCGATGATTCGAATAACTTCTCCCTCAACCTGCCTAAATACATCGCCTTTTTTTATAAAGCCTTGTGCTTTTAAAATGGGATAAAACTGACGTTGTAATAGTTTGGAAATGACTTTTTTATCCATTAGATATATCCATGGTTGAGGCTAGCATTGCCATAGAAATTTAGCAGTTTTACCCTGAGGGCAATCGAATAGGTAGGCGGAACCTCCTCCACCAAAATTCATCTCAGTTCTATGATCAGGTCCAGTCTCTAGTTGAGCAACAAAGCGCATAGGCTTTTGGCAGCAATCACATTCTGGTGTTTCATCATTTTGCAGCCACTCAGCTTGGCCAGAAAGCTGACCTAAAATTTCTCTCTTGGGCCCTTGCCAAAGTTCACGTGATTGTGAATATTCTACTTGCGAATCTTGGAAAATCTTGGCGCCATATTCCGCTTCACGTAAGGTATTTTCAGGTTCTAACGGTTGGAATTTTTCGAGAGATTGAACATCTGTAATGACAATCACTTTATTGCCACCACCATCTGCATCCCAGTCATCACACATACCTGGATCTTGGCTACACATAAAGATCAGTTCTAAACCGAGATCAGTTTTTACTTTGCCAAGGTATTGCATTGCACCATTACAATTTGTGCAGTGAGGCCATTCAACCTGTAAGCCAATCGTTTTAACAGGAAGACCGCCAAAAGAGGTTTGATCAAGGTGTTGTGAGACTTGGTCTAAAATTAACAGTTGAGTCATGTTTATACCTTATTTTATTTCTATTTTAGCTCTGGGAGTGTTAGATCTTAACTGTGTACAACATATCCAAAGATTCCAACCAAGCTTCTATTCTGGGTTAAGCCCAATGCAAGTCGAGGTAAGACACAACCTGTAATGATTGTTCCTTTCGGGTAATCATCCGAATTGATTTGTTCTAAAAGTGCTGAGTCACCAATTCGAACAAATGCACAGTCGATAAAATCGTGTTGTGCTGCAAACCAATCCATCATCTTGTGCCAAGGCTGAAAATATTCTGCTGGAGATTCTTCACCATCTTGTTCAACTTCTTTCCACCACTGTGTATTGGTTGTAAGCGGTTCAGTCGTAATGTTTGCCAAAGGAAAAATAGTATTGGCAAAGTATTGTTGAATCAGCTGAGGCGTAATTTTTTGGCTAGCTGAGTTTTGTGAATGCATGATATAAAAATCTTGAAAATAATCACCCGAGTTTGAACCCATACCAACTTCAACATTTGTCATGATATTGGCGATTTCAGCGCTTAGTTTTTGACAAAGTTTTAATTCATCGGGATCAATTTCATGCTGCAATGGGATATTGTGCTTTGAAATAGACCCATCATTATAAACGCTGGTAAAGCGCGAAATGATATTGTTAGGCCATTCATCTGTATCAGCACCCATGTCATAATTCTGCATACATTCAGATAATATTTTTAATCTTTCTTCACTTAACGCTAGTTTTGTACTCATGGTTTTGCCAAATTTAATTATAAATCTTAATCATATAAACGGTAAATTCCAGTAAAGCGCTCACAGCCTTTTTGTGTTGTTGTCACAGACAAAATTGCTTTTTGGAAATTAAGCACATATTTACAGTCATGTTCATTGTCCAAAATTTGATTCTTTTTTTCAGGCGTGGTGTAAGCCAACAATGAGACAATTTGACTATCTTTACGGTTATTGGGATTTCGGTAGGCGATGCCTTCAACTTTAATCCGATCTTTAGTCAGTTGATGGATTTGTAAATGGGCGGGTTGCTTCGAAATTTTACCATGTTCATATTTGATGAAATGTTGGGTTAAACTTTGATTCATTGAGGTGTAAAAATTTAAGTCTTCTAGGCGAATATCGAACTGTTGTTTAAAACAATCGTTGCTTTTACATTGACTTAAACGGTTGAGCCACAAACGATGTGTATCATTGATTAAGCGTATTGGTGCATCTGTGACCAGATATGCAGTGAGATAGCTCTCATTTAATTGAGCGCGTAGTTCACTATACTGCGAACCACATAACTTTTTTAAAAGTGATGAATCTTGGTGCTTACAGTCAAGAGGCAGGGCGTAAACAGCTGATGTACTGATACAGCTCAAAATGAGACCAGACAAGAGTGTTTTAATTTGATTAAATTCTGTATTCAACAGCATGATCGCTTATACTTTCACAATGTTTGCATACGTACTATAGCGAAAGAGAAAGTACGAATACAAGATTTTTAAATTTTAAAAACTGCAAAAGGAGCTAAGAATGATCATACCGATTCGTATTGGGCAGGGAATGGATGTACATGCTTTTGAAGAAGGTGATTTTGTAACTTTGGCAGGCGTTCAAATTCCACATACCCATGGTTTAAAAGCACATTCTGATGGTGATGTCGTATTACACGCATTATGTGATGCTTTATTGGGTGCATTGGCTTTAGGGGATATTGGACAGCATTTCCCAGATACAGATGCTCAATTTAAAGGTGCGGATAGCCGTAAGCTCTTAAAACATGTTTATCAATTAATTTTAGACCGTGGTTATAAATTAAATAATGCTGATATTACTGTGGCATGTGAACGGCCAAAATTAGCCAAACACAATTTGGAAATGCGTCAAAGTATTGCAGATGTGTTAGATGTTGATGTGACTCAAATTAGTGTTAAAGCAACAACCACAGAGAAATTGGGTTTTACTGGCCGTCAGGAAGGTATTTTATCTACTGCAACAGTCTTAATTTCACATTTAGCAAAATAATTATTTTTATTGTTTAGAACTCTTACTTATCTATCTACTGAGAAATATTGATGCGGTGGTAGATAAGTTTTGATGTTTTCTGATTTTAAAGCGCTATAGTCAAATTTTAGCTACAAAAAAAGCCCTTTAAAGGGCTCTTTTCACATGCAAAAATTAGTTAGCTAACGCTTTAACTTGTGCATTCAAGCGGCTCTTGTGACGAGCAGCTTTGTTTTTATGGATGATACCTTTATCCGCCATACGGTCAATAACTGGAACTGCAGCTTTATAAGCTTCAGTTGCGGCAGCATATTCACCAGTAGCGATAGCAGCGATTGTGCGTTTGATATAAGTACGTACCATTGAACGCAAGCTTGCGTTGTGTTTACGTGCTTTAACGTTTTGACGAGCACGTTTTTTTGCTTGAGCAGAGTTTGCCACTCGTGCACTCCTTGAATTAGATGGGTCTGGGCGGGCTGAAACCACATCTGAAAACCACATCAGAGGATTATCACCAGCCCGTAAACAAGTGCCATATTGTGATTAAAGAGGCCAGTAAAGTCAAGTGTTGACATGCTTTGACAACATTTTTGTTGAAGAAAAATTTGAAATAAAACGTTAGATTAGTAATAAATCTAGGAGATTGTTTAAAAAATGACTAATTCGATAAAAAATGCGATTGTGATTGGAGCAACAGGTTTAGTGGGGCAGCGTCTCATTGAACAGCTCGATTTATTGACTGATTGTGAAAAAATTACAGTTATTGTACGACGAGAAAATCCCGACTTTTCAAAATTTAAAAAAGTTGAACAATTTGTATTGGATGATTTCCTTCTACTCAATGATCAAGATGTCAGCGGTTACACTCATGCATTCAGTTGTTTGGGAACGACCATTAAAAAGGCAGGTTCTAAAGAAGCTTTCTATAATATTGATTTTGAGATCAATGCGCATTTTGCAGATTTATTTGAAATGACTGAAACTCATTTACTTTTAGTCAGTGCGATGGGGGCAAAAGCCAGCTCGCCAATTTTTTATAATCAAGTGAAAGGTGAGCTTGAGGACTATATACAAAAGTTGAACTTATATCGTTTTTCTATTATTCGCCCATCGTTACTCCTTGGTGAACGAAATGAAAAGCGATTCTTAGAAGACGTAACGCAAAAGCTGTATGGTAAATTTTCGCATTTGGTACCCAATTCTTTTAAATATAAGCCAGTGACAGCACAACAAGTGGCTCATACTATGGTCGAGGCTGCTCAAACACAAACTCAAAAAATTGAAATTTATGATAATTTGCGTATACAAAATAGCAAATAATGGAGTGATAACGTGACTACAGTACCTTTTGTAACTTGTGATTTATTAGATGATCATCCAGACCAAGACATCCAAACCTTGATTCCATCTCTAGATGGTAAGTTTTTTAGAAGTTATGGGGCGCGTAAAACCTTTGGTGGTCAAATCGTGACAGTCAAGTGTTTTGAAGATAACTCACGAGTGAAAGAGTTACTTGCTACAGATGGAACAGGCAAGGTTTTGGTTGTCGATGGTGGAGCATCCATGCGTTGTGCCTTGATGGGTGACATGATTGCAGAGTCAGCGGTTAAGCATCACTGGAATGGTGTAGTGATTTACGGCTGTGTACGTGATGTAGATGCACTAGTTGAACTTGATCTAGGTGTCCATGCATTGGCTTCAATTCCACAAAAAAGCAATCGTAAAGGCATAGGTGAGGTCGATATTCCTGTGTATTTTGGTAGTGTCACTTTCAATTCTGGTGAATATATCTATGCAGATAACAATGGCATTGTGGTTTCAAAAGAAAAATTAGTGGATTTATAAAAAGCTTTATTTAAGCGAAAACAATCATCTAGGGGGTATAAAATGGTGCATCATCAAATTAAAGTTGTACAAGCTTTGGCTTCATCACTGACTGAGGGAGGCCGTGGTGTAACAGGAACTCCGTTTCCAAACCAGCCAGAAAAGGCTTTAAAGTTATATGAGTTTGAAGGTTCACCATTTTGCCGCCGTGTACGAGAAGTAATGACCTTGCTCAATTTGGATTATGAAGTCTATCCATGCCCTAAAGGTGGGATTAAATATCGTCAGGTTGTAAAAGAAAAAGGGGGGAAATTACGTTTTCCGTATTTCATTGATGAAAATACGGGAACAGCAATGTACGAATCGCAAAAGATTGTTGATTACTTATTTAAGCATTATGGTAAAACAGGCAAAACACCAAAGAAATATTCTCATTATCCTAAATACCCAACGGTCGCTATGGTGGGAACCATTATTAATGGTGCACGCGGGGTTTGGGTTAATAAAAGAATTGTTGATCGTGCAAGTCCAGCGCAATTATTGGAATTATGGGGGTTTGAAGCAAGTCCTTATACACGTGTTGTGCGTGCTGTGTTAACTGAATTAGAAATTCCATTTATCTTTCATAATGTGGCGAAAGAGTGTTGGCAAGATCTAGGGCCAGCAGTTTTACGTTTAAAACCCGGTAAATATATTCCTTTGGTGGGTGGCAAACGTGAAAAAATTATTCCAGTTATGGCCCGCGCAAAGCAAGACATTCAAGTGCCTTATTTAGAAGATCCAAATACAGGTGAAAAACTCTTTGAGTCAGCAGCAATCGTATCTTATTTACAGAAACAATATGGTTAACTCTATGTGTTAAAAGCACCTAACATAGGTGCTTTTAATTGAAGGATAAATGTGGGTTTACAAGAAAATTATCTTGAATATCGAAATCATATAAATACTTTAAAGGCTGACCAAGGCTATATAAAGTATATTTTGAAAATTCAGCAGGTCGCGCATCAACGGCAGTTGGTATCTTGTATGAGTGATTCAAAATGGCTCAAACTTCTGCATGCAATGACAGACTTGGATTTTCCACCTGCATTTATTGTCAAATTGGTGACTGAAAATAAAGATCTACAAGCTGAAGATCAATTTGTGAAGAAAATTCCGTGGTATTTGGGTGATTGGCATCCTTTCTATCACGATGCTATGCCTGTATTTATTGCAATTGAATATTTAATTGTAAAGCCTATGCTGAGCAAACCGAGAGGACGATTGATCAGTGATTTGATTTTAGATCAAACAGATCAATTTCGTACTTTGTTGCAGCATTTGAATATTATGTTTGATGAAAAAAACAGTTGTTTTAAAATTTATGCTTATTACTAAAAGTAATTTTAAAAAAAATCACAATAGAGGTGTCTGAACAAATAAGTCAAAACTGATTGCTTTAATCATTTTTCGCAACATTTGTATCCATATAAATATTGTGAATTAGTGGATTGTTAACGATAAAAACTTAAGCTTTAAAACAGCCTATGTTAGATTGTAACCAATAGAATATTTTGAGATAAATTATGACTTCAACTCGAATTCAACCTGTTATGAATCGTCCAGGAGAAAATGCCTTATTTATTGTTTTAGGATTAAGGCTTGGGGCTGAAGTAATAGATACAGTAATCGATTTTGCAGCAAATTTTTCAGCATTAACACGTAGTTTAACCAACCGTTATCCAGATGCACAATTTAGTGCGGTTATGGGATTTGGGGCAAATGCGTGGGAGCGTTTATTTCCTGATCAGGCTAAACCACAAGAATTAGAACAGTTTAAAGAAATTAAAGGGCCAAAATATACGGCTGTTTCAACAGAAGGCGATTTGTTTTTCCATATTCGTGCTGATCGTCAAGCGTTGTGTTTTGAAATGGCAGATATGATCAATACGCAATTAAAAGCCGTAAGTTATCCAGTGGATGAAGTGAATGGTTTTCGATATTTTGACGGTAGAGCGATTATTGGCTTTGTTGATGGGACAGAAAACCCAGAGCCTGAAATTGCAGCTGAATATGCACTGGTGGGTGATGAAGACTCAGACTTTAAAGGTGGCAGTTATGCATTTATTCAAAAATATATGCATGATATGGACAAGTGGCGTGCGCTCAGTGATGAAGAACAAGAAAAAGTCATCGGACGTAAAAAGTTTAATGATGTTGAACTGAGTGATGATGTAAAGCCTAAAACAGCACACAATGTAGTGAGTAAGGCGCATGATGCCGATGGTAATGAAATTAAAATCATGCGTGCAAATATGCCGTTCTCAAATCCATCTAAAAATGAATATGGCACCTTCTTTATTGGTTATGCACGCAAATTTAGTGTGACTCGACAAATGTTAGAGCATATGTTTCAAGGTGATGAAGAGGGTAATTTAGATCGTTTATTAGATTTTAGTACAGCAGTGACTGGAACCTTATTCTTTGTGCCTACTGTCGACTTCTTAGATGATTTGGGTGACGAATAACGCTGATGGTTTATGTTCTTCAGGTAAATGGTCGTTTTAAAACGGCCTTTTACTGCGAACTTTTGTCATCTTTGTTATGATGAGTCTCTGATTTGATTGAGTTTTAATGATGTTTGATAAAATTGCAGCATTATTTAAGGGTAATAAAAACGGTCCTGAACAAGTTTTTCTACAAGAAAATAATATTCAAATTGATGCTGAGCATGGTTTTATTGTAGATGGTATTGTTTTAAATCGTGAGTTATCTGAACGGCTGGAATACTTTTCTAACCGAAAACTCAATAATTTTGATGATTTAAAGGCTTTGTTCTATAAAACAATTTTGATCAATGAAAAGATTGATTTAGAAATCGCGACAAACAACTATGTGCAACGACTTGGCAATACAGAAGAAAATTTAAAACAATTTAAAGAAATTATTCGAAAACTCAATGATTATTATAAAGCGTTTAAACGAGAAAAATAAATCAACTTAAGGCATGGATAACATTTAGTGGAATCAGAATATTTCACTAAAGAATAATGTGTGATGTTGCTTAGATTTTTCTCTGTTATACAAATGACTATTCTCAATTCATTTGCAAGAGCTTCCACAGGTCTATGATCCTGTGAGATTGTCTTGAGGTTGATGTGAATTCTATCCTGATGAAGAAAATGCTGCTGTTGAGTCACTGCACAGATAAATAGAATAAACAAAATCACTCAACTGAATAAAGTCATCATGTTAAACTATTGCTCATGTCTTTTAGACCCTATGCGATTATGTTTAAACAAGAAATCTCTGACCTCAATTTAAAACAACTGAAAGCAGGCGAAAAACGTTGGATTGGCACAATGCTCGGTTCATCTGCAGCCTTATTGTTTAAGGAGATCGCAGAGAAATCGGATCAGCTCTTTGTATTGGTTGCAAAAAATAATCAGCACTTGGGACAGTTGGAAAGTGAATTAGAATTTTATGGGGTAAAACCAACAATATTTCCAGACTGGGAGATATTGCCATATGATCGTTTATCTCCGCACCAAGATATTGTCTCTGAAAGACTGTCGATACTTTCCAATATGCCACAAAAAGGTATTTTATTGGTCTCTGCAACCACCTTGGCACAACGTGTTGCCCCTACATCATGGGTGTTGGGTGAGCATTTTGATATCCGCGTTGGTCAGAAATTTGCATTAGAACAACAAAAATTAAAACTGGTTCAGGCGGGTTATCATCTGGTTGATACCGTTTATGACCATGGTGAGTTTGCGGTACGTGGTAGCATCATGGACATTTATGCTTCTGGGCAAAATGCACCTATTCGTATTGATTTATTTGATGATGAAATAGACAGTTTAAAATTCTTTGACCCTGAAACCCAAAGAACAACAACAAAGTTAGAGCGTTTTACTGTACTTCCTGCAAAAGAATTTCCGTTAAAAGAAGCGCGTTCAACATTTCGTGATCGTTATGCAGAAAGTTTTCCAACTGCAAATCCCAAGAAAAACCCAATTTATCAAGATGTGTTAGAAGGCATTGCTTCTCCAGGATTAGATTTCTACTTCCCGTTATTCTTTTCACAGCAAGCCATGCAAACACAAAGTTGTTTGGTATCGTACTTACCAAGCAATGCGATTGTCATTACAGATAAGCACATTGACGAAGGATTGTTGAGTTTTTGGACAGATGTGATGCGTCGTTACGAAGACCGACGCCATAATGCTGATCAACCGCTATTACCACCTGAAGAAATTTTTATACAACCGAATCAACTGTTTGAGTATTTAAATCAATTTTCAAGAATTATTGCCTCAACAGAAGCCATTGAATTAAAAGCAGGCTGTATCAATTTGTCGGTTGAATTACCACCAAGATTGCCTGTAGACCCTAAACAAGACCAACCATTTAAAGCAGTGAAGCAGTATGTGGATGAGGCCAATCATCCTGTATTACTGGTGGCTGAAAGTGCTGGACGCCGTGAAACTTTAAAAGATGCTTTACGTGCAAGTTTAGGTGAAATTCCAGTTGTTGAAAATTTTGCTGTATTTCAACAATCTAATTTCTCTGTGGCGATTACCAATGCGCCTTTGGATCGCGGATTGGTCATTAGCAATGATCTATCAGTTATTTCTGAAAACCAACTGTATGAACATAGAGTGGTACAGCGCCGTAGAAAACGTCAACAAGAGGTTTCAGAAGAGTTTCTGATCCGAAGTCTAACGGAACTCAATATTGGTGCGCCAGTGGTGCATATTGATCATGGTGTTGGGCGTTATGCAGGTTTAGTTACCTTAAATATTGATGAACAAGACTATGAGTTTCTGCAATTAAACTATGCAGATGATGCAAAAGTGTATGTTCCTGTGACCAATTTACACCTGATTAGCCGTTTTAGTGGTGGTGATCCTGATTTAGCGCCATTACATAAATTGGGTACAGATGCATGGAATAAAGCAAAACGTAAAGCACTTGAACAGATTCATGATGTGGCAGCTGAATTATTACATATTCAAGCACGCCGTCAGTCTAAACCTGGGATTAGCTTTGAGCTGGATCAAAGTGCATATATGCAATTTTCCAGTGGTTTTGCTTATGAGGAAACACTGGATCAGGCCAATGCCATCGAAGCGACCTTATATGATATGCAACAAGCCAAACCAATGGATCGATTGGTTTGTGGTGATGTTGGCTTTGGTAAAACGGAAGTGGCGATGCGCGCGGCATTTGTTGCTGTTCAAAATAATAGGCAAGTGGCTGTTTTAGTCCCTACCACCTTATTGGCGCAACAACATTTTGAATCATTTAAAGATCGCTTTGCCGATTGGCCAATCCGAATAGAGGTACTTTCGCGTTTTGGAACCAATAAAAGTCATACCAAAACCATTGATGATTTAATCGATGGTAAAGTTGATATTGTCATCGGCACACATAAAATTCTTCAGGAAAATGTGCAGTTTAAAAACTTAGGTTTAATGATTGTTGATGAAGAACATCGTTTTGGGGTACGTGATAAAGAGCGTATCAAAGCCATGCGTGCAGATGTTGATATGTTAACCTTAACTGCAACACCAATTCCTCGTACATTGAATATGGCTTTTGGTGGAATGCGTGATCTTTCAATTATTGCTACACCGCCTGCACGTCGTTTAGCTGTCAAAACTTTTGTCAATGAACAAACCAATGAAACCATGAAAGAGGCAATTCTGCGAGAATTGTTACGTGGTGGTCAGGTTTATATCTTGCACAATGAAGTAGATACCATAGAACGCGCTGCGGAAAATATTCGTCAACTTGTACCTGAAGCGCGTGTCGCGGTTGCGCATGGTCAAATGCGTGAACGTGAACTTGAGCAAATCATGCAACAGTTCTATCACAAAGAATTTAACGTGCTGGTCTGTTCAACAATTATTGAAACGGGGATTGATGTTCCTAATGCCAATACGATTATTATTGAACGTGCAGACAAACTCGGCCTAGCACAATTACATCAATTACGTGGTCGTGTTGGACGTTCCCATCATCAAGCCTATGCATATTTGATGGTGCCATCGATTAAAGGCCTTAAAGGTGATGCCGAAAAACGTTTAGATGCCATTCAAAGAGCTTCAAATCTTGGCGCTGGTTTTATGCTGGCTACGGAAGACTTAGAGATCCGTGGGGCTGGTGAATTACTGGGTGAACAACAAAGCGGTTCAATGAATGCAATTGGTTATAGCCTATATATGGAAATGTTAGCCAAAGCGACCAAAGCAATTCAACAGGGCAAGACGCCTAATTTTGATACACCACTTTCACTTACTTCTGAAATTACCCTGCATATGCCTGCTTTGATCCCAGATGAATATTTGGGTGATGTACATCAGCGTCTTATGTTCTATAAACGTATTAGTAATACCGATACTCAGGATAAACTTGACAATATCCGTATGGAGCTGATTGATCGCTTTGGTGTGCCGCCATTACCAGTAAAACAACTGTTTAGTGTTCATCAAATTCGGGTTAAGGCCGAAGCCTTAGAAATTACCAAAATTGATATTGGGGCTAATGGTGGGGTGATCGAATTTTCACCTGATACACCTGTGCAAGCGATCAGTATTATTCAACTCATGCAGAAGCATCCAACTTGGTTCCGTATGGAAGGTGGACAACGTTTAAAAGTGATGGTGATGCTTGAAGAAAATGACAAGCGAATTCAGTTTATTCAGGATTTGTTAAACAATTTACTGACAGAATTAAAGCGTTAATTTATCAGGATTTTGAGCTTAAAAAATGCTCAATCTGAGATTAAAAGTGCTTATGAATTTTTTCAGGTAAATCACTTGAAAAAATTCTGTGATTCTTTAAAGTGTAATTGTGATCAGGTTCAAAACAAACTGTGTTTATTTGTACCAAAACACAAGATAACCAATATTCACACGAAAACCGATGTGTTAGTATTAGCCATCCTTTTAATTTTGCGTCATTTATAAAGATATGTTTAGTTTGCATCCACAACTTGCTCAAGATACTTTTTTTGTAGGCGATTTTCCGCTTTCAACATGTCGTTTAATGAATGATATGCAATTCCCGTGGCTGATTCTTATTCCACGTGTTCCTGGTATCACTGAGTTATATGAACTAAGTCAAGCTGACCAAGAGCAGTTTTTACGTGAATCAAGCTGGTTGTCTAGTCAGCTTTCTCGTGTTTTTCGTGCAGATAAAATGAATGTTGCTGCACTTGGAAATATGGTTCCGCAATTACATTTTCATCATGTAGTTCGTTATCAGAATGATGTAGCTTGGCCTAAACCTGTATTTGGCCTGCAAGCAGTTCCTTATAGCAATGAAGTATTAGCACATATGCGTCAAACACTGATGTTGGCGTTACGTGGTCAAGGTGAGATGCCATTCGATTGGCGTATGGATTAAGTGTAAACAGCACAAGGGAAGTGTTTAATAAAATGACATTCGAGGTAAAATATTTTGCCATTTGAACGTATGTTAGATAAAGAGCCAAAGCAATTTGAGATATTCCAGCGATTTATGGGGTATTTGATTATTGCTTTGGTGGTCATGGTTTATTATTTCACCTCCCCAATTGCAAATTATCAATTTTATGTTCCTTTTTTTATAGGCTTTATTTTTATTGTTAGCCCTAAGCTATCGCGCTGGCTAGAATATTCATATGGCTCTAAAATTCGGAAAAACATCTATTTCTTAATTGATGTCATCGTAGTTTCTACCGCATTGGCTGCTGTACATTTAAGCCTCGTGGTAACTTTTGTATTGTTATTTGCACTGATCTATACAGCGATTAACAACAAAATTTCATTTATGATGGGCTCTCTGGCAATTTTAGTTGCCTTTGTTGTGTTTTATACCAATATTATTTTTATCTTTGGTTTTTATGATTATTTTCAGCAAACCAGCCCAGAGCTATCAGTCCTGTCTTTTATTAGCATCATTTTGTTTGTAAACATCGGAAATTATTATCAAAATCGCCGTATCAAAAGTGTAGAAACCAAGAAAAACACCTATTTCAATGAAATGAATCGCTATATTGAGTTGTCAAATCAACTCAGTCGTTATGCGCCATTACAGCTTTGGCAAGCGATCATGCGTGGTGATACAGAAGCCAAGATTGAATATAAACGTAAAAAAATGACGGTTTTCTTTTCTGATATTCAAGGATTTACAGAATTATCAGAAACTTTGATTCCAGATGATTTGGCCTTTGTATTAAATGACTATTTAAGTCATATGACTGAAATTGCCAAACAATATGGTGCAACCATTGATAAGTTTATGGGTGATGCAATCCTGATTTTCTTTGGTGATCCTGACTCACAAGGTGTGGAGCAGGATGCGAAAAACTGTATTGATATGTCCATTGCAATGCGCCAGCAGATGAAATTTCTCCGTGAACGTTGGGTGAAAATGGGCTATGCACCTTTACATATTCGTATGGGGGTCAGTACAGGTTATTGCCACGTTGGGAACTATGGTGCTGTGCATCGTATGGCATATACCATTGTGGGGCGTGATGCCAATTTAGCAGCACGTTTGCAATATGCTGCGGATATTGATGAAATTTTGGTTTCAGATGAAACCTATAAGCTGATTAAAAACGATTATCTCTGTGCACCAAAAACTCCGATTGAGCTGAAAGGGATTCAAGGTAAGGTACGCACTTGGCAAGTGATGGAAAAATATTCAGCGACCAAGAATGAAAATCAACAATGGTTTGATTATGAGTATAAAGGCTTCCATTTGGTGCTGAATTTAGAAGAAGTGCAAAACTTTGAATATCCAGAGCTGGTTGAAGTATTGGAAAAAATGGTAGAACGGATTAAGGTTCAGCAAAAACTTATCAACTCTCAAGGCGTTGCAAAGCTTAATATTGAAGATGAAGTCAACTCAAATTATTTGTAAAGTCGTTAAATTAAATGCCTAAGCCATTAAAAAACCACTCATAAAGAGTGGTTTTTTGCCTATATGAAAAGCAACTTAGTGGTTTTCAGAAGCATGGTTAATCGTATACTTTGGAATTTCAACTTCCATATCTTCGTCTGTGATTTTAACTTGGCAAGATAGACGCGAATCGGGTTCTAAGCCCCAAGCACGATCAAGTAAGTCTGCTTCAACATCATCCATCTCTTCGAGCTCATCAAAGCCTTTGCGTACAATCACATGGCAAGTGGTACATGCTTTAGACATGTCACAGGCATGTTCGATTTTAATACCATTATCGAGCAAGCTTTGGCACAGATTGGCGTTTGGTTCAACTTCAAACTCAGCACCATTTGGACAAATTGTTGCATGAGGTAGTACTTTAATACGTGGCATAGTCGTTACCTTAAATTAGTTTGAGTTAGACCAATCATCAAGTTTGGTGCCTTTCAGTGCATGATCAATGTGTTGATTCATACGGTCTGCAGCAAAGGCATCGCTATAAGTTTTTAACTGTTCAACAGCATGCTCAATCGATTTGATATCGTTTGTTTCAAGCTGAGCTTTTAAGGCTTCAGCGGCTTGGGTGAGTGCAGTCAGTTGTTCAGTACTGAGCAGATTGGAGTCAACCTTTAATGCCTGTGTTAAGGCTTCAAGTTCACGCTGTGCTTCAACTTTAGTTTCATTGAGATGGCGAAGATTTTTATCTTCTTCAGCGAATTTATAACCTTCTAAAAGCAAACGTTCAGTATCGGTTTCAGACAATCCATAAGAAGGTTTAATGTCGATTTGCGCATTGACCCCTGATGTGGTTTCTTTGGCTGAAACAGTAAGCAGGCCATCTGCATCGACCTGAAAAGTGACTTCAATACGTGCCTGACCCGCGGTCATTGGTGGGATACCATGTAATACAAAACGGCCTAAGCTGCGGCAATGCTCAACTAAGTCGCGTTCGCCTTGCAAGACATGGATCAGCATGGCCGTTTGACCGTCTTGATAGGTGGTGAACTCTTGACGGCGTGCAACAGGAATGGCTGTATTACGTGAAATTAAACGTTCAACCAAACCACCCATGGTTTCTAGACCAAGTGACAGCGGGGTAACATCTAACAGTAATGAACCATCTTTAGAATTTCCAATGAGTTGATTTGCAGTGATCGCAGCACCAATCGCCACAACTTCATCAGGATTGATGGTACAAAGCGGTTCTTGCTTAAATACTTCACGCACCACTTTCTGTACAGCATAAGAGCGGGTTGAACCACCAACAAGAACTACATTTTGAATATCATCGAGTTCAAGTTTTGCATCACGCATGACACGTTTACACACATTGATCGTCTTATCTAATGCCACTTGAATGATTTCTTCAAATGTTGTGCGATCTAGCGTGAGATGATGTGTTAGAACTTTAATATCAACAGAGGTTGCATCACTGAGTGCTTCTTTGGCTTTGCGCGCAGAAACGATAAAATGTGCATATTCTGCATCATCTAAAGTTTCAATATTGAGTTGTTTTTTTTCCCATTTCACAATAAGGCGATCTAGGTCATCGCCACCCAGTGCGGTATGACCGCCTGTGGCTAAAACTTCAAACACACCTTGAGAAAAACGCAAAATAGACACATCAAATGTACCACCACCTAAATCATAAATGACATAGTTGCGGTCTGTTGTTAGATTGCTTTCTTGGTCCAAGCCATATGCAACAGCCGCAGCGGTAGGTTCGTTGAGCAGGCGTAATATATTTAAACCCGCGAGTTCAGCTGCATCGCGTGTGGCTTGGCGTTGCGCTTCATCAAAGTAGGCTGGAACCGTAATCACAGCGCCATTCACCGGATTGCTTAAGCTTTGTTCAGCGCGATCTTTCAGTTGTTTTAAAATTTCTGCGGAGATTTCTACGGGTGTTTTACGACCTTGCGCTGTTTCAAATGCTGGCATTTCATTGTCAGCACCCGCAAGCGTGTAAGGGTGTTGAAATTTAACATCTGCTTTAGAACGACCCATAAAGCGCTTAACAGAAACTATGGTATTTTTAGGGTCAGCAGTAATAAACGGTTTTGCTGCATCGCCATATTCGGTTGAATTTTTAGAATAATGTACAATAGAAGGAAGTAACACGCGACCTTGCTCATCGTTCAGTACTTTGGCTTTGCCTGATAATACCGTAGCAACAAGAGAATGGGTTGTCCCTAAGTCGATACCAATCGCAATACGGTGTTCGTGTGGCGCACTTGATTGTCCTGGTTCAGCAATTTGCAAGAGTGCCATTTGTCACATCCTTAAAATAAAAACTAAAAACAAATTCGGGTAAAACATATAATGAAAGTTAAAATTTAGAAATCATCATCTAAACTAAAATCTTCATCATCTAAAAGCTGATCTTCGGCTTTATCAATATCATTCATGACTTTTTGAAAGAATCGTAACTTACGCACCGTGTCACGTGCTTCAGCCCAATCTTCATCCTCAAAATCAATTTTGAATTCGCGAACTAAGCCATCAATCCATTGTTGGACTTCTTTTTTTAAAGAATGCAATTGTTCGGTATTGGTTGCTTCATCAAGCTGCTCACGAATTTCTAAAGCAGATTGTAAGAACTCAAAATCACTAATTGATTGATCTAAGTGATGATCTTGCTTTTTGAGTGAAAGTAGATAAGCAGCACGACTGTCTACATTGGATAAAGCTTTATATGCCTGATTAATTTCACTTGATTTAATCAAAGCTTTGTCTTTATCTTCAGCTTTATCAGGATGATATTGCTGTTGTAGTTTTAGGAAATTAGCTTTTAATGTCGCTAAATCAATATCGAGTGCTTCCGGGAGATCGAACAACTCAAAATGACTCATGGGAGATACTCATCCACGATGTTTTACAGGAAAACGGTGTAATTAAATGTGATTAAAACAGTGCAAGACACTGTTTTAACATGAGAAAAAGCAGGGCAGATTATACAGTGAAAGATTCACCACAGCCACATTCACCTTTTTTATTTGGGTTATTGAACTCGAAGCCTTCATTGAGACCATTTTTAACATAGTCCATTTCCATACCGTCGAGATAAACCAAACTTTTTGGATCTACAAAAACTTTTACACCAAACTGCTCGAACATTTGATCATGAGTGTCGATATCATCAACAAACTCAAGTACATAAGCTAAGCCAGAACAGCCTGAAGTTTTCACACCAAGACGAATACCTTCACCCTTACCGCGATTCTTTAAGTAATTGCTGATATGAGTTGCAGCATTTTCAGTTAGATTGATCATGAAAACTCCGTTAAAAAATCATCTGCTAAATTTGACGAACAGATATTAGGCTTTAGTTTTCTTGCTACGGTAATCTTCAACAGCAGCTTTAATTGCATCTTCTGCAAGTACAGAACAGTGTACTTTTACAGGAGGAAGTGCAAGTTCAGTTGCGATGTCGATATTCTTAATCGCCTGTGCTTCGTCAAGCGTTTTACCTTTTAACCATTCGGTTACGAGTGAACTAGACGCAATTGCAGAGCCACAGCCATAAGTCTTAAAGCGAGCTTCTTCAATTACACCACTGTCATTCACTTGGATTTGTAAACGCATTACATCGCCACATGCAGGTGCACCCACCATACCTGTACCAACATTTTCTGCATTTTTATCCAAAACACCAACATTACGAGGATTTTCGTAATGATCTATTACTTTTTCGCTATAAGCCATGTTGCTTCTCCAAACCTCGGGGTCAGCGTTGATAATATGTATTTCTACAATCTAATTTGGTGGCATTTTACTGATTTTCAATAAAATGCCGCGTTTTGATTTCAAGGAACTTAGTGTTCAGCCCATTCAACTGAATTTAAGTCGATCCCTTCTTTGTACATATCCCAAAGCGGAGAAAGCTCACGCAATTTCTCAACAGCAGCTTTAGTAATCTTAATTACATGATCAATGTCTTCTTCAGTCGTATAGTGACCAAAGCTAAAACGAATTGAACTATGTGCTAACTCGTCAGAAAGACCGAGGGCACGAAGTACGTAAGAAGGTTCAAGTGTTGCAGATGTACATGCTGAACCAGAAGATACAGCAGCATCTTTTAACGCCATCATCAATGATTCACCTTCAACAAAGTTGAAGCTAACATTTAAGTAGTTTGCAACATTGTATACAGGGTGGCCATTTAAGAAGACTTGTTCTAAATCTTGTAAACCGTTCCAGAGTTTGTCACGGAGTACACGTAAACGTGTTTGTTCAGCTTGTAAAGATTTGCCAGCAAGTTCAAATGCTTCACCCATACCGACGATTTGATGGGTTGCAAGTGTACCTGAGCGCATACCACGTTCATGACCACCGCCATGAATTTGTGCTTTGATACGAACACGTGGGCTACGGCGTACAAATAAAGCACCAATGCCTTTAGGTCCATAAACCTTATGACCTGAGAAGCTCATCAAATCAACTTTCATGGTAGAAAGATCGATTTCAACTTTACCTGCAGCTTGTGCAGCATCTACATGGAAATAGGTTTTATTGGCACGTGTTAACTCACCAATTGCAGCAACATCTGTCACAGTACCAATTTCATTGTTCACCATCATCAATGAAACAAGTAGCGTATCTGGACGAAGTTCAGCTTGAACCATTTCTGGGGTAATTAAACCAGTTTTAGGTTCAGGTTCAAGATAGGTAATCTCAAAACCTTCTTCTTCTAATTCACGACAAGTATCTAAAATTGCTTTATGTTCAATTTTACTTGTGATGATGTGTTTACGTTTAGAACCGTAAAACTGAGCAACACCTTTAAGGGCAAGGTTATCAGATTCAGTAGCACCAGAAGTCCAGACAATTTCGCGTGGATCAGCTTTTACTAAATTTGCGACTTGTTCACGTGCATATTCAACTTTTTCTTCAGCTTGCCATCCATAAGCATGTGAGCGAGAAGCAGCATTACCGAATGTACCATCAAAGGTTAAACACTCCATCATGCGTTCTGCTACTTGAGGATCAACAGGCGTAGTTGCTGCATAGTCAAGATAAATCGGACGTTTCATGTCAAATACCTGTAACCGATAAAAGGGCTGAATCAAGAGGTGCTGAATTTTGGCGAACTGCAACGGTTTGTACGTTGTCACGAGCTACTAAATCCGCAAGGGTGATTTTAGCTAAATAATCGGCAATATGGAGAGAGAGTTCTTGCCATAAATCGTGAGTTAAACACATTGCACCATTTTGGCAGTTGCCTTTGTGGTCACAACGAGTCGCATCAACGGTTTCATTTACAGCTTCAATAATTTCTAAGACAGTAATTTCTTCAGCATGGCGCGCTAAGTGATAACCGCCATTTGCTCCACGAACACTTGAAACTAAGCCATGACGTTTAAGTTTAGCGAACAATTGTTCAAGATAAGCGACAGATATCGTTTGGCGGGTTGCAATTTCTGCAAGCGTAATCGTTTGTTCAGGTGGCTGCAATGCTAAGTCAAGTAGTGCAGTCACTGCATAGCGACCGCGAGTAGTTAGGCGCATGATTCGATACACATGTTTTAGACTAGATGTATGAATTTTATGAATCCTGACTAAAATAGTCAAGTATTTTTAAGTTTAATTCTGACTAATTTAGTCAGAATTTATTATTTGAACAAAAATTACTGGAAAATTTCAATTTTTGTTCAAGTTTTATCAAAATATTTGCCAAAGATTATACACGACTAATGCCATAAATAGGAAGCCCAATACGCCTAAAGCCGTATATAAACGTTGTTGGTTGAGCTGCAAGCGTTTAACACGATTTTGATATTGTTTCACTTCAACTTGGAGTGTGTTGATCTTAGAGCGTTGCTGATCAATCTTTTCAAGCAAAGGGGCAATGCGTTTTTTTGATGCTTTTGTCTGGCTGTCATCATCTGGATTGGTTAACCATTGCTTCCAGTCTGAAAGCAATTTAGGGGCAGTTAAGTGTACAACTAGATCACGGAACTGTTCCTTGAGCAGGTTATCGCCTTCCAGACGCATTTTTTTCATGCTACGACGATTAGCAAAGACAAAAATTTGGATGAAATCGATGAGTGTGCTACTCACAGAAAGGTCAATGGCTTTTTCTGGAGGCTGTAAATCAAAAAGAATACCACGATCTGTAAATTGAACATAAAAGTCAAAATAAGGAATATAACTATTCATTTTAATTGTAATCTGCTGTCCGACGAATTTTTTTGCCTGTAAGCGAACAACACGATCATGTTTTAATACGAAAGAATAAATGGTTTCCAATATAATCATGACAATGTTTAGCAACAAACGAGAATGACCTTGCTTTTGTTGCGATTCATTCATAAAAAATTCCTATAGCAAAACAGAGAGTCCGATCTCTAAATAAATTTGAAACAATCTCATCCATGACTGGAAACACAATATTTCAACAATGATATAAAAATTATCTTAATAACCATTGTCGAATTGCCAAGTGTTCCTTAACATTAAAACAATTACTTTGCTTTGTAGAACAGTTTAGCAAAAGGTTCAATAGTTTTATTTGATAATATAGCAATATTTTCTACATAATTTGGTCATATAGGTCATTACACGCTGGAGTTTGGGGTAAATGGAGCAAGATATGAAAAAGAGCAACAAAGAACAAACAGATCTTTATGAAGATCAAAATGAATTTGATGAATCTCAAATAAAGCCTAGAAATCATAAAAAGTCAGCATTAGATTTCAGAAAATATACAAAACAAATCTGGTTGGCAGGGTTGGGAGCATTCTCCAGAGCCGAAGAAGAAGGCAATAAACTCTTTGATTCTTTAGTCAAGGTGGGTGAGGAGCTTGAATCCAAGACAGTTGAAGTCACAGATCAGACAGTCAATAAAGTCACTGAAAAAACCAAAGAGTCAGTTGCAGAAACCAAAGACAAGGTTGAAAAACTTTTAGATCAGCGTGTAAATCATTCATTAAACAGAATTGGTTTAGTGACTGCTAAAGATCTTCAGCATTTGGAAAACTTGATCCTGCAACTCCACAATAAGGTCGATGCATTGGCTGAAGAGAACCAAAACTTACGCGACCAATTGCTAAAAAAAATGAAATAATTACCATTAATCCAAAAAAATCGTAAATTTTAGTCGTAATTTTTGTGAAAAGCGTGTTTGGAGTCTTGCGTTTCCCCCCAAAGCATTGCTATAAAGTCGTCATGGCCTTTGATCTACAGCCTTGGAACTTAAACAAACGATATAAGAGGACGTAATCTTCATGAATAAATCAGAATTAATCGATGCGATTGCAGAAAAAGGGGGATTGTCAAAGTCCGATGCTGGTAAAGCATTAGATGCGACTATTGCTTCAATTGGTGAAGCGCTTAAAAAAGGCGACACAGTGACTTTAGTCGGCTTTGGCACATTCAGTGTTAAAGACCGTGCTGCTCGTACTGGTCGTAACCCTAAAACTGGTGAAGAGCTTCAGATTAAAGCAAGCAAAGTACCTAGCTTTAAAGCTGGTAAAGGCTTAAAAGACTCAGTAGCTTAATCTGAGCTTGTTAAAAGCGCGCCTTTGTGGCGCGTTTTTTATGAAATATATTAAATTATCAGTGATTGCTCGTTCATTCATTTCACAATTTCAGTTAGAATCCTTACGAAATATAATATTGGAATACTCATGGAATCGTTTCGCACTCTCATAAGGGGCTGGTTTGGTAAAGTTCTCCTTGTGTTATTTTTAGCGCCATTTGCTGTGGTTGGTATTGAAGGCTATTTCAGCGGTGGGCAAAAAGCAGACGTAGCTAAAACTGTTAATGGTCAAGATATTTCTAAAAAAGAGTTAGAAACGGTTACAAAAGGCTATACAGATCAATTGTTGGCAAATCCTGCTATACATGGGGATGAGTCTTTATTGAACAAAGAATTTATTGCAAATAAAGCACTTGATTACCTCATTAGCCAAAGTCTTTTAAGACAACAAGCTGATAAGTTAGGTGTGACTTTGAGCGATGCTCAAATTGAACAGAAAATTGCACAAATTCCTGCTTTTCAGGAAAATGGTAAATTTTCAAATACACTATATGCAAATTATTTACGTTCACAGGGTTTAACTAGCCAAGCATTTATCCAAAATATTCGCCAAGATTTTGCCTTAAGCATTTTGAGCTCTACAATTTCGGATAATGCACTGATCAGTAAATTGGATATCCAGCAAATTGCCAACTTGCAATCTGAACAACGTGAATTATTCTTATCAAGCGTTAAACTTGATGACTATAAAGCCAATGTTAAAGTGACCAATCAGGAAATTACGGATTATTACAACAAGCATCAAAATAAGTTTAAACAAGTTGCTTCAGTGGATGTGGACTATGTGGTGCTCAGCCCAGCGACATTGACACAGCCAAATGCGGCAGTGACTGATGCTGAATTACAACAAGCTTATACTCAGTTTGTAGAAAAATATAAGCAAAGTTTGAAGCGTGATGTTAAACATATTTTGATCACGACTGATTCTCGTACGCCTGAGCAAGCTGCTACACTTGCAAATGAAGTGTATGCAAAAATTCAGGCAGGTACGTCATTTGCTCAAGCTGCTGCGCAATATTCAGAAGACCCTGATTCTAAAGCGAAAGGTGGTGCACTTGCTGCCTATGCGCCAGGTGCTTTTGGTGATGATTTTGATAAAGCTGTCAACTCAACCAGCAATGGTCAAGTGTCTAAGCCTGTTAAAACTCAATTCGGTTATCATTTGATTGAAGTGAATACACCAGTAGATTCAGTGCCATCATTTGAGTCGAAAAAAGCTGAATTGACTGCTGAAGTTTTAAAGAATAAATCTGCTAACTATTTCTCTGACACTGTAAATAGTTTAAATGAGCAAGTGGTTAACAGTGATGCATTGGATGTGGTTTCACAAGCAGTGAAGACAGTTCAAGTTCAATCTGCAAATAATGTGAATTTAACGACAACCAATCCAGTTCTTGCTGATCCTGCTGTTAAATCTAAACTGTTTAATGACGATGTGAAAAGCGGAAATACGACGGCGTCAAGTAATATCCAAACTGCCAATGGTGATGTTGTCTGGGTTAAAGTTCGTAAGTATCATCCAGCCGGTGTACAGCCTTTAGCGCAAGCAACTGCACGTGTAAAAGCACAATTGATTGAACAAAAAGCGTTTGATGCTGCGCATGCAAAATTAAATGCCATGATTGCGGATTTCAAAAAATTGCCAGCGCAAGAGGTTACTGCGAAATATCAGTCTAACTTTGTCCATGCAGGAACATTCACTCGTTCAAAAGGCCTTAAGCGTGAGATTGAGCGTGTTGCCTTTAGCCAGCCAGTACCTAAAGCAGGCATGTGGTCTGTCAGCACTGCGAAGCTGCCAAATGAGTTAGTTGTTGTGGCTGTAGCGAATGTGAAAAAAGTAGATACTGCTCAGATGGATCCTGCTGAAGTTCAGCAACTTACGCAAATGTATCAGAAGTTCCGTGGTGAACAATTATTAGATGATTATTCGCGTTATTTAAAAGCTCAAGCAAAAATTAAATAATTGATCTTCCCAGATTTAAAAAAGCGCCTCGGCGCTTTTTTTATGTGAAATGGAATATAGAATTAGTACAGAAGCTATATCACTAAGATGTGATTAGCGGATGACTGTAATCTTTTTTAGATCTGATTGCGATATTGGCTTGGGCTAAGTTCAAATTGTTTCTTAAATGCCTGGCTAAATGCAGTTTCAGATGAATATCCCACTTGGTGTGCAATCTGCTGAATAGGCAGTTGCCCCTGTTTGATTAGCTGGCTGGCAAGACGTAAGCGATGTTGTTGCAAGTAGGCTAAAGGTGTTTCCCCAATAATTTGATTAAATAAGCTGGCAAATTTAGAACGCGACATACAACAGGTTTCAGCTAAGCTTTCTACGGTCCAGCTCTGTTCTGGACGGCTGTGAATGGCTGCAAGTGCATTTGAAAGTTCAGGATGTACAAGGGCATTTAACCAGTTATTGTGATCTTGCATTTGCTCAATATAGTCACGTACGCACTCGATCATCAAAATACTGACGACGTGATCCATAATTTTATTTTTACCCGCCATGGTTCTACGGGTTTCAGCAGAAACAAAATATAATCCAATTTTAAGCCATTCAGGTGCCTCATCACTTAAGGCATTTTGTATATGCAAATATGGTGGGAGTGCATTGATCAATGGACGAGCCATGATTGCATTCATATGGCATCGTACAGAAAGGATAAGGGTCTTTTCTGAGCTTCCTTGACCAAATTCAATTGCGTCTTGTCTTAATCCATCAAATAGTGATTCTATATTGAGGCTTTCAACTAACTGCGTGTCTAAATGATTTTTTACCGTGTGTGCTAATCCTGCTGGAATTAAAAACATATCGCCGGTTTGTAGTGCAACAGTCATTTTGGGTGAAAATTCTAAATAAGCATTTCCATACAGAACAATATGCGCGATCACGGCATCTTGTTTTGGACTCTGAAATGACCAATCACCTTGAGCTTGAAGGTAAATATATTCTGAATGGTTGAGATGAATATCATCAAAAATTTTACTTAAAGCATCCATAGATTCAGTTCAAATTTCCTGTTCTCAAATAATAAAAATGTTTCATGCTATTAAAACATGTGCGCAAAGGACAAACTCTATGTTGAAGATGCCAAAGACTTTTTCATAGGTTTTATGGACGCTTACAACTGTCTTTAAGTTGAATTTTACATAAATATATAACTAAGTAGAAAGATAGGGAAGATATAGCCATGAATGCACCAGTTCAACTGACAGAGCAGCAATTTCAACAATTAAAACCAAAGTCAGGTTTGGCACTTGATAAAAAGCGTTATCTTTGGATGATTAGTCCATCACTTCCAGTGATTGGCTTAGGAATCTTAGCGGGATATCATGTTGCACCTAAGCCACTGAAAAAAGTTTTTGCATTGGGTGGGCCACTGGTACTGCATGTGATTATTCCAGCCATAGATTCATTGATCGGTAAGGATAAAAACAATCCGACCAGTGAAGATGTAAAATTACTTGAGCAAGATCCGTATTATTCACGTTTGGTCAAATCCTTTATTCCGATTCAATATGTTGCCAATGTATATGCTTGTTATTTGGTCGGACGTAAACAAACATCTCTTTTAGATAAGATTTTGCTTGGTGTCTCAATGGGTGCAATTAATGGTATTGCCATTAACACAGCACATGAGTTAAGCCATAAGCATGACCGTATGGACCATATTTTATCGCATTTGGCATTGGTTCCATCAGGCTATAACCATTTCCGTATCGAACATCCTTATGGACACCATAAACGCGCTGCGACGCCTGAAGATCCAGCTTCATCGCAAATGGGTGAAACGCTCTATGAGTTTTTACCACGTACCGTCATTGGTTCATTTAAATCAGCGATTGAAATTGAAACCAACCGTCTTAAACGGAAGGGCCTTGGATTCTGGTCTAAAGATAATGAGTTATTGCAAGGCTGGACAATGACCGCAGCATTCCATTCATCTATGGTCGGGTTATTTGGTAAAGGTATTTTGCCTTATTTAGCAACTCAGTCAGCTTATAGTATTACGTTGTTTGAGATCATCAATTATATTGAGCATTATGGTTTATTGCGCCAAAAAGATGAAAATGGCAAATATGAACGCACAATGCCTGAGCATAGTTGGAACAATAACAACATCGTAACGAATTTATTCTTATATCAGTTACAACGTCATTCAGATCATCATGCCTTTCCGACACGCCCATTCCAAGCGTTACGTCACTTTGATGAAGCACCTGAATTGCCAAGCGGTTATGCAAGTATGCTGTTGCCAGCGATGATCCCGTCGTGGTGGTTTAAAATTATGGATAAGCGGGTATTTGATCATTACAAGGGTGATTTAAATAAGGCCAGTATTTATCCAAAACGCCGAGCAAGCATTTTCAAAAAGTTTGGTGTCGTGGATAAGTTGTTGAATAAGTAAAATTTAATTTTAAGATAAAAGCCCAGAATTGGGCTTTTATTGTTTTGTGCATTAAAAATATCCCAGCATTTTTAAATGTTGACTAACGCTACTTTTAGTTGTGAGTCATCCTTGTTAAAGCATAAGCACCTGTCGCTCAATTTTAATGAATGTAAAAAAAATCCCTGAAATACTATCTTTCTTTTTCTGTTTATTTCATAGTATTCATTAATGGTATTTTAAATTTACAAATGTAATTTGGAACTTCGTATGAAATGGGAAGAAATAGGCAATCAACCGTGTTCAATTGCGCGTACATTATCTGTATTGGGTGATCGATGGACCATGCTTATTTTACGTAATGCTTTTATGGGTTTACGTCGTTTTGATGATTTTCAAGAAAATTTAGGTGTGACAAGACATGTACTGTCTGAACGGCTAAAACGTTTGGTCGAGCATGAAATACTGGTTAAAGTGGCTTATGTCGATCGACAAGAGCGTTATGAATATCGCTTAACTGAAAAGGGCTTAGATCTATATCCTATTTTATTAACCATGGTGGCATGGGCGGATAAGTGGATGGATGAGGGGCTGGGTGCACCTATGGTGTATCAACATACCGTTTGTGGTCATGAGTTTACTCCGATATTGGTATGCTCAGAATGTCAGCAGGCGGTGAATGCAAGACAGGTGAAGCCAATCGTTAGCTCTGCGTTTTTCCAATACTTAGCGCAGAAAAAATTAGCTTGATTGCTATTCCCTAGATGATTTTCAATATTTATCATGAATTAATTTTAGATTAAGTTGTTGGTAAATATCATAAAAATATAAAGACATGTGCACTCATGATCTTTAGTGTTTGTGAAAATGTTTAGATGAAGCGTAGCAAGTAATTTGAAATTTTAATTACTGATATTATTTTTGATTTTTGTTAAAAAGATATAAAATATGTGATTGTTCAATTTAAAAAATATATAATTTAAATTAATAAGTAAAAGTATGAAAAACAGTAACTGTAATCCTAGTTTAGAAAATAAGGTTTATTGCTTGATAAAGAATAGAGCGATTTTTTAAACAGATAATTTTGATCAAGTCATTCACTTTTATATACTTATTTAACTGATGCAAAATTTTAATAATTTATAAAATATTTAATATGGAGTAATCGAATGGGAATTGGTTCAAGCCCAACAGTCGGAAGTACTTGTGATACGTACCTACAGAAGTTTACGATTCATTTTCGAAGATGTGAAGATAACATATATGATGGAAGTTATGGTTTTGATTGGTACAGACCTGAATACTTTAAAAAATTAACCAACTATAGACCGAATGCAGCAACAAAATTTGGAAACAAAGTTGCTTTAGTCAGTGGTTCGATACAATCATTAAAAGCGACATATACTCAAGACCAAATTACCAAAATTAGCCCATTTGGCACAGAATATATCCCTGCATGGTTAGCAATCTACCCAAGCTCACAAGAGGATAGCAATAGTTCTAATCCTGTCAATCAAGGGGTTAGGCTTAATTTAGAGTTGAGGCTATTAGATTCAGAAAATAATTTTTCATTAAAAAATGATGGAACAAAGATTAAGTTTGAAGTTTCAAATCCGAATATTATTATTGAACCAGCAGAGCTCAGTGTCGAAGATTTTATTTACGCCAAAAAAATGACGCGAGATTTAGGCGAAGATACTAAAAGAGAAGAAGAGATTTATTATCTAGCTTCAGAAATAGTGAATATTAAGTGCACAGGTGCTTTGCAAAAACATGAAGAAATCATTGTAACAGCAATAAAAGGAGAGACCCAAGAGAAAGTTGGGAAGCTAATGCTTTATCATAATGCCGTGATTCCTACTATATCGGTTATTTTTGTAGACGTTATAACTGATGGAAAAAAACCAAGCCGTTCACATGATTATGAAATTTTTTTAAAGCATAACTCATTTAACCAAGCTTTAATAAATGTAGAAATAAAAAATGCTCCAACATTTGATTTAAACAAATATCGTAGCAAAGACGATGATGTTAATATATCTTTGAATAAATTAAATATAAATGACACGGGTTATTTTTTAAGTGACTTAACTAAGTTTTATAAAAAATATCAAGATAAAAACTTAGCGACTAAAAATTATGTTTTCGTAACAACTGTAGAAATAAAGAATGCAGTTGGTGCTGGTGGTGACAGCGTTACCTTATTTAACTGTCCTCAAAATATATTTAATCAAGTCGTGGTACATGAATTAGGGCATCGTTTTGGATTGGATCATTTGTTTGAATCACAGAAAATTACAGCCAAAGGATCGAGCTTTCAATTTATACAGGGTACTACAGCTAATTTTTTAGATTATGATCATTCGGATGGCGTAAATTTAAAAAATAAAACTGCAGTCAATCCAAATCAAACACTAAAATATTTTTTCAAATACCAATGGGATTTTCTCAGGAAGAAAGTGAAATAATTTATGCTATAGCCAGTTTAGATATTTACTCGCTATATTGATGGGTTTGATCTCATATTAAGTTAAACGAATTAATATTTACGAACTGATCACAAACAATTTGCAGGTTTAGGGATACCCGCCAAACGGCTTAAATGGCGGGCAACCAGTCCTGTATTAAACTTGTCTTGTAAAACAGCATTATCAATTGCTGGGTTGATCGTTTTCATTAAAAATTTAATCAGTGGACGAGTTGCAGGAGAGTGGCCAAACTGGGTATAAAATTGACGTACTGCATGCAACACCTCAAAATGCCATGGGGTCAGTTGTAGATCTAAACTTTGTGCCAACTCTTGGGCAACCTGTTCATTCCAAATGGTGTAATCTACTAAATGACCATCTTGGTCTAACTCAAAGCTCATAAAACCGCCTAAACAAAACAACAGAAACAATGTAACTTTTGATCAACAAAACATCAAAGATTGATTTTTGAAAAATCGAAATAAATTTACAACCTAACTGACTATTTTAAACTGATACAACGGCTAAAGTCTAAAACTAGCTGTGCAAATTGTGGGTAAGAAATTGATTTAAAATTTTCAGGAATGGATTCAGATAAAATCTCAGCATCATTTTCAAGAAGATAAAGATTCTGTTTGTTTGTTAAGCGCTGATCTGCTGCAAACAGTACCGCATCACCCATTAAAACAATGTGATCATGAGAACCGTAGAGTTGATCCAACTGATTCAATATATGGTCTGTATGTATAAAAGAAGATTGAATTAAATAAAGCGTTTTATCTGACATTTAAACTTTCCATCCACAGCTTACCAATACAACACATGTTCAAAAGACTGAATAAATTCAGCATTCAGTTCTACAAATTCCAACTCTTGTTGTGATTGAGTAACAAAAGTCGAGGATTTATTCATATTTTCTACTAAAACTGGTGTTAAATCATAGAATTCAAAGCTATCGACCAGATTTGAAGCAAGCTTAAATACGTGATTTAATTGGCTAAAAGCAATTTCTGATTTAAGTAGGCTTAATCCAGCGTCTTTAAGTAACACTTTGACTTTACTGCCAAAAGTTGCAAGAACCATGGTTGCTGACAAACTTTCATGTACCTGCAATGTATTTAAATTTGCTTGGGTTATCACAACGAGCACAGTATTCACACAAATTACCTTTTAAATGCAACACGCTAATGGGATGATCAACTTAGAATTGAATGATACGATCTGTAGATTGAACAGCATCTGCAAGTTCGCCTAAACCCACAAGTTCAAAGCCTTTTGCAAGATTATCGGCTGGAATTTGGTGACGTTTGGCATTCTCTTGATCTGTTATCCCCCGCGCTAATGCAGCACTCACACAGACAGGAAGTCGAATTGAGAGTTTTTGCCATTCTACAGATAAATTACGTTGATCGTCAGGAACCCATTGCAAGTTGTTCGCAACTTGTACACCATCTTGATAAAAGAAAACACGAAATTCTTGATCTTCAGCTTGCAGTGCTTGAGCTAAACCCAATGCATGCCATGCATGGATTGAAGTTGGTGCTGCGGTGATTAGTAATAAAGTACTCATTTGATGGCGATTCACTTGGAGAATGGACAGTTTGCAACATTCAAACTTGATAATGATAGGTAGTATACAATGATTTTAGTGACTGGTGGTTTAGGCTTTATAGGCTCGCATGTGGTTTTAAGTTTGCTAGCTCAAGGGCAAGCGGTCGTCATTGTGGATAATCTAGCCAATGCCAATCTGCAATGCTTAGAGCGCTTAGAATTTATTACAGGAATGTATATTCCCTTTGTCAAAATTGATATTCGTAATACTCCCGCTTTAAATAAAGTATTTGAACAATATTCAATAGATACCGTTGTGCATTGTGCGGGTTTTAAGTCTATTGAAGAGTCAAACCTAAAACCACTTGAATATTATAATGACAATCTCAGTTGTATTATGAGTTTATTACGCGCGATGCAGCGTACTGGTGTCAGAAATTTGGTACATCTTTCTAGCCTTATGGTTTATGCGCAATCGAGTTTAGAACTGAATGAACAAACCGCATTTAATTATAGTTATCCCAATCCTTATATAAAATCTCAGCAAATGATTGAAGAAATCATTAAAGACACATTCAAAACTGATGAAGAATGGAAAATTGCCATTTTAAGAGTTTCAAATGTCGTCGGTGCATTTGAGCATGGCGTCTTGGGTGAGTTTGTTGCACCACTACCTAAAAATGTTGTCCCTTTGGCTTTACAAGTTGCAGCTCAACAACGTGATCTAATTGAAGTACAACGTAATTCAGAGACTGCGGATAAAACGACTGAGCGTAGCTTTGTGCATGTACTTGATGTATGTGAAGCAATTAAATCAACTATTCTTTGGCTACATGAGCAGGGCAATGTTTATCAAAGTTTTGATATTGCAGGTCCTGTCAGTTCGATACAAAACCTGATCAACTTGATCGAAGAGGTTACAGCGAGTCAAATCCATCAAATTGATGCGGTGTATAAATTAGATGAACTGGATCAGGTTGCATCTACCAGCCAAAAAGCTTTTGAGGTTTTAAAATGGAAAGCACAGCGCTCGCTTAAACAAATGATTGAAGATGAATGGCGTTTTTATCAAAATACCTTAAACAACCGATAAAAATCCAGAATAGATGATTTTTGTAAATAATTATCATTTACATGTTTGGTTGATTTGTTTAGCATAATTGCTTCGCTGAAGCTGGTGTTTTTACGCAGATGTTGTCAAAACAAGCTTTAACTTGAAAATAAGATATGGATAAAGAAGAGGTTGAAAATGCAAACACGTATTGAACATGACACAATGGGCGATGTTGAAGTCCCAAGCGAAGCAATGTGGGGCGCACAAACTCAGCGAAGCGTAGAAAACTTTAAAATTGGTACAGAACATATGCCGCGCCCGATGATTCGAGCGATGGGGCTGGTCAAAAAGGCAGCGGCAATAACCAATGCCAGCTTAAACCAAATTCCGCATGATCTGTCACAGTACATTGTCGATGCTGCCGATGAAGTAATTTCAGGCAAATGGGATTCACAATTTCCTTTGGTGGTTTGGCAAACAGGTTCAGGTACGCAAAGTAATATGAACTGTAATGAAGTCATTGCCAATATCGCCAATCAAAAATTAGGTAATCCATTAGGTTCGCAAAAGCCAGTGCATCCGAATGATCATGTCAATCGTGCACAATCTACCAATGATTCATTTCCAACAGCGATTCATGTGGCTGCTGCGGTACAAATCAATGAGTTGCTTATTCCAGCAGTAAAACGCTTACGAGACACTTTACATCGCAAATCTGAAGCGTTTGACGATATTGTTAAGATTGGTCGTACTCATTTACAGGATGCAACACCACTTACATTAGGACAGGAATTCAGTGGCTATGTTTCACAGCTGGATCATGGACTAAAACGTTTACAACAGGCTTTAGTGTGGCTCTATGAGTTACCACTTGGTGGAACCGCTGTTGGTACAGGTTTAAATGCGCATCCTGAATATGCAGACAAAGCAGCGGAAGAATTAGCCAAACTGACGGGGTTACCATTTATCAGTAATCCCAATAAGTTTGAAGCACTTGCTGGTCGTGATGCTGCTGTATTTGCTTCTGGTTCATTGAAAACCTTAGCTGCGAGTTTAAATAAAATTGCCAATGATATACGTTGGTTAGCAAGTGGACCACGTTGTGGTTTGGGCGAGTTGCGTATTCCTGAGAATGAACCTGGTTCAAGCATCATGCCTGGTAAAGTCAACCCAACCCAATGTGAAGCAATGACCATGGTGGTTGCGCAAGTGATGGGGAATGACACCACGATTAACTTTGCAGGTGCAGCGGGGAATTTTGAACTGAATGTTTATATGCCTGTGATTGCATATAATCTTGTTCAGTCGATTCAATTGCTTGGCGATGCATGTAACAGCTTCGACGAACACTGTGCTGTAGGTATTGAGCCAAATCGTGAAAAAATTGATTACTTCTTACATAATTCATTGATGTTGGTAACAGCACTGAATCCTGTGATTGGTTATGAAAATGCTGCTAAAGTTGCTAAAACGGCTTATAAAGAAGATAAGACTTTAAAAGAAGTTGCGATAGAACTTGGTTTTGTCACGGCTGAACAGTTTGATGAAGTGGTACAACCTGAAAAAATGGTACGTCCAAACGCGAAATAATGAGTTGTAAGCGACTATACTTTTGATGATTTATTGAGAAAGCATCAGTCGTTTAAAAAAGCACCTTAAGGTGCTTTTTTATTTTGAATTTGGAGGAGTTATAGGACTCGCATTAACCATGTTTCTCGCGAGTTTCATGGCAGCTTTGAAATCCAGCCTCAATGAGTCGATTTCTGATTTCGTCAAGGCTGTTGGGTTTTTTGAAATGTCCGAGTTCGCCTTGTGTGAGATATTCGAGCGGGAATCCGAATTCATGTTGCCACCATTGTTCGAGTAAAGGATGCTTTCGTTTGATGAAATCTAAAGTCGTTTGTAATGGGACGAGATCAAGATTGTTGTATCCTGTCAGTGTCATAGCGAGTATAACCTTTCTGCCATTAGTTGTTTAACCTGATTGTGAAGACGTTTATTCTTTTAATCATCAGCAGAGTTAATGTCATTAAAACAAATAAGCCAATATTAATAGATTCATAATAGTTATATGTTAAGAGATAAGGCTCGATATTCCCTAGATTTAGGATGTGAGTTTGACAAATGAATATGTTGATACAGTGTTAAGGTTAAAACAATGTTTTTAGGGGGAGTGTTGTTTGAAATGGGGAGGAGTAATAATGTGTCAATGCGATGAATGGCATTGAAAAAATTACCGTTATGGTATGATTTTAACAATAATACTTATTATTGTTAATAATCTTTCGATATGAAAAAAATTATCTATAATATTCATGTCTTTAATTCCTGTTGCCGTTATTGCTCAACTTGATCCTGACTTTAGTAAACCTTTAGAGTTGTAGACTTTTGGTTACCTTAGAAGCTGATGTTGAAATTTTAAGTGATTCTAGAAAAAGTTTTAAGAGCAATATGATGACATATGAATTTACTAATGGAGAAATTAAGGCCGTTGGAAATGGCCAACGCAGAGTTCAAATCATCATCCCACCGAATAGTACAAAAGAAAATATGCCACTCATAAAGTGATTACATGAGCCTTCTATAAAGAAGGCTTTTTATACGCGCAATTTATATTGTGGCATGCTCTTTTAATTGAGCGCCGTTTTCTCAAAATATTGAACAGCAGGTGAACGTGACATATAGGCTAAAGCCTGTTCTGTATCACCTTCATGAAGCGGATTAAACTTTGGAGAGGTCCAACGTAGAGTGGCTTTCCATAGGTATTTAATGGTCGGTAGGTGATCTGTTTTAGTTGCAGTTTTTTCAAACTCTCGAATAAAAGCAAAGAATCCACGGCGCATTAATTTTTGGATGTGCTGATGTTCAGTATCTTGTTGGCCAAGACTGCGAGCAAAATCAACGAGGAAGTAAATAAAAAGCGGAAAAATTCCCATCATAATGATTTGTCTGGAAACATAAAAACCTAGCTTTTGTTGTAATAAATGCTCAAACAAATCATAAGCGACACAACGATGTTCAACTTCTTCCGCGAGATGCCAGCGGAATAAATCAGCCATGGCTGGATCAGCTTTATCCCAAGATTTGCTATCAAGTGTCCATTGCCCAATTGTACCTGTAAAGTGCTCGATCGCTGCAATAACACCTACACGAAAGATTAACCAATATTCGTCAAATTTTTTCCCTTTTAAAAAAGGGATTCCTAATGGTTTGTCACCTAATAGAATGTTGAAAACAAGATGGGCACGATTTAATGGTTCTTGTATGTCATAGCCATTTTCTCTTAAAAAGTCTTGTACTTTTTCATGTGCACGTGCATGTGCAGCTTCTTGACGGACAAAGCCAATAACTTCTTGTTTTAATTTTTCATCGCTAATATGTGGAAGGGTTTTATTAAATACTCGACAAAACCAAAACTCGCCCGCAGGCAAAAGCATATTGATACCATTGGCGATATGTGAACAGAGTGGATCATCTGGCATCCAACATACAGAAGACTCAGAAAAATCGAAATATACTTTTCTTGCTTTAATTTGATGACTTTCCGTGATCATTGTGGTTATCCAACATGAAACTGTTAAGCGATTAAAAGTTTTTACCATTTAGAATAATTAGCGACCATATCCTTTGAGGACACTTTTTTTGTGATTTTTACTCTTCTGAGTAGAAAATATTGCTTTAGAAATTTAATATTATTTTTTTAAGTTATTGATATTGTTATTTCTTAATTTAAAAATCCAGAAAATAAAGATGTGAAAATCAATGTGGATTAGATGATATAAAAATAATTTTAATGGGTTGAATCATCTATAGAAATATCAAATTTCTATATTGCAATACTGAGATTTAAACTCAGCGATTATTCAATAAAAAAAGAAGGATAATTCACGAATTATTGATTGGTTTAGATTGATGATTTTACTAAGTTTTATTTTATAAGCTCTGCATTGTTTTTGGGTTGTAACATTTTCTTTTATTTATATATCAGATATTTATAATTTAATGAAACCTAGGGTTGCTGTTGGTTTTATCGATTTTATTAACAATTTTTAATTTTATTTTTCAATAAAAATTAATTTATAGTGTCAGCTCAACTTTATAATATTGACTCAGGTATAACATGAATAAAAGAAAAGTTATTACAGTCTTCATTACAAGTGGCATGGTCACTTTTGCCATAGCCGCAACCACACTATCACCAAACCAGAACAACCAGAGTGGAATCATCCCAACAGGCTATGATGATCTGATATTTAGTGTATCCAATGGCAATTGGGTAAAGAATATTTCCTTACCGAATGTAGCAAAAGAAGGTGCCTTAATTACAATTCAATCAACTGCGGGTTATGACAGTGATATTGATTTAAGTAATGTAAATATTGAAAAAAAAGGCGTTCTCACACTAAAGTCTGGAAACAGTTATCGTTTTAAATTTAGTAATGGAAAATGGGAGTTTTATGCGCCTGAAACTGCCAATTTTACGCCTGAAAAAAATGGCAATACCATTCCAGTATTTCAACAATCACAGGCCCAATATGTTTTAAGTGATGCTGCTTGGACTGAGACAATTCATTTACCGCAAACAGGTCAGAATGGCCAGATCCTTGTGGTTAAGTCTAATGCGCTTAAATCCTCAAAAATTAATTCACAAAATGCTTTATTTCCAAGTACATTGGTTGTCAATAAAAATGATGCATATATCTTTCAATATAATCAAGAACTGAGTAAATGGGTTCCACTGTCTGTTCCGACACGTATTATCAATGTGATCAATGGTAATACTGCGGCATTAAATACGGCTTTGCAAAATTTAACTGCAGCTAAAACAGAAATTCGTTTTGCTGATGGGGCGTGGGTGTCTTCATTAAAATTACCGCAAACAGCAAACGACCGAGATCGTATCATTGTTAGCTCAACTGCAAGCTGGCAATCAGTGATTGAAAATGAAAATACCAATACCACCGCAACCCTAAAACTCAACAAAGGCAATCGTTACGAATTCATTTATATTGCAGATAAATCGTATTGGGTGTTGGCTTCGTCTCCTAAAACCGTATTCACTGCAAACACCGCTGCACAAGGCTTTACATTTAAAACCCCTGTTGTTGAAATAACCGCTGATAATGCGCAATGGGCACCTGTTGTAAACTTGCCAGCGGCTCAGTCTGGTGACAAGGTTATCTTATCTAATTCTGCGGATACAGCGTTTACAGTTTCAGGTAGCAACATTAGTGCAAGCTTAAAAAAAGGCGATAAAATCCGTTTGGTATTTAACAATGGTGTTTGGAATACCGATAGCTATCAGATAGATTTGCTACTTGTGAATAGTCCCGTAGTCAATGACAAACTCGGTGCAACTGCTGCAAAAATTCAAGCCCGTGAAGCACTTAGATTAACCAATGAAGCGCTTGAAAACTCGCAAGCAAAAGCCTACTACAAAGAAGTTGGATACTTGGATTATCGAATCCCTGGAACGACACTCAGTGATGCGATTAATTTAGGACGTTCAGATGCCACCGTACAAGCGGAAAGAACCAGAACAGGTGCTGATGCGGTATATACCATTACAGATCATTCGGGTTGCGGTTTAGCTTATATAAATAGCACACCGAGCAAGTACAACATGATCGGATCACATAATTATGGTTGTGGTATCACCGCAATGCGGCATGAATTAGGGCATAACATGGGACTCGGACATAGCTTTGATCGAACCACAGGTTATAACTGGGGATTTGGTCATCCTTTAGGCAGTACTATTATGGGGGGAAATCAAATTGGCTTATATTCAAGTCCAGATATCTATAGCCCTGAATATGGCGTGCGTTTAGGTGAAACTGACAAATTTGATGGCTTAAGAAAAATTAATGAGAATGTTGAAGCCATTTCAAAATTTTTAGTGGCGGTTAATCCATAATGAATAAACGGATATATCTCATTATTTCCGTTGTTTTAACTGTTTTGGTGGTTTCTTTGTTGGCTTGGTTCATCTCAGGTCAACAGGAGACAGCTGATACAGCTAAAGCGATTGCGCCTAAACAAAATGAACAAATCGATCAAGTGAATTCACCGAAGCTAAATACAAAACTAACCGAAACACAAGTATTGCAACGTATAAAAGACAGCCATGCTCGCCGTAAACTTGTAACGCTGGATGAAGACAAATTACGTGCAGGAATTTTCAATCAACAGATGTTCAATTTGAGTACTGTTGATACCGTGTCTATGCATAATCCTGTTCCTTTGACAGATGCACAAAAAAAAGATGGGCGAATATTTCTGAGGAATGATCTATATACCTTAGAGGCGAAGAATGTCGGCGATCAAATCGTATTTAATGTGCCAGGCTATGGTTTAAACAGACAGGCCGTTATAGAACGTATAGCGGTAGATCCAGATGAAGATATTGTCAGTTGGTCAGGCTCTCTAGAAGGAGGAGATCAAAATAATGAGAAGTTTCATATTACTCAAACCATTAAAGACAATTTTACCATGGGTACGATTACAGCAGATGGTAAAACCTATGCCATTTTGATGAAAAATGGCTATGGATGGGTCAATGACGTTGCCAATGAATCTGCCGCACTTGAGGCAGCGGAAAAGGAGACGGATCATGTACATTAATTTTTTAATCTAAAGACATGATTTATTCTCTAAATTTGAAGTAGCAACAAAATGAGTGTAGTAATTACTGCGTCATAACAAAGATTTATAGACACCTCGAAAGGTGTCTAAAATCATCATTTATTTAAAATTATTTACGTACTGAATCAAGTACTTCTTTGTTTGTCACAACTTCTTGTGCTTTTGAATAACTTTCAATCAGTAATTGATAAGCAGGGAAGATTTGAGTGTACACTTGAGCCCATTCAGCAGCATCTTCACGGTTCCAAGTTTGTTGAATTTCTGAAGCAACCGCCGCTGTATCCATCGGTACCGCACCTGCTTGAACTACACGTGCTAAGGTAATTTCTTGTGCCATTTTGCTATATGTACCTGATGCATCAACCACAACAAAAACTTTATAGCCATCAGCAATTGCACTAATCGCTGGAAAAGCCATACACACGCTGGTAATCGTACCCGCAATAATCAGGGTCTTTTTACCTGTTGCTTTAACCGCTTCAACGAACTCTTGATTATGCCATGCATTAATTTCGCCTTTACGTGCGACATATTTTGCATGGGGTGCATTTGCGTGTATTTCAGGAATAAGTGGGCCATTGGGGCCTTGAGGAACTGAGGCCGTGGTAATGACAGGCATGTTTGATAATGATGCTATTTTAGCTAAGGCTGCTGCACGTTGGCGTAGTTCTGTCATTGGCATATCAGCAACGGTTTGAAATAAACCACTTTGATGATCAATTAACAGCATAACGGAATCATTTACATCAATCACTGGGGCTTGGCCATTAAAATTAGCTGGAGTAGACATTTTATATATCCTTAGTTAAGCAATCATTTGCTGTTTTTAATACTAACAGTAGGACAAATATTGAATTATGCTATTTATATGACATATTGTCTTATATAGAGAACAGTTGCGATATTTAAGGAGGATATGATGAAAGACTTAAATGACCTGTATTATTTTACCAAAGTGATTGAATATGGCGGCTTTTCAGCTGCAAGTAATGCGTTGGGTGTGACCAAATCATTGTTAAGTCGAAGAGTTGCGGAATTGGAAAACCGTTTAGGAGTAAAACTACTGAATCGAACCACCAAAAGAATTTCGATTACAGATGTCGGGAACATATATTTACAACACTGTAAAGCAATGCTTGTGGAAGCTGAATCAGCTGATGAGGCAATCGCACTGTTAAGCGCAGAGCCGACTGGAATTGTAAAAATTTCTTGTCCTACAAATTTATTGCATATTAATGTCAGTAAAATGTTGAATAAGTTTTTAGCACGTTATCCGAAAGTTAAATTGCATGTGGAAGCAACAAATAGAAAGGTAGACTTGTTTAATGAACGTTATGACGTTGCAATTCGAATCAGACCCTTGCCTTTAAAAGATAGTGATTTGATTGTACGTAGCCTATCTATTTCAAAACAATTTATTGTCGCAAGCCCTGATTTGTTGAATCAACATTTCTTGATTAAAACACCAGAAGAATTAACAAGATTGCCTATTTTAATGATGGAGTCTTTGTCCTTTGAATATCATTGGGATCTTTATAATTCTAATAATGAACTATATGTGGTTAAGGATGAGCCGAGGCTTACCACTACAGATTTAAGTGCATTGCATTTAGCGACATTAGATGGCTTGGGAATTGCAAAACTACCTGAATTAATTATTGCTGAAGACTTAAAAGCGGGCAGACTGGTTAAAGTGATTCCTGAGTGGGAACCGATGCCAGAGCTTATTCATTTGGCCTATACTTCTAGAAGAGGCCTATTACCATCGGTAAAAGCTTTAATCGAGTTTTTGGTCACTGAGTTTGATCAAGTTTAATTCTTTACAAGAATCAGCTTTATTCGCCCACCAATATCTTTGATCGACAACAGGTGAATACTGCAATTGGCATTGAATAAACTGTCATAATTGTTAGAATGCATTTCTTTCGCTGTTTTCATGTTATTTTTATTTTGTATTTAGGCTGCATGATGACCAATAACGTTATAGTAAACAGTATTTTAATTAAGGATTTTTTAATGTTATCAATTTATTTAACAGATGTTCAGGAAAATGTGCAGTTTAAAGATTACCCTGGTGAGCACCCTGTTAAATTTATTTTAAATTTCAAAAAGATTTTTCCAAGTGTAATGGAAATTTTACTCCCAGTACTTCCTGATGATGAAGACTTGGATAAAATGACTTGGGAATCCACAACTGAAGATTTTGAGATTTTTAAGAAACTCCTTACAGGTTGGGGCGTGATTGAGTTACGTTTACAAGCGATTAGCCAATATAAGAATAAAAATTTCGCAGACCAACTGCTTAAACAAGCTCAAGCCAAACGTAAAGAATTTGCAAAAAAGCAGCAACAATTGTCTACGGTTGAACTGGACTACTTATTTATGCATGAAACACATGCATTGATTGACGCTGAATTGGTTGAGTTAGGTGAAAAATTCTATTTACCTACTTTGCGAGATATTTGGAAAAATACTGTACCTGCCAAAGTGCTGAATGCTAATTTCTAGTCAAACATAAGCAATAGATTGAAATAATCAAATTCAAGTATAAAAGGCAGTTTTAAACTGCCTTTTATTTTTTATTCATCTGTTTAAGTTTTTTAAATTGTAGGCCCAAGCGTATAAAACATAAAAAATAGAATAAATATTGAACTGATGATACTTAATATATTTAAAACTTTCATTTTTTAACCAATTGCGATATCTAAATTTTGAGTGGAAACATTTTTAATGCTTAGATTTTATTCGGCAGTTGTTTAAGCATGATGACAATGATTTAAATGAGGTCATTCATTTAGCAAGTCTTTATGATTTAATTTTAAATGCTGGTACTTCTTATTCAATCTTCTTTATTACGCGTTTGTAGGATAAAACTTCTGATTGTGGCTAAAATTATCTCAGTCTTCGTTATGAAAGTCGAAAATAGATTCGCTATTATCCTTCATGCTTTACGATGTATACATCTCATGCTCAATTTTAACCTACAACGCAAGCCAGTTATGAAATGTCAACAGACCCTTATATTTCTGCTAATTCACTTTTGCTTAGAAACATATGACAAAAGTAGATATTTCTAGCAAGTTTTTTTATGTTGTAATACTTTTGATTTTAATCAATTCATACTTGTTATGATTTTTTAAAATATCTTGATAATCTTTTTTAAAGTATCGGATTTCCCCGGGGATATATCCAAGGATATTCAGCAATGTCGAATAATTTTTTAGATTTAATTCATAAACGCCGTACAATTTATGCGATTGGACGTCATGTTAATCAATCTCCTGAGCATCTTACTGATTTGATTCAGCAAGCGATCAAGCAAAGCCCATCTTCTTTTAACTCGCAATCATCTCGTGCAGTGATCTTGTTTAATGCTGAACATGAGAAGTTCTGGAACTTTGTAAAAGTTCAACTCAAAGCTTATGCCAAAGATGAAGCAAGTGCATTAAAAACAGAGACTAAAATAGACAGTTTTATCGCAGGCTTTGGTACCGTTCTTTTCTTTGAAGATTTAGATGTGATCCAAAACTTACAGGAAAAATTTCCAGCTTATGCAGAAAACTTTCCGATTTGGGCTGAACACTCTACAGCAATCGCACAATTTTCAACGTGGACAACCTTAAATAGCGAGGGTATTGGTGCATCCTTACAGCACTACAATCCAATTGTCGATGAACAAGTCCATGCGGAATGGGATATACCCAAAACTTGGAAACTTCGTGCACAGTTGGTATTTGGTTCAATTGAAGCGGAGGCTGCTGAAAAAGCCTATATCGATGATGCTGTGCGTTTTAAAGTGTTTAAATAATTGTTTTATTTTCTCTAGCTTCTTGGCTTGCTCAGCCAAGAAGCTCTTTGGTATTGAAAATGCTAATCAATCTATTGATCTAATTATACAAAGTGTCGGTTATCTAGACTCAATTTCTTTTCGCAAACTGTTTAGAAAGAAAACCGGCTTAACACCCTTAGAATATCGTTGTAGATTCAGTCGTCGAGTATCAGCTTTTCAATTGAATTTAGCTTGAAAGTTGAGCTGGTGCTATTTACTCACTAAAAGCTGAGGCGACGATGGATGCTTTTTTAAGTTTTATTGATCATTGCTATATAACAAACAAATCATTAAAAAAGAAAACGATTTCCAAAAAAGTGCTAAAGAGGCTTTGATTTAAAATTTAAATGTACTATAGTAAAACTAGAAAAGTTGAGTGATATGCTTGGTTTTTATGCAGTTGATTCTTTATTTCAAGTTAAAGATCTACAGTTAAAAGCATACTTATACTTTTTTCTATCTCTCTCAATATGAGCAATCAATTGTGTTAAGAAGCAGTGGTCTGTTGCTGGCATTTGCGACAGTATTTTTACAGCTTGCGGTTTTTTTACAGCCGTTATTACCTGAGCAGTATCAAATTGCTCCGGTCTGTGAAGACATCACTCAAGCTTTATTGCGACCAACACATGCACATCTTCATCATGAGCAAGAATCTAGTTTTATTCATCACTATTTGCATTTAGATCAAGCCCAACAAGCAAGCAGTTCAAGTCATGATCATCATGACATTAACCACCAGTGCCAGTATTGTGTGGTATATGGCAATTTAGTGATGCCACCAGAAATTGGCGTAAAAGAAATCCTAGTGCGTATTCAAGTACGTTTAATGGCTTATGTTGAAAACTTTCAGCATGTCTATTTTCAATTACAGCGCCTGTTTCTGATTCCTCAAGGGCGAGCCCCACCTGTAGTCTTTGCATAACACATTCACCGATCCATAGGTTTAGCATTTTTAAATAAAGGCTTTAAAGCCATGCGATCGTATTTCGAATTTATTGTGTAGAGAATGATCATGATTTTTCAAAATTTCCTCGATTTGCAGGAAAGCAGCCTTTGCATGCTATTTTTAGCATTGTTTAAAAATACAGCAAAAAGAAAACAACAGATTGTACTGAATGTTCAGGCGTATGCTGAGTTTGTACAACAAAAAATGTTTATCAACGTATTCAAAACTCAATCTTTACCAACTTTACCAATGAATAAGGTGATGTCATGGATCTAGGATTAACTGCTTTAGAATTGGCGCGTATTCAGTTTGCTTTTACTGTTTCTTTCCATATTATTTTTCCTTCAATTTCTATCGGGCTTGCAAGCTTTTTAGCTGTGCTTGAATGGCGCTGGCTAAAAACTCAAAATCCTGTTTACC
Organism: Acinetobacter sp. CE-15; assembly: GCF_051059255.1. NCBI lineage: Bacteria > Pseudomonadati > Pseudomonadota > Gammaproteobacteria > Moraxellales > Moraxellaceae > Acinetobacter > Acinetobacter sp. CE-15. Next base: position 2,436,567 of record NZ_CP192737.1, on the reverse strand, counting down.
AAGATTTATTTAAATTCTGGGTGAAAATTTTTGCTGTCGCTTTCGGGATGGGCGTGGTTTCTGGTGTGGTGATGAGTTATCAGTTTGGAACAAACTGGAGTGAATTTTCACGTGTTGCAGGCTCGGTAACTGGTCCATTACTGGCTTATGAAGTGCTGAGTGCATTTTTCTTAGAAGCTGGTTTCCTTGGCATTATGCTCTTTGGTTGGGGGCGCGTAGGTCCTCGAGCGCATTTCTTTGCAACGGCTATGGTGGCGATTGGTACCTGTATTTCAATGTTTTGGATTTTATCTTCAAACAGTTGGATGCAAACACCACAAGGCTTTAGTATCGAAAATGGGATTATCGTGCCGCAAGATTGGTTTGCAATTGTGTTTAACCCCTCATTTCCTTACCGTTTAGCCCATATGGCTGCAGCAGCATTCCTTGTTTCAGCCTTACTGGTGGCTGCAACTGCTGCTTGGCATTTATTAAAAGGACGTCGTGACGCATTAATCAAAAAATCGTTCTCTATGGCATTATGGATGATTCTGGTCCTTGCACCATTACAGGTTCTCATCGGTGATAATCACGGTCTAAATACCTTAAAACATCAGCCTGCTAAACTTGCAGCGATTGAAGGGCATTGGGAAACCAACAAAGGTGAGGGCATGCCGCTATATCTGTTTGGTATTCCAGATATGCAAGCAGAAGAAACTAAATATGCTATCGGTATTCCAAATCTTGGCAGCTTAATCATGACCCATACGCTGGATGGTGAGGTAAAAGGCTTAAAAGAGTTTGCACCTGAAGATCGTCCTAATTCTACCGTGGTGTTCTGGAGCTTTAGAATCATGGTTGGAATGGGCATGTTGATGATTCTACTCGCCGTGATGGCATTGTTTCTACGCAAAGGCGGCAAGCTTTATGAGAACAAATGGTTACACCGTTTTGCTTTTGCTATGGGACCTTCAGGATTTATTGCCTTGCTTGCAGGCTGGTTTACCACAGAAGTTGGTCGTCAACCGTGGGTGGTATATGGAGTGATGCGAACCAAAGATGCTTTATCTCCAGTTTCTGCGGAACAAGTCGGCCTCACTTTAATTATTTTCGTTGTGGTGTATTGCATCGTATTTGGCATCGGCATTTACTATATGTTGAAATTGATGCACAAAGGTCCACAATTTATCTACGCCACACCAGAAAGTGTAGCGCATAGTGAAGAAGCGGTTATTTTGGCCTCTAAACGTCCATTGACGAGTGTTGAAGATAGCGTTGATTCCAATGAACAGGAGCGTAAATAATGATTGATTTATCTCTGATTTGGATTGTCATTATCGCCATTGGTGTATTCATCTATGTAGTATTAGATGGTTTTGATTTAGGGATTGGGATTTTATTTCCCTTTGTTAAAGATCAACACGAACGTGATGTGATGATGAACACTGTTGCACCTGTTTGGGATGGTAATGAAACCTGGATGGTACTGGGCGGTGCAGCCTTATATGCGGCGTTTCCTATGGTCTATGCTACTGTATTGTCTGCATTATATATGCCCGTTATCCTTATGGTGATTGCTTTAATTTTTCGTGGTGTGGCTTTTGAGTTTCGTTTTAAAGCCAATCGAACCAAGCATTTATGGGATAAAGCATTTATTGGTGGATCAATTCTTGCCAGCTTTTTCCAAGGGATGATTCTTGGTGCATATATCCAAGGGATTAAAGTTGAAAACCATATGTATGCAGGTGGTGGTTTAGACTGGTTATCGCCGTTTACTGTGTTTACAGGTATTGGTGTTGTTGTACTTTACGCAGCACTGGGTTGTGGATGGTTAATTTTTAAAACTGAACTTGATTTACAAGATCGTATGTATCAGTTGATGCCTAAATTAATCGTTGCTTTGTTTGTCATCTTTGGCGCAGTCAGTATTTATACCCCGATGGCTCATCCTGAAATTGCAGCACGCTGGTTTAGCCAACCACAATTGATGTATTTTAGTCCTGTACCCATATTGGTGGTGCTGTTTACTTTTCTTGTGCTTCGCGCATGTAAAAAGCGTTATGAACTAAGCCCATTCCTTTATACCTTGGCTTTGGTTTTCCTTGCTTATACTGGGTTTATCATCAGTTTGTGGCCTTATGTGATTCCGCCATCAGTGACCATATGGGAAGCTGCCGCGCCACAGAGTAGTCAATTGTTTGCTTTAATTGGTGCATTGATTTTAATTCCAATTATTTTGATCTATACCGGGCTTTCGTATTGGGTGTTTCGAGACAAAGTTCGAATTGGTGATGAAGGTTATCACTAAACTTAAAAGTCGCATGTTTAGTTTTTGGCTTGAGTAAAAAATAGCCTAAGCAAGATTAAACATGCAGCAGGGTAAAAAATTAAAGGTTTAAATGAGGTAAGCAAATATGAAACTATCTCAAACGCAATGGTTTGTCGTGTTATGGCTAGGTGGATTTCTAACATTGGCGATTATTGCTGGTTTTTTTAGAATGTTGATTCAGTTGGCCTACTAAGGTTTTACTAAATTAAAAATGAGGAACTGTGTTTCTCATTTTTTGTTTTATTTTTTTGTGTTAGCGTATGGACAATAAAAATAATCTGTATCTAAGCGGCTTCTAAAAAATTAATAATTTTTTTCATCAATCAAAAAATGATCATCTTTAATTAAATCAGACCAAGGGTGAAAACGGTTTGGTTTTTATTGAATGGGTTATATGACGTGACAAAGGTAAATTGTTTTTTTAAATAGATGTTACTAGGATTGAACTTAACTCTATGTGGTTAGAATTCTTTCTAGTACTTTAAAAATAATTTGAAAATCATCCTCCTCTAACCAAGCTGAATTACTAATGGTAAAACTTTGTGCTGCGAAGCGTGTTGCGTTTGGTGTATCGGCATGTATATGTGATAACGCTGGATAGTGGGAAATTGAACGTACAAAAAGTTTGGTTATGCCTAAACCTGAACACCAAAGTTCATCTAATATTTTTTGACATAATCTTTCGTTTTCTACAAAACAAATCAAAAAGGGAAAAGTTGCCTGAGTATTTATCTGTTCATCAAATATATGTAAGTTTGGCAATAATCTTAATTGTAAGATACGCTTTTTAGCTCGCTGTCTTGCTTGTTGCCAATGTAGTGGAAGGCGTGTACTGGCATGTGCTGCGACTTGACTGCGCCATTTTCCAAGTTGATGAATAGGGATACTGTCGAGATCAAAGTTATCACCTACAGCTGTGATTTCATCATGGTTTTCTAGCGCCTTACGCAAAGGTTTGCCATAGAGCCATGTTAAAGTTGCAGGACGATAAAGCAAACTATACGCCATCAACTCCAAACAACGTTTCAGCTCCCATTGCTTGAGCAGAGGTAATGTTAAGGAACTCTCATAAAGTTGCTGGTTGATTTCTAGATCCCGACTAAACAATACACCTCCTTCAGCACTGGTTAGTCCTTTGCCAAAAGCCAGACTAAAAAATGCAATATCTCCAATTAGCCCTACGCTTTGATAATGGGTTTTAGCACCCATAGATTGAGCAGCATCTTCAATGATAAAGGTCTGATAATGTCGGGCAATTTCTTGGACTAAGCTAAAATCATAAACTAGACCAGCAAAATGAGTCACCACAATTGCCAAGGTATTTGCATTGGTTAATTGTTGTAGTTGTTGAATCTCAAAATTTAAGCTATTGGTTTCTATGTCACATAGAACGGGCGTTAATCCTATTTTCTCAATCGCCAGTGCCACCAACGGACATGTCCATGCTGGAATAATGACTTGTTTACGTTGTGGCTGTCTTTTTTCTAGCGTTTGCAAGGCAAGAATTAGAGCAACTGTACCTGAGCAAGTTAAACTCGGTTGAGGAATATTGAGTAAATGGCTTAGATATGTGGATAGATCTGTTTGACGAGCAGAAGGAAACAGATCTCTAAAATTAATCGTGAGGCCATTGGTCGGTGGGATTTCTTTTTTCATATTTAGATGTCGTAAGTCATATTCCTATGTATTGGTTCAAATAGGGTGTGGTTTTACTTCAGTACTTCATTGGTTGAAAGATGTTGTTTTGACTCATCTTTTGCTAAGAAAAGTACACCAATTAAAATCAGTGTTGCGCCTAGTACTTTTGAAAAGGTGAGTGGTTCATTAAATAACCATATAGACAGAAGCGTGACGCTAATCAACTCCAAATGTGATGCGGCAAAGGCAGGTCCAACAGGTGCATGTTTGAGTAAAGTCATCCATGTAAAAAAGGCCCCGATATAGCCAATAATTGCCCCATAAATCCAATAATGACTCAAGATACGGATTAACCAAGCCATATCATAAGTCAGTGGCATTGCATGGATGGACGCAAATTTAAAACTGATTTGGGCCAAGGTGTCAAAAGACATTAATATGATAAAACCGATGATATAAAATAACTTCATGTGCCTAATCCCACAACAGTGACGCCTAAACTAATTAAGATGACACCGATCAGTCGATTACGTGTGAGCTTTTCATTGAAAAATAAACGCCCAGCGATAAGGATGACAACGATATTGATACTGCCTAACATCACACCATCAGACAATGGGACTAAGGAAAGGAAAATAAGCCAAGTGAAAAACTCAATGATATAACTGGTGATACCAATCCAAATCCAGGGACGTATTGCCATTGCTTTCCAATGTGCAATGCCATCATGTTGAGTATTTTCTGACGCTGCTGCCTTAAAAGCCAGTTGACCGACAGTATCAATGACAATAGTTAGAAACCAGACAGCAGCAATAGCTAAATTCACGCAGGTTCACCATGTTTTAAATTCGCTTCAACAGTGCTTATTTCAGCTGACTTTTCTACAGGGTTGGAAATAACAGCCAATTGTTGATGTTGCTTGATGAAATTTAATGATGCTTCAATGACTTGTTTACGATCGTTATCAATCGTGATCATATGGTAGCTTTCGTAAAGCCAAATTAATTGTTTTTGGCCCGATACTTTGTCATAGATCAACTGACTATTTTTTTTATCCGCAATATCATCATGAAATGCATGTAAACAAAGCGTCGGAGCGGTAATTTTATATAAATTTTTACCAACATTTTTGGATAAGCGTTGCATTTGATAAAGTGAATGCCAAGGATTACCTGGCAATCCAGCTTTACTACTATCATCACTTTTCATGGCTTCTAGAATACGCATACGCAATTGTTGGTTTTTAATGCCGTAAGGCTCAGTTTCATCAAAGGCACTATTTTTAAAAATATTTAAATGCGAAACGATGGGTAAAACGATAGGGGCGAGTATTTTTGACCATCGTGGAATACTCCAACCATCAAATTTAAAAGTTGGGCTATAACAAATCACTCCAGAAACTGGATGTTCTGAAGCATATTTAAGTGCCAATAACGAGCCCATAGATAATCCAATGACAAATATTTCATCAGTATGCTTTTTTAATTCTTCAGCAGCTTGGCAAATACTTGTATACCAATCTTCCCATTTGGTTTGGACCAAGTCTTGCATTGTTCCGCAATGTCCTGCGAGCTGTACGGCTAAGACACTATAGCCCATTTGCTGACAGGGTTTTGCCACACTACGCATTTCATTAGGTGTGCCTGTTAAACCATGGATCAGTAGTACACCAGTACGACTTCCATTGATGAAGAATGAGTTATCTTTAATCATGCAAGCACCATAATCGTTGGATCAAGTTCAAAATCACTCATCAGTAACTTTTCTAAAGGTTGATGAATTTCTGTAATATTTTTAAAAGGCGTATATAAAATTTGTTTTTCGCGGCAATGTTCAATCAGGGATTTTTTTGCAAAGACATAATTTGCACTTTCGGCAAGACAAAAATCTGAACGACCATCGCCAATTAAAATAATATTTGCCTGATGATTCATCTCAGCAATTTTGCATTTACAGGTGCCACTTGCACTTTTACAGGCTAAATTGGTATTTGGAAATTCTAATCGCCATTGGTATTCATTTACTTGAACCAAATGATTCGCGATAACTGGAAGATGCCCAAGATTATACTTAGATAAAATATATTGAATCACCAGATCTAAACCATCGCTAACAATGGTCAGTGGTATGTTATGTAAGGCGCTCAATTGCACCAGATCTAAAAAACCAGCATCAATTTCTATTTGATCTAAACATTGATAAAACGCTTGTTGATTCATATGCAATAAAGCGATTTGTTGTTGCATACATTGCTTTGAGCCAATCAATCCTTGTTCCCATTGCTGCTCAATGGCTTGCCATCCATCTAGGGCAAAAGTTTCCAATAAATGATCAGTTGTATCATTTAAACTAATAGTCCCATCAAAATCACATAATATATGCCAAAGGTTTTGTGAGGTCGTATTCTGTTGCGGGCTTATCAGGAACATAATAAGTTTTACCACTGTTATTTTAATAAACTTGTCACATAAATTAATTTTCGATTCTTAATTAAATCTTATGGGAAATTAGTGGCAAAAAGATGACGTTGCTGTATTGTAAAAAAGTGTAATTTATTAAAATTATTTAATTTAATAAAAATTAATAACTTATTTTTTTATCACCTCAAATTAAAGGAATTTAAAATTCATATTTTTGACTGAATTAAGTTCCGGGTCACAAAACAAAACAATGTTAATGGAATTTTACTTTTTTTTAAGATTCGCATAAGAAAGCAAATTCATATTTAGCCCACATCGCAAATATGCTGATTTCAGATTTGAAGTCATTATAAAAATGCGTTGAATGGACCGAAATATGAACAATCATTTAAAACCCATAAAACTTGCGCCGATTATCGGAATACTACTTAGTTCATCCTATGTATATGCAAATGATGATCAGCCTGCAGCTTTAAGTATTGGTGCAAATTACACTGTCGATTTTCAGCCATATAAAGGAAAACGTACCTATCAGAGCTTATTACCTACAGCTTTCTATGATAACGGTCGCGTTTATTTAGAAGGCGATGAAGCCGGTGTTTATCTTTTAAATGATGATCACAATGAACTGCGGTTAAATGCTGCATACGATGGCAGCAGTTATGACCCGAGTGGGGAGCTGACTGGACTACAACGCCGTAAATGGTCAGTCATGGCGGGTGGTAGTTATATGCGAATAACGCCATTTGGGGGTTTTAAGGCCCAGATTGGAACAGACGTACTTTCTCGAAGTAAGGGCACGATTGCCACAGTATCTTATCTGGCTGAAATCAGTCGTGGTAAATGGTCTTTTTATCCTGAAATCGGCGTGCAATGGAACAATGCTAAATATAACCAATATTACTATGGCCTAAGTTTATTAGAAGCCCAACGCACAGGTATCAGTTCTTATCAACCCAGCTCAAGCTTTCATCCTTTTTTAGGGATGGCAGCTGATTACCAGATTTCAAAAGATTGGAGTGCTTTTGGCACTTTAAACGTCGATTTTCTTTCAAAGGAACAAACAAATAGTCCAATGATTGACCGACGTACAGATATTTATCCATCCATCGGCATCAAATATAAATTTTGAATGTAACTCATTTCTCCACTCAGATTTTGTTTCAAAACAAAACTGAATCAATTAAAAGCTCGAAAAAGGTAACAACATGAATATCAAAGAAAACCATCTTTTTTCAGAAGGTCAGGCCATGACAAAACGTGAACCATTAGATGAAGCACAACTCTTGGCGGATGAAGCCAAATATTGTTCGTATGGCGATACCGTGCATTATGTCAATCCGCCTAATATTTTTACAGATTGTCGAGGTAGCTATGTTTACAATGACCAAGGCACACCATTTCTTGATCTTCAAATGTGGTATTCAGCAGTTAATTTTGGCTATAAAAACCCACGCCTAGACCAAGCATTAATTAATCAAATTCATACCTTACCTCAAATTGCCAGCCAATATTTACACCCAACTAAAATTGAATTGAGCAAAGTCATTGCCGAAGATATGTTGAAAAAGACCGGCGAAAAGGGACGTATTCACTATAATGTTGGTGGATCACAAGCGATCGAAGATTCATTGAAATTGGTGCGAAATTTCTGTCATGGTAAAAGCCGTATGTTTGCTTTTGAAGGCGGCTATCATGGTCGAACTTTAGGGGCTTCTTCAATTACCTCAAGCTATCGCTATCGCCGTCGTTATGGTCATTTTGGTGAACGTGCTCAATTTATCCCTTTCCCATATCCTTTTAGACGTCCTAAAGGGATGACAGCTGAAGAGTATGCAGTAAAACTTGTGGCTGAGTTTAAACGCTTATTTGAAAATGAATATCATGGTGTTTGGGATCCTAAAGTTCGCGAAAGTGAATTTGCCGCTTTCTATATTGAAACGATTCAAGGAACAGGTGGTTATGTCATTCCACCTATGAATTTTTATCCAGAGTTAAAAAAAGTTTTAGATGAGCATGGGATTTTATTGGTTGTTGATGAAATCCAAATGGGCTTTTATCGTACTGGTAAATTGTGGTCATTTGAACATTTCGGTATTACCCCTGATGTATTGGTATTTGGTAAGGCTCTGACCAATGGTTTAAATCCGCTTGCAGGCGTTTGGGCAAAAGAAGAAATTATTAATCCTGAAGTTTTCCCTGTTGGATCAACGCACTCGACTTTTGCATCAAATCCATTGGGTACCGCGGTAGGGCTTGAAGTCATGAAAATGCTGGCCGAGAAAGATTATGAAAAACAAATTATGGAAAGTGGTGCATATTTCCTTGAAGGCTTAAAAGATCTACAGAAACGCCATCCTGAAATTGGTGATGTTGATGGGTTAGGCTTAGCTTTACGTGCAGAAATATGTCAAGTGGATGGCTTTACTCCAAATAAAGCGTTATTGGACAAAATGGTAGATATTGGTCTTTCAGGTACTTTGGAGTATCAAGGTGAAAAATGTGGTCTAGTCTTGGATGTGGGCGGCTATTACAAAAATGTGATTACATTTGCACCAAACTTGGAAATCTCACGTGCTGAAATTGATCAAGCAATGGTTTTATTAGAGCAGTTATTACTACGTGCTAAAAAAGAGCTGTGATTCAGTAGGTTGAATTTATGACAATGCAAACCGATCTCAATCAATTGGAACCACATTCACTGGTGGATGCTTTTATTCAGCATCCACCTAAAATGTTTGATGTAAATGATTCAAGCGATTTTTTAACTTTTTTTACAACAGATTTTAATCTACTCACGACTTTAGATCTTCCTGTAAAAAAACGCATTGAATCTACATTAGGTTATTCATATTGGGGTCGGTTTTTGCATTTAAAAACATGTTTTATTGGAACGACCGTAACTGAATATAGCCCGCTTATTAGTAGTTTACCGGTCAGTGATTTGCTGCAACAACTCAAGCAACGTATAGGCCAGCAAAGTTTAACGATTATTAAAGATTTACCGATAAATTCGCCCTTATTAACTGCGCGAGAGAATCTCTATAGTCAGCAATTCATTGAAGCTGCAGAGCGTGCCGGTTTTCTGGCGATAGAAGGGCAAGCTTTGGCTTATGTGCCAATTGATTTTGAAAATCGAGAAAATTATTTAGCAAAATTTTCAAAAAGCCGCCGTAAAAATTTGAAACGCAAGTTGAAAAGCTTAGACGATTTACGGGTTGAGATACTCGATACAGGTGCACAACAATTTGCACAGCACGCATTTCGAGCGCAGTTATATCAGTTATTTTTAAATGTTTACAATCAAAGTGAGGTTCACTTTGACTTACTCACTGCTGAGTTTTTTGATGAAATTTTGCAAGATGCTGAAAATGGTGGCAAAGTCTTTTTGTATTGGAAAGCGCAAATTTTAGTGGGATATAACATTTGTTTTGAGTACCAAGGGAATCTTGTTGATAAATATATTGGTTTAAATTATCCCTTAGCCATTGAATATAATCTTTATTTTATCAGTTGGTTCATCAATCTGGATTATGCCAAACAACATCATTTAAAATTTTATATTGCTGGCTGGACAGATCCAGAAGTAAAGGCTCAGTTGGGTGCTAAGTTTACTTTTACACGGCATTTAGTATGGATTAAACAACCTATATTAAGATTTGTACTCAGACGATTACGCCATTTGTTTGAAGCAGATGCACATTGGCATGAAAGTATGCAGGAGTCAAAATCATGAATAGCATTAGGCAACATGTCGTTCTCAATTTTGATGGTTCAGTCGAGATTTCGAATGCTGCGCAAAACATCGATCTTGCCAGTTGGCAAGAACAAATCCGTTTTGGATGTCATTGGAAAAAATTTCAGCAACTTGAAGATTATCTAGCCGAGCAATTACCTCCATCAGATCAATTGGGTTGTGTATTTATGGGAAGTGGTGATTATCATCATATAACCCAGCTGCTTTTAAAACGGATAACAAACAATGAACCTGTTCATTTAATTGTTTGTGACAATCACCCTGACAATATGCGTTATCCGTTTGGAATACACTGCGGTTCATGGGTGTATTGGGCCAGTCAATTGCCACAGGTTGCCCGGATCGATGTGATCGGCATCAGCTCAAGTGATATTAGCTTAAAACATGCATGGGAAAACCATTGGTCTCCTTTATATAAGGGCAAATTGTATTATTGGAGTATTCAACAAAAGGCGAATTGGACCCAATGGATTGGCGCACAACATGCATGGCATGGTTATGATGAGCCAGACCAATTAATGTCAGATTTTTTTAATGAAATACAAAAAATTGATCTACCCATATATTTATCTATAGATAAGGATGTGTTGTCTAAAGATGTGGTGATGACCAATTGGGATCAAGGGCATTTTTTAGAAAAACATTTGCAGGATCTAATTCAAACTTGTTCAGCGCGTCTAATCGGAGCCGATATTACTGGGGATGTCTCAGCTTTTCATTATCAAAGTCGATTGAAAAGGTTTTTAAGTGAATCCGATGGGCAACAAGAGCCGACCCAAATTGAAATTGCTCAATGGCAAATACATCAGCAAGCATTAAATCAAAGATTGTTTAACAGTATTCATCACGCCTGGAAAATAGATGAATAAAACAGATCGTATTCGGTCCCATGTTATAACAACAATTATTTTTGATTTACGATCTTGATCATGTATACCGCAGCAAGAGTTTTTTCTGATTTTTTAGCTTATTATCGTAAAAAAGTAGGATTAAGGATCATTGTAAAACAACAAAATAGCCTAAGCAAAATTAAATAAATGCAATTGGATTTTCTCTTTTATAATGACATAAAAAGTACTTTATCTAATTTAAACTGGATTTTATGTCATGTTTAGATCATTTTCTTGCCAAGATGAATGGTTAAATACCGATTCATTATGATCAATGTTTTCATTATCCATAGTATAAATGGCTGGCATTGTTGAACTTTAGTTTTTGAGGATATCTAGATAGAAATAGGGTTCTAATTGACGAATTTCTGTGGGTTTAAGACCTGCATCTAACAGGTATTTTTCTCTATTTTCGAGAACATCACGGACATCCTTAATACATTCTCTGGCTTGATCTAGGTTTAGTCCAAAGGCATTGCTACGACTGATAAGGTTGTCATAGCTTCCAAAACGTCCATCATTGCCTAAAACCAGAGCATGTTCATTTGGAAATGAGCTTGGCATACCATGAGGTAAAACATCAAAAAGCGGGCTTAAAGCATAATGTTGTTTTTTCATGTCATACATCAAAAAACCATGATTTTTTAAATGATCGTCAGTATTGCTAATCATGACATTCAGCACCATACGCTTATAGAGTTCTTTTTGATTACTGATAGCATCAAAACAAATCTGACTACAGACTTTGGCAATACTCATATAGGACATTTTAGGATCTCCTATACGAATTTTCTGAATATTGAGCAAACTATTGGCACTTATATAGTGTTTTTTACGTTCAGGGCAGTTTCGATCAAAGCGTTCAACTAAGAGAATAGGGCGACCGGCACATTCTGTTAGTTCAGCATTACATGTATTGAGCCCCATGTCTCGTGCCATATTCAGCGAAGCATATTCAACTTTACAGGTATCAAACAAATCATCACTTTTATTAAATTTAGCAATCCATTCTTTATTTTTATACATCACAAGAGTTTTGGGTCTGGCTCCGCCCATTGAAGCCCCGTTATATAACAGCTTATTTAATTCGAGTTGCTCAAGTTTCATCTCAAACGGATCTCGTTTTTTTTCGATGAGTTCAGTAATTTGTATAAAGGTTTCTAATTCTTCATATTGAATGATATTTGAATTGTTTTTTATATGCGATTTAGACAAGCTTCCAACAATACAGCCGACTGAATTTCCTTGTGAAGCGAGTAACCATTCCAATTGATTTAATGGTGTTCTACGGTGTAAGGCATTGGTTAAGCGTTTACCCCAATTGTCTGGTGTTGCATCTGCAAGTACACCAAAACCATCTTTAGAAATAGTTTCATATGGTTTGTTATAAGACTGAAAGCTTAGATTAAGTGGATCTAAAGGGAAGGCATCTGCACGTTGTAAGTATGATTGACCATAAAGAAAGCGATAAACCGGCTTTTCATAAGAATAGTGTGCAGCAATTGTTGGCTGGGAGCCTGTATCTATGAAAACATAACATCCTTTAACTTCATCCATGTTCATTTACCTATCAGAAATCATCACTAATCACAGACTGTTTTTTTAATCTTGCACGTACTGAACTATTACGATTTTCGAGTGCTAAGCCAACTTCATCCAACTCAGGATTCGCGAGTGAGCCTAGGGTATGTTCAAGGCCAAAAATCACTAAAACTGAAATCACATTTTTTAGGCTGGTACTTGGATCACCTTTTTCCATACGTGAGATCGTTCGGTTATCTACATGAATGCGATTGGCCAAATCATGAATGGTCATATTACGTCGAAGTCGGGCTTTTTTGATATTCGTCCCAATTTGAGTCAACATGTCTTCCACACCATCAAGCATAAAATTATGCGCCGAAGTTCTCATCGCAACATCATCCAAAACATGACATAAAATGTATATTATCATGGTTAACATGGATTTTATGTCTTATTTTTATAATTTGAGTTCAATGTATGAAATGTCGAATGGAATAGATAAGTGGCTTAATTTCACCAACTAGAATGAAGAAAATCATTAAAAATTGGGATGATCGTGCGTAAGCGGCTTAACCGCATGCTAAATCCAATCGTTTATAAAATAGCCTAAGCAAAAATTTTAGAAATTTCTTCTCTTAAATAAATATGCCTAGAATTTTCATTTAGCGCACCGTGCCAATAAATTCCCATATTTAATACAGGTAGATCAATAGGATGCTCAAAAATATTAATACTTTGATCAACTTGTAAATGTGCCAGTATCTGCTTTGGAATGGTTAACATCGCATCAGGATACTGTGCTAAAACTTGCAGAGCAGTTGAATAATGCTGACAACGCATAAAAATCTGACGGCGGAATTGCGCTTGATTTAAATATATATCCTCTAAAAGCAAACCAGTACGGCGTGAAGAAACACCGATATGAGGTGATGCAAAATACAGTTCAGAAGTGATATTTGTATGCTGAGAACAAATCACAAAATGATCTTGAACCAAATTTTGATAATTAATTTTATCACCATAATTTTGTTCTAGATCAATGACAAAATCGACTTGTTGAGCAGCTAAATCAGCAATTACATTCTTGCGGTCAAGCTTGGTACTTAGAAACTGAATGGTTAAATTCAATTTTTGGAAATGGTGAATCAATTTGGGAAAAATAATCGGTTCAATTTCATCATGTATTGCAATGCGTAAGGTTTGTACTGAACTGGGATCAAACTGTTGTTTTTGTTTGGAGATATTTTGAAAAGCAAATAAAGCATTTTGTACAGATGGATAAATCTGTTCAGCAAAAGGGGTAGGTAGCATTTTACTCCCAGCGCGAACAAATAAATCATCTTGCAAATGCTGCCTAAGTCTTTGTAAAGCATGACTCGCAGCAGACTGAGTAATGCATAAAATTTTTGCCGCTTTTGAAATATTTCTTTGCTCATAAATGGTGATAAAAAGTGGGTATAAATTAATATCAATATGATTGAAAATCGACATATCCAGATTGGTTTTATTATGAAGCATATTCATAGTGAGGTATTGAATTAAATCATTTGGTTCATAATAGGTTTTCAGCTAAGGTAAAGTAAAGAGTCACTATTCAAATATTTATCCATATATTTACAGGAAGATAAGCATGTTTGAACTTTCAGCACGTGCGCAAGAATTTGTAGAACGTACCAAAGCTTTTATTAAAAATGAAATTGAACCTGTAGAAGCTGATTTTTGGAATGAAGTCCATCATCTCAATCAAGGCGGTGATTGGACAAAATGGCAATGGCCAGCACAACTTGAAGTCCTGAAAAATAAAGCAAAAGCTGCTGGACTTTGGAACATGTTTCTACCAGACCCAGTATTGGGTGCAGGTTTATCTGTACAGGAATATGCCCATATTGCAGAACTGTCAGGCCGTAGTTTAATCGCACCCACAGTATTTAATTGTAATGCTCCAGATAGTGGCAATATGGAAGTGCTATGGCGTTATGGTTCAGATCAACAAAAACAACAATGGCTTAAACCGTTATTAGAAGGAAAAATCCGTTCAGTATTCTGTATGACTGAACCAGCAGTTGCTTCATCGGACGCAACTAATATGCAGGCGACTGCAGTGGTAGATGGTGATGAAATTGTATTGAATGGTCGTAAATGGTGGTCTTCAGGTTTGGGAGATCCAAATGCGAAAATTATTATCTTTATGGCGCATACACCTGATGAAAGCAAAGATCGTCATCATCAACATTCCATGGTTTTAGTGCCTGTGGATACTCAAGGTGTGACCATTGAACGTATGTTACCCGTGTTTGGTGATTATGATGCGCCACATGGACACGGCGAAATTAGTTTTAATCAAGTTCGTGTACCTGTAAGTAATTTTATTGGTGGTGCTGGACAAGGGTTTGAAATTGCACAAGGGCGTCTAGGTCCGGGTCGTATTCATCATTGTATGCGATGCATTGGTGCTGCTGAAAAAGCATTAGAATTAATGATTGATCGAGGAATGAGTCGAACTGCTTTTGGTAAAGAAGTGCTTAAATTAGGTGGAAATTTAGAACGTGTGGCAGATGCTCGTGTTGCGATTGATCAAGCACGACTGTTAACCCTGTATGCGGCATATAAAATGGATACTCAAGGGACTATGGCTGCGCTTACCGAGATTTCAGCCATTAAAGTTGTTGCACCTTCAGTTCTTGAAAAAGTAGTTGATATGGCCATTCAAATTCATGGTGGCATGGGCGTATCACGAGATACACCTTTAACAGGATTCTTTGCTCAAGCCCGCAGTTTACGTTTAGCGGATGGCCCAGATGAAGTGCATAAAGGGATGATTGCAAAATTAGAATTAAAAAAACGAGGTTATGGCTCGCGTAAAAAATAACAATTTGCTGATAAAAAATAACTGCTTTATGTTAGAGGTGTTATATATAAAGTAGTGAGCAAGTGAAGTTTTTAGTTAAAAGTATCATTCTTTATAGATGTATGGTTTAAAACATAAGATTCAGGGAAATAATATGTCAGTCATTGATATTGGTGGAAGTATACGTGAAGGTGAGGAGCTGGACATTCGTGCTGTCGGAAATTGGCTCATTGAAAATGGATCTGAAATTTCAGGCAATGTAGAAGTGACTCAATATTCTGGCGGAGCTTCAAACTGGACCTATCGTTTAAAATATGACAATGCTGATTTAATTTTACGTCGTCCACCCAAAGGGACAAAGGCGAAATCTGCACATGATATGGCGCGTGAATATCATGTACAAAAATGGCTTGCACCATACTACCCAGTTCTTCCTGAAATGGTTGCGCTGTGTCAGGATGAATCTGTAATCGGTTGTGACTTCTATGTGATGAAACGCATTGAAGGTATTATTCCGCGTGCCAAACTGCCCCCTGAACTGAATTTTACTCAACAGCAAGTGCATGAATTGTGTATTAATGTCTTAGACAAGCTGATTGAATTACATCAAGTTCCATATCAAGGCACCGAACTAGAAAAACTTGGAAAAGGTGATGGGTATTGCCGTCGTCAGGTTGAAGGTTGGGATGCACGTTATGAAAAGGCGCACACCATCAATGTGCCGAGTTTTAAATTTGTACGTAAATGGCTTAATGAAAATATTCCTGCTGACTCAAACACGTGTTTGATTCACAATGATTGGCGTTTTGATAATGTCATTCTTGACCCTAAAAACCCAACCCAAGTGATTGGTGTATTGGATTGGGAAATGGCAACCATTGGTGATCCTCTCATGGATTTAGGTTCTGCTTTGGCCTATTGGGTGGAAGATACAGACAATCAAATTTTTAAATCAACCCGTCGCCAGCCTACACATTTAAAAGGGATGCTTACCCGTAAAGAAGTGGTTGAATATTATTTAGAAAAAACCGGATTAAAACCAGATAATTGGGCATTCTACGAAGTATTTGGTATTTTCCGTTTAGCTGTAATCGCACAGCAAATTTATTATCGTTACTATCATAAACAAACAGATAATCCTGCTTTTAAAGATTTTTGGATTGTGATTCATGCCTTACATATTCGTGCCTTAAAGCTCATCGGTATACAAAAAATTGAAGCCAATGAAGTTGCACAGAAATATCTTGAAAAATTTAAGGAAATTTTAGGAAAATGACCACAATCTACCTCGTTCGTCATGGACAAGCGTCATTTGGTGCAGAGAGTTATGACAAACTTTCACCCAATGGCGAGTTACAAGCCAAACTATTGGGTCAATATCTCGATAAAATTTTGAAAGAAGAGCCTTATGTGGTTGCAGGTTCAATGTTACGCCATCAGCAAACAGCAAGTTTTGCTTTGGCTGAAAGTTTTTCTGATGCTCAAATTGTGACGGACCATCATTGGAATGAATTTAACCATCAACAAGTTTTTGCTCAATATGATCCGCGTTTTAATCAACCGCATCTACTTAAACAGGATGTTGCCAAAGAAAAAAGTCCACGTGCCTATTTGGCAAAAATTTTTGAAGGGGCAATTGACCGTTGGACTGGTGGTGAATATCACCATGAGTATGACGAATCTTGGCCAGATTTTAAAAACCGTGTAGAAACGGCCTTACAGAATTTATGTGATGAGCTGGTAAAAACCAACCCTCGCTATGCAATTGTATTTACTTCTGGCGGTGTTATTTCAGTTGTTGCAGGAAAACTCTTGGAGTTAAGCGCCAATAAAACCTTTGCATTGAATTGGGCAATTGCCAATACCAGTTTAACCACATTACGACTGGTGGGAAATGAACCGCAATTATTGAGCTTGAATGAACATCATTTTATTAAGGCTGAAGATCCGCAACTATTGACGTGGATTTAAAGTCGCACT
The DNA here is from genome assembly GCF_051059255.1 of Acinetobacter sp. CE-15. Taxonomy (NCBI): domain Bacteria; kingdom Pseudomonadati; phylum Pseudomonadota; class Gammaproteobacteria; order Moraxellales; family Moraxellaceae; genus Acinetobacter; species Acinetobacter sp. CE-15. Next base: position 2,419,202 of record NZ_CP192737.1, on the reverse strand, counting down.
TTTAGAAATATAAAAACAGTTTAAGGAATTTGTCATGGCAAAAACCATTTTAATCACAGGCGCAAGTTCTGGAATCGGTGCAGGAATGGCACGAGAATTTGCGCAAAAAGGTTATAACTTAGCCGTCTGTGCGCGTCGTTTAGAGCGTTTAGAAAACTTAAAACAAGAGTTGGAGTCTAAATATGGTATCAAAGTGATTGCCAAAACTTTAGATGTGACTAACTATGAGCAAGTTTTTCAAGTCTTTCGAGCATTTAAGCAAGACTTTGGTAAGCTCGATCGTATTATCGTCAATGCAGGTGTTGGTGATGGTCGTCGAATTGGCAATGGTAAATTTGAGATTAACCGTGCAACTGTAGAAACCAATTTTATTTCTGCATTGGCACAGTGTGAAGCTGCTGTTGAAATATTCCGTGAGCAAAAGTTCGGTCATCTGGTTGTGATTTCGTCTATGAGTGCGCTTCGTGGTATGCCTAAACACTTGACCGCATATGGGGCAAGTAAAGCTGGTGTAGCTGCTTTAGCGGAAGGGATACGTGCTGAGTTAATTGACACGAAAATTAAAGTTTCTACGATTTTCCCTGGTTATATTCGTACTGAAATTAATGAAGGGGCAAAAAAACTACCGTTTGAGGTCGATGTTGAAACAGGTTCTCATTTATTGGTTAAAGCAATTGAAAAACAACCTGTTAAAGCTTATGTACCCCAATGGCCTTGGTTACCGATAGGCCTAGCCATGAAAATATTGCCATTAAAAATTGTGAATAAACTTGGTTGAGCTTTATTCTGTTTTAAAAGGCCCAGCAAGGGTCTTTTTTATTGCATTGCATAGATAAAGCTTTAAAATCTAACTGGATAAAAAATAATGAGAATTTTAATATGTTTATCGTATTGGGTTTTTTCCTGACCAGCTTTTTAGTTTTTCTTGCGCGTATCTTGTATCTCTTCTTTTTTGAAAAGCACTGTGAAATTCAACAATGCCTTATGCAAATCGATGATATTCAAAAGTTAATGTATCTTGGTATTATTTTAATCGGGACCTATAATGCCTATTTGATGAGCAAAAGCAGGAAGTATGCGGTTTTAGTTTTTGAGTTTATTGGTACATTTATATTTGCTTTTGCCTTAAATTTTGTTGATTTAGTCCAATAGCAACTTGGCCATACAATTAAGTAAAATCGACATTGAACTTTATGATTTTAATATTGAGACAAACTATATCTGACTCTGACTGATTTTGAGATAGCTTTGTTGGATTGGTACTCAAATATGCTTTTAAAAATTTCGACCATTGCTCTCGTTCCAGCGTTAATTCTTCAAGGTTATCGCGTCAAGAAAAATACACTTCGATTACCTGAACCTCAAGGATTGCGAAAAGGTGTTATAGGACAAGGAAAAGCGCTATCTATTTTAATTTTGGGTGACTCTGCTGCAGCAGGTGTAGGAGTTGAAGATCAACGTGAAGCATTATTGGGGTGTTTACTCGATGAATTAACCTCTAATTTTGAAGTCACTTATCAATTAGAAGCGAAAACAGGAGATAGCACCTTAGAAATTTTGCAAAGAACCAAGCAATTAGACAATCAGCAGTTTGATGTTGTGATTACATCGGTTGGAGTAAACGATGTCACAAAACTTATTTCACCACAAAAATGGATTCAGCAACAAAAGGGGCTTTATACAGAAATTGAAGCTAAGTTTTTACCAAAGATGATTTTAGTCACGGGTGTTCCCCCAATGAATCTGTTTCCAGCATTACCAAATCCACTGGGATGGCTGTTTGGACAGTATTCGAGTGCAATGAATCAAAAGTTAGCCCACTTCATCGAAAATAAAATCAATTATCAATTGATTCGTTTTGATTTAGCCCATCTTAAAACTTTAAATTTACAAATGGCACGTGATGGTTTTCATCCGAGTCAGGAAATTTATCAAATTTGGGCAAAACAAATTTCACAGTGTATTTTTAGCAAATTTAGCTAATACAACGTTCAAATCTCTATCTTTGACTATAATAAAAGCCTAAAAGCACGATTCAAAAAAGTATCAACGCCATTCATAAAATATTGCTTTATTGATTTCGCTAGAAAAAATTAATTAACTAAAATCACTATTTTATATCTTTACACTGAATATTTTCTTTTTCTTTGTAATAGTTTAAAGCAATATCTAAGTCTGAAAGTAATTTAGCTTTAGTATAGTTCTCAGGATTTAATTTAAGTAAATTTGGCATGTAATTCGATTTGTATTCTTTAGGATAATCTTGACATACGATTCTGGTCTTATCATCCAATGTTGTATTTGGATCATCAAGCTGATCAAGATATTTACTAATCATTTCATCTGATTGTTCAAATTGTGCAGTGAGGGTTGGTCGATCTGTTTGCGCAGTTATATGCTGCTCAGGCTCTTTATTGCAAGCAGAGAGGGCAATGATCAAGAATAATGCAGTAAAAAGTTTAATGTTCATAACGAATTGATTTTTAATGTTAAGAAAAAGTTTTAGGTTGTATAAAGTCAGTTAATATTTAGATAAATCTTAAAGAACCTTAACTATCAAATATATTACCGAGATATGCAATGATTTTTATTACCATATCTTGAAATTGTTACGAATTCAAGATGTTTAATGATTTTATTTGAACTTTCCGATTAAAAACAGCATATCGCCAAGTTTTGTATTTTTTATATGGGTGGAATTGACGCAACGACTTTTATTAGAACTAAGAATATTGATTAAAGCTTTGTTCTATATGAAATTTCTAGTAATTTTTTAAAGCCAGTAATCACAGCAGCAATAAAGAGTTGACCCGTCATAAAGAGATTTGATGCAAAATAGTCTTGTCAGAATGTTGTTAAAATTTATTTAAAAATAATAGCTTAGTGGTCAAGTTGAAAAAATCAGCTAATGTGTTGTGTTAAATAAATTTTTTGTAAGGTTTATTTCTGATCTCAACCTGAGTATCTTATCCTCAAAATATTAAGAGGGTATTTCATGAAAAAAATATTCATTATTGCTTTAACAACCTTAGCATCAAGTTTCTCCTTTGCAGAGAACTTACAGTGTGAAAAAAGCTATGAGATTTTTAATAAGCAAGCTGACAAGGAAGTCGAAATACTAAAAAATGGTTCACTTGATGATGTTCTAAAATTTTATGATCAGATTGAATATGACCGTAAACTTAAATCCAAGCATCAAGGACAAACCTTTTCTTCAGCTGACTGGATCAGTGATGCTGAGTATAGAGAAGACATTAAAACAATACAGGATTTAGCTAAAGATGGTTCTTATAAAAGTATAGCTTCTTCTTTTTTTAAACCAAAGTTAAATTATATCTCCAGTGTAGGTGAAATTTGTGTTGTTCCTATGCGATTACAAGATGAATTTTTAAAAAAGCCTATGCTGACTGAGGCGGACGTTATTTTTGTACGCGACATTCAAACAAATGAATGGCGAAGATTTATTTATTTAGGCGTTGAAAATAAAAAGGATTTTAATGAATTCTTTCCAGATTTTCCTAAAAACACAAGATTACCTAAAATGTTAATAGATAACAAAGATTTTGCAGAGAGCACTTCAGAACTTACGTTCTTAATGTTACAAGAAATGGGTATTGAAATAACTGATGAAGTAAAAGAAATGGTTCAAGCTGAATCAGAACCTTTGAGAGTTAAGTTAAACGAGAATGGCTACTGAGTTTTATTGTGTTTGTCGCATTTAAACCACCTGCCGGTGGTTTTATATTAAAGAAAGATAGATACATATGAGATTATTATTACTGCTATTTACACTACTGTTAAGTCTGAATATTTTTGCTGATGTTGATGGTTCAAAAATGCAACTTAAACCGATAGAAACCCTTGAAGCTTTATTATTGAATGCGGGTATTATTAACCAAGATTATAAAATTGTAGATAATCAGGCTTTTGATGATTATCTGCATAAAGTATTTTTAAAACAAATAAATCAAGGTCTACCTTATAAGATCAATAAATTTGTTGAATTAAAGAAGATTCAAATAGAAGGGAGGAATTTGCTTATTTATAATGAAATTGATAATGCTTCAATAAAGTATATCCCTGACTTTCAGACTGATGAAATCCAATCAAGACTTAAATGGGAAATTTGTAACGATGATTTTGGTTCAAGTCGGGTTTTTAGACAGGCAGAAGAAATGAAAGTAATTCACTTTTTTGGTAGTCAGCAAGATCCTAAATTGTTTAAATTTGGTATTTTTTTAAAGCAATGTGATGACATACATCTTTAATATAATTTTAGCTTATAGCATAAATAATATTGATTCATTTTATAGGCCTGCATAGATAATTTAGAGGATTAAACAGCAGGCTTGTTTATCAATTGCACTCAGATAATGAACATTTTAAAAGATCTATCAGTTTCCCTAAAATAGAAAAGTAATTTACAGGCTCAAGTAATTATTTTTAAAAGATAATATAAAGTTACAAACGCTCATTTTCTGTATTGATTTTGAGCGTTTGAGGTTTGTATTTCCTGTTTATTCCAATTTACACAATATCAGTAGCGATGTCTTAAATGGTATGGAACTTTTTCTGATATATCATTGTGAGGATTAATGCCAGCATTGTACAAAGCATAATAATCATTGATAGATTCATAAGTGGATTAAAATTAAAGCTATGACTGATTGGCACCACAATTAAGCAAATTAAGAATTGAATAGCACCTTGAAGTGCACTTGCAGTACCCGCACGTTGACCTTGTTGAGATAGTGCCAATGCATTACTGTTTGCACTTACCAATCCAAGACCTGCGACAAGACCAAACAATCCGAGCATGGTTGAGGATAGATTGACCAAATCATATCGAGGCGAGATAAATAGCCAAATCGCACTCATCACTTGAATCAGAATACCAAGTAATAAGATTCTTATAAGGCTAAATCGACCAATCAGACGAAGATTGATTTGCGAGAAAATAATCAAGCCAGCGGCATTTATACTGAAATAATAACCAAAATTTTCAGGTTTTATCTGAAATTGATCAATGAAAATCGCTGGTGCAGCGGCAATATAAGAAAAGAATGCTGCATAAGACAAACTACCTATAAGTGTAGGGGTTAAAAAACTTTTGTCCCGACAAACATGGAAATAATTGATAAAAATATCGCCAACATGAAGAGATTTTCTTTTATGGTCATTCAGTGTTTCTTCAAAATAAAAATGCACAAGAACAATATTGATGACACCGAAACAGGCAAGGAAAATGAAAATACTTTGCCATCCCCAATTGACTAAAAGCCATCCACCCAATATCGGTGCAAGAATTGGTGCGAGTCCCATCATGAGCATCATGCTGGATAAAGCTCTTGCAGACTGTTTAGGTGTTAATCGATCACGAATCGCTGCACGGACCATTGCCATCCCAACGCAACCACCTAAAGCTTGCAATACTCTTGTCATTAACAATTGATCTATTTGTGTGGTAAAAATACACAAAACAGATGCGATCACAAATAAAGTTAATCCAAAATATAGCGGTGGTTTACGTCCAAATCGATCACTAATCGGGCCATAAACAAGTTGACCAATGACTAAACCTAAAAAATATGCGGGCAATGATGATGACACAACACTGGTTGTCACACCAAACTCTACTGCAATTTCAGGAAATGCAGGTAAATACATATCTATTGACATAGGGCCGAGCAAGGTTAAAAAGCTTAAAATACTGATCCATGCCAGAGTATAAGGTTTTGTTTCAGAGGGGTTATCAGTTGATTTCTGTATATGGGGTGATCGAGGCATAATCTTACCTAAATGATGATCTTCCGTAGAATGGATGAAAAAACAGCGTCACTCAGATTTATGCCTTGTGCTCATTGCTTAAAATAAGAAGCATTTCATCCATTTTGGGAATGTCTAGATAGAATGTATTGGCTAATTTAAATTCAGCTGACACGTATTTATTTCTGAGATTCGTTAACCGAAATGACAAGCAAAGGTTTGCACCACGATTTTATTGTTTTTCACAATCAGCGTATCTGTGGCCATTTTTGCGTTGGGTGCTGACCAGCGGATATAGGCGACTTCACCATAGACTGTTTTTTCTTCTATGTTAATTTCACGTGTACCTTTAGGGAAAAAATCCCGATATACGCTTATAAATGTTTCTCGAATCTGATCAGTACCACGTATTACCGTATCGGTTCCATTGATAATGATGGCATCAGATGCATAGTCTTGCACTGTTAAGTCCACATCACCTAAACGGAAAGCATTTAAATGCCTTTCTAAAACAGCTAAAGTTTCTGTTATTTCACGATTTTCAGTATTTTGTATATTCGTAGTATTCATAAATAGATCTCCAACATTGCTATAGATAGGGGCCGTATCTAACGACTGATCAATACATTATTGTTGTATTGAATCGCTCCTTGTAGCTGTAGAACAGTTGAAACAGTTATTCCGATTTGTTGAAAATCTACCAATAAAACTAATTTTTAATTGAAAGTGTGATGTTTTTTCCCATATTCAAAGCGGATAGTTGTTGGTTCAATTTTAGCTGTTCAAATTTAAGCGCGATAAAATCAATAAAACATCTAGTTTTTGCTGGCATGTGTTTTTTGCTAGAAAAATAAAGATTGGTATTTCCTAAATCTGCATACCAGTCAGGTAGGATTCTAATCAAAGTTCCATCTTCTATATATTTTCTTGCATGAGCAGTGGATATCGCAGCAACACCTAATCCTAAAGCAGCGCCTTGATGTAATGCACTTGGATCATCTGCGATAAGTTTTTCATTTAAATTAAGGTAAAACTCTTGTTCATTTGGACCTGTAAATTGATATTCATGTAACTTACCGGTTTGAGGAGATTTCATGACAATCCCATCCCAATCGGAAATTTGCGCTGGATGATTGGGCCGTGTTTTATGTTTTAAATAATCAGGTGAGGCAACAATAATCATGTGCAGTGGGGATAGTGGTCTGATAATAATGCCTTGACCTAATTTAATCCCACTTCCAATTGCCACATCAAAATTATCTGTTATTAAGTTGACCTGTCTATTAGATAAGTGCCACTCAAGTTTGATATATGGATATTTGCTGATAAATTCAGGCATCAATGGCAGGATATATTCCACCCCAAATCCAGCACTTAGACTGACTTTTAAAATGCCTTTTGGCTTGCTCGAATCAACATTAAATTCTGAAATAGTTGTCTGAATACTATTTAAACTTTCTCGAATACTGATAAAAAAGTGTTCACCATCTTCCGTCAATTTAAGATTTCTGGTACTTCGATGAAAAAGCCGAACACCTAAATTTTGCTCTAACTGCGCTACATTTCGAGACACTGCGGCAGGTGTTAAGCTTAAATGTCGTGCTGCGGCAGAAAAACTTCCATATTCTGCACTTTTTATAAATGATTCGAGATTAGACAGCGTTTCCATATTCTATTTTCAATTTTTACTTGAAAAAGATTATAGCAAAAGCACTCTACTTCACAATGAGTACTGATTTTATAGTCGAGAGACTTTAATGAAAGAGTAATGTGAAATGTTAAACAAATTATCGCTGGTTGGAAAAGTTGCGTTAGTTACCGGTGGGTCGCGAAGTATTGGTGCTGAAATTGTCAAGACGTTAGCCGCCCATGGCGCTATAGTTGCTTTTACTTATCATTCTTCGCAAATCAAAGCTGAAGAATTGATTAAAGAAATCGAGTTTCATGGTGGGCAAGCCATAGCGATAAAAGCAGATTCAGGAAATCCTGAAATGCTAATCAAAGCGATAGAAGATGTCGCTAAAAAATTCCATAAAATCGATATATTAATCAACAATGCTGGAATAAGTCATTTAGGCAGTCTAGAGTCAGTATCAATCAGTGCTTTCGAGCGATTGGTGGCTGTCAATATTACGGGGGTATTTTTGGCCACTCGTGAAAGTTTAAAACACATGGGGAAAGGTGGAAGAATAATAAATATAGGCAGTACGATGGTCAATTATTCTGGTTTTAGTGGAGCATCAATTTATATTCTCACAAAAGGTGCAATCACAGGATTTTCACGAGGATTAGTCAGGGAGCTTGGCGTTAAAGGTATTACAATTAATACCATTCATCCTGGTCCAACCAATACTGATATGAACCCTATAGATGGACCAATAGCAAGCCTATTACTGCCTAATATTCCCGTAGGTCGATATGGCGAGGGCATTGATATTGCGAATTCTGTTTTATTTTTAGCGAGTGAACAGGCGAGTTATATTAGTGGTGCTGAATTAAGTGTCGATGGTGGTTTTATTGCTTAATACCTTTGGATCAAAATAAAATTTATATTTTCAGCCCCCAGAAAATGAATTGAAATTTTCTATTCCAAATCTATGGAAAAACCTCTATTTATAGAGGGTTAAAACAATTCAAAAATCATACTGTTTCAATAGATTATTTCGGATAAGAAGCAAGCTTTAAAATGGAATTGCATTTATCAGATAAACAAATTGAATGTGCTGTATTAAAAGGAGTATCCCGAATTTTCTGTAAAAATTTGAAAGTACAAATTAGAGATACCAAAAGGCATAGGTAAAAAATTAAAATCCAGATAAAATCATTAAAATTTTTCACTAAATTATAAACTTTGGTTCTTTTAATAAATGACTGATATCGAAATAGAAACCCACCCACTCAAACCATTTCTTCCTGCAAATGCCAAGCTATTGATGCTTGGTAGCTTTCCACCGCCTCAAAGCAGATGGAAGATGGATTTTTATTATCCGAATTATCAAAATGATATGTGGCGGATTTTTGGGCTTATTTTCTTTGAAAATAAAGATCACTTTTTAGATTTGCCTAATAAAAATTTTAAGGAACAACGTATTCGTGAGTTCTTAATCGAAAAAGGTATCGCAATTTTTGATACGGCGTATCAAGTTATTCGCTTAAAAGGAAATGCCTCAGATAAATTCCTACAGATTAAAACCCCCACAGACCTAGCACAGCTTTTAGCGCAAATTCCTGAATGTAACAGCATCATGACCACTGGAGATAAGGCAACAGATACCCTGATGTTATCTATGCCTGAAGAAACTGAAAAGCCACAGATAGGGCAATCCTCACAAGCTATATTTGCTGAACGAGAGATATGTTTATATCGGATGCCTTCTTCATCAAGAGCGTATCCATTAGCACTGGATAAGAAGGCAGAGGCATATAAGAACTTATTTAAAGAAATAGGCTTACTTTAAGTAAGTTTAAAGCTGATGATTTGGCATCATAGTTGGGTATTGAACCCATTTAAAACCAGTCACATTAAAATCTCGAACATGGGTAAAACTAGACCAAATCAATTGGCTCCCTTTAGTCCATGAGAGAGGTTTGATACGCTGTTCAATCATTGCTAATTCTTCAGCAGTGGCGATACGTAGTTCACCAATTTCGATATTTAAACGAACACCAGGAAAATCTGAAAATTTACCAAGAATCATCGATTTCAACCAGAAAAAACGTTTGCTATTCACTGCTTGTAAACATGCTTTGCTATTGTTAGGAATGTTTTCTTTAAATGATTCACTATAAGTATCAAAGAAAAATCCAGTTTGATTATTTTTTAAAAATACGGTTCCTATAGGCGTTATATTGGGTTGCCCCAATTGATCGACAGTTGCAATCGAACAATGCATAGAGGCACGTTGAGCAGTTGAAATGGTTTTTATTATTTGTTGCCAATTTTGGGAATCAATCATGTTTTTTCTCCTTAAAGCGTCAACATGTTGAATAAAATTAGCAAAATAAACCATATCTGTAATTGACAGTTTTTGTTCTAGCTTAGGCATTTATCCCATTGTACTTGATTAAATCGATATACACATATAGTCAATAAATGCTTAAGCTTTTGCATTTTCTATGCAAATCGTTTTGCCAGAGCAACACAGATCACAACTGCAAAACAAACAACAATCATTGCAAAACTTACATGCTCACCCAATAGAACCGCTGAAAGCATTAAACCAATAAACGGTTGTACCAATTGAATTTGTCCAACTTTGGCAATTCCGCCCAACGCTAAGCCTTTGTACCAAAAAATAAAACCGATCAACATACTAAACAGTGATACATAGATTAAACCAATTGTTTCAGGCCAATGAATATTTGCAAAGCTTGATGGTAGGTAATATAGACTTGAGATAAGCATCAAGGGTAATGCAACCACCAAAGCCCAACAAATCACTTGCCATCCACCCAGTTCTCTTGAAAGCTTTCCACCTTCAGCATAACCCAGTCCACAGACAACAATTGATGCAAGCATATAGAGATTACCCACACTAAAACTTAAATTACGGTTTTCATAAAACATAAATCCAACCACAATGGCGCTGCCAATTAATGCAAATAACCAAAATTGTGTAGCAGGTTTTTCACCCCCGCGTAAAACTGCAAAAATTGCAGTCGATAAAGGCAAGAGACCAACAAAGACAATAGCATGTGCCGAGGATACTGTTTGTAAAGCTAAGGCCGTAAATAATGGAAAACCAATCACCACACCTAAAGCCACAATAACCAATGATTTAAATTGGGCAAAAGAAGGCTTTGATTGCTGTAAAATAAACAGGCAGATTAAAGCAATACTTCCTGCAATGGCTGCCCGAGCTGTGGTTAAAAATTCTGGACTAAACCCCATGACAGCAATACGGGTTGCGGGCAGAGAGCCAGCAAAAATCGCGACACCAATAAAACCATTTAGCCAGCCAATATTTGTTTTATCCATCATCAATTACTCAGTCAATTTATGATGATTTAAGCGCTATTTACTGGAAATATATATATACACTACAGTACAATTTTAAATAACTGTTATGCTGTTATTACCAGTACAATTTTACTCAATCTAACGAGTTTTCTCAGATTTCTTATCTTTAAAATATGTGGTTTTAAATGGCAAAAACTAAAATTGAACAAACAGTGCTGATGATTAAAAATCAAATTTTGAATAAAAGTTTGATTGCAGGTTCACGCTTACCTTCAGTCCGTCAGTTTGCTACACAAACAAACTGTTCTGTTTCAACGATCGTTGAAGCCTATGCCAGATTAGTTGCGGAAGGTGTTTTAGAATCTCGTCTTGGTTCTGGTTACTATGTGTTAGGTAAAGCCGAACCGATACAAATGATTGATACTGAAATACAGTATCAACGTGAAATAGATCCCTTATGGATTTCAAGGCAATCATTAGAGGCGAAGACGGATGTGCTAAAACCGGGTTGTGGCTGGTTACCCACTACTTGGATGCCTGAACAATCGATCCGTAAAGCGTTAAAACAAGCTGCCAAATCTGAAATCATCATGCTTACTGATTATGCAACACCGCATGGACATTTGGAGTTACGTAAATTTATTGCCAGAAAAAAAGAACTGTATGATTTAAAATTTAAATTGAATCAGATACTTATTACTGACTCAGCAACCCAGTCCATTGATTTAATTTTTAGACACCTGCTTAGCGCAGGTGATGTGATCTTGATTGATGATCCTTGCTATTTTAATTTCCGCGCCTTGATTAAGGCACATCATTTAAAAGCCGTTCCAATTCCGTTTACAGAAACAGGACCAGATGTAGAGAAATTTGAACAAGCACTGAATTTAAAGCCAAAAATCTATTTAACCAATTCAGGGATTCATAACCCAACAGGAGCCACGATTTCGCTACAAACGGTTTATCAAATTTCCAAGCTGGTTGAGAAAACTGATTTATTGATTATTGAAGATGAAATTTTTGCTGATTTTGAATATACACCAGCACCACGTTATGCTTCATTAGCAGGTTTTAAGCATGTCATTCAGATTGGCAGTTTTACCAAAACTCTTTCAGCAGCAATTCGTTGTGGTTATATCATTGCAGAGTCAGAACTGATTGATCAATTGATCGATTTAAGAATTGCAACCAACTTTAGCAATAGTCATTTAAATGCAGAAATTATTTATCAGGCTTTAATGGACAGCAGTTATCCTAAACATTTAGATTGGTTAAAGAAACATTTGCTTAAAGTCAGCAATGAAATGATGCAAAAGTTGGGGCAACTCGGTATAAAGCCGTGGATTGTGCCAACAGCAGGGATTTTTTTATGGTGCAAATTGCCAGATGGTATACAGGCTGCGGAATTATCAAAGTTATGTCTTAAACAGGGCGTGATTCTTGCGCCAGGTAATTCTTTTAGCCAAGCTGAAAATGCAGGACAGTTCATGCGCTTTAATGTTGCACAATGCGTGGATAAAAAGGTCTTTGATATCTTAGCAATGTCAATTCAGCAGTTAAAAATAAATAACTTACAAAGTTAGCGAAAATCCTTTTCCTTATTGCTTTAAAATATGGGTAAATAGTAAGCAAATTTATATTGATTTCAGTGGAATAATTATAATGAGTGTTCAGGATGTACCAAGTCCAATTGATTTAAAAAATCCGCAAGATGCTTTGCAATGGGCAAATGAAGCCAATGAAAAACGCCCTTGGCGTTATGAGTTTTTTGACTATTATGTGAATTTAATTCAAAAAGCAGCCAAAGAGAAACACTATCAAACTGATCAAAACACGCACTTCAATATTTTAGAAATAGGTTCAGGTCCTGGTTTTTTTGCCAAACATTTACTTACCCAGTGTGCTGATATTGAATATACAGCGCTAGATTTCTCTAATGCAATGCATGAGCTTTCTAAAAGTAAGCTACTTTCTTCTGAGTTGGACAGAGTGCAATATCTGATTGCTGATTTTAAAAATGAGGGTTGGCGCGATCAGCTTGGACAATATGATGCCATCATTATTCATCAAGCTTTACATGAGTTACGCCATAAAAACTATGCAAATCAATTTCATCAACAAGTAAAGACATTATTAAAACGTGATGCTCTGTATTTGGTCTGTGACCATATTTTTGCATCAGATGCGATGAGCAATAATGACTTGTATATGTCGAAACATGAACATTTTCAAAGCTTAAAATATGCAGGCTTTACTGACATAGAACTGGTTAAAGAGATCAAAGGGCTCTGTCTGTTTGAGTGTTATTTATAGCAGTAAATATTTAATACGTTTGGTATATGCGTTGTCATTACACTAAACTTACATCATCCATTCAAGTGGTAAATATGAGACGCTATACATGACAAATCGTTGGAATCGTGTTGTTTCAGGGTCAACTTTATATTCAATCACTTTGCCATCAGCACGATGATCTAGCCAGATCAGCTCACCTTGTGGATTAAGTTTTAACTCATAAGCAACCCTAAATAGGGTTTGATCCAATAGATTTGAAATTTGCTCTTGTAAAGGATCTGATTGAACAACCAGTCCAACTTCGGTATTGATATTGAATGATCTTGGATCAAGGTTAAATGAACCAATAAAGACTTTGTCATCAATATTGATAAATTTTGCATGCAAACTGGATTTATTTTTGCCTTTTTTCGGAATGATATTTCCTGTAAGGACCTCATACCAAGTACGGCGATTGCGTTCTATATAAGGTTTAAATTCATAAAGTTTTGCGCCTCCTTTAAGCAGGTCAACTCGATACTTTTGATAAAACGCATGGACAAGCGCAACATCATTTGCCATAAAAGAGTTGGTTAAAATTCTGACTTTGACATTTTGTTTAGGGAATTGGTTGATGAAATCCGTCCCATTTTTTGTAGGAACAAAATAAGCGGCAATCAAATCCATTTCTTGTTTGGGATCACCCAAATGTTGGTGAATTTGGTGTGAAATTAATTCATTACCGTGTGCTTGTCCTAAACTTTTCTTTGGAGAATCTGCCAGAAAATCGGCATAAGCCCAATTGATTTTATTTTGATTAAGCTCATTGGCGAGTTCTTTCTGCTCAAGATTTACTTTTTCATCTGTCGTATGTTCAGCTTGTTCAAGTCGTTCAAAGCTTTTTCGCAAGGTTAATAAATCGTGTTCAGAACCTTTATCAATAAATTGATCAATCGGATAGCTTAATTGAAAATTCCAAAAGTCGGTAAAAACTTCATTTGCACGATTGACCGCTTTACCAAAAAATAAAATATCCATATCGGTAAATTGGAAAGATTCACTGGCGTCAAAATATTCACTGCTGATATTTCGTCCGCCTGTCACAGCAATTGCACCATCAGCAATAATTAATTTATTGTGCATTCGATGGTTGATTCTGTTCATTCTAAAAATATAATCCATTACACGAAAGTGTCTGAATTTATAAGGATTGTATAATTTGATCGAAATGTTTGGATGTCTTAGCAATGCACTTAATTGTCGATCTATTTTTGTTCCATTTTGATCATCGATTAATAAGCGTACTTTTACACCGCGGTCAGCAGCTTTAAGCAATTCGTGTAGCATTAAATTGCCAATAAAATCATCTGCCCAAATATAGTATTGTAAATCAAGTGTATATTTGGCTTTCCGAATCAGATGGATACGTGACGCGATACTTTGGAAAGCATCATTCATGGCTAAATATGCAGTGAGACCTTGAGTAAGCATCTGTTTTGCTTGAGGCTCATTGATCCAATGCTCTGCATATACTTTAACTTGTTGTTCTTGTTCTGGTTGATTCATAGGTAAACTGCATCCAGTGATTGAAAAAGCCAAAATAACGAAGGCAAGTGAAGTCTTTGAATGATTCATTCTTTCAATGAGTACTTTAAATTTTACTAAATCATATCATCAAGTTAATGGTTGAATCTGTAAAGAGAAAAAGGTTACTGTAGTCCAACTGTTAAAACACAAACCTATTAGGATATTTAGCTATGAAATCACGTGCTGCTGTTGCATTTGGTCCAGGAAAACCTTTAGAAATTGTGGAAATTGATGTTGCTCCTCCACAAAAAGGCGAAGTCCTTGTTAAAATTACCCATACAGGGGTTTGTCATACAGATGCATTTACTTTATCAGGTGATGATCCAGAAGGCGTATTTCCAGCAGTTTTAGGCCATGAAGGGGCTGGTATTGTTGTCGAAGTTGGTGAAGGTGTAACTTCAGTAAAACCTGGGGATCATGTGATTCCTTTATATACTGCAGAATGTGGCGAATGCTTATTCTGTAAATCAGGCAAAACCAACCTGTGTACTGCCGTTCGTGCGACACAAGGTAAAGGGGTTATGCCTGATGGAACGACACGTTTTTCTTATAATGGTGAACCTATTTACCACTATATGGGTTGTTCAACTTTTAGTGAATATACTGTCGTTGCTGAAGTATCATTGGCTAAAATTAACCCAGAAGCAAATCCTGAACATGTCTGTTTACTGGGTTGTGGCGTAACGACAGGGATTGGTGCAGTCCATAACACAGCAAAAGTACAAGAAGGCGATTCAGTTGCTGTATTTGGTTTAGGTGGTATTGGTCTGGCTGTTGTACAAGGTGCGCGCCAAGCGAAAGCAGGTCGTATCATTGTTGTTGATACCAATCCTGAAAAATTTAAGTTGGCAGAAGAGTTTGGTGCGACTGATTTCGTTAATCCAAAAGACTATGACAAACCTGTTCAAGAAGTGATTGTTGAAATGACAGGTTGGGGTGTAGACCATTCATTTGAATGTATCGGCAATGTCAATGTAATGCGTTCAGCGCTTGAATGTGCTCATCGTGGGTGGGGACAATCAGTCATCATTGGTGTAGCAGGTGCAGGTCAAGAAATTTCTACCCGTCCGTTCCAGCTTGTGACTGGTCGTACATGGAAAGGAACCGCATTTGGTGGGGTAAAAGGCCGTACACAATTGCCAGGTATGGTTGAAGATGCGATGAAAGGTGATATCCAACTTGCACCTTTTGTTACCCATACAATGGGCTTAGATAAAATTAATGAAGCATTTGATTTAATGCATGAAGGTAAATCAATCCGTACAGTGATTAACTTTTAAGCATAAATACTGAGCACCACCCAGAACCAGTGATACATCATGTATCACTGGTTCTTATTTGCATGATAAATGTATGAGTTTTATATATTAATTTTCTAAGCTTATCTTTTTTTGTTATGTTATGGCTTTAAAGCAAAAAATCAAAATAGGTCGTCTTATGAAAAATGTTGCAATTTTAGGTCTTGGTATCATGGCTTTAACTGTATCAGCATGTTCTTCGCTTCAAACTAATGCAAAGCAAGATCAAACAGCACAAAACACTCAAACCACATGTGTTGCTGAACGTGCGACTCAATTGATTGGACAAAATGATATGTCTGAAGCGAAAATTAAGCAGCTTACACAGGCATCAATCGTACGTAAAGTTGCGCCAAATCAAGGGGTAACTATGGATTATCGTATTGAACGTGTGACGGTAACTGTAGATCCTGCGACCAAAAAAATTACCCAAGCGACTTGTGGTTAATGACACAAATTTAAGTCTTATATGATTGAATAAATACTGATTTGTTCAATCATGATTTTAAAGTTTAATTTAACAAATTTGCTTCATCTATTCGATACAGAACAATCATTATAAAAGACTAAAACAACAGTGTTTTGCTACTGAATGACAGATAATACTTGCTTAATGCAGTTTTTTTGTTATGTTTTAAGCTGTACTTTTGGATGTGTGGCGTTAGAGCACAAGACTTCAATTCATTAGCTATTATTAAAACCTTATGAAAAGACTATTTTTAATCCTATTTACGATTTTGATATCAAACTCAATATTTGCTCAGAATGAAAACTATAAAATTGCCATGGACAATTTTATAAACAACTATAATGCTGATCAGTATGAAAAAATTTATGATGAATTTTCTGTTGAAATGAAAAAGACATTGCCGCTTGAAAAGACAAAGCAATTTTTCTCAGGATTGAAATCTCAGGCAGGAAAAATTGAAAGCAAAGAATTTCTCAGCGATCAACAAGGAAGTTATGTCAGTTATAAAACCAAGTTCGAGAAAATGGTGTTGACGGTCAATATTTCGCTTGATCAAGAAAATCATATCAAGGGACTTATTATGAAGCCTAATGAAGTCCAAAAAGAGATAAACAGTAGTAATACTGTGAATGCACTTAACGCTTATCCAAAAGAAATCTCAGACATCATTTTTTCGAATAGCCAAAATTTTCCAAATAATACGCAACTTTCTATTGCAGTCGTTCAGAATCAAAAGGTGAAATATTATGGGGTTATCAAAATTGATGGCAAGATCAAACCGATTGAAAACCAGAATAAGGTTTTTGAAATTGGTTCTATTACCAAAGTTTTTACATCGACCGTTTTAGCTTCGCTTGTTGATGAAGGAAAAATTAAATTAACGGATGAAATCAATCCATTTTATCCATCTTTAAAATTTAAAAATAACACTCAACTGAATTTTAAAGACTTGGCTAATCATACTTCTGGTTTACCGCGCTTACCAGAGAATCTAGATTTATCGAATCAAAGTAATCCCTACAAAGATTATGGTAAAAGTCAGATTGAACAATACCTTAAAGATGATTTGAAAATTGAAAATGAGCCTGAAAAAAAATATGTTTATTCCAATTTAGGGGCGGGATTATTAGGCTATACGCTTGGCGTATCACAAGGAAAAAGCTTTCAAACATTATTACAAAAGAGAATTTTTGATAAATACACAATGAAAAACTCATTTGTAAACTCGCAAAATCTAGATACTAAGTTAGTAAAAGGGCAAAATCCTGATGGACAAATCGTATCAAATTGGGATTTTGACGTTTTGTTTGGTGCTGGCGGGCTATTATCAACCACAGAGGATTTAGCAAAATTTGCAATCGCACAATTCGATCCTAAAAATACCGAATTGTCTTTAACGCGTACACCGACCTTTGAAATGAACAAAGATATGAAAATCGGTTTAGCTTGGCATTTGTTGAAATCACAAAATGGAAAAGATTTGGTTTGGCACAATGGCGGAACTGGTGGCTATTCATCTTCAATGGCAATAAATGTTGAGGATAAGACTGCTGTTATTGTGCTATCTAACCTCTCAGCTTTTCATCCAAAAACGAAAAACATTGATAAATTATGTTTTCAGCTTATAAATGAAAAAGAAAATAATCCAGATAGTTAATCTGGCTTATGTACTAGAAAGACAAGCATATGAGTTTGTTTTGTATATTCTTTATAATACAAAAGCATATCTAATGGCCACGACTTTATTTAAAAACAAAGCATATATTAAAAAATGGAGATTCTATGAAATTAGAACTTATCAAAAAAATTGAACCTGAAAACCCGATTCTTTCTGCAATTTGTATAGATGAAAATACGGCAGTTTTCTTGTCTTATAATGAAGAACAATATTATCAACTCTTATTTGTGTCTAAAGAGGAGTACATCATTATAGATTTAGACTATACAGATAAATACTATCAACTTGAAAATGCACCTGTTTTATTCTCTATAAATAAAAAATTCGGCATAATTAAAAACAAAGATGAGTTATTGTTGTATTCAAATGAAAAACAGATGTTCGAGACGATTAAAATCAAAAATACTGAAATACTTCCCCAAAGATTTAATCTACATTGGAAAACACCTATAAGCGATTGTTCTGTCTTACCGATCTGTTTTAGTCAGGATGGTTTGGGAGATGATACAAGATATATTGCCATGCTTCATTTGGATGTGTTAATTCAACAAGCTTATTGGGTAAGGTGGTTATCACTTGAAAAGCAGTCATTCTCTCACCATCAAGATGTTCTTTCTCCACCTAAAGTTGATACCGCTATGTTGAAAGATAACGAGTTATATGTTTTTAGCTCTGGTGGGAAAGTAACATCTGTAAACAAGTGGGGGATGGATTACTATGCTTTTATAAAAAGCAATTTAAATGGAAAAGTGGTTGAAACCTTTATAGACAGTGGTGACTTACATTCAATCGACCAAAAAAAGCGTGGTGTAAATGGTTTATTGGGAAGTTCACAGAAGTATTTAATGCTTACACCTGTTTTCCAAAATGATGAGTGGAAAGGTAAACAAAAGATTTTCTCTCTAATTACAAAGGAAATTTCAGACATCACTTTTCCTCGTGGATTTGGAAAATATCCACAAGTTGTCCAGCATCTTGGTGATATTGTCTGGGTATATTTGCGTGATACGAAACAGATTGCTATATGCAAAGAAAAATAATCCTCATAACACTCTAATATTTTTAATCATTTTAAATGAATACAATCCATGATAGAAAAAGCTAAAAATTTAATTGAAGATTTTAATCAACAAGGTTGGAAGGCCCCAAATCTTTATGAAAGGCTCTTTGAGTTTATCGGTAATGCTGAAGCAACTTTTACGTTTTGCAGATTGTTTCTGACAAATTTTGAAAAAGGGGCAACAATATTTAATGACTCACTGAGCTATATTGAGAAAGCACAATTTTCTGAGCTTATTGTTCATTCGCTTAATATTCTAAAACATCAAGCGAATGAAAATGCAGAGGCAGTGATTGAATATGCAAGCTTGCAATTTCCAGAATTACTTCATCAATATTTAGCGCTTATTTTTGAGCTAAAGGCGAATGAATCAGCTTTTTATGCTGAATACCCTTGGCGAAATTTATCAGCAGAGCAAATCAAGCCATTTGTATTGAAAATGAAAAGTCATACAACTTCACTTTCTGACAAGCGAAGACTATATCGTTGTTTAATCGAAACAAGAGATTTAGACACACTAAATTTTGCTTATCAATTTGCGTTTGAGCATAATATTTTTGAAAGGGAGGATTTAGAGGATTATTTAACTTACGATTTAGAATCTGTTGGCTTTACATTCAAAAATGGAAAAATTAAAAGTTATTGTCCAAATCCAGTGTATCATTTTAAATTTCCAGAGAAATATTTTTGTGATAATCGGCCGATCCATATTAATAAAAAGCAGCATCCTACTTGGCGCTTGACTCCAAATGATAAAAAATATGAGTTTGGTGGACTTATCCAAAATGATAAAGATAATCCTTTTGTTCACCTCATTACCTTTGAAAAAATTCCTAATGGCTTAAATATTAAACAGCTAAAAAACCTTACATTGGGAATGCATATTAGAGAATTAAATGAATATAGTGAAATATTCTACCAACACAATGATCGTGGTGAGCCGACAAAAATTGGCAATACACAGATAATAGAAAATTATCCCGACTTAGCAATTAAAAACACTAAAATCTGCTTTGCAGAAACACCAAATAGATGGACTTATCAAAGTTGGGGCAGTTCAAATGGTAGAGAAAATCTTTTTAGATTAGGCGGTGAACCGATTTGGATACAAAGTGCTCAAGTTTTAACTTGTCCAATTTGTAATGAAAAAATGGATTTTCTGATGCAGCTTGATACAGATCTACCAGATATTGAAAACGGTGAAGTTTATTTTGGAAGCGGTGGAATTTGTTATGTATTTTGGTGCGATCAATCAAAGGTAAGTGGCTATCTCGTACAATGTACTTAAAAACTACAGCTAATCGCTGCTTTCATCTGGAATGACGTGCAAAATACAAGTTTTGTCCCTCAATTGAAATTCATATTCTTGTCGTTATATGTCACTTTAGAGAGATACTAAAATGAAATACAGGGAAATTGAACCAAATGGATTTTTGAGTAATTTTGTGAAGTGTTTTTGGTATTACGAAACTCTGGGAATAGATGTTCAGCATATCATTTTGCCAGATGGTTACTTTGACTTAATTATCGAGTTCGTAGATGGAAATTTAACAAAAGTAAAACTGACTGGAATATGGACAAGACCAAAAGACATACAAATTTCTAAAAACACCAAGTTCTTTGCGATCAGATTCAAGCTGTTAGCTCTTGAGTATATATTTAGAACACAGATAAAATCTATTTTAGATATGACGATAAATTTACCTGAGTCTTTTTGGAGAATCGACGAGTATCATTCAGACGAGTTTGATAAATTTGTTTCTGAAATAACGAACAATTTAGACGCTTCAATAAAATTCTTAAAGCCCATTGATCGCAGAAAATTAAAACTATTTGAAATCGTGTATCAACAAAAATCTACATCGGTGTCTGAAATTTCCAATAGCATTTTTTGGAGTAGCAGGCAAATAAATAGATATTTTCAATCCAATTTCGGTATTATATTCAAAGAATTTTTAAGTATTGTACGTTGTAATGCGACTTACCAAGAAATTTCAAATGGTAATCTAAATCCAAATTCTGACTATTTTGATCAAGCGCATTTTATCAAAGAAATTAAAAAATATACTGGGGTAACGCCCAAAGCGTTAAGTAAAAACAAAAACGACCGATTTTTACAATTATCAAAAATGGATGAAAGGCAATAATTCTATAACTTAATTTAAAGATGAATTAAAAATGAAAATTTGCAAAATTTCTCCAAACTTTGAAGTGACTGATATTAAAAAAACAACGGCTTTTTACACAGAAAACCTAGGCTTTAATCTGATCATGGCGGTTCCAGAATCACAAGATGGAATCGATCTAACTTTTCTTGAAAATAAAGAATATGTTTATACGCTGGTGCAGAGGGATAACGTGGAATTTATGTTTCAACGTTCTGATACCTTTAAAAATGATGTTGTTTTTTCAAAAGGGCTAGCTATTGGAGCAATAGTATCTTTTTATATGGAAATAGAGGGTATTAATGAATTTTATTTAGCACTAAAGCATAAAAATCTTCAGCTCACTGAACTAAAAACAACATGGTATGGTATGCAAGAATTCTATTTAAAAGATCTGAATGGCTATATTCTTGGCTTTGCTGAAAAAGTTGGATAAATGCCTTACAACATCAATTTAACATCTTGACCAATGAAATCCGCCATATGGGCAATAAACCATTGGCGGAAAGTTTTCCAAAATGATCAGAATGAAGTATTACTTTTTAACTCAGTAAAAATGCTTCATTTATTCCAGATTGCTTAACAAAACAATCATCATGAGAGACCAGAATGACAGCACCTTTAAATTGCTCAATGGCTTGCGCAAGTAATTCTCGTGACTCGATGTCTAAGTGATTTTCAGGTTCATCCAATAATAATAAATCAATATTTTGATGATGCTGACTTATTCCAAGTAATGCAACTTTAAGTTTTTCGCCACCACTGAGTTGCCCCAATTTTAAGAGTGCTTTTTCGCGGCGGATACGCAGTTGACCTAATAAATTTCGCCATTCGACCTCCAGTATATCTGAATTAAATTTCGCTAGATTCTCGATCACAGAAAGATCATCATTGAGTAAACTAAAATTTTGATCCAAATATAAACTTTGCCCGGTAAAGAAAATTTCAGTACGTCGTGATTGATCAATCATTTTTAATAGGGTGGATTTACCCACGCCATTTGCACCTTTAAGCTGGATTTTTTCACCGGCTTGGAGTGACAACTTTATGTTCTGTGTGATGGCATAAGGCAATTGTAGATCGTGAATTCTTAATATTTCACCTTGTTTAGATGATTGAAATTGAAAGTCAAATCGTTGTGGTTTAATTTTTTCTAAAGCTGTTTGTTTCTCCTGTAAACTGCTTTGTGTTTCATCAGCTTGGCGAATTTGCTGTGCACGTAATTTCCCAAAACTTTGCCCAGCTTGCTCTTTTTTAAAATCCAGTAGAATCTTGGCTTGAGAGTTCGAGTCACGCAATTGAGCACCTTTACGTTGACGTTTTTGTGCTTTCATTAAACTATCATGCTGTTGTTGCTTTAACTGTTTAAATTCACGTTTTTCTTGTTGAATAGACTGAGTTAAAGCATGGATTTGTTGTTGGTGCTGTTGAACATAATCAGCATAATTGCCCGAAACATGCTGCAAACCTTGCGCGGTTAAAGCATAAATATGCTGCATTTGATTCAGCAATTGAAGATCATGACTAATAATACAAACTCCCGCCTTATGTGCCTGAATCGATTCAATTAACCATTTTCTTGCCATGGCATCTAAATGATTACTTGGCTCATCTAAAAGTAGATAATGATCTTGTTTTAGAAATAAGCGACACAAAGCCAGCTTGGTTTTTTGACCTTCACTTAGGTATTGTATGGGAAAATTTAAATCAAGCGGCAGTTGTGCATTGCTTAAAATTTGTTGCCATTTTTGAGGTAAATCCCAACAGTTTTCCACCAAATCATAATCTTCAAAACTGGCACTATTGTTTTCAATACGCTCAAAAGCATTGTGTAGATGAGCAATATCTAAAGCTTCAGCTATGGTTTTCGCATTTAATCGTTGTAATTGTGCTAAATAATCATGTTGGATATGCCATGCAATTTGCCCTGAATAGGCTAAATCTGAATGCTGTTGTAGCTGTAATACCTTAAAAAGTAATGATTTTCCCAAACCATTACGGCCAATCACAGCAGAAGTTTGCCCTGAAAAAAGCACAAAATTTAGTTGCGTAAACATTGTTTGAGTGGGGAATGCCAAACTCAAATTTGAAATAATACATGCTTGTTGCATTCAATGATCCTCATATAGAGGATGCACAAAATAGTATGTAATAAAAGCTTTAAATAACAGTAGATTATTTAATTTATCGTAAAGACGGTATCAGAACCAAAAGATAAGTATAGCCTTGAGTAGAATCTATTTTGCACATCAAAAATTAAATAAATAATGATGAGAAAATGACTTACTTCATTGGCGTTACTCTTTTAAGAAAGGGGATAAGAATGCTTATTGTATAAAAATAAATCTGTATGTCAATGTTCAGCTTTTAAAATGTTCATTTAAAAAAGAATCATCTCAAAACTTAACTCCCTTATGAAAAGGGAGTTAAGTGGCAGTTGATTGAACCAATCAACGCTTATTAATTTATTTAAGCAGTTGCTTTAATGACTTCTGCAACAGATGTTGCTACATAATCAATATTTTTTAAATTTAAGCCCGCTGCACACATACGGCCACTACGTAGCAAATAAATGGCATATTGATCTTTCAATATATCCGCTTGTTCAGCCGTTAAACCTGTATAGCTAAACATGCCTTGTTGTTCTGTAAGGTAATCAAAATTACGACCAGGTAAAGCAGCAGTTAATTTTGCCTTTAATAGTTCGCGCATTTGGATAATACGCTCACGCATTTCTTTAAGCTCTGCATGCCATTTTTCAGTTAATGTTGCATCATTCAATACATTATCAACCACTAAGGCACCTGTCGTTGGAGGGCTTGAGTAGATCCGGCGTACAGTTGCTTTAAGCTGACCTAAAACTTTTTGTGCAGTTGCTTGATCATCACAAATAAAGCTTAAACCACCAACACGCTCACCATATAGTGAGAAAATTTTAGAGAATGAATTGCTAACAATGAAATTCAATCCTGACTTGTCTAAGGCACGAATTGCATAAGCATCTTCTTCTAAGCCTTGACCAAAACCTTGGTAAGCAATATCTAGGAATGGAATTAAATCACGTGCTTTCAATACTTCAATTACACGATCCCATTCAGCAGGTGTTAAATCTGCGCCTGTTGGGTTATGGCAACAAGGGTGAAGAAGAACAATGCCTTTTGCAGGGATTTGCTGTAAATCCTCTAACATGCCTTCAATATTGACACCATTGGTTGCTGCATCAAAATAACGGTAGAAATGTGAATTGATTCCTGCACCATTAAAAATTGCAATATGGTTTTCCCAGGTCGGTTGGCTCACCCAAACATCAGATTCAGGGAAGTATTTTTTTAGAAAATCTGCGCCTACTTTAAGTGCACCAGAACCACCTAGGGTTTGAATGGTCACTGCACGGCCATCTTTACGTGCTTGGCTATCTGCACCTAAAACCAGTTTCTGGGTTGCTTCGTTATAAGACTTTGAACCATCCATCGGTAAATAAAGCTTTACCTTGTCATTGCTTGGTTCAATATTTTTCAAAGCCGCTTTTACAGCGTCTAACTGAGGAACAATGGTGTCCTCATTATAATAAAGACCAATACTTAAATTTACTTTGTGTGTCCGTTCATCCTTACCAAAGGCTTCCATTAGAGAAAGAATTGGATCACCTGCATAAGGATCTACATGTTGAAACATGGTCTAAAGTCCTAAATCAATCGAAAAAATCAAGTCTGATAATATAGGTAATTCAAACCCCGACTCAACAGTAGATTGAGGTTTATTTTTTATTATTTATTCAACTTTAGATTAGGGTCTGTAGACAATTCGTCTACGTTTGCGACTACGTGTGTTTTTTAGGCGATACTAGGCGCGAAATATGAAATTTAGTCATTCTAAATGAGTAGTTCGTAACGACGTAACGGCAAAAAACACACAAGTCCCGAAGGGTTGTGGCTAAAATTATCTCAGCCTACGTTATGAAACTCGAAAATAGTCTCGCTATTCTCTTCGTTTCCTGCCTTGCCTGCTCAATTTTAGTCTACAACGCAAGCCATTTATGAAATGTCAACAGACCCTAAGCTCATCGCTCATTTGTCTATATTTATAGCCAAATGTGTATTCTCTACAAAATAGAGGATAAATAAGATAAAACTTAAACAGTGTATCAAGTGCGGTATTGGAAGAGAGATAGCTAAGATATTGATTATTTTTAGGTCGCAGTATTGTTAATGAATGATAAAACTATTGTTCTGCATTTCTCTTCTTGTCATCATAGTGCAAGCGCAATATTTAAATTCTGGATGGTTTTTAATGTTACTGAATTATCAATACGATCAAGCTCAAGATAGCCATGAAACTCAAAAAGCCACACTGGTATTGATTCACGGGTTATTTGGAAGTTTAAGTAATTTGGGCATTAATGCACGTGAATTTCAAGGCAAATTCAACTTATTACAAATTGATGTTCGAAATCATGGCCATTCTGCACATTCAGATGAAATGAATTATCAATTGATGGCTCAGGATGTTTTGCAAACACTTGATCATTTAAATATTGAAAAGTTTATTGCGATTGGACATTCTATGGGTGGAAAAATTGCAATGAAACTTGCAGATTTAGCGCAAGATCGTATGCAAAAAATGATTGTTTTGGACATGACACCTTTTGCATATCAAGAAAATCACCATGATCAAATTTTTAAAGCCTTATTTGCGGTTGAAAATGCACAAATTGAATCTCGTAAAGAAGCAACAGAGATTATGCGTCAGTATTTAAAAGAAGAAATGGTGATTCAATTTTTATTAAAATCATTCAGTAAGGGAAAATGGCTGTTTAATGTCCAAGCTTTATTTAATCATTATGCTGATATTTTAAGTTGGGAAAATCAGCAGGTGAATCCTATTCCAGCATTGTTTATTAAAGGTGGAAACTCACCTTATATCTCAAAAGCTGAACATTTTTCTGCAATCGAAACCCAGTTTAGTCATAGTCAAGTTAAAGTCATTGAACAAGTCGGGCATTGGTTACATGCTGAAAAACCGGCTGTAGTCAATCAAATGATCTCTGGATTTATAGAATGAGGTTTTAGACTCTGAATAAATTAAAACAGCATATTTAAAGGTAATATGCTGTTTATAAATGATTATTTTGTAAATACTACCAGTTCTTTAGTCCGGTAGGGTCAAGAAAGTGTCTTGGTTTTGAATTTTCCATTGAGTACAAGATATGAAATTAGACCTAAAACCAAACCCCAAAATGCACCCCCAACACCAAATAAACTGATATTGGCCGTCGTTGCGAGAAAGGTAATGAGTGAGGCTTCTCGGCAATCAATATCACTCATCGCATTTGCAAGACTTCCAGCAATTGTACCTAATAATGCAAGTCCTGCTAGAGTGCTTATAAAAGCGACTGGAAACGCTGCAAAGACAGCTGCTAACGTTACACCAAAAATTCCAACAAGAATATAAAACACACCTGCGGCAATCCCTGAAATCCAGCGTTTTGAAGGATCTTCGTGGGATTCCTTTCCAGTGCAAATTGCAGCAGTGATCGCAGCAAGATTAAATGCATGTGAACCAAACGGAGCCATGAGGAACGAGCCTAAGCCTGTCACGATAAGAATCGGTTTAGCATTGGTGTAAAAAACCATCATTTTTAAGAACCAGTAAACCTGGCATATATTGTCCTGTTAGGGTAATTAAAAATAAAGGTAAGGCAACACTCAGTATCGAGTTTATAGAAAAAGTTGGTGTGGTAAAAATAGGCGAGGCTAATTTTAGTTCAAATCCAGAGAAATCAATCCGTGATTGTAAAAGTAAGAAAATAAAGCCAAAAATCAAGACACTAATAATGGCAAATCTTGCAGAAAAACGCTTGGTGATCAGGTAAATAAAAAATAATGAAATCGCCAAAAAAGGATCAATTGTCATATTGGTAAAGGCTGCAATCCCAAATTGCAATAAAATACCTGCCAAGAGACCAGAGGCAATACCCGTTGGAATTAGACCAATCAATTTTTCAAAATAGCCCGTAATTCCCAAGATCACAAATGCCAGTGCAGAAAGTAAATATGCGCCAATTGCTTCGGAATATGGCACAGTTACAAGCGTAGTAATCAAAAATGCAGCGGCAGGCGTAGACCATGCAGTGATAATGGGTTCGCGGGTATACCAACTTAATAATATTCCTGTGATACCAACCCCAATAGAAATAGACCACACCCATGAGGCAGTGAGTTCAGGGCTAAGACCAGCCATCTGCGCAGCTTGGAAGATTAAAATAAAGGTACCACCATAATTGACGATGACCGAAATTAAACCTGCCATAATGGGGGGAAGAAAATCATTAGAATGATGTTGAAAAGACATAAACTCTACCCCTAAGATTTAAAAAAGAAGTAGTAGAGTGTATTTTTAATTGTGGTATTGCCATAAGATACGCTTTTAATATTTTTTAAGGTACCAGTTTGCTAATATGAATTTACTTTCTGCCTTTCTACTTAACTCTAGTAAAGGTGAAGGAGTTAAGAATGGTTTTTATATTGCTAAATACAATGAGAGTAGTGCTTTGAATGCAGCGAAGAAAAGTACCCTCAATTTAGGTTTCTTAATGATTTTTTGAATTTCATAGATCTTACAATATAAACAGTTATTACAATTAAAAAACTATTGAAACAAGAGTTCAATAATAAATATGAGTTTATCCTCTAAGATTGAATATTAAATAAATTTTTCGATAGGATAAAAGTATGAGCCATAGTAAGCAACTCACCATATTTGATGTCTTAAAATTTAGTCATGAAAAGCAAAGAGAATTATCTGATAAGTTAATTGAAACTACTGGCAATTCAGAAGAAAGAAAGCATTATTTCTCATTGTTGAAAAATGAATTATTTGCACATGCTGTAGCTGAAGACAGGTATTTTTATATACCTCTTATGATGACAGATGCAGGTTTGAATATTACAAGGCATGCTCTGTCTGAGCATCACGAAATAGATGAGCTACTTGAGCAACTTACTGAAAAAGAACTCAATAATCCGAGTTGGTTACGTATAGCAAATCAGCTACGTAAGCTTGTACATCATCATTTAGATGAAGAAGAGCATAAATTTTTCCAACAATCTGGCAAAATTTTAAAAGATGATGAAAAACTAAGCTTAGCTAAAAAGTATCAACATGAATATGATAAATATATTGATAAAAACAAAACGAGTTTAGTTAATTAATGATTTATACTTTTGAAATTTAGATAGATAAGCCAGATTTGAAAATGATCAAATCATTTTAATTGTTTTGTCTCTTTTCTTAGCTGTTTCGGTTCACTCAATCTTTATAGGAAGCTGATCTTTAAAGATTGAGTGAAGCATGGCGCTCACTCTGAGGGCAGTTTCATATAACTCTAATTATGATGAACTAAGAAGATAGTAAAGGATTCTTTTTTTCAAAAAAAATTTGTTTAGGCATTAATTCGGAGAAATAACCCTCAAATACTAGTTGAGTTCGTTCCCTAAATTCATATATCAATGGTAGTTCCAAATTCCCTATTTTAAAGGAGTCATTCATATCTAAATGAGAGCTTATAGAAAGCATAATTATGCTAAAAATCCTAAATAGCTCCCAATCTAATATAGCAGATGAATTTCTTTCAACATTATAAATTCCCCATTCTAAAAGCCAATATTCCTCCATATCCCATATTTTTTCTTCGTGCAACTTTCCTATAAATGATAAGTTTTCATATAAGTCATTGTGAGGAAAATTGCGCTGTATAATTTTTTTTGCATTCATAATTTATGTTCTTTAAACACTATCTAAAATTAATTTAATACAAATTTCACGAAATTCTTGAATTACTTTAATAATATCTCATAATTTACAGGAATGTGAAAGCAACTGATGAATATGTAATTGATGTAGAAAGATTGAGTAAAGTATAGTCATCTGAGTGAGGGCTAATTCATCTAGGACCCATTATATTAAATTTGATAATTTTGTACTTTTAAAATCTGCTAAACACTGAAGATAAAATGCCAATCAAATTGATTGGCATTCTTGAAATAGCAAATTACTTTAGGTAAAAGCTATAATGTTTGCCACGCATTTCTTGCTTCTTCTGAATTTTTATTCAAAATTACGTTTCCATCTTTAATTTCACTCACCCAACTTAATGGAATCAGATGATGTTCATTATGTTCATCATCACTTCGAGTCAATTTAATTGAATCTTGTCCCTCAAGATGATCAACCTTACCGATCTGTGTACCACATGAAGCAATTACTGAAGCATGTTCTTTAATATCGTTTGCATTAACGTTACTCATAATGTTTGCTCATCTATTGTTCAAGTTGAAATATCAGTCTAAGACATTTAAAAATTAGTGATGTAAGTATTTTAAAGTTTTAAGTTTTGTTGAGTTAATAATGTAAGGTTTATAGATTTATTTAATTTATAAATGTCATTTTTGAATAAATATATAAAATTAAAAATAATGTGATTCTGTTCTCAATTAATTAATTTTGTTATGCTTTATTCATTTTTTTTTGTGATGTAATTATAATTTATAAGCTTTATTGAGGTTTTTTTGATTATTTTATTTTTTTTGATCTTAATGAGATGTTTGAAATTATTGCTGTAAGTTGGTGTTTTGTAATGTTTTATTTTTAAATAATTAACGGTGAGGTTTTAATATGTTGTATTGTAATTTGATGTTATTTATTTAAAAATTTCTAAAACGATAATACTCAATATGGCTGGTGTTTTGAGCTAATTTTATTTTAATTTGGTTAATTTAATTTTGTACAAACCTTTCTTGAAACTATAACAAATAGTAATATTAAATAAAAATATTTAATCTAGGATGATTATCGTTGATTGATTAATTGAATTAATAACTTTTATCAAAATAGAGGATTAAATATGTCAAATTCTAATATAGATAACGAAGTAGTTAAGGATCTCAGTAAAGAACAACGTGACCAATTGAATGCCGATCCAATTTCCGGTGAGCCAGGCGCACACCCAATCGGGACAGGTGTTGGAGCCGCAGGCGGTGCAGTAAGTGGTGCAGCTATTGGAGCTGTTGGCGGACCTGTAGGTGCTGCAGTCGGTGGGGTAGTAGGTGCAGTTGTTGGAGGATTAGCTGGAAAAAGCATTTCTGAAGCTGTAAATCCAACTGATGAAGATGTTTATTGGCGTGAAACTTACAACACTCGCCCTTATTATAAAGACACGATTAACTTATATGATAATGTAGATTACGATCGTGATTATCGTGATGCATATCAGCTAGGGTACACTTCTAGAAGCAATTACCCTTATGAAACAAAGTTTGAAGAAGTTGAAGCAGATCTTAAGCTTCAATGGGAAAAAACCAAAAGAGAGTCTCGTTTAAAATGGGAAGAAGCAAAGCATGCAGTAAAAGATGCTTGGGATCGAGTAACTCGTTAACAGATACTCAAAAAAATAGCCCTTCAATGTAAGGGCTATTTTTTTGTCACTAGTAAACAAATGGCAGCAATCCACTACAACCATTAATTGTGGTAACATATTGAAAATCCAAGTGAATGCAACGACATGCAAGCTATGCCAATCCAATACAGACTGAGTGGATTCTATTTTTGGTATTATTCAATAGTTGGAACTTTTTTACCGTATTGGAGCTTATATCTTCAAGATCAAGGATTTAATTATCAAGAAATCGGATTACTGTCGTCTATAGCCATTTTAACCCGTATATTTGCACCTTTTATTTGGGGATTTATCGCAGATAAAACAGGAAAACGAATGTTGTGGGTTCGTGTGGCAACCTGGATGGAAGCTACGATCTGGTTTTTAATTTTTATCATTCCCAACAATATGCAATCAATTGCATTTCTGATGCTGATTTTTAGCTTCTTTCAAAATGCCATACTTGCGCAATTTGAAGGTGTAACGCTGTTTTGGCTAGGTAATCAACATACAGCATTGTATGGAAAAATTAGAAAATGGGGCTCTATTGGATTTATTATTGGCGTATTTAGTATCGGTGCGATTTTAGAAGTTATTGCAATTCAATATTTACCAATGATGTTGTTATGTATTGCATTTACAGCTTTTATTTGGTCCTTTTCGATTAAGGAACCCAGCACTGCACCGAGTGCACAAAAAATATTAGACCCATTGCTTCCCATTCTAAAAAGACCAGTGGTTTTTTCATTTTTTATCATTGAATTTATTATGCTTTTTGCACAAGCACCATTTTATAGTTTTTATAGTAATTATTTAAAGCTTGCTGGTTACAGTACAACTCAGATTGGCTTTTTATGGTCAGTTGGGGTGATTGCTGAAATTATCATGTTTAACTATGCAAATTTCTTCCTAAATCGTTTTTCATGGCGAAGCTTAGTCGCACTTTGTTTAATCATGACCAGTATTCGATTTATTTTGGCAGGTTTATTTTCAGAAAGTTTCATTATTCAATTTATTTCTCAAACTTTTCATGCATTTAGTTTTGGTTTATTTCATATTATTGCAATGCGGGTCATTTTGCAGAACTTTGCAGCCAAACAACAGGGCAGAGGGCAAGCGCTATATAGTACCATGTGGGGACTTGGCGTTGCATCTGGCAGCATCTTAGCTGGGCAATATTGGGAAAAATTATCAGGAGAATATATTTTTATCATTGCTGGATTTTCAGCATTGCTTGGTTTGCTATTGATTAATTTTTTACCTAAAACATTACAAACGATTCAAAGATAAATGAATCTCTTTGCAGAAAAGAGATTCAGAACGTTCAAATCAATTCTGTACGGGTTAATTTAGTAAATAAACAATAAGGTGTACAATAAAAGGTCCAACCAATACCATAAAAATACCAGCTAAAACCATGGTTAAACTGGCAATAACACCTTCATCTTTATCACGCATATAAGCTTTACTTGTACCAAAACCATGTGCCGCATTACCCAAAGACGCACCTTGTGCAAAGCTTGATTTCAGTCTTAAACCGCCTAATACCAAATCACCAATTAACATACCAGTCACCCCAGTAATCATGGTGAATAAAATCACCAGTTCAACTGAACCGCCGATATGGGTTGTTAACTCCATTGCAAATGGTGTGGAGATTGAACGTGCCATTAGACTATAGGTTGTTGTTTGGTCAAAATGAAATAACTTGGCAAGGTAGAATGCACTGATCATTCCAGCAAGCATACCAATGACCACACCCATAGAAATTGAAATGAGATGTTCTTTAATGATTTGGCGATATTCAAAAATTGGGATTGCAAAGGCAACAGTTGCAGGCCCTAACATCCATATAATCCACTGACTATCAAGCATATAAGCATCATAAGAAACATGTGCTGACAGTAAAATGGTGATTAAAACAATCGGAACCAAAATTGCTGGAGATAAAATTAAGTATGGAAATTTACGATAAAGCTTTTTGACCAACACATAAGCGACTAATGTGATCACTAGGCAAAATATTGAAATGACAGACATTATTTATCTCCCTGTAATACATGTACGGTTTTATGAACATGACGTTGTTTCAATTTCCGCTCTAGTTTAAAACCTATATGCACACTATAAGCAGTAAATACCATCACACAAATTGTGCCCAGTACAACCACAACAATCAGTTGCCAACCCTCAGTGATAAATAGGTTTTTATATTTCATTAACCCGATAAAACAAGGAATAAAAAATAGTACCAATTCACCTAGAATGAAATCTGAGCCTGATTTAATCCAATTTAACTTAAAAATACCTGTCATGAGCCCAATCAAAACCATAAATAAGCCAATCACAGCTGCCGAAATAGGTAAATTAAATTGCTTTTGAATGATTGAACCAATCCACCAAATCAAAATTAAAAGCCCAATTTGCAATGTGACTTTATAGATTGATGAAATTTGATGGCTTTGAGTGCGCGTAGACATTTTATTGCAGATATTTTAAAAAGATACGTTATTTTAGTTGCAAACATCACAGCATATTATGAATAATTAAACCATAATTATGCGTTTTTGGAATAATTGATGGACATTAAAAATCTTAAAATTTTTGTAGAAATCGTTAATTGCGAAAGTTTTACTTTGGCTGCGGATCGTTTGTTTATGACACAGCCTACACTCAGTAAATCAATTAAACATTTAGAAGAAGAACTTGGCACAGCTTTGTTTAAAAAAGGTGAAGCTGGAAGAAAAAGGGAAGTTGTACTTACCTATATTGGTGAATTAATTTATCAACATGCTTTAAATATCTTAAATGAACAAAAGCAAATATTTGAAAATATTGATCAAGTACAGCAGTTAAAAAAAGGTAAATTAACCATAGGCTTACCACCATTAGGCTCGGTATTACTTAGCCCTTTAATTGCTTTATTTCACCAGAATCATCCTAATATTCAATTGAAATTCTTAGAAGTTGGTGCCAATGGTATTGAGGAAGCAATTGCTGATAAAAGTATTGATGTTGGGATTTTACTCGGTAATTTAAGACCAAGTTTTGCGGCAATTCCTGTGATAGACTCACCAATGTGTTTATTGGCTAAGAAAAATTCACATTGGAATCAACGAGATTCAGTGAATTTGCATGAGCTTAGAGAAGAAACTTTTTTACTTTACGCTGATTCTTTTACATTAAATAAGATGATTATACAGGCTGCAAATTCTGTAGGTTTTGAACCAAAAGTGGTGTGTAAAAGTAGCCAGTGGGACTTTATCACCAAAATGGTGGAGTTTAATATGGGGATCGCCATATTGCCCAAAATTTATTGTGATCAGTTAGATCAAGGGAAGTTTTGCTCAGCAATCCTTAATGAGCCTAAATTACATTGGACATTGAGTATGGCTTGGAATACGACTGTAGCAATGAGTCCAGCAACCAAAGCTTGGTTAACGATTGTAGAGATGCATCGAGATAAAATTCATTTCTAGATGGATTGATAGCTTTTAAGTCTTAATAAATTAAGATTAGCCTGACTCAGGTGTGAATTTCATAAATATTAAAACTATGTATATCAAATATTTAATTATACTAATTTCGCATAATGTATATTATGTTAAATAGAATATTATGTAAGTTGTCTACTCACATGTTGTTTGCAATGGCTACCTAGTTATTAGAATTTGACTAATTTATATTTAGAAAAAGTTAACTAGAAAATAAGCTGTAATTTTCTATGTTAATTACGCTTAAATTCCAACCCTCTCATTTTTCAACTAACTCAGGTTATAATGATGGCCTCCCAAAATATGGTTGATCTATTATGAACGCCTCCAATGACCCTCTACACGGCAAAAAACTTGCTGACATTTTGGATGAATTATTAGATTACTTCGATGGCTTTGAAGGCTTAAGTCGTAAAATTGAAATTAGATGTTTTTGCATAGATCCAAGTGTTAAGTCATCATTGCGATTCTTACGTACTAACCCATGGGCACGTGAAAAAGTAGAAAGCTTATATTTGTATGTCTTACGCCAAAAAGCCAAACAGAAATCGTAAACCAAATATTTTATAAATTGTTATTTTAGTGTTCTAAGTAATTAAATTTAATTGTGAAATAAATTCTAGGTGAACATAAGTTAAATAGAATATCAGAGACTGTGGCTACACAATGCTGTTGTTGCTACAGCTCAGCAACTTGAATCAGTAAAATTATATTCAAGTTGCTGAGTATCCCAAGTAACATAATATAAGTTATGCTGAAATCAGATCGCTACTCGATTTTGTATGGTTATGACTTCAATGTACTTTCGTATTTGCTTCAGTTAAATAAGCTTTCTTCGATGTCTTATTCCATAAACACAGTTCTTGCCCTGTTTTGTTTTTCATGTGTGCTTGCGGATATTTTCCTTGAATCAAGAGTGCCGAATA
Source organism: Acinetobacter sp. CE-15 (assembly GCF_051059255.1). Classification (NCBI taxonomy): domain Bacteria; kingdom Pseudomonadati; phylum Pseudomonadota; class Gammaproteobacteria; order Moraxellales; family Moraxellaceae; genus Acinetobacter; species Acinetobacter sp. CE-15. The sequence continues at coordinate 2,384,092 of NZ_CP192737.1, read as the reverse complement.
TCCAACACGATCATCAAACAGCATGACATTGCTTACTGTCTTGGCATTTTTAAGTTGACTTGCTTTTATACAAGCCGCTTTTATTTCCTGATCATGCTTGTTCCATGCCTGCTCGGAACTTCCGAAAGCTACGCTAGTCACAGCAGAACTTGCCACAAAACCTAAAATAGAAAGATATTTTAAAAATATACGATATCTCAATATCATGATGATTGTCCTGTAAATTTGAGTGTCTGGATCTATACTGAAACAATCTGATGAGATAATCTAGCAATTTACACATGCTGTAACAGCAGATATTCAGGATTACACATATCTCTGAAAAGTTGTCCGTGATTTAAATTTTAAAATATAGATCAAAGACTTAAAAATAGTTCTATTCTATAGAAGCATTACCTGACTCACGTGATTTCATACACTGATCAATAGTTTCTCGCATCTTATCGGTTGCGGAAATTATAATTATGACTATTAATTAAAGCGCTAACTTTGCTGTGTGGGCCTGTCTATGTGATGCATCTATAGCTTGTGATCTTGAAAAGCCCATCCCTTTTAAAATATATCTTGCGCTTTATTTATTTCAATTTATGATTGAGTAATCACTCAATTAATCTATTTATCTATGGCCCGTCCTCGTAGTGAAGATAAACGTAATGCAATTTTAAATGCTGCTATTGAAACATTGGCAGAACTTGGAGAGCGTGCATCTACTTCAAAAATAGCCAAAGTCGCTGGTGTAGCAGAAGGTACTTTATTTACTTATTTCAGTAATAAAGAGGAATTACTTAACCAATTATACCTTTCGCTAAAGGCCGAACTGCGTCAGGTCATAATGCTGAATTATCCGAACAACTCAGACCTACAAAGCCAAATGTTTTATATCTGGCAAAGCTATTTGGACTGGAGTTTAGATGCCCCACTCAAACGTAAAGTGATGGCACAGTTGTCGACTTCAGAACAAATTACAGAGCAGAGTAAACACATTGGTATGCAAACTTTTTGTGATTTTACTAGGACTATTCAAGAACATATTGATGACGGCAAATTAAGAGATTATCCACCCTTGTTTATCGGTTCGATTTTGGGTGCACTTGCCGAAGTCACACTCAACTTTATTGCTCAAGACCCTTCTCAAGCTGATCTTTATCGGAAGTCAGGTTTTGAAGCGTTTTGGCATGCAGTTTCAATGTAGATAAAGACTAAAGTAAGGATGTGCAGCATTCTTATTTTTTAAATTAATTAATGAGTGATTAAATACTCATTTAAATAAATCAAAATAAGCACTTATCTCAAGTTCTTATTTACAGATATAGCTTGTTCCACTCAAGGAAAATAAAATGACAATTTCAAACGCAACAGACTTGCCTTCTCCCGTCATGTCATCACAGCAGTACAATGGGAAATATAGCAATACACGGCCGAATCTGCACACACATTCTTTCGGAAAAACGCTAGGCTTAATGTGGAAATTTCTATTTAACAAACCCAAAAATACGGTGCCAAACCGAGAAATTCCTGTGTTAAGTTTATCAAAAGAACAGCTCATGAGTGCCCCAGACCGTTCTCTATTTCGTCTTGGGCATTCGACCATTTTATTAAAATTACGTAATGAATTTTGGTTAACCGATCCTGTTTTTTCTGAGCGTGCCTCGCCTTTTCAATGGATTGGCCCAAAGCGTTTTCACCAACCACCGATTAGCATTGCGGACTTACCGCCCATTAAAGGCGTGATTTTGTCGCATAACCACTATGACCATCTTGACTACCATGCAGTAATCCAACTCAAAGACAAAGTTGAACACTTCTTAACACCACTTGGTGTTGGTGACACACTGATTAAATGGGGCGTGCCAGCAGAAAAGATTCAGCAACTTGACTGGTGGGAAACAACCCATGTGGATGGTCTTGAGCTGATTGCTACCCCTGCCCATCATTTTTCAGGCCGTGGTATGGGTGATAGCAACGCAACGCTTTGGGCATCGTGGGTGATTATTGATAATGATCTACGGGTGTTTTTTAGTGGCGATACTGGTTATTTCGATGGGTTTAAAGAGATTGGACATCGTTATGGTCCTTTCGATCTTACCATGCTAGAAACTGGGGCGTATGATCCAGAATGGCCAGATGTTCACATGCAACCTGAGCAAACTTTACAAGCGCATATCGATTTAAAAGGACGTCATTTGTTACCTGTCCATAATGGGACTTTTGACTTGGCCCTTCATGCTTGGGATGACCCATTTGAACGGATTGTGGCTTTGGCTCATCAAAACGACTTAGCGATTAGTACGCCTCAAATGGGTGAAGTATTGAGCTTAAACGAGCCAAATGTCGAAAACTATTGGTGGCGTCCGTAATTTTTTCAATCATTTTTAAATTATTTACGTCCCTCAATCCTCTTTTAAAGGTATTTATATTCAGTGATATAGCCCTATTGTTTTCATCTATATCTTCTTTTGATAAAACTAGGGCTGACTTTGTCTTGTGTGTATAAATAAGAACTTGCTCATGGTCTTTTGGCTGATTTTTTATGTTCATAAAAGTTCCCATCTTTTCAATTCAGCTTCTATGTAGTCAAAACGAGAGTGGAGGCATCTCTGTAATTTATTTAGGCACGCACACTTTTATTTATTAATGGTTGTTTTAGCCCCATGAGTTTGGTTGTTTAAAAAATGTGAATATATTTGCTCAAAATTACTTAATCTATATCTTTAATGTGCAATTTTTTGCTCAGAACTTAAAAAAATGTAAAATAAATGATTTAATGAAATATAGAACAGATATACTAAAAAATAAGATTAATCATTCATATAGATTAACATTTGAGTATATTTTAGGTGAGAAATCACCCTGTTTTCATGGAAAATAAATGAAAATTCTAGTTATTGTTTTAATCATTGTGGCTCTTGGAATTCTTATCGTTAAAAGTAAAAAATCCAATCAACAAAATTTAAAGCAATTAGTTAAAAGAACCTTTCCAAAACATACAATTATTGAGAAATTTGGCACAGTTATGATTTGTGAAATTAATCATAGAAATGAACCAGATGAGGTTGTTTTTATAAGAATAAACCCAAATAGAAAAAAGAATATCAATAGAAATGGGCGTAGATTAAATGCTGAATACCCTGCTATTCCAACAACAAAAGAATTAAAAAATGACTTCAACAGCCACTTAAATTAATGGTTGATAGAATCAAGCCGTAGATATCCAGCTTTAACAAAACGATTGCAATGGGAATTAAAATGTAAAACTCCAAGAATTAAGCTATCGCACGCTGAGCAATAGCCAAAGCCTCATTCAAATCCGCTTTTAAATCATCTACATGTTCAAGTCCTGCATGTAGACGCACCAAATATCCACGACTAGGCAAATGACTTTGAGTTCGATAAGGCGTTCCAACTGGCAAAATCAAACTTTCAAATCCACCCCATGACAAGCCGATGTGGAAAAGCTTTAAAGAATCAAAGAAAGCCTCAACAAAGAGCGGATTGTTTTGTTTGAGGTAAAAGGAAAATAAGCCTGTAGAACCAGAGAAGCTCTGTTGCCATAGTTTGTGATATGGATTCATTGCTAAAGCTGGATGGTTTACCACATCAATTGCTGGATGTTCATTTAGATAATGAGCGAGTATCACGCCATTCTCTTCATGTTGTTTTAAGCGAACGGCTAAACTACGCAATCCACGTGATGCTAGATAAATATCATCTGGACTAGTCGTTTCACCAAAAAAGTGTACAACTTTATTTAATTGCTCTATAGATGCTGCATTTGCTGTTGCAGTCCCCATGAGAATGTCAGAATGCCCACCAATATATTTTGTGACAGCCTGAATTGAAACATCTGCACCATGTTTTAAAGGTTGAAAAAACAATGGCGTTGCCCAAGAGTTATCTACTAAAACCTTGGCATTCATAGCATGGCTTATTTCTGAGATTGCAGCAATATCGCTAATTTCAAAAGTAATTGAACCTGGTGACTCTACAAAGACCACACTGGTTTTTTGATTAATTTTGTTCTTTAACTCATCTAAATCACATGAGTTAAAGTATTCAACTTGGATTCCCAGTTTAGGCAGCATACTGTCTGCAAAACTTCGTGTTGGCCCGTAAATATTATCGGCAATCAGAACATGATCACCTGCAGCAACAAATGCCATTAATGCATGTGTACAAGCCGATAGTCCAGATGGAAAAACCATGCATCCTGCCCCACCTTCTAATGCATTAATTGCACTTTCAAAAGACTTTGCTGTAGCAGCACCAAAACGGCCATAATGTTTATAAACACCGCCATTTTGCTTATGATCTTCCCATTCTTTAAAACTATCGACAACGATGGTTGAGCCTCGGTAAACAGGTGTATTCACCAAACCATCAAAACGCTGAGGGGTTCTTCCCAAATTTATGACTTGTGTACAAAAGTGATTCATAGCAGCACCAACATGATTTCTAACAAATATTTCTACAACCAATGATAGATAAAATGCATAGAATTTTTATTTTAAATAAATCACTATTTTTCTAATAAATTAGAATTTCAATCCATATTTATGCAAGTAAAAGGAATTTTATTTCCATATTGAGATAATAAGGTAAATATTTATGATATGGCTGGTTGATATCTTTATTGCTTTATCTCGAATAATTTTTTAAGTGGCATTTGCTTAAAAATATGATTCGTAGATCTGATTTTTATTGGCAATTTACTTTTTCTACTATTTATTGCTCGTTACTAGTCAGACCATCCATGAAGTTTGGACAATACTTAAAATCGCAACTTTACCTATTAAGGTCTAAATTCATTTATATAGAGATCTGTAGCGTTTTAAACTTTTTTAAAATCTGGAGGTCTTTTTTCTAAAAATGCAGCAATACCCTCCTTAACGGTGACATCGAAACTAACTGCTGCAATCGCTCGTGCTTCTAGCTCTAAATGAGTTTCCAAACTATTTTGATGGCTAGAAAGTAGTAATTGGCGAATATTATTGAGTGCAGGCAAAGGCTGATTTGCCAACAAAGTTGCATTTTCTTTTACTCGTTGCTCAAAGTCTGCATCTGAAGAAACCATTGTTAATAATCCATATTCAAATGCCGTACTTGCACTCATTTTTTTATTTGTCATTAAAATTTCTTGAGCTCGTCGTAAATCTACAATTTTGGGTAAATACCACGTGAGTCCAGCATCAGGACTAAGCCCTATACCTGTATATGCTGGACAAAATTGAGCTGAATCTTTTGCTATAACGATGTCACCAATGAGTGATAAACTCATACCCGCGCCAGCAGCAGTACCATTTACAGCAACTAGAAGTGGTTTATTCATTCTAATCAAACGAGAAATCGCGAGATGAAGAATTCCAGCGAGTTCGCTTAAAAATTCTGAGATATTTTCACCCGCAGCTTGAAATTCATCTAAATCACCTCCTGTGCAAAAAAAGCGACCTTCTGCCGTTAGAACAACACAGCGTATGAATTTATTTTGATCACAATAAATAACTGCTTTTAATAATTCTTTAGCAAGATTCAGCGTGATGGCATTACCGTTTTTGGGCCGATTTAATTTGATATACGCTATAGCGTTTTCTACTGTGACTAAAACGTATTTGTACATAATTAAATCCTTATTTTTATATTAAATTTTCAACACTGTTATAAACAGCTTAGAACGTATATGAATACAATCATCATACATGTCGTCAAAAGTGAAAATGTTTTAAGAACTACTTGAGCAATTCTTTTTTATTTTTCGATTACTAAAAAGTCTATCTATCCAACGCTGATATACAGTGTATTTACACGAAGACCACTAAAATAATGCAAGAAATTATTATGCTAAAATTGTTGGATAAATAATGTATAAATTGACAAAAATCTTGGTTCTATATTTGAGAAAACTCAATAATATTAACCGGAAAATGCTCTACCAAAAAGATTTCGTGCAATCACCCAACGTTGAATTTCATTGGCTCCTTCATAGATTTCTCCAATTTTGGCATCTCTATAGATAGATTCCAGTGGATAATATTCCCCTGTTTCTTTAAGCTGTTGGACAAAGCCATATGCACCACAAATTTGAATTGCATCTCGGGAGACCTCTACTGCCAATTGACTGCCTGCAATTTTAGACATTGCTGCTTCAATTTCTGCGTTACCTTCAATATCATAACGATAAGCAGCTTTAATATATAAATTTCTGGCATTTTCAATATTGAGTGCATGATCAGAAAAAGTATATTGCCAATGTTGAAAACGGGCTAACTCTTGACCAAAAACCTTTCTGTTTTTGCTGTAATGAATAGCATAATCAAGCGCTGATTGAGCCATGCCTACACCTATCGCACCAATACCCATTCTTCCAAGAGTCAAAGCAGCTAAAGCAACATTGAGTCCTTTTCCAACTTCACCAACAACATAGCTATCTAAAATAAAAACATCGTTGATGTGTACGTCTGCTGTAAGCTGTGCCTTATTGCCCATTTTTATATCTGGATCACCAACATGAATATTTTTATTGTCCATATCAATGAAAAACATGGTCAAACCGTAATCTGTAGCGCATAACACCAAAATATATTCTGCAACTACTGAGTTGGTAATCCAGCGCTTATGCGCATTAACAATCCAGCCTCCTTCTACTTTTTGAGCATAGCTCTGCATAGATCGAACACTTAAATCTGTACTTGTTAATGGCTCGCTTGTTGCGAATGCTCCAACAAACGTACCTTTTACCAATTTACTTAAATACTTTTCTCGCAAATATGAACTTGCTTTATCCAAAGTATTGCCAACCAGTAGCGCTTGGCCATCAAATAAAGCAGAAGTAGCGCCAGCTGAATAATAAGCAAGTTCTTCCATAACGGTTAACGTTGCTAAAGCTGGATATTTTAAACCACGCCCACCTACATCTTGTGCAAAAGGAATTTGGTATAAACCATGCTCGGCCATGAGATCAAAAACTTCTCTTGGAAAACTGGATTTACTTTCTACAGTATTATTTAATAAATGTGCTTTTGGTTTAATATACTTCTCTGCAAAATATCGAGCTTCATTCCGAATTTCTTTGGTTTCTTCAGGCAAAAAAATATCATTAAACATTTTTTCAGAATTTCTGATTAGCGTATCCATATGAATATTCCATATTATCATTAAGAAAAATTATATAAATAAAACAAAAAGTGCCATATGGCACACCTCCAAAATGATTACTTTTGACACTTCCTTTCATAGATTACATGCACCCGATAAAGGTAATAATTGAACAGTTTTCCTTTAATACCTATAAGTGCTGTTTTAAAAGCGATAGCCAATACCCATGTAACTAATCAATGGATCAACATCAATTTTAACTTTTCCTGAAATCAGATTTTGATTGTTATTTTGGTTATTTACATCAATTTTCGCGTCAATATCCATTTTTGAATAAGATAATGAAGCTACAGCAAACCAATTCGAGTTAAAGTCATAATTAAATCCGACACTAAATATTGGCGCAAAAGCATTTCTAGTGCTGACTTTAATAATAGGTTTGGCATCTGAACTTATGCCAGCAAGGCTATCTCCCGCATTACCGGTTAGAATATTCTGCACCCGATGACCAGCAAGAATAAGGTCATTTTCAATACCTGAATTGATTTTTACATTTTCTAAATAGGCATATAGTATGCCAACACCAACATATGGACGGAATTTGTTAATACCGCTTACACCAAACTGATAATGGGCTTCAATTGCGGGCATCCAAACTCTAGTATCGATTGCATATTTGGACTGGGTAAGATCCGTTATATAGAGTTGTTGTGAAATGGGAATAGTATTTGTACCAATAAGTGCTGTTGATGTGGGTGGTAAATTAACCTGACCAATAACTGGAGCATATACCTGACCAATTCCTTTTGCCTTAACCTTAGGTGGTATACCTGCTTTAAGCTCTAACGAAATATTATCATTTAAATAATAATTAAACATGATACCCATGGTATTAATGTTTTCAACTTCCAAGCCTGTATTAGGGCTAGTCCAATTAGAAGGTTGATTTAGAGTAGCATTACCACTTAAATCGGCTGAAAGGCTTGTTATGCCTAGGCCTTGTATACTGGTAATTACCGTATGTGCTTGTTGCCCTTGAGTTGTTGACTGATCAATTGCGCCCAGAATATTCTGGGTTGAGACATCACCTACTCTATAAGTACTGCCTGCTGAGATCGCGGTCGTATTATTTATATTGTTTGCATCACCTAAGGGTTTTGCATACAACCAGCCGATAGAAATCGAATAGCGTTTAAAATCTGTTTTATCACTTGGTTTAAAATAGGAACTGGCATAAACAGTTTGTGCAGATACAGCACATATAGCTAAACTATATATATAATTTTTTAATTTCATGGATCCATCCAATAGATTTTAATATTTTGAATGAATATTTGACGACAAAATTGAATTAATTTGTATCGTCAAAAAGAACTAATTTATTAGAAATTTTTAATGATGAGGTAAAGCTAATATTTTTGTTGTTGCTCAAAAAAGAGAGATTATTCTTTAAATTAATGCATATTTTCTAGCAATAACTAATGCCCCTGTTCTATTTTTTACACCTAATTTTATGTAAATATTATTAATATGCCATTTTACAGTTGAAAGTGAAATGAAAAGCTCATCTGCTATTTGTTGATATTTTAAACCTGACTCTAACATGCGCAGTAATTCTAATTCTCTTTTTGAGAAAGCTGCTCTATTAAATTTAATCTGATCACTTTCAACATCTAAGCAAAGGTGGTTGCTTAATTCATTGATCAAATTTTTATAATTTTCATCTAAAGTAGATGCTGAACTCTTAATTAATTGAAGTGAAGCTATAGAAAATTTTTCAAAATCAATAAATACTCTAAAATATCCATTTTCAGTAGCCAAAAATAAAGCATGTTTAATCCGTTCCAATGCTTCTTTGTTATTGTTTTCATATTTTAAGGCAATAAATGATTTTAAAATTAAAATTTTACTGAATAAAAATTGGTTTTTTTGCAATTGATTATCATAAAGAAACTCATCGAGAAGTTTAGACACTAAGTTGAAGTTATTTTCATTCAGTTGCATTAATATATTGATATATTTATGATAAATTTTAACTTCTGCGCACTGATCAGTACTATCCTCCACCCTAATATCTATGTTATTTAAACAACTAAAGTCTTTTTCAGTTTTATTTGAAAGCAAATACAATTCAACTTGCTGGTACTGGAGTAATATATGCAACCGTTTCGGATAAATTGAGATAATACCTTGAAGGTTCTCTCTTAAATTTTGTGTGTCAGCCCAGCGTTTTTGAAGTTTATAAGAAGTCGATATTCCAGCGAATGCTGTTTCAACTAAACCATGATTTTTAATATTTCTATATCCAATTTCAAAATATTCTTGGGCTTTTGAAATTTGATTGACTTCGTAATAAATGGCTGATAATAATTGTGAAATTGTAGGTAAAATAGAAGCATCTTCACCTATTTCTTCAATTGTTTTATAAAATTGTCTTTCTAAAACTTTTTGTGCACGATTATATAGACCACAATCAAGAAGAAATAAGCCGTAAAGTAGATTAACCCAAATTTCACCATATATACTGCCTGTATCTCTAATCACTTGTAGTGCATAGTTGATTGATTTTTGAGCCAAATCATACTCAACATTCAATCTGTAACTTAAGTAACTTGCACAAGATACAACTGCCTTATCAAAATTATCGGTGTTTTTATTTTTTTTAAACCAAATTTTTGATTTTTCTAAACTTATTTGGCGTTTATCCTGAAATGTTAATAAGACAATTTCAATCGAATCTAATTTAGCAGAATAAAATTGAAAATCCAGTTCATTTAGATACTGATCATTTTGTAAAGCTAGTCTGAGATCATTTACTCTTTGTTTTGACTCCTCCCATTGATATGAAAATGCGAGCGACCATGCCAGCCAGTAAATTATTTTATTCCAATTAAAATATTTCTCATCTTTTAACTCCTTGACCCAGTTAATCACTGTAGGTAATTCACCTAAGTTCTTAACTAAAATTTCACTGGTTTTGTCAATAACTAGATTTTGAATATGATGGTCTTGACTTAATTTTGCATAATAAGCAGATTTTTTATAATGTTGGTTTTTAATTGACCAGATTGATGCTCGAACAAGTATTTTTTTTGAATTATTATCAATTTGTTGACTGAGTATGAATTCACGCAAGAGTGGATGGACTTTAAATTCTCGATTATTTCGATCTGTATTTTCGATAAATGCTCCGCTATGATACAACTGTTTTAATCTAGATTTACTATCAGTAAATTTTAATGCATAGTTGCAAAGTTCAGCATTCGCCGTTTCAAGAGTAGACAAACCAATCAGGAATTCTTGCATATCAGAATCTAAATTATCTAAAATCTGTTCTTTAAAGAATTGTGAAAATACATAATCCTCACCCGAAAGCTCAAATAACTTTCGTGCATTTTCTTGGTTATTTAATAAATCCTTACAAATAGATATGGCATATGGCCATCCTTGTGTTTTATTAAACACAAATTCAAGTTGACTAGCTGAAATATTGGTATCTAAATACTCGAAAACTTCGACACTATTAAAGCTTAAACTTGATGAATTAATTATTTTAATTTTCTGATTCAGCTCTAAATAAGATATTCTAAATTTTGGAAATATACGTGATGCAATGATCACATGGCAATTAACTTTTTTGTTATCTAATAAATTATCAATTTCATTATTAAAGCAAGCACACTCTATTTTTTCGTAATCATCAATAAAAATATAACATTGACCTGAAGTATATCTTTGTAAAATTTTTTCAATCGTTGAATCTTGTTCCAATTGATGATTAAAAAAAAGACTTAAGGCCGCCAACAAAGAACCTTTTTGCTTTGGGTCAAAATTTGTCTCATCTAGCCAAATACAGCAAATACCATTACTTATTTTCTTGAAATATTCGAAACAGTAGGTCAAAACTGATGTTTTACCATAACCGCCTGGTGCAAATAAGAAATTAAGCTGGATATTCTCTATAGATTGCCGAACTTTATAAAAACAGGAATGAATATAAATATTTTCATTCTTATTGTGCCTTCCTTGGCTTGCTGAAAGCATTATCTTTCTTCCATAAATAATTTATCATTATTTAAAAATTCTCTATAGCTATTCTAATAATGATAATTTCTTCCGATATCTTTATTGTAGGTTATATTTTTTTTGAATGACAATGAAATTGTGATTATTTTTTAAGCACACATTTTTTTAAATCAGACTCAGTTTGAACTAGGTTTAAATCAAGCGCAGTTTTTTGTACAATGAGTTGTTTTGCTGCAATAAAATCTTTTGCTGAATTTACGCAGACTGCCATTTTTAGCAGATTACCTTCAAAGTATAATCTTGAAAATCCACCATTTGCCAAACTCTGCCGAGTAATGACTTGATCATAGCGATCTATTACACCAGCTATTTGTAAACGGTTGTCATATTGTTCAGACCAAAACCATGGTAATGCACTATGCGGGATTGAGTTTCCACTGAGTGTAGCTGCTGCCGTCTTGGCTTGATCAACTGCATTTGCTAAGCATTGCAATCGAACTGATCGTTGTAAATGATCGCTAGGAAAGAAAGTACAATCACCAGCTGCGACGATATCTATGTTGGAAGTACAGGCAAATTTATCTACGACAATTCCATTTTCAATTTCTAGTTCTGCAGTTAATGCTAATTCTACATTCGGTATCACACCGATGCCGATGATGACAGCATCTGCATCGAATTTAGAGCCATCACTGCATAACACACTTTCTACATGGTACTTCCCTTGGATTTCCTTAATCTCGATATTCGTTTTTATTTCAACACCATGCTCAGCATGAAGTTGAATAAAGTAATTCGACATAACTTCATCAAGATTTCTTGACAAAATTCTTGAATGTGCTTCAGCAACTGTTACTTCAATGCCCTGTTCTACGAGTACTGCTGCAATTTCTAAACCGATAAATCCAGCACCAATAATGACGACTTTTTTAACATATTTAAGATGCTCTCGTAGTTTTTGAGCATCACGAATATCTCTCAGATAATGTACACCTTCTAACTTAGAGCCGCGAATATTGAGTTTTCGAGCTCTCCCACCTGTACATAACGCTAATTTGTCATAATTTATTACTTCACCAGAATCCAATACAATGCTTTTATTATGAATTTGAATAAAGTCTACTGATGTAGATAATCGAAATTGAATCTGATATTTTTCAAAATTTGATTCTGGATAAATTAAAGTTATATCTGATTGATTTTTTAGGAATGCCTTTGAAAGTGGTGGACGATGATAAGGTAATATATCCTCATTACCAATCATCAATATTTCACCTTGCCACCCATACTGTCTTAATGATGTAGCAAGATGGATGCCTGCATGCCCCATCCCAACAATGATACATTTCTGACTCATCTAGCAGCAGCCCCCTTCACATCGTTTAATTATTTCAAATAATATTCATCACGTAATAAACGCTTCAACAACTTTCCGTTAGGTTCTCGAGGTAAATCCTGACGAAATTCATAACTGCGTGGACATTTGATGGAAGAAATATGGCTTCGGCAAAAACGATCCAATTCTTTTATTAACTCATCACTTGCATGATGATGATGATACAATTGCACCACCGCATGCACAGATTCACCAAAATATGAATTTGGTATGCCAATCACTGCAATATCCATAACTTCACTGTGTTGAATCAAGACATTTTCAGTTTCTTGAGGGTAGATGTTAACTCCAGCAGAGATAATCATATTGCTTTTACGATCAGTCAAATATAAGAATTTATCTTCGTCTAGATAACCGATATCTCCTACACATGCCCAACCCTTAATGTTATAAGCATCTAGAGTTTTTGCAGGATCTTTATGATATGAAAATTTTGCAGAGTCAGAAAAATATACATTTCCAATTTTGCCTGCTGACAGTTCTTCACCTTCATCATCAAGAATATGGATAACCCCATAAATTGCTCGGCCCACAGTACCAGGATGATCAATCCAGTCCTGAGTATTTGACATCGTCATGCCAATTTGCTCAGTACTACCGTAATACTCATAGATGATAGGTCCCCACCATTCAATCATTTTCTGCTTGGTTGGAATGGAGCATGGAGCGGCTGCGTGGATTGCAACTTTCAAACTTGAATAGTCATACTGATTAAGAATACTAGGTGGCAAATCCAAAATGCGATGAAACATGGTTGGTACCCACTGACTATGGGTAATTTTATATTTTTCTATCGTTTCTAATGCTTTTTCAGCTTCAAATTTTTCCATTATCACTACTGTACCCCCCAGCGTTAATATCGCTCTGCACCATTTAACTGGTGCCGCATGATAATATGGCGCTGGTGACAAATAGATCGTCTGATCCGTTACGGCAAAAGCTTTTTCAACTTGGTTGGCAATAATTTCTGTTGTACCAACAGGTAATCTAGTTAATTCAGGTTTAATACCCTTCGGTTGACCAGTCGTCCCCGCCGAATATAACATTTCATTCCCTTCAAGTAGTGTTCGATTTACTTGTATAGATGCAGCTTCTAGAAGAGGCTCAAGAATGATAATGCCAGAAACATTTGAATCATCTAAAACGAACACGATTGGTTTTTTTTCTAATCGTTGAATCGCATCTACCAACTCTTGAGTACAATATTGAGCACTTAAAATAATGATTTTTGCATCGCAGTCTTCGACGATATAAAGCACTTCAGCGAGTTTTAAGCGAGTATTAATAAAGGTGTAATACAGACCTGCATAGTGTGCACCGCATTGCAAAACTGGGCACTCAATTCGATTTTCTGTCAAAAAAGCAACATGATCACCATATAACAAGCCAAATGAATCATAAATATTCACAAATTTTAATGCATATTCATGTAAATCCTTATAACTTAGAGCTTGTTGAGTTTCAGCTATAATAATCGCTGCTTTATCGGGAGTTTTTGTCGCATATATTCCTGCATAGCGGATTGTCTTCTCAACATTCATCCTTTTATCCTTTTATTAATATTTAAGTTATTGACTGATTAATAAAACAGGCTTGATACAATCCCCAAGCTGATTGGCTCTAATGGCTTCGTTGATTTGCTCGAATGGATAAGTTCTGATCAATTTATCAATGGGTAATTGTCCTTTTTCGTAATAGTGAATTAATTCAGGAATAGACTGATCTGGATCACTATCGCCTTCAATAATTCCTTTAAAGCAAATCCCAGCGGGTACCATTTGCATAATAGTTCCGGGTAGTTTTTGTTCAAATTTTTGCGGTACACCTACAAATCCATAGACGGCTTTGGGAGCCAGAACATTAAAAACATGCTCCATAACGATGTTTACGCCTGAAGTGTCTAAAGCATAATTCACACCAGCCGGTAATATCTTATGGACTTCAGTTTCAATGTCTTGTTGGTGAGGATTAATCACAGCTGTTGCACCTAGCTCAAGGGCTAAGCGACGTCTAGCTTCATAAGGTTCAATCAAAATAATATGTTTACATTTCTGAATTACAGCAGCCATTACTGCGGTCAAACCAACTGTACCTCCACCAATAATCAATACTGAAGAGTCAGGTTCACATGCTAAAGAGCGAGTAATTGCACCAAAACCCGTTTGTATACCGCATCCTAATGGTCCAATTAGCTCTAATGGGATATTTTTAGGTACTGAAACCACATTACGTTGGTGAGCTATGGCATGACTTGCAAAAGATGATTGTCCAAAAAAGCTGCCACCAATAGGATTGTGTTTGGAATCATGTAAGATTGGGCCATCTTTTCGTGTTCCTGCAAAATTTAAAGACGCAAAGAAATAACAATATGCTGGCTGATTTTTCTTACAACTCTTACATTCACCACATGAGGAAAAACTGATTGCGACATGATCACCAACTTTAACTTTGGATACTTTTTTACCAATTTTCTCTACCACTCCCGCCCCTTCATGACCAAGCACTGCAGGCAAAATAATAGGAAAAACCCCTGCGTGCGCAACAAGATCTGTATGACAAATTCCAGCAGCAACAATTTTAACCAATACGTCTTCATCACTTGGTCCAGTAAGATCCAGTTGTTGAATACTAAATGGCTGACTTAAACCGTATGAAACAGCAGCAATAATTTTCATTATTCAATCCCTTTTTCTATGATTTTTTTCATATAACCTTAAATAGGAAATCTAAAATCCATCGTGTTGTTTTGGTATATGGTGGGTAGAATATGTGAGTCAAAAGCATGTTCGTTGTTAAAATTGCACGTTCATGTGAAAAAGCTTTAATCCCCCACTCAGCGTGGTAGTTGCCAATTCCAGAGTTATTTACGCCACCAAAAGGCAAATTATTTTGAAGAAAATGCACCATCGTATGATTTATGCAAGTTCCTCCAGCACTCGTGTTCTGGATCACATGCTCAATACGTACTTTATCTTTACTCCAGATGTACAGTGCTAATGGCTTTGGAGCAGCATTAATTTTATCTAAGACTTCTTGAATATTTTTAAATGAAATAATGGGTAATATTGGTCCAAAAATTTCTTCTTGCATGATTGCAGCATCAGCTGGAATATTTGTAAGTAATGTAGGGGAAATAAAACATTCTTCTTGTATAACGATCCCCCCATAGAGTACTTGTGCGCCTTTTTCTTTGGCATCCTCGAGTAAATGTGTAATACGGGCTGCGTGGCGCTCATTTACAATACGTGCCAGCTGAGCATTTTTTACATTTTCACCTTCACCATATATATTTGAAATATGTTGATTAAACTTGGAAATGAATTTATCTTTAATATTTTCAGCAATATATAAATGGTCTGGAGCTACACAGGTTTGACCGCAATTCAAAAATTTCCCCCAAGCAAGCGTTTTCACTGCCATATCCAAATCAGCTGTTTCATCAATAATGGTGGGCGACTTACCCCCGAGTTCTAAAGTCACACTGGTTAAATTTTTAGCCGCTGCAGCCATCACCACTTTTCCAATAGCAGGTGATCCAGTAAAGAAAATATGATCAAAAGGTAAATTTAATAAATTTGTAGCAACAGAAGCATCTCCTTCAAAAATAGCAACTTCGCTTTCATCAAATGCTTCACGAATTATTTTCACCATGATTTTAGATAAATTTGGAGTTAATTCAGAAGTCTTAATCATGACAGTATTTCCAGAAGCAATTGCTGGAATGAGAGGTCCTAAAGTCAATGTCAGTGGATAGTTCCAAGGAGATATAATTAGACAGCGGCCTCTAGGCTCGTAACGTACTTGTGATGATGTACCGAACATCATCATTGTTGTTTTAATTTTTTTGGGTTTGAGCCATGCTTTTAAATGCTTACAAGTATGCTTAAGTTCCATGATTACCGATAAAATTTCAGTAATCTCTAGCTCCATGGCTGGTTTATTAAAATCAGCAGCACCAGCAACAATAATTTCGGCTTTATTATTTTCTATGCTTTTACGCAATTTTTTTAATTTCGCAATTCTTTGACCAACAGTTGAATTACGTAATCTTAAAGCAGCAGGTTGTTGTAATCTAAAGACACGTATTAATTCATCATTTGGAGCATTTTTCTCAGACTCGGAAAAGTGCAAAGTTTCAGCATTCATTCTCGTATTCCTTTTAAATAAATTCGCCTCACATTAAAACCTCAATGAAAGTGCTAATTTTTCTTATTTTTTTACTATGAATGATTAAAAAAATATGCACATCGTCAAAAAGGACTAATCTAAAATGAAGAGCTTTGAATAGGTTATAAGTATCTGTTTTTAAAATTTTAATTAAAATTGAAGCCACCTTAATTATTATAATTAGTCCATATGATCGATGTATTTAAAAAAAATGTTTATACAATTTTTATATTCGACCACTTTGGCAATCAAGGAATTAAGATGGGACAAGCCTATATTATTGCTGCAACGCGTACAGTTAACGGCTTAAGTAATGGAATAATTTCGTCATTTATACCAAGTGAATTATTATCTTTTGTTTTTAATTCATTAATTATAAAAACTAAATGTGATCCTAAATTTATTGAGCGTGTTTTAATCGGTTTCGTAAATCATCCAAATTCAAATATCAAAAAAATTATAAATGACGCCTTAGCACACTCAATACTCTCCCCGCAGCAACTGGTAAATAGGCTTGAATATCAACATAATACTGCACAGCAAACGTTACACTATGCAGCACAGATTGTAATATCTGAAACACACGATATTGTTATTGCATCAGGAGTCGAAAATCATCTCAGTTGTGATCAGCAGACGTGGGTACCCAGCCATGCAAATAAATCTACATTTTTTTTAAAGGATACCGCTTTAGATCAAAATGCGCATATGCTTTCAGTAAAGCAACTAAGCTATGCTATGGAGTTATTAAAAAAATATCGCTTAAATCGAGATTTGCTTGATTATTATAGCTTTAATAGTCACTTTAAGGCACTCAATGCTTGGCAAGAAAATAAATTCGAAGCTGAAATCATTCCAATGCTACACAACTTTAAAAATTCCTATGCACCCCATATGCGTATTCAAGATGAATCTATAATTGAATATATGTCTTGGTCTTTTTTTACTAAATCTCCGACTATTTTACCTGATATCCCGATGACATCTAAACATATCAGTTCCAATGCATATGGTGCATCAGGATTAATCATTGTTAATGATCGAGGTCTAAAATTATTGAAAACACCGCCAATTGCTCGAATTTTGTATATGAATAGCTTGCAGTCCAACCACAATGACATCGATGCAAATATATTTTTTGCCACACAAAATGCATTAGAAAAAACAGGATTGACCATTAATCAAATTGATCTCTATGAAATGAATGAGGTTTTTACCCCTCTTCCACTCGCTTGGTTGAGTGTTCTTGGGGCTGACCCAGATAGATTAAATATTCATGGTGGGACACTAGCCCTTGGTGAATCATGTGGATCTATAAGTACACGTATGATGACGACGCTATGCCATGCATTAATAACTACTCAGGCAAGATATGGCATGCAAATTCAATATGACAAAAAAGATTGTATTCAAATTACGATTATTGAGAAAGTTTAATTCTAGGTATTGAACTAAATTTGCAACACCCAGAATCGGTATGGGAGAATTTATATTTAATTAACCCTTAACCAAGTTTGACTTCTACCCAATGCTGAAATTCCTAAATAGCCTCGAAGCTTAAGTTTTTTCCCGTTTTCAACTAATTCTCCTTCCAAGCTATAAATACGACCAGAATCAGGATCTAAAATTTTTCCATCTTTAAATTTTCCACTTTCTACTAATTTTAAACTATTAATTACGGTTGTACCCTGTAGGCGTTTTCCCATTAACCTACCGTTACAACTTTTACAAGTCAATTTGTTCTCTACATCGAAGACATCTACAATACTGCCATTATAGATATTGTCTTTTACTTTTTTAATTTCTATAAGAAATTTGGGTTTGCCAGTTTTATCATCAATGGTCTTCCACTTTGTGCCTTGAATCGAATCATTTGCCCAAGAAGCAGAAGCTAGAAAAGCACTTGCTACGAAAATTAAAATTTTATTCATAAACGTATCCTTTTATTTATGGCCTTATTTCCAAGCCAGAAGCTAAACTCATATGAGTTTCAGAAAATTTATTGTTTTTTAATAACTGGATTAAAAACAAACAAAAGGCAAGCTAACAAAAGGTGGCTCTGA
This sequence comes from Acinetobacter sp. CE-15, assembly GCF_051059255.1. NCBI lineage: Bacteria > Pseudomonadati > Pseudomonadota > Gammaproteobacteria > Moraxellales > Moraxellaceae > Acinetobacter > Acinetobacter sp. CE-15. Next base: position 2,365,351 of record NZ_CP192737.1, on the reverse strand, counting down.
TTTATTCATCACAAAGAACTAATTTATAGTTTTACCTGCCTTAAGTTTTAGCCATTAGCCAAGTAGAAATAACGAATCAAAAAAACGTAATGACAAAAACCAACCTTTTTCTCAGGTTTATTTTCTCCATTTTTTTGTCATCTTGATGAAGATACCAAATTGCATCAGGGTGAAAACCAAGGAAATGACAATGAGAACGATCAGTAAGTCTAAGCCATTCGATCACGCATTACGTGAGTTAACTAAAGCCCCTTTAATTGCTTTACCAACTTTATTCTTGTTTATTATCTGCCTAGCCATTCTGGCAATTGTTGATTACTGTGTAATCCTTGGGATGATTCCACTATGGGTAGGTATGATCATTAATGGATTTACAATCTATTTTTTATTTAGCCCAATACATGATGCATCTCATGGAGCATTTTCGCAAATAAAATGGATCAATGAAATTCCAGGTCATATTGGTATGATTTTCTTTGGTCCGATCGCGCCATTTAATCTAGCACGTTTTATCCATATGCAGCATCATCGCTGTACCAATGAAAAAGAAAATGACCCAGATTATTTTGGACACAAGATGGATATTTTTTTTCCATTACGTTGGAGCAATTTTGACTATTATTATTCAAAATATTTCTTTTTACGTGCTAGTCAGGCAATGCGTAAACGTTTACTACCTCACTTGGTCATTCATTTCTCTTCAATCATTGCTGTATTAGCAGCTCTAATTTATTTTGGATATGGTCTTGAAGCGCTTATGCTATGGATTTTACCAACAAGAATTAGTTCATTCTTATTTGTTACTGCATTTGTATTCTTGCCACATGAACCATTTCAAAGTACAGCCAAAGAAAATGAGTATCGGGCAACTAATGTGCGCCCAGGTGCTGAATGGTTACTTACGCCACTACTTGCGTACCAAAATTATCACTTAATGCATCATCTTTATCCTACTGCACCCTTCTACCGCATGTTGAAATTGTGGGAATTAAAACATGGCCATCATATAGCAAATGACCCGTTGATCATAAAAACTTTTGGTCTTGCGCCAGTAAAAAATGACCAGTCAAAAACGACAAATGATGTGAGTACATAAGATGAAAAAATGGCAATGTCGATTTTGTTCATTTATTTATGACGAAAAAGTTGGAATTCCTGAAGACGGGATAGCACCAGGAACATCTCTGGATCAATTTTCAGATGATTGGATGTGTCCAGATTGTGGTGCAACTAAAGAAGATTTTGAGGAAATATTTTAAAACTCATTTCGAGGCAATCAATCTGTAATGACTGATCTTTGCCTCATTGTAAGTGTTCTAAAGATTTATTTTTTCAAGGAGTGAGAAAATGGACAATCTTTTTTCAAATACAAGCTTAAATAACAATATTTTGATGACAAAGCTCATTCCACCAATATCAATAAAACCACAGATTAAACGAACTCACTTATTTAATCATTTAAACAAAAATACCAAGGTTAAATTGATTTCTGTGATGGCACCTGCTGGATTTGGTAAAACAGCATTTTTAAGCCAAATTTATATTCATCAAAAGAAATATCGTAAAGTCATTTGGATGACGCTTGATAATGCAGACAATGACTGCAATCATTTTATTCAACATTTATCATATATTTGGTTTAAAACGACTAATCAAGCTTTTAATAGTAATTTTCTTGAAAATATTACTCAGTATTCAGAACCTTTTTCAATTTTTTTGGATGAAGCAGAACATATTTATGATGTATCAACGCTCAATTTTTTACAGCAGATCATCGATTATTTACCCTTACATAGCCAAATTATCATCAGCTCCCGCCAGTTATTGCCTTTAAAAATTGCCTCATTACGTATTCATTGTCAAATACTAGAAATTACTCAAGAAGCACTCAGTTTTAGTGCAGATGAGATAAATAAGCTGGTCCTAAACAATTATGGATTTCAGCTTCATCCAAATGAAATTAATTTATTACTCAAAAAAACAGAAGGTTGGATTATTGCTATTCAGCAATTCGGTTTAACGTTAACTTCGAGACATTCTCTACATACACAGATTCAGAAGTTTTCAATTCATCATAGTGAACTGAATCATTTTTTAAGCGAAGAAATTTTAAATCAATTACCCAATAATCTTCAGGATTTTTTATTGAATTGTAGTGTCTACTCGCAATTTTCTGTGGCCGATTGTGATTGGTTGCTCAAAATAAATAATAGTGCTTATTTACTTAAACAATTAGAGCAAAAAAACCTTTTTCTTATTCCTATGGATCAGCAACATGAAAAATATCGTTTCCATGGTTTATTTTTAAGTTATTTACGGAATCAGTTTCAAAGTTTATACCCTATAAAATTTAAATCACTGCATTTACGTGCTGCAGAGCGTCTACTTTATTTAAACCAACCGATTGAAGCGATTGAACACTATTTATTAGCAAAAGCGTTTGGCAAGTGCATCGAGATTTTGACTCTACATAGCCAAACATTGCTAGAAAAAGGTAGAATACGGTTTTTATTACGCTGTTTGGATCAAATACCAACCCATATTTTTGAGAATTTGCAACACTTACAAACAGCATATACATTGGCTTTAATTTTAAATCATCGTTATGCTGAAGCTAAATATGTGATCGATAAAATGAAAAAGCAAAAATTGCTATCTTATATTGAAACTAAAATATTAGATTGCATATGGCTCACAATGACTGATCATATCGAGGAAAGTTTTGCTATCTGTAAAATAATTTATAAAGATCAAAATACATATGATAACTTGTTGAATCATTTTTTTATTTTAATTTATTGCCATTATTTAATCGCAAATAACAAAATTGATTATGCTCGAAAAATAACTCATAAAATTATTAATAATTCTCGATATAATAGAAATGCTTTTATACAAACTATTTATGAGTACAATGAAGCATGTATAGAGTTACAACACGGGCATTTAAATCAGGCTTATATTCGATTGTATACAAATTATAATTGGAGTTGGCGAGATCATCAAAATGATGTAGCTGGTGGTCAAGCAATGATTGGAGTTCCTTTAGCTGAAATTTTATATGAAAGAAATCAATTAGAAGAATCATTAAGTTTAGTCAAAAATTGTCTTGCCTACGCACGTCAAAATGGTCATATAGATTCATTAATATCTGCCTATACACTATCCGCTAAAATTGAATATTCATTACATCATGACAAAACAGCAGCACTATGTTGTCTTAAAGAACTAGAATATATTGGAGCAGATTTTAACTTTATGCGTGTTAAGGCCAGTGCTCTCCTTGAACAAGCGCGAATACATTGGCTGAATAAAGATTATTATCTTGCGCGGAACATTTTGAATGAAATCATTGCTTGGGATATTTGGCATACGCTAGATAATTTTTATATGCCAGCTCAGTATCTTGATACCCCTCAAATGCTTATATGGCGAATTGATATAAGTCACAGTGACGGGAAAAAGCATGAGCGAAAAATTCAAGATTTAATTAAACATACAAAAAATTTACTTCATGAAAGACGTGCAATTAAATTAAAAATGATACTTTCTACTCTTTATTTTAGCGAAAATAATCAGAAACAAGCATTTGATTGTTTTAGAAGCATATTGTTAGATATTGGTAATGAAAAGTACCTTAGAAGCTTTTTAGATGAAGGTCCTATTATGCATAAATTGATTTATGCTTTTTATGAAAATTATAGGGAATCATTTCATCTAGATTCAAATACTCGTAAAATTTTGGAAATTTTAATTTCGCTAGTCGATTATTCTACAATCAAAGAAACACCTCCAAATAGAAAAAATGTATTTTATGAAGCTTTAAGCAAACGAGAATTAGAAATTTTAAGTCATGCCGCTGAAGGACTACGTAATCAAGAAATTGCAGATAAAATTTTTTTAGCAGTAACAACGGTTAAGGCCCATCTTAGACGTATACACTCTAAACTGGATGCACACTCTCGTACAGAAGCTGTTGCCATAGCGAGGAAAAATGGCTGGTTATAGTGATCAATTGGTATTTTTCCCTTGTTAAAGCATTAACGGCGTATGATTTTGCTGTTGAATATTTAAAAGTTTAAATTTCTTGCTGTTCCTTACATTTAAGTTATAACTTGGATAGAAGCTTGGAATACCCACCCACATATTTTCTAATTGCCTCAATCAAGAGATTTCTTCAATTTTCATGAAAAATATCAATGGTCAAAGAAAATTTAAAGGTAATTCAGTTGTATACTTAATTTGCTCCATCGCAAAACTGGAGCTCACATCAGTAAGACCAGAAATTTGAATTATTTTTTTATACACTTTGTCATACTCAAGCACATCGGGTACAGCGACTTTTAACAAATAATCAGTCTCTCCAGCCATTCGGTACACTTCTATAACTTCATCGATTGTATGGATATGATTGTGAAATTTTTCAATCCATTCTGCATTATGTTGTGCTGTTTTAATAAAAACCATGACAATCACATTGATATTTAGTTTTTTACGATCTAATAAAGCAACTTTAGCGCGAATGATGCCTTCTTCTTCCATTTTATGAATGCGTCGCCAACATGCTGTATTACTTAATCCAATACGATCTGCGATATCGCCAATCGCCCAGGTACAATCTTTTTGTAATAGTTCCAAAATGCCTCGATCGTATTTATCTAGCTGTAATTTCATGCAGTTCACTTTATATAAGAAATTAAAAAAATGAGTCACTGATTTATCTATGATTGGAATGATATTCTATTTTTGACAAGATAAATAGATTTTTAATTCTTAGTGCTGATTACTTGAAACTCTCATTCAAATTAAGAGTAGTTCAGATAAGTTATGGCTCTATTCACTGTTTTTTTAATGCATTGCAAATAAGAATACGGCGTTATAGCGATTGGAAAAGTTCTTGTAGGGTTTGGATAAACCATGTTCTGGCTTCTATGTCATCTCGATGGTTATACCAATTGGCACTCACATTAAATGGTTTAACTGAAAATGGTAATTCAAAAATATTGACATCACCATTACGCGCATAAACTTTTGCCGCCCGTGAAGGCAAAGTCACTAATAATTCAGAACTGGTCACAACATCTTGTAAAACACTAAAATGAGGAAGCTCAAGCATGATTTTTCTTTTTAAGGACAGTTCTTTCAGTCTTTGATCAATTTCAATATGACCCGTTGAAGATTTAATAGCAGCATGATTTTCTTGAAAATATTGTTCTAAACTCAGTGTATCCCTGATACGTGGATGGTACTTATGCGCAATGCACATATAGCGTTCTTCAAATAAATTACGTGATTCAATTTTAGGCATAACGGTATAACTACTATTGAATACAGCAACATCTAAAAAACCTTCAGTCAGCCAGTCTTCTACTTTATGCGATTGAATTTCTTCAATTTCCACCTTAATAAATGGTGCTTCTTTAGAAAGGTATTGAATTAACGAAGGTAGTAGACATATTTCACCTAAATCAGATAAGCCTAAACGAAATATCCGAGTTGAGGTTTTTGGGTCAAAGTATTTAGACGCTGTAATTGCCATTTCAATATCGGTAATTGCTTGTCTAAAGCTTGGGTATAAACTTTGTGCCAACTTGGTCGGTTTGACCCCAAATTTGTCTCGTTCAAATAAAGGGTCATTTAAAAATTTACGTAGGCGATTTAGATTGTAGGTGACAGAAGGTTGGCTTAAATTGAGGCGCTCAGCCGCATGACTAATATTTTTAGTTTCAAAAACGATAATAAAAACTTTAATAAGACTTAGATCAATCAATTGTAATATCTCTATTGAATGAGGGAGGTAGACCTCCCTGCTCTACTTTTAGATTTGTAGCGCTTTCACCGCCAATTTTTTTTTCAAGCGTAAGTGAATCATTGAAACACTCATTACCGCAATAATACAGGGGATTGATAATGCGATAAAATTATAATTAATGGGCAGACTTAAGCTTAGCAACCAACCACATAAGATTGGCCCTAAGATTGCACCTAAGCGTCCCACACCTAAAGCCATTCCTAAGCCTGTTGCGCGAATATTGGATGAATAAAATTGGGACATATACGCCAATAATAAGATTTGCCCACCAATTGATGCAGCACCTGCAACCGCAATACAAAAATAAAGAATGACCATTGGTAAATTATAACTCAGTAAGATTAATGCGATCGCGCCACTTAAAAACAGTGAGCATAATACCTTTGCCAGATTAAAACGATCCGCTAAGTAGCCACCACAAATTGCACCAAGCATTCCCCCAATATTTAAAGCCAATAGAAAAACCAGACTGGTCGATAAATCATAGCCTGCTTCTACCATTAATTTAGGCAACCAATTACCTAAAGCATAGACCAGTACAAGCGCCATAAATACGCTGCCCCAGAATAAGAGTGTTACCATCCCACGATTTTCTGCAAATAAATCCTTGATCGGGGTTTTAGAGGTGGATTGATTGTCTTGATGAAGACCAATTTGAGTCTGAGACGTATAGGTAATATTGCCGTCAATTTGTTTAAGAATCTCAATGGCTTGGTCGGTTTTATCACGGCGTACCAAATAATCAATCGATTCGGGTAACAGCTTCCAGATTATGGGAATGAGTAAAAGTGGTGTGCCTCCTAGAATAAACATGATTTTCCAACCAAATTGCGGGACTAACCACATTCCTAATAAAGCTGAACACATCCCACCAACTGCATAACCACTAAACATTAAGGAAACCAAGGTTGAACGTAGTTTTTTAGGTGCATATTCCGTCATCAAGGCGATTACATTTGGCATGACTCCGCCTAAACCCAAACCAGCCAAAAACCGAAAGATTGCAAAATTTTGTGGATTATTGGCATAACCACAAAGTAAAGTAAAACCACTGAATAAACAGATACATAAAATAATTAATTTTTTGCGGCTAAATCCATAGCTTTCTAATTTATCACTCAGGCTACCGAAAATAATTGCACCAAACATCATCCCAAATAAAGCGACACTGCCCAGAAATCCAGCCGTAATACTGTCAATTTTCCATTCTGCCATCAACTTGGGTAAAGCAACACCGTAAATCACTAAATCATAACCATCAAAGATAATGATCAATGCACTGAGTAAAATCACCCGCCAATGAATGGCTTTTAATTTGGCATGATCAATAATTTCATTTGCATTTATGGTTTGCATAATAGACCTCCCTGGTCATATTGTCCTGTTTGTAATCTTTGTTGTTTAAGTCGTCATTTCAGTGTGTTGTAGTTGTTTTGCTAATGCTGCTTTAGCTGTCTGAATATCATTTTCAAGCGAATGCTGCCACAACCAGTCAAAACGCTGTGCCAGATGCTGCCCTATTGATTCAAAATCAGGATATTTCGATGAATATAGCTCATAGATTTCACCTGATTCACGCGAGGTATTTTGAACTTTCACGGCGTGCGCTAATCGAACTTGCTCATAGATTTCAGATACAGCTTTGATAGATTCAGATGTCAGCTCAGGGTTTTCTAATAATTTAGCTAAAATCAAAGCATCCTCTAAACCTTGTCCGGCACCAGCACCTTGATGCGGTAACATGGCATGAGCAGCATCGCCAATCAAAATCACATTATTGCTTTTGTTTTTATAGGTTTCTAAAGGTTGAATTTCATGTAATGCCCAAATTGTTGGTGAGTCGATCAGATCTAATAATGCCTTACAACTCTCGCTCCAGTCTGCAAAATCAGCCAGCATCGTTTGTTTTGAAACAGGCGATGTCCATGGTGTATTCTCTGCTAATACGGTTTGCGTGCGATCTGACTTAAACGCGACAATATTAATTTCTTCACCCTGACGGATTGGGAAAGTTAAGATATGTTTATCTTTCCCTAAAAGCATTTGCGGTACATCGGCAATTTCTGCATCATTTCCCAGTTTTGCAATAGCTTGCTTAAAATCTTGAAATTTAATAATTCCACGATATGCCCAAGTCCCCGAAAATTGTGGTTCAACACGCGCTAATTGATTAGAGTCAAGCACATGGTTTCGGACGACTGAACGGATCCCATCACAACCAATCACATAATCAAATGTAATATGTTGACCATCCATAAAGTGAATTGTCGCTTGTTCTTCATCTGCCTCAATTTCTTGTACACGTTTATTAAAATGTACATTTGTTAAAGGCACTAACGGAATTAAACGATCGAGAAAATCTGCACGATGTACCGAAGATTGTCCGACTTGTGGCGCAATCGATGCGGATAGATACTCATCGGTATAACCATTACGCCATTGAAACCAAATATCGGTGTATGGTGCCTTTACCTGATCTGCAATAGATTCATATTCTTGACTTAGACCTAATAATTGAATGGCTTTAACTGCATTGGCACCAAACGAAATCCCTGCACCAATCTCGGAAAACTGCGATGCGGATTCAAAGAGATGTACATCTAAATGTTTATTTTTGACCAATTGAGTCGTGAGTGCTAATCCAGCAATACCGCCACCAATCACAGCAACTCTAATTTTTTTGTCCATTTTTAGCATTCCTTACTAAATCGCTTAGAATTCTATGATTGGTTATTTTTTAGAATAAATCCAATTTATATTTTTAAGTTTATACTATCTAAATTTTTGATATTTATTTAAATAAATCTCTTTCCTAAAGCAAAAAATGATCATGTTGAGTGAATCATATTGGTATTGAAAGTTCCTTCTCCCCACGGGAAAAGCTAGGATTAGGGGAATTTTATGTTGATTTATAGTTTTAAAAAAGGACTTTTTGAAAAATTCTAAGGTATTGATATAACTAAATTATTGTTCTATTTCTTGAAGAGTGTTTTAAATATCACGCTTAGTTTCATAAATTTATTTGAGACTTAAATAAAATATTTAAGAACCTTGTCTATACAACACTATTTTTCTTATTGAGATCACTTTTTAGATTTAGACTTTTCAGAGGTTACATTGATATACGTGTAACCACGCTGTTCTTCAAATTTTTCATACTTTTCGGCAATTGTTGGATCAGATAAATCCTCACCAATTTGAACATCACCATGAATTCCATTTAAGCCATGAATTGCTGAAATGTGATTGCTCCAAGAAGTACGGTCTGCGGCAGTCGTCTTATATTGGAGTAAATAATTATCTAGGATTCCCTTACCTGGTTTATCAATCTCATTACTCAATGCTACGAGATAATCTATTTTATTTGTTCTATCCCATTCTATTGAGAATCCTGCACGATAACAAAGTTCAATATGAACTAGCAGCATAGTACGACCATTTCCATCTAAAAAAGGATGGCCATATGCAAATAATCCCATGGTCTCGCCAAACTTGTGATTCATCATTTTAGGATCATTGGCTAGACTTAAGCCTTGTTCTATAGCAAGCTGTGCTGACATAGGATGTGCAAATAATGTATCTGCTTTTTTTATCGCGCAATTTGGTGAAGTGATTGATCTATCTTGGCCAGCCCAAGGATAATAATCTGAAAACAAAATATGATGAACTTTTAGGAAGTCCGCATAAGTTATTCGTGGACATGATGCTAAAAAATCTAAGGCTGTATCAATATTCGCTTCAAAATAAGCATGTTCAAAACGCTTAACGATTTCTAAATTTTTATCTTTTCTGAAATTGCGTAAATAACCATTTGTCTCAAAATCATTAAAGGGATCAAACATGTTGAGTTTCATCAAAATAACGGCCAAGCAAAATCAACATTTGTGAACCATCGATCACATTTGCTCGACGTAAAGCAATCACTAATTTTTCAGTTTCGTCTGGTTTAACATCATCATCAGCTAAACGAGTAATCGTTTGAGCCAATAGACTACTTCTAGTATTGATATAGCTTATATGGTTTTGACGTGCAAGTTTCGCTATATATCTTTTCAACCCTTTATGTGGAATTTCATTCACATTCAGCATCACAAAGTTCCTTAATAAAACTGCCCCTCTATTATAACAACATGGGTAACTTCTACGCTAATAAAAAATGAGATGCTATTGATGGTTCGTTAATTAAATTATCTAACTGTCAAATATTAACTTAGTTTACATCTCAATTTAAATTACCAATAGGCTCAGCAAGTTACTTTAAAAACCCACAGTCCACGAGAGTTGTGCTGTACGTGGTGCACCAAGAAATAAATAGTCATCGCCTAAAAAACTCCCCGCATCGCGCCAGTATTTTTTATTAAACACGTTATCAATGTTGAATCGAAGCGTATTGTCATAACCATAAGCACGGAAGTTATAAGCTGTACTTATATCAAACACGCTATAGCCTGATACTTTTACTGTACCTGTTTTATTGGCATATTTACTGCTGCTGTATTGCATGCCAGCCAATAAACGTAAGCCATCTACTTGTGGTACTCGATACGACAGATGATTAGCAAAACGGACACTTGGTACATTCTGAGTTTGATGACTTTGATAATCTGCCACTTGTATTTCTTTTAAACGTGAACGGATCAAAGCTAAAGAAGAAGTCATATCTAGATTTTGCCCGAAGCGTCCCTGTAAGCCCAATTCCAAACCAAGGTTATGTTGCTTACCATCCGTGACAAAGTATTTGTCTGCGTTGGTGTATTGATTGTCTTGGGTTAAATCGAACAATGCCGCGGTAAACAGTAATGTTTGCCACTGCTGCTTAAGACCCAATTCATACTGAGTTGAATTTATCGGTGCTAACGTTTTAAAAGCATTACCTTCAATACCTTGATCAGGAATACCAGTAGCAAACCAAGGGGCTTGTCCACCATCACTTAATCCTTTGGCATAAGAAGCATAGAGATGAGTCTGTTCCCAAGGTTGATACATCAACGCAAACTGTGGCAAGAAACGATTAAAATTGGTCTCTCGGATGTTGTTTGCATCTTCATCATAGGCATTTTCATTTAAGTGCATCAATTTACCACCCAACAGCATTGACCATTCAGCGTTAAAGTCAATCTGGTCAATTAAGTTCAGTGCAGTTTGTTGACTGTCTAATGATTTATAATGTTTACCTAAAGTTTTATCAGTAGGCGCATACGTTATAGGATCATTATAAATATTTCCTGTACCGACCAATTCATTGATTGCATTATATTGTGTATGCCGTTTCCCTGTATGTGACAGTTCTAAACTTAGCTTATGCTGCCAAGCCCCAGTGCTAAACTTGCCGTTTAATCCTGCTTTAAATTGATTGGTTAAGAAGCTGTCATCAGGGTTACGGAAATCGTAAATATCATAGTTACCATTTTGGTCAAAAGTATTACCTAAACCTGTCGTTTGGCAAGTACTGCTATAACAACCCCACGGAAATGCTGAATAATCATCAATCACGACACGGCTTTGTGCAGCAGACAGATTTGTTGTCCAGTTGTCATTGACTTGGTAAATATATTTTAAGCTGGCATTTAGGCTTTCATTGGTCACTGGTTTACTCCAGCTTTGATAGCCAAGTAAACGATCCCATTTAACCCCAGTGGGTACAGTTGTACCATCCAGTAACTGATAACCTGCGACTGAGCGCTGACGTTGACGCTGTGGTTCAATGTCAAATTCTAATTTTGAGCGATCTGAAATCTTCCAGTCTAAAGCCAAAGCACCAAATAAACGCTGCCCATCTGCATGCTCAACATAAGGATGAATTTCCTCTTTGGCCAGATTCAGTCGATAACCAAACTGCTGCTCTTCTCCCAACCAGCCACCCAAGTCAGTTGCGACACGATTGCCACCATGACTATCTACTTCAACGGTAATAGCATGAATGTCTTCTGGACGTTTAGTGACATAATTGATGACACCACCCGGTGTTGACATCCCACTTTGGATTGCACTTATACCCTTTAGAATTTCAACTTGTGCTTTGTTCTCAAGCGCCACATTTTGCTCGCCACGCAACAAATGACCATTGAGCAAATAACTTGATCCAAGATTTAACCCAAAACCACGCATAATAAAGTTTGGATAATAACCAATGGGCGCATAGCCATCACCGATTGCAGCATCATTTTTAACAACATCCGTCAGGTTTTTTGCATGTTGGTCAACGATACGTTCAGCGGTGACTGTACTGATAGATGCAGGGATCTCAGCAAGATTTTGCTGAGTAAATCCTGATAAATTTACCTTGGGTTGATAATAAGCAGTTGATGTTGTTTCTTCTGTTTGAACACTTACTTTAATCGTTTTAAGCTGTTGTTTATCTTTTTCAGTATCAGCATGTGCCAATGCTGAACTTAGCCCTAGACATGAAAATGAACCAATTGCCAGTAATGCTTTTTGTAAACGAGAAAATGGATACGTTTTCACAGTAATTGTCTAACCCCAAAGATAATCTTACAGCCTAAATTTATGCGCATGAGTATTCACAATTTTCTTCGATTGAACAAGCATTTCTATAAGATATTTAAGCTTTAAAAAATATTTCGATAGAGTGGAATAGATATAAATTCTCGAGAGGAATTTATGCCTCATTGTTTCAAATTCGATATGCAACTTGAATATGTTGTATATCAATTTGGTTTGATTTAGATTAAATTTTTTCGATTTCTAGGAAGCTTTGAGCTGCTCTTGGGTTAAACAAAAATGCCACTATTATCAGCGAGAGGATTAAAAATGCGATAAAAATCATGAGTTGATCGAATAAACTAAACCACTGAATTCCTTTGATCCTAAATAGAGTAATAATAACTTGTACCAAATAAGGCGCAGCACCAATCAAGTTAATAAAAATGTATACACATAGACCAAATATTTCTCTCCGCTTAATCTTTTCCAGTGTCATCCCCTCTTTAAGCTTAAACATTTTTGTCTGAGGATCTTTTACTAAGAAATCTTTACCCCGTTTATAAAGTTTCAAAGCTCTTTTGCTATCCATACTTAAAAGAGCATATTTCAATACATCAATATCTTTATTCTTATACTTTAAAAAATTTTCAAGTTTAGATACTTTTATGTGGTGCTCCATAGCACTTTTAAACTCACTTAGTGAAGTATCATCTATAAGCTTTTCTTTATACTCAATTTCTTTGTGAAACTTTTTACTCGTATGTTCTGTATAAGTTGCAAAACTGGAGAAGACACCAGATTTCGAGAGAAGATAAACAAAACCACCAAATGTAATTAAAGCCAAAAGCACACTGATAAATACTAATCCATAAGTATTTTCAATTATTTTTAATGCGATTTGGGTTAAATCCAAAGAACCACTTAGACTAGTCGCCATTGCTCAAATCCTCTCCATATTATATAAGTTTTCAACCACTTTATTGTTGTCCTTCCTGCTAAATATAAATTCATTAATTTAAGTCATAAATTGTACTTAATAATAAAGTTAATTAATAATTTAGAACAAAATATTTTATCATAAGCCCTTACTTCTTAAGCTAAAACTTTGCTAAAGCATCAAGGTGTTGCTGGAAATCACCTTCCGTCCCTGCAGCATTTACATGATCGAAGTAATCATACCAACCACTTGCTTGAATACCTGTTAACAATGCATCACGTGCCTGTTGATTTGGAAAGCGCCAAATCCCCATAAAGCGATGATAACTACTTTGATCAACTACAGTATCAATCTCGGTGAGTGTTAAAAGCTCGACACCCAGACTAGACAAGCCTCCCATAGCTGCGCCAACATCAGCCAAATATTGTTGACGCTCTTGTATAGGTAAAGCTTGCCAAACTGCATTGGGTGTATAGAGTTCAATGAGATAGTGATTCATGATTATTCCTTGATTTAATTCAACGTTTTATATCGATAATTTAAAAAGATTTTTATATAAATATTTTATAAGCGCTTATCAACAAGATTTTTCGCCACTTTCTCAAGTAAACCTGTTAATTGTTCACGTTCAGCTTGGGTTAACCCAGCAAACAGACTGGCAATCCAGCGACTATGCTGATCAAACACAGTTTTTGCGACTTGCTTGCCCTTTGCCGTCAGCTGAATACATAACGCGCGACGATCTTCCGGATCTGCGTGACGTTCTACCAATTGTTCACGTTCTAAACCATCCAGTAGTCCAGTGACTGTGGCACGGGTAATTCCCGCTTGTTCAGCCAAAGTTTTAGGCGCTACAGCATCATTAGCTGCATCAAGGAGAAATAAAAGCACAAATCTCCCTTCAGATAAGCCATAAGGCGCAAGCTGTGCGGCACAGTCTCGATCAATACTTGAAGCGAGTGAAAGCGTTTGAAAACAGAGGCGTAAATTTTCAATATCTGCCATTTTACGGCGTTGCGCTTCATGCAAAAGCGCGGTGTATTTCTGTTCTAGACTCATTTAGTATTTAGCCATATAGTATGGTGACTAACTATATATTGAATATTTTAGCTGTGTCAAGATAGATTCTTTACCAAAAAAAACAGTGCTTAAATTGATCAATTTTAAATGGACTAAAACAGATTTTTTCAGATTAATTTTTATGTTTACTTTATCTCGTGTTAAATCGCTAAAATAATTCTTAATATTATTTTGAATAACATAGAGCCTAGCTCATGAAGTTTTATAATTTATTGAAATATATTGTTAAAGTTTAATTTGTTCATCAATTAAAACCCATTCAATATTGCCCTTTCAAAGTGAAGAAACGCCAATTTATTCGCCGTAAAGCAAGGCTTAAAACTCAACAAAATAAGTCGCAATCATACGATGTATATTCCAAGTCAATATTCATCACTTATACATTTTTATTGCTGATCTAGGTCTAAGCTTTTGAAGATGAAACTAGATATTGATCTAAATTTTTAAGGGAAAAATCGATGATTTGCAAAAGCATTTGCTCTGAATAACCATCTCTGGCTTGAACGGATAATCCATGTAGTACTAGTCCGTAATACTGCCCTAATATTTCAGGGTCAGCATGTTCTAATAATTGCCCATCCGCTTTCGCCTGTTTAAAGCGCTTAACCAGACTTTGACCACGTTCAATACGTTGTTGCTTCATCCAGTCTAAAAGGCTTTGATTTTCCTGACTTAATACGCTTGCAGATGACACAACCATACAGCCATATGAATGGTTATTCTGGGTATAGAGTTTGATTGCATCTTGAAATAATTGACTGATCGCATCCTTAATATTTGCTTGTTGTAAAGCGTGGATCGCAAAGCCGCCTTCATTTTCTTCGTAGTGTATAACAGCTTCTCGAAACAACGCTTCTTTAGAGCCAAAGGCTTTATAAATACGTGCTGAAGCAATACCTAAGACCTCGACTAAATCTGACATCGAAGTCCCTTCATAGCCATGTTGCCAGAAAAAATCACGCGCTTGAATCAGTGCTTTTTCCCTATCAAATTCTCTTGGTCTACCAGCCATAACGACGCTTCAATCCGATTTAGTATTTTTTATTATCATTCGAAAAAATAAATTTCGCAAATAAATCAATAGGATTTGTTGGAGAGGCTGCCCTTTTTTAGATTCTTTTTTAAAAACTTGTTGTTTTTATTCAAAAGAAAGCCTATTGTTTGTCGATCGACAACCAATTGAGTTTAGCTATGCAAACCATCAAAGGTCCAAGTATTCATCTCGCACAATTCAGTGATGATATTTTCCCATTTAATAATTTAGAGGGCATTGCCGCATGGGTTTCCGATAAAGGCTTTAAGGCCGTACAACTGCCAGCATGGGATAAGCGTTTATTTGATGTTAATTTAGCAGCCACAAGTCAAGATTATTGCGATGAAATACAAGGGATTTTACAAAATAATGGTTTAGAAATTAGTGAGTTGACAACGCATATTTTTGGCCAACTTATGGCTGTGCATCCAGCTTATGATGCTTTATGTGATGGTTTTGCACCTTCACATTTACATGGAAATTCAGTAGCTAGAACTCAATGGGCTGAACAACAAATGTTGGCTTCTGTGCAAGCATCTGCCCGTTTAGGTTTACAAGATATGGGAACTTTTTCAGGTTCACTGGCATGGCCTTATATCTTTCCTTTTCCTCAACGCCCCGCTGGACTTATTGAAACTGCTTTTGATGAACTTGCACGTCGTTGGATGCCGATCCTCAATGCTTGTGATGAACATAATGTCAATCTGTGCTACGAAATTCATCCTGGCGAAGACTTACATGATGGCATTTCCTTTGAAATGTTCTTAGAACGGACACAACACCATCCACGTTGTCAGATTCTTTTTGACCCGAGTCATTTTATGCTGCAACAACTGAACTATTTGGAATACATCGATATCTATAAAGATTTTATTCGGATGTTCCATGTTAAAGATGCTGAGTTTAACCCGACAGGTCGCCAAGGGATGTATGGGGGCTATCAAAATTGGGGAGATCGTGCAGGTCGATTCCGTTCTACTGGAGATGGTCAGGTTGATTTTAAAGCAATATTCTCAAAATTTGCACATAACGACTATCAGGGCTGGGCAACTTTGGAATGGGAATGTTGCTTAAAAAATAAAGAGGATGGTGCAAGTGAAGGTGCTGAGTTTATTCAACAGCATATTATCCATGTTACTGATAAAACCTTTGATGATTTTGCCGCAGCGCCTGTCAATCAATTGCAAATAAATCAACTTTTGGGTATCTAAGGCAGCGATTGGAATTTACTATGACAAGCATTACAACACATGAAAATTTAGTCGATCAATTTCAGCATCATTACATCCATATCGACAGTAAAAAACTTCATTATGTCTCTACAGGCCGTGGTCCTGTTGTATTACTTATCCCCGGTTGGCCACAAACATGGTACGCATGGCGAAATGTAATGAGCGTCTTGGCAGCCAACGGTTATCAGGCAATTGCTGTGGATCCACCGGGGACGGGATATTCTGTTCCGCTGAATGGAAGTTATGATACGGGGCGAATTGCGACAATTTTATCCAGCTTAATGTCAAAACTTGGACATGATACTTATTCAGTGATTGGTCACGATATCGGGATGTGGGTTGCTTATGCACTTGCAGCTGATTTTCCCCAATCTGTTACTTCTCTGGCTGTGACTGAAGCCGTTATTCCCGGATTGGCAACGCCACCGCCTATTTTTGTTTCAGCTGATGAAAATATTTTTCTATGGCATTTCATGTTTAATCAAGTGATGGACTTACCTGAAGCTTTGGTCAGTGGACGTGAAGAAACTTATCTTAATTATATTTTTGATAAGTGGTCGTGGCACAGAGATAAAGTCGCCGCTGCAACTTATATTGAGGCTTATAAAGTATCGGGACGTTTAACAGCAGGTTTTAATTACTATCGTTCAATCCCCGAAACCATTCATCAAAATAAAATCCGCGCAACTAAAAATCTAGAAATGCCTGTATTGGCGATTGGTGCAGAACAGGCAACCAATGATGCACCTTATGAAACCATGAAAAAAGTTGCACCACATTTAACCAGTGCAATTGTCAAAGATTGTGGTCATTTTATTATGGAGGAACAACCCGAAGCGTTTTGTTCCCTGATTTTAGAATTTCTACAACAGGAGCAATAAGATGTCTTTAGATCATCAAATTGCAGACTGGCTTAACGCTAGACCTGCTGCAACAACTGCAAACACACTTTGTGAATTAAGAGCGCAGGTAAATCAGGACATCATACAACAGCAAGGTATTGAGCAAGATCCCAGCTATCAATTCAGTTTTTGGGTCACAACTTCTGATCAAGCTCAAATCCAAGTTCGGGTATATACGCCCTATGCTTTGGTGCAGCTACAAAGCAACCCAGCTTTAGTATTTGCCCACGGTGGCGGATGGTGTTTGGGGAGTTTAGATGCATGGGATCGTTCATGTCGTTTACTGGCAGAATCAACACAGCATGTTATCTTTTCAGTGGATTATCGCCTAGCGCCTGAATTCAAATTTCCAGTACCGTTGACAGATTTTTTTACAGCACTTCGTTATATTCAAGAACAGGCTTTAAGTTTAGGTCTTGATCAAACTCGTATTGCTGTGGGCGGTGATAGTGCGGGCGCTAACCTTGCAGCGGCTGCATGCTTACTCGCTAAAGCGCATCCAGAAATCCAGATTAGTCAACAACTGCTGTTTTATCCAGCCTTAGATGCCACGATGCAGGGTAAATCCTATGAAACTTATGCGGATGGTTATGGCTTAACCACTGCAACAATGGCGTATTGTTGGGATCAATATTTAAATAGTGATTCTGACAAAACCAATGAGTTGGTGAGCCCCCTACTGGCACAGTCATTACAAGGCTTACCTGAGGCAACAATTTTTGTCTGTGAATATGATCCACTGCGCCATGATGGTGAACAATATGCTGAAAGATTGAGAGATGCTGGTGTCTCGGTGAAATTTGATTTTCTAGCAGGAATGATTCATGGTGCAATCCATATGACTGCAATCACAGAGAAAGCCAACGCTATATACGATAAGATTGATTTATAGGTGCTTTTGATCATCGTGAAAAAAGGAAATCGCGTGATTTCCTTTTTTGTTGCCTTTAAAAGTATCTGAATGTTTATAAAACAGAACTGATATACGCATTAAAGATATTAACCTAATTCAGCCAATATTTTATCTAGCGTTGCATTCTGTTGCTGCCATTTGGGCTGTTTATCTTTGTCGACAATTAAAGCGCGAACACCTTCAAGAATATCACCATGTTCAAACCAGATATCCTGTAAATTTCGTTCCAGCTGCATACATTGTTGTAATGACAATCCCCGTCCCAAGTATTGCAGTCTTAAACTGGTCTTTTTCGCCACCCAAGAACGTTGTTGCAAAGTGCTTAAGACTTTGCTTGCCCAGGCTTGATGCTGTTGGTCTTTTTCATTTTCAAGACTTTTTTCAATATCTTGCAAATTTTCAAAGCCAAAATGCTTACGAATGTTTTCGACCGATGCACTGAGTTCACTTTCTACAGGACGGGTAATGAATTTAGAAATTATCTGTTCAATATGGTCTTTGCTTAAATTGCTTGATTGGCTCAGCGCATCAAGTAAGGGATTAAACTGTTGGCTAGGAACATGATAATCAATCAAATCTAAATATAAGGCATCACTGCTACTGATCTGGTCGCCTGTGGTTGCCAGATAGACCCCAATATCATCTAAACGCGACAAGAAATGCGTTGCTGCAACATCAGGAAAGAAACCAATCGCTGTTTCAGGCATGGCAAAACGTGATTTTTCACTGCTAACAATAATATGACAGGCCTGCGCCAGACCAAAACCGCCACCTAAGACATAGCCATCTAACAATACCACAATCGGTTTTTTAGACGCGCGAATGCTATTCAACATGTCATATTCAGCAATAAAATAGCCTTTATGGCCATCTGTACCATTTTGATAACAATCATAAAGATAACGAATATCACCGCCTGCACAAAATGCTTTTGGGCTATTGGATTTGATCAGTATCGCTTGAATGCCAGCATCATTTTGCCAAGTTTCAACTTGAGTACGGATACCATTGATCATATCCAAAGTCAGTGCATTTAGGCTGGACACTCGATCTAAAGTAATTATACCCAGCGCTGCGTTCTGTTCGATGATTAAATGATTTTCAGTATTCATCCCATCTTCATCCTATTATTGATTTTTAAAGTTGGCTTGGCGTTTATCAACAAAGGCTTGCATGCCTTCTTTTTGATCCAAAGTAGCAAAAATTGAATGAAAGGTTCGTCGTTCAAAACGTAAACCTTCCGCCAAACTCACTTCAAAGGCACGATTAATTGATTCTTTGATCATCATTGTTGCCACCAATGATTTTTCAGCAATTTTTTCAGCAGCACTTAAAGTCTGGGATAAAAGCTCTTCGGGGCTAAACACACGGGCAACTAAACCACTCAGTTCTGCCTCAATTGCCCCCATTTGTCGAGCGGTTAAACACATTTCCATCGCTTTGGCTTTACCTATGGCAAGGGTTAAACGCTGCGTACCCCCAATGCCTGGAATCACGCCTAAAGTGACTTCAGGTAAGCCAAATTTGGCATTATCCGCACAGTAAATAAAATCACACATCAGTGCCAACTCACAACCACCACCCAAGGCATAACCACTGACAGCTGCGATTAAGGGTTTACGGCGTTGCGCAATTCGATCGGCAAGATTAAAAAAATCATCAAAATAAATATTGGGAAAGTTCAATCCCGCCATTTCTTTAATATCAGCACCTGCTGCAAAGGCTTTTTCTGAACCAGTCAGCACCATACAACTAATATCCTGATCTTTTTCTAAATCATCTAAAGCTAAATTTACTTCTTGGATTAATTTTGAATTTAATGCGTTTAAAGCCTTTGGGCGATTGAGTGTAATTAAGCCTACGCCTTTGTGTTTTTCCAGTAAAATGGTTTCAAATTGCATATTCATTTCCTTATCTGTTTTATCCTATCATCTGATACACAGCGATTAACTCTATTTATAAACTTCGCGCAATCACCAAACGCTGTATGTCACTGGTGCCTTCATAGATTTGACAAATACGTGCATCACGATAAATCCGTTCAATTGGAAAATCTTTTAAATAACCATAGCCGCCGAAGACCTGTAAAGCTGCTGAACAGACTCGCTCTGCCATCTCTGAGGAAAATAATTTTGCCATAGAGGCTTCATTGAGACAGGGCTTGCCTGCTTCTTTTAGGCGTGCAGCATGATGGACCAATTGACGAGCTGCTTCGATTTCTGTTGCCATACTGGCTAAACGAAAAGCGATTGCCTGATGTTCAAAAATCGGTTTTCCAAAAGTAATCCGTTCTTTGGCATATTTGCTGGCTTCTTCTAAGGCAGCACGTGCCAAACCCACCGCTTGCGCAGCAATACCAATACGACCACCTTCCAGATTAGACAGTGCTATTTTAAGCCCTTCACCTTCTTGACCTAACATTAAGCTTTTGTGTACACGCACATCAGTCAATGCAATTTGACAGGTATCTGAAGCATGCAATCCCAGTTTTTCTTCAGTCCGAATCACTTCATAGCCCGCAGTTTCCCGTGGCACAATAAAGGCACTGATACCTTTTTTACCAGCACTTGGATCGGTCACTGCAAATACAATAATTACACCAGCATTATTTCCTGAAGTAATAAATTGTTTTGCACCGTTAATAATCCAATCCTCACCATCTTTGACAGCTCGGGTTTTCAGTGCTGCTGCATCAGAACCAGTATGCGGTTCGGTCAATGCGAAAGCACCTATCATTTCACCTTGTGCCAAAGGCATTAAATATTTTTGTTTTTGCTCTTCACTACCAAATTTAGCAATCGGAACACAACCAACTGAATTATGTACACTCATGATAGTGGAGGTTGCACCATCTGCTGCCGCAATTTCTTCAAGTGCAAGAACATAGGCTAAGTTACCAGTATCTGAACCACCCCATTGCTCTGAAATCAGCATCCCCATAAATCCCAATTGCCCCATTTGTGACAAGGTCTCTTTGGGGAAAATGCTGTGTTTATCCCATTCCGCTGCATTTGGTTTAATTTGTTCTTGGGCGAAACTTTTCGCCATGTCCTGAATCAATAATTGTTCTTCAGTAAATTGCATTTCATATTCCTTAGCATCATTTAACATCCTACATTCGGCAAGTTTAGCTTGTGTAGGATGATCCTTACTCGCTTTATGCACTTAATTGTTGTTTAGCAATTTCTTGATTTCGTAGTAAAAAGCGTTGAATCTTGCCACTTGGGGTCTTGGGTAGTTCAGTAACAAATTCAACTTGTCTTGGATAAGCATGGGCAGACAGACGTTTTTTGACAAATTGCCCAAGTTGTTCAGCCAATTCCTCAGATGGTGTTTTATTTTCTGCCAAAATCACAAAAGCTTTAACGATTTCTGTTCGCTCTGGATCGGGGACTCCAACAACAGCAGCTTCAATCACTGCCTCATGTTCAAGTAATGCACTTTCTACATCAAAAGGTCCAATACGATATCCAGAGGTGGTAATCACATCATCACTACGTCCAACAAAGCTCATACTCCCATCTGCATGTAGTTCAGCAGTATCACCGGTCAAATAATAATTTTTGATAAATGGTGATTTACGACTTTCTTTATAACCACCAAACCACATCATCGGTGATTGACTGATATCTACCGCTAAAATTCCAGCGGTATCGGCAGGCAACTCATTGCCTTGATCATCTACCACAGCAACACGATAACCTGGGCTGGCAAAACCAGCAGCGCCTGCACGGACGTCGTGGCTTAAACCATGATGATTGCAAACCACCATGCCCACCTCTGTCTGTCCATAATGATCAAAAATAGGCGCATCAAGCACTTGTTTAAACCAACGAAAAACTTCAGGATTTAAAGGTTCACCAGCACTACTCACAACCCGGAATTTACCTTTTAGTTGTGCCATTTGAGTGGGATCCGCGGCCATCATCATCCGATATGCTGTAGGTGCACCTGCCAAATTATTAATTTTATAATCATCAATAATTTGACACAAACTGTCTATGCTAAAACCACCTTCATAAAACAAAGTGGCATGGCCTAACAATAATGGTCCTGTGATACCGTAATAAAGTCCATACGCCCAACCTGGATCAGCAATATTCCAAAATGCATCATCTGCGCGTAAGCCGATCGCATCTTTCATATAGTTGCCAAAAGCAATTAAGGCTTTGAGTGGAACTTCCAAAGGTTTTGCAGGCCCCGTGGTGCCCGAGGTAAACATCAGTAAAAATGGATCTTGAATGCTTTGCATGACCAGATCACATTGTTCAGCCTGTTGATTGAGTTCTTTCCAAAAATCTAAATCGCCTTGTTGTACAGCATGACCCTGTCGATCAGCGACAGTCATAATTTGTGGACACTGTGCAACTTCATCCAGTTTGCTACGATTGCCGATATCGGTCACAACCAATTTGCTTTTTGCCAGCTGAACTCGATGTTCAATCGCCTTTGGGCCAAATGCCGTAAATAGCGGTTGATAAACTGCACCAATTCGCCAAGCAGCGAGAATCACCACCAATAATTCGGGAGTTCTTGGTAATAAACCCGAAATACGATCACCTGCTTGAATACCCTGTGACTTTAAAAAATTGGCAAACTGACTCGACCATTTTTTCAGTTGAGCAAAGGTGTATTGTTCTTTACGGCCATCTTTAGCTTGCCAATATAGGGCAACTTTTTCGCGATCTGCTTCCGCATGTCGGTCACAACATTCATAACAGGCATTCAGTTGATCAACCGAACCTGAGAGCATTTCTTGAACCGCACCATCTAAATTAAATGTTTTAGCAACATCATGATAATTCAACATATTATATACTCCGGCCTGGATTTATTGTTATTCATGACACGAGTGAACCTATTGTTTTTTCACCACCCATGGGTGGTGAAATTGACTGTGCTTCGATTGATGATTAAGTTTCTTTAGGCAAATATTGCTGAATGATGCTGGAAAAATCGAGTTGAGCATTACCTTGCATACACAGTTGCTGATAAAGCTGCTGTACCAAACCACCTAAAAGCAAAGGTTGTTTGACTTGGCCTGCGGCTTCAACAGCCAAACCCAAATCTTTAAGCATCAGTTGAGAGGCAAAGCCATCACTATAACCACGTCCAGCAGGTGCATTAGCCGAAATACCCGGCCATGGGTTACACACTTCCGAGCTCCAGCAACGACCACTCGAACTATTGATTACGCCTGCCAACGCTTGTGCATCGATACCGAGTTTTGCCCCGAGCGCCATGCCTTCAGCCACTGCGGCCATTGAAATACCTAAAATGAGATTATTGCAAATTTTAGCAATTTGCCCTGCACCTACTTCACCACAGTGCACGATGTTCTTACCCATTGGTGCAAGCACAGATTTGACTTGTTCAAATGCTTTATCATCAGTTCCTACCATAAAGGTTAGCGTACCTGCTTGAGCCCCGATCGTGCCACCTGAAACAGGTGCATCACAAATTTGAATTCCTTGCTCTGCACCAATTGCAGCAATATCTTTAATAGTTTGTGGATCAATGGTACTGCTGTCGATACATAAGCTGCCTTGTTTAAGCACAGCAAGTACCCCATTTTCATCCAAATAGACCTCTTTAACATGCTTTGCGGCTGGCAGCATGGTAATTACCACATCTGCATTTGCTGCTGCTTTCTGTGGACTATTACAGGCAATTCCGCCTGCTTCGGTGAAATGTGCGATTGCAACATCACTTAAATCAAAGCCATAAACCGTCAAGCCTGCTTTGAGTAAATTATGGGCCATTTTACCGCCCATATTGCCTAAACCAATAAATGCAATATTCATCCTTGAACTCCTGTATTAGCGCAAGCTGATGGTGGTATTCACTTCACCTTTTTCTTGTGTGTCTTCAAACCAACGACTGGTAATGGTTTTGGTTTGAGTATAGAACTGTACTGCTTGTTTACCATAAGGCCCTAAGTCCCCTAATTTTGAACCTCTTGACCCAGTAAAGCTAAAGAATGGAACCGGCACAGGAATTGGAATATTGATCCCAACTTGACCGATATCAATGGTGCTTTGGAAAGTACGCGCAGTTGCACCACTTTGAGTAAATAAACCCACACCATTCCCGAACGGATTGGCATTGACCAATTCAATGGCTTGTTCAAGCGTATCAACATGAATAATGGCTAAAACAGGGCCAAAAATTTCTTCAGTATAGATACGCATATCGGTAGTAACTTGATTGAATATGGTTGCACCAACAAAATTGCCATTTTCGTAGCCTTGGACATGTACGCCTCGACCATCGAGTAAGAGTTGTGCACCTTGTTCAATACCACTATCAATCAAATCTATAACACGAGCTTTAGCACGTGGTGAGATCACGGGACCAATATCTGTTTGCGGTTCATGCCCAGCATTGACTTTGAGTGTTTTGGCTTTTTCAACCAATTCATCCACCCAGTTTTTAGTTTCACCGACCATGACAGCAACAGACAATGCCATACACCGTTGTCCAGCCGCACCAAATGCAGCACCAACTAAAGCATTTAAGGTTTGTTCTTTGTTGGCATCTGGCATCACCACGACATGGTTTTTTGCACCCATCATCGATTGCACACGTTTACCATGCTGACCCGCTAAGTTATAGACATGCGTGCCTACCGCTGTTGAACCTACAAATGAAATGGCTTTAATGTCTGGATGCGTACATAGACGATCTACCACTTGTTTGCCACCATGTACCACATTAAGTACACCAGCAGGTACACCTGCTTGTAATGCCAATTCTACCAGCATCATGGTCGATAATGGGTCTTGCTCAGACGGTTTAAGTACAAAGGTATTGCCGCAAACAATCGCCATTGGAAACATCCATAGTGGAATCATGGCAGGAAAATTAAACGGGGTAATTCCAGCACATACACCCAATGGTTGTTGCAAGGTATAAGTATCTACACTACGAGCTACACCTTCAGTATATTCACCCATTTGCAAGGTGCCAATCGAGCAAGCATGTTCAACCACCTCTAAGCCACGTTGGATATCACCTTCTGCATCAGCCAAGGTTTTACCTTGTTCTGCGGTCAAAACACGGGCGATATCTTTCATATTGTCACGAATCAAATCTTGCAGTTTCAGCATGATACGCATACGGGCTTGAATCGGTGTAAAACGCCAAGTTTTAAATGCTTCTTGTGCAGCATCAATTGCAGCATCAACTTCGTCTAGAGTTGCCATTGGGACACGACCAAGCACCTCTTGGGTCGCTGGATTTAGAATGTCTTGCCATTCAGTAGTATTTGATTCGGTAAATTTTCCATTAATTAATAATTTAGCCGTCGTCGAATGAATATTTGACATTGTGTTCATAACCTCTCCATAGGCAATATTTTTTGTTGTTACATTTTTAGAAAATAGCCAAAAGCAGTATTTTCATCAGTGCTGTTTCAAATCAAACTAACAAAGAAAATATAGATGACCAATAGAAATTAACGCACAATGAATGTGCAAATATGCACAAGGATGTCATACACAATGAAAGTCGATTGGGATCACCTACAGTTTTTTTTAGTTTTAGCGCGTGCCAAGACGTTAACCAATGCAGCTCGTATTATTGGGGTCGAACACAGTACCGTGTCTAGACGGATACAGGCGCTAGAATTAGCTTTAGGAACGCCGTTGTTTAGACGAGAAGCCACAGGCTATGAACTGACTATGGAAGGCTTGGCACTGGTGCCCCGTGTTGAGCAAATGGAACAAGCATTCTTGCAAATTGAAAAGCCCAACTTACCTTTACAAGGACATGTGCGAATTGGCACACCTGAGGGTTTTGGAACAGCATTTTTAGCCCAGCTATTGGCAGAACTGTCTAAACAATACCCTTTACTCACGATTGATCTTATCCCGGTTCCAAAAATGATTAAGCTGTCGCATCGTGAAGCTGATATTGTGATTTCCATTGATCGTCCTAAGTCAGGACCTTATATCATTACTCGTTTAACCGATTATTGTCTTAAAATTTATGGCAGTACAAGCTATTTAGAAAGTACCCAAGCGATTAAAAAACTTGAAGATTTAAAAAACTATCAGTTTGTAAACTATATTGACGATTTAATTTATAGCCCTGAACTGTATTGTTTAGAACGTCTGCCCTTACAGCTCAATGCAAATTTTAGAAGTAGCAGTATTTTGGCCCAACAAGTTGCTGTGAGTGCAGGTGCTGGATTGGCAATTTTGCCGAAGTTTTTGGCAGAAAATAAGCCAGAACTTAAACAGGTATTACAAGATGAAGTTCGTTTTATTCATACTTTTTGGATGCTAACTTTAGTCGATTTACAGCATGAACCACGTATAAAATTGGTTTGGGATTTTTTAAGAACACAAGCTGATAAATATCAAAACTTATTGATGGATTAAAGATTTTCGGTAGAATTTAAATTTATTTAAATTATTGATTTTATAAAATATTGCCTAAATGGTCTTCAAATTTTCCCTTAATATAAAGTCAGGAATATTGAAAATAATTAAGACCAGATAAAATTAGACTTCTATTGTTAACCTTAGAAGTCCTTAAACTCATATAAAATTATAAACGCTTAGTTTCACTCTCGCATTTTTCTGATGTTGAAGTTTGTTTAATAATATCGATGATGTTTGCAATGCAGTATATTGTATTCAATTGGACATGTTTATCGTCATAGCTCTTTGCATGTTCATAGCCATTGATAATAAAGGTTTCAATTGGACTACGCCCATCTGCACGAACATCTTGCCCAGACTGATAACATACCGTTCCATCTCCTTTTGAAGTGGGTTTAAGATCTAAATAAAATGTGGCTTTATTGGTTTTAGAAATTTTAGATTTTTCATCAAGCAAAATTTCTCTTACACCATCTTCTTTATAGGCGTTGTCTTGTAAATTATGAGTTTTCGAGCCTTTAATGCTTAAATCTGCATCATTTTCTGGAGGATTATTGGGATCAGCTTCTTTAATATCACTTCGATCTTTGATATCCGGGAACTGGATTAATTTTTTCTTGCCATATAAGCTCATTAATTCAATCAATTCATTTTCACTGCTAATATTTAACTCTTCTTTACAGCGCCACACCACCTGACCAAATGCTTTAAAACTATTGTCAGCAGCATAATTGGCATACGTATTGGGATGATAAGCATCTTTAATATGATCATGTAATTTTTTGACAATAACTAAAGTATCTCTATAAACATCAAAAATACTATCATATCCGTCTTTATCTACAGTTTTTGCAACCAATCCAGCAGGATCAATAAAATCAGGATTGATCATCGCCCACCAACAATCTTTTCTTTTATAAATATCATTATATGGGTCATTACTTTTTGGTAATGTGGCGGTAATTTCACCGCTAGGTGTTTTGGCTTTAATGACTAACCATGCTTTAGGATTTTTGGGAAAATCCACAGTATTGGAATAATTTGAGAAAGGTAATAGTTCTAATCCCCCAGGCGCATTTGCCAATATTGCGGTGAGACGTTCAGAAGTATTTCCAAACATAAATTTAGTTGCCCATGCAGCAGCACTTTTAAAGAGTCCTGTTGAAGCTTTCCAACCATCCCAGCCTACAGTGAGACGCTGATATACCGCTGGTGCTCCACTGGCAGGCATCGCACCATGTACCACACCGGCAATCTTATCTTTAACTTTTTCATTTTGAATCAAGGCACGAGTCACCAATCCCCCCATAGAGTGGCTGACAATAATAAATTTCTTAAATTTTGCGCTAGGAAATTCATTTTTAACTTGTGCCATAACTTCATTATTGAGTCGGTCCGCAACATGATCCGCTGACTTCATGTTGGTCTGTAACCAGTTATAGCCACAGGCAAACACTGGAAAAGCATAATCAGCCAATTGCTCATGCTTTTCTAAACCTAATAATTCAACTGTTTTTTCAGCAGACCAATTTTTAAGTATTTTTTCAGTTGCTTTATTGCCCGGATGGACAATTTTTTCCCATTCAGTTGTACCATTAAACTGGTCTTTTTTGTGCTCACTTAACTTTTTAAAGGGTTGATTAAGCTGACTTTCCATAAAAATCAATAAATCTGCATAACCAATGGTAATCACTGAGCCCCAACCGCGTGCCAAAGCCACGTCTTTGGTGATATGTGGAATTCGCTTTTTACTTATTTTTACATCGCCATCATAACCCACCTGAGTTGTTGCTGGATTCAAGGCAATTTGTCGTTCTCGTGCATCTCGTTTACTGTATTCAATAATGGTGGAAAGTGATATTCGAGGATACCAAACCTCTTTATCATCTGCGGTATCTTTAATATTTGAGCCCATAATGCCTGGAATAAAAATAATCGGCACGACATGTGTTACAGGTGCTGGGATTTCACACTCGGTATTAACACTATCCGGTGTGGTATGTGAAACATAGGAAACACTTCCAGATTTATAAAGCCTTTCATAGGCCTCATGACGATGTATATGATTTGACATTGTTATTCTCAGAATTTACGTATGGTTTTTAAAATCGACTCATAAAGTTTTAAGGCGTCATATTGTTGTAAACTACTACTCTGTGTAAGCGGAGATGAACGTGCTGTATCTACCTCAAAACTAATCAATGGATCTTGATTATTATTGGCGCTGCCCGTATGTTCCCATAGGGCGCTAATGCCATTTTTGCCTTTCATTTTTTCAACTGAGATCCATTCTTGCCCTGTTAAATGAGCCGTATTTTTTTCACCTTTACGAATATTGCCTTTATCAATTTGACGTTGGCTTTGCCCAACCTCTTTAAACTTTTTTTCTATCCGGGGAATCATTGCTAAGACATATTCATCATTTGTTTCTGCTTCAAAACGTAACACCACTGTTGGATAGTCCTTAAATCTAAAACCAAGCTTTTGGATACTATAGCGGTACTGTCTAGTTTCATCTTTAATAAAACCCTGATAAATACATTGTCCTATTTCTTTGGGAATCTCATGTTCATTACGATAGCGTAAGTTTTTCACTAAATTTTGAATCGCTTCATTACTTTTCTTGGTTCTTTCTGGGGAGTCACTATGTCCGCCTTCAATTAAAAATAACGTATTTTTATCAAGTACAAATCCAAAGACCGTAAAAGGATGCCCCTTATCTTTCGATTTTTTTCCTTTTATAATTTTAGAAATACGTCCATCAATTTTTTGTTCTTGAGGATCATCGGTGATAAACCAACCATCATCAGAATATTCTTTTCTCACTTTTTGAATAGCAGTATCAAAATCTTGACGTGTTGCTTTAGTTTGAGCCTTAATGGTAAAAGAATCATATTTATCATAACGTTCTAATGGATTCGCTTCAGCGGGGATATCAACCACATAGCGCCCAATGCAATAAGTTTTGGTTTTTTCTAAATTGATCATGTTATTTCCAGTATTTTTTATTTCTGATTTTGCAAATGCACATCCTGTATTGATCATACAAATAGTGAATAATAAACAAGAGCGTAATTTATTCATCGACATATCCTAATAATGTAATGACTGCTTTGGTCATAGCCAGTAACGTTACTTTCTCTGTTTTACCTTCGGAATCCGTAATACCTTCGATGGTTTTGCCATCTTCTGTTTTTATTTTATATTTCATATTTGGCATGGCTTTGCCTGCTTTATTACGTAACACAAAGCATTCACCATAATCCATTTGAAGTTTTGGCATGGCTGCTAAATCAGTAGTTAAAGTACTGCCTGGCATGGTTTTAATTTGCCCTGCTTTTAAGGATAGGGTGCCTGGGCAAACAATATCTATATTGCCATCTTCAATTTTAATGAAACCACCACCAGATGAGATCAATATTCCTTTACCACTTTCGACTTTGACAAAGTCATTAATCGCATAAATATGCATCAGTTCTTGTGAGGCGATTTTCATGCTGCTTGCTTGTGACTCAATTTCGACTGCACCTTGTCCAGCTTTGATTTTGATACCCGCTGCTTGAGCAAAGAGTGAAATTTTATCTAAAACATTTGCCAGAAAAGCTCGACCTGAAAAAATTTGAACATTACGTTCTGAAGTTATATCAATGTTTTCTTTGGCTTGGGCAATTATGCCTTTATCTGCATCGAAAATAAGTGAATCCTTTGCATCGATTGCAATATAAGGAGTTGAATCTGATTCATTCCAGTTTGGAAGCGCTATTTTTATGGCTTCTTGTAACTCCAATTCTGGCGCAGAAGTTTGGTGTTGTTTCGCTGCTTCCTGAATGGCTTGATTAGTTGCTAAGAATTTTTCGATATTATTTTGAAGATTGTCGCGATCAAGTTGGTTTCCAGCAGCATTACTCGCTATTTCTGTTGTAATTAATATTCCTTTAGGCGCACGTATTCCGCCCCAATCATCGGTCCTTAACTCAAACCCTTCACCACGGCCATCACTTTCTGCGGTTTCTTTGGGATGACTTAGATTGCCTAAATTTAGCTGTGTTGCACCGTGGCTAGATTGTAGCTGTGTACTCAGTTGCCCAGTGCTATCGTCAAATCTGAGTTGCCCAAAGCCTTCCCCCGAAATCTCTTTTGATCGAATACCACTCAGCTTTTTGGTCTCTGGCAGTTTACCTTTGATATCAAATTGGGTTGGACTTCGATGTCCTTCATGGATTCGACCTGTCACAAATGGACGATCAAGATTACCATCAAAAAAATCAATCACTACCGTCTCACCAGCACGAGGTAGAAATCTTGCACCATAACCTTCACCCGCCCATGGCGTGAGTACATCGACCCATGCAGAATCAGTATCAGTATCGTTTGAACCAGCACCTCCATCATGGACATGATCTTCAATTCGAGTAAACAGGAAACGAACTTTAATCCGCCCCCATTCATCCACATAGATTTCTTCACCATCACTGACCACTTTGGCACGTTGTACGTGAGCCGTTGGGCGATGTTTTAAAGGATCATATTCTGGAACGATATCAATGTTACGACGAACTAAGGTAAGCTCATTGGCTTGACGTTCTTGTTTACTGTCTTTATTGCTTTGCCAATGACTTAAAGTTAAGAGTTTTTCAACTTGATCTTGAATATCTTTGGGAAAGTTGTTCTGATGGTAAAAGTGCTTATTCAGTATAAGCAGTTCCTTATCACTTCCACGATGATTTCTGTCCAACTCTGGATGATCAGTCAATTGAAACCAATAGCCAACCTGTGTATCACGGACACTACTATGCGCGGTAAAGTATTTGGCTTGCAAAGCTTGATATTGATTCAGTTGTTTATTCAGTTTATCGAGTTGGCTATTTCCTGATGCTGTGGCTTGGTCTTCACCTTTAAGGTCACGGATCCATGCAGGAGAGATATTCCAAGCTTGTTCTAGACTTAGACTCTCATTGTCGCGTTGTGCGCTGTGTTTGTGTGAACTGAGGACGGAACCACTGGCGTCTTCTTGAGTTAAACTGTCTGCTTGCCAACGCTGGACGTGGATTGCTGTAGATTGTAATTGTCTCTTTGCGATAAAACTGGTGATACTGTCATACTGTTCCGTCACATTCGATCGATGATAACGAATGGTTCTACGCTCAAGGGCCTTAAATTGGGCATTGTCATCAATTAATCTTAGTTTCTGTGGTTCAATACTATGTCTATTACTAGAAACCAAGTAATTCGACTCATCAATCAGCCAGTTAATTGATTCTTCACGTAAAATTCGAGTAAGGTATTCATAATCAGATTCGTTTGATTGCATGGAGAATGGACGAACATCATAGTCTTTGGTTAAGCCACTGCTATCCAGTATTAAACTTGCTGCAAACAAGGCACTTTTGGATTGCCATTCTTTTACGATAATTTCACAAATTTCCACAACACGCTTATCCATGAACACGCGGCTATTACGTCTTTTATGCCATAAACTGGTTGGATCTTGCATGGTCAAGCGATAAAGGCTCAACGCACCATCGGATTGTCCCTGACTTGCACCTGTGATAATCTCTGTCGTTCTAAACAACCTGCCTGAATCTGTAACTTGGTCCACACTCACCTGACAACCAATGAATTGTTTTAATTCTATAAATGGATTTAAGGATAAACAGATCAGTTCTGCGGATAAGCCCTCGTTGACAGCATGATAGCCATCAATACGTTGCAACATGATCTGGGAATTGAGTTCAAAATTTGAAAACTGGACACTCATCGCACGTTTTTGAGTTCCGAAGCCAAACTTATCCAAGAAGATAGAAATATTATTCAACATTTTATTATTATAGCCTTACAATTGGTAAGTAAAACTTAACATAAAATTTAGTATGGCTCAAATTTACTGGATTATTGTTGTGTTCCAAATTCAATATTCATAGAGAGATATAAATTTAAATTATTGATATTATTTTTAAAAATAAAAACCCAAGACGAATCTTGGGTTTTTCACTTAAGTTATTAATAATATGCGTTTAACTTGCTAAGCCAACAGCTTTAGCACGTGCCTTATGTAATTTCTTATAGCTGTCAATAAGTCTTAAATGACGATCAAGCCCTTCAAGCTGCATACTGGTTTCAGTCAAACCATAAAAACGCATACTGCCGTCTAGAGAACCAATAACTGCATCCATTCGTTCATCACCAAACATACGACGGAAATTCGCTTCATAGTCATCTAAATCCATGTCGTCATCTAGTTCAACTTCAAGCATTACATTCATACACTGGTAGAACAAGCCGCGTTCTACAGTATTGGTATTGTATTGCAGGAATTGTTCAACTAAATCTTTGGCTTCTTCAAACTGTTGTAAAGCAAGATAAATCAACAGTTTTAACTCAAGGATGGTCAGTTGTCCCCACACAGTATTATCATCAAATTCAATCCCAATTAAAGTCACGATATCGGTGTAATCATCCACTTCAACCTCTTCAAGACGTTCAACTAAAGCTTCTAGTTGCTCATCATCTAAACGATGAAGATTTAAGATATCTTCACGGAATAACAATGCTTTGTTGGTATTGTCCCAAATTAAATCTTCAACCAAATAAATTTCAGAATAATCAGGCACAATGATACGGCAAGCTGTCGCGCCTAAGTGCTCATAGACAGCCATATAGACTTCCTTGCCCATTTCCTCAAGAATGTTCAACATGGTCTTTACTTCTTCAGCATTGGCATTTTCACCCGCACTGCTAAAATCCCACTCAACAAAGTCATGATCTGATTTTGCACTAAAGAAACGCCAAGACACCACACCACTTGAATCGATAAAATGTTCAACAAAATTATTCGGTTCAGTCACCGCATTACTGCTAAAGGTTGGTTTTGGTAAATCATTTAAACCTTCAAAACTACGACCTTGTAACAATTCAGTTAAGCTACGCTCTAAAGCAACTTCAAGCTTAGGGTGTGCACCAAACGATGCAAATACGCCACCTGTACGTGGGTTCATCAACGTGACACACATCACTGGAAATTCACCACCCAACGATGCATCTTTAACCAAGACTGGAAAGCCCTGTTCTTCTAGGCCTTTAATGCCCTCAACAATACGCGGGTATTTTGCTAAAACGTCTTCAGGTACATCTGGAAGTGCAATTTCTCCCTCTAAAATTTCACGTTTAACCGCACGTTCAAAAATTTCAGATAAACACTGTACTTGAGCTTCGGCTAAGGTGTTTCCTGCACTCATACCATTGCTTAGATATAAGTTTTCAATCAAATTTGATGGGAAATATACAACTTCTTGATCTGATTGGCGTACAAACGGTAATGAACAAATCCCACGCTCAGTATTACCAGAGTTGGTGTCATACAAATGCGTACCTAACAATTCATTGTCTGGGTTATATACCTCTAATGTATATTCATCCAGTATTTCTTTAGGTAGCGCTCCATTTGGTCCTGGTTTAAACCATTTTTCATCTGGATAATGTACAAACTCAGCATTGGCAATGTCTTGACCCCAAAACTGGTCGTTGTAGAAGAAATTACAATTTAAACGCTCAATGAACTCGCCTAATGCCGAAGCCAAAGCGCTTTCTTTGGTTGAACCTTTACCATTGGTAAAACACATTGGAGATTGCGCATCACGAATATGTAATGACCATACATTTGGAACAATATTTCGCCATGAGGCAATTTCTATTTTCATTCCCAAACCTGCCAGAATCTCTGACATATTGGCAATAGTTTGCTCTAAAGGCAGATCTTTACCTTCAATATAAGTTGAGCTTTCTTGTGCTAAGTTGGGCATGAGCAATGCTTGTGCATCGGCATCAATACTTTCAACTTCTTCAATAACAAATTCAGGACCTGTTTGGATGACTTTTTTAACAGTACAACGGTCGATCGAACGCAAAATACCTTGACGATCTTTATCCGAAATATCCGCAGGCAGCTCAACCTGAATTTTAAAAATTTGTTTATAGCGGTTTTCAGGATCGACAATATTGTTTTGCGATAAACGAATATTATCTGTTGGGATATCACGAGCTGCACAATACACTTTTACAAAGTAAGCAGCACACAAAGCAGATGATGCAAGAAAATAATCAAAAGGACCCGGCGCAGAGCCATCACCTTTATAGCGAATGGGTTGATCAGCAATTACTGTAAAGTCATCGAACTTGGCTTCTTGTCGAAGATTGTCGAGGTAATTGACTTTGATTTCCATGTGGGCACCTAAATATTCTTATGTGTTGGCATGGACACATAAAATTTAAATATTGAAAAATAAGCCGAATCACGGAGAAGAAATTGACTTAAAACGAACCAACCTCAACTGAGGTCAGTAATAATGGACGCTATTATAGAATTATTTTACACAATTGATAACTTTAGAATGGAAAGATTGAAAATACTTTAAACAAAAGCCATTTCTAGAAATGGCTTTGTTGATTAAAAATTTTTACAGCCGCGCTTAAAGCACTGGAATGATCGAAGGAAGCATGTCATGAATGGTCTTACCATTGCAGGTATCGCCAATCGCAGACATTTTCCATGCACCATTGTGGCGATAGACTTTAGCGATAATCAAAGCAGTATAATTACCTTTTGCTGAAAGGTTATATTTTGCGATTTCAGTATTGGTATTTGAGTCAACTAAACGACAAAAGGCATTTTCAACTTTTTCAAAAGTTTGACCACGGAAACTACTAATTGTAAAAACCAGTGCTTTGACTTGCGGTGGAATTTTGGTTAGATCAACATGGATCACTTCATCATCGCCATCACCAGCACCTGTCCGATTATCCCCTGAATGCCAAATACTGCCATCCTTACTTTTTAATTGACCGAACCATACTGCATCAAGCGGTTGATTGTTTTCATCAAAAATAATGACAGACGCATCAAGGTCGATTGAATCACCACCACCGCCACCAAAAAGGCCACTTAAAAATCCGCCACTCTTAGCCACATCCCAGCCTGCACCAAGATAAATTTTGGTCAAAGATGAACCATCACCTTTTTCTAAAGAGATTTTTTGACCTTTTACTAAACTAATACTCATGTGTTTCCCTCATAGATTTAATTGTTTCTATTTAAATTTAAAGCTGAAGATAACCAGGTGAGGTAACTCTTGCGATTTCGGGAACAAATAATGACTTTGCCATTGCCTCTAAACTTAAGCACCATACCTTCACCACTGGTAAAACTGTTTAAAAGATTTCCAACAATTCCGCGGTTTTGTGAACTTGGCATACCAATGTTGTAACTTAAAGACGAATCCCATGCCACAACATGACCATTATCAATGGTGGTTTCTCCATTCTGAGTGCTTACATCAACTTCCATTAAGGTGCCACAACCAGAAATACACAATTGACCTTGTCCAGATGATTCCATCACCACAAAACCACCCGTATCACCAAAGAAACCACCACCTAAATTTGCTTGAATCTTGGCTTTGACATTGACATGTTCTGTTGCTGCAACAAAAGCCCCATCAGATAAAGTGTATTGCTGAGGGCCAATGTTAAGAATTTGCATATCACCATCTATGTTTGGAGAAAGTAGACACTGTCCATGACCAAATGATGCTTTGATTTCTTGCTGAAACAGCGATTCACCTGTGGTAAATCTACGCATAAATGATTGAAATAAGCCGCCACGTAAATTCCCTGCCAATTCTAAATTTTGTTCAATCATGACCATTGCATCAGATTCACAAAATATTTTTTCTCCCTGTACCAAATCGACCAATAGAAATGGTTCTGGGCTGCCTACAAGTTCAAATTTAGCCATCGATTGTCCTCACTTTATCGAATAATGTTTTTATTTTTCGCTTCTTTTAACCACAGTGGAAATTCCTGAAGCAGCGCATCATACAGTTGTGCTTCAGGCATACTTTGAATATTGCTCATTTCAAAAAAATTGCAATTATCTACTACTCGCCCATCCATGGTATCGAGTTGTTCCAACACACCATAGTTACGGCCGCCGATACCCACGAACTGCCAA
Organism: Acinetobacter sp. CE-15; assembly: GCF_051059255.1. NCBI lineage: Bacteria > Pseudomonadati > Pseudomonadota > Gammaproteobacteria > Moraxellales > Moraxellaceae > Acinetobacter > Acinetobacter sp. CE-15. The sequence goes on along the minus strand of NZ_CP192737.1, from coordinate 2,328,605 downwards.
AAAATAGGAAAACTGGATGCATTTTTAAGAATATTTTTAATCTTTTTACTTTCACTGACCCCGCCATCTGAAACAAATACCACGTATACGGGTAAATGAGATGGATTTTCTTGGGTGAAATACTGGATCACGGCTTCAAGTACAGCGGGTTCATTATTATAACGTGCACCCGCTTTCCACTTTGGATGACCGCCTTGATCTGTATTGACAAAATTTTCTAAGTTGTTCAAGGTTACATCGCTTAAACGCAAGGATTTTTCTGCAAATGCCCAGCACTCAAAACTACCATCATCATCAAAATTGACTGCCAATGGCATAATTCGGTCGAGTACTTTTTGCACATCACCTTTTATATATTGTTGGTGCATTGAACCAGAATAATCGAGCACCAAAGCTACGCGAGCTTTTACATCGAGTAAATTATTTTTTTCTAAACTGATCAAAGACTTTTTAGTAATATCTACCAAGTGTGGTGCTGCATTTTGGATTTTATCCAATACCACTTTCTTTTTCAGATCAATCGTAGATGCGCTATTGCTTATCGATGGGTTTGCTGTTGATGGAGTAGCTGTTGCACTTTCTTCAACTTCTCCCCCAAAGTGCTCAACTAAAGCCTTTAAGCCACCATTAAAACCTTGACCAATTGCAGCGATACGCCAAGCATCACTTTTAAAGTAAATCTCAGTCAGCATCACAGCTTTTTCTTGGCTAAAATTAGAACCATTTAAAACATAACTGGCAACAACCTGACCCTGTTGATTAGATAACTCAACCTGAATCGATTGTATATTTTGGATTTGAGACTGTTCATTGGCTAAGGTTGCACAAATAACAAAACGTGACGTTCGTGTTGCATCTATCTTGTTTAAATCAAAGGTAAAATTATGTATGTTGCCTTGAAGCTGATATTGAACTTCGCCTTTCGGAGTCTGTGGCTGATTATAGAAAGTCATATAATCATCATGGAAAAGTTTATCGTTTGGCGCAATACCAAAACTAGAAATATCGATTTCAAAAGGTGCTTGAACTTGTACACGTACTTTAAACTGTGTCTCTGTCTGCAACAATTGGTGAAGTGCCATTTTTTGGCCAGTGATGAATTGCATTGTTGTTCTCTATTTAGTACTTGAAAATAATTTTTACTGTGTCCATAAATGAACCGATTTAAACCGAATCACTTTCAAGTACTAAAAGATAAATCTTTTAGTACTGATTTTGAAAATTAAACTGCAACACCATAACTTGCAGCCAAAGCGCCTAAGCCGCCGTTAAAACCTTGACCAACTGCTTTGAATTTCCACTCACCGCTATGACGGTATAATTCACCAAAGATCATCGCAACTTCTGTACTACCGTCTTCAGATAAGTCAAAACGAGCAAGTTCTTCTGCATTGCTATCTTTATTGATTACACGGATATAGGCTTTGTCGACCATACCGAAGTTTTGACCATTTTGTTGGCCTTCATGAATGGTTACAGCAAATACAATTTTAGCCACATCTGCTGGAACTTTAGATAAATCAACTGAAATTGTTTCGTCATCACCATCACCGTCACCTGTACGGTTATCACCGTTATGGTTGACAGAACCACAAGGAGAAGTTTTTTGGTTAAAGAAGATGAAGTCGCCATCTAAACGAACTTTGCCATTTTCACCAGTCAGAAAAGCAACAGCATCCAAGTCAAATGCTTTACCATCTGTCACACGAGGATTCCAGCCTAAACCTAAGTCTACTTTATTCATTGTAGGCGCTGTTTTAGACAGATTGATGTTACCGCCTTTTGATAAATTAATAGCCATTTTTAGTTTCCTTTGTCAGTTGTTGTTTCAAGAGATTGTTTTTTACTATAAGAAATTGATGAGATCACTGCCCAAACAATAAACGCGACACCAATCAGGCCTGTTACGACTTCAGGTACATGTAAGCCTGTACCACTTGCAAGCATGATGAATGCAAGTGCACCAATCGCATAATGCGCGCCATGTTCTAAATAAACATAAGCATCAAGTGTACCTTTTTCTACTAGGTAAACCGTCATCGAACGCACGAAGATTGCACCGATTGCCAAGCCCAGCATAATAATTACCACATCACTGGTAATTGCAAAAGCACCGATTACACCATCGAAACTAAAAGACGCATCAAGTACTTCAAGATACAAGAAGCCACCGATACCGCCTTTGATAATTGTACCTGTTACAGGTGCACCATTATTTGAACTGCTTTGTTCAGTCGCTGGTTCTTGCTCATCATCATGTGAACCGCCTTCAAGCAAGTGTCCGATCACCTGAACACCGACATAAACCACAATTCCCCAGATCCCTGCCATAGTTACAACAAGGCGAGAAGATTCAGGTACAAAATTAGCCATAACCAATAATGCACATAATGAAATAAACACTGAAATCGCTTGAATATTGCCTAGATCAGCGAGTTTTGACTCCAACCAATGGAACCAATGCTCATCTTTTTCATCATCAAATAAGAAGTTAAGGAACACCAAAAGTAAGAACATACCACCAAATGCTGCAATTTCAGCATGATGTGCCATGAGTTTTTCAGAGTAGGTTTTCGGATCGTTCAACGCGAGTTTTGCGACTTCTATCATCCCCATGTCTGCAGTGACGCCAACAATGAGTAATGGAAAGATTAAACGCATACCAAATACAGCGATAACAATACCGACTGTCAAAAATAAGGTTCGCCAGAAATGATTCCAGTGCTTAAGTACTGAAGCATTTACCACAGCATTATCAAATGATAAAGAAACTTCCATTACTGCAAGAATTGCAGTAATTGCCAATGCCTTGAACATGGTCATTAAGCCGGCTTGGGGTCCATGTGTAAAACCCCAATACGCTGAAATTGCTAAACAAATGATGGTAAAAAGAATCGAAAAGCGAAAATGTTTCATCCATTGAACTCTTATATTAGATGCTTATACCGAACTGTTGGCACATTGCGCTTAAACCGCCAGCATAACCCTGTCCTACAGCTCGAAACTTCCACTCACCATTGTGGCGATATAATTCACCAAAAATCATGGCAGTTTCTGTTGAATAATCTTCATTCAAATCGAAACGAACAATTTCAGTATTGCTTTGATCATTTACCACACGAATAAACGCATTTTGAACTTGACCAAAATTTTGACCGCGACTTTCGCCTTCATGAATGGTAACTGTAATCGCAATCTTTTGAACATCTGCAGGTACTTTCGCCAGATTAATACGAACCGCTTCATCATCACCATCACCCGCACCTGTACGGTTATCGCCTGTATGTTCAACAGAACCTTCAGGTGAACGGGTTTGGTTATAGAAAATGAAATCATGTTCACCACGGACTTTACCGCTTTCACTTAATAAAAATGCCGAAGCATCTAAGTCAAAATCTGTTCCGTCAGTTGCACGCGCATCCCAACCTAAGCCGACCAAAACTTGGTTTAAACTTGGGTCAGTTTTGCTTAAAGATAAGTTGCCACCTTTGTTTAATGAAATTGCCATTTATATTTCCTCTACTTTATTGCAGTGTGCATTGATTGTTTAAATATATGCAGTCGATTAATTTTTAGAACCATGTGTCCATCGGAAACCGAAACCATAATGTTCATCTAAATATTTTTGATCTTTAAAATAACGAACTTCTCGGTTGGCTTGTATAGTGCCATTGTTATTCTTTAATTCTACAATAGAACATGTTGTCAATTGATTACCATCCGTCAAATGAACTTCAATTTCAGGTTGGTCTGGGATCTTGATGGTGACCACACCATCTGTTGCAGCCCATTGCGCAGCACCCTGATAAATATAAGCATAAATCACAATGCGTTCAATTTGATCCCACTGATTACCATTGATATGTAGATTTTCACCTTGTACAGATGAACCCGTACGATCATCGCCATCAAGCTGAATAAATGGTTTGATCTCAAAACGACCAAAACGATTGCCCAGCGGTTGCACTAAATCAATTTCACCATTTTTAAGTTGTACCATCGCACCAAGATCCAGATCTATTGCACTTGAACCCGATAGTTTCTGAAAAAATGATTGGGATTTGGGCTGGCTTTTATTCCAGTTTAAATTGACTGAGATTTTCCCAAAACCATTGCCTTTTTTGCTTAAATTGATGGTTGAATTGTTTTTATCTAGTCTGATTTTAGACAAATTAATATTTGAATTTGTAGGTATAGGTATAGGTGTAGGTGTAGGTGTAGGTGTAGGTGTAGGTGTAGGTGTAGGTGTAGGTGTAGGTGTAGGTGTAGGTGTAGTGTTTTTCACTTCATCGGCAATCACAACACCAAAGTTTTCTGCCAATGACTTTAATCCACCATTAAATCCTTGGCCAACAAAGCGAAACTTCCATTGGTTGTTATGTAAATAAATCTCGGCAAGGATTAAGGCTTTTTCAGTTCTATTGCGAGTGTCCAAATGTGCAGTCGCAATACGCTGTTGTGCTACATAAAGCTCAATATCAATCGGAACAATATTTCCAATAGTGTTTGGTTCATTGATCGTGACACAAATGGCGATTTTTTGAATTTGTGCATCTAGACGTGCAGTATTGATTTTTAATTTGGTGAGATTTGGATTCTTAGATGACGATTCTAGCAAAACCACACTTTGATTGGATGTTTGACGTTGCCCATAAAAAATCATGTCCTGATCACCACGCACTTTAAGCGTGCCTTGGGCCAGTAAATACGCAGTAACATCTAATTCAATCTCAGAAGAAAAACCTGTTTTAATACAAATTTCAATATCCTGAGCAGGTATTTGAATATTTCCACCAGCAACCAGCTGCATAAACCCTCCACTTTATAGATATATTATCGCTTTTTGATAAAATGAGTTTAAAATCATATGTTATTCAAATGAAGTTTTTTTAAATTAACTTTCTTTATAAAAAACAAATAAAAATAGATGTGTTATGTTTTACCATAAAAATGACTAATCTCAAGTGTTTCAGTGTTTTTTTTCTTGGTGTTTGATTACTTTTACAAAATATTAAAATTAAATATTGTATCACTACGGGGAATTGTTATATTTTCCAGCGCATCAGATTAATCGCTTTAAAAACTTCGTTATTCTTTATAAAAATTTGAGATTAAATTAGCCGTGCTACAGCAATATAAAATTTGGATCGCCGAGTGTTATTCCTGTCAAAATGATATGATTCAATTACTGAAAAGTTCTAATATATCAAAACAACTGACTATATTTTGTTCTCATAGCCGTAATCGCCCCGAACTTGCCTTAAGTGCTGATGTTTATCTTCAGCAACCTGCTATTTCAAAGAGCGCTGAATGGTTATTAGAACAATGTATTGAACATAATATTCAACTGCTCTTCTGTGGAAAGCACAGCCAACATATTGAGCCGTTTAGAGCCCAATTTGAACAACATGCTATTCAGTTGATTACTGGTACACTCAGCTCAGAACAGCATGAGTTGATGAACAATAAATACCAGTTTACCTTACATTGCGAAGCGCAAAATTTATCTGTCATTCCAGCGTTATTAGCAAATTCCACAGAAACGCTGAAAAGATCTATTGAAACATTGCAGCTACAACATAGTGAGATCTGCGCTAAGCCTGTTTATGGGGTTTATGGTGCAGGTTTTGTCCGTTTACAGAATCATGTGTCGTACTTTAAAAACTTTAGCTCACCAACCAAATGTAATACCCAGCAATTTATAGAGGCATATAATCAACAGGAAGAGCCTGTTGAATATCTGATTATGCCTTATTTGGCTGGGCAAGAATGTTCAGTTGATATTGCTTGTAGTCAAGGAAAGATCATTGCTCAAGTAACCAGAATCAAACATGTTTATTTTCAAGAGTGTTTTTTGCAACATCCTTGTCATCAAATTTGTATAGATTTAGTCGATTATTTTCAATGTGATGGACTAATTAACATCCAATTTAAACAAGATGAAAGCTTGCAATGGCATATTCTTGAGATTAATCCACGCCCTGCTGGTGGTTTTGCTTATACACAACATACGGGAGTCAATTTAATTGCCGAACTGATTGCTGAAAAATTAAATTTGAACTTAGTTCGAGCACCGCAACAATCGCCTGTTAAAGCTTTACCGATTGCCCATAGTATAAAATTGGATTTGTAATATAGATGAAGCATATAGATTTAAGTCGTGGGCGAATCACTGTTCAAGTTAACCAACAACATAGCCACTGGGCTTTAGATGATTTATTAGATTTTGCAGAAAGAATTAATCCTAAAAGAGCATTTTTATTTGTTTCCAAAGTATTGGGGAAACATATTCCTGTTGCACCCTCTGTCATGCAGCGTAGCTATAGCGATTTAGCCAGTTTAGTACCTACAGATTTGGCTGGGTCAATCTGTGTCATTGGTATGGCCGAAACAGCCGTCGGTTTAGGTGCTGGTGTTTATCGTGAATTAAAAAAACAACATGGCAAAAATGCGATTTTCTTAACGACAACACGACACCCTGTATCGACTTTACCCACGTTGGGGCTTTTTCTAGAAGAACATAGCCATGCTCAGGATCAGTTTATTCTAAGTAGTCATGATTTAGCCAAACATCAGCAAGTGATTGATTCAAAGACTTTGATTTTAGTTGATGATGAAATTTCAACAGGAAAAACCTTTAAAAATCTGATCAACAGCTTAACCAATTCCGGCTTGCAGCAAGTTGAACGCGTGATCTTGGTCACGTTGGTGAACTGGGCTGAGCACAGTCTTGCAACGGATGAGCTTGATATCCCTGTGGAAGTGGTTTCATTATTGCAAGGGAATTGGCAGTGGCAAGCGAATCAGCACAATATTCAGATTAATATGCCCAATGTCAGCTCCACTGAGCAACATGCACAGAAAATTATTGCACCAAATAATTGGGGACGTGAGCCAGGTTATTTAGAATGTACGCCATGGGAACATATTCACATTAATCATCCAGGCGAAAAAATACTTGTACTGGGTTCAGGTGAGTTTAGTTGGATCCCTTTTCTTATTGCAGAACAGTTGGAACAACAAGGTGCTGAAACTTACTTTAGTTCAACAACACGTTCACCGATCATGCAAGGACATGCGATAAAAAGTATTTGCCAGTTTCATGATAATTATGGGTTAAATATCCAAAACTTTGCTTATAACGTAAAACATCAAGAATTTGATCGGGTGCTTTTGGTGATTGAAACACACCAAGATAGCGTAGACCCAAGCTTGTTTGAACAAATTAAAAATTTGGAAGTGATCAGTTATGAACCCTAAACCTTTAGTCTTTGTCGACTTGGATGACACTTTATTTCAAACTTATCGAAAACAGCAACCGACTCCACAACATCAAATGGTGACTACAGATGTTTCAGGACAACCGCTTTCATATATGAGTCCAAAACAGCAGTCTTTTTTGAATTGGTTGCTTGAATCTGCTGAAGTTGTGCCTGTGACTGCTCGCTCAGTTGAAGGCTTTAAACGTGTACAAATCCCCTTTCAATATGGTGCGATTTGTTCCCATGGTGGCACGATTCTGGATCAAAATTTAGCTGTGGATACTGACTGGTTTGATCTTCAAAAACAACATGAAATTCAACTCAATGGCATATTAACTGACTTGCCAGAAGCTTTGCATGACTATGCCAAAGATTTGGGTGAAGTCAGAACTTGGACTTTAGTTGAAAATGAACTGAGTATTTATGCTGTTGCGAAGCAACAGCAAGCTGGTGCGTTATTTTTAGATCGGCTTGTTGAGAAATTACCTAAACCGCTACTGGAACAGTGCTATATCCATATCAATGGCAATAATCTGGCGATTATTCCACATCATGTCAGCAAACAAAGCGCGGTTGAGTTTTATATTCAAAAACATGATCCGCAACGGGAACGTATTATTTTAGGTTGGGGCGATAGTCTATCGGATGCCGGATTCCTCAGCTGTTGTGATTGGTTTGGAATGCCGAAAAGCAGTCAGTTGGATAAGTTTCTCAATACCCATTTAAGCCATGATTTTGACACTAAAGGATATTTAGGTCATGTCTAATGCATTGATTACACCACTCAATCCAATCTTGAGCGAACTTGGCTTTCACGGTTCATATCGTTCCGAAGATGTCACTTTTTTGATGCAGATTGATGATATTCAACCCACTGCAGTTGAAGAAAAAGAATATCTGATCCAGTCAGGAAAAATGCACTATTCACAAATGATCAGTGCTGAACATCCACCAACGGATGAACAGATGCAACATTATCAGCATGCCTTTGAACAAGGTGCACAGCGCCTTGCCCAAGAAGTTCAGAAAATTGGCAACAGTTTGATGCAACGTTTTCCCAAACAAGAGATTGTTTTGGTGAGCTTGGTTCGTGCTGGTGTTCCTTTAGGTGTTTTACTTAAGCATTACCTTGAAAAGCATCAGTCTTGCTATCACTATGGTATTAGTATTATTCGTGATCGTGGTGTCGACTTTGCTGCACTGCAAGCGATTATTGAACAACATGGTGCTGAAAATATCGTTTTTGTAGATGGCTGGACAGGTAAAGGCGCGATATGCAAAGAACTCACAAAAAATCTACAAGACATTCCTGAGCTCTTTGATAAAAATTGGCAGATCCCGCGTTTAGTTACCCTGTCTGATTTGGGTGGTTATTCTTGGTTAAGTGCCAGTACAGATGATTGGTTGATTCCATTTGGGATATTGGGTTCAGTGATCTCTGGGCTGACTTCTCGGACGATTTTGAAAGAAAGCATAGAACAGCAAGATGCCCGAAACAATTGCTACCAGACACAAAAATGGCATAGTTGTTTGATCTATGATCAGTTAAAACCTTATGACCTTTCTGTTAATTTTATTGAGAAAATACGACTGTTGATTGAACAAAACCCAACGGATAAACAGGTGAACTGGAACAATCAAATTCGTTTAGTACAACAGCAGCAATGTGCAGAAACGATTGACTGGATTGCAGCACAATATGCGATTCAAAATATTAACCATATAAAACCCAGTATTGCTGAAGCAACCCGTGCAGTTTTAAGACGCGTACCTGAGCGAATCTTATTAAAAGACGAATCTAATCCTCATGTACAATTATTATTGCACTTTGCACGTGAGCGAAATATTCCAGTCGATATTCTGGGAACAAAATTAGGTCCTTATCACGCAGCAACATTGATAAAAAAAGTAGAGAAGAACAAATGAAGCCACTTTTACACGCCATTGAACTTGGCGCGACCATGTATATTCCAGCAACACATGAACAATTGTGGGAAGTTACCCAAGGAATTAAATTTCCGCAGATTAAATCAATTGCGGTATGCCTTGAAGATGCTGTACTCGAATCAGATGTTCAAACGGCGATGGTGAATTTAAAACATTTATTGCAAAGACGACTGGATGAACCCAGTTTAAAAGCCCCTGCCATTTTTATCCGCCCAAGAAATATGGAAATGGCAAAGCACATTGTCGACTGGGATCTAAATCAAACATTTAATGGCATGATTTTACCTAAGTTTAATGTATTTAATTTAAAAAATTGGATGAATGTATTACCTGCCAATTTGCAATATATGCCGACACTTGAAACCAAAGAAATCTTTGATGTGGCACACAATATTGAACTTTACCAAGCCCTTAAATATGACTTTCATAAAACATTATGTTTAAGAATTGGTGGCAATGACCTCTTGTCCTGTTTAAATCTGCGTAGACCCAAAAACACCACGATTTATCAAACGCCTGTGGGCATTTTGATTTCACAATTGGCGGGATTATTTATTCCCAATGGTTTTCAGCTGAGTTCACCCGTCTGTGAACATTTTGAAAATACACAGTTATTGATGCAAGAGCTGGAACAAGACATGAATAATGGAATTTATACCAAAACGGCAATTCATCCTGCTCAAATTGGTCATATTCATCATGCCTTACAAGTTCAACCAGAAGAGTTTCATGAGGCTCAGTTAATCTTAGCCCACGATGCTAAAAGTGTATTTAAATGTCATGGTTCAATGATCGAACCTGCAACCCATAAAAACTGGGCTGAAATGATTTTACTTAGATATAAAACTTTTGGTTTGGTCAAATCATCGTGTTCAACACATGACAAAATATTGGTGGTATAAGCCTTGATTAGAGGTTGAAGCAGCAAATTATGCTTCAACCATTTGTACTACAGCTAAACGACCGCCATCTTGTTTAGAAAATAAAATTTGAACACCATCTTTTAATTCAATTTTACCGCCAATCGGAATCTGCGTTTTATTGGCAACATCGGTAAGATCAGGCATATCTTCATTGACCAACCACCATACATCATTATGTAAGACGAAATAGCCTTTTCGCTTGGTCTGTTCTGCAGTCAAGCGTTCATTCGGTGCAATCATATTATTGGTATGCCATGCGTAAATAGATTGGCCTGTCCACACCATTAAACGATGATTATCGGGTCTAAAATTACCTTGCTGCCGTGCTGAGTATAAATTGAGAATAGGTAATTTACCTTTAAACGGCGTATGGCAAAATGGGCACTCAGGTTTAGTGGAATTATCAAAGACATACCACTTTTGACCACAACGGTGATTATGACACGGCTGAATCAAATCCACTGTTTTAACCAAAGCTGTTTCCCAGTCGTTGGCTGAGGGGCGCTTGGCAGGATCATGTAAACCGTCGACAAAGCTTTTGATAAAGAGCTCAGACAAATACGGTCCAGTCACTGTAAATGGTACTTTTGCAGGATCCCCCCACGGTTGCTGACTGACTTTAAGTTGAGTCGGTTTCACCTGATTACTATGATCTGTTGGGTGTTCAATAAACAGCGCTTTTTCACCCATTCCCAGCGTTTCATCCTTTTGCGGATCATTCATATCATGAATTTTTCCACCACGTAACGGATGTCGATAGAGCAAATACATATAAATCAATACCGCCAAAGCATGTTTATCTGTTGCAATACTGGGTAAATAACGATCGGGATTATCCTTGGATAAATGACTGGTGCGTACCACTTCTGGCGCAATAAAATCAGGAGTACCGACAACATCAGGTGGGTATTTTCCTGGTACCACCAAACCATCAACATCGATAACGCTGGCACTCCCAGAAACAGGATCGACCAAAATATTTTTATAAGATAAATCTGAATGGGCCAAACCCGCAGCATGCATACGGCGTACTGCGCGAGAAATTAGAATTCCTATTTTAAGGTAATTTAGCCAAGTGCCTTTTTCTTTGTCGTCGAGAAATCTGTTTTGGTTATTTGCACTTGCAAACCATTTCCCTTCTTTTTCTTTGCCTTTGATTTGCAGAAAATCATTATTTTTTGAACCATATTCAAAGAAAAATTGTTTTCTATAGGTTGGGGCGGTAATCCCAAGCAAATTATTATATTCAACTAAACCGTCGGGCCAACAGAAAATATTTTTCCAATAGTCCCCACCAATCCCATTAAAGATACTTTGCCATTTATTGCCTACAATTTCTTTTAAACGATCTTTTTGCTGCTCAAAGGTGGCTTTAGAATCATAAAACTTATTTTTTTCTTTACTGAAAAAGCACACCACATAGCTACGATCAGGTGAAAAATATACATCTTTCATTGCACCTGAACCGATAATTTCATCTACAAATTCTATTTCACGTCCATCAACGGTGGTACATTTAATAATTTTTGCTGACATACTTGCCACCTTACACTATATTTTTCAAATACTTAGATATTATTTATACAGATATTGTTGAATGCTTATTCCATAATACGGCCATGGTACGATCGTCATGATGCCCAGCTGTAAAGAAATGCATCCATTCCAACAACGCAGTATCAGCTGCTTCATCCTGTAGCAACGGATCCAGTTCACGGTATAAACTTTGCCATTTGTCAAAGTTGGATAAGCCAGAATCTGTTTCAAATTTTGGATCTGAAATACCATCTGTCATCAACATAATCGCATGAGTATCTTTAAAGCAGCCTATTTTTAAACGGTTTGGAAATTCTGTTGCAATACTCAGATCTAGAAACTTGGTCTGTCCTGCATATTCACCACCATCTGGAACATTCATCAGGCGCACATTGTCCTCGCTATATACTGCGATTGCACCGTCTCCAACTGAGAATGCGCTGATAAAGGTTTTGTCAGCTAATTTACATACGACCGCAACCAGCAATGTGGTTGAAAAATCTTTAGTATTTGCCCCAATCTGCTCTGCTTGTAATTTGATTTGGTTAATAATTGATTTATAAATTTCATAATATACATGATGAAACTGCTCATTTAACTTTTTGGCAACTGCAACAGTTTCAGCATCCTGACTGCTCACTTCCCACTTTTCTAAATCAGCAATCAGGCTTTCAACCGTGTGTGGGTTTAAATAGTTTTTAAACTCATTTTCAACAATCTCTACCGCAATTCGAGAGCCTTCTCTGGAGTATTGCGCACTGCCTGCACCATCTGCCACAGTTAAAACCGACCAAGGTGTATTGTCGATTAAGGTAATAGAAAAATCGTCATCTCTAAATAAGCCTGCATGTTCATGTGAACGGCCACGACGACTTGCAGCGATAATTTTATAGTCCACGGCATCAATCAAGGCTTGATCCAAATGTGGCTTGCTAAATTTTTGCCCAGACTCTGGTTCAATGACTTTCCATAAACTACGTGGGTCTGCAATGATATTCAACCGACACTGGGCGGAGCGTGTTTCTCCATCAGCGATAAACTGAAAAGAAAATTCGATTGAATCTGCTTGTAGTGGTTCACCATGAATACGTTGTGTGGCTTCATCGAAATAAAAACTTGTATCTGGAAATTTAAAGCTTTCAGATTTGAACGTTAATTGATTGACATCATGTTGTGAAATCACTGAAATTTGAGATTGATAGTGTTGTCCAACTCGGGCATTTTCAACCTGAAATTTAATGTCTTCATATTTACTTCGTCTAAACACAGATTCGATCTCTAATCTATTCTTCTCAGTCTCAGAAGATATTATTTCAGGGGTTGAACTTATATTTTCAGAATCAATCGTCGGCTTGTTTTCTAAATTGGGTTCAGTTGCAAAGGCTGATGTTTGCTCGGCTTGATCTGCAACAACTTGCTGTTCAACTTGTAGAATTGGTGCCAGTTGCAATGTTGTGTGAAGATCTAAAGTGATATTTTGCGTTTCGGAAATTGCTCCAACTGAGTTGGTGTTTTCAGATGATGTGTGGAATTGATCCAGATTGACTAAAGGCTCAGCACAATTTTGTTGAATATTTTCATCAAGCTTGACGTGTTCATCAACTCTAGCGTGTTGATTGGTTTCTGTTTGCTGATTAAGACCGACTTGCTCTTGAACATTCTTTTGTACAGTGGCTTGGGTTGTATCCGAGCTTATAGTTTCATGCTGAGACTGTGTAGTAGATGCATTATCCAATAAATCAGCTTCATGAATATTGCTCAAACGCGGTGCAGCTATCTTCACTTTTTCCAATTCGTTGATGAGTTTTGAAAGTTGTTTGAGATTTTGTGGATCACTTAATAAAAATTGTGAAAAATCCTCACTGAAATCAGCAGGATTTTGTTCCAAAATTTGCTTTAATTTGCATACATCACTGTCCATTTTACCCTCTACTCATTTTTCTATTCTATTTGCTTGGTCACTTGGTCACTCACCAATCACGATGCACTTAAGCGTTAAGCGATATAGATTTTTAATATTGTTCAATGCAGCAATGCTTTAATCATGTATCAACACATCAACCGATAAAGCCTAACCTTGCCCACGGGTTAAATCAAAATCTCCATCACCAGACGAGAAACTGATTTGTCGACGACACCACGGGCAAACCACAGATTCCCGATAGCCGTCATAACACATCAAATTACCGCATCCACATACCGCAAAAGCGGTCTCAGAAAAACAATGTGGACATTCAGGGAAACCATCGAGTTCAGCCGTATTGATCTGCTTATTGGATGCATTATGATCTGACCAAGTAAAATACTCCTCAGATATCGCACTACAGGTATCTAACTTAAAATTATAGATATTGATATTTAAATCAGCTGGACCTTTGTACTGTAAATTACGTATATATTTGATGATATAAGGTTTATTCATCTTTTGGCAGCGACCGACAAATATCGCACAATGATCATCGGCTTTATTTTTTTGTAGAGATAATGCATCTTTTGCCAAACGCATATAACGCTCATCAATCGGCAACAGGTCATCTTTTTGTTGATGGCTACCAATACTGATACTTTGTGACACTACAGAGGCTGTGATCCACTTACACAAACCTTTGACATATTCTTGATTGATCTGATCAATTGAAATAGTATTTTCAGTGATCTTACTCAGCACAGAAAAATCAACATCTGCACCTAGACCAATGGCGACAACCGTCGCTTTATGCGCATATTTGGCATTCCAACGTTGAATTGCCTGATCATATTCATCGGTTGGACGACCATCGGTAAATATATAGACCATTGGCTTCCAGTCGCCTTTGACTTCACTGGTGGTTTTCATCACATAACGATCAATTTCCTGACCCAAATGATCTAAAGCTTTACCCAAATGTGTCCCACCACCCAAGGGCAAATTAAAATGATTAAAGGCAAATAACTCAGTTAAAGGGACCAATGTTCTGACAATCCCTGCATATGCAATCACTGAAACATATACAGTTTCAAGTGCGTAAGGATCTTTTCTTAAACTGCTTAAAATAAATTCCACACCCTCTTGAACTGATTCAAGCGGCTGCCCGACCATTGATTCAGAACAATCAAGAACAAAAAATACCGGTAAACGGCGCATAACTTCACCTACATTATTTTTATCATATTATTCAAATAGCTAAATCAAAAAGATAAGCGCTGATCTGTTTGATTTAGCATTTTTATCGTCACATAATCTTCAGTTATAAAACCAACTGAATTTCGGCGGGTGGTGGTGGTAAAGAAATTGAATCGGATACCCCTGCACTACTGCTGCCAGCGACTACACTTGCAGAAACCCACTTAAAGAAGCTGGCAAAACTATTTGAGTCCATGGTGTCTAACACAACTGCTTGATCCGTCAGTTGCAACAAGGATTCAGTTTTCGCTTTTGGCCCCGCAGCACAAGCGACAATCGTGGCAAAATTAAGCTGTTTAATTGTGGGAACGATTTGCTGATAAGCATAGACATCTGAGGGTGAACCATCTGTCATCAAAAACAATAACGGGCGCCAATCGCCTTTAACATCATTGCTACTTTTCTGCACATTCTGTTGTACTTCTTGTGCCAGTAATTCCAATGCTGCACCCATAAATGTTGCACCCACATTCGGCACATCTAGATCTGGAATTTGAACTTGATCCAAAGGGGTAAGCGGTAAATAAACTTTTGCTTCAATATCAAAGGTGATCACACTTAAATACACGCTTTCAAGCGCATAAGGATCTTGCCTTAATGCACTAAGCATCGACTGCAAGCCCACATTCACCGAGTGAATTGGCTCTCCACGCATTGAGCCAGATGTATCTAATAAAATATATACAGGTAAACGGCGCATTATATTCTCATTTTTTAACTATATTTTTTTAACCATTCCACGAAATTATCCGCGGGTGATGCATTACCAACCGCATTAAATTTCCAACCACTATTTTCTCTGACCAGTTCAGCAAATAATAATGAACGTTGTTGATCATATTGACCGATACCTGATAAATCAAAACGCACCATTTCTTTGCCAGTACCATCGACAGCACGAATAAAGGCATTTTTCACCTGACCAAAATGCTGATTATTTTTTGCACCATTGTAAATTTGCACAATAAAAACAATCTTGTGATATTCAGCTGCCAAGCTATTTAATTTGACAATAATTTGCTCATCATCGCCGTCACCAGCACCCGTACGGTTATCTCCAGTCAGCCAGATTTGTCCTGAACGATGCTTTAAATTATTAAAAAAGATAACATCACTATTTTCGAGTGTGGCTTGACCTGCGGCATTCCAGCCCAGATCTTTTACTTTTCCACTGGCATCACATAAAAATGCCACCACATCTAGATCGTGTTCTTCGCTCTTTGCACCTGAAAATAATCCGCCTAAAAAGCCTTTCTTTTGCTCAGTGATATCCCAACCGAGTCCAATCGTCACTCGTTCTAAATCATGTTTAGATTTTTCAAGGCTGAGTCCTTGACCTTTCGCCAATGTAATTGCCATGCTAGTTTCCTTTATTTTTATAAAACCACATTTACTTCAGGTGGCGGTGGTGGAAGATCATTTAAACCTGTGACTTCTTTTTGACCTGCATCTACTTTTTGGCTTCCTGTAGAAATACTTGCAGAAACCCACTTAAAGAAAGCTTTAATGGTGTTTGAATCTGCGGTTGCAAGTTCTACCACAACTTCTGTAATTTGTTTGAGAATACTACTATCTGCATTATGTCCCGCAGCACAAGCAATAATCATCCCCGTCTTAGCTTGTTTTAGTTTTGCAAATCCTTTGGTCCAGTCATCCGTTGGTGCACCATCTGTCATAATAAAAACTAAGGGTTTCCAGTCACCACGGGTGTCTGGTGTGGTTTTTTGCACTTCCTGATCAATTTTATCTGCCAGTAATCCAAGTGCTTCGCCCAACTGTGTAGTCCCCGTTGCCTGTAATTGAGGGGGTTGAAACATCGCAATTTCAGTTAAGGGAATCAGTTGTTTGGCTTGAGTATCAAAAGTAATAATAGATAAATAGGCTGTTTCAAGCGCATAAGGATCTTGTCTGAGTGAGGAAACCAGTATTTCAACACCATTTTTAACGGCTTCAATCGGTTCACCATGCATCGAACCTGAGGTATCTAATAATAAATATACGGGTAATCTTCTCATTTGTTTATCTCTGTTTAATGTCTCGTTAATTTTTAATCTTTATGCATATGTTTATATAAAAAATTGAACTAAAAACAAAGCTTTTTTATCATTTTTAATACCTAATTTTTTATCCAAATATCAAATTTTGCTTAAATCTGCTGTTTTTAAATTGAACTTATCCTGACATATTATTTGTTTTATGCTGGGTGATATTTTAAAAATAATCGCAGAATTCTAAGCTATAATTGTTTCATTACTTACCTTAATCTGAATCCTCAGATTTTAAAGCCCAATATGTCAAAAAATCTCGCAACCCTGATTGGTTTAAGTGCCATTTTACAATGGTCTTCCATTGTCGGTTTATTGAAAAAAATTAGTTTTAGTTTGGGCGCTGAGTTGGCTGTGCTGCTGATGTATACACTGAGCACGTGTATTTTATTAATATTTTTTAAAATCCCAAATTTAAAATTAATTTCAAAAAAATATCTGATTTTTTCTACCTTATTGTTTGTTATTTATGAATTATGTTTTTCTTATGCCATTGCACTGGCACAAACCGCCCAACAAGCCATAGAAGTCAGTCTGGTCAATTACCTGTGGCCGGGCTTAACTGTTGCGATGCTGATCCTCTTTAAAGAAATTAAATTTAATGTCTTTGTTATTGTCGGTTTAGCCATCAGCTTAAGTGGGATTATTTTGATTCAAACCGGGCAAGGTGCTTTAACTTGGTCTAATATTTTATCCAATATTCTTGAAAATCCAATCAGTTATATTTTGGCATTTGTTGGGGCAACGCTGTGGTCCTTATATTGTGTCATTACCAAAAAATATAGTGATGGGCATAATCCAATTTCTTTTTTCTTTGTGGCGATCAGTATAGTGCTGTGGACTAAATACTTGTGGTCACATGGGTTGAGTCTAAATGCAATTCCAGAAGTTGAACTTACAACAATTGGATTATTAGGCATTGTTTCAGTGGTGATGGCTTTGGGTTATGCCGCTTGGAATATTGGCATTATCAAAGGCAATATTACGATTTTGGTGACTTTATCTTATTTTAGTCCAGTCATTTCAACTTTGATTTCAATGTTTATCTTACAAACCAATCTACCAACAGAGTTTTGGTATGGCGTGATCTTGGTGACTTCAGGCTCTTTAGTGTGTTGGATTTCGACAAATTGGCAACAATTAAAAGACAAGCTATTCAGTGTGTTAAATTAAATGCTTGCCGATCTGCAAGCATTTTTAAATAAATACCATCCAAGCAATCATTCAACAGCTTAAGCTGTATTTAATCCATATTGAATGGTCAACTCAGTAAATGGCCCCGCTACTTTGGATTCAGTTTAGGGCCATAAATCGCTTAAATTGTTTGCTTAGATTTATCTGTAAGTTTAACCAGACAAATAACCTTCACGTTTAAGATCCGCCGTGGTACTCAGAATCGCTTTACGTAATGTGGTCACGATAAAGTCTACATGTTGTTTATTTAAAATTAAGGGTGGTGACATGATATTCATATGGCCAACTGGACGAATAATTAACCCATCTTTCTGGCAATAATCGGCAATTCGAGAACCTACATTGACTGAACTTGGGAAAAGTTCCTTGGTTTGCTTATTGGCTAAGTTTTCAATACACATCATAAACTTCTTACCACGAACCTCACCGACAATGTCTAAGTCCACCAATGTGTGTAATTGATCTTCAAAATATTGGCCTACATCATTGACATGTTGCAGTAAATTTTCACGTTCGATAATTTCAATATTTTTTAATGCCGCTGCACAAGAAACTGGATGACCTGAATAGGTAAATCCATGGGTAAATAACGCTCCATCCGCCTGAGGTTTGCCAATCACTTTTGCGATATCATCAGATATAATCGTTGCACCTAAAGGTAAGTAGCCTGAAGATAAGCCTTTGGCACAAGTAATAATATCTGGAACGATATCAAACTCGGATTCTGAAGCAAAAAAGTGCCCTAAGCGTCCAAACGCAGTCACAACTTCATCGGACACATATAAAACCCCATATTTATGACACACTTCAAGGGCTTTTTTATGATAGCCCGGCGGAGGTACAATAACACCGCCAGCACCCATGATTGGTTCTGCAAAAAACGCAGCGACATTTTCTGGGCCCAATTCCAAAATTTTATTTTCTAACTCTTGTACCTTTTCATTGCAGAACGCTTCTAAGCTTTGACCTTCCGCTCTACGGTATGGATTTGGGCATGAAATCTGGTGGACCAATTCACGATCGATATCAAAACCGATATGGTCAAACTCAACACCGGTCAATGACATACTGATATAGGTACTGCCATGATAACCATCTTTGCGCGAGATTAATTTTTTCTTGCTTGGTTGACCAAGTTGATTGAAATAAAAGTGAATGAGTCGTACCGCAGTATCATTGGCAACTGAACCTCCGCAACCAAACAGTACATGATTCAAATTTCCAGGTGCCAGTTCAGCCAGTTTTGCAGATAATTTTGCAGCGGGGATCGAAGTATGGTGACCAAATGCAGAATAATAAGGAATTTGCATAATCTGTTCTGAAATGGCATCGGCAATTTCTTGACGCCCATAACCCACATTGACGCACCATAAACCACCAATACCATCCAAATATTTATTGCCTTCAGCATCAAAAACATAACACCCTTCACCGTGTGCAAGAATCATGGCACCTTCATCTTTAAAGGTTGCAAAGTCAGTCCATGGATGAATATGGTGATCTTTATCTTTTTTCCAAACTTCTGTAATTTCTGTTGTTGATAACTGCTTCATAAGATAACTCCTTGTTAAAATTCTGCTTTTATTTGGTCAAACTTTCGATGGATTCTGGTTGAAAGAGTTGTCTTTTCATCACCAATTTGATCCAAAGAATACTGATGATTGTGGTAAAACCAATCACAATTCCGACCCAAGTAAATATTTTGACTCTCAAATCTGGGGTAGGCACAGCATAGAAAATCGTAAGTACCATCCCGATAATGCCAATGATTTGCAGGAATGGATAAAATGGTGCTTTATAAGGTCTTGCCATCTGTGGGTAGCGTTTACGCAACACAATCACATTGATATGTGCAATCACATAAGCGATCAACCAAGAGATACATGCGGCTGTTAACAGCACCTTTATCACTTCGGTTTCATTCTGTGAGAACAGCATTGGTATCATGATGATGACAGCAACAAATACAACGCCCACCCAAGGCACATTATTCTTCTGATTGACTCGGGCAAAAATTGATAACACTTGTTTATTGCTTGCCATGCCCTGCAACATACGCGGTAAGGCAGCTAAAGTCGCATTTAAGGTACTTAAGGTGGCAAATAAAGCACCAATCGCAATAACGAGTAAGCCTGTCGGGCCAAATACCGCCGTTGCATATTCAATATGCGGGGTCAAAGAATTAACCAAGTGCTCTTGGGGTAAGAAATACAGCGCACCCACGCCATATAAAGAAATGGTGATAAAAATCGTGGTTAAACCGATATACATCGATCTTGGAATATTTTTACTGGGATTTTTGGATTCTTCGATCATCGGAACAACAAACTCGACCCCGACAAATCCCCAAAAAGCCAACGCAACCAGTGCCACGGTATTTGTATCAAAAGTAATTGTATAATCAACCACTTGTGTATGCGGATAAACCCAGCCGCTGATCGCAAATATACCGAGCAAAAGTAATAAAACCACCATGACAAAAGCTACGGTATTTTGAACTTTGGAGAAGATATCAATTTTCAGCAGATTTAAACCCACTGAAATAAATAAAATCAAAAAGCCAATACCAAAATAGGGAACATCCAGTTTAAATATTTTTTTGATTACATCATCGATTAAAATCAGTTCCGCTGAAACAGCAAACATCGCCACCAAAATATAACCACAAAACACCGAAAGCATTGCGGGTAAATGCCCTGTTGCAACTAGACTATAATCACTGATACTGCCACTTTTAGGAATTAATAATGCCAACTCTGCAAAAGAGGTCGCATAGCTCAGTGCTAAAAAGAATCCGATAATCAACGGAATAAAAAAACTTATTCCGCTTAAGCCAAATCCTTGCAAAATAATCACCATCACACCTTGCGATAGTACTAAACCAACCGCAATAGCGATTAAATTAAACAAAGTTAACTGTTTTTCATTTACCTTTTTTGCCTGATCGATTAAACGACTTCCTTGCTGATTGTTCTTGCCTGTCATGTGCTCCTCCCTCCTAGAGTGGGCATTAAAACTGGAAATTTAAAAACTTATTTCATGCGGTTTTTTCTTCTTTATTGATTAAATTTCTTTGAGTTTTATCTTGATACTTTAAATACTGACGTTGAATATCAATGTGGCCTGCCACGCGTTTTGCATCATGCCAAACGCCCCAAATAAAGCTTGAACCACGCCCAGATAAATAAGGCAGACCAATAAAATAAATCCCCGGTTCTGTTGAAACACCAAGCTTATGGTTAGGACGACCATTTGCATCAAAAGCATTGACTTCCAACCAGCTATGATCAAACCCAAAGCCAGATGCCCAAATTATTGAGGTGATCCCTGCTTGGGCTAAATTGAGCTCTAAGATAGGTTGTTGAATGCATTCAGCATCATCTAAAACAATCCGAGCTTCTGGTTCCTCAGGTAAATCTATACCGGTACG
The DNA here is from genome assembly GCF_051059255.1 of Acinetobacter sp. CE-15. Taxonomy (NCBI): domain Bacteria; kingdom Pseudomonadati; phylum Pseudomonadota; class Gammaproteobacteria; order Moraxellales; family Moraxellaceae; genus Acinetobacter; species Acinetobacter sp. CE-15. The sequence continues at coordinate 2,307,105 of NZ_CP192737.1, read as the reverse complement.
CTGAACATAGGCATCCGCAGCATCTAAAAACTCAAAATACGCTTTATCACCGTCGGCCAATGACTGTTGCAAATCATTTTGAAAACGAACCCGCTCAGCTTCAAATTGCATTGTCATCCCCAGTAAAGTGATGCCTTGTTGTGCGAGACGTCTAAAATCAATGGAATGCCCACCATGAGCACCACTCACAGCCAAACCTTTCAACGGCCCTGTATCGGTTTTTATGCTATCCCATCCGCCCAACACCCCGAGCCACCAAACATTATCGCGTTGACGATAAACACGTGGTGGACGTTCATGCGCTCCCACGGACAAATAAACTTTTTTACCAGCACGATTTAATTCATCTGCGATTTGAATACCTGAAGAACCTGAACCCACCACTAAAACAGCCCCCTCAGGGATTTGTTGTGGATTTTTATATTGGTCTGAATGAATTTGGTATAAACCCGTTTGCTGAGGTGCAATCGAAGGAATAATGGCTTTTTGGAAAGGCCCTGTTGCTACAACAACACGTTGTGCTGTTAAAGTGCCTTTAGAGGTTTCAACAATAAAACCCGCAGCTTGCGCATTTGCTTGGACCCTTTTAACTTCAACATTGCTATAAATCGGTGCATTAAAGCGCTTGGCATATTTTTCAAAGTATTCAGCAACTTGGTCATGATGTACAAAACTATCTGGATCAAGATCAAATTCCATATTGGGAAAGCGATCGTGCCAGCAAGGTCCATTCGCTACCAAAGAATCCCAACGGCGTGTACGCCAAGCTTCTGCAATACGGTTTTTTTCTAATACCACATGTGGAATTTTAAGCTCTGTCAGGTGCTCACTCATCGCGACTCCAGCTTGACCAGCACCAACCACAACAGTATCTATTTCTAATTTATCTAAACTCATCTTTTTTCCCTTGTCAGATCGAGGAACGTCCTTGCAACAACAACTCTTTTGCTGAATAGACATTTACCAACTACTGCCAATCACATGTGTTTGGCTGTATGTGTTTGCTGCAGATTTCTTGTTCAAAAAATGAATAATTCAAGCTGCGCAAAACATGATTTAAGAAAAATATAGGGAGCCCAGCAGCAAAGCGAAAATAGAATATCCAAAACAAATGCATCAAAAAATCTGAAGCCATACAATAAACATATGAAATGAATAGAAAATATATGCCAGGCTATAATTCTTTTTAAATTATTTTTATTACTACGGAAAAAGTAAATTACTAGAAAGGAAAACACAAATTGTGAGTGCTCACGAAGTAAGCATACTAGAGAAACATCATAATTAACTGAGGATTGAGCTGTGAAACATACCCGTATTCGAACATTTAATACCAAGAAAACTTATCCAGAGCAGAATTTAGACAATGACCTATGCCAAGCTGTGGTTGCACGTGGGCGAACTGTTTTTCTTCGCGGTCAAATTGGACAAAATCTGGATACATCGGAAAGTGTTGCGATAGGTGATGTCAAGGGTCAGACCGAACAGGCGATGTACAACATTGACATGCTACTCAAAGAAGCTGGGGGAGAATTGGCAGATATTTGTAAAATTACCATATATATCGTTGATCCACGCTTCCGTGAAGATGTCTATGGTGTTGTCGGTAAATGGCTCAAAGGGATTTACCCTGTCTCAACGGGTATCGTTGTCTCCGCTTTGGCACGTCCAGAATGGCTTGTCGAAGTTGATGCAATTGCCGTTATTCCAGACTAAAAACCATCAAGATGTGAGGGAAATATGACATTTTCAATTATTGCGAGATGTAGTGAAACAGGACAGTTCGGTGCAGCAATTAGTTCCTCCTCTCCAGCCGTTGCATCAAGATGTATACGTGCCAAAGCTGGGATTGGTGTTGCAGCAAGCCAAAATATAACTGATCCTCAATTGGCCAGCATTTTACTTGAAATGACCAAATATAATATATCGCCTAAAAATGCGATTACAGAATTAACTAAAAATACCGATTTTATTGAATACCGCCAATTAACTTTACTTGATGCCGTGAATGAGCCTTTTGCCTATAGTGGAGCAAATAGCTTAGGAATTTATACACAACATATAGGGAAACATGCTGTATGTGCGGGTAATTTACTTGCAAATGAGAATGTTACTCATGTTATGCTCAAACACTTCGAACAAAGTAAAGGCGCTTTAGCTGAGCGTTTACTTTATGCATTAGACGCAGGAAAACAGGCTGGTGGAGAAGCAGGAGCAGTACATTCTGCTGGTCTTTTGGTTGTTGACAAATTGGAATGGCCGATTGTTGACTTACGCGTGGACTGGTCAGATCAACCCATTTCCGACCTTATCGCACTATGGCAGATATATGAACCGCAAATTGATGATTATGTTTTAAGAGCTTTAAACCCGATCAATGCTCGCAGCTATGGTGTTCTAGGAAATGAATAAATTTTTCGAGGGTATACAATGGAGGTGTATCCAAAGTGTTAAATCGAATTTCTTTAAGACAAATGGAATACTTTGTTGCAACAGCTGAATGTGGCAGCATCATTATCGCTTCGGAGAAGATACATGTATCCTCTCCGTCTATTTCTGCCGCAATCGCACATATTGAATCAGAATTACAAACCCAATTATTTATTCGCCAACATGCCAAAGGCTTAATCCTCAACACTGTTGGTAAAAGTGTCATGTTGGAGTGTAAGAAGATCTTAAACCAAGCTTCAAGTTTATATTCTCTTGCGGCAGAATTTTCTGGTTCCATACGTGGGCCGTTAAAAGTAGGCTGCTTCCCTGCTTTTACCCCGATGATCTATGCCGATATCATCAATGGATTTTCCAATTTATATAAGCAAGTTTCTTTAGACCTCTACGAAGATGATCAACAAGCACTTCTAAATGCGCTTATACGTAATGATATTGATCTTGCTTTAACTTACGATCTCAATATTGATGAAAATATTATTCATTTTGAAGCTTTAACGAAATTGCCGCCCCATGTATTGGTCAGTGAGGAGCACCCTTTAGCAATATTGCCTGTTGTAAGCTTAGAAGAACTTTCACAGTACCCGATGATTCTTTTAGACATGCCCTTTAGCAATGAATATTTCTTATCATTATTTAGAGCTCAAAATCTTACGCCCAATGTTGTGCGTTCTTCAAAAAATATCGATGTCGTTCGTTCAATGGTTGCCAATAATATTGGCTACACGATTTTGAATGTTCGCCCGAAAAACACCTATAGCCTTGATGGTAAACGTCTGGTCCGTATTCGTATTGCGCATGAACATCGCCCGATGTATATCGGCATTGCGACACCGAAAAATGTACCCAAAAATATTGTTGTCGAAGCATTCATTAGTCGTTGTAAAAGCTTTATCTCCGATCATTTTATTTCGGGTATGAGTTCGCCGCATTTCTACGATCCCTATATAAAAGCCCAAACACAAAAGGATTCCTCAGATGTCTAATCTGTCGAGTATTCAACTACTTAAAAAACTTGTTGCATTTGATACAACATCCTACAAAAGTAATTTAGAACTGATCATATTCGTTAAGAATTTACTTGAACCTGCGGGAATCAGTATCACTTTAAATTTTAATCCAGAGCAGACCAAGGCCAACTTATTGGCAAGTATTGGTCCTAAAGACCAAGCTGGTATATTGCTCTCTGGACATACCGATGTGGTTCCAGTTGAAGGACAAGCGTGGAGCACCGAACCTTTCCACGCTGTAATCAAAGACGATAAAATTTTTGGTCGTGGTACAGCTGATATGAAAGGTTTTATCGCCTGCGCGATACAGGCCATGTTAAAAGCAGCACAAATGCCAGAATTGGCTAAACCACTGCACCTGTGCCTTTCCTATGATGAGGAAATTGGCTGTATTGGTGTACGCGGAATTCTTGGCCTACTCTCTGAATTAATTATTCAACCTGAGCTTTGTGTGATTGGTGAACCTACCAGTATGAATATTGCCACAGGCCATAAAGGCAAAGCAGTATTTAAAGCAATTTGTCGTGGACAAGAAGGTCACTCCGCTTTAGCCCCGTTATATGTCAATGCGATTTATTGTGCTCAAAATGTTGTTGAGGCCATTACCACAACACAAAAACAGATTGCAGAAGGTCCAATTGTCGATATGGACTACGATGTGCCTTATACCACTGTACATGTCGGGAAAATACAAGGCGGTAAAGCTTTAAATATCGTTCCCAATGAATGTGTTTTAGATTATGAGATTCGTAATCTTGCAGAACAAGATACGGAGTCAGTTCAATCGAAAATTTTTGAATATATCGAGCAAAGCCCTTATGCAAAATTTGTCAGTTTTCAGGAAATTAACCAATATCCCGGACTAAATACCTCAACCACAATTCAAGCGGTCAAATTTTTACAAAACCTCCTTGATCCAGCAACTGCATTACAGAAGATTTCATTTGGCACAGAAGGTGGATTATTTCATCAACAATTAAATTCTGCGGTACTCGTTTGTGGCCCAGGTTCTATTCAAGTTGCGCATAAACCAGACGAATATATTGAAATCTCACAGATGCAACAATGTGATGCATTTTTTGAACGCCTGCTCAGTCATATTAAGCGCTAAGATGCGACTATTGATTTAAAAAGTTAGTTTAAAAAATAAGCAACACCTTAAAGATCTTTCATAAATAAAAAATGATCATGTGTAGTGAATCATATTGGTATTGTGAAAGTTCCTTCTCCCGCTGGGCATAGGTATCTACACAATTAAATCTATTTAAGTTAAATTGGAGAGCATGCTCTCCAATTTAACATTCCACACTTAGATAACCGATTAGTTAAACGCTACGGAAGTCTTGTAAAACTTAATATGAATCCACTTGCTTCATTAGCCCCAGCGCTTAAAGATATTGCCTCTACCCAAAAGACTAGCTTTGCTACAACCCAAGCAGTTTGGCGTTTCTTAAATAACGAAAACGTTTCATTTCAACAACTCAATCAGCCTCTTCAGAAACTTGCGCTTGAACAAATCGCTCTATCGAATCACCACTATGCCTTAGTTGCTCATGATTGGTCTCAACTACAATATTTCAAACATAACAACAAGTTAAATAGATTCAAAAGAACACATGCAAGTGACAAAGGCTATGAATTACAAAGCAGTTTATTAATTGATGCTGAAACGGGTTTACCCATTGCACCATTAGATCAAACTTTATGTGATGCTACTGGACGTTATTCAACATTTACTGATGGGCATAAAATAAAAGAAACCCACTTAAATGCACTATGTGAACAAATCGAACATATTGAGTCTTTACCAATAGAAAAGAAACTCGTACATATTATTGATCGTGAAGGAGATTCAATTGCTCATCTTAGATTATTGAATCAACAAGAACATTTATTTCTTATTCGAGGTAAAGAAGGAAATCGTGTTGAATATCAAGGAGAAGATGTTAAGTTAAGGGAAGTGTCAGACCAAATACCAACTACACAAACCCATACAATTCAATATAAAGGGAATTGCGAACAACTCTATGTTGGTGAAACTCAAATCAGTATTACACGTAATGCAAGACCAATGCAGAAAGACGAAACGGGAAAAAGAGTTCCACCACAAAAGGGAAAGTCATTAACCGTTCGACTGATTGTAGTTGAAGTTAAAAATAAGCAAGGAAAATCACTTTCTCGTTGGAGCTTATTAAGTAATGTATCATCAGAAATTCCAAGTATAGAATTGGCAACTTGGTATTACTGGCGTTGGAAAATAGAAAACTATTTTAAGTTGTTAAAACAGGCGGGCCATGACATTGAGTCATGGCTACAAACAACTCCGCAAGCGATATTAAGACGACTCTTAATTGCAAGTATGGCATGTGTGTTAACTTGGCGAATACAGCGAGAAAATGATGAGAAAAATTCAAGAGTTAGAGTCTTTCTAACACGTCTATCAGGAAGACAACAAAAAAGAGGAACAAGGGAAAGTGCTCCTGCAATTTTGGCTGGTCTGTCAATATTACTGAATACACTACAATTATTATCTGAACATTCGGTTGATGACCTTAAGCTGATTGCTGAAATTGCATTAGAGTCTCTACAAAAAGATGTGTAGATACCAATGCCCGCTGGGAGAAGTCTAGGATGAGGGCGCTTTTAAGATGATTTATGCTTTTAAAAAGGACTGGTGAAAGAAGTCTATTTAATTTGTTTTTTCTAAACCCAAGGCTTGTATAAAACAAATTCACAAAATTGGCGAAAAATAATACGGTTAAACCTACTCTATCGCTAAAATTTTAAGGAAGATGAATGAAACTAAAACAGGATTGGCTAGAACAACGCGCGCAGATAACACTGCCAAGTTGTGCCTTTATCGCTGGACAATTTGTCAACACCACACAGACCTATAAAGTATCAAATCCAGCCACCGCTGAGTTTTTAGTCGATATGTCAGCATGTGATGCCAATGACGTTGATCAAGCTGTTCAACATGCGAGAAAGACCTTTAACAGTGGTGTCTGGTCTCGGTTAGCGCCGCGCGAGCGTAAACAAATACTTAAAAAGCTTGCTGAACTTATTCGTGAAAATGCTGAAGAGCTTGCCTTACTCGAAACCCTCAATGTAGGTAAACCGATTCAGGATTCACTGCATGTTGACATTCCTGGTGCAGCATCTTGCTTTGAATGGTATGCAGAAAGTATTGATAAAATTTATGATGAAATTGCCCCCACAAGTGTAGACCAACTGGCGATGGTCAGTCGTGAACCCATAGGCGTTGTCGCTGCTGTGGTCCCGTGGAACTTTCCGCTTGATTTGGCGAGTTGGAAACTTGCACCTGCCTTAGCGACAGGAAATTGTGTTGTATTAAAACCCGCAGAACAATCACCCTTTACTGCATTAAAACTCGCTGAACTTGCAAAACAAGCTGGCATTCCAGATGGTGTATTACAAGTAGTTACTGGCTTAGGACATATCACGGGTCAAGCACTTGGACGACATCCAGATGTCGATTGTTTAGTCTTTACTGGATCGACCGAAACGGCAAAAAAGTTTTTGGCTTATTCTGCTGAATCCAATATGAAACCTGTTTGGCCAGAAACCGGTGGGAAAAGTGCCAATATCATTTTTGCTGACGCTGATTTAAATAAAGCGGTCGATAAGGCGATTTTTGGTGCATTTTATAATCAAGGTGAAGTATGCTCGGCAAATTCACGGATTTTATTAGAAACAAGCATTTCACAACAATTTATAGAGAAATTTATAGCCAAAGCCCAAACACTTAAGATTGGAGATCCTCTAGATCCGAATACTACGATGGGTTGTTTAATTGATCGTCAACACGCAGAAAATGTCAGAGCTGCTATTGATCAAGCCAAGGCTCAAGGTGCGCAATCTCATATTATTCCGTTTGATTTAGATGCTGCTTTAGATCCAGCCACCTATGTGGCACCAACCATTCTAATCGGTGTCAATCCTGATTTTAAAATCTTCCATGACGAAGTTTTTGGTCCTGTGGTTTCAATCACAACTTTTGAAACCCAAGAAGAAGCAATTGAACTTGCCAATCACTCCATTTATGGATTAGCTGCCTCAATTTGGACCCAAGATATTCAGAAAGCAATTCTTCTGTCTAAACAGCTTTTAGTCGGGACAGTCTCTATTAATACAGTAGATGCTTTAGATGTCAGTACTCCATTTGGAGGATATAAACAGTCAGGTTATGGTCGTGATTTATCTTTACATGCGATTGATAAATTTACACAGTTAAAAACCACATGGATTCAACTGTAAATCCAAAAGAGCACTCAATCCGTCAAAAAGAAAGATTGACTGCTCCTGATGCTATAAAGAAAATTTATACAATATAGCGTTTGCTTAGCCCCCATTCTGCCAATATTCGACGATAAGTTGTAGATGAACGATCTGCTTCAAAATGTGCTTCCATTGTAATATCTAATGGAAGCTCTTCAGGTTTTTGACTCTCTACCATGTCCTGATCTTCTGCAAAAATTTGCGCATTAAAATCGTAAACTGCTTGCAAGTCGCCTGTGGTATCAAAATTACGGGTCAGTGGTACAAATAAGCGGGTTTTGTTATGTGATACAGGACAACAGGCATTTAAAATTTTCAACACACCCTCGCGTGGAAATTCAACCTTTAACACTGCTGAAAATGGCGGGTAAACATCAAAAATTCGTTTCCATAAAAAACCCTCTGGTGCCAGATGCTGTAAGCCATGCGGGTAGTTGCTCACATTACTGACATATTCTGTATGTAAACCATAGTCTGTACGCTCAGTGATGTATTTGGGTACGACAGGATTTTCAGCATCGGCAAAAGACTGCTGATGTACCCAAGCAAAATGTGCGACATCAATAAAGCCTTCCAATTGCCGCCCGCTTGAGCCCGCAATGTCGACAAATGGTGGCAGTACGGGCTGATGCTCAGGATCATCCCAAGTGTCCAATATTGGAAAGTTTGCATGGCTTGCATCACGGCTAAATAAACTTGTCCAAACCAAACCATATTTTAACACTACAGGAAATTTGGTGAGACTAAAGCGCTCTGAAATATTTGTCAGGTCTGGCTGGGCTGGAATTTTTGTACATTGACCTGCTGTGTTGTAGTGTAATCCATGATAGGGACAAACAATCTCTTCACCTTGTACCCAACCTTTGCTGAGTGGTACACCACGGTGCGGACAAATATCACGCACCAACTGAATCGCACCACTTGCAGTTTGATAAAGTGCCATTTTCACATCAAGGAGTTGTACTTGTTGTGGGGCTGTTGTGACATCTTGCTCACGTGCGACAGGATACCAATGCTGAGCAAGTATTTCCCAGTCTTTAGGCTCAAAACCACTACATTGTGGTTGACTAAATAAGTTCAGAACTGGAATTGCATTCATACGAAACTCACAGAATATATATTTAATGTCATGATCTTATGCTGTGATTTCAGCATGTTGCTCAGCTAAAATCATGGCTGAGTTTTAAATTACGAATTTTGTCTAATTCTGTCTATTAGAATGTTTTGCTTATCTCGTTCTAAAAAATAGAACACCTATCTGAAAATTATTTTTAGAAAAAACTCATCCTTGGCATAAAAATCGCTTAGTGATCTGTGATTTTAGCGAGTTTTAAATTTCCTTGATTTTCATTGCTTAGGAATAAGTCCGTGAAATATAAATAATGGACAGCCCATATGCCTGTGAATACAACTTTTTCGCGATTTTCTGATTATTTTATTGCAGTTGCCAAGACAGGCAGCTTAAGAAAAGCAGCAGATCAACTCTATATTTCAGTATCAGCGGTACATCGTCAAATCGCGCTCGCTGAGGAAGAGTTTGGCATTGATCTGTTTGAACGTTTACCCAGTGGATTAAAACTGACGCTTGCTGGAGAGTTACTCTATGCAGATTTGATTAAGTGGCAAAAAGAATTTCAATTAACCCGTAATCGTTTTGATGAAATCCAAGGGCTTTCTCGGGGAACAATTGATTGCGGATTGATTTCCGCACTTAGTGATGGCTTTGTTTTAGATTCAATTCAATATATGTATGACAACTACCCTTGGATTAATTTTAATTTTCATATCCAAGACAGTGAAACTGTGTCAAATATGATTGTGGACGCTGAAATTGACTTTGGAATTTTATTAAATCCGAAAGGCCATCATCAATTAGAGGTTTTATCTTTTGTCGAAATCCCAATCGGTTTTGTTTTACCTAAAGATCATCCTTTAACAAAAAATGAGAAAGTTTATTTGTCAGATAGTGTCAACGATAAACACTTAATTCCTGGTGCACCGTTAATTATTCATGATTATGTGCAGACCTTGTATAAGCACCATAAATTTAGCCCACAACAGCACTTAGATTGTAATGACATTCGAATGATTATGTCATTAATTCAAAAGAATTTAGGTATTGGTTTATTGTCATTTATTGATGCATATCCATATTTAGAGCGTGGCGAGCTGGTTTTTAAGCCGATTCGAGAAAAGGGTTTATATCCATTAACACTGGCTTTATGTGTTGCGCCAAAACGACAACTTTCACGCGTATCGCAGATTATGATTAAGCATCTTATTGAACAAATCGAAGCATTTAAGCTCAAGTTGATCCCTTATCAATAATCAGCTTTAGCTATGTTGTAATACATGAACAACAGCCCCTTAAGCAACAAAGCAATGACGTGTAGCTGAGTGATGACTAGCAATAACTCCCTAAACATATATGAATCAAAAGCGTTAGATTTCCAATGCTGAATTTAGATTCAGTAATTTAAATTCAGCATCGACCTAGCAACATTTAATCTAAAGGATTTCCGATAATATTACTGATAATGCCACGCATAATATGTGGGCCTTGTTCTTGACGTAAGTCTTGATACCACGCTTCGGTCACAGCCTCATCTTTCATATGGGTCACATCACAGCGCTTACGTGCACGTAATACCAGCTCATTGGCACGCTCATTACGTTTATTTTGATAACGTTTTAACGCATCCTCTAAACCTAATGTATTGATTTGCAAAGCTCTTGCTAAGTAAATTGCATCTTCCATAGCTTGGCAACCGCCTTGACCAATATCAGGTGTGGTACTGTGAGCCGCATCCCCCATAATCACCACTCGGCCTTTATAAAACTGGGTAAAAGGTTCAATATCATGAATTTCTACTCGATTGGTTTTTTGCTCATCAATCGCTTCAATTAAGTTTTGAACGGGCTGGCACCAGTCCTTAAAATATTGTTTAAAGAGTGTTTTATATTGGGCTTTACTGTTTTCTAAACCTACAGGTAATGGCACATCAAAAAAGAAGTAAAAACGTTGCTCTGCCACTGGCATAAGCGAAACACGTTTTCCCTCTCCAACAAAGGTTGTCCATTGATCTGCTTGGGCAAATTTATCTGAAATTTCGACTAAGCCATTCCAATTAACATAACCTGCATAACGACGTTCAACCTGCTCACCCAATACATACTGACGTGTCAGCGAATGTGTTCCATCAGCACCAATTAACAATGCTGTGGTGACTTCACTGCCATCTGCAAACTGAACTTTTATATGTTGATCTACTTGTTCTAATGCAACCATTTTTTTCCCAAGATGAATATCCTCACGGCCAAATTCATCCATCAACATGTTTTGTAAATCTGCACGGGAAACTGGATAAGGCCGTTGCCCAACCTCTTCAATCAAAGGCATTAAACTAAACTGAGTCATGTGCTCACCAGTTAAGCCATCGATATAGGCTAAATGATCCATTTGACCACCAAGTTTAGCAACTTGATCCGTTAAGCCTAAATAATTTAAACACTTAACACCATTTGACCATAAAGAAATAGCAGCACCTACAGCTAGAATTTGTTCAGTTTGTTCATAGATGGTGACCGTATGTCCGAATTTTTTTAGTGCAATACCTGCGGTTAATCCCCCCATACCTGCACCGATAATAGTAATCTCCATCTATTTCTCCTCTGTCTGTTTCTTTAACACTTATGACTAAAATGCTAAAAACGTGCCATTTATATAAAAATCACAACATTCCTTAAGCAAAGTTGGCATAGGCTATGCATGATGAGGACGCTAAGATATTGTTTTTATGAGTGCTTATTGAACTTTAAGTGCTGATATCAATCAATAAAATGATATAAATCATAATATGAATGGTAAATAAATATGGCAACTTTACTTGCACCAAGTTTTGAGCTTCCTGCACATTTGCAACAATACAGCAATTTGGCAGATCCCCGAATTGGTACAAAAGTACTTGAATGTTCAGATGATTTTTTTGCAGAAGCACAACGAATGTTGCAATTTAATCCACCTATTTTTGTAGAAGATAAATTTGATGATCACGGCAAATGGATGGATGGATGGGAAACCCGCCGTAAACGCCATGCAGGCTATGACTGGGCAATTGTTAAATTAGGTGTTGCTGGAAAAATTACAGCATTTGATATTGATACTACTTTTTTTACGGGGAATTACCCTGCTTCTGCTTCAATTGAAGCCTGTTATGCACCAAATGGGGACTTAAGCAATGCACTATGGCAGCCCATTCTAGATAATTCTGTTCTTGGCCCCAGCCAACATCATATTTTTGACATTAAAAATTCAGCAGTCTTTACCCATGTCCGCTTAAATATTTTTCCTGATGGTGGCATTGCACGATTCCGCGTCTATGGTGAAGTGCAAATACAGATCCAAGATCGCCAACATACATTAGATTTACTGGCACTTGAAAATGGTGGACGCGTGATTGCCTATAGTGATGCACACTTTGGTCATCCCCGTAATTTGATCAATCCGAATCGTGGGATCAATATGGGTGATGGTTGGGAAACCAAACGCCGCCGTGCACCTGGATTTGACTGGTGTATTTTGGCGCTCGGTCAAAGTGGTGTAATTGAAAAAATTGAAATTGATACCGCACATTTCAAAGGCAATTTCCCCGCTCAAGTATCGATTCAGGCGATATATATTGAAAATGCGACTGATCCACAATTGATTCCGCAAAGTATGTTTTGGCCATTTTTACTCAATGCTCAGGATATGCAAATGGATCATATTCATGATTATGTAGCCGATATTTTAAAACATGAAAAAATTTCACATATTCGTGTCAATATGATTCCAGACGGTGGCATTAGCCGTATCCGATTATGGGGTAAAATTGCAGAGTGATTTTATGAAATATATCCAAATTCAGCCATTAACTGCTGAAGCTTTTGCAGCTTTTGGTGAGGTCATTGCCTGTTCTGGCAATGACTTTTTCCATATCAATGGCGCGCATACGGAACGCTATCATGCTTTATCTTTGGCTCAAGCGGCCAATGCTGAAGTCGGGTTGAGTATTTTTCGTAATATTCAAAAAACCCAAGTGCCTTGCGAAATTCAAATGCTTGAACGCCATCCACTCGGTTCACAGGCATTTATCCCGATGCAAGGTCAATCCTTCTTGGTTGTTGTTGCAGCGGCTTTAGATCAGGATCAACCTGATCTTGATCATATTTATGCCTTTATAAGCAATGGCCAACAGGCTGTAAACTATCGTGCAGGCACTTGGCATCATCCGTTATTGACGCTTGAAGCACCCAGCGACTTTACTGTAATTGATCGGATTGGTGAGGGTCACAATTGCGATGTTTTTCACTTTAATGAAAATATTGTCCTGACCTTATAATCATCCTTTCAAAACAGCAAATAAAAAATGCATGGATCAAAACATTCACACTAAAAGTGCTGAGAAGTACTGAGATAAGACTTCACCCTAGGTTATAAAAAACCAGTGCAGCATCATTCAGTGTTGCGCTGGTTTGGAAATTTATCTTAAGCTTATCTCAATCCTATTCATGCATTTAAAAACATGATCAGATAAAGATCATTTTAAAAATGATATTTAATTAAAGCACTGACATTATTTTCATCTTTGCCTGAAATGCCGTATTTATTATTCCAAACGGAATATTCAACGCCTAAATACAATTTCGTATCCGGTGAAATATGTTTACCCGCATTCCATTTCCACTGGGTGGTCCAGTTTAACTCACTGGCATGATCATCTTCAGCGGTTGACCAATCCAGAAAACCATCAACAAGAAAATCTTCTGATGCAATTTTGAAAGGCACACCAAAAACAAAAGTCAGCTGATAATCATCATTTGTGTTCTTGTAATTGTCTGCTTTATAAAAGTTTAATTGTGCATATTGGAAATATGGAATCGCCAAATCTACCCCGATCCCATACAGATAATTATTAAACCCTTCACCGCCTTCCCATGTTGTAGCAATAAGAACGTCTTTGATTGGCCCTGCTTCCAACTTATGCCCTGAAATCGCGCCTAAGCTCAATCGTGGTGAAACTTCAAAATAGGTCTCATTGCCTGAAACATCATTATTGGTACGATCCGCAAATGCAAAGAAGTCCCCATATTTTAATTTGGCTGCATATTCAAAAGTAATGGTCGATTGGTCATCTTCCCGAGCAATTAATTCATAATTTTTTCCATATAATCCAGTAATGCTAAAGTCTTGCCAAATAGGCGCAGCATGGGTGCTAAAAGCGGTGCAAACCAAAGTTGAAAGCGCAGCAAATTGTGTTAATTTCATTGTATAAATTCCCCATCAGAAATAGCGGTAAACACCTGCGTGAATAAGCAAAAACAAAGCCAATTTTTTACATTTGGTCAAAATTTCATAAAAAAAGCCCAAATCAATGGGCTTTAAAATCATGAAAAAACTAGTTCTATAAATCTAGTTCTATAAAAGCTAGCTTCCACGATACGTGGAATAAGCAAATGGGCTGATTAATAGAGGAATATGATAATGTTGTGCAATATCAAGGACTGAAAAATGAATCACAACTTTTGGGAAAAACGTTGCTAAGGCTAAACGGTCAAAATATTCAGCAGTATAAAAAACCAAACTATAATTCCCTGTTTTAATTCCACTTAAATTAAAATCTGCTACCCGTCCATCTTCATTGGTCCTTGATTCTGCAACAATATTGTCTTGGCTATCCAATAATTTTATCAGGACATTTACGGCAGGCTTACCGAGATGCGTGTCTAATATATGGGTACTGATCATGTTATTTCCTTTCTAAACATTATTTTAATGCAATCAATCATTTAAACTTTCATCTTCACTCAGTTCTTGACTGAGTCTTAACATTGCAATTTCACCAAGTTGTTGTTTAACAATACGCTGTTCTGTTTCAGGATCATTTAATAAACGATATTTCAGTGCTTGTAGAATTTCAGTCTGATCTAAGCCCATAGCACGAATTAAAAAAATATGACCAAATTTCTTTTCATAAGTAATATTGCCTTGCAATAAAGCATGTTGTGTTTCAGTGCTCTGTTTTATTGCTGATTGCTCTTGATTGGAAAATGCTTGCTCTTTTTCACTCAGCACAGCCTGAGCCTTTTTTTCACCGATCCGTGGGTGTGTCGCTAATGCATTTGCAACCTCTAACCATGTCCAAGTTGAGGCTTGTGCTTTTGCAAAATCCATTAACGCTTGAGTGCTACCAAATGGACGTTGTGACAAAATTTCATCTGACCAACGTTGAATGTGCACACAATGCTTGAGCAAGGTTGTAAGCTCTTCTGATGATGCTTGATTAAATTCTTCTATTTTCACGAATAATACCTATGCTTGAGTTCGCTAAAATTTTCAAACACTTTTATATAAACTTTGCAACGCGCTTTACTTCATTCAATTAAAATTAAAGTGCTTACCTTAAAAGCCACATCCTCATAGCGACAATTATGCGGCTGGATGGTGTTTAAACCAATGTTCAGCGATATCACCACGACGACAGATCCAGACTTTTTCATGTGTCTGGATATAATCTAAAAAACGTTGTAATGCTTTAAAACGACCGGGACGTCCCAGAATACGACAATGCATGCCAATCGATAGCATTTTCGGCTCAGTTTCACCTTCTGCATAAAGCACATCAAAGGCATCTTTTAAATATTGGTAAAATTGCTCGCCACTGTTAAAACCAGCAGGCGCACAGAATTTCATATCATTACTTTCTAATGTATATGGAATGATCAGGTGCGGGCGACTTTGGCCTTGTAAATTGGTTAAGCTGGTCCAAAATGGCAAATCATCACCATAGTAATCGCAGTCATATTTGATCTGTGGAAATTCAGCCAATAATTTACGCGTATTTGGGCTATCTCGCCCTGTATACCACCCCATTGGTGTAGTGCCAAACAAGGTTTCTAGAATGCTGATCGCTTGATCAATATGCTGACGTTCCGTTTCAATATCTATAGTTTGGTAATTTAGCCAACGCTGTCCGTGTGAAATCACATCGTAATGGGCTTGTTGAATGGCTTCCACAATATATGGATTACGTGCCAGTGCCATGCCCACTCCAAATATGGTCATGGGTAAGTTACGCTTTTTAAACGCTTGATGAATACGCCAGAATCCTGCACGAGCACCATATTCATACATCGAATCCATCGACATATGCTTGTCAGGAAAACTTGCTGCTCCCACAATATCAGATAAAAACTGCTCAGAACCGGCATCACCATGTTCGATATGGTTTTCAGCACCTTCTTCATAGTTAAGGACAAACTGTACTGCTATTTGGGCTTGATTAGGCCATGCTACTTTAGGTACTTGACCGTGATAGCCAATGAGATCTCGTGAATAGGGAGTATTTTGGATTTGGTCTATTAAGTCTTGCCCACGTAAATAAGTTTTACTCACTCAAACCGCCTTTAAACTTTTCAATCACCATTTTTTAGTGTGAATGATCAAGCAGTTTTTATGCCAATCTCACTCATGCTTTACTCAACGGGTTGGAAAGTTAACTGCATGTGATGACTTTTTCCATTGAAAATATAGTGGTGTTTTCCAATTTGAAAACTTTGATTAGGTTGAAGAGCACTTTCCTGCTGAGTACGTACAATCATCGCATTATTTTCATTCGATTCTTTTAACAAGAATTGATAAATTTTATCCGTCATCTCTGCATCTAATAATTTATGCTGGATTCTATTTTGTAGATATTGATCTAAACGTTTTGTATAAAGTTCTATAAGTTTTTTATCACCAGAACTAAAAATGCGATCAAAATTATTTAAAGAAGCCACCTCTTTATTTACTGAGCTTAATCCTGTGGTTTTAATTGCATTCACTTCAAATTGATCAGTGCGTTCAAAAACCAGATTCAGACTTTCGAGATTGTCTGAAAAATTTGCATCTTGTTGTGAATATTGTTCATAGATATCACGAAAAAGTTTTTGATATTCATAGGAT
This sequence comes from Acinetobacter sp. CE-15, assembly GCF_051059255.1. NCBI lineage: Bacteria > Pseudomonadati > Pseudomonadota > Gammaproteobacteria > Moraxellales > Moraxellaceae > Acinetobacter > Acinetobacter sp. CE-15. The sequence continues at coordinate 2,290,362 of NZ_CP192737.1, read as the reverse complement.
ATAGACGCGTAATCATACAGATTAAAGTATTGCATCTTACTTACATCAGCTAAGTATTCAGCACATTTTTTCCCACATTGTTGTTTTTGTTGTTGACTGATTGCATTGGTCACTAAGTACTTTGTATAAAATTGATGCGCATCATCTAGATATTGAATCTTATGCGTCCATTTATATTTCACCAAACTTGCATCACCTGCTGCAAGGTAGGTTTCATATCTCAAGATTTTTCTCTCTTTTGGTAAATCTTTCTCCCATAAGTTACGATATTGATTCAAAATTTTAACGCCCGATATGGTGAAATCAGATGCCGCTAAAGCACAATTTTTATCTTCTAAATAACCCAAAAAATCTGAAACAAAAATAACATCCATCGAATACACATCTATTTTTTCAGAATTTGAACGATTTAAGAATTTATGCAACATGTTAAGAGGCATATAGCTTTCAGGCCCCTTACATTGTGTTTCAAGAGGTTGCGCAAATTGAGTTAAATCTGACTTTAAAGCCACAATATCTGCATATGTAGATACAGGTATAAACGTAAAAACTGTCAATAGAGCAATTTTTCTTATTATAAAATTCATGCTGTTAATCTCATTTTATTTAAAAATAAAAAACTCTGTATTGTCTAATTGATGATTTAACAATGCATAACGAAAATCACGCATTAATTGTGATGATAATTCTCGCTTTTGCTCTACCAGCATTTTCAATAACTGTAAAAACTGACCATGACTAAATACCAGTAAATGATCATGTTGATAGTGTACTTTTAACGAATCCAAGTGCGAAATAAAGTCCGTAACACGTTGATAAAAATTGGCAAAAGATTCAGCACCTTCACTTGTCACTAGATTCACATCTGCTTGGTTCCAATAATCATCAACCCAAGGTTTTCGTTCCTCTAAAGTGGTGTTTTTACATCGCGTATCGGATAAGTAAGAAAACTCCTGAATATTCAAAACTTGAGGTGTAATCTGATCCCGTAATAAAATTGGTTCAGCTGTTAGACGTGTACGGAGGAATGGCGAGATAAAAATTTGCTTTGCTGGAGGTAAAACATCAACAAGTTTTTGCGCCTGTTCATGTCCATATTCGGTTAAGGGAATACTTGCATGTGACTCAGTTTTACCGTTTACATTACCCAAACTTTGCGCATGACGGATTAAATAAATGCTCATAAAATTCTCTTACCTCACCTTTATTTTGAAAATAATCAATAATTTTTAGTCAATCAATTTACAACTCATATTTCAATCATCATTTTTGAAGATTAATCATCCAGAATTTTGCTTAGAAAAATTTATCGGCTCCATAATTAGTTTTAACTTATTGTCTGAAACTATAAAACTATAAATGTGCTGACCTAATTGATAACTTGTTACACTTTTGCTTTTAGTCTCATGTGTACCTAGATATTCAACCTTTGTGTACAAGTATCTGCTTTCTTTGCTTAAAATCTCATATATATTTTCTATCATGCGATCATCAAGAAGATTGTTTTCAATACGATATTTTATATAAGCATCTAGTTTTGCATAGAAAATATTTTTAATGTTTCGGTCATCAATTTTAAAAATGAATTTAAAGTTTTCAATTGATGCAACTTCGAAGGGGAAAGAATTTAAACCTGTTTTTTTTATATATTTGATTTCAAAATCATTAGTTAAATCAAATATTTCTTGAAGTTGTGTGATCTGCTGTTCTGTTTTTTTAAAATTTTTATAATGATGTTGAAATAGATCATGATATGCCATTAAAATACCCACATAATGAAGAGGAAGATAAAATCCATGATCTTCTTTTAGATATACATAATCTTTACATAACTCTCCACATCGGCTTTTCTCATTTTTTGAAATAATATTTCTATTTAAATAAATATTAAAATTTTCTTGAGCTTGTTGTAATTTTTGGTTATCCATCGTCCAAGAATACTCAATTAAATTAGCATAACCTGCTTGCCTATAAACTTCATTATTCAGCATTCTCTCTATATCATATTTATCTTTAAAATATTTTTCTTTAATTGAAATACCATTAGCTGAAAATTTACTTGCTGCCAAAGCACAATTTTTATCTTTTATAAAAAGTAAAAAATCTGAATTAAATATAAACATAAGATCATATACATGAATATCACTTCCTTTTGAGTCATTTAAGAAGTTATTCAAATTTTTTATTGGTCTATAATCATCTTCATTTTTACATGCTATTAATAAATCTTGGCTTATTAAATTTAATTCAGACCGCACATCAGCATACGCAAATTTATTCATCCCTATAAAAGCAATAAAAATTGCTATTTTTAATACTCTAATCATCAAATTGGCCCTTATATTTTTCTCTTTTTTGATATTTTAAAAATCATCTTCATTTTCAAAAGGCTTCTTTCATCAGCTCTTTTTTAAATCATAAATTAACATAAAAGCCCCCTCATCCTAGCCTTCTCCCCCAAGGGAGAAGGAACCTTCTATAGCTATATGATTCACTCCAGATGATCATTTTTTAATTTAGCAAAGAGGTTTAAAATTATGAGTTAAATAAGAGTTTCTCTACTGCTCTTCGGTTTACTAAACCTTGTACTGTTTTGCCACCTGCTTTGATCCAAACATCAAATTGATCACTGGCAGCGTGATAATCAGAAGCGTTCAATAATTTTAATAAAGTTGAATTTTTAAAAGCACCAATACCAATGTTATAGCTCAATGAAACCAACGCATCAAACTGATTTTGATTTAACGGCACATTTACAGCAGCAGTTACTGCTTTCTCAAAACGTCTAAGGTCATATTGCATATAGTTTTTTGCTTGTTCAATGGTACAAGTATCACCATACTGAACAGCTTTTCCATGCGGGTAAATCGTCGTTCCATAACCGATGGTACAAACCCCGACACCATCATCATAAGCTTTAAGCTCTAATCCCTCAAAACCACAAATCAAATCCACGCCTTGAGGACTTACATAAGTAATTTGATCTTGTGCAAAGCCAATCTCCTTAGCATCTGTATCCACGGCTACTGCAACGTCTGCACCAGAAGCTTGATGATGTTTATTCGATTCGCGCTGCTGTTGATTCAATGGTTTTGAAAACAACGTAGAAAGTAACTTGGAAAAAAATTTAGACCAAAATTGCGTCATCAATAAAACTCAAAAAAAGGAAAAGGTTATATCGCTGTACCAATACCACCCAATATTAAACATAGCTTTTTGAATAAATAAAGTTGTCTTTGGTTGCATTGGGTATAGATCTATTGATTTTAAATCGAAAAACTCCGCTCTTATCATAAGAAAGGAGTTTTATCTTCTTGTTGTTGATATACATAGAATTAAAACAAGAAATAACGCTGTGCCATTGGTAATACTTCAGCAGCTTCACAAGTTAGATGTACACCATCGGCACGAACTTCATAGGTTTCAGGATGCACATCCATCACAGGACAATAGCTATTATGCTTCATGTCTTGTTTAGTGATGTTTCTGGTATTTTTACAAGGTGAAATTAACTTCTTTAATTGTAATTTTTCAGCAACACCAAGTTCAATTGCGGCCTGTGACAAGAAAGTAATACAGGTATTATGCACGCCTCTTGGATACGCCCCAAACATTGGACGGTAATGTACCGGCTGTGGTGTTGGAATTGAGGCATTAATATCCCCCATTGGCGCTGCCGCAATCATTCCACCTTTAATGATCATCGATGGTTTTACCCCAAAAAATGCGGGTTTCCACAACACCAAATCAGCAAGTTTCCCTTCTTCTATAGAACCAATTTCGTGGCTTAAACCATGAGTAATGGCGGGATTTATTGTATATTTTGCAATATAACGCTTCACCCGATTATTATCATGGTACTGATTATCACCTTCTAATGGCCCACGTTGTACTTTCATTTTATGCGCCGTTTGCCAAGTGCGTAAAATCACCTCACCCACACGCCCCATGGCTTGAGAGTCAGAAGACATCATCGAAATTGCGCCGAGATCTTGCAAAATATCTTCTGCGGCAATCGTTTCACGACGAATACGGCTCTCAGCAAATGCGACATCTTCAGCTATCGCTGGATCTAAATGGTGGCAGACCATGAGCATGTCTAAGTGTTCATCAATGGTATTGATGGTATATGGACGGGTTGGATTGGTTGAAGATGGCAAAACATTTGCCTGACCAATGGCTTTTAAAATATCAGGTGCATGACCACCACCCGCACCCTCAGTATGATAAGTGTGAATAGTACGATTTTTAAACGCCCCCAGTGTTTCTTCAAGGAAACCACTTTCATTTAAAGTATCGGTATGAATCGCCACTTGTACATCATATTCATCTGCCACAGTTAGACAATTATCAATTGCAGCAGGGGTAGAACCCCAATCTTCATGCAATTTCAACCCCACCACACCCGCTTTAATCTGCTCCGCAATCGGTTCAGGTTGACTCAAATTACCTTTACCCAATAAGCCAATATTCATAGGTAAATCATCAATGGCTTGCAGCATAGTTGAAATATGCCATGGCCCCGGTGTTACCGTTGTTGCCGATGTTCCTGCAGCAGGACCAGTACCACCACCAATCATGGTCGTTGTTCCTGACATTAACGCTGTTTCAACTTGTTGAGGGCAAATCCAGTGAATATGAGTATCAATACCACCTGCTGTAAGAATTTGTCCTTCACCGGCAATCACCTCAGTTGCCGCACCTAATGGAATGGTAATATCAGGTTGAATATCAGGATTGCCAGCTTTACCTATTTTCCAAATTCGCCCATTTTTTAATCCCACATCGGCTTTAATAATTCCCCACCAATCGACAATCAATGCATTGGTAATCACCGTATCTGCAACATCTGCTGCAAGTAATTGAGATTGTCCCATCCCATCGCGAATAACTTTACCACCACCAAATTTAACTTCTTCACCATAGGTGGTAAGGTCTTGTTCAACTTCTATAAAAAGTTCGGTATCTGCTAAACGTACTCGATCCCCAACGGTAGGACCAAACATTTCAGCATAAGCTCGACGTGACATTTTCATTTTGATTATCCTTTTAGTCCAACTTACCCATCACACGCCCTGCGAAACCATAGACTTCACGTTTTCCGACCAGTGCAACGATTTCTACATCACGTCGCTGCCCCGGTTCAAACCGAACCGCTGTACCAGCCGCAATATTTAAACGAAAACCTTTGGCACGTTCACGATCAAATTGCAAAGCATCGTTGGCTTCATAAAAATGAAAATGTGAACCCACTTGAATCGGCCGATCACCTATATTTGACACTGAAATTTTCAGTACTTCACGACCGACATTCATTTCAATATCACTATCAGGTGTAATAATTTCACCAGGGATCATATGCTTATCCTAATTTTGAAGAAGTGTTCTCTATACAATCGGTTGATGGACTGTGACGAGCTTCGAGCCATCTGGAAAAGTAGCCTCTACCTGCACTTCGGCAATCATCTCAGGCACACCCTCCATCACATCATCACGACTGAGTAAAGTGGTGCCAAAATGCATCAACTCACTGACAGTCATTCCATCTCGTGCACCTTCAAGCAATGCTGCAGAAATAAATGCAATAGATTCAGGATAATTGAGTTTTAATCCACGTGCTTTGCGACGTTCTGCAACTAAACCCGCTGTAAAAATCAGCAGTTTATCTTTTTCAGTAGGATTGAGTTCCATATGTATTTCCTAAAGTTCTCACATTTTTTTATGCAAAATATGTGCTCAGTTTTAAATTAAACACGCAGATTTTATTTCTAAAAGGTGATCTTTAAATGAATCAAGTTCGCCAAATGCGTGGAAATGCTTCTTCCAAATCAAACCAATATCGCCTTAATCTGGCACGAATTGCAGCAAAGGCATCATGACAATGTCGAACATCATCGCCTAAAAAACGTGCACTAATGACATCACCCAATAAGGTTAACCTTACAGGCATATCCATTCGCATCATCAACTCACGAATTAAATCGATATGTGCCTCTAAATAAATGTTTGCTCGGAATTTTTCAGGAGGAACAGCCCATAAACTGCCCATAACGGCATGATTATTCATGCCTAGACAAGAACTGAGCCAACGATCATTGCCTTTAAAACTCAGTGTGTCTGCCACCAGTAATTGCTGATTTCGCCATAATTTAAAATGACTGTGATAAGCACCAGATTGAAATTTTTCATCTCGAGCTTGTCGACCAATTACCAACATATCCCAACCGATAAAGCTTGCTGTCTGATCAAGCTGAATCAAGGTTTCTGAGTGAGCATTGGCACCATCAAATAACATGGTTTCTTGAGGAAGCCATTCAAACACAGCATTGTGTTCAACTGAGATATGGATATGTTGATAAGCTTGTTTGCCATTGGTTCGATACCATTTACCAGCACCTGGGGTTGTGACTAAGGCATGGGCAGCAGCATCTACACTGATCTCAAATGTTAAATGATCGCCACCTGCAATACCCGCAGGCGGATGGACAATAATCGCATGACAAATTCCAGTTTTTTCTGGCCACAGCATCTTTTGCACACGTACAGGTCCAAAATGTCTACGATGCGCCAATATCGTTCGCACAGTTTGAGCCTGAAAACCCAATTCGAGTTTGGCATACCACAGGCGCTGATCAGGAAGATGTTCTACTAAACTTATCATGACCGCCTTTATAAATTGAAATCCGCAATTAAGCGCTTAAACATTAAGCCAAACCAATAACGGCAACGATTGCAGCCAAAGTACCAATAATTTTTTTGCCATATGGAACGTACTTTTTGATAAAAGCACCAATGCCCAATCCACCCGCATAGATCAATGCCATTGCTGTCACCATACCTAAAATCAGTAAGCTGGCATGACCTGATTGGCCTAATTCAGCGCCATGTGCAACGCCGTGAAAACTTGCCAATAGAACTGCTGCGATAGGTAAAACTTGATTTGTTTTTGTCCAAAGCGCAACAGCCAATAAAATCAATGACGCAATGATGCCGTACTCAGCAACTGCTGCTGGAATAAATCCTTGGCTACCGATCATAAAGCCAATCACCATCGCTACAGCTAAGCCAATCAAGCCGAAAAGTTTCCAGCGTTGATTTGCCGTCCACATCAATACACCAAATGCGACTGCCATCATCAAATGATCTAAACCTGTAAATGGGTGAATAAAGCCTGCCCAAAAACCGCTATGGTGATCATGTCCAGGATGAGCCAAAGCCAATACAGGTAAATATGCAGCACATGCCATCAGACTGTGTTTAAAAAAACGCATTCGAATTCTCCTTTGATTATTTTTCAATTCAAATAGATACAATTATTTTTAATATCGCGACTAAGCTTTAATCTCTACGCTAAGCTTTAAATAAACCTTGTTTTTCAATAAATTCAATGATTTGCTTTAAACCATCTTGAGTTTTCATATTTGAAAATAAAAAAGGTTTGTCACCGCGCATGCGTTTTGCATCTTGATCCATCACATCGAGATTTGCACCGACCATTGGAGCTAAATCTGTTTTGTTTATAATCAATAAATCCGACTTGGTAATGCCGGGACCACCTTTACGTGGGATCTTTTCACCACCTGCAACATCAATCACATAAAGAGTTAAATCAGACAATTCGGGACTAAACGTAGCGGCTAGATTATCTCCACCACTTTCGATAATAATCAGCTCTAAACCATCAAATTTTTCACAAAGATCATCAATTGCAGCCAAGTTAATTGAAGCATCTTCACGAATTGCCGTATGTGGACAACCACCTGTCTCAACACCAACAATACGTTCTGGTGACATCGCTTCATGACGAGTTAAAAAATTAGAATCTTCTTTGGTATAGATATCGTTGGTCACAACCGCCATATTATATTTGTTGCGTAAAGCAAGGCATAAGTTCAAGGTTAATGCTGTTTTACCTGAACCAACAGGACCACCTATTCCAACACGTAAAGGGCTACGTTCTGTCATCATTTTTTCCTTTTCTATGCTTCATTCTCAATAAAAAATAGCGAATGAAACGTGTCATTTATGATCTGAATAATCGTGAATATAAAGTTTCATGCGACATACTTAACATCGCATAATTGGGCAAGGCACTACTTAACTCATCATCTTCTAAGGCTAAGGCACGCACTACCGCTTGAGGAATTAAGCCATGTAAATGCCACAAAATTCTTTGACCACTCATTTGCCCTAAAGGGACAGTTTTAACCGCACCTAGCACTTGGTTTTCTAAAACAGTAAAGCTATATGCTGTCAGCACATCCACCAGATTAAGTTTTAATGTTCCGCATAAATGTGCATAAACAGGGACAAAACCAAACTGCTTTTTAATCTCAGGTTGCTGTTTTAAAACATCACGAATCCAAGCATTCAAAGAAAATGCCAACTGCTGAGATTCAGCCCGTAATTCTTTCGACTCACGGCTCGCTTTATAAAAGTTAGCCCAATTTAAAAATTCAGCTTCGTCTAAATATTGTTGCATCAGACGTTTTAAAACGGGGAGTTCAAACCTAACCAGCAACATTTCCAGTACTTCTTCAAAATAAGCAATACTGCTTGCTTCATCATGAATCAAGCCTTGATCAATCGCACTTTCCACCCCTTGTGAATAACAATATGCACCTATAGGTAAAGCTGTCGATGACAGGGTCAATAGACTTAATAGTTGCGATGCATTAGTGATGGACATGATGTAAAGCCTTAATCGGGCTTAAACGATGATCATGCTGATGTTGTGCATATGCCCCACTTTCAGGTTCAAATGGATGTTCAACTTCATCTACTGTCAGCCCTAAACCTTGGATCATTTCTGCAAGGACATGATCAGGTTCAAAATAAAGTGCAGTTGGGGTAAGCATTAACGGAACATGGCGATTTCCCAGATGATATGCAGCTTTAAGTAAATCAAAACTATGCAGTGCCGAAACTTGCATTAATTTTTCAGCTTTGGCATCTACACGTAACACTTCACCTTGTTCAGTTGCAATATAAGAACCACTACGCAAAATGCCTGTACGTGGTAAATCCGCACCAATATCGTGCCCATTATTTAAAGTTGCACGAAAACGGCTCTTTTGCCGAGTATCAAAAGTCAATTCAATACTTTCAGCCTCAATGTTTGACTCTATATGGTCTAGACGTTGCGTATAAATTTTCATATTGATCCACTTTTCTATGGCACTTGATTTAAAATGTTCCAAATTGATGCCAAAATTTTATTCATAAATATCGGTTTGCATTAAATTAAAGCATTTATCATGCCAGTTTTTAGAATCGTAAGAATTCAAACTGCATCTTATTTAGAACGCCAACCCAAAACCTGAGATCAAATTTACATGAGCGAGATTTCAATAAAAAATCAGAACAATTAAACGTTACAAAATAAAACCATAATAAAATTATGTGTATTTCACAAAAGCTTGAAATAACACACTTTTGATCAACTAAAATTCTTATCGACAATTTGCGACTAACAGCGCAATGTGTTATCAATGAATAAATAATGACGGGGTCTGTTGACAATTCGTCTAGATTTGCGACTACGTGTGTTTTTTAGGTGATACTAGGCACGAAGTATGAAATTTAGTCATTCTAAATGAATATTTCGTAACGACGTAGCGGCAAAAAACACGCTAGTCCCGAAGGGTTGTGGCTAAAATTATCTCAGTCTGCGTTATGAAACTCGAAAATAGTCTCGCTATTCTCTTCGTTTCCTGCCTTGTCTGCTCAATTTTAGCCTACAACGCAAACCCTTTATGAAATGTCAACAGCCCCCTTAAAAGGAGAAACTTATAATGGCTTATCAACATATCCTTCTTGCTGTAGATGACTCTCCTATTTCTTATGCTGCACTTGAACATGCAGAGAAACTTGCACTTGCTTTTAACTGTAAAATTACTGTGATGAGTGTGATCGCAGTTGATCCTTTTAAAGGCGTCGATTTTTATAAAATAGCGCCTGCTGTAACTCAATATTTATTTGAAGCTGAAAAAAATGCTTTAGCACGTTTAAAAGATATTCAAGAAACTTTAGTTCACCATGGTGTAACAACAGTAGATACCAAAGTGGTACGTGAAGTGCCTCCAGCTACTGGAATTTTAGATGCTGCAGATGAACTGAATGTGGACCTTATTGTAATGGGTTCTCATGGACGTACTGGTCTGAAGAAATTCTTCTTAGGGAGTGTTGCACAAGAAGTGTTGTCGATTTCTCCACTGCCTGTGTTGATTATTAAATCTACCCAAGAAGAAGCTTAATTTTTATTTGAAATGTTAATTAAAAAGGTGTGATTATGAGTTATCAAAATATTCTTGTTCCAGTTGACGGTTCTGACATTTCTTTTTCTGCATTAAAACATGCTGCTGCGATTGCCAAAGCCTTTGGAAGCAAAGTCACTGCGATCAGTGTCGTTGCTGAAGACCCTTTTGCTGCTGCTGATTTTTACTATTCGCCAGATATGTTAAAAGATTACATTCAAGAAGCAATTAAAAATGCGGAAGAAGGTTTGGGCAAAGCCAAACAATTGGCTGAACAGCAAGGTGTTCAAATTGATACACAAGTCGTGAGAGACTCGGTTGCAGCTGAAACCATCATTAAAACTGCTGAATCATTACATACAGATTTAATTATTATGGGATCGCATGGTCGTAAAGGCTTCCAAAAGTTTTTCTTAGGCAGTTTTGCGCAAGATGTACTGGGTCAAACCAAACTTCCTGTATTGATTGTCAAACAGTGATTGATTAGGGTCTATTAACCGTTCATAAATGATTTGCGTTGTAGATGAATTGTCAAACGCCCCTAAAAACCAAATAAATAAAACCCAGTTTAGCTGGGTTTTATTTATGCAATGTCCAGATCAAAGATAACTTGGGGAAACTATTAAACCGCGATAACTTTGACTAAAATGGTTTGAGATTCTTCAAAATCATCAAAAATTTGCTTACGGCTAAGTTCTTTGGACTTTACTTTAAAATTATGATTTTGATAGTGGATGACCTCAGGTATTTGATCAAAATAATTTCCTTCGGCTTCAATACTTTCTTCAAATAAGGCTGTGCCAAGCTGATATTCTCTACTTTTTAAGACAACATACTTAACAGTCGTTTTCATCATTCGCACTCCATTTTCATATGCACTTTATTTTTATTTATATCACTTTTTGACGCGTTTGAAATATAAAAATTCATCATATTGCATAGTAATTCTACAATTGGCCCAAAAAAGGAAAACCCACCTGTTGAGAAGTGGGTTGACTGCATATTTACAGACTTTACGCTGATTATTCTTTTAACTTTCTGTGATTGTTATTTGATGCTTATTCTTGGTTTTTGTTGTTTTGTGCCGTCATTATGGCAAATAAATATGACAAGCTTATTTCAACTCAGCGCTCTTTTGATTTATTTTGTCTTTAATAAACCATATAAGCTAATATTATGATTTATATATAAAAATATCCGAAAAATAATTAAGTTCATGGCTCAATATGCTTATTTTTTGTTTGGTTTTCTTGCAAATTCTCTCAATTCACTTATAGTTAAATTATTGAATATAAATAATTAATTTAGAGCCATACCAATGCTTTTAAAACAATGTTGTGATCTGCTTGAAAGAAAGAATTTAACAGTCGCATTTATTGAAAGTGCAAGTTCTGGTTATTTATCCAGCCAATTTTCGATCTATAAAAACAGTGGTGCAGATATTTTATTAGGCGGTTTAGTTAGTTACGACCCCTCTATTAAAATTTCAATTTTACAAGTTGATCCATCCCTCATCGAAAAATATAGCGCTGAATCAGTTGAAGTCACGAAAGCAATGGCAGTTCAAGGGAAAAAACTCTTTAGCGCTGCAGATATCATTGTCAGTTGTACGGGCTTACTTAAACCTGGTGGTAGTGCTAGTATTGAAAAACCAGAAGGTACTTTTTTTATCTCAATCTATTATCAAAACACATTGTCGAATTTTAAATATTTTATTGAAGGTGAGCCGTTGACTCGTTTAAATCAATTAACTGAAAATGTTGCAAAGGAAATATTAAAAATCTTAAATTTTGTTTAAGATTTATGCTATGTCTTAACTGAAATACAAATTACTGAAATATTTAATTCACTTTTTAACTAAAAAGCGGTAAATTTTACATAGATTATCAACATATCAATAACACAAATGAACTTATTAGGAAGCGGTATGAAACTTCAATTTGCGGTAATTTCTTCTTTAGCATGTTTAACTTTGGCGGGTTGTGCTGGCTCTTATCCAGAAAGAGTTGTTACAAAAGGCCCTTTAATCTGTGAAGCAAATGAAGTTTGCCCTGAACTTTCTATGCGTTGGAAAGATGAAGTCCGTGATGGATTTAAAATCACAGCAGAAATTAACAATCCAACAAAATATGATATTACCCAATTTGTCTTTTTAGTGGATGGTCAGCCATATACATATTCAACCATTAACACGACACAATACGCGGGTACAATTTCATCAAACTCGATTAATGTTCCTGTCAGCTTTCTTAACTCATTCCGTAATGGTAAAGAAATTTCACTTAAATTGGTAACCAATCAGGGTGATGTTGAACGTTCAATCTTAAAGGCAGATGGTCAACAGTCTTCTGCGTATCTGACGTTCTTAAAGGGTTATACAGGTCAAATTGTTACTCAATAAGACTGAGCAAGTATAGATATAAAAAACCAGACAAAATGTCTGGTTTTTTTAACTCAAAATCTTTAACTTAAAATAATGAATCCAAGATCATTCAGCTAAATTTGTTGAGCAATAACTCTATTAAGTAAAAAACAAATCATTTGAAATTTACTCTAATAATTAAAGGTATTTCAAAACTAAAATACCCTCTCTTATCTCAAATATATTTGCTATTTAGGTTCAATTGGGGCAAATGGTGCAACCACATCCGCATTTTGTGCACGGTGACGCATAAAATGATCCATCAATACAATGGCAAGCATGGCTTCAGCAATAGGTGTCGCACGCACGCCCACACAAGGATCGTGACGACCTTTGGTCAGTACATCTGTATCTTCACGATCTAGATTAATGGTTTTCCCCGGTGTAGTAATACTTGCGGTTGGTTTTAACGCAATCGCTACACGGATGGTTTGGCCTGAAGAAATACCACCAAGAATACCACCAGCATGATTGGCTAAAAACCCATCTGTGCTAAGTTCATCACGCGTTTCATGGCCAAATTGTTCTGCAACGGCAAAACCATCACCAATTTCAACACCTTTCACCGCATTGATGGACATCATGGCATGGGCAATATCAGCATCTAAACGATCAAATACGGGTTCACCCCAACCTACAGGTACTTTTTCTGCAAGGATCTCAAGCTTTGCACCACAACTGGTCCCCTGTTCACGCAATGATGTCACCAGCGCTTCAAAACGTGGAACCGCATTGACATCACCACAGAAGAACGGATTATTCGGAACTTCATTCCAATCTAAAGCTTGTGCTTTTTCAGTACCAATTTGCGTCACATGTCCACGAATCACAATCGCAAATTTCTCAAAAAGAAATTTCTTTGCAATCGCACCCGCTGCCACACGCATCGCCGTTTCACGTGCACTTGAACGACCACCACCACGATAATCACGGAAACCATACTTTTGCGTATAGGTGTAATCTGCATGGCCTGGACGGAAAGTTTGCGCAATATTGCCATAATCTTTAGATTTTTGATCTGTATTACGGATCAATAAACCAATCGAAGTTCCTGTCGTTTTACCTTCAAAAACTCCAGAAATGATTTCAACCTCATCTGGCTCTTTACGCTGAGTGGCAAACTTAGACGTTCCCGGTTTACGACGATCTAAATCAATTTGTAAATCTTCAGCAGATAATTCAAGCCCCGGTGGCACACCATCAACAATTGCCATCAAGCCTACGCCGTGAGATTCACCACAAGTCGTTACACGGAAGAGTTGTCCAATACTGTTACCTGCCATGCTTACGACTCCTTAAGCTTGAATAGATTGAATAAATAAATCACGGAATGTACGACATTGTTCAGCAGTCAAAGCAAAAATACCTGTACCGCCTTTTTGGAACTGTAACCAGTAAAAATCAATGGTATTAAAATTCTGTTTCATTGCCCATTCTGAGTTACCTACTTCAATCACGATTAAACCGTCTTCAGTTAAATAATCAGCTGCTTGAGCCAACATTTTTCGAACTAAATCCAAACCATCTTGACCCGCAGCTAAAGCAAGTTCAGGTTCATGATGGAATTCATCCGGGAGATCTGCCATATCTTCGGCATCCACATATGGTGGATTCGAAACAATCAAATCATATTGATTTTCAGCTGGAATTTTGGCAAACAAATCTGACTCAAGCAAAGCCACCTGATATTGCTTATTGTGGTGCTCCGCATTAATAGAAGCCACTTCTAATGCTTCTTTAGAAATATCAGTTGCATCTACTTCTGAATCAGGGAATGCATATGCCAGCGCGATCGCAATACAACCTGAACCCGTACACATATCTAAGATACGTTGCGGTGTTTTTGGATTTGGGTTTTCAGGTAAATTATTCACGCCTGCACGTGTTTGTCCATTTTCATCTAAACAATAAGGTGCAAAACGGTTTTCGATCAATTCAGCAATCGGTGAACGAGGAATTAACACACGCTCATCAACATAGAATGGCTTACCAAAGAAATAAGAGAGGTTAAGTAAATAAGAGGTAGGAATTCTTTCATTTACACGACGTTCGAGTAAATTTAAAAACTCAGCTTTTTCACTTGGCAATAATTTTGAATCTAAAATTTCAGCATCCGCCTTCCATTCCAAAGAAAGCGTTTGTAAAACCAAGGCAGAACTTTCTGCGAAATAATCTTCTGTACCTTGACCCAAATGTGCATCGTATTGACGTAAAGCTGTAACCCCAAAACGAATAAAATCACGAATTGTTGATAGGTTTTCAGCAGCTTCCTGTAAATGTTCAGGGCTAATAGTCGGTCGATCCACTTAAGGTTTCTCCAAGGTCATATTTTTAAACGCCTTATGATACCTTGTTTTGCATGACATTTATAATGCTTTACGACAATTTACTTAGCAATTATTTTATAGCGCAATAAAGCACTATAAACGATAGCTTTGTTTCTCTAACATATTGGCTCTATTGACTGTTTGTTTGAGGGCACAATTGTAATACTTCATTTTATAATCATCAGAAACTGATTTATTCGACTCATCACACTGCTGATCTCGAAGTTTAAACCATTGTTTCTGATATTTCTTTTGAGCTTTCTGTTGCTTGTCTGTATACAGGTCCAGTGTCTGTTTAAATAATGATTTCAAACGATCATCTTGCTTACTCAACTCAGTTTTCATACAGCTGGCAAGTGTTGCCGAGCTTGAACCTGCCGAATTCATACAGCTTAAATAATCTGAGCTATAACCGATCGCCTGCGTGTGCATCGGCAATAATACCACTAAACTGATACCCCAATACTTTAAATACATCCAATTCCCCTATCCCAAAATCATTATTTTAATTCAAAAACTTTTAATCCAAAGAACTCAGGCACTGATTAGCAACAATCGCCTATGTAAAAGAGTGTAAAAGATTTGAAACTAAATACAATCATTGCAGATAAATTATTGTTAAAACTTGATTTAAAACAATCAGCTTTGTTTTGCCATATCACTCGTTTTTTAGGTTTATTTTCAAGCCTATTGTTGTATGTTTTTAAAACAAATCAATCTGCTTGGTTATAAAATATAAACTTATTTGTGGCAAAATTGCTGAGATTGAGCACTTAACTTGAAATTGGGTCATTTCACCTTTATATATACAACAAGTTTTTAAATATTTATGAATTTAGTCAATTTATGAGCTACAAACATAATAACCTCATGGCGATGCGTCAGTCATGGTGGGATGATGAATCCACTCCAAATGTCAAAATTGAAAAGCAATTTTTTCAACAAACTCTCACTGAACAAGGTGTTTACGAAGCACCTTCTCTAGACGATGTAAAATATTTTTTCTTTAGCTTGCCCAGCATTATCATTGTTAAAGGCTATGCACTGGGCTTTACTAATCAAAGCGTTAAAGATCTGATCATTCATTACATTGCTTCAAATAAGCAGGGTTTAATACTCCGCAAAGAGCTTAAAATCCAATTTAGAATGTAAATTTTAATATTGCTTAGGCTATTTTGATGGAATTAATTTAATTCCCCCATTCAGCGAATTGAACTGTTTAAATACAGTTATTCCATGTAATATTCCTTACAATTAGTCATCTTTTTATCTTTTCGAATCTCTTATAAAGGATTTTATCTTCATGTCAGATCAGAACGAAAAGCTCAAACAGTTAAAAACCTCATCAATGGATCGTCGCTTATCAATTGCAAAAGCATCATTATTGGCAGGTACACGCTGGGCAGCTTCAAGTGCGAGTTCAATCTTTTCAAGTGAAGAAGAAAAAGAAAAAAAACGTAAACAAGCTATGAAAGAACAAGCCAATTATCTTGTTCAAGAAATTGGCAAGCTAAAAGGTTCAATTGTTAAAATCGGTCAAATGATGGCGCTTTATGGCGAGCATTTTTTACCTGAAGAAATTACTCAAGCATTAAACACTCTCAATAATCAAACAGTTGCCCTTGCATGGCCTGCGATTAAAGAGCAATTGGTCAATCAATTGGGTTCAAAACTCAACGATCTCACCATTGATCATGAGCCGATTGGTACCGCTTCTCTGGCTCAGGTTCACCGCGCAACACGTAAGTCAGATGGATTAGAGTTGGTTCTTAAAATCCAATATCCAGGTGTAGCCGACGCCATAGACTCAGATATGAGCCTATTTCGAAATATGCTTAAATTGACACGTATGGTGCCACAAACCCGTGAGTTCGATCAGTGGTTTGATGAAGTGCGTGAAATGATGCATCGTGAAGTTGATTATAAAGTAGAAGCGGCAACAACCCGCCGTTTTGGCCAGCGACTTAAAGAAGATCCACGTTATGGCGTGCCACAAATTATTGATGACTATTGTACCAATCAAGTCCTGTGTATGACCTTTGAACGTGGTGTACCCATCAACAGCCCTGTCATGCTGTCTTTACCACAAGAACGACGTAATCTTTTAGGTGAAGCATCACTTGAAATCGCAGTTCGTGAATTGTTTGAATGGGGCGAAATGCAAACCGACCCGAACTTTGGCAATTACCTTGTTCGTTTGGGCAATGGTGAAGAGATAAAAGATAAAATTATTTTGTTAGATTTTGGCGCTATACGTCAATTCGATGACCAATTACTTCGCGTAGCTTGTAATTTAATCAAAGCGGGTTATAACCACGATGCTGAAGCAATGGTCAATGCCATGTCGGGCTATGAGTTCTTTGATGCCATGCCTTTAAGCATTAAACCCGATATGGCAAAAGTATTTTTATTGGCAACAGAAGCATTTAGTACACCTTTAAATAACCCAGATTTACCTGCTGGCGTGATGGATCAACATAACCGTTATGACTGGAAAAAAAGCCAGCTACATAGCCGTGTGATGCAACGTGCTTCAAAATCAATGGCTTCACGTTACTTCAGTATTCCACCAAAAGAATTTATGTTTATCAGTCGTAAATTTATAGGTGCTTATACATTTATGACGGTGATTGAAGCAAAGACCAATGTTCGTAAAATGATTGTACCTTTTGTTTAATCTTTTTAGTTTTCATACAGGTTAAACGAGATTGTAAACGTTTTAAAAATGTCACTTTTACCAATACCCAACAAATGTTGGGTTTTTTTATTTAAAAATAAACAATAAAAATCAAAATATTAATAACAAATATATCATCTACTCTACCATTCATCTAAGGTCAATCACTTTGTCAGCTTTGACATAGTTTTTTATTTTTATGCATGTCAGGATTGTTGTATACCGACACTAAAATACAGGGACTTCGGCATGACCAATATGGTAAATAAAGCTCAAGGTTTGGGTTTAAATCTAATTACAAAAATTGCAGGTAGTGATTTACTTGATCAGTTTAAATTGCGCAAATTTATCGAAAGATCACTTTATCAAGGTTCTAAAGCTGGTTTTAAAACCTTAAGTGCAACACAAAAAGCATTTAAATCAGATTCAAATGTAACCAAACAACGTCTGCCCAATCAGCAAAAGTCCCTATTTGATCTGAGTTTGACTGAAGAACAGCAAATGACGGTGGATGCCATGGATCAATTTGCGTCCGAAGTACTTTATCAACTGGCCCATAAAGCGGATCACGACGAAAAGTTTCCAGTTGAGCTTTGGCAACACAGTACCGATTTAGGTCTAAATTATTATGCACTGCCTGAAGCTTTAGGCG
This sequence comes from Acinetobacter sp. CE-15, assembly GCF_051059255.1. Taxonomy (NCBI): domain Bacteria; kingdom Pseudomonadati; phylum Pseudomonadota; class Gammaproteobacteria; order Moraxellales; family Moraxellaceae; genus Acinetobacter; species Acinetobacter sp. CE-15. The sequence continues at coordinate 2,272,028 of NZ_CP192737.1, read as the reverse complement.
GTATTGCATCTGAAAAAAATATTGTGAGTAATATTTTAATTGCCGAACGCTTGGCTAAAGGTGATTTTTCACTTGCTGCAGGTCTGCTCTCTACTTTTAGTGTCATCAATGCAATCACACAATGGGGTTCTGAAAAAGTTCAATCTGTTTATTTAGCAAATTTTGCCAATGATACCGATATTCAAGCCACTTTTGCGGTACAAGAAGCAACCCCAGCATTTAATCCCTTACGCTTAAAAACCAAAGCGACTGCCAACAATGGACAATTCAGCATTACTGGAGAAAAAACTTTAGTGCTATTAGGTGCAACAGCAGATTTATTCCTTGTTAGTGCAGACTTTAAGGGTCAAGCGGACGTTTTCGTTGTAAAGCGAGACCCAAGTATTACAGTGAAAAAATCACCGGCAATGGGTTTAAAAGCAACTGAAACGGTAACTTTGAAGTTTGACAATACCCCTGCCCAACGTCTAGGTGACGACGATTTTAATTACCCTGCATTTTTAGATTTAGGCAATCTAATGTGGTGTGCAATGGCTGTTGGTAGCTGCGAAGCGGTTAAAGAATACAGCATCAAATATGCCAATGAACGTACTGCATTTGGTGAGCCTATCTCACACCGTCAAAGCGTGGCATTTATGATCGCAGATATGGCGATTGAAATTGATGCAATGCGTATGCTGATTTTAAATGCTGCCAGTCTTGCAGAAGCCGGACAACCCTTCCATAGGGAAGCGTATTTAGCCCGTCTACTTTGTGCAGAAAAATCCATGAAAATTGCGACAGATGGTGTGCAAATTTTAGGTGGCCATGGTTTTACCAAGGAACATCCAGCTGAGCGTTGGTACCGCGACTTACGTGCAACAGCCATTCTACATTCTGGCTTACACGCTTAACTTAGAAGATAAAGGATAAAAATCATGAATTTACAAAATCCAAAAAAATTCCAGATGCTTTTAGACCAAGCACACGAAACAGCATTAAATGTTTTGCGCCCAATTTCTCGTAAATACGACAAAGCAGAACATGCCTATCCTAAAGAACTCGATATGCTGGCTTCTTTACTGGATGGTATGAACGACGGTGGTGATGGGCTCAATGCTGGCGCTGCAATCAATAAACGTGGCGATATCGACAGCAATAATAAAAATGGCACCAATATGTCGACTGCCTTGGGTGTGATCGAAATGTGTTATGGTGATACAGGCCTATTGCTGACCATGCCTCGTCAAGGGCTGGGCAATTCAGCGATTGCGGCAGTCGCCAATGATGAACAGCTGGAACGTTTTAAAGGGACGTGGGCTGCGATGGCCATTACTGAACCTGGTTGTGGTTCTGACTCTGCTGCGATTCGTACAACCGCAACCAAAGATGGTGATGATTACATTCTGAACGGTGAAAAAATATTTGTCACTTCTGGAGAACGCGCTGACTCGGTTGTGGTTTGGGCAACTTTAGATAAGAAATTGGGCCGTGCTGCAATTAAATCTTTTGTTGTACCTAAAGGTACACCCGGCATGAAAGTTGAACGCCTTGAACATAAACTTGGTATTAAGGCATCGGATACAGCGGCAATTAGTTTTATAGACTGCCGTGTCCCTGGAGCAAACTTACTCGGCAATGCAGAAATTGATGTAGCCAAAGGTTTTGCAGGGGTGATGGAAACCTTTGATAATACCCGTCCACTTGTTGCAGCCATGGCAGTGGGCTGTGCCAAAGCGTCTTTAGAACGGATTAAAGAAATCTTTAAAGATGAACTAGATCCCGATTATGCTACTCCATATTTGCAAACATCCAATTTGGCTGCACAAATCTATCGGATGGAGGCAGAATGGGAAGCTGCACGCTTACTCACCATAAAAGCCACATGGATGGCAGATAACAAAAAACCAAACTCTCGCGAAGCTTCTATCGCCAAAGCTAAAGCTGGACGTATTTGTAATGAAATCACTTTAAAATGCGTAGAGTTGGCTGCCAGTGTGGGTTATAACGAAGATGAATTATTAGAAAAATGGGCGCGTGATTCAAAAATTCTAGATATTTTTGAGGGAACACAACAGATTCAACAGCTGATCATTGCCCGTCGAGAATTGGGTAAATCTTCGAGTGAATTAAAATAGTATTGCAGCAAAACATGTAAATTTACTTAGGGTTTGTTGGCATTTCATAACTAGACGAATTGTCAACAGCCCCTATACTGTTATTCAAGTGGTAAAGTTTTGATCAGTTGAATTTTTAACTGATCACAAAAGGTAGAATTTTTGTTATAAAAATTCTACCTTTTTTATTTTCATTTACTTATGTACCAAATTAAAACGATACAAATACAAGACAATCCGTCGATCGCACAAGTTATTCGTGAAGTATCTAAAGAATTTGGCTTAGCACCTGAATCAGGCTTTGCTGTAGCTGACCCGATTTTGGATGATTTATATCAGGTATATGCTCAACCCAATGCCCAATATTGGATTATTGAGGATGCAAATGGTCGCGTTGTTGGTGGCGGAGGTCTTTCACCATTACAAGGTGATGCAACTGTTTTAGAGATTCAAAAGATGTATTTTTTGCCTGAACTTCGTGGTTTAGGATTTGCTAAGAAAATTTTAGAAAAGTGTTTTGAATTTGCACAACAGCAAGGCTTTCAGTCTTGTTATTTAGAAACCACTCAAGATCTCTGGCAAGCCATTAAACTTTATGAAAAGTTAGGCTTTAAACATTTATCACAGCCTAAAGGTAATACTGGTCATAGTCATGTTTGTGAAGTTTGGATGCTTAAAACATTGCTTTAATGCGTCATAAGCTTGCTCAATTCACTTTGGTCGTATTTTCATTACTTTCAGGACATTACACAATGTTATTATGATCTAAATCACTCGATATTTTGAGTGATATTTCAATACGACTTAAAAAAATGGATGATTGGCAAAACAGTCATTGAAATTGCTTAATGGTGATTTACAATGAAAAAGTTTAGATAATTTAATTTTTATGCGTAGAACATCATTATTTATGAGTATTGTGTGAAATTAAGGGAATGTATAAACAATGTTGTATTTGGAAGATTTAAATATTGGTGATCATTTTAAAAGTCGTGAATACGAAATGACTTTGGATGAGGTTTTAGAGTTTGCACATAAGTATGATCCGCAAGTTTTCCATACTGATGCTGAAAAAGCCAAAGATCACCCGATTTTTAAAGGACTTGCTGCAAGTGGATGGCATACCTCTGCGGTCACCATGCGTCTTTGGACAGAATGCTTCCCTGTTGCTTATGGCTTAATTGGTTCAGAATCAAGTTTAAGATGGCCCAAACCCACGCGTGTGGGCGATAAAATACATGTTGATGTCGAAATTGTATCTATCCAGCCGTCTAAAACCAAAAATGATCGCGCAATTGTGACCTATGTAACACAAGCAAAAAATCAAGATGATGATGTATTGCTGATTTCAACCACTAAAATTGTGGTATTTAAGCGCAATTTTGATGCACATTAATCCTAAATTTGTCTTACAATATTTAAGGGTTTTTCCATATCATGACAATATGATGAAACAAGTAAAAACAATGTTCAGAGCAATGGAAAGCACATGAAAACAGTCTCAGCTCGCCAAGATCAGGGAATTCCTGGTGTTTATGGACTATTATTATTAGATATTGTTTCTCGTTGGGGATATAGCGCAGAAACACTGTTCGCACCCTTTAATTTTACCAGCGAACAGTTAGCAGATCCTGAGTGTCGGATTCCAACACCGCTTGCCAATGAATTGATTAAACACGCATTAAAACTTACAGGTGAAAGCACCTTAGGTTTTCATCTTGGTACACAAATGCGTATCTCCATTCATGGCTTTATTGGTTATGCCATCATGACAGCACACGATATTACCGATGCGCTTGTCTTAGCCAACCGTTTTATCCAGTTGCGTATGCCCTTTCTACAATTGTATTTTTCTACTTTTGGTGAAAAAGCCACACTTCAATTGCAATGTGATATCGAAATCGAACCTTTGCGCACAGAAATTGTGATGGGGCTAACCTTTGGTATTATGACCATGGCAAAAGCCTTAACTGGTATTGATTATTTGCATGGCGATATCGATTTTGATTTTCCCAAGCCTGATGGTTTTGACAAATACATCGAGAAACTGGCAAAGCAATACAATATGCGTTTTGAACAGCCACATCTCATTGCAAGTTTTGACAAATCCTACTTGGGCTTAAAAATGGTCAATGCTGACCCGATTGCCAGTCAAATTGCGATTAATCAATGTGAAGCAGAACTTTCAGCTTTGGGTGAAAGACGTCGTTTGGCAATGCGTGTACGCGATATCTTGACCCATTCGGAACAGCATTATTTAAGTATTGAAAATGTCGCAGATCGTCTGCATATGTCAGACCGTACGTTAAAGCGTCAGTTGGCTGCCGAAGGTACTTCTTTCTCTACACTGGTAGATGAAGTACGTTATCGCCATGCCACATCGTTACTTTCCCGTACTGACTATACACTGGAACAAATTGCAGATGAACTCGGTTATAGTGATGTTGCAAACTTTAGTCGTGCATTTAAACGCTGGAGTGGTCGTAGCCCAAGTAGTTGGCGCAAAGACCCATACTTATAATGTGATTTATCACGATTATTTGTTTCGATGAATAAGTTTATCAGTATCTCTGCTTTCTGTTTTGATTAAAAAACCTGTATAACTCGTGCCAAAAATAAATTGATTAATGGAGTCATTATGAATCATCCTTCAGATTTGAAATATGCAGCTACACATGAATGGGTAAAAATTGAAGGTGATCTTGTGATTACTGGTATTTCTGACCATGCTCAAGATGCTTTAGGCGACTTAGTCTACGTTGAAGCGCCTGAAGTGGGTAGCCATGTGGTTGCTGGCGCTCAGGCTGGTGTAGTTGAATCCGTTAAAACAGCATCTGATATTCATGCGCCTGTTTCGGGTGAAGTTGTAGAAGTGAATACTGCCCTTGAAGATGATCCAGATTTTGTGAATGACGACCCGTATGGCAAAGGTTGGATTTATAAGATTAAACCAGACAATATTGCAGATGTTGAAAAGTTACTCAGCAATAGCGAATATGAAGCTGGGCTTTAATTTTTAAAATTCTAATGCTTAAAAATAATGTTTAAACACAAAAAGATCAGATGAGTCTGATCTTTTTGTTTTCCAAATTTTAATTACTTAATTTGTTATTTTCTTAAATCTAATTTAGTTAGTACTGGATACCCTATAAAACAACCATTTGCCCAACCGCTAATTATCGTCTGTGCATGGAAAGCAGAAAGAAGTGCTGCATGCATTTCTTTAAACATGTAATGATTCTTTATTCACTTTTTAAAAGTACTAAAACTTTGTTTAATTGTTGAGTAATTTGACTTTCATCATTCATATATTCACCACCTCCAGGTCTATATGATGCTAAAAATAAAATTGTTTCAGTAATTAATTCATCTTTAATAATTAAATTTTCCAAAAGAACTTCAATCTCTTGAGTGTTTTTTAGTGAGATATCATCTTTGTTAACAAACTTTTCAATTTTATCAATTAATTGATTGTAATCCATATTACTTAACCCACGAATTAACAAATACAGGAATTCAATTTCTAGCCACTTTTATTTAGTCTTCTTAAATTATTTTTTTAATATTGACTCAATAAACGGTAAAAGCACTAAAAAAATTAAAATAAAAACAGAAGAATAATTAATTTTTTTACTACCTCCCTGCCTTCAACGTAAGAAAAATAATCACACACAATAACCCATAATATTTTTAAAAAAATAGAAAAAAATATGCTAGTCCAAATTAAAATTCCAGTTACCCAATCATTCTCAACCCTTATAACATATTGACTATATACATAGACAGATACAGGGAATAATAATATTAAAAAAATAGTTATTGATATTAGAATATTCAATATACTGAAAATTCGATTCATTTATCTTAAACCTTGTTTGTAAAGATATTCTGCTAATTGTAGGCTCTGTTGATGACCCTTTTTGATTCTTAGATTCATAACAAAAGCAGTATGTATTATTTCATTTGTGGTAGTACTGTCCTCAATGAGGGATAAACCATTATTTTTGTATAGAATAGACCTTAATTATTCGTAATCAAAAAAAAATTCTATACATGGCAACAATTTATTAATTAATTTACAATATGCTTTTATATTCGCATATTCCATACTAATAAAGGCTATGTATTCAGAAAAACATTGTAATAATTCCCTATAATCACTAATGAAATTTTCTTGAATTTTTTAAATTACTCATATATCACCCTATTAATAAGTGTAAATTAAATAATTAATCAATTTTAAAGAAACCTTATTTCACTAAATATTTTAGAATAAAATATAAAGTTAATTTATCTCTATATTCCTTATTAAATAATTAAAATTTAAACCATGGATGTATTTTACTCCTTCTTATATATTCTCGATCTACCTTATCAATTTTTATTTCAGTAGGTATGTAATTATAAAACTCTTCAATTTTCCAGTTACATGTTTCCAATCTTTCTCTCAAACCCATTGGTAATTCACTAATTCTCAAAATAACCAACACCATTTTCTTCTCAGATAATATTCATATTTTTGACAGTGCACATGGTGTTACACCAATAAAATAAACTTTTTCATCATTTAAAATTAATAATATATCTTTTACATTTTTATACTCCAGGCTACCATATAAAAAGTTATTATTATTTTTCATTAATCCACATCCACTTAATATAATAGATAAAAATATTAATATGAAATACATACCGAACACCATTTACTTTATCTTCTTCAAGATTACATTTATAATTGGTAAGAAAAATAAAAACAAAAAAATAAAAAAAACATAATAGTTAACAAATTTAACATATCTCTTTGAAATAAATATTTCATTTCTAAAAAAAATTATTTTTATAACAAATGAAAACAAATAAACAAAACCAGTTAAAATTAAGAAAATCCAAATAATCACTCCTAAAAACCAATCATTTTCAAGTTTTAAAATAAACTGACTTTTAATATAGCAATATAAAGGATATGTTATTAAGATAAAAGTTAATGTAGATTTAAAAAAATCTATACTAGCAAATACTATCTTCTTCTTCATCTAAATTTTTCCTATTAAAGTACTCTGTTAGATAACCTTAGAACTAAAAAATAAATCTGAAATTTTCAGTTAAGAAAAAGATCATATTATCTTAAGCCTTGTCTATAAAGATATCCTGCTAATTGCAGTCTCTGTTGATGAGCCTCCTTGATTATTAGGCTCATAATAAAATTAACTACTTAAATAAAACCATAACTCACAAACCAATTTTCTAATTTTTTATTAGTTCATCCGATTTAAAATCTTGAAATTTATATTTTTTTAGTACCTGTGATAACTCTACTAAAAGCGTTTTACAAATTTGAGTGATTCTTTGTTCGAATGTCATATTATTAAATAGATCATAATCCAACATAATATCCATGTACAAGACTTTTTCTTTTTTTGATAACCGTAATCGTTTTTTAAAAACAATTTCAGGTTTACGACACATTAATATAATTACTATTCCATTTAAATCACTACCATAATTCTCAGATGTAATATATTTATTAAATCCATTTGAAGTAATTTTTTGCTTTGCTATTAAAATTCCTGATTCAGAGTCAGTATCAGATAGTAATTGAAATTTAAACATGATTATTTAAATCGGGTCAGTCAAACAATCATTAATATAATATTTCCATTCAACATTACCTCTAGGCAACCAAATAACAACAGTTTCCTTATCCATTAAAGCAGAATGAATTGTAGTAATTTCCTCCAAAGACTCGCATACGACTTTAATTATATCTTTAGGTTTTAATAAAAACTCATCAGCAAGAGGCTCAACAATTACAGTAATTTCAAATGTAGATTCATTCATAAACTCAATATTAATTGTCTTCATTACCATTTATCCAAAATTCATTGTATGAATCTCATTATGAGTAAGATATCATTACTTATCCTTAAATATCATATTCTAACCACTCAGCCATATCATCAATAACGTGCTTAAGCCATTCCCAAAATGAATTAAATGATTGCAATATAGTATATCCATCATTTGTCCATCCTTGTATGAGATCAACACCTAATACCTCTCCTTCTAAATTATAGACAAAGCATGCTAATTCATCATTATCTTGCCTTTTTGCGAAAGCTATTCTGTTAAAACAATCAGTAGTGCCCCACTTATCGTTTAAATTAAATTGATGTTCTTTTGGCAGATACAACCATGGCTGTAATGCACCAAATGTTTCATACGAAATCAAATTTCTTTCTAACAACCAATAATAACCTTTTGGAAAATTAATGTTCATTTTATCTCTTCAATTTTTGGTTTTAGGTAATCTAGGAGGCGTTACAGTTCCTTGCGGAGCTAAAGGTGGTCTTTGATTTGCAGTTCTAAAAATTACCGCTTCGCCCCATGTTGTAGCATTTCCAAACCTTCCTATCATACTTTGTGGTAAAAGTTCATTAGGAGTCCTTATTATAGCAGGAATACTTTTTATACCTTGCTCAAGTGCTACTGCTGCACGCGTATGGTCAAGTGTTACTAAACCGTATGGATATTGCACAACATCTATTGGAGGTCCTTTATATCCATTTATAGACATACTTTCACGTAAAATATCAGCTCTTCCATTCCCTCCTGCTGATCGTTGAGTCCAAAGTAATTTTGCTGGATCAATATTTGTAATGCTCCTAGATAGCACTAGAGGAGATATAGAAGCACTATTTTGTGCAATATTATAGTATGTTAGCTCAGCAACACCCATTGAAGCTAGCCTTGCTTGAAATAGTAATGAACTTAGTCCATATCCGGCAAGAGCCGCATCGCCAATTCCACTTGGCGGGATGTTATTAGCATTCGGTATATCTGATCTAAAATTATCTGCAACCCAAAGCACTAAAGGAACAAATGCTAATAACTGTACAGCTTCTCCACTTGAATCACTAAATGTATAACTATCATTCCAAGCATAATGGTATCTATTTAATTGCCCATCACCATTAATAATAAATGTCACTGGATCAGGCTGATAAAATCTTCCTAATACTGGGTTATAGTGACGTTGCTTTAAATAAACCAAATCATCAGCATCTTGAACCCCTCCAACAAAAGCATTGGGATTCTTTAAATTGCTTGGTTTCTTATATTGCAGTTGTTGACCAAAAGGCGCGTATTGATAAGACTGACTAACCACGCCCTGTTCATTGATCACTTTTAAGGTTGAACCATCAAAGTTCTGAACATGATATTGAATCCGATCCTTAGCCAGCGTGAGCTGACTAAGAACAAGGAAGAGACTTAATACAATCAATTGAACTGTTATCAACCAGATCTTATTTGACTGCATATTGTTATTTTTCATTAGATTTTTCATTTTTGTTTTCATGATTTATCCCCTTAGTCATCTTCCAAGATCATATCTAAGATTACAGGCAACCATGCTGCCATATCTTCATCAGGATCAGGTTCACTTGGATAAATCAGCGGGTCTAAAACACCTTTCGCACCCAATAATTTATATTCATAACCATCTTTGTGACCATCACCATCTGAATCAGGATTATTTGGGTCAGAACCAATAAAGCGTTCGATATAATCAGGTAAACCATCATCATCACTATCCACATAACTCTCTAACAAGCTATTGATACCAAACTCGGCTCCTTCAAAATCATTCATCAAATCAAAGCCTTTACTGTTGGCATCTGGATAACGTTCTAAAGTTGCAACTAATTTCCCAGCAATATAAACATAGGCTTTGCTATAACCTGATTGATGGTTAATGTCATAAACCAAATTACCTGCTGAATCATAAATATAGTCAGTAATACCATCATCACGAACTGCACGAACACGCAAACCATCTGTATTGTAGATATAACTTTCATTACCATTTTTACTGATACGATAGTAAGCATCATAATCTAAGGCACGAATACCATCATTGGTGACATTCCCCATTGCATCATAGCTAAAGCTATATGCTGAACCACTAACATTAGCTAAGCGTGATGTGCCATTCACATAGTTATAAGTGTAGGAAGCAGGTGCAACGATTTGACTCTTAGAGGTAATATTGACTGAACTAATATCATCATTGTTATATAAATACTGATAACGTGCCTGATCAAGCTCAACCTGTTTCATCAAGCCTGTACCAAAACGGTCAATTGTGGCGTTATAGGTCGCACCGCAATGATCACTCATTCTATTGATACGATTTAATGCATCATAGCCATAACCAATATTGAGTACACATTTATTTAAACTGGTAGAACTTACACCTGTAGGTAAACCATTGTTTGAGTACGAATATGTCCAAGCCACGTCAGCATTTGCTTGTACAGATGTAAGTTGACTCAATATATTGTAGTTAAGCCCTTGAATCACACTAGGTATTGAATAAACTTCACCCAAAGCATTTTGATCTGACAAATTCACAGATTTGCCGTTTGGATAAATAATCGAAACCACTTGGTTTAGATTGTTATAACCAAATGTGGTGGTATAACCATAATTAGCATTATTGGAATTAATATTTTGTGTCAGTGTTACAACACGACCAAAACCATCACGACCATAGCCTTGTGAAGTATTGGCATTATTGGTTGAATTTAAACGTCCTGCTAAGCTATAACTATAATTGGTGGTTATACCACGCCAAGCCCGAGAACGAATCAAATCATTGATTGGATAATATTCAATTGTTTCGACTGAACCATCTTGATGGCTAATGGTTTTAATTCGCCCAGTCGCATCATAACCATAACCCTTTTGCCCATTGATACTATTGTCTTTTTCGGTCGCCAATGTGCCATTACTGTTATAGGTATAACTTTGTGTTGAAGCACCTGAAGCTGCAAAAGTTGGTTTTAACAGACCTAAATTATATTCAGTTGAGGTTGTGAATACAGAACCATCACCACCTTTACGACTGACCAGTGTTTTTAGATTTGCACTAAAATCGCCAGCAGCCAAATAATCAGTTTCAGTGACACCATAAGCATCTGTTGTTAATGCAATAGCACCGTTACGCCCACCACATGATTGATAGCAGTAGTTTACGGATACGCCATTATCAATTACAGTTTTTGGTCGGTCAAAGACATCATAACTTGTAGAAATCCCCTCATTTGTACCTCCAACAGATGGATTTGAACTAAAGATTGCATTTCCAAAAGCATCATATTTACTTGAATTTACGACCGTCTTATTTGATGTATTTGCAGCAGAATAGATCAGGAAACCATCACCATTATATTTTTCTGTTTTATTATAGCTTGCACCATTTTGCATGGTTCTTACAATGTCTAAGCCATTGTAATCAATAGTTGTATAGCTTAAACCAATAACTGGTGTTTCAACTTTTAAACGACCTGCATCGTCATATTGGTTTTGTGAACGAACACCATCTGCATCTGTATGGAAAATAATATTACCAAAGTCATCGATAACATTGGTTTCTAAGCCACCATTGGCTAAACGAATATTGGCTGGTACACCTTTCTTATAGGCAGAGTATTGAGTAATTTGTTGACCATTGCCCACATCAACTTCCATTGGTAATCCAGTATGTTTATCTCCAGCAACATAATCGGAGAAACAACTAGCAAATTTTGACCAAGCAAAATCAGCAAGGTTACCTAAGCATGAACTAAATGAAACAGTTTCATATTTAAACTTGGTGATACGTCCTTCTTTACTTTCTGTTTTGATCGCACCTTGAACATCATATTCAATAGATTGTGTTGTATACCCACCAGATGTCTTTTGACGAGGTAAACCTATAATCCAAGGCAAGCTACCATCATTCACTGAAGCATTTGCAGGTTCAGCATTAAAATAAGCAATACTAACACTTGGTAATGAAGTTGAACTTGTACCTTTTAGACCTGTAGATTCAATCGTTTGAGCATTACCATATTGGTCAAAATCTCGATAAGTTGTGCCATAAGCACCATGATGATTAACTGTTTTTTTAGACATTCGAACCAATAAAACATCTTCATTATCAGTGTAATTATCATTGGTTGTTTTTGGTTTTTGACCAATAAGATTTAATGTCACCCATTCATAAACTTCTGTACGAGCATCAATCGTTACTTTTTTAAGTAATCCATGTAAGAAGCTTTCTGCAATCCCACCTTCGAAAGCATTCATCACATAAGCATATGCCTTTGTCAGACCTGTAGTTACATCCTTGGTTGTTACTGTTGTAGTTTGTTCTTTAGCTTCTTTATTACGGCTATATGCATAGGTAATTTGCAATGGATTGACATCAGCACCAGTATAATAGGAACTTGTCACTTTATAGGATTTAGTTTCAGCAAATCCTGGGCGAGATTCATTGATGAGTGAATATGTCCAATAAACAGATTTAGTATTGACTAAGCCATTTGAAGAACTCTTATAGTAATGAATATTTGTTAAATCACTATAGAACCAGAGAAAGTCTTGCGCAGTCATACTCGTCGATGCTGGTGTGGCATTACCAACAATTCGATAAGGACCACCATAACCATAATTTATAGCATCACCTGTAATATAACCTGCTGCTTGTAAATAAATAAACGCAGAATTGTTGTCTTGAAAAGCTCCTATCGTCCCACCTGTTGGTATTGTGTCTGTCAATTTATAATTTGAAAGATTTTTTTGGCTCGTGTAATTATAAGAAGTCCATTCTTTATATGAACCATTGATATATCTAAGAATTTTCTTAAGGGTTATATCCCCCGAAATATTATCAAATTGGCTTTCATCAGTATTCTCAATTCCACTTTGGCTCTTTACATAATTGAGTACAAGTTCAGGCGTATTTTCATTAACAATTTTTCCATCCAGCAAATGTTGTACTGACTTTAGAAAAAATTTATTTGTATAATTAAACCCATTATAAATCAGGGTATTGGTTTTTTTATTAAAATAATTAAGCTGATAAGCTTCATTAAATTGATTTTCTATTTTTGAAGCATAAATTGATACACGCCCAGGAATATATTCGCTTCCAAAGAATGAAGTAAAACCTGTCTGGTTTTCTCGATTTTCACCAGGAAAATAATAAGTAACACCATTATTTGATCTTACTACAAAATCTTTTCCTGAATTTGTACAACTAATATACCAATTGTCTTGAGATATATATTTTGCAGATTGAGGGTATCCCGCAACACCTGTTTTAATAGGATAAAAAATTATGTTTTTTTGACTAGGAAGATATAAGCTTATTGGTCTTTGTCTTGGATCAACATTGGATGAGGTATTAAGTGTTGAAGTTTGAGTAATTCCATTTAGCAACATTGGAGATTTAATCTTTTCAATATTATGATAGTAAAGATAGCCTATGATTACTTGTCTAATAGCGGCATCCATTAGTACATTATTTGTTTGAACAGTAAATGAGGAATTTACTGCCAAACCATCTAAAACTATGGTTAAGTTTCCATTAGTTAGCCTAGTGCCATTAACAGAAATTGTTACCTGTCCTGTCTGCAATACATTTGTTATACTTTGTCTGTATTTCGCTTTTTCAGTGGTTGCTTGGCTTGAAGTAACGGATATAGCATTCACGTTATTTTTAAAAGCACTAAATAACTGGAATTGTAAATTAGATGTAGCGTTTTGTGCTTGTTGTTTATTGTATTGCGCATTTGCATCACCCGTTAAGCTTCCAAAATATTGTACTAAATTTATAATTGTATTTAATGTTTGGTTAGCTAATGTTGCATTCGCTTGATTTACATATGTTTGCTCAATTTTACTTCTGAAACTTGAATTGGTAAGCGAAGCTGTAAAAGCAGGCCTTCCTGAACTATTATTAGTTGCATCACCATTTGCTTCACATATGCCAGCGCCACTATCACCTTGGAGTTTAGTTGAAGGTCCCGTCATCATCACCAATCTTGGTGACTCTAACTCCCAGTTCCCCATAGAGCGAAAGCCATTGTTTACCTTTCCATAAGAACGAGACAAGGTAAAATTCAGACCTCTCTCACCTTTTAATGTGACTTCAGGTACATCATAAACAAGGTTACCACTCATTAAATCGACATAACCATTGGGTGTTTTTTCTTGTCCTGTATCACCGACACTTTGATCTGATGGAAAAGATGTCATTGCAACAGACCAGTCTATTGCTCCAGCATAAAGTATTGAACTAAATAGGCTTAAAACAAAACTCATTATTATTCTCATGAGCGATATCCCTTTTTATTTATCTATTTAATTACCTATTTGCGTTGCAAAATAACTGATTGAATATCTTCACCGTCAGGCCACCTTGTACATACATTCGCTCCTTCTACACCTACATTTCTATTTGATGCTTGTGCCAACATTAACATTGCTAATTGCCGCTTTCCCGTTGCACTATTTTCATTTTTTATCATCATATAACTTGTATTTTTAGCACAATCCGGGATATTACTTGATCGACTACCGCTAAAATAAATATAAATGAGTCCATCTGAGTCACGCACTACAATTGATTCAACTTTTCCTGTGTAGTCACTGGCTAAAACATTTCCAGCAAACACTAGTTGAGACATCAACAAAACAAAGAACACTACTTTTTTCATTTTTAACCCTATTTACTTTTTTTAATAAGTTGTATATAAAAAATACATATTTTTAAAAAAAAATACAAGTTCAACACAAAATATTCACAATTCATCATGAAAGTGGAGAAAAATGTTAAGAAAAATCACAATTGTTCTTATTTTAATAACAGCAAATACTTCTTTATATGCTGCTGAGAATATTACATATCGAAAAATTACCAGTATTGGTTGCCATCATGTAGACGGAACATGTTATGCAAGTTTGTCAGGGGAGCCTTTTGGTAACACTTTGTCTTGTCCATATAAAAATGTAAATCAATTCCGTTTTGACGCTAGCACTACAAATGGAAAAAGAACATATGCCTCGCTTTACGCAGCTTATTTAAGTAAGAAATTTGTAGATGTTTATTTAGATGGATGTTCCTCAGATGGTAGGCCATCTATCGTTTGGTTTCATATTTATTAATTTAGCAAGGTATATTTATGAAAATTATAATTATTTTTATTAGTTCATTTTTCTGTAATCAGTGTTTTGCTCAAGTAGATTGTGGACCATATAAAGTAATGCAAATTCAAACACAAGAAACTGATTTATTAGCATTGCTTAAATCTTCAAGTGGTCGAGAATCTTGGAAACAGATTGGCTCATGGTCAAAACCATCAACGAAGCCATACTTAGGTATCCTAATGCAAGCATATGCGATGAAAAGGAATATAACTTTGCGTTATATACAGGACAATTATAATTGTGAAGAAACTGATTATGTAACTGTACCATGGATGGTAAGAATGTGGTAATTCAAGAAATTTTTATACTTTGACATCATTTACCACCGTAGCAAAGATCTCTTCTTAAAAGGTGATGCTAATGAAAAAAATTATTTTTTTACTACTTATTTTAATTAATCAATCCGTTTTTTCGGCTGATATTATGTGCACAGGAAAAGTGAGTGGTGTGTCAATAAATCCACGTTCAGGTGGATTATTTGCTAACAGTGTTGGTGGTTTAAGCAGTCCCTTATTATGTAGTACATCAGCAACTTGGAATGAAATCTCTCCAGCGAATTGCAGTAAATTATTTGCTGTATTACTTACTGCTCAAATTACAAAGAAATCTGTAACTTTATATTTTTCTGGTGCACAAAGTTGTTCAGATTTCCAACCATGAACTTTAGCTCAAGGGTTTTATCATTATATTTTAAATGATTAATTGACTATCGATAGGTTGCTAAATTCAAAAGTTAATTTTTAAAATAAGGTACTAAAACATGAAAAAAATTCTATTGCTCTCTGTGCTATTAACTCAACAAATTTTTGCAGCTGAGACATATGTATATGGAAATATGACATCTATCACAAGTGTTTCGGAAGGATTACTCATTCGGCTTGAATCAGGAAACCTTCCAACTGTTTGTAATGGCACTCCTTATGGTTGGATGCTTATTCCTCAAACAAGTAAGGTCATTCTTGCTGTGACTTTGGCGCAGTGGTATCAAAAAAAGAGAGCTGTAGAAGTGTATGTTGAACCATATTCTGGCAATGGCTACTGTAAAGTGATTCAAGTACAACCCAAATAATAAACTTTAACCTTTATCCCATCATATAAAAATATGATGGGATTTTTTATAAAGCGCTATTTTAAAATGATAAAAACACAAGCCGATACTACATTTTATGCCGTCTGCAACAACTCCTGTTTCGAAAGTTGCTCTGCAACATCCAACAACAATTGCTCCGTCTTATTCCAACCCAAACAACCGTCTGTAACAGATTGACCATAAGTCATATCACAAGAGATTTTTTGATTACCATCCACCAAATGACTTTCTAGCATTACACCACGTACTTGGGTTACATGTCTTTCTTCAATAATTTGCTGTAAAACCAACGGTTGCTTTAAAGGATCTTTACTGCTGTTACCGTGACTACAATCAATCACCAATGCGGGTAATTTTCCTTGATGCTGCTGGCGGATCTGCTGAATCGATTCTGCATCATAGTTTGTGCCCTTATTTGAACCACGTAAAATGATGTGTGCTAAAGGATTACCATGACTATGCACGATACAAGGCAATCCCTTTTGCCCCATGGCAAGAAATTGATGAGGATGGCTTGCAGATTGAATTGCATCTAAAGCAATTTGAATCGAGCCATCTGTACCATTTTTAAAGCCAATACTAAAAGGCATATGACTTGAAATTTCACGATGAATTTGTGATTCGCTGGTACGTGCACCAATTGCACCCCAAGCCAATAAATCATCAAAATATGCAGTTGCCATAGGACTTAAAATTTCGCTGGCGATCGGCAAACCTTTTTCAATAATTTGTAAATACAATTGGCGTGATTTTTCTAAACCCAATTGCATATTGGAAGATCCATCTAAATTTGGATCGTATAAAAACCCTTTCCAGCCCACAGTTGTACGTGGTTTTTCAATATATGCACGCATCACTAGAAAGATCTGATCTGACACTTTTTCTTGTAATTGTATTAAGCGATCTGCGTATTCCAATGCGGATTTTTCATCATGAATAGAACATGGGCCAGTAATCACCAGCAAACGATCATCTGTACCATCGAGAATATTTTCAATTGTTTGGCGTTGCTCGGCGATCTGTAAAGCGAGCTTATGTTTTAATGCAAATTTTTCTTTTAACTCATAAGGCAAACTGAGTTGAGTTTCTATGGTTTGATTTTGTTGTAAAGCAATATTTAGTGCATTCATGATGTATTCCTTTGGACTCTCTAAAGTCCGAACTTTTATTTGAGCGTATGGGATCTATTCAAATGGGCGATCAGGTTTTTCACTTGACCAAAGTAAGTCCAATAAAAGTTGCTAAAGTATACGTAGTTAAATTTCATCATGACATTCTCCAAAATCTTTACACTTAATTGATTCAAAATATTTTTAACATTCAGATATAAAAAAACCTGATCGGTGTTGCCGATCAGGTATTAACTTTGATGGGCAACCAATTCATTGCCCGAACGACTTCAGGCAATTATCTAAAGAATTGCCAGAAATAATAAGAAGTAGCGATTACAGGTTGCTTTTTCATCTTTATGTCGTTCATAAAAATCTATATTGAATTTACAATACCTGTAGTCTGTAGACTTTTCAAGCCCTTTTTTAAAGTTTTTCTATATTTTATGTATGGAATACAAATGATTGAGTTAAGGCACAATTTAACCCAATCAATAGTGTTAATCCAAAGCCCTTACTGCAACATTTCTTGCACTTGTTCAGCACAAATTGCTTGGCTAAATAAGAAACCTTGGCCAAATTTACAGCCCACGGCTCTTAAATTTTCAAGCTGCTGAATCGTTTCAATCCCTTCTGCAATAATATCTAAAGAAAGGATTGGACCTAATTTTGCAATCCCTTCCACGATCGCTTTAATTGACTTTTCTTCATGCATACGATTTACAAAGTTATAGTCAATTTTTAAACTATCGACAGGGTAATCACGAATATGCGTCATCGATGAATGCCCTGTTCCAAAGTCATCTAAGGCAATCCGCACGCCTTCTTGTTTAAGTTTTTTTAACGCGCGAATGACATATTCATAGCCACGATCAGCCAAAACATGTTCAGTAATCTCGACTTCAACAAGATGATGTGGAATGGCATACTGGGTCAAGCGCTTTAATAAAATTTCGGCATAATTATCCCGCATAAACTCTACAGGTGAGGCATTGATTGAAATCGGTACCACGTTAAAGCCTTGCTTGATCCAATGAGAAATATCTGTAAATATTTTATCGTGCATGGTTTCACTGATTTTGGTCGCTAACTCAAAATCATTAAATGCTTCAGCAACAGTCGCAGGTAAATAAACATTGCCCTCTACATCTCGCCATCTGAGTAATGCTTCAAAACCAATAATTGAGCAATCATCCAGTTTCACTTTAGGTTGGTAAAATGGTTCAATTTGATTGTTACGGATAATTTGGCGCGCTGTATTTAATTGCTTGGCTTTACTTTGGGCAATTTCAAACATGTCTACACCAAACATACGAATACCGCCACGACCCCGTTCTTTAAGATCATTTAAAGCAGCATCTGCACATTTCAACAATCCTGAGCCATCTTTGGCATCGTGCGGATAAATTGAACCGCCGATACTCATACCACCATTCAGCAATTTACCGCTATAAGTAATAGGCGCATCGAGTTGTTGTAATAATTTTTTGGAAACAGCCTCAATCTGTGCATGGCTTTCCACATGGTCAATCACCACCGCAAACTCATCACCCCCAAGTCTTGAGATATAGGCATTCTCATCTAAACAATGCGCAAGGCGTTTAGACAAAACCTTAAGTAAATGATCGCCAGCAGAATGACCTAATGTGTCATTAATATGTTTAAAATGATCTAAATCAATCAGTAATAATCCAATTTTACTTCGATTTTCTCTGGCTTTAGAGATTGATGCCTTTAATCTTCTTTTAAATGCACGACGATTCATCAAACTCGTCATTTCATCAAATTCACAGATCACTCTGAGTTTTTCTTCGGCAATACGTTGTTTGGTTATATCTCGTGAAACACATAAAATACTGGTGGTTTGACCATTTTCATTGACAACTGGGGTTAAAATATTATCCCAATACATGGTTAAATTACCAAAGACACTTTTACCTGCAAATCTGGCGTTTTTCCCTTTTGCCGCTTCTTTAATGGCTTTTTTACCCTGCTCACGCACTTCTGGTAGTAATAGTCCAAGCCATTCCATACCAAAAGTTTTTACTTTTTCTTGTCCTAGTAATGCAATACAACCAGATTTATTCATATGTGACACATAACCATCTGGTGTAATAATTTTGATACAGTCGACACTGACATCAAGCATATCTGTATTGGCTTTTAGTGACTCACTGGTTTCACGTAATAACGTTGCACGTTCATGAATATTGGTGCAGGTTATGGTCCAATCAAAAAACTGTTGTTTATAAACCGTACTTTGAGCAATCAGCAAAAACCATTGATAGTCGCCATTCACATGACGGATACGACATTCTTTTTCAAAACGCTGACCAGTTTTCTGCGCGGTTATCCAAATATTATAGATATGTTCTGCATCATCAGGATGTAAGCATTTAATCCAATCGGAATCGCAAATATTATGCGTATCTACACCAATAAATTCTTTTAATGGGGTATTACAATAGCCAATCCCCAATTTTGTCACCCAAATAAGGTGGGGTATCAGATCTAAAGCTTCTTTGACTTCATTCAAAATTTGTGCAGATCGAGGAGTTATAGACTTTGGAAATGAACCCACCTGATTCAAACTCGAATGCAAAGGTAAATAAATGCCTGCCATAAATTAATCCTATCTATCAACGCAAAATTAAGATAAACCATTGTTCAAACTTATATGTATTTTAAATAACCACAGATTCTTGTATAACCCAAGTGTCGAGTCGTTATTTTTTTAAAAAAACCATGTGATATAAGTCACACTTTAGCTAATAAGTTTAAATTGTATACAATAACGTTTATAAAATCTATTCTTTTAAGTTTTTAGGTATGTTTCAAATTTATGACAAACCCATGTTTGTTTAAATTATATTTAAATATCAACTCGATAAATAAATTTTATATTTTGTAATATGAGAAAAAAATCCCCCTGTTATGATTTATTCTAAAGAGACTCAATTCCATGATTGAGTTCTGCACTTATTTACAATAATCTTAACAATATTCATAAAAAAATCAATCATTGCGTAATTTTCAAGCATATTAAAGAAAATTATTTTAAAAAACTAAATAAATAATCATCGTGATTAAATCGCATAATTATTGAACAAAAATTCAAATCATTATCATTTAATAAATACATTTTAATTTAAGCAATTTACCTAAAATAATTTAAAGGTAATTTTAAATAACGAATACCATTTATTTCAGGCTCAGGAAATTGACCTGCATTCATATTGATTTGAATGGCTGGAAGGATCAATTTCGGCATAGCCAATGTAGCATCACGCTGTTCCCGCATCGCAATAAAGGCTTGTTTAGTTACCCCTGTATGGATATGGATGTTTTCTTCACGTTGGCTCTTAATGTCTGTTTGGCAATGATAATCTAGGCGTGATTCTGACAGGTAATCATGGCATAAATATAACCGAGTATGCTCTGCTAAATTAAAAATTTTCATCACAGAATCATAAAGTTGTGCCGCACTGCCCTTTGGAAAATCACAACGCGCTGTGCCATAATCAGGCATAAACAAAGTATCACCAACAAAGGCTGCATCACCAATCACATAGGTCAAACAAGCTGGAGTATGACCAGGCGTAGGGAGATTATATGCCTCTAACTCGCCAATCTTAAAAATCTCATGATCTTTAAATAAATAATCAAAGGAATGCTGTGCTTTTAAAGCCTGATAATCAATATTATAAATTTGACTAAAAATATCTTGAACAGTCACAATTTTTTCACTCATGGCGATTTGACCACCTAACTGTGTTTTTAAGTATTGCGAAGCTGTTAAATGATCTGCATGTACATGTGTTTCAAGAATCCACTGCACTGTAAGATGATGTTTTTGAATATACTCAATAATATGGTCTGCATGTGTTGTCGATGTTGTTGCAGATGACGCATCATAATCCAATACACTGTCAATAATGGCACAGTATTGAGTTGCAGGATCAACCACCACATAACTAAAGGTATTACTGGCTTCATCAAAAAAATCTTGTACAAATGGATTCATAAAAAATTATGCTCCTGTCACTTTGCGATGAATCAATACGCCAAACAGCATGGCAACAATAAAATATAGGGCTTGATAATAACCTAAACCAATCAATGTAAATGCTGGTGCTGGACAAATTCCAGCTATTCCCCAACCTATACCAAAAATGAAAGCGCCTGCAATTAACTTTGTATCGAGTTGGGTATTTTTTGGTAATTCGATCACTTCATTAAACACAGTTACAGGATCACGTATCGCTTTTTGAAAAGGAATAAATGCAACGACTATTGCGCCAATCATCACAAAAGCCAGACTTGGATCCCACTGGCCAAATATATCTAAAAAACCGATGACTTTTGCTGGATTCGACATCCCCGAGAGCATTAAACCTACAGAAAATAGCCCACCAAAGATAAATGCAAAGATATTTTTCATGATTAAGCTCCAATCACATGGCGCATCACATACACAGTAATAAACCCAGCCAGCATAAAGGTACAGGTTGCGACAATTGAACGCTTAGACAAACGACTTATCCCACAAATTCCATGACCACTGGTACAGCCTGATCCTAATCGTGTGCCAAAGCCTACCAATAGACCTGCGATGACAAGTAAAATTGGGCTTGTCGTTAGCATCACGATTTCAGGATTAAAAATCACTCTATAAATAAATGGTGTGCTGAATAAGCCCAATAAAAACCACAAAGCGGGTGTTTTAAAAATTCTGTGTGGATTGAGGACTTGTGCAATTAGACCACTTACCCCAGCAACACGACCATTTACAAATAAGTAGCCAACTACAGCCAGCCCAAGTAGGACTCCCCCAAAAAAGGCCAATATAAAATCATGCATTGCTTTAAATCCATACAATATATGTTTTTATAATATATAATTATTTAAATTAATCAACATCATCTTCAGATAAGGATATATAGAAATATGCAAATCAAAGGCATAACTGCAAATACAATCTCTATATGATTTGCTACAGAATTGCACAGCCTAATTTTTAGTTTTGATTTAAATCTCTGGATAGATTTATTCATATTTATAATTAATAATCAATAGCTTATAATTTATTTTAATTTTTAATATTTTGCCAATAGACTTCGTTTATCAGTCCTTTTTAAAACGATAAATCAACATAAAATCCCCTCATTCTTGCCTTATTCCAAAGTAAGAAGGAACTTTCAATACCATTATGTTTCACTCAACATGATCTTTTTTGCTTTATCAAACAGATCTAATCTTCAAATTAATTAAATTCACTCAATACTTTGTCTACAAACCATTTAGGGAAATGCTCTACAACAGGATTTAGTTTTAGTACTTCAGCCTTTTCGATCTCTGCAATAAAAGCTGCTTTTTCACCGTGACTTGAATTATCAAAAATATATGCACGATCTGAGGCTTCAATTGCCAACATCAATAAATCTAAACTACGGTAATAGCGCTCACAGATTTTCTGCACTGGTACAGCATGACCACCTGTAGCGACCCGATATTGCACACGTCCAATATTAATTTTTGGGTCAACGGTTGCCACATAGTACAGATACGTTTTAAAGCCTTGTTTCTGGGCTTCACGTAGAAACTCTACTTTGCTGATATGCGACATCACAGTTTCAAAAGTGAAACTCATTTTTAACCTTAAAAATTCCATCCGAATAAAATCGATAATGCGTGCGCAAAGATAGGAGTCGATTTCATCTCGGTTAAATATAATGAGTCCATCCACAATTTGTGGTTTTGAGGATAATAGCGGCACGACTTGGTCATTCTTTTTACGTTTTTTTTGTTTTAAAAATTTCAGTAACGCTGCGCTAGATAAATCATGATGATAATCATCTAAGCACAAACTTTGAGTCGCAGATAATTGTTTTTCAAGCTCATCTGCATTTAAATATGCCCCAATCTGATGGGGCGCTAAATAGTCTTTAATTGTGCTTTTACCTGATCCGTTTGGACCAGCAAACATTCTTATTCTCGGCTGTCGCATATAAAATTATGCCATCACCTCTTGTTTCTTTTTACGTTTTAACACACTGTGTTTAAGCTTGGGAACCACATAGGCAGAAGATAAATCTTCAACAACTTTGATTTCACCATTGCTTTGTTGAACCAGTTGTTGATCTTTTACATAAGTGATTGTAGCGTTTGACTGACTTGCATGATTAAATGCCGCACTAAACGCATCGATAGCAAGCACAGGAATCGTTGCTTCCTCACGTAATGTCGTCTTCATTGCTGTAAATGTCGTCATGTCAAATATCCTCAGCTTGATTTTTAGCTGTAGTTACATCTTAACATACCACTTATTTTTGTCTATTTATTCAACTGTAAACAGAGAAAATCTAGCTCTGTAGAAAGTTAAAACAGAATGTGAAGATATATTCACAAAATTGATTTAGAAATTCATCAAAAAACATAAGCTAAAAGCCATACGACATGCACTGACACAGTTATACTGTATTAAATAATGGATGGAACCTACCGATGTCTAGTGATCTTGAAATTGATGTAATGCGTGAATCAGCTGCATCAGTCGTGACTATTTTAAAATCTTTAGCCAATACAGATCGCTTACTCATTTTATGCCATCTTGCTCAAGAAGAGTTAAATGTTTCGCAAATAGAAGAAAAAACTCAGATTAATCAACCGACGCTTTCTCAACAATTGATGATGTTACGTAAAAGTGATGTTGTTTCAACACGTCGTGATGGGAAGCAAATTTATTATTCTATTAAAGATCAAAAACTGACAGTGGTATTAACAACCTTATATGATTTGTATTGCCCACAGGTTTAATACACATCTTAGCGTCTAGATAAATTTAAAATAAAAACAAACAATTCAGTATATAAGTTAGCTGTCGCTATTTTTCTTAGCATTTTTTCTGCATAATATATATGAAAATATGCTAATGAAGTTCCAATGGCTGCCCCAAAAGTTCAACTCAGTAAAATACTCCCTGCATGGCAATGGCTGCAAGACTATAATGTCCCTAAATTTAGGGCTGATCTACTTGCTGCTTTAATCGTCATTGCAATGCTTGTACCTCAAGGTATGGCTTATGCCATGGTTGCTGGGTTGCCTCCTGTGACTGGCTTATATGCCAGTATTTTACCCATGATCATCTATGCCATTGTGGGTGGCAGCCCAACGCTTTCGATTGGTCCTGTTGCACTGATTTCCATGATGACCTTTGCTACACTTGAACCGCTCTATGAGGTGGGTTCACCTGTATATATTCAAGCCGCATGTTTATTGGCACTTCTCGTCGGCATACTTTCAAGTTTACTGGGAATTTTTAGATTCGGCTTTTTAATCCGTTTAATCAGCCATCCTGTGATTAAAAGTTTTATCATCGCATCCGCAGTATTGATTGCACTCAGCCAAGTTAAGTTTATGCTCGATGTACCCTTAAAATCTGGCAATATTATCGAGTTTATTCAAAGCCTATGGCAATACATTAGCTTTACCAATATTGAAACTTTGATTTTTGGTGTCTGTGCAATACTGTTTTTGATTTACATCCCAGTTTTTTTTAAATCTAAGTTATGCCAATCTTTTGCACATTCTCTTCAATTCTGGGTGAAAGCACTGCCCTTGGTTCTGGTGTTTATTTCGATTGCGTTAATACATTTCCTGCATATAGACCAATTTGGTATCAAAACCGTGGGTGAGATTCCTTCGGGATTTCCACCAATTGCCATGCCTTACTGGCGCTGGGATTTGGTGATCCAGCTTTTACCCGGTGCAGCGATGATTACCATGGTGAGTTTTGTCGAATCTATTTCTATTGCACAGACCACAGCATTTCAACAACGTAGTGAGCTCAATAGTAATCAAGAGCTGATTGCACTGGGTTTAGCCAACTTTAGTGCAGGTGTCACGTCAGCATTTCCTGTGACTGGCAGTTTATCACGTACAGTGGTTAATGCAGATGCAGGCGCAAAAACGCCTATGGCTGGTGTGTTATCTTCAATTTTTATCGTGATTGTGAGTTTATATTTTACCGGTTTATTTAAACAACTTCCTTTGGCGATTCTCGCTGTCACCATTATGGTATCCATTTGGAAATTGGTTGATTTTAAACCCTTCATCGAAACATGGCGTTATTCCAAAGCTGATGGGATTGCCATGTGGGTCACATTCTTTGGGGTGTTGTGTATCGATATTTCAACAGGTTTGATTATTGGTATTGTTTCTACATTTTTATTGCTGTTATGGCGTATTAGCCGTCCACATATTGCCGTCATTGGCTTAGTTGAAGGCACGCAACATTTCCGCAATATTTCAAGACATGATGTTTTGACCAGTACCAATATTGTGTCTATTCGTATAGATGAAAATCTAAGTTTTTTAAATGCCAATACCTTAAAAGAATTTATCATTTTAGAAGTTAGTAAACACCCAGAACTACATCATGTGGTGATCAATTGCTCAAGTATTAGTAATATTGATGCAAGTGCTTTAGAAACTCTGGAAGAAATCAACAGTGATTTAAATAAATTAAAAATTCAAATGCATCTCACGGAAGTCAAAGGTCCAGTCATGGATCGTTTAAAACAGTCCAATTTAATTAAACAGCTCAGTGGAAATATTTATTTAACGCATTACCAAGCCATGCATCAATTGGATGCCCAAACTTTTAGTTAAATAATCGTTTAAATTATCAACATTTTTTATTATGATTGCTGAAAAAGCTATATATTTTTTAATATCTTAATTTTTATGGCGAAATTGTATTATTTAAGTTTTCGCTTTTAGGTATAGAATACGCGGCTTGTTCATCGATTTTAGACCAGTTTAGGCATAAAGGTTCAACATGTTTGCTGTCCTAGCACGTTTAAGTTTAGTTACTCGTATTCTTATTGCCATTATTCTTGGTTTTATAGTTGCGTATCTATTCCCCAATTCAGCCCAATATTTCATTATTTTAGGCGAGCTTTTTATTAAAGCATTAAAATCCATTGCACCAATTCTTGTATTTGTCTTGGTTCTCTCATCAATTGCTAACTTTAAAGTTGGCGAAGGTGCGAGTAACTTAAAACCAATTCTTGGATTATATGCAATCGGAATGTTACTGGCTGCGATTAGTGCCATTACGATAAGCACGATGTTTCCAAGTACTTTGGTTTTTGCACATGCAAGTGAAGTGACTTTACAGCCACCGGGTAGCGTAGCAGAAGTATTAAAAAATCTACTCCTTAGTTTTATTACCAATCCAATAACGGCTTTACACGAGGCAAATTTTATTGGCATTTTAGCTTGGGCTGTAGGCTTAGGTGCGGCACTTCGTCACGGTTCAGAAACCACTCAACAAGTGATTACAGATATTGCGGATGCGACGAATGCCATTATTCGTGTGGTGATTGCTTTTGCTCCTGTGGGGATTTTTGGCTTAGTTGTTGCAACATTTGCACAAGCAGGTTTAGAGACATTAAAGAACTACGCCCAGTTAATTGCTGTACTCGTTGGTACCATGCTTTTTGTAGCCCTCGTCATCAATCCATTGATTGTTGGTTTTGTGATGCGTAAAAACCCATATCCTTTGGTTTTAAAATGCTTAAGAGAAAGTGGAATCACTGCATTCTTTACCCGTAGTTCTGCGGCAAATATTCCAGTAAACCTTGACTTGGCAAAACGCTTAGGGGTAAATGATACTACTGCTAACGTTGCGATCCCATTAGGTGCAACAATTAACATGGCAGGTGCAGCGGTAACAATTACCGTGCTCACCCTCGCTGCTGTGCATACACTTGGTATTCAAGTTGATATCGTCACTATGGTGATCTTATCTGTAGTTTCTGTGGTAACGGCTTGTGGTGCATCTGGTGTTGCTGGTGGTTCTCTGTTGTTAATTCCCGTGGCTTGTGGTTTATTTGGTATTCCTTCAGAAATCTCAATGCAAGTAATTGCAATTGGTATGGTGATTAGTGTGCTTCAAGACTCAACAGAAACAGCATTGAATTCCTCGACTGATGTCTTATTTACAGCAGCAGTTGATCTTTCTAAAAAGTAATATACAAGGTATATGAATAAAAAGAAGGAATTATGCCTCTACAGTATTTGCCCGTTTGGATTCAACTAGGTGCGTTTATGCTTGCAGTCAATGCAGGCATAATTAATGTGCTTGGTTTGATTACCGTCCTTCATCAATCCATCTCTCATATGACGGGCAATGCCAGTTTATTTGCGCAAGCACTGATTCATCAACAATATGATCATGTGCTTTACCTTTTCTTGGTCATGCTCAGTTATGTGATTGGATCAAGTTATAGTGGCTTTATTTTAGGTAATAGCAATTTTAAACTGGGTCGTAGATATGGTGTTCCACTCAGTCTTGTCAGTGTGTTTATTTTGCTTTGCTGGTTATTTATTCCTTATTATCCCAAATATGCTTTACTTTGGGCAAGTACCGCAATGGGAATGCAAAATGCCATGGTCAGCCACTATAAAGGCACGATTATTCGCACTACACATCTTTCAGGGGTTTTAACTGATCTTGGTCTGGCTTTAGGCTATCTTTTTCGGGGACTCGGTATTGAAAAGCGCCGTGTCACATTACATTTATTGATTCTTTGCGGATTTATTCTGGGTGGGCTGATTGCCAGTATCGTGTATCCTTATTTACAATTAAATTCATTCCTTATCCCTGCTGGATTAAGTTTAATACTCAGCTTAACGTATTGGTTTATTTATTTTCGGCATGGTTCGAAACACATTTAATGGTTGGTTATTGTTATGGTCAAAAACGCATTGCAAGCACAGTTACTCAAAGCTGGCTTAGTGGATAATAAAAAAGCAAAGAAATTGTCAAAGCAGGCACAGCACGAGCAACGTACAGGTCAGAGTAATGAAGCTGAGCTTAAAGCTAAAATTGAACAAGACAAACAAGAGAAAATCAGTAAAGACCAAGCGCTGAATCAAGAGAAACAACGCATTTTAGATGAAAAAGCCTTAAAAGCTTCAATTATCCAAATGATTGGTCAACATAAAATCACAGATACAGATGGCGATGCGGTCTATCAGTTTATCGATGGTTCGGTTAAGAAAATCTATATCAATCAGCAAGTTTATAATGCCTTGGTTTCAGGCAGTTTGGTGATTGCACACGACAATAATGATGCCTACGCAATTTTACCCAAAGCTTTGGGTGAACGTATCAATGAAAAAATGACTGGATTTATTATTGTCAATAATTCTGAGAAGAATGAACAAGTGACAGATGAGGAAGATCCTTATGCTGCTTATGTTATTCCAGATGACTTGATGTGGTAATCCCCTGTTCTATTTTTCAGTTTATATTTTAGAAATTTCATCAGCCTAATGCTTCAATCATTAGGCTTTTTTTTGATTTAAATAAAAAAATTCAGCATTAAATTTATTTTTCATCCATGCACTTTTCCTCAAAATTTCTACATAATTGTGCGTTAATCTTACGCGAAATTACATAAACGGAACGATGCAACATGCACCGTACAAAACTTTACTGGGGTACATTGAGTACTTTAAGCCTTGCAATATTCGCCATCACCTCTGCAAGCCTTGCAAATGATGAAACAATATCTGCAAATAAAACCACTGAAGCAACTCAACTTAAAGAAAATGAATCACCAAAACAATTAAAAACCTTGGTTTTTGCCGCTGAACAAACACCTGCTAAAGATCCTGATATCAGTGCGGTTGCTAAAACCATTGTGACACGTGAAGAAATGCTGCAATTCGGCGATCAATCGGTCAATGATGCTTTAAGACGTGCAGCAGGTTTTCAAATGCCAACACCTGGACAAGGACCACGTGGATCAAGCGGTTCCGGCAGCATGCGTTTTCGTGGTGGTGGCGCACCAGTATTTTTGATTAATGGTGAAGCCGTACAAGGTGGACCACGTGGTGGTATGTCTATTGTTGACTCAATTACGCCTGAAATGATTGAACGAATTGAAATCACCAAACAACCTAGTGTAGCTCAAGCCTCAGTTGCCTCATCCGCAGTGATCAATATCATTTTAAAAGAACCCTTAGACGATGCTCGAATCAGTGGCAATGTTAAATTAGGATATGGCATCACCCAATCGGATCAAAAAGAAGAACAGCGTAAAAATATCAGTGTACAAGCAGATGGGCGTGATGGTGCATGGATTTACAGTGTTTCAGCCAATCAAATGTGGAATGACAGCAAATCAAGCACGGAAATTGAAAATATAAATGGTACACGCCAACAAATACGCACTACCAATCGTACAAATACCATGTTTGCACCACGTGTTGAATATCAAATTGATGATCAACAAAAACTGGTTTCAGAATTTTTTTATCGTAAGAATGAAAGTGATGGCTCTAGCAGTAATCAAGTTCAAAATGATAAAAATGACAGTATTCGTTTAAATACCCGTTATGAGCGTAAAGATAAAGGTGACTCAGACAAAGTCCGCTTGTCTATTGAAAAGCAAAATGAAACTGAATCCACTCGTTCCAATCAATACAGTTCTTATATTGATGAAACTGTGAATGAATACGGCTTAGCGTATGATGGGGTACGCAAGTTTGACGAAAACAAACAAGTAAAATTTGGACTTGATGCGCGTGCTAATGCGCTAGCAAGCAATATTGCTGATACATTAGATGAGCAACGTTACGCACTTTATTTGGAAGGCAGTTGGAAGTTTTCAAAACGTCAAACGCTTACCGTGGGTGCGCGTCAGGAATGGTTAGAACGTTCAGGCTTGGTTGAATACAGTGATCAAAACCTCAGCCCTGTGCTTGCACACCGTTTAGACTTTAACGATCAATGGTCTTTGCAAACCAATGTTAGTCGCGCCTTTAAAAGTCCAAATAGTAACAATCTCATGCCGACTGTTTCCATTTCAACAGATGCTGATGCAGGCTCTATCAATAACCCAGACCGCGGTGGTAATCCCAATCTTCGACCTGAAAAAATCACCGCACTGGAAACAACCTTGGGTTATAACACTACTGCAGGTGGCGTAAATATTACGGCTTTTCATCGAGATATTGATGACTATATCGAAAAAGTGATTCGTCAAGAAGGCACACGCTTTGTTGAACGTCCGTATAACCAAGACCAAGCAACAACCTACGGTGTAGAAATTTCAGGTCGCTATGCTTTAAAACAAACCGAAAATGGTCATTCATTTATGTTGAATGGACAATTATCGACGGTACGCGCCAAAATCGAAGATACCGATCATAATACCCGTTTAGCCAGTGATGTTGCCCCTTATACAGCAAGTACAGGCGTTTCATACAATTACCAGCCTTGGCAATTGGCAAGCAGTATTAATCTAAGCTACACGCCTGAATTTACCCGTGCTTTAGACAATCTTCCCTATGATCGTACAACCAATCAACGTGTAAATGTGGATATTAGTGCGACAAAACGCTTCCCTAAAGGCTGGGCAACAACACTGAGTGCTCGTAATATTTTGAGTACAGACTATAAAGAGCGCTTAAATAGTCAAAGTGATGGTGCTTTATATGAAGCTCGGGTCAATGATGCTATTCCAAGCTTCTTGTTCAGTGTAGAGAAAAAATTCTAATTTTGATTAGCATAGATATATAAATCAAAATCTTATTAATTATTTACTGATAAATAATGAGTAGATAAACATAAATAAGTGATCAATTTAAAAACCGAAGTTTTAAAAACTTCGGTTTTTTTAATCTGATTAAATATAAAAACCACAAATGATAAAACAGAGTAAACAGACGGTTTCTGCGATTTCTATACTGGCACCAATGGTGTCACCCGTAATCCCATCGATTCGTTGAATAAACTTATAGCGTAGATAAATTAAGGTGAGGATAAAAATTGTCGCCGTCACTAAACCAACCCAAACAAAATAACCTGCGCCCAATAAACTGATACCAAAAATGATCATTGCCCAAGTTTTAGGGATATATTGAGCAATCGACCAGCCTAAGCCCTTTTCACGAACATATTCAGTGGTCAGAAATAAAAATAATGGTGTTAAACGCCCTAAAATAGGAAATAGAATCAAAGCAGTATAGTGTTGTTCTTGTAATAACACATACAGTGCAGACCATTTAATCAAACAGATAACAATTAAACTCAGCACACCAAACGGTCCACATGCTGGGTCTTTCATAATTCTTAAGGTATTTTCTTTATCACCAAAGCCACCGACCCAAGCATCCGCAGTATCCGCTAAACCATCTAAATGTAAGCCACCCGTGAGCAAAATCCAGATGACCAGAATAATGGTACTGAGTAAAACTACAGGCAAAACATGTAGAAAACTGGCAACGGCAAACAGAACCAAACCAATCAAAAGCCCAATCACTGGATAAAATAGCAGTGACTGACCATTTTGTTTTGGCGAAGGCATATTTTTTAAATAAACAGGGAAAATCGTTAAAAATTGCAATGCAATAAAAAATGGGGTCATTTATTGCTCTCCAATAACTCTAACTGCATGGTTTCGCTGTCCAACATAAAGCGATTTAATTGCCCAAGCTCAGCAGACATTTTTAAAATATCATCAAGAGATTGTTGTAGCGCCATACATTTTAAAAGCTTAATCACACCACCATGCGTCACAATCAAAGCTGTTTGACTTTGTGTAATCAGCATTTGCTCTTTGATCGCTTGTAATGCTTGCTTAATTCGATACTGAAAATCTAAATATCTTTCAGCATTTGGTGGAGTATAACGTGTCGGAGATTGCCAAAAATTTTCCAATAACTCAGGCGTTTTTGCATAAATCTGCTGTGTTGAAATACCTTCCCAATCACCAAAATGAATTTCTTGCAATCGATGATCTTGCATCAGTGGTATTTGAACTTGTTCAGAAAGTCGCTGTGCAAATGAGAAACAGCGCTTTAAAGGCGAGCTAAACATAAAATCCCATTGCGTTTGCACAGAGGATTGATCATAGGAAATGGTCTGGTGCATTTGTTGCCAGCCCAATTCTGTCAATTCATCATCAGTCGAACCACGCAAAGTATGATTCAGCGTAGTTTCCCCGTGACGTAATAGATCAATCCTCAATTTCATGCATATGCTCTTTTTGAATTATGAATAAATTTAAACTTTCTCGCCAATTACCGCAGCTTCTGCAAAAGTGGCCATATTGTTATGTAAACTACATGCCAACTTAATCACACCCAAGGCAGCACCCGCACCACTGCCTTCTCCCAAACGTAAATTAAGCTTTAATAATGGATCAGCATTCAACTCTTGTAATAGGCGTTGATGCCCATATTCAGCAGACTGATGACCGAACAACATCCATTGTCGAACTTCAGGATTGAGTCGTACCGCGACTAATGCCGCCACAGAACTAATAAAGCCATCGACAATTACAGGCATCCCGAGTTGAGCACAGCGAATATAAGCTCCTGTCATTGCAGCAATTTCTAAGCCACCTACAGCACACAAAACTTTAAATGCATCATTTTCAACATAATTTTTATGTAACTCAAGTGAGTGCTGAATGATATTTTTTTTATGAATCAACTGATCAGCACGAATCCCCGTGCCTACACCTGTCAGTTGCTCAGCAGGTTCATTTAATAAGAAACATGCAATCGCAGAAGCGGAACAGGTATTTCCAATCCCCATTTCTCCAGCAATGTAAATAGAAGCACCCTGTGCAATGGCTTTTTCTACACTCTCACGCCCCAGCGCCATGGCTTGCTGGCATTGTTGCTCAGTCATTGCCACTTGTTGAGCAAAATTGGCAGTCCCTTGAGCAATACTATGACGCTCAACCCCTTGATATTGGTAAGCCTCACCCACTGTGCCACAATCAATGACTTGTAAAGTCGCAGCATATTCTTTAGCAATTACACTGATACACGCGCCACCCGTTGCAAAGTTTTGTAGCATTTGACGCGTTACTGCTTGCGGATATGCTGAAATATTTTCAGCCATTACCCCATGATCACCTGCAAAAATTGCAATCCAAGGTTTATCTACATTCGGTTTTGAGTTACTTTGCAAAGCAGCCAATTGCACGGCGACATTTTCCAAAACAGACAGTGAGCCTGTTGGCTTGGTCAATTGTAATTGACGTTCTTCAGCCTGTTGTTTTGTTTCTGCGTTTGGCACTTTACATGCTTCTAACCACCAATTCATTGTTGCTCTCCATCTCGTATTTTAAAAATTCATTGTTAATCGTTAAAATGCTCAAGTTTATATGATAAAAATCACAATATTTATCCTTTTAATAACATCGGAAAACCTGCGATGCAAAACACTACTTTATCAGCTATTTGACCTAATAGTTGATGTAAACGTCCTGATTCATCAACAAATTTTCGAGTTATTTCACCCATTGGTATAACACCGAGTCCTGTTTCATTGCTAACTAAAACAATTTTAGACTTTAATGTAGGTAGAATTTTCAGCAATTTTTCACATTCGATGCGCTGAAGATTTGAGTCCTCATGCATCAATAAATTACTCATCCATAAGGTTAAGCAATCCACCAAAATCACTTGTTCTTGTTGATCTATTTGTTTTAAACAATCGGCGAGGTAAAGTGCTTCTTCAATCAGCCTCCATGCATCAGGTCGTTGTGCCTGATGGTGTGAAATACGTTGTCGCATTTCATCATCCCACGCTTGCGCGGTAGCAATATAAACAACTTGTAGATTTGAGTCTTTTGCGATCTGTTCAGCTAATTTACTTTTGCCTGAACGCGCGCCACCTAGGATTAATTGCAACATAAATTTGACTCCCAAGATCCATCTGTTTTTTTCGGATTGAGTATAAGCTGATGTAACGTAGCTAAAGGCCCCTGTAAGACTTGTGCTTGATATATACCAAAATTAAGCTGATCAATGCCAATTTCAAAACTTTTTTGATCAATCGTTTCAATAGCCTTAAATATTTGTTGCGCTTTAAACTCAGCTGAATACAAACCTAAGGTGATATGCGGACAATAATCTAAAGCAGCAATTTCTTGGC
Source organism: Acinetobacter sp. CE-15 (assembly GCF_051059255.1). NCBI lineage: Bacteria > Pseudomonadati > Pseudomonadota > Gammaproteobacteria > Moraxellales > Moraxellaceae > Acinetobacter > Acinetobacter sp. CE-15. The sequence goes on along the minus strand of NZ_CP192737.1, from coordinate 2,237,729 downwards.
TTGAATGGGATAATAATTGTCGAATATTGCTTAGGCTATTTTCATGATCTCGAATTTCTATAAATAAAGCACTGCTAAAACTATTTATTTTTCCTGTTGTTAATTTAAAACTATTTAACTGGTTTTGGCTCAAAATTTTAAGCTGTTGTTGAAATTTACTTTGGATAAAATCATCATCAAATTGCTTTTTATCTTCTGTTAGAAAGCCACAAATATACAATGTGATATGAAATTGGCGTGTATTGGGGTGCAATAAATAGTTTGAGAATTTTTCTGTTAAATCGCTTAAATAAGCCAATAATTCAGGATGATGAATTTCGATATACCATAAGGCGTAGTGTTTTCTCCCTTTGTGCCACTCGGGATAATCATGTGTCTCAGTTGGAGTTGTTAAACTTTGAGAATCTAAAAACACATCAAATTCACATTAATTTTAATGCTTCTATTAAAGCACGTAATCATCATGTTTAAATCTTGAATTGACTGAGTGTTGTTCAATTGAAAATAAATTTTATTCAGTCAGATTTTATGATTGCTTGATAAAAATCCAACATAGATTCAAAGTAGTAATCTGCTTTTGCCAGCATAGTCTGATTTGGCGCTTTAATATCCTCAATCAATATCGTTACTCCCCCAGCCAAATCTGCTGAAGTAATCCCATTTTCAGAATCTTCAATCATCAAGCTGTGTTGCGGATTTAGATTTAATAAGGTGCAGGCTTTGTTAAAAATTTCTGGATGTGGTTTACCTTGTATCACGTCATCGCCACAGACCAACAAGGTAAAATAATGATCAATTTTTGCAAGTTTTAAATATTTTTCAGCAATTTTTCGGGTACTAGATGTAGCGACAGCCAATCGGATATTTTGAGATTGCAAATAAGCTAATATTTCTAAAAGCCCAGCTTTCACTGGTACGCCTTGCGACAAAATCATCTCAAGTTCAATTTGTTCAGCACGCTGCTGAATGTGCTGGTAAGGGATATCTTGACCATAAAACTTTTGTGCTAAGTGTTCTGAGCTTAACGCATTAAGCCCTAAACATTGCATCAAATAATCTAAGCTAAATTCTACACCAGAGATTTCCAAAGACGCTTGTTTTAACACATCAAACCTAAGCCGTTCAGTGTCCAGCATCGTACCGTCCATATCAAAAATAGCAGCTTGAATCGTATGTTGCTGGAATTTCACAGTGTTCCTTTTATAAACAGATTAAAAGGGAGAAACCCGTTCTCCCTCAAATTTTATAGCAATCTATTGAATACTATAACATTGTTTCAACTTTAAATAATCATAATAATAGCTGTTTGCTTTATAGCGGGCATAATTACAATCTTTTTTAAAAGCAATCTCTTTTTCGTTATAGAGCATTTTTAACAAAGTCTGCCCTTGCGAATTCTGATAAATATCCCACTGTAAGTTTGCTGCCATCGGTGAGATATCTTCACCACGCCACGCACTATTTGAATAATTAAACGTCTGCGTCAAGGGCACAGATTGCATCATCCCCTTTAACTCTAAGCTGGTGGCTAAAGGGATTATGATTTCAGCATGAGCAAATCTTAATACAGCAACATTCTTTTGTGTATTGCTCATAACATCATCAACTTGTTTAAATAAATCCTGTTTGAGTGATTTGGCAATATCTGTTGTTACAGCTTTGCCTGTATCAAAGCTTGGACCCTTACTATAGAAATCATTGGCATCGTTATATTGCGCATAGAACTTAGCCGCTTCGGTTGGCATATATTTTTTAAAGTTTGTCGCACCAAGCTCGTCTTGCATTCCGCCAGTGATTGAATACAACTCGTACACATAAGCAGCAGCATCTACTGCACTGGCAATGGTATTTTTCCCCTTTCCTTTTTCAGTAATCTGTTCACCTTTAGGGCTTGTTACAGTGAATGATCCTGAATTACTAAAGCTATAGCGAGTTTGACCAATTTTTTGAATAAACGCTGTTTTAAAAATTGGGTTTAATACTTCTGTTGCGATTTTTTGCGCATTAGGATCTGCACTTAACTCTTTTATTTTTTGTTTTAAGTTAACGTCATTCTCTTCAAAATCTTGATATTTTAAACTAGCCGCATAGACTGTTTTGTCTAAATCCGTTTTGACATTGGCCAAATCGTCTTGTGCATTTAAACTATGAAAATACAGATGAAAGCGATTTACCCCGCCATTGACAATACTTGGTATAGAGGTACTGTTGAGGCTTTGATAGCTTGCTGGTGTAATTGCAGTCTTTAAACTTGGTTGCTGTTTCAACAATTCATTGGTAAAAAATTTAGCACTGTCCACCGCACGATCCACACCCGAGCTAACGATCTGTACAGATTTACCTTGTTGACTGGCTTGATTAAACAATTGTGGTAAGCGTTGTAATAAGCGATCTGCAATACCCTGATGTTCTTTAATACCTACAGAAGTTTCGTTGCCATAGCCATATTGGCGTATACCTTCCACCCCATAACCCAATAGAATATTGGCTTTCATCATGGCTTCTAAATCAGCACCCAATTGTTCACCCAATGGCGTTAAGGCATTTTCCTGTTTTGCTTTTAACCACATGTTGTATAAAGCTAAATCATATTTAATACTCGATAAACCTCGTGAACCATGTCGAGCAACTAATTCTGTAAAAACTGCACGATAACCTGCTGGCGTTGCTTCATAACTGCTTAGTTTCTGCTGGGGTTGATAGGGTTGTTTGGTCTGTAAATATAGTGATGTATCAACTTTAGGTGGGACTACAACAGCTGAATTATCATCCTGATCATTATTGCAGGCTGTTAAAAATAGTCCTGAAGCAAAACAAATGATTAGCGAATGTTTAATTTTAAATGGTTTCATCATTGAAATGTCATATTTGATTTAATGCAGGCAAACTAATCAAAGAACATGACACTGGTATGACCATCCTCTATTTATTCCATTTAAAAACAACAAAATAAAAAGACAGTAATAAGAAAATACTAAGCAGTAAATAATATGGGAAAATAATGTTAAGTTGGTACAGCCCTGTGCTCATTAATGGTGCAACAACTAAACTGAGCGCTTGCGCCATGGTGCATAAAGCAGCAATTTTAGTTTGCAAATTTATCGAAACTGATTGTGATGCACCTGTGGTAAATGCAGGCATTAGACATGCCACAGCGATACCATAAAAAACATAAGCCAACTGAAAAATCACGATCTGCTGCGTATAGATTGACAAGATTAGCCCAACCAACATCGTGCTTAATCCGACCATTAAAAGCTGTGTTAAAGACCATTTAAACCATTTAGAAATCGCAATTTGCATCAAAACCGATACAATCCCCACAATCAACAAACATTGAGAAAAATAGAGGGCACTTTGCTGAATATTAAATTGAAATTTATCTTGAATATAAAAACCAGCAGTTAAATTCAGAGTAATAATCGCAATATATAAACTAAATCCGAGGATCAACCAAATCATTGATTTTCTTAGATCATCATCACTCAGACGAACCAATTGCGAATGATTAGAATCTTGCTGAGAAATCTCTTTTTGTAAAACTGTGTCTTGAATATGCTGATCTTCATCAAAATGATAGGTTAAAGGCGAATGGTTTGGAGCATGACTTTTTGAATGTGACTGTTGAGCATTTTTCCCGTTGTGTTGATATAAACCTACTATCAGCATACTCATGACAGTCAAAAGCAATACGGCGAGCCACAAAGGAATCAATATTCCCCAAATAATGAGTAATGTGGTTAAAAATGGCCCTAAAATTAGCCCTGCACTGTTTAAGGCACCAAAGCTTGCCATCTTCTGACTGCGTGTCGTTTCATCTAAATATCGCGTCATCACATAACTTTGTAATGCGATTTGCGGCATTGCCATAAAAAAGCCAATACTGCTTCGTGTAAGCAATAATAAAGTGAAAAGTAGTCCAATTGGCATGCTATATATTAGTCCATAACTTAACACCCCTGAAAATAGTCCCCACGTTATGCTCATTCCAATAAAACCGATACTCAATAAATAATAATGATTTTGAAGATTCGGTTTTTTAGAAATCCACATTGCAGTCAAACTCATCAGCAATGCACTGGCAGACACCATCAGACCTGCCTGAAGCTCTGAGATTTTTAATAGACGAATAAGAGGTGCAAGTAAAGGTAAAATCATGGATAAGCTGATCCCGTTGAGTAACGTTGCCATCATCCAAATATCATTATTTTTATTCATTTGAATCTCCTAAAATATCAGTCTTAACTGATTAGGAAAATTTTTATTGAATTTATATAATTACCCACGCTTCAGTTTTTTCATCGAGATATTACTCAATAAAAAGCCTCTTTCAAATTTTAAAGAGGCTTTATCTGGATTAATACTTCAGCGTATAAGTTAAACCGTAGCTACGACCTTGTGCAGCCAAACTTGAAATGGCGCCGTAGGTAGGCGCAACTGCTTGACTAAACACTGTTTTATAATCTGTATTCCATACATTATAAACGCCAAAGCCTAATCTGCCTGGACCTACTTTTGCACTGGTGATCACATCCATAATCGCAAACCCTTTAATCTCAGCGGGTTTTCGAATACTGCGGTCATTTAATGGATTGACATAGTCTTTAGCGGCCTGATCTGTACCACCAATTGCTAAAGTCTGTACGCGTAAATTGATATTATCTACAAATTGCCATTCTGAAAATAGCGTGCCTTTCAGTGGTGAAACTCGTATAGCATCTAGCTCTTGCCAATCACCGAGTATATTTTTAAATTGACCGCGCGTATAAGCAATAGTTCCTCCCATATTCCACATATCTGAAATTGCATATTTTACATTGGCTTCCAAACCATATATGCGTTCATCGGTATCAATCACTTCAATATTAAAATTTGGGGCAGCATTAAACCTCACAGATTTATCAGAATCATTATAAAAAGCAGTCAGCCCTAGATTGAGTCCCTTTTGCTCTTGTAGACGCCAGCCGAGTTCATAATTATTCACTTTAATCGGATCAATATTATTACTGGTCACAACAAAACTTGCTGGAACATCTCGCAGCATCCGTTGTACGTCGGGAATACTAAAGCCTTGAGAAAAATTAGCAAAAATTTGTTGGGTATCATTTAAGTGATAAACCCCGCCCAAATTAAATAAAGTCGCATTATGTTTTACTTCACCACCTTTTAAACTTTTCGCCGTATAGCTAGGATCGAAGTCAGCGACAATACTTTCAGGGTACGGGGTAGAATCACTGACATCACTATTAATTCGTTCGTGACGCACGCCTGCCTGTATATTTATACGATCCGTAACTGCATAATTCGCTTGAACAAATGCACCAAGTTTTGCAATTTGAACATCTGGTCCCATCGCATAGTTTTTTGTCGCTTGATGATTTAAGCCATTACTCGCAATAAAAGTATTAGTATCATACCTTTGCCCTTCTTGACCATTTTTCTCATTTTCAAAATCTAAACCGTAACTTAGCCCTAAAGCCCGATCTGCAACTTTAAAATCTTTCTGCAAAGCTAAACGTGATCCCCAAATATTAATATCGGTATTGGACTGCATTACAACAGGAATACTTCTAGTAGGAAGAGGTAATTGCGGATGCGGTAAACTTACTGCGGTTGGAAACCATCTTGCCTGCTCTTTACGGTAATAAGCTTCCAAGGTTAAGCTTTGCCCCAATACATCATTATGGTTATATTGGGCATGCGTTGACCAGCGTTTTGTTCTAGATTGGTCTTCAAGTTGTAAGCCTTCTAATGCTTTTAAACTGGGTGTAGCTCCTCTAAATATGACAGATAAACCCTGACCATAATCAGGTCCATAATCACTATCTTGTTCATCATTATAATATTGTGCGCCAACGGTTAAGTGCTGTTGATCTGAAATGTTCCAAGTGAGTTGTCCATTGACATCAAGCGTTTGGGTATCTTGACGATCTGTTTGCGCAACCTCAGGCCCAATACGATCGCCACGACTGTCTTGAATTTCTCCCCGTTTAACATAGCCAACACCCAAATTACCTTTGATGCGATCTTGGTTAAACGAAACATTTTGTGAAGCTTCATAAGCCAAGGCGTCGCCTTTAAAATTATTCCCAGACGTTAGCCCCAGTTTAGTTTCAAAACTTAAAGCTTCATCACCGCCTTTTTTGGTAATGATATTGATAATACCGCCTGTTGCACCTGAGCCATAAATACTCGTTGCCCCAGACACAACTTCTATTCTGTCAATCATTGAAGGAAGAATGCTATTGAGCTGACGCGATCCATCCCGTGAACCTGTTTGTGGTATCCCATCAATCATATATTGCACCACACGGCCACGCATGGTCATACCATAATTAGAAGTTGTACCAGTATTGGGTGTGAGTGAAGGTACCAATAGTCCTAAAATTTCTGCCGTGCTTTTACCTGCATTGGCTTGCTTTTCAATTTCGCTACGCTCAATGCGATAAACGGTCCCAGCAATGTCTGAAATACTTTTTGCAGAACGTGTTGCCGTGACCACGATAGGCGCTAGGCTTTTTACCTCTGCCCCAGTCTTTTCAACCTTTTGAGTCGTGGGCTTTTGCGCATAAATCTGTGTCGCAATAGCCAAACTTAAACACGTCAGTTGTATTTGAATTGATGTTCTTTTCATGATTTATCCCTTACAACATCTCTGATCTTAGAGTTTTTTGTGATTTGGAAATAATGAGTTGTGAGAGAATCAAACTCACTACGGATGCAATAGCTAAAACAATATAAAAATTGCCATAACCTAATGATTTGGCAAGAAAACCTGAGCCAGCCCCGCCAATAAAATAGACCAGCAATTCAAAACACACCAAAATTGTAAAGTCGGTCCCTGCTTGCGCTTTTGAGCTACTCTGCATGAAATATGCATATAAAGAAGTCATTGCGATATAACGAATTGCAAGGAATGCAATCACAAAAATACCCAGCAAAAGCTGCCACTGATTTATCCATCCGAACAGAATAGCGATTCCTAAGAGTCCATATATCAGTGTTCTCACCCAGCCAGCCCATAGCAGTAATTGGGTCGCCTTTCGCTTTTTAAGCAGCAATGCAGCAGAAACGGCTGCAAGCAATCCAACACCAGCCCCTACCACAGACATCAACACACCAATTTGTGAAAGTGACCATTTTTGATCAATCAGCATTGGATTGAGCATTGCCATTGCGGGGGCTTCTACAAAGCGATAACAAACAATTAAAAGTAATGCCCAACGAATTTCAGGTCGTTTAAATGCTCGCATTAAACTCGGTGGGCTTTTCATCATGTGTTCAGTGTTTTTTTCTTGTATTTGAAAAACTGCAAACATCGTCAAAGCGGTTAAGCTTGCTAAACAAATCAGTGCTGTTTGCCATCCATAATATTGATATAGCCAAAGTGTTGCAGCACCACCGAGCATACTGCCAAGTGCAACACCAATGCTTTGCGCCATACTGCCAAAGCGGTAATCTTGTGGTGAAAATGCTTCAACGGTATATCCATCAATGGCAATATCTTGGGTGGCTGCAAAACTCGATATCCATAAACCAATAATGACAAAGACCAGTAACCCATAAGAAAACTGAGTCAATGCAAGCGCAATAATCCCTAAAACCAAAGCAATTTGAGTGAACAGCAACCACGTTTTTCGTTTGCCTAATTTTTTAATATAAAAACGATCAATAAGTGGTGCCCAAAAGAATTTGAAAGCCCAAGGAATATAAAGCAGTGACAATAGCCCAATCCAGCGTAGATCTACGCCTTGATGTCTTAAAATCGCAGGCAATGCCACATTATAAAAATACAAAGGCAAGGCATGAGCCAAATATAAAACAACCACAACACTTAGACTCATGACGGAAATTTGTTGAGTAACAGATGGTTTGGTTAAATTATTTATGCGTTGCATAATAGCCACCTCTGCACAGCCCATTGCAATGCATCAGCACGATCTAATGTCACATAATATGGAACTTGCCATGCAACATGTAGCGCAGGTGTATTGAGCCGTTCTTGATCGGCTTGATCTAAGGCGATCCGTACTAAACCTACACAGTACTTAAAAAAATTGGCTTTATTTTTTTTATACCAATTGGCTTGAATTTGACGGTATTCCTGTGGAAATGTCGTACCTTTTGCACTGCTCATCACCAAAACAAAATTTTGTTGCTGACATAGAAATGTTTCAATTTCAGCCAACCAGAACTGAAATTCAACGATTGAGACATCTTTGCAAAAAATCATCTCTTTGATCTGAATATGTATAGATTGATAACTCATAAGGCAAATTCAACTTATTGGATTTTATATTGTTTTTTTTGTGCTAAATATTGCTGAGATTGGACTAGGTATTCACCAAATTTTTGGTAAAAAGTATCTCTAAAACAATAATATAACATTGCATCTTTCTCTGGCATCCTAAGAATACCCTGATTTTCGTAGCACATTTCTTCTACAACTGCTGCATAGGGTTTAACTGTCGAGTCAGGTTCACCTACAATTTTCAGCGAGTTCGCATGCTCAAAAATATAAAAGTTTAATAAGCGCGCTACTGTTCTAAGATAGCCTTTACCAAAAGCCGATTTTTCACCAAACAGCAAATGCCAGCCCAAGTCCAGTTCATGCGCAATATAATAACGACTTAATCGATCTCGTTTAGCTTCATAGATTTCAGCATAGCCCACATCCTGTCCATCAACTCCAACGATAAATAAACGATGATGATCATCAGCCAATTGTTTTTCAAAATAGACCTTCAGATCTGTTTCTGATTTATTCAGTTGCCACTGCGGAATCACATGTGGTTCATGCATCCATTTGTGTAATAAAGCCATATCATCAGAGTATTTCACTTGACGTAAATAAAACGTGTTGCTGTTTTCATAGTATTCATAAAAGTCTGGCAATTGCTGTGATAACGTTTTCATCACTGTCACCTTTGTTGTATTTGTTAGATTATCGTGCTTTCAATTTGTATTGAATCAAAGTGCTATACAGACACATAGCTAGTCTGCGCGAGCACGGTTTATCATGCAGGCGCAGGCGAAAATTGTGCTATCCAACTGTTTAAGGTTTCTGGGCTTACAGGGTTTGCAATCAAATCTAGAATTACAGGTACGGGGCGTTGTGCTTCATCGTGATAACTGGTGGTAAATAGACGAACACGGTTTAAGCAAACCTTATGGTATTGATTTCTAAACATTGCAAACTTTTCAATTCTTGCTGAATATTCTGGATGCTGTTGATGAAATTCATCTATTACATAGGATACGGTTTGCCAGAATTCAATTTCATGATGTTGTGGGAAATCCTGTAGAAATACATTACAGATATAGCGGTAATGCACCATAAACAAACCCGTAAAAATAAAGTGACTCAGGTCTTGTGCAGAATGTCTCAGTAAAATTTTAGCTTCGTCAGGAAGATCCGCCAATTCAGGAAAATCTTCATCGACAAGATTGATATCATCGATAAAGTCTTTAAGCACCATGGCTTTAGGTATACCATTTTCATGAATTAACATGGTATTTTCACCATGGGGGGAAAATGCAAGTCCGTATTTATAAAGGCAAATCAGAAGCGGCTGAATACTGACGCTAATAAATTGCTTTAGCCAATCCAATGGGGCTAATCCTGAAGCTTGGATAAGCACCGTTAAAATGGAAAGCCCTTGAATATCACGGTGTAATAAAGCAGCTTGTGATAAGACCTGCTGATGATATTCAACAAATGGATCTACACTCTCACGCCATAAACAGCCAAATAATTCTTTAAATTGATAAGGCGCTCCTGCAATGTGATCATAACAAGGCTGCCGAATGGTCAAAGTTGCAATCTCACCTAAAAACACCACACCCGTTTTTTGTAAATCCACATCTTGTTTTAAAATATTTTTTAACCATGCTGTAACAGCAGGTGCTGCTAAGTTGCGTTGAGCAGGCAATCCTCGATAAACGGCAGTATTTAGAATACTCAATGGCAGTTTAATGTAATGACGTTGTGCATATGATGTATTACATAAAGTGCGTATTGACTGCATTGGTGCATAATCATCTTGACCAATTTCAAGTTCGACAATTTTTTGATCTACAATTTCATTGGCATAAGTTGGCACAATCCATTGATGCCACTGCCAAGCATATGCGGGAATGAGATAATAATCCTCTGAGTTTAAAGCAAGACTTTGCATTTTTTCACGGAATTGTCGCAATTCCTGCTGGTCAAACTCATGGCAATATAACTGTCCTGCATACCATTCAGGTGTAGAACGAAACTCTGCCAAATCACGATGCACAGCCAGCCATAACACTTTGACTCTGGGTAAAATCTCAGGCGCTGAGTTCAGATAATCATCATAACCAAAGCCCATTCGCCCCTTGCTCATAATTAACCAAGGATGACCGCGCAACATTGCTTCAATTTGGTAATGCGGTGCAGTCAATGCTGCTGCGCTTGTTAGTCGATTTTCATCCAGTACATGTGCTTCAGCTAACCATGTATTGTTCATCTCTTTAATCAAATAGGCTTTGGTAAAGGGTTTAACTTCAACCTGATTGGAAAAAGCGGCAATAAATTGATGCAAATTCCAAGCAGGCCTTTTCGTATCCAAAGTTAAATCACGTACTGAACCCTCTTGAATCTGCCAATGTCCCAATAAGTACTGTTGTGCATTAAACTGATAAATTCGGTCATCCAATCTCAATTGAAATACATCATCACCCAGACTTTCCGCCTGAATAATTTCTTCATATAAAAACTCAGCGATTGCCATTTCAATTAAGCGCTGGCCTGCACTTCGCCATTGTTGCTGATTAATTTGTAACTGTGCAAAACTCATATGCTGTTCTCAATATTCGAATATCGTTGATGGTTTTGTTGATGCTGAGAATGTTGTGTACTTGGGCTTTGAGATTGAAAATTGACATTTTTAACCAAATCTTCAACATGCTGAGCATGCACATGATGCTGTGTTGTGATATTTTTCGAGATCACTTGGACTTGCGGATTCTGCAAAGGATCAAAATGTTGGAAACATTGAGGGGCTGTTGCTAAGTCATATAGCACATAACCCACTAGCTGATTGGCAATTGTCGCCGCACGATAAGCGCCTAAACCCAAATCAGGTGTGCCAACACCATGACTATGCATATCCATGTTCTGAACAAAAATTTTGCCAATACCAGCATATTCAGCAGCATAATTTGCTGAAATATTCCATTGTCCTTGAGGATTGGTTTTAATCAAGGGCTTCAGTTGCTTGAGAAATTGAAATTCAGGACGGCGATAGCCTGTAGCACAGATCACATAGTCACTGTCTAGACTGAACTGATTTAAAGTCACTCGATCTTGAAAAATCAGTCTAATTTTTCCCTGCTTCGTTAAAACAGCATCAATTAGGTTGGACTGACTGTGCAAATGTGTTGCTAAATCATTTCCAGCAAGATGTCGATGGTAAAGTTTCTTATATATTTCACGAATAGTTTGCGCACTGATTCCTTTATATAAAAGTGACTGTTTACTCAACTGCAAATCTTTATTAAGGTCATCAAAGCAATGAAAATGTTGACTATAGTCTGGACTAAAATGTTCTAAAGCTAATGGTGTATATTCCATAGGGAAAAATCCATTGGCTCGGGTCAGCCAATTGAGATTGAATTTCGGTTGAGACACCTGATCAAATTGATACTGACGATCGAATAAATCTAAAAAGATTTCTGCCGCAGATTGCCCTGATCCCAGTACCACAACATTGCCTTGTAAATTTTTTGGCTGATGCTCTAGATAATGTGCTGAATGTTTACATCGCTCAGGATAGCTTTGAATCAATGCCTGTATACATTGTGGAATATACGGCACATTTCCCGCCCCTAATACAATGTTTCGACAGCGATAGCGCTGATAAATCCCCGCTTGAAAAACGAGAACTTCAAAGCCATAGGATTTGGGTACAATTTCTGTGACTACAGATGAATATTGAATATGTTCAATTTGATCTGCAACCCATTGGCAATAATGATTATATTCTTTACGAGGGATATGTGGATGTTCCAAAAAATAGAACTTATAGAGTCGCTGTTGTGCTTTTAAATAATTGAGAAAACTAAATGGGCTGGTCGGATCTACCATAGAGACTAAATCAGCCATAAAAGGCACTTGCAACATTGTGTTTGGAAGCTGCACTCCTGCATGCCAATCAAACTGAGCTTGTTTTTCAAAAAACAGATATTTTAGCTTTGATTTTTGTTGTAACAAGCTGGCTAAACTCAAATTAAACGGTCCTAAACCCACAGCAATAAAATCAAGCATAAATTGCATCCTTTTGTTTTAGACATAAAGGATTTGGCAACTGAATATAAATTGATTGCTGTTCTACAGGTGCAATCAGTTCATCCAGCTCATATAAACGCGTGAGTAAATTCCCTTTATATGGCAAGGTTGGTTGATACAATAAGCCTTGTAATAAACTACTGTCAGGATACTGTTGATATAATTCCATCAATTTATCTTGCAATAGATCAATAAGTTGCTGTTCTGAAACACTCCCTGTTGCTCCAATTGCGTTGATCATGCCAAATAAAGTATTAGCAAAAAAATAATAGCTAAACCTTTCATCAACCAAAGTTTTTGGCCCAACAGCCTGCGCTTTTCCATCAAGTTCCGGGTATTCTTTTAATATTTCAGTGGCGTATTCTTTGATGTAATAAAAACCCTGATTGTCCCTTAACCATAAATTTTGAGGATACGCATTTTCCAATTCGACCAGTACATTTTGCTGATGTGACTCAAATGCCATGCCATAGTGATGGTATAGATACATCATGGGGACTAAACTGATCGCTAAAAATCGCTCAAACCAATTTAAAGCAATTTTTTCTATACTTAGCTGCGGTTCTGCCTGTGCAATTTGTTCAAATAAATAATCAAAGCGATTTAATTTTTTTGCTGGATGATCTTGGCATAAGGAGGCAATACATGTCACTTGCTGCTGTCGATCAAAGGGTTGATCTCTAAAAATACAAATCGTTTCATTGACAATTGTTCCGTCAATGATTAACGCAGTCCATGCGGGGTCATGAATTGCTTTCAATGTAGGACAAGATTTTAAAATCGATTGACCCATTGACCCCTGCCAAAGTTGACGCGTGATTTCTCCACGATGACATTCTTTGGCCAAATTGACTCGGATAGAGTTGGTAATCATCACGGATAGTGAAAGTTTCACCATCCACGGCGCTGAATAGCTGACCAATGTTCTGACGGATGTTGTTGCGGAAAAATGCCAAGCCTTTTCACCAAAATCAATTAGTTTTTTTTTGGCTTTTAACTCTTTATACCAATCTTTGCTCTGTAAATAACGTGCTTGCCATGGATGCAGTGTCAATAATTTATAGCTTGAATGTGTATGAATTAAATCTAATTCTGCTTCGCTCAAATACCATTGCATATGCTTGATGAGTTGAGTCGTGATTGGCTGATCTGATGTCGTACTTTCTGCCAGATATTCTGGTGCAACTAACCAGTAATACAGTTGTGTTTGACCTTTATGTTCTGGTGAGAACTTTAACCAATCTTCATGAACAAAACCTGTGCGACTCTTTGGCGCTGGATGCATACTATGCCCAAGAATCAAGGCTTGTTCTGTCTGGATAAAATCTTGTTTTGCTTGAATCAATTGGTCAAAATCATATTGACGCTGCTTTAAAAACTCAGCTAAAGCATCTCGGCTTTGTATCCATTTTTCAACCAATGATGCTGAATCTAAGGATTCAACAGAATTTCGTAGCAGCTCTTCTAGAAGTAAGCACACCATCGCAATTGGACTAAACCTTTGCGCTTGTCCTTTATTAAAAATCTGCGGCAGTTTATCTATTCGATGCCGCCCTACAAGACTTCTATACGAAAGCGGTACATATAATTGGGATTGGATGGATTCCAATGGAATCATTAACAAGGTCAAGCCTTGGCTAAACGCAAGTTGTGTAGAGTTTTGCTGATATTTCTCCAGTAAAATTCTACTTCCTGTTTCTTGTGAGTATGCATTGATTAGGTGCTGCATCGCCAATCGGCTGGCAAGCTCTTTCATCTGACCATATCCTCTGTACAAGACTTTTTACTGCACTAAAAAGATCTAGAAATTTGATTTATGTTTTTCTTGGATCGTGTAGCTCTGCTTAACACAAAATAATGATAATCATTCTCATTTGAGAATGCAATGTTATACCCTGCTTGTCTATACAGGTTTAACACTATGATTTGTGAAAATTTATGATGAATTGGTCTTTTTCTTATGGTTTATATTTTAAAATTTTCAATTGTAATAAATGATAATATTCTCATTTAGAATTGAGAAATTTCATCGAAATTTTCATTTTAAGAGATTATTTAGCAAGTTTTATTGATCTACAACTTCACTAGCAGATTTTAATCTAAGGCTTATTTATTGATTTATTGTGATATTTCTAATGGAAAAATAAAAAGTAGGTTTAACGATATCCGTGAATTGTGTCGCTTCTTTAAAATGCTATTTCATCTAGATCTTGTCGAAGCAAATCTGACCCAATCAATCAGAGCGATACGGTTTAGCAAAAATTTTGTCCAAAGCTAATATAATATCGCTTGTTTATTTTGGTGAATGCCAAAGTAACTGAGGTACAAAATTACAAGTCTGATCTAACCAACACAATTTTTCTTTACGATCCAATCGATCATGAGCACCCATGAGGTGTAATACATATCGATCTAGGTCACTGGCATCAATTGGTTTTTCACTGACTATTCCTTTAGTCGGCATATGATCATACCAAATAATAATTGGAATACGGTAGCCAGCTTCAGTATTTGCACTATGCCCAGCATAGTTTTTAGCATGCCCGACTTCATTGCCATGATCAGATAAAAAGGTAAAAGATCTAAAATCAGATTGAGTGGAAATTAAAAGATCGAATAACTTTGCAACAACCCAGTCTTGGTAAAGTATGCTGTTATCGTATTCATTGCGTTTTAACTGAATTAAGTGATTGATCTCATTTCGTTCAAGTTTTTCTTCAACCTCATCATTGCTAGAATCATTAAACTTAGAAAATTGCTCTGGGTAGCGCAACTTATAATTTGGATGTGAACCAATGAGATGCAAAATAATCAATTTACGAGGATCTGGGTCATCCAATGCAATTTTATAAGCGGGCAGAATATTTTCATCTAATGACGTGCTACTACGACCTGACTTTTTATTGATAAAAACAGCTTCATCTGCAAATGAGGCAAAAAGTGAAGAGATATAAACATCATCTTGGTTACTAATCCAATAAACTTTAAAACCTGCAGCCTTAGCGTATGCCATAATATTTTCAGGGGCATGATCATCCATTGCATTTCGCGTACCATCATTAAACAAATAACGTAAAGATTGGATAGTAGATGATGCTGGCGAGTAACCACGACAAAAGACTTTGAATTGATCACTCCGTTGAGTTAGCTCAGGTGTTGTATTTCGTGGATAGCCACATAATCCAAAATTAAAACTGGTAATGCTGTCAGTTAAAACTATGGTATGTGTCTGCCTTTTATTCAATTGACCACTAAAATCTAAGCGCTGTTCTGCATTCAATGTCCATTCTTTATGTATCTGATCATGCTGTAGAATACGCTGTTTGAAATCTTGAATTTTGCCATAGTATCCATACCAAAATGGCAATGGATGTAAAGCAATTGAAGGCTTAATCGCATAGCTGGCAGTACACAGTAGAAATAACAAACCTATAGCATAACGTCCTAATCGATGTACTTTCTGATCATGGAACTCACGCGTATTAAAATATTTAAATAAAATAAAAAAATATAAAATCAAAGCGCTTAAAATCAAGCCAACAATTAGAATAAAAAAGCCAAAATGCAGTTGAAAAAATTCTAAACTTTCATTCAATGTTGTATTCGCGATAGATTCAATAATTGAATATGCTTCAGCGTCACTATTGAACAACAGCCAACTTACTGAGAGTAAGCTGGTATGAAATATAAAAATAAACCACCAAATGATTGAAAATAATTTCCAAAATAAATTTGGTTTTTTTGTGGCTTGAAAACACAACCAACACCCTGGTAGTGATAAAAATGCCAAACGAACACTATCCGACCAACTCCCAGCTAAACCTAATAACAGTAAAGTGATCAGTGGTAGTGCAAGTAGATACGGTATAAAAAACATGCGTTGCCAGCTTACTGGTATTCGATTAAATCGTTTCATTGTCATTAGAAAAAGTAATGTTGAATGAGTGCTGCAACACCAATAATTAAGAAGACAAGTGCGCCAATTTTATGAATGAGTGAAATTGGAAGTTTTTCTGCAAGTTTATTACCAATAAATACGGCTGGAGCATTCACCAACATTATTCCTAAGGTGGTACCTACAGTTACCCAGCCGATACTGTCAAAACGAGCAGCTAATGCCACAGTCGCTATTTGAGTTTTATCACCAATTTCTGCCAAAAAGAAAAGCACAAAGGTTGCGCCAAAGACACCGTATTTTTGCCACTTATCGATACTTCCAGATTCATCATCTAGCTTATCTGGGATTAACATCCATACGGCCATCCCAATAAATCCTAGAGAAACAATCCACAATAAGACAGTCGGACTAAGAACCGTCGTAATCCACTGCCCGAGTACGGCAGAAACACCATGATTTACCAGTGTCGCGAGAAAAATAGCGATAAGAATAGGAATAGGTTTTCGGAATCGTGCAGAAAGCAGTAGTGCCAGTAATTGGGTCTTATCTCCCATTTCAGATAAAGCAACTACAGCAAGAGAGATTAGGAAAGCAGATATCATAATAATTTCTCTGGCTAGCAATAATTACCAATGATTTATTACTCTTGCTAGCCATAGCAGAGTCATAAATCAAAGGTCTTGCCAACAAAAAGAAATCTATGATCGGAGGATCATTTGGTTCTTTGCTATGATGACCATGCTAGTTTAAGCAATTATGTTGACCATCACCTTTTTACCTGAGGTAAAAAGCGGCTACTCCCCAATGAAGTTTTTTTATTTTAGTAGAATCAAGTGTAGTTTTCAATCATACTTTTTAGATAAATTAAAAGAACTCATTCCTGTTTGATTACGCCGTCTACTCACCGCATATTCCTATAAAAATATTTTAAATATTGATCAGTAACAAAATTGCAAAGTTATGAATATATTTAGCTAGAGGGAAATAATATTAAAAACGATAAACACCCATAAAAAACATTTAAATTCAATAAATTATATAATATTTATTTTTAAATAACGACCATTGCGAACACGCATTGGTCGCATAAGCATGACTTTAATTTCATCCTACTTGGCGCTTTTATCGAAAACAAAAAAAGCTCATATTAAAAGATTATTATTCAACAATCTCAGCCATTCTAAAGAACATGTAATCAATGTGATAAAATATAATTTATTGTTTTTTTTAAAATAAAAATCAAATAATTTTATCTGAGAAGTATAAGGTGTATTATCTTAATTTTAGATACAAAACTGAGCTATAGATTTTTATGTTGGAACATAGCGATATTAATTTACCGATTATTATTATTGGCGCTGGGATAGCAGGAATCGCATGCGCTAAAAAATTACAAGAAAATGGTAAAAAAGTTACCATACTCGAAGCGAGATCTCGCACAGGTGGGCGCATAGATTCATTGCAATCTGATGCTGATGTTTTTGATTTAGGTGCATCATGGATTCATGGCGTTGAAGGTAATCCTATCTGGGAAATTACCCAAGAGAACCATATAGCAACAACTGTATTTAACTATGACAAATCACAATATTTTCATGAAAATGGGTTGTTATTTTCTGACAAAGAAGTCCAAGAGTTTGAATCTTATGTAGAGGAAATAGAAAAGCAACTTTCTCAAACACAAACGCAATCGGCCCTCAAGGCGACTGAAGAAATAATTTCTTCTTTACATTATTCAGGTAATACATTTTCAGAAGATTATCTTAAACAATTATTATTTAACTTTTTCAACCGAATAGCAAATGACCCATTTGCGACAAATCTTGAGCTACTTTCATCAAATTACAAAAATTACGAAGGTTATTTTGATGGTGATGAAGTTATTTTTCCCAATGGCTATGCCCAAGTTATAGACGTGCTTTCAAAAAAAATCGACATTCAATTCAATGTTGATGTAAAAAAAATCATCTGTGAAAATGATTATGTCAAAATTATTGATTCCAATGATAATTTTTACATAGGTTCCCGTGTAGTGGTTACTGTCCCACTTGGAATTTTAAAGAAAAATCATATCGCGTTTGATCCTCCATTACCTCATCACTATACTCAATCTATTCAAGATATTGGATTTGGATCCTTCAATAAAGTATTTTTTGAATTAGAACAACCACTTTCTTTTAGATCCAAAATGCCGATAGACAAGATAAGTGATTTCTATTGGAATGAGCTTGGTTGTTTTAATATTCTAGACTTATCTGGAATTTATAAAAAACCAATTTATTTAATGCTGTTTGGAGGAAAGCAATCTGAGTTTATTGATAATTCAGCGGATAATGAAATATCAAAGTTTATTTTTAGTAACTTGCAGAAACAATTTAACAATATTCCCCATACACCTAAAAAACTCATCGTTACACGTTGGGGTGCCGACCCTTATAGCTATGGTTCTTTTAGTTTTCCCTCACTAAAGCACAGTGAGGATATTGTTAAAGTGTTGCATCAACCAATTCAAGAAAAAATCTTCTTCGCTGGCGAACATTGTAGCTTGAAATATGCGGGTACGGTTCATGGCGCATATTTAAATGGCGATGAAACAGCTCAAAAAATATTAGCTGAAGTTTCAATTATTTAAATCTAATCTCAGCTATGATAAAACCTCCCAAGGGAGGTTTTTATGATGTTGTCTAGAGTTAGGCGCATTGATAATAGACTTCTTTCATAAGTCCTTTTTAAAACCATTAATCAACATAAAAGCACCCTCATCCTAACCTTCTCCCAAAGGGAGAAAGAACTTTCAATACCAATATGATTCACTCCACATGATCATTTTTTGATTTATGAAAGATCTTTAATGCTATTGGCAATTTTTTTGCTCAAAACACTTATAAATTAAAGCGCCAATCACAGCGCCAACAATTGGAGCAACCCAGAAAAGCCATAATTGACTCAGTGCAGCCGTTTCAGCAAACAAAGCCACTGCTGTACTACGTGCAGGATTGACCGAAGTATTGGTGACAGGAATACTGATTAAATGGATCAAAGTTAATGCCAAACCAATAGCAATAGGTGCAAAACCAGCTGGTGCACGTTTATCTGTAGAACCGAGAATTACAATTAAGAAAATAGCAGTTAAGACAATCTCAATTAATAATGCAGAAACTAAAGAATATTTTCCAGGTGATAAATCACCAAAACCATTTGTTGCAAATCCACCCGTACCAGTGAATCCTGCTTGACCTTGCACAATCAAATACAATATAAATGCCGCGAAAATACCACCTACGACTTGAGCGATAATGTATGGTGCTAAGTCTTTTGCATTAAAACGACCACCAACCCATAAACCTATACTTACTGCGGGATTGAAATGTCCACCTGAAATATGACCTAATGCGTAAGCACCAGTCAGTACAGTGAGACCAAACGCGAGTGCAACACCGACAAAACCGATACCCAATTCTGGAAAAGCTGCAGCAAGTACTGCACTACCACACCCTCCAAAGACCAGCCAAAATGTTCCAATAAATTCTGCAAAATATTTATTCATATTCATTACTTTTCTGTTCAATAAATCCAACCGGAATTTAGCAAAATAAGTCACACTTTTAAACAAAAATATGAATTGTTTTACAAAAAACATAAGTAATTGATGAAATGACGAAATTTATAATTTTTATAGAACAAACCCTTCGATTGAAGGGCTTGTTAGACAAATTAAAATTCCAATTCAGAGGGGGAAGAAGGAATGATTTAATAAATCTATTGCTAATTATTAACATGTATATGGATTTATACAATCTTATTTAATAGAACACAGCATTCTAAAAATTTGAAGATAAATCAAAAAGCCCATCTGCGGGTGAACTCTTTAGCCGATTTATGGCAAAGAACTACTTATGATTAAAAAGCTGATCTGTTATCTTTTGATCAACTTTACTTCGATGTCCATTGTCAAAATATCGATCTACATGGCATTGTTTTGTATTTGTATCGCAGAATACTCCATTTGAGAAAGTAAATGCAGAACGATCAAAATCACCTTGTGAGAAAACTTTATTCGCTTTTTGGGTTCCTAAATATTGAGCCGTAAGTGATTTTGATACACCTTTCTTATTTACACAAATATATTGATCACAAATCACACCTTTTTGAGGTGAAACTAAACTTGTGCTGGTTTTAGCAATCGTTGGAAAACTGATGATTAAACAAGCGTAGCTGATGATATTCAATAATCCTTTAGAAATTTTCACTTTTAAACCTGCAAAACAATACAAAAAAATAAAGGAAAATTATAAGATCAATTAGATTTAAGATATACAACAATTATGTTTAAACCTATATAAGAAAACACGTTAGGCTTCTTTTATAAGACATTTTTAAAATGATAAATCAACATAAAAGCCCCTCATCCTCGCCTTCTTTCAAAGTGAGAAGGCGATTTCAATAGCAATATGAATCACTCATTATAAACATTCATTCAGTTTAGAAATAATCTAGAGATATTATGATTAACAGCAGAATTATCGATAAAATCAAATAAGTATTGATATTATTAAAGCTCTTAAGATAATTTAACATTCGTCATTTCCCATAAGAATTTAATAAAATACTATATGGTTGACGGATAGATAAAAGACTAGGAAAAGAAAAGCAGACAAAAAAATACCATCGATAATAAAATTGGTTAAAAATGTTGCACGATGAAATTTAAATAAACTTGTAAAGCTAATAAATTAATAATTTTATATTCAAAAAAACTTAAATCTCAAGTTAAGCTAATAAACAGCTTTAGATGTTTTAAATAAGTTCATTTTAAAAACCAAAATTTAGATTTATAGGCTATATAAACTTTAAATCAGTAGTTCCACTAACTTTTTTCACTTATTTATTTAAAAATTAGCAACTTAAAAATACAGCTAAGTTTTTTTAGATATTGCTTGGAGTTAATTCAATTCATCAAGTTTTAAAAAATAATTCCTTTTGTCAGGCATATCGTTTTTTAAATGCTTTAAAAATATTTTAGCAGTTTCCTCAGATACATCCTCTCTTAGGCAACGTTCAACAAAAGATATATCTACAAATTCATCTGCTAATCCAGCACGACCAAGATCTAAAAAGTAAATTTCACCAGATTTATCTATAAAAATATTACTATCCGTGATATCGCCATGAGAAAAAACCAATCTTTCTTCAACACGAGTCTCATTTAACTCATTCCAAAGACTTATGTAAGTTTTATGGTCTCCCCATAATTCAGCCTCAAAATCATCTTGATCTATCTCGTCAAGGAGTTGGTTATCAATAAAAAATTTTGACTCTTTTAACCGATGATCAATGCTTGAAATAAATGGGCAATCAATAATAGCAACTGCATTTAACTGATTGAGTGTCTCCTTATAGATAGCAAGCAATTCTTGCTCTGTTAAAAAAAGCGCTGAAATTGGTTTTGCATTGATCGCTTTAGTGATCATGAATTCAAACTGCTCATCCTGAAAAGTGATGATGAGTTCAGGCACCTTTAATTTCTCAGAAAGCCAACTCAACATTTTCGCTTCACGAGAGACACTGTATGTGGTCTCTGTATATAAAGTGCTAGATCGCTTAAGAAAAAAAGTTTCATTATTTCGATTAAAAGAATAAACATCCGATGGCGACTGACCAATTTTATTTGGCTCTAAAACGCTGTTTCCAATAAATTGTTGAATGATATTGGGCAATTCCATCAAGTTTTCCTTTTATTCAGCATTAAAAACCCCGCAAATGCGAGGCCTAGTAAATAGATGATCTTAATTTGGTTCACTGTAGCAAAAATATGGCTTATTCCCTATAGATGGTCAATACTTCAAACTATTGTCATCGCCTCTCAATTGCATAAACTGTATTAGTCTTAAAAAGTGGGGTGCAGTATTTCTCGACCGCAAACCTCAGGAATAAGCTAGAGCAGAATATTAGACAGCAGCAAGACCTCAGGATGCAGACAAATCGCGGAGTAGCTGCTCCAAATCCTGTTCGCCTACTTTTGTTTGAGCACCTGCCTGCAAGCCGCCACGAATGAGTTTTTCAGCAGCAGGACGCGCAAACAGACCAGCCCATGCCTGATGCTCTCGCAAGAAGCCTTCGCTTAAATCCGCTGGTGGGATTGCTTTCTTCGCAGCGGCGATGACACCTTCAGATAAAGCAGCAATATTTGTGGCGATGCGATGAACAAAAGCATCTAACTCATTTGCCGGAAGCGCACGATTTACCCAGCCATATCGTTCGGCTAGCAAAGCGTCAATAAGGTCAACACCAAGAATTACCTCTAATGCACGCCCCCGTGTCATACGCTGTGAAAGATATTGAGTACCACCACCACCAGGAATAATCCCCATCAATGCCTCACATTGGGCGAGGCCAGCACGCCCAATAGCAGCAAATGCCATATCCACTGCTGCTACAAATTCAGCACCGCCACCACGCGCCAAGCCTTCGAGCTTAACAATCGTCACTTGCGGCTGTGCCTGAATCATCTCTCCCAAAGCCTGAAATGGATTCAATCCATTAGGTACATCTTTTGCGAACTGGTCAAAAGCGTTTGGCTCATCAATTAAGGTCATGTCTACATGTGCGATGAAAAACTCAGGATCGGCGCTTTGGAACACGATTACACGTGTTTGTGGGTCATCACGTACCTGAGTAAGAAAAGCTCGAATATCACTCATCAATGCAACATCCAATACATTAACTGGTGGATTGTTAATACTGACAGTCGCCACGCCTCGATCATACTCAATGTGAAGTGTGGAATAAGTTGGAATGGTCATCATATACCCTTGATTTTAGCTGTGTGCAATCATGGTATCCTATGTATACTTAGTGTCAATTACGCACCTTAAGCATCCTAAGTATCTTGGAGCATACCTATGAACCCTGATCACGATCCAATCTACCGTGCCGACTGCCCAAGCCGTGCCATTCTCGATCAAATCGCAGACAAATGGTCAATGCTGGTTTTGATGGTGTTACATGAACCACGTCGCTTCAACGCCATCAAACGGCGCCTTGATGGTATTACCCAACGTGTATTGACACAGACACTTCGCAAGTTAGAACGCAATGGTATGGTGACACGCACCGTTATAGATGGGAAAACGCTGGGCGTGGAATATGCCTTGACGCCACTTGGTCAATCACTCAAATTGCCTTTTAACGCGCTCTACGACTGGACCGTCGAGAATATGGACACCATTCAGGTTTGCCAATCTCGCTATGATCAATCTGATGATGCTATTCGCACAGATACCACTCAGGAATCAGGCATAACGTTGAAATAACGTGTGTAGTCGCTAGCTAAAAATATGAGAACTGGGCTTGTTAGTCCAAAATCTGATGAATATGGAAAGATTATTTAGGTTTTAAAACTACCACCTGTTTTGCTTACTTAATTTTGCTTACTTAATTTAGTTCCACTTTCATCTATACAATAAAAAACCACTGCAAAGGTAGTTCATATCTTGAATGAATGACTGTAATCTTTGTCTTTAATTTTCAGTTCTATTGCCTTAGTGGAGTCAATATTTTTGTGACTAATATAGTGAATAACAGCTTTTTTTAAATTTAACTCAAGAAACTCTTCTTATTCATCAATAATATCAGCAAAATTCGCACCCAAAACCTTAGCTAAATCTTGTGGATTAACCCCAATATCCAAGCCCCTTTTCCCACCACTAACATACATTTTACTTAATTGCTGTGCACTTGCATCAATCACCGTTTTTAAACGCTTTTTTTGACCTACAGGACTAATTCCACCAACTAAATATCCAGTTAAACGCTCTGCATCTTTAGGATCAGCCATATGTAGTTTTTTACAAGCAAAGGCACTCGCCACTTTCTTTAAATTTAATTGATGGTTCACTGGAAGGATGGCAACAAAATAGTTTTTATCATCTGTCACCATCAAAGTTTTAAACACTTCTTCAACATTTAAACCTAATTTTTCAGCAGCCTCTAAGCCAAAACTTTTTGCATTTACATCATGTTCATATTCATGAATTGAAAATTCAATTTTATTTGATTTTAAAACTTTGCAAGCAGGCGTCATAGAATAAACAAGATCAAAATTAAGAAGACATTTGAATTATAGGACTATTTATGTAAATTTTAAAATAACAATACAAATTTAAATGATGAAAATTAATACTTGTAAAATCATGGAAAACTTGATTAAAATCCTGTCATATACCTTATATTACTAGAACAATGCCATCAATCTATCAATTAAAACCAGCATTTCAAAACTTACTGCGCCCTTTTGTTCAAAAGCTTTTTAATATCGGAATCACGGCAAATCAAGTCACCTTATTAGCGATGTTTATATCGCTCGGTTTAAGCTTTTTTCTATACCAGTATTATCTGAATCATGCTGTAAATGGGTGGTTATTGCTCTTTCCCTTGTGGATGCTGCTACGAATGGCTTTCAACGCCATCGATGGAATGCTTGCCCGTGAATTTAAACAACAATCCAACTTAGGTGCGTTTTACAATGAGTTGTGTGATGTTATTTCGGACACAGCACTCTATCTATGCTTGATTGCTTTTGGCTTTATTAATGCAAAATTACTGTTATTGATTGCTTTCCTTGCAATTCTAAGTGAATACACTGGTGTAATGGCGCCACTGATTGGGCAAGAACGTCGTTATGACGGTCCAATGGGAAAAAGTGACCGTGCATTTTGGTTTAGTTTAATCACAGTCGTGATTGTCGCCTTGCCATTATTCACTACAAATTTACAACTTCTCGGCTTAATCTGTAATGGCATACTCATTTTAATTGGTCTGCTGCTTAGTTTAACCATCTATAACCGAATTAAAAATAGCTTAAAAACAGCTTTATAAAACAGTTTCATATTTAGGGTAAATTCGTATGTATAACAACAGTCATCACACCTTTAAGAGTCATGATGGAACAGAATTGTTTTATCAACATTGGGCAACCAACTCACCGAGCGAAACAAAAAAAGCCATTCTTCTGTTTCATCGTGGGCATGAACATTCAGGACGTATGGCGCATTTGGTCAAGGAACTCAATTTAAGTGATTTTGATTTCTTTGCATGGGATGCCCGCGGTCACGGTGATTCCCCTGGTGAACGTGGTGATGCACCTAGCTTCTCAGCATGTGTAAAAGATATTCAATATTTTGTCCAACATATTGAAGAAAACTATGGTATCGATGCCAAGAATATTGCTGTAGTTGCACAAAGTGTAGGTGCGGTATTGGCCGCTACATGGGTACACGATTATGCACCTAAAATTCGCGCCTTGTGTCTCGCTTCCCCTGCTTTTGATATTAAGCTTTATGTGCCATTTGCCGAACCTAGTTTAAGAGTTATGGAAAAAATTCGCGGTAATTTTTTCATCCAAAGTTATGTTAAAGCCAAAATGCTGACCCATGATGAAGAACGTGCTCAAAGCTATGATACCGATCCTAAAATTGCTAAAGCCATTTCGGTGAGAATGTTGCTTGGACTTTATGATGCCTCAAAGCGTATTGTTGCAGATTCACAAAATATCTTTGTGCCGACTCAAGTGTTATGCTCAGGTTCAGATTTTGTGGTTTTTCAAAAACCGCAACGTGAGTTTTACCAAAAGCTTCCGCATCCTAAAAAAGAATTACATATTTTAGATGGCTTCTTTCACGATACTTTAGGTGAAAAAGATCGCCATATAGCAACAGAGAAAATACGCCGATTTATCCAGCAATGCTTTGCGGTTGAATATCAAGCTCCAGACGTTTTAAATGCGGACAAAATTGGTCCAAGTTGTGCTATCGCTGAAGATCTCAGTTCACCTTTACCCGCTAAATCAATGAAAAATGCATTTTGGGAAATCACCAAAAAGAATCTAAAAATTGGTAGCCATTTATCTAAAGGCTTAAAAATTGGTGAAGACACAGGCTATGACTCTGGAAGTACTTTAGATTTTGTCTATCGTAATCAATCTGAAAGTTCCAATCCTATTGGCAAAATCATTGACCGCCAGTATTTAAATGCGATTGGTTGGCGTGGGATCCGTGTCCGCAAACAGAACATTGAACATTTGGTTCAGAAATATGCGGATATTCTGATTAAAAAACGCAAGCCATTGAGAATTATGGATATTGCATCTGGTCATGGACGTTATATTTTAGATGCTGTGGTTCAACTACCAAAACGACCAGATTCGATTTTATTGCGTGATTATAGTGATATCAATGTACAAGCTGGTCAGCAAATGATTGCAGCACGTGGACTCAATGACATTGCTGAATTTGTTCAAGCAGATGCATTTGATACGCAGTCTTTGGCCTCTGTTAAACCAAAACCATCACTTGCCGTAGTTTCGGGTTTATACGAGTTATTTGCAGACAATGATTTGCTACGTCAATCACTTGAAGGCTTAAGTAAAGCAATCCTTAAAGATGGTTATTTGATTTATACTGGTCAGATTTGGCACCCACAGCAAGAGTTTATTGCGCGTGCACTAACCTCACATCGTGAAGGTGATGCATGGGTAATGCGTTTACGCTCACAAGCGGAAATGGACGCACTTGTTGAAGCTGCTGGCTTTAAAAAGGTCGACCAATGTATTGATGAGTTTGGAATATTTACCGTCTCAGTCGCACAAAAGCTATAAAATTTCTGCTATCACAGTTGGTGACTTGATATAAATCAATCTAAGTCACCAATTTTTTAATTTAAATAGAATAAAAATCTACGGATGTTTTATGCAAACACTCATCAAAGAAACTGGGACATGGAAATGGGGCGTACTTTGCTTAGTTTTTCTTGCGCCTTTCTTTTTCCTCACTTATGGCTTTGCAAATCAATATGCATCAGGTCTGAGTGATGTTCCAAGTATTGTCTTTGCTTGGGAAAAGCATATTCCACTTTGGGCTTGGACGATTGTGCCATATTGGTCAATTGACCTGTTTTATGGTCTCTCCTTATTGCTTTGTTGGAACAAGTTTGAGCTTAAACAACAAGCGCTTAGGCTATTTTTAGCGCAAGTTATTTCGATTAGTTGCTTCTTACTGTTTCCTTTAAAGTTTAGCTTTGAACGCCCACCTTTAGATGGTTTTTTCGGTCTATGGTTTGATGTCCTCATGGGCTTCGATAAACCCTTTAACCAAGCGCCCTCATTACATATTGTTCTGTTGATTATCCTTTGGGATTTCTATCGTCGCCATGTACAAGGTACGTGGAAATATTTGGTCGATTTTTGGTGTGTGCTGATTGGAATCTCTGTACTCACCACATGGCAGCATCATTTTATTGACCTTCCTACAGGAATACTGGTTGGTGCTTTATGCTTATGGTTATTTCCAATTTCAGTAAAATCCCCATTCAGAAAAGATGGACTGCAACTGTTAACAGCAAAACATTTAAAGCTTGGCAGTTATTACCTATGTGGTTCAGTAATTTTCTTTATCTTAGCTTATGAGTTTAGATCATGGGGACTGTGGTTAATTTACCCTGCTGTGAGCCTGTTTATCGTTGCACATAGCTATAGTTTTGTACGTCCACATTTTTTTCAAAAACAAGAAAATGGCAAAATGACGGTTGCAGCACAAATACTGCTTGCGCCTTATTTAATCTTTGCTTGGCTTAATAGTCGTGTTTGGACCAAAAAACATCCCGAAGATTCTTTCATCATTCAACATGAACTTAAAAAAATCTATATTGGAAGAATTCCAACACAACAAGATCACCACCAATACAATGCAATATTTGATTGTGTTGCTGAGTTACCCTTAAACCAAGCAACGGCATATCAGCAATATCTCAGTCTAGATCTGATTCCATTACAAGCCAATCAGCTTGAGTTAGCCGTAGCACGATTAAATGATTTGATGTCAAAGCTTGAAGCAAGCTCTACCCAAAATATTCTGATTTTTTGTGCCTTAGGTTATTCAAGAAGTAGCGCTGTACTCACCGCTTGGCTGATTCAACAAAACCAAGATGCCAATATTGATGAAATGGTAAACATTATTCGTAAAGCTCGCCCTTGGGTGGTATTAAAACAAGCCCAATTGGAAGAATTAGAAATTTACCATCTAAAACTGAAAGGTTTAGCGCCATGAAAATGAATTTTTATGTGGTTGCGCAACTGTTGTCTGCAACCACAGCTATATTACTTTCAGGTTATTTGGCTTTTGCCTTATCTATTTTTGCCATCCTGTTCAAAGGCTGGCAATCATTTGAGTTTTGGACGTTCATTGTCATTACATTGTTATTATCTGGGCTTCATCACTACCTCTCATTTAGAGTTAAGTTTGATGCTCAACTCATTAAAATGATTGCACGAGAATCCCAAACTGAATCTATTGAAAACTTAACCCTGCAATTTGATCAAACCCTAATGAGTATGAAATTGATGCCCGCATCCAAAGCAGGTCGTGATTGGTCACAGCGTTTTGCAGGATGTTTTAAACTTTTAAAACTTCAAATTGCTTTATTATTGATACAATATCTGGTTTTAATGATTTTGATTTCTAGAATTATTTAAAGCGATTTTAACCTCAACTGATACAGTTTTAGCTGATATATTCAATTGTTATCGTATGATGGTTTTAATCATCTTAAATCAAGAAAATTCTCAGCTTCTCAGCAGTGAAGATCTTGAAATGCAATAAAATTCTTCTATGATTCAAAAAATAGAAATTATAAATTTGTAAAAGGAGACCAAGCTTTTTACTTTTTATTCAAAACCAAGTTTGGTTATATTTTTATTTTAATCACTTAAAAAGTAGAATTTTATACTTTAATCATCTTATTATACAGCTTGCCCCACAATAAAATGCTTCAATATCAATCGGCTTAGAGAATGAATCAACTACCTGAACAACGTTCCGAACAAGATAAAAAGTCATACAATAAACCGTCTTTAGAGCAGAAGACTCAACACTTAGATTCATCTAATGGAAATTTAGCATCACACTCTATTGCTCGCTTTATCGCATTTTTGACACGCCGTGGCGCAAGACTCTTAACTGGTGCTCGTAGCTTATGGGTTGGTTGTCAGCCTGAGATGAAACAACGTATTTACTATGCCAATCACAATAGTCATATCGACTTTATCTTATTGTGGTCTTCACTTCCCAAACTGATGCGTCGTAAAACTAAACCTGTTGCTGCTTCAGATTATTGGCTGAAAGATGGTTTTAGACAATTTTTAATTAAAGACACCTTTAATGGTGTCACGATTCAACGTAATCGCAAAGATAATGCAGACCCTTTACAACCTGTGAAAGACGCTCTTGCTCAGGGTTATTCCATTATTTTCTTTCCTGAAGGTACTCGAAATCTCGATGATGATCTCGAGCTATTACCTTTTAAAAGTGGCCTCTATAACTTACATAAACAATTTCCTGAGATTGAGATTGTCCCTGTTTGGATTTCAAATCTAAGACGTGTCATGCCAAAAGGTTCTTTTGTTCCTTTGCCTTTACTGTCTACCGTATGCTTTGGCTTTCCTTTAGAACAACATTTAGAAATGGATAAAGCCACATTTATAGATTATGCACAGAAGCAGCTATTACAATTAAAAGAGGTTGAGAATCAATGATTTTAGATAATCTGAATAAAACCTATCTTTTATTTGGTATTTTTGCGGGAATTTTAGTTTTTGCATCTAGTGTGGGCTTTATTCTCAAGCAAAAAGCTGGGCAAAAACCCTCATCAGTGATTGATAATTTAAACGCACGAATCAATGCTTGGTGGGTGATGTTGATCGTCATTGGCGCAGCCATCCTATTGGGTCAAACTGCATTTATTATCTTATTTGGGATTATTTCCCTGTTTGCTCTACGAGAATTTACCAGTCTATTGCCGACACGGCGTGGTGATTATTTCCCTTTACTTATCGCCTTTTATTTTGTTATTCCCTATCAATATTATTTGATCTATATCGACTGGTACGGCTTATATTCAATTTTTATTCCACTTTATGTATTTTTACTGATTCCGATTGCCAGTTTAAAACAAGAAGATACCAAACACTTCCTTGAACGTAGTTCTAAAATTCAATGGGGACTCATGGTCTGTGTTTTCTGTATTTCCCATGTTCCTGCATTACTCAATTTAAAACTAAATGGTTTTAAAGGTGAACCGATTTGGTTAGCAATCTGGCTGATTATGGTCGTTCAAGCATCCGATGTTTTGCAATATGTCTGTGGTAAGCTTTTTGGAAAGCACAAGGTTGCACCTGTCTTGTCACCATCAAAAACAGTTGAAGGCTTAGTGGGTGGTATTGTTTTAGCCACAGCTTTAGGTGTCGCTATGGCATGGCTCACTCCATTTAGCTATCTACAAGCTGCATTGATAGGGCTGGTTGTTTGTATCTTTGGCTTTTTCGGTGGTTTGGTGATGTCTGCCATCAAACGTGACCGTGGTGTCAAAGATTGGGGGCAGTTGATTCATGGTCATGGTGGGATGTTAGATCGGATTGATTCGATCTGCTTTTCTGCACCTATCTTCTTTCATATTTTAAGATATTGGTGGAGTTAGTGAATAAACATGATTGTGAGAGATATAGATGAATTACAAAATAATATTTACAATGCTCTGTGTAGGTTTGGGTCTGCAAGGGTGCAGTTTATTTAATCAGTCTGAATGTAATAATCAACAAGTGACTGATCGTGTAAAAAAACTCTACTCAAGTCAGGTAAATATCAGTTTTGGATCAAAATTAAATCAACTTACTCAACAATTTAATCCAAATGCAAACAAAACAACAAAAACCATACCTTCTATAGAAGGAATCACTTTAACTAAAATAAAGCGATTAAATCTGGAAAAATTACAGGCTGATAAAGACAATCAGGATTCACAAAATCTAATCGATTTGATTACTGATCGTTTTGAAGGTGCACAATATATTTGCCAAGGTGTAATTCAACAAGAGATTAGCACCAATGTACTTGCAGATATGACCAAAGAACTTTTAGATAAAGACTCAAATGTGATTGAAGGAAATAAATTAAATATTCCAGTAATTTATGCTCTGTACCAGCACAATGGAAATCAACAATTTGAAGTCCAATATACTGCTCAGAATCCATTGCATTTAATGTTGGCAATAATGTTACAGAAAAAACAAGCAAAAATGACGAAATAACGCCTAAATAGCAAGCAACCAACAGCTTAAGATACAAATCACGAATAAATCTACCAATTTTCATAGATTGACAGGTTTAAATCAGCTACTTAACATCAGGGCAATCTTGGATACATAGCATTGGTTTTATTTTGGATTTTCAGTATCAGTTAAAAATAATTTCTACAGTGGGCTTAACACTTGCGATCACAGCATGTTCGTCTTTGGGTGGCGGCTCTGTGCAAAAACGTGCTGCTAAACTTTCGACTGGAATCCAAAAAGCCTATTCTGTCTCTCCCGATGTTGCCAATCGTGTATCCCCAATGATTGTACAAAGCGCAGATCAATATGATGTAGATCCTTTACTGATCGCAGCAACCATCCGTCAAGAATCGAGTTATCGGAGTTATGTCACCTCTCCATCTGGTGCTGTTGGGCTTACCCAAATCATGCCGCGTTATTGGCAACAAGCTTGCCCTGGTGATTTGTTTGATGAATATACCAATGTACGCTGTGGCACCATGATCTTGGCAAAATATAATCAAAGTGCAGGAAGCTGGAAAAAGGCCTTAGCCTACTACAATGTTGGACCCACAAATTACCAAACAAATCGTAAAATGAAACGTCAAGGTAAACGATACGCGAAACAAGTCAAACAACATGAAAAACAGTTAAAGTCTTCATTATAAATTTTAAGAATAGAAACTGAATATCAATAAAATAAACCCACTCTTGCTGATACTTGAGCGGGTTTATTTTTTAGTCTATAACAACAATACACAACATAGATATAGATGATTTAATTCAAACTTAATCTGCTGAAATATCTTCAAACAAAACGGAAGACAAATAACGTTCACCTGCATCTGGAAGTATCACCACAATGGTTTTGCCTGCATTTTCAGGACGAGCAGCTAATTGTGCAGCAGCAGCTAAAGCCGCACCACTAGAAATACCGACAAAAATTCCTTCTTGAGTAGCACTTTGACGGGCAAAATCAATCGCTTCTTGGTTGTCGATAGCAATAACTTCATCAACTAAGTCTAAATCCAAGTTTTTCGGAATAAAGTTTGCACCAATCCCTTGGATCTTATGTGGCCCAGGCGTTAAAGTTTCACCACGTTTGGTTTGTCCAATAATTGGTGAATCTGCGGGTTCTACAGCAACGGAGTAAATCGCTTGCTGCTTGACCTTTTCAAAATAACTAGAAATTCCTGAAATAGTACCGCCAGTTCCGACACCTGCCACAAGGATATCGACTTTACCGCCTGTTGCAGCCCAAATTTCAGGGCCAGTTGTTGTTTCGTGTATTTTAGGATTGGCTGGATTTTCAAATTGTTGCGGTAAATAATATGTTTCAGGTTGTTCAGTTGCTAAACGTACTGCCTCATCAACTGCGCCTTTCATACCTTTTGCGGGTTCAGTTAAAATTAAATTTGCACCCAACGCTTTTAATACTTTACGGCGCTCTATACTCATACTTGCTGGCATGGTTAAAGTGATCGCATAACCTTTTGCCGCTGCTACAAATGCCAATGCAATACCAGTATTTCCGCTGGTTGGTTCTACAATATGCATACCTTTTTTCAAAAGCCCTTTCGCTTCTGCATCTGCAATAAGTGCAGCGCCAATTCGATCTTTAACAGAAAACGCAGGATTACGACTTTCAATTTTTGCTAAGACCGTTGCGCCACCTGTAATAAGACGATTGATACGAATAAGTGGTGTATTTCCAATTGCCTCAGCATTATTAGAATAAACAGCAATACCTAAGTTTTCAGTTGCTGGAAAATTTGGATCTGTAGACATGACCTTTCCTTGAATTTAAATGAATTTATATCAATCTATCATAATGCTTTTCTATGAAACTTTGATATTGAGTAACTGAATTTAATTATACCAATATCGAAATAGTTTATTGATAAAAATCATAAGTTTAGTTTTTAGGCAAAGTGTTTGACCGATTTGTCGTCAAATCAAACTATATATTTGTATATTATTTCAAGCATAATAACGATATGACTCATATTTAGAGAATATTATGGCAAGCAATGCTTATCAAAAATTTTATCGTCAATTTACAAAAAAAATCTTAGATAAAATCGTCAGCCCACAAGTTTTAGGCGATACAAAAACTCTTGAAAATACAGTTAATGATCCAAACACAGCTAATTTTCCGATTTGCTATGTCATTCAAGATGACTCAACTTCAAATAAAGTCTTGATCGACAATGAAACAGAAAAAAGAAAACTCAGCCCTGCTTTTGCGCCACTTAATCTAAGGGCAGATTATCAGGAAGATGATCGTTTTATCACTTTAGAACCAACCAAAAGCAATGCTTCTGCATACTACCCAGATAAAATTATTCGCTTAGTCGAATATTTACTGAAACATCCTGAGCAAGATGTGCTTTTAGTGCCAACAACGATTTTATGGGGACGTGCACCAGAGAATGAAGATAGCTGGTATAAAGCATTGATGACCGATGCTTGGGCTAAACCAACGGGCATTAAACAAGCACTGAATATTACCCTGTATGGCCGTAATAATTATATTGAATTCCATCAAGCAGTTTCTTTACGCCAGTTAATTGACTCAGCCATTGAACTCACACCCAATTTTTCACCAGCGCATTATGTGGTGACTGAGCTCAATAAACAATTTAATGGCTATAAAGAAGCAATTCTTGGTCCTGATATTTCAGATCGTCGCAATGTGATTAACAAACTCATGGTGAGTGATGCGGTTAAAGAAGCCATTCTCAATGAAAGCATTCATAAAAAAATCAGCATCAATGAGGCCGAAGCACTCGCGCATAAATACCTCGATGAAATCGTCTCTGATTTTTCTTATTCGACCTTACGCTTTGCTGAAATTGCTTTAACGAAATTATGGACCCAGCTCTATGACGGTATCGAAGTACATAATTTCGATACGGTTCGTGAACTTGCCAAAGATTATGAAATTGTCTATACCCCTTGTCATCGCAGCCACATTGACTATTTGTTATTGTCTTATGTGATTTATAACCGTGGCTTGATGGTTCCGCATATTGCAGCAGGTATTAATTTAAATATGCCTGTGGTTGGGCAGCTGATGCGTGGTGCAGGTGCATACTTTATTCGACGTAGCTTTAATGGTAATGCGCTTTATACCGCTGTCTTTAAAGAATATATCTACAGTATGCTCAATCGAAATACACCGATGGAATATTTTATTGAAGGCGGTCGTTCTCGTACTGGACTTTTATTGCCACCTAAAAAAGGGATGCTCGCAATGACCATCCAAAGTTATTTGCGTGGAAATAGCAAACCGATTGCCTTTATTCCAACTTACTTTGGATATGAAAAACTGATCGAAGGCAGTTCATACATAAAAGAACTGGGTGGACAGAAAAAACAAGCTGAATCACTATTTGGACTACTTAAATCTATTCAAAAAATTGAAAAAGTCTTTGGTGTTGTCCACGTCAATTTAGGTGAACCAGTTTTCCTTGAAGAGATCTTAAAAAAGAACAATGCTCCACAACGTGTTGCTTTGCATGAAGAGATGCCTGAGTCTGTTAAAGCCACGGTCAATGATGTTGCATTTGATATTTTGGAAAATATCAATAAAGCCGTAGTGATTAATCCTATCAGTTTGATTTCTCTAGTCTTGTTAAATGCACCAACGCATGCTTTGGCAGAGCGTGAAGTATTGGTACGTTTAGAACAATTCCGTAATCTACTCAAACAGCATCGTTATGATGAGCGTATGCAAATCACTGAGCTTTCCAACACAGAAATCATTCAATATGCCATGAAGCTTAAACAAGTTGAATTGATTGAGCATGATAATGAACGTTGGGTGAAAGTCAGTGATATACAGGTGGGCTTACTTAAGTATTTCAGTAATAACATTCTGCACACGTTTATCCTGCCAGCACTGATTGCCAAAGTATTGCGTGTTGAAACAGAGCAGCAGCAATTTGAGATTTCAAAATCTGATTTATATACCCAAGTCATCGAACAATACCCACTTATACAAAAAGCCTTCTTTTTAAAATGGGATGAGTCTGAGATTGAGAGTGAAATCACACAAATTGTCGATTATTTTGTTGCGGAGAAATTAATCACACTTGAAGCAGATCAAAGCATTAAGATTTCAAATGCAGATCCTAAAATTCGTTTACTTTCCGCCCTTGCTCATCTATATGATGTCAATGTGGTGAAAGAACCTGAAAAAGAAAGCAAAGAGAAATAATCTTTTAAGCTTTGACGATGATCCAAAATAAAGAAGTTCCTTCAACCATTTGGATAAGGAACTTTTTTATAAGCGTATATAAATTATGGAAAACATAGATTCTAGAAAATATGGCTGATTGATTTACTTTAAGCAAAAAATGATTTTTAGTTATTACTTAGAGGTTTTTCTTAATCCGTTTTA
The DNA here is from genome assembly GCF_051059255.1 of Acinetobacter sp. CE-15. Classification (NCBI taxonomy): domain Bacteria; kingdom Pseudomonadati; phylum Pseudomonadota; class Gammaproteobacteria; order Moraxellales; family Moraxellaceae; genus Acinetobacter; species Acinetobacter sp. CE-15. The sequence goes on along the minus strand of NZ_CP192737.1, from coordinate 2,201,974 downwards.
AATGCAATAAAACCATGATAATTCAATACTTGAGCAAAGTTTTCCACACGCTTAAAACCTGCTTGTAAATACAAAGCACTCATTTCATCAACAGAAATTAAAGCAAAATCTTGTTCAATACGATCGGTCATAAGTTGCGCCTGTTTTTCTGTTAATCCGGTTGCTAAACTCAGATTTTTTAAAGCTTGTAATTGTTTGGTATTCGAAATTTCCATCAACTCATAACTTAAACATAGACCAGTACTGCTTAGGTGATTTGCAATATCTTTTAAGAATTGTGCTTTTGCATCAACTGGAACAAAATGTGAAACCAAGATCGCCAAAGCCACATCAAAACTCACATCGACTCGTTTAAGAACAGATGTATCACCTTGTATAAACTGAATTCGAGAACAAAGCCCTAAATCTGCTATATGTTGTTTGGCTTTATCAATCATATTTGCTGCAGGATCTATTGCTGTAAAATTCCAATGAGGAAATTGCTCAGCCAAATATTGCAGTTCATAACCTGTACCACATCCCACGACTAAAATCTTCGCTTGAGTCGATACATAGCTCTTTAATACAGCATGGACTTGTAAATGTATCAGTTCATAACCGGGAATTAATTTACGAATATGTGCATCATATCCTTCAACTACAACTGGATTATTAAAGTCCTTTGCCATTTCTTTAAGCCTTGCAATGATGATTAATATTATTATTCCTGAGGATGTTTGACTTTCACTGCCTGTAAACAAAAATCAGCGATTTGTTTTACAAAATACTCTTTATAGCTTTTATCAAAACGCTTGGTCTTGGCGATACTTAAAGGTTCAATCACAACAAAAGTCATTGCACCCACGATGCACAATGCGGTGGTATTTAAATCCTCAAAAATAAACTCACCTGAATGACGTCCTTCGGTCAAAATTTTAATAATACTTTCTTTAATCAATTGCTTGCTTTGAAAACGTTCTAACTCAAATTGAGGATCGATAGGTTCAAATAATAAAGAATAAGACAGTCGAGGGCTATTCATTGCCCTTTTTACAAAAGTTGTAACGGCGCGATCTAGTTTTTCTACAGCGCTGAGTTGGGTATGTGCAATATCATTGAGAATATTGACTTCGATATGAATCGCCGCATTTAAAACTTCAATCAATACCTGATTTTTATTTTCAAAATAACGATAGACCAGTCCACTTGAAACGCCTGCCCGATCTGCAATCGCTTGAATTTGTGCATCTTTAAATCCTCCTTGTGCAACCAGTTCTCGTGCAGACAATAAAATCATCTCGCGGTTCTGTTGCATTTTCTCTTCCATGACAGAGGATCTTTTATAGTTCATAGCGATATGTAAATTCCATTCCAAATAACCTAACAGCGAATAGTTTACCCTGTTGATACCACAAGGTAATTTAGATTAAATACTAATAAATTTTGCAACAATTAGCTATCCACCTAGATTACTTGATTCAATATTTAATAAATCATCGATGAACTTAATCATCTTGTTGAGGTTATTTTGTACCATTGCTGATCTATCAATTCCTCATCGATCAAAGCAGTCTTTTTAAATTACTTCTTTTTGGAAAATAATCTTTTTAAATCAGCGATTGATTCTTCAATATTCTTCAATGATCTAAGGCAACTTCTTAAGACAATGCACATATGAATTGTCCGATAATCCCCCCTTAAATTGGTCATTACACCCCTTTATTAAATCCAGTAAAAATGATTCACTAAAATCATAAAGCTTTCAGATAAAACTTAAATAAACTAATAGCTTAACTTCCATTGTTCACTATAGTTTTGTCTGAATTTTATATGCGAAATAAAAAAAACATTCAAGGAAAGAAAAGCATGAAAACTCAATCACTCATTCTCAGTATCCTCAGCGTTTTACCCACTGCTTATACTCATGCAGCTGCGATGGATCAATCTGGTCAATCGATACTGGCGTTTCTTGAAGACAAGAATTATTTCGAAGCCAGTATTGCCGCAGTTGACCCGAAAGTATCAGGCAAAGTCCGAAATCGACCTGATTTAGTCAATGCAGGCAGCAATGATCTGAGTACAGGTGATATGGCACAATCATATCAATACTATAATGCAGCATTAAAACTGCAAATTGCGCCAAAAGTTTCCTTTGGGCTCATCTATGATCAACCTTATGGTGCTGCAATCGAATATCCTTTACGTAGCAATAATACCTTCTCTGATACTGAAATCAGTATGAAAGGTACCCTTGCGGATGTTGATACTCAAAATATTGCGATGCTATTTGGTTTTCAGCCAGATGCTCATTTTAACCTCTACGGCGGTGGCGTATACCAGACAGTCAAAGGCAAAGTGTCTTTACGTGGTAATTCGATGAGTGTGTTTAATGGCTATGATGCCAACTTTAAACAAGATAGTGCTGTTGGATGGCTTGCTGGTGCTGCTTTTCAGATTCCTGAAATTGCTTTAAAGGCAGCCGTGATTTATCGTTCTAAAATTAAGCACAAAATAGATGCTCAAGAAACCATTTTTGGACAACCTTTAGCATTCACCACTGATAAAGATACAGAAATTAACACGCCACAATCGGTAAATTTAGATTTTCAAACAGGTGTATATAAAGATACGTTGGCATATTTAAATGCGCGTTGGGTAAATTGGAAAGATTTTAGAATCCGTCCAACACAGTTTGGTGCACTCACCGAACTGGCAACGGCTGAGTTAAGCCAAGGCCTATATGCTGGTGGATTTAATCTGGATGACTATCAAAAAGACCAATACAGCATCACTGTTGGCTTAGGACATCAATTCACACAAAAATGGGCTGCGTCGGCTGATGTTTCATGGGATTCTGGTACTGGAAATCCTGCTTCTGTATTAAATCCTACCAAAGGCGGTTGGGGCTTAGGGTTGGGTGTTCAATACAATCCTACTGACAATTACTTTATCGCAGGAGGCATCAAATATATTTGGATCGGGGATGCCACGGCACAAGATGGCACCTATTACATTCCGGTACCCGGTGCTTCAGAAATTGCCCAACAAGGTGATTATCGTGACAACCATGCCATAGGCTATGGTTTAAAAATAGGTTACCGTTTCTAATGCTCAATGCGTGATCTTGTTAAAATTATTTTTTAGCGTAGACTTCATTCTAGTGTATATACTTGAGAATGAAGTCTTTTTCTTTTTATTCAAAGACAAATTCATTTTTCCGTCATTTGTATACGCTATAAATTTTAATGATCAATATGAATAAACCTGAGTAAAAAACCAACTTAAATTAAAGGATCAGAATATGAAATTATTACGTTTAATTCCAATTCTCGCTTTAGGCACTATCTTAACCGCATGTGGTGGTATGCCAAAGGAATGTGAAGAATCTTGGAAGCATATGGAAGACTTGGCAAAACAAAGTGGCATTCCTGAAGATTCACTAAAAGAACAGAAAAAAGCCTTTGAAGAAGAAATTAAAAAGTTATCTAAAGAAGATGCTATTCAAGCCTGTAAAGCACAGTCTTCAATCATTGGCATGGTTAAGTAATTTATCCTTGATCTACAAAATGGATGCTTCTGTTTGCAGGCATCCATTTTTTGCCTGTAAATAAAAACTAAAACTTTAATTTTGCCATTTTAATCGTCACAATTTTTTGCTTCACTATAAATAAACATCGGGCCTAAATCATAAGTCTGATCATTTCTTTTCACTTGTGGAATAAATGCACTTGAAATTGAGCCATCTAAATATAAAGCTTGATCTGTTTTAAGCTGCGACTTAAAAATATCAGCAAAATTATAAAAATTAATTTTTCCACGACTTATCACGAAATACAGTTGATTATTTTTAATTCCCACCCCATTACGAACTTTTAATGAATCTGAGTTTTTAACGAAAATTGGATTGATCTCACCATTGATCAATAACATTGGACCAGATTGGGTAGCATAGCGAGCTTTAAAATTAGATTTAAGATATTGCTCTGTGGTTTTAATCACAGCTTGCTTATTGTTCCAAGCAACCACACCATTGGGTTGCATAAAAAAATTACCAAATTTGTTTTTTTGTTGGTTTAATTCTATTTGTTGTTTACCTTGTTCAATGTACAAGCCTACTGGTGCAAAATTAGGGTGATACATTCCTGCATTCATGGCAAAACTGATCTGGCATTTTTTACGCTCTTTTTGCACAGTTGCGAACTTTTTATAGGTTTGCCCTTGTTGGTTTTTTAAAAATAGTTGTAGCTGATCCAGATCGTCGATACGAACAGCATCTGCGATCACCTTCTTGTCTTTGATTATTTTGATATAGTCAGTATTGGCATTGACTTGAAAGGAAAGTGCACTCAATCCCATCATGCTTATCAGCGCATATACCCCAGTTTTCAAATTCATAACATCCCCATTCAAAGTGTTATATTTTATCGTGTGATCTATTGAATAATGAAGGCTAATTAGCACTTTTAATGCATTTTTTTACTTAATTATCACTTTAAGGGCTATCAAATTCATTTTGCATCGTTATAATCAAACTATCCTTTCAATTAAATACATGTGTACACTTTATTTGAACTGAGTGGAATATGCAGACAAAACAAATAGCTAAATACCCTTTAGGTGCGCATTTAATCGTCAAACATTTTGGCTATAGCCATCATGGAATCTATGCTGGAAAAGGTCGTGTTATACATTATTCTGGGCTGGCACATTTTGTAAAAAAACGCCCAATCGAAATCACTTCACTTGAAAAATTTTCACATGGTAAAGTGATCCGTGTCCGTTACTATGATCAACCTAAGTTTTCTGGTCGTCATGTGGTGCGACGTATGCGTACACGCATGAACGAAAACAGCTATCATTTGATTATCAATAATTGTGAACATCTGTGTAGTTGGGCAATTACAGGAGTTGAAAGTAGTCCTCAAGTGGTAAAAATGATGAACCGTTTAACCACGATTGGCTATATCAGTTCAATCATGACCTATATGAATGGCTTATTTTTAACAGTTGCAACCACCTGTTTTGCTTTGGTTTTATATATAAAAATGAAACTCAGGGCTCAGTCAAAATTAAAACTTCCAACCTATTTATCACTTAAAGAACAACAGCCTAAAAAGTAAAATACTCAGCTAGATTCATCATATGACGTTAGGCAAAGCCCTGATTTTAAATCACCACTAAAATGGTGGAAATTTGTCTTCAACCAATTTGAGTTCTATTCCGTGTTCCAAATAAGCTTTTAAACCATCCAGCACTGTGGTGAATCCCCCAGTCGCATCTATAATAAATTGAATCAGTTCAGAGCCTTGTAGTGAAATATCGTAATTTCTAATTTTTAAATAGGTTTGCTCGGGGCTAATTTCTTCAAATATAAAATCTACCGATGTTTTGGGTTCACCCCAAGTAATTTGAATCAATTTATTTTCAATAATGTTAAATACCATAACCTTTGCGCTGACTTGATACTTATCCCAACTCCATTGCACAATTTTGCCTTCTTTTAGTGGTCCTGTAGAACGGCTAAACCAGAATTTTGAAGTAATTTCAGGATCAATAAATGCATTAAAAACCGCAAAGACAGGTTTACGAATTAACATTTGAGTTTCAATGGTTGGATTCATTCTTATTACTCTTCTAAACTTATATAGAACTATATATGGATAACAAAGTGATACTGATAACATAAGTGCTATGTAATCAGTATCATGTTTTTGTTAACAAATTTAACGAATTAGTTTTGAATAAGTGATGATTCAACAATGCGCTGATAGCGCTCTGAAAATTGACCATTCCAATACGGGTAATATGGATATGCTGGATGAACCGCACTGACTTGATTTAAACGCTGTAATTGTGAATCCGTAAGCACTAGATCTGTTGCAATGAGATTATCTTGCAATTGTTGTTGATTTCGAGCACCAATCAGTACCGTAGACACTGTAGAACGTGTGAGCAACCATTTTAAAGCAATTTGTGGGACTGAATATCCCGTATCTAATGCAATCTGTTTTAAAGCATCGATCACTTGATAAAGATATTCTTCGTTTACAGGTGGCGCAAATTGTGCTGTTTCATGTAAGCGACTTTTTTCAGGCAAAGGATGCTCACGATCAAACTTACCGGTCAAACGCCCCCATCCCAAAGGACTCCACACAACAGCACCAATATGCTGATCATGATTTAAAGGCATCAACTCCCATTCATAATCCCGACCTATCAATGAATAATACACCTGATGTGCCACCATTTTTTCATAACCATAACGATCTGCAATCGACTGCGCTTTCATCAATTGCCAGCCTGAAAAATTAGATGCCCCGATATAACGAACTTTTCCGCTTCGGACCAATTCATCTAAAGTTTTCATAAGCTGATCTAACGAAGTAAAGCTATCAAACTGATGTAACTGTAAAACATCGATATAGTCTGTATTTAATCGTTTTAACGATTGCTCTACGGCATGAATTAAATAATGACGACTCAATCCGACCTGATTCACTTGTTCATTGCTACGAAGCGCAACTTTAGTTGAAATAATCGCATTATGCCGATAAGGCGCTAATGCAATTCCAAGCATTTTTTCAGATTCACCGTCTGAATACACATCGGCCGTATCAAAGAAATTAATTCCTGCATCTATACATGTAGTAATCATTTGATTGGCTTCTTTCTGCCCTGCTTGTCCCCATGCAGAAAATAGAGGACCTTTCCCACCAAAGGTTCCTGCACCAAATCCCAACTCAGATACTTTTAAACCAGAATTGCCTAAAAAATTATATTTCATGATCATTCACCTTGATTAAAAAATGTGTCTCATCACAAAATAACAACTTGGTATTATTTTAAAAATCAGGATAATAAGAAAATACTTTTTCGATTTTATGGAAAATGAATACACAAGACTTTCAATTCTTCTTACGTGTTGCAGATTTAGGTTCAATCAGCCAAGCGGCAAAAGAAGCCAATATTGCAGTTTCAGTGGCAAGTCAACGAGTGCAAAGGCTTGAAAATCAGCTCAGTCTTAAACTTTTTTATCGCACGACAAGGAAACTAAGTCTGACCGAAGAAGCCAAAATATTGATTGGGCAAGGACGTCCACTACTCGATAGTTTCCAGACATTAACCGAAAATTTAAAGCTTCAAGATCAAAAACTTTCAGGAAGCATCAATATCACGGCTTCCGCAACCTTTGGAACACAGATACTGGTTCAGGTTATTGCTGAGTTTTTAAAACAACACCCTGAATTATTAATCAATTTAGATTTAAATGACCAAAATGTAGATCTTATTAGTCAAGGCATGGATCTCGCGATTCGCATTGGCAAACTACAAGATTCTTCTTTCATCGCAAAACCATTATCTATCAATAAGCGCTTACTTTGTGCTGCACCTGAGTATCTCGCTAAATTTGGTATCCCCAAACGTTTAGAGGATTTACAGCAACATCGTTGTATCGTGCAACGTCATCAACAAGGCATCAGCAATACATGGAACTTTGTGGATCATGCTAACCCAAATAGAAGATTAGATATTCAGGTAAATGGCTATTTTATTACCAACTCAGGCGAAGGGATTCGTCAGGCATCTTTGGCAGGGCTCGGCATATCCAATCACTCGCTTTGGCATGTCAAAAACGATTTAGATTCAGGAAAACTGGTTCATGTGCTTCCTGATTTTATGGTAGAACCCACTGCTATTTATGCTGTTATTCCAGATAAAAAATTAATTTCTGATAAAGTAAAAGTTTTTATTGAGTATTTACAGGATTACTTTAAACAATTCTAACGATGATTTAGCTAACATTATCCGTTATTCCAAATGACAAACATAATCTACAACTTCGCTGGATTGCAGACTAAAACGGCTATTTGCAGGAACAGTAAAAGACTCTCCAGAACTGTAGACTTCCATTTCTTCTTGATCTGCTATCCGAACCAAGCATTTTCCAGAGACAATCTCAATGCGCTCAGTCACATGCGTTTCAAAAGTTAAAGGTTTCTCTGTGGGTAAAATTACCCCCAATGTTTTCTTCGAACCATCTTTGCATTCGATAAGATAACTGATTGATCGCCCTTTATAATGAACATTAGGTTTAATATAGACCGTAACAAAATCAAATTGGGAAGACATATATTTGTCCTGATTATTATTTGTGCATTTACTATATCGCTTTTCTATAGTATTCCTCAATCAATTTTAAACAGCATAAAAAAACCTAGCCGAAGCTAGGTCTTAAATCATGATTTTATTCAGGGTTGAATAAAATTATTTACCCGGTTTAAAGCTATCTTTCAAATCTAAGACACGGTTAAACACAGGTTTATCTGCTGTATGATCATATTGATCCGCAACAAAATAACCCTCACGCTCAAACTGGAAACGATCTTCTGGTTGCGCTTGAGACAAAGCAGGCTCGATCACCGCTTGAAGTACCGTTAAAGACTCTGGATTTAAATTTGCCAAGAAATCATCATCTGCATCTGGTGCAGCTTCGGTGAATAAACGATCGTAAACACGAACCTCAGCAGGAATCCCTTTCGACGCAGAAACCCAATGTACAACGCCTTTCACTTTACGACCTTCTGGGTTTTTACCTAAAGTTTCAGGATCAATTGAACATTTCAACTCGATCACTTCGCCATTGGCATCTTTAATCACTTCATCACACTTGATCACATAAGCATGACGTAAACGTACTTCACCCTCAGGAATTAAACGTTTAAAACCTTTTGGCGGAACTTCTTCAAAGTCTTTACGATCAATATAGATTTCAGAGGTTAAAGGAATAATACGATCGCCCATATCTACATTTGGATGACGTGCATGGCTTAAATCTAAATCTGCTGGCAAGTTAGTCAAAGTTACTTTCAGCGGATTTAAAACAGCCATACCACGTGCTGCTGTGTTTTCAAGAGATTGACGAATACAGAACTCAAGCATAGCCACATCAACGATACCGTCTGTTTTAGACACGCCTACACGCTTACAGAACTCACGTAACCCTTCAGGGGTAAAACCACGACGACGCATGCCCACCACAGTTGGCATACGCGGGTCATCCCAACCATGAACATAGTTACCTTCTACCAATTTACGTAATTTACGTTTAGAGGTAATCGTATAATCTATATTTAAACGGCTAGATTCATACTGACGTGGAACTGATTGTGAATGCACTTTCCCAACCACCCAATCATAAAATGGACGATGGTCTTGAAACTCTAAAGTACATAATGAATGGGTAATCCCTTCAATCGCATCTGACAATGGATGAGCATAGTCATACATTGGGTACATTTTCCATTTATCACCTGTTTGGTGATGTTCTGAATGAAGTACACGATATAGAATTGGATCACGCATATGTACATTTGGTGATGTCATATCAATTTTGGCACGTAATACTGCTTTACCCTCAGCCAATTCACCATTGTTCATTTTTTCAAAACGAGCAAGATTTTCTTCAATAGATGCATCACGATAAGGTGAGTTTTTACCTGGCTCGACAAAATTACCACGGTTAATTCTAATTTCTTCTGGGCTTTGTAGATCTACATAAGCATCGCCTTGTTTGATCAACTGAACAGCCCAAGTATGTAATTGGTCAAAATAGCTTGATGCATAGCGAGGTTCGCCATTCCACTCAAAACCTAACCATTTTACGTCATTGGCAATACCATCAACATATTCTTGTTCTTCCGCATCTGGGTTGGTGTCATCAAAACGCAAGTTACACAAACCATCGTATTCTTGAGCGATGCCAAAATTTAAGCAGATAGCCTTTACATGACCAATATGTAGATAACCATTTGGCTCAGGTGGAAAACGTGTAACAACTTTTTGTGTACGGCCCGCTGCCAAATCTTCTGTAATGACTTGGCGTACAAAATCTAAGCCCGCTTGTTGTTCTTGCTGCGCATTATCGACAGGGCTTGGACTATTTGTCGGGGTTTTCGGCAGTTCTGAAACAACATCATTTGGCTTCATAGTTGATAAATCACTTCTAAAAGTTAAAATTGAATATAGAAAATGTGATTTTATCCTTTTTTAACAAAAGAATTTCACATTTTTACTTGCTATGTAGTTTACAGTTTGCTTATGCTTCTCTCAACCAAAAACCCATGACATTTTTAGTCATGATTAGGAGATTATAGAATGAGTTTTCCTCAAGTCGAATTAAACACCAACAAAGGACGCATTGTTCTTGAACTTAACTCTGAAAAAGCACCAAAAACTGTTGCTAACTTTTTAGAATATGTTCGTGATGGTTTTTATGATGGCGTAATCTTCCATCGTGTTATTGACGGTTTCATGATCCAAGGCGGTGGCATGGATGAAAACTTCAAAGAAAAAACCACACGTGATTCAATTGAAAATGAAGCGGACAATGGTTTAAGCAATGACGAAGGTACGATTGCAATGGCACGTACTCAAGCGCCTCACTCTGCTTCTGCACAATTCTTTATCAACGTAAAAAACAACTCTTTCCTTAACCATACAGGTAAAACTGCTCAAGGTTGGGGTTATGCAGTATTTGGTAAAGTGACTGAAGGCTTAGACATCGTTGAAGCAATCAAAGGTGTTCGCACGGGTAACCGTGGTTATCATGCTGATGTTCCTTTAGAAAACATTGTGATTGAATCTGCAAAAATTATCTCTGAATAATTTATAAATCCTCCCGAAGCTGACTTTTAAATAAAGGAATACTGTTCCCTTTACAAAGCAAGCTTGGGAGGAGTTATTAAATAGGAAAAATAAGTGACCTATCTGTTTATCGCTGATTTACATTTGTCACCAGAACACCCTCGACTGGTTCGAGGGTTTTTTGATTTATTAGAACACTATAAATATCAAAATACGCAACTGTTTATTCTCGGTGACTGGTTTAATGCTTGGATTGGGGATGATTATACTGCGCCTTGGTTAGATGAAATTATTGAGCATCTAAAACAATTTTCCTTGCAAGCTGGTAATCAAATTTATTTTCAAGTGGGTAATCGTGATTTTGCCTTAGGTAAAACGTTTTTAAATCAGTTTAATGGAAAATTACTACCTGAATTTTATACATTTAGCATTGGTGAAAAAAAATTCCGTCTTGAACATGGCGATGCTTTATGTACTGATGATATCTCTTATCAACGATTTAAAAAAATTATTCGCAATCCAATTGTATTGGGACTTTTAAAAAGCACCCCGCTTGGTTTTAGACAAAAACTTGCCAATGGTTTTCGTAAAAAAAGCCGTGAATCTCAACAAAATAAATCCTATGAAATTATGGATGTTAACCAGCAAGCTGTTGAAAAAGCAGTTAATAATGTCGATCTGTTGGTTCATGGTCACACCCATCGCCCTGAAATTCATGATGTAAATGGTAAAACTAGAATTGTTTTAGGGGATTGGCGCGAAAAAACATCTGAAGCAATGATTTTAGAAGTGGATGAGATAGGAAAATGGCAATTTATAAAATGGCGAATCCGTTAAAATCTATATAAGCTTGCATATTATTTTTCAATAAAACACTTTATTTTCTCAGTATTAATAATATTTTCAATAAAATTTTGAATATTTTTTAAATTTACCTTGTCAATCACAACTAAATTTTCTTCAAAAAAATAATTATATTCACTTAAATCATCTTTAATCGTTTGCTCTAGACGAACAGCATCATAAAAAGTAAAAAAATAACTTTTTCCTGAAATATCGATCATCACTATTAACCAACCTTTCTTTTCATATTCCCATTCGTAATCATGAAAATCTTGCGGTAAATGAATATAATATGCCGTCATGTTTCCCTCTCCAATTTTTAATTATCATCTTGTTATACAATCACTTTATATCGATTTAATATTTATTTCAAACTGGCATTTCAATTTTTTTAACTTTCTCAATTTTGCATATTTATTGCACAAAATTTTATAATTCATGACAATTCTATTTGTTATAAACTCACATAATAAGAATATAATAAATTTGATTTTCAAATATTTCTATTAGGTTTAAAGATGGACTTATTAACCGTTTCAAAAACACGTTACACCACAAAAGCTTATGATTCTTCTAAAAAGATTCCTCAAGCACAATTTGCACGTTTACTTGAAATCCTGCGTTTAACCCCATCGTCAATCAATATCCAGCCTTGGCATTTTTTTATTGCTGACAATGATGCAGCTAAACAACGTATTGCTAAAGCCTTAGTCGGAAAATATAGCTACAACGCACCAAAGGTTTTAGATTCATCACATACAATTTTATTCTGTACCAAAGCAGATATTACAGAACAGCACCTGAGTAATTTACTTCAGCAGGATGATCTCAGTGGCCGCTTTAAAGATGACAAGGCCAAGCAAGGTCAAAAAGACAGTCGTACAGGCTATGTCTCTTATTATCGCAATGAAAAAGGTGATATTCAGCGCTGGGCGGAAAATCAAACCTTTATCGCACTGGGTCAAATGCTGTTAGCTGCAGGTATTGAAGGTATCGATGCAACACCAATCGGTGGTTTTGACGAAGATATTCTGACTGAAGAATTAGGCTTAATTGAAAAGAATTTGGTCCCGTCTGTGATTATGACACTCGGTTATCGTAGTGATACTGACTTTAATGCAAAATTGCCCAAGTCTCGTTTGACCCAAGAAGAAGTCTTTACTCGTCTATAACTTTTTAAAGTACTTGCTTCTACTTAATAAGTGCTGTGGGGCACATCACGTCCCTCAGCATTGAATCATAAGTATATTTTGTTAAGAGAAATCACTTTCACAGGCATCAATAAATTCATTGATTAACGCACTTGGATTGGCTCTTTTGGTCCACGAAATGGGTTCTTCATAATATTCAAGTTCATGAAGAATGACTGGAAGATTTTTCCCAAATGTATCGCGAAGAATATTTTCAGAAAATAATTGCTGAACCATTTTGATTATTTGTGTAATAAACAATTGAGCAAACTGCTCGCCTTTTTCTAAAAGTTCATTAAATAGCGCATCATCTTCTTGTTCAGCATATTCCATCTGTTTTTGAGAATAATAAAATGGCGTTTGCTCAAACCATTGTGTCAAAAGCTGATCATTCTCTCCACCAATATCCCAAGACGGTTGTTGTAACCAATAGGCATAATTCCATTTCGCTTCAGCTTGACTCGAAGCTTCAGAAATTTGCGACTCAAACTGTTCAATGGTATTAAAGTTCAGCTCAACTTTGGGAAAACAAGGTTCATCATCATCACAATAATAGTACAAGGCCAAGGCGTACACATCGTGATAATTTTGTGCAATATATTGAATCGATTCAACTAACTTTACATAGCTCGTTTCATGCCAGTGCTTTTGAGTTGTTGATTCTATATTCATAACACACCTAATTATTTTTACCAGCACTCTGGTGGATATGGACATTCACCAGAGTGCAAATACCAAAGTATTGCCTATACGATTAAATCGGATGCGAGCTTGCAATTTCCTGACTAATCATCACAGCTGTTGCAGCAGACAATGTCCAGCCTAAATGCCCATGCCCTGTATTGTAAAATACCCGTTCACGTTTTCCACGTTTTACCACAGGCATCATATTCGGCATCATCGGACGTAAACCCGCCCACGGGATACAATGCTCGGTTGAAATATCGAAATTCTTATTGACCCAATCTGTTAAAGGTTGGATACGATCTGAGCGGATATCTCGATTATAGCCATTAAATTCAGCAGTTCCAGCAATACGTAAACGATTGGCACCTAATCGTGACGTGACGATTTTCGCACTTTCATCGAGCAAGCTGACCCAAGGTGCGCCATTGATACTTTTTTCATCATCCAATTGTACGGTGATGGAATAGCCTTTTACAGGATAAACATTCACACGATCACCCAATTGATTGGCCAATTGGTAACTGCCAACACCACCACAAATCACCACGGCATCAGCACTGAGTTGTTCGATTGCTACTGAACCACCTTCCATGTTTTCAACACTCGAATGATATTGAATATTCACCCCATTGGCAGTGTGTTCTACATTAACGACTTCCATACCAAATAAATATTTTACCCCATATTTTTTAGTGGCTTTGGCAAGTCCAGTGGTAAATTTATGGATATCACCAGTTGCATCACCTGGGCAATAAAAACCACCATAGTATTCACCCGTCAAACTCGGTTCGATGGATTTAATTTCTTCATTGGTTACGGCATGGCGTTCTAGGCCACCTTTACATAACAGCGCATTGACGTTGGTTGCGACTTTATAATCATATTCAGAATGGTAGAAATGTAAGATGCCACGTTTTTCTAAATCAAAATCAATGCCTTCTTGTTCAGCAATATTAAATAGCCTTTGACGCGCTAAAAGTGCCATTTTCACTGTATTTTGAGTATTTGCTTCATAGTGTTTGATATTGCCAAGGAATTCAACCAGCCATGCATATTTGTGCAAATCAAAAGATGGATTGAGCAATAATGGTGCATCTTTCTTCGCCATCCATTTAATGCCTTTTAACACAGTGGATTTTTGATTCCACACTTCAGCATTACATGCAGACAGCTGACCACCATTGGCAAAAGATGTTTCCATGGCGGGAAATAAATGTTTATCAATAACAGTAACTTGATAACCTAATTGAGCAAGTTCATAGGCAGAGGTAACACCTGTAATACCAGAACCAATAATGACGACATGACACATACGCACACTCCGTTGAAATGCAATATTTTTTTATTACATTGTCAATGTATGCCCCATCTGTCATGTGTACCTGAGAGCTTCGATAAAAACCTAAACTATTTAGGCTTTACCATCCCCTTCGGTGAGTCATTTCTTTTTTGTTTTCAATAGAATGACTTCTCTCCAGAGGTTTTACAATGATTACAGTCCTTTTGCCTGAGAGTTTCCGGGGTCGTTGCTCCTTCGGCGAGTCCACAAGAGACTTCTCTCCTGCAATCATCTTTCCTTGTATTAGCAATTAATATGCCATGAATTTGTTCGAATACAAGTAAAATATGTTCAATTATTCTCTAATTTTTAAATTAAAAATTAAGATCTTCAAATCGCTTAAGAAATAAATAGCTTAGCGATTAACTTGTTCAGAGAGTCTGGCTCTGTTGTAGCTTGATTGAATTTAGCATCATGCTTTGTCAATTCTTGAAAAGTTGTCGAACATCTTGCAACGTTACAGCGAATGTTTTTCATTTCTCCATTTCTAATCGCCGTAAACAACGCTTTTATTATTAATTTCCTATTTAATCATGCTTTAAAATAAGATTAATGGTTTTTATATGTTCCAAATCATCAAGATATAACTCAACATTACGCATACTATGATTTTGTCGATTTAATATCCCGATTTGTTCATCCTGATAAAATTCTTGATTCATCTTTAAACCATTCACAATACAATTTGCGATGTAATCTTGTTGCCCTTGAAATGACGGAATGTTATTTAATCTTTTTGATATTTGAATTTTAGCCTCTAAAGTCTGTTGAGGTTCAACACCCAGCATCGTTAACAATAATAAGAAATGCTGATCATTCAATTGAAAACTCAAAAGCTCTTTTAGGGTAAAAAACCATGCTTCAAAGTGCCCACCCAGATTGCCTATATATAGATCATTAAGATAATAATTAATCTGCTCTTGGGTAAACTGGATATCTACCCGAATATCCGCACTAATGGAAAATTGGTAATTTCGAATGCTATTATTTTCACTGGGTAGAAATGATTGATACCACGCTGCCAATTCCTTGCTATACGGATCTAAACCAAGCGCTTCCTGAATCGCCTCATCTAAATTCAACTCCTTTTCCTCATCAAAACCACGAAATAAAAGCATAAACCAATGCCAAAAATGTACATTGGAAAATGAAATTTCCTGTTCTGCGACTTGGTGATTTTGATTCATATCGCCTTAACAATCGTCTTAGTGATTCACTGAGTCATATCGGAACACATTCAAATCATCATATTCAATTTGTGGTGTGGTTCCAGAAATAATATCGGATAATAATTTTGCTGAACCACATGACATAGTCCAACCTAAGGTGCCATGCCCTGTATTGGTATATAGATTTTGATACCTTGTTTTACCAACAATCGGGGTGCCATCTGGCGTGGCTGGTCTTAAACCCGTCCAGAAATGTGCATCTGATATGTCACTTGCATTTGGAAATAATTGTTGTAAAACCATAAGCAAAGTGTCTTCACGGCTAGATTTTAAAGAGCGATCAAAACCATTAATTTCAGCCATACCCCCTACACGAATTCGATCATCAAAACGGGTTAAGGCAATTTTATAAGACTCATCTAAGATTGTAGAAACAGGTGATAGTGCAGGATCAACAATTTTGGTGGTGATCGAATAGCCTTTTAATGGGTATACAGGTGCATCTATCTCCAATTGTTTGAGCATTTCATGACTATAACTGCCCAATGCCATGACATAAGCATCTCCCTTGATTTTGCTACCATCTTTCAAGTGAATCGCGGTAATCCGTTCAGCATCTTTTTCGATTGATTCGATTACCGTATTAAATAAAAAATTGACTCCTTGCTTGGCAGCAAGTTCTGCCAACTCCGTTGTAAATTTTTGGCAATCGCCTGTCTGATCATTGGGTAAACGCAAACCACCAACAAAATCAACTGTTGCATGGGCTAAAGCAGGTTCAGCCTTGATAACCCCAGCTTTATCCAATAACTCAAATGGTACACCTTCATGTTTTAAAACTTCGGTATCTTTGCCTGCCACATCCAATTGATGTTGTTTACGAAACAGTTGTAATGTGCCTAGTTGACGCTCATCAAAATGAATCTTGGTCTCTGCACGTAACTCGTCCAAACAGTCACGGCTATATTCTGAAATTCGCACCATTCGCTCTTTATTGATTTGGTAACGATTGATATTACATTCAGCCAACATGCGCACCATCCACTGATACTGATGCATATCACCTGTTAGCTTAATCGCCAATGGTGAATGTGGTTGAAACATCCATTTAAACGCTTTTAGTGGAATGCCTGGTGCAGCCCAAGGTGATGCATAACCCGGAGAAATCTGCCCAGCATTGGCAAAACTGGTTTCTAAAGCCACATTGGGTTGCCGATCAATCACAGTGACTTCATGACCTGCTTGTTTTAGATAGTAGGCGGATGTTGTACCAATAACACCTGCCCCCATGATGATGATATGCATACTGAACCGAACCTTATACGAATTAATCGTCTTATAATAAAAATGATGTAGTTAGAGAAATAATTTATATGACTATTTTAATTTAGCACTTAGAACAGATTTAGCAATACCGATTTGATGTTGAAATGTCAGCTTTAATTCGATTTTAAATAGATGAATCATTCACAATATCACATGATTTTTAAACTATTGGCAAGCTATAGTCAAACCATCTAATTATTCATAAAAGTGATTTCCATCAAGTCACTGATCATAAATGAAGCTTAAGTCTTTTAAAATTTTGAAACTAAAGCACCCTCATCCTAGCCTTCTCCCGCTGCGAGACGAAACTTTCAATACCAATATAATTCACTCTACATGATCATATTTTGATTTATGAAAGATCTTTATTAATGAGGAGAAATTGTATTTTTGTATCTGCGTTTTTGATAGGTTGACTATATAAGCGATTAGATTCCAAGAAAAAAGTTTGTGTTTATGTTTGATACTATCCTTCTCTTAAAAAAGAGAAGGAGTAGCTTTAGTTTAAAAAATTTTAAATTGTGAAGATTTTATTTATGTGTATGGATAGACATAACAATACCAAAACTCGCCAACAACGCAATCACGGCTGATCCACCATAACTCATCAGCGGTAATGGATCGCCAGTCACAGGTAAAATCCCACTGACCATACCCGAGTTTACAAACACATAGAAAAACAAAGACAAACCAATCGTACCTGCCAATAAGCGACCATAGTTATGGAAGCTGCTTAAGCTAATGATCATACATCTAAAAATCATTGCGGTATAAAGTGCAAATAAGAAGAACACCCCAATAAAGCCAAATTCTTCTGCATAGGTCGACATAATAAAATCAGTATGATGCTCAGGTAAATAACCCAGCTGAGACTGTGTCCCTTCTAAGAATCCACGCCCAGTCATTCCGCCTGAACCAATCGCAATTTTAGATTGGATAATGTTCCATCCTGCCCCAAGCGCATCTGACTCAGGGTCAAATAAGGTCATAATCCTTTTCTTTTGATAAGCTTGTAATACAAAAGTCCAAATTAAAGGAAAAGCCAGTGCCAATGCCGCTAAGGTCCCAATAATTAGAGTCCACGACATGCCACTTAAAAACAAAGCAAATACACCACCAATCACGATACCAATTGCCAAATCTGGCTGTAACAACGCCAATACGAAAGGCACCATCATGATGACCAAGGCAATTACAATGTGTTTAAACTTAGGCGGCAACGGGTTACGTGCAAAATACCATGCCATCATCAATGGCATGGCGAACTTCATAAATTCGCTGGGCTGCATACTGCCAATCCCTGGAATAGTCAGCCAGCGCTTTGCGCCTAATCGAACATCACCGACCAATAAAACCAGAATCAACAACAAAATTGCAAACAAATAAAACCAAGGACTGATCGCTTGATATACTTTTGGTGGAATTTGTGCACAAATAAAAAGCAGAACAAAACCAACACCGAAACTCACGGCTTGTCGAATGACCATAGACATATCTTCAGAAGATGCGCTATAGACCATCAATAAACCCAAAATCGCATTGATAATTAAAAAGCCCAATAACCAAGGATCAAGGTGTAGTTTGTCCCACCTTGAAACTTTTTGATTAATACTTAAACCATCTCTGACTGATTGACGTAAAAACTTATACTGTGGCGATGGTGTCATGAATACAAATCTTAAACCTAGTTTAATCTGGTCAAATTATAGAGATAAATAACGGTTGAGAAAATCAATCAATGCATAATTATTTTTATTTTCGTTGTTTTATTGCTGCGATTGCAAAATTAACTTGGCTAACTCCAAATCGTCTGGATAGGTAATTTTAATATTATCAGAACGCCCCATGACCACTTTGACAGGTTCATTGATATATTCCAATGCACTCGCCTCGTCTGTAATGACAATATTATTCGCTAAAGCTGTTTCGATTGCCGTTTTAAGCTTTGAAAAGGTAGAAATTTGTGGTGTCTGTGCTTGCCATAATTGATCTCGACTGACTGTTTTATTGATATCTTGCTGATTTTCAACACACTTCAAAGTATCTCTTACAGGAATTGCAAGAATCGCACTACTGTTCAGGTTTATTGCGGTATCGACTAAATTTTCAAGACATTGTTGTGTCACACAAGGACGAGCAGCATCATGTACAAAAACCAAATCATCGGCTTGTGCAAATTGTTCTAAATAACGCAACGCATTTAAAACAGAATCAACACGTTCTGCACCACCCAAACAAAAATGACTCAAATGTTTATTTTTTAATGGCAATGTTTGCGCATAATGGTCTTGCTCACCAACAGCGAGTACATAACCCGCAAGCGGTAAATCGTTTAGACGCGCTATGGTATGCGCTAACACTGTTTGATTTTGGATGACTTGGTATTGTTTAAGTTCGGTTTTTGAAAAACGACGCCCTGAGCCAGCCGCAGGAACAATTGCCCAAATTTTACGGTTGTTCTGGCGCAGGTTCGTTGTCATCTTCATTGGTTCTTAAATCTACACTTGGATCGGTATAAATAGGTTTGTAATGGGTACTGATGGTACTCATCTGTACAAAAGTTTCATGTGGCTTGACTAGACCAAGGTCTAAACGTGCATGTTCTTCTATGGCTTCAGCACCATTTTTTAAATCATACACTTCAGCAGCAAGAATTCGGTTGCGTTCTTTTAACTCAGCATTGACTTCAGCTTGCTGTTCAATTTGCTGTAGTAAAGCTTGATGAGGGAAATGACCACCCTCACCGAACCAAAAGCGATATTGTAATACCACAACGATTAAAATCGCGAGTACTGCAATCACTTTACTTGAAGTTGTTTTAAAGACTTCTAACATGGATTTGCGTCTTGAGTAACAGCATTAAATTAAGATGCTAATATACATCAAATATTTTGTATGAAGAACACTAAACTATGCGAAAACTGCAAAACTAGAACAAAATAACTTTTCTTTCTTTATAAAAAATAAGTGGGTGATCAATAATCTACTTTGTAATTAAAAATCAAAAAATTATCTTTATGCTAAAAACTCACATATCGCGATATTATTTATTATAAATTTCCATTTTCAATAAACTAAGTTAATTAAATTCTTACCCTAAATTTTATTATCAATCAATTACATGATATTAAATTTCCCTTAAAACATACTATTCATGATTATTTTTTAGCGTATAAAAAAGCCATCCCCTATATCAAATAAAAGAATGGCTTTTTTTTAATTTAAATCAATAAAAGATATTAATTTAAACCTTTAAACTCAGCTTTACCGCGATAAGCAGCATGAGTCAATTCTTCAATACGAAGCAATTGGTTATATTTTGCAACACGGTCAGAACGGCAAAGTGAACCAGTCTTAATTTGACCCGCTGCCGTACCCACTGCAAGATCTGCAATCGTTGAATCTTCAGTTTCACCAGAACGGTGTGAAATCACAGTGCTATAACCATTCGCTTTAGCAAGATAGATTGCATCTAAAGTTTCAGACAAAGTACCGATTTGGTTGTATTTGATTAAGATAGAGTTACCTACTTTCTCATCAATACCACGTTGTAAAATCTTAGGGTTTGTAACGAACAAATCATCACCGACCAATTGGATTTTATCACCAAGGATAGAAGTCAAATAGCTCCAACCTTCCCAGTCAGATTCATCTAAACCATCTTCAATTGAGATAATTGGATATTGTTTAACAAGCCCAGCAAGATAGTCAGCAAATTGGTTGCTTGTGAATGCTTTGTTGCCTTCACCCGCAAGAATATATTGACCATTTTTGTAGAATTCTGAAGATGCACAATCAAGCGCAAGCATAATATCAGAACCAGCTTTATAACCAGTTGTTTCAATTGCAGAAAGAATAACAGTAATTGCTTCTTCATTTGAACGTAAGTTAGGTGCAAAACCACCTTCATCACCAACTGCTGTATTTAAACCTTGCTTTTTCAATACAGATTTCAAAGCATGGAAAATTTCAGCACCAGCACGCAAAGATTCAGCAAAAGATGTGAAACCTACAGGCTCAATCATGAATTCTTGAATATCAACAGTGTTGTCCGCATGTGCGCCACCGTTCAAGATGTTCATCATTGGAACAGGCATAGACAAAGTTGTTTGACCACGAAGATCTGCAATGTATTGGAACAATTCAGTTTTCTTCTCAACAGCAGCCGCACGTGCAGCCGCCAAAGATACAGCCAATGTTGCATTTGCACCTAATTTTTCTTTGTTTTCAGTGCCATCAAGCGCAATCATTTTGTCATCAAGCGCTTTTTGTTCAAATACGTTTTGACCTTTTAATAAGTCTTTGATTTGACCATTTACGTTTTGAACTGCAGTGCGAACACCTTTACCTAAGTAACGTGATTGATCACCGTCACGAAGTTCTAAAGCTTCACGAGAACCAGTTGAAGCACCAGATGGTGCACATGCACGGCCAACAACGCCAGAGTCTAGGATTACGTCTGCTTCGATGGTTGGGTTACCACGAGAGTCCAAAATTTCACGTGCACGAATGTCAACGATTTGGCTCATGAATAATTCCTCAGTTGATTAAAAATAAGATGCTTTCTAAGCGCATCAATGTGTATCTAACTTTTTGAAACCTTTAACTAAGGTATCCAATTCTTTTAACTGCGCTAAAAATGGCTCAAGCTGTGACATACGTAATGCACAAGGACCATCACATTTTGCATTTTCAGGGTCTGGATGACTTTCTAAAAATAAACCTGCAAGCCCTGTTGCCATACCCGCACGTGCTAAGGTCGTGATTTGCGCACGACGACCACCTGCTGAATCAGCACGACCGCCCGGTGTTTGCAATGCATGCGTGACATCAAAAAATACTGGCACATTCATTTCTTTCATGATGTCGAAACCCAACATATCAACAACTAAGTTGTTATAGCCAAATGACGTACCACGTTCACACAAAATGAGCTTGTTATTACCCGCTTCTAAACATTTGTTTAGAATATGGCTCATTTCACGAGGAGAAAGGAATTGTGCTTTTTTGATGTTGATAATGGCTTGAGTTTTCGCCATTGCTTCAACCAAATCAGTCTGACGACTGAGAAATGCAGGAAGCTGGATAATGTCAGCAACTTCAGCGACAGCTGCAGCTTGGTGAGGTTCATGAACATCGGTAATAATCGGAACATTAAAATGCTTTTTAATGTCGCCTAACCATTCAATGCCTTTTTCCAAACCAGGGCCACGGAACGAATGTAAGCTTGAACGATTGGCTTTATCGAAACTGGCTTTAAATACATACGGTATCTCTAAACGAGTACAGATATCGACATACGTTTCTGCAATTTCAAAAGCCAAGTCTTTCGACTCAAGTACGTTCATGCCGCCGAATAATACAAATGGCAAGTGATTTGCCATTTGTATATCGCCTAAACGTACAATTTCTTGTGGTTTTAATTGTGACATTTAAACTTCCTAGTTTAAGTTCTTACATACTTACTTGCTGTTTTGGTGCTGCTTTTTAGCGGCATCGATAAAACTAGCAAATAATGGATGTCCATCACGTGGTGAACTTGTAAATTCCGGGTGGAATTGTACAGCAATAAACCAAGGATGTTCAGGAATTTCTACAGTTTCAACAAGATGCTGCGCTGTCGAATAACCTGAAATTTTCATACCTGCCTGTTCAATTGCAGGAATGAAACGATCATTCATTTCATAACGGTGACGATGACGTTCAGTAATTTCAGCTTTGCCGTAAACTTCACGTGTTTTAGTGCCTTCAACCAATTCTGATTTTTGTGCACCTAAACGCATTGTGCCACCAAGGTTTGACTCAGTACTACGATGCTGGATTTCACCACGTTCATCTAACCATTCAGTAATTAAACCAATCAATGGAAATTTTGTTGAACGATTAAACTCTGTAGAAGTCGCTTCTGGCATAGCAGCAACATGACGAGCAAATTCAATCACGGCCAATTGCATACCTAAACAAATACCCAAGAAAGGTACTTTGTTTTCACGGGCATATTGAATCGCCTGCATTTTGCCTTCAGTACCACGTTCACCAAAACCGCCAGGAACCAAGATTGCATCGATACCTTTTAATACTTCAGCAGGATTTTGGCTTTCAAGCTCTTCAGCATTGATATAGTCAATTTGAACTTTGACACGATTTTGAATACCCGCATGTAAAAGTGCTTCATTGACAGACTTATATGCATCTGGCAATTCAACATATTTACCCACCATCGCCACACGAACTGTGTACTCTGGATTCAATAATGCTTCAACCACATGATCCCAATCCGAAAGATCGGCTTCAGGTAAGCTGTCATAACCAAAACGTTCACAGATTAAATCATCAACGTTTTGTTCATAGAATGTACGTGGGATTTGATAAATTGAACGTGCATCTTTACACACCACAACAGCACGCGCTTCAACGTTTGTAAAGAGTGCAATTTTACGGGTGGTATCTGCGTCAACATCATGTTCAGTACGACAAATCAGAATGTCTGGTTGAATACCAATCGACAATAATTCTTTAACAGAATGTTGAGTTGGTTTGGTTTTAAGTTCAGCAGCTGACTTGATATAAGGTAATAAAGTCAAATGCATCAACATGGTACGTTTATGACCAAGCTCAACCATCAACTGACGTACAGATTCCATGAATGGGAGAGATTCAATGTCACCTACTGTGCCACCGATTTCCACAATGGCAACGTCATAACCTTCGCCTGCGCGAAGAACACGTTCTTTAATATTATCCGTAATATGTGGAATAACTTGTACTGTACCGCCGAGATAATCACCACGACGTTCTTTATTTAAAACGTCTTGATAAACACGACCTGAAGTAAAGTTATTCAATTTGGTCATTTTGGCACGACGTAAGAAACGCTCGTAATAACCCAAATCTAAGTCAGTTTCAGCACCATCTTCTGTGACAAATACTTCACCGTGCTGGAATGGGCTCATAGTCCCAGGATCGACATTAATGTATGGATCCATTTTGACCATGGTTACTTTTAAACCACGGGCTTCTAAAAGTGCAGCAACTGAAGCAGCTGAAATACCTTTACCTAGTGATGATACAACACCACCAGTTACGAATATAAAATGGGTCATTAAGTTTCTCGTACAATGGAGCCTAAATTGGCCTACAATGTTGTGCGATTTTACTTTACCTTGTACCAAGAAAGCAAAGTCAATTCACATCAATTCATAGAACAATAAACAATTGGCTATTCTATCAGCATTTCCAATAAAAAATTAGCACTTGATAAGGTGATTTTTAAATATCATTTTGCTGTTATACTAAGTAACATCTCTTTAATACGTTTTGTTTTGAGTCATTATGAATAAGAAATTTTTAATTTGTGGTGCAATTGCGACAGCGCTTTTGGTATCTGCTTGTGTAAAAAAAGAAGAGCCTAAAGAAGCTGAGCCAGAGAAAGTTGAAACTGCTCAACCTGCGACTTCTGAACCTACACAGTTTGAAAGCTTACCAAGCGTTGAGCAGAATAATGCGCAACAAGTCGAAATTCCGGCACATGTAGAAGTTGAACGCACAGAAACAGCAAATACAAGCACTGAAATTCGCCGTGAACCAACGCATGAAGCCCATGCAACTATGCCAAGTGCACAAGTGGAAAATAAACCTGCTGCGACTGAGGCGAAGCCTGCAAAAGCAGAGTCAGTAAAAACTGAAACTGCACAAACCAAAACACCAGCACCAAAAGCAAGCTCTGGTTCAGCACAATCTGAAGATGATGCTGTTGCCGCTGCCATCGCTGCTGCTACACCAGCTTTGAAAAACTAAGATTTTGCATCGCTAAAAAAAGGGAAATGATGATTTCCCTTTTTTTATAACTATACCTAAGTATTAAGTTGCATATGCCATATGAAACTGAATTTCTTATATAAGTCATGAATGAGTTTAATTGTACCTTTAGCTTTTAAAAACTAAGCCGCATGTTGTTTTGGCTGAACCATATTATGAACAGCAAGTACATCTGCTAAAATTTCATCTGAAAGTAATCCCTCTGCTTTGATCAAAGCCAAAACACTCTGCCCAGATTCATTTGCCATCTTTGCAATTCGTGTAGTGGTTTCATAACCTAAATATGGGTTTAGCACGGTAATGATACCAATTGAGTTATCCACTAAATGCTGACAATGCGCTGCATTGGCACGAATATTTTGGATGCACTTTTCATTCAGCATTTGCATCGCTTTGCCTAATAACTCAATAGATTCAAATAGTTTAAGCGCAATTAATGGTTCAAACGCATTTAATTGTAGTTGACCACCCTCTGCAGCCAAAGTAATTGCTAAATCATTTGCAATAATTTGATAGCACGCCAAATTCATCGCTTCAGGAATCACTGGATTTACTTTTCCTGGCATGATTGAACTACCAGGCTGACGTGGTTCCAATTGTATCTCACCTATACCAGTACGCGGCCCACTCGATAGCAAACGTAAATCATTAGAGATTTTAGACAACTTGGTTGCAGTACGTTTGAGTAAACTCGATAAAAGTACAAAGTCACCCATATCTGTAGTTGCTTCAATCAAATCAGGCGAGCTTGAAATGTTTTTACCGGTGATTTCTGATAAAGCTTGAATGGCATTTAAGCGATATTCAACCTCGGTATTAATTCCCGTACCGATTGCTGTTCCACCTAAATTAATCACACTGAGTGAATCGGGCATAATATGATTTAACTTTTGCAAATCATTTTGTAAGGTATGCGCAAAAGCACTAAATTCTTGCCCTAATGTCATCGGTACCGCATCTTGTAACTGAGTACGTCCCATTTTCAAGATATCAGAGAACTCTTCAGCTTTGCGACTGAGGCTTTCAATTAGTTTTTTAAACGGAACATTGAGATGATCCAATGCAAATAATAGACCTATTTTTATTGCGCTTGGATATACATCATTGGTCGATTGAGACATATTTACATCGTTATTGGGATGTAGATATTGATATTCGCCTTTTGCATGACCAAGAAACTCTAATCCAATGTTTGCAATAACTTCATTTGCATTCATATTTGTAGAAGTTCCTGCCCCACCCTGAATCATATCAATAGGGAATTGATTATGGTATGAACCATTTATTAATTGCTGACATGAATGTTGAATCGCTTTATATTTATTTTCTTCAATTTTATTTAATTTAAAATTAGCCTCTACACAAGCAGACTTCACCATAGCAAGCGCTTGAATAAAAATAGGAAAATGACTTAATTTATGCGCACTTAGGTTAAAGTTCTCAACCGCTCTTAATGTTTGTACACCGTAATAGCAATGAAATGGGACTTCTTTCATTCCCAATAAATCTTTCTCAGTTCTCGTTTTAATTTCAATGTTCATTTGCAATGTAACTCTACGAAGATAATCAATTCATCTTAGGTGAAACAATCTAAACTTGACCAATGTAAAAAAATATATCTGTATGCATTTTTTGCATATCACTTGTTATACTTTGCTTGAGTTAAATATTTATTGGTGATTGAACATGACGCTTGAAATTCGGTGGATAGAGGATCTTCTTGCATTAGACCAAGAAAAATCCATTTCTAAAGCTGCAGCTATACGTCATGTCACTCAATCGGCTTTTACACGTAGAATACAAAATATTGAAGAGTCGTTAGGGTTTCAAATTTTAAAGCGTTATAGTAAAAACATTGATTTTACAGATGCTGGTCAAGTCTTGCTCTCTACAGCAAAAAATATTCAGAACCAAATGGATACAACAATAAAATATTTAGAAAAAAACATTAAAGATAATGAACTCTCAATTAAATTTGCAGTATCACACTCACTCATCACGCAGTTTTTTCCCAAATTTATTCAAAAACTATACTCAGACTATAATGATCTAAAGTTGGAAATTATTGCTGCAAATCTGCAACAAGGGATACATTTATTAAAAGAAGGTTCTTGTGATTTTCTCATTTGTTATTGTGATCAACTCACTTTACAACAATTGGATCTCACACTTTTTACCTATCATAAAATTGTAAATATGCAAATTGTACCTGTTACAGCCAGTAAAAATGGATTACCAAAATACCAACTCAACCAAACCTTCCCCCTTTTGGCCTATAGTAAACAAGCCTATCTGAGAAAATGCGTAGATAAAATTATAGAAAGTAAACTCAATTACCGAACGTTATATGAAACGGATAATGCCAGTGACTTAAAAGCCTTGGCTTTACAAGGCTTAGGTGTAGCTTGGCTACCTCGCTTACTGATTGAAGAAGAAATAAATGAAAATAAATTAAAAATACTTGATGGTTATAGTTTCTTTCAAGATATTTATATCGTTCGTAGCAATATTATTTACTCGCAAAAGATAAATTTTGTTTGGAATTATTTAGCGCTTAAATAAGCCTTTATTTTAAATAAAGATCTTTCTTTCTTCAAAGAATGATCATGTAGAGTGAATCTATCGATATTGAAAGTGCCTTTTCCCACTGAGCGAAGGCTAGGATGAGGAGGAATTTTATATTGATCTGTGTTTAAAATGGACTTATGAAAGAAGTCTAATATTTATCTTAACCTAGCAACTTAGGATCAATAAAACACCCAGTTGAGCAATTAAAACTGACAAATCAAATAATAATAGTTTGATCTGTCAATTTTTAACTTAAAGAGATATTTATTGATACTGCGTATCATCATGAATACTGTCTTAAAAAATCAGCCATTAAACGTGAAGCCCAAGATTTGGTATTAAGACCTTCATAAAAACCACAATGACTGCCCTTTTTGGTTGTTACCACCACAACATTATCCATATTTTGAATGGTTTCTTTAAATGGCTCTAAATTCTTGATTGAACAAACAGGATCATCTTCTGAGTTTAGAATCATTAATGGAATTTTAACATTTTCAAATACATAAATTGGATTGGTGGCTTTTGAATAGCTTTCATAATCTGAAAAACCAGCCATTTCAAAATATTCAGTCTGAAACTCTTGTAGGGTTTTCGTTTGTAGAACATTTTGTACAGAATGTAATGGTGTCCATGTTTGCTCATAAGGCTTAATAAATGCCTTAAACAATTTTTTGGTCATGACTTTGGTATAGAAAGGATGGACATTTTGAAATCCAAGCTCAGTATCATAACCAGGGCACATGGCAAAAGCAGCTTTAAAAGGTGTATCTAGGCCTTGTTCACCAAGATAACGCACAAGTAGGCCTGTACCAGCGGAAGAACCTACTGCATAAAGATCAGATTGTGGGAATGTGTTTTGAATCGAAGCCAATTGCTCTTTTAAATCAGAAGTTGAACCAAAAATCGACATTAAAGGAACAGGCATAGGTAAGCCTGCATGCCCACGGCGTAGACATAATGCAATACGCCATCCCGTATATTCATGGAGATCTTTGACCAATTCACGCATACTGTCAGGTGTGCCTGTAATCGTATGCATAATCACGATAGTTGGGGTTTCTTGTGGTAAATCGTAGCCATACCAAGCAATTGCCGTAACACCGCCATCTTGCATGGTCAGCTGATCAATTCGATCATAGTCCAGCTTAACGGATTTTTTCTTAATTAAATCAAAATATAACAGGTGAGCATGGGTATTGCTGAGCCATGGTGTAGGACGATATTTATCCTGTAGTTGAGGCAGTTTCTTGATGATCTCAGACATTTTCCCTTGCTGATTAAAATACAGCTTTGGTAATTCAGCACCTGTCACTTGATCCAATAAATCTTGGCTAATCTCAGTAAACTTATGTAATACAGACATTTTCCACCTCAACTCTTTTATCACTCATCATCATTTTAAAAATTAAGAAATTTTTCACGCTTAATTTTATTTATTGCAGTATATACGTAATTAGGCTTTAGGTATAAAGCTGGCCATACGTTGCCCCATTTGAGCTGCCAATGCTTCCAAACCACTTTTTGGTCGAATCATCACTTCAAAATCAACAATTTGACCTTGTTGATTAAAACGAATCATATCAATCCCTTTTAATTTTTTTTCACCAACATTGGCAGAAAATTCTAAAACTACACTTTGCTCATCTTCTGTAAAAAATTCTCGATGGTAAGTAAAGTTTTCAAAAATTTGAATCACATTGCTTAAAATGAAAAAGACCACTTGCTTACCTTCATAGGGGTTATAAGCCACAGGTGAACGAAAAACCACATCGTCTGCCAGTAATTCATTTAAAAGACTCATGTCTCGACTTTCCAGCATATTGTGCCATTTTTGGATTGCAGGCTTGGTATTTGTATAACTCATTTTTTATATCCCTTTAATTTGAAATAATTTGAATTCGTTTCTAGTCATTTTCTTTAAAATTCTGCCATAAACCCCCTTCTCTCACAGCATGCTTCACACTACACATGACTTAAAGAGAAGGAGTTCAAACAGCGTTGATCCTTTTAAATCACAGCTGCCAATTCAGCACCTTGGCGAATTGCACGCTTCGCATCTAACTCGCCCGCTTCTTTCGCACCACCAATCAAATGTACAGATTTTCCATCAGCTTGGAGTTGATCAAACATTGCTGTATAGGGTTCTTGGCCTGCACAAATCACCACATTGTCGACATCTAAAATCGTGGTTTTGTCGCCAACCGTAATATGTAAGCCCTGATCATCAATCTTGTCGTAACTTGCGCCAGGAATCATATTGACATGACGATGTTTTAAACCTGTACGATGAATCCAACCTGTTGTTTTGCCTAAACCAGCACCAACAGATTTGGCTTTACGTTGCAGTAAGTAGATTTCACGAGGAGATTGTTCGATCTCAGGTTGTTTCAAGCCACCGACATGTTCATAGGATGTATCAATTCCCCATTCATCATAGAATTTTTGTGGATTTAAGCTGCCACTCTCGCCTTCATGGGAAAGATATTCAGCAGTATCAAAACCAATACCGCCTGCACCAATAATTGCTACTTTCTTACCGACAGGTTTACGCTCACGTAAAACCTCGATATATGACAAAACTTTTGGATGATCGATACCTTCAATATTTAAATGACGAGGCGTTACACCTGTAGCCACCACAACATCATCAAAGTCACCAGCCGCTAATTCTTCATAGCTTGCAGTGTGGTTAAGTACCAGTTTGATATTTGGTTGTAATTCAATTTTGCGTTTAAAATAACGTAAAGTTTCATAGAACTCTTCTTTGCCAGGAATGGTTTTTGCAATATTAAACTGACCACCAATCTGATTAGATGCTTCAAAGATTGTAACTTTGTGTCCACGATCAGCTGCATATGTTGCAAAACTAAGTCCCGCTGGACCTGCTCCAATTACAGCAATATTTTTAGCTACTGGCGATTCTTTAAAAATAAGTTCAGTTTCATAACATGCACGTGGATTGACCAAACACGTTGCAATTTTCATTGAAAAAATATGATCTAAGCAAGCTTGGTTACAACCGATACAGGTATTGATTTCATCAGCACGGCCTTGTTCAGCTTTCAATACAAAATGCGAATCTGCAAGCATTGGGCGCGCCATCGAAATAATATCAGCATCGCCTTGAGCCAAGACATGCTCAGCCATTTCAGGTGTATTGATACGGTTTGAGGTCACTAAAGGAACTTTGACCGAACCTTTTAATTTTTTGGTCACCCAAGTAAATGCGGCACGCGGTACTTTGGTGGCAATGGTTGGAATACGTGCTTCGTGCCAACCAATTCCTGTATTGATAATGGTTGCACCAGCTTTTTCAATTTCTTTCGCAAGTTGAATCACTTCTTCAAGTGTAGAACCACCCTCAACCAAATCCAGCATAGATAAACGATAGATAATGATGAAGTTTTCGCCTACTTCCTGACGTGTTCTTCTGACAATTTCAATCGGGAAACGGATACGGTTTTCATAACTTCCGCCCCATTCATCATCGCGGTGATTGGTACGTGCAGCAATAAACTCATTGATCAGATAACCTTCTGATCCCATGATTTCCACACCATCATAGCCTGCGATTTGTGACAATTTTGCACAATTGGCAAAGTCTGCAATGGTTTGATGAACTTCTGCTGAAGTTAAAGCATGCGGTTTAGTTGGATTGATTGGCGCTTGTATCGCAGATGGTGCAACATTTTCAGGCTGATAAGAGTAACGGCCTGTATGTAAAATTTGCAGTGCAATTTTACCGCCAGCATCATGCACAGCTTTGGTAATGACCTTATGTTTTTCTGCTTCTTCTAAATGATCCAGTTTTGAACCACCAAAGAATGTTACCCCATGATCATTGGGTGAGATACCACCCGTCACAATTAAGCCCACTCCACCTGCTGCACGTTCTGCATAAAATGCAGCCATACGTTCATATCCACCTTGAACTTCTTCTAGTCCAACATGCATTGAACCCATCAATACACGGTTTTTTAATGTGGTAAAGCCTAAATCTAAAGGCGCAAGTAAATGCGGATAATTAGACATGTGAACTCCCTTGGCGTGCTTTCGCTAGCTATCAATCTGTTAAATGACACTTCATATCTGTTTAATGCAACAAGTTGCATAGTGTGAGTATTTATAATCGAGATTTGATTTTTATGCAACATGTTGCATAATGACTTTATATTCATTTTGTTGATGTGATATTACACAATGTCATTAGCCCATGTTTTATTGACCAGTCTGATAGAGAAGCCAAGTACAGGTTTTGAATTGGCGCGACGCTTTGACCGATCTATGGGATTCTTCTGGAATGCAACGCATCAACAAATCTACCGTGAACTTAACGGCATGCAAAAGAAAGGCTGGATTTCCACGCTTGAAGATCAGTCTGATCATGGCCGTAAAAAAACTTATCAAGTTGAGCAACTTGGACGGGTCGAACTGGCAAACTGGATGGTCAAACAAGGCCAACCTGCCCAGCTTCGTGAAGAAATTATGGTTCGCTTACGGGCAGAAGCACAATTTGGTGGAAATACTGTTTTACCTGAACTTGAGCGTCATTTAGAATTACATCGTGAAAATTTAAAACTATACCGCCAGATTTTTTCCAAAGATTTTGAACAAATCGAGCAACTGGATCGAACTTTATATATTCACAAAATGATTTTACAATTGGGTATAGACTTAGAAATGGGCTGGATCAATTGGCTCGACCAAGTCATTCCACAGCTTAAAGCGTTTGAGAATAAAGAGAATTCATAGGAAACTGCATGCCACACTATACAATGCCAGATGGTGAAAAATTATTTGTCCGTGAAATTGGTCAGGGTGAACCTGTACTGGTCCTGTCTGGTTTAGGTATGCATAGTTGGCAATGGCTTCCCTTTTTACTGCCTAATATTAAACATTATAAATTTTATATCCCAGATTGGCGCGGATTTGGTGGCTCTAGAACCTGTAAGATCCCTCAAGAAATCGATGCGATTAGCAACCA
Source organism: Acinetobacter sp. CE-15 (assembly GCF_051059255.1). Classification (NCBI taxonomy): domain Bacteria; kingdom Pseudomonadati; phylum Pseudomonadota; class Gammaproteobacteria; order Moraxellales; family Moraxellaceae; genus Acinetobacter; species Acinetobacter sp. CE-15. The sequence continues at coordinate 2,169,424 of NZ_CP192737.1, read as the reverse complement.
TTGGCGTGATCTTGAAAGCTTAATTGACCAGTTAAATTTAGATCATTTTATTCTTATGGGTTATTCCATGGGAGCAACTACTGCAATGCATGGGATGCAGTATGGCAATTTGGCTGAAAAACTCAAAGCTTATCTACACATTGACCAAACCCCTAAAATCCCAACAGATGATACTTGGGAATTTGGATTATTTGGGAAAAAGTATTTTAAAATTAAAAGATTGCTAAAAGACTTTTCTGATTTTTTACATCAATATTCAAACTATCGTTTTGTCGATGAATTACCGATTGAACCACGAACTGAACTGATTCAAATTTGGTTAAATTTTATTAAAATTCAGGGCAGTAATAAATTAAGCCCATTTATGTTTAATTTGGCGCTTAAACATCCTCAATTACAAAAACATTTATTACCTATCCGTCGAATGGATTATTTAACTTGGTATATCGATAATTATCTCAACCATGATGAAGATTATCGTCAGGCAATTTCACAATTGGAATGTCCAACTACATTCTTTATTGGGGAAAAGTCATCGCTCTATCCTGCTGAAGGTCAAATGCAAATTTCTGACAGTTTAGCCAATGCGAAAAATATTATTTTTAAACGTTCAGGGCATACCCCGCTTATTACTGAACCCGTGAAATTTAGCCAAGCAATCCGTTTATTTTTAAAAGAATCCGCTTAATTTAAACGAATAACAAACAATATAAAAACCTCGTTTAAATCAAATTAAAAGAGGTTTTTTATCAAATTACTCACGTTATCTTTAAAAAACGCTTTTAAAGTCGTTATTTAATACTAATCCATATATTGATCATCATATAAATTAAACAGCTTTATACATTATTGAACCATACATGGTCATTCTATCGTGAGGCGACATGGCTGTCGCCGTTGGGTGGGGGTACAGGACGTACCTCTCACCCAACAGAGGATTTTTGTCCCTTTTCATCCCTGAAAAGGGAGGCATCGCCTACGCAAATATAATTAAACTTTAAATGCAAGGTATGGCCGTACAAACTTTATCACCATATGAATTAACGTTTATAGAATGATATAAGTTTGATATTTTTTTAAAGACTTCACCTCATTTTAATATCCTCTAAAAGCCTACTTTCGTAAGAAGACTAATAGAAATATTTATCAAAAATTATAGATCGCAACCGCATTAAAACGATTGTCCTCACCTGTATCCTGTCCATTAGGTGCTGCAACAAAGGCTTTACGCTCACCATAAACATATTCCAGACCAAAACTTAATGGCTTTTTCGGGCTATAAAATACATTGGCCCAAGCTTGCCAAAGTGTTTTATTGGCTTTGGTCGGATCACTCAAATATCGAATATAATCCTGATTTTCATCCGCTTTCATATAGCCATATCCCAATGTTCCTCGCCATTGTGAGTTAAACTGTTGCGTCACCCCCACAGTGATTGAGTCAAATTGATTCAGCGCCATGATATTTTTATTGGCATCTATAGCAAAGCCTTGGTTCGTCCATGACACTAAACTGGAATCACCTTTAACATGATAATAATCTGCTTTAAGTGTGGTTTTTGCAGAAATATCGTATTTTGCTCCAAGTCCAACACCCCAAGCGAGTTCATTATCTGCCACAGTTCTCTTTTCACTAACCATGCCTCGCAAACTCAATGCACCCGCTCGATCAGCAAATGATTGATTTAGTCGAGTTGATAAAACCGGGATCCGCATATTCGATAAGGCATCTTTGGAATCTTCCAAAGCCGTTACCAGCTGCGTTTCTGCATTAAATTTATGGGTATAACGAATTTGTGCATCACGTTTAACAGCGCCCCCCACATAACCCAAAGCATCAATTGTTTCTGGCATATAATCAGGCACTGCAAAGTTAGACCATGTTTGACCAATCAACCATTGACCATAATTAAAATAGGCATGGCGAATTCTAAGTCCATCATTCGCGCCCAAGAAATCAACTTCTATTTTTCCAGAAATATCTTTGTCAGCAGTTTTAAAATCTAAACCTAAACGTGTCGCTGCAAGAGTCGATTTTAATTGATCACTACTTTCATTATGGCCTTTAAGCGGTACGCTATTGATCTGATTATACAGTCGATCGGCACTTCCACCTTCCGACTGATACAATAGATCCGCACGGATATTCCCATATAGTGTTACTTCTGCACCTGCTTTTGTTCGTGCAAAGCTTTGATCTTTTACCTGCGATACAACCTGTGCCGTTTTAACATTATTTTCCAATGCCACAATTTGCTTATTTTGCAGCTGTTGCTGTTGTTCAATCATTTCACGTAATTGTTTAACTTCATTACGTAACTGTTCAACTTCTGTCATCGAATCTGCATGTGCCATATTTAGGCTAAGTAATCCCATTGACACCAAAATAATGTTGTATTTAAAAATATGCATTGTAGAAATCATCCTATTCTCTACGGTTTAATTTTCGTATTTATTGAGCAGCCGTCATCTTCATGATTCGGGCTGAGATAGCAATTCAGTGAGTGAGTTTGGTTTACGAGCTTAGTTAATTGTATTTCCAACAATATTTTGTTGAGTTGTTGCTGCTTCGACCGTTTGAGTTTTTTCCACTGAAGCATTTAAATTCACAAAGAATACCGCCAGTGCTGCAATAAATCCTGGAACAGCGATAACAAGGAAATTCATTTGGTGAGGTAACTCTAGGGTCAGCAATGCACCTGTTAAGACTGGTCCAACAATGGCACCAATTCGTCCAATGCCTGATGCCCAGCCCATACCTGTAGAACGTACTGTTGCTGGATAAAATTGTGCAACAAAGGTATAGAGTAAAATTTGTGAACCAATGGTTGCTGCACCAGCAATTGCAATCAAGGTATAGAGAATGAATTGTGGGCTTTTAAAACCAAGGAAAATGAGCGCAATCGCACCAACTGTAAACATGATGGTCAATACGGGTTTAATATGAAATTTATCCGCCAAAGCACCACCACCAATTGCACCAACCATGCCACCAATATTTAATGCAAATAAGAAGATCATACTTGCACCCAGTGAATAACCTGCTTGGATCATTAATTTAGGCAACCAACTTCCGAGTGCATAAACCATCAATAAACACATAAAGAAAGCAATCCAGAACATTACTGTGCTTGATCGACGGCCTTTCTGAAACAATGCACGTAACGGTGCTTCATCACCAGCGGTGACTTCATTTAATTCAAATTGAGTCGATGCATGAATCTGTTGCAGTGGTGCAATTTTCTGCACCACTTCTCGTACTTGATCGGTCTTGCCTTGGTGAGTTAGAAACATCAATGATTCAGGTAAAAACTTCCAAATAAGTGGTAAAGCTAAGAATGGGATAATGGCGATATAAAACATAATTTTCCAACCATAATCGACCACCAGCCAAGCACCCAGCAAGGCAGAGGTCATACCACCAATGGCATAGCCACTAAACATCACAGCGACCAGTGTGCTACGTATACGTTTAGGCGCATACTCAGTCATTAAAGCCACCACGTTCGGCATCACACCACCAATACCAAGTCCTGCTAAAAATCTGAGAATCCCAAATTCAACGGGGGTTGATGCAAATGCACCGAGAAAAGTAAATCCACTAAAAATAGCCACACAAATCATGATGGTTTTTTTACGGCCCAACTTATCAGACAGTGTTCCAAAACTCATTGCACCAAACATCATGCCAAAAAGTGCTGTACTGGCTAGCAAGCCTGCTTGTACAGCAGTTAATCCCCACTCTTGCATCAATAAAGGTAAAGCTACGCCATAAATAACCAGATCATATCCATCAAAAATAATAATTAATAAACACCACAATAGAACGCCCCAATGAAAAGGGGTGAATTTTGCTTCATCCACGATGCGATTAATATTTAGTTTACTCGTTTGCACTTTTGCCTCCTGCGGTGAAACGCTACGAAATTTTTTCAAACAATGAGGCAGCTGTTATTTTTTGTCCAAAACCGATTGCATATATATCCATACCTTAAAAGTCGGTTTAATATTTTTTATTGAATAAACAATGGATTAAAAAGAATTAATAAAGAAATCGGGCTTTATATTTTCAATGATTTATTTTTTATTTTAATGATTATCTCGATATTTTTAGAGTATTAGAACCAATCAATCGACTTTTTCTGATTTTTCAATATGTTACTTTTCACGCAAAATAACATCTATAAATGACTTTTTATTCAATGCTTGAACTGAATGGATTTTTCATAAATCGAAAAAATGATCATATGGTGTGAATAAAATTGGTATTGAAAGTCCCTTCTCCCTTGGGGGAGAAGGCTAGGATGAGGGGGATTTTATGTTGATTTATGATTTAAAAAAGAACTTAGTAAAGAAGCCTAATATATCGTCGTAAAACTCGCACGATCATATTGAAAGCCTTCTAAATCATAAACCTGATAAATACAATCAAATAAAGACCGAATATTTTCACTTTCATCCATACAACGTATTGCCATAAAGATTGGGCTTTTTGCAGAGCTATCTAACAATGGGATATAGATTAAATTCGGCAATTGAATGGTTTTTGCACTCTCGGGCACAATACATACCCCTTCACCTGCAGCAACCAATCCCAAAGCCAGTTGAATTTCTCGAACTTCTTTTAGATTCTTAGGATCTAGACCATGCTCGGAAAACAGATGACGTACTTGAGTGGAAAAATTAGGCTTAGGATGACTTGGGTAGAGGAATAAGTTCTCATCTTCAATATCGGCAAAATAAGTGCCCTTAGAATCTGTAGCGAGATGATGACTGATATGGACAGCCAACATTAACGGCTCCTCTCGCAACAAAACTCGCCTAATGGCAGGATCAGAAATTCTTAAACGCCCAAATCCAACATCAATACGCCCCTCTTTAAGCGCCTGAATTTGATCTTTGGTACTCATTTCAATCAGCTCAATTTTTAAATGCGGCTGCTGTTGACGGAACATATAAACGATTTTGGGTAATAAACCATACAATAAAGAACCCACAAAACCCATGGTCACCGTTTTTTCGATCAAGCCAATTCGCTTAGTCATGGACTTTACTTCTTCGGCATTAGACAAAAGTTTAACAGCGTGTTGATAAAAAAATTGTCCCGCTTCTGTGGTTTTTAACGGACGGCTTCCACGTTCAAAAAGCGCGATACCCAATTCACCTTCAAGGTTTTGAATCTGTCTGCTCAGTGGAGGCTGAGCAATATAAAGCTTTTCTGCTGCTTTGGTAAAACTTTGTTCTTCTACAACAGCAACAAAATAGCGCAAATGCCTGAGTTCCATCTCAAACTCCATACCTTTAAGATATAAAAAAATGCAAATTTGATCTTAGACAGCGATCATCCATTCTTTTAAGGTATATCAAAAGCAAGATGTAAAGCAAGACTGTAAAATTTTTGATATTCACAGCCAGCCAAAGAATCCCATTCTGTTAGCCCAATGAATCACTTTTATCAGTTCCGGCTTTAAATCTCGCACATGAAGAACATGGAAAGTGGGCAGCAAAGTTTCAAACGATTTTTTTCGTATGCAATGCCAAACCACGCATACTGCAGGAGATCTAGTATGAACCGTCAAGAAATCGATACTTTGGTCAAACAAATGAATGTAGACACTGCAACAGGTGCAGTCGATACACGTGTACAACAAGTAGTGGTACGTTTATTAGCTGACTTGTTTCAAGCCATTGAAGATTTAGACATTTCACAAAGTGAATTATGGAAAGGCCTAGAATATTTTACCGATGCAGGTCAAGCCAATGAACTTGGTCTTTTAGCAGCGGGTTTAGGTTTGGAACATTATTTGGATTTACGTGCTGATGAAGCAGATGCAAAAGCAGGTATCACAGGTGGCACACCACGCACCATTGAAGGCCCATTATATGTCGCTGGTGCGCCTGAGTCCGTCGGCTTTTCTCGTATGGACGATGGTTCAGAGAGCGATAAAATCGACACCCTATTTATTGAAGGTACAGTCACTGACACAGATGGCAATCTTATCCCAAATGCTAAAGTTGAAATTTGGCATGCCAACAGTTTAGGTAATTATTCTTTCTTCGATAAATCGCAGTCAGATTTTAATCTACGCCGTAGCATATTGACTGATAGCAATGGTCAGTATGTTGCACAAACCACTATGCCCGTTGGCTATGGCTGTCCACCACAAGGGACGACTCAGTTTGTACTGAACAAATTAGGCCGCCATGGTAACCGCCCATCTCATGTGCATTATTTCGTATCTGCACCCGGCTATCGCAAATTAACCACACAATTCAACATCGAAGGTGATCAATACCTTTGGGATGATTTTGCTTTTGCAACACGTGATGGTTTAGTGGCAACAGCTATTGATATCAGTGATGAAGCTGAAATTGCCCGTCGTGGTCTCAACAAACCATTTAAACGCATTTCATTCAATGTAGCACTGGTAAAAGAACAATCTAAAGCACCGTCTACAGAAGTAGATCGTCGTCGCGCAAGCGCTTAAACCCACACGCACGGAACCGAAATGTTTGCACTATTGCAGCACTTCGGGGACTTCCTCTCATTTGGAAAGTCGGAGAACCCATATGCCACGTATTCCTGTTATAAATACCAGCCATCTTGATCGAATTGACGAACTTTTAGTCGATAATTTTGAAACGGGTGAATTTAAACTTCATCGTTCTGTTTTCACAGATCAAGCCCTTTTTGACCTAGAAATGAAATACATCTTTGAAGGCAACTGGGTTTACTTGGCACATGAAAGCCAAATTCCAAATAACAACGATTATTACACCACCACTATGGGGCGTCAGCCCATTATGATTGCGCGTAATCGCAATGGTGAATTAAATGCCATGATCAATGCGTGTTCACACCGTGGCGCACAGCTTTGTCGGCATAAGCGTGGTAATAAAGCGACTTATACATGCCCATTCCATGGATGGACATTTAATAACTCTGGGAAACTACTCAAAGTTAAAGATCCAAGTGATGCAGGTTATTCGGACTGCTTCAATAAAGAAGGTTCACACGACCTGAAAAAAGTAGCTCGTTTTGAAAGCTATAAAGGTTTCTTATTTGGCAGTTTAAATCCAGATGTACCAAGTTTAGAAGAATTTTTAGGTGAAACGACCAAAATCATTGACATGATTGTCGACCAATCTGAGCAAGGCTTAGAGGTTTTACGTGGTGCTTCAACCTATACCTATGAAGGTAACTGGAAACTGACTGCTGAAAATGGTGCAGATGGTTATCACGTTTCAGCTGTACATTGGAACTATGCAGCGACCACACAGCAACGTAAAGAAAAACAGCAAGAAAATGACAATGTACGTGCAATGAGTGCAGGTGCTTGGGGCAAACAAGGTGGCGGCTCATACGGTTTTGAGCATGGACACATGCTGTTATGGACTCAATGGGCAAACCCTGAAGATCGTCCTAATTATCCAAAAGCTGATGAGTACACTGAAAAATTCGGTGCGCCAATGTCGAAATGGATGATCGAACGTTCACGTAACTTATGCCTTTATCCAAATGTCTATTTCATGGATCAATTTGGTTCACAAATTCGTGTATTACGTCCAATTTCAGTTAATAAAACTGAAGTGACGATTTACTGTATTGCACCTGTAGGTGAAAGCCCTGAAGCACGTACACGACGTATTCGCCAATACGAAGATTTCTTTAATGCTTCTGGCATGGCAACGCCTGATGACCTTGAAGAATTCCGTGCTTGTCAAGCGGGTTATGCTGGTATTGAGCTTGAATGGAATGACATGTGCCGTGGATCAAAACACTGGATTCAAGGACCTGATGATGCGGCCAATGAAATTGGTTTAAAACCTAAACTGAGTGGTATTAAAACAGAAGATGAAGGCTTATATCTCGCCCAACATCAATACTGGTTAGAAATGATGAAACATGCCATTCAATCTGAAAAAAATCTTGCTCAACAAGAAACATCTCAGCAAGGAGCAACAGCATGAATACAACAGCAAACATCGATCAAGTTTCTTTAGAAAATATTGCGCAATTTCTCTACCGCGAAGCTCGTTTTTTAGATGATGAACAATGGGATCAATGGCTCGCCTGCTACTCACCCTCGGCATGTTTTTGGATGCCTGCTTGGGATGATGATGATCGTTTAACCGAAGATCCTCAGTCTGAAATCTCTTTGATTTATTACCCTGACCGTCAAGGTTTGGAAGACCGTGTTTTCCGGATTAAGACTGAACGTTCTTCAGCAACCATGCCTGATACACGCACTTGCCACAATATTAGCAATATTGAAATTATCGAAAGAGATGGTGACAAAGTCACAGTCCGCTTTAACTGGAATACGCTGAGCTTTCGTTACAAAAACAGTTATAGCTATTTTGGTATGTCTCGTTATGTCATCGACTTTTCTGCTACACAACCACAGATTCTGAATAAATATGTGGTGCTAAAAAATGACTACATCAACCAAGTCATCGATATTTACCACCTCTAATTTTTTCTCTCGAGTTGTGTAAAAAATTAGAGGTGTTTGCTTTAGCCAAATGGAAAGTTGGCTAAAGCACTCAAAAGTTTTAAAGATTTTTATAGGATTTTCAGCCATGTCAAACCACAATGTTGCTCTTCAATTTGAAGATGGCGTAACGCGTTTTATCTCAGTTACACAAGGTGAAACTTTATCTGATGCAGCATATCGCCAGAAAATCAATATTCCTTTAGATTGCCGTGATGGTGCTTGCGGTACATGTCGTGCTTTTTGTGAATCTGGTTCGTTTGACATGCCTGAGGAAAGTTATATTGAAGATGCTTTAACACCAGAAGAGGCTGAACAAGGCTATATCTTGGCCTGCCAATGTAGACCTTCTTCTGATGCCGTATTCCAGATTCAAGCTTCATCTGAAGTATGCAAAACCGAAATTCATGCATTTCAAGGCACATTATCTCGTGTGGAAAAGCTCTCTGATTCCACCATCACTTTCGATATTCAATTAGATGAAGGTCAGCCCGATATTAATTTTCTTGCAGGTCAGTATGTCAATGTGGCAATTCCACAAACCACTGAAACGCGCTCTTATTCATTTAGTTCAAAACCCGGAAATCGCTTAACAGGCTTTGTGGTACGTAATGTTCCAAATGGAAAGATGAGTGACTTTTTAAGTGCAAATGCCAAAGCGGGCGACAAAATGACCTTTACTGGTCCATTTGGAAGTTTTTACCTTCGTAATGTAGTTCGCCCTGTCGTTATGTTGGCAGGCGGTACAGGTATTGCACCATTTATGTCGATGTTACAAGTGCTTGAAGACAAAGGCTCACAACACCCTGTACGTTTAGTATTTGGTGTGACCAATGACTTTGACCTTGTGGCACTTGAAAAGCTCAATGAACTGCAAAATAAACTGCCATGGTTTGAATACCGCACAGTCGTTGCACATGCTGAATCAACACATGAACGCAAAGGTTATGTGACAGGTCATATTGACAATGACTGGTTAAATGGCGGTGACGTCGATGTTTATTTATGTGGCCCTGTTCCTATGGTTGAAGCTGTTCGAGGCTGGTTGGATACTGAAGGGATTAAACCGGCAAACTTCTTATTTGAGAAATTCTCTGCAAACTAAAATCGTACTGTTCAGGAGCTGAGAAGAATGTCAGATCGCCAAAGATTTAAAAATAAAGTTGTCATTGTTACCGGTGCCGCACAAGGTATTGGTCGTGGTGTCGCCCTACAAGTGGCAGCGGAAGGTGCGCATGTGGTTATGGCCGATCGTTCAGAATATGTCGAAGACGTGCTTGTTGAAATTAACAAAACTGGCGGTGATGCAATCACCGTCAATGCAGATCTGGAAACTTTAGCGGGTGCTCAAGCTGTCGTTGCTAAAGCCATTGAACACTATAACCGTGTTGATATTTTAATTAACAATGTCGGTGGTGCAATTTGGATGAAACCGTTTCAAGCGTTTTCTGAAGAAGAAATCATCAAAGAAGTGCATCGCTCACTATTTCCAACCTTATGGTGTTGTCGAGCAGTCCTGCCCGAAATGATCAAAAATCAAAAAGGTACCATTGTTAATGTATCCTCTATTGCAACATGCGGTATTCATCGAGTGCCCTATTCAGCCTCAAAAGGTGGTGTAAATGGTCTAACTACAGCACTTGCATTTGAACATGCCAAAGATGGTATCCGGGTTAATGCTGTTGCGACTGGCGGTACAGAAGCACCGCCACGTAAAGTCCCGCGCAATACTACGGCATTGACCAAAAATGAAAAACAATGGATGCAAGATGTGGTAGATCAAACCATTGATCGTACTTTTATGGGCCGTTATGGTTCGATTCAGGAACAGGTCAATGCAATATTATTTCTTGCCTCTGATGAATCCTCTTATATGACAGGTACTATTGTCCCTGTAGGTGGTGGTGATCAGGGTTAAAACTGGTTTCTTTTTATATAGCAGGATCATTGAAATTCAATGCATGGAGGCTTTGCCCAATGGCATCCCTGTTCAAAACATTAAAACAAGATTGGTCTTTATCAGCGACAGTTGCAGGATTTTTAGCTGTACTGATTTCTTATGCAGGACCAATGATCATTTTTTTTCAGGCCGCTCAACAAGCCAATGTTTCCTCAACCATGATGGCATCATGGATCTGGGGGAGCTCTATTGGTGCGGCAATCACTGGAATCATTTTATCCATTAAGTTTAAAACGCCGATTATTACCGCATGGTCAGCACCTGGAACGGCGCTCTTGGTGGCTTTATTTCCGCATATTTCCCTCAATGAAGTTGTTGCAGCCTATATTACTTCTGCAATCATTATTTTTATCATTGGGATTACTGGTTCTTTTGACAAACTTTTAAAATGGATACCACAAGGACTGGCAGCAGGAATGATGGCTGGAATTCTGTTCCAGTTTGGTTTAGGTCTGTTTAAAGCTACTGACACAATGCCCTATGTGGTTTTTGGTATGCTACTCTGCTTTTTACTGGCGAAACGCTTTTCACCTCGCTATGCCATAATTTGGGTATTATTTTCAGGGATTGTGCTCAGTTTTATCTTTGGAAAAATCAATCCAGTACCAATGGATTTTTCATTGGCAGTTCCTGTTCTGATCAGTCCAGAATGGACCTGGTCTTCTACATTGAATCTTGCAATTCCACTTACAATTGTCAGTTTAACGGGTCAGTTCTTGCCGGGTATGGCAATTCTCAAACTGAATCATTACGATACACCTGCTAAACCGATTTTAAGCATAGCCAGTATCACCTCTATTGCTGTAGCGTTTACTGGTGGAATCACGATTGTGTTAGCAGCGATTACTGCTGCGCTTTGCACGGGTAAAGATTCACATGAATTGAAAGAAAAACGCTATATCGCAGGTATTGCAAATGGCATCTTCTATATTTTAGGGGGATTATTTGCAGGCAGTTTGGTGATGCTATTTAGCATACTTCCCAAAGAGTTGATTGCGGCACTTGCTGGATTGGCCTTACTCGGAGCGATTACCACCAATCTTGGTATTGCAATGAAAGATGAAACACAACGAGATGCTGCCATCATTACTTTTCTTGCCACTGTATCAGGTATGCATTTTTTAGGATTTAGTTCGGTTTTCTGGGGAATTTGTATTGGCATGATCGCACACTTGATTTTAACTCGACAACAATCAAAGGCTGCCATTCCAACTCCAGTACAAGACTCACCGCAAAGTCAATAAACCAGCATAATCACTTAATAATCAGTATAAAATCCCATGCAGTTCGATGGGATTTTTCTATCATGACATATTAAGGAATATAACTAAGTTTCGCTTTATGAAAGCGCCATTTCTTGCAGTTAAATCTTAAAATATTTCACTGTAGTTTATTAGTGATTTCTAAATACCAAATCGTTTCACTCCAATCACTATTTTCAATTTTTGGAAAAATTTCTCCTTGTTCAAAATAACGAGATTGAGATTTGTTTGCTGGACTCCACCAATATCCTGATCTTGGGCAACTTTGGCTTGATAAGGCCTTTATATTTTCAACATCCAAAGAATTATCTGAACCACCTTCATCAGCAATTCTTTCAATTAATATCCAATTCACTTCAGCATACAATGTTTCATATGTGTCTGGATCAACCCCGATTGGTACTACACTTCCCCACCCTCTATCCTCTTCTTTGCTTGAAGCTATAAACTCAATCCGCTTCTGGTCTTCTTTGCAAATATAAATCCCTGTCGTTTTTACTTTCTCATTAGATTTAACGGTTATTTCAAAATTTATCCGATATATTGGATAAGAGTTTGGTAAATCAACATCAATTCCTTGAAATATAGCTGCTTCTGGAAATTCGGCTTCAAGAAAACCCATATCCCAATTTTTTGGGTAAGAATTTCTAATAATTGAGGCATATCGATTTGTGATTGAATAATAATCCCAACATTGTCGTACTTTATCGTTAGGTAGATCATCCATCCAATGTGGAGAAAATTCACTTAGACCTTTGTCATTCGAACGAATTTCCCCCACACAATTTAGATAAGTAAAATCACCTGATTTTATTTTTATATAAGCATATTCTATCCGATCCATCGTGGACCTAAAGTTTGGTAAGACTGTACCACCCCAATTAATATCTGCACGTTCAGGTAAAGGAAAATCTCTTAAGTTATAAGGAAGATTATGCATATATATTTCAAATAATTCTTCTAAACCATCTAAAAATTTACGATGATTATTACGTACAATTTCAAAAAAATACAAAGCGCTAAATTGTTCAAGTAAATAGGCTTCTTTCGGACTAAATGTATAAAAACTGCTTGGATTTGGTTTTTTGTCCCTCAACTGCAAATATACTTTCGCACAATCATTTTTAATCTCTGGTTTTTTAATACAAAGCTCTTCACTTTCCCCAAAAGCAATAAGACTAAGAGAATAATGTTTTTAAATAATTCTTCATAAACTACAATCAGGAGAACCCCAATTATTGGTAGGATAACCATCAGTAATACATAGTTTTTACTTAACCAAAAATAAATACCTAATCTTAAAATTAACCCTGTGCTCAATCCACCATAAAGATATGATGAGTAAATTTGAAGTTTTTGAAAGTTAAAGTAATAACATACTCGATAGAAGCAGAGAGTGATTAAGCTAAAAACTAATATTGTGAGTACACTAAAGTGAGAAAAACTAAGTAATCCCGCTAAGAAAAAGATAAAACTAATCATGAGTTTTATCCTTCAGATTTTAAAGTATGAATACAATGAATATTATAATAATGCATCATCACTTTCGATTAGTTACTTCAAAATTAAGCATAATTATCATATGTAATTCTTTACTATTTTATTCTAACTAAAAAGAAAACCATCTTTTTATGGATGGTTTTACTAACTTAAAGTTTTATTCCTCACCATCAAAATACCAATATACTTCACCCCAATCAGTTTCTGATAATGTTGGTAATATTTCACCTTGTGTGAAGTAAGGTCGTGTATCAGGTTGAGCGGGAGTCGTCCAATAACCAGTTTTGGAACATTTCTCTCCACCTTTTACTTTAATTCGTTCAATTATTATTTCAGCTGTTGGATTCTCAGCTTGTTTTCTAGCAAAATCAACCAAGTCTTTTGGGTAGAACTGATGTTCTCGATAGATTGTATCATCGATATTTAATAACCATGTTACTGCAGCAGCTTCCCATGACCAATAACCATAATAACTTCGTCCTGATCTTAGATCAGTTTCAGGATGTTGTTCATAATAGGGTTCACGACGACTAGCATCGTACCAATCTTCTAAATATTGCAACATAAGTTCAGGACGTTTACCCTCTTCTGCGTCAAACACCTTGATTAATTTTCGATAAGGTAAATGTCGCCTTGCTTCAGTTGGTGGAACGCCTCTATCAGAAATAAAAGGGGCAACTAAACGCTCAATTAAGCCATCTTTTTCTTGTCCTTCTGGCACAGCCTCTGTGTAATCTATAATTGGTATTACGCGACCCATTTGATCTGCATAACCAGTCAATAAACCAAAACAAATCAAACGGAATGCTATATACCAATAATCCTCTGTATTTAAAGCAATATGCCATACAAATCGCCCATCAGCATCAGGACTCAAATTATAGAGATGACTTGTTTCTGCGTATTCTTCAGTCCAATGAAGTAAATAAGGATAAAGTTCTTTTATAAAATCTATATCACCCCCAGCTGAATATTGCAAAGAAATTAAGTCTAAAGTATCTATAATTCGTCTTCTACCAGCTGCAATATATCCACCAAATTTAGAATCATTTTTATAATTGCTAAAACCATCTGTAACGGAATAAATCCCATTTACAAATGTTTCAAATCTTTTATGATACATTCTTTGTTCAAGCAAACTATCCCTAAACAGGTTTGTATCTTTTATTTCTAAATTTAACCATTTTTGCCAATCTATTGTTTGATCATTCACTGTTATTGACATTATTTTATCGCTCCAACATGTCATTTGGTAAAACAAATTCTAATTTAATGCCATGTGCAGTTACAGTTCTAGTGCATTTAGGTTTATTCAGTCCTTTACATTTTTCATGATGGTCAAATTTATCACCTGTAATAGTAACCAAGCTTCTATCATAAGGGCACCTTATAGCAACAGATCTACCTAGCTTCTTTTCTGCTGACACTTTAAATTGTACTCGTTCCCATGCTTCGATATCATCAAGCAGATTATCGTGTGCTGATACTATTTTTGATGAACCAATTTTTCGAGAAATCCACAAATGTGACATCTGAACACCATCACTTACTGTAGTGCCTACAGTGTTCTTAACTTTATAATCTTGATCTGTAGACATATAAACATCTAACCCCATTTTTAACGCCATCATTGCGGCTTTGGGTGTCATTAATGCTCTATGACTTAGAGCATTAGTAGCTTTACTGTCTGTTACACGATACTTATGCCCCAATCTTGAGCTATGCCAAACATGATCTATACCATTGTGACCATCATCATGATATTCATAAAGCACGCCATCATGATTGATTTTAGTTCGACTCTTCATACGTCTTACATAGTAGTAATCCGTGATATGCTCACCACCTGAACCCAACTCCTTATTTGATCTTTTTCTTCTTTTCAATTGCTTTCGGCGATTTGAAGTATTTTTCCTACCTGGGCTTACTCTATTACCACCTGTATTTTTAGGTACACTCCCATTTTGTGGTGTTTTAGGTGCTGGTTTTTCATTCGGTTTTCTTGAACTTTTAGGTGCTGGCGTTGATGGTGTTTTTGCCTTTGGAGTTGGGGTAGGAGTTGCAGGTGTTTTAGCCTGTGCTACTGGTGTAGGTGCTGGCGTTTTTGTAACAATTGGAGCTTTTGCAGTGGTATTTGGATAAGGGGTTGCAATTGCTTTTGCATGAGCAGCTTGCATTTCTTTCATCACCATCTCAATTTTTTGATTGGCAACTCTTTTCATTTGATTTAATTGGGTCACTAAGGTCTTTAATCTTGCATTACCCAATACCGCCCGAGTCATCCAACTGTCAAAAACATCAATTAAACCATCAATCATTTTGTTACTTGTATTTTGTAATTCTTTTGTGTAAGCATTCCAATTTAAATTCCTGAACCATTTATCTACATTCCCTCGCATAGTCTTACTTGGGATTGCATCTAAAATTGCGCCCATCGCTTTACCTGAGCGTAATTGCTTAAAAACAATTTTTAAGCCATCACCAGCTACAGGAACAAAAGCTACTAGGTTAAATACCAAATCAAACCAATTATCTTTATCTTCTGGCTTTTCAGCAATTTTTATGACCGAAACGATAACATTCCCGACATCGACCCCTTGGCCTACAAAAGGAATACAACCAATCACCACTGCAACAATGATTTGTGCAGGACTTGAACCACTTCCATCAAGCACACCTTTGATCCATTGAGCTGCTGACTCTTCACCTTTAGCAGTGACTCTTACAGTTTGTGAGGTTGCTTTCGCTACAGCAGTATTCATTTTTCATCTCCTAGTTCTAATCTAGAAGTTGAATCATTGGTTAATAATATTTCCTCTAAATCATCAGCTATTTCGTCATTGTGATTATTTTCTTGCCCTAGTAATTGTTCTTCATAATCACCAACATGATCATCATACTCAATAGTATCCCCATTAATCATACTTTCAATTTCATCAGGAAAATAATCATCCAACAATGCATCTAATTCTTGTTGATTGTATTGTTCTATTAGTTGTTCTGCTTCAGTTATGCTCATCACTTTTTTATCTTTAAATGGATTATCTACTTTCTCTTTATCAGGCTTTGCCTCAACACTACTAAAACCATAATAAACTTTTGGCTGTATTTTATCGCCTGGGATAGTGACCTTGGCATATCCACCAGCATCCAATATACCTTCTAGAGAAGAACCATCAGAAAAAATAAGATTAAAAGGCGCCTGTGCCACGGGTTTTAAATCCTCATAAACATATTTTAGTTCCAATTCCTTTGGCAATACGTTAATTGTAGGTAAGACAGGTACGATTGCAGATAAATTGCTACCTCCTTTCAAAACATGCTGCCCCGCCTTACTCTCAAACAAACCACCAGTAGTGGCAAACACACCTGAGCCATTGATTCTTAATTCTGAGGTATCTGCAACTAATCTAATCTCTTTAGGGCTAGTAATATAGATTGCATCTTCAGTTGAAATGATTTGAATCCCTTTACGTGCAATCAAATCAGCCCCATCTCCTTGAGCTTGTATTTCGACCTTGCCTTTACCTGCGTAGAATCTGGCACCTTCCTGTGCTGCAAACAAACTGATTTTACTTTGTGCATGAGCTAACAAGTTCTTTTGAGTACTTAGGTTAATACTATCGCCTGCACTGTGACTAATTTGACCATCTGCTGAAAGATGTACATCTTCATTGCTTGCAAGGGCGATTGAATTGGGTGAAGTCAAAATCATTAAAGCTTGTTTAAATGCTTTTGCCTTAGTTTCGCTTTGCTGTTCGATTTGTTCAATAAACTGCTTAAGATCATCTAGAATTTCTAAAGGGTCGGTTTGTTGATTTTTAGCGACTTCACTTAACGCTTTTGAATTATTCAAACCAGATTCAAGTTGTGATTTGGTCTCTTGTGCATCAAGATGATGACCACTTGCTGAATCTTGCGAATAGGTAGAAAGCAATAAGCCTTGTTTAGCTCTAAGCGCTCCCCACTGATCAGTACGCAATTCAAAGCCTTCACCACGTCCCTCACTGGTGTCAGTTTCTTTAGGATGACTGAGATTACCTAAATTCAGCTGGCTTGCTGAATGACTACTTTGCAGTTGGACGCTGATTTGTCCTGTACTATCATCAAATCTCAGTTGGTTGTAGCCACTCCCTTTATATTCCTTACTTTTTATCCCTGCTAATTTTTTAGTATCTGGCAATTTGCCTTTATGATCAAATTTGGTGGGATGACGTTGTGCTTCATGAATTCGCCCCACGACATACGGTCGATCGATATTGCCATCAAAGAAATTAATGACCACAATTTCTCCAATACGAGGCAAGAATCGTGCACCATAGCCTTCTCCTGCCCAAGGCGTCAGTACATAGACCCAAGCCGAATCTGTATCATTGTCATTTGAACCTGCACCGCCATCATGGGTGTGGTCTTCATTTCGAGTGAACAAGAAGCGTACTTTGATACGTCCCCATTCATCGACATGAATTTCCTCGCCATCCATCCCGACAACTTTTGCTCGTTGTGGATGTGTGGTAGGTCGTTGTTGCAGTAGGTTGTATTCAGGAACAATGTCGATGCTTCGACGTTGCAATACAAGCTGATTGGCTTGACGTTCATCTTTGTTATTGGTGATGATATTGTTCAATTGCCAATGACTTTGTGTAAGTAATGCTGTCACTTGATCATTCAGGTCTTTAGGCAAGTTGTTCTGATTATAGAATGTCTTTGAGGTGATCAAAAATTCTTTGTCTGCACCTGAATGCTGATCTATTTCAGGATGTTCATTAAATTCAAACCAATACCCCACATATGCATCTCTTACTGTAGAAATAGCAGTAAATTTTTTGGCTTGTAGATCGAAATATTTACTCAAGTTTTCATTGAGCTTTTCAATTTGGACATGACCAGATTTGGTTACACCATCTTCACCTTTTAAGTCCTGTATCCATGCAGGACTGACATGAAATGCCTGTTCTAAAGCTAAACTTGCCACATTCTGATTGTCTGAATGCTTATGTTTGGTAAGAACTGAACCTGCACCTTCTTCTTGTTCTAAAGCATCCGCTTGCCATCTTTGTACATGTACAGCCGTAGGCTGAATGGAACGTAAACCAGTAAATGCCGTTATGCTATCTTGTCTTTCTACAGCACTGCTACGGTGAAAACGGATACTACGGCGATCTAGTGCTTTGTATTGCGCATTATGATCGATTAGGCGTAGTTTCTGTGGTTGAATCTGCTCTGAAGAACTAGAAACTTTATGCTGTGCTTCATCGGCTAAGAAACTTATCCCTTCAGAAGCCAATAACCGTTGAATAAAGTCAAAATCGCGCTCATTGCTCTGCATGATGAATGGTCGGACATCATAGTCTTTGGTTAAGGCTGTTTTGTCCAAAGTCAGGCTTGAAGCAAACAATGGACTTCGCTCTCGCCATTCTTGAAATAGAACCTCCACAACTTGAACAACAGATTTATTCATAAACACTCTGGAGTTTCTACGATATTTCCAAAGCGCTGTGGGGTCTTCAACTGTAAGGCGATAAATTGTAAGAGAACCGTCACTGGCACCTACATCGGCTTTGGTTACGATCCCTGAAATTCGATTCAGCTCAGATTTGTCATTAACAATATCTACGGCCACTTGGCTACCAATAAAGCTTTTTAGAGCAATGCTTGCTGATGTAGATAGACAAGTTAATTGTAGGCTAAGGCCTAAGTTAAGTGTATGTGTCCCATCAATACGTTGCAGTAAAACTTGATCATTTAAAGATGAATTTGAAAATAGAACATGGATCGCACGTTTTTGCGTACCACGTCCCAGTTGCTCTAAAGCAGTGTAAATATTGTTAGACATAGTTTATTATTTAATTTTAGAATGTGATGAATTATACTAAAAAGCTTAATAAAATGTCTAGACAGGCTTGTCTACAGCCGCTTTTAAAACGGCAAATTGTGTCTCATTTTGTTTCAACGTGTTAAGTCAATTATGCCGATAATCAATCTGCCCTTGGGTCATTTGAAAATATTCTTGTATTTTCTTTCTCTCTAATTTGTCTCATTCGAATTGATGTGATTTCACCCAATCGTAATTAGATATTTTTTCTCAACTACAATACCGAATACTTTTCGATGGTTCTTTTCATTTAACTTAAATCATAAGTAAATCTATCTAAAACCAAGTTTGATAATTATTTATTTTTTTCATTTTTACAATATGCAATTAATCAATAAATTCTCATATTACGCAAATTAAAACAAGAACATTCGTGCATTAATTTATAGATATAGCTGTATTAAGCTGTGTATTTTTTGTACCAATACCGTATTTGTATAATCGTTTAATCTTAAAATCAAAATGCAAAATCCAAACAGTTTGAAATGCAAAAAATTTGATTTTTCACATTTTCAAGACATAAAAACCGTAGCAGCATAATAAGGATATTTTATGACTGAAACACATATTTATCAGCCACATGAAAAACGTAATCGTGTCATGGCTATCGTTGGGGCTGCTTCTGGTAACTTGGTGGAATGGTTTGATTTCTATATTTATGCAGCATTCGCAACCTATTTCACCCATGCATTAACCGCTCCAGATATGGATGACTCCACAAAAGCAATTTATGTGTGGGGCGTCTTTGCTGCTAGTTTTTTCATGCGGCCCATAGGCAGTTGGCTCTTTGGCTGGATTGGCGATACCTATGGACGTAAAAAATCCATGATCATTTCTATTACCTTAATGGCGATCAGTTCATTTTTATTTGCAGCACTCCCGACTTATGATCAAGTCGGTATGGCAGCACCATTTCTATTATTGGCTGTACGTCTGTTACAAGGACTTTCAGTAGGTGGTGAGTATGGTACTGTTGCGACCTATATGAGCGAGGTTGCTTTAAAAGGTCAACGAGGATTCTATTCCTCTTTTCAGTACGTCACGCTGTCTGGTGGACAACTTTTAGCAAGCCTTTTAGGCGTGATTATGTTGGCCCTTATGTCTAAAGAACAATTAATGGATGGTGGCTGGCGTATTCCATTTGTTATTGGTGGTGTCGTTGCCATTCTTTCATTCTTTGCACGTCGACATTTAAAAGAAACCTTATCTGAAGATGATAGTGCAAAAGAGGGTTCAGGCAGTTTAAAAGAATTACTCAGCAAGAACTGGAATACTTTCCTACTGGTTGTTGGTTATACCTCTGCGGGTTCATTGTGTTTTTATATCATCACAGTATATTCAAAAACCTATATCACCAGCCTTGGTTTTGCTGATAAAACGGTCGGCTATATGATGACCATTGCCCTATTTGTATTTATGTGTGCGCAACCTTTGTTCGGGATGCTGGCAGATCGAATCGGTCGTCGTGCTTCAATGATGCTCTTTAGTAGCAGCTGTGCCATTTTTATCTATCCTGTCATGGTCATTGCAATGCCATACTTTAGTGGTTCAGCTTTTATCGTGACATTATTACTGATCTTCTTAATGATGTTACTCAGTTTCTATACCTCGATTAGTGGTTTAGTTAAAGCAGAAATGTTCCCACCACATATTCGAGCCTTGGGGGTTGGTTTTGCCTATGCTGTCGGTAATGCAATCTTTGGTGGATCTGCACCTGCTGTTGCATTAAAGTTAAAAGATCTTGGTCATGAGAACAGCTTCTTTGTTTACGTGATTGTCATGCTAATTATTTGTCTTTTCTGTAGCATGCAACTCCCTAAACAGCCGAAATATTTACACCATGATCATTAAGCTCAGTATTTTAAGGTCTGTTTTTACAGACCTTTTCTTTTAATACATGCTATTTATTGTAAAATAACCGCGTATATACAATAAAGTCTTATTAAATCTTGAGGAAAAGATGAAAAAAATATTGCTTATTCTTACCTGTATTTCAATCAGTCATTTTGCCAATGCCAAAACACAAAACTATATATTGGCCAATGGTGGTGGTGTTGATGACAACGGCTTGCTGTTAAAAAATACCCAAGGCAAAACCATTTATGCATACTGCAATCAAAAGTGCGGGCCATGGTTTGACCATGATGAAGAAACAGGCGGGCAAATTTTAAAAAAGCAATATATTGAAAAAAAAGTCCAAGCAGATATTCAATTTGAAAAAAATGCAGATCGAGTTGCTGGTCCTAGTGCAGATGAGTCTTTTTACTTCATTAAACAAATCAAATTTATTGAATAATTTAAAAATAAATCATGACATTAGAATCCACTCTCCCTTCTAAATGTCATGCTTTTTATATTCTTATTTTGACACTATAAATTTAGATATTTCAGATTTTTAGACTTTATGTATTAATGATAAATCAGTAAAACTGACTAAATTAAAACATCTTAACGTCTAGGTATGTCTGAAGCAGCAATATTGGCAATTGTTTGGTTATACTTTTTGATACTGCGCTTGGTATTTCCCATGATCTCATATAAAACCTCTTTGACAAGGTCATGCTCTGGATCTTTAGATAAGCCGCCTGACACCATTTAACTGCTTCAGGATAGTCATAATAATGAGAAAACACGTTTCACTCAATTTATGTTAGGATTTTAAAAATTTTAATTGTTTATCCTATGAAAAAAATTGTAGTTTTCTCAGGTGCAGGAATGAGTGCAGAAAGTGGAATCAGCACGTTCCGAGATAGTAATGGCTTATGGGAGAATTATGATATTCAAGAGGTGGCTACACCTGAAGCTTGGCAGCGTAACCCTGCCTTGGTGCAACGTTTTTACAATGAACGACGTCAACATATTCTCAAAGCCCACCCCAATCAAGCACACGATACCATTGCTCAACTCGAACAATATTTTGATGTCATTGTAATTACTCAAAATATTGATGATCTACATGAACGTGCTGGAAGCCAACAGGTTATTCATTTACATGGCAATATCCGCCTTGCTAAAAGTTCTAAACCTAATGCGCAGTATACAAATGAGTTTTATCCTATAGTTGGTTGGCAATTGGACCTAGAACAACATAAATGTCCTGAAGGGTTTCCACTTCGACCTCATGTGGTTTGGTTTGGTGAAGCTGTTCCTGCGTATGAAGAAGCAGTAGAGATGATCCGTGATGCTGATATTTTTATTGTTATTGGCTCTACATTGACCGTCTACCCTGTGGCAGGTTTGATTCACGAGATTCCAGAACACTGTGATGCCTATTATATTGACCCGCAAGCCAGTTATGAGCGTGTTCCCCAGCAATACCAATGTTTAAAAATGAGTGCGACTGAAGGAATGCAACAGCTTTTTGAAAAACTGACAACACATTAAAAAACCAGTGCAATTGCACTGGCTTTAAAAATTACAGCATAGCGCTAAGTAAAATCATGCATTGTCATCTGTGGAATTCATCTGATCTTTTTTTACATCTTTAGAAGGTTTAGTCGAAGATGAATCATTGAATAATTTATTCATTAAAGGCTTAACCACTCGATAAATAATCAAGCCAAGAAATACCAATAAATAAAGTGGCCAAATGGAGACTAAAACAACCAACAAATCCAAAATAAATTGCCAGCCATATTGAATACCTTCCCAAGCACGTTTCCAAAAACTATCACCGTTTAAGCGTGCCACAGCAGCAACATCAACATCCAGACTTTCTCTCACCATTGCAGGTTGCTTAATGGCAATACTAATCGTGCTAAAACGCACCCGATCTTGAACTTCAAGTTGGGTTAAACGGGAAATTTCATTCAGCTGTGATTGTTTGGTATCACTTGGAACGCTTTGAGTTTGTCCAATTTTTTCTTCTAAAAGCTTTAACTCAAAACGCTTAGCAGAATATTGTTGTTGATTTAAAAAATACATCAAAGGCAATAACTGATTGACATATAACGCGGCTTTATCACTCGGTACTCTGACAATGATCTCTGCATGCGGATCAACTTTTTCAAAAACTCGTATTTTACCATCCGCAATTTTTTGTGTTTTTACATCGAGTACATCAAAACTGATATTTTTCTGCTCTATAAAGCCGCCCGCTTGAAAAGTGAGCTTATCAATTTCTAAAGCAGTTTTCACCACATCTTTGGCTGTGAAATTAACCTGAGCTTCACGCACCATACGACGTGCTTTTTCTGCTTGACTGACATCGGTACTTAAAATAGTTTCAGGTTTTTGTTCAGTCACAGGTGTGGTATCAACAGAATTTTCAGCAGCTTGCTCAGTACTTTTTTCTGCGGCATCAGCCGCTTGTGCAGCATCCTGAGCAACGACTTGTGCATCTTGAGCAGACGCCGAACTTTCAGCAGCTTGTTCCGACTTTTTCGCACATCCAGAAAGAAGTACTAAGCTTAAGGCAAGAATTAAATGTTTATTATTCATAGATTATTGACTTTTGTTGGTGATTTTAAATTTTGTTGAATTATAAAGAAACTTTACTTTTTTTACCATGCATAAAAATACAGCATCTAAATGCTGTATTTATCAAAGTTTTTATATATAGATCAACAGGCGCAGTTTAAACACTTAGCCCGCTTTACCAATTTCTTCATAGGGTTGTACTGCAATTTCTGAAATCATATTTTCAAAAGAGAAAATTTCATCTAGACGTTCTTGGCTCAATAAACCCTGCTCAAGTACAACTTCTTGAATGGTTTTATTTTCAGCAATACATTGCTTCCCAATTTCATCACACTTTGCATGACCTAGAATTGGATCAAGTAAAGTAATAATTCCCACACTACGCATCACTGCATCAAAACAGGTTTTTTCATTGGCAACCACACCTTGAATACACTTCTCATCCAAGGTTTGAATCGCATTGATTAGTAATTCAATTGACTCATTCATGGTAAGCGCAATCACAGGCTCCATCACATTTAACTGTAATTGGCCTGCTTCTGCTGCAAAAGTAATGGTTAAATCATTACCAATCACTTTAAATGCAATTTGATTGACAACTTCAGGAATCACAGGATTGACTTTTGCTGGCATGATCGATGAACCAGCTTGTAATTCAGGTAAGCGAATTTCCCATAAACCTGTTCTTGGGCCAGAACTTAATAGACGTAAGTCATTACAGATTTTAGAGAGTTTTACAGCCAAACGTTTTAAGGTGCTTGAAAGGATAATAAATACACCGCAGTCACTGGTCGCTTCAACATAATCTTCTGCACCAATTAAATTTAAACCTGTTAAGGCTTTTAAATTTTCATTGACCTGCGCAGCATAACCATGTGGCGTATTTACCCCTGTACCAATCGCAGTAGCGCCTAAGTTAATTTCTAATAAAAGTTCACGGGTCTTTTTAATTAGACGAACATCTTCTTTGAGTAATGTCGCAAAGGCATGAAACTCTTGTCCTAATGTCATTGGGACAGCATCTTGTAACTGGGTCCGTCCCATTTTTAGCACATACTGAAACTCAGCAGATTTTAATGTCAGTGAACTAATCAAATTATTGATTTTTTCAAATAACAAATCCAGTGAATAGTAAGTTGCTAAACGTAATGCAGTGGGATAGACATCATTGGTCGATTGAGATTTATTGACATGGTCATTTGGATGGATGATGTCATAACGTCCTTTCGCATAACCTAAAGATTCTAATGCGATATTGGCAATGACTTCATTGGTGTTCATATTAATTGATGTCCCCGCACCACCTTGGTAGACATCTGATGGAAATGCATCTTTCCAATTTTGCGGATTTTCAATCAGTTGATCACTTGCTTTTTGAATCGCTACACTAATTTCTTCAGAGATCTTATTAAATTGCAAATTGGTTTGTGCCGAGGCCTTTTTGACCTGAGCCAAAGCGCGGATAAAAAAGCTTTGCTCACCGACGCTATGTTTAGAAATATTAAAATTTTCTAAAGCTCGGATTGTATGAATGCCATAATAACTGTTTATAGGAACTTCTTTACTTCCCAATAAATCTTTTTCTATTCTTGTAACTTCAGGTTGAACCGTTTCCATGTGATCTGCTCATTATATATTTATGCACTATAGTTGTGCAGTTATAATAATATTCCTTCTCATCTGCTTTTGTACTAGCAAAATATGTCATTTCGATAAACAATTTTATGGAATTATCAATTAAACGTTAACAATGTAACTTTGCGTAAAGTATAATCCCGCAGTCACTAAACACTCCCAGTAGAATTTTTTTGGATATAAATTGCTGATTTTTTGCATTTGTATCTAAAGTTACAATCGGATACATAAATCTTGCACAATCACCTTATAAAAATCACAGCGATATTTTTTAGTTGTGTGAAAGAATTCGCTCGTGAAACTTATGCGATAAAAAATAAAACTTGGAGATTTACTCCACAAGGACTGAATTAAATATGGACTCACTCAACCCCACAGTTGTCACGTTTATCTTTTATATCATTGCAATGGTTTGTATAGGCTTATATGCCTATAGAAAAACCACCGATTTCTCAGATTATATTTTGGGAGGTCGAAGCTTAGGGAGTTTTGTCACTGCACTTTCAGCAGGTGCATCGGATATGAGTGGCTGGCTACTCATGGGTCTCCCCGGCGCAATTTACTTGACTGGATTATCTGAATCATGGATCGCAATCGGGCTTATTATTGGTGCTTGGCTCAACTGGTATTTGGTTGCAGGCCGTTTACGTGTCCATACTGAAATACAAAATAATGCATTAACATTACCAGATTATTTCACCAGCCGTTTTGGTGATAAAAAGAAAGTAATCCGTATCATTTCTGCACTGGTCATTTTAATCTTCTTTGGTATTTACTGTGCTTCAGGCATGGTGGCAGGTGCACGTTTATTCGAAAGTATTTTTGCAATGAACTACACCACTGCACTTTGGGTTAGTGCGATTGCAACCATCAGTTATGTATGTATCGGTGGCTTCCTTGCGATCAGTTGGACAGATACATTTCAAGCGGGCTTGATGATTTTTGCATTGCTGTTGGCACCGATTATGACTTTCTTGGCAGTCGGTGATTTACAACATGTCAATCAATTGATTGAAGCCGCACGTCCACATGCAGCAAATATGTTCCAAGGGGTTAGTTTTATTGCCATCATTTCATCAATGGCATGGGGCTTAGGCTATTTTGGACAACCGCATATTCTAGTCCGTTTTATGGCAGCAGATTCAGTGAAAACCATTCCCAACGCTCGTCGTATTGGTATGGCATGGATGATTCTATGTTTAGCGGGCGCTGTTGCTGTCGGTTATGTGGGTATTGCTTATTTCCAAGCACATCCTGACATTCCATCAGCTGCAATTGTGGCAAAAAATCCAGAAACAGTGTTTATGGAATTAACCAAAATCTTATTTAATCCATGGGTTGCTGGTGTTGTTTTAGCCGCTATTTTAGCCGCTGTCATGAGTACCTTAAGCTGTCAGCTTTTGGTATGCTCAAGTACCTTAACTGAAGATTTATATAAATCTTTTCTTCGTAAAAAAGCCTCACAAAATGAGTTGGTTTGGGTCGGTCGTTTAATGGTTTTAGCCATTTCAGTACTCGCGATCATCTTGGCATTTAACCCAGAAAGTAAGGTACTTGGTCTAGTGGCTTATGCATGGGCTGGTTTTGGTGCAGCATTTGGTCCGCTTATTTTATTGTCTGTGTTCTGGAAGCGTATGACTTTAAATGGCGCATTGATCGGTATCATTGTCGGTGCTGTAACAGTAATTGTTTGGAAAAACACCATGGCGCATACGGGCTTATATGAAATCGTGCCGGGCTTTGTGCTTTCTTTCATCAGCATCATTGTGGTCAGCTTAATGGACAAAGCGCCTGAAAAAGAAGTAATTGATCGTTTTGAAAATGCTGAACAAATTTATAACCGTGAAATGAAAAATATGTAAATTCACATGTTTGAATAAACCATTAGCGTTGGGGGCATTCATGCCCCCTTTTCTATTTCTTTACTTTCGCTTTAAAATTTAAATGTAATTGTGAGCTGTCTTTAATCACTTCCATCACTGGATAACTACGTGTTTCCTTTACACCAGGCAATTGCCAGAGTACCTGCCCTGAAATACGACGAAACTCCTCCATATCAGCACATCGAATTTTCACTAAAAAATCAAAACCGCCACTGATCATATGACATGCCATAATTTCTGGATATTGTACGATGGCATCTGAAAAAGCATCTAAAGCATTGGGTGTGGTTTTATCTAAAAGAATCTCAACAAATACCACAAAATTAGCACCTAACATTTTCGGATTTAGTTTTGCTTCATAGCCCAAAATAAATCCTTCCCCGGTCAATTTCTGCACCCGAGCAAGCGCAGCTGTGGGGGATAAATTAACTTTTTCAGCCAACTTAATATTGGAAATTTTTCCATCTTTTTGCAAAATGTCCAAAATCCGAATATCTATACGATCCAAGCTTAAATAAGCACTTTCCATAGAATAATTCTCTAAATATTATTCAAATTATAGTGAGTTATTCACCAAATATTCTGTAATCATAAATTATATAAACCCATCTGCTCAACAAAAATATTTGCTAGTCACAGGACGTTGACAATGAATATGGATTCACCTCAAGTTTTAAATGCAAACTTACTTCCAAGTTTGGATTACATTACCGAATTTAAAGACAAAACTGATTTTGAAGAAGAAATCAATCATGCGTGGCGTCGTGCTGAATCGGAATGTGTTGAAAACTTACTTGAGCACAGTCAAATTTCTGAAGAAATGAATCAGAAAATTTATGACATTGCATTTAACTTAGCGCATAGCTTACGTGACCGTAAAAGTTCGTCAGGCAAAGCAGGTATCGTACAAGGTCTACTGCAAGAGTTTTCATTGTCTTCACAAGAAGGCATCGCATTGATGTGCTTGGCTGAAGCCTTATTGCGTATCCCTGATAGTGCGACCCGAGACTTATTGATTCGCGATAAAATTAATCAAGGAAACTGGAAAGATCATTTAGGCCAAAGTAATCTCATGTTTGTCAATGCTGCTGCATGGGGACTCATGCTGACTGGCAAGCTGATGGAAACGCCTAAACAAACCAGCCTTTCAGGGATTCTCACTTCGCTTTTAGCGCGTACGGGTAAAGGCATCATTCGTAAGGCAGTTGATGCAGCCATGCGTATGATGGGTGAGCAGTTTGTTACTGGTGAAACCATTGAAGAAGCGTTGGACAATGCCAAAATCCTTGAAGATAAAGGTTTCCGTTATTCTTATGACATGCTTGGTGAAGCGGCACTGACTGAACACGATGCAGATCGCTATTTTGAAGACTATACTCAAGCGATTCATGCCATAGGTAAAGCGTCTGAAGGTAAAGATGTTTATACCGGTCCAGGAATTTCAATTAAACTTTCGGCTTTGCATCCACGTTATCAACGTTCTCAAACCGAACGTGTGCATCATGAACTTTACCCTCGTATTTTAAATTTGGCGCTTTTAGCAAAGACCTATGACATTGGTCTTAATATTGATGCAGAAGAAGCAGATCGTTTAGAGCTGTCTTTAGAATTACTTGAGCGTTTATGCTTTGAGCCACAACTGGCAAACTGGAAAGGTATTGGCTTTGTGATCCAAGCCTATCAAAAGCGTTGTTTCTATGTAGTAGATTATATTATTGATCTGGCAAAACGTAGTCAAAAACGTTTAATGATTCGCCTGGTCAAAGGTGCTTACTGGGACAGTGAAATCAAAAAAGCACAAATTGACGGTATGTCTGACTATCCAGTCTTTACCCGTAAAGTGCATACAGATTTGTCTTATATTGCTTGTGCAAAAAAACTATTGGCTGCGCCTGATCAAGTGTATCCGCAATTTGCAACACATAATGCGCAAACGCTTGCCACAATTTATGAGTTAGCAGATCCACAAAAATATTATCTTGGTCAATATGAATTCCAATGCTTACATGGCATGGGTGAACCACTCTATGAACAAGTGGTAGGCAAAGTTTCGGATCAGAAATTAGGAATTCCATGTCGTATTTATGCGCCTGTCGGTAATCACGAAACCTTATTGGCTTATCTGGTTCGACGTTTATTGGAAAATGGTGCAAATACTTCATTTGTTAACCGTATTGCAGATAAAAATATTAAAATTGAAGAGTTGATTGAAAATCCTGTTCAAGAAATTTTACATACCGCAGAAAAAGAGCATGCAGTCGGGCTAAAACACCCTGCGATTCCGCTTCCTCATGATTTATATCAAGGCATACGCCAAAACTCTCAAGGTTTAGACTTAGCCGATGACAGTAAATTAAAAGATTTAAATCAAACTGTTCAGCACTATTTAAAACACCAGTGGAACAGTTATAGCCTTGTCGATCAGCTTGATTTACAAGACTTAGCTGAAATAAATTCGCAAGAAATCCGCAATCCAGCTGATCACACTGATTTGGTTGGTTATGTGATCGAAGCAGAAACAGCGCAAGTTGATTTGGCCTTAAACAACGCTCATCAAGCTTTTGAAAATTGGAAAAACGCATCTCAAGATTTTCGTGCAGAATTATTACTTAAAGCTGCTGCGATTATGGAATCACGTATTCAGGAACTGATGGTTTTACTGTGTCGTGAAAGTGGTAAAACCTACAGCAATGGTATTGCCGAAGTACGTGAAGCCGTTGATTTCCTCAGATATTATGCAGCTCAAATGCAAAGTATGGAAAAAAATGGCGCACTTAGCCCCTTGGGTACAATTTTATGTATCAGCCCTTGGAACTTCCCGCTTGCAATTTTTACTGGACAAATATCGGCAGCACTTGTTGCAGGAAATACCGTAATTGCTAAACCTGCGGAACAAACCCCATTAATTGCAGCACAAGCAATTCAAATCTTATGGGAAGCAGGAGTTCCAAAATCAGTTGTACAATTACTTCCTGGTCGTGGTGAAACAGTCGGTGCAAAACTTAGCCAAGACGAGCGTATTCAAGGCATTATGTTCACAGGTTCCACTGAAGTTGCTAAGATTTTACAAAAAACCGTGGCACAACGTCTGAGTCCAACAGGTCAACCGATTCCGCTGATTGCTGAAACAGGTGGCCAAAATGCGATGATCGTAGATTCTTCTGCGCTGACAGAACAAGTGGTAATTGATGCAGTAAATTCAGCATTTGATAGCGCAGGTCAACGTTGTTCTGCCCTCCGTGTATTGTGCGTTCAAGAAGACAATGCAGCAACCTTAATTAAGATGCTTAAAGGCGCCATGCAACAGCTCAATATTGGGCAACCTATTTTGCTTAAAACAGATATAGGTCCAGTGATTGATGGTGAAGCGCAACAAAATATTGAAAAGCATATCGAAATGATGCGTAGCAAGGGCTATTCAATACATCAACTTGCTTATGGAACACCAACATCTGATCTAAATGCAGGCACATTTATTGTCCCGACGGTGATTGAGCTTCCAAATCTGAATGATTTAAAACGTGAAGTTTTTGGACCTGTATTGCATGTTATTACCTATAAATATGGTGAATTAAAGCAATTGTTAGAACATATCAATGCAAAAGGATATGGCCTAACCATGGGTTTACATACACGTATTGATGAAACTATTCAAACCACCATTGAACATGCGGAAGTGGGTAACTTATATATTAACCGTAATATTGTAGGTGCTGTTGTCGGCGTACAACCTTTTGGTGGTGAAGGCTTGTCAGGAACAGGGCCTAAAGCTGGCGGTCCGATTTATTTATATAAATTGATGCAGCATACAGCCCTACCCAATCGCCCTTTTGGTACTGTAAAAAATATCTCTGAACAGCTCAATCTAAAACCATCTGAAATTCAAACAGAATTTCACACTTGGGCAAAACAGCATTATTCGCAATGGGCTATGCATCAGTATCAATCACCGATTGCTTTATATGAACTTCCGGGTCCAACAGGTGAATTGAATCAATACCATGTTGTATCACGTCATCGGATATTGGCAATCGCAGCGCAAGAACAGGCTTTACTGAATCAGTTTAATGCAATTTTGTCTCTCAATGCACAAGTGTGTATTTTAAGTGATGATGCGATTGCTTTAAAAATGATTCAAAGTATGCCAAAAGCGTTGCAACAAAAATTTTCGATGATCAATGATGTGACTGTTGGAGAGTTTGAGGCAGTTTTACATCAAGGTACTGGTCTAAAAGAATTACAGACTGTGATTGCGCAACGTGAAGGTGCAATTGTTGGCATAACGCATTTAGCGGATGCCAATACAATTATCCCGCTTGCACCATTACTTATTGAGCGTGCGATTAGTATCAATACTGCTGCTGCGGGCGGAAATGCAAGTTTGATGACTTTAGGCAGTGAATAAATCATAAAGCAATGATTTAACCCAGTTTAAAGAAAGTTTTCCATTCCAAGTCAATATCATTTGGCTTGGTTTTTTTTATTTAGGACTTTATTTTAGTTTGCAGCTATTGGTTTTGCTTAAAAATCTGAGCAAATGAATCACTATTCAGGATAAGTCCTTAACAACAATTGCTGTTTAATTTCTTCATAATCATCCTGCATTTTTGGGGAGAGACTTTCTACAAACCATGCCCCATCCGCTGCATAACGTAATATTTTTAATGTGGCAGAATCATCCGTTGCAGCATGTTGAGATAATCGCCGTGTCAGCCATTGATCCCACTTCTCGCTATAAGATTTATCTGTCATCAATGTCATGCTTAAAGCACTCCATACTGTGTTGACTCCAAATGAAGCACTTAAGGTGACATCAATATATGCGCGAGTAAAACAGCCATAAGTAACTGGATCTTTTTCAATTGCTAAACTGACTTGCTGGTCCAATTGTTGGATTAACTCTTCCAACATGGCTTCAATCAAAACTTGTTTATTGGCAAAATGATGAAATACACCACCTTTCGTTACACCTGAACGTGTTGCAATACTTTGAATCGACACGCCATTTACACCGTGTTCAGCAACTAAACTCATCGTGTTGGCTAAAATTAATTTTTTAACACCTTCAGGATCTTTTTTACGTTGATAAGCATTTTCTACAATTTTATCCATACTCAAATCTTACCTGCTTCATGCTTTTATCAATGTCCTGCTGATGTTGAAAATAAATTAATCACCAATACACCTGAAATAATTAATCCAATGCCTGCAATTGCAGCAAAGTCTAAGCTTTGTTTGAAAATGAAGTAACCCACCAAAGCAGTGAGGATAATACCGACACCAGCCCAAATTGCATAAGCAATACCTAATGGAATCGTTTTAATCACTTGAGACAGTAAATAAAAAGAAATCACATAAAAAAATACCACCAGTAAACTTGGGACTAACTTTGTGAAACCTTGGGATTTCACTAAGAATGTTGAACCTGTTACTTCAGCGATGATAGCGACCGCCAATAAACTATAGGCAAAAAGTATAGAATTCATAAATTCATCAAAAGATACCATTTGGTTGGTATGTTATATAAATTCAATTTACAATACAATCTTTAGCGATTTGTAATCTCAGCCATTAAATTTGATGAATAATAAGCAATTGCACTTTGATAAAAATTATTTTTATAAAAAAAGGTGAGTTATCAATATGATACTCACCTTTTTTCTTCAATTTTCTACTTAATCAGGTAGGATGAATAAAATAGAAAAATGAAATTATAAACAACAAGGCAATGACCGCCAAAATTAAATACGTGTTTACCGTGTTGAAACTCTTTATAAAGTTTAAAATTTCCATTATTTTCGTCACAAAATAAACCAGCATTTATTTTAATATATTTTGTCACAATTTGTAAGATCATTAAGTCTGCTTAAATTAAAAAACACTTAAAAAATGAGTCTAAACGTCTACTTTTACAGCACAAATAGATATTCAAATGAGTCATTCCAAATGATAAATATTATCATATAGTTGTTTTTATTCAGTTATTCTGTAGGTTTTGATACCCATATCACAAGAATAAACCTCAAACTCCGCTGATAAAAAATTACCAACATTAATTAAATTATCTTAATAAACTATGTTTTTAATGTTTTAAACATATGATAAAAAATCAAAAAAATGAAACATTTAGATACACCCTTCAAATAAAATGAATAAAAAATGAAGGATTTAGATGGAAGTGTTACAAGTTGTGTTTAACAATGAGGTCACATATCAATGTTTTATATGTATTAAATTTTAAGTGTATAAGGCAAAAAGTGATCACTATAGGATCAACTAAGTGTTTAAAAGATATATTACTTTTTCTCATGCAAAATGATAAAAAAATTTACACTCATTCCTTGAGTTGTAAATTTTAAAAATTGTTATTCTATTTATTAAAAAAACCTTATTTCACCTCAAAATGGTGTTTTTCTGTGACCAATTTAATTTTTATATCTTTGTAGTAACGAACCATTGTGTTATTCGGATCTTTCTTGAGTGCATCTGCAAATTTATCTTCATTCATTAACTTGGCGTAGGTTTTATAGCCAATTTCTAAAGTTGATGCTTTCTTACTTGATTCTTGAAATTCATCTATACGCTTGTTGATTTGCTTTACACTGATTTCCATCTTTCATTTCTCGCTACAATTTTATTTTTTATAACATGCTTTTATGACAATTCAGTTTAAATCATTATTTTTTGAGTTTATTTTGAATCAACATTTTTCTTCAAAAACAAAATAGTTTGATCAAACGTTTGCTGACTCGCCTTTTTGCCCAAGAAAAATTGATATTCATGGACCAACCATTCTTTTGATTCAGGGTAGAAAACAGCTTGAACAGGGATTTGCTTTTCTTGCAAAGCTTTTACAAAAGGAATGGACTGCGTATCTGTGAGAAAATCTTTATTCCCCCCACTGATAAATACAGGCGGATAATCCTTGGTAAGATGTTGTATAGGTGATAAACGTTTTAAATATTCAGGATTGTCTTTTTGATTACCTGTATAAGCTTGAACAAGGTTATTTACCCCCCATTCAATCAGTTTGATTTCATCTGGTGCTGTATTGATAAAGGCATTCATATCATAAATTCCGCAATGCAGAATTAAACCCTTAAGTTGTGAAGCTTGAATTGAGGCTGTAAATCCAGATTCTATGGCAAAATTTGGGTTAGTGAGAAGCGCTGCATAATGACTGGCCAAATTGGCCCCAGCCGAATCCCCTGCTAAAAATAATTGATCAGCATCTATATGGTATTGTTTTGCATTTTGCTGGATAAATCGCAGTGCATTATTGATTTGATACAACTGCGTTGGATAAATTGCTTGCGGTGCAAATTGGTATTGCACAGAAACAACATTATAACCTTGTGCTGCAAGCAGTTTAAAATATCCTCTTGCATTATCTTTAGCACCTGAAATCCAACCACCACCATGAATCCAGATCACTGTTGGGCGTTTTTCAAATTGTTGAATATCTATTGGCTGATAGAGATCTAAACTGAGTTTTGGTTGTTCTTGGTAAGTTATATTATGGGTAACAATGACATTCTCTGGCGCATGTTTATCCATCAGATAGCGTTGAAAATGTGTTGAAGTATCAAATGCCTTAGCAATGATTTTGTTATTTTTTTGCACATTTTGGCAGGCAGGCAGTGTGAATAGTGAAAGTGTACAAATAAGAATTTTTAGTTTATGCATTTTGACCTCAAAAATGTTCAATCATTGTGATTTTCACATTATTGATACATTCAATTGTGAGCCTAATATAGCTTAAAAAATGAATTCCTTTTCTTTTAATTTCAATGCAAAAATAACTAAAAAAATTTTAATTTATATTTGCGCGATTTGTTGATGTAGCGTTTGCAAAAATAAATCTGCTTCAGCTTTGGTCTGGCACTTTTTATGATATAGGCCATTGGCATTTTGATTGTGCGGTGTATATTCTATACTTATAGAAAAATTTTGCGTAATCATATTTTTAGAAACATGTATCGCGATAATATGCAGTGAATTTAGGTAAAAACCATCTTCTATTTTAACCAGCATTTTAAGCCTCAAACTTTATAACACAGAGAGAGTAAGACAAAAAAGCCCATCTTTTGATGAGCTTATTGTTTAAATATTTTAAACTTAATCATACTTCAATTTAGCCAGTATTTAAAATTTTTGATTATTTATTGTGTAACAAAAGGAATATCCACTAAGAATTTTCTTGAACAATACAATAATAAAAAACTAACGCATCATCAAAATTCAGCTTTAGATTGTCTGACATTTTTTTAATTGATCAAATTGCTTTGGTGTTAGATTGAATAAATCGTGATACTTATCACATTTCATAATAAAAGTTATTTTATCGAAATCTCTTTTATGGAGGTTGTTAATATGAATTATTTGATTATTCTAAACTCATCACAAGCACATCATTATGATGAAGTCCATAAGCTTATCTGTGACTACGATGCTTCGATTCGGGTGAACCCTTCCACTTGGCTGATCAATACCAACTATGAAGCCAACATCATTCGCCAACATTTAGCGAGTATTATCAGTATTCATGACTCTTTGTTAGTCTTTAAGATTGATGGTGAACATTCATTTACCAATGATTTGGATTTAAATGACTGGATGGAGGATATAAACAGTAAAAGTATGATTCGTGTCTAAAGCTCATTCCGCTAAATTACTATAACTAAGGCTTAAATAAACATGATTCTTCATGTTTTAAAGGTTTTAGCATTGATGTCGGATATCGAAAGCTATGATAACAAACGACTCAGTGTAGTTCAAAAGCATAAATAAATTGCAGGAAAACAATCAGCACTAATAAAGACCAAAAGATTATAGCTTTATATCATTTCAAAGATAATGATGAATCCTTGAAAGCAGATTATACGACCTTACTTTCAAGGATATTTAATTAAGCAGCTCTAGTTTTACTTAGCGTCTTCAACAAACTCTTTAAAGTCAGCTTTACGTATTTTTGCATGGATCCCCTTGGTCTTATCGACCACTTGCGATACTTCAAAATCGGTAGCAGCGCTTAGATAAGCATAAGCAATCGCTTCATCAATACCATATTCTTGATTTAAAAAACGAATCGCTTCACGTGTAGATTTTTTCATTGCTTCGTCTAAATCTTCATCTAATCCTGGTGTAATCCAAAATTCAGCATTCTCTGCTAATGGCTGTACGATTTCTTTACCCGGAATCTTATCTTTGCCTGTTTTTAATAAAGTGAACTTGAGTGTTGCTCTTGCTGAAGCTTCTAATGCAGTTAATGCAACTTCGCCATCACCTTGGGCAAAATGACTATCACCTGTATAAAACAATGCACCCGGCACTTGTACTGGGTAATATGCAGTTGATCCAGCACCTAACTCATTTATATCAATATTACCGCCATACATCGCTGGTGGTACTGAATGAACTGGCTGTGATGTATTCGGTGCGACCCCCATAATGCCCATAAACGGACTTAGTGGGAAACGAATCGATTTACCTGATTGTGTTTTTAGTACCCCCTCGTATTCACCCTTGGCATTTTTTTCTATTGGGGTAAAGACTGAAACGTTTCCATAGCGCTCAGGATGTTCAGCCGAAGCATTTTCTTGCTGAGGTCTTTTAGGAAATTCGCCCACTAAAGCACCTTTACCATGACGATTTGAAATGACGCCATAGGGCACACGAGGCTCTACTTTAATGACTTCTACTTTTAAAATATCACCTGCTTGTGCACCTTGAATCTCAATTGGGCCAGTCACAATATGAGGTCCATCTTTATGAAAATCATGTTTTAGAGAAGATTTTGTAATATTTTTTGCTTCATCTAAAATGTATTCATCTTTCACCCCTTTTGATTTAAAGAATTTTTCCGCATCCCGCCCTTGATCTTCAAGTAAGCCTTCATGTGAAACTGTATCAAAAGTCACCACACTCCCCGACGGAACAGAAATCACAGGCTTGGCATCTTTATTCGGTAAGTAACCCCAAGTAATCGTGTTTAAAGTCGAAGGTACATA
The DNA here is from genome assembly GCF_051059255.1 of Acinetobacter sp. CE-15. Classification (NCBI taxonomy): domain Bacteria; kingdom Pseudomonadati; phylum Pseudomonadota; class Gammaproteobacteria; order Moraxellales; family Moraxellaceae; genus Acinetobacter; species Acinetobacter sp. CE-15. Next base: position 2,132,385 of record NZ_CP192737.1, on the reverse strand, counting down.
ATAATTGCCTTTGTATTCACCGTCTTTTAATTGAACCGGCTTATTGGATAATTGCTTAAGAACATTAAAACTTTCAGCATGAACGACTGAAGTACTGATAGCACTGAAAATAAACAGTGAAAGAACCGTGTGCTTAAACATAAAAATACCTTTAATAATTGAAAAATAAAAATATTGCAAAGGTGTTTTCAGCAAATTTCATGCCACGGTAAAATTACTTTAATCTGTTCATTTCAATAGCTATTGCGCCAATTGTTTACAATTAGTCGGTCTATTCAAGTGCATAAATAATGAAATGCCCATAAATATCTTATTTTTGAGTGGGTTTTAAAGTGTTTAATTTTAATGCGTACAGTTTTCTCTCAACCTATTCGGCTTCTTTCATAAGTCCTTTTTAGAATGATATGCCAACATAAATACCCCCTCATCCTCGCTTTCGCTCAAAGGGAGCAAGAACTTTCAAAATCAATATGATTCACTCAATACGATCATTTTTTGATTGATGAACTACGAATAAAAAACCCCACCAAATGGTGGGGCTATTTACGTCACAATTCTATTTAACTTCTTTCACTGTAAAAGATTTATCTTTAGCAAGTTCAATGGTTCCTTCATCGCCTTTAGAATGAATTGAAACACCATTGTCACCTTCTAAACGCATACCGCTTCCAGCAGGTACTTCTTTCAATGAATAGTTATTTCCATCGCTATCCGTTAATGTCGCTGTAACAAAATTATCACTGGTCTTAAGTGTAAATTGTTTCTTATCAGCGGTTTCATATTTTACCGTTTTTTCAGCTGACTCATTTGTATCAACAGCAACGGCACTACTACTTACCTCATTATCAGGAGATGTCGCTTTATCTTTGTCTTTTGCACTACACCCAGCAACAAAAACAACAGCTAAAAAAGATGAAATTAATAATAATTTTTTCATGTTTAATCTCGAATAAATATGGAAGTTAAGTTCTAACATAGCGCTTTAGAGCAATCCAACCACTTATTGCGAATAACTACTTGTTGCCTACACAAATTATAACAATCACTTAGAACCTTATACATTTTAAGCTTGAATTTTGTTTTAATTTAAATATTTAGTTTAATTCTTTGATCAATGGATAAGATGTATTAAGCCCAGATAAGTGCTGTCATTGCCGATTAGGACGAGACGGTTGTATATCATTAAAGAAAATTACTCGGCTATCTTAGCTTATGCCTACAGTATGATTTCTTATAGAGAAAGCCCAAAAATTACTTGAATTAGATATAAAAAATCCAAATAAAACTTTGCTTTAAAATTAATAACTCCCCCACTTTTCTATAGAGTAAAACCTCCATTAAGAGGCTAATTTATTCATTATTTTATTAAAATATTAATTCAGCAATAATTTCGGAGCACTTCGTTTCATATAAAGGTAAACCCCAAATTGTAATACAGCAAAATATCCCAAATTTCTCAAAATAACTTCAGTAATGCTTGAACCACCAAAAGCTAAATCGGTTACAAAAAGAAAAGCCACTAAAATTAAATGTAAATAAAAGGGTTGTTTGATTTTACTGCCTATTGCAGTAACAGCATTAAGATAACCAACGATCATCAATCCAAGAATCATGATCATTACCACAAGAACAGTTAGCGCTTGCTCATATAAATTACTGCTGTATAGAAAGATAACTTTTACTATTCCAGCCAACGCACATAACCCAATAAATGAGGCTAATAAATTTTTTATAAAGTATTTTAGATTCATAATTGCTCTATAGCTTTATTAAGTCTAAAAATTATACAGCATTGTTTTAAAAAAAATCTAGGAATCTTATGCTATATCAATGAGCCCACTGTATCAGTGGGCGTTGGATTAACTGTCCTTATCGACTGAATGTGGTGTTGTTGTTTGATCTTGCTTTTGTGTATCTGTATCTCTTTTTTGACACGCTGTTAAGCCGATCAACATAGCTAAACTTAAAATTGAAAATATTTTCATAGTTCGCTCAGTTTTGCTTAAAAATACACCATATCAAACTATGGACTTCTTGATGTGTATTTTGTGAAACTTGCGTAACATTTCCCACAGCCTTAGCAAAGTTTTAAATCAGTATAGATGACAAATTAGATACACTCACCAACAATGCTTACATTTAAAAAATCTACTCAGATTATTAAGATATTTTTTAATTTTCAGAATCATAGACACATGTTTGGTTTTCTCTTTAAAAATCCATTTAATTCGCCAAAATTTAGTCACTTCGCCTTAATATTAGCCAGAATTTCGATCGGTTTATTTTTCTTAACAACGGGTTATAACAAATTATTTGTAAAGAAAAATCAACAAATCATGTTGGAAACGATTGTTTCGGCAGGTATACCTTTTCCAGAAGTGACAGCTATCATTGTTTCTTTATTTGAATTTGTATTCGGGCTATTGCTAACCCTAGGGTTATTTACTCAGTTAACCAGCCTTATATTGATCTTTATTTGCTTTGTAGCACTTATAACAGTTGGCATTTATACAATCCCTCCGGGTCTTAATTTGATCACTTGGATAAGCTGGTTTTTCTATATCCATGATTTGCTTTATATTTTCATTTTACTTTTTATTTTTACAAACAAGCCAGATTCTTTCACGCTAGATAAACTTTTTTTCAAAAAACACTTTTAGAAAATACCCACTTTTTGGGAAAGTATGTTATTAAAATAATATATCAGTTGATTATGATGTATGAGAATTTCTCTTTAAATGAAATTTTAAAGTTTATTTATCTGAACAAGCATCTTCAATCAACTTACTACCCTGTGGAAATTGAGTCACAGTTCTATAAGTTTCAATAAGATCTGCATTGTAATCATAATATCCTGCATACAAGAAAATTTTTCTAGCTTCGCAGTCGTGATAACCAATCATTTTGATATAATTTTGAAGCTCATATTCTCTACCAAATATTATTCTAGTAACAATCACTTTATATTTAGGTTGATCTAAATCTGTTTCTCGTTCTGCGATTAATTTATCATTTCCAAGATACCGAGTATGATCACGATCAAAATATTCTTTGAATTTCTCTATATTTAATTTTTTATCAAAAATTGGCGTTATTGGATCTGCATAACAAAGCTGTGATATCCATAAAAGAAATAAAAAAAGGATTTTTTTCATAATTTATAATTTTTTGAATGCTCTATAAAATAAATTTAGCTTACATAAAATTAAAGCCCATCCATTGATGAGCCTTTCAGTTATTTGGTTTGTTTCGGGTCAACTTTATAACAATCGGTTCGCATCTTCGGTGAGAGTGTATTGCTGTTAAGCATACTCATCCCATTCTGACTCTGATATCTAAAGCGATCATAATCACTCATTGTTGATGTAATGTTACTGACATCTGCTCCATATCCCATACAATACGCATGATTACTTTCTAAATCATAACTGGTACAAGATACCAAGAAAAAAAAGCTAATAAATATTAATGATTTCACTTGTGTTTTTACTTTAAAGGCTAAAAAATAATTTGGTTTAAGTAGATGTTGATAACGCCCGTCTACATCATAAAAATATGCCATATCCGATGTATAAGATCAATATATCTTCACCGTCTTGAGTCACCATGTTATATACTATTTTAGATAAATTTACTGTAATTACCTTTGTATGTCTGACTTACAGCTTTCCTTAAGTGAATACCTTGCAACAGTTCAAGAAGTTATACGTGTAACTTTTGATGAAGCAATATGGGTAAAAGCTGAAATTAGAAATCTAAGCATCAAGGGCGGCCACTACTACTTAGAACTTGCAGAAAAGGAAGAAGATTCAGATAAAGTCATTGCCAGTTGTAAGGCAACAATCTGGAAATTCTCTGCTGCCAAAATGGTATTAAAGTTTGAACGAGAAAGTGGTGTTGAACTCTCTCGCGATCTCAATGTACTGATTAAAGTGAAAGCTGTATTTAGTCCCCAATACGGTTTTTCAGTCAATATTGAAGCAATAGATTCAAGTTATACCCTTGGTGATATTGCACGGCGTTATCAACAAATTTTAGAAAGACTGACCAGCGAAGGTCTGCTCAATAAAAATAAATTACTGCCTACCCCATTTGATATTCAAAATGTCCTCGTTATTGCTCCTGAAAATGCTGCTGGCTTGGGTGACTTTAAGAAAGATGCAGATGCTCTCAATCAAGCTGGGGTTTGTCATTTTGTCTATCATACAGCAACGTTTCAGGGGAACACTGCAGCGACAAGTATTTCTGAAGCTTTAGCAAATGCATTACGACAATGGGCGAAAGACCTCAGTACACCACCAGATCTTATTGTGATTATTCGTGGTGGAGGTGCAGTCAATGATCTAGCCTATCTCAATGACTACAATCTCGCTGCGCTACTCTGCAAACGCTCTGTTCCAATCTGGGTAGGTATAGGCCATGAAAAAGATAGAACCATTTTAGATGAAGTGGCGAACCGTTCTTTTGATACACCGAGTAAAGTGATTGGAGGTATTCGAAATCTAATCGTAGAGCGCACTCAAGATGTGCTAGATTCTCTACATAAGATTAAACTGTTATCTCAGCATCAAATTACTGCTTATCAAAGCCAGAATGATCAGTACATCAAAGTCATTAAAACGCTTTCTCAAGGGCAGATCAATGAAGCAAATAAAAGCTTAGATTTGATGAAAGGTACTGTTCAGTATTTGGCACAGCAACTGATTAAATTGGCATCCAATCAAGTTGAATCACTCATGCGCGAAACGCTTTTGCAAAATCCACGTCATGTCATGGCTAAAGGTTATGCTATTGTGCGTAGTGATGGTAAAGCCATTCGTTCTATTCAACAAATTTCAACTGATCACATCCAAGTAGAGTTATTGGATGGTACGATCAACGCAAATGTGACACAGGTATTAAGCAATGGCTAAACAAGATTTAACATTTAAAGAAGGTTATGACGTTCTAAAGAAAAATGCAGAATTATTAGAATCTCAAGAAGAACCTGATATTGATAATTTAATGAAGATTGTGGAAGAATCCATGTCTGCATATAAAGCCTGTAAGTCACGTGTAGATGCTGTGCAACAGGCTCTAAATGAGACTTTTAAAGAATAGATAGATAATCTATCTAAATGTTCAATAACTTTATAACTTCTAAACATGCTATTTCTCCTATAACAATAAGAGAAATAGCACTACAAATATAATTAAATCAAGAATTATAAGCCATTAAACACTTAACATACTATTTAAGGTTTCACTGACATTTTTTGATTTCACTTGAGATTTTAATCCTTCAAGTGCGGCTTTTACTTCACTTCGTTGTGGTTCAGCTAATGTATACCAGCGTGTAAGGACTTGGAGTAAACGAGAGCCAACAATTGGATTCTTCTCATCCAAATACTTCGCCAAATCTACAAAATGCTGAACACCAAAACTCCATGCATTGACAGGATTGGCATTTAAACCACCACTCACTGAACGAATACGGTTAGGAGTACCTAAATCATAATCAGCATGTGACGTTAAATACTGAATTGTTTCAGCCGTTGCTTTCGGATGCGCTGCTTGAATCATAAACCATTGATCTAATGACAATGCTTCATCCTTAAAGCGCTTATAGAAGTCCGCTAAGGCTGCTTTTGCTTGTGGAGCATCATTCCATACCAATACTTTAAGTGCGCCAAGTCGCTCAGACATGTTCACAGAATTTTCATACTGTGCATAAGCCAAATCAAATACTGCGGTATCCCCCTGACGCGCCATAAAACTCAACATGATATTTTTCAGAGCACGAACACCCATTGCTTGTGAAAATTCATTTTGTGAATCTGGATCAAGTGATAAATATGTTTCTTTAACAAAGTCACCCAAGACTTTAGCCAATTGATTCAACAAGGCTTCACGTGCTTCATTTACAATCAAAGGATTATAATCTTGATCAATACGACTACCCAAATAACCTTCACTTGGTACATCAAATAAGCGTGACGCCAATAGCGGATCTTTTTCAATTACACTTGGTAAGGTCTGTTTAATTGCATCTACATAAATTTGAGCATCATGACCATTAAGCAAAATACGCTCAAGCAAAGTCTGTGTGGCTTGCCACTGGTTAAAACCATTGGTTTCATATTGTAATAAGAAGGCAAGTTCTTCATCTGAATAGTTAAATTCAAGATTTACCGGTGCTGAGAAATTACGTAATAAAGATGCTACAGGCTTTTCGGTCACACCTGTAAATTCAATACTTGCTTCTGTTTGATCAAACAAATACACCCCATCTTTTACCCCATTCTCAAATAAAGCCTCAGAATGCAAGGTGTACTGCTCACCTGTTTCTGCATTAAACAATGCTAAAGCCACAGGAATAGGTACAGCTTTTAAATTTGGATATTTAGGATGGGGTTTTAAACTTTGTTTAAAGCTTAAACGATAAGTTTGAGTACTCGCATCATATTCACCTTTCGCTTCAAGCTTTGGCGTTCCTGGTTGGTTATACCAGATTAAAAATGCAGATAAATCGACACCTGAACCCGCAGTTAAGGCAGCAACCCAATCTTCAACAGTGACCGCTTGACCATCATGACGTTGAAAATATTCATCGGTACCCTTACGGAATTTTTCTTTGCCCAATAAAGTTGACATCATGCGGTTAATTTCCGCACCTTTCTCATACACTGTCGCGGTATAGAAATTGTTGATTTCTACAAAATGATCTGGACGTGGCGGGTGCGATAATGGGCCTGCATCTTCTGGGAATTGATGCGCTTTAAGCACCGCAACATCGTCGATACGTTGTACTGCAGCCGATTGTAAATCTTCTGAAAAAGACTGATCACGGAAAACTGTTAAGCCTTCTTTTAAACACAATTGGAACCAATCACGGCAAGTAATACGGTTACCTGTCCAGTTATGGAAATATTCATGAGCAATTACAGACTGTACACGCATGATTGCGGCATCAGTGGTATATTCTTCATCAGCAAGCACACATGATGTATTGAAAATATTTAAACCTTTATTTTCCATTGCACCCATATTGAACTGACTGGTTGCCACAATCATATAATTGTCTAGATCGTATGCACGTCCATAATGTTCTTCATCCCAACGCATAGAATGCTTTAACGCTTCCATCGCAATATGACATTTTGGGATATCTTTTTCTTCTGCATAGATTTCTAAAGCCACATCACGACCTTCTGAAGTGGTATAACGGTCTTTTAAAACTGCTAAATCACCAATCACACAGGCAAATAAATAAGCTGGTTTTTTGGTTGGGTCTTCCCAAATGGTATAATGGCGCTCATCACCAGTTTTACCCGCTTCAATCAAGTTACCATTTGCCAAAAGTACAGGATATTTGTTATCGGCTTCTACACGAGTGGTAAACACAGATAAGACATCTGGACGGTCAGGATAGAACGTAATTTTACGGAAACCTTCTGGTTCATTTTGAGTGACAAATAAATCACTCCCCGCAAGATACAAACCTTCGAGTTGTGTATTGGTTTCAGGATGGATGACCACAGATGTTTCAACGATGGCTTCATCTGGTGCATTGGCAATCACCAATTGCTCAGAATCAAGCTTATACTCACTTTCAGTAAGCTGCTTACCATTAATAGAAATTGATTTAAGCTCAAGATCGCGTCCAAGCAATACCATATCTCCTGCTGCTTGGCGTTTCATGACTAATTTGCTGTTTACATTGGTATGGTCATCATAAACTTGGATATCGAGATTGATTGAATCTACAACATATGAAGGTTTTTGATAATCTTTTAGAAATATAGTTTGATCTGCTTCAACTACTGGGTTTGCCGCGATATTCATATGATGTCCTAATCCTATTGTTGAGCTTCGACTTGTTATCGTGAGCTTGATCATCAATCAAATTTCACAAAGTGTCTGTTCTGTACTGTTGATTAATTTCTATATGGGTCTAGTTGAAATTAATTTCAATTGTTGGAATGCAAAAAACGTGCGAGATGGCCTATATTTATACAACAATTTATCCTGTAAATTAGAAATGATGCTTATGAAAATTAATGCAATAAAAAGCAAATAAGATTTTTTAACATTTTTAGATAATCTCAAACAAGATCATCTTGAAAATATTCAACAATGGGAAAATAAAGATTTGCAAAGCTTTTTAGCAGCAATGCACAATTGGGTGGAAGATATGGAGGGTTTTTATGCAAATACCCAACAGCCACAACCAGAGTGCATCCCATGGAAAATTTTTGCAGATATTTTAATGGCTGGAAAAATCTATGGATAATAACAAGGAAAACTTTGAGGAAAGAGTATGAAATCGCTTAGGCTATTTATAACTATAATGAGTCTTCTCCCTTTGCCTGTTTATGCAAAGCAAACTACTCCATATTTTTGCTTTAAAGAAAGTCAAAACAACGTAGATGAATTGTCAACAGACTCGAACCTTCTGCTTATTTCTGAGGAAGAATTTCCAAAAGTCAAAACAGTTCAATATTATCCTTATATGAAAAAAATCTCGTTAAAATTTACCCACTATGATGCTGTTGATACAGCACAAGGTAGACCAAGTGAATTTCACGATTTCTATAAAGAAATAATCAATCAGAAAGAAACAGGAACTTATGAAATCGTTTATCAAGGTGCTGTGCTTTACAATGTCAATTACACCAGCAAAAAAACCAAGAAAATGACCCAATTCGACAGACTCTATCCTGATGATGGACAAATTTTTCAAAAACTTAAGCAAAATGGGGTTAAATGCTTTTAACGGTATTTTTACAAAGAAAAACTTAGAATAATGCCTTCTTTATCTGAAATTATGGATAATGGCTGTAAATGAAACAAAGATATGGAATTATGAAGTTGCGAACCTTGCTCAGTGTATGTGGTTTTACTTTGTTGAGTCTAAGTACCATCAGCCACGCAAATCCTGAGTTTCTCCCCCCAGATCAAGCTTTTCAATTCTCTGCTGAATCAATTTCAGAAAATAAAGCACAATTGAAATGGACAGTTGCACCTCACTATTACCTTTATCATGATCAATTTAAAGTAACAGTCAACAATAAAGCTGTACCTTTAAGCCTCCCAAAAGGTCATATCAAAGATGATCCAACCTTTGGGAAAACAGAAGTTCATTATGAAAATGTGACTACACAGATTCAGGTCAAACCAAATTCACAATATTTAGTGATGTATCAGGGTTGTTCTGCGGATGGTTTATGTTATCCATTACAAAGAAAAACTATTGCAACTGATGCAGATGGCTTATTACCACAAAGCAATACATCGTCTAAGCACCTATTCAATAATAATTCAAATAGCACATTACTCAATCAGCCTGCTACTGCCTCAGCTCAAGATAAAAAGCTCAAAGAAAACGCTGAAACTAAAGCCAATTCAACTGTTGAAAAACCAGTTCCAAACAAAGTATTGGATGATCAAACCACTCAGCTTGGACAAAAAACTGTCAATAAAGCAGATAACACTGTAAATCTAATCGACCCCAATGCTTCTGTTGCAAGTAGCAATACAATTACAGATACAGATACAGATACAGATACAGATACAGATACAGAAAATTCTGCTGATTTAAACAGCAATACGGGCACTAAAAACAATACATCGTCATTACAATGGAATGATGATCAATCATTCTTCAAACTATTGTCTAAAGACTCTCTGTTTCTAAATTTATTGGTGTTTTTCGGTTTAGGTATTTTACTGGCGTTTTTACCCTGTTCGCTGCCACTTATTCCAATTCTCTCTGGCATCATCATTCAGCGCGCGAAAGGTTATAAAGCTGTTGTGATTGCCTTGTGCTTTGTAGTGAGTATGGCGGTGGTTTACGCCATTATGGGGATTGTGGTTGCTGAAATTGGTTATAGCTTTCAACGTTGGTTCCAAAGCCCTTGGATCGTTTCATTATTTGCAGTTTTATTTGTTGTATTAGCTTTAAATTTATTTGGTTTATATCAATTAAACTTACCGCAATTCATCACCAATAAATTAAGTCATCTGCAAAATAATCAAAAAGCTGGGACAGTGCTCGGTGCTGTAGTTATGGGTGCATTATCAGCACTTATTGTTGGCCCTTGTATGAGTGCCCCACTTGCTGGCGCATTACTATTTGTTTCACAAACTCAAAGTGCTGTATTAGGTGGCTTGTACTTATTTATTCTTGGTCTAGGTATCGGTTTACCTTTATTTATCGCCAGTGTATTTGGTTCTAAATTATTACCAAAACCAGGTAAATGGATGGATCGGATTAAAGTCAGTTTTGGCTTTATTATGCTGATGGTTGCATTGTACTTTATTCGCCCTATGCTGCCTTCGACTGTCTATGCTGCAATTTTTGCCTTGCTGTGTATTGCATTGGCAATCTATCTCTTTATTGCTCTACGTGACAGTGAAAAAACGGTTAATAAAGTTATTCTTGCCATTATCGCAATAGCCAGTTTAATGGCTGGTTTTTGGAATATTCAACAAAGTTATTCTGCTTATCAAATTCAACATAGCCAAACAGAACATTTAGTTTGGAATAAAGTGACCACCGCTGAACAATTAGAACAGGCTTTGATCAATGCAAAACAGCAAGGCAAACCCATCATTATTGATGTCTATGCGGACTGGTGTGTGGCGTGTCAACCGATTGAAAAAGAGGTATTCCCACGTACCGATGTACAAGAGGCATTGAAAAACTTCACCCTCATCCAATTAGACTTAACGGAATACAACGCCTCACAAGACATCATTTTAAAACAACGTGAAATTTTAGGTCCGCCAACCATGCTGTTTTTAAATAGCAATGCACAAGAAATCCGTGAATTGCGCTTTACAGGTACCTTCTCAGCACCACAACTTATTCAACAAACTGAAAAAATACACACAGGACGTTAAGCACACTCTCCATGATCACTGCACAAGCAATTCATTTAGGACCGATTATGTTGCCATGGGGATTAACCATCCTCATGCTTGCGATACTGATGAGTGTGGTAATTGGAAAGTTTAGCTTTCAATATTTTAGCATTTCAAATTTACAATGGGCTACGTTTAAAGACTCGATTTGGTCTGCATTCTTGGTTGGCTTGTTATCTGCACGACTGGGGTTTGTCTTACTCAATTTAGATGTTTATTTAGAGCATCCAATTGAGATCTTGAAGATTCAAGATAAAGGTTTTCATCTTTATGTGGGAATTGCTTGCGCTGGCCTATGGATGGTTTGGAAAAATCGATCTCTAAAGAAAAGCTTTATTGCACTATGCTTTGCAGCTTTTGCCCTGTTTTTCATTTCAGGTCAATATTTCTATCAACAGGTACAATTGCAATACCAACAATTTCCTCAAGTCAATTTAGTCAATCTTCAACTAGAGCATGTTGAGCTGACTCAGTTCCTCGGCAAACCCACCGTAATTAATCTTTGGGCCAGTTGGTGTCCGCCTTGCAGACGTGAAATGCCGGTGTTAAATGATGCTCAACAACGATATCCCAATGTGCAATTTGTCTTTATTAATCAGAATGAAGATGCCAAAACGGTGCAAACGTATTTACAACAACACAAACTTAATTTGCATTGGGTTCTACTGGACTTTGACGGTGTAACGGCACAAAAAATGGGAATGTTTGGCTTACCCAGCACCTTATTTTTTAATGCACAAGGCAAATTAATCGATACACATATGGGGGAACTTACCCATGCTGCACTTCACCAAAAAGTTCAAAGGATAGTTTCGGAATAATCTATTTCATTGGCATTGATTAAAGAATTATTGCTTTTAACCTTAGGAGTCATCTTGATGATTGATTTAAAAACACTCGGTATTTATTCGCTTGGTTTGGTATTAAGTGGCTCTTTGTTTGCTGCTGATGCAAATTTCCTTAAAAATAAATTGGAAAAAGAAGGTTATAACTTTGTTAAGCAAATAAATGCACCCGAGGGTTTAGAAGGTTGGACGGGCTATAAAGATGAATATCCATCGACTATCTTTATTTCAAAAGATCAAAAGCACTATATCGTCGGTGACCTATTTAATGCTTCAGGAAAAAATTTAACCGAAGAAGCGATTAACACCCATGTTAAAGGTGCCGTATTAGATGAAATTTGGAAAAGCCTAGAAAAATCAACTTGGATTCAAGACGGCGATCGCAATGCACCAAAAGTCGTTTATGTGTTTAATGACCCAAACTGCCCCTACTGCCATACCTTCTGGCAACAAGCACGTCCCTTTGTAGATTCAGGAAAAGTTCAATTACGTCATATTATGGTTGGGGTCATTCGCCCAAGCAGCAAAGGACAAGCCGCAACGATTTTAAACAATGCCAATCCTGCAGAAATTTTTAAACAATACAATTTAAGCAACGGTAAGAATAAATTGGTGGAAATGAAAAGCATTCCTAAGCCGTTATCTGAAAAGTTAGATGAAAATACCAAACTCATGGATAAATACGGTTTTTATGCTACTCCAGCAATGGTATGGAAAGATACAAAAGGTGAAATTCAAAGCCAGCAAGGCGCACCGAAAGACATTAAAAAGTTATTTGATTAAACAGTGATAAAAATGAGTGATTAAAACCCACTCATTTTTGATTAGGGTGTTTTGCATATTTAAAATGAATTGAGTGACATGCAATTTTATACTTTAATCCCTAAACCATTGTTTCACTTGAAATCTGATAATTTAAAATTTATCGTGGTTTTATTTTAGAGAGATCGTTTAACAATTCCATAAGCTGCTGGATTTTTTCTGCACCATATTGTGTTTGAATATCTGTATAGCTTTCTTCCATTTTCACCGCTTGCGTCTCAAAGTATCTTTTACCTTCATCGCTCAGCTGAATCAAGCTCACTCGTTGATCATGTAGATCTTTTCGTTTCTTAATCAGATTTTGATCAAGCATACGATTTAAAATCCCCGTTAAACTGGGTCTTAAAATACATGCCAAATCAGCCAAGTGGTTATTTTCAAGTTCATCATATTGATAAAGTACAGAAATCACACGCCATTGCTGCTCAGTCAAACCCATTTCATTTAAAATCGGTCTAAAATGCATCATTGTAGCTTCTCGCGCTTGTAACAAAGCTAAAGTCAGAGATGGCGATACGCGAATCGGTTTCATAAAAATCCTTTAAATAAAAATTTATAGAGAGATTAATTAAAGAATTTATTCAATACATAGCCTCACGATTTGACTGATGAGTGAATTCATACAAATCCATATTCTCTTGACGACAAAATGATAATAAAAAATTTATACTGCTCATGCGAACAATCTTACAGTAACAACATCTACGCAAAATAAAAATATTGTGGTAATGCTTGTTGCATATCATAAAAAATCATCAATAAAATGAATGACTCACTTTATTTATATGATTGTAGTATATAGCAAAATTTTCAGCTTTTGTTCAAGTGCTTCAGCCTGTTTGGCTTTATCCACGATCTTGAATTGCCCTGCTATTCTTTTTAAAATTCTGCGCAAAAGCGAATGCTGGTTGATTTTTCTGTTTCTTTTTTGAGTGGTTATTTTCTTTTTAATCGGCTTGCTGTCTTTTTCCGATATTCAGGCAAATAAAATCCATAAAAAATGCATTAAAAAACTCGCAATTAAGCGAGTTTAGGGTGCGTCAATCATACGATTGACGCTTAAAGCCACACAAAATACAGACCAGGGAAAATCAAATCTTGTACTGCTTTAATGCGTCTATTATTGATCATTTTTTTAAAAACAACTTATCATTTTCAGCCAATTAAATATCATTTTCTGACTAAAATAAGGCTTAAATGACATTTTGTTTATTTCTTAATCGAACAAAATCGCTCAAGCGTCATTCCTGACTGCTCAATACTTTGCTTTTGTCGATCTAAAAAATTATTGGCGATCACCAACATCATATTGGCCGTATCAAGTTCTAAATTTTCTTTCGAAATCCTAGCAATCGCTTGATAAGCATCTAAACGTGAACAAAATGCTTGATGCTGTTCAATCGCAGTGATCGTGCTATGCGCTTCATCCAAGATATGTTTAGTTGCATTGACTTGATCAGTATAGGTTTGAATACGTTGGTCATACTGTTCTTGGGTGAGTTTTTGCATGGATGATTCAGCAAAACTTTGCGTGCTCAATCCACTACTCAGAACAATACTGCAGAGGCTCAAAATAAATCTATAGATCATGCTGAAGCAAACCTTTTATTTATAAAACATCTGCTTTCCATACATCTTCGTATTCATCAGCATCTATCATAAATCTAAAGCCTTGTTCCAAAGCCAGATAAGGGATCGCATCAGGAAAAACCTCTTCAAGCTCTTTTACACTGATCACATCAAAAAAATCTTCACCCTCTTCCAACTCACCACCATAAATAAACCATGACACATTTTCAGCATCTGGCTGTTTACGCAAACCCACGATCGGTTCTTTACTTAAGGTTTGCTTAGCGATAGCCACGAGATCTGTTTCATTGACTTTGATATATCGAGAGTCAAATTCTTCACACACTAATTTCTGTTCTTCTACAAAATCTTGCAACATGTACATTTCCGAGCGATTGGATTTTGTCAAATTGTAAGCTGACAGTTTGACAATCACAATCAATTCACCAAAAGAATCTTGCATCACGCGTTTATTTTGTTAAACTTGATTGTGTTACATTTTCAAGGTGAATCGTGATGCCTCCAAATTTGACTCCACCATCGAAGTTAAGTGATCGCTCTGTAAGGGAAAATTTTAAGACAATCAATTCTCTTATTTCTATTATCGAGCCTATCTCAAAGCAAGATTTACGTACAATTGAATTTCGTAGCAACATCTGTATTCCTTATCCTTTGGAAACCGTTGCAGCAGGTTTTCCATCACCCGCTCAAGACTATACTGAAAAGAAAATTGATTTAAATGAACACTTAATTCATAACCCTATTGCAACCTTTATGTTAAAAGTTAACTCCTTATCAATGAAAAATGCAGGTATTGAAATTGGAGATGAAATTTTAATTGACCGTAGCCTAGAGGCTGAACACGGCGATGTTGTTTTGGCATTAATCAACAATGAATTTACAGTCAAACGCTTTATGCAAGTTAAAGTATCTACAGGAATTTATGATATTTGGCTCAAAGCAGAAAATCCTGATTTTCCAGATATTCATCCACACAGTGAAGAACAAATTATGATTTGGGGTGTTGTTACTTGTATTCTTAAAAAATTAAAATGATCATTGAACGTCATAGCCTTTGTTTGTGCTACTCACCTTCAAGCTTCATTTGTGATACCCCCCTAGTAACCAAGACTCACTAAAAATAGGTTAAAAAAATAATTGTTATGATTGAATCATTAAGACGTCTGGCACTCTCTCATCAAGGCCTAATTTCACCTGCTTCCTTTGGTACAGGATTATCTGGAACACGCCATGCGATTGAACATCTTGGCTATGTTCAGATTGATACAATTTCTGTAGTAGAACGTGCCCACCACCATATTTTATGGAGCCGTGTTCCAGACTATCAGCAAAGCCACTTAAATCAACTGGTCAAACAGCAGCATATTTTTGAATATTGGTTTCATGCAGCATCTTATTTACCAATGCAAGATTATCGCTATGCACTTCCTCATATGACATCAATTAGAAATGGTGAGCATCGTTATTTTAATCGTGGTGATCAAGCTTTTATGAGTGAGATTCTGGCTCGGGCGAAAGCTGAAGGCAGTATTCGATTACGCAACATTGAACAAGGCAATAAGCAAAATTCGGGGGGCTGGTGGAACTCAAGTTTAGCGCGTCGTTCGATTGAGCAATTGTTTATGCAAGGCGATTTGATGATTTCTGAACGTAATGGTATGGAAAAAGTCTATCAACTGACCGAATATTGTATCCCAAGTCATCTTGATCTGAGTGTTCCTACACTAGAGGAATATGCCCGCTACTTGTTCAATACCACACTCCGTGCACATGGGGTGTTTGCATGGAAGCAATTGTTGCATTTAAAAGTTGGGCAAAAGATTCGTGAGGCAATGCGTGACATCGTCAATGAACAATTAGATGCAGGTATGATCACCACTTTAGCTCAATTCGGCAATAGTGACAAAGAGAGTCAAAATCTTTATATCAAAACCGATGCCTTAGAACAGATCCCGAATATTGAGTTAAAAGTAAAAATTCTCTCTCCTTTTGACAATCTGGTAATACATCGTGAACGTTTAAATACCCTGTTTAAATTTGATTATCGTTTGGAATGTTATGTGACACCACCTAAACGTGTATTTGGTTATTTTTGTTTACCTATTTTATATGGGGATCAAATTGTCGGACGTATAGATTGCAAAGCACATCGGGCAAAAAATCAATTTGAAGTCATCAGCCTACATCTTGAACCCCAGCATCTTAATCATACTATTGCAGACCCAGCGCATTTCTTTAGCGCACTAAACACTGAAATACACCATTTTGCCCAATTTAATCAATGTATAAATATAAATGAAGGTCTTCATAAAATTCTTGATGAAAGCAATAAACGATTTAAGTAATCGACAACGTAAGCTTAAAATCAAGACACTTAAAAATGAAGAAGCTTAAAATTCAAAATAGCTAAAATGACAAAACGCCTCAATTGAGGCGTTTTGTCATTTAGAAGCTACGATTAAGATGAGTTCAAAGCCCTATTTTTGCTGAGGCTTGTGTTGGCTTTGCTGATTTTGTTGAGCCTGTTGGTTGGATTGTTGCTTTTGCTGGTTTTGTTGATTTGATTGTTGATCTTGCTGACTGTGTTGCTTCTGCTGCTGATTAGATTGGTTGGGTTGACCTTGTTGGTCATTCTGCTGGTTTTGTTGCTGATTTTGTTGCTGATTCTGTTCAGAGTTATGTTGTTGATTAGCCATTTTCATATCCATCCTTTTCAATATTGGGATATGCCGTACAAATCGACGACAACTGTTAATTTAGCCCTCTCAGTTTTCTATACAAGGATTGAGATGTTTCATTTTTCGACATTGTAAGCTGCAATTTAAGATATACCTTTTAAAAGAACCACTTCTCTATTTGCTCTTTTTACCTAAATTACTTAAACCACTACGAAGCTCAACAGTGCTTAGTCAGTTTTGCATCTCACCACACCAACGATTTAATCATCCAGCCCAAAGGATGAACAAATCCACACTAGATTTGATTTGAATTTATTTTAAACATCTTTTAATATTTCACTTGAATTTGTAACTTTTTCAAGACAGCCCATGAGCGAACAAATTTTTGCTTTGATCGACATTAACAATTGTTATGTCAGTTGCGAGCGCGTATTTAACCCCAGTTTAAATAATAAGCCCGTTGTCGTCTTAAGCAATAATGATGGTTGTGTCGTTTCACGAAGCAATGAAGCCAAGGCGTTAAGCATAGATATGGCAATCCCTTGGCATGAAGTTGAACAACAAGCTAAAAAAGCTGGGGTACTCGCCTTTTCAAGTAACTATGCTTTATATGGTGATTTTTCAGATCGTTTTTTTAAAATTTTAAAGATTTTTTTTAAAGATGAGGATTTGGAAGCCTACTCTATTGATGAATGTTTTATCAATCTCAGCTCTTACCAAGACTTATTCGATCTACAGGATTATTGTAGAAAACTCATCAAAACCATCCAAAAATGGCTTGGTCTGCCCTGTTGCATTGGTATTGGCTATAGTAAAACTCAAGCCAAGCTTGCCAACAATTTTGCCAAGAAACGTAGAGGCTTTGATAGCGTCTGTGACCTGACTGGTTTAGATTTATGCAGTTTTGAAGGCCTACTGCTTGAAACCAGTGTTGCAGAAGTCTGGTGCGTTGGACGTAAAACCAGCAAACGCTTACAAGCTTATAATATTTATAATTGCTATGACTTAACTTTTGCCAATGAACATTACCTTGCACGCGAGTTTTCAGTGGTCATTGGGCGCACCATTCGTGAGCTAAAAGGTCAATCCTGCATTGCATTGGACGATGCAGACATTCCCTCCAAACGCATCCTTTCCTCACGCAGTTTTGCATCTGCCCTAAACAATGTTGAGATTATCAAACAAGCAATTATTTTCCATGTCAATCGTGCACATCAACGACTCAGCAAGCAACGGCAACTGTGTGCAGTTGTGCATGTTTCCTTATATGAAAAAGTTGCACAGGCGCCCTATAAAAAGGCACAAAGTAGTGTCATTGGCTTGATGTATGCAACAGACGATTTGATGATTTTAACCAAGTCAGCATTACAGCAAATTGATGTTTTATTTAAAGAAAATTTAAAGTATGTAAAAGTTGCTGTGATGTTCTCAGCACTGCATAGCAAAAGCCAGCACATCAATGACTTATGGCATCCTGTAGACTTTATTCAGCAACGTGATCAACTTATGGATACGCTCTCAAGTATGAAACAACGCTTTGGCTCAGACTGTATACAAGTGGGTTATCATTCCAACCAAGAAACATGGAAAATGCGCCAGCAAAATCGATCTCCAAGCTATACAACACGTTGTAGTGAGATCTTATCTATTGACGATAGTCATATGGCTGTTACACAAATCAAATGAATAGTTTTGGTCACTCAGTTTAAAATAAAGTCTCTGTAAAACATCTGCTAAAAATGTCATATTTTAACATTGCCATTTACAGACAAAATTAACATTATATAGCCCATACAAGGCACTGCGTTTCCGCGACGATTCAAAGAAAATATAAAGTATTTGTGGAAAAATATGCCATAATATGCAAACTTTGCAGACATCTTGCAAATTTTTTTGCGACTTTTGAATTGGAGCACTCTCAATGAGTTCGACCATTTTGGTCATTCACGGACCAAACTTAAACTTGCTAGGAAAGCGCGAACCTGAGGTCTATGGTCACCTCACATTGGATGACATTAACCAACAATTGAGTCTCCAAGCACGTCAAGCCAATATAAGTTTAGATACTTTTCAAAGCAACTGGGAAGGTGCTGTGGTCGATCGTATTCACCAAGCACAACAAGACGGCATAAAATTTATCATTATTAATCCTGCCGCGCTGACCCATACCTCAGTCGCTATACGTGATGCCCTACTTGGCGTTGCGATTCCATTTATTGAAGTACATCTTTCTAATGTTCATGCACGTGAAGCATTTAGGCATCATTCTTATTTATCAGATAAAGCCGTTGGCGTCATTTGTGGTTTAGGTGCCAAAGGCTATTCTTTTGCACTTGATTTCGCCATCGAAAAACTTAAATCTTCAACCCAATCATAATTTAGGAATACGAACCCATGGATATTCGCAAAATTAAAAAGCTCATCGATTTGATGATCGAATCTGATCTTCAAGCAATTGAAGTGAAAGAAGGCGATCAATCGATTGCTTTAACTCGCCGTAATCCTGTGGTTGCTGCTGGTGTAGCACCTATTGCCCTCCCAACCGCTGAAGCGCCTGTAGTTAAAGCTGCCTCTCGTGGTGCAGTAGAAACGTCTCCAATGGTTGGTGTGTTCTATTCAGCACCAAGTCCTGGTGAAGCACCCTTTGTAAATGTAGGTCAAACTGTTTCTGCAGGTGAAACCCTCGGGATCATCGAAGCAATGAAAATTATGAACCCGATTGAAGCAACTCAAAGTGGTGTAGTTGAAGAAATTTTAGTAAAAAATGGTGATGTAATCCAGTTCGGTCAACCTTTATTCCGCTACCGCGCGTAATACCTCGGGGGTTGATATGTTGCAAAAAGTTTTAATTGCAAACCGAGGTGAGATTGCATTACGCATCACTCGAGCTTGCAAAACTTTAGGAATCAAAACTGTCGGCATCTATTCAGACGCTGATAAAGATTTGATGCATTTACGTTTTTGTGATGAAGCAGTATGTATAGGTCCAGGTGCAAGTAGCGAAAGCTATTTAAACATTCCTGCCATTATTACCGCAGCAGAAATTACAGGCGCAGATGCCATCCATCCCGGTTATGGTTTCTTATCTGAAAATGCTGAATTTGCAGAAATTGTAGAAAACTCAGGCTTTATTTTCATTGGACCGCGTCCTGAACATATTCGTCTAATGGGAAATAAAGTTTCTGCAATTACGGCGATGCGTAAAGCAGGTGTACCAACAGTTCCTGGTTCAGCACATGCAGTGACACCCAACAATGCTTTGGCTGAAGCCAAAGAAATTGGTTTCCCACTGATTGTAAAAGCTGCTTCAGGCGGTGGTGGTCGCGGAATGCGTATTGTTGAACGTGTCGATACATTACTTGAATCGGTTCAAGCTGCACAACGTGATGCTGAAATGTGGTTCGGTGATGATACGGTTTATATGGAACGTTTCCTGCAAAAACCACGTCATGTTGAAGTACAAGTTTTAGCAGATGGTAATGGTCAAGCGATTCATTTATATGACCGTGACTGCTCTTTACAACGTCGCCATCAAAAAGTGCTTGAAGAAGCACCTGCACCAGGTTTACCAGAAGAAGCGCGCGCGCATATTCTTGAAGCCTGTGTCAATGCATGTAAGTTGATGCAATACCGTGGTGCTGGTACTTTTGAGTTCTTATTTGAAGATGGTGAATTCTTCTTTATCGAGATGAATACCCGTGTTCAAGTTGAGCATCCTGTGACTGAACAAGTGACTGGTGTAGATATTATTGAACAGCAATTACGTATCGCTGCGGGTCTAGGTTTAAATCTTCAACAAGAAGATATTAAAATCGAAGGTCATGCGATTGAATGCCGTATCAATGCAGAAGATCCGTCGACCTTCTTACCATCGCCAGGTAAAATTGAATCATTCTATGCGCCAGGCGGTGCAGGTATCCGTTTAGATTCTCATATCTATCAAGGATATAGCATTCCTCCGTATTACGACTCAATGATCGCAAAGTTGATTTCTTATGGTAAAGATCGTGAAACTGCGATTGCCCGTATGAAACAAGCCTTGGATGAGATGATCTTAACTGGAATTAAAACCAATATTCCATTACATAAAGATCTGATCCTTGAAGACAAAAACTTCTGTTCACAAGCAATGGATATTCACTACCTTGAAAAACACTTGTTAAAACAAGTTCAAGGACATGAAAAAGATGCTTAATATGCATCCTCTAATCCAGTAAAAAATCCAATAAAAAACCTCTGTAAAATCAGAGGTTTTTTATTTTAAAGCAAATGCTTGACTATTTAGCCAAGCATTGATGCTTTAAATCAACTTAAGGCAAGACTCTGCGTAAAGTAGCAAAGCACTGATCGCCTTTGTCAGAAATACAAAAATTCAAAGTATTCTTATTAACCCACTTCACAAAATATTGGGTAACTTCACCTGACTGATCTTCTTTACGCCCCGAACAATCAGTTTCATTATTTTCATAGCGAATTTGCATGATTAATGCGGGTGGCTTTTCCAGCGTATTATCGGGTGAAGGCTGATAATCAAACAGACCGATTGACCACTCTTTGGCACTATTCACCACCACTTCATTGGAACCGCGGAAATTATAATATTCTGTACATTTCTTATTTTCTGGAATTTCCATGCCCCATAAGCCTAAAATTTCAGGGCGAGTATTTATACGAATTGTGCTTGTGGTATTGGTTGCAGCCACAGTCGCAGGATTGGTTGCTTGAGGTTGAACTGTTTCAGCTCTCGCAAAAGGTGAAAGGCTAAGCAATAAAGAAATTATAAGTGCTGTTTTTTTCATACCAAGTCTGTATGTAATATTTCATCAGACATAAATTAGCATAGATTTAGAATAAAACATGTAAAATTAACGATATATGAACAATCTTTCTTGTTTAGTCTAGGCAAAAACATTTTTGTGACGAGCCCGAATTAAGGTAACTAAAACTATTGATTTATCGATATAAATAGATATGATTACTTATTAATACCTTAGCAGAGCCAGGTAAAATATTGGCTTAGAGATTAATCCCTCTTTAGAATAGGTTAGAAAATTGCCTCGAGCTATCGCATATTTAAGTCAAACGCTTAAAGACAACATCTCTGCATTTTTTATTATTGCAATGATTATTTTTGTCTGCGCATTGGCTGGAATATTTGGTAGACCCTTATCCTTTCTTGCCATTTTTTGGCCCGCAAATGCTGTTTTACTTGGACTTTTTTTAAGGTTTCATCGCTTAAAAAATATAGGGGGATGGATTGGCGCATTTACCGCCTTTATGCTTGCAGATCTGCTTACTGGCAATTCATTTTTAATCACCTTCTTTCTGACTTTGGCCAATCTAGCTCATGCCTTGGTCACATTAGGACTGATTCGTTTTTTTAAACTGGATTATAAACAATATAATAAAGGCCTAACATTTTTATACTTATTTGCAATCAGTGCCTTTGGCGGTTGTTTAGCCTCACCAATCGTTGCAAGTCTAACAGTCCCTTATTTACCAAATACCTTTATGGTTATGGATAGAATCTGGATTGATTTTGGCATGTGGTGGACGGGTGAAATCCTCAATGTCATTGCCTTTTTACCGATTATATTGGCAATCCCAGATAAAAAAACCATTCAAAGCCATATCCAACAATTTAAACAACAGCCTTTTCAATACGAAAAATTTCTTCCGCTGTTGGGCGTGATTTTATCGGTCATTCTGACTCATTTTTTTCTGGGACCAGGTGCAATCATGTTCCCCATTGCAGCACTGGTCTGGGCTGCACTAAGCTATAATTTGTTCTTTGTCTCTATCATTAACTGTATCGTGTGTATGCTGCTCTATAATGCATTGACTGCATATTATATCGCTCAATCTCCAGATGCCTATTTGGGCACTACATTGTCTGTACGCATCGGTTTAATGATGTTGGCTTTAGGGCCTTTAACCCTTGCTATTATCAGTTTAAATCGCCAAAAGCTTTATCACCAAATCTTATACTTAGCCAATCATGATGGTCTCACCACCACACTCAATCGTCGTTATTTCTATGAAGAAAGTGAACGTACCATTGCTGAGGATGTTGAAAAGCAACAAGCACACAGTGTCACGATTTTGGTTTTAGATTTAGATCATTTTAAGAAAATTAATGATCAATATGGCCATGTGATTGGCGATTATGTTTTGCAAGAGTTTACCCATCAAGTCAAAGCACAAATTCGTGCGAATGATCTATTTGGTCGCTTAGGTGGCGAAGAGTTTGCTATATTATTAAAAGATCTATCTTTAGAACAAAGTGTTGCAATTGCACAAAGAATTTGTAATAGCGTTTTTAATACCCCGATTCATTTAGATGATCAGCGTAGCTTAAATATCAGCGTCAGTATTGGCTTAAGTTATCAGACTTTACCCTATTGCATACCTTTTCAACAGCTGATTAAACGGGCTGATGATGCTTTGTATTTAGCCAAGGAAAAAGGTAGAAATCAACTTTGTCTAGAAACCACGATCGAACAAAACCAAAAGATATTTGCCCAATAACTCAAAACAGCAAGGGAAAGCTATGAAATTTTCAGAATATATTCAATATGATGGTATCGGTTTAGCACAGCTTGTTCAAAACAAAGAAGTACAAGCACATGAATTATTAGAAATCGCAATTCAACGTGCTGAACAGGTAAATCCTAAAATTAATGCGATCGTTATTCCGATTTATGAACAGGCATTAAAAAATACCCAAAACTATGCAACTGGTCCCTTTTCAGGTGTACCATTTTTACTCAAAGATCTACATCAAGAATATGCGGGTGTCGCAACCTCATCTGGTTCTAAGGC
This sequence comes from Acinetobacter sp. CE-15, assembly GCF_051059255.1. Lineage (NCBI taxonomy): Bacteria > Pseudomonadati > Pseudomonadota > Gammaproteobacteria > Moraxellales > Moraxellaceae > Acinetobacter > Acinetobacter sp. CE-15. The sequence continues at coordinate 2,108,723 of NZ_CP192737.1, read as the reverse complement.
GTTTAAAAATGCAAAATATATTGCCAAAGAAAACTCAGAAATCGTCAATCGCTGGGTAAAATCGGGTGTGGTTACTTTTGGTTTAACCAATTCGCCAGAGTTTGGCATTAAAGGTATCACTGAACCTGAAGCTTGGGGCAGTTGCAAAAATCCGTGGAATTTAAAACACAATAGTGGTGGTTCTTCTGGAGGTTCTGCTTCTGGCGTGGCAGCAGGTATCGTACCAATTGCAGGTGCAAGTGATGGAGGCGGTTCTATTCGGATTCCAGCCTCGTATTGTGGCTTATTTGGCTTAAAGCCAAGTCGTGGACGTACACCTTGGGGACCTGAAATCAGTGAAGCAATGCATGGGGCTGCGATGCAACATGTATTGTGTAAATCAGTCCGTGATAGTGCCGCTATGTTAGATGCTACTCAAGGCTCAGATCGCACGGCGCTTTTCAATATCCAAAGTCCAACTGAACGCTATTTGGACATTATTGAAAAAGCCCCAAAACGTTTGCGAATTGGTTTTTCCACTGTTTCCCCAATTGGAACCAAAGTTTCAAAAGATGCAGTACAAGCCATTCAAAAAACCGCCAAACTTTTAGAATCTTTAGGACATATTGTTGAAGAAGCAACCCCTCAGATTGACGGTATGGCGCTTGCCAAAGACTTTATTACCACATGGTTTAGTCAATGCGCTTATACAGTCAATCAAGTCAAACAACGATTTGGTGCAACAGATCAAGATTTTGAATTAGATACACTGGCAATTGCCGCATTTGGTGCCAAAGCTTCTGCTGTGGACTATATTAACAACCTCAATAACTGGGGTGTTTATGTTGCAAAAATGAACCATTTCTTTGAGCGTTATGACTTATTTCTGATTCCGTCTACAGCCTCAGTAGCACCGAAAAATGGTGAGGTAAAAACACCATCTTGGCAGGTTCCGATTTTAAAAGCCTTGCTCAAAGTCGATCAAGCCCACTTACTGGCAAAAGGTAAGCTGGTTGAGCAAATGATTAAAAATAATTTGCAATGGGTTCCATTTACCCAATTGGCCAATATCACGGGCTTACCTGCCATGTCAGTACCTTTATATTGGAATAAAGATAATCTGCCCTTAGGTTCACAATTTATTGCACCTTTTGGACGTGAGGATGTGTTATTACAACTGGCGGCACAATTGGAGCAAACGCAACCTTGGGTAGCTAAATATAAAGGCATTGCGATATAAATTTTATCAGCTTAAATATTCACATTAGTCATCTGGTACTGGTGTGAATATTTTTTGAGAATAGCGCGGCATTGCAAGCTTTTCAATCATACATATTCATTTCTATAGAAGAGTATAATTTCCATAAGTTATAAAGTTTGCTTTCATAAGACTATTCTTAATTCGCTACATTAATCATCTATATAGAAATGAGAAACATCACGCAATCAATATACATCACGTAAGTAACGTTTTTGTTCAATCAACTGCTCAAACTGATTTTCACCTAAAATATCGATTAATACTGTTTCAACCCCTTGTGCCATCCCTTTTAAACTACCACAAATGTAAATTGATGCACCTTGCTCAATCCATTGTTTAAGTTGTGCTGATTTCTCCAATACACAATCTTGTACATATTTCTGATTATCTGTATCACGTGAAAACGCATAATCAATTTGCGGTAGTACAGACTGTTGTTGCCATAGATTCAATTGATCTGCAAAGCCAAGGTCAACTTGGTACTGACGTTCGCCATAAATTAACCAGTTTTGCTGAAAAGACCATTCTGCGCGTTGCCGAATATGTGACATCAAGCCTGCTATCCCAGAACCATTTCCAATCAGAATAATAGGCCGATCATTTTGAACCAGATAAAATGTGGGATTTGAACGAACTCGACAAGAAATTTGCTCACCTAAAGCCAGCGCATGGGTAAGATAGCCTGAACCCAGCCCTAAACCTGTTTGATGAACTTCTCGTCTGACCACCAACTCAATCTGATTTTGCGATGTAATACTGGCAATCGAATATTCACGAATCGGTAAGTCTTCTGCCTGTGCCAACCATTGCTCAAATGCCGTTGAATGCTGCATGGCATCAAATGAGCGTAAATTCTTAAACCGCAATAACGCTATTGGATGATTAGCCTGAAACACACTGGAGTCTTGAAGATTAAAACGATCTAAAAAATCCTTGATTTGTGAATCTGTGTTGGCACATTGAATTTCAAGAATATCACCAGATTTCCAACATAATGCTTCAACTTGGGTAAACACAAGATGATACATTGGATGCCCTAAACTGCCTTGATTTAACAAATGGCGTTCAGATAAAACCACGGAATGAAATGGATGTTGTGTCAATTGAACAGGTTGAGCTGAATATTGCGGCAAAACTAGGTCAAGTTGAGTTTGCCATTCCGTCAGACCTGTAGGGTTTAGTTGATCAACACAAATCATGGGAAATAAAGCTTGTGCATGGTTTTCAGTTAACCATAAATCCAATTGTCTACCAAAATTACAGAAATTTGCATAATGCGAATCACCAAAAGCCAACACAGCATACTCAATGTCATTTAAATCAAATGACTTTGTCATTACGTTTTTAACAAACTGACGTGCTGAATCTGGTGCATCACCCTCGCCATAAGTACTAACGATCCATAGAATCTTTAAGCTACGTTTAAATAAAGCGGCATTCACCTGTTCAATACTCAAGCACTGAACCAAATAACCTGAAGCAGACAATTGCTGGGCTGTTTGCAAAGCAAAACTTTCTGTCTGCCCTGACTGACTTGCATATACAATCAAATATTCATCTGCATTTTGAGCTAAATTGCGTTTTGATTGAGGTCTCAATAAAAGCAACAGAAAAATGCCATGAAATATAAACAAGATTGCTAAAAATATAAGTACAGTCAGTACAGCATGTGTCATTGTTCTAACCTTTTATACCACTGTCCAAACCAGAAGCATCAATAACGCTAAGCTGAATACCGTCAAGAAAAGATGTGTTTTTAAGCGAGTCTTAATACTTAAAAATAGGATATAGCCTGCCAATGATAAGATCGTAATGATGATTGCACTGATATCAATCAGCCAAGTCCATGCTTTACCCGCATTTTTTCCACGGTGCAAATCACTGATCAATGAAACGGTAGAGGCTGGTTTAAGTGTAATTTCAGCTTGACCATTGTCTAAAGTGACCCAAATATCTGTTGAACCTGCTGGGCTTGCCAAATGAATCATGACCTCATTGTCCATGACTTCACCACTCTTATAACGACCAATGACTGCATGATGTTGTCGTAGATAATCTACGATTTGAGTGCTTGGATTCTCTTGGTCTTTAATTTGAGTCAGGACATTTTCAGGTAAAGTAATCGTTTCAGTATTTTCATCTGTTGCAGGGGTAAACCATTCAGGGTGGTTTAAAATTAATCCCGTAACAGCAAAAAAGATTAATACAATAAAGGCAAAAGCCGATAACCAGCCATGCACATAACGTGCATGGCGGTAAAAATCTCGACGTTGATACACAATTAAATTCTCATCAAAATTTTCATCAAAACGCTTATCCGAACAGGCATAGTCAGCAAATTAATTCACTTTCTGGAAATTCAGTTTGACGACACCTATTTCCTTTTGTGCAGGTAAATTTTGAGAGGAAGCTTTTGCTTTTACGTCCAAGTTAAAAGTTTGATAAGAATGATCACCATGCTCACGTGAAGCTTCAACATGTATTTGATACTGTCCTGCATCTACAGTTTTACCATTGTCATCTTTACCATCCCAAGCCAGTTTATAATTACCCGGTTGGCGTGACGGTTTAGCAACTGCATCCAAGTTCGTTATTTGACGACCATAACGGCGCCACCATACATAGTTTGAATTAATCCATTTCGGGTCTTTGCCCCAAGCTGCAAGTGTCCGCACTAATTTTTTATCACTGTCGGTCACCCAGATCGAGATATAAGGTGCACGATAATTTTCCACAACCAATTTGGGAATAACCAAATCGATCACCGCTTGATAACCTGCGGGCCATTTTGCTGAAGCATTTGCTGCAACATTATGAAAATCTGCTTGCTGTGGCAGTTGAACCAAAGCATTCCAACCTGTGCTTTGGTGCGTTTCACCCGTTGATAGTGTCAGTTGAGCTTCATAACCGAGCAAAGATTCGATCAGTTGCATGCCTTCTGCTGGCTTCATCACAGTTAAGGCTGTTGCTAAAGCATCTGCATCCGCAGCACATTTTCCAACAACTACACATTGCTCAACATGTTGGATTGGCAAACCGGTATGTGGATCTAAAAGATGAGATTGCCCCGCCAGACTACGATAACCCTGACCACTGAATGCGACCGCTTGGTCTTTTAAGTTTAAAACTTGGCTTGGTGCTAGATTGTCATAGTGATTAAAGGCATCTTGTACACCAACATTCCAACCCGCTTGATTGGGTGAGGTTCCCCAAACGCGCATGTCACCACCAATATCCAGTAAAATGCCTTTTAAATTCGGTACCGTTTGGCGTGCTGCAATTAAAGCTCGATCAATAATATAGCCTTTTGCATAGCCATCTGGTGCAAAAGTAACAGAGCTATCCATTTGCACACTTTTTGTTTTTTCATCCAAACGAACACTGTTATCTTGCAACTGCGAAAGTAATTGATCACGTGTACTTTGATCAATTTCAAGCACGCCATTGGCCTGTTGCCACATCGCGATCAAATTGCCCAAACGTGCATCAAATGCGCCACAGGTTTTACCACGCCAAGCTTCACATGCAGCGATGACTTGATACAAATCCGCAGATGCTGTGAGATGCTTTTGTTGGTTGAGTTGCGAAATTTCACTGTCATTTTGCCAAGTAGATAACACTCGATTCAAATCAGAAATTTCTTTTTCGATTGCAGCTGTTGCACGCGCAGCTTCTTGTTGCGAAGTTCCAGTAATCACCACATCTAAAGATGTACCCAAAACATGATCACGATGGAAATGATGGCTTTCCAATTCAACATGGTTATTGCTTGTAGCAGAAACCTGCACTGTTTCTGCATAACTATGCAGTGGAGATATCAGTGCTAATGCCATGACTAGAGGCGAAAGACGAAATACGGCACGAGTTGAGGGTGAACGTCTGCTTGATGAGGACATACGGATAGTCTCTGAATTTTGTTAAAATAATATTGATAATGATACTTGTTATCAAGTACATTATGTAAAATATTTTAACTTAAGTTTACAGGACGCTTAAAATGAATCAATGGCTCAAAATTGCCTTGCTATCTGCATTACCCGTAGTTGGTTCTGCACATACCATCAGCCCTTTTATTCTCCCTGAAGTTTTTGATACCAGCGCATCCCAAAATGTAAGCTTCCAGAGTTCACTGACCCTTGAAAAATTTTTTGTCCCCAGCATTAACTTTAAAACCAACTATCTCCTTACAGATCCTAAAGGTCAGCAAATAAAAATAAACCCTGCTGCCGAATTAAAACGCTTTAATGTTGCTGAGTTTGATCTTCCAAGTGAAGGGACTTACCGTATCCGTACAGATAATGCTTTAGGGAATAGTAGTAAATATGCCCTTATAGATGGTCGATGGTTACGTATCCGCCCTGTACGTCCGCAAAATGCAAATGCTCAAGCGCCTAAATCTGAACAACAAAAAGCCGATGCTGAAAAAAAACCAGTAACACCACCACAACCGCCACGTTCAGTTTCAGCAGACCAAGTCCCTGCAAATGCACAAATCTTAGATGTGAAAAACAATATTATTGCTGAAAGCTTTGTTACTAAAGGTAAACCAAGTCCTGTCCCAGCAATCACTAATAAAGGATTTGAAGTTAAGTTTTTAACCCATCCAAATGAATTGTTTGCGGGTGAATCATTAAAAGCGCAGATTTTACTCAATGGCAAAGCTGTACCAAACCTTGAAGTTGATGTGTTTAAAGGCGCCAGTAGTTATGAAACCAGTGCGCAACGTGAACAACCACATGTAAAAACCAATGCAAAAGGTGAAGTGGAAGTTAAATTTGAAAAACCTGGAATTTATTTGATTACGACTTCTTATCCAGAGGCTAATCCTGACAATAGCAAAAAGCCAGAAAGTGAAATTTTTACTTATGGTCTAACCGTTGAGGTTGCTGAGTAAATCCTATTAAGATCTTAATTTTTATTTAGTAATTAGTATATTTATTAAGTTCTTTTACAAGTGTTTTTAAAAACATAAATCGACATAAAAGCACCCTCATCCTAGCCTTCTCCCAGAGGGAGAAGCGACTTTCAATACCAATATGATTCAATTCAAATGATCATTTTTCAATCCACCAAAGAGACCGAATCAAAATTTAGAATAATAATCAATTAGATAGATATACAAACCTGCATTTCGCTAAAGTTAAAAGACTTTAGCATTTTTTTGCATAAGCAAATCAACAATCAAGACAACCACTTATACAAAAAAGTCATAAGATATGCCTGTTTTTTGATATCTGGCAATATAAGTCATGTTTGGTCCTGTTGAGTTTATTCTAGCTGGCGTTTTAGTCGGCTTCTGTGTAGGTATTACTGGTGTAGGCGGTGGTTCTCTTATGACCCCCATCCTGATTAGTTTATTTCGAATAGAACCACACATCGCAATCGGAACAGACCTACTCTATGCGGCTATTTCTAAGTTTTGTGGCTCAATGGTCCATGCTAAAAAACTCAATATCGTTTGGCCGATTGTTCTCTGGTTAGCCTTGGGCAGTGTCCCTGCTTCATTTATCACCCATTGGGTTTTAGATAATTACCTCAGCAGTTCAACACACTACAAAGCCATTTTAACCATGGTGTTAGGCTTTATGCTGACCATAACAGGCTTGTCTATCGTGTTCCGTTCTAGAATTGAAAAATTCTTTGCCAAATTTCGTGCAGAAAAACAAGATTTTCATGAGGCCAATAATTTCAACATTGAAGGCAAACGTACTTATGTTGTGATTATGGGGATTGTACTGGGTGTATTCGTGACCCTTTCTTCTGTAGGTGCTGGCGCATTTGGTATCATGGCGCTGATCCTCATGTTTCCCAATTTACCGATGATTCGTATCATTGGTTCAGATGTGGTACATGCTGTTTTATTAACCTCTGTTGCTGGGTTTGCACATATGACATCTGGCAATGTAGATTTTCATCTGCTTGGATGGTTACTGGTGGGCTCAATTCCTGCAATTGTGGTGGGAACCTTAATCAGTTCTAAAATGCCAGAAAAAATGATTCGCAAGGTTTTGGGGATCACCCTATTTGCCTTGGGTATTAACTTTATCTTAAACCCAGTTAAATCCAAACCCGTAGAAAAACCACAGGTTGCAATAGTGACACCATCCGTCCAACAACCACAGGTTTAAAATTAAGCTTTTATTGATAACTAATAATTATGAATTGACCGTAAAGTTTTAATGATTTATTTATGACAAAACTTCGGCCAATTCATGTTATATTCTGACCACTAAAAATACTTTCTGTATGTTTCTAATACCCAGTGACGGCAATGAATACATTAAATTCAAATCCAATTACTCAATCAGATATTGATGACGTGAATGTCCAAAGCATTCAAACGCTGGTAACCCCAGCGGAACTTAAAGCTGAATTACCATTAAATGAAAATGCCTACCAAACTGTACTTCATGGTCGGGAAACTGTTCGTAATATTTTAGATGGTAAAGATAAACGTCTATTTGTTGTGATTGGCCCTTGTTCTATTCATGACCCTGTTGCAGCACATGATTATGCAAATCGTTTAAAAGTATTAAGTGAAAAAGTAAAAGATACTTTATATATCATCATGCGTGTTTATTTTGAAAAACCTCGTACAACCGTTGGTTGGAAAGGTTTGATCAATGATCCAGATATGAATGATTCTTTTAATATTGAAAAAGGTCTACGTTTAGGTCGCAAACTATTGCTTGAGCTAAACGATAAAGGCTTACCTTGTGCGACTGAAGCGCTTGACCCAAACTCACCACAATATTACCAAGATCTTATTTCATGGTCTGCAATTGGTGCACGTACAACGGAAAGCCAAACGCATCGCGAAATGTCTTCAGGTCTTTCTTCACCTGTAGGCTTTAAAAATGGTACAGATGGTGGTTTAACCGTTGCAACCAATGCTATGCAGTCTGTTAAACATGGTCATAGTTTCTTGGGTTTAAATAACGAAGGCCAAGTTTCAGTGATTCGTACTAGTGGTAACCCTTATGCACACGTTGTATTACGTGGTGGTAATGGTAAGCCGAACTATGATGCAGGTTCTGTTGCTGAAGCGGAAAATGCGTTAGCAAAAGCCAAAGTCAGCAATAAAATCATGATTGATACCAGTCATGCCAACTCAAATAAAGATCCGTATTTACAACCACTTGTGTTGAAAAATATCACTGAACAGATCTTAGATGGCAATAAATCTATTGTCGGCATTATGGTTGAAAGCCATATCAAAGGTGGACGCCAAGATATTCCTGAAAATCTTGCTGATTTAGAATATGGTAAATCGGTGACTGATGGTTGTATCGATTGGGAAACCACTGAAAAAGCGCTTCTGGAAATGGATGCGGCTTTAAAAGAAATTTTACCAAATCGTTAATTAATATAAAAACGCCATCTACATAGATGGCGTTTTTGTTTATGATGTTATTAAACATTTTCTGTAAGAATGCTATGAACGAACTTGAACAAGAACTCTGTCAAATCGCAAACTTCCAGTTTGTCCACGAACATTTACTGACTTCAGGTCAGCCGAGTGCTGAACAACTGAAACAGATTAAAGAATACGGCGTAGATACAATCATCAATCTGGCATTTACAGATGCCATCTTACACCTTGAACATGAAGATAAAATCTGTGCTGAGTTTGGACTCAACTACATTCAAATTCCAATCCATTGGGATACACCAGCAGATGATCAATGCTTATTTGTGTTAGATTTGATCGCGCATTTGGTACAGGAAAAAATCGTTTGGGTACATTGTGCAAAAAATATGCGGGTGAGTTGTTTGATGTATTTATATCGCCAATATTATATGGATATCGATATGCCAGCCGCACAAGAGTTGATGCATCAAATTTGGGAACCCAATGAAACTTGGACAGGCTTAATACATGCTGTTGCCTTACAACTGCAAGGGCGTAAAGCCACTGAAGATTTACAACACTCTTTGATGAATGCGGATCAGTTTTCTTAAACCAGCATAACAACAGTTCAATCATTGATACATTTAAGTAAAATCATCAACATGAACAAAAATAAGCGCCTTATGGCGCTTATTTTATTGTGATAACTTAATGTTTGATTTGCTTACTTGATCAATAGTTGCTTGATCAAAGCTAAATTTTCAGCGCGGGTTGCAGCCAAAATCAAACTGTTATTGGCAGTAAGATTTGTCCATTTTTGATTCCCACCAGTACCGCAATTATAACTAATCAAACGTGCTCGGTTATTGCTTAAATAACCATATTCCAAATCAAAACATTTTGAACCTTGCTCGATACGTTGCAGTGTGGCATTCATCGCCCACACTTGGCTTGCTGCATCATGGTTACATGAGCTTAGATTAATCACACCACCCTGATTGGCTAAACACTGATCCATATATTTTTTGCTGTGGATTTTACCCATTGCATCGTAGATCCACTGTTCAGTGTCATCACCCGTACAGCCACTCTTACCACTGATATAGGCATTCAATTTGCCATTAGCCAGTGTTTCAACTTTTAGACAATTTGTCCCATTTTTAATACTGGAAACATGGTTTAAATTGAAATCAGTACTTAGTTCCAACTTTGCCACAAACTGATTAAATGCCTCAATTGCTTCTACATTGCCACTTTCAAGATCAGTTCGATATGCATTTATCCAACGATTTAAACGATAAAGTTTAATTTGCTGTTGGGTATAACGGACCATTTCTGTTTGCGCGTCCGCTGACAATTCAGTTTTAAATTGACGATAAGAGTCAAATAATAAGCGTGAATCCGCATCTAGGCTGACCACCTCTTTACCTTTATTATTCAGCAAAGCTTGTTCGAGCTGTGGCATTTCAAGTGTTCTTAATGCCGAATACTCTGCTTCTTTACCAATAGAAACAAAAGGTGCCATTGCTTGTGTAGTGACTGGAATATTGATATTCGACAATTTCACTGCTTGCTGACCTGCTTTTTGGCAGTAAAGATCAACATTTTGAGGTGTATCACTTTGCGCAAGGTTGATATGGAACTTATTGGCATTGCTACCTGAATTTACCCGTTGTGGTGCAAGTGCAATATTTTCTACTTTGTTGGCATACTGCACATTTAACCAACAACTTGCAGCTGTGCCAGCCGTGTTGGCCTGAGGTAGATTAAAGACATTGCCCCAATTGCCTCGTGCCGCAGGATAAATAATCCCCACCTGATTAACTGGATCATAGCCACCTAAAATCGTATAAACAGGCACACTAAACAACCGTGGTTTTAAAAAGTTACCATCGGCACTGTTATACCAAACATTGCCTGAGTTTGGCGTTTTGGGTTGTGCATCAACCATTTCACGTGTTGCTGCATTCCATTTTTTATAACCTGTCGTAGAGTTTGGATCCCACACGTATTTATCAAAAGCAGGTTGAATTTTTAACCACATACTATAACCAGTATAGTGGGTATATTTGGAAATTGAGCTAGCGCTAGATCCACCACTCATGGCATCCCAACCATAGGCATAGAGATTTTGGAAGTTTGGTACACCATTACTGCCATCACCTAAATTGGTATTGCCCCAATTTAAATTGCCACGCATTTTATTTCGAAATGCAATATATCCCCAGCCGCTATCCGCATGGTGTGCAGACCAGAAATAATTTGTAGGACTTCCACTTGTTTCGACTGAGCCAGGATAATGCCCTAAACCATAGTGATGCCCGATTTCATGGCTAAATTCATTCCCCACCGAATCGATCAATGTCAAAATACCATTTCCACCACTTAAGCCGTGATTGGACTCACCATTGGCATATTTACCTCTGGCATGATGAATCACCACACTTTGAGTCACTTGTGGTTGCTCTTGGCTTTGCATCGATGAACTGGTGACACCCCAATTCGCTAAGTTAATTCCAACACTAAATGTCGATTTAGCGGTGTTTTCACGCATATCTCCATCATAGACACCACCATTTGTTGCACTAACAGAATCGTAAATGACGCCACTTGCAACCATAACCCGATTAAGCTTCATTTCATCGTATTTGCTGACAATCATTTTTGCAGCAGGGATGGTTTGGAAATAATCGGTTCCTGCTTTTTCAGGTTCCAACAGCATATAGTGACCATTGGATTTAGGCGCATCAGTCAATAAACCTAAACGAATACTTTGTACCACCAACTCGCCTGGTGCTGCAAAATCAATATCTGTTCCAGCTAAAGAACCACTGCGATTGTTTACAGAGTCTATAATACGGATGGATAATCCTGAACGTACCTCATCCCACTTTAATGCTACTGACCATGCCTGTTTAGAGTACATCACCCGCGCTCGATCATCCTGATTAGATTGATCGGAAGCAGCAAGACGTGAAGGCTCTTTTAGATTTACGGTACGTATCAGTTGGTTACCTTGATAAATTTCCGCTTGTAATTTATCAACATCTCCCATTGAAACCAACGGTGTAACCAATAACAATGCATCTTTCTGCGTTGTTAAGCGTGGCATTTTATCCTGTTCATTATTCTTCGGATTTACCACATGGCTTTGGGCAAACTGTAGCATTGCAGCAAAGTCACCATTTAAATCATTGCGCAATAAGCGATTTCCACCCTGTGCATTAAAATCATAAAAGCCTAATACACTGCTTGAGATTTTATTTTTAACTGGTTCTGGATATTTTTCTACTACAGGTGGTGTTGTGCCTGTACCACCATTTGAACCGCCCGAACCATTTTCAGGAGGTTGTGTTGTACCACCATTTGAGCCACCTGAACCACTCTCTGGAGGCTGAGTCGTACCGCCATTTGAACCGCCCGAACCACTCTCAGGAGGTTGTGTTGTACCACCGTTTGAGCCGCCTGAACCACTTTCAGGAGGTGTCTCTGTTGATCCACCTGAACCGTTGTCTGGAGTTTCTGGTGTACCATCTCCAGGTAACTCATTTGTACCATCGCCAGGGTTTTGCGGTATATTCGATGGCTGATCATTTGTTGAATGGCTATCACTACCGCCCCCACATGCGATAAGCATTGCTGAAAGCGTACAAATTGTTAAATATTTAAACCGTAATTGCATCACATATCTTCCCCATATTTATAACGACTTATCTCTATCCTTGGTTTCTGAGATTAGATTAAAATAATTATATATTTCAATTATTTAAATATATCATATTGTTTGTAATCATGTGATTTTTATTTAAAAAATATAAAAAGGACATTATTGCTCTAAATTTTACTTTTATGGATTTATTGAGTTTTAGGTTGTTATTTAATCACACCAAGCCTGCTTACAACATGGTGTTAGCAATAGCATTACTAACTTAAGACTTTACTTTTTACATTTTTTTTACATGTTATTGCTATCGTGTGGCGACATGGATGTCGCCCATTGTGTAAGGAATACACTGCTATTTAATCTTCTTCTTGTATTTGATCCAATTATTGCTGAAACTCTCGTATCGACAATTCACCACGTTCACCTCGCCAAATCCATTTTAAATGACTATCTGCAAAACGCTCGCCTTCAAACCAAACAAATAGACCTTCCATCATCTCAGGCCAATCACTTTGACTGATATAGGTACGTTTTGAAATCACCGCAATAATCGCAGCAAGAATCGTATCGTGGCTCACAGCCAAACTAATACCGTTGTTTAGCGTAGGATGTGTTTCATAGATTAATTCAAGCACATCCACCACACCCGTAATCGGATGCTTCATACCAGGTAAGGCATTATTTACAAAACTGTTGATAAAACCTAAAGCACCTTGTGCTCTAAAATAGGGAGCGGCCTGTTTAATATCCAGCACAAAGCTTCCCGGCTCAACCAATAAGCCCTTTTCTACAATTTCGATATGATGGGTATTCGGATAAGAAGAAATTCCGTCAGCGCCTTGAATCATCAAAGCCGCGGTATCGACACAACGCTGAATGGGGCTTGAAATACAATGTTGGATCACACGATCCGTATTTTCAATCAAATAACAGCCCCAAGCTTGGGCTAAATCACGACCTTGGGAAGTTAATTGCAGATCATAACCTGCCAGCCCCTGCCCATTCACAACCTCACGAATTGAATGACGCGTGAATAAGGTTAGAGGTGTTTTCGCATCGGGCAATAAATCTATTGCTTTTAGCATACTGTTCGGCAATAAATCTAAGGCCATATCAACTTAAAACTCATTTTTATACAAGCTTACTATAACATATGCAGCCAAGCGCTCAATCTAGGGTCTGTTAACATTTCATAAATGGCTTGCGTTGTAGGTTAAAATTGAGCAGGCAAGGCAGGAAACGAGGAGAATAGCGAGACTATTTTCGAGTTTCATAACAAAGGCTGAGATAATTTTAGCCACAACCCTTCGGGACTAGCGTGTTTTTTGCCGTTACGTCCTTACGAACTACTTATTTAGAATGACTAAATTTCGTATTTCGTGCCTAGTATCGCCTAAAAAACACACGTAGTCGCAAACATAGACGAATTGTCAACAGACCCAATATCAAAGTGTTAAATTATCTATAAAATGCATATGTATATCAGATTAAAAGCTCACATTGCTTAATGCTTCTAAAGCAATTTCTTTATTTTCGACATTCCGAAATGCGATAAATCCATCATTTAACACGGTATCACGTTGATTATAGGTAAATGGAACCGCAGCTAAACTCAGTAATCCACCACCAATACTTTCCAATAATCCTTGTCCTGCACTGGTATCCCACTCAGAGGTAGGATGGAATCTTGGATAAATATCAATTTCGCCTTCAAGCATCATACAAAACTTATAGGCACTGCCCGCCTCTCGTCTAATGACAGGCGACTCTTGTTCAATATAATCAATATATTGCTGATACTTTGGATTTTTACTGCTATGGCTTAGTCCAATTTGAATTGCATCTTCCTCTACAGCTTTAAACTTGCAATAACGTTCCCAAGTACGATGAATAAAGCAATATTTATAAGGCAATTCTGTTAAATATCCCAAATACATCACTTGCTCTGTCGGTACAGCAATGATTGAAAATATGGTTTGATGGTTGTGAATTAGACTTAAATTAATCGTAAATTCATCACGTTCATGAATAAATTCTTTGGTTCCATCCAAAGGATCCAACATCCAGCAGATATTCCATGTATGTCGTTGAGAATAATCGCTCTCTTCTGATAGCACTGGAATTTCAGGAGTGATTTTCGCCAATTGTTCAATTAAATAAGCATTCACTTTTAGGTCAGCTTGTGTAACAGGTGACTGATCATCCTTTTTATCAATATTAAACGCATTTCCAGCACAATAATTTTGGTATTCCTCGAGCAAGATTTGACTTGCAGATGCCAAAACTGGAACTAATTTTAAAATTTGTTCATCTTGTGGTGCTTGAGTGGTAATAAACATTGATCCGACCTGTAGGATGTCTGATTTTTGTCCACAAGCCTACCATTTTTTTATGTTGAGTGCATGAAAACAATAGCTTTTAACTAATAAATATCCTGAGTTTGGCGTGATAAAAAGCAAAATCTATTTGTCTTTTACACTCTCTAACGACTTGCCTAATCTGATTATCTACATTCAATCGAATATTTAACCTAGCAAACTCAAAAGAAGTCCACTCATTGATTAATCATAATTGAAAATTTATACTCACAATGCAGGAGCAAGGACTTCCCGATGGCTTGATGATTCAATGCACAGGGTTCCTGCCGTTGGGTTTAATAGCATTGCTAACCTGTTGCCAGAACCTGTAACCAGCCAGTGGGCAACCGAAAGAACGAAGGACGCCACCCCAAAGACCCACTTTTTTAAGTGGGTCTTTCTTTCTAAATTACTTGTTATTTATTTTTAGTCATAAAAAACCTCCCTAGAAGAGAGATTAAATTAATTATTTCTTACCATGGGCAACTTTCTTTTTCCCCATTAGCAACCCGTTCATACTTCGGAAAATGCCTTTTCCACATACCTGTCACCGCCACCACATCGACTCTTACACTGCTCGAATCTGTAGCTTTAGTCAAATCCAAATCTAAAACATAATTCTTTGGTGATAACCCACCATAAATCGAATACTTGATATGATTACCATTTTTAGACTTATCAAAACCTTGATCTACCCCAACTTGTGCATGGTTTAAATAAATCTTTGCATTATTTAGTGTGTAGTAACATTTATCTAAAAACTCATCAAAATTTCTTTCAACAACATCTAAATCCCTATTTACATTAAACTGGTATCTAGTGGTACTTTTTGTTTGAAGCTCTTGAGAGCTTTTAGGCAGGCTAACACAAGCTGTCAAAGTAAAAACAAGTGGAATGATTAAAATTAGTTTCATGATTTTTTTAATTTTACTTTACTGATTTATAGTAAACCAAACTAGCATTGATTACCTATATTTTCCAGCCCTCATCAACATTCCTTACAAAATCATAAATCCACTTCACTCACTTTTCACATTCTTTTTTAAATGTCCAAGTTGAATTAACTGAATCTGCAAATTGATTATTCACAATTGAAAATTTATACTTGTCAACGCATGGGCGAGGACTTCCCGATGGCTTGATGATTCAATGCACAGGGTCCGTGCCGTTGGGTTTAATAGCATTGCTAACCTGTTGCCACAACCTGTAACCAGCCAGTGGGCAACCGAAAGAATGAAGGACGCCGCCCCTAACAGGTCTTTTTTGACACTGAGTAGGATAAAAGAATCATGGTAACAGTGAAGTCTTTATTAGAAGCTCAGTTTATGGGCTTTTATTTTTTCTGTATCCCTCTTCAATATTCTTTACACGCTCATTAATCGACTTCACTCACATTTCACACTCGTTTTTGAATGTCCAAGTTGAATTAACTGAATCTGCAAATTGATTAATCACAATTGACAATTTATACTCACGATGCAGGAGCAAGGACTTCCCGATGGCTTGATGATTCAATGCACAGGGTTCCTGCCGTTGGGTCAGTTTTAAACTGGTCTGTTTGCGTTAAGGTAACTCCCTAGCAGACCTAAAGAACGAAGGACGCCGCCCCTAACAGGTCTTTTGACACTGAGTAGGATAAAAAGAATCATGGTAACAGTGAAGTCTTTATTAAAAGCCCAATTTATGGGCTTTTATTTTTTTCACAACCCCATTAAGCACCACATCCAAACATAATAACAACTCTATTCGACCTTCGCTTTCCATTTATAAAATGTAGCGGAACTCATGCCATGTTCACGACACAGATTAGGAATAGGGGTTCCTGATTCGGCTTGCTTCAAAATACTCATGATTAGGCTGTCTGAATATTTAGATGTTTTCATAGAAAATCTCCTTCAACAGGATTATTCGATTTTCTACTTTTAACTTCAATTATTTTTAGGGGGGATTACCTATGATTTTTTCAGTCCAAATACTTTATACTTATAAAAGCAATTTAAAAAATTATGTACACACATATGTACATAATTTTTCTTTTAACCTAAATAACTTTCTTAAACTTTGAAAGTGATTAATGGGCTTTAATATACAGTTAATTTATTAAAAATGAACTCGTTTTACAATTTCAGATGAATTTTGCTAAACTTTAAAAAACTTTGGAGTTCCTTGAATGCAAAAACCGATCATCTTTTTTGACATGGACGGTACACTCCTTGATTTAGCTTTTGATGATCTGATCTGGAACACAAAACTCCCTGAACGGCATGCAGAAACCCACCAATGTAGTTTAGAGGACAGTCAAAACATTCTAAATGCATTTTATCAACAACATAATCATACCCTCTGCTGGTATTCTTCAAAATACTGGTCTGAAAAAGTTGGGGTTGATGTCCTACAGTTACAATATGATTTTAAAGATAAAATCACCCCAAGAACGGGCTGTTTTGAATTATTAAAACAATTAAAAGCACAAGGTTATCATTGTTGGTTACTGACCAATGCAGATTGTGCTGGCTTAAAACTTAAACTTGAAAATGTTGATCTCAGCCCTTATTTTGAAGTAATGATCAGTAGTGAAGAAATTGGCTATTCCAAAGAGTTTATTGAGTTTTGGCAAATCCTGCAGCAAAAGCATCCATTTAATCCACAAAATGCATGTTTTGTGGATGACACCATCCCAGTATTAAAAGGTGCTGAAAAGTTTGGTATAGCGCACTTAATCACGATTACCCAACCTTCCAGTGGTCGTGTTGCGCGTCATCAATTAGAATTGGAATACCCTGCAATTAATCATTTAACTGAGCTTTTACCATTACTGAAAAACTTAGCGTTAGCAAATTTACAGTCAATAGATTTAGAACATAAGGATGTCGATGTCAAAACAGCCTGAGAAACAACAACTTGAAACAATGCGTGTAGACAAATGGCTTTGGGCTGCACGTTTTTTTAAAACACGCTCTATTGCCAAAGATGCAATCGAGGGTGGTAAAGTTCATCATAATAATGAGCGTGTTAAAGTCTCAAAAGAGATTCGTGTTGGAATGGAGCTCACCATACAACAAGGTTTTGATCGTAAAACGGTAGTGATTAAAGCACTCTCCGTTGTTCGTGGCGGCGCACCGATTGCCCAACAACTTTATGAAGAAACTGAGGTGAGTGTGGCACGTAGAGAGTTGATTTCATCCCAAAGAAAATTGCATAATCTAGCGCGCCCTGATCATCGACCAAGTAAAAAAGATCGACGACAAATTAGCAAATTTAAACAAGAAAATGATCAACAATTTGACCAATCTTGGTCCTATGATGATGACTGAATTCGTTTAGGTTGGGTACGACATCTTATGTCGTACTAATGTTTTTTAATATAGAACCATTTTTTATTTTCTGTCACTATTACTGCCGTGGACGAAAGATCAAATTTAATGACATCCACTTAAGATATTAGTGATATTACATCGTTTGAGGTTTACGAGATGGATGATAACAAAAGCAAGGCACTGAATGCGGCACTGAGCCAAATTGAGAAGCAATTTGGTAAAAACACAGTGATGCGCTTAGGTGATAACACTGTTCAAGCGGTTGAAGCGGTCTCTACAGGCTCTTTAACACTTGATATTGCATTGGGTATTGGAGGCTTACCAAAAGGTCGTATCGTTGAAATTTACGGTCCTGAATCTTCTGGTAAAACGACAATGACGCTACAAGCCATTGCGCAATGCCAAAAAGCAGGTGGAACATGTGCCTTTATTGATGCGGAACATGCTTTAGATCCACAATATGCACGTAAACTTGGGGTAGATATAGACAACCTTTTAGTTTCACAGCCAGATAATGGTGAGCAAGCACTTGAAATCGCAGATATGTTGGTTCGTTCAGGTGCAGTCGATATGATCGTTGTCGATTCTGTAGCAGCGTTAACCCCTAAAGCCGAAATTGAAGGCGAAATGGGTGACTCTCATATGGGTCTACAAGCACGTTTGATGAGCCAAGCTTTACGTAAAATCACAGGTAATGCCAAGCGTTCAAACTGTATGGTTATCTTCATTAACCAGATTCGTATGAAAATTGGGGTGATGTTTGGTAGCCCTGAAACCACAACTGGTGGTAACGCATTGAAGTTCTATGCTTCTGTACGCTTAGATATTCGTCGTATTGGACAAGTTAAAGAAGGCGATGAAATTGTAGGTTCTGAAACCAAAGTCAAAGTTGTGAAAAACAAAATGGCGCCTCCTTTCCGTGAAGCACTTTTCCAAATTATGTATGGTAAAGGTGTAAATCACTTAGGTGAATTGGTTGATCTTGCAGTTGGACAAGAACTTGTACAAAAAGCAGGTGCTTGGTACTCATATCAAGGCGACAAAATCGGTCAAGGTAAAAATAATGTCATTCGACATTTAGAGGAAAACCCTCAATTGGCTCAAGATCTTGATCGTATGATTCGTGAAAAGCTTTTGACTACTGCTAATGCCGCACCAGCAGAAGAGAAAGAAGAAGAGCCTGACTTTTTAGATGTGTAATCCACATATTTAAAGCTCCACAAAAAGCACCTCATGGTGCTTTTTGTTTTTATACCGGATCATAAACTCTAATAGATCTTATTTGATAAACCAAAATATGACCATTTCGAATCAATCATATTGATATTGAAAGTCCCTTCTCCCCTCGGGAGAAGGCTAGGATGAGGGGAATTTTATGTTGATCTATGATTTAAAAAAGGACCTATCAAAGATGAGTTTGAGACAACAATTTCGTAGCATTTGAATCGAAATTAATGAAGGGGTTTTATCAATTGCTCATGTATAGACTTGTCCATCAGTTGCACCATTACGACATAGCGAATTACTTAAAAATCCCCCTCGCTACCCTCGCCCTAAATCAATTCGAATCATTGATCAAATAGAAACGGACAGTATCGGTAAGCCAGTTTAGGCGTTATTAAGCTTCGACATGAAGCGCTTTAAATAAAAAATCTAAACCCTGATATCTGTTTATCTTCCCCTCTTATACTGGTTTAGATTCTTTGATATTTAGGCGGAGGAAAATTCATCCGTATAGCATTTGCACTGTTAAAAAAATGAATTAAAGCTAAACTAGCGTTTATCTCTGAAATAAATAGATTGTTATCAATAGCTATGAGCCAAGCAAAATTTCCCAAATTGTTAGATTACCAAAAACTCAAACAGCAATTTGGTGAACAGGAAACGACAGAATATCAGCATTCTACATCTCAACCTGCAGAACCTGAATCTGGCATTGCAAATGATGAGCACGCCTTTAATGCGGAACAGGATCTTGCACCCAAACCACAGGGCTTAACCGGTACACGTTTGCGTTCTTATGCTTTTGCGGTGTTGACTCGAAAAGAATATTCCAAAGCTGATCTAATTGAAAAGCTGATGACCTATGCGCAGAGCCGAGAGGAGGTTTTAACTTTGGTTGATGAGTTGTCAGCGAATAACTACCAAAGTGACCAACGTGTGGCAGAAATGACTGTACGTAGCCAAGTCCGTAGAGGTAAAGGCCCGAATCGAATCAAACTGGCTTTACGCGCAAAACAACTGGATAGAGCCTTAGTACAAGAGGATATTGCAGAAATTGATTGGTATGAACAAGCCTATCAATTGAAAGTTAAAAAATATGGTACAGAGGTCAGCAAAGATCCAAAAATTAAAGCCAAACAAATTCGCTTTTTACAATATCGTGGTTTTGAAATGGATGCGATTATGAAAGCAATTTCAAAAAAACCAAATGATGATTGATGATGGTCAGTCGATACAATTCAAGATCAACTTTTCATTAAACGGTAGGTTGAGAATCTTAGGCTGAAAATCTATTGATAGAATTCTCTTCTCACTTTTGATTTCTTATAAATTCTAAGCAGATCCAATATCTTTTAGCACTGTACAAACTATTATTTCATTCATCCGTAAAACTATACGCGTATTTTCAATATAAGCTCAATAAGGATGATAGATCTTTAGTCACGACTAAAAAATGATGATTGAATTAAATCAGATGGTCTAAAGATTGAGAATATAAAATTTTCAGGAATTAAATAGCAGAGATGGTTTTAAAATGTAGGATATAAATCGAATGGATCTCTTGAGTTATTATTATTGGTAGATTTAGAAATCTGGTGGCAGCCCTACTAGCAAAATTTCGGCACATCGTATTTCTGATACCGTTGCTACCTTCCGGTCCTGGCGGGGTTTTCAGAGTACAATTGCGAAACCACCAGCAGGGCTGCCATTGCAAGAACAGAGTATAGAGATTTTTTATTTTCTTTCAAGCCAAACATTGTGATTTTCTCAAGTTATTCATTCGTTTGCTTATTTCATCATCAATATGGTTAATTTTTAACAGCAATTCTAACTTTCTTTTCAATAGCCCATTAAAATTATCAAGTATCAGTCAATATCCTACTGAATTTTATCTCAGCGCTACTTCATAGATTGCAGGTGTTAAAATACAAAAAAGCTTCATATTGCATTAGAATTAGCTGAAGATTGTAAAAGCATCTTGCAATTCCGCCCCTAGCCGTTTTTAATGATAACAATTATTGATTTTCAAATAGCCCATATCAGTCTATTTGAAAAATTTTGACTTTGATGGATTTTAAATTATGCTAAAAAAGCATGCCCTGTTTTCTATTGCTTTACTCAGTTCAGCATCTTTATATGCAATCCCTATAGAATCTCGTGGATTAAGTGATACTGCATCATCTCGAAATGATGTAGCAAATTCACCAGCACCTATTGCTGGAAATATGAATTGGGATTTAATACAAAAGAATCAACAATTAGAAAATCAAATTCGTGAATTACGTGGCAAGATTGAAGAACAAGATCATGCCATTGATCAACTAAACAAAGAACTTACCAACCGCTATACCGATTTAGATCAGCGTCTTGAACTGCTCAATCAGAAACTTGAACCTGAAAGTAATCAACCAGAACAAGCACCTGCTGAAAATGCACCTGTCGATAGTTCAACCGCAACCGATCAAACAAGCACTGCAAGCAAAGCTACAACGAATAGCCCGGCACCAACAACGGCTCAAAATCCAGCAACACCAGCCAACAGCAGTAACAATACCAGTGATCCTGTTGCACTGGAAAAAGCAGCTTATACCATTGCTTTAGATGCCTATAAAAAAGGCGGTGCAAAACAAGCCATCGCTCCTATGCAAAACTTTATTAAAAACTACCCAAACAGTATTTATACTGGAAATGCTTATTTTTGGTTAGCTGAGTTTCAATTGGCAATTGATCCACCAAACTATAATGAAGCCAAGAAAAACTATGAAATCGTGGCAGCTAAATTTCCAAACTCGTCTAAAGCACCGCGTGCTTTATACCAACTTTATAGTATTGCCAAAGATGTTAACAAGAATACACAAACTGCAAATGTCTATAAAAGCAAACTGTTAAGCACCTACCCTAAATCAGAAGAAGCAGGTTTTTTCAAAAAAGGTTAATCCGCTTATTCACAATTTAGACCAAAAAAAATGCCTCAATAGAGGCATTTTTTATTGATATTTTTAACAATTAACGCACGATACCGCGCTTAGATTCTAATACTGAATCAATCAATAACTGGACTTCTTCAACTTCTGGAAGGATCTCTTGACGAATTTTTTCAATGGCTTGTTCAGTGGTTAAATTCTCTTTATAGATCAATTTAAACGACTCTCTTAAGCCTTGAATCACATTCTTAGACCAACCTTTACGACGCATCCCTTCAACGTTCATACCATAGGCATGCGCAGGGTTGCCTGAAACCATGACATAAGCAGGAACATCTTTAAGAATCAGTGATGCACCACCAATCATACTATAAGAATCAATCTTACAGAATTGATGGATACCTGAGTTCCCGCCCACAATGACGAAATCGCCAATGTGAACATGGCCAGCGATGCCGACATTATTTGCAAAAATATTGTTATTTCCAATCAAACAATCATGTGCAATATGCGTATTCACCATCAATAGGTTATTGCTTCCTATTTTGGTTAGGCCTCGATCTTGAACAGTGCCACGATGTAAGCTGCAATGTTCACGGATTTTGTTGTTGTCGCCAATTTCTAACCAAGTTTCTTCACCTTGGTATTTTAAATCTTGACAAATTTCACCTACACTTGCGAATTGGAAAATATCGTTATTTTCACCAATACGTGTATAGCCTCCAATCACAACATGTGAGTGAAGTTTGGTACCAGCACCAATCGTCACTTGTGGACCAATAATACAATATGGCCCTATTTGGACATCTGGTGCTATCACTGCAGAAGAGTCAATAATAGCGGTTGGGTGGATTAAGTCGTTACTGCTCATGCCTGCTCTAATTTCTGATGAGAAATGATAATTTCAGCGGTTGCTGCTACCACGCCGTCAACACTGGCAGTACATAAATACTTGTAAATGCCACGTTTTTGCATGAGTAATTCAGATTTTAGCACGAGTTGGTCACCTGGTACGACTTGTTTTTTAAATCGTATTTTTTCAGCACCAGCGAATAAGAACAAGGAACCTGGTCTTGGCTTTTCATTATTCATGATAAAACCAAGCACACCAGAAACTTGTGCCATCGCCTCAACGATCAAAACACCCGGCATAATTGGATAGCCAGGGAAATGACCTTGCATAAATTCTTCATTAATTGAAACGTTTTTGTATCCTACAATCCCATTCTCTGTAACTTCAGTTACACGATCGACAAGCAAAAATGGATAACGATGTGGCAAATACTCGCGAATCGTTTGGGTTTGCATTGGTAATTCAGGAACCGTAAAAGGTAGAGATTTAGACTCAGTCATAATTATTTACGCGACTTTAAAGTTGATTCAATGGACTCAATTTGAGCCTGCATATGATCTATTTGTTTCACCAGTTTGGTCAATGGCACATCTGCTAATTGTCTTAAGCGCACAACCGTTCTTTTCCAATGATTTGTTTCAAACTGTCCAGTACCTGAAGAATAAGAACCTGCTTCAGAAATACTTTTTGTGACTATTGACATTCCAGTAATTGTGACATTATCTGTGATTTTTATATGCCCTACGATGCCAACAGCACCTGCAAGAACACAGTTTTTGCCAATAATCGTACTACCCGCGATACCACACTTGGCTGCAATGGCAGTATTTTCGCCAATTTGCACGTTATGGGCGATTTGCACAAGGTTATCAATAATGACACCGTCATGAATGATTGTATCGTCCAAAGCACCACGATCAATACTACAATTTGAACCTATACGTACATCATTTCCGATACGTACAGAACCCAATTGAGCAATACGATTCCACTTTCCTTGATAAGGTGCAAAACCGAAGCCCTCTCCACCAATTGCAGTATTGGAATGAATCCGAACACGATCTGCAATTTTTGTTTGGCCTGTAATAGTCACATGAGAATCGACAAAACCGTCTTTGCCAATTTCAACACCATCATCAATTTTGCTGTGCGATTGGATAACTGTATTTGCACCCACCACACAATCATCACCAATCACAACATAATGACCAATATAAGCATCATCTGCAATAATTGCTGAAGGAGAGATTTGCGCGGTACTTTCGATACCCCGTTTAGTTACTTTAACTTCAAATTGATGGGTTAAAATCGCAAAAGCGAGATAGGGATTGGCAACAACAATAAAATTCTGGCAATTTGTAAGCTGTTCTTTTAACTCCGCCGTGACGATCAAAGCGCCAGCTTTAGAATTTTGAGCTTCATTCAAATATTTGTCGTTATTTACAAAAGAAATATGATTGGATTGCGCGTGTTCTAAACTTGCAAGCCCATCTAAAACAAAATTGGCTTGACCAATTAGCTCACCTTGTACAAGCTGAGCTAATTCATCGAGATGAAAACGATTTGATTTCATTGATTATTTAATTGCATTAACCTTTTGGATTATTTTAGCAGTTAAATCACTCTTTGCGTCATAAGCAAGTGCTGAATTTTTATTCAAAACAAAGTCTAATCCAGCTTCTTGGCGCAATTGTTCAGCAGCTTGCTTTACACGAGCCTCAAAAGTTGCATTGGTGTTTTGAATTGTGCTCTGTACTTTCGCCTGAACACCTTGCTGAATCGTTTGGAATTCATTCACTTTTGCTTGGTATTGCGCATTAATTTGCTGAACATTTGCACCTTGGGCCTGTGCTTTTTGTTTCAACGCTTCAATATCTTTGGTGATTTGTTCAAGCTTAGTGGTTTGCGGTTTAACCGATTGTTCTAAACTTGCATTCTGTTGCTTTAAGTAGGTGCTACTTTCTACAACTTTTTCTAGATCAACTACACCAAAACCTGCCGCTTGAACCAATCCAGCAAAACCCAAGCCTAAGCCCATAATGGCCATTTTCATTGTTTTCATCATTGTTCCTTATATTAAGTTAAATCTCGTAAAAAGATCGCACTTAGAAAGTACGACCAATCTCGAATTGAATATTTTTAGTTTCATCGCCCGGTTTGTCATTCAATGGGAATGCATAGCTCAACGAAAGTGGGCCAATCATGGTAATCCAAGTAAAGCCTACACCAACACTATAACGCATGTTACCAAAGTCAAAATCATTATTGTCTTTACAGTACTGTTTTGCATTAATTGGTGTTTTTGAACCATCTAGATAAAGATCACCAGTCGCTGTGCTACAGTCTGTATCAAAGACTTGTGCGCCCTCAGCAAAGATCACCGGACGGATCTGACGCGCCCAATCACCCTTAAATGGAACAGGTAGAGCCAATTCTGTACCGAATTGTACTAAAGCATTACCACCAACTTCTTCAGGGTCATAGTCTTTGGTTTTTCTTTCGTTATAGGTCACACCAGGGTATTTTGGACCCAATGTACTGTTGTCATAACCACGGACTGAACCAAAACCACCCGCATAGAAGTTTTTATAGAATGGTAAATCATTACCATAACCTAACTTACCATAGCCACGTAATACGAAATCACGGCCTAATGGGAAATAAGTCTGTGCATCGTAAGTAACTTTTTGATATTCAACATCACTACCTGGCAATGCAATTTCAGCATTGACACGATGTGAGGTACCGTTAGTAGGGAAAATTGGACGGTTCAATGTATTATATGACCAACCCAAATTTAAATTATAAGTTAAGAACTTACCTTCAAACTCAGAATCAAATGGTGTTAAATCTTTAACCTTTCCTGCTGAATCAACACATGAAAGATCATCTGGTTTTGTAGAATCTAGTGCTTTCCACTCACCATCACAATATGTACTTGTACCAATAGTTTTACCACCATGGGCTTTTAAGTAATCACGTACATAGGTTGAAACATAAGCACCAGTAGTTACTTTAGTTTGGTCAACGTTTAAACCTGCACTAATGTTTTGGTTTTCATCAATTGGATAACCAAATGTAACACCACCACCGATACTGTCCGTTACATAGTTGTTAACGTTATAATCATTATTTAACTTGGTTTTACGGTAGTACATGTTATAACCACGACTTACACCATCAATGGTAAAGTATGGGTCAGTCACACTTAAGTTATAATAATCTTGGGTTTCTGAACGAGATAAATCGATAGAAACACGATTACCGGTACCCATAAAGTTGGTTTGGCTTAAACCTGCTTGGAATGTGATACCACCATTCTGAGAATAACCTACAGCCAATGTACTGGTACCAGAATGTTGTTCTTCAACATCAATATTCAAGTCCA
Source organism: Acinetobacter sp. CE-15 (assembly GCF_051059255.1). NCBI lineage: Bacteria > Pseudomonadati > Pseudomonadota > Gammaproteobacteria > Moraxellales > Moraxellaceae > Acinetobacter > Acinetobacter sp. CE-15. Next base: position 2,082,405 of record NZ_CP192737.1, on the reverse strand, counting down.
TTTGATCTGGCAAGTTCGGTACACGAACAGGTTTAACATCAACTTTACTAAAGAAACCAGTACGTTCTAAACGAACTTTAGACAAGTCGATTTTTTCGTTACTTGCTAAAGCACCTTCCATTTGACGCATTTCACGACGTAATACTTCATCCGCAGTTTTAGTATTACCAGTAAAGTTAATACGACGTACAGTCACTTGTTGACCAGGATTAATATAGTAATTTAAGTCAACAATATGGGTTTCATTATTGATTTCAGGGACGACATTTACTTCTGCATAGTAGTAACCCGCATTACCATATTTACGAAGTAATAACTGCTTTACAGCATTGACTTTTTCTTGAGAATACGTTGTGCCATCTTTATAGATTTGTAGCGCTTTTAAATCTTCAGTTTTATAAAGTGCATCACCTAAAAATTTAGTTTCGCCAAATTTAAACTGCTCGCCTTCGTTGACTGAAACTTCAATAAAGATATGTTTTTTATCTTCACTAAGATTTAAATTTGAACTGTTAATATCAAAATTGATATAACCTTTATTGAGATATAGCGCACGCAATGACTCTAGACTTGCTGACATTTTTTCACGTGCATAACGGTCATTTCGAGAAATAACCGATAACCAGCCACTCTCTTTTACCGCAAACGCCTGTTTAATGTCGTCTTCTTTAAATACGGTATTACCAATAATATTGATATCAAAGACTTTTGCAGGCTTACCTTCATTAAAATTGATATTCAATTCAACGCGGTTATTAGGTTGAGCAACTTGTTCAACTTTAATATCTGCATCATAACGACCTTGTTGAGCATATTGTTGCTCTAACTCAGTTTCTAAGGTTTGTAAGGCAGACTTTTTAAGCACTTCGCCTTCGGCCAAGCCCATTTTCTTTAAACCATCCGTCAAAGCTTCTTTCGGAATTAGTTTATTGCCTTTAAAATTAATTTTTGAAATTACTGGACGTTCAATCACTTTAAACACCAAGACACCGTCTTGGTTAGATGCTTGGATATCATCAAATAGATTTGAAGCGTACAAAGCACGAATTGAATCCGCAATTGCAGGATCATTGACACGGTCACCACTATTTATTGGTAAAAGTGCAAGAACATTTTGTTGCGTTAAACGAACCAAGCCATCCACACGGATATCACGTGCAATGAACTCATCTGCCGCTTGTACTTGCTGTACAGCTGCCATCGCACTAACGAGCGCTAATGGCATAAATAAATGTGAGTGCTGCATGCCTATTATTTTCCAGTAAGTTAATCCACAATTGCGTTATAAACGCATAAAATCATTAAATATTGCAAGAAGCATCATGCTACCAAGCAGTACCATACCAATTTTTAACCCAACCAATTGTATTTGTTCAGAAACAGGTTTACCACGAATTGCTTCAACAATGTAATAAACCAAATGACCGCCATCTAACATCGGGATAGGCAATAAATTTAAAATCCCCAAACTCACACTCATCAAAGCCATAAATGAAATGAATGTTTGCCACCCCATTTCAGCACTTTGACCAGCGACTTTTGCAATGGTAATTGGACCTGATAAATTATCTAAGCCAATTAAACCACGTACCATCTTCACCATTGAATTCAAAATCATTGCTGAAAGTTGCCCGGTCTTTTCAACAGCAACAACAAAAGCTTCAGCAGGATTATATTGAATTGTTTGTTTATATTCAGTAGGAATTGTCAGTTTATCAGTCTGTGCTTGCACACCCAACATACCTGTTACATTTCCCATATTGTCGCGTTTACCTTGCGGCATTACTTGTAAATGTACAATTTGCCCTTGACGCAACACATCAACTTTAAGTAACTTTTCAGGTGATTTTTGTACCACATCCACCACATCAAACCAATCTTTCATTTTCACCTGATTGATTGAAATGATTTGGTCACCTTCTTTCATCCCTTGACGAATCGCAGCGCCATCACTACTTAACTTATAAACAGTTGCAGGAATCTGTGGACGATATGGGGTAAAACCTAGTACATCAAATGGTGACTGACTTTGGTCTTTTAAGAAATTCTTGATTGGTAAAGCAAAACTCTGCGGCTGACCATTGCGCTCAACCTGAACATCGATATGACCTGTTTCACCAACACGATCAACGATGGCATAGTTGAGTTTTTCCCAAGTGCTGACATCTGTTCCATCTACAGCAACAATTTTATCGCCAATTTGCATTTGAGCTGTTGCAGCTGGTGTATTGGGTAGAACTGCACCAACACGAGTATTTAATTGCTCTTGTGCAGGCAGAAATAGAATCCAAAATAGGACGATTGCAAAAATCAAATTGATCAATGGACCTGCAGCAACAATCGCAATACGCTTCCATGGTGGCTGACGGTTAAATGCTAACGGCAAATCTTCCGCACTAACATTCCCCTCACGCTCATCCAACATCTTGACATAACCACCCAGTGGTAATGCAGAAAGTTGATATTGGATACCTGATTTTTTCGATGTCCACTTCAACAAAGTTGGACCAAAACCAATCGAATAAACCAGTACTTTTACACCGAGTTTACGTGCAACCCAATAATGCCCAAATTCATGAATCGCAATCAGCGGACCAAGTAAGAATATGGCAGCAACAATGATAAATAGAACACTCATGATCAGCTTCCCAATTGTGTAATGCGTTGTGAAGCAACTTGGCGCGCAAGTTGATCTGTCTGCAAAATCGTGTCAATCGAATCTGCCAAACCATTTTGAACGTGATTTAAGGTATGTTCAACCACTTGTGAAATTTGTAAAAATGCAATTTTTTGCTGTAAAAAAGCACTCACAGCAATTTCATTGGCAGCATTGAGAATAGACGGTGCCAATCCGCCCGCCTGCATAGCATGCCGAGCCAGTTTAAGCGATGGAAAACGCGTAATATCTGGTGCTTGAAAGTCGAGTTGTGAATGGACAAATAAATCCAGAGGCGAGACATGTGTTTGAATCCGCTCAGGCCATGCAAGTGCATGCGCAATCGGCGTACACATATCAGGATTACCCATTTGAGCCAAAGTTGAACCATCCACATATTGAACCATTGAATGAATGATACTTTGTGGATGAACAACAACTGTAACAAATTGTTCTTTAATTGAAAATAAATGACATGCTTCGATCAATTCTAAACCTTTATTCATCAGGGTTGCAGAATCTACCGAGATTTTTTGTCCCATCGACCAATTTGGATGTTTACAGGCTTGTGCAGGTGTTACGGTTTTTAATTGTTCTAAACTAAAGTTTAAAAATGGGCCGCCTGAAGCAGTCAACAAAACTTGCTTGACCCCCAATTGAGGCTCACCATTGGGTTGAATCTGTAAATAATTTTGCGGAAGACATTGGAAAATAGCATTATGTTCAGAGTCGACAGGCAGTAACAAAGCATGATGATCTTTAGCTGCTTGAAGCATAATATCGCCAGACATCACCAAGGCTTCTTTATTGGCAAGTAAAACGCGCTTACCTGCTTTCACTGCGGCTAAAGTCGGCAACAATCCTGCTGCACCAACAATTGCTGCCATCACCACATCTACATCAGGATGTTCCGATACGGTGATAAGCCCTGCCTCATCTGTAAGGATTTCGATATCAAAAATATGATGTATAGCAAGTAGCTGTTGTAACTCATCTACTTTATCCGATGGTACAACAACACATTTCGGTCGATATTGTTTGCATATTTCACTGAGTTCTTTGATTCGACTAAATCCAGTCACTGCAAAAACTGAATACTGGTCCGAATGCTGTTGTAAAATTTTTAAAGTACTGCGCCCAATAGAACCTGTAACACCTAATATACAAACAGATTGTGACATCTATAAATCTACACCAATAAGTTTTAAAACATACATGCCAGCCGCAAAAAACGGAGCCGCAGCAAGCAATGAATCTATACGATCAAGCACCCCACCATGTCCTGGAAGGATACGACCTGAGTCTTTAATTCCTGCACGACGTTTGATCATAGATTCAAACAAGTCGCCAAGCACAGAGCTAAACACAGTCACAATAGACAAAACTAGGAAAAGAATATGTTGTGGAAGCGTTAAATGTAGGTAAATCGATTGAACCACGATGATCACAATCGCAACAGTGACAATCCCACCAATTAAGCCTTCGATTGATTTGTTTGGACTCACATCTGGCGCAAGTTTACGCTTACCAAATTTACGCCCAACAAAATATGCACCACTGTCCGCGCCCCAAACCAACAGGAACAGGTACATCAACCACCAAGGAGAGCTTTTCCAAACTTCAAAAATAGCGGTAACTGCGGCACTGATTAAAACCAAGCCAACAATATTTAAAGTGATATTGTACCAGCCATCATATTCAGGATAATGTTTTACCCAATACAGACTACACAACCAAGTGAGAATAGAGGCACTCCAAAGAATAAGCGCCAAATCATTAAAATATAATGCTAACCCTGAAAAAAAAGCGGTCAATACACCGAATCCAGCAGCTTTAATTTTCTTCACATGGTCAGATTCATGTGGCATGAGTTTAAACCACTCATAACCTGCTGCCCCAGCTGCGATAATCATTAACACTAACATTGGATATTGAGATTTTGTTGCAAACATACAACTCAGTACAACTGCCACCAATACCAATGCGGTTATAATCCGCTCTAACATTATAAATTCTCTATATGTTCTTGTTGAATTTGTTCAGAGGTTTTTCCGAAACGTCTTTCACGCCCTGAAAAAATATTGAACGCATGATCCAACTCTTGCACTGTAAATTCTGGCCATAATGTCTCAGTAAAATATAACTCAGCGTATGCAGCCTGCCACAGTAAGAAATTAGACAGTCGGTAATCACCGCCTGTACGAATCAATAAATCCACGGGTGGCAAATCCCCCAAACTTATTTGTTGTGCAAATAACTCAGTATTGATTTGATTCACATCAATTTGTTGATCTTTAACCTGTTGCGCAAGTTTACGTGCAGTATCTGCGATATCCCACATACCACCATAACTAATCGCAATTGTTAAAGTCATGTTACTGAACTTAGCAGTCATTTGTTCAGCATGCAACATTAATTCACGTAGCTCTGGAGAAAGCCGACTACGATCACCAATAAATCTCAACGAAATTTCGAATTTTTCCATCCGTGGAATTTGTTCATGAATTGTGTCTTCTAACAATTTCATTAACAAATCAACTTCATACTGCGGTCGGTTCCAGTTTTCACTTGAGAAAGCAAACACAGTAAGCGCCTGAACGCCAACTTTACGGCAATGCTCTACAATCGGATCAAGGACATTTTTACCTTCACGGTGTCCATCACCTTTTTGCAGTTGTTTCTTTTTTGCAAAACGATTGTTGCCATCCATGATGATGGCAACATGTTTTGGAAGATGGTTGTCTTCAGATGTGGTCATTTAAATCTTAGACCTTCATCAATTCAGCTTCTTTCGCAGCAAGACGTTTGTCCACTTCAGCAACAAATTTATCGGTAATTTTTTGGATATCATCGCCTGCACGACGTTCATCATCTTCAGAAATTTCTTTATCTTTTAATAATGATTTGATATCGCCTAAAACATCACGACGAATGTTACGAATCGCAACTTTGGCATTTTCTGCTTCGTTACGTGCAACTTTCTGCATATCTTTACGTGTTTCTTCTGTCAAAGCTGCCATTGGCACACGAATCGCATCAGCAGTTACTGGGTTTAAGCCCAAATCTGATTCACGGATTGCTTTATCAATTGCAGAAACCATTGAACGTTCAAATGGTTGAACTAACAAAGTACGTGAATCTTCAACACCCACGTTAGCCACTTGGTTTAACGGCACGTCAGAACCATAGTAAGGAACCATAACTCCATTTAGGATGGATGGATGCGCACGACCTGTACGAACCTTTGCAAAACCATGTTCCAAAGACTCCAATGACTTATTCATACGGTCTTCTGCGTCTTTTTTAAGATCGTTAATCATATGATCTTCCTTACTTATTTATCTAAATGTGTATGGGGTCTAATGACATTTCATAAACAGGCGAAGTGTCAATACACCCTAATCTAAAATTGCAGTAGTATAAAGAGCTTTACTACCCACGTACATTAGTTTGTAACGTGAGTGCCCTCTTTTTCGCCCATTACCACAGAAAGCAAAGCACCAGACTTGTTCATATCAAATACTTGAAGTGGCACATTGTGATCGCGGCATAAGCAAATTGCAGTTAAATCCATGACACCAAGTTTCTCATCTAAAACTTCATCAAAGCTTAAATGGTCATATTTAACAGCATCATCATATTTGCTTGGGTCTTTATTGTAGACACCATCAACTTTAGTGGCTTTTAAAATAAGGTTTGCTTCAATTTCAATACCACGTAAGCATGCTGCTGTATCCGTTGTAAAGAACGGATTACCTGTTCCAGCAACAAATACGCACACTTCACCTTGAGTTAAGTGGCGAATTGCATCACGGCTTGAATATGCTTCAACTACTGCACCAATTGGCAATGCTGACATTAAACGGGTTTTGATGTTACGGCGAACCAAAGCATCACGTAATGCCAAACCATTCATTACCGTAGCAAGCATACCCATTTGATCACCCGTTACACGGCCAACCAAACCATCTTTTTGTAATTGACTACCACGGTATAAGTTACCACCACCAACCACAATACCCACTTGCACACCCAAACCAACCAAGTGAGCAATAGATAAAGACATTTGATCTAAGACTTGGGCATCAATCCCCATGTCTTTATTACCCGCAAGCGCTTCACCCGAAAGTTTCAGCAAAATTCGCTCATAGCGCGGCTTTTTAGAATCTAACATCACAAAACTCCAATACTTATATCTACAATTTTATTCGTATTTAATCAAATCGAAATCGGAAACACTTAAGCTGATTTAACGCGAATCAACTTGGCAAACAAATCGTATTCATCTGCATCTGTAATTTCGACTTCAAGTAAATCACCAGCTTTAATCACTGACTTATCAATATCTTCAACAAAAACATTACCATCAATCTCAGGTGCATCTGCATAAGAGCGTGCAACTGCGACTGGGAATTCTTCTTCAAGATCATCCACTAAAACCGTCATGGTTTGACCAATACGACTTTGTAGTTTTTCAGCAGAAATCGCTTGTTGAACTTCCATAAAACGTTCATAGCGTTGTTGCTTAATTTCTTCAGGAACATGATCAGGCAAATCGTTGGCTGTTGCACCTTCTACAGGTGAGTAGGTAAAGCAACCTACACGATCAAGTTTCGCCTCTTGTAACCAGTCCAATAACATTTGAAAATCTTCTTCAGTTTCACCAGGGAAACCCACGACAAATGTTGAACGAATAACCAATTCAGGACATTTTTCACGCCATAATTTTAGACGTTCCAAGGTGTTTTCACTATGAGCTGGTCGCTTCATCAATTTTAAGATGCGCGGACTGGCGTGTTGAAAAGGAATGTCTAAATACGGAAGAATTTTACCCTGTGCCATTAAGTCAATCACCGCATCCACATGTGGATATGGATAAACATAATGTAATCGCACCCAAATCCCTAACTGACCAAGCGCTTCGCACATGTCATAGAATTTGGTTTTAACAGGCTGACCATTCCAGAAATCAAGCTTATATTTGGTATCTACACCATAAGCGGAGGTGTCTTGAGAAATCACCAAGACTTCTTTTACACCTGCTTTTTTTAACGCCTGTGCTTCATTTAATACAGAGCCAACAGGACGTGACACAAGATCACCACGCATGCTTGGAATAATGCAGAATGTGCAACGATGGTTACAGCCTTCTGATATTTTTAAATAAGCATAATGTTTAGGTGTTAAACGAATACCTTGTTCAGGTACAAGATCTACAAAAGGATTGTGTTTCGGTGGTTCTGGAACATACTGATGGACAGCTTCCATCACATCTTGATACGCCGCAGCACCTGTCACTTTTAAGACATTTGGATGCATCTGGCGAATTTTATCTTCATCTTTACCCAAACAGCCTGTGACGATCACACGACCATTGGCGCTCATGGCTTCACCAATTGCGTCTAAAGACTCTTGTACTGCAGATTCAATAAAACCACAGGTGTTCACAACAACTAAATCAGCACCTTCATAATCTGATGCAACATCATAACCTTCAGTCTTTAACTGCGTTAAAATGCGTTCAGAATCTACCAATGCCTTAGGACAACCTAAAGATACAAAACCGACTTTGGGGGACTTCATGAATCTGCGCTCCACTATAATCCGCGTATTGTATGACTTTTCAAGAGATAAAAACAGGTGGAAACTGCACTCTTTGTATAATGCACCAAAATACATCCAATCAAATAATTAAATTACTACAATGCACCATTTTGGAACAATATAATGATAGCGTAATATGAATGCTGGTTTTTACACTTGAATAAAGCGCAGTAAATGCGCAATTTTTATCATTCATGTAAGAAAACTGCGCAGTATATAAAAGTTGGCGTGCATCTTGCTTTATATCAGGACGATTTAACCGATTCAATCACCCATGTTCGGGAAAATAGAAAACGAGGTGCAGATGCCATTGCGCTATTTAAAGACAGGAAAGCTCTGCTAATGGATCAATACCCAACAATTGATTATAGATTGCTTGTGGACAATTTAACCACTGCAATTCTTTTGGTCGATTGTAATTTAAATATTTTTTATCTTAATTCATCATGCGAAGCATTGTTTGATATTAGCTTGCTTCGTGCGGCAGGTCAGCCAGTAATTAATATTTTACATGCACCAAATGATAGCTTTAATACCTTGGAAGCATTAAACAACTCAATAAAAACAGGTCAAGCCTATACACGCCGTGAAGCGATTATCAATGTTAACTTTAAAGACATGCATGTTGATTATTCCGTATCGCAGCTAAATACAGGAAGACCCTATCACCCATTACTATTAATTGAATTAAATCCGATTGATCGGATGCTTAAAATTTCTAAAGAAGAAAACCTGATTCAACAACACCAAGTTGCACGACAACTGATTCGAGGTGTTGCACATGAAATCAAAAACCCATTAGGTGGAATTCGTGGCGCAACTCAACTGCTTGCTCGTAGTTTAAATGATCCACAGTACGCAGAGTTCACCGATATTATTATCAGTGAAGTCGATCGTTTAAGAAACCTTGCTGACACTATGCTGGGTTCACGTCAGCTCCCAAGCTACGAATTGGTCAACGTGCATGAACCACTTGAACGTGTTCGCTCATTAATTGTAAATCAGACCAAGAAAAAAATTAAAATCACACGAGACTATGACCTTTCATTGCCTGATGTCAAAGCGGATCGCGATCAACTGATTCAAGTGATGCTCAACATCAGTGTCAATGCGGTACAGGCGATGACTGAGAATCGTGAGTTTTTTATTGATCATCAACCTGAACTAATGTTGCGTACACGCATCCAACGTTTGGTGACGATTAATGGCGTACTGAACAAATCAGCCATTCGTATTGATATTGAAGACAATGGCCCTGGTGTTCCTGAAGAAATTTTAGAATCCGTGTTTTATCCACTTGTGACTGGTCGTGCCAAAGGAACAGGTCTTGGCTTAAGCATCGCACAAAATATCATGCATCAACACAACGGAATGATTGAATGCCAATCCGTTCCTGGAAAAACAGTATTTAGCTTATATCTACCTTGGGAGTCTAACCATGTCGCATAATAAAATTTGGGTGATCGATGACGACCGTGCTATGCGTTGGGTCTTGGAAAAAACATTTAAAGAAGAAGGCTTCGATGTCACCAGTTTTGAAGAAGCACAATCTGCTTTAGATCAACTTCCAAGCAATGCCCCAGATGTCATTCTCACTGATATTCGTATGCCCGGCATTGATGGTTTAACCTTCCTAGGAAAAGTCAAAGGAAGTTATCCTGATCTGCCTGTGATTATTATGACAGCACATTCAGATTTAGAATCTGCAGTATCGAGCTATCAAACAGGTGCTTTTGAATATCTACCAAAACCGTTTGATATTGATGAAGCACTTGCGTTGGTGAATCGTGCGATTTTGCATATCAACAAGCTGCAACAACAAGAATCTGCCAAAGTTACCCCGATTCAATCTACGGAAATTATTGGTGAATCCCCTGCAATGCAGGAAGTTTTCCGCGCCATTGGACGTCTATCTCAATCGCATATTACTGTATTGATCAACGGTGAATCTGGAACAGGTAAAGAGTTAGTTGCACACGCTTTACATCGCCACTCACCAAGAAGCAGTAAACCATTTATTGCGTTAAACATGGCCGCTATTCCAAAAGATTTGATTGAAACTGAATTATTTGGCCATGAAAAAGGTGCATTTACTGGCGCCAATACTCAACGCCAAGGTCGTTTTGAACAAGCCAATGGCGGAACCTTATTCTTAGATGAAATTGGTGATATGCCCTTTGAAACCCAAACACGTCTACTTCGTGTTTTGGCAGATGGTGAGTTCTACCGTGTTGGTGGTCATATTCCAGTTCGTGTTGATGTTCGTATCGTGGCAGCAACACATCAAGATTTAGAAAAGTTGGTCAATGATGGCCGTTTCCGTGAAGACTTATATCATCGTCTAAATGTCATTCGTATTCACATTCCTAAACTTGCTCATCGTTCTGAAGATATTCCGATGTTGGCGCAACACTTCTTGGCACGCGCAGGTAAAGAACTTGGAGTTAGTCCTAAAATTTTACGCCCAGAAACACAAGAGTATATTCAAAAACTGCCTTGGCCAGGCAATGTACGTCAACTCGAGAATACCTGCCGCTGGTTAACTGTGATGATCACAGGGCGTGAAGTTTATCCAGAAGACTTGCCGTCTGAATTAAAACAAATTCCAATCAATAAATCTGATGATCAGGGCCAAGCGCAAGCTGGTATTGATCGTATTGCATTACATCATTGGGATGAGTTATTAGCGCAATGGGCAATTCAAAAGCTTAAAAATGGTGAAATGAAAATTTTAGACATTGCCACTCCAATGTTTGAACGTACTTTGATCATCGCAGCACTTCAACAAACTCGTGGTCGTAAGCGTCATGCTGCTGAACTTTTAGGTTGGGGGCGTAATACTTTAACCCGCAAACTCAAAGAATTAGGTATGGATTCTGCTGAAGATGATGAAGAGGAAGACAAAACTGTCTTAGCTGAATAATAAGCAACTCATAAATATAAAGTTTACTCCAACCATATTTCGTAAGAATATGGTTGTTTTTTATTGGCTCATAGTGAAAAATAGCCTCGTGAAATTTAAACTTTATCGTCTAGGGTAAAAATGAAGAAAACTGTTGTTGTAATTAGCTTACTCTCTATTTTTAGTGTTGCTTGCTCTAAAAATAAACCGCATGACAGTTCTGAACATCAAGCAGAAGCCCCAGCGGTTAAAAAAGCACATAAAGCAGCCAATTCAGATGATTGTTTTAAGTTAGAACCCAACAAACAGTTTACCCTGAACAACAATGAAGAAACACAAATACAGATTGTTCCTACAACCTTCAACAATCAGAATGCAATAGCAATCGTTAGACAAGGCGCAGGTGTGCGTACAGATTATATCTACGATTTAACTGGCCGCACCATGCTTGCAAACTTGGACTATGGTATTGCTGCGCTCGGATCAAATCCAAATGATGTGCTGGTAAAAACCACCTATCAAGCCCCGCTTCCAACATTCCCATCCAATCTTAAACCACAGCAAAAATTCCAAATGACCTACAACGCAGTCATTGAATCGCAAATGGATAACAATGATAAGTCTGAAAATAATAAGACGATTGACTTAGTATTTGTAGGATTTGAAGATCTGACTTTAATTGACAATGATGACAATACTTTAAAGTTTGATAATGCATGTCATTTCATTTCTCAAATCGGAGATGAAACATTGGATGAATGGTATGCTGAAGGATATGGGCAAATTAAATACATTAAAAAGAAACAGAATGGCGACGTAAAAAGTAGCGAAGCAATTGGCGATGACCCACAGCCTTAATTTAAATCAGCCAGTCAACATCTATTGACTGGCTTTGATCATTTTTATATTCGATTTTACTTTAAAAAGCCTGATACCAAATTCATGACATTTTGAATATCACCATTGGCTTCAGTGTGATCTGTTGCATCACCTTGTGGTGTGAGTGAATCAATAATTTGCGGTAATACTGTAGAGATTGCACCATATACTTCATTGGTCGGAACATTGGCTTGTTGAGCAACTTGTTCAACTTGCTGACCACCAAATAAACTCTGGATTTGCTCTACATTTACAGCACCATTTCCTTGTGACGGATCGACCCAACTTTGAACCTGCCCACCTAAGCCTGCGCCTTGCAATTTAGCTAAAGCACCTTGTAGACCACCATTTTGTTGAATCCAACCCAAGACCAATGGCACAACTGCAATCAATAAAGAAGAGGCATTAAAACCACCCGCTTGCGGTGCTTGTTGTTGTTGTCCACCTGTCAAACCACCTAAAACTGAACCAAGCACGCCACCCAATCCACCTTGTGATTGTTGTTGCTGCCCACCCAAGCCACCGAGTACTGAACCAAGTACCCCGCCCAATCCACCACCTAGCCCGCCTTGTGATTGTTGTTGTCCGCCAAGTGCTTGTTTTGCCAGAATTTCCACAATATTGGTTAAATCTGTCATGCGTTTTCCTTTTTTAAGTTTTATGAGACAAGTACAGCATACTTGGCTTTATCCTATTCACCAAAATTGGAATTGTTAAATTTTGCAATAGCTTAAGACTGGTTTTATAACCAAAATAAAATCACTACCAACGAAATTTATTCCAGTTTTCTGGATTGGCCCAGAACTTAGAATTAAACCAATCTGGTACATGTTTATAGGTCAAAATATTAAACTGCCAAAGTGCAAAATCATTTTGATGTAATGTTTTATCAATCAGTTGAGTAAAACCAAGCGATCTGAGCAACTGTTCATCTTTTAACTGACATGCCACGACGATTCGTTTTGCCAGTAAATCACGCAACTTGACCAATAATTGAGATTTCTGCAAATCGGTCACCCCAGACATTTCATCTGTATCTAAAAGTACAAATCCTAAATCATATCGTTGCGTAAAAGGCAGACTTAAAAACTCAGATACGTTAAAATAGGACCATTGAATTGAATAATTTGTAGGGTATTGCGCCAAATTTTGCCCAATACACAATGCAGTTTGAATTGGCTGTTCTTGCGATAAATCGTCTAGCATTGAAGTGATGACATTTTGCTCAGCCATAACTGCACCTTTTTTGAAGCGAGTAATTAAACATGGAACTACAAGGCATTTGTCATAAAATGCATGCAGGTCTTAAAGACCTTAGTGTAACTGATCAACAAACACATAAGGCAAATGTTGAATATAAATTTATATTAGATCGCTCAGAAACCGAGCTACCATTTAGTTTAGGCCAGGAAATTGAGATTGAAGCGACAGGAAATATTTATTGTGTTTCTTGTGGCGCAAAAACACCGAAGTCTTATTCGCAAGGCCACTGCTTTAAATGCATGAAAACCAAGGCGTCTTGCGACATGTGTATCATGAAGCCTGAAACTTGCCATTATCATTTAGGTACTTGCCGTGAAGATGATTTTGCTCATGAAGTTTGCTTTCAACCGCATATAGTATATCTAGCAAATTCAAGTGCTTTAAAAGTGGGGATTACCCGTCTAGGTCAAATGCCAACACGCTGGTTAGACCAAGGTGCGACCCAAGCACTGCCTATTTTAAAAGTCGGTTCGCGCCGTCTTTCAGGTCAACTTGAAGTCATGTTTGGAACACAGGTTGCAGATAAAACGGATTGGCGAAAGCTACTTAAAGGTGAAGCTGAACCGATTGATCTGATTGAAATTCGTAATGAATTGGTTCAAGAATTTTCCCCTAAGATTCAAAGTATTCGCGATGAATTTGCGCAAAATCTTGAATTTAATGAAACGGTTGAATTGTTAGAAAATGAATTACCTCGTGAATTCATCTACCCTGTCGATATTTACCCTGAAAAAGTTAAATCGCACAATTTAGATAAAACCCCAATCATTCGGGGCAAGCTACAAGGAATCAAAGGTCAATACTTGATTATGGATACGGGTGTCATCAATATTCGTAAATATACAGGTTATGAACTTAAAGTTCGGGCGGAATAGTTTTACACCCAAACCAAAAAAATGATTTATACATACTCCTCTTTATCTTAGATTTAGAGGAGTTTTTATTGGTTAAATGTTTTCTAAACTGATTACAAGGTTTTCCAGCAGCTCGATAAGCAAACGAATATTTGCTTAATCAGTTGCTAGCGTTAAAAATCAAGCTGTTAAAATTGCTAAAATCGCCTGAACGGGATCTTCACTATTTCCAGCCAAAAGTTGCTTGTGCATGGTGATCAATTGCATCACCTGAATTTGTGCAGTTTCAATATTCATTAATTTTTCAATTTGATTGGCCAAATTTTCTGCTGTGGCATCTTGTTGAATAAGCTCTTGAATCACTTTTTTACCCGCAATAATATTCGGCAATGAATAATACGGAATTTTCACTAAAAATTTAGCAATCACATAAGTTAACCAATTCAACTTATAAAAAGTCACCATTGGGCGATGTAACAATAATGCTTCAAGTGTCGCTGTCCCTGATGCCAAAGCCACAATATTGGCTGCATTCATAACTTGACGACCAATTTTTGATTCTTTATCGGTATTTTCCAGTAAATGAATTTTTGCAACCAAATCACTTGGATAATGCTTTAATAATTCCTGAATTTGCTGTTTGCGTAAATCATTAATGGCAGGAATCAGGAACTGATAATCTGGATATTTTTGATAAAGAATTTTTGCTGCATCCAACACCAACGGTCCAAGTCGTTCAATCTCACCACGTCGACTCCCCGGTAACAAGGCAATATGCTTTTGACTGATATCTAAACCAAGCTCTTGCTTTGCATCCAAAATTGGATTTTGTAATGGCAATTGACTTGCCAGTGGATGCCCAACAAAGGCTGCTGGCACGTCATATCGTTGATAAAAGCCTTTTTCAAAAGGAAATAGACAAAGCACTAAATCTATACTGGCTTTGATGCCATGCACCCGTCCTTGTCGCCAAGCCCATACAGATGGACTGACATATTGCACCGTTTTAATAGGCAAGTTTTTCTGTTTTATACTTTTTGAAAGGCGTAAGTTAAAGTCTGGCGCATCAATACCGATAAAAACATCTACAGGATTGGCAGTCCATTTCTCGACTAGACCATCACGTACAGCAAATAATTTTTTTAAATCTTTAAGCACTTCAACAATCCCCATCACAGATAAAATATCCATTGAATAAAAACTGTTAAATCCTTCTGCAATCATTTGAGGACCACCAATCCCCTCAAATTCAGCATCAATACCCTGTTCACGAAAACGACGAATAAGTTTTGCGCCTAAAGTATCCCCTGATACCTCACCTACGACAATTCCAATTTTAAGCTTTCGATTTTGCAAGATATTCTTCCTGATCAGCACTATAACTGCATGATAGCATATTCATCAGATTTAATTGTGAATAGTCAAAACTGGATACTGCTATGGCAAATAGGTGAATTTATAAAACAATTCATCTAATTTTCTATCGTTATTTTATTTTCTATTTATATTTTCAATTGCACGACGCTTGTAAGCACTTCTTACAAACAATAAACTAAGCGATAATTATTATCATTTAAGATAAGCGATGTTGAATTCTCTCCCACACAGTTTTAAGTTCTCTATTCTTAGTTTAGCAGTATTCAGTGCTCAGCAAAGTTTTGCTGAAAATATTGAAAATCTACCCACAATTTCAGTTCAAGCCACAGCGGATCAAACTGAATTAAGCTCTGAACAATCAAAATCTTATATCGTTAAAAAATCTGCAAGTGCAGCCAAGCTGAATATTCCTGTCAAAGAAACACCACAAACAGTGAATGTAGTGACACGTCAGCAATTAAATGATTTTGCGCTCAATAGTGCACGTGAAGCTTTAAGTAATACTCCCGGTATTACTGTAAGCAATCAGGAAACCGAACGTTCAACCTACACTGCTCGTGGTTTTGAAATCTCAAATATTTTAACTGATGGCGTCGGCTTCCCTTCTAGCAGCTACAATTATAATAATACCAATCCTGATACATATTTTTATGATCGTATTGACGTGATTAAAGGAGCAGATGCTTTAACCAATGCTTTTGGTGATCCAAGCGCAACAATCGATTATATCCGTAAACGCCCTACCCAAGAATTTCAAGCCAATGCTGGGCTAAGTTATGGCTCTTGGAATACCCAACGCTATGAAGCAGATGTTTCAGGTGCACTCAACAAAGAAGGCAGCATCCGCGGACGTTTGATGGGTTATGAGCAAACTGGAGATTCTTATCTAGATCGTTATTCATCTGAGAAAAATGGATTTTCTGGCATCATTGATGCGGATTTAAGTGATAGCACGTTATTGACTGTCGGTTATAGCCAACAACAGAACAAACCTAATGCAAATAATTGGGGTGCCTTACCACTTCTCGGTGCAGATGGGAAACAACTTTCCTATGAGCGTAATTATAATCCCAATCCAGATTGGGCATATTGGGATAATAAGTCACAAAATGCTTTTGCTGAGTTAAAGCAAAAAATTAATGACAAGTGGACAGCTAAGCTGAGTTATAACTACACCCAAACCGACCATAACAGTAACTTACTCTATTATTTCGGTTATCCTGATCAAAATGGAGCGGGTGTAGCCCTTACCGCTTGGGGTGGAAAAGAAAATCTAAAAAGTCATTTTGCCGACTTAAATCTACAAGGCTCATATTCATTATTTGGCCGTGAACACGAAGCGACGCTAGGTTATAGTTATCTACAAAATAAACAGTATGATCAACAAACCTCAGGCACAATTAATGACAGCAATATCAATAATAATAAGACCACGGATTGGGCAAGCTGGACACCTCAATCAGTCACTTGGTCAGCGTTTAGTGATGCGGCAAACTATACACAAAAGCTCAATTCTGTATATGCAGCAACACGACTACACTTAAACGATGATTTAAAACTTTTACTCGGTTTAAATTATGTTCAAGCTAAAAGTGAAGGTGAAAGTTACGGTTCATCAATGGCCTATGACGAAAACAAAGTATCTCCTTATGCTGGCATTACCTATAACTTTAACCCTGAATACACAGGTTATCTAAGCTATACCTCTATTTTCCGCCCACAATCTGGATTGGGTACTGATAATAAAGCACTCAAACCAGTTGAAGGTGAAAGCTATGAGGCAGGTATTAAAAGTTCATGGCTAGATGACAAACTCACTGGAACTTTGGCAGTGTTTCGCACAGAACAAAGTAATTACCCTTTACGTAACTCTGATGGAAACCCTCTCAATCGAAAAGTTGAAACCAGTGACTTACGCTCTCAAGGGGTAGAAGTTGGACTGGCTGGACAATTAACAGATCATTTGAATCTGGCATTTGGCTATAGCCAATTTAGCTTAAAAGATTTAAAAAATGGTGGAGAGGCACGTACTTACAACCCCAACCAAACCATTAATCTTTTAACCACCTATACCATTCCAGCTATACCTAAACTGAAAATTGGCGCAGCCTTACAATGGCAAGATGCAACCAAGCTGTATGACTCTACTGTAAAGAGTACAATTACCCAAGATGCTTATGCTTTAGTGAATTTGATGACCAGCTATGAGTTGAATAAGCATATTTCGCTTCAAGCAAATGCAAACAATGTAACAGACAAAAAATATTTATATAGCTTTCCAGATGGTCAGGCATTTTATGGCCCATCTACAAACTATAATGTTGCAGTGAAATTTAAATACTAATCTGAATTCGCCTTAATCTTTTAGGATTAAGGCGTTTTCAATTGCAAGAAAGTGATCGTTATGCAGATTGTGCTCTACCCTTTATCAGTGCTCTATCGTTTTATACTGGCTTTTGGTATGGGCTATGTGTGCAGTTATTTAGTATCCTTAGCTTTAATTGATGTGTTTTATCCTTATTTTGCCAAAGCTGAATCTATTTATTTGGCGGCATTTAGCGCACTTATTTTTTACATTATTTTTGTGATTCTAAGCTTTTGTATACATTCTTTAAAGAAACTTACGCTGATCAGCCTAGCGTTGGCCGCTACTTTTTTCCTATTTTCCAAGTTTATAGGTTAACTCATGCATAAATCTGTTCGTCAATCTATGGCATGGTTACATTCTTGGATCGGGCTTACTTTCGGCTGGCTGTTATTTGCAATTTTTTTGACAGGTTCTGCAACATATTATCGCCATGAAATTAGTATGTGGATGCAACCACAATTCGCAAGTATGCAAATCAAACAGGAATCCGCTATACAGTCTGCCTTTGCTTATTTGCAAAAAAATGCCCCAGATGCAAAAAGTTGGTATATCGGCGTTGCAAATCAGAATACCCCTGCAAATAAAGTTTATTGGCAAAAAGCCGATGGTGGTTATGAAAGTAAAACTTTAGATGCCAATACAGGTAAAGAATTGAGTCTTTCTGCTACACAAGGCGGTGATTTCTTCTATGGGTTTCATTATCAGCTTTATGGAATGCCTTATTCGATTGGGCGTTTGATTGTCACCTTTGCAGCGTTAATTATGTTTATAGCCTTGATTTCAGGCATTATTACCCATAAAAAGATATTTACCGATTTCTTTACCTTAAGAGCATTTAAAGGTCAGCGTTCATATTTAGATTTTCATAATGTAAGTTCGGTAATCGCATTGCCCTTTTTCTTAACCATTACATTTACCGGCTTAGCTATCTTTTTCTATCTGCTTTTCCCCGCAGGGATGAAAAAAGCCTATCCAGATAATCCATATCAGTATTTTGATGAAATTCGTCATGTTTCAACTACAAACAAGGCTCAACAAGCACAGCCGAAGAATATGTTATCTATTCAACATTTCCTGCAACAAATCCAACAGCAATGGGGAAAAACGAATATCGATAATATTACCGTAGATCAGCCCAATACACAGCTTGCCAAGCTCACGATTACTGCCCTAGAAGATCATTCGATTACACGTGATCAAGCACAACTCAGCTTTAATGGTGCAACTGGTGCTTTAATTGGGAATACCCGTAATAACAGTGCAATTGCAACATTAAATGCCAGTATGTACGGGCTGCATATGGCGAATTTTGCCCAACCTTTATTGCGTTTAGGCTTATTTTTCTCTGGCCTCTTAGGTTGTGCAATGATTGCTTCTGGTTTATTGCTCTGGAGTTTAAAACGACAATTACAAAAGAAAAATGAGCATTTTCACTTTGGGCATTATCTGGTCAATCGACTCAATACCACGATGATTATTGGTTTACCCATTGCGATGTTGGGTTATTTATATGCCAATCGTTTTGTGCAACTTCAAGCAGATACACCAAATTATGAAGTCTATACATTTTTTACTTTGTGGTTATTCAGTTTTATTATTGCGCTTTGCACAAAACAACAATATCTCTGGAAAACTCAGCTCAAGCTGCTGATTGCCATGACATTAGCCTTGCCTATTTTAAATGTCTATTATCTGATTTCTAATCAATATATTCATTCATTACAGGATTATTGGTTATTTTTACGTGTGGACTTAATGATCTGGTTATTTGCCATTTTAGCGATTTTTTTACATCAAAGAATCACACCGATTCAAAACAAAGCTGTGGCGAAGATCAAGAAAAAGCTGGAACAAAAACAAGCGCAGGAGTCTGTGTCATGATATTGACCTTAGCATTCCTCCTGATCCTGATTGCCAGTTATAGCTTATATTTGATCAGCTCAAAGCAGATCACCAAGACTGAGAAAAGTAAATTGTCTGTTTTAGTACAACATGTGAAATTAGTAAAAGTTATCGCGTTTACGTTGATCATCTTGGCTTTATTTTTATTCAGTTTAAATTATGGCAATAGCATCTCTTTTGTGGCCTTATGTATACTGAGTAGCCCAATACTGTTTGGATTGATACTCTTTGTAAATGATTTAAAACCAAAAATAAAAAAGTAGGTACATAGCGTTTTAACACAGCTCTAGACTCGATTAAATTTAAGTTTAGATAATTCTCAGCATAATCGTGCTCATTCCTATCAAAAAATGGAAGCTTATCGTTTCCATTTTCAACAGTTAAACATTAAATTCAATATGTTTTCCTGTTGGAAGCTCTACATCAATGCGAAGCTTCCCCCCCATTGCTTCAACATATTTCTTTATCGTTGAAATTTTAAGATCATGACCACGATTTTCAATTGCTGAAAGTGAAGGCTGCTTGATTCCAAGTATCTCAGCTAATTCTTTTTGCGAAATCTCTAATTCTTCTCGAATAAGATGCAGCTGCGTTTGTAAACGTAGTTCATCAGCCATTTTTTGAATTCGGTCTTGACTCTCTGGAGAGCGACCAGCCAATAGTTCCTGTAAGGTTTTAGCCATTAGATTGATCTCCTAGGGTTGAAAGATGAAGTTCGTATTGCTGTTCTGCAATATCTAACATCTCTTTATAAAAACGCTTTTTACCGCCCTTATTACCAATACAAAGCACAATAGCCTGTCGTAATGGATCAAATATAAAAAAGGCTCTTAGTGGTTTACCTCTATGCTGAACACGTAATTCTTTCATGTTCATGAATTTCGAGTCATTTACGGTATCAACTAAAGGGCGACCTAAACTTGGCCCCAGCTGTTGTAGAACGACCAATGCAGCTAAGACTTTTTCCTGTGTTGAATCATCTTGCTGTTCAAGCCATTCATTAAACAAATCCGTTGTAATGACTGTCCACATGCGAAACCTAGAAATATAGACTGTAATCTATATTTTAATATAGTACTTATAGAAAGGCAAAGTTTCTTTTAAGAATTGAACGCTCATGTAAAAAACATTCGAGCAGTGTTGTTACTTTCTTATGATTGTTAAAGTGTTAGAAGATTAATGTTCAATTTACGATTAGATTGTCAAAGTACAATAATTTTTTAATCATCTTTGGCTATACTATAAATCGTTTTTATTCGATATAAATAACTGGTGTAATTTCCACGAAAACTATACAATCTACATTACCCCACTATTCTCCCAATTTCTGCTGAATTTGCCTTAAAATAATTTAAGCTGTTCAGGTTGTAACTTCATTTCAATATTTTACAATTTAATCAATCTATAAAATTTCCACGAGGATTTTATGTTGCTGCAATGGTTTGAAAAGTTAGTAGATCCATATCCGTCGAAAGGTTTAAACGAACCATTACCCACCAAGTTCTTTCCATTTGTTTGGCAAGCTGCGACTGGTGTTAAGCGTTATTTATTGATTTTAATATTATTCACTGCTGCAACAGCAAGTTTTGAAGCTTTATTTTTTTCACAAATCGGACATTTAGTCGATTGGTTGACACAGTCAAAACCTCAAGACTTTTTAGTAAATCATCGTGAAAATTTGATCTTTTTAAGCTGTATTCTGTTGGCAAATATCTTTTTTGCCAGTATGCAATCCATTATCAGACATCAGATTTTATACAGTAGCTTTCCAATGCGTTTGCGTTGGAGATTTCATAATCTAATGCTACGCCAAGGCTTAGACTTCTTCCATAATGACTTTGCGGGACGCTTATCTGCCAAAGTCATGCAAACAGCATTAGCTGTACGTGAGTTTTGGGTGATTTTGGGCGACATGGTGACTTATGTTGTCATCTATTTCATCACCATCAGTATCGTGTTGGGATCAATTTCTCCTATTCTATTGATTCCACTTTTATTATGGTTGGCGTTGTTTGTCAGTGCGGCATTATATTACATTCCAAGATTAGGACGAATTTCCAAAGAACAAGCCGATGCGCGTGCGGTGATGACTGGACGTGTAACCGATGCCTATACCAACATTCAGACAGTAAAACTTTTTGCACATGCAGGCCGTGAAAGCCAGTATGCAAAAGAGTCGATGAAAGAGTTTATGCGTACAGTGTTCAAACAAATGCGTTTAGGCACTGCATATGAACTTTGCATCAATTTGCTGACAGCCGTTTTATTCTTTGGAGTATTAGGTACTGCTGTTTGGTTATGGTTACAGGGTCAAGCAGCGATTGGTGTGATTGCAGCAACAACAGCCATGATTCTTAAACTCAATAGTATGGCTGAGTTTATGATGTGGCAAACCTCTGCCCTATTTGAAAATGTCGGCACAATTCAAGATGGTATGCAAACTTTAGGTCGTCAGATCAATATCCAAGACAAAGAAGATGCCAAACCACTTGTTGTGACTCAAGGTAATATTAAATTTAGCGATGTCACATTTGCTTATAACAGCAAAAAAGTCATTGATCACTTTAATTTAAACATTCAACCGGGTGAAAAAATTGGGATTGTGGGACGTTCAGGCGCTGGAAAATCCACATTAATTCAATTACTTCTACATTTTTACACCATCAATAATGGAAAAATTACCATTGATGGTCAAAATATTGAAGAAGTCACTCAAGACAGTTTAAGAAAAAATATTGCGCTTGTGACCCAAGATACCTCTTTATTACATCGTACAGTTGCGGAAAATATCAAATATGGTCGCCCTGATGCGACTGATGAAGAAATGTATGAAGCAGTAAGAAAAGCCAAAGCAGATGAGTTTATTCCGCAACTTTCAGATTTAAGAGGCCGTACTGGCTATGATGCTTATGTCGGAGAGCGTGGAGTAAAACTTTCGGGTGGTCAACGTCAACGTATTGCCATTGCACGTGTATTTTTAAAAGACGCACCTATCTTAATCTTGGATGAAGCAACCAGTGCTTTAGACTCCGAAGTTGAAGCTGCAATTCAATCAAGCTTAGATGAGTTAATGCAAAATAAAACTGTGATTGCGATTGCTCACCGTCTTTCAACCATTGCACAAATGGATCGTTTGATTGTGTTAGATCAAGGTCAAATTGCAGAACAAGGTACTCATGAGGAACTGATCGCACAAAATGGTATTTATGCACATTTATGGCATAGACAGACTGGTGGCTTTTTAGTTGAACCTGAACCAAAAGCCACAGAAGATGAAGATTCAACAGTCAGCACTTCGTAAATAAAGTGTTTAAATAGCCAAATTATAAAAAACCACGTTAAAAATAGCGTGGTTTTTATTATATAGTCAATCAGTCAAAAACTCAGACTCAAGAATATATTTTTTTCATAATTAATATTTTAAATTAAATCAATAATATGTAAAAAATTATTTGATTATAAAAATTTAGCAATGCCACACTTTACCTTTAAAATTTTAATCGCTTTGCGTAGGCTATGCCTCATCTTATACTGCAAATAGCACTCTTGCGCTTTCCGCTTACTTATCCAAATAAAACAACAACTCTTCCTTATAAATCAATAATCAAAAACAAAAAAGCTGCCTCATATAAAGACAGCTTGTTATTTAAATCTAGCCAATCAACGCTATTTTAAATGATTAATACCAATTCATTAACGAAACACCTAGACCGACATAAGTCGCACGGTGATTATAATCAATCAAGCTTTCGCCATAGCCATCAAACAATTGAAAATGCCCACGTAACTTGCCTTTAATTGGAAACGCCCAATCAAATTGCATTGCGCCGTGCGAATCGTCCCCACCTTTTAAAGAGTGACGTAGCATCAAAGAAAAATCATTGTCATTCCAGCGATAGAATGCAGTCAAATCACCACGACCGATATAATTTTTAATATCAGGGTTATTGTCATCCTTAAAATCTTCTTCGATGCGATACCACGGACGCACCATCAAGGCAAAATTATCTTTTTCAAAACCAAGATTTAAAATAACCCGATTCCAACTACGTGATAGCGGATCAGAACGCCCGTTTGACTGATGATTCAAAGTCAAACCCAGTAAGCGACCATTTAAGCCCAATAAATTATAATTGGTTCTAAAAATCAAACTTGCTTCAGGTTCGTAATTTGTTTCACGAAATGGGCGAGACTCTTCACTGTTATAAACTTGCCAGCGAGACGATTGGGTATAACCAACCCAAACATCACCATTGTTCCCAAAAATATTTTCGGCAGCTTTGGTTTTTAAAGAAATCTGAAATTTAGCTTCCATTGACTTTAAATTTTGATCTTCATCCACGGTGTTTTGAGGATTTGGACTCTGCGGAAATTCATTTTTTTTGCTGGTCCAAAATGCAGGAAGCAAATAAACAGGTTGATTCGCACGAATATTCCACGTACCTAATTTACTGTCTTGAGAAAGTTCCCAACGTCGATCAAGTAATGAGGTATTGGGGTCAATTTTATCACCATGAATGGCAAATAAATTTTCTGCTTTTTGGGTGATTTTATCTTTGAGTGTTTCAGGTTCAACATTGGCTTTTTGAATATCTAAAGCAGCACGTTGCTCTGACACCAAGACTTGCGGAGCAACGGTAGGTGTTTTAAATATTTTATCGTAACAAGCCAAACGGTCAGCATTAGATTCGAGTGCAACACAGGCTTGCGTACTTGCAGGATTCACTTGTACAGTATCATCTGCATGAGCAATGGTCACCAAACCAAAACTGAGCATCATTAAGATGCTCAGATTCAATGGTGTACGTTCAAAATTTTTGAACGACATAGAATTCTCCAGAAAGAATTTATAGGGTTAATTTACTTTCTTAATTTCAAAACCTAATTGTTCCAACACTTCTTTTTTGGCAACTGGAGCGACTACAGCTCTTACAGGCTTTTGCTCAAGTAAATAAGTTTGTGTGACACGCTTAAGATCGTCAATAGTAACGTTTAATAAGCGCTCGCGTAATTGCTTTCTAAACGCAGGTGTGCGTCCATGAAGCAATGCATAGCATGCAGTAATGGCTTCACCTGCTGGTGAACCAGGTTTATCCATACTAGAAACCAGACCAAGAATGGCTTCTTCAAGCTGATAATCATGCTGCTCTTTATTTAACAACCAATCTAAACTTGCTTCAAAGTCTTGGAAAGTTTCTGCAAGGCGTGGATCACGATAACTATAGAATCGGAACGAGCAAGCATTGCCATCATAACTTGCGCCCCCACCATATGCACCACCCTTTTCACGAATAGCACTATGCAGGAAACCATTGCGTAAATAGCCTGCAAGCACCATCAACGGCGCCGCATCTGGATGGGCAACATCTACAGCTTGGTAAGCAGAAGCACAAAATTGAACATTGGCTTGAATTAACCATGCTTGATCTGCATCGCTCTCATCCATAGCCACTTGCGTTAAATAGACAGGAGATTGATCAACTGCAAGTTTATCCCAAACCGTTTGCACTTCTTCAACTAAACGCTCTGAATGATGCTCTTCACACACCAATAAAAATTGTTTTGGTGCAAGCATTAAGCCTTTATGAATTGATTTTAACTCATCTATAAACGCATCATATGCCGCATCATCTTTTTCAATTTTTGCGATCAAATCACCTAGCCAATTCAATGCGCCTAGGCCGGTATTGTCATAATCACGTTTTGCCAACGCACTCATATGACGTGAGGCAATTTGCATGGCGTAACTATGTCCAGAACCCGATAAACGAGAAGCCCAACGTGTTTTACGTTGTTGTAAAAGTTCGATAATACGATCTTTTTCATCAAATCGTAGTTGCTCAAAAGCCAATTTAAGCAACTGAATCGCATCAGACTTATCCGTTAAAGATTTGGTTGTTAACGTCAACCATGCACTAATTTGACCTTTGTCATCGGTTTTAGAACGAAGCGAAGCACCCATTCCCAAACCGCCACTGACTGCCGTCTGTAACTGTTGAAGTTCAAGATAATCATATTCGCCCGCACCTACTTCTCCCATGAGAACAGACAGTAAGTTAAAATAAGGCGATTTTACAATTTGATCTGGTATTTGAATCAATACTTGTTGGTAGTAAATTCCATTTGTACCTGCATGGTACAGATTTAATGGTGTATCTACCCCATTGCAAATCACTTCACGCAATTGACCTTGAACAATGGCCAATTCAGCTGGAATGTCTTCCAAACCGACTTTCGGCAATAAGCTCAAATCATCTGGAGTTTCTTGACGAATTTTTAAAGCTTCAGTTTGTGCGATAATTTCAGCTTTATCTGCTTCTGACAAAGCCTCACCAATTTTCGCTAAACGTGCTTTTTCATCTTCTGCTTCTTGAGCAGATTTATTTGCATCTGGAACTAAAGTCATTTGTACACGATGCGGATTATCCAATAAATGAACTTGAATCAAGTTGGATAACCACATCGGATCTTTGAGTTCTTCTTTTACTTCTGCAATGGCAGTATCCACATCCCAAGCATGGATTGGATCATTATGATGAATTGCATTGCCCAAACCATTGAGAATCAGTGTTAAACCATACGGCGTACCATCACCACTGATTTCACGTTGATGTAATTCAATTTGATGCAAAATTGCATCAACCATGTCTTTATCAATAGGCTTTGAAGCAACATCTTGAAGAATATTAAGCACGCCATTTTTAAATTCTTCAGTATGCTCAGGATTTGAACCTTGAACTCCACAATAGAACGTCATTTCATAGTTAGAATCATCTACACCCATGATTGGACCTGTAGACTGTGCATAACCACATGTTTCTAAATAATGGCGCAACGGCGAAGCAGAGTTTTCTAAAAGAATTCCTTCAACCAAACGCATACCCAGGCGAAGTTTAACATCACTGGTTTTTGGCAATAACCAAGACAAAATATGATAAGTCTTGTCTGTTAAATCTTCTGCATCAACAGCATAGGTTTCTTGTACTTCAATCGGTGCTGTTAGTCTTTGCTCTTCTTTAGAGTAAATCGTTTCACCTTTACTGAATTTAGACAACGCCAACTTTTCAAATTGTTCTTGTAGTTTATAAGCAGGCTCATCACCAAAGGTCATAAATACCGCATTACTTGGATGATAATGTGATTTATAGAACGCCACTAACTCATCATAAGTTAAGTCAGGAATATCCTTCGGATCACCACCAGAGTTATAATGATAAGTCGTTTTCGGGAACAAATGATGTGCAAGCTGATGATAAAGCTGATCTGAAGGTGAACTCATTGCCCCTTTCATTTCATTAAATACCACGCCTTTATAAACAGGCTCACCATTTTCCAGCTCAATACGAATACCTTCTTGAGCAAAATCCAATGGATTTAAATTGGCTGCAAAAGCCGCGTCCAAATAGACTTCCAAAAGGTTTTGGAAATCCTTTTTATTTTGGGTTGCAAATGGATAAGCGGTCCAATCAGCTGCTGTAAACGCATTCATAAAAGTATTTAATGAACGACGAATCATCAAAAAGAATGGATCACGTACTGGGAATTTCTCTGAACCACACAATGCTGTATGTTCAAGAATATGTGCCTCACCTTTGGAATCCATTGGTTGAGTACGGAAAGCAACAAGGAACACATTTTCGTCGTGATCAGTTGCTAAATGGTAGTGCATTGCACCAGTCACTTTATGTTTATATTCAGACACTAAAATGTCTAAAGCTTCTACATGGTGTTGACGTACCAGCTGAAACGCAGGATGAACAGTTTGAGATAAGGTTTCAGTGACATCTACAGTCATGCGATCTCCAATATTAAATGTTTATCTATACCTTCAAGTATAACCGAAACTTAAATAAATGCGATTCATTCCTAACACTAATTCTTAGTAAATCAATCAGGATTAACCGTGACTTGCTGCTGAAATATCAAGAATACGCAATGCGATCAATAAAAAAAGTGATGATCAAAGGATTCGATCATCACTGTAAAACTTAACTTTTTAACTCAATATTTTTAAATTAGTAATACTTATGTTTTTTCTGTATCCCAACGCTGAGCGATAAAAATACAGATGAAAATCGCAATCAATAATACAGCCGATGCTGTGAAACGACTCAGGGCTAATCCACCATGATCAATCGGTTTATCCAGAAAATCACCAACCACAGCGCCTAATGGTCGAGTAAGCACAAATGCGCTCCAGAATAAAATAACCCTTGAAGTTTTTGTAAATAAATACAAGGCGATGACGATGAGAATCAAAACTACATACAGCACAATCCCACCGCTATAACCCAGTCCTGCTGTATCTGATGACCAATCCCCCAGTGCAGTACCTAAAGTTTGTGAAAAGGTAATGGTTAACCAATAGAACAGTTCTGCACGAGGCTGATTGATATGTGGTGAAATTGTTCCTTCGACTTTGTACCAAGCATATAAAGTCAACAATACCAAACTGAGTAATAACGTACTTCCACCTAAATAACCAATACCCAGTGAACGATCGACAAAATCTGCTAGTGTCGTGCCCACTGTCGTACTTGCAATAATGGTAAACCAATATAAATAGGGGTGAAAAGCTTTAGCTCGAATTTGAAAATAGACAAAAGCGATAAAGATAAAAGCAAAGATAAAGGTACCGACCAAATACCCTAAATTAAGTGACATTGAAACAGCATCGCCAGCCGTTTCACCAAAAGTGGTTGCAAAGATTTTGGTGATCCAAAACAGTAATGTGACTTGCGGAACTTTAGAAATCAGTACATCTAAATCATTTTGCTTCATTTGATTTATTCAGCAATTATGCGTTAAAAGCTATATTCTATGCTTCGACTTAAAATAGAATTAAAAACGTGATAAAAGTCACTTTACCCTGTTAAAAACTGAGTCATCATTTGTATTTAGCGCTTATCAATACTTCACCAAAGCGGATGTATGTCTGATGTAGCTTGAAAAGTTTTTATAGAAAAGAATTGCTTAGGCTATTTTTTTAGTATTTTTACCACGAAAACTATTTTTGCAGACCAACACCAATAATCTCCAAAAATAAACATAACCTTAAAGCCTATCGTTGTAATTCAGCAGCACCATTTTCAAATGATGCTGTTGCTCAGAGTTAGAGGTATAGACCAAGGGATTTCCAAATTCACTAAATTAAATATTTAAAGTAATTATAATTTGGGTGATTTGAGACAAAAACATAATTTTGCTTTTGATAAAATGGCGCTGCGTCTTTTTCACTACTTAAGCACAAGGCAGAAAAATTAGATTTTGCTCTTTTTTCAAGTTCGAGCAATAAACTTTTACCCAATCCCGTTTTGCGATATTCAGGCAATACATAGAAACGGCGTACCCGACCAATTTTATGCTGAGTTTCTGAGTTCTGCTTTGTATCACCATCCTCACTGATTTGAATATTTAAACCACCGCATGCAACCAGTTTATCTCCATCAAACGCAACCAATAAAAATTCACCATGTCGATTAAATCTATTGCTGCCTTGCTGAAACTCATCAACCAAACGTTGAATAAAATGAAACCCTTCTTTTTCAGCAACTACGGCTAAATCTTGAATTTGCGCAGGCAATTGATCTACCTGTTGAATTAAAATATTCACTCAACCTCCAATATGTTTTAGGGTTTGTAGACAGTTTTAGCTTGATGCCTATGTTTATTTCTCAACAAAACCTAGCCGAGCGATCTCAATCAATCACATTGAAACAATCTAATTTAATCACGCACACTGATCAACACAATGGCTTAAACTACGCAATAATCGTCTCAAAAACAGGTTTTGTTCAGCACAAGCAGCTTGTAAAATTCCAACAAACCATATTTGACAAATGT
The DNA here is from genome assembly GCF_051059255.1 of Acinetobacter sp. CE-15. Taxonomy (NCBI): domain Bacteria; kingdom Pseudomonadati; phylum Pseudomonadota; class Gammaproteobacteria; order Moraxellales; family Moraxellaceae; genus Acinetobacter; species Acinetobacter sp. CE-15. The sequence goes on along the minus strand of NZ_CP192737.1, from coordinate 2,052,757 downwards.
AATTGAAATTTTTTCAACAAACTACTGTAAAGCTGAGCATTCGTGTAAACTTTATGTTTTTAACATTGATGTGATGAAGAACATGGCTACAGTTGACCTTTTTGCAATTGGTAACGCGCTCATTGACCAAGAATTTAAAGTATCAGATCTCTTTTTAGCTGAACAAAATTTGCAAAAAGGTACCATGCAACTCGCAGATGGTAAATCTCAAACTCGGCTATACAATAATTTAAAAGCCAGTCAAAATTATAAAGGTCAAGCATCTGGCGGTTCAGCTGCCAATACCACAGTGGCATTCAGTGCATTAGGTTCTTCAGCATTTTATGCGTGCCGTGTTGGAAATGATGATCTAGGCACAATTTATCTCGATGGTTTAAATGATGCAGGGATCAAAACTTCGAAAAAATCGATCAGTGAAGGTGTTACGGGTACATGTATGGTTCTGGTCAGTGAAGACTCAGAACGTACGATGCAAACTTATCTCGGCATTACCGCAGAACTTTCAGATCTACAAATGGATTTTGAACCTTTAAAAACAGCGCAATGGTTATATATCGAAGGTTACTTGTCTACAAGTGATTCAGCACGCGCAGCGGTAAAACAAGCACGTCAAATTGCTCGTGATCACAAGGTTAAAATCGCATTAACCCTATCTGACCCTGCAATGGTGCAATATGCACGCCAAGGTCTAAATGAATTAATCGATGATGGTGTGGATCTAATTTTCTGTAATGAACAAGAAGCCATGATGTATACAGAAACTGACTCTGTAGAAGCTGCGTTGAATCAATTAAAAACACTAAGTACTGATGTGGTGATTACACTCAGTGAAAAAGGTGCATTAGTCGCAGATCAAAAACAGCATTTTTATGTTCAAGGTCGTAAAGTAAATGCAGTCGATGCAAATGGTGCTGGTGATGCATTCTCAGGTGCTTTCTTATATGCTTTAAATAATGGTGAAAATTTACAAACCGCGGCACAACTTGCTATTCTTATTTCAAGTGAAGTGGTGTCTAAGTTTGGACCACGCCTAGACGTTGCAGAATACGCAAATCTACTCGAAACGTTCAAAAAGGAATGTGCATAAATGTCTGAAAAAATTGCAATGACCGATGAAATTGAAGAGCGTAAGGCACGTGCGTTTGACACAATGACTGGCGATACCATTTTTATCACTCAACGTGATGGCGCATTTTATGCCTACCAAAATGTCTGCCCTCATCTACAAACTGAACTGGAATTTCTGGAAAATCAGTTTTTAGACCAAGACGGCGAATATATTCAATGCTCGACGCATGGTGCTTTGTTTGAAGTTGAAACAGGTGAATGTATTTCAGGACCATGTCTGGGTGATAAACTTGAAAAAGTAAATATTTCAGTCCATTCAGATGGTGGTATCTACATCGAGGACGAATAAGGTTGGAAACTGCCATGCTTGGATTCTTATTTGAACATGAATTAATGCCCTTTCACCTCAGTGTCTTGGCTTTAATTCTGCTGAGTATGGCAGAAACTTTTGGCTACTATATCGGCTTACGGCCAAGTACCTTTCTGAAAAAAATTTCACCAGATTGGCTCATTGAGTCGCCCCTGTTACAAGTTAAATTTTCCAAAGTACTTATTTTCGTTTTTTTATTATTGAATTTTAGTTTTGCAGGCTATTTTTTACAGCTTTCTATCTTTGCAAGCAAACAAGTATTTGCCGCTTGGTATTATGTAGTTTTACCCGCATTGGTAATTGCAATCTTCTTCACCGTGTTTATGATTCATTGTTTGGATCAGGTGATAAAACCTAAAGTTACGTTGAATCAAGTTGACTTGCTTGGACGATTGGCTACAGTCTCTAGTGGTAATGCACGACCTGGGTTTTCAGCTCAAGCACGGGTCCGTGATGAAAATGGACAACTGCACTATATCCAAGTCGAACCAGAATTTGGTGAATTAGAATTTCAATCGCAAATCATCTTAATACGTTTTAGAAAATCACATTATATTGCCAAGAAAATTTCGATCTCAAATCATCTATTTAGTTCAGATCAGTATTAAAAGTCTGACTCGGTTGAGCACGTCCAATACCTTTATTACGTCTCCAGCTGAATCTAATCATAACTTGCCCTCATTTTGGCCAACTTGCAATTTTAGCTTCAATCCGTGCACAAAATGACGCAATTTGAGCTTGAGTAAGTGATTCAGCTTTATACAGTGACAACATTTGAAAATGACATTTTGGTGCGCAGGTACTCAATAATGCGATTTTCAATATGCGTTTTACGGGTTGCCAAAGTACCAAACGATCTACCCACCAAGCTGAACCCAATGAAGTAATCGCCAATGTGTATTTTAGGTTGTCGAGTTTAGGTTGAATTGCACCCAAATCGTTTGCATGATCATAAGCAACTCCAGGAGCCCAAATACGATCAAACCAGCCTTTCAGTATTGCAGGAAAACCAAACCACCAAGTCGGAAAGACCAGTATTAAAGCTTCTGCGGAAAGTAAATCATCTATATTCTCTTTGACAGCAGTTTGATCAAATGTAGGACTGTAATAACTTTGACGTTCCTCATCTGTCAGTGCGGGTGAAAAACCAGAGGCGTACAGATCTTCAACCACAACTTCATGACCATTGGCAATTAAAGTCGCTATTGCGGTCTTCGCCAAGCTTTGACAAAGGCTATCAGTTACAGGGTGAGCAATAACAACTAAACATTTCATGGTGATTTCCTTTCAGCTCAATCAGTTATAACTTATTAGATAAAATGAACAAGAATTTAAATCATTGAACTTTAGCAAAAATCCAAATATAGATGAAGTTGTACATAATCAAATAAATACCCAACTATCAAAATAGAAACATCTTTTAACTTTTAATTATGACTAAAATTTAAGCATAAATCACGATTATTGTTCCCCCCATATTTGTTACTCAATTAGATTTTTTCTAAAATAATAAACTCAACAAAAATTTAAACCAACCATTTTAATCGGAATAATTTTTCACCAAATTTAATTCAAACCGATTTGGTTGGTTTAATAAAATCTAAACAATACTATTTTACTAGGTTTTATTTTTATTAATTACAAGTGTTTTAATCAACTTTAAAATCAGTATAAATTAGTATATTTTTTAACAGCACAAATTTTTAAGTTATTGTTTAATTTAAATTTAATAATATATTTTTATTTTAACTGTTTTATCTATTTATTTCTTGTTGCGTTTTGTTTAATAATATAAGCATATTTAAATAATAGGCTTAACGCATGAGCTTAAAACCTAACGATTTAAACCATCGGCTTGTCAGAGAAATTGCAGTCATATTAATAATTAAGATTGCCCTTTTAATGACGATCAAACATATCTGGTTTGATGCGCCGACTATTCCTAAAGATTTTGATAACCAAGTTGCTGAGCGTATTGCTGGCAGTCCTTCCCAAATCAAGGAGACACGTTGATGATTTCTGAAAGCGTGGTCGATCTTTCGCGGTTCCAATTTGCAATGACCGCGATGTATCACTTTATATTTGTACCACTTACTCTAGGTCTAGCTTTTATTCTTGCCATTATGGAAACCACTTATGTGATTTCTGGTAAAGAAATTTATAAAGACATGACCAAATTCTGGGGCAAACTTTTCGGTATTAACTTTGCTTTAGGTGTAACCACTGGTCTGACCATGGAATTCCAGTTCGGTACAAACTGGGCGTACTACTCTCACTATGTGGGTGATATTTTTGGTGCGCCACTTGCCATTGAAGGATTGATGGCATTCTTTCTAGAATCAACTTTTATTGGTTTATTCTTCTTTGGCTGGGATCGCCTTTCAAAAGTTCAACATTTAAGTGTGACATGGTTAGTTGCGCTGGGTTCGAATTTATCCGCATTATGGATTTTAGTTGCCAATGGTTGGATGCAAAATCCTGTCGGTTCAGAATTTAATTTTGAAACCATGCGTATGGAACTTGTCGATTTTGGTGCTTTGATTTTTAACCCAGTAGCTCAAGTGAAATTTGTTCACACAGTGTCTGCCGGTTATGTCACTGGCGCAATCTTTGTTCTCGCCATTTCAAGTTATTACTTATTGAAAAAACGTGATTTACCATTTGCGCGTCGCTCTTTCGCCATCGCTGCAATCTTTGGTTTAGCGTCTACACTTTCAGTCATCTTATTGGGTGATGAATCTGGTTATGAGCTTGGTGATGTTCAAAAAACCAAGTTGGCTGCAATTGAGTCTGAGTGGGAAACACATCCAGCACCTGCGCCATTTACTTTATTTGGTATTCCAAATCAGGAAGAACAACGTACTGACTATGCTATAAAAATCCCGTATGCAATGGGTATTATTGCCACACGTTCACTCGATAAAGAAGTCACAGGACTTAAAGACTTGATGGTTCAACATGAGGCACGTATCCGTAATGGTATGGTGGCATATAGCGAACTCGAAAAACTTCGTGCTGGTGACCGTTCGCCTGAACTGATGGCATCATTCAAAGAAAACCAAAAAGATTTAGGTTATGGCTTACTTCTTAAAAAATATACTGAAAATGTAACAGATGCTTCTGAAGCACATATTCAAGCAGCAACAAAAGATACCATTCCAAATGTAACCGCATTGTTCTTCTCTTTCCGTGCAATGGTCGCTTCTGGTTTCTTGATGCTACTCCTGTTTATCCTTGCAACATTTGCTGTGGCAAAACGTAATGCAGAAAATAAACCATGGTTACTTAAATTTGCATTGTTTGCACTACCATTACCTTGGATTGCAGCACAAACAGGTTGGTATGTAGCAGAAGGTGGTCGCCAACCGTGGACTATTGGTGAAGTTTTACCTACACATCTCTCTGCCTCAAGTTTAAGTACTGGCGATGTATGGGGATCAATCATTGCATTAGCCGCGTTCTATACAGTGTTATTGATTATCGAAATGTATTTAATGATCAAATTCTCACGCTTAGGACCAAGCTCTTTACATACAGGTAAATATCACTTCGAGAAACTTGAAGCTCAGCAAGCTCAAACTGGGGAGAATCAATCATGATCGAATATGAACTTCTCAAAATTATCTGGTGGGTTTTAGTCGGTGTTCTACTGATTGGCTTTGCCCTCACAGATGGTTTCGATATGGGCTCAATGGCACTGATGCCATTTGTAGGTAAAACTGATGATGAACGCCGTGCAGCAATTAATACCATTGCACCGCATTGGGAAGGTAACCAAGTTTGGTTCGTGACTGCGGGTGGCGCACTATTTGCTGCTTGGCCTATGGTTTATGCAACGGCTTTCTCCGGTATGTATTGGGCGCTCTTGCTGGTCTTATTTGCACTCTTCCTTAGACCTGTTGGCTTTGACTATCGCTCTAAACTGCAAAATACCCAATGGCGTAATTCTTGGGATTGGGGCCTATGTATCGGTGGTGCTGTACCTGCGCTGGTTTTCGGTGTTGCATTTGGTAATATGTTCTTGGGCGTCCCGTTTACTTTAGATGAGACTGTACGTTCAACTTATACAGGTAGCTTCTTTGCCCTGCTTAATCCATTTGCATTGGTTTGCGGTATAGTAAGTTTGTCGATGCTGTGTGCACATGGTGGTGCATGGTTAATGCTGCGTACAGATGGTGTATTACGTCAACGTTCTGCTAAAGCAACACAATTGATGGGTATACTCTTCTTAGTTACCTTCTTGGGCGTGGGTGCCTGGTTATATTTTGGTGGCATCGAAGGATATACTTTGGTACAACCATTTAATACCAATGCTGTTGCCAATCCGCTTGCGAAAGAAGTATTAACAACGGGTAATCATGGTTGGATGAATAACTATTCAATTTACCCAATCACCATGCTTGCACCTATTTCTGCAATCCTTGGCGCAATCCTGATTATCTTTGGTGCTGGTAAAAACAAAGCTGGCGTCAGCTTTTCAGGTTCTACCTTAGCGGTGACGGGTTCAATTTTAACTGCTGGTTTTGCACTGTTCCCCTTCTTAATGCCATCAAGTATTAACCCAACTGTAAGTTTAACCATGTGGGATGCGGTTTCAAGTAAGAATACATTGACAGTAATGACTGTGGTTGCTTCTATATTTGTGCCCATTATTTTAATCTATACCACATGGTGTTATTACAAAATGTGGGGCGTTATCACCAACAAACATGTTCAAGATAACTCACACAGCCTGTACTAAGGCTGTGTCTAAGCAAATAGGAGAATATTTATGTGGTATTTCGCTTGGATTCTTGGGATCTTGATGGCGTGTTTTGCAGGTGTGTTAAGTGCACTCTATATTGAACATCATCAAGATTTGGATGAGGAATAAACCATGACAGAGATCGCAATGACAACAAAACAAAGAAAGCCGAATAAGTTTGCAATGGCCATTTCGTTTTTGATGGCATTGCCTCTTGCTGCGGTATTGTTGATTCACCCTGGCGCAATGCTTGATGCCAATGGTCACTATAACCATAGTGCGCTCATGATGGTGATGATTGGTATTTCAGGTGGCTTTATACATGGGGTAGGATTTCTGCCACAGTTTTGGTTATGGAAATGGTTATTTAGTCCCTATGTCGCATGGCCACTCATGCTATGGGGCTATTACACTTGGTTCTTTAGCTAAGTCCTAAATTTGAAAAAATAAGACCCTGATTTACTCAGGGTTTTATTTTAATTGGATGAAGCTTTACTCGCGACACTCTTTCTCATTTCGATTAAATGCAAATCTACAATAGGTATGCCTACATTTGCATTTAAAGGATAATCCTCCACTATACCCGTTTGTATATAGCCACGGCGCTGATAATAAGCAATCAATTCATGACGTACACTTAAAACCCACATAACGAAATGCGTAAAATGACAATGGTTGGATAGAACCTTGTCATGCACATACTGTTCAGCAAAATCTAAAACATATTTGCCAATACCTTGATTTTGTAATTGAGCTGCAATACAAAATGTGCCGATTTCCACATCATGCTGGGTAAAAGTCAAACCAATACATGCGACAATTTGCTCATCCAATTCAGCAACAAATAACTGAAAATTATCCTGAGCCAAGGCTTGTTCTAATTGCTTGGCATTGATTCGATCACCCGTGACAATTTCTGATTCACTGGTCCAACTACGACCTTCTTGTTGTCGATAAGCAGAATTAATCAGATCAACTAAATTTGTAATGTCAGATATTCGTGCTGTTCTAAAATTAAGCTGCATACAGTTTGCTTTTTAAAAAATTGAAGATAAATAAGACCAATTCAAAAATGACCAGTGATAAGGCAACCTCAATGAGAATTAGCAATTCTCCACTTCGACTAGCAGAACAATGCATTTGGGTAGTGCCCGCAATACATTTAAAGATCAGCCTATAAAATGAAATTGACCAGATATATAAAATACCTAAACTAGCAAAGAAAGCTAGAAAATGGAAAATATTAGATTTATTTTGAATGAGTTGCGCTGTAATACAATAAGCTCGATATGGAATCCAGCTAAAAGCAAATAAACCAATAACGGTAAAAATGATCGCTGCGGTATAAAGAAAATCATCTGACATCAAAAAACTTTCAAACATTTTTATTCTTTTTTTTCAAAAACACACTTTGTTATAACACAAAAAAAGACCATCGAAATGGTCTTTCAGATTTACTTAAAATTATTGCTCAGCTAACCAAGTCATAAACTTCTGACGTTCAGCCTTGCTTGCATTTTGCCAGATTTGAATCAATTGGCGATCTGCTGAATTGGCGTCACTCACAGTTTGAGTGGTCTTGCTAACTGTGGTTGCTGCTGGTGATTGGCTTGTCGTTGTTGCATATACAGCTGCTGGTTGATTTACTGGCGCTTTTTTACTTGAAGTTAAATCAATCACTTTGCCAAATAAACCAGAACCTAACCAAGGCTTCGCTTCAGTATTTACACCAGTCTGCTGCACCACGAGACGGTTTTTATTGTCATAAATCGCAATCGTTGGTTGTTCTGCATATTTTTTTGCATCTTCAAAACGCTGAGGTGGATTTACTAAAGCAATTTTATAAGTTTGACCATCTTTTAAATCTGGCGCTGTCACTGTGACCACACCCGACTTTAAAATGTCATGTTCACCATTTAAATGTTCAAAATATTGTTGATAACGAACACTTACCGCAACTTGACCTGCATCGACTTTATATTCATTCTTTTTACGGATTAAACCTGAATTCACTTCTTGATCGTTCACCGCCAATACTACAATTTCTTCTGGCGCAGATAAGGTGACTGCTGCAAAAACTGATCCGCTTAGCATTAAAGCTAATGCAGCAACGCCGTATTTAAAAGCCATATTGCTCTACTCTTATGTCAAAAATATGTAAAATTTATTGCACTATGCAATGTCGTGATGACAGTTTTATGACAATGGCGATTTGTTCTGATTTTTATAATGAAACTATATTCATTTTACTTATCACATAATTTTATCATTTACTGGAAAAACCATTCATCTGCTTGTCCTGAACGCACATTTTAAAATTATTTTTTCTTATTTATAACTAGGGTCTGTTGACATTTCATAAATGGCTTGCGTTGTAGGTTAAAATTGAGCAGACAAGGCAGGAAATGAAGAGAATAGCGAGACTATTTTCGAATTTCATAACGTAGGCTGAGATAATTTTAGCCACAACCCTTCGGGACTAGTGTGTTTTTTGCCGCTACGTCGTTACGAACTACTTATTTAGAATGACTAAATTTCGTATTTCGCGCCTAGTATCACCTAAAAAACACACGTAGTCGCAAACATAGACGAATTATCAGCAGACCCTATACCCTTTGAATAGCACACATTCAAAATAAGCATAATTCAAAAAAACAAATTAACAGGACGTTCCCCATGAATAAGAAAACCATATCCAGATCTAAAGCAATATTAACGAGATGTATCATCGGTATTACAACTGTTTTTGTCGTACCTTATGCCACACAAACAATGGCAGCAACCAGCTATGCCACTCAAGCAAGCCCAGCACAACTGTCAAAACTTGCCTACAATATGAATGCCAATATGGCACAACGCAACCTCAATACATCTGAAAAAAATCTGTACCAGCAACTTTACAACATTGCCAATAATCAAACCTTTTTATACGATCCGTCTATTACCTCCACCATTCAACAATACGAAAATATTCGTAGCAAAATTCGTCAACAATTTTCTACGGTCAAACAATTGGCGATAAATACTTATGGCAACCAGTCACAACAAAAAATAGTGTTGGCAACTAATGCTTTTATTTTGATGTATTACGATGCACTCAGTCGTAATAACCCAAAATTCTTCTGGCCAAATCTGGGGATTTTTGTAGCCAATGATGTCCGTTCAACGTACGCATTAACCTTCTCATTGTCCAATGCTTTAGATCCCTTAAATGTCACCAATGGTCAAAACATCATTATTGCGGGGATGAATGTACCAACATTACAGTCCACCATTGCCCAAGCCAATAATGAATTAATTAATGGGCAAGCCAATGTGATGGCAGATATTGGTGGACTCAGTATTATGCATCAACACTATGATGCTTTGGTGTTAGCACAACAACTGACTGGCTATGGATCTACCCTGACTCAAGCGTTTCAATTACAAAAAATCGCGGATGAAGAAGCGCTTAGATCAGGTATTTATTCATCAAAATTTAAAAAACTGGCTACAAATGCAGCCATTAGCTTTGGTATCCATGAACAGGAGAAAATTTTACAACCGATGTGGGATAAGCCATTAATGCGTGATTTTGCTAAACTTAATGATTTTATGCTCTCACTGAGTTTAGAGAACTTAGGCTTACGTGGTGATATTTTTGTGGGCATCAATAAATTTAAATTAATTTTCACCCCCTATCTGATTATACGCGCACCATTCACCGCAACCAATCTGGCCAATGTACAACATCGTATTGCGATTGCACGCAATGGTTTCAATGTGCTAAATGAATGGAAACAAAATATATTCTTTGCGCCATGGATACCCATCTATCAAGCAGAGATTGGTAGAGGAAATGGCTTATACCAACCAGTAGGCGCACGATAAAGCATTAAACCCCACGATGCACAACATTACACTTTTTTCAAAGCGACTACATTTTGAGCACAGTTTTTGCTTGTTTAATGTTGTGTATATCGCACAATAAAAATACTCAACAAAAAATGAGGTGCAACATGATTTTTAAAGACCATATAGTCCGTGTTGAAAACATTAAAACGATGCAAATGCTGGATAAAGCGAAGTTAGATCATCAGGTTATTGCGATGTTTATGACTTGTGAAGGAATTCCTTTAAAAACCAGTGAAGTGACTGCGCTTTTAAAACAATATGAAATGTTAGGACAGCACAAAGTTCCAGTTAAAAAAGCCAAGGCATTGCTTCAGGCTAAAATGGAGCATTTTGAGGATTCTGAATTACCGTGCCCTGCTGCTTATTAAGGCAGCTAAGCGTTAGGATTATTGTTTAAATCACCTTTTATCGGTAAATAGAATCAATAGATACGTTCTATTTACCGCATTTAAACCATATAAACTACTAAACCATGCAAGCTTGATTTCCCCAAAGCCCCACATTGTTACTTTTGCAAAGGGATTACAAATATTTGCTTTTCAAAATAATAATGTAAACCAGACTGCGCTATTTTATCCTGCAATAATTCTGAATGGTCAATATGTTTTGACGCAACGAGGCGCCCCATATAACGGTTCTCAATCGGATCAATTTGAATATTTTTAAGTGCTTTGAGCAAGAAAATACCATAACGGCATTCTACATGCATACCAGATGGAAAGATTAGAAAATGATCCCATTCCGAAACATCTAAACTTGCACTCAACTGGATTCGTTCGTTGAGATTTAGTCTTTGAATATCATTGAATAATCATACAATGGGTTCAATCATCATCGAATATGTATATTTTATAATACATTCATTTTAAGCAATCAGCTTTCATCTATATAGATGTGTATAATGAAAAGTCCTTAATAATTTATATATTTATCTCTATGCTTCAAATTCTGCAAAAACAGCTGGATGAAAGTACATTTTGCCCGCTTTGTCAGGCAAGTATGTATTATGTTGAAGCTGAAGAATTTGAGAAAGAAGTCAGTTTTCACCAATGTAGCCATTGCAATCATCAAGTTTTTCCAAACAATCAACGTAACTGTCATTGTGAAACATGCCAAAGCAAACGGCGTAAAATGATTAAAGAAACTCGCTTGCAAGAAACCCGTAAGCTAAAGAAAAAAGATAATTTTGAACTAGGTTTAGACCAACTCAGTTTTTTACATAAGTTATTTTTACTGAGTATTTTAGACAATCAGGTGCATGAAAATACCAACCATCAAGAGTTTATTGATTGGGAAGTGATTAAATATCACCCAATTACCCCCAATTACTATTTCCAAAGTCAACTTCTCAATCAACTGATTAAAGACAATGTATTTGTTGCCAAAGATTTTAGTGATGATGCACATCAATACTATATCAATGTCCGTTTGGATGGTTATTCCGAACCGAGTATGTTTAGTATCGCAACACAACTACGCCACTGGTTCTATGAAAATCTAAGCCAAGGTATCCCATTTAAAACATCCGAAGAAGTCAAAAATGCACTCTATGTTGTGCTGTATCAAGAAATTGTACAGTTTACCCAACATTATTGCCGCACGTGGGGTATCCAGATTTCGGGCAATAAAAACTTCCAAATCTTCTGTTATCACCTACTCGACACATTGGCTGTTGGACAAATTTTCTATCTCATTCAGACTGCACTTGAATATCTATATCAAAAAAAGGCGCTACAAGTTCGTAACGAAAACTTTATTAATACCAATATTCTCAAGAAAACAGTGCAACAATATCGAGAACGTGCAATTGCTGAAAAATGGGAAACATCAACCCTACCACGCCCACCAAATATTCCATTGAGTAGGATGAGTGAAATACTGTTTTATCGGTTTTTGGGCTACGATGAAGGTATCTTCTTTCAACCTGTGTGGAAATCTTGGAAAAAGATTGAACCACGCTTAAATTTCTATTCACAAAAGCGCTGTATGTATTGTGGCTCAAACGAATTAACGGTTGAGTATGATGCACAAAATTATGTGACATTATTTTGTCGCAGTTGCAAACACCAAGACCACTATTTTACTCAGTAAGGAGCATTTATGAATCATCCTGAAAATATTACACATTCTCAAACGGATCAACTTCATACCCACACTGATGTCATTTTACAAAAAGTTGTGGATGCTTGGACTGAGTTACAAACTCAACAGCCCTTAGTACAGTGTATTACCAACAGTGTTGCAGCAAATTATGCAGCCAACGTCTTATTGGCTGCTGGGGCTTCACCTGCGATGATTGATAACCCATTTGAGGCGGAAAGCTTTGCTTCTATTACTGCGGCATTAAGTATCAATGTGGGAACGCCGACCTCTGAACAAATGCAGGCCATGCAAATTTCAGCACAAACTGTAGCAAGTAAAAATACACCGTGGGTTCTCGACCCTGTTGGTTATGGTGCATTTCTCAAATGGCGCAGTGAAATGGTTGATCAATTGGTTTTGCTTAAACCGACTGTTATTCGTGGTAATGCCTCAGAGATCAGTGCACTTGCAGGTAATCAAGTTGAATCCAAAGGTGTAGACAGTACTGTGTCAAGCAATGAAGTGTATTTACAGGCTTTAGCACTTTTAACCCATACCGAATGTGTTGCAATTTCTGGTGAATCTGACTTTATCCTTTCTAAACAGCTCAATAGCGTGATTCAGGTCAATGGTGGAAGCTATTTACAACCTAAAGTCACGGCAACAGGTTGCGCTTTAGGGGCATTAATTGCTGCGTATAGTGCAGTCACAACAGCCACGATTGCAACAATCTCTGCACATATCCATTTTGCGATTGCAGGAAAACTGGCTTTTGAAAAAGCCCAAGCTGTTGGAAGCTTTAATGTCGCATTTTTAGATGAAATATATCAAATGAGTGCAGATAAAATTTGGCAATATGCAGACATAGAAGTTTTAAGTCTTTAGACTAAACATATAAATTTACTTTTTAGCATTAAAATTAAGCTTAAACCTATGGAATCACTGATGTCATTACGAGAAGAAGAAAAATTGTTTTGGGACGCAATAGACCAGTCGAATCATAACAAAGATGCTCACTGGTCTGACTATGATATTGACCAGCATTTACAAGATCTTGTGCAATATTTATCTCAATTAGATAAACAACAACTGATTACTTTTGAAAAAACACTCCAGCTCAAACTCTCACAACTCTATAGTGCTGAAATCGCAGAACTCTCGACAATTTTAGAATCTGATTTTACTGAAAAAGATGGTATTTTCAATTTCGATGCTTATCTATCAGATGATGGTTTTATTTATTTTAGATGTTGGTTAATCCTCAAAGGTAAGGAATTCTTTGATGACATACAAGAAGATATTCAAAACTTTGTTAGCGGAAAATATAGTTTTGATATAGGCGATACTTGGGCTGAGGGTCTACTCTATGTTGCTGATGAGGCATATAGCGTTCATCATGAAAATGAAGAAGAGTCTGAGATTCGTGATGCGGTATATTTACAATATCCAGAACATCACTATGATTTTGCAGCTGGCGAGATTGAAAGAGATTTACTCAATGGTGCTGAGTTACAAGCGCGATATCCAAAACTGGTTAAAGCAATATGCGAACTCAGAAGTGAATAAGTAAAAGATTGGGGCTTATTTTTTAAGCCCCAAGCTGATTATTTTTGTACAAAAACTTTTTTATAAATTTCTCGTGGCATTTCAGCAAACTCTACACAGAGCTGAATTTCTAAACCCTGTGCAGAATAACCTTCAAATGACTGTAAAAATTGCGATAAATTTTCAGTCATTAAGTCTTTTTGTGGTTCAGTACGACCACTTAGACCTTGTAAACGTACAAAAATAAATGCTTGATTACTCTGCTCGCCGCTTTCATCCCCAAAGCCAATCAAATAATCCGAAACTGATTGAATACGGGATTTAATATCATGTGCTTGCCCCACTAAACCTGTATCAAACAGTGCATGATTTAAACCCAACATCAATTTCTTTTTATCTAAATTCTGAATATTGTCAGAATAATCAATAAACATTTGTGGCATCGTATTAACCGTTTGAAAGTACTGGATATTGGTCAGAATTATAGCATTAACATATAAAAAAACTGTAAAATTAACGTGATCAGTTGAAATATGGCTTATATTTTTTCAATACATTGCGCGTAATCCAAATCACCAAAATAATTAGCAATGCTTTCTTGTTTGTTTATGTCTGCGACTATTTCAATATTTTCATAGATGTAATTCAGCATTATTTTTAAGTATTCTGTTTCATCACCCGTTTTTTCACCATAAGTATCAACAAAAGCGATTTGTTCAGCTTTTGATTTTCCATTTTGTTGCTGATTAACAAAATAATAAGCGATATCTCTAAATTTACTACAGGCGACTTGTTTTTCAGTTTCGGCATATGTTGCTGTGGTTATAAAGATCAGCAATATTTTAGTGTAAAAAACATTATCATTGATACTTTATGCTGCATGCATTTTATAAATTTCTAAATATGGAATCCTAAAGATCGATAACAGATTTCAGCATTTATTACATAAGTTTAACACTTCAATAACATCCATATTATTGAGTGTATAATGCTTAACTTCTTAAAGATTAGGTTTCAAGAGTGATGATATCAAGCAAGATGATTACGAATAAATATTTGCAGACCAACTTGAATGTTTGAAATTTCAGCAATTTCAAATAAAAAATAAATATGCATAATTTATAAATTTGATTTGGTTCACTCAACAAATAACAATGCCAAACGTACTTGATCATAGCCCATTTTTGGACTGGTTAAATCAACGATTGGACGTAATTTAATCGCACCATCATCATTAAAATGACTTGGATCTTGACGTTTCTTCAATTTTTTATAAATCACACGAATTTTTTCTACAACTTCTTCACCAGGATTTGCAATCGAGATATCCAAACCTTGTTCTCGATGTAAACGAGCCAAATGATTGATAATTGTCGCAGGAGTTAATCCACGTTCAACCGCAATATCCTGAATCTCATAGCCACTTTCAAACAATTCACGTGTTTCATCAAGTGTTGCTGAAGCATAATTAGTTTTACCACTATTACGCGCCAGCTTCTTCTCATTACGTTCAATTTCAGTGGTATTTAACGTCCCGCCACAATGACGAATAAAGGCATTATGCTGTGTGGTTAAATCTGAATCTGCATAATGCACTTCGGCTTCATTGGATAACTCTTGAAAACGGCTATCTGCTTTAATTGCAAGACTATCCAGTTCCAACGCCTGATCATTAAAACCTAACAATCTTAAACCCTGAATCGATTTAAGCCGGGATAAAGCCACATAACCCTGACCTTTTTCAAAGGTATGGCTTAAGTTGATTTCCGCAGCTTCCAAGGTCATCCCTTGTGATTTATGAATAGTAATCGCCCAAGCTAATCGTAATGGTACTTGTTGTAGACTGGCGATGGTTTTACCACCTTCATTGTCAACAGACCATGTTTCTGGCGCAACCAACAAGGTTGTACCATCGGTCATTTTGACTTTAGGCAACATTCCCAGTTCATCGTCTTCTTCAAAACCAATAACTTCACCTAAACTACCGTTGATATAGCCCATATCGAAGTTATTTTTAACGAACATAACTTTGGCATGCTTTTTAAGCGTCAACTCATCAGGCGCACGTACAGAAGATTTCAATGTTTCAATCAGCTTTTCATTACCATCTGTGACCGCTACAAATTGATGATCATCGCCTTCAATCGCATTGAGATGCTGAAAGTTGATGCTATCCACGTCCATATTGTGGGTATATAAGCGTGTGTAGGTATCACCAATGTCTTGATTACGGGTATCTTGTAGCGCTTGAATATGCTGTGGCTGAATATTTTGGGCACGAATCGCATTGAGTACATCATTTAAAGCCGAATCATCTTGACGGTGCTGCTCTGTCAGGTAGCAAACACGAAACTTTGCTTCAACCCAAGCGGTTGACATAAAACAAAATTTATCTCGATTTAGTTCGCTATTTTTTCCTACAGGTGGCAGCTGAAAAAAGTCTCCGGCCGCAATCACTTGAATACCACCGAAAGCATCATCAGATTCTTTAAAATATTTTAAAACTTGATTGACTAAATTAAGCTGTTTGGCATGTAACATTGAGATTTCATCAATGATCAAGACTTGGGCATTTTCTAAATGCTCTTTTAAGTATTTACGCTCTTTCATACGCTTTAAATCATCATCCGTCAGCGTATCTTTGATCCCAATGCCTGCCCAAGTATGAATCGTCATGCCATTCATATGTGTTGCTGCAATCCCCGTAGATGCTGTAATTGCAACAGGGACTTTGCGTGCTTTTAAATAATTGATGTACTGATTAAGCGTATAGGTTTTTCCTGCACCAGCAGATCCAGTCAAAAAGACATTTTCACCCGCTTTCATAAGTTTGAGTGCAGTTTCTTGTTTCATAACAGCCTTGAATTACCTAAACAGGATGGGACGGCTATAGCCTAACGATTTTTGCATAAAAAGTTAAGCCAAATGCATCATGAAAAGTGAATTAAAGCCGAGTCGCTCACTCAAAATTCATCTACGTCAAACTATAAGTTTCCCAATTCTTCATTGGGTTGAATACTGCTTTTCCATTTTAAATGCTGATTTACATCTTCAATAAAAGCTTGAGCTTTCAATATATAAAACTCATCAGGAATATGATTATTGGGTAAACGCAATTGATCAAAGACCAAACGTCCTAATTTATAATAACAACCCAAAGTCATTTCCTGAGTCGCATCATCAACTTTCGATACATGAAATGCTACATATTCACGATCTACAATCCGCGCACAATAGGACAATGCCAAACAGTGTTTAAACACCAACGACTCTTGAATAATTCGTTTTAGGCTATTCAGTTCTTCATAGCACCACTCTTCAAAATAAATCTTTTGCATTGGTGCAACACGATCCCAATGCTCTACATCTATTTTTTCTTTAAGTGTCGACAAGGTATCAACAAAATAATGATGTTGATGCCAACGCTGTGCTTGCTGATATAGACCAGGCCAAGTGACATTCCGCTCAATATCGTGATGATCATTAAATAAATGCATCACATAGTCCAAAACAAAGCTGTCGTAAATACTATGGTTAGATGCACGACCGATCTGCATGTGTTTCAGTTTTTTACGAAAATCATCGACTGTTATATTGTGCTTTTGCAACTGAATAAAAAATTCAGCATGTTGTTGTCGTTGCGGATCAATAAATTTAATCAGTTGCTTGGGTAAGCTCTGAGCAATATGTTGTAAAAACAGCATAAATGCTTGAATGATACGATTTATCTTAAGGTATATTTTTTTATACATCTGTGGTTGATCCGCTAACATCAACGCAGCGAAATCCAACCATTCTTCGATATATAAATAAGAATTAGAAATTATTTTCTTATTCGATTTATTTTCAATCTCTGTTTTTAAAAAATCATAACGATTGTTCTTTGGATGATTTTGCCATTCATTTGTAATTGCAAAAGAGTGACATTCAGTTAAAAATAGCCGTGCTGCAATATTTTTAAAATACTTTAAAACACTTAGAGTGACTTCAGGATAAATCTTTGAAGTATCAATCAGACTTAATGCTGTGATTGTGATCCTGACATTGGGATCCTTTATATGTCGACTCATCCAATCATTGACCTGTTCATCTTGTTTAAAGAGCCAATTTGCAGTGCGCTTAAGACTACAAATTGGAAATTGTGGAACTTGATCCTGTTCCCAATATTCAGCATCTTTTTGTAAAAAGTGCTGCTTGCTCAATAAATCCTGATATTGCCAAAAGCCCCGTTTCATATATTTTGTATAAGCAAGCATTTGCGGTTGTTCTTGAGCATGTACAGCCAGTAGTTGATAACTTGCAAAATACTGACTGAGTTCGTGTAAGCGTAATGATTCTGGGTGGAAAATCTTTAAAATACGCAAATAATGCGCTGGAATAAACTGATCTAAAGAAAAAATGGCCTGTTGAAATTTGGGTAGCAATGACTGAATCGGTAAAAACTCCTGACCCAATACAGAATTAATCAGCACTAAATGCTTAATGTTAATCTCAACACTTAAAGGAATCGCTTTACCATATTTGGCAAAATCAGAAACATAGGCATAATCAAAATATTCATAGTGCAGCAAAATTTGATCAATACGCTCTGCATCTGCTTCACTAATATTATATAAATACTGCTCTACCCGATTTTCACCATCCACCCACTCAAAAACCTGCTCAATCAGCGTTTGGCGGATGATTTGGGCTTTGGTCTTTAAATCAGTCGGATGTATCTCATGATATTTTGTTGTATAAAAATAAATATTTTCTGAGAAATATTGAACAAAACGATTGATATTGATTTTATTTTCTAAACAACGCGGTAACTTTTCAAAATTTAAAGCAAAAATTAAACCCTTTTCTTCATCAAAGTAGATATTGAGTAACTGATTTGCCAGACTGAATTTATGCTGCTGTGGATCAAACTGGAAAAAGTTGTGCGCAGTAATCTCGGACAAATAGTCAAATTGATCAAGATAAATCTTATTTAAATTTGCTGAAACCTGAAGTAATTCTTGAGCAGCAAGCTGGTGTCTATGTGGCAGCTGCTCCTGAACTGTCTGCACCATATTTGTTTGCCTCAATCCATCTCTTACATATATTGAATTTATTAGGGTCTGTTGACACTTCTTCTATGTTTGCGACAACGAGTTTTTTTAGACGATTCGAGGCACGAAATACGAAATTTAGTCAGCTAAATGAGTAGTTCGTAACGACGTAGCGACAAAAAAACTCTAGTCCCGAAGGGTTGTGGTTAAAATTATCTCAGTCTGTGTTATGAAACTCGAAAATAGTCTCGCTATTCTCTTCGTTTCATGCCTTGCCTGCTCAATTTTAGCCTACAACGCAAGCCATTTATGAAATGTTAACAGACCCTATTGTAGGCGAACAATTTTACAAAACAAATTGAATTCAATTATCTTTTGCAAAAGTTTGTTTAAACTGAGCTGTGATCGTGTAACGGGTTTTTATTTTATTGATTATGTTTTACCTAGTTTTTATTCCTTATAGTCAAACCACCTAATTATTTATACAAGTGACTTCTATCAAGCAACTGATCATAAATGAAGCTTATGTTTTTATATGAACTTTGAGTAACAATTGGTTATCAATTCATTTTTGTACTTTTGAATCATAGATGGTGATCCTATCGTGGGGCGACAGGGATGTCGCCGTTGGGCGGGGGTAAAGGACGTACCCCTCGCCAAACAGAAGATTTTTGTCACTTTTCATCTCTGAAAAGTGAGGCATTGCCTAGGCAAAGCTATTTAAACTTTGAATGTAAGGTGTGGCATTGCAGTTTTTTTATAATCAAACAATTTTTCCAGAAAATTAATTTAATTAAATTTTTATAAAAAAACTCCCCCTTACTTTTATTGAAAAGTAAGGGGGAGCTCTATCGCAACACATTTGAAATTTTCACTAAAATTTAAAATAAATGCATCGCAGGCTTAATTAAGAATGTACAGGCTTTGCCCCCATACGCTCTTCAATCAAGTCATAACACCATTGGAAAATAAAGGTATACACCAAAATACAGGTGGTCATTCCAAAATCCAATAAAATTGCTTGCCACAAAGACATATCCATTGCGTAAGCAACCATTGGAATCGTGGCTAACATCAAACCACCCTCAAAACCAATGGCATGTAAAATACGTACACCTATGGTACGTTTAAGTTTTCTCTTACGTTCAAATTGTTCAAAGAAATGGTTAAACACCATATTCCAAACCACTGAAGTCACGGCCATTGCAACACCTAATACGCCAGTAACTTCCATTGGTACTTCAAAAATAAAACTTAATGCAATCGCTATGATCACCAACAGGATGACTTCATAGCTTAATGCATGAATAACCCTTCTTTTGGAAATCATCATTTAAAACTACTCTTTCTTGATTCGATGGATGCATTATATTTTTATAATATTGATCAATCGAGTCAGGTTCTTTCAATTTTATTGAAAGGTTGCGTGAATTGGAGTAAATTTAATGACTGAAAAACTAAACAGAATGGTGCCAAGCGCATGAATATCAACCAAGAACAACTCACCATCTTTAAAACGGTGATGGAAACAGGTTCATTTTCAGCAGCAGCCCGACAGCTTGGCAAAGTCCCCTCCGCTGTCAGTATGTCTATCGCCAACTTGGAAATAGACTTAAATCTAAAACTCTTTAATCGTGTGGGACGTGAACCAATCCCTACACCTCAAGCTCAACGCTTATATGAAAAAACTGAACAACTACTGGTAGAAATGAACCAGTGGAAACAACAAGCGATTGCACTTAGCGAAGGCTTGGAATCCTCATTAAATATCGTGGTGGTTTCAGAATTACTGCATACAGACTGGGCTGAATACATTGCACTGTTGGGAGAGCATTTTCCAACTTTAGAAATTAATATCTTCTCCGCACCACAAGAAGATGCGCTGAAAATGCTGATGAATCAGACGGCTCAACTGGCATTGATGTTTGAACGTGAAATACTTGAAAGCCGTGAGCAATTTGTCGAATTTAAAAAAGAAGCCTTGGTCCCTGTTTCAGCTATTCATCACCCATTATCAGCACATAAACAAGTTACTTTTGAACAAATCCTACAATCCAGACAAATTGTCGTGGCAAGTCGTGATCGAACCATTAAACCCGAACTGCTTTATTCTAAAAACTATTGGCGGACAGACAATCACCACTCAGCATGTGCTTTAATTTTAAAAGAACTGGGTTGGGGTGTACTTCCCTTAGAAATGTTTAATGAAAATCCTGAGCTCAAACATAAGTTAAAAATCTTAGATTTGCTCGATTTCACACCAAAATTTGAATATTTTGTCGACTTAGTCTGGAGTCGTGAGAGCAATTTAGGCTCAGCTGCTCGTTTTTTGATTAATCACATTCGAAATCAAAGAATTCATACAAAATAATAGGCCTTTCAGTACATTTTCCTCTTTTGCTCAAATCGCATTGTGTTATAAATAAATCACAAATATTTTAACTAAGAAATAATCGGTAATGACACAATCTGCATTAGATCAATTAAAACGCTTAACCACTATCGTTGCTGATACAGGTGATTTAAACGCAATTCAACAATTTCGCCCTTTGGATGCAACGACTAACCCTTCACTCATTACAGCAGCAGCACAACAGCCTGAAAGTCGTGAGCTGATTGAAGATGCCTATGCGCAAGCAAAAAAAGAAGGTTATGAATTAGATGCACTCGTCGAACGCACCATCGATATTCTCACCGTCAAACTCGGTGTCGAAATTTTAAATATTGTAGAAGGTCGTGTTTCAACAGAAGTGGATGCAGCCCTTTCCTATAATACCGAAGAAACCATTGCCAAGGCTAAAGAGCTACTTGCATTGTATAAAGAATATGGGATCGACCAAGACCGTATTCTGATCAAGATTGCCTCTACATGGGAAGGTATTCAGGCAGCGAAAGTACTAGAAGCAGAAGGCATTCATTGTAACTTAACCCTGCTTTTTGGTTTACACCAAGCCAAAGCCTGTGCAGATGCCAATGTTACTTTGATTTCTCCATTTGTCGGTCGTATTTTAGATTGGTTTAAAAAAGCTGAAAATGTAGAAAGCTATCCAATTGAGAAAGATCCAGGCGTATTGTCTGTTAAACAAATTTATCATTACTACAAGCAACATCAAATCAAAACTGAAGTGATGGGCGCAAGCTTCCGTAGCATTGACCAAGTTCTAGGTTTAGCAGGTTGTGACCTTTTAACCGTTGCACCGGGTCTGCTTGAAAAATTGAAAAATGATCAACGTCATGTGGTTTCTCAACTCAGCTTAGACACGGACCAGACTGCTCAAGAACATCAAGAGATTTCTAAAGCAGAATTTAAACAACAATTGGAAGCTGATTTAATGGCATTCCAATTATTGCAAAGCGGGATTGACGGTTTTATCAAAGCACGTGAACAACTCGCATTATTATTGCGTCAATCTTTTGGCCTAGATGCTGATTTTATTGACTAATCTATGTATTTAGAATGATTTATATAAATCTAAATTGTAGATGCGCTTTTGGTTAAAATTGCACTAAAATCGCTCACACTCTAAAGCCGAGTTTGTTATCATAAACGCTCGGCTTTTTTATTTCGCTTTTCTTATACAGTGAGAATGTTGTGTTTGGTATTACCGATATTGTGACATATATACTAGGGACTATTTTTATCGTCATTTTACCCGGTCCCAACTCATTGTATGTGATGTCAATTGCCTCTCGATTTGGGATTAAAACGGGCTATATCGGTGCCTTAGGCGTATTTACAGGAGATTTAATCCTGATTCTCTGCACTGTTTTAGGTGCTGCCTCTTTACTACACGCTTTTCCATGGTTATTTATCATTCTCAAAGTTGTAGGTGCAAGCTATCTGTCTTATCTCGGTATTCGTTTGTTGATCGCAAGTATCAAAACTTGGCAGAGCAAACCACAAACGCTGCAAACAAATACATCGAATACTGCAACTAACGAACAATTTCATCCATTTCGAACAGCACTCACCATTAGCTTACTCAATCCAAAAGCAATTTTATTTTATCTCTCGTTCTTTGTTCAGTTTGTCGATCCTGATTACCCTTACCCTGCTTTAAGTTTTGCGGCACTTTCAGTGATTCTGCAAATCATCAGTATGAGTTATTTGACGATCTTGATCTTCTCAGGCGTTAAACTCGCCACTTTTTTCAATACACGCTACAAAATTGCTGCAGGTTGTGTTGCATGTGTAGGCTTGCTGTTCTGTACTTTTGGAATAAAGTTAGCCGTTTCAACGATGTAAGCTGATTTAGCTCAATAAATCTCGCGATTAAAGCATTCTTTTTGGATCAACTGCGCTTTCTATTCAAGGTAATATCTAATCTTTATCAATGGGTAATCTATAGTCAATCTGTCAAAAAAATCAGACACAAGAACACAACTTCTTTTAATTAATATTTTTAATCAAATCAATCACATGAAAAAATTCTTAATTATAAAAAGTTTGCAATGCCACACCTTACATTCAACGTTTAAATACCTTTGCGTAGGCAATGCCTCCCTTTTTAGAGATAAAAAGGGACAAAAATCTTTTGCTGGGCGAGAGGTACGTCCTGTAACCTGCCCAACGGCGACATCCATGTCGCCCCACGATAGGATCACCAACTATGATTCAAAAATACCAAAAATGAATTGATGCAAATCACTTATATGAATAATTAGGTGGTTTGACTATACATTGTTTTCAACTAAGACAGTTCTAGATTAAAAAAGCCAAATTCTCCCAAAATGAGAATTTATTCAATTTTATTTTTGCTTTTGCTATTTAATTCCAATTAACCCTATAAGCTTTAAAATGATCCATGTATGATGGTTGCATTTTCAACCATTCAATCAAATTTAAAAGCAAGGGATCATGCAAAAGTTACTCCAAGACTTCTCTATACCTGCTGTATTTGCAGGTTTCATTACCTTCTTAATTGGTATCAGTGTTTCGGCTGTACTCGTTATACAAGCAGCTCAATTACTTGGCGCAAACCCTGAACAAATTACCTCTTGGTTTTGGGCACTCGGTTTAGGTATAGGTCTTTCAGGATTAATTCTTTCTTGGAAATTCAAATATCCTGTTGCCACCTCATGGTCAACCGCTGCACTTGCACTCATCATTGCCACTGCCAGCGGCTACTCACTCTATGAAGCCATTGGTGCTTTCTTGGTGAGTGGTTTACTGACTGCCACACTAGGCTTTTTAGGTATATTTGAAAAAATTATTTCGTATATTCCTCAGAGTTTGACCAGTGCCATGCTGGCAGGCGTATTACTCAAGTTTGGTATTGCTCTATTTGCCAGTATGCAAAATAACTGGGCATTTATTCTCAGCCTCTTGGCGGTTTATATCGTTACTAAACGGCTATGGGCACGTTATTGTATTGTGATTACCGTGATCGCTGGAATCATCATTTGTCCATTTTTTATGGAGTTTCATGTTCCAACCTTACATTGGGGATTGGCAAAACCAGTATGGATGACACCTGAGTTCACATGGTCTGCAATTCTCGGATTGGCACTGCCTTTATTTGTAATCAATATGGCATCTCAGTATTTACCAGGGATTGCGATGATTAAAAGTTATGGCTATAAACCCCATGTTAACCAACTTATTGGTTGGACTGGTACAGCGCAGACTTTACTTGCACCATTTGGCTGTTATACCGTGAATATTGCCGCAATCAGTGCTGCTGTCAGTTTGGATGACCAAGTTCACCCAAACCCTGCGAAGCGCTATATTGCTGGTATGAGCTGTGGTTTCTTTTATATTTTGATGGGGTTATTTGCGGCAACACTGACAAGTCTATTGATGTCTTTTCCACATCTTTTTATTGTGGCATTAGCGGGGATCGCCTTGTTTGGTACGATTAGTCATAATATTGCGATTGCATTTCATGAAGTCAAAGACCGTGAAGCCGCACTGCTCACCTTCTTATTCAGTGCATCAGGTGTTCAGTTTTTTGGGATTGGTTCAGCTTTTTGGGGACTACTATTTGGCTTCGCTGTTTCGTTTATTTTAAACTTTAAACTTAAAAAATAGCATTTTGATCAATAAGATGAATGGAGGCTCATTCATCTTATTTTAAATTTGCAATCGTCAAATCAAAGCAAATCGAGAAGCGATAGACAAAAAAAAAGCTTACCCTAGGATGGGTAAGCTAGAAAGCTTGAAACAACAATAGAAACTACAGCGAGAATCTGGAAGCTATCTTAGCGATTGGTTAATATTTAAACCAATACTTAAAAACACTTATTGGATATTTCTTAAACGAAAATATTCCCTAAAAGATCCACATTCCCAGTAAATAAAGTGAGAAAAATCTCATTTTTAAAGATAAAAAAACAATAAATCGCTGAGCATAATTCATTCATTAGACCAAAGTCTAAAGATTAAATTTCAGGGTAGCTACCAGTGCCTTCAGGCCAAGGAGTAAGCAACTCAAATCCTGTATCTGTGACAGCAACCATATGCTCCCATTGTGCTGACAGTGACTTATCCGCAGTAACCACAGTCCAGCCATCTTTCAGCTCTTTGACACTGGATTTCCCCGCATTAATCATTGGTTCAATGGTAAAAACCATACCCTTTTTAAGCACTAAGCCCTGTCCGGGTTGACCATAATGTAATACGTTAGGTTGCTCATGATAAATCTTACCAATCCCATGACCACAATATTCACGAACGATCGTATAACCTTCACGTTGCCCAACTTGTTGG
Source organism: Acinetobacter sp. CE-15 (assembly GCF_051059255.1). Lineage (NCBI taxonomy): Bacteria > Pseudomonadati > Pseudomonadota > Gammaproteobacteria > Moraxellales > Moraxellaceae > Acinetobacter > Acinetobacter sp. CE-15. The sequence continues at coordinate 2,027,312 of NZ_CP192737.1, read as the reverse complement.
ATCGCATAACCAATGTCCCCGAGTGTTGCACCGGGTTTGACCATATGAATCCCAGCCACCATTGCCTCATAAGTCGTTTCAACCAGTCTTTTCGCTTCAGGTTTAACTGTACCCACATAGTACATACGGCTGGTATCACCAAAATAACCATCTTTGATAATCGCAACATCGATATTGATGATATCGCCATCATTTAAAACCTTATGTTTTGATGGGATACCGTGACAGACCACTTCATTTGGAGAAATACAGGTGGTTTTGGTATAACCATAATATCCAATATTTGCAGGGATCACTTTTAGCGTATTGACAATAAAATCATTGCAAATATCGTCTAAATACTCAGTCGTCACGCCCGGCTTCACATATTCACCAATCATTGCTAAAACTTGAGCAGCTAAACGCCCCGACACTCTTAATTTTTCAAGGTCTTGTTCGGTTTTAATGGTGACTGTAGAAGCTTTCATTGGATCTGTCCGCAAAAGTGAAAAAATATTATATGCCTTTTCAATACGTTTAGGGCAATTTACCGCCTATCATATTTAATAAAAATGCAAAATCAAGCACATAAATTTTAGAATAAGTATAATCTTTCCATATGAATATTTTATCTATTCTATATTTTTTGAAAATTTTGATTTTTTCAATTTTTGAAAATTAACTGTGAATCATCCACATAAATATAATCAATATGACTAATTGGTTAAAATTTATAAAAAACGGGAATATTATCCATAAAATAAAATACAAAAAATAAGCTATTTCTACTAAAATCGCTGTTTTGCTTTTTCAACCACAGTTTATGACTAATCTCCGTACAAAGGATATTATTGCTTTAGGCTTTATGACCTTTGCCTTATTTATTGGGGCAGGCAATATTATTTTTCCACCCATTGTTGCTCAACAAGCCGGTGAACATGTATGGCTCGCAGCGCTAGGTTTTCTAGTCACAGCTGTAGGCTTACCTGTTATTACCATTATGGCACTTTCTAAAACTGAAGGTTCTATTGCGATTTTAAGCTCGCCTTTAGGTAAAGTTGCAAGTTTAGTACTGACGGTTGTGTGTTATCTCTCGGTAGGGCCATTATTTGCTACACCTCGTACTGCAACTGTTTCTTATGAAATTGGTTTTTCCTCATATTTTGGAAATGGTGGTACAGCATTATTTATTTATAGTGTTATCTATTTTGCATTTGTAACTTTAGTTTCTCTTTATCCAAATAAATTATTGGATACAGTGGGTCATATTCTTGCACCGCTAAAAATTATTGCACTGGCAATTTTAGGTATTGCAGCATTTCTGATCCCGACTGGTTCAATTTCTCCTGCAATCAACAATTACGCTACCAGCCCTGTTTCTGAAGGTTTTGTAAATGGTTATTTAACCATGGACACTTTAGGCGCTTTGGTTTTCGGTATTGTGATTATTCATGCCATCCACTCTCGTGGTGTAACAGATAAAAAGCTCGTAACCAAATATGCCATTATTGCAAGTTTGATTTCTGGTGTAGGTTTAACGCTGGTTTATCTCAGCTTATTTAAACTGGGTTTAGGCAGTCATGATGCTGCTCCAAATGCTGAAAATGGCGCAGTGATCCTGCATGCTTATGTTCAACATGCTTTTGGTGACTTAGGTTCTTTATTCCTGACAGGTTTGATTTTTATTGCATGTATGGTTACTGCGATTGGCTTAACCTGTGCATGTGCTGAATACTTCTCTGAACTCACGAAAATCCCATATAAAGTTTTAGTGATTATTTTGGTGTTATTTTCATTGGTGATTTCAAATCTAGGTTTAACCAAACTGATTGCTTTTTCAGTCCCTGTACTCAGTGCAATTTACCCACCCGCAATTGTAGTCATTCTATTAAGCTTCTTTTGGGGTAAATTCAATCACCCAACCACGGTTATCGCACCTGTTACTGGCGTTGCATTTCTATTTGGTCTTATTGAAGGAATTAAAGTCACAAGCTTTAAGGACAGCTTACCTTTAATGATTCAAAACTTACCGTTAAATGAACAAAATCTTGCATGGGTGATCCCATCATTGATCGTGTTAATCATCTGTGTCGTAATTGATAAAATTAAAAAATAAAGCTTTTTAATTATCATCCTTAAAATTTGATTTTACCCAAATCTTATTTTAACAGTGATCAATAATTGTCATGTTTACCCCACAGGCCGTTATTGTTTGCGACACAATTTTTAAAGCGTTGTTTGATCCATTTTAGTGCTTCAAGCAAATGATCAATGCTCCTGAATAGATCGAATTAAGCTTTGTGCTATGTATAAAAAACATTTGGCTAAAAATACTAAAACTTAATTCTTATTTAACACAGATGAATTCAGTCGCGTTGTTGCATTTTTTACATGAATGAACCGCTCTCCATGCCAAAATCGAATTATTTAAAAAAAATAGTCATTTTTTTCGATTTTTGCATAAATATTGCATAATTTTTATCAACTTTAGTCGAAAGTGCTTCCAAGACCTATTCAGTTATTGTATTTTATTTTGATAACTGGCTCACACTAACTCCACAACAATTACATCATTTATATAAAAAATCACTCATATTTTCATTTTTTATAAAATAATCATCATTTGTAATAAATATGTCATAATTATTTTGAATAATAGAGGTATTTGCTCTTGAAATAATAATTAGATATGGTACAACTGAATAAACCAATCCAGACTAAAACAATGTGGTTTTTGTCGAGCAGACAGGAGGAATGGGGATGTTATCAATACATTTCAATAAGCAAGTCTTCATTAATTCTTTGAAGACAAATACAAAACTGGTCATCTATCTAAGTACAACACTTGCACTTTTAGTGACTCTGTTTATTCATGGACTCATTCAAGGCAATTTAAAACCTGAATTTTTTGCCTATGCATTAGTCGTTTCTGCTGCCTTCTATGTTTGGGATGTAGTCGACCATAAATCTCGTAAACTTGCGAAGATTACAGAATAAAAGATGGATGCCATGCATCCATCTTAAATAAGAAAATTATAAAAATTTAAGTATTAAAACAAAGTAATCAACATACCAAGTAATAATCCTCCAGTCGCAACAATCTCCCCGAGTACCAATAACAGCATTGCTATACGTAACAATATTTTCGGTAATTGCATGGTTCCTAATTGGTGCGGTTGTTTGAATTGATTGGTCGTATCTTTTAAAAAACCATGCAAAACATAACTGGCGATTGAAAAGCTAAAAAAGAATAAATTGATCAAGACAAATATCAAATTTGTGGTTTCTGTCCAGCTTGAACAATAGGCCATTACCGCCAAAATCAAAGTGGCTGGAGCATAAAGCAAGCTGCTGCGATGTGCGATATCGACATAATAATGCGCTCGGGCCATTTCTGATCGGCTAATTTGATAGTATTTCCAAACCCCTGTCAGCATACCTACCCATAGAAAAATCCCGCTGAATATTAAAGCTAACTTTACTGACAAACCTAAACCCACAAAATCCATTTAAAACACCCTAATTCCAACAGCTTAAAATATTTAGATTAGCTTTGACTCATAAGTCATACTTTGATCAAGTTTCTTTTTGGAACTTATGTAAAGTAATCATCAAAGCATACTCATTGAATTGTTATGAATACATTTGAAAATTTAACCATAACTTGTGCAGATAGCTATAGCTTAACTGCACGTTTTTATCCGGCAAAACAATCAACCCATCGATTGCCTATTTTGGTTTGCCCTGCAACAGGGATTACCCAAGGTTTTTATCATCATTTTATAGAGTGGCTTGCTCAACAAGGTTCAGATGTGCTGGTCTTCGATTTCCGTGGTATAGGTGAATCCTTACATGGTCCTCTTTGTCAGTCCAAAGCAAGTATCCAAGACTGGGGTCAACTGGATATTCCTGCAGCCATTGAAACTTTGTTGAATAAGACAGGAAAACAACAAGTTATACTTTTAGGTCATAGTGCTGGCGGACAATTATTAGGCATTGTTTCTAACTATAAGAAAGTGGCACAAGTGATTGCAATTTCAGGCTCTACAGGACATGTAAAAGGACTTAAAGGGCGAACCAAACGTATGGCGCCAGTCATGTTTAAGATGATCTTTCCTGTTTCGAGCTTAGTCAAAGGTTATGGCGCAACCAAGTTTTTAGGCATGGGAGAAAATTTACCCAAAAATGTTGCAAAACAATGGGCTGAGTTTTGCAGTAAACCTGGATATGTGATGAACGCTATAGGTAAAACGATTTTCGAGGACTATCACAACGAAATTCAATGCCCAATTACGGTGTATTGGTCATCGGATGATGAGATCGCTACTGAAGCCAATGTCAAAGACTTACTTCGCCTATATCCAAAAGCCAGCACAGAAATGATAGAGCTTAAACCGAAAGATACAGGTCATAAAGCCATTGGTCATATGTTAATGTTTAAGAAGTCACATCAAAACTTATGGCCAACGATGGCACAAAATATTTTTAATGATAGTCAGACCAGCTAATTATTCATACAAGTGATTTCCATCAATTCATTTTTTGTACTTTTGAATCCTAGATGGTGATCCTACCGTGGGACGACATGGATGTCGCCGTTGGGCGGGGGTATAGGATGTACCCCTCGCCAAACGAAAGATTTTTTGTCACTTTTTATCTCTAAAAAGTGAGGCATCGCCTACGCAAAGGGATTTAAACTTTGAATGTAAGCTGTGGCATTGCTAACTTTTTAAATCAAACAGTTTATTTTTTTATGCAATTGATTTAATTAAAAATATAGATCTAAGAGAAATTATATTTTATGTCTAAATTTTTTACAGGTTGATTATAGTTTTAAGTACTTAGATAAGTAATCCTATCTAAGTGCTCTTTTTATTCAAAAAAAAATGCCTCATCAATGAGGCATTTTTTCTTAGTTTTTTATATCTGCTTGCGATTTAATCGCAAAATAGTGATCAAAATTGCTCTGGACGGGTAATTTTTACCGTCTTGATTCGATTTTCATCCATTTCGATGACTTCAAACCAAATGCCCTCTTGTTCAATCTGAGTACCTACTTTTGCTTCGCCTTGAGTTTTGTCTAAAATCAAACCTGCTACGCTAAAGTAACCTGAGTCTTCTTGAACCAGATCCAACATACCAAGTTCCAACTCAAGCTGATACAAGTCAAGCATACCTGATGCCTTCCACGTTGTATCATTCAGTTTGATCAACTCTAGCTGTTCATCTGCATCAGGAAATTCACCCGCAATTGCCTCAAACACATCCAATGGAGAAATCAAACCTTGGATATTGCCAAATTCATTACTCACCAAGACCAAAGAACCTTTAGACGTTCTTAAGGTATGGATTGCGTCAATCACTTTCATTTTTTCAAAAATAAAAATTGGACGACTACGTTTAAGCAAGGCTTGTAATTGCTCTGGTTCATCCAGTACATCAATTAACTCTTTAGCGCGAACAACCGTAACTACTTTATCCAGTTGTCCACGACATACTGGGAATAAACTATGTGGTACAGCCAAGATTTGCTGACGAATACTCTCCGCATCATCTTCAAGATCGATCCACGAAATTTGATTTCTTGGCGTCATAATTGAGGCAACTGAACGTTCAGCAAGGGTCAGTACACCACCAACCATATAGCGTTCTTCATCACCAAAGGCTTTTTGAGCAGCTAAAGCTTCAGGGCTTTGTAATAGATCTGCATCCAGCTTGCTTCCCATCAATTTTAAAATTGAATCTGCGGTACGATGACGCAATGGTGTTTTCGACTGGTGCTTTTCAACATTACGGCTGGAAAACTGGTTAAAGGCTTCAATTAAAATTGCTACGCCAATACCTGAATAGATATAGCCTTTCGGAATATGGAAACCAAAACCTTCCGCGATTAAGCTCACACCAATCAACAATAAGAAACTTAAACATAGAATTACGACAGTCGGATGCTTATTGACAAAAGCGGTTAACGGCTTAGACGCAATCAACATCACAACCACAGCGATCGTTACAGCGGCCATCATCACATAGATATTGTCGACCATACCGATCGCGGTAATCACCGAATCAAGAGAGAATACAGCGTCTAAAACGATGATTTGCGCCACTACTGCCCAGAAGCTTGCATAAACAACTGCACCTGAACTTTTAACCTCAGGTTTGCCTTCCATTTTTTCATGTAATTCAGTGACGGCTTTATAAACGAGGAACAGTCCACCGAATAATAAGATTAAGTCTCGACCTGAGAAAGACAACCCGCCAAAGGCGATTAAAGGCTTGGTTAATGTGACCAGCCACGAAATGATAGACAGCAAGCCTAGACGCATAATTAAGGCTAAAGATAAGCCAATAATACGTGCTTTGTCTCGTTGTTCAGGAGGAAGTTTATCTGCAAGAATGGCGATAAAGACAAGGTTATCAATACCCAGCACAATTTCTAAAACAATCAGGGTTAAAAGACCAACCCAAATTCCAGGGTCTAATAAAAATTCCATTATTAGAGCTCCTGCTTATTATTATCAATATATAAAGTGGAGAAAAATAAATTTGACCTACACGACGACGGATCCATGAATGAAACCTTTTCAACTAAATTAGCTTAATTATGCACAATATCTTGCGGTTGTAATTATTTTTCACAAAAATTTTACATTTATTTAAGATTTTTCTTATGGATAACTTCACCATACGGGCGAATTGCAGTTCATCCCTGCCCTCGTATGCCCAACTCAATGCTTTACAGATGCCGATTCATCTTATTCAAATTATTTTTCACTCAATCTTACAAAAATGTCATTGGATTTTTTCAATATAAATTGTGTATAACTATAGTTATTAAATGCTACTTACCTTTTAAAGGTATAAATCGCTTTAATTTAATTAATAATTTTCAATCGGATATATGGGCATTTAGAGAGGAAATATTTAGATTTATCGCCATGATGACGTAATCAAAGGAAATTATTAACAGTAAAGCCAAGTTGATTTTTCTTATTTTTCAGTTAAAATAACATCAGATGTTAATTTTTTTAACTAATAAGCTTGCTTTTCACAACATCTTCTTGGTAATTTTCATACTTGAGCAAGCTGAAATACATAGGATGAACCATTATGACACAAGGACATTCATTGACTTTCAATAAAAATAACCTTTGCGGTTGTTTTGAAAATTTCGATTCCACACCAACAACTAGAGAATGAACTCTGTTCATTCCAAATTGCATGAAGAAGCGACTAAATTTACGCAAGGTATTACTACTTTTTATCTAATTTAAGACAGTTATACAATGCCTTTACTGAATACTTTAACTTAAGTTTAGTTCAAGCAAAATTTACATTTCGTCGATTTTACTTGTTTTTTTCATTAAGTGATCTATCACATATTGATTCAAGTATTCAAAGTAAAATATGATTAGCGCTTAATATATGGCAATAATTACAAAAAACAGGGACCTCTAAATGACTAAAAAATATGCAAAATTTTTACCCGCTGCTGAAAATTTTAACATCGAAAATTTCCCATACTACTGGATCACTCAAGTTCATTCTCAGTATGTTTTAAATTTAGATCACGTACTTAAAAAGTATGGAGTAGACAACTCTAGACGACGATTATTGGTTGCTTTAGAAGCCAAGCCAGATGCAAGTGTCTCTGAGCTTTCAGAAATGATCGTTTCTAAAATGTCGACAACAACCAAAATTGTTTATCGCTTAAAAGAGGAAGGCTTTGTAGATACCTACTCTTGTGAAAACGATGCACGTATTACACGGGTACATTTAACAGAATCTGGGCAACAAATGACCCATAAAATTAATGATTTAATGAGTGTTGTACTTGAACAGTCATTTGACGGTTTAACACCACTACAAATTGAAAAAACCATGGAAAATTTAAAAATCATCTTTAAGAATCTTGCACATTAATTGTTAAGATTCTTCATCAAAGATGTTCAACTGTGGCGAGTTTTTGTTATTTGATACTTTGGGGCAATAAAAACACTCAAACTCCGCCACAGGGAAACCCTCTATAAAACTCGAAATATTGGGCTGTTTTAAGCCCAACCACTCATCAAGTCGATGCTGTGGAATAACCACCACCGAACGTTTATCTGTTCGAGGTTCATGAAATTCACTCATCATCGGGTGGGTATGGGCATCCATACTGATCATGGTGGCTGAACGAACAACTTCACCGGTTTTTAATCGGGTAATCTCATACAGTGCAGCAATATAAAAAGCCTGACCATCTTTACGTCGCACACCCCACCGTTGTGGTCGACCATTGATATACTTGGATTCATAAAATTCTGTCACGGGGATCACACCAAATTGGCACTTGCTAAAAGCCTCGACAAAACTGCGTTTTTCCATCAAGGTTTCATTTCTTGCATTATAAGTATGTTTTGCAGCATCTTTGTCCTCAGCCCATTTTGGCACTAAACCAAAGTTAACTAAACGCCATTCCATCCCTTGATCAGATTTAAATAACAACGGCGTTTGAAAGCTTGGAAATATTTCTTCTTCATAGAGGAAAGGGATCGCGGGTAAGCCAAGCTGCTGAACTTGTAATAAGCTGATCGGTTTAAAATTGGCACACATAATAATAAGATTTAAAATATTGATTTATAATTGTTGAATTTATCTATCGCGCTATCCATTGATAAGAATATTAGACATTGATAAAAACTTGAAACAGCACGCGATTTCAATTGAGGATAAACCGAAGTTTACCCTCTTCACTTAACTTTTATCCAAAAATCTTTTTCACTTTGGCACTTAAACCATGGAAAAACTTATGTTTTGCATTGGCTTTTTCGCTGGTCAAAAAGTTAATTTGAATAGATTGGCGTTGCCCTTCATAAGGAATATAGCCATGCCAACCATTGTCAGTTACTTTAAATGCAACCAGTGAGCCCGGACCTGCATTGATTTCAGTGACATAGTTATTGATGTCTTTATCATCATTGAGAATGCGTAAACGTCCATTCGGCGCATCCCAAGATTCATTTAAATAGATCAAAACCGTCAACAATTTGCTTTTTGAATCACTGTGAATCCGCCCATCTTTTTGACGAGAATAACCACGTAAAGTAATCATCATCGGATGTTCCATCACATTGACATCAAATTTATCTGTTAAAATTTGACGAAATTCTGGTGTATCCAACGATTTTAGAAAGCGATCAAAATTAGGCTTAATTTCTACATCTTCGATGTTAAAGCTTCCGCCCTGTTCAATTTTAGGAAAGTCTTGGATTACGGCCTGGACTTCACTATCAGCCAAAGCATTTTCAACCACAAAATACGGATAAGGCGTACTCGCAACTTCAGCATTTTTCAGCGCATCTAATTTCAGAATTGATGTCATTTATAATTCAGCTTAATGATTAATTCCGTTAAATTGTATCAGAGATTTTATCTTATTGGCTGAAAACTCAAACTCGCGTCTACAAATTTTATATATGCACGGAAAGCAACATTTAAAATAAACCATAAAAAGAATAAAGCCTCCGAAGAGGCTTTATTGATAAGCTAATAGGATAAATTAGACGATAAAATTAATCGCCTGTATAACCTTTTAACTTTAAGCGATACGCATGCAATAATGGCTCAGTATAACCAGACGGCTGTTCACCACCTTTAAATACTAAATCATAAGCAGCTTTATATGCATAACCGTCAAAACCAGGCGCCATGTTGCTATATTCAGGGTCGTTGGCATTTTGTTCATCAACAATTTTCGCCATACGCTGCATAACTTCTTCAACTTGCGCTTTAGTCACAATACCATGACGTAACCAGTTCGCAACGTGTTGAGAAGAAATACGTAAAGTCGCGCGATCTTCCATTAAACCGACATTGTTAATGTCTGGCACTTTAGAACAACCCACACCTAAATCAACCCAACGAACAACATAACCCAAGATACCTTGAAGGTTATTTTCAAGCTCTTTGGTCTTCTCTTCTTCAGTCCAGTTTGTATCTGTGGCTAAAGGTGGTGTCAACAAGTCATCTAACGGAAGCGCTTCAGTTTTCAATAACTCTTGTTGGCGTGCTGAAACATTACATTGGTGATAATGAATCGCGTGAATCACAGCACCTGATGGTGAAGGAACCCATGCACAGCTTGCACCTGCTTCTGGATGTTCAATTTTGGTTTTATACATGTCTAAAAGCATGTCAGGTTTAGGCCACATGCCTTTACCAATCTGTGCTTTACCACGTAAACCTGCTTGTAGACCGACCATCACATTACGGTTTTCATAAGCTGGGAACCAAATTTGGCTTTTCACTTCGCCTTTACGAACGAAAGGACCTGCTTCCATAAAGGTATGAATTTCATCACCTGTACGGTCCATGAAACCAGTATTGATGAAAATAGTACGGTCTTTCGCTTGTGCAATACAGTTTTTCAAGTTTACAGATGTACGGCGTTCTTCATCCATAATCCCGATTTTCAACGTTTTCGCTGGTAAGCCAAGTGCTTGTTCAGAACGTTCAAACAATTCAACAGCAAATGCAACTTCTTCAGGACCATGCATTTTTGGCTTAACGATATACATTGACCCTTTACGAGAGTTTTTGTTTTCGTTTTGACCTTTGATGTCTGCGAAAGTCAATAATGGTGTAATTAAAGCATCCATAATACCTTCGTAGATTTCAGCACCATCTACAAGGATCGCAGGGTTCGTCATTAAATGACCAACGTTACGAAGAAGCATCAATGAACGACCATGAAGTGTTGTTTCACCACCGATCAAGTTCTTATGTGTACGATCTTTATTCAATGTACGCGTCACGGTTTTACCGTTCTTCTCAATTGATTCTTCAAGCGTACCTTTCATTAGACCTAACCAGTTACGGTAGCCTTCTACTTTCTCTTCTGCATCTACAGCAGCAATCGAATCTTCCAAATCTTGAATCGTGGTAACAGCAGCTTCTAAAACAAGATCTTTAACACCTGCCGCATCAGTTTTACCCACTGGGCTATTTGCATCAACTTCAATAACAACGTGTAAGCCGTTATTTAAAAGTACAATTTCAACAGGTGCAGATTCTTCGCCATTAAAACCGACAAATTGTGATTCTTTCGCCAAAGTCGAGGTTGAACCATCTTTAAGGGTTACAACAAGTTTTTTGCCTTCAACAGCATATTTTGTTGCATCTGCATGTGAACCATTTGCCAATGGGAATGTTTCATTTAAGAAATTCTTAGCAAATGCGATAACTTTATCGCCACGAACAGGGTTATAGCCTTTACCTTTTTCCGCGCCACCTTCTTCAGAGATCACGTCAAAACCGTAAAGCGCATCGTATAAAGAACCCCAACGTGCATTTGCCGCATTTAAGCAATAACGTGCATTACGCACAGGTACTACCAATTGCGAACCAGCCAATAATGCGATTTCTTCATCTACATTTTCTGTACTGATTTGAAAATCTTCTACTTCTGGTAATAAGTAGCCAATTTCTTTTAGGAAAGCTTTATAAGCTTGGAGTTCAAATTTATTGTTGCGGTGCCATTCATCAATTTTAGCCTGAATCTCGTCACGCTTCGCTAAAAGCGCCTTATTCTTAGGGCTAAGATCGACAACAACTTGCTCAAAGTTTTTCCAGTATGTTTCACTATCTAAACCAGAACCTGGTAGTGCTTCATTTTCGATGAAATCGTAAAGTTCTTTAGCAATCGCTAACTTGCCTTTTTGAATACGTGCAGTCATTGTCTTTCCTGATATTGCTACTTTTTATAACAAGAGTTTCTAGTATACCGATTTAAACCATGCTGAATAGTACTATCACATTGCTAAATAGTGATCATTTTAATTAAAAAAAATAGCTACATTAACTTAAAAAATAACGATCAAAAATACAGCAACACCATCAACTAAATCATCAACTTAAATCGCTTTTTAACAGTGTATAAATTTTTTAAAATGTCTAAATTAGACCAAAGTGCTGAATCAACCCTAATTTCCCCATTTTTTTATACACTTTTATTCCTTGAGCAAAGATTAAGCCATGAATAGCGCTAAATGTCGATAAAACCAATCCATAATTCTGTGTAAAGAATTGTTCGATTCACTTATATTTTTTTCTGTTTGTTCAAATCTCATCTTATTGTTTCAATTTAGATGATTAGAATCTTTAGCAACAAGGTGGAATCACATAATTTTTTTAAACCACTTATGCTTTTTTAGATTATTTAATCATACGGCTTCTACCTATTGTCTGGCGACAAGCAGGGATAACGCACTGCACATAAAAAACCTGTTTAAAATTTTCATTCTAAACAGGTTTCTGGAATCGCAAGGTCTAAGCTAAATAAGCAATAGACCTCAGCTTGAAACTAAATGCTTCACTTAGTTAAAAGTTTTAAAACGTGTTGCATCATCAATAAATGTTTTTTCGCCCGCTGGTGCTTCGATTGAACCAAATACTAATTGTGCGCGAAGTTTCCAGTCAGCAGGTACATCAAATGTTGCTGCCACTTCTTCATCCACGATTGGATTATAATGTTGTAAAGATGCACCAATACCCGCTTCAGCCAATGCAGTCCAAGTTGCAAATTGTGCAATACCTGTTGAATGCTCAGACCATACTGGGAAATTATCAGCATATAATGGGAATTGTTCTTGTAGAGCTTTGATCACGCTTAAATCTTCATAAAACAACACTGAACCAGCACCAGCGATAAAGCTGTTAATTTTACCCGAAGTTCCTTCAAATGCTTCAGCTGGAACGATTTTACGTAAAGTTTCTAAAACGATTGTCCAGAATTTAACATGTGAATCACCAAATAAAATCACAGCACGAGAAGACTGTGAGTTAAATGAAGATGGGCTATGCTTGATTGCATCTTTGATGATTTCTTCAATTTTCGCTTGGTCTAAGCTTAAATCTCTACCAATTGCATAAATTGTACGGCGTTGTTTGATTTGATTTAAAAATGACATGGTGTTAATCCTTCTATGACCAAATGGGTCGTGTTATTTAACATGGTTTGAGTGTATTGCATCATTCTTAGTTTCGTCATGCTTATATACATAACAATGTGTTCTATATTTAGAACAATATCTGAAATCGGGCCTTTTTAAATACTACTGTGTTTATGTGGTCCCCTTTTTAAATAGCAATTAAAGTATTTATTAATCAAACAATTCAATTAAAATTTACCATTAAACTCAGCCTATTGCTTTGAGCTTTTCAACGATAAGAATATGGCAAATATCCTATATACTTTTCATTGCTTGTTTTGTGGTAAAAATATTGCAAATCTGGACATACGATTCTAGACATCGCATTAAAGTACAACTTGATGACATTCTTATGATGCCTTCTCTCAATAACGTACCACCATCAACCCCAATCTTAGAAAATAAAAAACTCCGCATAAAGCGGAGTCTCATTTAAGATAAATAGTTTTTTAAATTACTTATCTGTTTCAAACAGTGCAGCAACAAATGATTTTGCAGAGAATGGACGTAAATCATCAATCTTCTCACCCACACCAATATATCGAATTGGTACATGGGTACGACTGGCAATATTAAACAACACACCACCCTTTGCTGTTCCATCTAATTTGGTAATGGTTAAACCTGTTAAGCCTACAGCTTCGTCAAACATTTCAACTTGGTTAATCGCGTTTTGACCAGTACCTGCATCCACCACCAACATCACTTCATGTGGCGCAGTTGCATCAATTTTTTGCATCACACGTTTTACTTTAGTCAACTCAGACATCAAGTTACTTTTATTATGCAAACGCCCTGCTGTATCAGCAATTAAAACGTCCACACCTTTGGCACGTGCACTTTCAAAAGCATCAAAAATGACTGAAGCACTGTCTGCACCATGACCTTGAGCCACGACAGCAATATTGTTACGTTCACCCCAGATTTGAAGTTGCTCAGTTGCCGCTGCACGGAAGGTATCTCCTGCTGCAAGCATGACTTTCTTGCCTTCACCTTGTAAACGTTTGGCTAATTTACCAATCGTGGTGGTTTTACCCACACCATTTACACCCACCACCAAAATCACAAATGGATTTTTATTGGGATCGATATGCAATGGTTTTACCCGAGGTGCAAGTAAAGCAACCAGCTCTTCTTGTAGCGCTTTATACAATGAATGTGAGTAAATCAAATCACCACGTTCTGTACGCTCAGTCAAATTCGCAATAATGGTTTTAGTCGCCTCTACCCCGATATCAGCAACCAAAAGTTGCTCTTCTACTTCTTCGAGCAACTCATCATCAATTTCTTTACCACCAATCAGGATATTGACCATACCATCGGCAAGGCTTTTACGTGATTTGGTCAAACCTTCTTTCATGCGGCTAAAAAAGCCACCTTTAGATTTTTCATCTGCCGATTCAATCTGTGCGTCTTGGCTCTCAGTTTGAACAGGTTCCGTTTTAGGTGTTTCTACATTATTTTCAATAATAGGCACATTGACGGCTGGTAAACTAGGTAATGTGACATCGTCATCCCCGATATCCGCATCAATCAAGAATTTATTTTGCTGTTCTTGCATGCCGATTCCTTGAAAAGCATAGCGTTAAAAAAGAATGAGTTTAGCATAGATTGCATCATTTTTAGCGTTAAAGCAGCGATAAAACAAGCAAACCAAAATGCAACATTCCAGCCTTGCTTTAAATCATTAATTTTTTAAGAATAGTTCTAAATTTAAAATAAATTTTTGGGTTATCTGTGTATATTCTGAAATCTAAATTCTTAAATCTTCTTAGACAATCCAAAGTTATCCTTGCGCCACTTTTATTTTTATCTTTTAACACGGTAAATACGCAACTTCAGGCAGCGCCTCAAAGCCAACTTTCTAGGACCACCTTTGAAACCACACTGAAAAATGGTTTAAAAGTGATTATCCGTGAAGATCATCGTTCACCAATTGTTATGACCCAAATTTGGTACGGCGTGGGGAGTAGTGATGAGTCTGGTAATGTACTTGGTATTTCACATGTGCTTGAACATATGATGTTTAAAGGAACCAAAAAAGTTCCTGATGATGAGTTTGCACGTTTGAGCCGAATTTATGGTGGCCGCACCAACGCCGCCACATATACAAATTACACCAACTATTATCAGCTTTACCCCAAGAAATATTTTCCATTGGCTTTGGAACTTGAAGCAGACCGTATGACGAATCTGGTCCTCAAACAACAAGACTTTGATCCTGAAATCAAAGTGGTGATGGAGGAAAGACGACAACGGACAGATGATAATCCACGAAATCTAGCCTACGAACGTTTTAAATGGATCGCCTATCCAACCAGTCACCATCGTCAACCAGTGATTGGCTTTATGAAAAACCTACAGAATATTCGTCTGGATGATCTTAAACATTGGTATCAAACTTGGTACACCCCCAATAATGCGACTTTGGTCATTGTGGGAGATGTCAATGCAGAACAGGCACTTAAACAGGTTGAAAAATATTTTGCGGCAATTCCCAAAAAAGAGCTTCCCGACCGTAATGATGTTTTAGAGTTTGATCGAATGGGCTATCGACACATGGAAGTGCAGTTGCCAGTACAAGTCCCCAACTTGTTTATGGCTTGGAATGTCAAATCCATTGCTACAGCAAAAAACCCACAAGATGCCTACGCCCTGACCATTATCCAGTCCTTACTGGATGGCGGAATCTCCGCTCGCTTACAAGACCGTCTGATTCGAGATAAAAAAGTACTGACCGCAATCAGTGTCAGTTATGACCCCTATAATCGTGGTGACAGTTTATTTATGATCTCCGCGATCCCAAGTGATGATGTTTCTCTGGATGAGGCACAAAAAGCGATTGAAAAAGAAATGAATTTATTTAAAACAGAATTGGTCAATCAAGCTGAACTCGATCGTGTCAAAAACAACTTCGTTTCAAATTTAATCTATAGTCAGGATGATATTGGTGGACAAGCCAATATGATTGGGAATTTGGAAGTAAACGGCCTAAGTTTTCGTTTAATGGATGAATTACCCAAACATTATGACAAAGTCACACCACAAGATTTACAACGAATTGCCAATATTTATTTTGTCAAAGCCAATCTGAGTAGTTTGTATTTAATGCCTGAAAGTACAAAAGAATAAAAAAGGATCTCTCATGAATTTTAATCCATTCTCGACCTATTCGATAAAAATACCCCTGTTTGTGTGCATCAGCTTACTCTACTCCCCCCTTAACCATGCAGAGGTTGAATTAGACAATCATGATGAAACGGATGCGGTTATAGATGATTCAGCACTTAAGGCAAATTCGACCTTACAAAGCTTAAAAAATTTAGATAAACATCAACAATACCAAGCGCCCTTTGTTCAAGACCTCTCCAACAACCAAAAAGTCAGAACACTGTTTGTTTCAGCCACTGACCTACCTATTGTGGATATTCAACTCACCTTTAATGCAGGTTCGTCACAGGATGAAGCACTAGGAAAAGGTTTGTATGGTATGGCAAATATGGCAGCCAAACTGATCACTGAAGGTACAGATCAATATACAGCAAAAGAAATCGCGTCTACATTTGAAGGATTAGGCGCTCAATTTAGCGTTACCGCGTACCGTGATATGTTTGTCGTCCGACTTCGGGTCTTGTCAGATCCTGAAAAATTAAACCCTGCCATCAATACCATGTTGCATGTGCTGAATCATGCACAATTTAATCCATCGGGTTTAAATCTTGTGCTAAATAATACCAAGGTTGGGCAAAAGCAAATCCAAGAAAATCCAAGTCGGATTATGAATATTCGCTTTTATCGTGCTTTATATGGACAACATCCTTATGCCGAACCCACTGTAGGGACCAATGGCAGCCTTAAAAAAATTACCCCAGAACTACTTAGGGCTTATCGACAAAAACTGCTTGTCGCCCAAAATATGAATATTGCGATTACTGGTAATTTAACTGCAGCCGATGCAACCCAACTGGCCAATTTAATCAGTCAAAATCTAACCCAAGGTGAAGCTGCACAAACACTTCCTGAACCACAAGATCAAAGTGATTTTAATATCCATTACATTCCATTCAACTCAACACAAGCAAATGTGATGATGGGACACTTGGCTATTCAGCGCAGCGATCCTGATCGTGTTGCATTAGAAGTTGCCAATCAAATGTTTGGCGGAAGCGGATTTAATTCCATTTTAATGAAAGAACTCCGGGTTAAACGGGGTTATACCTATGGAGCATATAGTAATTTGACCTCCACATTGGCTCAGGGTTTTTTTAGTTTGAGTTATTCTACTGAACAAAATCAATTGATGGACAGTATCAAAGTTGCACATCAAGCCTTACGTGATTTTGTAAAAAATCCAATCCAAAGAAAACAGCTCGAAGAAACCAAAGAAGGCATGTTACGTTCATTTCCAATGACCTTTAGTTCCAATGCCAATATCAATGCCCAAATCGCATCGATTGGTTTTTATCAACTTCCTGCGGATTATTTGACCCAATATCAAAAGCAATTAAGCCAAGTCACCACCAAACAAGTTCAAAAAGCCATTCAAAAACATCTTCGTGCGGATCGTCTCACCTTGGTTGTTGTTGCACCAACACTGGATCAGAATGAATTAAAAGACATGTTAAGTGCTGATTTAGCCAACCCAGATCAATCCAGTACAAATCAAAACAAGCAAGCGGATACGCAAGCCATGCCAGATGTCCCGACATTGATCATTCAAAAAACAATTCGTCCGCAAGCGGAATCAACCAAATGAGTATTATCAGTTATTGCGGATCTTTACTATCCACCGCAGGATATCGTTTTACTTGTTGATTTTCAAAATGATAGGCACGTAGTAGACGTAAATATTCAACCACATAAATACGATCTTGGCGGCGCAATTGATTGGCAATTTTTTGCGTCTTAGGATTGGCGGCTTGTTGTGAATATTGCATCACATATTTGTATTGATCTGGATTAATTGGCCGTGTTAAAGCCAATGTTGCAAGAAAAATCATCAGTGCGATGATCACAACAACAAAAGAATTCAAGATTTTTTCCACAGGAAATGAATAGAATAATTTTTGAAAATAATCTTTGAATTTTTGCATGAACTACCTCTAATTACAGATAGTTTATCATCCTGACCATAAAAATATAGGGCTTTCTTCAAGACAGCTGAAGATCGGTTGTAAGATGATCTTTAAGATCAAAATTGCGAGAACGACAGTGCTTAAATAATCTCCCCATAGATATCATCGCCTGTCGATATGAGATTTAAAGCCCTCTTCTCTTATTCAAGAAAAGGGCCTGAGCCAAGTTAAACAACGCGTGAATCATTTCTATATCGTGCCAATTAAAGGATCGTTGCACGTAAGAATGCGAAATATAAAATAATCGCGATTATTGCCAATGCAATACTGACAGCAAAGATACTTACTCCCCCCTCTGCATGTGCAGGATGCAAATCATCATCATCAGCAAGACGCCTTAATTCACCATCATAGATTCGATAAAAGCCTGCTTTTTGCACTGGATTTAAGTTTCGGGTATAATCGTACACGCGTTTACGCTGGGCTAAACAATAATCCCCAAGATGGATTTCTTGATGATAAATTGCCTCATCCAGTTGTTTACGGTGATACTGAGCTAATTCTACGATCTGAGACTCAGCAGCGGGTACATCAAAAATAAAGCCATCTATAGTGTTTGTCATTTTGCTCTCCCTTTGTCTTAATTCTCATATTGATTTTAATAAATATTATTTCTGATTAATGTTTAATCATGTAATCTTATCTTCGTCAAGCATAGATTTCAAATCGCTTGACAAATAAGGCTAATTGTAATATTAGTTTAATAAAGTTAAGTTAGATTAGTTAAGTATAAGCTCCGTTGGGGAGCTATGTTAAAAGATCATAATTACAATAAGGAGTTATATATGATTCATCAAATCTCTCACCAAGACTTAGAACACGTTTATGCAGATGCTGTAAATACAATCCAGTGTGAAATGAACTTTGTAGAAGCGGTAAAAGCATTAGAAGATGCAGCGAAAGCCGGTCATGGTAAAGCAGCAATGTTTCTTGCAGAACTTTACTACCAAGGTTTCCGCGTTGAACGTGATTCTCTAAAAGCCCAATATTGGCAAAAGATGGCAACCATGCAAGCATAATAAAACGTCACCTAGGTGGCGTTTTTTTAACCCCTATTCTTTTTATTTTTTAATAAATCATTACGCTTTCAATACATTTTTTATTGTTTTAATAAATGCTTACGATTGAGCATAAAGCACCAACAGTTCTTATAAGAATTTCAACTACAATAGGCAATGTACTAAATAAGATTGTTAATTATGAAAAAGTATATTCATCTTCAACCCATTTCGAATGAATTGTTTATTAAAATTTCTATTTTAAAATCACTCATGTATTGTGGTGTACTTTGGGGACTTTACCACGATGGCTGGGCAATGAAGTCTGGTTCAAATGAAGTTTATTTTCCTTTTTGGCTAAACGCTGTTCAAGCCCATCAGTATGCAAAGATTCATTGGCCTCACTACACCCCCCGCAGAATAACACCTAAAGATTTTAGAGAATCGCTGTTACCTACATTAACACGGCTCAATATCATGCCTGCATTGTTTAATTCTTCATCTCGAAAATTTAAACTCTCAACTTCTCAAATGGAACATTTCTTTTTCCATAGTCATGTTCAATTTCAACCGGCTTAAAGGCGAAGATATATTTTTAGCGGTTTAAAATTGTTGTAAAAAATAAACTTTATATTTTTATGACTGCAAAGTATTTGCAAAGTTAAAAAATACAGTTAAGTTAAAGGTGTGCAGATTGGTAAGCACCCTAGAAAAGGAAGAATAATTATGACGACAGTAGCACAAGTAATCCAAGATAAGATTGGTCGTGAAATTTATACGATTTCACCCTCTGCCACAGTATTAGAAGCCATTACACTTATGGCAAACAAAGGTATTGGTGCTGTGGTTGTCACTCAAGATACAAAGGTCGTCGGAATCCTCTCAGAACGCGACTATACGCGTAAAATTGCCCTTATGCAGCGTACCTCTGACCATACAACGGTCGCTGAAATCATGACGTCTAGAGTGATTTCTGTGACACGTGGCCATACGGTTGAAGAATGTTTAAATTTAATGACTGACGGACACTTACGCCATTTACCTGTGATTGAAGGTGAAACGTTAGTTGGATTTGTGTCTATTGGTGATTTAGTCAAAGCCACCATGGAAGATCAACGAAAATTGATTGAACAGTTAAGACAATATATTTCAGGTTAAGTGACATTATAAAAATATAACCCTCCATGTGGAGGGTTTTTTATTGTGTATAGAAAATTGGCAGCTCAGCTTGCATGTAAAACCTTTTTTAAATTTCTAGATAATAGAAATAATCACCAGCTTTGAGTTGCATGTCTTCATTTATCACGGGGATAAACAATCGAGTTCATTAAACGAAATCCAAGGCTGAATTTCAAATTTAACGAAAAAATAAAAAACCTAGCCAAAGCTAGGTTTTTAGATCAAATCAATTTTTTATCAGTTTAGATTTAACTTTTCAGCAACATAGTCGGCATCTTTATCACCACGCCCTGAAAGGTTTATAACAATTTTGATTTCTTTCGCTAATTTAGGCGCTTCACGAATTGCCCACGCCACAGCATGAGAACTTTCTAATGCAGGAACAATCCCTTCTACGCGTGAAAGGGTCATAAATGCGTCTAAACACTCTTGATCTGTTGCTGTAGAATATTCCACACGGCCTAAATCTTTTAAGAAGCTATGTTGAGGGCCTACACCCGGATAATCCAAACCAGATGCAATCGAGTGCACAGGCAATGGCGCGCCCTGTTCATCTTCTAGTACATAACAAGCCATACCATGAATCTGACTTGGCTTTCCTAAAGTCAATGTTGCTGAATGCTGTTGAGTATCCAGACCATGACCTGCAGGTTCCACACCAACCAGTTTAACCTCTGCATCATTTAAAAATGCCGTGAATGCGCCAATTGCATTTGAACCACCGCCTACACACGCAACCACATAATCGGGTTGTGCGCCAAAGCGATCTTGGGTTTGAACTTTAATTTCATTGCCAATAATAGATTGGAAATCACGTACCATTTTTGGGAAAGGATGCGGCCCAACCACAGAACCAATCGCATAAATAAAGTTTTTAGGGTCTTTTAAATACTCTTCAAATGCGCTATCTACAGCATCTTTCAGTGTTGCAGTACCTTGAGTGACTGAAACCAGTTTTGCACCCAAAATCTTCATTTTCACAACATTGGGATGCTCTTTTTCAATATCCACCTGCCCCATATGAATTTCACATGGAATACCAACCAAAGCACATGCGGTTGCAAGTGCAACGCCATGTTGACCAGCACCTGTTTCTGCAATCACTTTGGTTTTTCCCATATATTTGGCAAGCAAAGCTTCGCCCAAACAATGGTTAATTTTATGTGCGCCTGTATGATTTAAGTCTTCACGCTTTAAATAGATTTGTGCGCCACCCAATTGATCAGAAAGGCGTCTTGCATGGAATAAAGGACTAGGGCGACCTACATAATTGGCAAATAAATCAGCCAATTCATTTTGAAATTCAGGCGTTTTACGAATTTCCTCATATGCGACATTGATTTCATCCATTGCTTCTTTTAAATGAGGTGGAATAAATTGACCACCATATTCACCAAAAAAGCCTTGTTCATTTGGTAATGCAATACCATTTATTTGATGATCCATTTCTTTCCCTATTTAATAAATCAGCCGTTGAATTTATGAATAACAACTTTGCTTTCGAATAATCTATCGTGACAAATATTTCGTCATATCCTCAATACCTTTAAGGGTCATTGGAAACATATGATCGTCAAATAATTGTTTAATTAATGCGATGGTTTGTGTGTAATGCCAATAACCTTGCTCTTCTGGATTTAACCATGCTGTTTTTTCAAAATGATTGCGTAAGCGGCGTAACCATACGTCTCCTGCTTCATCATTCATATATTCAACAGAGCCACCGACCGATTTCAGCTCATAAGGTGCCATACTTGCATCACCCACCACAATTACACGATAGTCTTTACCATAGGTATTAAATAAATCCCATGTATTCATTCGGGTAGAAGAACGACGATGATTATCTTTCCACACATAGTCATATAGACAGTTATGGAAATAGAAATACTCTAAGGTTTTAAATTCAGTTTTTGCCGCACTAAACAATTTTTCACATTGTGCAATGTGCGAATCCATCGACCCACCTACATCAAACAACATCAAAACTTTAATACGATTACGCCGTTCAGGCACCATTTGTACATCTAAAATGCCCTGTTTGGCAGTTTCATAAATGGTACTGTTAATGTCTAATTCTTCTGCAGCACCTTGACGAGCAAACTTACGTAAACGACGTAAAGCCATTTGCATTTGTCGAGTACCTAAAATTTGTTCATCATCCAAATTTTGATACTTACGCTGTTCCCAAACTTTTACTGCTGAATTTTTACGACTTGGGCCACCAATTCTCACGCCTTCAGGATGGTCACCAAAAGCACCAAACGGTGAAGTTCCACCTGTGCCGACCATTCGGTTGCCACCTTGATGCTTTTTATGTTGTTCACGCAAGCGTTCTTCCAACATCTTCATCAGTTCTTCAAGCGAACCTGCTTTCAGCAATTCAGCACGTTGTTCAGGTGTGAGATGTTTTTCAAGTAACTCTAAATCAAACCAGTCTTTGGGAAGTTTTTGAACTTTGCTGAGCAGATCATCGATATCAAAAGTATGAATACCTTCAAAATAATCTTTCATAGCACGGTCAAATTTGTCAAAGAAGCGTTCATCTTTGACCATGACTGTCTTTACTAATTGATAAAAATCATCTTGATCGGCAAAAACCAAGCCTTCACTAATTGCTTGGTTGAGATCAATGAGTTCTCGTGTTGAAACTGGAACACCATATTTTCTGAGGGTATAAAATAATCGCACAAACATGTTGCGATCTCCTCATTAACGACGTGACATAAAGGCTAAGCGTTCAAGCAACTGTACATCTTGCTCATTTTTAATCAATGCACCATATAAAGGTGGAATCGCTTTTGATTTATCATGATTACGCAAAATGTCTTCTGGCATATCATCTGCCATTAACAAACTTAACCAGTCAATCAATTCAGATGTTGAAGGTGGTTTTTTTAAGCCAGGCACTTGACGTAATTTAAAGAAGACTTGTAATGCTTCTGAAACCAATGTTCCAGAGATATTTGGAAAATGAACTGCGATAATTTCACGCATCGTTGCTTCATCAGGAAATTCAATATAATGGAAAAAACAACGACGTAAAAATGCGTCTGGCAGTTCTTTTTCATTATTTGAAGTAATGATTACGATTGGACGTTGAGTTGCAGTAATGGTTTCGCCTGTTTCATAGACAAAAAATGACATTTTGTCTAATTCATGTAGCAAGTCATTTGGAAATTCAATATCTGCTTTGTCTATTTCATCAATCAACAATACACAGCGTTCTTCGCTGGTAAATGCATCCCACAACTTACCTGGTTTGATGTAGTTTTTAATATCGTAAACACGGTCATCACCCAACTGGCTATCACGTAAACGAGAAACTGCATCATATTCATACAAACCTTGCTGTGCTTTGGTTGTAGATTTAATGTGCCAAGTAATTAATTTAAGACCTAGACTCTCAGCAACTTGTTCAGCCAATAAGGTTTTACCTGTACCAGGTTCGCCTTTCACCAATAATGGCTTTTGCAATGCTCGAGCTGCTTTTACAGCCAGTTTTAAACTATCCGTTGCGATATACTGTTCAGTACCTGTGAATTGTTGAGAATCGACAGACATAACTTACCTTTATTTTTTATTTAAAGTGGTGAAATATTTTTTGCTACAGCGCTTGCTTGGGTATTTTTCGTGGTTTTGTATTTAGACCAAAAAAATCCAATGACTAAACCAATACCCATGACAAAAGTAATTAAGGCAAGATTTGACCAAATCAATGGTGAATCCTTGGTAAGAATACCAAATAACAGTCCAAATATTGCTGGCGCAATCGCTGAGTTTGGTCCTTCAGAAATGGTCGGGGTTGCAAGAACGGCAAATACAATGATCCATGTAATACCGCCAAGTGGCGATGGCAATCGTTTTGAAATCGAATACCAGCACCATAAAATCAACAGCGTCCCAAGAATATAGACGGTTATTGCGATATTATCTTCTGGGATAGCATCAAATAGATCTAAAAAATTTGCCCATATTCCTGATAACTGATCAAGCACCACGTAATCCCTCTGGTTCAACCGCATTTGGGTTAATTAAACCTTCTGGCGGCATTTGAATAAAGAAGCCTTTTGTATTGAGTGAATCGATTACATGTAACACATTTACACGTGCCAAAGGTCGAGCTTCGCTCAGTTCAAGATGCATTACATGCGTTGCACGACCAAAGGCAGCACGTAGTGGCTCAGAAAGAGCCGCTAAGGGATCTGCACTTTCGTCTGTATTTGGATGATTTGGGCGAGCCACATAAAGATACATTTCATCTTTTTTGCTCGATTTATAAATATCACAATGCATTTTAAACAACAGCTTCAGTAAAACTTAGTTGACAGCATACATGAAAAAAACGACGGATACATTATCGAAAGTTAACGCATCAGTCGTTATTTATGTCCAATTGCTAAATCTTTGATCAACAATAACGCAGTAAGCTTTCTTGGCTATTGGTGATTATTCATCTAAACAACAACAGCAACAGCCGCTATTCATTGACCTTCATCTGCATACTTAAAAACTTAATATCTTCTTGTAACAGATGGATAAGTGGCTGGGTAAGTAATTCATAGCGCCACCCCAACAAATAACCGGGTAAATCCTGTTCATTGCCATGAAATACCACATGATGATACAAGGCATTTAACCATTTTTTACGCATAAGTACTTCTTTAGGTACTTGCATTTCAAATGAAACCTGAGAAATTAACTCATCCACTTCAAGGGTGATTCCCTGAGAAGAATGCTTGATTGGTCGTGCAATACGCAGTGGCCATTCATCGGTTTCAGGCAGAAACTTCAATAAATCTAAAATTGTTTTTCCATGTTCACGCACAATATTTGGACGTATTCCCTTCACAGAGGACAATTGAAAATTATTTTTAGGATTAACTTCAACCAAATCAATCATTGTGGCATTTTTTAGAATAAAGCTCCGTGGTTGATTGAGTGCTTTGACCATTTCTTCACGCCAAACACTTAATTGTTGCAATTGCATCAATTGTTTTCTGGAATGACGATAATTACCAATATCACAATATAATTTTTCTTTTGGTGTTTCTGAAGCAATTTCAAAGGTTAAATTTTGACAATCTTCAAGCACATGTGAGTATAAACTTTTCTCGACCAATTCAGCTTTTACTTTTTCAGCCAAACGCATAATGTATAAAACATCATTGGCTGCATAATTCATTTGTTCATCTGTTAACGGTCGAGCCAGCCAATCTGAACGTGTTTGATCTTTATCAATATCAATCTCTAACACCAATTTCAATGCATTTTGATAACTGACCTGTAGACCATGTCCTAAAAAAGACAATCCCACTTGGGTATCGAAGACATTTTTCAGATTTTTCTGATCTGCATAATGATAAATGAGATCAATATCTTCTCCACAAGCATGAAAAATATTTTGCTGTGCTTGAAAAAGTTGAAACCAAAAGCGATCTAAATTTAAGGTTGTGCCGTCGAGCAAAAATACTTGACCATTGACATTAATTTGGAATACACCGAGTTTTGGCCAAAGTGTGTCGACTTTAATAAATTCAGTGTCTAGACCATAAGTCGAGGTATGTTGCATCAAGTTCAACACATGTTCGAGATCGGTCTGTTGATTAATAAATTGAAACATGTCAGTTTAAGTCAAAATGTTACATTCAAATGAAATATGATTTTACCTTAATATATAAAATTTAAATATAATATTTTTAAACTAATTCTCCGTAAACACCTTATTTTTCAATAAAGTTTCTTGTGAATATTTATTTTATATATAGGTTTTACAACTTAATAAAAGTATATTTTAAAGTAATAAATAACATGGCTAATCATTGCTTTAGCTTGAGTTTACCTAAAAAATTTAGATTGAATGTAAATAATTTTTAAATGAGACAGAGTTTGTTGATCTTTTAATCGTTATCGCATTTACGCTAAACACCCAAGCTCAACAAACTCTAAATGGTACCAAGTCTAGGATCGCTATTTCATTCTCATGCGATTATGAACAGCCTGACTCAATGTATGACTATCCACATATTCCAATTCACCACCTTGTGGAACACCTTGTGCGATTCGTGTCATTTGCAAAGACAAATGTTTTGTCGCTTCTACAAGATAATGCGCAGTCGCTTGCCCTTCTACAGTTGCATTGGTGGCTAAAATTACTTCAGTAATTTTACCATCGGTTAAACGCTGTACTAAATATGGAATACCTATTTCTTCAGGACCAATACCATCTAATGGCGACAAATGCCCACCCAATACATGATATTTGCCTCTAAAGCTACCAGACTGTTCTATTGCCATTACATCTGCAGGAGACTCAACCACACAAAGCAGCTGATCATCCCGATCATTTGAGCAACAAATATCACAGACTTCATTTTCAGTTAAAGAATGACAAACACTACATTCATGAATATAGGAAGTTGCTTCATTTAGCGCATGCGCCAAACCAATAGCACCTTCTTTATTTTTCATGATCAGATGGAGTGCCATACGTTGAGCCGATTTCGGCCCAACACTGGGTAAGATTCGTAAAGCTTGTACGAGTTGATCAAAACGGTCGCTAAACACCTATGATTCCTTAGAACAAACCTGAAAGACCTGGTGGTAAACCCATACCTGAATTGGCTTCTTTCATCTTCGCTTCGGTAATGACTTCAGCTTGGCGAGCCGCGTCATTCATTGCTGCTGCAATCAAGTCTTCAATCATATCTGGATCGTCTTGTAACAAATCTGGACTGATTTCGATACGCTTAACAACATTACGGCAAGTCATTGTTACTTTTACCAAGCCGCCACCAGCTTCAGCATTCACTTCAGTTTGAGCAAGTTGTTCTTTTGCCTTTTTAACGTTGCTTTCCATATCTTTCTGCATACGTTGCGCTTGCTGCATAAGCATATTAATGTTCATAAAATACTCCGAACAAAAGTCCTAAATTAAATCTCTGTCTTGCACTTTCATGACTAGTTTTTTAAAAGCCTAGAAGAAAATGAAAGAAACTGTTTTGCAAATTTTGCTTATCTTAAATTAAATCTAATCCATGAGAAAGGTCACGGATAATATCATCGACATCTTCTAAGCCAACAGACAAACGGATTAAACCTTCACGAATACCCGCTGCTGCTTTTGCTTCAGGAGAAAGCTTACCATGAGTCGTTGTTGCTGGATGGGTAATTGTTGACTTAGCATCACCTAAATTACCTGTAATCGAGATGAATTGTGTATGGTCAATAACTTTCCAAGCACCTTCTCGTTCACCTTTCACTTCAAAAGAAACGATTCCACCAAAACCAGTTTGTTGTTTGGCTGCTAACTCATGCCCAACATGATCTGCTAAGCCAGCAAAATAAACCTTTTTCACTTTTGGATGAGCAACCAGCCACTCGGCAATTTTTTGTGCACTTTCAGAATGCGCTTTCATACGCAGTCTTAAGGTTTCTAAACCTTTCAAAAAGACCCATGCATTGAATGGGCTCATCGATGGGCCAGTGGTACGAACATAACCAAATACTTCTTCAAGTAATTTGTGACTACCGACCACAGCACCACCCAGTGCACGACCTTGTCCATCTAGATATTTGGTGGCAGAGTAAATCACTAAATCTGCACCAAATTGTAATGGACGCTGCAAAATTGGTGTGCAAAAACTATTATCAATCGCCAATAAAGCATCATTTGCATGTGCTAAATCTGATAATGCTTGAATATCTGCGACTTCAGCCAAGGGATTTGATGGTGACTCAACAAACAGTAATCGGGTTTCAGGACGAACCGCGTTTTGCCAAGCGGTTAAATCAGTTAAATCAACAAAAGTCACTGCGACATTAAATTTAGCGACATATTTTTCAAATAATGAAACTGTAGAACCAAAAACAGCACGTGAACAAATCACATGATCGCCTGCCTTTAAGAACGACATTGCAACGGCCATGATTGCAGCCATACCCGAGCTTGTTGCCACAGCGCGTTCACCACCTTCTAGTGCAGCTAAACGCGTTTCAAACATTGCTACAGTTGGATTGGTAAAACGTGAATAAATATTACCTGGTTCAGCACCAGAGAATTTTGCTGCTGCTTCCGCTGCATTTTCATACACAAATGACGAAGTGAGGAAAATTGGTTCACTATGTTCACCTTCAAAACTGCGTGTATGACCTGTACGAATCGCTAAAGTATCAAGTTGGTATTCAATGTCGTCGTGCTGGCTCATTTCAACTACTCAGTCCAAAAACTGCCTTTGTAAAATATTGCCAACATTTTGAGCGCCCTATGTATTTAAGGTCAAGGTAAAATCGTAAATTATCACATACACTTCGCTTAAATCTGCATAAAAATGAGACAATCACCGCTTATGACACAAGTATCAGCTAAGTTCCAACAGCGCAAATCCAAATTGAAGAATCTAACCACTCGTATCTTCAATGGTAAGTCATTGGTTTTATCTCAAAGTACCCCTTATGAAATTATTGCGGAGCATCATCAAACCAAAGTGCGTTACTACGCAGCTGCTGAAAAAAAATTTAAGGAACCTTTGGTTTTTACAGCGCCATTGTCAATCAATATGGCAATTTACGACCTCTACCCTTATCGTTCACTTATCAAATATTTTACCGAACAAGGCTATGATGTGTATTTATTGGACTGGGGAAAACTCAGTTATCAGGATCGCAACTTAAACTTTTTATATTTTATTGATGAAGCTATGCCGTTATGCATTAATAAAATTCGAGAACATGCTCAAAGTGAGCAAATCTCATTGCATGGCTGGAGCATGGCCGGCATTTTTGTATTACTTTACACGGCATTACGTCAACCCAATTATGTTAAAAACTTAATTATACTGGCCAGCCCAATTGACAGTTATGCATCGGGTGGTATCGGTAAACTTTATCAAAAAATAAATAATCTGATTATAAAGAATCAAAAACTCAAAGATACTTTATATAAAGGTGGTTTACCGAAAAAACTGATCCATACCCCGGGCTTACTCAATGCCATTGGTTTTAAGATTTTAGATCCAAAGGGTTGGTATGAGGGGCATAAACAATTGTTGCTAAATTTAGACGACAAAGAGCTCTTACATGAACACGCTACCCTTGGAAATTTTTTAAATCACATGGTGGATTACCCCGGTGGTGTTAATCAAGACATGTTATTTAATGTTTGGCTGCAAAATCCACTGAAAAATGGGGCAATTCAGCTCAGTAACCATAAAATTGAACTTCGCAATATTGACTGTTCATTGATGATTGGGGCTGGAAAAAATGATCAAATGGTCACCGCAGATGCAGTTAAGCCTTTAAGCGAATTGACAAAGAGTAGTGATGTCACGTTTACTCTTATTCCTGGGGGACATTTAGGGCTAATGTCTAGTCAAAAAAGTGCAGATGAATTTTGGCCTACACTGTCCAGATGGTTAGAACAAAGATCGACAAAAATTTAAGAGATAGATATGAAGACTACAGTTGCATTTATTGGTTTAGGCGCAATGGGCTATCGTATGGCAGCACATTTACCCAAACATTTTGATACCGTATATGTGTGGAATCGAAATTTTGCAAAGGCCAAGCAACATGCAACTGAGTTTGGTACTCAAGCTGTCGAACTCGATCAAGCGGTGCAAGCTGATATTATTTTTTCATGTTTACCAACCAGTCAAGATATTGATGATTTAATCCAAAATTTAAAGATCAAAAATGGCGCGATTTGGGTCGATTGTACCAGTGGTGTACCTGATGCTGCGCGTAAACAGTCTGAGTATCTTCTCAAAAATAATATTCACTTCTTGGATGCACCTGTAAGTGGTCAAACCATTGGCGCTGAAAATGCAACACTGACCTTTATGGTCGGCGGTTCAGCAGAAGCGTTTCAAATTGCCCTACCTGCAATGCAAGCGATGGGTAAATTAATTAAACGTGTTGGGGACTCAGGTGCAGGCTTTGCAGTAAAAGCTGTAAATAATATGATGATGGCGGTTCATTTATGTGCTGCTGCTGAAGGATTTACCACGCTGAAAGCACATGGGGTAGATTTAAATGAAGCACTTGATTGTATCAATGCATCCAGTGGTAAAAGTGGTGTGACTGAAACTGCACTACCGCAACGTATCCTCAATCGTAGCTTTCCACTGACCTTTGCTTTACCCTTATTGGCAAAAGATACAGGTATTGCCATTGATTTAGTTCGTGATGCAAGATTATCAGCACCTATTCTTGGTTTAACACAAAGCTTAATTACCGCAGCCAATAGTCTTTCAGAGCCTGATAGCGATTTTTCTACCGCGGTAAAAATGTATGAATCATGGAGCAAAATTACATTAGATTAATTTTTCGTCATTGAATAATCACAACTAAACCTTATAATCACATTAAGTGACATGTAAATATGTCAATTTCGAGGTCGTATCATGAATAAATATGTAATTGCTACACTTTCTAGTTTATCTATTTTAGTCGCTAGTCACGCTTTTGCTGATAACACCCAAGAATGTAAAAAATTGCAAGATGATTACAATGTCATTTATGCATCAAAAGGGTTCTGTTTTAAAGATCCTGAAGCAAAAGCAAAATATAATAATGACAATTGTTATACAAGTAAGCCTAAATTTTCTGAAAAAGAGCAGCAAAAACTTGACTCTATCAAGGAACGTCAGAAAGAATTGAACTGTAAATAATCACATTCACACCTTCAAGGAAATAAACATGGCTTATGATGATCAGAATATATTTGCACGAATTTTACGTGGTGAACTTCCTGCAATTAAAGTTTATGAAGATGATCATGTGCTTGCATTTATGGATATCATGCCGCAAGCCGATGGGCATACCCTGATTATTCCGAAGACTCCAGCTGTGACATTGCTCGACTTAGATCCTGAAATTGCAGCTTATACAATCAAGATTGTGCAAAAAATAGCACAAGCAATTGAAACAGCTTTGGATGCTCAAGGTATTGTATTGATGCAACTTTCTGGAGCTGCTGCTGGACAAACTGTACCTCATGTACACTTTCATTTGATTCCGAGCTCGGTGCATGAATTAGGTCGTCATGCTATTCAAATGGGCGATCAGGAAAAAATTAAAGGGTTTGCTGAAAAAATTAAGGCTGCACTGCTTAATTAAAAACCTTTTTAGAATCAATGGGGCTAATCAAGCCTCATTTTTTTATTCAAATTACACAAATGTTAAATTCGCGTCATTAAATTGTCATTTTTTCTTCACTGATATGTAACAAAGTTTACAGATACTGCATGCAAGTTAGTAAGTAGTGCACAAACCCACACTTACTGAATAAAAAAAGTAACTGCAAACCCATTGAACATGTTTTGGAGAAATCTCAATGAAAAAAGTGCTACTCGCTGCAGCAATCGCCACCCTTAGCATAAGCGCAGCTCAAGCAGCGCCAACATTGTATGGTAAATTCAACGTAACTTTAGATCAAATTGATAAGAATGGCTTTAAAGACGAAAGCGTAACTAAAGTAAACTCTAACGCTTCTCGTATTGGTGTTAAAGGCGAAGAGAAATTAACAGATAAATTGTCTGCTGTTTACTTGGCAGAATGGCAAATCAGTGCTGATGGTGATGGCGATGCTTTCACTAACCGTAACCGTTTCGTGGGGATTAAATCAGACGGTATCGCTACGTTAAAAGTTGGTCAGTTTGATTCATATTTCAAAAATGCTGCTGGTAACAACCAAGATATCTTCAACGATCACAACGAACTCGATATGACTGCGATTTTAGTTGGTGAAGATCGTTTAAAAAACGTGATCGGTTTTGAAACTGATAAAAAATTATTGGCTGGTTTAGCTTTCAACATCATGTTCCAGCAAGGTGAAGAATCATCTGCTTTAAAAAATGATGCTAAAGGTCAAAAAGGTAGCCGTGATAGTTTCGGAGATGGTATCTCTACATCACTTACTTATGACAACAAAGACTACGGTTTTGCTGCTGCTGTTGCAGGTAACTTCGGTGTTGCATCTAAATATAATGCATATAACTCTGAATTAGGTAGCAACACAATCTACTCTGACGCAATCCGTGTTACAGGTTCTGTAGACTTGAAACCTGCGGGTCTTGATGGCTTAGTATTTGGTGCATTATGGCAAACTGCTAAACCGTCTGATGATACTGTTGCAACCACTTCTGGTACTACAGTAACATCATTCAAAGGCTTGAAAGAAAATGCTTATGGCATCACTGCTGCATACGCAATTCCTTCTACACCGATTAAGCTAAAAGCTGAATATATTTCTGCAACGACAGAACTAGATGGCCGTGATGATCGTAAACAAGACCTTTACGGGATTGGCGCTGATTACAACATCAACAAGCAAGCTCGCTTCTACGGTGTTGTTGGTCAACAAAAGCGTGATTGGTCAACTACATCTACACCAGAGAAAAAGAAAACTGTTATTGGCTTAGGTATGGAATATAACTTCTAATCCGAACCTTTAATAAAAAACGGCAAGTGATCTTGCCGTTTTTTTTCGACTCAATAATTCAAAAGCTCATTTTATAAAATACATATTCATTAGCTGAGTAACCATCATATAAATTTAGCGCTTTTATAAATAGCGTACATATCATTTCATCATCTATGACAGATCTTTCGTTTAGCAACATGAATGTCGTGCTTGGATAGGCATACAGCTCCCAAAACCAAAACTGAAAATCATTAATTTAAATATCAATATTAGGTAAATGTACGCCCATAACGCTGATCACAAAAGATCGCCCCGCCTTGCTGACGTAATATCGTTGGAGTTTCGACCCAGCTGGATGTTTTTAAGTCAAAATTGAATATTTGCTGTAGAGCATAATACTGTTGTTCAGTCATTAGTGCTAAGGCATGCTTATTTACCCAGTCGATCACCGTATCTTCAGGAGGATGGTCCTTGCGACTGAGTAATGCCTCTCGGTCATAACACAGACTACGCCGTCCTTTTGGAGACTCAACTGCACAATCAAAAAAATACACACCTTCTGAGTTCGGTAAAACAACCACATCAGGCTCACCGCCAGTCATTTCCATTTGTTGTAAAGCCCATAACTTTTCAGGACAAAGCAAAAGTTGTTTCTGAACAAAATCCCAGCTCATTTGTGCATGTCGTTCTGTATGCTGCTGAAAACGCTGTGCTAAGGTTTTAAATAGGTTTTCAACTTGCAATGGACTCAGTCTTTCTTGCTGTTTTATCATTTATTTTACTGCCTGATTTTAAGCCTTTACTAACATAACATTATCCACCAAGTACAACCAAATCCGCTTTTTAGGCATACTGAAGTGGATTGATTAAATAGTGTGGCATGGATAATTCAATGGAATTCTCTGCATATGCAACTTCTTCCACACCGATTCAACTAAAAGCTGAATATATTTTTGCAACGACAGAAAAATCGTCGTGGCGATCGTAAATTACGGGATATAGCTTCTAATCTTAATTTTAAAAAATGGTAAGAAATCTTGCCGTTTTTTACTTAACAACAGAATATTTTAAAAATCTCGTATTTCATCAAACCAAGTATTCATTGTTTCTTGATCTATATCGAATGTTGAAGCTTCAACCAGTTGCAGTACAGCAAGACCAGTATCTTCCCTTTCAACAGTTTCAATATTGGGCAATGTATTAATTATCTCAACAAGTTCAATAATTGCCCCTTTCACATCTTGCTTTGTCTTCGCCTTGGAGATTTCTTTTAAAGCAGATTTATATGCTTTGATCGCAATTTTTGCATTATTGCTTTCCCAGTTTTCAAATGGAATTCCATATTCAGTGGTAAACCATATTGAACTCCTCAGTTTAGACACCGACGAATAATCCAATTGTTTTTCTTTAACTAAATGCTTTAATTCAGCATTTAACCTTTTCCCTGTTTTTTCATCAATATTCCATCCAATGAAGGACCTTAAGTTTTCCCAAGTCTTTAAAGCAGGAAAGCCTTCCAAATTTACGGCATAGCGTATTCCAATACGTTCAAGTTGCTGAAGTTGTTTTAAACTTGCTGTATTGGTTATATTCCCAGTTAAGTTTAGATTTTTTAAATTAGGAAACTGCAATAAGCTTTCACAATCAAATGCTTGACCTAAAGGTTTAACAGCTAAATCTAACGAAGTTATTGCCGCTAAATTTTTCATAACAGGAAGATGGTATGCCGATACCCTTGGATCTTTGTATGTCGTTGGCTCTATTCTCATATGGGGATATGCTGCTGTGGTAATAATTTCAAAATGCTCAATATGACCAGCCAAATGAAGCGAATATAACCCCTTCTTATTCTCACTATCAGCATGATTTAAAACTAATGTGATTGGATGTTGATCTGCTTTGATTGAAAAGTTATGAATTTGAGCATGACTTAAATCTAGACAAATTGCTTGCGTAGGTCGCCAAGAAAAATCTTCTATTACTCTTTTCTTCGACCATTCAGTAAAACCCTGATCATTTCCCCAATAATAAAAAAATCTTGGCCAATCTCCATAAGGATGCAAATGCGCATTTTGTTGACCATTTGGCGTATACAAAGTATTAAAAGCGTCCCAATTGATTACAGCATTTTCTTCAACAAGAACATCAAACTTTTTCTTGTCCATGCCGATTCGACCAATTGAGAAGCTTCCTTGCCCAGCTGGAATTTTTATCTGATGGCTATTTGTACCTGTTAAAGAAACATAAATGGGAGTATTTCTATCCATGTTGATCCATTAATTGTAAATTGTACGATTCAGCTTTCAGCAAATATTAATTACTTATACTTGTACAAATAAGCATATAAACTCAACACAGAATATATCAAGCTTAAAGCTTAGCCTTTGTTTCATTTTAGCAAAATATGAACATGTTAGATTTAGCTCTATATTTCAACTTTCCCAATTTAGATACTTAGATGGTCTAAATGACCTTGATGATCTATTTTGACCACAATCAGTTAATGGATTAGAAATCCCAATTTTTTCTAAGCAATCATCACTTAATTCTTCAATATGAAAATCCACATAGTCTTTGACTATCCCTTCAACTTCAAAATCCTGTTGAATGATGCTTTGCTTTTATTGATCAAATTTTACGATATTTTCTAGTAAGTAATTTATTTGATCTAAAGTTTGCTTATTTAAAATATCTTGCCGACTTTCCAATAGAGCACTAACGCCAAAAATGTTGGCACTGTTTACACTTCGTTCCATTTTTATAAAAAAAGAGCGGAAAACCAAGCAATAGAAAAACCAAATAAGCGGGACGTTTTCCTTCGGTATATGGCTGTATATCGCGACTACCACAATGAGAGCAACTTTCGCTTGCTCCAAACTGTTGTTCTAATTCTTGACTAAAATCTTGGGCAAGTAATGCTTTAGCCTCTTCTGCATAGCTTTCAGGAACTAACAGTCGCACACCACCCAAAGCATTAGAGTAAAGCCAATCCATATTAATAGTATGTTCATTTTCAATACGTGCTGGAATTTCAGCTGCTTCTAATTGCGTTTTGGCAATCTGAGCCTCGTAAGGGAATGAATATGTTTCAGCAACCACCCATTGCATAAGAACACCTAACAGAAATAAAGATGAATTTTAAGCTCAATTCATTTAACTGTATATTGTATAAATTTATTCAATTGATGCTTCCATTTTTCAAGTTATGACGAAGGAAAGAAAATTCATAAAAATAAGGAAATATGTTGGAGGATAGATAGGTTTTAAAGCAGTGCATTTTATCTATTTCCGTTAAATGTCATTCTTCTTTCTATTCCAGTTAAGCAACTAATAACTATAGTTATAGTTAGTCTTAACTCTATCCTACTTTGCTATATTTTAATGAGGAAGTGAAACAGCAAAATTTACATCTTATTCTTACTATTTATTATTTCTCTCCGCGCATAAAAAAACACCTCGCTCTCGCTAGAGATCGGGGTGTTTTAGATTTAAAAGCTGGCGATGACTTACTCTCACATGGGTAACCCCACACTACCATCAGCGCTAAGAGGTTTCACTTCTGAGTTCGGGAAGGGATCAGGTGGTTCACTCTTGCTATTGTCGCCAGCAAACTGTTATGGACTTGTTCGGGTCTTATTTAAATGCCTTACTTCGTACCAAATGAGTTTAACAGAACATTTGAGTTGAATAGTTTAACTAGCTTTACAACTAAATCAAGTATGTTTGATCTTTTATGAATCAAATGATGCTTCGTATACAACTGCTTGGGTGTTGTATAGTCAAGCCTCACGAGCAATTAGTATTGGTCAGCTTCATGCGTCACCGCACTTCCACATCCAACCTATCAACGTCGTAGTCTTCAACGGCTCTTTAGAGGACATAAAGTCCTAGGGAAATCTTATCTTGAGGTAGGCTTCCCGCTTAGATGCTTTCAGCGGTTATCCCTTCCGAACATAGCTACCCGGCGATGCGACTGGCGTCACAACCGGTACACCAGAGGTTCGTCCACTCTGGTCCTCTCGTACTAGGAGCAGATCCTCTCAAATTTCCAACGCCCACGGTAGATAGGGACCGAACTGTCTCACGACGTTCTAAACCCAGCTCGCGTACCTCTTTAAATGGCGAACAGCCATACCCTTGGGACCTGCTTCAGCCCCAGGATGAGATGAGCCGACATCGAGGTGCCAAACACCGCCGTCGATATGAACTCTTGGGCGGTATCAGCCTGTTATCCCCAGAGTACCTTTTATCCGTTGAGCGATGGCCCTTCCATACAGAACCACCGGATCACTAAGACCTACTTTCGTACCTGCTCGACTTGTGGGTCTCGCAGTTAAGCGCGCTTTTGCCTTTATACTCTACGCGTGATTTCCGACCACGCTGAGCGCACCTTCGTACTCCTCCGTTACTCTTTAGGAGGAGACCGCCCCAGTCAAACTACCCACCAGACATGGTCCTCGTCCCGGATAACGGGACAGAGTTAGAACCTCAATATTACCAGGGTGGTATTTCAAGGATGGCTCCATAGCAACTGGCGTCACTACTTCAAAGCCTCCCACCTATCCTACACAAGTAAGATCAAAGTTCAATGTCAAGCTGCAGTAAAGGTTCACGGGGTCTTTCCGTCTAGCCGCGGGTACACCGCATCTTCACGGCGATTTCGATTTCACTGAGCCTCTGCTGGAGACAGCGCCCCCATCATTATGCCATTCGTGCAGGTCGGAACTTACCCGACAAGGAATTTCGCTACCTTAGGACCGTTATAGTTACGGCCGCCGTTTACTGGGGCTTCGATCAAGAGCTTCGCTTACGCTAACCCCATCAATTAACCTTCCAGCACCGGGCAGGCATCACACCCTATACGTCCACTTTCGTGTTTGCAGAGTGCTATGTTTTTAATAAACAGTTGCAGGGGCCTGGTTTCTGTGGCTGCCAATAGCTCAAGGAGCAAGTCCTATCACCGTCAGCAGCGTACCTTCTCCCGAAGTTACGGTACCATTTTGCCTAGTTCCTTCAGCAGAGTTCTCTCAAGCGCTTTGGTCTACTCGACCTGACCACCTGTGTCGGTTTAGGGTACGATTCCTGTGTAACTGAAGCTTAGAGACTTTTCCTGGAAGCATAGTATCAGCCACTTCGCTAGTAAACTAGCTTGCTATCAGCTCTCAGCATAGAGCACCCCGGATTTGCCTAAGATGCATGCCTACTGCCTTTCACCTGGACAACCAACGCCAGGCTGACTTAACTTTCTCCGTCCTCTCATCGCATTACACAGAAGTATTGGAATATTAACCAATTTCCCATCGACTACGCCTCTCGGCCTCGCCTTAGGGGTCGACTCACCCAGCCCCGATTAACGTTGGACTGGAACCCTTGGTCTTTCAGCGAACGGGTTTTTCACCCGTTTTGTCGTTACTCACGTCAGCATTCGCACTTCTGATACCTCCAGCATACTTCTCAATACACCTTCATCGGCTTACAGAACGCTCCCCTACCACGTATACATAGTATACATCCGCAGCTTCGGCATATAGTTTTAGCCCCGTTACATCTTCCGCGCAGGCCGACTCGACTAGTGAGCTATTACGCTTTCTTTAAAGGGTGGCTGCTTCTAAGCCAACCTCCTAGCTGTCTATGCCTTCCCACATCGTTTCCCACTTAACTATAATTTGGGGGCCTTAGCTGGCGGTCTGGATTGTTTTCCTCTTGACTACGGACGTTAGCACCCGCAGTCTGTCTCCCGGATAGTACTCATAGGTATTCGGAGTTTGCATCGGTTTGGTAAGTCGGGATGACCCCCTAGCCGAAACAGTGCTCTACCCCCTATGGTATTCGTCCGAGGCGCTACCTAAATAGCTTTCGGGGAGAACCAGCTATCACCGAGTTTGATTAGCCTTTCACCCCTATCCACAAGTCATCCCCTGGCTTTTCAACGACAGTGGGTTCGGTCCTCCAGTTAGTGTTACCCAACCTTCAACCTGCTCATGGATAGATCACCCGGTTTCGGGTCTATACCCAGCAACTAAACGCCCTATTAAGACTCGATTTCTCTACGGCTCCCCTATGCGGTTAACCTTGCTACTGAATATAAGTCGCTGACCCATTATACAAAAGGTACGCAGTCACCGAACAAGTCGGCTCCCACTGCTTGTATGCATGCGGTTTCAGGATCTATTTCACTCCCCTCACAGGGGTTCTTTTCGCCTTTCCCTCACGGTACTGGTTCACTATCGGTCAGTCAGGAGTATTTAGCCTTGGAGGATGGTCCCCCCATATTCAGACAAGGTTTCACGTGCCTCGCCCTACTCGTCATCATTATATGTGCCCTTTCGTGTACGGGACTATCACCCTCTACGGTAGCACTTCCCAGAGCTTTCCGCTAAAACACATATAACTTAATGGGCTGATCCCCGTTCGCTCGCCGCTACTGAGGGAATCTCAATTGATTTCTTTTCCTAAGGGTACTGAGATGTTTCACTTCCCCTCGTTCGCCTCGCATGACTATGTATTCATCATGCGATACCTACCTTATGGTAAGTGGGTTTCCCCATTCAGAAATCTCCGGATCACAGGATATTTGCCGCCTCCCCGAAGCTTATCGCAGGCTATTACGTCTTTCATCGCCTCTGACTGCCAAGGCATCCACCACATGCACTTAATTACTTGACTATACAACCCCAAACAGTCGTTAATCCCTACAAGGAGGATCAACAATGTGAACTTAATCACTTCTATTTGTTGCCTGTGAATTTAATCACCATACAGCTTCAATTTAATTCATATACCAAAACGCTTGATTCAGTTTTATCGCTAGTGCTCATTTCATTCAACATTAACAATTACTTGCTAACATCAACTAAAACGAGTTTAAACAATTATTTCAACTCAAATATATTCTGTTAATGATTCACTACCGCCTCGTCAGCAAGTAGTTAACTGTGATAAATCACAGAACTTAATAAGCTATCGGCTTACTAAGTTCTGTAATCACTTAGTCTTTAATTAGTGGTGGAGACTAACGGAGTCGAACCGTTGACCTCCTGCGTGCAAAGCAGGCGCTCTACCAACTAAGCTAAGTCCCCAGCTTAAGATCTTAATATATCTGCTCTTCTGTGTTCAGTAGACTTGGTGGGTCTGACAAGACTTGAACTTGTGACCCCACGCTTATCAAGCGTGTGCTCTAACCAACTGAGCTACAGACCCTCAGATACATCAATGAAGAACAACTTGTTGTGGATTCTTACCAATCGTCAATCTTTCGTTAAGGAGGTGATCCAGCCGCAGGTTCCCCTACGGCTACCTTGTTACGACTTCACCCCAGTCATCGGCCACACCGTGGTAAGCGTCCTCCTTACGGTTAGACTACCTACTTCTGGTGCAACAAACTCCCATGGTGTGACGGGCGGTGTGTACAAGGCCCGGGAACGTATTCACCGCGGCATTCTGATCCGCGATTACTAGCGATTCCGACTTCATGGAGTCGAGTTGCAGACTCCAATCCGGACTACGATCGGCTTTTTGAGATTAGCATCCTATCGCTAGGTAGCAACCCTTTGTACCGACCATTGTAGCACGTGTGTAGCCCTGGTCGTAAGGGCCATGATGACTTGACGTCGTCCCCGCCTTCCTCCAGTTTGTCACTGGCAGTATCCTTAAAGTTCCCACCCGAAGTGCTGGCAAATAAGGAAAAGGGTTGCGCTCGTTGCGGGACTTAACCCAACATCTCACGACACGAGCTGACGACAGCCATGCAGCACCTGTATGTAAGTTCCCGAAGGCACCAATCCATCTCTGGAAAGTTCTTACTATGTCAAGACCAGGTAAGGTTCTTCGCGTTGCATCGAATTAAACCACATGCTCCACCGCTTGTGCGGGCCCCCGTCAATTCATTTGAGTTTTAGTCTTGCGACCGTACTCCCCAGGCGGTCTACTTATCGCGTTAGCTGCGCCACTAAAGCCTCAAAGGCCCCAACGGCTAGTAGACATCGTTTACGGCATGGACTACCAGGGTATCTAATCCTGTTTGCTCCCCATGCTTTCGTACCTCAGCGTCAGTATTAGGCCAGATGGCTGCCTTCGCCATCGGTATTCCTCCAGATCTCTACGCATTTCACCGCTACACCTGGAATTCTACCATCCTCTCCCATACTCTAGCTTCCCAGTATCGAATGCAATTCCCAAGTTAAGCTCGGGGATTTCACATCCGACTTAAAAAGCCGCCTACGCACGCTTTACGCCCAGTAAATCCGATTAACGCTCGCACCCTCTGTATTACCGCGGCTGCTGGCACAGAGTTAGCCGGTGCT
This sequence comes from Acinetobacter sp. CE-15, assembly GCF_051059255.1. Lineage (NCBI taxonomy): Bacteria > Pseudomonadati > Pseudomonadota > Gammaproteobacteria > Moraxellales > Moraxellaceae > Acinetobacter > Acinetobacter sp. CE-15. The sequence goes on along the minus strand of NZ_CP192737.1, from coordinate 1,986,320 downwards.
TATTCTGCGAGTAACGTCCACTCACTGTAGGTATTAACTACAGGAGCCTCCTCCTCGCTTAAAGTGCTTTACAACCATAAGGCCTTCTTCACACACGCGGCATGGCTGGATCAGGGTTCCCCCCATTGTCCAATATTCCCCACTGCTGCCTCCCGTAGGAGTCTGGGCCGTGTCTCAGTCCCAGTGTGGCGGATCATCCTCTCAGACCCGCTACAGATCGTCGCCTTGGTAGGCCTTTACCCCACCAACTAGCTAATCCGACTTAGGCTCATCTATTAACGCAAGGTCACAAGTGATCCCCTGCTTTCCCCCGTAGGGCGTATGCGGTATTAGCATCCCTTTCGAGATGTTGTCCCCCATTAATAGGCAGATTCCTAAGTATTACTCACCCGTCCGCCGCTAGGTCAATCACCGAAGCAATCTCCCCCGCTCGACTTGCATGTGTTAAGCCTGCCGCCAGCGTTCAATCTGAGCCATGATCAAACTCTTCAGTTAAAAATCATTAGTGACTTAAGGTCACAATTCTGGCTCATCAATGTACTGACAAATTCTCTCAAATAAACTTCGAGTAATTTAAACCAATCAATCAATGATAATATTTCGATCAATCAATCAGTAAAAATCCACACAAGTTGTTCTTCATATTCTCTTAATGATTAATTTATCACTTCGTCAGTGATAAATAAGACGCAATAAACATTTAACAACTTAACACTCTAAGCTAAGTTCGTTTGCTGTATCGCGTCGGGATGCTGCGTATTCTATACAGATTTTAAACCAGCACAAGCCCTATTTTCAACAAAATGCATCGTGTGATTATTTTTTAATCTAAATATTCAAAAAACCGCATAATTCACCTATTTTTTAGGCATTTTTGAGAAATTCAGCTTAAAAGCAACCTATATCTATTCAAAATAATCACCAGAAGATTGTGCATGAAGAAACGCAGGAATTAATCCTGTTAATGCTGCACGTATATCAGCACGTTCATTAATCAATTGATGCGAGCCTTCTTCAAGAATCAATAAGGTCTGTAATCTAAATTGTCGACGTACAAAATCAATATTATATTTCCAGTCTACAGTTTGGTCTTGTGCACCTTGTGCCAACCAAACCGGAATGCGGCACTTTGGATAGGCTTCCATTTCCAGCATCCACTTTGACATTGCCAAAATCCAATCCATTCCCATCATTCGAGGTTGTAACGGGTCTTTAAGGCGTACAAATCTTAAAAACTCAGGATTGTGATTATTTCTTTTAAAGTGACGAGGGACTTCTCTTTTAATTCTGCGAATAATTCCTAGACCAATAGAATTATGCCACCACGCTGTTTTTGCAGGTCGGACCAATGGTGAAAGCAGTAACACCCGATCCACAATTGGATTTTCACGTTTTTGTGCATACTCAAGTAAATGATGCATCCAAATTGCACCACCTGTACTTTGCCCTACTCCCAACCACGGCTTAGGAAGCTGCTCTGCATTTTTTACATATTGATAGACTGCATGTAACACTTGTTGGTAATGGTCAAAATTTTGAATATTTGCAGGCGAACCATTACTCAGTCCATGCCCAGGCAAATCATAAGTAATCACACTAAACCCTTGTTCAAGGATTTCTTTCACAATCGGTTGGTAAATACCACTATGTTCTAAATAGCCATGCAACAAACACACAGTGCCTTTTATTTTATCTATATTGGGTTTAAATACTTGCACATGGAGTTTAAACAACGGCATATCAATAAAACCTTGCCATTGCACACAGTCCAGTTGATCAAAACCATAAAGACGTTGATAAGATTTTATTTCTTTATTTGGAATATATTCACGATTTAAGTTTAAGGCTTCTAATAGTTGTGGTGTTGTATCTCGACTTGGTATAGGTAAGTCAAGTTGCTTTAGAATTGTTGGATTTAAAAATGGAATATCTGCCATTAAGGCACCTCTCTACAGCCACTCGAACCAAACAACATATCTCGGATTGTTGCTAAAGTTTCATAATTGGCTCTACGACTATGATCATAATTTTGTTTGCTAGGCTGCCATGCTGTTAATTGAGTTGGCATGGGTGCATTGACAGGAATTGTTTCGATCCCATTTAATGCAAATAAACGACGCGTTCTTGGCATATGGTAACGATCGGTAATTAATAAGACTGTAGGTGCACCACCTTTCTTCTGTAAAAGCAATGAGCTGAAGCGTGTATTTTCACAGGTGTTCATGCTTCTATTTTCTAATAGTTTTGCTTGTACACCGCGCTCAGATAACCATTTTTGCATATAGGGTGCTTCTACACCACTCAGCACAATAGGAAGTTTAACTTTCTCTTCTAAGGCTAAGGTTGTTTCAAGTCTTAGTTTGGTATAGTCATTCACAATAATGTCTTTTTGATTTTTATCTAAAGTTAAACCACCGCCCAAGACTACAATTGCATAAGGTTGACTGATTGGCTTCGGTTGTTCACTGGTTTTGGTAGGCAAACTTTCAAGATCTTCTTGTACTTGTGAACTGGACAATTCATTTGCCAATGTGTGTGAATTTTCTTGAAGTAATTTTTCATCAATTTTATGTTTTTTTAAGAATGTTAAATATTCATCCATTAAAGCCTTATTGTCTTCACTATTTAAATCCAATAAGTTTTTAACCACATCGTTCGATTGATTCTCAACAACCTCTGATGCAGCATGTTCAGACACCAATGGAATTACCGGTTTGTTTTGTTCTTCATCATCATTTTTTTGATCTTCAGCAATTTTTTCTTGCAAGGCTTTATATCGTAACTGGAGTAGAATTAAATCCTGAGCATTTTTACTCTTAATCGCTTCATCCATCAACTTAAGATAGGCTTGTCGAGCAATCCATAAGTCAGAACCAGGTTCTAAGTTTTCAGCCTCCGAAAGTGCAGCATTTTGTTGGCTCTTTGCTGCCACCTGATTCACTTCAACTGGAACAATGCTATTCAGGATTTTAACCATCATTGTCGAATAAAATGGCGTATACCAAAAAACGACCAAACAGCCGAATAATACAAATAATATGGCAATTATTCGTAGAAATCTGACCATCCAATGCGGTTTGACCATATATTTACTCAATTTAATGGTTTTCGATTAACCCTAGTTCATTATAAAGCACAGGTTCAGGCTCTAAGTGCACACCAAACTTCTCAAAAACATCTTTTTGTACTGCCTGATATGTTGCGCGTACATCTGTCAATGTTGCATCGGCATAATTCACCAATACCAAAGCTTGTTTATGAAACATTCCCACCTGATTAAGCTGTTTACCTTTCCAACCTGATTGATCAATCAACCAACCCGCTGCAATTTTAACGTGATTCCCTGCTTGAGGATAATGTGGAATATTAGGGAATTTTGCAATTAATTGTGAAAACTCTTGTTGCTTAATAATCGGATTTTTAAAGAAACTTCCCACGTTTGGATATTCTTTTGGGTCTGGGAGTTTACTTTGACGAATATGAATCACTTGCTTTTGTAAGTTTTCAGCACTCATATCATCCATCATTGCATCTTTTAAATCCCCATAATTTACTTTTAAATCAGCATGTTTAAGTAATTTAAAAATCACATGGGTAATCACATAACGATCTGGGTCATCTTTAAAAATACTGTGTCGATAAGAAAAATGGCAATCTTGTGCTTGAATTGAAAGTGTCTGTGCTGATTGACGATCGTAGACTTCTACAGATTGAATAAATTCACCGACTTCAACACCATACGCGCCAATATTTTGCACAGGCGATGCGCCGACTAAGCCCGGAATCAAAGCCAAGTTCTGTAAACCGTAAAGCTGTTGCGTTGTCGTCCACAATACAAAGTCATGCCAAACTTGCCCTGCACCCACTTTGATTGTTTTACTTTCGGCATCTTCACTTAAAAATTCAATACCTTGTATATCTATAGCAACTACAAGCGCATGAATATGCTCAGGCAGCATCATATTGCTGCCCCCTGAAAGCAGTAAAACGTTTAAATCGTGTGCTTTAGAAAACTGCAACGCTTGCTCAAGATCTACGATAGATTGTATTTTGACATAATGTGATGCAATCGAGTTCAAACTCAATGTATTAAAGGGTTTGAGCTGAACCTGTGATTCAATATTCATAACTTAAATTTATTTCCTAAAAATATTTCAATCACTTGCATTAAAACTGTTGTTGAAACACATGTACCCAAGCCAAACTGCTTGATTCACACTGATCAAGTACACGTTCAAATCCATCAGCTTCACCATAATAAGGATCTGGAAGCGCCTGTTGTGGATAAACGCGATCGTGCTCATTCATTAAAGCAATTTTAGCTTTGATTTGAGCAAGACCAAATTGGCTGCTGGCTTGGTTATACACTTGCTGTATATCCGCAAAATTCTGATGATCCATGGCAAGAATCAAATCAAACTCTAAAAAGTCTTGTATTTTTAATTGTCTAGCACGTAATCCAGAAAGATCATAGCCTCTTTTTATTGCATGTTTTTGACTGCGACTATCGGGTGATTTATTTGGATGATAATTGCTCGTTCCAGCGGAATCCACAACTACATTTAATCGTTTTTCATCACAATAGTGTCGTAAAACCACCTCTGCTGTGGGTGAACGACAAATATTTCCTAAGCACACACATAAAACTTTGTATGGCATTTTGGATGACATAACAACCTCAAATGATCATTTCTTTTATAAAGTCTTATGTTAAGTTATTTAGCAGGCGAATCCTATAGAACCTTAAAACAATAATGTTTAATTTGTGATGATAGATTAAGGATAATACATATGAGTCATTTTCAATTCCAAACTGTAGCCAATATTATTTCAGGTTTAGGATCAATCCAAGAACTCAGCACAGTATTAGGCAATCAATACCACAAAGCATTAATCGTGACAGATGCAGGCATGATTCAACATGCACTGCATTTGCCGCTATTAAAAATTTTAGCGCAATGCAATTTAGACTATGAAATTTATGCCGATGTACAGGCAGACCCAGCAGAGCAGATTGTTTTATCGGCAGTTCAATTCGCCAAAGACAATCAAGTAGATGTGGTGATTGGCTTTGGTGGTGGTAGCTCTATGGATGTTGCCAAACTCATCGCGATATTGGCAAATCCAAAGCAATCACAAAGTATTCAGGAAATCTATGGGGTCAATAATGTCAAAGGCCCTCGCCTTCCTTTAATTCTTATTCCAACCACAGCGGGCACAGGCTCTGAAGTCACCCCCATTTCAATTGTCACTACAGGTGAAACCACCAAAACAGGTATCGTTTCCCCCATTTTATATGCCGATGTGGCAATTCTAGACGCAACATTTACCTCAGGCCTACCTGCACATATCACAGCAGCAACAGGCATAGATGCGATGGTGCATGCCATTGAAGCCTATACCTCTAAAATTAAAAAGAATTTTTATGCAGACATGCTTGCTAAACAAGCCCTTAAACTTTTAAATAAAAATTTAAAATTGGTCTTGGCGGATGGTACAAATTTAGCAGCTCGTCAAAATATGCTGGTTGGCTCTATGCTTGCAGGGCAGGCTTTTGCCAACGCTCCTGTAGGTGCTGTACACGCTTTAGCATACCCCTTAGGTGGTCATTTTCATTTATCACATGGACATACTAATGCTTTAGTTTTATTGGAGGTGTTAAAATTCAATGCGCCTGATGCAAAAGCACTTTATGCAGAGTTAATGCAATGGCTTGATCCTTATAGTAAAGGCAGTACAGAAGGCTTATGTGACTTATTTATTGATCATATGCAGAGACACTTAGATCACAGTGGTTTGACTTTGAAATTGCGCGATTTAAATGTACACGAGCAGCAACTCGATAGATTGGCATCCGATGCAATGCTACAAACCCGTCTTTTACAAAATAATCCAAGGCCTCTACTCCACGCAGATGCATTAAAAATTTATCAGGCGATTTATTAAAATTTATCAACATTGATCATGCATTGATTTATTGAATGCACTTTTAAATAGACTTCTTTCATAGGTCCTTTTTAAAAGCATAAATCAATATAAAAGCGCCCTCATCCTAGCCTTCCTCCAGTAGGCATTGGTATCTACACATCTTTTTGTAGAGACTCTAATGCAATTTCAGCAATCAGCTTAAGGTCATCAACCGAATGTTCAGATAATAATTGTAGTGTATTCAGTAATATTGACAGACCAGCCAAAATTGCAGGAGCACTTTCCCTTGTTCCTCTTTTTTGTTGTCTTCCTGATAGACGTGTTAGAAAGACTCTAACTCTTGAATTTTTCTCATCATTTTCTCGCTGTATTCGCCAAGTTAACACACATGCCATACTTGCAATTAAGAGTCGTCTTAATATCGCTTGCGGAGTTGTTTGTAGCCATGACTCAATGTCATGGCCCGCCTGTTTTAACAACTTAAAATAGTTTTCTATTTTCCAACGCCAGTAATACCAAGTTGCCAATTCTATACTTGGAATTTCTGATGATACATTACTTAATAAGCTCCAACGAGAAAGTGATTTTCCTTGCTTATTTTTAACTTCAACTACAATCAGTCGAACGGTTAATGACTTTCCCTTTTGTGGTGGAACTCTTTTTCCCGTTTCGTCTTTCTGCATTGGTCTTGCATTACGTGTAATACTGATTTGAGTTTCACCAACATAGAGTTGTTCGCAATTCCCTTTATATTGAATTGTATGGGTTTGTGTAGTTGGTATTTGGTCTGACACTTCCCTTAACTTAACATCTTCTCCTTGATATTCAACACGATTTCCTTCTTTACCTCGAATAAGAAATAAATGTTCTTGTTGATTCAATAATCTAAGATGAGCAATTGAATCTCCTTCACGATCAATAATATGTACGAGTTTCTTTTCTATTGGTAAAGACTCAATATGTTCGATTTGTTCACATAGTGCATTTAAGTGGGTTTCTTTTATTTTATGCCCATCAGTAAATGTTGAATAACGTCCAGTAGCATCACATAAAGTTTGATCTAATGGTGCAATGGGTAAACCCGTTTCAGCATCAATTAATAAACTGCTTTGTAATTCATAGCCTTTGTCACTTGCATGTGTTCTTTTGAATCTATTTAACTTGTTGTTATGTTTGAAATATTGTAGTTGAGACCAATCATGAGCAACTAAGGCATAGTGGTGATTCGATAGAGCGATTTGTTCAAACGCAAGTTTTTGAAGAGGCTGATTGAGTTGTTGAAATGAAACGTTTTCGTTATTTAAGAAACGCCAAACTGCTTGGGTTGTAGCAAAGCTAGTCTTTTGGGTAGAAGCAATATCTTTAAGCGCTGGAGCTAATGAAGCAAGTGGATTCATATTAAGTTTTACAAGACGTCCGTAGCGTTTAACTAATCGGTTATCTAAGTGTGGAATGTTAAATTGGAGAGCATGCTCTCCAATTTAACTTAAATAGATTTAATTGTGTAGATACCTATGTCCAGTAGGAGAAGGCACTTTCAATACCAATATGACTCACACCACATGATCATTTTTTAATTTATGAATAATCTTGAATAAACATGGAGTACAATTGAGACATACTCGCTGAGTGTTTTATTTAAAAGTATCAAAATATCTATCATATGACCTATAATTTGTGTTTGAAATATGCGGCCTGCATCAGATCAAATCGACCTAAATTTTGAACAAAATTTATAATCTTGTAAAAATACAGCATTAAAATTAAACTTGATTATTCTCAAAATATGAAAAAACCATCTTATTGCCTCGTTTTGTTATATTTTTTAATCAATCGAACTTAAAGTTTTTTTAAAGATTTTATTTAAAAATGATTAATTATCAAACCATTAACCCATTAAACGTTTATTTTATGACTAGCTAGTAATTAGTTTTTATTTAATTTTTATTTAATTTTTAAAATAATTACTCTAAAATCGCGACAGATCTTAATCGGAAAATTAAGACAACTAGTATTGGAAAATGATTCTATGAAAAAACTTACATTAGCAATTCTGCCATTAGCAGCATTTGGATTAAGCAACGTTTCTCACGCAGCAACTTCAGATGGTAAAACTTTTGGTGTTTCTGCTGGTTGGTTACATGTTATGCCTCAAAGTAAAGGACAAGGCGTAAATGGTAAAACTGGTAATAGTCCTTATTTAGGTCCATTGGCGAATATACAAGCCAATAACCCAGATGCAGGCTTTGAAGTACAAAATGCGGATACCGCAGGCTTAATGCTTGATTATTTTGTCAATGACAATGTTTCGCTTGAATTAACTTTAGGCGCTCCTCCTGAAATGGAGCTTGCTGGTAAAGGTAGCATTAAAGTTCATGGTGTTACTGTCGTTGATCTAAATAAATTTGATAAAGCTGCAACAACAGATGCTTATACACCAACGCTTTCTGGTCGTTATCACTTTGGTTCAATCAACAACAAGATCCGTCCTTATGTAGGTGCAGGCTTGATGTATGCTCATTTCTCAAATGTTGAGACTGATTCAGCAATCAATGATGCATTAAAAGCCAATCCTTTACTTGGTCGATACAATCCAGAACTAGGTAAAGTTAAAGTTGATGACGCGTTTGCTCCTGTTGCAATCCTTGGCGCAGATTTCAATATCAACAAAAATTGGTATGCAACTGCTTCTGTTTCATATGCGCATTTAACAACAAAAGCAAAATTAAATGTTAATGGTACAACGCCAGCTGGACAAACTACTTTAATTTCAGGCCAAAGCAGCATTGAGATTAAACCAATCGTGACTTATTTAGGTCTTGGTTATCGTTTCTAATCAATTTAGACTGAATCAGTTCTAAATTGCAAAAGCTCATTAGGTTAGACTTAATGAGCTTTTTTATTGCATACACTTGATTATAAATGTTTAACTAAAACACTTGTAAACAAGTGCAAAATTCATCTATAAAGTTACTTGTTTATAAAATCTTGAAAAGCATTGACTTGGTGATTGATCACGAAAAAGCGCTGTTAATTTTTTATCTATTTGAATGAATAATCCAAATGAAACCAGAAATAAAATTACGTACCCAATATTCCTTTATCTTCCCTATCCAAACACGTTGGGCAGACAACGATATTTATGGTCATGTGAATAATGTGACTTATTATAGTTATTTTGACACTGCGGCAAATGCGCTCCTGATCCAAAAAACAGACTTTGATATACACCATTCACCCATCATTGGCTTGGTGGTAAATTCTTCATGTCATTTTCTCGAAGAACTCACCTATCCAGAAATTATTGAGGTTGGGGTCGCCATTGCAAAAATTGGTAATTCATCACTGAGCTATGATCTGGCTATTTTCAAACAGGGTAAAACTGAAGCTTCAGCACAAGGTCAATTTGTGCATGTATTTGTTGAGCGTGAGACAAAGAAAAGCACCCCGATTCCACAAAAAATGCGAGATGCTTTGCAAGACTATACAAACTGAGTTCGATATAAGTTTTTGATGAAATATGATACACGGAAACGTCATCCGCAACTGTCTGAGGCAGGACTTCATTCATAAAGTATTGTTTCTGCGATTCATTGAATGCGTTTCTGGTCGTTGACGAGTTTTGCGGATGACAATGGTTTTGCCTACTTTTGCCGAAACAAAAGTATGGCGAGCCGCAGGCTGATCCTGAAATTGAATGGCAGTTCAGCAAGACTCCGTCAAGATCATTGCTTTTCAATAAGTTAAAGATATAGTTAAGTCGAACTCACGTTATATAGTTTAAGCCTAAAAAATTGACACTTAAGACTATTTAGCTCCGACACCCTAAAAATAAACATCATTTTAAGCCAAGGTATTTTGATCCCAAAAAGCCTGACTCACTTCAGGCATTTGATTTAACATTTCAATAATCGGCTGAATTTCTTTTTCCTCAACGGAGTTCGCAATCAAAATCGCCTTAATCTCTACATCTTGCTCACCAAACGGTTCTACATCAAAATCTTTAGCAGGAAAATGATAACGCTTTAAAGCTTTATTCAGCTCATCCATGACATATTTACTGTGCTCTTTTTGACAAACCACATAAATTTCATGTTGCATTTCCGAATCAACATTTAAAGGTTTACGGTCGATAATATGCCCAATAGGACGTAATAAAGTATTGGCTGCCAAAATAAATATCGTCGCTAATATTGCTTCCACCAAACGGTCACAACCTGCCGCAGCACCGACAGCTGCAGAACACCACAAGGTTGCAGCAGTATTGAGCCCTTGAATATTCCCTTCTTGGCGCATGATTACCCCTGCGCCAAGAAATCCAATGCCAGAAACCACATAAGCAATCACCCGTACTGAACCATCAGCACCTGTTAAGTTATTGGCAATATCAACAAATATAGCAGCGCCAAGTGCGACTAATACATTGGTTCTTAAACCTGCTGTACGCTGTCTATACTGTCGCTCAAACCCGATCAATCCCCCTAAAATAAAAGCGCCAAGTAAACTAATCAAGGTATCTAGCATATTCGCTAATTCTAGATGTTGCATGAATTGGAGTTGCATTGGAGTTCTCCATTACCACCCGTAACGACGGATGTAAATTTTTTTCATCAGTTGCACAACCAGCATGTAGCCAAGCAAGATGAAAGGTAAAAATAAGAAATAAGTTAATGGTAAAGCTTGTAATTTTAAGTACTCAGCAAAAGGCCCCATTGGTAAGAAAATACCAGCAGCCACAATGACCAAGGTCATGACCATCAAAGGCATTGCCGCACGACTTTGAATAAATGGTATTTTTTCTGTACGAATCATATGCACAATAATCGTTTGTGTTAATAATCCGACGACAAACCAACCTGACTGAAACAAGGTTTGCTGTTCTGGTGAATTTGCATGAAATACAAACCACATCAGAGCAAAGGTCAAAATGTCAAAGATCGAACTGAGTGGCCCAAAGAAAATCATAAAACGTCCAATTTCATTTGGTTTCCAGCTTTGCGGTTTTTCAATCAACTCATCATCAACATTGTCAAATGGAATGGCGATTTGTGATACATCATAAAGTAAGTTCTGTACCAGCAAATGAATCGGTAGCATCGGTAAAAACGGAATAAAAGCACTAGCTACTAATACCGAAAAAACATTACCAAAATTTGAACTTGCCGTCATTTTGATATATTTCAGCATATTGGCAAATGTACGTCGTCCCTCTAGCACGCCTTCTTCAAGCACCATTAAACTTTTTTCAAGTAAAATTAAATCTGCTGATTCTTTGGCAATATCCACTGCGGTATCAACCGAAATTCCAATATCAGCACTGCGTATCGCAGCCGCATCATTGATTCCATCGCCTAGGAATCCAACCACATGTCCATTCTCTTTCAACTGCATCACAATACGTTCTTTGTGAACTGGGCTTAACTTGGCAAATACCTGTGTATATTCAACGGCAAATTTTAGTTCTTCATCAGTCATATTCTCAACATGCCCACCTAAAAGAACATGTTCACAGTCCAAACCAAGTTCTTTGCAGACCTTTTGAGTAACAAACTCATTATCACCGGTAAGCACTTTGACATTGACGCCATGCGCTGCCAATTGAGCTAAAGCAGGTGCAGCAGATTTTTTAGGTGGATCCAAGAAAGTTAGATATCCAGTTAAAATCAAATTACTTTCATCTGCGACAGAAAAGTCATCTGATCTACCACTAAAATCTCGATATGCGATGGCAATAACACGTAAACCTTCAAGATTAAATTGGCGTATTTTTTCTTGAATCGCCTCAAGATGGGCTGGCGTTAATAACTCAATCTTGTCATTTATCTCTACATGCGAACAGACTTTCAGCATTTCCTCTGCCGCACCTTTAGTGATAATACGTGCGTTACCCTGTAAGGTTCTGACTACTACTGACATACGTCGACGCACAAAATCAAACGGTACTTCATCAAGTTTTTTAAATTTAAAATTTAGATTCTGTAAGTCTTGTGCAGCATGGTCCAAAATTGCAGCATCCAGTAAATTTTTCAGCCCTCTTTGGTAATAGCTATTTAAGTAAGCCTGTACCAGTACACGTTGTGATGTCTTACCATTTACATCGACATGTTGTGATAAACAAATTTTATCCTCAGTCAAGGTACCTGTTTTATCAGTGCATAAAACATCCATTGCGCCAAAATTTTGAATCGCATCTAAACGTTTAACGATAACTTTTTTACGAGATAAAAATACTGCACCTTTGGCCAATGTTGAGGTCACGATCATCGGTAACATTTCAGGTGTTAAACCCACAGCAACAGATAAAGCAAACAGCAATGCTTCACTCCAATCGCCTTTGGTAAAGCCATTGATAAATAATACAACTGGTGCCATGATCAACATAAATCGAATCAATAACCAACTGACTTTATTTACCCCCATTTGAAATGAAGTCGTTGCACGATCTGCATGAGATACTCGGTGTGCCAATGCTCCAAAATAGGTTTGTGTCCCAGTATTCACCACCACCGCTTTTGCAGAACCAGACACAATATTGGTTCCCATAAAAACAATATTTTCCAGTTCCAATGCATTTTGCAGGGTGTGATCTTTTTGATCAGCAAACTTTTCTACAGGAATAGATTCACCTGTCATCGACGCTTGTGAAACAAACAGATCTTTTGCAAAGATAATTCGACAATCCGCAGGGATCATATCTCCAGCAGATAGTAAAATGATGTCACCAGGAACCAAATCTTGGATCGCAAGTTCAACCTGTTGAGATCCTTGATCTAGGTCATATTGCATGGTTTCAAGGTCTGGATCATCCCAATCTACTTGGCGAATCACAGTAGCCGTATTACTTACCATTGCTTTTAATGCAGCAGCTGCTTTATTTGACTTAAATTCTTGCCAATAGCGCAGTACCGTAGAAAGTACAACCATGGTTGTAATAATGATTGTGCCTTCTATATCGTCGGTAAAGAAAGCCACCAAAGCCAAAATGGTAAGTAAAATATTAAATGGATTACGATAGGCATACCAAAGATGCTTCCACCACGGCAGTGGTTTTTCATGCGCAAGCTCATTTAATCCAAATTGTTCTTGTCGTTGTTCAACCTGCTTTGCTGACAAGCCTTGCTCTGTTGTATTTAAATGATTAAGCAATTGCTCTGAAGCTACATAGGAAGCATTGATCAAACTTTGTGAAAGCTTTTTACTAATTTCACTGGCATAACTGGCTTGATGTAATTCTTTAAATGAACGATGACGTTCAAATAAGTGTTGAATATGATATTTTTTGATGAAATTAGAAAATAAACGTTGCCATAGATTATGAAGCATAATGTTCTCCTTTTTTGGCAATAAAGACTTCTTCCTATTGAACAGGAATTGAATTAGATGATTTTTTTATGAGCTTAAAATTGGTGAGAAACTCAGCTCCCAGCCCAAACCAGCGATCATGATGGTGGTCAAATCGATCTGCATAAGCCACTTGGACCCTGACAAAATCTTGAATCAACTCATAACCAAATGCGGTTTGAAAAAATACAGACTGATGATCTTGATTAAAGATTTCTGCACTGAGCGAAGTTTTAGCATTGATCCAATAATTACTTGAAATTGCAGCTAAAACATACTGAGTATTGCCCTGATGTTCATAGGAGATATTTCCATTTAAAAATAACCGATCATCCAGTAATAAATAAGTTATGGGGAGATTCACTTTCCAACTAGAGTGGTCATCACCATACATATTTCGGCTTATTGTTAAGGATGCGGCAGCGCCCCAACTATTTGACTCCACTGCTTTCAAATTACGTTTGAATTGACCTGATATCACATCATGACGATTCTTATTTTGAACATGATCATCCAGTTGAAAACTTAATTCCAAATTTTTGGCAATGCCACATACTGGAGAAAAACTGGAATTAACCTCCTGATGTTTATAAAAGTTTATATTACTTTCAAAATGGCAAGTATATAGATCAGCAACACTTGCATCATCTGTGATTAATACAGGATCGGCATATGCTGATTTATGAATAATAAGTAATAAAAAGCAGCCCGTAATCAGTACTGTTTCTATCATACAAAGTTGATTGATTACCATCCGTAATCCTCATTGCTGAGGCGGTATGAATCTAAGTGCGCACAAAAACAAGCCAAAATTGAACTGATTAAAGTCAAAATTGAGCTGTTTCACGTCAAAATGGGGATGTAGTTTAAAATCAGATTATAACTGTCTCATTGCAAGACAGCTCTCCTAAAGGCAGTGCTCTCTTGCTCAGATACGAATAATGGCTGTATATAAACTACAGCGCCTCGATGAACAATTTGCCACTTAGGGTCTCCGCTAATTAAAGTTGCCGCAATTATAACCATAAAAATATTTAAAACAAGTGATTTTCAGCATAACAACGACTATAAATGCCAGATTGATCATCATAATTTGAATTAAAATTCTTATATAAATTGAGAACCTGAGGAGATTTTAAAATGATTTACCTTGGCACAGGTAGAAAAGGATTGTGAATATTGCCTAAATTTCGGCAAAATACAGTGGAATAAAAACAAGCCCAATTCCAGTGAAATTGAGCTTGTTGAAAACGTTATTTAATCTAGATGTTTTTTAAAATTAGGCTTTAAGCTGAATATTTTCCAACTTTCCATCCAATGCTTCAATTAAGCTTTTGACCAAAGGCTCTTTTTGAAGCATTTCACTGGCACGATCATAAGCTCGAAGCTTACGCTCGTTTTGCATCATATAAGGTGTGGTCGATTCAACTTCACCATATTGCACCGTAAACAAAGTACTCGGCCACTGCTGTTTTAATTTCGCCTCAAGATCATGTTGTGCTTGGTTCAATAATTTTTCATATTTTTGTGAAATTTGAAAAATAGATTGACCATTCACATCCCCAGTCATTAACCCATGCTGTGCAAGTTCTTGAACAGCTGGAGAAAGTGAGCTGTTTCTAAACCAATACTCCCATTTATCAACCGTCCACTCACCTTCTAAGACCTGTAATTTTAAGGCAAGTATTTGTTGTGGCGTTTGTTCCTCAGAACAAGATCCACGTTCTATTTCAGGGATAATATTAGAAACTTGAGCTGGAGTATCTGTTTGAGAATGAATAGGCTCAACCAAATCAATTTCAACATTTTGATCCTGATTTTCAGGTGCTAAAAAGAATACATCTTGATTTGGACTAGACGGAGACGTGGTATTTTTCGGTTGACTCAACTCAGCACCAAACAAGGTTAAACTTGGTTCTGCATTTTCTACGTCAATTTTCTCTTGAACAGTTGGCTGCTGTGCTTCAATATCTTGATAATTATGAGCCGTTGCTTCAACCACAGCGCTTTGTTGTACTTCCTCAGTAAAGTCATCTAAATAGTCATCACTGCTCGGTTCATGGTCAACACTTTGCTGTTGAGTTTGCTGATCTTCAACTTGGTCAAAAGCTGGATCTAAATCACTCACTACACGCTGCGAATTGACCTCAACCTGCGCTTGCTGTATCTCCGCTAATGGCGCGTCAGTTTCTGGTTGTGAACTCACATTCAAAGTAGCATTTTGTTGTTCACTGTTTTTTTCAACAGGCACTTGCTGAGCCTGCTGTTGATGAGCTGGCTCTTGTTGAATTTGTTCTTGCTGAATGTGTGCTTGTTGCACAAGCCCCGTTTGAACAGATGCTTGATGCGGTTGCTGTGAAATAACAACTTGATCGATATTCTGATTGTTTTGTGGTTGTTGAGCTTGAGAGACTACAATTTCATTGATTTGCATCGGTCTAAATGCCAGTAAACGCAATACTGTCATTTCAAAGCCTTGCTCTTGTGTTACTGCAAGTTGTAGCTCCGCTCTACCTTTACTGGCAATTTGGTAATAAAGCTGTAAATCTTGTGCAGAGACAATTTTTGATAACTGCATAATTTTTTGATTAATTTCAGCACTGTATTTTAGACTTAAATCAGGCAAATATTGCAACATTGCCAACTCATGCAAAGTCGAAATAAACTGATCTAAAACCAATGAAACATCTAAAGCCTGTTGCCTAAATTGTAGTAATAATTGGCTGACACGTGCATTTTGGTTTTGATGAATTGCCAAGATCAAATCATAAATGATGGTTCTATCAATCAAACCCAGCATTTCTTTGACATCTTGATGATGAATTGCACCTTGACCATAGGCAATTGCTTGGTCAGTTAAAGACAATGCATCACGTAATGAACCTTGGGCAGATTCAGCAATTTGCCAAATCGCATCTTGCTCTGATGAAATTTCTTCTTTATTTAAAATATCTGTAAGGTGATGGGTAATTTCATCTACAGCCAATGGACGTAATGTAAATTGCAAGCAACGTGAAATCACCGTAATTGGTAATTTTTGTGGATCTGTTGTGGCAAATAAAAATTTTACATGTTCAGGCGGTTCTTCCAATGTTTTCAATAACGCATTAAATGAATGCGTCGAAAGCATATGCACCTCATCGATCAAATATACCTTAAATCGACCTTGAGTCGGTGCATAAGGTACATTATCCAACAACTCACGTGTGTCTTCGACTTTAGTCCGTGATGCAGCATCGATTTCAATAAGGTCAATAAAGCGCCCTTCATTTACCGCCTTACAGGTTGCACAAACTTCACAAGGTGTAGAGGTTACCCCTGTTTCACAATTTAAACATTTCGCTAAAATTCGAGCAATCGTGGTTTTCCCCACCCCACGTGTTCCAGTAAATAAATAGGCATGGTGTAAACGTCCACGATCTAAAGCACTGGTCAGTGCACGTGAAACGTGATTCTGTCCGACCAATTCATTAAAGTTACGTGGGCGATATTTACGTGCAAGTACCTGATACATGGAAGCTCCTAGTTACAGGTCTAAGGATACTGTTTTTTTGCTGATTAGTGAATGAAGAACTGTAGAGTTATTTTTTATTAGAGATAATTCGATCAATTTCTTCGAATTCGACACCATACTCTACAACACAAAGTTTATCTATCTCTTAAATAGATTTAAAAATATACACTAGCAAATTTACTAAAAAAACACTGCCACGGCAGTGTTGATTAAATCACAATTTGAGCTTGCTAAAGTTTTTCAATCGGTACATCAAACTCATTTTTTCACACTGTAAAATCTAAATGTAAAAAATAAGCGCATAATTTAAATTATGCGCAATATTTTAGACTGCTCGCTGTTTGTTTGCAGGTAAAGCACGCCAAACAAAGACAGATAAAACTAGGAACATCAGACCCGAAATACCCAAGACTTTACTATGCGAATGAATAAACGCTTCAAAAGCAGCTTGTTTTACCTGTTGCATCAATGCAGGTTCTAATTGTTTGCTCAGCAATAATGCCTCACCAATAGAAGAACTTGCTTGAGCTGCGATATTCAGCGGTAAATGATCAGGTAAGATAATCGAATGTGCATAAAATATAGATAGCAATAGTCCAAAAATCGCAATCCCAAGACCTGCACCTAACTCATAGGCCATGCCTTCGATTGCACCAGCAGCCGTTGCTTTTTGTGGAGGTACAGCAGACATAATAGCTGCTGTGGAAGATAATAACGCGATTTCAACACTGATCCCCATCAGCACCATCCACACCCAAGCTTGAATATAATCGATGTCAAAATTGGTCATGGCCAAACCAAAGAAACATAAGGCACACATCAGCATCCCAACAGTTGCTACAGGTCTTAAACCATAGTGATTCATTAAAATACTGGTAAAGGGTCCACCAATACTAATTGCAATCATAAAGGGTAAAATAAACAAACCTGCTTCCAATGGGCTATATCCATACACAAACTGTAATTCTTGTGAAAGCAGTAGCTCAAAACCAACTAATGCAATCATTGCCACCATTGCCATCACAATACTGGTTGAGATCACAGGATTCTTAAACAGACTAAAATCGATCATCGGTTGGGTTGTTTTCAATTGATGGCGGATAAATCCCACTAACAACCCCAATCCAAGCACAAAAATCAAAATCATCCCTAGGCTAAACGCATAGATAGAGGTCTTAATCGAATAAATCAGCATTAAGATTGCAGTGACCAAAATGAGCGCTTGTAATAGATTTAAAGGTTGTTTGGTTTGTACTGCTTGCTTTGGCACCAGCCATGTGGTCAATACCAAGACCAAAATAATAATTGGCACATTAATCAGAAACACGGTTCCCCATGAAAAATGTTCCAGAATAAAACCACCCAAAAGTGGACCAAAAGCGGCTCCACCACCACCGACAGTTCCCCAAATACCTAAAGCATAATTACGTTGTTTTTCATCTAAAAAGGTATTGCGAACACCTGCCAAGGTTGCAGGTAAAATCATGGCAGCGCCTACACCAAGAAATGCTCGGGCAGCAATCAACATATAGGCTGAACTCGCAAAAGCAGCCATGAGAGAAGCCACACCAAAAATACCAGCACCAATCAGCATCAGCCGTTTAAAACCAATACGATCCCCCAATGCCCCCATGGGTAAAATCAAACCTGCCATGATCAGTGAATAGATATCTATCACCCAGAGCATTTCATTACTGGATAGTGATAAGGCAGCACTCAATGTTGGGATGGCAACATGCAAAACCGTTGCATCAATTGAAACTGGTAAATAAATTAAAACGATGATTGCCAAAATCACCCAATTGCGGTACATAACACACCTAATTAAAGTTGGACACTTGTTCAAGTTGAGTTATTATAACCACACTTGAACAAACGTCCAACTTTGTTTAATATTTGTTTTGTAAATTTTGTTGTATTAAAAGTGATGAACTATTTAAACCGAGAACAGCGTCGTACTATGATTTTGGATGCAGCAAAGCGTGTTGCATTACAAGATGGATTGAATGGATTAACTGTGCGCCGTATTGCCGCAGAAGCACAAGTTTCAACAGGACAAGTACATCATCACTTTGAATCAAGTTCGCATTTAAAGGCCGAAGTTTTTATTGAATTGATGGATCAACTCAATGAAGTAGAAGATCAAATTAAAACCGACAGTAGTTTTGAGCGTTTATCTCTCTTGCTAGGCTTTGAAAATATTGAACTAACGCAACCCTATTTACGACTCTGGAATGAAGCTGAGATTTTAATCGACCAAGATCCTGAAATTAAAAAAGCTTATAATATTACGATGGAACAATGGCATGTTGCTTTGGTTACTGCGATTGAACATGGCGTCAGCCAACAAGAATTTAAAATTGCTACAGCCAGCAGCAGCCAAGACATTGCTTGGCGGCTGATTGCTTTTGTTTGTGGTTTAGAAGGAATCTATCAACTTGGCTTAAAAGGTCTAGACCAACACTCATTTAAACATCATGTCGAAACCATCCTAAAAATGGAGTTATTTGCCTAAGAAAATATTGATAAATCTATATACCGCTGTTTAAAGTCCTTATTTTTAATTCTTTTGCAAAATAAGACTCAGCCATCTGATCTACTATAAAATTTCAATCGCTTTGATCTTAATATTTAGAACCAGCCTTTACTTCCCTTAAGTAAACCGTCGGCGCAACGTAATGTTTCTTGGGTCAGCCCCCAAAGACGATAATCACCGGTGATTGAACCAATGGCAAAATTATGGGTGTAGGCAAAACTAAGCCCTCGTTGCGGGTCACACCACGCCCCAGAACCGTTATATCCAATATGACCAAAGCCTTGCTTGGCACGTTTACCCATACTAATCACACGGTGGTAGCCTAAACGCCATTTCATAGGAATTGGCATCACGCGATCTCGTTTAATCGATTGGATTTGACTTAACTCTGCAAATATTTCAGGACGAATGAAAACTTTTCCTTCCCAAACCCCTTTATTTGCCATCATGGCATAAACTTTTGCAAGACTATTGGCGCTAAATACACCATTGGCCGCTGGAATAATTGCTTGAAGCCCTTGGTCACTAAAGAAACTAAAATCACGCATCCCTTTCGGTACCATAGCATCTAAAAAATCTTGCGGATTTTGTCCGGTTAATTCAACCAATTTATCGGAAAAAGACGTTTTATGATGCTTCTTGGCTTTGCTCTTACTGGATTTTGTTTCTGTTTTTTGTACAGGTGCTGCTTTTTGAATTAAACGCGCCACACGATTTAGCTCAGATTCAGGCACACCAAAATAGGCACCATCAAGTTGTAGGGGTTCAACCAAATACTTCTGCATTAAATGTGTTAAAGATTGTTGCGTTGCTTTCTCTAAAACACCACCCACCAACCAGCCAAATGTTAATGCCTGATATGCAATATCAGTTCCAACAGCAAAACGAGGTGTGGCCTGCTCCATGACCTTGAGCATATGCTGCCAATCTGCCATTTCAACGGCACCAGCAATAATATTTCGAATATCGTATAAGCCACTTTGATGACTTAAAATATGACGCAGTGTCATATTCTCTTTACCATTTTGAGCAAATTCAGGCCAAAAATTGACTATAGGCGTATCGTAGTCTAAGAAACCTTCACTCACCAAAATATGCGCGAGTGTTGCCAGTACACCTTTCCCAGTGGAATAACATACCGACAAGGTTCGCTCATTCCATTGCTCAGTTTTTGATTTTTTACCCGTATATATATCGACAACTTTTTCATTTTGAAAATAAACAGTTAAAGCAGCACCACCATTTTCGCTACGACCATCCTGCAAACGACTAAATTGAACAGCGAGATCTTGAAAACGCTCATCCACATAGCCCTGATAATTTTTCGTATTCGCAAAAATAATGTCCGTTAAACTGCTCATTGCCCTATCCTATTTTTTTAATCATAACTTTTTTAATTAAAAAAGCCTGAATCATCTCGACTCAGGCTTTATATTTTATCTTATAAAGCGTTAACCACACCAGAAACATGAGGTTTTTGTGATTTTTGATTACGAATCAAAAAGTCAGTTGTTGTACCGTCTTGTGCAGTTAAAAATTCTACTGTTGAAGGTAAATACATCGGCAATTTAAACAACACATCGGCTTCATAAGCTTCTGGTAAGTTGAGCCCAGCGAGAACGCGTGCCTTGCTCCACATTCCATGAGCAATCGCTTGTTTAAAACCAAATGCTTTTGCAGTTAATGCATGGATATGAATCAAGTTAAAGTCACCTGATGTCATAGCATAACGACGACCAGTATTTTCAGAAACTTCCCAAACCGCCTGAACTTGATAATTTGGTTCTTTTTTATCTTTTGGTTTTTCTATAACTGAACCATCGGTCTTTTGACGTGCTAGATAGGTGGTTAATCCTTGCATGACCACGTCACCGCCAACTTTGGCTGTTGTGATGAAATCGAACTGAACCCCTTTATCATGGGGCTTTAACTCACCAAATTGACAAGATAAAGTCAGCTGTTCATTGACCCCAATTTTACGTGTTTGCTTAATTTGATTGCGAATATGCACCAAGCCTAAGACTGCAAAAGGAAATGCTTCAGAGGTCATCATATGCATTTGTAAACTTTGCGATAAAACAGCTAAATAAATCGCGGGAATATACCCATTATTTTTAAATCCACACACTTCGTTATATGCTTTTAAATGATTTGGATCAATTTT
The DNA here is from genome assembly GCF_051059255.1 of Acinetobacter sp. CE-15. Classification (NCBI taxonomy): domain Bacteria; kingdom Pseudomonadati; phylum Pseudomonadota; class Gammaproteobacteria; order Moraxellales; family Moraxellaceae; genus Acinetobacter; species Acinetobacter sp. CE-15. The sequence continues at coordinate 1,964,837 of NZ_CP192737.1, read as the reverse complement.
GAATGAATCAACCACATATTCAACTTGCGGTAGAACTTTTTCACCTTTTGGCTTTTTAAAAATTAAACCCTGAATCACTTTTGGATAAGCTAAATATGGCTTAGGAAGTTGACTAAAATGGCGAGTATTCATACTGGACCTTTGAAAAATTAATTCTTATTCAACATTTAAAAAATCCAACATTTCAGTTGGAAATTAACGGATGATACAGCTTAAACATCCTGATTTCGTTGAAGAGAAAGCCAGCGAAAGCGTTATTTAAATACACAAATAATCGCTTCGCGGTAATCCCCTAAACGAAACAGGATTTCACTTATGCGTGATTATGCACCCAATAAGCTTTGACCACAAACACGCACAACATTCCCATTTAATCCTGTAGATGCTGAAGATGCAAATAAAGCAATTGTTTCAGCAACATCAACAGGTAAGCCACCTTGACTCATTGAGTTCATACGACGACCCGCTTCACGGATTGCAAATGGAATTGCCGCGGTCATTTGAGTTTCAATGAAACCCGGCGCTACAGCATTAATGGTAATACCATTTTTTAACACAGGCGCAGTAAATTTCACCAAGCCAATGACACCTGCTTTTGATGCAGCATAGTTGGTTTGACCTAAGTTACCGGCAATACCTGAAATTGAAGATACGCAAACAATACGACCATTTGCATTTAAACCATCATTTGACAATAAATAATCATTAATACGTTCAGCAGCAGATAAGTTGATATTAATCACCAGATCCCACATCTCTGGCTTCATATTTGCCAAAGTTTTGTCACGTGTAATACCCGCATTATGTACGATGATATCTAAACCACCTTGTTGAGCTGCCGCAGCTTTGATTTTTTCACCAGCATCAGCAGCAGTGATATCAATTGCAAGTGTAGAACCACCGATTTCACTTGCAACACGGTCAAGGTCTGCTTGTTGTGGTGGAACATCTAAACAAATTACATGTGCACCATCACGTGCCAATACATGTGCAATCGCTTCACCAATACCACGGCTTGCACCTGTTACTAATGCAGTTTTGCCTGCAAGCGGTTTGGCCCAATCGATATCAATCACATCACCTTTAGATACGCGAATCACTTGACCCGATACGTATGCTGAACGTGGAGAAATTGTAAAACGTAAACTTGATTCCAAGTTTTGTGCAGCATCTGCATCAACCAGAATAAGATCAGCAGCAATTCCTTTCTTAAACTCTTTACCAACCGATTTAACAAACCCTTCTAATGCACGTTGTGCAATCGCCTGTTTAATCGTTGGTGCAGTTTCAGGTGTTAAACCAATAATAATTACACGGCCTGATGTTGCAATTTGACGGGCAACAGGATTAAAAAACTTGTGTAGTTCATGTAATTGTTCTGAATTTTGAATCCCTGATGCATCAAATATCACTGCTTTAAATTTTGATTCTTTATCGCCTTCATTAAAAGCGCCAACATTCAAACCAGATTTTGCCGCAGCTTGTTGTAACTCTGCGTTATTCCCTGCATAAGTGTTGGCGTGAATATTACTAAGAACCTGCGCAACTTCACCAGTGAAATGACTCTTTGGAGCTGCACCAAATAATACAGCACCTTTAACGACAGGAGTGGCTGACTCAAAGCGGTCTAGCTGGATTGGTGATGGTAAACCTAAATTTTTTATGACAAATTTACCAATTGGAGATTTAGCAAATGCTTGGTATTGGTCAGACATGTTTCTTATCTCTCATCAAATTAATTTTGTATGGGGCTTAAGCTATCTTTTAACTTCAGTATAATCTCAGATATTTAGCTGTGTTGCGCTTTCTTAAATGGCTTGCGTTGTTCTTCGCGCAAGGCTTAGAGGAATCGTCAACAACGCTATCATCTCTATGACCCATAAGTTTCAGTTAAATCATACTTGAGTTGCCAAAATGATGACTTGACCTGAAAGAATATGCAAATGTCATTATAGTCAATTCGAGTCATAGCCAATTATGTTAATGTAAGCACTAAGAATATTGCGAACATGCTTGGAAAAGCCTTATGAGCAAAACAACTCAAGAAAATTCAAACGCTGAAAGCACTGTACAAGAAACTGTGTCAAATACATCAAAACCTCGTACTCGTACGAGTAAAAGTAGCAACACAAATTCTACAAATGCCAATGCAGCCAACACGACTAAAAAACCGACTCGTGCACCAGCAGCTGCTTCACGTAGCAAAGCAACAGCATCGACGGCAAAAAAAGTTACAACAGCTTCATCTTCTAAAACTCAAACTTCTGGTCAGCAGGATAAAATTATGAGTCAAAACACTGTACGTCGCGTAGCAATTATTGGCGGTAACCGTATTCCTTTTGCACGTTCAAATGGCCCTTATTTCCGAGCGTCAAACATTGACATGCTTACTGCGTCTTTAAACGGTTTAATTGAACGTTTTAACCTTCAAGGTCAACGTTTAGGTGAAGTTGTTGCTGGTGCAGTTCTAAAACATAGCCGTGATTTCAACATGACACGTGAATGTGTTTTAAATACTCAACTTGCCCCTGAAACCCCTGCTTATGATATTCAACAAGCATGTGGTACTGGCTTACAAGCAGCTTTCCTTGTTGCAAACAAAATTGCATTAGGCCAAATTGAAGTGGGTATTGCTGGTGGTGTGGATACCACCTCTGATGCACCGATCGCATTTGGTGACGGCTTACGTAAAGCATTGCTTGAATTAAACATTGCAAAAACAGGTAAAGATCGTTTAAAAGCCTTAGCTAAAATCAATGTTAAAGACTTGATGGATGCGCCAAAAAATGGTGAACCTCGTACAGGTTTATCTATGGGTGATCACCAAGCGATTACTGCTCTAGAATGGGGTATTCCACGCGAAGCTCAAGATGAACTTGCTGCATCTTCACATCAAAAAATGGCCAAAGCATATGAAGAAGGTTTCTTCGATGATTTGATCACGCCATTTATGGGTCTAGACAAAGACAATAACTTACGTCCTGATTCTTCAGTTGAAAAATTGGCTAAGCTTAAACCTGCATTTGGTAAAGGTGATACTGCAACAATGACTGCAGGTAACTCTACTCCACTTACAGACGGCGCTTCAGTAGTGCTTTTAGCCTCTGAAGAATGGGCGAAAGCAAATGGTCACGAAGTACTCGCGTACTTAACATTCACTGAAACTGCTGCTGTAGATTTTGTCAATAAGAAAGAAGGTTTATTGATGGCACCTGCTTATGCTGTTCCACGTATGTTGGCTCGTGCGGGTATTAAACTTCAAGACTTCGACTACTATGAAATTCATGAAGCTTTTGCATCACAAGTTCTTTCGACCTTAAAAGCATGGGAAGATCCTAAGTTCTGTAAAGAACGTTTAGGTCTAGATGCACCATTGGGCTCAATTGACCGTAGCAAACTCAATGTTAAAGGTTCTTCTTTAGCTGCGGGTCATCCATTCGCAGCAACAGGTGGTCGTATTTTGGCAACTGCTGCAAAATTGATTAACCAAAAAGGTTCAGGTCGTGTGTTAATTTCGATTTGTGCTGCTGGTGGTCAAGGTGTAACTGCAATCGTAGAGAAATAAGTTCTCTGATTTGTACCATACCTTCAAAAAAGCATCTTGAATGGATGCTTTTTTATTGCTCGTCAATCTACATATCGCTAACAAGATTTTACCTAGACCACAAAAAATGGTTAGCCGAAGCTAACCATTTAAAATCTTCACTATTCTTAGGGAAAATAGTGTTGATTTTAGAAGCGATACCCCACACCAACATAAGTAATCAATGGATCTATATCGACTTTTGTCGTGGAATTAATCAGTCGCTTACCAGTCTTGGCATCAACAACATCAATCTTTGCCTGATTGTTGAGCTTGGCATAAGAAACAGAAGCCACACCAAACCAGTTTTCATTAATATCATAAGTAGCGCCCAGACTTACAATGGGTGCTATGGCATCAGTCGTTTTAACTCTTACATAAGGATTTGCACTGGAAGGTTTGCCATCTAACGCAGCCCCAGCTTTTCCATCTAAAACGTTTTGAATCATATGTCCCGCTGCAACCAGATCACTTTTGATCTGTGAGTTCAACTTAATATCCGTGAAATGAGAGTACATCACCCCTACCCCAATATATGGACGCAATTTATTGACACCAGATTGACCAAATTGATATTGCGCTTCCAGCGCTGGTGTCCAAGCACGTACCGATGCTGCTTTAGACTTATTGCCTAAATTGGTGATTGGAATGGCTTGATTTAAGCCAATACCATCTGGAAATAAGATATTGACCAACTCATTTGGCGAAGTGGCTAATCCTGTGAGCGGTGCCAATATTTCCCCTTTACCTTTAATATCCACTTTTGGAGGAATCCCACCAATGAGTTGCAAAGAAACATTGTCGTTGATGTAATAATTTAGCATCAAGCCCAGCGTATCCACGTCATCGACTTCGAGCCCTGTACCCTTTGCTTGCCAATTTTCCAAGCCATGAATATTTGCGGTTCCTGCGACCTCCGGCAAAATATTCCCCTTACCATCAGTCAATAAGGTTTGCATAAAGGCATCATTGAGAAATTCAGTTAACACCTCTTTCTGATTAAATGGCACTCCGCCTAAGTCTTCTCCCATCGCATTAGGATCAACTGAGTTTAAAAAACTGGTTGTAGAGATACTTCCGACTGTTGCATTGGTACCATTTTTAACACTGGTATTAATATTAAAGGGATTGGCTTTTCCTTGAGGCATGACATGTAACCAACCTGCAGATACTGAAAAGCGTTTATACTCCCCCGCAAAACTCGTGCTGGTAATCGCGAATAATGAAGTTGCTATAGCAATATTTTTTAACGTTAATATTTTTTTCATTTTTTATCCTTAAAATATGAGATTACCGAACCGTGGCAACCTGTTTAAAAAACATACATAAAAAACAATATTTATGTATAAAATTCTGATCAATAGCATTTACACTCATCCGAAAAAAATATTGGTATTTTTATTTTTAAATTTTTTATAATACTTATTAATGATATATATCATTATGTTATTTTTATCATTTAGCATAAATTAACAGTACAGGTATATTTAAAAAGTCTATTTAAGCCCATACTGACCTAGTATAGAAATATTAAATTTTTCACATAATTTTCACTTTTTAATTATTAACACACATTCTCACAAATTGATAATTTAGTCTATTTTGATGGATCTTAAAATTTATCCCCGAAATTTAACGCAACGATTCACTTTTTAAAAATAAAATGATCTGTCAAAGCAAAAAATACCAAATAAAATCTGTTTTTGTCGTTTTTAATCAAAACTCGCGTTAAAGCTGGATTTTCAGCTTAAAATTATAAAGAAAAACTTCATCATTTTATTTTAAATATAAATATCAAATACTTGATTTAAAGTTTGCATGATTAAAATTTGGTAGGTGTTTAGTAGGTATTCAATCCAGCCCTCAAAACTGATACTCAACCTCAAGGTGATCATCACCTTTCTGGAATGATGAAATAACAATGGTAGAAGGAATCGCACCATGGCTTTTAAAAATATAGCAGATCAAACAAACGGTTTTTACATCCCTTGCGTCTCACTTTTTGGTCCAGGTTGTGCCAAAGAAGTCGGCGCTAAAGCACAAAATTTAGGGGCAAAAAAAGCCCTCATCGTCACTGATGCTGGCCTATTCAAATTTGGTGTTGCAGACATTATCGTTGGCTATCTCAAAGAAGCTGGCGTAGACAGTCATGTTTTTCCTGGCGCAGAACCAAACCCGACAGATATTAATGTACACAATGGCGTAAATGAATATAACAATAATGGCTGTGACTTTATTGTGTCTTTAGGCGGCGGATCTTCTCATGACTGTGCAAAAGGAATTGGCCTAGTCACCGCAGGTGGCGGTCATATTCGTGATTATGAAGGGATTGATCAAAGTAAAGTCCCAATGACACCGCTTGTCGCAATCAATACAACGGCGGGAACTGCTTCTGAAATGACTCGTTTCTGTATTATCACCAATACAGATACCCATGTAAAAATGGCGATTGTTGACTGGCGTTGTACCCCGCTTGTTGCAATTGATGATCCTAAACTCATGATTGCAAAACCTGCTGCTTTAACTGCTGCAACGGGTATGGATGCGTTAACTCATGCTGTAGAAGCTTATGTTTCAACTGCTGCAAACCCAATTACCGATGCATGTGCAGAAAAAGCCATTTCAATGATTAGCGAATGGTTAAGCCCTGCTGTTGCCAATGGCGAAAATCTTGAAGCACGTGATGCGATGGCATATGCACAATATTTAGCAGGTATGGCATTTAACAATGCATCTTTAGGTTATGTACATGCAATGGCTCATCAATTAGGTGGCTTCTATAACCTTCCACACGGCGTATGTAATGCAATTCTATTACCGCATGTGTGTGAGTTTAACTTAATTGCTTGTCCTGACCGTTATGCAAAAATTGCCCAATTAATGGGTGTCAATACCGAGGGTTTAACCGTTACTGAGGCTGCTTTTGCTGCGATTGATGCAATCCGTGAGTTATCATCATCTATTGGTATCCCTTCTGGCTTAGCTGAACTGGGTGTCAAAGCGGAAGATCATGCAGTAATGACATCAAATGCGCAAAAAGATGCCTGTATGTTGACAAACCCACGTAAAGCAACTGATGCTCAAGTCATTAAAATTTTTGAATCAGCAATGTAAAACGATACTCTTTGGTTCTACATCAGCCTGACAACTGTTTTAAGCCAAATCCAATGAAGTGTGCTTGATACTCAGGAATATTACTTAGGTAATATTCCTTTTTTTATACGCTTATTAAAAAATGACAATCATTATTGTCAGATATATTGATAAAGTCACAATCTATGACTATGATGCTTAAAACACCAGCGGATTATTTCAGCAATGACAACAACAAGTAAAACCATCATCATCACGGGTGCAAACACTGGAATCGGGCTTGCAACTGCAGAAACATTTATTAAGGATGGTCACCATGTGATCATTGCTTGTCGTAATCCAGAAAAAGCAAAAACAGCACAGCAACACTTAGAGTCATTCGGTACAGGTCAAGTAGACGTGATTCACCTTGATTTAAATAGTCTTGAACAAATTAACCAAGCAGCCAATGAAATTATTGCCAAATATGAAAAAATTGATGTATTAGTCAACAATGCTGGCATGATGACACCTGATCTTGAGGCCACAGCTGATGGTTTTGAAAAACAGTTTGGGGTAAATTATCTGGGGCCTTTTCTTTGGACATTGAAACTTCTTCCATTGGTTCAAAAAGCCCAACAAGGTCGTGTAATTCATTTGGCTTCAATGATGCATCTTTTAGGTCGTATCCAACCTGAGAATTTTAACGCGGATCAAGTGAAAAAATACAATGGTGTATTGAGCTATGGCAATAGTAAATTAGCCAATCTGCTGTTTAGTAATATCCTTGCCAAACAACTACAAGGAAGTCATGTCACCAGCAATGCATTGCATCCAGGTGGCGTAGATTCTGAGATTTATCGTGAATTACCCAAATGGCAATATGCAATAATTAAACTTGGTCTTATTCCACCATCTAAGCCTGCCGAATTAATTAAAAAAATTGCTTTTGATCCATCATGGGAAAAGCGCAATGGTGATTATGTGAGTTTGCAAACCCCTGCGTTTAAATCAGGCAAAGCCAAAGATATACAGTTGGCACAAAAACTATATGATGAATCCTATGCGCTGGTAAAAGACTATCTGTAATTTTTCGGATTTCATTTTTCAATAAATTCAGGAATATGCTATGACCACTCAATCTACTGAATATCAACCTGATATCCTTGGTACAGGTTATGAAAAACTAACCTTAAACTTAACAGATGACTATGATGGTAAAGTCATTGCGACTTTGGTACGCAAACAAGCAGTTCAAGCGACCAAGAAAGCGGTACTCTATATCCATGGTTTTATCGATTATTTCTTTCAAACAGAAATGGCTGAACAATTTAATCAACATGATTATGATTTTTATGCACTTGATTTAAGAAAATATGGTCGTTCTTACCTACCACATCAAAAATATTATTATGTTCTAAATTTGAATGAATATGATGAAGAAATCACACAAGCATTAAAGATTATTGGTCAGGAAGGCCACACTGAGGTGTTACTGGCAGGACATTCTACAGGTGGATTGATCGCAACATTATATGCAGCACATTATCCACAACTCCCCCTTATTCAAGCCTTATGGTGCAATAGTCCTTTCTATGACTTTAATATGCCTGCTTGGAAGAAAAAATTAGCCCTCCCCAAACTCAGCGCATTGGGTAAACGCTTACCTAATTTAAAGTTTCCAAGTGAATTAAATAAATGGTATGTCACTAGTCTGCATAAAGATTTGCAAGGCGAATGGGATTTCAGCTTAGAGTGGAAAAAACCAACTTACCCCAAAGTATATTTAAGCTTTGTGCATGCAATTTTTGAAGCGCAAAAAGAAATTCATGCAGGCGTACAGATCAATGTACCAACCTTGGTGATGCATTCTCACAAAACAAGCTATCCTAAGAAATTTAACCGAGATGCTCAAAGCACTGATGTTATTTTAGAGGTCAAAGACATCATCAGGGATGCAGGTAAAATACAGGGCGACGTTAATGTCATGACCATTCAAAATGGACTGCATGACTTGGTCTTATCGGCACCAGAAGTCAGAAAAGAAGTTTATCATCAACTTTTTTCTTGGTTAGCCCAAAAACAGCTTTAAAAGCGCCAATTCATTCTTCTTTACAAGCGAATGATCAGTTAAAAGTATCCTGCAAAATCAATGTTCATCTTTATATTTCATTAGAATTTGATGAGCAGGATGCCCGACTGGTGTAAGTTCAATCAAACGTTCAACGGCATCAATCGCCTCTGGAAAATGTGCAAGGTGTTTTAATAAAGCATCTGTTTCATTGGCTTTAAAAATCGCTTCACTCAGGCGTGATTCAAGGCAGTCTCGCCATGCAGATAAAAAAGGACTTTCAGTTTTAGCTAAAAATACACCTTTGCATAATTTTAAAGCGGATTCGGTATAGCCTGCATCTAAAGCATTCTCTGCTTGCAAGAAATCTGCTTCAACATGTGCCAATAAACGATAAGGCCGTGAACCCAGCATGCCACCCAAGATATCGCGCAATTGCGACATTTCAGCTTTTAATGTGCCGACACTCACTTTTCGTTCGCCATATAGTGCTTGATGTAAATTTTCCAGATTCATCCCTTGTGGGCACAACGCAAGAATGGTCAAAATTTCAATTTGTCGTGGTGTCAGTACCACGATCTTGCCATTGAACAACACTTGTGGCACAGCAAAAGCCCGGATAAATAAATGTTGTTGCTGAAACTCTAGCAATGCCGATTGAATAATTGAGGCACAGCGTTCAGCGGCCAGTAATCCCAAACTATTGTGATGATTCCATGTGGTTGACAGATCAATCACCCCTAAAACTTGTTTGGAATAAGGATCTATAATGGGAGAGGCATAACAAACCCAGTCATGCACAGAAGACATAAAATGTTCGTTAGAAAACACACAACTGGATTGTTGGGTTTTTAATGACAGTGCCAAAGCATTGGTTCCCACCAAATCTTCTCGCCATTGCCCACCAGCAATAAAATGAACACGTTCTGCGGCATTGCGCATTTGCCCACTTGCGGCTGACCAGATAATGGTACTGCCAATATCCCCTACTGCAGCAACCATTGCCGACTGTTCTGCGATATGAGTTAATTCATCACGACAATGTTCGATTGCTTTTTCTAACAGTGTTTTTCTTTCTTGTTTTACATTCATCAAGGGTGCAGCATCACGATCTTTGGGAATCGCAGCTGAGTTGGAACGTTGCCACGAACTTGCAATACTCTGCCCGAGTTGATCAGCATGTTTTAAAGACAAACTACTGCTTTGGCGTAATTGCTCAATTAAACTCCGTTTATTTGATAACTCTTGTTGGCTTAACATACGCTACTTCCTCTGTAATTCGTTAAAAAATATCCTATCCTTTCTCTGTTGTTTTTATCCAGCGGACCTGCTTATAAATTACTCTAGCACATTAACACAGTGAGCTTAACCTCAGTCAACACAACTCATACCAAAGCGTTAGAATAAAACCAATTTTTTCCAATATTTAGCAATTTTTCAATAAACAAGAAAATATTGCCAAAGATTAAAGCATAGCGCAAATGTGTCTTGGATTTCATCCAACCTTTTCCCTACCTTTGACTCTCTATGCTCAAACCATCATGTAAACAATCATTGTTCATACATGCCATATTAAACACATCATGAATGATCATGAATATAAGTAAAGGGATACTCTTATGCGTTATGTAGATCCAAATCAGCCTGGTTCAAAAGTACAGTTCAAAGCCCAATATGAAAACTTTATTGATGGCAAATGGGTAGCACCTGTTAAAGGGCAATATTTTGATAATGTCTCTCCTGTAGATGGTAAAGCCTTTACCAAAATTCCACGTTCTTCTGCGGAAGATATCGAACTTGCATTAGATGCAGCACATAAAGCCAAAGCTTCATGGAACAAAGCATCTCCAACAACACGTTCAAATGTACTGCTGAAAATTGCAGATCGTTTAGAAGAAAATTTAGAATTACTAGCGGTTGCAGAAACATGGGAAAACGGTAAGCCAATTCGTGAAACATTGGCAGCCGATATTCCTTTAGCAATTGACCATTTCCGTTATTTTGCAGGTTGTTTACGTGCACAAGAAGGTGGTATCTCAGAAATTGATGAAGATACCATTGCTTACCACTTCCATGAGCCTTTAGGTGTGGTTGGTCAGATCATTCCATGGAACTTCCCTATTCTTATGGCAGCATGGAAACTTGCACCAGCACTTGCAGCGGGTAACTGTATTGTACTTAAACCTGCTGAACAAACACCATCAAGTATTTTAGTTGTTGCTGAACTCATTCAAGATATTTTACCGCCAGGCGTTTTAAATATTGTCAATGGTTACGGCGTTGAAGTGGGTCGCCCACTGGCAACCAATCCACGTATTGCTAAAATTGCTTTTACAGGTTCAACTGCTGTTGGTCAAATGATCATGCAATATGCAACTGAAAATATTATTCCTGTGACACTTGAGCTTGGTGGTAAATCACCAAACATCTTCTTTGAAGATGTCATGGATAAAGATGATGATTATTTAGACAAGGCGCTTGAAGGCTTTGCCATGTTCGCTTTAAACCAAGGTGAAGTATGTACTTGCCCATCACGTGCCTTGGTTCAAGAAAGTATTGCAGATAAATTCCTAGAAATGGCAGTTGAACGTGTAAAACGCATCAAAACTGGACATCCTCTAGATACAGAGACCATGATTGGTGCTCAGGCATCTCAAGAGCAACAAGACAAAATCTTGGGTTGTATCGCAACAGGTCGTGCTGAAGGCGCTCAATTGCTTACAGGTGGCGGCGATCGTCAGGAAGTCGGTCAAGGTTTCTATATTGAACCTACCATTTTCAAAGGCGACAACAGTATGAAGATTTTCCAAGAAGAAATTTTTGGACCAGTGCTCTCTGTCGCAACATTTAAAGATTATGACGATGCAATCCGAATTGCCAATGATACGATGTATGGCTTAGGCGCTGGTGTATGGTCGCGTTCTGCGCATACCTCTTATCGTGCGGGTCGTGCGATTGAAGCTGGTCGTGTATGGACCAACTGCTACCATATCTACCCTGCACATGCTGCATTCGGTGGTTATAAGAAATCAGGCATTGGCCGTGAAAACCACAAGATGATGCTTGATCATTATCAACAAACCAAGAATTTATTGGTTAGCTATTCAACCAAAGCAATGGGCTTCTTCTAAGTTCTATAGTTGATTTACACTTTTAAAAAGCGAACTTCGGTTCGCTTTTTTTGGTCATGATGAAGATGCTTTTTAATTCTTATCACTATCAATTCATTCATTATTTTATACAGATTGCGATGATTCGCTAAATTTAGTCGGTTGTTGGATTCATCCAAACATCTTCATAGCCATGCTCATCAATAATGACATGATAACCGTGCTCAAGCGCCAAATAAGGTAAAATTTCAGGTAAATATTGCTGTAAATGCGAGGCATGCAGCGGTTGATAAAAATCATCAGCGGAAGAATATTCTCCACAGTGAATAAACCAAGAAACATTGTCTGGTTTTTTAAGCGCAACTCGAACTGCATAAATCGGTTGTTGACCTAGACTCTGTAATGCAATTGCAACCCTATCCGACAGATTAAATTCGATATATTTTGACTGATATTTTTTGCAGATTTGCCGTTGTAATGTTTCTAAATCCATCAACACATTCCTTTATTGCCTGTTTAGTATTGTTTGTTGAGTTGCATAAACCAATACGTTCAAATCAGATATATTAAGATCAGCAGCAAAATTACTTACGCCTTTCCCATAGCATTTTAATATTTTCGAAACTATATCCAACCACAACTCTTAAATTCACCATCAATAACATTGTGAAAAACACAACCACAAACATCACTAAACTTCGTGGAAAAAATTTCTGATCTAAAACAGATTTATAAGTATTCAATGCTAAATATAAAATGATCAAAAGTGTGTAAAACAACAGTTGAAAGTAGATTTTGTATCTTGGCTTTTTCTCAACAATTTCCATCAAATATACAGACAAAGCCAATGCAGAAAATGCGGTAAAAACGAAAAAGCTGAGTACCCATAAAATGCTAAAGCTTTTGATATGGCCGATTGCCCATAAGGATAGGTTAGCAACACAGCCACATAGTATAAATGCTATTTTAGGACGTTCTATGAGTTTATAAATCAAATCATTCATTCTCTGTGCTTATACTCTTCTTTTGTTCTTTTACGAAAGGCTCACGATAAAATGCTAAACCATTTGTGCAATATCAATAAATGCCTGTGTAATTGGACTCATCTGTTTTTTATTCTTCACTGCCAGACTAATAGACCGCTTGATATTGGGTGATAAAGGTAATTTTTGAACATTGGGAAACAGCGTCATCAACTCTTTATTCAAGGCCATATCTGCGACAATTGAAACACCAGCACCATTGTTCACCATATTAATAATGGTCAAAATTTGAGAAAAATAACATTTAATTTTTGGACTCAGATTGGCTTTTCTAAACATCTCTGTCACATGGTTTTGACTGCCTGCTGAGGTCATTAAAAAAGGATGTTCTACCAATTCATCCAATCGAACTGCACTTTGTTGTGATCGTGCATAGGATTTGGGAATAAGTGCTACAAAAATATCCTCAATCACAGGAAAAGTATCAAAACGTTCTTCAGGTAAAACCACAAATCCAACATCAATAGTACGGTCATGAATCCATTGAGCAATATCTTTGTCCGTTCCTTCTTTAATAAACACTTCAATATTTGGATATTTTAAACTAAATTTTTCTAGAATTAAGGGAATCAATACATTAGAAGATGAAGCACCAAAAGAACCAATTCTTAAAGTGCCAGAATGAAATCCTTGTATATCGGAGATTTCTTGTTTTAGCACATTAGAAATATTCAAAATTTCTTTCACATGCACTAAAAGCCGTATACCTGATTCAGTTAGCTCAACTTCATTATGATTACGATAAAACAATGTGACTGACCAATCTTGTTCTAAGCCTTTAATTGCATGAGAAATCGCAGATTGAGAAATTTGCAAACGCTGCGCTGTGACAGTAAAGCTTTTTTGTTCAGCCAACATGGCAAAAATAGTCAGTTGAGTAAATGTCATCGCCACTCTATCCATGAGTAAAGACTCATTTTACCATGAATAGGCATAAGTCATATTCTTGATTAAAGTTTACTTGGGTTTAGCTTACAGATGAAATAATCAGTGGGTGGGACTTGGCCGAATTAGGTTCTGCATAGAGCGTTCATCATGCTACAAATGATTACTATTCTTTTCCCATCCATCGCCCTGATTGGTTTAGGTTTTTATCTGTTCCAGTCACGTATACTTGATGAAAAATTCTGGAATGGCGCAGAAAAGCTCAATTACTATATTTTATTTCCAGCCTTATTGTTTAGTTCTCTTGCAAATGCAGATATGAATATGGGGCATCTCAACAGCATTCTTACGGTCATTTTTTTAATTATGGCCATGATCATTGCTGGCGTTTATCTGTTTGCAAAGTTAAACCGCACACCTATTGCCCAAATCGGTGTATATGTTCAAAGCTTGATTCGTTTTAATACCTATCTCGGACTCTCGATTGCCACGACACTCAATAATGCTGAAATCAAAAGTATCTTGGTAAATATCCTTGCTATAGCAATTCCCTTGGTTAATGTTATTTCGATCCTTTCTCTGACAGATAAAGATCAACTGAACATTAAAAATATTTTCTGGTCTTTAATCAAAAACCCACTGATCAGTTCTTGTATATTGGGAATTACATTTAATGTTTTAAACATTCCTATTTGGTCTGGCTTTGCAAATCTGTTAAATGCTTTTTCAAGTAGTAGTCTGATGTTGGGCTTATTATGTGTAGGAACAGCAATTCAGTTTTCGACCCTCAAAGTTTATCTGAAAAAGTCTTTGCTTATTAGCCTACTCAGATTATTGCTGATCCCGCTTATTGCCTTTATCTGCTTGCAGTTTTTTGAGCTAAGTCATGCTGCGGTGATTGCTATCATGATTTTCTTTTCTATCCCAACCGCATCTTCCGCATATATCTTAACCAAACTATTAAACGGCGATCATCAATTAATGGCGGCAAGCATCAGCATGCAAACACTTTTATCCGTATTTACTTTGGCACTGATCCTTGCGCTATTACAGCATTATTATGTTTAATCCTCTATATTTACGATTAGCGTTTCTTCATCAAATATTTTGATGATTCGATGTAGTTTGGCTTTCTGTAGAATAGCTGTGCTGCATGGCTAGCTGCAGCACAGCTATTCTCTCATGCTAGTATCTAAATCATAGAATCAGAATTTAAAAGCGTATTGATCAAGATTTAGCCAACCCCATCTCAACAAAATGAAGATGATCAACGCCCCAAAACATTTCATCGCCAATAAACCATGTCGGTGCACCAAAAACACCACGCCCAATGGCTTCTTCTGTGGTATTTTTTAGTTGGGCTTTAACTTGTTCATCTGAAAGCCAAGTTTGAACCTGCTCTGTACTAAAACCCAATGATTGAAATAAGCTAATAAGTTCATTGATATCATTTAAATTACGTGGATGTCCAAACATTGCATCAAATAAAGCGTTTAACACTGTTAAGAATTTTTCAGCTTGATAAAGCTGAACCGCTGTAATCACCCGCATCAGATTTAAAGTATTAATAGGAAAATAGGGATTCATTTGTATTGGAATATTCCAGAGTTTTGACCAGCGCCCCATATCAATCATCGAATAGCTGGCTTTTGCTGGCACAGCCATTGGACTACTGTTCCCTGTGGCTTTAAAAATACCACCAAGCAAGACCGGCTTCCAAATCACTTGCACTTGATTTTGTTTTGCAATTTTTTGAATCTGATAAAAGCCTAAATAACTATATGGACTACCCAAATCAAAATAAAATTCTACCTGTTTCATTCAGTGTTATTCCTTAACTGTACTGATCATGTTTTTATCGTACTACTGTAAAAATGATTCTATAAGAAACTTAAATCATCCAGACGTACTCTCGCTATACAAAGATAAAGCCACCTGCTTATACAACATGACTTATAGCAACTCGCAACCATTAATTAACTTACTAATATAAAGTGACTTACCATTTTTCCATCCAAGGACGTAAATCTAGCTCATGTGTCCATGCATCACGTGGTTGCTGGGCAAGATGCCAATAATTTTCAGCAATATGTTCAGGATTTAAAATACCATCTTGGTCTTTTTTCTCATAAAGATCAGGAAAACTATTTTTAATAAAATCTGTATCAATTGCACCATCAACTACCACATGAGCCACATGAATATTCTGTGGACCAAGTTCACGCGCCATACTCTGTGCCAAAGCTCTAAGTGCATGCTTTGCCCCTGCAAATGCTGAAAAATAAGCAGCACCACGTAGACCAGCAGTCGCACCAGTAAAGATCAATGTCCCGCGTTGTCGGCTTACCATTCGTTTCGCCACTTCACGACCAGTTAAAAAGGCGGAGAAACACGCCATTTCCCATATTTTAAAATATTTACGCGCGGTTTCTTCAAGTATGCTACATGGAACATTGGCACCGATATTAAAAACCAGTACCTCTATTTCGCCAATGTTGCTTTCAATTTCTTCGATCAATTGTATAACTTGCTGTTCTTTTCGAGCATCTGATGCAAAACCATATGCTGTCCCGCCTGCCTGTTCAATTTCATCAATCAGTGGTTGTAACTTGTCAGCATTGCGACGGGTCATACAACTAATATATCCCCCTTTGGCAAAACGTTTCGCAATTGCGCCACCTGTTGCATCACCTGCTCCAATAATCAATGCAACTTTCTGATTTGATGTTGTTATTTCATCTTGCATATCATGCTTCCCTTTTTGCATAACGATCGTTATTATAACGATTACTATGTTATAGTTTAACTAGAGCGTCAAGAAAAAATGTGATCGAGGAAAATATGCGATACAAATCTGGCTATAAAGAAGAAAAAAGAAAAGAGCTGTTAAAAATCAGTGGACAGCTTGCCAAAAAAGATGGTTTTGCTGCAACCGGTGTAGATGGCTTTATGAAAGCTGCTGGCGTGACCAGTGGTGCATTCTATTCACATTTTTCTTCCAAGCAGGATTTGTTTAAAGCATTGGTTGAAAACGAACTCAAAAATAGCATTCAGATGTGGCAAAACAACCCTCATGATCAGGCTGAGTTATGGATTGAATTTGAACTCAATCGTTACTTAACCCTCTCGCATGTTGAACATCCAGATTATGGTTGTGTATTGCCAACCCTCGCCACTGAAGTTGCGCGCGCTGATCAGGAGATTAAACAACGCTATCAACAAGAATTACAGCGCGGTCATGCCCTATTTGCTCAACGTCTCGGAAGTGAAGAAAAAGCCTGGGGCGTTTTGTGTCAACTGGTCGGCGCTATACTCATAGCGCGAAGTATCTCTGATGATTCGGTTAAATTGACCATTTTGGAATCAAGCAAACACTGTATTTATTCTATGTTGCAAATCACAGCATAAATTTAGTTTTCAACCCAATACAATCTAGTATAAATTAGCAATATTCTCGTTAAATCATTATAAAACCATGACTTCCTCCACACACGCTTTGCCGAAGACAATCTATGCCATTCAACATTTAGCATTTGAAGATTTAGGTATTCTTGAAGACACTTTTTATGATTTGGGCTATCGCATACGTTATTTTGAAGCAGGTATGGATGATTTAAAGCAAGCATTTGAATTTGAAGGTCTAGTTATCATTCTAGGTGGCCCAATTGGTGTTTATGAAACTGAAGATTATCCCTTTTTAAATGATGAAATTGCTTATCTTAAACAACGTTTAGCCAAGAATTTACCAACGATTGGCATTTGCTTAGGTGCACAATTGATTGCACATGCTTTAGGCGCAAAGGTTTATACAGGCCACCAAAAAGAAATTGGCTGGAGTCAATTGAAGCTAAATCTGGCTCAAAATAATCCGTTATTGCCACTCGTTAATACCGAAGTTTTACATTGGCATGGTGATACCTTTGACTTGCCTGTACAGGCTGAATTACTTGCCAGTTCAGCAATTTATACAAATCAGGCGTTTAGAGTCGGGCAAAATATCTTGGCGTTACAATTCCATGTCGAAGTTGCGGCAGATGATATGGAAAAATGGCTGATTGGACATACTTGTGAATTACGCAAAGCTGGCTTAAATATTCCCCATTTACGAGCCGGAAATGAAAAATATGCAGCAAATCTGGAATTAAAATCACCACTGGTTTTAGAGCATTTTATTAAACACTTAAATGTATAATCTGTTTATCTATATCAGCATGAAATAGACTTTTCTGTTTCGTGCTTTTTATACCTTATTTATTCTTCACCCATAAATACGGCGTTACTCGAAATATAATATCAATACTGCATTGCCTATATTTAACTGACTATACCGCTTACATTAAAAAGATATTCTTTATTCTTACACAATATTATTTAATCATACTTAATATTTTATACTAAGTCGTACCTGATCATTATTTTTGAGCTACAGGATTATACAGAGTAGATACATTAAAGCTTGCTGATTTATTTATACTGCATACTTTAAAACCAAGACTTTGTTTGCAATGAATAAAATATATATTGGCGCATCTGTGCTCATGACAACACTTCTTTCTGCCTGCTCTACTCCTGAAGTAAATAATCAGAATGCTAAACCACTTGGCATGGCCAATCCTGCAAGTGTGTATTGTCAAAAAATGGGAGGAGAATCTCAGATTAAAAAAGATGCTTTAGGAAATGAAGTAGGATATTGTAAGCTTCCAAATGGAACAGTGGTTGATGAATGGAAGTTGTTTAGAAGTGCACAAGGCGATGAGCAAGCTGCTACTAAATAATTTTGAATAATCGCTGCGGAATATAAACAATAGACAAGCCTTCTGGAATGACTGATTTTCTATTGGCATAAATTTCAGACTCATTACTGTATATTCACTACGGTAATGAGTTGCTCCATCATTGTCATCGTTAAAATAAATTAGATCTAAACATGCATTAAATATAAACAGTATTGTATTTATTTTGGGAATATTGAATAGATGAAAACCTACCAATCTAAACAGGAACTGATTGTTGCAATCAATAATTCATTAAAGCAATATTTAACAGAATTTGAAGAAATATCCGAAGACTTAAAAGATCATAAAGTTGCGGCTGTAGATAAAACCCCTGCCCAAAACTTAGCCTATCAATTGGGATGGGTAAATTTATTATTAGAATGGGAAAGTAAAGAACTTGCAGGTTTCCCCGTTTCAATGCCAAAAGAAGGCTATAAATGGAATAACTTAGCAAGTCTATATCAAAATTTTTATCAAACTTATGCCCAGTATTCATTAAAAGAAAATACTCAGTTATTGTCTAAACGAGTCAAAGCAGTCACAGACTGGATTGAAAATCTAACAGATGAAGAACTATTTAAAATAAATCAACGTAAATGGGCAACCACACCTGCCAACTGGCCACTGTATAAATGGATTCATATCAACACTGTCGCCCCTTTTACCAATTTTAGAGTTCAAATCAGAAAATGGAAGAAACTCAGCATAAATACTGAACCAACTAAAAAGCCTTAACAGGTTATTTTTTTCAGTTCTAAATATTGAGTAATGGTGTTATTTAATTCATCTAAATAATACTGTTCAGGTTGTTCTTGTCCCATAGATTTGTCTAATTTCATTAAAGCAGGCAGGTAATCTTTTTTATAGACACGCTCATATTCACCACATAATAATGCTCTATTTACCTCATTACTGGTATTTTCATTATCCAATTGCTCATGCATGACTTCAATTTGTTTTTCTTGCTGCATCAATACCAAACTATGTGGATTTGGTGTAATACAGCCTGTAAGCATCAGCAACATTACCATTGTTATTTTTTTCATAAATCTGCTTCATTGTTCTTAGATTAAACTGAGCATAAACTATTTTTATCCCCCGCTCAATTTGTCGATAACAATTAAAATTTGAGTTTTGCTAAAGTACGTATTAAAATCTTGATTAAGTAACAAAATCAAAATTTGATATAAACAGTTCGAATCTGATTCACTCAAAGTGCAGAGCGTTAAAATTCAATCACTCGCAGTTTTATTGATTATCAGCCATCAAGGTGTAAAGAATTTAATCCATGTCCCCTAGAAATAAGCCAAACAGAAAACAATTGTTATCCTCTGCTTGGTCAACAGATCAAGATTGCTTTCTCATTGAAAACAACCATTTAACTGTTGATCAATTGGTTGAAATTCTGCCCTACCAACATGATGAAATTATCGCAAGAAAAAGACAGCTTGGACTGCTTAGAAGAGATTTTTACATGAAAAAACTACATGACTTGTAAGCAAAATTACAATATCCCCGCATCGGGCGCGACATAATGAATATATATATTAAATACTTAAATATAGGGCTATGTCATGAACAACAAGTTTAAAATATTAACGCTCGTCGGTGGAATAGCATTACTGAGTGTTGCGGCATTTGCTTATGCAGGAAACGAAAAGATTCAAACCGTTAAAAACGTAGATTTAAAGAGGTATCTGGGTACTTGGCATGAAATTGCACGCAAGCCAATGTATTTTCAAAAGAAATGCGATTATAACGTTACTGCTGATTATTCCTTAAATGAAAATGGCTCAATCAAAGTGGATAATCGTTGTTACGATAAAAATGGCAAGCTTCAACAATCGATTGGCGAAGCATCTGTACAAAACGCGCCTACAAACTCTAAATTAAAAGTGAGTTTTTTACCAAAAGCACTTCGTTGGTTACCTGTAGGGCGTGGTGATTATTGGATTTTAAAGCTGGATGAAAACTATCAAGTTGCATTGATCGGTACACCCAATAAGAAATATTTATGGTTACTCAGTCGATCTCAACAGCTTGATCCAGCCACGACTGAAGAATATTTAAATTATGCTAAAAGCTTAGGGTATGATTTAAGTGATTTAATTGAAACCAAACAAAAATAAAAACATAAAAGCCCTCTTTTTGAGGGCTTGTTGAATCTAGCTCATTTTATAAGATTGCACTACAAGCCCTTCTGATCAATATTATCTACGAAATGAGACACAACTGATGAGTAAGCCCACAACCATCAATGCTCCAGCACAGATAAAGGTAAGTTGCATCCCATCAATGATTGCTAAAGCCGTTGCCTGAATGAGCTGATTTGTGCCGACACCAAATGAAAAAATAGCTCCCATCACTGAAGCCCCGATAATTAAGCCCATATTACGAGATAAGTTAAGAAGTCCTGATACCACCCCTTGTCGAGCTTTGGGAACATCCGCCAAGGTCATGGTATTGTTGGCGGCCTGAAACAACTGATAACCCGAAGTCAAAATAATGATCGGCATAATATAGCCACTTATACCCATCAATTTCGGTAAGATAGCGAGCATCGAGCTACCGATAATCAGAAAAATCAATCCTATAGTGACGATATAGCGACCGCCCCAACGGTCGACAAGTCGACCCGATGGAATCCCACTTAAGATAGCAACCACTGGCCCAATCCCCATAATCAAACCCACTTGTATTTGATCCAAGTTTAGACCAAGACTGAGATAAAAAGGTCCAATGACAAGTGTGGTCATCATAAAAGCAGCAACCAACAAATTAACCATGAGGTTTGGTGTTATGTTCTGGTCTGTTTGCAAAGAAGTTAGTGCAGGAATTTCTTTTTTAATGTAATCATTAGGCAGCAGTACCCTAGCCAGAATAATCGCGATACCCGCAAGTATAAACTGTAATCCAAAAATGCTTTGCCAACCGCTCACGACAAGCAGAAACCCGCCCAACACTGGTCCAAGTGCTGTACCTAAAGCAGATATTGTTCCAAGCATTCCCATTGCTCTTCCCAACTGTGATTTACTGACGGTCTGACGTGTAAGTGCCATTGCAAGTGTCATTAAGAATGCCGCACCTATTCCTTGAAATGATCGTGCAACAACCAATATCCATAAGCTGGGTGCAACACTACATAGCAGTGAAGCCAAACTGAATATAATCAGTCCAACGATCAGCATAGACTTACATCCATATCGATCACCTAAGCGTCCAGCAATCACAACCGTGATCGTCAACGAGATCAGATATCCAATTACAACAGCCTGTACTTGAATAAATGGCAGTAAAAAGACCTCAGCTAGTGTGGGTAATGCGATATTAGCAATACTTGTTCCCAGCGATGCCAATAGCATGGATAACCCCAAAGTGATAGTGATTCCAGTTTGGGTCTTGTTTGTCAATGTTAATGATTCTGTCTGCTCTGTCATGTTGCGCTCTTGTCAGCAGTGGTGTTTAAGCACATACTACTAATTCAAGTTGACTTGAGGTCAAGTATGAAATTTCTTGATATTGGTGAAGTTTCAGCAAAAAGTGGAATTAAACCTTCAGCACTACGCTATTACGAAGAAATCGGTTTGATTTTCTCAATTTCTCGGCATGGATTACGTAGACAATTCTCTTCTGAAGTTCTGTTACGACTCACTTTGATTTCAATGGGAAAATCAGCAGGCTTTTCACTTAAAGAAATCGCAGCAATGTTCGATAGTCGTGGTGCACTTGATCTTTCCCCAAGTGTTATTCACCAAAAAGCTGATGAGATTGATCTTCAAATTCATAAATTGATCGCACTCCGTGACATACTTCGCCACGTAGGTGACTGCCCTGCACCATCGCATTTGCAATGCCCTAGTTTTAAGCGACTAGTTGAAAAGGCTGCTCATAAATAAAAGACTTTTAAAAAAGGTTGTTAGGCGTATTTGCTGAATAGCTAAATTAGATTGTAGAACAATAATTAAAATTAGCACGCAATGACATTGAACAGTCAAATGGCTTTCTCTAAGATGATAAAACAAGCTTAAATTTTGATGACTTTTATACGTTTGTAGCCTGATCTACGACTATAAATTGTATCTGTTGAAATCGGTATTTTTGATTTATGGATCAAAGCAAATCTAGTGATTCTGGTGTTTTCCTCTGGTTAACATATCACACTCTAAATAAAATGAATTTGGACGCAAATCGGATATTTTCACAAATAAGATTATCTGAACAACCACCTGACAAAACCATTCGGCGAGATAATTCGACCCAACAACGTTTTTGGGAAATAGCTGAAGAAATCAGTGCTGATCAGGATATCGGACTTCATGTAGGTGAACATTTCCCGATTTTTAGAGGCGAAATATTAGAATACATTTTTATGAGTAGTCCTACATTTGGGGACGGCTTACAAAGAGCGTTGCGTTATCAGAAAATTTTTACCGATGCTTTTGTGGCTCATTTACACATTGAAAATCAAAATGCAATGATCACGAATCTTCAGCACCCAGTTCGTCATTATCTAGAATGTGCCATAAGCGTTATGCTTAATTTTTTAAACTATATCAGTAACAATCATTTTTATCCCAAAGAAATATGGTTGCCTTACCAAGAAGGCGCGAGTTTAGATGAATATCAACGTATCTGGAAATGCCCGACTCGTTTAGGTATGCAGTACGGCTGTATAATTTTTGATGCGGAAATATTGAGTTTAGCTTCAGCATCGGCTGAACCAATGCTATTAAAAATACATGAGCATGTAGCTAAACAGCAGCTAAAAGTTGTCGATAAATATTATTTGATTAATGATATAGAAAACTTACTCAGCTCCGGTTTATTAGAATCAGGGCAATTAGATTTAAAATTAATTGCTCAACATTTAGGGCTACAGCCCCGAAAACTTCGTGCAGATCTTAAAGAAGTTAACACGACTTTTGAAAAAGTTTTGGCAACTTATCGTGAAAAAATGGCAAAAAAGCTGTTGATGAATCCCAATATAAGCATAGATCAAGTTGTATATTTACTTGGTTTTTCTGAGCCTTCCGCCTTTTCACGTGCCTTTAAACGCTGGACAAATGAAACGCCATCCCATTATCGCCAGCGCAAGCAAAAATAAGTTTTTAGCTATAACTTGATTCTAATGACATTTAACGAGTTAGCTTTTCGGTCAAAAAAAATGAGCTGTTCTTTTCTACACTGATGGTTATTTCTTAATTGAAAAGGATCAGAGATGTTAGGTTTTCCAATTGGCCTTTTAGTTGCGAATGGATTTGAATGGTATGCACATAAGGTATGGTTGCATGAGTTTCCAAGTAAACACCGTAATAGCCCTTTCTTCACACATATAGCACATCATAAACGTGCCAGAACAGATCTGTTTCATGATGAAGGATATCGTGAATCTATGTTTAAAAATGCAGAAATTTATAATGAAAAAACCGCATTGTTAGGTTTAGCCGCGGTTTCAACTGTATTTTTACCCATTGCACCATTTTTTACTGCCGGCTTATATTATGGGATTTGGAATTATTGGCGAGTACATGCAAAATCTCATCTAGACCCTGAATATGCGCGTAAACGAATCCCTTGGCACTATGATCATCATATGGCAAGTAATCAAAATGCCAATTGGTGTGTTACACGGCCATGGTTTGATTATATTATGGGAACACGTGTTTTTACTGAGCTTTCGATTAAAGAAAGCAATCCCTTAGGAATAAAACTACCTCAAAATTTTGAAATAATCCTAAACAAGACATCACAGAAAATATTTGCAAAATCATATCTTAAAATTACCTCTAAGAGTGCATTGGATATAAAAAGTACTCGTCAGGGCATCTCATTAGAACTGTAAATTTTAACAAATAAAGTATTAAGGATCATTTTGATGAAACGATTATTGCCCAAACACATTGTTGCACCAAAGTTTTTACATCATTTTATCGATCGTTCAGAGACAATCAACGGAAGACCTTTTGATGTGAATACGCCAACGCATACACCAAAAGGAAAGTATTCTTGCGTTCATTATGGGGTTATGATTCCGAATCTTGAAGCTCCATTTAATTTTTTGAATCTATTAATTGTGGTTGGCCAACCTCGTGTAAAAATTTTTCGGAATCAACATTTAATCCAAACTACTGCGCTTGATACTGCAAACGTATTAATCGGTACCGCAGTAGGTACAAAAGAACATTTTAATGGCTATAGTGTAGAAAATGACTGTGTATTGGAAAGCAATGGTTCATCTTTAAGTTTTGGTCATGACGTGTTACTTGAAGGTACATATCCAAATTTTCATGCGCAGCGTGAAGGTCATGATTTCAATTTTGATTTAAAGATTCATGCGACTGATAAAATTGCCCAATTTGTACAAATGTCATTGGGTTTATATGATCACTGGGCATTATTATGTAAATATGAAGGATTTCTTGAATATCAAGGTAAGAAAACCACAGTTCAAGGACTGTGTACTTATGAATATGCTCGTGCAGTAGATGTAAATTTATATATCAATTATTTTACTTATCATATTTTAAATATCGATGAGAAAACTCAAGTCCTACTTGTAGAAATCCTTGGTCCATTAAATCTGGTATTGCAACGTCGAGTATATATTCGTTCTACAGATGATCATGGCAGTATTCATTCAAATGGATTTAATTTTAATGTCCATACATTTGAAGATCAGCGCGTTATAACCCCGAATGGTTTATCAATGCGTTTAGCTCGTAACTTCTCATGGAGCGTGAATGATGATAATGGAAACCCGTTAATCCATATTGATGGTCGAACAAATGCTGATTTTCAATATGGTATGGCGGGAGGTTATGCAGGGAGCTATAAATATAAAGGTACATTCAAGGGTCGTGCAGTTGAAGGTACTGGTTATATTGAATATTTAGATATCCGTACCGATTAGATCGATTCAACTTATAACTAGGTGATAAAAAGCCTAGTTTAAACAGATATATCAGCTGCTTTACCATTGCTCGATATTCATCAATGTAGTTATGAAATATATCAAGGCAACGATAATACGATATTCGGTCTTTTCTACATTTACTTTGGAGGGAAGTAAAAGTAAATTAAAGAGAACTATTCCTTAAGCACTAAGACAAAATGAATATCTTTAACCAATTTAAACTTTGTATTGAGCAGCGTAAAAGCTTAATTCAAGCATCCTTGCTACTAATATTGTCAACAAGCGCTATGAGTGTTTACGCAGAAACGGATGAACAATTAAGCAAATCTGGGCAATGGCGTGACCCTGCCACAGGTCTAATCTGGATGCGTTGTTCAATTGGGCAATCATGGACAGGCTCAACTTGTAAGGGTGATCCTTTGGAATTTAAAAACTGGGAAGATGCACAAGATTATCTTAATCAAATGAATAAAAATGGTGGATTTGAGGGTAAAAATAACTGGCGTGTTCCCCAAATAAAAGAATTAATAACAATTCGTAAATGTAGTACTGGCTGGAGAAAAATAGGACAAATACAATTACCAGAACAAGAGCGGAGACAATATGGACAAGATCATGAACTTGAAATGAAAAAATTACCTTATGGGCAAAAAGCTCCGGCTAACTGTGCTGATGATTCAACTAGCCCTACATTAGATACTCATATTTTTCCCAATACCCCATCTAATGGTAAATATTGGTCAAGTTCATTATCCCCATGGAAACCTATAGGCTACAAATATAAGGCATGGAATGTCGACTTTAAGACTGGTTTTTTTGCACCGACCATTAACTACACAGACGACGGTAGTTTTTCTAGAGCAGTTCGAAATAGTCGCTAGTCTCCCAGCAGGAAATATTCGCTATTAATGACTAATATTGTATGCTCGAGATATCGATAGCAAGAAATTGTCTAGTATTTTATATGAGCAGTATCATGATAATGTTAGAAAAAATTTAAAAATATAAAAGAATTGCAACGACTGAAAAATAGCTGATTTTGCCTATAGAGCAAATCATAGTGAGTAATGATTATTTAAATATCTTAAATTGGATAAGGAATAGACGATAAAAAAGGCCTATAAAGCAAGTTAAACTAACTTTATAGGCCTTTGATCTATTTCAATATTACTTCGCTACAGAAGCTTCTGTTGTAATATTTACAGTGATTTTATCACCTACATTCGGGACATATGCTCCAACACCAAATGCTGAACGATTAAATGATGTCGTTGCATTGAAACCAATTGACTGTGCTTTAGTCATTGGATGCTCACCTTGTTTGTTTAAAACAGCATCTAAAACAACAGGTTTAGTCACATCTTTCACAGTTAAGTTACCTGTGATTTTGTATTTGTTTTTACCTAAAGCTTGAACTTTCGTACTTTTAAAAGTGATGTTTGGATACTTTGCAGCATCAAAGAAATCTGCATTTTTTAAATGTTCATCTAATGCTGCAACATTGGTATTTAAACTAGACAATGGAATAGTTACATTGACAGATGAGTCTGCTGGTTTTGCATTATCAACAGAAATCGTACCTTGGATGTCACTGAAGTTTGCTGAAGGTGTTGAAAAACCGAAATGATTCCAAGTAAATACTGTTGCGGTATGTGTTGGATCAATTTTGTAATCTACAGGCTTTGCCATGCTGAAAGTTGCAACTGATGCTACGGCTAAACCCAATGTTAATGCTTTAAAGTTCATCTTTATATTCTCGCTATCGAATGGATATTAGTTTATACACTTCCCGTATAAATTCATTGTTATTGATAATACGATATGTTGCATATATGCAACGATTCTATAATGACCATTTTTAAAACTTGATCAAAACCTTAAAAATAAATATAAAGCATTGTTTTATAATTATTTAATTTTTTACAATCTAATTAAGCAAAGCATAGACCATAGGCTAAATTCAAAGCTAAAATTTATAAAGCAATAAATTACACTAGACCATTTTACGGAAATTTTATATTTATAGTACTGATCTTTTTTATCTGACGAATGTTTTATGGCAAATATTGCTCAAGCAAAAAGTACACAAACAGCTTATCGTGTAACACTCACCAATCCGCAAGGACATACATGGTATGCCGATGAACCTAGCGATAAAGGTGGTCAAGATACTGCACCGAATCCAATTCAAATTTTATTATCAGCGCTAGGCGCTTGTACTGTGGTCACCCTAGAAATGTATGCAAATCATAAAGAGCTTAAAATTGAACATGTACAATTAGATTTAGCTTTAAATCCTGAGGGCGATCCTGAAGCAGGTCAAAATAATATTTCAAGGAAAATTATTCTTAAAGGTGATTTTACCGAGGAGCAACATAAACGACTGCTAAAAGTTGCAGAAAGCTGCCCTGTTCATAAATTATTGACTTCAAATATCCAAATTCAGACAGAGTTGGGTATTGAATAAGAATTCCCTCATTTTTTAACAAGAGGATCAGGTATTCTTATTAATAAATACCCCGCTCAATGCCCTCTATCCATTTTCTGACCCAGTTAGCATTTCCTTGATCATAGATTGTATTATTATAATTTTTTTCAGCTGTTAATTTAGATGAAGATTAATTCTTAAAATTACAAAAGATAAAAATCAAAGCCCCTTTCGGGGCTTTTAAACTTATAACTTTTCAACCAAGACACGATCGACCTGTTTTAAACCAGATTGTTTTTCATGGTTTTTACGGCGGATCTTAATCAACTTATCTTCTTGAAAATCCTGTAACAGCAACTCAACTGCAACCATAGATTCAAGCGGCAAATCTTGCCCAATCCACTTTTGCTCACCTGCGTCCATCAAGGTAATTTCATCACTAATTTGTTCATAAAGGCTCATATTTTCCTCACTTCTGGGATATGTATCACCATGTTTCATGAATACCCAATGAATGGCACAACTATATACCTATTGCTAAAAACTGCTACTAAAATTTAATTAATTTACAAACAAATCTCACAAAATAAAAACGCCCCTAGCGGAGCGTTTCCATATTTAAAACGATGCAAGAATTAAGCAGTTAATTCTTTTACAGCGCCAACAACAGCTTCAGTAGTAATACCAAAGAATTGGAATAAATCTTTGGCTGGTGCAGACTCACCATAAGTCGACATACCAATAACTTTGCCGTCTAAACCTACAAATTTCCACCAGTAATCTACATGTCCAGCTTCAACTGCAACACGTGCACGGATATTTGATGGTAATACTGCTTCACGATATGCAGCATCTTGCTTCACAAATTCTTCTGCACATGGCATAGACACTACACGAACACCGTCAAGTTGTGCATATGCTTCCATCGCCAATGAAACTTCTGAACCAGTCGCAATGATGATCGCTTTTAATTCGCCTTTTTCTTCAGCCAATACATAACCACCTTTCACAACATTCTCAATCTGAGCTTGAGTACGTGTTTGGAATGGTAAGTTTTGACGAGAGAAAATTAACGCTGTAGGACCTTCGTTACGTGTTAAAGCAGATTTCCAAGAAATAGACGCTTCAACTGTGTCACATGGGCGCCATGTATTTAAATTTGGTGTACCGCGTAAAGAAGCAATTTGCTCAACAGGTTGATGCGTTGGGCCATCTTCACCTAGACCAATTGAGTCATGAGTATAAACATGGATCACACGTTGTTTCATCAATGCAGACATACGAACTGCATTACGAGCATATTCCATAAACATAAGGAAGGTTGCCACATAAGGAATGAAACCACCATGTAATGCTACACCATTGGCAATTGCAGTCATACCAAACTCACGCACACCATAATGTACGTAGTTACCCGCAGGATCAGACTCAACCCCTTTCGCGCCTTTCCAAAGTGTAAGGTTAGAACCCGCCAAGTCAGCAGAACCACCTAAAATTTCAGGTAGTAAAGGTGCAAATGCTTGAATCGCATTTTGGCTTGCTTTACGTGTTGCAATGGTTTCACCTTTTGCATTCACTTCAGCAATATAAGCATCCGCTTGTGCCAAAAATTCTGCAGGCAAGTCACCATTCACACGACGTTTTAACTCAGCCGCTTCTGTTGGGTATTTTGCAGCATAGCTTGCAAAAACGTCATTCCAAGCAGCTTCTGAAGCTGAACCCTTTGCTTTTGCATCCCAAGCTGTATAGACATCAGCAGGAATAACAAACGGCTCTTCTTTCCAACCCAATGCTTCACGAGTTAATGTAATTTCATCATTACCTAGTGGTGCACCGTGGCAATCTTCTTTACCTTGTTTGTTTGGCGAACCTAAACCAATAATCGTTTTACAGATAATCAACGTTGGTTTCGAGCTTTCTGCACGCGCAGCAACTGTTGCAGCACGAATTGCATCTGCATCATGACCATCTGCACGAAGTACTTGCCAACCATAAGCTTTAAAGCGCTCTTCTGTATCGTCTGAGAACCAGCCTTCTACTTCACCATCAATAGAAATACCGTTGTCATCATAATAAACAACGAGTTTTCCAAGACCTAATGTTCCAGCAAGTGAACATGCTTCATGGGAAATACCTTCCATTAAGCAACCATCACCCAAGAAACAGTAAGTGAAGTGATCTACAACTTGAATATCTTGTTTATTAAATTGTGCCGCTAAAGTTTTCTCAGCAAGTGCAAAACCTACAGCATTGGCAACACCTTGACCAAGTGGACCTGTTGTCGTTTCAATTCCTGGTGCATAACCTAATTCTGGGTGACCAGGAGTTTTAGAATGTAATTGGCGGAATTGTTTAATATCTTCAATAGAAAGATCATAACCAGTTAAATGAAGCAAAGCATATTGCAACATTGAACCATGACCATTTGACAATACAAAACGGTCGCGGTTTGCCCATTGTGGGTTGCTTGGATTATGGTTTAAAAATTCACGCCATACGACATCAGCGATATCTGCCATCCCCATTGGAGCACCTGGATGTCCAGAATTAGCTTTTTGCACAGCATCCATAGCCAATACACGAATTGCGTTAGCTATACGACGTTCATTCAGCGGGGTTGTCATAAATCAGAGTCCAATAAATTAAAATATAGGAAGATGAATAGAAAATTCAAAAACTGGGATGTATTGTCTTAAAAAAAGCGATCAGGGTAAAGACTTAAGTCTATATTTATCCGCTTAGGTTGCAAATTAATTAAAAAATATACCGAATAGTCTTAAATCAACGTTAAAAACGGTCTTTTTTCTTATTCACATCGAACATCTCAACATCAGCAAAACAAATTTGATTATGTTTAAGCGATGCGGTTACATTCGGATACTCTTTCACCATCCAATTCAGTCTAAATTTTGAAAATTTCATACTGATCAATTTTAAATAGAACAAGATCTCGCTAAAGCGTTTCACATGATAAAAAGTCATGATAACTTGAATGCAAATCGGCCTGCTTTTGCAAATTTTCCAGAAAACAGGACTCAACCATAATCTTTTATCAATTTTTCTAATGAGCATATCAATTAAAAACACATGAAAATGAATTTAATTCATGCATTTTAGTCAGGTAATGCTAGTCCTCAGGCTGAAGTCGATGTAACATATTGCGTCTTTATAAATTACTGTGATAGGACTTTCATGCGCGAGTATGCTGTTTTTACTTCGGAATCTGTGAGCGAAGGCCATCCAGATAAAATGGCTGACCAAATCAGTGACGCTATCTTGGATGCAATCTTAAAAGAAGACCCATACGCTAGGGTTGCATGCGAAACATTAGTAAAAACTGGTGCAGTCGTTCTTGCAGGTGAAATTACAACGACTGCAAATGTCGATTTTGAAACTATTGTCCGCAATACCGTAAATGGAATTGGCTATCACCATACCGATTTAGGTTTTGATGGTTCAACTTGTGCTGTGATTAACATGGTGGGTAAACAATCACCTGAAATTGCACAAGGTGTAGATCGTCAGAAACCAGAAGACCAAGGTGCAGGTGACCAAGGTTTAATGTTTGGTTATGCAAGCCGTGAAACTGATGTGTTGATGCCAGCACCGATTTCATATGCGCATCGCTTAATGGAAAAACAAGCTGAATTACGTCGTAACGGCGCACTACCGTGGTTACGTCCAGATGCAAAAAGCCAAGTAACATTTGCCTATGAAAATGGCAAACCTGTTCGTTTAGATGCAGTTGTTCTTTCAACTCAGCACGATCCTGAAATTTCACAAGCCAATCTTAAAGAGGCTGTGATTGAAGAAATCGTGAAAAAAATTATCCCTGCTGAAATGTTCCATGCAGGTACTAAATTTCACATCAACCCAACAGGGTTATTTGTGATTGGTGGTCCAGTGGGTGACTGTGGTTTAACCGGTCGTAAAATCATTGTAGATACTTACGGTGGTATGGCGCGTCATGGTGGCGGTGCTTTCTCGGGTAAAGACCCATCAAAAGTTGACCGTTCTGCTGCGTATGCAGGCCGTTATGTTGCAAAAAATATTGTTGCAGCAGGTTTGGCGGATAAATGTGAAATTCAAGTGTCTTACGCAATTGGTGTTGCTGAGCCAACTTCGATTTCGATCAACACATTTAATACCGGCAAAGTATCTGATGAATTGATTATCCAATTGGTTCGTGAGCATTTTGACTTACGTCCATACGGTATCACCCGTATGCTTGATCTAATTCAACCGATGTATAAGCAAACCGCTGCTTATGGTCATTTTGGTCGTGAAGGTTCAGATACTGCATTTACTTGGGAAAAGACAGATAAAGTTGAAGCACTTAAAGCTTCTGCAAATTTGTAATTCTAGCCTAAGATCTAAATCTGAAAAAAGCTCGCAAATGCGAGCTTTTTTATTGAATTAATGTTATCGGGATGAATACCTCAAAATTTTTCCTCCTCTACTCCACTGAATATCTATATGTTAAATATCTTATCGATATTTATAACTTAAAACATCTCTAATGGTTTGTTTATTTTAATCATTAGCATGATCTAATTTTATTGTTTTTTAAAAAATCAAACCTTTATACAATTAAACCTACCATCTACACGAATTATTGACCATCTGATTTAGCATCTGGCTGTAACACACTCAATAAAGAAACTTGCGCTGGGGTTTCTGTATTGTGATTTTGCAAATAAATATGTCCCACTTTAAACGTTACTGCTGCAATCAAACAAGCAACCAGACAAAACGTCCATAATCCATATGGGCTTTTAATATGTTGAGAGCCACATTTTGGACAAACTTTTTGTGTTGAACTGACCGCTTCATCACAACAAGCACAATGATATTGTAGAATCATATTCAGATCTCCTTTTATGGCGCTATTATTGTTTTTAATTATTACACTACAATTATATCCATATATGTAATGCAAAAAATCTGTTTCTTTTTTTAGTGTACATGATTCATATCTTTTGACAAGACAAATTTGTTTCAATATATTCTTGCATAAATTCAATAACTTAAATTTACATACTAAAAATAAGTGATTATAAATCAACAGCTATCAAATTGTGGATCATTCATTCAATATTCTGTATTACATTGATTCAAGCTATAATCTGTAAAGTTAAAGATATTGTTTTGGAGATTATTTTGGTACAGCTGATTAAAAAAGGCGGTTTAAGAGAGCGTGCAAATCGCAGTCGTAAATACACGCAATCTGAAAATAATATTAAAACCTTAGATCCACATCGCTATGCCACTCAAGATCAAAACGATAGTCGCAATGATCAACAGTCACAACAACAACCCGTAAATCCTCTACAACATCCCGACCACTAAAACATTTTCAAGACATCGACCCAAAGGAAAATGGCAAATAATAAGAAAAAGCTTCCTGAAACAATATCGATATAACTTCCCGATTTTTGATAAACGCGTTTAATTTTAGGAATTGACATGATCATCATCAACAGGCTGAAAACTAAAAATGTTTGTATTGGAATAATCACTGCCAACTGCGGTTTTAAATTTGCACCTGCTGTTGAACTCAATGCCAATGAAAAAACACTACTAAAATAAATCACAATCTTAGGATTAGCTAAATTGGTATAAAGGCCCAATAGAAAATAGTTTTTAGGGGGCTGCTCGATCACGCCATCTAAATTGGTATTTTGTTTAAGTGTTGCAATGCCGCCTTTCAACATTGCATAGCCCATTTTAGCAAGGAATAAGCCCCCGATCAGCATCAAGACTTGTTGAATCCATGGCCATTGTTCCAATAAAACCGTAAAACCAAGCAAGGTTAATGCAACCCATACCACCACACCAGCAGAGATGCCTAAAATGATTTTTACAGTATTGGCACGTGTTGTCGATGCTGAGCTTTTAGCGACAAGTAATACATCTGGACCAGGACTCAACTGTGCAACAAAGTGTAGTGCACAAATAGTCAATAACATCGACATAATAAAATCTTAGAAATTGTGACTCAGTGATTATATCGTTTGATCAAAAATATGTTTAAGAAATTATGCTTGCTTTAGGGTTTGTTGACATTTCATAAATGGCTTGCGTTGTAGGTTAAAATTGAGCAGGCAAGGCAGGAAACGAAGAGAATAGTGAGACTATTTTCGAGTTTCATAACGAAGGCTGAGATAATTTTAGCCACAACCCTTCGGGACTAGCGTGTTTTTTGCCGCTACTTTGTTACGAACTACTTATTTAGAATGACTAAATTTCGTATTTCGTGCCTAGTATCGCCTAAAAAACACTCGTAGTCGCAAACGTAGACGAATTGTCAACAGACCCTATGATTTCAGACATAAAAAAGCCGAATCATTGATTCGGCGTTCTATTCAATATCGTAGACTATATTTTATTTTTTATTTACATCTTTCAATTCAATTTGTTTATGCTGCGGTTCAACTTCATGCGCTTCACCATCAATAATGGTTGAATCACGATATTGCCCACCAGATTGCTGGTTTTGCATATCCTGCATTTGACGCATCAAATCTGCAAATGGGTTTTGACCTTGAGCACCCCCCATGTCCCCCATTCCACCCATCATATTGTTCATCATGGCTTGTTGCTTTTTCGCCATATATTTCATACCTGCATTTTTAATTGCATTCTGTACAGGTGGAAGAATAACCAGTAACGCCAAGACATCGGTGATTAAACCTGGAATCATCAACAAAATGCCCGCAAATGCTGTCGCCATTTTTTTGGCAATTGCAGGATCATTTCCCATCATTCCTGTCATTTGCATTTGTTGTAATTGCGGCATAATTGTTGCGGTACTTGAACGCAACAAGTTTAAACCAATTACAAAAGCAATGATAAACCAGAAAAATACGTACCAACCGCTAATGAATTGGGCTACACCAATCCATACAGCAATTTCAAGAATCGTACCAATTAAAATAATAGGAAAAAGTTTCATCGAAACAAGGCATCTCAAAGATAAATTAAAAGTGAGCTTGAAAATTCACATATAAAAACAATGAATTTCGTTGCTTCTATCATTTATATGGGCAGTTAAAAATTTTTAAAGGGTAATTTTGTGTTCTGACAACGATTTTATGTATTTGTGCGATTTATTGACTAAGATTTTATAAATAATGAGCCCCCTAGCGTTGTGCTTAAGGGAAATAATACTATTGTGTACTTTGATTATACAACTAAGTTAAAATTTTACTTACAATTCATTTTTAGAATCATATAATTGAAGCAAGACTTACGATAAGCAGTATTATGCCTTTAATTATTGGAATTGACCCTGGTTCACGCTTAACAGGTTATGGCATCATTGAAAAAGATGGTCAAAAACTTACTTTTGTTGATGCTGGTACAATTCGCACTGAAACAACAGAAATGCCTGAGCGACTCAAACGAATTTTTGCTGGAGTTGAACGTATTGTTCAGTTTCATGGTCCTACAGAAGCTGCTGTAGAGCAAGTATTTATGGCACAAAACCCTGATTCCGCTTTAAAACTTGGACAAGCGCGTGGCGCGGCAATTGCAGCATTGGTCAATTTAGACTTACAAGTTGCAGAATATACGGCCCGTCAAATTAAACAATCTGTTGTGGGCTATGGTGCTGCAGACAAAGAACAAGTTCAGATGATGGTAATGAAGTTACTTAACTTATCAATCCAACCCCAACAAGATGCTGCCGATGCACTCGCTGCAGCAATTTGCCATGCCCATGCTTCTGGCAGTATGAGCAAATTAGCTGTACTGAATGCTTTAGGCGGGATGGCTCGTGGGCGGAGTCGCAATAGTAGTCGTCGACGTTAATTTATATACCACCAAAACGCCTCACTCTACCCATGTCAAAGCCCAAGCTATTGCAATCATAAACAA
The DNA here is from genome assembly GCF_051059255.1 of Acinetobacter sp. CE-15. Lineage (NCBI taxonomy): Bacteria > Pseudomonadati > Pseudomonadota > Gammaproteobacteria > Moraxellales > Moraxellaceae > Acinetobacter > Acinetobacter sp. CE-15. The sequence continues at coordinate 1,929,079 of NZ_CP192737.1, read as the reverse complement.
GTTATCGGTATCACCAAGATGATCTGAAAGGTTTTTTATTTATTGAGATGGTAGAGCCCATCTCAAGTGAGATAAGGCAAAGTATCTTTTCGAATCTCACGAATGCTGGGTTGCTTCGTATAGGTTGCAATTAACATTTTTCCAGAAGTTCTTAGATTTTTCTTCTGTTCTGAATCAACACGTATCAATACCAACTCTTCAGGAATACGTGGATTACTCCCTTCTCGACAAATTATGAAATTTTGATTCCGTTCAAGAATGGTATAATTTGGAAATTCCTTTTGTAACTTTGCTTTGAATGACAAAGACTTATCTTCTTTTTTTCCACTATCGAGTTGGGTATAAATGATCAATACCAAACACGCAGCAAATACAATTCCAACAACTAAATATTTATCAATCATGTAATTTCACTCGAATATACTTCTGCTGTTTTTCATTATACTGATAAACATGGGTTTCATTTATAGGCACAATTTTAGCGATATCACCAACATAGATTTGTTGCGTACCAGAATAGTGAATTTCAATATCGTACAAACCATCATGCTCAGTGCTTAAAAAGCGATAATCAGCTTGTGTATTGTAGATTTTATCACTTCCTGTCACTTCATTGTCATTCCCAATTTCTGCAACTTCCAATTTGACCAGTACAGGGTTTTCATCAAATGGGATGATATAGAGCGTGCTCGTTGAATAGCCTTGTCGACTATACGCTTGTTCTTCGACATAGCCTTTTATTCGCGGACCAATTTTTCGAATATTTTTAACTATATTTTCAGTCGGATAAGGCAAATAATTAAAATCTGCATTCATCCAACTCTTTTCATCCTGACTCTGACTCACTAACTCAAATTGACCTAAAGCATTTTTCTTAAATAGGTAGATTTTAGTAAATGTTGCGCATACACCACAAAAGTTTAGTAATTGATTATTTTTATCTATCGAAACTTCTGTTGTACTTATAAGATAGCGCAACTCATTTTGAGCATTTTGATAAGCATTCGCAGGACTAAATACAATCACAGCATCATCACGATCAAAGACATGGGTATATTCGGCATTTTTAATCCCGACATACTGTATATTGCTCTGATCTAATTGAAGGATTTTGACATATTGGATCTGCTGTTGATAAAAAGATTTCATCACAGTTTTAAAGTCCAAATCTTTTAAAACAATCTTATTCTTATTCATCACAGCGTCTACTGGTTGTGCGACAAGCTCAGTATGAATACCGCACATCAAAATACAGCTGAATAAAATTTTGTTGATCATCATAGGTAATATTGATTTATATCAGTATGTGGTTGCTATTCTAAATGATCACTTTAACGAATCATCTTAAAATCCGTATAGTCTAAATCACGATTCAGGTTTTGTTGTTCAATACTGCTCACATCAGCACGTAAAGGCCCAACATAGCAATGACGAATCAAACTTAAAATCGCTTGTTCATCTCCGACCACCACAGCTTCAACCTCGCCTGTAGTTAGATTTTTCACATAACCTTTTAAATTCAATTGTAAGGCTTCTTTTTCAAACCAACGACGATAGCCTACAGCTTGAACTTTACCACGAATTAACAATTTAACCGCTTTCATCACATACTCACTCCTGACAATGAATGATTGACCACATAATACACAGCATCATGCATTTGCTGGGCCTGTAAACCACGCATACCGTTTTTTGCGAGCCTATCACCTGCCAAAGCATGTAAGGTGACAATTTCATGTAAGTGAATATTCTCATCAAATTGTGCTTTTAAACTGGCAATCATTCCTGCAAGAACATCTCCCATTCCACCAGTGCCCATGCCTGCATTCCCCGCAGTACAGATCCATAGATGCTTTTCTAAAATCAAACTTCCAGAACCTTTAAGTACCCATTGTCCTGAATATTTTTGCTGAAGTTTTTGAATCGCAGCAATACGATCATTTTCAATCTCTGCCACTGAGCAATTTAATAATTTAGCAGCCTCACCTGGATGAGGCGTCAGGTAAGTTCGTTGATTGAGTTGAGCAGCTTGTTCAGCTAAAAACCATAAAGCATCAGCATCTAAAACCACTTGTAGCTGTGGGGTTAAATGAATGGGTGAAAACCATTTTGAAAATTGTTGTTTCGCCCAAGCATCACGCCCTAAACCCATTCCAAAACTGACAGCATCCACATGGCTTAATAAATTTTGAATATCCACATCAGTTAAAGCATTGATATCTCTTAGCATGATGTTAGGAGAGCGTGCCAGAATTGCTGTATGATGCTTGGCATGACATACAATCGTGACTTTTCCTGCACCCGCACTAAATGCAGATTCAGCAGCTAACATGACTGCACCGCCCATCTCTGCATGCCCACCGACCACCAAAACATGCCCATAACTGCCTTTATGGCCGAACGCTTGGCGTTGTGGCAATTGAATCTGGGTAGGTGACAACTGTGCGACTGCTTTTAATTGTGGGTCTATTGGAACAATTGAAACGAGCTCAATTTGACCCGCATATTCTCGACCCTGCCCTGTAAACAAGCCCGCTTTCAGGCCTAAAACAGTCAATGTTTGATCTGCTTTTACCGCAACAGGTAATGGCTGTCCAGTATTGGCATTTAAACCACTTGGAATATCGATGGCTACTTTTAAACCTGATTGGACATTATAGTGTTGAATAATCGCTTGCAATGCATCATCCAAATCACGGTTTAAGCCAATACCAAACAGTGCATCAATATGACAATCAAAGCGCTTTTCGATATTAAAATGTGGATGGATTTTTATTTTATCTGTCTGTACTAATTCACTTGCCGCCTTTAACTGCTGAGAATGCCCTGCATCAGTTGCAAATATTTCGACTTGATAACCGTATTGATGCAAATAATGAGCAACACAATAGCCGTCACCTGCGTTATTTCCTGCACCGCACCACACTGCAACAGTGGTAATTGGGGGAGAAGCTTGTTGAAACAAAATATTTAAGCGTTGCGCAATCGACCAAGCCACCTGTTGCATTAAACCAAAAACGCTATTTTGCTGAGCAAACCAACGCGCTTCCCATGCTTGTATTTCACGGCTGTGATAAACTTGCTGATGCATCATTCTGTCCTTTTCTTCTCACTATTTTATAGCGCATTGATTCATTATGTCGGCAACTTTAACTTCGCAATCCATTCCCTTGCAACAGCTTGATCTTCAAGAACTAAAATCTTGGATCAAACAACAGGCTTTGCAACTGGGCTTTGCTGATTGTGTCATTGCTCGTCCTGATGCTCAAGCTGAATTACCACGATTTAAAGAATATTTAAAACGCGGATACCATGGGGATATGAAGTTTTTAGAAGAAAATTTAGAAAAAAGAGCGGATCCAACACTACTGGTTCCAGGCACAAAAAGTATCATCTGTGTACGAATGAATTATTTGGTGGAAACACCAAAACCGCGTTATGTACCAGATGAGCCCAATGCAGCAATTATTGCCCGTTATGCACGTGGACGTGACTATCATAAAATCATGCGTGGTCGGCTAAAAACCTTGGCAACCCTCATTAAAGAAAAAGTTGGTCCGTTTGAATCCCGCCCCTTTGCCGACTCAGCGCCGGTGTTTGAAAAATCATTGGCAGAAAGTGCGGGTATGGGATGGACTGGTAAACATACTTTATTGATTCATAAAAAATCGGGTTCTTTTTTTGTTTTAGGTGAATTATTTACTTCACTTGATTTGCCCTTTGATGAACCAGCAACGCATCATTGTGGTTCATGCTCAGCCTGTATCGACATTTGCCCAACTCAAGCGATTGTTGAGCCGTATATGCTGGATGCGCGCAGATGTATCGCCTATTTAACCATCGAATATAAGGGAATCATTCCTGAAGAGTTAAGACGTGGTATTGGTAACCGTGTTTTTGGCTGTGATGACTGTCAACTGATTTGTCCTTGGAACAGTTTTGCCAAAAAAGCTTCGATTGAAGACTTTAACCCACGTCATGGCCTAGACGATATTAACTTATTGGATTTATGGCAATGGGATGAACAAACCTTCCTCAATTGTACTGAGGGTAGCCCCATCCGACGTACAGGCTTTCAAAGCTTTATGCGCAATATTGCAATTGGCTTAGGTAATGCACCGTATTCAGCCCAAATTATTGCAGCATTGACCCAAAATAGAGCCTTACATGATGAAGTTGTGCAAGTCCATATTGATTGGGCTATTACCGAGCAAAATGCTAAACAACACCAAATTTCAGCCCATTGATGCCCTTAAATTGTGCCGAGTGATAATTTTCAGATCGTTGCAAAGTTCGTAATTTTTGAATATTTTAATGACCAATACACTGAAGTTAATAAAAATTAAAGTTAAAATTTTGTGAGTAAATCACAAGGAATGTGGTTAACTTTGCAACTATATTTATAATTTTAGTTTTCTATACTCTTGATCTTTTTAATCGTAAGATACCATCGTATTTGGACTTTTTTGCCCTATGGAATTGGCATGAATTATGTATTATATACAGGGATAGATAATGATTATCATGGATTTAATTAATGACAGTACGTAATGACTGGGCTCGTGAAGAAATTCAAGCTTTATATGAACAGCCTTTTTTAGACTTAGTTTTCAAAGCACAGCAAACTCATCGTGAACACTTTGATGCCAATACCATTCAAGTCAGTACTTTACTTTCAATTAAAACTGGTAAGTGCCCTGAAGATTGCAAATATTGTTCGCAATCTGCACGCTATGATTCAAAATTAGAAGCTGAAAAACGTATTGCAGTTGACAAAGTGATCAGTGAAGCAAAAGAAGCCATTGAATCAGGTTCTTCGCGTTTTTGTATGGGTGCAGCATGGCGAAACCCACATGAGCGTGATATGCCTTATGTCCTCGAAATGGTGCGCGAAGTTAAAGCATTAGGTTTAGAAACCTGTATGACACTGGGTATGCTCAACCAATCACAAGCTGAACGTTTACATGCAGCAGGCCTAGATTATTACAATCATAACTTAGATACATCTCGTGAATACTATTCACATATCATCAGCACACGTACTTTTGATGATCGCTTAGACACCTTGGATCATGTCCGTAATGCGGGGATGAAAGTCTGTAGTGGCGGTATTGTTGGATTGGGTGAAAATCGCAATGATCGTATTGGATTATTACATGAATTAGCAACCCTGCCTGTTCATCCTGAATCTGTACCAATCAATATGCTTGTTCCAATTGAAGGCACGCCACTTGCAGATGTTGAAAAACTTGATGTCACAGAATGGATTCGTACGATTGCGGTTGCGCGTATTATCATGCCACACAGCTATATCCGCCTCTCTGCAGGCCGTGAATCGCTCACTGACTCAGATCAAGCTTTAGCCTTTATGGCAGGTGCAAACTCGCTATTTAGTGGTGAAAAATTATTAACCACACCAAATGCTGGTGAAGGCAAAGACAAACAATTGTTTAATAAGCTAGGTCTAAAAGCAGAAAAAGCCAAGCCAACAGTGGCTGAGCTTTCTGTCGATGCGATGGCGAGTTAATTCAGTGTTTTTTCTAACACCACTTAAGATCAAGTGGTGTTAGCACTTCCCAGCTAATTCTTTTTATTATCATTGCTATGATTACTTTTTCTACAATTCACTTTACTCTTGTTAAATAATCATCACACTGTTCTTTTTCTGCATTTGATCTACGATATCATCTGTGGCAAAGCCAAGTCGCCAATACAGCAATTGCAGTACATCTAATTCATCTTGGGTAATAATTCGATCATTCCACAAACAAATTTCAGCCACACCTAAAATACTCAGACGATCACGTAATAATAACCCTGCGATGTCATTTAAGATTTCACCCAAATCAATAGGTTCATCTGAGATTTCTTCAAACAGTTCTAACTCATCCTTAGACAAAACCCGTTCTAAAATCTCATAACGCACATCAAGCTGATTGGCACTGTTAATTTGCTGTACGTGTAGCAAGGCATCAATCAAGCGCACAATTTGTGGTTTAACCGTTTCCAAGGATGACGGTGTATGCATCGGCAACAAATGCAATTCAGCCTTTACACGCTCAATCAGCAATGCATCCAACAAACCAATCTCGCCATCTTCTTGAATAATTTTCGCTAGCTTGGTGACGAATTGACGTGCACTGGTCGCAGGCATATTACCAAGGTTTTCACAGGCATCATGGAAAATTTGAATATGTACCCGACCATCTAAATTTAAAAGTGAGTCAATAATGGCACGACTTACCTCCGCATCAGACGGAATAAACTCGCGATACTGTCGAATCATTAAGATTGCGACCATCACCTCACGAGAACCCGTTGCCGTTTGCATAGCGCGCTGAATCAAGTCAGAACGCTCAATTTGACGGCGTACTTCTGGATTTAAAGGTTTAATTGCATCGTTTAAAGCAAAACTAATTGGAGATAAACGCAATAAAGGTAAAGGCTGTGGAGATACCCACGGGTTATAAACGTCCCCTGTTGATTCTTCCAAAGGGCGTAACAAACTAAATAAAGGCTGACTACGTAATTTTTTTAAATTTTCCAGCTGTAGATCCTGTAACAGTGTTGGATTTAACTCATAAATACGGTCTTCAATACTTGGATGGATATTTAACCAACTTTGCGGACTTAAGGAATTGGCAAAACACATATGCGCAATGGCTTCGGAAAACTCACTATGAATTTGAGAACCTGCATGATGCACATAGATACGCAATAAGGTTTGTACATTGGCATTGTTAAGCAACAATTTTTTAGTTTTATAATCGTTATAAAAAGTACGACCACCCAAAGTAAAATATTTAATCAAACGATTAATTAAAATCCCCATACTGCCGAGCAGCCAAATCACCCCGCCAACTGCGACAAAACTGGTTTCAAATTTATGCTGATTTCCCTTGGCGTTATAACGATTAAAACCCTGTTTCGCAATTTTACTTCCCAACTGGCTAAAGGTAATTAAACCACTATATAAAATTTTAAGTCGGGTATTTTCGCGTGCTTCACCGGATAGAATTTGATTGAACTCATGCCCCAATAAACCATAAAGCTCTAATTCATCCAGATTCTGTAATGCACCCCAGGTCAGAATAATCACCGTATCTCTTGGATGAAACCCAGCAGTTAAAGCATTGACTCCGACTTCATCTGGCAATACATACAATGTAGGTGCATCAATCTCAAAAGTCTCTGCAAATTTATCTGCAAGCTTTAATGCTACACTTTCTTCTGGAGTGCTTTCAATTTGACTTAAACGGCGGGCTTTTAATTGCTTTGCAAGTGAGTGACCACCTGTACGGAACACATAAAATTCATATGCGATTGACCAACCGATGATGACGATGATCAAACCGACACAGTAAGGACTGAGAATATTCCACCAGATCTCTTGATCTGGATCCACATAGTGAACCAGCAATCCTAAAACAGTATTTAGAATAAAAATGGTCAAAATGACCGCAAGTAAGCAAATACTTGCAGACCACAACATATTCTTGTTTTTTATCAAATAATGACTGACATCTTTCAATGTAAAATTCCTCATTACATTGCAAAATACTATAAATGAAAAAAGCGGGAACTTCCCGCTTTTTCTCAATGTAAATCAAAGTTGCTTACATTTCTTCTTTGATACCGCTTAAATCCACAGATGCTGCATCGATATTGACATCAATATAACCATCTTTTTCTTTTTTCGCAGTATCACTACGACTTTGCTCAAGATCAGTTAAATATTGCTCATCAATATCGCCTGTGACATAAACACCGTCAAATACTGAACAATCAAAATCTTGAATGACAGGTACTTTACTGGTTCTTACTGCCGCTTTTAAATCATCCAAGTCTTGGAAGATTAAACGATCAGCACCAATAATCTCCTGAATTTCTTCAACACTACGATGTGAAGCAATCAACTCTGCTTTTGCTGGCATATCAATACCATACACATTTGGATATTTCACCATCGGTGCAGCAGAGGCAAAATAGACTTTTTTCGCACCCGCATCACGTGCCATTTGAATGATTTCATTACAAGTGGTACCACGTACAATCGAATCATCAACCAACAAAACGTTCTTGCCTTTAAACTCAAGCTCTACAGGGTTGAGTTTTTGACGAACAGATTTGGTACGTTGTTGCTGACCCGGCATAATAAAGGTACGACCGATATAACGGTTTTTCATGAAACCTTCACGGAATTTCACACCCAACATATTCGCCAATTCTAAAGCAGAAGTACGGCTCGTATCTGGAATTGGAATCACCACGTCGATGTCATGCATATCCCCCCATTCACGAAGAATTTTCTTCGCAAGGGTTTCACCCATTTTCAAGCGTGCTTTATATACCGAAATACCATCAATAGTTGCATCTGGACGCGCAAAATAGACATATTCAAAAATACATGGGCGGTAACGTGAATTTGCCGCACACTGTTGTGAAAAGAACTCACCTTTTGAATTGATAAAGATCGCTTCACCAGGCTCAATATCACGTTCTACTTTAAAACCTAACGCGGTAATCGCAACAGATTCAGAAGCGATAATATATTCTGTTTCACCATTTTCAGTTAAACGCGAACCATAGATCAGTGGACGAATACCATTCGGATCACGAAAACCTACGATACCATGCCCTGTGATCATTGCAACGACGCCATAAGCACCTTTACAACGCTCATGCACACGTTTAACTGTATGAAAAATATCTTCAGGCATTGGCGTTAATGATGCACATTTTTGCAATTCATGAGCAAAAACGTTTAGCAATACTTCTGAGTCTGAGTCCGTATTCATATGACGTAAGTCAGTTTTGAATAAGTCATCGTGAATATCAGCCGCATTGGTTAAGTTACCATTATGCGCCAATGTAATCCCATAAGGTGAGTTTACATAGAAAGGCTGCGCTTCTGCACTACTTGAAGAACCAGCAGTTGGATAACGCACGTGACCAATACCATAGTTACCGAGTAATGCGCGCATGTGGCGAGTATGAAATACATCACGTACCATACCATTATCTTTTCTTAGAAAAAGACGTCCATTATGACAAGTCACAATCCCAGCCGCATCTTGCCCACGATGTTGTAACATCGTCAACGCATCAAATAACATTTGGTTTACAGGTGCTTTACCTGCTATACCAACGACTCCACACATAACTACCTCGCAGACCAGCTAGGACTAATAAAACGGATTCTTTGTCGAATGTGCTGATTTTTCATCGCTTTGAGTATCCGATGATCGATCAGCCTTAGTTACAGAAGTATCATCGGAACGATCTTCTGAATGTATATGATGTAATGCTTCATTTGCAGCATCTTTAGAGATTTCAGATGCCAAAGGTGCAAATGGTAACAGCGTCTGAATGAATTTGGATTGTTTCCACGTTGGAGAACTTTCAACCCACGGCCCTAAACCTTGCATAGTAATGAGGACGATGAACAAACCTTTCAAGGTCCCTAAAGCACTTCCAGCTAAACGATTTAACGGACCGAGTTTTAAAGTTTTTAAAATCTGATTGAGTAAGGCTGTGACAATCCATGTTAAAACAATAATCACCAAGACAATAAAAGCAAATGCAGCAATTTTCTGCACCACAGGATCCTGACTGAGTGCAGACATTGAAGGTGCGATGATATTGGCATATTTAGCACCGACAATCAGTGCAAAAATCCATCCTATCAAGTTCGCAAAGGCTTTCACGAATCCTTGTCGCAAACCGTTTAGCCCTCCAATGAGCAATAGAATCAGAATAATAATGTCTAAGGTATTCATATTTTAAATCATAGCGTCAACACAGTCTTTAATGAGTGTAGGACCTGTATAGATCATACCACTATAAATTTGGACTAAGCTTGCACCGGCTTGTTGTTTTGCAACAGCTTGTTCACCAGATAAAATTCCACCAACACCAATCAAAGGAATTTTACCTTGTAAAATTTTTGAAAAAGCCGCCAAACATGCCGTGCTCTTTTCAAATACGGGCGCACCTGATAAACCACCCGCTTCATCACCAAATGGCAAACCTTCAACCCCCTCACGGGATAATGTTGTATTGGTCACGATCAATCCATCAATTTTAAACTGCAACAATTGTGATGCAATAAATTCGATATCTGAAGCTTCTAGATCTGGTGCAACTTTCAACACTAAAGGAACATAGTGCTGCAATTCTTCTGCCAACTCTAACTGGCGTTTTTTGAGTGTTTCCAAAAGTTCAGTGAGCGCATGGCCACTTTGTAAAGAACGTAAATTCTTGGTGTTTGGAGATGAGATATTAACAGTAATATAAGATGCGTAGTTATAAACTTTTTCAAGACAAACTAAATAATCGGAAACTGCATCTTCAACTGGTGTTGTGGCATTTTTACCAATATTGATACCAAGAATGCCTTTAAATTTTGCGGCTTTAACATTCTCAACCAATTGATCCACGCCATCATTATTAAACCCCATACGGTTAATAATTGCTTTGGCTTGGGGAATACGGAAAAGGCGTGGCTTGGGATTGCCCTCTTGTGGCTTAGGCGTAATGGTTCCAATTTCAATAAAACCAAATCCTAAACCCGCTAAGGCATCGATATAAGCGCCATTTTTATCCAGTCCTGCTGCTAAACCAACTGGATTTGGAAACTCAATTCCCATGCAAGTGACTGGTTTGGCAGCAACAGTTTGACGAATCGCCCCCATTTTATGGGCAGATTTAAGCATGGATAATGTGAGTTCATGTGCACGCTCTGGTGCTAAAGAAAACAACAAAGGGCGAGCAAGTGAATACATCATAGCTACAAAAGTCTACTGCTTTTTAAGTTGCCATATTATAGGCACAGTATGTTGAAAAGGCTATGCTTGAACTGTGTTTATTTTCACTACTACTGTACCGTCGCTGTTAATTTAATCTGCCCACCTTCTTTGGCTAACTCCATCTTTTCCAAACTCACACCCATTTGAGCAATTTGGGTTAAAAAGTTAGCTAAAACGGCATAGTTTTGATGTTGTGCAATAATCTGAAATTGCTCACCCACTTGCTGTGAGGCAACCGAAAGCCCTTGTTGTTGAGCCACACGCTGAATTTTATCCGCAGTGGTTAATGCCAAATCATCTGCGGGCTTCATGGCCACTACATTACTTTGCATCCACACCACAAGATCTTTCATCTGATTTAAACGTGCTTGTTGTTTTTCGGCAGCTTTATGGGTGTACCACAACGCCGCACCCACAATTGCCACAATGACAAAAATCGTAGTAAAAATAACCATGACACGTTCACGTGGAGATATTTTTTCTAAATTCTCTGCGATTTTCTCAGACCATATATCCAGTCGATTTTGCACATTTTCCATTGTTTTCATTATTGTATCTTCACCAAACCAACGACAGATGCGCCTTGCGTCTGAACATTGCCTAATTCTGCTTTAAAGCCCTGTTGATTCAGTTGCGTCACCAAGGTCTGCAAGCCTTCAGCATTTTTCGCCACCAGATCCATATTTAACACTGCTGTATCATAATTCACACGACTGGCAATGATCTGATGTTGCATCAAAATTGGCCCAACACGGCTGAGTAATTGTAAAGCTTGGGTATTTGCACTCTGACTCAGTGCCAATTTATTTTTAAACTGACGTTCTACAGATTCTTCTGTAATCCGTTGCTCATTTGGAAACCACTTTTTATACTGATCCACTGCAATCAAAGCAGTTTGATCCGCAACTTTCTTCAGCTTAATCCAACGCAAAGCATCGTAACTCAATTGCGCAATGATCAAAACAACCACCAAAACTGCACAGGCTTGCCAATAACGAGAAACGCCTTGATTGGCTTGCTTGGCTTTTGGCAATACATTATAAGGATGTAGTTTCGGTTTTTTGATTTCACTAAATTGATAATCAAAAGGCTCACGCTGATCCGCTGTAGCAATCGCAAATAAGCTGACCGCTTGCTCATCTGTCAATCCGCTATATAAATAGCTTTTCTCTCGATCAGCGAAATCCAAATATACATTCAGATCATCAATCGAATTACCAAGGAACTCACCTTCTCGAACCAATAATTGCCCGTTGACATTGGCCAAAATCGTCTGCCCAATTTCCGGTACAGGCAGCATCAAAAAGTCAGGTAATAAAGAGACAATTTTTAACGGAATCAATGACAAGGAATGCTGCATTGTGGTGACAGCATATTGATGAATCCCCAATATTGAAACCTGATCGGGTTGTTGAAAGTGTGAAAACACTTTCATCTGATCAATCGGCAAAATCACATATTCTTCTAATAAATATTTGACACCATCTACACCCAATTGTTTATATTGAGTTTTACTAAATTTCTGTTGAAGAATTTGCACTTCACGACTTGGGAAGAAAACCACAGCTTCTTCACCTTGGTAAAGTTTAATATCTTGTATTAATTGTTCTAGGCTCGAAGATTTAGTCCAATCACTTCCTCGAGACCACTGCCAAACCCCATTGGCTTCAGGCATCCATAAGTACAACATTTATCGTTTTCTGCCGTTAAGTTCTTTTAACAATGCTTTTATACAGTTGGAATAAAGGCTTTATCTTGTGTAGATAGACCATTTGCAATCACAGTTTGCTCATAAATACGAGCCTCTGCCAAGGCAAAAGGATTAAAATGTTCATGTGTCAGTTGTTCTGCAATATGTGCCACAACATTCATATGACATACCACCACAATACGTTCAAATGGCAATTGTGACAACCATTCGATTGCTAATTTTGCATCATCATCTGGCTTTATTTTGTCACAGACCAATACAGATATATTCGGGAAGTACGTCTGTATGTGCGCCAATGTTTCTTGTGCTCTTAATAAAGTGCTGACAACAAATACATCCGGCTGCACGATTTCTTTTAAAAAATTAGCCGTTTGTTGTGCTTGTAAATGCCCACGTTGTGTTAAAGGCCGTTTACTGTCCACCCCATTGACGGGTGGAGCTGCTTCACCATGACGCACCAAAGTCAGTTGCATAAGATTTCCTTTTTAATACTGCACTGATTATAACGAGGCTTTGTTACAAATCCATCTCTAAAGTTTTGAATATTGTGCCAACAACACACGATTAAACTTCGTTATGCGGAAGCACAAACTCTACATCACTACGATGCCCATTCTTCATCAAAGAAACGGCAATATTCAGTGGTGGCGCACCTTCAAAAATAACTTCATACAATGCAGTGGTAATTGGCATATAGACATCCAACTCCTTTGCACGTGCATTGACTTGTACAATGGTGTTGATCCCTTCAGCGGTTTGTCCCAATTCAGAGGTTGCTTGTTCCAGTGTCTTTCCAGAACCCAAGGCAAAACCAACTTGATAATTTCGGCTCAATGGGCTGTTACAGGTTGCAAAAAGATCACCGACACCAGACAAACCTAAGAATGTTAAAGGATTTGCCCCCAACTTAACTGCAAAGCGACTCATTTCAGCCAAGGCACGGGTTAAAATCATACTCTTGGTATTTTCACCAACTTTATAAGCAGCGGCCATTCCCATTGCAACAGCATAAATATTTTTAAGTGCCCCACCCAATTCGACACCATGTACATCATCACTGCCAAATACTCGAAACAAGGCACTGTGCAGTGCTTGTTGTACGGCATAACGTACTAATTCACTATCACTGGCAATTACGGTACCTGCAGGTTGTCCTGCAACAATTTCTTTGGCTAAATTAGGTCCTGAAAGAACACCATAAGGGACTTCAGGAAGCTCTTCCCGAATGATGTCACTCATAAAGCTAAAGGTTTTTGCTTCGATGCCTTTGGTTAATGAAACAACGGCTTGTGCACTAATAAACGGTTTAATTTGACGTAAAACATCACGAAAAGAATGGCTTGGGATTGCCACCAGAATAATATCGCGATCACGCACTGCATCTTCTAGATTTGACTCAGCACGTAAACCCGCTTCCAATTGAAAATCTGGTAAATAGCGTTTATTGACATGAGTCGCATTAATTTCAGCTGCGATACTTTCATCGCGAATCCAAATCATGGTGTCACAACCATTACGTACTGCTGTATTTGCCATTGCAGTACCAAAACTACCACCACCCAGCACAGTCACACGCAACGCTGTTTTCTGACCCAATACAATAGGTTCAACTAAATCTTTAAATTGTAAATCCGACATTTATTGTTATCCTAAAATGCTTATCCTAATAACCCAATGATTTTTCGACCTGAAAATATCAACAATTTTTTGACTCAAGCTTGCCAAAAATGAACATATTGTGTTGTTTCAATCTCTGCACGCGGGGCAATCGCTTTTGCCGCTGTACCAACATAAATAATGCCAGAAATTAAATCTCGTTCAGCTAAACCCAGTGCTGATTTTAATAATTTAGATTCGACCACAGCCCCACTCCGCCACATGGTTGCGAAACCTTGTGCCTGCATCGACAATAAAAAGTTTTCAATTGCAGCCCCTGAACTCAGCGTTTGTTCAAAAAAAGGCACTTTAGGGTGATCCTGAAATTTAGTCACAGCAAGCACTAAAATAGGCGCTCTAAAAGGATGAAGTTTTACCCGTTCAACTTGGGCTGGATCTAATTCACCTAAGTCAGCAATAGATTGTGCCAGTAATGCACCAAATGCCTCACGTTGCTCAACATCCACGACAATAAATTGTGTGGGTTTTAAACGATGATGATCAGGTGCTGTTAAAGCGGCTTTAAATGCAATATTCAGTTGTGCGTGTGAAGGTGCAGGTTCAACCAAATGACCAATCGATTGACGTTGATGAATATTGTCATGTACTGCTTTGAAATTTAAATCTGACATTGACCTATCTATTATCTGGTTAATTTCACTTGTTTCAAGATTAGCATAATCTAAAATCATTAAGCTATCTCCGACAAAATTTACTTGGCATCTGTCAATATTACATACAACTTATTGTTAGGTTATCAATGAACATGATTGCTCGCAAAAATGCCTTCGATACCCTTTGGCTTCGAAAATAAAGCCAAATCATCAATAAACTTAAAAAAAACTGCAAAATTTATACATGTTTCTCAATATTTAGCCCATATTCTATGCTCAAATTATAACTAATTTAAAAGCAGTATCTATTTTTAATTTTTAGTACAGGAATTTGAGAATCAATATGAATAAATTAACAACGATCACTTTACTTGCTAGTTCAGCGTTACTCTTCACTGCGTGTGCATCAAATCCAACACAAACTTTAGCGATTCAAAACGCAGATAACCAGTATGAAGTCACTGGCTTAGGTAAAGACCAAATTACCGCAAAAAATAATGCCATTACTGCAGCAAACAAGGCTTGCGGTAAAAAAGGTGCACCAGTCTTAGTGGATGAAAAAACTGAATACCATGGCAGTTTAAAAGGTGTCGTCGATGAACAGACTGGAAAAATGATCACTGCAGCAGCAGGCGTATTAGGTTCAGTAATGGGCAAAAACTACGGTATTGAAAAAGATACTGACTATCAAACAACATTGACCTTTAGCTGTAAAGCAAGTTAATCCGTTTAGCCGCCTAAACTAAAATAGCCAATAAAAAACCCACTTTAAATAAGTGGGTTTTTTAAACACAATTTGATAAAAAACAAAAAACTTAGCAATAACCATCTAGTCGCGTTAAAGGCAATTTTTGCCCAATCGCTTTCTCAATAGTTGGTAAATTAAATGCATCATCTTCAGACAAGAAGCTGATACTTACACCCTGTGTACCTGCACGACCTGTACGACCAATACGATGTACATAATCATCTGACTGTTCAGGTAAAGTGAAATTCACCACATGAGATACGCCATCTACATGAATACCACGGCCAGCAACATCCGTTGCGATCATAATATTATGTTGACCATTTTTAAATTGATCTAACATTTTCAAACGTTTATCTTGCGCTATTTCACCAGATAGCATCACCACCTTATAACCATCTGCTTTTAAATGATCATAAAGTTTACGTACTTGATCACGGCGATTGGCAAAGATCATCACTTTTTCAATGGGTTCATCTGCCAAAATTTCACGCAATAAGCGATATTTATCTTTCTTTTCGACCACATATACACGTTGCTCAACATCAGCATTGGTTTTCTTTTCTGGTTCGATTTCGACTGTAACTGGCTCACATAACCATTGTTGGGCAAGATTGAGAACATCATAGCTAAATGTTGCCGAGAACATTAAGGTTTGACGTTGCTCTTTACGTGGCGAAAAACGCACAATCCGTTTAACTGATGGGATAAAGCCCATATCTAATAAACGGTCAGCTTCATCAATCACCAAAAATTCAATTTGATCTAACCAAACTTCTTTTTGTTCTGTGAAATCAATTAAACGACCAGGGGTTGCCACTAAAATATCAACAAAACCTTGATCCAGTTGTTTTCTTTGCTTATCAAAATCAACGCCGCCAACCAAAGTCACGACATTTAGATTGGTATATTTGACCAAATCTTTTGCATCATTTTCAATTTGAATTGCAAGTTCACGTGTTGGGGCAAGAATCAATGCACGTGGCTCACCACGGAAACGTTGTTCTTTAATTGGGTTTGTGAGCAAATCATTAATAATACTGACTAAAAATGCCGCTGTTTTACCTGTGCCGGTTTGAGCACGACCAATTGCATCATGACCTGCTAAAGTATATTTCAATACTTTTTGCTGAATTGGGGTCATTTCTTTAAACCCTAAAGCATCAATCGCTTGTTTAAGTTGCGGATGTAAATTAAGGGTTTCGAAACCTGATGACATAAATACGAGCTCTAACTGTAGACACTTTTAATTGCGCCCATTATAAACAAAAAACGCCCCAATTTATAAGAAATTGGAGCGCCACTTAAATTTTAAAAATTTAAGATTAGTCTAAAGGCTGAACTTCTTCAGCTTGAAAACCTTTTTGACCTTGCACAACACTGAATTCAACGCGTTGACCGTCACGAAGTGAACGATGACCGTCACCTTGAATAGCACGGAAATGAACGAATACGTCATCACCGCCTGCGCGTTGGATAAAGCCGAAGCCTTTAGTGTCGTTGAACCATTTAACTACGCCTTGTTCACGAGCTGTCATAAGTTAATCCTCAGTTATTAAGAAAAAGGGACCACCCGGTGTTGCAAACAGCAGAGCAAACAAAGTTTTAAAATATTTTCTAATTTCAAAGCTTGTAATCATTCTGTAAAACTATTAACAAAATCCCGGTTACATCCATCTTGTAATAGGGTTTCAAAACAAGAATTGTTTCTGATAAATCCTAAATACGCAACGAGCTTAACATGGGTTTATGACAATTAATAGAATTTTTTTTGATAATTATTTTCGATATCAAGCGTGTTTTTTAAACAGCTTCACGATTATTTTTTATTTGTTGAAGAATATTCCAATTTTTGTTGGGGTGTTTCAATAAACTTGGTAAAATATGTGTTCCATAACCCTGTTGTTACCTTGCCAAAAAATGAATGAACCTTTAGGTCAGACAGCAATTGAAATAAATTGTATGGGTAAACCCTGTCCAATGCCTCTATTAATGTTAAAGCGTGAATTAAAAAGAGCATTGCCTCATCAAATATTTCTTTTAATGTCCTCTGATCCACACAGTGAAATTGATATTACGCGTTATTGCGAGATCAACAAGATTTCCTGCCAATTGACTAAACGATCAGAGCATGAATTTCATTACTTAATTGAATCTTAATTATTTTCAATTCAAATTATTTTTTGCAAATTTGCATATATTTTTACATTTCGATACCCAAATTTCCTTACTTATGTACAATATTCGAATTAAGATGAATGCATTAGCTATACAACGAAATTCCTATAAGGAGAACCCATGAGTGACAGCAGCAATCAGTTGATGCCCCTGTCCTTATCTGCACCAGGTGTTAACTTAGGTGCTTATATCAGCACCGTAAATCAGATTCCAATCTTGACAGCTGAACAAGAAAAAGAGTTAGCTGATCGCTATTTTTACGATCAAGATTTAGATGCTGCGAAAATGTTAGTGATGTCTCACTTACGTTTTGTGGTACATATTGCGCGCAGTTATGCGGGCTATGGTTTGCCACAAGGTGATTTAATTCAAGAAGGTAATCTCGGTTTAATGAAAGCAGTTAAACGCTTTGACCCCAATATGGGTGTGCGTTTGGTGTCTTTTGCTGTGCACTGGATTAAGGCTGAAATTCATGAATATGTGATTCGCAATTGGCGTATTGTCAAAATTGCGACCACCAAAGCGCAACGTAAATTGTTTTTTAATTTACGTAGCCTAAAAAAATCAAGTAAAAAACTTACACTTGAAGAAGCACAATCAATTGCCAATGACTTAAATGTAACAGCAGAACAAGTCTTGGAAATGGAAGGTCGTTTAACCGCTTATGATGCTGCTTTTGAAGCTCAAGGTGATGACGATGACGAAGGTTCAACTCATGTTGCACCAGCGCTTTATCTCGAAGATAACCGCTATGATCCTGCTCGTTTAGTCGAAGAAGAAGATTACGAAGAACAAAGTACTTCAGCTTTGCATAATGCTATGGAACAGTTAGATGATCGCTCACGCAACATCTTACAGCGCCGTTGGTTAGATGATGATAAATCGACCTTGCATGAATTGGCTGCAGAGTACAATGTCTCTGCTGAGCGTATTCGTCAGTTAGAAAAAAATGCCATGGACAAAATCAAAGTTGCCATGTCATCCAACTAAATCTTCAAAACAGTCTGCATACAAGACCGATATTTATATTTTCAATAAAAGGGCGACATGCCCTTTTATTTTGCCTGATATTTTTGTCAAATCTTTATTCTTAATAGATTTTGCCTTTAATCCCGCTTCGAAATTGTGTTAATGTTATGCGCAAATTTATGCAGATGACTGGCTTATGTGGATTGCAATTTCAGCACTGAATTTAGCGCTTGCAGTAATCTTAGGTGCATTTGGCGCACATGGTTTAAAAGCTCACGCAACTGAAGCTCAGTTGGCATGGTGGCAAACAGCTACTGATTATTTTTTCTACCACGCACTGGGCCTATTGGCACTGGCTATTCTCAGTAAAGTCATCCCTCAACTTCCAATCAAAGCCAGCTTCTTACTCATCCAAATTGGTATTTTATTTTTCTGCGGTTCGCTTTATGTCATGGCACTGGGTTTACCACGAGGTTTAGGTGCAATTACACCCATTGGTGGAGCACTGATGATTGCAGGTTGGCTGGTCCTTGCATGGAATGCATTGAAATACGCTAAATAAAATTATTTTGATTTTAGACATCACAATTTGCGCAATCGAATGGAATGTATATGCAAATTTTCTTAAATGGTGAGCCTCAAGAAACCGCTTGCCAAAATCTTTTACAACTGGTTCAGGAACTTTCACTCGAAGGTAAACGCTTTGCCGTAGAAATGAATGAAATGATCATTTCCAAAAGTAAACTTGAACTTACCCCTATTGCTGAAAAAGACCGTATTGAAATCATTCACGCTGTCGGTGGCGGCTAATTTGGAGCTCTCCCATGCTAGATTTTCCTACTGAAAACTCCCCTCTTATTATCGGTTCTCGTACTTTTCAATCTCGTCTTCTCGTGGGTACGGGTAAATACAAAGACATGCAAGAAACTGATTTAGCAATTCAAGCCAGTGGCGCTGAAATTGTGACAGTGGCGATTCGCCGAGTAAACATTGGGCAAAATCCAGATCATCCCAACTTACTGTCAATCCTTCCACCTGAAAAATACACCATCTTACCGAACACAGCGGGTTGTTTTGACGCCAATAGCGCAGTACGTACCTGTATGCTTGCACGTGAACTTTTAGATGGCCATAACCTGGTCAAATTGGAAGTATTAGGTGATGAGAAAACCCTTTATCCCAATGTAACAGCAACACTTGATGCTGCTCGCACATTGATTGAAGATGGTTTTGAAGTGATGGTGTATACATCGGATGACCCTATTGTGGCTCAAGAACTTGAAAGCATGGGTTGTGTTGCGATCATGCCTTTAGGTAGCTTAATTGGTTCTGGCCTAGGCATTTTAAATCCGCATACTATTTCAATTATTAAAGAAAATGCCAAAGTGCCAGTTTTGGTTGATGCTGGTGTAGGTACTGCAAGCGATGCCGCAATTGCAATGGAATTAGGTTGCGATGGCGTATTGATGAATACCGCGATTGCCGCTGCACATCATCCAATTTTAATGGCGTCAGCAATGAAAAAAGCGGTTGAAGCTGGACGTGAAGCCTATTTGGCGGGTCGTATGCCACGTAAACGAATGGCAAATGCGAGTTCACCAGAAACAGGTTATTTCTTTAAATAATCGTTTGAATTGCCTAAAAGGATTTTCCGAAGTCCTTTTAGGCTCAAAATATCTTGATAAATTCATTGAGAAAGATCATGAATAAAATAATAAATACCGCCCTGCTCCTGAGCGCTTATTCATCGCTAAGCTTTGCAAATCAGCCTTCTACCTCATTACAAAAATTTGTCCCAAACAATTGGGAAATTCTTGCTCAAGCAGAAGGTGATTTAAATCAAGATGGTAAAAAGGATATTGCCCTCATCATCCAACCTAAAAATGAAAATCAGCACAATCGAAAGCTTTTAGTGCTTTTTCAAAAAGGCCAACAATTACAACTTAAGCTAAGTCGACAAATTCCTAACTGGACCTATCGTTCAGAAGAACTCTGTATCGAAGATGCTCTAGATGACTCCTCATTGACGATAAAAAATCAACGCTTAGATGTGTTATTCAATACTATGTCATCCTGTAGCAATACGTATGGCTTGATATATACCTATGGGTTTAAACTAAAGAACAATCAATTCCATCTCATTGGATTTGATGTTTATGATTTAGATAAAATTAGTGGCAAACTAAAAGAAACCAGCCTTAACTTTCTAAGTAACAAAGCCAAAGTGACCACAACGCCAAATATCTTTGCACAAGTTGAAACGCCATCCAAAATTGTTTGGAAAACACTGAGAACTTCGACAAGCTATACTTTGGAGAATATTCCTTGGGATAGTGAAGAATTGATTCATAACTTTAGCGTTCAATTTATTGGAGAAAAATAATGAAAAACAAAACTGAATTAATTTTATTTTGTGCATTAACAACATGCTCAACTTTGGTTTGGGCAGACACCAACCCCAAAGCTGACTATCAATCATTTATCCCTAAAAACTGGAAAGTGTTGAGTAAAGTACAAGGTGATTTAAATGGTGATAAGCTTACAGATCTTGCTTTAATTATTGAAAATACGGATCCAAAAAATATTGTGACAAATGAGGGATTAGGTAATCCTCAGCTGAATTTAAACAATCGAAAGTTATTAATTTTATTTAAAGCCCCTCAAGGCTATCGTCTTGTTGCAAGTAATTCCTCGCTTCCTACTGAGGGAGATAAAGAATCACCTTGTCTTGCTGACCCTCTAGGTGAAGGCGATCCACTCACCATCAAAAATGGATTAGTTAAAATTAATTTACATTATTGGCTCAGTTGTGGTTCATGGTCTGTCTATAACAATGCTTTTACTTTCCGTTATCAAAACCAGTCTTTTAAGCTGATTGGTTACGATACAGATTACTTCCATCGTGCATCTGGTGAAA
This sequence comes from Acinetobacter sp. CE-15, assembly GCF_051059255.1. Lineage (NCBI taxonomy): Bacteria > Pseudomonadati > Pseudomonadota > Gammaproteobacteria > Moraxellales > Moraxellaceae > Acinetobacter > Acinetobacter sp. CE-15. Next base: position 1,907,478 of record NZ_CP192737.1, on the reverse strand, counting down.
CCAGTGCGAAAAGTATCAATTTTCTAACAGGTAAAATTAAAAACACTACAGGTGGTGGTGAGTTTGAAAATCAGGATCAAGCTAAGCAAGTTTCTTGGTCCAAATTAAAGAACAGTTATTCACTTAAACTTGAGCAGATCAATTTTAAAGACTACGGCGAGTTTGAATAAAACACGTTTCGTATCTACCAACAATTCATAAATATGCCATATTATTCTGAGAATAAAAGTGTCGAAGAGGACTCGATATTTGCCATAAAAAATTAGCTAAGACAAGGTAATCAAAAGTGATAGCTTGGGGACATGCCTAAAAATAGGCATAAATTTACAATTCAGTGAATTGGAAGAAAACCATGAAGAATAACAATCTATTACTTCTATTTTTTACATTAACAGTCTGCTCAAGCTTAGTGTGGGCAGAAACCAATACTGAAGCTGATGTTCAAGCTTTCATTCCTAAAGATTGGAAAATACTTAGCAAAGTTCAAGGTGACTTAAATGGTGATCAACAGGCCGATATGGTGCTGATTATTGAAAATACGGATCCCGTAAATATTGTTAAAAATAAATTCAATCATAAAAAGCCAGCAAATCTTCTACTTAACCAAAATGAGCGAAAATTATTAGTTCTATTTAAAGACGCTCAAACTTATCGCCTTATCACCAGTAATTCTTCACTCCCTAGAGAAAGCAACAATGAACACCCTTGCCTTATCGATCCATTGATTGTAGACAATTCACCAATCATCCAGAATGGACAACTTAAGATCACATTAAATTACTCGTTTCGTTGTAATTCATGGGAGGTCTTTAATAATATTTATACTTTCCGCTATCAAAACCCATCATTCGATCTGATCGGCTATGATTTACATTATTTCGATATACCATCAGGTGACAGTCGAACTGAAAGTACTAATTTTTTAACAGGGAAAATCAAAAATGTCACCAGTACGCAAGAACTTGATCGCAAAAATACACCAAAGATATCCTGGTCAAAATTAAAGAAAGCACCTTTGCCCAAACTTGAGCAAATCAACTTTGAGCGTTATGTTCAATGATGGATGTCTTTTATAAATTATTTTTTAAAAACAATAATTCAACATAAAAGAATCCCTCACCCTAGCCTTCTCCCAAAGCGAGAAAAAAGCTTATAACAATAAATTAGCTTTAAAATCCATGTTCTAAAATACGGATTTTAACATCAGCAACATGCTCTTTTACTTCAAGTTGATACGCTTGCATATGCTCAGTTTGCAAGTGGGCATTGAGATGTTCAATACTTTCCCATTTTTCAAGCATCACGATCAAATCAGAATCCTTGCTTTGATAACTCACATCAACACCAGCATCAACCAATAGCTGATAACCATGACAGCCTTGCTCTTGTAATACTGTCGGGGTAATTTTCTTAAATGCTTGGATAATTTTATCTTTGTGTAATCCATTTGGATATGCACGGATTTCAGCGACAATGGTCAACATTTTAGGCTCCTTAAATTTTTTAAATGAGATACTCAAAATTCCAATTTGCTTAAGCAAAAAGCTGCTGTAAATGTTGGCGATATGCCTGTTCATATTGCGCAATTTGTGGTGCTTTAATCACATCATTGACAATAAATGTTTCTAAGCTTTGCATCCCTAAGAATTGATTGGCTTTATGAAAAGGTAAATACACACCATCTACACCAACACCATGGAAAAATTGCTCAGGATCATCAAACGCTTGCAAGGGTGCATTCCAAGTTAACGACAACATATACTTTTTCCCCTGAATCAAACCACCTGAGCCATATTTCTTGGTAGCATCAGAACGGCTACGACCATCGTTGGCATATAAACTGCAATGACCAGTGGTAAAAACATCATCAATATATTTTTTCATGGTCCACGGTGCACCCATCCACCAACCTGGCATTTGATAGATCACAACATCCGCCCAGAGATATTTCTCTACTTCTTCTTGAGCATCGTAATTTGCATCAGTACGTGTCACTTTTACACGGTGTCCCAAATCGCTAAGCACGTCTTCACCCAAAGCAGTTAGGGTATCGTTTAATTCACCATTTGAATGTGCAAACTGTTTCGCACCATTTACGATTAAGATATTACTCATTGTTTACCTATATTTTGCCAATACGCTTGATTTATGGCGCAACTATAGAACTTATTTTTATCGCAAAAAACGCAAAAATAAGCAAAACATTATTGACTAAAAATCAATAATAAACACCTTTCCCTGTTTCTGCCCATTTCACGTTAATCAATTCAATAAAAAAGCACCCGTAGGTGCTTTGTATATCGATTTAAGAATACTTAAGGAATTAAACCTTCATCACGCATTGCAATCTGTACAGATTGACGTTCAGCGACTTTATTGCGTAATGCCACAATATTGGTAAATGGCGTTAGATCATGATGAATTGAATTCGACCAATTTGTCAGTACAAACAAGTACGCATCAGCAGGACCAAAGCGGTCATTGACCAAATAATCGTATTCAGACTCTGCAAGATAGTCATCTATATATTTCAACATTTTATCTATGGTTGCATAGCCACGTACTTTTTCATCTTCAGTGATCGCTGGGTCAAAGAAGACGGCATATTCATCATGCAACTCTGAGTTTAAATAACCCAACCATTCTAAAACTTTAGCACGTCCCAAACCTGATGGTGGGATCAAATCCTGTTTAGGATCGTGTTGTGCAATAAAAGGCAGTACTGCAACATTTTCAGTCAAAAGTAAACCTGGATTGATTTCTAATGCGGGTACATAGCCTTTTGGATTGATTTCGTAATAATCTGCGCCCTTTTCTGTTTTATGCGTTTTTAAATCAACACGTTCTAGATCAAAATCAACATTAATTTCGTTGAGTAAAATATGGGCAGCTAAAGAACATGCACCTGGTGAATAATATAATTTCATATCTAATCCTTGTTATATGACTGTTTAAGTTGTAAATGGCTCAGATCACAATTTCAAGTCGTAAAACATAAAATTGCAAAAAGCATAAATTTATAAAATCAGCTATAACTTGAATATTCAACAAAATGAAGACTTTTTCAAGTCAAAGTTAACTGCTTTTTCACTAAGAGATGTTTTAACATACGCATCTTTAAAGAATGATGAAAGGTTTATAGTGATTAGTCTAAAAAAAGCGGAATGGTTTTCCAATATTCGTACAGATGTACTTGCTGGAATGGTCGTAGGCTTGGCACTTATTCCTGAATCAATCGCTTTTTCTGCAATTGCAGGCGTAGATCCACAAGTCGGCCTGTATGCATCATTTTGTATTGCAGTGAGCATTGCTTTCTTTGGTGGACGTACCGCAATGATTTCCGCAGCCACGGGCGCAATGGCGTTGCTGATGGTTACTCTCGTCAAAGATCATGGTTTACAGTATTTATTTGCCACCACAATTTTGACTGGAATTCTTCAGATTCTTGCTGGCTATTTTAAAGTTGCAAAACTGATGCGCTTTGTTTCACAGTCTGTCGTCTATGGTTTTGTTAATGCGTTGGCTATTCTCATCTTTGTGGCACAGATTCCTGAATTACAACGTATGGATTTGACGGCTTATCTATTTGTCGCCTTTGGCTTAGGGGTGGTTTATCTTTTCCCCTATATTCCCAAAATCGGTCAACTCATTCCCTCACCTTTGGTGTGCATTATTGTACTGAGTTTAGCTGCCTTATTTTTGGGTGCAGATATGCGTACAGTCAGTGATTTAGGAAAATTTCCAGACACTTTGCCGCTGTTTTTAATTCCAGACATTCCACTTAACCTCGATACCTTAAAAATTATTTTTCCTTATGCCATCACCTTGGCCACCGTGGGTTTACTCGAAACCATGATGACAACCACGATTGTTAATGAAGTGACCCAAACGGAAGGCGATCGTCATAAAGAATGCCGTGGACAAGGCATCGCCAATATGGTCAGTGGGTTTATGGGGGGTATGGCAGGTTGTGCCATGATTGGGCAATCGATTATCAATGTGTCTTCTGGTGCACGAACTCGCTTATCGACCTTGGTTGCAGGTGTTTTTTTACTGTGCTTAGTGGTCTTTTTAAAAGAATGGCTGTCTTATATTCCAATGGCTGCACTGGTGGCAATTATGATTATGGTGGCTTTTACTACATTCAACTGGGACTCAGTCAAAAACTTTTCAAAACATCCCAAACAAAGCAATAGCGTGATGCTTGCGGTGGTGGTCATTGTACTGATGACGCATAACTTAGCTTTAGGCGTGTTGATTGGTGTACTTTTATCTGCACTTTTCTTGGTCAATAAATTAGAAAATACAGTGCGTGTCCAGTCTCATCTATTGAACAGCACGACCCGTAAATATGAAATTTTTGGGCAAATTTTCTTTAGCAGTTCAGAAAAATTCTTTCAGTTTTTTGATTTTAATGAATCTGTTGATCATGTCATTATCGATTTAACCCATGCCCATATTTGGGATATTACCTCTGTCAGTATGCTCAATCAGGTACAAAACAAGTTTCTGCAAAATAACATTCAGGTTGAAATTATAGGGATGAATGAAGCAAGTCGTAGCTTGGTTGATCAATTTAGTGCGGTAAAATAAACAGCTTTATTTTTCTTAAGGCAGTGATGATCAGCGTTTAATACAGGTAAAGAACAATAGCCAAAATGGTAATCGCAATGCATTGTATCACTGCCAAATTTCTAAGGAATTTAATCATCGTAAGCTACATCCATTATAAAAATAATCCATTATTCAGCGAATATAACCGATATTTTGCTGTTAAATTGTGATTTTTATCTACTAAAATTTGAATATTTACTTAACTTGTCTCAATAACCTTATCTCAAAAAGTTAACTTGGTCTCAATAAATTGACTTTAGGCATCATTTGATACTCAGTAAGTGCGTTAAAACGCGATTGTAATAAACTGAATATTCATTCCTAATCACTTTGGGGCTGTTGACAATTCGTCTATGTTTGCGACTACGAATGTTTTTTAGGCGATACTAGGCGCGAAATACGAAATTTAGTCATTCTAAATGATGAGAAACATCGTTTCGCAAGGTAACAACGTAGCGGCAAAAAACACTCTAGTCCCCCGCTGCGCCTTGCGCTGCAAACAAAGCAGTGCTTTGTTCTTGCTCAGGGTTGTGGTTAAAATTATCTCAGCCTTCGTTATGAAACTTGAAAATAGTCTCGCTATTCTCATTCATGCTTTACGACGTATACGTCTCATGCTCAATTTTAACCTACAACGCAAGCCATTTATGAAATATCAACAGACCCTTATTAAATACTAAAAATACCTATTATCAGGTATAGATAAAGCCATCAATATCTGAAAAACTAAGTCCAATAGACATGGGCGAGTTTTTTACATCATGAACAATGAGTTAAGTTTACCTGTTCCAGTCATCATCGTAGAAGATGAGCCGCTTATACAAAAAAGACTGACTGACATATTAATTAATCTAGGATACTCAATTGCAGATTTACGTTTTGCCCAAAGTTTAGCTCAAGCCAAAGAACAACTCAGTATACATTCAGCCTCTTTTGCATTGGTTGATTTAGGCTTGCCTGATGGAAATGGAATTGAGTTTATTGAGATTTTAAAAAACTATGATCCAACCATCATGATTTTAGTGATCTCTGCATGGAGCACTGAAGATGCGATCCTCAATGCACTAAGTGCAGGTGCAACAGGCTATGTGCTCAAAGAAAGAGATGACTTAGAAGTTTCTCTTTCGATCAAAAGTGTCTTGCGTGGTGGAGCGCCGATTGATCCATTTATTGCTCAAAAAATTTTAAAACAACTACACTTTAATGAAAAAAATAATTCAAATAAAACTGCACCCTGTCAGAAAGTCACTGATCAGGACAGTGTATTATCCAAAAGAGAATTGGGAATTTTAGAACTGGTTTCTCAAGGCTTAAGCAATAAGGAAATTGCAGATCAACTCAATTTATCCCGTTATACCGTTGAATCTCATATTAAACATATTTATCGGAAACTTGCGGTATGCAACAGAGCCAAAGCCATCGATACAGCACGCAACTTAGGATTACTCGACTAATTCTAAAATTAATCGGGTTGTTCGGTCTTATGCTAAGTTTGACCCAGCATTTTGCTTTTGCTGGTGCAGCCTTAACAGGTCAGTCCAATACAGCAGATGCAGCCTGCCATTTTCAAATCCAAAGCATACAAGTTGCTCAAGCGCTTGCAAATCTTGAACAGGTTCCCCAACAGGGATGGGAAACAGTCACCTTGCCAGATGACTGGGAAACGCGCTGGAAAAACTACACAGGCACTGCTTGGTATAAAATCAAATGGCAATATCAGTGTGATCAGGAAAATCAACCTGTCGCCTTGCTGATTGAACGAATCAATATTGCAGGAGCTGTCTATAGCAATAATGAACTGTTATGGAAAGACAAATCCTTAGTCGAGCCATTGTCAAGAAGTTGGAATATGCCAAGGTATTGGGTACTTCCTGCTACATCTATTCAAAACCAACAAAATGAAATTTTAGTCCGTGTTGTAGGGGTTGCATCACAACATTCAGGCCTAGGAAAAATTAAATTTGGTCAGGCCGAAGATATCGCCAATCAACAGGATCAGTTGGTTTTTGAACGACGAACTTTATTTTTTATCAATATTATTATTACCTTTGTGGTGGGAACTACAGGTTTTACCATTTGGCTATTTCGACGCCAAGAAAAAGCCTTTGGGTGGTTTAGTTTAACTTCATTTTTATGGGTATTGTTTGCCTACAATATCATTTCGACCATTCCTCTTCCTTTTACCGACAGTATCTTAACAGCACGTCTAAATCTGGTATTTTTAGTTGGATACACCTATTGCCTCTGTTTATTTGCTTGGCGTTTTGCCAATCGCCATTATCCGTATTTAGAACGTTTACTTTTATTGACCTCTACAATCGCGATTGCGGCATTGCTGTTGACACCGATCAATTATCTAGAGCGTAGCTTATCCTCTGTCTTTTTCTATTCTGGCATGGTATTTATTTTTAACTGCTTGTTTTTCCAGTGGATTGCTTTTAAACGTAGAAAGATGGACATTCTCCTGCTTGCGTTTATTTTCCTCATTTATTTACTTATTATTGTTCATGATTTTTATAGCATGATCCATCATCTGGATCAGACGCTCTATTGGACGCCATTGGCCGCACCAATTACCAGCTTAGCAATTTCGTTTATCTTGGCTTATCGTATTTCACAGAATGTTGGACGTATTGAAAAATTTAATCAGACCCTTGAAGAAACTATTGAAAAAGTCACGTTTGACTTAGAACAATCTTTAGATAAAAAGTACCAACTCGAAATTGATAATATGCGGTTGCAAGAGCGTCTAAATCTGTCTCATGAATTACATGATGGACTAGGTGGTTCAATTGTTCGCTCGATGATTATACTGGATCACAGTGAACATATTGAAAAACAGCAAGTGATCTCTATGTTTAAACTGTTAAGAAATGACTTACGCCAAGTGATTGACTCAGGAAGCAGTGCTGGGGCAAAAATACCAGAAAGCCCAGTGATGTGGGTTGCGCCATTGCGTCATCGTTTTATACAAATTTTCGAAGAAATGGAGATTGAATCGACTTGGATTTTTGCAGAAAAATGGAAACATAAACCGCTTGCATTGATTTGTTTAACCTTTTCTCGTGTCGCAGAAGAAGCCTTAACCAATATTGTAAAACACAGCCATGCAACTGATGTCGAAGTTTCGTTGGTTGAAGATGAACGACAACAACTCGTTTTAACCATTCAAGACAATGGCATTGGCTTTGAAGTAGATCAGGTTCAAGCTGGTTTGCATGTGGGTTTACAGAGTATGCAGGTGCGAGTAAAAAGAATTGGGGGTAGTTTTGAAATCCATTCTCAGCAGGGTTTTACCGTGATCCGAGCCATAGTACCGTTGAAAGATAAAACCGAATGATTTACATGAATGAAATAGTATTTCGACCAATATCATTCGCTTGATCTATGAAGAGATTCAGTCTTAAATCAGTTGGTGCAATTTTTTATGTTCTATAGTTTTATAAAAGCATAAAAAAGAGAAACTAGATCACTAGTTTCTCTTTAAAAAAGATATCGCGTATTAGGATTTCTTTTTAGAACGCGCTAATACTGAGCTCGCTGTAAGCAACATCAGTCCAAATAAAGACCACAGTCCCGTACTGCCCCCACTGCTCTTATGCCCACCTGTAGTACCACTTGATTCATTTAAATCTAAATCAACAATAACCGGATCGTGATCAGAAGAACGGAAAGCATCTGGCGCATAGAAAGAAGCAATTTGTTCTTCAGTCTTATATTCTTCATTGTAGTCTAATGCTGTTGGTTCATCAGCATTGATATGCCATGCAAAAGTACGTTTAACCATTGGGTATAAGTTTGCATCTGCAATTGCATGATCTAAATTACCCGCACCGCCATTCCCGGTTGCATCACTGGCCACACCAAAGACATAGCTATATGCAGATTTCCCTTGCCCTACTTTTTCATCATTTAGCAATATTTTATAGTTGGCTTTTTCAAATGCCAAGATTGGATCTTCTTTGGCATAACTGTTCATATCCCCGACCAATAAATAATTTGGCTTTTCCGCTTTGGTCGGGTTGGTTGCAATCCACTGAATCAATTTTTGTACTGCAGTGACACGAGTCGGATTCCAACAGCCTTGACCATCACCTTGGTTAGCTTCTGGTGAGGTTTTATCGTCAGGACAACTACCTTTAGACTTTAAGTGATTTGGTACAACAGTAAAGGTTTTTCCTCCCGTTACCGCTTGGAAGCTTTGTGCCATTGTGACCCGGTTTTTCTGTGTTAAATCATCATATACCACAGGATTACCAACAGGTTTTACACGTTTGCTATTATAAATAATCGCAACTGCAATCACATCAGTACCCAACTTATCCATATTCGGTGGGATGACATATTTCCAATCTGCACCCAAAGCTTTGGTTAAGTAATTCACAGCACTTTTTTCGCCATAACCATTGTTGGCAATTTCCATTAAGCCATAAACATCTGCATCAATGGTTTTAATCGCACTGACTATTTTGGCATGTTGACGATTAAATTCTGTCTCGGTGTTTGCACCACGATCTGGTTTAACACCAATCAGCGGCGAATTGTCATAATTTAGGACGTTAAATGCGGCAACACGAACCTGTTTAGTCTCTTTTGCCAAGACGGTTGAATTCCGCAGATTGCTGTCTTTGACAACCTCAGGCAAAGCTTTGTTTTGAATCGGTTGAATACGCCAAGCATTGAAACGGTATTCCAAAATCCCTTCAACATTTTTAAGCTGATAGCCTGTACGTAAAGTGTTTGCCGCATTAAATGTTTGTGGCAACCACGGTGTTCTGTTTTGATTGTTATAACCATCATCCAAGATAATCTTAGACAATAGATTTTGTTTTGCTAAAGCAACCGCTTCATTGGATTTCGCAGGATATAAATTGGTTGGGATATATAAGCGTCCCAAACTTAAAGACAATTGACCATATCGACCATAATCATAATTCTCGCTAACCGTTAAGGTTTGAGGAATTTTTACCAACATACCTTGATAGCGCTTAGGTGCATTGCCTGTAGCATCGGTTAAACTTGAAAATGGCAGTTGAATCGGAGTAGAACTCACCAAACTTGCGGCTTGATTATTACAGGTTTGAATATTGCTGCTCAGTTGATCAATTTGCAATTGATTTTCATAATTGGTTAAACGCCCTTTCAGAATAACTTCTTCACCCACTTTACCGCCAGTGATTGTGCTTGCAGCAGGGAGATAGACAAAGATCGCATTGCTTAAATTTGCTTTAGCTTTACTGTCAGGGGTTTGAATATAGAAACCTGAAAAACCATTTTGATAGCGATAATCCGCAGTAATGACACCTCGAACCACATATTGTTGGTTTTGTGCCGCAGATTGTAAATCTGCAATTGCAGTATCAGCAGTACTACAACTGATTGCAGTGATTGGCGGTGTCGTTGTACCAGTACCTAAATAGCTACTGAATGCATTACGATCTGACCATTTGCTCCACTCACTGTCCAAATCAAAAGCACTATTTGGATCTACAGCGCTGACATCATTTTTATTTTTTATTCTGCTTAGGCTATTTTGATAGCTGGTGATTGTTGTTCCCCAGCCGCCACTTGCTGGTTTGTCCCCAATCCGTCCAAAACGATCTACAGCTGTGCCTTTATACACAAGGACCAAAGCATCATCGCCATTAAATGACAAACCAGCAACCTGATTCACTTTAGTACCAAGTTCTGCCTGTAATTCGGTACGACCTATAATAAATTTTGCTTTACTGGCTAAATTTCCCTCTAAGGTATAAGTCGCTGTTTTACTCGTTGCCCCATTGGTATATTGTTCAATTTGATAATCTGCAAGATTTACAGTGCTGCCATCTGGATTATAAATTTCTAATCCTTTTCTATTTACTGTGCCATCAATGTATTGGCTAAACATCAATTGTGCATAGCTTGGAAATGAACAGCCCAATAGTGCAAGGCTTAAACAAAGTGTATGTGGTTTTAAATTTTGCATAATTTTTAACGTTTGTTGAAATTTAAAGCAGATTAATTTTTATTAATGACAATATCGTGAATTTGAATCATTCTATTTGATCCATTTATTATTTAGACAAAAAATATCACAGGTAAAGTGGACTAAAATTGTTATAAAGACCTTAGAAATACGAGATCTTATGCTGATCATAAAAAAGCACCCTTTCGGGTGCAAAGCATGGAACTTTAAAAGATATTAAAATATTAAGCCTGCAATTGCATTTGCTGTAATTTAGCCACTTCTTGTTGCTTCAATAAATTACGTTGAATTTTGCCACTAGATGTTTTGGGTAAGCTTTCAACAAACTCAATTTCACGTGGGTAAGAATGCTTAGATAATCGAGAACGTACATATTCTTGTAATTTAGTATTCAATTGGTGACAACCCGTGAACTGAGGCTTGAGCACAACAAAAGCTTTTACGATCTCTGTTCTTTCTGGATCAGGTTTACCAATCACGGCAGATTCTAAAACTTCAACACATTCCAAAAGTGTACTTTCTACATCAAATGGCCCAACACGATAACCTGAAGTTGTAATGACATCGTCTGCACGACCAATAAAATCAACCCCACCTAATTCATTCAAACGAACCGTATCCCCAGTTAAGTAATAATGACCAACGAAGGATTTACGATTATTTCCACCATAACCTTTAAACCATGTGAGTGGCGATTGAGAGAAGTCAATTGCTAGCGTTCCAATCTCACCTCGTTCAACTTCTTGATTGTCTTGATTTAACACTGCAAAACGATGACCAGGATTAGCAAAACCTGCTGAGCCGACTTTTATTGCATGTGCTAAAGCATGATGGTTACCAATCACCATACCTAATTCTGTCTGCCCATATTGGTCATAAATATTGACATTTAAGTCATGATTAAACCAGTGAATTACTTCAGGTGTTAAAGGTTCACCCGCACTGCTAACTGCTCGTAAATGCGCTTTGATTGAAGCATTAAATTTTTCTTTAAAACCAAAGAACATACGAAATGCTGTAGGTGAACCAGTAAGATTACTGACTTGGTATTTTTGAATAATTTCTAAAGCATGGTCGACACTAAATGCACGTTCATCCATGATAATACTGTGACCTAATCCCAATGGGCCAGCAATACCATAATATAGACCATATGCCCAACCTGGATCCGCAAGGTTCCAAAAAGAATCATCTTCACGTAAATCAACGGCGTGACGCATATATTCTTTAAAGGCCAAAATTGCTTTTAATGGCACTGGAACCGATTTTGCCAAACCTGTTGTTCCCGAGGTAAACATCATTAAAAAATCATCAGTAAAACTCAACATGACGGGTGTACATTCAGCTGATTGACCTGCTAGTTCTTGCCAAAAATCTGCATCCTTTGTTGTAGCAAAATCTTGTGGATGAACGGTCAGAATATGTGGAAGTTCAATCCCGTTTAATTTTGGACGTTGTTCAGTGTTAGTGATGATCAGTTGGGTATTGGCTGTTGCTACGCGATGCTCAATCGCTTTTGATTCAAAGGCGGTAAATAAGGGCTGATAAATTGCTCCGATACGCCAAGTTGCCAATATGGTGATCAATAGTTCTGGAGTACGTGGTAATAAGCCAGCAATACAATCACCAGTTTTTAAGCCTAGCGAGTGTAAATAATTGGCTAATTTTCCTGATGCTTGTGCCAGTTGTTCAAAGGTCCATTGTGAAGACTCACCGTTTTTGCCTTCCCAGATCAAAGCCACTTTATTTAAACCGACAAAACGCTCGCAGCACTCGATATAGGCATTGATTGACTGTGGGTTGCCAACCAGTTGTTCATTGATTAGTTTTTCATAATCGAATTCTTGATAGGCTTGTTCCAATGTTTTCATGGCAATATCCTTGTATTTTCAGCACAAATCATCTCGATGTGCGGTTCCATATTTTGCTTTCTAGCTTTTCTAAAAATGTTGAATCATTCAACATGTGTTCCTATGCGTATAGATAACCATGATTAGAAATCACACACAATTTCCAAATACCTCAATTGTATTGCAGTTTTTGAACATCTGCTTTTGCTGTCATGGTGGAAGGCTTTAAAATAAAAAAGACCAGTGCGAAGCTGGTCTTGAGATAGAATTTTGATGCGCTAATCTACAATTAAACTTACTGAATCACCGCTCTTGCGATAACTAAACGCTGAATATCGGAAGCGCCTTCATAAATCTGGCTGACTCGAACATCTCGATAGATTCGCTCTACTGGAAAATCAGCGACATAGCCATAACCACCATGAATTTGTATCGCATCCGAACAGACTTTTTCAGCAATTTCAGATGCAAATAACTTCGCCATTGATGCTTCTTTTAGACAAGCTAAACCTGCATCCTTTAAACTTGCGGCATGGTAAATCAACTGCCGTGCTGCTTCAATTTGAGTGGCCATATCGGCTAAGCGAAATGCCACAGCCTGATGTTGTACCAACTCCACTCCAAAAGCTTTACGCTGATTGGCATATTCAACCGCAGCATCCAACGCTGCTCGTGCCATTCCCACACATTGAGCGGCAATACCAATGCGACCTGACTCTAAATTCGACAAGGCGATTTTATAGCCTTCACCCTCATTTCCTAATATATTCTCAGCAGGAATCCGACAATTCTCAAAAACAATTGTTGCGGTATCTGAGCAATGTTGTCCCATTTTATCTTCAATCCGAGAAACGATATAACCTTCTGTATTGGTTGGAACGATAAAACAAGAAATGCCTTTCTTTGCTGCGGATTTATCCGTAACTGCAAACACAATCGCCACTTGTGCATGCAGTCCAGAAGTAATGAATTGTTTGGTTCCATTAATTACCCACGAATCGCCATCACGTTCTGCTTTACATAGTAAAGCACCTGCGTCTGAACCCGCCTGTGGTTCCGTTAAACAGAAACAGCCAAGCCATTGACCTGTTGCCAATGGCATTAAGTAGTCTTGTTTTTGTTGGTCTGTCCCATATTTTTGCATAATTCCACAAGGCAAAGAATTTTGTACGCTGACAATGGTTGAAATTGCACCATCTCCTGCGGCAATTTCTTCAATTGCCGTCACCAAGGAAATATAGTCCAAACCTGCGCCACCCCATTGATCAGACACGGTCATGCCTAATGCACCCAGTTCACCCAACTCTTTGAGTTCTTGCTGAGGAAATTTTGCAGTTTTATCACGTTCAGCAGCTGTGGGTTTAAGTTTATTCTGCGAATAATTTCGCATCATTTCCTGAACCATTTTTTGTTCATCATTGAGAATCATTTGAGCATCCCTCTCAGCACTTTTAAATTTTAAATCACTGCAATCATGATCAGCGACCAATCAAAATCTCGTTGTTTATATAAATTTAGGCTAAAGTCTGCCTAACATGATGGTTTAGATCATGTCAGGCAGTATTCAATTTTTTAAAAGTTTGCTATTGCTTGTGTTAAAGCAAAGTTAGAAATAAGCAGATGGATTAGACCAGATTACTTTGGCTGCATACGGATTGCGCCGTCTAATCGAATTGTTTCACCATTTAAATAGCTATTTTCACAAATATGACCAACAAGCTGTGCAAACTCTTCAGGCTTCGCAAGACGTTTAGGAAAAGGCACCATTTCACCCAGCGCATCTTGAACATTTTGTGGTAATGATTTCAACATTGGAGTTTCCATAATCCCTGGTGCAATGGTCATCACACGGATGGCATGTTGCGCAAGTTCTCGCGCCAAAGGTAATGTCATTGCAACAACAGCACCTTTAGATGCAGCATAAGCGGATTGACCAATTTGGCCATCAAACGCAGCCACTGAAGCAGTGTTAATAATCACACCGCGATCTTCTTCACCTGCTGGTAATGCATAACGAGAAATGACATCTGCGGCAAAACGCAGCATGTTAAATGTTCCTGCGACATTAATATTCAATACTTTTTGAAATGCGTCTAAAGCATGGATGCCATTTTTACCTAGTACTTTGGCAGATGGACCAATCCCTGCACAATTAATTAAGCCATTTAATTGAGCATAATCCTGCTCCACATTTTTAAAGAATTGTTCAACAGCAACTTCATCCGTCACATCAAGTTGAACAAATTTGGATTTTTCACCTAAGCGCTTCTGCATTTCTTCGCCAAGCTGGTGATTCATATCCACCATGATCACTTTCGCACCTTGACCAATCAAATGTGTGGCTGTCGCTGCACCTAATCCAGATGCACCACCAGTCACAACAAAAACTTTTCCTTCAATTTTCATTTTATTTTCCTAGTTCATTGTTTGAATTGAGCAGTTTAAATGATGAATTAAACCCACTTTCGACTTAAGATGCAGAGTAAACATAGTCAAGCTTGAGTACAATTTCCAAAAGTTGCATCCTGTATGATGTATTTGGACAATTTAAACATCTTTTTGGAAAACTTTAGTCACAAAACACGTCTCACAAGATAATGGAATACACTGTGAACAATCAACAATTCAGTGAAAGCAAAGGCACAATTTCAATTGCACTGGTACATGAGGCGCTGAGCAGTGCCCAAGACAAGGGCTATGATATACAGCAGATTTTGCATGATGCAGAGATACCGCTAGAAATATTTCATGCAACCAAATCACGTATTGCTGTTTCAGCTTATGCAAAACTTTGGACTAAAATAGCAGACCATATGAATGATGAGTTCTTTGGCATGGACTCGCATCAGATGCGACGCGGTTGTTATAAATTATTGTCTAAAATGGTCATGCAAGCGGATACCCTACACACAGCGATTGAACAAATTTTGCAATATTTTAATTTTGTCTTGGATGACTTCACCAGCAAACTGATTATTGATGAAAATTATGCATACATTGTCATTACAGACAAATTACAAACTAAGCGCATGTTCTGCTATGCCACTTATATTATGTTGATTCACAGTTTGATCTGTTGGTTAGTAGATCAAAGAGTTTTACTCAATCAATTGCAATTAAAATGCACGTCCCCTGAAGATGACAGCGATTATCGCGTTCGATTCTGTGAAAATATTACTTACCAAGCAGATGAAAATTATCTGCAATTCGATGCAAACTATTTAAACATTCAAATCAAACGCGATCAAAAATCTTGGTATGGTTTTATTAAAAACACCCCTGAAAATCTACTATTAAGATTTAAGAATCCTTTGGCTTTAAGTTCAATGATTCGCAAGCAATTACTTTCTATTGCTCCTGCTGAATGGTTAGAACTCGGTGAACTATCAGCACAGCTCAATATTTCAGAAGCCACTATACAACGCCGTTTAAAAAATGAAGGCAGCAGTTACCAACAACTCAAAAATGATATACGGCGAGATATGGCGATTGAACTACTTGGCAAAACCTCACATACCTTACAAGACATCAGTGAGCTGTTGAACTTTCAGGATGCCAGTGCATTTCATCGTGCATTTAAAAAGTGGACTGGGGTAAGTCCAGGTGCTTATAGAGAACCCAAACAACCTTGATAACATCGTTAAACAAAATCTCAGTCTTTAGGGAAATTTATTTAAAATCAAAATTATAATAAAAAACATATCAATATAAATGCAAGCTCGATATTTACAGCTTATCTGAATAAGGTTGCAAATTAATCAATAATGGTATATTTATTACCCAATTTAAAGCAGGTTTTCTGCTTATTTCCTGTGGTACCCTCCTCCCCTTTAATCACTTTTAGGTCACTAACATGATTAAGATGATTGATGTACTAGAGCAAAATCTAGTTCAAAACTTTATCCATTCCCTTTCGGCTCAAACTGAACATTTAGATGAGCTTATCGAAGGTATTTTAAAAGCTTCAGATCATGACTTTGAACATGCCATGAATGATTTTTTCAAAACCAATGATGCTGCAGAAGTCGCACAAGCGCTTGATATTCACCAAGAGCGATTAGATGCAATTCAATCAGGCTTAGCAATGAAAAAAGAAAACATTGCTGATACTGCAAAAATTGTTGCGCTTTGTCTGGCACTTGAAACCAATGCATTAGACCAAGTTGAAATTGCAGACAGTCTGGAAGATTATCCAGTTTAATTTGCCCAATCCAAAAATGCCTCTGTATAGAGGCATTTTTTATGTCTAATGACTAAAATTTAATTAGAATATTTTTTTATAACTCATTTCAATAATCATCTATTCAACAAGCAAATATGCATACGTTAAAAACATAAATTTATTCATATAGTTAAACTAATATTTTTTACATTTCATATTTTAAGAAGTGAATATCTGTTTTTCTTTTTTGTACTTTCACCCTAAAAAATATACATATCTAGCTCTGTGTTTCTCTTTGAATTTTATGGGGTATGTATGAAAGTTTTTAGCAAAAAAATGACGCGCTTAGTTTCCACCTTAGCCTTAAGCTTAACCGCAATGTCTTCTTTTGCAGCCATCCCAACAACATTGAAATTAGACTATGCCTATTACGCCCCAACAAGTTTAGTGGTTAAAGAACAAAAGCTGTTAGAAAAAGCATTACCCAAAACAGAGGTCAAATGGGTGTTTAGCCAAGGCAGTAACCGTTCACTTGAATATTTAAACAGTGGCAGTATCGATTTCGCCTCTACCGCAGGTTTAGCAGCAGTATTAAGTCGTGCCAATGGCAGTCCGATTAAAACGGTTTATATCCAAAGCCAGCCAGAATGGACTGCATTAGTCGTTGCAAAAAACTCAGCAATCAAATCCTTAAAAGACCTCAAAGGGAAAAAAATTGCTGCAACCAAAGGGACAGACCCATTCTTATTTACACTTCAAGCACTTGAAACCGCTGGCTTAAATAAACGCGATGTGCAATTGGTACATCTACAACATCCAGATGGAAAAACAGCTTTAGAACGTGGTCAGGTAGATGCTTGGGCTGGGCTTGACCCACTGATGGCATCTGCACAATTGCAATCAGGTGCAAAACTGCTCTATCGCAATATCGCTTTTAATAGTTACAGTGTGTTAAGTGTAAAAGATCAATTTAGCACTCAAAGTCCAGAAGCAGTTGAGGCTGTAATTAAAGCTTATGAACAAGCACGTAAATGGGCAAAAGCCAATCCAGATAAACTTGCAGAATTATTAGCACGTGAAGCAAAGTTACCACTTGAAGTGGCGAAGTTGCAATTGAGCCGAACCAATCTAGATCAAAACATTCCAACCGCGAAACATCTTAATGCGCTAAAGAAAGCAGGGACTATTTTGACTGAAGAAGAACTGGTTCGAAAAGGCACCAATGTAAATCAAGTTGTGGATCAACTATTTGACAGCAAATATGCGCAAAAGGTCATTGGCAAGGTTGCTGAGAAGTAATGACAAAGTCTACACATGCTCAATCGACGCAAAGCGAATCAAATGTACGTATAACGCAGGCGGGTTTAAACAAACCTGCCTTTAAGGCCAATGTTTTAAAATGGGTAAAAGGAATTACGATTCCGTTGTTGCTCATTTTATTATGTGAGTATTTAGTTCGTTTTGGATGGATTGAGTCTTATCTGCTCCCTGCCCCAAGTAGCTTAGTTGACTCATTCAAGGAGCTTGCCGCAGGTGATTTATTTACCCATATCTATACCAGTACTTGGCGTGTATTTTTAGGATTTTTTATTGGTAGCCTATTGGGACTCATTTTTGCAATTGCAGTGGGTTTAAACAAACACATTGAAGATTTTTTAGAACCCACATTTTCAGCGATCAAGTCTATTCCAAGCCTTGCTTGGATTCCGTTATTGCTTTTGTGGTTAGGCATTGATGAAGCCTCAAAAATTACCTTAATCGCGATTGGTGCATTCTTTCCCACCTATACCAATAGCGTATCTGCCATACATGGTGTTGATTCAAAGTTGTTAGAAGTGGCAAAAGTATACCGTCTGACCTATCTACAAAGTATCTTCCAAATTGTTCTGCCTGCTGCATCTCCTGGAATTCTCGTTGGACTAAGAAACAGTTTAAGCCTAGCGTGGATGTTTATGATTGCAGCAGAACTGATTGCAGCGACACAAGGTATCGGTTATCTACTCAGTGATGGTCGAGAAACCTCACGGCCCGATATTGTGATTATTGCGATTATCTTGCTGGCTGTCCTTGGTAAACTCACTGACAATCTGATGAAATTGATTGAAAACTGGTTTTTACGTTGGAGAACATAAACCGCTCAAAATACGGCTTTTGATCAGCCGTATTTTTTAAATTGCTTATTTGCAACTTGCATTTCTGCTTTTCTCTATGAAACACTGTCACAGTAATAGTAAGGTAGACAGTATGATCATTCGTGATAAAAGTAACAGCTTCGCACTTCTCTTTGCTTGGCACGGCACCATTCTTCCCAAAGTCTTACCCGCATTAACTTTTGTTGTGCTGATCTCGACAGTTCTGGTTTACCTATCATCACATCACTATTTTACAATTCCTGCTGTACCTGCAATTGGGTTTACCGTGTTCGGGATTATCCTTTCTATTTTCTTAAGCTTTAGAAATACTGCATGTTATGATCGTTGGTGGGAGGGTCGTAAACTCTGGGGTGCTTTGATTGCAACCTCACGCCATCTTTCTCGTGACACGCATGTTTTGCAAGAAAACCAGCGTAAAGTTTTAATGTATCGTGTGATGCTATTTACCCGTTTATTAAGAAATCGTTTACGCAATCAAAATCAGTCCATTGAATTTTATAAAAATAAAGTTGATTTAGATGAATTAAGCTTTAGCCAACTGGCAAACCACATTAATGCTGCACAATTTGTTTTAGAAGAAATCCAAAAATCTTTAGTGCAATCACTTAAATCAGGTGAAATTTCTGACATTATCTATCAAGGTTTAAATCATCATATTGTTGCAATGGGTAATATTCAGGCTGGCTGTGATCGCATTCTAACCACCCCATTGCCTTATTCTTATTCAGTCTTATTACATCGCACAGTATATTGCTTTTGTTTGATTTTGCCGTTTAGTTTAGAAGCAAGTTTAGGGATTTGGACACCCGTCATCGTCAGTTTAATTGCTTATTTATTTTTGGGACTAGATGCTTTGAGTGCTCAGCTTGAAGAACCATTTGGCCTACAAGAAAATGATTTACCTTTAGATTCAATTACTCGTTTAATTGAAAGAGAAATGCACAGCTCTCTGGGTGAAAAACTCTTAGAGCCGATTCAATTGGTGAAAAGTAATTTGACTTAGCTGGTTTTTCTAAAGGCTATATTTCAACCCAATCTTTAAAATTTTGAATAGGTCAAATTCTTTTAATACTATTTATTCGCCAATAAAAAAGACTTTGTTGGATAAGCGCAACCACCGCCATCGAACAAAGTCTTTTTAGATATAGCAATGCAAAACTAATTTGGCCACTGACCTAACGTGACACGATCATTACCGCCATAGTCTTTAACAGTTCTGACCTGTTTAAAACCAGCACCTTTAAAAATGTTTTGTACCGCTTCAGCTTGATCATAACCATGCTCAAGTACGATCCAACCTTGAGTCGCCAACCATTTTTTACCTTGCTGAACAATATGTTCAATATCCGCCAAACCATGCTGCTCAGCAACCAAAGCTCGTTCAGGCTCAGAAGCAAGATGCTGCATATGCTCATCATCAGCATCAATATAAGGTGGATTAGAAACTATCACATCAAAAAATTGACGATTCAAAGCTTTAAACCAACTTCCTAGAAAAAACTTGACCTGCCCCAAGTCATGCTTTTCAGCATTATGTAAAGCAACTTCTAAAGTCGGTTCATAAATATCTGTGGCAATAATAGACCAATTTGGACGCTCACTTGCCAGCGATAATGCGATCGCACCTGTACCCGTACCTAAATCAACCATACGAGTATCTTCAGGCAAATCAAGATTTAAAACCGTTTCAACCAATACCTCAGTATCTGGACGAGGGACTAAAGTATCTCTGGTAACGGTTAAATCCAAAGTCCAAAATGGTTGTGAGCCAGTTACATAAGCCAAGGGTTCACCCGCAGCAATCCGCGCTAGACCCTCAACATATTGCTGTTCTTGCTCAGCAGTTAATTCTTGCGTAGATTTAAGTGACAAATCAAAAGCATCAATTTTTAAAATATGCTCAAGTAACCAAGCATTTTCTTGACGCTCATAACTTTCAGCTTCTCCACGTAAGGCCAAAGCCTGTGCAATATTCATTAACCACCATTTTGTTGTGCAAGCATCGCCAACTGATCTGCTTGATATTCGCGATGTAAGCTGTCAAGTAGCTCAGTCAAATCACCTTCCATTACTGCATCTAACTTATATAAAGTTAAATTAATACGGTGATCTGTCATACGACCTTGTGGATAGTTATATGTGCGGATACGTTCCGAACGATCCCCTGAACCTACCAAATCACGGCGCATTTCAGATGTTGCTGCATCGGCTGCAGCACGTTTCGCATTCTCTAAACGTGAAGCCAGTAACGCCATCGCTTTTGCTTTGTTTTTATGCTGTGAACGTTCATCCTGACATTCCACCACAGTACCTGTTGGAAGATGGGTAATACGTACAGCAGAATCAGTTTTGTTAATGTGCTGACCACCCGCACCAGAAGCACGGTAAGTATCAATACGTAGATCCGCAGCATTAATCTCTACTGTGGTGTCTACATCAACTTCTGGAAGAATTGCCACAGTACATGCCGAAGTATGTACACGACCTTGTGACTCAGTGGCTGGAACACGTTGTACACGATGCGCCCCGCTTTCAAACTTCAAGCGACCGTAAACACCTTCACCATTCACTAGACAGATAATCTCTTTATATCCGCCATGCTCACCTTCATTTTCAGATAAGATCTCAATACGCCAGTTTTGAGTTTCAGCGTATTTACTATACATACGGAATAAGTCACCCGAGAAAATCGCCGCTTCATCACCACCGGTACCAGCGCGGATTTCCAAATATGCCGAGTTGGCATCATTTGGGTCTTTAGGAATCATGAGAATATTCAACTCAGCTTCAAGTTGTTCAATTAAAGCTTTGTTCTCTTTGATTTCCTCAACAGCCATATCCTTAAAATCTGGATCAGTTAACATTGCTTCTGCTGTTTCAATATCTTCTTCAGCTTGCTTGTACTTTTTCCAAACATCGGTAATTTCTGATAAATCATTATGCTCACGGGACAAATTACGAAAACGCTTATTGTCTGAAATGACTTCAACATCTGCCAATAATGCTTCTAACTCTTCATGTCGATCACAAAGTTGGTCTAATCGTAAACGTAACGATTCTTTCATTTTAAATACATTCTCAAGCTAAGCCTTACCAAAAAACATCGAGCTTTATAACAGCCCATTTAAAATTGGTAAGAAAATTCTAAAATTGTGCCTAGTTTACCGATTCTGCCATTTAAATGACACATTTATATAAGCACCATCAAGATAAGCTATAGAATTTATAGCAAGATGATCCGCATGATTTTTGATTAGATGCTTTTATTCTCCATTATTCATGCTATTTGTTGACTAATATGGGTGTTTTAAAATCACTTTTAATAGAAAACATACATTCAGATACCAAACGCTATCAATTTTCAGATCCCTCTCCACATTTTTTGGAAAAATTTTTGTTACATTTGCCACATCGAATAGAGATAGAACTGTCCAGATAAGGACATGGAGCAACACATGAAATTTAATACGATCATATTTAGTACTGTATTGGCAGTAACTTCAATATTTACAGTAAGTGCTCATGCTGATAACTCAACACGTATCGCAGCAACCTCTGCTTTAGGTAGTGTCGTTGGTACTGCTGTAGGTAAACAAATTGGTGGTAACACTGGCGCAATGATTGGTTCAGCAGTGGGCGGTGCAGGTGGTGCTGCTGCATCAACCAATAGAAAAGACCGTACTGCGGCTGCAATTGGTGGTGGTTTAGGTGGTGTTGGTGGCTATACCGTAGGTAAAAATATGGGTGGTACCACAGGTGGTTATATTGGTGCTGCTGCTGGTGCAGCAGGTGGTTCAGTTCTTGGTAAAAAAGTTTCTCAAGACCGCCATGCAGATCAACGTAAGTACAATAAAAAGTACTACAAAAAACACCGTCGTCATCACTAATTGATCCTTGAACGATATCAAGCACCTTCTGGTGCTTTTTTTGTATCGTTTCATCTTAGATAAACTGTCTATCTTGTAGAACTACAAGTAATGATTTATAGCTTAATATTGATTGTACTAAATAAGGTTTTACTTAAAATTAAGTTTAACATTCACGCAATATGAATAAATTAAAGAGCAAGAAATACAATCCACACACAAAACATAGAAATTGCTTACATTCAAATCCATAATTATTGCTAAATGTTTCGTTATTCTAGCCTCAAGTTAAGAATTCGAAGAAGCTTCGATCAGGAGTTTAAAATGAAATTACAAGCAATCCTTGGTGCAACTGTAATTGCAGCAACAATGATGACGACTGCACATGCAGGCAACTCAACCAATACAGCATTAACATCTGCACTTGGTGGTGTGGTGGGTGCTGCGATTGGCCAACAAATGGGTGGTTCAACAGGCGCTATGATTGGTTCTGCAATCGGTGGTGGTGTTGGCGCAGGCGCTTCATCGAATAAACGTGACCGTAATGGTGCGATCATTGGCGGTGCTTTAGGTAGTGCTGGTGGTTATACCGTAGGTCGTAATGTGACGGGTACTTCAACTGGTGGCTATATTGGCGCAGGTCTTGGTGCTGCAGGTGGTTCGGCATTAGGTCAAAAAGTCAGTAACGACCGTCGTTATGATGACCGCTATGACAACCGTTATGGACGTTATAATGATCGATATGATCGTGGCGGTTACCGTAATGTTGATTATCGCTACAATGACCGTGGCTATCGTAAAGACAATGGCAATCATTATGGTCACTACAAAAACAAGAATAATTGGAAAAATTAATTTCAGTCCAAAATTAATATCCAATCATTTAAATCAAGCACCTTCGGGTGCTTTTTTTGGATAATAAAATCAACATCAAAACCACCAAATATCGACAATTTTCGATATACATTTGCACACTTATATCGTATTATTTCGATATATATTATTTTCGAGTTTAAAAATGTCGTCTTTAACAGATACCGCATTAAAGAATACGAAGTTCTCTATCCTAGAACTCGCACCTGTTCGAGAAGATCAAACAGTTGAGTTTTCTCTTAAGCATGCATTGCAACTTGCTCAGCATGCAGA
The DNA here is from genome assembly GCF_051059255.1 of Acinetobacter sp. CE-15. Taxonomy (NCBI): domain Bacteria; kingdom Pseudomonadati; phylum Pseudomonadota; class Gammaproteobacteria; order Moraxellales; family Moraxellaceae; genus Acinetobacter; species Acinetobacter sp. CE-15. Next base: position 1,883,719 of record NZ_CP192737.1, on the reverse strand, counting down.
ACAGTTAGGCTTTGATCGCCTTTGGTTAGCTGAACATCATAATATGGACGGTATCGCCAGCTCCGCAACTGCTGTATTGCTGGGTTACATCTTAGCCAATACAAAAAATATTAAAGTGGGCTCGGGAGGGATTATGTTACCCAACCATGCACCTTTAGTGGTTGCTGAACAGTTTGGTACCTTGGCAACACTCTATCCAAATCGTATTGAACTCGGCTTAGGTCGTGCGCCCGGAACAGATCCAACCACCATGCGTGCATTAAGACGTGGTCGTCAAGAAACAGAAGAGCAATTTCCACAAGATGTTTTAGAAATTTTAAGCTATTTCGCTGATGCAGTGCCTCAGCAAAGAATTAAAGCAACACCTGGGCAAGGTACGCATGTGCCTGTGTGGCTTTTAGGATCGAGTCTTTTTAGCGCACAACTGGCGGCTAAATTAGGGCTTCCTTATTCATTTGCCTCACATTTCGCACCGAGAATGTTAGGACAAGCCATTCAGCTCTATCGTGACAATTTTGAACCATCCGCCTATTTAGATAAACCGTTTGTATCTATGGGGGTTCCTACTGTGGTCGCCCAAACCGATGAGGAAGCAGAGTATCTAGCCACAAGTGTGTATCAACGTATTCTTGCATTACTGACAGGACAAAGTTTAAAACTGAAACCGCCTGTAGCAACAATGGAAGGCCGATGGTCTGCATCAGAGAAAATGTCCGTACAAAACTTCTTAGGTATGGCGCAAATTGGCTCACCAGACACAGTGAAGAACGGTTTAAAGCAACTTTTAGAAAAATATCAGGTAGATGAATTTATTTTCACTTGCGATATTTATGATACACAGAAGCGCCTAGACAACTTTAGTTTATTGATGGATTTAAAAAATAATACAAATCAATCATGTTTTCCTCTTTACCAAAATGAAATGATAAATTTCATTTTGGTTTTTTTTTGATTTAACTGTCCTATAGCTGAAATATCCAATTGATTTAAAATACTATTTATTATTTCCCACACTTAAACTCTATTTGAATTAGCTCTCATAAATTGAAAAGATTTGCCATCTCATTTCAAATCAGCATAATAGAACATATAAAAATCAGTAAAATAGTAATAAGGAACAACAATGAACCAATATATCAATAAACCCACCCCTGCTTTTATTGCAGTCAGTTGGGTGGCTTTACTTGCTGGTGCGGCAGCCTACTGTGTCGGTTTATTCAATGCACAAATTCTATTAAATGAAAAAGGCTATTATTTAATCCTGATCCTTTATGGTCTATTTTCTGCTGTTTCACTACAAAAAGTTGTTCGGGATAAACTTGAAGGTCAGCCAGTCACAGCAATTTATTATGGACTATGCTGGGCTTCAGTGGTGATCTGTATCGTTCTGCTCGCATTGGGTTTATGGAATGCGACGATGGCACTCAGTGAGAAAGGTTTTTATATCATGGCTTTTTTACTTAGCCTCTTTGGTGCTGTTGCTGTACAAAAGAATATACGAGACTTGGAATATCTCAGAACGAATTCACAGCCTGAATTGCCTCAGCCCCACCCTGTTCAACAAGTTGAAGTTAAAGAACTTGAAACACCAGAAGATAAATTTTAATTGTTAAACAATCTATTGCTCCAAATGATAAGACTTGTCCTTTTATGACAAGTCTTTCTTTTTATCTCAATCACTTAGCTAAATTTTCACATTCAAAATCAAACCATTACTGGGTTGATATTTTTCATCATTCCACAATGAATATCTTCGCCAATTGATTCACAGAAATATTAAATAAAATGCAATGAAATCCTTATTTTTAATAGATTTGCTATGGCTTCAATTGACTTAGAAAAAATGTTAGATAAAGTCAAAAACACACAATGGACTTTATCCGATATTGATTGGGATGCACCAGGCCGTGAGCTGGTTACAGCTGAACAATGGCCAAAACTTAAAGACTTTATGGCAGATCTGATGTGGATTGAGCATGTAGGTGCCCGTGCATTTTCAGCAATGTCAAAAAAAGCGCCAACGGCAACTTTACGGGAGATGTACGCCATCTTTCATGCCGAAGAACAACGCCATGCCAATGCAGAAATGGCGCTCATGAAACGCTGGGGAATGTTAGATGGTGATATCCCTAAACCAAATAAAAATTTACGCTTGATTATTGAATGGCTAGATACCTATGCCGATGAAATGCCTTTTTATATTTTAGGCGCAGTGATTCCCATGCTTGAAGTGGCTTTGGATGGCGCTTTATGTACCTTTTTATTGGATACTGTAGATGATCCAGTTTGCCACCAAGCCTTTGAACTGATTAATGGCGATGAAGCACGCCATTTAGGTGTGGGTTTCAGTGTAATGGAAGCACAAGGGATCAATAAAAGCGTCATTGAGCTTGCCCAAATGGCTGCACGAGTAATCGATCCACGTTTAATGCTGGGTATTTTGGCCTACTTACCATTGATCAATAAAATGCGTGACAACGTCATTAAGCTCGGGCTTCCTGAAGAAAAATTATATGCAGCAATGAATAAATTTTCGAAAATTGGCGGAAGAACAGCGGAAGGACGTCGTAACCCATGGTTCCAAATCATTCAATTTCATGGCAAAAATGTAGTAGATCGCAATAAAAAATGGTTCCATATCCCGATTGATGCCATGGTTAGCGTGACTGACAAGATTCCTGAAAAGTCTTTACCTAAAGTCCCAAGTTGGATATATCAATTAACGTCAGAACCCACTGCGACCAATTAGTATAAAAAGGAAATAATATGCTCGATAGGAAAAAGAGTCAAAATGAAGGTTTTTTTCAAAATCAGCCGGAATTTTTCAAGCATTATAAAGGTAAAATTATTGCATCTACTGAGATTAAGCTCACCGATTTTACCGGTTTAAACGTGGCAATTATTGGTGCAAATCAACTTACAGTCACACACCTTAGCCACGTTTTAAACAGTGCTGAATTTGTAAAAGTGTTTCAAATAACACCCGCTTTTATTTTACCGCAAACTGAAAAAGGGGTTCAAAAGTTAATTTCGCACCCTTTGATTATCAAAAATCGTCGCTTGTTTAATCATCGTGTTAAATCAATGTTGGCGATTCGTTATCTAGAGTCGCAAGTTCAGGAACAATGGTTAAAACGTCAGTTGATGCCGAACTCTGCATTAAAGAGTAAAGTGTTTTTAAAATCAGATACCTACTATACAGCGTTACAACGTAAAAACTGTAAATTAATCACTTGGCCAGTCGTTAAAATTACTGAAAATGCAGTACAAAGTATGGAAGGAATTGAACATTTAGTGGATGTGATTATTACCACTTACGAATAATAGTTTGAGAAGGTTTGAACTTAAGAGGCTTTTAGGCCTCTTTTATTTAATTATTTGACCACACCACTGTAACGATAACCCTGTGGAGCTTTTTGATAACGTAAATAGTTATTGGTCAATTTTCCTGAAGCATTCACCACCAATATATCAATATTTTTTAAGTCTTTTGAGATACGGATAAAATCTTCAGCAGAACGCTCCCATTCCTGACAATCATTTTCAACACCAATTGAATCAAGTTTTTGAGTCTTGGTTTCAAAAATGGGGTGCGCGACAAATTTGCCGTTGTTCAATACAAAGGAGTGAATGCGGTAGCCCCTTGAACAAGTACTATTAATAAATAGACTGGTGACTAAATAAACGTCCTGATTTTTAATTTTGACTTGCGCAATTTTATCGATAAATCCCACTTGAGCTAACTCTTGGGACGCCAATCCATTGCTTGGCTTCACTTGAATTAAACTATATGGTTCTCTCATCGTTCCCCCAGCAGAAACGTCCATCGTATAAAATTTGATTTTTCGATCAGGACTGTAATGGATATCCAGCATATTTTTTTCAGTGAGTTTTGCAAACGAATATGCAAAACTCGATGAATCATTTTTTATTTTATTTTCAATTTCACTGGAAATTTTTTCATTGTACTGATCACATTCACCACGCCCTGAACAGGATTTTTGATAGTATTTTTCAACCAAACCATTTTCAAAATTGCTCAATGATTCAGCATTGGTTTGTTGTGCAAATATACCTTGTACACTTACAAGCATGAAAAATGAACTTACTTTTAATATCTTATTCATATAACAAATCACACTATAAAAAATAATAAACATAAAAGAAAAAGAGCCAAATCTTGATTCAGCTCAATACTGTTGTTACACCACATCACACTTCAAAAATTATAAGGATGGATTATCCAATACGACGTTTAAGCCCTGTCATTTGTAAAACACGGGTTGAAATTTCTTCAATCGACATCTCTGAAACATTTAAATATTTAATCCCTTCAGAAATATAGATCCCTTCAACAGCACGTAGCTCCATCTGACACTGCGAAAAACTCGCATAACGACTATTGGCTTTACGTTCAGAACGAATGGCAACGAGACGTTCAGCATCAATCATCAAACCAAATAGTTTATTTTTATGTTCTTTCAGTACTGCAGGTAAACGATTATCGTCTAAATCTTCTTCGGTTAATGGGTAGTTTGCAACTCGAATACCAAACTGCAAAGATAAATAAATTGAAGTTGGGGTTTTACCAGAACGCGATACGCCGATCAGGATTAAATCTGCTTTGTCATAATGGCGGGTACGTGCTCCATCATCGTTATCCAAAGCAAAATGAACAGCATCAATACGTGCTTTATACGACTCAGAATCCGTCACAGCATGGGTTTGTCCGACTAAAGTTGTAGGCGGTGTACCTAAAACGTCCGACAACTTACTAATAAGCCCTTCAAAAACATCAAGATTTACTGCATTTGCAGTATTAATAATGTCACGAACATAAGGGTCAACCAAAGTATCGAATACCAAGGGTTGTTGACCATCTTTATCCGCCCTTTTATTGATTTCTTCGACCACATTCATTGCAGCTTCTTCAGAGGTAATATAGGGAATAATATGGATATCAAACTTTACATGAGGAAATTGCGCTAATAATGAATGCCCAAGGGTTTCAGCTGTAATCGCTGTACCATCAGAAATAAAAAATACGCTCCGCTTTATTTGGTTACTTTCTGACATTAAAAATCTCCTCAAACATTTGTCTTAGCGATGTATAATCTTTATAGTAAGCCCATCTTACATGACTATCACTTAGTTGAATCAAAATGCTAAGTTTTTTGTTATAATTTCATGCCAAGATAGTGATTAATACTGCATAAGTGGAGTAACAACTTTGGAAGCACGCGTAATCGGTCTGGAAAAACTAGGTAAACACGACGTTGAGATCGTGGGTGGTAAAAACTCTTCACTTGGGGAAATGATCAGTCATTTAGCAAATGCTGGTGTATCAGTTCCAGGTGGATTTGCAACGACTGCTGATGCATATCGCGAATTCCTAGAGCAAAGTGGCCTAAATGCTAAAATCAATGCAGAACTTGCAGCATTAAATGTTGATGATGTAATCGCACTGGCAGAAACTGGTGCAAAAATCCGTCAATGGATTGTAGAAACTCCACTTACTACAGGTCTAGAGACTGAAGTTCGCGAAGCATTTGCTGCCCTTTCTAACGGTAATCCTGACATCGCTGTTGCGGTACGTTCTTCTGCAACTGCTGAAGACTTACCAGATGCTTCATTTGCGGGTCAACAAGAAACTTTCTTAAACATTCGTGGGATCGACAACGTTCTTATCGCAATTAAAGAAGTTTTTGCTTCACTTTATAATGACCGTGCCATTGCTTACCGTGTACACCAAAATTTTGCACATGATATTGTTGCGCTTTCTGCTGGTATTCAGCGTATGGTTCGCTCTGAAACGGGTGCTGCAGGTGTAATGTTTACACTTGATACAGAATCTGGTTTCCGTGAAGCAGTATTTATTACTGCTTCTTACGGTTTAGGGGAAATGGTTGTACAAGGTGCAGTAAACCCTGACGAATTCTATGTTTCTAAGCCACTTCTAAGAAATGGCAAACATGCCGTTATTCGCCGTAATCTTGGTTCTAAACACCAAAAAATGATTTATGGTGAAGAAGGTGCTGCGGGTAAATCTGTTGTCGTTGTTGATGTTGAAAAAACAGATCGTCAGCAATTTGCTTTAAATGATTTAGAGCTTCAAGAACTTGCTAAACAAGCCTTGATCATTGAAGAACATTATCAAGCTCCGATGGATATCGAATGGGCAAAAGACGGTGATGATGGTCAAATCTATATCGTTCAAGCACGCCCTGAAACGGTAAAAAGCCGTGAGAATGTCGGCACAATGGAACGTTACCTCCTTAAACAAAAAGGTACAGTTCTTTGTGAAGGTCGTTCAATTGGTCAACGTATTGGTTCTGGTAAAGTTCGTATCGTTACCTCAATTAAAGAAATGGACAAAGTACAAGAAGGTGATGTTCTTGTATCTGACATGACTGACCCAGATTGGGAACCAGTGATGAAACGTGCGGCTGCAATTGTAACTAACCGTGGTGGTCGTACTTGTCATGCGGCAATTATTGCCCGTGAACTTGGTGTTCCTGCCATCGTAGGTTGTGGTAATGCAACAGAAGTGCTTGTTGATGGTCAAGAAGTCACTGTTTCTTGTGCTGAAGGTGATACAGGCTTTATTTATGAAGGTGCGTTAGATTTCGAAATTCAACGTAACTCGATCGAATCTATGCCTAAACTTCCGTTCAAAATTATGATGAACGTAGGTAACCCTGACCGTGCATTTGACTTTGCTCAAATTCCAAACGAAGGGATTGGTCTTGCACGTTTAGAATTCATCATCAACCGTATGATTGGTGTGCATCCAAAAGCGTTGTTAAACATTGACAGCCTACCACGCGAAACACGTGCGGCCGTTCTGGCACGTACTGCTGGTTATGCATCACCGATTGAATTCTATGTTGAAAAATTGGTTGAAGGTATTTCTACCCTTGCAGCTGCATTTGCTGACAAACCAGTAATTGTTCGTATGTCTGACTTTAAGTCGAATGAATATGCGAACTTGATTGGTGGTAAGCTTTACGAGCCTGAAGAAGAAAACCCAATGCTTGGTTTCCGTGGTGCGAGTCGTTATGTATCTGATAACTTCCGTGACTGCTTTGAACTCGAATGCCGTGCATTGAAAAAAGCACGTGATGAAATGGGTTTAACCAACATTCAAATCATGATTCCTTTTGTACGTACAGTATCTGAAGCGAAACGTGTTATTGAGTTATTGGCTCAGAACGGTCTTAGACGTGGTGAAAACGGTCTTAAAGTGATCATGATGTGTGAGTTACCAACAAACGCATTACTTGCTGAACAGTTCCTTGAACACTTCGATGGCTTCTCTATCGGTTCAAACGACTTAACTCAGCTAACACTTGGTTTAGACCGTGACTCTGGTATCGTTTCTCACTTGTTTGACGAACGTGATCCAGCAGTAAAAGCATTACTTTCTATGGCAATTCATGCTTGCCGTAAAGCGGGTAAATATGTAGGTATCTGTGGTCAAGGTCCTTCTGATCACCCTGATCTTGCAAAATGGTTAATGGAACAAGGTATTGAATCTGTTTCATTAAACCCAGACTCAGTTTTAGATACTTGGTTCTTCCTTGCTGAAGAAAAGATTAAACAATCTTAATCAAAGCCGTTTAAAAAGACCCTCTAGCAGGGTCTTTTTTATGTATATTTTTTTAAACTTTGATTTTAATATTCTATTAAATATCAGATTTAAGATTGCTAGTTTTTAACGTAGATACAAACATTTTATATAGTTTCTGCATTAAGTTTTCACATCTGTGTTTGAATGTTAAACCAAGTTTCAGGGGCACCCCTCTGCTGCTAAACAGGTTAATTTTTCTTGATATTTTAAGATTTCGTGTAAATTTAATGTTAATACATTCAAAAATCTAGTATACATAGTGGTTTAAAAAAGTAGGTGAACAAAGTTGCGGTTATGTTCATTTTCATCTACCAATTTTGTACTTTTAGATTTATTTTGAGAATTGAGTTTTATGCAAATTTACTTGGCGAGAAATAACCAACAAGCTGGCCCGTATTCAATTGAACAACTGAATCAAATGCTTGCAAGCCAGCAAGTACTTTTAACAGATTTAGCTTGGCATCAAGGATTAACGGAATGGAAAGCGCTTGGTGAACTTACACAAGGTAAACTTGTTTATGAGCCTATTGGTTATGTCACACCAACGTCATCAAACAACGAACAAATTGATCGTCAACAAAATCCTGCTATCACCAATATAAAAATTGAAAAAAGTACAAAAAAAATCATTAAAGCGGCACCTATAGGTAAACGAATCTCAGCCAAACTTATCGATTTTGCCCTTTTGTTTTTACCCCAATTCATCGCTATTGCTTATTTTATGCCTGAAGATGCAATCAAAGTTGCTTCAGATGGTTTTTCAGTAGACAACCAAGTTAAAATTGCTGAAATGATCAGCCAAAGTATGCCAGCCTATCTGAATATTGCTCTGATGGTCTTTGTACTTATTCTCTTGATCACTCAATGCTTTATGATTACCAAATTTGGGCAATCTATTGGTAAAAAAATATTCAAACTGCAGATTGTTGATGTCAATACCAATCAATTGCCAGGGTCGCTAAGAGGATTTTTTGTTCGTTCATTTTTATTTCTTATCCTGTCTCAAGTTATGAGCGTATTGCCTCTGATTGCCATCATTTTCATTGTTGATTTGTTCATGTTTTTCTCTAAAGAGAATTATGCATTACATGATCGTATTTCTAAAACCAAAGTTATTGATCTTTCAGAATAATTCAAATGGCGGTTATACCGCCATTTTTTATCGCTCGCCATGCACAAAATAATAATTTATGTTTTTGTTTTCTTTATAATTCCGACTAAAAATATCAGGTATTTTTACATCAATATATTCAACCTCTATGTATAGCTAAGTTTGACGATATGAGGCATAATGCCCTACAACGTAGCGGTGTCAGATCATTGAGAATGTTTTCTATTTAGAAATAATAGTCATTTTCAATCATGCGGCACTTTAATCGCTATCCCATATTTATATAGGGAATGGGACTCTTCACCGAGGTTGTAAAATGAGACAAACGACTTTAGCTGTATTGTCTTTATCTGCGATCGCCGCACTCTTAACTGGGTGTGGTGGTGATATAGTACTTCTAAACTCTAAAGGTCCAGTCGCTGAAGGTCAAAGTAGCCTGATGATGACTGCGATCTACTTAATGCTATTGGTCGTAATTCCTTCGATCTTGATGGCATTGTGGTTTGGTTGGAAATATCGCGCGTCAAATAAAGATGCAGACTATAAACCTACATGGGCACACTCTACTGCGATTGAAATTGTAGTATGGGGTATCCCGTGTATTATTATTGCTATTCTTGCGTATTTAACATGGTGGGGTTCACACAAATATGACCCTTACAGACCATTAACGAATACTCAAGGTCAGATGGAAGAACATTTAAAAATTCAAGCAGTCGCTGAACAGTTTAAATGGGTATTTATCTATCCTGAACAACAAATAGCTACAATTAACGAAGTTCGTTTCCCAGTCAATAAACCAATTGAATTTCAAATCACTTCTAACTTTACAATGAACTCATTCTTCATTCCTAAGTTAGCAGGTCAGGTTTATGCAATGGCAGGTATGCAAACTAAGTTACATATGCTTGCAGAACATCCAAGTCCAGCAGATGGCTACCGTGGATTCTCAGCAAACTATAGCGGCTATGGCTTTACGCAAATGCGTTTCAGAGCTCATGCTGTTTCAGATGCTGACTTCAACACTTGGGTAGACGCTATTAAAGCAGGTAAAGGTACTTCAATTAATCCTGAAGCGATCCAAAAAACCACGCTTGATGCGACTGAATTTGCTACGCTCAAAGATGGTGATCGTTCTAAACACCAAATTGAAGCAATGCTGAACAATGCGCATACTCCAGAAGAACTTAAAGCTGCACACGAAGCTGAACGTAAAGGTCCATTCCCTACTAAGCCTCATCCTGTGACTTATTATTCTTCAGTTACGCCTGACTTGTTCAAAAGCATTATCAACACTTACATGAGCAACTACCATGGTGCAGACCATGCAGGTGCTGAACATGCAGGTGCTGAACATGCAACTGCTTCTGTAGGGGAATAAGACATGTCTTTGTTATTAGGTAAACTCAATTGGGATGCAATCCCTAAAGAGCCGATTGTACTTGTAACAATGGTCATTATGGCTCTTGGTGCAATTGCAGTTTTCGGCGGTATCACCTATTTCAAAAAATGGGGTTACCTCTGGAATGTATGGTTTAAATCTGTAGACCATAAAAAAATTGGTATTATGTATATCCTTGTGTCTGTTGTGATGCTACTTCGTGGTTTCGCAGATGCAATCATGATGCGTCTTCAACTGTTCCTTGCAAAAGGTGGCGGTGAAGGTTACTTACATCCAGACCATTACGATCAGATCTTCACCGCACATGGTGTAATCATGATCTTCTTCGTAGCAATGGGTCTTGTTGTTGGTATGATGAACATCACTGTACCACTTCAAATTGGTGCGCGTGACGTTGCATTCCCATTATTAAACTCTGTGAGCTTCTGGTTATTTGCTGGTGCTGCTGGTTTGATGATGGTTTCACTAGTATTAGGTGAGTTTGCTGCAACAGGTTGGATGGCTTATCCACCTCTTTCTGGCATTCAATATTCTCCTGGTGTTGGTGTTGACTACTATATCTGGGCACTCCAGGTTTCTGGTCTAGGTACGCTTTTAACGGGTGTTAACTTCTTTGTTACCATCATCAAAATGCGTGCGCCTGGTATGAAACTTATGGACATGCCGATCTTTACTTGGACTGCACTTTGTACAGCAGTATTAATCATTGCATCTTTCCCAGTATTGACTGCAACAATTGCAATGTTAACACTAGACCGTTACTTCGGTTTCCACTTCTTCACCAATGAGCTTGGCGGTAGCCCAATGCTTTATGTGAACTTGATTTGGACATGGGGTCACCCAGAAGTATATATCTTAGTATTACCTGCTTTTGGTCTTTACTCTGAAATCGTTTCAACGTTCTCTCGTAAAACGTTGTTCGGTTACAAGTCTATGGTGTATGCAACGATTGCGATTACAGTACTTGCTTTCGTGGTATGGTTACACCACTTCTTTACCATGGGTGCTGGTGCCAACGTTAACGCGTTCTTCGGTATCATGACCATGATTATTGCGATTCCTACTGGTGTGAAAATCTTCTCATGGTTATTCACTATGTATAAGGGTCGTATTACCTTTACATCACCAATGTACTGGACACTTGGCTTCCTTGTGACTTTCGGTATCGGTGGTTTAACGGGTGTATTGATGGCTGTTCCACCAGCTGACTTCTTGGTACACAACTCTTTATTCTTGATCGCTCACTTCCATAACGTAATTATTGGTGGTGTTGTATTCGGTATGTTCGCAGGTATCACTTTCTACTGGCCAAAAATGTTTGGTTGGAAGTTAAATGAAACTTGGGGTAAAGCATCGTTCTGGTTCTGGTTCTTTGGTTTCTATTTTGCATTCATGCCACTTTATATCCTTGGTTTCATGGGTATGACACGTCGTTTGAATACATATGACAACCCTGAATGGGACCCATACTTAGCAATTGCTTTGTTTGGTGCTGTGCTTGTAGCAATCGGTATTGCTTGTTTCTTAATGCAAGTTATTGTTGGTTTCTTACAACGTCACGACAACATGGACAACACAGGCGATCCATGGGATGGTCGTGTACTTGAATGGTCTACTTCATCCCCTGCTCCGTTCTATAACTTTGCTGAAATTCCAAAAATCAATGGTATTGATACTTTCTGGAATGACAAAGAGAATGGTGTAGCGTATGCACGTCCTGAGAAATATGAAGATATTCATATGCCAACTGACCGTGCTGCTGGTTTTGTTATTGCCTTGTTCATTACAGCAATGGGCTTCGCTTTAATCTGGCATATCTGGTGGTTAGTCGTTGCAACTTTCCTTGGTGCTGTTATCAGCTTCATCGTAAGTTCATTCACTAAAAAAGTGGACTACTACGTACCAGCTGCTGAAGTAGAACGTATCGAAAACGAGCGTTATGCTTTACTTGAAAAACACTTGAAGAAGGACTAAGGATATGGCTGAAGTACTTCATCACGACAACCACGGACACGATGAACATCATCATCACGATGATACAGACATCACCGTCTTTGGTTTCTGGACATACTTGATGAGTGACTTGATTTTATTCGGTACACTCTTCATCGCGTTCGCTGTATTAAGCAGTCATATTCCGCCTGGTACTCCAAGTCCAAAAGAGTTATTTGGTGAGTCTTTAGGTTTCGTACTTGTTGAAACCTTTGCTCTCTTGATTTCTTCTGTGACTTTCGGTTTTGCGGTACTTGCTTCTTACAAGAAAAATGTTAACCAAGTGCTTATGTGGTTAATTATCACTTGGCTCTTTGGTGCAACATTCATCGGTATGGAACTTTATGAGTTTAATCATTTAGTTCACGCTGGTCATGGTCCTACCCACAGTGCGTTTTTATCTGCGTTCTTTACCCTTGTAGGTACGCATGGTATCCACGTAACATCTGGTTTGGTCTGGATGATCGTGTTAATGGTTCAAATCAAGAAAAATGGTTTGACTGTTCCAAATACACGTCGTCTTGCTTGCCTAAGTTTGTTCTGGCACTTCCTTGACATCGTTTGGATCTGTGTATTCAGCGTAGTTTATTTACTGGGAGCTTTATAATGAGTCATGATCATAATGCTGCTGGTGCTTCGCACGGAAACATCAAACAATACTCTATCGGCTTCATTCTTTCTGTCGTATTGACCATCATCCCTTTTGGGATGGTGATGAAAGGAATGACTGGTGGTGCAGTTGTTGCAACGATTGCGATCACTGCGATTGCTCAGGTTCTTGTACAATTAGTTTTCTTCTTGCACATGAATTCATCTTCTGAACAACGCTGGAATGTGATTGCATTCATCTATACGATTCTGACGATTGCAGTTCTATTAATTGGTTCTGTATGGATCATGAACTACTTACATTCAAACATGATGCTCTAGGGTGTCATGTTGAAAAAATATCTATTCCTGACTAAGCCAGGAATTCTCTTTGGTAACTTCGTTACCACTTTGGGCGGCTTTTTCTTAGCCGCTCAAGGTTCTGTAGATTTCCTTTTACTTCTCATCACATTACTAGGCACTACGCTTGTCGTTGCCTCTGGCTGTGTGGTGAATAATGTCATTGACCAAGACATTGACCAAAAAATGCAACGTACAATGAATCGTGCGCTCGTCAAAAAAACTATCAGCCCAACAGTTGCTTTAATTTTTTCTGCTGTGCTCGGTTTAATTGGCTTTGCTTTGTTGTGGTTTTTTGTCAACGCCTACGCATTTGGCTTTGCTGTACTCGGCTTTGTTGTGTATGTGATTTTTTATAGTCTTTGGAGTAAACGTACTACCATTCACCAAACTGTGATTGGAAGTATTTCTGGCGCAAGCCCTCCTGTAATTGGATATACTGCTGTTTCCAACGGATTTGATGTTGCCGCTTTGCTGATTTTTTTAGCTTATGCACTCTGGCAAATGCCACATTCTTGGGGAATTGCAATCTATCGATTTGATGATTATAAAAATGCAAATATTCCAATTTTACCTGTAGCCCGTTCAATTTTTCGCACGAAAGTTGAAAGTTTAATTTACGTTATTCTGTTTGCTGCAGTTTTAAATGGATTGTATTGTTTTGGCTATACCAACATTTTCTTCCTTATTACCTTTAATGCTTTATGTGCCTATTGGGTATATTTATCGATTATTGGATTTAAAGCTGAAAATGATCAGGTCTGGGCAAAAAAATATTTTTTGTATTCCGTCATTCTAATTACAGCGCTCAGTGTGAGCTTTAGTTTTAGTTATGTCTCCCCTGCACCTCATTTGCCACTGTTTTAAAAAAAGATAGAGTTCTCTCTATCTTTTTTTTATCTGCATAAATAAAATTAAAATATTAAAATTTTTATTATAACGATAGGCACTTTATGCTTTTTAAAAATAAAACACTGCAATATGTCTTTCTTGTCGGTTTACCTTTGGTAGTTCATCCTACTTCTAGCTTTGCTGGCGCTGCAGAAGAAATCGCATCACCAACTTTTGACCTAAACAACAATCAATATCGTATATTAAACCTCCCCATACTCTATCCAGCCAATGACAATAGAACCAACATGATGCTACTGCTAAGTGACAAAGGTTTAGCAAGTATCAAAGCATTTGAAGTTGATAAAATGAGTTTATGGGATACGTCTAGTGGCTTAGTCCCTTTTTACCCTACCGAATTAACTCAAGCATCTGAAAATAAAATTCCAAACAAACGTGCTTTTTATGATGCAAATGATCACGTCTATGATGAGCGCTGTATAACGCTCAAATCTGGTGCTGAAGTTTTTCTTCAACAAGTTTCAAATCACAAGAAAATATCTCAAGACGAAAAAGGCAGCTTGTTAGAACAACGAAATCAGATTAAAGATTGTCAACAAACTATTCCATTGATTCAGGTCAATGCGCAATGGACACAGTCCGCTCAACAGTATGCTTCTTATTTAAATGGGATCATTTTATTTTACAAAGCTAACTATTCCTCAGCAACTAAAATATTTACAGCCTTAAGCCAAGTTGATGACCCTTGGTTAAAAGAAACCGCTCAATACATGCTCATCCGCACATCATTAAATGAGCTGTATAGCCAGTCATTAGGAACTTATGGTGATTTAGATACTCAGAAAGTTGATCAAGCACTTCTTAAAACTTTTTTTAATCGCATTACTGATTATTTTAAGCTTTACCCTAAAGGTCAATACGTAGCCAGTGCTAGAGGCTTTTTACGCCGAGGCTACTGGATTGCCAATCAACAAGATGCGCTAGTCAAAGAGATGATTTGGCAGATGGATCACCCCAGATCAGATTATTACAATCTCGATATGTCCACATTGGCGGCCGAAATAGATCGCAAGGTATTTGGTTTAGAAAACTTCAACGCAAAAACACTCAACGATCCTTTCTTTTTAGCCATCTATGATCTGATGTATATGCGTCAGAGTGATTCTACGCAGTACCGGCCAATTAGCTGGTCCGAGTTAAATGCACAAAAACCTGTATTTAAGGAGCAACCTGAGTTGTTCCGTTATTTACAAGCCGTTCATTTATATTTTATTCAGAAAAAACCGCAAGATGCGTTAAATTATTTACCGAAACAAAAACCCAATTCCATTCAAAATTATTTAGAACTCAGCCAATATACGCTTAAAGGGGTCATTCTTGAAAAAAGTAGCGATAAAAATCTGGTTGAACAATATTGGGACCATTTACTCGCAATTTCTGCTAATCCTTATCAAAAAGCTTTGGTAGAAGTCGCCCTAGCGATTCACTATAAAAACACCAATAACCAAAATGCCTTTTTAGGAAATCATTCAAAAATCAAACAAGCCACCTTACAGAAAGCATTCATTACTCAAATTGCCGATGTCAAAGCTTTAGAAAGTATCATTACTGCCAAAGACAGTTCAGCTGATAAAAAGAATCTGGCTTTATATACATTATTAGATAAAAGCTTAATGAGTCAAAACTATGCGGTATTCAATAAAGCCTATACCACATGGTTACCTCAAGATGCCTCAGAATACAAAGCATACAACAGCAAAATTAAAGCTTATAAGTCAGAACCCCACTTCGAAGTTTTTGTTTGGAATGGTCATGAAATTACACCAACGCTCAAATGCCCTAAATTAAGCACCTTAACAGCTGGCTTAGAAAAAAATCCAAAAAATTTAACTTATCGTTTATGCCTAGGCGAATATATGCGTAATCAAGGCACTGCTTTAGAAAGTTTTTATGGTGACTATTACTATGGTCCAAGTTTTAGCCAACCGAAAAATGCCTTTACAGGTGAAACTTTTAGTCGTGGTGAGGTCTATAAAGAAATTATTAAATCCAATTCTAAAAGTGAATTACAAGCTTATGCGCTTTATCGCGCTGTGATGTGTTATTCGCCGAGCAGTATGAATGTCTGTGGTGGAAAAGAGGCCACAAAATCCACACGCAAACAATGGTATACACAAATTAAACGTGACTATCCAAATACCACATGGGCAAAATCTTTAAAATATTATTGGTAGTTGATTCATGCTTAAACAGATTTTCTCGGTTCTACTGACAATCCAATGTTGTTTAGGATTAATGGCGTGTCAACCGAGTCAATCCGCAACAGCCTCAGATCAGGTCAATGCAAATGACTATAATGCCTTTTGGATTTGGGGAAATATCAAGTCTGCGCCTTATTTAAGTAAAGCTAAGGAAATCTATATTTTACAAGGTGAAGTTAGGCTGGAGAAAAATTCCAACCAACCTATCTTGATCCAACAAGGCATTTCTGTGGTTAAAATTCCACATCAAAAAGTATGGTTAGTTTTTCGAAATCATCATTTAAATTGGCAAGGCGCTGAAATAGAAAAAATTTTACAACGCGTCCGACAGTGGGAAAGCGCAGGCAATCACATTCAAGGTATTCAAATCGACTTTGATGCACCAACTAAAAATTTAAAAGCGTATGGCTTATTTCTACAACAGCTTAGAAAGCAGTTACCACAGCATTATCAACTCAGCATCACCAGTTTGATGGATTGGGCCAATCTGCGTGATCCAGTTACACTTAGGCTATTTAGAGAAAATATTGATGAAATGGTAATTCAAACCTATCAAGGCACTACGACTATTCCAAATTATCAGACTTATTTAACCAAGGCTTCAACATTGAAACTGCCTTATAAAATTGGCTTGGTACAACATGGTAAATGGGATCAGCAACTTAAATTTGATACTGATCCAAACTTTAAGGGTTTTGTGGTGTTTTTATTACCACAAAATAAATCATGAATTAATCTAATCAATAAATTCACGTTTTTATTCAATTTAACTTCTAATTGAGTGACCCAATTAACTTCCAAAAAAAACAGAATCATGCTCAAACCGAGCAAATAACGCATCCATTTTTCCCGCATATTTCATATCCAGTTGATGCCATAATTTTTTCGGAAGTGGAATAAATTCTAATGTGTCGGAACCATCAGAAGCTTTACAGAAACGGATTTCATACTCAGGTTGTAAAATTTCATTGAGTGCCCGTAGTGTGGTATCACGATCAGCACCTTCTCCTTGATAAGGAATCAACAATGATTTTTCACCATAATGAATTGTGATGCTAAAACCTTGTTGATTATCAGCATCTTCAAGTTCAGCAGACAATTGTCCAGTTTCTAAAATATTTTCACAATAGCCAATAATTGCATCATCCTCCTCTCTCCAATCCACCACCATGACAATGTCATAACGACCATCAAAAACATCAAAGTAGAAGTCTTGTGTAGGGTTTTCGATATAAGATTCAATGGTTTCCAGTTTTTCAGCGCTGTAATTTGTCATTTTAGCGGTCCATATTTTTATTCATTTTCAATCTAAATAGGTACAAGATGAAATTCAATCTCGGGTCTGTAAAATTTAGTGGTTATTCCAATAAATATTTGAATATTAAATTGTGTTTGCGCGCAAACTTTCCTATAATAGGCGCTCGCAATTTTTGCGGCACAATCTATTGGCTTTTAAACTGTTGTTTAAAGTTTATGCTGATTGTGACTCCTTGCTTCAATCTTTTTAAGGTTGGGGCTGTATAAACCGTAAGGAGCTGACAATGCGTCACTACGAAATCGTAATTCTGGTACACCCAGACCAAAGCGATCAAGTTGTGGGAATGGTAGAACGCTACATTTCTCACATCAAAGATGCTGAAGGTCAAATTCACCGTCTTGAAGATTGGGGCCGTCGCCAATTGGCTTACCCAATTAACAAAATCCATAAAGCGCATTACATTTTAATGAACATTGAATGTAACCAAACTACGCTTAATGAATTAGAAGAATTGTTCCGTTATAACGATGCAATCCTTCGTAACGTGATTATCCGTCGTGAAAACGCAATCACTGAAGAATCTTTACTCGCTAAGAGTGCTGAAGAAAAACGTGCGCGTAAAGCTCAACGTGAAGAAGCACAACAAGCTCAAGATTCTGTTGAAGCATAAGGAGAACATCAATGGCACGTTTTTACCGTCGTCGCAAGTTCTGCCGCTTTACAGCTGAGAACGTTACGTACATCGACTACAAAGATATCGACACTTTAAAACAGTACATCACTGAAAACGGCAAGATTGTTCCTAGCCGTATTACAGGTACTAAAGCTCGTTACCAACGTCAATTAGCGCTTGCTATCAAACAAGCTCGCTATTTAGCGTTGATTCCTTACACTGACAATCATAAGTGAGGTTGAGCCGTGGATATTATTTTATTACAACGCATTAAAAACCTTGGTAAATTAGGCGATAAAGTTTCAGTTAAAGCTGGTTACGGCCGTAACTACCTTATCCCTCAAGGTAAAGCAGTTGCAGCGACTGAAGCGAATACTGCTGCATTTGAAGCTCGTCGTGCAGAACTTGAGAAAGGTGAAGCTGAAGTTTTAGCTGCTGCTCAAGCACGTGCTGACCAATTGAACGAAGTAAACATCGTTATCACTGCGAAAGCTGGTGATGAAGGTAAATTATTCGGTTCAATCGGTACTCGTGATATCGCTGACGCGTTAACAAATGCTGGTCTTGTTGTTGACCGTGCTGAAGTTCGTTTACCGAACGGTGCACTTCGTCACACTGGCGAATTTAACATCGCAATCCAATTGCATCATGATGTTACTGCTGAAGTTCTCGTTACTATCGTATCTGAGTAATTTCTTGCAGAAAAAAAGAGCATACTTTTGTATGCTCTTTTTTTATCTTTAAATTTTACCTCGGATCAGCTGAAATTGTTTCTAGTTGATTCATTCCCCTACTTATCGGTATTACTGTTAGATACTTTTAGTATTTTGCATTAAGATAAGTGAGTACTTCAGTACACACGTACATTACGTAAATAATGTTTTTGCACGATTTAAAAATCAAGGTTTTATATGTCTCAGGCAACTGCCACAGCTCAACAGAATCCCTTCAGCACTGATGCAAAAAACAAAGACAATGCTCAGTTAAAAGAGTTTCGTACGCCTCCTCATAACTTGGCAATTGAACAAGCTGTACTGGCTGCATTGATGACGGTTGCTGAGTCTTTTGAACAAGTCAGTGATACTTTGAATGAAACTGATTTTTATGCAACACGTCACAAATATATCTTCCGTGCAATCGAAAAACTGGCACAAGAAAACTCTCCATATGATGCAGTTTTAGTCAACGATTGGCTGATTAAGCAAAACTTGCTTGATGCAATTGGTGGTGAAGAATATTTAATGCAATTGATGTCCGATTCACCTTCAAGTTTCTATAACCTAGAAACCTATGCGGGCAAAATCAAAGAATTTTCAACGTTAAGAAGCATGATTAAAGTAGGCAATGAAATCCTGCAAAATGCTTATGACACCAAAGGTCGTGAAGTCAGTGAAATTCTAGATCTTGCTGAAACCAATATTTTCTCTATTGCAGAACAACATAATAATAATGCCAAAGCACAAGGACCAAAAGCCATTACCTCAGTTGTAGCAGACGTTTTTGATAAGTTAAATGAACTTTCTCAAATGGAAGGCAATATCACTGGTTTAACCACAGGTTTTATGGAGTTAGACAATAAAACCTCTGGTATGCAAGCTGGTGATATGATCATTGTTGCTGCACGTCCGTCGATGGGTAAAACAACCTTTGCCATGAACCTTGTAGAAAGTGTGTTATTTAACTGTGATCTGCCAGCACTGGTTTTCTCTATGGAGATGCCAGCAGACTCTATCGCCATGCGTCTCATTTCAGCATACGGTAAAGTCCATCAAGGGCATTTACGTTCGGGTAAACTTGACGGCGATGAATGGTCTAAAGTCACTGGAACCATTTTACAGCTACAAGAAAAACATCTTTATATTGATGATTCATCTGCACTGCCACCAACGGAACTTCGGGCACGTGCACGACGTATTGCCAAACAACATGGCGGCAAGCTGGGTTGTATCATGATCGATTATCTGCAATTGATGAAAGTACCAGGCATGGGTGATAACCGTGTTGGTGAGATTGGTGAAATTTCACGAAGCTTAAAGGCCCTTGCCAAGGAAATGATGTGCCCTGTTATTGCACTGTCACAGCTTAACCGTTCTCTGGAAAACCGTCCAAATAAACGTCCGGTAATGTCCGACTTACGTGAATCAGGTGCAATCGAGCAGGATGCCGATTTAATTATGTTTATTTACCGTGATGAGGTTTATAACAAAGAGTCGAAAGAAGCAGGCACAGCTGAAATTATCATTGGTAAACAACGTAATGGCCCGATCGGGACTGTGCGTTTAGCCTTTGAAGGTCAATACACGCGCTTTAGTAATCTATCGCCTGAGTATTATGCGCAATATCAAGATGAAGAATAATGTTGATCAATAGATTTAGCATCATTTAACACTGCTGTTGAGATGAGATTTTAATCTTCAAATCTTAGAACTTAAAGTCTCTCTCAACGTTTCAATATTCTTAGTCCATTCATCATAATCATCTGAATCTTGCCAAAGCTCATCCAATTCAGAGTTTTCACTGGTCAATAATAATAATGCAGTCAATGCTTTGGGAATAAGCGCATAATTGACATTGTTTTTATTTTGTTCAAGCCATTTTTCTACAGGTTCAGGATAATATTCATTTTCTTCAATCCCTTCACCAAATGATTTAGCTAAAACATCAGCCGCAGCATGCGCAATACAACCAATATCGGCATCGATAAACTCTTCGGTTGCCATATCAATCATTTCATCAAAAGCTTGTTCAATGACAACATGCCCATCTTGCTCTTCAAACTCATAGGCCCAATCACTTGCAGTATCATTTCCAAATGGTTCATGTGACCATGTTCCCATATACCCTCCGAAATAAATCCTTAAATTTAAATATAAAATGTACGATTTTATTTAAAAAATAAAGTGCAATATCTTTACAAATTATGTGCAAAGCGCTTAGCAAAAATTTTATCGATACAAAATCAATAAACCATTCAAAACACAAATGTTTATGTTTATTTAAAGCTGATAGGACTACAATATTTAGCGTTTTAAAGCTGCACTTTTTTTAAAGTTAGGCTTTTATCTCTATTTATGCGATTTAGCATTATTCAATCTTTGCCATTCCTCAGGAGTAACTAGGGTGCGTCAAGCAACAGTTTATATTGACAGTGAAGCACTGCAATATAATTTAAACCGAGTCAAACAACTTGCACCAAGCGCTAAAATTGTCAGTATGGTTAAAGCCAATGCATATGGACATGGCGTCAAGGACTGTTTAGCCGCCTTAAATGCGACTGATGCCTTTGGTGTCGCCTGCCTTGCTGAAGCCTTAGAGATTCGAGCATTAGGCTATCAACAACCGATTACTCTCATCGAAGGTATTTTCAGCGCTGATGAAATGATTAGTGTTCTTGAAAACAACCTTGAAATCGTTGTACATCATCAACCACAATTGGCTTGGTTACGTGCACATAAAAAACAATATATCGACAAAGGTTTAAAAGTCTGGGTAAAACTCAATAGCGGTATGAACCGATTGGGTTTTAAGGTGGCTGAAATTATTGAAGTGATTCAATCACTCAAAGCAGAAGGTTTTACCTGTGTGCTGGCCATGCATTTTGCCAATGCAGATGCGGATCATCACCCGTTAAATGAACAACAGAAAGATCAATTCTTACAGGTAAAAGCTGCTTGTGAACCGATCTTAGCTTCCTGCTGCAATTCTGCTGCCATTTTTAAATGGCCTGAACTGAATTTTGATTTTGTACGTCCAGGTATCATGCTTTACGGCGCGTCTCCCTTTGCAGATCGAAGCGTTGCTGAACTAGACATCAAACCTGTCATGAGCTTTACCGCTGAAATTATTGCACTCAATCATATTCAAGCAGGTGAATCTGTAGGCTATGGCTCTACATTTTTCTCCAAAAATGAAATGGATATCGCCATTGTTTCAATAGGCTATGGGGATGGTTATCCGCGTACTTTTCCTCAACAAAACTATGTCAGCATCAATGGTCAAATGACAGCGATCATTGGTCGTGTCGCAATGGATATGATCGCAATTGATGTCACTGGTTTAGATGCACCGCTAGGTACAGTCGTTGAACTGTGGGGCAAAGATCGTTTGGTTGATGATGTGGCTGCTGCCAATGGTACGATCGGTTATGAGTTACTCTGTCGTATGAGTGCTCGCCCTATCCGTAAAAAACTTTAAACACGCGTTCTCGATTCAAGATGAAAATCCAAGCCATCGCTTGGATTTTTTAAGAGTTTTCAGATTTCAGACAAATTCTTCTGGCTGTTCAATCTCATAGAGTAGTTTAAGTAATGTCGGGATATCCTGCTCATCTAAACTTAATGGGCGAAAATGGTTATAGCCCTTACTCTCGAAGTATTGTTGAATTTTGCCATTTCGTCTCACGTATTTCATAGACCACTGTGAAAAATGCCCTTGCTCAACATGGCCTGCTCTAAACAGCTTGATCTGATGATGTCTTGGATCTTTATGCAATTTTTCCAGTACATGTAAGATAACCACTTCCTCACCTTCTAGACATTGAAAAAAATGCTCATCTGCAAAATACAGAACGCCTTGAACTTGATGAAGTATATTAAAATCTCTCGCTTCACCTAAAATATCTCTTAAATCATTGAGTATTTGATGATGGGGTGAAGTTGTTTTACTTGCATAGCATAATTGAAAAGTCATGTAATTCTTCTATTTTTAACTTTCATTATTTATAAACAATTATTTGCGATCATACAAGTCTTAACATTTTATTATTTAATTGTTTATCATTTTTTTATTCGGATTGCTTTACAGCACATACATAATAACCATGCTCTTTAATTTTTTTAATTTAAAACAGTGATTTAATATATATTTATCATTAAAAACACAAAGTAAATCATGATCCACCTAGTCAATTGTCTCGATATAAATTTTAGAATAAAAGAAACATAGAATTGAATTTATGCAACCTCTTTATAATTTTTAATATAAAAAAAGCGAGATTAAACTCGCTTTAAAAGCACATAGAGTATTATTCAAAATAATCATTGGTCGGTTTAGGTAAATCTTGCAAACCTTTCTTTAAAGTTTCAGACCATTGTTTGCTGATGTGTTGAAAATAAGGATCACTGTCGTTAATTCGCTTGCCTTTTGGCACCTCTAGGCTGTCTTTAAGATAAATCATCGCATCTAATGGCATACCAACAGATACATTTGAACGTAAAGTCGAATCAAATGAAATTAAACTACAACGTAACGCTTCATCTAAAGGCATATCATAACTTAAGGCACGATCTAAAATTGGTTTACCATATTTACTTTCACCAATTTGGAAATAAGGCGTATCACTGGTTGCAGAAATAAAATTACCTTGCGGATAAATATTATAAAGCTGCATTTCCTCTCCACTGATCTGACCACCAACCAACAAACTACAATAATAATTACTTTGCTCTTGAGTATCTTCAGTGACATCTGCAATGACTTTGCGTAGGGTTTGCCCAACCAATCCTGCGACCTCGAACATCGTATTCACGCTATACAAATTGGGTTCTTGCTTAAGTGCCAAATGATTTTCTAAATGTCCAATCACCGCTTGTGTCGTTGCAAGGTTGCCAGAAGTTTGAATACAAATAAAGCGTTCGCCTTTTACCCCAAACGTATAAAGTTTTCGATATACAGAAATGTGATCGACTCCAGCATTGGTTCGGGTATCACTAATAAATACTAAACCTTGTTTGAGTCTTAAAGCACAGCAATACGTCATGAAACTACCTATACAACTAAATTTGAGATTAATCACATTCTGCAATTATTCACACTATTTACCATTGCCACCACTAACATGCAAGCACTTGAACAATAGAGTACATGGTTTCAGTGCCACCTTGCTCTCTTACTCCACGAACGGGTGCAACATCCCAATAGTCGCGTCCAATCGCCACATAGACATGTGATTCTGGGCGGAATAATTGATTACTGACATCAATAACATGCCATTTACCATCTAAAAATATCTCTGTCCAAGCATGACTTGCCAAATGCGATTGATTATTTACATATAAGTAACCAGAAACATAGCGAGCTGGTACCCCCAATGCTTTCGCCATCGCAATCAAGACATGACTATGATCTTGACATACCCCTTGTCGTGCTGAAAAAGACTCCATTGCGGTATGCGTTACTGTGGTACTTGCGCTGATATAAGGCATATGTTGCAATAAAGCTTCTGCTAATTTTTGGAAATTCGCCCAATGCTTATGCGTTAGATACTGTTCAGCAAAAGCAATCATTTCTGTATTGCACAAGGTTGCAGTGGTTGGCTGTAAAAAAACCACAGGTGATACCTGATCTTCTATACCAAATTGATTGTCTACATTAATATCGACAATCCCCTGCGCCATAATGGACATTTGTTGATAAGGCTCAATTTGCGAACTGGTCAACCAGACATTATCAAAGGCATCTTTTTTAATGTGTTTTTCACCGGGAACACTGACATGCCAACCCGTCACCTGTTGATGCAAATTAGACTGTGGTGTCATCTTGATATACTGAATACTATTTTTTGCCCATTCAGAATATTGGTAATGCGTTTGGTGATTAATCATCAGTTTCATAAGCGATCCAATTCAAATAATGAGTCAATATGGTCACTAAAATGATAATAATTCATACGGTCTGGTTGGTTTTTTAGTTCTTCCCAAACTTCAGGCAAACTACACATACCATGTTGATCTAAACGATCAATCAAATGATTCAATTGTGTCAAAGTCACTGATTTATCTTGATTCAGACGTAATTGACGATCAAATTGTTCCATTTTTTGCCCTAAGCTAAAAAATAGAAACAATAATTCATCATCCTCTGCCTCTAAAACATCATTACATTCTTCACAAACATCACAAATAAAACCAGCATTTTGCTCTGCCTGTTGTAATAACTGATTTAATTCGGCAAAGGACTGTGCTGAAATCACCCCACGTAAATCATGAATATTATTTTTGGCACATAAAAAATGCTGATGAAATGATGCAGGTTGCTCATTGTCTAAAATCAATTCATTTAAAGAACTTGCATCAAATGCGGGTAAACAAAAAGCATGTGCATAGTCTAAAGCCAATTCATTGGTTTTAAATGGAAATTGGCTACACAAATATTGAATACGGGTTAAATAGCGTCCTAACCAAAAAATATTCTGTGCATTGGTACTGAGTAAAATCATGTTTGCTCTCCTTTGGCTGGGATTATTTGAAGGTGGGGCTAAATTGAATATTCATCAATTACCCATGTATCCTTAATTCCACCACCTTGTGATGAGTTGACCACCAGTGAACCTTGTTGCATCGCAACACGAGTCAAGCCACCTGGAACAATTTCTATGCGTTCTGGTGAGCTGAGAATAAATGGTCGTAAATCAATATGACGTTCAGCAATTCCTTGGGAAGTTAGTGTTGGTGCAACAGATAAATTTAAGGTGGGTTGAGCGATATACGCAGAGGGTGAAGCCATTAACTTCATTTTAAATAGGTCAATTTCTTGTTCAGTTGCTTTAGGACCGATGAGCATCCCATAACCACCTGAACCTTGAGCCTCTTTTACCACCAATTGATCCAGATTTGCCAAAACATAATCCAAAGCTTCAGCTTCACGGCATTGATACGTCGGTACATTGGACAAAATTGGTTTTTCATTTAAATAATAAGCAATCATTTGATCCACATATGGATAAATCGACTTATCATCTGCAACGCCTGTACCAGGTGCATTAGCAATCACCACATTTCCACTTAAATAAGCAGACATTAGCCCTGCAACACCTAAAGTGCTATCAGGTCTAAAGCTTAATGGGTCTAAAAAACCATCATCCAAACGCCTATAAACTACATCAACCTGTTGACGCCCACGGATAGTTTTCACATAAACCTTGTCGTTTTCAACAAAAAGATCACGTGATGTCACCAATGGCACACCCATTTCCCTTGCTAAAAATGAATGTTCATAATAGGCGCTGTTATAACGTCCTGGTGTTAAAACCACGATTGTGGGGCAATCTACTTTTGAATTTTCAGCCAAAACATCACGCAACAATTGTGGATACAACTCAATATTGGCAACGTGTTGATTGCATAATTCAGGCATAAGTTTTTGACTCATCTTACGACTTTCAAGCATATAGGACACACCTGAAGGCGTACGTAGATTATCTTCTAAGACAAAAAACTCACCTTTGCAGTCCCGAACAATATCAATTCCACTGATTTGACTGTAAATATTTCCATTCAAGCGATGATTCATCATCACTGGTTGATAAGCTTCATGAGAAAGCACTTGTACTGCTGGGATTAAACCTTCTTTTAAAATATTTTGTTGATTATAGATATCAGCTAAAAATAAATTTAATGCTTGAATACGCTGTGTACAGCCTGCTGCAATCTTGTTCCACTGTTGCTTGGCAATCACACGCGGAATTAAATCAAACGGTATGGTGCGATCAATTCCCGATTTTTCACCATAAACCGCAAAAGTAATTCCTTGATATAAAAAATGTGCTTTGGCTGTTTCATTGAGTTTCTCAAGTTGGTAAATGCTGTGTTGAGATAACCAATCTTCGATTTTTTCAGCAGTTTCGGGCGAAAGAACCTGATCATCCGTCATTTCATTAAAAAAAACCGAGTTCATCTGTTTAAGTAAATGATGTGAGGCTTGTTGTGCATCGAAATTTAGATTAATGGCCTGTTGAATATTTCCTATCTGTTGTTGATTCGTCGTTTCAGTTTTTTCTTCTGCCTCAGCAATTGGCAAAGCGAAGCGATCTGCATAATTCTCATTGCTTGAATTTGTATCTATGGTTTCTTTTAGCATACAAACCTCTTTTTATCTTCTCTAATGGCTTCTTTAATAATGCAATATCAATGCCAAAATATTATTAAATCGCCATATCCTGTATTCTTCACCTGTACAATTAAATCTTTCTGGCTCAGTTTTATTAATTCATTGTTTGCTATTGCACTCAATGTGAGTTTTGATCGAACTTGTTTCAAAATTTTTTAGCTAATATTTTCAACACCTAAGCGACTAGTCACAGGATATAACTTGCAGAATCAGTTTTAATTTTCTATTGTGTAGCTGATTTATTTCCCTTAAACATTCACGATTCCATTGATACCAAACCATGTCTGCACAAGAAAAAGAAACTTCCAATAGCCTCTATCGCCAATGGCAAATCCTGTCCCGACTCTCTACGGGGAAGTGGATGGGCACACGTGAATTACAAGAAGTTTTAGAACGTGAAGGGATCGAAATCAGTTTACGTACGATTCAACGTGATCTAAATCAGATTGCTCAACGCTTTCCTATCGAGAGTAACAAAACCGTACCACAAGGCTGGCGTTGGCGTTCAGATGCCCCGATTCAAAGTCTGCCGCATATGACCAGCTCGCAAGCAGTCACGTTTATGATGGTTGAAGAACATTTAAAACACCTGCTTCCACCGAGTTTAATTGATGAAATGAACCCTTGGTTCGATTTGGCACGGCGTAGCCTTTCTACGCAGAACAATGTTCGACAATGGATTAACCGTGTTCGAATTGTGCCTGCTAGCCAACCAGTAATCCCACCTCTGGTGGAAAGACATGCACAGCAAGCCATTTATGAAGGACTACTACAAGATAAACAAATTGAATGTGTTTATCGTGCACGCGGTTATCAGGGTGAAGAGAAAACCTATACTCTAAATCCTTTAGGTTTGGTTCAAAAAGGTGCAATTATTTATTTGATTTGTACGCGTCATGACAAGACAGAAGTTCAGACCTTTGCATTACATCGTTTTAAATCTGCAACTGTTTTAGATTTACGTGCTTTACACCCAGTCAAATTCGATATTGATGAATATATCGATTCTGGTGCGCTGGGCTTTAGAGTCGACTTTTCTCGACCGACCGAAAATGTTGAATTAAAATTAGTCATGCACGAAGATGATGCACAATACTTTACGGAGAGCCAACTCAGTAAAGAGCAAAAAGTTGAACAACTCAATGAAGAGTTGTATCAAGTCAGTGCTGTAGTTCCATTTACCTCACAACTGGTATGGTGGTTAAGAAGTTTTGGTAAAAAAATTGTCCGAATTGAGCCTGTTGAAGTGTTTAATGCGGTACATGAAATTGAATAAGCTAGCGACTTCACCCAAGCCAAGATAATCAAAATAAAAAGAGCCTTTCGGCTCTTTGATTTATTGTTTTGATTGTTGTTTTTAAATTTTATTGTTTTTGCGCTGATATAAAGCCCATGTCACATTTTTACATGTCCACAAGACATGGGATTTATTGGAGTATGTTAAACATCACATGTTACAGCACGCGAGTTCAGCACTATTGTAGCGGATCGATTTCATTGTCATGATGTTCACCTCTCGTTTGAATGTAAATTGACTATAACGATAATTTTGCAAACTGAAAAATAATTAAAACTGCTTTGTTTTTCATCAATTCTGTTTAGGAGTTATTTTTATAAAGTTAGATTGGATCTGTGTAGTTAAAATATGCCTTTAAAAATAAATCGTAAATTTAGCCTTAACAAAGATAAGTGAGATGATTTTTTAAAAGATACCTCCTAATAAGATCAAATTGGACTGTAGAGTTCATAAAATCAAAGCGCCATAATTGCCCTTTGATTTACATAAATATTTGCCTTTAAGCTGGCACATTGGAGAGTAGTTTGGCCAATAAGGGTTCAACTAAATCTTTAGCTCTGAGCTGCGCTAACCATGACTCTGGAATTGAATCAAAACCAAAATATAATCCAGCGATTCCTCCTGCGACACAAGCCGTTGTATCTGTATCTCGACCAAATGCAATGGCTGTTTTAATGACATCTTGATATGTTGTTTGTTTTAATGCATATCTAGCCGATTTTAAACAATCAACCACATAACCACTGCCTGTTCCCTTTTCCAATTCATCAGGTCGAATATAATATTCTAGTTGTTCTAGATCATCTGGCTTATCTTTTAAATAAGCACGTAATTTTGTCACTGCATCAGACCAAGCAGCTGCAATATCCAAACCATTTAAAATAGACCTTGCCCATAAACAATATAAAGCACAGCAAACTTTAGAACGTAAATGCGCATGTGTGACATGTGATTGCGCATAAGCATCTTCAATCAACTGTATATCTGAACCTTGATGCCAAATTGCTAGAGGTAATACCCGCATCAATGAACCATTGCCATTTGCGAGTACATCATTATTTGCAACCTGTAATAAGGGCACACCAGACAGATAGTTTCTTATGGCTTCAGCAGTTTGTACTCCAACATCAAATACTTGAAAATCCACAGCCATATAACCACATTGATACCAGTTACATATGCGTTTCATAAAATCTTCTGTATCCATTTTATTTTTATAAAGTAATGAATCCAAAAGGCATAAAGCTTGTGCGCCATCATCTGACCATGTCCCTGCTGGAATATGAGGATAGGTCTTTGCAAAATTATTCGGTGGAAGCATTTCAATTTGGTCATAGGCTGGTAACTGCTCAGCTAAGAGAAATTCATAAGATACCCCTACAGCATCACCTACCAACAAACCATAGATTGCACCTTTTAATTGATCTTGTTTTGTCATGTTTTACTCTAGAATCTACTTGCTTTTTATATTGTCATAATGACAATATATTTTCAATAAGAATCCCCCTTTGCTATAGATAATAAAAAACCCGCATATAGCGGGTTTCTTACAATTCAACATCTTAAGCTGATTTTCTCGCTTGGTTATTTTTACGAATTGTAATCATCACCAATTGAACAGCAGCAGGTGTTACCCCCGGAATACGGCTGGCTTGTGCCAATGTTTCAGGTAATACATTTTTCAGTTTCATGGTGATTTCACGAGAAAGCCCTGAAACGATATCATAATCAAAATCAGCAGGAATTTTGGTGTCTTCCAAACGCTTCATTTGCGCAACATCTTCTTGCTGACGATTGATATAACCTTCGTATTTCACAGCAATTTCAATCTGCTCACCAACAAATGCAGATACTTCAGAACCAGTTAATTCAGCAATTTGTGCAAAGTTAATGTTTGGGCGTTTAAGTAAATCGATTGCAGAACATTCTTTAGAAAGATCAGCACCCGTCAATTCAACGAATTTTTTACCCATTGGATTGTTCGGTGCAGCCCAAAGGTGTTGTAAACGACCTGTTTCTTTTTCAACTGCTTCCATTTTTTCACAATAAGAAGCCCAACGCTCATCATCAACCAAGCCCATTTCACGGCCAATTGCTGTTAAACGTTGATCAGCATTATCTTCACGAAGCATCAAACGATATTCCGCACGAGAGGTAAACATACGGTACGGTTCTTTGGTACCTAAGGTAATCAAATCGTCGACCAAAACGCCCATATACGCTTCATCACGTTTAGGCGTCCATTGCTCTTGATCCCATGCACGACGTGCAGCATTTAAGCCCGCCAATAAACCTTGTGCACCAGCTTCTTCATAACCTGTTGTACCGTTAATTTGACCTGCAAAATACAAGTTATTAATCGATTTGGTTTCAAGTGAGAATTTCAAAGACTGCGGATTGAAATAATCATATTCAATTGCATAGCCTGGACGAAGAATGTGTGCATTCTCCATACCACGGATTGAGCGTACCAACTCAAACTGCACATCAAATGGTAAAGATGTTGAAATACCATTTGGATAAAGCTCGTGTGTATCCAGCCCTTCTGGCTCAAGGAATACCTGATGCGAATCTTTATCTGCAAATTTATGAATTTTATCTTCAATCGATGGGCAATAACGTGGACCTACACCTTCAATCACCCCGGTATACATCGGCGAACGGTCTAAACCACCACGAATAATCTCATGAGTACGCGCATTGGTATGCGTGATATAGCAATTTACTTGCTCAGGATGCATCGAAGCATCCCCCATAAATGACATGGTTGGTGATGGGAAATCACCCGGTTGTGGAATCATCACAGAAAAATCGACAGAACGCGCATCAATACGTGGTGGTGTACCAGTTTTTAAACGACCTACTGGCAGGTTTAATTCACGTAAACGAGCTGCTAACGAAATTGATGGTGGATCGCCTGCTCGTCCACCTGACGAATTATTTAGCCCAACGTGAATCACGCCACCTAAGAATGTACCTGTGGTTAACACCACAGTTTTCGCATCAAAGCGAATACCCATTTGGGTCACTACACCTTTAACCGTATCGCCTTCAACAATTAAGTCATCTGCAGATTGTTGAAAAATATCTAAATTGGCTTGATTTTCAAGTGTATGACGAATCGCGGCTTTATAACGGATACGGTCAGCTTGCGCACGAGTTGCACGTACAGCTGCGCCTTTACGCGAGTTCAAAATACGAAATTGAATACCGCCCTTGTCTGCAGCCAATGCCATTGCACCGCCTAAGGCGTCAATTTCGCGAACAAGGTGAGATTTACCAATACCACCAATGGCTGGGTTACAGCTCATCTGCCCTAAAGTCTCAATGTTATGAGTCAAAAGCAGAGTCTGTCGACCCATACGCGCCGCAGCCAGTGCCGCTTCCGTACCTGCGTGACCGCCACCGATAACAATGACATCGTAAACTTTAGGATAATGCATAGTGATAAATGAGAGATAAAAGAATGACAGGAAATTATAGCAAAATTTTACTTCTAGTTTTAGGCAGTTTTACAAATATTATTTCCCTCAATCATGCGTATGAACGATTAAACATCTCTTATACATAGGCAACATAAATTGACACTTCGTTTCATGACTGCCCTACAAATAGAATTTAACTTATCAAAAACTCACGATACGATAGACAATACACGGACAAATTATTTTTTTCGAGACTTTATATTTAAGGAATATCATGATGAAAAATACCATGTCTAAAGTAATTACAGCATCTTTACTCAGTTGTGTTGCATTTAGTTTTGCCCATGCTGCTGATGAAAACACCAGCAAAGCCGAAGTGAAAAAGCAAATTCAGGTATGTGCCAAGAAAAAACAAGGTGACTGGGTCACCTACGCCAATAAAGGTGTAACTTTTAACGGTACATGTGAACCAAATGAAAATGGTAAATTACAATTTAGCTTTCCAGCACCTGCAGGTGGCAACCCAACTGCCGCTGCTGCAGCGCCTGAACCAGCGATTGAAAACCGCCCAGCTGTAGAACAATCTGCTCCAGCGAGTGCAGATGCACCAGCAACAAATGATGCATCACAAGCAGAACAGCCTGCAATGGAGCAACCGAGTCAAGCCGCTCCAAGCGAAGATCCGATCCAAGCGCAATAATCTGCTTTAGGCATAAATACGTGCATTTATAAATACCTGCTTTTATAAATAGCATATATGAGCAAAAAGGTGTTCCATTAAAAATGGAGCACCTTTTTTATTTCAAGTCTGTGCGTAGACTTGATTAATATCAGTATCCATATAGTTTTACGTCTACGATGAATCAATTGTTGTTCGGCCTAATGCTATATATTTAAAACACATATTTTCAAGAAGATTTCTGAGTCATAGATTTCATTTTTCAATTCGATACCTTTCGATTACACTCAAATCGAGAACGGAATATTCACATATTGAATTGATGTAAAAACAACAAAAAGGATGAAACTATGGATTCAGGGATAATTACCATAATGCTTCCCCTCGCCCTCGCCATTATTATGATTGGACTAGGTTTAGAACTTACTCCAAAAGATTTTGCGCGAGTTTCTAAACACCCTAAAGCTGTATTGATTGCGTTATTCTGTCAATTGGTACTTTTGGTCGGTATTGCTTTTATCATTTGTAAGGTACTTGCACTCCCACCGTTGCTTGCCGTTGGTTTAATGTTGCTTGCAGCCTCACCTGGAGGAAGTACCGCCAATCTATTTAGTTATTTATTTAAAGGTGATATTGCACTTAATATTACCTTAACTGCAATTAACTCAGTCATTGCTGCCTTTACCTTGCCTTTGATCGTAAACTTTTCGATTCAATATTTTATGAATGATGGGCAACAAATCACCATGCAGTTCAGTAAAATACTGCAAGTCTTTGCAATTATTTTAATTCCTGTGTGTATCGGCATGCTCATTCGACATTATGCGCCACACTTTACTGAAAAATTAAGTAAACCTTTAAGAATTTTCTCAGTGGTGTTTTTGATTCTCATTATTATTGGGGCAATCACCAAAGAACGTGCACATATCATGGAGTACCTGACTCAAGTCGGCCTAGCCACGGTGATTTTCTGTATTTGCAGTCTGGTTATTGGCTACTTTGTTCCAAGATTACTCGGTATTAATAGTGCTCAAGCACGCGCATGCGCATTTGAGATCGGCATTCATAATAGTACCTTAGCCATGACGATTGCGTTGACTGTCATCGCAAATTCTACTGTCGCAATGCCTGCAGCGGTTTACTCAATCTTTATGTATATTTTCGCTGCTATTTTTGGTGCCTTAATTTCAAGACGTGCAGCAACTGAAACTGAACCTGCGATATAAAGTCATCATGTATCTCAACTAAAATGGATGCTTAAGCATCCATTTTTTATTTTGCTACTGAATATAAGCGTAACTTCCCAGTTTCGGCTACAATACTGCCTTTAAAGAAAACGATTTAGGTCTTTGCCGTGAAGTGGTTACAAATTCATATTACTGTAGAACAAGCTCAAGTTGATTTTACTGAAACCTTGTTAAGTTCTTTAGGCGCAGTCAGCGTGACATTAGATGATGCTGAAAACCAAGACTTGCTTGAACCACTCCCTGGCGAAACTCCGCTATGGAATAAAGTGATTGTTACAGGAATCTACGCGCAAGAAGAAGGCGAAGACATTGATGTAACAGCACTAGAAACATTTATTCGCACCCAACTCCCAACTGAACCGATGCGTAGTGAATTTCTTGAAGACCAAGTATGGGAACGTTCTTGGATGGATTACTATGAACCAATTCAAATTGGTGAAAAGTATTGGATCGTACCTGAATGGATAGAACCACCAGAAGCGGATGCAGTCAATATCAAACTTGATCCAGGCTTAGCGTTTGGTACAGGTAACCATGCATCTACTTTCCTTTGTCTGCAATGGTTAGGCAAAACCGATGTTAAAGATAAAGTGGTGATTGATTATGGTTGTGGTTCAGGCATCCTCGGTGTTGCAGCACTGCTTTTAGGTGCAAAGAAAGTCTATGCAACAGATATCGATCCACAAGCTGTCTTGGCGACCAAACAAAATGCTGAGCTAAATGGCGTTCTTGAAAATCTTTATGTTGGATTACCTGAAGAGTTCAATGCAGAATTTAAAAACCAACAGGCGGATATTTTGGTTGCAAATATTCTGGCAGGCCCACTTATGTCTCTTGCTAAAGAATTCTCAACTTTGATTAAATCTGAGGGAGAGTTCGCACTTGCTGGCGTAATTGAAGAGCAAGTTACTGATGTTTCTAGTATTTATTCTGAATTTTTTGATATAGTAGAAGTCGAGAAACGTGAAGAAACCTGGTGCAGAATTTCTGGGTCGCGTAAGGCTGTTTAATCTATGAAAATTTAAATATTTATGACCGAAAAACAAACCCGATGCCCAAATTGTGCTTCAGTTTATAAAGTATCAGTTACGCAACTCACTGTTGCGCAGGGTATGGTTTGTTGTCCGAAATGTTCACATAATTTTAATGCATTAATTCATTTACAAAACAGTCAACCTGCTCAACCCAAGATCGATCCTGAGACTGTCGTGCAAAGTCAGGCACAAAACCTCATTACGACGAAACGACAAATCGAAACCAATGTTTTAGATATTTTTAATCGTAAAATTGAAAACTCCAATATTGATTTAAGAACATACTTAAACAATTTGAATTATTTCAACAATGAGCCAGTCAATAACATTCCAAGCTTAAACCTATCACAAGGTTTAAATAACCACGGACAACATTTAGTAAAACCCAAAAGTACGTTTTATTATCTGGCGTGGAGCTTGATCAATCTTGCTTTACTCAGCATTTTATTATTTCAAATCCTTTGGTTTAATCCAAACTTAACTGATCGTTATCCGTTTTTGAATACTGTCTTTACCCAAACCTGTGCCGTCTTACAGTGTGATACTGTTGATCAACGCTATAAACAAATTGTGATTAGCCATCTTAAAGTTAAAGCACTTGATAGGCAGGAGACTCAATTTTCAGGTCAACTCAATAACCAATATTCTAAAAGCTTAGAATTACCCCTCATAAGAGTCACTTTAAAAGCTCAAAATAAGGTCATTGCTACACATGTGATTACACCTGAGCAATATCTGATTGAAAGTTTAGTTGGAATTAAGCGTATTCCTAAAAATAGCCCATATCCTTTTAAATTTGTTGTTACAGAGCCAAGAAAAAGTTTTGATCAGTACCAATTAGACATTATTCACCCTTAAAATTAAAAAAAATTATAAAAAAATGAAAAAAAATGTAGTTTTCTTGCTCATTTTTTCTTAGACAATGGTATCATACGCGCCACGAAAGCTTTGTCCTGCAAACTCCTCGCATTTTTTCAAAAAAAATACTGTTTTGTTATGTGCTTTATATCCAATATCGCGCATGTAGAACATTTTTTTGTTTAAAAGAGTGTTGTAACAAATATTAATCTATTGTTACGCTTATTTTTCACTCAACTCGACGATTTGTGGCAAGCTAATTGTTCTTGTTTTAGAGCCAACCGTTTTAGGATCTAAAACGGAGCTCAGATTTTTTTAGACCACATTTATATATTACTTTACCCAAGTAATATTTTGATTTTCGGATTAACTCGCATGAATAGCAAATCTCCTATTTTTACTGCACAATCTGACGTCGCTCTTCGTATTCACGTAGATCGCGCAGTTCGTCACTATTTTGCACAATTGCAAGGTGAGCAACCATCACAAGTGTACGACATGGTGCTAGCAGAAATGGAGAAACCTCTTTTATCTGTTGTCTTAGAATACACACGCGGGAATCAGACTCGCGCTGCTGAGATTCTCGGACTGAACCGTGGCACTTTACGCAAAAAGTTAAAAGCTCACGGTTTAATGAGTGAATAAATGATAAAATGCTCACGGCTTGCGTGGGCATTTTTTTTACCTATATTTTGCCTACCTGTTCAATCTCTAGACTTAAAAACTGTTGACGAAGATCATGACTATTAAACGCGCTTTAATCTCTGTTTCTGATAAAACCGGGATCGTTGAATTTGCCCAGAACCTTGTTGCTCTTGGGGTGGAAATTTTATCTACTGGCGGTACATATAAGTTGCTTAAAGACAACAATGTGGCTGTAGTTGAAGTTTCAGAGCACACAGGCTTCCCAGAAATGATGGATGGTCGTGTAAAAACACTGCATCCTAAAATTCATGGAGGCATTTTGGCTCGTCGTGGTCTAGACGAAGCTGTCATGGCTGAACACAACATCGATGCAATCGATCTTGTTGTCGTAAACCTTTATCCTTTTGCTGCTACTGTTGCTAAACCAGACTGCTCGCTTGCAGATGCAATTGAAAATATTGACATTGGTGGCCCAACAATGGTTCGTGCAGCTGCGAAAAACCATGCTTCTGTGGGGATCATCGTAAATGCAACTGATTATGAAACTGTAATTGCAGAACTTAAAGCGGATGGTGCTTTATCTTATGCGACTCGTTTCGATTTAGCGGTTAAAGCATTTGAACATACTGCCCAGTATGACGGCATGATTGCTTCTTACCTCGGTGCACGTGTTGGTAAAGAAGAAGGTCAAGCTGACAAATTTGCTCGTACTTTCAATACCCAGTTAAATAAAGTACAAGATCTTCGTTATGGTGAAAATCCACATCAATCCGCTGCTTTCTATGTAGAATCGACTGCAACTGAAGCATCAGTTTCAACTGCTAAGCAGTTACAAGGTAAAGAACTTTCTTATAACAATATCGCGGATACAGATGCAGCACTTGAATGTGTCAAATCATTTGCAAAACCAGCGTGTGTCATTGTTAAACATGCAAATCCATGTGGTGTTGCAGTATCGTTAGACGGTCTTAAAGCTGCATACGATCTTGCTTATGCAACTGACCCAGAATCAGCATTTGGTGGCATCATTGCATTTAACCGTGAGTTAGATGTTGTTACAGCTCAAGCAATTGTTGACCGTCAATTTGTTGAAGTGATTATTGCACCAAGTATTGCCGATGGTGTACTTGAAGTGACTGGCGCAAAGAAAAACGTCCGTGTTCTGGTATGTGGCGAACTTCCTAAAATTGATGAACGTGCTTCACAATACGATTATAAACGTGTCAATGGCGGTTTATTGGTTCAAGACCAAGACCTTGGCATGATCACTAAAGATGATCTTAAAGTAGTGACTAAGCGTGCCCCTACTGAAGCAGAAATCGATGATTTAATCTTTGCTTGGAAAGTTGCCAAATACGTTAAATCCAATGCTATTGTTTATGCTAAAGGCCGTCAAACCATTGGTGTTGGTGCTGGTCAAATGAGCCGTGTAAACTCTGCACGTATTGCCGCGATCAAAGCTGAACATGCAGGTTTAGTGGTTGAAGGTGCTGTTATGGCATCTGATGCATTCTTCCCATTCCGTGATGGTATTGATAACGCTGCAAAAGCTGGTATCAAATGTATTATCCAACCGGGTGGTTCAATGCGTGATGAAGAAACAATTGCAGCAGCAGATGAAGCTGGTATTGCAATGGTCTTCACGGGTATGCGTCATTTCCGTCACTAATTCACAATAAATCATTATTTAAAAATCCCCCTAAGTCCCTCTTTTCATAAGAGGGACTTGTCACGAACTACAGGACTCTTTAAATTCGTGATACCCCTTCCTGTATAAAGGGAGGTTGGGAGGGATTAAAAAAGGATACATAAGATGAACATATTAGTTTTGGGTAGTGGTGGTCGTGAACATGCATTGGCATGGAAAATTGCGCAAGACGATCAAGTCACTAAAGTTTTTGTTGCACCAGGAAACGCGGGTACAGCAACTGAACATAAATGTGAAAATGTTGCTTTAGATATTCTCAACAACCCTGCCATTATCGACTTTGCAAAAAATAATGCCGTTGACCTCATTATTGTTGGTCCTGAAGCACCGCTTGTAAATGGTGTGGTGGATGCAGGACGAGCAGCTGGCCTTAAAATTTGGGGACCAACCCAATTTGCAGCACAACTTGAAGGCTCTAAAGCTTTCGCCAAACACTTTTTAAAACGTCATAACATTCCTACAGCATTCTATGATGTATTCACTGAAGTGGATGCAGCCAAAGCATTTGTAGAAAAAAATGGCGCACCAATCGTAATTAAGGCAGATGGCCTTGCTGCGGGTAAAGGCGTCATTGTTGCGATGACCAATCAAGAAGCGT
Organism: Acinetobacter sp. CE-15; assembly: GCF_051059255.1. Taxonomy (NCBI): domain Bacteria; kingdom Pseudomonadati; phylum Pseudomonadota; class Gammaproteobacteria; order Moraxellales; family Moraxellaceae; genus Acinetobacter; species Acinetobacter sp. CE-15. The sequence continues at coordinate 1,845,215 of NZ_CP192737.1, read as the reverse complement.
TTGATGCAATTGATGACATGCTTGCAGGCAATAAATTTGGTGATGCAGGTTCGCGTGTTGTTATTGAAGAATTCCTTGAGGGTGAGGAAGCATCGTTCATTTGTATGATTGATGGTGACAACATCCTTCCTATGGCAACGTCACAAGACCATAAACGTATCTTTGAAGCTGACCAAGGTCCAAATACGGGTGGTATGGGTGCGTATTCCCCTGCCCCAGTTGTGACTGCAGATGTTTTTGACAGAGTCATGAAAGAAGTCATGCGTCCAACTGTAGATGGTATGAAGGCTGATGGTCATACTTACACAGGTTTCTTGTATGCTGGCTTGATGATTGATGAGCAAGGGCAACCTCGTGTCATTGAGTTTAACTGCCGTTTTGGTGATCCTGAAACTCAACCGATCATGATGCGCTTAAAATCTTCTTTGGTTGATTTAGTTGAAGCCGGTATTGCTGGTAACTTACCCGCTGAAGCTGCGTGGGATGAGCGTAAAACTGTTGGTATTGTGCTTGCGTCTAAAGGCTATCCTGAAACTTCGAGCAAAGATGACGTGATTTCAGGTTTAGATACCCAAATGACAGATGCGAAAGTTTTCCATGCAGGTACAGCAAACAATGCCAATGGTGATGTAGTGACTGCTGGCGGTCGTGTACTTTGCGTAACTGCATTGGGTAACACAATTGGTGAAGCGCAAGCTAAAGCCTTGGAACTTTGCCAAAAAGTGACTTTTGATGGTGTTCAATATCGTAAAGATATTGGTTACCGTGCGATTGCTCGTGAAAATGCTTAAACTCGATTGAGTTGTAAAACCCGCCAAGGCGGGTTTTTTTATTTGGTAAATTTTTAGTGAGTAATGCTCTTCCAGAATAATAAATATAAGATTAATTACCTTGATTGATTTTGCGCTGAATCATTTGAACCACCGACCTCATCAACACCACCAATGACCATTTGAAGCCAATCTAATAATTGAGGAAATTCCCGATATCCATCACTGGCTAGAAAATGTCCAGCATTGGGAATAATTTCATATGGAAACGCCAATTTTTCTGCCAACAAGATACTTAAATCAGTTGGAACATATTGATCATTACTCGATATAAACATTTTCCGATTCAATATTTTATTTTTAAAAGAAAAATCCTTATTCGTTTCAGTGATATATGAATCCAGCTGAGGTAGTACTGCCAATTTATTCGAAAATCCCGATACACAGACAACACCACCTATCTGTTGAAAATCAGATTCAGACAGGAAATCAAGCAACGTAATACATCCTAAACTGTGCGCAACAAAAAATGTATGCTGATCAATTTGAGCAATATTATTTTTTAAGGTTTGCTTCCACTGTAAAAGCTTTGGATTGCTGGAGTTCGGCAATGCGATCTTTACAACTCTAGTATTTTTATCTTGTAAATTTTTCTCAAGATAATTAAACCAATGATCATCCACATTTGCACCATAACCATGAATGATATAGACATTATTTTGAGCATATGCAGTATTTAGCAATAAAAAACTGCTTAAAAGAAAGATGATTAATTTCATTTATCGATCTCTTTGAGTTAGATAAGATCTCCATGTTAAAGTATGACAGTGGTGTCAATGTCAATCACTGTTTGAATAAAATCCCTCCATTTCGCCTAGCACCCCCTAATAATGTTTATCACTGTACTGCTATAGGTACAGATCTAATTTTATTTTACTTATTCAAAAAAAAGATAATAAATCCTAAAAAATTTATATATTATGAATAAGTATAAAATTTAAACATTTATCGTTTAGCATTCAACAAAAGCATTTGTTTTCTTTATTAAATTAATAAAAACATTGATATTCAAACAACGACATCACTACCCAATGTCAACACGCAGCCACTATGTATAATTTTCATTTATTGATATGATAAACAAATCTTTAGAGTCTATTTTAAACAATTAAAATTCTTTTAAAACAGACTGCTAATCCTCAAATGTAAAGAATATAGATAGCGCAATCAGACAAGTACGTCACCGCATTATTTATTTTCAAAATGTTAAAAATTCGATTTAAATGATCGAGAATGCAAAGGACAAAATTCTACTGCATTTGCTACTTAGGACTTATTCATGAAAAAGCTGTTTGGCGTTTTACTTAGCGCGTCTGTGCTCACTCTTTCTGCTTGTGGAAAACAAGAAGCTCCAAAAAATGATGCTGCCCAAGCAGATGCAGGTAAAGAACAAGTCGTTACCATGGCTTCTACAGGTTCAGATGCAGATATTTGGCGCTATATCGCAACATTACCAGAAACAAAACAAGCTGGAATTAAATTAGAAGTTAAAAACTTCACTGACTATGTTGCAATGAATACTGCTGTTGCGAACAAAGAAGTCGATATCAATGCATTCCAATCTTATGCATATCTTGTTGCTTTCAATCAATCAAACAAAGAAAAAATTGCACCAATCTCTACAACATATTTAGAGCCAATGGGCATTTACTCTAGTAAAATTAAAAAAGTTGAAGAATTTGCCAACGGCGCAACCATTGCTATTCCAAATGATGGCGCAAATGAATCACGCGCATTGTTACTTTTACAATCTGCTGGTCTCATCAAATTGAAAGATGGCTTTGATTTAGTCAAAGGCACACCTGCTGATATTACTGAAAATGCGAAGAAAATTGTCATCAAACCTATTCAAATGGCGACTGCGGTACGTGCTAAAGATGAAGTTGATGCAATTGTTTTAGGTAATACTTTGGCAATGGAAGGCGGTTTAAACGTGCTTAAAGATTCGGTTTATTATGAGCCAGTTGACCAAACAACCAAAATGAATGTCAACGTACTTGCTGTTGCAGATGCACGTAAAGACGATGCCCTTTTGAAAAAAGTGGGTGAGTTATATCATGTTCCTGCTGTAGGTAAATATGTTCAAGAACACTTCGGTGGAACTAAAGTTGATGTGAATAAACCTGTAAGCTATCTTACAGAATCAAAATAGTTTTATAATGGATCAGGTCTATTGACCATTCTTTTATGAAAGGTCTACAGGCCCTCATAAAACAGGCAAAGTGAATTTGCCTGTTTTTTCTTTTTGCTATAGTTTTTGACGATATGATTGAATTTAAAAACATTTCAAAACACTATGAGTTGAAAGGTCAAACCATACGTGCACTGGATCAGATTAATCTTGAGATTCCAGCGGGCAGTATTTTTGGCATTATCGGCTATAGTGGTGCAGGTAAAAGTACCTTAATCCGTTTGATTAACTTGCTTGAGCGTCCTAACCAAGGGCAAGTCATCATTAATCAAAAAGACTTTACGGCACTTGATGCACGTGCATTACGTCAAGAACGTGCAAATATAGGCATGATTTTTCAGCATTTCAATTTACTACAAACCAAAACTGTAGCTGACAATATTGAAATGCCGTTAAAGTTGCTAGGTGTCAGTAAAGACCAACGTGAAAAACGTTTAAATGAGTTACTTGAGTTTATTGATCTAAAGCACAAAAAAGATGCTTTTCCAGATGAACTTTCGGGAGGTCAAAAGCAACGTGTCGGTATTGCACGCGCCTTGGCCAACCACCCCAAAATTTTACTTTGTGATGAAGCAACCTCTGCGCTTGATCCACAAACCACGAAATCTGTTCTTGCTTTGCTTAAAAAGATTAATCAAGAGCAAGGGATTACCATTGTCATGGTTACGCATGAAATGGATGTAATTGAATCTGTTTGTGATTTTGTTGCGGTCATGGAACAAGGCAAAGTGATTGAAACTGGTTCTACCTTAGAAATTTTTAGTCAACCGCAACACCCGACGACGAAAAACTTTATTCAAACCGTTTTACAGCAACAACTCCCTGTTAATATCTTAAACAATCTCGAAAATCAAAATCATAAAAGTATTTATAGTCTGCAATTTTTGGGTACTTCAGCGCAAGAGACCGTGGTACAAGCAGCAATTAAGCAATTTGATGTCAGCTTAAATATTTTATTTGCCAATATGACTGAAATTAATGGTTCAGTGATCGGTCAAATGTTTATACAACTTTTGGGAGATACCGAAAGCATTCGCCAAACCATAGATTTCTTTGAAAAAAATGGGGTCAAGGTGGAACAGTCAGGAGTTAGACTATGAGAGAACTCATTGTACAATGGCTCACTACGCTCACAGCACCATTTTGGAAAAGCTCTTTAAGCATTGACCAATTTGTTACAGCGATGCAAGAAACCATTCAAATGGTCATTTTTGCAATGCTGTTTGGTACCATTTGGGGTTTTGTTCAAGCAATTACCTTGTTGGTCACTCGCCCTAATGGTATTTTACCCAATCGCGCTGTTTATCAGATTTTAAATCCTATCGTCAATGCGCTACGTTCCCTGCCCTTCATTATCCTATTGATTGCGGTTTTCCCACTCACCAAAGCGATCGTGGGTACAACTATTGGTACTTGGGCTGCGATTGTACCGTTGACCATTTATGTTGGTCCTTATATTGGTCGTCTTGTAGAAACATCATTGCTTGAAGTGAATGAAGGGATTATTGAGTCTGCACAGGCAATGGGTGCATCGCCTTGGCAGATTATTTTTAAATTTATTATCCCTGAATCTCGTAGCTCACTCATTCTGAGCCTTACTACAGCAACCATTAGCTTGATTGGTGCAACAGCGATGGCGGGTGCTGTAGGCGCTGGCGGTATTGGTGATTTAGCAATTTCTTATGGTTATCAACGTTTCGATCAAAGTGTGGTTTATCTCACTGTGATTGTCCTATTGATCCTTGTACAAATTGTACAGAGTCTTGGAAATTGGTTATCTAAGCTTCGATAATCCTTGCCTGCCATTTCCAGTTGTACTTAGTTCTAAAATCATACCCTCCTTGTTGAGGGTATTTTTTATTTCTTGAGTTAGCTACAGATATAAATACTTATAAAATTTATAGATCCTTTTTAATTCTACTCATTTGATCAACTGCTCTTGATCAATCCTTCAGAACTGATTAAGTTATAGAAAACTTAAGAAATATTTGAAATGAATAATTTTACCCAAACCATCGCCCCGTTGCTCCTTATGCTACCTATTTGCAGTTTTGCTGCGCAACATTCAGAAGATTACACCACCACAGTGAAAGTTAATGGTGTCGAGCTCAACCAAGCAGTAAGTGCAACACAAATTGAAAAATTGCTTGGAAAAACCTCTCAAAAACCTATAAAAACATTTTCAGAATGTACAGGAAACTATGAATACTCAATCTCTACTGCATCAGGAAAAAATCTAACATTTGACATTTTTAGTGAAGAAAATCCACAGATTAAATCTGACGCTTTTTATAAAAGCAAAAATACTTTTCAACAACTTGGTACGACCAAAGGGCGAATTTGGCTTTCTTGGACAAATGCGCCAGCGATCACGGATACAATCCTGATTAACAATAAACCCATCACCAATCTGTATAGCATCAATCAATTTAAAAAAGACTTTCCAAACAGTGCCAAAACTGGCACCCATGTTTTAATGTTAACTGCGTCGGAAGCCAAAGAATTTTTAAAAAATCCTGCTGAATTTGAAACAGGCTATCGCAGTTATGTCGATTTTAGTTTTAAAAATGGCAAACTCAGTAAATTAGAAATCAGCCAAGGCTTGACCTGTTAAATTTTAGTGAGAATAGCGTATTGGTCTATATGCTATTCTCTAAAAGAATAACCTACCGCAAGACTTGTTTGTTCAATCAAATACAATGCCGTACAACCGAATTACATATGTTTTCACATAAATATGCCCACAATCAGCTTTCCAACTTGTCTATAGCCTAATTTTGCTATTAAATTTGTATCAGCATATATATGGAATTCAACGATGCAATTTAAAATTCACGTCATAGATGTAAAAAATCAATTACAAAACTATATTTGGCTGATCGAAGACAGTCACAGCCACGATGTCGTTGCAATTGACCCCACAGAAGCATCGCTGGTTGAAGATTATTGCCTTGAGCATCAACTGAATTTAAAACAAATTTGGCTTACACACTGGCACAAAGACCATATTGGTGGTGTTCCAGAATTGATTGCAGATCATAATATCCCTGTTTATGGGCCTCGTGCTGAACTAAGTCACATTCCTTTTATTACCTACCCGCTGCAACACGATGATCAATTTGAATTTCATGGATTAAACATCGACATTATTGCTGTGCCAGGTCACACCCTAGGGCATGTCGTTTACTTTATTGATGCATTAGACAGCGTTTTCTGTGGTGATACCCTTTTTGCTATGGGGTGTGGACGTATGTTTGAAGGAACTGCTGAACAGTTTTATCACTCTCTCAATCGCCTTGCTGCTTTACCACCAAGAACCAAAGTTTACTGCACCCATGAATATACGCTTTCTAATGCACAATTTGCTTTGCATATCGAGCCAGAGAACCGAGCGATACAACAACGTGCCGAAGAAATCAAACAGCTTCGTGAACAAGGGAAAATCACCTTGCCCAGCACCATTGAACTTGAACTTGAAACCAATCCCTTTTTACGTGTTGAAAGTGCTGAAGAATTTGCACGTATTCGTGCATTGAAAGATCATTTTTAAGCAATCACGATTATTGTTTTTACAATGTTAAACTGCGCCAGCCTAAGCCTCTGTTTTTAAAAGCCTCGCAGCGGGCGGTACTGTTATTACATGCCTATACCAGTACCGTTCAAGATATGAAGGCCTTAGCAAAATTTCTGCATCAACATGGCTACACTTGCTATGTGCCTAGCTACGCTGGGCATGGTTTAACGATTGATGAGTTTCTCAATTACACGACAGCGGATTGGTGGCAAGATACATATAATGCTTATCAATTCTTAGAAAATCAGGGTTATAAGCATATTGCTGCCATTGGGGTTTCTTTAGGTGCAATTTTATCGTTAAAACTCACTGAGCACTTTCCAATTGATGCATGTATTAGCATGTCTGCGCCACAGGATCGAAGTGTAAATGATCTTTTTAAGCGACTAAAGCACTATGCTGAATATCTCCACCAATTTGAAAACACTCATACAGGTTTAGGCTTAAAAAGCTTAGAAAATAAAGCAGCAATACAACTACAGCCATTTCATCAATTTGTTGCCGTAACCATAAGTGATATTTCTTTAATTCGCGCACCTATCTTTTTATTGTATGGTGAGTTAGATGATGCACATTATCCCAGTGCACAAACCATTTATAATCATGTGAATTCTACAAAAAAACAAATTAAAAGTTATCCCAATACTGGGCATCTCATGACTTTAGGTAAAGATCAGACACAACTGTTTGGCGATATTTTAGATTTCTTAGATCAACATCATCCTGTACAGCTGTAATCCCCATGCTTCTGTTAAATTTACTTACATTTAACCACAGTGAAAATGAGAAAAATTCTGCTTTTTTAAACTGATATCTTTGCATCAAAATATTACAAACACAGTTTTTAGAATTAATTAATCCATTGTTTTATTTTAATATTTTTTATTAAATTCACATTTCATCCATATTAGCAGCAAAAAAATACGCATTGATACAAAAGCCTCATTTCTCAAATTGCTCAAATATTGATATAAAAAATAAGTTTCATCAAATTTCCCCTTTAAAAATTTAATGATCACCCCTATTAAATTTATAGGCAGGAATTAAGGAGATCTTCTGTGAAAAAGGTTGTAAAGGCAAAGAATTTAATCGCTTTTCGTATTTGGTTAGAAAAATTAGGCTATTCAGTAAAAAATTTAGCTGATGGAAAAGGATTTACTTTCAGCTTTAAAAAAGAATATGGTTTAGTCACTTGTGATTTATCTGGTAATAACTTAGCAATGCAGCTCGGTGAAGAATTTGAAGATCACTTAAAGGCTTAGTAAGTGTCTAAATGAAGTTTCTCTTTGAAAAGACCTAAACGATTTCGTTTAGGTCTTTTTATTGATCTGGCTAAAATTCTAATTCTAAGAAACCTTTAATCACGATACAGCATAGTTAGAATAAAAATTTAGGCATAAAAAAAAGCATGATTTTCATCATGCTTTTTTAAATTTGGTGGGGACGGAGAGACTCGAACTCTCACACCTTGCGGCGCTGGAACCTAAATCCAGTGCGTCTACCAATTTCGCCACGTCCCCGAATAAAAACTAACGCTGTAGTCTTTTAAATAACTTGGCAGAGGATCAAGGATTCGAACCTTGACGAACGGTTTTGGAGACCGTCATGCTACCATTACACCAATCCTCTATAACCCTTCATTTTGTTTTAGTACCACAAAATGAATTGCTTGGTGGGGACGGAGAGACTCGAACTCTCACACCTTGCGGCGCTGGAACCTAAATCCAGTGCGTCTACCAATTTCGCCACGTCCCCAATGGCTGTGTATATTATAGAGATCATTTTATTATGACAAGCCCTTTTTTCGAAAAAGACACTCGTTTGTTTAAATAAAAAACAAATGTTGCAAATACTGCTTTTTGTTTAAACAATTTGGCTTAATACTTGTTTTATTTGATAAATATTTGAGCAACGTTGCCCTGCTTTTTTCATTAACATCGCTGTTAAAACCATTTCAAAAATTTTAAATCGCTCTGATAACACCACATTTAACTGCTGACAATGCAAAAATGCCCAATCTTGATAGCTTTTTGCCGATAAGCGCTGTTGTGTCAACCACTCCAACCAAACAATTCCTAACGCATAAATATCGGATTGAAATGATTTTGGTTGCGCATGAAACAATTCTGGTGCCATATACCGTGGTGTTGCTGTATGTGTTGCGATATTTGTTAAATTTGCCTCTTGAGCGGTGTTTACAGCCTGTTCAAAGTCAATCAAATAACTTTTCTCATCCTTAACTCGAAAGTGCTCAACTTTGATATCGCCATGCAGATAACCATAGTCATGCAAATGTTCAAGCACATCTAAGCTGAGTACTAATCGCTTACCAATTTCAGCCAAACTAAGTCGATCAGGCAGATCCTGAAAAAGCTTTGGGGCATCTTCCACCCATAAAGCTTGATCAATGACCTCTTCATCCATTTTAAATTGCTGAAATGGATCAAATATTGAGAAATTTAACAATACAGGTTGAGCTTCAGTCTCCAATGCATTCAACTCGCTATAACAGTTCAGCTCATTGAAAAAGTGTTGTTGATAACAGCGATTTGAATTTTTGAGCTGTAATTTCAACCAAAACAATTGCTGACCCTGCTGAATTTGATAAACACGACGACCAAATTTTTGACTTTGGATTGTATTATATGCAATTGGAAGAATTCTGCTTTGGCTCATACTTCGGTCAATTGTTCTGCGGGTATATCTTTCGTCATCGGATGATTCAAAACTTCTAGACAATGTTGGATTGTTTTACCAATCCGCGCATGTGTTTCTATACTTGAAATTTTTGGCCAAGTTGCACGCTCACCTTCTTGTTGCAATAGCTTAAATAGATATGGGCGTGGGTTCTGTAACATATAGCTATAATGGCGCAGACTATACTCCCCAATAATATTGACATCACCATAGTAGCGCTGGTCAATAATACCGTAACCGTGATCGAGTAAACGACGCATAGAAGGAACTCGTCCCATACGGCCTCTGGCAAAGTCCATGATCCCCATTGCAGCCATGCGTCCTTGACTACGCACTATACGTTCAGGCCAACTCAGTAAATCTCTACGGTAACGTTCTTCATCATTCTGCATAAACGGTACAATATGTGGATTAACCTGACTGGCAATGGTGTAATTCAAATTATAAAGACGTGACATGCGCTCTTGGGGGAAATCATTGCGGACACTGCCGTCTACCCAACGCGTATTTGCCAAATAAGGAGTATGTACACCATCGTAACGTTTACTGATCAAACGCACAGGTGGAAATAAAACCGGTACAGCACATGATGCCAATACTGCACTCCAGACCAATAAATCTGGTGAGGTATATTTATTCATGATTCGTACATCTTCTTGGGAAACATCATAAGGCGCAACAGTGACATTGATATCTAAGCCTGATTTTTCAAACGCCTCCTGAAACGTTACATCACCTAAATTTTCGACCAAGAACTTTTTAAGATATCGGACATCAGCAAAACCACCATTGCCTTTGATTAATTCTTTTAAGCTTCGGAAGTGAAAAGCTTCACTATAAAACTGGTCACCACTCAGCAAGTTTGGAATCTCACCCGGTTCATTTACCCCCAGCATCGCCGTCATGATTGCCCCAGCACTTGAACCAGAAAGTACTTTTGGCATTAAGTCTTGTTCCATTAATGCTTTACAGACACCGCTATGGAATAAACCTAATGTTGCACCACCTGAAAACATCAGTGCGGGCTGACCATAGGCCTTTTCACAGTTTTCAAAAAACTTCCTTTTGCTTTCATGACACAAAGCTTGGCAACTTTCTGAAGCGATGAATGCCAAACTATTGCTAACTTCATCAATATAATCTTCAATTATTTTTTTAGTTCCAACATAGGTATGTGCAAATAGCATCGGATGCCCGATGTTGGCAACATCGTGACTAAATCCTTCTCTTAGGATATACATCAAATCTTGGGTGCGATTTTGCAGACGGTAACGGCGCAATAAATTTAACCGATGGGAAATAATTTCAGCATCAAAATATGGAGAGGTATTATCTAGCTTCCACTCCTGTGCCCCCGTTTCTTCATCCAGTTTTAACGCTATAGATTTCCACTCTTCATAGTTTTCCGCATGTTTCAGTTTTCTTTTTAGTTTTTTAATACGATAAGCCTGATGCGGATTTAAATCTTGAGTGAGTTCTAATAACATTTCTAATATTCCTTTGATTTTTAATCCGACACTTTTAAATACCTGTCGATAAACTATGCTGAAAAATAACCAGATAATCAATTACCATAAGTCATTTAATTCTTGCTTTAGATTCCAATTATCGCCTATTGAGATTAGCTCAATAAAATTACTGTGCTAATATCAACCACACATTGTAATTTCTGAAAATAGCGAACGGATATGGCAACTTTCGACTTACCTGACAATATCATCCAAAAATTATCCACTGTTCTTGATCAGTTACATCAAGTCCTTCCTGAAAAGAAACAAGATACTGACTTTGCAGCAGTGGCTTTTAGGTGGCACGATAAACAACTCAAAGCGATTTATAACCCGAAAGCAATGCATTTGGATGATCTTAAAGGGATTGAACGTCAGAAAGCTAAAATTTTACAAAATACTGAACAATTTCTACACGGTTTACCAGCCAACGACATTTTACTGACTGGCTCACGCGGCACAGGAAAATCATCCATTGTCCGTTCTTTACTTACCCAGTATGCAGAACAAGGCTTACGTTTAATTGAAATTGAACGAGATGATCTGTCTGACTTGCCAGAAATTCAAAAAATTATTAAAGATCGCCCAGAAAAGTTCATCGTTTATTGTGATGACTTGGCATTTAATGCTGAAGATGAAAATTACCGTAGTTTAAAAAGCGTGTTAGATGGCTCGCTACAATCTGGCTCAAGTAATTTTGTGATTTACGCGACCAGTAACCGCCGTCATTTATTGCCTGAATTTATGCATGAAAACACGCCTGTAACCAAAGTCGATGTACCGCAATATAAAGAGTTGCATCCACAAGAAGCCATCGAAGAAAAGATTTCATTATCAGATCGTTTCGGTTTGTGGTTGTCGTTTTATCCAATGGATCAAAATCTTTATTTAGAAATTGTGGAGCATTATTTAGCAAAAGCAGACATGCCCTTTGCTGATGATGTTCGTGCTGAAGCATTAAGATGGTGTCAAGCTCGTGGTCAACGCTCAGGGCGTGCAGCATATCAATTTTCTAAACATTGGATTGGTTCAGAACGTTTAAAGGCTTTATAAGTCCGACTTTTTTAGATATACACAGCCCTAACTGAACAACAGTCAGGGCTTTTATTATTTATCAGTTAGATCATGTGCGATAAGAATAAGTAAGCTAAGCGAATAGCGATATCAAAACGTCCAATAAGCTCATTCATGCTAAACCCATTTATCACCCGATAAAATTTCACTGCTTCTTTGTCCCATTCGATAACAATAGCTTGAATGGATTACCCTGTTTCATTCAATCCATATCATTCAAATAAAGCTTAAATTATTCGTTTCTATGTAAAAAAGACCATCAACACACAACTCAAACTGACTGCTGGTTAATCATGCAACTAAAAGCCAAAATTAAAAAATTAAGTATATTTAAATATATTTCAAATACTTAAATGCAAAGCAATAATTCATCCAGAACATTTTATTTCAGCACATCACAGTTTAAGCGTGATAAAATAGCCGACAGTTTCATATAGGATAGGTCTATGCAGTTTGTTCATCTTGGTATTCATACCGAATTCTCGATTACAGAATCGATCGTACGTATACCTGATCTGATTAAAGCTGCCGCATCTGATGAAATGCCCGCTTTAGCCATTACAGACCTATCCAACCTGCATGCAGCAGTTAAGTTTTACAACAAATCGCTGGGGAAAGGGATTAAACCTATTTTCGGCAGTGTAATTCGATTAAATGATGCAAACCATAAAGCAACCTTACTGGCAATGACCAATAAAGGCTGGCGTGGTCTGACTGAAATTGTCTCTCGCGGCTTTATTGAAGGACAACAGCTGTCGATTCCATGTGTACAAAAAGATTGGGTACTTGAACAGTCTCAAGACATCATTGTACTTTTGGGCCTACATAGTGATGTCGGAGAAATGCTCTGTGCAGCTTATCCTGAAAAAGCCGAACCGCTGTTAGAACAATGGATCGAAAAATTTGGCAATCGTGTTTATTTAGCACTGACACGTACAGGTCGCCCATTAGAAGAAAGCTTCAACGAAGAAGCGGTTAAACTCGCTGCAAAATATAATATTGGTGTTGTGGCGCATAATGATGTGCATTTTGTTAGACCAGAAGATTATGAAGCACATGAAGCACGCGTTTGTATCGCAGATGGTTATGTTCTAGGCGATAGTAAACGTCCTAAGCATTACAGCCCTGAGCAATATTTTAAAACCTCTGCTGAAATGATTCAGCTGTTTGCAGATATTCCAAGTGCCATAGAAAACACCTTACAAATTGCAAAGCGTTGTACCGTTTCACTCCGTTTAGGATTCCATGATCTACCAGACTATCCAATTCCGGAAGGTCATACTATCCATTCTTACTTTGAGCATCTTTCTGAAATTGGTTTAGAAGAACGCTTAGACTTCCTTTACCCTGTTGAAACACGTGATGAAGATTGGGCTGAAATTCGTAAGCCTTATGATGAACGTCTGGCCTATGAGCTTGGCATTATCAATAAAATGGATTTCCCCGGTTACTTCCTCATCGTCATGGACTTCATTCAATGGTCTAAAAACAATGGGGTTCCTGTGGGTCCCGGTCGTGGTTCAGGTGCAGGCTCACTCGTCGCTTATAGTTTAAAAATTACTGACTTAGACCCGCTGCGTTATGACCTACTCTTTGAACGTTTCTTAAACCCAGAACGTGTATCCATGCCCGACTTTGATATCGATTTCTGTATCGCTGGGCGCGATAAGGTCATTGACTATGTAGCACGCCATTATGGTCGTGATGCGGTTTCTCAGATTGCAACCTTCGGTACCATGGCTGCTAAAGGTGCGATTCGAGATGTAGCACGAGTTTTAGGTAAATCTTACGGTTTGGCAGATCGTATTTCTAAAATGATTCCGACTAAACCTTTAGGACTCACCTTAGAAGAATCTATTGAGGCTGAACCACAACTTAAAGATATTGTGACCAATCCATCCAACCCAGATTATGACGATGCTGCTGAAATCTGGGAAATGGCACTCAAGCTTGAAGGCATTACCCGTAATACAGGTAAACACGCAGGTGGTGTGGTGATCGCACCAACTAAAATCACCGATTATTCGGCAATTTTGTGTGAAGCTGATGGTACAGGGCGGGTTGCCCAATTCGATAAAGATGATGTAGAAGCTGCGGGCTTAGTAAAATTCGACTTCTTGGGCTTACGTAACCTTACTGTAATTGAAGATGCGATTCAAAATATTAATAAGCGTATTCAATCTGATAAGCCGTTAAATATTTCAAACATTCCTTTAGACGATCCTAAATCCTATGCAGTATTTGCGGACGCAAATACTACCGCTGTATTCCAGTTTGAATCCGTGGGCATGAAAAAAATGCTTAAAGAAGCACGCCCAAGTAAATTTGAAGAAATTATTGCCTTCGTATCCTTATATCGACCGGGTCCAATGGACCTTATTCCTGACTTTATCCATCGTATGCATGGTGGTGAATTTGAATACTTACATCCGCTGTTAGAAAGTGTACTCGAACCCACTTATGGGATCATGGTATATCAGGAACAGGTGATGCAAGCCGCACAGTTCTGTGCTGGCTATACACTGGGTGGTGCAGATTTACTTCGTCGTGCGATGGGTAAAAAGAAAGTTGAGGAAATGGTCAAGCAACGTGCCACCTTTATTGAAGGTGCTGCGAAAAAAGATATTGATGAAGGTACAGCCAACCATATCTTTGACTATATGGAAAAATTCGCAGGCTATGGTTTTAACAAATCACATGCCGCTGCGTATGCTTTAGTTGCCTATCAAACGGCTTGGTTAAAAGCACATTACCCTTCTGAATTTATGGCTGCGGTCATGTCTTCGGAAATGCAAAATACAGATAACATTGTATTTTTAATTGATGACTGCCGAATCAACAACTTAGTGGTATTGCCGCCATCGGTAAATATGTCGTTCTACCAATTCTATGCCAGTGATGTAAACACCATTATTTATGGCTTAGGTGCAATTAAAGGTGTCGGCGAACAAGCCATGCAATCCGTGATTGATTCACGTGAGCAAGATGGTCCTTTTAAAGATTTATTCGATTTCTGCCACCGTGTAGATTTGAAGAAAATCAACAAAAGAACATTGGAAGCATTGATTCGCGCTGGTGCACTGGACTGTTTGGGAATTGAACGTTCAAGTTTAATGGCTCAACTTCCAGAAGCCGTCCAAGCCGCTGAACAAGCACGTTCAAATCGTGAAACGGGCATTATGGACTTATTTGGTGAAGTTGAAGAGGTTCAACGTAAGCCAGCTAAACCTGTAAAACCGTGGTCTGATGAAGTGCGTCTAAAAGGCGAAAAAGACACATTGGGTTTATATCTGACAGGTCATCCAATTGATGTCTATCGTGCAGAATTAAAATCCTTTATTCCAAATAAAATTAATGAATTAACCCCTACTCGCCGTGGTGTAACCACTGTTTTCGCTGGTTTAGTGGTCGATATCGCCAATTTCCCAAATCGAATGATGATTACCCTTGATGACGGCACAGCACGTATCGAAGTCTCTGCGAATCATGAACGCTTCCAACGCTTTAAAGACATTATTCAAAATGAAAAAGTGGTGGTGATTGAAGGTGAAATTTATGAACGTGAAGGTTTTGACCGCCCTATGGGTCGTTTGACCAAAGCATTCACCCTCAATGAAATTCGACAAAAGCGTGCCAATAGCATTGCCATCACACTGAATACTGAAGTGATGACGAAAACTTTAGCCTCGGATATTCAAAAGATCTTACTGCCTTTCTGTAATGTCGATATGTGTCAACACATTCCAATGCAGATCCAGTTAGATTATGACTATGCCACGGCTGAGTTACATTTAGGTCAACAATGGAAAGTTGCCCCATTGGATGAGTTACTTTCAAAATTACGTGATTACTTTGGTAAAGAATCTATTCATATTGAATACCAAGTCAAATCTAAAGCGGCAAAAGCCGTGGATCATCGTGGACTTGCCCAACCGACTCAAGTTGCACCACCGCCAGAAAATATGAGTATGGATGATGCAATGGATGACTATATGGCAGATGCAGGCCAATTCTCCTAACCTCCCTATTTGAATTTAAAGCTTAATATTTTGGAATATTCATGGATATTTTCGACAATGCTGTGATTTCACAGCATTTAAGTCATGTACGTATTGTCATGGTCAATACGACACTTCCTGCCAATATCGGAAGTGCTCTACGTGCAATGAAAACAATGGGCTTAACTAAACTTGTGCTCGTTGCACCTAAAACCTACCCTCACCCAGATATAGATGCCTTGGCAGCGGGTGCGGCAGATCTGATTAAGCACATAGAAATTGTCGACAGCTTAGAAAATGCCATTAAAGATTGTCATATCGTATTTGGAACCAGTGCGCGTAGTCGCACCATTCCGTGGCCTTTGCTTGATGCACGCCCTGCGGCGCAAAAATCTATGCAAGCGGTTATTCAACATCAGCAAGAAATCGCTATTGTCTTCGGTCGTGAAGATCGTGGTTTAACCAATGAAGAGCTTGCACTGGCAAACTTTCATGTCACCGTACCAGTGAATAGTGAATATGGTGTGTTAAATGTTGCCCAAGCAATTCAAGTACTGTGCTATGAAATGCGTATGGCAACATTAGAATTGGCTGATAAGAAACTGGATACTGAAGCAGTGATGCGGGTAACAGATTCAGATGATATGCATTGGGATGAACCGTTGGTCACACATGAGCAAATGGAACAATTTTATCCGCATATTGAAAAAATGTTGGCTGATATCGAATTTTTAGACCCTAAAAACCCGCGTTTACTGCCTTTACGCTTGCGTCGATTATTTGGGCGTATACAATTAGATAAGATGGAATATCATTTATTAAGAGGCATTTTTAGCCGAGTTCAAGCCTTAAATAATGGTACATGGAAAAAGTCAAAAGATGAGGATCAAAACTAATGCTAAAACAGCTTAAAGAAGATATCCAAGCTGTATTTGCGCGAGATCCTGCTGCGCGTAATACATTTGAAGTTTTAACCACATATCCTGGGATACATGCATTAATCATGCATCGTGTTGCCCATGAATTATGGGAAAAAGATTGTAAAACTTCAGCACGCATTTTGTCTTCTTTTAGTCGTTTTACTACAGGTATTGAGATTCACCCTGGCGCTAAAATAGGTAAACGCTTTTTTATCGATCATGGTATGGGTGTGGTGATTGGTGAGACAGCAGAAATTGGTGATGATGTCACCTTGTACCATGGGGTGACTTTAGGTGGCACTACATGGAATAAAGGTAAACGTCATCCGACTTTAGCAGACGGTGTTGTAGTAGGCGCTGGTGCAAAAATCCTAGGCCCTTTTGTGGTCGGTAAAAATGCTAAAGTCGGCTCAAATGCTGTAGTGACTAAAGCTGTACCTGATGGCGTCACGGCGGTAGGTAATCCTGCTCGCTTTATTAGCAAAGATAAAGAAATCGTCACTACACCAGAACCAAGTTGTCCAGAAGAAATGACCAGTGGTATTGAAAACACAGAATTTCAAGCCTATGCAGCCGTACCAGAACAATCCGACCCTATGCTTGATGGTATGCGTGTTTTGTTAGATCGTTTGGAACAAAATGAAAAACGCATCAATAGTTTGTGCCAGCGTTTATCACTTTTAGACCCAACCTTTAATTTACAACACAATATTGAACAGCCTTTAAGTGAAGATGAAATCAAAATTATTGAAGAAGTTAGACGTGAATGTGAAGCACAAAACCACTCATCGAAAGCATAAGGTTTCCTAATACTTCCAAAATGAAGTGTCAATAGACTGTAATGTATAATTTTTAATAATACGAACCAAATCAAGTTGCATGTTCAGACGTCTTTTCATAGACTGATGCGCATGCACGTTTTTTAATATAAATTAATGGAAGAAACACATGACGATTAAGCCTTTGGCATATGCATTGCTCGCAACATCATTACTTACTGCGTGTTCAACAACACCGACCAAGCAACAGAATAAAATAGATGCTAACGAGCCGTTTATTTACACTGAGCCTGAATTGTCTCCTCCGTTCTATGCATTAAACCCTTTCGATTACTCGCAACCGCCAGTTTTTGAATTAGAGTTAAAAAAAGCAGCGGCTCAACCTGTAAACAAACTCGAAGTGACAGATCCAGCAAATCCAAACCAAAAAATCATTTTAGATACCAATAAACTGATTGTACCTACAGTAAATAGCTCACAGCGTGCTATGAAATATGCAGTACTTGCTGGAAACAATGAAATTGACATCACAGCCATTGATGATTTCTTGCAAATGGTTGAAGGCAAAGCACGTCATTACCCACCACAATTTAGTGACCGTAAAGAACGTAAAGGCTTTGAAGGCAAGTTGAAAGAAGTCTCTACTCAGCTTGACCAATTGGCTGCGGCACCAAATGCTTCTTTTGATATTTTGATTCGTGCATTTAAAGCTAGTGTTTTAGGCCGTAACCTTGACTTAGGTTCTTCTTATACCACCAAGTCATTAGAGTATGCTCAACGTATTCTTAAAATCAACAAAGATGATGCTGAAGCAAACTTGTGGTTTGGTTTCTCTTTATCTGAGGGTGGCGGTCAAAAAGAAGCGATTCCATATTTAGATAAAGCCATCAAACAGGGTGTTCAAGAAGCCTATTTATCTTCTGCAAACAACTTTATTGGTATGGAGCAAAAGAAAAATGCGATCCAAACCTTGAAAAACTATAAAGTGAAATACCCAGAAGAAGCTGAAGTTGCAGATCGCTTAATTCAAGAAATTGAAAAGCAAGGTCGTTACAACGTTTGGCAGGTTTTGAAAAACCCAGCTCTGGCAAAATAAATTTATAAATTTTTAAAAAAATAGGCTGAACATTCAGTCTATTTTTTTGTTTATAAATTGGATAAAACTAACGTATGATTCAGACAAAGATTGATCTAGTTAATGATTATGCAATACTCAAAAAACAATATTTTGCTTTGTGCTTTAGCAATGAGCCCATTGATTTTATCTGGATGCCAAGTTGTCAGTGTAAAAAATCAAAAGGTGAACGTAACCATTGCCAATGAACGTGACAGCATTTTAACCCGTTCAAAAATGAGTGAAGCCAGCTTAAATGTTTTATCAATGACTGGACGTGAAGCCAAATCATGTACAGATGAACCCGAAAAATGTGTGGCCGATTTAGCCGAAATTCCACAGATTCAAGATGAACAATTGCTTTCCACCGCAAGTGAAATTTACTTAACCAAAGCAATCAATCTTGGTGACTCATCTAATTGTAAAGTCAGTCTTTTTTCAAAACATCAATCCACTGAAAAGCAGCAAGCCTCTCAGAAAAACTATGAGCAATGTTTAGATCAGCAAATGGTGATGCTAGATAACAGTATCCGTTATAGTTATGCCTATTTGTTTAAAACTGAACGCCAACCTCAAGACCGTATTTTTAACAACAGACAAGTTCAGATACGTGACTTTTATAATCAAGCTTTAGCCAAACTGATTTCGACATATGCCATAAGAAATAAAAACCAAAAAGTGGCAAAACAAATTAAAGTGGGCAAAAGCACTTATCGTATTAATTTTAATGGCTACCCTGCACTGGCTCAAATTGAACTTGAAGATCTCGTTTCAAGCTATAATTTAAACTTCTCAGGATTACGCTCGATCAACCGTAGAGACGGTTTCGGTGCAGAATTTGTCGCAATTTTACCCAACACGACAGCACCTGAAGAAAACAAATATATTGTGAATCCATTTGATTATAAATACAAAAATGGCATGAATCCCAATATTCATCAACCGCGTTATTTATCGGTCAGTATTGCAGCACAACCTGAAAATGCAAATGAATCATTACAGAACATCTTACATAACCCAAATTTTCAACTGAATGTGTATGACCCGTATAGCATTGAAAATTTAAAAATTGGCGGTAAGCAATACCCACTTGCTGCAAACTTTTCAGCTCCCTATGGCCTATGGCTGGCTCAAAACAACTTAGGCATTGCAGCTTATTTGAGCTTAATTGATCGCGATCAAAGCCTGACCATGCCTCATTTATATATGCTTGAACCGTATAACCCAAATAAGAAAGTGATTGTTTTGGTACACGGTTTAGCCAGTAGCCCTGAAGCGTGGATTCGTTTAACCAATGATATTATGGGCGACAATGTATTACGTGAGCACTATCAAGTCTGGCAGGTTTTTTATTCAACCAATATGCCGATCTTAGAAAGCCGTTTTCAGATCAATGCCATCATTAATCAAGGTTTTGCTTCAATTAATCAGAATTCGGCTTCTGCTAAAGATGCCGTGTTGATTGGGCATAGTATGGGCGGGATTATTGCGCGCTTATTAGTCAGTGATGCTAATCTGACGCAACCTGCCTTAAAGATGTTGAACAATCGTAAATTTGATAAATTTAAAGATGATCCAATGTTCAAATCTCGTTTGACCATTCAATCTGTGCCTAATTTTGATCGTGCTATTTTTATTTCAGCACCACATCGTGGTACTGCATTTGCTGATCGTTGGTTCACTTTAGCTGCCCGTCGAATTATTAAGCTGCCAGGTGCATTCTTGGGGGCTTTAGCTGACTCTATTGATGAACGTGATTTAAATGCAAAAAACTTTTTAAAAGATGTTGGGCATGGACTGATTCAAAATGGTCCAAGTGACTTAAGTCATAGCTCAAACTTCACCAAATTGACTGAAAACGTGATGCCAAAGAAAGACATGATCTATCATTCAATTATGGGCAATATCACCAATAGCAACGATCCTAACGTGATGACGGATGGAATCGTTCCATATACCAGCTCACATTTGGACGGCGCAGTATCTGAGAAAATTATCAAAGGTGGTCATTCGATCCAAGAGACACCTGAAGCGGTATTGGAACTTAGACGGATTTTAAGATTACATTTGACCGAACTTGGGCTTTATAAACCTTAAACTCAGCGTCCAAGCACATAAAAATGCCAGTCAATCTTAAATTGGCTGGCATAGGATTATTGGTTTTATAAAAATCTAAGGTCTTATCCGAATCAGTGAATAACTTATTTATAAATCAGTGGTTCCTGCAAAAAGCGCGATTACATCTGCTTCGGTTAGTTTTTTTGTCTCATTGTTAAAAGCATAAAACTCAGGCTTATTGTCTATAAAAATTTCCATATCGAATTTTATATCTTGAGGCTGTTGATCCAATGCAAATGCATTGATATTGCAATAACCCTGGTCTTTAGTCCGCCAAAATAAATTTGTGCCACAGCAGTTACAAAAGCCTCGCTCGCCCCAAGCAGAAGAATTATAAATGCTTAAGTGCTCATCTTGAGTAAACTGTAAACTGCCCTGTTCGACATCAATCGTCATAATTACACCGCTCGTTTGTCTCCTGCAAATTGAACAATGACACGCATGAACATCATGATTTTTTAATTCAACCGTAAACGTTGTTGCCCCACAAACACATTGCCCTTTCATAATGATTTCCTTGTTTTATAAATTTTCCATAAAGATACTACAATGATGTAGTGAAATTATAGTGAAACAGATATTTTTTATCATACGGATGTTTTTTAATTGAAAACCGAAATGATTCGCTCTAAATTAGTCAATACAACAATTTAAATATAATATTTGGAAAAGTATGCGTTATAAAATTATAGATGTTTATCAGCTCCAAAATATTCAACGGTATATTGCAAAGTGTCTAAAGACACAATCACCTCAATTCATTGTGATTGAAAGTGATCAAACCTTATGTAAAGAGCTCGATATTATTGATGTCGACTTACAAGCATCGATTGCCACGTGGGCAACGGGTGAAAGAATTGATTTAAAAATCATTCATCAATCCAACCATATTGAAAAATTCTACGATTTTGAACATTAAAAACTTCATATGCACTAAGTGTTTGAATTTATAATTTTCTTCTTCTAGTTTTTTTATAATATAAACCGTATGTTATATTATGAATATTAAATAAATAGTGTGAGGTGCAATATGGTTAAGCGACTTAAAGATTTTAAAATTGAAAATCGAAAAGCTCGCCCAACTATAGCAGGTCAAGTTTTATCTATGCAATTCAGTAACGATGAAGCGACTAAGCGTATTGTGATGCATAGCGTTAAACGCGTAATTCATCAACACAAAGATGAACTTAACGAGCTTGCTTACAAATGAGTCTAATCACATCTACTTTTGTTATTGCTGTTCATGATGAAATCTTGAAGGAAACAGGAGTAGGCCGTGCAGGTTGTGACTACGCTAAACTTGAAGGTGTACTCAGCCGTATAGATCAACAAATGTATTACAATGATGTTCAAGATTTATTTGAGATTGCAGCTTGGTATGGAATTGCTATCGCTAAAGGACATGCCTTTGTCGATGGAAATAAACGTACTGGACTTGCAACAATGTTAACTTTTTTAGAAATCCAAGGCGTTTCAATCAAAGATCACACAGGACTTGATGATCTCATGGTTGATATTGTTGAATCACAGGATCATCATGAAGTATTGGCATTAAGTGTTTCTGATTTCTTGTATGAAATTTCTGAAATTTAGTCATCTATAAAAAACTCATTGTTTATTTCAAACACCCCAAAATAAAACTCAATCGTTCAAATTCAATAAAAAGTTTGACAGTAAATCCCCCAACATCATATTTTACTTTAAGTTCTCTTTTAGAACCCTATATAAAGGATAAATATATGAAACACCCAAAAGAAATGACAGGGCTTGAATTTCTACAAGCAATGGTTGCTGGACAAATTCCTAGAGCATCGATTAGTGAAACCATCCCGATGGATTTACATGAAATTTCGCATGGTCATGCAAGTTTTAAAGTCAAAGCGGACCAACGTCATTTAAATCCTTTAGGCGGCGTACATGGCGGTTTTGCAGCAACAGTTTTAGACTCAGCAACAGGTTGTGCAGTACATACCACCCTAGAAGCAGGCGTAGGTTATGGCACCATCGATTTAAATGTAAAAATGTGCCGCCCTGTACCTCAAAATAAGCAATTATTTGCTATTGGACAGTTGATTAATTTAAGTAAAAGTCTTGCCATTTCTGAAGGGAAATTGGTCGATGAAGATGGCAAATTATATGCACATGCAACAGCGACCTGTATGATTATTCGTGCATAATTGACTGCTTAGAGTGCTATTTATATTGAATAGCACTTATTCAGCATTAGCCTTCGGTTCATCAACATACATCTTACCCATCTTCAACTGTTTTAGGCTCTCATCCCATTCCAGATTACGCTTGCAATTGATTGCTTCTGCACGGCTAATTTCTGCCATGTTTTGCCCACAATATCCTCCACCAACTTCGACTTGAACGATAGCTTTGGCTTGATTATTGATAATCTGATAAGAAAATACCGCACTGTTAAAAATTTCTTGTATGGTTTTATGATCTTTAGATTGGTAGATCACCAGCTGATCTCCCCCATGCCCTCTAAATACACCATCTTCAACACACCTAATCGAGTCAGGTTCATAAATATATTCTGGCTGATCATCCCCAATTAAATCCACAACCGTAACAACATCTTTCATATCAACCGCTACAGCTTGCTTACAATGTTTCTGCGCATCTTTTACCTGCTGTATAAGCTCATCAGGATAATTTAATCCTTTAGATTTATGCTCTATTTTTGCTTCAGTAACAGTCGTAGGAATTTCGACTTCAACTTCACTGCTTGCCTTTCCTGTATCAGCTTTTGCACGATCAACTTTGTCATTATTATCTGCTGCAATCGCTGCTTTTTTCGTAGACTCCGCTGGAGCTGCATTCTGAGAATTTTGTTGAGAACAAGCGCTTAAGAAAACAAGCCCTGATAAACTCAAAATATTGACAATGTTCAAAATATTTTCCTAAATACAAACTAAGGTTTCTTAATAAAATAAATACTTAAAGTTATGAAATTTAACTATAAAAATGAAATCAGCAAATTTATAAAAGGCCGAATAATAACGATTTCTGCTCTGATATAAATTCACCTTTAAAGTTTTGACAAATTTACTTTCGCATTTTGCTCAAAATGTTTTCTAAAATATTCAGTCTGATACAAAGGTTGCATTTGATAAAAATGCTGTAAAACTTCTGCTCTTTTGACTTTATAGATTTCTGCATCAACCCACGCGTATTCTTGTTGAATTTGTTGTTCATATTCTGCAAAACGATCAACAGAACTAGCTAAAATTGCTAAATCGATATCAAGTAAATAATTTAAATCATGCTGTTTAGACGGTTGATGCTCTTGTGTTGCAATGATCCATTGAGAAACTTTGTCTAAGACCGATTGCGTTAAAATATCCGCACAATGCTCGCGCATTAATTGAGCACTTTGTTGTTCATTATCTTTTGCTTGTGGATTATAAACGGCATCATGAAACCAAATTGCCAACTCAACAGCAACAGGATCATTCAATTGCGCTTTTACTTGGTGAAATAACGCAAGGCATTCGACAATATGTTGAACCGTATGATAATGACGTTGTGGCTCAGTATAAGCAGCAACAAGCAACTGCTGTAAAAAAATACACTGCTCTGTTTCGATTGCTATGTGATTCGCAAATTCACCCCAATACTGATTGAATGGTTTGAGGTAATCTTCTGTTTTAGCTATGATCATATTTATAGAACATCTAAGACTTTATATATTAATACAACATTTTTGGCTGTTATCCCATGATCAATAAATCAAAATTTTTAGCCCCTTCTCATTTAGACAAATTTGCTTGTTATAAACACGTTGACTATTTTCAAGATCTCATTGATATTGAATGGCGAGGTCAAATACAGTCCTCCACACAAAATAAACGATTTAAAATCAAATATTATGGAGAGATTTTTGAAGAATATCAGCTCATTTGTGGGACAGACTTTGCACCAGAACTCATCTACGCGGTAGATGTAGAAAGCAATGAAGAAATTTTACTTTTTGATGGTACGCAACATGGCTATGATCCCATGTTCTGTGATGAGTTTACACATGAACAAATCACCGAAAGACCGTTAATCCATTTTTATAAAGATCAGGACAATCAGGATGAATTCGAGATCATTTTTAGTGTCTATCACAATATAGATTATGATGAAGAACTAAATGATTTTCTCAATCAAGATGGTGAAATTGAGCTTATTTCGGGGGAAATAATTTCTGCTGAGAAATTAAAATTAGATGGCTTTGATTTTGTTCAAATCAAAGCGGTAAATTCGCTTGGTCATGAATACATTATTTTTGAAAAAGAGCTGGCTTAAAGCAAGCCAACTCTCTTTCAATACATTAAACGATTGAAATACTTAAGCAACTTGCTCATCACGCTTAAATACCAGTTCACCTTTCAATGAACTCTCGGCATCGAAATAATAACCATCAGTATTAAAGGATTTAAGATCATCCATTTTTTTCAATTGATTTTGAATGATGTATCGAGCCATTAAGCCACGCGCTTTTTTAGCATAGAAGCTAATCACTTTATATTTACCATTCTTCTGGTCTAAGAATACTGGTTTAATAATATCAGCCTGAATTTTTGCTTCCTTGACCGATTTATAGTATTCATCAGAAGCAATATTGACCAATAACGTCGAGCCGCTTTGTTGTAAATCCTGATTGATCAAATCGGTAATTCGATCTCCCCAAAATTCATAAAGGTTATGACCACGGGTATTGGCAAGTTTTATTCCCATTTCCAAACGATACGGCATCATTAAATCAAGAGGACGTAATAAGCCATATAGACCAGATAAGCTGCGTAAATGATCTTGCGCAAATTTGAGATCGTCTTGCGACAAACTATATGCATCCAGACCTGTATAAACATCGCCTTTAAATGCAAAAATTGCTTGTCGCGCGTTGGCAAAACTAAAGTCAGCATTCCAGTCACGGAAACGCTCCGCATTGAGATTGGCAATTTTTTCACTGACACTCATCAAACTGGCAATATCTGAAGCGGAGAGTTTACGACTTAGGTCTATAAGCTGTTGAGATTGATCCAGCAGTCTTGGTAGAGTGTGCGTATCGGTCGGGAGTGCTGACTGGTAATCGAGCGTCTTAGCAGGGGAAATTAAGGCGAGCATGGTCTTCCTGATCAAAAAATAACTAATCAAACTATAACAGTCGGGATATTTTAATTCCAATTCATGTTTTCTGTGAACAGAATCGGTAAACTATCGCACTTCCCTGCTTATGATCGTTTAAATTATGTCCGAACAACTGTTCATTCAAGGTTCGGTTGGCAAAATTGAAGTTTTTGTTGACTATCCTGTGGGCGAAGTAAAAGGTTTTGCTGTCGTTTGTCATCCTCACCCACTGCAAGGTGGTACACCTCAACATAAAGTTCCTGCTTTACTTGCACAAATCCTCTCTGAACAGGGTTGTGTGGTCTATCGCCCAAGTTTTCGTGGTTCTGGACAAAGCGATGGAATCCATGATGAAGGCTTTGCTGAAACTGAAGATATTCTAGAGGTCATTAGACACGTTAGACAATTACACAAAAGTCTACCTTTCTATGTTGGCGGTTTTAGTTTTGGTGCACATGTAATGGCAAAAGCCTATCATGCGCTACCTGATGAAATTAAACCGCAACAAGTGATCTTATGTGGTTTACCAACATCCACTGTAGATGGTCTGCGTCATTATGTTACCCCAGCAATTAAAGGCGATATCCTATTTGTACACGGTGAAGCAGATCCGACGACTAAACTCTCTGATTTGCTTGAATGGGCGAAACCACAGCGCCATTTAATTACCGTATTGCCAGGTGCAAACCATTTCTTTACAGGTTATTTAAAGCAGTTAAGAATCGCAATTTCGCGTTTTCTTCTTGTGCCATAAATCTGAATTTAAAAAGAATTCTAGGATAAATAAGGTGAATGATTCACTTTATTTATCCGTTCACATCATCCCAACTCAGAGCAAATTTCGCCAAATACTTTTTCACGCGATCACTGTCGTTGGTGGTTTGTCTTTGCTCACGAGATACAGAAAATAAACGCCGGCCAGCATCGGCCATGGATTTCGATTTTTGGCAAACCTCAATCACCCCTTGCAATTGAATACGATCAAATTCATCAATCTGCGCCACTTGTTCAGCACTTAAAATTTTCATCAGTGACGATTGGGTTAACGCATCTTTATTTTCAGCAATATTCCAAATTTGTTGTAGTCGGCCAATCTCAGCATTTACTTCATGTAAACCAATACGCTCGCCATTGGCTAAAGTCGCCATACGTGTCACGCTTGCAGTTAAATCACGAAAATTCCCTTGCCAACTGGCATCTGCAGATTGCGCAAATTTTAAATATTTTTCTAAGGCATCGGTATGAAAACGTAACTGACGTTGATGTGCAACAGCAAAACGCTGTAATTCAAAGGTGATGTTCGGTTCAATATCTTCCACACGATCTTTTAAGCTCGGTAAAAAGAAGGTCCATGTATTTAAGCGAGCCCATAGATCTTCACGGAACCGCCCTGCACGAACTTCCTCACGTAAATCTCGATTGGTTCCAGCAATCAACTGAAAATCAGCCTGAACCTCTTTATCACTTCCTACAGGAAAGAATGACTTATCCTCCAAGGCCTTGAGCAACATGGCTTGCTCATCCAACCCTAGCTCGCCGATTTCATCGAGAAATAGAATGCCATTATCCGCACTTTTTAAATAACCAGTACGTGCTGCAATAGCGCCTGTAAATGCACCTTTACTATGACCAAATAATGTCGACATCGCACTATCACCAACCAGCGTTGCGCAGTTCACATCAATAAAGCGTCCTGAAAGATGAAATTTTTCCTTTTTCAATTGATAAATTTGCTTGGCTAAATGCGACTTACCGACCCCGGTTGCACCCATAATCAAAATTGGCGCACTTGAGCGTGTTGCAACCAGTTCTACTTCTTGAATCATTTGATTAAAGTTTTGGTTCTTCGTGGCAATATTGGCTTTTAACTGCTGCCAATTTTCAGACTGTTCATGTTCAAACCGCTGGGTTAATGCTGCATATCGAGATAAATCTAAATCTATAATCCGATATTCACCCTCAGGTTGTTGTTTACCTGTAGGTGCACTTTGAATGAGTTTGGCTGGTAAATAATGCGCATCAATTAATAAATACCAACATATTTGTGCAACATGCGTACCTGTAGTGATATGTAATAGATAATGATTGTTCTCAGTATCAAAAGAATATGATTTTACAAAGTCATATAATGCACCATACATATCCGAAAAATCCCAGGGATCTCGGATATTCACCTTATGGCCAGTAATCTGGGTTTGTGGTGAGATTTCTAAAGCATCTTGTCGCAAATGATCAATTAAGCTGACATTACGGCGATCATGTAACAAAACCAGCTCATCAACCACTAAATCTTCATGCATCAATAAACTCATGGTGGGACGCCAGCGTTGCCAGCGATCAAGTTTTTTCCCTTGATCTAAAGTAGAACCCACAAAACCAATCACGACTGTTTTTTTAAATTTTTGCATATTTCTATAAATCTATAAAATTTTATATATCTTGCTTAAAGCATAGTTTTATTTTGTCAAAAATCAAATACTGTTTATACCGTCATTTTTTAATATTTTAAAAATCTCAGTTTCTCTTTTGAATATAATGCGACTATACTATTGATGTACAAAGCTTTTACTCACTTCTCCCATCACCGTCTGATTCGACATTTTTTTGATGGAATCCACCCTGCTTTGTTGTAAAAACAATCATAGAAAACATTTTAAATATTCAATAGGTTTTAATTCCTCATGTTACAGTTTACATTCTTAGGGACATCCTCTGGTGTGCCCACATTAACACGCAATGTGTCAGGTTTAGCGATTCATTATTGCAAAAGCAAAGACTGGATATTGGTTGATGCAGGCGAAGGTACACAGCATCGTATTCAACAAGCAAAACTCTCTTTACAACATTTAAAAGCCATTTGCATTACGCATGTACACGGCGATCATTGTTATGGCTTGATGGGTTTACTGGCAAGTGCTGGTATGAATGCACGTAAAGATCCAATCACGCTGATTGCACCCAAAGAAATTCAGCAATGGTTAGAAGTAACCTGTCAATTCACTGAACTTTTCCTGCCTTATCCAATACATTTTATCGATGTAAATACATTGACGAGTCCATTGCAATTGGATGAGCATATTTCTATTGACGTTCATCACTTACACCACCGTGTGACAAGTTATGCTTATGGCTTTAAAGCGACACAAACTCAGCGCAAACTCAATACTGAGGTTTTAAATCAACTCAAAATTCCGAAAGGTAAACTCTGGGGCGATCTACAACAAGGTCAAAATATTGAGTGGAATGGACAGTCCATCTTAAGTCAAGATGTTCTTATTCAAAACGCTCAAAGTGTTTATGCTATTGTCGGTGGAGATAACGACCAGCCAGAATTACTATCCAACGCTTGTCAGGATGCGGCACTACTGATTCATGAAACCACCTATACCCAAGCTGTATTGGATAAAGTAGGCGCAAGCCCAATGCATAGTTCTGCAAAAATGGTCGCTGAGTTTGCCGAATCGATTCAGCTACCCAATTTAATTGCAACACATATCAGTGCCCGTTACCACGATGCACAAGGTGTGCAGACCATTGGTGATGAAATTGCCCAGTACTATCATGGCAATTTTTACATTGCTGATGATTTTGATCAGTATGAACTAAATATGCACGGCGAATTAACACAGCTTCGCTCTGGGAAACCCTGGGAAAAGTAATTTTCCCAACTTCAATTTAACGCTATGCAATATTGTCGAATCATAGATGATCGTTCTATCGTGTGGCGATATGGATATCGCCCATTGTGTGTAGGAATGCTGGGTACCAGGATCTATCCCTCGCCCAACATGAGCAAAACAAAGCACGGCTTTGTTTGCAGCGCAAGGTTTGGCATCCTCTTCGAAAAGCTATTTAAACTTTAAATGTAAGGTGTGGCAGTGCAAGCTTTTTATATTCAAATAGTTTATTCCGCCATGCAATTAATTTAATTAAAAATATGAATTAAAAAAAACATCTTTTTGTGTCTGAGTTTTTTAATAGGTTGACTGTACCCCAACTAACTTTGCTTTTAGCTGGATTTAGTGTCCTTTTTTATTTGCACAACATTAGGCTCATTGATTTTTTATTTTAAAAATAGAAATAAAGATAAAAACCTATAAATAAAGATATTTTATTTTATAACTTTTAAATTTAAAAACACATAACCGCTGAATTTTTAAAACTTTTAAACTCATAAAATCAGTCATTTAAAAATAAAAATTCATTCCAAAGCAAAACTTGGCACACTCTCTGCAATATCTATCTCAAGAAATTAAAAAATCACTTGAGGATGCTGTCATGGCGAACAAGACAATTTTTGCCTCTAAACAACAGGCAAAACCAAAAACCATTGAATACAACGAAGCTGGTGGTCGCGCATATAAATTAAAATCTCGTGCCGCATTAGCGCAGCTTGCTGCAACAGGTACACTGAATCAGACCTTTTATCAAAATGCACAAGTGCAACTTGATAATATTCTAAACCTAGCGCTTGAAGTAGAGCCTGAATTTGTGGCTAAAACTGCAATTTATGCTCGCCAAAAGGCACATATGAAAGATACACCAGTGGTGTTATTGGCTTTACTTTCTGAACTTGATGCAGAATTATTTAAGCAAGTTTTTCCTTTGATTATTGATAATGGAAAACAGTTGAGAAATTTTGTTCAAATCATGCGCTCTGGAATGATTGGTCGTAAATCATTAGGTTCATTACCGAAACGTATGGTCAATGAATGGATTCTTTCAGCATCGGATCAACAATTGATTGCGGCCAATATTGGAAACAGCCCTTCACTTGCCGATGTGTTAAAAATGACCCATCCAAAACCAAAGACAGTTCAACACGATGCTTTTTTTGCCTATGTCCTAGGAAAAGAATACCAACTTGTCCAACTTCCGACTCAAGTGCAAGCATTGGAAGAGTTTCGATTGGGAACAGCAACACAAGTACCTAAAGTGCCGTTGCAGCTTCTAACCAATTTAAATTTGAATACGCAACAATGGGCCGAAATTGCAAAAAATGGTTCTTGGCAAATGCTACGCATGAACTTAAATACCTTCTTACGCCATGATGTTTTTAAAATCAAAGGTATGACAAAAATCATTGCCGATAAATTGATGGATGAGCAAGCCATAGCCAAAAGTCGAGTATTTCCATATCAATTGATGATGGCTTGGTCAGCACTTGCAGAGGATATGCCACATGAAATTGCCAATGCGCTAAAGTTTGCTATGCAGCGCGCCATCGCCAATGTACCGAAACTTGAAGGAAATGTGGTGATTGCGATTGATGTTTCAGGTTCGATGTCGAGTTCTGTGACGGGTTATCGTCAGGGTGCAACCTCTCAGTTACGTTGCGTAGATGCTGCTGCATTATTTGCTAGTGCATTTAAATATGTAAATCCAAATATTCGTTTGATGCCGTTTGATACTGAAGTTCGTCAATTATCCAATTTCAGCAAAGTACAGGAATATTTAAAACGAAAAAATTTTGGAAAACAGCAAAAGTCAGAAATTGATATTTTTGCTTTGGCTAAAAAGTTTGCCAGCATGTGTGGTGGTGGAACTGATTGCTCTAAGCCTTTGGAACTGTTAGTGAAAGAAAATGCCAAAGTTGATATGGTAATTT
Organism: Acinetobacter sp. CE-15; assembly: GCF_051059255.1. NCBI lineage: Bacteria > Pseudomonadati > Pseudomonadota > Gammaproteobacteria > Moraxellales > Moraxellaceae > Acinetobacter > Acinetobacter sp. CE-15. Next base: position 1,813,677 of record NZ_CP192737.1, on the reverse strand, counting down.
ACTTCTCTGATAATGAATCATGGGCAGATCAAGTTCCAAGATCACATCGAAAAACAGGGATGATGCATTATTGGAAACAGTTAAAACAGCATAACCCTGATGCAAAACTGGTGTGTGTTGATTTGCAACCCTATACCACCACACAAATGCCTGAACATAGCGATGTGATGAATATCGGTGGGTTTTCCGATACGGTATTTCAACTGATTGAAAGTTTTGCCAAAAATGAAATGCATGCAGATCATTGGGTAAACGAAATTGAAAAAATAGATATTACACAAACTCAGCTTTATGCAAGCTGAATGTATAAACAAATTTGATCGAGTCTCTTCAAGTGTTTACATTTAACAATGTCCACACTTGATAAGACTGGGTTAGATAAAAAGCACAAATGCCATAGGAACTACATTTCAAGATTATGCTGTTTCTATATTTAATTGTTGTGCTAAGTAAGAAATTGCCAAATGCAGATAGAACTACATTACTTTGAATAATTGATGTTTTATCGACACCTTTGTTGGCAAAATACATCGCATAAAATGCGTTAAGGACTACATCTTTAATGCGTAGGTCGGTGGTTCAAATCCACCCTTTTCACTCTTTTCCAAGTTTGAAAAGTAGCTCAGTTGGATAGAGCAACGAAACGTCTTTAACATTTTGTTTATGCAAAGCAGTAAAAGAATCAAATGCTTCAAGGACTACATCTTAAAATTGACGTCATCGGTGGTTCGAATCCACCCCATCATTGCGATGATGGTCGCCAAGTGGTAAGGCACGAATGTCTTTGAAAAACTTGTTGATTCACTTGTAGGGCAGTATATGAAAATATGCTGGGGTCATCAGTCCATCAAATACTCATAGGACTACATTAGAATTCACAGATCAGAGGTTAGATTCCTCTGCTGTATATATACAGTCGCTTAAAGCAAAAGCGGTGAATTGTTTGTCTTATAATCAAATTTGTTGATGGGCTTTGACCTATGTTTAAATGATCAAATGCCTGTTGGATTACATCGCGATCTCACGCACAGTATTTCGGGTACTGCACATATCCAACACCAACTTTTTTTGATCTTGTATATGCAATAATAAAAGTAGATCAAATGCTTTGAGGACTACATTACGCGTTTGTCGGTGCTTCGATACCACCCTGTATGACAAAATACAGTAGCTCAGTTGGTAGAGCCACGACTGTCTTCAGCCTTTTGTTGATGTACTCTCATTATAATAAATAGATTTACACGATAAGCAGTCACGAATATAAATTGGATTACATGGTAACGCCTTAGTGCAGGGGTTAGGCCCTTCTATCGTGTTCACTCACAAAATCGGATCTTAACGTTTGTGACTGTTTTTCTTTTTAAACTCATCATGTTTAAAAGCGATGCTTGTGAATCAACAAAAAATTTGCTAGCTTGGAGTCTTAACTCAAAACCAAAGACAGGTGTCAGTCTGTAAAACGCAAATCATGTCTATACAAGTTATTGTTGAAGATAACAATCTTGATCTTGCTTTAGAAAAACTAAGAGTCAAAAAGTACTATTTAGAAACCAACCAATGGTATAAGAAATGCCATAACTATCATGAAAAACCGCCAAGTAAACGTCGTAAAAAAAGCGAACTGAAACTTTTACATGGGCATAGTCAAATCCTAGAAGATGATCCTCTCGCACTGAGGTTAAAAATCCATATCGAAGAACATTATCAAGCTTTAGCAATAGATCCTACATAAATCTGTCACTAGTATTCAACTCAATAGTTTTAGCCCATTATCTAACTTTCAATATCCATGTACGACTAACGTGGATATTGAAATATAAAGTGAAAAAATGAAATTAAACAAAAGTGAAGTTCGTCATCTCGCAGGCTATTTAGAAGGTATTTCTGAAGCAGATGGGCAAATCAGAGAATTTTTAATCACTGCTGACTATATTCGATATGATGATGATTTAGATGTAAAAAACAATTTTTTTAAAAACTATCCACATTTTAAAAAATATAAGTTAATCACAGAACAAATTTCACTTAGGCAATTAGAAAGTCATATATTTCCTAATTTTTTATTGTGTAATACCATTTTACCGACACAAAAATTAGACGATAAAAAGAGCTTCCTCACATTCCGTATACTCGACTATATAGCACAATGTTATGGATATCAGTTTCCCAGCAACGCTATGTACTTTCTAAAACTTCATCTTCCAGATAGTGAAATAAATTATTATATAATCATTAGTGGCGAAAAAAATGCAATAAGCATACTTCTAAGAGGATATAAAAATATATATTTAAATATATTTACAGATATAAATTAAATATAAAACCTTTTGTTAAATATACACCCCAACACTTTACCACCACTATAAAATAATATTATTCAATAACTTACAAATAAAAATCTCAAACCCATAAAACTTGGCACACTCTCTGCAATATATAGAGCATACATCATGAGATGTATATAAATATCACCTGCCTGCAACCGCTTGGCAGGCAGGTTTTGAAAAGGATCAAAGCAATGTCTATGTTAGTCGCAGAAAAAATCGAAAAACAAACTTCCTTAGCACAGGAACGTACTTATAACGTAATTCAGGATGCTAAAGGTGTTCCTATAAAAATGTGGACCAAAGGTGTCCCTGTCGATGAGAAATCGAAAGACCAATTATTAAAGACAGCACAAATGCCATTTATTTATAAATGGATGGCAGTGATGCCAGATGTACATGTCGGAATCGGAGCAACGATTGGGAGTGTAATTCCAACCAAAGGCGCAATCATCCCTGCTGCGGTCGGTGTAGATATTGGCTGTGGAATGATGGCCGCACGTACTTCGCTAAGCGCATCAGATTTACCAGATAACTTATACGCACTGCGTACCGAACTTGAACGTTTAATTCCACATGGTATGACCAAAGGTCGTGGTCGTCGTGACCGAGGTTCATGGGAGACACCTACTGCACGTGTTGATCAGGCTTGGGCTGAGTTGGTGACTGATTTTGAATATATTTGCGCTAAGCATCCCCGTTTGAAAAATACCAACAACCATAAACAGTTGGGTACTTTGGGAACAGGAAACCATTTTGTTGAAGTCTGCTTAGATGAGCATCAACAAGTATGGATTATGTTGCACTCAGGTTCTCGTGGTGTTGGAAATGCGATTGGTAATCACTTTATTGAGCTTGCACGTAAAGATATGCAAAAGCATTTTATTAACCTGCCTGATAAAGATTTAGCTTATTTAGTGGAAGGGACTGAACACTTTGATGATTATTGGTTTGCAGTGGGTTGGGCACAACGATTTGCCATGAAAAACCGTGAGTTAATGATGGAAGCTGCGGTTCAAGCTTTACGAATCATCATCAACAAACCATTTAATGCCAAAGTAGAGGCTGTAAACTGCCACCATAATTATGTGGATAAAGAAGAACACTTTGGTCAGGAAGTACTGGTAACACGTAAAGGTGCTGTACGTGCCCGTTTGGGTGAGTATGGAATTATTCCGGGTTCAATGGGTGCCAAGTCTTTTATTGTCAAAGGTAAGGGAAATCAGGAGTCTTTCTGTTCATGTTCGCATGGGGCTGGTCGTGTACATAGCCGTACTGCAGCGAAAAAGTTGTTTACTGTGGAAGATCAGATTGAACAAACCAAAGGTGTAGAATGCCGTAAAGATGCAGCCGTGATTGATGAGATTCCATCTGCCTATAAACCTATTGAAGATGTGATGAAAGCGCAAAGCGATTTGGTGGAAGTGGTTTATACCTTAAGTCAGGTTGTTTGTGTAAAGGGATAAAAAATATGGAAAATGCAATTTCAAAAAAACTATTCCAAGACTATACAAATTTTCTCAATTTAGAGTTAAATAAGTATGGTTTAAAACTTAATGCTCAAAAAAAGACACCAACAGATATTGCCTTAGCTTATTTTAATTGGCAAAAAAAATTAATCTCATCGACTCCTAGAAAAGTCTATATTTCAAATGAGTTGCAATGTCCAACTCATTTGAAATCAGCTTTTGAAAATTTAATAGAGTCGTTAAAAAATGGAAAAGATGTTACTGGCTATCTAAGTAGGAATATTAATCACGTTTCACGACATGATTTTCTCCTCTACGACTGGGGTATTCATCATTTACATTTCTATGATTTCAATATCACTAAGAAAAGAAGTGGAGAACTTTTATATGTTTTTTTTAATCAAAATTCAGCTTATCTCTTGGATATTAAAAATCATGACTCTTTTGCAGATACAGATTTATTAGAAATTCTGGATTCAAACTGGTCACATATTACTGACCCACTTTGGATAAAAAATGCTATCGGCTTATCTCAGAAAGTTACTGATAAAGATAGGATAATCCTTAGAAAGGCAAACATTAATGTTCCAGTAGTTTTAAAAAATAGAAAATGTTTAATGTCAATGTTTCTTGGTGAAGGCATTACAAGCTCAGGAGATAGCTCTTATTCTTCAAACAAATTACTCGATATTCAAAGGGCTTTTGATGATATCGGAGAATATATTGAAAAAGTTATTACTCATAACATTGATATTGCTTTAGAACCTATTTTCAATAAACATTCTAAATTTTATTTAGCTCAATCTGATAATTTTGGTTGGTGTATATTTAATCCAAAAACTGATATTCATATAACTTTAGATGATTTACAAAACAAAATTCATCTTCATAAAAATATTGAGGTCTATTAACAATGAAACTTGCAGAAGCACTTTTATTACGAAGCGATCAACAAAAGAAACTCGCCTCATTAAAACAACGTATCAATGCGAACGTATTGGTACAAGATGGTGATGAGCCATCCGAGGATCCAAACGAGTTATTAAAGCAAGTATTTGCATTAACTCAAGAATCCCAAAAACTTGTTTATGCCATTCATCAAACCAATGCTTTGGCAAAATTAACAGATGGTCGTTCATTATTGGCTTTACTTACTCAACGTGATGAGCTTGTCGAGCGCCATAAAATTTTAACGTCTGCCATCAGCAACACACAACGTGAGCCTGACCGCTATAGTACACGTGAAATAAAATGGCATAAGGTCATTCCAGTATCATCATTGCAAAAACAATCCGATGATATCAGTGCCAAATTACGCGACTTGAATGTATTGATACAAGCCACCAATTGGCAAGTTGATTTACTTGACGTTTAAAGCCATCATTTAAAAGCTTTGATAGGGCCTACCCTATCAGACCTCGAAATATATTGGGCGAGTACAAGATCTAAGGCTGTATAGATTGAAATAAAAGTCAGCATCATTTTTGGGTAATGACAGCGAAGCGGATTTAGAGCGGAAACGCACCAATCAAATCCATCACCTTTCATCACTTAAACCTTTGTGAATCAGAGTAACTATTCACACTGCATTACCACGTACTGACAATATATTTCACCTTATCTCAAGTGATTCGTCATTTGAGAAAACCCGAACATACTGGGCGAGTGCAAGATCCCCCACCTCCACAACACAGGATTGAAAATAAGGTGTAGTGGCTTGATGAGCGAGCGGGTTAGCTTAAAACTTTAAGCACAAATCAACCCATCACTACGTACAAGGCAAACCTTTGTGAAAGCAAAGTTAAAATGCACTAAGCATCACCATGCACTGACAGTATGTTCACCCCTTTTAGGAATTTTTAATGAATTACCCTTGTTCTTGTTGTCATCATTACACTAGAGATCAACCTTCAGGTAATTTTGACTTTGAGATTTGTCCAGTTTGTTTTTGGGAAGATGATCCTGTACAAAATATTCATCCAAATTCAAAAAGTGGTGCAAATGCAATCTCATTAGCAGAGGCACAAGATAATTATCAACAATATACTGTAAGTGAATTACGGTTTTTAAAACATGTTCGAAAACCGAATGATTTAGAAAGAAATGATGAAAAACAAAATGAACACATTAGTAAAAAATAAAACTATCCAAATTGATGGCTCACAAGGCGAAGGTGGAGGGCAAATTTTAAGAACTGCCCTTTCATTGTCTATGTTAACGGGTATTCCATTTGAGCTTGTGAATATTCGTGCAGGGCGTAAAAAGCCGGGCTTAATGCGACAGCATTTAGTCTGTGTACAAGCATCACAACGCATCAGTAATGCCATTGTGGAAGGCGCTGAACTACATTCACAAAAATTATATTTCCAACCCCAACAAGTTCAGGCGGGTAAATATGATTTTCATATTGGTTCAGCGGGTAGCACAATATTGGTTTTACAAACACTACTGCCTGCACTGATGATGCAAAATGAAATCAGTCACATCAGTATCCACGGCGGAACACATAATCCAATGGCACCGACTGCAGATTTCATAGAGTCTTGCTTTCTACCAGCTCTTCATAAACTTGGAATAAAAATCGACTTTGAATGCGAACGTGCTGGTTTCTTTCCAATTGGTGCGGGTCAAATCAATATTACAACTTATCCGTGGATAGATAAGCTTGAATATTCAGTATTAGATAAAGGCAAATTACTGGAAATACATGGCTATGCCGCTGCTTTAAATATTCAACAGAATATTGCGGATCGTGAACTGGAAGTATTGCATAACAAATTGAGCTTAAGCCAACGTAATAGACTAAATTTTCAAGGGATTAGTCAAGGGAATACGGCTTTTGTGGTGTTAAATTACCAACACCACCAACAAGTATTTTCTGCGTTAGGTGAAATGAAGAAAAGTGCAGAAAAAGTAGCGCATGATTTAGCCAAAGAAGTTAAATCCTTTTTAGCTTGTGATGCTGTGGCTGACGAATATCTAGCAGACCAACTTTTATTGCCTTTAGCTTTAGGTAAAGGCGGTGCATTTACTGCTCAAGTTGTCAGTGAACACACTACGACACAAGCTGAAATGATTCAAAAATTCTTAGATTGTGAAATTCACTTTGAAGCAATCAATGATATTTTTAAGGTGAGTGTCATCACATAAGCTTCAGCTATGCTAAATCCAGTTTACAAGCTCATCAATTGCTTATCTTTATGTGCCAATTCATTTTAAATTTCATATTTATTGGCACATTATGTAAATAAATGACCCAACTATTCATTATATAATCAATGCCTTAAATAAGTATGATTTTAAAGTAGAAAATACCCACTTAAGGAATAAGGGAAATGATGAGAGTTTTATTGGGGACAGCATGTATCGCATTTTTAACATCGACAGCTTTTGCAGAAGATATCGTGGGAACTTGGCGTTATATCGATGACAAAACTGGTGAAGCAAAGGGACTGGTTAAAATTGAAAAACAAAGTAACGGTACCTATGCGGGTACAGCATTAAAAGCAACACCACGCCCAGGCTACACCCCAAAAGAATTTTGCACCAATTGCCCTGCACCTTATACCAACAAGCCAATTATTGGCTTACAGGTAATCTCTGGGCTAAAGACAGATGATCATGTGAGTTATACTGATGGGAAAATTATTGACCCAGTTTCAGGTAAAATCTATCGCTTAAAAGGTAAAGTCAGCCCAAATGGCAAGAAACTATTTCTTCGTGGATATTTCGGTATTTCAGCAGTAGGTCGTAGCCAAACATGGTTACGTGTCGAGTAATAGCATAATTTAATTCATAATAGAAATGACAGTTTTATCTCAAGCAAACTGTCATTTCTAAACCTCTATTTTGAATGATTTTTAAATCAGTTATTCACAGCAAGTTGATATAAAAAATCTAAATGTGTGGCTGCATCACCCTTATCTAAATTGAGATCACTGGCACGCCCACCCAATCTCAGTGCAGGAAGATAACAATACATTTGATTATCAGTTAATTTACCATATTGAGTTTGTGCCTTTGCTAAAGCTGATTTTTCTAAAAATTGCTCAATGATCTCACCATCACAAATCCAGTCATTAAAAAAATCTGTTAATGACCAAGCTGTTACCCCAATATCCGAGTTGTGCGGGTCGATAAAGGATACATCCTCATCGCCATCATCGCTTAATAAACGATAATAAAACACTAAACCAAACGCTGAAATAGCAATGGGTAACCGAGTCATATCAGGTTGATCTTTCATTAACCATGACCAAAGCACATCTTGATAAAGCTCAGGGTTAATGATCTGTAGCAAACCGTTACCATAAAAGCCAAAACCATGATTTTGCCAAAGCTCTAAGAGCGCTTCAGGTAAATACGCTTGATATTTTTTTACAGTTTCAGGGCTTACTGTGTTTCCCGCCTGATCTACTGAAAATTTATCGATAAATGTTTGTAATTGCATAAGTATCTTCTCTAGCCCTGCTTATACTTTCCATTCAAATCCACTAAACGCATCATCTTCTTTTAATGTATTTTCTACAGCATTTGCCAATTGCTTAATCATGCTCTGGGTTGCAATCTTCTTAAACCATGCTTGCTCTTCATCAGCATGGGCTGAAATTTCACAAGTTAATAATCCTTGATCATTTAAATGACAATTAACCCCCAAACCAATTGGATGATTTTCTACGCTGACAGCAAGGTCTTCATCGGAGTGTGTTGTTTCCGCTTTAAAGCCATATTGAGACAGTTGTTTTAACAACAAGGTCGTCACGTATTCCTGAGTGACATAACATACATTTTCACCATGGTTGTGACTGTTAATATGATTCTCACAGTTTGCTGTAAATTGTAATGTTCTCATTGCTTCATCCAAAAGGCTTTATAGTTGTATGGTTTTAGAATAAGCAATATAAACAAAACAGCCAAGCATTTGCTTGGCTGTTTTTAATTAATTATACAAATATTAGACAAGGACTGATTTATTCGGTGACTTGAATCTGAAGCCCCGCCTGATTAGTGAGTTCAGTAAATGTTGGGAAACTTGTTGCTACAGTTTCAGTACCGATAATCTTTATCTCGCCTGAGTTCCGTAAACCCGCCATCGAAAAACTCATTGCAATACGGTGGTCATGGTGCGATTCAATTTCACCGCCAGAGAAAATTGCAGACCAGTCGCCCGATTTACCTTTTCCTTCAATGATGATGCCATCATCAGTTGGCGTACAATCAATCCCCATGGTTTTTAAACCATCTGCCATCACTTGGATACGATCAGACTCTTTAACCCGTAATTCAGCAGCACCTGTCAACACCGTTTTCCCTTCAGCACATGCCGCAGCAATAAACAAAGATGGAAACTCATCAATTGCCAACGGTACTTGATCTTCAGGCATATGAATGCCTTTCAATGTACGGGTACCACGGATACGTATATCAGCAATCGGCTCACCGCCTGCAATTCTTTCATTTTCAACAGTTAAGTCTGCACCCATTTGCTTCAGGATTTCGATTACGCCTGTACGAGTTGGATTAATCCCAACAGCTTCAAGGGTAATATCTGAACCTTCAGTAATGGCAGCACCCACCATAAAGAATGCAGCAGAAGAAATATCAGAAGGCACTTGAATCTCTGTCCCAACTAACTTGCCACCACCGTGTAATGAAATACGATTACCTTCCGTTTTTACAGCATAACCAAAAGCACGTAACATACGCTCAGTATGGTCACGGGTTGGTTCAGGTTCAGTCACAGATGTTTCACCCTCTGCCCATAAACCTGCCAATAAAATTCCAGATTTGACTTGCGCAGATGCCATTGGCAAATCGTAATGAATACCTTTAAGTGCTTGAGCGCCAGTAATAGAAACAGGCGGAGTACCACGTTCACCCGTGGTTTGAATTTGCGCACCCATTTCACGTAAAGGTTTTGCAATACGCTCCATTGGACGCTTAGACAAAGACGCATCACCCGTCATCACAGAGTCAAACTGTTGTGCTGAAAGCATGCCTGAAAGCAAACGCATCGACGTACCAGAATTACCCATGTACAGTGCCGTTTTGGGCGCTTTTAAACCATGAATACCCACACCATGAATGGTCACTTCACCATTTTTAGGGCCTTCAATACTGACACCCATATCGCGAAATGCTTGAAGTGTTGCTAAAGCATCTTCACCTTCAAGGAAACCTGTAACGTGGGTTGTACCTTCAGCGATTGCACCAAACATGATGGAACGATGTGACACTGACTTGTCACCCGGCACGGTAAATTTACCTTTAAATGTCTTCTCACCTGGCAAAATGGTAAATTGTTGTGTCACCTTATTTTTCTCCATCAAAGGTTTATTGGCGAGCATATGATTGAAATGCTGTCGTGCCGCTTGTGCATGTCCTAGCAATCCCATCAGGGCTTGTGAATTCTCATCTTCAATCAGTTGACGTAATGTCGCAAGTTGCGTTTCAAAACCATCAACTGCTTTCAATATGGCTGTTTTATTGGCAAAAAATATATCATGCCACATCTGCGGATCACTGGCAGCAATACGTGAAAAGTCACGAAAACCTCCAGCGGCATAACGGAAAATATCTAAGTTATCTTCACGATTTGCAAGCTGTTCGACCAGATTAAATGCCATCAGATGCGGTAAATGACTGGTATGTGCCAACACTTCATCATGTTTGTCCACATCCATACAAATGACTTCAGCTTTTGCAGCCTGCCAAAGCTGAATCAGTTTTTCAACTGCCCAATCAGCACTGCTCGGCAACGGCGTTAGAATCACTTTATGATTCACAAACAAGTCAACTTTACCTGCATGAACACCAGTATGTTCTGCACCAGCAATTGGATGACCAGGTACAAAACCTACAGGAAGATTTTCACCATATACAGCATGTGCTGCAGCCACCACATTCCCTTTGGTACTTCCGACATCAGTAATAATGGCATTTTCAGAAACATAAGCTTGAATCGTTTCAAGCACTTTCTGTGTCGCGCGAACGGGTAAAGCCAGAACGATTAAATCTGCATCTTTTACAGCTTCTACAGGATCACTAAAACCCGCAGAAATAATTCCTAAAGCTTTTGCATCTTCCAGCGTTTTTTTTGAGCGGGTTGACGCAACAACATTTTCAGCAAGATGTTCGGCTGCAATCACACGGGCTAGACTTGAACCAATCAGTCCAAGTCCAATAAAAGCAACTTTTTTAAATAAAGGTTGTGACATAACGATTTTGAACCACCTATTTCACAACGACATCAAAGCACAGCAATCGGATATGAACCCAATACACGTACTTCTTTAACCAGTGGGCGAATATCTTCAATCGCCGCTTTAACATTGTCCTGTTCCACATGACCTTCAAGATCAATGAAGAATACATACGCCCATTTTTCAGGTAATGCTGGACGGGTTTCAATACTGGTCAAACTAATGTTGTGTTTTGCAAATGGTGCAAGAATTTCCAATAAAGCCCCTGCACGGTCATGTGCTGAAATCAGTAATGAGGTTTTATCATTGCCACTTTGTGGTACTTTTTCACGACCAATGACCAAGAATCGTGTCGTATTTTCAGGGTTATCTTCAATATTGCCGTGGAGAACTTCTAAGTCGTAGATACTTGCAGCCACATCAGATGCAATTGCTGCTGAATGCCATTCATTGCGAATACGGCGTGCAGCCTCTGCATTTGAGCTTAAAGCTACACGTTCTACACCCGGATAATGTGCATCCAGCCACTTACGACATTGCGCAAGTGTTTGTTGATGTGCATAAATTTGTTTAATACTGTCTTTACGAGTATTTGAAGAAATCAGGAATTGGTGATGAATACGCAATTCAACTTCACCAATCACATTTAAATGCGATGCTTTAAAACAGTCTAAAGTATGGTTGACCACACCTTCAGATGAGTTCTCAACTGGAACTAAACCATAATGTGCACTGCCCGCTTCAACCTCACGGAACACTTCATCGATCGTTGGTAGTGGACGAACCACAGCATCCTGACCAAAATGTTTTAATACAGCAGAATGAGTATAAGTGCCGACTGGACCTAAAAATGCAATACTTTGTGGTGCTTCAAGTGCCAAACATGCAGACATAATTTCACGGAATAAACGTGCCATAGTTTGATCTGACAATGGCCCTTCATTGCGCTCCATAACTTGACGTAAAACCTGTGCTTCACGTTCAGGACGATAAAATAACGGATTCTCTTCTGCTGCAAATTTTGCTTTAGCAACTGATTCCGCCAGTTTTGCACGGCGATTGATAAGTTGTTGGATTTGCTGATCTACAGAGTCAATATCTTCACGGATTTGAGCAAGATCTAGAGAAGTCGTTTTTTGATCATCGTTGATCATTGTTATGTCGCCCTTTAAAGTCGAGAATTACGAGAAGTCTATGTTTTAGACCACTGATAGTATAACAATAGTTCAGTTTAATTTGTTGGGCAATAGTGCATTTTTCAATGTTTCACTTTCAACTTATATATTGAATAAAATGTCATCACTTTATAACTTTTCTGACTACAAAATGAATTACAAAGCAGCTATAGAATTTTAAGCATTGCGCTCTATGATAAAAAGCATAAGCGCATTTCGAGTCATAGAATATGAATAAAAAAATCGCTGTTCTCATTACCCATGATTTCGAAGATGCGGAATATCATCATCCCGTTGAAGCTTTTCGAGCTGCAAGCCATTCTGTGCGCAATATTGAAAAGTCTGCTGGGAATATTGTGTATAGCAAACAAAGAAAATCTTCGGTCAGTATAGATTTAGGCATTGATGAAATCTCTGTTCGGGATTTTGATGCGCTGATGATTCCGGGTGGATATTCCCCTTATCATCTTAAAGAAGATGAACGATTTATTGATTTTTTACGTAATTTTGCCAATGCGCAAAAACCTATTTTTTTATGTTGTTACAGTAGCCATTTGCTTATCGATGCACAAATTGCCATTGGACGGCGCTTAACCTCAATTGAAGATATCCTCAAAGAACTTAAAGACGCTGGCGCTGTGGTTTTTGATCGCGAAGTGGTAAACGACAACAATTTATATATTTCTTCACGTTCAACTTTTGAGTTACCTATCTTTATCAATGAATGTTTAAATGTATTAAGTGCTTAGTTTATTAGTTTTAACCTTATTTATGAGATTTTGTATCTCTTTTATAAGTCAAAATAATCATATTGCATGAATCATATGGGTATTGAAAGCCCATTCCCCATTTGGGAAAAGGCTAGGATGACGGAGCTTTTATGTTAATCTATGCTTTAAAAAGGATTTACGACTGAAGCTTAATATAAAAATTTAAAAGCTCATCCAAAAAGCGAAATCATTAATTCACGCATCATTGCCTGTACCAATGGGTCTAAACGTTTAAGCTAAAATCACGTTGTAAGGGCTTTACAGCGATATGAGTTGACTTATTCAATACAGCCTCACTAGTGGTCAAATATACCTACTCAAAGCTTGACCATTAAAACTTATAACAGAATTGAAAAAGAAATATGATCTCCTGAATATATCTTCTCTTTTTTGCGAATCTCTGCTTTAAGTGGCAGTAAATAGCCCTCTGATTGCTTGTCAGGAAATATAGATGTTTTCCAGATACTTTTACCCAGTGTGACAGTAATAGGTACAGCACCCCAGCTTCGTTTCTGATGAATGTATTTTTTTATTTCTTCAGATTGTAATTTGGAAATAAGAGCATAATGCCATCCACCAACACCTAAATAGTGCTGGACTGTTGATTCAATTTGAAAAGAAACTTCATGATCCATCATTTTAATTTCACTCAAAAGTTTAAACAGCTTATCGTTGTTATATCTATTTCATTCGCCAATTCTATTTTTTAGATAAGGCATGAGCACATTACCACTGACTTATTATTGTACAAATCCAATCAAGCAAACAAGACCTACACCTACGTATTTGATCAATTGTTGTTTGCTCTATCTCTACTTTTTAATGTTTGTTTTTTTTCAATTTATTTATTTGATTTTTCTCAATATATTCCCATCAAAATAAAAAAACTGTTCATGTTTCATAAAAAACACGAACAGCTTATATTTATATTATTGTTACATCTGCACTATCGACCAATGATGCCACGCGCCACGATTTCTTTCATGATTTCATTTGTACCACCATAAATACGCTGAATACGTGCATCTACAAAGAAACGAGAAATTGGATATTCCGTCATATAGCCATAACCACCAAACAGTTGTAGCAAGCTGTCGATGATTTTCATCTGCATATCCGTACTAAAACTTTTTAAAGCTGCTGCTGTTTCAACATCCAATTTACTTTGTTTATACAAAGCTAGATTTTGGTTATAGAATGCTGCTGTTGCCAACTCATCAATTTTTGCTTGAGCCAAAACAAAACGAGTATTTTGGAAGCTGCCAATTTTCTGACCAAACGCTTGACGTTCCTGTACATACTGAGTAGTGATATCGATTGCACCACGAATTGCACCAAGTGCCGTTGCTGCAATTGCAGTACGTTCACGAGGTAACTCTTGCATCAAATAGGCAAAACCTTGTCCTGCACTACCTAACAATTGATTTGCTGGAACTTTAACATTATCAAAGAACAGTTCTGAGGTATCTTGAGAATGCAAACCAATTTTATCGAGGTTGGTGCCCTTTTTAAAACCATCTAGATGTGTATCAACCAATAAAAGTGACACCCCTTTTGCACGTGCTTGAGGATCAGTTTTTGCTGCCAATACCACTAAATCTGCATGTTGACCATTTGAAATAAACGTTTTAGAACCATTCAAAACATAATGGTCACCATTTAAAATCGCACTACTGCGCATCCCTTGTAGGTCTGAACCTGCACCCGGTTCCGTCATTCCAATTGCGCCCACCACTTCACCTGACACCATTTTCGGTAACCAGTATTGTTTTTGTTCTTCGTTGGCAATATGCAAAATATAAGGGGCTGCAATTTCTGAATGACATGAAATCGCGGTAGACAATGCGCCATAGCCTGCACGTGCAGACTCTTCAACCAACATCAATGAATATTCAGTTGGAACGCCATAACCACCATACGCTTCAGGTACATCTACACAAAGATAGCCATTTTCACCCAATAATGACCATACTGAACGTGGCATTAAACCTTCTTTTTCCCATTGCTCATAAAATGGAGCAACGTGTTCACTCATAAAACGTTTAAAGTTATCACGAAAAAGTTCTAAATCTGCATCATATGCCAACATGTCTTGTATTCCTTTCAATCTGAGTTTTTGATTTTATGATCCCTAGCATGCTAATCATTTTTTGCAGACTTGTCATGACCACATGAGGTCATTTTTTCTGAGCATTTTTGCGAATAAAGAAAAGACTTTTCCATAAAAAAAGAGTAATCAGCTTTCCCCAATTACTCCTTAGGTTGTCAATGAATAATCAAAACTTAGAATTTATCGTCTTTAAACATCGGTAAAGAGGAATTTAGCTTGGTGATCTCACTCATCAATTTATTCACAACGGATGGAATTAAGGCATCTGCCATTTGTGCAGCTTGTAAACCTAACTTCTCGCCAAGTGTTGGCTTACGACGTGTTTGAATCACATATACGTCATGTTGTGGCAATAAGCTCAGCAAATATTCATCTGAAGTTTGCAATTTATCCACTAAATTTAAATTGCGCGCATCTTCACCATACCAGTGTTCACCTGTTGCAACTTTTTCGACATTGAGTTGCGGGCGATATTTTTCAACAAAATGCTTAAATAATTGATGCGTTTGTTGTAACTCTTCTTCAAATTTTGCTTTACCTTCTGGGGTGTTTTCACCAAACATCGTCACAGTACGTTTAAACTGACCTGCAGTATATAGCTCAAAATCAACATGATGTTCTTTTAACAGTCGATTAAAATTAGGGACTTGCGCAACAACACCAATCGAACCAACCACAGCAAATGGTGCAGAGACGATTTCACTTGCGATACACGCCATCATATAACCGCCACTCGCAGCCACTTTATCCACACAAATCGTCAGATTAAAGCCTGCATCGCGTAAACGAACCAATTGTGCAGCTGCAAGACCATAACCATGCACCATACCACCCGGGCTTTCTAAACGTACGATGACACGATCACGCCCTGCTTTTGCTGTCGCAAGAATTAATGTAATTTCTTCTCTTAAGTTTTCTACAGCTGAAGCCTGTACATCTCCTTTAAAATCTAAGACATAGATTTTTTGATTATTTTTTTTACGTACACGTGCTTCTTTTACAAACTGTTGAGTCAGTTGAAACAATTCCAATTTCGATGCAGTTGACTGAGCAATTCTTTTTCTTTGCTCATTAATTCGAGCATTTAAATGGCTGATGCGAATTTCTGCGGGTACTTTGGGTAAATGAAATAACATAGAATTTATAATCTCGAATATTCAAGGAAATGCTTTTCTAATAAGATGCGGACGGATCAGTTAAATTTCAATACACTTTTTGAAAAATTCGACAAAACTCAATTCTCTTCAACTTGATGCATGGTCAAAAGGTTTATCTATACGTTTAAAATCAACAATAACTAAATTTTAGTTATAGAATATATAGCTTTTTTTTATACTTAAAAACGCATGAAAATTCGAGCAAAGATAAGCGTTTTGAATAAATTAAGATTTTATTAATAGTTTTTACATCTAAGTTAAGCTTTGCAGATTTCAGCATATTCAGCGACTTTATCTTGAAAATAACGCAAATGCCACTTGGTAGAACTTTTGCTGGCTTTTCTTATGACAAATTCACATAAAAAAACATAGACATGTTTATATCAAACAGAAAATACAAATAATCATATATCACACATTTTAAAAATTTATATTGGGTTATTTACCAGCTCTTTTTATCTAAATAACATATTTGTTATTTTGATTAAACTATTTAAAATCAACACGTTAAAAAGAATAATTACATTTTTCAAATTTATGAACATTTGCGTGTCATTTCTTTAAAAAATGTTTAATTTTATCAACATCAAGGATAAGGATTGAGTATGGATATCTCCTCACACGATGAACACCTACCCCCTAAAAAACAAAAGTTTTATCAAATCCTCTATGTTCAGGTTATTTTTGCCATTGTACTTGGTATCCTTCTTGGACACTTTTGGCCAGATATTGGTGCAAGTTTAAAACCATTAGGTGATGCATTTATTAAACTGGTCAAAATGATTATTGCGCCTGTTATTTTCTTGACGGTTGTCACTGGAATATCAGGCATGAAACATATGGGAACTGTAGGACGAGTAACGGGTAAAGCAATGCTTTATTTCCTGACATTCTCTACACTCGCATTAATCGTCGGGATGATTGTTGCCAATATTATTAAACCAGGACAAGGTTTAAATATTGACCCTACATCATTAAAATCAGAGAAAGTTGTTGAGTACGCTGAAAAAGCACATGATGCTTCGATTGTTGACTTCTTACTGAATATTCTTCCAACAACCATCGTTAGCCCATTAACAAGTGGTGACATTCTACAAGTTCTATTTGTTGCCGTATTATTTGGTTTATCCTTGGCTGCGGTAGGAGAAAAAGGTCAACCGATTGTAGACTTCTTAAATAACCTTACAGCACCCGTATTCCATTTAGTTGGAATGCTGATGAAATTTGCTCCGATTGGTGCTTTTGGTGCAATGGCATTTACAATTGGTAAGTATGGTATTGAAAGTATTGGAAATCTTTTACTTTTAATTATGACATTCTATATCACGGCCTTACTCTTTATTCTGGTTATTTTGGGTGCTGTAGCACGTTATAATGGATTTAGAATTACAGATCTGATTCGCTATATCAAAGATGAATTATGGTTAGTTTTAGGGACCAGTTCATCTGAAGCCGCACTTCCATCATTGATGCGTAAAATGGAAAAAGCAGGCTGCGAAAAATCCGTAGTTGGCTTGGTTATTCCTACCGGTTATTCATTTAACCTCGATGGTACCAACATCTATATGACGATGGCAGCGCTCTTTATTGCACAAGCATGTAATATCGATTTGAGTATTCAAGACCAAATCTTATTATTGCTCGTTGCAATGCTGAGCTCTAAAGGCGCTGCTGGTGTTACAGGTGCTGGATTTATTACCTTAGCTGCAACATTGTCTGTTGTTCCAGCAGTTCCTGTTGCAGGTATGGCTTTAATTCTAGGTATTGACCGCTTTATGTCTGAATGCCGTGCACTGACCAATTTAGTCGGTAATGCGTGTGCAACGATTGTTGTGGCACGTTGGGACAATGCTTTAGACAAAGACAAACTGGCTGCTGCATTCGCTCATCCGAGTAAAGCACACTATGATGCTAAAGCAGTTGAACAACATCGTGAAGATCCAATCGATTAAAAACATCCGATAAGCAATATTTGTAATAAGAAGGAGCTTTTGAGCTCCTTTTTTATATAAAGCAACTATGAGTAGATCAGAAAATTACAACTAACAATCAACTGCTATTCGCATATAAAATGAGGTACTAACCGAAAAATAGGTTTAATACATAAAGCTTAAAATGATGTATTTCTTAAAAAAGCATTTGTCTAATTTACCCATTCTCAATAGATTGGTTTTATTCAAACAACTTAAACAAAAATACTTCATTCAAAAGACTTAACGAAAACCGTATTCCCCCTATTTCAGTACTCATCAAAGAAAAGATTTAGACGATCCATTCATTATTTTAAAGCTTAAGTTTTTAATAGTTTTTGATCCACCATTCTCATCAATTTGATTCATTGCATCAGATGCTTATATACTTTATCTATAAAAAAAGAGCCTTTCGGCCCTTTAATTTCACATCTAAACTTATCTTGATTAATATTCTACTTAACCGAAACGGCCGGTAATATAAGCTTCAGTCAATTGGTGATCTGGTTGAGTAAAGACTTTCTCTGTAGAGTTCACTTCGATTAAGTCACCTAAATGGAAGTATGCTGTACGATCAGAAACACGCGCTGCTTGTTGCATGGAGTGGGTTACAATTGCGATTGTATATTGCGTAGAAAGCTCAGAGATTAACTCCTCAACTTTTGCTGTTGCAATTGGATCGAGTGCAGAACATGGTTCATCCATTAAAATCACTTCAGGGCTTACCGCAATCGTACGTGCAATACACAAACGTTGTTGCTGACCACCTGAAAGACCTGTACCTGGCTGACTTAAACGATCTTTAACTTCATCCCACAAACCTGCTTTACGCAAGCTATTTTCAACAATCTCTTCTAAATCATACTTATCTTTGGCCAAACCATGCAGTTTAGGCCCATAAGCAACATTATCAAAAATTGATTTAGGGAACGGGTTTGGTTTTTGAAATACCATTCCAACTTGAGCACGAAGCAACACAACATCTAGATTTGGATCATAAATGTCTTGGTTGTCTAAGCGCACTTTACCTGTTACACGGCAAGTATCAATCGTATCATTCATACGGTTCAAGGTACGTAGAAATGTTGATTTACCACAACCTGATGGTCCAATAAATGCAATCACTTCATTTTCATAAACTTGAAGATCAATACCCTTAATCGCTTCTGCGTCACCATAGTAAACATGCACATCTTCAGCACTAAGTTTCACAGTTGTATTTTTTTCTTTCTTCGGTGTCGAAGACTCAAACTGGGAGACAAAAGAAGTGCTTGCTTGCTTTTGCTTACTATCAGTCGATGTAAATTGAGATTGTTCAGAATTCACGGTTGTATCCTGTCTTAAGGAATTTTTAGTTTCTACAGTATTCATCTCTATTCTGCCCTCTTTTACCAGCGAACTTCAAATTTCTTACGTAACCAAATTGCAAAGCTGTTTAATCCGACCATAAGTGCCAATAACACAATGATGGCTGCAGCCGTACGCCCTTCGAAGAAGTTACGTAATTCATTACCTTGCCATAAGTAAACTTGAACAGGTAAAGCCGTAGATTGATCTAATGGAGATACTGGAATATTTGCAACGAAAGCGCTCATACCAATTAATAGTAATGGTGCGGTTTCACCCAATGCATGAGCAATACCAATAATCGCACCTGTCATAATCCCCGGTAGAGCCAAAGGCAATACATGGTGGAATACAGTTTGTAAACGAGAAGCACCAATACCTAACGCCGCTTGGCGAATTGATGGTGGTACTGCTTTCAATGAAGCACGTGTGGTAATAATTACTGTAGGCAAAGTCATTAAACTTAAGACCAAACCACCAACCAAAGGTGCGGATATAGGTAAATGCATCCAACCAATAAAGATGGCAGCACCCAATAAACCAAATACAATCGATGGAACTGCTGCAAGGTTATTGATATTGACTTCAATGATGTCAGTAATAAAGTTTTTCGGTGCAAACTCTTCTAGATAAATCGCACTTGCTACACCCAATGGAATAGAAATCGCGATCACAATTAACATCATGAACAATGAACCCATAAATGCACCAGCCAAACCTGCTGTTGCTGGTGAGCTGCGTGAATCTGGGTTGGTGAACATTTGCGTGTTAAAAGTACGGTTAATAATCCCTTTCGCAGCCAAGTCATCAGAAAGTTTACGTACTTCTGGACTAAGTTGTTGCTGCTCATCAGGCAATGAACGATCGATATGACCAGCCAACCACACATCAATATTGGCATCAGCAAGGAAATTAAGTTCTACCGTTTTACCAATCAATGCTGGGTCTTTAAAAACCATATCACGGATACGATATGCTTCTGAACTGGTGTAAATACTTGAAAGATCATCACGACGACTTTCGAGTGCAGGGTCTTTTGCAATGATTGCATTTACAATCAATGCATCCCAATCGACCATACCCATTTTAGTTTGCCAGTCGACATAACGCTCTTGAAATACAGCAGGAGATTCGCCCACTTTTTGTGTTGGTTTTGGTCCAGCATCAATCATACTTGGATCAAAATACACAGGTACAGTCATACTTGCTTGCCAAAATGCTGGCAACCCTTTGTATAAGATACTTCCAAATAAAATTGCAACAAATGCCAAACCAATAATCACTGCTGAAAAACCAGCAAAACGGAAGGTCTTTTCTTTACGATGGCGTTTTGACAATGAGCTGGCGATTTTAGCTTTACGTTTTTCTCGCAACTCAGCGGCAGCTTGAGGATCAAATACATTTTGATCCACAGGAGATGTATTCGATGTACTCATTCGTATTGCTCACGATATTTACGCACAATATAAAGTGCGACAATGTTTAAACACAATGTAATGGTAAATAAAGTTAAACCCAGTGCAAACGCAACCAATGCCTGCGGACTTGCAAAGTCTGTGTCGCCTGTTAATTGTTTTACAATCGTTACAGTAACAGTTGAAACAGCTTCAAGTGGATTGATATGTAACAATGGACTATTACCAGCAGCAAGTACCACAATCATGGTTTCACCGACTGCACGAGATACTGCAAGTAAGAATGCACCCGTAATACCTGGTAAGGCAGCTGGAAGAACCACTTGACGAATGGTTTCAGATTTGGTCGCACCTAAACCTAAAGAACCATCACGTAAGGCACGTGGCACTTGAGTTATAATGTCATCTGACAAAGAAGATACGAATGGGATAATCATAATACCCATTGCAAAACCTGCTGTTAATGCACTGGTCGCATTGACTTCAACACCAATAGAATCACCAATTGATTTGAAGATTGGGCCAATCACCATCATGGCAAAAACACCATAAACAATGGTTGGAATACCCGCTAAAACTTCAATTGTCGGCTTTGCCCATGAACGGAATCGAGGAGAAGCATATTCAGCAAGATAAATTGCAATCATTAAACCCAGTGGAACAGCAACCAGTAGCGCAATACCACTGACCATGAGTGTTCCCCACAGTAATGGTAATAAACCATAACTTCCTTCAGCATTACCTGAAGTACTAAAGCCAGGATTCCACTCTGTACCAAAGAAGAAGTCGATTGGACTTACAAACTGGAAAAAGTGCATCGCCTCACTGAACATCGACATCACAATACCCACAGTCGTGAGAATCGCAACACCTGAACACAGGATCAAAACAACGTTAATGGTTTTTTCAACTTCGTTACGTGCACGAAATTGTTGACTAATTCTTTTTCTTGCCCAAATCAATCCAAGGATCGCAGCACAAGTTACCACAGCAAACTTTGCAAACGAGCCAATTCTTTCAAATTTTGAGAGTTGTTCTGCAGCTGCAACCTCATAAGCTGCTGGCGTATCTGTCACACCAAAGCCAGAGGCAATTGCTTTAATACGATCTACCAGTACATCTACCCCAGCTGTATCTAGCGATGAAGCAATATTTGCTGGAACATTTTTTAAAATTAGATGTTGTAAAACACTTGGTTCTACCAAGTTCCAAACAATCAAAATTAAAAAAGCTGGGATTCCACACCACAACGCCACCAAAGAGCCATAATAGCCAGGACGTGAATGTAAAATTGCAGTGTTATTTCCCTTACCTGCTAGGCTTCGGCTTTTTCGTAGCCCGATTTGATATGCGATAGCGATTAAAGCCAATAACACGCCAATGAGTAGCAGATTCATGTATTCTCCACCGTTTTTTCAATTTTAATGATTTGAAAAAACTCTACTTAGCAAGGAAAGCCGATGGTAGTCACCCACCATCAGCTCCATTATTGCGGTTTTATTATTTACCAGCTTTAAAACCAGCCAATACTTTTGCACGTTCAGCGTCAGACAATGAAATCAAACCAGCTTTGTCTAGCTTAGAACCTTTACCAGATACTTTCTTGTTAAGGAAGTATTCAGTATATTCTTTTAAGCCTTTGATTGACTGTAAATGCTCACCTTTAACATAGAAGTATAAAGGACGAGATACAGGGTAAGTACCATTTAGTACAGTTTGCTCAGAAGGAACAACGTTGTTCACTGTCGCAACACGTAATTTATCTTTGTTTTGGTCATAGAAACCTAAGCCAAATACACCTACCGCACTTGGAGATGTTTTTAAACGTGCTAGAGTTTCAGTATAATCACCAGCAATTTCAATTACTTTACCGTCTTTACGGAAGTTAGAACATGCTTTTTTCTGTGCATCTTTGTCTAACTTTTTGAAGTAATCGTAAGTTTCGCAACCCGCTTCAACCATTTTCTCTTGGAACACTTCACGTGTACCGTGGTTAGAAGCTGGAACAACTAAAGTAATTGGCTCATTTGGAAGCGATTTATCAATTTGGTTCCAACGTGTATATGGGTTTGGTACCAATTTACCATTTGATGGTAATTCAGCTGCTAGGGCTGCAAATACATGTTGTGGACGTAATTTATAAGCTGCTTTGCTTGCATTTGAAGCAAAAACGATACCGTCATAACCGATTTTTATTTCTTGGATTTTATTTACGCCAGCTTTTTTACATGCTGCAATTTCAGTATCTTTAATTTTACGTGAAGCATTTGCGATATCAATTGTGTTATCGCCTACACCTGAACAGAACTGTTTAAGACCAGCTGAACTACCGCCTGAGCCAACTACAGGTGCTTTAAATTGAGGGAAAGTATTACCAAATTCTTCAGCAACAATACTCGCATAAGGAAGTACAGTAGAAGAACCAGCGATTTGGATGGTATCACGAGCGTTTGCTGCTACTGCTGCCCCTGAAACTGCTAATGCAAGTGCGATGTGATTAATGCGCATTCTTTTCTCTCTTAAATAAACTGCTATTTTGAAGTACACCACTTCTTGTTGTGTCGTACTTTTCGGATAACTGCATTTTGATTTTAAAATATGACAAATAAGTTACAGCTTTATGACGCTTTTATGATATTTGATAATTCACATTTGATTTTATTAAAAATCTTTTAAATTCAATATGTAATCAACTGTGTTCTATTTTTTAAATTTGAGGATATTACAATTCAAATTGTAATATTTCATGTGTATGTCACAAAAGCTGTATTGAGGTTTACCCATTTCAAGCGACACTCTATGTCGTGATAGCCTTATTTTCTCATCTAAAAACCATTAAGATAAATAAAAAGAGCAATTTAAATGATCAGATTAAATCGTAAAGAATGGCATGAAACTTTTCTAAAAATGGTAGCCTCAGCCAGCATGATCACGTTTATTATCTATATGAGTTGTTGGATTATTTACTTTTTATTGGCACAAATTAGTCAATACAATCTGATCCAAAATATTGTCATTAGTTTTAGCTTCATCAGTTTATTTATATTAACCATGCAAACCTTACGTTCAATGTATCAGGTCTACTATTTGCCTTTAATGAATAGTTGCAGGTTAAATTATCAAAAAATTATTTTCTTTTGCAGCAGTTTCTCCATCGCACTTATTGTAGTCAGCTCATTTTTATTAAATTTTGGAAAAATGTTAAAAGATTATTACAGCTAAGCAGATATAAATGATCGCCGCTGCGCATGCCTACTATGCAATCAAGTGTTCTATTTTTCTTAATCATTCCACACAATAATTGAAATTTCAAAGAACACAGCATTGTTTTATATTCAAATGAGCATTCCCTAAAAGATTTGAATATGAATAGCAAAACACTGAACAACTTTAACCCAGACCTCCCCGTTCATATGAGTTTCTCCGAACATGACTGGCAGCTCTTAGCCCAATATTGGTATCCAATTGCATTAGCAAAAGATATTACTGAGCAACCACTCGGAACCATGTTGCTGGATATGCCATTGGTCATTTATAAAATAGATACTGAAATCATTGTTGCCAAAGATGCCTGCCCACATCGCGGTGTTCCTTTAAGCATCGGAACAAATGATGGTCAAGGTATCGTTTGCCGTTATCATGGTTTACGCTTTGGTGAAAATGGAAAATGTAATCGTATACCTGCACACCCGAATCATAAAATTTCGGACCGTTTCCACCTAAAAACCTATGCTGCTGTTGAACATTATGGATTAATCTGGTGTTCACTTTTAGCAAAAAAACAGGATATAGCCAATATTCCAAACATGCCGCATTGGGATGAGACCACGTACCAACAACTGGTTTGTCCTCAAGTCGATTTAAAATGCTTTGCTGGTCGACAATTGGAAGGCTTTATCGATGTTGCTCATTTTGCATGGGTACATCCAGAAACTTTTGGTGATCCAGAAAATACTGAAGTGCCTGATTACACCACACAAGAAACAGACTATGGTTTTAGTGCTGATTATATCAGTAGTGTGGGTCGTTACCCAATTGGTCTAGATCAATTAGGACAAGCGGATTTTCAATGGTTACGCCATTTTGAAATTCATTTACCTTTTACCGCAACATTAACCATTCATTTCCCCAATCAAGCGAAACAGGTCATTATGAATGCTGCCTCGCCCATGACAGCACGTAGTACTCGATTATTTGCCCCCATTTGTCGTAACTATGATCAAGATTTACCAATAGAAGATGCTTACGAATACAACCTTAAAATCTTTGAAGAAGACCGTTTGATCGTTGAGACACAAAAACCAGAATATCTACCTTTAGATTTATCCATTGAGGCGCACTTCCCTGCTGATCGCAGTTCAAGTATGTATCGCCGTTTATTAAGGAAAATTGGATTTAGCCCATTATTCGCCGCATAAATCAGTTTCATCACCATGTTTTATAGAAGTTGATCAGGCTTCTTTAAAACAATAAAACCTGAATGTATCGCTCTATATATTTATATTTTTTCCAGTTGATTAAATTTAACTCAAAAGTTTCTATTAAAATTGCACTCTTCGATTAAAAGATTAAAATGCACATTACATAAATGAAGTGACTCCAATTAGGTGGTATAACATGCAACAAATGTGGTCAGACATCGATGCCTATATCGAATCACATTTAATTCCTGAAGATCCAATCCTCATACAAACATTAAAAAACACTGAGGATAAAGGATTTCCAGACCACCTTGCTGTTGCCGCAAATCAAGGCATGTTATTGCAAATGTTGATTCAAATGAACAAGTGCAAACGTGTTTTAGAATTAGGTACTTTTGCAGCGTATAGCACCATGTGGTTAGCCCGTGCGCTACCTGAAGATGGCTATATTTTAACGATTGAAGGTCGTGATACGCATGCTGCTTTAGGTCAAGAAAATATAGATCAGGCCAAGCTCAAACAAACCGTTGAATTAAAGTGTGGTCGTGCAGCTGATATTTTAAAAGCGTTGCCTGAAGCTACAGAACCTTTTGACTTTATTTTTGTCGATGCTGATAAACAAAGCTATCCTGAATATTTAGAATTAAGCTTAAACCTGTCGCATTCAGGTACAGTGATTGTTTTGGACAACGTGATTCGTGCTGGTGACATTCTTGACCCAGACAATGTGAAACCAAGTATTGAAGGGATCCGTGACATGTATAAAGCCATGCAAAACCATCCTAAAATTCTGTCATGTACAGCTTTGCAAACTGTAGGTAGCAAAGGACATGATGGTTTTGCTATTGCGATAGTAAAATAAAGCATGCTGATTTAATTTTTAAAACTGCTATTTAGATAGCAGTTTTTTTTATAGCTAAAATTTTAATAAGTCCATCGTAGCTTCAATCATTCTCTTAGAGTTATCCCCTGAACTTGTTTGTAGAATTGTGGATAACTCAATAATGCTTTAATAAATACATGAAAATAAAACACTTTTAATCGTCGATTAATTTTCAACCAGTTAAATTCATGGTTCATGAAAAAGTGCTTGCATTTCAAAATGCAATATTTTTATCAAATTTTTTAATCAAAAAAAATGCCACAAATCATATTATTTGTGGCATTTCATCTCTTCTGTTTGATCGGTCATTTGACTGAATCTCGATTGCTCAATCGCGTTGTCTTTTATCTTCAAATCAAACTTATTTTGCGACCAACAATGGAACTGCAGCGTTTCTAAAAATAGTGGTCGTTACACTACCCAAAAAGAATTGATGAATTTTACTATGACTAAATGCACCTAGAACAATCAATTGAATTTGATGCTGATCTTGATAATCCAAAATATTTTCAGCAACATCACCATAACGGTACTCTACCACCACATCTAAACCTGCATCTTTTAAACGTTGCGCAGGCTCATTGAGAATTTCAGGATGATCACCGACATAGAGTAAATGGCATTGTAAAAGTTTAAGCAAATCACTTTTTTCAACACGTTTTAGCATTTTTTGACATGTTTCTGAAAGCTCATAAGCAAAAATAAACCGTGTAGGTGGTTTAAATGTTTGCCCAACAGTTAATACGGTACTTTTGGTTCCACGAATAAAGTTTTCAACATTACTGCCCAATATTTTATTCTTCTCAGCTGAACGCTCACCCACTCGACCGATGACAGCGATATCATCTTCAGTCAATTCATTGAAGCTTTGTTCGAGAAAATCACCTTTGGCTTGAATTTGAATTGGTGTGATATTGTATTTTTCTTGAATCATTTCAGAAATATGCTTGAGTAAATTGTTACTGTAATCCAGTGCTAACTCACTTTGCTTTTGTTCAAGTTCAGCCAGCTCTTTAAGTAACATCGCATTACTTTCAAAGCCAATTACCCCACTAATTTCCCCTAAATGATAACTTGCAGGGTAATAATCCAATACTTGCAATAAAACCAGTTCACGACCAGTTTTTTGAGCAATCCATGCGGCTGCTTCTGCCAATGCATTGATGCACGGAGAAGAGTCAATACAAGCCACTACTCTGTTCATTTTAACCTCGCTTTAGCTTTACAGCTTTGGGTCTATATTATTTTAAATTAGCATAAGTTTTTATAAGTTTGGACAACTTTATGTAATTAATTCCATAATTTAATTATGTATTTGTACAAACTGTGCGTTCATTCACGATAACGAATAAAACGCGCTGGGTTCCCTGCCACAATTTCTCGTTCAGCTACATTTTTAGTGACCATACTATTCATTCCAATCACCGCATGTGAAGCAATTTTTACACCATCTTTCACACCAACATGCGCGCCCAACCAGACGTCCTGACCAATTTCAATGCCTTTGGAAGTCACAGCTTGTTGATAAACCGGAATATTCAAATCCATCCCATGATCAAAAGCATAAAGATGACAATAGGCAGCTATTCGGACTTGATCATGCAATTTAATACCGACTTTGCCCCCATCTAAAATACAATGATGATTGATCGCGACTTCATTACCAATCTCTAACGGTCCATGCAAGGTACAATCTGCCGCAATAAAAGTATTATCCCCAATGACAATTTTCCGACCAGGCTCAGCAAAAATATGCGCCAATGGTGAAATAAAACAATTTTGACCTATTTCAACAGTTTCCATTGCCATCAAATACGCTTGATACTGCTGCTGCCACTGCTCAGCCCAAACTCGATTTTTCGGTTTAAGTGAATAATACAGCCACGGCATATAATTTAAGCGATGCTTATGTTGTTCACGATATTTCAATAATGGGTCTTGTTCAATCATCAACGTCTTCCAACAATTTAAGTTGCTCACGCCCGCGCGTTACATCTTGAATTTTTAACTTAATTGGATCAATTTGATGTATTTGTAATAATGCTTCAACTTCAACCCCCTCAGTAGTATATTGTTCTGTATATTCAATGTCTTGAGTATTCAATTCATACTGAAAAATTGACCATTCGCTAAATTGGCATTGAAAATAAATTTTCTTCTTTTCAATTAGTTCTATTTTTTCAGCCAAAAGCAGACATTGCCCTGCACAACCACCATAGGCACGAACTAAACCACCTGTGCCCAACTTGATGCCACCATACCAACGATTGACCAATACAATTGCATTGGTTAAATCATTGCCCTCAATGGTCGCAAGGATCGGGCGACCTGCTGTACCTGAAGGTTCACCATCGTCATTAAAACGAACATTATGACCTATTTTCCATGCCCAACATTGATGTGTTGTTGTTAGATCTAAATGTTTTTCCAGAAACATTTTAACTTGCTGTTCATTTTCAACAGGCGCTGCAATGGCTTGAAATCGACTCTTTTTAATATCTTCCTCAAAAATCGTTTCGGATACAAGTGTATAAACCATAATGAAAATAAAACATTCAAACTCAATATATTGCCATTATAACGTGCTTTTAAAATACATTGGACAATAAAAAACCCTAAGCGAACTTAGGGTTTTTTTCTATTCATTCACTAAGTTACAGGACAAGCTGATGATTTTGAAGCAAGAGTTTCAAGATATCATCTTCAGTTTTGCCGTTAAATGCAGCACCTGATTGCGCCAAATTATCCAATTGGAGTAAATCAGTTTTGCCAGTGTACGTAGTTCCTGCACCATCACGATCTAGGGTGAGTGTGACATTATTACCATCAACTCTTACACCAAGATAGTTTTTCAAATAGTTTGCCGATGCTGTTAAATCAGCTGTGATATTTGCACTGTTAAAACCAATCAGTAAATCAGAAATATCAATGATGTCTGCATTCGTATCAGTGTTCACATTTCCAGAATGGAAGTCTGTCCAATGATCAACACCATTTCCACCACTTGCACTTGCACTTTCCAATACATGATATACAAGTACATCTGAACCAGCATGACCTGTAAAGGTATCATTCAGTTCACCACTAATCAGTGTATTACGTAGAGCATCACCAGTCGTTATTGCATCAACAGTTACTGTAAGAGATGCTATATGATCTTGACCAAAAACAGAGAGTTTGTAATCGAATACTTCTTGACGACCAATTACGCCTGCACTCGGTGTATACACATAGCTTCCATCACTTTTAACAAACAGACTGCCATATTCACCTTGTACAGTTACGCCGTTATATCCCACTTCAACAAAGTGGCCACTCCCCGTATCAATACTGAATTTTGCATAAGATGGATTATAAGTATCATCTGTCAACATGTTGCCAATAATTGGAGCTGCGGTTACTGGGCCAATTTCATTATAGTGAGTAATATCTTGCGCTAAGCTCACTGTAGCAGTAAATCCAAGACCTGTATTACCTGATGCAGATGCTTCGATTGTATATTTACCTGGTGGTAAATTATCAATATCTACAGTTAATGAACTTCCAAGTGCATTGAGTAAAGGTGTACCTGTTTTTGTACCGACGATTACACCACTTGCATTCTTGATTGTTAAAACAAAGGTTGGCAATACAGAAATTGAAAGTGCTGGCACATTAACTTTAATTTGTACTTTTGAAGTATCAGTATTCGCAATATCAAATGTTGTCGCAGTATAAGTACCACTACCACCTAAACCAAATATACCAGCTGTAACATTAAATGTACCTTGATTAGCTGCACTTACTGTTTGCACCACATTCGTTACAGCACCGATAGCGACATGCTCTGCATTGTCTAGAATGATTGGGGCTGGAAGAGAAACATCATTTTGAGGATTTGTATTATCCCAAACCACGCCAGAGTTATCACCATCGATACGGATATTCAAATGCGCAGAGGCTTCACTACCATTAAAGTCCCTGATCGTATAGGTAAATGTATCTACCTTACCAATATCCGCAGGATTACCATTACTTACATATTTATAATGTCCGTTTGGAGAAATATAAAGTGTTCCGTAAGCACCAACCACAACCGTGTTTGCACCTGATAATGTGACTGCAGGATCCCCCACTTCATTGGCCACTTTAGTGACAAATGTTGTTGTATTTACTTCATCTGCACCATCCACACTTGTAATTACATTTCCTTCTATGGTACTTGAACCTAAATATTTATTGGTTTGGTCTTGCATGGTTAATTCAACACCACCAAATAACTGTGCAGATGCTGTCGAATCCAATAAATTCAAGATTTGTTGTAATAAACCAGAATCCGTTGGTTTCTCTTGCAGTGCGATGGTATAAACGCCTGGTGGCAAATTATCTAAATTAATCTGACCAGAATAATTAAAGATAATGCCCAACAATCCAGGTGGCGTTAGCTTTACAGCATCCTCCACGATGAAGTGTTCTTTTTGTATTACACCATTTTCATCCACATATTGACGTTCAAGTACAGCATTGAAAAACTTATCTGCCGTACCTAATAAAGCACCAATAAGACCGCCTATCGCAGCACTTACAACACTACCGCTTACATTGACATGAATACTTGACGTGCTGTTTTCTTCAACTTCAAAATTAAATGGTACTGTATTACCTAAAGAGATATTTAATCCGAGTAAATTTACACCCAATAATTGTGAAGCTCGACCATGTACACCAACATCATCACCCGCGGATTCATGATAATTTTTAACAGTTGCAAGGTCATCATGAGCAACAACCTGATCAACATGATCTGGTGGTGTTAATTCACCTGGGTCTGCTGGCGTTCCTGCAATATTAATAATGATTTGAGCTGTGTCAGATGTTGTTCCATTCGACAGCTTATAATCAAATATTTCAGTTTTTCCAAGAGCTGCTTCTCCGGCTGTCACCGTATAGGTAAAGGCTCCTGTTAGAGTATTAATTTCAAGGCTTCCATACTCTCCTTGAATCGTAACAGTACCTGGTGTAACAGACGCACCATCTATTTCAATGATCGAACCACCACTGACTACATCTTGTCCATTGCCATTATCAGCAAAAACATTGCCTGTTAATGCATAGTTAGCAAAAACTTCTTCAGTTCCCGTTACGCTAATATTTGTTTTTTCATAAATCGTTAATAAGTTTGATAATAAAGGAGCAACCGCAGCATTAACAATATAATCAATTACTCCAATTGGTAATACATCTAGTAACTGGTTCACTACACTTGAAAGTGGTAAACCGATTGTATTAACAGGGATTAAGATTGTATTGACTAAAGCGAGAATTGGAGCACCCAATACTGGGCCAAGTACTGCATTAATTGCTACTCCGATAGCTGCTGCATTTGAAGCCCCCAGAATTTCTCCTTCGCCTCCAAGGTCACTAATAGCAACATCTTTGAGTAACGTCGTTAGAGCACTATCATCTGCTTTAACTGCAACTGTATAATTACCTTCAGGTAAATTAGTGAAATCAAGTTTAATTGAGTCGTTACTATTCACGACACCAATGATTCCAATACCACCAACTGTGACAATTCCACCTTGGCTACTACCACGTGCAACCTCCACTGGTCCATTGGCGGTTTGCTGATAAATAACAATCTGAACAGCCTCACCGACCGAAATCAGGTCTTGTTGCGAAACTGTGACCGAAATATTACCAGTCGTTGCCTTACCTGCACTTCCTGTCGTTTGTGGAATTGAGAAATCTAGACCAGTAGCATTATTCCCTAAGAGATCAACAACTGCGATATCTGAACCCGCAACTTCTGTACGGTTTTCACGAACTTCTTGACCTAGATTTAATGCAAACTCATCATTTACAGCATTAAGTGGCGGAAGAACAACTGAACCATTGTCTACCGCTGTCGGTGGAAGTGTTGCTGCATCATTGCCTGCTGTATCTTGAATCGCATTTGGATCATTAGCCGTGGTTGGATCGGTATAACCCACGGTCACCGCTTGACCTAAAGTCACTGGTGCACCCAAGGTTAACACCACGTTATTGCCCACCACCACAACACCCGTTACAGGGACAAGCTGACCATCTGCAGTCACTGCGAAGTCGCCTGCAACTGGTGGATGTAATGGATCAAGCGCTTCATTATAGGTCAGGGTCAATGTAGTCCCTGATAGATCCACTGTGGCACTGACAAAGGTCGGTGCTGTAGTATCGCCACCAGGAATAATCGAACCATTGTCTACCGCTGTTGCTGGTAGGGTTGCCGCATCATTGCCAGCTGCATCTTGGATCGCATTTGGATCATTACCCGTAGTTGGATCGGTATAACCCACGGTCACCGCTTGACCTAAAGTCACTGGTGCACCCAAGGTTAACACCACGTTATTGCCCACCACCACAACACCGGTGACAGCCACAAGCTGACCATCTGCAGTCACTGCAAAGTCGCCTGCAACTGGTGGATGTAATGGATCAAGCGCTTCATTATAGGTCAGGGTCAATGTAGTACCCGATAGATCCACTGTGGCACTGACAAAGGTCGGTGCTGTAGTATCGCCACCAGGAATAATCGAACCATTGTCTACCGCTGTTGCTGGTAGGGTTGCCGCATCATTGCCAGCTGCATCTTGGATCGCATTTGGATCATTACCCGTAGTTGGATCGGTATAACCCACGGTCACCGCTTGACCTAAAGTCACTGGTGCACCCAAGGTTAACACCACGTTATTGCCCACCACCACAACACCCGTTACAGGGACAAGCTGACCATCTGCAGTCACTGCAAAGTCGCCTGCAACTGGTGGATGTAATGGATCAAGCGCTTCATTATAGGTCAGGGTCAATGTAGTACCCGATAGATCCACTGTGGCACTGACAAAGGTCGGTGCTGTAGTATCGCCACCAGGAATAATCGAACCATTGTCTACCGCTGTTGCTGGTAGGGTTGCCGCATCATTGCCAGCTGCATCTTGGATCGCATTTGGATCATTACCCGTAGTTGGATCGGTATAACCCACGGTCACCGCTTGACCTAAAGTCACTGGTGCACCCAAGGTTAACACCACGTTATTGCCCACCACCACAACACCCGTTACAGGGACAAGCTGACCATCTGCAGTCACTGCAAAGTCGCCTGCAACTGGTGGATGTAATGGATCAAGCGCTTCATTATAGGTCAGGGTCAATGTAGTACCCGATAGATCCACTGTGGCACTGACAAAGGTCGGTGCTGTAGTATCGCCACCAGGAATAATCGAACCATTGTCTACCGCTGTCGGTGGAAGTGTTGCCGCATCATTGCCAGCTGCATCTTGGATCGCATTTGGATCATTGCCCGTAGTTGGATCGGTATAACCCACGGTCACCGCTTGACCTAAAGTCACTGGTGCACCCAAGGTTAACACCACGTTATTGCCCACCACCACAACACCCGTTACAGGGACAAGCTGACCATCTGCAGTCACTGCAAAGTCGCCTGCAACTGGTGGATGTAATGGATCAAGCGCTTCATTATAGGTCAGGGTCAATGTAGTACCCGATAGATCCACTGTGGCACTGACAAAGGTCGGTGCTGTAGTATCGCCACCAGGAATAATCGAACCATTGTCTACCGCTGTTGCTGGTAGGGTTGCCGCATCATTGCCAGCTGCATCTTGGATCGCATTTGGATCATTACCCGTAGTTGGATCGGTATAACCCACGGTCACCGCTTGACCTAAAGTCACTGGTGCACCCAAGGTTAACACCACGTTATTGCCCACCACCACAACACCCGTTACAGGGACAAGCTGACCATCTGCAGTCACTGCAAAGTCGCCTGCAACTGGTGGATGTAATGGATCAAGCGCTTCATTATAGGTCAGGGTCAATGTAGTACCCGATAGATCCACTGTGGCACTGACAAAGGTCGGTGCTGTGGTATCGCCACCAGGAATAATCGAACCATTGTCTACCGCTGTTGCTGGTAGGGTTGCCGCATCATTGCCAGCTGCATCTTGGATCGCATTTGGATCATTGCCCGTGGTTGGATCGGTATAACCCACGGTCACCGCTTGACCTAAAGTCACTGGTGCACCCAAGGTTAACACCACGTTATTGCCCACCACCACAACACCCGTTACAGGGACAAGCTGACCATCTGCAGTCACTGCGAAGTCGCCTGCAACTGGTGGATGTAATGGATCAAGCGCTTCATTATAGGTCAGGGTCAATGTAGTCCCTGATAGATCCACTGTGGCACTGACAAAGGTCGGTGCTGTAGTATCGCCACCAGGAATAATCGAACCATTGTCTACCGCTGTTGCTGGTAGGGTTGCCGCATCATTGCCAGCTGCATCTTGGATCGCATTTGGATCATTACCCGTAGTTGGATCGGTATAACCCACGGTCACCGCTTGACCTAAAGTCACTGGTGCACCCAAGGTTAACACCACGTTATTGCCCACCACCACAACACCGGTGACAGCCACAAGCTGACCATCTGCAGTCACTGCAAAGTCGCCTGCAACTGGTGGATGTAATGGATCAAGCGCTTCATTATAGGTCAGGGTCAATGTAGTCCCTGATAGATCCACTGTGGCACTGACAAAGGTCGGTGCTGTGGTATCGCCACCAGGAATAATCGAACCATTGTCTACCGCTGTCGGTGGAAGTGTTGCCGCATCATTGCCAGCTGCATCTTGGATCGCATTTGGATCATTGCCCGTAGTTGGATCGGTATAACCCACGGTCACCGCTTGACCTAAAGTCACTGGTGCACCCAAGGTTAACACCACGTTATTGCCCACCACCACAACACCCGTTACAGGGACAAGCTGACCATCTGCAGTCACTGCAAAGTCGCCTGCAACTGGTGGATGTAATGGATCAAGCGCTTCATTATAGGTCAGGGTCAATGTAGTACCCGATAGATCCACTGTGGCACTGACAAAGGTCGGTGCTGTAGTATCGCCACCAGGAATAATCGAACCATTGTCTACCGCTGTTGCTGGTAGGGTTGCCGCATCATTGCCAGCTGCATCTTGGATCGCATTTGGATCATTACCCGTAGTTGGATCGGTATAACCCACGGTCACCGCTTGACCTAAAGTCACTGGTGCACCCAAGGTTAACACCACGTTATTGCCCACCACCACAACACCCGTTACAGGGACAAGCTGACCATCTGCAGTCACTGCAAAGTCGCCTGCAACTGGTGGATGTAATGGATCAAGCGCTTCATTATAGGTCAGGGTCAATGTAGTACCCGATAGATCCACTGTGGCACTGACAAAGGTCGGTGCTGTAGTATCGCCACCAGGAATAATCGAACCATTGTCTACCGCTGTTGCTGGTAGGGTTGCCGCATCATTGCCAGCTGCATCTTGGATCGCATTTGGATCATTACCCGTAGTTGGATCGGTATAACCCACGGTCACCGCTTGACCTAAAGTCACTGGTGCACCCAAGGTTAACACCACGTTATTGCCCACCACCACAACACCCGTTACAGGGACAAGCTGACCATCTGCAGTCACTGCAAAGTCGCCTGCAACTGGTGGATGTAATGGATCAAGCGCTTCATTATAGGTCAGGGTCAATGTAGTCCCTGATAGATCCACTGTGGCACTGACAAAGGTCGGTGCTGTGGTATCGCCACCAGGAATAATCGAACCATTGTCTACCGCTGTCGGTGGAAGTGTTGCCGCATCATTGCCAGCTGCATCTTGGATCGCATTTGGATCATTAGCCGTGGTTGGATCGGTATAACCCACGGTCACCGCTTGACCTAAAGTCACTGGTGCACCCAAGGTTAACACCACGTTATTGCCCACCACCACAACACCCGTTACAGGGACAAGCTGACCATCTGCAGTCACTGCGAAGTCGCCTGCAACTGGTGGATGTAATGGATCAAGCGCTTCATTATAGGTCAGGGTCAATGTAGTCCCTGATAGATCCACTGTGGCACTGACAAAGGTCGGTGCTGTAGTATCGCCACCAGGAATAATCGAACCATTGTCTACCGCTGTTGCTGGTAGGGTTGCCGCATCATTGCCAGCTGCATCTTGGATCGCATTTGGATCATTACCCGTAGTTGGATCGGTATAACCCACGGTCACCGCTTGACCTAAAGTCACTGGTGCACCCAAGGTTAACACCACGTTATTGCCCACCACCACAACACCGGTGACAGCCACAAGCTGACCATCTGCAGTCACTGCAAAGTCGCCTGCAACTGGTGGATGTAATGGATCAAGCGCTTCATTATAGGTCAGGGTCAATGTAGTCCCTGATAGATCCACTGTGGCACTGACAAAGGTCGGTGCTGTGGTATCGCCACCAGGAATAATCGAACCATTGTCTACCGCTGTCGGTGGAAGTGTTGCCGCATCATTGCCAGCTGCATCTTGGATCGCATTTGGATCATTGCCCGTAGTTGGATCGGTATAACCCACGGTCACCGCTTGACCTAAAGTCACTGGTGCACCCAAGGTTAACACCACGTTATTGCCCACCACCACAACACCCGTTACAGGGACAAGCTGACCATCTGCAGTCACTGCAAAGTCGCCTGCAACTGGTGGATGTAATGGATCAAGCGCTTCATTATAGGTCAGGGTCAATGTAGTACCCGATAGATCCACTGTGGCACTGACAAAGGTCGGTGCTGTAGTATCGCCACCAGGAATAATCGAACCATTGTCTACCGCTGTTGCTGGTAGGGTTGCCGCATCATTGCCAGCTGCATCTTGGATCGCATTTGGATCATTGCCCGTAGTTGGATCGGTATAACCCACGGTCACCGCTTGACCTAAAGTCACTGGTGCACCCAAGGTTAACACCACGTTATTGCCCACCACCACAACACCCGTTACAGGGACAAGCTGACCATCTGCAGTCACTGCAAAGTCGCCTGCAACTGGTGGATGTAATGGATCAAGCGCTTCATTATAGGTCAGGGTCAATGTAGTACCCGATAGATCCACTGTGGCACTGACAAAGGTCGGCGCTGTGGTATCTCCACTAGGCACAGTTGAACCATTGTCTACCGCTGTCGGTGGAAGTGTTGCTGCATCATTGCCAGCTGCATCTTGGATCGCATTTGGATCATTGCCCGTAGTTGGATCGGTATAACCCACGGTCACCGCTTGACCTAAAGTCACTGGTGCACCCAAGGTTAACACCACGTTATTGCCCACCACCACAACACCGGTGACAGCCACAAGCTGACCATCTGCAGTCACTGCAAAGTCGCCTGCAACTGGTGGATGTAATGGATCAAGCGCTTCATTATAGGTCAGGGTCAATGTAGTCCCTGATAGATCCACTGTGGCACTGACAAAGGTCGGTGCTGTGGTATCGCCACCAGGAATAATCGAACCATTGTCTACCGCTGTCGGTGGAAGTGTTGCCGCATCATTGCCAGCTGCATCTTGGATCGCATTTGGATCATTGCCCGTAGTTGGATCGGTATAACCCACGGTCACCGCTTGACCTAAAGTCACTGGTGCACCCAAGGTTAACACCACGTTATTGCCCACCACCACAACACCGGTGACAGCCACAAGCTGACCATCTGCAGTCACTGCAAAGTCGCCTGCAACTGGTGGATGTAATGGATCAAGCGCTTCATTATAGGTCAGGGTCAATGTAGTCCCTGATAGATCCACTGTGGCACTGACAAAGGTCGGTGCTGTGGTATCGCCACCAGGAATAATCGAACCATTGTCTACCGCTGTTGCTGGTAGGGTTGCCGCATCATTGCCAGCTGCATCTTGGATCGCATTTGGATCATTGCCCGTAGTTGGATCGGTATAACCCACGGTCACCGCTTGACCTAAAGTCACTGGTGCACCCAAGGTTAACACCACGTTATTGCCCACCACCACAACACCGGTGACAGCCACAAGCTGACCATCTGCAGTCACTGCAAAGTCGCCTGCAACTGGTGGATGTAATGGATCAAGCGCTTCATTATAGGTCAGGGTCAATGTAGTACCCGATAGATCCACTGTGGCACTGACAAAGGTCGGTGCTGTGGTATCGCCACCAGGAATAATCGAACCATTGTCTACCGCTGTCGGTGGAAGTGTTGCCGCATCATTGCCAGCTGCATCTTGGATCGCATTTGGATCATTAGCCGTGGTTGGATCGGTATAACCCACGGTCACCGCTTGACCTAAAGTCACTGGTGCACCCAAGGTTAACACCACGTTATTGCCCACCACCACAACACCCGTTACAGGGACAAGCTGACCATCTGCAGTCACTGCAAAGTCGCCTGCAACTGGTGGATGTAATGGATCAAGCGCTTCATTATAGGTCAGGGTCAATGTAGTACCCGATAGATCCACTGTGGCACTGACAAAGGTCGGTGCTGTAGTATCGCCACCAGGAATAATCGAACCATTGTCTACCGCTGTTGCTGGTAGGGTTGCCGCATCATTGCCAGCTGCATCTTGGATCGCATTTGGATCATTACCCGTAGTTGGATCGGTATAACCCACGGTCACCGCTTGACCTAAAGTCACTGGTGCACCCAAGGTTAACACCACGTTATTGCCCACCACCACAACACCCGTTACAGGGACAAGCTGACCATCTGCAGTCACTGCAAAGTCGCCTGCAACTGGTGGATGTAATGGATCAAGCGCTTCATTATAGGTCAGGGTCAATGTAGTACCCGATAGATCCACTGTGGCACTGACAAAGGTCGGTGCTGTAGTATCGCCACCAGGAATAATCGAACCATTGTCTACCGCTGTTGCTGGTAGGGTTGCCGCATCATTGCCAGCTGCATCTTGGATCGCATTTGGATCATTACCCGTAGTTGGATCGGTATAACCCACGGTCACCGCTTGACCTAAAGTCACTGGTGCACCCAAGGTTAACACCACGTTATTGCCCACCACCACAACACCCGTTACAGGGACAAGCTGACCATCTGCAGTCACTGCAAAGTCGCCTGCAACTGGTGGATGTAATGGATCAAGCGCTTCATTATAGGTCAGGGTCAATGTAGTACCCGATAGATCCACTGTGGCACTGACAAAGGTCGGTGCTGTAGTATCGCCACCAGGAATAATCGAACCATTGTCTACCGCTGTTGCTGGTAGGGTTGCTGCATCATTGCCAGCTGCATCTTGGATCGCATTTGGATCATTAGCCGTGGTTGGATCGGTATAACCCACGGTCACCGCTTGACCTAAAGTCACTGGTGCACCCAAGGTTAACACCACGTTATTGCCCACCACCACAACACCCGTTACAGGGACAAGCTGACCATCTGCAGTCACTGCAAAGTCGCCTGCAACTGGTGGATGTAATGGATCAAGCGCTTCATTATAGGTCAGGGTCAATGTAGTACCCGATAGATCCACTGTGGCACTGACAAAGGTCGGTGCTGTAGTATCGCCACCAGGAATAATCGAACCATTGTCTACCGCTGTTGCTGGTAGGGTTGCTGCATCATTGCCAGCTGCATCTTGGATCGCATTTGGATCATTACCCGTAGTTGGATCGGTATAACCCACGGTCACCGCTTGACCTAAAGTCACTGGTGCACCCAAGGTTAACACCACGTTATTGCCCACCACCACAACACCCGTTACAGGGACAAGCTGACCATCTGCAGTCACTGCAAAGTCGCCTGCAACTGGTGGATGTAATGGATCAAGCGCTTCATTATAGGTCAGGGTCAATGTAGTCCCTGATAGATCCACTGTGGCACTGACAAAGGTCGGTGCTGTGGTATCGCCACCAGGAATAATCGAACCATTGTCTACCGCTGTCGGTGGAAGTGTTGCCGCATCATTGCCAGCTGCATCTTGGATCGCATTTGGATCATTAGCCGTGGTTGGATCGGTATAACCCACGGTCACCGCTTGACCTAAAGTCACTGGTGCACCCAAGGTTAACACCACGTTATTGCCCACCACCACAACACCCGTTACAGGGACAAGCTGACCATCTGCAGTCACTGCGAAGTCGCCTGCAACTGGTGGATGTAATGGATCAAGCGCTTCATTATAGGTCAGGGTCAATGTAGTCCCTGATAGATCCACTGTGGCACTGACAAAGGTCGGTGCTGTAGTATCGCCACCAGGAATAATCGAACCATTGTCTACCGCTGTTGCTGGTAGGGTTGCCGCATCATTGCCAGCTGCATCTTGGATCGCATTTGGATCATTACCCGTAGTTGGATCGGTATAACCCACGGTCACCGCTTGACCTAAAGTCACTGGTGCACCCAAGGTTAACACCACGTTATTGCCCACCACCACAACACCGGTGACAGCCACAAGCTGACCATCTGCAGTCACTGCAAAGTCGCCTGCAACTGGTGGATGTAATGGATCAAGCGCTTCATTATAGGTCAGGGTCAATGTAGTCCCTGATAGATCCACTGTGGCACTGACAAAGGTCGGTGCTGTGGTATCGCCACCAGGAATAATCGAACCATTGTCTACCGCTGTCGGTGGAAGTGTTGCCGCATCATTGCCAGCTGCATCTTGGATCGCATTTGGATCATTGCCCGTAGTTGGATCGGTATAACCCACGGTCACCGCTTGACCTAAAGTCACTGGTGCACCCAAGGTTAACACCACGTTATTGCCCACCACCACAACACCCGTTACAGGGACAAGCTGACCATCTGCAGTCACTGCAAAGTCGCCTGCAACTGGTGGATGTAATGGATCAAGCGCTTCATTATAGGTCAGGGTCAATGTAGTACCCGATAGATCCACTGTGGCACTGACAAAGGTCGGTGCTGTAGTATCGCCACCAGGAATAATCGAACCATTGTCTACCGCTGTTGCTGGTAGGGTTGCCGCATCATTGCCAGCTGCATCTTGGATCGCATTTGGATCATTACCCGTAGTTGGATCGGTATAACCCACGGTCACCGCTTGACCTAAAGTCACTGGTGCACCCAAGGTTAACACCACGTTATTGCCCACCACCACAACACCCGTTACAGGGACAAGCTGACCATCTGCAGTCACTGCAAAGTCGCCTGCAACTGGTGGATGTAATGGATCAAGCGCTTCATTATAGGTCAGGGTCAATGTAGTACCCGATAGATCCACTGTGGCACTGACAAAGGTCGGCGCTGTGGTATCTCCACTAGGCACAGTTGAACCATTGTCTACCGCTGTCGGTGGAAGTGTTGCTGCATCATTGCCTGCTGTATCTTGAATCGCATTTGGATCATTAGCCGTGGTTGGATCGGTATAACCCACGGTCACCGCTTGACCTAAAGTCACTGGTGCACCCAAGGTTAACACCACGTTATTGCCCACCACCACAACACCCGTTACAGGGACAAGCTGACCATCTGCAGTCACTGCAAAGTCGCCTGCAACTGGTGGATGTAATGGATCAAGCGCTTCATTATAGGTCAGGGTCAATGTAGTACCCGATAGATCCACTGTGGCACTGACAAAGGTCGGCGCTGTGGTATCTCCACTAGGCACAGTTGAACCATTGTCTACCGCTGTCGGTGGAAGTGTTGCTGCATCATTGCCTGCTGTATCTTGAATCGCATTTGGATCATTACCCGTGGTTGGATCGGTATAACCCACCGTCACCGCTTGACCTAAAGTCACTGGTGCGCCCAGGGTCAACACCACACTAGAGCCATTCACGGTAACACCTGTTACAGGTACCACCTGACCATCTGCGGTTACCACGAAACTGTTTAATGGCGGTAAGTTTGCTGAGTCTAGCGCTTCACTATAGGTCAAGGTGAGC
The DNA here is from genome assembly GCF_051059255.1 of Acinetobacter sp. CE-15. NCBI lineage: Bacteria > Pseudomonadati > Pseudomonadota > Gammaproteobacteria > Moraxellales > Moraxellaceae > Acinetobacter > Acinetobacter sp. CE-15. The sequence continues at coordinate 1,771,717 of NZ_CP192737.1, read as the reverse complement.
GATGTGCCTGCTGTATCTAACGTTGCACTGACAAAGGTCGGCGCTGTGGTATCTCCACCAGGCACAGTTGAACCATTGTCTACCGCTGTCGGTGGAAGTGTTGCTGCATCATTGCCTGCTGTATCTTGAATCGCATTTGGATCATTGCCCGTGGTTGGGTCGGTATAACCCACAGTAACGGTCTGACCAGCTGTCACTGGTGTACCGAGAGTCAATATCACGACATTACCATTGACTGATATACCTGTCACATTAACAAGTTGACCACCCACATTAACCGAAAAACTGCTCGATGGAGGTAAGTTAGCACTATCCAATGCTTCACTATAGGTCAGGGTTAATTGTGTTCCTGAACTATCCACATGCGCAGATTGAAATTGTGGATTTGTGACATCACCTGCTGTAATTTCAACTGTTTTTGGATTACCTGCACCATCTGTCACAGTGACCGTAATAGTTTCACCGTCTGTAAGTGGTCGTGTTAATTGAACATTATCAACCGTGTTATTACCGGTGATTGTCCCTGTACCAATTACATTACCATGACCATCCGTGATTTTAACTTGACCCGTTTCATTTGAAGTAACTTCAACATGAGTTGCGTCTTGAATGGTTGTAGTGATCACTGGTGCAGTTACATCACCTGCTGTAATTTCAACTGTTTTTGGATTACCAGCACCATCTGTCACAGTAACCTTAATAGTTTCACCGTCTGTAAGTGGTCGTGTTAACTGAATATTATCAACCGTGTTATTACCTGTAATTGTACCTGTACCAATTACATTACCTTGACCATCCGTGATTTTAACTTGACCAGCTTCATTTGAAGTGACTTGAATATGGGTCGCATCTTGAATAGTTGTACTAATAATTGGCGGTGTTACATCACCTACTGTAATTACTTTTTCTGTTTGATTCCCTGCGGCATCAATAACGTCAACAATAATCTTACTGCCGTCAGTTAAAGGCGTATTTAAATCAACTATTAATTTTCCATCAGGACCAATTACACCCTCAGCAATTATTTGTCCTGCTTCATTTTTAATTATAACTTTACTACCAGGTTCATTTGAATTGACCTGAATAGTATCATTATCAATAATATTTATTTCGACTTCAGGTTTTGTAACATCACCCACATTTATTGTTTCAGTTGTTTTATTCCCTGCATTATCCGTTGCTGTAATAGTAATTTTTTCATTATCAACCAAAGGTCTTGTTAAATTAATTTCAAGCGCACCTGCTTGATTTAGTTGTCCTGATCCAATTGTTTTACCACTCGCATCGACTATTGTAATTTTACTTGCTTCATCTGCAGTGATTTTAATTTTCTGATTATCTAAAATATCATAGCTTAGTTTTGGTCCTGTTTTATCACCACTTCCTGAATGGCTTGAACCACCACTTCCCCCTGATGCTGCTGCAATTCCGATCGCCCCAGCTGCAGCTGCAACCCATGCCCATGCAGGTACAGCACTATGATGGCCAACTAAATACTCTTGAAAATCGGTAATCCCTAAATAATCAATTTTAGTTACAGTGCCAGTTGCATCAAATTCAAGAAAGTTAAGTAAATAATGCTTTCCATCTGCAGTTTCTATTGTAAATTCTTTTGGTTTTTCACCAATAAAGAAATCATCAATAACAACTTTTTCTCCATTTTTTAAATAAACCTCCAAATTATTATTAACTTTTACAATCTTGGCTATTTCTGCGCTATCAAGATTTACTTTATACACTGAGTAGTGTTTATTAACTAAATCTTGAGTGAGAACCTTAGCTGTTCCTTTTTCATAAATAGTGATGTTTTTCATAATATTTTTTCCGTCTTATAATTCACTGTTATGCAAAAAAGATAAATAAGTGAGATAAATTTCACAAGTGTATATTTTTAATATTAAAATCACATATACATATAAAAAACAGTGCTTGTCTATAATGGCTAAATGATTGATCTTTTTTAAAACCTTTACTTTGTGATGCAATTATCATTTAGTTAAAATCTTAGTTGTTTATTTTACTAATTTATTGCGATTAAATTTAATTATCACTTTATATTCATTACTAACATTATCAATGATCACTTTTATAAATTTATTTAAATTTTATTAATAGTCTCACCCTTTTAAAATGAAACATTCTATTATTCCCATACTATTCATAGCGCTTAAAAATAATAAATTCCCATTTAATTTTTATGGGTATTATAGAAACTTAAGAATTTGACTTAGATTAAATTTTAAACAAAACATGTAACACATTTTTCTATATGTGAAGAGCATCACATTAAAACTATGTTGTTAAATTTAAATGAAATAATAATTAATAAAATATTGAATCAAAATTGGAATTTTTAAAATTTGGGTCTCAAAAAATAAAAAAAAAGATGAAGGTGATCCTTCATCTTTTAAAAAAATCTGAGTGGTTATACGGTAAAATCATCACCCAAATACACTTGGCGCACGGTTTCATCTGCCAACACTTCTTCTGGCGTTCCTTCCGCAATCACAGCACCTTCACTCACAATATAAGCATGCTCACAAATCGCTAAAGTTTCACGAACATTATGGTCGGTAATCAAAACCCCGATCCCACGATCTTTTAACTGTCGAATAATATCTTTAATATCACCTACCGAGATTGGATCGACACCTGCAAAAGGTTCATCCAAAAGCATAAATTTTGGATCAGCTGCAAGTGCTCGTGCGATCTCTGCACGACGGCGCTCACCACCTGACACACTCATTCCAAGAGAATCTTTAATATGGGTGATTTTAAAATCTTCCAATAATTCTTTGAGGCGTTGTTGGCGCTGCTGTTTATTTAAATCTTTACGTGTTTCAAGGATGGCCATGATATTTTCAGCAATCGTCAATTTTCTGAAAATTGAAGCTTCCTGTGGAAGATAACCAATTCCTTTACGTGCGCGCTGATGCATAGCTAAATCAGAAATATCTTCATTATCAAGATGAATTTCGCCCTTATCCATTCGCACCAAACCAACGACCATATAGAAACTGGTGGTTTTACCCGCACCATTCGGCCCAAGCAAACCCACAATTTGTCCACTTTGCATACTGAATGAAACGTCTTTGACCACCCAACGTTTACTATAAACTTTTGCTAAATGTTTGATACAAAGCACTTGAGGCTGATTCGATGCTGTCATTAATCACGCGCTCCAGGGAAAGACTTGGTACTATTTGGCGGGATAATAATTTGTACACGTCCTTTCGCTGAACCTGTGCTATTTGAACTACCAGAAGCTTCAATATCACCTTTGTTCATACTGTATTTTAATGAACTGCTGCGAATACTTGCTCCATCTTGATATAGATAAGCATTACCAATTAAATTAATAATACCTGTTTCGGCATTATAAATAATTTTTTGTGCTTCTCCACGAGCAACACCCTTTGCCGTATCAACTTGTTGTTGAAACTTTGCTGGGCCGCCAGTGGCAGTAATGGTACTAATTTGCTTATTCTTATTCAATTGAGCCACAATTGAAGCAGCTTGAAGCTTCATTGTACCTTGCTCAATGATGACATTACCGGTATATGTCGTTACACCCGCAGCTTCATTATAGGTTGCTTTATCTGCAACCAATGAGATTGGCTGATTACGATCTGACGGTAATGCAAATGCTGCTGCAGACAAGCCCATTAAACCGGCAGTGCAGATCGCTTTTATTAGGAAAGATTGTTTCATTAAAAAAGGCTTAGTTAGGTACATACTTTCCTCGAATATGTGCAAATTCATATTGACCTTGGTTTAAATCAGCTTTTAAACCCTGACTAATAAATTCTGCATCAGGTGCATTAACAGTCACTTGGTGAGTCGTTTCAAACTGACGTATTTTAGGATACCCCGTTAACTCGTCTGTCTGAAATTCCATGGTCCCTCGTTCACCAATCTTGGTCGCTTTAACTTGTCCAGATAAAACGACTTTTTCATTGTCATTAAATCCTCGTGCTTGTTTTGCAAAAAAAGTTGAATCAACTTTATTTTGATGAAACATCGAAGCATTGAGGTTACTCAGTGTTGAAGTTTTTCTTTGTAAATCTTGTTCTAAACGATCCACTTGAGCACGAACATAAAGATTGCCCTTTTCATCTGTTTGGACCAACTGGATACCCTCAGCAGTATACGTCATGCTTTTGGCTGAATTCGCATCCAACTTTTTGCCTTTCCCACTGTAATAGTAATAGCCACCACTGATTGCCGCGATGACAACTGCAGTCACATATAAAACCTTAGTATCCATAAATTACATTCAACATTTGATCAATCTGAATTTACGCTATTAATGCGGTATAGCTGTATATTTTTCAAGTAATTCTTGGTAAGTGCCTTTTGCCATCAGCAACATATCACAGACTTCACGCACAGCTCCACGCCCACCCATTGCCTGTGTGACTAAATCTGCTCGACGACGCACTTCTACATGCCCGTTAGGTACAGTGACTTTCATCCCTGCGATTGCAAAGGCAGAAAGATCTGGCCAATCATCGCCCATATATAAACAGTCTTCAGGATCTAAATTGAATTGAGCACAGGCTTCTTTAAGTGCAGCACCTTTATCTTCACGACCTTGAAAGACCAAATCCACGCCAAGATCAGCCATACGTTTTTCAACAATATTACTTTTACGTCCAGTGATAATGATGACTTTAATTCCAGATTTTTGCACCAGCTTCATGCCTAATCCGTCGCGAATATCAAAGGATTTAATTTCATCCCCAGTATTGGTCAACGTCACAAAACCATCACTCAAAATTCCATCTACATCTAAAACCAATGCTTCAATATGACGCGCTTGTTCCAGTAAAACATAAGAAGCCATTGATTAATTTACTCCAGCTTGAATCAGGTCATGCATACTAATTACACCAATCACTTTATTGGCATCATCAACGACAATAAATTGACTAATTTTCTTTTCATTCATTTTTTCTAAAGCTTCAACTGCACGTGCTTCTTTAGAAATGGTTGAAGGATTTTGAACCATGACCGCGGATACAGGCAAGTTCACATCAAAACCTTGCTGTCTATCAATTAAACGGCGTAAATCACCATCGGTAAATATGCCCAATAAGGTGTCATTTTCATCGACAACAGTGGTTAAACCTAAACGCTTATTGGAAATTTCGTACAAAACTTTATTCATTGGTGTATCAGGAAATACTTTTGGTAAATCAGTGCCTGTACGCATCAAATGTTTTACATGTAACAACAGACGTTTGCCTAATGCACCAGCAGGATGCGACATTGCAAAATCATCTGCAGTAAAACCACGTGCATCTAATAGCGCCACAGCCAGTGCATCGCCCAATACCAATGTTGCAGTAGTACTTGAGGTGGGTGCCAAACCTAATGGACATGCTTCTTTAATATTTCCAAGTGTCAACGCAACATCTGCATTTTGTGGCATAGGTCCTTTGTCATCACCACTGATGGTGATTAAAGGCACTTCCAAATACTTAATCAGTGGCATCAACATCATAATCTCATCACTCTTTCCAGAGTTTGAAATTGCAATCAACACGTCACCTTTGACCAACATACCCAAATCGCCATGCCCTGCTTCACCAGGATGCATAAAGAATGATGGTGTGCCTGTTGATGCGAAAGTTGCTGCCATTTTCCGCCCAATATGCCCAGATTTCCCCATACCCGTAATCACCAAACGCCCTTGGCACCGTAAAATAATTTCACATGCGCGCGTAAAGCGTTCATCAATTTGAGTCGCTAAAATCTCTATGGCATGTTCTTCAATGCGTAAAGTTTCAAGTGCAACTTTTTGAAAATCAACTTGATTTGATTTATTTTCAGGATTCAAAATGGGCTAACCTTAACTCTATAAAGAGTTTTGAATATCGAATGGAATATTTTTGCTATTTTAGCATAGCAATACAATAGGCTGCTTTCCTAAATGTATAAATTTCATTTTCTTAGAAAAATAACGTATAAAACTTTATGAAATATGGAGCTTAGGTTAAGATTAATCATCATTTTGTTGAAGCCTTTAGAAAACCTATGCAACCATTTGTTCTTTACAACTCTGAGCAACGAAAAAAAGTTGAATTTGTTCCCCGTAAAGAAGGACATATCGACATGTATGTGTGCGGTATGACAGTTTATGATTACTGTCATATAGGCCATGCTCGGGTGATGGTTGCTTTTGACTACATTATTCGTTTTTTACGTAGTCAAGGTTGGAATGTTAAATACGTTCGTAACATCACAGATATCGATGACAAAATTATTGCGCGTGCCAATGAAAATAGCGAAAGCATTACAGCTTTGACCGATCGTTTTATCAAGGCGATGAATGATGATGCCGAAAATTTAGGATGCTTAGCACCTGATGAGGCACCCCGCGCAACAGATTATATCGATCAAATGCAGAATATGATTGGCAACCTTGTCAATAAAGGCACGGCTTACCCTTCTGCAAATGGCGATGTCTATTTTGAAGTTGAAAAATTTAAGAACTATGGCCGACTTTCAGGACGTAAACTTGACGATATGCAAGCTGGCGCTTCTGAACGTGTTGATGTTGAAGTTGAGAAGAAGCATCCATTTGACTTTGTGCTATGGAAACATGCTAAAGAAAATGAGCCTTCATGGGCTTCACCTTGGGGCAATGGCCGTCCAGGTTGGCATATTGAATGTTCAGCAATGTCAACTTGCTGCTTAGGCAATCATTTCGATATTCATGGTGGCGGTTCAGATCTTTTATTCCCACATCATGAAAATGAAATCGCGCAATCAGAAGCTGCAACAGATGAACAATATGTAAACTACTGGATGCATGTTGGCTTTATCAATGTCGATGGCGAAAAAATGTCTAAATCTTTAGGCAACTTTTTTACCATTCGTGATGTGATGGAGAAATTCCATCCTGAAGTGATTCGTTATTTTATTGTGTCATCACACTATCGTAGCCCTGTAAACTTCTCGGACTTTGCACTAAAAGAAGCAAAAACTACGCTTTCTCGTTTTTATCATGCATTTAAAGCGTATCAACAAGTCTATGGCAATAAAACCACAGACCTGTTAGATGAAACGCTCGTCGAGCGCTTTAATTCAGCAATGCGTGATGACTTCAATACATCTGAAGCAATTGCAGTTTTATTCGAAATTATTAAAGAATTAAATCGTGCGGTTAAAGAAGAGAATGCAGCGCAATCTACGCTTTATTATTCTACGTTACGCCACTTGACCAATATCCTTGGCTTGGTTCAATACAATGTAGATGACTTTTTAAAATCAGACATTGGTCAAGAAGCACTTGGCTTATCCGAAGCTGATATTGAAGATTTCATCCAACAACGTGTAGATGCCAAGAAAAATAAAGACTTTGCCCGTGCAGATGAAATCCGTCAGTCTTTGCTTGCTCAAGGTGTAGTACTGGAAGATACACGTCAAGGTACCATTTGGCGCCGCGCGGATTAATTTCTAAGAGCTTTATTAAAAAGAAAAACCTGATCAAATGATCAGGTTTTTTTGTAAAGTCGTTGCTGACTAAATATGTTTTTAAACGGTACATCTCTTACAGTTTCTTTATATTCATCGTATGACCATACTTAAGTTTAGTTTTATAAATTGTTCGTTGAAATTTTATCTCTCCTAATTTACTTATATAAAAGCTAAATTATTAAATACATTAAAAAAATAAATATTTTATTGAATATGATGGACTATAGTTTTATTGAATCAGCAAAATAGCTGATATACTCTGAGTCCAGTTCTTCATCAGTGGTTTTGGATCAATAGAATGAGTTCAGTGCGCCAACAGAATTTTCTTCTTCGCAAAGAGAAAATTTTAGCAATGGCAGAAACCTTATTGCTTGATAATAATCAGGATATTACGTTAAGTGAGCTTGCTGCTGAACTTGATATCGCAAAAGGAACAATCTATAAACATTTTAAAAGTAAAAACCAGCTGTATCTTGAACTGATTATTTTGAATGAAAAACGACTTTTAGATATTTCTAAAGCCTATCATCACGATATTAAAATCTATGTATCCGAATACATGTTATATAACATGTTAAATTCGAATCGAACAATTTTACTGCATGTGATTGAAGAGCGTTTAACCAATAATGAACGTAAACTCAAAGACTTATTCGAAGAACTTTATAGCATACGTGAGCAACGTATTTTAGAAATTAAAGATCTTTTCGGAGCACATCTCAAAGCCTTAAACAGTAGTATGTCAATCCGTGATTACTTGTCTTATATCTGGACAGTGACTTATGGCGCATCATTATTGTTAAATTCTACGCACTATCAAAAGTCTATTGGCTCTCGTGAACGCTTAATCAAACTCTATGTCAATCAAGCATTGATGACACCTGATAAGCTAACCGATTCAGAGCATCAAGCGAATTAATCTTAAAAGGATAACTGTTCTTAAGCTATTTAGTTTAAAAAATCCTCTAAACTTCAGGCTGATCGCCATGGCTTAATAACTGACTGGGTAAAGGCATTGAGTTCACCTGACTAAAAATCTCATAACACATATGTCTTAACCACTGATGGCTGGTTTTATGGTGACATGACATATGCCAATACTGCTTAATCGAATAAGTCGGAAACGAAATTGGTGCTGGAAAAATTTGTAAGTTTCCTCGTGACAACAAGACTTCGCTCAAATAATAAGGAACGGTTGCAATCGAGTCAGTATCTTGCACCACTAAGCCAACACCAAGATAACTCGGAATACGCATCAATACATTACGTTTTAAATCCAGATTTAACAGCTCATTGGCGATGTGATAATGCCCCACACCCGCATCAATATCGATGTGTGATTCACTCAAATACTGCTCAACGGTCATGCTTTGTTGAGTTAATCGTGGATGATCTTTAGATGCAATCACCACATAAAATTGTTCGAATAATTTTTGTTGATAGAAACCATTTTCTAATTGCGGTAAAAAACCAATCGCCAAATCAATTTCACCATTTGCCATCTGATAACTGGTTTCAGAGGTGATGGCGCGAACATTTAATTTGACATGTGGTGCATGTGCTTTGAGATATTGAGAAATTTTAGGCAATAAAACTAAGTGAGAAACATCCGTCATCGCAACTGTAAATTGTTGCTGAGATGCTGTTTCATCAAAATCCACACTAAAATTATTAATAATTTCAACTTTACTCAGTGCTTCACTGATCAAAGGATAAAGTTGTTTAGATAATTCTGTAGGCACCATTTCATTACCAATCCGTAAAAATAACGGATCGTTATAATGAACACGAATTTTGTTCAGAATATTGCTTACTGTAGGTTGGCTCATCGCTAAATGATCTGCGGCAACAGAAACACTTTTAAACTTGTAGATATAGTAAAAAATACTGAGCAACTTACAATCTAACTCATACACGAAATTACATCTCACTCATTTTTTAGATTCAATATTATATCTTCTGCTTTTTTATAAAAATTTCCAATGTTTTAATGTACCGATTTTAAACAATCAAACCGGGATTTTAAAATCGGTACGGATTATTGGCGCGATCCGCTCAGCAATTATTCTTTAACAAACAAATCTACCATCAACTCATCCTCTGAATCAGCATAGCGATATTCAGAAAAATCTGTAATACCCGACTCTCGTAGGATTTCTTCATCAATCAACAAACGTCCTGTTAAAGCACGTTTCTCACTGTTTAAAATACGATAAGCGGCGTCTGCCATAATGTTCGGTTTACGAGCTCTGCTAAATAATTGCTTACCGCCTAAAGAAAACTCAATTGCAGCTGTGGCAATAATCGTTCTTGGCCAAAGTGAATTTACACTTACGCCATAACTGGCAAACTCTTGATTCATCCCTAAAGTCAGCATACTCATACCATATTTAGTAATGGTATAAGGCGCATAGCTGGCAAACCATTTTTCATCCAAGTTTAACGGCGGTGAAAGATTTAAAATATGTGGATTGTCACTGTTTTTTAAGTACGGTAACGCAGCTTTACTACATACCATCACAGCACGTGTATTAATCTGATACATTAAATCGAAACGGTTTGGGTCAAGCGTCTCTACCCCAGACAGTTTAATCGCACCAGCATTGTTAATTAAAATATCAATTCCACCGAAATGCGCTGCTGCTTGTTTCATGGCAAGCGCAACCGCATCTTGATCACGTACATCCAGTTGAAGTGCTAAAGCTTGACCACCTGCCGCCTCAACTTCTTGAGCAACAGTAAAAATCGAGCCTCCTAATTTAGGATGCTCTTGTGTAGATTTTGCAGCAATCACAATGTTCGCACCATCTTGTGCAGCTTTTAGTGCAATCTCTCGCCCTATTCCTCGGCTTGCACCGGTAATAAAAAGTGTTTTTCCTTTAAGCGACATGATTTCCTCGTTGTATTTGTTTTTTGCTGTACTAATCTACTTAACTTTTTTTTCTCCTCATAGTACCAAATCTGCCATTTTGTATACTCATGAGTACAATAATTATTGTTCTTTATGGTCTTTATAAAAATCAAAAGCTTGCATAAGCAAGCTTTGGACTAAATGTGATTAAAATTTAAATTTTAGGCAGCGCCAACTTTTGGACTTGTTCCAATTTGCCAAACAAATGGCAATGGTTCACGATTGACCTCCCAATCACCAATCACTTTTTCCTTATATACGACTGGATTATGTGAAGATACGACCCGCGCATTGCGCCAGAAGCGATCAAGTTGTTTTGTGGTGGTACTTGCAGATGCGCCAAGCGCATTAAATAACTTACTGGTTAACTCCAAGACTAAATCAGAAATAACCACCTGCCCTTGCGCTGCCTCTAATTCAGCATCATTATTTGCTTGAATATTTTTTACTTCGGATTCACTAAAGTGACTGATATATGCACGCTGTAAAGCTTCTGCTGTTTGTGTGGTAATGCTTTCACTTGCATAGGCTTGTGCTGAAGCTTTACCAATCACCTGTAAAATCTGTGGATCATTACGTACTAAATCAGCATTGCCATGACTAAAAATACGATCACGCTTTTGTACTTCATGAATAAATGTTGCAACTGCTGACTGTGCAATCCCCGATAAGGTCGCCAAATGAATCACTTGGTAGAACGCAGTCTGATATTTAAAACGTTGCTCAAAAGGCAAAATATGGTCTGCTTCGACTGCAACATTGCTTAACGTTAAAGTGCCACTCCCCGTGGTTTTTTGACCGAAACCATCCCAATCATCCTGTACTTCAACCCCAGAAGCATGTCGAGAAATCGCAGCAATAACATGCTGATCCGTACGTTCATCATAGGCAAATAAATCAACCCAATCCGCAAAGATTGTGCCTGTCGAATAGTACTTCTTCCCATTGACCAGCAATTGATTATTATTTTGAGTCACACGGGTAATCACATCACCAATTTTTACATGACCAATTTCAGTCCATGCATTCCCCACCAAATCACCTTGCACAAAACGTTTAAACCATAATTCTTGATTCTTAAACTTATGTGCATTTAATCGATCTTCAACAAAAGCGAAATGCCCTCGCAATGCTTGTACAATATTTGAATCGGCCTGAGCTAGTTCAGTGAGCAATTGAAATAACTGAGGTAAAGACACCCCATCTCCACCAAACTTGACTGGTACACGTAATGCACCAAAACCCGCATGTTTTAACCAGTCTATTTGCTCATACGGCAATATACGCTGTTGCTCACGTTCAACGACACCTTGTGAAATCTTTTCAAAAATTGCACGATATTTTGATGCAACCTTGTCATAATCTGCTGAGATTGATAAATCTTCAATAAAACGGTTTTGAATATCTAAGTTACCCATTTTTTCTCTCCATCTGTTGGTTATTGTTATTCTTAGCTCCACGCATGGCGTGGTAAGTGAATGTTATTGAGATAATAATTACCGACTAAATTAAATTTCCAACGTACAGGATCATGCAAAGTATGAGTACGTGCATTACGCCAATGGCGATCTAAATTTAATTCAGACAATGTTGAACGAGTACCGGATAATTCAAATAATTTATTAGAAGCCAGAATGGCAATTTCAGTTGTTAATACCTTGGCTTCTGCAACCAGTAATGCCGCCTGATTAGCATTCTCTTCAGATGGATCGGCAATTGCTTGATCAATTGCATCACCAGCCAAGTCTAAAACAGCTTCGGCTGCACGTAATTTGATTTTTAACTCCCCTATACTTGCAATGGTATACGGATCATCGCTGGCTTTTTCTAAACCAGAGTCAATCCAAGGGCGTGAATGTAAGCGTACATATTGAATCGTTTCATCAATTGCACCACGAGCAATACCCGCATCTACTGCGGCTTGAATAAATTGAGAAATCGCACCTGCTGCTGTAGGTCTTTCAAAGGCTTTGTGAATCGGCACAATATATTTTTCATCGACTTGAACTTGTTTTAGTAACACAGTTCCACTTGCTGTGGTTCTTTGTCCAAATCCAGACCAATCATTGACAATTTCCAGACCTGTACTGGTTCGTGGCGTTAAGGCAACCACAGGCAGCCCATCTTCATTAACTGCTACGACAGGTACCCAATGTGCCAATAAAGCCCCTGTAGCAAAAAATTTTTGACCATTAATTTCATAACCTTGGGCAGTTTTATGTATTTTGGTTTCTAAGTCAGCAACGGTCTTGCTACCTTTTTCTGAAAACGCATTGCCTAAACGTCGACCTTTTAAAATTTCAGCAAAGAAAAATTGTTGCTGTTCAGGACTGGCATCTAAACGGAGATGCTCAATAAAAGCCCAATGATTTTGAGCAATTTGCCCAAGCGAAGGATCTACACTAGAAATGATCTTCACCACTTCGGCTAAAGTACGATATTTCACTTCAGCCCCACCAAATGCCTGAGGAATATTAATCCCCCATAAACCACTTTGTGAATAGAGCTGTATCTCTTCAAGCGGCAAACGACGTTCATAATCACGTTGTGATGCCTCTTTGGCAAATTCTTTGGCCAAATTTTTCGCTACTTGAATAGCTTCCGCATCTGATTGAATAACATGTGCATCATGATTCAATTCAAAAAATTGCAAAGGAACCGCTGTCTGAGAAGAAAAGTTTTTTTGGTTTAAATCAGTCATTGTTGTTACTCTTTTAAATAAGCATGGATTTAAACTAGCACTATTTTTTTATACTATTTATATGAATAAATGCATTTATTATTCAAAACAAAATCATAAATTTATCATTAAAATTCATAACTATTAGAATCATAAAAAAAGCCCACATAATGTGGACTAATTTCTAAAGGATGAGGACAATCAATATGCAATAAACAATTATTTTAGATGCTTATTTAAAACTGGACTTAGACTAACTTGCTTGCGCTAAGCTATTCTTATTGTCTTTGCGATATTGTGCGCCTCGATGATTCTCTGGCAAATAAGCACTTTGTTGAAATAGTTTTTCTCGTAAAGTCCCCTGACGATATTCTGTTTGATAAACACCACGGCGTTGTAGCTCAGGTACAATGAAATCTACAATATCAATAAAAGTTTGATGAGCAAGAATATAAGCTAAATTAAAACCATCGACATCGGTATCTTCTACCCATTGTTGTAACTCATCAGCGACCGTCTGTGCTGAACCAACCAATACAGGGCCATTTCCCCCCACACTATTCCAATGGGCAATTTCTTCAATGGTCCAAATACGCTTAGGATCCGCATTGACATAAGCATCTAACATCGATTGAATCGCATTGGTTTCAATATACTCAACTTTATCATGCGGTTGATATTGTGAAAAATCCACACCAGACCAACCAGACACCAAGGTCAATGCACCATCATAACTTCCATAAGACTGATATTCTTTAAATTTCGCCTGTGCCTTTTGATCCGTTTCATCAGTTACAATTGACAATAAAGTATAAATTTTAACCGCATAAGGATCTCGCCCTTCCTGTTTTAATTTTTCACGAATACTTTGAACAATTTTCTTGGCGGCTATTTTTGACGGTGGCGCAATAAAAATACATTCGGCATTTTGACTTGCAAATTTTTGTCCCCGAGCTGACGCACCTGCTTGGTATAGCACAGGTGTGCGTTGTGGTGAAGGTTCACAAATATGAATACCGGGGACTTTAAAGTATTTCCCCTCATGTAAAATGGGATGAACTTTTGTATGATCAGCAAAGATTCCTGACTGCTTATCTCTTAAAACAGCATCATTTTCCCAAGACCCTTCCCACAGCTTATACAGCACTTCTAAATACTCATCGGCAATATCGTAGCGATCATCATGATTTAATTGCGTAGTTAGCCCCAAGTTCTTAGAACCACTTTCCAAATAAGAGGTGACAATATTCCATCCCACCCGACCTTTGGTAAGATGATCTAATGTGCTGATTCTTCGTGCAAAAGGATAAGGGTGTTCAAAAGATATTGATGTAGTTACACCGAAACCTAAATGCCGTGTTACCGCAGCCATCGCTGGAACAATTTGCAAAGGATCATTGACCGGGACTTGTACTGCACCTGTTAATGCATGTTCTGCACTGTGGTGGTAAACATCATATATCCCGAGTACATCCGCAATAAAAATGCCATCAAATACACCCTTTTCCAAAATTTTAGCGAGATCAGTCCAATACTCAATATCTTTATATTCTGTCGAACGATCTGAAGGATGACGCCATAAACCAGGAGATTGATGGGCAATACAATTCATTTCAAAGGCGTTAAAGTGGATCTGCTTCGTCATTTCTCTTCAACTCATCTTGGTTATTATTTTTATCCTATGCCATTTATCTTTATTCTTTTATCTCAATATCTTCAATTATTATCATGATTGCTTTTATCTAAAATGGTGAAGTAAATATACTATTTTATAAAAAGTGCTTTATTAAAAATGACTCATATTGGCTTTCATCATTTTATAAGTATCATGATTAACTTAGTATAAAAATTAAAAACACATCTTATTTAAAAAGCATGAATCCAAACTTAGTTTAAGGTTAATCACTCAGGATAAAATCTAAAGAAAAAAGAAAAATTCGATGCTAATTTTCAATCTTTTTAGCCAGCAATTGACGTGCTTTAAAATCTTTATAGAAGTATAAAATTAGTCCAAAGATCAAAACCGCCGCACCAATAAATACACTCATTGTCGGTTTTTCATTATTGAGCATCGCACCTAAAAACATGGCAATCATCGGGGTCATCACAGTCGTCAGTGACAAGGTCGTGGCTTTAATATTTTGCACCAATTTAAAATAACAAAACATAGCCAGTAATGAAGCCATCAATACGGTATAAATCAACGCCAATAATGATTTGGTTTCGGGAATATGCGTAGGTGCATACTGCCAAATAAAAGGAATAATACACATTGCAGCCAGCGTAGAAACCAAGATTGAACCTGTTGCTTGCGCCATCGGAACAACATCTGCATTTACTTTTTTTACCCAAAAGATCGAAAAAGCATAGGTAAATACACTCATCAACATCAACAAGATTCCAACAGGATGTACATGTTGACTTGCCCCACTACTGGTACAAATAATGGCGAGGCCAATAACAGCAACCAGCATCCCAAGCCATTGAATCCCCAATAATCTTTGACCAAAAACAAAACGACCAATAAGCCCTGCCATAATTGGAGCTAATCCAAACATCAAAGCAATAATACCTGAACTTAAATAACTGGTCGCAGCATAGGTAAAAATTTGCGAACCAATCAGACTAAATGAGCCGGCTAAATAACTATGTAAAGCAATTTTATTGAACGGTAATTTAACTTTTAAAATCAGCAATAGAATTAAAGCAATCGGCAAAGCGATAAAAAACCGCAAAACTAGAGCCCACATCATATGTAAATCTGCCACACTCCATACAATTGCCAAAGGCGTACTTGCCCAAATGAAGACCAATAAAATATAAGTCGTCATCAGGTTGGATTTGGAGGGCATATAGATTCCTAAATGACTGCTGGATGTGAATTAAAATGTGCTAGGTTTAAAAATGAATTTCTACATTGATCTTTGCAAATTCAATTAAATCTTAATCACGCAATGTGAAGATCTATTGAAAAGCAAGGTCGAGTCATTCAAAAGGTGGAAAAAATCAGTCGCAGATGATTATTCAAAGCATGAATTAAACTTATATCGAAGTCTTACGTTTCTGCTTGAGAATGGTTTGGTCTAAGCTACTCGAAAACTCACGTTTATCACGCTCAGAAATCGGTGGTGGCCCACCTGTTTGTACACCTGCACCGCGCAAAGTATCCATAAAATCACGCAAATGTAAGCGAGCTTTGACATTGGCTGAAGTGTACACCTCTCCACGTGGGTGAATTGCCACACCGCCCTTTTCAATAACCTGTGCCGCTAAAGGGATATCCTGAGTAATCACAATATCATGCTCCCCCATACGATCAACAATTTCTTGGTCCGCTTGATCTGCACCCGACATTGCTTGAATTGAGTTGATCCGTACAGACGGCGTAATGCCCACAGGCTGATTTGCAACAAAAGTAACTTCTAATTGATAACGGTCTGATGCACGTAAAATCACTTCACGAAGAATTTTAGGTAAAGCATCTGCATCGACCCAAAGTTTAAATGGCAGCACACAACATCTCTGATAAAGATTTTTCAACATTTTAGCAAAATGCCGCTTCGCTGTCCTATGCATATTCTTTTATTTATCGCGCAAATCTTTAACGACTTTCAGATTCAATCAAATTTTGCATCTCGCTTTTGGTGATTAAAAGAACAATTTCGGGCGTGGTTTATAGCAATTGAGTTTAATATTCTGGTTTTTCTTATGATTTTACATTTCAGGACTTGAAATCTAGCAATCACCCTCGATTTAATAGCATAAGAGAGGCATTTAAAATCGTGAAAATGAACAATCAAAACAGACCTGAAACAATTATCATAGAAGATCAGAATTTTGGTAGCCATGTCGAACATTGGAGTCTATTGACTGAAAATCCAACGTCCGAAGTGCCCAAATGGTTAGGTTTGGCTTTGGATGCACCAGTGATGCCCATGGGGCTTTGTTCAAAAGAATGCGATATGGATGTATCAACTTGGTTAATCCAAGGTCCAAGCGGTTCTTCTGTACAGCTCTGTCAAGTGATTGATGTTGAGAATAACAAACCTAAAGCTGTAAAAACGGCTTTCCCAAGTTTTGAAAGTCCCTATCAATTAAATGCTTCTATTGACCGTATTATTACCTGTAAAACCAATACTCAAGCAGTACTTAGCTTAAAGGTAGGAACAAATAGTGTAGTTTATGCATTTGACAGCTTGTACAGTGTAAACGGCCATCAATATATGCAAGATCAGCAATATAAAGTTCAACTGAATGCATGGGCCTATGAACTTGAAAAAGTTTCTGACCATGAACAAATCATTGTTGATGATCCTGCTTCAATCAAACACCATCGTGCATTAAACGATATCCTGTCACAAAATAATGGTATTGCACCTGAGAACCTTCAAGAGCAAATTGATGCATGGGAAGCGAAGTCAGAAGATGATAAAGCGCCTGTTACTGTCGATTTTTCTAAAATGGTGGCATACCTCTATGGAGAAACGCTAGGGCAAGAGGATGAAGCTTGGTTTCAAGGTAAAGTGGTCGGTAAAACTCAAATGCAGTTTATGCAACAAGACTATACCCTTTATGATGTGACTTTAATTCTTGAAGAGAACCAACCCGCAATCTTAGTCCGTATCGCAACCAAGGATCCTGCTTTCAAAAATTTTGAAATTGGACAATATATTCGCGGTAATATCTGGATTCAAGCAAACATTTATTCTGCTGCTTGATTCAAAACACATGATCAGCATGATGGAAAACCCATCATGCTTTTTTATTACATGTTTTGTAACATTTCTATTATATCTAAATAGATCCTTTCACTTTTTATCTTTTTGAATTCAAATTTACCAGTTATCCACAGTTTAAATTCAAAATTAAATAATCAGCCTTTTTTAAAACTATTTAAGTTGAAGAATATCGCCTGTTTATTTAAATAATAAATACATTCCCCTATTTGAAAAATCCCAAGAAAACGAATTCAAAAATAAATTTAAAAACAGCAGCTTAAGCATAAAAATTAAACCAATAAATATCATGATCTTGTTAAAAAATAGACTTCGTTTTTATACCTAAATCGGATTATTATCCATATAAAGACTAAAAAACAGTCAAGTTATCCACAATCTATCCACAAAACCATGATTATAAATTCATAATATTTTTATTGATCGAGAGATAATAAAAGCCGCAACATATTAATAATGTAATTTAGCACTTTATTTAACCAGTCAATTATGTTAAAAATACGACGAACCAATAGGATTTAAACAATAATTTAAAAATCTAGGCTCAGTAATGAAAATTATACCTGAACAATCGACTAGTCTAATCAATCAAGTTAGTGGTTTTCACTTACGCTTGGATAAAGGAGCCTGCTGCTTTTTTGTTCTAGGTATGTTTTTAGCTGCAATGATGATCCATATATTAGGCATATTCCCGACGACTTAATGTTTTACGACATTTATCTCACATAAAAAAATCCCTCACTCTGGAGGGATTTTTTTATGTCTACAGGCCCTAATTTCCCTTTCCCTGTTTATTCAATCAAGGAAAAAATTAAGGTCCTGTTCAACTACAACAAATCATTTAAATGTTTTGAAGTGAAATTAGCCGTTACGTTGAGCAAAGTCATCCATAAAGTTGACAAGTGCTTGTACGCCTTCCAAAGGTACAGCGTTATAAATACTTGCTCGCATACCACCCACTGAACGATGACCAGCAAGATTGAGCAAATGATTTTCTTCAGCTTCTTTCAAGAATAATTTATCCAATGCTTCATCTACCAATGTAAACGGTACATTCATGATTGAACGGTTTGGAAGTGCGATCGGGTTATTATAAAAATCACTAGAATCAATATAACCATATAGCAGTTTAGATTTTTCAAGGTTGGTTTTATACATTGCGTCTACACCGCCCTGCTCAAGTAACCATTCAAAAACCAAACCAGACAAATACCAAGCATAAGTTGCTGGCGTATTCACCATAGAATCATTCTTTGCTTGTGAACCATATTTTAACAAGCTTGGAATTTCAGGTTTTGCTTGATCCAATAAATCATCACGCACGATCACAAGAGTTAAACCTGCTGGACCAATATTCTTTTGTGCTCCAGCATAGATCAAACCAAACTTAGATACGTCTAATGGTGCAGATAAAATACTTGATGAAAAATCAGAAACTAAAGGTTTATCTGTTTCTGGAATATTGGCAAATTGAATACCGCCAATTGTTTCATTTTCAGCATAATGGACATAAGCCGCATCGTCTGACAAGTTCCATGTACTTTGCTCAGAAATTGCAAGCTTTCCATTGATGCTTGTTGCCGCTTCAACGATATTGATATCGCCATAACGTTGCGCTTCTTGAGTGGCTTTTTCTGACCAAATCCCAGTATGGATATAATCAGCTTTAGAATTTTTACCCAATAAATTGAGTGGAATTGCAGAAAACTGAAGTGATGCACCACCTTGTAAGAACAATACTTTATAGTTCTCTGGAATGTTCATCAATTTACGTAAGTCTGCTTCTGCTTTTTCAGCGACAGCCACATAGTCTTTGCTACGATGGCTCATTTCCATGATGGATAAGCCTTTACCATGCCAATCCAATAACTCAGCCTGAGCTTTTTCTAAAACGGCAGTAGGTAATGCAGCAGGACCAGCACAGAAATTGTACGCGCGCATGATTTTTCCCTTTTTAAAAGTGAAACGAATGAAATAGGCGCATTTAACCACAAATCGACCTTTCATGCAGTAGCTTTGTCAGTCAATATTTCAATATGTTTAGAGATTTAGAGTTGATAATTCAATTAACTATCGATATTGAGAGAAGCAAAATATTCTAGTTAGACTGCTCATTGATATTTTTAAACACAACGCTAAAACAATGACTTGTTATCTACCTGCTTTTCTAGCTGACTGCACAAGACTAGAACATTCGTTACGCATAACCATATACCAATAGAAAACTCAATTTATCAGCTGAACTCAGTTATAATTTATCCAGCTTAAACTTTATTCATTGGTAGATGTTCAATGCCAGCATCAAATCATCAGGATTGGATTCGCACAGCATCGGAAACAGATCGATTTGAACGTATCGAAGCATTTTTTAATGATCATGCCTATGAACCACATCGGCATGATACCTATGCCATTGGTCGCACACTTTCAGGCGTTCAAAGTTTTCATTATCAAGGTGTCATGCAACATAGCCAGCAAGGTATGACCATGGTGCTGCATCCTGATGAAAAACATGATGGTGAATCAGGTACTCAAGATGGTTTCCGCTATCGTATGGTGTATATAGAACCTGCAAAAATTCAATCTATTTTAAAGGGTAAACCTCTCCCCTTTATCCAACACGGGATCAGCACAGATCCTCGATTATTTAAAGCCACCAATACTTTTCTACAAAGCATCGAAAATCATATGGAAGTCTTGGAAGAAGAAGATGCGCTGTATGATCTGGCCATGGCTTTAAATGAAATTTCTGTTCAACCATTATCACAACGACTAAGTTTTGATTATCGTGCAGCAGAACAAGCTCGAGAATTTATTCATGCTGTATCTGAACGAAATATCAGCTTGGATGATTTAGAAAAAAATATTGGACGCGACCGTTGGAGTTTGTCACGCGACTTTCGTTTATTGTTTGGAACCAGCCCACATCGTTATTTAACCATGCGGAGGCTGGAAAAAGTTAAAATCAATTTAATCAAAGGGGCTTCTTTGGTTACGGCGGCAACAGATGCTGGATTTTATGATCAAAGCCATATGACCCGACATTTTAAACAAGCGTTTGGGCTCAGCCCTGCGCATTGGAAAAAGATCAATCACTTGCCTTAGGCGTAAAATACATACAGATTCATTTCAAACTGGTGCTTCATCACAGCAAATTCATTCCTATAATAAAATCGCGTAGCATTCCAAGCCCTGTAACAATCAGTATGATTGCCATAATTTTATTTAAATAATTAAACCATTTAGGATCAGAAATTTTATCTCCTAAAAACCTGCCCGCCAAAGCATATACAAATGGCGCTCCAGCAGCACCCATTGAAATGATCAAAGATACAACGAAAATCATCACGCCTGTAATTTTAGCAGCAGGATACATAATTGTCGTGACGGGTAAAATAACCAGAATCCCTTTAGGGTTAAATAATTGAATTAAGAAACCATTTAAGAAGCTCAGTTGATGTTCGGCTTTGTCAGTACTTTCTAAATAGGCTGTCAACATTTTAACAGCCATATAAAAGGTATACACCGCCCCAACCAAAGAAATATAGTGTAGCCAGTGGTGAGGAATAACAGCCTCACCAACATAGCCCAAGGTCAGAAATAGAAATAACATTGCACAACCCACCCCAATGAAAAAACCGATGGATTGTTTAAGCTGCCCAAGCAGTCCTGAATTCAATCCAATGAAATTTACAGGACCGGGGCTATACATCACACTCAAGGTATAAAGAAAGATTTCCACAACAACACTCAACTTTGATCTAAACGAATTTCAGAAACTCAAAGTAAATCTGTGGAAATGTTTTGTATTGTACGTTTGTGCAGAACTAAACTTTATTTTCTACATAGCGTGCAAAATTATCTAAAATTGCTTGCCAACCTGCTTGCTGTTGTTCAATCGGATAGATCGTTTCAGGATCAAAACTAATTCTCACCACAACAGCATCATTTTTCTGTGCAAAGTGAACTTCAGCATTTCGCTCGCCAAAAGAATAGGCAATTTTTTTATGCGGAATAATTTCAGTATATGTACCTGCAAAATCAAAGCCCATACTGCCATCTTTGGCTTCCATACGATTTGAAAATTGACCACCCTCACGTAAATCGTTTTTAGAGTTAACTGTATGCCAATCCGCTGAAGCGGTATTCCATTGCTGTATATCCTCAGGATTATTATAAATATCCCAAACCAATTCAATTGGCGCTGTGACCACAGACTCAACGGTAATTCTTGCCATTTTTATTCTCCCTAGATATATTTTGAGATTCAATTTATTGATTGAATTATCATAGTTTTGATTATAATTTAATCGGGTTTATACTGATGATCGAAACTACAAAAACCACACATATTAAAGTATACATTTAGATTATTTATTCTAGTCATTCAAGGTTAGAATAGTCTCAAATTTAAACAAATGCTGATGATTTTTCAGATGAAATTTAAAACTTGCTATTCACTTAAAGCATTATCAAAATTGATACAAGTAAGCAGTTTTGCAGCCTTAAATACGGCCTTTGTATCTGTCACCTTTGCTGAAAATCTAAGCTATGTACAAGCAGAACAATATTTACTTGAAAATTCTTATACCACCCAAGCCAATCAAGCACTCAATCAAGCATCTAAACTTCAAGCAGAGGCTGTCAAAAATATTGGTCTACCTCGCATCGATTTAAATGTACGTGCCTATAAGTTTCATACTGAAACAGATATTCCGCTAAATGGGGTCAAAAATAATCTGGAACAGACGCTTTCACAAGGGGTGAATGATCGGGTTGATCAATGGCAATCTGAACAGAACATTCCATCGAATATCACCGATCCTTTAAAACAAGGACTAAACCAAGGAATTCATAGTGGTATTGGCTTAATTCCAGATACAGCCAATGTTGTCCTTGAAGATGAAGTTGTTCGCCCTACAGTTTCTGTGATGATGCCAATTTATACTGGCGGGATTACCTCGACAACAAAGCAGATTGCCAATTTAAAAGTTGAACGTAGTCAACTCGATGCTAAACAACAGCAAGATACACAACGTTTTGAAGTGATTCAGGCGTATTTTAATGTGCAATTACAACAACAGCTGTTCAATGCCAGTCAATTCAATTTGAGTGCAATGCAACAACACTATGACAATTCACTCAAACTTGAAAAACAGGGATTTATTAGCAAAGGACAGCGCATGCAATTTGAAGTTGCGCGCAATAATGCCCAGCGTTCAGAACAAAATGCTTCGGCAAATTTACAAGCCAGTCAGTTCCAACTTCAAAATTTATTGCATAAATCCAAAATTGATCAACTGACGACACCCTTATTTGTCAATCGTCAGCAAAGCCAATCACTCAACCAACTCCTTGCTTCTTATCCTGAAACTTCAAGCCTAGTTCGAAAAATGCAAATGGATACGCAGCTTGCCAATCAGAATGTCAAAATACAGAGCGCCGCAAAAAAACCAACACTTTTTGCGTTTGGGGAATATAGTTTAGATCAAAACCAAAACTGGATTGTGGGTGTTGCTGCTCGCTACAACCTATTTTCAGGGATTGATAAAAACAAAAATGTCCAAGCCGCTGAATTACAAAGATATGCAACAGAGCTTATGACAGCGCGCACCCAACAAGAGATTGAGAATATTATCTACAAATCCTATAGTGAACTCGCCACAGCACAGCAGTCCAATCAATTACTGCAACAAAATGAACAAGCTGTGTTAGAGAATTTAAGAATCCAACAATTATCATTCAAAGAAGATATGGGCACCGCCACTCAAGTCATCGATGCACAGAATCAACTCAGCCTACTCAAAACAGAAAAAGCACTCAATGCCTATAAATATGTGCTCTCTCTAGCAACTTTGCTACAAAGCCATGGTTCTATTGAACAATTTAAAGACTACGTCAATCAAACTAATACAGATTATATTCGTTAAGATGGAGCATAAAATGACAAAACAGCATGACCATCACAATGGACAAAATGATTCATCTTCAACTTCGCAAGCTGATGCAAACTCAGATATTTCATCAAATGAAAATTTAGTTCATCCAGAAATGAATACACAAAACAATTCAGATCCAACAGCTTTATCTGATACAGCTGTAGCACAACAACCTACAGCCGATCAAATTGAAGCTGAAAAAGAAACACCAATCAGAGACTCAGCACAGGAACAAAGTGCTGCGACAAACATCAACGCTGATCAAAAACCTTCTAAAAAGAAAACAATTCTGGTCATTGGCGCAATAATTTTAATTCTATTATTGGGATTGATTGCGTTTGGTCTATGGAAAAGTTATCAACCTAAAACAGTCGATGTTCAAGGACGTGTTGAAGCTGAAACATTACATGTCAGCACTAAAGTTCCAAGTCGGATAGAAGGCATCTTTGTCAGCGATGGTCAAAAAATTGAAAAAGGACAATTGTTAGTTACCCTAAGTAGTCCAGAAATTGCTGCCAAAAAACAACAAGCGCTGGCGAGTTTACAATCCGCCTTAGCCTTACAATCGACGGCAGACAGAGGTTCTCAACAAGAAAATATTGATACCTTATATGCCAATTGGCAAAGTGTAAAAGCTCAAGAAAATCTTGCAAAAACGACCTATCAACGTGGTGCTAACCTCTTTGCACAAGGAGTAATTTCGCGTCAACGCCGTGATGAAATGCATGCCGCTGCGCAATCAGCCACTCAAATGAGTGAAGCCGCTTATCAGCAATATGCACGTGCAAAACGTGGCAGTACCGCTGAACAAAAATCTGGGGCTGATGCACAAGTCGAAATTGCAAAAGCCGCTGTTGCGGAAGCCAATGCTTTAGAGGCGGAAACCAAACTATATTCTCCTGTAAACGGCACTGTATCTAAAACTTATGGTAAACCCTCAGAACTGGTGGCTATTGGTGTCCCTGTTGTAAGTATTATTCAAGATGAAGAAAATTGGGTCAGTTTAAATGTCCGTGAAGATCAATACACCCAAGTTTATCAAGCAAAAAGCTTAGATGGTTTTATACCCGCACTCAATAGAACAGTGTCATTTAACATCAAAAATATAGATGCTGAAGGTGAGTTTGCAACTATTAAAACCACACGTCAGACAGGTGGATATGATATTCGTAGTTTTAAAGTCAAGCTTATACCCGCTGAAGCCGTGCCTGAATTAAAAGTAGGCATGAGTGTGATCTTTAAATTAAAAGAGAGCCAATAAACATGTGGGCGGGCATGTTAAGAGAGCTTCAATATTTGCTCAAGCATAAATGGGATTTATGCTTAGTCACACTTGCCCCGCTCTTTGTGATTATTTTATTCAGTAGTATGTTTTATGCAGGAAAAGCTGAACATTTACCGATTGCGATTATTGATCAAGATCAAAGTGAACTGAGTCGCAATATAGAAAAGTATCTTAGTCATAATCATACGCTTTCAATCTACACAGTATCAGACAATCCCAATGAAGTTGAACATCTGCTCAATCAGACCAAGATTTGGGGATATGTGCATATTCCAGCAGGTGCTGAACAACGTATGGTTCAAGCACAAGATGCACAGATCAGTATTGCTTTTAATCAGTCCTATTTTAGTATTGGCAATGGGATCTCTTCAGCGATGCTTCTCTCTACGGTTGAAGCGATTGCTGATTTTGCAAAGAATTCATATTTTGAAAATAAAATACCTTATGCTGAACTTTCCACCGCAAATATAAAAATTTCTCCCCTGTTCAACCCCAATCTCAGTTATGAGTTCTACTTAGAACCCTTTATGATTCCAGCAATTTTGCACTTATTGCTGTGTTGTTGTGTGGCTTTTGCAGTGGGGCAAGAATTGAAATACGGCACCTTAAATCAATGGGTCCAAGACAAATCTGTATTGAATGCACTTTTGGCAAAAAATATGGTCTATGTGTTAATTTTCTGTTTTTGGACTTGGGTATGGCTATTTTGGCTGGTGGTGATCCGAGGTTGGTTCATTGCTGGCAGTCTATGGATAATTTTACTTGGACAGTTCTTACTTTATTCAGCCTATGCACTGATCAGTAGTACCGTCGTTCTCGCAACTAAAAATTTATCTAAAACTTTTGGATTTATTGCAGTCTATGGTGGCTCCTCGCTGAGTTTTGCAGGCGTAACGCTTCCCTTAAATAATGCACCAATTTTTACCAAATTTTGGGCCAATATTATTCCCTATACATCTTATGCGAAATTACAAACTGAGCAATGGGTTGTTGGCAGTCCTAGTTTTATTTCGATGATTCCTCTAGCTATTCTTGCCGCATATTGTATTTTCTATTTTGCATTATCAAGTTTACTCCTCAATAAAAATTTAAAAGGAGTAAGACATGATTAAATTCTTTAAAGAGCTCGCTCGATACTATATAGACACTTTTAAAAATATTGGGAAAAACTCGTCTATTTTGACCACCATGGTGCTTTCAGTATTTTTTTATAGCATTTTTTATCCTACAGCCTATAAAGCGCAAACGGCTGAAAGTTTGCCGATTATTATTGTAGATGAAGAACAAAGCTATCTGAGCAATACCATCATTACTGAAGTTAGCAAAAGTCCCAATGTAAAAATCACTGAAATTACTGGAAATTTTGAACAAGCAAAACGGATGGTTCAAGAGCAAAAAGCCGATGGTATTTTGTTATTACCTGAGAACCTATCCAATAGTGTGGTTCGAGGTGAGGCTGGTGGTATTGGTTTATATTTGAGTAGTGCTTATTTTCTTAAAACCAAACAAATTGGTTTAGGCTTAGCCACTGCAATTGAAAATGCGGTTGCAGAGCAAGCCGAAAGGTTTGGCAAAATTTCACATTTCCAAGTCGCGCTTCCGATCCATCAAATCCCGTTGTTTAACACACTTTCAGGATATGGCAGTTATATCTTTCCTGCAATTGCACCGCTGATCATTCACCAGACTATTGTTCTAGGTCTGTGCATGTTGATTGCGGGGTATCGAGAACGACGATGGCGAGCCACAACCGCTGAATTTTTTGGAATCTATCTAGCAGCACTCACGATTGGTTGCCTCGGCTGCTATTATCTATTTGGTTTCACTTACTGGATCAATGATTATCCGAGAGGCGGCAATTTCTGGGGCATGCTGTTTTCCGTTCCGATTTTTATTAGTTGCGTGATTGCAATGGCAATGCTTTTAGCCAGCTATCTAGATATTTCAGAACGTGCTGGACATCTGATCGTTTTCACCTCAATTCCATTGTTTTTACTTTCAGGTGCAGCTTGGCCCCTGCAAGCAATGCCAACTTGGATGCAGTATTTTGCTCACCTCTTCCCGTCCACTCAAGGGATTAATTTATTTATTCAGTTAAATCAAATGGGTGTGCCGATTCAGGTGATTATTCCTAAGTTAATTTATCTCGTATGCTTAACAGGAATTTTGATGATATGGGCATATATACGCCTAACGCAAACATATAAAAAATAAGAATAGTTGTGTGAAATTTAATTTATATAATGAATTAAAATTAACAATAAAATCGAATCTTTTAATCAAACTGAACTATTTTTAATCATTTGAACGCGTTTTTGATAAAAAAGTTAGTATTGCTGACGCAAATAGCGTCAGAATAGGCCATTTTCGAAATACTCTGAATACTCAGAATCTCCCACCCTAAGGCACCCACATGCTTTAGCGGGATTTCTTTTCTGTTTTTTTGATAGAGTTTTCCTTTTCGCCAAAATCTGAATTTTAAGGGCTCAGTATGAAGAAAATGAGAATTAGCCTCGCTTGGCAAATTGTTATTGCGCTCTTCTTAGGTATTCTTGTTGGTGCTTTTTTGCACAACGCACCTGAAATTCGCGGTGACATCATTGCAAACTTTTTACAACCATTGGGTAAGATTTTCATTAATCTGATCAAAATGATTGTAATTCCACTTGTGCTTTCCATGCTGATTTTAGGAATTGCCAATGCGGGTGACAGTAAAAGTGTCGGTAAACTTGGGTTAAAAACCATTGTTTATTTTGAGATTATTACGACAGTTGCAATTATTGTAGGCTTAGTTGCTGCCAATGTATTCCAACCTGGTGCAGGCATTGATATGTCTACACTGACAACCTCTGATATTTCGCAATATAAAGAAACGACACAGGAAGTCAGCCATGAAGCTCATGGCTTAGTGAATACAGTTCTTTCACTTATCCCACCGAATATTTTTGCTGCAATGGGTGATGGGCACATGTTGCCGATTATTTTCTTTGCAGTCATTTTCGGTATTGGTCTAGGTTCATTGTCTAAAGAAACCAAGCAACCGTTAATTGACGTGTTAAAAGCTGTTTCTGAAACAATGTTCAAAGTAACTCACATGATCATGATGTTTGCACCATTTGGTGTATTCGGCTTGATTGCTGCGACTGTAGCAAACTTTGGTTTTAGTTCATTATTACCGTTAATTAAACTTGCTGTTTTAGTTTATGGGGCAATCCTGTTCTTTATCTTTATTGTGCTTGGTTTTGTGGCTAGATTCTGTGGTTTCAGTATCTGGACAATTATCAAAATCTTAAAAGATGAACTTATTCTTGCCTACTCCACTGCAAGCTCTGAAACCGTTTTACCACGTATGATGGAAAAAATGGAAGCTTATGGTGCGCCAAAATCAATTACCAGTTTTGTTGTTCCTATCGGTTATTCATTTAACTTAGATGGTTCAACACTCTATCAAAGTATTGCTGCTATCTTTATTGCACAACTTTACGGTATTGATTTAACCATCACTCAACAGCTTGTTTTGGTCTTGACCCTGATGATTACCTCTAAGGGTATCGCAGGCGTTCCTGGTGTGTCTTTCGTGGTTCTATTGGCAACTTTAGGCAGCGTGGGTATCCCACTAGAAGGCTTAGCATTTATTGCGGGTATTGACCGTATTTTAGATATGGCTCGTACTGTATTAAATGTGATTGGTAATGCACTTGCTGTACTCGTAATTAGTAAATGGGAAGGCAAATTCGATACTGAAAAACAAAAATCTTATAATTTTGATGCCACACATTAATTTTTAAGATCAGAGAAACCACCTTCGGGTGGTTTTTTTATACGCTATAGTTATCAAAATTTAAGCGGTAAATTTACTTACAAAATAAATGCATATACTTGCTTAAACTGCAGATAAATAATTATTTTAATATTTTTATAAATTTCATAAACATAGATTATAACAATTGATTAGGCTTCTCTTGCTTAAAACGTTTTAAGTTCCGATTCAGGTTATTTTAAGTCATTTTTTTAATAGTAGCAGTCCAATATGTTCTAAGAACATGTGGAATACAATTTTGTTTAATTTTCAATCACTATAAACAATTGGAAGTGCTACACATGAAAATGATTTGTTATTGTGCTGATGATTTTGCATTGAATGATGAAATCAGTCATGCCGTATGTGTACTTCTTAAAAAAAATGCCTTGCAAGCAACATCATGTATGACGCAATCACCAATTTGGCATAAACACGCAAATAAATTACTTGCGCTTAAAGCGGAGATAAATCATCCAATTGAAATTGGTTTACATCTTAACTTTACCCATTATTTTGACCCTAGCAACTTCCTTTATTATCCACTTAATGAACTCATGTTAAGAGCATGGTCAAGAACTTTAAATAAAGAAAAAATAAGAACAAGTATAATTCAGCAATGGGAACTTTTTGTTGAAGCACTTGGTACACAGCCAAATTTTGTAGATGGACACCAACATATCCACCAATTTCCTGTCATTCGTGAAGTTTTAATCGATGTATTAAAAGAAAAAAACTTTAACGGGTGGATTCGCAATCTAGATCACACCATTTCTATTCAAAAATATCAGTTCAAAAGCAAATCATTAGAATATCTTGGTGCTAAAAAGACACTAAAACTTAGTCAAAAAAATCATTTCAAAACGAATACTTATTTTGCTGGAATTTATGATTTCAAGAATGAAAATTATGCTGCACTGAATTATGAATGGCTAAAATCCGCTCAAAATGGGTTATTGATCATGTGCCACCCTGCTGCTGCTCAACCAAAAGAATTTGACGAAATCCAAGATGCTCGTATTGATGAGTACCAATATTTCAACTCTGAACAATTTTTTCGAGATTGTAAAACTTTCAATATTGAACTCCAACCAATAGGCCAAATGCTATGAGTAGAAATGCTATGAATAGATTAGAACCATTTATTTCATGTGTTGTGCCTGCATATAATGAGGCAGAAAATTTAAAAACATTTATTCCAGCTCTTGCAGCAACCTTGGAACAGCAAAAAGTTTCCTTTGAAATCATCGTGATTGATGATGGTAGCAAAGACAATACCATGACCGTGCTTGAAAGTATGTTGGATCGCTATCCGCTTAAAATTTTAGAACTGTCACGAAATTTTGGTAAAGAAGCCGCCTTAAGTGCAGGGCTAGATCATACAACGGGGAATCTAACCTTAATGATCGATGCTGATTTCCAGCATCCTCTTGATGCTATTCCCACCATGATCAATCTTTGGAAAAATGGTTATGACATGGTTTATGGAATTCGTAATAGAAATACTGAATCTGGACTAAAACGTTTATTTACATATGTTTATTATAGAATTCTCAATTTAAGTTCAGAAGTCGTTATTCCTGAAAATGCAGGCGATTTTCGCTTATTAGATGAAAAAGTCGTAGAAGCGATTAAAACACTTCCCGAGAAAAACCGTTATATGAAAGGTCTATATGCGTGGGTCGGCTTTAAATCAATTGGTATTCACTTCTCTGAGTTAGAAAGAAAAAATGGTCAATCAAGCTTTAACTTCAAGGCTTTATTTAACCTTGCCCTTTCAGGACTTACAGGATTTTCTAATCTTCCTTTAAGAGCGTGTATCGCATTTGGAGCTTTGTTGGCACTTTGTTCGGTTTCCTATGGCTTCTATATTATTTTTGAGACTTTAGCCGAAGGTATAAAAGTCCCAGGTTGGGCAACATTAATTGTTGAAATCAGCTTATTGGGCGGTATTCAATTATTGTTTATTGGAATATTGGGGGAATATATCAGCCGAATTTATACGGAAACAAAAGATCGACCTCGTTATATTGTTTCCAATAAATACTCCAATACGAAGTACCTTCATTACACACCTTCAAATAAAAATAAAATCTTTTAAAAATATGGTTAATTCAAATATTTATGCGTTTTCAAAATTTTGTATCGTTGGTGGCGCTGCAGCATTAACACATTATTTGGTGTTAATGCTGCTTATACACCTCACATCAATAACACTTGCGTTAGAGAATTTAATGGCGTTCAGCATTGCATTTTGGGTGAGCTACTTTGGACATCGCATAATTACCTTCAATGCACAAAAAACTCGACATATACATGTATTACCCAAATTTTTACTTGTTGCTTGTCTAGGTTTTATCTTTAACGAAGCATTCCTACTCACGACCCAGCATTTTTTCCATGCTGAAAATTTATCAACTCTTATCATTTTAACTATTGTAATTACAGCAATTTTTACATTTTTTTTAAGCAAGTTTTTTGCTTTTAAATTTTCAGGATAAGCGCCATGAAACCTATTTTTCGTTCATCTAAAACTTTGCTGATTTGCTTATCACTTTGGTTACTCATCTCAGTTTTTATTCGCCCAATGTCTGTACCAGATGAAGGACGTTATGGGGATATTAGCCGCTGGATGTATGAAAGTGATGATTGGTTAATACCACGATTAAATGGTATTCCATTTATGCATAAACCCCCCTTACTACACTGGTTAACAGCAAGTTTAATGGAAATATTTGGTTCACATGTTTGGGTTGCTCGTCTAGTTCCTGCATTTGCTGGCATTATCATGTTGGTCAGTTTATTTGTTTTTACTAAGAAACATGTGAATGAAAGAATTGCCCAAATTTCGACTGCTATTTTAGCAACTGGATTATTATTTTATGGCTGCGCTGAATACATTAATCATGACATATTAGTTGCATCTTGGATTAGCTTAACAGTATTTTGCTTTGCAGATTTCATCCTCAGTGGTAAAAGAAATATTTTATTCCTCGGTTATTTTGCATGTGCATGTGCATTTTTAAGTAAAGGATTAATTGGTGTACTGATTCCAGGAATGGTTATTCTTCCTTGGATGATTTACATAGGACAATGGAAAAAAATCCCAGCAGTTTTAAACCCATTTGGTCTCTTGTTATTTGCGCTAATTGCTTTGCCTTGGGTATTTATCGTTCAACAACATTATCCAAACTTTTTACATTATTTTTTTATTGAGCAACAATTTAGTCGATTTAACTCTGGCGAATTTAATAATAAACAAGGTTGGTATTTTTATGCAGCCTTACTGTTTGTGAATTTTTTACCAATCATACTCGCTAATGGCTTCAAATTTTCGAGCAACGCCATTCGCGCACAAACAACCCAACCTATTTTTAGTTTACTCGTCTGGTGGGCGTTGTCCGTTTTGTTGTTCTTCTCGATCCCACCATCGAAACTTGCAGGTTATATTTTACCCTCAATTGCCCCATTTACAATGATTTTCGCATTTATGACAAATCGAATCATTGAAGAAAATAAATTGAGCAAGTTCCAAGTTTATGCACTTCCAACATTACTATTTGTATTGGCGAGTAGCTTAGTCGTTGCCACATTTACCATGCATCGAGATATTGGCTTTTACTCCGCTGAGAAAAATCAAATTTTCGCAGTTGCAGGAATTGTGATGATTCTCTGCGGTATCTTAATCGTCTTGTTTAAAAAACATAAAATTGATTTTTTCACCTTTATTGTTGCTTGTATGATGG
This sequence comes from Acinetobacter sp. CE-15, assembly GCF_051059255.1. NCBI lineage: Bacteria > Pseudomonadati > Pseudomonadota > Gammaproteobacteria > Moraxellales > Moraxellaceae > Acinetobacter > Acinetobacter sp. CE-15. Next base: position 1,739,136 of record NZ_CP192737.1, on the reverse strand, counting down.
TGCTATGTAGTATGGCAAGTAGTAGCGTGCAATTCTTTGATGTTAAATCTAACTCAAATCAGGTTAGTTTTGTTCAAGATATTCCAAAGAATCAACCTATCGTTTTTTATAATAATTATTTCTATGATGTTCCTTTCTTATTGAATCTCAAAAATCCTGTTTATGTTGTAAAAGATTGGTCAAAAGTAAATACTGATAGTTCCTCCCTTGAACTTAAAGATGGCTTACTTTTTGAAGCCAACAAAGCGCAGTATCTTTGGGAGTTTTCACAATTTAACCAAGCAATAAAATCTAAGCAAAAATTGGTCGTCTTTGCAAAAGCTGGAGATTTAAAATTAGATCCGTTGCAAAATCAATATCATGTTCAACACAGCCGTAATTTTGATATTTTTATTATAAATTAATTGTGATTTTCTCTAATTAATTAACAAAAATAAGGAAACTCTCTTGATGGATTGTTTCCTTTGAGCAATATTATTTTAATTTTTGAATCTGAAGCTATCTTAATAAACTCTTGGGTTAAATAACCATCTTTTGCAAGGCATACATTCCAATCGTAAACTTGCCCCCCATGAATCATTAAGCTTTCAACTTTCCATTCGGCCCGTTTTTTAAAATTCACTATCCCCAATTTATTTGTGAACTTTTCATCATATTGATCATCTATTTTTGCAGGATGTACTGCCGTTACTAACACGACTTTTACATCAGGAATTGCTACTCCCTGCTCATTTACAACAGTCACAGTCACTTGAGGCTTCTGTGTTTTATATATCGGATAACAGCTAGTTAAAGAAATCAGTATTGGTATTAGAAATGTATATCTATTCATTCATTTACCTTGTATAGCCACAGCTCAATTTTGAGTTTCCTTGTGGTGTTTCATCTAAAGCGTTCTCAATATTCCAATCATCACCCACAACCTTACGTAAATGATAGAGCACCGTTGTCGGTGTACCCTTAAATACAAAATAATAACCATTGGATTGAGTTTTACCCGATTTATGTTTTTGTAAGGCAATTTTGATCAGTTGTGATCCAAAAACATGACGATCTACTGCTAAATCATCCTGTTCAGTATGTGCAGTTTTATAATAGCGATAACCTTGCACACCATAATATGTATTATTACCAATAATCATCGTCTGTTTAGATTTATTCAGCTTTACATTTTTCTGCCCATCACGGCTAAAATCTTGTAAAAGTACAGCTATTTTACTTTCAGGATGTTGAAAAAGTGCATAACAATTGATCGCTTTAGTATCGATAAGTGTATCTATCTGAATATTCTGAGCATTTACCAATTGTGTAGAAATCAAACCGACTATAAGTAAACTTATTTTATTTATATTCTGAAACTGTTTCATAGATTATTTTCCAGCAGTCGTTTGTGAAAGCAATATGTTTTATAAGGACTCTAAAGTCACGATTAGGTCATTTATTTTTATGAACAAAAAAATGTAAAAATTCATAATAGACTTCTTTCATAAGCCCTTTTTAAAACCATAAATCAACATAAAAGCACCCTCATCCTAACCTTCTCCCTGCGGGCATAGGTATCTACACAATTAAATCTATTTAAGTTAAATTGGAGAGCATGCTCTCCAATTTAACATTCCACACTTAGATAACCGATTAGTTAAACGCTACGGAAGTCTTGTAAAACTTAATATGAATCCACTTGCTTCATTAGCCCCAGCGCTTAAAGATATTGCCTCTACCCAAAAGACTAGCTTTGCTACAACCCAAGCAGTTTGGCGTTTCTTAAATAACGAAAACGTTTCATTTCAACAACTCAATCAGCCTCTTCAGAAACTTGCGCTTGAACAAATCGCTCTATCGAATCACCACTATGCCTTAGTTGCTCATGATTGGTCTCAACTACAATATTTCAAACATAACAACAAGTTAAATAGATTCAAAAGAACACATGCAAGTGACAAAGGCTATGAATTACAAAGCAGTTTATTAATTGATGCTGAAACGGGTTTACCCATTGCACCATTAGATCAAACTTTATGTGATGCTACTGGACGTTATTCAACATTTACTGATGGGCATAAAATAAAAGAAACCCACTTAAATGCACTATGTGAACAAATCGAACATATTGAGTCTTTACCAATAGAAAAGAAACTCGTACATATTATTGATCGTGAAGGAGATTCAATTGCTCATCTTAGATTATTGAATCAACAAGAACATTTATTTCTTATTCGAGGTAAAGAAGGAAATCGTGTTGAATATCAAGGAGAAGATGTTAAGTTAAGGGAAGTGTCAGACCAAATACCAACTACACAAACCCATACAATTCAATATAAAGGGAATTGCGAACAACTCTATGTTGGTGAAACTCAAATCAGTATTACACGTAATGCAAGACCAATGCAGAAAGACGAAACGGGAAAAAGAGTTCCACCACAAAAGGGAAAGTCATTAACCGTTCGACTGATTGTAGTTGAAGTTAAAAATAAGCAAGGAAAATCACTTTCTCGTTGGAGCTTATTAAGTAATGTATCATCAGAAATTCCAAGTATAGAATTGGCAACTTGGTATTACTGGCGTTGGAAAATAGAAAACTATTTTAAGTTGTTAAAACAGGCGGGCCATGACATTGAGTCATGGCTACAAACAACTCCGCAAGCGATATTAAGACGACTCTTAATTGCAAGTATGGCATGTGTGTTAACTTGGCGAATACAGCGAGAAAATGATGAGAAAAATTCAAGAGTTAGAGTCTTTCTAACACGTCTATCAGGAAGACAACAAAAAAGAGGAACAAGGGAAAGTGCTCCTGCAATTTTGGCTGGTCTGTCAATATTACTGAATACACTACAATTATTATCTGAACATTCGGTTGATGACCTTAAGCTGATTGCTGAAATTGCATTAGAGTCTCTACAAAAAGATGTGTAGATACCAATGCCCAGTGGGAGAAGGGACTTTCAATACCAATATGATTCACTCCACATGATCATTTTTTGATTCATGAATGATCTTTAATGCACAAAAACCACAATAAAGTGGCTTTTGTCATTATCATCTAAAAATTATCAATCAGAAAACGTACTCGTTTCTTTAGCTATGCAATTAAATACGCACTGAGAATAATCAGCATTTGTACAGCTAAAATAACACTAAACCATTTCCAGCCTTTTTGACGAAGGATGACCTTATCTGCTGTTGAATAATTGACTGTTCTTATCATTTTATCACCTCATTCTTGCTACATCATGGAACATCTTTGGGGCAAAACATCGGTCTTTTAATAGACAATGTATAACATGCAAAAAATAAACCAACGTTAAAACTGTAACTAAAATTATTTTATACTTATCTATATAATTAACTTGATATAAATCAACTCATTTTGATGTTTCATTATTTAATCATACATAGTGCCGCTATCACGTGGCAGCATAAATCTCACCCTTGAGTGGAGATAATGAAAATATTGATCAGTTTAAAAACAAAAAAGCCCCTTACGGGGCTTTTACAATTCATTGGTCTAGATCTAATTAACCAATAAACTTACGCGCATTACGGAACATACGTAACCATGCACCATCTTCAGTCCACTCTTCAGGCTTCCAAGAGTGCTGAATTGCACGGAAATTACGTTCAGGATGCGGCATCATAATCGTTGCACGGCCATCTTTTGAAGTCACCCCAGAAATCGCTTCAGGAGAGCCATTCGGGTTCAATGGGTATTGTTGAGTTGCATTACCCATGCTGTCTACATAACGTAAAATTACTTGATTACCCGCATTTAGCGCAGCAAAGTTTTCAGCAGAAGTTTCTGCACGACCTTCACCATGTGCAACAGCGATTGGTAAAATAGAGCCTTCCATACCTTCTAGAAGAATCGATGGAGATTTCTCAACTTTCACATTCACAACACGTGCTTCAAATACTTCTGAAGTATTACGGCGGAAACGTGGCCAGTTGTCTGCACCCGGAATGAGTGGCGCAAGCTGAGCCAACATTTGACAACCATTACAAATACCTACAGAGAAAGTATTGTCACGGTTAAAGAATTTCTCAAATTGATCACGAAGTTTAGGATTAAACAGTACAGACTTAGCCCAACCACCACCAGCACCTAAAACATCGCCATAAGAGAAACCACCACAAGCAACCAAACCTTCAAAGTCATCTAAATCTACACGACCTGAAAGTAAATCACTCATGTGAACATCAACCGTATTAAAACCAACTTTATCGAATGCCGCAGCCATTTCAACATGACCATTTACGCCTTGTTCACGTAAAATCATCATGTTTGGACGACGTTCATTGATATAAGGTGCTTCAACAGGCTCATTTAAATCAAATGTTGGTAATGCAATTATACCTTTATGGTTTTTATCACCAATTAATGCAAATTCTGAATCAGCGGTTTCTACGTTATCACGTAAACGTTGAATTTGATGAGACACTTCAGTCCAAGCTTGTTGCAATTCAGTACGATCAAGTAGCAAACCGTTCACTGACAATTTATCAGAATCATTGACAGTACCAACAACACGAATTGCTTCTCTTAAACTAGAAGTTGCAACTTCATCTGTCAAACTTGCCCAGTCTGCTTTAGAAATTTGCAATACTGCACCGATTTCTTCAGCAAATAAGCTTTCAGTAGATTGATCTTCAAGTGCTACACCTAAACGTGAAGCAAACATCATTTCAGCAACAGTTGCCAATAAGCCACCATCACCGATGTCATGATATGCCTTGATCAAACCGCGATTATTCCAATCTTGAACCAATGCAAAGAATGCTTTGAACTCATCAAAGTTATCAACATCAGGTGTAACAGAACCAATTGCTTTATACACTTGTGCAAGGATCGAACCGCCTAAACGGAACTGACCTTTAGATAAATCAATACGTACCAGAACTGAATCTTCATTTTTCAATTCAGGTGTCAATGTTTTCCGAACATCCAACACAGGTGCAAATGCAGTGATGACACCAGACATTGGTGAAGTCACAGATTTATCTTCGCCTTCGTCATTCCAAGTTGTACGCATTGACAATGAGTCTTTACCCACTGGAATTGCGATACCCAATGCAGGACACATTTCCATACCGATAGCTTTTACGCCTTCGAATAATGCTTGATCTTCACCTTTTTGACCTGCGGCCGCCATCCAGTTAGCAGACAGTTTAATATCGCTAATCTGTTCAATATTGGCACACATGATATTGGTGATGGACTCAGCCACAGCCAAACGTGCCGAAGCAGCAGGATTTAGCAATGCAACAGGAGGACGTTCACCCATTGCCATTGCTTCACCAGTATAGCCTTGTAAGCTTGTTGTGGTTACCGCAGCATCCGCAACTGGAACTTGCCAACGGCCCACCATCTGATCACGCGATACCATACCTGTGATTGAACGGTCACCAATGGTGATTAGGAATGATTTTGAAGCCACTGTCGGGTTTTTCAATACACGGAAGATCGCATCTTTTAAATCGACTTTAGATGCATCAAACTCATCACCTTTACGTTGAATCGTTTCATATGAACGGCTCATACGTGGCGTGCCACCAAGCATGACTTGCATTGGCATATCCACTGCTTTGTTTTCAAACAATGGATCGTTTACAGTCAATTGACGTGCTTCAGTCGCTTCACCCAATACCGCAAATGGGCAACGTTCACGTGCACAAATCGATTCAAATAACTCTAATGATTCTGGTTTGATAGCAAGCACATAACGTTCTTGCGCTTCATTTGACCAGATTTCCATTGGCGACATGCCTGGTTCAAGTGATGGGATTTTACGAAGATCAAGAGTTGCACCCAATTCGTGATCATTCACAAGTTCAGGCATTGCATTGGAAACACCACCCGCACCTACATCGTGTACAGATACGATCGGGTTAAAGTCTTCCATTCTCCAACATGCATCAATCACTTCCTGACAACGACGCTCCATTTCTGGGTTTTCACGTTGTACAGAAGCAAAATCTAGGTTTTCACCCAATTTACCACTATCTACAGAAGAAGCTGCACCACCGCCCAAACCAATGAGCATCGCAGGGCCACCCAGTACAATCAGTAAATCGCCTGGCTGAATTGCATCTTTTTCAACATGGTCAGGACGGATATTCCCGTAACCACCCGCAATCATAATCGGTTTATGGAAACCTTTTACTTCGCCATTAACATTTTGCTCAAAAGTACGGAAGTAACCATTTAACGCAGGGCGACCAAACTCGTTGTTAAATGCTGCACCACCTAAAGGACCATCAATCATGATCTGAAGTGGTGATGCCATACGAGATGGTTTACCGTAGTTTTCTTCCCAAGGCTGTTCAAAACCGGGAATATTAAGGTTAGAAACCGTAAAGCCCGTTAAACCCGCTTTTGGTTTACCACCACGGCCTGTTGCACCTTCATCACGAATTTCACCACCTGAACCTGTCGCAGCACCTGCAAATGGAGCAATTGCTGTTGGATGGTTGTGGGTTTCCACTTTCATGAGAATGTGAGCAGCTTGGCTCTTGTATTTATAAATATGGTGACCCGTAGCTTCATCTTTTTTCGGATAGAAACGCTGTGTGTCAAAACCAACAATTACAGAAGCATTATCTTTATATGCTGACAAAACATCTGTAGGTGATTCTTTATAAGTGTTTTTAATCATTTGGAACAATGATAATGGTTGTTTTTCACCATCAATTGTCCACTCTGAACCAAAGATTTTATGACGACAATGTTCTGAGTTTGCTTGAGCAAACATCATCAACTCGATGTCGTGTGGGTTACGCCCCATCTTATTAAATGCTGCGGTTAAATAGTCAATTTCTTCATCTGACAAGGCAAAGCCAAACTCAGAGTTTGCTTTAACCAGTGCATCTTTACCTTGCCCCAAAATATCAATTGAGTTTAAAGGCTTAGGCTCAGTTTCAGAGAATAAAGCTGTTGCGTCATCAATTTTATTGAAAACGCTTTCTGTCATACGGTCATGTAAAATTTGTTTTACTTCATTAGAGATTTCAGAAATCCCCTTTAAAGTAAACAAAACACCGCGTTCTAAGCGGTGTACAGGTGTATTACAGTTGGCAAAAATATCGGTTGCCTTAGATGACCACGGTGAAATTGTACCGACACGTGGCGTGACTAAAATCTGGACTTCGTCACTTGCAGCCCGACGAACTTCAAACGATGCGCCATCGTTTAAAAGCTGTAAAGCAGATTGCTGTTGTTGCTCGTTGAGCGTTTGGTCGAAAAGGTAAACCCATTGGCTTTCTATTGATTGAACAGAACTGATCGACGCAAGGCGTGTTAATAGTTGTGTTTGCTTAAAAGAAGAGTGTGCAGGTGCACCGGCAACGATAAACATGCTGTTTTTGGCTCCACGGGCAGGTTTTGGCAACCTACCTCAATGTGACTTGAAGAGAGCGCATATTCTACTGTGAAAGCAAGATTTCAGCTAGTCATATCCCACTTAAAAAACGCTGAAATCTTGGTTTTAAATATCCGATTTACTTTGACTTTCGTCTTTAAACATGATTCGTAACAATTGAATTATTGAGCTGTATAATGAAACTCACCCGTTTTAGGATCTTCTTTCGCAATGATTCCGCTTTTTTGATAAAAGACTTTTCCACAAGAAATCTCAGGATCGATTTCGCCATCAATATCATAGGATAATCGGACATTGATATGTTCTAAATATGGGTTTTGAGATGCAGAGTCAATGAAAAATACATCTAAACTTTCCATGTTATAGCACACATAGATTTTTTCAGGATGCGAGTTCTTATTCAGATCAATTGTATAGGTATGATCTGCATTTTGAGTCATTCGATCAAGCTTGAGGGCCACCGCATTAACCAAATCGCCACTTTTATTGATCGCATATGCATAGTTTGCCGCATCATTTTTATAAGCTTCGTTGCAGTTTTTAATTGGTTGCCCAACCTTCACCTTGCTAGGCGTAAGATCATCTATTGTAAATTTAGCTTTTCCATTCAACATACTGCTCGGTAAGATCCTCCAATACTGTTTATTTTGCGCATTTGGATCATCTGTCCAAACACAATTATTTGTCAGATGACCATCTGGCGTTTCTTGAAAAGCAAAGGTCGCGAAAGCTTGATCTACTGGTTCAGGCTTGGCAGGAATACTTTCTTCAATTTCAGCTTTGCTCGCTTCAATCTTTTTCTGAGTTTCGATTTCTTTGTTTTGATTGGATAGATTTTTATCAGTGGGGCTACACCCTGCGAATAGAATAATCATAGTTAATAAGAAGAATTTTTTATTCATGCTTTACTCTATTTTTTAATGATACAAGGATAATGCTTATTCATATTAACTGTTTATAAGTCTAAACATATTAACTTTAATCATGGAAATTTTCCTAGTGTTTGGACTATCTAGATTATAAATTGGTTTACTGATCATTCAAAAATTTACTGCTCAATGTTTAGTGGATAGAAAAGATCAAAAATTAACAGGCGATTGTATTATTGGATAATTTTTAGGTCATGGTGAACAGCTTTTAATTCGCCTTGATTCTGAAAAACCTGATTATGGCTCTGTTGTTGTCGTGAATCCAATTACAGCAAGAGATGATTGGTTTAGTGTTGAAGCCAACTTTTATGACGTTATTATAAGTTATTTTAAATATAAGGGTGAAAAATACTGGGAAAATATTTCTCAAATATAAACCTACCAAGACAACTTATGTCGCCCGCCCCTAGTACATTTTCAATAAATTTGGCATCATACGATTAACGAAAGAATGAATAATGATAAATGACTCAAATGCGTTGGTTAGAACTCCTTTCAACAGTTCGTTTAGGTAGTAAAAAGCAAAGTACAGAACAGGCACGAAGTCCATTTCATAAAGATTATGACCGCATTATATTTTCGCAAAGTTTTAGACAACTCAATCGTAAAACTCAAGTCCATCCACTAACCCAACATGATGGTATTCATACACGGCTTACGCACTCTTTAGAAGTGTCGTGTATTGGTCGTTCTTTGGGAATGCTCGCTGCTGAAAAAATCAAAAATGAACTCCCCGTTTGGATCTCCCCAGCGGATGTAGGAGCAATTATTCAAGCTGCATGTTTGGCACATGATATTGGTAATCCACCCTTTGGACATGCTGGTGAATATGCGATTCGAGAATGGTTTGATGACGCTGCACATACAAATTTTTTACAAGACCTGAGCCCTGAACAACAAGCAGATGTACGACAGTTCGAAGGTAATGCCCAAGGTTTAAGACTACTTACTAAAATTGACTATCATCCTCATGATGGAGGTATGCGTCTTACTTACGCAACGTTAGGAGCTTACTTAAAGTATCCTTGGCTTTCTAAGACCATCGAATCTCAAGGAAATACTCCTGCAAGCAAACGTGCTAAATTTGGCTGTTATCAAGCTGAAAAAGAAATTCTTAAACAGATTGCAGATCAACTCGGTTTAATTCAATTGGGTGAGTATCATTGGTGTCGTCATCCGCTGACGTATTTACTCGAAGCTGCTGATGACATTTGTTATGCCTTAATTGATTTAGAAGACGGCATTATTCTCAATATGCTCAGCTATGAAGAAGTTGAACCTATTTTTCTTGATTTGCTAGGAGATTATGGTGTTCCCGCTGAACTCAGTATGCCGTATATGACTTGGCAACAAAAAATTGCCGCTTTGCGTGGTCGTGTAATGAAACGTCTGGTCGATGAAGTAACTACTGCTTTCGCAAAACAACATTATCAAATTTTGTCAGGACAACTAAAAGGTTCATTACTGCAATACTGCGCTGAGGATATTGAGATCGGGATAGATCGAGCAAAAAACCTTGCCCGTGAAAAAATCTTTGAACACCCGCAAAAATCAGGTTTGGAAATTATTGCCCATCAGAGTTTACAGCATATTTTAGATGCCTTTATTCCCCTTACGACACCGAATAAAACATTGAGTTTTAAAGATGGTCGTTTACTGTCTATATTAGAACGGTTTGGTGCACGCTTTAGTGATCATCACTATGACAATATTATGCAAGTCTTAGATATTGTGAGTAAATTTTCAGACCATCAAGCCTATAACTTAGCGCAAGAACTTCAAGGTAATAAAGTAGGATTCTTTTGATGAAACGGTTTGTAGATGATGGAATCACATTGAATAGATTTTCTCGGCAACCTATTTTAGTAGAATGTCCATTTTGTTTAAAAAATGCCACCGTCTATACGAAAAAAATTGATGATGTTGATTTCGAGCAACCCTTTTTTAATTGCCAAAATTGTTGTAAATCATTTGACCAAAAAGCCAAACAGGAAAATAACTTAGGCTATTTCTCTGGGGTTTATTTAGATATTGAAGAAACTTGTCGTTGTAAACGTGGAAAATTTCAGTTTCATCAATACTATGCAAAAAAGAGTTTTGTTCCTCAATTTATTGAATTGAATTGCAACTTTTGCCCAATTTCCAAACGGATTTATCCTAACCAATTTGATATACGCAAACAATTTAATCGCGGCTTCAATACAGATCCTTATTTTGGTTATTGCCTAACACTATGTGTATCAACAAGAAATGGACTTGTTTTCGCCTATAATCAAGAACATATTAACTGTTTAAAAGATTATATTTCTGCAAACCTTAGACAAAGAACTTATTTAAATACCAATAAAACCTATTTTAATCGTTTACCTGCTTGGATAAAATCTGCCCGAAATCGCAAAGAAATTCTTAAAGCAATTTTGCGTTTAGAGCAAATGGCATCTACTATTCAACCATTAACAAATAAGTGAACAAACTCAATGATCGGATGTCTTATTGGTGAAGTCTTAGCTTTAGAAGCACCTACCGTACTTTTAAATGTAAATGGCGTGGGTTATGAAATTGACACGCCACTCTCAACATTTTGCCAATTACAAAAAGGTCAAAAAGTTACCTTATGGACACATTTAGCCGTCCGTGAAGATGCTCAATTGCTATATGGCTTCTCTAACGCTCAAGAAAAAATCATCTTTCGCACCCTGCTAAAAGTGAATGGTGTCGGTCCTAAAATGGCTTTAGGTATTCTATCTACACTCAGTGTCGAAATGTTGGTACATACTGTTGAGAATGGTGATGTGAAAACTTTAGTTAAAGTGCCTGGCGTTGGTGCGAAAACAGCCGAACGTCTAATGATTGAACTTCGTGATCGCTTTAAAGCCTTTGCTACAGGGACCACACCGAGTAATTCGACTTCAACTCAAATACAATTTACGGGCAATTCTGCTGTTGCAGAAGCTGAAGCGGCATTGCAATCTTTAGGTTATAAACCTTTGGAAGCACAAAAACTGATTAATGCCGTGAAAGCAGACTATACTGAAGCAAGCGACATTATCCGTGCTGCACTTAAATCCATGAATAAATAAGACAGATTAAGACACTCATGCAAGACCGTTTAATCAGTGGGGCTGAAAAACCCGAAGATCATTTTGATCGTGCCATTCGTCCAACCTCTTTGGATGATTATATAGGCCAACCTGTTGTACGAGAGCAAATGGAAATCTTCATTGGCGCTGCTCGTGGTCGTGGTGAAGCACTTGATCATACATTGATCTTTGGCCCACCCGGTTTAGGTAAAACCACATTGGCCAATATTATCGCCCGTGAAATGGGGGGAAATCTTAAATCTACCTCTGGTCCAGTATTGGAACGTGCAGGTGATTTGGCTGCAATGCTGACCAATCTGGAAGAAGGTGATGTGCTATTTATTGATGAAATTCATCGCCTCTCTCCAGTAATTGAAGAAATTCTTTATCCTGCAATGGAAGATTACCAACTCGACATCATGATTGGTGAAGGCCCTGGCGCACGTTCGATAAAATTAGACTTACCACCATTTACCTTGGTTGCTGCGACAACACGTGCAGGTCTACTCACCTCACCTTTGCGTGATCGCTTTGGAATTGTGCAACGTTTAGAATTTTATTCAGTTGAAGATTTAACTCATATTGTGGCGCGTTCAGCCTCATTAATGAATGTTCCCACAACAGCAGATGGTGCAAAAGAAATTGCTCGTCGTGCACGTGGTACTCCGCGTATTGCTAACCGTTTGTTACGTCGTGTCCGTGACTATGCACAAGTTAAAGGTACGGGTGAAGTCACTCAACACATGGCACAACGTGCATTGGATATGTTAAATGTTGATAAAGATGGTTTAGATACGTTAGACCGTCGTTATTTATCGATGTTATTAGAACGTTTTGATGGCGGCCCTGCTGGTGTTGAAGCTTTGGCTGCAGCAATGGCTGAAGATTCAGGCACATTAGAAGATGTGATTGAACCCTATTTGATTCAGCAGGGTTATGCTATGCGTACCGCTCGTGGTCGTATTGCAACCAACCAAGCCTATTTACAGTTTGGGATGACACCACCTGAACCAAAATAATCAATACAAAGAAATATTCAATATTCCCTTGTTTATTTTATAGTTTTATATAGAAAAGCCCTATACAAATAGGGCTTTTCTAATGCTAATCGAGGATGGGTTTTATTAAAATTTAAACGTTGTGCTCAATTGAACACGGCGCCCTTCTTGAGTATTTTTATACCGATTATAATAGTCTGCACCTACTTTTTGATAATCAACAAAGTTTTTATCAAAGACATTATATAAACCCACAGCAATATCCCACTGATTATTTACATTAAAATTTGATCCCATATGCATCAAACCGTATGCTTTATAATCACCTAATGCATCATAAACTTCTTGGTTAACTTGAGGTAGGCTATTATAATAATCTGGTGTAAAACGCGCACGTTCACTCCGGTATTCACCTCGCGCCCATAATTGAATTTTATCATCCGCTTGCCATTTTAATGATGCGTTGACCATATGTTTAGGTGTATCGTTTAATGGCGGATTACCATTCTTTTTGTCCTTAATTTCTGCCACTGTCCATGTATAGTTTAGGCCAAATTTCCAAGTCGGTACAAACTCCCAATTTAAGCCTGTTTCAACACCATAGATTTCTGCTTCTCGAGCATTGATCGGACGAGTAAGATCCCAAGCGCGTTTGCCAGTATCTTCAGGTCGCATTTGCCATGGTGTACCAAGGTTTGCCATTTCTTTTTCACAGTCAGCTTTAGTAAGATTGGCATCACAGGTTCTTTCCACTGGTCCATTGACTATTTTATCTTTAATCTGACTGAAAAATGCTGTGATGTTGGCATCAAAATTAGAACCGTTATTAAAATAAGTACCCAGTTCAAAGTTATTACTTGTTTCAGGTTTTAAATTTGGACTTCCAAAAAGAGGGGTTCGTCCTTGTCCACCAATATTATAAATCCCATTGGTCAGGCGCTCTAAGCGAGGTGCTTTATAGCCCTCACTATAACCACCTTTAAAGGTCCAATTGTCATTTGCATTCCAAACTAAATATGCTCTAGGTGTCCAAAAACTACCAAATGTATCATGATTGTCAAAACGTAAACCCGTCGTTAAAGCTAGATCAGGGGTAAGTGCCCATGTATCTTCAGCAAAAAGACCCAATTGCTGAAACGACACCTCCTTATTGACCCTTAATCCATCTTTAATACTTGCATCCCACCATTGTCCACCAAGAGTAATATTGTGTCCTTTAAAATATTGAGTGGTCAATTTAGTATCAAAAATCGTATCCTCACTTTCTAAAAGACGTGGTGTGATTACACTTGAACCTGCTTGAGCACGCGACGGAATAAGTCGACCAATAGTTTCGGTTTGAATATTACTAATACTTGATTCCAAGGTCCCTATTTTATTGCGCCATGTGTGTACAAGTGCTAGCCGATCTCTATTAAATTCTTTTGTTTTATCATAACCACCATTTGCACCAAGCGTACCAAGTTGACTCTTACTATTATCGTACCATTGTTCAGTTTTTTCATATTCTACCGAGAGGTCATGTTGCTTTGTTGGGGTAAATGTTAAACGAGCACCAATGGTTTCTAAATCTGATTTGGTTGGGTTATTCCCCATGTTTAGCTCTACTGAATTATCATTTACATCGAGATAACCCACATTGGATTGACTCCGTTGTGCTTTTCGAGCACGAAGTTGCACTCCCAACAAATCCTTGATGATTGGACCAGTAATAAATCCATCAGCAGCACGTTGATTACCAAAATCTGAACTGTTTGGCAGTAACGTCCCTTCTAGTGTGATGGAGCCTGTCCATTCATTTGAAACTTTTTTTGTAATAATATTGACCACACCACCAATAGCATCAGAACCATACAATGTAGAAGCAGGTCCTCGAATAATCTCAATTCTTTCAATTGCTGAAACTGGAGGAATAAAACTATTATTTGACTCACCAAAAGCATTTGGTGTGATATCCCCAGTACTGTTTTGACGACGACCATCAATCAATACAAGGGAATACTCAGAATCCATCCCTCGGATACGTATATTTAAACCGCCAGTTTTTCCACCACCAGGGCTAACATCAACCCCCTCAACATCAACTAAAGCATCTGCAATTGAGTTTATACGTTTATCTTTTAGATCTTGTGCGGTGATCACAGTAATACTTGCCGGCGCATCTTTTAGTTTTTGCTCATAACCCGCTGCAGAAACAACAATTGTTGAAAGTTGTTGTGTAGCAGATTCTGTCTTGCTATTTGCAAAGGCTGAAGTTGTTGTAATTCCTAAAAGTGCGATTGAAATAGGACGAAGGTTAAACTTACTCATAAATAGAATTCCAGTAGATGGACGACATAAACAGTTGAAAACAAATAAAACATCTAAATATGAATGATAAGAATTATCATTTGCAATAAAAAGCATACAAAAAATAACAAGCATAGTAAAGAGTTATTACACATTAATTTAATTAAAACTTAATAAAAAACTTTTGTTGGTTTTAATAGGCTGATTTAATTACATTGATCCCATTAAAAATTTGTTATTTAAAACAAATAAGTTATTGTTAATATTTGATTTTATTATTTTATAAAATTCTCTTTGATACATCCTTTTCACTCAGTTCCGAATATAAACTCCTACACTCAATTGGCTGCTCATAAGTAGTTTAAAGTTAAAAAAAACACCAAAGCATCATATAACCATGCTGGTTATTTAAACAATTACAAAAAAATAATTTTGGAATGAATGGGTTTTGTCGAGCGTTGAAGTTATGAAATATAGAATAGATATTCAAATGCCATCATTTATCTCACGCTGCAAATGCAGATTGGCATACATTTTTGATTGATGAGTTTTTCTTATTGTACGTTTAAAACTTTAAATTTATAAAAAAGCCAATTCAATGCTAATAATTTAATAAAAGGACAGTTGCTAATTTTGACTGAGCAACACAAAAAAGGAATCAAATTGAGTGAACTTGCATGGAATGTGAGTTTAGAAAAAATTTAACAGTGCATATACCTAAAGCTCATTCGAGAGTCTTTTATACAAATATTCAAACTCATTGATATTGATCGTTATCGCCCGAAAATCAATATTTTCAACATGGATGTACTGGTTTCATAATCGAATAAATAGGATATTTAAATATGGATAACACTCAGAATATATTACAAAAACTTGCAATAAAAGTCAGTGATTGGTCAGAAAAATGGTTTCCTGATTCCTATATTTTTGCCTTGTTAGGCGTCATCATTGTCGCCATAGCTGCGATTGGAATAGGAGCTTCTGTTCAAGATGTCGCAATTTCATTTGGTAATGGTTTTTGGAGTTTGATTCCATTTACGATGCAAATGTGTATGTTGATTGTCGTTGGTTATGTGGTTTCAGTATCTAAACCCGTCGAAATGCTGATCCAAAAAATGGCTCAGATTCCCACATCTGGAAGGAATGCTATTGTTTTTGTAGCGACCGTCAGTCTGTTGATTTCACTGATTAACTGGGCCATGAGCACAGTTTTAACTGCCCTTTTGGTGATTGCACTATCCAAGCGTAAAGAGCTGAATATGGATTATCGTGCAGCTGCCGCAGCCGCTATTATTGGTATGGGAGCAACTTGGGCACTGGGTATTAGTTCTTCCGCTGCCCAGTTACAGGCAAACAAAGCGAGCTTACCTGAACCACTTTATAACTTAACCGGTATTATTCCTTTTACTGAAACGATCTTTTTACCACAGTCTATGATTATGACTGCCGTATTGATTATCGTGTCAATTGCCATTGCATTCTGGTCTGCACCTAAAGGCAATAGTATAAAAACTATTGATGAATTTGATATTCATTTTGAAGATGAAAAGACCGAAGTCCAAAGCAAAAAACGCCCAGGTGACTGGCTGGAAAACTCCCCTATTCTGAGCATTTTAATTGTGGTTTTAGGTCTGATCTGGATGTTTAATGAATTTACAAAAAGCAATCCGATTATTGCCATTTCCAGTTTAAACACTTACAACTTTATCTTCTTAATGCTCGGTATTGCTTTACACGGAACGCCTCGAAATTTTTTAAATGCCGTTTCTAAAGCTGTCCCTGCGGTTTCTGGCGTACTGATTCAATTTCCACTCTATGGAAGTATTGCTTTTATTATGACAAGTGCTATGAACGCACAGGATTTATCTCTATCTCATTATATTGCTGAATTTTTTGTATCGATTGCATCCAAAGAAACCTTTGCAATTGTCATGGGGTTATATTCAGCTATTTTAGGTTTCTTCATTCCATCTGGGGGTGGTAAGTGGATTATTGAAGCACCTTATGTCATGCAGGCGGCACACGATCTGAAAGTACATTTGGGTTGGTCTGTTCAGATTTATAATGCAGCAGAAGCTTTACCCAACTTAATTAATCCATTCTTTATGTTACCTATGCTGGGAATTTTAAAGTTAAAAGCTAAAGATGTCATTGGGTTTACAGTTACCCAGCTTGTCTTCCATTTACCTTTAGTTTTATTCTTATTGTGGATTCTTGGACGTACCTTAACGTATATGCCCCCTACTTTTTAGGATGTAAAAGGCTTTACTGCACAATATTATTTTAAACGGCTTATTCAACATAATCTTCTGTTGAATAAGCCGACAACTAAATTGATCATACCAAGAGTTGATCTTCTTACAAACGAGCTTCAATTAATCGTAGGAGATCACTAACTACTTTAATTTTAATAATCAGATCAGTGGTATACATCATAAAATGGTACACATAAGTGGAATCAAGTTTGATCTATACCAAACCCTTTTCATACATCTCAGTAAGATTATTTTGTGCATCTGCATCTCCCCGAGCAGCCGCCTTGCTAAAACATTCAAATGCTTTTTCATAATTTTTGGGTACACCTTGACCCTTCTCATACAATACGCCAAGGTTATTTTCTGCACCTGCACTCCCTTGAGCAGCTGCCTTACTATAGCATTCAAATGCTTTTTCATAACTTTGGGTTGCGCAAAGCCCCTTGTAATACATTGATCCAAGGTTATTTTGTGCATCCGCATTTTCTTGGGCAGCCGCCTTGTTAAACCATTCAAATGCTTTCGTATCATTTTGGGCTATGCCTTGACCAGTGACATACATCACTCCAAGGTTATTTTGTGCACCTGCATATCCTTGGGCAGCCGCTTTATTATAGTATTCAAATGCTTTTTCATAACTTTGAGCTACACCTTGGCCATGCTGATACATCCACCCAAGGTAATATTGTGCATCTAAAAATCCCTGAGCAGCTGCCTTGCTATACAATTTAAAAGCTTTTTCATAATTTTGAACTACGCCTTGACCATGCTGATACATCACTCCTAGGTTATTTTGCGCACCAGCATTACCTTGCGCAGCTAACTTTTTATAAAATTCCAACGCTTTTTTATAGTTTTGTACTACGCCTTGACCATTCTGATACATCGATCCAAGGTTAGTTTGTGCTACAGCATTATCCTGAGCAGCTGCCTTAGCATACCATTCAAATGCTTTTTCATAATTTTGAATTACACCTTGACCATGTTGATACATCCATCCAAGGTTATTTTGCGCATCCAAATCCCCCTGAGCAGCTGCCTTACTATACCATTCAAACGCTTTTTCATAATTTTTTATTATACCTTGACCATGTTGATACATCATTCCAAGGTTAGCTTGTGCTACAGCACAATCCTGAGCAGCTGCCTTGCTATAGCATTCAAACGCTTTTTCATAATTTTGTACTACACCTTGACCATTCTCGTACATCCATCCAAGATCATTTTGTGCATCTATCTCTCCTTGATTAGCTAATCTCGAGGTATATTTAAATTTAACAGTTTTTGCAAAAGTTGGACTAACAAAAAACAATATAGGAAAAATAATTATATGAAATAGGCTTTTATTGATATTCATTGGTTACGTTTTTAAATTAGATTATTGATTTAATTTAATATATTCCAACTAAAATTGAAATAAATTTTATTCGTTTTTTATTTATTAAAATTTCATGCAGATCAAAATCCATTCAACAAAATGAGTGTTATGTGAAATATTCTTTACGGCGTTTAATTTTGTTCTAGATTTTTTTAGCTTTAAACGTTACTACAGTAATGCCACTTCATTAACAGAATCCACAAGCTAATCGCCGTTAGCCTTTCTCTCCTCTTTCGAATTGTAATCTTGTGCCATTTGAGAAAGCATGCCTTGTGCTAAAATTCGCGCCAAAGTCAGGGTTAAACTTTTGTGCAAATTTATAAGTGGGGCAAATCAATTTACTTTTCTACAATATAGCCTCTAAAGCTTATATACACGTACTGTTCAAGCAACAGTCTGCTGTTCATGTAGATTTCCGTTTCTCTCAAAACATCTCATAGATGCTTTTGGCGTAGTTGATAGGTTCCCTTATAGGTATTGTAAAATTCAATCAAGCAATCAGATCAGCAAGATAAAGTTCTTGTTTTTTCAACTGAATGATTTGAAATTGAATCAGTGCAAGTAAATACTGGCAAGCAATTGATAGATATGCAATAAACAACACAGGAATGCATAGCAACATGAGTAATAAATTCGAATTCCAAATCCGTGTATATATCGAAGATACAGATGCTGGCGGTATCGTATACCATGCCAATCATATCCGCTTTATGGAACGTGCACGGACAGAATGGCTACGTGCATCCGGTATTGACCACTATTGGCATCAAAAAGATTACAATTTTGTCGTGCATAAAATTGCATTGAAATATTCTCGCCCTATACTCATGGACGATCTTATTACTGTTACAGCAAGTGTAGTTTCATGTAAAGCTTCGTCATTTGTGTTGCAACAGAATATATATCGTGGTGAAATCATGCTTGCTTCTGGCGAGGTGGAATTGGCATGTTTAGGTACAGATATGAAACCTCGTAGAATTCCTGACGAAATCCGTGATTTAATTCTTCGAGAATTAGCTCACGAATAAAAAATACTTTTGGCACATGTAACTATGGCAACACAACTAGAATCTTCTTTACACATCTCTGATTTAATTTTACAAGCGAGCCCTGTGGTTCAATTGGTGATGCTAATCTTAGTACTCGCATCTGTTTTTAGTTGGTATTTGATTGCCAAGTTGCATATGGGCTATAAGAAAGCACATCAAGGCGATGAGCACTTCCAAAAAATCTTCTGGTCTGGTGCTGAACTCAATACCTTATATAACAATGCTCAGCTTAATTCCAAGCGAAGCGGTTTAGAAGATATTTTCTATCAGGGTTTAAGTGAGTTTTTAAAACTTAAAAAACGTCATGCTGAAACTGCATCGATGATTGAAGGTACTGAACGTATCTTGCGTGTAGGACTCAGTCGTGATCAAGGCCGTTTAGAGCAAGGCTTAAGCTCTCTCGCCAGTATCGGTTCTGTCGCACCTTATATTGGTTTATTTGGTACTGTTTGGGGCATTATGAGTGCATTCATTGGCTTAGCTCAGGTTGAACAAGTTACCTTAGCCACTGTTGCACCAGGTATTGCTGAAGCATTGATTGCAACTGCGATTGGTTTATTTGCTGCAATACCAGCGGTACTAGCATTTAACCATTACACTGCAAAAGGCGAAGAGATTTATTCAGATCGTGCATTATTTGCAGAAGAAATGGTGGCGCTATTACAACGTCAGTCTGTGGGAACTACACAGGAAGATGAATAATGACAATCCAACGTTCTGGACGTTTTGAACGCGTCAAAAAGCCTTTAAAAAGTGATATGAATGTCGTTCCATATATCGACGTCATGTTGGTTTTATTGGTTATTTTTATGGTGACAGCACCCATGATTACCACGGGTGTTAAAGTTGATTTACCTCAAGCAAATAATAATCCAATTCAATCTGAAGACCGACCAGCCATCGTGACTTTAGAAGCAGATGGTACGATTAAACTTGAAGATAAAAACCATAAAAATGAGGTTTTAACTTTAGATGAGTTAAAAACAGTACTTACAGAAAATCAGCAACAGGCTCAAGCAAATAACAAGCAATTGAGTGTCTTGATCAATGGTAGTGAATCACGCCCTTATGGTGAAGTTATGAAACTCATGTCTACACTACAAGATGCTGGTTTAAGCCAAGTAGGTTTACTGACAGAGTCTGTAAAGTAAGTTATGAAAAATATTCAAAAGCCACAATCTAAAGAAAAAGCGATTGCACTTGGATTTACCCTAGGTATTCATGTGGTGGCGATTACTGGCTTACTTTTTCTCGGTTTAAGTCAACCACCTGAGCCACCCAAGCAAATTAAAACCGTTTTAATTAAGCCCGAAGATTTACCACCGCCTGAACCCAAGCCTTTAGTAGAAACTGATGCCACTGAAACGGCAGATAGCAAGGTTGCAGAAAATACTCAGCAAACAGCGGAACCCGATCAAACTGCACCAGAAATTCCAACTGAAGCAAATAACACACCAGATACCAAGGCGATAGATGCACAAAAAGCTGCCGAACAGGCCAAGGCAGCCGCATTAGAACAGCAATTGGCTATGGCAGCAGCTAAAGCAGCACAAGAAAAAGCCTTAAAACTTTCTCAAGCTAAAGCAGATGCTGCTGAAAAAGCCAAACAAGAGGCAGCTGAAAAAGTAAAGCAGGCTAAAAATGCTGCTGAGAAAGCTAAGGCAGAAGCTGAAGCAAGATCTAAAGCAGATGCAGCAGCTAAGGCCAAGCAAGAGGCACTTCAAAAAGCCAAAGCGGATGCTGCGGAAAAAGCCAGACTCGCAAGACTCAATGCCGAAGCAAAAAGCAAAGCAGAAGCTGCTGAAAAAGTCAGAAAAGAAGCCGCAGATAAGGCCCAACAGGCCAAAGCGGATGCTGCTGCAAAAGCCAAGGCAGAAGCTGCTGCAAAAGCTAAGGCAGAAGCTGCTGAAAAAGCCAAAGCGGACGCTGCTGCAAAGGCTAAAGCAGATGCTAATGCAAAAGCCAAGGCAGATGCTGCTGAAAAAGCCAGAGCGGATGCTAATGCAAAAGCTAAAGCAGACGCTGCTGCAAAGGCTAAGGCAGATGCTAATGCAAAAGCCAAGGCAGATGCTGCTGAAAAAGCCAGAGCGGATGCTAATGCAAAAGCTAAAGCAGACGCTGCTGCAAAGGCTAAGGCAGATGCTGCTGCAAAAGCCAAGGCAGACGCTGCTGAAAAAGCCAAGGCAGATGCTAATGCAAAAGCCAAAGCGGACGCTGCTGCAAAGGCTAAAGCAGATGCTGCTGCAAAAGCCAAAGCAGATGCTGCAGCAAAGGCTAAAGCAGATGCTGCTGCAAAAGCCAAAGCGGATGCGGACGCAAAACGTAAAGCTGATCTAGCACGCGAATTAGATGAAGAAAAAGCCTCTGCTGCTGAAAAAGCCAAAGAAGCTGCTGCAAATAAAAAGGCAGAAGCGAGAAAAGTTGCATCTTCTGCGAAAAAGGACTTCGAAAGTAAAGTCCGGAATGCTTGGCGTATGCCAGCTGGCTCAACAGGTCAAAAGGCAACAGCTCGTGTTACACTAACGGATAGCGGTTCTGTGGTCTCGATCATTGTTAATGCATCAGACCCAGATGTAAAAGCAAGTGTGGAACAAGCAGTTCGCAATGCTGCACCTTTCCCAATGCCATCTGATCCAGATGCCAGACGCGAAGCACGAAGTTTTAGTGCAAATTTTACAGTGAAATAATTTTAAAATTACACCCTGTCTTGGCAGGGTGTAATTTAATACAAGAACAATCACTCGGAAAAATCGAATGCGAGTTAAACCCATATTTGTAGCAATTTCATTATTTTTTCCAACTGCATTATTATTTGCAAAAAATATCGAGCAAGAAAAAATACTTGAAGTAAATACGCAACAACACCCACCTTCTGCGTCATACGAAAACAAACCGTCTGTACCAACAACAGAAGCATTACTTCAACAAAGTCAAATGGCTCAGCGGATAAATACCGCTAGAGTCAATCGTATTGTTAAAAAGTTGAGAAATTTAACAATCATCCAAGAAAATGCCGATGTTATTATTTACTTAGATGACAGTGGGAATGTAAAAGATATTTTAATCACAGAACAGGACAGCGAAACGTTTTCAAACGCAATCAAAATGGCGATTCAACAAACAGCACCTTTTGAAATGTCTAAACAATCATCGCTCAATCAACTATTAAAAGTGATTCGCATCAAATTCCGTGTTGAATAAGACTCTATTCAACACGAGATAATATATTTTAATGGCAGCAACAATGACATTGTTGTCAAATCTATAAAAAAGTAATTTTTAAAATTGCACCATTTACAATGCCCAAAGATCAAGACGAAATTCATTGGTGTAATAAATTTGAATTTAATTTTTTTAGTAAATCTGTTCAATGATAATCTTTTGTTCACAATTACATGCTTTATATAGATTAAAATCATGTCTTTGTGCTACAAAGCTAAGCATAGTTAAAAATTGATATTTGAGTACATGAAGTCCAATGAAAATCATGCCTAAACATCTATTAGGATTCGCAATTATTGTTGCATTTAGTCCAGCATTGATCACCACATCATATGCACAATTGCAATTAGAAATTGCCAAAGCACCTGAATCTGCACCTAAAATTGCCATCATTCCATTTAGTAATGATCAATCTATCTACCCTATTGTTGAACAAGATTTAAATCGCTCTGGGCGCTTTACCAGTTCATCAAAAAATCTTCCTGCAACTGCAAACATAAACAATATAAATGCGGAAGCATGGAAAGCGGCTGGGGTTCCTTATGTGGTTTTAGGTGACTCTAAAACCAATGCAGATGGTTCATTGGCAGTACATTACCAACTCTATGATGTTGAAAAGCAGAAATTCCTATTAAATGAATTGCTCTCGATTCCAGCATCACGTATGCGTTCTGCGGCACATATGATCAGTGACGCAATTTATCAAGCGCTTACAGGGATTCAAGGTGACTTCACAGGACGTATTGCTTATGTGTTACGTAACCCTGCAACACCAGAGACTCGTTATACCTTACAAATTGCAGATACCGATGGTGAGCAACCTAAAACGGTATTAAGTTCAAGAGATCCTATTCTCTCGCCTGCTTGGACGCCAGATGCGAAAAAAATTGCATATGTTTCATTTGAAACCAAGCGCCCTGCTATTTATATCCAAGACTTAGCCACAGGTGCACGAGAAAAACTCGCTGCATTTCGCGGTTTAAATGGTGCACCAAGTTTCTCTCCTGATGGTAAATCAATGCTGTTTACTGCGTCTATGCATGGAAATCCTGAAGTTTATCAAATGGATTTAGATTCACGTCAAGTGAAGCGCATGACTAACGATAGCGCAATTGACACAGAAGCACGTTATGCTCCAGATGGAAAATCGTTTATTTTCACATCTGACCGTGGTGGATCAGCACAAATTTACCGTTATAGTTTTGATGATGGCTCGACCAAACGTTTAACTTTCCGTGGTGCATTTAATGCACGTGGTACATTAAGTGCCGATGGTAAATATGTGGCATTGGTACACCGCCCTTCTGGTAGTAACTACAAAGTTGCCATTCAGGAAATTTCTACAGGTATCACCAATATTTTGACACCAACAAGTTTGGATGAATCACCAAGTTTTTCTCCAAATGGGCAAATGGTGGTCTATGCAACACGTGAAGGTAATCGTGGCTTATTGGCGATCATGTCTACAGATGGTCGCTTCCGCATGAACTTACCAAGCGAACAAGGTGAAGTACGTGAACCTGCTTGGGCCCCTAAATAATTTAATCAAGATGTAAATCACTTATTTAAAATTGAAATACCGGAGATCAACATGAAGTCAATTCAATATCTAGCTTTACCCTTATTAGCAGCAAGCTTAGTGATGACAGGTTGTGCAAGCCGTAAACCTGCTGCCACTGTAGAGTCAGGAACCAATCCAAATAGTGCGACGACAGTAAATACCAGTGGTTTAAGTGAAGATGCTGCTTTAAATGCACAAAATTTAAATGGTGCTTCATCTAAAGGCGTGACTGAAGCCAATAAAGCATTTTTAGCAAAACGTGTGGTACATTTTGATTATGACAGTAGTGATCTTTCCAATGATGACTACCAAACACTACAAGCACATGCACAGTTCTTGATTGCCAATGCCAACTCTAAAGTGGCATTAACAGGTCATACAGATGAACGTGGTACGCGTGAGTACAACATGGCTTTAGGTGAGCGTCGTGCTAAAGCCGTTGAAAGCTACCTGATCACCAATGGTGTTAAAGCAAACCAATTAGAAGCAGTTAGCTACGGTAAAGAAATGCCGATCAATGCTGGTCATGATGAAGCGGCTTGGAAAGAAAACCGCCGTGTTGAAATCAACTACGAAGCCGTTCCTCCTCTTTTAAAATAATGCCAAAGTTGCATTATTAAAATAGCCCATAAAAAATGCCCAATTGAATTGGGCATTTTTACCAGAGCTTATTCTTATTCTGCGCTTTCGTATTTCAAGATAAAATTTTGATTTAGTACAGTAAAATAAGAAACTGCTTAGCATGTTCAAGGTAATTTATATTAATAACGCCATTTCTTGAGTATTTGCTCATTAAATAACGCAATAAACCGTTCCTCTACCCATTCATCCACCTCATCTGGATGCGCTTCAGCAAAAAACTCAGACTGTACTAAAATCAGACAACCTTTAATATAGTCATCCACACAGTCCAGTATTTTATATAAATTAGGTGTGTCATCATGATCAAAGTAATAGATTTCTTTGCTAATATCATGAAAACAAAACATATTACCATTACCAAGATAATCACTAAATGTAATCAGATGAGGTAAAACTGCTAAATCGGCCTGACTAAATTCAGGCGCATATTGCCGTGCATCTGCCCAAATATCTTTTAAGTAGCCAATATCATCAAATTGCTGCAATTGTTCACCAATATCAGCAATCCCAAAGTGTTGATAGAAGATCTTTAAAGATTCAGGTAAGCGACAATTTAAACGCTGTTCAAGTTTTAAAATTTGCTCATCATCAATTGCAGGTGCAATCTCATCATCATTTAAATCAGCAAGAGATTCTAAAATTAGGCGAGTTTTAACATCCCACTCCGGGTCACCAATTTTATTAAACGGAATGATAATGTCTGTTTTGTGATCAATCTCTATCATGAAGCGTTATTGTTCAGAGTTAATATAAAATAAATGAATAGAAAAAAGCGCTCATATCGCAATGAACGCTTTTTATTGATTAAGCCTTTGACTCATCTGGCTTGGGGCTTTGCATAGATTCAATCATGTCATGCTTATTGAATTCCTTGAATTCAGGCTTAGCTTCGTAATTCTTCCATGCTTCTTTCACTTTTTCAGCACTAATATCTTTTAAATCAATGCTTTCATTTGGAGTCGGAGTCGCTTCAAACTTTGTCGTTGTCATGTCAGTGCTCCTATACGCTATTGTACGTATATTCAACATAACACTTTCTAAAATACTTTCAAGGGTAATTTCACGACAAATAACACAGGATAATTTCTATTTTGTGCTGAACTCATCTAAAATAGCCTCCATTATTTGGTTTGTAAAAATTTATCGCTTTTGGAGCACCTCTGATATGTCATATCGCACCCTATCCCAATATTTAGAACAACAACAAGGGAACTTAACACCTGAACTTGCCAATGTGATTGAAACAATTGCCAATACCTGTAAAACCATCGATCAGGCTTTACAGAAAGGTGCTTTAGCTGGTGTCTTGGGGAGTGCACAACATGAAAATGTACAAGGTGAAGAGCAAAAAAAACTTGATGTGATTTCAAATGATTATTTGATTGATGCTTTAAAAGCCAATCCAAATGTAGGTGGACTCGCATCTGAAGAATTAGATGAATTTACCCCAGCTCAAGACAATGGCAAATATTTGGTTTTATTTGATCCATTAGATGGTTCAAGCAATATTGACATTAATATGTGTGTAGGAACAATTTTCTCTATCCTTCCTGCGCAAAATGCTGTAACGCAAGCTGAAGACTTCATGCAAGCAGGGATTCAACAAGTTTCAGCAGGTTATGTACTTTATGGCCCATCGACAATGATGGCTTTGACCGTTGGTGCGGGTGTTGTATTCTTCACTTACGACCCTGAAGAAAAGCAATTCTTGCTCACTTCTGAAAATATTCAAGTTGCTGCGGATACCAAAGAGTTTGCGATTAACTCATCAAATCAACGTCATTGGGAAGCGCCTGTAAAACGTTATATCGAAGAACTACAAGCAGGTAAAACATCTATACGTGAAAAAGATTTCAATATGCGTTGGGTGGCGTGTATGGTGGGTGATATTCATCGTATTTTATGTCGTAGCGGTATTTTCTTATATCCATACGATACCAAAGATCCTAAAAAAGCAGGTCGTCTACGTTTAATGTATGAAGCCAACCCAATGAGTATGTTAATGGAACAAGCTGGCGGCGCATCGACTACAGGTCGTACACGTATTTTAGAGATTCAACCGACTGAGTTACATCAACGTGTTCCTGTTATCATTGGTTCTAAGAATGAAGTTGAGCTTGTTACCAGCTACCACAACTAATTCTTCTCTTTTCTTACTCTCTATTTAGGGAGTAACGCCAGCTAGGGTCTGTTGCAATTTCTTTATAGAATGATCACAGACCCTACTTAATTTTTTGGACGTACTCTCCCATGCCTACAATTTTCCTTGAATCAAAAGACAATCCCAAAATTAAACATCTCAGAGGTTTAATTGAACAAAACACTTACCGTAAAAAACAAGGACAAACTGTACTTGAGGGAACCCATCTTACGCTTGCATGGTTAGAAAAAGGTCGAAAAATCAATTCAATTTTCACCACTGAACATGCCTTAGATCATGAAGATTTAGGCAGTATCCTTGACCAATATCAAGGTATCGTGTTTGTTGTCGGTGAATCTTTATACAAAGATTTAAGTACCCTTGGAACCAGCCTTGCATGTCTAGCCATTGTGGATTTACCAAGTTCAACTCAGGCACTGAATTTTACTGAAGACACGCTAATTCTTGAAAATGTCCAAGATCCGGGCAATGTTGGCACATTACTCAGATCAGCCGCCGCTGCGGGTATTGAACAAATTGTCTGTACCAAAGGTTCTGCATCATTATGGTCACCACGAGTATTACGTGCCGGTATGGGTGCGCATTTTTCATTACACACATATGAAAACGTTATCCTTGAAGACCTGCTCAAGCAATTTAAAATTCCTGTGTATGTGACCAGTTCACATCAGGCAGAAAGCCTTTACACTAAAAACCTGCGCAAACAATGTGTTTGGATTTTAGGTAATGAAGGTCAAGGTGTTTCAGATTTCGCCCTTAAACGCGCAGAAGCGGTATCTATTCCGCAACCCGGTGGTCAAGAATCCCTCAATGTTGCAGTTGCTGGCTCGATTTGTTTCTTTGAAATGGTTAGACAACGACTATAAGGTTAATTTATTTTAAATATTGCCCGTTATTGGAAAAAATCATTTAAACTGAAAAAATAATTGATTTACATGTCAACCCAAACCATTTTTTTAACGTTATAGAGATATGAATTTAAAATAATGGTGGGTACCCATGACGGGATTTTCCATCTCTATGGACTTAGCACCAAAGAAGTCACAGTCTGAAACAGCAAGTGCTCAAACGAGTACGAGCGAGCAGCGCCTGCGTTTTTTCATGCAGGACGTGACGGGTCGTGCCCTAGTGATGATGGAAAATGCAACCCAAGGTCACAATGGGATTGCGATGGATTTGGTACAGGAAGCATTTATTTCCTTACATAAATCTTATGCAGATAAATCCACTGAAGAATGGTATCCACTGTTCTATACAATTTTAAATAACAAATTACAAGATTGGCGACGCAAAGAAGCACGACGCGCTGCTCCATTTTCGTTATTTCGAAAAATTGATTTAGATTCTGATGATGAAGAAGCTATGGAAATTGTGGATGAATCCACACCTAATCCACTTCAATTTCTAGATCAAGATGTCACCGTTGAGGAAATTCAAGAAGCCATTAGCCGCCTCCCTGTACGCCAGCAACAAGCATTTATGTTACGTGCTTGGGAAGGATTTGATACACAAACCACTGCATCTATTATGAACTGTACAGAAGGTAGTGTAAAAACTCATTATCACAGAGCTATTCAAGGACTAAGAACTTCGCTCTCACATTTAAATCCGTATGGAGGTTCATCACATGAATAATGATGATTTCACCAAACAAGTGACGGCAAAACTGGATGAAGCTGCACGTCATCACCGCAATAAAGCAGTGGTGATGAACAATGTGCTTGACCATATCCAAGATAAACAAACCTCACGTTTTGGTCACTGGAAAATGACTGGTTTTGCACTTGCAGCGGCAATTACTGGTTTTGTTGTGATTCCCAATGCTTTTGATATATCACCAGAATCACAAGTTCCACAACAAGTGGTGATTAGCCCTAAACTTTCACCTCAAATGATGGAAGATTTAGACATGTTATCGGTATTTGGTGAGGATAAAAATTCTCATGGCAGCTAGAAAATTAGCTTTGGCATTTTGTGCTATTGGTTTTCTACAAACAAGTTTTGCTGGTTTTGAACGTTTTTGGATTTTTTCTAAAGATGCGAACAGTCAAGTCAATGAAACATGGGATGCCCTTTCTGAGGATGAGCAAAAGGCACTGATTAAGCGCTATCAAAATTTAAAAGAAATTCCGACTGATCAAAGTGCAGCACTGCAACAACGCATGGATTGGTTTACTCAGCTTCCTGAACAAGAAAAGCAAAAAATGCGTGAAGTCTGGCAGCAAATGAGCACCGTTGAACGCAACGAAATGCGTAAAAAAATGCAAAAAGCGTCAACATCTGATGAGCGTAATGAAATTCGTGAACAATATATGGTGAAATATCAACAGAATATCACGGGTTCACACTAAGCATATTTTTAAATTTCATTCATTGCCAGTTATTTAACTGGCTTTTTATCATTAAACTCAGCATCTTCAAACTCAATATCGTCAAAATCAAAACACACCACTACTAACAATTCTCCCCTCTTATAATTTTAAAATTAAAATGCTGAATTTCTAATTTTCATGCATAAAAAAACCTGCATAAGGCAGGTTTTTCATCACTTAAATTCGAAAACGAATTACAAGCTATAGTACATATCAAATTCAACTGGGTGAGTCGTCGTATTTAAACGACGTACATCTTCAGTTTTAAGCTCGATGTATGCATCCAACATTTCTTTTGTGAATACGCCACCTTTAAGAAGGAACTCATGATCCGCTTCAAGTGCTTCAAGCGCCATATCTAGGCTATGCGCAACTGTTGGGATTTTAGCTTCTTCTTCAGGAGGAAGATCATATAAGTTTTTATCAGCTGCTTCACCTGGGTGGATCTTGTTTTGAATACCATCAAGACCAGCCATCAATAATGCCGCAAAACCTAAGTATGGGTTCATCATTGGATCTGGGAAACGCGCTTCAATACGTTTACCTTTAGGGCTAGAAACGTATGGAATACGAATCGAAGCAGAACGGTTACGTGCAGAATAAGCAAGCATAATTGGCGCTTCGAAGTGAGGAACCAAACGCTTATACGAGTTAGTAGAAGGGTTTGTGATCGCATTCAATGCACGTGCATGCTTGATGATACCACCGATGAAGTAAAGCGCCATTTCTGAAAGACCAGCGTATTCATCACCAGCAAACAAGTTCTTGCCATCTTTAGAGATAGACATATGAACGTGCATACCTGAACCGTTATCACCAACCATAGGCTTAGGCATAAACGTCGCTGTTTTCGCATATTGATGCGCAACGTTCCAAACAGCATATTTGAACTGTTGAACTTCGTCAGCTTTACGAACCATCGTATTGAAGCTTACACCAATTTCTAATTGGCAAGATGCAACTTCATGATGGTGCACTTCTACACGACCAGGGCCCATGATGTCTTCGATACGTGCACACATTTCAGCACGCATATCTTGTGAAGAATCTACTGGAGGAACTGGGAAATAACCACCTTTAACACGAGGACGGTGACCAGAGTTACCTGCTTCATAGTCTTTACCTGTAGACCAAGCAGCTTCTTCAGCGATTAATGTATGGCGAGCGCCAGACATATCGAT
This sequence comes from Acinetobacter sp. CE-15, assembly GCF_051059255.1. NCBI lineage: Bacteria > Pseudomonadati > Pseudomonadota > Gammaproteobacteria > Moraxellales > Moraxellaceae > Acinetobacter > Acinetobacter sp. CE-15. The sequence continues at coordinate 1,708,640 of NZ_CP192737.1, read as the reverse complement.
GTCCCATTTAACTTCGTCAAAAACAAAGAATTCTGGTTCTGGACCAAAGAATGCAGTATCACCAATACCTGTTGATTTTAGGTATTCTTCCGCACGACGAGCAATCGAACGTGGATCACGGTCATAACCTTGACCAGTAGATGGTTCAATAACATCACAAGTAACGACGATGGTTGCTTCAGCAAAGAACGGGTCAAGGAAAGCAGTTTCAGGATCTGGACGTAAAATCATGTCAGATGCTTCAATGCCTTTCCAACCAGCAATTGAAGAACCATCAAACATTTTACCATCTTCAAAAGTATCTTCATCGATAGTGTCTGATGGGTAGCTTACGTGCTGCTCTTTACCCTTAGTATCAGTAAAGCGAAAATCGACCCATTTTGCGCCACTTTCTTGTATGAGTTGAAGGACCTTGTTCGCCATGCTCATTTTGCTCCAATGAATTTTTGTTGCACTTGTGAAGTGCGTGTTAGTAGTTGGTATTTATATAGCAAGTAGCATACCAACTTTTAAAATAATTGCTAAAATATTGAATTTCTTATCAGAAAATAAGCTTAGCAACGATTAAATTCCATCTATTATACTGAGTGCAAATAGAATTGCACCATATTCAAACACACTTCTCATTTTAAAATTATTACGCACAATTTTAACGCACTATTTTTGTGCAAACTGAATAAAATGTTTTATCTTGGTGCTTATATTACGCGAACAACACTTTTTATCGACTATTTTTTAAGATGATGGCAATTTTATATTTCAAAAGCATTAAAATAAGGCGTATTCAGTCTGTATACGCCTTTAACATTGCTCTGTACAACCCTCGTTACAACAACGGGATTTTATAATCTATGATCTACTATATCGACAATTAGCCAAATTCAACTTCTGCTCTTGCAATAAGTGCTTCAACCATGACCAATACATCATCTTTTTTTCTGGCATCCACCGCAAAAATTGGCATGGTCAATTGATTTAACTGCATCCAATCTTTATACGGTTTTAACAGATGCTGCGGGTTTTCATCTATGTGGGTCACACCAACCACAATATTGTTGAGATGTTCCTTAAAACTTTGAAAATAAAATTTTAAATCTTCAAGTGCATCTTTTTGCGTATGGTCAATCAATACGACCGCTCCGATTGCACCTTTACATATCACTGACCAAACAAAATCAAAGCGATCCTGCCCTGGCGTACCATATAATCCAACAATAACGCCTTCATCTAATTTGATTTCACCATAGTCAATCCCGACAGTGGTCAATGCCTTACTGTGCGCTTGCTCATCTGTATTTTGTGCTTCTGTAGATAAGACTGAAATTTCAGATAATGATTTGATTGCTTCTGTTTTACCAGCACCCATTTTACCGCCAAAAACAATTTTATACTTTTGTAAGATCACATCATCACCTATTTTTAAACTTATCACTACATCATATAAACTGACTATGCATTTATTTATCGTGTCAGTTTAAACAAACTTGATTTAAGGGTTAATTTTTACAAGCCTTATTTGATTTGCATGTTTTTACACACTTAAAGCCCTAATTTTTTCCTTAACTTACCAAAAAACCCACGTAAAATGCCTGAAGATTGTTTTTCCTCAGTAAGTAGTTTTGCATCTTCAAGCGCTATTTTTTTTAGCGCATTGGTTAACACACCAATTGAAACAAATTTAGCGACTTGTTCTTTGCTATAGCCTGTTTTCTGAGCCACTTGGGAAACACTTGCTCCCAATTCAAAACACGCTGCTATTTTAAAGACCATTTGCCTTTCATTTTGATGATTCGGTTGCGGCCAATCTAGCAGTTTATAACAATCGTTAGAACTGATTGGAATATTGACATCATCTGAATACCACAATAAATTCCACACCCAAGATCTAAGTTCTATACCTTGAAAAGTACTCACAGACTGTGCCATTTGCATAGTTGCATAAGTAAAATTTAAAGAAATATCCGTCCCTTGTACTTTTCGTAATGGATCTATCCAAACTTGCTGTGTACGTATATTGACTAATGCAATGTTGCCTTTTGAGTCGAATACTTGAACATTGCCATTTCGCTCATTAAAAAGCTCAGGAACCACCTTGGTTAAATCGGCTTTTTTAGAAATCTGATTGACAATATTGACGGTTTTATCACTGACAGGTACATGTAAATAGCGATCTTTAAACCATTTTCGAATTTCATCTGAGGGTGAAAAAGGTAAATATAATTTATCTCCTTCTATTTGCCCTGATTTTTCATTCTTATTGACCAGACGCAAATAAGGAACTTTTTTGACACCGACCAAATTTTGAATTGTAGGTGAACTAAAAAACATATCATTCACAAGAAGAATATCTAAATGAGGGTCAGCAATATTCGCCCAACTTACTTGAAGTGAGTCATCATACATAGATCGTATTTTCTGCTTAATTGCATCGAGCACATTTAAACTCAAACCGAATATAGCGATTTTTATTTCTTCTTTCATTTAGCCCCCATGGCCCCATATAGAGTGTGAACAGTTTATCATTTTTATTTAAAAATAAAATACAAAACACTATATTTGCTGTAAAAATTTTGTACAAATTTAATATACTATTAAGCGTATAAAATACAAGAATAGTTATTAAAAAAAATCTCAAGTAAAATTTAACCCAGATAACACAAATAAAATATTTTATTAAATTTCAACAATTTAATTTAAAATTAAGCTAGGCAAGTGATATTTTAGCTGAGTAATAATGCCAATCAATTTTAATAAAACTAAATGTTTTATTAAAAAATATTAATAACATTTGTATATTAATATCGATAAGATGAATAAATTTGTTTTCATTTGATCAATTAATCTTATATTGCTATGCATCCCAATTAATTTTTTTAGCGTGTATTGCTTTGCGCTAGCTATAAAGTTGCTAATAAAATTAGTTTTTTTATTTATTCCCCCTTATGTTTCTATTATTTTATTTGACTTAATATTAGAAAACTATCAAAAATTTTAAAAATTAACTAATGGCAATTGTTGAGGATTTAGAATATAAAAAACCACTCGGGAGAGTGGGTTTCGTTTTACTAAATTTTGCAGAAAAGAAACAGTCTACCCTTCATTAGCAGAATCTAAAGAAAAATAAAATTCCTTTTTATTTTTAATTGGATAAGGTTTGCCGTTAATATTTAATGGTTGAAAGCTTGCTTTTTCTCGAAATTCATTTAATACGTAATTATCTAATTTAGTTAATCCACTACTTTTAGTAATCTCTGCTTTGGTAAGTTTCCCATGGTCATCAGCTTCTGAGTAGATTGTTATTGATCTATTTTCCCCCTCCAAATCTGATTTTTTTACAGCGATTCTTGGTTCATAGTTGAATTTAGCTTCTCTTGAAACATTAAATTGAAAAGGTTGCTTTGCACGAGCAGGATAATTGGTTTTCTCTTCTCCTTCATTCCAAACTCGTAATTTAGACATTTGAACAGCCCTTAATACTTTATGATCTAATTCTTCCAATCCACTACTTTTAAACACTTCAGCGTGTTCAACCCTGCCACTCGCGTCAGTTTTAAATGAGATTACAACATTCCTGTCATAGCCTTCTAATAATTCATTTTTAAACGAAACTTTTGGTGCTCTCATCCACCTAGCTAAAGTTGTATCATTTGTAATTTTTTGCCCTTCTTGAGCTTGAACATTCGATCCAAGACAAAATAAAAATGCAATTAAAATTATATTTAAAATTTTCATATAAAGTTCACTTAAACTAGTGTTTATAAATAGATAAAATTTAACATTTTAGGTGGTGTAAAACCACTGGCTTAGAATGTTACATAATTGTCAATGCACTAATGCATTTCGATGCTTATGAACATAAAGTTTTTAGAATTAACCCAGCACCCGAATCAGGCTTTGGAGTATACGTTTTATTATTCATTTTACTATTTTGGAAAACTACTTCTTCATTTGCACGAATAATTAATTCTTTATTTTTAAGAGTTTTATTTGAACAATCTACTTCAACGTTCATAGTCGAGTTTATCAAATCATTATCTTCATTTTTTATCACCCTAGTCCATGCCAATTTTTTTTGACTAGATATAGATTTAACTGAGTCTATATCTACTTGTACTGAACTCCCCTCTTTATTCTCAACCTCTATCCAGTTAGCTCCAAAACAAAAATTTGAAATCAATAAACCAGAAATTAAAATTATTCTTTTCATGGGATGCCCCTAAATTAATGAGATTAAGATACTAATAATTTAGATAAAAAGGAACCAGTCTAAGAAGAATGCACAAAAACCGTCTATGCAAAAAGCTATTCCAGTGCTTATGATTATACTGTTTTAAGAATATCTCAGGCATTCTGGTTTAAGTTTTCCAGTTCAAATACCGCCAACTTTATTTTTTTGAATCCAAATCAATCCTCCAGCAGAAAATATAAAACAAAGCCCTGCGATGTAAAAAAAGGAATTGATTCTATTATTTTGATCTTTGGATACATATTGAACTGTGCCATGGCTATCTAAGGGTACAGAATATATTTTATCTGGCAATTCTCTTCCCTTTGAATGGTAATTTTCAAACAAATCAAGACTATAAAACAAGCTAGATATACTAGAAAGTAACAAAAATCCTGTAGAGAGATATATTATTAGTTTTTTCATACCTATCCTAAATTATAAATTTAGACCAAGATACTAATAATAGGGTTAAAAAGAAACCTCCTGAGGGAGGTTTGGCTATACATTTAATTGTGATTTTTCAAACTGTGTATATTGTACTGAGCGATCATATCCAGCAACTATCTTAATCTAAAACAAATACTTCCAATGATTCTACATAGGGTAAAATGATATAATCATGAACTAAAAAATGTTCTTTCAACTGTGTACTCATAGTTTGATTAAAACTATAAATTTTATCCAACTCTTTAAATAGTTCATCTAAACTACTTGCTGTAAACTTTGGTGTTTTAATAAAGAATAATAAACTTGCACCTAACCCAATGTACTCTAAGCCAAAATTTTTATCTAAAAATTGAATTAAGCTAAAAGACTCAAATGGATTGAGATCGCAACTAAAATAGCCATTTAGCTGTGCTGCAAACTTTTGAGTTTCAGTTGTATTCCTTAATACTTTTACCTCTACACATTCATCCAAAATTTTCTCAGGATGCATATTAATCTGCATTAAAGTAGAGAGATCTTGATGGCTATAACTGAATTTTCCATGCAAGTCACGAATACTTACATGATTCTCTGGCTTTAAGAGTTGTTCAATATGATACTGAACTCCAAAAGGTAAAGCATTCTCATAACTGGCATCTTCGTTTTCACCTTCTTCAATATATTCTGATACATCAAAGTAAAGCCCATCACCCATAGAAGCATGCATCGAAGTATAGTTACATTGTCCAATATCTTCTAACAGCAATAAAACTTTTTTGGGAGCAATTTTCTCTTTTAGTTCTACATACTGATTCAGGACTTCTTCCCAAGATTTAATATCACAAATTTTTGCAAAGCAAATCAACTCTTGAGCCTCATCTGTTAAATGAGCATTTTTTTTATTTTCGATGTGAAGTCTTGTCATACTGATTTCTTAAAAGTTGTTCTCATTGAAAGAATTATGTCATAAAAAACTTTCATCTTATTTAATTTAGCCTATTTTTCCCAATGTCCTCAACTTCAAATATACACGCTCTATTGTTCAATCTAACAAAATGGAGAATAGAAGGCTTTCGAAGTATAGACCGAGATGCTTAGTCCAAATAAAAACAATAATATTCAGAGCCTGAATAAATCGGTTACAATTGCTTAATTTCCATTGATATCACCTATTAAAAGTTCTCTCGAAGGAAGTTTGGATTTAATAAAATGAGTAAAATTATTGTTCAAGCCCAAATTAATATAATTTGATTTAATCCTGACGAAAAATTTGGATCGCCCGCCCTCATATCCTTTAGCTTTATTGTCGTGCAATGAGCATACTTTTTACTCTACACTCATAATTCTTATATAAAGAATTCCAAAAATAAAACAAAAATCCCGACTAATTCGCGCCTCTTAAATCTTCAATACAACTCTCCTCTTTTTCTTCCTTGTTACGTGCATCAACAGGATTCTTAACGCATTTACAATAATCGTAATACTTTCTCTTATCCAGCTCTTTGGGTGGGTCTATGCCCTGGCATTCAGTTAGTACTGTCCCTAGTCTATGAAATTCTTTACTTTCTTTATTTTCTGAGGGAATACTAGGTTTATAGATAATTATGAGTAGTGACACTATTATTGCTAAGAAAAATATATATTTCATCCAATAAATAGCCTCCCTAACCCAAAATATGTAAATCTGTTTATAAAGCAAACTTTGATATTAAATCAAGACTTGCTTAATTTAATCATCCTTCGCAGTTTGCCATTTGTAAGGTTCAACATCTAAAGTCAACTGCCGTTGCTTATTAATATTAGAGTTAATCTGCCCCCCATTTAATCTGAAGCAATTAAGTACACCCGATATGCTGTAGCTTGTCTAAGCAATGCAAAAGCCAATGATTTTTAACTGAACTAACTACAAATCACTTGAAAAAATGTATGGTCAATATATTGAAGACTGGGCGGATATGGCCAGAAAAAATTTTACTCTGAAATTAAGTAAGGAAATATCAAACAACGGAATCGAATTTCCGAAAAAGATGTGTTCTTGTATGAGTCCTATCTAAAGCAAAAAGTGGAAGAATTTAAACAAGAATCTGATATCATAGCCTGCACCTAGCAGGCTTTTTTTATTTTGTGCTGTAACTAGGTACTTTTTTCAAAACGGGTAACCTAACGGGTATCCAAAACCACTAAACAAAATAAATTGATAAATTTCTATAGGTTAGTATCAACATGCTTCTAATGATCGAAAATTGACATTGGCAAAATTACAGCAAACTATAACAAATTTTAAATTAATCAAAATAATAAAAATCAAGATGATAGCAAATTATAAAAAACCTTTTAAAACTATACAAAACAAATCACATTGAGTACATTATTGAGTACACCTAAATTTTTCCCAAAGTGTACTCAATGTTAAGCGATACAAAAATAAAATCACTAAAACCGACTGACAAAATTTATAGAGTTATAGATTCATTAGGTCTTTATATTGAAGTTCGTCCAAATGGACGAAAGTATTGGCGTTATCGTTATCAATGGCAGAAAAAAACTACAATGGTTGGTGTTGGTGAATATCCAATGGTTCAACTTGCAGAAGCTAGAAAAAAAAGAGACGAAGCTAAAGCACTTTTAATAAGTGGAAAAAATCCAGCTCAAGAAAAAAAAGCTAACACTCAAGTTGAAGTTGTGGCGAATACGTTTAAAGATATTGCTGAAGAATATAAAAACGAATATCTAAAATCAAAGTCTGAACGATATGTAAATCAATTTGACACATCTATGAAAAAAGATGTCTACAACGTAATTGGTCACAAAGACATTAAAGAAGTTTCATCTGCTGATATTCTGACAATCATGAAAAATACGATTAAGCGTATTAAAAAACAAAAAAACTTCGGTTCAGGTGAAGTGACTGCAATTCAAAATCGGAAATTTATAGGCGCTGTTATGCGTTATGCAATTACTAGTTTACGCGCAGAGTACGACCCTACCCTTGCGGTCGTGGGTGCAGTCCAACGACCAGATGTAGAACATGCCCGACCATTGACGAAAGAAGAAGCTAAAAATTTAAGAAGTAAATTGGAGAGCTATAGAGGATCTACAACCGTAAAAAATGCAGGACTGACGATGTTGTACTCTATGTTAAGAACAATTGAAATAAGGCGCATGCAGTGGGATTTTGTAGACTTTGAAGCAAGAACTATTACATTCCCAATTGCTTCAAAACGTACCGGACAAACACGCACAACCAAAAAAAATAGAATTCACATTGTTCCAATGTCTGATCAAATTTTTAAAATCTTGAAAGATCAATATGTCGTAACTGGCAACCAAGAATATGTTTTTTCTTCAGTTTATAAAACTGGGATGATTGCCTCAACGACATTAAATAGAATGCTTGAATATATTGGGCTTGGTGAAGTAACTGCACATGATTTCAGGGCAACAGCATCAACACTACTGAATGAAAAAGGTTATGATGAGGATTGGATTGAAAAGCAACTAGCACATGCTGACGATAATAAAACTAGAGCCTCATATAATCATGCAAGATATTTAGAAGAACGAAGAAATATGCTGCAAGATTGGGCAGATATTGTGGATAACTGGCAATTAAGAAAATGAGCACACATTGAATATATTTTTAAATTGTATATATTCATACACTTAGATAATATAAACCACATCTGATTAATAGTATTTTCAGTTTATTAATATGAGATTACTAAATTTATAATATAATTTCCTAAGGTGAGTTAAGATGTTTAGTATTAATACAAGTAAAAAAATTCCAGTATGGAAAAGCCTCGACTTTTATAAAGAAAATTGGAGCTTAATTATATTTTTACCAGCCCTTTTGGGTGGAGTTTTACAAATTATTAAACTTTTCAATTTAGATCCCTCTTTTGTCCGTTTTTTTGCCGTTGAGCAAGTTGTTCCTGATGGATTATTAATTTTATTTTTAATCATTCTCGCTTGGATAATATATTTTATATTTAGAAAATCCATTAATGAAAATAATTTAAAAAAAATAACTTTAGGTTGGAATCTAAAAAATATCATTTCTAATTTAAGTTCTACATTTGCTTTTTTATTATTCTCATTGATAATGGTAAGTTATTTATCTTTTGTTAGTTATTTTGAAATTGAAAGCATTACAATTGGTTACCTAGTCTTTAAAACTGTAATAGAATTTTTTATTTTAAAATGCATATTTGATATTTTTTTTACTTTAACACTCATCTATATTTTTAGAAATTATCAAAAAGTATCTGATATCCCAAGAGAAGAATTTAATAAAGCTATAGAAAAATTACAAAATCTACCAGAAAAAACTATACCATTCTTAATCTTTACATTTCTTACATTTGGCATACTATTTATTATATTAACTAAAATTAATTTATTTTACTCCCACATTAATAAACTAAACTTACCAATGAATGAAAAAATACTAACAATAAAATTAAAAAACCAATTAAAAACTGATGTGAATTTAAATATAGAGTATTATAACGGCAAGTATGTTTTTTTTAGAATAGAAAATCAAAACAATAAGAACGAATATTTGGTTTTAAAAGGTGAATCTTTAATTAATATACTTGAAAAATAAAGATAGAAATTATGTTTAGAAAATTGATTGCTAAAATTCTATTTTTTTAGGCGTATTATATGATAAATTTGCTTTATTTCCACCAACATACTGTACAAATTAGTTCACCTTTCTACAGATACAATGGTTATAGTTTTATAATCAGTATTAGGTTTTGCATGTCGAGAATAAGAAATGTGCTCAAACTATGAAATTCCCAGCAGAGAATCCCTCTCCTTGCTTGATGTCCACGAAGATCAGTTGAGCTTAGATTTAAAACCACACGTTTATCCTGGTTATCATGCGCCTATTATTATGCGGGGGTTTGATTTAGATATTGGAAAATTCGGTCTTTTACCAAGCTGGGCGAAAGACTTCAAATTTAGCTCTCATACATATAATGCAAGAACTGAAACTGTAGCTGAGAAACCTAGCTTTCGTCATGCATGGAAATACAGCAAATTTTGCCTTGTACCAGTGCAAGAGTTCTATGAGCCTAAATATATTGATGGGAAAGCTCACTGGTACACGATCAAGCGAAAAGATGATCAGCCTTTCACAGTAGCAGCGATTTATGATGATGCAGTGATTAAAGACTCTAAAGTCAGATCATTTTCAATGCTCACAATCAATTCTGACAACCACCCTTTCATGAAGCAATTTCATGCCCCTACCGATGAAAAACGCTCAATCATTGTCATTCCCGAGGAATATCGAAATGACTGGTTGAATGTTGACCGTGAAAACGCACATGAGTATTTTTTTGAAATGCGTGATGAGTTTGTCACTTTTCCGCGTGACCATTCATCTGAAGTAGCCAAACAAAGTGATCTATTTTAAATCACCTATGATTATCCACAGCTTTTAAATTTGAAATTTTAAAACATACAAACTAAACTCTTGAATATGTAACGCAATCAAGTGGTGTTTTTATGGATATTAAATTAGATGACAGCTCATCAAAAGCTAAACTTCAAAGGCTTAAAGATGCAAATCTAGACCACTTGAACGGTTCTAAAGTAATTGATATAAAAAAATATTCTTCAAAGTCTCGTCAAATTTCTGACATCTCTAAAATCTTGTCATTTCAAGCAATAACTAATGCCTCAATCCCCTTAGTTTTAAACAAAATTGCTGCAGGTTTCCCCTCTCCTGCAGAAGATTACATCGACAAAACTGTCGATATGAATGACCTTCTAATATCAAACAAAGAAGCCACTTTCATTGTTCAAGTTGAATCACTTTCGATGAAAGACATTGGAATTGATATAAATGACTATTTGATCGTCGATAGAAGCCTTCGCTCACAGCACCAAGATATTGTTATTGCATTCATTGACAATGATTTCACAGTGAAAAGAATGATGATTACACAGCGAATGTCTCATCAAGAATTGTTTGATATTTTTCATAATGAAAATGAACTTAGAAATTTACCTGCAGTCTGGTTAAAACCTGAAAATATTGAGTATCAACCCATACTCCCCCGCTCTGAACAAGAACTCGTAATTTGGGGCGTTGTCACAAAAGTTATTAAGAACTTTAAATGAAACATGAAGAAAAGATATTTGCTCTTATTGATATCAATAATTGCTATGTCTCGTGTGAACGTTTCTTTAACCCAAAATTGAACAATGTCCCTGTTATAGTTTTATCAAATAACGATGGGTGTGCTGTTGCTCGAAGTAATGAAGCAAAAGCAATGGGCATTAAAATGGGTGTGCCACTTTTTCAGATCAAAGATGTAGTTCAGAAAAATAACGTTCAAGTACTTTCAAGCAATTATGCAATATATGCTGAAATGTCGCGTCGATTTCATTCGATACTTGCAAGTTATGTCGCACCGCATGAGCAAGAAATCTACTCAATTGATGAATGTTTTCTCGATCTCACAAGCTTTAAACACAACTATGATCTTGTTGCGTACTGCCAAGGCATGCGCGAACGCATCCAAGAGTGGATAGGTTTACCAGTTTCCATAGGAATTGGTCGAAGTAAAACTGAGGCTAAGATCGGTAATCACATGGCCAAGAAAGGAAATAGATTTAATGGAGTGTGTGATCTGGCAACTATGGATCCCAAATATCGTGATTATTTTTGGTCATTAGTAGATGTTGGTGAAGTATGGGGCGTGGGCAGAAAGCAAAATAAAAAGCTCAATGATATGGGGATTAAAACTGTTTTAGATCTATCGAAAGCTAATCCGCCAGTTATGGGGAAAATGTTCACTGTCTGCATGCAAAGAACTGTACTTGAGCTTCAAGGCATCTCATGTATGCCAATTGACGATCAACCCAAACCAAAGCAGCAAATTGTAGCCAGCCGTTCTTTTGGCGTAAAAATCACTGAGCTGCAGGACTTAAAAGAAGCAATGTCAAAGTATGTGCAAGATGCTGTTGGTAGGTTGAGAAAAGAAAATCTATTGTGCGGTGTGATTACGGCTTTTGTTCAGTCCAACCCTTTTGATGCATCTGTTCCATACTATAGCAAAGCACAGACTTATAAGTTCGCTGAACCAACTGATTGTGTTTTAGATTTGGTTGAAGTTGCTTATTTATTGTTGGAAAGAATTTATAAACCAGACATCAAATACAAGAAGTGTGGTGTGTTTTATTCAGAGTTAATTCTGAAATCAAATCATATCCCTGACCTTCTTTCAGATCATCAACAACGAATACAGAATGAAAACTTAATGCAGGCTTATGAAGAAATACAGTCAAAGTTTGGCAAAGCTAAGATTTCTGTAGGTCCCTGCTATTTCAAAGATCGAAAGTGGTCTATGAGTCGAGATATGTTGTCTAAGAATTATTTTACAAAGAATGGGATGATTAAGGTTCGATAAATATTTAGATAAATTCAACTTATTCATTGAATATTGTAAAAGAATAGCTGTGAAACATGAAAAGTCACAAAGAAACCATGCTAGTGCGCTAAATCCTGTCATGGTTTAATATAGAAAATTTATGCTTATATGGAAATTTCAAGTATTTTGTATAAGCTGAATTTAAGAAAACTTAATAAATTCCCACCTATATTATGGTCCTCTTAATTTTCGGATTTCTTCTTCATACATCCTGATTTTCTTATCTTTAGGATAGAAGAAATCAAAAATAATACCAACTATTATTAAACCAACTATTAAGATGATAAAAAAATAGGTTAACGCCTGATATACTTCAAATAATTGATCATCTTTCTTAATTACTTTCGCCACACTATGTTTAGATACTACTCTCAATTGTTCTAACGAATATTCAGAATGAATTGACGTTAATCTACCTAAACTTAAAACTGAAAAAGTAATTTTTTCTGATGGTCTTAATGATTTAAACTTTAAAAGTTTATAATCCTTATCCACTATTTCTTCAAACTTAACTTGAGGATTGCTGACTTGAATAAGTGAAGAATCCTTAATCTTATGGACTGTAGAATCAAGCTTTAGTTCAATCTCTCTGGCATTCAAAGTAAGTAAACTTGTAGGCAACCAAACCTCTATATCTTCCTGAATTTGTTTACCAGTATTAGTAATAGTTAGTGAGTAAGAAGTGCCTAATACTGTTGTAATAGGCCCTTCATAAGTATATTCCAACTCATATTTAAGTTCTCTTTGATTTAAATACCATGTAAGAATCACAACAACAACAGGAATAAGCACCCCTGCTAAAAGCCATTTAATATTATTAAACATATCAGGAAACAGAATTTTTGATTGGTTATAATATATAGGGTTTTATTACTTAAATATATATTAACTAAAACTTTTCATCAAATTATGAGTCTATTTAACATAATGGCCGTTATGCTAATCAGCCCTCACTCAGAGGGCTTTCACACAAATACCCACACTCACATTTGTATTAATGGTGTGGGCTGTGCAGCCAGTTAAAAGTAAGCAAAGAAATAAACTAATTATCTTGAGCTGCATATTTTAAATTCTCTGCAACGCGGTTTGTCCATCCTTTGCCATAAGCTCCCCATGTCGATAAGGATGTATAGAATCGCAAACGCTCAGAAGCCAACAGTAATAGAACATCATTCACATCTTTAGCATTTACTGCAGCAATTGTTTTAGGTCCTATAATTCCATCATCCGGAACACCAACCGCCTGTTGTAGCTCCTTGATTGCTCGACTCTTCCCCGCATTTACAGCAAAGTCCCACAATTGAAAAACGATCGCTGGGTGTAATTGATCAGCCCCTAATTTATCCCACCAATCCTTTTTATAGATTGCTTTGGCTTGTTCAATGGTTAAGTTTTTAAGGTCTAAATTTGGGTATGTATTGGCAGCAATACCGTATTTTGTACCTTTAAAAGTCCCCTTTCCAACTTTTCCACCCGTCCAATTACCAGGATCATTTCGATCAGTTGAAAATCCACCTTCGTGGCCAATTAATCGATCAAATGCTTTTTCAAAATTCATTTAAATATTGCTCCAAATGCCTGCTTAATTTCTGTGATTATTTCATTAAAAGATTTGCCTTTTAGAAGCTGTACGGACTGGTAAGCAATACCAATACATAGCATTCCAAAAATGGCAAAAATCAACATGACAAATCCCTGTGCCATGTGTGTGTAGTGGGTTAAGTCGTAATACTCAATAAATGCAGATCCACCATATAAGCTAATGGCCACACTAAAAGTGAACTTCATAATAACGCCCATGGTGATTTTGATGCGCCCTTGTGTGTCGATATCCCCTGATAAAGTCAGTGCAAAAATAGCCCCAATTACCGCAGCCATAATTTTAAAAAGCCATGGTAAGCCTTTGATAGAAATTGGATCGTTCACTTTGTTCCCCTGATTTTTGGCAATAAAAAAACACCTTTCGGTGCTATTGATAACGTTTGATATTTAGACTTAAAGCGTCATGGCTTTCTGCCAAAGGGAATCCACTTCTTCCTCTTTAAGCTCAAGCAAATTACACATTGCAATAACTGATTCTGATTGACGTTGAAATTCATCTGACTCTGTATATTCGATTTGTAAGCGCTTACGAAGTAAGGAATCTGGAATAGTCTCAATAGTTGATTCAACACGATCGAGTAAGTCATTTTCTAACAATGCGAGCTTAAATTGCCGACGAGTTAGCGGTTTTAGCGTACTTAAGAAAATGTCCCTTTTTTCCTCAACTGTTAGAAATTTCTGTGGATTTAAAAGGCGTTCTTTTTCAGCTTTTGTTAAAGGCTTAAATTCATCTGTTATAAGTTCATCTTGTGAACCGTCACTTTCAAACCCATGAATTAAGTTAGTAGTGATATTTCTGTAATATTTCATCGTCTTAACTCTGACCATTTATAAATTGTTGCTGCAGTAACCATGTATGATGCCCCATCAGGAATAGCATATGAGATCGTTCTCGATAAAGATTCATTGGTATTTATAAACTGAACACCACTGACTTGATGCGTTAATGCAGTGTTATTACTCCCTGAAGCCGTAATAATTGCAAAAATTGTGTTTCCAGTATTATTGGTATAGACAACACCTGAGATTCTTGAAGCAGTAACATCCTGATAATATTGATTAATACCAATCCCAGTTTGTAAATTGGTAGGGATACTAATATTTCCAGATTCATCAAAAGTTGCGCTACCTATAATTGCACCAGATAGTGTTATTCTATTAGCTTTTAAAACAACCCAATTTGACCAAGATCCGTTATAGAAATGTCGATAATATGTTAATCCACCACCGTTATATGGCGTAAACCATTGAGAACAACCTGCAGATCTTTCAACTCTCAATGAGAATGCATTGGCTTGTGGCACATTTGCAATTTGTTGAGCTACTGCATCAGAATCTTGAAAAAAGAAACCTGTTGATTGGTAATTGTTTAAATCAGCTCCTGCAGTAATATAAAAGCTTACAGGAGGGATATTAATGTCAATACTTGCATCAAAAGCTACACCATTAATCATTCTTGGATTAAACAATTTCCCGTCTAAATTACCAATAAATTTTGCTATTGCTACATAACCGCGATATGTATCTGAACATACATCAGATGCTGTATATATATGACCTTTAGAAAATATTCCCAAGTTTGGAATTTTACTTGAATCAGAAAAGCTATCTGAAGCAAGTAAACCACCAGTTAATATTCTTTTTGCTCTAGTTTCATCAGTAGATAGAAATCCAAAGTCACTTTCACCTTTAAACTTTTGAGCATAAATTGAACCCGTTACTTGCACGTCTCCATTGAATTTATTAGAACCTATAAAAGTCTGGTTATCCGTATATGCAATTTGACGAGGCGTACCCCAATTATTTGCTCCATAATTATTTTGGAAATGGTAAATTTGATGACTTACTTTATCAAAAAACAATCCATTTACTTTACCACCTGAAGAATCACTATAGCCGTTGAGTGCTAGAAAATCCCCCCAAGTCGAGCCTGTGACTGTCCCATATCTAATACCTGTGTATTCAGCAAAATAATAGCCCATTCTTGCACCACCTATTTGGGCAGGGGTTATATTTCGCGTATCTTTTGCAACAACAAAACCATCAAATACACCATTAAAAGCACCTGACACCCAGTCTGTGAATGTCCATTTACAATTTGTGTAAGCACCATTTGAGTCTAGCCAAACCCCTTTACCGTTGCCTTTACCCCACAGATTTTCCCCATTTAAGCCGAAATAAACACTCTCCACTGTATCAGTATTGCCATAAGCGCCAAATCCTGAATATAAACTACTATCAGCTTTTGCTCTAAAGACAAGTCCTCTAGCCCAACCACCCAGCTTATGGTGGTCCCACACAAAATCGCCTTTAACATTGTTGTTAGACTCGCTATCAAGTAAAGTTAAATTCTTTTGAAGTCTATATCCTCCACTCGCTTCTTTAACACCAGACATTGCTTTTATTTTATTGTCTAGTGGAGAAGCACCAATTAGAAAATAACCACCATCCTGTAAATTAGCAGAAACACCAACAGAAAAATTCGTAAAATATTTATTATCACCGCCATTATCAAAAAAGAATGATGATGAATCGCCAGATGTATATTTATCTAAAAAAGCATTATCAGAATTAAAAGCGGAGATTTCTGTTCTTACTCGTCCTTGTAATTTACCAATGACTAGTGGGGCTGTAATATTACCGACAGAATCAAATGTACCGTAATTACTGGTACCATTAGCATTCACTAAAAAACGTAAATTTGAATTACCTAAGGTTAAACCAAAGCCTGCTGTTTCTTGAGATCCACTCCTTACATTTCCAATCTGCCACTCTGATTCATACCATCCAAAAGAAAGTGCATGAATAATGGCTGCCAAGTTATTGGGTGAATTAGTTGTGATCGAATTTGATTTATTAACTACAGTTTTAATAGGTGAACTTTCACCAGTATTAATAGAAATTTCACCACTTAAGTTGCCACCTGATTTATCAAATTTATTTATATTTAATAGACGACCTTGGTTTGCTGATAATGGCCTTTTTGCATCATTTGAAGTTAAATTATCAATTGCGTCAACAGTCGGCTGCGGATCTAATTCACTGTATGTTTTATACCAAGAAGTCCATCCACTTACATATTGAGAACGGATGTATTGAAGTGTACCAGCTTCTTTATATGTAGTTAAACGTTGAATAAATCCAGCGGTAACATCTACTTGTAATGTAAAAGCTAGATTAGTCGGGCTATTTTTTATTGTTTCAGCTGTAAGGTTGTAATCTACAAAATAAGTTCCTTCTTTTTTATAATCATTCAAATCCGCATTTTCTGGAATTTTAATTGAACGATCTATTTTATTATCTTGTAAGTATTTCCCTTGTTTTGCTGACAGTGGTTTATTTGAAACATCGGTAACAAGATTGTCGACAAGCTCATTATGGCGAATATAATCTTCATCAATAATTTGATTAATTGTCAAAGAAAGCTTATTAAATAGATAGTTAAACCATTGTCGAGCAGGTTTTAAATTGACTGGAAAACCTTCTTCTTGATTTAAATTTTCGGTGTTTTTTTGCCCATCTTTGGCAAATTCAGGTAATTTATCAACTGCCATTTTTACATGCTCTCAATAATAAGTGATACACCCGCAGGCAATGGGAAAAATAATTGAACGAGAATTTTGTCCGAGTAAGACTCTCGAGTTAAAAACTTGAAAGTTACTGACATATCTTTATTGTCAATCACTTTAAATTTGTCGTGATTCAGGACTAATCTAAAAATTTCTTTGGTCTGGTTTATATTTCCAGTGCTTATATTTTTTAGAATTTTGGCCTTAATCAGATTTCTTAAAAATTGCCCTTTGGGTATCAATCCACCTGTGCCTGATTGGCCAGACTCGCGGAAGAATCCCCCCACATCGGGGTTATCTGTTTCGCCAAATGTCAGTGCATTTTCTTGATCGATAAAACCAAAATATTCAAGCTGTGCTGCACCGGGGATAATTAAGGGTGTTCCCGTCCAACGGGCTAAGGTTTCTAGATAAGGATCTGTTGCGGTGTCAACATCATAGTGGCTGTGTAAATTATTCAAAAAATTAAAGCAGTCAACTAACGGGGAATTGACTGCTTCGATCATTGCAATATATTTAGGTTTTAAACGATGCTGACTAGTAATTAGTTTTCTATAATCACCAATCTTTTTATCATCCACTGGTCACCTCGATTTTGATCGATGAAGGATCACAAAAAGCAACGCAGCCAAACGGTAAAATATAATCAGTGGAATATTCGACATTGTTGGCCACAATAATTATTGAGGAAACTTCATAAGTCTGGCTCTGTTCAGATCCGTATAGATTGGCTGCACCAATAAGCTTGTTTTGGGTGATCTTGTCGCCTATGTCTAATGCGTTTACATATTCAGCAAGTAGCTTTTTAATTGATTCTTCAGTATCTGCACTGTATGAATCATTCGTTGTGATTTGTATCTTAAAACTAATGTTTACAACATCTGGCCTATACAGCTCTATTGTTTCTGCATCACCATAAACATTGACGACAATCACACTGGTATTTCCATATAAATCACATCCCATTGATTTATATTTGTGGATCAGTTTCCCGATCGCTTGTGAGTCACCACCATAGGCAATGACACAAATCGATTTAGGCGGTAATCCATTGGCATCAACTACTGTTTTTTTATTTTCAAAAAATTTACAGCGCGTGACATTAGGCAAATCTAGAATTGCCCCTCGTAAACCATCAGGTAAGGATTGAGAGGGAATTGCGACCGACAAAGCCTGTCTTTGACGTAACTTGGCATTGGTTTCTGCATCTTGGCCAATAGAAGATGAGTTCTGATTAATTACGCTTTGCCAACCTCGAGTTGGATTTAAAATAATTTTAATGGCATTCGCTGTAGCTAGAACTGCACCCGCATTTTCTGCTGTAGCAGAAACGACAATAGAACCAGATTGCGGAATCGTAATATTTAACGGCAAGATCCATTTATTGTTATTGGTGTCCGCTACTACACCCGCACGTATTAGCGTTCCTGAAGTACCGGTGATTGTCACATCAACGGTTGAGTACGTTGCTAATGCGCGAGAAATGCCATTAATTTTGACATTACGTGTTAAAGCTTCAGTATCAGCGGTTTTGGGGCTAAATGAATTATATGTTTTAACACATGCTGCATTCACATCTGCAATGGCTAAAGATACTACTCCTAAAAACTGACCATCTAAGCTGTCATTTTCTAAGTAAACATCATTCCCATAAATGTTTTTATATTGCTGTTTGAAGTAAGCAAGTATTAGATCATACGTGGGTGCACTAATCCCATTCTCATTAATGATTGGTGCAACTGTTGTAATTGCCATTAATCATAAGCCCCTGTTACTGTAGTTTGGCCATAAATAGTATTCACAGTCATCGATACTGTTAAACTGCGAGTATCTGAATCAAGTGAACTTTGGAAAGACTCAATACTCGTTACTCCAAAGGTTTCTAGTACTCGCTGGCGTAATGTGAGTTCATATAAATTCTTAGACTGTTTTCCAAGAATTGCTTGAGACCAACCTGTGCCATCTGACGTATCAGCAAACCACTCACCAATCCATAGCTTGAGCCTTGTTTCAATTGCCTGAGCAACAGCCTCTGCACTATCAATATGAAAGTTATTTAGACCTGACCCAAAGCTGTAATCACCCTGTTCATCTTGTTTTCTATAGCGCATAAAAAAGACGCTTTCGCGCCCCTCATTTTGATGTATCTATTGTTTTGGTGGTCCTGAATTATCAGTGCCTGATTTAACCCCTGTTGTAATGTGGCTTATTAAACTCACTGTCTTGGCCACTACATCTGCAAGTGATTTGATAATGCCCGTCACCGTCAAAGTTTTTTTCATTTCCACATCACAATGAAAAATTGCCTTTGAACCTATAAAATGAATCTCTCCACCTGGTGTGATTTGAATCTTGCAACTGTTCTCATCATTACGGATCTCTAGATTATCAGTAGAAATATCACTGATTTTTTTTGTTTGTGATTGTGGCCTAAAAAAAGCGAATCCATCTGATAAATCATGCTTTCGCATATCAAAGGGATTTTGAATCCCGCCTGACTGCCACCACAAATCTATATTACGATCAGCAAAAGAAACTAAGCACTCATCACCTTTTTTAATAGGGTGTGTGATCGTAAAGCCACCAGCACAAGGAAACATCACCGGCACATCTTGAATAACGGGTAATTCAACCGTTTCAATATCACCACTGGTGGTCATTACGGGGATCTTAATCAATGGCTGAACATTTACCGTTACAGCTTCAGCATTATAACTATCAATTTCACAAGGCAAGGCCGTCCAGAAGTTTGCCAATTCTGCTTTAATGGCATCTTGCATAATTGTTAATTGATCGGGTGAAAGCTCATTAAAACTTAAAGCCATTGGCTATCCCCCTGCAGTGTCCGATGGCCGATAATTATCATCAACCGCCTCAATGGTAATCCCTGTTTTAGGTACGATTGCATCAATACCAATACAAACTAAATCCGTGTACCACTCAGTGCCGCGAGTATCTCCGTGATGCTCAACTGATCTAATAAGAAAAAGGCCACCTGCATTGGTAGCCATTCTAGGATCCTTTTGGGCTTGATCTACTTCTTGGCCACCATAGGAAATATCGTACCCCTCAGTTTGTAGGTTGGTCATATCGACTTGAACACGCCCGCCCCACTTCATTTTAGGATTCAACAAGCAAGAAACTTTAAGCCCCTCACTTGTTAATTGTGGCATCCCTACCATCCCCGTTGTAGGCGTAAGCACTTGAACAGGTACTGGTGTATATCCAATCACTGGCGCAATGCTCAAAGTGTCATCTGAGAAGTCTATAAGCATATTATTTTCTTCATAGAACTGACGTAAATTCTGTTCTAACGATCCAAAAAATACACGTCCACGTGGATATTGTTGTTGGCGAAGATCCACTAAATCACCATTTTCAATTCCTTGTTTATTTGCCTCAGCAATTAAAATTTTGCCCGTATCATCAATCGTGGTACCTGCAGGTACGCATTGATTCACTAAGGCAGCATTTTTTAATCTGTCACCACTTTGGGCAAGAATACATAGCCAAGTATCAGTAGGATTATCTCGTCCACGGCGATATTGAAAAACCCGACCTTTGAAAACGATTTCTAAAGGGCCAAGCATGTATCCACTTTCAAAAATTAAAGTAGTTTCAATACGTTCATTGTTCATTCCAGCTAAGCGATTCATTGTAGATTCACTTAGATTGTAAATATAAAATTCCGCAGCTTTCGGTGTTGAAGTGGTCGCCTGTCCAATGTGAAATACAATTTTAAAGTCGGATAGATCTAGCGCTTCAGGTTGACCATTATTAATTTGCACAGTTAATTTACACTTACGGTCCCATAGTAATGTCATGATGGATCACTCCAATACAACTGGATTTTTGAACCCAAATCATAAAACCCTTGCGACTCATCTTTATTTGAATTGGTTACAAAGAGTGAGCCTTTGATTAAGTGTTGATGTTGCTCAAGTAAATCTAGATTTGGATTCATGGCCAAACCCGAAATAATCGGATTTTCTGAACCGTCCATTACATCCAAGTACCAATAATTTAATCGATAAATGAGTTGCAATTTATAGGTAATTTTATTGAGCTGAACAGCGAACTTTTGATTTCCAATACCTAAAGGGATTTTATATAAGCCCATAATTAACTCCCAAAAATACCAGTAGCAATCTTGCTCAAAGTTGATTCATTTACTGGTGTCGCTTGAACCGTACCGCCATTGGATACGCCAGCAGTAGTCGCTGGATTAGTTTGGTTATCAAGTAAAACAATTGTTTCAGAGGATTGAACTAAGAATACTTTTTTCAATGTCATTTCAATCATTAAGACATTCTCAGTTTGAAGATCCGTTGTGCATCCAAGAGATTTAATCAGCATGTTTGAATACAGACGTTTACCTGTAGAAATTACCAAAAGTTGCTTTAAGTTTTGAAGCTGTTGCAAGGTTTCATATACAGCAACAAGGCCAGTGGTTTCAGATAAAAGCGAATCACCTACTAATCCATTTAACTTGCCTGCACTTTCTGACCAACCAACTTTAATTATTACCTCAGGCGGCTCTTTATAAGCATGATCAGCCATAGGAGATCCAACCTCTGTCGGATGCTCAGTAATCACTAATTCATCTTTGTGCTTTTCTTCGATAGTTACATCTGCAAATAGCCCCATGATTGTACGTCCACGGCCTGCAAGCAAAAGTGAACCCGCTATTTCAGTTAAAGGTGACGCAGCAACAGTGCCTAATGCTGTATTTAAAATCGTGTTAATTGACATATTTCACCCAATAAAAAACCGAGCAATTAAGGCTCGGTTTAATTAATGCTGTAACTACTGGTATTTATTAAAAAGTTTTCACATAATAATATTTACATAAAATTATTATTCCCGCTTCACGATGATTAAAGGATAGGAATATGGGCCTCTTTTCTTGGCTTTTTGGAACAAATAAAAAGGTTATAGAAACTAAACCTATTAAGAAAGCTAAACGTAATGTTTATGGTTTTGATGAAAAACGTCAAAGCCATACTAAAGATTTAGAAGGATTTAAAAAATCTAGTCTTAAAATCAAACGAGTGAAAATCATTGTAGATAAGCAAGATATAGATGCTTGTCCTGCTATTAAAAGAATGAAAAAAGTCTACAACCTAGCAGACGTCCCACTTATTCCACTAGATAGATTAAAATGCCAACATTGTACTTGCTACTATGAACCTATATTACCCAAGGATTAATAAGATGAAAAAATTACTACTAGTTACAATCTTAATCAGTAGCGGTGCTTGGGCGGATTGTGAAGATTTAAATAA
Organism: Acinetobacter sp. CE-15; assembly: GCF_051059255.1. Lineage (NCBI taxonomy): Bacteria > Pseudomonadati > Pseudomonadota > Gammaproteobacteria > Moraxellales > Moraxellaceae > Acinetobacter > Acinetobacter sp. CE-15. The sequence goes on along the minus strand of NZ_CP192737.1, from coordinate 1,686,079 downwards.
ATTAGCTGATGAAGATGGCATACATTATGGAACAAAATACGCATTCACTGTTAAGGGTGAAAAGGGTTATAGAGCATACTTTCATTCTGCCCCATCAAATAAATGTAAGTATGCTAAAACATTTTTAATTCCTAAAGATTCAGTTATTGGCTATCAAGAATTTTTAAATGAAAAGCAAAATTGGATTTATGTAATGTATATTGCAAACGATGGAACAGATACTTCAGGCTGGATCAAAGAAAAAGACTTAAAAATATCTGGTCGCATCAGTCCAATTGATTAAGCAAATATGCTCTTAGCATTTCTAGCCATGACAGCCATTGAATTTTCTTGCTGACGCTTTGCGGCATTAGCTGATTCGATGGGTTCTTTAGCTCCATTAATAGTCATATCAGTTTTAAATTCTTGATGAATATTGACATTTGATGCATTCATTTTTGAAATTAAATTATTGATATTTGTCTTGTCAGGATTTCCTGAAGGTGGAGCGTAAGAGTTAATAATGGGCATTTTTGGGGGGATGGAATTTGCAACTGTGCTTGGTGAATTTTTACTAATTGAATTCTGTTTCTTACTTGGTACAGAAATCCTATCCTCATCAAGTCTAGACACAACACTTTTATGCATCTTAATGCCCTTATCTACATATTTAACATCCGTTGCATAACCTGCTTTTTTTAAACTGGAATAAAATTCAATTGCGGTTTTAGAATTCTTAACATTCTGATAACGCTTACTCTTACCAACCAATTGTATATAATCTTCTGCAAAATCTTCAGGTGTCTTATACACTTTGTATGGATCATATGATTTTTCAATCCTATCATATGCCTTAACTGTATCTCCTTTCCAATTTTTACCAGCTTTGATATTTCCCAGATTATTCGTTCCCTTAATAATACTCTTCCCCCAACCTGTTTCCGCAGCAAATTGAGAAATAACTAAATCTGGTTTGGTATTTAAAGCTTCGGCTATTTTTACAGCCATACCCCAATACTTTTGGATAAACTCAACTTGCTTAGTGCCAGTTGCGCCACTTTTTATCGGAGCCACTCTATTGAATGAACTTGAGTTTGAGTTATTAAATACTGCCTCTGATACTACATTCTGAGCCATCGTAGCCACATTAACGACCGCATCAATACCTTTTTGAGTAACACTCTTAACGCCATCAGATAATGCTGTTTTATTTTGAGGTTTCTCATTTTTGATGGATTGAGAACTTTGAGCTTTGTTTGGCTGTGGTTTTTCAGCACTATTCGTCAATTGAGCTATTGGCTTATTGGGTTGAGGTGCATTTTCGGCAAATTTAGCTAAATCTTTAGCATTCTTAGGCGTTTCGATCTTTGGTTGTGATTGATAACCGATTTCATCACGTTCACGTTGATCTACCCGAGTTTGAGCATCTTTATCACCAAAGAAAGCCAACCCTTTATCAACTAATCCAAAACCTGCATCCATTCCATTAGCAATAGCATCACGTGGGGCAGAAACTTCCCCATTTTCATCTGGAATGGGATTAGCCAGCTCATTGCCTACATTAGATAAAACATCTTTTGTAGTTTCGACAACTTCCTGAACAGCACCGACTGGATCTGAAATAATCTTTTGAACAAAGTTAATAACTTTATCTTTGATCTTATCGAGCAAATCTAAAAAGTCTTTGATCTTATTAATAATGGTATCAATGCCGTTGGTCCATTTAGACCAATCAAATAACGACTTGCCACCATCACGCCATGTTTTATAGTCATCATAGAGTAAGGCTAATGCTGCAGCTAAAGCTAAAATGATGCCAATCGGTGAAGCAAGGAAAGCCAAACGGAAAAGTTTTAATACGCCAATAAAGCTTTTGATCATTGGTATAAATTTAAAGATCATCCCAAACGTTTTGATGAATCCACCAAAAACTAAGGCCAACATGCCAAAGCGTAAACCTACACCAAGCATCTGCTTGATTTCGGGATTCAACTGGCTAAATGCTGAAATCCCCGCTTGTATTAACTGGTTAAGCAATCGCAGAATTGGTATTAAAGCCTTTCCAGCTTGCATCACAATGACCTGAAAACCTGTCTTGGTTACCATAGTCAGGTCACGGTATTCAGTCATGAAATCATTGCCTGATTTGGTCAAATCATCATTCATGCCAAGCTGTTCTTGTATCTTTTGGTATTTCTCCATGTTCGATACAAATTTACCATCTCGCATAGCCAATAAAGTATTTTGATCAATACCTAATGAATTGGCATAAGCATTTGCCTGATATGCTGGCATTTGAGCAAGCACACCACTTAGATCTTTCATTACATCAACACGATCACGCATCTCACCATTGGCTTGTTTTGTATTCACGCCAAGGCTATTAATCATTCCCTCATAACCAGGGGAATTACGCATTTTTTCAGCTAATGATTCTAATGTGCCGATGGCGCTTTCAGCATTACCACCCATTTGGCTTATAGCATTACCAAATGCAGTAATGTTGGTTGCACTAGCACCTATGCGCTGAGAAGAAAAATAAAGCTTATCTAGCTCGCTTGCAGTTTGCCGCACTGCAATCACCGCGCCAGTGGCCAAAGTCAAAAGGGCAACTTTAAGCGAAGCCGATTTAAGCTCTACACGCCCCATTGCATCCTGCATTTGACCCAAACCGGTATTATCAGTTTTAAAACCTAATGCAACCATGAAGTTGCGAATTACACCTTCTTCAGCCATAAAACCACCTAATTATTTACTTTTCTTTTTCACGCTCTTCAATGATCAAATATTCATTGTCAGCAACAACATCAAGAGCATCATTCATCAATGCAATATCTGCCAAATCAACCTTGCCATTTTTTAAAGATTCAAACTTGCACATGCCTTTTATTACAGGACGTAAGAGCCAATCTTCTTTATCTGGAAGTCTTTTAAAATCTATGTGGACTGTTCCTGAATGGTCGATGCCTTCATAAGCAGTCCTTGAATAAAATTTCCTAGACTGACACGAATCACTGCAACAACAAGCGGGAGGATCTGCACCATGTCGAGATCATCAAACATAATCGATTGACCACGACACACGACCGATGAACCACGTTTCACAACAGATAAGCATTTGTGAATGATGTAATTTACATCCTCTTCAGGCATTTTGGAGAATGCATCCATTAATGGCTCTAAGGCTTGAGCTAAAGGCTCTAAATCATCAAGGTCATCATTATTGCCTTCCTTGATAGAATCGATAATGGCATCAAGATCCGCTTTGGCCACCTCAGAAATGATTGGCATAAGCGTAGGGACGATGGGGGCGATTTTTCGTGATACATGAAATTGATCAAGCGCATTTAAGCGCCCGATCGTGTAATCATGCTCACCAATTGTGATGAGTTCATTCATTGATAATTAAACCTTATTCGTAAGTGCCGTATTTCATATCGACTTTGATTGAATCAAAAACCCACTCAACCATTGCCCCTGTCTTTGCATTGGTATAATCAGGGACTTTCTTAAATGCACATTTGGACGCAGTGTGGTTATCACCTGAGCCTGAATGATTCAAAGTGATGGTATTTTTGCCCCATTTACGTGTAACGCCTTTCTGAGCGTTATAAATGTTCATCAGCTTGGCATTTGCTGACGATGTTTTAAGTAGACGTATCGTGACCTGACCTGAGTTATCAGCATGTAAGGAATGCATTCCCTCACCATCTGCACCAATCGTCATGGTGTTTTTATCGCCAGCCATTGCAAATGTAATACCTTCCTCTGCAATACCTGCACCATACCCAAGATCGATAACACCGTCAGCGCTCGTTAAAGAGCACTGGGTATCCATAAAGCTATATGTACTCATAATGACTCCTTAGCGATTGACTGCGACTAGAACATCGGCAGAGTGTGTTGCACCTGCCAACTTTGCAGCAATTTGAAATACTGGGGCTTTACGTGCTTCACGTTCCGACTGAGCTTGATCATCTAAGCTATTGGCAAATACATAAAAGCCTTTTGGTAGATAATCACCAGTGTTTAAGGCCCCAAAGCTATCACCATTCCATTGCCCCTCACCCATCAAACCATTATTCATTCCCTGCTCGCATGCGCGCTCAAGTACACCACACTGACGATTTACGCCTGCAGCAGTTTGGGGAATTTTGGTTGTGTTGGTGTAGTACAGATTCCAAAGCGAATTTTCTAAATGATTTTTAAGCCAATCTAAGCCGTGGATTTCATCAATGAATGTTCCATCACACATCACACCCTCTTGTAGAATGGCTGTGTCATTGTCGTAACCGGCAAAAACATTACAGTTCTTAGCCGTCAATGCATTCGCTTCTGAGATTTTTAAATCTTCAGGTGGAATGCCCGGCAATTGCTTAAACTTAAGGGTGATTGTGGTATTAGTACCGTTAAAATTCACGCTAAATGCACGACCAAAAACTGAAGCTGCAGCATAAGCATTGGTGCTTGAAAAAATACAGAAGGTACGGCGGTACTTCGCATTTGAAAGTTTGTAAGCAATATCGGTTTTGCTTGTTGCGCTTGTTGAATCATCTACCTGAGTCGTATGACCAAACACGCGTACAGGATCAGCCGCTTCAATCAGAGAGGCAACAGATAAAACTTGTTCATCGGTTAAGTCAGATGCCACAACCAAACCGTACCATTTTAGTGAATCTAAACATGCTGTAATTGCAGCTTGAATAGTTTCAGGTGTTTGTCCATCTTTGTGCCAATAGCCAATATATAAAGTTCGAGGCTTTGGTGATTGGCCAAAATACGTCAATGCCGCTTTATATTCTGGATCATCAACGCCATAGTCTTGGCCAACCTCTTTGATGCTTGAATATTGGCGCATACGCTCAATATTATCGATCACACCACTAGTTGAACCTAGAATCAGTAAAGAGCCAAACGAACGAGGCCCTGCCGCTAATGCAGCAAGACTAATGCTGACATTGACGACATTAGAAACAGGTAATGTCATTTAAGACTCCTAATTTCGATGAGTTTTAATTTGAAAACTCTTGAATGTTTTGACCGCATACGTCCGTTTGGTCTTACGTCTAAAAGTAGCGACCAAGTCATAACGATGCACATATTGTTGATTTAGAAAGTCGGGTGCGGTGATAATTTCATCACACCCAACATATTTGATTTTGTGCTCACGTAATTGAGCAATGTTTTGCGGAATGCCTAGACCATCTTTAAAGATATTTGCAAATGCCTGACCACGTTGGCCATAAAAGGATAAAAACAGTTTTAAGGTTTCGTGGCGTATAGAATCCATATCCTCGTCATGCTGTTCAAACATAGGACCATCATCTGAGGTGAGCGCCTTTACTGCAAAACCACACCAATCCACGCCAACGGCGGGCATAGGTGGTGGATCTTCTTGCCAGCGAGGGCGCACGAACTGACCTTGTAGAGATGTAACCCCTACAATGAAAGCTTGAAAAATATCTTCTAATTCTTGGTCATAGGCTGCACCTCCGCTTGGTGGAATATAACCACCTGTTGCAGAGTCACCCATTTTTACCCCAAAGGTTTTAAGTCACAGATTGCTTTATTAAATCCACGCCCATAATGCAAATTGTCAAACACCTGAACAACATAGTAAGTTTTACCTTTCCAAGTAATCTCATCGGCTTGATGACCTTTACTGCCCGCTATTAATGGGGTTTTGGTGTGAATATTTATTGCGCCTTTAATCAGTGTGCCATCTTCTCGACGATCCATGTTTTGACCGCTATTGGTTGTCACCACGCCACTAAATTTAAAACTGTTTTCAGTTTTAATCGGTCGCCCATTCTCTCCAACTTCAACCTCGATCCGCTTACAAATAAGGTCCTTTGTCGTAAAGTCAGGATCTTGAAGAACGTCTGATACATCAAGATTAGGCACGTTTAATTTCCTCCTCTCCGCGCATCACAACATAAGTATGTGAATTACGGTATTGAGCTGTATCTACTAATGGCTTTTCAGACTTTCGCCCTCGAGCTTTACGGCCTTTGATTGTCAACGGCGCTAATGGGGCAAAATCACCCGCATTAATAAATCGTTTAACATTCATGGTGGCTTTCAAGCCCGCAGATTCAAGATAGAAATACATGCGCTTGGTGTTACCAGTTAATGCAGCATCAACAGCCCATGTTAGCTTTTCAGCGATAACATCTTGAACCTCTTCAATACCAGGTACTAAATGCGGTCGTGGGGGTAAGTTCATAGCTGGGGAACCAGTTTCGAGTAAATAACCAATAGCTGCATTGGTCATACCGTCTCCATCTGTTCTGGCATCACCATGTGGTACACCCACCAAAACATCTGTTTTCGATAACTCAGATACAGCATTGAGAATATCGAGTAATCCGTTTCCTGTTGAAGCTACACTCATAGTTGAATACCACCTGCACCAGCCATCATCATGAGCTCATAGAACTGAATACCATAGGTCGTCATATTCCAATGCCCTGCATCTGTGATTAATACACCTGATACATCCATTGATTTAGATACACTATCTACTGATTTGGACGTTTCATTGCCTATGACTTTTCCTGCATCACCGCCAATACTTGAAGCATCCATCCCACGCTTGTAAAGCGTGAGATAGTGAGCGATAAAAAGAGTCAGACCATAATCAATCAAACCATCAGGATCATTAGGATCACCCCAACGTGAAACAGGCAATAGCTTTTTTCCAAGGTTCAAGTAGAAATTGAACTGAAAGGATGGATATTCATTCACATCGGCAAACATCGGCATAGATTCACGAAAGGATGATTCAGTAATCATGATTATTTACCTTTTGCGTCCGCTGCAGTGGATTGTTGAGCCTTAGTTAATTGCACTTTTAAATCTGCAATTTCTTTATCCTTGGCTTTACTCGCCTTTTCTAATTCATCAATCATTGCGTCCGCTGCAGTGGACTGTGCTGTTAATGATTCAATTGCAGCATTTGCAGCATCAAGCGCAACCTGTAGCTCGCTTGAGAGTGCATCACTCGGAGTAATTGCCTGCGCATGTGCCTTAACAAACCAATGTTCTGCAATATCTTGCTCAACTTCTTGCAAGCCGGGTTGCAGTACTATAGTTTTTGCTTCCCCTTGGTCATCACGACCAAGGTTTACAGTGAGCTGCTTTGACAAAAGGATCTGAACTAACTTTGACATAGTGACTCCTTATAGCCCATCAGCATAGTAAGCGGTTTCAGGATAAACCCACTCGATCGCACCCAAACGACCAAAATAAGTGGTCAATTGACGTAAATCACGATATTCAATCGGTGTACGTTGCAACGGTACAAGGGGGAAACGAACACGGTTTTCAGATTGCGTATAAGTCATCATACGGTCTGTACCACCTACACCACGACCCACACACCACTTAGATGGTTGAATATCTAATGGTCGACCGTTAACGTTATTCGACAAGCTATTAAGCTTTAAGAATTCAAGGATTGAGATATTACCAGCATCACTCACAATTCGAGATGTCAGTAAGCTAAACTGATTAGGCGGTAACAATAACTTGTCAGGGCATACAGCAAAACCAGATGCCAACCATGCGTTATTTAAAATGAGGTTTACATCATCCAAGATTTCTTGAGGTGTTGATGTTTTCCAGCTTTTGTTGACGTTGGTAGCACCCACTTTTGAAGAGTTAAGTAAACCTTCCACGCCTATCATTTCATCACCAATATAGACTTGCTCGTCAATATCCATTTGATGCTTAAGCTGTAATCCTGACAATTTTTGAGAATCTACAGGACGACCAACCGCACGTGCCGACTCAAGTTCTGGGATGGTCCAACCAACCTGCATTGCCCATAAAGTCAATGGTTGCGCTGTTTTACCAATATCCAATGCAATACCAGCGATAGCATCTGTATTCTTACCTACCCATGATTTACCGTTCGGTGAAGCACCACCTGCAGCTGCAAAAGTAGAGTTGGTAAAGGATGAGGTTTCATCAGCAATCGACACATCAGAGCGCAAGTCAACATCACGCCCCCATGTTACGCTCACCAATGGATCGTGCATGGTTTGATCGAGACGCTCTAATTCACCCAGTAAGAAAGCACCAGTACTATCCACTGTTTGAGCATCAAAGGTGCGCATTCCCATACCATTGTCACGTGTACGTGCACGAATAGGATTGCCCATTGCTACTGCCTGCGCCATGGTAGTGGCTAAGAGTAATTTACTCATATTTTTATTTTCTCCAGACATAAAAATAGACGCTTATAGCGTCCTGTTTTACATCTACTAAGCTTTAGATATTAAATGAGATTTCTACATTGCCTTGTGCATCTGCATCGTGCATGAACATGGCGTTTTTCAATTCAATTGTATTTGTGGCATCTGCAACTGCTTCAATACCGCCAATAGGTTTAAGTTCGGTACCAGCAGCAACACGAACAAATACTGTACCCGCTTTTTTGGCATTGCCTGCATTACAACGAACGGTCATATAGCCACGGCGCAATACATCTTGGATAATTCCTGATTGGGGAATTGCAGCACCCATGCCGTTTAAGGCTGATTGTGTTGGGTATGAGCGAACAATTAAGCCATAAACATCAGTATCTGCAGCAGTTAAAGGGACAATTCCATCTGCCGTTAATTTTCCAAATACACCGAAAGCACCAAAACTACCGACCGCAAGATGCGCTTCAATTGTTGAATGTGATTTTCGGCTCACATCTCCCGGAATGCCTGACGGCATACGATATAAAATTGCATTACTCATGCTTATTTTCCTTTATTCCAAAATTCACGGTTACGGGCGTTAATATCTGCAGGTGATGCTGGCGCTCGACCAAAGTCACGGGTAGAAATACCTGAACGAACACCAGCTAAATTATTTTGCTGTTTCATTAACTCAGATGCACCAATGAATGCAGCATCAATCGTTGCAACTGACATTGCATCAAAATCTGTATTTCCACCAATAAATGGTGAAATGGCTTTTTGACCATCTGTGGTGGCGAATGCTTGTTTGAGTGCTGATCGTTTAGCATTTAATACAGCCTTGCCATTATTAGCACTATCCATAGTGGGCAATTTAATGCCTGGTACCAATATTTCAGCGCGTGACAATACTTGTTTTAACGAGTCACCAGTATGATTTTGAACACCTTGTTCTGATAATTTAGCTGCTTCTTCAGCTTTTAAAATATCATCTTTGGTTTCGGCTTCCTCATCGTCATCATCTTCGGTTTCTTCTGATTCTGAATCTTTGGTTTTCTTCTTCTCCAAAGCAACTAGACGCGCATCCATTGTTTTAAGAGTTTTAAGAATTTCACGATTGACAGCAGCATCACCAGTTTGTGTACCAGATTCATCCTCAGGATCTTCATCCTCAGTTTTTATATCGGGCGCTTCGTCTTCAACTGCTTTTGCTAATTTCTCAGCCTCGTCAGCATCCTTTGTTTTAACTAGATTGCGGATACGATCAGCAAAACTAATTTTCTTCTTAGCCATAAAGCTATCTCCAATTTTACAACGTGACCCACAACGCCCTTTAGGAACTAAGGCAATGTGATTTCCAAAAATATTAGTTTGAAATCCTTTACCGACACTAATTTCAGTATAATCAGCATCATAACCTAGTGAGATTTCAACCTTTCCAGCCATTACCGCATCAATTGTTGCTTTATCGGTAATAAGTAGATCTGCAACTAAACAATCAGAATCAATATCATCTCCACGGCGGACATTGTTCGCAGAGCCTTTAGATAAATCTTTCCAGTTCTCTGGATTCACCCAATCATCTGGGTGGTCGTCTGTGACTGGCTTACCTTCAAAACTTGCGATCGTACGCGGATCAAAAAGCACATCTTCGCCACGCTCAATAATAATGATCTTGTCTTTATCTGCTGTGACTGGTACCTCACCATCGCCATACATCAGCTTACCTATACGTGCAATTGGCACATCACGGCAAAGTAAATAACCTTCAGGTGTTGTTTCCCGCGTGCGACCAATCTGACCAGTCGTGTAAAAGTTTGAGCGATCTACAGTAGCTTTAGATTTTGGTTTGTTTTTAAACATGGTTTTACCTTTCTATAGGCATTAAAAAACCACCAAAAAGGTGGTTAATAATCATCCGGTATGACTGGTTCGCAATAGCATCGGCAATTCGGCAAACATCCTGCATGGCCAGTCATTTTATCTAGTGTTGGTGGTTCATCCCAATACACATACTTTCCATTCATTTGCTCATGACTATATCTCACATCGAGATCATCACTGGTACGCCAGATATATCCTTCAGATCCAAGATTTTCAGCTCTTGCTTGGGTAAATACACTTTGTGCTCGGCTCACCTCAGTTCGTGCAATAGTATTTGCACGTGACTTGGTCACATGGCCAGTGGCCATAATCAGGCTAGATATTTCACTGGCTCGGCTACCCTCAATTAAGGCACGTGTAGACAAATCACTGATTCTTTGTGCTGCATCAAGAGGCAAGGATTTAATTAAGCGTATTTGCTCATTAAGTAATTGTTGATACACCGCACCAATATCAGTATTGCGAATTTGATCTTTGACGCCTCGCGATAAATCTTGCGCATAAATCAACCAAGTTTTCTCATCACGTATAGCTACATCTGTGATAATTCTACCTGCAGCATTTTTTGCCCAAAAATCTAAAGTATTTGCATACTCGTTTAAGGCAGAAACAATAAGAGCATGTGATCTTGGATCATTTACGTTAAAGCCTTTAACTATCGTATCAATATAACCCGCAATTTTTCTAAGCTGCTGACTGTACCGAATCTCCATCTTTCTTGCCCGATTGGGTGTCAGTCGGTTGATTTGATTCTTCATCATATTCACCCTTAGGTGGTGGTGGGTCATCGTCTGCAGCTTCTATTTCTTCATCAGTGATATGTGAAAAAATTCCAGTCACTTCTGAAGATTGGCGTAATTCTTTCAAAGCGGTTTTACGGCTGATTAATCCGCTTTCTTCAACAGTAGTAACTGCCTGAGCTACCGTATTGGCCACATCGGCTTTAACCTTTTCATCGATCTGCCAAAGAGACGCAAAATCAAATTTAAACGAATTAGGTAAGGCTTTACCTAATTTAGATAATGACACAACAGCTAGAAGCGTTTGCAACGGCGTACGCATACGGCCTTCTTGCTGTTGATTAATATTATCGTAATAGTTAGATAAGTCACTTTCACCTGTTGCACTAAAGCCTGCGGGGGATTGACCAAACAAACGAACCAAAGGGATCCCAGTTGCACCAGCAATTTGTTGTCCAAACTGCATCAACAAATTATCTAAACCAGTAAAACTATATTGATGTGTTTCGAATGTATCTTCGGCATCCATCAAGGTCATACCTTCGTTAGATTGCCATTGTCGAATCTGTTGAATCTGCTTAACTAAAGCATCATAAAGTCGTCCACCCTTTGCGATGATCTCACGCAAGCCTTTAACCTTATATGTGCGTAAATGTGCCTTATAGACTAACTGGCCAGCACCTAAAGTTGCACTATCAAAAATTGTTAAACGATCCTCTAAGCGCTCAATAACTGATTGTCCCCATAAATTTTCAGCAATTGCTTGCCAATATGGGAGTTCTACACCATCCATACGTATCACTCGTGAATAGTGAATCTTTTGATTACACAAACCGACGGAATCGGTAATCACATCGTAATACTTAGGCATTCCATAATATGGTCCATATTCAGTGACCAGATCTTCTAGAGTCGGTACAACCATCCAACGATCAAGAACGATTAAGCCTTTGAATTGATCTTTAGCCACTGTATTGATATTCAACGGCGTTGAGACATTTTGTCCATCAATCATCATGACAGCAATTGCACCACCATAAAGCCGAGACCACTTAATAGTTTTATTAAGTTTATCCCAGACTTGTAAGCGATCTAATTCCTGATTGATTTCCTCTGCGTCTTCTGGAGACTGCAAGCCTCGCATGTTAATGCCTTCTCGGGTCATATCATCGGCTACAACATCAACAACTTGACCGACCACCCAAGACGATCGATACATTGATTCAACTAGCAATCGATTACGACTTAAGTAATTTGCGCTGTAGGTTGATTGATCGTGTTGACTTCCAGCACCCAAGCCAACCCGAGCCGCGAAGTTTTGAAAACTATCCGCAGTAAATTTAAGTAATCCCATATCTTTCTCGAATTAAAGCTTGCCCCAAACGCTAAGGAATGAAACTTGCGGATTAAAACAGATCATGACTCCATCAGCCCTGTTGGGTGATGCTGTACCGTCTGGTTGTTTATTGACTAAGATCTTGCCCACGCCATTTTTTGTATAAGTCGGCTGTGATAATTCAGTGGTAAGTAATGCCAACTCTTTTGGATCTATGTCTTTACTGGATAAAGAAATGATCATATCGGGATCATATTCACGCCCTTCAAGTGCTCTAAAAGTTTCCTGAAATCTCAAACGTAAAGACCACCACGATTGGGCTTTGAGGTTGGCAAAGAAATCCTTATTTAAACGACTTTCTACCATCTGCCCGTCTGGATCATGTACCGCGCCTGAACCTCTAAACGGTTGTACATCAACTTCAGGCAATCCCTTTTCACGCTGTAGCTCATTAATGACGCGCGAATCTCCACGGCATCCAGCCCCTAAACCATCAGCATCATAGAAAAGCGTATCAATTGACCTTTCTATGCTTATGTCCATTGCTCTTTGAGTAGTTCCGAATATATCGTCACCCTTACCACTCCAAGTGTCGAGATAGTCCATCACAACACCATGACGGCACACTAAAGAGTTTTTATCCTTGCCCTCATCTGCAACATCTAACCCACCAATACGATCACCAGTAGGATCAATACCTAGTTTGAGATGTGCATCAATAGAAAGCTGAACCCATGCGGATGGAATTAATACACCCTCAACAGACGCGGCATAGTTAATATCGACCTCTTGAGCTAATACAACATCATCCAATGTGGCCAATTGCTTTTCATACCAAGGATGGATTTCTTTGCCGTTGTAAATGACTGTCCAATTTTTATCAGGGTTTTCACGCCACGGCATGGTAAAGACTGAATATCGACCACTGAAGCGATCTTGATGAAATCTATCACCAATACCATTGGGTGTTGATCCTTTGATATGAACGTTGGTATTTTGCGATATTGCCGCATCTACCGCTTCTTGACGCTCTACAAACGCCCATTCATCAAGAAAGTACATCGTGGTACGTCCACCACGGCCAATGTTGTCACCCGCCTCACCCGTGATGGTTGCTCCATTATCAGGATTGATGATACGCATGTAATTGTCATGTACTTTTTCAACAAAGCCCTTAGGCTTCATCCAATCAGGCATTTTACTGAACATATCTCGGATTTTATGAAACAGCGTTTTAGGGTCACCCTTTTTATCAACCAACTCTTCCTTACGGCTTCCTACACCGCCAGCAAAACCCTCAACAAATAGCCAACGATGCAAGAAAAATCCTAGAACTACATATGACATTCCCTCATCACGTGATTTTTCAATCAAACCATGTGTTTGAGTGTTTTCACGTTCAAGCAACCAATCTACAAGTTCAACTTGTTTTGGACGCAACACAAAAGGAAGATTTGCGGGTAACCCGTATGACATACCACGAGGATCATAAGTCCAGATCCAATGATTAAACCAATGCACTGGATCAATTCGGCATTTATAAAGTTCAGCCTGTTTGCTTAATTCGTTTTGCTCTGTCACCGCTTTATAATAATAACGGCGGCTCATTTCCCCTATAACATCAGGCAAACGTGTATTGATTGTCCAAGCCTTGATTAAGGGTGCAATTTCATCCAGTGCATAAGTCATAACTTACCTGTAATTGCTAAACGTGAAAGTTCTTGCGGGGTCAGTTTTGCAAGTTCTTCGGGTGTGTATTGTGGAAGTATTGGGGCGTGAATATTTTCAGTTTTAATGGCCCCACCGCCTGCGCCAGTTATTTCCACTCGCTTTTCATAAAAGCCCTTAACGATCTTTTGAATTTGATCAATTATCTTGATCGATAAGACAACATTACCTTTTTTAGAAATCAATAAGTCACTAAGAATTTGCAACTGAACAATGTCATTTGCACCACTAATGTTATGAATTGGCTGCTTTAAATATTCTTCACGTGCCTTAATAAATTCATCTTTAAATTCTTGCCTTAGATCCTTTCCAGCCACTTTGGTTGGATCGTACACTTCAACTTGTTGAGGTGTAACAATCACATTAAGAGTTTCCTTGATATCCCTAACAACTTCAGTGGGTGTCATGAACTGAGCAAGTGACCGAATTATAAAGAGTTGTTCAGCCTTTTTTAGCCTTGCCATAAATCACCTTTCATCAAGGCTCATCAAGGAAACATGACAAAAAAAAGAGCCTATTGGCTCAATTTACTAGACAAGTTCCGCAGCACTTGGAAATATTTAAATCTGATACAAACGGCGGGTTTTGAGCGACCTCAACCATTCGCTTGACGTTCTCGCTTGTACCCCAACGTTTGACCACCCCGATGAACTCTTCAACGTCATGACCTGCTAAATAATGCTTTGGTAAGCCTGTATGATCGCTATAGAGTATTTCCCCATCTTCATCACGCTCTACACCAATGTGATATAGCTCATGCTCAATCAAAGCACAAAATTCACGATCGTTCGAACGTTCACAGAAACTTGCATCAACCGTAATGAGATAAATGGGAACAAAACCAAACCAGTCGCGCATTTGTTGTTCTTGCCGAGCTTTACGCCAACCACCTTGATTAAACATGACCTTTTCACACTGGCCAAGTACCATTCTCTTTTTAGCAACAGCTGCAGATGACGCCCAAGCGAAAGCTAAAAAAGTTTCATCGTCGTGTAATAGCTCTGCTATGTGGTCATGGTCGGGATTATGAAGTGCACCGCCAAGCGTAAGAAAGTTGGTTAACACCCATTCTTTTAGATCTGCTGCAGGTGCCAAGCGAATCGCTTCTTCTTCCTCAGCTTGATCAATCAGTTCTGTCGGTGGAAATGGTCTGATCTGTTCCATTGAAAATATGCCTCTTCAAATTCTTAATCCACTGACTAGAAAAATTAGCTTCGACCTGTAATGGTCCAACTTCCAGAATTTTATATCTTGGTGCTGACTCTATTCTAACAACGGTGTAACCCATTTCGGCAGCAACATCGTAACGATCCATACTCCAAGCTTTGTCTTTCAGCTTACCTTTGCGACCACCCGACCAAGGTCCACCAGAAATTTCAACTAAAATTCTGAGTTCAATAAGATGAAAATCAAAACGCCAATGTTTTGTTGATTCAAATTGGAATAGTTTCTCATATTTAATTTTGAATAAAATCAGCGATTGCTCAAAGTCTTCAAATGCTTCTAGGTATGCTTCTTTTGCTTTAGGCAGTGGACTTGTTCTTGGATTTGTTTTAATTGGCTTCTTTTTTATAAGGCTGATGTATTGGTTGATATCCATAAATAGCACCAAATAAAAAAACCCTCATTATGAGGGTATTATCATATTTTAATTAAATCAACACACTCTCTTTTGCTGCATAAACATTATTTACACATTGATAAATTACATGCCTATTATAATTTTTTAATAGCTCTAAGTCATCAATATGAGGTTGAATTACTAGGTTAGATTGAATTTGCTTTACTCCATTAATTTTTAATAGTTTTGCAATGTTTTGTCCTCTTTCCCCTAATAGTTCTTTAGCTAATTTTTCCAAATCGCAAGGTAGAAAAGTCATATAAATAAAAGCATCATGACGTAAATTAAATCCAAAAGTTAAACCATTCGTGGATTTAAATAATGAAGATAAATTCACATAACTTCTATCTGATAATAAACAGGATTCGTTCTTATATTTAAAAAGGTTAATTATATGAAAATATTTTTCAAAATTAAAAAAATTTTCAGCCATTTCATCCAATATATACTTGTTAGAATTTAAAGGAGTTATCATCAAGAAAATTATTTTCAACCAACTCTTATAATCCTCCTCTGTGATATTAAAAGTTTCTAAAAATTTTTTAGGTACTTTATAATCATTAATTTTATTAAACTTAGTTTTTAACTCTATATTTGTCGGGTAGTGATCTGACAAACCACCAAAACTGTTCAATGTGAATTTAATACAATATGGATTCCTAATCATATTAAGAATTTTTGCTTTAAATACTTTTAAAAACTCATCCACAGTAAAGATATTTTCATCTAAAATTTTATTTGTGCATTCAATCACACTATTTTCAAGCCTCTGAAATAGCTTTTCAAAACAGAGTCTTTGGACATCATCTAGTATTTCAAAAGTGTATAAATCTAAATAACTTAAATTTTTTTCTGCTTTTATAGTACTAGGACTACTTAACTCAATCGTGTATCGCTCTCTATCAATTAAATCAAAAGAGTAAACTCTAATTTTTTCTCTTTTAGTTTCATTTGGATTCATAGCATTAAGCTTTTGTTCTGCAACTGATATGAAATGCTGATTTTTTGTCTTATCTTCAAACATCTCTATCCCCTATAAATTATTGAGGATAAATTTATAGCACAATTAATAAAAAATCTCACTATGAAGTAGTTATTTTGTTAGTAGAATTATTTTAAGAATGAAATAAATTATTTAACTTGAACTAGACTGTTATCTATTTGGACAATATCCTTATATTCTATAATTTTAAAAACTTGTGTTTTGTTTCCCTGCATTATTATTGCTTTGTCATTTACATAATCAATTAAATACCAATTATTAGTATCATCCTTTATCTTTATCATTGATGTAATATAAGATGGATTTTTTAGCAATGCTCTAGCTTCCAGAGAACCAGACAACGAAGGAACTATCACATAAGCACTGATAATCATAAAAATTATACCAAAATTAAGCCTATTATTGTCTGCATATTGAAGTTGAAATAGAGAATTAAAAACATAATAAGCAGTTAATAAAATATAAAAAGTCCATGAAATATATTTAGTATAAATACCGAGGGTTGCATACAACCAATTAGTCAAACTCAAAATCACAATAGCCATACAAATCAAAATTAAAATTAAAAAAGACAACAAATATTTCCACCAACTTTTATTTTTCAATGTAAGTAAAAACCAGCCTAAAACACCACCTAAGCATCCAGCAATAACGTATGACACAGATGAAAAAAATAAGTAACTTGGCGTAAGATTTCCTGCAAACCAAGATACCCCTAAAGTAGAGTAAAAATTTATTTTAATCAGAAAAGCATACCCAATAGCAGCAAAAAAAATCAAAGTAGCAAGTTCAAGATTTATTTTAAGTGGAACATCTAATCTTATTAACATTTTAAATTTCCAATAAAAAACCTCGAATATCGAGGTTTTTAGACGGCGGCAATATAAAAATCACCAAGTTATCACAAATATGCCATAACCTGTGCGCACACTCAAGCGGTTTTTTCGAAAGTTTCAAAGACAAAATGAGAATAACGACTCTTAATAAAAGCCAGTCCGCATTTAATATCTTGTCTGATCTGATTCACTGCTGTGTCATTACTTGAAGAAATATCTCTTAAAGAATTACCTATTACATGATGTGACCATACTGAAGAAATCCATTCTTGAAGAATTTCATCCTCAATCAATTGCACATCTAAAAACAATCTTTGGAATGCCCGTGCTTCATTGCTATTCAGTTGACAACAAGTACCACGACGACGAACACATAAGCGATCCTTTAAACTCTCATCATTTATATACATAGCGAGCAGTCTTTCTCTCTGCTTTTGAGTAATTCGCTTTGTTGGCATTGTTTTTACAATACGTACCATTGTTTCATTATCACCATTTATCCAAGCCCCTAATTGGCGACACCATTCCTCAAAGCTGTACTTTTTCCAATCTGTTGCCTGCATAATTGTAATTGCTGCATTCATATAATCACCTTTTCAACCGTCTAATTTCTTCAATTGCCTTGCCACTTTTCACCTGTTCAGTGCTATACCTAAACACTAAATAACCCAGTTCCTGAGCTGAGTTATATTTCTCCATATCTGCTATGTAACCTTTCGCCCTTGTATGTCTGCCATTGCTCCAAATACCTCCTTCAACCTCAATTAAAATCTTGGTACCAGTTATATGAAAATCAGCCCTCCATTTACGATTCTCATTGAACTGATACTCTTGTCTAAATTCGATTCCGTAAGCTCTCAAATGCTGAATTAATGTTGCTTCACCATCACTTACAACACGTTCTTTTTTTAATGAATTACTACACTTTGATTTTCTTTTCACCTTAGGCGCGTATTTCTTTTTATATTCAGCAATTGAGATGCTTTCCACTTATGCAGCACCTCTTAGAATATTTTCATGTTTAAAGTTTGAGATAACCAAAGCTTTAGCTAGGTAAGGAGAAACTGAATTTCCTACCATTCTGTTTTGCTCAGTTTTGGTTAATTTAATGGTTTGCCCTAACTCATCAATTCCATAACTAAAAATGTAAGTAAGTGGAAATCCTTGTGCTTTAAACAATTCAACTGGCTGTAACATGCGTAAGCCAATATCAATGATTTGGTGTAATACCCCTTTGACCATAACCAAGCCAAAACGTTCTTTAGCCGTTATTGTTCTTAATGGATCACTTAGACTATTCCCATCTTTTTCGTTGCCATAAAACGCAGTTAAAAATGCTTGAACAGCAGCAAAATGGCCTGCACTAGAGGTAATCGTATGTAATGGATCTTTTGCATCTTGTCCTATACAACCTTTCCTAAGCTTTACCAATGTTCCTGTAACAAGGCTATTGTGATCTTTGGCAGTAATAGTACTTACAGGATCAGTAATTTTATTCCCGACGACTCCAGTAAAATGCTTTGCTAGAAAGGCAGTTACCAATGCATGATGGCCACCTTTCACTTGAGCACAAATAGTTCTTAATGGTTCATTTGCTGGCATACATCTTGGTGATGATGTATTTGCAATTTCAGTCATTAATGGTGCTGTAATTTTTTTATTATTAATTACAAACGGATCAGGATTATTAATAATATGACGTACAAGGCCAGTCGCTACACGGCGACATGTAGCGTCTGCTAATGCTTTTTTTCGGTCAAAAATACTTGGACAAGGAATTGACCAATCTATGCATTCAGCTGCAGAACGCCAAGGTTTTAATTTTCCACTTTTTACAGCAACCGATCTTGGATCTGCATGTGTTGGTTTTGGCCAGACAATTGGTAATCCATCTCGACGAGCTACCATGAAAAATCTTTTTCGAATTGTAGGTGCTCCATAATCACATGCTCTTAATTCACGCCATTGGACCTCATATCCTTGATGACGTAATGCGTTCACAAAACAGCGAAAGGTTTCGCCTTTTCGCTTAGGACATGGCTTACCATCTTCTGCCAACCTCCCCCACGTTTTAAATTCTTCTACATTTTCCAACATGATTACACGTGGACGCGCTTTAGCTGCCCAACGTAATGCCACCCAAGCTAATCCTCTAATTTTCTTCTCAACAGGTTTACCACCTTTAGCTTTAGAAAAATGTTTACAATCAGGACTTAACCAAACTAATCCAACTGGTTGATTACCAGTAACCTGAATTGGATCTATATCCCATACAGACTCGCAATAATGTTTTGTTTCCGGATGATTTGCTCGATGCATTGCCAAAGCCTTAGCATCGTGATTTATTGCTATGTCTACAGGTCTACCAAATGCCTGCTCAAGCCCCGTTGAAGTCCCCCCACCACCTGCAAAGTTATCAACGATTAATTCATGGGGTAATAAATTAAAATTCATGCCACTGCCCTTTTAACTTTAGACTTGAACCCAAGTTGATCAAGGTAAGGCTTAAAACTTTGGCGCTCTTTAGGATCTGAAAGTTTTGCTGCAATACGCCCTGCTAATTTTTCATAAGTTTCACCAGGTGAGCTGAACTTGCTACTTACTTCGGGTAAATGAGCAAGTTTATTCGCAAACATGTAAAGCTGATTGATTGAAGCAAATTTGACCTCGTTCGAACCTTGTTGATCAGTTAATGATTTTGACTGTTGGTGAGGTTTATTTAATTTTTCATATTTGTAATACGCACGAATTAACCACTGACCTAAGAAAAATAATTTCATTTGATCTGAATGATTGCGATCCTTGTTGAAATCCTCAAACGCTAAAATTTCGAGATTTAACCAAGAAGCATTGATTATATTCTCAGCATTTACGTTCGTATTGATCGAAGTAATTTGAGATTTCAAAATTTTAAAATCAATCCAATCGTTTTTATTATTTTGATAGTGTCTTTTGATAGTTGTATTTTGTGTGTTAAAAATTTTTACTAGTAGAGGTAAAATATTTTTACTAGTCTGGTTAAAACTTTTTACTAGTAAAGATTTTTTACTAGGGAAATTTATGTAAATATCGCCTATTAATTGATCATACCCTGTCCTTTTAGATGGGTAGTTAAAATTATTTACTAGCTCATTTTTAAACAATGTAAATTCTTTAACTAGTAAATATTTTTTACTAGGGAACTTAAATAATTCACCAATATCATAGTTATCAAGTAATGAATAAACGTTGCCATATTTTGATTGATCATGTTTTTTTACAAGACCTACTCTAACCAATTCATTGCAACATTTAACAACGGTTGGGCGACTTTTACGTGTAAGTTCTTCTAGTTGAGTCAAAGAAAGTGCATCACACTCCTTAGTCCATCCACGAGTCTTTCTTACTATTACGAGATATACCTTGCATGAAGCATCGCTAATTTTATTCATAGCATGGTCAACAAATGCATTTGCGACCATGAATGAATTGGGCACAAATTTACTCATACACCACCAGCCTTATCATTTACTTGAATGAATCGACCAAACATTAAAATTTCACCTGCACGATTTAAACTAGAAATAATCTCACTAGCTTGATAAATGGTTAAACGATGTTCACAAGTTAAAATTTCTATGAATTCATCCCGTGTTACTGCTGCATTAGATTCATCACGCTTAATCTTGCGTAAATTCGAACGGCGGACATTTAAAATACCTTCAAGCGAATTCAATGCAGGCTCAAACCATGATTGCGTCCATTGCACTTGCTTAGATTCAGGTGCTTTCTGAAAGGCTCTATTTGTCATATAACCCCCACGAAAATTTGCCAGTAATTGTCCTCTGTGCTAAATTAAAGATCTTCATTGTTTATCCTTGTGATGAATGAGCAGAAAAAGCTTGAGCCGCAATCTCAGGCTTTTTTTGTGCCAGTTGTTTTACAAAAACTCTGAATACATTCCTGAATACATTTGAATTCTTTGATGTGTACGAAGTATTCAATGTATACGTTTGTTTACATTCATTTTTATGTGAAAAATTAGACTCATTTAAAACAATTAGGTTTTCAGCTATGAGTCTTTGTTTAATTGCTTCTCTAATCCAATCGCTTCGATTTACACTATTGTTTTCAATTGCTTCATTCCAATTAGAAGGAAGTCGTGTTGACGCCAAAACATCTAATTTTGGCTGCTCGATTACAACCGTTGTCATAAAGTTCTCCTATTTATCTAAGAAGATCGAAGTTAGTCCCTAACTTAAGGATCGTGCTTAGTGTGCTGATCTTCTTTTCGAAATTCATAACTGGTCCAAAGTACTTAAAGATGACGAACATATTTTTGCTACAAGCAAATCAAGTGCTCGTCCTTTTTCGTATTGAACACTTTGTTGGGTTTCTTTCAAAATTCGAGAAACAGAGCTTTGTGTAATTCCTGTTTCAAGACTGATTTTTTGTTGGGTGTACCCTTTTGAATGTAAAAGTTGAATTTTCTCTTTAAGGGTCATTTTTAAATTTCCTCACACTATGATTTTTATATTTTATGCGTGTTTGCATAATTGTCAATGCATATGTGGGTTATTTCTTTTTATTTATGCTTTTTCGCATAGAATATGTTTAAAACAAAGGTTGTAATGTTATGAGCTACTTAATATCGAATATTGAATTTCTTCTAAAAAAACATAAAACAAACCCTAATGATCTTGAGCAACAGAACCCAAGAATCAAACAATCCACTATTTTTCGTATTCAAAGCGGCGTAACTAAAGACCCTAGAAGGTCTACTCTTGAACCCTTTGCTGAATGGGCGGGAGTTACAGTAAGTGACTTATTTGATAAAGATTTAAGTAAATCTGAAAATAATGCAGATGGTTTTAAGGAATTTGATATAGAAGCTTTCAAAAAACAATACAATATTCCAGACAGTGAAGATGCTGTATTGTTTTCAAGAGTTATAGAAAAACCAATCGTACTTTCAAAAAGATGGGTTCCAGTAAAAGCATATAGCAAAATGGGTATGGATGGCTTTTTTACCGATATGGGTTACGAAGGTAATGGTGGAGACGGTTATATTCCGACACATTCTGCGGGTGATAAAGCTTATGGCATAAAGGGTACAGGAGATTCTATGTATCCAGCTATTCGCAATGGATGGTATGTTGTTTGTGATCCAGATGCTGTGCTTACTCCATCTGAATTTGTTCAAGTGTGTTTAAAAGATGGTCGTTGTACGATCAAAGAATTTATTGGGATTCACAACAATGTGCTTAATTTATTGGCAGTGAATGGCGGTGAACGCCTTACTTTTGATATGGATGATGTGGAAAGCATCACAGCTATTACAGATATTGTTCCACCTAGCCAGCATAAACATGAACATCCTAATGCCAATTAATCAGTATTAAAAAATCAATTAATCTATAAGTATCGTTTTAGCTCACTTAAAGTGGGCTTTTTTTATGGCTGTAACATAAGAATTAAAAAAATAATGCAATTATGCATAATTCTATATTGCATTATTTAATGCATATATGCATAATTATTTCACCAGATAACAAAAAAGCGCACCGACCTCGAAATCTAATGCGCTTTTCCTTACTACAGGTTAATTATGAACACAAAACCGCATTCAATCAATCCCATTGTTACACATCGTGTACAGCCTATGGGATTTTTCAAAGTCGCTTTAATAAGCGGTCTATTAACTTCTGGCGCAATTGCTTTAGTAATTGATCAAAAAGCTACTGAATACAAACCACCAGTTAATGTTCCAAACGTGACTCCCTCAGAGTATGGAATCCAAGCGTTAAAACTTACATCTGATAAATCAGGTATTGCAGTAATCAAGCTTGATAGTTTCTTTGTACAAGTCAGTTTTGACTTAGAGGCTCATAAAGACAATTACGGTGTACCAGGTTCAGATTTTACAGCCATCGAAATTACAAACCTTGCGATAGATCAAATTAAAGATATTAACGGCAAGGAATACCGCGACTTCACAGATTACAACGATCACAGAAATATCAATCAAGTGATAGTTAACTACATCGAACGTAACCGTATGGTGGAGGCTGTCTAATGAATACATCAACTCCAAAAAAATCAGAATTCATCAGCGATGAAAACGGTGAATTTCGCATGCGTATTTATTCGTCTGAATACATTCAGAAAAATGGTGAAATCTACCGAGTTAGTAAATCAGGCTATTTGTACCTTATCGAATTCGCAGAGCACTTAGAGAAACCTTGGATTAGCCTTAATTTTCAACGTGAGCGCAAGTTTCAGAAGCGTAAAGCATTGGCTATTGGTCTTCAAAATTCAAATATCCCCTCTTACGAACGTCGTGCGTATAAAAAACGTATGGGATGGACTGGAGCATAATTATGACAAATTCAAATAATACAAACATGGATCTTTGGAATTCTTTAAGCATTACCGATCCAAGCAAAGTAAAACCCATTACTGGTAAGTCTTATAAAGGCTCATCGCCTCAACCTTATTGGTTAGTTCAACGTGCTACAGAAACTTTTGGCCCTTGTGGCCAAGGTTGGGGAATTGAAATAGTTCAACAAGGTTTTCAACAATGTAATGCCGAAACAATGATGCATTATGCAACTGTCCGTGTTTGGTATATGCAAGAAGGTAAAAAGTGTTCAGTGGAACATATGGGCGGAACAATGGCCATGTATAAAACCAATACAGGCAAAATGATTTATGACGAAGATGCCCCTAAAAAATCAGTAACAGATGCAATGGTTAAGGCACTTAGTTTTATTGGTTTTGCTGGTGATATTTTCTCAGGTATTTGGGATGACTGGAAATATCAAGAAATGGCTGCCGCACATTACAATGAGCAAAAACAACAGCCCTCTCAAAATCAAAATAATCAGCAAAACTCGAGACAGGCTCAACAACCGAATCGCAATCAAAATAATCAAGCTAGTGGCCAGCAACAAAAGCCATTGGCTCAGCGTTTTAACGATGCTCTAAAAGCTATTAAAGATGCGAAAAATCCTCAAACCCTTGATAAAGCAATTAATACGTTCAAAGGCACTCAATACGAGTCAGGTATATCAAAAGCCTGCCGTGCTCGAGCAGATCAAATGGGATGGAGTGAAGCGCCACCGATAAACCAAGTTCAACAACAAAATCAAATGCAGCATTGAGGAAAATAAAAAATGAACATTTTAAATGGAAATGAAGCTTTCGCAGCATTAATTGCTGGTAAAAATATCATGTGTCGTGCTGTAGGCGAGTTGATGGAATTTGACGATCTTGATCAATTCCCAGCTACTGTTTTTGCTATGCAGAATTATGAGTTTTGTATCAAGATTGATGAAATCTCAATTAATGGATACACATTCTTAAAACCTTATTCTCTGGAAGAACTTTCAGAAGGACAAGATGTGTTTTTACTGGGTAATACTGGAAGTATTGTTAAAGGACAATTTATTCCTGAATATGAAGAATTGGTATTAGCAGTAAAAAATGGTTCGGTTCAGCGTGACTTTGAAAGTGCCCAAAATCAAGCTAAAGCTATACAAAGCTTACTTGGTATAAATAATAATTTAGTTTTAAAAGTTGTGAATTTTCAAGAATTCATGAAACCTGAAGCTAAATCCAAAAAAACTACACGTAAAAAAGCTGAGTCAACTAGTGAAATAGCTCAAGACGTTGTTAAAGTGCCAACGACTGAAAGCCGTAAAGGATTCACTATTCAAGAAGTTTCAGAAATTGAAACAGATCCTACCTTAATAATTAATAAATTTGCAGCGCAAATTGCAAACTGTACTACGACAGAAGCTGTTCTTTTGTTACGCCCGGTGTTTTTTGCGAATGGTCATCTAGAGCGTGAACATACTCAACATCTATGTAAGCTAACAGAGGATAAGTTGATAGAGCTTGATCCTGAACAATATGCGCCAAAATTAACAAGCTTAGACCATCAAATTTATATAGATGGAATTAACTCTTGTGAGTCTGAGCAAGAAATTGAAATCACTTTAAGGGATCTTGATACTCAAGGGTTTTCAGCTGAACAAATGCTTGAAATTACGATGGCTAAGGAAAGTAAATTGTCTGAATTAAGCCAACCTATCACAATCGTTTCTCAGGAAAAATTGACCACCACAGAATATTCATTAATTGCAGATGATAATTCTCCTGCATTGCATCCATATCAATCGGTTCTTGATGAGTTGATAGAACGTTTAAAGATAGTTGAGACTCCTAAAGAAGCAAACGCCCTATACAAATACACAATGAATTGGACTGAAGAAGAACGAAAGCCAGTTATGGATGCTATCCATAAACGTTTAGCTGAATTTAACCCACCAGAGAAATCCCAATCATCATTAATGGTAAGGATTCAAGAAGCAAAAACTTTGATTGAACTTACAAAACTTGAAGATGAAATAAGCGAATGTGATCCTCAAATTCAGGAAAGTTTAAAGAGCTATGTAAGTCAACGGCGAACAGACCTCATGATGGAAACTGACATACCATGGGAAGCTAATAATTGAAAACTGTAGTTAAAACCAAAAACTTAAGAGCTTTTCAAATTTGGTTGGAAAAGCTTGGATATGAAGTTAAAAATCTTAAATTTAAAGGTTTCACGGCGCGCATTAGCGACCGTGGAATCAAAAAGAAACATCACTATGTATTGGTAACTGATGGCTTAAATGGGAATACAGCAGCTTTTGAATTAGGTAAGGAATTTGAGGAGCACTTATCTTCACCAGATATAACTTTGAGGACTAAACATGGAAGGGTTTCTAATGCTGCTTGAAGTGATGATTTTATTAAATGGGTACGTAATTATTAATTTAGATTTATGGTGGATGTAATGGATATAGCAAGTTTAAAACTTGAAGGAACACCCGCTGAAGTTGCAGAACAACTGTTCCAGCAAATGATTGGGCCTATGTTTGAGCATCTAAAAAAGACAGATCCACAAATGGCAATTGAATTTGGATTTTGCATAGCTGGTAATGCGATCGCTAGTTATATGAACAGTCTTGATGATGTTAATCAAGCTGAAAGGTTAATTATAAAATCTACTCTTTCTATGGCTAATGATATTAAACGCTCTAGAAAGAAAGCTTGTTGAGGTGATGAAATGGGTGCGCTAAAAATTGAATCAGAGTCTCTTCAGCATTTAACCAATCTTGTGGAGCAACTGGTAAACCAAAAAGAGGAACGAAGAATTGGGCGAGCCGAATTCGCCCACTTACTAAATATAGAGCCTGAAACCTTAGACCGTAAAATCAGGGAGGGTTTTATTACCCGCCCTTTTAAGGATGGTCGTAAGAGTTATTGGTTCTTGAGTTATGTTCAAACCATTGTAAAAGATACGACAAACAGTGCTAATATAGCCACCAATTAAGGTGGCTTTTTAATATCCAATAATAAGTTACCTTAAGCACATTGAGTACAGAATTGAGTACGATTTAGCACTAGTTTAAAATTAGTTTTAAAATTCAGAAGGTTAAGTTTGATATGCTTCTAATGATCGATAATTACGATAGCTTTACGTATAACATTGTCCAATATTTTGGCGAGTTAAACCAAGACGTTAAAGTTGTTCGCAATGATGCCGTGACCTTAGAGGATATCGAACGATGGCAACCAAAGTACTTAGTGATCGGTCCTGGTCCTTGCTCACCCTCTGAAGCAGGAATTTCTATCCCTGCAATTCAGCATTTTGCAGGAAAAATTCCAACACTCGGTGTGTGCCTAGGTCACCAAGCGATTGGTCAGGCTTTTGGCGGCGAAATTGTGCGTGCCAAAACGGTGATGCATGGTCGTTTATCTGACATGTATCATAGTGACCAAGGGATCTTCAGCAACTTGCCTTCTCCATTTTCAGCAACACGTTATCATTCACTCGTGATTGATCAAGCCAGTGTGCCTGAGTGTCTGGAAGTCACTTGCTGGACCAATGAAGCAGATGGTTCTATCGAAGAAATCATGGGTGTCAAACATAAGACATTGCCAATTGAAGGCGTGCAGTTCCATCCAGAATCCATTCTGAGTCAACATGGTCATCAGATCTTTAAAAACTTTTTAGAAATTTATGCTTAATATGCGTAGTACAAGATAATGAATATTCAACAAGCTTTAAATAACATCACTAAAAATATCGAACTCACTCAACCTCAAATGGAGGAAGTGATGCGTACCATTATGCGTGGTGAAGCCACAGATGCCCAAATTGGTGCATTTATGATGGGACTTCGTTTAAAAGGTGAAAGTATTGACGAAATCACCGCTGCGGCACGTGTAATGCGTGAGTTTGCAATTAAAATTGATGTGGGGGATATCCCGCATTTAATTGATATTGTTGGCACGGGTGGTGATGGACAAAACCTATTTAACGTCTCTACTGCCTCTTCATTTGTTATTGCGGCAGCAGGTGCAACTATTGCAAAACATGGAAATCGTGGTGTTTCTTCTAAATCAGGCTCGTCTGATCTTTTAGAACAGGCCGGGATTAACCTTGATCTAAATATGCACCAGACAGAACGTTGCATCCGTGAAATGGGGGTTGGTTTCTTATTTGCCCCAAATCACCACAAAGCGATGAAATATGCGGCTGGCCCACGTAAAGAATTGGGCTTCCGTAGTATTTTTAATCTCCTTGGCCCGCTTACGAATCCGGCTGGGGTACGTCGCTATGTGATTGGTGTATTTTCAACAGAATTGTGTCGTCCACTGGCCGAAGTTTTAAAACAACTGGAGGCTGAACACGTCATGGTGGTTCATTCTAAAGATGGCTTAGATGAAATCAGTTTGGCTTCCTCGACTTATGTTGCTGAATTAAAAAATGGTGAAATCACGGAATGGATGATTCAGCCAGAAGATGTAGATATTGAATCTCAAACCTTAACTGGTCTTTCTGTTGATAGTGCTGCTGAGAGCTTAGCATTAATCAAAGATGCGCTCGGTAAGAAGAAATCAGCAAAAGGTGAAAAAGCAGCCAGTATGCTGGCATTAAATGCAGGTGCTGGTATCTATGTTTCAGGTCTAACCAAGAGTTATAAACAAGGTGTCGCTTTAGCACATGATATTATCTATGGTGGGCAAGCTTTAGAAAAAATGGGCATTTTGTCTGAATTTACCAAAACACTCAAAGAGTATGAAGCTTAAGGATTAGAGGACGTTATCATGGTGGATATTGCCAATACAATGTTGGGTAAAATAGTTGATCGTAAATACGAAGAATTTGCTCAACGTTTAAAACAACGTAGTTTAAACGATGTTGAAGCGCTTGCCCAAGCTGCAACACCTGTGCGTGGTTTTGCCAAATCTTTATACAGTAAACGCCCAGGTGTGATTGCTGAAATAAAGAAAGCCTCACCATCAAAAGGGATCATTCGTGAAAATTTTAACCCTGCTGAAATTGCTCAACAATACCAGCAAGCCGGTGCAGCCTGCTTATCTGTTTTAACAGATTTAGATTTCTTTCAAGGTGCTGATGAAAATATTCAGATCGCCCGTAGTCACTGTGAATTACCTGCACTACGTAAAGATTTTTTGATTAATCCTTACGGCGTTATCGAAGCGCGTGCTTTACATGCCGACTGTATTTTATTAATTGTGGCTTGTTTGTCAGATCAACAACTTGAAGAAATGTCAAAGACCGCATTTGAGCAGAACCTTGATGTTTTGGTCGAAGTTCATGATGAGGCTGAACTGGAACGTGCATTGCAACTTTCAGAGCGTTGTTTACTGGGTGTGAATAACCGTAATTTAAAAACCTTTGATGTCGATTTAAATACCTCATTGCGTTTGAAGAAGTTACTTCCACCTTCACGTTTACTGATCACTGAAAGTGGTATTGCAACACCAGATGATGTGCGCATGATGCAAGAACACGATATTCATTCGTTCCTTGTGGGTGAAAGCTTTATGAAGCAACCACGCCCTGATCATGCATTTAATGCGTTGTTTGGTCTGCCTGAAACAGTGTAATTAAAAGTCAAAGGGTGAGTTCGCTCACCCTGTTTTCATATTTCTCCAATCACCCCTATAAATTTTTCAACTCCCAACATTCAAGTCACGATCAACGCAGATATAACGGTGTGAATTCAATTCAGTTCAAATTTGACAAGATTCAGACTATACTGAGCGCCTAATACCGTCCATTTACTGTTTTTTGCAATTATGAGTAAATCTGATTCCACATTCTCTAAATCACAGCTTGATTTATTAAAACAATTCAAAAAACAAATCACTTCTCCTCATGCTTCAAAAGTTGCAGTGCAACCTGAAAGTAAGAATGCACAAGTAACAGCACCTGAAGAGTTAGATGATGCTGATTTGTTTAAAACCGCACTTGGCGGTGTAACCAAACTCGATAACGGCAATATTGCCAAAATCGAGCGTAGTGATTTGCGAAAAAAACCAGATGCAAAAACCCTTGCCAAACGCGCAGCGGCTGAAGGTGCATTTGAAATTAATGATGCAGAATTGTCAGATACACAAGCGATTTTAAATCCTGTTGCAAGTCAGGCGGCTTTAAGCTATCGCATCGCAACACTACAACATAAAGTTTTTGAAGACTTAAAAGCTGGTAATCTACGCTGGTTTGAAGCTGTTGATTTACATGGTTGTACTGTTGAAGAAGCACGCTCTGCTGTATTGCAAATCATTCAAATGGCAAAAGATGAAAACCAAAATGTCATTAAAATTGTCCATGGCAAAGGTCCAGAAGCCATACTGAAAACTTATGTGAACGGCTGGCTTCGTCAACATCGTGATGTTTTAGCTTTTGTCAGTGCTCCTGAAAAACAAGGTGGCACAGGCGCAGTTTTGGTTTTACTGAAACGTGCTGAAAGAAATCCAAAATCAAATGGAAATCCATGATCATTTGTTTTAAATGATCAAAACTCTCTTAAGTGTCGGTTTATCTTGTAATTAGAAAATATTATTCATTTTTCTGATACAATGCCGTCCTTGTTCAAACCGTATAAGTGAACACGTTTTATGTCTATGCAGCAATCCTACGCGAATATTTTAACTGCCGTTGGCGAGGACTTAGACCGTCCTGGTCTGAAAGATACGCCTATGCGTGCGGCTAAAGCTTTTTCGTACTTGACGTCTGGCTATAGCAAAACGTTGGAAGAAGTGACCAATAATGCGGTCTTCCCTTCTGATAATGATGAAATGGTCTTGGTAAAGAATATCGAATTTTATTCGTTATGTGAGCATCATTTATTGCCTTTTCATGGTCGTGTACATATTGCCTATCTCCCTTCTGGCAATGTTTTAGGACTGTCTAAATTTGCCCGTATCACAGAAATGTTTGCTCGCCGTTTACAGATTCAAGAACAGTTGACAAAGCAAATTGCAGATGCAGTGGCTGAAGTTACTCAAGCACGTGGTGTTGCGGTGGTCATTGATTCAGCGCACATGTGTATGATGATGCGTGGTGTCAGCAAACAAGAATCGACCACACGTACCGTGTCATTTGTCGGTGATTTTAAAACAGATAAAGAAGCACGTCGTGAGTTTTTATCTGCCGTGCCTGAAGCACATTAAGACTAATCATTCAGCAAGCAATATAAATATCAAAGCCTCATTTTATTGAGGCTTTATTTTACGATAGGGTTTTACAATGTCTTTAATTTGGTTGGCAGGTCATGGTTTAACGCACAGTGAAACCACTATCGATTATCCTCGTGCAGAACGATTGGTTAAAGGAAATCCCAAACGACTTACACAAAGTTTGTATGAACATCCCAATATGAATTGTGGTATTTGCCAATGCGAGGTCGGTGCATGGGATATTCAATTTGCAGACAATAAACAAGAATTTTTTCAGGTGATTGAAGGTTCTGTACGTTTGCATGATAAAAACACATCATCATTTGTAGAAATTAAAACTGGTGAAGCAGGAATTATCCCACCTTCATTTATCGGTACATTTGAAGTGCTTGAAGCAGTTAAAAAATATTTTGTTGTGGTTGAAGTTTAAGCCACTAAAACTTGTGACTTTTTTGATGATCAGCGCGTTCAAATATAAGCTTTTTTATATTTTTTGCTTTCTTATAGCTTATATTTGTAAAACACTCACTTACTGTCCACTTAAAACTATATGATTTAAATTATCTCAGCCTTATACCATTATTTTAAATGAAAAATTTATTGATCTTGATTTCAGCGTTAACTGCCACTAGCGCCTTTGCCGACAATCTAAATGCCAACGAATTAAAAGATGTGCAAAGTGTCATTAAATTATTTAAAAATAAAAATATCACCGCGATTTCAAACAACATTACCTACCCCTTACATCGTGAAGAACCCATCCCAAGTATTGCCAATGCAACCCAGATGAAACAACGCTTTAACCAAGTGTTTGATACTCAACTTATTCAAGAGATCGCCAACTCAAAACCATCACAATGGGAAAGTATGGGTTGGCGTGGTGTGATGCTCAATGGTGGCACACTATGGTTAGATGGTCATAAAATTAAAGCCATCAACTACAGTAGTGATGCTGAACAAAAATATAAAGCGCAATTGATTTCACAACAGAAAATTCAATTACATTCATCACTTAAAAATTTTAAAACACCTGAATTACAGTTTAAAACCGCCAAATTTCAAGTGCGTATAGATGCTATGCCCAATGGTAAATACCGTTATGCATCTTGGGGAACAAAACAGTCGCAAGCGACAAAACCTGATCTGATTTTAAATCAAGGTCGTGTTGAAATGGATGGTTCAGGCGGCAATCACCACTACATTTTTAACAGTGGTACATATCAATATGTAGTTTATCGTAATGTTTTAGGTGCAAGTGAAACACCAGATGTCACATTAGAAGTCACTCAAAAAGGCAAAAAGATCCTTTCTCAAGCAGGCAAATTTTTTAAATAGTTTGTATCAATGATTGAGCTGAATCATTTTTCTCAAGTTTTTTTTAATTCATACAGATTTAAAGCTAGTCGAGCAAATCACCATGATGAACTGCTCGATAAGCTGTTCAAAATCATGTGCTGTGCGATAAATCACAAACACACAGCCAATCCTTTAAATATGATATTTGATTATTTTTTTTCAGCCAATTGATAAATCAATTGTTCCATTTGTTGCATGTATTGATGATTCTCATGGTCCCACGGATGGAAGTTTGGACGGAAATAATCGATATAATTTCCCAATTGCTTTCTCAATACACCAATGCCGCCAAAGGTATAATGATAGGTCTTTTTCCAGCTGGATAAATCGCTTAACTTGCCTTCTCCTTTAACAATGGTCAAGAATACAGGGATCACTAAGCCCCAGAACACAATCGTTGCGACCACCAATCCAAAACTACGAACAGCATAGGCATAAGGACCATGCCCCATTGCGGTATTCCATACATCAAAAGCCACAGCTTTATGTTCTGTTTCTTCAAAAGCATGCCAACGCCAGATATTGGCATAATGTTCTTCAGCCCCTTCAAATAATTCAGGTGTCCGTAATACAGAATCTGCCAATAAAGCGGTAAAATGTTCTAATGCAATTGTTCCACTGAGCCAAAAATATGCAGGTAAATGCTGTTTAAGCAGACCAAAAATCTCTAAAACCAATGCTTCAAATTTTGGTGCAATCGGTGAGCGTGCAAATAAGGCTTGGTTATATTCTTCATGCTCACGTCCATGCATTGCTTCTTGACCAATAAAAGCCGTCACCGCTTTTTGTAATTCTGGGTCTTGGACTAAATCACGATGTGCCCTTACTGCATCAATAAAGAAGCGTTCACCAATAGGCAAGACAATAGAAAACGTATTTAGCAATGCGGTAAAAATTGGACCTGCGGCGGTATGCCAATCTGCGATTCGATCCGCAGGTAAATTAAATCTGACATCACGGCGAATAGGTAATGGCTCATGATACACACTCGATTTAATAAATTTTTTTAAAATGCCCATGGTTGATCCTGCCTCTGGCTGATTATCATTTTTTTAATTTAGCTGGTGCGCTTATTAGAATTTTACTTAACTGGGTATAATTCCATAGGTCATTTCGACTCATTTACATGTCATTGCATCTCTATTTCATGATATTTTGATTGAATAAGTCTCTCGAAGTATGTCGATATATGTTTGCGATACCATCAACAGCATGATCTAAACTGTGTAAAAAGTGGATCGTCCAAATGTCTTTTTCAGTTCAAAATAGACTTTGCTGAAATGCCGCATCAAGCATATTCAATAAAAAATGCCGAGTCATAACAGAAATTAAATGTAAGATATTTCAGAGAAGTACACTTAGTTTTTTGATTTATTTTTTAAACTTAAAGGTTTTCACAACACTTAAGCTTGAACAAATACTCTAGTATTTACAAAGCAGTGCCTTAAACATCAAGGCACTGCTTTGTTCAAGATATAAAAATTTAGCCGTTAGAATAATAATTTTTTAGGATGCTCATCGCTTTGTAATGGAACAACGTGGTCATCTTTTAAATCGACCCCTGAAAGTTGTAATTTAAATGAATTTCGCATCAACGCCATTAAACGTTGTGTGGCAATTTGAATACTCAGCCCTGCAGGTCGTACATTGGAAATACAGTTCCGGCTTGAATCCATACTGCCTTTTCGCGCTTTCCAAGTGTAATACACCCCCATACTGTCAGGTGAGCTTAGACCAGGCCGTTCGCCAATCAACATAATCAATAAGGGTGCATTAAAACTTTGTGCCACTTCATCGCCTAATGCCACACGACTCCCTGTAGCAAGTACAATTGGCGCCAGTTTCCAGCCCTCAGCATCAATATGTTCACGTAAGGAATCGATATAGGCAATGGCATTCTCTTCGATTGCACGTGCAGATAAGCCATCACCAACCACGATACATACATTATATTGCTGTGGGTGCTGTTGCACATAATTCGTGAGTTGAGTTTGAGCCTGCTCCGATAACTCACGGCCCAAATCAGGACGCTTTAAATATACTTCTTTGTCGGTTGCTTTACTTTCCACAATGAGACTTTCAAATTTTAAATCTCTAAGCCGAGCTTGCATATTTTCAGTATCTAATTGGTGAAAAACAGCATCTTTGGCCTGTGCATGCGAGAGTTGAAACTTAAGCAGTTCTTGAGTTGGAATGCTACATCCTACTCTTCCCATCGCAATTCGGGCATCAGTATATTGTTTTAACTTATGCCAAGGATCTTCATGAAAACCATTTGGAAAAGTTTCAAGTTTTGAGAGCTTCATGGTTTACTCTCCTTTTTATGATAATAATTTAGCAAAGTTTTTTGGCATACTGCTTGGCCAATGAATTTGCCGTTGTTCTTGGTGCAAAATTCCTTGCTGATCTAACCAAGCCGAAAACTCAGGGGCCGGTTTTAATCCCATTAACTGACGTAAATATAAGGCATCATGGAAAGATGTGGTTTGATAATTCAACATCACATCATCCGAACCTGGAATTCCCATGATAAAGTTAATTCCCGCAGCACCAAATAGCGTGAGTAACACATCCATATCATTTTGATCTGCGTCGGCATGGTTGGTATAGCAAATATCACAACCCATAGGTACACCGAGTAATTTGCCACAGAAATGATCTTCTAACCCTGCACGAATAATCTGCTTCCCGTCATACAAATACTCTGGACCGATAAACCCAACCACAGTATTGACCAGTAATGGATTATATTTACGTGCCACTGCATAAGCGCGTGCTTCAATAGTTTGCTGGTCCACACCATGATGCGCATTACTGGATAAAGCACTGCCCTGTCCAGTCTCAAAATACATGACATTTTGACCAATTGTTCCTCGGTTGAGTGCTAAAGTCGCCTCATATCCTTCCTGAAGTAAATCCAAGGTAACACCAAAGCCTTCATTGGCCAATTGCGTACCCGCAATGGATTGGAACATTAAATCAATTGGAATATTACGTTCTGCAAGTTGAATCCCAGAACTGATATGGGTTAACACACAAGATTGCGTGGGAATTTCATATTCTTGGATAATATGGTCAAGTAACTTTAACAATTCCGACAAATTATGTAAGTTGTCTGTGGCTGGATTAATCCCAATCACAGCATCACCATTACCATACATCAAGCCATCCAATAAGCTGGCCGAAATACCCAATACATCATCGGTTGGATGATTCGGTTGTAAGCGGGTTGATAAATGACCTTTTAAACCAATCGTATTGCGAAATTGTGTCACCACTTCACATTTACTTGCAACCAGAATTAAATCCTGATTACGCATAATTTTACTCACAGCAGCAACCATCTCTGGCGTTAAACCCTTGGCTAAATTGGCCAATTTTTCAGAAGTTGCATCTTCACTCAGCAACCAATTTCGAAAATCACCTACAGTAAAGTGCGCAATTGGCGCAAATAAATCAGCACGATGTTCATCAATAATTAAACGCGTAATATCATCTTTGTCATAGTCGATGACTGTTTCATTTAAAAAAGTTTTTAATGGGACTTCTGCCAAAGCCATCTGTGCTGCCACACGTTCCGTTGCATTACTGGCTGCAACACCGGCCAACTCATCACCAGAACGTAATGGGGTTGCCTTAGCCATTAAGGTCTTTAAATCTTGGAAAATATATTGTTGCTGAGCAACGCTATAACGATAACTCATAATTATAATTCCTGTTCTGCTGCCTTAATGCTGGCAAATTCTTCTTCTGGTGTGCCTGAAATCAGATGATGACGACTATAAACA
Organism: Acinetobacter sp. CE-15; assembly: GCF_051059255.1. Lineage (NCBI taxonomy): Bacteria > Pseudomonadati > Pseudomonadota > Gammaproteobacteria > Moraxellales > Moraxellaceae > Acinetobacter > Acinetobacter sp. CE-15. The sequence continues at coordinate 1,650,092 of NZ_CP192737.1, read as the reverse complement.
AGAAAATAAACAATGAAGACCACATAGATACCCAAAGCGATAAACCAGACTTTAGGATCAACAAGGAAACCCGCAACCACGGCGACAATTGATAAGATCAACGCAATACTGGAAGTAAAAATACCACCGGGTGTTCGATATGGACGATATACATCAGGTTGTGAAATACGTAATTTGATATGTGCCATCATCATTAAAACATAAGAAATCGTCGCACCAAATACCGCAATCAAAATCAGTAAATCCCCTTGTTTGGTCAATGACAATAAGAAGCCAATAATCCCCGGAATAATCACGGCTAAATATGGCGATTTATTTTTGTTGGTCAATGATAAAGACGTCGGTAAATAACCCGCACGAGAAAGTGCAAAAATTTGCCGCGAATAGGCATAGATAATCGAGAAGAAGCTCGCGATTAAACCAGCCAAGCCAACAAAATTTACAAAGTTCGCCAACATGCCGTGCCCATATACTTTAACCAGCGCATCCACCAAAGGGGCACCTGAATCTTTAAGTACACTTGCACCTGCTGCACCTGCACTCAATATTAAAATCAAGATGGCAAAAGCAGCCAAGATCAACATTGCACCAATCAAACCGCGTGGTAATGATTGTGCTGGATTTTTGGCCTCTTCAGCAGCTAAAGGAACGCCTTCTACAGCAAGGAAAAACCAGATTGCATACGGAACTGCTGCCCAGATCCCTAAATAACCTTGGGGTAAAAAGCTACTCGCACCGGCTTTAGATGAATCAACTGCAATATCGAATAGATTGGCACTGTTAAAATGAGGAATCATCGCAACAAGGAACACCACCACTGCAACCACTGCGATCGCAGTAATCACAAACATGATTTTAAGTGCTTCACCTGCACCTTTTAAATGAATCCCCATAAAAACCAAATAACAGATTAAATAAATTAACCATCCGCCAACTCCAAATAAGGATTCACAATATGCACCAATAAAGGTCGCGATTGCTGCTGGAGCGATAGCGTATTCGATCAGAATCGCTGTTCCTGTTAAATAACCGCCAAATGGTCCAAAAGCCATACGGGCAAAACTGTATCCACCACCTGCTGTAGGGAGCATGGTCGACATTTCTGACATTGAGAGGCATATACATAGATACATAATCGCAGCAAAAATCACTGCGACAAACATACCGCCCCAACCGCCTTGAGCGATACCAAAGTTCCAACCAGCAAAGTCACCTGAAATCACATAGGCAACCCCTAAACCGACCAAGAGTAACCAGCCAACAGCACCCTTTTTTAATTCTCGTTGAGCAAAATATTCTTTGGAATCTTCTGTTTTTACGATAGTTGATTGTTCATTTCGAGCGTCCATCATCGTTCCTTTTTAATTTGCCTTCTTTTGTATAAGCAAAAAAAGTGCCTTTCCTTGGATGACGTCAATGTTTTTTGTTCAATCCCATGAACATAACGTCTTGTCAGTTGTTAAAACTGCTTTTAAATGAATCTATCAAACAAAGGTAGGAGAAAAGTTGAATAGCACCAAACTAGAGAATCGGAAAAAGTTATTGAAAATTGAATAATTAAAAGAAAAATAATGAAATTTATATATTTTATTTACTTTGTTATTTGTTTATTTAATTTAAGATATTATTTAGTATATATGCATAAATGGATTATGCGATGGACTCAAAACCACATGCTAAAAAGCCAATAATCAAAAATGAAAATTTGCCCCCTACTCAAGCAAACTCACGTTCCCAGCAAGCTTTACAATTGGCACTGATTCAATGTCAGCAGGATTTACTCAACACAGCGCTGCTCGCTGCTGTTGTTATACAAATTAGAGATCTGCAAAAAAATCTACTGTGGTGTTCAGCCAATACAGATCCATTCGCAGAATTCCAGCAAGATCAAAATTTAGAAACAAAGCCAGATCACTATATTTATAGTGCGCCTATTCTTGATTTAACATCAGGGGAAGCATGTGGTGAAGTGGTTTTATTTCACAGCTTAAATCAAGCAAATATTTTTGGACATTTGGCCGTTACACAATGCGCCGAGATCATTGCACAAAAATTGTATACACAGCCCTTTAATCGTTTAACTATCCATGCATTTTCAGTACCACAGAAAATAATGATCAATGATCAGTCGATCCTTTTAACGCCACGGCAGTTTGAAATCATCTGTATTTTGATTCTAAATCCTTTGGGCTTAACCCTAGAACAGCTACATATTTATCTCTATGGCGATGAACAGATCAGTTTAAATACGCTTAAATCTGAGATTTCTTATTTAAAAAATAAGGTGGGCGAATTAATCTGTGCAAGAACCTATCAAATACAGGCAGAAATTCATGCGGATTTTAAAGAGTTGGAAGATGCTGTCGATGCGGGTTATCTTGATACAGTCAAACAACTGTACCAAGGTCATTTCTTTATAAAAACCAAAAGCCCTTTTCTAAACAATTGGCAACAGATTCTAAGTATGAGGATCAATAATCTACTTGTATAAACATCCTTGGCTTGCGATCGATTAATACCTATCTCAAAGTCTCATTCTCAAGATCCGATTTACCAGATCTAGCTTTAAAAATAATGTACAAAGCCTAAACCAATTTTTTGCCAATCGAGTTGGTTTTGTTGTTGGTACTCCCAATTGACGTTTAATGAATTTTGACGATTGAGCGAATATTGCAGTGTACTCTGGATACGTAAATTCCACTCACTTGAATCTTGCCAATAGGGTAATTCAACTTGAACAATAGTGTTTAAACGATCTGACCATATATTTTGACAGCCTAATGTTGGTCCCAGTCCAACGCGCCAACCTTTATCCAATGATGTACCTGCTTGAAGCTGTGTTTGTAACTCTGCATAACAAAGATGCTTACGATCATCATCTGCAAGGGTATAACCAGATTGGGCTTTTGCACTGACTACGCCATGTTGTTGCTGATCACTAAATTGTCCATTTTGAATGGCTTCTTGCTGCCAGCCTAAAGTAAAACCCCAGGTTATTGGCATTTTAAACGGGGTAATGGGGTTATAAGAGTTTACTGTTAATAAGTCGAGATGTTCCAGTTTAAGTCGATCATCTCGCCATTGCGCAGCACCATCCAAAAACAACAATTGCGTGCCTGTACGAAAGCCACCCTGCGGATCTTTTAGTTCGTGATAGGCCTGACGATGACCAATTTGTACAAATTTTTCACCCTGAACCTCACCTGCTTCCACGGACCACTTACGTGAATCATGTCCATTGACTGGATCAACTTTGGGACGCACAGGTGCTAAACGTTGTTTCTCTATGGTGATTTGACTACGTAAGCCTAGCAGTTGTCTAAAACGCGGTTGAGTAAAGCTTGCATCGACCTGACGAGCAACGAATTGTAAATATAAATCGTCATAGGCCATTTCTAATATTTTTGCGCGATCTTGATCATCATAATCAGCGATAGCTGCTTGCATCTGTTGTGGTTCTAATACCGCAATTGCATGGGCTTTTTTTGCCAATGCATGACCATGTTGTTTGGCCTGTGAGTTTAATTGTGTTTCTAACGCTGGACGATATACCGCTTCTCTTACTAATCCCTGTTGCTCTACGGCTTTAATGGTTTCAATCGGGATCGCTGCATATGTAAATTGCTTGCGTAAATTCGAGCTTGGACGGACTAAATCAATCAACCCCAATAAACGATAGGCACAATTATCACTGACAAAATAATAAGGAAAACTGACCTTTTGCATTTCCCAAATATGTTTTACCAAAAATGCAGTTTCTTCAGGATTTAAATTGAGTTCATATTCCCAAAGATCACGGCTTTCAAAATCACCATATTCTTTCACTTTGCGATAATAAGGCATTAAAGAATATTCGCCAGGATATTTCCCAACCAATCCTTTCCATGCATAAGACCAATTGTCATCGCTGTTTACTGTGGCTGCATAATTCACAGCATAAGAGACTAAGTTGAGCTGCTTTTGATCTTTAGGATCAAGACGAAGCAAGGTATGTCCAAACATTGAGCTTGGATTACCCATAAAATCAGTCGCATAAATCAAGGTCACTTGGTAGGGTTTGATTTGTGCATACCATTGATCAAACTCAGGACAGGACACAACAGGTAATTGTTGTTGTGAAATATTTAGTTGTTGTATCAACCATTGGCTACGTGCAGGAAATTTACAACGAATGGATTGATTGGCAGCCGCGGCTTGAAACAGTGCAGTGATATCTGCATTCATTTCATTTTGGATGTTCTGGCGACCATCTTGAGCAAAAAAATAACCTGAATAACTAACTTCGCTTTGATTTGTGCTTTTATGACTAGTGTTATGGTGATTTAAGTCTTTAGCAGAGGCATCTTCTGCATAAAGTAAACGTTTCCAGGTGATATGACTGGCTAATTGTTTTTGTTGTGCCAGTTTTAACGCATTTTCTAATGCATGCTGATTCTCTAAAGCGGATTCCGCATGTAAATGAACGGTAAACAATGAACTGAGTAAGCTTAAACTAAGTGCTAAATATTTCATTCAATCATCAATTTATATAGATATATTATAAAACTGCGCAATTAAGAAATGTTGGTTCAATACAAGAGTTCGCTCAATGTTTACTCCTGTTCGATTCATTTCTCAATAATGTATATTTGATAAAATTTAAATAAAAAAACCCTGCAACAAGGCAGGGTTTTTGATGCAATTAAACGTAAGCTTTTAACACTTCGTCTTTTGCCATCACTTGTTGAAGTGACGCTAATACTTGTAGAGAATTTTGATTTTCTGCTGAATAAATACTTGCAAAGTTTGACTTCGCTACAGCATTGAAACGTGCTTTATCTGCATCTTTAACATTTAACAATGAAGCAAGTACGTTTAGGCTTTCACCTTGACCTACAGCCATATCACGTGCAAGTGCTTCTGAGTTTTCATTGGTAAAGGTCACAACTTGCGCAGTCACTTTACCATTGCCATTACAACCTAAAGTACCAAACGTAATACCTAATAATTGGTTAGTAAAAAGACCATTGGTGGTCGCCGCTAAAATTTTCGGTACTTTTCCAGATTGACCAGCCCAAACTTGTGAACCTACACCACAACCCACATCTGGATCAGCCATAGCAACACTTGAACCCGCAGCCAATACAGCAGCCAAAGCGATTTTTTTTAACATATAATTCTCCAGAATTTTCATATGCATTGTTTTAATTCAACATATGTAAATTGTTATTTTCCATTATGTGTAAGTTTGATTACACCTATTTAGATTTATCACATAAATTCAGATATGCAAATCTAAATGTGACAATTACGAAATTATTTATTGTACTTTTTTAGTGACCATTCACCCTTTTTATTACGATCTCCAAGAATCTTAAGCACCAAAACCAGACTTAAAAGTAACAGTAAATACCACGAGCCTAGCTTACCCCATCCCACCATATGCCATGCATCTACTTGACTCGGATACAACCAAATTTTATTAAAAGTACTAATATTTTCAGCAACCCAAATTATAAATGCCAAAACAACCAATACAGGTAACATCGGAAGCTGAAATTCATGCTGTTGTAGTTTAAAACGAATTTTTGTTTTCCAAAAAATCACTACACTCCAAATGAACAGTACATTTCGAAAATCTGGAATAAAGAATTTGCTCATAAAATTGATATATGACAATAGTGCCAGACTCAACATATTGGCAAAACTGGGCAAATTTAAAAATGAAACCTGATACAAACGCAGTGAACGTGCAAAAAAACTACCGACTGCCGAATACATAAATCCTGCAAATAAAGGCACGGTCAAAAGCTTAAAAACGGCAGGTTGCGGATATTGCCAAGAGGCAATTTGCGGGTGTGTTAAAAATATTTCCATCCCCATGGCCATGATATGAAATAAAGCAATAACTTTCGCTTCTGCCCAGGATTCTAGTCTTAAATACAATAAGCAGGCTTGAATGATCAACGCATAAAACAATAAGCAGTCATAACGAAACAAACCATAAAATTCATGGCTACCCATCTTTGCCGTAATGACAAATGCAATCAGCAATAAAATACCAAATAAGGCAGCCGATGCTGCCTTAAATAGAAATTCATATAATGATTTAAAATAGATCATAAATGCATTTACAACAATAAGTTAACCTAAGTATTTGGCACTGTATTGGTGTACAGTGTCAATAAATGCTTTTGGTTTTTCAGGATCAACCCATTGGGTAATACCATGACCTAAGTTGGCGATATAACCTGTTTTCTCACCATTGGCATAAGCATCATCCAACATGGCTTTGGTTGCTTTTTCAATAGAATCTGCTGAACCATACAATGTTGCTGGATCTAAATTTCCTTGTAGCGCTGCACGTCCATTAACGGTTTGGCGCGCCACGTTTAACGGGGTTGTCCAATCTAAGCCAAATGCATCTGCACCTGTTGCAATCATTGGCTCTAACCATTGACCACCGCCTTTGGTAAATAAGATCACAGGTACTTTGCGCCCTTCATGCTCTCGTTTTAATCCTGCAACAATTTTCTGCATATATTTGAGTGAAAATTCTAGATATTCACGATGCGCCAATGCGCCACCCCAGCTATCAAAAATTTGTACAGCTTGAGCACCAGCCTCAATTTGAGCATTTAAATAGTCAATAACAGCATCGGCTAAACGATCTAATAAAGCATGTAAAACTTCAGGTTGTGCATACATCATCTGTTTGGTAAAACGGAAGTCTTTACTTGAACCACCTTCCACCATGTAGGTTGCCAAGGTCCACGGACTACCCGAAAAACCAATTAAAGGCACCTGACCACCCAAAGCTGAACGAATGGTTGAAACCGCATTCATGACATAAGCCAGATCAGATTTGGCATCGAATTTGGGTAAATTTGCCACATCCTGTTCAGTACGAACTGTTTTATGGAATTTAGGACCTTCACCTGTTTCAAAATAAAGCCCTAAACCCAAAGCATCGGGAACAGTCAAAATGTCTGAAAATAGAATTGCAGCATCAAGCTCATAACGGCGCAAAGGCTGTAAAGTCACTTCACAAGCAAATTCTGTATTTTTACAAAGAGAAAGAAAATCACCTGCTTTCGCACGTGTTTCACGATATTCTGGTAAATAACGTCCTGCCTGACGCATCATCCAAACTGGAGTCGTATCTACAGGTTCACGCAATAAGGCACGTAGAAAACGATCATTTTTTAAGGTCGTCATTTACTTTCCCAATCAAAAATTAAATTCGCCCCATCATAGCAAAAAGGCCTGCTACATAACCATTTCTAGAAAATTTTTCTCAATAAAGTTTTATTTGCTTGCTTTGATTTAAATTTCATTTGGTATACGAAAATAAAACAAAACCTGCTGACAGAGAAAATGTCTATAGAAAAAAATGATTAACACAAAACAAATACTGCAACACCTTATAATTTCTGCAATACTTACACAGATTTTTAGTCATAAATTATGAATAATTCTTAAGGTTGATCTACATGTTCGTTCGCTCAATTCTTGCTTTGAGTTTAAGCTGTTTATTAACAGGTACAGCTTTTGCTGCATCTACAGCTGAGCAACCTCTAACGCCTAAAAAAGTTGCTGCTCCCGTTGAAGATCCTATTGATCCACTTGCTATTGACAGTTCTGCTTCAAGTGTAGAAACACAGATAAGCCAGCAAGAGCAACAAGACTTAGACAAAGCTGCAAACACGCTACAAAATTTAGAAAAAACTGAGGATAAAAACTCAGGTACTGCTATTGCCCCATCGTCTCCACAGACCACGACTGCAAAAACGGCAAGCAATCCCAATGCACCGAAAGCATCATGGACTTTGGATGGGATCAACAATGCACAATGGTACGAAAATATTGGCAAGGGTCAATTCCCTGTCTATGCCCGTGCCCATGTCATGTTAAATAATGCACATGCTTCACCTGGTGCAATTGATGGTTCAAGCGGTATGAATACCCTGAAAGCCATTGCTTCATTCCAACAAATGAATGGTATTAAACCGACAGGTGAGCTGACCAAAGAAACTTGGGATGCGTTAGTGTCTCAACAAGGCAATAAACCTGCTTTTGTGGAATACACGATAACGGCTGAAGATCTAAAAGGTCCTTATGCAAAATCAATTCCGCGTGATTATGCTTTACAAGCAAAAATGCCAGGTTTGTACTACACCCGTGTCACCGAAATGTTGGGTGAAAAATTCCATATGGATGAAGAGTTCTTAAAGAAACTTAATCCTAAAGCAACATTTAACAAAGTTGGTGAAAAAATCGTTGTCACCAATATCCGTAACGAATTGCCTGAAAATATCCATTTAATTGTGGCGCATAAAGGTGCGAAACAATTGTATTTATTTAATGCGCAAAACCAAATGGTTGGCTCATTCCCTGCCACAATTGGTAGTTCTGATACGCCATCGCCAACAGGAACGTATAAAGTTACCGGTGTTGCTCGCAACCCTTGGTATAGTTACTCGCCAAGTAATTTTGTACAAGGCAAAAACTTAAAACCATTATCATTACCACCTGGTCCAAATGCCCCTGTAGGCAACATCTGGATTGGCTTGAGTAAAAAATCATTTGGTATTCATGGTACGCCAAACCCATCTGCAATTTCGAAAACAGCTTCTCATGGTTGTATTCGTTTGACCAACTGGGATGCCAATGATTTAGGTAAAAAAGTTAAATCGGGTGTAACGGTTAAATTCTTAGAATAATCTTATACTTGATGAAATGAAAACCAGTGTACATACACTGGTTTTTTTATTGCAAAAGCTAAAAACTTTATCGTTCCAAAAACAAAACAACATGTTGCTATTTTGCTATTTCATCCCAATTAGTTAAATATTAATATTTACTCATGTTAAAAAATAAAGAATTGGAGACTTGAGATGAATACTTTTTTACATCACAGCGAAAACCGTGGTCACGTAAAAATGGGTTGGTTAGACACCAAACATAGTTTCTCCTTTGGTAGCTGGTATGATCCTAAATATATGGGTGTTGGTTCTTTACGTGTAATCAATGACGATACCATTGCAGCACATAAAGGTTTTGGTACTCACCCACATGACAATATGGAAATTTTGACCTGTGTACTCAAAGGTACCATTTCACACAAAGACAGTATGGGAAATGAACGTCATATCCATGCGGGTGAATGGCAATTGATGAGTGCGGGTACAGGTGTACAACACAGTGAAATCAACCAAGGTGATGAAGCCGTTCATATGCTACAAATTTGGGTGATTCCAAATGTTCAAGATGCTGAACCGAATTATCAACAAATTGAACGTGATCCTAAAAAATCACCAAATGAATGGCAATTGATTGTGGGACCAAATGACAATGCGCCGATGCATATTCGTCAAGATGCTGAAATTAAAGCAGCATATTTGGAAAAAGGTCACACACTTGAAGTGAAAGCAACCCAAAAATTTAACTATGTACATGTGATCGAAGGTGAGATTGATATTGCCGGTCAAGTCGTTAAAGCAGGTGATGCTTATTTATTTGACGAAGATTCAACACTCACTGCACATGAAGATAGCCAATTTATTTGGTTTGATTTAAACAGCTAATCCGTATGCAATAAAAAACCTCCGTATGTAATATATGGAGGTTTTTTATGTCGAGCTTATTGAATAAGTTAGCAGCAGTGTTTAAGCGCAATAATCTTTTTTCTGATCTTTAATCAATGATAAAGCAGCATTCCAAGCGGCCTGAATAATCGGTTCAGCAGCATCACTTTCAAATTGCTTGACCGTATATTCACATATTTGCTTACTCGGATAATGCAGTTTTGAGCTGCTCATGGCTTTGATCTGAACTTGACAAGCCCGCTCTAAAAAATAAATTTCATGAAATGCTCTAGCAATACTATTACCAGTGGCTAACAAACCATGATTACGTAAAATCATGCAACGATAATTGCCTAAATCCTCAACCAAACGCTCTCGCTCTGCGGTGGAAAAAGCGATGCCCTCATATTCATGATAAGCAATATTATTATAAAATTTCAGTGCATGTTGCGACAAAGGCAATAAACCTTTTTCTTGTGCAGACACCGCAATCCCATCTGCCGTATGAGTATGAATAACACAGTGAATATCATCTTTAGCATGGTGCAAGGCAGAATGAATAACGAAACCTGCGACATTGACCATTTTCCCTTGGTCATAATCGGCCACAATATTCCCTTCATGATCAATCTTCACCAAATCTGATGCTTTCATCTGATCAAATGTCACACCATAGCGGTTAATCAGAAAATGATCAGGCTCATGCGGGACACGTAAACTGATATGAGTATCAATCAAATCGGTCATTCTATAGTGTGCAATTAAACGATACAGTGCTGCCAACTGACAACGTGCTTCCCATTCAGCCTTATCAATATGCTTTGGACGTTTCATCCTAAAATCCTTTTTATTGCCAATGTATAAAACATCATTACTTTTAACGAGAGTTCAACAAATTAACAAGTTTTAATTCGTGAATGGCGACTAAAGCATCAATTTTGGAGTTACAGAATATAAAAAATCCAAACCAATAATTGAATATTGATTTGGATTAAAATTATTAATTATCATATTTTTTTATTATTTATACTTATTAAATCATTATAATAAAGATTTATCTTTTATTTATTTTTATTAAATTAAAAAATTAAATTATTATTTATTTTAATTCTTCATTATTGTTATAAAACGCCCTCATTCGTTGTTATAAAAAATAGATTTAAATACTGAGCTGATAGAGCAACTTCTTACCCTTAAAAGTTAAATCTTTAATAAAAACAATATCTCTATTATCTAAGTAAGAAATAGCATCATCAATTTCAATGTAGTCTTCATCAATCAACCATGAAATATCCAATTCGTTTAAATCAACCATACCGACTAAGTAAATAGCCTGATTTTTATTTTGTCGATTTTGAATATTTTTTAGAATTTCGCGTATCTTAATCCAGTCTTTCATATTTTAAATCTCATCGTGCTTACAGGTTCTATTATATTTATTGGAGAATTAAATACTAGATAGAGAAACGCCCTATGCGACAAAATTTGTCGCATAGGGCATCACCATAAAAACTCGTAATATCTGTATAAATTTCATCCATGAATATGAATCAGAATTTCCCCTACAAGCGCTTTAAAATTGCAATATTAAAGCTTGAATTCATCCCCTATATGCTGTTCTCGTACTTATAGTCAAACAAGGAAAACTTACCTCTGCTTGTAGCGCTTCTTACAAACTCACTGCGAGCGTCCCAATTTTTGTGCATGTGATTGACCTTTGCAAAATCACGATTTTATACTTTCACTCGTGTACAAAATTTTGCTCAATGAGATGTCATACGCAATCCCATTCCCCACAACCAATAAATGCCACGCTTTTCACGGTAAAATCTGCTGTTTAATCATTTGAAGTCACAATCTTATCCCTTTGCCTTAAGAAGACTGTGATATGGACTTTGCAGCATCACTTGATTCTAGCTTGATCTCATCGGGCTGTTTTTCTCCACGATTTAAAAATAGATTCAATAAAATTGCAGCCAAAGTTGCTGTACCAATTCCACCCAGATCAAATGATCCAATATGTACACTAAAATTACCTGCCCCCATGATCAAGCTGACCGCAGCAATAATTAAGCTACTGTTTTTAGTGAAATCAATTTTGTTATCAATCCAAATCTTTGCACCAGCCACTGTGATTAAACCAAACACCACAATCGAAGCACCACCTAAAAGCGCAACAGGAATAGTACTGATCACAGCTCCAAACTTAGGTGATAAGCCCAACAAAATGGCAAAGATCCCAGCAATCACAAAGACAGTAGTTGAATAAATTTTAGTGACAGCCATAACCCCAATATTTTCAGCATAGGTGGTCATGCCTGTCCCACCAACAGAAGCTGATAAGCTGGTACATACACCATCGGCAAAAAAAGCACGTCCCATATAAGGTGATAAATCACGGCCTGTCATTGCAGATACTGCTTTAAAATGACCTAAATTTTCAGCGACCAGAATTATTGCCACAGGCGCAATTAACAGCATGGCATTGGCATTAAACGTCGGTGCAACAAAATGTGGTAGGCCTAACCATGCAGCATTGCTAATGACTGCAAAATCGATAGCTTTGCCAAAGCCCATTACATTGGCAAGGATAAAATATAAGACATATGCACAGACCAAACCCAACAATAATAATAAGCGGCGCATCATGCCTCGGGTAAATACAGCAATTGCACTGATACACAGAATGGTTAGAATTGCCATCCAAGTATCAAATGAATTTGCTGAAACACTTTTAATGGTGACAGGTGCCAAATTTAGTCCAATGATCATCACGATTGCCCCCGTAACAATCGGTGGCATCAACTTTTCAATCCACCCCGTTCCCGTCTTCATGACAATTAAACCGATCGCGGCATACAGCAAACCACAAGCGATGGTCCCCCCCAAAGCCAAGGCAATATTCGGATTTGACCCCACACCTGCATAGCCCGTTGCAGCTGCAACAGCACCGATAAATGCAAAACTCGATCCGAGATAACTCGGCATTCTTCCACCCGTCATCAAGAAGAATAAAATCGTGCCGATACCCGTGATAAATATGGTTAAATTGGGATCAAAGCCCATCAGCAAAGGCGCGAGAACCGTTGCACCAAACATTGCAAATGCATGTTGCAAGCCCAAAACAATACTTTTTCCGACAGGTAAATATTCATCAATTTGCACAGGGGTTTGATCTAAATTTCCTGTGTATGGTTTAAATGATGTAAACCATGGTTCTTTTGTCGCCATTTTCTAAGTCCCCATATTGAGAGATCAACATACATTTTGAGGTTCACAGTAACTGCGTTTGAAATATAGAAGCGCATTTAAACTTGGGTTGTGACGAATTGCTTTGACCTGACAAAACAATACATCATGACTGCCGACCACTTGACTGGATACCACTTCACAATCAAATGAGATTAGGGCGTTATCTAACACGGGAGAACCCGTCACCAGTTCACTCCATTCAGCTTGTGCAAACCTCTGTTGCATCGGTGTTTTGCCACCAAAGAGATTCGATAATTCGGCTTGATTTGAACCCAATGTATTGACACACAAAACTTTATTTTCAGAAAAAATGTGATATACCGAAGCAGCCCGATTGAGACATACCAATAAGGTTGGAGGTGAATCCGTTACACTGCACACTGCAGATGCAGTAAAACCGGCCTGCCCTGCATCACCTTTGGTAGTGATCACATTGACCGCTGCACCCAGATTAGACATACCTTGTCTAAAGATAGCTTGATCGATTTCTAAATGGACATTGGCTTCACACGGCGTGTTAAACTCAATTATTTCACCAGCAAGTGCACTTTCCTGTTTGATCATTTGCATCATGACGCTCCCACCCCAATGCGCAAATGTTCATCGAGGTTAAAATTCTTTTTGAAAAAAATGATTAAAACGCATAGACAAATCTAGACATGCTCTATCCCACATGTGCTACAGATGCAATTTCTACTAAGGCTTCAGGTTTAACCAGTCCGACCTGTATACAATATCGAGCGGGTTTATCATTGGGAAAATATTCAGCATAGACCACATTTACTGCGGCATAATCCGCCCAATCTTTGACGAATATTGAGTTAAAGGTAATATCATCCATTGTCCCACCTGCAGTTTCGATGACGCTTTTAATGGTTTCTAAAATATGCCGGGTTTGCCCTGCGGCATCACCGACACAGACCACATCATTATTTTCATCAAAAGCCAAAGTACCTGAGACATAAACAATATTGTCTGCTTTGGTTGCTGGCACATAAGGTGCAAGGGGCTTAGCCGTACCTGCTGGGATCACAACTTGTTTCGACATTTTGAATTCCTTTATTTTTCCTGAAAGCATCTTCACCATAGACTTCAATACTAGAGAAGGCACAAGACACATAACCTGTTGAAAACCATTAAGCCGTTCGACTGAAAGTGAGGTGATTTGGCTGTGCCTGTTGAGTATTAAAAGTCTTTATAAATGACGCCGTGTCAGACACCCATCCAAAAAAAGTTTGAATGTTATATAAGGCCGCCTCTTGCGCTGCTGGAGGACCCGCTTGATAACATGCATCTTTAAGCGCCACACCAAAGTATTCCAAGAAAAAACCATCTCTGAGGGTTGATTCCACACAAACATTGGTGGCAATCCCAACGAAAACTAAATTTCGGATGCCACGAGCACGTAAAATGCTGTCCAGCGCTGTATTAAAAAAACCGCTATAGCGTGGTTTCTCGATCACAATGTCTTGAGCTTGAGACCTTAACTCATCAATTAATGCAAAATCCCACCCCCCTTTTGCCAATAACTTGCCTTGTAAGTCAGGGTTTTTACGCATGGTTTTTAAGGCATTGGATTTATGAAAGTTAGGAGAACCTAGGCCACCTGCTTCTACATATTGCTCATCCCATCCGTTTTGGAAATAGATCACTTGAATGCCCGCGGTATGTGCTGTATCAATGCTTTTTTTAATATTGGCGACCACAGGTTGAGTGGCTGAAACATCAAAACCAGCCAAATCTAAATAACCACCGATTGAGGTATACGCATTTTGCATATCAATCACGATAAGCGCCGTTTGTTCTGGTGCAAGCTGAATTGATTCTGGTTCTGCTTTTAAGACTCTGCCGGTTCCTGCATGTGCGGTAAAATCTGTACAGACCAGATGTTCTACAGTTTTAGTGTCATTCATCATAGTCATGCGCTTTTCTCCAAAACGGGTTGAGCTGGTTTTTGATAGCTTGCAACAACCTCCTCACGACAAGTCATCAAGGGCTGAATACGTTGTCCAAAATCCTCAACCCCTTGTATAAAATCATCAAAAGTTAAAAGAATCCCTTCTGTACCTTGAATTGTAGAAATTTCATCCAGCATCTTGGCTACATTTTCATAAGAACCAACGATTGTTCCCATATTGATATTGACGGGTGAAACACTTGAAGCCATTTGACGAATATTGGTATCTGTACCCGATGTTTGATCTTTGCCGCCTTGGTTCATTAACCAATTAATCGCCTCTAGATCTGCGCCTTGGTTATAGCTCTCCCATTTCGCCATGGCGTGTTGATCTGTCTCTGCGGCAATCACCATAAACAGCACATAGGTTTGTACATCTCTTCCAGTTTGGTCGGTATGTACTTTTAAACGGTCATTAATTTCAGCGTAGGCGATTGGTGTATTTAACCCTTTGCCAAAGACAAAATTATAATCTGCATATTTTGCTGAGAATGCTAAGCCCGCATCAGACTGGCCTGCACAAATAATTTTCATATCAGCTTGTGGCTTAGGCTTAACTTGGCAATCCTCCATTTGGAAAAACTCACCTTTAAAATCAGATGTTCCTGTTGCCCAAAGTTCACGTAAAATTTCGACATATTCAGATAAATAATCATAACGTTTAGAGAAATAATCATTCCCTGGCCATAGCCCCATCTGGGTATATTCTGGTGGTTGCCAACCCGTCACAACATTTAGCCCAAAACGTCCATTTGAAATTGAATCAATCGTAGATGCCATACGTGCCACGATGGCTGGTGGCATCACCAAAGTTGCGGCTGTCGCAAAAATTTTAATTTTGCTGGTGACGGCAGCTAAACCCGCCATTAATGTAAAAGTTTCTAAGTTATAATCCCAAAATTCAGTTTTACCACCGAAACCACGCAATTTAATCATCGACAATGCAAAGTCAAAACCATAATGCTCTGCACGTTGTACAATCTGTTTATTTAACTCAAATGTTGGCTTATATTGCGGTGCATTTTCTGAAAGCAACCAGCCATTATTTCCAATCGGACAAAACACACCAATTTTCATAGCTAAACCTCACTGGACAAAAAACATTCTAAAAAAATCTTATTAAAAATTCACTCAGCTTATAATTATCAACAATGCATACTGCATGCCACTAAATTTAGAGAATTGTTTTTATTGAAAAAATTTTAATTATTATTTTTTATTTTACCTTTTGGTAAAATTTAAGATTTTATTAAGCAAAAAAATTAAACTAAAATAGTGCATAAATGCATCATTTTAGATCATTGAAAATTCTAAAATCTGATTGAACAAAAAATAAAAACCCGCATAAAAATGCGGTTCGATGGCATAACAATTGGCTTTGAATAAACCAGTATTTCAATACAATAAATAACCCAATAAAAATCAAAATTTAAACCGCAATTAAAGCTATAACAAAATCAATATTTATAATATTTTATAAGCATCCTCAACAGCTAATCGAGGCAATCTTGCATATATTCTTTATGAGCAACATAACCAATATTAATAATCCTATTAGCAGCTGTTATGGTTTTTCCTAACTTTCATTTTCTAAAGAAAGCACTGGCTTTCATCTTACTTTGACCTAAAATATCGTCAAAAAATATAAATCGTACAGGACAACGATTGGCAGAAATAGGCCCCATTTTTACTACATCATAAATCTACTGAATTTGTTCAGCGCTAGTTTCCTTATCTAACCAGCGATTGAGAGATTGGTTACTAAGACCTATTGATGTGAATCCATATTTAGGTTGTGGTTTATAGCACCTCTTCTACTAAATTTTGAATTAAAATCTGATTGAATGTCTTACTCTCCGTTACTGAGGATGCATGTGCTCCTGTTTCCAACAGTGTTAATACGCCATGCCCCAATGCTTTTTTAAGATCGATACTCTTTTGGTAAGGCACTAAAAAATCATCTTTGTTGGCAATATAATACACATCCGTTTTCGCCAAAGCTGCGACATGTTCAGGTAAAATTTTAAAATTCATTAATGCATTCATACGTACCAATACATTGTTGATGGGTGGAAAATCATCAAATCCAGAATTTTCAATATCCTGAATTTTTTGAATATGTTTTGAAATATAGGCAGGTGGATATAGGAATAAAGCTTGTACCCGTATATAAGCTTCAACACCTACATTTTCTAATAAAGTCATACGTGCCTGAAAACACTTCTGTGTATGCGGATCAAGCGCATCCCAAGCATTAATAAAAGTAAGACTGGTTAATGATATATCTGTGTTCTGAACCAAGACCGCCAATTCTGCCCCAATGACTGCGCCCAAAGCATGTCCAATAAAATGGCATTGTTTGATCTGTTGTTGTTGCAGAATATCGAGAATTTGTTTTGCCATATTTTTGATTGAGTATGATGTTGGCAATGCATCAGAATCCGCATGACAACCTTCTTGATCATAAACAAGCACTTGAAAATATTGGGTTAATGTTTCAATTTGTGGTTGCCAAAATGAAGCGTGCCCACCTAAACCTGAAGATAAGACGACAATTTCAGCATCTTGCTGAGTAACACATGGAAAAATTCGATAGCTCATTGTTTTACCATTCTATTAATTTGTTCATTTAATAACAGCAAAAAATATGCCGAATACTTGTTATGTTTAAGTTGGTTTTTTTGAGGCTTTTGATAAAGAATGTTAACGTTCGGATTTTTTATCCTATTCGTTTACACGCTCAACATAACATCAGCATATTTTTGACATAAAACTAAAAAGACTTTTGATGAAATGAATCTTTTTCAAATAATTCGACATCCCAAACATAGACCTACCCATTAAAATTTGGACATTGAATCAAATCATTTAATGTATCATAAAAAAAGCAACAAGAATGTTGCTTTAAAATAGCAAAGACTTTCAGCCTTATCCGTATAGATTGTTTCAATCAACGCATCCGTTTTAAGTTATAAGTTACAACGCCCCAAATTTCAAATTCTTGCCCTTCTTCAATATAAATATTTTTAAATTCTGGATTCTCAGCTTTTAACCAAACTTTCGGTGGATCAAACTGCTTGTCAATCATCAAGCGCTTCACGGTAAAATCATTATCAATACGGGCAATGACAATATCGCCAGATTTTGCAGAAATGCTACGATCTACAATCAAGGGGTCTTCAATATCTATACCAACATCCAACATTGAAAGCGAATTTGCTTTAACAATAAAGGTAGAACTCTCATTTCGAATTAAATATTCATTCATATCCAATGATTGTTCTATGCTATCTTGAACAGAAAATGGCACGCCAGCAGCGACTCGTTCTGTCGCAAGCGGAATCTGATAAACCTTATCATTCTTAGGCTGAATGGTCTGGATATTTATGCTAGAGCTTAAATCACTGAGCTGGCCGTTTTTGAAATTTTTCAGTAACCAGTTTTTGATAAAATCTACTTGTGACTCTGGGACACGGATGACTTTGGTCGGCTCACTAAACTGTGCCTTGCGCCCAGCATTGGCTCTCGCACCTCCGTGTTCAAATTCTACTTTCTTAGACATTATTTATCCTATATGCTTCATAAAAGCCTGTAAAATCAATATAGCTTGAAAAAGTTACAAATTCAAGTTGACGGCAAGTTTTTTTTGAATAACAATAACTCTATCGATCAGTTTTGATACATCTATTTGAACAAGGACGACAAAGATAATCAATATACTTATCATAAATCAATAATTTAGAATACAGACATCTTGTTAATTTATTGATATTTTTGAATAAGTTCTCTGATCCCACTTAAGCACTTAATTGATTGATTTTCTATGTGGAGACATAAAAATGGCGACTCAACGTGATGCAATTCTTGGTTATGCAGACGAACAACATGCTTACTATATTCGTTTGATTGAAGACAATAATGTGTTAGGCAGCCAGTATGGTTTATTTTGTGAAAATACCAATAGCGATATCGCTGAAAGTATCATGACCACATTATTTTTAAAGAAATCATTTTGGCTCAATGGTTCTGAATTTAGTGATATTGTTAAAGGTTTAGAACCTCTTCCACTTTAAGCGGATGCCAACCTAATAAAATTGGATCTGCTTAAATATTCAACTGAAGTTTATGATTTGATATGTATTTCGTGATTAAAATGTCGTTGTATTCCCCTCGATACAACGACGATTTAATTTTCAATTGATCACGCTATCGATTGCATTTAGATGTTTGTCTTAAGCACTGAACTTGTGAATCAACTGCTTACCATCCATAATCTTTTGTTTGATTATTTCTTTTTCGTTATTCCTACTTTATCCATTTCTTGATTATCTTGTCCTTTTATTGAGCCTCTACTGAGTTCTTTACCAGTCACTTATAAAGATCATTGATCACCTCGTATTCACGAGCTGCTGAAATACGCAGATCAATCCAATCCCTCCTGTTTATTCATGGCACTTATTTTGCTTAATAAATATTACGTTTTTCAATAATCGTAATACTCAAGCTAAAATGAGGGCGGTAAATATGGGTTATGTCGCAAAGGAAATTGGTCAAAAGAACAAGCTATTACTGAGCTTGTGTTCTTTTCTGATCCCTATTTTGCTCTGGTGTGCGGTCAGTTATTTACCTTTTATTTGGCACCCTCAAGTGCAAATTACAAATTCTGGTAGTGTCTCGTATTTTCAAGTTGGCAGCCGTGTAGAAAAAAGTGTGTTCTATAGTGAGGCACAAAATGCGGTCGATCACCATTCTGCACCACCACAAGGTATTTTAGTTAATCCCATTTACTTACCTGCACCACATGAAGTGGCTAAAGCCTTGGTCACTGCATTTACCACACCGCCAGAACAACCAGATACACCATGGTTTCATCAAAGCTTATGGCACAGTATTAAAATCGTTTTTTCCGCTTTTTTAATCTCTTCAATTTTTGGTATTCCGCTGGGGATCCTCTGTGGTTTCTCACAAAAAATATCGCTACTTACAGAACCTTTTGTTGAATTTTTCCGTTATTTACCTGCACCTGCATTCGGTGCGCTTGCTGTTGCCATTCTCGGAATCAATGATGCACCTAAGATTGCGATTATTGTAATTGGAACGCTATTTCAACAAATCCTAATTATTGCCAATACAACCCGTATGGTCGATAAAGGCTTAATTGAAGCCGGCTATACCCTTGGAACCAATAAGCTTAAAAGCCTATTCAATGTAGTAATTCCTGCGGCTTTTCCAGATATTTACCGTGATTTACGTGTCTTGTTGGGTTGGGCGTGGACCTATTTGATTGTCTCTGAATTGATTGGTACGACCTCGGGTATTACATGGTTTATTACCCAACAAGCACGCTATCAAAACTTTGACAATGTCTATGCTGCGATCTTGATTATCGGGGTGATTGGACTGGTGTGTGATGTGTTATTAATGAAATTGGGCGAGCGTATGTTCGCATGGAAAGCAGGGGCAAAATAATGAATGACTCAACTTTTAATTCCGCTGAATATTTTCAAAAAATTTATGCACGCCCTGTCATCTTAGAGGCCAAACAACTCAGTCAAGTATTTAAACATGGTAAAACTGAACGAACCGTTTTAAATCAATTGGATCTTAAAATCCATAAGCGTGAATTTATTTGTGTGATCGGTCCATCAGGTTGCGGAAAATCAACCTTAAGCCGAGTGATTGCAGGTTTAGATCCATACCATAGTGGTGAGATCTTGGTCGATGGCGAAGCTATTACAGGCCCAAGCCCTGAACGTGGCATGGTATTTCAGGGCTATACCCTATTTCCTTGGAAAACGGTTAAAGAAAACGTCATGTTCGGCCCACGAATGAAAGGTGCCAGCCAAATGACTGCGGAAGCCCATGCACGGGAATGGATCAATATTATTGGCTTAGACAAATACGAAAACCAATATCCACATCAACTTTCAGGTGGAATGAAACAGCGCGTTGCTATTGCACGAGCTTTGGTTAATGAACCAAAAATCTTATTGATGGATGAACCTTTTGGTGCGCTTGACCCGCATACCCGCCAGAAGATGCAAAAGCACTTAATGGATTTATGGCAAAACATTGATATCACGATTATTTTTGTTACACATGATATGGATGAAGCCATCTTATTGGCTGACCGTATTGTCGCGTTAAAAGCCAATCCTGGTGAAATTAAAGAAATTATTGAAGTAGATTTACCGCGCCCGCGTTCATTAGATCTTATGACAACGCCCGCTTTTCAACATTTAAGAGCGCGAGTGGATCAGTTGGTCCATGCTCAGGAAGATGAGCTTGATCCATCACTACAAGACTTACCAAAAATACCGCGTATGACCCAAGTCAGTACAGGTCAATAAGCAGACGGATTTTTAGAGCATTTGGGACGACCCAAATCGCTAAATTCTTTGTTGGACGGCCAACCTTGGTGATATTCATGTCAAACACATATGTTTTACCGCTTGTGGACATTTCTTTACTCTCCAGCCCTGAGCTTCAAGATCGACTCACGGTCGCACACGCTTTAGATCAGGCATGTAAAGATGTTGGTTTCTTATATTTAACAGGAGAACAATTTAAACCTGAGTTATTTCAAAAGCTTTATCACACTGCCCAGCAATACTTTGCCCAAGATACTGCCATTAAAATGCAGCATTATATTGGCTTATCAGAAAATCATAGTGGTTATGTGCCGATCGGTGAAGAACGCTTTGTTGAAACAAGTTATGATCTCAAAGAGGCCTATGATGTCAATTATGATCACCAGAGCCAAGCAGATCGTCGCCCCTTGGTTGGCCCAACACAGTGGCCTGATGACCCGATATTTAAGCAGCAAGTCTCTGCCTATTATCAGCATATCAAAGCGGTTGGGCATGAAATTTTCCAAAGTTTTGCACTAGCACTTGGTCTAGATGAGCATTATTTTGATGCACATATTTCCAAAGCTCCCAGCCAACTTCGCCTGATTCATTATCCTTACCATCCTGAAATTCAGGATAAAGAAGGTATCGGTGCGCATACCGATTATGAATGTTTTACTTTGCTCTTACCCACAGCGCCCGGATTACAAGTGCTTGATAAAACGGGGCAATGGATTGATATCCCCCTACTTGAAAATACATTGGTCATGAATATTGGCGATATGATGGAAATTTTATCCAATGGCCGATATTTAGCAACCAAACATCGTGTAAAAAAAGTGGCTGAAGAACGCTATTCATTCCCGTTTTTCTTCTCTTGTGATTATGACTATGTAATTCAGCCTTTAATCAAAGATCAGCCTGCACAATATGCGCCTTTAAAAGGTGGTGAACATCTTTTTAATCAAACCGCACAAACCTTTCAGTATCTCAAAGAAAAAGTGGCACGGGGCGAAATTCAACTTGAAAATGCCCGCCCGCTTTACTCATTTGGTTTAAGCCAAAATGAGGAGTCGAAATGAACTTATTAGAACTCTGTACACAACTTAAACCAACGGATGACTCAACCTGCTTATTACCCCAATACTTATTGGGTGCTTTCCGCCGTAAGAGCATTACCTTTGCCAATGGTTTAACCGATGAAAATACCCTCGTCTATTGGTTTCAATCCAAGACATTTACCATTGATTTACGCTTAAAAGACCCTCGATCAACCCCCGTTTTAGAACGACAAGGTTGGGTTGGCGATACCCTTTGGGATGCTCAAAATCAATTGCTTTCATGGCATCTCAGCAGTAATTATCAAAATCATGTGCAATGGCCCGAACCCGCAAAATTGTATTCGATTGGCAATGCCATACTCGAGTTTTCACCCAGCCATGCTTATGTTGAGGATTGGCGTCAACAAGCGACTCGTGGCATATATCTTGGCTTACGTTTATTTAAAATTGAAAATACTGAGTTAAATACCAGTTATCCTGCGGATGGCGGCTTGATCCTTTGTGATCATTTTATTGCCTTTGCCAAGTCTCGACATCCCGATATACAACAGGCTTTTAAATCCGCTGAGACGTTAACAGATGCTATTTCTCAGCAACAGATCAGTCTAGAAGCTATCCAAGACTATGAGGTTTCGATCAGTTTTGATCAACAGATCATTGATCTTAGTACTATCACCAACAAAGTTGGAAGCAAGATTGATCTTGAAAATTTCCAACAGCTTGATCACAACACACTGGTTCAACAGCAAATTATCGATGGTCAACATTGCCGTTTATATTTCACACTCGATGTATTTCAAGAAGATTTTTGTTTTACTACACATACGGGCACTTCCACTGCTAGCCAAAGTTGGTTTGAACATGAAGAAAATCACCTTTTCCATCATGCAAGAATAGCCTTATAAGGAATATTTCCAAGCAATGTCTTTTTTATATTTAATCATTGCCATTGTGGCAGAAGTCATCGCGACTTCTGCCATGAAAGCATCTGATGGTTTTAGTCAGTTGTCTGCATCGATCATCACCGTGATCGGATATGCGGTTGCCATTTATTTTTTATCACTGACCATGAAAACGATTCCTGTTGGTATTACTTATGCGCTTTGGTCGGGTGCAGGTATTATTTTAGTCTCTTTAGTCGGCTTCTTTTACTACAAACAACACTTAGATTTAGCTGCAATCATCGGTTTGGTATTTATGATTATTGGAATTTTAATTATTCATCTTTTTTCAAAAAGCACAGAAATATAATCAATAGATATTTATATTTTAATGTGATTGAAGTGATGCCCTTGTTATTCAATTTAAACTTAACTTGCTGATTTTTTATCAAATCTACTAAAGTGAAAATTTTAAAATTTGTTTAGTTTCTAATGCGGCTCTAGCATTCAAATCTGTTTAAAGTTTGCGATTAATCTCTATGCTCTAAATAAAACTTTTGCAGCTAAAAAATAGCCCAAGACATGCTTAGGCTATTTTCAAACTATTCGACTCTTTTAAAAAAACGTTATTTCAACTCTTGTAACAATGTTGGATAAATCAGACCATCGACATTTTGTTCAGTTTTATAGATGCCATTTTCTACGTTAAATTTATTGACGTGATACGACGAGCCATAGATCGAATCAAAGCCATTGCCTTTACTAAAGACTTTTTGATTGGCTTCCAAATCAAGTAAATGGGTACCATTCACCATCGTTTCGTATTGTTTTGGATCGACCCCAGAACGAATTGCCATAATTTTTACAGCATCTGCATGTGTCGCAGGATCATTGATGTATTTCACCGTTTTGTCCCACACTTGAAGGATCTTTTTCCATTCATCTTTATGTGCAGTTAAATGACTCATATTTACGGTCAAGGTGTCATAAATTAAACCGGGTTTATCCTTCGAGGTATAAATGATTTTTGATCCTGCAACCGCTTTCAATGCCTGACTGGCTACAGGTTGCCATACTGCAATCGCTGAAACATCGGGGCTGGATAGGACTTGCGGTAATTGATTGGTCGCAGAATTGACCAATTTGATTTCATTGATTGGGATTTTTTGATCTGACATTGCTGTTGCAAGGAGCAAATGATCGACCAGACCTTTTTCAACGCCAACAGATTTACCTTTTAAATCCTGAATACTATTGATCCCATCTTTGGCAATAATCACATCATTGCCCGCAGAATAGTCCGTCGCCATAACCATCATGCCTTGGGTACCACCTGACGCCGTCACCAAGTTATCGCCATTGGTGACAAATACGGCATCTAATTGATTGGCTGAAAAGGCTGAGAGTGACGCAGAATAATCAAACCATTTAAACTCAACATTGAGACCAGCTTCTTTTAACCAGCCTTTTTCAATCGCAACCTGCCATGCCACAAAACCGGGCCAATCACTATAACCGATGGTGATTGCTTTCGCATTTGCTGAAGCTTGAGTAGCTTCTTTCGCTTCTGGAATTTTTGCTGTGTTGTCACAACCAGCGAACAACATCGCAGACAATAGTGATACTGATAATAATGATTTATGGATCATACAGAAACGCCCCCTGTTTTTTCGCCTTTAAATTGTGTATTGGTTTGATTTAGCGACTGTATATATGCACGCCACCCCCCAAAATGACTGATATCTATAGCGTCATTGATTGCATAGCCTTCGCAGATAAAACCTTTAACCCAACTGCCATCTTCAAGTTGTACATTACCGATTCCCAACGGCGCTGGAACCTCTGCAACGACTGCCCCAAAATTTGCCAATGGAATATCCCAAACCTCAACTTCAATAGATGTTCCTGTTGCATCAGATTGCAGACCAGGTTTTGCTGGACTGGTATTTTTTAAAGCAAATAATTTGTAATTTTTTGCGGTATAGGCTTTCTTTAATAAAGTCCCTTGACGTGTAGTGAGCTGAAAATTAAGTGGCATCGCTGTTAAATGTGCGCCCACTACCGCTAACTTGACTGAATTTTTCGAAGTAATCTCAAGCGTTTTTTTATAATACTGCTGAGATTTCCCCAATGTAAGCGCTATCAGTGCTTGCCATTTTTGGGCAAAATTTGCCAAAGCTTGATCGTGCCAAGCAGGCGCGATAAAAGTCACTCCACTGGGTAAACCATCTGAGCGAATTGTATTGGGCAATGCTATTGCAGCTAAATCGGCAAAATTGACAAAGTTGGTATAAGCCCCCATGAGTGAGTTCTTTATGATGGGGTCAGCTTCAACATCAGCAATAGAATAAATCGTGGGTGAGGTCGGTACCATCAATGCATCATAGCCTTGTAAAGCCAAATTAATTTTTCGAGCCAATACAGCGCGTTTATATTCAGCTTGAAGTGCATCGGTGGCGCTAAAGCTATCTGCTTGGGCAATGATTTCAGCGATAACAGGATGTGCTTGTTCGCGTGTTACCACTTTTTCGACCGCTACAGTTCGTTCAGCAACCCAAGCCTCGTTATAGAGTGCTTTGGCAAGTGCATTAAAATCCGTAAAATCAATGCTTTCAACTTCATAGCCGAGTGATTGAATTCTTTCTACAGCGATTGCGAAAGCTTTTTCAGTTTCGCTATCACCATAAAACTCAAGCTGTGCGGGTATGGCAATTTTCCCTTTAGAAAACTGAGTCGGAACATTCGCGGGGTGAGTGCGTGAATATTCATCTGTTTCATCATAGCCTTGCATAACACTGGCAACCGTCCAAGCATCGTCACTGCTCAAAGCAAAGATAGAAATTACATCAATTGTTCTACAAGCAGGCATTAAGCCTGTGGTTGAAAACCAGCCTTTGGTCGGTTTAAGACCAACAATATTGTTATGCCCTGCTGGAACACGACCCGAACCTGCTGTATCGGTCCCTAAGCTAAATGGCACCATACCATTTGCAACCGCAACCGATGAACCAGAGCTTGAACCACCGCTGATATATTCTGGATTAAAACTATTTTTGACCGCGCCATAAGGTGAACGTACCCCGACCAATCCCGTTGCAAACTGGTCAAGGTTAGTTTTTCCAATCACCACAGCACCAGCTTTTTTTAACTTGGCAATCACCACTGCATCTGTGGCTGCTAAATATTCAACGTCTTTACACGCGGCGGTGGTATGGAACCCCGCGACATCAATATTGTCTTTAACAGCAAATGGCACACCGTATAAAGGTAAATCAGCTATATCTTGCTGTTTTAACGCTTCGATTTGTGCCTGAATTTGCGTGGCAGATGCGATTTCAATCCAAGCATGATCGTCATTGTGAATGGTTTTAACATAATCGATTAAACCCTCAATCTTGATTTGCTGACTGATATATGCCTTTTGCCAGTCTTGGATCGTCCATAAGTCTTGCATCACTCTACTCCCGATTTAATCATTTTGCAGAATTGGTGGCATCACAGCATCCATCAGCTCCAGATGCCCTTTGATCACACCCTTGAGTGCTGTAAATTGTTGGCTTATATGCCGAAGCTCAGAACTTGCCCCTTGCATCAGCATGACTTGTAAGATTTTTTGTTGATCAAGTTGAATATGCAGTGAACTGATCACTTGTGTTAAAAACTGTTGTTGTAAATCAATCAGTTGATTTCGAAGTGGCATTTGTCCTGCATCATAAAGAATGGTCAAAGTGCCGACCATGACTTCATTTGCTTGCGCCTGTTCCGCAATCAGGTGTTTATTGATCATGTCAACAATCGCTTGAGAGCGACTTTCGTAGTGCTGATCAACAATTTTCTGATCGAGTGCATTTAGCGTTGCTTCAGGTACAGTAATGCTGATTCGAGCCAACTTTTGTTTAGCCACAGACTTATCCTTTTAGCTTGTTGACAGAAGTGTTTTGTTTGATATACACGCCTGCACGTACACTGAATAAATCAACAAAAAATGCTTTAAGCGGATGTGTTTTTTTAACTGTTGTTTTGACCTGATTCATAGCACAACTCCATCTCAGTATTACCAAATTCGGTTTTTGTATTACTGATATAACAATGCAGAAAATGTGCCAGTTTTTAACCACGTTTTTGCTGGTTTTAGCGTGTATTTATGGATGATTTTTGGGCAAAAACAAATTAAATGCACAAGCATAGCGCGAAGCGTTATATAGGTTTAACAGTAAAGCCTTTGCTATTTTAATTTTAATCGGCTAAGTCTTTCTAACTTATGACACTTGATAGGATTATGGCTGTAAAGCAAATAGAAAAAATTAAATCTATGTTTGAAACAGATAAGGAGCATCATCACTGATGCTCCTGTGTTGATTTTTATCAGGCTACAGGTGCCAAGGTAAACAATACCTGTCCAGTCTTAACCGTCTGGCCTTTTTCAATGGTGATGGCTTCTACCTTCATCCGTTCAGGTGCAACAATCGGAATTTCAATTTTCATCGCTTCAATCACCGCAAGGGTTGCACCTTCTTCAACAATATCTCCAGAAGCACATTCGATTTTCCAAATTGAACCCGGCATATGTGATTCAACTGCACAACCACCTTCGGGAATACTGACCGCTTCACCATCCTCTACAGTATCTAAACTTTCAGATACATATTCTTGTAAACCTGCGGCATGCCAACGACGGCGCTCTGCTTCAAAGTTGGCTTGTTGGGTCTGTTTAAAAGCATGAATACTGTCTTGATTTGCAGCAAGGAAATCATTGTATTCTTTCAGATTAAGCACACCGTCTTCAATACGCAGTTGCAAACGCCCTGCTTTAAAATCTTCGCGCATCTGTAGCAATTCTGCTTCTGAAACCTCATAAAATTTAACCTGATCAAAGAAGCGTAATAACCACGGCTTGCCAGTTTCAAAATTGGCATTTTTACGATAGCGACTCCACATTTGTGTGGTACGTCCCACAAATTGATAGCCCCCGGGACCTTCCATACCATAAACACACATATATGCCCCACCGATACCAACAGCATTTTCTGGTGTCCAAGTCCGTGCAGGGTTATATTTTGTTGTGACCAAACGCTGACGCGGATCAAGTGGTGTGGCAACCGGTGCGCCTAAATAGACATCACCCAATCCCATGACTAGATAATTGGCACTATAGACCACATCTTTTACCGCTTGCTTTGATGCTAGGCCATTGATACGACGAATAAACTCGATATTATCAGGGCACCACGGTGCATCAGGACGGACGATTTGTGTATAGCGCTCAGTCGCCAATTGAGTTTGTGAATCTTCCCATGCCAGTGGTAAATACACGGTCCGTGAAGGTACTTGCATATTGTGTATATCAGGCAGTTCCGCTTCCGCGTGTTGAAGTTTTTCCAAGAGCTCAAGTTGATCAATTTGAATTGAATCAAAATGAATTTGTAATGAACGAATCCCCGGGGTGAGATCAATAATTCCGTGGATATTCTGCTCTTTTACCCATTGCATCAAAGCATGAATACGGAAACGTAGATTTAAGTCTAAAACCAGATCACCATATTCAACTAATAAATAGCTATTCCCCGCAGGTCGATAAGTCACACTCGGTAAATCTGCTTGTGCTACGCGTGTAGCTAAAACAGCATTTTCTAATGTGTCATTTTCCGCGTGGAATACAGGATTAAAATTCACCGCATCTGTGTCAGAAGCAATAACACTTTGATGATATGTTTGATCCAAGGCTTTTGCTTGCGCATAACTAACAGGAATAAATTTAACTTTATCGCCTGCTTTAAGCTGACCAATTTTCCAAAGTTCAGAATGAATCACCACTGCTGGACAAACAAAACCACCTAAGCTTGGACCATCAGGCCCTAAGATGATCGGCATGTCGCCTGTAAAATCAATCGCACCAATTGCATAAGCATTGTCATGAATATTTGATGGATGTAGACCTGCTTCACCGCCATCTTCACGTGCCCACTCAGGTTTTGGCCCAATTAAACGAATACCGGTACGACTGGAATTATAGTGAATCTCAAACTGGTTACTAAAAAATCTATCAATATCGTTTTTGGTAAAGAAATCTGGTGCGCCATGCGGACCATACATCACTGCAATTTCCCAATGACGCGCAAATTTAGGGATTTGATCTGCGGCTAAACTTTTGCTTTGATCAGATGAATATTCAGTAATCGCAAGCATATCCCCAATTAATAAATTACGCCCTGCATGCCCACCAAACTGCCCCAGAGTAAAGGTTGCTTTTGATCCTAAATATTCGGGAACATGGAAACCACCTTTGATCCCAATATAGCTTCGGCATCCAGTGCTCATTGTTCCACACTTTAACACCTGACCTTTTTTAACATTCACGGTTTGCCACATTGGAACCAGTACGCCATCCAGCTTAGATGGCATATCGCCGCCGGTAATCACAATTTGACTGTCACAATGAAACTTTAAACTTGGCCCTTGTAAAGTACATTCCAATCCAGAAGTATTATATGGATTGCCTAAAAGTTGGTTGGCGACATTTAAACTTAAAGGATCAATTGCACCGGATGGTGGTACACCCACATCCCAATACCCTAACCGACCAGTAATGTCCTGAATTGCGGTTTGAATGCCCGATTGTAAAACCTCAATTTTTTGGGTTTTCCACACAAAGCTATTTAAGAAGCGTGTGGTTTGTGTCCCTGAATTAAACACCTCACCCGCAATAATATTTTGTAGGTATTCCAGATTGGTTTCAATTCCTGCAATCTGTGTATCTGCCAGACTAGATTGCATGGCTTGAATCGCTGCACCTCGATCTGATGCCGTCACAATGATTTTGGCAAGCATGGGATCATAAAATGAAGATACATTTGAACCAGTTTCGACCCATGTTTCGACCCGTGCATTTTGATCAAATTGCACATAGGTCAGCAAGCCTGCGCTGGGTTGAAATTGTTTAATCGGATCTTCCGCATATAAGCGAACTTGAATCGAATGTCCTTTTGACGCTAATTTTTCAGTGGGTGCTGTCCAATCGCCACTGGCCAAAGTCACCATCCATTCAACCAGATCTACAGCATAGACTTGTTCTGTCACACCATGCTCAACTTGCAGACGGGTATTCACCTCTAAGAAATAGAACTGCTCAGTTTCAGTATCCATCACAAACTCAACCGTACCTACTGAACGATAATTCACAGATTGCATGAGTTGAATCGCGACAGTTTGAATATAGTCACGTTGCTCATCGGTTAAATGTGGTGCCGGCGTTTCTTCTATGACTTTTTGATTACGACGTTGTACAGAACAGTCGCGTTCCCCTAAAGCCAGCACTTGCCCTTTTCCATCACCAAAAATTTGTACTTCAATATGTCGAGCATGCTGCACAAATTTTTCTAAGTACAAACCTGCATCTTTAAAGTTGGCTTGGGCCAAATACGACACAGTTTGATAAGCGTCTTTGAGTTCAGCTTCATCCCAAACCAAACGCATACCGATACCACCACCACCCGCGGTACTTTTTAACATCACAGGATAGCCAATACGTGCTGCTTCGGTGATTGCTTCTAATTCACCAGAAAGCAAAGAACTCCCCGGCAACAGTGGCACTTGGCTTTTAATCGCCAGTTCGCGCGCCGTATGTTTTAGACCAAAATCCAGCATTTGGCTTGAAGTTGGCCCAATAAAGGCAATACCCTGATTTTCACATAGGTCACAAAACTCCGCGTTTTCAGACAAAAAACCATAACCCGGATGGATTGCTTCAGCGCCAGTTTGCTTGGCAATTTGTAGAATTTTTTCAATATTTAAATAACTTTGTTGTGCTGGTGCAGCACCAATACAAAATGCCTCGTCGGCTAAAGTCACATGTAAAGAATCCTGATCAGCTTCTGAATAAACAGCAACGGAAGCGATACCAAGTTTTTTAAGTGTACGAATCACACGACAAGCGATTGCACCACGATTGGCAATAAGAACTTTATTAAACATATTTATGCTCCCATACCATTGTGTATCAGCAATTGAATTTTCGTTGGGTTATAGCCATTACATGGGTTATTTAATTGCGGGCAATTTGAAATCAGTACGATCAAATCCATCTCTGCTTGAATTTCCACATATTTTCCAGCGGCAGAAATACCATCAGCAAAGGTTAAATGACCGTCCGAGCTGACAGGCACATTCATAAAGAAATTAATATTGGGGCCGATGTGCCGAACGTTTAACTGATGTTTTTGTGCAATCGGATGCTTGGCTAATGCATACATAAAATTATTACGGCAACTGTGCATTGGATAAGTGTCATGCGCATAGCGAACCGTATTACTTTCACATGAACAGGCACCTCCTAAGGTGTCATGACGACCGCAGTTATCATCGACAATCACCGCAATTGCACGGCCTAAATTACTGTATAAGGTTGTCCCTTTTTCAAGGTAAACATGTTGATTAATGGCCAAAGTATCTGTTGCGCTATAACGTTCTGCTGGGTTTTCTGCTGAAATAAATAAGGTATCGACGGCTTGGTTACCTTCTAAATCAACTATACGGAAATATTGGCCTTTTTTTACTTCACCCATCCATGCTTCACCCGCAGGACACACTTCATTTAACAAGGCTTGATCTAAAATAGGTTTTTCGATTGAAGTTAAAATGCTCATGCTGATTGTCCTTAAATGCGTGTGTTGTGAGATGAACTCAGCGCGTAATAACGCTGGTTATTGTCAAATGCACGTTGATTTTGCGGACATGAATCTCGACAAATATCGTTTTCTGTTAAGGGCAATGCAGTAAAAAGACCCATTTCTATATCAGCGGGGGCATATTGCGCTGAATGATCTAAACCATGCGGTGCAGCCGATAAGAATACAAAACAATCCATTTCAAAACGCAGTTCAATGATTTGCCCAGTATTGTCTGAGCCAATATAAGACAATGCACCCGCATCATCTGGGGTCACTTTTGAAAATAAATTCACTGTTGCGCTGAGGTCGATTTGCCCAAGTGAATATTTGCTCATTTCAATCAGCAAACCATCTAGACCATTTTGAATCATTTGATTTCGGGCATCGTGGAATGTCTTTACTCCAAAAGTAGCTTGGATTTGTTCTGGACGACTTGGACCACACAAAGCGTCATTCCAGCCATGATCATCATGAATAATTGAGGCCATAACCCGCCCCAAATCGGAATACAACACATGACCTTGCGTTAAAAAAGCAGTATGTTGCCCTTTTAAACTATCTGGCATATTAAAACGCTCAAGCCTGTCATGGGCATTCACACAAAATAAAGAGACATTGGCATCGGCAGATAAAGCTTTAAATTGAAGTACGCTTCCTTTGGGAATGCGACCTGACCAGTGATGTCCACCGGGTAATTTTTCAGACCAAATGACCTGTTGATCATGATAATTTGTCGTATGCATAGCCACTCCTGTTCGGATAGTTTATTGACTTCCTCCCGGGCTTTTATCCCTCCGTGTAGTTCTTTCGAACCGCGAACTCTCGGTCCAGACATACTCTTTTAGACAAGTATCGGAACCCTAGATCACTTTTTATAATTTTATTTAATGCAAAGGATGTGCCAATTGAGTATTACGTTTTTAGGCTTTAGTAATACTAATTTTGTGCGATAAGAGTGCATTTCAGGACATCGAAAGCAAAAATGAGTTATTAATGAGCTAAAAAATGGCGATGCGCCAAATAAAAATCCGTTCTAAATAAAACGATCTCTAATTGAAAGCTATCTCTAATAAACTCCTTTTCTAAAAGAAACCTGTCATAGAAACAACACGGCGCAAAAATATTTAGGCTCGTCGATTGGTTGGCTTATGGCATGGCAAACCTTGCGCTGCAAGCAAAGCCAAGCTTTGTTTTTGCTCATATTCTGCTTAAGAAGATAATTCAGGGATATAGCGAAAACACCCGATAAAAAACACGCGCTCATTCAGGCCAAAACCAGCCTGAGTCAGCGCGTGTTAAAGTGATTCATGGTACTCAGCAAGCAGGTGCTACACGATGACTCATTAATAATACATTTTAGTAGTACGTTGCTCTTTTTTTCGAGAATTTATCCAATTGCTTGAGAAAGCCATCAAAATAATCTTTTTCTTTTTCTTCTACACGATAACCTGCATATAAGGTTCGACGTAAACCTTCAGGCGCGACACAATCTAAACGGCGAGAAACCACCCAGCCCTTTTGCTCATATTCATTGACCACCCAATCAGGCAGTGCTGCGATACCATGACCACTTGCCACAAGTTGAATCAACATTTGAGTTAAGTCTGTGGTGCGAATATGTTTTGGCTGAATATTGGCAGGAATAAATAATCTAGACATGATATCCAGCCGATGCTTATCCACTGGATAGGTCACCAAGGTTTCTTCCGCCAACTCTTGCACCGTAATTTCTTTCATTCGTGCTAAAGGATGCGTGATTGAGAGCACCAATCGCGATTCATATTCAAAAATTGGAAAATACTCTACCCCTTTTAGCGCAATTGGATCTGCTGTAATTAACAGATCAAATTCACCGGTTTGTAATAACTCATGCGGATTGGCTTCAAATCCTGAGGCAAAATCCAAATCTACATCTGGGTATTGCTGACGATACTGATTCAGCAATGGCATAAGCCAATCAAAACAACTGTGGCATTCAGAAGAGAAAACGATTCGTCCCGTTTGCCCATGCACAATACGGGTAATATCAGACTGGGCAATTTGCACTTGTGGCAAAATATCATCAGCAAGTTTCAGTAATCGTTGACCAACATTAGAAAAACTCACAGGGCGTGAGCGGCGATTCACCACTTCGACACCAAACCATTGATCTAACTCTCGAAGCTGGTGTGATAAAGCAGAAGGCGTTAAACACAAATCTCCTGCTGCTGCAACCAATGAACCATGTTCACGTAAAGCAGTAAGTGTTTTTAGATGTCGAAGTTCTAACATTCCGTCATTACCAAATTAATATGTTAAAGGTGATCTGGCTATAGCATAACGGATTGATGGCGTTTACGTTTAATTATTTTCACTTAAATTTTAAATTTGTTATTTTTATTCATTTTTAAATAATAAGCAAAACATTGAAGATGCTCTTACTCATCCATACAATTAAATCACTCCATTTTTGAATGAACGAAATCTGGCGATTTAAAATATCATCCTTAAAAACTTTCAGCATAGACTGAAAACATTTCAGTGAATTCAAACACCACAAGACTTTAAAACTTTTACAATAGAAGATTATTCATTTTTTATATTGTTTAGCATGACTCTGGAACGCCAAAAGCTCACACTCCCCCAAGGCCACGACAAATTGTTACTGCATTCATGTTGCGCGCCGTGCTCAGGTGAAGTCATGGAAACCTTAATTGAATCAGGCATCGACTTTTCAATTTTTTTCTATAATCCAAATATTCATCCAGTCAAAGAATATTTAATTCGCAAAGAAGAAAATATTCGCTTTGCTGAGAAGCATAATATTCCATTTATTGACTGTGACTACGATACAGACAATTGGTTTGAACGTGCCAAAGGTATGGAAAATGAGCCTGAAAAAGGCATCCGCTGTACCATGTGTTTCGATATGCGTTTTGAGAGAACCGCACTCTACGCACACGAACATGGATTTAGTTTAATCAGCAGTTCATTGGGCATATCGCGTTGGAAAGATATGCAACAAATTAACGGCTGTGGAATTCGAGCTGCTGCACATTATCCACAAATTGAATATTGGGATTATAACTGGCGCAAAAGCGGCGGTGCACATCGTATGATCGAAATCAGCAAACGTGAAGAATTTTACCAACAAGAATACTGTGGCTGTGTTTATTCACTGCGAGATACCAATCGCTGGCGCATGAAAAATGGTCGTGACCGGATCAAATTAGGTGAAAAGTTTTATACCAACGTGATGGATGAGGAAAATTAATTTATCCAGACACCTCCCCTTATCACTGCTTCACATACCAGTTTTTCCAAGAGCTGGTTCCACGTATTTCTATCGGTACAGTTGGAATCAGCTGCTTTTTTAATACCTGAATTTGATCGACTTCTTCAGCCAATCGAGCTTTGACAGAGTGTATACACTCTCGATCCCCAAACTCACAACGGTCTAAATGTGTGCCACCGCATGGCCCATTTGCCAGACCTTTGGGGCAAGTTTCAGGGCAAATATATAAGGTTTCAGCCAGCCTACACTGGCCACAACTCTCACACCCTACAATAAAATGTTTACTCAAATATTCCGCTTGTAACAGCAATTTTGCTGCAAGGGCTTTATTCCAAAAACCCGCACTAAAAATATAAGCACCCAGCCCTTTGACCAAATTGGAATTAAACATGGTACTGTGAATAGTATCTAAAAATTGATATTTCACTTTCTGATGCAAATTACTCAGCTTAGACTTTTCTACTACAGCTGGACGTAATTCATTGCCAGTTTTAAGCTGCCATAATTGATCCCATAATTGTTGACATTGTTTGAGATCAAGATGTCGATACTGTTCAATATAACCCGTTAAAATCGCTTGCTCATCGGCTTTATGGCACGCAGAAAGATGTACGCCTGCATAACCAATATGCTGACAAATCAATATTTGTAAAGCACAACGTAAATAAGTATTTTCAGTTTGATCAGAATCATGTTCTTGGGCTAACACTTCAAGCATATGTGGCGTAATCACAATACCCGCGACATTATGTTTCAGCATAAATTTCGCTCGTGCTAAAGTCAGCGGCATCACACAAGCAAGAATTTTTTGTGTATAGTTTTCTTCAATTAAAAACTCATGCGCTTGTTTAAGTGCAACGAGGTCAAAGCCCAATTGGGTAATAATATAATCAGCGCCTGCTTGTAGTTTTTTATGTAATTTTAAATACTGTGCTTGTTTTTCTGCTTGACTATATTTAAACGGATTCAAGGCAACGCCAATATGAAAACCACCTTGTTGTTTGGCAGCGATGACCGCATTCACCGATTCTAAATAGCGTGTTCGAGCATGACTACCTCGCCCATCATGATGTTGTTTTAACTTATCGCCAGTCAGTAACAATAAATTTTGTTGTCCATGTTGTTTGGCTTGCGTTAAAAACAGATTGAAATCATGTATATCTCGACCTTTACCTGCATAGTGCACTACTTTTTCAATCTGCTGCGGATAAGATTGTGCGGCGATTAATGGTGCAATATCATCATCTGAACGTACTCGATCTGACAAAGTCATACATACCGGAAAGCCCGCCAGCTGTGTTGCTACAGGCAATAGCTCTTGCTTTGAAGGCAAATATTCTACTAAACAGCAAAATTGGTTTTGCGCAAAGTATTGGGAAAGCTGAGACATAAAAAAATTTAGATAAATACAGCAAAATAAATAGGCCTGAATTATAGAATGTTTTAAATCGAATTGCTGTAATCATAAAATGCTTTTCAAGCAGATCTCTGCATAATCGACATCATTCATTGCATCTTAATTTAAGCTTTTTTATCACTTCTCTATAGGAGCAATGGTTTTTATTACGATGGTAGAAATTAGACATAGTGTTGTTCTAAATTGAATATCTTAAGGTTTTCACTCGATTAGCCATTATTCTAATAAATCCGAGTATCTTTAATTCCAACTTTTTTATACAGAAAAAAATGGGTATTGTCTCCAATACCCATAAAGCTTATGTCTTAGCTTTATATTCAAATAGTGAAAATAGCATCTAAACTAAGCTACTGTTAATATTTAAATTTCACATTCAGACGAACCATCATAGGATCTCCCCAATTGACCAATTGTGCATTTGGTGTGGTCCCTGCCAAATACTCTCTATCAAATAAGTTTTTAATCGTTAAACCTGCGCCCCAATTCTTGGCTTCATAACCCGCATTTACATCAAATAAGGCATAACTTGGTAAGTAGACAAAATCTGTATTACGTTGCGCTGTGCGAGAACCTTGATAACGAATCCCTGCGCCAATATTCCAACCTAATTTATCTGGGCTAAAATAGTACTGGGTGGATAATGAGCTGGCATTTTTAGGTACATGATTGGTCCGTTTGCCAATATCACTGGCAATCACACTTTCAGTGACTTTTGCTGTTGGGATATAGCTATAGGTTGCTGTTGCATTCCATTGATCAGTTAATGCCGCTGCGATTTCTGCTTCAAAACCTTTGGTGACTTGTTCACCTGTTTGGATTGAGAATTTCTGAGAGATATCTGTTTCAGTCACATTTTTACGGGTCAGATCATAATAGGCAATATAACCTTGTAGACGCTGATCCAGTGCTTGTAACTTGACCCCGACTTCGGCCTGTTTACCCTCTTCAGGATTCAGCAATTGACCATTTTCACCAGCATCTGTTACAGGCATAAATGAGGTTGAATAACTGATATATGGTGCAAACATATCATTGATACGATACATCACCGATCCACTGCCCGTAAATGCATTATCAGAGTTTTTGCTGTTGCTATTTTTTAATACATCGTCAATTTCAACCTGAGTCCAATCGTGTCGACCAGACAATCCAATAATCCAGTGATCATCTACTTTAATTGTATTGCGTAGATAGAGACCCGTAAATTGGCTATAGGTCAATTGCTGTGTTGGCGCGCCCAGTTTGGTACTGGTGATTCCATAGACTGGATGGTCAGCATTAAAAGAATTGATGGTATCGTTTCTACGATAGTAATCACTACGCTCTCGCATCATATCGACACCCACCATCACATCGTAATTGATCTTTCCAAAATCAAAATTACGTTGCAGGTTGCTGTCTAAAGTATAATTGGTATCTTGCTTATCTTGATTATTTACAGAACGTTTAATGGTTGGCAATGTATTTGTGCCTGATGCCAATATCGGATTGCCTTGGGTATCAGTTTTGGTAACCGCAAAGTTCTGTTTAAACACCCAAGCATTATCAAAGTAGTGCGCATAATTTGCACCAAGACGATAAACATCAACATCATAACCATGATCAGGTTCGCCAAAGAATAGGCTTGAAGGGTATTTTTTATAATCGCCTTTACTATAAGGAATGCCCTGTTGACGGATGTATTCACGGTGTTGATAGCTGGCAATGACGGATAAATCATCTTTATCGCCTAAATCAAAATTGTAAGATGGAGCAATATATTGATTTTTAAAATAAACATGATCAGTCGGGTCATCTTGATCAGAGATCCGTCCTACAATACGAAAAGCCCCTTTTGCACGATTATCAGGGGCATAATTTAGGTCAAATGTACCTTCTTTTAAACCATAGCTCCCATAACTTAATGTGCCTTTGTAAGCGGTTTCTGCTTGTGGGCGTTTGGTGGTTAAATTGACTAAGCCGCCTGGCAGCGCCAAACCAAAACCAACTGAGGTGGGGCCTTTGACCACTTCAATAGACTCTAATCCTGAAATATCTTCCGCTCGTAAAACATTATCCGATGCTTGGATACGCAACCCATCAATATAAGTTTGTGAACTGGATATTTGTCCGCGAATAATAAAGTCATCCCAGCCTCTTCGTCCATATTGACCAGAGGTCACGCCTGCCACACCTTCTAAAGCTTCTGCTACTGTTTTTGCTTGCTTTTGTTCAATTTGCTGATTGGTGATCGCACTAATCGACTGAGCTGTTTCAAATAAAGGCGCTTTAGATCGCAATACCGCGCTTGCTGTTTTTGCTGCATAGGCTTTTTTATCACTGTCTACTTGTATGATAATCGTTGGCAATTTATTGCTTACAGCATTTTGCGTTATATCTGATTCTGACTCAGCATGAGCGGCGGATAGCATGATGGCAAAAACTGAAAATGCGAGGGAGGATTTATTAAACTGCATTAAACAATGACCTAAAAACTTGAAGCTTAATTATAATCATTTTCATTTATATTTATCACTATATTTTTACGCTTTCCTTTTAGTGACATATGTATGAAAGGAATAACCCTTTAAATAAAACGTAATTTTTCTAATGATTCGACTGTATCAATCACATCACTGATAAGTTAGGCTTATTTTTTATAACGATCGGTCAAAATTAATAATAGCGTTTATTTAGATGTTTTATTTTGCAGATGACTCATATATTGAGTCGGGCTTAAACCCAAAACGCGATGAAACATGGTGGTGAATGCAGCAGGATTTTTAAAGCCAAAGTCATAAGCAATGTGCTGTATCGACTGATTTTGAATCAATTTTTCCAGACTTAACAGTACACACGCATGTTGTCGCCATTTTGAAAAAGACATCCCGACTTCACTTTTAAACAGCCGACTAAAATGCCGTTCGCTGATATAAAGTTGTGTCGCAATTTCTTCGGGTGATAAATGAATATTGGGCTGCTTTAAGAACTTTTGGCAAATTTCTAAAATGGCTTTATTTTCTGGTAAAGGTAAATGCAGTTCAATTTTTTCAGAAATAGCCAGCTCAGTTAAAATCAATTCTTGAATCAGCTCATCATGTCTTGAAAGCGGTTCATTTAACGCTGGTGCTTTTAAAAGTAATTGTCGAAGCAAAGGTGAAATTGACAGCACTTCGCAACATTCAATCTGCCTAGGGACATCTTCAGGAAGGATATACAAACTACAGGTTTTAACATTAAACAAAGTCAGTTGATGCGGAACTTGCGGTGGAATCCAAACCGCCCTTTCAGGAGGAATGATCCAGTTTCCTTGTGGTGTTTCTACATGCATCACACCCTGAGCTGCATAGAGTAATTGTGCTCGTTTATGGCTGTGCATCTTTAACACATAATACTCAGCGTACTGCGTTTCTATCGCAATCATTTTATGTTTTAAATGCTCAACACTATGAATCGAGATTTGTTTCATATCCTTGTCTGATTTGAGTAATTAAATGCGGAATATAACAAATTTTACCGATCGAGAAATCCTTAAACTGGTATTTATTTTCAAAGATCTCTGTGTATGGAACTCTATCTTATTTTATTGGTTGCAGGCTTTGTCAGTGGCATACTCACCATATTATTTGGTTTTGCCGGTGGCTTTGTTGTTGTTCCTTTGGTTTATTCGACAATTCGTATGCAATATCCAATTCATTCTTCCGCCTATGATTTAGCTTTTAAAAGTGCAGTTGCCACCTCATTATTGTTGATGGTGATCAACTCTGGATTGGCAACTTATCAGCAATATAAACAGCGAAAAATACACAAACAATACCTCTTCCCAATCGCATATTGGATTGCTGCTGGCGCAATTTTAGGCACTCTGCTCGCCCTAAATATTTCATCACACCTGTTAAAATGGGCTTTTGCGCTCTATTTGTGTATAACAATTTTTGATTGTCTGCTTCGTCAATTTAAACAGCCCCACTCAAACCCTCAATCCGTAAGATTACTTACCAAAACAGAACAAGGCCTAGGCGGAATCTTTATCGGCGGAATTGCATCAGCATTGGGTGTCGGTGGTAGTGTAATGACTGTCCCGCTGTTCCGGCGCTGTGGTTTGGATATGTCTTCAGCCGTTGCCCTTGCCAACCCTTTGAGTATGCCAGTTGCGATTGCAGGTTGTATCACCTTGATCATTGGGCAAATTATCCAACCACAACATTTAGGTACGCATTTTATTGGCTATTTTTACTACCCTGCTTTAATTGCGTTGATTATAGGTGGCTTTTTAGGCATGAAATTGGCAATACAATGGACCGGAAAATTATCTAATCAAATGCATGAACGAGGTTATATCCTATTACTCACGCTGGTTTTAATCAGTATTTTATTTCAATAGGAAGACTGGTGGCATACAGACTTGAGGCTTATGTCTTGCGCCCAAGTGTTTTGGAGCTAGTGGGCGATTTAACAGACGCACAGCCAAGAAAAATGATTCAAATGAACAGAGCTTGCGTTGCCTAGAAATGAACAGTTAATCAACCCCTATACATATAAATTAATCTGCGGTTTTGTTTGTATTGTTTAATCATATATGGTGGTTCTATCGTGTAGCGACATGGATGTCGCCGTTGAGCGGGGGTATAGGACGTACCCCTCGCTCAAAATGAGCAAAAACAAAGCACTGCTTTGTTTGCAGCGCAAGGTTTGGCATCCCCTACGAAAAGTGAGGCATTGCCTACACAAATCTATTTAAACTTTAAATGTAAGGTGTGGCATTGCAAGCTTTATAATCATACAAATCCATTTTTATAGAACGCTGATACTTTTAAATTTGATCTATGGCTTAATCGAGAAACATTTAAAAAAAACGCTAGCTAATTTTAAATATAACTATACGTGAAGAAGTTTTGAGTTTTGGCACAATTGACATTAGTGTCGTGAGCATCACCCCCATTCGACGCCAGCCATTAAATTGATTAAACAAATAAGTCCGCACATGTTTAAGTTTGGGATGCCATGTTTCAATGTCTTTTTCATCATCCAAACCAAACTTAAATGTGGCTTTGGTTTTACTCACAGTATCGTGTAAAGAAGACTTAGTACTCATCCAAGCATTGAGCATGTCAAAATGAATTTCAGCACCTGAAAATCGTTCGGCTAAAGCGGTTAACACCTGTTGATTTTGGGCTTGATTGAAGTACATCAATACCCCTTCAATCACAAACATAAAATGACCAATGGGATGCGTTTCTTTTAATTGATCCATCCACGTGGTCGATAACATTGAACTTGCAATAAAGTGTTCATTTTTATGCGCTGGTA
Organism: Acinetobacter sp. CE-15; assembly: GCF_051059255.1. Taxonomy (NCBI): domain Bacteria; kingdom Pseudomonadati; phylum Pseudomonadota; class Gammaproteobacteria; order Moraxellales; family Moraxellaceae; genus Acinetobacter; species Acinetobacter sp. CE-15. The sequence continues at coordinate 1,608,379 of NZ_CP192737.1, read as the reverse complement.
TCAGTTGCTGACGTTGTTCAATCACTTCAGCAATATCCAATTGATAAAACTCAGCATGTTCAGCACTTTTACCGATACGTTGTATACGGCTATCTAAACCACAACCTACAAATACAATAATCGGCTGATGATTAAGATAATGATGAAGCTGAATAAAGTCTTTAACTTTCTGATCAAAATGTGTTGAACGCAATGCAACACCAACCGACGTGGCCTTCTTGTTTTTATATTTTGAAAAATCATAATCAATTTTTTCCACCAACTCACAGGCTGTTTGATCATTGATTAAGGGATTTTTTTTCTGCGTTTCAACGGATTTGGCATATAAGGTAATCAGTAGCGTGTCGGCAATCTCATCTTGCAAGTTAAGCGATATTTTTTTCATTACGCATTCCTCATGTCATTTAGATTTATTTTTTGCAAATAATGCTTTGGGTGATTTGCCATAAAAACGAGTAAACGCAACTGTAAAATTATTGGGATATTGATAGCCCACCTGCCACGCCACTTGAGCCACATGTAAACCTGACGCAAGGAGGCTGTGGGCTTTTCGCATCCTCAACTGCAATAAATATTCAGTCGGATTGACCCCATACAGCTTGATAAAACAGGCTTTGAATTTATATACATTCATGCCGATCACACTGGCGATATACTGCATCGTCAATGCTTGATCTAATTGATTGATCATTAAAGCTTTGGCTTTTTCCAAATTTTGCACATCCTGCATACTCAAGTTTGCAGATGAAACTGCTGATTCATCAGGCGCAATGAACGGCAACTGTTCTGATAACAAACTCAGTGCATGAATATGTTGTTGTAAGCTATGTTGTGGTTGGTTGTTGCGCTGTACGAGTGAATGTGCCAATGCGCAAGCATGAACTTTACTGGTCCTTGAAACAGGCTGAAAAGCGATTGGATTAATATGGTTTGGGAGAAATAATGCCTTGAGCTGTTTTGAGCTTAGATATTTACTCAAAAAATCCGAGCTCATAATCAAGCGAAGCTGAGAAACCGTCTGTTGTTTTTGATAGTGGCGTATTCCTTCAATGGATGGAAAAGTGTTGATACTGATATGGTCCGCTTTAAAACTGAGCTGCTCTGCATTCTTACTCTGATATTTTGAGCTCCCTTGTAATCCAACAGTCAATACCATCACGGGGTTTGGGTGTGTTGCTTGGGTTTCTTCTTCTAATGCATATTGAGGACAATAGTGTAATTGGTTAATCAACAATCCATCTTCAATCTGTAAAGTGTCTGCATAGCAATAACCAAAATCTTCAGGCAAGCCAATACATTGTTGCCGTGAAGAGATCTCTTGAACCGAACGCGCGACATCAACCCGCACACGATGATGTAATTGTGTCATCACTGAATACTCCATCTAGCTGAAAACTTCATTCCGCATAGTATTTTCTATAATCTGCATATAAGAAATAATAATCATTCTCATTTATTGAGCCATCATATCGTATCTTTGGATCGAATGTCTAGACTGAATGTTCTCGGCATTGCCTATGTAATTTTAAAAGGTGCTTTTAATGAATCTTTCTCTAAATCAAGCCGTACACATACTGACTCAACCTCATCCTTTACATTTCATTTGGCAAATTTACCTGTCACAAATACAGGCACAAGCCTTAGGTTTTTCAATTGAAAAGAAACTCTTTGCATCATTATTTCAATTTGAAGATGCCACAGTCTTAGCAAAGAAACATGCTTTGCATCCGCAAAATACCGATTATCTATTACAGCTCTTGGCCAGTTTACAACTGTTAGATACCCAGTTTGACCCAACCAGACAAGCTATGCTTTATCGTATTAAACCAGCACTTAAAGACTACTTTGATCCGACATCAGATCAATATTGTGCTGATGCGTTGTTATATCGCCAACAAGTGATTCAGTCTGTTGCTGGTCAACTTTCTGTGTCTTTTTCTCGTGATTTCCAAGCCCAATCTCGAACACCAGAAACGATCGGATCTGCATGGGCACAAGCGGCTCAAATACAAATTGCCCAAGAACAAAACGCTGTTACAGTTCACATTGCAGATGTGCTTTCTGATGTAGTCAGTGAATTTAAAACAGCAAGGCATTTTCTTGATGTCGGTGCTGGCGCTGGACGGATTGCAATGCATTTGGCTGAAAAGTTTACTCAACTTGAATGTACCCTTTTAGAACTTCCGCATGTCATCGAGGCAATTCGTCCCACTTTAGCAAACCATCCAGCACACCAACGCTTACATTGTTTAGCTGCGGACTTGCAAACGTTAGACTTTCAAACTTTAAAATCTCACCCTCAATACGACATTATTTGGTGCTCATCTGTACTACATTTTGTCGATGATTACGCGTTAATTTTAGAAAAACTGCTTACAGCTCTATCATCAAATGGCGTATTGATTTGTTGTCATGCAGAAATTGACCCATCTCAATATGATGCAGGCATTCAAAGCTATTATCTCAATATGCGTATGCAAGGCAATTACGTTCCACAAAAGGACGATATTTATCGCAGCTTAAAACAACTGGGTTGTCAGCACATTGAAACGATCGAGAATGTTCAATTTCCTGTTGCCCCAGTTGATGTGCTGATTGCGCGGAAATAGGTTATGAAAAAGCGAGAAGTAAAATTTAATCCTTAAATCAAATTGACTTCTCGCTATGTCGAATATTGAACATAAACGCATTAAAATTTCTGCGAAATACTCACCTTATAATCTCGACCTGTACCTGTCATATACTCACCCAAATACATTTTGTAATCACGATTAAATAAATTATCAATCGAGAAATTCAGCGTCGGCCCTTTTGCACCAATTGGCTGCCAGTCGGCATAAACGCTATGTAGTGAATAGCCTTTAGTTTTGGGTAATGAAAATGAAGATGCCGCGATCGACTTATCATTATCTGAAAGGCTTCGATCTTGCTCAGCAACAAATATCCCTCTCCACCCCATAGTTAAATGATGTTCAGGCACATTTACCCCTAAAGTCGCTGTGGCTTTTTTCGGCGGAATATTGGTCATCCATGTTTTTTGATCAAACCACGGATTTACAGGGGAATTATCACGTTGCCCGCGAATATAGGAATAGGTTAAACCTGCAAACCAAGTCGGCTGATTATAGAAAGCTTCGACTTCATAGGCTTTGATGGTGTAATCAGTCACATTACGATAAAAACCATGATCATAATTGCCTTTACAGTCGGCTATACTGCCTTTTCCTGTATTGGCATTGTTTTCTGCTTGTGCTTTACAAAATGTTGAGCGATTACGAAATATCTCATCACCCCCGCGATTATGATGATAAGTTAAACGTACTTGCAGATGGTCTTCATCACTAAACACATCGTCAAAATTCATCTCATTTCCGACACGAATCGCCAACATTTTTTCAGGCAGTAAATAACGACTGGTCGAGGGAACAGAGGTTGCTGCAGATTGCACATAATATTGTTCATCTACACGAGGTGCACGCCATGTTTTACTGACATTTGCAAACCATGTCATATAGTCGGCCTGTTTCCAAGACATTGCCAAACGTGGCGACCAACCAGTATAGGTTTTACTGGAATAATCATGCCCTGCTGCTGGATCATTAAATCGTGATGCACGATTTGGCTTGCCGTTATTTTCAATATGATCATAACGGAGCGATGGGGTAATGACGAAATTGTTAATCTGATATTGATCTTCAATAAATGCACTCAGCATTTGTTGATCGCCAGCAGGCATATAGTTCGGTTCATAATAACCAAAATTATAATCTGGCTTTTTGGCATTGTTTTTATCATAAATCAGCGAGTTTTGTTCCATTTTCTGGTATTGCGCGCCAACCTTTAATTTATGCGTACCCAGTTTTGTTTCAAAATCACTGATATTACTCATTTTTAATGCTGTATTGGTATAGGTTACCCAGCTTTCATTGCCTAACAGTGCCGCTGAACCCGTTACACTTGGCAAGCGTAGATCATGCTGATAGGTTTTAGAGTAAGATGCGACAGCTTTTAAGTTTAGATATGGGTTAGCATCAGGATTGAATTCATAACTTGCAGAATAACTGGTATCTTCCTGATCACGGTCGACCAAACGGCGTTTCCAAGCCTCATCATAACCATATTTGGCAATATCAGCTTCAGTCGGCACTGCATCTTGATCACGCATGGCTGCAAAAGGTTCCCAACCTTCATGCCCACTGCGCATGGCGTTTAAAGAAATTTTGTGGCCATCGGCAGGATAAAAATTCAGTTTGGCTAAATAGGTTTCTTGCTCTTGCCCAGAATATAAAAACTCAGTTCCATCAGGACGCTTTACATTTTCACTGTCTCGGTTGGTATAGTAAAACAAACCATCGACCAGCCCATTGTCAGCTTTACCATATACAGCGCCAGTATAGGTATTTTGGCTGTTGTTGGAAAAACGTGAATATTTTAAGAATGCGCCAATATTTTTACCATCATCTAGTAAATCAGTGGCATCTTTAGTTTCTAGTGTGACCTTACCACCAAAACCACCATTTCCGACTTCAACGTTATGGGGCCCTTTATCCACAGTGATTTTCTTTAAAATCTCAGGTTCAATAAAGACTGAACCTTGTCTATATTTATCAAAGGTTTTAACAGAATCATCCAAGGTGATTGGCACATCGGCGACCCCACCCATACCGAGAATATTAATCGTTTGCCCTCCCGGACGTGGAGATCCTGCTGAACCTACACTGGGCATATGATCGAGCAATTGCGCTACATTATTGGCCTGATAACGATCAATCGCTTTTTGATTGAGTACGCTCTGACCAAATTGTATGGTGTCTTTTTTTACTGCTTCGACCACAATCGGGGTCATTTGATAAATTTGGTTTTCAGCAATTGTGGTTGATGTTGCTGTTTTTCCTGTTGCAATGTTTGCTGTATTGACTACAGGCTTTTGTGTAGCAACAGGCTTTTCAATAAGTAGATAGCCTGCTGAAGTTTTTTGAATCTGAAATGGGGTATTCTGCACCAATAATGCAAAAGCCTGATCTAGGCGATACTTACCCTTAAGCGTCTTTACCCGATAACGATTGGTTTTTGCTGGATCGAGTAACAACGATACATTAGCTTGCTGTGCCAAGCTATTTAATGCTTGAGTCAATGAACCACTTTGCACTTGATAAAAGCCAACAGGTGAAGTGTTATTGGCATGCGTTTGGATACTGATTGCACTCATAGACAGTGCGATTGCAACAGCCATTGCAACTGGCTTTATTGCATTATGATATAAAGATTGAGACATTCTCTAATCACCCAAGGTTAAATGATAATCATTAACTTCATTCAGTTAAAATAATCTGTGTTTTCATGTGTTCTAAGTTATATGACGAAGCAGAAACGAAAAAACCGCAATAAATTGCAGTTTTTTTAAATTTTAATTTTCTAAAGTATTAGCAAGCCTAAGCTTCCCCACTAAAACCAAGAGACAAAAATTAATTATAGTGCATGGTATAATTTATAGTTGCGGCGTAATTTTGAGCATCGACTATCCCAGTTTTGGAAGCATATTGTATCTGGTAATATATATAGCGATTATACTCAACTGGACTTCTCGCTTGGACTCCCCATGGTGCTGAAAGATCCACAATTTCAGCAGTATAAGTAGTTAAAAGCCGAATAAAAACAGGATTTATAGTAGACGCACCTACAGCTTTATTGACCAACAGACTCTTATCATCTGCATCCAAGTCAGCTGGTGAAATAGCACTTAAATGTACCCCTTGCAAAGCTTTACTTGTTGCTGCATCACAGTCATCTGTACCCTCAGCATTTGTTAAGAACATAGAAAGGTATGCGGGCGCTGGATTTGTAGGCTTAAACTTTGATTTGGACACAGCGGGCAAGCTAATTGTTAGATCTTTCAAGCCCGTTATAAAACCACCGCGACTTTCTAAGGTACATGTTTGATCCGTCACCACACCATTGACTCTAATTGTGCCATCTACAGCAAACACGCTGCTACATGCCAAAGTTAAAACCAAAGCACTCAATGTCGCTAAAGTCAGTTTCTTCATTGAATCAACCTTATAAAATTTTAATAAATACGATAATTTAACGATGCTATTACTCATTTTATGAGGCAAAGCGAATATTCATTTAGATCAATGCATCTAGATATATGTAAATGTCATTGCTGTTTATCTTAAGCCTCTGCTTATTCCAAGCCTTAGTTCATTTTAATCATTGTTTTTATTTTAAATATCCGACAATTTAAAATAAAACCTCATCCTGACAAAAACAGATCCATATCACAATATTTTTTAGTTGACTTTTTATCATACAAGTACATTACATAAAATCATGTATAAATTTTATTATTAAAATTTAACATCATAAATAAATCAAATGGTAAATTTGAAGTCATTATTTTAGTTTTAAACAGTATTTTCAACATATAAAAATGTGACTAAACATAAATAAACCACATTTAACAAGATATTCGCCCCATCCAAAATAACATTTCTGTTATTTTGAAGTAATATAAATCACATGATCGCCAAGCTTGGTTATTTTAATTGGGTATTGAGTTACCAACAATCGTAGCGTTTGATCTAAATCCTGTTGCGCATTAATCACACCACTGACTTTATAATCTTTTAAAGCTGAGTGATTAAATATTAAATATTGATGATGATAACGCCCTAAGTTTGTGAGTAAATCAGGCAAAGGAAGCTGAACTGCCAATATCTGATGTTTATCCCAAGCAAACTCAGTGGAAGCAATATCCAACTCAGAAATCGGGTTTAAACCACGTGAGTCAGCGCTAATTTTTTCACCTTGCTTGACTACTTTGACTTGAGAATTTTGAGCCAATGAACGGGTTTCGACCTTTGAATGCAACATATTTAGCACACTGCTATTGGCGTACTGATAAACAATAAATCGTGTACCGAGCGCTTTAAAATCCGCTTGGGCTGTATGAACGATCAGAGGTCGTTTTGGGTCTTTGGCAACATCAATATAAATGTCCCCTTGGACTAGATTGATTTGTCTTTTTTCAGCGGTGAAATCAAGTTTAATGGCAGATTTTGCAGCTAAAGTCACTTTGGAACCATCTTCCAAGGTGATCGAATGCATTTGCCCAACCTCAGTTTTATAATCAGCCATGTAGTAAGACATCATTGTTGAATTCGCAGCGAAATAAACAACACCACCGATACTCACACAAAACAGCAAGACTTTGCTAAATAATTGTAAAATATGTTTTTTACTTTGCTGGTTGACTTTTATTGAGTTGCGAATGTTTTGGCTGGATATGCCATGCGTTGTCGAAAACTGTTGCATCGTTTCAGAAAAATTAAACATCTGATCAAGTTGATCATGATGTTCAGGATATTTGCTTCGCCATGCTTCATACTCAATCTGCGCTTGTTGACGTTCATGCAAATCGTCAGTATTTAAACGAACAATCCATAAAGCCATTTCTTGCTGTAGCTGTTTAGCGTTCATCTAGTCCTAGCTCAAGCAAATTGTTTTTCGCCTCATAACATAACTGTAAACATTCGGCTAAATAGAGCTGTGTCGTGCGTAATGATTTACCAATCTCAGTGGCAATTTCACTCTGACTATAGCCTTCAAAGTAATACATGATAAAGGCTTTTCGAGTCAGTGCCGTTGTATCCTGCAACGCGATGGTGAGAAAATCTAAAATAAGTACGGCCTCTTCAATTTGATTTGAAGTGACTAAAAGATCTTGATCATCTGCATACTGTTTGAGTGTTTCTAAATAATTTTGCTCTAAAATATAACGACGATGCTTATCAATGAGCAGATGTTTTGCAACATTGACCAGATATGCACGTGGTTCCTGAATAGAAAAGAGCTGTTTGGTTTGCAGCAATTTAACAAAAGTATCTTGAACCAGATCTGCGGCAGTAAAAGGATATCTGACACGCGAGTTAAGCCACTGTTTCAACCAATCATGGTGATCCAAATACATCTCTTGTAGTATTTGTTGCCGCGATGGTGTGGGAAGAATTGAAATCATAAAATTAAATTAAAAATTCTAAACAATAATAATTATCGTTTACATTTTATGATTTGTAAATGCTATTCCTAAAGAACTTTTTTGTAGGCTCAGTTGCGGTTTTTATCTAGTTCATTCGTCATCTCTCATATAAACCATTTTTTCATAGACTTTTTAATCAGAGAATTACATGAATCAAGCACTGATCACAGAACCCAATGCCAATGCGCAACAAGAACTCAGTTTAGCCATGCGTCTCAAATTACAAACCGCAGATGAGCATGAAAGAATGCATACACTGATGGCAAAGGCAGACGTATTTTCTAGTTTAGAAAAATATGCCTTATTCACCCTGTCTCAGTATTACTTTCAATTGGAAATCGAACATTTATTTCAACAAGATCAAGTGGCTTTACATATTACCGACCTTGATATTCGTGGTCGTTCTGCACAAGCACTGTTAGATCTACGAGATTTAGGCATTCAACCTCAAGGCCAAACGTTAGAAAGCTTAAATGTGACTTTCCCTGCTGCTTTAGGCTGGATTTACGTTTCAGAAGGATCAACTTTGGGCGCAGCATTTTTATTTAAACAAGCGCAGCAACGTTTAGGCTTAAATGCTGAGAATGGTGCGCGCAATTTGGCAGCTTACCCTGAAGGTCGAGCAAAGGTTTGGAAACGATTTGTGCAAGCTTTAGATCAAGCCCAACTCAGCCCTAGCCAGAAAGATGAAGTTATTCAAGGTGCGCTTGATGCATTTAAATATTTTGGCAATGCGTTAATCAATTTGGAACAGCTTAAGTAATTCTATTACAGCGAAAGTTTTAATTCATTTGTATAAGCAATAGATCTTTCATAAAGCAAAAAATGATCATGTGCAGTGAATCATTTTGCTATTGGAAGTCCCTTCTCCCACTGGGAGAAGGCTAGGATGAGGGGCTTTTATGTTGATTTACAATCTTAAAAGGGCTGATGAAACAAGAGAACAGAGTTAATCAGTTCTCTTGTTTTATTTGGCTCTATTCGAGTCAGTGCGGTTGCTCCCTACACAGTGACAGTGAGAAAATCTAACTTGAGGCTTGTTTTTGGCTATACAACATAAACAAAATAGACAGTAGAAAGAGTCCGCCCATCAACATGACTGTGACATGGAAAGCCAGCAGTTCAGCAGATTGTAAGCTGTTACCCTGCTGTTGAGACAAAGTGGTCACAAAGGTCATTGCTGTACCTAAAACGGCTATCCCAATTGTCATTCCCAATTGACGTAGAGTATTTAAAATGGCAGCAGCAAAGTTTGCATCTTGCACTTGTACACTGCCCATGATCAATGTACTTGAGCCCGGCACGATCAATCCCATTCCTATGCCCATAAGTCCACTACAAAAGATAAATAGCGCAAAAGATGAATCGGTTTGAAAACTCATCATCGCCAACAAGGCTGTGCCTGCGATTGCTAAGCCCAGCGTTAACAGGCTTGCCACAGTAAAACGATGGTGTAGTTTAGAAAAAGCGATGGAAACAAATGCCTGCGTTAAAAACTGTGGTGCAATCAACCAGCCCGCCTGTGCTGCAGTTAACTCAATCTGATTTTGATAAAACAAAGCAAAGATAAATAAGGAACTATATCCTGCAAATCCCAAAATAAAAGAAATCGCGTTATAGGCTAAAAAACGTTTATTTTTAAATAAATGATTGGGGATTAATGGATGAGTGGCATGTTTTTGCTGCCGTAAAAACGCCATACTTGCCAAGATAAACAAGAAAATACTCAGCATAAACCAATGCGCTAAATGCACATGTTGTAATGCAATAATACTATACGTTAATGTGACGATTGCTACAGCACTATAGAGTAAACCCAGATAATCAAAAGGTACAGGCACCGATTTCTGATCCGTCTCAATACCATAATAGCCCAAGTAAATCGTTAGAATCCCAACAGGAAGATTAAGCCAGAAAATACTTTGCCAACCAAAATGATGTACCAGCAACCCACCCATCAACGGGCCGACAATTAATGAAAACGCACTAAACGAACTCCAGCGACCAATTTCACGCGCTTTGTCTTGCGGTTGATGAAAATGATGCACCATGATCGCCAATGCCAAAGGAATTAAAACTGCACCAGCCACTCCCTGAATCATTCGTCCAATAATCAACAAGCTAAAATTGCTTGCCATAGCACAAATCAATGAACCTACAATAAAAATGATCACACCCAGCAACCATAATTTTTTACGCCCTATGCGCTGACTTAATGCCCCCACCGCTAACATTAAACTTGATAGACTTAAAGCATAACTATCAATCACCCACTGTAGATCTGCCATATCACTATTAAATTGGTTTTGAATACTTCCAAGTGCAAGATTGACACTGCTTAAATCCACCAAACACAGAAAGGTACTGATATAGAGCGCTAAAATAAGATAAATCGGCTGGCGAGATGCATTCATACATCACCTAGATCATTTAAATGAGAATCATTATATTATATACTGACCGACGGTCGGTCAATGTATAAAAACCTACTTAAAACCCAAACCTTTCATTTTTATAGACAGTCTTGAAAGTGCTTTTAAAGATCATCACTGATCGCAACTTAAGCAGAATGGTTAGCTTTAAAATGTATATTTTCGGGTTCTAATTAAAATTGATAATAAAAGAATATCAGACGAGAAGCGATTTATACGATTCAAGATAATGCTGAAAGTCAGCCATCATGATGGAGCATTTTTAAATATTGCATTGCAATTTGCTGAGAAAAATCTGTGCTATCTTGTAGTTGATTGGCAATTGCTTCATCTGCAACCCCATGCACACCTGAATAAATCAACAAAGCGGTTAATCTTGGCTGTTCTAAATGCCAAATACCCGCCTGCTGCCCTCCATTTAAGATTTGCAGCAGTTGTTCCAATATCATATTTTTTTCATTATTTTTTCGTTCATGGTGATGTGCACCAAAAACAATATCATGTATAGCATAGCTTTCGAGATAGGTTTGTATATTGGCAGAGATCCAAACCTTAAATTGACTGACCCAATCTTCAGCATCACATGTTGCAACTGCCTTGTCTAAGGCCGCGATAAAAAAATCGATATAACGTTTTTTTAAGGCTTCAACAATATGCTGTTTCGATTCAAAGTAATGATAAAAGGTCCCTTTAGCAACGCCCACACTGGCAATAATTTCGCTAATGGTGGTAGCTTCTACACCTTTTTCTAAGAAAAGCGTTTGTGCAGCATTCATCAGCTCATCAATTCGGACTTCTGCTGGCTTGGTTTGCCTTTTTGTCACCTGAGTAGAAGCGACTTGAGATTGTGATGACATACTTCTCTATTTTCTACACGCAAGAATTTAATTATAGAGGAGCCTTATCTAATTCACAATTGAAGTGACTATTCGACAATCACTTCAACATTAATATAACTTCCTTTATTGTGACTAGATAAGTCTTAAAATTAAATCCTTTTAGAGTACCCAATAATATGACTTTTACTAGATACTCTAAGCCTCAATTCAAGTTAATAAAAGCGGACTAAAATATATTAAAATAAATAGGAAAAACCCCTAACAATCTAAGCTCTTCAAACAGTTGTACAAATGCAGCAACCCAGAAAAACCAGATCACCTGAGTTAAGAACAACCTAAAATGTTTGGATGACACTTGGCAATATTGCGGTTCAGAATAGTTTTTAAAACTCGGCCAAAAGCGTGGTGTAGTTTGAGTATAATTCAAATACAATTGATCAAATTTTTTCCTCAAAAAACGCTCTTCTTGACGTATGACAAAGTAATAATAAACTAAAAACAACAAGCTAAAAGCCACAGGAAAGAATAAGGTTTCGGTTAAAAACATAATCCCCAGTGCAGCTAAAAAACTAAAGAAATAGAGTGGATTTCGGCATATGGAATATGGACCATCCATAACTAACTTTGCGTTTTTATGACCTAAAATATAGATACTGCACCATATCCGTCCCATCGCACCAATTCCTACTAAAAACCAACCGAGCAACCATAAAAGATGCTCAATCAATGGAAAAGTGTCGTGCCATAGACCAAAACTAAAAGCAATGATAAATGCCAATACAAAACCAATAACTCTTGAACCCATGGTCCTTATTCTGGAGGAAAATATAATACTCATATTATTTTCTCCCACAACAAAATAAACCATATTTTCTCGAATAAAATTTCTCATGACCCTTAATCAATTTTAAATAATACAAAGTACTTATTTTAAACGTAAAATTTAAATACGATGATTCCACAAAATAACATATAGATTTTTTTTGACTAAACATTTAAATACTCCTCAGCATATACAAAAATATAAAATGGCGGGAGCTGCTTTAGCTAACCACCGTATAGCTAATTGAATTTAGGAGGAGGAGATAAATTATTTAATTCAAGGGATTGATAAAAATTTAACCATCTGTATCTTTTAAAAATGAGAAGATTAAAAAATGGGTTAAATGTATTTTCAAAATAGCGTTCAATCTTTAAATCAGCAAAGTTCGATATGAAATTACATTTATCATTTAAACAAATATTTTGACAAAACTGATTTATTTCATTGGTATATCTTATTTTTTCAATATTTCTTTCAACATCACTCATGGCAATAAGTGATTCTTTACCATCAATATTTTGTTTTATATGGGTTTGAGTCGAAATTTCATTAAGGCATAAAGATTCAACCACATACCAGACATTCTGACATGTAAATTGAAACACCAACAACCAAACAAAAAACAGCTTCTTTCCCATTACAATTTTCTGTAAACAATATTCATGATATTTAAAAAACCCAATCAATTCAGCTGCTACGCCACAAACATTAAATAGATTTCAACAAATTAGTTTAAAATAATACTAAAGTTATTCCACACCTATATAAATTTTCACTATTCAACTCATTTCAAAAATTAATGATTAATTTTATATAATAGTTTTTTAAATTTACAATTACATTTATACAAAAAGAAACACGATATTGGCAAATATTCGATAAAGCATTTTTATTACAAAATTGTCATTAATTAAATATTTTATAGATAGAAAACAGATTACAGGTCAAGTGAAAAAAATAAATCCATAAATTTAAAAGCTTAATGCGTCAGAAATTAAAAAATCATAGTCATATAAGCATTACCCATTATGAGGATATTTTACTGCTACATAATGGGTATCTTGATATTGAATTGCAAAGAATCATTTAAACTCAGGCATATTGTTTAAATATGCCAACGCTTGCTCGGTTGAGCCTTCATTGAGTGGGCTATGCTTGGGATTAAAATAACGTATACAGGCACGTATCATATAACCAGCTCTAGGGACTCGGTCTTGTCGAGCTGCTCGAAAATAATCCTTAAAACGAAAACGATGCGGTAATTGCGGGTCTTGTTGGACCAAGTTTTCGACAACAATATAAGCCAATACAATAAATAATGGAAAGGTAAAAACAGCCGCACCTGTTCGCAACAAAATATTATCGCTGAAGTGCCTAAACATGGCATCTGCCACTTCACGATGTTCAACCTCTTCAGCACCATGCCATTGTAATAGACCTAACATTTGTAGATTTACAGGTGCAGTTTGTAAGCCCTCAGCATTTAAAACCCAATGACCCAATACCCCCGTGAGATGCTCTGCTGCTGCAACCATAGCCAATCGGGTCGTCAACCAAGTTGATTTTAAGCGTGGATGTTTTAACTCATAACCGAATGGTTTAGGACCAATCATGTCATTAAATATCCAGTTCATCATTTCGGAATAACGACTTAAATCAATCCCTAAAGCTTCTATATGTCGCGTACCTAAGGTATGCCCATAGCTGTGAGCACCCTCTTGTTTAATAAAGGCCACGGCTGCCACTTTTAATTGTTCATCTTGAACAAACGGTAATGCATCTCTAAAAGTCTGACAAAACCAACGTTCTGTTGCTGGTGTAATTGGATGAATTAAATTCAGCATTTGCGTCGCCATCGGATCATCATAAATCCAATGACTGGGAGTTTCAGCAAAATCAAATACTGGACGTCTTGGAACAATCGTATGGGTTTGTTTGATTAAACCACTCATGATAAAACTCCTTGTATCGCAAATCGTCTAACGATTAGTCCTGTGTCAAAATGTTAAAACCCATACGAGGGCCAAAGGTGATCAATGTACGGAGTAATCCCTTAATTGCCTTGGGTCGCTGACCGCTACTAATCCGACGAAATTGAGCAGCATGCCAAGCCAGTTGCAGATAAGCATCTACAGGTTTGTATCCAATAGCAGGAATTTTTGCAGGATCAAGCAGTGATTTTCCAGCTAAAAGTTGTTTGGCTAAATCTGGTTGCAAAGCAAAAGGACGAGCCAAACCAATTAAATCAACAGTACCATCAGCAACAATCCGGTTCATCAAATCGACATCACGCAGTCCGCCTGTCAGCATTAATGGCAGTTTGCTCTGCTCACGAAGTGCAGTCGCATAATCAAGGAAATAGGCATCACGCTGAGCCTGTCGATCAGGTGCATATCCCAACTGTGCAGGAGATTCATAATTGCCCCCTGAAACCTCTAATAAATCGATACCCTCAGCTTCTAGAGCTAAGGCAATTTGAAGAGATTCTTGCTGACTTAATCCACCCTTTTGAAAGTCAGCAGAATTTAGTTTGACACTTAGGATCTTATTTTTGCCGATGGCCTGACGCACTGCACGCACTGTTTCAATCAAAATCCGTTGTCGATTTTCAGGATTCCCGCCCCATTGATCTGTACGTGTATTTGCCAATGGAGATAAAAATTGTGATAACAAATAACCATGTGCAGCATGAACCTGTACACCATCGAATCCAGCTTTCACAGCCAATGCAGCCGTGGTCGCAAAACGTTTAATTTGTTCCAAAATCTCTGCCTCAGTCATCGCACGAGGCATACGAATAATATTCATTGCAGGCAGATCTAGCCCAACTGCGGATGGCGCGATTGGCTTTTTTAATAATGGAAGTACAGCAACGCGACCAGGATGGTTAATTTGCATAATAATCTTGCTACCATTTGCTTGTGCAGCTTGGGCCCATAGCTTATTGGCCTGCAAGAATTGTTCATCTTGCAAAACGACATTACGTGGCTCAACAAATGCACGGGAATCAATCATGACATTGCCTGTGATTAATAGCCCAGTCCCTCCCCTTGCCCATGCAGCATAGAGTTGTTGTAAGTCTATGGTTGGTGAACCATGTCGATCCGCCAATTGTTCGCTCATGGCCGATTTTGCAATACGGTTTGCTATCGTTATACCGCAGGCCAAGGTTAATGGTCGCTCTAACGGAGATTTTGTGATGGTACGTTGTGCCATTAGATGAATTCCTAAAATAATTGGCTGAATGAGTCCGCTGTAAACTTCAATTTGTTGTTTATTTCAGTTACTGCTCATTGAAATATTGATTTTTTAATAGGCACATCATGTTTCTATTATCATGCTGCCAAGGATGAAAGTCGGCAGAGAAGAAATCGAGATAAGCTTTGCTGATATTCCTTACTAAGCCTTTGCGACCAAATAAATACCCTAGCCCCTGATAAAGCCCTTTTAAATCTCGTTGTCTTCCTGAATGACGCAAAAGCTCTATCGTTCCACGCACTGTGACTAAAACAAAAGAGAGTGTAGTTTCAAGCATGACGAGGCGTAGAAAATAAGGCCGATTCACCAAGGATTGATAAACATCAAATGCCACCGCTTTATGTTCAGTTTCCTCAATCGCATGCCATACCCATATTTTTCTCAAATGCACATTGAATATTGCGAGATCTTCAGGTGCGGTACTGATGAAATAATCAGATAAAATCGCAGTCAGGTGTTCCATACAAACTGTGCATGCCAACTGATGTGCTGGAGAAAACTGCGTCTGCATCAAACGATTCATCTTTTTAAATCGTTTATAAATTCGATCGACTGGATAGCCCTTTTTCAACATGACCCCATTCAATACATCATGCTCTTTACCATGGTGTGCTTCCTGCCCAATAAAAGCGCGAACTTGCTGAAGCAGAATCGGATCTTCAATCTTATTCTGATAATGACGCACACTATGAATAAACTGCCGCTCGCCATCAGGAAAAGCACTAGTTAATGCAGTCAATAACAGGGTGAGTAATGGGTTATTGCCAAACCAAAACTCAGGAATTTCATCTGGAAAAGTAAAATCCATGCTTCTGACTGAAATATCTATCGATGCAGAAACCTGTCTATATTGGATGGCTTGGCTTGAGGATGGGCTAGCAAACATATTCATCACCATCTCCCTCTCTATAAAACCCGTGGATTAAATTGACGCATTAAAAACAAAGGAGTCCGTAACCGCGGAATCTGAATTGGAGGAATAAAACCACCAGATAAATCCACGCGATGCAATCGAGCATCAACCACTTTACCAAGTCCCATGTCATGTAATGGATCATTCACCGTACCTGTAAAACTTAAGCTCATTTCCACACGGCGAACTTCAACAGGATATTCTTTAGGGGTAAATCGAACTTCTCTTGGTAAGCCCAAACCTAATCCTCCTGTGATATTACGATGTGGCAAGCCTAGAACTGGCGGCGCATCATGAATAACCTCTCCAAGTTTGGCGTCCATCTCAACTAACACAGTGCCGCGACGTGATGCTTTGCTTAGAATACGAGTACCATCATTATCCCAACTGATTTCTCCCATTTTTTTGGGATAACCGAGCAATTCACGCCCAATGATCATGGCCCGATCATCATCCAGAATCATCCATGGACAAAAAATACCTGTTTTATTGCCCACCTGTATATGTACAAACAAACCCGCCTCGTGATACGCCCCTGTATATACATTTTCAGGAAAATAGGCACAGAACAAATCGGCTCTTGCAGGTTTTACCAATTTCATTCCAGCAGGTAACCAGCGTGACATTGCTTTTTCATTGACCTCAACCACGGCCGTTAAATATTGAGCATTGTGGTAAAGCTTATTGCCAAGGTTTGCTAAACCAATGGGGGTGCGTAAATCATTGATCAGTTGTCTCATGCTTTTAATCTCGAAAATACTTGTTTTAATATGGGTAATAAAATAACGCGTGGGGTATAGCGTCCACCCAGAGTTTGCGCCTGTGCAATAAAACCAGGGATCACAATACGACGGTTGCAGTTCATTCCTTGTATCGCCTCTTTGGCTACCCGTTCTGCGGTAACCCAAACAAAACTTCCACCTACACCATCAATTTTTGTAATCCCCGCCACTTCATTAAAACCAGTGATCGTCGGCCCAGGTGCTAATAAGGTACATGTCACACCAGTACCACTCAGCTCACTATGTAGAGATTCAGCAAAGGAGTTCGCGAAAGCTTTACTTGCAGCATAGGTTGCATTGGCTGGTGTTGGTTGATGGCCTGATGTCGAACCCACAATCAAAATTGCACCCGTTTTACGTTGCATCATTTTAGGCAATACAGCTAAAGTAAGATCCTGTACCGCAACAGCATTAACTTCCGTCTCTTCCCGCTCTCGGTCAGCATCCAACTCATGTAATCGGCCAAAAGTGGCAAAACCAGCGTTATTGCATAAAATAGCCACATCCATCTTTTCCAATTCCAGACGGAACTGGGTTCTTGCCTCACGGTTCGCGAGGTCACATGGGCGTAAACTCACGTCTACCTGATATTTCTGACGTAAATGGGTAGCGAGAAGCTCAAGCTTATCTACACGTCGTGCAACCAAAATAAGCGGATAACCACGTTCAGCAAACTGTTTAGCAAGTTCTTCACCAATACCTGAAGATGCGCCAGTAATCACCACTGGTGAATTTTTAAGGGGACGAGGTAAGCTCATCGCAAATACTCAGATCAATAGAATAATCTTAGTATCACGTAGCTAAAACTTGAGCGTGAGATGGAGTTAAGACATAATGCTAATCATTTTCGGCCAACATATAGAACAAAATGAAAGATCCGTATGGGTTATCAAAAGCCAGTATTCCAATTTCTTATGTTCATTTATTATTAGAAATCATGGTCGAAAAGGGCTTTTCCGCTCCTGATATTTTGCAAAAGAGTAAAATTCCTTTAACACTGCTTAACCAACTAGATGCACGTATTACGCCTTTACAATGGTCTAAATTAGCCTGGATAAGTTTAACCTTGGCTCAGGACTTTGGACTTGGATATGAGTATGGCCTAAAACTACGTTTAACCGCTCACGGCCCAATGGGATATGCGTTAATGAGTAGCCCCTCTTTGCGTCATGCAATTGAGCTTGCAGTGCAATTTTTTAATATGCGCTTAAAAGATTATCGAATTGATTTTTATGAGGAAGAAAATTTATCTGTCATTGATATTCAAGAAACTCACCCTGTGATCAGTAACGATAAAGAGCAAACTGAAATTTTAAGACGGTTTTTTTATGAATGTTTAATGATCGGAATTATTCAGACAGGTAGATCATTAATAGAAAAAGATTTTTCTCAAGTTGAGTTAAGAGTCGACTGGCCAGAACCACGCTACCATCAGAAATTTCAACAGCAACTCCCCTTGATTCTTTTTAATCAAAATAAAAATCAAATCCGATACAAATTGTCACTGCTCAAGCTCTCCCCACAAATGGCAGATCCGACGGCATTTCAACAAGCATTGGCACAATGTGAAACAGAACAAATTCGTTTTTCTGAACAAATTCAAGATATTTGCTTACGTGTAAAAACAGAATTGGTGCTTGTTCCTCAAAAAGGCTACCCTTCTTTAGACAACGTCGCCGAACGTTTACATATGTCGAGTCGTACATTGAGAAGACATCTCAACGAAATAAATTCGTCTTACCTGCTTCTGTTAGACGAAGTCAAATATAAAGAGGCTGAAAAACTTTTACTGAACAGCAATATGGAAATCCAAGATATCGCCAATTATCTTGGATATATTCAACCCGCAAATTTTGCTCGCGCATTTAGAAAATGGAGTGGCGTAACGCCGATTCAATTTCGTAAGCAAGCCGTACAATAAAAGCAGCAAGCATTAAATCAAAAATAAACTATTCATTTTAAAGAAATCAATTAAAAATCTCTGCCACATTTTTACTCTCTTATATTTGCTTTTTCCAATTATTTCTCACTAACAACGCTGCCATTTGCTCAGACTCAAGCTCACTTTAGAGCTTATGGTAAAGCCATTTCTCTAACTGATCTTGGCGCAATACTGTTGACAATTTCGCCAATAAAAACTAAATTGAATTCAATTCAGTTTTTCTAAGAATAAAATCATGACCGAAAAAAAGATGGCGACTTACCAACGCTTGATCACTGCAGCAGAACAGGAATTGATTGCAAACAATGGACATATGGAGATCAGTGCCATAGCCAAAAGAGCAAATACATCAGCTGGGCTCACCTATCATCACTTTGGCTCAAAAACAGGTCTGATTGCCGCTGTTGTGGATCAATTCTATGAACCATTGAGAGCACTTGCTTTGGGTGACAGCATTCCAACAAATATTGAATGGAGAGAACGCGAAAAAACCCGTACCAAAGCAATCATTGACTATTTCTATAATCATCCTCTGGCACCTTTGATTGCTGGGCGACTTGCCCGTGAACCTGAGGTACTTGATATCGAACGCGCTCACATGGAGGCATTATTAGAAGCTGGTGCACGTAACATTGCTCAAGGGCAGAAGTTGGGGATAATCAGTCCAGATCTTAATCCAAATACAACGGTGGCAATGCTGATGGGAGGTCTGCGTCTGGCGATTGATCAAGCCATCCTTGCCAAAGAAAGGCCCTCAAATGAGGAACTATTCGAACAACTCTGGAATCTGACTAGCAATACCCTACAACTCAGCCCACTGTGATCTGGAGATACTAATAAAAAAACCAAGGCAGGAAACAATATGAACTAACTGTTCCGTTCTGCCCAGCACGTTAAATCAAGGAGCTTTCAATGTCTAAATTAGATATTCGTCAATATAATAAAAAAGATCACGCAAAGACCCATCGACAATTACAACCAGGGCCTGAGCGAAATACGCCAGAAATCCAACGAGATTTCCAAAGCTTAATGCGTGATGGTTATGTCATCATCAACAACCTGATCAGCAAAGAAACCTGCCAGCAAATTAAGCAAGAAGGCCTTGCCTTACTCGGTCAAACTGGACGTAACCCATTTGAAGGTCAACAAACCCAGCGTGTCTATAACGTTCTCTCAAAAACGCGAATCACTGATCAACTTGCCGTACATCCTCACATTCTTGGTCTTATGGATCGGCTATTCCAACCCAACTTCTTACTCTCTCAGAGTCAAATTATTAATATTCTTTCAGGTGAAGTCGCTCAAAGTCTGCATTATGATGATGCTTTTTATCGCCTCCCCCGTCCTCGTCAGCCACTTGGTGCTGCAACCGTCTGGGCAATTGATGATTTTACCGAAGACAATGGTGCAACAGTAATTATTCCTGGCAGTCACCGTTGGGGAGATGATCGTTTTGCACAAAGATCAGAAGCGATACCCGCAGTGATGCCTGCAGGTTCGGTGATCTTTTTTCTCGGTACGACTTGGCATGGTGGCGGTCAAAATCATTCGAAATCCTCACGCTTTGCGATTACTCATCAGTACTGTGAAGCCTATGTCCGAC
Organism: Acinetobacter sp. CE-15; assembly: GCF_051059255.1. Taxonomy (NCBI): domain Bacteria; kingdom Pseudomonadati; phylum Pseudomonadota; class Gammaproteobacteria; order Moraxellales; family Moraxellaceae; genus Acinetobacter; species Acinetobacter sp. CE-15. Next base: position 1,587,746 of record NZ_CP192737.1, on the reverse strand, counting down.
AACAAGAAAACTATTTGCTTGAACTTTCCAAAGATACGGTACGGTCGATTTCACCTGAACTTCAAGCCTTGGTTGGTTACTCAATTTACCCACCATTTATGGGAATGGTTGAGGGCATGCACCCACTGCGCACATTAGAGCAATCTGAATAAGCTTGTTTTATAAGTCTTTTTTAGACGTATAGATACCCCTCATTCTAGCCTTCTCCCAAAGCGAGAAGGCTCTTTCAATAGCAAGATGATTCACTCAACATGATCATATTTTGATAGATGGAAGCGTTCTAATATTCCAGTGTTCAATATCTTATAAAATTGCCTCAACAACATTGTTTTCAAACTAGGTTATCTATAGCCAATCTATTACAATGGCTTCTTTTATTCAGCACAGCATATTTTGAATCGCTCATCTTCCCAATTAAACCGTGGACTTAAAAATCGTCATATCCAATTGATCGCTATGGGTGGCGCTGTGGGTACAGGATTATTTTTAGGTTCTGCACAAGTCATCCAATCTGCTGGTCCTTCAATTATTTTAGGCTATGCCATCGTCGGTTTGATTGCCTTTTTAATCATGCGCCAAATGGGTGAAATGATTGTAGAAGAACCTGTTGCAGGCTCATTCAGTTATTTTTCACAAAAATATTGGGGAAAATTTCCTGGTTTTTTATCAGGCTGGAATTACTGGGTAATGTATATTTTAGTCGCCATGACTGAACTTACAGCGGTGGCTAAATATGTGCATTATTGGTGGCCGCATATCCCCGCTTGGGTCTCCGCTTTATTTTTCTTTGTCATCGTGACTGGTTTTAATCTGGGCAATGTTAAATTTTATGGTGAATCAGAATTTTGGTTAGCCATTATCAAAGTTGTTGCTGTAATTTCGATGATTGTGTTTGGTTTATATCTTTTGCTCACAGCAGGTGCTGATTCAACTGCAACTGTAGCAAACCTCTGGCAACATGGCGGATTTTTCCCACATGGTTTTTCAGGGTTATTTTATATGCTGGCCTTTTTAATGTTTGCATTTGGCGGCATTGAATTGATTGGGATGACGGCTGCCGAAGCAGAAAACCCTGAAAAAAGCATACCACAAGCAGTCAATCGCGTGATTTTCCGTATTTTGGTTTTTTATGTGGCTTCTCTTGCCATCATCATGTCATTAATTCCATGGAATCAACTTGATCTTGGCGGTTTAGATAAAAGTCCCTTTGTAATGATTTTCAGCCAACTGGGGTTAGGTTGGGCAGCACATTTACTCAATTTTATTATTCTAACTGCCGCACTTTCGGTATATAACAGTGGTATGTATGCCAATAGTCGTATGCTGTATGGGCTTGCAGTACAAGGCAATGCACCGAAGATGTTTGCAAAAGTCAGCAAACAAGGTGTACCAATCACTGCGGTGATCTTCTCTTCTATCCTAATTTTTGGTTGTGTATTACTGAATTATTTTGTGCCTGAAGAAGCATTAAGTCATCTGATGTATTTGGCTGTTGCTGCTCTGGTTTTAAACTGGGCACTGATTAGTTTTACCCATTTAAAATTTAAACGTGCTAAAAAGTTGGAAGGGACAAGGGTAAAATTTCCCTCATTGTTTTCACCCGTAAGTAATTATATTGTTTTAGTTTTTATCAGTATGATCCTATATATCATGTGGGTGCAAAACTTTAAAGAATCAGTCATTTTGATTCCAATCTGGATTGTTGTGATGTTCGGACTATTTAAAGTTTTGAGTTGGAATAAATCACGTTAATATTTTAAAGGCTTATTGAATCAAATAAGCCTTGAATAACACAATTTTTTTAGCTCGATAGATAGTTGATTATTGCTGATTGTTCTCTTCTCATTCATGATAGGTATAAAATTTCGCATACTGATAAAACCATGATTACGGTAAAGTATGGCAGATAAAAATTTCATATCTATAACATTCAAATGATAATATCCATAAGCTCAAGTGGGTATGAATGAAGCAGGGTCTTTTGGAAAATTTTATGACACAAGATACAAAACGAAATAAAGGTTCATCAATCACACGAGTACTTGAGATTTTAGAAGCGATTGGTGAAGCCAAACATCCCCCTTCTCCACTTGATCTCTCTTTAGCCCTTGATATTCCAAAGCCCAGTATTCATCGACTCATCCAATTATTAGAAAAAGAAGGTTATGTCAAAGTAGATTTACATGGTGGCTTGTTGGTAGGTCGAAGAGTCAAACAACTACTATTTAATGTTTGGGAAAATGAAAAATTTAGAATTGAGCGGTTTTCTATTTTAGAAAAACTATCAAATAAGATTGGTGAAACCTGTGGTATAGCGATCTTACAAGATAATCATATGTTGTATGTAGACCGTATACAGACAAACTGGCCATTACAGGTATATTTACCCGTGGGCTCAACAGTGCCTGTCTGGTGTACATCAAGTGGCAAACTTTTTTTAAGTCATTTATCCGCAGAAAAAAGGAAAAATATTCTAAAAAATATTCCAATCACCCAGTACACCAAAAATACCATTACAGATCTTAATCTGCTGGAATCTGAAATTCAGCGTATTGGCGTGACAAATTTAGGCACCGATAATGAAGAGTTTATCGCGGGGATGGTGGCCTGTTCAGTGCCTATACTCCACCCCAATGGTGAAATCATTGCTTGCTTATACACCCATGCGCCAAGTATTCGAAAATCATTAGATGACTTAATCAGCTATCAAGATGCATTAAGAGATGCAGCCAATGATTTAAACACTTATATTAAAAATTCAATCGATTAACTAATAAAAGCTAGCGACTTTGAATATCCAAGTCGCTAGCTTAAAAAACTCAAGCATTAAAATGATCCAAAATAAGTACCCAGCGTAATCACCCCGATTAGCGCAAGCAGTGGAAAAATAACTGCGACCATAAACATGTCGTAATAAGACTGTTTATGCGTGAGACCGCAAAGCGCAATAATGGTAATCACAGCTCCGTTATGAGGAAGTGAATCTAAAGATCCAGAAGCCATAGAAGCAACTCTGTGCATCAATTCAGGTGAAATGCCAAATTGATGCGCCAGATTCATATAGGTTTCACCCATCGTATTTAATGCGATACTCAACCCTCCAGACGCAGAACCTGTGATCCCAGCCAGGACATTGACTAAAATTGCTTCGGAAACCAGTGGATTACTCGGTGCTAAACCAACTAAAAAATCTTTTAAAATGACAAAACCCGCCAAAGATGCAATAACTGACCCATATCCCACTTCTGAGGCGGTATTAAAAATAGGTAAAAATGAAGAAGAAACACCATTTTGAATACTGTCTCGAATATCATTAATCCGTTTCCAATTGAGCGCAATAATGGCAATACATGCAATCACCAATGCAGTAATAATCGACCAAAGACCAATCACAGAATTTAGACTGGTGTAACCAAATTGAGCCGTGGCCAAATATGAAGTATCCATACTTGGAAAAATCACTTTAGATAATAGTAAATTCGATAAAATCACCAAGACAATCGGGATCATTGCAATCAGTAAACTAGGATCTGAATGGGTTAAAATTTCTTTATGCTGTTCAATATGATTGCCATAGCCTTCGCCTTGTTTTATCGAATGTTCGACTCTTCTATTCAGCCACCACATCCCCGTGATTAACATAAAAAGCGAGGCAATGATGCCAAGCACAGGTGCAGCATATAGATCTGTTTTAAAATATGGCATTGGAATTGCGTTTTGAATCGCAGGTGTGCCAGGCAATGCAGTCATTGTAAAGGTTAATGCCCCCAACATAATTGCCGCAGGAATGAGTCGTTTAGGAATACCTAGTTCTTTAAATAATGCCGAAGCAATTGGAAATACAGCAAAACCAACTACAAAAAGCGAGACACCACCATAGGTTAAGATTGCACAGGAAATCACAATGGATAACATCGCGCGCTGATGCCCTAAGCGTTCAACAAAAAAAATTGCGATTGTGCGAGCTGATCCACTGTCATCCATGAGTTTGCCAAAGACAGCGCCTAACAGAAAAAGTGGAAAATATTTAATGATGTACCCACCGAGACCACTCATAAATACTTGCGAATAAAACCCTAATAATTCATGCGTCATCCCACTCCAAATGACCGCAAACAGTGCAAGTACAGGCGCCAAAATAATGACACTAAAACCTTTGTAAGCTAAATACATCAGCAATACCAAGGACACTACTATTCCAAATAGTCCTATCATTCTAAACTCCATTTATTTAATTATATTGATACATAATGTATCGATATATATGTATAACTAATTTTTTATGATGAATCTAGACAAAATTCTTTTTCACTTTAAAAAACAGACCAAACAACTGTTATTTATAAATAAATTATTTTAATCAAATTAAAATCATAAAAAACCTGTTTACATATAATTTTATATTGATACGATACATATCAATATACGAATATTATAAAGCCAATTTACAGCATGCAACTTGGTCTTTTTCAAATACAAAATGCATGTAAATGGAATGAAACTAAAATGGAGTTCGCTTATGTCACACACGATTTTGTTGCCCAGATTTCTTGAAGTCGGAAAAAATGCCCGAGAGAAGATTCCTTATATTTTAAAAAGCTTAGGCTGTAATAAACCACTGATCATCACTGATCAAATGATGGTCAAGTTAGGCTATATCGCCGATATTCAAAAGATTCTTAAAAGTGAAAATATTGAAGCAGACTTTTTTGATCAAACCATTCCAGAACCCACATCTAGTTCAATTGAAGCTGGGGTTCAGTTTATTCAAGCACATCAATATGATTCAATTATTGCTGTGGGTGGCGGTAGTCCAATTGACAGTGCAAAAGCAATTGGCATCTTAGGTCGCTATGGTGGAAAAATCCGAGATTATAAATTCCCTAGACAGGTCAATGAACAGGGATTACCAATTATTGCTGTTCCAACAACAGCAGGCACAGGTTCTGAAGCAACCAAATTCACGATCATTACTGATGATGAAAGTAATGAAAAAATGCTCTGTGTCGGTGCTGGTTTTATGCCCATTGCTGCGATTGTAGATTATGAACTAACGTTAAGTTTACCTGCCCGTACCACAGCAGATACAGGTATAGATGCTTTAACCCATGCGATTGAAGCCTATACCAGCAAAAAAGCCAATCTATATAGTGATACTCAAGCATTAGAGGCAATGCGCTTAATTGGACCAAATCTTAAAAAAGTCTATTTTGATCCAAATGATGAAGTTGCTCGAGAAGCATTAATGCTGGGTGCAACATTGGCTGGTGTGGCTTTTAATAATGCATCTGTTGCCTTAGTTCATGGCATGAGTCGCCCTATTGGTGCGTTTTTCCATGTCCCACATGGCTTATCAAATGCCATGTTATTGCCCATGATTATTGAGTATTCAATTCCCGCAGAACCTGAAAAATATGCGGACTGTGCCAAGGCCATGGGTGCTGCGCAGCAAAATGATTCTGTTGAATCTGCCAATGCCAAGTTAATTGAAGCATTAAAAGACATTAATACATCCCTTCAAGTGCCAACTTTAGAAGCTTTTGGAGCAGATAAGCAATATTTTGATGAAGTTGTAAATACTATGGCAGAACAAGCACTTGCTTCAGGCTCACCAAGTAATAACCCTCGTCTTCCAACCAAACAAGAAATCGTAAAACTTTATCAGCAATTATGGTGTTAATTTTTAACCAAAATAAATCAGGAGATATCAATGAATACAATCGGACATTTTATTAATGGACAGCTTTCAACGGAAGCAAGTCGTAGCCAAAAAGTATTTAATCCAGCAACAGGTGAATCAAATTCTGAAGTGGCTATTGCCAGCCAAAAAACGGTACTTGATGCAATAGCAGCAGCAGAAAATGCCTTTCCCGCATGGCGTGATACTCCAGTCATCAAACGTGCGCGAGTCATGTTTAAGTTTAAAGAGTTGCTTGAAAAAAATGCCGATAAAATCTGTGAACTAATTGGTTTAGAACACGGTAAAATTTGTCATGATGCAGCTGGGGAATTACAGCGCGGGATTGAAAATGTTGAATATGCTTGCGGTGCACCCGAATTTTTAAAAGGTGAATTCTCCAAAAATGTCGGGCCGAATATTGACTCTTGGAGTGAATTTCAACCTTTAGGTGTCGTTGCAGGAATTACCCCATTTAACTTCCCTGTGATGGTGCCACTTTGGATGTTCCCAATGGCAATTGTCTGTGGTAACTGTTTTATTTTAAAACCTTCTGAGCGTGATCCATCTTCGACATTATATATTGCTCAATTACTAAAAGAAGCAGGACTTCCCGATGGTGTCTTTAATCTGGTGAATGGCGATAAAGTTGCAGTAGATACACTTTTAAATGATCAGCGTATCCAAGCGGTTAGTTTTGTAGGCTCAACACCAATTGCTGAATATATTTATAAAACGGCCACAGCTGCGGGCAAACGCTGTCAAGCTTTAGGTGGCGCAAAAAATCACGCCATTATCATGCCCGATGCAGATGTCGATAATGTGGTGAACTCCCTCCTTGGTGCTGCTTTTGGTTCCTCTGGTGAACGGTGTATGGCACTTTCTGTTGCGGTTGCAGTCGGTGACGAAATTGCAGATACCGTCATTGCTAAACTTCAAAATGAAATCAGTAAATTAAAATTCGGACATTTTGCTGATAAAAATAATGATTTTGGGCCTGTGATTACGGCAGAACATAAAGCCAAAGTGATTGGTTTTATTGACAGTGCAGAGCAACAAGGTGCAAAAATCGTTGTCGATGGCAGACAAGCAAGCGTTGACGATTTTCAAAATGGCTTTTTTGTGGGGCCCACTTTAATTGATCAAGTTACCCCGAATATGCACAGCTACCAACAGGAAATTTTTGGCCCAGTCTTACAAATTATGCGGGTTGAGACCATGCAACAAGCCATGGATCTGATTGATAACCACGAGTATGGTAATGGAACATGCATCTATACCCGTGATGGAGAAGCAGCACGTTATTTCTCTGATCATATTAAAGTAGGTATGGTGGGTATCAATGTTCCTTTGCCTGTACCTGTCGCTTATCATAGTTTTGGTGGTTGGAAACGTTCACTCTTTGGTGATTTGTATGCGTATGGTCCAGATGGTGTACGTTTTTATACACGTCGAAAAACCATTACTCAACGCTGGCCTTCTGCCAACATCCGAGAAAACAAACAATTTTCAATGCCGACTTTAAATTAAGACTATTCAAATTAAGATGGTTCAAATTTAGACTGTTTATTGATAAAGCGGCTCTGACTATGTTGGGAAGTATTCAACCCTATTTTGGATACTTCCCAAATGTTTTGACATTTAAATTTTAAATTGAGCTTGTAACTTTCTAAATCACATACAAATATTATTTTAATAAAAAAATTTTAAATTTAATAAATATTTTAATCCTTTAAATACAATTCACCAAATTCAAAATAAAATAGCCCACCCTCCTTCTATGCATCATTAAATCAAGAAACTTTTAATTTAAAAAACATACAACAACTCAATAATAACATTTAAAAATTTATAAAACCAAACCCTCACATTATAAAAAATTAATTTAAAATTGATTTATTTAAAATAAACTTTAAAATACATTAATAACAAACAAACATGACATCAAAAAAACATCTTAAATTTTATTTTTAGGCAACAAACAAATCAAATATAAACATATACTTTATCACACCACAAATAAATCAATATTCATGTTCAAATAATGACTTATCTAGATCCAAAAAATATAAATCAGAACCATATAAAAAGATAATCATTTTTCCCTCATGTTTAATCCCTTGAACCCTATAGTTGATCAAACCATTTATCGACTTTATTTCAATACTATAATGACTCATCAAATTTTTTGCTTTTTTGGGATTTACTTGTCTCAACACATAAACCAATTGGACAATAATTGTTTTGTTTAAATCAGATCTCTTCTGCGCAATCGAAAATCTACTTATATGATTTTTATTAAGTTTTAGACTCCTCATTTACTTTTCATCACTATTAATGACGTCAGAAGATTTTAAAATTAAACGTTGAATGACTGTTCGAGTAACTGAGTAATGCTTAGCAATTGAATAAACCGTATGGCCTTTTTTAAACTTATCCAAAGCTTCTTTCTTTTGCTTATCAGTTAAAATCTCAGGACGACCCACACGCTTTTTTGCTTTATTCATAATACTCTTTTTAGAAAAACTAGATTTCTCCTCAAAATCAGAACATAACTTTAAAAAATGCATAAATAATTTCTTAAGATCTCCCACAATTTCATTTTTAGAAAAATCTAAACAGATTAATCGAATTTTTTTTTTAAAAATCAAGTTTACACTTGAAGCTACTTCGTTAAAGTTACCACCTAATGAATCAATTCCATTGATTAACAATAAATCACCGCTTTCCATCGCATAATTCACCAAATTAATAAATTTATTTCTATATTTTAATGATATACCCGCTTCAACCTCTTCAAAGATCACTCGTTTATTTGGTATTTCATAACCAGCATTTGAAATATAGGAAACATAATTACTGTTTTCTATAGACAAATCATCAACTCTAAAATATGCATAGACTCGCACAACAGATAACCCTCTTATAATTAAAAAAATTATTATAATCTTATACTAATAAAAAAAACATCTGTTGAAAATTATATTACTGTTTTAAACACCTATTAATGATTTAAAAACATAAAATCAGAATCATTATAAAAAAATAGCATGATTAATTTAAGCACACGAAATACAAAAAAATTATTTAACAAACAAATACAAGAAATTAGCGACAAAATAAATAATATGATGTAAGAAATTTTTTCAAAAAAATAATCATTTATTTCACTAAAATTTAATATAAAACCACTTAAATAAATAAAAGAATATAGTTTAGGTATTTTCAATAGTGTAAATTAATAATTTAATTATATGTATTCTTTTTTATAATTAACATCATGATAAAAAATCATGATGTTATATTGGATAAGCCTTTAAAATTCAACCTGTACAGTTATAGTATCACTATATTTACCAGCAGGCAGACTCAGTGAATTTGTTTCCAGAACTTTTGTTGTGAAAGCATAACCTTGCTGAGTTTTCGCATCATAAATACCAGGATTTGTAGTCGCAACATCACTCAACCACTGCTCGTTATTTCTTCCCCAGCGTTCTGTGCTTGAGTTTTTATAAATTTCATAACTCATATAGTTATTACCCGTCTCTGACTTCATCGCACGTTGATTGCCATTTTGTGGATAAAGACCATCATTCAGGCTCACTTTATAAGGGGTCTTGACTGAACAACGTATACCCATAGAAGTTTTCACTGGTGTAAAAGCATCTGCAAAGGCTGCTGTTCCAAAATTTACATCATTGGTCGCAATACGGCAGTCTGGTAAAACTTCAATACTCAAATTTAATGAAGAATCACTACCACTTCCCCAATCAAACCCGATTCCAAAAATACCTCGATTAAAACCAGGGCTTGAAAAATAAAATCCTATTCCAGCTACAGCAATAGCAGGCACAGAATAATACCATTTGACTTTAAATGGTGTTTCAGCTCGATAGATCCCAGGCGATACAGCTTGTCCAGGATTAATTTTTGCATAAAATGGTAACGCACCATTTGGCCCCGTAAAGAAATTGATAATTGTAAAGCTACTCATATCTCTTTCTTGCCCCACAGTAATTGGATTACTGTTGGTATCCAAATAATTCACAGTAAGACGTTCACCAGTTACACTATTGATATAGTTTGCTGGCATCTGATCAACCCGATATTTCAGATAAGTTGTATTTAAAGCAGCCAAACTAAATCCACTGCAGGATAAACCTGCACTGAATTGCGAAGATTGAACTCCATTTTCTGCCAGAGTAATGGAAGGAACCTTACCAATGGATACATTGCCACTTGAGTTAACGCTACAATCCGCATAGCTCTGAGCAGTAATCAATATTAATCCAGAGAATAATAGACCTGCGGGTATTATTTTTTTTAAAGTAATCATGGTTTAGCCACCTCACGACAAACAACTGACTTAATCACAGCAATCTGTTGTTGCGCTTGTTTTAAATCCAACGAAAAGTTTGCTTCACATATGCTTTGATCTGGCAGTTGCACCCGAATGGTATTTTCTGCACTCAGATCTTCAAGATAAGCAATCCCGTCTATCCCTACATAACTCGATTCTTGATCGGCACGATGTACCACAGCACCCACTGGAATCACTTGCCCATTGCTTTGCACTAAATACACATTCGCCGCATAAGACTGTTTGATTGGGAAGCCAATCACGACACCTGAACCACGTTTTGCTGCGATCCGATTTTCAACTTGGGTTGCATTAAAGTTGGAAGGTAAATCGATCGGGTTAATACTGTATTTAGCCGCGTAATATGGGGTCACCGATGGTACAAAAACATAGCCCTTGGCGTTACTCCGCCCCACCAAACTGTTTTCATAATGTACGGGTACATCTGCAACTTTGTTGGTATCAATCAAAGCAAACGACTCGCCCAATCGATTGGCAGCAAAGACATTGCCTGACATCAACACCACTGAACCGGAAAGTCCAAACCAATAGTTGTAATCATGGCTACCCGACATGCCGACATCGGTATTAAAATATTGGTTACGGTAGCTCACGCGCGCTTGATTAAAATCATCGCTGTTTTCATTAAAGCGTCGAGTTAAATCAACACCAACGCCACCATCCAATGGCACACTGCGGTTATAGTTGATATAAGCATAATCACCACTGGATTGTTGGCTATAACCTAGATTGGCTGTGGATCTGCTCTTGGAGAATGGAACCGACAACTGAAATGCAGCACTCCACTCTTTTTCCACAAAATCCCGATTGGCACTTAACGACACTGTCGCACCACGCAGATAGGACGGTAATACCGGTGCCCAAGACAGGTTCATCAGTTTATTTTCAATGTCTCGGCTCTTGGTTCGGATATAGGCCACCCCAAAAGTACCCGACTTTTCTGTGGCAAAATAAGTATTGGCAACCAAACTTTTATGACTGTTGGCTGAAATCAAATCTGTATATTGCAAGCGCGAAAGATCATAATAATCCTGATCGCGTTGGGTATGATTGAGACTAAATCCAAAACGTTGTTGGTTATAGCTATAACCGAGCGTGTATTGATTTCCCTTAAGGTTTTTATTTCCGTTCAAGTTATTATTTAACTGATTAAGCTCTCCATCTGCCCAGCTTTGGGTTGCCGAACCACTTAACACCCCAAACCGATTCAGCTTAAGCACTGAACCCAATCCAGCCAACTGAATTGAATCGGAGAGTTCAACCCGTCCTTCAGCCGTGAACCAATCGTTAATCCCGTAACGCGCATCCGCTGAACTGGCAAATTTGCCATATTCAAAGTTCTTAATCCCATAGTCTTCGCGGATTTGTCCCATAGACACGGAATAATCCAATAACCCCGGTTTAAGCAAAGTATTCGAAATATAAAACGGCACTGAGGTTGCCACCTGACGACCAACACTGTCTGTGGTGACAATCACCGCCTCGCCTTTACCATTGATAAACGGAACATTATTTAGAATAAAAGGACCAGATTGCACATCAGTTGAATTGGCTTTCTGCCCATTAATCAACAAATCTACAGTACTCGGTAAAGCCGCTTGTCCTTTAAACTGAGGTAAAGGATAGGTAATCAAATCTGGACGGGTACCAAAATTACGTTGCAACTGTAATCCACCTAAACGCACTGAACTTCCCCATGCGTTTTTACTTCCCGTAATTACATCACCCGCTAAAAATGAAAGTACCCTGACTGGGTCATCATATTGCCAAGTGGTGTCATAGCGACGGTAGCCATCATTATCTTGATTTGAGTCGTTTGCAATCCTCTCAGATTTAAAATCAGTCTTGCTATAAACCCCTGAATTTCTCAGTACGCCATAAGGCGAGAAAAAGCGTTGTTCTGTAAAGAGTGTGCTGCTATAGCCACCATTCTCTGGCCGATAAGTATAAAAGTCATAGTTATTTAATAAACCAATACCCGACTGCGCTGTTTCAGGTTGATACCAAGAATCCAAGCCGCGTATCTGCACCGGCATCCAGCTCGCAGGAAGATCTAGACTAAAATACTGTTGCGCTGAATTATACTCATACTTTAATTCGGGGATCTGATTGAGGCTGACCCAATCCAAAGCTTTGCCCGAAAAGCCTAAAGTAAAGACATCCAGATCGGTCAGGTTTTTTTCTGACTGTTGCTGCAGTGCATCCGCAGGCAGCTTAATCTGTAACTCATCCAGTTTTGATTGCTGAATAAAGTAATGATCTCCTTTGACAATGACGGGGATCACCTGTCGTGTCGAATATTGATTGATCACCAAGTCCAGATAAAGCTTAAATAAGCTATTCACTTCTGAAACATCTCGTGGTGGCGGGGGTAAACCATTTGCATACACGTTACAGCTCAGCAATGGGATATTCGCAACCAATATCAATGTCAGGCTTTTGCATAGAAAAGAAGGGGTATGTAACCCTGATAAATAACCCATTTACCCCCCTCCTTCTTTCTTAATCTCAACCAATTCCTGTTTCACCCCTGAACTGTCAACCCCATACAAACTAGTTTGACCACTTAGGCTGTTGAGTAACTTGTTGTCTAGATCAAACTTCATTGTGCTGTTTGCCAACACATAACCAAAGGCAGTTTTGCCAAAAGCCATTTGCTCTGAAGTCGGGGTTAATTTAATTCCCGAAAGTCGTGAAAATTTTGAACCAGTATTTTTAATATAAAGTTCAGGTTTGCCCTGTTCATTATTCTTGACCCACCAACTTAATATCGGCTTCGCCAAAGGGTTTTTCGTATTGGTTTTTTGTGAAACTTCAGTTAAACCACTGCCAAGCCCTTTGCCATAGGCAAACAAGGGAATGGAATAACGCATTTGAAAACTGACTGTCGACGTTTCTTTTTCATTTTCTGGATTCACCTTGATGGGTAATTCATCGACAATAATTCGATAGGCAAGTTCTTTTGCATCAGGTACAGCAGCCGAGCGGGTTAAACGCAACATATGCTTTTCACCTGCCTTGATCTTCGCCACGGGTGGACTTGGAATAACCTCGGTTTGTTCCACATAAGCATCTTGCTGATTATTCTGATCCCATTTAAATACCCGAATCTGCACCATGGCATCAGAGTTACCAGTATTTTGTAGCCATACCGCAGTGGCTTTTTCGTTTTCTTCAATTTTTGGATAGATTGGCCAGATTAAAAAAGTGGCCTGTGCGAATACCGGTGAAGTGACCATCAATATCGCGGCCGCAGAGAAAGTCCTGCCCGACCATATTTTCATTTTATTTAAGCTCATAGAATCACCATGTAATCGTAATTGCGACCGTATCTTTATAAAGGCCTGCTGATCGTGGTTGATTGTTATTATTCAAGTCTGCAACACCGTAAACTGCAAAACCCAATACGGTATTCAAAGTAGTGGTTGGTGTCAGTGAGTAAGTACTGCCACTGGCATATTCACCTTGCAAACTACTGTCCTGATAAAGCTGATAAGGTACAAACTCATTCTGCTGGGCATGTTTCATCCGTCGAAAGTTATTTGAAAAGTGATCACCACCATTCAACATCACCTTTACCGGTAGCCGTGCAGTACATTGGATATTCCAGCTTTGCGCAGTATTGATGACGGATCCTTTTAACTGCCCCTGCGCCACAACAGGATGACGACCAAAATCAAGTAACTGTTCGACATTGCTGAGTTTGCACCCATTTTCAATGGTCGCCTGCACTTTAAAACTTGCCGAAGTTACAGGATCAACAGCAAACCCACTTTGAACAATCGAAATCAGCAGAACACTTAAACCTATTTTTTTCATGATTTTGTTCTTTAAAATTCAATGGTAATTGGAATAGTGTCGGTATATTGTCCAAGCGAGACTGACCGACCATTATTAACAGTTTGCCCCATGAGATTAAGCGTTTGCGGCTGACCATTATTGGTCAAAGTAATGATTTGATTGGGCCTTAACGCTTCGCGAGCAGTTCCATATAAGATGTTGTAGGCAAGGAAATCTGTGCCATTACTGATTGCACGAAAATAATTTGCGCCAAAAGGTGCTGGTACCTTGCTGTCATGTTGCCCCGCACCAAAGGTAACTTTTATTGGGGCATTGCCAGGGCATTGAATGGTCAAACCTGATGTAGAACCCTGACTTAAGCTGGTTTCTATCACCTGATTAAATGCAGCTGTGGTTTCTCCGAAATCCAGCTGTCCAAAATTCAAGCCATTTGTTCCGTTATTTACGGTCTCATTGTTGATCTTGCAGGATGGCTCTAGTTCAAGTTGAATATTTAACTTAGCGCCCAACTGCCCAGCACTGGTGAGTGACGATACAATGCTACAAAGTAGCAATCCAACGCATTGTTTAAGTAACAGGTGCATACGTTCCTCCTAAAAACAGGCCTGTTCAACAACAAACCTGTTCACTGTTACGTATACTGATTAGAAATTAACAGTCACCAATAAAGTGTCTGTATAATCACCCTGTGCTTTTGCAGTGCCGCTATTTGCAGCAATTGCACCAAAGATTGGGACATCTTGAGCTACACCTGCCGCAGCAGTGAAAGTCTGAGCTGTATTAATGACATATGGATTAGTACGTGCTGCATCACGGTAGACGTTATAATTCACAGTATCCGCAGCAGTCGTATTTTTAAGGCTACGATCAGCACGTACACCACCATCAATTGCAACAGTAAAGTCAACAGGGTTTGCACCGTCACATTCCACAGCAAGATGACCACCTGTCGCTGAAGAAGCAACTTGTCCAGTCAAAACGTTTGACCACTGACCAGAAGTTTTACCGAAATCTAATGTACCAAATTGGTTCATATTTCCAGTAACAGTAGAACCCTCAACAGTACAACCCGTTGAAACATTCAGCTTGACATCAACTTGACCAGTCACCGCTGCTTGTGTAGTCGCGATATAACCTGTGCTTAACAATGCAGTTAGTGTTAGTTTTGTAAAAATATTCATATAAATTCCCATGATTTGTATTATTCGTAAACTTTTACACAAGAAGTGTGAAAGTATTTACATAATCACATGTGATGAATAAGTGTTCAATAAATCAACTAATAAGCAGCACAAAACAAACTTAACCATTTGTATTAATTCAAACTTTTATTGGAATTGTAGAATTAAATTATTATTATATTTAAAACACCAAAAAATACATTTCACTTGATAATTTAACAAAGTAAAAAGTGGAATCAACTTAATTTTCATTTAAATAACATCAAGCTAAATATGCCAATCTAAGGACTTAAAATTTCGCTTGGGCAATATCGTATTTTATCTTGATCAAGCCTCATAAAAGCAAAATTAAACCCTATATTTCAAAATTTTACTTGATAAATTTTATGTTCCACAGATTAAACCAAACTCAATATGACAAAGATAAACTTAAATATTTTTTATTCTTTATAAGATTAAAACTTATTATTAAAAATGCTTTATCGGCTCATCTATATTTTAAATTTTTTCCTAAAAAATTTTAGAATCGCCTTTTATATTTAATTATTAGCTTCATAATTTTTTATAGATCTCATTTCAATCAATTAATCTAAGATATGATGATTAATTCATAAACTCTAATTTTAAATAAACTCGTGATAACAACGTAACCATGATCAATACCCCAAATTAATCTTTTACAATCATTGCTCACAATGGCTTTGTATTGCTAGATTAATCACGATAATTAGGTTGTAAATTAGTGGCGGGGACATTATTAAGAATATGATTTAATCAATAAAAGTTAACACTTAGCGGTTATTTTATCTACTCATCAAAAATAAAAAAAATCCCATTCGTTCTGGGGTGAAGAATGGGATACGATATGACACTTTAACATGTCGACCGAAAATCGTGAATTTCTGTATACAGTTTGGATCATGACTAAATATGAAAAGTATTTCCACTCGGTTTAAGAACATCTCGTTCTTTAACTCTTAAACAAATGCATGGGTCAAATGTAGCAATTGCATCACGAATAAATTCAGCTTCCATTTTATCTACATGCAAATGGCTTTCTTTATGAACTTCTTCAAACAATGCTTTTAAATCGTACTGATCATCACTTAAGCATGTCATCTTAAAATTACTCAATTCAGCGTCAATATCTAAACGTATTAATTCGATAAAATGCTGACGTGAAGCATAGCTATTTTCACTATAAAAAAAATGAGTGCTTTCGTCTATGCCTTTATGAAACACCATTTCATAAACTTTCATTATTTATTTATATCCAACATTCATATTTCTATCATTCAATCTATCTGTAGCAAACATTTACGTTATTCAGATAATGTACTTTTTTTATCATTGCTTATTCTATTTTGCAAACTTCCACACCTTTTTTATTCACAATTAAATACATAATTCACAGAAAAACACTCTAAAAAATAAATACTTAAATTTACATAATTTTTAAAAACCAACTTTTAAATAAAATGCAAATATTATAATTTAATACATATTTCATGTAATTTATCATTAAACAACAAATGCAATTTTTGATCAATTGAACAGGTCATATTTATAGTGATAATAAAGCCTATGCCCTTCAATATCCTTAGCAGTTCCAATAACATCAATATCGATAAGATTGAATAATTAAATACCATGAACAACAGAAAAGTCTGTTTTTGCCAAAGCTGTATAAGCATTTTCTGTATAAATGAATTAAATATTTATTATTAAAAAGATGCGTTTTATGTTGGATGCCAAACGTTCCAATAAACATGGCATCCAATTTCTGAATGTTAAAAATTAGCTTTTAATACCAGCGAAGCAAAATCTCGGTCATCGAGGTTACTAAAATCATTCGAACCAAAAAAATTGGTATATGCAAGTTCAGCTGTATACTTTTGCTGATAACTCACTGAAATAGTGGCTGCAATACTCATTTGACCTTCTTGAAAGTTTTGGCTAAATCCAGCTATATCATGGCGAAAGATTACACTTGGTGTGATCACAGTCGCAGGTAAAATATCTTGATAACTTAAAGCCCCTCGTAAACGATAGCCATATGACCATTGCGTAAAAAAACCATCACGATTACAAAAGCGCTCATTCATACGATCAATCATATCATTTGCAAGATGTGCGGTGCCATAAGGCGTACATTTGTATTCACCTGTTTCAGGATTATAGGCTCCAGAAGAAAGCTCACTCCGACCAAATGCACCGACCCGTCCAAAACGATGATTACCAATATCTGCAATATGATTCACTGCAAACTCTGCCGCCCAATTCAATGCATTTGCAGCCAATATATTGTTTAAACGATCACTCGCACCCAGTGAAAATTGGGTTACAGGCGTTCTTACATAACCTTGTAAATATTGCCCAAATTCAGCCGCAACTCCTGGTGGTGTAAGAGGCGTATCTTTGTCTAAAACTTGAGCATAGACGATATCTGTTCCATTTAATTGCAAGGGTTGATTAGGTTTATGGGTTAATTCGCTAAAAACAGCGGTTGTCCCTACTTTTCCTGCTAGGCTTAATCCATACATTTTAATATTTTCTGGATAAATTGAAAAAAATCGAGCTGTATTAAAATATGCAGGCCCTGATGCAGTTACCGCTGTACCATCAAAATTAGCATTGCGACTGTGATAGTTCGCAAAATATGCACCAAGTTCAGCATTATTCCAACGAGGTAAAGTTTGCTTTAAAGCAAAACCATATTGCCTACTATTCTTGGCATATCGACTTTCTGCCCGTGGAATATAAGTATGTGCATCTAAAGCACTTTCAGACAACTTATCTCCTGGTGTAACGGTCAAAATAATCGGGCCACAATTTTCTGGAACAAAATCAGAAATCGCAAAAAAAGTCCCACACCCGTCCACCACAGAAGGTCTAAACTTAAACTGATAAAAACCGTCTAATTTAAGGTTTGGTGTTATTCCAGCCTCAAATGAAAACATTTCGATAGGAATGATTCGTTCTTTTGCCTCTCCTCCCGGCCGATTGATTGCAGCATAATCCAAGGCACTGACTGAATTTATACCATTTTGGAAAAACTGCGATTTCCCCCAATTTAAAGTATGTTTGCCTAATTTTAGATTGGCATTTTGACCATTTTCTAAAGCAAAATTTTTCCAGATATAGGCATCCCAAAGATCAATGCCCTTAAATTTAGCTAATCTAGGCCACGCAGAATCATCAAAGGCTTTTAAATCTCCACGACCAGTTTCATAAGCATGGTCATACCAATATTTAGTGCTGAGTACTGCACCCTGTTGTTGCCCTTTTAAACGAAACTCAGTCAACCCTTTTATAATTTGGGAAATATTATCGTTTTGACTAAAGTTCACATGCCCGTCGTCGCCATTCACATCAACGCTTAAACCGTTCTTTCCGATATGATTTGCATCAGGTTTATACACCAACTGATTTGAAGCATCTTGAGTACTCCAATTTGCACCTAGGCTGAGCATGGTACTGGTTTCAAATTTCCAATCCTCATTGATCTCAACACTTGTTGCGGAGACTTTTGAAATACTTAAGCTCAGCACTAAACAGACACCCAGCTTTTGAGTAAAAATAATCGTGTGTTTCGCGTTATTGCTACATATCACATTTTGCATCATTCGATCTCCATATCGATATGATTTAATTCGATTTAACTCCATAAATAGCCATATTGACTATTTTGAAATATGCATGATTTTTTAATTGTTTAATCTGTTATGAATACTGCTAACCAATGAGCAATGCTGTCTTAAAACGGCTTGTAAATTGAACCAAGCCACTTCTCAATAAATTCCGCTATATAAAGTCTAAGCACTAAGCGATACATATCGAATCATCCACTTGGTCTAATTGTTGAATAAATTGTTCAGCTTGTGCCCAATACCCAAATCCAGCAGCAGGATTAAGATGCCCCACTTCACCTAAACTCAGCAATTGACTGCCCCATGTTTTTGCCATAGTCCTAACAGCCTCATAACTGGCTAAATGGTCATTTGTACTTGCGACCACAATGCTTGGAAAAGGCAAAATATTGTCAGGTAAAGGATCCCATCCTTGCTGTTTTAGCATTACAGAACTTGGATAGTTTTCAGGCCATTTGGCCGATAAATCGGGTGGTGTCACCAACAAAGCCCCTTGAATATTGTGTTGATACAGAGCTGCCCAGTGAACGGTCATTAATACCCCTGCACTATGTGCAACTAAAATCACAGGACCATCAATTTCTTCAAATTGTGCTTGGATCGCTTTAACTCTTTTTATGCAGTTGAGTTTGTCTGTTTCTAATGCAGGGACAGATCGTACCTTGACCAGCCTTTGCTCCAATAAGGTTTGCCAATGTTCA
The DNA here is from genome assembly GCF_051059255.1 of Acinetobacter sp. CE-15. Taxonomy (NCBI): domain Bacteria; kingdom Pseudomonadati; phylum Pseudomonadota; class Gammaproteobacteria; order Moraxellales; family Moraxellaceae; genus Acinetobacter; species Acinetobacter sp. CE-15. Next base: position 1,568,355 of record NZ_CP192737.1, on the reverse strand, counting down.
GCAACATGGTCACGTAAACCAGGAACAATTAAAACGGTTGCCTTTGTCTGTATTTTTTCCATTGATCTACCTTTAATTTTAAGTGAATGAATGAAGATGAATTCTATAAATTGCTTATTCACAATACGGTTTAGTTGATTTTGGTGATGTACATTTGATGACAACCTCTTTTCATTTGATGACAAATGACCGCTCCAATACAGCATTCGAGCATGCATCAAAAAGAACATAAGAAATTGATTTTATTGTTTTATTTTAAATTTAACTGATTTTTCCATTAAAATTTTGAATATTATTGATGAAATGGGTGAGATTGCTTTAACCAATGCCAACTTTAATAATGGGGCCGTGTTTCAGAAAGGATCCGCTGAAACCATAAAAAAAGTGAACTACAAGGGAATTAAAATGAATCAAATTTGTAGAATAGCTGTGCCATTGGCATGTCTATTAACAACTCATTTATGTTATGCGGATTCTACTGCCTCTAAACGCTGGGCTGTCAGTGCAGGCTGGATGCATGTCATGCCTCAAGGCAAAGCCAACTCAACACATGTAACAACCAGTGTTGTAGAAGGTGGCAGCTATGGCGTTGGATCATCATTATGGGGAAGTGATATTGCCAACTACGAAACCAATGCATCTGAAATTAAGGGAATGGGTGGGCTTTTATTAAATACTTTTATCAAAAATGGTAAAGCAGACCCCAATTATAAAGTTCCAGCAAGTCTAACCACCGGAGCTAGATCGGATATCACAGGTATTTCTGATTATACCGCTCAAGGTGGGATGGAAGTCGCGGATACCGATACATTGGGTTTAACTCTAAGCTACTTTGTAAATGATCATGTATCTCTTGAATTAGTCGGTGGTATCCCACCAAAAATTGATATTGATGGCGTTGGAGAAATTAGAGCTTCGGCACTCTCCACTGCCAATATCCCCGGAAAAGGTACACCACCGACCTATTTAAATGGTTTAAAACTGCTAAAAGATACCTTAATTACCGATCTTGGTGCACATGGCAAAGTTGCAGAAGTGACTGCATGGACGCCTGCAGCAACAGTTAAATATCATTTTGGCGCTTTAGGACAAACTAAGTTCCGACCTTTTGTTGGCGCGGGTGTTGTATATGGTCATTTTAATAAGTTAAAGCTTAATGGCGGTGTAGAACAAGACCTTATTCAAGCAGGTTATATGATTGATAATATCCTCAATGATCGAGCGGGTGAAGCATTGCACGGTGGTCAAGGCAGTTCAACAGCGACACCAAAAGTTAAAGTTAAAACCAGTGATGCCTTTGCACCAGTACTCACAGCAGGTTTTACCTTTGATTTAACCGATCGTTGGTTTACCACTGGATCTTTAAGTTATATGCCAAACTTTAATAATGTAGCAACTGTGACTGTCACAGATACATCGACAGGTACCCAATTGATCAAGTCCACGACAAAAATTGATTTGGATCCTTTGGTCACATATCTTGGGGTAGGCTATCGTTTTTAATTAAATGGATTGATTGTAGCCCTATATCTACCAACCATTTAATTTTAAAAATATTGTGTACTGAATATCTACAATCCGATATGAGTCGCAATGCCCCATCTAAAAGAATTAATGTGTAAGCAATATCCCTAAATTGTGTCGCACATTAATACGTTTTAAAAGGCTGTTCTTTACTCCATAAAGTGCAGTCCTTTTAAAACACTCCTCTTTGTTAAACAAATTTGATACTCTATTTTTATGGTCTCAAGGTGTAATGAATTGAGATACTTTTTAAGAAGTTTTGATAAAATTTAAGAAGTTTTGATAAAATTATTGAGATTAGACATACGCAAAAACTTTTATAAATGCGTATTGGCAAAGTCTTCAAACAATGATGTATTGACCAGGACGGTTAATGAAAAGACAAGGAGAGTGTAAATTGGTTCCTCTTGCACATACAGCGGTACTCAAGAATTATCTGGATGTAAGCCGACAATTAGACCTTAATCCATACCATTTATTATCTGACGCTGGAATTTATTCTGCTCAATTAAATGATTCAAAACAACGCATTTCCGTCGACAAAGTCATGACACTATTAGAGCATTCTGCTCAAATCAGTGGTTGTGAAGTGTTTGGTCTACATATGGCCGAACAACGTCAAATTGCTGATTTTGGTGAGCTAAGCCTATTATTAAGCTATCAACAGACGTTACGTGATGCCTTAAAAACAATTGTAAGATACCGAAATATCATCAATAACGCACTTGAAATATATATCGAGGAAGTTGGAAAAACCGTGATTATTCGGGTGGAAGTGATTTCTGCTTCAGCAAAGTATAGTCGTCAAGCGATTGAATTGGCTTTGGGGATTACCCATCGTTTTTGTGCTGCATTATTAGCTCAAAAATGGCATCCATTAAGTATTCATTTTACCCATGATGCACCAAAAGACTTAACAGTGCATCAACGTGTCTTTGGAAGTTCACTTGAATTTGGTAGCGAGTTTAATGGTATTGTTTGCTCATCATCAGAACTTGATAAAATTAATCCTCAAGCAAATACAGCAATGGCAAACCATGCACAGCGCTATCTCGATATTGACATCTTACAAAAAGACAATGAGTCATCACTTATTTTTGATATCCGTAAAAGTATCTATCTGCTTTTACCGATGGGACGTGCCACAATTGATCAAGTCGCGCAGACCCATGAAGTCAATGTCAGAACGCTACAACGGCGTCTAGAAGCTGCACATACAAATTTTAGTGAATTAATGAATGATGTCCGTAGAAATTTGGTATTTCGCTATTTAAGAAATATCAATTATTCACTGGCACAAGTTTCAGATATTCTCGGTTACTCTATGCCGAGCTCTTTTACGCGATGGTTTATCGGTCAATTTGGTATAACACCCAATGCTTGGCGTACCCACAATAAGGCTGAGATCATTGAAGAACATACGATATAAATTCAATCAAGGTACAACTAACTTGGTATTAACTTCAAAACAAGAATAAGAAAAGCCACTTAAAACAAAAGTTTTGCGGAGATCAACTTTAAGGTTGTACCTTGCAAAACTTTTGTTAAATCAAAGCTCGACTAAAATAACCAATGCATCAGGCTGAGCACCAACAATACCAGAAAAACGCTTTCTCCAATCATCAGCAGAATCGGTTTAATACCCACCGTTGCTAACTCTTTTAATTGTGTTTTCATTCCTAGCGCACTAATCGAAATAATCAAACACCAACGAGATAATTCATTCGTTCCAGTTTGAACAACTGTAGGGACCCATCCAGTACTATTTATACAGGCAAGAATTAAAAATCCTACTGCAAACCAAGGCAATAATGGCGGTCTTTTGCCCGTAGAGGGTACGCCTTGCATACGGGTAATCATGGCTGCACAGATGATGACAGGTAGAAGCATGGCAACTCGCATCAATTTCACCACTGTTGCAGTATCGCCTGTTTCTGTAGACATGCTATAACCTGCCCCCACCACTTGGGCGACATCATGGATGGTTGCACCTAAAAAAATCCCTGCATGTTGTGGGGTCAATTCCAACCATCGCGCAATCATGGGATAAACAATCATTGCTAAAGTTGAAAGTGCAGATACTCCAATGACGGTGAATAAGGTTGCTTTTTCTTTTTGTGGATGACTGGGTAATGCTGCAGACAAGGCCAATGCTGCGGAAGCCCCACAGATCGCTGTCGCGCCACCAGTCAGCATACCGAAAAACTTATTAAACCCGAGCACTTTTGCTGCGATGACTGAAGCAAGAATGGTAATGACGACCAATGAAATAACCAAAACAATGGGCTGCCAACCTAGCGCAGTCATTTGCTCAAGGGTAATTCGCATTCCGAGTAAGGCGATCCCAAAACGCAATACTTCTCGTGCAGTAAATTCGATACCCGCTTTACACTTGCCTTCTGTTGCAAGAAAGTTCACACCCATCCCGAGCAATAAAGCGAATAACATCACTGGCGCACCATAATGCTCAGATAAAAAACAGGCCGCAGCGGCAACCACAGTACTAACAATAAATCCGGGCATAAGCGCACTTAGCCGTGGCTGCCAAGCCATAGAATCTAATTTACTCATCTAGCGCCACTCCACAATCCAAACCAATAAAAACATTTTCGCCAATCACTTCTACTGGGTATGATTGAACTTGTAGCTGTGTAGAATTGAGTAAATAACCATTTGCCAAGTTAAAACGTAAACCATGTGCACAACATTGAATTACCTTGCCTTCTAATTTCCCATTGAGTAATGAAGCACCCTGATGTGGGCAACTGTCATTAATCGCATAAAATTGTTCGGCAATATTAAATAAAATTAGGGATCGGTCACCGATCATCAAAAAGGATCGATTGCCTAAAGTTGGGATTTTTTCTTGAGGAACTTGAAAACGCAAGCTCATACCATTTGTCCTTGTACTTGAAGGGTATCCAGCATTGCTTGATAAAGTGCACTTGCAGGTTGTGCCCCAGCCATTGCAAAACTTCCAGCAAAAACAAAATACGGTACCCCTTTACCCCCTGTATCTGCTGAGATAAAAGGAACGAATGGTTTTGCTAAAATACCTTCAACCACCTCATCCGCAAAACCGCAATACATGGCTATTTTCTGCAATGTTGCGAACTCGCCTATATTTTCCGAATGATGAAAATAGGCTGTGAATAGCGCATCTAAAAATCGCTCACTTTGATCTGAATGATATACTTTTGAAATATTTGCAAAAATATGATGTGCCATAGCTGTGTTTGGCATACGGCGAATTCGATCAAAATCAATATCGACATTGACCGCCTTCGCGGCTTGACGAACTTGAGTTTGGCGCATTCGAACGGCTGTTGAACTGCCTAATCGTTGTAAATAAAAGGCATCAAAAGGAACACCCACCAGCGGAATATGGGGTAAAAGCTGTACACCACGCCACTGGATATTGACCACAACATCTGGATCACTTTGTTTTAATTTTTGAATCGCAGTCTGTAAATGACGTTTTCCAATCAAACACCAAGGGCAGATAAAATCAAAAAAAACTTCAATATTCATTTTACGCGTCATTACTGATTACCCATATTGCATGACTGTGCTTGTACTGTTTGACCTTGTCGTGCTGCTTGTGCATTAAATTTTTTAATATCATGGGCATAATGGCGTTTTGCATAGAAGAATACGGCAGCAGCCACAATGCTCATCAGAGGCATCAATTGAAAAGCATGGTGTAAACCAATCACGTCAGATAGCTTTCCAATCATTAAAGGTCCTAAAGCCAAGCCGAGAAAATTATTTGCCAAAGTTAATGTTGCAAATGCTGTGCTATGTACAGAATGATGTGTCAGGTTGGCAACCATTGCGCTGGATGGTCCATTGGTACCCAATGCAATAAACATCCCAATACAAATCATGATCAATTGAGCATTCCCGACAGACATGGCAAAAGCGATGGATAGCAACACACAACCGATCAAACAAAATGCAATCGCTAAACTGACTTTTCGGTCTGGTCGATCTCGTCCTAAACGATCACATAACATCCCACATAAAATCGTGCCAACTGCACTACTGAGTACCACCATTGCAGCGACCAACCCCGCTTTATCTGTACCCAATCCGTAATATCGATTGAGATAACTGGGAAGCCAAACGATGACCGTGCCACCCACAAACAATTGCAAGCCACTGCCAATATAAGTGGCGATCACAGACCGACTTGAATAAATCGATCGTAAAGGACATCTCGACTTATCCTGTTTCTGTTGGGTCTTAATTTTGTCTTGAACGGTTCCTATCTTGTTTTCTTTAACCACAATAGGATATAAAAATGCCAGAATCAGCCCAAAGACGGCCATTCCACCAAATGCCCAACGCCAGCCAAAATGTTCAGCCATTACACCGCCTAAAGCCATGCCTAAGAATGAGCCAAACACACCACCTGCCATAAAAGCACTTGCTAAAGTTGCACGCATATCACGAGGAAAAACCGATACAACAACAGCAATCCCGACACTGCCATAGGCAGCTTCGCCAACACCCACCATAAATCGGGCAATAAACATATGTTGATAACTTTCAGCAACTGCACAGCCTAAGGTTGCCATACTCCACAACACAGCCATCAAAGTTAAGCTTTTTACTTTGCCAAAACGATCTGCCAAGATCGACAAAGGTAAGGTTAATAAACCCACCATCAAGGCCACAATCCCACTTAATAATCCAAGTTGGCTGTCTGTCAAAGCCCATTCACTTTTGATCAGTGGGAATACTGCATTTAAGACTTGCCGTGACATATAGTCAGAAATCAACAAACCAAATGTCAGTGCAAAAACCAACCATGCATATTTACGTGGAATGCCAACCGAAGTATCTACACCGTCCGCAGGACTTGAATATTGATGCGCATCCATACGTTCTCCTTGTGTTTTTATAATTTCTCATTCATTTTTTTGATGACTACGCGACTTCACAGTAACGTAATCATCTTTTTCTCACTGTTTGAATCAAAAATCCTTTTGGCTCAAATCATTATTTACGCTGTGGAACACCCTTTTGACCTGCTTTACGATTGGGCGCCATACCATTTTCCAACAAAGTTTCTTCAATCGTGTCGTATTGCACGCCAATACGATAAATTTCACGTGCTTCTTTACCTGATGCGACTTCACGACCTAATTCATGGGCAATACGCACGGTCTGTTGAATCTGCTGTACAGAAGAAAAACGCTGACCTTGATGATCGATAATGGTGTCTTCATTTCCGACACGTGCATGTAAGCCCATCGCCATTGACATGGTGTTAAACGGCAAAACATTTTTAAGTAAAGACTCTGAAGTTAAAGTACAACCATCAGGTACGCGATGAATAAAGTTAAAGAAATTAAAAGGATTTGGTCCATCAAAACCACCACCAATTCCAATCCAGGTTAGATTCAACGGACCTTTATACAGCCCTTTACGCACCATACGTTCCAGCGTTTCTAAACCATGCATCCCAGTTAATTGGAAATGTGGTTGAATGCCATTTTCAGTTAAACGCTTTAAATGCTCTGCAACCCAAGCTGGACCTGCGGGTACTGTCATTTCTGCATAAGCTGCCTGAATTGCTGGATGTGCCAAAGAAGTGCCTTCTAAATATTCAGGATAGAGCAACTCCATAATATTCATTTGAGTGGTATTGATCGCCACGGTTACTTGGTCTGGTTTTGGCATTAATTCGGCCAACATATGACGCGTATCATCGCTTAACCAAATTGCAGCTTCACCTTCACTTTCTGGGGCAAAAGAAATTGATCCACCCACTTGAATGATCATATCAGGCACCGCTTCGCGCACACCAGCAATGAGTTCATTAAACTTAGACAGACGTTTCGAACCTTTCCCATCCAGCTCTCGAACATGCAAATGGAGGACTGAAGCACCTGCTTCATAGCACTCTACCGCTTTTTGAATTTGTTCTTGCATGGTCACCGGAATATCTTCAGGAAAATCCTCAGGCATCCATTCAGGCCCATAAGGCGCTACCGTAATCACCACTTTGTCCATGTTTTCAGGGTGCAATGAGTCATCAAAGAATTGCATAAACATCTCCATATGTATTTTAAAATTAGGGTTTAGATAAAATCGTTAACTGCTACGCTTAATAAGTTGCATCACCAATAATGCCTGCCCGTTCCATTTTTCGATGACATGGTGGATAGTCCATTACGGCATAATGTTGTGTACTGCGGTTGTCCCAAATTGCGATACTATTCGGTTTCCAACTCCAACGAACTTGGTACTCAGGAATATAAGCTTGGGTAATTAAATAACGCAGTAAATCGGTTGCACCGGGGTTGGCATCTTGTCCAAAACGGACATGTTCTTTGGTATGGTAATTACTAAAATGAGTGGTAAAGGCGTTGACATAAAGAATCTTCTCACCTGTCTCAGGATGCGTACGTACCACAGGATGTTCTGCATCGGGGAACTGTTCTTTTAATGCCAAACGTTTTTCAATCGGCATCATTGCGCCAAAACTAGCTTCAATACTGTGATAGGCACGTAAATTTGCAATTTTTGTTTTGATTTCTACGGGTAGATTTTCATAGGCCATCACCATATTGGTCCACATGGTATCTCCACCCACTGTCGGACATTCAATACAGCGTAGTACACAACCCATTGGCGGAACTTTGCGCCAGCTTGCATCGCTGTGCCAAGCATTTTCATAACGATCAATTGGGCTCTCTGGGCTTTTATAAATTTGTACCAGCCCTGGATGCTCTGGATGACTTCCAACAGCAGGATGGCTTTCTAGTTGTCCAAAGCGCTCAGCAAATGCCACATGTTCAGCCCGGCTTAGGTTTTGATCTCTTAAAAATAAAACCCGATGCTTTAACAAATTCTGACGAATTTCAGTAAATAGCTCATCATCATCAATGGCATCTGCCAGATTGACGCCCAATAATTCTGCACCGATATTGCAACTTAATTGTTCAACTTGCATAAGACATCCCTTCAAATGACAAAAATTGATGATCCTGTGGTTTTACGTGCTTCTAGATCACGGTGAGCTTGAACTGCATCCTTGAGTTCATAGCGTTGATTGATTTCAATTTTGATGCGTCCATGTCGGACGTGGTCAAATAACTCATTGGCAAGTTCTTGTTTTTCTATAGGATCAGCAATGAAATCTGCCAGTGCTGGGCGGGTCATATAAAGAGAGCCTTTCATTGCCAACAAGACGGGATTAAATTCTGGAATGGCACCAGAAGCAGTCCCTACACAAACCAATAAGCCACGGCGTTTTAATGAATCAAGCGATGCCATAAACGTATCTTTACCGACACTATCAAAGACCACATTCACACCGACCCCATCGGTTAATTCTCGTACTCGTTCTGCAACATTTTCATAGCTATAATTAATGACGTGGTCACAGCCATGTGCACGGGCAATTTGCGCTTTTTCTTCTGAAGAGGTTGTACCAATCACAGTTAAACCGAGTAACTTTGCCCATTGAGAAACAATCAAGCCCACACCACCAGCGGCGGCATGTAATAAAATGGTGTCCCCTTTTTTAAAGTCATAAATACGACGCATTAAATAAGCCGAGGTTAATCCCCGCATGGTCATTGCTGCGGCTGTTTCACAAGAAATTTCTTCAGGTAGTTTGATTAATACATCAGCTGAGATTAAACGTGCCGTGCTATAAGCACCTAAAGTATTTAAAAAGCCGGTATAAGTGACTCGATCACCCACTTGAATGTGATCTATACCCTCACCCACGGCTTCGACTACACCAGACGCTTCTACGCCCATACCGTTTGGTAGTGGAATTTTATATGTGCCGTCGCGAAAATAAGTGTCAGCATAATTTAATCCAACTGCCACATGACGCAGGCGCACTTGCCCTGCTGCTGGTTCACCAACATCGATGTCTTCATATTGCAAAACATCTGGTGTTCCTGTTTCATAAAACCGTATTGCTTTATTCAATGCCATTTGCCTATCCATGCCGTATTTTTATCAATATTTAAAAATCATGATTAAAACTACAACACAGCAGATGCAGCTCACTTTACATAAGACGACACTGACTTAGCATTTTACGACATGCTTGTGGTTAAAATTGTAAGCTAGTTTAGTAAGGCTCTGTTTTTGAATTATTTTATGGAGTTGAATATTTTTTATGGTTTATCTTGAGTGGATTTTTTATCCCAAATTTTAATGATTTTGCTCAGCTACTTTGTTCATAAAATCCGTTAAAGGCATTGGACATCCCCAAAGGTAGCCTTGAAATTCAGTGCAACCATTTTCTTGAAAGCGATTAAATTGCTCAGCGGTCTCAATCCCCTCTGCTAAAACACGCAGATTTAAATCAAGGCCTATTTTAACAATCCCATATACCAATTTATTACACCGTTCATCATCTAAAGCCGCTTGCACAAAACTCTGATCAATTTTGATTTGGCTAATCGGCATTTTCTGCAAATAGCTTAATGATGAATAACCTGTGCCAAAATCATCTAAAGCAAGCTGAATGCCATTTTTATCCAGAAAGCCCATTTTTTCTATAACACTTTCAATATTATTTAACGCAACCCTTTCAGTTATTTCTAATATGAGTTGGGATGGAAGCACTGCATTTCTCTCCACCATAGAGGTCACGATTTGCTCAAAATTCTCTTGCATAAAATGATCAGCACTTATATTGACTGAAAGTGTAAGATCTTTTGTAGATTCATTTTTACGCCAGTCTTGTAATACCTTGCTTGCTTGAATCAGTATCCAATCTCCAATTTTAGGCATTAATTCCAAAGTTTCCGCTACAGGAATAAAATCTTTTGCTGGGATATAACCAAGTGTCGGGTGACGCCAGCGTAACAAAATTTCAGCGCCTATAATTTTTTCACAAGAATTTACTTGAGGTTGATAAAAAAGTTCAAACTGCTGTTTTGAAAGTGCCAAGCGGAGATCCTGCACCAGCTTATTTTCTATCTGCAATTCCAATTGCATCACAAAAATTGAGATACAAATCATTAAAGTGGCAACAGATATTGCAATCCAACCACCATAAGCCCGAATACTTTCAGCTAAAGGTATTGCTCCATCTAAAGTAAACGCACTCCCGCTAAAAAAGATAAAAGCGGCAATGGATAAGATAATTAAAATTAGTTGTAACGCATTGGGATCTCTTCGATAATTCAAATATCCCAATATGGCTCCTGCTGGAAGAAATAAATGCGCAACTCTGGGGTGATCTATTGTAGCGACATCAAATATTAAGCAAAAAACCACAGGAAAAACAAAGAGCACAATTTGTGAAACCAATATGCCAGCTGAAACCCGATGTATATAAATCAAAAATAAACTGAAGATCGACATTGTTGTAAAAAAAATATCAATACAAACAATGAACCACATCTCAGCAAAGCTAAAATATATTGTCCAAAATAGGCAAAATGCGATACAGATAATAATGTTTGCTTTAGCTGCAATCGTTATTTGTTGGTTTTTTACGGCGTTGAAATGTTTGTTTTGGTTTTTTAAATAGGATAAAACGACCATAAATACCCTCATTACAAATATTTATTGATCAAGTATCCGCATTGTTTTATACACAATTTCAGAATCACATCAATAAACACTAAGCGATTAAAAATACTTATAATTTATAAATATCTGACTTGTTAATATGCTTGATTAGCTTTAAAAAACGAATGTCGTCTTCAATTTAGTCCCTTAAATAATTATCCATCTAGTAATCCATCCATTTATATTTTTTGACATTACCAAAAAGCCAAAAGTGTTCAAAATCAATATTGCAAATAAAATTAAAAATAGTCGTGAAGGTAAAAAGTATTTTTTTAATGAAATTGTATCAGCTCCTGCACTCTACTAAGCGAGTTGTACTCAATAGACCCTTTTAGTTAAAGCTATCTGAAATACAAATGAAATATAACATGTTTTTTCACATGATATAGCACCAACAGATGAGTAGATAAAGTAAATATCTCTACAAGCATTGTGTAGTTAAAACACCATAATACTCATTTTTACTCACTCAAATAAACAACTAAATTCACGTGAAAAAACATATTTTCTAAAATATTTCATAAACCCTACAAAACCCAATATAAAAACAATATAAGTTTTACATCTGAATAATTTTTTGGAAAAAGATCTCACGGCTCGCAAGTAAAACTTACCTATTAAAAAACAAATACATCACCATTTCTTATTGCTCAAGCCATAAGTTTACAGACTTCATCAGCACTTTTTAGCCAAAAACCTAAAAATCAAATTAAAATTAACGTATTAAAATACTTATAATTTAACCAAATTGTTCGAATAAATATTTAAGAATTTCTTTAGTATTCAGAAAAATTTATCATTTGTAAAGCTGATATAGAGTTTCTTTCATAATCTGTTGTCATTTGGTCTATATTAAAGTTTACGGACACATTCTCATCTAACTTAGGCAAGTTTGGTGTACAGCATGAAACAGGCTGTATCCAGATGCATATCAAACTTATAAATTTGCCGAGAATATTTATGCAACAGGAATTGGTTCCCAGAAGAAAGTTTTATACAAATGATTTGCTCTCAGGTTTAGTTGTTTTTTTAGTCGCTCTACCGCTCTGTTTAGGTATAGCCAGTGCCTCAGGTGCACCCTTGATTTCCGGTATTATTGCAGGTGTCATTGGTGGAATCGTTATCGGTTATTTGAGTGGTTCTCATATCAGTGTGTCAGGTCCCGCTGCTGGACTTACCGCTATTGTTTTAACACAGCTAGATAAGCTTGAAGGCAACTATCAAGCTTTTTTATTTTGTTTGGTTTTAGCGGGTCTCATCCAATTATTTTTCGGGTTATTTCGGTTGGGAACCTATTCAAATTTTATCCCAACCAATGTGATTATGGGACTTCTTGTTGCCATCGGGTTAATCTTGATCATCAATCAGCTTCCTCTGCTCTTTGGGATTAAAACCGAAATTCTTCAACAACGTTGGTTCGAAGGGACAGGCCTATTACAGCATCTTGATTATGGTGCGGCAATCATTGGTATCTCAAGTGTATTCATTATTTTATTGTGGGATAAAACACCTTTAAAAAAAATGGTTGTACCCTCTGCACTTATTGCGGTTATTTTTGCGGGACTCTTAAACTATTTTTTTATCAGTACCAATTCCAGCCTCGCGGTCAGCACTGAACATCTAGTTAATCTTCCCAATATCTTTTCAGGTGTTGAATCAATTATCAGTTTCCCTGACTTCACTCAATGGAATAATCCTATTATTTATACAGGCGCTATCACACTGGCGATCGTCGCCTCGCTTGAAACGCTATTAAATCTAGAAGCCGCGGACAAAATGGATCCGCAAAAGCGCGCCTCTCCGCCAAACAAAGAATTGGTTGCTCAGGGTATCGGAAATACCATGTCTGGTTTAATTGGAGGTATGCCGATTACCTCAGTAATTGTTCGAAGTTCAGTCAATGCAGCAAGTGGTGCAAAGACTAAATTCTCTGCAATTTTTCACGGTATTTTATTGATTATTGCGGTTTTATTTCTGACACCATTAATCAATGTTGTTCCATTATCTTCCCTTGCCGCTATTTTAATTTTAACTGGCGTAAAATTAGCCAGCCCGTCACTTTTTAAACGGATCTATGCTCAAGGATGGAAGCAATTTCTACCCTTCATTGTAACGGTTGTTGCAATTATCGCGACAGATCTACTTATCGGAATTTTGTTAGGGCTGTTGATTAGCTTTATCATTGTATTAAAAAATAATTTATTCCGTGGTGTTCGTATCATCCATGAAGCACATTTACATGGAAATATTACCCGTATTGAACTGGCACCCAATATTAGTTTTTTAAATCGTTCAGCGTTAGTTTCTGCTTTAGAGAAAATAGTCAGTGGCGATACTGTAGTGATCGATGCATCAAATACCTATTATATTGATCCTGATGTATATCAAGTGATTAAAGATTTTAGGGATGAAACAGCTGCAGAAAATGGCATCGATGTAAAACTAATAGGCTTTAAAATACATTATCCTGAAATTAAAGAAGAAGAACTGGATATTGATGTCAGTACTCAGGAAATTCAGCGACAACTTACGCCTGCACAAGTATTTCAGCTACTCAAAGAGGGCAATCAGCGGTTCGTTAACCATGAACGGATTTATCATAATATTGCTCGTCAAATTCAAGTCACTGCACAATCTGGACAGCATCCATTTGCAGCCGTTCTAGGCTGTATGGATTCACGTGCACCAACAGAACGGATTTTTGATGTTGGTATTGGTGACTTATTTAGTCTACGCATTGCTGGAAATATTGCGGGCGAAAAAGTATTGGGTTCTCTAGAGTTCGCCTGTAAGAGCAAGGGTTCCAAATTAATTTTAGTATTGGGCCATACAGATTGTGGTGCAGTGACAGCAGCATGTCAGATGTATGAACAAAAAATGGATATCACTCAACTCAACGAAACCCCACATGTACAATATTTTCTTAAACCGATTATGCAGGCGGCAGAAAACGTACATAAAGAAATGACTGATTACCAACTCACCAGTAATTTCATTCAGGCGGTGACCATTGCAAATGTGCAAAATAATATTGCCTATATCTTAAGAAATAGCCCAGTACTGAAAAAGATGGTCGAAGAAGGTGAAATTGGCATTGCGGGTGGTATTTATGATGTAAAAACTGGAAAAGTGGATTTTTTATAAAGTCGATACCAGTATGATCTCGTTATGATCTGTATAAGGATATCAGCATAAAGCTAGTCTTAAAGACAAGTGTAATGATCGACATGGATGTCATCTTCCCCTCAAATAAAAATCTCTAATAGATCTTTACTAACTTTGAATGCATAGATGTAAAAATTTGATTTTTACAAAACGTTAAATTCAAAGCCAATCATTGTGTTCTAAACAAAAGAAGCCTGAATATTCAGACTCCCTTATGATGCGCTTAATATTAATTTTCAAAATATTAGAGTCTATTGCTTATGATATTCCCTTATAACCCTTCAAGTTTTAGACGATTGACCTGTTGACGATAAAGTGACACAGGATCTGGTCCAAACCATGCTTTTAACCCTAAAATCTGATTAATTTCATCTAGGTGTGTTTGATTATAGTCATCTCGAATCACCTGTCCGAAATGTGCATTGCAACGGTTAACCAAACCATCATTGTCATTATTTTTATAAGATCTCGGTGCCATGGTGGAAATGGCAACGTCAATGACATCAAGTAGATTGGTTGCTTGAGCTTTACCTGTCCACGAGTAATGATAAACCCCATTACTGGTAATCTTCTGACCATTGCCACAATCAGATGGGATTGCCGCAGTTGGGAATCTTGCATTGAATTCTGCAGAACCCTTTTCACTTAATGATTTCAATGAGCGATCCAGACTAATTGGCAAATCAGGATTGCCTTGTAGGAGTAGTTCCACTGGCGCAACGATATACTGTCCTAGAACGGTAAATAAAAATTTCTCACTAGGATTATCCAACATATCATCCCCAACTTTGGATCCTTTAAACGTTCCAGCAACAGCAGTGAGAGAGGCGACTTTTTCAGGTGCAATGGCTTCTATATAACGAATGGTTGGTCCACCATGACTATGACCTATCAAATTAACTTTTGACTTTCCTGAGAGTGCCAAAACTTCATCTACTTGTTGTAGCAACTGCTCGCCACGAACTTCGGTGGATTCTAGTGGAGAAACCTGTGTCGCATAAACCGTCGCACCATTACGTGCCAAATCGGGAAGAACCTGATAAAAATAATCCATCCCAAAAGCTGTAGGACCGAGTCGAGTAAAACCAAACATCCCATGATTAAATACGACTGGGTATTTAGTTTTTGCATAATCAGAAGCCACATAGTTGCTGCTAACACTCTGTAAACCAGAAGCAAAAACTGGCATAGCCAATGTGGCCAAAACCACAATACTAGCGGTGAGTAAAGTCTGTTTCATATATTTCCCTGCTATCTTGATTTCTTTTCTTTAGAAATCAGCATCATTCACGTTATAAATCCTCTATAACCATGCATTTTTTGTTTTTTTGCATAGCGCTCCTCATAAATAAAGCTGTCATCTAAAAGCCTTATTTACTCAATCCTATTTACCCTCCTTGGTCATGGATATATTCAAAGTTCTACAAGCACATTTATTCTGGTTGATTGCATAAATGAAGTGACTGCATTTGTTTGGTTAAATCACGCAGCGTCCTTATATCTTGTAGTTTTGGCAGTTGTTGAATTTCTTCTTTTCAGCCTTTCTAAAAGCACATTAAATTATTTTTCCAGTTTTTAGCTTGTTCAATAGCTGAAAGACTTTCATGATCTATCACGTTTATTCACTTAACTGTGTAAATTTTGTAAGTCGCTTACTTGTCTAATTAGATCGCTAGCCTCTTCACTCAGAAGGAATAGGTTTTGTAGTGGTCTTAAATTAAAAGAAGCTCATTGATAATATTTAAAATATTCCTCAATCATATTACGGGGCGTTGATGACTTTGTTGTTTTGGATATGAAAAGAACGAAAAGTAACTCATCAGTTCAATTTACTGAAAATGCTGAGATACAACTTTAGAGATGCTGTGTGAAGCCAAGAAAATCGTCCCGTTGCTAAATACCACCTAAACAGATACATGTGAATAGTCATCATTATTTGTAGGGCAGCTTACATTGCAAAACATTGAATGGAAGCTATTAGGCAACATAGGTTGTATAAAAATAATTTTGGAAAACCGCACTCATCTTCTAATTAAATCGATTTGAATCTTAGTTTTGTTCACTACAAACAACCCAGTATACACTCAGGCTGATTAAACTATTTCTCAGGAATTCATCATTTTCAAGTAGTATGAGGGAGTTAACAAAAAAGATTTTATATTTCAGCTCTAAAAGAATACCAGTCATAAAGACTGGTATTGATCATCTGTTAAGGCTTTTCACCATTTGCTAAACGCTGTTCAATCGCATCCAATACCGCAGGTAAGTCAGCAATACTATCAATTACATAATGTGCACCTGAAGCATTCATTTTTGCGTATGCTTTTTCTTTTAAACTTAGTTGTTCAGACGCTGAAAGTGCAGACCACTCTTCGAAGCTTAGCCCCACTTCATTCCCACTGACGGCCAAGCCCACAGTCCAACAACCAGCGTTTAAACCTTCTTCGATGCCGACCACTGTGTCATCCACTTTCACCACAGTTTTAATATCTAACACATCAAGTTCAATTAGGTTTTTCCACAACATTTCAGGATAAGGACGGCCATGTTTCACATCACTGGCTGTAATAGTACAGTCAGGCACATAACCTTGATCAGCTGCATCTTGCACCAATTGACCAATCATCATCGAAGCATAACCAGTATTACTGCCAATTTTTGCACCACGGGCACGAATATCAGCAAATGCGTCTAATGCCCCCGGAATCAATTTTGAGCAGCTCGGGATGCTTTTCAATTGGTATGGAATAAAGTCCTGATATAAACGGTCAATATCCGCCACAGTCACTTCAGCACCATGTGCCTGCTTCCACGCATCTGCAACACGAGGCATTTTCAAAACTGCCGCAATGTGATCGCGTTTTTCCAAACCCATTGGTGCACGTGCTTCTTCAATTGAAATTTCAACTTTATTATCTGCAAATAAAGCCATAAATGCCAAAATGGGTGCGCGTGAACCAAAATCTACTGTTGTACCTGCCCAATCAAAAACCACGGCTTGTAATGCTGAATTTGAAGTGTTCATAAGGTTATCCTATTCATTTCTCAAAGTTAAAAATAGCTGTCTTGCGTAAGTTAAGTTTTGCGTAATATTTAATTTCTAATGGCAGCGCCCGCTCCTTTTAAAAGAAGAGCTAGGAAGTGGATTTATAATCTCCCCATCCTAACCTCCGCCCTGAGCCATAAATGGCACAAGAAAAGGAGCTGTGAATTCCAATCAAATACGATAGTGCTCAATCGCTGTTAAAAGCCGTTCAATATCATCTAAATAAATCTCTCCGATATTGCCGATACGGAAGCAATTTAAGTCGGTGACTTTGCCGGGATAGATTACAAACCCTGCTTGTTTCAAATTTTCATACAAGGCTTGGAAGCTAAAATCGGCTTCATTTGGATATAAAAATGTAGTGATAATTGGAGATTGTGGTGCGTCTTGATCTAAGACCATTTCAAAACCAAGCGCTTGCATACCTGCGGCTAAACGTTGTTGATTATTGAAATAACGCTGATAACGAGCGGTTACTCCACCTTCTTGTTCTAATTCTAAAAGTGCTTGATAAAAAGCACGCACCACATGAGTGGGTGAAGTAAAACGCCATTTACCATTATGCTGTTCCATGGTGTTCCATTGGTCATATAGGTCTAAACTGACTGAACAAGCCAAACCTTTGCACGCTTGTAATTGCTCACGGTTTGCCAAAATAAAACCAAAGCCTGGTACACCTTGGATGCATTTATTGGCACTTGAAATCAAGAAATCTATTTCAAGCTCTGCAATGTCCATTGGCACACCACCAAAAGAACTCATCGCATCGACAATCCACACTTTGTTTTTGGCTTTGACAATGCGTCCAATCGCTTGAATTGGATTTAATAAACCTGTGGTGGTTTCGCAATGCACACATGACACATGAGTGATATTGTCATCTTCAAGTGCTTTTTCGATATCAGCCAGTTGAGGGATTTGCATTTCAGGGTAGCGTAATTCCACCACGTCAATTTTTAAACATCGAGCCATTTGCACCATGCGTGCACCATATGCCCCGTTATTGATAATTAAAATTTTACCATCCTTTGGAATCGCTGAACCTAACACTGCTTCTACAGAGAAACTCCCACTGCCTTGCATCAACACAGCACTATATTGTTCAGGTTTTGCAGTTGCCAACGCCACCAAACGACTGCGGATCTCCTGAACCAATGCGTTATATTCTTTGTCCCAAGTACACCAATCACGTTGCATCACACGACGCACACTTTTCGAGGTAGACAATGGTCCCGGTGTCAACAATAAGTATTTATTTTCAACATCGTTTTCAATTGTGTTTGCAAGTTCAATTTTTGCGTTCATTTCGCCTAACCTTTGTTCAATTTCATACAGTATAAACAAATCTGGTTTAAACCAGATTACAAAATATAATTTTCTAAAATTTCTTTCATAAATCCTGCGCCTGTGGTCATGCCTTTGCCTGCAATCGCACTGACAAGGAAAATATTGGTTTCAGCTTCCATCACACATGCCAATTCCGTAGGATGAGTCAGATAGTAACCATTCCAACGAGATTCAATTTCAGGTAGTTCTAAGCCAATATTTTCTTTGCAATATTGCAAAATGAATTGGTTAATTTCTTCACGTTGATTAAATTGTGGTATGTCTTCAATCGGATAATATTCATGGCTATCGCCCAAAATAATTTGTCCGAATTCATTTTGTTTAATCAGGATATGAATACCGTATTTTTCAACTAAACCGATTTGTGATTCATTGCGTAAATCTTGATGACTTGGGCAAATCTCAAAAGCGGGATAACGAGAGATCGACAATCCTGAATAAATCGAAGCTTTGAGATTGACTTTTAGCGGTTTGGTTAATGCCATTTGTAAAGTACAACGCAATAGACCTTTTTGTTGTAAGAGCTCGGGATACAACAATTGTGTCTCTTCACCATGACAAATCATGACTTTATTTGCGGTAAATGTTTGACCTGATGCCAAGCGAATATGCGCCATGCCTTGGTTAAATTGCGTCAGTACCACAGAAGCATTGCAATGAATGTGTACACCAAGTTTTTCGGCATATTGCAACAAACGCAGTCCAACCAAATGTGGCTCAACTGAATAATCTTCATGAAACACCATACCGCCACGTAGCGTAGTTTCTGGGTTTAAATAAGTATATTGATCAAACAGTTGCTGCTTAGACAATAGACTTACAGGAATCTGATAATCAGCTGCAGCTTGAGCAAACTCGTTTAATACTTGCCATTCAAGTTCGGTATTCGCGAGATACAAACCGTTCCGCTGTTGAAATGAAATATTGGTTTGTGCCTGAATCCGTTGATAAAATTCACGGGTTGCCAAAGCATATTCACGCCATTTCGCATCAGGACGACTTAGCGTCGAAGTCCCAACCATGCCAAAGTTACGGCGAGTCGCACCTATAGGTTGTGCATATTTTTCAAAGACTTGTACCTTTAAACCTTGCTCTGCCGCTTGGATCGCAGCCGATAATCCTAAAATGCCTGCACCGACAATAATTAAGTCAAATTGTGCTGTATTCATTGTCTTTTCCACCTTATCTACTTTTTTTAGCACGCAAAATCCCCAGCGCCTAAAAGAAAGCGTTCAATTCAAATGGTTTAGTTAATTAAAAGATTGACTGAAAGATCAATTTGTTATGAATGTGTTTGCTCACGCCAACGTTGTGTTGACGTCATCATTTTCCGAGTGAATAACCAATGCAGCAACTTGACTGCACATGAGGTGAGTAAAATCAAAATACTCATCGCCACAGCTGCCACGGTATCACCTGCATCATCCATATTCAGCACCGCCACCGATGCCAAATTGGTATCAGGTGAATAAAGGAAAATCGCAGCTGAAACAGTAGTCATGGCATTGACAAATAAATACACCAACACATCACACAGCGCAGGAAAGGTTAAAGGCAAATATACTTTGCGGAACATTGTCCAATGTGAAGATCCTAAACTTTGTGCAGCATGATCAAGTTGATTTGGGATCTGTTGAATCGCATGCGTTAAGGTCAAATGTGGCACAGTGTAATAATGAATAATGGTTGAAATCACCAACAGCGTCATCGTACCGTAAACGAAAGACACAGGATTTTGCGGTGCATTAAAGAACAAGATATAAGCAATACCCAACACTAAGCCCGGCACAGCCAAAGGTAATAACACCAAGACTTTTACATAGTTTTTAAGTAAAGGATGTGCTTTAAAACGGGTACTAAATAAGGCAACGATGAAAATTATCATCGTACCAAAAACTGTACTAAACAATGCCAATTTGATTGAGTTAAAATAACTTGACCAACCACCACCATCAACATAGTCAAAACAATAATGATTTAAGGTCATTGACAAATCATAGGGCCAATAGCGAATAAATGATGCGAGAATCGCAGTCACAATAATCAGTAAAATGCCGCCTGAAATCACCCCACAAAATACAGTTAATGCTTTTTCAATTCGAGGATTGGCACGCAAACGATAAGGCTGAATTTGGAAATTTTGATAGCGTTCCTGATGACGACTTTGGTATCGATCAAAAATGAATGCCAACACCGCAGGACAGAGCAATAAAATCGAAATGACGGCACCCATGTTCATATTTTGTTGACCAATGATCTGCTTATACACATCCAACGCCATCATATTGAATGAGCCGCCAATCACTTTGGGAATCCCGAAATCGGTAATGACATAAGTAAATGCCACCAGACAGGCACTGACTAAACCATAGCGAATCGCAGGAAAAGTCACTGCCCAATGGGTTTGTAGTGTATTTTTTCCTAAAGCATGAGAAGCCTCAATCAAATGTTGATCAATATGGCGAAATGCACCCATCATCAACATGACCATGGCAGGAAATAGCCAAAAGCAATAACTGATCAAAATGCCTAGTGGACCATAAATTTCCACCTCGCCCAGCATGCCCTTAAAAACACCTTGCTGACCAAACAAATACACCAAAGCCAATGAAGGCAAAAGTGAAGGCGCAAGAATCGGTAAAAATGCCACGGTTTTAAAGAAAGCTTTGCCTCGAATATTGCAATTGATCAATGCAAAAGCATAAACACTTGCCAAGCTCACCGTAATCAACATGGCTGTAATGGCGATCCACATCGAACTAAAAATCGATGAGATTAAGGCCGGATTGGAAAAATAAGCTGTAAAGTTATCCAACCCGACAAATTGATGCTGTTCATTTAAAAATGCGCTTTGCATCAATACGATTAAGGGTGCAATCAAACTCATGGTGAATAGAATTGCTGCGACAAACAACACCGCACTTGAACGCAATGAATAACGAAAACGATGTGCTGTTTGACTACTTAATAAAGCATCTGCAGCAGACTGATTTAACATCTCGCATGCCCTCGTGAATCAAACACATGTAAGTCACGAATCGGCACTTGCAGATACATTCCATCTTGCACCACCGCCATATGTTGATGATCCACATCAACTTGCAACATATTGTCATCTGCCTGATTTTGGTTTTTCACCACGCAGAATAAACGACGTTTTGCGCCTAAAAACTCAGTATTAACAATACGTACAGCTAAATTTAAATATTCAGTAGAAGATTCATTTCCAGCAACTAAATTGACATTTTCAGGTCGAAAAGCAATTTCATAATGTTCATCTTGGGCAAAGTTTAAATGTGGAAATTCAATAAAAGATTGCTCATTCATTTTTAAACGATGCGTATCGACCGCTACTGTCTGTATAAAATTCATCGAACCAATAAACTGTGCTACAAAACGAGTTTGCGGTTTGTAATAAATATTATGTGGCGTATCAAGTTGTTCAATCACACCTTTATTCATCACCGCCACACGGTCAGAAATACTTAACGCCTCTTCCTGATCATGCGTAACCATGATCGCAGGCAAATTTAATTGACATTGAATGGTACGAATTTTTTGGCGGAGGTTTAAACGTACCAACGCATCCAAAGCGGACAAAGGTTCATCCAACAATAAAACATCAGGATTGGGCGCAATCGCACGGGCTAAAGCCACACGCTGTTGCTGACCACCTGACAATTGATTGGGATATTTTTCCGCAATATTGGGCAATTCAATTAAGTTTAATAATTCATTGATACGAAATTGAATCTCTTGCGCTGACCAGTGTTTTTTATGCAAACCAAATGCAATATTTTCCGCCACAGTTAAGTTTGGAAAGAGTGCATAGTTTTGGAAAACAATGCCACATTTACGTTTTGCAGTATTAAAATGGGTAATATCAATTTGTTGTTTAATCACTTTGCCATAATCAGGCTGTTCAAGCCCAGCAATGATGCGTAGCAATGTTGTTTTACCACAACCTGATGGACCTAAAAAGCTAACAAATTCACCTGCTTTCAGGTCAAGATTAATGTGTTCCAAGACACGGCTTGAACCAAAAGATTTTTGAATATCCATCACTTCAAGCACTGTTTTTGATTCTGCCATTTTAAATGTTCTTAAAGTTGAGAGTAGATGCCCTGCCGAGTTTGGCATGGCTTGCCCTGTCCTACTATTTTGTAAATGCGATGGAATTTGCATACTGCACCTAGTTTTTAATCGTTAATTTTGAATAACTGATTCTGAATAGCTTTTTGTGTGTATATGATTCAATTACTTTTCAAATTTTGCTGACCATTGTTTTAGAATTGATTCACGCTGTTCAGCTGCCCAATAAAAATCATTCTTCACCAATTGCTGCGCAAGATTTTTTGGGAAGTCTTGGTTTTTGCTGTGAACATTTTGATGTGCCACCATTGAAAAGTTTTGTGCATAAGCTTCATTGGCAGCTTGGCTAACACTCCAATCAATAAATTTCTCTGCACTGCTGAGTTTTTTCGTACCTTTGACAATGGCTGAGGCTTCCATTTCCCAACCTAGCCCCTCTTTCGGATAGACAATTTCTAAAGGTGCACCACGTGATTTCAGCTTAAAGCCCGGATAACCAAACGAAATTCCGATGACCGTTTCACCTTGAGCCGCCATCTTGCAAGGCTTCGAGCCTGAATGCACATATTGAGAAATGTTTTTATCGAGTGCCTGCATATATTGCCAAGCTTGCTTTTCACCAAAAATTTGCATCCATGCAGTCACATCCAAATAGCCTGTGCCACTCGATGCCGGATTTGGCATCACGATTAACCCTTTATAAATTGGTTTAGTCAGGTCTTGCCAGGTTTGCGGAATCGGTAGTTTTTTCTTTTCCAATTCAACAGTATTGACACAAACAGCCGACTCCCAAGCGGTCATGCCTGTCCATGTTGGAATGTCTTTTTGGCTATAAAAATCGATTTTAAGTTGTTCGACATGTTTCGGGCGATACGGTTGCAATAAGTCTTTTTTTTCCATGACCAATAAACTGGTCAAAGCAAGTCCCATCACCACATCTGCTTGTGGATTCTTTTGTTCTGCTAATAATTTTGCGGTGATCACACCTGTCGAATCACGCACCCATTTTACTTTTAATTCAGGATGAGCTTTGCGTAATTCCCATTGATAACGCTTTAATTGATCCGCTTCAACCGCAGTATAGACTGTGATTTGCTCAACATCATTCGAGGTTGAAGACGTGGTGCATGCTGTGCTGACACAAGCAAAGAGAATACTTGTGCCCATGGCGAGGAGCTTTTTTTGCTGCTGTTTCAGATACGGGCTCATTATGACATTCCTAACGAATGCTGCTTCTTGATAGCCTGTATTTCAACAAAAGTTTATGACAATTTAATTAATCTGGTTTAAACCAGATTAATTATTTTAATTCTTTATCATGACGCTTCAAAATGCAAATCGAGTACATCATGTAACCAATATTCTTGGTCAACATCGGTAATTACTCCATTTTGATCGCAGTTGGTACGGCAAATATATAACCCCATACTACCAACATTGACATGCAAAGCTTTGGCTTGTTGTTCTGACAAAACTGTTGGATAGAGATTAATATGCGCTCGGGTCAATTGCCGTTGATAGTGCTCTGCCATCAAAGTCGTAATAGAACCTTCTAATTGTTGTTCTAAGAATTGAGGAAATAAACTTGCATTGATACGTAAATGTTCAACTACCGCAAGACGACCATTGATACTACGACGTCGCCACATCGAATAAATATTATCACCCACCGAAATTTTTAAATGTGCTGCATCCCAAGAGGTCGCTTGCAGCAATTCCGCAGAAATCAATTCCGTACTTGGTACACCCCCTTGCTCAGTCACATATTGGTTAAAACTTTTGGTCGATTGCGGACGGTAAATAATTCGTGGCGCACGAACAAACCAACCACGGCGATCTAAACGATAAATAAGACCATCCATTTCCAAAGCCAATAATGCTTCTCGAACAGCGACACGTGTGGTAGCAAATTGTTCCATCAACACACGCTCTGAAGCCAGTTTGGTATTGGCACTCCATTGCCCTGACTCAATCTCATGGGCAATAGCATCTCGAATGGCAATATATTTGGGAATACGTGGAGAAGTCGTTTCTTGAACAGGCATACACATTTATTTTGTGAAAATTTCTTCTAATATACTCAAATATCATGTCTAAGCGATGACATTTTTAAAATAAGCATAGTTCATAACAAATTTTATGTTTTAAAAAAGCTCATCTTTTGATGAGCTTTTTGAGATCACACTGAAATGTGTTGAGTCAAAAAGACTCATGATTTTTCTCAAAGAATTACTTATTTGTTTTGTTTGGCATCTCCATATTTGAATGATCCATATCCTTCATCGAAGAAGGCATATTGGTCATTTTTGAATGATCCATTTGTGACATTTCTGAAGCGTTTCCATGCTGATGTTGCGTTGAGTTATTTGTTTGAGTTTTAGGATCATTGTTTGGTTTACAATTTTTTTCACATTTCTTTTGTTTTTTGTCTTTTGGCTGTTCATCGACTGTTCTAGTCAATACTTTATCTTCATCCTCATGTGCCCATGTTTGAACTGTGGTCATTAAAGCACCCATACAGATTAAAGCTGTTACACTTCGACTAAGTACATTTTTCATGAGTTTCTCTCAGATTAAGTTTGTTCACTTTTACAATAAAATAATTTGCCAAACTTTAAAGTGACGTGAAAATGATATTTTAGTCAGCCATAATTATATGAGCATTTATAAAGCGATCTACAGCATATGATCACAGTATAAGGACTTTGGTGTTCTACTCATTCAATCAACTCAAAATGGGGAGCTGTTAGATCTAATACACAGTAATAAACCACTTCAAACTTTCCATTTTTCACCTCGAACATAACTTAAAAAATCATCTATATTAGTAGACCAATTTTACAATGCAATTGGGTGAACAATATCCTGTGATAGATGGACAACTTTCACTCAAGCCTAAAGGTAAAGTTGAGAGACTTGTGGCTATGCTCGCTGAAACTTTGGGTTCCGATACCCAAAGTGTTTAAAATAAGAATGTAACTATATAATTAAAAAATCCTCACAAAGAGATTTCTAATAAGCAGAATGAAGTTTGTTCCAATTTAAATAAAAAATGGCTCATGTTTCAACATAAACCATTTGGTAAAATCTACAATTCAAAATATTTATTGCGCTGCAAACATCCCTTTCACATCAGCAACAATATTATCAATATTCAAGGCATAAGCCGTATTATGATCCCAAGCAGGATCGGTAATGTAATTCACAGACGTCCCTAGTGCTTTAGCCGTACCATATAAAGTATCTGTTGCCACTTGCGGTATAATGACATCTGCTCCACCTTGATAGATAATTACAGGCGTCTTGACTTGGACTTGTAAAGGTTGAGAATCTTTATTCAAGAAAGTTTGAATGACAGGCGAAGTCATAAATGTATCTGTTTTTCTTGGATAATTTTTCAATGACAAATTCAATCTAGAATATTCTGTCATTGCATCATAAAATTGAATAGCAAGTGTATTTAAGCAAACGGATTCTGCATTCTTCGCAATTGTATCGGTCGGTACTTTAAATACTTGGCTATAGTCTAAAGTTGGGTTTGAATTACGTAAGCCTGCCACGACTAGTGCAGTAAAAGTATCTAAGTATGCATAAAGAATATGTTGATCAATGGTCGCATTTGCATCTCCAGGTTCTCCTGGATTATTTAGGATCAAATTCAATTGTGAAGAAGGTGCAACAGCAATCGTACCTTTATAATCTAAATTCGCACGATCAGCATATTGCGCAGCACCTAAAGCTGCTTGCCCACCTTGAGAATGCCCTACAGTCACCCATTTTCGCGACACTTTATTACCTAACCAATTACGTGTTGCAACTACAGCATCTGTAATCGAATAGCCTTCACTTTTTAGATTTAAATACGGATGTAATTCGGTGCCACTCGGTTCCCCTAAGCCTTCATAATCAGGTGCGACAACAACATAACCTTCAGCAAGGAATTTGGAAATCATTGCTTTAATATAAACATTGGTCTCATTACGGC
Organism: Acinetobacter sp. CE-15; assembly: GCF_051059255.1. Classification (NCBI taxonomy): domain Bacteria; kingdom Pseudomonadati; phylum Pseudomonadota; class Gammaproteobacteria; order Moraxellales; family Moraxellaceae; genus Acinetobacter; species Acinetobacter sp. CE-15. The sequence goes on along the minus strand of NZ_CP192737.1, from coordinate 1,541,641 downwards.
TCGGCGCACACATATCTGCAACACCTGTTGTTCCATGTGCCCAAACAACGACAGGCCAACCTGAAGCTGGCGGTGCAGTTTTAGGCGTAAAAACCAGTGATGTTGCTTGTACTTCAGTCCCTTTAACTCCTTTCATCTTATAGGTCATCACCACACTATCCGCAGCAACAGCAGAAAAATCTGTCTTGGTATATGCTGTAGGCGTGCCAACAACTGGATTTGCGATATTATTTACATCAGTATTGGAAGCTGATTCATATGAATCCCCTCCACTACCACCGTTATTACATGCAGATAAAACCAATCCTGAACTTAGAATTAAAATTGATAATAATTTTTTTTTCATGTGAACTATCCTTAAAACACATTTTTTAAAAGTAACATATACGATTTACTTCGGCCTTTTTTGGCCAATAAATTTCTAAATTAGAATTAGAAATTGTATTTCGCCATTAAACCTACACGGTTATCTTTATAAGATTGACCCGCAAAAGTTTCATGCTTACCGTTGATATACTCGATACCTAAATCAATCGGTTTCGCTGGAGAATAGATCACGTTTAACCAAGCTTGTTGAATTTTTTCATTTGCAGTTTGGTTTGCTTTGGCAAAATCTGTACCGTTGTCAGCAAACAATGCACCATACGCTAAAGTTGATCGTAAGTTAGGTAAGATTTTATATGTCCCACCCACTTGAAGCGCAGTGAATTCATTCTGTTCAATATCACCATTTACCACAGAATATGCATTGTTACTTCCGTATAAGTAGTTGCTATTACCAACCACATAAGATGCATCAGCAAAAAGTTTTAAAGGATCAGTAACTTTAAAGTCTGTACCAACTGCAACACCCCAACCAGTCTTGTCTTTGCCAACATTGTTATCTTTATAGTTTTCCACTAAAACACGTGCAGATGCATTACCGTTGCCATCAGCATATGATTGTGTAATTTTACCTGTTAACACAGGAAGACTATATTTAACTGCTGTACCTGTAACTCCAGTACTATTACCCTCTTCAGCAGCAACTAATAATTTGGTAGTCGGTGCCAAATTGTATGCATAACGTACTTGTGGAATACGTGCGTAGCCTCCTCCGGCATTGGTTGCAAAGTCAATCATTTCTGGGTTATGGCTAGATAGGAAGTTAGATATTGTTTGACCGAATAACCAGTTGTTATAGGTTAAATAAGCATGACGAATACGAAGGTTTTCATTTACACCATTACCTGCAAAGTCAACTTCAACTTTACCACCAACCTTAGCATCGCCTACTGGTGTATTAAAATCTAAACCGATACGTGTTGTTTTTGCTGTAGCGCGGAGTTTATCTTTCGCTTCGCCATTGGTTGAACTGATTTTGTTGAAGTCGTCATCACCGCCTTCAATGATATAGTTCGCATCACCACGAACAAAACCATAAATATTGATATCTGCACCAGACTTAGACTTTAAGCCAACTGAAGAAGATGGCGCTGCTTGAACTTTAGATTCAACTAATCTTACTTGCTGCTGTTGCTGTTGAAGAAGTGCTTTTAATTCTTGAACTTCATTGCGTAATTGTTGAATCTCTTGACTGTCAGTAGCAGCTTGAGCTGCATTTACCATCAAAGCTGTTACTGTTAATGCTAAACTTTTGACGATCAATGGCTTGCGATTTGTGAATAGACTCATGAAATACTCCTAGCTTTAGTTATGATGTGCATCCGTACAATTTGATCTTTTAATCCTAATTACTTCGCTAAAAAATCAATTTTTGTTTTAGAAATCTTGAATACTGATAGCATTACGTTAATTGTATTTGAGATAATTATGTACTTAAAAGCACAAATAATTAAATACATGTGACTTAATTTACATTTTTTCACAAAAGTTAAAAATGACTAATGTCGGAATAGAATGAGAATTTCAGCATACATTTCATACATCGATTTTTCAGCAATTTACAGACGTGAAGAAGCATATTGATAAAATGGATCAGCTATTAATTCACTTTTTACTCTGGAGCTTCATTCAAGTACTATTTGAATACTATATACATGTATATATTTTTTTTACTGCATAATTATTTCATTTTATAAAAGCAGAAAACGCTATTTTGACCCCGTTTGATGTAAACTCAATGGTAAATCCATTGATGTGTTTTAAGATTCTTCTAACATAGTTAGAGAATTAGATATACTAATTGTTGAGATAAAACTAAGGCTTCAATATTTAAAAAATAGTAAAATTGAATTCCTATAGTAAACTTGCGTAATACGCCAATTAAAACCAAATATATATTTAAACAATTAAAGCTTCTGAGCAATATTCCACATAAATATGTTTAAACTCGCAACAAATTTAGTATTTATTTACTGTCTTTGATTTTGATGCAAAAGAAAAACAAACGATTCAGGCAAAAACTGGTGGTAAAAAATCCATAATCTTGATTAGTTAAAGTTAACTTTTTTTAACACATATTCAATGTAGCCTTTAAAATTCTATGATATATTTTTGGTAGAATGTAAACTTAGGAGTTAATACATCATGCTTCGCATTGTTTTTGGATTTTTTGTTATTTATTTACTAACTGCTTGTAATACTTTAAGTCTTTTAAGAGATTCGACAATAGCTGATTCATTTATCGTTGGCTCTAACAAATCAACTATTTTGAAACAATTTGGAAAACCACTTTCAACAATTCCAACTTTGAATGGTAGTGGGGTATGTTATAATTATAAGCATACACTACCTAATGGCACTGAGACGCCTCTTTATGTTGGCTTTAGAAATAGCGATGATAAAGTGGTTGCATATGGAACAGTAACATGTGAAACGGCGAAGAAAAATGGTTTCTTAAATAAAAACACACCAATTGAACAAAAATTCTAAATAAAATGCTATTTTAAGAATATCTGGTTCAAAATATGTTAACTTTTCTTTATATAAATACTCAATGAATTTCATTGAGTATTTATACTTTAGTCCGATGAAGTTTACAAACATTATAAATACCAAAAACTCTGTTCTTTACTTCAATATTTCTCGCTTATAAAATAAATCTATATTCTTTAATATTCTATTGCTGATGTAGCTTGCAATGCTTCTTTGACAAGAATGATATGTATCGTTAAAAAATAAAGACTTCCAGTTAATAAAATAATAACACTAATCAATAGTTTACTTATCATATAGCTAAATTTAAGGCTGAATCAATTAAAGAAAATAAAAGTAATGTCTAAGAAATAATAAGATAGCTTGTATGATTTTAAAACACTCTAAGTCTTAGTTATTTATCAATAGTTTAAAAAAAATGGATTGAGGCATGAGTATTATAAATAGTTTATCATTTTTTCGAAAAATTAGCATATAGAATTTTAATTTCATATCACCAATTTAATCACATTTTCAGCATTTATTTTAAATTAAATCATGCATTAAAGAAGAATACTTAAAACCTCATTCAATTATATAAAATATGCCTAATAGGTTTATTTGATACTAGATGGTATTTTGGAAAGCATGCTCATTATCAATTATTAACATATAATTTTATAGTTTTTATAAAACCGCTATAATCATTAGCTTTTGCTTGAGTTAAAATTGCCTGAATTTCTTCCTTATTCCAATTAGCTTTTTTTGCTGCAAAAATGAAACTTGTTATAATAACAAAAGGATGCTCGCCATCACGGATATAGTGATTTTTTAATTTTTTCGTAGTTATTAGATGATTCACAGAAAGGCCTATGTATAAAAAGAGATGAAATTCATAATTTTCTAAGTTATTTTTAAAACATTTCTTTTAATAATTGACAAAAAAATATGATTATCAAAGTTAGCATTTCCACTTTCAATGAATTTACTCTCCATTAAACTTAGATGAAAATGACTTTCTTTATGTATGTTTTCATGCAAGCTAAATAAATCTGTTTCGATATCACTTAAGTGATTGATTTTAAAATTATTAAACTCTATATCAATATCATCTCTCATCATCTGAATAAAAAGATTACGTGAAATTAAATTGTTCATAGTGAAAAATACACTAGTACTCTCATTTGTGCCTTTTTGATAAGTCATTTCGAAAATTTGAGTGTTCATTATTTATAAATAAACCCATAAAAGTGATTTAATTAGCAAATAATAAACAAAATGAGATTAGTATCACACTGTTTAAAACATATTTAAATTTATATAAATATTTTATTATTAAAAATCAAAAACTTATACTTATATTAAAATATTTTTTTTAAAGCAATCTAACTATCTATTTTTTATACATTTTATTAAAAACTTAATACCATATCCAAATTTTATAGATAAAATTATTAAATCGATAACACCCCTTTTCAAATGGTTTAATGGATAAATAAATGAAATTATTATAGTTTTTAAAATTCATATGGTTTACCTTCAACTAACATATGAAGTTATCCATGGTTATAAAATGATGCCATATAGCTGTATAGTTTTGAGGGATTCAAAATCTCGAAATAAAAATTAATTCAAACATTCATATCAGACCGCCTAGTTGAAGCACTTTACCTAAGCATTCTGTTATGGATTACCATGCTGAATAAATACATGTTCAATTTCATGCTGAGTACATATTGATTGGATTAAACTAATAAAAAGGTACTTTGGTTCATTATCACTACTTGTACGCTCCTTACCTTGCCATGCAGTTAATTGATTCAGTCCTTTGAGTATTGGCTGATCTAGCAAAGAAAAATCAACTAATATATCCTGAGAATCACGGATAAAGTTAGGTAATAACATTGTGAATTCGATAGCTGTGACCATTACTGAGTTTGTCATGCATAAAGCTCACCAGAATTCATTCGATTTTGATATTACTGCGATCAATTTAAGCATTATTTGCTTAATACATTTGTTCAGCTTAATTTGTAGGTAAATCTCAAGCCCCCTTTAAATTCGATAAACATGTTTATATTTTCATGAATAACCTTTGACAATATGCAGATAAGAAAAGCAAAGCTAAAAGCTCCTAAGTCTTATTTTAATTGGTTAGCTTAAATAATCTTTCTGTGATGATCTCATTTGCTCGTCTAATTCAGTTGTATAACAATAGTTTTTTGAGTGGCTTAGGATATTAGGCAGATCTTAACTCACTGAGACCTTAGCTTGCCCAACGACTCGTTGAGAAAGAGATCTACTTGGACCCTATAACTTCTTTGAAAATGTTTCCTAAAGCATATGTTTCAGAGGGGGTATTTTCAGTTTTGAATCTGATTCTTTTAATTGCCTCATTTTGGTAATATCAATACCTCTATATATTTTGCTTTCGTTTTATAGATTTTGCGGAACTTATGCTATGTTCACGACATAAGTTAGGGACATGTGTTCCTGATTCGGCTTACTTTACAATACTCATCATTAAGCTGTCCGAATATTTAGATGTTTCCATAGAAAATCACCTTCAATAATATTATTCGTTTTTCTACTTTTAAGTTCTATTATTTTGAAAGGAAAGTTACGATATCGCAACTATCAGCGTATTTAATAAAGAAGTAATATGCATTGAGCATATTAGTTTTATATTATATGGCATTATAAAAAATAGATTAAATCATTAACAATCATAAGAAATATTTTTAAAATTCAGAATTCTGACTACCACCAAATATAAATGTCAGAATTATTTTCTTAAAATTTCGATTTAAAATAAATTAAAATTTCAATAATCTTAAATTCAAGAACCATTATGGTCAAAAAATAACTTTCACTTATCTCTCTAGATTCCTCATTATAATTAATAACTATTCTTAATTTCCCTAATAAATCCCAAGCCATTACATTAGCGCACTACAACACCCACTCATCACCCAGCAAAAAAAACACTCCTTTTATTAATCATATTATTTAATTCTTAAATGGATTGAAATTATGCCTCTTCAAAATTATATTATTTTAAATATTTACAATTTAAATTAATTATCACAAAAACAAACCCAAAACATATTGTAAATAAACCCAATGGGTGCTCCACTAGGGTAAACCTTATATTTATTTAAAACATGAAAGCCAAATTCACAAGCGACATATATTATATCTCCGTCTCTAAATATCACTCTACCAGTTGCATATTTTGAATAAATACCGCTAGTATCTTCAAAAATCTTAAAATCCACTTTATCGTTAACTTTAATAGAATCAAAGTCAATTAAAATATAACCATTGCATCTATCACACTTCCACTTTTTCATAAAATCAACCTCAAATTAATAAAATAAAAAAAACTAAACCGCACTCATATACCTAATAAAAGTGCGAATTCTAGAAAATATATAAAATTCATATTAAATAAGATTTTTATCTTGTTATGAATTCATTTAATACCAAAATTTATAATTCTTTTTGTTTCCTTATTTAATAGTCTCTGAATGACAGTCCTAGTAACTGAATATTCTTTTGCTAAAGCATAAACGCTTAAACCTTTTTTGAATTTTTCAACTACTTCTTTTTTCTGATCATAATTTAAAATTTCTGGACGTCCAACTTTCTTGACGGCATCACTTTTTATATTATTTTTTTTATTTCTTTTAAAGTTCATTTCAAAATCAGCTCCCATCTTTATAAAATGGAAAAAAAGTCTTTTGATATCACCTTTTATTTCATTCCTAGAGTAATCTAAGCAAATCAATATAACCTTCCTAGCTTCTATCATATTTATAAATTCAAATATTTCAGAAAAACTAGCCCCTAAACTATCAAGACCTTTTATTATTAGTACATTATCCTCTTCCAAACTATAGTTCACTAAGTTTAAAATTTTATCTCTATAAAAGATTGGTGTATCTATTGCAACTTCCTCACAGATTAATCGATTTTGTTGAATATGATATCCATATTTATTAAAAAAACTATAATATTCATTTAAATCTTCTTTAAGGCCCGGATCAACCCTGAAATAACCATACATTCTCATCAAAGACACCCTGTCATAAAAGTTAACTACTTCTCATTTTACATACTTTTAATTTTCATTAAATATGTATAAAATTAATTAATATTAATCATTATTTTAAACATATTATTAAACGTTTTTTTTACAAAAAAACAATATTTTTATTTAAAAAACAATATATTATTGATTACATCTATATAATTTTAATTGTAATCTTCCAATTATAAAATAATTTTTTCTTGATAATTTATAATATAGTTTATTTTTTCTTAAAAATTTTTTGCTGAATGTCAAATTTTCAAAAAAAAGTGTGATGATTAAATTACTTTTACATCATCTAAAAATCCATACAAATTAGATAAATCCATTAATAAAATTTAAGTTACATTTACCTAATCTCCATTAAAATCTTTTATCTAAGAATGTTTTAAAACCAGTTAAGTACATAGAGAAAATACACAAAATTCAACTATTAGCTTTACGTTATTGAACATTTTTCAAACATAGAATTACTTTAAATCTTCAAAATAAAGCGCTTTGTAACAATATCCATGGAAATCCATTTAAAAGTGCTTAAAATTTCTTATCAAAATATTAGACTCATTATTTTTTCAAAATATTTTTAAGCATAATTTCTTATTTAAAACAAACCATATTTCCATTTTTTATTTTAACTTACTACCAAAATAAATATAAAAATTAAAAATATAGTCACTTTAAATTATTAAAAAATATAAAAACATCTTCAATAAAAAATACAAGCAATAAAAATAAGAATAAATTTCAATAATTTAATAAGATTTCCTGTAAAATCACCTCTTTAAAAATTAAATCAATCATTATAATAGGCTTCTTTTATAATTTTTAAAAATATAAATCAACATATCATCACTTATTCTAACCTTCTACCCGATATATAAGGAACCTTTAATACCAATATGATCCGCTCAATACGATTTTTTCTGGTTTATTATTAAGATCCAATATAAAAATACAAATTAATTTAATTATATTAAAAATTCACCGATCACATATTTTTCAAAATTATAAATTCAATTTAACGTAATATATTTCCACACAAACAAATCTTCATCCGTATTTAAAACAAAATTTCACACCCATTATAAAATATTATTTTAAAAACACACTCAGTCATTTTTCATTCCCACACAATACCCACTAAAATTTAATCACTCAAAAAAACCTAACCACTAAAACATACAACAACAAGAAAACCATTGTCAATATAAAAATAAAATTCAAATACTATGAATAATTAAATATTATAATTTTTTAAGGAAAAACTTACTTAAAATATCAACAAAAACAAACTAATTTAAATATATTACCAAAACTTATTTCACAACACTCCATTCAAGTCAATAAAAAGCAACATCTAAAAATCCAAAAACAATATTAAGCATTGCGTTTTAAAAACAATCAACCCCCAAAGCTAAAATAATTCCAAAAAAATAATATTTAAAAAATACCAAAAATTAATAAATCCATCATTAATTAATTTAAAAAACCCTTTGTAAAATTTAATCAATATTTTATTTTTATAAATTACCCTAACATTAACTCCAAATTATAAAAAATTACAATCATATTAAATCTTAAGCAAAATTTTTTTCTCTATTTTGATAACACTCTATTTAGGTCTAATATACGGCATACATGCTCAATGACTATGCTGTTTTTATTTATTTCTAAATTATATTTTTTCAGTAAAAGATCCACTTCATAACGTTTTTAGCTTTAGATGGGTAATAGGCTGTTGAATGATATAGTATAAGCCTCTGGATAGCTTTATCTACCAAAACAAATAAATTGGAATTAAATGTAGATTTCGTTTAGACAGTTCAGCCAGATACAGTTGGCCATGTATAACTCAAGATTTGCTGAGTTACATTGTGAGGAATCGTTTATATTCTTGAAGTGAGAACCTTTTTCTTGTCACTAAAGCTTTTTTTTCTGCCTTTGAATTGAAATTTCAGTTACATCTACAATGATCACAACATTCCAATCTCTACCTTTACCTTCAGGGATATCTTTGGGTAAACTAAACAAACATGTCTAGATTAACGTATCTTCAACTTGATGATCAATTCTGGATGCTCTTGGCTCTCATGCACCGTAATTTGCAAGAACATGGAATAAAATTCAGCACCCATTTCCAATAGCTTAACCTAAACAGGATAAACTTGATCCTCAAAACACAGTTCTGATAGTCTGCCTTTAGAAGGTGTCTGCATCAATATTTGTTCAATCATTAGAGAAATGCCAAACGAGATATGCCTTTATGACGCTTAGCTAAAAATCAGAAAACCTTTTGAGCCGAGATATTTCATACATAGATTTTGCTGGGGGCTAATATTGAACAAAAAATGATTAATTGGTTTTTTAATAATCAATAAAAATGGTACCTAAGTACCATTTTTATTAGTCAAATATATTTTAACCAATTACAATTTGATGATTTGCAAGTAATGTTTCCAAATCTGTATGAACATTATTTAGAGTTACTAATGGCGTGTAATTTGTTCCACCAACCAAACCATCACGATCTATACTAATCACTGTATTATTACCAATTTGAGTTACATTTAGATAATTAGCAATAGTATCTCCTGTATCAATGGTTGCTGTACCATTAATATAATGAGCAGCACCATCTGCATCAGCAGTGTAACCAGTTAATAACGCTTTCAAATCAATACGATCTGCATCTGGTGTGGCTTCTGCAACACCAACGGTGAAACCATTCACTGTGTCTGAGCCATTACCACCTGTAGCATCACTTGCTAACAATACTTTATACAATATGGTGTCTTGACCACCATTGCCGATATTAAAAGTATCATTTCCTCCTCGCCCTTCAAATTGGTTATTTGCTGTGTTGCCAGTGAAAGTATCATTTCCATTGCTACCAGCAAGACCTTCAATATTCTTAAAACTCGCTATTCCAAAACCAGTGTTTTGTGCAGCCGTATTAGACAAATCAATAGTCAATGCAGTACTGCCTGCTAGTTTATAGTCAACAATATCTAGCCCACCTGTCGAGCTCCATTTACTATTCCCAGATAAGTCAACTAAAGTACCGCCACTTCCATCATAAGTATCTGTACCTGCTGTCGCAAAGAAAATGTCATTGTATCCAGTACCAATAAATTTACCATTGGCAACATTTGCACTTGTCTCCGCCGATAGTACATATGCCTGTGTGGCTGCACCAGCAGTTAATCCTGTCCAACTCAAGTTGACATTTTCAATAGTGTTTCCGCCCAAACTCGCTAAACCACCAACATCCTGAGAAATAGCATTCGCACTTTTAACCAAAACTGCTGTATAACTTTCGTTGGCATTCAAGCCATAAAAATTAACGAGGCCTGAACCGTCTGCACCAAACACACCCGATTGTGGATTCAATATTTGTGAAGACACCAAAATCCCTGCACTGTTGTATAACTGTACAGTATTGCCATAATAAACGTTTAGACCATTGGCATCCAAAATGCGTAAGTGAATACTTGTACCGTCCGCAACAGTATTAGTATTTTGCAGCAAAATGGTGTTAGCACCACCTTTATAAGCCAATACATCAACTGCTCCATCCCAGTTATAGTCCACTGCTAAAGCACCATCGATTCCTGTGAGTGTTGTACCCAAAGTACTTTGAGTAAAACTACCATTGCCGTTATTGGTATACAAATTAGGGACTGCATTAAAGACTGAACGTGGCAGTTCCACAATGTCCATCTTACCATCATTGTTCCAATCTACGGCCACTGAAGCCCCGCCAGCCAACGTATCTGAAAAATAAGTTGCCTGACCACCATTATTACCTGATGCTGTGCCAAATAGATTACCTGATCCACTGTTCCAATAAACACGGCTGGCAGCAGTATCAGTAGTATTTGCCGCGTCACGTCCTGCACCCAGGAATAAATCCATTTTACCATCATTGTTAAAGTCGGCCCAAGTCATTGCCGTCGCAGATGCTGGATCACCACCTACCCCTGTTCTAAAGACACCAGTAATATTGGTTTGGGTAAAGGCTGTGACAGAATTTTGTAAATTAGTCAATAAAGTCAAGGTATAAGCATCACCTATCGTTGGTGTAGTTGCACTAGTGGTGTGTTGAATCACATCCACTGCACCATCATTGGTTAGATCCACTGCCGAAACTTCAGAGAATGTATTCCCAGTCACACCAGTTGGTCTACCCTGAGCCCCTCCACCTAGTAAAGATAAAGTACCTGCAGTATTGGTAATAAATGTCATTGAATCATTACCAGTATCGCCATATGCAAAATCCAAATAGCCATCACCAGTTTTATCATAAGCCACTACAGCACCTTCCCACATGGAAGTTCCGCTAGCCAATGATTGGCTAATATAATTCACACCATCTGTTGTTGTCCAAACAGTTTGTGGTGAACCGCCAGATCGACTGTTGGTAAACACATCCATATAACCATCACGGTTAAAATCAGCAAATGAAGCACCAGATATTCCACCAGTTGCCCCACTTAGTGTAATGCTGCTATAGCTGTTCAACCCAGTGCTGTTGTAAATAGTACCCACAGTTGCGGTTGGGCTTGTTTGGAAGAATGACCATAAACCGTTTTGTCCTAATGAAACTGTCGCACCACCTATCACATTACCACTGGCTGCATTCCCCCAAGCTGGTGTCAATAGAGTAGAATTAGTGACAATTTGCAGTTCATTTACTGAATTGTCTTGCATTAATATACCGCCTGTACCATCTTTTACTACAGCTGATACTTCATAAGTACCCGAACTCAATGCCGTTGGAACCTGTATATACCAAGTCTTGTTGAGCGGATCAATTACCACAGCATTGGTGCCGCTATTAGCACTACTGTAAGTAATACCGTTTACCGTCACTTGCAAGACTTCTCCTGTGGTTAGACCAATCGGTAAGCTGCCTGTAATAATCGGTGTAGTATCTGTAGTACTTTGACTATTAATATGCACCGACAGCGAAGTCACACTACCTATCAACAATTGCCCATTCGCCAACAAAGTTTCCAGTGTGGTATTTACCCCTGTTAAGGTTAGCAATGGTGTCGTAAAATTACCGCTACCAGTGCTGTCAACGGAAATCACTGTATCAGTACCATTACTACTGACCTGTAAATAGCCACGCAGACCAGCAGATGCTGTGTCCAGAGTATAGACTCCTGTGGTGGCATCATAGTATACATAGGCTGTTCCCGTATACTTACTCAGCAAACCACCAAGATCAATTAAGTCGGCATCGGTATTTGCTGCATTGGCCAAACTGCCAACGCTGAAACCTGTGACAGTATCACTACCGTTACCTCCAGTCGCAGTATCAGATGCATTTAACAGATTATACACCAGTCGATCATTGCCACCATTACTACCCAAGATAATAGTATCGTTACCGCCACGCCCTTCAAAGATATTATCAAAGTTGTTACCTGTTAATATATCGGCCTGAGCACTGCCACGTACGCCTTCTACATTGCTGAGTGTAGTCAGTGTTCCCCATCCCGATACATTACCAGTTTGAAGATTGACATTAATCCCATTAGTGGCATTCTGAAAATCGACAATATCCATACCACCTGTTGCCACCCAAGTTTTGTTTTCACCTTTCAAAACAGGCAGGCTCCAGCCACCACCGCCATTATAAGTGGTGGTGCCGCCAGCGACGTTATAAACGACATAAGTGTCATTATAACCTGTACCTATTAACGTCGTTGGATTGGCAGCAGTTAGTCCACCTGTGGTTAAAACCTGTGCATCAGTTGCTGCTCCAGTTGAAACATTCCATGAGTAAGTTGTTGACGTACCATTATTATTCGTTAGTAATTTAACCGTATAAGTTTCCGATGCGCTTAAACCAAACACATTAACAATCGCAGAACCGTCATTGCTCCAAACTCCAGACTGCGGGTTAATGATTTGAGTAGAGACTAAACGACCACTAGAATCAAATATTTGTACGGTATTACCATAGTAGATATTATGCCCTTCTGCATTGACAATACGTAGATGCAAAGCAGTACCATCTTTGACCTGATTGGTATTGGCAATCAGCTGCGTAGCGGCACTGCCAGTAAAACTTGCTAACAAATCAATATCACCATCCCAATCATAGTCAGCTGCTGACACACCATTGAGTGAGTTATTTGCCATATCTGCCAACTGAGTGGTGGTCCATCCCGCTGCAACATTACCACTGTTGGTATAAAGGTTGGCTATACCAGTTGCATAATCAACCTCGATGGCATCCATTTTTCCGTCACCATTCCAGTCTACTGCGACGGACGCTTCGCCATCCAAAGTATCACCTGCAATGGCTATACCAGTTGTTGCCAAAGTACCATTATTATTCAAAAAGATTTTACTATTGGCCGCTGTACCAGTATTAGTACCATTCAAATACAAGTCTAGATAACCATCACCATTAAAGTCTGCCCAAGTCATGGATGATGGTGAAATTGAATCCCCTGTACCTCTAGACACTCTAAAAACGTTATCAACTACTTGAGCTTCTGTCCAGTTAGCACCTGTATTACTCGTTGTTCCATTATTTAATAACAAACTTAATGTAAAGAGATTGCTATTACCTGATTGGCTTATGCCGACATGTAATGCAAGATCCACTTTACCATCATTATTTAAATCTACTCCGGAGTTTTCTCGATCCATCGCCAAAGTGCTGATATTTGATGATGTTGAGCCAGCTGCTCTACCATAAACTGTAAATGATCCGTTGGTATTTTTTAAGAAACTTGCTGAATCAGAACCATAATCACCGATGACTGCATCCAGATAACCATCTCCATCCATATCAATCAGTACAGTACCACCTTGAGCTACTGTAGTTCCTGCAGAAGTTGTTCCTGCTGTAAAACCTCCTGAACTAGTCCCCGTCCAGATTGGTGCAGTAAATGTAATAGCAGTATCTGCTCCAACGATGTCAATATTACCATCCAGATTAAAATCACCAAAGGAATATGAACTGGCGTTACCAGCTCCAATCGTTAAAACAGTTGTTGTATATGTATTGTTGGAACTTCCAACATACACCGCCTGATCACTCAAAAAGCTCCAGTTACCACTGCTATTAATGATCATACTACTACCATAACCTGTAGTAGGGTTGGTTCCAAAACTCGTATTGATCGCTGCTGCATTACCCAATGCATTGACTATGTCAAATTGAGTAGTTGCACTTAAAAGGCTACGGTTTCCTGCAGCATCCCACACTACATAACCTAGATGATATGACCCACTAGTCAAATTGACTGCCATGTTCCAATTACCGCCAGCACCAATTAACGTGCTACTAATAACTCGATCGACACCTTCTGTATAAATTCCATCACCATTGATATCAACAATTAATGCCACCGTACTGCCTACTTCTGCGGTACCATCAATAGCACTACTGAAATTCAACGTATTTGAAGCCAATATGTTCTTATCACCATCAGAATCAATGCTTGCAGCATTTGCTAAATCTGGTGCTGTCAATGACATGACTGGTGCAACCAAATCGACCGTATAATTCGTAGTAGTACTTGTACCATGACTACCATTGGCTGTATTTTCAACACGTACCTGTAATGGTACTGTTGCTGATACAGTATAGGCCAGTGCTGTATAACTCCATGTTGTAGCGCCTAAGTTGTTTTGCACTACAATCCAATTACTTCCCCCATCTAGACTGATCGTTACTTGTTCATTTGCTTGTAAACCACGTTCAATACTACCATTTAGAATTGGTGTACTGTCACGAGTAACTAAGTCGGTATTAGTCGCATCATTATTGGTGGTATAACCACTATTCAATGCAGCACTCGTATCAGTTGTTAACGTGGTGAATGTAGCTGTAGTATCCACAGTCAAATTAAAGTCTGCTGTTGGTGTACTTTCATTCCCAGCCAGATCCATCAATTTAACAAAGTAGCTATACGCTCCAAAGTTCAATACAGATGCTGGTGTATAACTCCATGCAGTTTGACCAGCAGTTAATACAATGGAAGACACTAGAACATTATTTTGATATACATTTATCGTATAACCTGACAACACTCCTGAAGTGATACTTCCTGTTAATGTAGGCGTAGTGTCATCTGTAGTGGTGCCACTTCCTTTTACCTCAGGTGTACCAACATTGTCGAGATAATTATCAATGGTTACTGTTTGTGTCGGTGCACTGGTAACAACAGAAATCGTATAGTTGTTCGATACTGAACCTTGGTTACCTGCTGCATCTTCCACTTGTGCGGTATAGACATAATTTACACCATCCGCCAAGCCCGCATCTGAATAAGTCCAACTGGTCCCGGTGACCGTTGCTGTACCAACTTTGACACCATCACGATACACCGCAACAACTTCACCTGAACCCAATACTGCACTGATCGTACCCTGTAATTCTGGGGTCACATCATTTGTTGTACCACCATTGGCTACATTTCCAGTTTGTGGTGCGACATCATCAACAACTGTCGTAATCACCGTTGTTTGAGTTGGCGCTGTAGTGTCAACAGAAATCGCATAGTTGTTCGATATTGAACCTTGGTTACCTGCTGCATCTTCCACTTGTGCGGTATAGACATAATTTACACCATCCGCCAAGCCCGCATCTGAATAAGTCCAACTGGTCCCGGTGACCGTTGCTGTACCAACTTTGACGCCATCACGATACACCGCAACAACTTCACCTGAACCCAATACTGCACTGATCGTACCCTGTAATTCTGGGGTCACATCATTTGTTGTACCACCATTGGCTACATTTCCAGTTTGTGGTGCGACATCATCAACAACTGTCGTAATCACCGTTGTTTGAGTTGGCGCTGTAGTGTCAACAGAAATCGCATAGTTGTTCGATACTGAACCTTGGTTACCTGCTGCATCTTCCACTTGTGCGGTATAGACATAATTTACACCATCCGCCAAGCCCGCATCTGAATAAGTCCAACTGGTCCCGGTGACCGTTGCTGTACCAACTTTGACGCCATCACGATACACCGCAACAACTTCACCTGAACCCAATACTGCACTGATCGTACCCTGTAATTCTGGGGTCACATCATTTGTTGTACCACCATTGCCTACATTTCCAGTTTGTGGTGCGACATCATCAACAACTGTCGTAATCACCGTTGTTTGAGTTGGCGCTGTAGTGTCAACAGAAATCGCATAGTTGTTCGATACTGAACCTTGGTTACCTGCTGCATCTTCCACTTGTGCGGTATAGACATAATTTACACCATCCGCCAAGCCCGCATCTGAATAAGTCCAACTGGTCCCGGTGACCGTTGCTGTACCAACTTTGACACCATCACGATACACCGCAACAACTTCACCTGAACCCAATACTGCACTGATCGTACCCTGTAATTCTGGGGTCACATCATTTGTTGTACCACCATTGGCTACATTTCCAGTTTGTGGTGCGACATCATCAACAACTGTCGTAATCACCGTTGTTTGAGTTGGCGCTGTAGTGTCAACAGAAATCGCATAGTTGTTCGATATTGAACCTTGGTTACCTGCTGCATCTTCCACTTGTGCGGTATAGACATAATTTACACCATCCGCCAAGCCCGCATCTGAATAAGTCCAACTGGTCCCGGTGACCGTTGCTGTACCAACTTTGACGCCATCACGATACACCGCAACAACTTCACCTGAACCCAATACTGCACTGATCGTACCCTGTAATTCTGGGGTCACATCATTTGTTGTACCACCATTGGCTACATTTCCAGTTTGTGGTGCGACATCATCAACAACTGTCGTAATCACCGTTGTTTGAGTTGGCGCTGTAGTGTCAACAGAAATCGCATAGTTGTTCGATACTGAACCTTGGTTACCTGCTGCATCTTCCACTTGTGCGGTATAGACATAATTTACACCATCCGCCAAGCCCGCATCTGAATAAGTCCAACTGGTCCCGGTGACCGTTGCTGTACCAACTTTGACGCCATCACGATACACCGCAACAACTTCACCTGAACCCAATACTGCACTGATCGTACCCTGTAATTCTGGGGTCACATCATTTGTTGTACCACCATTGCCTACATTTCCAGTTTGTGGTGCGACATCATCAACAACTGTCGTAATCACCGTTGTTTGAGTTGGCGCTGTAGTGTCAACAGAAATCGCATAGTTGTTCGATACTGAACCTTGGTTACCTGCTGCATCTTCCACTTGTGCGGTATAGACATAATTTACACCATCCGCCAAGCCCGCATCTGAATAAGTCCAACTGGTCCCGGTGACCGTTGCTGTACCAACTTTGACACCATCACGATACACCACAACAACTTCACCTGAACCCAATACTGCACTGATCGTACCCTGTAATTCTGGGGTCACATCATTTGTTGTACCACCATTGCCTACATTTCCAGTTTGTGGTGCGACATCATCAACAACTGTCGTAATCACCGTTGTTTGAGTTGGCGCTGTAGTGTCAACAGAAATCGCATAGTTGTTCGATACTGAACCTTGGTTACCTGCTGCATCTTCCACTTGTGCGGTATAGACATAATTTACACCATCCGCCAAGCCCGCATCTGAATAAGTCCAACTGGTCCCGGTGACCGTTGCTGTACCAACTTTGACGCCATCACGATACACCGCAACAACTTCACCTGAACCCAATACTGCACTGATCGTACCCTGTAATTCTGGGGTCACATCATTTGTTGTACCACCATTGGCTACATTTCCAGTTTGTGGTGCGACATCATCAACAACTGTCGTAATCACCGTTGTTTGAGTTGGCGCTGTAGTGTCAACAGAAATCGCATAGTTGTTCGATACTGAACCTTGGTTACCTGCTGCATCTTCCACTTGTGCGGTATAGACATAATTTACACCATCCGCCAAGCCCGCATCTGAATAAGTCCAACTGGTCCCGGTGACCGTTGCTGTACCAACTTTGACACCATCACGATACACCACAACAACTTCACCTGAACCCAATACTGCACTGATCGTACCCTGTAATTCTGGGGTCACATCATTTGTTGTACCACCATTGGCTACATTTCCAGTTTGTGGTGCGACATCATCAACAACTGTCGTAATCACCGTTGTTTGAGTTGGCGCTGTAGTGTCAACAGAAATCGCATAGTTGTTCGATACTGAACCTTGGTTACCTGCTGCATCTTCCACTTGTGCGGTATAGACATAATTTACACCATCCGCCAAGCCCGCATCTGAATAAGTCCAACTGGTCCCGGTGACCGTTGCTGTACCAACTTTGACACCATCACGATACACCGCAACAACTTCACCTGAACCCAATACTGCACTGATCGTACCCTGTAATTCTGGGGTCACATCATTTGTTGTACCACCATTGGCTACATTTCCAGTTTGTGGTGCGACATCATCAACAACTGTCGTAATCACCGTTGTTTGAGTTGGCGCTGTAGTGTCAACAGAAATCGCATAGTTGTTCGATACTGAACCTTGGTTACCTGCTGCATCTTCCACTTGTGCGGTATAGACATAATTTACACCATCCGCCAAGCCCGCATCTGAATAAGTCCAACTGGTCCCGGTGACCGTTGCTGTACCAACTTTGACACCATCACGATACACCGCAACAACTTCACCTGAACCCAATACTGCACTGATCGTACCCTGTAATTCTGGGGTCACATCATTTGTTGTACCACCATTGCCTACATTTCCAGTTTGTGGTGCGACATCATCAACAACTGTCGTAATCACCGTTGTTTGAGTTGGCGCTGTAGTGTCAACAGAAATCGCATAGTTGTTCGATACTGAACCTTGGTTACCTGCTGCATCTTCCACTTGTGCGGTATAGACATAATTTACACCATCCGCCAAGCCCGCATCTGAATAAGTCCAACTGGTCCCGGTGACCGTTGCTGTACCAACTTTGACACCATCACGATACACCGCAACAACTTCACCTGAACCCAATACTGCACTGATCGTACCCTGTAATTCTGGGGTCACATCATTTGTTGTACCACCATTGGCTACATTTCCAGTTTGTGGTGCGACATCATCAACAACTGTCGTAATCACCGTTGTTTGAGTTGGCGCTGTAGTGTCAACAGAAATCGCATAGTTGTTCGATACTGAACCTTGGTTACCTGCTGCATCTTCCACTTGTGCGGTATAGACATAATTTACACCATCCGCCAAGCCCGCATCTGAATAAGTCCAACTGGTCCCGGTGACCGTTGCTGTACCAACTTTGACACCATCACGATACACCGCAACAACTTCACCTGAACCCAATACTGCACTGATCGTACCCTGTAATTCTGGGGTCACATCATTTGTTGTACCACCATTGGCTACATTTCCAGTTTGTGGTGCGACATCATCAACAACTGTCGTAATCACCGTTGTTTGAGTTGGCGCTGTAGTGTCAACAGAAATCGCATAGTTGTTCGATACTGAACCTTGGTTACCTGCTGCATCTTCCACTTGTGCGGTATAGACATAATTTACACCATCCGCCAAGCCCGCATCTGAATAAGTCCAACTGGTCCCGGTGACCGTTGCTGTACCAACTTTGACACCATCACGATACACCGCAACAACTTCACCTGAACCCAATACTGCACTGATCGTACCCTGTAATTCTGGGGTCACATCATTTGTTGTACCACCATTGGCTACATTTCCAGTTTGTGGTGCGACATCATCAACAACTGTCGTAATCACCGTTGTTTGAGTTGGCGCTGTAGTGTCAACAGAAATCGCATAGTTGTTCGATACTGAACCTTGGTTACCTGCTGCATCTTCCACTTGTGCGGTATAGACATAATTTACACCATCCGCCAAGCCCGCATCTGAATAAGTCCAACTGGTCCCGGTGACCGTTGCTGTACCAACTTTGACGCCATCACGATACACCGCAACAACTTCACCTGAACCCAATACTGCACTGATCGTACCCTGTAATTCTGGGGTCACATCATTTGTTGTACCACCATTGGCTACATTTCCAGTTTGTGGTGCGACATCATCAACAACTGTCGTAATCACCGTTGTTTGAGTTGGCGCTGTAGTGTCAACAGAAATCGCATAGTTGTTCGATACTGAACCTTGGTTACCTGCTGCATCTTCCACTTGTGCGGTATAGACATAATTTACACCATCCGCCAAGCCCGCATCTGAATAAGTCCAACTGGTCCCGGTGACCGTTGCTGTACCAACTTTGACACCATCACGATACACCGCAACAACTTCACCTGAACCCAATACTGCACTGATCGTACCCTGTAATTCTGGGGTCACATCATTTGTTGTACCACCATTGCCTACATTTCCAGTTTGTGGTGCGACATCATCAACAACTGTCGTAATCACCGTTGTTTGAGTTGGCGCTGTAGTGTCAACAGAAATCGCATAGTTGTTCGATACTGAACCTTGGTTACCTGCTGCATCTTCCACTTGTGCGGTATAGACATAATTTACACCATCCGCCAAGCCCGCATCTGAATAAGTCCAACTGGTCCCGGTGACCGTTGCTGTACCAACTTTGACACCATCACGATACACCGCAACAACTTCACCTGAACCCAATACTGCACTGATCGTACCCTGTAATTCTGGGGTCACATCATTTGTTGTACCACCATTGGCTACATTTCCAGTTTGTGGTGCGACATCATCAACAACTGTCGTAATCACCGTTGTTTGAGTTGGCGCTGTAGTGTCAACAGAAATCGCATAGTTGTTCGATACTGAACCTTGGTTACCTGCTGCATCTTCCACTTGTGCGGTATAGACATAATTTACACCATCCGCCAAGCCCGCATCTGAATAAGTCCAACTGGTCCCGGTGACCGTTGCTGTACCAACTTTGACGCCATCACGATACACCGCAACAACTTCACCTGAACCCAATACTGCACTGATCGTACCCTGTAATTCTGGGGTCACATCATTTGTTGTACCACCATTGGCTACATTTCCAGTTTGTGGTGCGACATCATCAACAACTGTCGTAATCACCGTTGTTTGAGTTGGCGCTGTAGTGTCAACAGAAATCGCATAGTTGTTCGATACTGAACCTTGGTTACCTGCTGCATCTTCCACTTGTGCGGTATAGACATAATTTACACCATCCGCCAAGCCCGCATCTGAATAAGTCCAACTGGTCCCGGTGACCGTTGCTGTACCAACTTTGACACCATCACGATACACCGCAACAACTTCACCTGAACCCAATACTGCACTGATCGTACCCTGTAATTCTGGGGTCACATCATTTGTTGTACCACCATTGGCTACATTTCCAGTTTGTGGTGCGACATCATCAACAACTGTCGTAATCACCGTTGTTTGAGTTGGCGCTGTAGTGTCAACAGAAATCGCATAGTTGTTCGATACTGAACCTTGGTTACCTGCTGCATCTTCCACTTGTGCGGTATAGACATAATTTACACCATCCGCCAAGCCCGCATCTGAATAAGTCCAACTGGTCCCGGTGACCGTTGCTGTACCAACTTTGACACCATCACGATACACCGCAACAACTTCACCTGAACCCAATACTGCACTGATCGTACCCTGTAATTCTGGGGTCACATCATTTGTTGTACCACCATTGGCTACATTTCCAGTTTGTGGTGCGACATCATCAACAACTGTCGTAATCACCGTTGTTTGAGTTGGCGCTGTAGTGTCAACAGAAATCGCATAGTTGTTCGATATTGAACCTTGGTTACCTGCTGCATCTTCCACTTGTGCGGTATAGACATAATTTACACCATCCGCCAAGCCCGCATCTGAATAAGTCCAACTGGTCCCGGTGACCGTTGCTGTACCAACTTTGACGCCATCACGATACACCGCAACAACTTCACCTGAACCCAATACTGCACTGATCGTACCCTGTAATTCTGGGGTCACATCATTTGTTGTACCACCATTGGCTACATTTCCAGTTTGTGGTGCGACATCATCAACAACTGTCGTAATCACCGTTGTTTGAGTTGGAGCACTGGTATCAATATTAATTTTTATTGAATCACTTGGTACACTGGTATTACCTGCCTGATCAGTCAGCGAATAGCTAAAATCATGCTCACCATCTGGTAATGGATCATTTGGCGTCAATCTACCTGTATTAGGATCATAAGTGGAGGGAACTTCTTTACCATCTACAAATAATTTCGGTGTTTCACCGGGTGCAACAGGACCAATTATAATTCCCGGAGTATTATCATCAGTCGGAGTACCTCCAGGGAAAGTGCCTTGAATATCCCCTTGATTATCAAAAAAATCCTCTGGTACAGGTGGTTTAGCTGGAGGTGTCGTATCAATATTAATTTTTATTGAATCACTTGGTACACTGGTATTACCTGCCTGATCAGTCAGCGAATAGCTAAAATCATGCTCACCATCTGGTAATGGATCATTTGGCGTCAATCTACCTGTATTAGGATCATAAGTGGATGGAACTTCTTTACCATCTACAAATAATTTCGGTGTTTCACCGGGTGCAACAGGACCAATTATAATTCCCGGAGTATTATCATCAGTCGGAGTACCTCCAGGGAAAGTGCCTTGAATATCCCCTTGATTATCAAAAAAATCCTCTGGTACAGGTGGTTTAGCTGGAGGTGTCGTATCAATATTAATTTTTATTGAATCACTTGGTACACTGGTATTACCTGCCTGATCAGTCAGCGAATAGCTAAAATCATGCTCACCATCTGGTAATGGATCATTTGGCGTCAATCTACCTGTATTAGGATCATAAGTGGATGGAACTTCTTTACCATCTACAAATAATTTCGGTGTTTCACCGGGTGCAACAGGACCAATTATAATTCCCGGAGTATTATCATCAGTCAGAGTACCTCCAGGGAAAGTGCCTTGAGTATCCCCTTGATTATCAAAAAAATCCTCTGGTACAGGTGGTTTAGCTGGAGGTGTCGTATCAATATTAATTTTTATTGAATCACTTGGTGCACTGGTATTACCTGCCTGATCAGTCAGCGAATAGCTAAAATCATGCTCACCATCTGGTAATGGATCATTTGGCGTCAATCTACCTGTATTAGGATCATAAGTGGATGGAACTTCTTTACCATCTACAAATAATTTCGGTGTTTCACCAGGTGCAACAGGACCAATTATAATTCCCGGAGTATTATCATCAGTCGGAGTACCCCCAGGGAAAGTGCCTTGAATATCCCCTTGATTATCAAAAAAATCCTCTGGTACAGGTGGTTTAGCTGGAGGTGTCGTATCAATATTAATTTTTATTGAATCACTTGGTACACTGGTATTACCTGCCTGATCAGTCAGCGAATAGCTAAAATCATGCTCACCATCTGGTAATGGATCATTTGGCGTCAATCTACCTGTATTAGGATCATAAGTGGATGGAACTTCTTTACCATCTACAAATAATTTCGGTGTTTCACCAGGTGCAACAGGACCAATTATAATTCCCGGAGTATTATCATCAGTCGGAGTACCCCCAGGGAAAGTGCCTTGAATATCCCCTTGATTATCAAAAAAATCCTCTGGTACAGGTGGTTTAGCTGGAGGTGTCGTATCAATATTAATTTTTATTGAATCACTTGGTGCACTGGTATTACCTGCCTGATCAGTCAGCGAATAGCTAAAATCATGCTCACCATCTGGTAATGGATCATTTGGCGTCAATCTACCTGTATTAGGATCATAAGTGGATGGAACTTCTTTACCATCTACAAATAATTTCGGTGTTTCACCAGGTGCAACAGGACCAATTATAATTCCCGGAGTATTATCATCAGTCAGAGTACCTCCAGGGAAAGTGCCTTGAGTATCCCCTTGATTATCAAAAAAATCCTCTGGTACAGGTGGTTTAGCTGGAGGTGTCGTATCAATATTAATTTTTATTGAATCACTTGGTACACTGGTATTACCTGCCTGATCAGTCAGCGAATAGCTAAAATCATGCTCACCATCTGGTAATGGATCATTTGGCGTCAATCTACCTGTATTAGGATCATAAGTGGATGGAACTTCTTTACCATCTACAAATAATTTCGGTGTTTCACCAGGTGCAACAGGACCAATTATAATTCCCGGAGTATTATCATCAGTCGGAGTACCCCCAGGGAAAGTGCCTTGAATATCCCCTTGATTATCAAAAAAATCCTCTGGTACAGGTGGTTTAGCTGGAGGTGTCGTATCAATATTAATTTTTATTGAATCACTTGGTACACTGGTATTACCTGCCTGATCAGTCAGCGAATAGCTAAAATCATGCTCACCATCTGGTAATGGATCATTTGGTGTCAATCTACCTGTATTAGGATCATAAGTGGATGGAACTTCTTTACCATCTACAAATAATTTCGGTGTTTCACCAGGTGCAACAGGACCAATTATAATTCCCGGAGTATTATCATCAGTCGGAGTACCCCCAGGGAAAGTGCCTTGAATATCCCCTTGATTATCAAAAAAATCCTCTGGTACAGGTGGTTTAGCTGGAGGTGTCGTATCAATATTAATTTTTATTGAATCACTTGGTACACTGGTATTACCTGCCTGATCAGTCAGCGAATAGCTAAAATCATGCTCACCATCTGGTAATGGATCATTTGGTGTCAATCTACCTGTATTAGGATCATAAGTGGATGGAACTTCTTTACCATCTACAAATAATTTCGGTGTTTCACCGGGTGCAACAGGACCAATTATAATTCCTGGGGTGTTGTCATCAGTCTGAGTACCCCCTGGGAAAGTCCCTTGGATATCACCCTGATTGTCAACAAAGTTTTCCGGTGTACTTGGCTTAGCAGGAGGTGTCGTGTCGACAATAATTTCTATTGGATCACTTGGTGCACTGGTATTGCCTGCCTGATCAGTCAACGTATAGGTAATATCATGCTGACCATCAGATAATGGATTATTTGGTGTCAATGTCCCTGTATTAGGATCATAAGTGGAGGGAACTTCTTTACCATCTACAAATAATTTCGGTGTTTCACCAGGGGCAACTGGTCCAATTATAATCCCCGGTGTATTGTCATCAGTCGGAGTACCCCCTGGGAAAGTCCCTTGAATATCCCCATGATTATCAAAAAAATCCTCTGGTACAGGTGGTTTAGCTGGAGGTGTCGTATCAATATTAATTTTTATTGAATCACTTGGTGCACTGGTATTACCTGCCTGATCAGTCAACGTATAGGTAATATCATGCTGACCATCAGATAATGGATTATTTGGTGTCAATGTCCCTGTATTAGGATCATAAGTGGAGGGAACTTCTTTACCATCTACAAATAATTTCGGTGTTTCACCAGGGGCAACTGGTCCAATTATAATCCCCGGTGTATTGTCATCAGTCGGAGTACCTCCAGAAAAAGTGCCTTGAATGTCCCCTTGATTGTCAATAAAATTTTCAGGTGTGCTTGGTTTAGCAATAATTAAAGGCTCCTTATTATTTTTATGATCATTATGGGCCCACCATAATATTCCTGCTGCTGTTGTAGGAATGAAAGACCATAGCAAAGGACCTGCAACAGTATCATGATAAAGAAGTGGCTCTATATTTTCGATATAACTATAAGTAATATTATCTAATAAAGCACCATTTGCATCACTAAATTGTACCCATAAAAGCTTATGTTGATCATCTTCAAAGACTAAGCTATTTTCAGTTTCATAATTAACGTTATTAAAAAAATTCTCTATAATAACTTGTTCGCCTGACTTAAGAGTAATAATTGCATTATTACCATTTTGTTCAATTTTTAAAACATCATCCTTATTCATTTTTAATATGACTACTGATGCTTCTGATAAAGAAATTTTACTTTCATTCACTTCCATCAAAACATCATGCGTTTCTTTTGATATTACCTTTATATTAGACATACAGAAACCCTCCTGGGCTTAAAACATTAATTAATCAAGGTGACATTTTTAAACTCTCTACCATTTATTAATATTAAATCCAAAATCACTCATTTCAACATTACCAACAATTAAAAACATGGCATCCATCATATTATTTTTTTTAAATTATTATTTTTTATAAAATTATCAATAAAACAACACCTTAAAAGAATAAATTATTTTCCACACATGTTTATTTATGCCTTAAATTAAAAAAAAATAACAACATAAATAAAAACAGTGTATTAAAATACAATTTAATACACTGTTTTTATTTCTTAAATAAAAGTATTTTTTACCCTTTTATCTCTCTCTTAAAGCCTCTTTCGCCTTATTAAATGGCTTTAGCAAATAATCCAATATTGTTTTTTCACCTGTTTGAATATCAGCAGTTGCAACCATCCCAGGTGTAATACCAAATACAACACCATTTTTATTATAAAGCCTATCTACATCAGTCCGAATATAAACACGATAATAAAACTGATCTTGCTTCACTTCATCACGGATAGTATCAGGAGAAATGACTGTCACTTTTCCTTTTAGCCCACCATAAATAGAATAATCATATGCTGTAATTTTAACGAGGGCATTTTGACCAGGGTGAATAAAAGCAATATCTCTCGGTGAGATGCGAACTTCAATTAATAAACGCTCATCCAAAGGTACTATAGTCATGAGTTTACCATTTTGGGGAATAACGCCCCCTAAAGTTGTCACGGCAATTTCTTTTACTATTCCACGCATAGGGGCCTTAAATGTTGTTCTATTTAGAGTATCTGTACGCCCTTTTACAACTTGCAGTTGTTGCTCTATATCAGCATTAGCTTTTGAAAGCTCTTCACGTGATTTAACATAATATTGATTTCGAGCATCATTAATCTTATTTTGTAAATCATTTGCCTCTCGTTTTAAACGTAAAACTTCAACTTCACTAGCTGCACCTTTAGAAACTAATGGTTCTGTCATTGCTAATTCTTGCCTTACTAATTGTAAGGCTTGTTTTAAACCCGAAATTGAGCTTTCGAGATTTATTCTTCTAGAGTTATAAAGTGCAGTTTCAGCTTTTACTAACTCAGTTTCTTTTTTCACCTCTTCTGGAAAAATTAATGGTGTACCACCTACTTCTGATCTCAACCTAGCTGCCGTTGCTTGAGAAGCAATAAGTAGAGATTGAGACTCTCCAACATTTGAAGCAAAACGTGTAGGATCAAGCTGAGCCAATACTTGTCCCTTTTGGACAATATCACCCTCTTGAACATCTAATTTTGTTAAAATACCACCTTCAAGTGACTGAATTATCTGTTCTTTTGAAGAAGGAATTACTTTTCCAGTACCTGTCGAAACTTCTTCAAGATTAAACAACCATGCCCAAACGAATAAAACCAACAAGCCTATCCCAATAATCCAAATCACTAAACTAGCGCTTGGTAATGGTGGTTCTTTATAAGAAACTTTAGTAGAACGCTCAGGTAATTGAACTTGATTATTCATGAATGTACTCCTGTCTGAACCTGTGCAGGAGCTGATGTAGAAGATTGATTTAGAATTTGATCTCGTGGCCCATCCATTACAATCTTACCTTCACTGACCACAATTATTCGATCAACCAATTCCAATACTGCACGACGATGCGTTGCTACAACCAACGTTTTTTGTCCCAACCATAATCTTAAATGCTCGATTAATATTTTCTCTGCAACATCATCAATTGATGCAGTAGGTTCATCTAATAGCAATATATTAGGATCACGTATTAGAAGCCTAGCCAATAATAAAGCTTGCCTCTGGCCACCAGAAAAACCGATCCCGCCTTCCAAAATCAAATGATCTAAGCCTTCTTTTTTCTCTTCAACAAAATTTAATGCCCCAGTTACCTTTAATACACTAAAGATGTCTTCATCACTTGCCAATGGTGCCCCCAACTTCAGGTTTTCCCGAATCGTGCCATAAAATAAATGTGCATTCTGATTCAGCAATCCCATATCACGTCTAACATCTGCAGGATCGATAAGCCCCAAATCCAAACCATCTAAATTAATTTTGCCTTGTAATGGAAACTGCATTCCTGAAAGTAGCTGCAATAGCGTTGATTTACCTGCTCCATTGCGCCCCAATATGGCAATTTTTTCACCTGCTTTTATATTTAAATTAGAAATAGTTAAAGCAGTTTTAGGGTCATCTGGACTATATTGAAAAACAACATTTGTTAGAGAATATTCGCCATAGATAATAGGCTTTTGAATTAAATGTTTTTCATCAGGTTGATCAACTGGCTTTTTCATTAATTCATCTAAACTTCTCTTTGCAACCTTCGCTTGCTGTAAACGACCTAAAACACCAGTGATTTGTGAAATTGGTGCAAGCATCCGTGAAGAAAGGATTGAACATGCAACTAAAGCACCTGTCGTCATATCACCTTTTATTACAGCAAAACAACCAACCAAGACCACAATTGCATAGGTGAGTCCTTGAATTTTCTGCGTCCAAGCCGTGAGCACCCCAATAATTTTACGCTGTCGCATACTGATATCAGATGAAACCTCATTCATATGATTCCACTGATTCTGGAAACGAGATTCAGCTCGCAATAGCTTAATATCCTCAATCCCTTGTACTGTCTCAATTAAAATAGCATTTCGAATTGAAGATTCACGCATACCCTCTTGTGCCAACTTTGCTAATGTCTTTTGCATTAATATCCCAGGCACAATTATTAGTGGAACGACCAATACCATTACCCAAAATAGGTTCCCGCCAATCAACCAGAAGATAACAAGGAACAAAAAGAAAAATGGCAAATCAGCAATCGCACTAATAGTTGTGGACGTAACTAGCTCACGAACACCTTCTAACTCTCGTATTTGAGAAATAAATGTCCCTGTTGACTTCGAACGTTCATTATTTTTTATACGTAGCGCATGTCCAAAAACTCGATCTGATATTTTTAAATCAGCTCTTTTTCCAATAACATCCGAAAGATAAACTCGAGAAACACGCAGGACAAACTCAAAAATTGCAGCCAATAAAACACCACCAGCAAGTACCCACAAGGTTGGGTAAGATTGTGAAGGGACTACGCGGTCATAAACTTGCATTGAAAAGATAATCGTAGCTAATGCCAAGATGTTTGCGATTAATGAACCAAACATAACATCGATGTAACGCTTCCAATCTTTTAAAACAATCGACCAAAACCAGCTTGGCTTATATGGCTTAATATATTCATCAACACGGGCGTCTGAAATTGATGTTTGGGGCCTAACTATATAAATATGATGAATAAGTGGGTGAAGTTGCATCATACTAAAACTTTGAGATAAACCTTGCTCCTCACTAAATTGAATATTTACATTACCTGCATTATCCATTTTGTCTATAACACCAATCTGACCATCTTTAAATTCAACAATTACAGGTAAACGCCATGGATGTAGTAAATCTTGAGAGAAAGTAATTTTGCGAAAGCTCATTCCCATCTGACGACAAATTAGAAATAAAATATCATCTATATGTTGATTTTTATTCCAATCAAGTTGAAGTCGGATACGCTCTTCTGATGGTTCAATACGATAATGTTTTGCAATAATAAGTACTGATTGCAACCATGGTTGATAATTCGTTATTTGACTCATGGCTGCACCTCAAACCCTTGTATTGAAATATTATTAATTTTGTATACCTGACGTGTACGACCAGTAACTTGCACATATTGCAGTAAGCTGGCATAAATATCATAGCGAGCTGTTTCCATTTCATTGTTAGCCGAGTGAATAGCCATTTCTGCATTCAATAAATCCAATACAGAGCGTGTGCCTAATTTATATTGCTCTTGATAAAGCTCTCTAGTTTTAATACTACTTAATTGTCTTTCTGCCAAAACCTGCATTTGTTTCTGTTTACTTTCAATATTTTCACGCGCTGTACGCAATTGATCTAAAATATCTAAATAAACAGCCTGCACTCTTGAACGTGCAGCCTGTTCAGCGTAGCTTGCTGATTTGACTTGTGCTGAAACTGCCCCTCCCTGATAAAAGTTACTAGTAGCCTCTACCATTACTGAACTAAACATCCCATTATCTTTATTATTATTTGGATTCATACCGTTCAAAGCTTGATTTAGAGAACCTTTTACTGAAAAAGTTGGATATCGACTAAGATCAGTTTGTTTTTTTTGAAATTTAGCAACCTCGACCTCAGCCTGCGCTTCGATCATTTTAGGAACAGTATTAAACTCAGGATCCTCATAAAGATCAGATAATTTCACTAAATCATCCGGAATAGTCCAACTTTTACTGGAAATATCAAATCCAATTAAAGTCGTCAAACGTTGTTGGTATTGTCGTAATAGTGACTTTTCTGCAATCAAATTAGATTCCGCTGATTGCAAATAGGATTGAGCTTGAACAGGATCTGCTTGACTGCTTATTCCAGCTTTTGCACGTAAATTCGCTATTTCTAAAATTCTTTTAATTCCTATGACTTGCTGTTCACCAATTTGACTAATTCTTCGATAACGCTCAATATTTATAATGGCTGATGCGGTTTGGTAAGCAATATCATCAATACTATTCAGAACATTTGCTTGTTGAACAACGAGTTTGGCACGTTGTGTATCCACACTAGATTTCACTTTTCCAAAATCATAAAGCAATTGAGTAGCACTTAAATTTAATAGCTGACGCCCTCTTTCCCCAGAACTTAAATCCCCAGTAACAACACCTCCAGATAACTGAGGGTAGTATTGAGCTTTAGCAACATCAATATTAGAATTCTGAGAAGAGAGCACAGAGATAGCTTGGCTAATTTCCGGATCACGCTGAATTGTCAATTTGATTGCATCTAATAGGTTAATTTGGGGTTGAGTAATAACATCAAAATCTACATTTGATAAACTAAGTTCTTTTGAGAGTATTCCTTGTGTTAAATTTTGTTCAAACTGGAAATTACTTAATTGTTTAAATGATACAGATCTGTAATTTTCATCAGAAACAGGCGAAAAAAAATTTAAGTTGAATTTTGAATCTGAATCATTATTTTTTATTTCCGCACTCGTGTTAGCAGAGCACATAACTATTATAAGCAACACAAAAAACTTAATAGCTTTAAATTTAAAATAAAAGAATATTAATTTATGCTGATTTAAAGTATGCATCTAACTGTTTTTCGAAAAAATTTATTACATATTAACTCAAGCAATCAATTTAGATTTTTTTTAGAAAAAAATACATAAAAAAAAATACAAACAATTGAAAATTAAAAAAATTTTTAAAAATAATTTTCAGCACTGTTTAATACATAAAATACATAAATTTGCACCTCTCTCCATATTTATTTTTCAACAAAATTCATAAAAAACTTCATTCAAATTATTTCACCAAACTTATATAAAGAACCCAGCCTTTGAATTTAAATATGATTTTAACCCCATGTAAATTTAAAACATAATTAAAATTAATTAAATTATAAAAAATCAAAAACATAAGAAAAAAATTATAAAACATATGATAAATATTTTAAAAATTGAAATAAGATAATTTTCCGATATATTTTTATTAATCTTAATAAAAATATATGCTCTACTATATCTAGTTTTTATGATCAATTTTATCAAAATTTCTTAAAAACTTTTGCAACGCAATAAAGTTTGGGATATAAAATATGTATACAAGTTATAAAAACTTTTTATTACCAGGAAAAAAATTTAGCTTAGAGAACTCTCCAATTTATTGGATTTCTCAAGTGCACAATCAATACGTAAAAAACATTGATTATGCATTAAAAATATATGGTTTAGATGATTCACGTCGACAAATATTATTAGCTTTGAAAGCGAAAAATAACTCCACCATATCAGACTTGTCGAAATTAATGATTTATAAAATGTCAACAACAACAAAAATTGTTCAACGGTTAAAAGATGAAGGGTTTGTTGACACATATTGCTGTCAAATAGATAGCCGATATACTCGTGTAATATTAACCAATAAAGGAGAAGATGCAATTCATAAAATCAATGATTTAAGTAACATTATTTTAACGCAATCACTTGAAGGGCTTTCCAAACTTGAAGTTGAAAAAACTTTAGAAAACCTTAAATATATTTTTAAAAAGCTATCTCGGTAACTTTCAACTATATTTAAAGCTATAAAAACATTTTAATAAATCCAATAAAAAATTTAACTAAAAGATGAATATAAACTTAACTTCTTTTGCTATCCTACCAACATAAACAATAAATGAATTAAAATCAATATATAAAATTCTTAAAACATAAAATTTATATTGCAATATTTTTCAAAATTAAATTTAAAACTTAGATTGCATCTTTAAACTAAATACAAATAATAGTCAATTTAAAAAAACTATTCGACATTTTTTTTAATTCTACTGACATTTCTATTTAATTGACTATATTTAATCTAACCTATTTACTTATCAAGCATTAGAGAAAATACTTATCAATCTTTTGTGAATCAAAGTTGTAAGAAAAATTCGTTCATTGTTGAAACTAACGTTCTCTTTCAGTTTGATTTCAAATGTTTGATATCTCTATCATTCATTATTAATGATCAGTACAAACCTAATGCTTAGATAAGTTTTATTTACATATTTTTATTGCGCAGTTAGATACCTAAAAAACACTCTTTTCAAATTTTAATTCGAAACTAAGCATTAGAATTTCTCGTAATCTCATCTTCATAAAATTTAAGTAAAATTTGCACGGGGTGAGATAATATAACCTGATCAAGAATATGAACCTGACTTCGACATGAATAACCAGTGGCCATTAAAATTACATTATTGTCTAAATGATATTTTTCAATTATAGAATGCCAACTCATTTCGTATATTGATTTAGAAATAACGCGATTGCGCTCTTCATGACCATATGTACCAGACATACCACAACAACCTGTAGAAAGCTCTTTCAAGGTTATATTAAATGACTTAAAGATATATTTCCAATTATCTATCGCTCCTACTGCATTTGTTTTTTCAGTGCAATGAGAAAGAAGAATGTATTCAATATGTTTATTAATCTTATCTTTCATATTAGGTAATATAGAAGAACTTAAAGCATTGACCAGCCATTCTTGAAGTAAATAAACACGTGGTAATTCAATTTTTCCAAAAACCTCTTTATATTCTGAACGATATATCAGTGTCATAGCAGGATCAATTCCTACAAAAGGAACCCCCTCGCTTTCAAATTGCTTAAGCATAATGATATTTTTGTAAGCTACACGTCTAAACCACCCAAGAAATCCATGAACATGCAGTGGTTTACCATTTGGCAGATACGGGGCTAAAAAAGGTTGAAAACCTAGTTTTTTTATTAAATGTAGAGTATCAAGAACTAATCTTGTCTCATAATAGCTAGTAAATGCATCCTGTACAATAATTACAGGTTTACTACCTTGAGATACAGCTTCTGCAATATTTATTTGAGTCGCAATTTCAAAACCTGCTCGTTGTGCTTCTTTAACTAAATTAATTTTACTTAATGAAGGAATATTAACCAACCCAATTTTTCTTAATATCCATTTTGATGGAGTACTAATTAATAATTTGTTAATCAATCCTGGTTTTTTAGCTAACCACGGTAATAAAACTTCAATAAAAGCTACAACCCAGTCCTTAAAGGCTCTTAGATAACGAGTATAATAAAAAGCTAAAAACTTTGCTCTAAAATCAGGCACATCAACTTTAATAGGACATTGACCAGCACAAGATTTACAAGCTAAACAGGTATCCATCGCCTCTTTAACTTCATGAGAAAAATCATATTCTCCTGCCGATTTTGCTATTGTATTACGAATTTTTAAAGGTAAAGATACAATTTGCATCCCTGTACCAACTTCTGGCTTATTTAATTGTTTCTCATAACCAGAATCACTCATTAAATATAACCATTCACGCAATAATGATGCTCGACCCTTGGGTGAAAATCGACGATCACGATATGCTTTCCATGAGGGGCACATAGCATCATCTGGATCAAAATTAAAACATGCCCCATTGCCATTGCAGTGCAATGTATCTGAAAACGAATCACGAACATTGATAGGAATTAGTCGATCACGCTGCCCCCGTGTAGGAACTGCATCAAGTCGTAATAACTTTTGATCTTCAGGTGCCACAATTTTACCTGGGTTAAACTGGTTATTTGGGTCAAAAATAGTTTTAATTTTTTGCAGTCTTGAATACAAAGGACCAAAAAATTTAGGTGCATATTCCGAGCGGAGCCCTTTTCCATGTTCACCCCACAATACGCCTCCATATTTATACGTTAGTAAAACCACCTCATCTGTAATCGAACGAATTAGCTTTTCTTGTATTGGATCTTTCATATCTATAGCAGGTCTTACATGTAGCACTCCTGCATCAACATGCCCAAACATTCCATAAACTAGCCCATGAGAGTCTAATAAGCTACGAAACTCTAAAATATAATCTGCCAAATTTTCAGGCGGGACAGCCGTATCTTCGACAAATGGAATTGGGCGTTGTTCTCCCCGAAGGCGCCCAAGAAGACCCACTGCTCGTTTACGCATTGCCCAAATCATTTCTACATTCTGATATCCTTTAGCTACAGTATAACCAACCACTCCTATTGATTTATCATTCGCTATAAAGAACTTTAATGCATTATCTAGTAGTTTATCCAATTCCTCTTCTGTTTCTGAAGTGAATTCAACTAAATTCACACCTTCCAATGGAATTAAGGGATCTGGGAAAAAACTCTTTATAGATAACCATGCATTATCCTCTCGAGCTAATTTTAAAACCATTGCATCAATAGTTTCAATTGAAGTTGCATTGAGCTTAATTAAACGAAGAGCATCACGTAAAGTATCGTTAAAATTTGAATAACTGACGATCAGCAGAGCTGTAAATTTAGGAATTTGTAATAAATTAAGTTTAGCCTCGGTAATAAAACCCAAACTCCCCTCAGATCCACACAAAATACTATTTAAATTAAACTTTCCACTATTATCTCGGATATGCGCTAAATCATAACCGGTCAAACTACGATTTAATTTCGGAAAATGCTGTTCAATCATTTCTCCATCTTTTACTTGGATATTATTAACTACTTGATGTATTTGGCCAACTAAATTTGGTTGTACTAGAATTTCCTCTAATGTTTCATCATCAATAGCTTTAGAAGACCAAACCGTTCCATCAGAAAATACAGAAACCAACTCTAATACATGGTCGCTCGTTTTACCGTAAACGTAAGATCCCTGCCCACTCGCATCAGTATTAATCATGCCTCCTATTGTTGCGCGATTTGAAGTTGACAATTCTGGTGCAAAAAAAAGACCATATTGTTTTAACGCAACTTCCAACTGATCTTTAACTACACCACATTGAACTCTTGCCCAACGTTCATCTACATTAATCTCTAAAATTTGGTTCATATGGCGCGAAATATCAACGATTACACCACTCCCAAGAGATTGCCCATTTGTTCCTGTTCCCCCGCCTCTTGGAAACAGTTTTATAGTTGAAAAGTCTGGTAATGATACTAACCGACAGATCCGGATCAAATCATCTTGATTTTTTGGGAAAGTGACTAGCGATGGTAATATCTGATAAATCGAATTATCTGTAGCCAGTACAGTTCTATCAGAATAACTTTCACTAATCTCCCCCTCAAACCCACGTAGTCGCAATTCGGTTGCAAACTTTAAGTAGAGGCTGTTAATTTGTGAAGAACGATTGAGGCGCGGAATCATGGATAGCTCCTTAGCAATAGTTTATGCATTTAAACCAATACAAAAGATTAAGAAATTTCTTTTCCTTTGGTCTCAGGTAATAAAAACGCAGTAATCAAAACTAAGAAAAAAGCGCCACCAGCAAAAATACCAATTGCAGCTCCAAGGCCTTTAGCTGCAGCTAAATAACCAACGAAACTAGGAAATAGTGCACCAACCCCTCGTCCAAAATTATAAGCAAATCCTTGACCTGTCGCTCTTATAGCTGAAGGAAATAATTCTGTTAAAAACGCACCTACACCACTATATATTCCAGATGCTGCTAAACCCAAGGGAAACCCGAGAATTAACATTTGGGTATTTGTGAGTTGAATTTGGGTATATGAATAAACAGCTATACACGAGAGCACAGCAAAAATGAGTAGGTTTGCTCTTCGCCCAAGACGATCAGTCAAATATGCTCCTAAAATATATCCAACGAATGAACCTAAAATAATTACTAACAAATACCCTCCAGTTCCGATTACAGATAGATGTCGCTCTGTTTTTAAAAACGTAGGGAGCCATGTTGTAACAGCATAATATCCACCCTGAACACCAATACAAAGCAAAGAACTCAGTATTGTAGTTTTTATTAAAGCAGGTGAAAAAATAGCCCATATTGGAGTAGTATTTTTTTCTAGTTTTTCTTGTTTACGTGTTTGTAAATACAGTTCAGGTTCAGGAACATTTTTACGAATATATAAGACCAGCGCTGCAGGCAGAATGCCTATCCAAAAAAGAATGCGCCATGCGTATTCTTCTGGAAGAAATGTAAACGCAGCAGTGTAAGCAATCGCAGCAATCCCCCAACCTACAGCCCAACCACTTTGTACAGTCCCGACAACTCGACCACGGTACTCTGTACGAACCATTTCTCCCATAAGGACCGAACCTACAGCCCATTCTCCGCCAAATCCAAGTCCTTGCAATGCACGTAAAACAAGGATTTGTTCATAATTTTGGGCGAAACCAATTAATAGGGTACAAACAGAAAACCATAAAATAGTTCCCTGCAGGACACGCACACGTCCGAAACGATCAGCTAAAATTCCTGCAATCCATCCACCAATAGCAGAGAATAACAATGTAACCGTAGCCAACAAACCTGCCTCACCTTTCTCTATATGAAATAGTGTGCTTATCGTAGCAATAACAAATGTAAAAATCATGAAGTCAAAAGCATCTAAGGCCCATCCTCCAAAAGCGGCAAAAAAAGTACGACGCTCTGTCACGCTCAATTGACGATACCAACTCATTTTGTAGTCTCCCTACTTAAAAATTCCATTTAACTTTGTCCGAATTAATATTTTTCATTTAGCTAAGCTCTTTTAATTTCTTGGAAAACCATAAAGCAGAGCAGGATTTGAAACTAAAATACGATCACGTATTTCTGAGTTTGGGGCCCAATCTGCAAGTAAATTAAGCAGTTTTCCTGTATTTGGAGTCTGATTTTGGGCAACATGCGGCCAATCACTTCCCCACAGCATATGTTCGGGTGCATCATTAATTAATGTTTGAGCAAATGGCATAACATCATCGTAGCTTTCAGTTTTCTCACTTATACGATAAGCACCAGAAAGTTTGACCCAATAATCATGATCGGTTACCAGGCGTCTTAAAGCCAAAAAGCCTTTGTCATCAATTCCGGTTGCAACTGGAAGGTGTCCCATATGATCAATTACTCCTCTAACAGGTAATTTGATCATTCTTGGCATAAGTTCTGGTAAATTACGTGCATCTAATAAGAATTGCATATGCCAACCAAGATCCTTAATACGATCTGCAAGTCTCTCCATAACCGAAAATCCAACTCCACCACCAAACAATACATTGATACGTAATCCACGAATGCCGATTTGATGTAATGCTTCGAGCTCTTTATCCGTAATATCAGGAGAAACTACTGCGATTCCTCTTAGTTTATTTGGATGTCTTTTTAGTACCTCTAACATGCAACTGTTATCAGTCCCATAAACACTGACTTGTACTAAAACACCATAAGTCATTTGGAGTGCATCCAGCATTTCTAAATATTTATCTTCTGGTGCTGGAGGCGGCGTATAACTACGATCAACAGCAAATGGATGAAGCTCACTACCAGAAATAACATGCGCATGTGTATCAACAGCGCCAAATGGAACATCAAAAGTACATCTATCAAACTCTTCCTGAGCCGATGCGCAAGGCAGATCAGATTGAAATAATTCACTCATTTTTTCATTCATTTTTTCACTCATTCCTTATTGTTTATAAAGTGAAATAATAGCCATTATCCATAGCTAATTAATCATCTATGTAAAGCTTTCTGATGCTCCTTTTTATTTCCATGTATATTATTTTGATATTGTAAGGCTTAAAATAAAAGCATATTATTTGATGTAAAAACATGAGTTTTATGAATGAATCCACGTACTTTAACCCCTTCCATATCCTTACTTTTAGCTTTTGAAGCCTCTGCAAGACATCAGAGCTATACCAGAGCAGCAGAAGAGCTTTTATTAACCCAAAGTGCAATTAGTCGGCAAGTACAAGCACTTGAAGATCTTCTTGCTGTAAAACTTTTCTTAAGAACGGGCCGTCGAATAGAATTAACAGATGCTGGTAAAATATATATGCGTGAGATTAGTTACGCTATTTCATTAATACAAAACGCCACATTACAAGCGATCATTTATCGCTCAGGTGGTGGGAATTTTAACCTCGCGGTACTTCCTACTTTTAGTGCACATTGGCTAATGCCAAAACTACATTTATTTTACGCTACAAACCCCAATGTAATAATTCATATGCATTCAAAAATTGGGAGTTTCGACCTAGAAGCATCTGGTATTGATGCTGTAATTGGTGTAAGTAATAAGGAATTACCTAATTTAATATCACATCATTTACTTGATGAAGAACTAGTACTTGTTATTAGCCCGATTCTTTTAAAACAACATCCTATTCATTCGGCAGTAGATTTAGATGGTTTATTATTATTAAGAGTTGCGTCTCAACCAAACATTTGGGCAAAATGGCTTAAAGCTTGTCATGTAAATTTACGTAATTCATATTTAGGTCCTACTTTCGAATTGACCTCTCATTTAATTCAAGCTATTACAACTGGTATTGGCGTAGGTCTAGTACCCCGATGTTTAGTAGAAGATGAAATTCAAAATGGCAAATTAATAATCCCTTTTAGCTTTCCTTATTATAGTGGACGTAGCTATTACTTCGCCTATCCCGTGCATAAAGCGCATTTACCAGCTATTGTTACATTTCGCAACTGGTTACTTACGTTAGATCATGTGAATACAAAAGAAAATTGATAATCTGTACAACTTTAGGTAAAAGAATGTTTTCTTGAAAATTGTGAACAGCAAAAACGAGATTTACCTTTACAAATTTATTAAGAAATCGTATATGACCATTTTATGAATCACAATAATTACAGATTTTTGGTATTGTGACAGATAGATATACGAAAATCCAAAGTAAAATTATGTATCATTATTTCGAACTTTGTTTAATGTTAAAGTATATTGTTTAAATTAAAGCCAAAGAAATAGATAAACGCTTCTATAAAAAAATTACATCAGCTTTATCAAATTGCATTTCTTAAGAAAATTTTTAGCAAGTTTGACAAACTATGAATAAATTTGGATGAAGATTTAGTATTTGATAGTGCTATTCATTACCTATTCAAACCAAATCCAAAAAGGCATATTTGAATTTTTTTATTTTAAATACCCCATAATTGGCTAAAAATTAATTTAACTTATATTCCAGTTAATAAACTCAAAAAATATTTACAACCTACCATATCAAACTTAAATTACTATAAAAATTATTAATATTACTTACATACTCATTTTCTCATTAAAGAAATACTACGTATCAATACTTTATAAAAAATTAGTTTTATATAGCTATATTCACAGTTACCCGTATTATGATATTAAATTCTTCAAAAAAATGTGTCCCTATTATAAAATAAGAACACATACCCACATCAACAAAAGCTATTTTATAATTTAAAATTATTATTAAAACTTAGCAAAAAGTAGAGCGGTACCAAGTAAAAATAACAAAGAACCAATAACTCTGTTAATTTTTACTTGTTTATTTAACATTTTTTGTCTCAAGATAATCGATGAGAAAAGTAATGAAACCAGTGAAAACCATATAAGATGAGCTAATGACATAAATAATCCATATCCTAAAAGAATAGTTTTAGGTGTAATAGCACTTACAATTTGCGTATAAGTACTAATAACAAATAGCGTTGTTTTGGGATTTAAAGCATTTGTAAAAAACCCATATCTTATAGCTTGAAGTGGAGATATCACTGAAGTTGCACCTGTATCTAATATAGGATTTTGCATAAATGTTTTATAACCTATATACATTAGATAAATCGCCCCAATATATTTAATGAAATTTAAAATTTGTGGTGTATAAGTCATTACAAATGTAATAGCAACTAAGGTGTAAGTTACATGAATCAGCACACCAAGGGATATTCCTAATGAGGTTAAAACACCGATTTTTCTTCCATATAAGTAACTATTCTTCGTAACTATTGCAAAGTCAGCTCCAGGGCTCACAACGGCTAACAGCGTTATTAAGATTACAGCAATAAACTCTCCCATAATCATTACGCCTTTTCCAAATTAACTGCCAATATATTTATTAAACCTATAGCATTTTTATAATTACCATTACTTTTCAAAGGATTATATCCAGTCATATGAACATAAGTTAAGTACCTATTCATTCGATAATTTTTTTCAATTATCTTGATAAAGAATACATATTTTTTTGTTCTGAGCCTTTTTTTATTTGACATGAATAAACTCATTTCAAAGTCACCCCAATTATGTATATTGGCAACTTCATTTTGCTCTTTACCATAGTTACATAAACTTTCCTTAAGTCTTTTTTGAAATGTATTCAAATCCTTAAAAAAATAATCTTTACTCGTGATTTCTTTTGAGTATACTTGTTTTTCTATATATTCTTTTTCAAATGATTTGATTTTTAATGTGTTTTCCATAAGATAAAATTACTTTTGCTTAACGTAGCTTTATTTTGAAGGAAGATAAAAAAATAAAAATCAATAAAAAAGACTGCGAACATATGAGATTTTGGAATGATTGAAAAAATATCTTTGAATTCACTAAAATTTTTTTATTTTGTTGCTAAATATGGTAGTGTTACTTTAGCAGCAAAAAAATTATTTGTTACTCAAAGTGCTGTTAGTAAACAAATTTATAATATTGAAGAGTCTTTAAATATTAACTTATTTGAGAGACGTAATAAATCTTTACTTATCACTCATGAGGGTGAGATACTCTTCAATTGTTGCCAAAAAGTTTTTGCTCAATTAGATGAATGTTTGACTGAATTAAACATAAACAATTTTGAAAATAAACCATTAGTATTATCTTGTGAACCTACTATTTCAATGAAATGGTTAATCCCTCGTTTATCGAAGTTTAAAGAAATGGGGCATGATTTTAACGTTGTCTTACTTACTGGTGGAGGTATAGTTGATTTTGAAATAAATAATATTGATATAGCTATTCGAAGAAATGATTTCAACTGGGGAGAACATGTTTTTAGTGAAAAAATAGCTGATGAATATATGGTAATAGTCCAGAACCCTGATTCAACAACAGAAGAACTATTAGTTTCTTCTTCAAGACCAAACTTTTTAAATAGCTTAAAAAAAATAAATGAATTTAAAGATTTTTTAAAAAACACTCCTCAAGTTAAATTAGAGCATTTTTATTTATGTTTAGAAGCATGTTTAGCAGGATTAGGAGCAACTATAATTTCTATTTATATGATTGAAAAGGAGTTAGATAGAGGAGCTTTTCAAAAACTAACACCAGCAATTAAAGATAACTCCTCATATTATTTGTTATCACATACAAAAATTTCAGATGACCCAAGAAAACTCATTTTTTTGAATTGGATAAAAAATGAAATGGAAGAAAGCCAACTTAATCACTTATAAGCAATTTTTCTAATCATTAATCTAAAGGACCTGTTATGCAAACCCAAATAAAAACCTATATTTTTCAAATTTTTACTTTAAAATACTGCTAAACAATCGATTAAATATTTTGGCGTTTATGCCGTATAAAGTATTCAAAATTTTATCAGCCTTCAATATGTAAATTTAGCAGTTTGGTGCGTATGGCTTACACAGCGCACCAAATGCATTTATTTAAATTCCCTTGCTTTATAAGTGATAAAACTCTTGACTATGCCAACACATATTTATTTAGCTTTTTATTATAATTTAAATGTAAATTTATACATTGAATTTCAAAATCTTACACTACATTTCAACCAAGACTTTTAGCTATGTATTGACATAAATCAATCCAACACTCACAAAAACTTCTTTGCACAATATTTCTATTTATTATATATTTAATTATCAAAGATATACTTTCTTTACTGAAGTACAAAAATTATATTTTTTCAAAAATTTTCTTACAGCTCTAATTTATTTAAAACTTGTATTTTATAATATCATCAAATTTTAGTATAGATTTTGCAAAATGAGTGGCTTGACTTCTAAATAAAGATTTGTTAATTTTTATTTGAATATTACAATGTGGTAAAAGAAAGAGGGACGACCCGTTTTCTACTTTTATAAGCTTTAGGACGACCTAAAAATTTTAATCATGAGGTCAAAACAATGGCTTGGGTTTATTTATTTTTAGCTGGTATTTTTGAGATTGTTTGGGCATATTCAATGAAAATGTCTGACGGTTTTACGAAACTCACTCCAAGTATTATTACAATTTTTTTTATGATCTTAAGTTTTGGATTACTGGCAGTTGCCATGAAAACTTTGCCTTTAGGGACTGCATATACAATATGGGTAGGTATAGGTGCGATCGGTGCTTTTCTTATTGGAATATTTTTTCTCAATGAGCCGATGGGAATTTGGCGTCTACTTGCTGCGGCCTCAATAGTATTTGGTGTCCTATTAATGAAACTAACTTCTAATTAGTTTATAAATAGAATTAACCTTGATTACCAATCGCTGTAAAAGTTATAAAATTTGATTAAATTGCATTTGAGTCTTGTAATCCTCAGGACTCAATTTATCTAATTATATCCGTTTAAATCTGATCAAATATCCGTCTCAAAAGAGAAATTCACCCATTTAAATAATCGTGTCTGATCTTAATTAAAAAAGGGAACCCACAGTTATTGTATAAATAAACAAATTATCAAGCGTAAAACTGTATTACTCAATTTAGCTGAAGAACATTAAAATATATCCAAAGCCAGCCTGTACAAAGTCATCTGAATTTCAAGAAATATCTTTTAGAATTATCAGATGATGCTGATGTGATCATCAATAAATCTCAACAAGCAACAAATCTTAAAAAGTCTGTGAGTGTTACTTCAAAACGATTTTTTATTTACTTTGGAATTTAATATGCTGCTTATTGTCAGCATAATCTATACATCTAGTGTAGTTACCCCTTAAGCTAAGTACTAAGAAGGCATCTATAACAGCAACAGATATTTTGAATAAACGTTTATTTTCTTTTTATCAATCACCAGACTTATGTATGTAGCATATCCTCACAGATAGAGATACAAAATATTGGGGGGGGAGGTGAATGAAGCAAAATGACTAGGATCATTATTTAGAGATCTCTAGATTGAAATAAATGCTAAATCGTATTTCAAAAAAAACCTATAAGTTATGGCTAGCTTATAGGGTTCAGTTCATGCTTCAATATTTTTTAATTAATAATTTTTCATATTAAAAATTGTATTTCGCCATTAAACCTACACGGTTATCTTTATAAGATTGACCCGCGAAAGTTTCACGCTTACCGTTGATATACTCGATACCTAAATCAATCGGTTTCGCTGGAGAATAGATCACGTTTAACCAAGCTTGTTGAATTTTTTCATTTGCAGTTTGGTTTGCTTTGGCAAAATCTGTACCGTTGTCAGCAAACAATGCACCATACGCTAAAGTTGATCGTAAGTTAGGTAAGATTTTATATGTCCCACCCACTTGAAGCGCAGTGAATTCATTCTGTTCAATATCACCATTTACCACAGAATATGCATTGTTACTTCCGTATAAGTAGTTGCTATTACCAACCACATAAGATGCATCAGCAAAAAGTTTTAAAGGATCAGTAACTTTAAAGTCTGTACCAACTGCAACACCCCAACCAGTCTTGTCTTTGCCAACATTGTTATCTTTATAGTTTTCCACTAAAACACGTGCAGATGCATTACCGTTGCCATCAGCATATGATTGTGTAATTTTACCTGTTAACACAGGAAGACTATATTTAACTGCTGTACCTGTAACTCCAGTACTATTACCCTCTTCAGCAGCAACTAATAATTTGGTAGTCGGTGCCAAATTGTATGCATAACGTACTTGTGGAATACGTGCGTAGCCTCCTCCGGCATTGGTTGCAAAGTCAATCATTTCTGGGTTATGGCTAGATAGGAAGTTAGATATTGTTTGACCGAATAACCAGTTGTTATAGGTTAAATAAGCATGACGAATACGAAGGTTTTCATTTACACCATTACCTGCAAAGTCAACTTCAACTTTACCACCAACCTTAGCATCGCCTACTGGTGTATTAAAATCTAAACCGATACGTGTTGTTTTTGCTGTAGCGCGGAGTTTATCTTTCGCTTCGCCATTGGTTGAACTGATTTTGTTGAAGTCGTCATCACCGCCTTCAATGATATAGTTCGCATCACCACGAACAAAACCATAAATATTGATATCTGCACCAGACTTAGACTTTAAGCCAACTGAAGAAGATGGCGCTGCTTGAACTTTAGATTCAACTAATCTTACTTGCTGCTGTTGCTGTTGAAGAAGTGCTTTTAATTCTTGAACTTCATTGCGTAATTGTTGAATCTCTTGACTGTCAGTAGCAGCTTGAGCTGCATTTACCATCAAAGCTGTTACTGTTAATGCTAAACTTTTGACGATCAATGGCTTGCGATTTGTGAATAGACTCATGAAATACTCCTAGCTTTAGTTATGATGTGCATCCGTACAATTTGATCTTTTAATCCTAATTACTTCGCTAAAAAATCAATTTTTGTTTTAGAAATCTTGAATACTGATAGCATTACGTTAATTATATTTGAGATAATTCCTTGCTTAAAATCACAACAAGTTAAATACACGTTATTTAATTAAC
The DNA here is from genome assembly GCF_051059255.1 of Acinetobacter sp. CE-15. NCBI lineage: Bacteria > Pseudomonadati > Pseudomonadota > Gammaproteobacteria > Moraxellales > Moraxellaceae > Acinetobacter > Acinetobacter sp. CE-15. The sequence goes on along the minus strand of NZ_CP192737.1, from coordinate 1,496,831 downwards.
AAGTTCTCATGAAATTAAAAAAGAGTTTAGCTAAATTAATTTCTATTTTAAGATTCTATATAGGAAAGAAAATTGATTAATTCCTCTATTATTCTTCCTTTAAACCAGCTTTAAGTAATTCCAACTCACCTTGGGAAAAACCTGATACAGGGACCATTTCTCCAGTCCGATCAACTACATCACTTAAACGCTTAGCCAATAAATAAGGGATATCAACTCCAGCTCCCAAATAGATTCCCTGCGTCAATGTAATATGAGCAGCTTCAAAACTACCGGCACCAGCACAAATAACCATTCTATTTGGTGCATCTGCACTTGCTAACACAGCAATCGCTGGGCTAACTGAACTTGGAGAAAGCATTTTTAATGCCTCATTTGACATTAAACCTTCTAACATACGAGTTGCTGCCATTGGCGCAATACAATTTACTCTAATATTATATTTTTCACCTTCTAAGCCAAGAGTTTGCATTAAACCAACTAATGCCATCTTAGCAGCACTATAATTAGACTGCCCAAAATTGCCATACAATCCTGATGAAGAGGTTGTCATCACAATGCGACCATATTTTTGTTCTCGCATAATATCCCACACTGCTTTGATGCAATTCACCGCACCCATCAAATGCACATCCATGACAAGGCGAAAATCATCTAAAGACATTTTACTAAAGCTTTTATCTTTTAAGATACCGGCATTGTTGACCAAAATATCAATACGCCCCCAACGATCCATCGTTTCTTCCACCATGTACCGTACTTGCTCAATATTTGTAACTGAAGCTCCACTTATAATTGCTTCACCACCCTCCGCAATGATCTCATCTACTACTTGCTTAGCGACAGTGTCTGAACTACCATCACCGCTAATATCACTACCAAGATCATTTACCACAACTTTTGCACCTAAACGCGCTAATAGCAAAGCGTGCTCACGCCCTAATCCTGCTCCAGCACCGGTAACAATAGCAACCCTATTTGTTAAATCTATTTTCATTGGTTTCTACCTTCAACTTCAAATACAATTTTAGATATGTAAAAAATAAGACTAAACTTTATCTATTAATAAAAAACACTAACAACTATAACAAAAAAGTATACTCACTATAAACTAAGCAGCTTAATCATAAATTTCACCTAGATATGGCTATTTTTTATTTTATTGGCTTATTTAAAATCATCCTAATTAAAAAAAATAATTTTTGAAATTCACAATAAAACTACAATTAAGATTACAACTTAGCAAACACCTATATTTAAAATATTAAAAACCACCTCGCCAACAATAAAAAAATAAAAATCAGAACAAACCAGCTAAATAACTTACATTAAATCATAATTACCCTTATAAAATATCAAGACTTTATATCATTTTAGCGCCTGAATAAATAGACTTGGATTTTGCCCTGTTATATTTTTAAACATTCTACAAAAATTTGAAGGAGATTGATAACCAAGGCCATAAGCAATATTAGTTAAGCTTTTATTATCTGACATTTGAATAAGGCTAATTTTTACAGATAAATATTGCCTCCATGTATTAAAAGTAACTCCAAGATCCTTTAAAATTAATCGATTTAGTGTTTTTGTGGACATACAGAACAATTTCGACCAGTAATCTACTTTTTTTTTCAAAAGCAAATTATCTTGCATAATCATGCTTTCAACTTTAATTAAATTAATTACTGTAGGTGATGGAATAGAATAAAAAATTTCTTCTGCGAATTTCAATTCATGCATAATAATATCCATTATCTTTCCATCTATACTGTTTTCAACATAATCTACAGGTATCAAGGTAGAACGCTCTATTAGCTCTTTAAGAAAATTATCAACCTTTATAAGCTTAATATAACCATCTTCAACAGAATTTAGAATTTCAGGTTTAATGTATAGTGTTCTTAAGCTGATATTAGTAATTGCCAACATACTGTGCTCAGTATTTTCTGGTATAAGCAAAGCTGTTTTAGGAGACAAGATCCAAATTTGACCATTTGCATATAGTTCCATAATACCTGTAATACCATAAACTAATTGAACACGTTCATGCTGATGCGGAGCATTATAAAATCCCTTAGGAAATTCTTTCGGCATTGCACTAATGCGTCGCTGAATACGTTGATAATCTTCTCGGTCAGTGCTTTTATTAGTTAAGAACATATCAAAACCCATCCTATTAAATATTAACCATTTTATTTCCTTTCAAACCAAGAATTAGACGTGCTTCTTCTGGAGTAGCCACTTCATATCCTAATTCTTCAACAATTGTCCTGATCTTTCGAACCTGGCTTGCATTACTTTCAGCTAGCTGCCCTTTTGATAAAAATAGATTATCTTCAAGACCAACACGAATATGACCACCAATCAAGGTTGAATGTGTTGCCATTGATATTTGTGTTTTTCCTGCAGAGAGAGTTGACCATTTTAAATCATCACCAAATAAATTATGAGCCGTATTTTTCATAAACATTAAATTATCTAAACTTGAACCAATTCCACCCAAGATACCAAATACTCCCTGTACAAATAGAGAATCCCGAAAATATCCTAGATTTCTGAAATATGCTAAATTGTATAAATGTCCAATGTCGTAACACTCATGTTCAAATTTTATATTCAAGTTTTTAGTTAAATGATAAACTCTTTCTATATCTTCAAATGTATTCCTAAAAATAAAAGAATTGCTGCTTCTGATATATTCTTCTTCCCAATCAAATTTCCAATTCTTAACCTTATTGGCCAATGGATGAAAGCTAAAATTCATTGAACCCATATTTAAAGAGCACATTTCTGGCTGAAACTCAAGCACAGCCGCCAGTCGTTCTTCTGGTGGCATATTAGGGCTACCACCTGTAGTAATATTAATGACTGCATCAGTATTATTATGAATATTTTTTAAAAACTTTTTATAAACATTAACATCCCCTATAGGCTTCCCTGTATTTGGATCTCGTGCATGTAAATGTAAAATAGATGCGCCAGCTTCAGCTGCATCAATTGATTGTTTAGCGATATCTTCAGGCTTATATGGCAAATATTTTGACAAGGTTGGGGTATGAATACCACCTGTAATAGCACATGTAATAACAACTTTATTTTTCATACTAGCATCCTTATATTGTAAAAAATTTTACACTTACTTTAAACAACCAATCATTAAATCGACTTGGTTATTTATATTTATATAGATTAAAATAAAAAATTACTTTTCATAAAATGACAATATATATTCTTTTTTAGACAGCAATTTATTTACAATAAAATTAAAAAAATCTCGTACTATTAAAAACCTAAGATTTTCATTTATGTAAGTTTAGCTATCACATTATCTTGCCACACTATTAAATAATGCTCATTTTCTCTATGTCTTAGATACATTAAACTAGCTACCGTTTTAATTATCAGTAAGGTTTGATTAGGAAAGCTGCTGAAGCAATTGCAAATACTAAGATAAATGCAATAAAAGTATAGGGTAAAATTTTCTGGAATCTTAATTTAAAAGTCGCCAAAAATGCTAAGGCCCAAAATGGCTGTATAAAGTTTGCCATTTGAGAACCCGTGCTGTAAGCATTAATAACATGTTCCACAGGTACTCCGAGTTGCTGGCCAGCGGGTATAATGAATGGAGCCTCAACTGCAAATTTTGATCCACCAGAAGGAATAAAGAAATCCATGAATACTGTGTATACCATTACAATCCATGAATAAGTCTCAGGGGTAGAAACATACAAAAAGGCATCCGTAATGGAATGAGACAATCCAGAATATGAAATAATTCCAAAAATTCCTGCATACAAAGGGAATTGAATTATTACACCATATGTAGTTCCAATTCCCTTTTGTACTGCACTAACAAAGTTTTTAGGTGTTTGTTGCAACAATAAAGCCAATCCAAAAAATAGTAGGTTTAACAAGTTAATATCAACTCTTGCAACACCACCAACCCAAATAGCTTTTACCACCCAAAATAAAATTGCGAAAGCTATCAGCATTGGAAATATACGTGAGCGTTCCCAACGTTCTGCTGGACGTAATTGCTTGAGCTGTTCTGTAGTTTCTTCTACAACAGCAGGCGAAGATAACTCCTTCCATGTGTCCTCATCAATCTCAATTGCTTTTCCTTTTTTAGGATGAATCACTATGAAAAAAATGATTAATGAAATAAGTTGTAAAGCAACTACGGTCAACAAAAATGGAGATAAAGCCGTATCTGTTAATGGCACCAAATGACCAATCGTCTGTTCAAGAAAATTTCCTGGTGTTGCTGCAATTAAAGGAGCTGATTGTGCTGGGCCATTTGCAGCAACCAAGAATGTACAATAACCTGCTGCTGCGAGTAGAGCATAATCAAGCCCTAATCCTTTTTTTCGAATGGCTATTTCTCTGCCCAATAGCATAGCAAGCATATATCCCATGCCCCAGTGAAGCCAACTAAAGATTGCAACACAAACACAATACATGATTAATGTTGAAGTAATAGTTTTAGGTATACTAATTAGTCTAATCAAATGACTTTTAACAAATGTTGATTCTACAACAATAAAACCGGTCAACATTAATAAACTCAGTTGCATAGCAAAAGTTAATAAAACCCAAAACCCCTGTGCATAATCATCAATTAGTTGTATAGGCCCCCGATCAGTAATTCCCAGTGCTAAAAAATATATAATTATGGTTAATGATAAAACAAAAACCATTGAATCTGGTACCCACTTCATACTCCATTCAGTAAATTTATCTACAAAGCTCTGCTTATTACTTTTTGCATTTTTATTTGACATAATATTCCCTATTATAAATTAAATATTAATTTCCTTTATTCCAAATAAGCATCTATTACAGTGCCGATTACCGTATACTTATTCAAATATATAAATTTCGCTTTAAAACGATTAAGCCTACCTAGACTAATAAATACTATCAATCAACTCATTAAAATGGCTTATATATGAAAAATCATTCACACATTTGTTTTGTTCCGCTTTTTTAATTAACTCTACAACTTTATTGTTAAATGGAGTTTTTATATTCAATACTTTTCCTGTAGCAGATATCACTCCATTAATGAATTCAATTTCACATGGTCTCCCTTTTTCTAAGTCCTGCAACATGCTTGCTTTTAATTTACGATGTGAATTCCAAACCTGATGATATAAAGGCAATTTATTTACTACATCATTCGGAAAATTAAGTTCGAGATCACCCATATTCAACCCATTCATTTTCACCATTTCAAACCCAGATGCATGGCAAACTTTTATGGTTTCATCTGCAATATGTGCTAAACAAAACATTGCTTTTTTATGATCCAAGATATCACCAAATGTACAACCAAGAGCAGCAGACATACCACTGAACGTAGCATTCATTAATAGCTTGGACCATCGGATACCCATAAGGTTTGGTAATATTTTTGTTGCGCCAACAAAACTCAATAGTTGTTGAATCTCTTGAATACGCTGAGTATTTTCTCCTGATATCTCACCTATCTCAAAAGCAAAATTTTGGACAACCTCTGCTGTAGAAGTAAGTTCAGAAACGCCTAGAGATTTCCATGTTGCACCAAAACCAACAACACCACCTACAATACGATGTAAACCAACAATTTTTGCTATTGATTGTTCAGGGATACCATTTTGCAAAGTACATAAGACACTTTCTTCATGCAAAAACGGTAACAGTTTTGGTAACTCAATAATATTCGTTGTTTGTTTGGTTAATAAAATTACAAGGTCATAAAAACCACTTAACTGATCTGGTGTATACGCATTAACAGCAACATTAAAATTCATGAATCCTGTAACTGTTGCACCATTTTTTTGTAATGCCCAAATATTTTCCTTATATGAATCAATTAAATCAACCTGACATCCATTTTTCGTCAATAATGCACCTATAATTGTTCCTAATGAACCGATGCCATAAATTGCCACTCTTTTCATCATAAATTCCTTTTCTATCTATTATCTCTTCAACAGGGAATCATTCATTCATCAGAGTAATTTGATTAAAACGCATAAAAAATACCTTTTATAGACAATTTTTATTCATTTTCAGACATTTTCTGTATAAAAAATATTTCTAAGCTATTTTAAAATTTCCAACACCTTATATGATAAAATTAGAATATATGTCACTTATCTATTTATTTTTAATTTTCAACTAATCATATAAAAATTTAAACCTTCAAAAATCACAACCTATTAAAAATAAAAATTCCTAAATTAAATCATTAAAATACAATTATTAATAAAATAAATAGATTTTATTACTCTTAAAAGATTTTCCAAGCTTTCTATTTCTCTAGGTCAATTAAAGTTTAAGACCGATCGCTTTTATGTGACTTGTTTGGCGACTACACTGCATGCATGTAATTTTGAATAGTTCCAAATTTTATTCAACATTGGGGCTAAGTCTTGTTCTTCAGTCACCGCAGCAAAGTTTTCAGCTTGCGGGTTTAATAATTCAATATCGTCTATTGAATTAACTTCTTTTCTCGGGCGGATTTAAAGATTTGATTCAAATCTGGCTTTAATCGTTTTCCAACAGATAAAGCTTCACAATCAATATTTTAGCTTTGGTGAGCTTAAACAAAATAATGGATACACAATCTCTCTAAAGCGAACATAATGTTAACTTTGGAGATGTAAAAATGGCTAAACGCTTGAGTCCTGAATTTAAACAGCAATCAATTGATTATGTGCTTTCGAATTCGTAGGACTCTATAGCTGCAATCGTCCAGAAATTAGTGGGCGGCTATTCAACCTTAGATAAATGGATTCGTAAAGCTAATCCAACAGGTTCAAGCAAACGTCAACTCTCACCGCAACAACAACATATCCTAGATTTAGAAAAAGTAGTCAAGCAATTCAGGTAAGCCAATCACATTTAAAAAAATGTGCATGTGTGCTTTCTAATAGATCACACCAAGAAAAGTACACGTTAATTCATAATTTGAATATGAAATCTGTCACGGTATCTTCTGTTTGTAAATGCTTGGGCGTAAGCATTTCAGGCTATTATGCTTGGCAGAAGAGACAGATTTACGTCATTCAGAAATATACTGATTTAAAGCTGTATATTGGCAATACCATACACGATTAGGAGCACATTCATTAGCTCATGACATGCATGATTTGGGTTAAGGTATGAGTGAACGTAGTGTTGGAAAATGCACAGAAAGCCCGATTGACGCAGCAAGATTGCACGCAAATCTAAGCATACAACGGATTTAAAACATTACTTGCCCATCGTAAGTAGCAAATTTGCTGGATCGCCAATTTATAGTCATACAACCAAATAAAGTTGAGAAAACAAACATTACTCATATCCGCACCAAAGAAGACCGGCCGTATTTATTTGTGCTGCTAAACTATTTAGTCGTCGAATTATTGGTTGACGAACTAGCCATCGTATAGATCGTTAACGGGTGTGTAACGTGTTGAATTATACACTAGCTCGTCAGGGTTATCCAATGAGTGTCATGATGCTTGGATCAAGGTTCCCAGTACTTTAGTCGTGATTTTAAAGCGATACTATTGTCGAACGACTGTATTTAATGAAGGTCACGCAGGAGAAACTAATGATATGATCAAACTAAAACCAAAGCAGCATCACCTCAAACGAATGAAGTTTGTGAGCATTTCCATAAAACGATATTACAAGAGTTTTATCAGATTATTTTTCAAAAGAAACTCTATGCCTCATGAGAAGAGTTGCAGCTTGATCTAGACGGTTGGCTAAAATTCTATAATACTGAACGAATACATTAGGGATAAGTGTGTAATGGCAAAATTCCATTTGAAACATTACTTGATGTAAAACATATTTGGGCTAAAAAGAATTTAGCTTAAATTTAAACTGACAGGCACAATATAAATAAGTAACTGTCAGATCAGATCTGAACGGCTTTGTTGCACAAACCTACCTCTAAAGGCTTATTCAGCAATATAATTCTTATATGAATAAGCCTACATCCAAAATATATCGTACAACGAATTGGTCTTCTTACAACCAAGCTTTGATCAATCGTGGAAATATCACCATTTGGTTTGACTCCAATACTCAGTGGTATGCACAATCAACACACAAACAAGGACGAAATCAAACCTACTCAGATACAGCTATTCAGTGCTGTTTAATGATAAAAGTCTTATTCCGTTTAACTTTACGAATGACCACAGGATTTGTTCAAAGTCTCATTCGTCTTTGCGGATTAGATTGGACAGCACCAGATTATTCCACCATCTGTAGAAGACAAAAACATATTAATATTGCCATTGGCTATCAAAAAAGCAGTGATGGACTTCACCTATTAGTTGACTCTACAGGTTTGAAATTTTTATGTGAAGGAGAATGGAAACGTAAAAAACATCAGCCTGAATATCGTCGTCAATGGCGTAAACTCCACATTGGTATTGATGCTAAAACATTGCAAATACGTGCTGTTCAGCTCACCACAAATAACGTGAGTGATTCACAAGTACTCAGAGATTTACTTGATCAAATTCCATTGGATGAAAAGATTGGCTCTGTTTATACCGATGGTGCTTATGACACTAAACACTGCCGAAAAGTCATTTTAGATCGACAAGCACATGCAGTGATTCCTCCAAGAAAAAATGCAAAGCCATGGAAAGATCAGCAAGCGAGGTCTATAGAACGGAATGTGTTATTGAAAACAGTCAAACGGTTAGGAAGATCCCTTTGGAAAAAGTGGTCTGGTTATCACCGTCGAAGTTTGGTGGAAACCAAGATGTATTGCATCAAATTATTAGGCGATAAATTAACATCAAGGAGTTTCCCTAGTCAGGTGAATGAGATTCATGCACGCGTAGCAGTCTTGAATAAATTCACAGAATTAGGTCGCCCTCATACTCAAGTTATGCCTTAAATTGTACTAGCTCAAACCAGATCTGACAGTTACCCATTTTTTAGTGTGCCTATCAGGTTAAATTTGAGCTAAATTCTTCTCAGCCCAAATTCGCTTCCCATCAAGTAATGTTTCCAGTGGTGTGCGACCACAGCACATTTTTCCCTGATGAGTTCGTTCAGTATTATAGAATTTTTGCCAAACGTCTAGATCAGCTTGTAATTCCTCTAATGTACTATAAAGCTTCTTCCTAAATGTAATTTGATAAAACTCCTGCAAGATCGTCTTATGGAAACGCTCGCATATTCCATTCGTTTGTGGGGATGCTGCTTTTGTTTTGGTATGATCAATATCATTGATGGCTAAATATAGCTCATAATCATGTTGTTCAACCTTACCGCAATATTCAGTACCTCTATCTGTCAGGATACACAGCATTGGTAGATCCTGCGACTGATAAAATGGTAGTACGCGATCATTTAACAGATCTGCTACTGTAATCGGTGTTTTCGTTGTATAGAGCTTGCAATGAACGACTTTGCTGTAGGTGTCGATGAAAGTTTGTTGATAGATTCGACCAACACCTTTCAGATTACCAACGTAAAATGTATCTTGGGCTCCAAGATATCCTGGATGGTGTGTTTCTATTTCGCCACAAGCAACATCATCTTCATGTTTACGCTCAAGTGCGGCAATCTGATGATCATTTAACTCAAAGCCATCTTGTGCCACTTTGGCTTCTAAGGCTTTCAATCGCTTTTTAAAATTCTCTAAATCGTGGCGAAGCCAAATAGATCGAACCCCGCTACCTGAAATGAATACACCATTTTTACGCAATTCATTACTACTACGGTGTTGACCATAAGCTGGATATTGGATTGCGAAATCAATAACGGCTTGTTCTATGGCATCGTCTACCTGTGACTGCCAATTGATGTTGCACTTGGCATAAGACATATAGAGGTACGCCATCTCGCCATAGCTTGGCACCGTGTTCCCCTGCGGTTTTACATTCAAGTATCTGTACATCTGCATCACCGACTACCGAGTAATCCAAGTTTGCCAACATAAAGTGTTTATCAGGTTCAGCGTGTTGTAATACGGCATTGACCCGACGTACTTTATAATTGGTATGCATACTGTAATATTCAGCCACCAAAGGCTCTAGGCGTTTGCCCCAATACAACGGTGCATGTCCTTCACTTTCATCCTCAATGTTTTGTTGAATACGTCCAGTTTTAATCATCCACAGTTCGAGCATCGACATATAAGGATTCAGTCCACAGGCTGCGGCACAATCACTACTGCCAATGCCTTTTTTACGCACATTGAGCCATTCGGCTTGTGACATGGTTTTGGTTTCAGCTAGGCGTTTGGGTTGCTTTTTTCGTCTTGAAGGTAATGAATAAGCTTTTGATCCTATTATAGAACCTATGGTGGGTTGGGATAACTTTGCGCTATGTTGTCTCATGATGTATTCCTCTAACTTCTAGTTTGAAAGACATAAAAAAATCCCATGCTTTTTTGGCATGGGATTAGAATTGAAATCACTATGTTTAAATGGTATTTAGTCGATGCGATAACTCAGCTTAATTTCGTCAAACGTTGCGAGACAGATAAAGTCAGTATGGTAGATATGTCTATACCCATCTAAGTCCAAATATTGAGGGTGTGGTATTTCATCCACTGTCCTCACCTGCACATCCTGAATGGGGTAAAGTAAAACCACTAAATCTCCAATCTTAAATTTGTACTCAAGACTGTCATCTGTCATCAAATTTTCTGCGTGATGGCAATATTGTCTAAATAAAATCTCGATATCTGTTTTAAGCAATCATCCTTAAGGCTTGTTCTAGCCCACGTTGCTTTAAGCCTGCACCTGCACCAAACCATGCTGAATCAAGTCGATGATCTTGGCTCATGGCTCGACGTTCATGGTCAGCGAATTCCGTGATACTGCATAGCAGACCGTAGGCAGTATCTTTGGCTGAGGATAGTTCTGCACCACGTCCATGACCATTAAACATGGTCATGACTTTTGACATTGCCCGTCCATTCGGTTCTGTTTTATTGGCATCTGCGCCATTGGCAACTTGTCTGTAATATTGAATAAAACGTTCGTCTTGTTCAGCGATACTCAGACTGCTGTTATTAAATACAGCATCAAAATAAGCAGCCGCTTCTTGCTGAGTAACTTTACGTTGACTCAACTGTTTCATTTGATACATATGTTCATCCCATGCTCTTACAGAAATACCCAACTGTTGTTTGATCTTGTCTGCATCGAACTTGGTGCTGTGGGGTACTTTGACCACACCTCGATTAGCATCTTGACCTTTTAGTGCAATGGCTAAGGTGTTATTACACACCACACGAATGGAAGTAAATTGTACTGTGGTGGCTAAAGTCCCATCACAAGCCGTAGCTAACAGAATATAGCCATTGCTGACATCTTTGCCTTTGAGTGCAGTACTTTGCCCTGTTCTCGCCAATGCCCAGAATTTCTTACCACCTTTGAGTACCCCCGCAGTTTCTAGTTCGAAGCCGGATTGTTCAGTCAAATCACGATAAAACTCTAGAATTTGTTTAGGCTGGACTTCTTGATAACGTTGACTGACTACAGATAAAGGTGCATGGGTATCTGAGCGGTACAGCACTCGTTGCTCATCGTGAGGGAGGATCAGATTCTGCCCTTTGTGATTTTCTGCCATATAACTGACATTGGAGCTTTCAATCTGCCAATTCATGCCAGCTTGTTTTGCCCAAACTTCGATGGGTTGATTTGGGCTGAGTTGATTACCTAAACCATGCCAAGGGGTTTGACCCACATAGGCCATTTGTTCAAGTTGATGTGCCATAAGGCCTTTCCTTCTTTTTAAGTGAATAATGAATTGAATCAATTCAATGTGAATATTTCAGAGTGAGATTTTTGTTGACTGTTAGATTCATTCAGTGTGTTGAATTTCGAAGTGTTCCTGACATTGTTCACACTGGTAATGTAGGGTGATCAAATTGTCTTGCTGTTGGATGTAAAGTAAAAACATCCCTCCAGCGGCTAAACCAATAAAACCACCAACAAAGGGATTAATCCCCAGCCGTTTAGAGATTTGCATACCTACCGTTGCCAGTGACATTGGTGAGCACGATGAGAACGTGAACTTAGTTTTGGATTGTGATTGTTGACTTTGCCTGAGTAATTGCACATGCGGTGAATGGCAATAGGGGCATTGCTGCATGGTGTTTTTCCTTGATTCATGAAGAAATAGATATAAAAAAACCACGAGCATCAGCTCGTGGTTTTTAGGATTGATTCGGTTTAGATTGGTTTATCGGTTGACTTTGGGTACTGCCAAACCAGATGGACTTTTACATGGTCGGATACGCTGGATATATTGCCCATCTCCTGTATCTTTAAAGAAGCCATGTTGAGATTGAACTTCTAAACATTGCCCTTTTTTATAGGGCTTGACCTGTTTGGCAACGGCTGCTGGAAGTGCATAACGATTGAGGATCACTTCACCCTTGGTAGTTGGAAAAATCACTGCTTCCTCACCAAATCCCAGATCTTTTTTTAAAACGATTTGTTCTGTTTTTGCCTTCACTTTTGTTGTTAAAAATAAGCTGAATAAAGCACAGCTGATTATTTTCAGATTTTTCATGGTGATATTCCTATTTAAAATGGGTATATAAATGATTAAAAAATCAATTTCTAAAAAAGTTAATTATTTAAAAACAAGGTTTGTAGCCTTCGTTTAAAACTTGATTATTACTTTTATTCCAACGCACCACATACCAAGTACATTGATAACGATCTGAGTCCCATGCAGCACGATAAGTAATGCTGTTGCCCTGTTGACTCCACCCTTCCACACGCTTAGCCACCTGATCTGGGCTAGATCGCCCCCAAACCTCCATGAGATGGGAAGCTAACATCTGATCAATACTTGGAACGGTTGCCTTAAGATCGGCTGGTGCAGTTTTGATTGGCTTTAAGCCATACTTTGCAGCATTTGAACTTAATGTTTTTCCCTCATGGTATTCAGAATCGATTTGCATGGTTAAATACTCTGTTGCTGAGTTTTGAGAGGATTTCGCCTCTTCAACTGCGGCTAAAGCACCTGCAACATCATCAGCGCTGACTGCTAAATTAGCAGTTTGTGTTGTTGTATCTTCACTTAAATCTTGATCTGCTGATTCAGTTGAAGCTTGGGCTACATCAGCAGTTTGAGTTTTTTGGGCTTTGGTTTGTTCTACAGCCAACTGTGCTAACTGTAGCTCTGCTTTACGTTGTAGATGTTGGTTCAATAGATAAGTACCTGACACACCCCCAATGATGCAAAGCACCAAGGCAATAAGACCAGATGTTTTTAATTTCGACACAAGACTCTCCTTATTTATTCGGCCATAAGCCTTGTTCTTTGAGTACTTTGATTTGAGGATCGATTGTCACTTCACCGGTTCTACAATCTGTAGTTTCACCCGTTTTTTGGTTGAAACTGACTGACATATTTGGGTTATCACATAATCTTTTGTATTTACTCACGACAGTAGGAGCGGCTTGTCTTGATGGTCTATAGCCTAATCGTTTTACCAATAAACGATTGGTTGTTCCAAATACTCTTAACACCCCACCACCTTCTGAGGTTGCGATATAAGCGAGATTTTTTTCACACCCATTTAACATCGAACTCTGGATTTCATGTACACCATAATGTTGAGTCACTGAACGATAGGTACAAATGCTCTGTAAACCGCTACCCTTTTGCATCTTCACAAGATGAGCCATGGTTTCCGCTGTATCCAATCCATAAGATGGAGCCGCTTGGATGAATGAACTGAAACTAAGAGTTAAAACTGCTATGCCAATATTTCTTTTCATAAGTTTGACCTATTAAATTTTTACTGTTATTGACTTATTAATGCTCAATTTCCGCTAGGAAAATAGCCATTCCAAAAAGGTAAAAGGCCAAACAAAGGCTCTGCCCAAAAGGTAGGCTTTGGAATAGCCCGCAGGAAAGCTCCAGATCAATTTGAACCAGTAGCCCAACATGATCAGTAGATAAGTGATCAATAGATTTCTCATCTTTAGCCCCTCCTAGTTCAATTCAGAGATACAGGCTAAACCTGCTTCTTGTACTTGATCTTCCCAATCTTCAGGAAATTGCATAGGGTTCTTGATCTGCTCAAGTCGATCTTCACCATAATGTTTTTCTACATTGTTATAGCTACAGGAACAGAAACTACGATTGCCACCAAAGTTACGGCAGCCATCCTTAAATTCTGATTCAAAAGCACTGCTACAGGCAGTCAGCAAAAGACTGCCGGACAATGAAAAAATGAGTTTTAATTTCATTCTATCCTCTCATATATACTTATGTTTTTAATGCCCACGCTTAGAGCGTTATGGCTTCAATGAGGTAATGTGTATTTGAAATTTCTTTATTTGAGATTGGATTTAAATCAATCATTTTTTTAATATTGCACAGACGTGACTTATTCTGGGCAGTTCCCAAGTTCATGATTTATATTGATCGTCATCAGTTTTTTAGAAAAATCAGCGAAAGAGAGCTAAGTGCTGTAATCAAGCACAGGCAAAGATCGAGAAGATAAAAAGAAAGTGAAAATTGAATTAGTACGCATGGCGGACTCCTTTGTTTAATAAGAAGTTCTACCAATTACTGCTAAATAATGGTGGTAGAACGAAAGAGGGTTAGCAGACTGGTAAACAAAGAAACCAGCACACACAAAGGTGTCCCCCTTCCGCCCTACCATAGAGAAAAGGGGGGACGAACGGGTCCACGACATACAAAAGAGACTTTTGTACATCGTCTTTGTTTAATGGGTCTGCTAAAACCCACTGGCAATGTAGGCCAGCGCATAAAGAATAAGTGCTGAAAGGAAATGTGTCAATTGGATATAAATGAATGGGTTTACTCCGTACCTGCGTCTGTATAAAATATGCGTCATGGAATGAGTTTGAATTTTTATCAATCTAGATTTACTTTATTGGGCTTAAAAAACCAAGACATCATCTTCCAAATAATTGTAAAAAGTGACATCACTATTGAGGGTGACGTTGTCTTTATAACCGATTAAAAAAACTCGATTTAAGTGTTATCTCTGTACATCAAAATCACACCTTACTTTTTACAAGCTCATTCTCACTTTTATTGATATAATTTTATAAAAATCGTATATGTTTTACTATAATTGAGCCAAATTCATATTAGACAATTCAACATGGAAAATTACATAGATCTCAAAAAAGAAATTGAAGAAATTAGGATCCTAGAATGCTTTGTCATTCATAATCTTCGTAATCCAGCGCTCTCTATCAAACATTATTGGCGCTTTTCGAATGTTAAGAATGAAGCTGATGAACAACAAGTTATTGATACACTTCTGAATCAAGGTGAGTTTTCTATTTCAGATAAACAAAAAGAATGGTTAGAACAAGGCTTGCAACCTCACTATTTTGACAAAAGTAAATTTTTCAAATTATCCATAGAAGACCGTCTTTATCGACATTATGATGAGGTATTCATTGCCATCCGTGATTTTAAAAACTATATTAATTCAAATGAGTATCTAGACTTATTAAAAAATAAAGAATTCGACTTTACTAAAAAGAGTGAATGGCCACTTAGCTTTAAAAAAGCATATACAGCGTACCAGCAAGCTTTTCAATTTTATGCTCAGCATATGGATTGTAGATCAGTCGAAATTCCTGAAGAAATTGCTAAAAAAATAAAAAAAATACAGGCTCAGGCTTATAAGGATCTAGAAATCAAAGAAATAATCCGAGTTCACTTAAAGCCTAAATATAAAGATCATGTCGAAAAATATCTCACAGTAGCCAATAAAAAAAATATTGAGGTAAATGCACTTTTTGATACTGAAATTGACATTGAATACGAAAAGAGTGTTATTCCCACGGTGACAGGACTTTATCTTCTAAAAAAAGCAACGCTTCTCAATAGAGGAGAAAGATATAAGAAAGCTCAGAATCTAGGGAGTTTTTCTTATACCTATATGCCTAGAAAGAATACAGTTAAACCCCTTTTTATAAAAACTGGAATTCCAGGTGCAATCCATATTAAACGTTTAGATGATAGACTTATTGGCTGCAATGAGACATTAGAAAAATTATATTCTGATCATGCTATTGCTTATATCCATAAAAATATTCTGCAAAATTTTTATCAATGGAAACATCAAATTAAAGATCAAGATGGTGAAAAACTTTCACTTTATGAAAAAATTAAAAAACATTATACCGTAGAAATAAAAAATACACATTTAAAAACAAATACTTAATTTAATATTCACAACCTAGGATTTCTCTAATTAAAAATCTCTCGGTGCAGAAACATTTATCGAGTCCTATGTCCCATCTAAAGTAATCCCATGTTGTACAGCATATTCTTAAATGTCTAAAACGAGGATTACTTTTATGGTTTCATCTGCCGACCCATTCAAAATGATCAGTCGGATTGATCTAGAAGAACTGACAGGTTTATCTCGATCAACCATCTACGATCGCATGAATTCAAAGTCTAAACGTTATGACCCCGACTTCCCTAAACCAGTAAAGTTTGGCCATCTGACACGATGGAGGCTCAGTGAGGTTCAGTCTTGGATTCAATCCAAAATTGAAGCTCGAAATCTTCTACAAATGACGGCCTAACTGTGTATATCACATATATATACACATTCACGTAAACACGATATGAATTTGTGCAAGGCTAGTCTGTTTAGCTTGAATTTGGATAAAGGTATTAAACCATTTAATATATATTCTCTAAATATATTCATATCTTTTATATATTTAGATTATTGAATATATTGATCTTCATACTGTAAGAGACAGAGATGATTGAGCAATGATGATCTGTAGTGATTCTGACTGCTCTAGCAAAGTCAGACCACTCGTTAAGTTAATACTTCTCTATCAGATTGCAGATCATATTTAACTGATGCCATTCATCCTATTTAGACACGACTCAACCTCGTGGCTACAGACAGCTATTGCCCAAATTTCTTAAAACTGAATATTTGAGAAATATATGAACAAACCAAAACTCCATAACTCCGCTGGCATATTTACGCTTGAGGAGCTAACTGCTCTTCAGCGTTCTGATCTAAGTTCAAGCATGATGACAGCACTAGATGGCAACTCATATCAATTTCTACATGCGATTGATCATGTGGCTGATATTTGCTTCAACATTGTCAATGTCATTGCTCAATGCCAAAAAACTCAACTTCCAGTAGCAAAATTAGTGAAAGAAAAGTCCCCGTTCTTTCATGAACGCTATCTAGTTCATTTTCCTACCAAATGGGAATCTTTAGAAGAGAAAATGCGCTCAGCATTTCAGCATCACTTCACTACAAAGTATTTATATGGAACAGAAATCAAAGCTTGGATGCTGACTCAGTCTCAATTCTCCCCAGTTGAGCTTGAAGTATTGGCCCATGTGTCTGCAATCGATTATCGCAGCGAAGTGTGTGTGCAAAAATATGTCGATTTATTTAATCTGTTTATAGCGCGGCTGATTAAACACTTGAGTAGTGCCGAATATAAAAAGAAAATCAGGGATCGAAATATAATCAAGAAAAATAATAAGTCTGCGTGCATTGAGCTCTTCAACCATCTCATTGCAAAGTTTGCCAGAGTCTTGGTCATCAGAATGGATTTTGCATTGAAGCGTGATCCAGAAACCCTGCTCAAACATGCATCGTCTATAGCTCTCCCTTATTCGCGTCATGACCTGATTTATCTAAAGAGGTCTATGAAAAAGTTTAAGGACAATTGGCGCAATAACAAGCTATTAAGCGCCATTGAAGGCTATATTTGGCAGTATGAATACTCTCATGCTACTGGGTTCCATATACACGCCTACTTTTTCTTTGACGGTGATAAACACCAAGAGGATATTACGCTCGCCCAATATATTTCGGACTACTGGAAAAAAGTGACCAGAAATCGTGGATGCACCTACATCTGCAACATGCAGAAAGACCAATACAAATACTGTGGTATTGGCATGATTCATTATTCGGATAGTGAAAAACAGTCTTACTTATTCAAAACCTTTGATTACATCGTCAAAGCCGATCAGTTTTTTATGTTTTCTGAGCTGAAGAGTTTTAAACGATTTCAGCGCAGTGAGCTTCCTGAGCCTAAAGCCAATTCAGGCCGCCCTCGCGCTCTAATCACAACAAAATCTCAACCATTCGCTCAGGAAGTATAATATGACCACATTCAATGCTATGGAAAAAACCGAAGCCCTTAATTATCTCAATATTGTGACGAGAGCCTATGCTTATCAAGGGTTCACGCATGTTGCACCTGTTTCTTTGGCTTTTTACTCAGAGCTGATCCAAAAAATCAAAACTAAGAAGAGTTTTCGGATTTTCACGAATAATCCAACAGCATTCCCTCACCCAACTATACCCAATCTATATGTAACGAATTTGGGGAATCTAGTTTTAAATATTGTAGCAGACAATACTAGGAACCCCTATACAACAGGTAAATTTCAGGATGCCTTACTCCATCCAGAAATAGCACTATTGAGCCAACTTATGTTTCAACATGACCTTTACAACATTAATCTTCAAGCCTATCAATGGATAGAACATAAGTGTGAAGAATGTATTGCTGATTTTAAAGTTAGAATTCAAACTAGAATATTCATGACTAAATGTCGATCATGGAACAATAGGTTTGGACACTTAACAGGCTCATACGATCGATTCTTAGAATTCATCTATGATGAAACCAGCCGTTTTGAAGTTCATTCACTTGTTGTGCAGCGTAAACTGCTTAATGGGCTTGAGCCTGTTTATGGTGAACCTGACTTTAGAGATATGTCAGCTTATGAAATCGTACAAGAGAAATCTAATGAAATTATTAGAGATGTTTGGCGCAGACGCCATCAAAATAATGTCCTCGGTATTCTAGCCAGAGATGAGATCGACATTCAGCAGACACAAACGATTAGACTGATATTCTTTGTAAAAAAAGAATTTTCAGACCTATGTCCTTTTGACAGTACACCACTATACCAAACACTCGCGCCTTATTTTATTAATCTCAATCGTGATCATATCGCATTAGGTACGATCCCCTCTATGAATTCTGGTAATGCTCCTCTTTTTCAAGTGCAGGAACTCAACTACTATGACTTAAATCAAATTCACGTGGGTAATCGTCTAAATGCACTCAAAGCGCAACTAGTTGTTCCTGACCACTGGTTTAGACTCAGAGATAACGCTCCAAGTCTACGAATTGAGCGAGGCAAAACTGATTATGAAAGATAGTTAGGAGTTATATTTAAAAAGCAGCATGCCTTGCCCCATGCTGCTTTTTTATTTTCATGATTTCACTTAAGTTAAGCAAAGATCTTTCAAAATAGTGTCTAATTTTAGCTCAACAGAATCATATCTACATTTTAAGATTAGTTTATTATTCTCTAGTAATATTTCAAAGATGATCCAAACATGTTCTAGTAATGCTTATTAAGTTTGATCACAACCAAAATTTATTGTGGGTTAGAATGTGGGTTAAAAACTAAGTCAAGAAAAAAGCCCTTGTAAAAACAAGAGCTTAATTCAATATTTGGCGGAAGCGGTGAGATTCGAACTCACGGAGGACTCACACCCTCGTCGGTTTTCAAGACCGGTGCATTAAACCGCTCTGCCACGCTTCCATGTGCGCAAGAATACTAAGCTTTTCCAATTCTGACAAGAAAAAAATAGACTTAAACCATTCAAATGCATATTGTTTCATCAAAATAGATGATTTTGATTAAAGTTTAGCTGCTATTTCAGCACCTTCACGAATCGCACGCTTTGCATCAAGCTCACCAGCCAATTTTGCACCACCGATAATATGGTAATTTGCTAAAGTTGACTCACCCTCTTGAGGCATTAAGTCCTTAACGGATTCCTGACCTGCACACACCACAATCGTGTCGACTCGTAACAATTGATCATGACCATTGCTTTCAATCCATAATCCTTCATTGGTGACAGACTTGTATTGCACGCCACGCATCATTCTTACCGCATGTTTTTTCAATTGTGCACGGTGTACCCAACCCGAGGTTTTACCTAAACCAATACCCAGAGGTGTGGTTTTACGTTGCATCAAATATATTTGACGAATTGGTTGCTCTACTTCAGCAGGAACAAAACCACCTTCAGTCATATAGTTTGGATTTGGGTCTACACCCCACTCGCGTTGCCAATCTGCCAAAGGTTGTGGTTGCGGCTGATGCTCAGGTTTTAATAAATATTCCGACACATCAAAACCAATACCACCTGCACCAACAACAGCGACTCTGTTACCAACAGGTGCGCCACGCAAGACTTCCGCATAAGACAATACTTGCGGTGCGTTACTGCCTTCAATATTTAGACCCCGTGGAATCACACCTGTTGCGATCACCACATCATCAAAACCTTCACGTTCTAGTTGCTCACGATTCACCTTGGTATTTAAACGTAAGTCCACACCAGTTTTTTCAATCTGAACCTTAAAATAACGTATGGTTTCATGGAATTCTTCTTTACCTGGTACAACTTTAGCAAGGTTAAACTGCCCACCGACCTCAGTAGAGGCTTCAAACAGAGTCACCTGATGTCCACGACTTGCCGCAATAGTAGCTGCTGACATTCCAGCAACACCACCGCCAACGACCGCAATTTTCTTCGGTTTTTTTGTTTTAAGATAAACCAGTTCAGTTTCATGCGCTGCTCTTGGGTTCACCAAACAACTTGCACGCTTATTTTGAAAACTATGATCTAAACAGGCTTGGTTACATGCAATACAAGTATTGATTTCATCAACACGATTGGTTGCGGTTTTACTTACCCAAAAAGCATCTGCCAATAATGGGCGCGCCATTTGCACCATATCAGCTTTACCTGCTGCCAAAATTTCCTCAGCAGTATCAGGCATATTAATTCGGTTGGAAGCAATGACAGGTACAGCGACATGCTTTTTCACTTCCGCGGTGTAATCTACAAATGCAGCACGCGGGACAGAGGTTACAATCGTGGGTACACGTGCTTCATGCCAACCAATCCCGGTATTGAGTAAAGTAATACCTGCTTTTTCTAATGCCTGTGCAACAGTGATCACTTCATCCATGGTATTACCGTCATGGACCAAATCGAGCATCGACAAACGGAAGCAAATAATAAATTTTTCACCAACTTTGGCACGAATTGCTTTTACAATTTCGACTGCCAAACGCATACGGTTTTCAATTGGCCCGCCCCAACGGTCTTCACGTTGGTTCACATGGCGACTTAAAAATTGATTCAGTAAATAGCCTTCTGAACCCATAATCTCTACGCCATCATAGCCGGCTTTTTTTGCCAGACTAGCTGTTTCAGCATAATCTTGAATGGTTTCAAGAATCAGTTTGTCACTCATCTGACGTGGTTTAAACATCGAAATCGGTGATTTGATTGGGCTTGAAGATACAACAAACGGTTGATAACCATAACGCCCTGCATGCAGAATTTGCATCAGAATTTTTGCACCATGCTTATGTACAGCATGTGTGACTAAACGGTGTGGTGCAATATCACCTAAAGTATTCATCGTACCACCGGCTGGCAACAACCAACCTTGGCGGTTTGGGGAAATCCCCCCTGTAATAATTAGCCCAACACCACCTTTGGCGCGTTCTCCAAAATATGCAGCAAGTTTTGGGTAGTTATAAAAACGATCTTCTAAACCTGTGTGCATTGAACCCATCACGACACGATTTTTAATGGTCGTAAATCCCAGATGGAGTGGTTTTAAGATATTTGCATAGCTATTTGTCATGATGAATCCTTTAAGTTTGGCTTTGCAACTTGTTGCATACTACTTTATCGAGTTTTAATTTTTTTTTGATGGCAATTTTTGATATTTTCATCGTAGATAGTGTCAATTCTATCTGTCTTACCCACAGCAAGAAGCAACACATCTTGATATGACTCAAATAAAAGAAAAGTGTTATACAGTTTTATAACAATCTTCTGTGTCAATTTTCGTTATTTTGCAATATAACTGCTGAATAAAAGTAAATAAGAAAAGGCATCAACCTTATGAGCCACCCGGTATTTTTAACCAGTTCTACCTTTAGCCATATGCCAAGAGGTAGTCAAAATCAATGGGCAGAGTTTTTTCAAAGTGCATCTTTTGAACTCGAAGCAAATGCATTCATTCCGATTTTATGGTTTATGCTGTTTAAGCAAGAAAATATTTTCTGGACAAGATATATAGATGATCTTGATATCAACGATGAACGCAACCAAGTTGATCTAGAAGAACGCCAAGAGGACTTTGGTGAGAGTCAGTATGCTTATTTAGTTATTGATCAACAGCAAGCACTCGTCAATTTAGCAGCGCGTAAACCCTTATTTATAGAAATTTTTGGGGTAGAAAATAGCTACCATTTTGATGACTTTAAATCTTTAATCGAACAACATTATCCTGAGTACATTTTATTACGCACCAGTGGTTTACCCTTAGATTTAAATGATGCCCATTTCTTAACCCAATTGCTACAACACATTGAAAATACAGCACAGGATCATTCACAACAAATTTCTTTTATTGAAATGCAACGTATTGAGCTTGCACGTTTTGATGATCATCCTTATTTCTTTTATGGTGTGAATCTACATGCCCCTATTCACGATTTAAATACCAAAGAAGACCCGTCCACACCAGATCAAATTGACCCTACTCCATCTCAACAACCTTTAGCAACTTCTGGGTTGGCGATTTGGATTTGTACAGCGATCGTTACGATCTTAACCATTGCAATTTGGTTTACCACACAATCTGCACTCTACACGGTTGTTACCTTCTTTATCAGTGCTTTTGTACTTGGATTTATTTCCTCCAAATTAGGCGAACAGAAATAAAAAATAGCCATGCTTTTGCATGGCTATTTTCATTAAATAAATCAGTTCATCATCTATTACTTTTTTAACAGACTGTTTATCTGATAAATCACCATAAACAAATCAATACGACGCAATATCATCACTTCCAGTATTTTAATTTACTGGTCTGCCCAATGCCGACATTAAAGCTATTGGTTGGATCAAGCTTTTGATAATGATTTTTTAAAGTAGGTTTCGCAATATATAAATGTCCTACATTGTGTTCCGCAGGATATTCTGCACCACGATTATCCAGCAAATGCCACATCTGATGTTCCATCGCCAAAGGATCTACCCCTTTTTTGACAATATAATCTTGATGAAACACATGGCAGAGGAAATGTCCGTAATACAATTTATGGGTAATTAAATCATCCATCTCTTGAGGTAAAGTCTCTACCCATTCACGGTCGTTACGGCGTAAAGCAATATCCAGCGCAACAATATCTTCAACTTCCGAACGATGCGTATCACGATAACGAATTGCCGCACCTGCCACTGCGAAACGATGTAAAAAAGCCTTATGCCCTTCTTCATCCGTACAATGGAAAAAATCACCTGATGTTTTATGTTGAAAATATTCTTTTAAAAAGCGTTCGACTTGCCCTACATCCTGATTTTCGATACGAATCATCAAATGATGTTCGTATAAGTCACGAAACTCATTCATCCGTTTTGGCAAATGATTGGGCAACAGCTTAGTCACCATCTGCAACATTTTATCAGACAAACTGCGTAAGCCTATTTTTTCGAGATACCCATCCACCTTATCTTTTAATGCAAATGCAGCAGGCACTTTTGCTGTACCAAATTTTTCGATAAACATAAAGGTATCTTTGCCATATTCAGCACCAATATCATAGGCAACACGATGAATGTATTCACCCGCAATCGGTAATCTTGGCAAATCTTTGAGTAAGAAACGGCGGATTTCCGTCAAATCATCATGTGAGTTGGTCCCCACATAAAATACCTGACTTGGAATTTTTTCAAAGGTGTCTAAACGTACTGCAAAGACACAGACTTTACCTGCAGAACCTGAAGCTTCAAATAAACGTGATGGATCAGCATTAAATCGTGCAGGTGTATTTTCATCAACCTGTTTAACATCATGCGCATAACGATGGTCAGAAGCACAACAACTCGCATTATTAATAACATCATTGAGTTGATAGTTTTTATTTTCGAGTTTTGTCAAAATTTCTTCAGGTGTGTCACCCAGATTCACCCCCAAGTGATTGACCAACTCTAACTCACCTGACGCATTGACCTGTGCATAAAGTGCCAGTTCAGTATATGCAGGGCCGCGGCGGACCAATGCTCCACCTGAGTTATTACATATTCCACCCAGAACCGATGCACCAATACAAGATGAACCAATCACTGAATGTGGCTCACGGTTATAGTGTGCCAACTCTTTTTCAAGACGATCTAAAGTTGCACCAGGTAAGCAAATCACTTGCTGACCTTGGTTAATCACTTGTATACCCGCCAAACGACGTGTACTCATTAAAATAACGGGTCGGTCGTAATCATCACCAAAAGGTGTTGAACCACCCGTAAGGCCAGTATTTGCAGCTTGCATAATCACAATACAGTTCGCATTTACAGCAGCTTGTAACACTTGCCATTGTTCAAACAAAGTTCCGGGAACCACAACAGCCAGCACTTGCCCTGAGCCATAACGACGACCCTGACGATACAAGCGGGTTGCATGATCATGGGTTAAAACGTGTTGCTGACCGACGATGTCGATCAATTGCTGAATGGTGTGTTGTGAATCAATATTAGATTGCATTTTCCCTATCCTATTGATGAACCCTTATTCAATCTCATTCAATAAGGCATTCATTCCGACAGCGTTTTTTTCAATATTATTTGTATTGAGGGATCAACGATCAGTTCAAACTACTTTTTTGATGAAAAGTAGCTTGAACCATGCTCATCCGCAAAACTCGTTAAATCACATCTTTTCATTTGATGCTTTGCAAATACATCATGTTATAAGGTCGTTCTGCCTCAAAGCACTACAGATGAAATTTGCATGGATGACATTTGCCTCTATCAAATTGAACACTGTCATTTAGCTTGATGACATATCAAAAATACATTACGCGTCCAATGCTTTGTCTAACTTGACTAAACAATCAGCATTAATGTCTGCAATTGTTTTGGCACCCGTCAAAGTCATTGCGACACGCATTTCTTTATCAATTAATTCAAGCAAATTTGAAACACCTGCACCACCCGCTGCCCCTAATGCATAGACAAAAGCACGTCCGAGCATGCAGGTATCTGCACCCAATGCCAGCATACGAACCACGTCCAAACCATTACGAATACCAGAGTCAGCAAGGATTTTAATATCCCCTTTGACGGCATCTGCAATTGGCGGAAGTGCACGCGCAGACGATAAGACACCATCTAACTGACGACCACCATGGTTTGATACAACAATACCATCGGCACCGAAACGTACTGCATCTTTGGCATCTTCAGGATCAAGGATCCCCTTAATCACCATCGGGCCATCCCAAAATTCACGAATCCACTCAAGGTCTTTCCATGAAATTGACGGGTCAAAGTTATTGCCCAACCAACCGATATAATCTTCAAGTCCAGTCGGCTTTCCTAAGTATTTGGAAATATTACCTAAATCATGTGGACGACCCAGCAAACCGACATTCCAAGCCCAATGCGGATGGAAACACGACTGCATGTAACGACGCATCGCTGCATTTGGACCACTCATACCAGAATGTGCATCACGATAGCGCGCACCAGGTACAGGCATATCAACAGTAAACACCAAAGTTGAGCAGCCTGCAGCTTTGGCTCGCTCTAAAGCATTTTTCATAAAGCCACGATCACGCAGCACATATAACTGAAACCACATTGGGCGGTTAATTGCTGGTGCAACTTCTTCAATCGGACAAACAGACACGGTCGACAAGGTAAAAGGAATGCCCTTTTTATCTGCCGCCACAGCAGCTTGAACCTCACCACGACGTGCATACATACCTGTTAATCCAACAGGAGACAATGCAACTGGCATAGATAAAGTTTCATCAAACAATTTTGTTTCTAGGCTTAGCTGCGACATGTCATTTAAAACACGTTGCCTTAAAGCGATTTTTGATAAATCTTCTACATTTCGTTTTAGTGTATATTCCGCATACGCACCACCATCAATATAATGAAAAAGAAATGGTGGTAAACGACGTCGCGCGGCTTCACGATAGTCATTCGCAGAAGAAATAATCATGCTCATATCCTGTTTAATCGGCTCGCACGCTGACGACGGGCTTCTTCCTCATCAATCATACGCACTTGCTGTACTACAAATTCTATATGTCCACAGACCGCATCTCTTGCAGCATCTGGATCATGACGTTCAATTGCATCCATCACTTTAAAATGCTGATCATGCAATTGATCAAATCGATGTGTTTCTGAGTACACTTTGCGTCTACCCAAGAGCACGTTAAACTGCAACAGATCAAAAACGCCCCGCATCATCTGTATCAACACTAAATTGTGCGATGCTTCAGCAATCGCCAAATGAAATTTAGCATCGGCAAGTGAAGCTTGCTCATCATCACCAATCGACTGAAAATATGAAATCTGATCATAATATTCGCGAATCTGAGCCAGATCTTTAGGTGTTGCACGTTGTGCCGCATACCAAGCTGAACCACCTTCAAGGATTGTTCGCGCCTCCTGCACATCAAAACGATATGCGGGGTCTTCATCAATCAAATTACTTAAAGATTCAACAATCTGGTTTTGCGACCAGTTCACCGGGAATTGTTGTAAATAGGTCCCCGCCCCGCCTTTGCTGACCAGCATTCCAGTACTGGTCAGTTGAGAAATCGCTTCTCTTAAAGAGGAACGGGATACGCCCAGTTGTTCACACAACTTTCGTTCAGCAGGTAAACGTTCTCCGACTTGCATGTTTTTTTCTTCAATTAACATACGAAGGCTTTGTACCACTTTGTCAGAGACTTTCATCTGCTTTCCTCATTCAGTGATGTTTTATGCTCATGGAATCATCCATGGGAACACATAAGCTTGTAATGTAATAATAATACCGATCATTACAGTAAACGTTATACTGTGTTTAACCGTAAAACGGAACAGATCAGACTCTTTACCTACCAGCCCCACCGCCGCACATGCAATTGCAATCGACTGAGGAGAAATCATTTTCCCAGTGACACCACCACTGGTATTTGCAGCAACCAGTAATACTTCTGGGACACCAATTTGTTGCGCAGTCGTGGCTTGTAATGCCCCGAATAAAGCATTTGCAGAAGTATCCGAACCTGTAAGGAATACACCTAACCATCCTAAGAATGGAGAGAAGAATGTAAATGCTTGCCCCGTATGTGCCAATGCCAAAGCCAAGGTTGCAGACATTCCTGAATAGTTAGCAATAAAAGCAAATGCCAACACCATACCAATCGAATAAATTGGAATTTTTAATTCATTAATGGTTTCAGCAAAAGTAACCACTGCTTCTTTTGGCTTCATTTTTAAGAAAATAATAGTAATGATTGCAGCAATAATAATTGCGGTACCCGTCGCTGAGAACCAATCAAATTTATAAATTGCATCATAGTCTTTTACTTCAGCAACAACAGGTGGCATCTTTTGAATCATTTGATGCAAATATGGCACTTTGATAGAAATCACTAAATCATGCAGCGCACCATCTTTGGTAAATAAATCCTTAAATGGTTTTACACTCCAGATCGTAACCATCACAGTTAAAATCGCAAATGGAGACCACGCTTTGGCAATTTGAGCAAGGCTATATTTCTGCTGTTTTTGTGCAGCAAGATTTTCGTTCATGCTGTCATCTTCATTTGCAAAACGGAAGATATGCTTTGGCTGCCAATATTTTAATAAAATCGTTAATGAAACCAGAGACGCAATTGAAGCGGTAATATCGGGTAATTCTGGACCCACAAAGTTTGAAGTCAAATATTGTGCAAGCGCAAAAGAACCACCACCGACAATCACAGCAGGCCAAGTTTCTTTTACACCACGCCAACCGTCCATAATCGCCATGATCCAAAACAGCACAATTGGAACCATAAATGGCAACTGACGTCCAACCATCTGACTGATTTCCATTGTTTCTACACCAGAAACCTGTCCAGCCACAATAATTGGAATCCCCATTGCCCCAAATGCTACAGGTGCTGTATTCACAATCAAACATAGACCTGCCGCATAAAGCGGTTTAAAACCAAGCCCCACCAATAATGCCGCAGTAATCGCAACAGGTGCACCAAAGCCAGCCGCACCTTCCAAGAAGGTACCAAAAGCAAAGCCAACAAAAAGCATTTGCAGACGTTGATCTTCCGTAATCGACAAAATCGAAGAACGAATAATATCGAACTGCCCTGTTTTTACTGAAACTTTATATAAGAATACTGCCCCAATAATGATCCAAGCAATTGGCCATAAACCATAAAAGAAACCATAGACCAATGATGCCAATGCCATCATCGTTGGCATTTGATAAGCAAATAATGAAACCAATAAAGCCAATACAACTGTAATTGTCCCCGCAACGCTTCCTTTCATGCGGAATACAGCAAGGGCTAAAAAGAAAAAGATAATTGGTATCAGCGCAATGGCACTGGATACCCAGATATTGCCCATCGGATCATAAATCTGTTGCCAATGTTGAAGCATTGTCATCTCCTTGAAATGCTTGCTAGAACGTGGAATGTCATTGAATCATCCATTTATTTCTCAATAATCGGTATGACCAATTTAGTTTTAAATTAAAAAATTTTGCACTAACTGCCACTTAATATTAATTTTTGCTGATTTAAAGATCAATAGTTGGCACTCAATTAATTATTTTGGTATGACCAATATTGCAAATATTTCGACCTATTCACAGACCAATCCTTCAGCTTTCAGGGTTTCAAATCGAATAACTCATTTGTTTTATATTGTATTTTTTTAAATTAAACCAATTTTATACAACTTTAGTCGTATGCTATTTTTTCATGCACTTTTTAGTAACACTGATTTAAGTTTATTATCGGGTTTGGAAATACTTCAAAACCAAAATTAGTCAGACCAATTTAAAAATCAGTTAAAATAAGCGTCAAGGCATCGTATTAAACAAAAAATATAAAAAACAGAAAAAAAGCAAAATCAATGAACTTTCACTGATTTTGCTTTTTACTTTAATTAAAAATTTAATCAACTATAAATTAATTCAACAATGTCCACTCATTGATTTAACGATGCTCACAACTCAATAAGGTTGCAGGTTTTTTCTTGATTTTAAGATTTAAAGAACTTGAAATAATTCCTGAACAAATAAATGCCGCACCGATAATAATGTTGATTGTAATCGGCTCATGCCAAAGCACATAACCAAAAAATAAACTTAGAATAGGAATACACATGATTGAAATAGACGCAACAAAGGTATCTACCTGACTCACAATCCAATTCCACAAGGCAAAGGCAAAACCAGTTCCAATCACAGCAATATAGAACAGGATTGAATCATTCAGTGGATTCATCCAAACTTTAACATCTACAGGTTCAAAAATTAAAGCGCCGATCAGAATCACCACCCCACCCATCAGCAATTGCCAAAAGGTCAATTTGATTTTGTCATAAGTTGCAAAATTCTGTTTGATATAAACTGTGGTTAAAGCCCAGAAGAAGCCTGACAAGATTAAGAAAGCTTGACCAATTAACGATAAATTCAAATGAATATGATGTAATTGTGGCCAAAGAATCGCAATCAAGCCCAATGTGCCAAGAACCAACCCAATCATTTTTTGGCTATTTAAACGCTCATTTAAAATACAATGCGCCAATACACCAATAAAAATAGGCATAGTAAACACTAAAACCGCAGACAATCCCGAATCAACAAATTGCATGGCAAAGGTTTGTGTTGCATAAAAACCAATACAAATCATCAAACTTGAGATCATCAGTTTTCGCCATTCACCTTTTGCGGGTAAAACGGATTTTCTTAACAGTACTTGAACCAACATAAGGGTAAGCGCAGCTAAGATTAAACGCGTAGAAATAAATAAGAATGGCGGAAATATTTGCAAACTATGTTTGACCAATCCCCACAAAGATCCCCAGACGAGACACAATAATACAATTGCACCAATCACACGAAGATTCATTTGCTGTACTCAACAGATGGAAAGTTCGTAAATTATAGAAAATAAATGACATCATGAATAATGCTATGTTTTAATGTATACATCTTTTTTTTTGATGTTAAAGTGGATACTTTAATGTCAGCACTTATTCAATGCATTATTGAGGAATTGAAATGAATATCGATATGGGTGATATCAAATCATTTGTGACTGTTGCTGAACTAAAAAGCATTACAGCAGCAGCAAATAAACTCAATTATTTACAATCGAATATGACAGCAAAAATAAAAAAGATTGAAAATCACTATAAACGTCAATTATTCATCCGAAAACCCAAAGGTGTTGAACTGACCGAATCAGGAATGAATTTATATCAGCAATACAAAAAAATGATCTTCACGTGGGAAGAAACAGAAAATAAAATCTATCAACAGGAAAAATATTTACGCTTTGGTACCAACACCAGTTTAGGCGGAATGCGTTTCTACCCGTCTTTTAGCCAACTTTATGAAACCTACCCTGAGCTTTCAATCACCATGAAAACAGGTGCTACAGGCTATATTGAAGATGAAATTTTACGCGGAAACTTAGATATCGCTTATGTTCTAGGTCACCCAAAACAGAAAAATATTCAGTATATTCAAAAGGCAGATGATCAATTGGTGATTATTGGGAAAAATGTCATCAATCATGACAGCCTTGAAGACTGTCTCAATCATCAAAATATTTTACTTGCCTCAGAAGAATGCTGTTATGCAACCACTTTAGATCATATTTATACAGATTATCATTTAACCAAAGGTGAATTAACCCATATTTATGATCATGAAGCCTTAGTCAATTTCACTCAATTGGGTATGGGAATTTCAATGATTGCAAAGTCACTGATTAAAAAATTTAATATTCAATATTATCGAGAAACACCCGAACAATATCGAGATATTGGATTCTATCTGATTGCACGAAGTGAACATGTATTTACCCCGATTGAAAAGCAGTTTATTGGTTTAAATGATCAGCTATGATCCTGAACAAATCAGATATATTGGATTAACTCTATACATCCAATTTATCTTACTTTTAACATAGGTCAATCCGCAGCCTGCCATTTGGCCTTACGCACATTCAGCAAAATCAGCAGCCCTATACAAGTACCTATTGGAAATCCAATCAAGAATAAACATCCAATAATGGTAGACATCAATCTCCCTATTTCACTCCCCTTTTCAACTTCAATAGCGGCTTTATAATGTAAGTATGCCAAACCAAACAACACCGCAAAAGCAAATACCACACCTACAAAACTAGTGGAATTACTCCCCGAAGTTAGTGCACAGAAAATTAATATAAGCAACAAAATACCGTAAAAGCCAAACAAAGTATTATGCGTATAGTAGAGCGTTTTATTTAATTGCATAGGATTAAAAGTTTTTAATAATTAGAAAATTATATCAATTTATTAAATTTCACACCTCGTTAATTTGACTTTTCTTATAAGTTTTTTACATGAGGTGCATAGGTCATTTAAGTAAATTTATTTCACTCTATAAATTGTTATTTTTTTCAATGTTAACCTTCAAATCCAATAAAACATTGATTGAAAAAGTGCTACAATACTGCGTTTATAAAATTCTCTTTGGCCACCCATGTATGTGGTGCCTCTTTCGAAATAGTTAGGACGAGCAATGACTGATAATGCAACGATCTTGCAGAATGTACCAGTAGGCAAAAAAGTGGGTATCGCCTTTTCTGGTGGTCTAGATACTTCAGCAGCTTTATTGTGGATGAAACAAAAAGGCGCAGAACCTTATGCTTATACAGCAAACTTAGGTCAACCTGATGAAGATGACTACGATGCAATTCCGCGTAAAGCTGAAAACTACGGTGCTGTAAAAGCCCGATTGGTTGACTGCCGCTTACAACTTGCATTGGAAGGTATTGCTGCAATTCAATGTGGTGCATTCCATATCAGCACTGGTGGTGTTCCTTATTTCAACACAACACCATTAGGTCGTGCAGTAACAGGTACAATGCTTGTTACAGCAATGAAAGAAGATGATGTTAATATTTGGGGTGATGGTTCAACCTATAAAGGGAACGATATTGAACGTTTCTATCGTTATGGTTTATTAACCAACCCTGCACTTAAAATTTACAAACCTTGGTTAGATCAGCAATTTATTGATGAATTAGGCGGTCGCGCTGAAATGTCACAATTCTTGATCGACAATGGTTTTGATTACAAAATGTCGAAAGAGAAAGCCTATTCAACAGATTCAAACATGTTGGGTGCAACTCACGAAGCGAAAGATCTTGAATACCTCAATGCAGGCATTAAAATCGTTGAGCCAATCATGGGCGTTGCATTCTGGAAAGAAGACGTAAAAGTTGAAGCTGAAGAAGTTTCTGTAACGTTTGAAGAAGGCTTCCCTGTTGCATTAAATGGCAAACGTATTGAAGACCCTGTTGAATTCATTCTTGAAGCCAACCGTATTGGTGGTCGTCATGGTCTAGGTATGTCTGACCAAATCGAAAACCGTATTATTGAAGCAAAATCTCGTGGCATCTATGAAGCTCCGGGAATGGCACTTCTTCATATTGCTTATGAACGTCTTGTAACTGGTATTCATAACGAAGACACTATTGAACAATATCGTATCAATGGTTTACGTCTAGGTCGTTTATTGTATCAAGGTCGTTGGTTCGATTCACAAGCATTGATGCTACGTGAAACAGCACAACGCTGGGTTGCTAAAGCAATCTCAGGTACTGTGACTTTAGAACTTCGTCGTGGTAATGACTACACGATTATGAACACTGAATCAGAGAACCTCACTTATGAAGCTGAGCGTTTAACCATGGAAAAAGGTGATTCAATGTTTAGTCCTGCTGACCGTATCGGCCAATTGACTATGCGTAATCTTGATATCACGGACACCCGTGCAAAACTTGGTATTTATACCAATACTGGTTTATTGGCTGTCGGTACAGGATCTGCGATCCCTCAACTGAAAGACAAAAATAAATAATTTTTGATGAAAAATAAAACCGCCAAATTTGGCGGTTTTTTTAGCTTTAGTCTTTGTGATTTTTCATTAAAGATTGTTTATCAAGACACTGCATTCTTCGTTTCAGGTTGCGATAAGTTTTGTTGCTCTAATTTTTGCTGTTGTTTTTGCAACTCAATCTTTTCAGCATGTTCTTGGCGAATTTGATCATATTCTCGTTTGGTTTCGGCATCACTTTTAGCCGCAAGAAAAGCCATTCCAACTAAAAATACCGGAAATAATAATGCTAATGTCGCAAAGATATAAAATTTTTTCGAACTTGTCTGTGACATAAATTCAAGGCTTTCAATAAATTTAACTAGGCTGGTTAATATAACAGAATAATCCCATCCAATACATTACTCGCCTACAGCCATAGGATTACAATCCCGTATTTATTGAAAGCGAAAAACTTAAGTAAAAAGCATATCACCTTGTGATTTAGCAGCTTCAGCAATCACTTCCAAATACTCTTCATCCATCAAATTATTGTTATATTGAGCTTATTCTCCAAACCGCTTTAATAGAATCCGCTTTAATAAAAACCAGTTGCCCATAAAACAAAAACGGTCCAAGCAGATTTAAAAACAATTATCGATTCTTTGTTTGTTTATAAGCTTCTTGGGCTATAGCCAAACTTTTCTTTTTACCTTCAACAGTATCTGGAATCTCATTAGATGTTCCATTACCAGAATGGCGTTGTAGATGTTGCTGCTGAGAATACTGATGCATTTCAGACTGAGTTTTTTGTTGTTGTATCGAAGTTTGGTTTGCAGTTCGTTGAGTTAATTTTTGTTGAAGTTGTTGCTGTGGATTTACTGTAGCAGTTCCAGCACAGGGTCTAGATTGGTAAGTTACCGAACCTTTTACCACACATTTGTGTACGTCTTTAGCAAATACATGATGAGAAATCCCTAAAGCTAAGATAACCAGCAATACTTTTTTCACAACCAACACTCCATTTAAGTTTCAACAAAATATCAACAAATGATTTAAATTGCTATTTACACAGGAGTTTTCTTATTCACAGGAGTTTTCATCTACAATTAAGGTATAAATATGACTTTTTTTGCCAAGTTTTACAGCATTTTGTCATACATCAAATCCTTCATTTTCAAGATTTAATTTGAAGGTTTTTAAGTGATTGCTGAACAATAAAACCATGAACCATAGAAACAGGCAGCATATAAATTTTCCCAAAAAGATTATATGTCACCACACTGGTACATATCGTTAATTCATTTCTAAGCTCATCATATTCTTCGATTTGTAAAACCAACAATACACTCAAATGTTTATCGGTTGACTGTAAAAAAAGCTCACGACCTGAGACTTTAACCACATCAAAAAAATCTGCTTTCCCACCGACTTGAAGCGGTTTAGTTGATTCACCAAAGCCTTGAATAGGTTGCACACCACCTAAATGCTGGCTTAAAAAATCTCTTAGCTTAAACGCAGCTCTCAACCAAACTGGCGGCTTACTGATCATTAGATAATAGGCTTGAGTACTGGTAAGATTTTTATCAATATATTGCTTGGCTTCATGTAAAAAATTTAATTGATCAAGTGGAGCAACCAAAGTTTGTGGATCTCTTTCTATATTCAATCAATCAGCCCCTTAAAATATAATTAATATTTTTTAAATAGATACTAAAAACAGTCTACAGTAATCAGTTGTTGGTGCAATTACTCACAGCCTAAAGTTTAATAAATATACTTAGATTCTAGAATAAAATAGACAAACCATAAATAACAAAAAGGCCTGCACTTGGCAGACCTTTGATTATACTGACTTTAGTGCGTCTATCTTTTAATTAGCTATCCATGTTATCAATGATTGCTTGACCAAATTCAGAACATCGAAGCAAAGTTGCACCTGGCATCAATCGCTCAAAGTCGTAGGTAACAGTTTTCGCAGCAATCGCTCCCGATACACCCTGAATAATCAAATCAGCAGCTTCAATCCACCCCATATCACGAAGCATCATTTCCGCAGAAAGAATAATAGAACCTGGATTTACTTTATCCTGGCCTGCATATTTCGGTGCCGTACCGTGAGTCGCTTCATACACAGAAATTGCACCACCAATATTTGCACCCGGCGCAATTCCAATACCACCTACTTCAGCTGCCAACGCATCAGAAATATAGTCACCATTTAAGTTAAGTGTCGCAATCACAGAATATTCAGAAGGACGCATTAAGATTTGCTGCAGAAAGGCATCTGCAATCACATCTTTAATAATGATCTCTTTACCCGTTCTTGGATTTTTAATTTTTACCCACGGGCCACCATCAATCAGCTCGCCACCAAAACGATCAATTGCCAGTTCATAACCCCATTCTTTGAATGCACCTTCGGTATATTTCATGATGTTGCCTTTATGCACTAAAGTTACACTTGGCTTATCATTATCAATCGCAAACTGGATCGCCTTACGCACTAAACGCTGAGTACCTTCTTTCGATACAGGTTTAATACCAATCCCACAATTATCTTCAAAACGAATCTTGGTTACACCCATTTCTTCTTTTAAGAATTTAATGACTTTTTTCGCTTCAGGAGAGTCCGCTTTCCATTCGATACCTGCATAAATATCTTCGGAATTTTCACGGAAAATCACCATGTCAGTCAATTCAGGGTGTTGAACAGGTGACGGTACTCCTTCAAACCAACGTACAGGGCGTACACAAACATAAAGGTCGAGTTCTTGGCGTAAAGCGACATTCAATGAACGAATACCACCGCCCACAGGCGTAGTTAATGGACCCTTAATCGAAACCACAAATTCTCGCAGCGCCTCAAAAGTTTCTTCAGGCATATAGGTACCGTAGATTTTATCTGCCTTTTCACCACAGTAAACTTCCATCCATTCGATCGAACGTTTGCCAGCATAGGCTTTTTGAATTGCGGCATCTACAACAGCTTTCATGGCTGGAGTAATATCAACACCAATACCATCCCCTTCAATAAAAGGAATGATTGGATGATTTGGAACATTCAGTGACAAGTCTGCATTTACAGTAATTTTG
Organism: Acinetobacter sp. CE-15; assembly: GCF_051059255.1. NCBI lineage: Bacteria > Pseudomonadati > Pseudomonadota > Gammaproteobacteria > Moraxellales > Moraxellaceae > Acinetobacter > Acinetobacter sp. CE-15. Next base: position 1,460,760 of record NZ_CP192737.1, on the reverse strand, counting down.
CTACCATCAGCAGGTACTACGATCTTCTGATAACCCATTGTTCAGGTTCTCCCTTTTATTATAGTTGGCAAATCCAAAATAATTGCCAAATAGACAATACTTCTAACCATTCTTAGCGCATATCAGTCTAGTCTAATTCGTACATTTTTTGAGATTTATACGAGGAATAACAACATTTCTCTACTGAATAAAGCACAATGTTCCATTATTTAATGTTATTTAACCCGTCATTTTTTATATAAATCAATATTCTCAATCATTGCTAATGCTTAAAAATAAAAGTATTAGCTATGCTTTTCTACACAAAGAAGTTTTCCAAGAGTCAGATCTTTTCCATGTTTCACACTGTAAACACAAGTAGTTAATTCTTATTTTTTAAATGATAATTACTCTATCCAACATATCAGCCGCCAAAATAACTACAAACTCACCCAATCAGATCTTTAAAAGTGAGAGTTAATATACGTTTTCACTATAAGCTTTATTTCCAATTTTTTGATTTGATATTCGCCATTTAATTTAAAAATCTATAACATTTTGACAATAGATTGATGATCAAACCAGTCACCTTAAAACCACAATATATTCATATATTTCATTGCATTAAATTATGCACCACAATAGATCACAAACAAAAAAACGTAATTTTATTTTTATTATTGGTGTTTTTTGCCATTGCTTTATATTTTAAAAAAATAATTTTCACAAAACCACAATCAAGTTAAGATTAATTACAAAAGTAATTCACTTTTACTATATGTTTTCACATGAATTTTAATGAAAAAATAAATCAAAATTCATTTTTTAATTCCTTCTGCCTATCCTATGGCCTCCAATCAAATTAACCATCTTTGCAATTATTATTTAGTCTTAAAATCTTTAACATTATTCCTGTTTTTTAAATCGTAATGAATTTTGAATTTATTGTGATTCAACCTATCTCATGGATGTAAATAATGGATAAAACTTACACTAAAGAAGAGAAGCGAGGCCGTATACGCGGTATCGTCGGCGCAGCTTCAGGAAACTTAGTAGAATGGTTTGATTTTTATATTTATGCTGTGTTTGCGGCATATTTCACTAAAGCATTAACTGCACCTGATATGGACTCCGGTACTCAAGCAATTTATGTATGGGGTGTCTTTGCAGCCAGCTTCTTTATGCGACCAATTGGTAGCTGGGTTTTCGGACGAATTGCCGATAAACATGGCCGTAAAAAATCAATGGTCATTTCCATCTGTCTTATGGCAGTAAGCTCTTTCTTATTTGCCGCACTCCCAACCTATGAACAAGTAGGAATGGCAGCGCCTTTCCTACTTTTACTTGTTCGCCTGCTACAGGGTTTATCTGTAGGTGGTGAATATGGTGCTGTAGCAACCTATATGAGTGAGCTTGGCTTAAAGGGTCAACGAGGCTTTTTTGCTTCTTTCCAATATGTCACTTTGTCAGGTGGTCAATTATTAGCAAGCTTGCTCGGTGTTATTATGTTGGCATTCCTATCAGAGCAGCAATTGCTTGATGGTGGCTGGCGTATTCCTTTTGTCATTGGTGGTATTGCTGCAATTATCTCCCTACTTGCACGTAGCCGTTTGGAAGAAACATTATCTAGCGAAGACAGTGATAAAGAAGAATCTGGAAGCTTAAGTGAACTGTTTAAAAATCACTGGAAAACCTTTTTATTGGTTGTAGGTTATACCTCTGCGGGTTCCCTCACCTTCTATGTGATTACAGTATATTCAAAGACCTACCTCACCAATATGGGTGTAGATAGTAAAACTGTCGGATTCATTATGACAGCTTCACTCTTTATCTTTATGCTTGCACAACCTGTATTTGGTGCTATTTCTGACCGCATTGGCCGTCGTGCTGCAATGCTTGCGTTCAGTGGTACTATGGCGATTTTCATCTATCCAGTCATGGTGATCTGGATGCCACATTTCAGTTATTCACCATTGATGGTTGCTCTGTTACTTATTTTCCTCATGATGTTGCTTAGCTTCTATACCTCTATCAGTGGATTGGTTAAGGCAGAAATGTTCCCACCACATGTTCGCGCATTGGGTGTTGGTTTCTCTTATGCTGTGGGTAATGCAATCTTTGGTGGTTCTGCACCATCTGTTGCACTACAGTTCAAAGCAGCGGGTATTGAAAGCACCTTCTTCCTTTATGTGATTGTCATGTTAGTGATCTGTTTCTTATGTAGTTTTAAATTACCGAAAGAACCGGAATATCTAAAACATGACCACTAAATAACATGGTTAAGCCCTTATTAATAGCTTGTGGTCACTGAATTTGAGATCTACGCTATTCAAAAAAGCTGTACTACCCAAAGGTGGTACAGCTTTTTTATTATAAGGCTTAGCTTCAATAGATGCTGTTTTCAAGTTGCCTATCTCAATTTCACGCAATGGTAAATTCTAGCAAGATAAAACCACCAATCCCCCCGCCTAAGAAAAATGTATTTACAACTCAGCCTTGGTAAATAAATAAAGTTGAAGAATACAAAGCGTAATCTGATATAGTAGCGCACATATCGTAGTCTTTATCTTTACCCAACTCTCTTCAAACGGGTAACTTTATCAAACTCAAAAATTTTATTGATATTTATTAGTGGTCTAAAGTGAAAATTGTCATTCTTAATAAACCTTATGACGTCCTCTCCCAGTTTCGTAAAGACGAAGCACATATGACGATGTCTGACTTCGTAGATGACTCGACTTTGCGTTTGGCGGGTCGTCTCGATATGGACTCTGAAGGTTTAGTTTTTTTAACTGACCATGGTGGTTTAAATCAATACATTACCAATCCTGCCAATAAGAAATTTAAAACTTATTTGGTGCAAGTTGATGGTGATGTGACTGAAGAAGCCCTAGAACAGTTGCGTAAAGGTGTTGAGCTAAAAGATGGTATGACTTTACCTGCTCAAGCGAATAAAGTTGAACAACCTGAATGGTTATGGGATCGTGATCCACCAGTACGTTTCCGTGCCAATATTCCAACATCTTGGATTGAAATTTCTATTTGTGAAGGCCGTAACCGTCAAGTCCGTCGTATGACTTCGGCTGTTGGTTTTCCAACTTTACGTTTAATCCGTACCAAGATTGGTGCAATTGATTTGGTGCAAATGGGTTTACAGCCTGGTGAAACTAAAGAAATTGAACCATTACTTTATCCAGACTTCCAAAATATTCCAGCAGATGAACCTTATCGCTCACGCTCTTATGTGAAGAAACCTGGCGGTACAGGCGGAAAACCCATCGTTCGTAAGAATAAAGATGGTTCAACAAAGAAATCTGGAACTAAACGTATCTGGCAAATGGAAGATGGTGAAAAACCACGTCGTAAGACCAATGGTACCACCCGCCCAAATACCAAAGCACCACGTGGTCGTGGACGTAATGGTCGCTAGGATTTAGTCCTTCTAAGCCATTAATCGATTGCCGCATATTGTAAAAATGCCCAATGAGTTTCATTGGGCATTTTTATTTTATAACTAAAAAATTCAAGACCAATTAAAACCAATCTCGCCCTCATCATTTAAATTGATTCATACAAAACCTTGCAAATAAATAGCTTAAACAAAGATTTACTCCCTCAATAAAAAAGCCGATGCGTATGCATCGGCTTTTCTCACCAACAAGATCGTTGGTTTATAGCATTTAAAACTTAAACAGTTGCAAGTGTAGCGTTAAGCGTCGCACTTGGACGCATAACAGCTTCAACCTTAGCAGTATCAACTGCATAGTAACCACCGATATCCGCTGGTTTACCTTGAACAGCTGCAAGCTCAGCAAGGATTTTGTCTTCGTTCTCATCCAATGCTTTTGCAAGTGGTGCAAACTTGGCTTTTAATTCAGCATCGTCATTTTGTGCAGCAAGTGCTTCAGCCCAGAACTTCGCAAGGTAGAAATGGCTACCACGGTTGTCAAGCTCACCTGTACGGCGTGATGGAGACTTGTCGTTATCTAACAATTGACCAGTTGCTTGATCCAATGTTTTCGCCAATAACTTAGCACGTGCATTGTCTTCTTTAATACCTAGCTCTTCTAAAGAAACAGCCAAAGCCAAGAATTCACCAAGAGAATCCCAACGTAAGTGGTTTTCTTCTACAAGTTGTTGTACATGTTTAGGCGCTGAACCACCCGCACCTGTTTCGTACATACCACCGCCCGCCATTAACGGAACGATAGACAACATTTTCGCAGAAGTACCCAATTCCATGATTGGGAACAAGTCAGTTAAGTAATCACGTAAAATGTTACCAGTCACTGAAATTGTATCTAAACCACGAGCAACACGTTCAAGCGTATAACGCATTGCACGTACTTGTGACATGATTTGGATATCAAGACCTGCCGTATCATGATCTTTCAAGTATTTTTGTACTTTTTTGATCAATTCATTTTCATGTGGACGGTATGGGTCAAGCCAGAAGATTGCAGGCATACCTGAGTTACGCGCACGCGTTACCGCAAGTTTTACCCAGTCACGAATCGGTGCGTCTTTCACCTGACACATACGCCAGATATCGCCTTCCTCAACGTTTTGTGACATCAACACTTCACCAGTTTCAAGATCTGTGATGTTTGCAACACCCGCTTCAGTGATCTCAAAAGTTTTGTCATGTGAACCGTATTCTTCAGCTTTTTGCGCCATCAAACCAACGTTTGGCACAGTACCCATAGTACGTGGGTCAAAGTTACCATTCCACTTACAGAAATTAATCATTTCTTGGTAAATACGTGCGAATGTTGACTCTGGCATAACAGCTTTACAATCATACTGCTTACCATCAGCACCCCACATTTTACCACCGCCACGAATCATCGCAGGCATAGATGCATCCACAATCACATCATTTGGTGAATGGAAGTTGGTAATGCCTTTCGCTGAATCCACCATTGCAAGTGCAGGACGGTGTTCTTGGCAAGCATGAAGATCTTCAATGATCTCTTCACGTAATGATGTTGGTAAAGTTGCAATCTTCTCGTAAAGACCAGCCATACCGTTATTGACGTTAATACCTAACTCATCAAATAACTTAGCGTGCTTTTCAAATGCTTCTTTATAGTAAATTTTTACACAGTGACCGAATACAATCGGGTGTGAAACTTTCATCATAGTTGCTTTTACATGCAACGAAAATAAAATACCTGCTTCACGGCAATCATCAAGTTCTTTCTCATAGAAATCGCAAAGCGCTTTCTTGCTCATAAACATTGAATCGATGATTTCGCCATCAAGTAATGCAACTTTTGGCTTAAGCACAATGCTCTCACCATTTTTGGTGATCAGTTCCATTTTTACGTTACGCGCACGGTCAAGTGTCATTGACTTTTCACCGTGATAGAAATCGCCCTCATCCATATGCGAAACATGTGTTTGTGACCACTGTTTCCATTCGCTCATTGAATGTGGATGTTTCTTCGCATAGTTTTTCACTGCTGCAGGTGCACGACGGTCAGAGTTACCTTCACGTAACACTGGATTCACCGCTGAACCAAGGCACTTGCTATAACGTACCTTAATTGCTTTTTCTTCTTCAGTTGTTGGATTTTCAGGATAGTCTGGGATTGCATAACCCTTTGACTGAAGTTCCTTAATACATGCGCTCAACTGAGTAACAGATGCACTGATATTTGGGAGTTTGATAATGTTAGTGTCTGGATCTTGAGTAAGACGCCCTAAATGCGCAAGGTTGTCAGATACTTTCTGTTCATCGCTTAAGTATTCCGCGAATTCTGCAAGAACACGAGCAGCTACAGAAATATCAGTTTTGACAATCTCTACGCCAGCTGGCTTAGTAAAGGTCTCAATGATCGGCAGTAGCGAATAAGTCGCCAACAATGGCGCCTCGTCAGTCAGTGTGTAAATGATTGTTGACTTTCCACCAGCCATATATAGCCCCTTGCTTTAAATTGTGTTTTGAGAACCGAGCTTGTGACCCAGCCCTTACGAACCGACTTGCTTAAATTTAACCCCAAGAGTATCAGCCTTCCTGGTATTACAGTCAACGTAAGATCTGTGATAACGACATTTCGTAAAAAAATGGTACATCACAAATATTGCATTAATATCAATATTTGCACAAAAATTAAGCATTTTCTTGTAAAAATAGTCATTCCGACCAAGAGCAACAACAATCCATGCCGTCTTGTGCTGTATTGTTTTAATCATTAAAAATTTTATCTTGCTGATTCTTACAGACTGAGCAGCAAATTGAAAGCCATTGAAAACACATTGACGCGCTTCAGCGACATAAAACAAGCCAAACAGCACAAACAAAAATCAGCTAAATACTGTTTAAATTTTAAATCATTCAAGTCTGTCTAAAAAATGAATAAGCAAATGAATGGAAAGTTTATTTACCCCACAATACTCTGGTCACGATATGACAATAAATATGCTTTGGTTAACTTATACTCACAAAACAACAATACTTTTACCTTGAATAGTAAGTGAAAAAATCGTTATTAATAAATTACATGTTTAATTTTTCATCACATCATTGATGAAAGAATAATCTTCAATGATGTATTTCCGATCTCAAAATTAATATTAAAACTGTAGAGGTAATATGTTAATGCTATTACTCATCGCAATACTTATTCAAATCATCTCACTCTGGGCCGTGTTCTTTTTTGCACTTCATCGAACAGTCGGAAGTATCACTACGATTGTCATTGCAATTCTGAGCGCTGTGATCAGCCCGTGGTCTCTCATCCTTGGGCTTCCGCTTATTCTCATCAGTTTAGTGTTACTGATTGAACCACTGCGAATGCAAGTTTTGACTAAACCGGCCTATAAAACATTAGCCAATGCAATGCCAAGCATGAGTACCACTGAACGTGAAGCATTGGATGCGGGTACCAGTTGGTGGGAAAAAGAATTATTTATGGGGGCGCCAGATTGGGAAAAATTTAACAATTATCCCTACCCGACGCTTAGCAATGAAGAGCAATCTTTTTTAGATCATGAGGTTGAACAACTCTGTCAGTTGCTAGATGAATGGGAAATTCATCAAAATAAAGACCTGAACGCTGAGACATGGCAATTTATTAAAGACAATGGCTTTTTTGGACTCATCATCCCTAAAACTTATGGTGGTCGTGAATTTAGCTCTTTTGCACAAAGTCGCATTATGAGCAAAATTGCCTCTCGTTCATTAACCACTGCTGTAACCTGTATGGTGCCTAACTCATTAGGACCGGGTGAGCTCTTACTGAATTATGGTACAGACGAACAAAAGAATCGTTATTTGCCCGGCTTAGCCAAGGGTGAAGAAATTCCTTGTTTTGGACTCACCAGTCCTGAAGCGGGTTCTGATGCTGGGGCGATTCCAGATACTGGCGTGGTTTGTTATGGAGAGTTCGAAGGTCAACAAGTGCTTGGCTTAAAGATGAATTTCTCAAAACGCTGGATTACCCTAGCGCCCGTCGCAACAGTAGTCGGTCTCGCCTTCAAACTGTATGACCCAGATGGTTTATTGGGAGATAAAACTAAAACTGAGTATGGTATTACCTGTGCACTTATACCCGCCTCTCATGCAGGCGTAGAGGTTGGACCAAGACACCATCCAGGTGGTTCTCCATTTATGAATGGTACAGTCGAAGGTAAGAACGTCTTTATTCCAATTGACTGGATTATTGGTGGCGCAAAAAATGCCGGGAATGGCTGGCGTATGCTGATGGAATGTCTGGCTGTTGGACGTGGTATTTCCCTTCCTGCACTTTCTACAGCCGCAGGTGAAATGACATATTTATCTGTAGGTGCATTCGCTAAAATTCGTCAACAATTTAAATTATCGGTAGGTAAATTTGAAGGGGTGCAAGAAGTTAGCAGTGACATCGTCAGCCATACTTATATGCTGGAAGCTTTCCGCTATTTAGTCACTTGTGGTTTAAATCAAGGTGGCAAACCCGCTGTTATGACCGCGATGGCAAAATACTATGCCACTGAAACGATGCGAAAAATCGTCAATCATGGTATGGACATCACTGGTGGTCGTGGTATTCAACAAGGTCCGCGTAACTTTCTTGCCAATATGTATCAAGCTATTCCGATCTCGATAACAGTTGAAGGGGCAAATATCTTAAGCCGTTCGTTAATGATCTTTGGTCAAGGTTCAATGCGTTGCCATCCTTATTTATTTCAGGAATTACAACTGTTACAGGCCGAAGATAAAGCCTCTGCCTTAAATACATTTAACACCATGTTATATCAACATTTAGGCTACACCTTAAACCGTGGCGCGCGTGCATTCACTTATGGATGGTTTGGGGCAAGTAGTCAACGACCTGACTCATCAGATGCTTTTACTCAACCTTATTATAAAATCATCAATCGATTCAGTACTGACTTCGCCCTAACCGCAGATATGTGTCTTGGACTGTTAGCTGGTGATATTAAACGTAAAGAAATGCTCTCAGGGCGATTAGCTGACATTCACTCCAAAATGTTTATTGCGACAGCCATTCTCAAATTTTATGAAAATGGTCAAAGATCCACGCAAGAACAGGTACATGCTAAACTTGCATTGGACGAAACGCTTTATGATGCCCAAGAAGCATTTTATGGCTTATTTGATAATTTTCCGATTCAAATTGCATCAAGTCTGGTTAAATTTGTTTGTTTCCCATTTGGTCGACCGATCAAGAAACCGAGCGATCGTCAAAAGAGTGAAGCAGCGGAACTGCTCATGCAAGATAATCCGTTCCGAGATTATTTAAAAACGCAGGTTTATTATACTGTTGATCCGAATGATGCTTTTGGACGAATGGAAACCACCTTCAATCTACTCACAACTGTTGAAGACGATTGGAATAGCTTTAAAAAAGCGGAATCTAAAGGTGAATATCAAGGGCTAACATTTGAAGAGCGCATACAGGATGCAGTCACTCGTGGCTTAATCAGCGATGATTTAGCCACAAAATTAACCCAATATAATGCACTTCGTTATGACAGTATGCTCACAGATATTTTTGATGAAAAATTAGAGCAGGTGTTGGTATTAGAAAATCCTCATCTTCACTCAACTTAAATCGATTTGGCAAATGCCATTTAACAGATAAAGCAATATAAAACCTTAACCATAAACAGCGATTCACCATCGCTGTTTTTTAACATAGACATATTGCCAATGGGTTATTTGCCTATTTCGGTATAGTGTTAAAAAATATAACAGCTGAGGAAAAAAGACGATGTCTCAACAAGATTATGAAAATGGCTTAAAAGTCCGTACAGAAGTAATGGGGGAAAGTTTTGTAAAACGCGCTCAAGACAATACTGTTGCTTTTACAAGACCTTTGCAAGACTGGATCAATGAGCATGCATGGGGTTCAACTTGGCAACGTGAGGGTGTTTTACCACGTAAATACCGCTCTTTGATTACCATTGCATTTTTAGTTGCACAAAAAAGCCCAACCGAACTAAAAGGTCATATTCGTGGTGCATTGAATAATGGTGCAACAGTTGAAGAAATTCAGGAAGTGTTACTACACAGCCTACCTTACTGTGGCGCACCCACAACACAAGAAGCATTTCGTGCTGCGCTCGAAGTCATCAATGAATATCAAAAAGAATCATAAACAAGCAATACCGGCTAATTCTTCAATATAGGTCATGCTCAAAACTATGGCCTATATTGCCGAGTTAATTCCAAAACACATTAAAACTATAAAAAAACTCATCCACTTCAAAGCGGACATGATATCCAAGTTGAGTTAACTCAGAAGAAAGCTCCCGAATATCCTCTAAAGCTAGATGTTTAGGTAGAACTGTAAAAGCCACAGTATTGCCCTGCTTGGCATTCTCTTCAATCATTTGAGCTAAACGACCTTTATATAGCTCTATATTTAAGTTTGAATTGGCTGCCAATCGTTTCGCGTCTTCAGCATGAATAAACATTGTTCAAATTCCATATTATTGTTTTCCAAGATGTCACTACAAGATATAAATAAATATCGAAATACGCTGTATGCTTTATGTTCGAAGGCACATGCTCAAAAATATAGTCACGATAAGATCGTATAACCTTCTAAAATTATAAGAATTTTCTCAATTATTCTGGATAAACTTGTAGCCAAGCCTGTACATAAAAATTGAAATAAATCCAGTGCTTTATTTTAATCAAATTTAACTTTTGTATTTAAAAAGTAAATGATAATTGTTATTATTTACTTAATTTTTAACCTTTCCGTATTTGATTGCCTATGAATAGCCAGACTGAACTCGATGTACTAAACGCATCAGTTTCAACTCCGACTGTATCAACACGAGCTAAATCCGCACCCTCTCTCATACAATATCGCGTCATGATTACCTACCGTTTTGCCCTGGCAATTCTTGGTGGTTATCTGCTTGCGTCCTTGTCCGCTATAGTGATTGCAAAAACATTTGCTGATTATCGTGCCACGGCTGCGATGAGTGCAACGCTACTTGCTTTCTGTATTCACTGTGCTGCATTCATTTGGGTTTTTATGGTCAATAAGACATTAAAAGCCAGCTTAGGCATACTTCTTCCAAGTATCATTTTATTTGCCATTTATAAAATGATGGGGAATTAAGATGCACGTAGATGCAAAAGTTGAAGGTCCACGCCAATCCATGTCATGGTTACATACATGGGCAAGCTTAATTCTTGGTTGGTTACTCTATGCAATTTTTTTGACAGGAACATTGAGTTTCTTTCAGTCTGAAATAACGGCTTGGATGAAACCAGAAATACATCAATCCGTTCCAAGTGATTCTCAAGTACAGCAAACCCAAGTTGCCTTAGATTATCTACAAAAGAACTATCCTGATGCTGGTAGTTGGACGATTCAATTACCCAATTCTAGACAGACCACAACTGAATTAAATATTCGTAAACAAGGTGAAGATCTACAAGCGCGTCGTGGTGGGGAAAGAATCACCATAGACAGTGCAACTGGACAAGTTATTGAAGCACGAGACACCCGTGGTGGTGGTTTTCTATATCGCTTTCACTTTGAACTGTATGGATTTGATCGTATTTGGGCACGTTGGATCGTCGGTTTAGCCACGATGCTGATGTTTGTGGCAATTATCAGCGGCATTATTACCCATAAAAAAATTTTTAAAGATTTCTTTACGTTCCGTTCAGGTAAAGGCCAACGCTCTTGGTTAGATGCACATAATGCCACAGCTGTTTTTGCCCTTCCCTTTCATATCATGATCACCTTCAGTGGTTTGTTATTACTGATGTTTATGTTTATGCCTTGGGGAATCAACCAAGTCTATAAAGATCGACAAGAGTTTTTTCAAGAGATGCGCGGAGGTGCAGTTCAGCAAAATAATGCTCGCAATAGAAATGCTGAAAACCGTTCTGGATCCGCAAATACAAATCAAACTCAAGGCCAAAATGAACAACGCTCACGAGGTGAAAGAGGCAAAAAGCATCAACAAGACGCTGGTCATCCTGCACCACTCACTGACTTAACCCCGCTTATTACCACTGCTCAAGCACAGTGGAAAGAAAATCCGATTGCTTCTATTCAAATCATTGCGCCAAATACATCCAATGCGACCATTGAACTTCGCGCTTTATATGCGAAAAGTGTGGTTCAGCGTGGTGTTTACCCCATTTTAAAATTCGATGGCGTGACAGGCAAAGACATCAGTGAAGCGGCTCAAGCAAACAATGCCTCTATCCCAATGGGGATATACAATGTGGTGACTGTATTGCATGAAGCTCGTGGTCTTGATTTAACCTTCCGCTGGTTATTGTTCTTCTCTGGTGTAATGGGCACCTTAATGGTTGCAACGGGGCTGATCTTATGGTGCGTCAAACGTGCACCGCAACAACAAAAACAAGGTTATAAATCATTTGGTTATCGTTTTGTTGAAGTGATGAATATTGCTGCTGTGATTGGATTACCTATTGCATGTGCCGCCTACTTCTACGCCAATCGTTTCATTCCATTTGAAATAGAAACACGCTTAAATTGGGAAATTAGAGCTTTCTTTATTGTATGGTTAGCTACGTTAATTTATGCAGCGATTCGCCCGCATCGTCAAGCTTGGCTAGAACTTCTATTGTTCTCTGGTGTTGCTTTTGCCCTATTGCCTATTGTCAATTTTATCACGGGTGGTCAAGCACTTTGGAACAGCATTGCCAATGACCAATGGATGATTGCGTCTTTTGATTTAATGACATGGGCGCTTGCGATTTTGTTTTTCTACTCATTTTATAAAGTTAAAAAACATAAAGGGCTTCCTGTCAAAAAAGCCAGAAATGTACCTTCAAATAAGGAGATTTCAGCATGATTTTCTTCTTATTAATTTGGTCTTTGTCTAGCTTGGCTTTTATCGCGCTTGCCAGCGCAATGTCAAAGCATCAAAAACAGTTCTATGGACATGAACTAAGCCCCAAACAAACCCAACTTGCTTCTATTGCTGGTTGGGCTTTACTGCTGATTTCACTGATCATTTGCGTCATGTCAGGGCAGCTTAGTAGCATGCTCAGCATTTGGGTTGGAGTACTGACCTTTTCAGCATTATTTGTTGGGGTGTTATTAAGCTATTACAGTTTAAAAATGAAATTGGCTGCCAGCTTTTGTGTGGGTATCAGCTTAATCACAAGTGTGATGCTACTCATTTAAACTGTTTCACAAAAATCAGTTATAATCATAAGCCAATCTACGGATTGGCTTTTTTTCTATCAAATTTATTGCCTTGTATTGGTATTTTTATGTCTAAACCACTTTCAATCTCTTCAGAATTACTCAATCGTGCTGCAATGGCCAATCCAGCTGCACAATTTGAACTTGCTGAAATATATATGCAAAGTGAAGATGAAGATAACAATCAACTTGCAGAAGAATGGGCACTCAAAGCAGCACAATTAGGCCATGTTGAAGCCATGTATTGGTTAGGTGAAGGCTATGCTTATTATGCAAAAGATATCCTTGAAGAAGATCCTAAAGAAGCCAAGGCTTATTTTGAACATGCCCATCGCTGGTTAGAGCAAGCGGCCAAAAATCAACATCCTGCTGCGATTTTAGAGTTATCCAATTTCTATCGCCGTGGCGATGTGGTTGAAAAAGATCTGGTGAAATCAGTAGAGCTGGTTGAGCAAGCAGCAAAACTGGGTGAAGTTCAAGCCATGCGTGATCTTGTTTGTATTTATGAACACGGGATGGGCGTTGATGTTGATGAAGAAAAAGCTGATTTTTGGGCTAAAAAAGCCAAGTCAGCTGAAGACACCTCAGTATAATTTATAAATTTAAGCCCATATAAAATGGGCTTAAATTTGATTCACTTATTTAATTACGTAAATGCACAAAAATTACATCTAAATCTTGTTTAGGTACAAAGTTTTTCTCAACCATTTGGAATTGTGTCGGGCTAATTTTATTGACTTTACCTTTCCAACAAAACGATACCAACTCTCCCGGATCACGTTCAATGGTCAATTTAAAGTTTTCAATCGGTTTTGCCCAATTTGCCCCAGTAGTCAAAATATAACTCAGTGCATTAAAAGGCGAATGTTCCGACTGTGCTTTTTTCAAGCCTTTCTTAAAATTACTGTCCATACAAAATTGTTGATTATATTCATCTGGATATAGTGCAACCGAACCACCCACTAAAGGTTTATATTGATGTTTTACCTGTGTAATTGAATTGGCTTTAAAAGTTTGCTTCCAGCTATAAACCACTTGTGATGACCAGTTGATGACTTCGTCTGGATTTTTAGGCAAAATGCTTTTTACTTTAGGGTTTGAGCAGCTTTTTAGTTTCTTTTCAAATACCCCATATTCATCACTTTTGCGATTCCAAGGATTTAACATTTCAGTTTGTGAAAAACCACATTGTTTAAATAGCTCAGTGACATCAATCGCTTTAGACTTTTCATCTCTTTGTATAAATGTCTGCACATGCATTGTCGGTTGAACCGCTTTTCCATTAACCTGAATTTTAAAACTTTTTAATAAATCCTCAGTGTGAGCAAAATCAGATTCAAAAGCATTATTAACTCGTGGTAAAGGGAACAAAACAGTTTCAGTAATATCCTGATTACTGAGGTTTTTAAATTGATAATCGACCTTAATTAATTTTTTACTAATGAATAAGTCTTCACGTTGCATGGCAATATTTTTATTTTTAAGGTACTCAATTCCCCCTGTTCCCACATAGCCTGTAGAATCATTGGCGAAAGCTGATGTCGCTGTCAGAATCGATGCGATCAATACGATTTTTTTCATTCTCTTTAATCCAAATCAGGAAATTCTATTGTTTGATAATGCACACAATAAATAGATTCATCAAAAATAATATGTGTAGCAATCTGTTTGATAATCTGCTCTTGTAAAAGAATTTCTTTTTCTAAAAGTTCATTCCAATAGATTGAGTTTTCTGAAAAATTCTCATAATAATCCAGCACTTCAATCATCGCATTAAACAAAGCCACTAAATGCTGGCTTTTGTTTTGATTTGATACCATTAAGAAAAAGGCATCCAAAGAAATCACCTCAATGGCCGCTAATTCCTCATAATCATCGGCATATTCATCTACGCAAGCATTTGATTGTCGAATTCGCTTTTGATAATCAATTAAATTCTCTTGATCAATATCCTGAAACAATTGTTTTTTATCAATTTTAATTTGATAATTTTGTTCAATAATAGATTGAAAGTTCGGTAATTTTTCAAAAAAAGCAAAAACAACTTTCACCAAACTTTTCCGCTGTTCAAGAGAAGCCTGCTCAATGGCTTGTCGCAATGCAAAGCTATGCTGATCAATTATCTTTACAATATCCATCAATTTAATGTTCCCGATATTCACTTTTTAAACCCAAAAAACCAGATATAGAAAAAGCAAAGCACGCAGCATAATCACAAATACTACAATCATCGTTGCACAGCTCTAGCACTTGGCAAACGCTTAAACGCATCATCTTGATTTTATTTCTGTTTATATATCAGTAAATACTGATCATATTTTTGCATAGCTTAGCGATTCAAAAACAATTCTATCTTTTAGTTGAATATTAACCAACTACATTTGAACTCTATTAAAATCTAGGTACAATAGTCGCCAGTCGAGGGATGCTGCGACTTTTTCACAGGCACATAAATGTGAAATCGCTAGGCTCGACGATTCGGTCAGACTTTCGTGCTGATCAACAACGGCATCCGCGAACTGAATGATCAATATTTTTTTAATATAAAGGAGATCGTGATGAACGCGGTTAATGCTTCATTTACAGATTATAAAGTTGCAGATATTTCCCTCGCTGACTACGGTCGTAAAGAAATCAAACTTGCTGAAGCAGAAATGCCAGCGTTGATGGGCTTACGTAAACGTTATTCAGCAGCAAAACCTCTTGCTGGCGCAAAAATTCTGGGTTGTATTCATATGACCATTCAAACTGCTGTTTTAATTGAAACACTGGTTGAATTAGGCGCAGAAGTACGTTGGACTTCATGTAACATCTTCTCAACTCAAGACCATGCAGCAGCAGCAATTGCCGCATCTGGTGTTCCAGTATTCGCTTGGAAAGGTGAAACTGAAGAAGAATACATGTGGTGTCTTGAACAACAAATCAATGTTAATGGCACGCCTTGGGATGCTAACATGATTCTTGATGATGGTGGTGATTTAACTGCTGTTGTTCATGAAAAATATCCTGAACTTATTGCTAAAATTCATGGTATTACAGAAGAAACGACTACGGGTGTTCAACGTCTAAACGAAATGTTCCGTGATGGTACTTTAAAAGTTCCTGCAATTAACGTGAATGATTCAATCACAAAATCTAAAAACGACAATAAATATGGCTGCCGTCATTCATTAAATGACGCCATAAAACGCGGTACAGATATGTTGTTATCTGGTCGTCGTGCGCTAGTAATTGGTTATGGTGATGTTGGTAAAGGTTCTGCTCAGTCACTTCGCCAAGAAGGTATGATTGTACGTGTAACTGAAATTGACCCAATCTGTGCAATGCAAGCATGTATGGACGGTTATGAAGTTGTTTCTCCATATAAAAATGGTGTACAAACAGGTAAAAAAGAAGACATTAACCTTGACCTTCTTCAAAATACTGATTTGATCGTAACAACAACTGGTAACTACCACGTATGTGATTCTGCAATGTTAGATACATTAAAAGCAGGTTCAGTGGTGTGTAATATCGGACACTTTGATACTGAAATCGATACAAACTATTTACGTGGTTATAAGTGGGTTGAAGTTAAGCCTCAAGTACACCAAGTGTATCGTACAGAAAATGAAAATGATTACCTGATTCTTCTTTCAGAAGGTCGTTTGGTTAACCTTGGTAATGCAACAGGTCACCCTTCACGCGTGATGGATGGTTCTTTTGCAAACCAAGTTTTAGGTCAAATGCACTTATTCGCAGAAAAATTTGCTGATCTTCCAGAAGATCAAAAAGCAGCACAGATCCGTGTTGAATTGATTCCTAAGAAATTAGATGAAGAAGTTGCTGCTGCAATGGTTGCTGGTTTTGGTGGTGTATTGACGCAATTGACTCAAGTTCAAGCAGATTACTTGGGCGTTGCAGTTGAAGGTCCATTTAAATCTGAGGCTTATAAGTACTAAGTTTTAATCCCCTCTCCCTAGCTTTCTCTCTTAGGGAGAAAGCAATATTCATTAACGTATTAATGAATATAAAGGCAAGGTCCTCTCCTTTTAGGAAAGGACCTCGGAGAGGCTAAAACAAATTAAAAAGGTATGAATAAAAAAGGATTTAACCATGACCAAACGTGTTCCAATTTCGTTTGAGTTTTTCCCGACCAAAACTGATGCAGGGGCGGAAAAACTTAAGCTTGTTCATCAAGAATTACAGCTTTTAAATCCAGAGTTTTTCTCGATTACTTATGGGGCTGGTGGTTCGACGCGTGAACGTACATTAGCCGCAATTGCTGACTTTAATGGTAAAGGTACACCTGTTGCCCCTCACCTTTCATGTATTGGTGATGACAAAGTACGTATTGCTGAATTACTCGATATCTATAAAGCTCAAGGGATTGATCGTATTGTTGCGCTTCGAGGTGATTTACCTTCTGGTCAAGTTGGCCTAGGTGAACTGCCTTATGCAACTGATTTGGTCCGTTTTATTCGTGAACACTCAGGCGATCATTTTAAAATTGAAGTTGCGGCATATCCTGAAATGCATCCACAAGCTGACAACTTTGATGCAGACATTCAGCACTTTGCAGAAAAAGTCAAAGCTGGTGCAAATGCAGCCATCACTCAATTTTTCTTTAATCCAGATGCCTATTTCTATTTTGTAGAGCGTATCCAAAAACAAGGAATTGATATTCCTGTTGCGCCAGGAATTATGCCAATTACCAATGCAAGCAATTTAATCCGCTTTGCAGATGGGACAGGTGCAGAAATTCCGCGCTGGATTCGTAAGCAACTTGCGACCTATGGTGATGACACTGCAAGTATCAAAGCCTTTGGACATGAAGTTGTGATCAAACTGTGTGAACGCCTTATTGCAGGAGGTGCACCAAGTTTGCATTTCTATAGCATGAATCATACTGAGCCAAACCGCCAATTGGTACTTGATCTCGGTTTAGCTTAAATCAAAATTGCATCATCAACTTGTGAGTAAAACTGCATGCCCCGCTTTTATATTGAAACTGATTTAGCTGTCGAAACTACGGTTGAACTCACTGAAACAGTATTTCATCATTGGGTCAAAGTATTGCGTGCACAAGTGGGTGAAAAAGCCACCTTGTTCAATGGACAAGGGGGTGAATATGACGTGACTTTAACAGCAGTCGCTAAAAAATCTGCTTCTGTTTTAGTCAATTCATTTAATCCAGATAATCGTACCCCTGCTTTTACAGCGCTACTTGGACAAGTCATGAGTAAGGGCGATCGTATGGATTATGCGATTCAAAAAGCTGTGGAATTGGGCGTAGCTCAAATTCAACTGCTCACATCAGAACGTTGTGAAATGCGTTTAAAATACGATCGAGATCAAAAAAAATTAGATCATTGGCAAGGTATAGCGATTGCAGCTTGTGAACAGTGTGGTATGAATCTTGTTCCTCAGATTTTAGCGCCTCTAAGCCTAAACGAATGGATCAAAACTGAATTACCGCAGAGTAAATTTGTTCTTGCGCCTGAAAAAGAGCAGACAGATGTACTGAAAGACATAAGCCCAGATATTGCCCTTTTAATTGGCCCTGAAGGTGGTTTAAATGAAGCTGAAATTGATCAGGCCAACCAATATGGATTTAAAAATTGGTGCATCGGTGATCGTATTTTAAGAACTGAAACAGCACCTGTAGTTGCTTTATCAATTTTGAATTATCAAAGCTTTAAAAAGTGATGTATGTCATGTAAAATAATTGCAAATTGGATGATTTCACAGTATTTTAATTCCAAAGAAACTATTAATTAGCAAATTTTAAATAGTTGCTCCGTTAAACCTACACATTCTAAAAATAGCAGAGGTGCAAGCGCTAATGAATGATGTTCAGGAAGAGCTTCTTTCATATGATGTGAATTCGTCGAACATCAGAAAGATAACCAAAGATATCCGGATATTTTTTATTTGGGTATTTTTTACGTGTATCTGTGACGCTTTAATCTATATTTACTTATTTAATACTTCTTCTGAATTATTAAGCGGTTGGTTTATTCTGACTATTTTATTTATATTATCGGGATTTTTGTCCTCTACCTATCTGTTACAACAAAATAAAGTCCAAGAATTTAAACATCTTGATCTTTTTTTTCAGTTTTCTTGCTTGATCTTAGGAAGCTTATTTGGGATTGGCGTTTATATCATTAATTTAGAATTTATGATGATGCCAAATGTGGTTGACCCATTTTTTTCATTTCTGTTATCTAGCTTTTTGCTGAGTTTTTCATATGTTTTAGCAATGAATTTTCTCAATCAAAGATTTAGTTATTTTATTGCTTTATTTGTTCCATCTGCGATTCCGGTGCTCACGCTCCCTCTGCTTTTCCCTCAAAATACCAATGAAATCTATAGTACTATTTTCATTGTTTGGTTCTCTTTATTATTCTTTAGCACTTATGCTTCACATAAAATTTATATTAATTCTGAAATATTAGACCTGAAAAATAAGTTTTTATTTAAGCAATCACAAGAACAACTTGCAAATTATAAAGGCTTAGAAATACAACTTAAAAATGAAATCTCAAAAACACAGGTCATGAAAAGTGAATTGCAGTTACATAATCATTTATTAGAACAAAAAGTAAAAGAACGAATTTTCGATTTTAAACAAATGAATGACCGTTTAGAAAATCATCAGGCCAACTTAGCTTTTGCCCATGAAACCGCCGGTATTCACTCTTGGGTCTGGAATATTGAAAAAAGAACTTTTGAGATTTCCGACTCAAAAAGCGGTGCAGAATTCAAACAACTCAATTTAAAACACAATAGCGTAGATGAATATGTTCATCCTGATGATATTGTCAATTATAAAACCATCCTGAAACAACATCTCAAAGGCCAAACTGAGCGCTTTGAGGCAATCTACCGTGTTAAGCGAGATGGTCAATGGTGCTGGATTCAAGACATTGGCAAAGTGGTTTCTAAGAATATCAATAACAAACCGCTTAGAATGGTGGGTATCCAACGCGACATTCAAAAAGAAAAGACCGACCAAGAAAAGTTAAAACTCGCCGCAAATGTATTAGCACAAGTGGCTGAAGGTGTTTTCATTTTAGATAATAATTTATGCTACTTAGAAGTAAACCCTTATTTTGAAAAGCTCTTAGATTACAAACAACACAATATCGTTGGAAATCATCTATTTGATATCACAATCAATAATAATTCTCGTACCCAACAAATGTATAATGTGATTACTCAAAGTTTAATTCAAAAAGGAGAATTTGAGTCTGAATTGCAGATTGATTTTACCTCAGGAAAAAAACTTGCACTCTGGGTACACATCAATGCAATTTATGATGAAAAAAATAAATTTTCCAACTATGTCGGTATTATTACCGATTTAACTGATCGTAAAAAACAAGAACAACGACTCTCGTATTTAGAACATTATGACATCCTAACCGATTTACCAAATCGCTTTTATTTCAAACAACAACTGCATAATTATTTAATTCACTATTCTGATTCATTTAAAAATTTTGCGGTTTTACGCATCAACATTGACCGTTTTAAATTATTCAATGAATTTATGAGCCATAAAGAAGGTGATGAATTATTAAAACAAGTCGCTCACAGATTAAGATTATGTTGTCCAAATGCCTCTCTGATCGCTTATTTAAATAATGATGATTTTGCAGTGATCTATAATTTAAGTAGCAATAACATCAATATTCATCAACATACACAACATATTTTAGATGCCTTTAAACAACCTTTTGATGTTAAAGAACAAGAACAAACCATCACCATTTCTATTGGCGTTGCGCTATATCCAGAGCATGGCTTACAGCTCGACAGCCTCAATGGTCATGCAGAATCAGCATTACACGAAGCCAAGCGTTTAGGCGGAAATACCGTATATTTTTATTCAAACAAAAAAACGCCGTTGCTCAATCAAGGGATCAACCTAGAAAACGAATTAAGAAAAGCCATAAAACACAAAGAACTGACCGTACATTATCAACCTAAAATCTGTGTCAAAACTCAACGTATTTATGGTTTTGAAGCATTAGTCCGCTGGCAACATCCAACTTTGGGTTATATCTTGCCAGACATTTTTATTCCGCTTGCTGAAGAAACCAGCCTCATTTCAGATATTGGTTTAATTGTATTGCATGAAACCTGTAAGCAAATACAGCAGTGGCAATCCCTTGGTTTTGATCATTTTAGGGTATCGATTAATATTGTTGCACAACAAATTTACCGTGGACAGTTAGTCAAAGATATCGACTACGCCCTTAAAAAATATAATATTTCGGGTGATATGCTTGAACTAGAACTGACTGAATCGTCTTTGTTTGATAAATCAGAAGAAGTCAATTTTCTTCTACAACAATTAAAAGATCGCCATATTTCGATTTCTTTGGATGATTTTGGAACAGGCTACTCATCTTTAGCTTATCTAACCAGTTACCCTTTTGATATTTTAAAAATAGATCGCGCTTTTATTTCAAAAATTGGCCAAGAAAAAGACGAAGCGATCGTCAATGCGATTATTGCTATGGGCAATGCAATCGGCATTACCTTGGTCGCTGAAGGCGTTGAAACTAAAGAACAAGCGTTATTTTTACAAAAACACGGTTGTTATATTTTACAAGGCTTTTACTTTTCCAAAGCATTGTCATCTGCAGACAGCACAAAATATTTGGAACAGCATAAACTTATAAAGATTTGTTAATTTTTTTAGACTTTATATCTATTACTTTGTTTGAAATAACTATTTTTTGACTGTCGGTATCGCTCAACAAATGTTATATTCGATGAAATTTAGTCAAACCACCAGCCTCGCTGGAACATGTAATAATCGAGATTCAGATGGATGATCAATCTTTAAAACAGCAAGCCCTTTACTATCACGAATTTCCAACACCAGGAAAAATTAGCGTTACGCCAAGTAAGCAACTTGTCAATCAACATGACCTTGCGCTTGCTTACTCACCAGGTGTGGCAGCGCCTTGTTTAGAAATTGAAAAAGACCCTTCAAAAGCAGCGCTTTATACTGCTCGTGGCAACTTGGTTGCAGTGGTCAGTAATGGTACAGCCGTTTTAGGTCTAGGTAATATTGGTCCATTAGCATCTAAGCCTGTAATGGAAGGCAAAGGCGTATTATTTAAAAAGTTTGCTGGTGTAGACGTTTTTGATATTGAAATTGCTGAAAATGATCCTGACAAAATTGTTGATATCGTTGCGGCTTTAGAACCTACTTTTGGTGGTATTAACCTCGAAGATATTAAAGCACCAGAGTGTTTTTATATTGAGCAAAAGCTTCGT
Source organism: Acinetobacter sp. CE-15 (assembly GCF_051059255.1). Taxonomy (NCBI): domain Bacteria; kingdom Pseudomonadati; phylum Pseudomonadota; class Gammaproteobacteria; order Moraxellales; family Moraxellaceae; genus Acinetobacter; species Acinetobacter sp. CE-15. The sequence continues at coordinate 1,438,840 of NZ_CP192737.1, read as the reverse complement.
GAACGCATGAAAATCCCTGTGTTCCATGATGACCAACACGGTACTTCAATTATCGTAGGTTCAGCCCTTCTCAATGCTTTGCAATTGAATGGCAAAAAAATTGACGAAATCAAAATTGTTGCTTCAGGTGCAGGTGCTGCGGCACTTTCTTGTTTAGACTTGCTGTGTGCAATTGGTGCTAAAAAAGAAAATATCGTGGTTGCTGACTCACGCGGTTTATTGACCACTAAACGTGAAGGCTTGGATGAGTCTAAAAAGCGTTATGTGCAAGATATTGAGGGAACTCAACTTGCAGATGTGATTGCAGATGCCGATATGTTCCTTGGCCTTTCTGCGGCAGGCATTTTAACCAAAGAAATGGTTAAAGTCATGGCGGCTGATCCAATCATCTTTGCATTGGCAAACCCAGATCCAGAGATTTTACCTGAACATGCGCATGAAGTACGTCCAGATGTAATCATGGCAACTGGTCGTTCAGATTATCCGAACCAAGTAAACAATGCGCTTTGCTTCCCTTATATCTTCCGTGGTGCGCTAGATGTTGGCGCTACGACGATTAATGAAGAAATGAAAATTGCTTGTGTACATGCGATTGCACGTATGGCACATGTTGAAGCGGATGCCGCATCTTATGGTGAAAAATCTGCATCATTTGGTCGTGATTACTTAATTCCACGCCCACTTGATCAACGCCTAATTCTTGAAATTGCTCCTGCTGTTGCACAAGCTGCAATGGATTCAGGTGTTGCAAGTCGTCCAATTGCGGATTTCTCGGCTTATCGTCAACGTCTATCTGAATTTGTTTATAATTCAGCATTGATGATGAAACCAATTTTTGCACAAGCGAAAACAGCGCCTAAACGTATTGCTTATGCGGAAGGTGAAGATCTTCGTGTATTACGTGCGATTCAAATCGCAGTTGATGAAGGTTTGGCACAACCTATTCTAGTTGGCCGTACTGCAGTGATTGAAGCGAATATCAAGAAATTAGGTTTACGTCTTGAACATGGTGTAAATATTACCATCGTAGATCAAGAAAAAAATCCTGATTACGATAAGTTTGCAGATGACTATTACAACTTGATGCAACGTAAAGGTGTAACGCCTGAGTATGCACAACGTGAAACACGTCGTCGTTCTACCTTGATCGCAGCAATGTTGGTTCGTCATGGTCTTGCAGATGGTATGCTATGCGGTACTTATGCAAGTTATGATATCCATTTAGACTTTGTGAGAAATGTGATTGGTTTAAAAGAAGGTCGTAATAACTTCTTTACGCTTAATGCATTGATGCTTGAAGATCGCAATATCTTTATGGCTGATACATATGTAAATACCAACCCGACTGCTGAACAGTTGGCTGAAATGACTATTTTAGCGGCTGAAGAAGTTCGTCGTTTTGGTATGACGCCAAAAGTTGCATTACTTTCGCATTCTAGCTTTGGTTCAGATCAAAATGATCCAAGTGCACAAAAAATGCGTAAAGTATTTGAAATCTTGACTGAAATCGCACCTGAATTAGAAGTAGATGGTGAAATGCATGCAGATGCTGCACTTGATGAAAATATTCGTCATTTTGCATTCCCAAATTCACGCTTCAAAGGTTCAGCGAACTTGTTGATTATGCCAAATCTTGATGCGGCAAATATTTCATTCAACTTGTTAAAATCAACATCAGGCAATAATGTGACTATTGGCCCTATCTTGCTTGGTGCTGCTAAACCTGTGCATATTTTAACACCTACAGCGACAACACGTCGTTTAGTTAATATGACAGCTTTAACCGTTGCTGAGATTCAACAAGCTGAAGGCTAAGCTTGAAGTCAATTTAACATCAATACCGCAGAACTTTAGTCAATCACTCAAGTTCTGTACTTGAGAAAACCTCTATTCTGATGCATGATGGCAGTAAGAATAGAGGTTTTTTCATGCAAGTTTATTTAGTAGGCGGTGCCGTTAGAGATCATTTACTCGGTCATCCCTATCACGAAAAGGATTATGTTGTTGTTGGCGCCACGCCAGAGCAACTTCTTGCCCAAGGTTATCAACCCGTTGGGAAAGATTTCCCTGTGTTTTTACATCCCCAAACAAAAGAAGAATATGCCCTAGCCCGTACTGAGCGTAAATCAGGACACGGTTATCATGGATTTGAGTTTTTTACCGATCCAGATGTCACCTTAGAAGAGGATTTAATTCGTCGTGACTTAACCATCAATGCCATTGCGATGGATGAAGCAGGTCAAGTGTATGATCCCTATCATGGACAAGATGATTTAGCACATAAAATCCTACGCCACGTTTCAGATGCTTTTGCAGAAGATCCTTTACGCGTACTGCGTGTGGCTCGTTTTGCTGCTCGTTATGCGCAATACGGATTTCGCATTGCTGATGAAACACTTGCATTGATGCGTCAACTGGCTGAATCTGGCGAATTAGAAGCACTGACACCTGAACGTGTTTGGAAAGAAACCTCTCGTGCTTTAATGGAACGTCATGCGGATGTTTACTTTGAAGTGTTACGTGAGTGTGGTGCATTAAAAGTGCTCTTTCCTGAAATAGATGCCCTGTTTGGCGTTCCACAACGACCTGAATATCATCCTGAGATTGATTGCGGTATTCATACACTGATGTCTTTACAGCAAGCATGTAAAGCCAATTATTCTTTAGATGTTCGTTTTGCAGTATTGGTACATGACTTAGGCAAAGCTTTAACACCAAAAGATGAATTACCTCGTCATATCATGCATGAAGAACGTGGGATTCAGCCTGTCACAGATGTATGTGATCGTTTACGTGTACCTACTCAAACGAAACAGCTTGCTCTAGCAGTATGTAAAGAACATTTAAAATGTCATCAGGCTTTTACCTTAAAAGCAGGCACCTTATGGCGTTTGTTACAGCGTTTAGATGTGCTACGTCGTCCTGAGCGGGTCGAAGCTTTTGCGCAAGCCTGTGAATGTGATGCTAAAGGCCGTTTAGGCTTAGAAAATCGCGAATACCCACAAGCGCATTACCTATTAGATGCAATGAAAACTGTACGCACGATTAAAGCATCGGATTTACCCTCAGATATTCAAGGTCCAGATATCGGTGAAATGTTGATTCAAAAACGTATTGAAGCGATTGCTGATTTAAAGCATGAGTTAGGTCATCATCATCATACGGTATAAAAAAATGCCTCTCAGTAATGAGAGGCGTTTTAACAAACTGTAGATCACTCAATTAAATAATCATTGTTTTAAGCTTTAATGCTATTTTAGACAAGCGTTAGATTATTCAAAGAAAATTTCTCAAAGTTCCATTAAACCTGATGGTGAAAACTATATTTTTTGAATACTTAGTCTAAAATTTAAGATATTCAAAACCTTTTCCACCAATTCTCATATCAACATAAAATTTATTTGTTTGAAATAGCTCTGGAATAGGAGATATACTAGTTTGACTTTCTTTAATATACTGAAAATATAAGTTCAGTAAGTATAGAGCACTCAAGGAGTTAAGAAAGTTTTCCAATGTAGCATTTTCAAAATTAAGCTCCCTGTTGTGCTTAATAAGATTATGATCTTTCCACCACTTTATACTAATGAATTGACCTTGTTTTTTTGATTCAATATCTCGAAATGGATTAAATTTTAATGAATTATTTCTAAAAGAAACCTCCTCTAATAATAAGTCCTTATCAGCAATCGATGAAAAATCAGTTCTAAACATATCAAAGTTATAGCTTTGTCCAATTTTGTTGGAAATCGCTTTATAAATCGCTTCTATTTCAGAACATGTAGATAAATATAAAGACATAAGTTCTATAGAAAAAACGTTAAAATTTTTTTGGTCTATTTGAATATAGTTGCTCAATTCTTTTAACTTTATTTCTAAATATAAAAAGCGGTGCCAATAATTATTCGTCATAACTCTTCCCTAAATTACAAAAACCTACATTAAATAAAATTTATCTAATAAATTTCTTGCATAGATATAACTTACAGTGAATTTCAATTTATTCAAAATCTTATAAATTAAAAATTATGTTCACTCAGACTTTAACTAACAAAAGGTTTATATAATGTTTTAATTCCCACACAGTTGAATCAAGCTTTTTACAAATCAAGACACATCCGCAGGAAATGTAATCACCTTTTCCAACTTCATTTGGTTCATCACCACCATTAACAAACGATCAATTCCCAAAGCAATACCCGCACAATCTGACATATTCGGTAAAGCAGCGAGCAAGTACTCATCGATTGGCATCACATGTAGGCCCAGCTTTTCACGCTCAGTATTATCTGCTTGAAAACGACTACGCAAAACCTCAGCATCAATTAACTCATCATAGGCATTGGCAAGTTCTAACCCTTCAATATAGAGCTCAAAACGTGCAGCAACTAACTCACCGTCCTCATCCAGTTTGGTCTTTGCCAACGAGGCCAATTCTGGGGGGAAATCAGTTAAAAATACCGGCGTATCAAAGCCTAAACTTGGCTCAACCATATGAGAAAATAACAAATCAATATAGGCCAAACGATCATCACCCAAATCCAGATTGAGTCCTACACGGTGTGCCACATCTTTTAATTGTTGCAAAGTTGCTTGCAGTGGATTCAAGTCCAAACGATCAATAAATGCATGCTTATAACTGAGTACGGTTGGTCGAACTTCACCAAAACGTTCAGCCAAAACCACATTCAATAAATCAGTGACTTCTAGCATCAAATCTTTCAAGCTGAATTGCGGACGATACCATTCCAACATGGTAAATTCACTATTGTGCTTACGCCCATGTTCATCATCTCGAAAAACTTTACAAATTTGATAAATCGCACCACTACCACTCGCCAATAAACGCTTCATGGCAAACTCTGGTGAAGTTTGTAAATAATGCGTTTGTTGTTTGCCATGTAGATGACGCTGAGCCTGTACGGAAGCCAGATGGACATCAGTTACACCCGCTTGAGACAAGATCGGAGTTTCAACCTCTAAAACATCACGCTCAATAAAAAATTGGCGAATTTGCCTATAGAGTTTTGCTCGTGCTTTAAGCGCCTGAATATCACATGTTGGTTTAAAATCTATGCTCATGCTTTTGGCCCTCCATGAGCAGCCCATTCACGGCGCAAAGGATAAGTTTTACGAAGGTAATCAAAGGCTTTTTGATCCACCTTGCCGTCCTTTAAGCAATCTCTTAAATTTTCATCATCTCGCTGAATATTGTAAATTTCAGCTAAGTATTTTTTTAGCGTTTGTTTAATGTTATTGCCATAAAAATATTGTTCACATGCAGGTAATTGTGATTCAAATTTCTTATGTGCGGTATAGGCAAATGTTTTACAAAATGCGTCATAAATCATCTGAGTACCACGTGCTTTACCTTCCAGACTGTAACCCGCAATATGTGGCGTCACAATTGTAATTAAATCCAATAGACGCTGTGAAATCTCAGGCTCATGTTCAAATACATCCAACACCACTTTACGACGTGTTTTTAAGATATCTGCCATTAATGCCGCTTCTTCAACAACAGCACCACGCGCAGAATTAATTAAGATGGTTTCAGGCTGCATTAGCGCCAATGCATCAGCATTGATTAAATGATGTGTTGCAAACGGCCCTGTTTGGGTTAAAGGCACATGTATGCTGATCGCATCGGCTTTCTTTAATAAAGCGTCAAATTCAACTTGCTGAACATTTTCTCGTTGTACCAAGGGATCATAGCCAATGACATTCCAGCCCAACAACTGAGCCATATATGCTAATCGTGTTCCCACATTGCCTAAACCAATAATGCCTAAAGTAAACTTTTTCCCTAAATCTAGAAAATCCTGATTGAGATGCAGTAAAGCCGTGATGACATATTCTGCAACGGCTTGTGCATTGCAACCAGCCGCATTTGACCATGCGATTTGGTGCTTTTCTAATGCTGGAATATCTAAATGGTCTGTCCCTATGGTTGCACTACCGACAAATTTTAGTGCTGTATCTTGGATCAACTGTTCATTGACTTTTGTTATAGAGCGTACCAATAACGCATCTGCATCATTCACATCATGATGAGTCAAATTGCGTCCTGCTGCTTGATGAATGGTTCCGAATTCTGAAAAGAAATATTCAGTAAATGCTAGATTTTCATCTGCAACAATTTTCATAGCGTCATCCACAAGTTTAACTGCCGCTATGATAAACCTTTGAACCACTTAAGACTATGCAGTTCATACATCAAATCTTTAGGGTCTGTTGATAATTCGTCTAAGTTTGCGACTACGTGTGTTTTTTAGGCGATACTAGGCACGAAATACGAAATTTAGTCATTCTAAATAAGTAGTTCATAACGACGTAGCGGCAAAAAACACGCTAGTCCCGAAGAGTTGTGGTTAAAATTATCTCAGTCTGCGTTATGAAACTCGAAAATAGTCTCGCTATTCTCATTCATGCTTTACGACGTATACGTCTCATGCTCAATTTTAACCTACAACGCAAGCCATTTATGAAATGTCAACAGACCCTAAATATGGCATAAAAAACCCGCAAGATCACTTACGGGTTTTTAATTCTGAAGATTTGTTCAGAACAAACGATTCATACCATTCAATGTTGCAACACGATAGGCTTCTGCCATTGTTGGATAGTTAAATGTCGTTTCAACAAAATACTTAATGGTATTGTTTCCACTTTGCATCACCGCCTGTCCAATATGGATAATTTCAGCCGCATTATTGCCAAAACAATGCACACCTAATAACTCTAAGGTATCACGATGGAATAACAGTTTAAGTTCACCAACTGTATCCCCTGTAATTTGCGCACGTGCCAAATGACGGAATGATGCTTGTCCAACTTCATATGGAATTTTTTCAGCAGTTAACTGACTTTCAGTTTTACCAAAGAATGAAATTTCAGGGATGGTATAAATCCCCGTTGGAATATCTTTCACTGGTTTAACATTTTCTTCGCCGCTCATATTTGAACCAGCGCAACGACCTTGGTCATATGCTGCAGAAGCAAGAGATGGCCAACCCACCACATCACCTGCCGCATAGATATTTTCAACTTCGGTTTGATATTGGTCATTTACCGCAAGTTGCCCACGGCTATTTGGTGTAATGCCTACATTTTCAAGACCTAAACCATCGGTATTTCCTGAACGGCCATTACACCACAGAATGGCATCAGCTTTAATTTTTTTACCGCTTTGCAAATACAAGACCACATGATCATCAAACGTTTCTAAATGATCGATTTGCTCATTGTGACGCATCAACACGCCTTGTTCACGTAAGTGATAAGACAACGCGTCAGCAATTTCATCGTCGAGATAACTGAGCAGCTGATGTTGTGTATTGATCAAGTCAACTTTATGGTCTAAACCAATAAAGATAGATGCATATTCACAACCAATTACACCCGCGCCATAAATAATAATTTTATGAATTGGATAATCCAGATCTAAAATTTTATCTGAATCAAATACACGCGGATGATTAAAGTCTAAACCTTGTGGGTGATAAGGACGGCTACCTGTGGCAACCACAAGCTGTTTGAAAACTAAAGTTTCTTTAACACCATCTTCGCTAAAAATAATCACCGTATTTTTATCTTGGATATATGCGCGACCGTGAAATACATCAATATGGTTACGGTCATAAAAACGTGAATGGGTATCAACTTGCTGTTGAATCACTTTATGCGCATTACGCAAAACTTGCTTCATAGTGAATTGTTTCCAATCCCCTACTTTTTTAAACATTGGATCACGTTGGTAACGGATAATACTTGAAACTGTCTGACGTAAAGCCTTACTTGGGATGGTGCCGACATGGGTACAGTTACCACCAAGTTGCTCACGAATATCTACAATTGCAACACGCTTACCCGATTTAGCAAGCTTCATTGCCGCGCCTTCACCAGCAGGACCAGAGCCAAGTACGACCGCATCGTATTTCACAAATTTCCCACTAACGACTTCTTTCTTACGTGGCATTCAAAGCTCCTTATAGTAAATTCAGTCTATCTCTTGTCTTATGCGATATTATGACCTAAACCAAAACAATTTTCTGTATTTCGCATGCATATATTCTGTGATAACGACATTTAGTATATGAATAGTGTTTTTGCCCTATCTTTTTGCATTTCCGCTATAATGAGCATAATCTCCCCCGTAGAAAACAGTGGAAAAGTTGAATATGTCAGAGAACCGTAAACCAGAACAGGGTGTCAAATTACGTGGCGCGGAAAAAGTTGCTCGTATACCTGTAAAAGTTATTCCGACGGTTGAAGCACCACGAAAGCCAGACTGGATTCGTGTCAAAATGGCTGCGCCTGATGAAGTTCAACGAATCAAAACCACTTTACGTGCACAAAAATTACATACTGTGTGTGAAGAAGCAGCTTGTCCTAACCTTCCAGAATGTTTCGGTGGTGGTACTGCAACCTTTATGATCATGGGTGATATTTGTACCCGTCGTTGCCCGTTCTGTGATGTTGCACATGGTCGTCCAAATGCACTTGATCCTGATGAACCTCGTCATATGGCAGAAACCATCGCCAATCTTGGTTTAAAGTATGCAGTGATTACCTCTGTAGACCGTGATGATCTTTTAGATGGTGGTGCGCAACATTTTGTTGATTGTATTCAAGAAGCGCGTCAACTCAGTCCAAAAACATTATTAGAAATATTGGTTCCTGATTTCCGTGGTCGTATGGATATTGCACTGCGTATCATGACTGAATGTCCACCAGATGTATTTAACCATAACATCGAAACAGTACCTCGCCTCTACAAAGCGATGCGTCCGGGTTCAGACTATCAACACTCTTTAAACTTATTAAAAATGTTTAAAGAATACTGCCCTGATGTGCCAACAAAATGTGGTTTGATGGTGGGTATTGGTGAAACCGAAGAAGAAGTGATTGCCCTGTTAGATGATCTACATGCACACGGTGTTGATTATGTGACAATTGGTCAATATTTACAGCCTTCTAAAGAACATGCACCAATTGACCGTTTTGTCACACCAGAAGAATTTGAGCGTTATACTGCACACGGTCACAAGCTTGGTTTCAGAAATATCTGGGCTGCTCCAATGGTTCGTTCAAGCTATTTTGCAGATCGTCAATATTATGGTGAACCTGTTCCAGTGGTACGCCGTAAAGTTGATCCTGCGAAAAAAATTGCGGTACAAGCCATCGAAGCTTAAATCATTGTTCAAAAAATTTAAGCGTCAAAAAAGCACTCTATATTGAGTGCTTTTTTACAGATATTTTTAATCTTTAACGACACTTCCCTGTAGTTTTACCTTCAACACTGCTCATACTGCTTTGTAGTTTCGTCAGTGTGGAACATTGTAAATTTCCTGAAATCATGGATTTATTTAAACTCAATGTTGACGAAACTTGACCTGCAAGCACATCCCCCTCAACAGAAGAATTGACTAACTTTAATACTTTGGCTGTATTGGCTTGCACATTTCCACTCACTGAAGAATTATTTAAAATCAAACTCCCACCATTGAGCACATTCACATTTCCATCAACAGATGTACTATTTAAAGTACATGTTGCACCTGCTGGGACAGTTAAGTTTGCCACAGCATTATTGCTAATTGTACTTGAACAATTTGCAGCAAATCCAAGAGGAGCTACGCCTAAACCACATGCAATTGTGATGAGCTTTAAGAAACGCTTTTTCATTGACATTACCCTTTTGTATTATGAATTTAGAATAAATTTATTGTTGGATGATTTTAAAATATACAGTTAGAAAGTTTAATGACAAATATGTTGATTTCTTTTAACTGGGAATCGTGAATATAAAAATGGATGACGCTTTAGCTTATTTACCTCATTTTACTGTTGTTGCAGATTTGGGTTGAAATAAATCATTGCTGACTTAGCGACTTTGACTGATTTCAAAATCAAAAAGCCGCTTAAAATTAGGGCAGTGTCTTTATTCTACTTTCTGCTTAAGTAGATCTGGATTCTGCTTGAGTTCCTTTACATAGTCTGCGTAATCCAACATTAAGCCCTTTCCAGTCAATTCATCAGGTAACTCCTTGGTACAATACCAGTTGTTAGTCCACGTATGATTCAGCGGAAAATACAAATCCCCTAACTCATTTTGAACTTCTGTTTTGAGGTGGGTAACAAACTCCTGTGCTTTTGCTTTTCCCAGTTGTTCGCTAAGTAACTTAAATAAGAGTTGTTGCAACTCTTTCTGATAACGCCCATGTTTTTGATACCATTGATCATACAAACGCTGTAATTCTGGCTCTGTCGATGGATCAAATTGCTTACAGGAAGCAAGTGAGTTTGGAAACAAGGCAGGTACATCTAAATAAGCCGTATATAGAAACTGCAGTTTACCTGTACCATCTGCACGTACAACAGATGTCGCCAATAGCAAAACGCAACACAGAAATACACGTGATATGTTGAAAAGAGATTTTTTCATATTATATTTTCCTTCTCACTGTCGAATGTATGATTCGCACATCGTGTTAGGCCACGACCAAGCACATACAGGACTAAATTCAATGGTGTGTCTTTATTCTACTTTCTGCTTAAGTTCATCTAGATTCTGCTTGAGTTCCTTTACATAGTCTGCGTAATCCAACATTAAGCCCTTTCCTGTCAATTCGTCAGGTAGTCCCTTTGTGCAATACCAATTGTCAGTCCACGTATGATTCTGCGGAAAATACAGACTTCCTAACTCATTCTGAACTTCTGTTTTAAGGTGGGCAATGAACTCCTGTGCTTTTGCTTCTCCCATTTGTTCGCTAAGCAACTTAAATAAGAGCTGTTGCAACTCTTTCTGATAACGTCCATGCTTTTGATTCCACTGATCATACAATCGTTGTAACTCAACTCTCGTCGAAGGATCAAATTGCTCACAGGACGCAAGCATATTTGAAATTAAGGCAGGTACATCTAAATAAGCCGTATATAAAAACTGTAGCTTGCCTGTACCATCTGCACGTGCAACAGATGTCGCCAATAGCAAAACGCAACACAAAACTATCCGTGGAATTTTGAAAAGAGATTTTTTCATATTATATTTTCCTTCTCACTATCGAATGTATGATTCGCACATCGTGTTAGACCACGACAAAGTACATACTGGACTAGATTTAAGCACCAACTATAAATAGTTGATTAATATTTTATTTATAAAAACTTAACAATAATCTTTGACTATAGCATTTAAAAAACCACAAGGCTAAGGTTTGATTCAGTTTTTTGACTGTCTCGAATCACATTATAAATAGTCGTATAAATCGCCAAGAACAGTAGCTAAGTTTAAATCTGACAAAATTTTTATAGAGTATTTATCCAGTCAAATCGGTTTCTCACTTATGTAAGCATCTAAATAAAATACGCATCGTTTTTTAGACTGGCTCGTTTGCAAGCCTAAGCATTTCATTTAGAAACCTCTTAACGATACTGTTTTATCTATTATTTTAATTATCTATCTTATTGTTAAATCAAAATTATTTTAATTCTGACACTTGATGAAATTTTAACAATTAATATAATTTTACATTTTTTTAACGGCAACACCTCAACTTGACCTTAACATAGTGATTTTAGTCTTAGTAAAAATTGATGATGAAAAAATTAACTTTAGCTATTTCAGCAACCCTATTTTCTGGGCTTTGTTTTGCCCAAAACCCATTAAGCGTACATGTATTAAATCTTGAAAATGGCTTACCTTCAAGCAATGTTAAAGTCATTCTCGAAGCGCAACAAAAAGATAAATGGGTAAAAATTAATGAAGGAAGCACAGACAGTAATGGGCGAATTTCATCCTTATACCCTGAAAACAAAGTATTAGATAAAGGTGTTTATAAGGTTACTTTTCAAACAGGTGAATGGTTTAAACAAAATAACCAACGTGCTTTTTTCCCAGAAGTTCCTGTGGTTTTTGTGATTGATGGAAGTCTTGAACATTATCATATTCCACTGTTGATTAGCCCTTATGGATATTCAACATATCGTGGTAATTGATTGATCATACCACGTTAAATTTTAGGCGAAAAAAAACCGATGTGTTTTAACATCGGTTTTTTGGGGTACACAACTTAATTAAGCCTTTAACCATTTCTCAGCTTTGGCTTGATCTAATACAGTCAACTCAACCGTAGTCAATGCAACTTCGCCGCCTTGCAACTCAAATTGTAAAAACTCATCACGACGGAATGCATAAACCGTAAATTGACCTTGCTGTTTTGCATATTGGTTTAAAAGTTTTTCAGACGCTTTTAAACCATCAATCGCAATGATCACATCATTGGCAGACAGACCTGCTTTTGCGCCAACACCATCACGACGCGCTTGCTGAATGATGACACCCTCAGCTTTTTCAGCAACTTTCAAACCAAATGGAAGTGCTTTTTCATTTTGTAAGCTATAGCTCAAACCAAATTCAGGGAACAATTGATCCAGTGGTAGCTCATCTGTGGTATTAATCAAATGATTAATCTGTTCGATCCAATTATCGCCAGTCAGTTCATTACACAGTTCGACAATCGTACGCTCATTGACTTGCATACCCTTTTGGGTATTTTCATACAAACGGCGCATTAACGCATCCAAACTAGAACCACGTAAACGTAGACCCAAATCTAAACTGAGTGCAACCAAACAGCCTTTATTGTAATAACTGGTTCCAGCATTATTTGAGTTTTCATCCTGACGATAAAATTTAATCCAAGCGTCAAAACTAGACTCTGAAACAGATTGAATAAAACGTCCCGGATTCTGTAGATAACGATCAATTTGCCCTTTTAGCAACTTTAAATAAGATGCTTGAGAAATCACACCACTGCGATACAGAATCAAATCATCATAATAAGAGGTGAAACCTTCAAAAATCCATAACAGTGAGGTGTAGCCTTCCTGATCTAAATCGTAATTTGTAAAATTTTCAGGGCGGATAAATTTAACCAACCATGAATGAAAATATTCATGACTACACAACCCAAGGAAGCGTTGATAATCCGCAGAAGGCTCTACAGGTTCATTTGCTTTAGGAAAATCATCACGTGGCGAAATCAGACTGGTACTATTCGGATGCTCTAAACCACCATAACTATTGCCAGTTGCCATGGTCATAAAAGTATAGTTTTCAAAAGGTGCTGAACCAAACATTGAAATTTCTGTACTACAAATTTTTTCAAGGTCTTGCTTCATACGCGCTGCATTCATTGTATGCTGACCAGAAACCACAAATTCATGTGGAATCCCGTTCGCTTCAAAACTAAAACGGGTTTGATCCGCCAATTCAAATGGTGCATCAATCAATTGTGCATAATTGTTGGCTTTTAAGGTATAGCGCCCTTTCACCAAGCTTCTAGACTCTAAACCTGTGGCAATTTGAAAATGCTTTAATTCTTCAGGTAAAAATACTTCAACTTCGATTGCTGATTCTTCTTGGTCTTGCAACCCTAGGCAGACACAAGCAGGATTGACATATAAACGGGTTTGATCGACATATGCGCCACGTACCGAAAGGTCATAGGCATAAACATCATATTCAACAGTAATCAGTTCATGGTCGGTGTTATATAAACGCCATTTATTTTTTTCAAACTTATTAATTTGCAGTTGACGACCTGCTTCATCATAGGCTTTCACAGATTCGATATGTTTAGAAAATTCACGGATCAAATAGCTACCAGGAATCCATGTAGGAAGTGACAAAACTTGAGTAGGGTTCGCCAGAAAGCGCAATGTGACATGAATGAGGTGCTGACGGTAATCGTCAAATTCAATCTGATAATGCAACATAAATATATATTCGAAAATAGACAGTGAGAAATTACCAATTAGATTAGCATTTTTTTACAAAGTCAGGCGATTTTAGTCGCAATTGTCTACGATTCTGACTAGCGAAGAGTGCAAAAAAGGCATAGCATTCGCAAAGTTTATGCACTCTTGCCATAGGATTGGCTTAAAGGTAAATCTGTTGAAAATTCTTGCTTCTTTTATCGCGATAACTGGCTTGGTTTGCTCCACGTTTGTTAACGCCGCTTTACTTAATATTAATCCGCAATCTGTTGAAGCTGAAGCTTGGACAATATTAGATACACAATCGGGTCAAACCATTGCTGAATATAATAGTCATGTACAGCGTGCCCCAGCATCCATGACCAAAATGATGGTCGCCTATATTGCGTTGAAAGAACTCAAAGCAGGTCATATCAAAAAAGAAGAGATTATTACTGCAACCCCTGTAGTTCAGATCGTGCAATGGGATGAATCTCAAATGTACCTGAAGCAAGGTGAGCAAATCTCAATTGACCAACTTCTTGCTGGATTGATTGTGATGTCTGCCAATGATGCAGCAGTAACGCTGGCAGAACGTATCTCAGGTAGCGTACCCGCATTTGTTGCTCGTATGAACCAAGAAGCACAAGCCTTGGGAATGAAGGATACTCATTTTGCCAACCCTCCGGGCATTACCATGCCTGATCATTTTTCGTCAGCACATGATATGGCGATCTTAGGTCAAGCAGTAACATCACAAACCCCTGAATATATGCACTATTCAGTGATGCCAAGTTTTAGTTATAACCAACATTTTCATCATGCCACCAACCTTGTTTTAAAGTCTGATCCAAGTGTAGATGGTTTAAAAACGGGTTTTACCAAAGCAGCCGGCTATAACTTAGCACTGACAGCGCATCGTCCTTCTGCCATTACAGAGTCTCCTGATCGTCGTTTAATTGTGGTGGTGATGGGTGCAAAAAGTGCAGTTAAACGCGCGGAAATTGCACATAAATTGTTAAACTTGGGCTATGCCTACACCCGTGATGAAGTCGCAATTAAAGACAAACAATTGATTGCTGAGCTTCCTGTAGTTAAATCCACCTTAAAAATGTTTAAGGTTGAAGCAAAAAAACCTCAACTCATTACCACATCTTTATATAACGATGCGACACCAATTGATTTAGCGACTTTTGATGTTGTAAATAGCCGTATCATGAAAACTGAGGCAAATGGTCTCTTGGCAACAGTTGAACCGCTTACAACAACTCAAACCCATTTGAATGTTGAACTGAATGAGACATCACTTACCGCACCTTTAGAAAAGATTATGCATTTGGCAAAAGTGAATGTTTACCAAAATAATCAACTGATTCAAAGTTTTGATATTGAAGATGAAGTGCATATCGAACAAGCCTCTTGGTTTGAACGTTTAATGGAATGGATCAAGTCGATTTTTGGAATTTAATTAAAACCAACCAATTTAGTTAGATTTATTATAATTATGTAACCTGTAATACAAAAAAAACCTAAACAATTAAATAGAATGGCATATTTATGCCATTCTATTTTCATAACAACAATTTAGGTTTTCTATGTCAAATCTACATCATATCGTGATTGTTGGTGGTGGCGCTGGTGGTTTAGAACTGGTGACACAACTCGGTGATACGCTTGGAAAGAGTAAAAAAGCCAAAATCACCCTTGTTGACCAAAAACTCACCCATATCTGGAAACCATTGCTGCATGAAATTGCAGCTGGCACCATGAACCCAAGTGATGAAGAAACCAATTATTATGCGCATGCAGCCAAGCATCACTATGAATTTGTCTTGGGCCGTTTTGAACATTTAGATCGTGATAACAAAACCATCGAGCTCAGCAAAACCCAAACCAGTAAATATGAATCCAATCAAGAGCAAATCACCCTGCATTATGACACCTTAATTCTGGCTGTCGGCTCAGTCTCCAATGACTTTAATACGCCTGGGGTTAAAGAGTTTTGTCATTATCTCGACAGTCGCCAACAAGCAGAAGTCTTCCAACAGGACTTACTGCACTTGTATTTAGATGCTCAAAATAAAAATATTGATCGTGAATTACACATTGCCGTGATTGGCGCAGGGGCAACAGGTGTTGAACTTTCAGCTGAGTTGGTTCAAGCCAAACAGAACTTTTATAAATATGGTTTAAATAAAATTAATCCAAACAATGTCAAAATTACTTTGGTTGAAGGCGCTGATCGTATCTTACCTGCACTTTCTGAAAAAATGGCAGAGCATGCCACACAACAATTACAACGAATGAAAATAGATGTATTAACGGGCAAACGTGTTGAAAAAGTAGATGCTGAAAAAGTCTATTTTAGTGATGGCACATCCGTAGAAGCGCAATTAAAAGTTTGGGCAGCAGGGATAAAAACCCCTAAAGTGATTGCCAATTTAGCAGGCTTTGAAAAAGATCGCATGGGGCGTTTAAACGTATACGCAACCTTACAGACTCAGGCTGATCCAAACATTTTTGCCTTTGGTGATTGCGCCCACTGTATTTTAGATGCAAGAGAAGCACCACTTGGTCCACGTGCACAAGTCGCAAGTCAACAAGCTTCGTTTCTAGTAGATGCAATGAATGCACGTATCAAAGGACGACCACAGCCAATGTTCCAGTTCGCAGACAAAGGCTCACTGGTATCACTCAGTGAAAATAAAGCGGTCGGTGAACTACTTGGTCAGGTCAATGTTCAAGGTTTCGTGGCAAAATCGATGTATGTGTCTTTATATCGTATTCATCAAGCGACGATATATGGCTATGCTCATGCAGGCTTGTTAACGGCTAAAGATTTTGTTACACGAAAAATCGCGCCAAAAATAAAATTGCATTGAAATTTAAATTTTTGCCCATATTTATGAAAAAATGGTCAAAATACAGATGAAAATGCAAATTTTTAGTAATTTTAGTCTACAAAAATTGCTTTTCACTTTATGATGTAGCCTTAAAATTATCGATTACCGAATGGATCAATAACATGACTGCTATTGCAAATAACAACGTGGTTTCTTTCCACTATACGCTGACTAACGCTGAGGGTGAAACTCTCGATAAATCACAAGGTGAACCACTTGCATATTTACATGGCGCAGGTAACATCATTCCTGGTTTAGAAAAAGCTTTAGAAGGTAAAACTGTAGGTGACAAATTTACAGTAACTATCCCAGCTGCTGAAGGTTATGGCGAATACAACCCTGACCTCGTTCAAGAAGTTCCTGCTCAAATGTTCCAAGGTGTTGAGAACATTGAAGCTGGTATGCAGTTCCAAGCTCAAACTGATGATGGTGTTCAAATCGTTACTGTTAAAGCAATCGAAGGTGACAACATCATCGTTGATGCTAACTTCCCATTAGCTGGCCAAGATCTTACTTTTGAAGTTGAAATCGCAGAAGTTCGTGATGCTTCTCCAGAAGAATTAGAGCACGGTCATGTACACGGTGCAGGTGGTCATCACCACTAAGATCTGCTTGATCTGATCGAAAAGGCAAAGTTTTTACTTTGCCTTTTTTATACGTATTGGTTTAAATTGATGAAAACCTAGTGTGAATGAATCCATTCCTATCAATCCTATGCAAAAACAACTTCTTTGGTTCCGTCAAGACTTACGTATTCAAGACCATACTGCCCTATGGCATGCAGCGCAAAGCGGTCCTGTAATTGCACTGGTGATTCTTTCACCTGAACAATGGCGAATGCATGACGATGCACCGATTAAGCTTGATTTCTATTTACGTCAAATTCAAGCCATTCAACAAGAACTTGCTTCTATTCAAATTCCGCTGATTATCCGCACTGTTCCCTTATGGGAAAACATTGCAGCAGAGATCGATCAACTGTGTCAAAAACTGGACATTGAAAATGTACACGCCAATATTGAGTGCGGTGTTAATGAATTAAATCGAGATTTCCAAGTTCAAACACAACTAAATCAAACTAACCGTGATTTGGTTTTATATCATGATCGCACTCTGTTCCCTGTCGGTTCAATTCGCAATAAATCCAATCAACCCTATCAAGTCTTCGGTGCATTTAAAAAATACTGCTATGAACAACTGAGTATTTCGATCCCGCAATGCTTCCCTATTCCAGAGACTCAAGCCTTAAATGATGCAGTAGATGTGGGCAAGTTGAATAACAATAGCCTGCCGACTTTGGCCGAGCTTGGTTTTATATTCGATCCGAATCAGATCAACAAACAGTGGCAAATTGGCGAACAATATGCCTTGAATGTCTTGGATGATTTTATTGAAAACAAAGTCCGTCATTATCAACTCGAACGTGATTTCCCCCAAATTGAAGCCACCAGCCAGCTTTCAGCCTATTTAAATATTGGCATCCTTTCAATTCGACAATGTTTCAATGCCCTCTTTCGAGCACAATTCGGACATTTTTCTATTGATCATGTTGGTCAACAAACATGGCTCGATGAGCTACTTTGGCGTGAGTTTTATCAGCATATTCTGTTTGATTTCCCGCGTGTGTCAAAGCACTTGCCCTTTAAAATGCCAACACAGCAACTACTATGGCGCGATGCAGCAAATGATTTAAGCGCTTGGCAAACAGGTCAGACAGGGATTCCTATCGTCGATGCAGGTATGCGCCAGTTACTTCACACAGGTTGGATGCATAATCGGATCCGCATGGTTGTCGCCATGTTTCTCACCAAGAACCTATTGATTGATTGGCGTTTAGGTGAGCAATGGTTTATGCAACATCTTATTGATGGGGATTTGGCTGCCAATAACGGTGGATGGCAATGGTGTGCATCCACAGGAACAGATTCCGTACCTTATTTCCGTATTTTTAACCCTATCAGCCAATCGCAGAAATTTGATGCACAAGGTGATTACATTCGACAATGGGTTCCAGAACTTGCACATTTAGACGCAAAAACCATTCATGAACCTTATGCAAAAAATCCCAATATTGAGCTCAATTATCCAAAGCCAATTGTGGATTTAAAACAAAGTCGTATTCGAGCAATTGAAGCTTTTAAGCAGATTTAAAGTCACACTTAAAAGCGTTCTCAATGCGTTTGATTAAATCGCGTGTTGAAACAATTTAAATGGATTTTGAGGATGTTTTTTTGGGCGTTCAATCGATTCAAAATAGCAGTAATATTTAAAGATGCGATCCAAAGAAACATAAAGCACTTTTTGTTCTGAAACTGACCAGATTTGCGCATGGTTTGAACCTGATAAGGTACTTCCACTCAATTGAAACAGATAAAAATCTTGTGTCCGTTGAACTGGTTTTTGAGTAGCTTGCGTGTCTGAACTTGATGAAACCTGACTGGATGAATTTAATAATCGACACGGTGTATTAATGAGCCATTTTTCACTAAACCAAAGCTGCAACAGATCGCCCAAATACAGTTTTTTTTCAGTAAATGGCCAAACATCTAAATAGGCTTGTTCAACTTGGATAAAATATTGTTCAGGATCTTGCAGGATTGAAAGGTAATTTTCTTGGTAGACTGAGAAATTTTCAAAAATTTGAGAAATAGTAAGCGTATTCATTCGCTGTCTCCTATTTAGCCATTTAGTGCTGGCAAGTTGGTTTTAAATCCACACTGTTTAAGTCAAACTTAAACACTCTTTATGGTTTTAATCTAACAAGACCGTTTCACTATTGCAACTGTCAGAATCAATTTTTTTTAATTATCTATAGATTGTTCAAATAAAAACCATACAGTGTACAAATGAAGAAAAGATGACAGGAAAGGCTTGACCCATAAAGATATATCCTTATAATCGCATTCAGATTCTCCAATAGCTCAGTCGGTAGAGCGACGGACTGTTAATCCGCAGGTCCCTGGTTCGAGCCCAGGTTGGAGAGCCAAATTCTAAAAGCCCACTCATTGAAGTGGGCTTTTTTTATTTCAAGACTAGACACAGCGTGTGACAAATAGACAAGAATACCCATTCATTTTTATAAGTTAGTATCATTCCATGTTTGTTGCTGGAAAAATTCAGCTAACTCTTCAATAAAAACGCGTACACGAGCAGGCATGACTTTTTGCGCCTGCCATACAGCATAAACGTCTCTAATCGGTAATTGCCAATCAGGAAGTACCCGTTTTAATCTGCCTGAATTCAAGGCATCTTCACATTGAGTCAGTGGAACATAACTTAATCCTAGTCCCTGCTCTGCTAGATTTACACATAAACTGATTTCATCCACTTTCAAACGATAGGACTGAATTTTAAAGGTATAACTGTGTTGATGTTGCCTAAGTTCAAGTTGTTCTAATGGAGATGCCAATAACCAGTCTTGTTGATCTAAATCTTGTGGTGTCTGAATGAGATGCCGATCTAAATAATCTGGTGATGCCACAATACAGGTTTGAACGCTCCCCAAGCGCTTTTGAATATAGGCACTATTCGCCATTTTACCTACACGTAAGGCGAGATCGGCACCTCGCACCATTAAATCATCTAAAGCATTGTCCAGTTGTAATTCGAGTTCAATTTCTGGATATCTTTGTAGAAAAGTATTCCAAAACTGTTTTAACGGAAATACGGCTAGATTCATTGGTGCTAGAATTTTGATTTGACCTTTAACCTGTGTAGTTTCTTCTTTTATTTCATGGGTATTTTGCAGTAACGCTCGAACTAAGGGCTGACAGCGATCGTAGTAACGTTGCCCTTCCTGAGTCAATTTCAAACCTCGGCTGTTCCTGTGTAATAGCTTACACCCCAAACTCTCTTCTAATTTTTGCAAGCGACGTGTCAGTGTAGCAGCAGGTACATTCTGTTGTTGCGCAGCCCGATTAAAACTTCCCGCCCCAACAATTGCGATAAATAAACTCAGATCATCCAACATTTCATTTTTGGAATTTAAAACCATCAATAATGACTATTCTATAAAAAATGAAATTTAAGCACAATCTCTCAAGTGTTTTTTCATAGGCTCAAAATATGTCATCTCAATTTTACATATTCGCTATTTTATTGGGTCTGTTCTTTAACAGTCCTCTCACACATGCACAAAATAAAAATTCATCTGAGGTCACCATGCAGCATCACGCATCAGCACCAAATACCTTATTACGCCCTATCAACCCAACATACGCCACAATTCCCAATGTTTCACAGGCAATCATTGTAGAACAAGGGCAACCGATGTACTTATCTGGGCATGTCCCTATCACAGAAAATGGTGACATCTTACAAGCCGGTCTTGAACAACAACTGCTCTTGGTTTTTCAAAATATTGAAAAAACATTGCATCACGCAAATGTGAGTACTCAACAACTGGTTAAACTGACCATTTATGTCCGTAATTTACAACCTGATCAGCTTGCAACAATTCGTAAAGTTCGCGATCAATTTATTCATGCTGAATTGCCACCAGCAAGTAGCCTGATTGGTGTTGCACAATTATTTCATCCAGATGTTTTGGTAGAAGTCGAAGCTATTGCCGTGATCCCCCCAAATAAAAATTCAACTTTTTAGGGCGTCAATCATATGAAATATGCATTCATTCTCAGTAGTACACTACTGATCACATCATGTTCTGCAAATGATCCAGCAGCAATAATCACAACAACGCAGGTGAATAATATGACTCACTTTTTGTCTGAATTTTTACCTTCGCATTATCAAAAAGTGTATCAACAAGATGTGCTGAGCGACCAACAGCATGTGCAATTGGTCCGCTATCAGAAATTACCATTACTCAAACTGAATGGCGAAAATTTCAGTTATTTATCGGATCAAACAGGCGCTTTAAAAGGATTTTCATATTTAGATGAAAGCCTTCTCAACGGTCATTTACCCACAAAAGCGCAAGCGCAAAAAATCAGTGATGACTTTTTACAACACTATGCACCAGACTTACTGCAACATCGAGAGATTCATTGGATCGATCAGCATGATGAAAACGTGCACATCAATGGAAAAACACAAAAGATTGCAGGCATAAAAGTCAAAATGCGCAACTTAAATGATGGTCGCTGGTTTTGGGTCATTATTGGTAAAAACCAACGGCCCATTATTTTTGAAAGAGATATTGTCTGGGTCAGTTTTCCTGGCCACCGCAAAACTGAAAAATGGTTACATGATTCATGGGCTAAAGATCACCTCATCATTAAAGGTCAATCAAAATGAAAAAATTAAGTCAAACACATCTTAAAATTTCACCAATGGGTTTAGGTTGTATGGGAATGAGTGAGTTTTATGGTCAAACTAATGATCAGGACTCATTACAGATTTTGGAACAAGCATTTCATGCAGGTATTAATTTTTTTGATACTGCGGATACTTATGGTCATGGACACAATGAACAGTTATTGGGGCAATTTATTGCACACTATCGAACTGAACGAGAGGCAATGGTAATCGCGACTAAATTTGGTATTGTACGTGCTGAAAATCACTATAAACGCCGTATTGATAATACGCCAGATTATATCCGTAGTGCCTGTGAAGCTTCGTTAAAACGCTTAGGTATTGAACAAATTGATTTATATTATTGTCATCGACGACAACCTGAAATCCCAATTGAAGATGTTACAGCTACGCTTGCAGATTTGGTTGAAGAAGGCAAAATTAAAAGTTTTGGCTTTTCTGAAATCTCAGTGCAATCCTTAAAAAAAGCCTGTGCTATTGCGCCTGTTACAGCAGTCCAAAGTGAATATTCCCTCTGGTCACGTGAACCTGAACAAAGCTTATTAAACACTTGTCAGCAACTGAATGTTGAATTTGTTGCTTATAGTCCATTAGGACGTGCATTTCTCACAGCAGATTTAAATCCAGAAACTATGCCTGAGAATGATTTCAGAAAAAACTTACCCAGATTACAGGGTGAAGCCTTTCAGTCAAACCAGCTATTACTGAAAAAATTTAGCGACTTATGTCAGTCATGGCAACACAGCAATGCACAAATTGCCTTAGCTTGGTTACTGCGCAAACATGCTCATGTCACGCCAATTTTTGGGACACGACATTCAAAATATTTACAGGATAACCTTACAGCCAATCAAGTTAACCTCACAACTGAACAAATTCTGCAACTTGATCAACTTTTTGCACCTGATCAGATACAAGGTGAACGTTATCCAGATGCAGGCTGGACAGGTATCGAAACTGCTTAAAGCAACAGTTCCATCTGGTTTTTCTTAAACAGCCCAACGAAATAGACCAAAGCAATGCTTTGGTCTATTTTTTAAATTCAGTTTTTAATCAGACAAGCAGTTAAACCGGCACACCGCTATGGAAACGGAAAGTCTTATCAGGCGTTAAAATCAAATCCTTCTCTACTTCACGAATCAATTCGATGCGTTGCTGAATATCCTCTTCTGGATCTTTTAATTTGGCAGTTTTAGCAACATCTAAAGCCAAAGCTAAATAGTCCTCATAGTGACGAGATTCAGATTTCAGCAAGTAACGGTAATAACGCCCCAACTCATCATCTACCAATGGCGCTAAGGCATAAAATCGTTCACAAGAACGTGCTTCAACAAACGCACCAATCACCAAAACATCAATCAACGCTTCTGGTTCATAAGTACGAATTTCCTTACGCAAACCACCTGCGTAACGACCCGCACTCAGACCTTTCCATTCTTGACCACGTTTGCTCATAAACTCTAACACTTGTTCATAATGCAACATTTCTTCACGCACAAGTTGTGCTAATTTGATCTGCAAATCGGTAAAAAAACTGTAGCGAAACATCAAGTTCATTGCTGTTCCAGCCGCTTTCTTTTCACAATTCGCATGATCTTGCATGAGCAATGGGAGATTGTTCAATGCCTCATCCAACCAAGCCTTTGGCGTTTCACAGCCTAAAAAAGCAATCACAGGTTGCATAAGCTCATCATAATTCATATTCGACATGATCAATATTCAACAACGTAAATCAAAAATTAAATTAACCAGCTGCATAAAGTGCGGCCTTCATGTCCTTTACTGCTTGTTCCAAACCGACAAAAACACTTTCAGCAATAATCGAATGTCCAATATTGAGTTCATGAATCTGAGGAATTGCAGCAATTGCAGCCACATTGTCCAAATTCAAACCATGACCAGCATTGACGACCAAACCTTTAGATGCTGCGTACTCAGTACCTTTAATAATTCTTTCGAGTTCAATCTGTTGAGCTTCAGCAGTTTTAGCGTCTGCATAAGCACCCGTATGTAATTCAATAGTGGGTGCACCACAAGCAATTGCAGCATCGATTTGTGCAAAATCAGCATCAATAAACAAAGATACATCACAACCAATTGCAGTTAATGCCTGAGTCGCAGCTTTAACATCTTCAAAATGCCCAAGCACGTCTAAACCACCTTCTGTGGTGATTTCTTGACGTTTCTCTGGCACAAAACACACATGATGTGGTTGAATCTCTTTTGCAAATGCAACCATTTCATCAGTTACAGCGATTTCCAAGTTCATTCTTGTCGTCAATACAGGTCGCATACGGCGCACATCATCATCTTGAATATGACGACGATCTTCACGTAAGTGTAAAGTGATGCCTTCCGCCCCTGCTTGTTCGCAAATTAATGCAGCTTTCACAGGATCAGGATAAGTCGTTCCACGTGCTTGTCTGAGGGTTGCAACATGGTCAATGTTTACACCTAGCAATGCAGCCATAACATTCTCCTAATTAACCAATAAAATAAAATTAACGGCTCAACGTTTTAGATTGAGCGTTTTGAACCCAAAGCTGACGACTTTTTAATGGTCGATCACCTAAAAGTGAAGTAATCATTTGTCGATAGAGTTTAGCCAATAATTGTAACTGTTCTGGGCTAAAATCCCTACCCTTTTCATAATTTGCCATGCTTAGAATTTGCTGGCCCAGCAACGTCCCAGACGAAGTATATGACACTGGTGTAAAGCCTTCGGCCAATTGAAATTGATAACGTTGGGTCAGCATAATCTCTTGTTGATTTGAATCATGCCCATAATCCAGTGGATAGCCCAACTCTTCTAACAGTGCGTGTTCAAACTGGCGTAAAATTTGTCGAAGAAATAAATCAGCTTGTGGATGTTCAGCCAATTTTTGTAAATGTTGTAAAGTTAAATGGTATTGCTGAAATGTTTCAGACATCATTTCTTCAAGCGGACATAAACGAAGTAGCAGTTCATTTAAATAAAAGCCTGAAAAGAAAGCATCCCCATAAAAGAAAATCGGTTGATTAAGTATTTCGAGTTTTGAAAAGTTTTTAAGCTCGGATTTTCCCGACGCTTGTAAAGTAATCGGTTGATATTGTGGTGGTGGGGTTTGTCTAAGAATACCGTCGACACGACCATGCTCTTGTGTAAATAAGTGCACAATATGACTACGTTCTCTGTATTTTCGATGATGGATTAAATAACCATGCAAGATTTCATTACGCATCTAGCTTGAACTTAATCATCCTTTTGTTTTTTCTTATCATCGTCATCATCCCCATCAGGAATAACAGCGCCTACAACCGCAGCAGTGCCTTTAACCACGCCTTTTGTGGTTTTATAAGCAACTTTGACGGGAACTGTCACAATTTTAGTGATACAGCCTTGTAACATGATTATGCAAGCAAGAATTGCTATAACTCGAATCATTTCAGTTCCCAAAAAGTCAATTAAATATCGCTGTAGCCTAAACTTTTTAAAGCACGTTCGTCATCAGACCAACCACCTTTAACTTTCACCCAAAGTGTTAGCATGATTTTTTGCTCAAACATTTTTTCCATGTCGACACGAGCATCCATACCAATTTTCTTCAGCTTAGCACCTTTTTCACCGATCACGATGGCTTTTTGCCCAGGGCGATCAACAAAAATTGTGGCATCAATATAAGTACATGCAGCTTTAGGACGACCCGTTTTTTCATTCACTGTCGCTTCTTCTGTTTTAAATGATTCAATTTGAACCGTTAAATCATAAGGCAGCTCTTCGCCTAACTGACGCATAATTTTCTCACGAATGATTTCACTGGCAAGAAAACGTTCTGAACGGTCAGTTAACTGTTCTAAAGAATATAATGGCGGCTGGAATGGTAGATACTTTTCAATCGCTTCACGCAAATGATCCAAGTTTGCACCACGTAATGCTGAAACAGGAACAATTTCAGCAAAATTCATCAACTTCGCACGTTCTTGGATCAACGGTAAAATCATACGCTTA
Source organism: Acinetobacter sp. CE-15 (assembly GCF_051059255.1). Taxonomy (NCBI): domain Bacteria; kingdom Pseudomonadati; phylum Pseudomonadota; class Gammaproteobacteria; order Moraxellales; family Moraxellaceae; genus Acinetobacter; species Acinetobacter sp. CE-15. The sequence continues at coordinate 1,412,914 of NZ_CP192737.1, read as the reverse complement.
TTTTCTAAGGTATCGATTTTATTGATAATCAAAACGACTGGCATTTCTGCATTTTGCAGTTTCTCTAAAACCAAGTCATCATTTGGTGTCCATTTCTGGGCATCTAAAACAAATAGAACCAAATTGACATCACGCAATGCAGAATGTGCAGCTTTGTTCATCATTTTATTGATCGCACGCACTTCTTTCTTGTGCATCCCCGGCGTATCAACAAATACAGCCTGAGACTTTTCACGACTATCAATACCAATGATTTTATGGCGCGTCGTTTGTGGCTTACGTGAAGTAATTGACAATTTTTGACCCAATAAATGGTTCATCAATGTCGATTTACCCACGTTTGGACGTCCTACAATTGCAACAAATCCACTTCGGTAATCCGAAGGGATTTCTGTACCTTGCGAGCTAAAAAATTGATTAATTAACTCATTACCGTTTTCAGACGGCTCGTGATCAGCATCATTGTGATCGGAATGTGTACTCATGCAGTTTACTGCTCCAATATCTTTAAAAAATCCGCCGCGACTGCTTGTTCTGCAAAACGGCGACTTGATCCCTCACCCATCATTTTAGGCAAGCCATCTACTGTACATTCTACTTTAAAATGCTGGTTAGGTGCATCACCCTGAATATCTACGACCTCATAAACTGGGAGATGCTTTTTACGAGCTTGTAGATATTCTTGTAAACGTGATTTCGGGTCTTTAAGTTGATCTGTCGGTTCGATATGATCTAAATACGGTTCATACCATTTTAAAACAATCGATTCCAACAAAGGCAAATCCCGCGTTTCGGTATAAATTGCGCCAATAATTGCTTCAACTGTATCTGCTAATATTGACTCACGATGATGACCGCCTGATTTCAATTCACCTGTACTTAAAATTAAACTTTGACTTAACTTTAAATCATTGGCAATTTTACCCAATGCTTCTTGGCGTACCAAAGTTGCGCGCATACGCGTCAAACGTCCTTCATTTTCATGAGGATACGCATGATATAAGTAGTTTGCGATGATCATACCCAACAATGCATCACCTAAAAACTCTAGGCGCTCATAGTTGTATTTGTGACTCACCGAGCGATGAGTCAGCGCGAGTTGTAATAACTCGTATTGTTTAAACTGGTAACCGATTCTACTCTGTAAGCGAGGATCACTTACTTTCAACTGACCTTTGATCAAAACTCTTCTCGAAAGTGAGGACTAAATCTATATTCAGCATGAAATTTTTTCGTACTTCATATTTTTTAGTCACTTGTAAACCATCTTTAGTTGATACAGTCGCAATATCCTCAAGTTTAGTATCTCGGATATTGTTCATTTCTAACCGTTTATCAACTTCTGTTGCAAATTTCATTGGTGTGATTTCAGCAGAGCTATTCTTGATCTGCTCTACAATTTGATTATTAATCACACGATCATCCCAGTATAAAGGCCATACAGCAACTATGATTTTCAACATAAAAGCTAAAGCAATTATCCCCAGTAAAATTCCAATATATGAAGCGCCTTGTTGATTTTTACGCATTTTTTTTATCCAACAGCTCAGAATGAATAATCTTTAATCGCAATTGAAAATAATCATATAATTGAGTCAAATACACTGCTGCAGACCCACTGATCATTTTCAATTGTTATAAATTTTTTATCCACTGCAAACCCTGGTGTGATAAAAAACTTTACCGCGCTATTATCCTTGAAACTGCATCAAGTTGCTAGTTTAAATCATTTGTTCTATTTCATTTTTCTTATAAATCAAGACAACTTTATAGCTTTAGCAGATAAAAATAAAGGTCAATAAAAATTGACCTTTATTTGATTTTCTAAACTGTAGCCGATTAGTTAATTGCACCATTGCGACTAAATGAAGGCATTTTTAAACCAGGTTCCTTATGCATCCACACATAGATTGCATGACCGGTTAAGTTCTCTTCAGGCACAAAGCCCCAAAAACGACTGTCTGCACTTTGGTCACGGTTATCACCCATGGCAAAATAATGACCTTTTGGAACAGTCACTTCCCAACTTTGACCATTTGATTTTACAAAGCGGTCATTTGCAGTTGCTACATAAGGTAGGTCTTGTTTTTTCTGTGCATAATTAAATGCTGAAATCAAAGTATTTTGACCTTCCAGCAAACGAACTAAATGCTTATGTGTACCCATCGTTTCATAATAGTAGATTGACTTAGGCGTATCTAAAATATCTTTTTCACGACTAAACTCAGTAGGTACTTGCTCAACATTTTTGCCATTGATTGTAAGTTGACCATTATTGAATTCAAGATGGTCACCCGGTAAACCAATAATACGTTTGATATAGCTAATTTTTGGATTTTCTGGATAACGAAAAACAGCAACATCACCACGTTGTGGCTCACCAATATCAATTATCTTGGTATTGGTGATTGGTAAACGTACACCATACTGGAACTTATTCACCAAAATATAATCACCTGTTTCTAAAGTCGGCACCATAGAATCAGAAGGAATATTAAACGGTTCAAATAAGAATGAACGCAACACCAAAACCACTGCTAGAACAGGCCAGAAATCATATGCCCATGAAATGATGACATTTTCATTCCCCTTACCTTTTGTTGCACGTTGTTTCAGTACAAACTTATCCAGTAACCATAGCCCAAAAAATATAAGCGTTGCAGGAACGAGAATTAAATTAAAATCAAAATCCATGAGCAATAAGACCTCTAGTTTTTATCTTTCTACTTTTAACACAGCAAGGAACGCTTCTTGTGGGATTTCAACACTGCCCACTTGCTTCATGCGTTTCTTACCTTCTTTTTGTTTCGATAACAGTTTCTTCTTACGAGAAACGTCACCACCATAACATTTAGCCAATACGTTTTTACGCATCGCTTTAACTGTTGAACGTGCAATGATTTGTGCACCAATTGCAGCTTGAATCGCCACATCAAACATTTGACGCGGAATCAAGTCTTTCATCTTTTCAACTAAAGCAATACCACGGTGACGCGCATCATTACGATGACAAATCATTGCCAAGGCATCAACCTTATCACCATTAATTAACACATCGACCTTAACTAGAGATGAACTCTCAAAACGCACGAAATTGTAATCCAATGAAGCAAAGCCACGTGAGCAAGATTTCAATTTATCAAAGAAATCCATAACCACTTCTGCCATTGGAATCTCAAAGGTAATCGATACTTGATTACCCAAGAATTTCATATCTTTTTGCACACCACGACGCTCGATACATAAAGTCATGACATTGCCCAAGTATTCTTGAGGCACTAAAATATGACATTCAGCAATCGGCTCGCGTAAATCTTCAACCGTTGAACCATCAGGCATTTTAGATGGGCTATCGATATAAATCGTTTCACCATTTTTCATCAATGCTTCATAGATTACGGTAGGCGCAGAACTGATTAAGTCTAAATCATACTCACGCTCTAGACGTTCTTGTACAATTTCCATGTGTAGCATTCCCAAGAAGCCACAACGGAAACCAAAACCTAAAGCATCTGAGCTTTCAGGTTCAAAGAACAACGCAGAATCGTTAATTTGTAACTTATGTAGCGCTTCACGGAATGGTTCAAAATCACTGGCATCAATTGGGAATAAACCCGCATAAACCTGCGGTTTTACCTTTTTAAAACCCGGTAATGTTGCAACATCAGGTGTGGTTGCCAAGGTAATCGTATCACCAACTGGCGCACCAAAAATGTCTTTGATCCCTGCAATGATAAAGCCAACTTCACCCGCTTCTAAAATACCTGTATCGGTATGTTTTGGATTAAAAATACCAACAGAAGTGATGATGTGCGATTGACCTGTTGATTTCATCAACATTTTATCGCCTTTACGCACACGACCTTGTTTGATACGAACAAGTGATACAACACCTAAATAGTTGTCAAACCAAGAGTCAATAATTAAGGCTTGTAAAGGTGCGTCACGGTCACCCTGCGGTGCTGGAATAATGTCAACCAATGTCTCTAAAACAGACTCTACACCTAGACCTGTTTTTGCCGAACATGTTGGTGCATGTGTTGCTTCAATACCGATAATTTCTTCGATTTCATGAATAACACGTTCAGGTTCTGCTTGTGGCAAATCGATTTTATTCAGGACAGGTAGTACTTCTAGGCCCTGCTCAATTGCGGTATAGCAGTTTGCAACAGATTGCGCCTCAACCCCTTGTGCAGCATCGACAACCAACAATGCACCTTCACAGGCAGCAAGAGAACGCGATACTTCATAAGAGAAATCCACGTGCCCTGGTGTATCAATAAAGTTTAATTGATACTCTTGCCCATTTGGATGGGTATAGTACAAGGTTACAGAAGCCGCTTTAATGGTAATCCCACGTTCACGCTCAAGCTCCATAGAGTCTAGGACTTGAGCCTGCATTTCACGGTCTTGCAATCCACCACACATTTGAATGAAACGGTCTGCAAGTGTCGACTTGCCGTGGTCGATATGAGCGATAATCGAAAAATTACGTATATTGTTGATATTAACGGATTTCTTAGCTACTGCCATACACTACTCTAAAAATATGTACACAATCATGTACTCAATATCAAAAGTACTTATGACGTGCAAAAAATGAAATATCTTAATTGCTGCACAGTATAAGCAGAACAGGGTCAAAAATATAGTAATTACATATAAAAATAAGACCTGCTGTGTATTGTTTTATCAACTGCGCCAATCCATGCTTTTAATCTGGTGACTCACAAGAACAAGCAGAACCAAGCACTTTTTCTTGGTACTTATACTTCCAGATGCTGACGAATAATACGCTAATGCAGAAATAAGCGATGTTCTTTCTGTCCGTAAAATCTATAATCGTCTTTTTAATAAAAACTAGATCGGACTCATAAAAAGTTTGAGCCAGACTATAAAAAAATAACTGATTAAATCTCATGATAAAAAAGAATGATCCTGCAAAATATCAATAAAACACATAAAATAATTGCAGCAGCTTCAAACAAAATTAAAATTATTTACAACTTTTTGACTCTTTTTATATTCCTCAATCGTTTTAGTAATAGCTTATCTAAACAAAAACATTAACGTGGTGCTGTGCAGATAGAAATTAACCTTATTGGCGGATCTAAAGCACTTGATTCATGCTCAATAGAAATCTTTGTTCAACAACAAATTACAGTGACCGCAAAATGACAAAACAGTCAGGTCATTGATATGAATATTATCCTTTTAGGTTGCAACGGCCATACCGCTGTGACCATGATTGAATGGTGAGACAATTTGAATAAAGACCATGATCCTAAGCCTCACATGCAACAGACCCAACTGATTAATCTGGCAGAACAGCTTCGCCCTGAACTGCATCGCTACTGTTCGCGACTGATGGGCTCTGTCATTGAAGGTGAAGATGTCGTTCAGGATACGCTTGCTCGGGCATTGCTTGTGATTGACAAAATACAAGATTTTCAGATGTTACGTGCCTGGTTATTCCGCGTAGCACATAACCGAGCACTTGACTTACTTCGAAGTCGAGCCATTCGAATAACAGAAGCTGTAGATAGTGTTACTGACGATATTGAAGATATAAATACCTCTGATCCGATGGAGATGCTGATGCACGAGGAAACAATTAAAATGGCAGTTTCACGATTTATGCAACTCCCAGTACTTCAGCGCAGTGTCATCATTCTTAAAGACGTTCTTGATGAGCCTCTTGTAGACATTGCTACCCTACTGAATCTCTCAGTAGACTCAGTAAAAGCCCATCTTTCCCGTGGACGTGCTCGACTGCGCGAAATCAACATAACCACTGAGGAACCACACATTGCCCGACCAACATCTGATGCAGTAGCAAACTATGTAAAGCTGTTTAACCTCCGCGACTGGGATGGGCTAAAAGCATTACTTTCTGATGATGTCAAACTCAGTCAGTCTACTCATCCTATCCGTGTTGGCGCTGCCGATGTCTCCATGTTCTTTGGTGCCTACGCAAAAATTGACCACATCTGGCTTGTTCCCGCATGGCTTGGAGATCGTGAGGTCATTGCTGTCTTTGAAAACCGTATAGACATCAAACCAAGTTATATCATGTGGCTGGAATGGCAAGAAGGCAAAATTAGCTTTATTCGAGATTACCGCTATGTGCGATATGTTGCCGCTGATGCAGAGCTGATATTAACCCCAAATAAATAAACAATTAGGCTCATCATCATACTAAAACCCTTTAGCCGTTGAGCATATAGCTATTGTTGATGAGCCAAATACCTTAAGGAGAATGCCATGAAAGCACAAGCAATCCGTATTCCAGATCTAGCACGTGAAGTATGTCCTTTAGAAAATATTGGCTATGAAGATGCTTTTAGCATTGATATCCCAACTCCCATGATGACTAAAAAGTACAGTGCTGAAAAATGGGCATATGAAATTTTTGCCAATGCTCCTCCAGCAATCAATCAGATCGTTAGTCAGTCATGGAATACGTTGGGATTTAAATCTAAATCTGAATCACACTGGCAATCACTAGAATCAGCAACAATGATCAAGCAAGAAGATTTAATCATGATGGTTGTTCACTCTGATTCAGTTGATATTCAAATATGTATGGTCATCAACCTGATCGAATCTCAGGTGATCTTCTCTTCTTTCTTTAGCCGCGGTCATAAATGGTTCTCAACACCCACCTTGAAAATGATGACAGTTCCGCATCGCTTCATTGCACCATATTTACTTAACACTGCGGCTGAGCGTATGAAATTAAAATCATACATTTTTGTTGTTTAAAAATAGCACATCTCAAAATTGAGTAATGTCACTCATACAATTACATGGTTTTTTTACAGATAAGCTCTCCATTGAGAGCTTTGTTTTATTTGTCTATCTTGCTCAAATTTTTCCTACCCCCATATTCCCTTCTAATCGATGTTGTAATTTTGCCTAGTATGGCCAAGTAGCCACTACATTATCCTGCCTTTTCGGCTATAGATGATGATTTAAAGTGATTCAACACATTTAAGCGTAGATGATAAAAATCATGTCCTGCCAAAAAAATCACGTCAACTATCTTTCGATTCCACACCTGCCTCATCATCGCAAGTTATCAATACACATCCACATGATCAGACTGATCAGCGACCCATCAACGAATATAAAAAGTCGAGTCGAAAGTACGTCGCTAGATCAAATTAAAATAATTTAGAGGCTTTTTGACTCTTTTCCAAGGCTTCAATCGTTTTAGTAGTACATCACTTTATTAGACATTAGAGAAATCGTCATGAATCTGAAAGACAAAAAAGTCGTGGTCACTGGTGGTAGTCGTGGTCTCGGTTTAGGTCTAGTTGAAGCACTGGTTGATCAAGGTGCAAAAGTAACTGTGGTTGCACGTAATGTAAAAGATCTTGATGCAGCCGCTGAACGGCTAGGTGTTTATACCATTTCCGCGGATATTACGGATGAAGCTGCGGCACACCGTATCATTGCAGACATTCGTCCAGATGTACTTGTGTTAAATGCTGGAGCAGCGCCTCGTATGGGGCTTTTGGACGAATTAACTTGGGAAGAATTCTCTATCAATTGGGAAACCGATGTCAAAGCAGCCTTTTTCTGGTTTCAAGCGGTATTAAAAACACCACTTGATCCAGGCAGCCGAGTTTTAGTGGGATCTAGTGGTGCCGCTGAGTCTGGTTCTCAAATGACGGGTGGCTACGCCAGTTCTAAACGTGCGCTTTGGTTCATGACCAAATATGCCAATTTGTTTGCGCAAGATAAAAATCTTGGTATTCAGTTTCAGGCCATCGTTCCACGGCTAATGGTTCTTGGTACGGGAGTTGGCGACTCAGCAGCAGGTGCTTATGCAGCAACCATGGGAATTACACCTGAAGAATTTGTCTCCCGCTTTGGGGCACCTATGCCACCGAGAGCTTTTGGTGATCATGTGATTTCAATACTTAAAGAGCCTCAATTTGCTGAGAGTATGGTACTGGGACTCAATGGTAATGATGGCGTGACGGTTATCGACTTATAACCACCACTCAAAAGATCAGGGTTATACAGCCAGTGCTAAGTGAAGCTGTTATCACTCTGATCATAATTTAAATCAGTTTATTTTCACTCAAAACCTTATTAAGGCATCATCCTATGATCCACCTACATTACTGGCCAACGCCAAATGGCCATAAGATCACTATTTTTCTTGAGGAAGCAGGTCTTAAATATGATGTAACACCTGTGAATATCGGTCGGGGGGATCAGTTAAAATCAGCCTTCCTTGCTATTTCACCCAATAACCGTATTCCAGCAATCATTGATGATAGTCCAGACGATGGTGGCGAACCTTTGAGTGTGTTTGAGTCTGGCGCAATTCTTCAATACCTGGCTCAAAAGAGCGGATTATTTCTCTCCAGTAAACCCAGAGCACGAATCATGGCATTGGAATGGCTATATTGGCAAGTCGGTGGGCTTGGTCCAATGTTAGGTCAGAATCAACATTTTGCAAAGTATGCACCTGAAAAAATTCCTTATGCAATCGAACGTTATGTCAATGAAACCCGACGCCTCTATAAAGTGTTGAATACTCATCTCGACGGACGTACTTTCATTACAGGTCAAGATTACTCAATTGCCGATATGGCAGCATATCCTTGGATCGTTCACCATGAAGAACATGGCATAAAGCTTGCTAATTTCCCTCATATTAAATCTTGGTTTGAAACAATCTGTGAACGCCCTGCTATTCAGCGTGCATATAAAGTAGCTGAGAAGGTACAGGTGATGGATCCAACTCAGGACAGCTTGGCACACAAAATATTATTTGGTTTGACTCAATAAAGTCAGGTCCTAACGAAGTGAATTTGTTGCTGAACGATACATTATTCAGTAATCGTGTAAATGAGTCCTGAGATGCATGTTGTTACGATCAAATCCACTAGGGTCTGTTAACAATTCGTCAGGTAACATGTAGCGGAAAAAAATACGCTAGTCCCCGCTGCGCCTTGCGCTGCAAACAAAGCAGTGCTTTGTTCTTGCTCAGGTAGCAAAAGAAATTCTCTGAGTTGAGGTGTTCTTTAAGCATTTGTTTATTGAACACGCCCATGATATTGTTCTATACAATAAATAATTTTGTCATAGGTCAATATTGTGTTCAAAGAAATTATTTCAGACAGACTGAGTGAAATTAAATTAACGATTGAGAAAGCCTGCCACAAGGTGAATCGAGATCCTTCTGAAATCAGATTATTGCCTGTCAGTAAGACATTTTCAGCAGAACATGTCCAAGCAATTCACGCGCTAGGATATGACTGTGTCGGGGAAAATAAAGTTCTTGAAGCCAAGAGTAAATATGAGGAACTAAAACAACTTAGCAATTTAAAATGGGTGCTGATTGGGCATCTACAGCGCAATAAAGTGAAATATGTAGCCCAATTTATCAGTGAATTCCATGCCTTAGATCGCGTCGAACTTGCTAACAAACTGAATAGCGCCTTAGAAAAAGAAAAGCGAATTATGTCTGTCTTTGTCCAAGTCAATACATCAGGCGAAAGCAGTAAATATGGCATTCAGCCTAATAAACTAGAACATTTCATCGAACAATGTCAGCCATTAACCTACATAAAAATCGTTGGATTGATGACTTTGGCAATACATAGCCATGTCCCTACTGAAGTCAGGCAGTGTTTTCAGCTTTTAAGAGCACTAAGAGATCAAATTTCAAAAAAACATCCAGAGATACAACGGCTTTCAATGGGTATGTCTGGTGATTTTGAACTTGCGATCGCTGAAGGTGCAACAGATATCAGGATTGGACAAGCAATTTTTGGTGCACGTTCCAAACCAGACAGTTATTACTGGCCTACTGAATAGAGCATCACGATGAAAACTCATTATCAGATCAATATATATCGAGAAAAAAAGTTACTCGGTACTTTTACACCCAATCATCTTGCTTCACAAAATTCCATTCAACAACTCATCGCAACAATGACAGCAATTGATCCTATTGAAGTTGAGTTTGTACAAGTGACTGAAGATATGCGTGTTCTGATCTATCAAAATGGTCAGATGAGAACGTTATCCTCTCAATACTCTTATCAAAATACAACTGCAGATTCAGTTTTTCAGCAGAATGAAGAGTCATCCAATTCAGTTTGATTTATAGCGCTGACCCACACTTATTTTACCGAGAGACAAACATGAACATGATAAAACACCAAGTTATTAATGTGATCCAATTTTTAAGTTTTGAGGATACAGGAAGCTTTACTCCCGTACTAAAACAGATGGGCTATGACATTTGCGTTTTTCAAGCAGGTGTAGATGATCTAAGTGCTATCTTACAAGAAAAGGACCCGCTTATCATTCTTGGCGGGCCAATCAGTGCATATGACATCATTACCTATCCTTATCTCAAAGAAATCATCGTGGGATTGAAGCAACGATTAATAACCAATTATGCAACTTTTGGTATTTGTTTGGGTGCTCAACTGATTGCCACTGCTTTAGGTGCAAGAGTATATCCCGGTCACATCAAAGAAATAAGATGGGGGCGTTTATCCTTGAGTGCTCAGGCATTTGCATCACCTTTAAGGTTTCTTGAAGGTATACACGTTTTACATTGGCATGGTGATACCTTTGATTTACCTAGCATTGGCACACACTTGGCTAGTTCAATTTATTATCCAAATCAAGCATTTAGTGTAGGAAATAATATTATAGCATTACAGTTCCATGCTGAAGCAGATCCTAAACAATTTGAAAGATGGCTCATCGGTCATACTGATGAATTAAAGCAACATAAGATAGATATTTTGGATTTAAGACTTGAGAATCAATATTATGGCAATATACTGGCAGACAAAGCAAAACTTGTACTTGAAGACTGGTTAAATAACTTGATCGGGTTTGAAAGTAAATGATTGGATCTATATGGCTGAAATTAAAGGTAAAACATCTCAGGACATTCAAAATAGTATTCGAGAACTTATTCAGAATGGGATTTTGAAGGAGGGGGAATTATTACCCAATATTCGCGCTTTGGCCACTGAGCTGGAAGTCAATCGTAATACAGTTGCTGCCGCCTATAAAGATTTAGCCTTAATGGGGATTGTTGTATCCAAAGGGCGTGCAGGCACTCAAGTTCGCAAAAATCCACAAATTAATCGTTTTGAAAATCTTCAAAAAACCAATCAAACATTTTTTGACCTCGCGCATGGAAATCCATGTCAGAATTTTTTACCTCAATTAAATGAAATCAACTTTAATTTTAATACTTCGTATTTATATGGTGACAGTACCAAGCTTTCAGTGCTTGAAGCGTTTGCACGAAATGAAATTTTTGCTGATGTAAATAATCAAAATTCTGAAATTGAATTTACCCATGGTGCTGTAGATGCAATTGAAAGAATTCTCAATGCACATTTAATCCAATCTGACAGTATTGCGATTGAGCAACCAGGTTTCATTACCAGTATTCATACTTTACAGGTGAATCGCTTTAATATGGTGTTTTTCCCAGTCACAGCACAAGGTTATGATATTCACAGTATAAGAAAAGCACTAGAGCAAAAAGCCAAAGCAATTGTCATTACACCAAGAGCGCAGAATCCGACCAGTTATAGTCTTGATGCTAAAACGGCACAAGAATTACATCAGTTATTTGCTGAATACCCTGATGTACTCATTATCATTGATGATCACTTTTCATTACTTGCCACAACACCTTATTATCACATTGTGCCTGAATCTACCCGACATTGGGCGGTGATAAGATCTGTATCAAAATTTTTAGGTCCGGACTTTAGATTTGCATTTATCAATTGTGATCCTCAGACTGCGACTAGACTAAGGATGAAACTGAATCCAAACTGTACCTGGGTGAGTCATATCTTACAAAAGATGATTTTTTCGCTTATGACATCGGAAAAAGTTCATCAATTAATGAATAAAGCAAAAATACAATATCAGACAAAAAATCAAGAAATCGTTAAAAAATTATTGGATCAAAAGCTTCTAGATATAAGTTATTGTGATGGTTTAAATCTATGGATCGAACATGCGCAAGCTCAGGAAATAGCCTATCAACTCGCGCTAATGGGATGGAAAGTCAGACTTGGAAAAGAGTTTTCATTAGGCCAAGATATTAAAGCTATACGTATCACCACTTCTGAATTAGATGAACAAAAAGCGATGGACCTATTCAATGATTTATCATTTATCTTAACTAAAATAATGACACTCTAAAATTTATGCTTTTCATCCATTATTTTTGCTAACGATCTTAAACTGAGGAAAAGTAGAAAACTAATTTCCTACTTTCCTTCATGAAAAAACATTGAATTTAAAAATCAGAAACCTGCCAATTTTAAACGATTAGCATGCTGACTATATAACGGAACTGGATCTGCACCAGCACCAGAGCCAACAAGTCCGACAATCTGATTAACTTCATCCAAATGGTTCTGTGGATAATTATCGCGAATGACATTGCCCAAATGAGATGAACATATTGGTACCAAACCGTCACTATCACTACCAGTGCTCAATTTGATAAATGCTTCACCCGCAAGCAACCCGTAAGCTGTAGGATCTAATAAATTTGTGAGTCCGCCTTTACCTGACCATGAATAATAATTCACACCATTTACTGTAGCTGCTCCTGAACCACACTCAGTCACTGGAATACCTTGCGGGAAAGTGGCATTAAACTCACCAGCTCCAGCCTTGGTCAAACCTGCAAGTGCACTTAAAACATCTTGATCATATGCACCACCATTGCTAGAAGTCCCCCCCAGAAAACTTTCTATACCTGTAAACATATTGATTACAGCTCCGATAGTTTTATCAAAGCCTATTACACTGGCTGGTTTACGTATAAATGTTTCCACCAAATCTGCAACAGGACTCCCTTTATTTGAACCCGCAATACCTGTTACGGATGCAACTAAATCAGGACGAACCCCAGCAACATAGCGAACAGTTTGCACACCTTGGCTATGACCAATCAGGTTAACTTTTTCTGCACCTGTTAAAGCCTGAATCGTGAGAACTTGTTTAAGTAATTGTTCACCACGTACTGCATCAGAGTTAGCAGCAGATGTGTTAGTTACATATACATCAGCGCCTTGGCGACTTAAATCCTGAGGAATACCATGCCAGTAATTGATCGGTCCAATCTGAGAAAAACCAAATAAACCATGTGCAAATATCAAGGGATACTTAGTTTTGGCATAATCTGTTTTTTTAGAGAACAGTCCCCAATCCGTTGCAGATGTTTTGCTACAACCCGCTTGATCGTTTTTGATACCGCAATTTTGATAACTTGTAGTTACAATTGCTGAGCTGTTAACCGATGTGAATATGATGGCCCCAAATACCAAGGCCGGGATTGCTTTTTTCATTGTTCAAGACTCCATATATTTGAACATTATTTTTGTATTACATTGATTTCTTGATACTTCAAAATATTTCCCTGAAAATCTCCTTGTTTAATTCTCAATGCTATATTTCTGTTATTGATAATTTCCATATTGCCTATTCAGCGACTTTTTTTATTCGAATTAGCCTGCATCTGTTCAAAAGTCTGTGCACGAATTCGTTCTTCTGGGCTGCTAAAAGATTTATTACGTAATTCATTTATTGCAGCCTGTTGTTGAGTCGCATCTTGCTGATTCGCTGTAATTTGTGCTCTCGCTGCAAGATAGCTATCTACTCTTTTTTGCCACTGGCTTTCCTGTAAATCAACCTGAGTGAGGCGATCTGCTGCTGCCGCACCGACTAATTTTTTACGCATCTCGTACAGCTCACTTGCTGAACCTCCACGTTGATTAATCTCAGTGGTCAATTCCTGTAATTGGTTGTATTGTAAAATCGGCTGCATACTTGCTTTCAGTTCTTCTGGCTGTTCATTCAGCAATGCTGCACTTTTCTCTGCCTTCTGATTTGTGCTTAAGCGTTTATCATTATTGATCGCGTATTGTGCAATTGCGTACTGGTCATAGCTTTCTTCTTGGGCAAAAAATACATCTGCTTCCTGTGGCGTAAAAATCTGTCTACGCAGCTTAACTATAGCTGAAGCTACTGTTTTAAAGTCCTTTGCACTGTTGGTCTGAGCTGCAGGTAGCTTTTCACGCTGATGCAGATAATCCATATACTTATCAAGTAATTGATAAGAATATGGTTGAGCAGTCGTTGGTAGAAGACCAGCAAGGTATTGACGAATATCAACAACAATACTGCTTTCAGTTTTTTCACCAATACTTGAAAGAAAATAATCGAAACAGTCGCGAATTCCACGCGACAAAACCAATTGCCCTTTCGTATCAACCTGTAAAGGGCAGTTCACCTCTGTCCCCCGCAGTGATGGTGCCAACTCAGGCATAACACCATGAAACTTTAATACTTGTTGATTTGTATCAGAAACTGACGCAACAGTATCCACGGACTGCTGATTTTGTATTGTTGAATTTGAACTTGATACGTCACTGACAGCATGAGTTTCTGGCTTTAGATACCATACTATTCCGACAAGAAATAATACGACCGAACCCAGTAATAGAAATTTTCTATATCGGTTTATAACATCCATGTTATATCTCTTTTCAATATTTTATTATGTTTTTCACAACCTCAGATTTTCTAATACTTAGAAAATCTTTAACCAGCTAGAAAAGTAGCTGCTTCATCAATAAGTTCTGTTACTTCAACAGGTTTTGATGCTAAAGATGCATGACTGGCATTCAGCGAAATTATTTTTTTAGCTGACATTCGTGCTGACATCATATTTTGATTCTCAGGATTAATCATTCGATCATCTATAGAGATCTGATACCAAGATGGTTTAGTTTTCCATGCTGGTGAAGTAATCACATCACCAAACGTACTAGCCAACGGTGCCTTTTGGGTTACTGCCATGACCAAACCTTCATCCGCAGTCAAATCTTGACAAAAGCTTTCATGAAATTTATCAGCTTTTAACCAGAGATAACCATCACTGTCTGGTGCTAAATTTGGCGCCGCTTCAGGTAAGTTTTGTTGGGTAATCGCCCCTGGGCTTTCACCTGAATCAGGTGCAAATGCAGCAATATAAACCAGACCTACAACATTGGGTAAATTTCCAGCTTCTGTGATGACAGCACCGCCATAGGAATGACCAACCAACAAAACATCACCATCTATTTGTTTAATCATTTTTTTTGTACGTTCTACATCATCAGCCAGTGAGGTCAGCGGAATCTCAACAGCATGCAGAGACGAATATCCTCTAGCTGCCAATTCTAGAATAACTTTATTCCAGTGCGCTGCGCCTCCCCAAAAACCATGTACCAATATAACCGTTGGTTTTAAACTCATTTGCTACTCCAGAAAATTATTATGTTCATATTCAAGTGATCTAGCTTTTCAAGAAGTTTCATGGCATAACTATTAAGAGCGAATTAATAATTGATACTTTTGGTCAGTCAAAGCTTCCTGCAATGATTATTAGGCATAAATTACCGGCTAACAATCACCAAGAATGCAAAGTTTTTGCAGAAACAGTATTTTTCTCGGAATTCCAAAAATATGCTTAGTTCGTTTTCAGATACTTTTTTTGATATCTATCGGTTATCAGGTATAGCAGGCAAAATCCATAGTATTTCAACTCTTTTGTCTGGAGAAATACTAGAATTTTCTCCAAATCATGGCTATATACATATTATTCAGAAAGAAAAATGCCTTTTAACAATGGATCATCTGGAACATCATCTGGAATTGAAACATTGCGACATAGTTGTGGTTTTACCTGGTAACTTTCACAGTATAAGCTTGAATACAGATGCATTTCAGGATGCTAAAATCATCACCTGTACAATCGATTTTTCAGGTATTTATGGCTCAGCCATTGCCGAGGGGTTACCTGCTTTTATTCATGTCCCTTTTACCTGTAAAGCCACAAATATTATTGCAGAATGGGTTCCAATCACTGTTCATGCAATTCAACAGGAACTTAAAGCACCTTCGATAGGCAGTCAGATTATGCTGACCAGAATTATTGATCTATTATTTATCTGGTCAATTCGGTGCTGGCTTAGCACTGTTGAACCCAATCATAAAAGCTGGATTTCAGCATTACAGGAACCGATGATCAGTAAAGCCATGTCTTTAATGCATAATCACCCACATTTTGACTGGACTGTTGAAGAACTCGCAAAATCTACCAATTATTCTAAATCAAGCTTTTACAAGAAATTTACAGAATCTGTCGGGACCACCCCAATACACTATTTAAAATCGCTGAGAATGCGATTAGCCAGTGAATTACTATTAACCACGCAAAAAAGTATTTTTCATATTGCTGAGCTTGTTGGCTATTCCTCTCAAGCTGCATTCAGCCGAGTATTCTCCCAAACATTTAACTACTCACCTTCTGAGTTTAGAGAATCCTTTAAAAACAATCCTACACAGGAATAAAACACAACCGCGCTTATTAACAATGTATTGTGCAAAATATTGTTAAATCAAAGTATTTTAATAGTTAGCTTTTTATTCATTTAAGTCTGTTTCGGAATCTGGCATGCCAAATTTGAGTTCATCACCAACTTTGGCGATTGCGTGAATAGCGGGTAGGAATTTTGCACCAATAACTGTTAATTTGTATTCTACAGAGGGCGGCGATGTCGGGATTGGCAGACGTTGTATAATTCCTTTACTTTCCAAATGACGTAGACGTTCTGTTAATACTTTTGCGGTAATTGATGGCAAGTCAGCTCTTAACTCTCCAAATCGACGTGGTCCAGCACTTAAACACCAGATGATTTCTGCAGTCCAAGCGCCCCGTAGCAGTGCCATACTCTTACTCAAGGGACAGACATTATTTGGCGAAGGCGCACGGTTTTTTCGTAGCTTTAGACCCAAAGTTTCCTCCATTCATTCTTGAGATTTTCTCTGAGATTTCTTATTTATTCATGTATTGAATATTAATTCCAAGGATGATATTCCACTGACATACTATGCTGAAAATATGCGCAAGCTGCAACCTGATGATTATCGTGAATCTTACTTAAGCCTATTTGCGATGATTCATTCAGGTCTATTTAACAGCTTGCAAGCGTTGCTTGTTGTTCTTAGAAGCGCATCTTTCACTCGGCAGGATTGATTATTTTTTTAAATATGAAAGCCACATTCAGTTGTTGCGTATTAATTTTAAAATACTTCTCAAGATATTCGCGAAATTCATCTTCGCTTGTGAGCTCTTTTTTTATTGAATGATTTTTACCATGGATCTTTACAGTCGTTCCACTTAAGTTTATTCGTTCATCTCGAGTAACTGCAGCAAGCATCAAATGTTGAGTAAATATAGAATCTGGTGATGTTGCAATATACCAATTGGCAATCACAGCATCCGACTCCGAGACTTTCTGTTCTGGATCAAGTGCATAAATATTGACCCACTCATCACGTATATAAGCTTGAAGCATAATCTTCACACCCGTCAGGGCACTTTCAGCAACACCACTGTCTTTTACATCAATAAAACGGAAAGCTTCATGCGGTGTATTCTGAATTTCCCCGAGCTTATCCAGTGAAAGGACGGCAGTCGGAGTCGTTCCACCAAAACTGGGATCAAATAAATATAATTTATCCACCAGTTTTACCACAGTCACCAAATGAGTACGAATCGGAGCTTCTATAGGTTGAGATTGATAATATACGCGCCCCAAAAGATTGAAAGCCTCATATCCCAGTTCATTTAATACTGTTCTAGTCAGCGTACTCTGTTCCAAACAATAGCCCTCTCTTCCTTGATCGAGTAACTTGTCTGAGATCTGTGATAATTCCATAGACACGTTATCACCAAGAAAAGAAGAAATATTTCCAAACGGGATGCTGGTTACATGTAGAAATAACAACTTTTTTAGATTCTCAAGCGTAGCTAAATACTTATCTTCTACGCCCAATTTGGTTAAATATTTCTGTGAAACTGATAATTCTAAAGACATCACTTTGCTACCTTATAAATTATAAAACTAGAATTTATTTGATTTTACAAAATCAGTGAATTTAATCGGATCGCGCCCCAGAACCTGAGTAACTCCCTTGCCAATATTTTCATTTCGCCCATCGAGAATTTCAGAAAATGCCTGCGTCATATGCGCTGCAATAAATTCATCCAGTCCTGCATTCTTTAAATATTGTCTATATGCTTCTTGATTAAGGTATTGATACTGTATATTTCGCTTAAGCTTTACTCCGATAGCATTCACCGCTTCAGCGAAAGTCAATAACTCTGAGCCTGTGACTTCATAAATTTTGCCGTTATGTGCATTATTAGTCAGACATTCAACCACCACGTCTGACAAATCTTCTAAGTCAACGAATGGCTCTTTTACAGTATCTGCCATAAATGTCACTTCGCCAGATCTTATGCCATGTAGAAAATGACCTTCACTGAAATTTTGGTTAAACCATGCTGAACGAATGACAGTCCAATCAAGTTGGGACTGCATTAAAATTTTTTCACACTTCTCAACAGATGCCTGACCTCTGCCTGATAATAATACAGCCTTGGAAACCGACTGATTCATCATTTCTGTGATTAATCCTTCAAGTTGTTGATCTGCTCCTAACATTGAAGTATCTGGATGAACAATATAAACAATTTCAATATTCTTCAGTGCTGGACCAAATGTACTGCTGTCATTCCAATCAAAATACCGTTCATTTTCTACATGCTCATTGATGGTACGAGTAGTAACAATTGGATTAAATTTATGCGACTTTAATTTCTCTGCGACGCGTCGTCCATTTTTGCCTTTTCCACCGATGATCAAAACATTCTTGGTTAAACTTTTCATAGATTACCACTTCATTAATTCAAAAAATTACTAGATTCTAGATACTGTTTAACGAAACAATGCGTATTTAACTACATGAAAAATTTCATCAAATTAATAATAAAATTCATAAGTTAATAAATCCATTCAAGCCATCATCCTTGTCGCCACTGTCTACGTTAATCTATCTCAGTATGCGCAAAGCATGATCCAATATGAATGGGATGACAGCAGACTTATACAAATATGTGGTATCCAGTTGGAAACGAGTTTAATCACGAAATCGCTAAAAATTGCTCATAATATCCACGGCATCTAATCCATAACCTCTACTCTAATCTTCTGTTTTTAAAATAAATATTTGTTGATCTGCGTATGTATATTTAACAGGATTTTATCAATGCGAAATAATGATGGTCAGTCAATGATATGTAAGATTACGCATTAAAAAACCATTTAACTTTCAAAAATCCCTAATGAATATTTAATTATTTGACATGCCATGATATTGTTCTGTTGTTTTAATTATTTTGTCACAGGACAAATAATAAAAATCTAATCTTCTTTTCAGTTATGGATCTTAAGCTAATGATTGAACAGAAAAATTTATTTAAGTTAAACAAAATCATTAGTTTAATTTATTCACTATAAATAGTCACATTTTATAAATGACGACAATTTAAGCTAAAAATATAGTGAAAACGGCATAAGACTCCAATATAGCTATAAATTTTAATCCATAGGTTGCAATATTATTATGAAAAATAGCGTGTTTAAAAACATCATGTTGATATGCATATTCGCTCATGGATTACATAGCATGGCATTAAATGCAGCACCTTACTCAAATCAAACGGGTCAATCACCACTAATTGTTGCGCATCGCGGTGGAACGGCAGATGCACCTGAGAACACAGCCTATGCAATTGATCTCGCTCTAAGGAATTACGCAGATGTGATCTGGATCAGCGTACAGTTAAGCAATGATGGTGTTCCTGTACTCTATCGTCCTAATAATCTGAATGCTTTAAGTAATGGCCAAGGTTTGGTCTCTGCATATACTGTAAAACAATTACAGGGCTTGGATGCAGGATGGAATGTCGCCCGCAATACAGGACAACAAACAATTTACCCATGGAGAGGTAAAGGAATCCGTATCCCAACACTTCAACAGGTGCTTACTCAATTTCCTCGAACCACTTTTTATATTGATATTAAATCGCCTGATGCAGATCCGGTGCAAATTGCTACGGCTATTAAACGTGTACTCGTTTCCAGCAACTCACTTAAACGAGTAAGGCTCTACTCTACTGAACGCCGTTATACAGATGCCGTCAAACAGGTCGGTCAACTTCCGTATTTTGTTGCAAGAGATGATACTCGGGATATTTTAGCTCGTGTCGCGTTAAACCATAATTGTCAGGCTGCTCTGGAACCAATTGGGTGGCACGGCTTGGAGTTAAGACGGCAGGTTGAGGTTGTAGAAACCTATACCTTAGGTGAAGGCCGTTCAAAAGCAGAGTTTGTTTGGGATAAGGAAATTATGAACTGCTTTAGGACACAAGCAGCAAATCGTATTGTGCTGTTCGGTATCAATTCTGAAGCAGACTATCGGATAGCAAAACAGTTAGGTGCTGAAGCCGTAATGGTTGATTCCCCTGCTCAATTTTCCAATCGGTGAAGTGTTTAAGTTAAGTCAAAAATCATTACACTAAGCATTAGACAGGATGGCTGGTCAACCATTCTCGGGGAGACATGCCTACTCTGACTGAAAATGCGCGAGATAATGCTGATGGATTAGCATAACCCAGTTCTTCAGCCAATATTTTAATTGAATGCCCTTCACGCAATCTACTTTGAGCCAAAGCAATACGCCAGTCTGTTAAATATTCGGCTGGTGTCTGTCCCATCACATCACGGAAGGTATTAGCAAAAGCTGTTCTAGACATACATGCCAGTTCAGCCATGCGCTCTAGTGTCCACGATTCACCCGGACATTCATGTATTCCCACCAGCGCACGCGCCAAACGTGGATCTGAAAGGCCAATAATAAGCCCAGTGCTTACCCCTGCTTCATGAGGATGATCTAATAGCCAACGTAATAGTTGAAGCACCACCACTTCAAATAAGCGATTCGCTAATAATCGTTGCCCACAACGAGCATGGTCGGTTTCAGCAAATAATAGTGCAAGCGCCTGATCCAATCCTTGTACACGCGCTAGAGGAAGTGCAATTACGGCAGGTAATGCCCTTACCAGTGGATTCTGTTGCCCACCATCCAGTATCAACCGCGCGCAGGTAAAATCAGCGCCTTCTCTGGGCGGGTTATGAAAATGATGTGTAATTGGCCCAGGATAAAAAAGTAGCGTTGGTTCATCAAAACGCATGCGTCTTGGCAAATGCGCCATAGCTGGATGACTAACTTCCAGTTGTCCCTGACGTAAAACATGTAAATAGCCATACCCTTCACTAGCATCAAAATGGCTGACGCCACATAACACACCAGTATGGTACAACTCTGCCTGCATACGGAAACGATCAAGCAGACCTGAAAGGCGATCAATGGGGTGAATAGTTTTCATTTGAACGAATTGATATATTTTATGAACATATTGTATCTAATCATACAGAAAATTTACACATAATAATCAAAGTTTGATGCACTTCTACTATCACTACGATCCTTTTAAGGAGATCAATATGTCACGTATCAACCTTGACACTCAACTCGCACCCCAAGCAAGTCAGCCTTTATTAACTCAAATTCAACAAGCTTTTGGTACGACTCCAAATATGTTTAAGGCAGTGGCAAATTCGCCAGCAGCGTTACAAAGCATGTGGTCCGCTTTTGCTGCTTTAGGTAAAGGTACACTTGGCGCAAAATTAGGTGAACAGATTGCTGTTGCAATCGCCAATTTAAACCGCTGTGAATATTGCTTAGCTGCACATACTGTACTCGGTCAAAATGCTGGCGCTAGCGCTGCTGAAATGGCTGAAGCGCAAATAGGAAAAGCAACTGATGATAAAACAGCAGCAGCGCTGACTTTTGCTTTAAAGGTGGTCAATCAACGAGCTCAGATGACTGACGCTGATTTCACAACACTTCGCAATGTAGGTTTTAATGACCAACAAATCGTTGAGATTATGGCGCATGTGGCTTTGAATATATTCACCAACTACATCAATATCGCACTAGATACGCCAGTAGACTTTCCACGAGTCGAATTGATATAAAACCTACCGACCTCTCGTGTATAACAGAGAGGTCACTTTCACTAAATATAAGATTTTCTTTATGTGTTATTGCATTTCATCTAAAAATCCAAGTAATTTAAATCATTGAACTTAAATCAAAAGGATCTATTTCAGGATCAATGGGTTGATAGGCTTGGATAAACGTCGGTGACATCCGTTTCGGACGCCCTGAAGCAATTTCTATACATGCCCATTTGGTATTGCCCGTAAAGAGTAAGCTGTTATCTTTAGCATTAAAAAAAGCATACTGACGGAAAGAATAAAGTGCGTTGATCTCGTATAACCAAGTTCTTAAAATAACATCATCATCTAACATTGCGGCTTTGCGATACTGAACATGATGTTCTACGGCAACCATTGCATGTTTCATTTCTAAATATTGATCGAGTCCAACACCCAATGTTTCGATATGTGCAGATGCAACATCCTGCATCCATTGTACATAAACCACATTGTTTACATGACCTAAGACATCTATATGCTCTGGTTTTACTTTGATTCTTAAATCAAATACTGAACTCATATCTTCTTTCCTTTTCCACTTTTTCAACCATCCGTATAAGTTTGACATAAAAAAGCCACTCTTTGAGTGGCTGATTCTGATCAGATGTATTTATTGGATACGCAATCCAATCATAGCATGTTGCCCTTCACGAACAATCGCTACACGCGCTACCGTATTTTTCTGTAGCTCAGAAATAGCATCAACAAAATCATTCGGTGTATTTACTTTTTTGTTATTTACTTGGGTGATCACATCACCAGGTAAAATCCGTGACTGTGCCGCTAAACCGCCTCTGGTCACATCTTGAATAAACACACCACCTTTAACATTTAAACGATTCTTTTCTTGTTCAGTTAAAGCACGAATCGCAACACCAATGATAGGCCCTTTATTTGGCTTAGCCGAAGTGTTGGTATTGTCAACTTTTGCAGGGGTATCATCTGGTGCAACAGTTAAAGTTGCTGTAATTACTTTTGGTTTATCGTCACGTAAAACTTCGAGCTTAACAGATTGATTAGGTTGAGTACGATTCAAATAATTTAATAATTCAGAGGTGCGTGATATTGGCGAACCATTATATTTTAAGATTACATCGCCTGATCTAAAGCCCGCTTTTTCTGCAGGTGAATTCGGCGCAACTTGGGTAATCAACGAACCTTCTGGTTTATCTAGTTTATATGCTTCCGCTAAGTTTCGATCGATATCTTGCAGCATTACACCAAGATAAGAACGAGTTACTTTACCATTCTTTTTCAACTGATCAGCAACATCCATTGCTACATCAATTGGAATAGAGAATGAGAGACCCATATAACCACCCGTACCACTAAAGATACGAGAGTTTACACCGACAACCTGACCTTGTTGGTTAAATAGCGGACCACCTGAGTTACCCGGATTTAATGCCACATCGGTTTGGATAAATGGAACAGAGGTTTCACCCATCATATTCCGTGACTTGGCACTGACAATCCCTGCTGATGCAGAATAATCAAAACCAAATGGCGAACCGATTGCAAGAACAGGCTGCCCGACTTTAAGTTGATCTACATTACCCACAGATAATGATGGGAAATTATTCCCCTCAACTTTCAATAAAGCCACATCTGTACGTTCATCACTGCCCACCACTTTTGCATCAATTTCACGGCGATCATTCAACATAATCGTCACTTTAGATGCATCTTCAACCACATGGTGATTTGTCAGTAAATAACCATCTTTACTAATAAAGAATGCACTACCATACGCAGTCTTTTCTTGTGGCGCGCGTTGTTGTGGAATAATGATTTGATTACCAAAGAAACGCTTTAGAATTTCAGGTACTTGTTGCTGTAACAACTCTTCCTGAGATAACTTTTTAACAACATTAACACTCACAACAGCTGGACTGACTTGTTCAACCAAGTTAGAAAAATCCACAGGTGTTGAAGCTTGAACTTGTGATGTTGCCGCAGCGACAGTAAATACTGCTGCATACATTCCTTTTTGTATTAGACCATTACTCATTTCTCACGAACCTGCATCTGATGATTATTTGCTTAAAAATGTTTGTAACATATTATTTAATATCGTTACGTAAAAATATGTTTACATTTTTTTATAAAACAAGACTTTACTTAATTTTATATTAAAAGCCTTGGAATATCTTATTTATACTAAAATCTGACACATGTGACTATTGTAATTTGTTAAAAAAAAGAGTGTTATTAGCAAACATTTTTCAAATTAGCTGATGGACATGTCTAATTTAAGTACAACTCATCAATTTGACGTGGTTATTGTGGGGAGTGGCGGTGCAGGCTTAAGTTTAGCCTTATCTTTGCCTGAACATTTTAATATTGCTGTTTTAGCGAAATCAACCTTAACCGATGCAAGCACATATTTTGCACAAGGTGGTGTTGCTGCTGTACTTGATGAAACAGATTCCATTCAACAGCATATTGATGACACTATGATTGCAGGCGCACAGTTATGTGAGATTGATGCCGTCAAACATACCGTTGAAGGTGGTCGCCCTTCTGTCGATTTCTTACTCAACCATGGTGTACAGTTTACATTAGATGAAGATGAACAATTACATCTGACCCGTGAAGGTGGACATTCACAACGTCGCATTATTCATTCAGCCGATGCCACAGGTAAAGCCATTTCGACCACACTGGTTCAACGTGCTCAAGAAAAGAAAAATATTCATATTTTTGAAAATTACATTGCGATTGATTTAATCACCACACATAAATTAGGACATAAACAACAGTCCAATCGTGCGGTGGGTCTTTACGCACTTGATGAAAACAACGAAAAAGTTCATACCTTTTTAGCGCCATTCACTGCCCTTGCTTGTGGTGGTGCCATGAAAGCTTATTTATATACATCAAATCCAGATATTGCCACAGGCGATGGTATTGCCATGGCATATCGCGCAGGCTGTCGTGTCGCAAATATGGAATTTAATCAATTCCATCCAACCTGTTTATATCATCCTCAAGCACGCTCATTTCTGATTACGGAAGCAATGCGTGGTGAAGGTGCGTATTTACGTTTACCTGACGGTGAACGCTTTATGCTGCGCTTTGATGAACGTGCCGAACTTGCTCCACGAGATATTGTTGCACGCGCCATTGATTATGAAATTAAACGCTTAGGCATCCGTCATGTCTGGTTAGACATCAGTCATAAACCGGCTGAATTTGTTAAAGAACATTTCCCGACCTTATATGCGCGCTTATTAGAACTCGGTATTGATATCACCAAGGATATGATCCCCGTTGTTCCAGCAGCACACTATACTTGCGGCGGCGTGGTGGTTGATGAGCATAGCCAAACTGATTTAGCTGGTTTATATGCAATTGGTGAAACGTCCTATACAGGGTTACATGGGGCTAACCGTATGGCCAGCAATTCACTACTTGAATGCTTTGTATATGGTATGAGTGCTGCCAAGGATATAGAAGCAAAGTTTAATCCTCACTTTGATATACCGACCGTGCCTGAATGGGATGCTTCACAATCGACCAATCCTGATGAAGATGTTGTGATCCTACAAAATTGGGATGAGCTCCGCCAAACCATGTGGAACTATGTCGGGATTGTAAGAACCACAAAACGTTTACAACGTGCATTGCATCGTATTGAAATGTTGAAGAAAGAAATTACTGAATATTATCAGGATTATCATGTCAGTAAGAACTTGATTGAACTGCGTAATTTGGTCATGGTTTCAGAGATGATTGTTCGTTGTGCCATGCAACGTAAAGAATCACGTGGTCTACACTACACGCTTGATTATCCAGAGCTTTCACCTGAATTAAGAAAAACGGTATTAACGCCACCAAACTTTACAGTCGAAACACCATTGGTAAATGAAGCAGTTTAAAACCCTTTGAAATCACAAAAAATAGTCAGATCATTCTGGCTATTTTTATATAATGGCGCTTAATGAGCAAGAACAAAGCACTTGAGCAAGAACAAAGCACTGCTTTGTTTGTAGCGCAAGAATGTGATAACACAAGGAGAGGCACCGCTACAGATATAGTAGCGCAAGGTCAGACATCGTCTACCCAAATCAATTTAAATTTTTCAAGCTAAAATGCGACAATGCAAATCTTTTTAATAATTCATAAAGTTATAAATTCATTTTGATAAAATGCTAAAACTACTTCTATTTGAGAATAAAACCTTAAGTTTGCTGCATATAATTTCGAGGAGAAAGCTGCATTATTTTCTTAAACATCACAATAAATGAGCTATCACTGTCATAGCCTAATTTCATCGCAACCTGATGCACTGAATCTCCTTCTGTTAACCACTGTAATGCCAATACAACATGTAACTTTCTTCGCCATTGATTAATACTCATCCCTGTCGTTTGATGAAAAGTTCGTGTAAGGCTTCGTTCACTCATACAACATAATTTTGCCCATTCAGTTAAACTTTGATTCTGCTCAGGATGCTTTAATAAATGGCGGGTCAATTTAACTAAACGAAGATCTTGTGGAATGGGTAAATAAAATGTTGGCTTTACAACTGATTGAATTTCATCTAACAAGCATTGCTGCAAACGGAAGTCTTTTTCTGAAAGTACCTTATCAGACAAGGTTTCAACTCTTTCCAATAAGGCATTTAGTAAATTTGTCACTTGCAACATGGTGCAATTCGGTTCTAAAAGATGATCAAGTTGGGAATCAATAAATGCAACATAGCCAGAAGAGACACCATAACTACTAACTTTATGTGGCACATTTGACGGAATCCATAAAGCATGTTGCGCTGGAACAACCCAAATACCAGACGGTGTTTCCACCGTAATTAAGCCATTAACCGTCATCATCAATTGGCTTTTTACATGCTGATGTGACGCAAGCTCCCAATCAGGAACTTGCTGATGTATTTTTAATACAATAATTGCTTGGTCTATTTGATCTACAAAAAAAGGATCCACATTATCAAGCATGGTTTGCCTATATATTTATCACTTTAAAACAGCGTCGATGACTTTCTGCGCTTGTTGTTGATTGTCTACAATAAACATCGGGTAGCCTGTAAACTTAATAAAGTTATTGGCAAATTTTTGCGTCTCAAGTCGAATATTTTCATCAGGTTCAATATGAATCAATGCTTTCACATATTGGCTTAAAATTTCACGTTTTGCTTTAACCCATGCTGCAACTTGCTTGCGTTCTTCATGATCATTTTTTTGTTCAGGAAAGGCCCCTTCACTGATAAAAACAAAAGTTTCTTTGCGACTCAATAATGACTCATAAATTGCAATTGTTTCATCAACTGAAACTGCATCTTCAGCTTGATAACTAATACGAACGATTGGAAAGTTTTCTAAATTTTGAATAAACATGATAACCACCATAAATGAGAATAATTATCATTGTATGGATTTATACAGATCGCACATTACTAAATTCAGCCAAAAAATACGGTATTCCAGCCAAATTTAACCGTGAGTTTAGTCTTTATTTTTTCCATAATAAATACGATGCGCTATATGAAAAGTTTCAGCATGTAATTTTGCTAAATCATCTAAGTTCTGATAGCCCCCTGCAAGTACAAACATGATCGGAATATTGTCACGTTTGGCAAGGTTAAACACCATTTCATCTCTTTTTTGAATCAACTCTGTCGTAAACCATGCTGAACCATAAGGATCTGCTTGATGACAATCCATCCCTGCCTGATAAATAATAATATCTGCTTTCCATTCATTGGCTCGCTGAAACGCTTCATGCAATGCCATGGTATATTGAGCAAAACTTCCATGCTTGGTGTGAATATGACGGCTTTCCGCCCGCTCATACGTGGGGTAGCCAAAAGCCAAACCATAAATACTAAAATTATATAAATTATCTAATCTGCGGGTAAAATCAGCAGTTCCATCACCTCCATGCTGATCGCAATCCAAAATAAAGATGCGCTTATTTGCATAATGTTGTGCAATTAATGCCAAACCATTAAAAGTGCAATATGAGCCACCATATTCATAATTGGCATGATGAAACCCTTGCGCAATATTGGCGGCAATCCCATGTTGGAATGCCAGTTCAGTTGCCAACAATTGCCCAGCATTGATGGAGAGTACCGCATCTCTTAATTGTTCATTCCAAGGCTTAAAACCAGCAAACGTTGCCAGTTTTGCCGGTTGCCCTGTTAAAAAAGCCTCGACATATTTAGGCGAATGTAAGGCTTTTAAAATTTCTGGATCAATTTGTTGTGGTTCATGAAATTTATAATCATTAAATTGCTGTAGTTGCTCTGTGACTGCAACAAGTTTTTCCATGCTATTGGTATGTGTTTGAGCAAAATAGCGTGGAGAAAAACAAACATTTAACATAAAGCTATCCGAGACTGAGTGCTCTCAATTGTGATTTTGCAACATCATTGAGTTGTTTTATAAGTGTTGTGTCAGGACTAAAAAGTCCATTATTCACTTGTTGTTCAAAATGTGTCGTAAATGCCCTTTGTCGATTCTCAGGTGAAATGGCTAAAGTGGTTAATCGCAAAAACCAAAAACCTTGAATCTCTTTATAAGGAATAATATAGCCTTTAAACTCTTGATTAGGGACTTTGTTGGCAATTTGTTCAATATCATAATCGACAGAAAATAAAGAACCAATCGGAATACGAATTCCATTCATCAATAAAGGTTGTAAATTTATACAGGAATGATTATCC
Organism: Acinetobacter sp. CE-15; assembly: GCF_051059255.1. Classification (NCBI taxonomy): domain Bacteria; kingdom Pseudomonadati; phylum Pseudomonadota; class Gammaproteobacteria; order Moraxellales; family Moraxellaceae; genus Acinetobacter; species Acinetobacter sp. CE-15. The sequence goes on along the minus strand of NZ_CP192737.1, from coordinate 1,384,183 downwards.
CCCATGTTCATTTTTTCAATCAACAGCGGACGATTTTGATCATCTACAAAAATGTTGATTGAGCCTTGTCTTAACATTGAACGATGGGCAATCTTTAAGAAAAATGCTTCTGCCATTGGACATGAGCCCACTTTAGGCTTGCCGTCAAGCGTCGCAATTTCAACATAACCTGTTTCATCTGCTGTTTTGGGTAAAATCACATCTTCCAACATAGCGCAAATCACATGGCTTTCTTCTAATTGTGCTTGTTGCGATAAACGTCTTAAGTTTGCTTGGATTGCAACTTCTTGTTCAACTAAGGCTTTAAACTCATCATCTTTGGCGTGAATAAGAAAATTTTGAATCGATTTATTTTGATCTAAGTTATGCCAATCATCGATATCTAAACCATAAGCATTTTTTTGCTCAAGAATTTTTTTTAATTTCTTAAAATCATAATCTTTAAATATTTTTAAATCAGTTGCTTCAACTTGATCACGCGGAAAATTAATGTACTCAGCCAATACGCGTGTAGCCTGCGTATAACCGCAACCACGGCGTTCAGTTTGATGTGAATAGTGTTCATTCAACATCTCCGTCAATTTATCTGATAAAGGAAAAACCTGTTCCTTAAACAAATCTACGACTTCATGACCTGATGACATATTCTTTATTCCATTTAATCTATATTAATTTTCAAAATAAACTATTTATTATGAATAAATTAGCATTATCCCTTGCAGAACTCAATATATCACTCAAGTTGTAATTGCATCTATATCAATCAATACAATTGATTATTTATTATTGTTTTTGATATTCATGCTCACATGCCCATACATGATTTAAGTATCCATTAAAGATCTTTCATAAATCAAAAAATGACCATGTTGAGTGAATCAGATTGGTATTGAAAGTCCCTTCTCCCAGTGGGCATTGGTATCTACACATCTTTTTGTAGAGACTCTAATGCAATTTCAGCAATCAGCTTAAGGTCATCAACCGAATGTTCAGATAATAATTGTAGTGTATTCAGTAATATTGACAGACCAGCCAAAATTGCAGGAGCACTTTCCCTTGTTCCTCTTTTTTGTTGTCTTCCTGATAGACGTGTTAGAAAGACTCTAACTCTTGAATTTTTCTCATCATTTTCTCGCTGTATTCGCCAAGTTAACACACATGCCATACTTGCAATTAAGAGTCGTCTTAATATCGCTTGCGGAGTTGTTTGTAGCCATGACTCAATGTCATGGCCCGCCTGTTTTAACAACTTAAAATAGTTTTCTATTTTCCAACGCCAGTAATACCAAGTTGCCAATTCTATACTTGGAATTTCTGATGATACATTACTTAATAAGCTCCAACGAGAAAGTGATTTTCCTTGCTTATTTTTAACTTCAACTACAATCAGTCGAACGGTTAATGACTTTCCCTTTTGTGGTGGAACTCTTTTTCCCGTTTCGTCTTTCTGCATTGGTCTTGCATTACGTGTAATACTGATTTGAGTTTCACCAACATAGAGTTGTTCGCAATTCCCTTTATATTGAATTGTATGGGTTTGTGTAGTTGGTATTTGGTCTGACACTTCCCTTAACTTAACATCTTCTCCTTGATATTCAACACGATTTCCTTCTTTACCTCGAATAAGAAATAAATGTTCTTGTTGATTCAATAATCTAAGATGAGCAATTGAATCTCCTTCACGATCAATAATATGTACGAGTTTCTTTTCTATTGGTAAAGACTCAATATGTTCGATTTGTTCACATAGTGCATTTAAGTGGGTTTCTTTTATTTTATGCCCATCAGTAAATGTTGAATAACGTCCAGTAGCATCACATAAAGTTTGATCTAATGGTGCAATGGGTAAACCCGTTTCAGCATCAATTAATAAACTGCTTTGTAATTCATAGCCTTTGTCACTTGCATGTGTTCTTTTGAATCTATTTAACTTGTTGTTATGTTTGAAATATTGTAGTTGAGACCAATCATGAGCAACTAAGGCATAGTGGTGATTCGATAGAGCGATTTGTTCAAACGCAAGTTTTTGAAGAGGCTGATTGAGTTGTTGAAATGAAACGTTTTCGTTATTTAAGAAACGCCAAACTGCTTGGGTTGTAGCAAAGCTAGTCTTTTGGGTAGAAGCAATATCTTTAAGCGCTGGAGCTAATGAAGCAAGTGGATTCATATTAAGTTTTACAAGACGTCCGTAGCGTTTAACTAATCGGTTATCTAAGTGTGGAATGTTAAATTGGAGAGCATGCTCTCCAATTTAACTTAAATAGATTTAATTGTGTAGATACCTATGCCCTTTGGGCATTGGTATCTACACATCTTTTTGTAGAGACTCTAATGCAATTTCAGCAATCAGCTTAAGGTCATCAACCGAATGTTCAGATAATAATTGTAGTGTATTCAGTAATATTGACAGACCAGCCAAAATTGCAGGAGCACTTTCCCTTGTTCCTCTTTTTTGTTGTCTTCCTGATAGACGTGTTAGAAAGACTCTAACTCTTGAATTTTTCTCATCATTTTCTCGCTGTATTCGCCAAGTTAACACACATGCCATACTTGCAATTAAGAGTCGTCTTAATATCGCTTGCGGAGTTGTTTGTAGCCATGACTCAATGTCATGGCCCGCCTGTTTTAACAACTTAAAATAGTTTTCTATTTTCCAACGCCAGTAATACCAAGTTGCCAATTCTATACTTGGAATTTCTGATGATACATTACTTAATAAGCTCCAACGAGAAAGTGATTTTCCTTGCTTATTTTTAACTTCAACTACAATCAGTCGAACGGTTAATGACTTTCCCTTTTGTGGTGGAACTCTTTTTCCCGTTTCGTCTTTCTGCATTGGTCTTGCATTACGTGTAATACTGATTTGAGTTTCACCAACATAGAGTTGTTCGCAATTCCCTTTATATTGAATTGTATGGGTTTGTGTAGTTGGTATTTGGTCTGACACTTCCCTTAACTTAACATCTTCTCCTTGATATTCAACACGATTTCCTTCTTTACCTCGAATAAGAAATAAATGTTCTTGTTGATTCAATAATCTAAGATGAGCAATTGAATCTCCTTCACGATCAATAATATGTACGAGTTTCTTTTCTATTGGTAAAGACTCAATATGTTCGATTTGTTCACATAGTGCATTTAAGTGGGTTTCTTTTATTTTATGCCCATCAGTAAATGTTGAATAACGTCCAGTAGCATCACATAAAGTTTGATCTAATGGTGCAATGGGTAAACCCGTTTCAGCATCAATTAATAAACTGCTTTGTAATTCATAGCCTTTGTCACTTGCATGTGTTCTTTTGAATCTATTTAACTTGTTGTTATGTTTGAAATATTGTAGTTGAGACCAATCATGAGCAACTAAGGCATAGTGGTGATTCGATAGAGCGATTTGTTCAAGCGCAAGTTTCTGAAGAGGCTGATTGAGTTGTTGAAATGAAACGTTTTCGTTATTTAAGAAACGCCAAACTGCTTGGGTTGTAGCAAAGCTAGTCTTTTGGGTAGAGGCAATATCTTTAAGCGCTGGGGCTAATGAAGCAAGTGGATTCATATTAAGTTTTACAAGACTTCCGTAGCGTTTAACTAATCGGTTATCTAAGTGTGGAATGTTAAATTGGAGAGCATGCTCTCCAATTTAACTTAAATAGATTTAATTGTGTAGATACCTATGCCCTTTGGGAGAAGGCTAGGATGAGGGGATTTTATGATGATCTATGGCTTTAAAAAGGACTAATGTAAGAAGTCTATTGTTAATAACGCTATAACCAAAAATATAGATTGATGATCAAAACAATTTAACCATCACTAAAAATAGTGAGCATTAACACACCATCAGAAAACCCAGTAAGGACTATAAAAAATTTCGTCCAATACGCATTTTTAAAATCCCTGAATGATTTATTTTTGTGGTGGAACAGAATACGTTCCTGTCACATGTGCAACAGGATCATCCGAACCTAAAGAATAAATCCAGACCTCACCGACAATTAAAGCTTTACCCACTTTCATCAATTTACACACGCCACGAATATCAACACCACCCGTTGGCTTGCGTAAAAAATTAATATTCATATTGGTCGTAACTGTCAAACCGACTAAACCAATTTCACCCATAATCGCAACATAAAGTGCAAAATCTGCTAAGGCCATCATGGTTGGACCTGAAACAGTTCCACCTGGTCGTATATCTTGATCACTGACATGCCAAACCAAAGAAGCCCCTTTTTCAGTTACTTCCTCAATTTCGCAACGTTGTAAACTAGGTGAAAAAAATTGCTGTAAGAATTCTACGATTTCAGCTTTCGAGCTTTTCATAATTAAAGTCTTTATATCCCTGACCTAAAACAATATAAAGACTTTTGCCATTTAAAACACTAGGGGCTGTTGACAATTCGTCTATGTTTGCGACTACAAGTGTTTTTTAGGCAATACTAGGCACGAAATACGAAATTTAGTCATTCTAAATGAGTGGTTCGTAACGAAGTAGTGACAAAAAACACTTAAGTCCCCCGCTGCGCCTTGCGCTGCAAACAAAGCAGTGCTTTGTTCTTGCTCAGGGTTGTGACTAAAATTATCTCAGTCTGCGTTATGAAACTCGAAAATAGTCTCGCTATTCTCATTCATGCTTTACGACGTATACGTCTCATGCTCAATTTTAGCCTCCAACGCAAGCCATTTATGAAATGCCAACAGCCCCTTTATCGTTCAAATCAATAGAATAAATTGCTCAATTTCACTTATTTAGAGGATTGATTGGCGCTTATTTTAAATAACTCAACGCCTCAGCAAATACTTGCTCTGGTGCTTGAGTCGCATCTAAGCGTTTCATTCGTTGAGAATCACGCAAATGAATTTCAGAAAACCCACTGCGTACCGATTCAAAAAACACCACTTTTTCTTGTTCAAAGCGGTCTAATGCACCGCGTGCGCGGGCACGGTTCATTCCCAATTCAATTGGCGCATCCAACCAAAAAGTAATATCTGGCATTTTAGAAACAAAATTTTCATTGAGCAGTTGTAACTTATCTCGACTTAACCCGCGACCTGCACATTGATAAGCAAAACTTGAATCGACAAAACGGTCACAGAGTACAATCTTGCCCTCAGCCAAGGCAGGTAAAATCACAGCTTCCAAATGTTGTGCTCGTGCTGCATACATCAGCAATAACTCCGTGTCATTACTCATCTGTTCTTCATGATTGACCGACAGCAATAATGAACGGATTTGTTCAGCTAAAGGCGTACCACCAGGCTCACGTGTTAAAACAACCTGTTGACCTTGTTGTTGAAAGTAATCAAATAACTTTTGAATGAGCGTGGTTTTTCCTACACCTTCAGTACCTTCAAAACTTATAAACATGCTCATTCCTTAATTCTTAGACCGCATAACTTGAATATATTCTTGCACTGCACGATTATGATCATTCAGATTGGCTGTAAATTTGTGCCCACCATTACCTGTGGCAACAAAGTAAATGTTTTCAGAGTTATCTGGATGCACCGTCGCTTCAATGGCTTTTTTGCTTGGTAAAGCAATCGGTGTTGGCGGTAAACCATTGATCGTATATGTATTATAAGCACTCGGAGTACGTAAATCCTGCTTTGAAATCTTACCCGTATATTTATCACCCATCCCATAAATCACGGTAGGATCGGTTTGTAAACGCATGCCCAGTTTTAAACGACGATAGAACACACCTGAAACCTGACGTAACTCGCTGTCTACACTGGTTTCTTTTTCAATAATCGAGGCCATGATTAAGGCTTCATATTTATTTTTATAAGGTAAGTCTGGCGCGCGTTTTTCCCAAGCTTCATCTAAAATTTTCATTTGACGTTGGTATAGGTCAGTCAAGATTTGCTTATCCGTTGCACCTTTATCAAAGAAATAAGTATCAGGCGCAAATAAACCTTCTGGGTGATCATAAGGAATATTTAATGCTTTCAGCATTTCACCACTCGGAAGCTGAATCACCGATTTTTCAACCAATGGATCTTTTTTCAATGACTGAATTAATTGCTTCGCTGTCGTCCCTTCTATCACCAAAAGTCGACTCATCTGTGCATTTTCAATATTAGAAACCATTTCTAATACTTGGCGTACATTCATACCTTTAGTGACTTCATACACACCAGCTTTCATGGTGTCATGAATGAAAATTTTCCGATAAAGCTTAAGAATGATTGGAAAACTAACCTTATCGTCCTTGGCCAATTGATCAATAAAACCGGTATAGGTTTCACCATTTGAAATAGACAGCTTTTGTTTTTGACCCGTCACTGGATACGCTTTAAAAATACTCATTTTTAAAATGATTGCAATCATGATCAAAAAAATAACCAGAACGATCGCAATGCCTTTATAGATGTTATTGCTCACTTGGGCTTGAGTTTTCTTTTTAGATTTTGGCTTAGGTTTGGTTTTAGGCATGAGAATTAAACTGACTTAAATTTAAAGTATGAAATAACTCAACACAGGATTGAGTGTCTAGATGTTGATGACTCAACGTTTCGACCACTTTCATTGGACTGAGAGCATTGCAAAAGAACAGGCTTTGAAAATGTCGAATTTCATCCATATCGATAAAACGCTGTTCACAGGTGACACCATAATGTTGCATCCGTGACAAAATTTCGGCACGCATCACACCATGTACGCCATTATAACGAAGTTCAGGCGTAATCCATCTATTGTTTATCCGAATAAAACAATTACTGCTCACACCTTCAACAACTGAACCTTGTACATCTGTGACTAATGCTTCTAACCAGCCTTTTGCTTGAGCTTCTTTTTTCAGTAACACTTGTTCTAAACGGTTTAAGGTTTTTAAACCAACCAAATTTGGCATCAATAAACCAATTGCTTGATCCAATACACCACTGTGAATTAATTCCGGCTGGAAGCACGCGGTTGTTTTTGGATAATAAACCACATAAAGATCGGCCTCATGTTCAGGCATTGCATAGCCACGATCGCCATCGCCTCGACTAATGATGATCTTCAATGTACCGTTTAATATTCCATTTTTTTGTCTTAAACATTGTAGCGTCTGATCCAACAACTCAAAATTCACATCTAAAAATAAACGTTCAGCCGCCAACTTCAATCGAGCACGATGTAAAAGTTCCAACTCCATAACATCTTGATGTAATCGAACTGTGCTAAAACAACCATCTCCATAATGAAATGCTCGATCTAAAAGTGAAATAGAATCAACAAATTGAGCATTTTTAAAACAGATCATTAAGCAATTTCCTATGGCTTTGCACGAATACTATAAGCAATATCAGCATTTTCTTTTTCTCTTTTATTCATATAAAATTCGTTTTTTATTATTTTTTATGGATAAAGACTAGCGTTATCCTCACTCCATCTTACCGAACTTCAGAATTAAATGGGGCAAAAAAATGCAGTTCTCTAAACTTAAATTTGCTGTGGCAGCAGTACTGATTTCAACCACATCTTTCAGCGTTGCGGCAAAAGATTTTTTAAATGTATCTTATGATCCAACACGAGAATTGTACGATAACTTTAACAAACAATTTGCAACGTTTTGGAAATCTAAAACGGGTCAAGACATCCAGTTTAAACAATCACATGGTGGCTCTGGTAAACAAGCGCGTGCGGTTATTGATGGTTTGCAAGCAGATGTTGTAACTTTAGCATTGGCCGCAGATATTGACGCAATTGCGCAAAATACAAATTTATTGCCAAAAGACTGGCAAAAGAAATTCCCACAAAATTCTACACCGTACACATCAACAATCGTTTTCCTCGTCCGTAAAGGTAACCCGAAAGGCATCAAAGACTGGGGCGATTTGGTAAAACCAGGTGTAGAAATTGTAACACCAAACCCTAAAACTTCAGGTGGTGCACGCTGGAACTACTTAGCAGCATGGGCTTGGGCAAAACACAAATATGGTTCAGACGCGAAAGCACAAGAGTTTGTACGTCAAATTTATAAACAAACTAAAGTACTTGATTCTGGTGCACGTGGTTCTACGACGACATTTGCAGAACGTGGCATTGGTGATGTGTTATTGGCTTGGGAAAATGAAGCGTATTTATCTACACGTGAACAACCAGGTAAATTTGAAATCATTACCCCATCATTGTCGATCTTGGCAGAACCACCTGTCGCAATTGTTGAAAAGAATGCTGAAAAAGACGGTAACTTAAACTTAGCGAAAGCATATTTAAACTATCTGTATTCACCTGCTGGTCAAGACATTGCAGCGAAAAACTTCTACCGTCCGCGTAATGCAGCAATCTTGCAAAAGTATGCGACAACATTCAAACCGTTAAAATTGGTCACAATTGATAAAGAGTTTGGTGGCTGGACTAAAGTTCAAAAGCAACATTTTGAAAACAATGGTGTTTTTGATCAAATCGTCAAAGCCAATGCAAGTAGCAAATAACTGTTTAAAATAAACTTAAGTGAAAGGAAACAGGAGCATAGACATGATTCATACAATTATTGTTCCAGGCGTTGGTGGTAGTGATTACGATCACTGGCAGTCTAAATTACAACGTGAACTCATGTCTTGCTCGCGCGTACAACAACAAGATTGGAACTTACCTATTCTTAAAGATTGGATTGCCCAATTTGTTGCGACTGTCGTCAATGCTACACAACCTGTTCAAATTGTTGCACATAGTTTCGGATGTTTAACCACGGTTGCTGCTTTGGCGCAGCACCCTGAAATCGCAACTAAAGTAAGAAAAATTATTTTAGTTGCACCAGCTAATCCAGCACGTTTTGGTGAGGCTGGTTTTGCTCGAAACAGTATCGGTGACTATGAAGCTTATTTTCACGAATTGAAAATAACGGTCCCTGCTGAAATGATTATTTCTGAAAATGATCCTTGGTTAAATTTTGAAGATGCACAGAAGCTTGCGAAAGCGTGGAAAATTAGACCCCGAAATTTAGGTCAGGTTGGACATATCAATGTTGCATCAGGCTTTGGACACTTTCCTGAAATTTATGATCATTTAATTTTTAATCAGCAAAATTTCTTTATCAGTAATGCTGATGACAACAAGTTGTTATTTAAATTTGCAATTTAATTATTGCCTTTTAAGCTTGCAAAATCGTTTTAAATTTGCTTATTGATTTCAATAAGCTTTCTCTCTTTTGAGGAGTCATCATGTCGCAGCGATCCCGAGTGCTGCCAGGTTTTGGTCTTTCACTAGGCTTCACCCTAGCGTATCTATCATTAATCGTACTGATACCACTGTCTGCCGTATTCATAAAATCATTAGGCGTAGGTTGGGATGGTTTATGGGAAATCTTGAGCTCTGAACGTATTTTAAAATCATTACAGCTCAGTTTTACCACCGCCCTGATTGCAGCTTTGATCAATGTCATTTTCGGCTTTTTATTGGCTTGGTGCTTAGTCCGTTATTCATTTCCTGGTAAACGTATAGTAGATGCATTGGTGGACTTACCCTTTGCATTACCTACAGCGGTCGCAGGTATTGCGTTAACTTCGTTATATGCCTCAACAGGTTGGATTGGTCATTTGCTTGAGCCTTTAGGGATTAAAATTGCCTATACCTCACTGGGTATTACGCTTGCTTTAATTTTTATTGGTATTCCTTTTGTGGTTCGTACAGTACAGCCAGTTTTAAGTGATCTTGAAACTGAGCTAGAAGAAGCCGCTTCTGCATTGGGTGCAAATCGTTTTCAGATCGTGACAAGAATCATTTTACCGATTTTGTTTCCGGCCTTACTGACTGGCTTTGCATTGGCATTTGCTCGCGGTGTGGGTGAATATGGTTCGGTCATCTTTATTGCAGGCAATATTCCTTACGAAACTGAAATTGCTCCGTTAATGATCATTACCCGTCTTGAAGAATATGATTATGCAGGTGCGACGACAATTGCAGTGGTGATGCTGGTGATTTCTTTCTTTATCTTGTTCCTAATTAACTTGGTACAAGCTTGGGCAAGTCGCCGTACTGGGAGAACCGCACGATGAGCTTAAATACCAACAGCAATGCTTTGGCTGAAAAACTGCAATCTCGTGATGCGACACGTGAACCTGCCTGGGTACGTAATACCCTACTGATTATTGGTCTGATTTTCTTTTTAGGCTGCTTAATTCTACCGTTGGTGCTTATTTTTGTTGAAGCATTTAAACAAGGGATTCAAGTCTACTTTGCCTCACTGGTTGACCCTTATACCCTGTCTGCGGTCAAACTCACATTATTGACTGCTGCCATTGCAGTACCTTTAAATGTGATCTTTGGTGTTACAGCAGCATGGTGTGTTGCCAAGTTTAATTTCCGTGGAAAATCATTCTTAACCACCATTATTGATACGCCATTTTCAGTCTCACCCGTCATTGCAGGTTTAATGCTGGTTTTGATCTTTGGCTCACAAGGTTGGATTGGATCATGGTTAATTGAACATGATATTAAAATCCTCTATGCGACACCGGCCATTATCCTCGCAACTGTATTTATTACTGTTCCTTTTGTTGCACGTGAATTAATTCCATTGATGGAAGCACAAGGAACAGAAGAAGAAGAAGCTGCAATTGTGCTGGGTGCTTCGGGTTGGCAAACCTTTTGGAAAATTACCATTCCAAATATTAAATGGGGTCTCATTTATGGCGTGATTTTGTGTAATGCACGTGCCATGGGTGAATTCGGTGCAGTATCTGTGGTTTCAGGTCATATTCGTGGCGAAACCAATACCTTACCGTTGCATATTGAAATTTTATATAACGAACCAAATTCGATTAGTGCTGCTTTTGCCGTCTCAACATTGTTAGCATTTTTGGCCATCATTACCCTAATTTTAAAAACATGGGTTGAATATCGCCAAGAAAAACAAGATCGCGAAAGTAAAGAATCAACTGTTTCTTAAGGAATTGCACATGAGTATTCAAGTTAAAAATATTGAAAAAAACTTCGGTGCATTCCATGCACTTAAAAACATATCGCTAGATTTTCCAGAAGGTCAATTGGTTGCCCTGCTTGGTCCTTCTGGCTGTGGTAAAACCACATTACTGCGTATTATTGCTGGTTTGGAATCAACGGATAGAGGACAAGTCATCCTTGAAGGTACAGATGCAACCAATATTCACGTGCGTGAACGTCAAGTTGGTTTTGTATTTCAGCATTACGCACTGTTCCGTCATATGACTGTTTATGACAATGTTGCATTTGGTTTACGTGTTCGTCCAAAGGCGACTCGACCAAATGAAACTGAAATCAAAAAACGTGTTACCCGTTTATTGGATTTGGTACAACTTGGTTTCTTGGCAGATCGTTATCCAGCGCAATTGTCTGGTGGTCAGCGCCAACGTATTGCATTGGCTCGTGCCTTGGCTGTTGAACCACGTGTATTGCTCTTAGATGAACCGTTTGGCGCCTTGGATGCCAAAGTGCGTAAAGAATTACGTCGTTGGTTACGGACTTTACATGATGAATTACATATCACTTCAATCTTTGTAACCCATGACCAAGAAGAAGCCTTAGAAGTTGCTGATCAAATCGTGGTGATGAACAAAGGTGATATTGAACAGATTGGTTCACCGCGTGAAGTTTATGAAAAGCCTGCAACCCCGTTTGTATTTGACTTTTTAGGTCAAGCAAACCGTTTTGAAGGTGAAAACCATCAAGGCATCATTCAAATTGGTGAAGATCGCATCCAACTGCCTACGGCGACACAAACCGCAAATGGTAAAGTGATTGCCTTTGCTCGCCCAAATGAATTGAAAATTCACACGCAACCGACTGAAAATACAATTCAAGCAACCTTCTTACGTGAGTTGTGGATTGCGGGTAAAGTCATGGCAGAGTTACAAGATCGTCAAGGACAACTGATTGAAATTGCTTTAAATCCTGATGAAGCAAAATTACATCAATATCGACCAAATCAAACAGTTTGGGTAAGTGCATCTACACTTCACCTATTTGAAAATCAAGTCGCGTAATCGACGACAGGATGAATATTACCCTATTCATCCACATTTGAGGTATCGAACATCATGAACTTTCAACAATTACGAATTATCCGAGAAACAGTTCGTCAAAATTATAACTTAACCGAAGCATCTGCTGCACTTTATACTTCGCAATCTGGTGTCAGTAAGCATATTAAAGATTTAGAAGATGAATTGGGTGTACAGCTGTTTGTTCGTAAAGGCAAACGGTTATTAGGTTTGACAGAACCTGGTCAAGCGCTGTTGAGTATTGTTGAACGCATGCTTATTGATGCTGACAATATTAAACGTCTTGCCGATGATTTTAATAAAGTTGATGAAGGTACGCTTACAATCGCAACAACACATACACAAGCACGTTATGTGTTACCACCGATTGTCAATTTATTTAAAAAAGCATTTCCCAAAGTTCATTTGATATTGCAACAAGCCAGTCCTGTTGAAATCTCTGAAATGTTATTGCTTGGTTTGGCTGATATCGGTATTGCAACTGAATCTCTAACCACTGAAGATAATTTGGGCAGTGTATCTTTCTATAACTGGAAACACAGTATCATTACGCCACAAGATCACCCACTGACTAAGCTGAATCCTAAAGAGATTACCTTGGAAAAATTGGCTGAATTTCCAATTATCACTTACCATGGTGGTTTTACAGGACGTTCTAAAATTGATAAAGCGTTTGAAGATGCCAATTTAGATGTAGATATCGTCATGTCAGCACTGGATGCCGATGTGATCAAAACTTATGTTGAACTGGGAATGGGTGTCGGTATTGTCAATGATGTTGCTTATGACACAGAACGCGATAAACGTCTAAAACAAATCGATACTGATATTTTTGGTTTAAATACAACATGGATTGCGGTTCGTAAAGGCCATTTACTTCGTGGCTATGGCTATGAGTTTATTTCACTCTGCTCACCAGAAGCTGATATCAAAGCATTGAAAAAAATCGCCTATCCTGATGATTAAACTTTGAGATAAATGATTAAAAAAGAAATGAAGTCATCAAGGAATAAATCGTCAATAAATAAACCATCAAATAGTCATGATGATCAAAGATAGAGAGCTACGGCTCTCTTTTTTATCATTTAAAAATTAAACACAAACTCTTAAGAATAATTAATCTATTTGATTTTATTTAATATTTTATTATAAGCATGGCTTTTTAGTATAAAATTTAGGCTTATCTTTATCACTGATCAATTTATTTCGGGGGGAATGAATGAATTCTATTGCTTGGGGCTTAACCCTTGGAAGTTTTGTTCCTCTTTTTAGCCATGCCGCAGGTATGGAGAAATCTGACCAGTCTATCCTTGCTTTTTTAGAACCGAATCATTATGTAGAATTGTCTTATGCAGAGCTCTATGCAGATGTTTCAGGGCAACTCCCTCAACATGAGCAATTCAAACAACTCGGCGTTGAAGATTTTTCAACAGGCAACCTTGTCAACAATTACCACTTTGTCAATGCTGCTGCAAAACTGCAAATTGCTCCACAACTTTCATTTGGACTGATTTATGATCAGCCTTATGGTGTTGATCTTAGTTATGAATATCGCCCACAGAGCTTTGCTGGAAAGCAACTTTTAGAGTCGGGTCAATTTAATTTTAAAAGTCAAAATCTTTCGATGCTATTGGGTTATCAACCTAGTGCGAATTGGAATATATATGCTGGTGGCATTTATCAACAGTTCGAAGGTGAACTCAAAGTCTTTGGAGCAAACTATTCAGCGATGAGTGGCTATCATGCACAGCTAAAACAAAGTTCAGGTCATGGTTGGCTCGCAGGTTTAAGCTATCAAATTCCAGAGTATGCAGTAAAAACTGCGATTACCTATCGTTCCAAGATCAATCATCAATCTGCAATCACTGAGGATGTTTCAGCGCAAGCTTTAAGTATTATTCCTTTTGCTAAAACACAAATCACCACGCCTCAATCCGTCAATCTGGATCTTCAGACAGGTTTAACACCATCGAATATTCTTTATGGCAATTTGAGGTGGGTCAATTGGAAAGATTTTGAAATTCAACCTAGACAATTTGGTGCAGTGATTAAGATTGCTGCTGAACAATACCCTGAACTGATCAAACCTTTTAATCTAATTGATTACAACAAGGATCAATGGTCTGCAAAGCTTGGGCTTGCACATGTATTTTCACAACAATGGCTTGCCACTACAGATATTTCATGGGACTCAGGCAATGCTAATCCCGCTGGAACCTTAAATCCTTCTGATGGCTTTTATGCTTTAGGCTTGGGTGCTTTATATAACATCAATCCCCAGAGCTTTATTTCTTATGGAGTTAAATATTTTAAATTCAATAAAGCAAAAGTTAGCAACTTAGATGCCAATACTTCAATTGTCCAAAACTCAACGTTATCTGAAGTGGGCCATAATGATGCTTTTGCACATGGAATTCGAGTGGGCTATCGCTTTTGATTCATCTAAAAATTCAGCTATCAAAAATACCAAGTTCAAAATAAAAAACGAGCCGGAGCTCGTTTTTTATTACATGATCAACAATAAATTACCAGTGGTAGCTTACGCCCACTTTACCAACTGGTAACCATTTATATTTGTCATCATTTGAAATTTTATTTTCTTCACCACGGATAGCATCACTTAATCGATCGCCATTACCGTTGACTTGGTCTGTACCACTCACTTGTTGCAGTGAAACAGTAGGATTACCAGTATAGTATGCACCTACTTCACCAAATACACCGAAGTTCTTGTTGATTTTTGGAGCAAAACCAAAACCTACATATGGTGCAAATTGGTTATCGTATTTTTGCTTACCTTTTATCTGAACATCTGATGTAGCATTAAAGTCAGTATTATTCACAGAGAAATTACGACCCTGAGAAATACGACGCTCTAAACCATATTCATTATCTACGTAGCCTACACCAGTAGCAACATATAGACCTTGTGCCCAAACATTTTGGCTTGCACCCCAAGGACGAATCTCAGCATTTAAATACGCTAATTTGTTGTCCATGTCTAAGTCATACTTAGATCCATTGATTTTTAAATCATCAGACCAAGAAATATCACCACCGTTATAACCCAATGCTAAACCAACATAAGGGTTAGCAGTCCAAAGTAAAGCACCACCGTAACCAGTTGTACCCACTTCAAGACGAGCGCCTGTAGGGATTAATTGGTTTGCTTCAAATGCATAACCTTGGTCAACAACAGACCCATCAGCCATTGCTAAACCAGAAGCAGATAATGCAGCTGTAACAGCCAATAATTTTAACACTTTCATTTATGTCTCCTCAAAAAATAGAGTTTGTTCTTTAATCATTAATGTGTTGGACTCGAAACGATCATATGTGATTCGTTCTTCACAATTAATAGGGAAATTGATTACTTTTTGTTATTTTTTGATACAATTGGATATTAATTGTTGTTTTTAAAAGGAATAAAATAAATAAAAACTTAACAATTCACTTATTTGGTTGTTTTATTTTAAATTATAAGATTAGTTTTTTCGATTGAAACTAGATTTTATATCTAATCTGAGTCGAATTTGGTGTAGAATCTTTTAAAATTTTTTGGGAAGGAAGATCATGTCTCAGCTTTCAACGATCATTGAACAAGCGTTTGAAAACCGTGCCAACTTTACAGCAGTAGATTGTCCTGCTGAAGTACGTCAAGCTGTTGAAGAAGCCATTGCTGGCTTAGATAACGGTACACTTCGTGTAGCTGAAAAAATTGACGGTGAATGGATTGTTCACCAATGGTTGAAAAAAGCTGTTTTATTGTCTTTTAAATTAAACGATAACAAGCCAATTGAATCATGTGATCTTCGTTTCTATGACAAAGTAGAGACTAAATTTACCGGTTGGACTGAAGAACAATTTAAAGCTGCTGGTGTACGTGTTGTACCACCTGCTGTTGCACGTAAAGGTTCTTTCCAAGCGAAAAATGTTGTATTGATGCCTTCTTATGTAAACATTGGTGCTTATGTAGATGAAGGCACAATGGTTGATACATGGGCGACTGTAGGTTCATGTGCGCAAATCGGTAAAAATGTTCACCTTTCAGGTGGTGTAGGTATTGGTGGTGTGCTTGAACCGCTTCAAGCAAATCCAACAATCATCGAAGATAACTGCTTTATTGGTGCACGTTCTGAAATCGTTGAAGGCGTGATTGTTGAAGAAGGCTCAGTCATTTCAATGGGCGTATTCATTGGTCAATCGACTAAGATTTTTGACCGTGAGACAGGTGAAATCCATTATGGTCGTGTACCAGCTGGATCTGTCGTTGTTTCAGGCAGCCTACCGTCTAAATGTGGTACATATAGTTTATATGCTGCAATTATTGTCAAGAAAGTTGATGCTAAAACGCGTGCTAAAACAAGCTTGAACGAATTGCTTCGCGAAGACTAATTTATATTCCCTCGTGGAATTTTAGTTATCTAGCGTAGCAATCGCTTCTCATCTCTACGGTCAATCGTGATCGTAGAGATTTTTCATTTTGTAATCTGTGGTAAATTTCATGAATTCTCTTCGTTCTTCGACTATTCCTGTTTCTGATCCGTCTGCGGGGCTGCGTATCACGGAGATTTTTTATTCATTGCAAGGTGAAGCCAACACTGCGGGTTTACCGACTGTTTTTATTCGTTTAACAGGTTGCCCATTACGCTGTACCTATTGCGATACCACCTATTCTTTTGAAGGTGGCGAACGCCAATCGCTTGACCAAATAATTCAAACAACATTAGATTATAAAACGCCTTATATCTGTGTCACAGGTGGCGAACCGCTCGCTCAGCCCAATGCCTTACCCTTAATGCAACGTTTGGCAGATTTAGGTTGTGAAGTTTCTTTAGAAACCAGCGGCGCTTTAGATGTCTCTAAAGTCGACCCACGTGTTTCAAAAGTTTTAGATTTAAAAACTCCAACTTCGGGTGAGGTTGCACGAAATTTACTCAGCAACCTCGATCATTTAACTCAACATGATCAAATCAAATTTGTGATTTGTAATCGTGAAGACTATGAGTGGTCTAAACAGCAAGTTGAACAATACGCTTTAGCGCAAAAAGTTAGCACAGTATGGTTTTCTCCTGCTTTTGCAGTGGAAAAAGGTGCGGCACGTTTGCCTCAGCTTGCACGCGATTTAGCACAATGGATTTTAGAAGACCATCTCCCTGTTCGCTTCCAGTTGCAATTACATAAATTGCTTTGGAACGATGAAACTGGTCGTTAAATTTATCGTCAATTATTAATATTTGGAGAGTTGGATATGCGCCCTCGTGCCGTAGTCTTATTATCTGGTGGCTTAGACTCAACGACGTGTTTGGCTTGGGCTCAAGCAAACTATGACTGTATTGCCCTAAGTTTTATGTATGGTCAACGCTCTACCACTGAACTCGATGCAGCCCGCGCTTTAACGCAACGCGCAGGTGTAGAACATCGTGTGATTAATATCGATTTAGGTAATTTAGGCGGTTCAGCGCTTACAGACCTTAACATTGATGTTCCTGATCATGAAACAGATGGTATTCCTGTAACTTATGTTCCAGCACGTAACACCATTTTCTTGTCTTATGCACTTGCAGCAGCAGAAGTTTTTGATGCTCAAGCAATCGTGATTGGTATCAATGCTGTTGATTATTCAGGATATCCTGACTGCCGCCCAGAGTTTATCGAGGCCTTTGCCAACATGGCTCGTCTTGCAACGAAAGTCGGTGTAGAAGGAAAACCTCTTAAATTTGAAACACCTCTGTTACATTTATCCAAAGCGAATATAATACGCTTAGGCATCGAACATGGCGTAGACTATAGTCAAACGGTTTCATGCTATCAAGCAGATGACCAAGGACGTGCTTGTGGCAAATGTGATAGCTGCCGACTTCGTAAAGAAGGTTTTAAGGATGCAGGTATTGCAGACCCAACACGTTATATACCGCAATAACAAGGTACTGTTTATGAAAAATTTAAAATCAAGTCTTATTCTTTCTGCTTTATTTTCAGCTTCGGCTTTAATGGGATCTACGGCTTTTGCTGCTGAATCAAATGCAGTTCAACAAGCCTATAAGAGTGCAAATGTTAAATCTGCACTTATTGGCGTGTGTAAAACAGAAACAGCTAAAGGTGGTAAATTAACTTCTGCTGAAGTAAGTAAATACTGTAGCTGTGCTGTTGAATCTGATGGTAAGTTAACCAACGATCAAAAATGGCAAATTCAGAGTGCCATTAACCAAAAGAAAAGCCCAGCAACACTTGCTTTCGTTCAAAAAAATAACCAAGACCTTCAAACATGTTTTGGTCCTCAGTTAACAGGTAAATTAAAAACCTTAACTGAAGAAGCAATGAAAGCAGCACAAGCGAAGAAATAATTTCTTCTTGTTGCAAAGAGCCTGCCCATGCAGGCTCTTTTTACAATTGGATGATACAAAACCATATGCAGGACCAATGGAATACTGTGATACAGCAACAAAAATTTGTTGCTTCATATAGTGGCGGGAAAGATAGTAGCCTAGCTTTATATCACGCTTTGCAAAGTGGGCAAGCTGTAGCTCTCATTGTCATGCTAGAAGAACATGGACAAAGATCTCGTTCTCATGCCATGCCGCTTGATATCATTGATGCCCAAGCAGAGCGGATTGGTTTACCTATACTTAAAGCATCAGCCACGTGGAATGACTATGAACATCAATTTGTAAATCTCCTCAATCAAACCAAACAACTGGGTGCAGAAGCACTTGTTACTGGTGATATTGATCTGATTGGACATGCGCAATGGAACCAATCTGTCTGTGAACAAAGCCAATTGCAGTTATGTATGCCATTATGGCAAAAACCTCGGCTTGACATTGTGGGTGAATTTATTCAACTGGGTTTTGTCAGCATCATTGTGACGATTAATTTAAACCTCGGTATGCGGGTTGAAGATTTGGGTAGAGTTTTAACAACAGATTTTGTGGATGAATTAATCGAACGTGGGATTGATCCATGTGGTGAAGCGGGTGAATTTCATACCACGCTGATCGATGGTCCAATTTTTAAAAAGCCGCTTTTACTAAATAAAGGTGATATTCTCTATCATGAAAATTATGCCTTTTTAGCACTTGAACTTAAACACAACAGCATTTAAGGACAAACAATGACTGAACAAATACAACTTCCGAATCAGAAATTCCCAACGACGACGGGTGAAATCAACCTCACTGAGCTCTCTACAGATTGGTTAGTTTTATATTTTTATCCAAAAGATTCTACACCTGGCTGTACCACTCAAGCGGTTGGTTTCTCTTGTATAAAAGATCAATTTGACGCTTTAAATACCACCATCATTGGTGTATCTCGTGACTCTGTAAAAGCACATCAAAACTTTACGGAGAAGCAAGCATTGACCATTAATCTGATCAGTGACAAAGAAGAAGTTTTATGTAAACACTTTGATGTGATTAAAGAAAAAAATATGTATGGTAAACAAGTGATGGGGATTGAGCGCTCAACATTTATTTATCATCAAGGCAAACTGGTTAAAGAGTATCGTAAAGTTAAAGCGGCTGGACATGCTGAACAAGTTTTAGAAGACTTAAAAGCACTACAAAAAGCTTAACTGCAAAAGTCCCTACTCGCTCTAAAGTTAACATGACTTTAAACGTGTCAGGGACTTTAAATCTTCTTATTGAGAACATACTCAAGCCCGATATAGATTGTTCCCTCTTTCCGCATTAAAAAAATCATTACGCTGACTTGATCCAACAATGCCAATCAAAGCAGCAAAGAGATTGCAATTCCCCACATAACCAATGCAATAATAAAATCTAATATTTGCCATGCGCGTTGATCTTGAAAAGCCGGGAGTAAAAAGCGTGCACCAAAACCTAAGCTAAAGAAGAATAACCACGATGCTGTTACTGCACCAATCGCAAAATAAAGTGCGGTAGTTTCAAACTTTGTCGATATAGAACCAATTAAAACCACTGTATCCAAATAAACATGTGGATTAAGCCAAGTTAAAGCTAAACAAATCAGAAGCATTTTCATCAGCTTGGATTCATTTTTTTCACTCGGTTTTAAACCTGTCGATGTTCTAAAAGCTTGTAGAAAATGTTGCGCCCCATAGACCAATAAAAACGTTGCTCCAAAATATTTTGCCCAATCGACAAACTCTGGATGCGTTTGAATGACTTTTGAAAATCCAAGTACACCCAATAAAATTAAAATCGAGTCAGATGCGGCACAAACAACACAGACCCAAAATACATGTTGCTTTTTTAAACCTTGTTTGAGTACAAAAGCATTTTGAGCGCCAATTGCAATAATCAAGCTAAACCCAACAGCCAACCCCTGCATATAACTTTGCAACATTTTAAAACTACACTTTTAAAGTTTTGAATGGACTGTGCTATTATCCAAACTTATCTCTTTAAATGAGTATTTCTAAATAAATATCATCTTAGCTAAGTTTTTTTTAGTTACTTATGATGTGGCATTTTTAAAATAACTTATATCTTTATATAAAAAACGCCCATTTTTTTGAGGATCAGCATGTTACAAAGTAAGCATAGTGAAGCATTTCTAGCGGTTGCCGAAACAGGTAGCTTTGAACAAGCTGCTATTCGTTTGAATATCACAGCATCAGCGGTAACGCTACGTTTACAAACTTTGGAAAAACAACTTGGGCAAGTGCTGATCATTCGAGAAAGACCATGTAAAGTTACTCAAGCAGGTCAGGAAGTGTTACTTTTCCTGCAACATCATCGCTTAATGGAACAAAATTTAATTCAGAATCTTCAAGGACAAAGTTCACAATCACAATTTTTTAAATTAAATATCGCCACTAATGCCGATTCATTGGTGACGTGGCTATTACCCACAATTCAACACACCTTACTCACAGAAAAAATTGTTATAGACTTAAAAATTGATGATCAAACCCAAACCCACCACCTTCTTGAAGCGGGATTGGTCAATGCCTGTATCTCGACCGAATCAAAACCTATGAAAGGCTGTGAGGCGATTCATTTAGGTACAATGAGCTATAGGATGGTTGCTACACCGAATTTTATTCACACTTACTTTCAGCATGGTATTCAACGTGAAACGTTACGGCATATCCCAGCTGTTATTTTTAATGATAAAGACCATGTACATGCCGAAGTTTTACAACACGTTTTTGGTTTGATGCCAAGCAGCTATCCATGCCACTTTATTCCTTCTGCAACATCTTTTGTAGATGCGATTTTGCTCGATTTGGGTTATGGCATGGTACCTAAAATGCAAATTCAAAAAGAATTAGCAACAGGACAATTGCTTGAAATCATGCCCAAAGCAAGAACCGATTTACATCTATATTGGCATCATTGGAAACAACAATCTAAGCAACTGGAAAAGCTCACATTAGATTTAATTCGCAATACTCAGTCTATTCTGGATTAAGCTTTATAGAAGCTATGACTCGTCCTAAATTAAAGTATCTTATTTTAATGCGTATAGCGAAAAAACTTTTAGAATAACCCAGTCACGATTTTCGCTATAAAGCAGTGTTAAAACATCATAGAAATACTTTGCTTCAATCACATACTTCAAGCTTAGTGCTGCCGTAGTTTTACTCAGTATTTATAAAACATACGGCATTGGATGTTTTTCCTAAAGAAGACCTTCAGCTTGCATGGTTTTTTGTACAGATGGATGTTGTTGCATTTGCTCCATAAAAACTTGTAAAGATTTCAAATGACTTAAGTCCAAATTGATCAATGTTGCCCAACGAGTCACAACAAATAAGTAAATCTCTGCAATGGTAAATCCTTGCCCCAACAGATTTTCTGAATCATGAATTTGCTCGTCGACCCATGTATATTGTTTTAATAATTTCTCTTTAAAAATATTTTTACTCGTATCATCAAACCCTTTTTGAAAAAATGGTGCATACGATTTATGTAATTCCGAACTAATGTAGTTCATCCACTCCAATACTTTATAGCGCTTTAAATCACCAAATGTAGGTAATAAATCACTACGTTTAGCAGTCTCAGCCAAATACTGGCTAATGATCGCACCCTCACTCAAATGCAAGCCATCATCACTGATTAAAAATGGCACTTGACCTTTCGGGTTAATTTTCAAAAAATCCTGACCCTGCTCCGTCTGGTGATTTTTAAAAGAAACTTTCACTAAATTAAAATCTTGGTTAATTTCTTGTAATACGATATGAGGGGCAAGTGAACATGCACCCGCTGTGTAAAAAAGTTGCATCTGCTTATTCCTTAAGTGGCTTTAACTTCATGCTATTCTTAACATCATGAACAATAAATACTCATAATATCAATTCAGTTATTACATGGTGTATATAATGAACACAACATTCAAACGAACAATGTTGAGTAGTGTTGAAATATTTTGTCTCGTTGCTGAACAACGAAGTTTTTCCAAGGCTGCCTATCAAGCTGGTTTGACACCCGCAGCGGTAAGTCGATCCATTGCTCGTTTAGAAGGTCGCTTAGGGATTCAACTGTTTAATCGAACAACACGCAATGTTCGTTTAACCCAAGCGGGTGAGGAATATTTTTTAGAATGTCAGCAGGCACTCAAACAAATTGCTGAAGTCGAATTAAGATTAAAAAATAAATCAGCTCAACCTTCTGGAACAATCAGGATGAGTTTACCAACACCTTTTGGTCACTTTAGAGTTCTACCTCTGTTACCTCAATTTCAGCAGCTTTACCCTGAAATTAACTTGGATATACAGCTCACCAATAAAAATGTAGATTTCATTACAGAAGGTTTTGATCTTGCTATTCGGGGGCGTAATGTGCCTGAATCCAATTTAATCGCTCGTTGTTTAGAAAAAGCCGACTTACTGATTGTCGCCTCTCCTGAATACTTAAAGAAACATGGCACACCTACTGAGATTGCCGATTTACAACATCATCAATGTATTCAATTTATATTACCCAGCACAGGAAAAGAAGTGCCTTGGTCTATGCTCATTGAAAATGAAGTTGTAGAGATTCAAACGCGAGGACACTTGAATTGCAGTGAAGATATTTTAGCCACCATTACCTTAGCTCAACATGGTGGTGGCCTATTGCAAACCTGTCGTTTTATTATTGAAAATGATTTAAAACAAGGAAAGCTGGTCGAAGTCCTACAACAATATTCAGGTACTCAACGGCAATTTTCCCTGCTTTATCCTAAGAATAAATATGAACAACGACACATCCGCTTATTCATTGATTTTTTAATTCAACATCTAAAATATTAGACTAAAAAAACAGGCCCGAAATAACGATGAGATTAGAAAATAACGTACCCTGATCCTTTCTATCTCTGCTGTTTTCTATTGTGCTTTCCACTGCCCAGACACTTGGATATTCACTTTTTCTCCAACGCCACCCACAGCTTTTTTCATTCCGAAATCACTACGCTTTATGACTGTAGTAGAGCTAAAATCCAGCAATTTTGGATTATTTAGATTGGGTTTAATTGTCGCATTAAAAGTTACAGGCTTAGTCACATTACGCAAGGTTAAATTACCTGAAATTAGATACTTATTATTAGCAAGCGGTTTAAATGCGGTACTTTTAAAAGAAGCGGAAGGATATTTAGCAGCATAGAATAAGTCTTCACCCATAATCATATTTTTCAAGGAAGATTTATTAATACTTAGGCTATTTACATCCATCACAAATTCAGTAGATGCATTTTGCGGAACAGTGGTATCAAAATTAAGGGAAGAATTAACACGCTTAAATTGCCCTTTGACGATGTTCATACCTAATGAGTCGATATGAAATCCAACATCACTATTGGGTGTCAATGTCCAAGACGCGGCATAGCTTGAAATCGAAATAACGAAGCTCCCCAATAAAGCTCCGTTTATAGCGACTGATTTAAACTGCATGCAATACTCCTTCATATTCTATATATTTCTATTCAGTGTATTGCAATGCTCACAAAAAACATTAAAGATTTGATTTGTCTTGCGTTTGGTATTTGTACTTTAATTGTTGGTAAATTTCCGTTTTCTGAAACTTCTCTAAAAACTCAGCTGTGCCCAAAGGAAATTCGACCTGATAAATTTCACCACGATAATACGCTTCACGTAACGGGGTCGCAGAGATAGAGCCAACTAAACTATCCAATTCAACCATTTGCCATTCTGGAAATAGTTTTAAGTAATAAGATGAATCATCTTTAAAGTGACCAATTAAACCAATCTTATCGGTCTCTAGAACAGTAGCATTAACTAAGGACTTAACCAGCTCTACCCATTTAGTATCATTATAAACATCAATAACATGTACAAATTTGATTCGTTTTTGATCCGCTTCAGAAAAATTAGACAAAATCATTTGTTCCCGTTCTGATGCCAGAAAAGGATTTTTAGTATTCCGTTCATTTTGCGCAGAACCCAAGGCCAAAATTACATATTGGCTTTGTTGTAATGCAATTTTAATAGTTTGCATATGCGCGAGATGAAAGGGCTGAAAACGTCCAATATAAACAAGATAATCAAATTTATAAGTCATAAAAGTAATTTTTTATGAACTCATCAGTTGCAACAGAATTTCAAATATGCGACATAATGAGGGCATAAAATCCAATTAAATTTTAAAGCAAGGATAGTACGATGACACTTAGTTGTATTCAACAGCCACATCAACATTTAAACGCAAATTTAGAGAATGGTGTACTGACTTTAGCAATTAATCGACCAGAAGCAAAAAATGCACTGTATGGTGAATTGTATCTATGGATTGCAAAAGCCTTAGATGAAGCTGATCAAGATCGTGATGTTCGTGTGGTGATCTTACGTGGTGCAGACGCTGACTTTAGTGCGGGTAATGATATGAAAGACTTTATGGCTTTCATTCAACAACCACTTGAAGGTAAAGAAGGTGATGGTCCTCCATTTGTATTATTAAAATCTGCTGCACGTTTATCTAAACCATTGATCTGTGCAGTCCGTGGTGTGGCGATTGGGATCGGAGTAACAGTACTTTTACATGCTGACCTCGTTTATGCAGACAATACTGCCCTATTCCAAATCCCATTTGTCAGCTTAGGACTTTCTCCTGAGGGTGCTTCAAGCAAACTCTTAATTCAACAAGCGGGATATCATAAAGCGGCTGAATTACTGTTAACTGCACAAAAATTCAACAGTGAAAAAGCACTCAATGCTGGCTTAATCAATAGTATTGAAGACGATGTATATGGTCACGCTTTGCATCAAGCACAAACCCTTGCAGCACTTCCATTGGCTTCAATCAAACAAACCAAAGCGTTAATGAAGCATAATCTTGAAGAGATTATTCAATGCGTGGATGATGAAGCGGTGATCTTTATGCAACGCGTTAAATCACCTGAAATGGCTGAAGCCGTTGCCGCATTTATGCAAAAGCGTAAGCCAAACTTCTCGCAATTTAATTAATTGAGTGAATCTGAGCAAAGCCACTGCATGACTAATATTCAGTGGCTTTGCTCATTTTGAATCCAATAAAACTGTTCATTTAATTATGGGTAAAGATCATGTCACAAGATACAACGACCAAGAAGCGCTATTACGAACCCGCTCCACAAGATATCGATATTGAAAATTTCCGTAAAGTCATAGAAAGTCGTCGCTCAGTCCGTAAATACACTGAAAAGCAAATTCCTGCCGATGTTTTAGATGCTTGTTTAGATTTGGCTTTATTGGCACCAAACTCATCAAATCTACAGCCTTGGACGTTCTATGTGGTTCAGTCTCAAGCGAAAAAGAAACAATTAGTCAAAGCTTGTTTAAGCCAATTATCAGCAAAAACAGCTGCAGAACTGATTGTATGTGTGGCACGTATTGACCGTATTGATGAAATGGCAAAAAACAATTTAACCCATTTCCCGATGCCTGAAGCGCCAAGAGCGGTAAAACAATATTATAAATTTATCGCATATAACTATAAAACAGGTTATCTGAATGCTTTAGGTAACTTTAAAAAAGTGGCTTTCAAAGTTGCACGCACTTTAGATAAACAACTTCCTGTTACTGCGTTTAACCCAGCTGATGCAAAGCTTTGGGCCAGTAAAACGACAGCCTTGGCTTGTGAAAACTTGGTTTTGGCTTTACGCGCTTATGGTTTTGACAGTTGCATGATGGAAGGTTTTGATGAACCCTTAGTTCGCAAGATCCTTAATCTAGGTGATAAAGAATTTCCAGTCATGGTGATTAGTGCCGGTGAACGTGCTGAAGATGGCGTATTCTTCCCACAATACCGTTTTGATCGTGATTTGTTTATTCAAAAAGTTTAATTTTAGCTTATAAATTCCCCCTCTCTATTCAGAAGAGGGTTGAGATTTTTAAACTATTATTCAATATCAATCATTTGAATAAACTCAAAAGCAGGTTCTTCATAAGGATGACTTGCTTTTAAAGCGATTGCCACTTGTTTGGCCTTGTGTTCAGGAACGATGGTTTCCACTCGCCATTCAGGCAATTGCTCTAAATGATCTAACTCACCAATAAAAGGCTTTGCACCGCTTAGGGGTTTAAATTGCCCTGTTCCTAACACTTGCCAAGCGCAATGTTCATAATCACCAATACCACCCGCTCCTGCTTGAAAAATTGCAAGTTTGGTAGCTTCAAGGTGTGATTCTGGAACATAGTAGATCAATTTAAGCATATTATTTTATATTCAAAAACTCGATTATAGCTTTGTTCATATTTACTTTTACTTATTTTTTATTTGGTTTCGTTAGAAAAAAACTGTGTTTAGTTAGCTTAATTGATAAGATTTAATCAGAACTTTAGATTTTATAAGCTTGATCAGAATACAAAAAAAAGAGCGCCTAAGCGCTCTTCTTATTTCTCTAAAAATTACTCGTCAGATTCAGTACTATCAGACTCAGTTTCACCTTCATCCATAACAGTTTCATCATCAACTAATTTTTCAGAATCAATTAAATTCTCTGAATCTAAAGCAGTCTCGCCTTCGATCGCGTCTAACTGATCGATAATCTCATCATCAGCTTCGACAGCTTCAACTGCAACCACACCAACCAAGACTTCTTCATTACCTAAGCGGATCAAACGGACACCTTGGGCATTACGACCAGTTCGCGCTACTTCAGAAGCACGGGTACGAACCAGTGTTCCACCATCAGAAATCAACATCAATTCTTTAGATTCATCGATGGCAACAGCGCCCACTAACTCACCATTACGTTCAGATGTTTTAATGGCAATAACACCTTTACCACCACGTTTTTTAGTTGGGAAGTCATCTACTGGTGTACGTTTACCATAACCATTTGCAGAAGCACATAACACTTCGCCAGTTTCTGGTACAACAACTAACGAAACGATTCGGCTAACCACATTGGTATTTGAATCTGCAGTATCTTCATCATCTGAATCTACATCAACTTCAACATCTTCTTCTGTTTGTGCCGCAGCCAATGCCACACGCATACCACGAACACCTTTCGCAGTACGACCCATCACACGAGCATCAGTTTCAGAGAAACGAATTGCTTTACCTTCATTTGAGAACAACATGATTTGCTGTTCACCATCAGTAATTGCAACACCAATTAAAGTATCTTCTTCTTTCAACTCAATGGCACGTAAACCATTTGAACGAACATTACCAAACTGCTCTAATTCAACACGTTTTACTGTACCTGATGCTGTTGCCATAAATACATAGAAGTTTTTACGTACACTTTCTACACGTTCAGCAAATTCAGCAATTAATTCATCATCAAGATCAGAAGCAGAAAGCTCAATACCAATTTCTTTGAGTTGCTTACGTAAAGCATCTGATAAGTCATCTGGATTTTCACCAAGCTCTGCAAACGCAGCTTTTAGTGCTTCGTAATGTGAGTCGATAATTGTGTTTTCACGCAGTTGAGCAACGTTGGCACGGACAAAAGTTCTAAACTCAGTTAAACGCTCAGTAAATTTCTTCGGAGCATCAATTACAGGAAGAATCGCTGTAATGGTCTCTTCTGCATCCAGTGGTAATAAGTTCACCATTGGGCGGCCTTTTGCACCGCGTGACGCTTGAGGTACTTCAAATACTCTTAAGCGATAAACTTTACCTACATTGGTAAAGCACAATACAGTTGCATGGTTCGATGTCACGATTAAATGTTGAATATAATCATCTTCTTTCATCGAAGTTGCAGATTTACCACGTCCACCACGGCGCTGTGCAGCATAATCAGACAATGGTTGAGTTTTTGCATAACCTGTTTTTGAAACAGTTAAAACAACTTGCTCTTCTGGAATCAAATCTTCACGAGAGAAATCAATACGTGATTCAACAATGTCCGTTTTACGTGCATCGCCATATTGTTGAAGAACCAATGCAAGCTCTTCACGAATCACATTCATCAAAAGATTGAAGTCATTTAAAATTGCTGTAAGTTCAGCAATTTGAGCTAAAATTTCAGAATATTCAGCTTGTAACTTATCTTGTTCAAGACCGGTTAAACGATGTAAACGTAATTCTAAAATTGCACCAACCTGAGCTGGAGATAAACGATAAAGCTGACCATCCAAACCAAATGGACGACTTGGATCTTCACCTTCAATCTCATCTGGACGAACTGAAATTGCACCCGCTTTTTCTAGCAATGCAACAACATTTCCACCCGCCCATTCGCCAGCAAGTAAACGCTCACGTGCTTCAGCTGGATTCGCAGAAGTCTTAATGGTTTCGATGATTTCATCAATATTGGCTAAAGCAACAGTCAAACCTTCTAAGATATGACCACGCTCACGCGCTTTACGTAATTCAAACATGGTACGGCGTGTCACCACTTCTTGACGGTGACGAATAAATGCCGCAATGATGTCTTTTAAATTCATCAGTTTAGGTTGACCATTGTCTAGGCAAACCATGTTGATACTGAATGAATTTTCAAGTTGAGTATTTAAAAATAAGTTATTGACAATAACTTCAGCGTTTTCGCCACGCTTTAAGTCAATTGCAATACGCATCCCATCTTTATCAGATTCGTCTCGAAGTTCTGAAATACCTTCAAGTTTTTTCTCTTTGACCAATTCAGCAATACGTTCAATGGTTCTTGCTTTATTGACCTGATAAGGAATTTCAGTGAAAACAATCGTCGTACGACCAGTTTTTTGGTCTTCTTCAAAATGGTATTTACCACGAATATGTAAACGACCTTTACCTGTACGGTAAGCATCTACAATTCCTGATTTACCATAGATAATGCCGCCTGTAGGGAAATCTGGACCAGAAATATATTCCATCAATCCTTCAATTGAGATGTTCGGATTATTTGCATAAGCCAAACATGCATTAACTACTTCTGTCATGTTGTGTGGCGCCATGTTGGTCGCCATACCGACAGCAATACCTGTCACACCATTGATCAATAAGTTAGGAATACGTGTTGGCATAACCTGAGGAATACGCTCAGAGCCATCGTAGTTATCTTCCCACTCGACTGTATCTTTTTCTAAGTCAGCCAACATTTCATGGGTGAGCTTACGCATACGGACTTCGGTATAACGCATTGCTGCTGCGCTGTCACCATCGACAGAACCAAAGTTACCCTGACCATCAACCAATTGATAACGTAGGCTAAAATCTTGAGCCATACGAACAATTGTTTCATAAACAGCTGAATCACCATGTGGGTGATATTTACCGATTACGTCACCAACAACACGTGCAGATTTTTTATAGGCTTTGTTATAGTCGTTGCCTAACTCGTGCATAGCGAACAGCACACGACGATGAACAGGTTTTAAACCATCTCTCACGTCTGGTAATGCACGAGATACAATAACACTCATGGCATAATCGAGATATGAGCTTTTTAGTTCATCCTCAATGGCAATCGGTCTAATTTCCGATACGCTCATGCATACTCCTTATTACAAACAGTGCAAGCAGCAACTGCTCATTTATATAATCTAGCTAGTCAAAATTTAGCTCAAAAAGCGTTGAGCCAAAATCTAAAATTCAGTCGCACAGTATAGCATAAAACCAAGCGATTTTGTGCCTATCCGACCACACTATAATCATGATTTTTTGTAGTATTTTTAAACAATTTTAACGATTTATTGACAATAAAAAATCGCCTGATTGGGCGCTCAATTAAGCATCGCTAAATTTATAAATGATTGGGTATTTTTATCTCAAAACCTGACCTATTTTTATCTATCCAATCATAGTCAATGGTGTGCTTCATTCACTTTTTTTGCGATGTTTATCAGTAAAAAATCAATCACATCAAACAGGTTTGTATCGGATCGATTAAAACAACTCAAACATGAAAATTGCCATATAAAATCCGATATGGCAAAAAATATGAGAAAGTGATATTAAGTCCACCCCACTGATCAAAAAAATCTAAACACTTCCAAATATAGAGTGTTGTAAATTTCTATAATTTATATGGATCTGACTGAAGCAATTCACAGTGTTGCAGCAAATCATCACTGATTGCTACGCGATAACACTGCCAATCACGAATTTGATTATTTTCAAGCTGTGGAACCATATATATTCGGCTTGCAGGCGCATCAGTGAATTTACCCACTAAAATCCCTTGCTGTGTAATTTCAATTTGATCAAAAATAAAATCACTAAACTGGGTCTGTTCAAACTTTTCAATATCTTTTAGGCTCGTCGCAAAACGATGCTTGGCATCATAATACTGTGCCAAACGCGCTTGATAAGCTTGCATATCAAAATAACGTGCTTGGTATTCATTAGACACCACCTCTTCGCTTGCGGGTAATGCTTCATCTGTGGTCGCGGCCTCATCTTGATTGGATGACCCAATAACAGACATTACGATAGGAATAACCACACTTGAAATAACCCCAAGCACTGCGGGACCAAACATAAATACAGCTAAAAGTATCCAGACAATTTTAAAATTTTTCTTTTTAGGCTGATTTTGCGACTCTCTTTGTGTATTTGCGACTCTCTGCTGCCATGATTCAAGTAACGCACTCGCCTTATCTCCTACAGAAGCATGCTGATTGCTCTCGGTTTCATTGTTCGGCGGAGTCTGACGAGGTTTTATATTATGCGTGGGATTTGACTGCTCTTGCTTATTTTCACGACGTACAGAAAATTCAACATTGCTATTGCCTGTTAAATTGTTGGTCTGTTTAACCTGTTTTAAACGAGTACCACAAATACCACATTTCATGGCTTCATTGATATTCTCAGCGTAACATTTAGGACACTTCATATTTATAGCTATTCTAGGTGAGATGATAAGGAATTGAGCAATAATGGAAAAGCGCAAGGATTTAAAACGACAGAATCAGCCAGTCTAACGCGCCAACAAATATAGAATTAAAAGAATGGTCAAGAGATACTACAAGATTAAATATAATGTTGTGCCTGTAACAGCTGATTTACACTGGAATTTTCTGTATGTCGCCAGTATACGATGGAAAATTTAATTGTGTTTATGCTTTGATCTTATCGGGTTTAAAATTGGACTTCAAGGTATTTATCCACTGATTCTCTTTTGTTCTTTTCGCCAAAGCATTGATCTCGTTACATCAATTACTTATTGATAAAATAATCACTCAAGATACAGCATCTTAAACATAAAAATTAAGATCAGAAAAAATGAAAATAGCATTTTTGATCACTATTTTTATTTTATGACAGCTTATGTTTAAAACCACTTTTATAAATCAAAAAAAGATCGTGTAGCGCGAATCATATGAATTTTGCAAGGTTCCTTATCCCTATGAGAAAAAATGACAATAAAGGAACTTTTAAGTTGATTTAGACTATAAAAAGGACTGATGAGAGAAGCTACTCAGAGTTTCTTTATTCGAATAGAGAATAACCCAC
Organism: Acinetobacter sp. CE-15; assembly: GCF_051059255.1. Classification (NCBI taxonomy): domain Bacteria; kingdom Pseudomonadati; phylum Pseudomonadota; class Gammaproteobacteria; order Moraxellales; family Moraxellaceae; genus Acinetobacter; species Acinetobacter sp. CE-15. The sequence continues at coordinate 1,352,414 of NZ_CP192737.1, read as the reverse complement.
CATCACGACTTTATTTATCCGTGCACACCATCCATCTATTTATTCAATAAATTTCTAAAATAAAAAAACGCACTTAAGAAATCCTAAGCGCGTTTTTTTGAAACTTAATTCGAGAATTAAAGTTTAGAAACTAATTCTGGAACAACAGTATTCAAATCACCAACTAACCAGTAGTCAGCTACAGCATTGATTGGTGCTTCTTCATCTTTGTTGATTGCAACAATCACTTTAGAATCTTTCATACCTGCCAAATGCTGGATCGCACCAGAAATACCTACAGCGATGTAGAGATCAGGCGCAACGATTTTACCAGTTTGACCAACTTGCATATCGTTAGGAACGAAGCCAGCATCAACCGCAGCACGTGAAGCACCTTGAGCAGCACTAAGCTTGTCAGCAAGTGGATCAAGTACTTTATGATAGTTCTCACCAGAACCAACACCACGACCACCCGATACAACGATACGCGCAGCAGTTAATTCAGGACGTTCTGATTTCACAATTTCTTCAGAAATGAACTTAGAAATACCTGCATCACCTGTAGAAGCCGCTGATTCAACTGCAGCAGAACCGCCTTCAGCAGCAACAGGATCAAAAGCTGTACCACGTACAGTTGCAAGAACAATTGCTTCGTCAGATTGAACTGTAGCAATGGCATTACCTGCATAAATTGGACGTTTGAAAGTTTTAGGACCTTCAACAGCAATGATGTCAGTAATCATGCTTGAGTCTAAAAGTGCAGCAGCGCGTGGCAAGATGTTCTTACCTGTTGTTGTTGAAGCAGCAAGGATATGTGAATAACCTTTACCCAATTCAGCAACAAGTTTCGCTACATTTTCAGCCAATTGGTTTGCATAAGCTGCATCATCAGCAAGCAAAACTTTGCTTACACCAGCAACTTTCGCAGCAGCATCTGCAACTGCTTGAGCACCAGAACCTGCAACCAATACAGTGATATCACCACCGATTTTTTGAGCCGCAGCAACAACGTTTAAAGTTGCACCGTTAAGTGTCTTATTGTCGTGCTCAGCGATAACTAAAATACTCATGATTTTATCCTTCTGTATTAGATCACTTTCGCTTCATTTTTAAGTTTTTCAACAAGCTCGTCTACAGACTTCACTTGTACACCAGCTTTACGCTCTGCAGGTGGTTCAACTTTAACTGTTTTAAGTTTAGAAGTTGCTGTAACACCGAAATCTGCAGGAGTTTTCGTATCAAGTGGCTTTTTACGTGCTTTCATAATGTTTGGAAGCGCAGCATAACGTGGCTCATTCAAACGTAAGTCAGTGGTGATGATCGCTGGAGTATTTAACTCAACAGTTTGTAAACCACCATCAACTTCACGAGTTACTTGAACTTTATCGCCATTTACAGTTACTACAGAAGCAAATGTACCTTGACCAGCGCCAAGTAAAGCACCCAACATTTGACCAACTTGGTTAGAGTCATCATCAATTGCTTGCTTACCTAAAAGCACAAGTTGTGGTTGTTCTTGTTCAACAACAGCTTTTAGGATTTTAGCAACTTCTAAAGCGCCAAGTTGACTGTCATCAGCCTCAACTAAAATACCGCGGTCTGCACCAAGCGCCATAGCAGAACGAATTTGTTCTTGCGCTTCTTTTGGTCCAATAGAAACAACAACGATTTCTGAAACTGTTCCTTTTTCTTTTAAGCGAACCGCTTCTTCAACTGCGATTTCATCGAATGGGTTAATTGACATTTTAACGTTAGTAAGGTCTACCCCACTATTGTCCGGTTTAACGCGAACTTTAACGTTGGCATCAACCACACGTTTTACAGCAACAAGAGCCTTCATGTAATCCTCGGCTGTTTTAGCAAAAGTAAATGTTAAGAAGAGTTATAATAACGCTTCATTTAAAATTATTTAGGTGTCCTATCTTGCAATGTGATTGGCATTTCGGTCAAGTCACAATTCGCAAAACTACTGTAAAAAGTCATAAAAAAGCTTGAACGTACAGTTCACATTTTTTCTAAATAATTTAACTTAGACACGTAAGGCTACTATTTCGACAATATTTATATATTGATAAATAACATTATTTGTATTGATTCTGTATAAATAATCAAAAGAATTAAGATAAATTATCAATCAATCAAAGGGATGACACTAGCCTTTCATCGATACTGTTACGCTCTGTCATTTTAGACAGATTCAGCAATTTTTCTAAGTATGTTTATTGATTAAATTTGTGAACTTTTTGGCATTAAACTTGTAACAAAATACTAAATATGCAAAAACGGGCTTCTTTTCAGAATCACCCGTTTGTTTCTGCTTGGATTAATTTGCCAATAACCATGCGGCTGCAATGGTCAACAAAGCTCCTGAACCGCCATCAATCCATTTTTGCTTACGTTCATTGATGTGCTGCTCTTTGGTCAATTGAGCAATCAAAAGACTCAAACCACAATACACCAAGAATATCAAAGCAATAAAAATTGCTGACAAGGCTAAGCCTTGAAACACGGTGTTACCTGATTTATCGATGAATTGTGGCAAAATCGCAAAATAGATCAACATGCCTTTTGGATTCAACAATGCCGTAACAAAGCCTTTGCGAATAGGATTTGAAACCGCTTTCTGCTCAATACGTAATGTCTTTTGGCTAAATACTGATTTAATCAAATGAAATGCTAAATACAATAAATAGGCGATCCCCAAATATCGAATCGTCTCAAACAATACTGGGAATGAAACAATAATTGCGGCAATGCCAAGCGCAACCAAAATCGAATGAACCAGATAGCCAGAACAGATACCGATTGTCGCCATCATGCCTGCTTTCGCATCTTTACCTATCACTTGTGACAGGATAAATAACATATCTGGTCCTGGTGTGAAAATTAACGGAAGTACCGTTAAGGCAAAAAGTACAAATACAGACATCTCTTTTCCCTTTCTGAAGTTTGACTGCGAGAAGAAAACAGTATCTTTTAAAATGCTTAAAATAGGATTTCAAATATTCTATAATGATGATTATTTTTCAAATTAAATTCTAATTTATGAAAATTTCATCTAAGACTATTCTAATCAAGCTAGACCGTATTGATAAAAATATCATTCGTGCTTTACAAGCCAATGGTCGAATCCAAAATAATGATCTTGCTCGTGAGATTGGGCTCTCACCCTCATCATGCCTAAGACGAGTTCGACTCTTAGAAGAAGCCAAAGTTATCCAAAACTATACAACAGTGGTGGATCCACAAAAAATTGGCTTTCAATTGATGCTATTCTCAAGAATCTGGTTGTTAGGGCAAGATGCTGAAACCATTGATACCTTTATTGAAGCGATGAAAGAACTGCCTCAGGTCATGGAGTGTTATATTATTCTGGGTGAATGTGATGCGATGTTAAAAGTGGTGGTCCCTGATTTAGAAAGCTATCGTAAATTTCAGTCGACACATTTGACCAAAAAGAATGGTATTACCAGTGTAAAAACGGATGTCCCAAGTCAAATTATTAAACAAAGCTTTCAATTACCTCTTGAAGATTTGTAATTCAAAAAATACGATTAGGTGAATATGAAAACATTCAATCCCCCCGTTCAATTAGAAACACCCAGACTTATGCTTAGACAATGGCAAGTTCGTGATTTTGAAGCTTTTGCAGATTTAAATGCTGATCCAGAGGTTATGCGGTATTTTCCAGCGACCTTGTCAAAAAACGAAAGTGACCTTTTGGCACATCGATTTCAAGACTCAATTTCCGAATATGGTTGGGGATTTTGGGTGGTTGAGTTAAAAGAAAATCAGCAATTTATCGGTTTTGTGGGTCTAGCCAATCAAGCGGAAAGATATGCTTTCTCTCCTTGTGTTGAAATTGGTTGGCGATTTGCACAACAATATTGGCATCAGGGCTATGCAACAGAAGCAGCTCAGCAATGTTTGGCATTTGCATTTGAAAAATTAGCTTTAGAACAAGTTGTTTCTTTCACATCTATACTGAATCAAGCTTCGGAAAAAGTGATGCAACGACTTGGTATGGATTATGTTGAAAACTTTATGCATCCCGCTTTAGACAAAAACCATGCTTTGGCTGAACATGTACTTTACCGTATACAAAATCCAAAGCTGTAACGCTGGTCAATATGTGGGTTATCTTGGGCGATGCAAAATTTTATATCGTAAAACAAAGATCTGCATATCGAGCCAAATATGACTAAGGCGATACGTTAAAAATTATCGCTCTTTTCTATCTAAGCAGTGCTTTGATCAGGATGTTCAATAAAAATGATTTATGAATTATGTACAGATCGTCTTTTACTTCGACAATGGCAAGCTTCTGATTACGATGCATTTGCAAAAATCACAGCAAACCCTGAAGTGATGCAATTTTTCCCCAAAATTTTAAATCGTGAGCAAAGTGACGAACTGGCAAATCAGATTAAATATTTAATCGAAATCAAAGGCTGGGGACTTTGGGCCGTTGAATTGATTGAAACCCAAGAGTTTATTGGGTGTGTGGGACTACATCAACAACCCTCAAAATTTGAATTTTCACCATGTATAGAAATTGGCTGGCGGCTTGATCCAAAATTTTGGAATAAAGGCTATGCAACTGAGGCGGCTCAAGCATGTCTAAGATTTGCATTTGAAGAACTGAATTTTCAAGAGATTGTTGCATTTACAGCTAAACATAATCTTGCTTCGCAAAATGTCATGAAAAAAATTGGAATGAGCTTTTCTCATGACTTTCTACATCCTGATTTTGATGAGCACCATCCACTACATGAAGAGAAGCTCTATCGAATTCAAAAACAAGATTTTCAATTTGAGTATTGAACTATTTCGCCATGCTTGCTAAAAAATCGCGATGAATATGGCTTAAATCAATCAAATCTTGATTTTTGAGCTCCAGCACTTGCCAAATCTCAATAAAGTCTTCTTTTAAGTCAATATGATTAGACACTGTTTGAGCCGCTTGCCATTGTTGGTCTGATATCCATAAATAGGTCTGATTGGTTGCGGTATTTACAGCTTGAACTTTACCCTCAGCATTGATACCCAATACTTTTCCTTCTTGCGGTAAGGTTGCCTCAATTTTGGGGAGGCTGAATTCTACAAAATGTTTAATTTGACGTAAGCCATAGCCCTTAAAAATTTCTTTTTGAGCGTCAGTCAGTTGCTTATATTTTTGTTCAAGTTCAGGGATCATTGAAAGACCTAATTTTTTTGCAAAATTGAATCAATAGAAATGTATTGAATAAATACCAAACCTAGATATACATGAGAGCATTTTTAAAAACAATTATCTATTCGACTTTTTTCTGTGCTAAATGTGTTTAAGCACTGTGCATTTTATCAAAAAACCAACTGTGCTTTTCACCAGATCTATTCGCTACAAAATACAAAAATCAACGCTTAATAAAGCCGTATATTCAAGGTCAATTTTTTATTTTCGATGCAGTAGCTCTTGGATGCGCTTGATCATAAACTTGTGCCAGATGATCAAAATCGACGTGGGTATAAATCTGTGTTGTGGTTAAATTGCTATGTCCTAGCATTTCTTGCACTGCACGCAGATCGCCACTATTGGATAACATATGACTGGCAAAGCAGTGACGTAATAAATGTGGGTGTAAATCAACATTTACCCCTGCACGTAGTGCTTGGTATTTGACTCGATTTTCAATCTGACGTGGGCTAATACTTGTGCCGCGTTGAGTAATAAATACCAAAGATTCAGGGCTAAACTCCCCCTGCCAGATTCGATAGATTTTTAACCATTCAATCAGACTCTCTCTCGCTTTAGAGCCGAAAGGTACAATTCGAGTCTTATTTCCTTTACCCGTGATACGCAATAAATGACGGGTAAAATCAATATCTCGTATGGTTAAACTTTGCACTTCCGCCAAGCGTAAGCCACTGGAATAGAGCAACTCGAGAATAGCCTTATCTCGTAACCACAATTGCTTCTCGATTGGCTTTTCAGGTTCAGGCTGATCCATGATTTGATTAACCGTTTCAATATCGATCATCCCTGGTAATGGTCGAGCTTGCCGCTTTATCTGAAAATCATCCGCGGCATTGATTTCTAAATAACCACCTTGTTTGGCCCACTTCATAAACTGACGAATTGAAGTTAAATGTCGTTGTAAACTACTGGTCGAAAGCTGATCTTTTTCAACCCGATAAGCTACATACTCTCTTAAATCAGCAGCTTCGACTTGTTTTAACTCAATCTGCTTGTCATAACAAAAATCAATAAAGTTGGATACATCTCGAAAATAAGCATCTAAGGTATGTACCGATTGATTCTGTATTTTCCGATCCTTAATCCACATCGAGAGCAATTGCATTGCACCGTATTGCATAAACTCTCCTTTGATCAAAATAGCAAATGATATAACCAGATTGAAAAATATCAGTCTTGTAAAACTGTATACACCACACCATTGATGACTTCCGCCATCTTATTTAAATTGAGTTTTTCAACAGTGTCCTCTTGGGTATGATAATGCTTATTTCTAAAAAAAGCCGTATCTGTGATCATAATAGCTGGGATATCGAAGCGCCAATAATTCAAATGATCTGAGAAATCCACGCCGTGTACAAATGACGGCGCTATCAATCTTTGACAATCAAGGCGTTTTAACGCTTTCATGGCATCACAATATTTTTCGCCCAAACCACGTGAAGTGAAATTACTCACTGCGCCAATAAAATTTCCATGTTTGGGATAAAACAAAGCTAATCCCGATGGATAATCCTGAACATTTTTATGGTCAAAATATCCAATCATTTCCAAAATATACACCGCTTGAATTTGATCTTTTTGTTTTAAAATGGATTGTGCATGGATATAACTCCCCATATGTTCAGTACGGAAATACGGAGGTTCTTCCAATGTATAAAAGACGAAATCAACATTCTGTTTAAGACTGGCTTTATTGGCTGCTAAAATTCGTGCGATCTCTATTAACCCCACCACACCAGAAGCATTATCATCAGCACCTTTGAAATTTCCATAAACATCATAATGTGCACCAACAATCACTTTTTTGGCATGACCCATTTGTAAGTGACATATTACATTTCGATAGGTTTTGCCTTTGACTTGATAAGGCTGGTATTCACAAGGAATCGCAAACTGTTCAAGTTGTTGTTTAATAAATGCCGCAACTCGATCGAGCTCTTGAATATTTTGATAATTTCGAAACGCTTGTGGGTGAATCACTTGTTGTAAATAACTGTTTAAACGATCAGGTTCAGCTTGCTGATCATATTGTTCTGCAGCGACACTCCATGTTGAAAGCCCACAGCTGAGCAATATAATAAAAAGATAGTTTAAATTTAAAAAATTTGGATAAGCTATTTGCATGTATAAATCCAATTTAAAAGCGTGTTGGTATAGCTATAATTTAAAAAAACAGCAATTAGACATTCAGTTCTTGTTGTACGCCTGAGAATAACCAATATCACGCTATAATGATGTAATTACCACGTTAGAAATTGTTAATATGAAAATCCGTATTCTGACCATTGGTCAAAAAATGCCTGCTTGGGTATTAACTGGTTTTGAGGATTACTTCAAAAGAATCCAACCTTTTGTACAGACGCAAATTATTGAACTCCCGATGGCAAAGCGTGGCAAAAATGATTCCGAAGCAGATATTTTAAAATATCGCCAAATTGAGGGCGATAGTATTCTCAGCCAACTGAAACACAATGAAGTATTGATTGCACTTGAAGTAGGCGGACGTGAATTTAGTACTGAAAAGCTGGCTGAAACCATGAAAGGTTGGATGCTTGAAGGTTATGATGTTGCACTGGCCATTGGCGGACCAGATGGGCATTCTGAAGCTGTGCGAAAAGCTGCTGCTTGGCACTGGTCACTGTCAAAACTGACTCTGCCCCATCCATTGGTTCGGGTTATGCTGATTGAACAACTTTATCGTGCGATGAGTATTAACCATAATCATCCGTATCATCGTGCTGGCTAGTCATATAATTGGGCAAAAGTTGTATTGTTGAAACAGTCTGTTGAAATAAAAGGCTTATTGAGAGCATGCATTTTAGCTAGAATGGGCAATTCACGCTGTATTTAATGATCATTTAGGCACAAAGATATGAACTTACAAACACTCCCAGGTTTATTCATTTCACATGGCTCTCCCATGCTTGCGCTAGATCCCGAACAAGTCGGTCCTGCACTACATCGTCTTGGTCTAAATTTGCCAAAACCACAAGCCATCGTGGTAATGTCTGCCCACTGGGAAAGTGAGGCTTTAGAAGTCAATACAGGTGTACGCCCTGAAACATGGCATGACTTTCGTGGTTTTCCTCAAGCGCTGTATGAGATTCGCTATCCCGCACCAGGAAATCCTGAATTGGCGGAAGAAATTCTACATCTCTTGGCTGAAGCTCACCTCCCTGCACATGCAAATAGTACTCGACCTCGTGATCATGGTGTATGGATGCCTTTATTACATATGTATCCTGAGGCAGATATTCCAGTCATTGAAATTTCTTTACCGATGAATATGCATGCTGATCAAATCTACCAAATTGGTCAAGCACTTGCCCCACTCCGTGAAAAACAAATTTTATTGATTGGTTCAGGCAGTATCACTCACAATTTAAGAGAATTGTCATGGAACGGCAAAGATGAGAATGTGCCTGAATGGGCATCTACATTTAGAAATTATGTGGTGAGCAAACTCAACCATAGTAATTATGATGCAGTATTGGAATGGGATAGCATTCCTTATCTACAGAAAAATCACCCAACACTTGAGCACTTTGCGCCTCTTTTCTTTGCAATGGGTACGGGTCATCGCTTTAGTATTGTGCACAGTAGTTTTTCAATGGGTGCGCTAGGTATGGATATTTATCGTTTTGACTAAATAACCTGATTGATCACAATTCAGCAGAAATGATAACAATTTGTTAATTATTGTTTAACTTTTAGTTATATGGATACATATTGAAACCGAATTAATAAATTGTATCCATATCTTTTAGTGTTTCATGGTTTATCCTATGCATAGTTTTTTAAAACGTGAATAGAATATGAAATTCAAATATTTAGCATTAGCTGTACTTCCTTTAGCCCTAGCGGCTTGCCAATCTGGCGATATTCAAAAATTGGGTGATACCGCTGTGAAAGTATTACAACAACAAGGTAATGCAGAGCAAACATTAAATGCTTATCAATGGTCTTATCAACCAGCAGATACCAAACAACCTATCGTACTTAATTTTGCAGACCAACGTCTAAGTGTTGCGACTGGCTGTAACCGACTAATGACCAGTGCAAAAGTTGAAAACGGTTTATTAGTTACAGGCAATATTGCATCAACCAATATGATGTGTTCTCCTGAATTAATGAAACAAGAAAGTTTTGCTGCTGCATTGTTCCAATCAAATAAAACAGCATTTGTACTCGATACAGCAAACACTGAAAGCCCAACGCTGACTTTGGTAAACGCGACAGGTGGTAAAGTTGTATTTACAGGTAAGATGACACCTGAAACTAAATACCAAAGCCAAGGTGAAACAATTTTCTTAGAAATCAGCCCAGAAACTAAAGAATGTTCTGCTGGTGTAAGAAAAATGCAGTGCTTACAAGTACGCGAAATCAAATATGCTGACAATGGTGTAAAAACCCAAGTAGATAAAGATTGGACATATTTCTATGACCAAATCGAAGGCTTTACTCATAGCCCTGCTGAGCGCCAAGTGGTTCGTGTAAAACGTTATGAGATTAAAAACCCTGCTGCTGATCAGTCTAAATACGCTTATGTACAAGACATGATTATCGAACGTGAAACTGTAAAATAATTGTATAGAAAAGCTGAAGTTTAACTTCAGCTTTTCTTTGTTTAACTATTTATAAACACCTAGATTTAAATCAGTTTTATGCTTTTTCAATCAGACTATCAAAACATTTCTATCTTAAACTTTGCATCTTTATTTTAATCGATGCAGAACATCTAATATTGAACAATAATTAAAAAAAGCAGTGAATATATACACTCAATAATAGAAACTTAACAATCCATAGTGATTGCAGCAAAGCTCATTTTTTAATACAGCAAGATCGATAAAGGTAAAATCATGAATCACAAATTAAGCATTGCACTACTCTTACCGTTGCTCGTCATGGCATGTAGCCAAGAATCCACAACTCAAAAAGTTCCAACGCCTGCATCTATAGAGACCCAAGTTTCAAATACAGCAACTCAACCACAAATTATTTTTTTAGAGGTCGGTCCTGAAACTCGACCTTGTACTGGTGTTGCACCACAAACCTGTCTTTTAGTCCGTGAATTAACATTGAGCGAAACTGGTCAAAAGAATTATACTGAGAAAGAAGCGAGTTATTTTTATGACTCTATTGACGGCTTTACCCATAATTCAAAGTCTACTCAAATTATTAAGGTCAAACGCACAGAAATTGCCAATCCTGCAGCTGATCAGTCTCAATACCAATATGAACTCGACTCAATTGTTGAAACCATTCCGAGCAAATAAGCTTGTCGCTGTTTTTTAAATCGCTCAAATAAAAAACCGATGCAAAAGCATCGGTTTTAAGTTCAAAATCAAACTGAGATTAGAACACGCCTTGCGCTAACATTGCATCGGCAACTTTAACAAAACCAGCAATATTTGCACCATTTACATAGTTCACTGTGCCATCATCTTGAGTACCGTATTTCACACAGTTACGATGAATTTCTTTCATAATTGCATGTAGGCGCTCATCCACTTCTTCAAATGTCCACCCCAAACGAATCGAATTTTGTGACATTTCAAGACCAGAAGTGGCCACACCACCTGCATTAGACGCTTTACCAGGTGCATAAAGAATTTTTGCTTCTACAAATTTTTCTACAGCTTCTAGTGTTGAAGGCATATTGGCACCTTCAGCAACACAGATTACACCATTGGCAAGCAGTACATCTGCATCTTCTTCATTTAATTCATTTTGAGTTGCACATGGCAATGCAATATCACACTGAATTGACCAAGGGCGTTGACCTTCTAAATATTCAAAACCATGTTTTGATGCAAACTCAGAAATACGTCCACGTTTTACGTTTTTAAGTTCCATCACTTCAGCAAGAAGCTCATTGGTAAAGCCATTTTTTACATGTACCGTACCGTTTGAGTCAGACAATGAAACCACTTTCGCACCTAAGTACATGGCTTTTTCTGCAGCAAACTGCGCCACATTGCCCGAACCTGAAATCACCACAATTTTATCTTTGAAGCTTTCACCACGAGTTTTTAGCATTTCTTCAGCAAAATAAACTGTACCAAAACCTGTTGCTTCTGGGCGAGCCAAAGAACCACCGAATGATGAACCTTTACCCGTAAATACACATGAAGTGTCATTACTGAGCTTTTTCATCATACCCGCCATGTAACCTACTTCACGACCACCCACACCAATATCCCCTGCTGGAATATCAGTATTAGAACCAAGGTGACGGTAAAGTTCGATGATTAATGCTTGGCAAAAACGCATGATCTCGCCGTCTGATTTGCCTTTCGGATCGAAATCAGAACCACCTTTACCACCGCCCATAGGCAGTGTGGTCAAGGCATTTTTAAACGTCTGCTCAAAACCTAAAAATTTTAAAATAGAGAGATTTACAGATGGGTGAAACCGCATGCCGCCTTTAAATGGACCAATAGCAGAATTATATTGAACACGAAAAGCACGGTTAACTTGAGTTTGACCCTTGTCATCTACCCATGAAACACGGAATTGAATCGCTCGTTCTGGCTCAACAAGACGTTCAAGCAAACCGTGCTCAGCATACTCTGGGTTTTTCTCAATAAATGGCCACAAACTGGTCATAACTTCTTCCACAGCTTGTAAAAACTCTGGTTGATTTGGATCACGTGCTTTAACGTAATTTAAAAAGTCATTCAGGCTATTATATTTCAACGCTCATTCCTCAGCAGAAAATGATACAAAAAAGGTCAACCCTTTTAATAAAATGATAAATTTTGGCGCAAAGTATTTAATCCCTTTTGTATATAATCCACAACCTTTTTTCAAATGTTTTTTCAAATAATATTTAAATTCAATATGATAATTTCTAATCACCCCCAAATAAAATGTCAATTTGTTGGCGTTTTTAACCAAAAAATATTCGATATTTTGATCTAAATTAGCGCATTTTTAGCGCCAAATTAGAGCAAAGATTTTCACTACAAAACATGCTAAAATTGCAAAATATTCTTCGCTTTTACCAAGTATTTGTTCATTTTTCTTTAAAGTTTTATTCACATGAATTCATCGCTTTCCTTCATTCAGCAAATAGATGCCATTTTGCCACAAACACAATGTGGACTCTGTGGTCACCGTGATGGGTGTTTACCTTATGCAAAATCTATTGTAGAAAAAGGCGAAGAAGCCAATAAATGTGTGCCAGGTGGGCAACCTGTTGCAGATGCGCTTGCGGATATACTCAATCGTAATAAACTCATTGCTGAACCAAGTGTCTGGCCAATTCAAAGCGATGGTCGTCCACAACGCATGAAAGCCATTATTCGTGAAGATGAATGTATTGGTTGTACCAAATGCATCAGTGCTTGCCCTGTAGATGCCATTATTGGTTCTGGTAAACTGATGCATACCGTACTTACAGATCTATGCACTGGCTGTGAACTATGCATTGCTCCCTGTCCAGTAGATTGCATTGATTTAGTTGAAGACATTCAGCCAATTCCAAATGACGAACAACGTCTCTTAGAACAAAATGACTTACGTGGTCGTTACTATGCACATATTCAACGTGAAGAAAAGCAACGCATCCATCGTAAAGGTCCTGTGGTTCGTGCAGAAATTGACACTGAACTCTTTGCACAAATAACACAGCAAAGTCAGGCTTTACCTACCATTGAAATCAACCAACCCACAATAAAAAATCCAATTGTTACAGATGCGAAAACCACCATTGAATTGGCTAAGCTGCGCACTCAAATTAAAAAACTAGAAAAACAATTGAGTGTTCGAGCAGATGAAAATAAGCAACATCAATTAAATGAATTGATTCAACAGTTATCTGTTTTGCAAGAGGATGCATCATGACTGTAAAGAATATGACCAAAAAGCAGATTCAGATTTTCTTTGAACGATTACGTGAGCAACGCCCAAATCCTAAAACAGAACTCAATTACTCAAACCCATTTGAGTTGCTTGTCGCCGTTACCTTATCTGCTCAAGCCACAGATGTAAGTGTCAACAAAGCCACTGATAAGTTATTCCCTGTCGCCAATACTCCTGAACAGATTTATGCATTGGGTGTAGATGGTTTAAAGCAATATATTAAAACCATCGGTTTATATAATGCCAAAGCTGAAAATGTGATTAAAGCTTGTAAGATTCTCATTGAGAAGCACAATAGCCAAGTTCCAGACAATCGTGCTGATTTAGAAGCCTTACCCGGCGTAGGTCGTAAGACTGCCAATGTTGTACTGAATACCGCCTTTGGTCAGCCTACAATGGCTGTAGATACGCATATCTTCCGTCTTGGCAATCGCACTGGACTGGCAGTAGGTAAAAACGTGCTTGAGGTCGAACATCGTTTAATTAAAGTGATTCCAAAAGAATTTATTATAGACTCGCATCATTGGCTAATTTTACATGGCCGCTACTGCTGTATTGCACGTAAACCCAAATGCAATGAATGTATTGTGTCAGATGTTTGTAATTGGCCTGATAAATATGAGTTTGGCGCTGCACGCGAAGTCAAAACAAAGTAGCGAATAAACAAGAGATTTTAGCAAAGCATAATCATCGTTTAATTAAGATCATGCTTTGTCATTTTTCTAAGGAAGTTATTTTCTGAAGAAACAGCTAGCATCTTAAAATAGTTCTCAATCAAATCTGACTTAACACCTCTAAGGGCACCCAACCAGACTGATCATCAGATAATCTGCTACACCAAATCCAGCCATTTAGTTGTTCTTCTCCAAGCAATAGATCGCCATGATCTACATTGAGTTCTTTCGCGGTGTAATCTTCGATTGCATAGCCTTGATGCTTATTGATCCATTCAATGATTTGAGTAGGAACCCACCCCTCTAATCCATTGTCGACTGTGCAGAAATACCAATTGTCCCAATTCTCCGAGCCTTGATACTTTTCGCCTATGTTCAGCAAAGTCCCCTTTGAAAAATGAATAGGCTCTAAATATTCGCTACGATGTGCTGCTATGGCAATCAATTTCATTTGGACAGTCTTCTTATAATATGAATGCTGTGAATTTAGCATGTAGATGGATAATCAAAACACTTAGAATTAATTGTTTACACATCTCAATTATACAAATTCATCAGTTAAATTCATCAATTTGGAAGAATGAAGCGCGATGATAGATAAGGATTAATTTATCCTCTGCATGAATCTCCCTGTTTATTTTACTTTTTATTTTCCAAATCTTTCTTTAACTTTTCAAGCCGTTTCCACTCTTCAGCCACCTGTGGATGCACTTGGTAATTGCCTGATTTTCTCATTTCACGGCGTTGCTGAAGCTCTTCTTTTTGTGCTTTGCGTAGCAATTTAAAGCTCATATACAATAAGCCTAAAAGAAGCAATATACTCAAAATGACCAAGGCAATTAATACAAACTTCACTCTCTACGCCACTCTTGCAAAAAAAAGAGACCTAATATGAATCAGGTCTCTGTTATTGTCAAAGCTTAAAAAAATGCTTTGAATGCGGTCTTATTTATCTAAAATCGCAAATAAATCTTTTTGGACATCTTCTATTGGACGTAAACCGTTCAATTTATTATAAGTCGGTGCATTTTCCCCAGAAGCTGCACGTCCTTGATAGAAACCAACAAGCTGTTCAGTTTCATTATGATAAGAGCCTAAACGCTTACGAATCGTTGCTTCTTCGTCATCTGGACGTTGCACAAGATCTTCGCCAGTTTCATCATCTTTACCTTCCACTTTCGGTGGGTTATAAATGGTGTGATAAACACGACCAGATGCTGGGTGCTGACGACGGCCAGAAAGACGTTTTACGATTTCTTCGTCTGGTACTTCAATTTCGATTACATGGTCAATGCTAATCCCTTCGTTCTCTAAAGCCTCAGCTTGAGGAATCGTACGTGGGAAACCATCGAAAATACAACCATTTACACAATCAGGTTGTGCAATACGTTCTTTCACTAAACCGATAATAAGCTCATCAGATACTAAACCACCTGATTCCATTACACTTTTAGCTTTAAGACCTAATTCAGTACCTTCACGAATTGCAGCACGGAGCATATCACCGGTTGAAATTTGTGGGACATTGTAGCGCTTACAGATCAACTGAGCTTGTGTACCTTTACCTGCTCCAGGTGGTCCGAGTAATATAATGCGCATAAAAAAACATCCTCATTTAAAACAATATGTATGATACCGTTTGCCATGACAAATTAAAACTTATCATCGTAATGGCATCAAATTTATAAGAAAGCCACAAATAAATGTATTAGACCAGCAAAAAATCCAGTCACACCACCGAGTACAATCAAAATCCATTCGTCTTCCTGAAATGCAGGACGTAACAGGTTTTGAAACTCTTTTGGGGTTAACTCTCTAATCCGCTCTTTAAACATCTGAAAAATTTTCTGTGCACGGCTCGCATTAAACGCAGGGTCGCAAACAGGCACCATCGTAATTTCAATTGACCGATCAATCAAGTCTGTCTTGAGTTTTGCATACTCTTTTAGTCCTAAAGACAATTGTAAAGAGGTCCGAACCAATGGAGTTTCCATAATTTCGTTAATATGACGCTTTACAATACGACGGGTTTTTTCTTTCTTAGGACCATACATCATTTCAGTCATGATTGATTTTAACGTAATCAAATCTTCAGTCACGACACTTGCAAAAACATCTGACACTTCTTCTTGGCGTTTCATAAACGCACCCTGAACATTATAAGTGCCAATTCTTGGAATAACAGGTTTAATCCATGGAAATTTTCGATCTTTTGTCCGTTCAAAAAATTGGGGATAGCGTACGTAATGTGGCTCTACTGGGTTGAAAACCATCCAGATTGCAATCCAGTTGGTTAAAAAGCCCCAAACGGCTGCAAAGAAAGGTACAGTCCAATGTTGAGGTACAAAGACATAAACAAACATTTGGAAAATACCAAAGAAACTCCCGATTACAGCACTAATATGCCAAATAAAGTTAATTTCTTTTTGCCCAACTTTTAAAAACATACGGACCATCAAACGGCGATCGCCTTCCATTTGAGTCACGACCATATCCCGCATATTGACCAGTGACTCGACGTTCATGGTTAGTTCGGTCACGAGTTCTCTTAAGACACCCGGCAATTGTTTATGCGCTTGACCATAAATTCGACGTTTAATCGAATAAGGTAAATTTTCCCACAAAACAGCATTACGATCTAACATCACCTCATCAATCAAATGCTCAAGCTCAAAACCGACTTGTTCACCGATAATCCGAGCCATATCTTCAGGATCCATTGCATCTAAAAATTCACGCAAAGAACCCAGTTTGGATAATGTATTGTCTGTGATGATGCCTGAAATTCGCCCAGCTTTGCGTGGCACAATCCCTTGCCAACCCACAGGTAAGGGACCAATATGAAATCCCCAAAACGTGATTGGATAAAATACCATTTTCAGTGCCATCCAAACGTGTGCCCACGTTACAAAGGCTGTCACTGGGATGATACTTAAAATGGCAAGATGATCAGGTCGAGCTGTAAAAGCGTGCCACAAACCATTAACGTATTCCAACATGCATGACTCTCGTATTTATTTCTATTTGCGGTCGAAGGATATGGATAAAATCATAAAAACTTTAGAACCCGACACTTAAGGTATAAGCAAATTGTATTTGTGGACGAGTTTCCAGGACCATATCTCCATTTTTATTATGAAGTTCACTGCCTGCACCCATCCCCACACTAAATGTACTTATACGCTCTTTATTCAATAAAACATAAGATAAATCGGCACCACCACCATATTGGACTTCATCACTTCCGTCCACTTTTTTACTTTTAAGTGTTCCGCCATAGACCCCAAGATAGAATCCATTTTTATCTTTACCATTTAATACTACAGGAATTCTATAGCCGACTTGACCAGCAAATTCATGGTCGCCATTATAAAAAACACCTAATTTAGTATACGCAATTCCATAAGGATTTACCCATTCACCATTCGCATGGACCATCTGTTGCGTTACACCCGCACCGATATTCCATTTAGAAGCATCTTCAGGCTTAAACTTTGCCTCTGGTAAAATCCCTTTCATATCTGGCAAATAATCTTTAACATCAGCATGCGCGAAATTTCCGACAGCTACTAACATTAATAAGGGAAAGATTTTTTTCATTATTTTCTCCATTATCCCTAATCTTAACTTAGGTCGAATCTATTTATCCTTAAGGCTCGACTTTAACAGAATTATTTTGGCACTCATATACAAAACGCTATAAATTTAATGTCGCTAAGGTCAAATCCATATAGGCTCTGTTGACAATTCCTCTATGTTTACAACGATGCGTATTTTTCAGGTGAAATGTCAACGGACCTGTATAAGGCATAACAAATTTGTTGCAGAGACTGAGTTAAAATATATTTTGATGAGTTATTTGTGTTTTTTAATTTTTAAGACTCAATCTAGGGTAAAATGTTTGACCCCTAAATTCACCCATCTTTAAGTACTAAAGCCGACGACGTATGAAGCAGCAGTTTCCTCTAAAAAATGTCCAACAAGAAAAACGCATCTTTCGTAGTCGTGTCTTTTTTGCGATTGGTATTGTTTCATTTTTTATGTGCCTTCTGGTTGCACGTTATGCTTATCTGCAAATTTTCCATCACCAAGAATTTAGTGAGGCATCAGATAAAAACCGTATTCGACTCCAGCCTATCGCACCAGCACGTGGCTATATTTATGATCGTAATGGGATTTTACTGGCAGATAACTACCCTGTTTTTACTGCAACCCTCAGCAAAGCCGATGTCGAAGATATAGATGATACGGTTAAGCGTTTAATTCCAATTTTAAATCTGAATCAAGAAGATATTGACCGTTTTAATAGCCGGATTAAAGCCTCTAAAAAAACAGAACGAGTCACCTTAAAGCTAAACCTAACAGAACAAGATATTGCGCGCTTTAGTGAAGTCAAGTTTCAATTTCCGGGCGTTGATATCGAAACACAAATGACCCGCTATTATCCACATGGTGAGCTATTTGCCCATGTTATTGGCTATGTGGGTCGTATTAACGATAAAGAACTCAAAGCAATTGATAAAGATAGTTATGCTGGAACCAACCTGATCGGGAAAATTGGTGTAGAAAAATCCTATGAAGATTTACTGCATGGTGTTCCTGGTTATGAATCGATTGAAGCCGATGCACATGGTAATGTCTTACGTCATTTAGGCCGTAAAGAGTCGACTCGAGGCAATGACTTATATCTTTCGCTCGATTATGGTCTGCAAACCATTGCAGCAGAACAGCTTAAAGATCGTCGTGGTGCAATCGTCGCAATTGACCCACGTACTGGTGAAATATTAGCACTGGTGTCAAGCCCAAGTTTTAACCCGAACTTATTTGTAACAGGTATTGGACATGCAGACTATACAGCCTTGCGTGACAACCTAGATCAACCGCTCTATAACCGTGCGGTCCAAGGAACTTACCCTCCTGGCTCTACCATTAAGCCGATGGAAGGCTTAGGCGGTATTCACTTTAAAACGGTGGATTGGGGAACCGCAATTTCCGATCCTGGCTATTTCCATTTACCCGGTGATTCACATAAATTCCGTGACTGGAAAAAGACTGGACATGGCTCAGTCAACTTACATAAATCCATTGTGGTTTCTTGTGATACTTACTTCTATATCTTGTCTTACCAGATGGGTATAGATCGCATGAATGAATGGATGCGCCAATTCGGTTTCGGTGAAAAAACCGGAGTAGATTTACCAAGCGAAAGTACAGGTCTATATCCAAGTCCTGAATGGAAAATGCGTACCCGAAAAAGCAAATGGCTCAAAGGTGAAACCATTTCTGTCAGTATCGGTCAAGGTGCATTTACCGCGACTCCATTACAACTGGCGATGGCAACAGCAATTACCGCCAACCATGGTGCACATGTCACACCGCATGTATTACGTGAATCCAAAGGGGCAAAAAAGCATGAAGTACTCAATGCCCCGACAGGAAAAATCAACTTCAGTGGTACTGATGAAGACTGGATTAAAATGCGTGATGCAATGGTTGATGTTATTCAAACAGGTACAGGTCGTGGTATCCGTACACCAATGTACCAAATCGCAGGTAAAACAGGTACAGCACAGGTCAAGAGTATTGCCCAAGGCAAACGCTATAATGAAGCTGCACTTTCAGCACGCCAGTTAGACCACGGTTTATTTGTTGGCTTTGCACCTGCTGAAAACCCTGAAATTGCCATTGCCGTGATTTGGGAAAATGGTAAGCATGGTGGTTCTGCCGCCAAGATTGCTCGTCCTGTGTTTGATTACTGGTTACTGACTCGCAAAAAGAATCCAATTGTACCGCTTAACCATCAAGTCAGTGGTGGCTTAATGACAGCAGGCATCAAACCGGGTGAACTGCCAAGTGGTGATGTTTCACTTGCAGCAGATCCAAATGCCTTGCCTAAACCGAAGCCTAATACACAATCCAATACGGCTAGCCAAAACCGTATACCAGCTCAAGGTCATAATACGACCACAGCTCAACCCACTCCTCCACCTGTACCTGAGGCTGATATCAGTGAATAATAAAGTGAAAAACCAATTACGTATTATTGGTGGAGAATGGAAACGTCGAGTTCTTCCTTTTGCTGATATCGATGGTTTACGTCCTACCCCTGATCGAGTTCGTGAAACATTGTTTAACTGGCTGATGTGGGATATTCAAAATGCCAAAGTCTTAGATCTTTGTGCTGGTTCAGGGGCTTTAGGATTTGAGGCACTTTCACGTGGTGCACGTCATGTCATCATGATTGAACCCAATGCCACGCAAGCTAAATTTTTAAAAGACAATATTCAGTTGCTTAAAGCTGAAAACTGTCAGCTGAAAATTCAAACAGCACAACAAGCCTTATCTAATTTAAATGAACAGTTTGATTTAATATTTTTAGATCCACCCTATAGTTTAAATTTATGGGATGAATTGGCTCAAAAAGCGGATCAATACTTATCTGATCAAGCATTGATTTATGTAGAAGCAGATCGTGGCTTAAATCAACTGAATTTACCCTCAACATGGCAATTACAGAAACAAACCAAAGCTGGTGTAGTACAAGCAGGTTTATTTAAAAAAATAATCTAGGGTATTGCTCTCGTGTGGCATCCCCCCTACAAAAAAAGATAGTATTGCCTACACAAATATATTTAAACTTTCAATGTAAAGTGCAACAGTACCGCCCTACAAAAATAAAAATTAATTAAAAAAAATGGGCATAGATTGCCCATTTTTATATTGAAGATAAAGAATTAACGCCCTTTCCAATTCCAGTCACGATCATTGCGATCTCGGTCATAACGACCATCACGACGCTGATCCCAGCGATGATCCGAATCATGTCGCTGATCATAACGACCATGACCACCGCGATGACCATCATCAAATGGTGCAACAATACAGCCAGTTAATGAAATAGCAACTACACCCAACACAATAATTTTGTTTAACATGATGACTCACCTCTTCATCTCATTTTGTTTAAGTTAGTCTTTTAATGTGTAGTGCTAAACAAGCTTATGTTTCAAGTTGTAGTATTTCCACCATGATTTCTTCATGGTAATAAAAATGATCGATAAGATATTTATGATTAATAGGTCAGCGTTCTAATCCAAAACAGACGCAATAATTGACCACGATCATAAGGAAAACTAGAGATGTATTCATAACCCACTTTGTTTAAAGCATTGATCTTAAATTCAATACCATAACCAAAAGAAAGATAAAGCTCACTTGACGCAGGATTATCATTTGAAGGATTGAGCAATGAGGTCTTTAATTGTTGTACATTATAAGCAGTATAATTAAACACACGAATACGCTCATTTTCATAAAATTTATTGGTTAAAATTGAATAATCTGCCAATTCATGCTCATGCTGTTCTGCTAATTTTTTTTGCAATTGATCTTGTTCAAAAAAAATATCATTTCGCTCAGTGATCATTTCAATATCACTTAGGCTATTTTCTTGATTTTCAATTTTAAATAATTGCTCATCTTGTAATTGATCTGGTTGTCCTAATAATTCATCTTGATATTCTACAACTCGATTTTGTGCCTCTTCTGGCATAAGTGCCAGATCATCATAAGCATAAACATTTGAATTTATAAAAAATATATACATGACCATTAAATTGAGCAGGTAAATAGGTCGCATGTTTGGTCTAATCAATTCATCATTTTTAGCGGAGTTATACCAATCAAAAAACAAGATGGTTGTCTCCTCTATTTGTTTATAAGTAACTTAAATGATCAACCTAATTGTAGCCTACATATAGATTAAAATGGCTGAAGCACATCCAATATCAAATGTGCTTTTTTTGAATTATAAATAATATGATCAATATGTTAAACCAATCAACCATCATTCTGAGCCATCATTTTATCGATAGGATTTAAAAAGTTTAATTATTTGAATATTCATATGTAATTAATGCACTAAGATGCTTAAATTCCTCTAGAAGTTTTTTATATTTTTAATTTTGCATCTGTGCAATTGATAAACTTTGTAACTCATCTCTCAATCGAAGAGTCTGATCAATAAAAGTGCTAAAATTAAATTGATATCAAATGAGTTGATTTGAACATGGAAATACGAGATCAAATTATTTTAGTGACTGGTGGCGCACGTGGTTTAGGACTTGCAATTACCCATGCTTTGATTCGTGAAGGCGCAAGAGTTGTGGTGAATTATTTCAATAGTGAAGAATCCGCTCAACAACTTGCCAAGGAACATGCCGAACAGGTTTTTATTTACAAAGCAGATGTAACTGATGCAGATCAAGTCAACACGATGTTTAAAAAAGCAAAACTGCATTATGGACATGCAATCACCTCAGTGATTAATAATGCGCTATTGGCATTTAAATTTGATGGTGATCTACGTCCAAAAGTTGAAACGTTGAGCTGGTACAGTATGCAACAGCAATTGGACAGTGCAGTTAAAGCCGCTTTAAACACCACCCAAGCTGCACTAGAAGATATGAAAAAAGATCATTTTGGTCGAATCATCAATATTGGAACCAATCTTGTACAGAATCCTGTGGTTCCTTATCATGATTATACTGCGGCTAAAGCAGCGCTTTTGGCCTTTACCCGCACAACGTCACACGATTTAGGTCAATATGGCATTAATGTAAATATGCTTTCAGGTGGTCTATTACGCAAGACTGATGCCAGCAGTGCAACACCTGATCAAGTGTTTGATTTGATCGCTGCTTCTACGCCCTTACAAGAAGTCACCACACCTGAGCAGTTTGCAGATGCCGTGCTGATGTTTTTATCACCGTGGTCACGCGCTGTAACAGGGCAAAATTTAATTGTGGATGGTGGTTTAGTCAAAGGCTAATCACAGATCACCCATCTCGTATAAATTCTCGTTTGTTTTTCTATCTTGATCACAAGATTAAACGCTAACCATCAAGAAGCGAGAACCAATACTCTACAACCAATAAAAATGGGAGCCGATTGGCTCCCATTTTTTAGCTTAAAAATTTAAACTTTGAATTAAACTAAGCCTTTCTTTTTTAAGACATCAAACATAGTTGAACCAAGTTCAGCTGGGCTACGCGTATATGCCATACCCGCTTTTTCAAATGCAGCAAACTTCTCTTCAGCAGTACCTTTACCGCCAGAGATAATCGCTCCTGCGTGACCCATACGCTTACCTTTAGGCGCTGTTACACCCGCAATATAACCAACAACAGGTTTAGTCACATTAGATTGAATATACTCAGCAGCTTCTTCTTCCGCACTACCACCAATTTCACCAATCATGATGATTGCTTCTGTTTGTGGGTCTTCTTGGAAAAGTTTTAAGCAGTCAATTTGGTTCATACCCGGAATTGGGTCACCACCGATACCAATACACGTAGACTGACCTAAACCAAGCTTAGTCGTTTGAGCAACTGCTTCATAAGTCAATGTACCAGAACGAGAAATGATCCCGATTTTACCTGGTTGATGGATATGGCCTGGCATAATCCCAATTTTACATTCGCCCGGTGTGATAATACCTGGACAGTTTGGACCGATTAAACGTGCATTATTACCATAAGTTTCAAGGTAACGTTTTGCTTTTAACATGTCTAAGGTTGGAACACCTTCGGTGATCACCACGATTAACTCAATACCAGAATCGACTGCTTCAACAATTGAATCCAGTACAAATGGTGCAGGTACATAAATTGATGTTGCATTTGCACCCGTTTCTTTTACTGCTTCACGCATTGTATTGAAAACAGGTAGACCAATATGAGTTTGACCACCTTTACCCGGTGTTACCCCACCAACTACTTTTGTACCGTATGCAATTGATTGCTCAGAATGGAATGTACCATTCTTACCTGTAAAGCCTTGTACCAATACTTTTGTGTCTTTATTAACTAATACGCTCATGATTGATACTCCTTACGCTTTCACAGCAGCAACAACTTTTTCTGCGGCATCAGCTAAGCCATTCGCAGAAATTAATTTTAGACCTGATTCATCAAGTAATTTAGCACCTAATTCTGCATTGTTCCCTTCTAAACGAACAACCACAGGTACGGTTACATTTACTTCTTGAACCGCTGCAATAATCGCTTCAGCAATCATGTCACAACGTACGATACCACCAAAAATATTGATCAATACACCTTGCACAGATGAATCTGAAAGAATAATTTTAAATGCTTCAATGACGCGATCTTTGGTTGCACCGCCACCAACATCAAGGAAGTTTGCTGGCTGACCACCATACAGTTTGATGATGTCCATTGTTGCCATCGCAAGACCAGCACCATTCACCATACAACCGATATTGCCTTCTAAAGCAACATAGTTAAGGTCAAATTCAGATGCTTTTAACTCACGCTCATTTTCTTGAGATTTATCACGCATCGCAGCAATTTCAGGCAAACGATAAAGTGCATTTGAGTCGATACCGACTTTGGCATCTACACATAAGATTTCGCCATTTTCACGAACTGAAAGTGGGTTAATTTCAAATAGTGCAAAGTCATTTTCAACAAATGCCTTGTATGCACCTGTCATGATGGTTACAAATTGGCTAATTTGTTTATCTTTTAAACCCAATTGGAAACCAACATCACGCGCTTGGAATGGCAATAAACCAACCAGCGGATCTACTTCGACTTTAATAATTTTTTCAGGTGTTTCTTCAGCAACTTTTTCAATTTCTACACCACCCTCTGTAGACGCCATGAATGTCACACGACGACTAGAACGGTCAACCACTGCACCTAAATACAATTCACGTTCTACAGGATAAACATCTTCACAAACAAGGATACTATTTACCGGCTGACCATTGGCATCTGTTTGATACGTGACTAAACGAGTACCTAACAGGCTTTTTGCATATTCAGCTGCTTCTTCTTTTGACTTAACAACTTTTACGCCACCCGCTTTACCACGACCACCTGCATGGACTTGGGCCTTCATCACAGCGAATTTGCCACTAATTTGCTCAAAGGCTGCAGATGCTTCTTCGGGCGTAGTGATTAAAATGCCTTCTTGAACTGGCATACCATATTTTTTTAACAGCGTTTTCGCTTGATACTCATGTAGATTCATGTTTTACCTTTTACTACTTTTCACATTGTTATGACACACCAATAATTAGACTTCCATCGCAATAACTATCGGCATTTATTAAAGTTTGTTCTTTTATTTTTAGATGATTATTCAATTAAAAACAACCATCAAAAGTAAAAAGAGCGGTCGAAACCGCTCTTTTTTGTGTTATTTACGTTTACGCTGAATCGCGTGAATCGCACGCCCATCAACAGCAAGCGCTGCTTCATGAACGACTTCAGAATAAGTTGGGTGACCAAAAGTCATCAATTGTAAATCTTCAACAGAAGATACAAATTCAAGTGCAATCATACCTTGGTGAACAATGTCAGAAGCACCAGGACCAATGATATGCATACCCAATAAACGATCCGTTTTTGCATCTGCAACAAACTTCACAAATCCAGCAGATTCATTGGCAGCTAAAGCACGACCATTCACAGCAAATGGGAATTGACCAGTTTTAACGTCATGGCCTTTCTCTTTAGCTTGCTCTTCAGTCAAACCTACCCACGCAGCTTCAGGGTGTGTATAAATCACTGAAATAATGGTGTCATAATTCACTTGAGCAGCATGACCATGCATACGCTCAACTGCCATTACACCTTCTTCCATTGCTTTATGCGCAAGCATTGGACCACGTACCAAGTCACCAATTGCATATACACCGTCAACAGACGTTGCACACCAATCGTTCACTTCAACCAAACCACGTTCAGTTAATTTAATGCCTGAATCTTCAGCCAATAAACCTTCTGCATACGCTTTACGGCCAACACAAACGATTAATTTATCAAAAGTTTGAGTTTTATCTTCGCCTGCTTGGTTATATTGAACAGTCACTTCACGACCATTCACTTCAGTACCTGAAACTTTAGCGCCAATACGAATATCTAAACCTTGTTTTGTTAAAAGTTTTTGATAATCTTTTGCCAACGCTTTATCCGCCATTGGTAAGAATGCATCTAATGCTTCAAACACAACAACTTCAGAGCCAAGACGACGCCATACTGAACCAAGTTCTAGTCCGATTACGCCTGCACCAATTACACCTAAACGTTTAGGCACTTCTTGGAATTCTAAAGCACCTGTTGAATCAACGATAAGGTCTTCATCAACTTTTGCTACAGGAATATTGACAGGTACAGAACCAGTTGCAAGAATTACGAATTTAGGTTCTAAAACTTGAACATCACCACCTTCTAATGGTGTGAATTCAACTTTTTTACCAGCAAGTAATTTACCCGTACCTTGTAACCACTCGATACCATTGCCTTTCAGCAATTGAGCAACACCGCCAGTTAAGTTATCTACAACTTTGTCTTTACGAGCAAGAAGCTTTTGAAGATCAAGTTGGACATTTTCAACTGTAATACCGTGAACATCTAAGCCATGAAGAGTGTCTTCATAGTGATGTGAAGAATCTAAAAGTGCTTTAGAAGGAATACAACCTACGTTTAAGCAAGTACCACCTAAAGATGGCTTACCTTTGTGTACACGTTTTTCGATACACGCAACTTTGAAACCAAGTTGAGCAGCACGGATTGCCGCTTCATAACCACCTGGTCCACCGCCGATTACCACTAAATCAAACTGAGACATGCTTATCTCCAAAAACGAGTTTAAAGGATCACTCTAAACTCGTGTTGTTATTCTAAAGAATTAAAGGTCAAGGATTAGTTTAGCTGGCTCTTCAAGTAACTCTTTAACAGTTACCAAGAAGCCTACAGCTTCTTTACCATCAATCATACGATGGTCATAAGAAAGCGCTAAGTACATCATTGGAAGAATTTCAACTTGACCATTTACAGCCATAGGACGCTCTTGGATTTTGTGCATACCTAAAATAGCAGTTTGTGGTTGGTTCAAAATAGGTGTTGAAAGTAATGAACCGAAAGTACCACCGTTGGTAATTGTGAAAGTACCACCAGTCATATCTTCAATTGCTAATTTACCTTCACGTGCTTTTGCAGCATATGCACCAATACCTGATTCAACTTCAGCATAGTTCATACGGTCAGTATTACGTAATACTGGAACCACTAAACCACGATCAGAAGAAACCGCAACACCGATATCATAGTAACCATGATAAACAATATCATCACCGTCGATTGAGGCATTTACCGCAGGATAGCGTTTGAGTGCTTCAGTTACAGCTTTAACGAAGAATGACATAAAGCCTAAACGTGCACCATGACGTTTTTCGAAAGCATCTTTATATTGCTTACGCATTTCCATCACAGGTTTCATGTTAACTTCGTTAAACGTAGTCAACATTGCAGTTTGCTGTGTAGCAGCAAGAAGACGTTCAGCAACACGCTTACGTAAACGTGTCATCGGAACACGTTTCTCGATACGCTCACCCACTGCAACGCTTAATGGTGTTACAGCAGCAGCTGGTTTAGTTTGATGATTTGCAACATCTTCTTTAGTGATACGACCACCACGACCAGTACCATCTACATCCACAGCAGCAATACCTGTTTCAGTTAAAGCTTTACGCACTGCAGGTGCTTGATCTTGTACTTGAGCACGTTCAACAACAGGTGCATTACCCGCTTGAGTTTGTGCCGCAGCTTGTTCTACTTTCTCTTCAGATTGAACTGCTTGAGTTTGAGTAGCACCAGAAACAGCACCTTCTTCAAATGTCGCAATAACTTCAGAAGAAAGAACTGTGTCGCCTTCATTTTTGATGATTGCAGAGATAGTACCATCAGCAGGAGCAACAACTTCTAAAACAACTTTATCCGTTTCAATATCACAGATGACTTCATCACGTGATACCGCTTCACCTGGTTGTTTGTGCCAAGTTGCAATTGTTCCGTCAGCAACTGACTCTGGGAACACCGGTGCTTTAATTTCGGTTGCCATTATTTAGATTCTCCTGATTGTTCAGCTACGATCGCAAGTGCGTCATTCACGAGCTGAGCTTGTTGTTTTGCATGCAAATATGGTGAGCCACATGCAGGTGCAGCTGAAGCTTCACGTCCTGCATAGCTAATTTGAACTTGTAGAGCAGACTTCATTACACCTTCGTATAAACGAGGAGCAATGAATAACCATGCGCCTTGGTTCTTCGGTTCTTCTTGACACCAAACAAGTTCTTTTATGTTTGGATATGTCGCAAGCACTTCAGCAAGACGTTTTTCTGGGTATGGGTACAATTGTTCAACACGTACCACCGCAATGTTCAAGTTTTCTTCACGACGTTTTTCAAGTAAGTCGTAATAAACTTTACCACCACAAAGTACAACACGTGTTACATCTTGTTTGTTGATTTGATCCACTTCATCAATCACAGTCTGGAATGTACCAGTTGCAAGCTCCTCCAAAGTTGAAGTTGCAAGTTTATGACGAAGCAATGACTTCGGTGAAGTCACGATCATTGGCTTACGAATTGGGCGAATTGCCTGACGACGCATTGCATGGAAAATCTGTGCAGGTGTCGTTGGTGTAATCACTTGCATGTTTTCTTCAGCACATAACTGTAAGAAACGCTCAAGACGTGCAGATGAATGCTCTGGACCTTGACCTTCATAACCATGTGGAAGAAGTAATGTTAAACCACACACACGTTCCCATTTGGTTTCACCAGATGAGATAAACTGATCAATAACCACTTGCGCACAGTTTGCAAAGTCACCGAACTGAGCTTCCCAGATTACCAAGCTTTTTGGCAATGTTGTTGCATAACCATATTCAAATGCAAGCACAGCCATTTCTGACAATAATGAGTCATAAATTGCAGTACGTGGCTGGTTTTCTTTGATATGACACAGTGGAATATAAACCGAACCATCAACTTGGTTATGTAGCTTGGCATGACGGTGTGAGAATGTACCACGACCAACATCTTCACCAGTCAAACGCACCAAGAAACCATCATCAAGGATAGAAGCATAAGCTAAAGTTTCTGCTGCACCCCAGTTTAATGGCATTTCACCAGTTTGCATTTTCAAACGTTCATCGATCACTTTAGATACTTGGCGTTGCATCACGAAACCTTCTGGTAATTCGCGCATTTTTGTACCAATTTCTTTTAAGCGTTCGATTGGGAAAGTCGTATCCCAAACATCTGTATATTCATGGCCTAGATACGGTTTCCAGTCCACAAACATTTTATCATTTGGTTCAAGCACTAAAGCATTGGCAACATGGTTACCTGCTTCAAGATCTTCACGATATTTTTCAACTAAAGCATCTGCATCAGAACGATCTAATACTTTTTCTTGTACCAATTGATCCGCATAAAGCGTACGTGTAGTCGCTTTTTTATTGATCACTTGATACATCATTGGTTGTGTTGCTGCTGGCTCATCTGCTTCGTTATGACCACGACGACGATAACAGAACATGTCAATCACAACATCTTTACGGAATGTATGACGGAAATCATGTGCCAATTGCGCAACAAACAATACAGATTCTGGGTCATCACCATTGACATGGAAAATTGGCGCCTGAATCATTTTTGCAATGTCAGTACAGTATTCTGTAGAACGTGCATCACGTGGATCAGATGTAGTAAAACCAACTTGGTTGTTGACTACGATATGAACCGTACCACCTACGGTATAACCACGCGTTTGTGACATTTGGAAGGTTTCTTGGTTGACACCTTGACCAGCAAATGCAGCATCACCATGTACGATTACAGGCAATACGTCATCACCACCAATGTCTTTACGACGTACTTGGCGTGCACGAACTGAACCTTCAACCACAGGACCAACAATTTCTAAATGCGATGGGTTAAATGCCAAAGCCAAGTGAACTTCACCACCAGGTGTCATCACATTTGATGAGAAACCTTGGTGATACTTAACGTCACCTGAACCTTTTTTAGCTAAAGTTTTACCTTCAAACTCACCAAACAAATCAGCTGGGTTTTTACCCATGATGTTCACAAGTAAGTTTAAACGACCACGGTGTGGCATCCCAATTACGACTTCTTTACAACCTACAGAACCTGCACGTTGAATAAGTTCGTTTACCATTGGAATGAAAGATTCACCACCCTCTACACCAAAACGCTTCGCACCAACATACTTATTACCGAGGAATTTTTCTAAGCCTTCAGCAGCAGTTAAACGTTCAAGTACGTGTTTCTTTTGATCTGCCGAGAAACCGAACTGACCGCGTGCACCTTCAAGACGTTGTTGAATCCAGCGTTTTTCTTTGGTGTCAACAATGTGCATATATTCAGCACCAATAGAAGCACAGTATGTTGCCTCCATTGCGCTAACCATCTCACCTAAAGTTGCTTCAGTTTTACCAATCGCCAAATTTCCAGCATTGAAAACTGTATCTAGGTCAGACTTGGTTAAACCATGTGCAGCGAGATCTAAATCTGGCACATCTTCACGTTTAGCCAAACCTAGTGGATCAAGCTTCGCTTTTTGATGACCACGGTTACGGTATGCTGCAATCAGTTGCAAAACACCGATTTGACGACGTTCATGCTCAGTACTTACTTCACTTTGCACAACAGGCTGAACACGACTTGAATTACGACCTAATAATAAGAATTGCTCACGAATGTTTCCGTGTGGTTGGTCACCTTTAGGGAATTTATCGAAATATTGACGCCAATCCTCACCTACTGAGGTTGGAGAAGAAAGGTACTGTTCGTAAAGCTCTTCAATATACGCTGCACTATCAGCGGAAAGTTCAGTATCAAGACGCAATGCGTCAGCAACTTCTTGCATTTGTGGACCCATTTCCTATTGCAAAAACATTAGAGGGTGCTTTTTAAGCACTCCCATGATTGATAATGCCAAATCGGTAAATTGACATTCACCCATCAGATACTCATGACCAAGGGGCGTTATAAACATTAGCTTTTACTAATGCATACAATGAATCATAACGCCCTCAATGGCATCATCACTCACTTATATACTCAACCGAAGCTGAGCAATTTTTTGCAAATCGACTTAGAAAAAACAAAGGCTTTTTTGCTTTTTCTAAAGCGGTTCTAATCTTCGCTTATAAAATTATTTATAAACTGATCTGGATCACACTTATGTAGAAAAAATGTACCAAAAACATGGTGTGTTTTTCACATATAGTGGTTTGTTAAATCCTAACATGATCTGTCACTTCAATTGATTTTTTTGACACATACCACCTATAAATTAGCGAAATACATACAAGAAATAATCTATTATTATCCATCCATTTATATCGGGTCTGTTGATACTTTTTCAATGCTTAAAGCTTAGATCCCATTCACTCGAACAAAAAACAACCATCTCATTAAAAATCCAATAAAAAAAGAGCGTACATCCCAAGATGTACGCCCTTTTTTCACATCGTATTAACCCGCTTGATCGAGCAACATGCTACGGATATGACCGATCGCTTTTGTTGGATTCAAGCCTTTCGGACATACAGACACACAGTTCATAATCCCTTTACAACGGAATAATGAGAATGGGTCATCAAGACGTGATAAACGATCTTGTGTCGCAGTATCACGAGAATCAATAATGAAACGGTATGCATTCAACAATGCTGAAGGACCCAAAAATTTATCCGGGTTCCACCAGAATGATGGGCATGATGTTGAACAACATGCACAAAGAATACATTCATACAAACCATTTAAGTGCTCACGCTCTTCTGGAGATTGTAAACGCTCTTTTGGTGGTGCAGGTTGATTATTGATTAAGAATGGATGAATTTTGTCATACTGATCGTAGAACTGATTCATATCCACAACTAAATCTTTAACCACAGGCAGACCAGGTAATGGACGAATGACGATTTTTTCAGGTAAATCGTTCAGGTTCCATAAACACGCAAGACCATTTTTACCATTGATATTCACACCATCTGAACCGCAAATACCTTCACGGCAAGAACGACGGAATGTTAATGATTCGTCTTGAACTTTTAATGCTAAAAGCGCGTCAAGCAACATACGATGCTTATCCGTCAACTCTAGTTTAAAAGTCTGCATATACGGTGCTTTATCCTTATCAGGATCATAGCGGTAGATTTCGAATGTACGTGTACCTCTACTCATCTTATTTCTCCCGATTAGAATGTACGTGGTTTAGGTTCAATTGGGTCTACAGACAATGGGCTGTAACGTACTGGCTTGTATTCAAGATGGTTATCAGCTGAATACCATAAAGTATGTTTCATCCACTCATCGTCACGACGACCATATGAATAGTGCTCATCATCAGCAGGCAATTCATAATCTACAACAGTATGTGCACCACGACATTCTTTACGTGCAGCAGCAGAAATCAATGTTGCTTTCGCTACTTCGTATAAGTTTTCAACTTCCAAAGCTTCAATACGTGCAGTATTAAATACTTTAGATTTGTCTTTTAAATGAATGTTACGTACACGTGGTTCAATCGCAAGAATCTGCTTAACACCCTCATCAAGCAAGGCTTGAGTACGGAATACACCCGCGTGGTCTTGAACGATATCACGAATCGCATCCGCAACTTCTTGTGCATTTTCACCAGAAGTAGAATCATCTAAATGATTGATACGTTTCAACGTGTTCACAAGTACATCATTTGGAAGTGGTTGGTATTCATCACCGTGATGTTTAGTCACGTAATCGATGATGTGTTCACCAGCAGCTTTACCAAATACAACCAAGTCAAGTAATGAGTTTGTACCTAAACGGTTTGCACCATGTACAGACACGCAAGAACACTCACCAATTGCATAGAAGCCTTTTACAGGCACTGTGTAATTCATTGTACCGTTGGTTGTGTATTCGTTTGCAGCTTTATCAAAACCTGCATAGAAATCTGCTGCATTTTTCGCTGTTTCAGGAATAACCACTTGACCATGAATATTGGTCGGAATACCACCCATTTGATAATGGATTGTTGGTACAACTGGAATTGGTTCTTTGGTGATATCCACGTTTGCGAATTTCTTACCAATCTCAAATACAGATGGTAAACGCTTCATGATGGTATCTGCACCCAAGTGAGTCATATCAAGTAGGATATAATCACCTTTAGGACCACAACCACGACCTTCTTTGATCTCTTGGTCCATAGAACGTGATACGAAGTCACGCGGAGCCAAATCTTTCAAAGTTGGAGCATAACGTTCCATGAACGGTTCGCCATCTTTGTTACGAAGGATTGCACCTTCACCACGACAACCTTCCGTTAACAATACGCCTGCACCAGCAACACCCGTTGGGTGGAATTGCCAGAATTCCATATCTTGTAATGGAATACCCGCACGAGCAGCCATACCAAGACCATCACCAGTATTGATATAAGCATTGGTAGATGCACGGTAAACACGACCAGCACCACCTGTAGCAAACAATGTTGCTTTGGCTTGGAATACAGCAATTTTGCCTGTTTCTTGGTCAATTGCTGTTACACCGAGTACATCACCTGCTTCGTTACGGATTAAGTCTAATGCAATCCATTCAACGAAGAATTGAGTACCCATTTTCACGTTACTTTGATAAAGCGTATGAAGAAGCGCATGACCTGTACGGTCGGCAGCAGCACAAGCACGCGGAACTGGTTTTTCACCATAGTTCGCAGAGTGACCACCAAATGGACGTTGATAAATTGTACCGTCAGCATTACGGTCAAATGGCATACCTAAGTGTTCAAGCTCATAAACAACTTTAGGCGCCTCACGACACATAAATTCGATTGCATCTTGGTCACCTAACCAGTCAGAACCTTTTACCGTGTCATAGAAATGATAGTGCCAGTTATCGTCTTGCATGTTACCAAGCGATGCACCAATACCACCTTGAGCCGCAACAGTGTGAGAACGTGTTGGGAATACTTTAGTTAGCACTGCAACTTTCAAACCTGCTTGAGCAAGTTGATATGAAGCACGCATACCTGAACCACCACCACCAACGATGACTGCATCGAAGAACTGGCTTGGAATATTTGAATAATCTTCTTTAGGGGTTAAAGCGCCCATGACATTTTCCTATCAATTCGCCCAAAAAATCTGGATTGCCCAGATCGCATATGCAATAACAGCAATAATCACTGCTGAAGTTAACACGATGCGTAAACCTGAAGCTGAAGGACCCATCTGACGAGTAGTCACATAGTCAGTGAATACTTGCCACATACCAATCCAAGCATGCGCAACAAGAGATAAGACTGCCAATAAAGATAAAATCTTCATCGGAAGTGTCATCATAAAGCCAAACCATTGCTCATAGTTAAATCCGCCATTGCACAGAATCCAACCTAATACCACAACAGTATAAACAGCTAGAACTACAGCACTTACGCGTTGGATATACCAATCACGAGAACCTGAACCCGTTAAACCTGTAGCACTTTTCATTAGAGAACGATCCATACAAATGAAGCGATAACCGATATCGCAGCCAAGATTAATGCAATAGTTGCTGCTACGCGACCACTTTGCAACTCTTCAGCAAAGCCTAGGTCAGCAAGTAAGTGCTTAATACCCATAATGAAATGGAATAATAAACCAGCGACAAATACCCATACGATAAAACGTACAATGAAGCCACCAAAGATTGCTTGAACTTGAGCAAAGCCTTCAGGCGAAGACAAAGACTTGTCTAAAAGCCACAAAAGTACCGGTACGAGTAAAAATACGATGACACCTGATAGACGGTGTAGAATTGATGCAATAGCCACAGGGGATTTTAAGTTTACATCTAAAACTTGACCCATGGACAAATTGACAGGTCTGTTGCTTTTCACAGCGGGCATCCTGTAAGTAAAAACTCCATCCGGAGTTTGTTGGAATTAATTCGAAGGAAAGCTAGCATTGTCAGACAAATTTAATTGCCTGAACTTTAAACGACACTGAATTATAAAACGTGCACTGTCAAAATACAAACCATCGAAATTGGCTTTTTCTTTAAAAATCACTCAAATAAGAATCATTTACACCCATTTGAAAAATAAAGCAGATCACCCACCTTTGTTTTTCAAGGCTATCTCGTTATTTTTTATGACATTTAAACATATTACTTTTATACATAATTACGTCTTATATTATTTTTATAAATTTAGACTAAAGCACAACATTACGGACAAAATCGTCCTGTGGTTAATTTCTCCCTGCTGTTTTATTTTTCATCAGCTGGTTAAGCTTTAGTAGATACCCAACATGTTATTTTAAAATAGTCCTTTATTCCTATTTTAAATGGGTGCCATTTAATTCAGTGATTTGACTGAAAGCTTTATAATAAGAAAGAAAGACTTAGTTTGTGAATAATTCATAATTTAGCTGCAAGATTTTATGGTATTTGATTATTCCTAAGGCAACTAAATGCCTATTTTTATACTGATTCGATTATTTTTTATCCTTTAAAAGCTTCAATAAAAACTATTTTTTAATCAATTAAGCATTAAAATGAAAATAAATATTTCATCAACTCATTTGGGTGTTTTTTACACAAAAATAATGGCAAAAGCTATGTAAGTCGTGAAATTCAGATGGTTTTAAAACAGCAACAATGCATTTCGCAACTTACAAAAGCCACAAAATATTGGTCAAAAATGCCATTTCCTGTCTAGCAATCACAATTATTTTTCTGCACCTTCTTTAGAATTTACCTTATTATACTGACCGACTCTGAAATTTAATGATCAATCTTACTGGTTAAAGTTAGACTAACTACTGATGAAAACATTGTTTTTTCATCCATAAGTATAATTGACAAAATTTCAGTACTCACTAAGCTAAATAGCAATTTTTGATCCGTCTGACTTGTACATTACAAGATGACTCAGCAAGTTAGATAAAATATCCACCAGGACAGGAGATCTATTGAATGTCTGCAGCAACTGGCAAGAAAGCCGTTCTAGAGCTTGATGGCAAAAAAATTGAATTACCAATTTACAGCGGCACATTGGGCCCAGATGTAATCGACGTTAAGGATGTGTTGGCTTCAGGTCACTTTACTTTTGATCCTGGTTTTATGGCGACAGCTTCTTGCGAGTCTAAAATCACTTTCATTGATGGTGATAAAGGCGTTCTTTTACACCGTGGTTATCCGATTGCTCAACTTGCAACTCAAGCTTCTTACTTAGAAACTTGCTATTTATTGTTAAGCGGTGAGCTTCCAACTGCTGAACAAAAAACAGACTTCGAAAACAAAGTCCGCAACCACACAATGGTTCACGATCAAGTTAGCCGTTTCTTCAATGGTTTCCGTCGTGATGCTCATCCTATGGCGGTTATGTGTGGTGTAGTAGGTGCGTTATCTGCGTTCTATCACAACGGTTTTGACGTTGAAAACGTAGACCACCGTGAAATCACTGCAGTTCGTTTAGTTGCTAAAATTCCTACTTTAGCTGCTTGGACTTACAAATATACAATCGGTCAACCGTTCGTATATCCACGTAACGATTTAAGCTATGCTGAAAACTTCTTGTACATGATGTTTGCTACTCCAGCAGATCGTGATTACAAAGTTAACCCTATTCTTGCTAAAGCAATGGATCGTATCTTTACGCTTCATGCTGACCATGAACAAAATGCATCAACGTCTACAGTACGTTTAGCTGGTTCTACAGGCGCTAACCCTTATGCATGTATTGCTGCGGGTATTGCTGCACTTTGGGGACCTGCGCATGGTGGTGCAAACGAAGCTGTTCTTAAGATGCTCGATGAAATCGGCTCTGTAGAAAATGTTGCACCGTTCATGGAAAAAGTAAAAACTAAAGAAGTTAAACTTATGGGCTTCGGTCACCGAGTTTATAAAAACTTCGATCCACGTGCAAAAGTAATGAAAGAGACTTGTGACGAAGTGTTAAGTGCACTTGGTATCAATGATCCACAACTTGCGCTTGCAATGGAACTTGAACGTATTGCATTAAGCGATCCGTACTTCATCGAACGTAAACTTTACCCGAACGTAGACTTCTATTCAGGTATCATCCTTAAAGCGATTGGTATCCCAACAGAAATGTTTACGGTAATCTTTGCGCTTGCACGTACAGTTGGTTGGATCAGCCACTGGTTAGAAATGCACAGCGGCCCGTACAAAATCGGTCGTCCTCGTCAGCTTTATACTGGCGAAACTCAACGCGATATCAAACGTTAATTCGTTACGCGTTCAGATCGAACAAGAGACCACCCTTTGGGGTGGTTTTTTATTACATATTCATACCAATTGGTATAGGGTCTTTTGACAATTCGTCTACGTTTGCGACTACGTGTATTTTTTAGGCGATACTAGGCACGAAGTATGAAATTTAGTCATTCTAAATAAGTAGTTCGTAACGACGTAGCGGCAAAAAATACACTAGTCCCGAAGGGTTGTGGCTAAAATTATCTCAGCCTACGTTATGAAACTCGAAAATAGTCTCGCTATTCTCTTCGTTTCATGCCTTGCCTGCTCAATTTTAACCTACAACGCAAGCCATTTATGAAGTGTCAACAGACCCTAATGTATTTATTTTAAAATTCATTTAAAATCAAAACATAACAATACGAATAATAAGCATAGAAAACTGAAATTTATATTTTTACGATAAAACTTACAAATCACTACTTTAAAAAACACCCAACAAATAACTTTATTTTATATATTGTTTAAAATTTTTTTATTAATACATTTTCAAAGGACTTGAAGATGCCTCAACATTTATCCAAACAAGTACACGACCCAGATCAAGCTTTTTTTGGTCACCCCCAACCATTAAAAGGTTTATTTTTTACCGAGCTTTGGGAACGTTTTTCCTATTATGGTATTCGCCCTTTATTAATCCTCTATATGGCGGCTTTAGTTGCTGATGGCGGTCTCGGTTTAGATCGCCCAACAGCATCAGCAATTGTCGGCTTATTTGCAGGCAGTATGTATTTAATGACTGTATTGGGTGGTTGGGTTGCTGACAATTATCTCGGTCAGGAGCGCGCTGTGTGGTACGGCTCACTGATCATCGCACTCGGACATTTATCCATTGCATTGGCAGCTTTATTTGGACATTTCTTTTTTTATTTTGGTTTAGTTTTGATTGTGATCGGTTCTGGTTTATTTAAAACCTGTATTTCCGTCATTGTTGGCACTTTATATCAGGCTCAAGATTCACGGCGTGATGCAGGATTTTCCATTTTTTATATGGGAATTAATCTAGGTTCGTTGATTGCCCCACTATTGACTGGTTTATTGGTTAAAGAACATGGTTGGCACTGGGGATTCGGAATCGGTGGCGTTGGAATGTTAATCGCCTTACTGATTTTTAAGTTAATAACTGTGCCTCAATTAAAACAATTTAATCATGTGCAAGGCAATGAAAATAACTGGGCTCGTCCTGTACATTACAATCCTAAAGCACCCCAAATGATCATAGGTTTTATTGCCGTTGTTGGCTTGATTATCGGTCTAGTTTCTCTTGGGATAGTTAACATCAATCCAATTCAGATCGCCACATATTTCACGATCACAATCTGTATTTGTATTGCCTTATATTTCAGCTATCTATTGCTCTTTGCTGGTTTGAATAATACCGAGAAAAAACAAATCATTATCTGTTTTATTTTACTCATCACCGCTGCACTTTTTTGGTCAGCATTTGAACAAAAACCAACATCTTTCAATCTTTTCGCCCAAGACTTTACAGATCGCCAATTCTTTGGCTTTGAAATACCCGCAGTTTGGTTTCAATCGATTAACCCGCTTTTCATTATTATTTTCGCACCGATCATCGCATGGCTTTGGGTTAAATTAGGCAAACAAAATCGTGACCCTAGCTATATCACCAAATTCATTATTGCTTTACTTCTCGCTGCGGGTGGTTTTCTCGTGATGAGCATTGCCAGTTACTTGATCACCCAAAATGGTGGAACTGTTTCTGCATTGTGGATCGCATCAAGCCTCCTGCTTTTAACACTAGGTGAATTATGCTTAAGCCCTGTTGGTCTTTCAACCATGACTAAACTTGCCCCAACCATCATTCGTGGACAAGTGATGGGGCTTTGGTTTACAGCATCTGCTTTAGGAAACTTGATGGCAGGTTTAATCGGTGGTCATGTTTCTATCCTTGAAGTTGACCAATTACCCTTGCTATTTGTGCGATGTGTCATCGCTTTACTTCTTGGCGCACTCGTTCTATGGTTAATGAGAAAACCGATTCGTAAATTACTCAATCAAACATCGACCCCCTCTCAAAAATCTATTGATATGCAATTGGAAAAAGTATGAACAGTTTGTCACCTGCCAACAAATTAGAAAACCTTCGTACAATTATGAAGAAATATCAGCAGGATGCTTTTATCGCCATGAGTGCAGATCCACATATGTCAGAATATTTACCTGATTATTGGAAAATACGTCAATGGCTAACAGGCTTTACAGGTTCAGTCGGCACAATTGTAGTTACTCAAGACTTCGCAGGTTTATGGGTAGATGGTCGATATTGGGTACAAGCTGAACAGCAACTGGAAAATACAGGTTACGTTTTACAAAAGCAGACACCTGATGAATCATCAACACATTTGGCTTGGCTTTCACAACATCTACCCAAAAACACAAAAATTTCAGTCAATGGACACACCATTTCCGCCTTACAGTTTGATGCGTTAAGTCAAGTTGCTCAATCCCAGCAATTTGAAATCCAAACAGACTTAGATTTAATTGATGAAATTTGGACTGAACGCCCAGCACTG
Source organism: Acinetobacter sp. CE-15 (assembly GCF_051059255.1). Classification (NCBI taxonomy): domain Bacteria; kingdom Pseudomonadati; phylum Pseudomonadota; class Gammaproteobacteria; order Moraxellales; family Moraxellaceae; genus Acinetobacter; species Acinetobacter sp. CE-15. Next base: position 1,312,964 of record NZ_CP192737.1, on the reverse strand, counting down.
CCCCTACAACCCATTTGGCAAATGGCAGATGATTTAAATGCGCAAACACGCTTAGAAAAAATAACCGCGATCCGTCACAAACTTATTCAGAAAAAAGCAACGGGGCATTTTATTTCTGCACTCGATGATATTGCTTGGATTTTGAATTGTAGGGGGCGTGATGTTGAATATAATCCCGTGTTCTTAGCACACTTATATATTGACCATTCTCGAACTGTGCTTTTTATTGATGATGCAAAACTTTCAACTGAAATGCAGCAAAGATTTGCTTTGGATAACATTGAAATCTTAGCTTATAACGCAAGCATCGAGTTTTTGCTCGAACTTAAACAACAAAATATTTTAATTGATCCTGCTAAAGTCTCAATTTCATCTGCACAGGCCATTGAGCAGCAAAGTCATTTAGTCCAAGACATTAATCCAAGCAGTTTATTTAAATCACGTAAACATCCTTCAGAAATTGCACATGTGCGCAGTGCAATGACCAAAGATGGTGTTGCCCTATGTCATTTCTTTCATTGGCTAGATAACGCATTGGCTGATAAAGAATCGATCAATGAACTCACCATCGACGAAAAAATTTCAGGCTTTCGTGCACAACAAGCAGGTTTTATTGGATTAAGCTTCTCGACAATTGCAGGCTTTAATGCCAACGGTGCATTACCACACTATCGCGCTACTGAAGAAAGCTTTAGCGAGATTAGTGGTGATGGTTTGCTGCTGATTGATTCAGGCGCACAATATGATGAAGGAACCACAGACATTACCCGCGTTGTTCCCATAGGCACAGCAAGCGCTGAACAAAAATGTGATTACACTTTGGTGTTAAAAAGCCATATTGCACTTGCACAAAGCGTTTTCCCAGAAGGCATTGCATCACCTCTTTTAGATTCGATCACACGTCAAACCTTGTGGAAATATGGTTTGGATTATCGTCATGGTACAGGTCACGGTGTCGGCTATGCATTGAATGTTCATGAAGGCCCACAAGTGATTTCATATTATGCCCCAGTCACACCATCCACCAAGATGCGCGAAGGGATGATTACCTCTAATGAACCAGGCTTATACCATCAAGGCAAGTACGGCATTCGAATTGAGAATCTTGTCGTCAACAAAATTAAGCATTTTGAAGATACGGCCTATGGTCAATTTTTAGAATTCGAAACACTAACACTGTGCCCGATTAACCTGACGTGTATCGTTTTAGACCTACTCAGTCATGATGAAAAAGCATGGTTGAATCAGTACCATCAAACAGTCAGAGAACGATTAGCACCTCACTTAGAAGATGATGTTTTAAACTGGCTAAATGAAAACACCCAAGCTATTTAACTCTTCATATCAATCAAAAAAGCGCAGAGCCTTTTGACTGTGCGCTTTTTTGAAAATCTATATACCATTGATGCATATAATAAAGATAAAATTCTGCACTTTTTAGCATAGTGAGTTTATGGAAAACACATACAACAAAATATCGTTTATCTTCAATAATAAAATTAAGCGTCGAATATATCGGACGGTGATATGAATGCTGTGACTACCCTGCCTTACATTTTAAGTTTAATTACTTTGCACAGATGATGCTTCATTTTTCAGAGATGGAAAAAGTGAATCCCATCTGATCGAATCACCGAGCACTGCAATCAACACGGGTACTTATAGTACGATTTTAATTTTTTCCGTTTTGGTTGTAACTTTTGCATTTTTACACGCATTGGATGATTGAATAGTTTTAATCACTTCATTGCTGGCGGATAAAATCTTTAAACTTGAAACAATTTCCCCACCCGTTTTACAATCTTCCTCACCCAACTTCTCACTAAAACGCCCCGGATCACTCGAAGATTCAGCAGTTACAATAATTTTAGCTTTCCATCCATCAAAATAGACTAAATCAGTTGTCTGGGAAACTTGCCCCTGACCCGAGCCTGCAGATTCTATTTCAATCAAATCGATTGGTTTTGCTCGATATTGCACCGTATGTACTGTGAAATCATTGGCTTGACCACCGAACTCAAGTATTCGAGATTGTTTTAGTTTTGGGCGCGTCAATATATAGCCTCCCCAAAAATTTCGTCCTGCATTTTCAAATGTTACACCAGAGAGATAAGCCAGCTCTCCTGACAACAAACGAACCTCTTTTATATAATCAATCATTATCGCTTTGGCGGGTGTAGCTTGAGAAGCGTTTAGGTTCGTTATACTGTTGATCACTGCTTGATCTGTAGGTGTTGCTGCAAAACTTAGGGCAGATGAACTTAAAACAAAAACCATAATACTCAATCGAACTGAAGGATAGTGAAGCATAAGATAAATTCTCAGATTTTGTGATTGATTGTGTGCTTAACGACCCCATTCCATTTTCGCCATATACGGACGAATTTTTTTAATACGTTGGATATTGGTCTTTTCAATCTGAGTTAATTGATTTTCAACATTGGTACTGCATGGCATATACCAATTATCGTTAGCAAATTGAGAGGCAATCTCTTTATTGGCAAATGAATAACCATGACGCGCATAAATTTCATTACGCATCCAGTCCAGTTCTTCAGGAGGAATTTGTAGATCCTCATCTTTTAATAAACGTTGTGATGCGACTGGATAATCACCGACATCTTTTTGAAAGCGACACTGTTGCGGCGTTAAGTCAAAATATTTTGGTTTAACCTTAGCCGTTGTAGATTCCCAACTAGACTCCAACACATTCGGTTGATTCTGTTTTACAGTAAACGTAAACACACCACTACTTGCTTTAGCGCCACTTTCTGTTGCGGTAATTTTATAGCCTTGTGAAGTTGTCTGTACTTTCCCTGAGAAATTTTGTTTATTTTTACCAAGAACACTATAGCCTTTGACCTGATTACGATCGATAGATTGGATGAAAACAGCAATTTTCTGCTCATCATATTTTCCAGACCAAGATTTTTGCAACTGTTGAATATCCAGTGCATAACTATTCTGGAAACCAATCATTCCTAATCCAACGAGTGCGATTAAACTTTTATTCATTGTTATACCTATTTGTTATGAAGATATTGGATGCATTTTCACATTGATTTTAGATTAAATTGTTTGCTTTGTGATCTACTTTAAGATAAATAAATCAGGATTCTCTATGGTTTATTTTAAAATCTATGCCATACCCAAACATAAATACGCTGTTTCAATTTATCTTCCATTATAATTTCTCAATCACCATTCCATTATAAGCAATGATGAACAAAACAAAAACTACCTTGGCATATTCAAGCTTGAGTCTAATTTCACTCGTGATCTATGCTTATTTATGCTATCTCATGGTCGCAATATGTTTGCAATATTTCCCATGGCAAACTGATCAGCATTTTCTCTTGTTAAAGCAAGATGTAGTCAATACTCAACCTTGGCAGGTGGCTTTTAAAATCCATGTGATCAGCAGTAGTTTTGTACTCATCGCTGGATTTACACAGTTTTTCCGTGTCTTTCGCACGCGTTATCCCCGAATTCATCGCTGGAGTGGTTGGCTCTACATCATCACCATTTTGGGGCTGTCTTTACCCAGTGGCTTAATTTTAGCTTTTTCCGCGGCTGGAGGGTTATCCACACAAATCAGCTTTGTCTTATTAAGTTCACTCTGGGCGATCACCACCCTATCCGCTTTGTACTTTTTATTGAAAAAGCGCTGGATTTTACATCGTGACTGGATGATCCGTAGTTTTGCACTCAGTCTTTCAGCGCTGAGCTTAAGGACATGGAAAATCATGCTTTATCAGTTACAACCTTATTTTGATTGGTTAACCCCAATTCACATCTATCAGTTAGAATCTTGGTTAGGTTGGGTGGTCAATTTAATCCTAGCTGAAATCATTATTATTCGATTACATCGTCGCACAAGACAAAAAATAAGAGCCCTAAATTAATTTAGGGCTCTCATAAAAAGTGTTCAGCAATTGAATGCTAAGCTTATTTTTTACTCACGCTATAATGGTTTAAATCTAATTGTTTTAATTGGTTACGTAATTGTTGTAGTGACCATGGCCATGCTGCAAAGTTACGACCATTTTCGTCTAGATAATAAGACTTACACCCACCCGCATTAAATACAGTGGTTTTTAAATGTTTCTGCAGACGTTTGTTATGCTGGGCAAGCACATCCGCTTTGATTTCAAAGCGAGTGAATTTTTGCTCGCGCATTTTTAGCAAGCCATCAACAATATAGCCGACTTGTGCTTCCGCGATACCAATAAATGAATCATAGACCAGAATGTTTGGACCGAGGACCAAGAACGCATTCGGAACATGTTCAATACTGGCACCCAAATATGCTTCAGGTGAACTATTTTTCCAACGCTCAGCAAGTACCTGACCATTACTATCATAAACCCGCTTACCAATCGGAGGATGTGAAACTTCAAAGCCTGTTCCCCAAATAATCACATCCACTTCATGACGTTCACCATTTGCTGCAACCACTGTATTTCCATCAATTTCAACCAAACCATGTGCAATCAGATTCACATTATCTTGTTGTAGTGCTGGATAATAATTGTTTGCAAACAATAAGCGCTTACATCCAATAGTAAAGTTCGGTGTCACTGCTTTACGCAAGGTTTCATCTTTAATTTGCAGTTTGAGTAATTGCTTACTTAGGAAATTCACAGGTTCCAATACTTTAGGATTACGCAATCCAAAGTTAATTCCATTTAAAATCTGTGCAATGCTATTACGCCAAGTTTGTTGAATGATTGGGAATCGAGAAATGATCCCTTTAGCCGTTTCATTTAACTCCATATCCGCCTTGGGTAGTACCCACGGTGCTGTACGCTGGAACACGATCAGCTGTTTCGCTAAAGGTTGTACTTGTGGGATAAACTGAATTGCAGAAGCCCCTGTACCAATCACTGCAACACGCTTACCCGTTAAATCATAATCATGATTCCAACGTGCTGAATGGAACATTTCACCTTTAAAACTTTCAATTCCTTTTAATTTCGGCAAAGCAGGCTCAGTAATCGGTCCTGTCGTAAAGATCACTGTCTTGGCTTGATATTGACCTTTAGATGTTTCTAAGTGCCAAATATGTTGTGCTTCATCCCATTTGGCACTGATTAATTCATTATTAAATTCAATTTTCTCACCAAGGTCATATTTTTCCACCACCTCTTCTAAATAGCTTAGAATTTCTGGTTGCTTGGCAAATAAATGACTCCATTTATGGCTTGGTGAGAAAGAAAATGAATAAAGTGCTGAGGGTACATCACAACCGCAGCCCGGATAATTATTGTCGCGCCATGTTCCCCCCACACGACTGGCTTTTTCAAGGACCACATAATCGTTATAGCCTGCTTGATTCATTTTATAAGCAGCAGCAATCCCTGAAATACCCGCACCAACCACGATGGTGTCATAGATGTGCAGAGCTTCTTTGTGCTGAGTCTTTGGCGCTTTTTCTTCAGCCGATTGTTCAAGCTTTTTAGATTGAGCACTTATTTGTGTTTCTACTTTTACCTCAGCCTTATTTTTAGCTTTAGCTGGAGTTTGGACTTCAGCTTTAGGGTGATTTGCTTTCGCTGGCTTTGAAACAGTCTTTGCCTCAACTTGCTTCTCTACAGGTACTTTTTCTTTAAGCTGTTTTGCTTCAAGCGATTTGTCTTGTGCTGTATTCGATTGAGTCACCTGTTTAATGTCTTCAACTGTAGTTTGGGTTGAGTTTTGCTCTACGCTTTTCTCTTTAGGCGGCGTAGCTAAAGTTGTTTCTGTTGTCATCTTGATTTACTCGCAGCTTATTTGATGTATTTATTAAATAATGGATATCCGATACCCAGCGCTTTGGCATATAAGGTGGGTGATGCACGTTTTAATATCCAAAACAGTTTTGCATCTGGCTGAGGAATGGTGTACAGCTTGCCTGCATCCAAGTTATTTAAGGTTTTAATCACCACTTGATCACTGGTGGTAAATGCATGATTCATCAGTAAATCATCTGCTAAACCCGCATAATGACCAGGCAAACGACCATTTTTCATAATATTTGTAGGCACTAATGTTGGACACAGCACATTCACTCGAATGTTGTCACCGCGAAGCTCTGCTGAAAGGGTTTCTGACAATGCCAATACACTGGATTTGGTCACGTTATAAGCGGTCATTTCGGGAGCTGCTGTATAACCCGCAGCTGAAGCAACATTGATAATTGCCCCATAACCTTGTTGCTTAAACTGAGGAACAAAATAATGACAACCATGAATAACCCCCCAGAGGTTGACATGCATACACCATTGCCAATCTTCCAGTGACACTTCATCAAACTTACCGCCCAGCCCTACACCCGCATTATTAATGATCAGGCTTACAGGGTGATTCATTAATTTTTCGGCTTGTTCTGAAAGTGCTTTTACTTGCTCTTTCACCCCCACATCACATTGCACAGCAAATGCTTTAGCTGAAGTTTGTGATTCAATCAAACTGACTGTTTCTTTGGCTGCATCCAGATTTATGTCAGCACAAACAATTGTTCCTCCGCGTTTTGCAAGTTCCATTGCAAAACTACGTCCAATGCCACTGCCTGCGCCAGTCACGACCGCATAAGCATTTTGGCTCGGCTTAACTTTTTTAGAAAAAATACCCATAAACTTTAAATCCATCTCTTTTAGGTTTTTATGAACGCAATGCAGGATAAAATTCTTTCGTCAAATATGGCGTAAGAAGACCTGTCTTTGGATTCAGCAGTTTCTCTTTGTAATAGTCCAAAAATTCAGATGTATCATGATCATTTGGATGAAAATCGGGACGCAGATAATCAAAAATATGTTTAAAGCTGCTGCCGTAAACACCATCTTTTAAGCCAAAGATCAGGCGAAAATTATATGGAATCTCCTTCCAATAACGTAAGCTAATCAGGTTCTTAGGATTTCGATAGAAAGGCACTAAAAATGATGCAGCTGAAATCAGCACCAAAATCGTGATCAATGCGGGAAAGAATCCAGCAATACGTAATAAATAGTTATTGGATAATTCTTGAAACACATCGAAAGCAATATCCTTATGCTCCGATTCTTCAAGCATATGCCACATCCAGATTGCCCGTTGTTTTTCATCTTGCGAACGGAAGAACACTTCTTCATGATTCATCATGTATTCTGCAAGTACCGCAGTAAAATGTTCGATACCAGCCATCAACGACAATTTCATCGGTTGTGGAAGACGCTCAAACCCATATTCAAATGCCCAGCCAGCCCAAGTACGAAACAGCTTTACTGGCAAATCACGGATTAAATAAGCGTCGTTTAACTCTTCATGCATTTTTGAATGAATCGCCTCTTGACCAATCAATGAGGTGACACGTTGCTTTAATAATGGATCGGTAATGAAATCACGATGATAACGAGCAGTATCAATTACAAGATCTTCACCACGAGTTAAGAAAATCGACAATGACGCAAAATATGCACTTGCCAATTCTGCATCCATATAAAATCGGTGATCTACTTGCGCTGGATCAAAATCAAACTTCATATGACGAATTGGAATAATCGGCGTTTGATTTTCCAGACTGAATGGTGCCGCAGCAAAAACTTTAGCAACGGCTTTCTTAATTGGCTTAGCGAACATAGCTGGTACTCTTTATTCATTTAATATGGCAATCCATTTCATCGTCTTTACGCTGATGAGCTACAGATCGCCTTTTGAGTAAAAACTCTACTTTGATGGCTAAAAATTACGACATGCTTTGTCAATTACCATTGGCACATGCATTCATTCGGTTTGCAAATTATGACAACCTTAGATAATTGTCAGACAATCACTTTTAAGAGTTGCCTCCACTGATAAAGAATGTCCCTTAAAAACAATTTTTATAAAGTGCTTGGTTAAAATCACAGCTTTTAAAAAAAAGCTTTTCCTTCAAAAATTGATGGAAAAGCTCAGTATCGATCTACAACATCGTTTTTATATTGAATAGAAAATTTGAATGCTAAGATTGAATAAAATTACATCCGTAAAGCTGGGGTAAACGCTTTAACAAAATAAGGGGTGAGTGTGCCTGTTTCAGGATCAAGTAATTCTTTTTTGAAATAGTCTAAAAGCTCAGTTGTATCATGATCATTAGGATGAAAGTCTGGACGCAAATAATCAAAAATATGACCTAAACTGCTACCAAAAACACCATTGTCTCGACTAAATAATAAATCCCAACTGCCCTTTGCCTCTTTCCAAAAGCTTAGACTTAAGCTATTCATTGGACGTCGTAAAAATGGCAACATCAATGCGCCAGCACCCACACCTAGACCCAAAGTAATCAACGCAATAAAGAATCCTGAAATTCGTAATGGATAGTTTGCAGAAAGCACTTGATAAGTATCATAAGCAATATCTTTATGCTCAGACTCTTCCAGCATATGCCATAACCATAAAGCACGAGTTTTTTCATCAAGAGAATGATTAAAGATGTCTTGATGCGTCATGGCATATTGAGCAAAGACAGCGGTGAAATGCTCAATCCCAGCCATCATTGAAAGCTTTAAAGGCTGTGGGAATTTTAAAAAAGTATGATTAAAAACCTGTTCTGCTAAAAACCGATACAACTGCACAGGCAAATTATTTGGAATCATGGTTTCATTGTATTCTTCATGGACTTTGGAGTGAATTGCCTCTTGTCCAATCAAACTGGTTAGACGCTGTTTTAAAACTGGGTCTTGTATTTGATCACGATGATGTCGTGCGGTTTCGATCACCAACTCTTCACCATAGGTTAAAAAAATTGACAGTGCGGCAAAATAAGCAGTCGCCCACTCTTTTTGCATAAAAAATTTAACATCCAACTCATCTGGACTAAATTTAAAATTGAAGTGACGAATCGGGATATTCGCAATCTGATCTTTTAAATTAGGCAATCGACTTGGAAAAGCTTTTGCAAACACTTTTTTGACAGGCTTAGCAAGTAACATATGAAGCACCTATTGTTTATTTAGGGATCAAGGATTTGACTGAAAACCAGTTCAAATTCACATTTCAAGTAAAAAATCCTATTTATGTTGGAAAAGTAAGTCATCTAGATTCAAATACCACTGACATTTCAGGTCAATCCATTGGCAATTTATGACTATTCAATAAAGTGTCTGACAAATAAGGGCGGAGCTTGCCTCTACTGATAAATAATGACCTTTGCAGACAAGTCATTAGCTTTGGCTTACTTAAATCATGATTTAATTTTTGGGTGTACCGAACCCTAACTACGGATACGCTACATAACTGAAATCAGGCAACAAGAAAAGTTTCATGTCAGCATATATACAATAGACAGTTTTTTATCGTGGTATATCTGGGTCACAGTTAATCTTTGGGTCAAACTGAATCAGTGCTAAACTTATGGATGTACTTTTTACACAGCACAAAATAAAACAATGTTCAATTTCATTTGGCGCTTTGTACAACTTCTTCGATTGGATCAATTCAAATATCGTAAATTGACAGATGGCGAAATTCGTATTAGCCAAAGTGTATTTGGAGATTTAATTGACTACAGTCAAGTCAAGGTGATGAATCATCCTTATTTACCGTGGCAGCCTGTTGGTATTTTGATGGCGCCCAATGGTTATATTCATTTAAAAGATGCAGACTATTGTGAAGACTTTTCCTGTATGAGCTTGGGTTATCAAGCTGTTTTTATTCATGAAATGGCCCATGTTTATCAATATCAGCGTCATGAGAATGTATTACTTAAGGGGGCGATTTTACAGTCCGCACTTTACCTGAGTTTGGGTAAATATAACCCTTATCGCTACACCCTCATTCAAGGAAAAGCTTATTTCGATTACAATATTGAGCAACAAGGTGATATCGCCAAAGATATTTATTTAAATCGAATTGAAAATATTATTCTGGATAAAAATTCAGTCAATCCTTCAATTTAAGCGCTTTATATTGATGCTAATTTATACAAATTAAGTGATACATTTCACAAAAAATATTTAAAGCTGATTTTTTCCAGTATAAAATCCAAAAAATAATGAAAAATCACTAGTTTCTATAAAAAAAATACACTAAATTCATGAGGTCATTGATGGTGTACTGAATAAACTTAATGAATCACTAGCTTCTGACGTTTTTTTAGTTAAAATACTCAATGTCTGAAATTTTTGCCTTGCAAGAAAATAAAGATTTTTGATGATTTTTAATGATTTTATAGTTTCGCCCTTTGGCAATTTCTGTGATATCTATATACATATGTTGAATAACTACATTTTAAAAATCAACAATTTGTATATAAATTACCCTATTGGAATAGGATTTGGTTTAAATGAAAAGTTTTAAAATTGCTCTCGCGCAATTCTCTCCATTCATTGGTGATATTGAGTCGAACGTTCAAAAAATGATTGAACAAGCCAATGATGCAAAAAAACAGAATGCTGAAATTGTTGTTTTCCCTGAACTTTCTATAATCGGTTACCCTGCCGAAGATTTGCTTTTACGCCCAAGCCTAGCAAAGCGTACTGCACAAGCTTTCGAGAAACTGTCTACTGTTAAAGACATCGTGATGGTATTTGGTTTTGCCAATCTTACTGACGATGGTCAACGCTACAATGCTGCTGCGGTGATGAAAGATGGACAAGTTTTAGGGGTTTACAACAAACAAAATCTTCCTAATTACAGCGTTTTTGATGAAAAGCGTTATTTTAATGAAGGACATCAACATCTTGTATTTGAGTACTTAGGTCATAAGTTCGGAGTACTGATTTGCGAAGATGTATGGTCTTTAAATACAGTTCAACAGCTTGCTCAACTCAATGTGGAAAGTGTTTTGGTCTTGAATGCTTCACCTTATGAAGTCGGCAAACCGCAACATCGTATTGAAACATTAAAAGAGTTGGCAAAACAGCTCCATCTCAATGTGGTTTATATCAACCAAGTGGGCGGTCAAGATGATCTCATTTTTGATGGGACCAGTTTTGTCATTAACCATTCAGGTGAAGTTGCATTACAAGCACCAAGTTTTAAAGAAGATCTCTACTTTGCTAACTACCAAATAGAAAACAAAGCCTATCAAGTGGTTGAAGCTGCGCCAGCATTAAACACTATGGCTGAGATCTATCAAGCGTTGGTTTTAGCAACACGCGACTATGTACAACGCTCTGGTTTCCCAGGTGTAATTTTAGGCCTATCAGGCGGTATCGACTCAGCTTTAACCTTGGCAATTGCAGTTGATGCGATTGGCGCAGATAAAGTTCAAGCCGTGATGATGCCTTATACCTACACATCACAAATTAGTGTGGAAGATGCCACTGAACAAGCAAAACGTATGGGTGTTACTTTTGGTATTGCCGAAATTCATCCTATCGTAAATAGCTTTATGCAGACCTTGTTCCCATTCTTTGGTAACTCACCTGCGGATACAACTGAAGAAAACCTTCAAGCGCGTGCACGTGGTACATTGCTTATGGGCTTATCCAACAAGTTTGGTAACCTTGTGCTTGCAACAGGCAATAAGTCTGAGCTTTCTGTCGGTTACTGCACACTGTATGGCGATATGGTAGGTGGTTTTGCTGTACTCAAAGATGTTTATAAAACCATTGTTTTTGAATTGGCTAAGTACCGTAACAGTATTTCTGAAACGCCGGTGATTCCTGAACGGGTTATTTCTCGTCCACCATCAGCAGAACTTCGTCCTGATCAAAAAGACCAAGACTCTTTACCTGCTTATGATGTACTTGATGCCATTCTATATGCATATATTGAGGAAGAACAAAGCCAAGAAGACATCATTGCCAAAGGTTTTGAACGTGCAATCGTGGAAAAAGTCATTCAGCTTGTCGACCGCAACGAATACAAGCGTCGTCAAGGTTCAATTGGACCACGTATCAGCTCACGCGCATTTAGCCGTGAACGCCGTTATCCGATTGTAAATGGCTGGAAAGCTGGTGTATAAGCCTCGTGAATGTGAATAATTCACCTCCACCTTCGAGCTTTGCTCAGGAACTTGCTCAAGCACTCTTGCTTGAGCAAGTTCGCTTTATTAAAAAACAACTCTTAGATCAAAAAAATCCACAATTTATTCAAAATTTTATTTCCCAAACCTATCAAAATGCAGACAAAATCCTTTTAAAAAATGTGATTCAACTTGAGCAACTGCAGTCTGTGGTGCAAAAATATGCTTTTGAATTGAATTTAGGCGCAGATATTCTTGAATTTATCGGTGTCGTCGCTCAAAAAATTCATCAATATGCCATTCATAGTCAAACCATTTTCAATGATCTACTCTCAGATGAGTCTTTTGAACTGTGGATGTTTAAAATCTTAGAATTAGAACAATTAAGAGACTATATTCAAGAAAACTTACAGCACAACCCGCAGATTCAACAGGTTAGCCTACAACTTGCCAACCAGATTTTAGAAAGCAACACGCCTTGGCTCAACCAGCTACGTCAATACACCGTTAAACATAACCGTATTGGTGCGAAAGTCATCAGCTTTATTCAAGATCAGCAACACAATATTGAGCTTAAATTAGAACAGCAACTCGCAACTGCTATCCGTAGCCAACTCAGCAATATCATTCTACTGCCTAATGAAGACCTAGCAGATATCGCTACACATGTTTGGAATGAAGTTAAGCAACGCTCATTAAAAGAGGCTTTCTCTCAAGTTCAATCGATTGATTTTGAAGAATTCTTTATTCTTGTTTATGAAACTTGGAAAGAATTACGTCAAACAGAATATATGCAACAGGTTATTTTAAATGTTGTCGAAGCATTTTATGAATACTTTGGCGAATATAGCTTACAAGAATTACTACACTCGGTTGGGTTAGATCAAAACGATTTATTTATCGAAGCAGATCGCTTTGTTCCACATACACTAGGTGCTTTAGATCAGCATGGCTTATTGGATGAGATCATTCAATCCTTGATTGCGCCATTCTACCTTGACACGCAAACACAAAGATTTATAGAAAATTATTTAGCAGAAAAAGCTTAATCAAACATTCCACTGGATTTTTTCAGTATTCTAAATATTCATACCGTGATAATAATTTTTATCTGTATCTACTGATCTTTTGATGATGCACAAAAAAAGAGACCATGCAGTGAGCATGGTCTATAAAAATGGTGGCTATGACGGGACTTGAACCTGTGACCCCCGCATTATGAGTGCGGTGCTCTAACCAACTGAGCTACATAGCCATAAACTGTGTGCGCATTATCTAAAGTTATCTACCCTACGTCAAGCATTCAAACACACCAATGCTCATACTTTAAGCAATTGATATTTAAATGTTTAAATTTAATACATATTTATGTTTTTATCGAAAAAATCAGCTTAATAAGCAGCATAAATAAGTAAGGAATTAAGCTCTCTCCCCTATTTATTTCTAAAAATCGATAGCAAAAAAAAGAGAGTGGCTTACCACTCTCTATTTGCAACAAGCTCTTCCATTTCAATATCGAGATACCCTTGGTCTTGTACCACCATCATCATTGCTTCAGCAATATAATCAGCTGCAGTACCATCCAAAGAAGAATCAAGATCCTCAAACTGTGGCTTCATTTCATTAATTTCAGTCACAGTCAGTTTTGCCATAGAATAAATTTCTGCATCACTAAAGCTGGTTTTTGCCACTTTTTTAGCAAAATTTTCAATAAGTTGCTTAACCTCAGCAACTAGAATATCTGGATAATATTCATCATCGAACATTGGGAGAAGTAGATCGTTAAACATTGCAACCTAAAATAAAACAGCAATTCACGCGCTTATATAACACAAACCATACAATTCACCAAATTGATCGGGCAATTTAACTGATTAATTTTTCAGATGTAGATGATCTAAATTTTAAAAAAGATCAAACAATATCAGGGACTATTGATCATTCATCATTAAATTGCAGAGCGCATGGCTTGCCATACTTTAATTGCATCCGACATTGCTTTTACATCATGTGCACGCACCATACACGCGCCTTGTTGAATACTGAGCAAGTGTGCAGCAACACTACCTACAGCACGATGATTGGCATCTGCACCATCTAAAGCTTCACCAATGAAGCGCTTACGAGATAAGGCTGATAAAATTGGATAACCCATGTTGTTCAGTTGATAAAACTCATTGAGAAGCTTTAAATTTTGTTGCGCATTTTTAGCAAAACCAAAACCAGGATCTATCATAATATTTTTAGGGTGAATTCCTGCCTGTAGTGCATCATCTACGCGTTGCTGTAATTCAGCAATTACCTCTTGAGTAACATCTTCATACTGGTCAAGATGATTCATTGTGGTTGGCTCGCCTCGCATATGCATAATAATCACAGGAATATTAAGCTCTGCAGCAGTCTCTAAGGCATGTGGACGAGTTAAGGCACGGACATCATTCCAAATATGTGCACCTGCTTTAACCGCCTCACGAATGACTTCAGGCTGTGAGGTATCTATTGAAATAATGACATCCAATTTGGCTAATTCAGCAACCACAGGAACAACACGACGTATTTCTTCGGCAATCTCGACTACAGATGCACCCGGGCGTGTAGATTCACCGCCAACATCAATCACTGTCGCACCATCAGCCATCATTTGCTTGGCATAAGCAACAGCTTGATCTTTTTGATCATGCTTCCCACCGTCGCTAAATGAATCTGGAGTGACATTCAAGATACCCATGACATGTGCTTGTGATAAATCCAGACTCAAACGCCCACATTGCAAAATTTGCTTGGGTAGTGGCATCAGTTGCATGTCAATTCTCCGTATTCAATTCAGGCTAGTTTAACAATTCAAATCAATAGCACAGTGATTTTTTTTCATCTATGAATTTTTTCGTATAAAAAAAGAGCCTCGATTGAGGCTCTTGTTTATTCACTGACTGATCAGGTCGCTGGCAATGGCGGTGGTGTTGATGGACCATCTGTAGGGGTTACATCAAGCACTGGATTTTCAGCCACATAAACCTTAGGTGGCTGAGGATCACGACCTTCCATGATGTCACGGATTTGATCACGATCAATCGTTTCCCATTCCATCAAAGCTTTTACCATTGCATGTGCAATATCTTTGTTGTTTTCAAGGATATCACGTGCAACACGATACTGTTCATCTAGGATACGACGTACTTCTTGATCAACTTGTTGCTGTGTTGCTTCAGAAATCGTACGGCTACCGACATTTCCGAAGAAACCATTTTGGTTTTCATCTTCATAGACCATCACGCCCATTTTGTCTGACATACCGTACTTGGTCACCATTGCGCGTGCCATTTTGGTTGCACGTTCAAAGTCGTTAGAAGCACCCGTAGACATTTGATCAATGAAAACTTCTTCTGCAATACGACCACCGAATAAGATTGAAAGTTCATTCAACATCTTAGACTTGTAATGGCTGGTTTGATCATGTTCTGGCAACTGCCAAGTTACACCCAAAGCCCAACCACGTGGCATAATTGTTACTTTATGCACAGGGTCAGTCCCTGGAAGAATTTCTGCAACAATGGCATGGCCTGCTTCATGATAAGCAGTCGCGCGACGCTCTTCTTCACGGATCACCATCGACTTACGCTCAGGGCCCATGTAGATCTTATCTTTTGCATCTTCAAAGTCATGCATATCGACGGTGTTCTTGTTACGACGAGCAGCAAACAATGCAGCTTCATTGACAAGATTCGCCAATTGCGCACCAGAGAAACCAGGTGTACCACGTGCCAATACTTTAAGATCAACACCTGTTACCGAAGGAAGTTTCTTCAAATGCACTGCCAAGATCTGTTCACGACCTTTAATATCTGGCAGACCCACCATCACTTGACGGTCGAAACGCCCCGGACGAAGTAATGCTTTATCTAGTACATCCGCACGGTTTGTTGCAGCAATAACGATAATCCCTTCATTCCCTTCGAAACCATCCATTTCAACAAGCATTTGGTTGAGTGTTTGTTCACGTTCATCATGACCACCACCTGTACCTGAACCACGATGGCGACCAACTGCATCAATCTCATCAATAAAGATGATACATGGTGCATGGCGTTTCGCCTGTTCGAACATGTCACGCACACGAGATGCACCCACACCAACGAACATTTCAACGAAGTCAGAACCTGAAATACTAAAGAATGGAACTTTGGCTTCACCAGCAATCGCTTTCGCAAGTAAAGTTTTACCTGTACCTGGAGGACCAACCATCAATACGCCTTTAGGAATTGTTGCACCTAAGCGTTTGAATTTTGCAGGGTCTTTCAAGAAATCAACGATTTCCACAACTTCTTGTTTTGCTTCATCACAACCAGCAACATCGGTAAAGGTCACTTTGATTTGGTCTTCTGAAAGCATTTTTGCTTTAGATTTACCAAAACTCATTGGACCATTTTTACCGCCTGCACCACCACCCATGTTACGCATAAAGAACATGAACAATAAAATAATTAAAAGCACAGGAAAGCTTGCGATGAGAAGTTGCATCAATAAACCTTGACGTTGAGGTGCAGTACCTTCAACTACAACGTTATTTTTGATGAGTGTAGGCATCAATTCAGGATCTTGAACTGCTGGGCGAATACTTTCAAAGTTCGAACCGTTCTTTTTTTCGCCGCTTATTCTTTCACCATCAATTGTGACTTTACTAATTTGACCAGCATTCACCGCTGTGACGAATTCTGAATAATTCATCGCAGAAGGCTTACTGCGGTCACTGAGATTGCTGAAGATTAAGATCAGCACACCCAGTATGACCAGCCACAATACGGCATTTTTGAAGTAATCGCTCAAAGCTTTATTCCCATATATAACTATTTTGATCAGGCTCAATCTTGCTTGATCGTAACAAAAAGCGAGTAATGAATTTCGCAATAAAGGTTAAAAAGGTACAAAATGCACAATTTTTAACAACTTGGCAAGCATTTGTTGGCAATTCATTACGAAGAATGAACATACCTCAAAAACACCAGCTATTGCGAAACTTTTTTACGGCCCTGTCCAATTAAAAAAACTTCTTTTGAACGTGCACGTGAAGCAGCTGGTTTTGCTGTTTTTAACACATCAAAACTATCCACGACTTGCTTTCGGAACTCATCAAAACCAGTTCCTTGGAAAACTTTAACTAAAAACTGCCCTTTTGGTCCAAGAACCTTGTTGGCAAAATCTAATGCAAGTTCACACAAGTAAATCTGGCGAGGTTGATCTACAGCCCTATTACCTGATGTATTGGGGGCCATATCTGAAATTACAACGTCTACAGTGCGTCCATTTAAAATATTTAACAATTTTTCGAAAACTTCTTCTTCTCTAAAGTCACCTTGTAAGAAGGTAACATCAGGTAAAGCATCCATTTCTAAAATATCTGAAGCAATCACTAAACCTTTATCACCGACCAGTTTACCTGCGATTTGCGACCAACTTCCTGGTGCAGCACCCAAGTCCACCACGGTCATCCCTGGTTTAATCATTTTGTGTTTTTCTTGAATTTCAAGAAGTTTATATGCAGCACGAGCGCGGTAACCTTCTTTTTGTGCTTTTTTCACAAAAGGGTCATCTAAATGCTCTCTCATCCACGCACGACTACTTTTGGATAACTTCTGGTTGGTAATGCGTGTAGCCATAACTCTCTTGATCTAAACCGATAACTAACTTCTGATTGTACGTGAAAAAAATTCTCATTGCAGTATTCATATTGATTTAAATCGACAGATATTGATATGTTTTTTTGAATAAGCTTCATCGATTATTTCTACAGAATTTACAGCGTAGTGATATGGCTTTTGTTATACTAAGTCGTTTCTAAAATTAGGTTATCTTTTATGGCGGCTCTATCTATCCAAGAACGTAAACGTTTACGTCAAATCGGACATGCGTTAAACCCTGTTGTAATGCTTGGCGATAAAGGCTTGACTGAAAGTGTCGTTGAAGAATTAAACCGTGCTTTAAATGATCACGAGTTAATTAAAGTCAAGGTTACAGGTGAAGACCGCGAAGCACGTGCTGCAACGATTACTGAAATTGCCAATGTCACTGGTGCTGAAGTTGTTCAAACAATTGGTAAAATTGCATTGCTTTATAAAAAGGCTGCGAAACAAAATCCAAAATTGTCTAATTTAGTTCGCCACGCTCATCTTTCAAATTAAGATTTATTTTCATGGCAAGTTTCGAACTGAATGCATTTGATCGTCGTTTTCAAAGTATCTCCCTAGTTGGTGCGATTGAACAAATTAGCCCATATACGCTCAATGTCGGTTATTGGTTAAGAGATCCCAATCAATTCATAATTTATCCTGAACTGGTTACAGCTAATCCACGTCAGGATTTTCTTTGGGAAAATACCTGTTTTGAGATTTTTATTGGTGTGCAAGGTGAAGATTATTATCGTGAAATTAATCTATCCCCTTCTCAAGCTTGGCAAGCTTACCAATTTGAAGAATATCGTTATCCTGAAAATATGCCACCAGTCGCTGCTTATGACATTGAATTAAATCAGTTAAAGCGCACGCATTATGGATTAAATGTCAGCATAGATCTTAGCGAGTTCATGCTTGCCAATAAATTAAAATGGTCAGACTTATTTTTGGGTTTAAGCGCTGTTTTAAATACCACGCAAGGTCAACATTTCTTTGCCATGCAACACAGTGGCCAACAAGCCGACTTTCACAATAAACGTGATTGGTTACATACATTTTAAAATACGCTTATGTAAACTGTGCTTGAAAATAAAAAAGTGAGGCAACCAGCCTCACTTTTTTATTGCCATTTCTCTTAAAAATGGCCTTCCTCAAAACATAAGCTTTACATATCTTATTGTTTTGTAGTTACTTTATTCCAAACTTCTAAAGTATGATCTTTTGAACGCTTTAAAGTTTCAGTTAACTGTACTTTATGTTTGCTCGAAATTTGTGAAACATCTTCACGAATTTCTTTACCAACTTCAGTTAACTCTTTCACTAAAATGCTTAATTCTGCTTTTAAGAAATCAGCCAATTCAACCAAATCTTTTTGTGAAGTTGAAAATTGTGATTTGATCACATCAAGACGTTGTACCAAATCTTGTTTAAAGTTTTGTACTTGATCTTGAACTTGCTCAGTTAATTGCTCTGATTCTGCTTCAAGTTTAGTTTTAGTTTCGGTAACCGCTTCAGCAACTTTTTGCTGTGCTTCTTTACCTAACTTCTCTAAATTTTCTGTAGTTTCAGTCACAACTTCTTTCAAAGCCGCAGTCTCTTTTGTTACTTTATTTGTAACAGTTTCTTTAGATATAGTCATATTGATTCCCCCTGGAATGTGAGTCAATAAGATACATTGAAAGGATAAATTTTAGATTTTGATTTGTCTGACAATATTTAAATACTTACAATTTCAAACAATTCACTTTAAAAGCAGAATTAATGCTAAATAGCAAGGTATTTATCTTAGATTATCCCTCGAAATAAAATAGACTTTCGAGAGGCTCATGCGTATAATGCGCTGTTAAGTTACAAGCGAGCAGACAAGAGGAGGGTAGGATTTAGTAAGCCTTCCTTTTTTTTCGTCTACTCGCTTTTTTACAGCCCTATTTTTGTGGTTTTAGTTCAGGAGCTATGGTTTGAGCACCCCCGCCATTTTAGCCCTTGCTGACGGTACTGTTTTTAAAGGTACATCGATCGGCGCTACGGGAAGTACGACTGGTGAAGTCGTTTTTAACACTGCCATGACTGGTTATCAAGAAATTTTGACCGACCCTAGTTATGCACAGCAACTTGTAACTTTAACTTATCCTCATATCGGTAATACTGGTTGTAATGAAGAAGACGCTGAATCAGGTCGAATTCATAAAGTTTGGGCGAATGGTTTAATCATTCGTGACCTACCGTTATTACACAGCAATTTCCGAGCTACTCAGTCTCTTGGCGAATATTTACAACAACATAATGTCGTTGCCATTGCAGATATCGATACTCGTAAATTGACACGTATTTTACGTGACAAAGGCGCACAAAACGGATGCATTCTTGCCGGCGATAATATTACTGAAGAAGAAGCTATTGCAAAAGCACGTGCCTTTGGTGGTCTAGATGGTTTAGACCTTGCGAAAGAATGTTGTGACCCAGAAGGTTTTGAATGGACCGAAGGCTCATGGACATTGGGCCAAGGCTTTTCTCAACCAGAAGCAAAATTTCATGTTGTTGCATACGATTATGGTGTCAAAACCAACATCTTACGTATGCTTGCTGACCGCGGATGTAAATTAACTGTTGTTCCTGCACAAACACCTGCTGAAAAAGTATTGGCGTTAAATCCAGATGGCGTATTTTTGTCAAATGGACCCGGCGATCCAGCAGCATGTGATTATGCAATTGCAGCAGTAAAAACCATTGTTGAAACTACAAACCTACCTGTTTTCGGTATTTGTTTGGGTCATCAAATTCTAGCTTTAGCTTCTGGCGCTAGAACTGTGAAAATGCCACATGGTCACCACGGTGCAAACCATCCTGTACAGAATCTTGAAAATGGTACAGTGATGATTACTTCTCAAAACCATGGCTTCGCAGTAGATGCAGAAACTTTACCTGCAAACCTTAAAGCTACGCATAAATCTTTGTTCGATCAAACCTTACAAGGTATTCATCGTACAGATAAACCTGCGTTTAGCTTCCAAGGTCACCCTGAAGCAAGCCCTGGTCCACATGACTGTGCCCCATTGTTCGATCATTTCATCGAACTTATTGAAGCATCTAAGAAGTAATTAAGGAAGCGATCATGGCTAAACGTACAGACATTAAAAGCATCTTAATTATTGGTGCGGGTCCGATTGTCATCGGGCAAGCATGTGAGTTCGATTACTCAGGTGCGCAAGCATGTAAAGCCCTTCGTGAAGAAGGCTACCGTGTTATTTTGGTGAACTCTAACCCAGCCACCATTATGACTGACCCGACTATGGCAGATGCAACGTATATCGAACCGATTACGTGGCAAACTGTTGCACAAATCATTGAGAAAGAACGCCCAGATGCGGTTCTTCCAACAATGGGTGGTCAAACGGCATTAAACTGTGCATTGGCACTTGATGCCAACGGTATTTTAGAAAAATACAATGTTGAATTGATTGGTGCGACCAAAGAAGCCATCGAAAAAGCGGAAGATCGCAAACTTTTCGATATCGCAATGCGCAAAATTGGTTTGGAATGCCCACGTGCTGATGTTGCAGAAAGCATGGAACATGCGCTTGAAATTCAAGCCCGTTTCGGCTTCCCTGTGATTATCCGCCCATCATTTACGATGGGTGGTTCAGGTGGTGGTATCGCCTATAACAAAGAAGAATTCATTGAAATCTGTGAACGCGGTTTTGATCTTTCTCCAACCAAACAATTATTGATTGATGAATCATTAATTGGCTGGAAAGAATATGAAATGGAAGTTGTTCGTGATAAAAACGACAACTGTATCATTGTATGTACCATTGAAAACTTCGATCCAATGGGTGTGCATACAGGTGACTCCATTACTGTTGCACCTGCGCAGACACTAACAGATAAAGAGTTCCAATTACTGCGTAATGCTTCTTTAGCGGTACTACGTGAAATTGGTGTAGAGACAGGCGGATCAAACGTTCAGTTCGGTATCAACCCGAAAGATGGCCGTATGGTTGTGATCGAGATGAATCCTCGTGTATCTCGTTCTTCTGCGCTTGCGTCTAAAGCAACAGGTTTCCCTATTGCCAAAATTGCAGCAAAACTTGCAGTGGGTTATACCCTTGATGAATTGAAAAATGACATCACTGGCGGTACAACGCCTGCGTCATTTGAACCTGCAATCGACTATGTTGTAACCAAGATTCCTCGCTTTAACTTCGAGAAATTCCCACAAGCTGATGCAACACTCACAACACAGATGAAATCTGTGGGTGAAGTCATGGCAATTGGTCGTAACTTCCAAGAATCAGTACAAAAGGCACTTCGTGGTCTTGAAGTCGGTGCTTGTGGTTTCGATGAGAAAATTGCGGTGGGTACTGAAGGCGCGAAAGATAAAATCTTGGTAGAGCTTAAAGTGCCAGGTCCTGAGCGTATTTGGTATGTTGCTGACGCATTCCGTCATGGCTTCACATTAGATGAAGTATTTGCTGCAACCAATATCGATCGTTGGTTCTTGATTCAAATCCAAGACATCATTCAGTCTGAAGAGCAAATCAAAACTTTAGGTTTTGGTGATTTGAACGCTGACAATATCCGTGCATTTAAACGTAAAGGTTTATCTGATTTACGTATTGCAGACTTGATGGGCATTTCGCAAAAGCAATTCCGTAAGCACCGTTGGAACTTGGGTGTATACCCTGTTTACAAACGTGTAGATACCTGTGCAGCTGAGTTCGAGTCAGATACTGCTTACATGTACTCAACTTATGATGACGAATGTGAAGCGAATCCATCTAACCGTGACAAGATCATGGTAATCGGTGGTGGTCCTAACCGTATTGGTCAAGGGATTGAGTTCGATTATTGCTGCGTTCACGCTGCCCTTGCAATGCGTGAAGATGGTTATGAAACCATTATGGTCAACTGTAACCCTGAAACGGTTTCAACTGACTATGACACATCTGATCGTTTGTACTTCGAGCCGATCACTTTAGAAGATGTTTTAGAAATCGTACGTACAGAAAAACCAAAAGGTATTATCGTACAGTACGGCGGTCAAACACCTTTGAAATTGGCTCGTGCTTTAGAAGAAGCAGGTGCACCAATTATCGGTACGTCTCCAGATGCGATTGACCGTGCAGAAGATCGTGAACGTTTCCAACAGATGATTCAACGTTTGAATCTTCGTCAACCAAGCAACAGCATTGTTAAATCTGCTGAAGAAGGTATGGCTGAAGCATCTAAAGTGGGTTATCCGTTGGTTGTACGTCCATCTTATGTCCTTGGTGGTCGTGCGATGGAAATCGTATACAACGACGACGAACTTAAACGTTACTTGCGTGATGCTGTACAAGCATCTAACGAAGCACCTGTACTGCTTGACCATTTCCTTGATGATGCAACTGAAGTCGATGTTGACTGTGTATCTGACGGCAAAGATGTGGTGATCGGCGGTATTATGCAGCATATCGAACAAGCGGGTATTCACTCTGGTGACTCAGCATGTTCAATTCCGCCTTACTCTCTTTCTACAGAGATTCAGGATGAAATGCGTCGTCAAACCGTTGCTATGGCGAAAGAGCTTGGTGTGATTGGCTTGATGAACGTACAGTTTGCTGTTAAAGGCAATGACGTTTATATTCTTGAAGTGAACCCACGTGCGTCTCGTACAGTACCGTTCGTTTCTAAATGTATCGGCGAATCATTAGCAAAAGTTGCAGCACGTTGTATGGCGGGTCAATCTTTAGAATCTCAAGGATTCACAAAAGAAATTATCCCAACGCATTTTGCTGTGAAAGAAGCAGTATTCCCGTTCAACAAATTCCCAGGTGTAGACCCGATCCTTGGACCAGAAATGAAATCTACTGGTGAAGTGATGGGTGTTGGTACAACTTTTGGTGAAGCTTTCTATAAAGCTGTGTTAGGCTCTAATGATCGCTTACCGGGTAAACCAACTGAAGGTGAAGTGAAGCACGTATTTATTTCAGTACGTCATTCAGATAAACCTCGTGCCGCGGGTATTGCGAAACAATTGGTGGATTTAGGCTTCAAAATTATCGCAACTGGCGGTACTTATGATGTCATTAAAGACGCTGGTATTGAATGTGAACGTGTGAATAAAGTAACAGAAGGTCGTCCAAATATTGTCGACCGCTTGAAAAATGGCGAGATTCACCTCATTATCAATACTACAGAAGGTAAACAAGCTCAGCAGGATTCATTCTCAATCCGTCGCTCTGCGCTTCAAGGTAAAGTGTATTACACAACAACCTTGAATGGTGCTGATGCTGTATGCCAAGCTTTAGCAATTAAATTGCCAATGGATGTATATCGCTTGCAAGATTTGCAAACACTAGGTTAATTCGTTTCCGATAAGTCCCGTCATCTTATCGGTGGCGGGCTTTTTTCATTTTATAAACCTGTATTTTTTAAAATACTGAACTGAGGGACAACAATGCAACGTTATCCTATGACTCCTGAAGGCAAGGTCGCCTTAGAGAAAGAATTGCAACAGCTAAAATCTGTTGATCGTCCACGTATTATTGCTGCAATTGCAGAAGCACGTGAACATGGGGATTTAAAAGAAAACGCAGAATACCATGCAGCGCGCGAGCAACAAGGTTTTTGTGAAGGTCGTATTCAAGACATCGAAGGTAAACTTGGTGCTTGCCAAGTCATTGATGTTAAAGGACTTGAACAAACTGGTCGTGTGGTTTTTGGTGTGACAGTAACCATTGAGAATTTGGATACTGAAGAAAAGAAAACCTATAAAATTGTAGGTGATGATGAAGCTGACTTTAAGATCAATAAGATCTCAGTGAACTCACCTATTGCGCGTGGTCTTCTTGGTAAGAATGAAGGCGACGAAGCCAAAATCACCACACCACAGGGTGAAGTCGAATATGAAGTGGTAAGTGTTGAATATATTTAACACATACTAGGGCTGATGATTCAGCCCTTTTTATTGGGCTAAAAATATAATATCAATAACAAAAAACGAATCACTTTTATATTCAGTCATCAATCATTGACTAAGACAAACAGACTCAAATATTTTTTGTCAAAAACTCAAGATATATAGTCAAACCACCTCATTATTCATACAAGTGAAGGGTGACTATAGATAAAAAAATTTAAAAACAGTCAGATCAGAATAATCCTACATTCACCCAGAAAATAACACTGCTCGCCTATCCATTGAATAAATATCAAACATCATCTATACATCGCTCAGATCGTGCGCCAAGCTAAATAAAATGCCTCGGCCATATAGATACCAAGAAAACTAGCAATTTTCACCAACTGCTCAAAGTAAATTGCCATTGTTAAATATTTTCTATGCATTACATTGAGGAAAAATTAAAATTCATTGAGGACGAGGATGAAAGCAGGACGAGCAAGTAAAACTGCTGAAGCGGCAGCAGCAATTAGGGCCAATCACCATTTAAATGCCAACGATCCCGTATTCTCTGACCCTTATGCATTTGAAATGACCAATTCACAATGGCGCTTACTTTTAAATAATGCCCTTCTACGTAAAGCGTTAAATTCCAATTTGATGAATCAAACTTTTGGTAAATTGACTGGACAAGTGGTTGGACGTTCTCGCTATACAGAAGATCTTTTAAAGCAAGCCATTGAACATGATCATATTCAACAGTATGTATTGGTTGGCGCTGGTCTAGACTCTTTTGTATTACGCTTGGCCCAGCAATACCCTCAACTCAAAATATTTGAAATTGATCATCCTGATACACAAAGAACCAAATTAGAAAAATTAAAAAAGCTCAGTAATACAGGTGAGCTCCCAAGCAATGTGGAATTTGTAGGGATTGATTTTGAAAAAGAAAAACTGTCTGATGCTTTGGCGCGTAGT
Source organism: Acinetobacter sp. CE-15 (assembly GCF_051059255.1). Classification (NCBI taxonomy): domain Bacteria; kingdom Pseudomonadati; phylum Pseudomonadota; class Gammaproteobacteria; order Moraxellales; family Moraxellaceae; genus Acinetobacter; species Acinetobacter sp. CE-15. The sequence continues at coordinate 1,287,529 of NZ_CP192737.1, read as the reverse complement.
GGATTTCAAAATACCCAAGCTGCATTTTTTTCATGGCTGGGCACAACCCATTATTTAACCCCACAAGCAACCCTAGCAACCTTACACAACATTGCAGCCTTTACTGGCAAAAATAGCCAAGTCGTGATGGATTATTCGATTGATTATAGAGCCTTACAAGGTATTGAGCGTTTGGGTAGCTTCGCAGTGTCACAGTTTACCCGTTTCTTAAAAGAGCCTTTGATTGGTGCGTTTTCTTCGCAAGCATTGCATCATGCAGTTGCAATGATGGGTTATCAGGTGGTTGAAGATTTATCAGGTAAAGACATTACCCATCGTTACTTTAACCATCGTGCTGATCATATTCGTCATACGCATGCCACGCATTTGATCCATTTAAAAATAGGTTAATACTTGAATACCAGCCAAGGCATCGCTGAAGAATTGATGTTTAAACCCAATGCACTGAATATTTTTTAATTGCTGATCAAGATCTAAGTTCAATCTAAGGTTACAATGCGCGCTCTAGCCTTTGCACTTAAGCTTTTGTACTCCCATGACTGACGCTATTCACTCCCCCGTAAAACACTGGTGCGAATTTGAGTTTATTTCTAAGACTGTGAAAAATCCCAATATTCATATTAAAGGAAATTATTCTTATTATTCGGCATATTGGGATCAGGGATTTGAACGTTGCGTGGTGCGTTATTTGCATGATAAGCCGTCAACTGTAGAGAAACCAATTGACCAATTATATATTGGTAACTTTGTTTGTTTTGGGGCGGAATGTGTAGTCATGATGGGTGGCAATCAATTACATCGCCCTGACTGGATCTCTACATTTCCTTTTGATACCCGTAGCTTTTTACCCGCTGGGGATACGGTGATTGGCGATGGCTGTTGGATTGGCAGTCGAGCCATGATTATGCAAGGGGTAACGCTAGGTGAAGGTGCCATCGTTGCTACAGGTGCAGTCGTCACTCAAGACGTGCCAGCGTATGCAATTGTCGGTGGTGTACCAGCAAAAATCATTAAATATCGGTTTTCTCAAGATCAGATTGAAAAATTACAGTCAGTTAAATTGTATGATTTAGATGAGAAGCAAATTCTAAAAATTCGAGAGCGATTACAAAGCGATGATATCAATCAATTGATTAAATTTTTAAAAGCAGCAGAATAATTTCCTCGGTATAGGTTAATAATCACACAGAAAGCAAAAAGGGCTAAATATCAATTTAGCCCTTTTGCAAAGATTAAAATCTTTTGCTATACATCAGAATTTAACACAACATTTTGCTGTGCATTTTTTAACTTTCGTTGTTTCAGATAATAAGCAAGCATCAAACAAAGAATCCATGCTGGAATCATCATTACCGCAATACGCATATTCTCGGTAAATGACATTACCACCAGAATACCCAACATAAAGATAATGCAAAGATAATTACTGAATGGATAAGCAATACTTGGAAACTTGGTGGTCTGCCCTTGTGTTTGCATGGCTTTACGGAACTTTAAATGCGTCCATGAAATAACCACCCAGTTAATCACAATTGCAGCAACCACCAACATCATCAATAAACCAAATGCTTTTTCTGGAAATGCATAATTGAGTAGTACACATAAAACTGTGACAAAAGCTGAAACATAAACCGCATTGGTTGGAATACCACGCTTATTAATATGCTTAAGGAACTTCGGTGCATTACCCTGTTGCGCCAAACCAAGTAACATCCGACTACTACAATAACTGGTCCCGTTATACACCGAAACAGCTGCGGTAAGAATGACAAAATTCAGTAAGGTTGCAACACCATGACTATCCAGTGAAGCAAATACCATTACAAATGGGCTACCGCCTTCTGCCATTTGGTTCCATGGAAAAAGTGCAAATAAGATAAACAGTGTTGCAATATAGAAAATCAAAATACGATAAATAATTTGATTGACTGCTTTAGGCAGAGTTTTATCAGGATCACGCGCTTCTGCTGCGGTAATACCAAATAGCTCAATCCCACCAAAGGCAAAAATAATCACAGCCATTGCCATGACTAAACCTTCCACACCAAATGGGAAAAACCCGCCCAATGCCCAAAGGTTACTAATGCTTGCCTGTGGCCCTGCTGTACCTGTTGCAAGTAGATAGGAACCAAAGCCGATCATGGCTAGGATTGCCAAAATTTTGACGATAGAGAACCAAAACTCCATTTCACCAAAAAATTTTACATGCAATAAGTTGATACCGTTGATTAAAACAAAAAACACCAATGCTGAAATCCAAGTCGGGATTTCAGGCCACCAATATTGAATATAAAGACCAATTGCGCTCAGCTCTGCCATACATACCAAAACATTGAGTACCCAATAATTCCAGCCAGACATAAAACCTGCAAATGAGCCCCAGTATTTGTAGGCAAAGTGACTAAATGAACCACTGACCGGTTCTTGAACCACCATTTCACCTAACTGTCGCATCATTAAAAACGCAATAAATCCAGCAATCGCATAACCGAGTATGACTGAAGGACCTGCAAGCTTAATCGATTGCGAAATACCCAGAAACAATCCTGTACCAATAGCACCACCTAGCGCGATAAGCTGGATGTGCCGATTGCTTAAACCATGTTTCAGGTTTCCTTGCTCATGTTTTGACATATGATTATTCTCATCCTTGTCTCGTAATTTTTTTATTCAAAATTACGTATATCATAAGTTAATCAAAAATGCCTATATCTAATCGAAAAATAATTGATTTACTTTTCTCATAACCGCGCATATAAGCAGAAAATTCAACAAATAACAATTATTATGAATTATGTAATCAAATTATGTATTGCGTAATCAAATATTTTCAGTATGATAGAAATCATAAGACACTGACAACTTGCTTGAGTCATTTGAACAAGGCATCTAAATAACTTTATATTTATTTGTTTTTCAAATGCTTAAGAAAAAATATCAAAGATTTTGATCACCCCTAACAAAATTAAAGACAAGGAAAGCAAATCATGAGCTCACATTTAACTTGTTTTCTTGAAATTGACTCACAATCAGATTTCACAATACATAATTTGCCCTACGGTATTTTTAGTGAAACACCCCAAGGCACAAAACGAGTGGGTGTTGCCATTGGAGATTGGGTCATAGACCTTGCCCACTTAGAGGCACATGGACTATTAGCGATCAATGGACATCAAGATTGTTTTAATCAAGCGGCACTGAATAAATTTATAGAAACGGGTAAACACAACTGGCAAAAGGTTCGTACGACATTACAAAGTCTACTCTCTGCTGAAAATCCAACACTTCGTGATGATGTGGTTTTACGCCAAAATGCATTGTTTAAGCAAAATACAGTCACTTTGCACTTACCTATTCAAGTCTCTGGCTATACAGATTTCTACTCGTCCAAAGAACATGCCACCAATGTCGGAACCATGTTTAGAGATCCTAAGAATGCATTGCTTCCAAACTGGAGCGAACTTCCTGTGGGATATAATGGTCGTGCCAGCTCTGTGATTGTCAGTGGCAAAGATATTGTTCGCCCTTCTGGCCAAATCAAATTACCAGATCAAGAACGCCCTGTTTTCTCTGCAACACGTAAACTCGATTTTGAATTAGAAACTGCCTTTATCGTTGGTAAAGCGACTGAATTGGGTGAGCCTATCGCGATTGCAGATGCTTGGGAGCATATTTTTGGTATGGTTTTGCTCAATGACTGGTCGGCACGTGATATTCAACAATGGGAATACGTACCATTAGGCCCGTTTAACGCCAAGACTTTTGCAAGTGCAATTTCACCTTGGGTGGTGACCATGCAAGCACTGGAACCGTTTAAAGTCAAAGGTCCAGAACAACAGCCTAAACCACTTTGCTATTTAGAAGAAAACATTGCCAACAGCTATGATATTCACCTCAGTATTGAAGTTCAAAGCCCTCAATCAGCACAAGCTGATGTAATTTGCCAAACCAACTTTAAATATATGTATTGGTCAATGGCACAGCAACTCACCCACCACACGATTGCAGGTTGCAATGTCCAAGTCGGTGACTTAATGGGTTCAGGCACAATTTCAGGTCCTACAGAAGATGCTTATGGTAGTTTGCTTGAACTGACATGGAATACCACCAAACCGCTAACCCTCTCGAATGGCGAAAAACGTGGTTTCTTGCAAGATGGTGACCGTGTCGTGATGAAAGGCTATTGTGAAAAAGCAGGGATCAGAGTGGGCTTTGGTGAGGTTGCTAATAGCATTTTGCCAGCACGCCAGTTTAGCTTTCATCAAACAGAAGACTTGAGCTATGAAACTGTATAGTTATTTTCGTAGCTCTGCGGCTTATCGGGTTCGGATTGCACTGAACCTCAAACAACTAAGTTATGAAATACAGCCCGTGCATTTGGTCAAGAATGAGCAACTGCTAGAGTGTTACCAAACCGTTAATCCAAGCCAATGTGTTCCAACTTTAGTGGATGAAGATCAAAGCTTTTTACAGTCACTCAGTATTTTGGAATATCTGGAAGAACGTTATCCAGCAATTTCATTATTGCCTGACAATATCGTCACGCGCAGTAAAGTACGTGCTTTTGCACAAGCGATCGCCTGCGATATTCATCCGTTAAATAATTTAAGAGTCTTAAAGTATTTACAACATGATCTCAGTCTCAGTGACGAGCAAAAAAAACACTGGTACCAACACTGGATCATAGCGGGCTTTAACAGCTTAGAAGCCCAACTACAAGATTCAAATGGGCAATTCTGTTTTGGTACACAACCGACATTTGCAGACTGTTGTTTGATTCCTCAAATCTATAACGCCAAACGCTTTAAAATTGATTTAAGCGCTTTTGCAAAGATTGAGTCGATTAGTCAACACTGTTTAACCCTTCCTGCCTTCTTCAATGCAGCCCCAGAACAACAACCAGATTGGGAATAGAGATAAAGGAGTTTTATCATGAGCTTTGCGATTAAAAAAATTCACCATGTGGCTTATCGTTGTAAAGATGCCAAAGAAACCGTGGAATGGTATAAAAAAATGCTCAATATGGATTTTATTTTGGCCTTTGCTGAAGACCATGTGCCTTCGACTAAAGCCTTTGATCCGTATATGCATTTATTCTTAGATGCTGGACAAGGCAATGTATTGGCATTTTTTGAACTGCCCACTCAACCCGATATGGGGCGTGACGAAAATACCCCTCAATGGGTTCAGCATATCGCATTTGAAGTTGAAGACCTCGATACACTCTTGATTGCAAAAGAGCATCTTGAAACACTGGGTGTTAAAGTTCTTGGTGTCACCAACCATGGTATTTTCCACTCGATTTATTTCTTTGACCCCAATGGTCATCGTTTAGAACTGACCTATAACGATGTGCATGCAGATGCAAAAATTGCACGAATTACCGAAGAAATGAAATTAGAAATGCTGGAAGAGTGGAGCCGTACCAAACGTGCGCCTCAGCATACTCATTTTTTGCATGAAGACGAATTGGGCGCATAATCATGCTCAATTGAGTATATCTGGGTGCCAAAGCCAACTGAGTACTTACTAAGTTTATTAATCGAATGATTCGTGATTTGGCATCCTAGATCTAGTTGAACACGATATTAAGCAGCTTTAATGGCACACAATGCTCGTTTTGCTGGAACTTATGTAACCTTCAACTAACAACAGCCATCAGTATTTAAAATATTGCTGTGGGACAATGCTAGAACTCATCGGTATTGAAGCGTTGTGACTCCAATACCGATTTTTATCAGCTCAACTTTAATTTAATGGTCTAGACCTTTTGATGATGTACTGTTGTTTAATAAATCATATGCAGCACTACAAAAACAATTGTATGCTGATAACATTCACTGAGACTCTGTTGAGATTTCATTTAAAAAGATAAGTTCTATTTTGTACAATGCTCAGGCACTATGTGTTAAATATGTAAATCAAATATCGACAGCACATCAACACTGCTAGATCGTATGCAGATTAAGGGTTATTCAATGATTGAAGAAAAGTTGTCTGGTGGGGTTCAATCACTTGAGGTGGGCTTAGCCGTTCTCAATGCCCTTTTGGAACATAATAAGCCGATTATTTTAAAAGAGCTGTCGAGTAAACTTGATATGCATCCAGCCAAGGTACACCGTTATCTTGTCAGTTTAATTCGGATGAATTATGCAAAACAACTTGAAGATGGTCAGTATGCGCTTGGTGATCAAGCTTGGCGTTTAGGCTTAAACTGTATCCAACACACCGATGTTTTACAGCTTGTTCAGCACCTTATTTATGAACTACAAAGTAAAATTGGTTGCGGGATTCAAATCAGCAAATGGTCACCTAAAGGCCCATTAGTTGTACAGTCGATTGAATCAAATCATCCGATTTCAATTGTGACCAAGGTCGGTTCGATCATGCCTTTAGTCAATTCAGCTGCTGGGCGGGTTTTTGCTTCCTATTTACCTGAAGCGCTAATCAAACCATTGATGCACGCCGAATGGGAAAAAGCAACGCTGAACCATAGTCAGGTCAAACCCACCAACTGGGACGAATTTCTTGTTTTAAAAGAAAATACTTTACGGCAAGGTATGGCAATTGCCCAAGGTGACTTACTTGTTGGTATCAATGCTGTAGGTTTACCTATTTTCAATGCGCATCTTGCAATGGAATTTTGTATTGTTGCATTAGACAGTGAAATGTTTTTACCAGTCAACGCGGGTAGTGAAAAACTTGAATTATTTAAACGTGAAGTTGCTGCGATGAATCAATACATACAAACACGTTAATTTTTTAGTGAAAGATCGCAAAAAAGCCAAGAATTTAATTCTTGGCTTTTTTCTATTGAGTACGATTTTGTTATTTGGCTTCTAATACACCACGGCGGATTTGGTCACGTTCAATTGATTCAAACAATGCCTTAAAGTTGCCCTCACCAAAACCATCGTCGTCTTTACGTTGGATAAATTCAAAGAATACAGGTCCAAGCATATTTTCAGAGAAAATCTGTAATAACAGTTTTTTCTGACCGTCTTTGGTATTGCCATCTAACAGAATACCGCGCTTTTGCAGCTCTTCTGTCGGTTCACCATGATCAGGTAAACGATCTTTTAACATTTCATAATAAGTTTCAGGAGGTGCCGTCATAAATTTCAGCCCTAAACCTTTTAACTTATCCCATGTTGAAATTAAGTCATCGGTAATAAAAGCAATATGTTGAATGCCTTCACCATTAAAGTCAGCCAAAAACTCGGCGATTTGCCCATTGCCTTTGTCTGAGTCTTCATTCAAAGGAATACGAATCATCCCATCAGGTGCCGTCAGCGCCTTAGAAGTTAAACCCGTATATTCACCTTTGATATCGAAATAGCGAATTTCTTGGAAGTTAAAGATTTTTTCATAGAAATTAGCCCAATAATCCATGCGCCCTTTATAGACATTATGGGTTAAATGATCAATTTCATTTAAACCAGCTCCACGTGGATTTCGATTTTCGTCATCAAAAAACACAAAATCATTTTCATAAATATCACGATCGACCAAGAAAATTGGCATACCGCCTATCCCTTTAATCGCTGGTATATTTAATTCCATTGGTCCTGCTTGCGAATACATTGGCTCTGCGCCAAGTTCAATTGCATTTTTAAAAGCTTTGGCTGCATCGCGTGTTCTAAACCCCATTGCACATGCTGATGGGCCATGTTCTTTAAAAAAGAATGATGCATAAGATTCAGGTTGATAATTCAAGATAATATTGATATTACCCTGACGCCATAAATAAACTTTTTTTGATTTATGCTTTGCGACTTTAGCAAAACCAATTGCTTCAAAGATTTGATCTAATCCATTTTCCGTCGAAACAAACTCAATAAAAGCAAAGCCACATAGTTCTAATGGGTTATCTAAAATATCCATCTAGTTTCCCTTATTTGAATAAATTCATCCGTTTTTTAATGCCGAGAAAAGATCACAGGTATTTAGGTCAATCGACAAAACATCCTGATTTGAACTCTTCCTTTCCATAATTTAGTCCATGTAAAGCGCTAACCTTGAGCTGCATTTACACTGACGCTTAACTCTAAATTTATCCTACAAGAAAGCTTTAATTTATGCAATACATAATCAAATTATGTTATGTGTAATTTTATTTCTTATTCTAATAACGTCGAGCACACTATTTTCGCGCAAATAGCATTACATTATTATGAGACTTTTCTACTAGATTTGATGTTTCAGGTTAAAACGCTTCCCAACTTAAATCGTTATAATTCAATATCCATTGATAATACGTTTTCCCAATGTTCTTAAACTCAATAGATAAATTTGAACTACTTTCATCATGGCAATCTGTTGAGTTTTCATATTCCTCTTGAGAAAAACACGCTCGAATCCGCTCATAAGAATGAAAAGGTGTATCAGCCAGAGCCAGTTTATATACACCATTCGGCTCTAACATGACAAAGTCTGCAATCTCTTCCAATCGCCCACCGCCTGAATAACTCACGCTCCAGCGCTTTACCACAGCAATGGCGAACTTTTGACGATTTAAAGGATAAAATGCTGGATAAATACGAATACCATCACTACTTAACACTTCATCCATAGGACTTTTACTATGGTGTTGATAATGCTTGAAATTCCAAGAATTCAGCATGACATACTGATTATTTTCTTTTACGAATTCAATTAATTGAGGTGTTTTGTCTATTAAATATAAGTGATTATCTTTAATGGTTTTCTTTTTCCAAACCTCTGCATTGTTAGTACAGCTTATTTTTAATGCTTGGCAAATGTGCGTGACTTGAGCTGTTTCAGTATTCATTTTAACCCATGGAATTGCTTTGATTTGATCCGCAATTGCCTGCTGTGAGAAAAACAAGAGTCCAGCGTACATCATCCATTTTAATGTCTTGATCGATTGCATCTTATGGATAAACATCGTTATTTATCGTCCTTTAAAATTTGGCTTATCTTTCATTAAAAAAGCGCGAACACCTTCTAAAAAATCTGCTGACTGCCCTGCCTGTCTTTGCAAATCCTGCTCAACTTTAACTTGGCTGGTAAAATCATTTTGCATGCTGACCCGCATCGCTTGTTTAATCAAGGCAAAACTCAGGCTGGCTTGGCTTGCCAAATGCTCAGCTAAAGCAACAACCTCTATCTGTAACTGATCATCTTCTACCACTTTATAAATCATTCCCAATCGTTCAGCTTCATCTGCACTGATTTTTTCGGCAGTCAGCATCAATGCTTTGGCCTTGGCAAAGCCGATCATACGCGGCAATAACCAAGTTGCACCACAGTCTGGAATTAAGCCAATTTTACTAAAGATTTGTGAAAAACTTGCAGACCTTGCTGCAATCACGATATCACATAACAATACTAAGCTCGCTCCCGCACCAGCTGCAACGCCATTTACAGCACAGATGATCACTTTTGGTAGTGTATTGATGAGCGCTAATAAAGGATTAAAGTATTTTTCCAAGACCAAACCCAAGTCTATAGCACCGCCATCAAATAAATCTGGGTTTATCGCCTGACCTGCGCAAAATGCTTTTCCAATCGCAGCAATCACAATAATGCGGATTTCGGTATCATCTTTCCATTGTGTTAAGACCTCTACAATTTCAAGGCACATTTGCGGTGTAAAGCTATTGAATTGTTCAGGCCGATTTAAGCTCAAATATCCAACTGCATTTTTTTCTTCGACTATAATTGTTTGATATTCCATTGTCTTTTCCTTTTAATCCATGGTTTAAATTGTAATGTCCTATTATTTTCAGTATGTATATTTAAAACATTTTAAAGGAAGAACTGGATTTACAATTTGCCAATTGTTTCATTCAGCCTCTATATTTTCTCAATTGTGTATGGCTTTTGTTTAAACAATTTAAAGCTTTATTTTGATCATGCTTGATTGCATCTCGATCTTTATTTTATTGATTGATTTATCTTTTTATTCAGCTGCATTTGCAAGCAAAAAAACGATGTAACTTGATGCCAATGCTTTTAATTAAATTTATGATATTTATATGAATTATCCCTACACATTTACTCGGTTTTATTCATCTCATATTCACGTTATGATGACTCTATAGACTTAGAATTGTAATAAATATTCAACTCAGCTTTTCGGTAAAATAAGGAAAATAGACATGGCTTATCAAAATATCCTCGTTCCTGTTGATGGTTCAGAAACTTCATTATCTGTTGTGAAACATGCGGTTGAATTTGCCAAAGCATTTAACAGTAAAATCACGGTTGTACAGGTGATGACTTTAGACCCTTATATTGCATCAGAATATTTGGCACATGGTCAAAGCAATATGCTGATTGAGCGTGCTCGTGAATTTATTCAATCCAATATCAATGTGGCAAAAGATCAATTTGCCACAGAAGGCGTGCAAGTTGAAACACGTTTACTCGAAGGCGAAAATATTGCACATACCTTAAATCAAGCTGTACAGGATTTAAAAATTGATTTGGTCATTCTCAGTTCACATGGTCGTACCGGACTGAAAAAAATTATTATGGGCAGTGTAGCGCAAAGCTTATTAACTGAATTACAAATCCCTGTTTTAGTAATTAAATAATTTTCACCGTTTGTTTTAAACATTCCTCACTATCTTTATAGTGAGGAACTAAGGTGCCCATTGATATTTTTTTAGATTTATTTTGCCATCAATAACCACAACATCCTCAGCCAATAACTTTGCAGTCTGAATACACATTCCCTTCTCATCCAGCTTTTTTAAGCTGATTCGGCCTTGTGAATTAACCACGCGATACCAAGGGATATCATGATCTTCAGGTAACTGTCCTAATACACGCCCAACCAACCGTGCATGTTTGGGTAAGCCTGCATATTTGGCAACTTGACCATAACTGGCAACCTTACCTTGGGGAATTTGTATGATGACATGTAAAATCATCTGAGCGAGTTCATGATTTGACATTTTTTAGATCAATCAAGTAATAAAAAATAATATTCATAATCATCTTGGCAAACAGCGTTAAATTGACTTTGAAAATAGGCTTTCAACATTTTAGGCAAATGTAATTTGACTGTACATAATCTAATCTTAAATCGTACCTCAAATACAACAACAAGAGTATTCAAAGATGAAAGGAATCTTCAACAAACTGATTTTATCGACGGCATTGGCAATGGGTTCTGTGGTAACAGTAGGCTTATCGACCACAAGCTATGCTGCTCCAGCGATTGACATTCAAAGTGTGCTTCAGCAAGAACGTGCATGGGCGGGCATGGAAACCAAACGTGTAAAAGTCGGTGATATTGATTGGGCCTATAGTGAAGGCGGACCAGCTGGAAAACCTACCATTATGCTCGTTCATGGCCTAGCTGGAAGTCGTGACAACTGGAATCGTGTGGCACGTTACTTAACGCCTTATTACCATGTGATTATTCCTGATCTTCCTGGTCAAGGTGACAGTAAAGTCCCTAACGATTTTGATTATTCATTGCCCAATCTCACTGAAAAATTACGTCGTTTTGCTGAAGCCATTAAAGTAGACAATGGCTTAAATGTCGCTGGTCACTCAATGGGTGGTTCGATTTCCTTACTTTACGCAGCACAATACCCTGTTGATACCAAATCTTTATTTTTAATTGATAGTGCAGGTGTATTTAAATCTGCCAATACTCCTTATTTAAAAGATCCGACAACTTTACGTAATATGATTGTCAGCAAACCTGGCGATTTTGATCGTTTAATGAAAATTGCCACCAGTCTACCGCCTTTCATTCCTAAAGAATTAAAAGATGCTCAAGAGAAATTGATGATCAGCCAATCGGCAAACACCACCAAATTGGTTGAGCAACTGATTGTCATGTCTAAATTATTTACCCCAGATTCTTTTGCCATTGCAGCACGTTCGATTGACCAGCCGGTATTGATTGCATGGGGAGATAAAGACCAAATTATCAATGTTGAAGCTGCGGCTGAACTCAAAGGCTTATTGAAAAATGCACAAGAGCCAATCATTCTAAAAGGAGTCGGGCATTTACCGATTTTAGAACAAGAGCAACTTTTGGTGAAACCTTACCTCGATTTCTTAGGCAAAAACGCAAAATAACAGCTCCAATAAAAAAGCCAGTATTGTTACTGGCTTTTTTATTGCGACAAACCTTTAAGAATATTGAAGTTTTAGCTTCTTAATTTTATACCTTAACTATTCATTTGACTGAATGCACTGCATTTAGAAGTTACCAGGATTTTCCAATCGCTTCATTTCCTGCGCTTTTTCAGGATGATGTACAGAGGCCACACCATCTGCAGCTTTCTTGTCAACCAACGCTTCTGGGTTATAAATGGTGATGGTTTCATACCCTTCGTTATCTTCACCCACAATATATTTGATGCCTTTACGGTTCATCTTATTGCACATGCGCTGATACCAACCTTTGAAACCTTGGGTTTCTTCATTTGGATTGTAATAAAAGGCATTCATGACTGCAGGTAAACCCAAACCACAGACGACCCCTGAAAGTAATACGCTGATAAAGGTATAACCAATTAGAATACTACTGTAGTCACGTAACTCAGGGACGTTTGCCACAGCAAGAATCAGTGCAAGTGAAATCCCCCCACGAACCCCTCCCCAAGAAAGAATAGCCAGACTACCGTTATAGCTTTTTTTGCGGAATGATGGGAAAAATGCAAAAGCTAAATAATTTGCGGCAAAACGAGAGAGATGCAAGGCAAAGAAAGCAAAAATACCACCAAGAATCAGACTTGTGCTTAAATCTAAAATAAAGATTTCTAGACCAATCAAGGTAAAGAGAAAAGAATTAATAATCCCTTCTACCGTATGCCAAAAATGATTGACCTCACGAATTTCACGATCCTGTAAAATTTCTTTCCATTTATTACCGACAATTAAACCGCCAATCACACAGGCAATCGGAGCGGATGCATGGGCAAATAATGCAACCAGATAAGAACCACATGCCAATAATGCAGTGGTAAGAATCAAAGACTCCATCTCGTGTTTACCACGTAATAAACGCAAGATTCCCAGACCAAAAGCCCAACCAATAATCACCGCAACCACAATTTCATATAAGAAAGTTTGTAGTGTTGCAGCTAAACTAAAATGCTCTCCTTCAAGAACATTTAATAAAGTCATGAAAACGGCGATACACATTGCGTCATTAAATAAGGACTCACCTTCCAACTTAACAATCAGATGATGCGGCGCACGTACTGAACTAAGCACACCTTTGATCCCAATCGGGTCTGTCGCACCTAAGGCAGAACCCAGTAACAACAAAACTAAAATTGGAACGGGATTGCCAATCAAGAATTGGAAACCAAACACCAATCCTGCAAAAAATACAGCACAGAGCAGTAAAGCAATCGTTGCCAAGATACTGATCGGCTTCCAATAAACTTTTAAATCTGAAACCTTAAATTTAAGTGCTGAAGAGGTCAAAATGAAGCAAATGACACCATTGACTAAAAAATCATAAAAATCGACATGCCGTACAGCTTCTTCAATATTATGGATATTAATCGAGATAAATTGATTGCCATTGAGTAAGCTGGCACCCCATTGCAAAATAAAGACAAAAATTGCTGAAACAATGGGAACACCAATGGCTTGTGGGAAACCTAATATTCGCTTATTAAAAATTGTAGTCGCGATAGAAAGCGCAAAAATGACTGTAAAGACCTGAAGAAAGAAATAGTTACCCATCCGAAACCTGTTTTAGATTTTTAATTTAAATGCACATCAAACACTCAATCATTTTTTTATAAAATATAAAATAAGAGACCATTTAACAATCTAGATAATTGTACAAAAAAAACTGAAATATGATGATTACTGGTTATATTTTTTAACATAAAAAGCGCTTAAAAAAAATTGATTGAGAAAAAAAGAGAACATGATGTTCTCTTCTTTAACCCAACAATCTATAGCTGTCTATTTAAAGGTATCACACGCATTGATATCACCAGAGTTCATACCAATGTTAAACCATTGCATACGTTGCTGACTGGTGCCATGCGTAAAGCTGTCTGGTACCGCATAACCACGTGCTTTTTTCTGCAAGTAGTCATCACCAATTTTTTCAGCAGCATCCATCGCCTCTTCAATATCACCCTGTTCTAAGAACTGGGTGCGTTGTTGTGTACGATTAGCCCAAACCCCAGCCAAACAATCCGCTTGTAATTCTAAACGTACTGAAAGTTGATTGCCCTGAGTTTCACTGGCACGCTGTCGTGCTTGTTGAACCTGAGACGATATTCCCAATAAGTTTTGGACATGGTGCCCAACTTCATGCGCAATTACATAGGCTTGTGCAAAATCACCCGCTTCATCTTTAGCTGAAAGCTCTGATTGATTTTTTTCCCCTGAGATGCCCATCTGTTGGCGCATATCTTTAAAGAACTGGGTATCGATATACACTTTTTGATCTGCTGGGCAATAAAATGGCCCCATCGCAGATTGAGCCGTACCACAGCCTGATTGTATCGCACCACTAAACATTACCAGTTTAGGTGAAACGTACTGTACACCTTGTTGTTGGAAAATCGGTTTCCAAGTATCTTCGGTATCGGCCAAAACGGTTTTAACAAAAGATGCCGTTTCCTGCTGTTCAGGGGTTAAATTGGTGGGTGCGGAATTTTGACTTGCTCCAGCCGAAGTCACCTGTTTGGTCGCTTGATAGGCTTGCTGTGGGTCAACACCAAAGAATTTCCATGCAACAAAAGCGACGATTAAGCCCAGGATACTAATCCCACCCGCTTTTACGCCACCACCGCCACGGCGATCTTCGACATTATCACTTTCTCTACGTCCTTTCCAACGCATAGATCGGTCCTTTTTATTTCAAATTGGCTATCGTTTAGGATGTGCTTTGCATTTAGGCTGTTGTGGATTGACCACGAACTTTTTGAATAAGTCCAACAACCAATACCACGGCAAAACCTGCGACGATACCAATCAGTAAATTAATTAACGTTGGTGTTAATGCACCAATAACACTACCAACAGTTGGAATATGTTGAATATGATCAACGGCTTCTTCTGACCAATGATGCAAAGTTGATACCGCATGGGTGATGATCCCCCCACCGACAAGGAACATTGCGATGGTTCCGACAATCGTTAAGGTTTTCATTAACTTTGGTGCAAATACCAGTAAACCACGGCCAATGCTTTGTTTAACATTTGATGCTTGTTGAGTTAAGTACAAACCTAAATCATCAATCTTTACAATCATGGCGACAAAGCCATAAACACCGACCGTCATTAAAATTGCGATGACAGATAGCACCATCACTTTGGTACCAAATGCTGCCGTCGCAACAGTGCCTAAAGAAATCACCACAATTTCAGCAGAAAGAATAAAGTCTGTGCGTATCGCACCTTTAATTTTATCTTTTTCAAATGTGGCTAAATCAGTTTCGATTTGTTGTAATTCTTCTTGTGCAGCCTCACCTGTTTTGGCTTTTTTATGCTGCAAACTATGTAGAACTTTTTCAACGCCTTCATAGCAAAGAAACAAACCACCAATCATTAACAATGGATTAATCAACCACGGTGCAACCACACTGATCAGCAAAGCCAAAGGCACTAAAATTAATTTATTGATAAAGGAGCCTTTCGCGACACCCCATACCACAGGAAGCTCACGCTCTGCTCTTACACCACTCACTTGTTGTGCGTTCAGTGCTAAATCATCACCTAAAACACCCGCAGTTTTTTTAGCCGCCATTTTACTCATGACGGCAACATCATCGAGCACTGCTGCGATATCATCTAATAATATTAATAGACTACTTGCCATTTTTTATCCAAAATTTTAGTTATCCTGTCATTTTAAAGTGAAAATTCATTTTTCTATATAAAATTTTGTAGATTTTCACATTTATTGATAAAAATTGGTTCTACACCATTTTTCGCTGACATTAAAATAAATTATCTCGTACAATAGTGCCCATTCATAAAACACGACTGTCTATACAAAGACTTTGGAAGCGATAATGACGAATCAAGATAATCGTCCTGTGATTTTGACAGGCGACCGTCCTACTGGACAACTACATTTGGGACATTTTGTAGGTTCTTTGCGCTCACGAGTAGGCTTACAAGATTCTCATCATCAACACCTCCTTCTCGCAGATGCTCAGGCTTTAACAGATAATGCGGATAACTTTGAAAAAGTTCGTCGTAATATTCTTGAAGTAGCAACAGACTATTTAGCAGTCGGCATTGACCCAACAAAAACCACAATCTGTGTTCAATCTTGCTTACCCGCGTTGAATGAACTCACTATGTTGTATTTAAACTTTGTGACGGTTTCTCGTTTAGAACGTAACCCAACCATCAAAGCTGAAATTCAATTACGTGGTTTTGAGCGTGATATTCCAGCAGGTTTTCTTTGCTACCCTGTTGCACAAGCTGCCGATATTACTGCATTTAAAGCCACTGTCGTGCCAGTTGGTGAAGACCAAATTCCAATGATCGAACAGACTAATGAAATTGTTCGTCGTTTAAACCGTCAAATTGGACAAGAAGTTTTACCTGAGTGTAAAGCGCTTTTATCCAATATGAGCCGTTTACCTGGCTTTGATGGTAAAGCCAAAATGTCGAAATCATTGGGCAATACCATCGTGTTAGATGCAACAGATAAAGACATCAAAAAAGCAGTCAATGCAATGTATACCGATCCAAACCATCTGCGTATTGAAGATCCAGGTCAGGTTGAAGGAAATATTGTCTTTACTTATTTAGATGCTTTTGATCCAAATAAAGAAGAAGTTGAAGAACTTAAAGCGCATTATCGTCGTGGTGGTTTAGGCGATGGTACTGTGAAAAAACGTCTTGAAGGTGTGTTAAAAGAGTTGATTACACCAATCCGTGAACGTCGTATGGAACTTGCCAAAGATCCAGATTACATCATGGATATTTTAAAAACTGGTACGGAAAAATGCCGTATCATCACTCAAGATACTTTAGACGAAATCAAAAATGGTTTAGGCGTATTTCATTTCTAAAATGTGCTGATTGTCTAAGTAAAAAAAGCCACTGAATTCAGTGGCTTTTTTTACAACATCTTTTATAACATCATAAATTAATTTTTATGACGCATATGTGGGAATAAGATCACATCGCGGATACTTGCTGCATTGGCAAATAACATCACCAAACGATCGATACCAATACCTTCACCTGCTGTAGGAGGTAAACCGTATTCCAATGCTTCAATAAAGTCAGCATCGAAATGCATTGCTTCATCATCGCCCGCATCTTTTTCAGCAACTTGCGCTTGGAAGCGTTCAGCTTGGTCAATTGGATCATTTAATTCCGAGAAACCATTTGCCAACTCACGACCACCGATAAAGAATTCGAAACGGTCAGTGATATGTGGATTATCATCATTTCGGCGTGCTAACGGTGAAGTTTCCGCAGGATATTCAGTAATGAATGTCGGCTGACGTAATTGAGTTTCAACAGTTTCTTCAAATACGATGGTTTGTAGTCGACCTAAACCAAAACCTGGTTTAACTTGCTCTTTTAACTCTTCACGAATAAATCTTGCCAAGAATTCACGATCCGAAACATTTTCAGCAGTGAAATTTGGGTTATGCTCAAGAATCGCATCAAACATCGAGATTTTCTTAAATGGACCTTTGAAGCTATACACTTCTTCACCATAAGGAACATCTGTTGAGCCCAAGATGTCGATTGCTAATTTTTCAAGCATACCTTCTGTCAAAGCCATGAGATCTTTGTAATCAGCATAAGCTTGATAGAATTCAATCATGGTAAATTCTGGGTTATGACGCGTTGAAACACCTTCATTACGGAAGTTACGGTTAATTTCAAATACACGCTCAAAACCACCAACAACCAAACGTTTTAAGTAAAGCTCAGGTGCAATACGCAAGAATAATGGCATATCTAATGCATTATGATGTGTTTCAAATGGACGCGCTGACGCACCACCTGGAATCACATGCATCATCGGAGTTTCAACTTCCATAAAACGTTCATTGATGAGATAGTTGCGAATACCTGACACAACTTTTGCACGAATTTCAAAAGTTTTACGTGTTTCTTCATTCACAATTAAGTCTAAATAACGTTTACGGTATTTTACTTCTGTGTCATTCAAACCATGGAACTTGTCTGGAAGTGGACGAAGCGATTTCGTCAATAATTCAAAATGTTCAATATGAACATATAAATCACCTTTGCCAGAACGACCGATATAACCTTGAACAGCAATAATATCGCCAAGATCTAGACTTTTCACAGTTTCTAGAACTTCAGGTGCAAGCTCTTTACGTGGCACATACAATTGAATACGGCCGGTCATGTCTTGAATCACGATGAATGAACCACGGTTCAACATCACACGACCCGCTACAGATACGTGAACTTGCTCGCCTGCTTCAATTTGTTCTTTAGATTGATCTGCAAATTGTTCTTGTAGATCTTGCGCATAATGCTCACGCTTAAATGTGTTTGGCCATGGGCTAACACCGGTTTCCTTGGCGTGATCTTGAATTTGCTTTAACTTGGCATGACGCTGTGCAATTAAATCGTTTTCGGAAATGTGTTGTTCAGAAGTCGATTGAGCGTTATGTTGCGTCATCTCTGCCTCGATTATATTAAAAAACGGAAGTTGCATAGCATAGCAGATTTACAACATAATGCGTATGAATATAACTCTACGAACCATGTAAAAATTAAAAATCATGAATAAATACTGGCAAGGATTCGCCCAAAGTATCATTCTTTTCAATGTTTTGTGGTTTTCAACTGTGGTTGATGCAGAACAAATCGTTGTTATGAGCAATACTCAAAAAGATCTTCCTATAAAAATTGAAAGCACCAATCTCAATAATCAAGATTATATTTGGCAATTAGAAATCGTTCCAAATCGAATCAGTCTGCAAAGCCAAGTCAAATTAATGAATCCTCACCCCACTCAAAAAGCACTCAATTTAAGGGCTTTAGAACTGGCAAAAAAACTTACTATGGATCAATTACCACAAGTCAGTAATGATTTTAAAAATAAAACTCTCAATGTTGATGAACAAAACATCGCAAAAATAAAATATTATTATGGGAAATACATTCTGTTTATTAAATTTCCAACCCGCATCCAATACGCCATAAAACCCAACTTTTCACAAGTACAAAGCGCTTTAGAACCCTTTTGTGACCAAAGTAAGACACCATCTCAGAATAAAATTAAATTTGATCAACAAGGTAATATCTCGCTCTCAGCGAAATTTTTGGTAGATACACAAGGGCAAATCCTAAATATCCGTTACACCCCTTTAATTCACGAACAAATGAAATCGATACTGCAACCTTTACTAGAAAAAATTCGCTTTCAACCACGTAATGAAAATGGTGTGGCAAAATCATTTTCTATTGAACAACCCCTGATTATTCAATGCCATTAAACAATAATGAAAGTGCTAAGTTTCTTAATGGTTTTGTTCAGCCAATGATTTGACTATGGCAAACCCTTGCTGGAAAGCACGATCCATCATGTCCTTATATTCCTCAGAGGTTTCTATTTCAGCAGATAATGTGGTTGTTGCACCCTGTTCATTTAAGAAATATTTTTCTAAAGAGCCACTCCAACTTTGAACATCTTCACTTGTTGAATCTAAAACACCATTTTTCAAAACACCCAAATGTTTAAATACCACTTTTTTAAACTGCTCCAACTCTACAATGGTTGCGACCATACCATTGCCGCTGGCATCCTGAAATAAGGTTTCCCCGCCAATTTTCCAGTCAGACTGCATCTGCGAAGTTTCCGAAAACGGTTGGGTCCATTTGGAATAAGTATGGGTATCCCACAGGATATTCCATACTGTTTGTGCATTCGCTTGAATGACAATGTCATAGCTTAAAGTCATCATTTCTTTCTCTTATTTTATTGATCCAATCTATAGCTTAGTACAATAAAAACCCAGAATGATTAATTTTTGTTAATAAAAATCCATCACCCTAAAAATTTAAACCTAAACATTCAATATGTTAAACAATAAATAACAAGCATATTGATCTGTTACACAACACTCTTAGACCAAAATCTAAGTTTTTAAAAAAGTGCAGCTAAGTAGAATATTTGAATATAAAAATAGTTAAATGGAAAATTTTAAATCCATTGATAACTTTTTCTAGCTTTGTTCAATTTCTACCTTTGCTCAATAAAGAAAGACCATATGAAAACGATAACAATGAAGAGTATTCATTCTAAAATCTTATTTTTACATGGACTAGATTCATCTAAAGAATCGACAAAATTCCATGCCATAAATGCTGAAAAAAAATATTGTATTAACGTGGATTATCGTAACCTTAACTACAAAACGGTTGAGTGTTTTTATCACGATATTATCGAAAAGATTAAACCCGATTTACTGGTAGGTCATAGTTTAGGGGGGTATTGGGCATTAAAAATGTCACAGCAACATCGAATTCCTGCAATCCTTGCCAATCCGAGCTTAAATCCAGATTTCCGTGAAGACTATGCAGCGATTGATGAACATGATTTAGACCATGACATTCCACAAATTGCTTATCTGGAACTGGGTGATGAGGTTTTAGATATGTATAAAGTGCTTGAACAACTAGAGTCATATATGCAGATTAAAGCTGTTGAAGGTGGACACCATCGTTTAGTCCAACCTGAAAACCTAAATCATTTAATTGAATATATGGAACAAACCTTTATTGCTTGAAATAAAATTTTCAAAGTACAGTTCGCTGCTCTCTAACTAAAAAAGCCTTGTATTTACAAGGCTTTTTTCACGACAAGACAGACAAACAAATGATTTAAGTATTTAATCACAAGCAGGTAGCCCGAAAACTTAACCTGTTATTGCCTTTAAGCAACCGCTTTTTCAACTGGCTTGGAATGCTCATCGAGCACTGACCAAATCTTTAAACCAAGATCTTGATGTAAATCAGGTAGATCAAGAAAAATACTTGCACCCAATACCGTATGTTGGCATTTATGCATCAATTGATTGACAGCTTTTAAAGTACCACCTGTAGCCAATACATCATCTACAATAATCACTTTTTGTGCTGCGATATCCGCTGACATTTCCAAGCGATCTAAACCATATTCTAAGCTATAACCCACACCAACTACTGGAGGTGGCAACTTACCTGCTTTACGAACCAACAATAAGCCTTTGCCAGTACGTTGTGCCAATAAGCTGGCTAAAACAAAACCTCGTGCCTCAACTGCAACAAAACTATCCACGGCATCTAATTGCTCTACAGGAATACTCGCAATCAATGCATCGGTTAACGCCACAAGATTGTTCATAAACAATGGGGTTAAATCATAAAAACAAATACCTGGTTTTGGGAAGTTTTGGACAGTACGAATACTTGACCACAAAGCAGTAGACATGTTCATCATGGGAGGGAGATTTAAAAAAGATAAATAATACGTGAATTTTAACGTTTATTAGCCAAAATTGACAGCAGCCCGCTACCTATTCAACATTAAAGTCACGCTAAGTTGTTGAATTTATTAAGTCCATTTTCACACAAAATAATGGCTATAGAATGAGCTAATTCTAGCTTAATATTTTTGGCTAAAATATTCATCTAGACCTTTGTCTAAATTCAAATATTTTTAAACTTTTATATCAGTGCTCATCCCTTGTTATGACAGTGTTGTAATTAAAATTGTCTGACAAAGTTGGCATAATAAACATCGCTTTTGTCCTGAGCTGCCATTCAGCTTTAAGATTAGTTAGATAAACTCCGATATTTACTTTACTTTAGATACAGAACTGCGTAAGAATTTAGAGGAATATGTACACATTTTATTTGCATATTATTTGAGTCAAGCAGCAGAAGGAATTTTACTGACAGAAAAAACAATGCATCTGTCAGATATCGGAGAATCAGATGAAGAAATATCAATGCATCGTTTGTGGTTGGATTTATGACGAAGCAGAAGGTTGGCCACAAGATGGCATCGCAGCAGGTACCAAGTGGGAAGACATTCCTGATGACTGGACATGCCCAGACTGCGGTGTTTCTAAAGCAGACTTTGAAATGGTAGAAATCTAAGATATTGCGTAAAGACCATGTTTACATGGTCTTTTTTACATTTATTTTCAACAATACAAAATTATTCAATTCACCTCTAAATTTGAAACAGGTATGGAGAAAGATATGCAACCGATCATCATCATAGGTTCTGGCATGGCGGGTTATACCCTTGCAAGAGAATTTCGTAAGTTAAACACCGAACAGGAATTGGTGATGATTTGCGCAGATGATGCGGTGAATTATGCAAAACCTACCCTATCTAATGCATTGGTTGGGAAAAAAGCACCTGAACAAATTGGTTTAGGCGATGCTGAAAAGATGAGTAGCCAACTGAACATGCGGATTGAAAAAGAGACATGGGTTAAAAGTATTGATGCAGAGAAACATGAATTAACCCTTGAAAAAGATGGACAACCTTCAACTCAAGGCTACTCAAAACTTATTCTTGCCGTGGGCGCAAATCCAATTCGATTAGCGATTGCTGGGGATGGAAGTGATGATATTCATGTGGTTAACTCACTGATTGACTATCGCGCATTCCGTGAAACTTTAGACAATTGCAGCACGGGTGAATGTGGTAACAAGCGTGTGGTGATTTTAGGTGCAGGCTTAATTGGTTGTGAATTTGCCAATGACTTACAAAATACTGGGCATCAGGTTACGGTGATCGACTTAGCACCACAACCTTTAGGGCGTTTATTGCCTAATCATGTTGCACAAGCATTTAAAGACAATCTTGAACAATCAGGAATCAAATTTGCCTTGGGCACCACTGTAGAAAAAGTTTCTAAATCTGAGCGTGGTTATATCGTTTCATTGGCCAGTGGTCAGTCCTTGCTCGCGGATGTTGTGCTTTCTGCAATTGGCTTACAACCTAATATTGCCTTGGCCAAAGCTACAGAAATCAACACCAGTCGTGGTGTAATTACCAATACCTTGCTCGAAACCAGTCAAGCAGATATTTTTGCCATCGGTGACTGTGCCGAAGTGAATGGAACACTTTTGCCATTTGTCATGCCAATCATGCAACAAGCGCGTGCATTGGCCAAAACCTTGAGTGGACAAACCACCACTGTGCACTACCCTGCAATGCCAGTCGCAGTGAAAACCCCAGCTGCACCTTTGACTGTACTTCCTGCTCCAATTGATGTAGATGTTACATGGGAGAATGAAGAGTTTGAAGATGGAATGTTATCTAAAGCAACAGATGCTGAAGGTACCTTACGTGGTTTTGTATTGTTAGGTGCAACTGCTGGAAAACAGCGTTTAACATTAACAAAACTGGTTCCAGACTTGATTCCTGCATCGGTTTAAGGTTTTAATAGCAAGGATATTTTTTAATCAAAGAATATCCTTGCTTAGGAAAATAACAATGAATAGCGCACTTCAATTTCAAGTTTCACCTTATGCATCGTTCATGAATGAAACCAAAGTCGATTTAGGAAATGGTATTCAACTTCATGTTGAAACTGGTGGAAATCCACAACACCCGACCATTCTGTTGATTATGGGTTTGGGTGCGCAAATGTTATTTTGGCCTGATTTTTTTTGTAAATCACTGATTGATCAAGGCTTTCATGTGATCCGCTTTGATAATCGTGATATTGGCTTATCTTCAAAAATTCGCCACCAAGGTCCACGTTTAAACTCTTATAAGCTGATGGGTCGCTTTGCTTTGGGCTTACCGAATGACGGCGCGCCTTATAACTTATTTGATATGGCGGATGATGTTGCATTATTGATTGATCGTCTAGGCATTGAAAAACCACATATTTTGGGTGCTTCAATGGGTGGTATGATTTCTCAAATTTTAGCTGCAAAATATCCTGAGAAAATTGATAAAGTCGGCTTACTCTTTACCAGTAATAATCAACCTTTGCTACCTCCACCATTTCCAAAACAACTCTTTAGTCTCATTGGTAAACCTGAATCACGTGATGAAGAAGGAATTGTGAATCATTCCTTGAAGGTTTTTCATATGATTGGTTCACCTGGTTATATCAACCAAGTTGAAGCAATTCAAACTGCACGTAAATTATATCGTCGTAGTTATCATCCAGCGGGTGTACTTCAACAGTTTTTAGCAATATTATGTACAGGTTCCTTACTTAAATTGGATAAGCAGATCAAAAAGCCAACTTTAGTGTTACATGGCTCTAAAGATCGGTTACTACCTCCAAGTCATGGTAAGGCAGTTGCTAAAGCAATTTCAGGCGCTAAATTTGAATTAATTGAGGGAATGGGGCATGATATCCCACCGCATTTTGTTCCTCAACTTAGCGGGTTATTTGCACATCATTTTAAATCATAAGCATTAGGACACTATGGCTGCATTACCATCCCTAAGACAGTTGTCATATTTAGTGACATTGTCTGAGACGCTGCACTTCACTGAAGCAGCGCGCCGTTCGTTTGTAACTCAATCTACTTTATCTGGTGGAATCATGGAGTTAGAACGTTTATTGGGTGGCGTACTCGTAGAACGTGATCGCCAAAACGTACGTTTAACTCCTCTAGGTGAGCAAGTTGTTGCCCGAGCCCGTGTTCTACTCGCCGATGCTCAGGACTTGATGCGGTTAAGTCGAGAAATGAGTGAACCGTTAACTGGTGATTTGCATTTAGGGATTATTCCAACCATCGCCCCTTTCATTTTGTCGCAGCTTTTGGAAGAAGTGCATAAACAACTTCCAAAAATTCAGTTGCATCTGCATGAAGCACAAAGTGAAAAAATTGTTGAAAAACTTGAGCATGGCAATCTAGATGTGATCATGCTGGCTTTACCATTCGACACACGTGGTTTGAAAGTTGCTGAAATTGCGAAAGAAGATTTATTCTTAGTCTGCAATAAAGCAGATCAAAATGCGATGAATGCAAGAAGCTTAGATGATTTAGATCTTTCTCATCTTATGCTCCTTGAAGAAGGTCATTGCCTACGTGATCATACCTTAAGTGTTTGCCCAATCGGTGAGCGTAAAAATGATCACCGTTTAAAAGCAAGCTCATTGCCAACTTTAGTGGAAATGGTCAGTTCAAACTTAGGCTATACACTGCTTCCTGAGATTGCAATTCATGCACATATGCTGAAAAACAATGATCAGATTGTGGTTAAACCTATTGAGAATGCACCATCACGCACTTTGGCTTTAGTTACACGTAAAAGTACACCACTACAAAGTGAATTTGATGTGTTGGTACAAATTCTTCAAAAAATCACGCCAAATTTACGTTAATTTTCCAATACTAAAAAGGAGTCATGATTGACTCCTTTTTTATTGAATATCTAAAAAGCCTATAGATCACATCAGCATAAGCAAAATTAAAACGATCTTGTTTTTACTAGATCAAGCATGATAATCTTTGACCAGTACAAAAATAATCGCTTATTTTTGTATGTATTGTTACGATAAAAATCGCGAAAAATCGACCTATCCTCAGCTTGTTTTAAAAGCATGAATCCATCTCGTCGACACATATCCAATTCTTCGCATTGGTCAGCGTTCCACAGGGCTTGAATCTTCCAAGCATCGTTAACAGGTTTCCACAGTTTTCTGTGCCTGAATTTTCGATAGGACGCGTATGAACCGACCTTTATATATTATTTTTTCAACGATTGTCTTAGATGCAATTGGCATTGGCATCGTATTCCCCCTGCTTCCCTCACTACTGAAAGACCTGGGCCATCAGCATAACGTTGCCTTGTTAATGGGGGTTTTCCTAAGCCTATATGCGCTTATGCAATTTATTTTCTCCCCGATCTTAGGTGCTTTGAGTGACCGTATCGGTCGAAGACCTGTTCTGCTGATTTCCCTTGCGGGTTCTGCAATCAACTATTTGTTTCTTGCTTGCTCATCCTCTCTTATCTTGCTGTTCATTGGACGGATCATTGCTGGAATAAGTAGTGCCAATATGCCCGTGGCTTCAGCCTATATCGTTGATACCACGTCAGAAGAAAATCGAGCAAAATACTTCGGTTTAATGAGTGCCATGTTTGGTATTGGATTTATTATCGGTCCTATACTCGGTGGATTATTGGGCGGGTATTGGTTACGGCTACCTTTTTTCGTTGCGGCAATTTTAACAACCGTTAACTTGCTTATCGCATTCTGGCTACTCCCTGAATCCCGAAGCAACAATCCACTCCTAGTCCCCCCTCAAGCTTCTATTTCGCAACGTTCGAGTTTAAAAATAAATCCCTTGAAAAGTTTTGGTTTTATCCTTGCTCAAAAAGGTATATTACCGATTTTGCTGATATTTTTTCTGTTTAGCGCCTGCGGTGAAGCTTATGGTGTCTGCTGGGCACTTTGGGGACACGATACCTTTAAATGGAATACATTTTGGGTTGGTCTTTCTTTAGGCACTTTTGGTTTATGCCAAGTACTGGTTCAGTCATTTATACCGCAACATGCAGTCCGATATTGTGGTGAAAGAAATACCGTGCTGATTGGTCTGGCATGTATATGTATGGCATTAATCATCATGGCTTTTACCCAACACGCTTGGATCATTTTTGCAATCATGCCGATCTTTGCCCTAGGAAGTATCGGCACTCCTGCACTACAAGCTGTTGTTTCACAAAAAATCCCAGCTGCACAGCAAGGACAGTTTCAAGGTGTTATCGCATCAACCATTAGTCTGGCCTCGATTATTGCCCCATTGTTGTTTTCTACACTTTACTTTCATTTCCAAACACAATGGACTGGCGCTATATGGTTGGTTGTCGCGATGATTTATTTAATTGCATTACCTGCTGTTTTATCGAGTTTAAAACCACAACAGTTTAAATCATCCTAGTATTTAAGAACGTCAATGCTTTATTAGAAGCGTTGGTTGCTGATTTAAAAAACTTAAATCTATAGCAACCAAGTCATTCAATTTCATTAAAATCCGATTGATTGATACAAAAAAGCCCGATTAATTTTAATCGGGCTTAAGACAATCAAATGATCTTGGCTTAACCATTTACAAAGTGCTCAAGCAAAGTTTGTTGTGCATTGTAAATTGCCTCGCCTTCTTTAGGTTGCACACGAGTCCAAGTCCCATCGCCTTGCAACAGCCAAGCGCGGATATTGTCTTTTAAGTAGTTGACTAAACCTTGCTGGTAAATACGTTTTTTTAATGCTGGATCTTCAATCGGGAAGCACACTTCTACACGATTAAATAAATTACGATCCATCCAGTCTGCACTTGAACAGTAAATACGTGGATTGCCATTATTTCCGAAATAATAAACACGGGTATGTTCTAAGAAACGCCCGACAATTGAACGTACTCGAATATTTTCAGACAGGTTTGGCAACCCAGGACGTAAACAGCAAATTGAACGAATAATCAGATCAATTTGCACCCCTGCTTGCGAAGCTTCATATAATTTATTGATCAATTGAACTTCAGTTAACGCGTTAACCTTCACAATAATTTGCGCAGGTTTACCCGCTTTGGCATTGGCAATTTCATCATCAATAAAAGCAATTAACTGAGCATGTAGCGTAAACGGCGCATGTAACAGTTTTTTCAACTTCGCCATTTTTCCCATACCGGTCAATTCTTGGAAAATACGATGTACATCTTCGCAGAGCTCTTTATCTGTAGTGAGCAAACCATAATCAGTATAGATACGAGCATTTGTTGCATGGTAGTTACCCGTACCCAAATGCACATAACGTACTAACTTATTATTCTCACGGCGTACCACCAAGATCATTTTGGCATGCGTTTTATAGCCCACGATGCCATAAACCACAACAGCGCCTGCTTCTTGTAATACATTGGCAACGGCGATATTCGATTCTTCATCAAAACGCGCACGCAACTCAATCACAGCAGTGACTTCTTTACCATTACGTGCCGCTTCTGCAAGTACCTGAACAATTTCAGAGTCAGCACCACTACGATATAAGGTTTGTTTGATCGCTAACACTTGGGGATCACGTGCAGCTTCACGCAACAAGTTAATAACTGGTGCAAATGATTCAAATGGATGGTGTAAAAGAATGTCTTGTTTTTGCATTGCTGAAAAAATATTTTCAGACTTTTTCAATACTTTTGGAATCGCGGGTACATGCGAGTCATAGCGCATATGTGGACGTTTAAAATTTGACACAAGACGTGCCAGATTTACCGGCCCATCCACTTTATAAAGTTGTTCTTGTTCTAGATCAAATTCTTCAAGCAAATATTCATAAATATGTTTTGGACAGTTTTCTGTCACTTCTAAACGTACTGCTCGACCAAAACGACGTGAACTCAACTCACCTTTCAATGCTTTGGCTAAGTCTTCTACATCTTCATTCAGTGCCAAATCTGCATTACGTGTAACACGGAACTGATAACAACCTGTAGCTGTCATCCCTGGGAACAAATCCGATACATGCTCATGAATAATCGCAGACAACATCACAAAATGTTCTTTACCGCCTGTAAGCTCATCAGGTAAACGCACTACACGCGGAAGCGAACGTGGCGCTGGTACAACTGCTAAATCAATTTGTCGACCAAATGCGTCCTTCCCTTCTAGAGTCACAATAAAGTTCAAACTTTTATTGACCAATCGAGGGAATGGATGTGCAGGATCAAGGCTAATGGGAGTAAGCACTGGTGCAACTTGTTCTTGGAAATATTTTTTAATCCACACAGATTGTGCAGGCGTTAACTCGCCACGACGTAAAAAGCAAATATCTTCTTCACGTAACTTAGGAAAAATTTCTTCATTGAGGATGCGATACTGACGCTCAATCGCTTCATGTGCAGTTTTAGAGATTTGGTCTAAAACTTGTTTTGGCGTCAAACCATCTGGTGAACGACTTTCATTCCCTAAAGTTAATTGCTCCATCATTCCTGCAACACGGATTTCAAAAAATTCATCCATATTACGAGAAAAGATCAATAAGAAATTCATACGTTCAAGCAAGGGATGTAAAGGATCAACGGCTTGCTCTAAAACACGTAAATGGAAATCTAAAATTGAAAGCTCACGATTTATATATCGTTCATTATAAGAATATTCTGTAGGCGTTGTTGTCGTCACTGCGGTATTCATGCAATAAACCTGCATCAAAAAAATGTCTTAATTCTAGTATGCTTCAAATTTGTGACAATTTCATAAAAAAAGCACATCAATTTGTGCTTTTTTAAATTCATTTATTTAGCGTCAATCTGGAATACGGGTATAACGCATATACTTCAAAACCAAACGCTTACGGTATTGAAGCTTAGAATCATCTGGATTTTTTTGATAATACTTCGGATTGGTTAAAATCACTGCTAAAAATGCGGCCTGCTCACGACTTAAACTTGCCGCGCTCTTAGAAAAGTAATGTTGTGATGCAGCTTCAACACCATAGATATGATCACCAAATTCAACAGAGTTCATATAGACTTCTAAAATGCGCTGTTTAGTCCACATCCGCTCCATCATGGTGGTGGCAATCGCTTCCTGACCTTTGCGAATAAATGAGCGACGATTATAGAAGAATAAATTTTTAGCCAATTGTTGAGAGATCGTTGAACCACCGGCGACTACTTTGTCTTTTTTTAGATTACGTTGTAGTGCATTTTCAATACCATCCCAGTCGAAACCATGATGATCGAGAAATTTGGCATCTTCGGCAGCGACAATTGCATGTTTAAAGTTATCACTGATCTTGTCATAGTCACGCCATTGATGTTGAATCGGCTCAAAATCAGACAAATATGTCCAACGCATAAACATGGTGGTTTCTACATCATGAGTACGCCAATAAATTAAACTTGAGAAAATCCATAGCTGAATCATGATCAAAATACTGACCACAATTAACAAAGCACGAACAATAAAAGCTTTCATGTCAGCTGCTTACTCCGAAAATTCTGACGTTTCATGTTAAGCTGAATCTATCTATAAAAAGCTAAGCAATAGCATGTCTAAATATCAAGATCTTTCAACTTATAGCCAACCCAATTCTATTGGTAAAATAACCTTATTGCTGATTGTCATCAATGTCGGTTTATTTGCCATCCAAGTCTTATCAGGTGTCAACATTACTGACCCGACAACGTTGGACGCGTTGCGTTGGGGTGCTGATTATGCACCTTTAACCTTCTTAGAGGAACCATATCGCTTATTCAGTAGTATGTTTTTTCACTTCGGTATCCTGCATCTAATGATGAACATGTGGGCACTGTATATTTTTGGTGATGTTGCTGAAAAAACTTTAGGAAAGTTTTATTTCCTTGGACTTTATATCCTTGCTGGACTCATGGGAAGTTTATTAAGTGGTTATTTGGATATTCGAAATAGCTACGAAATGCTGCAGAACTTTGATCAAAAACTCTTTCCTCATGTATCTGCCGGTGCATCGGGTGCTGTGATGGGACTTGGTGGTGCACTAACACTCCTGTCGTTGTTCCCACCTACCCCGAATCAAAGATTCATTTTAGATAAAAGATCACTTTTAACCGTACTTGCGATCAACTTAGCTTTTGGCTTTTTCGCTTCTGGAATTAACAATGCTGCCCATATCGGTGGGATGTTAATGGGTGCGGTCATGGCTTTGGCTTGGTATGCAACCCAACGTGCCAAAATGGGTAAAGCTGCCAATATTATCATTGTGCTTTTGGGGATTGCAGCAACCTATGCGGTTTATCTCTATTGCCAGCATCTCGTTGGACCACTTAGCCCACTTTGGCAACAAGCCATTGTACAAATGCGTGAGCAATTAAACTTTTAATCCCTAAAATAGCTTGTCTATGCCGCAATAAAACATTGCAAAGTACAACCAATTCAAAAGTATAAAAAATGGCGACCTATAGGTCGCCATTTTTAATTTACTGTCTTCTCTGACCAGTCTTTTAAAAACTCAACTGAAATTAAACAGCCAGATAAAACCACTTAAACAAAGCGGTTTAATTCAACTCTCGTAGACTTTGCAATGGTGGGATTTCGGATAAATAGCTCAATCGGTAACGCCCAATTAATGCGCACAACACTGCCATCGAAATTGGTAAAATCAGCCAAATTTCCCAATGTAATTGCACCACCATTTCCATACGATAACTGGCAACAGCACTAATCACCTCCGCAAAGAAACAGGAAACGATTCCCGCCAATAATCCAATAAAACCGATTTCAAAACTCATCATATTTTTTAACTGACGCTTTGAACTGCCAAAAGAACGTAACAATGCCACTTCTTTTTTACGCTCATCCATCAGCAAATTGATACACGCAATCAACACTAAAAAGCCAGATAAACTCACCAACACCGCCAAAACTGTAATGATTTTGACCAACACAGAAACCAAGTTTTTAATTTCATCAAAAATTAAAGAGACGTCAATAAAGACCGTATTGGAAAATTGTTGAATCAGATTAACCATCTTGATTTTTTCACTCGGTGGCACATAAAAACTCCCTAAGTAGCTGCCTGCGTTTTCATCCAACGTCTTTGGAGTAAAAATAAAGAAAAAGTTTGGACTAAAGCTTTGCCATTCCACTGTACGCAAATTCACAACTTGCGCGTCCAAATTTCCCTCAGGCAAACTAAAAGTTAAACGATCGCCAATTTTAATGCCCAATTCTTCAGCCAATTTGGCCTCTACAGACACCTGCCCAATTTGAGTTAATTGAGCCTCTCCAGCAACAATGATATTGTCTTGTGGATAATGATCTGCTTGGGTGAGATTTAACTCACGACGTAAAGAATTATTGGTTTTCACCAATTGGGCAGGAAAGGCTTGACCATTTTTTGCCAATAAGCGCCCTTTGACATTGGGATATAACGGTGTGCTTTTCCAGTGTTGCTGTGCCAATTGTTGTTTAAAAGCCTCCAGTTCAAATGGTGGTAGACCATAAATAAACTGGTTAGGCGTTCCCTCAGGCAATTGTTGCTGCCAACGCTCTAATAAATCAGTTCTCAATACAGCAAGTACCGTGATCAGACTTAAACCCAATGCCAAAGCGGTAATTTGTAAAGCGGTTTGCGAAGGGGTTCGGATATAGGCTGAGAGCCTATTTTTCATTGATTTTAAAGTCTTTAAAATCATCCAAACCACTGCATATAACAAACCTGTTAACACAATGACTGCACCCATCACCAACGCAGTAAGTATCAGATTTTCGGTCAAGACCAAACTAAAAATAATCAGACTAACTAAACCTGTAGCCATCATCCACAACATTGAACGTGCCGACTTTTCTTGTTGGCGTATCACCCGAATAGGCGGTGTATTTAACAGTTGCCACAAGCTCGGTAAAATAAATCCAATCAATACAATTGCACTGGTAAAAATTGCAATAGGCAAAGGACCAACCAACATCTGCAACATTGAAAATTGCAACTCTAGGTTCGGAATCATCTGCAACATCAATTGCAATAATGAATAACCTAAAATCAGTCCTAAAATACTGCCAATGACAATGGCGATTAAAATAACAACGCTCAATAGCCCGAGATAGGTTTGAAAAATCTGCCGTTTCGTTGCACCCATGCAACGCATCAGCGCAATATGATCTTGGTTCTGCTGTACATAACGCTGACTGGTTAAAGCGATGGCTAAACCACATAAAAGAATCGTCAGAATATTGGCCAATTGTAAGAAAGTATCGAGGTTTTCAATTGGTTTAAGTAAGCGTGAATTGCCCTCATCTGCATTACGTAGTCTTAAATTACTTTGTGCATCTAATTCATTATCCGCATTTTGTTGATCTTGAATGGATTGATCTGTTTGTGAGTGTGTTGCTGGCTGATTTTCAGTCAATGCATTGGCACTTGATGCGCTTAAAGCTGAATCTGCATCCGAATTTTGTGCAATCTTTAGATTTACATTTTGCTTTTCTTGCGCTTTAAATGTCTTAAAAAATTGCTGATATGTTGCAATCGACTCCGCATCCCCTGCCATCAACAAACGATATTCAATCCGACTTCCAACTTGAATTGCACCCGTTTTTGCAACATCTGCTTGAGAGATAATCACGGTTGGCGAAAAGGCAGAAAAGCCTAATTCTTGATTTGAATCATGTTCAATGATACCAGTAACTTTAAACTGACCATTGGCAATTTGAACGCTATCGCCTAGGTTTAATTTTAATAATTCTTGTGCGCGTTTGCTTAGCCAAACCCCGCCACTTTGTAAGGCTTGTTTTGGCGCAATCCTTAATTCACCACGTAAGGGAAATGCTGTGTCAATGGCTTTCACATTGACCATAACAAACTGGTCCTGCGTAGAGGCCATTGAACCAAAAATGGTGACATGGGACTGTTTTAATTTTAAATCATCAGCCTGTTTGGTCCATTGTTGGTCAATTGGATCTGTATCACTAAGTTGTAAATCTGCAGCTTGCATTTTGGCAGCTTGTAAGGTCACTGCTTGTTTGACTTGATCATTGCTAAACTTTAATGCGGTGGTCGCACTAATGGCTAAACTCAATGCAATAATCAGCAGATATATACCTGAACTGGCAAAACTTTGCCTAAATAAGGGTTTAAACAAGGTCAACATTACACCACCTCATTCGATTGAGGAGTCTGCACATGTTCAATCAATTGACCATCTTTTAATTCATAATGACGTTGGCACTGTGCGGCCAATTGCGAATCGTGAGTGACAAGCACTAAAGTTGTACCAAGTTCTTTATTTAAATCAAACAAGAGTTGTTCAATTTCAAATGCAGTATGTTCATCTAAATTGCCTGTAGGTTCGTCGGCAAAAATAATTTTGGGGTCAGAAATTAAAGCTCGTGCAATGGCAACCCGTTGTTGCTCCCCACCAGACAATACTTTCGGGGTTTGCTGGCTTTGTCGTTCTAAACCGACTTTGGCCAATAAGCTTAAGGATTTTTGTTCTGCGTGTGCATAATTAAAATTCTTCTGTAAGCGTAATGGTAACATCACATTTTCTAAGGCAGAAAGATGTGGCAGTAACTGGAAAGATTGAAATACAAAACCAATATATTGAAGCCGAATCAACGCACGTTGTTCTTCGTTTAAATGCTCAATCGCTTCACCACAAACACTGAGTTGACCTGCACTGGCTTGATCGAGAGTGGCAAGGATGCCCAATAAAGTTGATTTTCCTGAACCAGAACGTCCAGTAATCGCGACCTGTTCACCTGTATAAATATTAAGATTTAGATTTTCAAAAATTGTAAGCGTTTGATGAGGTAATTCTATCTTTTGTGTAAGTTGCTGTGCAGAAATTATCACTTGTGGCATGATGGGAGAAGTTGAATCATCCTGAACCTTAGACATCATAAAGTACCTTATATGCAAATCAAAAAATTGTTAAATTTGAAAATGATGAAAAATCTAATTCATTGTTTATTTTTTAGCATAATCTGTCTGTTGCCCGTTAGTAGTTTTGCAAAAACGATCATGATTTTAGGTGATAGCTTAAGTGCGGGTTATGGTATCAGCCCACAACAAGGCTGGGTTTTCTTACTACAGCAACGCTTAAACCAACAATTTCCCAAACAACATAATGTGGTGAATGCCAGTGTAAGTGGTGAAACCACCAGTGGCGCGTTGGCGCGTTTTCCAAAACTATTACAAAGCCATAAACCTGATATCGTGGTGATTGAGTTGGGTGGCAATGATGGTTTACGCGGTCAACCGCCACAAATGATTCAGAAAAATCTTGCCCAATTAATTCAACAAAGTCAGAAAAGCCAAGCCACGGTCATTTTATTGGGAATGAAAATTCCACCGAATTATGGTGCAGCTTATAGCCAAGCTTTTGAGAAAAATTATCAAATCCTAAGCCAACAATACAAAGTTAAAATGCATCCGTTTTTTATGAATGGAATTGCAGGCAATAAAAGTTTGATGCAAAAAGACTTAATCCACCCCAATGCAACGGCACAAAAAATTCTACTCGATAATGTCTATCCATTGATTCGAGGCGCGCTTTAAGTTTTTCTCAAAGCCGAGATGATTGCACCTGTTTACTTCTCAAAATCGGATGTCGTGTTTTAAAGGACATCCGCAAAATTAAACAAACGTGCCAATAAGTGGTGAATATAGTCCAAACTCGATTCTTGTTCGGTAAATAGAATCCGATGCAACATGGGTGCAATCACAATTTCAATAATCAATTGATTGTCGATGCTTGTTTCATTCCTTTGTTGGGCACGTTGCTGAATAATATCTAACTGTTGAATCAAAAAGTCATAACATTTACCAGAGGTTGGCGAATCATTTTCCGCCACAATATCGCTTAAGATTGTACGCCCAACGGGTGAGGCATATTCCTCAAAATATTGCTCCATCCATGCATATAAGTCTTGCTTAAAACTCCCAAGATCCGCAGGTACACTGTCTGGATGTAAAATATTAAAGGCAACATCTGCAAGCAGTTGAGATAAATCTCCCCAACGTCGATAGATCGTAGAGGGGGTGACTCCTGCATATTCAGCAATCATCGGAATCGTCAAATCTGCCACAGCAACATTGTGCTGTAATGTTTGCACCGCATTATGAACTGCAGCTTGTATTCGTGCACTGCGCCCACCGGGACGCAAACCTGTAACCACTTTCGTCATCAGCAAATCACTACAAATCTATAAATGAAAATCTATCAATGGGTTAATGCTTGAAGAACAGCTTTAATCAAAAATCATCTTAGCTAAACCTTTGTGTTTAATCCAAAATACGGTATAAAAGCTAATTAATAGCTTTTATGTACATGTTGATTATGCGCAACTCTAATTTTAATCGTCAAGTGACTTCCTATAAATTAAGCCATAATGCTGCACTGTACACACATACTTTTACCCTAATGGCCTTTTTGGCAGCCTCAAGCGCACCAACACCGTTATATCGCTTGTATCAACAACACTTCAATTTTTCTCCTGTTTTATTAACGCTTATCTTTGCCACCTATGCGTTTGCATTGCTATTAACCTTATTGGTAGCAGGATCATTGTCTGATTATATTGGACGTAAGCCGGTTATTTTTGTGGCTTTGATTTTAGAAATTATGTCCATGGGCTTTTTCTTGTTTGCATCCAATATCGAAATGCTGTTTATCGCACGAGGTTTGCAAGGTATTGCCACGGCTTTAGCCGCATCTACGTTTGGAGCAGCTTTGCTTGATCTGAGTAAAACACAGGGTTCTTTAATTAATAGTATTTCTCCAATGCTTGGTATGGCTGCGGGTATGCTAATGACCTGCATTGTTTTAGAGTTTTCGACTGTTCCATTAACACTTATTTTTGAAATACTCATTTTTCTGTTTGTCTCTACCACATTTATCGCAATTTTTAGCCCTGAAACCGCAACTAAACGTGTGGGTGCTTTGGCATCATTAAAACCGCAACTGACTGTTCCAGTACAAACCCGAAAAGCACTCTTAATTGTAAGTCCAATTAATATCTCGTTATGGATGGTCAGTGGGTTCTTCCTCTCGTTAATGCCTTCATTGCTGGCTCAAGCTTTCCATGTGCAATCGGCATGGTTGAATGGCATGATGTTTATTACCCTATCAGTTTCAGGGGCTGTTGGGATTTTAACCCTGCGCAATGCGCCAACATTTAAAATTTTAGTCACTGCTGCAATTACGATTGTCTTGGGCTCAAGTGTTATTTTGCTTGGCATTCATCTGGTACAACCAATCTTATTGTTTATTGGTGCTGTGGTGACTGGGATTGGCTTTGGTACAGGTTTTATGGGTGCAATTCGTGCTGTTATGCCCTTAGCTTTACCTGAACAACGTGCAGGTTTAATGGCCGCATTTTTTGTTGAAAGCTATTTGGCCTTTAGTATACCTGCGATTATTGCTGGATACTTTGTCAATAAAGTGGGCTTAATTTTTACTGCGGATGTCTATATTTGTATGATTATCTTGTTGGCCAGCTTGGTGTTTGTTTTTGCGTTTAAAAATAAACAGAACATCCACTAAAGTGTGTTAAAAATCAAAGCAAAACAAAAGGCGCATTGAGCGCCTTTGGATTTAAATCTTAGATTAAGCTGGAATATCACGAATAGATGCTTTACGAATTGCTTCTTTAAGCGCGTCATAACCATGAATTGGCGGGAACTGTGGAAATTCACGAATCACATTTTCAGGCGCGTCAAATAAGAAACCATGATCAGCTTCACCCAACATGGTTGTATCGTTATACGAATCGCCTGCTGCGATCACACGGTAATTTAGACCATGTAAGGCTTTTACAGCTTCACGTTTTTGATCAGGTTGGCGCAACTTATACGCAGTGATCATACCATTTTCATCAGTTTCTAATTTATGACAGAAAATTGTTGGCCAACCTAACTGTTGCATCAACGGATGTGCAAACTCATAAAATGTATCTGAAAGAATAATCAACTGAAAATGGGTACGTAACCATTCTACAAACTCTTTTGCACCCGGAAATGGCCCCATGTCTGCAATCACAGCTTGAATGTCATTTAAGCCTAAACCATGCTGTTTAAGAATATTTAAACGTTGAGTCATCAACACATCATAGTCAGGAATATCACGAGTTGTTGCTTCTAATTCTTTGATTCCTGTTTTTTTAGCAAAATTGATCCAGATTTCTGGTACCAATACACCCTCAAGATCAAGACATACGATTTCCATGGGTTCTCCCAAATGTCAGATAAAAATTTTGGGCTTATCATAGCACTAAAGTTTAAAAAGAATGCTGAAAGTTTTTACAGCAAACCCATTTCATTTGGTTATGCATAAGGCTTGTCAATATTTACAAATCTGTTTTATTCATAAGTATTTTAATTAATCTGCTAAGTAGCATATTTCATTTACTTTAAAATATCTGGATCGTCAAAAGCAGCAATTCACATAAGTTGAATTGACCTAATTTTTGCCAAAATGCTTAAATTCAAATATCTTTTGAACATGTTTACGAAAATTGTAGCTTCAAGCTAACTGCCAGGAGCAGATATGACCGCCATTCCAACCATAGATCTTGTGGACGCACTTGCGACTGAGTATGCCGACAAATCACCTTCTGAAATTTTAGAACTTGCGCTTTCTCAGCAAGGTGAAATTGCAATTTCATTTTCTGGCGCAGAAGATGTTGTTCTTATCGATATGGCACACAATTTAGGTAAGCCATTTCGTGTTTTTAGTTTAGATACAGGTCGTTTACACCCTGAAACCTACCAATTTCTTGAAACCGTACGTAAGCACTATGGGATTAAAATTGAGATTTGCTTTCCAGAAGCCGATGCCGTTCAACAGTTGGTCAATGAAAAAGGTTTATTTAGCTTCTATCAAGATGATCATAAAGAATGCTGTGGTATCCGAAAAGTTCAGCCACTACGTAAAAAATTAGCCACTTTAGATGGTTGGATTACTGGGCAACGCAAAGATCAAAGTCCAGGTACACGTACGGAAATTCCAGTCATTCAAGCGGATAGCGGTTTTTCTGGTGAAGGCAAACAACTGATTAAATATAACCCATTGGCCAATTGGTCAAGTGCGGATGTATGGAACTATATTCGTATGATGGAGATTCCTTATAATCCATTACATGAAAAAGGCTTTATCTCAATTGGCTGCGAACCATGTACCCGTCCAGTATTGCCAAATCAACATGAACGCGAAGGTCGCTGGTGGTGGGAAGAAGCAACACATAAAGAATGTGGCTTACACGCAGGCAATTTAAAAAAGTAATATCAGGAAAACTCATTAAAACTCATGAATTTTTATTAACTTAACGTTCATCGAAATGCTTGGATTTTACGCTTAGAAAAGTTTTATACTAAGGTTTGTTGATATTTCATCTATAGCTTGTGTTATAGGCTAAAGTTGAGTAGGCAAAGGCATGAAAAAATAGTGAGACTATTTTCAGGTTTCATCACTCAAACTGAGAAATTTTAGCTATACCCACAATGCCAACAAAGCGCTGCATTGTTGGCAACACAAAATGTAACGATGTACCTGATGTTTTCTAACATCACATCGTTGTAAACATGGACGAATGATCAACAGACCCAAGTTACACGGTTCTATAATTCTAACAATTCACCAGCTCATAAATGAGTTGTTGTAGAAATTGCAGTGAGGCAATCCAAGACTATGCGCCCATTACACCCTATTGATTTTATTTTTTTAAATTTAGAAAAACGTCAACAACCCATGCATGTTGGTGGGTTATTCTTATTTGAAATACCAGAACATGCGCCTTCTACCTTCATTCAAGATCTTGTTGCAGATATTCGTAATTCAAAATCTATTCCTGTCCCACCCTTTAACAACCGCTTAAGTGGCATGTTTTGGGATGAAGACGAAGAGTTTGATATCGATCATCATTTCCGTCATATCGCATTACCTCATCCGGGACGTATCCGTGAATTATTGGTTTATATTTCACAGGAACACAGTTCGTTGATTGACCGAGCAAAGCCACTTTGGACCTGTCATATTATTGAAGGGATTGAAGGCAATCGCTTTGCCATGTATTTTAAAATCCACCATGCCATGATTGATGGTGTGGCTGGTATGCGTCTGGTGGAAAAATCATTTTCAAAAGATGCTGACTCCAAAACCATTATTCCGCCTTGGTGTGTCGAAGGTAAACGGGCAAAACGTTTAAAAGAAACCAAACTGGATAAAGCTAAAAAAATATTCTCTGCCTTAAAAGGGCAAGTTGAAGCAGCACCTAAGGTCACTCAAGAGCTGTTCCAAACTGTATTTAAAGAAATGGGGAAAAACCCCGATTATGTTTCAAGCTTTCAAGCGCCGAGTAGTTTATTTAATCAACGGGTAAGTTCATCACGTCGTTTCGCTGCTCAGTCTTTTGAACTTGATCGTTTTAGAGATATTTCCAAAGCTCTTGGTGTAACGATTAATGATGTGGTACTTGCGGTGTGTGCAGGTGCATTACGTGATTATTTAATCACACAAGAAGCTTTACCGAAAAAACCGCTGATTGCGATGGTTCCAGCCTCATTACGTGATGATGACTCAGATATGAGTAACCGTATCACCATGATTTTGGCAAATTTAGGTACACATAAAGAAAGTCCTTTAGAGCGTTTAGACATCATTAAACGCAGTGTACAAAATGCAAAAAATCGTTTTAAACGTATGAGCTCTGATCAAATCTTAAATTATAGTGCTTTCGTTTTTGGTGCAGCAGGCGTCAATATTGCATCAGGACTTATGCCAAAACGTCAGGCATTTAATGTGATCATTTCCAATGTACCTGGACCACGTGAACCTTTGTACTGGAATGGCGCTAAATTAGATGCCCTCTACCCTGTTTCTATTGTTTTGGATGGTCAGGCACTAAATATCACCATGACCAGTTATTTAGATAAATTAGAAGTCGGTTTAACGGGTTGCCGTAAATCTCTGCCTAAATTGCAAAATCTTCTCACGCATTTGGAAAATGAAATCCAAAAGTTTGAGCAAATTATTGCAGAGAAAAATTCAGTAGCACTTGCCGATCAAAAGCCAAACGCTCAAGCCAAGGCAAAATCGGATACTCAAGACAAAGCGAAGGAATCTGTTGCAGCACGAAAGTCAGTATAGGATTTTATAATTGTTTTGATTTTAGTGTTGATTGAGAGATAAAAAATAAATCGATTCAAAAATTAAGGGGCTAATATATGCCCCTTAATCTTTAACATTACGACACTTATTTAACAGTTGATGACAGACATTAACCACCATATCTTTAGTGATTTTCACTTCTTGACCATTGTCATCTAACATAACACATGTATTTTTAGGCTGGCTTTCCAACACATGCTTGATACTACGACTGATTAATTGTTCACTTACACTCATTTTATGACCTCACTTGCTAAGACTGTGAAAGGGAGAAAGTCTTTGGCTACCTTTGTAATCTAGTATTGTGAAATCAGTTCAAAAAGTAAAATTTCAGATGTAACAACTGTTTAACGACATCCTGTTACAATTTCAACTCAAAATGATATCGTATTGCTCTTGCGTGTATAAATTTTCGACTTGGAATTTAATCACGCGATTAATAAAATGCTCTAAATCCGCGACAGCTGGGGCTTCCGCAGTTAATAGGCGATCAATCACCGATGGATGACCGATAACAGTAAAGCCACTCTTAGACTCATAAGCACGGGTATATCTTAAGATTTCTCGAAAAATTTCGTAACATACTGTCTCTGCTGTTTTCACAAATCCGCGCCCTTGACAGGTCGGACATGATTCACACAACAAATGCTCTAATGATTCACGGGTACGTTTACGTGTCATTTCAACTAAGCCAAGTTCAGAGACTTGGGTAATCTTGGTTTTTGCATGGTCACGTTCCAGCATTTTATCAAACTGGTTCATGACCTCTTCACGATGTACAGCTTCCTGCATATCAATGAAGTCAATAATGATAATGCCACCTAAATTACGTAAGCGTAATTGGCGCGCAATCACCTGTGTCGCTTCCATATTGGTTTTAAACACAGTGTCTTCTAGCGTACGGCCACCGACATACGAACCTGTATTGACATCAATTGTGGTCATCGCTTCAGTCTGATCTATCATCAGATAACCACCTGACTTCAAAGCTACACGGGTTTGTAATGCTTTTTGGATATCTTCTTCAACATTGTACAAATCAAAAAGTGGACGCTCACCAGGATAGTGCTGCAAGCGGCTTTCCATACTCGGTACAAATTCACAAACGAACTCTTGCAACTTGGCATGTATTTCCCGTGAATCTACATAAATTGTTGCCGTATCATCATTGGCTAAATCGCGAATAACACGTTGTGGTAAAGGAAGTTCTTCAAAAATCAGCGAAGGTACTGCAATAATTTTTTGTTTTTTCTGAA
Source organism: Acinetobacter sp. CE-15 (assembly GCF_051059255.1). NCBI lineage: Bacteria > Pseudomonadati > Pseudomonadota > Gammaproteobacteria > Moraxellales > Moraxellaceae > Acinetobacter > Acinetobacter sp. CE-15. The sequence continues at coordinate 1,245,731 of NZ_CP192737.1, read as the reverse complement.
TAAATTCCCAAAGCTTGGCTAAATATGCCATATCTTGAGCAATTGAAGCCTCTTCAATTCCTTCAGCGGCTGTACGTACAATCACTGAACCCGGCAAGTTATGCTCGCTTTGAATTCTTTCAATCATCGAGCGTAAACGGTCACGTTCTTCTTCAGACTCAATCCGTTGCGATACACCAATATGACTGCCATATGGCATCAAGACAAGATAACGAGATGGGATAGAAAGATCGGTACTCAGCCGCGCACCTTTAGTTCCCAACATGTCTTTCATCACTTGAACCGTCAGAATTTGACCGGGTTGTAATAACTCAAAGACATTTGGCGTAGGTTGATTACGCGGCCAAATCATATCATTGATGTGTAAGAATGCAGTACGAGATAACCCGATATCGACAAAGGCTGCTTGCATCCCTGGAAGTACACGGACAACTTTTCCTTTATAAATATTCCCGACTAACCCGCGTTTAACAGTTCGTTCAACAAACAGTTCGTTGACCGTACCATTTTGAATTAGCGCCACACGACATTCCATAGGTGTGACGTTAATCAATAACTCGTCAGACATAACTAAACTCAAAACATTATAAAAATTCTTTTCAGCAGTTAATTTAGTGCCTCAACTGCGCTGATCTATACGATCAAGTAACTGTATCGTTTCATGCAACGGTAGCCCAACCACATTGCTATAACTACCATTTATACCTGTCACATACTTTGCCGCAATACCTTGAATTGCATATGCGCCAGCTTTCCCCAAAGGTTCGCCTGTAGCCCAATATTCTTCCATATCATTCAGACTGAATTGTTGGAACTCAACTTCCGTACGAACCACGACACTCAATAATTGATGTGCATTTGCAACGCAAACACCTGTCAACACTTCATGTTTTTGACCTGACAATAATGTCCATATTTCAAAAGCATGCTGCTTAGATGTTGGTTTCCCAATAATTTGATTGGCAAAAACCAAGCTTGTATCTGCTGCAATAACAGTGCTTTGCGGGTGCAATTTCAGTACCACTTTGGCTTTGCTTTCAGCCAAACGTTGTACATACTGCTCAATCTGTTCATGTTCCAAGACAGATTCATCAATATCTGGGCTGTGGATGCTAAAATCCAAGCCCACTTGTAAAAGCAGCTCTTTACGCCTTGGCGAGCCTGAGGCCAGAATTAAATGCGCCATCTTCTTAATAAATAATAAAGAACTGGCCAGCAAAAAACACTCGAAACCAATGTTTGCCAATGACGGGTAATCGAAAAATGCGTACCAGCCATCACTTGCGCCATAAAGGTAAAGACCAAATGCGCGAGAATTGCAAACATACTAATAATCCAAAGATTACTAAATGTCAGTACACGTCTTTCTCGAATAAAATAGCGAGTTAAAAATGCAATCAGCACATAGCTCAATGCATTCATCCCCAAAGGTGCATCTAACAATAAGTCAGTAAATAGCCCCATGGTAAATGCAAACCAAATTCCACACCATGTAGGCTGACACAGCACCCAAAATAGCATGATTAAAAACATATACAGTGGCCGCCATCCTGCTAATGCATAGGACATCGGATAAACCACTAAAATTGAACCAATAATAATTGAGACAACAATAATCCATAATGGATCTTTACGTTGCTTTTCAGAAGGTAATTTCTTAGCGATCAACATTTGGCTGCTCCATCGCTAAAGAATCAGAGAAAAGTACCACAACATGATGACCACCTGCTAATTGTGCAGCTGGAACCACATCAATTTGCGCAAACTCACCCGTGTTATGACGCATGACTTTAGATACAGAACCGACCAAATAGCCTGCTGGGAAATGTTGCCCCAAACCTGAACTATAAACTTTATCACCCACTTTGATATTGGCACTTGTTGGAACATATTCCATTTTCAAATGTCCTAAATCACCAGTACCCGTCACGATGGCGCGCATACCTGAGCTTTCTAAACGTACAGATAAAGAATGTTCTTTATCGGAAAGCAACATGACACGGCTACTATGTGGATAGACGTTGATGATTTGCCCCATGATTCCTTTATCATCTAAAACGGTTTGCCCAACTTTTAAATGATTGGCTTCACCACGGTTAATGATAATGATATGACGCAATGGGTCAGCATCGGTTCCAATCACTTCTGCAATTTCCATACGTCCATCGATAATCAATGGCGTATCGAGCAAACCACGTAAACGGGTATTTTCAGCAGAAAGTTCAGAGAGTTTTTGCAGACGTACTTGAGCCTGAAGCAATTCAGCTTGCATCGCGGTATTTTCACGACGTAACTGAGCCTCAGATTTAGTTTGTTGATTTAGCCATTCTTTCGACAATACAGGATAGCTTGCTAAGGCATAAATTGGATTATATGCCGCATACAAGACATCTCTTGCAGGTTGAATCACTTGTGGCATGCGCCAGTTAAAAAACAGCACTACCAAACAAGTGATGACCGCAATGATGAACGAGCGAAAAGATGGCGGTTGTCTTGAAAAGAGATTCGGTTGCACCGCCTCATCCTTAAACTTAATCGAGTATAGTTTAGCCTACAAAAAGCATATCATGGTTTGGATTGTCAAAGAATTCTAAGACTTTACCGCCACCACGCGTTACACAAGTTAAAGGATCTTCTGCTACAACAACAGGTAAACCTGTTTCTTGAGCAAGCAACTTATCTAGGTTACGTAGTAATGCACCACCACCTGTCAACACAATACCACGCTCTGCGATATCAGAAGATAACTCAGGTGGAGTTTGCTCAAGTGCCGATTTCACAGCAGAAACAATACTTTGTAATGGATCAGAAATCGCTTGGGTAATTTCATCTGAAGTTACCGTAATAGCACGCGGTACACCTTCAGCAAGGTTACGACCACGAACTTCAATTTCTAAAGTTGTGCCATCAGCAACAGCCATGCCCACTTCTTTTTTGATAGTTTCAGCCGTTGTTTCACCAATTACACAACCATGTGCTTTACGTACATAGTTAATAATTTGTTCATCAAAAACATCACCGCCAATACGTAAAGAATCTGCGTACACACAACCTTGTAAAGAAATGATGGCAATTTCAGTTGTACCACCCCCCACATCTACGACCATAGAACCACACGCTTGCTCAACAGGCATACCCGCCCCAATCGCAGCAGCCATAGGCTCTTCAATCAAACGTACATCACGTGCACCTGCGTTAAACACAGCTTCACGAATCGCACGGCGTTCTACCAATGTTGATTTACATGGTACACATACCACTACACGAGGTGCAGGTGGAAATAAACGTTTTTCATGCACTTTACCAATAAATTGATTTAACATGGTTTCAGTAACTTCGAAATCTGCAATAACACCATCTTTCATCGGACGGATTGCAGAAATATTGGCTGGGGTACGACCAAGCATTTGCTTAGCATCTAAACCCACAGCTGCAACAATTTTCTGCGAACCACTGTGACGAATCGCCACAACTGTCGGTTCGTTTAATATAATGCCCCTTCCTGGTGCATAAATAAGTGTATTTGCAGTACCTAAATCAATGGCTAGATCTGGCGAAAACAAGCCAATTAGTCGTTTTAGAATCACGGGTCGTTCTCAGTTTAAACTTTATATGGACGCAAGATGGCAACTTTAACTAAATGTGATGATTTGAACAAGTCAATCGCTTATTATAACGCACGATATTTTGAATTTTTTTAAAACTGATTAGGTGAGACATCATGTCAAGTTCAGATGTTCAGCATTCTGCAGAATTAAATGCACAAACTGTATCGCAAATCGCCAATCTTGCTCGATTGTCGCTGAATGATACGCAATCTGCTGAATATGCTCAAAGTTTAAATAAAATCTTAGGGATGATGGAGACCTTAAAAGCGATCAATACCGATGGTGTTGAGCCACTTAAGAGCCCATTTGATAATCCGCAACCACTTCGTCCAGATGTCGTGACTGAAGCGAACCATCGTGAAGAATATCAAGCCATTGCTCCTGCAACTCAGGATGGTTTGTACCTCGTTCCGAGAGTGATTGAATAATATTTGATCAAATGAACTTATTTTAAAAAATTAATCGTAAAGAATTGTACTCATGACTGATTTACACCGTTTATCGATTCGTGAAATGACAGAAGGCTTAAAATCTGCCCAATTTTCATCTCGTGAATTGACTCAGCATTATTTGGACCGTATTGCGAAAATTGATGATCGTGTCAAATCGTATGTAACGGTCACTCCCGAACAAGCATTGGCTCAAGCTGATGCTGCTGACAACTTACTAAAATCTGGAACTGCTGGCGTATTGACTGGTGTTCCACTGGCGCATAAAGATATTTTCTGTACCCAAGGGATTAAAACCACTGCGGGTTCAAAAATGTTGGACAACTTCATTTCACCTTATGATGCAACTGTGGTGGCGAAAGCCAAAGCAGCTGGCCTAGTGACTTTAGGTAAAGTGAACATGGATGAATTCGCAATGGGTTCAACCTCTGAAAGTTCATTCTACGGCGCGACTAAAAACCCATGGAACTTAGAACATGTTCCTGGTGGCTCTTCTGGTGGTTCTGCGGCTGTTGTCGCGGCTGATCTTGCACCGCTTGCAACAGGTACCGACACAGGTGGTTCAATTCGCCAGCCGGCTTCTTTCTGTGGCTTAACTGGTCTTAAACCGACCTATGGCCGTGTCTCTCGTTTCGGGATGATTGCGTTTGCATCATCACTGGATCAAGGTGGCCCAATGGCACGTTCTGCTGAAGACTGTGCTTTTTTGATGAACACCATTGCTGGACATGACCTCAAAGATTCAACTTCAATCAACAAAGAAGTAGATGACTATGTTGCAAACTTAAATGCAACAGCAGTGAAAGGTTTACGTATTGGTATTCCAAAACAATACTTCAATGTTCAAGGTCTCGATGCAGAAGTTAAGGCACGTGTTGAAGAATCTTTGAAAAAATTACAAGACATGGGCGCGACATTGGTTGAAATTGACCTCAACATGACTGAAGCCTATGTACCAACTTATTACTTGATCGCGCCTGCGGAAGCGTCTTCTAACTTGTCACGTTATGACGGTGTTCGCTATGGCTACCGTTGTGAAAACCCAACGGATATTTTAGATCTCTATAAACGCTCTCGTTCAGAAGCGTTTGGTGCAGAAGTACAACGTCGTATCTTGATTGGAACTTATGCGCTTTCTGCTGGTTATTACGATGCTTATTATGTGAAAGCACAAAAAGTTCGTCGTTTAATCCAACAGGATTTCTTAAAAGCTTTTGAGAATGTCGATGTGATTGCAGCACCATCTGCACCAACGACAGCATACAAAATCGGTGCGAACTTGAGTCCAACCGAAATGTATTTAGGCGATATCTATACACTTGCGGTGAACTTGGCGGGCTTACCAGCCATTAACGCACCTGTTGGTTTTGATACGAATAATCTCCCAGTAGGTTTACAGTTAATTGGTAACTATTGGTCAGAATCACAATTACTTTCAATTGTGCATCAATATCAACAAAATACAGATTGGCATACTAAACGTGCGGCTATTGCTGAGGAGAATGCATAATGACTGAAGCTCAAAAGTTAGCACCATCCGTGTCAAAGCTGATTGACGGTTGGGAAGTCGTTATTGGTATTGAGATTCACACACAGCTTGCAACTCAGTCTAAAATCTTTTCAGGTTCATCAACTGAATTTGGTCAAGACCCGAATACTCAAGCCAGCCTTGTTGATTTAGCAATGCCGGGTGTACTTCCTGTGCTAAACCAAGAAGTGGTTGATCTTGCAATTCGTTTTGGTTTGGGGATTGATGCCTATATCGACCAAGCCTCTGTATTTGCGCGTAAGAACTACTTTTACCCAGACTCGCCAAAAGGCTACCAGATCAGCCAGATGGACAATCCTATCGTTGGGCTAGGTCATATCGATATCCAGCTTGAAGATGGCACAGTGAAGCGTATAGGCGTGACTCGTGCGCATTTGGAAGAAGATGCTGGTAAATCGATTCATGATCAATTCGAAGGCATGTCAGGCATCGATTTAAACCGTGCTGGCACACCTTTACTTGAAATCGTGTCTGAACCTGATATGCGTTCGGTTGAAGAAGCTGTTGCTTATATCAAATCGATTCACACTTTGGTGCGCTGGTTAGGGATTTCTGACGGTAACATGGCTGAAGGTTCATTCCGTGCTGACTGTAACGTATCGTTACGTCGTCCGGGGCAACCATTTGGTACCCGTTGTGAGTTAAAAAACCTCAACTCATTCCGTTTTATCGAACAAGCCATCAATGTTGAAATTCAACGTCAAATGGACATCTTGGAAGATGGCGGTCGTATTGATCAAGAAACTCGTTTGTTCGATCCGAACAAAATGGAAACACGTTCAATGCGTTCTAAGGAAGAAGCCAACGATTACCGTTACTTCCCTGACCCTGACTTGCTTCCAGTGATCATTGCAAATGAGCAAATTGAAGCTGCTCGTGCTGCACTTCCAGAGTTACCTAAAGCACGTCGTGCGCGTTTTATCGCTGACTTTGCTGTAACTGAATATGATGCACATGTACTGACTCTATCTCGTGAATTGGCTGATTTCTATGAAGCGGTTGTTACGGCTTCTGGCGGCACGGCTCAAGGTAAAGTGGCTGCAAACTGGGTGATGGGTGAATTCTCAGGTGCTTTAAATAAAGCCAGCCTTGAACTTCAAGACTCTCCTGTTTCAGCAGAACAACTGGGTGGGATGATCGCACGTATTGTTGACAATACCATTAGCGGTAAGATTGCCAAGCAAGTGTTTGGCTTTATGTGGGAAGAAGGCAAAACTGCAGATGACATCATTGCTGAAAAAGGCTTGAAACAGGAAACTGATACAGGTGCCATTGAAGCCATTATCAAAGAAGTGCTTGCTGCCAATGAGAAGATGGTTGAAGAGTATAAATCTGGTAAAGACAAAGCATTCAACGGTCTAGTCGGTCAAGTGATGAAAGCCTCTCGTGGTAAAGCCAACCCAGCTCAAGTCAATGAATTGATGAAGAAATTGATTGGTTGATTTATTCGATAATTAATTGATTTTATGTTATAAAACCTCACAAATGTGAGGTTTTATTTAGCCATAGGATCTAAAATTGAATAGAGACGAAATAGATTTCAAAAAACTATATATAGAATCTTCAAGTGCAATTGCATTTATAGCAGTTATTGATGACAAAACAGGAAATGAAGGAATCGGAACAGCTTTTCATGTCGGAGATGGTATCTTCGTCACAGCAAGACATGTTGTAGAAGGAAAAGAAATAAAAGAAATAGCAACAACAAAGCGCATTATCGAAAATTATCAGGAAGGTAAATTTGAGGAGTTGTCCGAAACCATTCGTAATCCATATTATTTTAAAATAATTGATGGACCACATTTCCCTAAGGATAAAGAGCTAGATATAGCCTTATTAAAAGTCGATTTATTAGGAATCGACTTACCAGTGCTAAACTTAAATGAAATGACTAGTTATCGTATTAATGATAATACCTACATCTTAGATGAAGTCTTAATAATAGGATATCCACCAATTCCTTTTACTATAGCTCCAATACAAATTACTTCAAAAGCTAGAGTAAATGCTGTTATTGACGTACATCATTCACAATATCCACATCTTATTGTATCAACTATAGCTAGAGGCGGATTCAGTGGAGGTCCTGTCTTAGAAAAAAGTGGGCACGTTATAGGAATCGTTACAGAAAGTTTAATTATGAATGGAGAATCTACAGAATCTGGTTTTATGAGCATACTTTGTATTGAACCAGTTATTAAAGAACTAATTAATTTTTATAATTTTGACTTAGAAGCACACAATATAAATTGGAATGCTTGGTGGGAACCTTTGTATGCTGCAAAATTGAGTAATAAAATTTCCTTAAATAGTCAACTAAATCCTCGAATTTCAGATGCTGAAATATATTTATATGATGATGATAGAGATGTATTTGCAGAAATAAAATGCGATAACGCTCAAATTTTAGAAACGGCTCTTATGTCATTTAGAAAAATTTGTGAAATTGATATTTATGATGAAGATTCGACTTCTACATTTAAACGTTTTATTCCTGATGGTGCTTTATCGGAATATACTTTACAAAAAGCGGCCTTAAGTGCTGTTCAAATTTTTTTAGAAGCTAACTATAAGTTAATTGGTCAAGTTCAACGTCAGGTAGAAGAAATTGAATATAAAAAAAGATCAATTGAGATAACAGAAAAATCACTTTCTGACATTGATCTACCTTTTTAATGAATTATTCAATGTCTATTATTTACTCTTAAACCAATAATCCCATTTCTCACCATCAACGCCAAACTGGCCTTGCCACCATCGTGTTGGATAGTTCACATCATCATTTCTAATTGGGCGATGTACCTTTTCTGGATAAGTCACATATTTATCTGCATAGCCAAAATGCTTATCATCATGCAAAATACCAATCACTCCAAAAATCTCTAAAAGCCCCAAACGCTCGTCGTCATTGGACTTGAGTGCTTTAGAAATACTCTTTTTAAGTTGAGCTATTCTGTCATTGGGTTGAGCTGTCTCTATTATTGTTTTGAGTTCATTTAGAATGTTGTAATCTTCATCGCTTGGTTCAACGACAGGAAATTTAAGAAATTGTTCCAAATCAAATAAAACAGAAATCAAATTATCTGTACAGCTTCCATGTTTGTATTTAAAGAAATTAAGTGTATTAAACTCAATGAGTCTTTCAAACTCATACGTATATAGCCCACAAACTGCACATATATTTGAGTTTGGTTCTGGACTGGAAACAAAGTCATGTTCAATCAAACTTTTACCAATACAGTAACTTGATAAAAAAGATCGATACTCCAATCGTCTTGTACTTAGACTGTAAATAAATGCATCCACCACAGATTGCTTTTCAATTTGATTAACTGCTGTCTTTATTCTTCGACAGATTTCATTGTGACTTATTTTTTCTTGTTCAAACATAACGGAATGGCTTTTTGCATATTCAAACTCATCTTCAGTAATGAATTGCATATATGTATCCCAGTAAAACCAGCGCTCTAAATTTTGATCCTGCGAGCTTTTAATGGTTTTAAGTAAAATTTTGACTGCTTTCTTGTCCATGTTTATTTATCTATTCACTTAAATTTTTTAATTCAACACCTTACATATATCATGATAACGATTTATCCCACTCTACGCTCAGGTTCATACTGATGAATAAAGACCGTATATGTATCGGCAGGATGAACCACCTGAGCATGATGTAAAGCATGCGCAATATTGCCTCTATGGTATGTTCCATGATTGATGATATGAAAGAGGATCTCTTCTATTGATAGGCTACCCGTTTTTTTATCTATAAATTGAAAATGAATAATTTCTGCAAGTTGCTCCGATTGAATATTTTGTACAAATTCAATAAACCATAAATATGATTCAGCAATTCGATGTTTAAGTTCATCTAAGGATGGTAAAAATTCTGTATTGGTTTGACTGTGCAACGCTTTTTTGTTTTCTAGCCGAGATCTAAATAACTCTTCGACAATGATCATATGATTGAATTGTTGCTTGGCAAAATTATAATCTTCTAAATATTGCACTTGATCAATTTGATCTATGGCTTTAAATAAACGCTGATCTGACCATTGTTTATATAAAAAGAGTTTTTCAAAATTCATTAAATTGACCTAAAGCTTTCTTTGAATCAAATCATCAAGATAACATGCAATCACTGAAAAAACCCGATCTTTTAAATACCCTCAATCACCAATTTTTTACAGACCAAAACTCAATCTAATTTTAATAATCTAACTTTAAACAAGCTTTCTTGATGCATTCATTCCACTCCCCAAACCCTTTCAATAGTAAGAGGAGCTGCTTTGAGATTTCTATAATGACTTCAATTGAGTCATGAAGATTCCCACTCCTTTAAACAGAGAAGAAGTCTTGCTCCGTAAAGGTAAAGTGATTTATGGACGAATCACACCCAACTTATTCCAAATATCAGGGGTTAAAAAAGTCATCACCAATTTATTTAAGTCGACATATCGCAATACACCCTGTAACTGTTTTTTCACTTCTGGGTTTTTAATAATATCTTCGCCTGTCGTACGACCTAACTCTTGGAAACTGTCACCTACTGCTTGCACACCTTCAGCTGCAATCACTGCTTTGGTCTGTGCGGCACACTGCTCTACAATCACCCGTTGTAAAACCTGAGCAAACTTTTGATCAAGTTGCGTTCTTTGCGCATCACTGACATTACTCAATGCTTTTAGATCAGGGTGTGTAGATAGTGCAGCAAAGGTCCACTGTAATACTGTAGTTTTATCTGTTGCTGTGGTTGCTTTTACCAAACAATCACTAAGTTGATCAACGGTTGGCCCTGCGACAGCAAACTGTGTTGTTCCCATTAATGCCGTCGCCATAAACACAGAACGACCCATATGGTAAAATTTAGAATGCATTGATGAGAAAATTTGGCGTGACATAAACAAAGTCCAATTCGAAATTAAATCCTTTGTATCACAAGCGCTACCTGTTCGCCTGTTATGACTCTGTAAACAACATCTACTGAAAATAATCTCATTTGCTGTACTAAACTGGATTCAATATTTAGGTTATATTAAAAAATAGAAAGCATCTTAAATTTCAAAAATAAAATACTTTCTTAATCCATCATCTAGCTCAAACTAATTAAAGATTTAAAAAGACCAATATTACATGAATCAAATCTCAATCAATAACCTACACTCAAAAACCTACATTTGTTGGATTTTTTGACATAAAAAACAATCCTCTTGGTCATTAGTTCATCAATAGCACATACGTTTTAATAAGATATGCCATAACTGTTTATAGGGAAATATATATGAAAATGGTTCAAGCTCTCACACTAACTACTTTATTCGCACTTTCGATGCCTGCTTTAGCAAAGCAAGTTGTATGTGTTTTTGATCCGGTTGGTAAAGCAGGTGATGCATATGCCCTAGCTAAAGATTATGCACTTGAAGCAAAAAATTGGGGCGCTGATATAGATTTAAGAGCCGTTACTGACGAAAGGCTCGCAGCAGAAGACTTAAAAGTGGGTAAATGTGATGGTGCCATTATCAGTGGTTTACGTGGTCGCCAATTTAATAAATATATTGGCTCCTTAGATGCGATCGGTGCATTAACGGATATGAAAACAGCCATTTCAGCCTATAAATTATTGTCTTTACCCCGAGCAGCTGAAAAGATGGTCAATGGCCCTTATGAAATTGCAGGATTAGGTACAATTGGCCCAGCATATCTATTTGTAAATGACAAAAATATCAATACATTAGCCAAAGCTGCTGGTAAAAAAATTGGGGTGTTCCGTTATGACGAAGCGCAACCAAAATTGGTTCAACAAGTGGGTGCACAAGCTGTTTCTGTTGATGTCACCAGTGCAGGCGCTAAATTTAATAATCATGAAATTGATATCCTTCCTGCACCTGTTGTTGCATTTAAACCTTTTGAGCTTTATAAGGGCTTAGGAGAAAAAGGCGGCATCGTAAAATTCCCACTGACTCAAATTTCGGCCAATTTTATTATTCGAAAAGACAAATTCCCTCAAGGCTTTGGACAAAAATCTCGAACTTGGGTCGCAAGCCAATTGGGTAGAACATTTAGCATCGTAGCCAAATATGAAAAAGAAATTCCTGCAAAATATTGGATGAATATCCCTGCCAATGAACAACTGAACTATATCAAAATGATGCGTGAATCTCGTATTGCACTGACTAAATCAGGTATTTATGATCCACAAATGATGAATTTCCTCAAAAAAGTTCGTTGTAAAGAAAATCCGAGTAGTTTTGAATGTTCGTTGAATGATGAATAACGCTTTTCATTTATTCGGGTGTTTCACTTCGTTGAGGTGAAACACCTTATTCCATTACTTAATCTGCTTTAGCATATGTTTGGCAACTGCATGATTTTGATTACCCGCCAAATTCTGCAAAATTCGTTTGGCTCGATCTTGCGGATTAGAAAAGCGCTGACTATAACTTGGCACATTGGTTAAACATCTTGCTACCAATACACCTGACTCAGCATAGACATTAATTCCACTTGTTCCATGCAAACGCCCATAATTATAAGCACGTTCAGCATTGTTACAGGCATTGATCTGATTTTGCCCACGCCCTAACTCTTTGCGTGCAGAAATATATAATTGCATCTGTTGTGACTGCGGTGTCGTTATTGTTTTTTCAGGCTGAGGCTTTTCTTTTACTTCTTCTGTAACTGCGGCGACTGGCTTTTTTTCTTCCAAGACTTTAACAGGGGTAGTTTTTGCTACGCTGTTGATAGCAGCATTTTTTGAATTATTCATTTTTATATCAGTGCTTTTTGCATCACTGCTTTTTGAATGACTATTTTTAGATTTCTTTTCTTGGGCAACTGCCGCCATATTGCTTTTGTTGTTATAGAATTTATTAAGCTCATCCAAAGATAGAACTTTGGTTTGCAAATTTACGACCCGAGCTCCAGTTTGATCAAGTTTACGTTCAGATAAAGGTTCGATGGATACATACCATTGCTGACCATTACTTTCAGTACATTGGTATGCACCGATCCCCTGTTTAACACTGCTATAAGTATTTAATAATTTTTTTGCCCAAATATCTTTAACCGAACTCATTGTGCTTTTTTGCACTTGAGAAAAATGACCACCTTTAGCGCTACAATAACGGCTTAAGTAACTTTTCGGTGTTAAAGACGGCACCTGCTGATCGCTTTGTTTTGATCCCCAATCATAAATATATTCTTTAGATGCACTATTGTTTTCATTAATATTGTGCTTATCAATGAGTTCTTGAGCAGAAGCATATTGTTTAAAAGCATCTGATGTTGATGTATTCATGGTTGTACAACCTTGCAATACAAAACCGACCCCACCCAATAATAAAAATGTTTTTAAATTCACCGGACATTTCTCAATTATATTTATGCATAAAAATATCTTAAAATGCCCAAAACAACAAACTTATTACATTGAATTTATTGACTATTTATCGAAATAAAGTGATAAGAGAATCACATAAAAAATGATTAGAGATAATCAATTAAGTTAAATCTTAAAAAGCTCTATCTAGACATCTATTCCAATACCATTTTTTATACGACATGTGAAAAAAATATAAAAAAGCCTGCCAAATCTTGATACGGCTTGGCAGGCTTTTAGGTCAGATTATTACCAAATGGTCACGCGTTTATTGGCAGGTAAATACATTTTATCGCCCTGCTGAATATGAAAAGCATCATAAAATGGCGCTTGATTTAGCAAGGTAGTATTGCCACGAACCTTATCAGGTGAATGCGGATCTCTTTTTAAGAATTCAACTTGCATTGCATCAGTAATTTTAGAACGCCATGCTTGTGCCCAACCAATATAAAAGCGTTGTTCACCTGTTAAATTATCCAACACTGGCGCAGCCTTGCCATTTAAAGACAGTTGATAAGCTTTATAAGCAATTGCCAATCCAGAGTTATCAGCAATATTTTCGCCTAAAGTTAACTCACCATTGACATGATAGCCTTTGATTGGCTCATAAGCGTTGTATTGAGCAACCAATGTATTGGTTTTTTCTTTAAATTTTCGATGGTCTTCTGCCGTCCACCAATTTTTCATATTGCCCAATTCATCAAACTGACTACCTTGGTCATCAAAGCCATGACTGATCTCATGTCCGATAATTGCACCAATCGCACCATAGTTCACTGCATCATCGGCATCCATATCAAAGAATGGAGGTTGTAAAATTGCTGCTGGAAAGACAATTTCATTTAATGAAGCATTGTAATAAGCATTGATGGTTTGCGGTGTCATGCCCCATTCATCACGATCAACAGGCTTGCCCAATTTATTCAAGGCATATTGATGTTCAAATTCACGTGAACGGATCACATTTCCAATCAAGTCATTATTTTTGATTTCTAAAGCTGAATAATCACGCCATTTGTTTGGATAGCCAATTTTCACCGCAAAACTTGCTAACTTTTTCTGCGCCTGAACTTTCGTGGTTGGGCTCATCCAATCCAGTTTGTCTATGCTTTGAGAATAAGCTTTCATTAAGTTTTGCACCAAGACTTCCATGCGTTGTTTTTTCTCAGCAGAAAAATACTTTTTCACATAAATCTGGCCCAAACTTTCACCTAAAGTTCCCTCAACCAATTGCACACCACGCTTCCAACGTGGTTTCTGTTCCTTGATTTCTCTGAGCTGTTTGCTATAAAAATCAAAGCTGTTATCGACAAAAGCTTGACTAAGCAATGATGAAAAATCACTAACTAAATGAAATTTAAAATAAGCTTTCCAAACCTCTAATGAGGTATTGTCAACAATTGGGCTTAACCCTTTGAAGTAACTTGGTTGAATGACTTGTATGGTTTTAATCTTATCGGACAATTCTTGTTTTTCTAGATAGGTTTGCCAATCAATTTTTGGACTAAGTTTGGCTAAGTCTTGTGTTTTATAAATATTATAGAGTTTTGTTACATCACGGTTTTGAACATTACTCCATTGTATCTTGGCGATTTGCGTTTCTAATTTTAAAATCCCTTGCGCATGCTGTGCTGCTTGCTTGTCTCCAGCTAGGCTTAAAGTTTTTTCAATATACTTTAAATATTGCGAACGGATTTTCTTAAATTTGGCATCATTTTTTAAGTAATAATCACGATCAGGTAACCCTAAACCACTCTGCCCAAGCATTGCCACCATTTCAGTTGAGTTTTTCATGTCTTGGTCAATACCCACATCAAAAGGGCTGGTTACACCAATACGTGAAAAATGTGCGGCCAATTGTGCAATATCTTTTTTACTTTTCAATGCATCAACATTGGTAATTTCCGCTTGAATCGGCTGAATACCCAATGCTTCAATACTTTTTTCATCCATAAAATTGGCATATAGACTTGCCACTTTTTGCTCTGAACTTCCTTCCACCAATTGCTGTTTTGAAAGCTCATCGACAATATCATGCAATTGTTTTAATGATTCTTCATGCAAAATATCAAAAGTTCCCCAACGTGATTTATCTGCAGGAATTTCGGTATTTTTCAACCATCCTCCATTTACATGTTGATAAAAATCATCATTTCCTTTTACATTTTGATCAAAATATTGATGATCAATCCCCGATTTTTTTTGATCTTTCACAATAGCTGAAGTGGTTTGAGTGATTTGCCCTGTTGATTCAGCCCATACTGGTGCAGATGACAACATGATTGCAGATGCTAAAACACTTTTTACAAATCCAAGTTTCAAAGCGATATCCTCAATTCTATTTCTAAGGTTTGATTTTAAAACAATAATAGTAATCTTGAGCTCAGGCTTTATGTGTAGCAAAAATGCAATGATTCACTGATTTTGTTTTCAAGATAGAATTTCAAAGCATAAATTATTCCAAAATAGCTCAAACATTCAAAATATATAAATCCACTTATTTAGCTGGAGCTTTAGCAAGTCAACCTATAAATTAAACGAGCAGATTTAAAATATGTTTTAAACGGATATTTTCTGCATCCTGCTTATAAACTGCATAAATTGGTGCAATACACGGCGTATCCGCTTTAAGCGCTTTGTAAATAATTTGCTTGTTCCAAAAATCTCGAATGGCCTCTGGAACAATCGACAAACCAATCCCTGCTGCAATCAAATTTAAACTCGACGTTAAACGTGGAGCTTCTTGAACGATCTTTGGACTAAACCCAGCCTGATAACAGCTGGCCAAAATATTATCAAACAAGTCTTGTCCTGCTAAACGGCGATACAGTACAAAATCATAAGGCTCTAAATCAAGTAATTGGATAGCATCAGGATGTTCGGCTAAGGGGTGATTATTGGGCAGTGCCACAATTAAAGGCTCATCAAGTACATGCAAACTGGTGAGTCCCAAACCAATCGGCGCAGGCTTACGCAAAAAAACGATGTCATTCTTTTCATTGATAATCGAATCAATCAATGAGCTACTGCCATCTTCTTCCAAATGAATAGACACCGCAGAAAATACTTCACGAAAATTACGCAGTAAAGCAGGTAAAAAAGAATGTAAACCAACTGAGTTGGTAAAGCCAATATTGATTTGCCCTTCCAAACCTTTAGAAATATTTTGCACGCGTTTGGGAATAGCCTGTGCATGCGCAAGTATGGTAAGTGCCTCTTGGTATAAGGCCTTACCCGCTTCAGTTGCTTCTACGCCACGCGGTAAACGTTTCAATAAATCTGTGTCTAATTCATCTTCTAAGTTTTTGATAATCCGTGTTAAAGGCGGTTGCTGCATATTCAGACGTACCGCTGCCCGAGAAATATTACTTTCCTCAACCACTGCGACAAACGCATTAAGCTTATGAATATCAATCATCTTTTCGCCTCAATATCGATCTTTTCATTTTTATCGTGCTAATTCACGTTTAAAGCATACTTTTTAGGTATGAATAACAGCAAAAATAGCATTTTTCTTTATGACTCAACAAGCAGATAATCATATTCAAGCCAAGTACATCACAGCAAATTGAAGAGGTCTAAATGAATATTGAAGCAATCCCAATGGAACAGTCCATGACCACACCGAATTGCAAAGCATTATTTTTAGGCTTTATGAAACTTGGCCTCATGGGATTTGGTGGGGTACTCCCTCTCGCACATCGTTTAATTGTAGAGGATCAGAAATGGTTAACATCTGAAAAATTTACCGACTTGTTGGGTGTCTGCCAAATCTTACCCGGTGGGAATATTGTAAATATGGCAGTCGCGATTGGTTATGATTTTGCTGGAGTAAAAGGTGCGATTAGTGCGGTATTTGGTCTTATGCTGGCTCCGACCATTATTGTTATCTCGTTGTACCAGCTATATAGCAGCTTTCAAGATATCCCAATGGTGCAACACATGATTCAAGGTTTAGCTGCCGCTGCTGCGGGTCTACTGTTTGCTACAGGTTTTAAGATGTTAAAACCAATCATGAAAAGTAAGCTGACCTATTTCACCATTATCTTGACCATTATTTTTATGCTGTTGATTAAATTGCCCTTGGCACTGACGCTGTTGATTTTAATCACCGTGAATATGGCAGTTTTAGCATTTAATCAAACTAAAGTGACTCAGGAGTAAAATAAGATGTATGTTCTCATTGCACTGACTTTAGTGTTTACTCAACTGTCTTTATTGGCCTTTGGTGGCGGGAATGCGATCTTACCTGAAATGCAACATCAGGTGGTTGTGATCCACCAATGGATGACTGCTGAGCAATTCAGCTCTATGTTTGCAATGGCGCAAGCTGCACCAGGTCCAAACATGATGATTGTTCCCTTGGTGGGATGGCATGTCGCAGGGCCTATGGGATTGATCGTGACGTCTTTTGCAAAGTTTGGTCCGTCTTCAATCATCACCATTTATGCACTTAAATTTTGGAATAATTTTAAAAGTCATCCACTTCGGGCGAAATTTGAAAAGGCGTTAAAACCTATTACAGTCGGTTTGGTTTTAGTCAGTGCTTGGATTATTGCCCAAGCCTCTGCTCAAAATATTTTACTGATTGCAATCGTCGCCATCACTATTTGCCTAAGTTTGTTTAAAAACGTTCATCCAGTTTGGTTAATGGTGATTGGTGCTGGTACAGGTGCTTTAATTTTGTAGATATTGATCAAGACCACCTACACAGGTTCATTCATAAAAAGTCTGTCAAGACATCTCCCCCCCTCAATGCCGTGTATCACACAAAGCAAAGAGGGAGAAAACTTATAATGTAATCTGAGATTTAAATCGCGATCGTTCTATAAAGCTTAATTTATCTATTTTACTGCTGGTTTTCTAAATCACGTTCACGACAAGAAAGCTCATAATATTCTGCTGTTGGTAATGCTTTCAGTTTAAAACCATAATAGTTACTGGCATCTGATTCTACTTTGCTTAATGAACACTGGTTGGTTTTGGCAAATTGAGTCAAGAGTTTCATATCACTCTTCTTAGCTAAAACAGCTCCCCAACCCTCACTGACACAACATCCAGCATACTGTGTCATATATTCGTCTGATAGCAGTGCAACCGTTTGTCCCATAAATTGAAGCGGTTTTTTTAATTTATATACATCATTATAATCATTTCTTGAAATATCCGGTTTTTTATTGATTAGCCCCTGCTTTTGCATCTTTTTAAAGCTTGGAAACTGTGCAGATGCCTCGCCCATTCCTCTATACACTGTTTCTTCTACCGCAGCATGGCTGCTCATGGTAGCCGCCGCAATCACTAAACCCAATAGATACTTTTTCATATTTTTCTCATTCATCACTGAATACAATTTTTATTACAGTTAAGTCTGTTAAATTAAGACTAAAGCCGTATAAATTCAACTTAAAACTGCAACTAGAGCATGCTATTTTACATGAAATAAATCATAAAATTTAAACAAAAGGTGTAAAAATGTCTAAACAAATTCTAATGTTAGTGGGTGATTATGTTGAAGATTATGAAACCATGGTTCCTTTTCAGTTCCTCACTGGATTGGGCTATAGTGTTCATGCAGTCTGCCCTGATAAAAAAGCTGGCGATACAATTGCAACGGCGATTCATGATTTTGAAGGTGAGCAAACCTATAGCGAAAAGCGTGGTCACAACTTTGCAATTAACTATGACTTTAACCAAGTCAACAGCGAAAACTACGTTGGATTAGTGATTCCGGGTGGCCGTGCACCTGAATATTTACGTATGAATGATCGAGTAATCGAAATTGTTCGCGAGTTTGATGCGATTCAAAAACCAATTGCCGCTGTTTGCCATGGTGCGCAACTGCTTGCCGCAGCCGATGTATTAAAAGGACGCTTATGTTCCGCTTATCCTGCATGTGCCGCAGAAGTTAAACTTGCAGGTGGGCAATATGCAGATATTGCAGTCACTGAAGCAGTCACAGATGGACACCTGGTAACAGCACCTGCATGGCCAGCACATCCTGCTTGGTTAGCCCAATTTGTTAAAGCGCTTGGTGCAACGATTACTTTATAAAATTTAAAACTGTCTAAGCTAAGTTTTCCGCTGAGAGAAAACTTAGCCTTATACAACAGTGAAACTTTAAAAATGTTTAGGCTACATAAAGCCCCATCAATGTTGCGTTTTTTAACGCTGTATCTCAGCAAAGCGTTTTGCGCTGTGCAATAATTATTTATAGAATTTTATGTTCAAACAATAGGTTAGTATCAAAGTGGAAATCATTGAATTACTCCAACCCGTTACCTTAAATAAAGATAATTTAGAACCAATTACTATTGAAACTGGGACTTTATTAAAGGTACTGATGGTAAACCCATCCTCATATCTTGTTGGTGATGAATCAGGTATTTCTTTTCTGGTTAATTTTTCAGAAGAAAACCGACAATGGAAAAAAATATAAGCTTTCAATTCGAGATCAGAATAAGGTTCAGTCAATAGTTAATCACAATGATAAATAAAATATAAACTTCTTATTTTACAATTTATTAGTGTAAATTTACACCCAAACATAACACCCATATTTCACAACTTACACTTAAAAATCATATATTTAAATTAAAAAAACAACTATATCTTGTATTTATATCACCAATAAAAAGTTTAAAAATTATGTTCTATTTGTATCTTTTTGTATTCTTATTGATAATAATAACGATTCTTATTTACCAATTTCTATTCTTATGGACAATCTACGTAAACAAACGGCATTAAACATTGCAATAAAATCAATTCTTATTTGCAGTGCTATTTCCCATAGTGCTTTTGCACAAGAGCAAAAAAGTAATGAAGCGAATACTTCAGTACTCCCAACCATTACAGTTAAAGCAGATGCTCAGGATGAAAAAACTGAGGGAAGCGGAAGTTTTAAAGCAAAATCTTCAAGAAGCTCATCAAAATTAAAATTATCTTTAAAAGAAACACCACAATCTGTAAGCGTCGTCACCCGTGAACAAATTGAACAACGCGGGCTGACCATTCTGGATGATGTTCTTGCCGCAACACCAGGCGTTACCGCGACTAAAAATGACAGTGAACGTTCTAACTACTATTCCCGTGGTTTTCAAATTACCAATAGGCAAATTGATGGTATGCCTGTAGGAGACAATGCTCCCCGCTTTGATAGTTTTTTCTTTGACCGAGTTGAAGTGATCAAAGGTGCTTCTGGCTTAACTGGTTCAACAGGCAGCCCTTCTGCAACCATCAATATGGTGCGTAAGCGTCCTGAAAAAGAGTTTAAAGGCAATGTCAGCTCAACTTATGGCTCATGGGACAATACCCGTGTAGAAGCCGATCTATCCATTCCACTGACTCAAGATGGCAGTGTTCGAAGTCGATTCATGGCAGCGTATACCGATAAAGAGTCCTATATGGATCGTTATAAGCTCAAGTCCACAGCCGCAATGGGGATTATCAGTGCAGATTTAACCCCAACAACAACAGCCTCAGTCGGATTTCAATATCAAGACAACGATCCTAAAGGCTCAACGTGGGGTACAGTGCCATATTTCAATGCTGATGGAAGCAAAGCAAATTTTCCGCGAAACTTTAGTTTATCTGCGGACTGGAGTTCAATTGCTAATACCGATAAAACCGTTTTTGCTGATATTGAACATACTTTTGCCAATGACTGGCTGGTTAAAGCAGCGATTGCCCACAGCACCTCGGATAATAGTTGGATGGTGGCTTATGGTGGTAGTGGCTTTCCAGACCCAAGCACAGGAAAAGGGCTGAGTCTATGGACCAGTGTTAGCCCTTATGCTGAAAGTAAAAAACTCAATATTGATTTGTATACCACAGGGCCATTTCAGTTGTTAAATCGCCAACATGATTTAATTATTGGTTATAGTGGTTTTAAAAGTGAAAATACCTCATTGAGTGTAAAAAGCAATCTCGAGTATCCGGCAGCTATACCTGATTATCGTAATTGGACAGGTAATATTCCAAAACCAACCTATGAGAAAACTGGAGCTGGAAGTACCAATACCACAGAGCTTTACGGGGTATATTCAACTTTACGTTTAAATCTAGCTGACCCGCTTAAGTTAATTTTGGGCGCACGTTATAGCTCGTATGATTACAAAGTCGATAAATGGAATCCTAATGCCCCTGTTTCTCCTACAAAGCCACGTAACTTTGATCAATTGGTGCCTTATGCAGGGATTTTGTACGACATTAATGATACTTATACAGCCTACACCAGCTACACCAATGTATTTAATCCATCCACTAGACGAGATCGTTTCGGCGATTATCTAGATCCTGAAATGGGAAGCACTACAGAATTAGGGATTAAAGCAGATCTATTGGATGGTAAGTTATTGACCAGTGCTGCTTTATTTTGGTCAAGTGTCAAAGACCTTGCGGTAGAAGATGTTGAATATCGTGAAGGTGTAAAAAATGGCACTATTCCAAAAGTAGATGAGATGGATACTGCATATATGTCATCGGGCAAAGGACTGAAAGTCAATGGCTTTGAGTTAGAAGCCATTGGAAAGTTACAGGAAAATTGGAATCTTAGCTTCGGCTATACCTATGTAAATAGCGTAAGTTCTGCAAATGCCAATGCTTTAAGCAATATTCCTCAAAACCAAGTAAAGTTATTTAGTAGTATTACTCTTCCAGAAAATCTTTGGACAGGTTCAGAAAAGCTAACATTAGGTGGTGGATTGAATTGGCAAAGTGAAATTTCACAAAAATGGGGAGGAGCTCCTGCAAATGCCTATAACGGTGGTGTAGTCACACAAAAGGCCTATGTATTGGCCAATGCTTTTGCCAGTTATAAGTTAAGTGATGAGCTGACTGCAAGTGTGAATATCAATAACTTATTTGATGAAAAATACTATTTAAATGTAGGTTTCTATAATGGTGTTTATTGGGGGGAACCACGTAATGTGACTTTCACCTTAAGAGCTAAATTTTAATAAAATATAAAGCCAAGCATGAGCGTATAATTAAAAGCGCTCATGCTTGTAAGTATTCTCAGCAATGCTTTGGCTGAATTGAACGAATCATAATGAATTAATGGCTAATGATAGAATCAGTCCATCCACTAAAAGGATTTTCAAACTCTTGCCATTTTTCTGCCCCTAACGCCATTTCATCATCGTTTAATAAACAATCATCAAATTGACGAATAAGTTCAGATTGATCCATCTGCATCCCAATCAACACGATTTCTTGTCGTGCATCACCTGTTTGAGCATCCCAGCTTTGTTGAATTGCATCTCGACTTTGTTGATCCGTAGGCCAATGTTCGTCTGGCACTGCTGCCCACCAATATCCAGCAACACCATGGCGTGCCATCGCCCCTGCTTGTGACCAAGATCCAGCAAATTCGGGATTTGAGGCTAACCAAAAAAAGCCTTTGGAACGGATTACGCCTTTCCATTCGGAGTTGATAAAATCAAAAAACCGTTGTGGGTGAAAAGGTCTGCGCGCTCGATAAACAAAATTATTGATTCCATATTGCTCTGTTTCAGGCGTATGCTCACCTCTTAATTCCTTTAACCAACCCGGAGCTTGTGCCGCTTCGTTAAAATCAAATAGCTGGGTATTTAACACCCGATCAAGATTCACCTTGCCAAACGCAGAAACTTCAATTTTTGCTCTTGGGTTTAAAGACTGCAAAATTCCAAATAATTTTTCCAGCTCGTCTTGATCAATCAAATCTGTTTTATTCAATACAATCACGTCACAAAACTCAATTTGATCAATCAGTAGATCAACAACATTTCGCTCATCTTGTTCACCTAATGATTCACCGCGCGCTTGTAAGCTATCCAGCGAACTATAATCTTTTAAAAAGTTATAAGCATCGACCACGGTCACCATAGTATCTAAGCGGGCAAACTCATTGAGAGAAATCCCATTTTCATCTTCAAAGGTAAATGTTTCTGCAACAGGGAGTGGTTCAGAGATCCCTGTAGATTCAATCACCAATTGATCAAAACGCTGATCCTGTGCTAAACGACGCACTTCAACCAGTAGGTCTTCTCTTAAGGTACAGCAGATACAACCATTACTCATTTCAACTAGCTTTTCATCCGTCCTTGAAAGCTCAGCACCACCCTCTCGAACTAAAGCGGCATCAATATTGACCTCCGACATATCATTCACAATCACTGCAATTTTTCGGCCTTCGCGATTGTTTAAGATATGATTGAGTAAGGTGGTCTTTCCAGCCCCCAAGAATCCAGAAAGCACGGTGACGGGAAGTTTTTGCGGAGTGGCTAAAAGAGTATTCATTGGCATTCTCACTTTATATTTTTGTGTTTTCATATCGAGATCGACATGAAAATACTGACTGAATAACTCCAAACAGATTTCTTTAGAGTTAAATTTTAGCTGTGCTTGCACATACATTTTCAACACTGCAATTTGATGATTCGGTTTTAATCATTCGGTGATGATTACAGCGTTTTTCAAGATCCTATAAATCTAAGCTAAGGATTAAAAAACATCAGAATTTAGATTGTTTAGTGGCAGATAAACATGTGTCGCTTGAATTTCTCGTATTAAAAGTTGTCTGATGTCACGGATGAAATTTGACTTCATGGCGATTCACTCACTTTTTTATTGTTGCCAATTAAAGCGTTATTGATACATGGTGATGAGCTATAGCGATGGTCTGCACCCCAAGTACGAAAACCTGCACTATCAATATGAATCTGTCCTGATGCATAGACGCCTAAGCCCATGTGAAGTTCCTCACCAGAATCCAGCCAAAATTGACATAATTTTGCTTTGCGCTCTTGAATCATCAGCTGTTGGTCTAAGTCCGGATTTTCATCACCAATACGAAAATCTAATGCAGCATTAAAAATATGTTTGGATGAAGCAGCGCCTTTTGCACACTGATTAAGCTTGAAATTTCGATAGACAGAAGTCACGCTAAACTGGGTTAAAATTTTTTCATCCACAAGACGATTTAAAATTTTTAATGTTGGCACAATATTGCCCCACAGCTCTTGTGGCGGAACTTCAAATTCAGATGCATCACATTGTTGCCAATCTCTGGCTGTTTGTAAAAATTCAAAAGTAGGAATATAAGCAGAAATACCTTGTTGCTTTAAAAAGCGCTGATAAGCCTGAACTTTTTCAGCATTTTCCGGCTCACTGAGCCATTTTAAATAAGCAGGCGGCAGATTTTTTTCTTGTTTTAAAATACCTTGCTGCTGAGGAAAGTCTGCCTTTAATGGCACTTGTGGTGACGCTTGCTGAACTGTACGCATAGCATGAATTGTATTTGAGTTGTTTTGACTACATGCAGAAAGGCAGAGTATGAATCCGATCAAATATTTTTTGTTCATCTCAATTTGCAATGATCTCATAGCGTAAATTTAACTCAGATGAGTAGTGTTGATTAATATTGTTATGTTATAACATAACAATATGTATTTCAACTTAAGCTATTCCCCCTATGAATCTTGTTCTTCCAGATGTTTCTGCTGAATCCTCACTCACAAGAAGCTATCACTACCCGCTCGATTGGGTCGGTATGGAAAAAATCGCGCTTCCGCTTTATCTCGAAAATAGTCTTTGTCAAAGCCAAGTGAATGCTTATGTCAGTTTGGATGATGTGTTTGCCAAAGGTATTCATATGTCGCGCTTGTATACGCGACTTTTGAAATTGAGCACGATCAAAAATTTAGCTCTACTTGATATTAAAGACGCTTTATTAGATTTCTTAGCCAGCCATAAAGATTTATCAGCACATGCCAAAATCGAAATTCATAGTGAGCTTTATATCGAGCGCCCTGCCTTAGTCAGCCAATTGTCTGGCTGGAAAAGCTATCCTTTTGTGTTGTCCTGTCAGCTTTTAAAAGATGATTTTTATGCTGAATTAAAAATCGAAATTCCCTATTCATCTACTTGTCCTTGTTCCGCAGCACTTGCCAGAAACATCATCCAACAAAGATTTGCAACCGCATTGGAAAATCATGAGATTCACTTAGACCCACAAGAAATCCTCAGTTGGCTAAATAGCACAGATGCAATTGCAGCAACGCCTCACAGTCAAAGAAGTTTTGCTCAGTTAAATTTCAAATTAGATCAAAACATTCAGTATATTCCACTGATTTTATTTATTAATCAGGCTGAACAAGCCTTGATGACACCCGTACAAACGGCGGTAAAACGTATCGATGAACAAGCCTTTGCTATTGCGAATGGTCAAAACCTGATGTTTTGTGAAGATGCATTAAGACGCTTGTATGCCACATTTATCCATCATCCCAGCATTCTAGGCTTTAACTTTAAAGTGATTCATGCGGAAAGTTTACATGCTCATGACGCAGTTGCTCAGGGCGCTTGGCAATGGTAATGCCTTATCCTAACCACCCTCATTGTTTAACTTATTTAAAATGGTCTAGTCATGCTTAGAAAAAACCCATCTGGAGATCTCCCTGTTATCGATCAATCAGCCTATGTCGACCAAACAGCGATTATTTGCGGAAAAGTCATTATCCATGCCAATGTATTTATTGGGCCTTATGCAGTGATCAGAGCAGATGAAACCAATGACGCGGGTGATATGGAACCCATCATTATTGGTGCAAATTCCAATATTCAAGATGGAGTGGTGATTCATTCCAAAGCGGGGGCAGCAGTGATCATTGGTGAAAATTCTTCAATCGCACATCGCTCTATTATTCATGGTCCCTGTGAAATTGGACATCATGTTTTTGTTGGCTTTAACAGTGTGTTATTTAATTGCAAAGTGGGTCATCACAGCGCGATTCGTCACAATGCAGTGGTTGATGGCCGTGATTTACCCGATCATTTTTATGTGCCTGCAATGAGTTATATCAACCCTAAAACTAATTTAAAGCAATTTCCGCCCATTGATATTTCAATCAGTGAGTTTTCAGAAAGCGTTGTCAGTACCAATATCAAACTGGTTCAAGGCTATAAGGCATTGCACAATGAGTTTTAAAAATTCACCCAATCTTATTATTCGTAATGCCAATATTGTCAATGAAGGCAAGCAGTATTATGCAGATGTACTGATTCGACATGGACGGATTGAAAAGATTCATCCCAATATTACAGGGGCTTATCATGCGAAAAATATAGATGCTGAAGGTTCGTGGTTAATTCCTGGCATGATTGATGACCAAGTTCATTTTAGAGATCCCGGCGCAGCGCATAAAGGTAATATTGCTTCGGAATCAATGGCAGCAACGATTGGTGGAATTACCAGCTATATGGATATGCCAAACACCAATCCAGCCACCTTAACCCTAGACGCTTTGACCCAGAAAAAGCAGATTGCAAAACAACATAGTCGGGCCAATTATGCTTTCCATTTTGGAGTCAGTGCGCATAATTTAGATATTATTGAACAGCTTGATCCCAAATCAATCAGTGGTGTTAAAGTTTTTATGGGCGCTTCTACGGGTGATATGCTCGTCGATGATCCTAAAGTTTTGGAACGCTTATTTGCAAATGTTCCAACAGTTTTATTGACCCATTGCGAATTTACCCCTGCCATTAAAGCGGAAGAAAATTTCTATTTTCAAAAATATGGGGAAAATATTCCAGCAGAAATTCATGCGCAGATTAGAAATAAACATGTCTGCTTTGATAGCTCAAAATTAGCTGTATCTTTGGCCGAGAAATATGCCACACAGTTGCATGTTTTACATATCACCACCGCGAAAGAACTGTGTTTGTTTAAAAATCTGCCTTTAAATCGAAAACATATCACAGCAGAAGTGTGTATCCATCATCTCAGTTTTGATGATGCTGATTATGCTACTTTGGGCCACTTAATTAAATGTAATCCCGCGATTAAAACTCAGCAAGATAAAGATGCTTTGATTAATGCCCTTGCGAATAGTAATCGCTTGGATATTATTGGTACTGACCATGCCCCACATACTTGGGATGAAAAACACCAGTCATATTTTTATGCCCCTTCTGGCCTGCCTTTAGTACAACATGCGTTACCTGCACTGATGGAGCTAGTTACAGCAGGTAAACTGAGTATTGAAACACTGGTTCAAAAAACTGCACATCAAGTGGCAGACTTATTTAGGATCAAAGACCGTGGTTATATTCGAGAAGGTTACTGGGCTGATTTAGTGATCCTTCGAGAAAATCAACAGCACATTGCAGTGAAAGATCAAAAAAACTATATGAAATGCAATTGGACACCATTTATGCATAAAACATTTGCTTATGAGGTCAGCACTACAATTGTTTCGGGGCAACTTGCTTGGCATCAACAACAGCTGTTTTTGAATTGTCAGGGACAACAACTTGAAATTAATCGTTAAAATTGCACGTAACAAATAAATGGCATGAATTTATTCCAAACCTTTGATATTTAACTGGATCAGTTTCAATATCATTCATCGTGAAATGTTCTCATGATTTTAATTCAATGAGAAAATTTCCATCGAAAGGACTCCCAATATTTAATATTCTTTTAAACCTGATTGACCTCAGCTTTAACGTTATTTTTCATCTTGCTTTTGCCAGAGCATAAGTCTAAAGTTAACTTTAATGTTAAATGGAAGTCAGTAAAATGAATATTAGCGAGTTATCCAAACAAAGTGGTTTGAGTACCCCAACGATTCGTTATTATGAACAAATCAAACTGCTTCCTAAGGCAAAACGTAAATCTAATGGTTATCGTGAATATAGCGACAATGACCTCAAACAATTATTTTTAATTCAGCAAGCGCAACAAGTTGGATTTTCATTGGCTGAAATCAAAGCTTTCCTGCCTTCAAATGTAGGTAAGTGGGATCATGATATTCTGATTGGATTACTCGAAAGTAAAATCAAAGACATTGAAGATCTGGAACAAAAGTTGTTGATCAGTAAGCAAAACCTACGCAGCATGATCACTGCAATCAATAGTAAGCCTGACGAAATCACCTGTGAAGAAAATGCCAACCGTTTACTGAATCTTTATTATGCCAATGATAAATGTTAAAAATGTCCATGTTATCGGAAAATCATAAAAGCGATTGAGCTTAAATCTCACTTTAAGCTCAGGATTGTGCATAGGTCATTGATAAATTATCTATGATGTTCAAACATTGGAGTCTGCAAAACTGCTTGATCAGTATTCTCATCATTACTTTAATCGGTGATCATACCTAAGCATCAGGGAAATCCTCTTTGAGCCACAGCCGCAGTACAGTCTGTCAGATCTAATCCAACATCTGAACAAAGCACTGTACTTAAGCTGAATGTGAATACTCACGCATACGTTTTTTATACTGACGTGTGCGGCATGTGGTTTCTGTCTGTTGTAATATCAAGGCCCATAAAGGTGAAACCTTAGGATTCGATTTTTTCCCATGACTGAGTTTCTGTAACTGGAATTTGACTGTTGCCATATTGGCAAGTGAAGCTAAGGTTTTATTTTCCCAGTGAATCGGTTTCAATTCAGGTGCGATATTCTGACCTTGTTTCCATGCATTGGGTAAGTTAGGGTCGATTGCTAAGGCTGTTGCAATCCCTACCATATCGATCCCACTGTCAATGACTTGTTCTGCAACGGGTTTGCGACGAATACCACCAGTCACCATAATCGGCATATGGGCAACCTTGCCAATCTCTTGAGCAAATTCTAAGAAATAAGCTTCACGTGCCAAAGTCCGTCCATCTCTGGCTTGGCCTTGCATAGCTGGTGCTTCATAACTGCCACCTGACAATTCAACCAAATCAACCGACAGATCATTTAACATTTTAACCACTTGCTGCGCATCCTCAGCACTAAAACCACCACGTTGGAAATCGGCAGAATTCAGTTTGACAGCAACTGTAAATGTTGATGACACCACCGCACGTACTGCTTTGACGATCTCAATCAAAATACGCGCACGGTTTTCCAATGAGCCGCCCCATTGATCTTGACGTTGATTGCTTAAAGGCGAAAGGAACTGACTGAGTAGATAACCATGAGCTGCATGAATTTCTACACCAGTAAATCCCGCTTTTTCACCCAAACGTGCGGTATTGGCAAAACGTTGAATCACTTCGTCAATCATGGCTTGAGTCATTTCAATTGGAGTATTAAAACGATCTGACATTTTACCTAAATCTAGAGCCACAGCAGAGGGGGCCCATGTTGGCTGACCTAAATTTGACTGCATTTGGCGGCCTGGATGGTTGATCTGCAACCATGCTTGCGCGCCTTGAGAACGTGCGATTTGCGCCCAACGTTTGAAATGCGCTAAATGCTGTTCATCTTCCAAGACCACACCACCCGGTCCTGTCATCGCACGACGATCCACCATCACATTACCTGTAATGATTAAACCGACACCACCATCTGCCCATGCCTGATACAAACGCATGAGCTCTTCTGATGGTGCATGATTGAGATCTGCCATATTCTCTTCCATCGCAGCTTTTGCAATACGATTTGGAATCTGAGTACCATTGGGTAAAACTAATTTTTCAAAGACGTTCATTTTTATAGCCTCATAGAGTATGGACTTACTTTAAGATTAAAGTTCACTTTAATGTCAATCCTTTTTTCGCATTTAATTTTTATTATTTTAAGAACTAATTTTATTCAAAGACTTACATCATAATAAGATAATAACGATCTGATACTTTAATAAAAAAAGAGGCCGCAAGGCCTCTATTGATATTCTGTTTTTAAATCAAACGACAACTATTCACTCGCGAATAAACGCCAATAAATCTGGATTAATCACATCGGCATTGACGGTTAACATACCGTGTGAATAACCTTTATAGGTTTTTAATCGGCCATTTTGAACCAGTTTGGCAGAAAGTACCCCTGAGTTTTCATAAGGTACAATTTGATCATCATCCCCATGCATGACTAAAACAGGCACTGAGATTTTTTTCAAATCTTCGGTAAAGTCAGTCTGTGAAAATGCAACAATTCCATCATAATGCGCTTTTGCTCCCCCCATCATGCCCTGTCGCCACCAATTCAATACCACGGGTTCTGAAGGTTGAGCATCTGGTCGGTTAAAGCCATAGAATGGCCCCGCTGGTAGATCATGATAAAACTGAGCACGATTTTTAAAAAGCTGATTCTGTAAGTCATCAAAGACTTCTTTGGCTAAGCCTTGCGGATTTTTTTCCGTTTTCAGCATAATTGGAGGTACAGCACTGACCAATACGGCCTTGGATACATTTTCCTCACCATGACGTGCAATGTAGTGAACAACCTCACCACCACCAGTGGAGTGACCAATATGTACTGCGTTTTTAATGCCCAAGTGTTTGACCACTTCTGCAACATCATCGGCATAGTGGTCCATATCATGACCATCCCAGACCTGACTTGAACGTCCATGTCCGCGACGATCATGTGCAACCACACGAAAACCTTCATTTAAAAAGAACAATAACTGAGAATCCCAGTCATCCGAGCTTAATGGCCATCCATGATGAAAAAATAATACTGGGGCATCTTTCGGTCCCCAATCTTTATAAAAAATATCAACACCATCTTTTGTCGTAACATATGCCATGTTAATTTCTCCTGTGTATGATTTACACTTTGAATAACTTATTGCTGTTCTCATTCATGTCAGTAAATTACAATGTTTGATACGATTCGTATGGACCGTCATTCTATACTAAGGTTAAAGTTAACTTTAAGGTCAATGCTTTTGGTGATTTTCTGATAGCAGAAATGTAAATCTATAAAAAATAAAAATACGCAAATATCAGGATTTATTATTGAAAGAAAACAGCTTTATTTTTTTATATAGGATTGTTGAGGCTTTATGTCGTTACATGATTTAAACCATTACAAGTTTTCTGTTTAAAGCTTCAACGACAACCCAAAGTATTTTTATTAAGATAAAAATGGATATAAAAAGCCAAGACTGGTTTAAAAATCTTGGCTTTAACCTGTTGCAATGGGCTTAGACAATATGAAGTTGGTTTTTATTTCTTTTTAGGTTTCAATATTTTTCGCAATAATTTAACCCATAAACTCCACTCACTATTTTTCTTTTCAGCTGTAAAATGATTCTCAACTTTATCAAATGCATCTTCAATATAGGCATCGTGCAACCAACGAATTGCTAAGGCCCATTTTAAAGTCGCTAAACCTGTTGTTTTCATATCAATAATATGTGAAATTTCTGTTTTGTTGGGTTCTAATTCATTAATGCTAAATCTGTGAAAACCATTAAAACCTGTTAAGTCAAACTGAAAAGTGATTGATTTTTCGGGCTGATAATCTGCCACAGAATATCTGATTGGTCCATGCCCACCTTTTGAACCCACACTTAATCCCTTGTCCAACTTCATGGCTGGCCATTTGTCTGTTGCTAACATCAAATCATTATCTGTTGACAAAGTCCTGAATAATTTAGCAATTTCAGCCTTTGATTGCTGAATTTCTCTTTTATGGATATTGATTACTTTCATTTTTCCTGCTCAATGGTCATGTTTGTTTGTCAGGTTATTGTTGTTGATAAAATGAAGCACAACTATCAAATATACGAAACTGTGTAAAAAATGCAAGTAAGCATTATTATTCACTTATTTACTTATAATCAGTATAGCTCTTACGAAATTAAGCTTCGGAATGATTTTTAAATGTGGTTAAGCTTTATCAGGCATCAAACTTTGATCATTGCATAGAAAGAAGAGTATGAAAATCAAGTTTACACTGCCACGCTTTGTATTTTTTTATTGATATAAAAAAGCCAAGATTGGTTTAAAAATCTTGGCTTTAACATGTTGCAATGGAAGTTAGGCGATACGATATTTTGCCTCTTCAGGAATACGCTGTAATGCCTGACGCTGTTTTTTAAAATAAGGTAAAACATGTTCGCCAAGGCGATAAGCTTCTTCTAAATGTGGATAGCCCGCCAAGAAAAACAGATCAATCCCAATACTGTTATATTCTTGAATCCGCTCGATAATCTGCGAATAACTTCCCACTAAAGCAACACCTGGTGGAATACCAATATAGCCAAAGCCTGACCAAACATTGGGATGAATAAAGAAATCATCGACGTTTTTACTGCCTGCTTTTTCACTATATTCTTTTTCAAAACTCAATACACGTGCCGATCTCAAACCTGCATGTGCAGCAGACGCATGTAAGCGTTGTTTTTCAGCAGCTTCATCCAAATAACGTTGTGCCTCTGCCAACGCTTCTTGTTCACTACGGCGTGCAATCGTATCAATGGATAAGCCGAATTTAATATTATCCCGCCCATATCTCGCAGCACGTTTGCGCACATCAGCAATCAATTCAGCAATTTCACTGGGTTTTTCAGCACGCATTAAATAATAATCAGCATGCTTCGCACCGAACTCACGAGCAGCTTCAGACGATCCTGCCGTACAAATGATCGGTAGTTCAGCTTTATTCAGAGGGTATTTTAAACCACCGCCTTCAGCAGAATAATATTTGCCCTGGTAATGGAATGATTCATTATACCAATACCCTTTCACCACATCTAAAAATTCAGTCGCACGGATATAACGGTCATCGTGCGGAGTAGCATCCCCAACTTGGCGCTGAATAACCTCAGAGCCACCGTTGATAATATTCCAGACCAAACGATTCCCTGTAGCACGCTGATACGTTGCTGCACTTTGTACTGCATTATAAGGACTAAAATGATAAGGCTGGAATGCAGTCACAAAGTTTAAACGCTTGGTTTCTCTTGCCAATAAGGAACACACTGTCCATGGTTCTTCACCTGTAGGTGCATTCACCATCAATGCGCCTGCAAAACCATTGATTTCAGCCGCACGAGCCACTTGGCTAAGATAGTCGATATAGGTAAAGTCATCACCAACTTGGTAATTCGATGTCGCACCAGTATTGTCTACACCCGCGACACGTGACCAATCACCACGATTGCGTGGATCACCTGCTAAGTACTCTGCTTCACCATGCAGTGGTAGACGGGTAAAAAATTCAATTCCCATGATGTTCTCCGTATAACTTAGAATTTAGCAGTCAAAGAAACACCAACTTGACGTGGGTTTCCATAAGTTAAAACATATTGTCCAGCGGGACCATTTGGACGGCCGTGTACTTGATATTCTTCATTCAATAGGTTTTTAACGTAAGCATTGACTTGGTATTTGTTATTTGCGCTATGGTAGCCAACATTGGCATTCCATAAGGTATATGCTTTTTGGCTTAAGATTGGATCTACCGAATAGTCTTGACGGTTTACAAGGAAAAATTCACGGTCACGATAGCTGGCATCTGTACCTACAACAACACGAGCACCATCATTGAGATTAAAGGTATATTCTCCACCCAGACCAACGGTGTATTTTGGCGAACGGACTAGACTGTTGCCTGTATTATCTGCATTAACTACATTGGTTACCGGGTTTTTATCGACGAAATCGGTATATTCGCTGTCAAGATAAGCACCAGCAAAACGTAAACGTAGATTTTCAGTCACTGAATAATCTAATTCTAATTCAGCACCTTTAACTTCAGCTTTTGGTCCATTGGCGAGAACCGAGGTCACCCCACCACCTTGTCCCTCTGTTGCAACCAGTAAATTGGTTTGAATATCTTTATAGTCATAATAAAAAATATTGGCATTTGCGATTAAATCTCCGTCCAATAACGTAGACTTTAAACCAAGTTCATAACTATTTAAGTATTCAGGATTCACGTCGGCAAGTTGGGTTAAACTGCTGGATAAACCAGTGTTAAATCCACCTGAGCGGAAACCGCGTGCGAATCTAAAATAAGTATTTAAATTAGGATTAATTTCATATTCTGGGGTGATGTCATAGGTCAACTCATTCCAAGTTTTATTGCGACTTGTTGACCCATTTGCATTTGGAGTTGGGTTATAAACTGCATTGCTATAGCCATCTTTTTTCCACCAACTGCCTTTTGTATAGTCTCCCGTTGTGATCTGAGTCAGATTGAGATCAATATCTTTTTCTTCACTGGTCCAACGTAAACCACCTGTCACTTTAAATTTATCTGTAAATTTATAGGTACTGTTACCAAAAAGTGCAAAGCTTTGAGTGGCTTGATTATAGGTTATATCTCTAAATGCTGGCGTAGACGCAGTTTGAGAAGCAGCGCCATTTGGCAATGTTTTATTGACACGTGCACTGACTCCAGTGGAATCTAAATCCTCATTGAAATAATGAAATCCTGCAATCCAGCTTAAGCGTTTTTCAGCATCAGAAGCGATGCGGAACTCTTGGCTATATTGACGCCATTCATTATCACTATAGCTTCGTGCGACATCATAAGGGGTGTAATCACCATCTGAAATCGACTTTTGTGTGGTCTTATCAAAAGCAGTAATCGAAGTAAAGCTATATCCGCCCCCCAAATCTCCAGTTAAGGTTAATGACGCGCCATCATGCTGAATCTTATTGTTTTCATCTAAATCTAAATTGGTGTCTCGTCCTTTAGGTCTTTCATAAATGCCCCAGTATTTACCCACGCTTAAGGAACCATTACTGCCTAAACCATTATAAGTTTGGCTGTGTAGATTGACCAAGGCATCCCATTCATCATTGATTTTGCCTAGCACTTGGAAGCGAAAAGATTTTTTATCCACGTTGCCATAATCTTCACCATTGGCAATATTCTTTGCATATCCGTCACGATCTTCAGAGTAAAAAGCCCCACGAACCGCAACATTTTCTGAAATTTTACCGTTTGCTGCGCCTTCAAATGTTCGCAGGTTATGATCCCCTAAACCAATGGTTGCATATCCATTGGGTTTATCTGAAAAATTAGGCTTTTTAGAAATATAATTGACTGTACCCGCGGTGGTGTTTTTCCCATAGAGCGTACCTTGTGGACCACGTAAAACTTCTATACGCTCTAAATCAAACAAGTCACCTGCACCTGCAACTGGCGCATTTAAATAAACCCCATCTGCATACACGCCAACAGGAAATACTGTCGATGCAGCCACATCTCCCGTACCTAGACCACGAATATACCAACGTGGACGACTATCCCCATCTGGGTTTTCAGCTGCAGCATTTGGTGTATAGGTTAAAACATCCCCAATAAAAGTAGAACCTTTCGCAGCCAAGTCCTTACCCGAAACAGCAGTAATTGCAGTTGGGACTTTTTGAATATTTTGCGCCCGATATTGTGCAGTGACGATCACATCACTTAATTTTTTGACATCTTTGGCTTTTTCAACCTGTGCTTGTTGTGCTGGTGTAGTCTCGATCTCGTCATTTGCAATAGCCAGTGTTGAAACACTCGCTGTTACGCCCCACATAGCAGTTAAAATACTCTGCCTAATTTTTGTAACCTTAAACATAGTGACTCCATTTAAATAAATCTATTCTTGTTATTGGCAACTTTTGTGCCATTCTATTTATTTAAATATTTTCAAAGTGTTATATAAAAAATCATAAAAAAAATATTTATTTTTGCTGATAGATAGACATTTCTAATTGTCGTATTGTTGTTATTTCAACATTTTGCTGTTTTTTATTTTTAATGATATCTACTAAGAATAAATTTATAAAAAAGCCATACAAAAGTATGGCTAATGCAATCAAAAATAAAAATCTGTTTAATTTAGAATTTATAGCTAAATTGTCCTTGTACCGTCAATGGACGCATTGGCTGTAAAAACTCGCTATTTGCACCAGCTAAACCATTTACGAAATTACGCTCATTGGTCAAATTAAGAATATTTAAGCCTACTGTCCACTGCGGTTGACGATAATAAAGTCCCAAATCTAAATTATAATTATTGGGTACCTTTACGGTCTGACTTAGATTGGTATACCAGTTACTTGTCCACCAGCCCGATAAGTTTAGTCCAAAACCTGACTGGTGCTGATAGTCCACATAAGCACTTGCAGAATATTTAGGAATGCCTGCTGCATCATAACGTCCTGCTTTGCGTTGGTTTAAAGCATTGCTATCGCCCCATACCGTCGCATTGTCTGCATGGAAACCAAAAGGTGAAAAACCAGCCGGAATAATGGAAGAATATTCAGCATTGAGATAGGTTAAGTTTGCCCCGATCGCGATATTTTTTTGTAGCTGCCAACGCAATGATGATTCAAGGCCTTTGATTTCAAAACGCGCCATATTGCCATTGGTATCAGGTGATAAATCGCGCTTCTGTTCAAAACCACTGAGCGTTAACAGAAGTTGATCAGTGATCGGCTCGTATTTCACTCCCACTTCTTTTAATTCACTTTGGCTGTCAAAAGCCAAAGGATTTAGCTGATTTCCAGCGCCCCAAATTAAAAATGGACCAAATACACCCGTATTCAATGCTGTACTTTTATCATAAGTAAAATATAGGGTACTTTTTTCAGTAGGTTTAATAAAGGTACTGGCTTGATAGCTGAGTAAACTATATTTATTGGAATCTGAGCGGACATCTGTAGGGACTAAAACCAGTGGATTCTCTAATTTTGCTTTTATAGAACTGTGGTTAATTCCCAGATTAATCCCAAAAACATCATTAAAGGTAAAATTTTGCTGTGTAAATACGCTGTAAGTGTCCCAAAAGCCTGTTCCTGTATAAACTGCACCACCTCCATTGGGAGGAAAACCGCCTTTTTCAGCATATAAGCCATGACCCACAGGGTACATTCGAGGTAGATTTAAATAGCCAAAATACTGCGAATACTGTGGAACACCAGCCTGCCCAATCCAGCTTCCAGTCGAACCGCCATGATTGACCAACCCCAATAAATCTCCAGGGTTTTTCTGTGATGGATCATTGGTTAAATCATAAGGATTGATATTAAAACTATTGTTTGCTGCGAGAGAGGTAAATTTCTCATGCCGATAAGCGCCACCTGTACTGCTTTTATTGTTGATTTTGACACTCAATAGCTCAAAGTCATGATCGCCTAAAAACTCTAAGCGGTTATCCAATAATTCATGGTCCAAATCGGTAAAGAAACTCCCAACAGAATCACCCAAATCACGACTCTTTTGATATAGCGTACTATTGGCCACAGACCAATTTTCATTGATATCTTTGACCAGTTTAAATTGTGTACTAAAGCGCTTTGCACTGTTTTTATCTTCGCTCCGACCAGAAACATCATCATCTAATTTGACTAAGCCATTGCCTGCGATTGATGGATCATAGACCCAGCCTCGAATTGTACCCGCTTGATCAGCATTGGAACTTGGCAAAGGAGAAGTCTGTACTGGACCTACAGCAATATATTGATTTTTGTCATTCTTCTGCCGAGTTTGCCAACCAATCACTTTAGAGTGAGCTGCACCAGACTCAAAGACTGGAGACCAAAAGTTTGAACCGTTTTGAATAATCGGGGTCGCTCTGCCTTTATAGTAAAGCCCTTGATCAACGGATTGTTGTGTCGCTCTGTTCCAACCATGCGTCACATTAAAATCTGAATAATCGTCATAACTGATATTCCAGTCAACCCGTAGACTGTCATCTGGACGCCAAGCCAAAGCACCATAAAATGCATTAAAATTATTTTTTACATTGTCATAATAGTCATCTGTTCGTTGTGCTGTTGCACTGACACGAAATGCCAATTCTTTAGAAATAGGTGCAGTATGATCAATACTGACTGAGAAATTAGGCTCAGCACCTTGCCCTGCATAAATTGAACCCACTGATCCCGAAATCGTGGTTTGTGCTTTATTAAAATTCGGTTTTTTGGTGAGATAATTAATATATCCTCCTGAACCTGACGTTGGTGCAAAAATTACCCCCGTTGGTCCTGCAACAATATCAGCAGCTTCATACGCATTTAAATTGGTCGGATGTCGGGTACTGTATATTCGTTGGCTATCTTGAAAAACTTCGGAATTTTGCCCACGTATCTGTGGCGCGAAATTTGCATTTTGCCCACCTCCTCTGGTGATACTTGGAGCATACTTAACCAAATCATCTGCACTACGAATAACATCTTCACGAAACTGTTGTTCTGACACTTGTGAAACGACACGTGGGGTATCTAATACAGAACTATCCGTCCCATAAATCGAAGTGACTTTACGCTTGGGGAGAATGGTGGTTTTTTTATTTGCCCCTGTCACCACAACATCAGCTAAGGTAATTACATCACCATCAGAATCCTTGGCTTGCTCTGAGGTTTCTTCAGCAAAAATAGCACATGGAAAAATTGCCCCAAATAGCCCTAGCGCAATCACCAGTGGCTTTAATTGAAAGTTCTGTTTCATATCACACTCAGTAAAATACATTTACACTGCGTTACGCAAAGCCTATGCCAATCTTTAAATAGGCAAAACTCAAATATAAAACATTGATTTTTATTACTTTTAAATAGCCCTCATTGATATACAGATTTTATTCATGTTTATTTTTTCAACAGAAATGCTGAAAAAGCAACAGTGACAAAAAACACAACGCTTATAATTAATTGATAAATATTAGAAAAATATTAAAAAGAATTGGCATTCATTGTGCAATCTCCTCTGGATAAGTTCTAACTGAGTATTTTTAATGACACATGAAACCTTGTTACTCTCACGTCGAAAATTTTTAACCCAAAGTCTAACTGCACTAGGTGGCGTTTCTTTAATCAGTGGTTTATCTGCTTGTGGACAATCTCCACAACCTAGCGCTGACTCCCAAAGTTCACTTTCCAGTACCCCTAAGCATGGTGGAACAATTCGATTAGGGCTGATTGGTGGACAACAATCAGGTAGCCTTGACCCTCACCTTTCAGCATCAGGAAGTGGGATTACCCGTGGATTTGCGATTTATAATAAGCTCTGGGAATGGGACGAAAACATGCTTCCTCGTCTTGCTTTGGCTGAATTTGCAGAACCTAATCATAATGCCAGCGAATGGACCATACGACTGCGTAAAGGTTTAGAGTTTCATCATGGTAAAACCGTCAGCGCAGATGATGTCATTTTTTCATTGCAACGATTAACAGATCCAAAGCTTGCCTCACCTTTTCGAAATCTTGTGCAATGGATTGATCGTGATCGTATCCAAAAATTAGATCAATATACAGTACGCATTCCTTTTATTAGTTCAATTGCTGGCTTTGTGGCGCTGCCTGAAACTTGGGTCAATTTTGGCGGTATTGTCCCCACTGATTTTGATCCCATTCATAACCCTGTGGGCGCAGGTCCTTATAAAGTCAAAGAATTTATCCCCGGTCAACGTTCAGTCTTTACTCGGTTTGAAAACTATTTTAAAGCAGATCGGCCTTATGCAGATCGTTTTGAAGTCATTGACTTTAAAGATCAAGTTTCTCGACTAAATGCATTATTGGCAGGACAAATTGATCTTGCAAATGCGATTTCACCTGAATACATTAAAATTTTAGAGCAAGCAAAACATATTCAAACGGTTCGTTCTCAAACCAATACCCACAATAGTTTTGACTTTAATACTCAACAGGCACCATTTAATGATCCCAAAGTCCGCCAAGCATTTCGTTTAATCGCCGATCGTCAAGAGCTGATACAACGGGGTTTAAACGGTCAGGGACGCATCGCCAATGATTTATATTCGCCACAGGATCCAGCATTTCTAAATTTGCCACAACGTCAACAAGACATTACGAAAGCCAAGAACTTATTGGCTCAAGCGGGTTTTAAAAATGGCTTAAGCGTTGAACTGATTACCCCCGTTGGCAACGCCCAACCTGCCCTAATATTTGCAGAACAAGCAAAGAAAGCCAATGTCAGTATTCGGGTCAAACAAGTTGATTTAGCCACATTTAATGGACCTGATCGGAGTAAATGGCAATTCTCCAGTAATGCAACCAACGTGGGTACGCCGTATTTATCCACTGCTGTAGTGAATGATGCGCCAATTTCAACAACCAATCGTGTCAACTTTAAAGACCCAGAATATAGTGAGCTGTTTTATAAAGCACTGGCTGAACCCGATTTAGCCAAGCGTAAAGTGTATTTGGCTCAGGCACAAAAAATTCAACATGAACGCGGTGGAATGCTGATTTGGGGTTTTAGCCATAGCATAGATGCTGCATCGAAACAGATCGGAGGATTAGCGGCAGAAAACACTATTTTCCCAACGTGGCGTTTTGAGAAATTATGGAACAATCAAGCCTAAAATAAAATTTGCAGAGCCTTAACACCAGCAAGCATCTGCTGT
The DNA here is from genome assembly GCF_051059255.1 of Acinetobacter sp. CE-15. NCBI lineage: Bacteria > Pseudomonadati > Pseudomonadota > Gammaproteobacteria > Moraxellales > Moraxellaceae > Acinetobacter > Acinetobacter sp. CE-15. Next base: position 1,205,670 of record NZ_CP192737.1, on the reverse strand, counting down.
AGTCAGCGATCTTGTGACTTTTCAAGGACGAAAAGTCAATACAGTATGGGGCTCTGATGGTACATCCCGTCTATTGCTGCCCAACACAACGACCTTTATGTTGCTGATCAAAATCGTGAATAACACATTCATTTTAGACACATTCAGTTTATAAAAATCAGGCTTATATAAATCATGCTTATACAAAGCAATAAAATTTGAACGCTGTTTTTATTTTAACTACTCATATTTTTAGGCACTAAAAAAGCTGCCGTAGCAGCTATTTCATTCAGCATCCAAAGACTACTTGGGTACGGTAATCACAGATAATTTTTCTACCCCTACTCGCTCAATACTGGCAAGTAATTTTGCAACTGTTCCATAAGGAATAGTCTCATCGGCATTTAAATTCAAAGCCAATTTAGGGTTACTGTTTTTACGTGACTGAATCTCTTTTTCAAAACTTGCCAAAGTTACTTTATCCTTGTCAAGGAAGATTTCTCCTTGCGGATTAACACTAATGACAACCGCTTTATTCTGATCCGTTGACTGCGTCGGTGCAGCCTTGGGTAAATTTACTTTCACGGTATTGGTTAACAGAGGCGCTGTAACGATAAACACGATGAGTAAAACCAGCATTACATCAACCAATGGCGTAATGTTAATTTCACTCACCACATCATCTTCTTGGGAGGTTGAAACGGCCATTATGCAAACACTCCTTTTTCTTTGACTTCTTTACTGGATGCATCATGATTGACTACAGTATTTCCAGTGGTATTTTTTGGCTTAGCGACAGGTAACTGAAAGCCCGCTTTTTGATTTAAACTGACAAAATCAGTAGCAAAATCATCGAGGTCTGCACCGATGGTTTTAACTTTACGTATGAAATAGTTATAAGCCAACACAGCGGGTACCGCCACAGCAATACCAATACCTGTAGCAATCAATGCCTCACCAATTGGCCCTGCAACCACATCCATACTTGCATTACCTGAATGTGCAATGGCCTGTAAAGCATGAATAATCCCAAACACTGTTCCAAATAGTCCAATGAACGGTGCGTTATTGCCAATCGAAGCCAATAATGCAGAACCTTTTTCCAATTGACGACGTTCAGTTAAAATTTGCTTGCGTAAATGACGCTCTAATAGATCCTGACGACTCCAACTGTTTTGCAAATCTTGATGAGTCTTCTCATCTGCCTCAATCAAGGTTTGAAAACCGGCATTTGCAACACGGGCTGTAGGGCCTTCACCTTGTTGTGATTGAGTCACTGCCTCAGGCAAATTTTTGGCTTTCCAAAAGGCTTCGACAAAGACCTTACTTTGCTTGCTGGCTTTCTGTGTCTGTACCACTTTAACCACGATCAACACCCATGTGACGATGGAGAAAGCAACCAATAACCAGATTGTGCCGTCATGGATCAATGAATTTATGTCTGTCATGTAGATATCCTCTTAATTTAAAATAGTTTATTTCGGTAATTGATAATGAATTGGAACATCAACCCAACCTTCGACAGGTGTTTTACCTTTTAAGGCCGGTGAAAATTTCCATTGCTTTACTGTTCTTACAGCCGCGCTGTCTAAAAGTTTTTTGCCGCTACTTTGTTTGACTGTTACGCTATCTGGGCTACCGTTTGGCAATACTTTGACCCTTAAAATCACCGAGCCTTCCCAACCACGTTCTAAGGCCTGTTCTGGGTACTCTGCTGCGGGGTTGCTTAGATAACCTGCATAACCCTTGGCTTCTGTCACAGGTAAATTGTCATCAGTAGGCTTCACTGGTTCTGCTGTTTTTGGAGCAGGTTCAGCGCTCAGTTTTTTGCTTACAACAGGTTCCTCAGTTTTTTGAACTGTGTCTTGTGCAATGGGTTTTACAATCGGTTTGGCTTGCTCCACAGTTTTTTGAACAGGTTTCGGCTGTTCGATAGGTTTCGCAATCGGTTTTGGTTTTTCGACCACAGGCGGAATTTTGGGTTTTTGCGTCACTGGTGGAATTTTAGGTTCAATGACTTTAGGTGGTTCCACTGGTTTGACAATTTCAATCACCACGGGTTCTGGCTTTGCAATGTCCAAAGCTGGTGTCGGTAATTGTTTTGCGATATACCAAATACCCAAATGTGCTGCAGCAACCGCAATGATCGCGATCCACAATTTATTCAATTTTGCTGGAGGTGATTGACTCACATCCAAACGATGTCGTGTAAATGGGTCTGATATGCCAGTTGCAGTTGAAGCAGATGCATATTGCCCAAATAGCAACGCCCGCTGATGGGGATTAAATATTCGTTCACTCATGGCAATTTAAACTAAAAAATAAAATACTGTATTGAAAATTGCACAAGTCATGCCAACAATATAAGCTACTAATTTTTATAAATTTAATTAAAAACACTCTTTGATTTTTCAGCAAAGCTGTTGGTTTTAAGACAGTTCTATGCTGTTGAAACAACAAGATCCCTCTGATATCTCAAAGGGATCTAAACTTATTATTTTAATTTATATCCAACCAAGGGTAAGACTTCTTCAGCAACCCGATACGCTTCTTCCAAATGTGGGTTACTGGCGAGAATAAAATGCCCAACGCCAATGTCGATATATTCTTGTAAGCGCTGTGCCACTTGTTCATAACTCCCCACTAAAATACAGTTTGGACCACCCCTTACATTTGACATACCAGCCCAAACATTTGGACTGACAAATAAGTCTTCAAAACGATTGCCTTGTGCTAAGGCCTGCTGACGTTTTGCACCAACCGACTCAGTATCTTTACGTTCAAATGCATTGCCATCAACAGCGATGGTTTCATACATCTGTTTAAGCTCTTGAAACGCTTGTTCCTGTGTGGGGCGTGCCAAAATATCAATACGCATACCAAACTTTAGCTTATGGTCTGGGGTATTTTGTGCAAGGAAGGATCGCGCCTGTTCAATCACTTTTTTCTGCTGTTCAACAGGTTCCCCCCAGGTTAAATGGATATCGGCATGCCGACCTGCAACTTGCAGTGCCGCTGGACTTGCTCCCGCTAACCACAAACGAGGAACGTCATATTGATTCATTGGGTATTTCAAACCACCTTGTTCAACGTGGAAAAACTTTCCATCATAGTCAAAAGGTGCCTGATGCGAATACCCTTTTACATACTCTAAAAATTCATTGGTTCGCGCATAGCGCTGATCATGTTCAATAAAATCACCATAGGCACGTTGCTGTGCCCCACCGCCACCTGAGATCACGTTCCATTCAACCCGTCCCTGACTGAGACGCTGCAAACTTGCTGCCATTTGGCTTGCGTATGCAGGATGGATAAACCAAGGTTGAATCGCAATCAATAGTCGGAGTCTTTTGGTTTCTCTTGCCAATGCCGATGCCAGTACCCACGGTTCTTCAGTATGTGGAAAAGCAGGAATCAATGCGCCGTGAAAACCCACGATATCTGCGGCTTTTGCTACCTGTTGTACATAATCATAGTAGGCAAACAATTCATCTTGATGTTGAGGTGCCACACGTTGAGGGGATTGTACTGCTGGGCTCAGCTGGTTCCATTCACCTCGTGTATGTAACTGATGTGCTCGACGACCATCCCCATGCACAGGGATTCTCCATAAAAATTCAACAGACATAATACTTCTCAATAATTTAAAGGTTTTACACGCTATCGTGAGTGATACAACTCATGAGCAGAAACCATGCCGTTTTTTATTCAATATTGAATTCATCTATATTGTTGTTTTATCTAAATATTATAAAAACCCACCTAAACATGGTGTTGAAATTTCAACACTTATCCATCCAATACTGTCGGTTTCACAACATAACCTGTTTGATCCATTCAAATAACACCAATCATAAAAACATAACAAACTGATTTATATAAAATAATTATTTTGGCTTGGTTCTTGCTCTATCCCCTTATATTTCTAGATTTTTATGATGATATGCGTATTTTTTCTGGTCTTTTTTTAAGTTTTAGTCTTTTAGGATTGGTTGCTTGTGGCGTACACAAAACCGAAGATCCAAACCAAAGTAAAACCAGTCAACAACAGCTTCGTATTGCGGTTGTGGCCAATGGAACTTCTGGCGGTCTGGACTTTATTGGTGTACCACAACTTATTGCACAGGACCCCATTTTTCTAAAAGCATTAAAGCAGAAAAATATTGAATTAAAGTGGGAACCTGTAACCACTGCGGCTGTGGCCACCTTAGTCAATGAAAGCTTTATCAACAATAAAATTGATTTTGCTTTTTATGGCAATCTTCCTGCGGTAGTACTCAATGCCACTGGTGTTAGAACACAAATTGTCGTCCCTGGCGGAGTCGGTAATAATGTTTATTTGGTGGTTCCAGCGGATTCACCCATCAAAACCATTGAGGACCTCAAAGGTAAAAAGATTGCCTTACATCGTGGTCGTCCTTGGGAAATTAATTTTGCTCAATTGATACAGAGCAAAGGTTTAAAGCTTAAAGATTTTCAAATCATCAATCTCAATCCACAGGCGGGAGCTGCTGCTTTATCCGCTAAAAGCGTCGATGCATTTTTTACCTTAAGTGATGCGCTCACTTTACAAGATCGCCATCTTGGCAAAATTATTTGGTCATCGCAAAGTCTACCCGCTGACTGGAAAATGCGTGCTGAACTATGGGGACGCAAGACTTATCTGGATCAACATCCAGACACAACCCAACTACTTGCTGATGCGACAGTACGGGCAATGCAGTGGATTTCACAGCATCAAGATGAATTCCAACAAAGCCAAACCAAATTTGGTCAGCCTCTAAGTGTGATTCAACGCGAAAGTCAAAATACCAGCAGTAACTGGCAACAAGATTGGTCACCTGAGTACCAAGTGGATTTTCTTAAACAGCATTATGCAAAAGTCATCGACCATGCTGTAAAAAACCAATTGATTCAAACGCCAATCAAAGCTGAAGAATTGCTCAATGCTCAGTTTACCAGTCAAGCCATTCAAAATTTACAAACACTTGATATTCAACATAAGCAAGGAAACTAGGTCATGAAAATCCTCGTAAATCCGCTTATCGAAAAAAAAATCGTGGCGATCAAAGCGCCATTATGGAGGCGACTGTCTTCTGAACAGGTCTATCGCTTGCTCTCATTCCTTTCACCCATCTTGGCGTTACTGGTTTGGCAATTGATTAGCTATTTACAGATTTTTCCAACCCAAATTTTAGTGCCACCTATAACGGTATGGCAGACATTTCTTGCCTTGTTGCAAAGTGGTGAACTACAACTGCATTTAAAAGATAGCCTTTCTCGACTGCTGATGGGTTTTTCAATTGCGGCCACCTGTGCGATTTTGTTTGGTATTGCCTATGCATCACTCAGCTCTTTCCGTCATTACACCTATATTTTGTTCAATATCCTTTATCAAATTCCAATCTTTGTGCTTATTCCTATTTTTATTTTGGTTTTTGGCATTGGTGAACTATTTAAAATTTTACTGATTATTAAAGCCTGTTTTTTTCCAATCGCACTCACAACAGCGGATGCTGTTCGAAATATTCCTAAAAAATATATTGAATTGAGCCAGATCTACAAACTAAAAACTCCTGCATGGTTGAGATACATCATCATCCCTTGCATCCTCCCACCATTAATCGGTGGACTGCGGATTGCTCTAGGTCGTGCTTGGCTGATTTTGGTGGCCGTTGAATTACTTGCTGCAGGCACTGGCATTGGTCAAATGATGGAACTCGGACGGCAAATGTTACGTTTAGACGTTGTCATGGTCGGAGTTTTTATTACAGGAATCATTGGTTTTGCTTTAGATAAAACTTTACGTCAGCTCGAACAATATCTTGTATCACCTGCATTGAGTTCAAGGGGGAAATAATGTCACAGCATCCACTGAACTTAAAAAGTGCTTTTGCGCAACCATTGATCTTGATCAAAGGTCTGCTGCTCCCGTTCCTTTTACTGGCTTTATGGCAATACAATTCAAGTTTAGGTGCCAGTCATGCCTATGCATTTGTGCCTTTACAGAAGGTGTATTTTGCTTTTATTCAGCTGCTTGAAACAGGTGAATTATGGTTAAACACATGGGGAAGTCTTAAAAAAGCTGGACTGGGGTTTTTACTTGGCTCGACAACAGGGCTACTACTCGGTGCCTTACTTGCCTATTCAAAAATTTTAAATGCCTTGGTTTCACCATTATTTAATAGCATTCGCCAAGTACCCTTACTTGGTTTAACCCCATTGATTGCACTGTGGTTTGGCAATGGTGAGCAGGCAAAAATCTTTATTATTGCGCTTGCTTCTTTTTTCCCGATGGTGATTAACAGCTTTCAAGGGCTAAGTCATTATGACCAGAAATACAGTGAAGTCGCTCGTATTTACAAATTATCTTTTTGGCAGGAATTTAAAAAAATCCGTTTCCCTCAAGCTCTCCCATATATTTTAACGGGGTTGAATTTAGCGGTGCCTTTTACATGGATTACCACAACTGCCAGTGAGCTGTTATTCAATGCTGGTGCAGGCTTAGGCAATTTAATGATGAAAGCTGAAATCAATGCCGAAATGGATATTTTGTTGGTGTGTGCAATTACGGTCACCCTCAGCGGTATTGGCATGACGCTTTGCATTCACTTGATTTCTAAACGACTACTGCAATGGCGTGTTTAACTGAATCATCCATCTCATCAGGATATTGATATGAGCTTTTCCTTACTCTCGATTAAAAAACTCAATAAATCATTTTATCGAGATCAACAAACTTTCACCGTATTAGATGGTATTCATCTCGATATTCAACAAGGAGAATTTATTTCTATTGTCGGAAGCAGTGGCTGTGGTAAATCGACCTTGTTGCGCTTAATTGCAGGATTAGATAAAGACTATCAAGGTGAGATTTTACTGAATCAAACACCAATACAAGGGACAGATTTAAAACGAGGTTTAATTTTTCAGGAGCACCGTCTATTGCCTTGGCTCAGTGTTTCCGAAAATATTCATTTAGCACTCGAAGAAACCGACTTAAGCCGTGCCGAAAAAAATGCCCGTGTGGCAGAACATCTTACAATGGTGGGTTTAAAAGGTTTTGAAAATGCTTATCCACATGAGCTATCGGGTGGTATGGCGCAGCGGGTAGCGATTGCACGAGGCTTGGTTAATCAGCCTGATATTTTACTTTTAGATGAACCCTTTGGTGCTTTAGATGCAATTACACGTAGCCATCTGCAAACTGAATTACAACGTATTTGGCAAGATCAAAAGATCACCATGATTCTAGTTACACATGATATAGAAGAAGCGGTTTATCTGGGTGATCGCGTGATCGTAATGTCTGCTCGACCAGGAAAAATTAAACAAATCATTCAAGTTCCTTTGACCCATCCAAGACATAAAGACAGCGAATTATTATTTAACTATCGTAATCAAGCACTCAATATGCTGGACCATAGCGCATAATGAAATCGAATATTCATCGATATAAATATTATTTAGAAAATATATTCAAGCATGATATTTATATCAACAAGTTTTAAATTATTAAGGAAATATGAAATGGGTTTATCAATTTGGCATATATTATTATTTGCCGTGATCGTTATTTTATTATTTGGTACATCAAAACTTAAAAACTTAGGTAAGGATTTAGGTGGTGCAATTAAAGATTTTAAAGACTCGGTTCATTCTGATGATCAAAAACTGTCTGAAACAAATCAGCCTAAAGAAATTCATCATCTCGATTTAAATAAAGAAAAAAACACTAACCGGTGAGTACCAAATCATTATGTTCAATATCAGTTTTGGTGAACTCTTGGCTTTTGCTGTTATTGCACTGATTATATTGGGACCTGAAAAGCTCCCTCAAACATTAAGGGTGGGATTACTTAAATACAGAGCCCTTAAAAATAACCTTAACAAAATCCAGCTAGAGTTAGAAAATGAACTGGAATTGCTTGAACTAAAAAGGATCATGCAAGAAGAGCTGCTCAAAATAAAACAAAACGAAGAGCTGCTCAAACAGCAGCTTGCACAAATGCAACACGAAATCCAAAGTGTACATAGCGCTGTTGCTATAGCACATCAAGCGCCCCCTTATCCCACACATGATTATGTTTATCAAATCTCTGCGCGTGAATTAAAAGTACCCTTTTTAATTTACACAACATCATCCAATATCTTGCGTGAGGATCAAGCTGCATGACCGAACAAATACTCAGTGAAACACTCACTGAAATGAAATATAGCGAACATTTAAAAGAGCTTAGAAAGCGTTTGATCTATAGCATTGCTACAGTCTTAACTATTTTTTTACTCTTATTGCCCCTTGCACAACACAATTATCATTTTTTGGCTCAACCCTTAATATCCCGATTGCCTAAAAATTCAACCATGATAGCTACAGATGTGATGAGTACATTTTTAGCGCCCTTTAAACTCAATATTTACTTTGCAATTTTATTGGCGATTCCCTTTATTCTTTATCAGTTCTGGCGCTTTATTGCACCTGCTCTATATCAAAGTGAAAGAAAATTTGGCGTGGCGCTTGTGCTCTCCAGCATCGGTTTATTTTATCTTGGCCTATTATTTGCCTATTATTTGATTCTGCCTTTGGCATTAAACTTCTTTGTCTTAGCTTCACCAGATAATGTTTTACCGATGACTGATATCAACAGTTATCTTGATTTCTGTCTCAAGCTTTTTCTGGCTTTTGGTGTCGCCTTTCAAATCCCTGTACTCACTTATATTCTTATTTTTATTGGCATTCTTTCTATTCAACAATTGGAACAATACCGTAAACACATCATTGTTTTGTTTTTCTTTATCGCAATGTTTATTACCCCCCCTGATATTTTTAGCATGCTTGCACTGGCAGTACCAATGTGGCTTTTGTTTGAACTTGGTTTATGGATCACAAAAATGACCAGCCCAAAATAAAACATCCATGGGTAAAATGGATGTTTCTATTGCACAGCCCAATTAAACAATTTCATTTTTATTTGGTAATAAATTATATCTTGATAACAAATTACGTAAAACATTGCGCGACAGTCCTAACATTTTTGCAGTCTTAACCTGATTATTCCAGCAACTTGAAAAGGCGGTATTGACGATTTTATCTTCAATGATGTGCCATGCTTCACCATCATATTCTTGAAATAAACGCTTGAGTACATCCTCAAACTCTTGAATCAAATCATTATCTGGTAAAACGCTTGAGCCACCCTCCTCTGAAAACCTTAAATGTTCAATATCAATAGTTTTGCCACCACTGATGAGCAGTGCATAATGGATATTATTTTCAAGCTCACGGATATTTCCCGGCCAACTATAGTTGAGCAGTGCATTTCTGGCGCGATCACTAATGTTGGGTTTTGGCGTAATCATCTTTTGTGAATAGGAGTTTAAGAAAAAATCCACCAAAGGCAAAATGTCACCCTTACGCTCTCGCAATGGTAAAATATTTAGCACAACCACATTTAGGCGATAGTATAAATCTAAACGGAATTTATTTTCCGCGACAGCTTTACGCAAATCAACATGTGTACCAGACAAGATGCGTACATTAATCGGGATCGGTTTACGTCCACCGACCCGAACAACTTCCTTTTCTTGCAATACACGTAACAGTTTTACTTGCAAAGACAACGGCAACTCACCCACTTCATCCAAGAACAAAGTTCCGCCGTCGGCTGTTTCAAAAATACCAGGGCGTGTCTTATGCGCACCCGTAAATGCGCCTGCTTCATAACCAAACAATTCAGATTCTGCAAGTGTTTCAACTAAAGCACCACAATTGACAGCAAGAAACGGCTTATTTTGGCGATCACTTTTCAAATGAATTTCACGTGCGATTAATTCTTTACCTGTACCTGATTCACCTTGGATGATCACACTGGCAGAACTTGGTGCAATGGTTTCAACTTGGCTTAATAGCTTACGAGAGTTTTGATCAGAAAATATAATCGCTTTTGCTCTTATTGGCTTAATTGGCACACCATTATCAGGCAAGGTAATTACTTTATAATCATTATCCAAATAGGATTTCATAATTAACCCTTTAAATAGCTGAGGAGGATATTAAAATAGAATAGTACAATTCTATTACAAAGCTGATAAATAATAATTACAGATATTTAATCCTAAATTTATATATTGAATGATTTAATAGGCGTTTTTGCTTATGCATTTATAATCAATATATTTCTATTTTTATGCAATGTTGCTTTTTAAACAATATGTCTGTCAATTGATCATATATAAACAGCTTACAATAATATTTTTGAAAAAATTATATATTTTATCTCCCCTCACTATTTGGCATCTATTTTGCTCTTTTATTTAAAATTTACAGCATGGGTTAAATGATGAGCATAGAGTTTGTGGGTATGGTTTTTCCAAATCAATGGTCTGAAACCAAAGGAACCCGAATTGGTCATAAAATTGATCTCGAATATTTACGTTATCATGCTCGTGCACATGAATATGCAGGCTTTGATAAAGTTTTAATCGCCAATGGACCAAGTAGCCCTGATAGTACCCAAATCGCAGCTTATCTGGCACAACAGACTGAACGACTTGGATTTATGATTGCACATCGCCCTGCGCTGATGACGCCTAATCTGGCTGCACGTTCCTTTGCCACACTAGACCATACCACTGGCGGAGGACGCATTCGTTTACATGCCATTACGGGAATTACCGCTGAACCGCAAGAAGGTGATGATATTGTTGATAAAATTCAACGTTATGAACGCACGGGTGAATATCTAGATATCATCCAAAAGCTTTGGAAAAGTGAGCAACCGATTCACTATGAAGGCAAATACTTTAAACTGGAAAATGCTTTCTGCCCTTTAAAACCGGTCAATGGAACTTCTATTCCGATTTCATTCGGTGGTTCTTCGGATATTGCCTACGATATCGCTGTGCGTCATGCAGATCTTTATTCGCTTTGGGGTGAGCCTTTAGCGGGCGTGAAAGAACAGATAAATAAACTTAAAAAGGCAGCAGAAGCAGCCAATAAACCACAGCCGCAGGTCAGTTTATCAGTACGTCTTATTATTGGGCCAACAGAACAACTCGCATGGCAACGTGCACAACAAATTTTAGCTGATATTCAGCAAAATCCAACGTTCCAAAATAATGGCTCACTTTCGGGACATAAAATTAAAGGCGTAGGTTCACAACGGTTACTGGCAGCAGCACAACAAGGTGATCGCCATGACCGAGCCTTATGGATGCCAACTGCAAGCGCAGTTGGGGCCTATGGTGATACCACCGCCCTTGTCGGAACGCCTGATACGATTATTTCCGCATTACTTGATTATGTAGATCTGGGCGTCACCACCTTTTTAAATCGTGGTTATGATCCAATTTACGATACTGTGGACTATGGTCGTTATATTATTCCTGCGGTACGAGCTGAGGCGGCCAAGCGAAACAAACAGATTGCCTAAGTCCTCAAGCTAAATAAAAACCGCTCATTTAATCGGATTGAATGAGCGGTTTTTATTGCTTGCTAATTTAAGGTCTTGTCATAACCATGAGCATCATTATGAGGGATGGTTATTTTCTTCTGATTTTCTATTGTAAATCTGGTTTGCAAATGGACTGAATCTTCTCCCCTGCAATCACCTTTTTGGCAAATGGAACAGAATCTTGTAGGGAAGCATTCACTGTCTCACTATGTCCCAATCCATGATACAAATGCCCTTCAACGACTGTACCTGCCTTACATGCATCCGCCACCAACTTCATTTGATTACGTGCATCTGGTGTACGATCATTTGCCCCAGTGCCAATAAATAATGGATGATTGATTTTTAAGGTCGGGTAATAACCATAATCATTGGATTGTTTTTCCTGTAATTTTTTATAGATCGATGGTGGATTCGCCTTATAGGCTTGCGCAGGTGAAAGTCCTGCTGTTTGAATATCTCCCATAAAACTGGTCAAACAGGCATTTCTTGCTTGTTCCACCAAAGGCACTGCTTCAGCGGTAAAAATATCTTCAGTTTTGATTTCAGGAAATAAGCTTTGCGTCACTAAAAAACTATAAATACCATATGCTAAGGATGGACTGACTTCATAAGGATTTAACTTTAACTGATTCTTTTCAGCTGTTGCCTCTGGGTCCTGATAAATCACCCCTGTGCCAATAGATCCTTTAATATTTAACTCTGGTGCATAGGTTGCTGAATAAGCTGAAGCTGAAACAGCCCCCGCCCCACCTTGAGATTGCCCCACAATAACAAAACGATTTGCTAGAGGTAATTTCGTTTTAAGCGCAGCTCGACCGCTGTCTAAAATACTATAAGCAAGCATTGGATTATTGATCAGCAAGTGCGGGCCAGCCACACCAAGTCCTTCATAGTCAGTTGCTACTACAGCGAATCCTTCTTTTAACCATCGGTTTAAATATTGTACATCTCGATAAGATCGTCCATTCCAAGAAGGTGCGCAGGCATCTGCTAGACCAACCGTACCATGTGCCCATAACACAACAGGCCAACCTTCTTTCGGTGGCGTACCTTTAGGAAGATGTACTGTCCCAGAAACCACAATGGGAGTCTTACTATCCCGCCCACTTGTTGAACTATATAAAATACGAATGGCCGTACTATCATTGTCCAAACGGATATAAGGGTTGCTGATGTCCTCTGTCTTTAAGAGTTTTCCAGCTTGTTCTGGAATCGCAGCTTTCCATGTATAAAATGCTGAAACACGTCCATCCCCATAACGATCTTCAGGCTGAGGGGCTTGCTGGGCATTTGCCATTCCAGCAGACGTTAGTATGCTTGCGACAAAAACGGATTTAACCACATTAGATATAAAAGTATTTTGCATTTTCATGACCTTGAAACCTATTTAAAAACTGTTTTAAAAAATTTATTTTTTAATTTAAAAGTCGTAACTTACACGGCCATATAAATACGTTCCAAAGGCACCTTCTGGCGCATTAAAACTGTATTTGACGATGTTCCCTACAGATGAGTCTTTAGCTTTGTCTGGGTAACTGTTAAATAAATTATTTGCGCCCAGATTGAATTTTAGCCCTTTTACCCACGCATCTGCTTTGTAGCCAAAGTCCAAATCAGCAATCCATTGCGGATCAAAGGTCTGATCCAATGAAGTATTGGTATTATTTAAAGTAGTCCATTTATCATAACGACGGACTGCGGCATTGATACTCCACGCTTGATTTGACCAAAGTGCCCCCAATGCTAATTTGGTTTTTGGCGCTGTAGATTCAATTAGGCTTTGAGTATTTCGACCAGCAATACTGGAGACTGGAATTCGCTCACCTTTTGCAGTGATTGAGTCTCGGCTGTCAGTGATTTTATTTTTATGATAAGCCAAACCTAAATTCAGCTTTAACTTGCCATATTGTTCAAGATCAAGATCATGTTTTAACGCGAACTCCAAACCACGTGTTTGCGTATCTAATAAATTATTAAAAAACGCCACATTGGCAATATTTGCATACGGCGTATTTGCAAAAGCATTATTGATCACGCTGCCAGTAATATTGTCAGAAAGTAAAATACGATTTCGAATATCGATTTGATAAAGATCTAAAGTTGCAGAGGTATTGATAAATGGTTTGAGTACCAAACCTAAAGAATAATTGGTCGATTTCTCAGGCTTAAGTGAAGTTCCACCAATCAGTAAAGCCGCTTCACTTCCCGCAACTAAAGTCCTTTGCTGTACATCTTGCCAACCTGTCGGAGTTTGCACCGTTTGTACACTATAAGCGGAGTATCCTTGCTGGGCTAATGACGGTGCGCGATAACCTGTATTGACAGATCCACGAAGGGTCAACTGCGGAGAAATATCATATTTGGCAAAGAGTTTGCCGTTGGTTGTCGAACCAAAGTCTGAATATTTTTCTGTTCGAATAGCAGCACCAACATTTAAATCTTTTACAATATCGGCTTCGAGATCCAAATAAATGCCGTACACATCTCGACTAATTTTGCGTTGGTCTTGATCTGTAATACCCGCGTATATACCTGGGATACCCGTACCTAAAGCCGTACTTGGATTAAAATAGGGTCCACGGGTATAGGCAATGGGGTCGCCTGCATTTTGTTTATATTGTTCCCAACGGTATAGCGCTCCCGTCGAAACAGTCAATGGACTGGCTAAACCATCAATTGCAAAATCACGACTATAGTCCAGTCCTGTATTGAGTTGGGCAAAAATGTTTTCCCCTAAATCATAATGAGAGGGTGAATCTGCACCATAACTTGGGTTAATACCATTGCCTTGTTCAGTACTGACCTTGTTTTGTCCATAAGTGGCATACAGGTCATATTTTCCTGAAGTCTGGTTGCCTTGTTTAACCCCAAACGTGGTCGCAAAATCATCCACACTGACTAAACTCAAAGGTGAGCGTCCATCAGGATAACGTTGCTTAAAATAACTGGATTGATTCAGTACTGTTTTGGTGGTTGGAGGTTCATAAAAATTTTCCCCGATGGTCTTACGATGCCCATAACTACTAAAACCATACAAGGCAATTTCATCAGTTAAAGGTAAATCTAAATTCGCAGTGATATTGATTTGGTCTTTTTGTTCAGGAGAACCAAATTTCCAAGTTCTAAATGGTGTGTTCTGCTCGGTATATTGGGCTTGGGTTGAACCATCATAAAATGTTCGCGTATCTGGTGCAGTATTACTTGCAGCTTCACGCTTTCCTAAATCTACGGCAACAGTTAAAGCACCATCATTGGGTAATTCAAAGCCTTTCCAAAGATTGATTTTATGCTGTTCACCATCCCCTTGTGTATAGCCTCCAGTTTGATAACTCACGCCACCACCATGATCACGTGATTTCAATATAATGTTAACCACGCCCGCGATCGCGTCAGAACCATATTGAGCTGCGGCACCATCTCGTAAAATCTCTATACGTTCAATGGCACTAATCGGGATTAGGCTTAAATCTGTTACCGCAGCACCTCTCCCCCCAGCATACGCTTGTCGAGTGAAGTAAGCCGCTGTATGGCGACGTTTACCATTGATCAAAATTAAGGTTTGATCTGCAGATAAACCTCGCAATGCAATACTCGGCGGCACCGATGCACCGAAACCACCCGCAGGTGATGTTGGTAAACTCACTGACGGCGATAAGCGTGTTAATGCAGCTGCAAGATCACCTGCCCCTGTTTCTTGTAGTTCTTTGGCTGTCACAATGTCTACTGGAGCAGGAGCCTCTAAAGCACTATTGATAGCTCGCCGAGAACCCGTTACAACAACTGATTGCAATGTCACGACATCCTCTTTTTCTGATACACGCCTTTGTTCATTTGCCAAAGTGATTGAGGCGGTAAGTGTACTGAACGCAAAAACAGAAGAATGAAGAATGAATTGAGAAAAATATGTACGCATATAAGCTTCCTTAACGATCTGCACCGATATAGCAAAGCCAATGCCAAAATTTTTATTATTGAATATCAAAAACTTGTCATTAAAAATAAAAAAATCATTGTTTATATTTAAACAATGATTCGAAAAAATGTTTATAAAACCACAGATTTGCTAGTGGCGCATAAGCTTATACAAGTTGATTGTGTAAATAAGATTGATACAACTGATAGTAAGATTGTTGCTGTTGAATCAGTTGTTCATGAGAACCTTGTTCCACTACAGCCCCATTCTCAATCACCACAATTTTGTCTGCTTCTTGAATGGTACTTAAGCGATGTGCGATCACAATACAGGTTCTATTTTTACATAAGCGTCGAAGGGCATATTGGATTTTCTGTTCCGTATAAATATCAATCGCAGAGGTCGCTTCATCTAAAATTAAAATTTTAGGATCAGCCAAATATGCACGTGCGAGACAAACAAGTTGGCGTTGCCCATGACTTAAATTTTTTCCGAGTGTTCCAACTTCAGTAAAATAACCATGAGGAAGCTGTCCTAGAATATCATCTGCACCAAGTTCTTCAATCGCCTGAATCAGTTGTTGATCTGTAGCTTCGGGTTGAATTAAACGTAAATTGTCTAAAATTGTGCCGCTAAACAAGACATTGTCCTGTAAAACAATACTGACATTTTGTCTTAAACTGTCCAGATGGATATCCTGTATCGGATAACGGTCTAAGAAAACCCCCCCCTGCTGAGGCTCATAAAACCGTGTCAGTAACTGAACGATCGTGCTTTTACCATGACCTGTCGGCCCCACGATCGCAACCACCGTTCCAGCGTCGATCTCTAAATCAAAATTTTGTAAAACAGCTTTGGTGGTATAAGCAAAATGTACAGACTGAAAACGAATATGCCCGTTAAGTTGCCTTAATTTCAACGCATGTGGTGCATCTTGAATGCTAGATTGGGTATCTAAAAGTAGAAATATCCGTTGTGCACACGCTGCACCATTGGCATAACGCTCAAATAAATCGGTCAATTCCTGTAAAGGTGCCAAGAATAAAAACACATAAAAAATACTTTCGGCAAACTGTCCAATACTGATGACACCTTCACTATAAGCATAACTTCCAATCACAATAAAAACTGCGGTTGCCACTGTCGAAAGCAATCCAGTAAATGGGGCAAACCAGCTGGTCCGCTTACTTCCATAAATAATAGAATCATTAAAATCTTTTAAGAGCTGCTGATAGCGCTGTTGATTGGTTTCACTATAATTTAATTGCTGAATAATTTTGGCGCCATTTACCGTTTCAACCAAATGTGCAGTAAATCGACTGCGTTCTTCGGCAACCCGTCCCCAATGCCGTTGTGATGACTTTTTAAATATTGCAGTCATTGTCAATAAAATCGGCAACGTTGCAAATAAACACCAGAAAAATGGGGGATAGATATGCCACAAAAGCAAAGATGCTAATCCGCAACGTAAAATCGCAGAAAGTAGTTCAGGTGGTCCTTGTATCAATACTGGTTCTAAAGTATCGACATCACGATCCGCTCGTGAAATAATTCGGCCGGCTTTAGTTCGATCAAAATAACCAATATTTAAAGCTTGAATATGTTGAAATAATGAACGTCTTAGATCATTAATAACGCTTAAGGCCGCTTTTCCAGACAAGTATTTTGATACACCCGCTAATCCAAAACGACACACCCAGCAGAATGCCAGAATAGCAATTGCTATAAAAAGTACTGGCTGATACAACACCAGTTTCCCAGCCACTTGCTGAAATCCAGAATCTAAAATGTACTTGACTGCCCATGGACGTACAAAGATGCTCAGCACTTGTAAGATCTCTACTGAGATCATGGCTAGAATTAAATAACGAATCGGATAAAGCAAAGGAATGAGTTTTTTTAACATTCCGCGATGTAGCGCGGTTTTTGCTAAGTTTTCTTCGATCTGCAGATCAGAGATTTTCGTCAGCGGTCGGAAATTTTTAACCGTGGTATTCATGCTTGAATCTCCTGTTGCGCTTTCTGAAATCCCATCAACTCCCGATAAAATACGCAATGCTGGAGCAATTCTGTGTGGCTCCCTTGAGCAAGAATTTGTCCCTGATCTAATACGATAATGCGATCTGATAAAGAAATCGTGGTCTGTTTATTTGAATTGATCAGGATGGTTCTTTTGAGCTGATTTTTATTGTCAGCCAAGCCTGATAAACGCTGTAACACCTGTTTTTCTGTAGTGGAATCTAAAGCACTGGTTGAATCATCAAGCGCCAAGATTGGCGAGTTTTTTAAAATTGACCGTGCCAGTGCAATCCGTTGTTTTTGCCCTCCAGATAAGGTGACTCCCTTGTCCCCTATTCGTGTCTCCAGACCAGCATCGAGTCGCTGTAACAGTTCAGATGCTGAAGCCAAATGCAATGCGTCTCGCATCTCCTGTTCAGTCGCATCCTGTTTGGCTATTTTTAAGTTATCCGCCAAAGTTCCTGAGAAAAAGAAATTATCTTGCGGAATAATCTGAACCATATGACGTAAGTTAGCCAAACTAAGATCTTTAAGATTGAGCCAACCGCGTTGATCTGAACCAATCCAGACCTGCCCTGCGGTTGGATCGATAAAACGATTGAGCAAGTTCATCAGTGTGGTTTTACCCGCTCCAGTTTTCCCCACAATGGTGACGATTTCACCTGCTCGGAATTCAACATTACACTGTTTTAAAATATACTTTTCTGTGCTTCGATCCTGAAAACTGACATTTTCCAGTCGAATATTTAAACCTTCATCCCCATCAGCATCCCCTTGTAGTGGCAAAGCATGTGCAGCATCTACAATTGCCGATTTCTCATCTAGCATTTGCCATATTCGAGTTGCCGATGAACGTGCATCTGCAAAAATATGTAAGACCTGTCCAATACTTTCAATACGAAACACCAATAAATTTGCCATAAGTACAGCAGCCACAAATTGCCCAATCTGTAATTGATTTTGTCCAATTAAGTAGCCACCAAACCCAATCACCCATAAGTAGGAACAGGCAATAATCATTTGAGGAATCGGTAAGCGTTGTGCACTGGTGCGAATGGTTTGAATAGAATGACGAATAAAGCTATCAACCGCAGCATTAAAACGTTGTAAGAGCTTTTCCTCAAGTTGAAAGGCTTTGACCACTCGAATGCCATTGACGCTTTCAGCCAAAGTATCACTGACTTTTTCATAGGCATAGGCAACTTGATGATCCAGCACCACCAACTGATTGGTGAGTTTAAACAGCACAGCTAGGCCTAGAAAAATAAAAATAAGCGGGACGATCCCCAACCAAGGATGATACCAACACAACAATCCGACTGTTGCGGCGACCACTAGACTGGATTCAAACACTTGTCGCCAAAAATTAATTAAAGCTTCTTTTAATTTATCTGAATCTCGGGTGGTTCTTGATAAAACTTCACCTAATCCGTGTTTCCAGTGCCATGAAACATCTAAATGCTGGACCTGGCTAAAGATTCTTTCTCTTAAAATACTTAACAATTGCTGTCCAATCGTCAAGGCACTTAAACCCGCTAAATATTGAATAATGGCGCGAAGTAAAGCGATACTCGTCAGTAGAATAAACCAAAACCACGGATTTAACGGATCTGTAAAAGCATGCTGAAATAAACTTTCAGGTTGGCTGTGTTTTAGCGTATCAATCGCATGTCCGATTGAATATTGCTGTAGTGCTAAGCCAAAATTGGCAAGGACAAATAATGTTGCCGTCAATACAAAGCGAAATGGCATAAAACGATATAAGGCCAAACTTCGCAGCAGTGGATAATTTTTAAACATAAAAATAAAACAACAACTAAAGATCTATAGCTCACTGCGAGATCTATGCCAAATTTTTCAACGGCATAAATATTTTAATCCACTGTTTTATATTGTTTTTTTAAAAAATGTGTTTGATGAGATGTTTGATTTAAAACATCCGTACTTGTTATCTGTTGTTATTGCAACAATATTTGATATATCAACATCATAAAAATAGATATTAAAAATATATTTTAAATATCAATAAGTTAAACAATGGCATCAATATTGCTTTAAAGCATGCAAATCACAACAGGATGTCACAATGACAACACTTCAAACGCAACCATTGAATACACTTTGGTATACACGCTGTCCAGTTCCTACAGGGCTCGGAATCTCGATTCAAAAAGGCTGGCTAAAAGAAAAATTTATTGAGCAACAAATTGAAATTAAATCAATTCGTGAATCGAACTCAAAAGAGGTTCGTAACTCACATTTTAACCATACCCTTGCCAATTCAGTTCGGCATGGTGGCAGTATTCCTGCAATTTGGGCATATGCTTCTGGACAAAAAACCAAAGTCATCGGTTTATCTTGGGCAGATGAAGTGCAATTACTGCTGACTCGATATGATTCCCAAATTAAGACGGTTGAGGATCTAAAAGGTAAGCGCTTTGGGCTCCCACTGAATCAAGATGCCATCATCGATTTCTCTCGTGCTCAAGCCATTCGCGGTTTAGAAAATGCATTAAAAACAGTAAATCTTAAGGTCAGTGATCTGGAACTGGTGGATTGTCTGCGTGCTGATATATTAGTGGCGCAACAGCAAAATCATACCGAAGAAAATGATGCGAGTTTCTTTAGCAATCGTAATAAACTGAGCGCAAGTGCAGAGATTGTGGCTTTAATCAAAGGGGATGTCGATGCCATCTTTTTAAAAGGCGCACATGCAGCACAAATTGCCCATGATTTTGCCCTGCATACCATTATTGATATTGGTTCACATCCCGACCCTATCCTACGTTCAAATAATGGTACCCCTCGAACACTAACTGTGGATGAAGATTTTCTATCGCAATATCCACAACAAGCTCAATCCATCGTCGATGCGGTTTTACAAGCTGAACAATGGGCGCATGTGCATGCAGATGAAACTCACCGCTATCTGGCTAAAGAATGTAATAGCAGTGAACAATGGGTCCATGCAGCTTATGGCGCAGATGCACATCTCAAGCTGAATACCAATTTTGATGAAACATCGATTATTGCCTTACAAGACCTCAGTGACTTTCTCTATCGCTGGAAGTTTATTCCAGCTCAAATCAATGTTCGTGAATGGCTAGCACAAGACATTGCTATTCATGCACAAGTGGCTTAACAATACGAAAAAAAAGGTTGTCGTGATGACAACCTTTTTTTTTTCAGCTTCAAAATTTAAGGCATCGCCTATACAAAAGCTTCTGACTATTCTCAACGCATAAAGCGCTGCTTCTCACCGAAAAAACATATGCGATTAAGTACTGCCTCAAACAGTTGTGGATGAGGTTTCCGAATAGCATATTTTTGTCGAACTCAAATTATGACTTAAATTTGGTCACATTTTCAGCCTGTTTCTTTAAAAGCACAGAGTTATATTCACCAGGTGGAATATTATTTAAATAATAATTTCCAACATGATATAAACGCCAACGAATCGGATCATGTGTGGTATGCGTACGTGCATTACGCCAGAAACGATCTAAATTCCATTTTGACAAAGTAGAGCTTGCTCCAAGTAAGCCAAAGATTTCACTGGAAATTTTCAAAGATGCATGGTCTGACTGACTCCGTGTGGCAGCCACAGATAAAATCAATTCAGTTTGTAAGGCTTCATCTTCCAGATTAGTTAAATGCTGCTCAAAAATCGCTGCTGAGCGATCTAAAAGTGCTTCTGCTGAACGGACCAAAACTGCAAACTCACCAATTTGCTTAATGATATGCGGTTCCTGTGTCGGGGAGTCGACGCCACTTTCCACCCAAGGACGAGCATTCTGTTGCAAATAATCAATCCCCCCTTCAAGTGCACCTTTAGCAATACCTGTATCCATAGCTGCATGCAAAATCTGAGGCCAAGTTAAACCTGTGCGTAGCACTGTCCCTAAACCACCAGTATTGCGCTTGGCAACATAGCGTTCATCGACAACAACATCTTTAAAATTGACTGTGCCACTGACACTATTGTTTTGCCCCATTGCATCCCAATCATCGAGCAGTTCTACCCCATGCGTATCACGATGAATCAAGATCGAAACAGGTCCATCATCACTGCCTGCAAATAAAGAGATCCACTCGGCCAATAAAGAGCCTGTGGAATAAAATTTACTGCCATTTAAGATTAACTGCCCTTGTGAATTTCTTTCTACACGAGTCTTATGCTGAAATTTATCTTTTCCGCCCACTTCTGCGAGTGCATTGCCTAAACGTTTACCACTCAATACATCACGCAATAATTGATCGCGAATATCATCCTCATAACCCGTTAAAATTCCTCGAAACATGGTGAAATGAATTTGTAGAAGTTGCCCCACACCACCATCAGCAGATGAAATGATCTTTACCACATTGACCAATGTGGTAATACTCGCGCCTAAACCACCAAATTGTTGAGGAACAATAATCGCTGTCAGACCTGCTTCCGAAATTAAGCGGGCCTGTTCATAAGGAACACTTTTGTTATATTGAGGATCTTGAGAAAATTCAGTCAGTTGTTTTGCTACTGCCTTGGCAATATCCAATGCTTCTTGTTCACTTTGAATATGTCTTATACTGCCCAATTCTAAAAAATTGTGTTGCTGAATATCGTTCATTTTAACTCCGGAAAATCTCTTGTTTTTTATGCACAGATACGCTGTGCTGTAGTCTTAAATAAGCTGGGTGCATGTGTGAGCAAAGTTTTGGTATACGCATGTTGCGGATGACTCAGTACTTGATCGGTTTCACCGTATTCCACCAGATGGCCATTTTTTAAAACGGCAACTCGATCAGCAATTGCTCGAACTACCCCAAGGTTATGGGTCACAAAAAGTAAAGTTACGCCTTGCTTTTGCAGTTGTTGCAACAGTTTTAAAATAGATGCTTGTACTGACACATCTAAAGCAGAAGTAATTTCGTCGCAAATCAAAACATCAGGCTGACATAACAGCGCTCGTGCAATCGCTACACGTTGCCGTTCTCCGCCAGATAAATCTCTTGGGTAGAGTTCTTGAACCTGTGGAGGAAGCGATACTTGTTGAAGTACCTGAACGACCTTTTGTTGAGTTTCTTGCTGAGATGTAGCAAAAAAGTGCTGAACCACTTTAGTGAGTGTCTGTCCTATGGTATGTGCTGGATTCAAGGCTTTATATGGATTTTGAAAGATATACTGCAGTTTATGTCGTTGTGTTAACTGACGTTTTTGTCCCTGCAAGGACAATACTTCATCTGCTAAAATCACCTGACCTTCTGCATTTTCATTCAGTCCTGCAATCACTCTAGACAGTGTGGTTTTACCTGAACCAGACTCCCCGACTAAGGCCAAACATTCTCCACGCTGTATTTGAAAAGAAACATCGAAAAGTGCTTGTTGCTGGCCATACCAAGCATTGATATGTTCTACTTTAAGCAGTGCCTGTTGATCTGTTTTTAATTCAATCAGATGCGGATCAAGCTCTTGAAAATTGATCACGCCCACTTCATCCCAATGATGACAAGCAACAAAATGTGGATCAAATGCTTGAGATAGCAGGGTTAATTTCGGTTGCTGTTGATGACATAATTCGCTAGCGAAAGTACATCTTGCGGCAAAGGCACATCCTGTTGGACGGTCATTCGGTGCGGGTGCATGTCCTTCGATGGGGGATAAATATTTACGAATCGACACATCGGGGATGGCATTGAGTAAACCTTGGGTATAAGGATGTTTTGGCGTTTCAAATAACTGGCTTAATGCAGCATCTTCTGCAATCTGGCCTGAATACAGGACGATTACGCGATCTGCAATATCTTTCACCACAGTCAAATCATGTGATACATAAATTGCTGCGACATTATATTCGCGACATAATCTACGAATAATATTCAGCACTAAAGTTTGGGTCGTAACATCCAATGCTGTTGTCGGTTCATCCAAGACAATTAAGCGAGGCTGTAACAAAAAGGCCAATGCTAATAAAATCCGTTGTTGTTGCCCGCCGGAAAGCTGATGAGGATAGCGTTTTAAAAACACATCATCCTGAGGCAATCCCACTTCATCTAAAATTTTAGCAACTCTATGATTTCTTTCACTACTGGATAAGCGTGATTGATGGACTTCTAATAACTCAAGTAGATGCTGTCCAATTGTTAATGCGGGATTTAGTGCCGTTCCCGGATCTTGGGCAACGTGACTGATTTTATAACCTCGAATTTGACGCAAAGCGTAATCGTCAAGACCGAGGATATCTTGTCCATCCAGCGCAATTGTGCCTTGAATAATTTTGGCACCATGTCGTGCATAGCCCAATAACGCACTCGACAATGTGGTTTTACCTGAACCACTTTCTCCCACCAATCCAAGGACTTCGCCCTCGTTTAAATGAAAAGAAATATTCGAAACCACATGATTGCCTGTGTTGACCAATGCCACCGTTAAGTCTTTTACCTGTAGTACCGTATTCTTTAAAATCTCTGTCATGGTTACTTTTCCTCAATCCGCGCTGCGGCACGCCCTACACCTTCAGCCAACACATTGGTTCCCAGCGCAAACAAAGCAATTAAAATCACCGGTGCAAATACTGCCCACGGTTGAACCAATAACCCAGCACGATTTTCATTAATCATCAGGCCCCAATCGGCTGCAGGAGGTGCGATACCATAACCAAGAAAAGCCAGACCAGATAACATGCCAACAGCCCACGTCAACATCACCCCAAGATGAATTAATAAGGGTGTCAGCATATTGGGTAGGATTTCACGGAATAAAATATAGCTTTTCGAATAACCTAAAATTTTTGCGGCCTCTACATACTCTTGCTCAACCAAATTTAGCGCAACACTTCGTGCAAGACGTACTACCCCAGGAATAAAAGCAATCGAAACAGTGAGCACAATCAGCCATGGCTCACGCCCTAGCATCGAAACGATTAATAGCACTAAAATCAGATCAGGAAATGCCATAAAAACATCGGTAAGCCAAGTCACAAACTGGTCAACTTTATTTCGTGCAAAAGCAGCCAATATGCCTAAACAGGAACCAATAATTAAAGCCACTAGACTGGCAGCGAGGGTCATCCAAATTATTGAAGCACCACCCGCTAATACACGAGACCAAACATCATGCCCAATATAGTCATAGCCAAGAAAAGCCTGTGCTTCAGGCGCACCATAGGTCATACCCACTAATGCAGTTGGTTCAAAAGGAACCAGCACTGGGCCAATAAGCGCAAATATCAAAACTAAGCTTGTCACCACAAAACCAAAACGGACTTGTCGCTCAGAAATCAAGGCTTTAAAAAACTTACGTTGATACCAATGAAGTGTACTCATTTCCCCTCTCCTGAATTGATATTCTTCAAGGCATTACGGCGATCGACAGGCTTTACCGTAATCGGTCGGCCAGATTTCCATAAACGTAATGCCTGACGTAAACCAGGTGAGCGGGCTTTATGTTTTTTTGCAGTGCGTATTTTCGGTGTGAGTAAAGTGGTCATTAAGTCTGCAATTAAATTGACCACCACCACACAGATGGTCAGCAATAACACAATCGCTTGAATGGTAGGAATATCCCGCATTTCAATTGCTGCATTCAATGCATTGCCAATTCCGGGATAACTAAATACAACCTCGATAATTAAAGCCCCACTGAGTAAAACCCGTATGGTCAATGCCGTGCCTTGTACCACGGGCACTAAAGCATTAGGCAAAACATGCTTCCAGATAATGCGACGCTCTGGAATACCGCGTAATCGTGCCGAAGTGACATAATCAGACTCTAAGGCATCGATCATTGAGCCTCGCACAAGACGCATGAGATAAGGAATAAGCGATAAAGCTAACGTTAAAATGGGTAAAATTAAAAACTCTAACTGGCTAAACGGAGACTGCCCAGGAATCAGCAATGATGCAGCGGGTAATACATGCAAGATCGAAGTTGAAAATAACATCATCAGCCAAATGGCAATGACAAATCCGGGCACTGCTTTAAAAATAATCGAGCTAGATACAATGATTCGGTCTAGTTTGCGATCACGACGTAGCGATAACCAAACCCCAAGTAAAACTGAAATCGGTACAGTGATTGCCACCACCAAGCTACTCAAAGCAAGCGTATTACCAAAATAGTTTTGAATAATCTGTAACACAGGTACATTAGAATCAATTGAGCGTCCAAAATTACCTTGTAATAATTGAGTCAGCCAATTCCAGTATTGCACCAATATCGGTTGAGTCAGCCCCAATTGTTCACGCAGTATTTGAACCGTAGCTTCTGGTGCTTCTGGCCCTAAAATAACCCGCGCAGGGTCAGATGGAAGCGCTTGAGTCGCGATAAATACAATTAAACTAATCACAAAAATCACCAAAATTCCTGACACGATACGGGTCAAAAACCAAGGTAACCATGCAGGAAATTCAAATGACTTGGCGATAGCTGGATGTTGAATCGAGGTTTCAATTTTGCTGGCTTGAGTCGTCATCATCACTCCCCTTTACGCCAAAACTCATCAGTTCGCCATGCTGCAAAACCGGTTCGATCAGGTGTAACACCACCAATCTGATGAGAATGTGCATCTAAAACATTGTTAAAACCCCAAATCAGTAAGCCACCTTGTTCATGCTGAATTTGCTGTGCCTCATGCACCAGAACTTTGCGTTTTTCCAGATCAGGCTGTTGCAATGCGTGATGCACCAGCTCAGTAAAACGGGCTTGATTAAAACGGGTTTTGTTATTGGCTGCACCGGGTCCATCAATCTGCAATACCGTCAATAAAAATGGACGAGAAACATTTGAACCTGTACTCAATGCCCAATCTTGTTTGACTGCATCTGCAAATGTTGCAGCTTCAACTTGTTTAACGTTTACGATCACGCCAGCTTGCGCTGCATGTTGCGCAAACACCAAGGCGGCATTGCTATCTGGTCCTGTATATAAATCAACTTTTAAGTTTTGATCAAAACCAGCGGCTTTTAATAGTGTTTTAGCTTTGGCTAAATCTTGCTTACGCTGTGGAATTTCATGGTTATAAACAGGATCACTAAATGAATACAGATCGTTGGCAATTCGCCCTTGTCCCGCCAATGCCCGTTTCACTAAATCATCCCGATTGGCAATCAAACGAAATGCTTGTCTGACACGAGGATCATTAAACGGTGCTTTAGTGGTATTCATGTCAAAGGATTGCCAAGCATCTGTTTCAGATGAAACAACACTCAGTCGTTTATTGGCTTGAATCAAAGATAAATGCTCGGCACTAATACCCGATGCAATATCAATTTGCCCTGATTGCAAAGCAGCAAGACGCCCGGTTTGGTCTTTAAAATCTATAATTTCAATGGCATCTGCATAAGGCTGATTGTCTTTCCAATAATTTTCAAAACGTACGAAACGGGAACGTTGACCTGGGGTAAAACTTTCCAGTTTAAACGGGCCTGCTCCGACGACATTCTTGATTGGATCATAATCTGTTGGAACAATACCACCCCAACTCATCCATGCTTCAGGTAAGGCTACTAATCCTTTGCCTTGAGCAAATGGAATTTCAACGGTGTAATCATCACGCTTTTTAATCGCATCGCGCTGTAATGAATACAAATAAGCCGCAAAGGGAGACGCCAGTTTAGGATCGGTCAAACGACGTAAAGAGAAAATGACATCATCGGCTGTAATGGTTTTACCATGATGAAACTCAAGCTCTTTCTTTAACCGAATCGTCCATTTAGTGCCATCCTCATTGGGTTCTGCAAATTCAGCAAGCGCCAATTTAGGTTGAATATCTCGCCCCCACTCCCATAATTTGGCATATAACGGCCAACCTCTAAAGGCACTCGACATTCCAATCGGCTTATGGGCATCTAAATTTCCAGCTTGATTACCATTAATCACCCCAATTTTGATCACTCCACCTTTTTGCGGTGTGGCATGCTGGCTTGTATGTGCAGCAGCTTCATTTGCTGCTGAGGAATCGGAACGAGAACACCCGATCAGGCTTGCTGCTGCAATCGTACCTAGACCTAAACCAGTATTTTTAATTAATGCTCTACGCGTAATTTTACTCATAGGATTCTCCTTTTAAACCACAGTTTCTTGATTCAACAGAGAATCTACAGAGGAGCGCTTTTTTAACTTCGGTAACTCAAAACCATGATCGAGCTCAAGTAGAGGAAACAACAAGTCTGCAACACGGTAAACTTCAGTAATTAAAGGAAAACCCGACAAAATAAATGCAGATGTACCGTAGCTTTCATATTCTTGGATACGTTGAGCAATATTTTCAGCGCTCCCGACCAATGCGGTCCCCGCAGCGGGATTTAAGATATCAAAACCAAACAGTGATGGCCCTGTCCAAATATTTGGATAAATTTCAAAATCTTTAGCTTGAGGTAATATCCCCTGACGTAAGCGTTCTAAATTTTTTTGAACAATCGGGTTATTACTTTGATAGCTTTCAAAAGTTTCATTGGGTGGAAGCTGACGTTTTACTGCTTCAATCGCATAATTCACATCAATTTTATCGAGTAGAGACTGCGCGTATTGCCACGCTTCTTCTTCGGTTTCACGAACAATAATTTGTAAGCGAGTTCCATACTGCAAAGTTCGCCCAACTTTAGCGGCTTCTTTTGCAACCTTACTGAATTTTTCTCCCAGCAGCGGCGGTGTGTTGGCAAAGCTTAAATACACATCCAGCAATTCCACTGAATGTTGTACCCCTTTCGCTGATGTGCCAGCTCCCCACAGTGGTACGCCTTGTTTTTGGGTTGCCCCATGCCATTTTGACATCGGTGAAGCACCCTCTTGACGTGGAGCCACTTGAATAAACTCACCCTGAAAACCAGATTTATCGCCTAAATAATTTTGTTGAAATGTGCTCCAGTATTCTTTACTAAAGTCATAGCGTTCATCATGTGAATAATGAATACCCAAAGCGGCAAGTCCCTGATCATTGCCATTGACCACATTAAACAACAAACGTCCTTGAGAGAATGCGTCAAAAGTTTGTGCATATTTGGCTAAAACTGCGGGTTGAACTTCGCCTGGATGCTGCGCAACCAAAAACTTCAGGCGTTCAGTAAAAGGAATTAAACTCGCAGCAACCGCCAGTGTTTCATACTCACTTGTACCCATGAGCGAACCGTAAAACCCCAGACGATCTGCGGTAATTGCAATTTGTTGCAAATGTTCATAATCGGTATCCCAGCGTCCCGACTCCAACCAAGGATAGGGACCATCAGGAGAGGTGAGATACCATAAAAGTTTTACAGCCATAATATTCTCTATATTTGTTTTAAATCATGTTTCTAATGGAGTGGAAGTAATCCCAGTGATTTGGCTTTTTCAGTCAATCCGCTCATTTTCCACTGTTGCTGTAACACCCCTTGCCCATATTCACGACTTCCTCCAACCAATTCTGCTAACAGTTGAATTTGAGCACCTTCTTCAAGCAATAAAATAAATTCAGCAGTTTCCTGTAGACCTTGACGTCCCCAAACTGTGGCACCGCCATTGGCTTCCAAAATAGCCCGATGCTCAATATCAATCTTGAGTTGATCTAAAATGAAATCGACTTCTGCCTGACGGCGATCGATATAAATCGGTAATTCATTAAATAAATGAAAACGCTGAACAGGCACATATCGAATCGGTAGGGTTCGGTGTGTTTGGGCCCAAGCACCTAAATTCGGTGCATGTACATGAGAGATTGTGGTGACATCTGCGTGTTCACGAAACAGTTTGTTATAACGGCCACCAGCACCTTTTCGTCCCAATAAAACTTCACCATCAAGTTTCTCTACCAGTACTTTGCTTTTTTTATCTCGTGACCAAGGACCTGCATAGTTAAAGGTCACCAAGGTATTCTCAGGGGCGCGTTCAACAAAATTGACCGTGCCATTGGCAGTGATTGTGCTCGTCTCACGGAACACCTCAAATGCAAATTCAGCTTTTTCACGGTTGCGTTCAATAAAATCATTGAGTTCAGGGGAAAGTGGCGATTGAATCAGTGTAGTCATGATAAATATCCTGTTTTAACGTTGTTTATTTTGGCGACGCTTTAAAACTTCGAGTAATGGGCGATGATCGACCCATGTATCAAGATCTACGTCTTTTTCAAGGAAGCCATGTAACCAAAGAAAATCTTTTTGTTGTTTTAAAAGCTCAAGGCGTTCTTCACTTAATGAAGGATGTAAAGATTTATGGAAATTATTACGATACGCTGTAGCCACACTTTCAGCACCCGCAATGGTTTCATCTTGTAGAATAACCAGCACTTCATCTAAATGATCTTCTGCCCAGTCTGCGGTATCAAACAGCTCTTCCAGAAAATCCACGACGACATCAAAGTGATGTTCCAATAAATCTTCATGTACCGTGATAGGACGAGGTGTCCCGTTGTTCACACGTGAAGTCACATCTGCAAATTGATCTAAATCGATACCGACTTTTAAACCACGTTTGGTGGCAGCCTCAACAGCCGATGCCCCTTTGACATACACGGCATCCACCTCACCTGTAATCAAGGCATCAAGGCCTGACCAATAGGCACTGGCATCACGATCTTGTTTCGATTCAGCTCGCTCAGGAACTTCAATAAAATCAACATCACGAAAACTTAAATTTGCAAGTTGTAAAGCCCCTCGAATACCTTGCAATGACATGGCTCTAAAAATACTGCCTGCACGTTTATCGGCATATTCAGGTAAAGCCACTTTGGCATTTTTTAAGTCTTCAGGTTGACGAATTGCTGAATCAGGTCGAACAATAATCACTTGCCATTCATCAATCCAAGTTAATCCAATCAGACGACTTGGGGCACCTTCTGAACGTGCAGCCAAAGCAGGTACATTGCCACCCTCACGGAATAAAGCCGGAAGCTGATGATCAAAATGATGCACAGACAAGCCTTTACGTGCATCTTGCAATACCGCAACATCAATACCATGTCGCTCAAATTTTTCGACTAAGGTGCCGCGCTTTAATGAGATTCCTGTTGCAGTGGGTACTGGACATCGTGTGACCCAAATTTCAGATAAAGTACTTTTTACAAATTCTTTAGAATTTTCTTTTTTATCGACGACAAGTGACATAGGTATTCCTTAAGATACTTCCAATTTCATATCACTTGTATTGAGCAGCTTTTATGCCAATATTTATTTTTATAATTTTCAATGCCTTATGCAAAATATAATTTTAATAAATGTTTAGATTTCATCACTTGTTTTAGATTTAGTGTTGTTTTATCAACAGCGCTTTAAGCAAGCCTGCCCTGAGACACTCCCCTCATCCGCTTTATTTTTGATTGAACAGATTTAAAGTCCCTCATTGAATCAACATACAGCACCATATAAAAATATAGTGCTGTATCGCTTAAATTAAAAATCGATAGAAGCCGACAGCATATAAGTTCGAGGTGCGCCCAAGGCTAAACTGGACAATTGTGGCATGCCCCAATAGGCCTTATTGGTCACGTTATTGATACTCGCAGCTAAGCTCAGTGGAAAACTTGAAACATTGGTCTTGTATCTCGCCCCAACATCAAACAGTGTTCGTCCAGAAGCATGTAGTGTATTTTCCTGATTGATATATTGCTTTGAAACTGCTGTGACATTTCCAGTCAAGGTTAAACCCTGCAACATCGAAATATCCCACTCCATGCCTAATTTCGCCTGTTGCTTGGCAACCCCAGTCGCAGTATTGCCTTGATTTTTACCACCTGCAGTTTTGGTTAATTCAGGATCAATATAGGCAACACCACCGATTACACGAAGATTCGCAATAGGTGCTCCAAAGAAGCTCCATTCAATTCCTCTATTGCGCTGCTCGCCATCAGCAGTAAAAACATTGCTGATGGGATCGGTATAGCTACTTGGTTTTTCAATTTCAAACAGACTCAAAGTATTTGAGAATTTACCCAAGTCTACTTTAACCCCAAGCTCTTTTTGTTTTGTTTTAAAAGGTGCAAAAACTTCGCCCGCATTTGCTGCAGTATACGGTGCAGTTGAGCCTTGGCTTAAGCCTTCAATATAGTTTGCATATAAGGAAATATGCTCTGTGGCTTTAAACAATATCGCAGCCCCAGGTGTGGTGGCACTTTCATCATAACGTGATGTCCGACTGCCTGTAACAATATTAAAAGCTTCACTCAGCACATTCTGTTGTCGTACACCCAAGGTCAATTGGACTTGATCTTGAGCAAAAGATAAGGTGTCCGCAATCCCATAACTGTTTAAACGAGATGCTGTTTTAGAAATATGTGGCGCATTAAAGCGAACTGGATTTCCCCAAACTGGATGATAAAGATTGGTGATCCATTCAGCCCCAGCCACATTTCTTACCCCATAGTCATTTTGATCATGTTGGTAATACGTTGCATTGACAACCCATTGGTGACCAATAGATCCTGTATCAAATTTTCCTTTTATGCCCAGATCAGCTGATTTCTTTTCAAGGTCAAAAGCCAACTGACCAATCTTGGTTTCAAGCCTGCCTTGACTGTCGAGCACGGTCGCTGACATGGCACCATTATATTTATAATCAGTTTTACTTTGTCCATAAGTGGCATAGGCCATAACTCGATCACTCAAGTCATATTCGCCACGAAGCATAGCGCCCTTATCTTTGGTTTCAACAAAAGACCAGTCTGGATTTAATAGTGTGTCTGGTTTTGGTGGTTTAGGAATCGCAACCCCTGAGAGTAAATTAATCCCACGGTTGACACCATCTACTCGATCCTCAGCTGTATAGAGGTCTGCTGAAATACGTGCACGTTCGCCACGCCAATCCAGACCTAAAGAAACTAAGGCTGTTTTTTTATCTTGGTCTTTAATTGCCCCTGTTCCATCACGATATACTGTATTTAAACGTACACCAAAATCTTTATTTTGACCGAAACGTCTGCCGATATCGAGATGACCACCAAACTGTGAATCAGACATATAGGTCGCGGTAAAACGTTGCAATGGATCATCGCCTGCACGCTTGCTGACTAAATTGACCATGCCCCCCACAGATCCTGCTGGCGGCATCCCATTGAGTAATGCTGTAGGTCCTTTGAGGACCTCGATTCGTTCAAACATTTCGGGAGAAGTTCGATAAAAAGGTGTGATGCCAAACATACCATTCATTGACATATCACTTGTACTCGAAGCAAAGCCACGAATATAGTAGTTTTCACTCCAGCCGCCACTGGCGCCATTGGTAAATACCGAAGGGTCGGTTTTAGCAATGACATCGGTAATATCTTTTGCCTGTTGATTTTCAATATATTGGTCTGTATAGCCAATGCTATTAAATGGCGTTTCTAAAAAGCCTTTCTCACCTAAAAAACCCAACTTATTTTGCGAAGAAATCTGCCCCGCTAAAACACTGTTTTTTTCATTCACAGCTTGTACATGGATGGTGGGTAAATTTTGCAATCCCTCGTGATCTGATGATGGCAGATCAGGTGTTTGCGCATGAATTGTTGAGATCGGAATCACCAAAGTTAATCCGAAACCCAACAACAGTTGAGCGGAAATCAAGTTTTTCAGTTTAAATTGCGGGCTTGAATCTCGACACTGTGATTTCAAAGCATGCTGAAAAAGTGGACGACCATATTTCATATACAAATTTCCTTTCATTTTTTAAGCACAAGTTTCCCTATCACACTTTTTTATTGAAAAGTATGCTGTAGTCACTTGTTCACGGTATGGGTGCTTTGGCTAGAGCTTATCTGGCTATAAATTTATCGTGTAAAGACCTAATTCATAGCTGATACCCCTTGATGACATCATCAATTAAAATATGCATGGAGGTTGGGCTTGCCGCAGTGATGTACCAAGCATCTGCATCAACAAAAACCACTTTGCCATTTTTCCATGCTTTGGTTTGGCGTAATAAAGGATTACTCACCCGCTCAGCATCAATCGTCGGACGATGTTCCATGACGGCTGTACGATCGACGATATACAAAATATCGGGATCAGCCTGTTTGATAAATTCACTAGAAATCGGTTGACCATGCAAACTTGTATCTACCACTGTACTGGCTGGTTTTACCCCGAATGCATTAAATACAAAGCCATAACGTGACTGAACCCCAAAGTTGCTAAAGGCACCATTGTTATGTAAGACCACCAAAGCTTTTTCAGGACGATTTGCAGTTATTTTTCGTACTTCTGCTAATTTGGCATCCAATGCATCTACTTTTTGTGTCGCCAATTGCTGTTGATTAAAGATCTGGCCTAAAGTGATCAAATGCGCTTTAATCGCCTCAATGTGATGCTGCTGACTGTTATTGAAATTGATGTCATAGTGCACAGTTGGAGCAATTTTACTCAACGCTTGATACTGATTTGCTTGCAGTGGCGTCATTAAGATGATGTCTGGTTTGAGTGTGTAAATCCGTTCCATATTGGGTTGAACAATCGCACCTAGATCTTGAACCTTTTGATCATCTTTATACTTTTGCAAAAAATGCGGTACATAATCTTTGGGCATACCCGCAATAGGAATACTCAGTTGATCAAGAAAATCAGCTTCATTCATATCCAATACCGCAGCACGTTGAGGATGATAGGCAATGCTGGTGGTTCCTAGTTCATGTTTAACCATGATCGGGGTTGCTAATTTTTGAGCGCCTTGGTTCGCATCAGCAGCAGGTTTTTTGTCACATCCCGATAAGCTGATTGCGGCTATCATGCTCAGTGCCAGAGTCCAGCCGTTATTTTTCCATTTCATGTGTATTCAAGCTCCTGTTGAGTTGAAGTAGTTGCACATACAGCCTTGTTCACTGTAGGTAATTTCAAAATCAAGTTCATACAAATCATCTAATTGTTGCGCAGTAATCACCTGTTTGACTGGACCACTAAAACGCAGTTTGCCATTCTTCAATGCAACAATATGGTCAGAATAATTCGCTGCAAAATTGATGTCATGAATCACCAGAATCACGGTACGCCCCTGTTCATCACATAAACGACGTAATGCATGCATGATCTGAACAGCATGTTTCATATCAAGGTTATTTAAAGGCTCGTCCAATAAAAGCACCTCAGTCTGCTGAGCAATGGTCATCGCCAGAAAAGCCATCTGCCGTTGGCCTCCACTCAGTTCATCGATATAGGCTTTACGTAATGCTTCTAAATTTAGAAATTGAATCGCCTCATCAATCACCTGATGATCGTTTGCAGTCAAAGCACCACCGCTATAAGGGAAACGCCCAAATGACACCAGTTCTTCTACGCTCATGCGTAAGTTAAAGCTTGGAGACTGTCGTAAGGTTGCAACATATTTGGCATATTCAGCCGTTCGGATCTGGGTAATATCTTTCTGCTGAAATAAAATTTGACCTTGATCAGGGCTCGATAAATTCGCCAGCATCATCAATAATGTTGATTTACCCGCCCCGTTTGGACCAATGAGTGAAGTCACCTGCTTTTCAGGAAATTCAATATTGACATCCGAAAGCACACTTTTTCCCCCATAGGATTTATGGATATTACGCACCCTAATCATGAAACACCTCTGGCACGAACTGTCAGTACAAGAAAGTACACACCACATACCAAATTGACTAAAATACTGACTGTCGTTTTATAATTAAAAACATGCTCAACTAAAATCTGAGCGATAATAAATATGGCAATCGCCACAACACAACCGATGGCTAAGGTAAATTTATGTTGATGTGTTCTGGCGAGTGCATAAGCAATATTGGCAATAAACACCCCCATAAATGCGGTAGGGCCAATCAAGCTGGTTGAAATTGCAACCAAGACGGCAATCAAGGCAAGATAAAATTTGACGTATTGATGATGATCAATCCCCAATGAAATTGCCTGTTCACGACCGAGCACCATCACATCCAAAACAGCATATTTTTTTCTCAGTAACCCAAGAACCATAACAACCGTCACCACTGCATAAATTAATGTTTCAGGTTGAGAACGATTAAATGAGGCATAGCTGAGTCCTTGAAATACTGAAAACTCACCGGGGCTTATTTTGAGCTGGATAAACTGAGTGACGGTACTAATCACCATAGTGAGTACTAAGCCAAATAACAGCAGTTGAAAGACATCATTGCGCACTCGGGTCAGCAACCAACGGTGCATTGCCCACGAATAAAACAGCATCAGCAAGATTGAAACAAAGAAATTTCCATTTAAACCCAGCCATGACAATCCAGAAGTGCCAAGAAAAAACAGCAACATGACCTGCCATAACAAATAGACGGCTTCATAGCCCATGATGGATGGGGTTAAAATACGATTGCCGACGATGGTCTGAAAGATAATCGAAGAAAATGCAACACATATTCCGCCAAGCACGATGGTGGCGAGCCGAACCAGCCGTTGCGGAATGACATAAGCAAAATCAAATCCTGCATTTAGAAAAACAAACAATACCGCCAGCACCATTACGCTGAATACCAGCATCGATAGCTTCAACTTTGTCACGATCGAAGCCCCCTCAGAATTAACATGAGGAATAAAACCCCACCGACACCACCAGCAGTTAAACCGATAGGCACTTCAAAGGGATAAAGTACAGAACGTCCGATAAGGTCACAGACCAGCAGTAAAGAAGCACCTGCCAAAGCCACAATGGGTAAGGTTTTTGCCAAGTTTTCGCCATACATCAAGGCAACTAGATTGGGAACCACCAATCCTACAAAAGGAATAGCACCAACGGTAATCACCGTTGCTGCAACAGTGATTGCAACCAGCAACAAGCCAATTGTAGCCATCCTTGCATAGCCTAGCCCCAGACTTGAGGCCATTTCCTCACCCATCCCCAGTACCGTAAAGCGATGAGCAAAAACATAGCTCAGTACCACGATGGGCAAGATGATATAAATCATTTCATAGTGGCCTTGAATGACTCTTGAAAAGTCCCCCATCAGCCAACCTTGCATACTCTGCAAAATATTATTGCGATAAGCATAGAACTCTGCCAATGCACTCAATATGCCGCCATACATCAAACCAATCACGGGCACTAAAACGGTATTCCTAAATTGGATACGGCGAATGATGGCGATATAAATCAGACTGGCAAGAAAACAAAAAAGCATCGCAAACAGCATTTTACTGAGTACACTTGCGGCTGGAATGAGGGTTAATGACACTAAAATTCCAAGCTTGGCGGCATCCAAACTCCCAGTTGTTCCCGGTTCAACAAAACGATTTCGGACAATATGCTGTAAGATCACGCCACACACTGACAAACCCACACCCGTTAATACAATCGTGATCAAACGTGGAATCCGACTTGCACTAAGGGTGAGCCATGCATCACTCGATGCAGAAAATAAATCTGACCATGCGATTTGCTGAGCACCCAGCAGTAAGGATGCGATGCACAACATACCAAACAGCAACAATAAAACGACAGGCATTAGGCATGCTCTCCGACCTGTACATTTTTGCCTAGTCGCCATCCTTTAACCGCCTGCCCCTGCGCTAAATAACGGGCATAATGTCCATGCAACAAGCGTAATTGTGCAGGTGTTCCCTGCTCAATCACTCGGCCTTTTTCCAATACCGCGATGTGATCTGCGGCAGCAATTGTCGAGAGTTGATGTGCGATCACCAATATTGTTTTTTGACCCCGTAAGCGATTCAGCAATTCACAAATAATCGCCTGATTTTCTGCATCTAAAGCAGCAGTTGCTTCATCCACCAAAAGAATAGGTGCGTCTTTAATCAACGCGCGTGCAATGGTAATCCGTTGTCGTTCACCGCCTGATAGTCGTACACCACCCTCTCCCACCATGCTTTCAAGACCATCAGGAAGGCGCGCCAGCATTTCTGTGATGCCCGCTTGCTGGACTGCCTGCATCACCTGATCATCGGTTGCATTGGCTTTACCCATACGAATATTCTGAGCAATCGAGCCCGAAAACAAATAGTTGTCTTGGAAGATTTGACTGATCTGTGTAGTCAGTTGTTCATAACGTAATTGCTTGACATCCACCCCACCTAACAGCACTTGCCCTTGATTGACATCAAAAAAACGAGCAACGAGCTTGGCTAAAGTGGTTTTTCCAGAACCAGAAGCACCAATCAGCGCCATCATACTGCCTGAAGGGATATATAAATCCACCCCCTTTAAGACATCAGGCTCATCCTCTGCATAACGGAATTGAACATTTTTAAATTCAATCGATGCATCATTGGGGCTTGTAGAAATCTCAACTTGTGCTAATGCTTTGGCGTTAAAAATCTGTTGTATGGCTTCAAGTTGACTGCCTGCACTACGCAATACTTCGCTATAGCTTGCAACCTCAAGCAAGGTGTCAATAAATCGACAAACGAGGAGCAGTGAAACGGTAATGTTAACAATGTCTGCCAATAAGAGCTGATTTGCGCTGTGGATGTTTAGCCAAAACACCGTAACAATCAAAAATAGCGCAAACACAATTTGAATGGCCCAACTATTCAATACCGCAGATAAGGACGACATTAAAATAAGCTTTAAACCGAAATGTCGTTGCTGGTCTACAGCTTGATGAATAAATCGGGTGCTACGACCTTCACCATTAAAAGCACGTAAAACGGATTGAGCTTGCGCAAACTCCACCATACGTTGGCTTGTTTCAGCAAAACTCAGTTGGTATCGCTCATCTGTAAAACGAGCAATTTTACTGGTCAATCGAAAGACCAGCACAATCAACGGAAGCGCAACCAGTGCAATCAAGCCGAACACACCATGTATACATAACAATGCGATGACAATGACCAAAGGCGTGATCACACTGCTAATCACAGGGGTAAAAACGTGTGCTGGTAATTGTGCAACCGACATCATGCCTTGAGTGACAAGATGATTGAATTGGGTGGTATTTTGTTGGGTAAACCAACCGACTGGTAGACTTGCGGCATGATGCCCCAAACGCAGACGGGCATTTTCTAAAACAGCAATACCAACCGCAATTCCCATTTGCTCCACTACGCGGCGAAGACACCAACACAGAATGATTGCAAAAAATAATAAGATCAGCCAAAGCGCCATTTGATCAAGATTAGCAAGCATCAATTGAGACAAAATCAACGCCAACATGATCAGGCTCAGGCCACAAAACACAGCATATACAACTGCCATCGCCAGATAACGGTGAAGAATAGTGACATCATCACCCAGCAATTGAGAAAAGGTTTTTAGCATGATGCTTCTCCCATTTGCGTATGAACATGCTTTTCGGTATAGGACCATAATTGGTGATATAAACCTTGCTGAGCGAACAACGCCTCATGGGTACCCTGTTCAACAATTTTTCCTTGATCAAGGACAAGAATTTGGTCAGCATTCATAATGGTATCTAAACGATGTGCAATAACTAAAAGGGTCCGACCTTGGGCAAATTTTGAAAGTGCATCCTGAATTGCAATTTCATTTTCAATATCAGCAGCAGCTGTGGCCTCGTCCAGCACCAATATCGGTGGGTCCAGTAAAATTGCTCTGGCAATACTGATCCTTTGTCGTTCCCCTCCTGACAACTGGGCATCTTTCCCCACAATAGATTGATAGCCCTGCGGCAACGCCATAATTCGATCATGAATATTTGCCGCCTTTGCTGCGTGTTCTATTTCTTGTTGGTTGGCGTTTGGACGTCCGAGAGCAATATTGTCACGTACACTGGCATGAATGAGACGAGTATCCTGCAAAACAAATCCGATCTGTTGATAAAGTGTGGTGGTTTGAATATCGCGTAGATCTACGCCACCAAGCATGATCTTTCCTGCAACAGGATCAAAAAAGCGAAGCAACAGCTGAGCAATGGTTGACTTCCCTGCACCCGATGGACCGACAATTGCAGTGATGGTTCCAGACTTAAGTGAAAAATTAAGATCCGATAGCACTTGATGCTGCGCTGTATAGCCATAGCTGACTTGATGAAAATCAATACTGCTGTCTTTAATCTGTAATTGTGGATTCCCTTTAGCCATTGGCAATACTGGTGTGTCCAATAATGCCAAAATTCGCTGTGCGGCAGCCTGACTAGCCTGTAGATCATGTAATAAGGTATGCAATAATAAAACGGGGGCACAGATGGTTGGTGTAATCAACATAAAAGGCAGTAAATTTATGGGTTTAAGCCAACCCAAAGAAATCAATAGTGTTCCACTCAGCAGTACAACACCTAATATGGTGATCGGTGAAATCATCGCATGGGCATGCGCCATAGATTTGACTAAGGGACGAGTAAATATTCGAAAAGCATCTGCAAAGGAATGAACAGCCTGCTGATAGCCCTGTGAAGCCTGACCACTTTTGCCAAAGGTTTTGACGACGGGTATCGCATGGATAAATTCAACAGCGGCACTATTGATCTGACCGAGCTGAGTGGCAAATTGCTGAATATTATTTTCACTGGCACGCATGGCCTTGCGTAAAAATATGACAAAGCCTAAAAATGGCAACAATGCTAAAATTGCCATGCGCCAATCCATCATCAATAGAAAAATTACAGCAACACTAATTGTGCCGAATGCACGTCCAACAGCGGGATAAAAATGTGCAGTTAAACTATGCAGTAGACCAATGTCATCCTGCATGATTTGTTTAACTTCTCCCGAACTTCTGCCTGTAAACCAGCCTAGAGGAACTTGGGTCAAATGCTGGGTTATATTGCTTTGTAATTGCCCAGTAATTTCATGATCCGCCAAATGCGCGATTAATTCACTGACGGTCAACAAAAGCATGCCGAGCAACAAACACCCGATACTGAGTAACATCATCCATAGGATTTTATCGTCACCCTGTTGTGATCCACCAAGTGTGGTTACTTCGGTAAATATAGTACTGATCACCCATGTAATCGCGATCAAAGGCACCAAGGTGAGCATTGAACCAACCGCTGCTATGACCGAAGCCAAAATTAACTTGAGCCGAATTGGATGCAATATAAAATTCAATGGATTTGAATACTGAGCCTGAACTTCTTTTACATGACTTGCACACATAACAGTAAAAATCCTGTGTCTGATCGTTCATATCCATTCGCTTTTGGTCAGTTGATTCTGCCTAAAACTTCGCTAGATATGCCATCAAACAATAATGAGAATTAATATCAATAGATTTAGTTGCATTGTAGTAAACTAATTAAGCAAAGTAAATGATTTGACCCTCATCCATTCACATGGCAACATTAAAAAATTAATTTTTACGGAATAAATATGTCTTCTCTGAGCAAACCGTCTTCTCGCGGTCGCCCACGTACCATCACCCATGAACGCATCATGAATGCTGGGATTGAGATCGGTTTATTGAACCTTACATTTGTTGGCGTTGCAGCTGCACTTGGGGTCAGTCATATGGCGTTATACAAACATATTGCCAGTTTAGAAGACCTTAAATATTTGATTGCAGAAGAAATTTTTATTCGTTGGGAAATACCGCAGCCTTTAGAAAAAAATCCGATTCCATTAAAACAATATCTGTTTGAATTTATGCATTCAATTCGGGAACTGGTGAAGTCCAACCCTGGTTTTACCCCCTATTTAATTCGTCGCATGGCATCTACACCTTCAATGATTGCCAAAATTGAAAAACATCATCATCAAGTTGCGGCGGCTTATTCTCTTTCTGAAAAGCAGGCGGGCTGGTTAAATGCAACCATTGCATTTCACTGTATCGCGGTTGCAGATACGATTTATTCTGTGGCGGGTAAAGAACCGATTAAAGACACCCAACGTGCCGCTGAAGAAGCAGAAATGGAGGCGGAATTTATCCAGAGTATGGAAGCATTAATCATTGGGGCATTAACCATGATCAATGAAAGAGATGATTTAAAATAACCAGATATCAAACTTTATAGATTCAGGCTGTCTTTAACAGCTGATTCGCTAAGCTCATTGCGTAATGGCGAAGCTACAAATTAAATTTTCCCTAAATTAAAAAAATCAGTCTTGAATGGGCAAGACTGATTTTTAAAAAAGTATAAAGCATGATGAAAAGAACGTATTTATGCAGATAAATCCACACATAGATATTTCATTTCGAGATATTCATCAATACCAAATTTAGAACCTTCACGCCCTAAACCAGATTGTTTAATTCCACCAAATGGCGCAACTTCATTTGAAATAGCACCAGTATTAATACCAACCATGCCATATTCCAATGCTTCACCTACACGCCATTGACGTGCTGAACTCTGTGTAAATACATAAGTCGCCAGTCCAAACTCCGTATCATTTGCCATTGCCACAGCTTGTTCTTCATTGCTAAAACGAAATAATGCAGCCAAAGGACCGAAGGTTTCTTGCTTTGCAACGTGCATGTTTTGAGTCACCTCAGTTAACACCGTCGGCTCAAAGAAAGTTCCGCCTAAACTTGAACGTTTTCCGCCAATTTTAATCTGTGCCCCTTTACTTATTGCATCTGCAATATGTGATTGCACTTTAGCAACAGCATCTTCATCAATTAAAGGGCCTTGAGTTGAGCCTTCTTGACGACCATCGCCAACTTTTAAGTTCGCCACAGCAGCTGTCAATTTTTCAGCCAATGCATCGTAAATGCCATCTTGTACATAGATACGATTCGCGCAAACACAGGTCTGACCACTATTACGGAATTTACTCAGCATAATGCCTTGTACGGCTTGTTCCAGATTGGCATCATCAAAAACCAATACTGGTGCGTTGCCACCAAGCTCCAGTGATAATTTTTTGATTGTTGGCGCACACTGTTGCATTAAAATACGGCCTACTTGAGTTGAACCCGTAAAACTCAGCTTTTTAACAGTATCACTTTCACACAGTGTTTTACCGACTTCAATTGCATCACCACTGATATGAAGCAATACATCTTGTGGCAAACCCGCTTGTACTGCCAAGACTTCTAAAGCATATGCCGTTAATGGCGTTTGCTCCGCAGGTTTAACCAGCATCGAACAACCCGCAGCAATGGCAGGCGCAGCTTTACGGGTAATCATCGCTGCAGGGAAATTCCATGGCGTAATCGCAGCTGTTACCCCAATCGCTTGTTTAATAACCAGCAAACGCTGATTTGGCTGTGTTGGGGTCAGCACCTCACCATCAATACGACGCGCCTGTTCGGCAAACCAGCGAATAAATGAAGCCGCATAAGTAATTTCACCACGTGCTTCCAACAAAGGCTTACCTTGCTCTGCGGTCAAGATTTGTGCGAGTTGCTCCTGATTTTGCAAAATCAAGTTGTACCACGCCCACAACACATCCGCACGCTGCAAGGCTGTTTTTGCTTTCCACATTCTTTGTGCAGCTTGTGAACGGCTAATTGCTTGTTCGACCGCCTGACGATCAGATGCTTTCACCCATGCTAATGGCACATGAGTTGCAGCATCACTCACTTCGATGTAGCCATCATTTAACGGTGGTTCAAAGTGAACATCTGCATGCTGTAGTAAATATTTCAAATGATCTTGAAGCATTTCAATCCCCCAT
The DNA here is from genome assembly GCF_051059255.1 of Acinetobacter sp. CE-15. Lineage (NCBI taxonomy): Bacteria > Pseudomonadati > Pseudomonadota > Gammaproteobacteria > Moraxellales > Moraxellaceae > Acinetobacter > Acinetobacter sp. CE-15. The sequence goes on along the minus strand of NZ_CP192737.1, from coordinate 1,162,923 downwards.
TTCTTATGATGCAATCAGTTATGCTGCAACCAGCGTAGCAAACCCTTGTTTTAAAATAGCGAGACCATCTTTAAATTGCGCTGTTGGAATCGTTAATGGGTATAAGAAACGAATGACATTACCATTGCGGCCACAAGTTAAAATCAGTAAGCCATTTTCCATTGCATGCGTCTGTATTGCTTTTGCTTGTTCAGCTGTTTCTAGTTCAATTGCAACCATTGAACCCAAAGCGCGAATATCGGTAACAATGCTGGTGGTGGCCTTAATTGTATTTAATACTGAAACCAACTCAGCACCCAATACATTGGCGCGATCACATAGACCTTCACTTTCAATAACATCAATAACTGCATGTGCTGCAGCAACCGCAATTGGACTGCCCGCATAAGTACCGCCTAACCCGCCAGGATTCGGTGCATCCATCACATCAGCACGTCCAACTACACCTGAGATAGGGAAACCACCACCTAAGCTTTTTGCCATAGTGATGAGGTCAGCTTTAGTTTCATAGTAATTCATAGCAAATAATTTGCCTGTCCGTGCAAAACCAGACTGAACCTCATCTGCGATCAGCAAAATACCATGCAAGTCACATAGTGCACGTAAACGCGTTAAGAATTCCGCTGGGGCCACATTGAAGCCACCTTCTCCTTGCACAGGTTCAAGTACAATTGCAGCCACATCATGTGCAGCAATATCTTCAGCAAAAATATCTTCGATGCTTTGAATTGCGTCATCTATCGTAATGCCTTTCGATGCTACTGGATAACGCGCATGGAAAACGCCTCCAGGCATCACACCGAAATCACGTTTATAAGGTGCTGTTTTACCTGTCATTGCCATGGTCATAAATGAGCGACCATGGAATCCATTTCCAAAAGTTACAATACCGTGGCGACGTGTATATGAACGGGCAATTTTTACTGCATTTTCTACAGCTTCTGCGCCCGTAGAAAAGAATGAAGTTTTTGCAGGACCATCTATCGGGGCACGTTGATTAATACGCTCAGCAAGAGATACATAACTTTCATAAGGTACAACTTGATATGCTGTATGGGTAAATTTTGTTAATTGTTCAGTAACAGCAGCAATAATTTTAGGATGACGATGACCTGTGTTTAGTACCGCAATTCCACCAGCAAAATCGATAAATTGATTGCCTTCAAGATCCCAAATTGTCGCATTTTCTGCTTTCTCCGCATACCATTGACACATGACACCAACTCCTCGAGGTGTTGCCTGCTGTTTACGCGTATTCAAAGCAGAATGTTTACTGTCCATTTTATATCCTCGATCTTGATTCATACATGATAAAATTTCAGCATCCATATCACCCAATTGATGATATGCAAATGACATGTTGATTTGTCTTATTGTGCGCTTTTATGGGTATGAAACGAGAGCCACTTTAATTAAGTGCGAGAGAGCCAATGTATACACTTGCTCTATTTTTTAAAAAATTAAAATTCAATAAATACGGATAAATCTTGGCTTTAAAATTAGCTGATAAAAAAATGGCACCTTTTAAAAGGGTGCCATTGTTTAAGTTATCCGAAAAACTAAAAACTATAAATAAACAGTAAATTAAGGAGTTTACTCTGCCCTGATGCATCACCTTTTGCTAGAGAATTGGCATCACCACCAATAAATACATCATTTTTTCCCACGATATATTCTGCTGCTAATGAAAATTGCTTTATGTCCATATGTGCACCGAGGATTTGCCGGGTTGATGTGGCAAAATCTGACTTATTTTTATCAAACACGGTATAGCTATAATAAGGGGTAATATCATAATTTCTATAAAAATCATTGATATGATAATCAATATTCGCTACATAGTAGTTGCTTTTGTTGGCAACAAGATATTTAGATTCAAATGAACCAACCGTCGTATAGTCTGTAGCGTTTAATGACTTGGTATCACTACGATTCTGCCCAGCGGTCAAGGTTAAATTCGCCTTTTGGTAATTTAAGCGACCAAAAACATTCCATGCATGACGATGACCCGTTTGTCCATTGCTATTATTTTCCAAATCCGAATACCAATACGATCCCCCCACATTCAATTGAACAGGATAATCATCGAAGTGAATTTTCTGATTAATCCGTGCAACCCACATATTTTTTTCTTCGATATTCTCTGTCGTTGTATTTTCAGGCTCAACATAATTGGCTGCATAACGCGCTGAATCTCCACCACCTCCTGCAAAACTTCCACCATCACGAGCAAAATAAGCCAAGTCCAAAACAGTATTGGTGCTGAGTTGCTGCTGCCAATTGATTCCTAAATTATGCACATCTTCTAAACCGGCATTGTCCAATAAACTCCCGTACCAACTACTGGTCCAGAAACGACCTATACCAAAAGGCATATCCTGTAGTCCAAGCCTAATCCTGCTCGTATCACTTAACTTATAACCAAGATTGGCATTGACCAAAGTTGAAAAATCACACAAGGTATCATTTTGATAGCAGCGATATTCCACGCCACCAAACAAGGTCTTGGCATCATATTTTAAATCGAGTTTCGCAGCATTAAATTTTAATTTATGGTCACTGTCCGAATAATCTTTATCTTGGTAATTCGCACGTACCCACCCTGACACCGTCAGTTTCCCCAATGCCGTATCAGCATTTCCCCAAGAAAGATCCTCAGCATAAATAGCCGTAGATACCGTCATTACGCTGAGCAGCGTAACCAACAAAATCAATTTTACTGGAATATCAGGCCTTAGACTCCACTTCTGGCAGTTCAGCATGCCTCTCTTTTTGCTAAATTGATCTTCGCTAAGTGCATCAAAATATGCAGATGGCTGAAGATCATTATTCCAAGTAATTGCCCCTTGTTGCTTATGTGTAAAATCGCTCACTATCCTGTTCATTATATGATCCTATTTTTGTATGTAGACGCATTTCCTCGCGACTGCAAAAAACTAAAAATGATGTAGCCTTGTTGATATTTACGATTCCCTAAGTTTTAGCAGCACAATCTGAGCTAAAAAATAAGCTTGATTTTTTTGCTTGGGCTTTTAGTCAGATCTGTGTATATTTTTTCTGCCATTTACGGGTTGCTATTTTTCAGCCAGAGATGAAGCAATTTTTTAAACAATCATGGTCTGACTAGATCATTTTGCACGTGTTGACAGTGTGCCCACGAGAGCCATTTTCAATTTGTAGGAGAGAGCCAATTGCGTAGCTTGCTTGGAGATTATTTACTACAACGATTGCAGCAAGATATCGATGGAACCTTGCAGTTACGGCTATTTCGCTGCTTACGCAATGCCATAATCGATGGTGTATTGGCACCTAAAACCCGTTTACCTGCATCGCGTGACTTGGCAAAAGAAATTAAAGTTTCTCGCAATACCGTGTTAAGCGCGTATGAACAATTACAAGCACAAGGTTATGTAAATGCCCGTACTGGACAAGGGACTTGGGTCGCAGACGAATTACCTGAATCTTTTTTAGTTAAAGCAGAAAATCCCCATCAGCCCATTCAAGAAAAAAAATCTCAGCAAAGTTACAGCTTATCTCAACGTGGTTCTTACTTAATCGGCTATTCCGCTGCATCACCCTATCAATGGGGGGCATTTGTACCAGGCGAACCTGATGTAACTGAATTTCCGCATCATATTTTTAGCCGAATTCAGACCCGTTTAAGCCGTGAACCAGAAATTAATCAATTAATTTATAGCAATGCTGGTGGCAGTTTGGAGCTACGTCAGGAACTCGCGGAATACCTCAAAATTGCGCGTTCAGTTCAATGTGATGCAGACCAAATCATCATTACCGAAGGTACCCACCAAGCTATTGATTTAGTTTCGCGGACCTTGACTGATATCGGTGATGAAGTTTGGATCGAAGACCCGGCTTATTGGGGAGCCCGCAATATTCTACGCATTAATGGGATTAATTTACGTTCACTGCCAGTTGACCAAGATGGGATTATTCCAGACCTTCATCCTCAATGCCCGCCTAAGCTGATCTTCGTTACGCCATCTCACCAGTATCCATTGGGTTCACATCTAAGTCTTGAACGCAGAAAACAGCTGATCGCGTTTGCACGTCAACATCAATGCTGGATTGTTGAAGATGATTATGACAGTGAGTTCAGATTTTCAGGACAACCCTATCCCTCTTTACAAGGCTTAGAACCAGATTCCCCCGTCATTTACATGGGAACATTCAGTAAAACCATTTATCCAGCGCTACGTATTGGTTATTTGGTCGTGCCCAAAAAACTGTTTTCACCATTACGCATCGTCTCAGCAGAGCTCTATCGAGGTGGACATCTAATCGATCAAAAAGTATTGGCTGAGTTTATTCGTGAGGGGCATTATGGCGCACATATTCGACGTATGCGTTTACTTTATAGCAAACGCCATGCATTTTTAATTGATTTAATTTACCGTCATTTAGGTCAAGATTTCCTACATGAATACAATACAGCAGCAGGTTTACACCTTATTTTAAAATTACCAAGTCACAGTGATGATGTCTTGATTGCATCGAACGCGCTTGATCAAGGGGTAAAAGTCAGAGCACTGTCACAATACTATACAAAACAATACTCTACTCAACAGAAAGGTCTATTGCTCGGTTTCGCCTGTGTTAATGAACAAGCCATTTTTGTCGCTTTCGGTATTTTACTGAAATGCTTACGTGATGTTGGTATTCCGACGCTCAATCATTAAAAAATCAGAGCTCCATTAAAATTTCATTTTAAAGTTTAACTTCATTTTTACCCGCTTTAAAACCTCAGCACAACCATAGAATATTGTTCATTTTATTGAGCAACTTGATTTTTCTGTACATTTTTTTCTCGCCCTTTTCACATTTTAAAAATAATTGGCTCCTTTGAATAGATAAAAAGTGGCTCTCGTCACCTGATAACAAAAAAGCCAAATTAATCGAATACATAAAAAGTATGTAAACAGTTTAGTCGCCAAAGGGTAATCCTTCCCCTGTTTACAAAATATGCGATTGAGCAAAGTTAACCTCATCTTCATTCAGTGCTTAATCATTTAGCTGCATTTCAAAGGATAGATCATTAAAAAATAGCATAGCGCTCAACTGCAATTATATGCTTGATATTAAGGGAAATAATATGACTGGAAATCAATCTACTTCCAAGCTAGATTCGTCACAAGGCTTAAAAAATGGACTTAAATCCCGCCACCTCACTATGATTTCGATTGCCGGTGTTATTGGCGGTGCATTATTTGTTGGCTCTGGAAATGTGATCTACGATGTAGGACCAGCTGCAATCCTTGCCTACACTTTTGGCGGATTATTGGTTCTACTGATCATGCGTATGCTGGGTGAAATGGCGGTACTGAATCCTGACAGTGGTTCATTTTCAACTTATGCAGACCGTGCCATTGGTCGTTGGGCTGGATTTTCAATTGGCTGGCTGTATTGGTCCTTTTGGACTTTATTGATGGGATGGGAAGCCTTTGTTGCAGGCAAAATTCTCAATAATTGGTTTCCATTTATTCCCATTTGGGGCTATATGCTCCTTGTTATTGTAAGTTTAGTTTGGATTAATTTACGCGATGTTAAAAACTATGGCGAATTTGAGTTTTGGTTTGCCTTAATCAAAGTCATTGCCATTATTTTATTCTTGGTGATCGGAAGTTTAGCCATCTTGTATATATGGCCTTGGGGCGATGCCGCAATGGTCGGTGGTGTTACGTATTTAACAGCTGAAGGGTTTATGCCAAATGGCTTTTCTTCAGTCATTACTGCCTTGCTCGGTGTAATGTTTGCCTATATGGGCGCAGAAATTGTGACTGTTGCAGCCGCTGAAACCAAAAATCCAGCCAAAGAAATCCGTAAAGCATCCAACTCAATCGTATGGCGGATCATTTTATTTTATGTCGGCTCAATGTTGATTACTGTTTGCTTAATTCCACATAACAACCCTTTATTAAAAGATCCAACTTGGGGCACATACAGTGTAACCCTAACAGCACTGGGTATTCCTGAAGCACGTCATATTGTCAATTTTGTGGTGTTAACTTCAGTATGTAGTTGCTTTAACTCGGCGCTTTACACCTGTTCTCGCATGGTATATTCGCTTTCTAAACGAGGAGATGCACCGAAGAGCTTTGCATTGACCAATCGTAATAACAGCCCATGGATTGGCGTCATTTTTTCGAGTCTGTTTTCATTCGTTGCCGTTTATTTTACCGCGACTGAAAGTATGAATATTTATGATGTACTCATGCTGACAACAGGTACAGTATCCCTCTATGTATATCTCGCAATTGCGTTTTCACAATTAAAGTTACGTAAAAAACTCGAAGCCGCAGGTGAACATATTCCATTTAAAATGTGGTTATTTCCTTGGCTGACCTATCTGGTTATTGTCTTTATTATTGGTGCATTAATTACAATGGTTATTGAAGGAACTTATTTTAAAGAAGTTGCATATACCAGTGTACTGGCCTTACTTATCGTAGGTCTTGGGATTTGTGCACAAAAGTTTAATTGGGGCGCTCATCAAGCATCAGAGAATAAGGCTTCACAAAGCAACGTTAAGCTCAGTGACAATAACTCTTAATACAACAGCAGAAATCAGCTTAAACCGATCTGTGAACAACATTTATATTTGTTCACAGATCATTTTCATTGTTTGCTTGCTGACTCAATATTGGCATTGAATAAAGGCGCATTCGATCTACTAAGGATGCACAATAATCTTGACCGCAGATTCGTTGTTATGAATCAAGGTTTCAAAGCCTTGTGAAACCAAATCTTCTAAAGCAATTCTTTGGGTAATAAAAGGTTCTAAATTAATTTTACCTTGCTCAACCAAGCGAATGGTTTCTTGATGATCATTGACATAGGCAATCGTGCCGCGAATATCCAGCTCTTTCATCACCACACTATGCACATTAATCGTTGCAGGATGACTCCAGATTGAAACTATCACCACCACACCCGTCGGTTTCATGGCTGCCACCAGGGTATCCATGACCTTATTGACACTACTGCATTCAAAAGCCACATCTACCCCACGGTCTTGGGTGATTTTCATTACTTCAGCCACAACATCCACTTGAGATGGATCTAGCACATAGTCGGCAACACCTGCTTCTAAGGCTTTTTCTTTACGTTTTGCACTGAGCTCGGTAATGATGACTGTTAAGCCTTTGGCCTTTAAAATTGCAGACAATAACAATCCAATCGGGCCCGCTCCACCAACCAAGGCAATATCACCTGACTGTGCTCCACTTCTTACAAAAGCATGATGTCCGACAGATAAAGGTTCAATCAATGCGGCTTGATCCAAGGGAATTTGGTCAGAAATGGGATGTACCCAACGGCGTTGTACCGCAATTTTTTCAGATAGCCCACCACCGCGACCACCTAGACCAATAAAATTCATATTTTTTGACAAGTGATAATTGTCATGTGGTCCAGTCGGAACATCATCAGCAATGATATAAGGCTCAACCACAACATGTTGCCCCACCTGAATATCATCCACGCCATCCCCTACAGCGTACACCACACCTGAAAACTCATGCCCCATGGTCACGGGTGCAGCTTCACCCGAAATCGGGTGCGGATGACCACACGGAGGAATAAAAATTGGACCATCGATAAATTCATGTAAATCTGTGCCACAAATACCACACCATGCGACTTGGATTCCAACGGTTCCTGGTTGTACCTGTGGTTCTGGAATATCCTCAATACGGATATCCCCTTTATCATAAAAACGAGCTGCTTTCATTGATGCACTCCTCATTCCAGTATTAACGATAAACCATTCCGCCATCGGTCAAAATTGACTGCCCAGTAATATAATCAGCGTCCTCACTGGCTAGAAAAGCAACCAATGCGGCAACATCATTTGGGGTTTCGGCACGTCCTAAAGCAATTCCATCCACATATTTCTGATAAGTTTCACCAACGGGTGCACCAGTAATATCAGCAAAACGTTGATCTATCTCCACCCACATATCTGTACCGACTACACCGGGACAGTAACTATTTACCGTGATACCAGCACTGGCATATTCTTTTGCTGCGGTTTGAGTCAAGGCACGAACGGCAAATTTAGTGGCTGAATAGACTCCAAGCAAGGCAAAACCTTCATGCCCAGCAATCGAACATGCATTGATGATTTTGCCAGCATGTTGGCGCTGTTTAAATTTATCAGCAGCGGCCTGAATCCCCCACAGCACACCACCGACATTGATATTCATAATCCGATTAAATTCATCTGGACTCACCTCCGCCAAGGCTTGGACTTGGGCAATCCCTGCATTATTAATGATGATATCAAAGCCATTTAATGTCGATTCTGCATGATCAATCGCACTGCTGATTTGTACAGGATCAGCAACATCTGCAATAAATGTGGTGGCTTTCACCCCAAATGCTTGAATCTCTTGCTGAACAGCAGTTAACTTTTCTTGGTGAAGATCAACCAAGGCAATATGTACGCCCTCTTGTGCCAAGCGTAAAGCAATACCGCGTCCTATGCCCTGTGCGGCACCTGTAATTAATGCGACTTTATTGTTTAGACCTCTAGGCATGTTGCGACTCCTTAAATATGGATTGCACGTTGCATTGCCGATAAAACCGACTCATGCATCGCCTCAGATAACGTAGGATGTGGGAAAATCACCTGTGCTAGGCTTTCATCAGTGGCTTCTAAATATTTAGCAATGGCAAAGCCCTGAATATGTTCAGTGACCTCATGACCCACCATGTGTGCCCCCAACAATTCCCCTGTTTCTTGATTAAAAATAGTTTTTACAAATCCTGTGGTCTCGCCTAAAGCCAAAGCTTTACCATTAGCTTGTAAAGGGAATTTACCTACATTGATTGTAAAACCTGCTGCTTTGGCTTTTTGCTCGCTTAGCCCAATACTTGCCACCTGCGGATGGGTAAAAATACACCCTGGAATTTGGCTACGATCTAAAGCATGTACATGCGTCAGCCCAGCAATTTTCTCCACACATAAAATTGCTTCATGACTGGCTTTATGTGCCAAGCATGGCGCACCTGCGACATCACCAATGGCATACACTCCAACCACATTGGTCTTACACCACGGATCAACTTTGATAAAACCATGCTCAAACTCAATACCCAATCTTTCTAAACCCAGATTTTGAGTGTTGGGTTGCACACCGATTGCAGAAAGGACCTTTTCAACAGTGATGGTTTGTAGACCGGTTGCAGTTTCAACATGACAATGCACTTGGTCTTTGTCGATTTCGATGTTTTGTACAGCCGCTTCAGTCAAAACCGTCATGCCATGCTGTTCAAATTGCTTTTGCACATATTTGGCAACTTCAAGGTCTTCACTGGGTAGGATCTGTTTGGCAATATCAACCAAGGTGACTTGGCAACCTAAGTCTTGATATAAACTGGCAAACTCGCTGCCAATGGCCCCTGAACCAATCACCAAAAGTGATTTCGGCAATTGTTCTGGGATTAAGGCCTCTTTATAACTCCAGACATGCTGTCCATCGACAGGAACATGCGCTAAATTGGCGGCTCTAGCACCCGTTGCCACAATAATATGCGGTGCAGAAATCTGTTGTTTTTGACCCTTTGTATCAGTCAATTCTAAGCGTTCTTTCGCGATAAATTGAGCGCTTGCATTAAAAACAGTAACTTGATTCTTTTTCAGTAATTGGCCAATCCCTTGTACCAATTGTTCAGACACCTGACGGCTATGACGTACTAGTTGTTGGATATCAAAATCAATCGCACCCAAAGAAAAACCAAACTGTTGTGAATGTTTAAATTGCTGTGCAAGTGCCGCGCCACTCAATAAAGCTTTGGTTGGAATACAGCCCCAATTTAGGCAGATACCACCCAAATGCTGTTCTTCAACAATGGCAGTTTTTAAGCCCAGTTGGGCTGCGCGAATCGCAGCCACATAGCCCCCTGGACCAGCGCCTATCACAATAAGATCAAATTGTGTGTCTGACATGCTCATGCTCCTACACCAAAATCAATGCAGGATTTTCAACAAACTGCTTAAATGCTGCCAAGAACTGTGCGCCTAACGCACCATCAATTACCCGATGATCACAGGACAAGGTCGCGGTCACCATCTGTCGAATCACGATGCTCTCATTTTCAACAATTGCCCGTTTTTCTGCTGCACCTAAAGCTAAAATCGCACCTTGGGGTGGGTTAATAATCGCGTCAAACTGTTGAACACCGAGCATACCTAAATTCGAAATACTGAAACTGCCGCCCTGAAATTCATCAGGCGCCAATTTGCCGGTTTTGGCACGTGTTGCAAGATCACGCATATCATTGGAAATTTGTGCCAAAGACTTGGTATTGGCAGCTTTAATGATTGGAGTGATAAGGCCATTCTCAATCGCTACGGCAACCGAGATATCCGCCTGATCAAACTGCAAAATCTGCTGATTCTCTTCATCAAACTGAACATTGACCTGCGGCACTTTGATCAATGCAGCTGCTGCCGCTTTAATCAGCATGTCATTGATTGACAATTTCACTTGCGGCACAGTGGCATTAATTTGCTGACGTAATCCCTGAATAGCATCTACATTTAAATTTACTGTTAAACGGAAGTGTGGTGCATTGCGTTTTGCTGTCTGTAAGCGTGAAGCAATGGCTTTACGCATACCATTCATCGCAACGGTGGTCACCTTGGCAGTTTCCGTCAGCATTACATCAGCGCTATTTGAGGCAGGTGCAGGGTTTTCACGCTGATAAACTGCTTCAACATCTTCCTTACAAATACGTCCTCTGGAGCCTGAGGCTCGGCAGTCATGTAAATTAATGCCCCATTGTTTGGCTAAACGACGTGCAACTGGTGTTGCCAACACTTGGCTATCATCTGCTTTAGATTTCGCCACTTTACCACTCGGTTGCTGTCGAATATCGGGCCATGATCCACCCGTAGCTTGAACTGCGGTTTGAATGTCTTGCACACTGATACGACCTTCACGCCCTGAGCCTGAAACCAGCGCCAAATTCACTTGATGCTTTTCAGCCAATTTCAAGGCATGCGGTGTTGCAAAAACATCCTCAACATGTTGGTAACCTTGTAATGCCGCAGGAATTACATAGCCATTTTGGGCAACAGCTTTTGATACCTGCTCAGTACGATTCTGTTTAGGCACAACTTGTGTCTTGGTTTCAGGCTGAGTTGCCGTCTGCTTTTCAGTAACCACTTCAACAGTTTTGCTTTTATTGACAATAGGTGCACCAGCCAAAGATTGAGCAAAGGCATCAATTTCAGCATCAGAAACTTGCGCATCTGCACAAATTGCAATGATCCCGCCAACCACTAAAGTATCGCCATTATTGGCAATGATTTTACGCAAGGTACTATCAAACGGTGCTTCAAGGACATTGACGATTTTTGTGGTTTCAATTTCACAAATTTCTTGTCCTTTACTAAATTGCTCGCCTGCTTGAATCAACCACTGGGCAATGGTGCCCTCTTCCATCGACAAACCCCATTTTGGGATTTCTAAAGTTTTAATTTCGCTCATCCTAAGCCTCCAACGTTTTACGTACAGCCTGTTCGATACGTTCTACACTTGGTAGCCATTGTTTTTCTAATACTGGTGAAAATGGCACAGGTGAATGCGGTGGTGTCACCAGTTCAATGGGTGCTTTGAGATAATGAAAGCCTTTTTGTGCAATCAATGCAGCCACATCATGCCCAAAACCACAACGGGCAGCAGACTCATCAACAATCACCACACGCCCTGTTGACGCGACAGATTCTAAAATACCTTCTTCATCCAGTGGAGAAATCGTTCGTGGATCAACAACTTCGACAGAAATCCCCTCCTTGGCAAGCTTATCCGCGACTTCATTTGCACGATGCACCATTAAACTTAGCGCAATAATCGTGACATCGGTTCCTTCACGGGTGTAATTTGCTACACCAAAAGGAATGGTATATGGCTCATCAGGAACTTCACCTTTGATGTCATAAAGCAATTTATGTTCACAAAACACCACGGGATCATCATCACGGATGGCTTGAATCAATAAGCCTTTTACATCATACGCACTAGATGGCACCACGACTTTTAAACCGGGTACAGCAGCAAACACGTTATACGGGGATTGTGAATGTTGTGCGGCAGCAGAAAAGCCTGCGCCGATCATGCCTCGAACCACCAAAGGCGCTTTGGCTTTTCCACCAAACATATAACGAAATTTGGCCGCTTGGTTATACAACATGTCATGACATACGCCATAGAAGTCCATAAACATCAGGTCAGCCACAGGTCGTAAACCTGTTGCAGCAGCCCCTGCCGCCATTCCAATAATTGCAGATTCAGTAATCGGGGTATCAATCACACGCTCAGAGCCAAACTCTGTCCATAGCCCTTTGGTGACACCAAGTACGCCGCCAAAGCCTTCGAGTTTATTGTCATCCGTATTTTTACCGCCATGCCCGCCACGGACATCTTCACCGACAACAATCACACTTGGGTCACGGCGCATTTCTGATTCAATCGCTTCTTTAATCGCGTTTCGATAACTTTTATTTGGCATTGCTTTACTATTCCTTTAGTAAGAGACATAAACGTCGGTAAGAAGTTGAGAAAGTTCTGGATAATTGGCAGCACGTGCTTTTGCGACAGCAGCATCGACATTGGCTTTTGATTCAACATCAATTGCATCCAGCGTGGTTTCAGCAATCTTGCCTTTGACTTTTTCACGGAAAATTTTCAACGGATCTTTATGCTCTTTGACATAATCGAGCTCTTCTTTTGAACGAATTAGTCCTGGATCACCTTCAAAGTGTCCATAAAAACGATTGGTAATGGTTTCAATCACACTTGGGCCTTCACCACGACGTGCACGTTCAATAGCTTTTTGGGCGACCTCATACACAGCAAAGAAATCTGTCCCATCTACTTTTTCAGCAGGCATACCAAAAGCCGCAGCACGACCTGCAATGTCTTTGCTTCCGACTGCATAATCATGCGCAGTACCTTCACCAAAACCATTATTTTCAAAAACAAAAATCACTGGGAGTTTTAAAACCACAGCCATATTCATCGCTTCAAAGGTCAAACCTTGGTTAGAACCACCATCCCCAGTAAATGACAGACCAATTCCACCCGTCTTTAAGGTTTTTGCGGTTAACGCAGCACCAATTGCCAAAGGCGGCCCACCACCAACAATACCGTTGGCTCCCAACATACCTTTGTCTAAATCAGCAATATGCATTGAACCGCCTTTGCCGCGGCACAAACCATCGTCTTTACCAAAAATTTCCAACATCATGCCGTGAATATCACATCCTTTGGCAATGCAGTGACCGTGACCACGATGGGTTGAGGTAATAAAATCCTTGTCGGTCAAATTTTCACAAATCCCAACGGCTACCGCTTCTTCACCACTGTAAAGATGGATAAATCCGGGAATATCACCTGTATTATTTTCATCGTGAAGTCGATCCTCAAACTCACGAATATCTCGCATCCGTCTGTATGCTGCTAGCAATTGCTCTTCCGTTAATTGCATATACTTATTCCTTCATGTTCACAGTTAAAAGTAAAAACCATATATTTAAAAATAAACACTGGTGTTTAAAATTCGTATATTTATATAAAATTATTTCATTCAAAATTAATATTAGACTAAAAAAATATTTCTTTATAAAACACAATAAAAATATTAAAAACAGTACCTTATAAAGCAAAAAATATTTGTAAATTTTTATAATTTTCAAAAACTTAAAAAATCAAACCTTTAACCAACCTTTATTTTATAATATTAATATTTTGCACTCTTTTATTATATTGATAAATATTTTAAATATATTTGACATCATAGATAAAAATGTCATTTTATATTTAATTATTTTATTTAATGGACTATTTAAAATGGATTTAAAAGTTTCAGTTACCACGGGACAAAAACTACGTGGTGCAGATAAATTGGCACGTATTCCAGTAAAAATTATCAGTACTGAACAGATCCCACAAAAGCCTGAATGGATTCGCGCCAAGATCAGCCAGCCTGAAGAGGTGCAACGTATTAAAAATTTATTACGTCAACAAAAACTACATACCGTATGTGAAGAAGCCGCGTGCCCCAATTTGCCACAATGCTTTGGTGGTGGAACAGCGACCTTTATGATTATGGGAGATATTTGTACCCGTCGATGCCCATTTTGTGATGTGGCCCATGGACGTCCCAATATTTTAGATGCTGATGAACCGAAACATTTAGCAGAAACCGTTAAAAATCTAAATTTAAACTATGTGGTGATTACCTCAGTAGACCGTGATGATCTTATTGACGGTGGAGCACAACACTTTGCTGCATGTATTCGAGAAATCCGTAAAAGTAGCCCAGATACGCTGATTGAGATTTTAGTCCCTGATTTTCGGGGCAGATTAGAAGTTGCCCTCAACATTCTGAGCGAAACCCCGCCAGATGTATTTAATCATAATATTGAAACGGTCCCTCGTTTGTACCGTGCAATGCGTCCAGGTTCAGATTATCAACATTCCTTGGAACTGTTAAAACGATTTAAGCATTTACGTCCAGACATCGCAACGAAATGTGGCTTGATGGTGGGATTGGGTGAAGTCGAAGCAGAAGTTATTGTGTTGCTGAATGACCTCAGTGACTATCAGGTGGACTATATCACCATTGGTCAATACTTACAGCCGTCTAAATCTCATGCCCCAATACATCGTTTTGTTTCATTGAAAGAGTTTGAACATTATCAAGCACATGGTGAGTTATTAGGGTTTAAAAATATATGGAGTGCGCCAATGGTTCGTTCCAGCTATTTTGCTGATCGTCAATACAAGGGCGAGCCTGTACCCAAGCCGTTTACACGTGAAAACATTGTCACAGAAATTTAGGATGATTCAGTGTTAAAGTGAATATGGACGCCTAAACATTAAACAATGAGTACTAAAAAGATCACACTGTCTTTTTATTGGTAACTTTATTTAACATTTGTGAGCAGAAAACTCATTTCAAAGCGAAACATTAACTTCTAAAGTGAAATAAATGAATTAATAAAGATGATTATTTTCGAAACACTATTTGTTTGAATATAGCTTAAAATCTGGTGTGATCATCAACTAAAATCACCAGACACAACGACAAAGAATACAAGGTATTAATGGCATAACCATTCATCATAAAGGAATATGATATGAAGCTATTGAATCAATTACAGCCACAAGCGCTTCGTTTACAGACCACACATTTTGTCAATATCGAATCCGTCACTGCTGCGCCACTTCTCGCTTTACCTCCCGAACCAGAACCATCACTGTTTCGTCGTTCTCTTCAACATAATTATGCGGATTTACTAAAAATTGCAGATGATTCTGAAATGGCAATTGGAATCACAGATCATCATGGCACATTACTTTGGACATGGAGCAGCCGTGCTATGCTCTCCTCGGCGGAACAAGTGCATTTTGTCGAAGGTGGACATTGGTCAACACAGGCTGTCGGTACAAATGCGATTGGTTTGGCCTTAAATAATCATCTCTCTAGCTGTGTTTATTCACATGAAAATCAGATGAATAGTGTACAGGATTGGGTTTGTTATGCCGCGCCGATTGTTGATCCTGTATCTGGACAATTTCATGGTGTGATTAATTTATCGACCAAGTACAAGAAGCATACTTCACTGGGTGTATTGGCTGTAGAGCGCTGCGCAGAGTTGGTTCAACGTGCGATTCAATTTGAACAAAAAAACATGCTTTATCTCAAAGTTTTTGGTACACCTAAAGTTCAATTTAACCAACAGCTTTTAACTTTGACCCATCGACAAATTGAAATTCTATGCATTCTTGTGTTACACCCAGAGGGTATTAACCTAGATGAATTGCACTATGCGTTATACGGTGATCGGGACATTAGTGAAAAAACTTTAAAAGCAGAAATGTCACAATTACGCACTTTGCTCCCCAACTGTATTTTATCGCGCCCTTATAAGTTAGTTTGTGAGATTCAAACCGACTTTACCAGAGCTGAGCAATCCCTCAATGCAGGTTTTCTCGCCAGTACATTTTCACTCTACAAAGGAAGTTTTTTGGCCAAATCAGAAAGCCCTTTCTTGACCACATGGCGTGATTGTTTCGATGCGCGTTTAAGTCATCTGATTTATCAAATTCAGGATATTGACCCACTTTTAAAAATTATTAGTCGTCTTCCTGAACGTAATGATGCAATACAACGGGTACTGGAATTATTGCCTGAACAAAGTCAGCATCGCGCGTATTTTTTAAAATTACTTTAGGCTCAATGAACTTAGATATTTTATTGCACAACTTGTAGTACAGTGCCGTTTTGCTCCGATGTTTAAGGCTATAAAGTTGAGTAAAGTAGAATACATCTCTTCAAGCGAGCTATGTTTTTGCTTGAAGTTGTTTTGCTTGAAGTTGCTTTGTATAAAGAAATAATAAATGCATCGATCTAAGATCAATTTTTAAGACCGGCGACAGAAAAGTAGTCTAGATCATTAGTCCTATATAGAAAATTACAAGATTAAAATTAATATATTTTTCACGCAATTAAAATAAACCATTAGCCTGATCAATACTACAACGCCTCACAATCTTACCTCTCTCCGCAATAAATCAATTGCTAAAATTAAAATACAAATAATTTAAACATAAATACTCTTTAAATGATAATGATTATATTTTACATTTAACACCATGCAGATCTTCTCAATCCGCTCAGCAATGAAAGAAAGGCAATTGTGGTTTATTGCTCAATAAATATAGGTAGACTTAATAATGAATAGCCAACAACAAACGACATCAGATCAAAAAATAGTACCAGACCCAAAAACGGTTTCAGACAAAAAAACAGTATCAGACCAAAAAACGATACTGAAACAAGATGATCATATGCGGAATCTGGAAGTCATTGAGATGACGATAACAGCGATGTCCCATCCCTTCCCATCAATTGTACGTATTCGGGGGGAAATTAATACAACACAGCCAGACTTATGGACAACACCTAACCTTGCCATTCGTTTAGAAGTGCATCAACAAGCAGACAGCTTACCTATATCACGTGTATATACCGTGCGTTGCTTTGATCCAAGTACCCGTCAAATTGAAATTGACTTTGTTCTACATGCTGACCCAAGTCCAGCAATGCTTTGGCTAGATTCAGCAAAAATTGGCACTAAAATTCAACTTACGGGTCCAAGACCGCACTTCATCCCCAATTTTACCCCAGCCAAACGCGTAGTGATGTTTGCTGACGAAACCGCCATTCCTGCCGTTTATTCAATTTTACAGCATTGGCAACCGGGGATTCAGGGAGAGATTTATATTGAAAGTTGTGAAGCCAATATTATTGATGATTTGCCAAAACATCATGGAGTAAATATGCATTTGCTCCATCGGGAAAAACCACAGCAAGCGGGTAAATTGGGCATGCTACTTACAGTTGCCGAGCAGTTTAAAGATCGTGAAGATATAAGCGTTTGGGCAGCCTGTGAACGTAATGAAGCAAGAGCGATACGTAAGCTGTTTACCCAACACAGTCATTTGAGTAAAGATGATATTCGTGTAGCGGGCTATTGGAATGTCGGCATGTCCAGCTCAACATTAGATCTGAGCCGAGTCGCATATTATCAAAAACATCTAGAACAAGGTAAAACGTTAGAAACATTTGATGATCTAGATATGCCTGTTTAACTGAAACCATTGCCCGATTTAAATCACCCCATCTCACTTTTCTTAAGACGGTTATTTAGGGGAGTATTTGAAATGGAAATCTCAATTCTTGAGATCGATGTTCTGGCTTTATTATGGCCTAACTCAATGATGATTGGACACAATTGACAGCAGCCGACTCGGATCTCGCGATCCGAGTCTTTTTATTATTCATTGCTCAGCTTGTGTAGACGAATTGTCAACAGACCTTAATTTCTGACTTTTATTTGACGGGTTCAGAAGAATCAGTCGTTTTATTGACAGCTTGTGGTGGTTGCGGGCTGGCTAAGTCCTGATTAATTGCTTTGGTTAAACCAAACATATACAGCAAAATAATCACCGAGAATGGTAAACCACATAGCACCACGGCACTTTGCATCGAATGGAAACTACCTGCTAACAGTAAACCAATACTGACAATGGTAATCACCACAGACCAGAAAATTCGCAACCAAATCGGTGAATCACTTTCATTGCTTCCGCCTTTTGTAGACAGATTTGCAATCATCAGCGTACCCGAACCCACTGGGGTCAAGAACAGTACAAAACAAATCACCACAACAATCCCAGCCACATAAGGATTAAAAGGTAAATATTCGAGCAATTTAAACAAAGACAAAGCTGGATCAGTAAGAACCATATCGCCCAAAACTTTTTGTTTTTGATTCAAAATTAAATCAATTGCAGTATTTCCGAAAATGGAAATCCAAGCCAAAGTAAAGCCTAAAGGGATCAGACACACACCCAAGACCACTTCACGAATGGTGCGCCCTTTTGAAATACGCGCAATAAACATCCCAACGAAAGGCGCCCAAGCAATCCACCAAGCCCAATAAAACACCGTCCAAGAACCAAGCCAGCCTTTCGCTTGTGGATTGTATAAATACACATCAAAACTTTTCGCGACAAAATGGTTAAGATAGTCACCCACGTTCTGTACCAAACCATTGAGTAAATGATTGGTGGGTCCAGTTAAGAACACAAATAACAGTAACGCATAGAGTAAACGTAAGTTAATCCGTGAAAGCCAAGCCAGTCCTTTTTCAATCCCCACCACTGTGGTGATGGTCGCAACAGACATCATCACCAATACCACTGCAATCAGGGTAACATTGTTGTCTGGAATGGCTGGGACTAAATAGCTGATGCCCGAAACCAACACCAGTGCACCAATACCTAGGTTGGTGACCAAAGAAATCACCGTGGCTAAAATCCCAAAACCATCCACAAAGTCGCCGATCAAACCATAGATCCGATCGCCAAAAATTGGATAAAGCGCAGAACGTAAAGCCAGAGGTAAATCTAAGCGAAAGGCAAAATAGCCCAAGGTGACACCCAATAAGGCATAGAGCACCCAACCATGTATACCCCAATGTAAAAAGCTATACATCATGGCATCTCTGGCAGCTTGGATTGTGCCGCCCTCGCCTTCAGGTGGTCTTAAGAAATGATCGACAGGTTCAGCAACACCATAATACAGTAAGGCAATGCCGATACCTGCTGAAAACAGCATAGACACCCAAGCCAAGTAACCAAACTCAGGTTTATCACCATCTTTTCCAAGTGGAAGTTGTCCAGCACGTGAAAAAGCCAACCATCCGACAAAACCCAGACATGCCACAATCACCAGCATGTAATACCAACCAAAGAGTTGATTGGCCTGCTCTTGCACATAGGTCAGCCAAAACTGACTTCTTTCTGGAAATAAAACAAACAATAGGCCAAAAATACCGATACTGATTGCAGAACTTCCAAACACAAATAAATTTAATCGAATCCGTTCGGACGAATATCCTTTATGGCTATTTGACACCATGCTATTGCTCCTTGCAATCGGTGTATTTTCTTAAAAAATAATAGGATATGTACTATTTTTACTGAACATCCTGTTGGATCAGAATGTTGATGTATACACTTACATTTCTTATTACTCATCAAAAAATTATTGATTTTTGCAGATTATACTTTTTATTGATTGAACGTTCAATCAATAAAAAGTATTATAAAAAAATGCTAAGATGTTCTACATTGAGTAATGTTAAATAAAAAGTGCCTTTTCAGCACTTTAAGTGGATATACATGACAAAACGTAGAGTCAAACCAGAGCATGTGCGACGTGAAGAAATTATTAACGCCGCATTTGATGTGATTTATGAAGTGGGCTTATCCAATATGACCATTGCACAAATCGCAAAGAAAGCCGAGCTATCCACAGGTATTGTGAGTCACTATTTTGGTGATAAACAGGGATTAATAAATACCTGCATGCAAGAAATGCTGAATGTTTTACGTCGTAAAACCGACCAAAATAAAACTGAAGCAGACGAGCATCCAGAAAGCCAACTTAAAGCAATTATTGATTCTAACTTTGATATTAGTCAGGTCAATAAACAAGCCATGCGCATCTGGTTAGACTTTTGGTCTGCAAGCATGCACCTACCCGAACTTGGGCGCTTGCAACAAATTAATGATCAACGCCTGTATTCAAACTTGAAGTTTCACTTTCTCAAGTTATTGGACAAAGAACAGGCAAGCATTGCCGCTCGTGGTTTAGCGGCATTGATTGACGGATTATGGTTACGTGGCAGTTTAAGCAGTCATGATGAATTTGACAGCCAGCTGGCGCGTTCCATTGCTTACGATTATGTAAAAACGCAATTGCAATTTGCGAAAAAACCTTTGCAGGAGAGACAGAATGAGTGATTCACAAGTTCATCAATTGTACATCCATGGTCGCTATGTAGCAGCGACCAGTGGTAAGACCTTTACCAGTATTAACCCTGCCAACGGTGAAGTGATCGCAACCCTTCAACAAGCATCACAACAAGACATAGAAGCGGCTGTTCAAAGCGCACAACAAGGTCAAAAAATTTGGGCCGCAATGACATCGATGGAGCGTTCTCGTATTTTACGTCGCGCTGTCGACATCTTACGTGAGCGTAATGATGAACTCGCTCGCTTAGAAACCCTCGATACAGGTAAAGCCTATAGCGAAACATCGACCGTTGATATTGTCACAGGTGCCGATGTACTCGAATATTACGCAGGTCTCGCGACTGCAATTCAGGGAGAGCAAGTTCCGCTTCGTGAATCAAGTTTTTTCTATACCCGTCGTGAACCACTTGGTGTTGTCGCGGGAATCGGTGCTTGGAACTATCCAATTCAAATCGCATTATGGAAATCTGCCCCTGCGCTAGCTGCTGGGAATGCCATGATCTTTAAACCAAGTGAAACCACACCACTAAGCGTATTTAAACTTGCTGAAATCTATACTGAAGCTGGACTACCAGATGGCGTATTTAACGTGGTACAAGGTGCAGGCCGTGAGATTGGACAATGGTTAACTGAACATCCAGTCATTGAAAAAATTTCTTTCACTGGTGGTGTTGAAACAGGCAAGAAAGTTATGGCAAGTGCCGCAGGTTCTACACTCAAAGAAGTGACCATGGAACTCGGCGGTAAATCCCCTTTAATTATTTGTGATGATGCTGACCTCAATCGTGCAGCAGACATTGCGGTGATGGCAAACTTCTTTAGTTCAGGTCAAGTCTGTACCAATGGTACACGTGTCTTTGTTCCAAAAGCCCTGTTGGCAGATTTTGAAGCCGCTATTGTAGAACGGGTAAAACGAATCCGTATCGGCGATCCAATGGCGGAGCAAACCAACTTTGGTCCACTCACCAGCTTCCCACATATGGAAAAAGTCCTGTCGTTCATTGAGTCAGGCAAACAACAAGGTGCCAAACTGCTGATTGGCGGTGGCCGTGCGACAGAAGCTGAATTGGCGCAAGGTGCTTATGTGTTACCGACAGTTTTCAGTGACTGCCAAGATGATATGCGCATTGTTGAAGAAGAAATCTTTGGCCCTGTCATGAGCATTCTCAGTTATGAAACTGAAGAAGAAGTCATTCGTCGTGCCAATGACACCACTTTTGGTTTAGCAGCGGGTGTTGTGACACAAGACATCACCAAAGCACATCGCATTATTCATCAAATCGAAGCAGGTATTTGCTGGATCAACACATGGGGCGAATCCCCTGCTGAAATGCCAGTGGGTGGCTATAAGCAATCAGGTGTCGGCCGTGAAAATGGTTTAACCACACTTGGGCATTACACCCGTATCAAATCAGTTCAAGTTGAGTTAGGTGAGTATCAAAGCATTTTTTAATGCACTCACACTTTCTCCGTATATCAATCCTATGTGCCATGTCATCACCTGATTGCATTGGCACTTTTAAAAAATACAAAAAGGATAATTATGACTACTCAAGCATATGACTACATTATCATCGGCGCAGGATCTGCCGGAAATGTGCTCGCAACACGTTTAACTGAAGATAAAGACGTTACTGTTTTACTCTTGGAAGCAGGTGGCCCAGACTACCGTTTAGATTTCCGTACTCAAATGCCAGCAGCGTTGGCCTACCCACTACAAGGGCGCCGTTACAACTGGGCATATCTCACTGATCCTGAACCACATATGAATAATCGCCGTATGGAATGCGGCCGTGGTAAAGGTTTAGGTGGTTCCTCATTGATTAACGGGATGTGTTATATCCGTGGTAATGCAATGGACTTAGATAACTGGTCGACGCTGAAAGGGCTAGAAGACTGGAGCTATGCAGACTGCTTACCATATTATAAAAAAGCTGAAACCCGTGATATTGGTGGCAATGACTACCATGGCGCCAATGGCCCTGTATCTGTGGCAACCCCTAAAAATGGCAACAATGTTTTGTTCCATGCCATGGTTGAAGCAGGCGTACAAGCAGGTTATCCACGTACAGATGACTTAAATGGTTATCAACAAGAAGGTTTCGGTCCAATGGATCGTACCGTGACACCAAAAGGCCGTCGCTCGAGTACTGCGCGTGGTTATTTAGACATGGCAAAAGGCCGTCCTAATTTAACGATCGTGACCCATGCCACCACCAATAAAATTTTATTTAATCAAAAACAAGCGATTGGTGTGGAATATATCATCGGTGCGGATAAAACCAATCTCACCCAAGCACGTGCAAACCGTGAGGTCTTGCTTTGTGCGGGTGCTATTGCATCACCACAAATTTTACAACGTTCGGGTGTTGGTGAAAGTAGCTTCCTTAAATCAATGGACATCGATGTTGTACATGATTTACCGGGTGTCGGTGAAAACTTACAAGACCATTTGGAAATGTACTTACAATACAAATGTAAGCAACCTGTTTCACTCTACCCCGCTTTAAAATGGTTTAACCAGCCTGCAATTGGTGCTGAATGGTTATTGAATGGAACTGGTATTGGCGCAAGCAACCAGTTTGAAGCAGGCGGATTTATCCGCAGCTCAGATGAATTTGACTGGCCGAATATTCAATATCACTTCTTACCCGTTGCGATTAACTATAACGGCAGTAATGCAGTGAAAGAACACGGCTTCCAAGCGCATGTTGGTTCTATGCGCTCACCAGCACGTGGTCGAATTAAGCTGAAATCTAAAGATCCATTTGAACATCCAAGTATTCTGTTCAACTATATGTCGACTGAGCAAGACTGGCGTGAATTCCGTGATGCCATTCGTATCACCCGTGAAATCATGCAACAGCCTGCATTAGATGCATATCGTGGCGATGAAATCAGTCCTGGAAAACAGGTGCAAACTGATGCTGAACTGGATGATTTCGTGCGCAACCATGCTGAAACTGCTTACCATCCTTCATGTAGTTGCAAGATGGGTGAAGACGAAATGGCAGTGGTTGACGGTCAAGGTCGTGTACATGGTCTACAAGGCTTGCGCGTTGTTGATGCTTCGATTATGCCGCTGATCATTACTGGAAATTTAAATGCCACAACGATTATGATCGCGGAAAAAATCGCAGATCAAATTCGTGGCAAAAAATTGCCACGTTCTGAAGCGGGTTATTACAAAGCTGGCACAGCACCTGTGCGCAAAGCGCCTTTACGTCCGATCGTGTAAAAGTATTCATATTTTAGCGACACCTCAGTTTTGACTGAGTGTGTCGCATCTTTCAAGGACGAATAACATGAGAAAAAAATTATTATTGACCATCCCTTTGAGTTTATTTTTTCAAACCCTACATGCCAATGAATCTGGTGTAGAAACGCCGTCTCCATATAGTGCAAATTTGACAGTGGCCAGCCAATATATCTCACGTGGTTTTCAACAGACCTGGGGCAACCCTGCTGTACAAGGCGGATTTGATTATGCTCATCCCAATGGTTTTTATGTAGGAACTTGGGCTTCTACTGTGAGTGATAACTTCATCCGTGATGCCAATGTTGAATGGGATGTCTATACTGGTTATAGCCGTAGTTTCGGTCAGTTAAATCTGGGGACTAAAGTCGCTTATTACTACTATCCTGGGGCAAAAACCACTGCTGAAACAGGTCATACCCGTTTTGATTATGGTGAAATTATTCCAGAAATCAGCTATGGTCCGCTGAGTGTTAAATATGCAATCACTTATACCCAAGATTATTTTGGCAATAATTCTGACACCTTAGCAATTGGTTCCAATAAGCACTCTCGTGGTTCAGGCTATTTAGATGTGAATTGGTTACAACCCATCGCTCAAGGCTGGTCGCTGAATATGCATTATGGCAATCAACGTATAAAAAACTTTTCTGCCGCAAGCTTTCAAGATGCCAGTGTTGCCATTAACAAAGCGCTGCCTTATGGCTTATCTTCCAGTTTAAGTTATAGCAAAGCATGGGACAAAGACGGATATTATCAAAAATACAGCAATGGCAATCCCAATGCCAAAATTTCAAATCCAATTGATTCCACCCTCACTTTTTCACTCACTAAAAAGTTTTAAACTAAAGTTTAAATATTTAGTAACCTGTTATAGATCAACCAAAAACTATGCCCTCCATAAGCATGGTTTTTTAATGTCTATAGTCACCCCCCTAATTATTCATACAAGTGATTTCTATCAAGTCATTGATCAGAAATGAACTTATGTTTTTGTATGTGCTTTTAGAAACTGTTGGTTATCAATTCATTTTTTTACTTTTGAATTATAGATGGTGATTCTACCGTGAGGCGACATGGATGTCGCCGTTGGGCGGGGGTACAGGACGTACCCCTCGCCCAATAGAAGATTTTTGTCACTTTTCATCTCTGAAAAGTGAGGCATCGCCTACACAAAGCTATTTAAACTTTGAATGTAAGGTGTGGCATTGCAAGCTTTTTATAATTAAATAATTTATTTTCTCATGCAATTGATTTAATTAAAAATATTCATTAAAAGAAATTATATTCTTGTGTCTGAGCTTTTTTGACAGGTTGACTTATATCTTGGCTTATTTCAATAAAGCAAACTCAAATCTCCCCATACTGTTGAATTATCATTAGACAGCCATTGATTGTTTGTATAAAGTATTAGGAACGATTGTTCCAGTATAAATTAACATTATGCGTACGAAAGAGTTTGATCCTGAAGAAGTTGAAAATGCGGTGATGCAAGTTTTCTGGCGTAAAGGATTTGCAGCGACATCAATTCAAGATTTGGTTGAAGAAACTGGACTCTCACGCAGCAGTTTATATAGTTCCTTTAAAAATAAAGAGCAACTCTACCAACAGGCCTTATCTCGCTATCAACGCCTGATCAGTAAATCAAATATTGATTTATTATCCAGTGATGGATCAGTCAAAAGTATCATCCAACAATTACTATCTCGTATCATTGAAGATGAATTAAATGATCCGCAACATCGCGGTTGCCTAATGGCCAATGCCTGTTTGGAGTTAGCAGGACACGATCAAAAGACTGCAGAATCTGTCACGTACAACTTTGAACGATTACAGCTCGCACTGGAACAGCTTATGATCAGAGGAAAGCAATCTGGTGAAATCACCCTACACAGTTCTCCACAAGCCTTAGCACTTTTTTTCGTGAATACCATTCAAGGCATTCGCGTTTTGAGCAAAGGCTGTAGCGCAGAAAATCGTCAGCAATATCTAGAGAATGTTGCTGAAGTCGCACTAAATACCTTGTATTAATTTTTAGTTTCACCCCCTTAGCCGACTGGGTAGTTTGCAATGCTGAGGGTTTTATTTACCTTAAAATGGAACGATCATTCCAATATGAATACAACATGGAGTAAACAATGAATATTAATCTTGAAAATTTTGGGATGCCTATATTCCTTAAACGAGATGACCTTTCTGTCAATCATACACAGAGGTATAGCGCATGAATCAGTTCAACAACAGATCAGAGCAGAACCGATCTGCGCTCAGCTTACCGATATGGAAATTATTGGCATTTACGGTTGCAGGTTTTATTACCATTATGACGGAAATCATACCTGCGGGCTTATTGGCATTGATCAGTCATGACTTAGAGGTGTCTGAAGCTTTAGCAGGACAAATGATTTCAGTTTATGCCCTAGGATCGGTCATTGCAGCGATCCCTGTGGTTGCTGCAACACGGAGTTGGTCAAGAAAACCTTTATTGTTATTGGCAATCACAGGCTTGTTTGTCTTCAATAGTCTAACAGCGCTATCTTCCAGCTATATTGTCATCCTGATTTCACGATTTATTGCGGGAATGTCAGCTGGAATTATCTGGGGTATCTTGGCGGGTTATGCTCGAAGTCTGGTTCCTGCCCATCTACAAGGCAGAGCGATGGCAATCGTTGGGGTTGGTCAACCCATCGCATTATGTCTGGGTGTGCCTTTAGCTATTGGGTTGGGCAATCTGTTTGGCTGGCGTGGGGTTTTCTGGATGATTTCAGGACTTGCTTTAATCCTGATCATCTGGATAAAAATAAGCCTTCCTCATTTGGCAGGACAACCAGCAAACAAACAACAATCCATTC
The DNA here is from genome assembly GCF_051059255.1 of Acinetobacter sp. CE-15. Taxonomy (NCBI): domain Bacteria; kingdom Pseudomonadati; phylum Pseudomonadota; class Gammaproteobacteria; order Moraxellales; family Moraxellaceae; genus Acinetobacter; species Acinetobacter sp. CE-15. The sequence goes on along the minus strand of NZ_CP192737.1, from coordinate 1,136,398 downwards.
TCAACGTCTTGGTACACCCCGGTATAGGCGCAATTTTGGCGGTTATTTTTGTTTGGATTTTGGCACATAATATACTTTATACCTTTATTTCACCTTATTTGGCTGCTGTACATCTGAGTGAGCATATTGATCTTGTCCTTCTTATTTTTGGTCTTTCTTCAATATTCGGTATTTGGATTACAGGGATTTGGATCGATAGATCATTACGCAAATTAACCCTGATCAGTTTAACAGGCTTTGCCATCGCTGCTCTTTTCATGGGCTTGAGCGGTCATCACATTTGGCTTGTGATGCTAGGTATCGTACTTTGGGGAATGACTTTTGGTGGTGCACCAACCCTACTACAAACTGCGTTGGCAGATGTCGCAAGTGAAAATGTAGATATTGCCCAATCCATGCTGGTGACGGTGTTTAATCTTGCGGTTGCAGGGGGCGGTATTTTAGGTGGTATCCTGCTACAAAATGTAGGCATAGACTCATTTTTTGTTTGTATCATCGCATTATCATTATTGGGGTTATCTATTGTATTTTTTGCGCATAAAAATGGTTTTAAATCAGGACATCGTTTGGGCAGCCAATAAATTTAAAGCTGTCATTTAACACCATGCTTCGATGACAACATCTATTGGATCAAACAGCACCATCATCGTTGATTGGGCTATTTGATCCACCTCTTAAACGATAGCTGAAGCATGCTCATAATGAGCGCAATCCACCACAATGTAGACACTGAATCGACACCAAAATAACCTCCATGATTTTTTCCAAACAAGGCAAATACGCGCAAATATAAAACCTTTAAAATATAGAAGCGAACAATATACAAAACATCAATTTGTACCGTTATTTCACAGCAACACTTAAAAAATTTACCGATTATCACATAGACTTTTTGCAAAATTTAATTGATAATGATTATCAATTTCATTATCTGAAAAATTGGTGAACACTTTGGAACAGCCTACTCTAGCGACTGAAGCGATTCGAGCATTTTTTACCTTACAATGCTGCTGGTTAAACAGTGAAGAAATTTATCTTGAACAAGGTTGTTTGCATTGTGGTTCGGCAGCAACTTATTTAATTTATTTTACCCATGCGCCTATTCAAAAATTAATGCTTGATTTTATTCAAAAATATAACTGCCATAACAGCAAAAAATCAGACTTACTCGACTTATTAGACTTTGAACAGAATTATAATGATTTTTTACAAGTGCTTGAAAGTGCAGTAAACAGTTATGCTCGACAATATCAAAACCAAGCTTGTCATTTGGCATTTGAAAGTGTTGAATCTATTTTTGAACGTGAAGCAGCCATCGCATGTTAAGGAATTGGTGCAGCAATAAATCAAGCTGTAATGATTGAATCGAATAGACTATTTTTAAAAGCTATTTTTAATTTAATGACATCAATTTGTTACTCTCAATCTATCAAAATAAAGGGGCCAACACGTTGCTTGAAGTCTTCTCGACAACAGCAACTTATTGACCCCGATAATAAATCTTAAGTTAAGATCCAGCATATAAGACTTAGTCAACAAAAGTTAAGCGATTAAATTTTCATACTTATACCCAGCTGTACCCCACGCCCAGGAAGTGGTGCAATGTATTTTAATGGCGAGTTCTGTGGTCGTGCATCTTCATTTAACAAATTAGACCCATTGAGAAAAACATCAAAATTGGCATTTTGTAATTTGAAGTGTTTCTGAATTTGTAGATCCAACAAGTTATAAGACGGCAATGGAATTTCTTTAGACACATTTTTGCCTAAATACTGAGCTTGATCATAGTAAATATTGGATAAGCGTGCTGACCAATCATTCTTATTCCATTCAAGATTTAGCCCATAACGGTTCGTTGGCATATTGGGTAAGTAATTTCCATCATTTGCCAAACTGGTTTTGTTTGGATTGAGGTTTTTATTTTTCACCAAGTCAGCAAAAGCAGAGATCAAAAGATTGCCATACTGATTGAGTTCAAACTTTTGTTTTAAATCAATTTCAAATCCAGTGATTTCAGCATCTGTCTGGGTCCAATATTTAAGCGGCAAGCGATTACGCATTTGTGCCCCTGAATGGGTCAAATACAAATACTTGTCATATTTCATCTTATATACAGTCGCTTCAAAATTAAAATTTTTATAATTGAACAGGCCTGTTAACTCAAGATTTTTGGACCTTTCTTCTTTGAGTTTTTGATTGCCTTCTTCTTGTAACATAATTGAATAATGTGGATTGCTGGCATAAAGTTCATTAATTTCAGGCGCTCTATCTGACACTGAATAACGCAACTTTAAACCCAATAGATCATTATATTTTAGGTATGAACCGAAACTGTAGCTTTCAAGATTAAATTTTGTATCGGTGAGTTTTGTATTCGGTGAATTTCTGGATGGTACAAAATCACTTTTTTGAATTTTATGTTCAACCTTTTCGTTACGATAACCAGCATCGAGTTCTAGCCAATCAAAGTCTAATTTTTCCTTGATAAACACGGCTTGTGTTTGCGTATTGATATTCGGTAAATAACGTAAATTTCCATGTCCTACCACTTTACGATCAATCTGATTAAAGCCAATAAAACCATTCCAAAATTCAACAGGTCTATGCTTCAGTAATAATTCAGCCTGTTGGGTATCAAATTTATAGTTATTGGCCATTTTTGATCCTAAATATTCCCCTGATGTATTGACACTCTTACTCACATCAAATTGTATTTGTTTCAATAACAACGGGCTAAAATTAAACTCGCTGTCTAAGGCATATCTTCGCTGATCTGTTTTCACCCCGACTGGTATGCTGTCACTGGTAGATTGAAAAGATTTATTTTCAAGAGAAAATCCAGGTACCCCATATTCACTTTTTTTTGAATCAGCACTGAGCCCAATACGTCCATTGTTGAGAAAATAAGTACTTCCAATCGCAAAGTGCTGATTGTCTAAATAGCTATTGCCCAGCTTGTTTTTATAGTTGGGTGTGACATCTTTATTAATTTTATTTTCAGTATATTGCTGGGTATTGGGCACATATTTAGGGTTTATCGGATTGGTATAGGTTTTTCCACTCCAAACTGAGGTAGGTTTATCTGTATAGAAGGAAAATGAACCATCTGCCCAATCAGGATTTTCCGTCATAAATTGGTCAATATAAGGCTGTGATGCAGTATTATAATTTTTTTGAATGCGTGCTTCTTTTTGGCAAGCATCTGCCAATGCTGTATTTACCCCACCCGTCGCTGGAAATACACCAGTATTACATATGCTCGCTTTACCCTCTCCCGGAATTTTATAAGCTGACATATCTTGGCTAGAAAACAATACATTGGTAGAAAAATTACTTTGGTTATTGAGATTGAGTTTAAAGCCTTTGGCATCAAAATCATTCCAGCCCTTTTTCGCTACAAGCTCTAATTGAGAACTTTTATTCGGCATCGCTGTATCGATTAGACCAGAATCAATATTCACACTTCCGCCAATGGCATTACCACCATAACGTACACTGTCTGAAGATTTATTGACGGTAACAGATTGAGTGAATAAAGGATCAAAAGGGATATTAATATTGCCACTGATACTATTCATCCCATAAATAGACTGACCATTTTCCAAAATCTGCACCCGGTTTCCACTCAAACTGCGAATCACAGGCGCACCTGAATTGGGACCAAAAGCGCTACTTTGTACTCCTGAAAGATGCTTTAAAGCATCACCTAAAGTTTTATTGTCTGCATTTCTATTTTCTACAACGATACTTTGATTGATAAATGGATCATTTTCAGCATTGACTCGAATCACTGGAAGTACAGTCAGTTGTTTATTTTCAATCGCATATGCAGGAAAGACCGGTAAAGAAATAGCGATTGCTAAAGTATGGTGACGCATCATGGATTCCGGATTGTAATTTATTGTTATGTTATAACATTACATAAACAGATGTACAACAATTATCATCAATGCTTATACAGCTAGACCAGCTAGTGATTTATATCGGAAATAAAGAAATATAGAAGATGAAAAAGGAAGCCGTATTAGGTGTGCTTGATCTGTTGCGCCAGCTTCTGAATATTCATGCTAATCTCATCTGGAGTATGCGCTGCATAGCCAAACAATACTGCTGCTTTTTCATAAGGCTGTTGACAGTAGCGAGATAAAGGCTGAACAGCCAGATTAATAGCAAGACACTGATCAATAAAGCTTTGCTCAGTCCATGGGGCTTTTAGCCAACAAATCACATGAATCCCTGAGTCGGTTGGCTGAACAGTCAATACATCTGCAAGAAACTGTTGAATCGCAGCAATTAATGCCTGTTGACGTTCTTGGCAAGCTTTACGCACTTTACGGACATGGCGTGCATAATGCCCCTCTTTGATAAACAAAGCCAAAGCCGCTTGTTCTAAATAAGCACTCCGCGTATCGGTATAATATTTTGCCAGACTCAATGTTTCTATCAGCGATTCTGGAACCACCATAAATCCAAGTCGAAACTCAGGAAACATCATTTTAGAAAAAGTACCTGAATAGATTACTCTTTGCTGTTGGTCTAAGCCCTGTAAGGCTTGAATTGGATGCGTTCCATATCTAAACTCACTATTATAATCATCTTCAAAAATCCATTTTTGCTGACTTGCGGCCCATTCCAATAGGGCCAATCGTCGACTTAAACTGAGTGTTCCACCTAAAGGGAACTGATGAGAGGGTGCGGTATAGATGAATTTACTTTCGGAATAATGCTGAATAATCTCAGCAATTTTCATCCCTTCGTGATCACTTGATACAGGATGAACTTGAATGCCAAAACTCCGAAAAATATTTAAAGCGGCATCATAGCCGGGCTCATCTAAACAGATCTGATCCAAAGGTTGTAATAATGCATAAGCTACAAGATGAATCGCTTGTTGGGTACCATTTACAATCAAAATTTGTTGTACATCGCATTTTAGCCCCCGCGTAGAACGAACATAATCACAAATAGCCTGACGTAAAGGCAAATAGCCACGACAATCATGAAACTGACCCAATTGCTGATGAGACTGCCGCCAAGCACGTCCCAATAATTTCCCCCAAAGTGAATGGGGAAATAAATCGGTACAGCCAACGCCGACATGAAATATTTTTTCACCCTGCCCAGATACATTTTGTTTCTGCCAAGCAGGTAATAAATTTGCGATATGCGGATTAATATTTAGCTTGTGACAGATGTCAGATGCAGATTCTATCGCTATCTCTTGTATAGAAATTAATTGGTCAGGAATCAGCTCAGCGACATATGTACCAGAGCTTGGCTTGGTCACAACATAGCCTTCATCCAGTAAACGATCCATTGCAGCCAAGACTGAATTTCTAGAAATCGACATCATTTCCGCCAAGACACGACTAGAGGGCAATTTGGTTCCAGAAGCCAGACGACCATCCAAAATTGCATCACGTAAAACGCTATATAAACCCTCTTTAATCACCCCTTTAGGCAAGATCAAATGGGGGAAATAAGCCGATGCTGCTGTCGCCATAAGTAAAACTGGTACTGTTAAAAATACTCAAAGTGTATCTTATTTGAATACCACAATCACACTTAAACTCATTTCTCCTCTTTCTTTCCCGACGACTGGAGAATACCTGTGGAAAATTTAGTGGTTCAAATTGTGCCTGTTGCACAACAAGACTATAAACAATGGGTGGAGTATTGGCTGGCTTATCAAGACTTTTACCAAGTGGCTTTATCCAATACAGTTACGCAAACCACTTGGCAACGTTTTTTTGATGATCAAGAACCGATATATTGTGCTGTTGCTAAACAAGGTGAGCATGTTCTGGGCTTTGTACATTATGTTATCCATCGCTCGACATGGGCCGAGGCCAACTTTTGCTATCTTGAAGACTTATATGTTTCTCCACAGGCAAGAGGTCAACATGTAGGCAAGCGCCTGATTGAATATGTACAACAGCAAGCGATTGTTCAACCCTGCGCGCGCTTGTATTGGCACACGCAACAAAGCAATCAAACTGCACAAAAACTCTATGACTGGATTGCTGAAAAACCAGGGGTCATTGAATATCGTATGGCGTTAAATTAATCCATAAAAAACCAGAAACACAATGCTTCTGGTTTTTGCTTAAACCCTTCTAAAGTCAGTTCAACAAGATTCAAAATACTTTCTAAGTATATTGAGCATCATCAGCTCACAAAAACCTGATACAACTTTTCAACAGTTTGACGGATTTCCAATTCGGTCAGGGCTGCAAAACCAAAACGAATATAGAAACTGTGATCAGAATGATGCCATTCCGAACCAAAATCATATTCAGAATCAATATGTAATTGCTTTAAAACCGTTAAAAACTGCTGTTGAAAAGGCAATTTAAACTTTACCCACAACGCCATGCCGCCTGCAGGTGGGGCTATTTCAACCCAGTTCTCAAAAGTTTGCTGAAAAGCCCTCACAGCAAAATCTCTACGTTGCTGATAAATCTTACGCATTTTACGGATATGCCGCTTAATTTCACCCTGCTGCATCAGTTCAGCCATTGCCAATTCAGTAATCGCATTGCCCTGTTTATCGATCAGCAAAATGTCTTGTTTCATCGCCTGAATAATTTGCACATTGGTCACCACATAACCAATTCTTAAACTGGGCGCAAACACTTTAGACAAAGAGCCGATATGAATCACTTTGTCTGCTGCCGGTAAGCTGATTAACGGCGGAATAGGTCGACTGTCATAATGAAATTCATGGTCATAATCATCTTCAATAATATAAAAATCAAAGGCTTTAGACAGCTCTAACAGCTTTAATCTTCGATCCATAGACATCGTCACTGTCGTTGGATATTGATGATGAGGTGTGGTGTATACCGCAGCAACTGCATGGCTGGACAAAATTTCAGTTAAATGATCGGTATCTAGACCATGCTTATCCAAACGCACGCGAATAATTTGATAATGATTAGACAGGAATGTTTCCACTGCAGGTGGATAAGCCCATTGCTCTACCACAATAATATGACGCTGAGACTGATGTTGAGCCAGAACCCGCGCAGCTAGAAAAATCCCCATTTGACTGCCACGAACCACACAAATATTTTCCATAGAGGTCTGTATAAAACGCTCCATAGACAACATCTTTAATAAGGCTTGACGAAGTTCTAAACTTCCCTGCGGATCTCCATATCCCATGGTTTGATGACGTGTTACTTGAATCAATGCATGCCGATAAGCCCGTGAAAACAATTCATACGGGATCAGCCGATTGTCAGGCACACCATCATTTTTGATCAGCATCTGAGTTGGCAAAACTGCTGTGATATCGACCTGTTCGGGTGTAGGCGATGACTGCGCTTTTAAGTCAGGTAAATTCTCAGAGACAAAGGTGCCTTGCCGGGCTTTTGAAACCAGCCAACCCTGTGCCTCCAAATCTTCATATACCGATTGTACAGTTTTTCGGTTAATCCCGAGTTCATCCGACAGTGTACGTGAACCTGGCAAGCGTGTTGCCTGAGTAATTCTGCCAGATAAAATCTCTTGAATAATCTGATTTGCCAACTTTAAAAAAAGGGTCTTTTCTTCACGATCTTCTAAATGTAGCCGAATTTTCCAAGGCTGACGCATAACTCTCTGGCCCATATAAGTTTTAGAAACTGGATATTTTAATCCATCCACAGAATTTTTATTCTGTACTTAGGCGATGTGAAAATCAACTCAGCGAGAGGTTTTATTTATGCAAACGGCACAACTCGATAAACAGCAATTGATGCAAAATGCGCAGCAAAATATGCAGCAATTTATTCAAGATTCAAACTACACAGATCGACAAAAGTTGGCATTAAGCTGCCGTATTTTATTTGACCACGGCCATGATGCTGGCTTAGCTGGACAAATCACTTGTCGTACCACGCAAGGCAATAGCTTTATCACCCAGCGTTTTGGTCTCGGCTTTGATGAAATTACCGCGCAAAACTTATTGGAAGTTGATGAAGATCTAAAGCCACTTGATCAACAAGGCATGGCAAATCCTGCAAATCGCTTTCATACATGGATTTATAAACAACATCCTGAAGTGAATTGCATTATCCATACCCATCCAACACATATTGCAGCGTTGTCGATGCTCCGTGTGCCCTTAGCGATCGCACAAATGGATACCTGCGCTTTATATGAAGACTGTTCTTTTGTGGAAGAATGGCCGGGAGTCCCCGTCGGCAATGAAGAAGGTATTTTTATTTCAGAAGCCTTAGGTAAAAACCGCGCTGTACTGCTGTCACATCATGGTCAGTTGGTGGCAGGTAAAACCATTGAAGAGGCTTGCAACTTAGCCATTTTAATTGAACGCGCTGCCCGCCTTCAGCTTTTGGCAATGGCTGCTGGACAAATTCAACCGATCCCACATGAACTGGCAAAAGAAGCTCATGACTGGGTCTCTACCAACAAGCGTAATAATGTCAATTTTGCCTACTATGCGCGTAAAGCTTTAAAAAATCATGCGGACTGTATCGAGGAGTAATGAAAATGAAATTAGAAGGCATTATTGCATACCCAATCACACCATTTCACCCAGACACACAAGCTGTCGATGTTGATGCGCTGACCATCACATTAAATGCTCTGCTAGAACAACAATGTAATGCGATTGTGCCATTGGGCAGTGCTGGTGAAAGTGCTTATTTATCTTGGCAAGAATGGCAACAAGTCGCACAAAAAAGTATCGAAGTCGTTAATCAACGTGTCCCGGTCATGTTGGGAATTTCTGAACTCACAACGGCGATGGCGATTCAAAAAGCCCAAAAAGCCGAGGAGCTTGGCGCTGATCTAATTATGGTGATTCCCGTGTCTTACTGGAAACTCAATGATCAAGAAATCTATGATTATTATCAGCAAATTGCTGCATCCACCAAACTGCCGATCATGATCTATAACAACCCTGCAACCAGTGGCGTAGATATGTCACCAGAATTGATCGTGAAAATGTTTCAAGAAATTGAGAATATTTGCATGGTTAAAGACAGTACAGGTGATATTCAGCGCATGCATAAATTTCATGAATTATCTCAAGGACAGTTGCCCTTTTATAATGGCTGTAATCCTTTGGCGCTTGAAGCATTTTGTGCAGGTGCAAGTGGTTGGTGTACTGTGGCGCCAAATCTACTCGGTCAGCTACCAAGTCAATTATATCAGGCAGTCAAAGATGGTGATTTAGACCACGCCAAAGCCTTGTTTTATCGTCAATTGCCTTTGTTGCGCTTTATTGTACAAGGCGGCCTACCGAAAACAGTCAAAGCAGGTTTAAATGAATTAGGTTTTTCTGTAGGTGAACCAAGAAAACCGTTACAACATGCCACTCCACTAGAAGTTCAGCAATTAAAGTCGTTGATGGCCTTAGCAAAACAAGCGTAACGATCCTAGTATACGCTTGTGAAGTTATAAAATTGATCCGATAAACATGCTTTGTTGCATACACAGCCGATCTGCTGCTTTGACAGATACTCATTTGACAAATACTCAAATGATGAGTAAATGTCATCCATCGGTGTTTAAATCTAAATGCAACAAAGCAGTTATTGCCATAGCAAATATCGCCATAACAAACAGATCAATTCCCAAATTAACTTTTTAAAAACTAAATCCAAGGTTTAAATTGATCCGATACAACCATTGGTCACTATAGGGTGAAACGGTCGAGCTAAAACCGGTTGAATTCATTGCACCGCCAATAATATTGGCATTTTTCCCCCAAGTATAATCGGCCCACACCATAAAGGGTGACGCAATAAACATCATCCCGGTGGTATTCATTTGAGAATCTGACCAATCATCACGTTTCTTATCCATATAACTATAATCATTGTAGAAACGGATCGCTTTGAGTTTGCCCATATTTTGCATAGGTAAGGTATAGGCAAGATTTAAACTGGCAACTGTCGCTTCAGAGGCAATAAAATAAGCAGGGGTAAATCCGTTATTCCCCATTAAAGTCATATCATTATTGACCCCGTCAGGGTTCTTTGCATCATATTGATAATGAATCACAGAGCTTTGTAAATTAAAGCGTTTGTAATTGTTATCGCTATGCACCCCTACTGCATAATATTGGCCATTTTTATCGGTGGTTTTATTATGCAATTGCGCAATTGCCCCCGATACCCCAACTTCCTGCTTACCCACCTTGGTGTCTAACTTGCGCACAATCCGCGTATTGAATTGATGGCGCTTTTCATTTTGATAGGCTTTTTGACTTGGAAATGCATTGTCGGCAAGATCATCATAAGTGGCACTTTCCGGCGAATAGCGCAGATTGGTTGCCAGCATTTCAGGGTAATAGCCCAGTTTTACATCCCAGTCCTGATTATGAAAATTCCAGTTCAAACCTGGGGCAATGTTATTGCCATAGCCCAAAAAGAATGGAATATGGTAAGTCCAACCATTTTGCGGATAAGGATAAATCGCAAAAGGTTTATATACAAAGCCGGCTTCTAGACTATTCTGTTGATCTAAATTGTAGCCCACGTAGGCTTTTTCGATCGAGCGTTTCTCTTGGTCTTGAAACAAGTAGCTTGCATTAAAATAGGCATCGTCAAATTTACCTTTGACATCGACTCTAAAAATATCAAAATAGAGTTTGCCAAAGCCATCATTCGGTCCTTCCCAATTTTCATAGCGTTGGTTTAATCGCACCACGCCACCCAATTTTATAGAGTCCGTCTCATCTTCACTTTTCCATTCTAATGCTGAGCTTTGCGCCAAAACATTGGATGAGGTACCCAAATACAATGCTGCAAGTAGCATCGCGATAGCTGTCTTTTTCATAATTGCGTCCTTCCCTTGTGTTCCAACGATCCTGTTGGACTTTTGTTTTACCTATAAAACATAGTTTTTATTGTATTTTGAGCAAAAAAATTTGCTGGTGAATTTACTGAACATCCGATGCCAACATCGAATGTTCAACTGGATTTAATAGAGTTTTTTCTGCGGCGGTCCTGCAAAGTTCAGTGGTCCAATCGAATTCATATCCAATTCGATCACACTTGGCCCTTGAAAATCGACTGCTTGTTGAATCACGCTTTTAAACTCATCTGCACTGCCCACTTTCCAGCTTTTCACTCCCATTGCTTCCCCTAAGACTTTATAATCTGGGGTATGCAATTCGTTGAAATATTGACGCCCACCAAAGTAATTCTTTTGAATACCACGCATTACGCCATAACCGCCATCGTTCATGATCATCAGCACCATGTTGGTATTTTCTTGTGCCATGGTGGCAATCTCACCGATACCGAGCATCAAACCACCATCGCCCACGAGACCAATCACTTTTTTATCTGGATTGGCAATAGAAGCGCCAATTGCCGTGGCTAAACCAAGACCAATTGCCCCTGCAAGTGAGTGAATATTTTGATTTGGTGCTTGTACTGGAAATAGTCGGCTGCCCCAAGTACTGCCTGACATGGTAATGTCACGTACAAAGATACCGTCTTGAGGCAGTGCCGCACGTAAGTGATCACAGATCAGTGCATATTGATCCAGCTGAGTACGCAGTGCCTCAATAGCGGACTGTTTTGCTGCAACAACCGCTGCATCATAATCTGCATCAACTTTTGAGATACCGCTTAGCCCTGTGAGCACACGTTGTAATACATCTTTGGCATCAGCACAAATGAAGTTACGAACTTTATAATTACGTTGCTGCGCCACTGGATTGGCATCAATCTGAATCAGATTATCAGGGAACTGCACCGAATAGGTTTTGGTTTCATTGCTGCGTAAACGCGAGCCCACTACCACCAATAAGTCAGCCTGTTTTAACAGTTGCTCAACCCCTGCTGAGTTATGGAATGCACCTAAACTGCGTGGATGCTCATCCGCTAACACACCACGGGCATGGGTCGAAGAAACCACAGGAATCCCAAGATCTGCAATAGCTTTCACTTCATCAACACTATTTAACGTGCCACCACCAATCCAGAAGATGGGGCGTTTGGCTTTTTTAACTTCTTCAACAATTAAATCAATTTCAACTTGCTCAGCCTGCGGTAATTCAAGCGCTTTGACAGGACCTAAATTCAATGGCAAGTCAATTTCTGCAGCTTGCACATCAATCGGGAGCTCAACGCTTACAGGCCCCATCGGTACTGTGGTTGCAACACGAATTGCTTCACGAATTACACCCACTGCATTGTCTGGGCTGGTAATACGAAATGCAGCTTTGCTTGAAGCACGTAAGAAGGTCAGTTGATCTTTGGTTTCATGGATAAAGCTGGCATCACGATCAAGATATTCACGTTCAACTTGCCCAGTTAAATGCAACACAGGACTCCCAGCATTCATCGCTTCAATCAATGAGCCTACTGCATTGCCTGCCCCTGCACCGGTACTGGTCAAAGCAACCCCTAAACCTTTAAAGCGTGAGTGACCATCTGCCATAGTGACTGCACCTGCTTCGCCACGCGCTGCCACAAAACGAATTTTTTCACGACGCCCTACGGCATCTGCAATTGGTAGGTTATGAATTGAAATCACCCCATAGATACTTTCCACTTGGTGTGCTTCTAAAACACGCGCGATTGCTTCGCCTACATTTACACGTTCTGTCATTGTTTATTCCTCAAAAACTTTTTCATTCCATGAATTTATTATTCACACCAAGGATTTGGCTGTTCGCTTAATCCCATATAAATACTTTTTTGCTGCATATAAGACAAAATACCTAAACGCCCTTTTTCACGCCCGATACCACTTTCTTTAAAGCCACCAAACGGTGCCGAAATAGAGAATTTTTTATAGGTATTAATCCAGACTGTACCGACTTCCAAAGCACGTGCAATTTGCCAAGCTTTACGGTAGTTTTCAGTCCAGATTCCTGCTGCAAGCCCAAAACAACTGTCGTTGGCTTGGGTGATTAAATCAGCTTCATCGTGATACTTCATCACCACCAAGACCGGACCAAAAATCTCTTCCTGACAGGTTTGTGCAGTATTATTTAAGCCCGTGATGATGGTCGGTAAGTAATAACTTCCTTTCGCTAAATCACCATCCGTCAGCGCTTGACCACCCACTATAACTTGACCACCTTCTTGCTTGGCCAATTGCACATAGGCATCGACAGAAGCCAAATGCTTTGGATTAATTAAAGAGCCCAAATGTACACCCGCTGTTTCTGGATGTCCCACTCGTAAAGCTTTGGTAATTTCAACCAAACGCTTAAGGAACTGATCGTAAATACCGTGATGCACGAAGAGTCGTGAACCTGCAATACAGGCTTGTCCTGCGGAACTAAAGATCCCATAAGCCACACCTTTAGCAGCCAATTCAATATCTGCATCAGGCATAACAATCGTAGGGGATTTTCCACCAAGCTCTAATGAGGTGGTAATCAATTTATCTGCGGCAAGATGAGCCAAATGACGCCCTGTAGTGGTTCCGCCAGTAAATGAAATTTTGCGGACCAAAGGATGCTTTACGATGGCATCACCAATTACAGAACCACGGCCCACTAAAACACTGAGTAAGCCTTTTGGCAATCCTGCTTGTTCAAAGATTTTGGCGAGTTCCAAGGCAATTAAAGACGTTGCCTCTGCCGGTTTAAGAATCACCGCATTTCCAGCAGCAATCGCAGGGGCAAGTTTTTGAACTTCACTGGCAATCGGTGAATTCCACGGTGTAATCGCGGCCACCACACCGACAGGTTCATGCACACTCATGGTCATAAAGTCAGCCGCACGTTGTGTGGTGAGTTCATCATTCAGCGTTTCACATGCTGCGGCAACATAGCGTGCTGTAGCGGCTGCACTCATCACTAAACCACGTGTTTCAGCCAGTGGCTTACCATTATCACGGGTTTGTAATTTTGCAAGCTCATCTACACGCGCTTCAATAATCTCTGCCACTTTATACAAAATACGCGCACGTTCATGTGGCATGCTATTGCGCCAGCCTGCTTGTCGCCATGCCAAATCTGCTTTTTCAATTGCTTCATTGACATCATCTAAACTCGCTGTAGAAATTTCAGCATTTACAGATTGATCTGCTGGAAACAGACTTTGAATCGTATTGCCTTTACCTAATCGCCATTCACCTGCGATATAAATTTCCTTTACCATGATCAAATCCTTTTAAATCTGAATTGCTTCAACGCTATTGCGACATGCACGAATCACGCTAAGCGCAGCCAAAGTTGAGGTTTTGGGATTACTTGCCAAAGGCACACCCACCAATTCAATGGTCATTTCACCAAACACGCCTTCTGCCACAATGGTGTGCTTGTTCTTATTGGTTTTTGGATCAACCGTAAGCTCAACCATGGTTTCATCCATGCCTAAACCTGCGAGTGCTATGGTCGCTGCAACATTGGCATTGGCTGGAAACTTCAGTGCTGCTTCTCTGGCTGTACCACGAAAAAAAACCATAGCTTCACTGACCTGATCGAGATCAACCAATTGTTCAGCATAACTGCCACGCCAACTCTTCGGACTTTTACAGCCTTTATAGGTGACCTTTTCCAAACCACCTTCTTTTGCCGCAGAGATACCATCGATCCCCGCAATCGCACCCGCTAAAAGATGTAGATGGGCATCGTGTTGTTCCGCAGTCTGTTTCAGTTGAGAGAAAAATTCGCTATCGGCTAAGGTTCCCACTGAAATCAGACCAATAGTCCATCCTTTCTCTAACACCTTTTGGGCATGTTCTTTTACCGCCGCTTGGCCTGCCACTTCAATCACATAATCAGGCGTGCCAAGGCATTGATCAATCGAACTAATTACCTGTACCTGAGCGGATACTTGTGCCTGTACTTTTTCAACACTGCGTGCAGGCACCACAATCCATTTAAGCTGTAAATCTTGTGGCATATGTGCATACACTTCTGCTGCCATTGCACCGAAACCAATCATCATCAACTGTTTCATGGGCACACCTTATAAATGTTTGTTAAATCCACCAGAGACATCCAAGGCTGCACCCGTGGTATAGGATGCCAATGGTGAAGCCAAGAACACCAAAGCGTGTGCTGGTTCTTCAGGTTTACCTAGACGTTGCATTGGAATACCACGGTTTTTTGCAATATTGCCTGTCCACTGTTCCCATGACGCTTGGCTATCTGAACGTGTTTCAAAACGGCGTTTCCACTGTGCTGACTCCACCATGCCCAATAAAATTGAATTCACCCGAATCCCATATTGGCTAAATTCATGCGCTAAGGAGTGGGTTAAATTCAGCAAAGCGGCGCGTGCCGATGAAGTCGCGATCATGTGTGGTTCAGGTTGCAAGGCCAGTAGGGAATTGACATTGGTGATTGATCCACAGGCCGACTGTTTTAAATCATCTAAAAATGCACGAACAGGATGCAAGACACTGAAATACTTCAATTCAATTTCTTTCATCCAATCTTCATCTTGGGTGTCTTCAAAATTGGATACACGCCCTTGACCTGCGTTATTGATCAACATGTCGACATTGCCTAAATTTTGATTGACCTGTTGTGCAAAGCGTTTTACATCTTGTTTGTCTAAAACATTGCAGGCTTGAGTAAAAATATGGGCTTGCGGATACTTTTCCAAAATATAATTTTTTGATTCTGCTAGACGCTGTTCATCCCGACCACACCATGCCACTTTGGCACCTTCTGCAACTAAAATTTCGACAGCAGCCAAACCAATGCCTGACGAGCCACCTGTTACTACTGCTACTTTTCCTTCAACTTGGAAGCTCATATTTTTCTCTCGTTTGAGTCTTAACATGCCGATAAAATAATGTCGTTAAACTGTTGTGGTTGATCGACATAACTCAGATGACCTGCATCTGTAATCAGATGACATCGGCTCAATTGCATTTCTGCGGCAAGGTCTTGGATACCTTGTGCAGGTGTAATTTGGTCCTGATCGCCTGCAATCACGACGCAAGGAACACGAATATCTGTTAAATAATTTCTAATTTCGTCATAGGCCAGCAAATACGATGCATGGGTAAAACCGTCTAAGGTCAAATCCTGCATCACCGCTGTGACCAAAGCCAAAGCTTGAGCATCTTGTTTATAAATTAAATGCGGTCCACGACTTGCCGCCATGCCTGCATGACCAAAGCTTTTCAACAACATCGGTCTTTTTTGATAGACCTGTGATTTGCTTTCCTCATCTGAACGTTGATAACCTTGTGCCACATTGGCAATCAGCAAAGTCTTTACACGTTCAGGATAAAGATGAGCAAAAGCACTGGCCTGTAAAGCCCCAAGGGAATGACCAACCAGAATGGCTTGCGAAATTGCCAAAGCATCGATTAAACCCAACAAACGTTGTGCATAATCTTCTGCATTCGGTTGCGCTGTATTTAAACCTTCTGATAAGCCATAACCCGGTGCATCCCAAGCAATCACACGAAAAGACTGACGCAGTACATCGAGCTGGTTGATCCATGAAGCAGAACCCGAACTAATCCCATGTAGCAAAATCAACGGCTGGCCTTGACCTGCCTCACGATAGGCGTGTACTTGACCATCCACTACAATGGTTTTGACTGGATATTTGGCTAATCGATCAAGCAATGTCATGGCTGGATTCCTTTGCTGTAGGGCTGGGCTTTGTCGATTCAATCAACGTTTGATTTGCGACAATGGATGTTCTGGTGGATAGTTCGGAATGGTCGGTTTACCCGCACCTAACATCACACACATCAAGGCATCTTCCTGACCCGGATTAAACAAGCCACGGTAAATTCCAGGTGGAATTGAAATCAGGTCTCGCTCTTTAAGTTTGGTTTGAAATTTCTCACCGTTATGTTCGATAAACAGGTCAATCTCACCACGCAACATAAAAAACACTTCCTCAACATCATGATGAATATGCAAAGGCCCTTCGCACTGCGGAGGTAAAACCATGGTTGAAAAAGTGAAGTTTTCTGCTGGAACAGTGTTGCCATCATTGACTACACCTGTTGCACCCGTGCCCATATAACGCATTTGGGCACGGCGATATTTGGGGTCATAGTCCGCTTGGAACTTCAAGGCATCAAAATCATATTTACGTGTTTCAAAACGTGCGATACGGGTATTTAACCAATCTTGTAAGCTTGTACCTTCAGGCTGTGACCATGATTCGAATTGTTGAGTAGTCATGTTTAACTCCTAGATATCTTGAATTAATAACGTTTTAGTAAAGGAACCAAGAAGAACGATCCAATCACAGCAACTGCTGCTAAGAAGGTAATTCCTAAATTAAAACTGTGGGTTTGCATCACGATGTAACCGATCAGAACGGGTGCAATTGCACTGGCAAAATTACCCAGTCCATTAAAAATCCCACCCGCAGTCGCGCCCACATCAGCGGTGGTCACACGAGCAAGTAGTGCAAATATTGCTGCGACACCAAAGCCCCAAGCCATTGCGCTGAGAGACATTGCTACAATCACTAAAATTGGATCTGTCATAATGACCATGACATACATAAAGATGCCGGCCACCAGTAAGCCACTGAATACCTGAATGGCACGACGACCTAACTTGTCAGAAAGAAATGCACCAATCACTTCACCAATCAACATGGCGATAAATGGGAAGCTTGAATAAATACCAAACTCTTTAAGGTTAAAGCCCTTGTCTTGAATCAGGTAGGATGGAACCCAACTGTTTAATCCCCACAGATAAGTCATCAGTGCAATATTGAAAATACACACCAACCAAAAAGAACCGTTCTGTAATAACACTTTGGTGTTGTGGATATGCCCTTTAAAATTGACACGTTTACTGGTCGATTCCAGCTCAATGGTTTTCTTGAGTTGTAAATTACGTAAGCCAAACACAATCGCAATCAGTGCAATCACAGTTAAACCAGCCATCACAAAGAAGGTGGTATGCCAATCATGCTTTGCGAGAACAGCCGCGGTAATTGGAAAACCCAAGAAAGCACCGATCGGTGTACCCAACAAAAACATGGTGGAAGCACGTGCTTGCTGACGATCTGTATAAGTTTGTTTCACGATGGTATAAGCCAAGGCAAATAATGGGCCTTCAGCTAATCCAAGCAGAACGCGGAGAATTAACATCCCTGTATAGTTGGTGGTAAAACCCATACAGAACATGAGTATTCCCCAAGATAAGACGCTCCAAAACAGCATTTTTTTAGGACTAAAAATATCGCCTAAGAAGCTTAAAAACACTGAGGAAAAACCATAAGCCAATAAAAAGCTGGTCATTAACCATCCAAGTTTTGCTTTGTCTTGGGCAATCCCCATCGCACCCTGAAAGTGCGGGTCCGCAAATAAGACTGCGATACTAATTTTGTCGAAAAATGCCAGAACGACACAGATCATCAGGACAAAAGCAGGAACCCAATGCTTCAATCCACTTTTTTCTTCATTACTCATATTTCATTCCTTCGATTGAGTCATGAACCGGATTTAATGTTTATGGTTTTAATTTCATGACATTAAATTCAGGGTCTGCTAATAATTGGGGGTCTAACACGGTATTGGATTGCATCCAGCGCTTTGCCAGTTTGACCAGTTTTGAGTCATTGATCGCAATCATATTGATCAAACAGTTTTGCTCATCCAGATAAAGATAACTGCACTGATCTGCTGCATTTTGACGTAGTACAATCTGCTTGGTTTTTTCAGGTTGGTAAGTCCCTAAAATCTGAATATTGTAGTGATACTGGTCTGACCATAACCAAGGAATATCCAGATATTCCGTATCCATACCTAACATTGACTTTGCCGTGGCAATGGCTTGATTTTGCGCATTGGCCCAAGACTGAATGCAATAGCCCAAACTTGGATGTATCGCCACATCACCTGCGGCATAAATGTCTTGGTCTGAAGTTTGTCCAAAACCATTGACGACTATGCCATCTTTAACGTCTAAACCCGCACTCACACCTAGCTCTTTGGCAATATCTGCACCCGCACCCACTACTACACAATCAAACAGTTCACTGGCATTTGGATGATTCACCACTTCAACTTGCTGTTGACCGGCTTCAATCAAATGCACATTTTTACTATTTAAATGGATCTGAGTACCTTGTTGTTGATGCATATTTTGCAAAAATTCAGACACATCAGGGCTAACGCTACGTGCACAAAGTCGATCACCGTATTCAAAAACATGCACTTGTTTGCCTTGTTTCCGTGCCGTTGCTGCAATTTCCAAGCCGATCCAACCACCACCAATTACTGCTAACTTTTGCGTATGTTGTAAGATTTCGGCTAAACGTTCACAGTCTTGTACATTCCGTAAAGTCACCACATTGGGAATAAACTGCCATGTATTGACTGGCACACGTGCTCGGCTTCCAGTCGCAATCAATAATTTGTCATAAGGCAAAACTTGACCGCTTTCTAAAACCACATGTTTTTGTTGGCGATCCACTTGTGTTGCCACAGCGGGTTTGTGCCACTCAATGTTAAAATCTTGCATCTGTTCAGCAGAGAACAGATGCAAACTGTCATAACTGGCTTCTTTGGAGAGGACTTGTTTTGACAGCGGTGGGCGTTCGTAAAATACCCGTTCCTCATTGGATACCACATGAATTTCACCTAGAAATCCATGTTGACGGAGTGTGCTGACCGCCCAACCTGCGGCTTGTCCTGCGCCAACGATGACAATTCTTTGCATAGCTTAATCTCCCTGTTCCAACTGCTTATACAGGTTTGACTTGGCGACGAGTGTGGTCATCTAAACCACCTTCAACCGCCCACTCAGTAAAGAGTTCTAAACAATGTTCTTCAACACGTGGTTGCCATTCTTCCGTCAAATAATCATCATTGGTGTAGTATTCAAATGCACCACCCAAAGGTGAGTTGACATACCAGAAGTAAGCCGAAGAAATTGGATGACGACCTGGACCAATAAAAGTAGACCATTCAGAACGGTTCATGTTTAAGCCACCGCCAATCACTTCATGAATATCACGCACCACAAAGGCCACATGATTGAGTCCAGCAGGTTTATTGGGTACCGAAAGCAAGAACAAATCATGGTGATAGCCTTTGCCACGACAACGTAAAAAAGCACCACGATTACGATAAGCATCCGATAAGAAGAAACCGAGCTTTTCGATATAGAAAGATTCTGTTTTTTCTAAATCTGGGGTAAAGAACACCACATGTCCAATCGCAACAGGTTGCCCTTTTTCATACACTGGACTGGCTGCATTGACACGAGTGATACTGCCGTATTGATTAATCCCTTCTGTTTTTAACGCAGGTAGCTCTTGGGTAAAGCTGGCTTGAAAGCGAATGGTCATCCCATTTGGGTCTAAGCATTGCAGCATGTCAGCCGTGGCTTGATAACCATCTACATCTTTCAGGCGAGTCGCTAAATCAGCCAAATCCTGTGCTGCATCATCCAAGCCCCAAGTCACTTCACGTAAAGTTGAGCCTGACTCGATGGCCTGTGGTAGACGCGGATCATCACAATCAAATAAATAAATTCTACTGCCGTTCTGGGTTTGATAAAGATCCGTACCCTCAATATCTGATTGGCTTGGCTTTAAACCAAAATCTGCCAAAAATTTATTTGAAGCAGCCCGATCCTCAACGCCAAACTTTAAAATCTCGATCCCTGTAATCATGAAACAATTCCTTAATTAAAGACAAAACCACCATTTACGGGAATATTCTGTCCAGTCACAAATGAGGACAAATCCGAAAGTAAATAAAGTGCTGTTCCGTTCAGATCCTGTGGTAACTGCTGACGTTGAATCGCACGACCATTTACATATAAATCATGACGTTCTTGTGGTACATATTCTGTTGCTTCAACCAACGTCAATCCTGGAGAAAGCGTATTGATACAAATATTAAATGGCCCTAACTCTCTGGCCATCGAACGGGTCATTGCCAGCAAAGCACCTTTACTTGCAACATAGGCCATTAAGTTAGGTGCGCCCCATAAAGCCGTATCCGATGCCACATTAATTACCTTGCCTGCATCGGACTGCTTGAGATATGGCACACATGCTTTGGTGACCAACCACGTCCCTTTGACATTGATGTTCATGACCCGATCCCATAGATCGGCGTCATAATCCATCAAACTTTTACCACCCACATTGGTCGCAAGTGCAGCGCAATTCACCAAACCATCTATTCCAGCTAAATGTTCAGCTGCTTGCTGAACAGCCTGTTGAATCGAATCAGCATTGGCCAAGTCAATCGTGACCGCAGTCACCTGTAGACCCTGTGCCTGCAATACTACTGCTTCTTGTTGCACAAGATCTGTCAAGATATCCGCCATGACCACTTGAGCACCAGCTTCGGCAATGGCCTGTGCAAAGTCTCGTCCCAAGCCTCTTGCTGCGCCTGTAACAAAGACTTTCTTGCCCTGCAACAATGCGACATTAACCATGAACTTGTTCCTGCATTTCAATACGGTTTGAGCTATTCAATGTCGCTATTTTCTTTAACTGCTTTTCCGCTTCTTTTTTCATTAAACGGCGTAAGCGCGATAAACCGACATCATGTTGATAGAGGAATTCATGTTGACGTGCATTTGGCGCAAGATTTTCTAAAATAATTCGATCTTGTTCCAAGACATCCCAGTGCAGTTTTTCTAAATGATTGCGATAAAGAAAACGCCAAACATTACGTTGCCAACCACTGACTTTACGACAACGCCAGAAGAAAACACGGGTATTTTGAGCATCAATCGGTGTGGCATAACCCACAATCCAAAACTCACCGCCTGGACCAAAATCTTTACGATAAGGAATCGAAAGACGCAACCAACTTGCACCAGTATTGGCATATTCAACCCAGTCAAAATTGACCCCTGTTTGCCCTTCTTTTTCAAAGACAAAACCATTTTCAGTTGAGCGGTGTTTCATTTCTGCAGTACGCTCACCGTCCGCCATTGAGTGCGAGGTACAATGCAAATAGGTGCCATGCATTGGATCCATCACATTATCAATCGCATATTGATGATTGACCTTCCAATCCGCTTGGCATAGAAATGAACTCCATTCCTCACTCGCCAATTGTTCAGGAAAATCAAGTGGTTTAGCGACTTCATTTGGATCAATGCCAAACCACAGGAAAATTGCACCATGTTGCTCAATCACTGGGTAGCTTTTCACACAGGTTGTGCCTTTCATTGGGCATTCATGTACTGCGGGTACATCTTCAACCTTGCCATCATGGCGAACTTCAACGCCGTGATACCAACATGCCACGCGATTACCTAAGTTCCAACCTAAAGAAAGACGCGCACCACGGTGCGGACAACGATCTTCTAAAGCATGCACCTGACCTTGGTCATCACGCCAAACCACGATATTTTCACCTAAACGGGTAATACCCACAGGATTGGCTGCGACTTCCCAACTTGCCAGTACAGGATGCCATTGATCACGCAAACCTAAATCTAAATACTCCTCAACACTCGGAGTCACTGTTACTGCTGCATTCATCACTGTTCTTCCTTGAATCAATAACCTAAACGTTGCATTTCTTCAGAAAATGTTTCAGAAGTCCAAAGTTCACCAGACTCGCAACGAAAACCTTGTTGATTTAAAGATTGAACTAAATCGGTAAGTTCTGTTACGCCTGAAGAAAAGGCTTGAATTAAATGTTGAACAAAATCCTGCTCATAGACTGTTGGCACTTTATAACGTGTTTGCCAAACCAGAAGTTCTGGCTGTCCCGGTATTTGAATATTGTTAATCCCTGCTTCGGTCGCTGGCGTGGCATGAATCCAGTTCGCTAGCTTCTCATTAAATGTTTTCATGAGATTCCATCCTTATAAATAAGACTTATAGTTGAATTTGAACGTCCTGCCCTTCAACACGTACGGGATAAGTACACAAATCACGACATCCCGGTCCACTCTTTAGCTCACCTGTTTGAATATCAAAAATTGCCTCATGTAATGGGCATTCCACGGTTTGATCTTCAATAAAACCTTCTGTTAGCAACGCAAAGGCATGTGGGCAAACATTCTCGATCGCAAAATAATTGTCATCGATAAAAAAAACACCAATTTTCTTACCCTCGACTTCTATGGCTTTCGGCTCGTCTTCGGTAATGTCATCTTGCTGACAAACTGAGATCCAACTCATTTTTGCATCCTTATTTGTTTTATATATAAAACTTAATTTAGCATTTAAAACATAATGAATAGCATAAGCTTTGATCATTTTGCTTGTCAAATACTATATTTTTATGTTTTTCAATGAATTAATAAAAAGTTATATTTTTAGATGTTTCTTAATCAAAAAAATGTTTTATATATAAACATTGAGATTAGAAAAATTGATGATTACTATAGTGGTATTCCATGTGCAGGAATTGCAAAATAAACATAGGGCAACTTGGCAATGAACTTAATAAATGATGCTCTCTTGGAGCAAAATGCTGAACCCAATAATGATGAACGTTATTTAGTACCGGGTTTGGTGCGTGGCTTAGCCATTTTAAAATTATTTGATCAACAGCATCAGGAAATGACCATTTCTGAAATCGCAGAAAAATTAGATGTAAACCGTTCGAGTGCTTTTCGTTTAATCCACACTTTAGAGTTTTGTGGTTATTTAAGAAAAATGTCGCAAAAGACTTATGCGCTGAACAGCAATGTGATGGAACTTGGTTTTAACAGCTTATCCAAATCATCGCTGACTGATTTGGCTAGCCCCATCATGCGTGAATTACGCGATAAAATTAAAATCGCTGTGCATCTTTCGATTTTAGAAGGCACTGATATCGTCTTTATCAGCAATGCCCAATCTATTGGTTCATTTACCAGTAATGTGCATATTGGTACACGTTGGCATGCCCATGCTACCGTAATTGGACAATTAATTTTATCTCGCCTTTCTGAGGCTGAAGTGGTTAAGCGCTATGAACATTTTACCGATTGGAAAGTCTATTCTGATCGTACACCACGCGATTTGGCGAGTTTATTAGAACGTTTAAACTATGTCCGCAGTCAGGATTTTATGATCAGTTGGGGGCACTTTAATACCGATATGGCTGCCAGTGCTGCACCGATTTATAGTCAGGCAACTCAAGAAATCGCTGCCGTATTATCTGTAAGCTGCCCATTGAGCACCTATACAGAAGATTTATTTAGAGGTGAAATTTCTCAAAATGTAGTTGAGTATGCTGATAAAATTTCAAAATTTATTTATTTTTAAGCATTGATAAATCTAATTACTTCAATTTGGGCATAGGGAAGACTAACCAAATTTTCTACACATACACGCCAAATAAAGAATCCTTCTGGTTTTTATTTGGCGATCATTATTATTTTATTTCTTTTCTTCTTTTTTTTTGAGGGGGGGCTTAAAATCTCAATGCTCACGCTATGCTTCTTAAAAGAATCGCTGCGCTTTTGGCTAAACCTGAATGTTTAAAAGTCGCAAACATCGAGCTGCTTTATAATTTAATTTCTCTGCTGATGATGGCAGAAGCAATTGCTTGAGCAGTAGATTTTACTCCTAAGCGCTTTCTTATACTGCGTAAATGATTTTCAACAGTTCTCTCTGAAATTTTTAAAATGTCGGCAATCTCAAAATGCTTTTGACCCACTGCCGCCCATTTTAAAACTTCTTTTTCACGTTTGGTCAGTATTTTTTTATGCGCAATTCTATGCTTTTGTTTATGTAAAATTTCACCAAAGGCAATATTACAAACCATCTGTACTGTGAGTTTAAAATCAGCACCCATATCCGAAATTTCACCCGCAAATGAAATTGCACCCTCTAAACCTGTTCGACCAAATACGGGCACTTGTATTCCATTGACCTCACCAAGATGCAGAGGGCTTTTGATAATCCGATAGGTTTCTTTTGCAGTTTTTTTATGCAAGCTCTTTGCCCAAAAAAAGGCTTCATCGTATTCAAAAATATGCTTGGTGATTGGGCAGCGGCGTAAATATACTTCACGCTCTTCGATATTGCTGCGATCAACCCAATTGCCATGGACAAAGAAAACTTCATCAATCCATTCATGTTGGTTTAGAGGTGAAACACTACATACAATAATCCGATCAAAATTTAGCTGAGCAGCAAATCCCACCAGAATTTTAAATAGACTTTCGAGGTCACGTGCTTGTCTCAATTGGTGAACAGTCTGAAACAATAAATCGGCCAGTTGATTGCTTGCAAGTCTCATAAAGCCGTCTTCTCACTAAACTGAACACTTAAAACTAAAATATTGGAGATCAGTAGCAAATCGCCTCTAGATCTCCAATATTGAGATAAAAAATTGCGTCTAAATAGAAACAACCTCTTGATTGATGCTTATACCAATTCAGGATCAGCCAATAAGGTTTCAGCGGCTAACTTACCTAAATTATGCGATGCCAAAGGACTGTCTCCAGTCAGAAGTTTTCGGTCTTTATGAACTTGCCCTGTGATACCTTTATTTAGGATTTTAACGCCTAATTTATCGAGGTTTTCACCCACCAACCATTGTAATGGCCCAGGCATATAACCAATTTCAATATTTGCGCCTTTATCTAAAAAGTCAGGAAATACACAAATTTCATAATCTTTAAATATATAGTTTTCTGGTTTTTCATCGACGGCTGCGGCAAGTAAAGCTGCGGGTCCATGACACAGTGTAATCACATATTTATCGTTGTTTATCGCCCATTCTAAAACTTTTTTTACACTTTTACTTTCAGGAATTTTCGCGAGTACACCATGACCACCGGGAATGAAAACCCCTGCATATGGCGAGTTTCCAGCAATGATCTCGTCCAAAATATCATCAAGCTTTAACGGGTTTTTAAGTTTTTCAGCATACTTTGCATAAGTATCTAAAACCACTTGATCTTCATTCGGCATCGCCCACATTTCCAACTTGGCAGGATTGCCTGAGAGCGTTGCAATATCAAACTCAAAACCTGCATTGTCTAAATGAAATACCGGAAGTAACATTTCAACTGGATGATTTCCTGTAGAAAAGAATTTACCGTTTTGCATCAGGATATAGCGCTCATCCGTTGCAATCATCAGAATTTTTTTGTCGCCACGATATGGATTGGGATAAGTCGTACCGTCATAATCTGTTTTCGATGCGGTGTACTGGCTTAAAGAATAAGGGGATGGAAAAAATGCATTATCTTCAGCAGTATCTGGTGTAGGTATTTTACTTAGTTCAGTCATTTTTTACTCCAAGCGTTCTTATAGAGGATATATTCAACATGCACAGTATATTCTGCCCTAAAAAGATTTTTGAATGAGGGAAAACCCCTATTCCTACATTTTTAAAACATATGCTGAATTCAATTTTAATCACGCTATCGCTGCCAATAAACCCTGCCTTATTAACACTAAGTATATGATTTTTATTTAATTAGATTTTAAGAAAGTTTTATATTTTCTACGATCCATACTCACGCTCGATACAGAAATACAACGTAGAGATGAAATGAAATACTGTGAGAGATTTTTTAAATGTTGATTGTGTATTAGACTTTGAAACTCAAAATTCCGCTTAGAAAAAATCAATGGCTTCAATGATGAAACTTAACCGTGATCTTAGATTAAGTTTCACCTGATTAGATTAACCCATTATCCTCGTTCACCAACAATGACGAAGTTCATGAATTTAAAACAATAGGTCATCGTTAAATTATTTCCATTCCATCTCACCCGTCAACACTTTAGAGCTTAACTCCAAAGAACTTTCTTCAGCCAAGTTTGGGTATTTTTCTTTTAAAGCGGCAATCACTGATGCTGAATCTTTATGATCTTTTAAAACTTGATCAACATCCACAAGGTATTGATAAGTAAAGTCGATTGCTTGAGTTCCTGTTGGAATATCACCAATATAATGTCCAGGAATCACTGCACGTGGATTTAAACGATTCATTTGTTTTAGCGTTTTTCGCCACTCGTTACGTTCTTTTTCAGTTTGTGCATCTGCTGTCCACAGATGAATCCCTGAAGATAACCCTACACCACCTAGAATTGTACGATTGCTTGGAACCCATAGATAAGATACATATTTACCCGGTGATTTGATCTCAATTTTTTCACCTTCTAGCACAATTGTTTTATCTTCACTAGCACTTGGTACAATCACTTGAGATGGCGCACCATTTTTTAAGATAGGTCCCCAATAAGCAAACTTGCCTTCTTTGGTTGCTTCAATATGTTTAACAACTTCAGGGGTTGCAATTACTTTTGCATCTGGAAACGCTTGTACCAGCGGCTCTAAACCAAAATAAAAATCTGGATCACCCGCAGTAATCACAATATATTTAAGGTTTTTACCGCTGTCTTGAATGATTTTAACCAAGTTCTTTGCATCGTTAACACTGAATTGCGCATCGACCAGCACTGCATCTTTTTCACCCGAAATAAGTGTAGATGTAACCGGAAAAATGCCTTGTGCTTGTGGGTTATAAACTTTATAGCTTAACTCTGCTGCAAATGCAGAAGCACTCAACATCACTGAACTTGCAAGAAGTGTTTTTAAGAATAATTTCATATTGTTGGCTCTCTTTAGAATTAAATTAAGATTTAAGTAGTTGTTGATCTAAAAAACGTACAAAATCCTCTGATTTATTATAAAAACCATGAAGCGGTATTTTGCCCATTTCACCATGTTGATTTTCATACACCAATGTTGGAAAACCTTGTCCTCGAACATGGGATAATAATTGGCGTGCATGTTGAATATATTCATCTTGTTGATCTTGATCAATCGCATCTAAATATTTTGACCATTGGTCATTATTCAGTCCTAACTCGACAGCAAGTTGCGCCAGTACACTATATTGTGTGACATTTAGACCTTTTTGATAGTAGCCCTGTTGTATTAAATTTAATAACAATATCATCGCGCTATGCCCTACCCCCTGCTGAATACTCAGTAACGCATGAGTTGCAGGGATAGAGTTCATGATCAGTGTGCTGTCTTTAAGCAAACCATTTTTATATTCATCACCAAAATCAACACCTGTGAGTTGATGGATTTGTTCATCATAGTGAATGATCTGGGTTCGCATTGCTGCTGTCATTTGTGGTTGATGATCTTCACTATAAAGTCCACCAAAATGTAGACGTTGTAGATTTGGAAATTTTTCTTCGACTGCATTAATTAAAGGCAGTGCACCATAACTCCAGCCGCAGATCGGGTCGATAATCCAGTGTAGAATTGGAGAAGCCATAAATTAACTCTCATCTATAAATATATGATTCAAAATATGTGAAAAGCCACACAGTTTTGCTGATATTTGTTATAGTAAATAATAAACTTACTTTTTGTAAGTACTTACTAAAAAGTAAGTGTTTTTTAGTCGTGGAAAGTTTATGAATACTGATGAATCTTGTTTAGCCGCAAATGTGTTGTCAAAGAATTGCCCGTCTCGGGTTAAGCTTATGCATTTAACCAATCGTTGGGGCGTTTTGGTCATGTTCTGTTTAAGAAGAGGGACTCACCGTTTTAGTGAGTTAAGACGGAGAATTGATGGCATCAGTGAAAAAATGTTGACTCAAACTTTACGTGATTTGGAAAATGATGGTTTTGTGATTCGTAAGGAATATCCAATTATTCCGCCACATGTAGAATATTCTTTATCTGAAAATAAAGGAGTTGAAGTCGCTGAAAAAATTTATGACTTGGTTCAATGGATTGAACAAAATGAAAATTAACTTGGAATTGTTATAAGTTTTCTATTTAAGGTTCTTTTTCACTTTTCTTAAGTTTGATATTGAACGATTCAAATAATCATCTTTGAGTGGTGATTTATTGAGTACCTAAGTGATCACTGTTAGGTACTATAAATACTTTAATGAATTATAAGATCATTACAATCAGTAATTTAATTTAACTCTATACTTCATTTACAAGTCATTCAATTGCTTCAATTTATAGGTAAAAAATTATAGGAATGACTATTCCCACCATCGTTCTTTAAATTTTTCTGGTTTCTTCGCTTCATAAATTGCGATTAATCCTAATAGACCTGCTGGATTATCTGAGACAAAATCCCATCCATCCTTTTCAGCCCAAAAACTACCTAATTCATCGATCCAAATTTGGTATCCTTTATCAAGTATTGTTTTAAATATTATAGGAAAATCTTCATACCCATCTGATAAATTGATCATTTCTTTTTCTCATATACTGCAATATAGTTTGGCTTTTGAGTTTTTATTAAAGGCAAAACATCACTAAACTCGTATAAATTTAGTCTATCATCTGAAGCAATATCAAGATTCTCTTCATGTACAGTTATTAGTCCTAATAAAGCGCAAATTGTTTCAGCTCTAAAATTCCAACCTTGTTCATTTTTTGCCAAATAAATTTCCAATTCATCATGATAGATTATTGAAAAACCTTTATTTTTAATAACCAATTCAGCAATTTCTCCAATTTCATATCTATCATATAAGCAGGCCATTTATTCTCCAATACCAGTCATTATTAGTAATAATCATTTATAATTCCCATTGACTCAGCTACTAACCTCTGATTACTATATTTTGCATTTATTCTATAAGTAAATTTAATATAAATAAATATTATAAATTAAATTTTATTTGTACAAATCAACTTAATAAAATTTTAAATTAATTCAATCAACATATTGACTTTATTTGTATTTAAAGTGAAAATTGGTTTATCCCAATTAAATTTTTTTAACTCATTAATTTCAAAAATAATATTAACCTGTAATAAAAAAGAGTCTTCTTTATCTTTGAACCCATATATATTTTTCAGCATATCAATTATTAATACTATAGAGTTAGTATAATAAAATTCTGGTCCCAATTTTTTCCTTGTTCCTAGTCTCAACTCTAGAAGCTATTTCACTTCCATTCATTACCCGATTAAAACGCTTTTCTTCCATTACTTTATTATCATTAAGATCTTTCATTAAAATAGAAATAATTTCTTTTCTTAAGTTAATATCCTCATTTACAACATATTTAATTTAATATAAATAACAAAGACTTGCCCATTAGATTGAATTTTCACGATTAAAATCTCAAAACTCTATACTATCTAAAAATTCTCTGATCACAGAGTAATTTTCAAATTTTTGAACAAAAAAGTTATAAACCAATCTAACGATTTTTAAAGTTTTATCACTTTATTTTATATCAAAATTATTTCCTAATGATTTAAAATATTCTTTTTTTATAATCATACCTTAACAACTCATTTAAAATTTACAACTTTATAGTCATTAAATTACTCAAGCTAATAAATTACATTTATTCAAAACACTAATATTTAATTATTTTGCACAATTTTAAACATACACTTAAAAATCCTATAATCATAAAAGAAAACAAATTACTAATCATCTATAATTTCATTTATTAATTAAAATTCTTCTAAAGAAATATCATCTCGATCAATTTGAATTAAAATATTTATTTTCTCTTTAATCCTATTCTGACATGCATCAATTAAAAGAGCATCTATACCATTAATATTTATATGAATATCAGAAGGAGTAAAGCCTGTTGCTATTTTGATTAACAAATTTAGAATTTATTTTTTATAACTGGTTGAATATAAATAATCAAATTAAGGGGCTATAACATAATATGCAGCCTCATAGAGATCAGATTGCAAAATCGCATGATTATCAATCATCCAATAACCAGCCTTTCTTTCATTTTCATCAGGAGAGCATAGAAGCTCTAAAGCTTTTGGAAAATTAATTGAATTTCCATTAGCAGTTTGTAGTTTATTCCAAGTAATCATCAGTGAATTATTTCGTTTGATTATCTTTGAACTCAAATCAATAATGATTTTACTTAGTTTTAGCAACACACTAATACATTATTAATGCAGATTTAAGTTATTTGAATCTCGACTATTACAAGATATCTAGTATAAATTTATTATTCATATATTCGGTCACTAATAACTCTACTAATATCATGTTTCAGACTTCCTATATCTTTAGATTCAACAGAAATAATTAGGTTTTCCCAATCATTATCTTTAATTAATTCCGTTCTAAATGCTCCATTTGCATCTAAATCAGGATACCACCCTACATCTAAAATAATTTTTTGATTTTTAAAATTAATTTGCAATAAATCTTGAGATAAATCAAAAACTGTATCTTCTGTTACTTCAAAATTATCATTTATCCAAGAAATCGAGTCATGATCTACAATTCCTGTTTTAATGTCTATTTCCCACCAAATACTCATTTTGACCTCTTAATATAACTATCATGTGTCGTTTTAGAAATTGGATGTACATGAATAACTCCCTGTGAGCATTCTACACGCATATATTCAGTTTCTTTACCATCATTAACCCAATAATATCAGGAGCTTTAAATACTTTCCAAACTGAATTTTTACCCGCTCCAGCATTTATTTTTGTACCAGTACTCCAAGCTGTCATTTCTAAAGCCTTAATATTCACACCCGGTTTATATTTTGCTTTCCCTTGATGACCTGTACTTTCAA
Source organism: Acinetobacter sp. CE-15 (assembly GCF_051059255.1). NCBI lineage: Bacteria > Pseudomonadati > Pseudomonadota > Gammaproteobacteria > Moraxellales > Moraxellaceae > Acinetobacter > Acinetobacter sp. CE-15. The sequence goes on along the minus strand of NZ_CP192737.1, from coordinate 1,105,034 downwards.
TTATTTTTTGCCAACTTAAATTTGGTGCTGGAACGTGTTTGTTTCCATGATTAGACCATTGTACATCTGTTAAACTTGCACATGGATCTTGGTCACAACAACTATTAGTTTCATTAGTTGTTGCAGAATTGCCTTTAGTTTTAGAATTTTTATTAGGTGACAAACCTAACGGATCAACCCATTCTATTGGGTTTGAAGCATATTTATATAAATTATTTCCACCAAGCAAACTAATTGGATCTTTACTAACAAATCTTCCAACATTAGTCGAATAATAACGATAACGATTGTAATGAAGCCCAGTTTCTTGGTCGAAATATTGTCCTTGGAAACGAATATTATTTGAAATAATTTCAGAATTTTCAAAGAAACTTGATTTTACTTTTTCAGTCTTACATTCAGCCCACGCCTTATACTCCGCCTTCCAAATGACAGCACCAGACTGATCACTCATTTCTTGTGGTGTACCTAAGTGGTCACAGTGGTAAAACCATAAATCATCGAAGCCTTTGCTTTGCTTGGTGGTTTTCGATAGCAAATTTTGGCGTACGTTATATGAATCATTAAAATAAAAATAAGCTCAATGAAGCTATCATTGAGCTTTGTATAATTTGAAATAACTTATCTGATTTTAAATTTTATTGATTAGAAAAAACTACAATTTTCCCTTCAGGTAGATGACCATCCCATCCACACGGAAAACCACCATTTAAATATATTTCTAAAATTTCTTTCCAGATTGTAGGAAAATAGTCATTTGCATAACATTGAAATATTATACCTATATCTCTATACATTAACTCTACTATCAGACAAGCTTCACCCGTTATCCATTTTTCTTTAGCTCCGTTAAAGTCTTGATTTTCAAATCCAAAATAATTTTTTTGTTTTAGTTTATATTTAATCCGATCGTTCCATTCAAAGCTTTCTAGAAAAATATCGGGGGGGATCAGTCACAGTTTCCCATTCATCAAAATCATCAAAACTATCATTAGTCGCATAATCTATCCCTAAATTAGCATCAAAAATAATCTTGTAATCTTTTTCAGTACTAAACTTAGTATTATAAAAATTACCTTTTTCCAAAAAAGATATAAATTCAGCTGCACTTTCTACTACTTGATCCCAAGTCTTCATTTATGTTCCTTTCACATGGTCTCTTATCGTATTAGTGCCTTCATTCCTCTTCAAAAATATCAAATGAATGTAAATTTATATTATCCAAACTCGCTAATTGTTTTTTCATAAATTCATACTTACTTTGTTTTTCTTTATTTTTTCCATTAAAAAAACCCAATTTCAAAATAGTTTCTATTCCACCGTCATTTATTTGCAAATCACCATCAGGTAACTTATTTTGCAATATTTTAAAATTATCACAAAATAATCCCTCATAAGAGTAATAATTTCCCAAATAATCGCTGCTATGTTCAATAAAAGAAATATCAAATTTTTTTTCAAAAATTCGAACTAAATCAATTGGGTTTAAGTTTGTCGTATATGCTAAAAAAAAACTCTTTTTCATTTTACACCTTACATACAGTTTGCTGGAATTCTTGTACCTTCCGCTTTAGCTTTGGCACTTTCTGGACTATCAAATATCATAACATTTACATCCCGTCCTCCCGCGAGTTTTGACATCTTTTGAAGTACACCATTAATACCTAATTTATTTGCTTCGACTGAGTTTATCTCAATAGGTAATGTACGATTACCTTTTGCTAAACCCATTTTTTTTGCTTTTTCAAATAATTCTGGTTGAATCACAGCTATGTCAAAATCACTTACTCTTCCATCATCAAAAGCTTTACCCGTCTCAAAACTTCTACCACTATGTGCACTTCCTTGCATATACATCGTCGCACCTTTAAATCCTAATTTAGAAAACCCTGCCTGCATCGCTTGTCCAAACTGCTTTAATTGACCAAAGCTTTTAAAGCCTTTTGGTATTTTTTGACAGCTTAATCCTAGTGGATCAACCCATTCTGTAGGACTTGGGGTATAAGCATAATTATTACTTCCCCCCAACAACCCAATTGGATCTTTACTTACAAACCGTCCCACATAGGGCGAGTAATAACGATACCGGTTATAGTGTAAACCCGTCTCTAAATCGAAATACTGACCTTGGAAACGAATATTATTGCTGATGATTTCTGAATTTTCAAAGAAATTAGACTTCGCTTTCTCTGTTTGACATTCACCCCAAGCCTTATATTGTGCTTTCCAAATGATTGCCCCTGAGTGGTCTGTCATTTCCTGTGGCGTACCTAAGTGGTCACAATGATAGAACCATACATCATCAAAGCCTTTGCTTTGTTTGGTAGTTTTCCACAATGGGTCACGATGTACACTATACGGCTTGTCTGACCAATCAGGTGTTTGATGCAACTCTATCGGGCTTTGATAAACTGCCTGAAGCATCGGTACAAAACTGTCTTTTTCGTAGATATAGTGCTTAGTGGCTTGTTCTGTTGACTCATAAGCCAATGTGTCACCATCCCAGCCATAAGTTACATTCTGTTCGACACCTGTGTGATGATGTTTACTATGTTTTTGAATGCGACGACCTAAAGCATCATAACGATATTCTGCTGTGTATTGGCTGTTGCGGCTTTTGATCATTCGACCATAAACATCCCACTCAAGATTTAAATCACCTTGCGTTGATTTTTGTCGGACCAATTGTCCGTATGCATCATATTGGTATTGTTGATCAAGGTATTCTTTGACCACATTATTAACTAAACGATGATAACCATAACCTTTTTCTTCTGCTCGTTGTACATGGTTTTGATCTTGATGTTTGGCTTTACCATCGTTGTAACGATCAACAATATTGCTGGCAGGGTCAAAACTAAAGGTTTCTTTACCGAGTTTACTACTGGCTTCAAGTAAGCGTCCAACAGGGTCATATTTATATGCAATGTTGCCACGACGTGTATCTTTGATCGCTGTCAGCTCACCTGTTTTATCATATTGATATAGTCGTTGTACCAATTGGCTAGTTTGTTGTAGTGCATTGTTCTTTTCTTGGTTTGGGACTTTGTATTGGTTTTGGTAGCCATTGTCATGCTCATTGAGCATGATTTGGCTGTGTAAGCGCCCTGCTAAGTCAAACTGTTGTTCTTGGCTGATGCCATTGGCATAGTGACGTACCACTTCACGGTGTAGGTCATCTCGCTCAAAACTCACCAAATCCTGTCCATTGACAATCAGGCTTTGTACATGACCTGTACCATAGGTAAGCCAATCTATATTTTGTCCATCAGGGCGTATGGTTTTGATTCGATCATTGATTTCATCATAACTATGCTTCCATATCGCTGTCTTATGCGTCTTATAATCCTGTTGATGTTCTTTGATTACATTGCCAGCGGCATCGTAGAACCATTGTAGGTTAGTCTCTGCATTCTTGGCATGCAAAATACGCCCCATGTAATCGTAGGCAAATTCTTCAGTCTGTTTGGCTTCAAGTTCTAAGCCGTAGTGACCATAGCCTGCGGTACGTTGTTCCAAACGCCCCATACTGTCAAAGATGAATTGTTGAATTCGATCTTTCGGGGCAGCACGGTCTTTGAGGTCTTGCCCATGTGCTGAAGCAACTTCGATACTGGTCGCAAGCTGTCCTGTGCCTTCATCGTAGTGGTAAATGGTTTCTTTATCATCAAAGTCAATTTCTTTGATTAAGCGTCCACCAAGATCGTAGAAGAATTGGTAACTTGCACCGTTCTCATTAATCAATCGGGTCAAACGTCCAAGGCGATCCCACTTGTATTTCAATTTATGGTTGAGTGCATCGGTACGTGACAGGATTAAACCTGCTTCGTCGTATTCATAGCGTGTTTGATGTTGTTTTGGATCAATATGAACCAGTAAGCGTCCTTCAGCATCATGAACAAAGTGTTCTACTGCGCCATCAGCATGTTGGATTTTTTCCAGTTGACCAAAGGCATTTAAAGGTAAGCCTTTGATGATTGGTTCTCTTTTTTCAGTGGTCAGCTCAGTATAGAAATATTCAACTTTTTGTTTTAGAGCATTTTCAATATTTTTAACACGGCCACGTTCATCGTATTGCCATTTTGTTTCTTTGCCTGAACAATCGGTATAGCTAAGTAAGTTACCTTGATCATCGTATTTCAGGGCTTTAGAGCCACCTTTGGCATCGGTGATTGAAGTCACTAAACCCATGCCATTGTAAGCATAAGCAGTTTCATGTTTCAGTGGATCAATCTCTTTGATCAGATTGCCTGAACTATCGTATTGCTTAAACCAACGACCTTGTTCTGCATCAACCATCCCAATCAGATTATCTTTGTCATCATATTCAAAATAACTGGTTGCACCATTGTCTTGGGTATTGGTTAAGACATTACCACGCTCATCGTAAGTATAAGAGGTTTTTGAGCCATCTTTAGCGATATGCAAAGTGATGTTTTTGGCATTGTCTCTAAAGAACCATTCCTGAAAATTATCGGGATAGACAATACGATAGGTATAGCCATCGATATCGTAAAAATGTTCAGTGGTATTACCTTCAACATCCATCACATAGGTTTTACGAATGTTTTGATCCCAGTCAATTTTTGCAGCACGACTGGCATTGTCTGCCCATTCTTCAATGGCTTTAGATGTCGGTAAAATACCATCCCATTTCAGATTCATACCGCGTTGGGTCAAATCAGTATATCGAGTGATAAGGTGGTGCTTATATTGGTAATGGTAGGATGCAGCAAATTCGTTGGTGGCTTTGATTAAGTCACCGTGCTCATCATAATCGTAGCTGGCTAATACACGATCTAACTGACCTTTTTTGACTGTCCAAATATCAGAAACTAAGCCTTGTGGAGTGAGCTGTAGAGCGAGATGTGCCAGTTCACGGTCGTCCTGTTTGAATAGAATGTCCGAAAGAATAGATTTCTTCTCTGCATTGACATGGTCATAGCGTAGTGCAACTTTAAATCCATGTTTACGTTCTATATAAGACAGGCGATAGTCTTCACCATATTTTTCATAGAATCGCTTTTCATCATCACCATAAGCGATGAGATGTAATTGATCTGACAGTACCGTATAAGTATGCTGTTCGACTGGATCATAAATACTTTGACCTTTCTTTAACTCAGGCAGATCAATTGGTCGTCCATCCAAACCGATATATTCCAAGCCTTTTTGGTAGTCTTTTTGCTCTTTGTTTTTAGGATCGTATTTGAATTTACGTGAAATTTTAGTGGTGAAAGGTGTAATCCAACGTGCGCCAAAAATGGAGTCATCCATCTGATACAAATTTGACGCATAGGTACGATTGATACTGTCTTGAATCATACCGCCAATTTGAGCATCAAAATGGGAGAAGAATTCCGTCCCCATGGCAAAGGTAATTGCACCACTCGTACTCCCCATACAATTTTTACATTGGCTGGCATTTTTATTTGCTGGGGCTTGAGACGTTGATTTTTCTAATCGAGCATCATTATGTTGTTTTTTAGCTTCAGCTGTTTGTTGTGCTTTGATTTGTGCTGCTTTAGCGGCATCTTTTTTATGTTTTTTTACTGCCAATAGTAAAACAGATAACAGCCATCCGATGGTGAAAGCTGTTTCAGCACCCCCTAAACTTTTTATTTTTGTGTTTGCTGTTATTCCGAGTTGATTAATATTGCTACCGAGTTTTAAAACAGCAGCTTTATCTTCATTTTTAATTACCCACATTGCACCTTTGGTCAGTAAATTAGCACCACTCTTTGCATCTCCTTTCCAAGTATTCTCAACAGTGTAAACTATATTTTTTCCTGCTCTTAGAATCTCGCCATTCATTAAGCGAGGAATAATGGCAGCTCTTTGTTCTTCTGCTCTTTTATAATTGGCATCAGGTTTTGCAATTGTCCCTTTCTCAACAATTTCACGTATTCCTGTATTGATTGTTGTTGCACTCTTTTCAACCCATGCACCCGTGTCAGTCAGTGTTGAATTTAATCTCTTCTGAGCTTCAGTCGCAAACTTTTCGACATCGCCCGCCAATGCCGAGCTTAAATGCTCAGCTATAACACTAACAATAGTTGCGCTAATCGCGGGACCAAGTTGCTCTTTAGTGAATTTTTTTACACCATTTTTGGTAATTCGTCTTATTTCTTCTCTAACTAAAAATAATGCAGGACGCGCCATTGTGCGGGCAGTCGCTGTTGCTGGACCTGGGATAATTGCAATTGCATCAATTCCTAAATTTGCCCAATCTATAATATCAGCGTTGCTAAATCCCTTATCATAAATTTGCATCACATCAGAGACCACATCAACAGCAGCAAATATACTCCCTAAAAATGGTATATTTCTTGCCACCGTTTCAACTCGATCCAAAGTAACATTATTATTTGTTTTAGCTTTTAACCATTTATCGATCTTTGCTTTAGAATTTTGGACATCAGCAATTGTTAATGTATTTAAGGGTGCGACAACTTCAGGAGTACTTTGTGCCATGTTCTTCTCTAATTATAAAAATGTTTTAAATGGTGATTGAATATTAGATGTAATGTTGTTGCTTATATTCGGCTGAGAAGACTGTGTTAATGTTCTTAATGGATTACTTTGCTGATCCGATGCTACAAAACCTGTGCTACTACCAAACGACTGACTTAAATTTGTAATCTCACTTGAGCCTGCCACCTGTTGCATCACCATTGGTAATAAAGCTTTCGCACCTTGGTCTTTCAACTTTTTAACAGATTCAATTTTTTGTTGTACCGATTTAACATTACTCGCAAGCTGGCTCAATTGCTTAAAACCATTTTTCAAAGTATCCGTTAAACCTTTAGTACCAGATTGAATACCAATATTCCCTTCTTCATCATTTTTATTTGGCCAATCTACTTTACGTTTAAAATCACTCGATTCATCCCATGGATCACGAGGATCAGGCTCAAATAAAACTTTGACTGAACCAGTCGCTAAACCTGAAACACGCGCAAAACCTTTATCATCCAACTTCCCATTGACAACTTTGCCCAAAGTGTCTGTGACTGTATAACCAGCCCCTTTAACAAATTCACCATGCGAATAATCATGTAATAACTCCAAAATACCTGAAGCACGTTTCGGTGGTGGTGGTAGATTAGATTTAGCACTAACACTTGCCCCGCCCTGAAACACATGCTGTCCAGCATTCACCTCAAACTTCCCACCTGTTTTTGGGAAAATTCCTGAATTATTCAGTGCAATTTGCGATGAACCACCTGTAATCACAACCTCTTTAGGACTACTAATCACAACTTTGTCATCAGTAGATGAAATGTTAATTCCCAGTTTGGCAAATACATCTAAAGCATCTGACTGTGCCTGAATCTCGACTTTACTCTGCGCTGCAATAGCTTTAATGCCACCTTGAGCAGCAAATAAACTGAGTTTGTTTTGCGCGTGTGCAATCAAATTCTTTTGCGTACTCAAGTTGATGCTATCGCCTGCAATTTGATTGATCTGCGAATCTGCTGATAAATGAATATCTTCAGGGGTACTTAAGGCAATCCCATCTTGTGAACTTAATAAAAGCAAGGCTTTATTGAATTTAGCAATTTTTTGCTCAAGCTGTTCTGTAAATTCTTTTAGTTGTTCAATTGATTCAATTTCATCCGTCTTTTGATTCTTGGCAATATCACTTAAGGCTTTACTGTTGGTCTGACTGCCTTCTAACTGTTTCTTGGCAATTTCAGCATCAAGATGATCACCTTTAGCTTGGTCTTGTTTATAGGTCGAAAGCAGTAAACCTTGCCCTGCACGTACTGCTCCCCATTGGTCAGTTCTCAGCTCAAAGCCTTCACCACGATCATCACTTTCCGCTTTGTCTTTAGGATGACTCAGTTTGCCCAAGTTGAGTTGGCTGGCGGCATGACTACTTTGTAACTGGCTACTGATTTGGCCAGTAGTATCGTCAAACCTTAGCTGATTGTAGCCACTGCCTTGATACTCTCGACTTTTGATTCCTGCCAGTTTCTTGGTGTCAGGAAGTTTACCTTTGTCATCAAACTTGCTTGGATGACGTTGCGCTTCATGGATGCGCCCAACCACAAATGGACGGTCAATGTTGCCATCAAAGAAATCAATCACAACAATCTCACCGATTCTCGGTAAGAATCGCGCACCATAGCCTTCGCCTGCCCATGGGGTCAGGACATCGACCCAAGCTGAATCTGTGTCATTGTCATTGGAACCCGCACCGCCATCATGGGTATTGTCTTCATTACGGCTAAACAGGAAGCGAACTTTGATACGCCCCCATTCATCAACATGGATTTCTTCTCCACTTGGCCCCACTACTTTGGCCCGTTGTGGTGATGCAATCGGTCGGTGTTGTAATGGGTTATAGGCTGGAACCGTGCTGATGTTACGACGTTGAATGGTTAAATTGCTGGCTTGACGTTCATCACTCGTGTTGCTGGTGATTTGACTTGTTTGCCAATTGCTTTGTTGAACTAAAGCGGTGACTTGATCAGTGAGATCTTTGGGTAAGTTATTTTGGTTATAAAAGCTTTTAGCCGTGATTAAAAATTCTTTGTCTGCACCTGAGTGTTGGTCAATCTCAGGGTGTTCATTCAGTTCAAACCAGTAACCAACATGTGCATCGCGCACAGTTGACGTTGCTGTAAATTGTTTGGCTTGTGAATCGTAATAGTTACTGAGGTTTTGGTTAAATTTTTCAATCTGACTGTTGCCCGATGGCGTTGCGCCATCTTCACCATTAAGGTCTTGAATCCATGCAGGGCTAAAATGCCATGCTTGTTCTAAAGCTAAACTGGCATTGTCATAATTTTCACTATGGCTGTGTTTACTTTGGACACTGCCAGCGCCTTCATCAATATCCAATACATCAGCTTGCCAACGTTGGATATACACTGAAGTCGGTTGAATGGAACGCTGACCAATAAAATTGGTGATTGAATCAGTTTTTTCTACGGCGCTGCTTCTATGAAAGCGAATATTGCGGCGTTCTAAGGCACTAAATTGCGAATTATCATCGATTAAACGAAGCTTTTGTGCTTGGATTTGTTCTGTTGAACTCGACACTTTAAGCTGGGCTTCATCGATCAGCCAGTTAATCCCTTCACTTCTCATCAAACGGGTCAGGAAGTCAAAGTCACTTTCAGATGCCTGCATAATGAATGGACGCACATCATAGTCTTTGCTCAGTCCACTCTTATCTAAACTTAGACTTGAAGCAAACAGCGGGCTGCGTTGTGCCCATTCTTGGAACACGGTCTGAATCACATCCACAACCGACTTATTCATAAATACTCGAGAGTTTCTACGATGTTTCCAAAGTGCTGTTGGGTCTTCTACAGTCAAACGATAGATGGTAAGAGAACCATCAGATGCGCCAATATCGGCTTGGGTCACAATCCCTGAAATACGGGTTAATTCGGATTTATCTGTGACGATATCAATTGCAGCTTGAGTTCCAATAAAGCTTTTTAAAGGGATAGTTGCTGACGTTGCAAGACAGATGAGTTGGAGCCGAACACCCTCATTGATTTGATGTGTTCCATCGATACGTTGTAGGAATACTTGCTGGCTCAACGCCGAATTAGAAAATTGTACGTGAATCGCACGTTTTTGTGCTGATAAGCCAAGCTGCTCCAAAGCAGCGTAAATATTGTTAGACATGCATTATTATTTAATTTTAAATTGTGATGTATTCTACTAAAAAGTTAGGCGGACTGTCTATACAGACCTGTCTATTTATTACTGGTTATTTACACAACACTGACTAGGTTTTGAATATGCCTTTTTTAGCTCAATATCATTATTGATAATAGTCATTTGCACTGATTAAAAGCTTGAAAGCGCGCTTAGAGTTTTTTCACCAAACATAAGTGATCAACAGCCCAAGATAAAAAGCTAAAATATCAAACGTATCCAATATTAATATTGGGTTCTTATTCACGCTCTAAAATACGGGGACCAGATCCTTGGTGTCTCAATACATCTTCTGGATTACGTAAAGGACATTGTTTTAAAGATAAACAACCACAACCGATACACCAATCCATTTCATCTCTTAAACGTGTTAGTTTTTGAATACGCTCATCTAAATCCTTACGCCAATGCGACGATAATACTGACCATTGTTCTGCGGTTAATTTACTTCCCATAGGATAAACACTTAATGCATTTTTAATTTCTTCCAGAGAAATTCCGACTTTTTGTGCAACCTTAATAATGCCAATATAACGTAAGACAATTGATGGAAAACGACGCTGATTTCCATTTGTTCTGATACTTTTAATTAGCCCTTTCGACTCATAAAAATGCAAGGTTGAAACGGCTACACCACTCCGTTTAGCCACCTCTCCTACTGTCATCATTCGATTAAAATCAATTTTTTCTTCTGCCTGCATTTTGATATTTCTCAACATTACTTGAGGTTTTATAATTCAGCAAAGTACATTTGTCAATTGATCTTAGCTGCCGTGCCTTTTCATCATTACAACTCAAAATACAAAAAAGCTATCGCCAATTTAAGCCATTGTAAAAATCTTATCTCTCCACAAATTTTCTGATCAAAGCCCATTGACCTAAATATAACTTGAGGTTTTAGACTGCTTGCCACAGCTGTTATGAATAACAACAAGCTATTAATTTTAAAGGTTTTAATCATCCAGTCTTATTTCTTCAGGAAATATTCTCATGCCATATTTCATTAAATTAAGTTTAGAAAGCCAATGGCTGTGGGCCATCAGCAGATGTTGTCTTGCGCTTCTATTTCTAAGTTCAGGACTTAGTAAAATTCTTGCTGTAGAAACAGGATTTTTGGAAATGCGGGCGGCTGGTCTAGAGCCTGCATGGTTATTTAATTATGCTTCTGCGTTGATTCTGCTTGTGGGCGCCTATTGTATTTTATTTGAGCGGCATATGTGGTTTGGCACAATGATTCTTTCAGTATTTTTAGCACTGACAATTGTGATTGTGCATCACTTTTGGAACATGACTGGTATTCAAGCCAATATCGCCTTTTACTTTGCACTTGAACATATTTCAGTGATTGGCGGACTTTTAGCGCTGACCATTGCCAGTCATTTTCGACAACAACTCCGCAACCTTGGAGTTGTCGCATGAAAAACAACAAATGGCTTTTTCTAATCGCGATCACTTTAATTCTCGTGGGTGTCGCAATCTATTTTTATTTAAATTCTCGTTCAAGTGAAACGCATCAATCTGGCGCTTACCCTCCAGTCAAAGTGGCCTTGAGTACAGTGGTCGAACAAAATATTCCACAAGTGCTTTCCAGTATTGGTGAGTTGGAAGCAATCCGACAAGTCAAAGTGTCAACAGAAACAACAGGTATGATCAAACAGATTTATTTCCAATCTGGACAAGCTGTTCAACAAGGTCAAATACTGATTCAACTCAATACCGATGTTGAACAAGCTCAATTAGGTCGCTTGCAAGCAAAATTGAAACAAGCTGAAATGGCCTATCACCGCAGCAAACTTCTGATTGATAGTCATGCAATTTCACGGGCAGAAATGGATACCGCATTGGCTGATCGAGATATGACGCGTGCAGAAATCCAACAGCTACAAGCCAGCATAAAACAGAAAGCGATTCGTGCCCCCTTTTCTGGTGTCATGGGAATACGCCAAGTACATCAAGGGCAATATTTAGAGGCAGGCACTGGTATTGCTAATCTGGTCGACTTTCGACAAATTCTTGCCAATTTCACATTGGATGAACAATTGGCATCAAGGTTAAAAATCGGACAATCTGTACAACTCAAAATTGATGCATTTCCTGAAAAGTCCTTTACAGCTGTGGTAAGTGCAATCGAACCGCTGATCACAACATCGCGAACTGTGCAGGGGCAAGCAATTTTAAATAACCATGATCAACAGTTAAAACCGGGCATGTATGCCAAATTAGACATCCAAGAATCTGAACTTCCAAGCTTGGTGGTTCCTGAAACTGCAATTACCTATACAGCTTATGGCAATACTGTCTTCCTTGCAAAACAAGACCATAACAAGCTGATTGTGCAACGTGTGGCGGTAGTGCTCGGTGAGCGCCATCAAGCCAAAGTTGTGGTCAAATCTGGGCTCAAAGCAGGTGATCAAGTTGTTGTATCAGGACAACTTAAATTAAGTGATGGTATGCAAGTTGAGCCGACCTTAAATACACTTGAGCATCCCCAATCTTCCTCGATCAAGCCCAAAGTCTAGGGAGATAAGCGAATGAAATTTACTGACCTTTTTGTAAAACGCCCTGTATTGGCCTTGGTCGTCAGCACATTGATCTTGCTGGCAGGCTTGTTTTCCCTGAATAAACTGCCTATCCGACAGTATCCTTTACTTGAAACCTCAACGATAAGTATCAATACAGAATATCCCGGTGCATCTGCTGAACTTATGCAAGGTTTTGTCACCCAACCCATTGCTCAAGCAGTGTCTTCGGTAGAAGGCATCGACTATCTCAGTTCTTCTACTGTACAAGGTCGCAGTGCTGTAACGTTACGTATGCAATTAAATCGTGACTCAACCCAAGCGTTAACAGAGGTGATGGCAAAGGTTAATCAAGTCCGTTATAAACTACCAGAACAGGCATTTGATCCAGTCATTGAACGTTCTTCAGGTGAATCTACTGATGTTGCCTATATTGGATTTTCCAGCGAACAACTGTCCTTGGCTGAATTAACCGATTATTTGTCTAGGGTGGTAGAGCCCATGCTGTCTACAATTGATGGCGTTGCCAAGGTACAGACCTATGGTAGTCAGCGTTTGGCTATGCGGATTTGGTTGGATGCAGATCGTTTGGCCAGTCGTGGGGTAACTGCCGCCGATGTCGCCAATGCGATCCGTCAAAATAACTATCAAGCCGCACCGGGTCAGGTCAAAGGCGAATTGGTGGTTTCAAATGTCAATGTTTCCACAGATCTCACCAGTATTCAGGACTTTAAAAATCTGGTGATACGCAATGATGCTCAAAATCTAATTCGTCTACAAGATGTGGCAACAGTTGAACTTGGCGCTGCTTCGACAGAAACAAGTGCCTATATGGATGGTAAACCTGCAATTTTTGTCGGTCTACAAGCGACGCCTACAGGCAACCCCTTGGTGATCGTACAGGGAATTAAAGATAAATTGCCTGAGATCCAAAAAACCTTACCACCGGGGGTTATAGTCAATCTTGCCTATGAAACAGCCCGCTTTATTGATGCCTCTATTGATGAAGTTTTACATACTTTTATCGAAGCGCTGATTATTGTTATTGCGGTGATCTATCTGTGTTTAGGTTCTTTACGTAGTGTCTTGATCCCTGTAGTGACAATTCCACTGTCAATGTTAGGTGCCTTGGGTTTAATGCTGTTATGTGGCTTTAGCATCAATTTACTCACGCTTTTAGCCATGGTACTCGCCATCGGCTTGGTTGTAGATGATGCAATCGTGGTGGTTGAAAATGTCCATCGACATATTGAAGAAGGAGCATCCCCAGTTGCAGCAGCTCTGATCGGGGCACGAGAAGTCGCAGGCCCTGTAATTGCAATGACCATTACACTGGCCGCAGTGTATGCTCCGATTGGTTTAATGGGTGGATTAACTGGTTCCTTATTCAAAGAATTTGCTTTTACTTTAGCGGGCGCAGTTTTGGTTTCAGGGATTATTGCCTTAACCCTATCTCCTGTTATGAGTTCATTTCTACTTCAATCCAAACAGCAGGAAGGTAAAATGGCAAAAGCAGCCGAATGGTTCTTTGAACATTTGACTCAGCTTTACAGTACATTGCTCAATTTTTCATTACATCATCGTTGGATCACTGTGGTTTTTGCGATCGCTATTTTTATTAGCCTTCCATTGCTTTACCAACTTCCTCAAAAAGAATTGGCGCCCAATGAAGATCAAGCCAGTGTATTGGCAGCCATCAAAGCACCACAACATGCCAATCTGAATTATGCTGAGCACTTTAATCAAAAACTTGATGAAATCTTCTGGACTTTCCCCGAAACCAGTACCACGTGGATTATTAATGGTACAGATGGGCCTGCATCAAGTTTTGGTGGAACAACCCTTTCGACATGGTCTGAGCGAGTGCATTCTGCGGATGAAATTCAACAGCAACTTCAAGCCAAAGTTGGTGATGTAGAAGGCAGCAGTATTTTTGTATTCCAAAATCCTGCGCTTCCCGGTTCAACAGGTGGTTTACCCGTACAAATGGTGTTGCGTAGTGCACAAGACTATTCAACCATTTATCAGGCGATGCAGAACATCAAGCAAAAAGCCCGTGAAAGTGGCCTTTTTGTGGTGGTCGACAGTGATCTCGACTTTAATAACCCCGTGATTCGAATCGAGGTTGACCGGGCCAAAGCCAATAGTCTGGGTATTCGTATGCAAGATATCGGTGAAGCCTTGGCGACATTGGTTGGGGAGAATTATATCAATCGTTTTAGTATGCAAGGTCGTGCCTATGATGTGATTCCTCAAAGCATCAATACACAACGTTTGACAGCTCAAGCACTGACACGACAGTTTATTCGTACCGACCAAGGTACACTGATTCCCTTATCGACTGTGGTCAGTCTAAGTGAACAGGTAGAACCCAATAAACTCACTCAATTTAATCAACAAAATGCTGCAACTTTTCAAGCAATCCCCGCCGCTGGGGTTTCCTTAGGTCAAGCTTTAAGTTTTCTGGAACAGGCTGCATCTGAGTTACCGACTGGATTTAGTTATGACTGGCAAGCCGATGCACGTCAGTATGTACAGGAAGGTAACGCTTTGATGTTTGCATTTTTAGCCGCGCTGATTGTGATTTATCTGGTTTTAGCCGCTCAATATGAAAGCCTAATGGATCCATTTATTATTTTAATTACGGTTCCGCTGTCGATCTGTGGCGCATTAATCCCCTTGGCTTTTGGACTTGCCACAGTCAATATCTACACTCAGATTGGTTTAGTCACACTGATTGGACTGATCAGTAAGCATGGTATTTTAATGGTTGAGTTTGCCAATGAATTACAAGTTCATGAAGGTTTAGATCGGCGAGCGGCCATTCTAAAAGCTGCTCAAATTCGTTTACGTCCAATTCTGATGACCACGGCGGCAATGGTGTTTGGGCTGATTCCTCTCCTTTTTGCCACAGGCGCTGGCGCACATAGTCGCTTTGGTCTAGGGCTTGTAATTGTCTGTGGTATGTTGATCGGGACCTTCTTTACGCTTTTTGTCTTACCTACCATTTACAGTCTGTTGGCTCGTCAACACAATCAAGACCTTCACTCTAGCCGTTTACAAGAGCTACAACAGATTGACCAACAGGCGCAAAAATCATGACGTTGAGTGGGCTGAACGGCCAGCATACTGCTGCCTAAGCTTCTGTATATAATCAGATCGCTTGAATATAATTTTTTATTGATAAAGTTCTATATCTATAGAACTTTATCAATTTTTTAATGCGTGATTCTAGCTACTGATTTAGAGCTATTGATTTAGAGCGACTGATTTTTCACTACTTTGTTCACTCATATTTTTACAGTTGGGTTTTGCCGATTTGATTGTTTTATGATTCTAGAATCTCATTTCGAACCCTGCTTTGATGGTACGACCGGGAATCGGCATACCGATCACTGTACCAGGGTCAAAGTTATAACGATTGGTTAAGTTATCAACATTAAACGAGAGATTTAGATTTGGATTCAGTTTATAGCTCGCAAAAATATCAACTAAGGTTTCCGAAGAAATTTCGGTCACTGCACGCCCACTCACCCCTGTACCCTGTAACCAACCTTTAGGATTTTTCTTTTCAGAATGATATCTGGCACGTACCCCCACATTGAGTTTATTTTCAAACAAACTCTTGCCTAAGCTAATATTAAAAAGTTTACGTGGTGGCAAGCGTGTTGAAATCAGACTCCAAGAATCTCCGACCTCATTACAGTCATCTTTCGTCGCTGGGCATACTTTCGGCGCTTGATATAAAGTTCCGTTCATGTTTACAAAGAAACTTGGATGCTGATAAGCAAGATTAAGCTCTAAACCTTTCAATACAACTTGCTCATAATTTAGGAAAGTATATGAGGTGGTATAAGGTAAAATAAAATCTGGCGTGATCTCATTAACAATATCTTTACGTTTTACTCCTTGGGTCAGGAAATTTTGGGTTTGATTACGGAAATAATTGATATTGAATTTTAACTGATCTGCTTCAGTGAAAACGTTATCGTTGTGCCCAATAAAGCCAAACTCAACAAGACGAGAATTCTCTGATTTAATCGGCAAATCTGGATCATAACTAAAAGTTTGTTTGGAAACTGTCGATTCAAACAAACTTGGACTGCGGTACATATTGGAGAGTTTTGCATAGACATCAATACCATTCAGCAACTGATAATTCAGCTGCGCCATCCAGTCGATCTTTCCATCATAATCTCGAAGCGCATAGCCTTTGTCATTTAAATCTGAATTGGCGACCGGTCTCATTGCGACATACTGGTCTCCATAATCCTTAACTTTTGCCTTATGCCATTTACTGCCTAAACTCAGGGTAAAATCTTTAAAGATATAATCGCCATTGAGAAATAAAGAGGATTCTTGACGTAATCCATCACGTGCGATTTCAGTATCAATAAGATTTTGTGGCTTCATCCGTTGCTCGTCATATGTCAGACCATAATTCAAGGTTAAAGCATCAATTTTACTGGTGTTTTCTAAATTAATCCCACTACGATA
Source organism: Acinetobacter sp. CE-15 (assembly GCF_051059255.1). Classification (NCBI taxonomy): domain Bacteria; kingdom Pseudomonadati; phylum Pseudomonadota; class Gammaproteobacteria; order Moraxellales; family Moraxellaceae; genus Acinetobacter; species Acinetobacter sp. CE-15. The sequence continues at coordinate 1,088,337 of NZ_CP192737.1, read as the reverse complement.
GTCCTGAAAACTTCCCCAGTATTGGTCGCCATAATGAGAATTGGCTATGCCAAGCATGCCATTGTGCTGGCGATATTTGGCATTGGTATGCCAAACCCCTAACTCTAAATCAAACCACTGATTATTCTTGGGCTTATAGGTATAGTTGGCACTGAATGCATTAATCGCTGCGGTTCCAAGGGACCATTGTGGCATGGTATATGCGCCCTCTATATATTTGGGTAGAACATAATCACCATCGATGTATCCCCAAGGTGGAGAGTTGGGATCAATCACTTGCGATCTATTCCAATAAAAAGCCATGACCTCACCCGCTTTTTGCATATGGCGGCGCATATTCACTTCAACACGATGTTCGTCTGTAATATTCATACCCGCTTTGATGATGCCTGAATCACTTTTATAACTGGTATTTACCACCTCTTGACCGGGTCCAACATCAACAATATCGCGCGCTTCATAATAATCAATGCCATGTTTTCCAGCATAGTAATTGCCGACTTCGCGTTTACTATAAGCAGCGACCAGATCGAATACATCATTCCGATAAGCAGCAGCGATTGTGCCAGCGCCATTTTGAAAATTATTCGAGGACAGTTTATTACGAAGCAGATAAGACATCTGCTCACGCTCATTATCTGAAGTCTGTGGTGCTTTGTTATTGTTATAAAAACTGCCCTTTAGCATGACACCTGATTGACGATTAGGCAGCAAAATATCATTTGCACTGAGGGTACGCATTTTCACGATTCCGCCAATACCACCCACACTAAATTTCGCTCGCGATGCGCCTTTTTCGACTTCAATCTGACTAATCAAATCCATATCGATATAAGTTCGATCACTCTCTCCTTGATAGCCTCGAAAGGTATGACTGGATTGTAGGCTACCATCAATAATTACAGGGACACGCCCCTCACCTTGTACTCCACGGATACCAATATCAATTGCACCCGCTTCGTTACGTAGGCTATTGACTTGTACGCCAGCGATATCAGAAAACACATCACCATTCCCCGTGCCTCTAAATCGGCTAATGTGTTCACGATTCAGCTGTGTTGTATTGACCTTTTGTTTTTGTTGTACAGCATTGACTTTAATCTGAGGAAGCGTAACAACATCACTGTCCGTATTATTGAAAAGCGAAGGGTTATTTAACGGAGTGCTTGTATTTGCAATCGCAGTGTTTTTCTCTGTATTCGGTTTAGCTGAGCCAGATTTAGCAATTAAGACATAAGTCGCACCTTGCTGCTCTACCCGAAAAGGATGATCTGTAAGTAAATAATCGAAGCCTTGCTTTACACTATAATGCCCGGTAATTCCTTTACTTTTTAACCCTTTTAAAATATTTGCATCATAACTTAAGGCAATACCCGACTGTGCTGCAAAACTTGATAACACATAGCCCAATTGGTTCTCTGAAATTTGATAATATTTTTCTGGCGCTTTTTTCGCTGCCATTGAAACATTGGGAGTAATTTGTGCATAAACACCACTGATGCAAAAGCACTGTATTAACATGGCCAGAGTTTGTTTTTTAAACTTCATAGGAACGCCCACACTTGTGAATGATTTTCATTTTCAATAATCATTACCCAGTGAATTGTTAAAACATGACATGAAAATTTATATTTTTTCTGGTCTGGTCCAAATCCAGATCAACCCAATCAGCAAAATGACCAGCAGGCTAAGTTTTAAGTGCAGATGCAGTGAAGACACCATTAACATTGTCGTACCGAATAAAATACTCAATGTCATCATCCATTTACGTGAACGCGAAATCTGTTTAAAACCGCCACGATATTGTGCGAGCAACATTGCAATATAACGATTTTGATGTAACCAACGATGCAAGCGTGCTGAACCTTTTGAGGCAAAAATTGTTGCCAAAAAGAGAAAATCAAAAGTTGGAATCCCTGGCAATACAATGCCCACCACAGCGAGAACAAGACACAAAATTGCCAAGATGATGCAGATCACACGCACCACTGAGGATGAATGTAAATTTGCGGATGGCGTTACCGGCAAAGACGCTAACAGCGTTAAGTCTTTGCCTTGTGTGTGATTGCTGACAGAAGACACTTTCTTCATGTTGAATGAATGTCTTTTAATAATGCGCCAAAATAATCAAAGGCTTGTTGAGCAGCGTAAATGACACGATCTTGCTCGTCTTGAGTAAAGTCAGCCTGATCAAGTTCCTCAATAAAGTGTTTCCAGACTTTGGCCCGCCCTTCTGGATAGGCAGCTAAATTTCTTGCAGCAAAATCTGCGGAAAACCCCAAACTTTGCTGGGCTTGTTTAAATAAGAATGCTGCACCCAGCGTAGAACCTTCTGATACATAGATCCAACCCAGCGCTTCAGGAAAGCCGATCTTTTCAGTAACCAAGGCCAACGATTCTGGTTCGATCTGAAGGTCTTGTAGGTCTAAGTAAGCTGCTTGCGAACGTCCACGAATATCTAAATCAGAAATCAAGGCTGCAACCTTGGGATGTTGAAATAAATATTCGACATTTTTTTGAAAATAATACTGTGACAAAGTAAATTTTGCATAATGTGCGACATCTTTAAATACTTGGGCTTTTTCCATTAATTGATGCATATATTCATGTTGACTGGCTGTCTCTGTTTTTAAACGAGATGCAAGGCGGTTGAGTGTGAATGAGGTGCTCATCAATTTTCTCCAGTTTGTTTGGTTTAACTGTATTACCCGCCTTGTCTGTAAAAACTGACATCATTTCTTAATTATTTTTACTTTTCTGATTTTCAGCTTTAGGCTGAATACTCAACACACGATCCCCGAAATAACGTTCTACTTTGATTGGATAGCTGAATTGCAATGCTGTTTGTAAGGTGCCAAAGTCATTGACTGGATATGAACCTGAAACTTTTAACGACTTCAATTGAGGGGCAATATCTATATATTGGTGTTGATAGCGCCCAATCTCTTGAAGCAATTTTTCCAACGGCATTTCAAAAGCCATGACCATATGGTTTTTCCATGCCAATATATTCGGATCTAAACTTTGTAATGCTTTAAAATTGCGATCATCAAAGCATAGCTGCTCACCAGCATGGACAATTTTAGTGTGTTTGGACTGGTTCAAACTGACTTTCACTGCGCTTTCTATGACGCCTAGACAGGTTTGCTTTTCACTGTTGTTGAAATACTGAACATTAAATACAGTGCCAAGCGCTTGCAGATTTGCCGATTCAGTTTCGACCAAGAATGGGCGATAAGCATGATTTTTTTCTTTGGCTGTACGTATTTGTATTTCGCCATAATGTAATTTTACAATACGTTGTTGCGCTGTATAACGCACGTCCAAAGCCGTATGGGTATTTAATTGAAGTTGTGTCCCATCTTCCAGCTCAAGCTGTTTCTGCTGACCCACCGCAGTACGATAATCCGATAACCATATATAGCGATAATCCGAGTTCCATAGCATGACACTGCCAAAACACAGTAAACAGGCAAGCACCAGTTGTTTGTTTAAATTAAATTGGGCATTTTTCTTGCCTTGCTGAATCAGCTGCTGCCCATCTTCGGGAAATTCCTCAAGGCTATACAATAAACGTTCGGCTTTAGACCATGCAGCTTGGTGTTGGGAACTTTGCTGTTTCCATTGTTCAAATTCAAGCTGTTCAGTTTCATTCAATGGTGCGTGTTGGATTTTAACGATCCATTGCGCTGTTTCTTGATAAATTTGATCATGCAACATGCAGGCATTAATCCATAACAGCTAAACATTGACTCAGTACTGAAACCAGATCACGCATCACGGTTCGGGTAGAAATATTTAAGCGTGTTGCAATTTCCTGTTGAGTCAGCCCTTCTAATTGTGACCAAATAAAGACCTCTTGCTGGCGCTCAGGCAATTGATTGAGTAATTGATTAATCAAACATAAAGATTCAATTGCCGATATTTTTTGCTCAGGTGTAATTTCATCATATTCAGGTCTGCTTGAAAGCGCCTCTAAATAGGCTTTTTCAATCGATTTACGTTGATACCAATTAATCAAAATTCCCTTGGCAACTGTGGTCAAAATTGCACGCGGCTGATCAAAATACAATTCATCTTTACGCTTTAAGATACGCAGAAAAGTATCATGGGCTAAATCAGCGGCATCTTCACTATGATTGAGGCGACGTTTTAACCATTGATATAACCAAGAATGGTGATGACGATATAGTGTGCTAATAGGATCAGACATACTTAAAGAGAATGAGAATTATTAGCAATATCTTAGCAGAAAAATAAAGAAAATAAGAGCTCGGTTTGCCCTTTTAATTGAATTTTTAATTCATCCAACTCATTTATAAGACTACGCAACATACTCGAATGGGACATTTGGTAAATCTTAAACAAAAATTTAATTCAAAATTATTATAATTTTATCAAAAGTTTATCGCTTTTAAATAAAAAAATTCTCGATCATCCTCAAGATGACCGAGAAACTGTTTATCACGTATTGGCGATAATTTATTGACTGATCGCTTGATCCACATTTTTAGCAAATTGTTGAATATCACTGGCTTGAATTGTTGTTTTACCTTTGCCAATCACTTGAAATTGTTGTGCTGCCGTTTCCTGCATTTTGACTTTACCTGTTGCGATATTGGCATCAAAACGTTGCATAAACTCATCCACATATTCCTTCTCAGTGACAATATGATCACCATTCGCATCGGTTGCAAAATATTGTTTGTCACGCGCTGTGAGGTAATCTCCAAGCGTTACATAGTTTTTCCCTTGACCATATTGGCTAATAAATTCGTTGATGTTACTCGGCATGGGCATTGAAATTGGTAGTTTCACGCGGAATCCATCATGCGTTGCATTACTATTGCCCGCTAATTTGGCATCTTCTGCATTTACTAAACCATCCAAGTTTTTATCAAACTCATTAAAGGTTTTTAAACCCGTCTCCTGAAATTCCTTTAGGGTCAGTTTCTGGTCTTTATTATTATCGAGAATGCCATAACGTACATGCGCCTGTTTTTCTGACATTTCACGGCGCTGCTTAAGTAATGGCTCTAAACGGGCTTGCTCATATTGAACAAACTGCACTTGATTGACTTTTTTATTCGCCTTAAACAATTCGGCATAGTCCTGAGTATATTGCTTAATTAAAGTGCTACTGTTCTGCTCTTTATTATTAGGATGATAAAGCACATATAATGCATATGCCTGTTGATAAGCATTGGATTGATCGACTGTAGCAGCAACCGCTGATCCAGCAGTTGCCATTGCAGTTAAACTGGTCATCCATAGCGCCAATTTTTTCATGTTCGTTTCCTTGGAGGTGAATATTTGTTGAATTAAAAAATTCTTTCCATTTTGCTGTTTAAAAAATCAATATTTAAATGCGATACTTGTTATATCGATTACCCTCATCATGCCCCTATTCATATAGCTCAACAGGGTTTAGATTGATGAGGGAGAAATCTTATTCAATGATATTAATCATCATTAAATGTGTATATTTCAGGTCATCCAGTATCTTCAAATCAGAAGTAAAAATATGGATTACAAATATACACACACAATCAACAAATGAGAATAATAATCAATTACAATTTTATTTACAATAACAATGTTGCTAGATCTGCTTTTTAACCTTTAACAAAATCCATCAAAATATTGAAAAATAATAAATATTTATAATTAAACTTCACTTTTTTATAAAAATTTGAACATGACTTTAGAGAGAGAATCTGTATTTTTCGATGATCTTACTGTCTTAAAATTTGTATATTTTGCTGTTGTTTATATTTTAAAATGTCATTTTCAGTTTAGCTTTTCCACCTCAATCATCCTATTGTTAATATAAAATTTATTGCATCTTTCTTTTTATTTCTCTTTAATTTCTCGTTATATTTAGGTTTGTTTATTTTTTATTCTGATTGGCGTTATTCAAATATAAACACTCAAATATTAAAGATCTTTCATACATCAATAAATGATCATGTGAAGTAAAGCATATTGGTATTGAAAATTCCTTCTCCCTTTGGGCATTGGTATCTACACATCTTTTTGTAGAGACTCTAATGCAATTTCAGCAATCAGCTTAAGGTCATCAACCGAATGTTCAGATAATAATTGTAGTGTATTCAGTAATATTGACAGACCAGCCAAAATTGCAGGAGCACTTTCCCTTGTTCCTCTTTTTTGTTGTCTTCCTGATAGACGTGTTAGAAAGACTCTAACTCTTGAATTTTTCTCATCATTTTCTCGCTGTATTCGCCAAGTTAACACACATGCCATACTTGCAATTAAGAGTCGTCTTAATATCGCTTGCGGAGTTGTTTGTAGCCATGACTCAATGTCATGGCCCGCCTGTTTTAACAACTTAAAATAGTTTTCTATTTTCCAACGCCAGTAATACCAAGTTGCCAATTCTATACTTGGAATTTCTGATGATACATTACTTAATAAGCTCCAACGAGAAAGTGATTTTCCTTGCTTATTTTTAACTTCAACTACAATCAGTCGAACGGTTAATGACTTTCCCTTTTGTGGTGGAACTCTTTTTCCCGTTTCGTCTTTCTGCATTGGTCTTGCATTACGTGTAATACTGATTTGAGTTTCACCAACATAGAGTTGTTCGCAATTCCCTTTATATTGAATTGTATGGGTTTGTGTAGTTGGTATTTGGTCTGACACTTCCCTTAACTTAACATCTTCTCCTTGATATTCAACACGATTTCCTTCTTTACCTCGAATAAGAAATAAATGTTCTTGTTGATTCAATAATCTAAGATGAGCAATTGAATCTCCTTCACGATCAATAATATGTACGAGTTTCTTTTCTATTGGTAAAGACTCAATATGTTCGATTTGTTCACATAGTGCATTTAAGTGGGTTTCTTTTATTTTATGCCCATCAGTAAATGTTGAATAACGTCCAGTAGCATCACATAAAGTTTGATCTAATGGTGCAATGGGTAAACCCGTTTCAGCATCAATTAATAAACTGCTTTGTAATTCATAGCCTTTGTCACTTGCATGTGTTCTTTTGAATCTATTTAACTTGTTGTTATGTTTGAAATATTGTAGTTGAGACCAATCATGAGCAACTAAGGCATAGTGGTGATTCGATAGAGCGATTTGTTCAAACGCAAGTTTTTGAAGAGGCTGATTGAGTTGTTGAAATGAAACGTTTTCGTTATTTAAGAAACGCCAAACTGCTTGGGTTGTAGCAAAGCTAGTCTTTTGGGTAGAAGCAATATCTTTAAGCGCTGGAGCTAATGAAGCAAGTGGATTCATATTAAGTTTTACAAGACGTCCGTAGCGTTTAACTAATCGGTTATCTAAGTGTGGAATGTTAAATTGGAGAGCATGCTCTCCAATTTAACTTAAATAGATTTAATTGTGTAGATACCTATGCCCTTTGGGAGAAGGCTAGGATGAGGGCGCTTTTATGTTGATTTATGGTTTTAAAAAGGACTTATGAAAGAAGTCTATTAATCATAATAATCAAGTATTATAAAAGCTCTAACAGCAAAAAATATTAATTTTTACGTTTTAGCATAAAATTGATTTCGTGATTTTTTATTCAAGGCTTGCTCGGCTTTTTCTAGAGTTTAGGCTTTTTCTAGGGTTTAGAGTTTTTCATTGATGCCCTATTTCTGAGTTTGCTCGTGCTTTTATCCAGTCACTAAATGCTTTAACTTTAGGTAATTCATTATTTTTCAATGATGTAATATAGTAATGCTGATCACATTTTAAATACATGTTTTTAAATGGCATTACCAGCTCACCACTTTCTAAGTCTTTTTCTACTAGTTTTTTACGTCCCATGGTAATACCCAAGTGATTTTTAGCAGCAATCAAAGCCAGATCAGATCGGTCAAAACTCATCTCTGAAGAATGATCCATATTTACATTAAAATGCTGCGTCCAACTGTTCCATTCATCTGCGCCTGTGCCGTTACTCCATGCTTGGCAGTCATGCAGCAATGTGCAGTTTTTTAAGTTGTCTAGATGATCGTAGAGGTTAAATTTTTCCGCATATGCAGGACTACATACCGGGATAATATATTCGTCCATTAAATACTGATAATTCAACTGAAAAGACGGTTGATTGTCAAAATAAAGCGCAATATCAATTCCGCTACGTTGAAAATTTACATCCTCATTACCCGTTAAAACTGAGAGTTGGATCAATGGATAGCGTTGGATGAAATCAGGCAATTGAGGCACTAACCAACACTGAGCAATCGATGGTCTTGCATAAATCGTGAGTGAGCCAACAAGTTGCTGATTTTGCAGTGCCTTAATTTCAACATTTAACGAGTCTAATGAAAATTGTAAAGCAGCTAAAATCCGCTGTCCCTCAGTGGTTAACTTTACTTTCCGATGCAAGCGTAAAAACAGTTTGATATTAAGTTCTTTTTCTAACAAATTAATTTGGTGACTTACCGCACTTGGGGTTAAAGACAGTTCTTCAGCGGCGAGTGCAAAAGACTCATGTCTAGCCGCAACTTCAAATGTATACAGTTTTGAGAGCTGAAAACCGGTTAGATTTTTATGTGCGTTGGTCATGCCTTTTTCCTTTTTGCTGAAACAAAATGATTGATCACATGCTTCTTGCTGTCCTATGCCCATATAAATAACGTATAAATCATTTAAAAATCAAAATTTATTTAGGATTTATTTTTCAAGTGAATTATTTTAACCCGTAGATCAAATATCATCGTTTGACGGATTTCTCGGGTTTAACTTCAATAGACAAAGAACAACTTTTGTCACAGAGATATATGGTATGGAAACCAATTTCGTGGATGTCGGTATATTATTAACCAGTATCGGGTTAATAATTTTCACTATTTTAAAATTTAAACTGCATCCCTTTTTAGCTTTGCTTCTGGCAAGCTTCTTTGTCGGTGTAGCAATGAAAATGCCATTACTGGATATGGTCAATGCAATTGAAAATGGGATTGGAAGCACCTTGGGTTTCCTTGCCACAGTCATTGCACTGGGTACCATTCTCGGCAAAATGATGGAAATCTCTGGCGCTGCTGAACGTATCGCCCTGTCTTTGCAGCGATGTCACTGGATATCCAGTGATGTGGTCATGGTGCTGATTGGGCTATTTTGTGGCATCACTTTATTTGTAGAAGTTGGTGTGGTTTTATTAATTCCCTTGGCTTTTTCTATAGCGCAGCATACCAAAACCTCTTTGTTTAAATTGGCGATTCCATTATGCACCGCATTAATGGCTGTACACTGTGTAGTACCGCCTCATCCTGCGGCACTTTATGTCACCAATAAACTAGGGGCTGATGTCGGTACCGTGATTATTTTTGGCTTAATGGTGGGTTTAGCAGCAGCACTGGTTGGTGGCCCACTGTTTTTAAAATTAGTTGGTCAACGTTTACCGTTTAAAGCAGTACCTGTCGAATTTTCAAAGCTTACCTTAAAAGAAGAACACAACTTACCTTCTTTAAAAATCACCTTATTTACAGTTTTTCTTCCAATCGGATTAATGTTAATCAAAACTGTGGCTGAATTAAATAATCATACATCCACTCAGCTTTCACATATTTTAGGCTTTATAGGAAACCCAATCACCGCCATGTTTATTGCGGTATTTGTTGCTTACTACACCCTTGGTCTACGCCGTAATATGCAGATGGGAAGCTTATTAAAAGCCACAGAAGACTCATTTTCTGCAATTGCCAACATCTTATTCATCATTGGGGCTGGCGGTGCATTTAACAGTATTTTAAAAGCCAGTGGTTTAGCTGACTCAATGGCTGTCACGCTTTCCCACTTGCATATGCATCCAATTTTACTCGCTTGGTTGGTTGCGCTGATTTTACATGCAGCTGTAGGTTCTGCCACTGTTGCAATGATGGGCGCAACTGCAATCGTGGCGCCAATGTTACCGCTCTATCCGGATATTAGTCCTGAAATCATGGCGATTGCGATTGGTTCAGGTGCCATCGGTTTTACCATTGTGACCGACTCTCTATTTTGGTTAGTCAAACAATACTGTGGTGCTACATTAAACGAAACCTTTAAATACTATACCTCTGCAACTTTCCTTGCCTCCCTCACCGCATTGGGCTGCACCTTCCTGCTTTCTCATTTTATTTAAGCCTTTAGGAGTATTTTATGAACGCTCAACAGATTAATCAGCTTATTGCCAAATATCCGATTGTTAAAGACCTTATCGCACTCAAAGAAGTGGCGTGGTTTAATCCCAATTTTACCTCACTGGTAGAAGGGCTGCCCTATGTCGGGTTGGACCAAAAAGATATTGATGATGCTAGTGCACGTTTGACACGCTTTGCACCCTATTTGATGAAAGCCTTTCCAGAAACAGCGGCATCTCAAGGTATTATAGAATCCAAACTGGCAGCGATTCCTCAAATGCAGCAACAGTTGGAACAGTATTTTGGACAATCGATCCATGGTCAATTATGGCTTAAAAAAGACAGCCATCTTCCTATATCGGGATCAATTAAAGCGCGTGGTGGCATCTATGAAGTGCTTTGTCATGCTGAAAAGCTTGCGATTCAAGCACAACGTTTAAACCTTGAAGATGATTATGCAAAACTGGATAGTCCAGAGTTTAAACAGTTTTTTAGTCAATACAGTATTGCGGTCGGTTCTACCGGAAATTTAGGCCTTTCTATTGGTATCATGAGTGCAAAATTAGGCTTTGATGTGACTGTGCATATGTCAGCAGATGCACGTCAATGGAAGAAAGATAAGTTACGTGCGCACAATGTCACAGTAGTTGAATATGCTGAAGATTATGGTGTTGCCGTAGAACAAGGCAGAAAGGCAGCATTAGAAAATCCAAACTGCTTTTTTATCGATGATGAAAACTCACAAACCTTATTCTTAGGTTATGCAGTTGCTGGGCAACGTTTAAAACAACAATTAGAACAAAAAAATATTTTGGTTGATCAACAACATCCTTTATTTGTTTATTTACCTTGTGGTGTTGGTGGAGGTCCCGGTGGCGTTGCATTTGGCTTAAAAATGGCCTTTGGTGATCATGTACATTGTATTTTTGCCGAGCCAACCCATTCACCTTGTATGTTACTCGGTGTTGCAACAGGTTTACATGATGAAATTTCAGTTCAAGATCTGGGCATAGACAATATCACCGCTGCTGATGGCCTCGCTGTTGGGCGAGCATCTGGCTTTGTGGGTCGAGCCATGCAAAGGTTATTAGACGGTTTTTATACATTAACCGATGAAACCATGTATGTACTCTTGGGCATGCTCAATGATGCAGAACAGCTTAAATTAGAACCTTCTGCGTTGGCGGGTATGCTTGGACCAATTTTGACCAATCAACATCAAGACTATGCCGCGCTACATCACTTTAGCCAACAGCAATTGGAAAATGCCAATCACATTGTCTGGGGGACTGGAGGAGGAATGGTTCCAGATGAAGAAATGGAAAAATACTTAACTCAAGCGAAAGCCTATAAAAAATAATCTGTATAGACTTGATTCGCACAGGTCTTGATCTCATCAGAATCTGGGGCGGTAGCAGATAAATAAAGTGATTCTCCTCTATCGCCCTAATTAAAGACTTGGGTCAGGATTTTCCCTATGGAATTAAACGATCCCACCATTAACCCGAAGGACTTGGGCATTGACCCAATTACTCGCTTCATTTACGGCGAAATCCAACACTGCGGCAATATCTTCTACAGTGCCTAAACGCTCTAAAGGTGCAGCTTTGCTCAACTGAGCAATCAATTCATCACTTTTGCCTTCAAGAAAAAGTTCAGTTGCCGTAGGCCCAGGTGCAATTGCATTTACCGTAATATTTTTTCCTCTTAACTCTTTGGCTAAAATAGCTGTTAAGGATTCAATGGCAGCTTTTGATGCAGTATAAACACCATAGGTTTCGAGTTTCATCCCCACCACACTGCTGGATAAATTAATAATTTTTCCGCCCTTTTGCAGTCGCTTAGCAGCTTCACGCATGGTATATAAGGGGCCTTTAATATTAATTGCTAAAACTTGATCAATACTTTCATCGTCTAATTGTTCAATCTTACTTAATTTCAAAATCCCTGCATTATTGATCAGCACGTCCAATCGACCATAGGTTTGAATTGCATAATCAAATAATGCAGTCACTTCATTGGAATAGCTGATGTTGGCTTTAAAGAGACTCGCTGTTCCACCTAACGCTTGAATACTGCTCAAGACATGCTCCGCCTCTTTATCGTTACTGGCATAATTGATAATGATTTTATGGCCTTGCTGTGCCAATAAGCTGGCAGTAAATGCACCAATCCCGCGAGAAGCGCCTGTAATTAAAATCACTTTTTCTTGCTGTGTTTGATCTGTTGTATGCATCGTGATGACCTCATGGAATAAAATATACCTCTAATCGCTTCTATGATACTGTTCAGATAAAACCAGATAATCTAGTTAAACCTGACATCTTTATCCGAATAAATCGAACAATTGGAATGGCGTATGGATAAACTCAATGCAATGTCTGCTTTCGTCAATGTGGTTGAACAACAAAGTTTTACCAAAGCTGCGCAGATCTTAAATCTGCCACGCTCAACCCTGACCGATGCAATTAAACAATTAGAATTCCAACTCAATACGCGCTTATTGTTGCGTACCACTCGTCAGGTAAAAGCAACCGATGAAGGCCATATTTATTATGAGCGCTGCAAATATATCTTGGCTTATATCAATGAGTCTGATCATGATTTTCTTGATGCAAAACCTCAAGGGCCTTTAAAAATCTCAGTTCATGGTATTTTTGCTGCGCATTTTATTCTGCCAAAATTAGATGATTTTTTAACAGAGTTTCCACAGATACAGTTGCAACTCACCGAAAGTGACCGTTATGTAGATCTGATAAAAGAAGGCATTGATTGTGTCATTCGTATAGGTCAGCTCAATAATAGTGAATTAATTGTTAGGCATCTGGGCGATATTCAACAAGTGACTTTAGCCAGTCCAAAATACTTAGAAAAATATGGCACACCACAGCGCTTAGAAGATCTACAATCACATTTTATGGTCGGATTTTATTCTTCTGCTCGACAAAAGCCACTGCCGCTTGAGTTTCTGACAGGCAAGAAAACACAGTTTTTTGAGTTGCCGTTAAAGATTCAAGTCAATGGTGCAAATACCTATGCAGCAGCAGCCAAACAGCATTTTGGCATCATCCAAGCACCGCGTTATGGTTATTTATCTGAGCTAGAGCAAGGCACACTTTGTCAAATTTTAACTGACTATCCTGTTCCATCCCTGCCTATTTCTTTACTTTATCCATCAAAAACACTGGTTTCACCACGACAAAAAGTTTTTATCGAATGGATTGTACGATTGTTTCAGGATAATCCATTGCTTTGAAGTTTGAATCACGCTGCTTGATAGATATGATTAACTAGCGCTCTCTCGCATTGATCCCCATAGCATTTATACGCCAACACCCAATTCCTGACTCCAAGTTGAATCAGGTTGTTGATAAAGATGCCAACACATATTTTTAACCGAATCCATCAAGACAACATTCTGACTATGCCAACTTTCCAACATACAATAAGTGATATGGATGCCTTTAGGATGAAATTCTCTTGCCAAAGATTGTGCCAATGCCCGAATACTGGCAAACATACTCTGAGTTAAGCCATTATTTTCAGCGATCAAGTTGGGCTGTGTTCCTAGAAAGATCAAAGTTCCTTGTGACTTTATCAACATCTGGCGAATAATCGCTTGGGCAATATTTACCGCAGCCAAACCAGTATTTTGCCAAAGCTGTTCGACCTGTTGGGCTGAAGCATCGGAATTCGACAATGATTTTGAAAAATCAGCTTGGAAAATACACAGTTCAATTGAATGCCCTGTTCGTTGAATATGGCCAACTAAATTTTTTAAAGCAGTCGGATTGATCAGATTCAAACGAACCCGCTTTAGACCTGAATCTTGTTGCTCAATCTTTAGATTGGTTTGCATAGGATCATGCTGAACTTGATATACAGGCATTGCCCTGTTATGTGCTTGATCCACAAAAAGCTGGCTGAGCGAGTGGGTTTCATTGCCAATAACAACAATACAGCCCTGTAGTTTGGATTTTTTTCTCAGCAATGGAGGAATTAAATTGTACATATTAGAATTTCTCCTGATAAGGACGTAAATCCAGCTCATGGGTCCATAAATCACGTTTTTGTTGATAAAGCATCCAATAATTCTCAGCAATCGCTTCTATATTTAATCCACCTGTGCCTCGTGTAAGTCTCAGTAAGCGTCCTAAACCAAATACAGCTTTATTAACACGATCACCATCGACCATGCCATCAACAATAATATGTGCAACATGGATATTTTGAGGCTTATATATCTGGGCGAGATGCAATGCGTAATTACGTAATGCAGATTTGCCCATGGTAAATGCCGCAAAAAAAGGTTTACCACGAAGAGATGCACTTGCCCCAGTAAAAATCAGTGTGCCATATTGCTGTTGTTCAAAGATTTTTAAGGCTTGTTGTGACACTAAAAAAGCCGATAAAAAAGTAGAACGCCACATTTGAGTAAAAAACTGAAGAGAGGTCTTTAAAAAAATTGAGGGAATATTGCCCCCCACATTATGAATAACAGCGACGAGATGCTCCTTTTGCGCATTCCTCTCCGCAAAAAAAGTCTGCACTTGTTGTTCATTTTCAGCATCCAAAGCATGTGCTACGGCGTGTCCACCTTGCGCATTGATTGAATCAGCCACGGCTTGCACTTTCGCTAAAGTACGCCCCACAACATGTACTTTTAATTTTTCTTGAGCAAAACGACGACAAACTGCTGCTCCAATTCCTTGTTCAGCACCTACGCCCATAACAACCACACATGGAAGTGTTGCTATATTTTGAGATGTTGCATTCTGCGTATTCATAGCAAGTCTATCCATTGAGCAATAGAAGGATAAGCTTTAATTTTAGCGCCCCAAATTTTACTGGTGCGGACAATCTCTAAAAGCTGCGAACCAACCGCAATATCAGCCAGTGTTTTACCCTCGCCAACCAACCACCCTGTTTGCGCCAACACCAATTCGATACGCTCTAAATGACGAATAAATTCCACCTCAATATCCTGCTTGGCCATGCGACCTGTCCCCTGCATTTTAAGTTGCAGGTTTAATGTTGCTTTGAGCAAGGGTTTTAACAAATATATTTCATGTTTGGGGCGACCTTTTGCACTCATTTCAACCGCATGATCTAAGGCAGCAGCATCACTGACACGAAAGTGCACCTCATAAAAATATAACAACTCGTCTGACCAATCTTCCCAAAGTTCAACATAGGCCTTTTGCAAAGGATCTTCAGGATATAAACGTGGTAAGTCTGGATAAGCATCATCAAGATAACGTGCAATACGGGTACTGTCCTGAATACGTTGACCATCAATATCTAGAACAGGAACCTTGCCTGCTTTACTGAGCATTGGCACTTTTGCACCCAGTACACCGTTATAATCCACAGTCTGATAAGCAATCCCTTTAAATTGCAACATCCTAGCAACTTTTTGGCAAAAAGGTGAGATTTCCCATTGATGTAATACAACTGAATTCATTTTATATTCTCAGCTTAATGTTGGGTCGATTGATATTCGATAAACTACATCATAGGATCAGCACTTAATACTTCAAAGGCCTGCTTTTAAAGCCATGATCCAAAAATTCTAGTTCAAAACCATGATGCAGAAATAGAATCTTTCAACGACGGATGATCATATTGGTTGCTGTTGCATGTGCATACAATTTTCCTTCTTCATCTCGAAGATAGCCTTCTGAAATGACTAAGTTTTTCCCTACGTTGATGACTTTACCTTCAGCAATTAACTTTTTATTAAACGGCATTGGACGGCACATTTTTATCGCAAGATCAGTGGTTCCATAACCCTCACCCGCAGCCAAGACGGTATGTGTGGCACACCCTGTTACTGAATCCAATATCGTTGCGGCAAAACCACCATGTACTCCACCCAATGGGTTGCTATGACGTTCATCCGCAAAGGCCATAAATACAATGCGACCATATTCAACGTCTCCTACTTCCTCCATCCCCATGGTTTTTGCAATACCAGGCGCTGGCACCAGTCCTTTTTGGAATGCTTGCATAATTTCCAGACCAGTCATATTGAGTGGATTCATCACTATTTCCTATTTTGATAAATAAAATACTTATTGGAGAAGGGTTGATTGTTCAGGGGATAAGCCAATTTTTACTTTAGTTTGTGCGACAATTTCGGATTCATCGGTATCATTCGGATGAAAATCAAACTGATAATAAGAGAAAAATTGCGGTACCAGCTTACGATAGGCTTGCACTGTAAACCCAGCAAACTTAGTCCAAGACTTAAGGTTTAATAATTGTTTGTCTCTCGACATTAACACCACTTGATATACATTAGAAAATAGTGTGATCAGCACAAGACTAAATGTAAAAATCGCCACGCGAGGAATGTAGGCATCTAAGCCCTTACCATATAAGTATTCATACATGTCATAAGCCACAGCCTTGTGTTCGGTTTCTTCAACACTGTGCCATAACCATAAATTGCGAATAGTGGTATCGGTCATTAACTCATTGACATTTTTCATCATCTCCACCACCAACACTGCGGTGTAATGTTCCAGACCCACTGTGACCAAGAGATTCCATTTTTTAGGAAAAGCACGTTCTACCGCTTTTAATATGATCCCCGTGGCTTTTTCTAAAGATTCAGGATCTAAACCATATTGCTGTGCACTGACATGAAAAGCATGGTGTTCTTTAGAGTGCATGGCTTCTTGCCCAATAAAGGCACCAATATCACGATCTAATTGTGGATTGTTTTTAATTTTTCCACGTAAGGCGCGCACTGAACGGACAAAGTACGATTCACCTTCAGGAAAAAGCGTCGATAGACCTGTGAAGTAATGGGTAAAGGTTGGTTCGTCATTACACCAATACTTGGGCATATCCTGAAATTCATAATCCATACGACGTACTGGAAATGATGCAGGTGTTTTTTGCTTTGATTTTTCTTTCACCGCTGATATAGACATGGTTCACCTCAAGAATTTATCTTAAAATAACAAGTTCCAAAAAAGAACTCGGAAAATTAAAATAATGGTCCATGTTGATCTTGTCAATGATGTGAATACGTTAAAGCTTCAGGTTGTCCTTAAATGACAGTATCATTCCTATAAAGACAATCGATCTAAGCCAAAAACTTAAAAGCTGTTTTTATCCATCGCATTTTCACCTGATGCATGATTATTCATGCCCATAAAATATAACCAATAAAATTAATAACTTAAAATAAAAATACTTAGTTGATATCTTAGAGTTCAACAACAGTTCAAATTAAAATTAAACATCCTCCTCTAATCTCTCCATCAAAACCGATTAAGCTTTTTCAGTTTTATTTTCTATTTCTATCTGGATTTCTGTCTCAATTTCTAGCGCTATTGCCATGTCAATGATTTGTCATAAAGGTGACACCTTGCTGTCACAAGCGCTGTCTAATGTGTGGGCATCTTTATAATGGATGAAACACATGTTAAGAAAATCGAAACAATGGCTATCCTACATTTATATTTTCCCCATTTTACTGGCACTCACCGCTTGTAATGATTCAAATGATGATAAGACCAGCACACAGCCTGATGGATCTAAAAAACCATTAATGCGTTGCGCACCATAAACATAAAAATACCAAAGGGAAATATTGTGATTAATCGTCGTCAATTTTTAGCAAATACACTTAAAACAAGTTTTGGTGCTGCTGCCTTATCTACATTTCCAGCCAGCATTCAAAAAGCATTGGCTATTCCTGCAAATAATAAAACAGGAACCATTCAAGATGTCGAACATGTGGTTATCCTGATGCAGGAAAACCGTTCATTTGACCATTATTTTGGTACATTAAAAGGCGTTCGTGGTTTTGCCGACCGCTTAACCATTCCTTTGCAAAATGATCGTACTGTATGGCAACAACAACGAAGTAACGGTGCCTTATTAACCCCTTTTCATTTAGATGGATCGAGTAATAATGCACAACGTGCACCCGGTACAAATCATACTTGGGTGGATAGCCAAAAAGCTTGGGACAACGGCCGTATGTCAAACTGGCCAACCCATAAAACTGATTATGCAATGGGTTATTTTAAAGAGCAGGAAATCCCTTATCAGTTTGCTTTAGCCAATGCTTTTACCATTTGCGATGCGTATCACTGTTCAATGCACACAGGTACAGATGCCAACCGTTCATTTCATTTAACGGGCACTAATGGTGCAGTACCGACCAGTACTGCGTTTGTCAATAATGAATGGGACTGGATTGATGGCGATCCCCAAAACGTTGATATCGGCTACACATGGAAAACCTATGCTGAACGTTTAGAAGAGGCAGGTGTTAACTGGATTTGCTATCAAAATATGCCAGACGAATGGGGCGATAACATGCTCGGTGCATTCCGTACCTTTAAAAAAGCCAATATTGCTTCAGGTTACCCAGTTTCAAGTGGTGGTGCGCCAAATAGTCCATACAATAAAGCAGCGCAACCGTTGCCTTATAAAGCTTATGATGCCACAACCGATAATGCTAAAAATCCACTGTATAAAGGTATTGCAAACACCCTGCCCGGCAATAAACCCGAAGAATTTTTAGATGCGTTTAAAAATGATATCAAAACAGGCAAACTTCCCCAAGTGTCTTGGATCAATGCACCTTCTATCTATTGTGAACATCCAGGTCCATCAAGCCCAGTACAAGGTTCTTGGTTTATTCAAGAAATCTTAGATGCTTTAACAGCAGTGCCAGAGGTTTGGAGTAAAACCGTTTTCTTGATCAATTTTGATGAAAATGATGGTTATTTTGACCATGTTCCGTCTCCATCTGCACCAAGCTTACAAGCAGACAATACTTATGCGGGTAAATCCACACTTAGCCAAGCTGATATGCAGTATGAATATTATGTGCATGACGCGCCTTTGGGTAGTGCCAGCAGCAGCCAGCCTAAAAAAGACAATGGTGTTTATGGACCGGGCCCACGGGTACCACTCTTTGTAATTTCACCATGGAGTCGTGGTGGTGTGGTTAACTCTCAAGTGTTTGATCATACGTCAGTATTAATGTTTTTAGAACAACGCTTTGGGGTAAAAGAAACGAATATCAGTCCTTATCGTCGTTCGATTTGTGGTGATTTAACCTCAGCATTTAATTTTAAAACCCCAAATGAAGATGTACTGCCAGAATTAAATGGTAAACAAACCCGTGAGCAAGCAGATCAACTTCGTTCAGCTCAGCAGAAATTACCAAATGTTCCGATTCCAACCAATTTACAACTTCCAATTCAAGCCAGTGGTATTCGCCCATCTAAAGCATTGCCTTATGAATTACATACCAGTGCACGTTGTCAAAATGATGGAACAGTCAAACTCTTGTTCTCGAATACAGGGACTCAAGGTGCAGTTTTTCATGTCTATGATAAGTTAAATCTCAGTCGTGTTCCGCGTCGTTACATTGTAGAAGCGGGTAAAACACTGGATGATGTTTGGAATGTGAAAAAGGATAATCAAGGTTTGTATGATCTTTGGGTAATGGGACCAAATGGTTTTCATCGCCATTTCAAAGGTGATTTAAATCGTAATCAAAGCCTGCAAATCAATCCTGAAATTCGAGTGTGTTATGATATTGCCAATGGTAATGTTTATTTAGACCTGACCAACACGGGCACAAAAGATGTTGAACTGGTCATTAGCCCAGTCGTCTATCGTAGTGACGCAGCGTTAAAAATCAGTGTAAAAGCAGGTCAAACATCAACACGACATTGGGAACTGAAAGATACATGGCAATGGTATGATTTTGCCGTAACTTGTACTCAGGACACTAAGTTTTATCGACGCTTTGCAGGACGCGTTGAAACAGGTGCAGATTCTGTCAGTGATCCAGCGATGGTGTAATATTTAAAGAATTTTGAATATTCAGTTTTTTAGATTGTTAACACTGAATCAAATTTAACAGCACCCCAGATTTTATTTAAAACTGGGGTGCTTTTTTATAGCGCTTGCTTAGGAACAAGTCACCCCTTCCATCACCACAGCTTTATTGGCTTCAGTCGCAACAACAGAAGCGGCAATCGCTTCAACCACCTTACTCAATGACTGCCGTGAAACACTGACAATATCAACAATTTTATTGCCATCTGCACCAACTGCATCGGTAAATACCATTCGACAACTGAGTTGTCGGTTCGGCAAAACTGCATTTTGTACACCTGTTGGCTGATTTAAGGGTCTGGCTGGATCATCACGTTTAATAATCCAAGCAACTGCCACCTCAATATCCCGATTCATCGCACCCATTAACGAACGTGTGTCGGAGTGTTCAATAATATCAAAGCGAGAAAAGTCGGTTGCAATACGGTAAGAGACTTTACCACCCGTCATACCACTGCTGTAACGATCGACAGCACCTAATTTCTGTTGCAAACCCGCAGACAAACCATCACGTAACTCTGCCCCCAACGTGGACGTCCAGCGTTCGTTATCCAATACATTAGATTTACCACTGCTGTCCTGTAAGACCAAAGGCGCCCTGTTTAAACGGTCGGGTAATCCCACTGGCAGGACTTCAATCACCCGTACATTTGAACTCACCAACGGTTTAACCATTGGCGTCAAACTATAGTAGTTTGGTGTAGGCGAACTGGAACAGCCAGCTAAACCCACAATGGCCAGTAACAGAGCACAACCTGCTCGACTAGACTGCGGCAAATAGGACAAAAAATGTGAGCTATTTTTTTTATTTAGCATTCTTAACCTCAGGCGTTTTCCCACGAATGAGTGATTCAGGGTGTTGTTCAATATAGTCAGCCATTAACTGTAAAGATGCGGCAGCACGTGTCATTTGCTGTAAAGCACGGCGGACATCCTGTTGCATTGGCGCATCACTGGATAGAATGGTTTCAGTAGAGCGCATGGTTTTACGTACATCATCCAACGTCGCCTGTAGTCCTGGCGCGACTTTCCCATCCAACTGCTTCACCAGTTTATCTGTAGAGCTAATCGCTGAATTCATATTATTGAGGGTTTTACGTACATCCTGCCCAATTTCCACCAATGGGAATTTATTCAGTTTATCCGCAATTTGCGATACTTGTGCTTGTAATCCCTTCAACTCGGTTGGTGTGGTTGGAACCTCAATCACACCATTTGATCTGATGATTAAGTTTGCTGGTTTTGCTTTAGGGAATAAATCAAAGGCGATATAGTTCTGCCCTGTCAGTAGATTTCCAGTACGCATCTGAGCACGCCAGCCTCTTTCGATAAAGCGTTTAAAAATCACACCATCAGGATCAAGTTCTTTGCCATTGGCTAAACGAGATGGATAAATGACCCCCTCAGCCCGCATCCGAATCTGAGTATAATTTGCATCAAACTCCGCATTAATCGACTGAATATTACCAATTTCAATCCCCATAAAGTCAATCGGTGCACCTGCCGACAAGCCACGTAAAGACTGATCAAAATACATAATGATACGATGTGGATTTCCATCTGGCTCTTTCAAAGCTTCAGTACGAGAATCCCATAAATTAAAACGACTTTGATCCGAAGCAACAGCAGCATGTGAATTCTCAGGATAACCGAAAGCAATCCCGCCAGCGATAATACTCACCAGAGACTGGGTATCTAGTTTAAATCCTGATGCACTTAAGCTGACATCGACACCACTGGCCTGCCAAAAACGCGCATCTGTAGTCACAAACTTATCATAAGGTGCTTGAATAAAGGTCTGTAACTCAACACTCTTACCATCTTTGGCCAACTGATAAGCCGTGATTTGACCCACATTGATCTGACGATAATAAATAGGAGAACCGATATCCAGTGAGCCTAAGTTATTGGCTTTGAGGAAAAAGATTTTACCCGGTACATCTGATGAGATGACTGGAGGAACTTCTAAACCAGTGAACTCATCCTGTTTTTGTTCTGCCTTACCGCCATCAACCTCAATATAAGCACCCGACAATAAGGTATCAATTCCGGAGACACCACTGGCACCAATTCGTGGACGAACCACCCAGAAGCGTGAGTCTTTTGCAGCAAAATTACTGGCATCCTTACGCAGTTCAATTTTGGCAATGACATGTGAATGATCATCGGCAAGATCAATTTGGCGAACAAGACCGATATCCACTTGTTTAAAACGAACAGTCGTCTTACCTGCAACCAGCCCTTCAGCCGTTCTAAAAGCAACATTAATGGTCGGACCAGTATCTAATACCGCTTTGACTGCCAACGACAGACCTATCAACAAGGCAATAAACGGAATCAGCCAGATCAACGATGGTCGCCAGCGTCCTTTATTTTTCTCAGGTTCAGGCAAAATCTGCTGCGTTTCATCTACAGCATGAGGATCCTGATGATCTGAGCTTTCGTTATTGGTTTTATTTTCAGACATACACACCCATCATTGTTTTATTGACTGGAATTAGATAAATCATGATTCAAGGGAGCATGATCCACATGAATCACATCTGAGCCTTGCAGGGAAAGCCCGTTCTTGTTGCGCGTATTCTGGGCAGCAGAATAATTATCCCAAATAATACGCGGGTCAAAACTCAGTGAAGCAAACATGGTTAAAACCACGACTGCACCAAAAGCAACCGCGCCCGGCCCAGCGAGAATAGTTGCCAGTGATTGAATCTGAATCAGGGCGGTCAATAAAGCCACCACAAAAACATCAATCATCGACCATCGACCGATAAACTCGACAATCCGATAAAGCATTGAGCAATGCTCAGGTGAAAAATGCAATCGTTTAGAAGACTGCATTTTTACTGCAATCAACAGAAAACACAGAATTAAAAGTTTTAACATGGGAATAAAGATACTGGCCATAAAAATAACAGCAGATACCAAATAATCCCCATTCTGCCAAAAATAGATCACACCACTCATGATCGTATCTTGCTGACTGCCTAACAAAGAATCTGTGACGGTCATCGGAAGTACATTGGCTGGAATATATAAAATACTCGCCGCAATCACCAAAGCAAGGGTTCTGTCTAAGCTCTTTGGTTTACGTTGATGCAGCACACTATGACATTTCAAGCAATGTGAAGCATGTTTTTCTTCAACCTCTGGAACCTGTTTATTGAGTGTTCCACAGCAATGACAAAGCACCAAAGACAAATCTTTGGCTCTTGGGTATTGCAACGAATTTTTATTGTCGATATTCGCTGAGTATTTTGAAAAATTAGCCTGAGACTGTTCAGTTTTCATGAGAGTCTCCTGTCGATCTCATCCCAAAGATCTTTGACTTTTACTGAGGCAATATAAACCAGCAACACACTCAGTATGGAGAATCCCCATAATGCAACGCCCGGAATCACCACAACCATCCCGACCAGTTTAACCAAGGTGACCAATACCCCGATCAAAAATACTTCAACCATTCCCCATGTTCTAAATAAAAACAGAGTACGAAATGCTGCAACTAAATAACTAGGCCGAACTTTAAAAAAATGAACTGATGAAAGGACATAGAACAGCAGCAATAAATCCAATAGAGGCACCACGAAAGTCGTGATAAGAATCAACACACCTACTGGCCCTTGCCCGGCATGAAACATTGCCCATGCCGCACCCAGTAATGTTGTCTGGGAATCATTCCCCTGCAATTCCACCTTAACAATCGGAAAACTATTGGCAATCACAAATACGATCAGCGCTGTTGTTACCATTGCCAGTAAGACACTAAACGGCTTGCTTTGCCGATAAAGCTCAGCACCACAACAGAGACAATAAGCACGCTCACCTTGGGTCAGCTGAATTCGATGATAGAGCGTGTCACATTCCTCACAGGCAACCAGCGTTTGCGGTGCAATATCACCATTTTGAATCAATGCTTGCTGATTCATAGGCGCAGAAACTGACGGACAGGAGGACGGCTCACGCATAGAACATCAACACCATTTTATAAATTCTTTTTAGACCGAAGCTCATCTTGCTATATTTTACTGGGATGTATACAGATGAGTTGTGATATTTTTTGATGATATCCTGTTGGTTTTATATAAACAATTGATCTGGCGAAATCTAGTCTAACAATTGACCACGCATTTTATCTATTTGCAATAGCAAGTGCCTATTTTGACATGATTAAAGACACAGTCGTTGCACCAAAAAATCGATAAAGACACGGGTTTTTGCAGGCAAGGTTCCCGTATTCGGATAGAGCAATTGGACATTTTGTACAGGTAAATCAAAATCAGCTAACACCCGAGTTAAACGATTTTGCTGAATATCTTCATCGACCAACCAAGCTGGCGATATCGCAACACCCAATGATGCAAGTGTCATCTGATGTATTGCTTCTGCCGAATTAGATTCATACTGACTTCTAACAAAAGGCAATGTATGTTTTTCACCTTGATCATTTTGTAAAACATATTGCGCATCCTGCCAATTCAATAAGCGATGACCAATCCAAGGAACATGTGCTAAATCAGCAATGTTATTGATTGGATAACGTTGTAAAAATTCAGGGCTGGCAACCAAATAAATCGGATATTCAGCAATTTTTCGTGTCCGCATCGATGAGTCTTTTAAGTTTCCCAACCGAATGACCAAATCTAATTTTTCAGTGACTAAATCATCTAAGGAAGAATTAAATGAATATTGTAGTTGTAATTGAGGATATTGGCGGCAAAACTCACCCAGCAAAGGTAAAATGAATTTCCGTCCAAATTCATTGGTCGATGAAAAACGCAATATCCCTGTGACACTTGTGGCTAAGTTTTGACTGCGCTCAAAAGCTTCTTCGATTTGCAATTGAATGTGTTTGAAATCCTCATAAAAGCTTTTGCCTATTTCAGTCAGTGCGATATTACGCGTATTACGAATCAGCAAACTCACATTTAAATGCTGTTCTAAATGCTTGATATCAATACTCACCATCGATCGACTTAAACCCAAAATCTCTGCTGCCTTGGTAAATGATCCTGAATCAACCACTTGCAGAAAACTGATAATCTGTTTTAGGTTTTTTTGCATAATCACACTGATTGTTTGAAATTATTAAACAATGATTTTACTTCGCATGCATCGACAATAAAAGGCCTGAATCGTACCCTCCTGCATCTTGGAGGTCGCTATGTCATATCGCTATAAAATAGCAACAGTGTTTTTACTTGGGTTTTTTATTGATTGCATCAATATTTTCATGTCTGCAATTGCCTTACCCGATATAGCAACAGCTTTCTCAGTCAGCCCATCGATGGTTGCATGGGTAAGCAATGCTTATATTTTAGGTTTGGTTTTAATCATGCCCATGAGCTTATGGTTAGCAAGCGTATTGGGTGATCGGAAATTGCTGTGTTATTCAATGCTGCTCTTTTCCGTCAGCGTTTGGTTGATTGGCATGAGTGAATCAATCCATAGTTTAATTTTTTGGAGATTTGTTCAGGGTGTGGCTGGCGGATTATTAATCCCTGTCGGTCAAGCATTGGTATTTGCACTATTTCCAAACCATGAACGGCAACGTATCTCCACAATGATCATGGCAATCGCATTAATTGCACCCGCCTTTTCACCAACGATTGGCGGCATAATTATTGATGCTTTGTCTTGGCGTTGGGTGTTTTTCGCCAATATCCCCTTTACCATGATCACTGCTTTTTTAGCGTGGCGATGGATCAAAGAAACTCAAGCTAAAACGTCTGGGAAACCTGACTTTTTAGGACTGTTTATGGTCAATGTCAGCTTGTTGTGTTTGTTACTCTCTTTCTCATTATTTAATGATTACCATAGTGTTGTACTCGCGATCAGTAGCTTTCTGCTTTCCGTCACAATGCTTCTGATTTACCTCAAATACGCGAAAGGATCTGCTCATCCGATTCTTAATTTGCAATTGTTAAAAAATTATAATTTACGCAATGCATTTATCGTTTATTACGCAGTACCCGGTATTTTTACTGGTGTGAATTTACTGAATATCTTTAATTTACAACGTAACCTTGGGTTTAATGCAAAACAGACTGGCTTATTTATGCTGCTCTATGCAGTGGGTGCATTGGTATCGATGACCAGTGGTGGGCTTCTCTATCGCCATTTCGGTAAAAAGCAGCTCTTTATAATCGGTATTACGCTACATAGTTTAGGAATTTCACTGTTGTTCTGGGTTTCAAATGCCAATGATTTAAGTACCTTAATTGTTGCTTATCTACTGATGGGAATGGGTGGTGGTCTAAGTGCCAATACTGCCCAAATCAGTGCCCTTATCGATTTTAACGGCCAAGACTTATTACAAGGCAGTGTGCTGTGGAACATTAATCGACAAGTCGCTTTTAGTTTAGGTACAGTTCTTCTTATTTCAATCTTTAGTCTGTTGCCTGCTGCAAATGACTTAATACGTTATCAGCATACGTTTTTGATTGCAGCTGTGCTCTGCCTTTTATCATTAATTTCCATTTTTAAGGAGAAAACCCATGTCTAATCCTATGGACAATGCATTACAACATGTCATCGATTTACATATTTTGATTGAAAACGTATTTACAGGTCAAAATGCAAAAGAAAGCCTAAATCAACTCTTAGCCAGTTTTGATCCAAATTTTAAAATGATTACGACGCAAGGCAATGTCATTGGTTTACCCGAAATAAATGCCTTGTTTAGTCAAAATGTAGGTAATAAACCTGCGTTAAAAATTAAAATCTTGAATACGCGTGCTTTATTTGAAGCAGACAACTACTGCTGGATTCAATATCAAGAACATCAACAAAGCCATGAACCTGATACATTACGCATATCGACGGCTTGTATCAAAGTTGAATCAGGTCAATGTTATTGGGTTTATCTACATGAAACATTGGTCAATTTAGCCTCATCGAGTTAAATTGTGTGAAGAGTTTATTTATACAAAAAGTCTAAATTGCTATTCATTGTTCTTGCAATTAATAGCAATAGAATCAAAATTAGCTTTATCTTTGTAATTATGATTATGAATTAACTTTAAAAAATAAAAGTCATTTCTTTTTAAAAGCATGGATAGGCTTCTAATTAAATACCATAAACTCGTTTAAGGCGTGGTATAAGATCAATAATCTGTTCATTATCCTCTGGATTATATTCAGCATATGCTAATGCTATTAATTCCAAAACCGAGGCAAAAACTTCAAATGGCACTTTACCATCAAGTTCATCATAAAAATAAAATTCTGCTGAATCAAACACATGTCCTTCATCCACAACACTATTCATGAGTAAATAAGTTGATGTCTCTTGGAGGCTATAACCTTCACTTCGAATAGCATTTTTAAGGATATCAATAAAAGTATACCCTCCAGTACATGTAACAAAATAGTCCATAAAGAAAGACAATTCAGGGTCTGCTTCTGGATATTTTTGTAAGATATCATTTCGATTGTTTCTTAACCACTCAATCATATACTGCATCATAAAATCTCTTTAATAAATCAAAAACCTTATTTTTGTAAATATTCATCCTAAAAAATTAAGACCTTCTCATTTCCAACATTTTCTCCCAAGCCACACCGCACCAAATATCTGGTTTAATTTTAATATAATTTCCACCATAATATTCATATAAGCGTTCTAAGTCACTTAGTGTTAAAAAACCGACTATTGATTCTGAAAAGAACAATGGATTTTGATTTTTTTCGACCTCATATAGCTCAAAATTATTCTAAATGCTTTATCAACACACCAATTAATATCATGAATATAAAACTGACGTTTATAAAAATTTTCTTCTACACTTTTAATTAACTTAACAAATTCTTTATCAGCATCCATATAAAAATCACTATCAACACTTAGATTAGTAAAAAAAATTTCCAAAGTTTCAACACTTTCTTCACCATTTTCATCGATATATGTTTCACCATGTACATATATATCAATTTCACTCTGAATATTTACAATTTCAGCATTAGAAATAAAATCTGCTAAATCTAATACCATACCATTCTCAGTAACAATTTTATTAAGATTTAAAATTTCTAAATAAAAATCATATTGATTATTTTTTTGCTCTTCAACAACCCAAGCAGAATGTCCCATATTACTTATCTTTCAATATATTTTCCAATTCAATCTCCAAGATTTTCAAATCTCATCATAAATTTTCAATATTCAGGTCCTATTTTTAAGTTATTTTTACTTAAGAATAACTAAATTCCATCTTGATCACCCCCTGTATTATCAAGGCATTTCATAATAAATTCATTACCTCATATTTATTAACCATTCCCAAATACAAGATCAGTCAAACAATTTAATATTCCACCTTTATATAAATTATAACTTCCTGTTTCTGCATTAAATTCAATTAATACACCACAATAGTAGTAATAATTAATGCCCTTAAATTTAAGTTTTTTTATTTTAAAAGCTTCATTATCTAATTTAAATTGTTCAATATTTTCAACAACAATATCTTTTTTAACAATTTCAAAAAAGTGATCCTTATCATTAAGCCAAAAAAAACAATAAATTAGAAAACTATCAATATTCTCATAATATGCTGGTGCTTCTTTTTCTTGGAAGCCATAAACATAAATTTCTCCTGTATTATTTTCAATACATAAAAATTCATCATTAAAATCATGGCCAAAATAAATTGTTCCAGACGAAACCTTTTCTTCATCATGAATTTCTTCAAATGGAGGTTGAGCTAAATAATATTGTTCAAATCTATCAAACGTACAATCAGCAAACATACTAGTTATTAATGAAGTAGTATTACCATATAAAACAAAAAAGCTTCTATGCTCTGGTCTCAAAGGAATATTATTTTCTTTAATTAAGTGATCCACTCTCTCACTACATACCCCAACAACTTCTGGATAATTATTCATTAATACTTCAACAAGTTTTTCTTTACTAATCAATTTATTTCCTCAAGAAAACTATTTATTAAATTAAGTAAATCCGAACATTTGCATTTAGAAAAAACCAACTTATTTTCAATATTATCTTTATATTCAAAAAAATGATCTTCATATAAAAACCATGTGAAATAAATTGTATCATTATTCCTTGCAGTCCTCTTACAAAAATCATCAAATGTTTCTTCTAATACAATCCTGTAATAATCAGAAATTACCCCTTCAGAGTAAAAAAAACATTTATAGTTTTCATCATTAACAAACTCACTGTAATAATAACTATCCGTCAATAATTTTCTCAAAGAATTAATAAAACTAGTAACATAAGTTGGTGAATCTAAAGTACCCAAGTATTCTCCACCAATACATAATCTCAATGGTATTAATTTCGATTTTTTAAACTCTTCATCAAATTCTAAAAAAATTTGATTGTTTCCAATTTTTTTCATTTCCAACCAGCTATCTTAATAATTAATACAATACTCCAAACCTAAAATTATTTTTATTTCCATATTAAGTTAAATAAAAATCTGTTACATGAATAAAAGCTCTTTTATTTAATAAATACCTACTAATCATGCAGTAGTTTTAAAAACTCATCAAAAGTATCTGCCACCTTGACAACTCTCATTTTAGATTTACCATTTTCTTCTATAAAATCATCATGATACATAATTACCACTAGTGAATCATCAGTCGTATGGTTTTGGCGATAATCAAAGGCTATATAATCACCTCGCCCATTAACACCAAATACAATTACTTTATCATACCCTAAACCATCATTATCTTGAAATTTATAAATATTATCAGAACATGCCATTTCATTACTTGAATCAATTCAGGCTGATACTCAAACCCAAGTCTATATTTTCCCTGCACCTCGTGGTAGTGACATAATTTCTAATATGCCTTCAACTGCTTTGATTATGAGAATGCATGAACAAAAGCTTAAAGAAAATGGCTTAACATTAACCCAAAAAAAATCGTGTGATTACAACACATGGTTCCGTTCAACATTCCACGATTCGTCAGCCGATAAAACAGATTACCCCGTGAAATCTGTGAACATGTACTCGCCCATAAACTACCTGATGAGGTTGAAGCAGCTTACTTACATGGTGCTTATCTTGAGAAACGTAAGGCTTTGATTGCTGATTGGGCTGAGTTTTGTAAAGTATAAATGGCATGAATTTGATGCTTCTACATTTAAGGTAGAAGTATCAATCCATTTATTAATAATCAGAAAACTTAAAAATCAACTTACACAAAATAATTTACACGCTCTAAAAGTTAAACTCTTGCAATGTTTTCCTTTTTTTCAACAAAAGTTCGTTTACAAATTCAGGATCAATCTTTAATAGTAATTCAATAACATCATGTATTTTCCAACCATGTATTTCGGGGTAATCTATTATTTTTTCTAGATGTACCTTTAATGGCATAATGTACTCGGAATAATTATATTTAATAATGATCCAGAATAATGAGCTTATTTGAAAAGATTGATCATTAGAAGCATCTATAATTTTCAAAATATAAGGGAATATTTTCGCTCTTGCTACATCTCTATCCCCTTCCCCTTGGTCAGATTTAACAGCCCAGTAACTAATTAAAGCATCTAACGCATGCTTTAATGTTTCATCATAACCATATAGTCTATTATTAATAAAACCACTAATATGATCTTCTTCTAATAATTTAACCAACTTGGAAAAACCAACATCACCCCCCCAAAAGTCAACAACTTAGCTGCCTGAAAACTATATATTTATCAGAACTTTTAAGTAAATCTATTACGCCTTGAACTCTTGCAACAGGTATATCTTCTAAATCCAAGTCAGCTGATACTTCTGTATAATCTACATTTTCTGGAATATAAAAAGGCTTTGTTCCATAAATATATAAGTATTTGATTTTAATACACTTAATTTTAAATCAAAAAACACTCAAAACCTTTTAAATCAGACACTTAAGTAATCTTTATGTAATAAAGCCCATCTACAGTAAAACTTCAATCAATCTACTTTCTGCAATAATAAATTAACACTATTTAGATAGTTTTTACTTTATTAATTACACTAAAAATTAATATTAACTCCTTGAAAATTACAATTAATAAATTTAACACCATCGGAGCAAGAGAAATCCAAATTTGTTATAAAATCACTTATTCCATCATATTCCAAGCTAGAGAATGAGCAATTATCAAATAGAGCATTTTTCAAGTTAGCATTTAAAAATATTGCTCCTTCAAATTTTGAATCTTTTATTTCTGCATTTTCGAAATTTGAAGCTTTAAAACTAGATTTCGAAAAATCACAACCAATGATGTTTGTATTTTTAAAGTTACAACTGTTAAAATTATTATAAGAATAACTATTTCTTGGATTTCCACCATTACCAAATGCTAAACAATCTTTAAAATAACAGTTTTCAAAATTTGAATTTGGAGAAAAGAATGGTATAAATTGTACTCTTTCAAAAAAAGATCCCGAAAAATTAGTATCAATTGCTACAGCATGATGAAAGTGCGTCCTTAAAAATTTTGAACACGATAAATTTGCATGGGATAAATAATGTCCCATCCACACTTTTCCAAAGCTTAAATTACTTAAATCTATAAAAGATAGATCTATTAACTCTGACTTATCTTCTTGCATTATTACTTTTGGTAACTTCTCATATAGAGCTTTATCAATTCCTAAATTCTCATCCCACTGCAAGTGACTTTTAATCCATTTTTTTAAAAAAACATAATCAACTTCTTTGTCCCACTTATTTTCAGTTTTCATTTATTCCCCCCAATCAAAGTCTACATACGTTTTACCATTCGGTGTTGTTTTTACAATACCAATTCTATTAATTTGTGAAGGATCAATTTGAGCTGGTACAGAAATTTCTAATTCGCCACCCAAAGTATTTTTTTGAACCATACCACTAATACCAATACCTTTTGAAGAGGTCGACTGAAGGGCATCTAGATCATAACCTTTGACATTCTTTAACTCTACAACAATTCCATTTGGTCCTGCCCAATATGCCGCTCCTGCATCACCTCCTTGAGAAATAACACTAGTCGTCGTACCTCTAAATGCAGTATCTCTATTTCCTGCTTGATGAGACATTAATTCAATATTTGTCCCTCTTGCATTTAGACCATTTTTTTGTATATACGATGCCAATTGCTCTGAAGATAAATTATCTGGTAAATTTAACGATTTTGCATCTGCACCATGATAAAGTTCTTTGTATATCTGTGGATAAACTACTTCACCATTTAATAAAGCTTTATCAGAACCACTGATTAATTCTTTTGTTTTTCCAGGTAAAACTTTTTCAGAGATAACAGGCTGATTTGAAGTATTTGTAACATTATCAAAAGTATTAGTTGTTGCTTTCAAACCTTGATTTATAGCTATTGCTTCTGCACCAATACTGGCACCACCTACTCCTAGTTTAACCCAGCCAGCTGTACCTTCCGAAACACCTAATGATGTTAATGTGGATGAAACAGTTTGACCTTCTGGTAGCCCACCAAAATTATTCCAGCCTGTTCTTATATCATCAAGACCATTGATAATGAGTAAACTTGAACCACCTACTGCTACACCACAAGCCACTATTGTGGCACAGCCCACTACATCAATAGCACCTGCACCAATAGTTTGTACTACACCACCTCCCAATTGAAGCCCAGGTAATACATATTTAAAAACTGGTTCTTTAACACCTTCCCAGAATTGTTTAGTTTCAATTGCTTCTTTTACTTCAGCCCACATTTCAGGGTTTTTATTCATAAGTTCTAAAAATTTTTGTTCACTTATGATTTGTTCGTCTTTTATTCCTTCTATGAAATTCTGTCTATATTTTTCCTCTTCAGATGAATTATTTGGGGCTTTATCTCCATCAGTCAAAGAAGTATACCCCCTGTTTGCCATATCTTCAAAAATGCTATCTGGTACTTGGTCAAGTGTTAATTGCCCTGTCGCAACCAAATATTGCAATAAATTAAATTTATTGTCTTCTGGTGTGTAATGTCGGCTTTTCCCATCTGGAGATTCTGTAATCAATGCATTATTCTCCACCGCATTCTGTCCAACCACACCACTCAACTGTGCATTAAATGAGGAGTCCCCAACAGTTCCACCAACCACTGCTCCTATCGCTGCTGTCAAATCTCGAATTTGAGTCTTCACATCTTCTGGTAAAAGGTTCGGTTGGAACTCTCCATTGACATCTTGATATTCTTTTTTGTCTTTGTATTGATTGGTGAGATAATCCGCTGCTGCTTCACTTGCAACTGCTGCACTGCCCCCTGCTGCTGGGTTACCGCCATTTACATAGGCAAGTGCTGCTCCCAATATCGCATGGGCAGCCAACTGAGCAGCTTTGTTTTTGTCCTCTCCATGACCTAACTCTTTTCCAATAATATTTGCTGCATATGGTGCAAGGGCATTGGCTGCAACTTGTAAATCTGTTTGACCGCCCAATGCACCTGTAACTGCCATGGCTACTGCATTGACTGCTCGACTCTTATCTCCACCCATGCCCCAATCTTGAGCTGTTTCTGAAGCTTGTTTGTAACTCGGTGAATTATTTTTCAGAAGTTCTTGTTTCTGAGCTTCATTGTCTGAGTTTTGATACTTATTCCAATCTTCACCACCTTTGGTTTGTAGTTCTGCTATCGCTGTTTGTTCAGTGTTTTTCTTCTCTGCTTCCGCTTGTTTTTGCTGATTTTGACTATAGGTTCTTGATGCTGCCGCAATGGTTGAAGTCGCATCTGCTACGGTTTTTTGCTTGTCTAATATCTCTTGTAGATTTGGTAAGGTGTCTACACTTCGATGTGCTGTACTGGCATCACTATGGATCCCTAACGCTGTAGTCGTTGTTGCTTGACCACCAATCGTGATATTACCTTCGCTTAAGGTTGAACGAGTGACACTACTGTCTTTGTCTGATTCATGCTGTGGTAGACTTGGACTAAAACTTGTTGCATTACGCCAGTTTTCATTATTGGTCGGATTCGATGCTTTTCCATCACCTGTTGGCTTGTCTTTATTAAAGCTTGTTCCACCAGATAAACTCACCGAAGTCGCATCATAACTGCTCTTATTGTTGATATCGCTAAACGTCAAACGATTTGCAGTTAAATCATTATTTTCTTTCTTCGAGGTAGAAACAATTGCACCACCTTTGAGATCAACTTGATCGGCTTTGACATGGTAACCACCATCACCAGCAAATAAGCCTGCTTGCTGATTCACACTATTGGATGAAGCGTTTGCGCTACTGTTGGATAGATTTCCAGACGCTTGCCATGCTGTACCCAATGAAGCTTGGACACGTGCTCCTGCACCACTTTGATCTATCTTTTGTTCAACTTGGTCTTGTTGACTGATGATACTGAGCTTGCCCCCCACATCCGCATCAATACGATTTGCTGTGGCTTTAGCGCCAGCCAAAGTTGTATCCCCCTTACTCGTCAAACTCACTTTATTAGCTTCTAATGTCGTTTGAGTATGCGTGTTGCGATCAAGCTGATTACTACCTTTACCGTAGCCTGCCTCAGCATAGATATACGCACCTGTCTGTGCTCCTACCGATGCACCTACACCGACACTTAAACCAGCATTACTATTTTTACCCTGTGCCTTTTCTTGGCTTTGTCCTGATTCTAAAAGAATATTTTTAGCCGAATCTAAGCTTATTGTTTCTTTCGCTTTGACTTGAGTATTCTGTAAATGAATATCACCTGCTGTACTGGTGAGATTGACGTTACCACCCGCACTGATCTGGTTCTGTTGTGAAGTCACATAGCTATTGCTTTGTTGATTTTTACTGGTACTAAAACCTATACCAGCCTCAGCTTTAGCAACAGAACCGCCTTTGATGTCACTATAACTTTGATAGGCTTGCGCACCCGCTGCCAATCCCTGTAAAGCTTGGGTACGATCATCTGCGGCATTGCCTTTAGTGGCTTTGTCTGCCGAACCCAGCAAATCTAAAATTGGTGAACTTATCCGTTTAAATACACCGACTTTTAAATCTTTCGATGAACTGTCTGAGCTTCCAGTATTGTAATCATCCAATACACTAATTTGTTTCGCAGTAATATTGATATCTTTATTGGCAACAATATCTGCAACTTGCTGATTATAGTTATTGCCTGCCTGAATATTGACATTGCCCTCTAAACTTCCGACTTGGC
The DNA here is from genome assembly GCF_051059255.1 of Acinetobacter sp. CE-15. Lineage (NCBI taxonomy): Bacteria > Pseudomonadati > Pseudomonadota > Gammaproteobacteria > Moraxellales > Moraxellaceae > Acinetobacter > Acinetobacter sp. CE-15. Next base: position 1,053,225 of record NZ_CP192737.1, on the reverse strand, counting down.
TACGTTGCTGTTCAATACTTTGACTATTGCTTTGGTTTTTACCCTTCATATAGCCATAAAATTGTTCAGTATCTGAAATCTGAGCACTACCAATGCCTTTATTTGAACTGCTTTGACTTTGGCTTTGACTACTCTGTGCTGATTTAATATTGACATCATTCGCAGCATTGATCTTCACATCACCTTGTGAAGCGACTGAACTGCCAAGGATATTGATGTCACCTTTTTCTGTTTGTAATGTAGTTTTTCCACCCACAGAAAGTTGTGTACCTGTAACCTTATCTACATTTCCTTGACCTTTGTCTTTATTGTTATAAACACCTGCAGGCGCAGATTTATCACGATTGTCTATACTAAAGCCGCTTTGTTTGCTATTTGCTGTCTGGGCTTCATGATCGGTCACATAGTCCAAGTTTATGCTGTCTTTCGCATGTAATAGTGCATTTCCTTCTGCGGCAAGTTGCGCACCTTGGCTGTTTATACTGCCATCTGTAGCAATAATATTTAAATTACCTTTCGCTATTGCTTGGGTAACAACTGCTTGAGTGTTATTGTAATCACTGGTCTGACTCGATTTATGGCTGCCTGCAGTGACAACAACAGGCGTTATTGCTGCCTGAGCTGCTTTGTTTAATGCTTCAGCTCTTGACATAAGTTGACCCACAGCACTGTCAGAAAATTGGTCGCTACCTGCATTCTTTTTATAGGTCGATACAACTGCTGCCATTGGTGAATAAGTTAAGCCAACTGAAACACCTGAATTTTTACTTTGTATTAGTGAATGTAGCGTATTACTTTCATAGCCAGCATTTAGATTAACATTCACGCCTTGTAAATTTAAATCTTTGCCTGCACCCAGAATCGCTGCTTCTGATGTCAAATCCTTACCTGCTAGAATATTGGTATTTCCTTGGGTACTGATGATTTGGCTTTGAACTAAAGCAGTTGATTGATTTTTCTGCTCAGTTTTTAAACTTGACTTACCATAACCAACACTTGCTACACCACCTGAAAGACTTGCAGTAAATCCAGATTTTTTCTTGATCTCCTGTGATTCGTTCAAATAATAGTTTTCAGCTGCAATAATATTGATATTATTTTTTGCTTGGATTTGTGTAAGATCATTTGAAACAATTTGACTACCACGAATATCGATATTATTTGCGTTTAAAATAACACTCTTACCAGTGATCGTACTGACAAGAGCCTCGTCGCTTTTATCATGTATATAACTACTTTGTTGTTTACTTCCTAACAAGCCTCTACTCTTATTAAACCATTGACTCTCCATATCACTGATTTTACGTCCTTCTTCGATATGAATAAAATCTTTAGCAGTCACTTGAGTTATACCTTGCTCACTATTAAGTGCTGAACCCTGAATGTTAATATTTTGCCCATTCAATACCAACGAACCTTCACTATTGATTTGACTGCCTATGTCCTGTTGCTTTTTATACTGGTAACCATTTTTTGAATCAATTTTCAATTGTTCTGTTTGACTTGTAGTTACTGTTCCAATATCAAGATTGCCCAATGTATTAAGGATGGTCGTGCCATTACTATTATTGATTTGAGCAGCTTTTAAGTTGGTATTCCCCGCGACATCTATAAGCAAAGTAGTTTGGCTTGGATCAAGCTTTTTCTGACTGCCTGAACCAACATAAATTCCCGCCACACGATCAATACTAGTTTGTGATGAACTAAAACCACCAATTTTCGATTCCGTTGAAAGCGTTGTTGATTCAATATTCAAATTCCCGCCAACTTTCAATGCCATAGATTCTTTGGCACTAATTTGACCACCGATGTTGTTCAAATCTTTTTTGGTTTCGATAGCAACTTGATTACCATGAATCCGTCCATTTAAATTTTGGACATTATCAGCAGTAATTTGTACTGCTTGGCGACCCGCAATCGTAGCGCCATTGATCAAATCACCATCTAACTTAAACTGAATCGCATCACCAGAAAGTAAGGTACCATCTCCTTTTAAGTCACCCACTCTTGCTTTAACGTATACTTGTGGAACAAGGGCTTGAGCCTTTGTGCCATTTGGTAAGATCACAGTTTGTTCAACGAGCCAAACAATATCACTGGTCAACTGTGCTGTTTGAGCAGCAGTTAATGCTATTCCAGGGCGAAGACCATACAACTTGGCGAAACTTACCCCATTATTCATGAGTGCTTTATATTGCTCATCATCATTGGCATAACCTTCTAGGAAGCGATAACCAGTTAGGTTCGCAATCTGATCTTGCACCAAACGTTGTTCATAAAGACCATCAGCTAGACGCTTTTGTTGCAAAGCAGGATCCAGCCCAAGTGCATCCAACATATAGTCAGAGGATAACCAAGTTTTATAATTGGTAAAGCTCGGATCTGTTTCAACTAAATATCCAGCTTTACTGTTTGCATTGACACGATATAGAGCACTATTTGGAACTTTTAGCTCACTTGAATTAAGCGTTCGTATTTCATATTGTGTTGATTCATCGGTTTCACTAGGTGCATTGGCCTGTTGAGTAAAATTATTGGCTTGTGCTTGACCAGCAGTATCACCTTGTTTTTGCGATGTTTGCCCTACAGAAATATTTAAATCTTTAGACTGTAATGAAGATGAATTCTGCTGTAAGCCATTCACTTGACTACTATTATCGACTTGCTTTGTATCAGTAAGCTGTTGGTTTTGGTCATTCACTTGTCCTGCTTTTGATAAACTTACATTTTCATCAAGCAGATTTGCATTTAAATCTTTTGATTGTTGTGATGGCTGATTGAATTGACCTGTTTGTGTCTGGGTTGTATTTGATAAATCAGCTGTATGACCTGTTGTTAAATTTTTGCCATTGGCCTGCTCTGCTTGCGATACATTAATATTTGCCCCTGAAGCGCTTACATCCAAATCTTTTGATTGTAATGAAGCTTGAGCCCCTTGACCCTTCTGAGTCTGGATACTGTTGGTAAGATCAGATGCCTGACCAGTAGTCAGATTTTGAGCATTGGCTTGTTCAACCTTTGATACCGTGACTTGTGACCCTGAAACATTTAAATCCAAATCTTTTGATTGTAGCAACGGCTGGTTCTTCTGTCCTGTTTGAGACTGTATGCTGTTCAATACATTCCCAGCTTCTTTTACAGTTAAATTCTCTCCTTGAGAGTTTTGAGTTTGCTTAACCTGTGTCGAATTATTGGTATCTTTTAATCCATTTAGATTGGTTTGCTGAGTTTGACTTGATTGAGTGTTATCTCCACTTTGATTGTTAGACACCAATGTTGTCACAATTTTATTTTGGTTAAACTTCTGGTTGCCCAAAGCTTGACTGACCGCTAAATCAAATGTTTCTGTTTGGGTATTTGTAAAAGATTTATTTTTGGTTTTACGCTTCTTCTTCCCCCAACTGTTGTACACAATTTCAGATAAACGCTGTGTACCAGTTGCCACAACCTTTCTAATCCCTTTAGTATCCTCAAGATCACCAGATGTGATACTCCCGCCTAAATTAGACAATACGCCACCTGCCAAGATTTGGCTTTTATCATTCAGCACTTGAGCACCATCAAGATTTAAAGCACTACCCGCTTTAATTTGACCAGGCGCGGATTCTATGACTCGCGTCTCAGAAGTCACTTGGCTATAAGTATATTTGGCCCAATCTTCCTTTTTATCTTTTCTTGCAATAAGTACCCCATCAAATGTTTTCCAATCACCCTGATAAAATTTTTCAAGATTATCCTTGCGCTCAATTTCAACCAGTTGGGTCTTAAAGTTCTTATTAATATTGTTGATTTGCTTCGCTGACAAACGCATATTGCCTAACGATTCAATCGTCGCACTTTCATTATTGATCACTAAGGCTTGCCCGACAGTCTTGTCATTGGCATCTAATCCACCACCGAGATATAAGTTACCAGCACTAAAAATCAATGATTGGCTTGCATAGTCAGCTGTGTTTGCCAAGTTATTCAAAACCTGAACACCCAAATACATATCACCACGTGAAGCAATCACTGGAGCAACACCAGCACTATTAGGTTGATTATTTAAAGTATTTGCATTGATCGCAAGCGTTGTTCCATAAATACGTCCAGTACCTTGATTGTTGAGTGTATTCGCTTGTAGGCGAGTATAATCACCATTGATCAATCCGGTATTATTCAACTCATTTTGTGCAGTCAATCGGGTTTCATGGCTTTCAATTTTAGCATCAACCATATTGCCAATATTGACGGCATTTATATCCAGTCGATTACCTGAATTGATCGTTCCATAATTAATGATATTGCCTTGAGTAATCAGGCTTAAGTTTTGATTGGCCTGTAATTGAGCACCTACACCATGAGTATAGCTCTCTTTTAAGTTCACTTGAGCATCACCCAAACTTAAAACTTTGCCATTCCCTGAAAGGGATTTCGCTGTCAAATTCAGTCCAGTGCCTGATAAAATTTGCCCTTTTAAGTTATTAATTTCTAGTTGATCGCCCACGATGATCAGTTGTTTTTCACTGCTGATTTGACCTGATTGATTATTCAATATTTGACGAATATTCAGATTTTGGTTACCACTACTGCGGATAGCACCTGTTTGGTTATTTAAAATATTGGTCGTGATATTTAAATTATTTGCATCAATCCCCTGAATTGATGTGTCAGTTGGACTGATTGTCAGTGTATTTTGATTATCCAATTGTTGTGTGGTGATATTTAAGTCACCTACTGCCATGATATGACTATCAGCATCACTTGGCTTTAACTTACCATTGTTATTAATTCGATCAATATTGAGTGTCATTCCCCCCATAGACAACAATTGTCCAGACTGATTATCCAGTAGTTGGTTTTGTCCTGTTCCCCAAATATTTAATTGTTTCCCTGCGAGTATTGTGCCTTGTTGATTCAATACTTGATTGACTTGGATACCTAGCTCTTTAGCACTTGCAAGATATCCCTGTGAATTATTCAACGTTTTAACATTACTTAGCTGTATATCACCTTGACTCAGTATGCCTCCTTGTTGACCACTATTGGTGTTTACAAGATCCTGATTGTGAGTATCAATCTGGATGTTATGCTGAGCCTGAATCAACCCTTGATTATTGTTTAATCGTCCAGAGTCAATTTTAATACTTTCAGAACTTAACGTTCCCTGACTGTTATCCAGTAGCTGCCCTTGGCTATTGAGTTGTAGTAAATTTTTACTATTGATTTGCCCCTGAGCGTTATTCACACCATTCGCGACAATATTGATCCCTTGACCAGCTTGGATTAGCCCTTGTTGATTTTCAAGACGGAATTGTCCTACATCCAGTTGAATCTGTCCTTGAACACTGCCGATCTGTCCTGCATTGTTATTGAGTCCCTGACTCTTTAAGCTCAGTTGTTGGTTTGAAGCAATTACACCACTTTGGTTATTGATCCTTTTACCGTGCTGATCGCTAAATCTGCTTGGCTATTGATCTGTCCCTTGTTGCTGTTATCGACTTGGCCTGCATTGAGCGTTAACGCTTTGCCTGACAACACCACGCCTGCCTGATTGCTCAATAAGCCATTGCCTGCATTCAGATCAACATCACCCTGTGCACTTCCGATCTGACCTCGGTTGTTATTTAAACCTTGGCTGTTGAGTTTTAACCCCAAATCCGCTGCAATTAAACCTTCTAGGTTGTTGATTGCCTGTTGGCTGTTCAGTTGCAGTTGGCCCTGACTGTTCATTTGACCAGACTGGTTATCTATACTTTGTGCTGTAACACTTAAGTCTTTCTTCGCTTGAATCGTCCCCAACTGGTTGGTCAATGCGCCTTGCCCAGCTTGAACAAGCACCTGATCTTGTAAGCTGCCGATCTGTCCTTGAGTATTGTTCAGCCCTTCGCCTTTAACCTGTAATAATCCATTGGCAATCAGTTTACCTGTCTGGTTATTAATCTCAGCTTGACTCTGAATGTTAAGCTGTCCCTGTGCAGTCATTTGACCCTGTACACTGTTATCAACACTTTGCGCTGTGATCTGCTGGTCTGCACCACTGTGGATTTGACCCGTTTGGTTGCTTAATGCACCACCCAACTTGAGACTTAGATTCGACTTCTCTCCTGTCTGGATCAATCCTGACTGGTTACTTAAGTCATTTGCTGTAATCTCTAACTGACCATTTGAAGCAACTTGACCGCCATCATTATGAATATCACCCTGACTATCAATATTGAGTGTATTTAATGCACTAATTACACCACTGTTTGTTAGACCACTACTGCTGATATTAAGTGTCTTAGCTGACTGAATTTGTCCTGTAAGGTTGTCTAGGCCTTTCTGACCAGTCTGAATCTTCAAATCTCCCTGTTCAGTACCAATCTGACCTTTATTATTGTTTAAACCTTGACTACTTAAATTTATATTTTGTTTAGCAACCATGATGCCTGCTGCATTGTTTATGTCTTGCACACTGGTAATACGAAGATCACCCTGAGTACTGATTAAACCCTGCTGGCTATTCTCTAATTGCTGTGCATCAATCTGCGTATGACCGCCACTAATCAGCTGCCCTGATTGGCTATTGTCTAGTTTGCCAATCAGTTTAAAACTTAAGTCTCGACCGCTTTGCAGTAATCCACCCTGATTATTTAAATCTTGACCTGTTAAATTCAGGCTTTCACCTGAGATCACTTGCCCTTTATTATTTTTTAACCAGTGTTGTTGTAATTCAAGATGGCCTTGGGTCGCGATTAAACCTGACTGGTTATCAATCCCTTGTGCATTCAAACTCAGCTCTTGTTTAGACTGCAGTTTGCCTTGTTGGTTGCTGATTACACCTTGACCAGCATCTACCTTCAGTGTGCTTTCAACACTGCCGATTTGACCCGCATTATTATTTAAGCCCTGACTATTGAGCTGCACTGATTGATTTGCAATGATCTGTCCTGCATTGTTATCAATCTCTTGTTGAATCTGTGCTTGTATCGAGCCTTGCGCATTGATTAAGCCTGACTGGCTATGTAAGCGCTCTGCTTTGATCTCAATGTCTTTCGCTGATTGCAGTGATCCCGATTGGTTACTCAGTAATCCTGCTCCCGCATGAATACTTAATTGCGCTTTGATACTGGCAATTTGACCCTGATCATTGTTCAGTCCCTGACTTTGAATAGCAATCGCATCGTTGGCAACAATCTGACCCGCACTGTTGTCTATGCCTTGGTCAATGCTGAGTTCAATACTCTTCTCTGAACTGATCTTACCTAAATGGCTATTTAATTCTTGAGCCTTAAGCTGGATATCATTCTGTGCCTGTATCACACCAGAATTATTATCAACAACTCCTGAACCACTATCGACTACAACGCCTGCATGAATACTGCCGATTTGTCCTGCATTGTTATTGAGTCCCTGACTCTTTAAGCTCAGTTGTTGGTTTGAAGCAATTACACCACTTTGGTTATTGATCTCTTTTACCGTGCTGATCGCTAAATCTGCTTGGCTATTGATCTGTCCCTTGTTGCTGTTATCGACTTGGCCTGCATTGAGCATTAACGCTTTGCCTGACAACACCACGCCTGCCTGATTGCTCAATAAGCCATTGCCTGCATTCAGATCAACATCACCCTGTGCACTTCCAATCTGACCTCGGTTGTTATTTAAACCTTGGCTGTTGAGTTTTAACCCCAAATCCGCTGCAATTAAACCTTCTAGGTTGTTGATTGCCTGTTGGCTGTTCAGTTGCAGTTGGCCCTGACTGTTCATTTGACCAGACTGGTTATCTATACTTTGTGCTGTAACACTTAAGTCTTTCTTCGCTTGGATCGTACCCGACTGGTTGATCAATGCGCCTTGCCCAGCTTGTACAATCACCTGATCTTGTAAGCTGCCGATCTGTCCTAGGGTATTGTTGAGCCCTTCGCCTTTAACCTGTAATAATCCATTGGCGATCAGTTTACCTGTCTGGTTATTAATCTCAGCTTGACTCTGAATGTTAAGCTGTCCCTGTGCAGTCATTTGACCCTGTACACTGTTATCAACACTTTGCGCTGTGATCTGCTGGTCTGCTCCACTGTGAATTTGACCCGTTTGATTGCTTAATGCACCACCCAACTTGAGATTTAGATTCGACTTCTCTCCTGTCTGGATCAATCCTGACTGGTTACTTAAGTCATTTGCTGTAATCTCTAACTGACCATTTGAAGCAATTTGACCGCCATCATTACTGAGATCTCCATCACTCACTAAGCTGACTTTGCCTAAACTATTCAGTGTACCCTTATTGTTGTTCAGCCCCGTACTCTGTACGTTTAAATCACCTGTCGACTGTAGCGTACCAGATTGGTTAAGCAGTGCGCCCTTGCCTGTGTTGATCGTCACCTGTTCTTTGATACTGCCAAGTTGGCCTTGGCTATTATCTAGTCCTTGACTCTGAATTTCGACAAACTTGTTGGAGGCAATGATACCTGCATTGTTATTGACGTCTTGCTGAGTCCTAATGCTCAAGCTGCCTTGTGCATTGATTAAACCCTGCTGGCTATTCTCTAATTGCTGTGCATCAATCTGCGTATCACCGCCACTAATCAGTTGCCCTGATTGGCTATTGTCCAATTTGCCAATCAGTTTAAAACTTAAGTCTCGACCACTTTGCAGTAATCCACCCTGATTATTTAAATCTTGACCTGTTAAATTCAGGCTTTCACCTGAGATCACTTGCCCTTTAGTATTTTTTAACCAGTGTTGTTGTAATTCAAGATGGCCTTGGGTCGCGATTAAACCTGACTGGTTATCAATCCCTTGTGCATTCAAACTCAGGTCTTGTTTAGACTGCAGTTTGCCTTGTTGGTTGCTGATTACACCTTGACCAGCATCTACCTTCAGTGTGCTTTCAACACTGCCAATTTGACCCGCATTATTATTTAAGCCCTGACTATTAAGCTGCACCGATTGATTTGCAATGATCTGTCCTGCATTGTTATCAATCTCTTGTTGAATCTGTGCTTGTATCGAGCCTTGCGCATTGATTAAACCCGACTGACTATGTAAGCGCTCTGCTTTGATCTCAATGTCTTTCGCTGATTGCAGTGAGCCTGATTGGTTACTCAGTAATCCTGCTCCCGCATGAATACTTAATTGCGCTTTGATACTGGCAATTTGACCCTGATCATTGTTCAGTCCCTGACTTTGAATAGCAATCGCATCGTTGGCAACAATCTGACCCGCACTGTTGTCTATGCCTTGGTCAATGCTGAGTTCAATACTCTTCTCTGAACTGATCTTACCTAAATGGCTATTTAATTCTTGAGCCTTAAGCTGGATATCATTCTGTGCCTGTATCACACCAGAATTATTATCAACAACTCCTGAACCACTATCGACTACAACGCCTGCATGAATACTGCCGATTTGTCCTGCATTGTTATTGAGTCCCTGACTCTTTAAGCTCAGTTGTTGGTTTGAAGCAATTACACCACTTTGGTTATTGATCTCTTTTACCGTGCTGATCGCTAAATCTGCTTGGCTATTGATCTGTCCCTTGTTGCTGTTATCGACTTGGCCTGCATTGAGCATTAACGCTTTGCCTGACAACACCACGCCTGCCTGATTGCTCAATAAGCCATTGCCTGCATTCAGATCAACATCACCCTGTGCACTTCCAATCTGACCTCGGTTGTTATTTAAACCTTGGCTGTTGAGTTTTAACCCCAAATCCGCTGCAATTAAACCTTCTAGGTTGTTGATTGCCTGTTGGCTGTTCAGTTGCAGTTGGCCCTGACTGTTCATTTGACCAGACTGGTTATCTACACTTTGTGCTGTAACACTTAAGTCTTTCTTCGCTTGAATCGTCCCCAACTGGTTGGTCAATGCGCCTTGCCCAGCTTGTAAAATCACCTGATCTTGTAAGCTGCCAATCTGTCCTTGAGTATTGTTGAGCCCTTCGCCTTTAACCTGTAATAATCCATTGGCAATCAGTTTACCTGTCTGGTTATTAATCTCAGCTTGGCTCTGAATGTTAAGCTGTCCCTGTGCGCTAATTTGACCTTGTGCACTGTTATCAACACTTTGCGCTGTGATCTGCTGGTCTGCTCCACTGTGGATTTGACCCGTCTGGTTGCTTAATGCGCCACCCAACTTAAGATTTAGATTCGACTTCTCTCCTGTCTGAATCAATCCTGACTGGTTACTTAAGTCATTTGCTGTAATCTCTAACTGACCATTTGAAGCAATTTGACCGCCATCATTACTGAGATCTCCATCACTCACTAAGCTGACTTTGCCTAAACTATTCAGTGTACCCTTATTGTTGTTCAGCCCCGTACTCTGTACGTTTAAATCACCTGTCGACTGTAGCGTACCAGATTGGTTAAGCAGTGCGCCCTTGCCTGTGTTGATCGTCACCTGTTCTTTGACACTGCCAAGTTGGCCTTGGCTATTATCTAGTCCTTGACTCTGAATTTCGACAAACTTGTTGGCGGCAATGATACCTGCATTGTTATTGACGTCTTGCTGAGTCCTAATGCTCAAGCTGCCTTGTGCATTGATTAAACCCTGCTGGCTATTCTCTAATTGCTGTACATCAATCTGCGTATGACCGCCACTAATCAGTTGTCCTGATTGGCTATTGTCTAGTTTGCCAATCAGTTTAAAACTTAAGTCTCGACCGCTTTGCAGTAATCCACCCTGATTATTTAAATCTTGGCCTGTTAAATTCAGGCTTTCACCTGAGATCACTTGCCCTTTATTATTTTTTAACCAGTGTTGTTGTAATTCAAGATGACCTTGGGTCGCGATTAAACCTGACTGGTTATCAATCCCTTGTGCAGTCAAACTCAGGTCTTGTTTAGACTGCAGTTTGCCTTGTTGGTTGCTGATTACACCTTGACCAGCATCTACCTTCAGTGTGCTTTCAACACTGCCGATTTGACCCGCATTATTATTTAAGCCCTGACTATTAAGCTGCACCGATTGATTTGCAATCATCTGTCCTGCATTGTTATCAATCTCTTGTTGAATCTGTGCTTGTATCGAGCCTTGCGCATTGATTAAGCCTGACTGGCTATGTAAGCGCTCTGCTTTGATCTCAATGTCTTTCGCTGATTGCAGTGATCCCGATTGGTTACTCAGTAATCCTGCTCCCGCATGAATACTTAATTGCGCTTTGATACTGGCAATTTGACCCTGATCATTGTTCAGTCCCTGACTTTGAATAGCAATCGCATCGTTGGCAACAATCTGACCCGCACTGTTGTCTATGCCTTGGTCAATGCTGAGTTCAATACTCTTCTCTGAACTGATCTTACCTAAATGGCTATTTAATTCTTGAGCCTTAAGCTGGATATCATTCTGTGCCTGTATCACACCAGAATTATTATCAACAACTCCTGAACCACTATCGACTACAACGCCTGCATGAATACTGCCGATTTGTCCTGCATTGTTATTGAGTCCCTGACTCTTTAAGCTCAGTTGTTGGTTTGAAGCAATTACACCACTTTGGTTATTGATCTCTTTTACCGTGCTGATCGCTAAATCTGCTTGGCTATTGATCTGTCCCTTGTTGCTGTTATCGACTTGGCCTGCATTGAGCATTAACGCTTTGCCTGACAACACCACGCCTGCCTGATTGCTCAATAAGCCATTGCCTGCATTCAGATCAACATCACCCTGTGCACTTCCAATCTGACCTCGGTTGTTATTTAAACCTTGGCTGTTGAGTTTTAACCCCAAATCCGCTGCAATTAAACCTTCTAGGTTGTTGATTGCCTGTTGGCTGTTCAGTTGCAGTTGGCCCTGACTGTTCATTTGACCAGACTGGTTATCTATACTTTGTGCTGTAACACTTAAGTCTTTCTTCGCTTGGATCGTACCCGACTGGTTGATCAATGCGCCTTGCCCAGCTTGTACAATCACCTGATCTTGTAAGCTGCCGATCTGTCCTAGGGTATTGTTGAGCCCTTCGCCTTTAACCTGTAATAATCCATTGGCGATCAGTTTACCTGTCTGGTTATTAATCTCAGCTTGACTCTGAATGTTAAGCTGTCCCTGTGCAGTCATTTGACCCTGTACACTGTTATCAACACTTTGCGCTGTGATCTGCTGGTCTGCTCCACTGTGAATTTGACCCGTTTGATTGCTTAATGCACCACCCAACTTGAGATTTAGATTCGACTTCTCTCCTGTCTGGATCAATCCTGACTGGTTACTTAAGTCATTTGCTGTAATCTCTAACTGACCATTTGAAGCAATTTGACCGCCATCATTACTGAGATCTCCATCACTCACTAAGCTGACTTTGCCTAAACTATTCAGTGTACCCTTATTGTTGTTCAGCCCCGTACTCTGTACGTTTAAATCACCTGTCGACTGTAGCGTACCAGATTGGTTAAGCAGTGCGCCCTTGCCTGTGTTGATCGTCACCTGTTCTTTGATACTGCCAAGTTGGCCTTGGCTATTATCTAGTCCTTGACTCTGAATTTCGACAAACTTGTTGGAGGCAATGATACCTGCATTGTTATTGACGTCTTGCTGAGTCCTAATGCTCAAGCTGCCTTGTGCATTGATTAAACCCTGCTGGCTATTCTCTAATTGCTGTGCATCAATCTGCGTATGACCGCCACTAATCAGCTGCCCTGATTGGCTATTGTCTAGTTTGCCAATCAGTTTAAAACTTAAGTCTCGACCGCTTTGCAGTAATCCACCCTGATTATTTAAATCTTGACCTGTTAAATTCAGGCTTTCACCTGAGATCACTTGCCCTTTATTATTTTTTAACCAGTGTTGTTGTAATTCAAGATGGCCTTGGGTCGCGATTAAACCTGACTGGTTATCAATCCCTTGTGCATTCAAACTCAGCTCTTGTTTAGACTGCAGTTTGCCTTGTTGGTTGCTGATTACACCTTGACCAGCATCTACCTTCAGTGTGCTTTCAACACTGCCGATTTGACCCGCATTATTATTTAAGCCCTGACTATTGAGCTGCACTGATTGATTTGCAATGATCTGTCCTGCATTGTTATCAATCTCTTGTTGAATCTGTGCTTGTATCGAGCCTTGCGCATTGATTAAACCCGACTGACTATGTAAGCGCTCTGCTTTAATCTCAATGTCTTTCGCTGATTGCAGTGAGCCTGATTGGTTACTCAGTAATCCTGTACCTGCATCTAACTCTAATCTGCCCTGTACAGAACTGATTTGACCTTCACTATTATCAATACCCTGAGATTGAATTTGAACATCGGCATTTGCTGCAATTTGCCCAGTTTGATTGTTAACCTGTAACTGGCTATTTAATTTAAGATTTTGTTGAACATTGATTTGACCTTGCGTATGGTTATCAATCGAACCTGCCTGAATATTGGCATTATTACCTACATAAATTTTACCTGAATGACTATTGTCTAAAAGCCCTTTAACCTTAAGGTTCAGATCCTGTCCCTGTGCTGTACTAAGTGTTCCACCCTGATTATTTAATGCCCCCGTATCCATATTCAATATTGTCTGGCTTTGGATAAAACCCAACTGATTATTCAGTTGTTGCTGTATCGCTAAAGTCAGAGGGCTCTGCTTACCACGCTGGATAAGCTGTCCTTGCTGATGATTTAATTGATTCGCTTTCAGGATAATGTGTTCAGCTGAAGTTACACCCTGACTTAAATCAAGAATTCCTGCTTGTAATTGTAATTGACCATTACTGAGTATTTTTCCTTGATTACCCTGTAACTGATTAACCTGAATATCGAGTTGTCCTGTTCCTGCATGGATAAGTTGACCTGCAGTATTATTTAATAATGTCGTATTGAGATTGACCTGTGCTGCATTACTACGAATCTCACCTGACTGGTTATTTAGGCTCTGACTAAAATTCAAATCCAACTGATCAGTTCCAGTGTGTAAGATATGACCTTGACTATTATCTAAACTATTGGCATTTAGCTTAAGGTCTTTAGCACTTAAAGTACCTTGCTGATTATTAATAACATCATGACTATTCAATGATAAGTGTTCTGCAATCACCTGAGCTGAATGCGTCGAGATATTGCCTAACTGACTATTTAATTCAATATTTTTGGATTGAAGTTGCCCTTTACTCGCATCGATGTGATTTTGACTTTGCACATTAAGATTTTCACCTGCAAAGCTTTGTCCATGTAGCTCCACCTGACCTGCAGTAATCTTAAGATTGCCTGTTGTACCTAGTTTACCTTGACGGTCCAGCCCTGCTGCGATTAAACCAGACTGTTGATGTTGCAAGGTTTCGCTCTTGAGCTGAATTTCCTGTCCTGCGCTCAAAGATCCGGTATTTTGTAAGTTTTGCCCTATGATATTCAGATTTTGATCGGCATAAATACTGCCACTGTTATTCAATTGTTTATGTTCAAATTCAATATTATTAGCTTGAATCTGCCCCTGATTATTATCAAATTGAATGGCATTACTGATTAGGTTTTGTTTTGCAACAATGGATCCTAGAGTATTATCGACTGAACCATGTTTTTGCTGAATATTTTCAGCTAGAATTTGACCTGAGTTGTTATTTAAGTTTTGGCTATTCAGATTCAGCTGGGTTTTCGCTTGAATAATACCTGATGTGTTATCTAATGCTTGTTGAACGTCTAGACCAATATCTTGTTGCTCAGAATAGAGTAGGCCAGATTGATTATTAACTTGTCCTGCCTGAATGCTTAGCTGTTGTCCGCTCGCAATTTTTCCTTCGCTATTATTTAACGAGTCGGTGATATTAATATCAACTTGCTCAACAGCTTGAATGGTGCCTTTGTTATTATTCGCACTTGTTGATTGAACCTTTAAGCTTTTATTGACTGCAATCTGACCTGATTGATTACTTAAAATTGTGCTGAGAATATCTGCCTGTTGAACTGTTAATTGACCTTGATCATTATTAAAGTTTTCGCCCTGAACTTTAATATGACCTAGATTCAGCTTACCCCCTTGGTTCGCCAAAACATTATTGGTATCCAAATCGATCACACCACGGGCAATAATCGCGCCTTGATCATTATTCAACTGTTCCTTGACATGGATATAACCCTTATCATAGTCTTTTGGATCATTTGTCGTAGAACTGTCCTTGGCAATCTCAACACTGCCACCATCTTGAGCTGGATTGTTCGGTTTTACTGCAGTTGAACCTGAACCACTTGTTTCACCTGCACTTCCTCCATTATTAACACCAGTGTCACCTGATGTTGCTGAATTTTTAGTAAGACCAATTCTGCCGCCAGTATTGCTTATTGAGCCTGAGATTAAATCTAGTGATTGCGCCCCAGTCTGCTCAATTGAGCCACTGTTTTTTAAGCTATTGGCATCCAGCACAATACGTGCAGCGTTTAATACTCCTGCATTGGTTAAAGTTTTTTGTTGGTTTAAATACAGTTCGTCTGCACTGCTGATTAAACCTGAGTTATCCAAATTTTGGCTATCCACTCTAACTTGTGAGGTAGCACTACTGATGTTTCCTGTATTTTTAATATTTTCTGCATTTAATTGCAGTTGATCTTTATTGGCAATCATATTGCCTGTATTGGTTAAGTCACCATTGGCATTTAAATACATTTGACCTGTCGTGGCATTGAGTGACCCGGCATTACGCACCCCTAAACCTTTTTCAGTACCGACCAAATAGATTTTTCCAGCATACATGCCACCTAATTTTCCAACATCAAGGGCAAAGCTCGGTGTAGGTGAAGATGTGGTACTTGTTGTGGCAGTAATCTTTGTTGAGTTTTGATCTTGAACATTGATGTCGTTTTGACCCAACACGGTTTTTAGTTCATTGGCATATAGACCCGCATTGACATTTAAAGCACGTGTATAAATATCAGTATAAGGGGTTAAGCTTCCATTTAAGCCTTTCCCTTCAATCGTGACTTGCCCTTCACGTACTCGGAATGAATCAAGATAACCTTGATGCATTACTGCTTGACCCGTGGTTAAGGTAAAACGATCTGCGTTAATCACCCCACAGCCATCACAGATCAAGCCAGATGGGTTGGCAATCACCACTTGCGCTTGTTTACCCGCAACCTCCAAATAGCCCTTTAATTGACTCGGATTACTGCTGTTCACTTCATTCAGGATTACCTTGGCTTCACCTTTGGCTAGCCATGGATTACCTTGTACCCAACCACCCAATTGGGTTTGGGTATTATTTCGTGCATTATTTAAAATCGCACCTTCCTGACCCACATCAAACTGGGTATAGGTATTGCGTGATACACCACCGGCACTTGGGGTTTGAATATTAACTTGGGTTAAGCCATTGCTGCTGTTTAGAATGGTGGCTTGTTGAGAGTTTGGTGCTGATCGATCTGCCACAATTTGACTTTCAGCGATGGTTGCCATCGGCAAGGTGTAAATTGCTGCACCCAATAGGCTCACCACAGCAAAATTGACAGGATTGAGTTTTTTATAGGTGATTGAAGATGCTCCCGTGACATCCTCTATTTCGATTTCACCAATGCTATGTGATTGCCCCGCTGTTTTTGTACGGCTTTTTACAATCTCAGCAACCGCAATAAACATGCCACGTGCTTGACTAAAAATAACGCGATAACGATTCTTATTCATAATGTTTTACCTAAATGTTTTAATATTTTTTCAAGATTGAATGTTGCATATGGACATGGGATGTAATGGATTAATACATCCAGTTCAGGCTAAATCCTGTCGTCACATTGTCTGTTTTAAAGTGGTCTGGTTTTTTTAACGGCGTCCCAACAAAAACGTCATAATTGACCGATTTTAAGACTTGCCCACGTAATCCAAAGGCAGCACCCATTAAACTTGTTCCCAGCAATGGATTTGGTTCATGTGCGGTTTTACCCCCAACTTCACCATAGTCAATTCCTGTGTACCATTGCATCGGAAGCTTAAACATCGAGCCACTGATTTCATTACGGACTAAAAAGCCGTTATCTGCCAATAAAGTTTGTTCACCATCAAACCCTCTTACGGTATAGCGATTCCCAATCGAGAATCGATCTTGTGGGGTCAGTGGTTTTTTACTGTACTGCGTTCGCCATTCAGCAAGATACTGTAGCGATTGATTACCAACTTTAAATGGGACTTGCAGACTGGCATTGGCTTGTAAAATACCGACATGGGTATAGGCTTCGCCAAATTGCTCTTCAGGTGCATGCATTGCATTAAATGCACCTGTACCGCGTTTATAGGTTAAATTGCCTGTTAAAGTCGCATTGGCTAGATATTCTGTATGATCCAAACTGGCTTTCCAGCCACCGGTTTTTCGACGTTGTACTTCAATTTCTACATCATTGATGAAGTTTTGTGATTCCCGATACCATCCTCCCACACTGGCGGTGGTTTTTCGTTTGGCATCACGGTAAAGTACCCGAGATAAATCTGCCCCAATCAGTTTGCTTTTGCCGCTATAGCTATAACTTTCACTGGCACCTGCAACCGTTTGGTTATAATCAGACTGGCTATAACTGGTGCTGAGTAACCAATATTTGAGTGGAATGCTATAACTTAAATAATAGCCGTCCGTTCCGCGTTTACCTTGATCTCCCCCACCCAAATCATGGTTATAACTGCCATAAAACAAGTCATTTGCAGTAAACAGATGGTCTAAAGATAAGGTTGCTGTGCCTTGGTATTTCCCAGTTGAATCTGAGCCTGCATCATCAACACCTAAATGAATCCGGTAGGGTTTTGATTGTTGCCATGCCAACTCTAAATCACTATAGCCAGGTTGGTTACGCTGTTCTGAGGGTTTGATTTTAAAGTCAGCCTCAACAGTCGGCACGCGTTTAAAGTTTTCTAAACCTTGTTCAATATCCCGAATATTTAAAATATCCCCAGACTGAACAGGCAAGGCGTTAAATTTGTGAGCACGCTTAGACGTCCCTTGAACAAATTGAATTTGATCTACTTTCCCAGCAATCACTTGCAGTTTAATTTCACCTGAAGCAATGTTCTGTTGAGGTAGCAGCATGCGGGTGCTGACATACCCATGACTGATAATACTGTTTTGAATTAGATCTAAGGCTTGGTTTAAGCCTTGTACCCCAATACATCGGCCAATGAGATTATGTTGACCTTGCGTGACGGGGCGCATCGCAAAAGTAAATTGACGTGCATCATCCCCAATCAATACAAATTTTTTAATTTCAAAACACACATCTTCACTGTTTGATTTTAGATATTGCAGTTGTGGTTGAATTTGAAGTTGTTTTTCTAGTCCCGTTTGCACTACAGCTTCCGGCTGTAATTGCTTTTGTAATGCTTCATCACGTTGTTGTTGGCGTTGTACGGCATCTATTTCTAAGTCTGGACGTAATTGAGGATCTGCTGCGTTTGTTACTGTACCCAAAAGCGTTAAAAAAACGGCTAAAGTGGTTCTTTTATAGATGAAGTTCTGCATGTCAATAATAATTATGATAAATTTCACGTTTTATTATTTCGAAATTATGACATTTTGTAAATAATTAATTCAGATTTTTTCATCATAGATCTAAAAACAATAAATATTATCGTTCTATAAAATCACCTCCCCCAATCTTGACCTATCAACGACAAGGTCATATTTGGGGGATAGATCAAAATATGAAATGACTCTAACTTAACCGTTTAAGCCCGCGGTTTTTATCGTTCTTGTAAAGCTTGTTTCATCCGCGTAATCGGTTTAATCAAGTATTGAAATACGGTCTTTTCACCAGTCTTTACATCAACAGTGGTCACCATACCCGGAATAATCGGAAGCTTTTTCCCTTGTTTATCTACTAAACTATTTGCATCGGTTTTGACCAAGATACGATAGTAGACTTCATTTTGGTTTAATTTCAATTCACTATTACGTTTGTCATTACTCAGAGTATCGGGACTAATCAGTGTCACCACCCCCTCTAAGCCACCATAAATCGAATAATCATAGGCACTTATTTTAACAACAGCAGGCAATCCGGGACGAAGAAAAGCCACATCCTGTGGGCGTATATAAGCTTCAACCAAAAGTTTGTCATCTAAAGGAACAATTTCTAAAATATCTTGTCCTGCATTGACCACACCGCCCACTGTATTAATTTTAATATTTTTCACAATACCGCGAAGTGGTGCTTGAATAAATGAACGATCAACAGGATCCGCACGCATCGCCATATTTTCTCGCGCCTGTGCCAATTCAGCTTCTGTTTTTACCAACTCATTATTCGCATCGGTTAAATAGCGATTTTTCCGATCTAAAATTTGCGCCCCCAGATCTGCGGATTGTCGTTGCATACGCAATACTTCCACATTTGAAACCAATCCCTGCTGTGCCAGCGGTTGGGTAATCGAAATCTCATGATCCAAGAAACTTTTACTGGCTTTTAATGCTTCGATCGCATCGACCATCGACTGTCGTCTTACCGTATAAGCCTGATATTCTCTTTGCTTTAATTCCCTTGAAATCTCTTGAGGAAATATCGGCTTCGTCTCTGTAGTTTCCGCTTTCAATCGTGCTGCAATTGCGGTTAAATTTTCAACCTTAGCCTCGCTCTCTCTTAAAATAGCAGAACTGCGAGTATCATCTAGTTTGAGTAGAATTTGATTTTTTTCAACAACATCCCCTTCTTTTACTCTCATTTCCATGATAATCCCAGGGTCTAAACTTTGAATAATTTGCTCACGACTACTAGAGATAATACTTCCTTGGCCTCGCGTCACCTCTTCTAAGGTACTGTTATACGCCCAAATTAAAAATACGACGATTAACACGAATAGCAAAACAATTACCGCGAAATAGCCATAATGTTTTTCTTGCTGTAAGGCACCATTCAAATCGTTTAACAGCTTCAAATCAGATTGGCTGATTTGGGGCTGTTTAGTTTGTTTTTTCATTTCTTTCACTTACTTAATCTGCATAATCATAACAACATCGTTTCTCATCCGACCAAATCTTGACGTTTAAAGCATCAGGTTATTTACGGATCCGAGCACTGACACTCACCCGATGAACTTTGGGTTTTACAGGAGGAATATTTTGCCGCTGTTGTTGAACTAATTTGGCAAGAATCTCTGCTTTAGGACCATCCATCGCAATGGCGCCATTTTCCATTACAATAATACGATCAACCAATGCAAGGACTTGGGGACGATGGGTAACCACCAATAATGTTCTTTGCTTTGCCCAGTTTTGAAGCGCATCTAAGGCAGATAATTCTGTTTCTTGATCTAGTCCAGTGGTGGGTTCATCAAGCAGTACCACTTGTGGGTCACGTAAGGTTAATCTTGCTAAAGCAATGAGTTGCTTTTGCCCGCCAGATAACCCTAAGCCGTTTTCACCGAGTTGCATGTCTAAGCCTTGCGGATGCTGATTGATCACCTTATCGAGGCCAAACTGATGTAATACATGCATTAACTGTTGATCAGTTGAAAAATGATCAGTTCTTGCCAATTCGAGATTGTCCCTAAGCGTACCCAAAAATAAGCGAGGGCTTTGGCTAAGCAAACTGACTTTGCTTCGTAAATCACTTGGGTCGATTTGACGTATATCAATATTGTCTAAAGTAACATGACCTGCATTGGCCTCATAAAGACCACTTGCGAGTTTTAATAAAGTACTTTTTCCACTCCCAATATGTCCCAAAATAGCAACTTTTTCACCTGAGTTAATATTTAGGGTTATATCTTTGACTGCTGGTGCTGCATCTCGTTGATATTGAAATTGGATATGCTCAAAAGCGATCTGACCTTCGACCGATGCTAAACTGATATATTGCCGGCTAGGATCGCGCTCAATAGGTCTTGCAACAATATTATTAATCCCTTGTAAGGCCAATTTGGCTGACTGAAATTTAATCGCTAAACTGGCTATTTGGGATAATGGCGCAAGTGCTCGACCAGATAAAATCACCGAAGCAATCAAAGCCCCCATGGTAATTTTATAATCGGGATTACTGCTGTGAATTAAATAAGTCCCGAATACCACCAAGAAGACGGTATTTAACTGCTGCATACTTGCGGCAAAATTCACCACCAAATTACTTAAATTTCGAACTTTAATCGAAGATACAGAAGTTTTTGCAGTGAAATTATCCCAACGTTGCTGCGCCCAATTTGTGGCATTATTGGTTTTTAACGTCTCGATTCCATCAATTGCTTCAACTGCCAAGCCTTGTCTTTGAGATGACTCCTTCATAGATTCATTGATATAGCGAGCCAATGGTCTTTGCACAAAGAAGCCCACTGCAATCATAATTGGGATTAAGGCCAAGGGCACAAAGGCCAGCTTGCCACCGACTAATCCAATCACACTGATAAATAAAAATAAAAAAGGCAAATCAACAATGGTCAGTAAACTCGCACTGGTCATAAACTCGCGAACCGCTTCAAACTCACGTAGATTATTGGCATAGGCCCCAGCCGAACTTGGACGATCGACTAAACGTAACTGCATAACGCGTCTAAAGAGTGCCGAGCTAATAATTAAATCTGCTTTTTTACCTGCAATATCAGTTAAATAAGAACGAATTAATTTAGAAATAAACTCAAAACTAATCGCGATGATCACACCAATACTTAACACCCATAATGTTTCAAAAGCTTGGTTTGGAATAACACGGTCATATACATTCATAACGTATAGTGAACTTAATAAAGCTAAAAAATTAATCATCAGTGTTGCCAATACAACTTGATAATAATATTTTCTAAATCGCCAAATCACCTTCCAAAACCAAGCTTTAGGCAAATGATATTCAGGTAAATCAGAACGCAAATCTGATTGAACTTTTGGCTTAATAAACCAACAAAATCCTAAGTACAATTGTTCCAACTGCATTGCAGTGATGACTTTGGTCATCCCATCTGTTTGCAATAAATGATAAGTCCGTTCGTCAGCATGATATGTAACTTCGGTAATCACCGCAGCTTCTTCATTTTTTAATAAGATCGTGGCAGGTAAAGCAAGTGTTGGAATATCTTGTAAAGATCGCCTCGACAATTGGTTATCAAAACCATAACTCCGTAAAACTTCTGTGAGCGTGCCATAATCAATCTTTAAATCTTGATCACGCCCAACCCGTGCCAATAAAGCAGCTTCACTAATCGGACTACCTAATAATTTAGTCGTTAATGCGATATGTGAAATAATAGATTTCATGTTGTTCTACTTAAATAAATACTTTGAAAATAATCGGGAAACCAAGTTAGTTTGTGACACCAGCCCACTGACTGATTTTGGCTTGAGCCAATAAATACTCTAAAGTCGCAGCTCTAAAATCATTACGAGCTTCCACTTCTGTTGCTTCAATATTTGCAAGCTCGTTATAAGCATCGAGTACATCAATTAATGTTCGACGAGAGATTTTGAATTGTTGTTCATAAGCCCAAACGACTTTTTGTTGAACATCAATATATTGATTCACTAATTTAACGCGTTGTTCATTTTGAGACATATCGAACATGGCTGTTCGACTACGTTCAATGGTATCGCGTAAGCTTTGTTGCATACGCGACGCTACAGCGATCTTGGTTTGATTTTTCTGTGAGATCTTATGCTTTGAACCTTGGTTAAAGATGTCCCATGACATTCTTAAATAGATTTCTTTATTATCTGGACTTGCCGTCCCTTCTAAATTAATACTCGGCATTTGAGCCGCTTTAGACACTTTAATATCTTCAAGTGCACTTTCATGTTCTGCTTTTTGTGCTAAATAGCTGGGTATTTGATCAACTTCAGCACGATGGTATTGGGTAATAAAATCTTGAGATGCCATTCCATAAAAAGGATCAACAATCGTATCTGGTGCTAAAAAATCTTGCGTGTAGACTTCTAATCGACTCACAGTTAAACCTAAAGTACGTCGTAATTCAGCAATACCTGTTTCTACTTTTAGTCGACGTGCCTGAGCTTGGGCCAACTCACTGAGCCGACCTGAATCATGTTGCACAATAATATTTAAATCATGCAGCATTTTATCGTGACGTTTTAAATTTCGTTCTGCAACAACCAAAGACTCTTTGGTCCTTAATGCGGTTAAATACAATTTACTGATTTTATAACCAAGGTCTTCTCTGGTTTGTTCAGCAGTATATTGATAATAAGCTTCCTTTTTCTTATCTCGATCAACGGCTGCTTCGATCCCACCCCAAGCATAAACATTGACGGTCGCGCGTAGACCAGGAGCAAAATGCGTTTCTCGCGCATTACTTTCATATTTATGTTGTTGACCGAGTACTTGAGTCCCTATAGCACTGACAATCGGATAATGTTCAGCCTTAGTCGTCTGCATCGTACTATGTGCAAAAGACACATTTGCCTGAGCCTCCTGTATCACAGGATCATTGACCAGCGCTTGTTTGAGTATCTCTTTTAACGTCGCTGCATGTACCAATGGGCCATGTATTGCCAACATCCCTATAAAACACAGAGATATTGACCGCGTCAGTTTTCTATTCATTTGCATTGATGAGTTCTATCGGCTACCAGAAATACAATCAATGGCTATAAACATAACCATTTGTTTTAACTGTATTTTCAATAAATTTGCATTGAAGTATTATTTAAATGTGGTATAGCACCATCACGTGCATGCCAAACCACACTAAAAAACCCAGATAAATATACAAAAAGCATTCGCTACAGGATGTAGAAAATGCTTTTTGTACGGCTTAATTAGACTTAAATTAAGTTAGGCTGCTCAACACTGAGTTGCTCTAAATGTTGTGAGACATTGATATGGTTTGTATTCACAACTTCAGCTGGATTTGGCGTATTGGCAAAGCCATCTAAAGTATGACCAACTGCATTAAAAACCTCTAAATGATCCAACTGATTACTCATGCTCAGTGCTGCTTTACTGGCACTTGCTTCAGGAATTAATTGAATATCAATGAGCAATTTATCACTAGATTTATCGCCATCTTTATCGACAAGTGTAAATGTAAACTCTTCTTGGGTTTTACCTACAGGACGAGTCGGAGCTGGGTTATAACTAAAGTCACCAAACTTATCTGCTGACATATTTAATTTAAAGCTACCACCGATCTCTGTTTTCACCATCAATACACCATTACCAGCATCTTGCCAAATACTCGCATTGCTATTGCTACTGGTGATTTGGTTTGTTGCATAGTCATAAGTATAGTCATACGCATCAATCTGAATGATTAACTGACCAGCACCATCGGCACCGAAAGATGAAACAATATTGCCCACATCATCCGTACGAATAGACCCCTGAGTATCAGTAGCTTCTGGAACCAACTCAGACATAATACCGCCGAGATCAGACATATCTTTCAAAATAATAATGTCACTCGAACCATCTTTGTTGGTGCCTTTTTCGCCATCGAAAGCAATTGGTTTTAAGAAATCTGCACCCTCATCCATTTGAGGACCAATACCAATCGCAATAGATTTTATGTTTTGTTCTTTTAAGAACGCTGTCCACTTATCTTCACCGATATCGATATTTTGATTGCCTGGTTCATAATTTGATGGTGACGTTGGTTGGATACCACGTACTCCATCAGTGCCATTACCAAAGTTTGGAATACCATCACTGACAAAGAGCAAACTATTGTTCACCTTAGCGCCGTCCACACCGACAACAGGACCAGCACCTTGATTATTCAAATAACTATGAATAACTTCTTGTAAAGCCGCATCGTAGTTGGTATCTACACCAATATCTTTTGGTCGAGTGCCAAAATTATATAATCCTTTCACAATTTTCTTGGCGTCGTCTAATGACACCCATGTATCTGTTTGACCAGGTAACGAAAGATGCTTGGCTAATTTTGAGAAGCCAATGATATTCACTTTCACGTCTCCATTACCTGGGGCTACACTGTCAAGTTGCTCCTGATACTTATCTAGCATCGTTTCAATCGCTTCGACAGCTGCGTTCATACGCATTTTCTCGCCACCATTTACTGGATCTGGAATACCGCTATCTCTTGCACCCATACTGCTAGAGAGATCCAGACTAATGATCACGTTCGCATAAAAAGTCGTCTCACCATCTGCAACTACAGATATTGGCGCTGCTACTGATTTATCATCTTCCACAGTAATAATAAGGTTAGCATCGCCAATATTGGTATTGATACCAAAATCAAGATCTAAACGTTCACTGTTCTCACCAACATGATCCACTGGCGCTTTAAGACCAATTTCATAAGGAATTGTGGTTTTACCATTGCTGGTCACTGGTGTACCCAAAGTAATCGACATCACTTCTTGACCGCTTGGCGTGGTTCCAACTAAGCCGCCATTTGCTGTTTGAGTCCAGTTTATTGTCTCACCACCAGAAGTGACATCCACTGTTGGCAATGTCATTAAAATATCGCTAATGTCAGCATTACTAGGGTTATCTAAACTCAATTCACCATTTACAACAGCGGCTGTTGAACCATCTCCTAAATCAGCTTCTTTGAGTATCTCGGTTAAGGTACCTGTAGGGCTTATATCTAAAGTTACGTGAGCTGGATCCGATACATTGCCAGCTTTGTCTTTGACTGTATATTCAAATGCATCAGGACCAACATAACCCTTGTTTGGGGTATAGGTCACTTCGCCTGTGATTGAATCAACACTAACAGTACCGTTCTGAGGCTGTTTCGTGATCACTACAGTACTTGGATCTAAGTCACCATCTTTATCACTGTCATTTGCAGTCACATCAATAATAATTGGGGTATCTTCTTTGGTTTCAGCACTGTCATCAACTGCAACTGGATTGGCACTTACCTCAACCACTACAGTTGCAGGATCAGAGACATTCCCCGCTTTATCTTTGACTGTATATTCAAATTCATCTGGACCGACATAACCCTTGTTTGGGGTATAAGTCACTTCGCCTGTGATTGGATCAACGCTGACCGTACCGTTCTGAGGCTGTTTCGTGATCACTACTGTGCTTGGATCTAAATCACCATCTTTGTCAGTGTCATTTGAAGTGACATCAATAATGATTGGGGTGTCTTCTTTGGTGTTAGCACTGTCATCAACCGCAACTGGATTTGCACTCACTTCAACCACTACAGTTGCAGGATCAGAGACATTCCCCGCTTTATCTTTGACTGTATATTCAAATTCATCTGGACCGACATAACCCTTGTTTGGGGTATAAGTCACTTCTCCAGTGATTGGATCAACACTAACAGTACCGTTCTGAGGCTGTTTCGTGATCACTACAGTGCTTGGATCTAAATCACCATCTTTATCAGTGTCATTTGCAGTCACATCAATAATGATCGGGGTGTCTTCTTTGGTGTTAGCACTATCATCAACTGCAATTGGATTAGCGGTGATATCGATTACCACAGTCGCAGGATCAGACACATTGCCAGCCTTGTCTTTGACTGTATATTCAAATGCATCAGAACCAACATAACCCTTGTTTGGGGTATAGGTCACTTCACCTGTGATTGGATCAACACTAGCAGTACCGTTCTGAGGCTGTTTCGTGATCACCACCGTACTTGGATCTAAGTCACCATCTTTATCAGTGTCGTTTGAAGTCACATCAATAATAATTGGAGTATCTTCTTTGGTGTTAGCACTATCATCAACTGCAACAGGATTTGCACTCACTTCAACCACTACAGTTGCAGGATCAGACACATTCCCAGCTTTGTCTTGGACGGTATATTCAAATTCATCTGGACCGACATAACCCTTGTTTGGGGTATAGGTCACTTCGCCTGTGATTGGATCAACACTGACCGTACCGTTCTGAGGCTGTTTCGTGATCACTACAGTGCTTGGATCTAAATCACCATCTTTGTCACTATCATTTGCAGTCACATCAATAATGATTGGGGTGTCTTCTTTAGTTTCAGCACTGTCATCAACCGCAACTGGATTGGCTGTGATATCGATTACCACAGTCGCAGGATCAGACACATTGCCAGCTTTGTCTTTGACAGTATATTCAAACTGGTCTGGACCAACATAGCCCTTGTTTGGGGTATAAGTTACTCCACCTGTGATTAGATCAACGCTGACAGTACCATGCTGTGGTTGTTTTGTGATCACTACTGTACTTGGATCTAAGTCACCATCTTTATCAGTGTCATTTGAAGTCACATCAATAATGATTGGGGTATCTTCTTTGGTGTTAGCACTGTCATCAACCGCAACAGGATTGGCGGTGATATCAATCACTACAGTTGCAGGATCAGAGACATTCCCCGCTTTATCTTTGACTGTATATTCAAACTGATCTGGACCGACATAACCCTTGTTTGGGGTATAAGTCACCTCACCTGTGATTGGATCAACGCTGACCGTACCATGCTGTGGTTGTTTTGTGATCACTACTGTACTTGGATCTAAATCACCATCTTTGTCACTATCATTTGCAGTCACATCAATAATGATAGGCGTGTCTTCTTTAGTGTTAGCATTATCATCAACCGCAACAGGATTGGCTGTGATATCAATTACCACAGTTGCAGGATCAGACACATTCCCCGCTTTGTCTTTGACTGTATATTCAAATACATCTGGACCGACATAACCCTTGTTTGGGGTATAAGTCACTTCGCCTGTAATTGGATCAACACTAACAGTACCGTTCTGAGGCTGTTTCGTGATCACCACCGTACTTGGATCTAAGTCACCATCTTTGTCACTATCATTTGAAGTGACATCAATAATGATTGGGGTATCTTCTTTGGTGTTAGCGCTATCATCAACTGCAACAGGATTTGCACTGACTTCAACCACTACAGTTGCAGGATCAGAAACATTGCCAGCTTTGTCTTTGACGGTATATTCAAACTGGTCTGGACCAACATAACCTTTGTTTGGAGTATAGGTTACTTCACCTGTGATTGGATCAACACTGACCGTACCGTTCTGAGGCTGTTTCGTGATCACCACCGTACTTGGATCTAAGTCACCATCTTTATCGGTATCATTTGCAGTCACATCAATGATGATAGGCGTGTCTTCTTTGGTGTTAGCACTGTCTTTTTCTGCGATAGGAACATGCTGAGGATGTTCAATTACAGGAGATTTTTTATTGTTATCATGACCTTGACCAATAGCCACTGCCGCTATCGGAACCAAAGCCAATAGCCATAATGGATTAAAGGCCCAAAATGCTGCAACTTCTTCACCACCTAAAGCCTGACCAGCTTCAACTTGATCCGCAAGCAAACTTACTGCATCACTTTTTTCTGAACTTTCTGGGACATAAGGGTAATATTTACCATTTTCATGCTGACCGATCAGTAAGTTAGACTCCCCTTCTGAATAGCCCAACTCACCATTTGCAGCATAATAGTTTTCAATAATCAGATCTGGCTGATCAACATCCCCACCTTCGAAACTAATCCACAAATCCTTATCATGGCGTTTAGTCGCAATATTTTCTGGCCCAAATGAAGTCTCTTTATCGGTAAACTCATAATGAACATTTGCTTTTGCAGCAATTTTTAATGGTTTCCCTTGAGAACCACGACCAAACTCGCCCCCTTCAATATTCAAGGTATCGAGTGTTGATTTTTTAGCATTAATTTTGAGAACAATATTCTTTACAGTCACGTTTATTTCCTTAATTTCAATAATTAAGCATTAATTAATAGAATCAAAATACTAAGTTTTGAAATGAAGCGTAATTACGGCTGAGTACCATAAAGAAGGATCTCAACTCGACGATTGGGCTGATTACATGCCAAACGCGCAGTACGATTTTGAGTGTGTTTTTCAGAACAATCTGTGATCAATAAATTTGTTTTACCACGGCCTTCTGCAGCAATTAAATCAGCAGATAAACCATAATTTACCATCATATTTTTTACACTTTGCGCACGATGCGCTGACAACACTTGGTTATAACTTTCCGTACCGTCTGGATCTGTATAACCAATAACATCTATATGGCTAATCTCGGCTGTTTCATTACGAATGGCATCTGCAACATTCTTAATTTCTTGTTTACCCTGAGTTAACATATTTGCTTCATCTGATTTATCAAACTGAAACAAAGCGCCAGCTTGTAATGTAAATTTCTTCAACATTTTAACGGTAGGCTTACACTTTAAATCGCGATCAACACGTGGCAAGGTATGGACTTGTTCTTTTAAATGCTGCTGAGCTTTTTTAATTTCATCCTCATTCATTGCTAAGAAATAAGTCTGCCCATTCTGATCCAGACTCACACGTAAGTAGGTGGTTTTTTCGAGAGGTAAATTATAGTATTGCCCACCTTTTTCTTTGGTTGCATAGCGATCTTTGACATCCGTTTCAATTGCAACCAACTTTTGGTTATCAGGACAAACTTCAAGCTCTTTATAAGCATTGGGTAACAATGAAGCCAAATATTCTCCACCTACAAAAATATTTACCGCTTTTCCCTCAATTTTCTCATCACGAACAAAAACAACATTTGCTTTATTTTTATTTACTTTTTCATTAATTTTTTGATTTTCAAAGTTATGCCACTTTTCAACAGCCGTACCATTACTACCACCTTTCACAGCACATCCAGACAAGATTGAGCTGAAGAGTAGTGTTGTGACCAACAAGCCTTTATTTGTGACCATCATTAAAATTTGTTCCTTACAGAATTTAAAAGTAAAAAACCTCTACAACGAAACGTTTAAGCTTCGTAGAGGTTGCACATAAAAACCTTTTAGACAGCGAGACCAATACTTTAAATTTCAGTAAGGCTACCTAAAAACACGCTTTTTCGTGACATATTTCACGGTTTAATATTTAAGGTACGCAAAAATAATGAATTAGGGTTAATACGTCAAATGATAAAAATTTGCCTTTGGGTTAAAATAATTCACCTGAAAAAACATAAGGTTAAATATTGATCTTTAAATATATTTTGATTTAGAAAGCAGTATCTATTTTAAAATTTTTATTTAATATTTCACATGAATTATAAAATATATGACAGCGAGCAATAAAGTGATGAACTTAGATAAGTCATTAACAGGTTTTCAATTATCTAAACTTCATACATTTGAAGTAGCTGCAAGGCATGAGTCTTTTTCATTAGCGGCAAAAGAGTTATGTTTAACACCTAGTGCTGTTAGCCACCAAATCAATTTATTAGAGAAAGAACTCAATATAAAACTATTTTTACGCTTACACCGTAAAGTTGAACTCACGGCTGAAGGCAAGCACATTTTTTGGGCATTGCAGTCTTCTTTAGGCCATCTCAATACTGAAATTAAGGCCATCCAAAATCAAACTTTATCTGGACCACTCACAATTTATGCTAGGCCATCGATTACACAAAATTGGTTGGTTCCCAAACTGTCTGACTTTATACAGCGCTATCCTTTTATTGAATTGTCCATTTTGACTGGCAATGAAAATGTTAATTTGCAACGAGAAGGGATAGATTTAGCACTTTATTTTGATAACCAACCCTGCCCGCAATTGAATTATCAATACTTAATGGATGAACATATCTTACCTGTATGTAGTCCTGAGTATGCTGAAAAATTCAACCTTGTAAACAATTGGCAGAATTTAAACCAGTGTACTTTACTTCATGACAGCCATGCATGGTGTAATAAGACTGGAACGGGTGAATGGGACAGTTGGGCCGCACATTTTAATATCAATATTGATACCCCTTCAGCGCTTTACTTCAATCGATCAGATCTCGCCTCAATTGCTGCCAAAAATAACCTTGGAGTGACAATGGGGAGAAAACGATTGGTTGAAAAAGCCATTAAAAAAGGCGAACTAATCGCACCATTCCCTGATCAGTTTTTACTCTGCGAGCAACATTACTATATCACTTCACTGAAAGATCGCCACTGGCCAAAAATTGAGGCCTTTAGTCTATGGCTCAAAAATCAAACCATGAGTCAGGACTAAAATGACTTGCTAACAAACCATAATCAAATCAATGCTGTACTCATTTATAAATCGAGTACCTTCTGCTTTTAAATGGGTTTATATTCACATACTTAAAAATCGTCAGAAAGATATCCTTGATCCACTCTGACGAAACATAGATTTTTTATACAAATAACATTCACTGAGAAGAGGACATTCGCATAACCGATAACGTTTTATTCATTACGTTCTTGTTCATATTCTAAAATTGCCTCTTTTGCAATACGAAAACTATCGACTGCCGCAGGTACACCACAGTAAATAGCAACTTGCAAAAGTACTTCACGAATTTGAGTTTTAGATAAACCATTTCTCAATGCACCTTTAACATGTAATTTTAATTCATGTGGACGATTAAGCGCAGAAATCATCGCAAGATTAATCAAACTACGTTCAGGCTTACTCAACACTTCACGCCCCCAAACTGCACCCCAGCAATATTCCGTAACCAGCTCTTGTAAAGGTAAATTAAAATCATCGGCATCGTTCATAGAGTGATTTACATAGGCCTCACCCAACACTTGTTTACGAATTGCGAGGCCTTTTTCAAATTTGTCATTGCTCATGTGCTTAATCCTCCAAATAAGGTGTATTTGATTTCAAGATAATCCTCAATTCCATATTTAGATCCCTCACGGCCTAAACCTGACTGCTTCATTCCGCCAAAAGGAGCAACTTCATTTGAGATGAGCCCCTTATTGATTCCAACCATGCCATATTCAAGCTGTTCACTCATGCGCCAAGCCCGTCCTAAATCTTTGGTATAGCAATATGCAGCTAAACCAAATTCCGTGGCATTTGCCATGTCTACGGCTTGTTGTTCGGTTTCAAATTTAAATACGGCGGCAAGAGGACCAAATGTTTCTTGTGTGGCAACATCCATGTCTGCATTGACATCAGCAATAATGGTGGGGTGATAAAACAATTCGCCTGCATGATGTCGTTTACCGCCTGTAACCAAACGTGCCGATTTGGCTAATGCATCTGCAACATGCGCTTCGACTTTTTTAACAGCATTGCTATTAATTAAGGGGCCAATTTCAATCCCTTGATCTAAACCATTGCCAATTTTTAAAGCGTTCACCTTCTCACTTAATGCGGCAATAAATTTGTGGTAAATCCCAGCTTGTACCAGAAAACGATTGACACAAACACAGGTTTGACCTGCATTACGATACTTTGCAATCAGTGCACCTTCGACCGCTGCATCTAAATCGGCATCATCAAAAACAATAAATGGCGCATTTCCCCCTAATTCAAGAGATACTTTCTTTAAGGTCTGTGCTGAACGTTGATAAAGCAGTTTTCCCACAGGGGTAGAACCAGTAAAAGTAAACTTACGCACCTCATGACTTTCAAAAATTGCATCGCCAATACTTACCGCATCACCAGTAATCACACTGAAAATATCAGCAGGCACTCCCGCCTGAACGGCCAAATCCACCAAAGCTAAAGCTGTAAATGGCGTTTCAGGTGCGGGCTTCACGATACACGGACAACCCGCTGCCAATGCTGGTGCAACTTTACGGGTAATCATTGCAGCTGGGAAATTCCAAGGCGTAATTGCTGCGACAACACCAATTGCTTGTTTCTGTACAACAATACGTGCATCGGTATAAGGACTTGGAATAACATCGCCATACACACGCTTCGCTTCTTCAGCAAACCACTCGACAAAACTGGCGGCATATAAAATTTCTCCTCTCGCCTCCGCTAAAGGTTTGCCTTGTTCACTGGTTAAAATAAATGCCAGCTCATCCGCCTTTTCAATCATCAATTCAAACCATTTTTTTAAAATGATTGAACGATCTTTTGCGGTCTTGTTTTTCCACGCTGCCCAACCTGTAACAGCAGCTTTAATCGCCCGTTCAGATTCTGCCTTGCCCATATTTGGCACGCTTCCAATTATTTCTTGTGTTGCTGGGTTATAAATATCAGCGCTTTGATGACTATCGGCATCACACCATTGACCAGCAACGAAAGCCTGTTGATGGAAAAGTGGCATTGCATTAAGTTGCATACAAATTATCCTTGTTAGACTCTGGTATGGGGAAATAGATCATCAAATCAGTCGATCAATGATCTATCTCTCATCATCCTGTATGATGGCATACCAAAAGAATCGTGAAAAAAATTTTCGGTTGCCCGAATGTGATTTGCTTTGTTTTAGAAATAATAGAATAAAGTCAAATTCAACAACTTATTCCATTTGTTATCATCACCCTGCGCCAGTGATGAAATATTACCGCCAATAAATGGATCATTTTTACTCACGATATATTCAGCAAGCAAAGAAAGCTGTTTATGATCAATGGAGACACCTAAAATATTACGCGTAGAATCTTGTGATCCTGACAGATCTTTGTTGTAACGGCTGTGCATAAAATAAGGGGTAATATTGCCAATCTGTTGAACATCTTTAAAGGTATATCCAAGGTCAGCGGTATAATAAGTTGCTTTATTGGCAACAGCATATTCACTGTCATACGATCCCATCAACGAGGTATCAGGGTGATTCAGATCTTTATTGCTGATGTCATTTTCACCTCCTGTTAATGTCAGCCCTAAAGCACCATAATTGAGTTTGCTAAATACTGACCACGCTTTACGACGACCTGTTTGATTGGTCTTTTTATTGTCAATTTCTGAGATCCAGTATGATGCACCGATCTGCGTATCCAACCCCTCAACAGCCAAAGGTATATCCTGCGTAATACGCCCAACCCACATATTTTTTTCCTGTAAATTGGTTTGTGACTCATCATCTGAACGCACATAATTCGCAGTATAACGCCCTGAATTAGGTGTATATGTTCCTGAATAATGACCACCATCTATAGTAAAATAACCTAAATCAAACTTGGTTGCTGTCGGCAATTCAGCATGATAATTCACACCAACATTATGCACATCTTCCAACCCAGCAGTGGTATTGATACTACCAAATAGACTATTGCCCCAGAAACGTCCTGGACCAAATGGAATCGGTTGCATCCCAACTACAAGCTGATCGGTTTTATTGAGACGGTATCCCACATAAGCATCAATCATGGTCGAAAAGTCACACAGCCGTTCATATTGATAACATCTATACTCAGCACGCCCAAACAGATCACCGCGCTCATAATCTAGTTTGAGTTGTGCTGCATCAAAACGAATTTTTTGATCATCTGCATTTTCACCATACTGCTTAAGTTGGTAATTACCTCGCACATAACCAGATACCGTGAGCTGACCAGTTTCACTATTACGATCACCAAAACTGATTCCTGCATAGCTTGGCGAAATAAAAGCAACGAGAATTGAAGCAACGATCAGTTGTAAATTATTTTTTTTCATTTTGCAGATTCCTTTCTAATCCCCCTTTAATCTTTCCAAGATTAAATAGGTAATACACAACAAAACTAACCACTAAACCTATCACCCATGACACATCAACATCTGGAATAACGTTGGCGAAAGGTCCTGTAAAAAATGCATTGGTCAGGAATGGGATTTGAATTGCAATCCCAATAAAATAGGCGGTCAAAGCTTTTGCATTAAACTTGCCGTAAATGCCACCATCTTGAGCAAAAATAGAGTGAATATCATAGGATTTCTTATTCACCACATAGAAATCCAACAAGTTAATCGATACCCACGGCACCAAGATAAATAGCAAGGCAAAAACCACATTGAGGAAGAAACTAATAAAGTTACTAGATGCCCAGAGCGCAGTAAATGTAGCGAGAACAAGTACCGCAATAGATAAAGCCACACGAATATTTTTACTTGGTATCCATTGACCGGCAAAGGTTTGAATCGATGTAATACAAGATAAGACCGCACCATATAAATTCATGGCATTGTGACCAATAATATTACAGAGGAATAAAATCATCAGTGCATAGCCAAACAATCCTGTCCCCGATTTGACCGCTTCCATTGCATCTGTAGTAGAACCGATACTGACTGCCACTGTGCCAAATACCATGGCAAAAATCGTTCCTAGAGATGCGCCCCAATAGGTAAAAATAAAAGGCTTAAAAATCCCAATACTTTTAGGTAAATATCTTGAATAGTCCGAGGTATAGGGTGAAAAACTAATTTGCCAAACGGCGCATAAACCAAACATGGCAAACCAGCCTTTCATATTAAAAGCACCTTTTGCCAAGACATCTGCATTGATATGTGGAAGCATAATCATCAGACCAATTAATAATGCGCCTCCCATAAACCACGTGCCAATCTTATTGAACTTATGAATAAGGTGATAACCCACTATACCAATCGTGGTTGCAGCAATTGCCCCAATCACCGTGGCCATCGGTACAGGTATTGCAGGTACAACGGTATGTAAAGTTTTGCCAGATAAAATAATATTTGAAATAAAGAACCCCAAATAAATCAGGGTGGTAAATAATACAACCAACAATGCACCATAACGCCCAAACTGTGCGCGGCTCTGAATCATTTGCGGAATACCCACTTGTGGTCCTTGAGCTGAAGTCAATGCCAAAATTGCGGCCCCAAAGAAATGCCCAGCACAAATTGCAATTAAAGCGCTGACCAAATTCAGATTAAACGTTAACATTGACATTGCACCGGTAATCACCGCTAAGGGTGCGATATTGGTACAAAACCACAAGGTAAAAAGATCCCGAACTTTTCCATGGCGTTCTGATGGATCGACATAGTCAATTGAATGGCTTTCTATCACAAAAGCATTTTTTTCATTTTGATTCATATCCTTAATCTCTCTTTGAGGAATTCATTTTCCTCAATATCAATTTATTTGTGAGCATAAACCTAGGTTTCACAACCTGCCTTGTCAGCACCATAGCGAGATGACCTGACCTTTATTGCTCTTATTCTGTACATTGATTTTCAGCAGTTTTAATCAATCATTAAAAAAAGATAAAAATGCTCCAGTTGAGGCTTTTTAAAAGCTCAACAAAAGGTATTTTTAAACCGCAAGTAAAATTTATGGAATTTCAGTGTTGTGCATATATTTTCATCCTTGAAGTTAAAATTTCTAAATCAGACCTTTTAAGATTTATCGCATCACAAAAGGATCATCAATAGGTTCATCTGAAGTACGTAACCAAACGGTTTTTGTCGTGGTGTAATCGAATACCGCCTCAAAACCACCTTCACGACCATGACCAGATAAACCATGACCACCAAAGGGTGCGAGTGGTGAAACTGCCCGATAGGTATTCAACCAAACAATGCCTGACCGAATCGCTTTGGTCATCCGATGAGCACGACTTAAGTTATGGGTAAATATCCCAGCGGCAAGTCCATACGTAGTATGATTGGCTGTTTGAATTGCTTCCGCTTCAGTGCGAAAACTAACCACCGACAATACAGGGCCAAACAATTCTGTCATGACACAATCGGCCTGCGGAGCATCACTACAATCTAGAATTGTAGGTGGATAGTAATATCCTGCACGATCAATGGCTTGTCCACCTGTGAGTAGTTGTGCACCCTGCTGAATTGAACTTGCCACCACTTGCTCAATCTTCTGGCGTTGACCTAAAGTACACAGTGGACCAAATTCCGTTGCCATATCATACGGCAAACCAATTTTGATCCGTTGAACCCGCTCAACCAAACGTTGAAGAAACTCATCTTTAATACTTTCTTCGATCAGTAAGCGTGAACCTGCAACACAACTTTGCCCCGTTGCGGCAAAAATCGCAGCGACTTGGGCATTTACAGCACTTTGTAAATCAGCATCTGCAAAAACAATAAATGGCGATTTTCCACCCAGTTCAAGCGATACTTTGGCAAGATTTTCAGCAGAATGACGTACGATGTGTCGTGCTGTTTCAGGTCCACCAGTGAATGCCACATGCGCAACGCCAGAATGACGCGTTAAAACCGCTCCACATTCAGTTGCAAAACCCGTAATCACATTCACGACACCTGCTGGAAAACCAGCGTCATGAACCAAGCGAGCAAATGCCAGTAATGGTGCAGGCCCTTGCTCTGAGGCTTTTAACACAACCGTACAGCCTGCCGCTAAAGCAGGACCGACTTTGACAGCGGATAAAAATAATTGACTGTTCCATGGCACAATCGCAGCGACTACACCCACAGGTTCACGAATAGTCCAAGCTTGCATGTCTTGCTTATCAATCGGTAAATAGCGACCTTCTAGCTTGTCTGCAATACCTGCGTAATAACGATAATACTCAGCCACATAAGCAATTTGGCTTGAGGTTTCACGAATGATTTTACCAGTGTCATACGTTTCATACTGTGCCAGTTGCGGTGCAGCTTTTTCTATTAAATCCGCAAGTTTATAAAGCAATTTTCCACGTTGCGAAGCGGTTAAACCTGACCATGCCGCGTTTTGTAAAGCCTGAGATGCCGCAGAAACCGCACGATTAACCTCAGCTGTTCGAGCTTCTGGCATTTTTGCCCAAACCAGCCCAGTTGCTGGATTGATACTGTCAAATTGCGCAGCACCATTCTCAAATTGACCATTAATATATAACTGAAATGGAGAAGCCATACTCTTCTCTCCTATGCAAATGCTGGCATCACTTCATTAATCATACGTTCTAATGAGGCTTTTTTACGTTCAAAGCTCATTCCTGTATCGATCCAGAAGGAATATTCGTTATACCCCATCGCCTCATAGACTTTCAGACGATCAATGACTTCCTGTGCCTGACCAATGACGTTATTTTTACGCATGGCTTCAGCTGTATAAAATGGATGTTGTGCGATTTCTTCTTGACTCAGTGGTGCAATAAGCCCTTGGGTAATTTCCCGCTCATTTTTAAACCACGCCCCAAAATAATTATAGAATGTATTCATTTCATCTGCTGCAAGCTGTGCATCTTGCTCACTGTCAGCAACGTAGGTATGCCGTAGTAACATAATTTCAGGACGAGCTACATCAGCAAACTTTTCACAAGCCGTATTGAAATGCCCCATCAACTTTTCGACTTCCTCATCACATAAGTGCAAAGGTGTAACCTGTACATTACAGCCATTTTGCACTGCAAACTCATGGCTATTGGGATCACGAGCAGCAACCCAAATCGATGGATGTGGCTGTTGTAAAGGTTGTGGTGAAGCGGTGGTTTTCGGGAACTGCCAAAACTCACCCTTATGCTCATAATCGCCTTTCCATAGGTTTTTAATTGCAGGAATCATTTCGCGTAACCGCTGACCTGCACTCCATGCATCCATCCCCGGTACCATACGCTCATATTCAAATGAATATGCGCCTCGCGCTATGCCAATATCTAAACGACCATTGCAAATGATGTCAGCCATGGCAGCTTCACCTGCCAACTTTATCGGATGCCAAAACGGTGCAACTACGGTACCTGTGCCTAAGCGAACATTCTGAGTCTTGTTGGCAAGGTCAACCAAATTAATAAATGGATTGGGTGCTATGGTAAAATTCATCGCATGATGTTCACCCATCCAAATCGCATGCATTCCACCCCGATCAGCAATCTGGCAAAGCTCAATCATTTCATCATAAAGTTGCTTATGTGTTTCTTGATCAGAAACACGTTCCATGTGTACAAATAATGAAAAACGCATAGTTAAACTTCCTCTTTAACAATTTGACGAACCGTCCCAGTGGTTTGATTCCCGTAATAAACCCCATAAGTTTTAAGATAATTTTCTTTGCGATAGCGCATTAACATACTTTCCAAAGCACTATCGACAAAAGTGAGTTGTTCAAGGTCATTTAAATCGACAAATTGACCTTTGTGGGCTTCAGGAATTGGGGTATTACATAAAAAAGCAATATATTGTTGTTGTGTGGTGATATCGTCGTAGACAGAATAAATAAAGCTTGGCGAAGCTTCAGGCTGGTAAACCGCAAAGATTTTCTCCAGTGCTTTTTCTGCACCGTCTTTATCTACAAGCAAATGTGGCAATGTCCATTTTTGCTCCGAGGTTTGCTCAAGCAAGATTTGGTTTTCATGACCGATTAATGCCATCATCATGACCTTTATGCTAGAGATCACATCCGTCGATGATTTAGCGGGGGTAAAATAAGCACCACGGTAATAACCCAGCCCGGCAAAACCAGTTGAAGTAAAACCTTCTACCTTACCGATCAATACAGCATGATCTCCTGCATCAACAACTTGGTAAGTGGTACAGTCAAACCATGCACTCACTTGGTCAATAATCGGATTTTGGCAATTACTTTTGCGCCAATCCAAATTTGCAAAACGATCATCACTTGGTCGAGCAAAGGTATTGGAAATATCTTTTTGTTCTTCTGCCAAAATATTGATGGCAAAATGTGTTGCCTGTGCAAAATAATCATAATTGCTCGATGTCTTGGCAATGCTAACCAAAAGCAAAGCTGGGTCCAAAGACACCGAAGCAAAAGAGTTCGCTGTAAAGCCTAATGGTGTTCCATCGTCCTTACAGGTGGTTACTATGGTCACGCCTGTCATAAATGATCCAAAAGCATCACGTAGTTCCCGTATTTTATTTATTGTATCCATTTCACTCATTGCTATATTCCTTTATCAAGCAATTTAGACGCTGGTTTCCAACCATGCTTGCATTGCATTATTCACTTTATCTGGTGCAGTTAAATTCACCATATGTCTTTCATTTTCAATCACAATAGCCTTGGCATTTTGAGCTTGGCTGGCCATTTGTATTGCCATTTCTGCTGTAGAGTTAGGATCACCAGTCCCCGTGAGAATCAAAGCTGGACAGGTGATTTTTGACCAGGCATTGGCATAAATTGAATCACCTCGAGCAAAGGCTGAATAAGCAGTTGCATAGCCTGACAGATCGACCGCCTTTAACCAAGATTTCACTTTTAATGCAGCTTGGCGCTCTGCCTCACTGTCACCAAACCAACGTTGTAGTGGTGTTTCTATATCAAGCTGACCTGCTTTTATCGCTTCAGCGCGGTGAAGCACTGCATTCTTGGCTTTTTCTGAACGTTTATAAACACCATTCAATACCGCCATACGTTTCACCAAATTTGGACAAGTTGCACTTACACCTGTTGTAATCAGCGAACCCATTGAATGCCCAGCCAAATTGACAGCTCCAATATTCAGTTTTGTCAGAAACTCAATCATCCAATCCACAAAGGCCTGTAACGATGCATCATGGGCTAACGGTGTACTTTTCCCATGCCCGGGCATATCCACTGAGATCACGCGATAAGCTTTTGAGAAGAACTCAATTTGCGGATACCATGCCTCGGCTTGCATTCCAACACCATGAATCAGAACTAAAGGTTCTCCTTGACCCTGCTCAAAATAGTGAGCAAGGCGATTATTTGACAGCTGCAGGGTTTTTGAGATCATGACCTAACTCTTCCAAATCTTGATAACGATCCCCAATACGATGATGTGGACGACCACCTGTTGCAGCACCAATCACAATGACTAACTCATCAGCAGCTGGCGCATCTGGAATAGCAAACTGTAAGGTTAAATAATGAGAACGGCGCCCTTCATCATTTTTATCCATCATTGGAATTAAAATCGGTGCATTTGCAGGGCCACGAGTGTTGTTAAATGCAAGATATGATTTTGCCCCGACCGCACTACGATAAGTATTTCCAAAATGTAGGGTATGAATTAGGGCTGATGCATGTTCAAGCTCACCGTTTAAACCCACCACTGCACTCTTACCAAATGCTTGTACTGCTTCACCAGAACCGACTTCATCCAAAATAAGCTTGGTTAAATGCTCACTCAGTACTGGTGCAATACGACGAATTTCTGGGGAAAGATTTTCAACATAACCTTGCCCTGCCCACGGGTTTTGAATCACAGCTGCTGCTGCAACCATTTTTAAGGGTATAGGTGCATCCTTAACACCATCGATATATGTGGTTTCGACATGAAGCACCGTTTTACGTATCAGATTCATTTTTCTTCCTTGCTGGTTAATTAATTTTGTAGTCCGTATTATGGTATACCATAATACATAATGCAAAAAATGCAATAGTTTGCTATGCTATTTTTAAGCAAGGAACTTGTAACGAAATTGTGTATTCGCAAAATCAGGAATGATTAAACCTCTATGAATCTTAAAATTGAAAATCCACCCGTGACCTTGCGTGAGCTATGTTTAGACAAAGTTCGCAATGCCATCATTACTGGCTATTTTCCTTCTGGAAAAAGACTGGTTGAAAGAAGCTTATGTGAAGAACTGGGTGTGAGTCGCTCTGTTGTACGGGAGGTCATTCGTTATTTAGAAGCTGAAGGCTTGGTTGAGATTTTGCCAAATAAAGGGCCAATTGTTTCTTTGCTGAACTGGGAAATTGCATCACAGATTTATGAAATTCGACTATTGCTTGAACAAAGTGCGGTTGCTGATTGCACTCGGAATCTCACCTCTCAAACCACCGAAACTTTAAAAGCTTTAGTGATAGAGCTTGAACACGCTTTTGCTATAGACGACATTAATTTGATTATTTCAGTCTCATCAAAACTCTATGAAACGATTTTTACCACAGCAAAACATCATATCGCCTTGGAAGTGGTACAACGCTTAAATGGTCGTATTAGTCGACTTCGCGCAATGACAATGAATTCAACTAAACGCGAAGTTTCAGGTTTTCAACGAATCAAAAATATATGCGAAGCAATTTATTTAGACCAAGATGCTGAAAAAGCCAAACAAGCTGTTGCTGCCCATATTGCTGAAGCTGCTTCGATTGCAAAGAATATTTTAAATACATAAAGGTTTAAGAAATTAAAGGATTAAAGCCATGTCTGCATACTGGATTGCGCACGTAACGATTCATAATTTAGAACAATATAAACAATACATGGCTTTAGCCCCCTTAGCGTTTGAAAAATATAATGCAAAATTTCTTGCAAGAGGTGGAAATTCTATTTGCATGGAAGGAAAATCTTATGAACGCCATGTCATTATTGAATTTGCTGATTTAGAAACAGCACAAGCTTGTTATCATTCAGAAGAATACGCTAAAGCAAGGTTTGCTCGTCAAGATTGTGCCGATGTCATGATTAGTATTGTTGAAAGTTTAAACTTGCTGGATTTATAAAGACCAAAAATGAATGTATTAGAACTAATAAAATACTTTTCATCACAATTTAGTTAAACCCACACTCTTCACCATTAAACTGAATTTTAAAACGGTTCTTTAAATCAAAGAACCGTTTTGTAATACAGAACCCTTAGAACTTAAAGCTATAATCTATATTTAAACGAGTTTCATTGGCTGAATGAAAGACCATATTGGTTGGCATATCATTTCGGTAATAAGAAAAACGTGCTCGCATGCCTAAACCTTTTAACTTCCCTTCTGGGATTTTATAAGCTAAATCTAGCTCCATCGATTCTTCTTTAAAACGTTTATCGCCATAACTAAGTAAATCAATATCTTGCCCTTTGGCATAGCGGG
Source organism: Acinetobacter sp. CE-15 (assembly GCF_051059255.1). Lineage (NCBI taxonomy): Bacteria > Pseudomonadati > Pseudomonadota > Gammaproteobacteria > Moraxellales > Moraxellaceae > Acinetobacter > Acinetobacter sp. CE-15. The sequence continues at coordinate 1,011,043 of NZ_CP192737.1, read as the reverse complement.
TCATAAAACGCAGTCCATTGAGAGAAATATCAGCTAATTTTACATTTTTAAAATCATATTCATAACGCAGTGAATAGACTTTCTCGTCTTTATTGGAATAATCCGAGCTCATAAAATCAAGCACCACTGGACTTTCTGTTCCCGATAAAAATGGTAAGCCTGTCGAACCAAAGGCCTGCATATAACCCAAAGACAGGGTATGGTTTTGATAATTTAAGCCAAATAATCCACTTAAATGCTGATTATCTACATGACCGATTTTTTGTCTACCTGCCTCCTGACTATTGAAAAATCGTACATCACTTAAAAAAGTTAACTGTTCATTTAAAGGCTGTTTACCATTGAAACCTAAAAATTGCTGTTGGTAGATATCATGCAGTTCAGCATGATAAGCACGGATTCGATATGCATCATTGAGTTGATAAGCGCCACCAAAACTATAGAAGTAATCTGTTGTTGCTGATTGATCAAAACGGCGATTGATATTGTCCGTACCGACATCACTATAATGAATCGAATCACGCTGTCGCACTTGGTCTACGTAAAAACCTTCCAATTGTAACTTTGGAATTTCATTGGAAACAAACCGAGCACCTCGATAAGTTTGAGGGAACAAACGCGCAGGTGAAGAAAAAATCGTGGGCAATCGTGGAACCAAATCTCCCACAAAAAGCTCATTTTTCTTAAATTTTGCTTTGCCAGTCAGCCCTATTTTCCCATAATAATCATCTCGTGAATTATCTGCATTTACAGGTAATAAGTTACTCCGTGCATAGTCATCGGCTCGATCTCCAATTAAGTTAAATCCAGCCATTGCCAATACATCAACACCAAAACCAACTGTTCCATCGGTATAGCCCGATTGACCATTAAAGATAATACCTTGTGCCCAATCGCGCGCAGCAGTATAAGGATATGGATCTTGTTTATAGTCTCGGTCAAAGTAAAAATTTCTAAGCGTTAGCTCTGCACTACTGTCTGTCACTAAATCGGCATGCGCCAGGGCACTAAATAATGGGCAAAAGTATACCCACACCCACAAGGATGTTTTTTTCATTTTTTTATCTCAACTATTCAATTTTTAGAGGATTAAGTTGTTGTTTTAAGCGTATAGGCTGCTTCATTTTTATGTCGATAAAATGCATTACCCAACATTAAAATAAGCACAATTGCCAAAATAAATACCACCCCGTAATATGCATAAAGTGTGGCTGGCGCTAAACCTTTATCTAAAAAAACGCCTGCAATTGTTGGCGATAAAATGGCACCAATACGTCCAAAACCGATGGCATAGCCTACGCCACGGCTACGAATATCGGCGTCGTAAATTGTAGGTGAAATAGAATATAAACCTGCAATACAGCCATTAATCAGCGTTCCAAGTAATAGGCCAACAATCAATGCCACGCTCACTTGGGCCGAGACAGCCACGAATAAAAACACACATGCGGCAGTTAGTCCTAGAAATAGACTTAAGGCATAGAAGATTTTGATACGGGATGCTAGCAAACCAATAATTGCTGCACCAAAGATCCCGCCAATACTAATTAAAATACCTGTGGTAACCCCTTGTTCAGCCGACATTCCCATTGAAATTAAAATTTTCGGTGTCCAACTCATTACAAAATAGAAGCCAAACATTACGAGAAAGAAAGCACCCCATAGACACAATGTTTGAAAGCCCTGCTGCCCACCAAATAATTTGGCAAAATCTCCGCCACCCTTTGCATCACTTTTTGCATAATCAGGTAAGGCATCTAGATGATTTAAGTCCATACGCTGTAATACTGAGTTCATTCGCGCTAGCGCTTGTTGTGGTCTTTTTGCCAACAAATAATCTAAGGACTCAGGCAATAACCATATACTCACCAACAGCATTGCAATGGTTGTGATCCCACCTGCAAGGAAAATCGAGCGCCAGCCTAAATGTTCAATCAGTGTCAGTGACAATATCCCACCAAGTGTGGCACCAATCCCATATCCTGTAGACATTAAACTTACCGCAAAACTTCTCCAGCGCGTATTGGCATATTCACTGGCCAAAACATTGCTACTGGCAAGAATACCGCCAACCCCAATCCCTGTGACAAAACGAAGCATGGCCAACATGCTATGACTATTGACAAAAGCACATGCCAGCATGCTGATTCCAGCAATCACCAAACAAATTAAGATCAGTAAACGGCGACCAATTTTATCGGCAAGTGGTGCCAGAAAAATCGAACCAGCAGCCATACCAAATAGACCAGCACTTAATAACAAACCGATTTGAGCACCAGAAAGCGACCAATCCGCTGAAACTGAAGGTGCAGTAAATGCCATGACCATGACATCAAAACCATCAATAATATTGAGGAAAACACAAATCAAAATCACAAACCATTGATAGCGGCTCATCTTATTTTGACTTATCTCACCAAGCACATCTCTTTCCATTTGTGTATCTCCCAATCTGGATAGGATATACACACGACATTGCTGTGCTGCGTCGTTGGGTGGTTATGCATATCCGTATCCATAATTACCTAGAGGAATAATTTAATTTTTAAAACTCGTTTTTGAACAAGAATATTTTTTTGGAGCGTCCTGCTCTATTTCATCTTGATTAATTGGATCCAAAAAATCAATAGTATTATTAAAAAATATTTACAAAGTTAGATTAAAACCTATAAAACACATGATTTAACTCAATATATTTAAATTAAAAGAATTAAAAACGAATATACATATTTGAAAATTACACTAAAATGGATCCATTTGGTTCATTTAACCTCTTCTAAGTCAGTGACCTTATTCAGGATATTAAAAAAGCCCACCCCCTTATTTTTAAATATTCCAGTTTTCGCAACGTGATAGGTATTCAACAAAAATACAAATTGGATCCAGAATATAAATAAAAGCACAAATAACCACATAAATATCGTAGAGATATTTTTTAAATAAAAACAGTAAAATACCGATAAACACAAAACAAACGAGCCTAAATCAAAGACTTCAATGATCAAAAATGATCATTTTATCGATTGACCGTTTACTTGCGTTGATATAAATTGGATCCAACAAGTGATAAGGAGTCATCACAAATGTTTATAAAAAATGCATGGTATGTTGCTTGCTATCCTGAAGATATCCAAGACAAGCCGCTTGGTCGCACCATCTGTGGTGAAAAAATTGTTTTCTATCGCGGCAAAGAAAATAAAGTCGCTGCTGTTGAAGATTTTTGTCCACATCGTGGCGCCCCATTATCATTAGGCTATGTAGAAGATGGCAATTTAGTTTGTGGTTATCATGGTTTAGTCATGGGATGCGAGGGAAAAACCATTTCTATGCCAGCTCAACGTGTAAACGGTTTCCCCTGCAATAAAGCCTATGCAGCCATAGAAAAGTTTGGCTTTATTTGGGTTTGGCCTGGAGATCAAACTTTGGCTGATGAGTCCAAACTCCCAACACTAGAATGGGCAGATCATCCTGAGTGGAGCTATGGCGGTGGTTTATTCCATATCCATTGTGATTATCGTTTGATGGTTGACAACCTTATGGATTTGACCCATGAAACCTATGTCCATTCGAGCAGTATTGGGCAAAAAGAAATTGATGAAGCCCTTCCTGTCACCAAGGTCGATAGTGACCATGTCATTACTGAACGTTATATCGAAAATGTCATCGCTCCCCCATTTTGGCAAATGGCACTTCGTTGTAATAACTTAGCAGATGATGTTGCCGTAGATCGTTGGCAACGCTGCCACTTCGTTGCACCAAGTAATGTACATATTGAAGTGGGTGTCGCTCATGCTGGTCATGGCGGATATCATGCCCCTAAAGATAAAAAAGTGTCATCGATCGTGGTTGATTTTATTAGCCCTGAAACAGAAACCTCACATTGGTATTTTTGGGGAATGGCACGTAATTTCCAACAAGATAACCCGACCCTCACTGATCTCATCCGCGAAGGTCAAGGCAAAATCTTTACCGAAGATTTAGAAATGCTGGAACAACAGCAACAAAATATTTTACGAAATCCCCATCGCCAGTTACTGATGCTAAATATCGATGCTGGTGGCGTACAGTCACGTAAAGTGATTGAGCGATTACTGGCACAAGAAAGTACGCTCACGCCTGAAACAACAAAACATAAGTTTCCAAATATTCGGGTGATTTAAAGGAGAATACACATGGACGTTATTATTGGTAAAATTCACCAGCTTACTCCATCAATTCGAGCCTTTGAATTGATTTCAAGCAATGGTTCTGCCCTTCCAAGCTTTGAGGCAGGCGCGCATATTGATGTACATCTCAAAAATGGCTTAACACGCCAATACTCACTTTCAAACTGTTGTAGTGAAAAACATCGTTATGTGATTGGTGTTTTGCATGATGAGCATTCCAGAGGGGGTTCTCGTTGCATGCATACCGAGTACCGTGAAGGTGATCAATTACGTATTGGCGCACCACGTAACTTATTTGAAATTCATCCTCATACCCAAAAGGCAATCTTATTTGCAGGCGGTATCGGCATTACCCCGATTCTTTCAATGGCATATCGACTTAAAGCTCAGCGGATCCCATTTGAGCTGCATTATTTTGTACGTAGTCATGAAATGATTGCTTTCTATGGAAATTTAACCGAACACTTTACAGGTCAGATTCATTTTCATATTCAAGATCAACCAGAAACTCAATGTGATATGTCGTCCGTCTTGGAGCAGAACGCATCCGATAGACATTTATATGTTTGTGGGCCAGCAGGTTTTATGGCATTTGTGATGGAGTCAGCTCAACACATGGGCTGGCAGACAGAGCAGCTACATCAAGAACACTTTGTCGCACAAAAGTCAGGGGCATCTAACAATGCGGCTTTTACCATTGAAATCAAAGGCAGTGACCGTCGAATCGAAGTACAGCCTCATCAAACAGCAACCCAAGCCTTAATTGAAAATGGTTTTGATGTCCCTGTTTCTTGTGAACAAGGTATTTGCGGAACCTGTATCACGCGTGTGCTTGCAGGAATTCCAGATCACCGTGATGTATTTATGACTGACGAAGAACATGCATTAAATAACCAGTTTACCCCCTGCTGTTCTCGAGCAAAATCTACAAATTTGCTGATTGAATTCTAATGAAAAACAGCCCTTTGATTCGATTAAAAGAGCTGCTTAGGGTCTGTTGATATTTCTTTTCGGTTTTATTGAGACAACACGTTTCTTAAGGTCTCGCCCAAAACCACAACACTACTATGTTCCCGCATCAATGTTTCAGCACGCCCAGCTTGTCTATGCATTAAAGCATCGTAAATTGAACAGTGTTGTAGATGGGCATAATGTAAGCGACGATATTCTGAAAGTGCTTGAGTTTGGTCATAGGTAATGGCTTGGGCCGAGGCCATGGGCAATTGATTGTTTTTGGCTAAGGCTTGGATCAATGCAACATTTTGCGCGCCTTGAATAATGGTATCGTGAAAAATCACATTAAAGTGATGATAACGTTCCAGCTCATGATCACCAAACTCAGTTTTTCCATCAAAAAGTTTTTCAGTTTCGACAATGCAATTTTGTAGTGTTTTTTTCTGTTCTTCCGTCAAACCTTGTTCTGCAATGGTTTTAGCAGCCAGTCCTTCAAGGATGCCACGCACTTCAAGTGCATCATTGATCAATTTTTCTGAAATTTCTCGAACCGTATAACCTCGAGTCGGATTTTTAATCAGCAAGCCTTCTTGCTCAAGCAAACGAAATGCTATACGCACAGGCTGTCTGGACACCCCAAGCAACTCAGCCGTTGGGATCTCTGCCACTCTGGCACCGCCCTCTAGCTCCCCAGCAATAATCATTTTTCTAAGTTTAATTAAAACTTGTTGACCTGAAGACATTCACTGTCACACGCTATCAAAAATACCCTTTGATGCTAACAAGTTCATCTATAAAATGAAAACAAATTTTCGATTTGAATCTATTTGGTTTGAAGCTTCAAAAAAGCCTGATCAATTTTTGGCATTTGATGTCCACAAATATGTCCATTCTTTATCTCACAGCCACTAGATGAGGCCAAAAGTCTACTTATTTGATCATGCTGATATCCTGCTTTAAGGAAGACATTCTGGGCGTGGATGATTATAGTCTTCCAGATCACAAGCATCTGGATGTCGTGCATTCAGCTTACAATATTGGTAATTCGTGCTTGTTTTGCAATATTCACTATTTAATCTCCTGTGAATATCAGGAGTGGGTATTTCTGCCCCAGAAGCGCAAACGGGTAAAACTCTATCTTTTTCGTATTTACATAATGGATATTCGTCCTTGTCACGAAAGCCCGCATGTACCATGCAAAGCGAAATTGATACCTGCGCATTCCTATCAAGTTGCTGATATGCGCGACTCTTCCCAGAGGGTTCAGGCATACCACACTCAAGTAGCTTTTTCTTAACATCAACAATACTACTGTTTGGAGCAATCCATTCTAAAAAATCAGGTGGTGGTGGTTGAAACATCTTTTCAGAACATCCAGATGTTAATAGGCCAATCGAGGCTAGAAAAAATAGATTTCTCATTAAGCTGTCCTTCCTTTAATTTTAATTATCCCTGTCTTCCCCCATCCGTACTAAACCACGTAATTATAAGAAAGTGTTAAGTCTCCTAACTATTTTAATTTTAATCGCCAATATTCATAACAGCATGCTTTAAGGAAGACATTCTGGGCGTGGATTATTATAGTCTTCCAGATCACAAGCATCTGGATGCCGTGCATTCAGCTTACAATATTGGTAATTCGTGCTTGTTTTGCAATAGTGGCTATTCAATCTTCTGTTAATATCAGGAGTGGGTATTTCTGCCTCTGGAGCACACGCTGCTAAATTCTTGTCCGGATGATTATGGCACCATCTGGCAGGTCCACCTAGCGCCTTATAGCCTGCAGCCTCCATGCAAAATGAAGCAAACGCTAGATCATCATAGGTTCGAGAGCTCAAAAAGCCTGATGGAGTGTCAAAACCACATTCCAGCAGTTTCTTTTTTACCTCAATAAGCTCTACACCTTGTTTCGACCATGCCTTAAATGATGGTGGCGGTGGTTGAAACATCTTTTCAGAACATCCAGATACCAATATGCTGGCCAAAGCTAGAAAAAGTAGATTTCTCATTAAGCAGTCCTTCCCTTAATTTTAATTATCCCTGTCTTCCCCCATCCGTACTCAACCACGTAATCACAAGAAAGTATTAAGTATCTTAACCATTTTAATTTTAATAGCGAATACTCATAACAGCATGCTTTAAGGAAGACATTCTGGGCGTGGGTTTACATAATCATTTTTATCGCACAATTCAGGAAATCGTGCGTTTTGTTTGCAATATTGATAATTCGATTTTGTTCTGCAATAGTGGCTATTCAATCTTCTGTTAATATCAGGAGTAGGTATTTCTGCCCCAGAAGCGCAAACGGGTAAAACTCTATCCTTTTCATATTTGCATAATGGATATTCGTCCTTGTCACTAAAGCCCGCATGTACCATGCAAAGCGAAATTGATACTTGTGCATTCCTGCCAAGTTGCTGATATTCAGGACTCTTACCAGAGGGTTCAGGCATACCACACTCAAGCAGCTTTTTCTTAACATCAACAATGCTGCTATTTGGAGCAATCCATTCTAAAAAATCAGGTGGCGGTGGTTGAAACATCTTTTCAGAACATCCAGATGTTAATATGCCAACCAAGACGAGAAATAGCAGATTCTCCAGTTTTTTTAGATACCTAGTCTGCTTATTCACTTTTTCTTCAGCTTCAAGATTTACTAAAACGCTACTGGGTAAAGGTTTTCTTGTTATATTTGATCTTTTCATTTTGGCGTCCCCTTGAGTTCAATAAAATGCAAAGGATACCAGCTAGGATACAAGGCTTATTCTACTATGACCAGTTAGGCCCACTACCTAAATTAAATAAACCAACTTTGTGGATGATGCTTTGGTTGTTTGTATAAAAAAGAAAAAGAAAGCCACCTATATTTAATTAAGATTTAAAACCTTGCTCAAAATAGGTAACTTTCTATTTTTCAAAAATTAATGACTAAGCAAGTCAGAACGACTCCCCTGAACCTCATTAAATGTTTTAATTTCATAAGGTAAACCCACATAGTTTTCAGCCAATGTGGTTAAACCCGCATGTGAATCTAAAATATAACTCAATTCAGCCTGCTTAATTTTATGATCAAACTCACTTTCCGTTTCAAAACGATGTAGTAAATGCGTCATCCACCATGAAAAACGTTCTGCTTTCCACACACGTTTTAAGCATTTTTCAGAATATTCCTCGATGCCTTGTTCTGAACCATTGAGATAAAATTCAATTAAGGCATTTGACAAATAAGCGATATCAGATGCAGCTAAATTTAAACCCTTTGCCCCTGTCGGTGGAACGATATGTGCCGCATCTCCTGCTAAAAATAGTTTCCCAAATCGCATTGGCTCTGTCACAAAACTGCGTAAAGGTGCAATACTTTTTTCAATAGAAGTGCCTGTAACCAAATTTTCACGACTTTCGTCATCAAGGCGATTTTTTAACTCATCCCAAAATCGTTCGTCAGACCACTCATCAACATGATCCGTCACAGGAACTTGTAAATAATATCGGCTACGGGTTTTTGAACGCATACTACATAAAGCAAAACCACGTTCTGACTGCACATAGATCAATTCATCTGAAACAGGTGGAACATCTGCAAGCACACCTAACCAACCGAATGGATAAATCTTTTCAAAAGTTTTGATTTTATCTTGTGGCACGCTTGCACGACAGACCCCATGATAGCCATCACAGCCTGCAATAAAATCACATCTAAGCTGGTACGATTGACCATTTTGCTGAAAGCTAACATACGGGTTTTGCTCAAAATCATGAATTTGCACATTCTCTGCTTCATAGTAAGTGCATAAACCTGCCGCTTCACGTGCATGCATTAAATCTTTTGTGACTTCCGTTTGTCCGTAAACCGTAACTTGCTTACCCTGAGTTAACTCAGATAAATCCACACGATGCTTTAAGCCATTGGTTAAAATTTCAATACCATCATGCGCTAAGCCAAACTTGTTTAGATTTTCATCCACACCCGCTTGCTTCAATAAATCTACCGATACTTGTTCAAGTATCCCTGCTCGAATACGTGCAGCTACATATTCAGCACTGCGTTGCTCAATGATCACGTGGGAGATACCTGCTTTAAACAACAGTTGTCCAAGCAATAGCCCAGCTGGGCCTGAACCAATAATCGCCACTTGTGTGGTCAAATTTTCCATAACATTTTCTCCATATCCTGACCATTAAATTAATTTTTTTGATCTCTTTTTGATATGGTGAAAACTGGATAATCGCCGTATAGTGGCAACAATGACCGTATATCGGCCATAAAATTATAATCGGGAATGGATGAACGATGAGATACGATTTAATTGAGAACGAAGTTTCAGGTGAAACCATTAAGCAAGACGATTACATCGCGGGACTCGCCAAAGGACTAAGTTTGCTTGAAGCCTTTGGAGTTGATCGTCAAAAACTCAATTCGACTCAAATTGCAGAGCGCACAGGATTGAGCCGTACAGCGGCACGAAGATATTTACGAACTTTAAAATATTTAGGTTATTTAGAAACTGATGATCACTACTTTTGGTTAACTCACAAAGTATTACGCTTATCGAGCTCCTATTTAAGCTCTGCTCATCTGCCTAAAGTTGTGCAACCTATTCTCAATCTGTTAAGCGCACAAACCAGCCTGACTTTTTCGCTGGTGGTTTTAGATGAACATGAAGTCGTTCCGATTGCGCGAAGCTACTTACCTCAACACGATAATTTACGCCTCAGCCCGTATGGGATGCATTTGGGCAATCGTTTGCCTGCACATGCAACCTCAACAGGCAAGGTTTTATTGGCAGCATTAAATTTAGAAGAACAAAAACACTGGGTAAATAAATATAGTTTGAAACGCCTCACCGCTTATACCATTCAAGATGAAGTCCAGTTTTATCAAGTATTGGCAGAAATTCAAAAACAAGATTATTGTCTATCAAAAGAACAACATGAATTAGGGGTTATTGCCATTGCAGTCCCAGTATTAAATGCACAAGGCAAAGCCGTCGCTGCATTAAACTGTATTGCACAAACACATCGTGTCACTGAAGAACAGCTGATTCAGCAAGTTTTGCCTTTACTGAGAAATACAGCCTATGAGTTAAGGAGTATGGTTTAAAAATACGTTGAAGAAATTTTGATTGGAGCCATAGTGCTTAAAGGCTAATTTTTTTAAACGCATAATCTTTAACTTGTTCATGACAGCGCAAAACAATATAAATTTATAAAACATAAAGATCCATATTGATTTTTACCACCAGCTTAAAAGATAATAATTATTATTCGCATATTTATAAAAATCAATTTTATGATCCAATCTATTCTTATTCAGCCAATAGCAAATCGTGTACTCAACTCTATGACTTTGGTCAGTTATAAAAATACAAACAGATGCTGCAAAACACCTGTTTCTGCTAAAAGCACTAACAGCCAGCAACGAAACCTGAACTGAATTTAATCTCTGTTTTTTCTGTAAATCATCCGTACCCATACTTGAGCAATCAATAAGTTTACTCGATTGGGGGAATCACATCACTGTTATCGAATAGGTCATTTTTCATGTTGAAGAAAACTTCTCTCTACTTGGCGCTAGGCGTGTTGATCATGCAAATCTCAATACCTACTTTTGCTGATAACACCATTCGTATTGGGGAAACACACAACTTCGTGTCCTCAGTTTTAAATGAAAAAAGACCAATCCAGATCTATCTCCCTGCGACATATGGCAAATATCCCAAGCAAAAATATCCTGTGATTTATCTATTAGATAGCGAAACTAACTTTCATTATTTGACAGGAATTGTCGAGAAATTATCGAAGTCACCTTATCCCTCGATTCCTGAAATGGTCGTTGTGGGGATCGTCAATACAGAGCGTGCCCGAGACTTAACCCCAACCAAGCAAAAGCCTGAAATTAATGAAGGACGTGTAATTGAAGGTGAAACTGGTGGAAATGTCGCATTTTTTAAATTTTTAGAATCTGAGCTCATGCCTGATATTGAGAAAAAATATCGTACGAATGGGTTAAATATATTGATTGGTCATTCTTTCGGAGGTATTACCGCACTCAATCATATGCTCAATGGTCAACAAAATATCCAAGCCTATATTGTCCATGACCCTAGTATTTGGTGGGATGATGAGATCATGTTGAAACGTTTTAAGGAAGCGAACAATCAAGATTTTCAGCATAAAACTTTATTTTTAACCCAAGTTGGTGCCAGTGAAAATACAGACAGTTTAGACAACCATTACAAGGGTATCAAAAAGTTCAATCAATATTTAAGTCAACAGCCTTTTACTCAACTGAACTATAAATATGTCCAGTATGAGGGTGAAGATCACGGTACTGTACCAATCAAAGGTAATCTTGATGGTTTGCGTTATATTTTTGAAGGTATGCGAGTCAATGTTAAAGCGATCCCAGAAAATCCCAATCTTATAAAACAACATTATGCTCAATTAAGTCAAAATTTAGGCTTTGAGATACAACCCAGTGAGGCTTACTTAGATCGTGTTTTAGACTATTTAAAACGTTCAAACAATCCAAAAGTAATACAACAATTTCAGGAGTATATCCTTTCGATCTATCCTCAATGGCGTGTTAAAACATCATCATAAAAACGTATATGATTTAAATGTGCCACAACGATATGACCGCTTATTTAAAGTGTTCACATCGATGTGGGTTTTCTCTTTACACACTGTTGTTTGAGATTGAATTTTTCTACACGCAAAAAATTAAATGCTTAAAGTATACAATTTTAAAGCCTTCAATCATCTACACACTGATTGTTACTTTAATTCAAGAGAGGGAGGGCAGAGGCCATCTTTAGGCTGTATCGGATTCCAGTAAAAGCTTCTAGCGATCTTTTCTTGGTCAAATAATATTTTAAACTGACAGGTTGTAATAGTGTCATTGGTACGGTCTGCAGTCGTGAAATGGAACAAATAATTCCATTCTCTAGCTCTCCAGCCATCCTCATATTGAGGTCGACCAATCAGCGCGTAAAGTTGATCTTTGGTCATTCCTGCTCTGACTTGATTCAAGTTCTGTACATTTGGGAATGTTCCCGCTTTTTTATTTAAAATGACATCATCCACCTTGTGCCATTTCGCTTGCTCGGTTTTACCCTCTTTAGAAATAATGGTTCCTGTGGCACAAGCACTCAATGTTACGGCAATTAAACTCAATATTAATAAATTTTTCATATGTCGACTCTCGCATAAATTCTTGTTCTCGTTAATTTGAATCCAAAAAATGGTAAGCTAAGACACTGTTTACATGGCTAAAATGCCTTAGCTTCCCTAAACTACCATTGGATCCCAGTACCTACAGTTCCCCCAAAATCACCACGCGAGTTACCACTTCCACTCACCTTAAACACCCATCGACCATTATCTGAAATTGATGACATCCCGATCGCATACCCACTTTCTCCACGGTAAGTCCCCCCACTGATTGCCATCATACTTTTGCCTGGAATATAAGCTTGAGGTAAACCTGCTGTTGCAAGTGCTTGCGCATTGCCTGCACTGGCTCTTTTCTCTAAATCATCTATGCGACCATTGGTGTCATAAAATACTTGCTCTAAACGATCACCTAGATTGGTAATTTTATTACCTAAATCAATATCAGCCTGATTAAGCGCACCTAAAGCATCACCCACATTATGATATGAGCCGTTATTTACATTGTAGGTTGGCGGAGTGAACTGACCATTTTCATATTTTGCGCCACCGCCTAAAGATGTTGTGATGTATTGGTTTGATGTATTGAGTTGTGAACCATTAACCGCATCTTTTGAAGTGCTGGATACTTCACCTGCTGCAACATTGGTGATTTTTTTATTCCCAGCATTTATTCCATTTTGATCTATTGCAACATCACCCACTTTGACTGTGTTTGCTATGACATTATCTGCAGTAACCGTATTTGCGGTAACTGTGTTAAATTTTACGTCATCCGCTGTTGCAACCTTATATTCCTTACCTCCTAGGCTATTGGTTGTTTCAGTGACCGTCATATTCTGCCCAGCAATAACTGTAGAATGTTGCCCAGCTTTTTGGTTGATTGAGCTAATCGCATCATTAATGTTGGTTGCACCTGTCCCACCGATGTTGGTAATGGTATTGCCATCTCCGCCTTGGAATGCACCATCCCCAATAATATTATGAATCTGGCTTCCATTCACCGCATCTTTACTGCTCTGAGCAATACTCCCCTCTGCAACATTGGTGACTTTATTGCCCGCAGCGTCAATACCATTTTTAGTCACACTTGGCCCGCCAGTAATGCTAAGACCATCATTATTGATTACGGTATTGCCTGCGGTCACACTGTCAACCTGAATATCTTTGGCTAATTCGACACTGACATTATTGGCATTGTTACTGATATTAATATTGCCATCTTTGTTACTAAAATCGACCGTATCGCCTGATTTTACTGGATTACTATTGGTTCCATTGGTAGTCAAATTCCAACCTTGGTTTGCTGTTTGAATACGATCGCTCACCGCTTTAAGCTGATCTTCTGTCGCAGCTTGACCACTGACAAAGTTATTTGGATTAAATGTTTTATTGGTCAGCCCACCAATAGTCCCTGTTACACCATTCACAGTTACAGGGTTTGCACCGCCCACAATAATTTGTGTTGGTCCCATTTGGGTTTGATAAATGCCATTGCTTAGATTGATACTGCCTGCACCAATCCAACTACTATTTTTATTTGCATCACTCACCAATGTACCATCGACGGTACTGATATTCGATTTAGCACCATCTTTCAGTTCGACTTTGCCATCGCTGATTTTGCTTTTACCAACCGTTAAACTTCCTGCAGAAGTAAGATCAATATTTTTTGCTAACTCAACCTGTACTTTTCCAGCTGCAACCTTGGTACTGATATTACTGTCAGCACCAATTACATCAACGCTTTCACCTAATTTCTTATTTACTGTATTGCCATCCTGAGCGGTTAAAGCAAAACCGGCATCATTCAGTCCAGTTTGGATTTCTTTAAGCTGTTCCTCTGTGGCTGCACGACCTGTGGTAGCAAAATCTTTACCTGATGTAGTCTTATTGGTTAAACCTTCTAGAGTGCCTTTATTGGCATCAAGGACAACTTGATTGACCGTATTTTTGACGCTGATCACACCAGAACTGATCACACTTTGAGTGCTACCATCTTGTACGGTCATACCATCTTTATTCAGTACAGTGGAGTCCGTTGCTGTACCCGCAGTAACGCTATCAATATTCAGATCTTTATTTAAACTGAAATCAATGGTTGTCGTTCCATTACTATCATTTTTTGCACTGACATTTAAATTAGTTTCACCTGTTGCTAAACCAACATCGACCGTATCGCCTGGTTTGACTTGCGTTGTCCCCAAAATAGCATCTGTTTTGACGTTCCAGCCTTTATTGGCATTCTGAGCCACATCACTGACTTGTTTTAACTGCTCTTCGGTTGCAGCTTGTTTTTGATTATAAATTGCATTTGGATCCCAAGTGGTATTGCTTAAACCACTCACCCGTCCTGTTGAACCATTTACGCTAACAGGATTTGCACCACCTACAACAATTTGTGTTGGACCAACTTGGGTTTGATAAGTGCCATTACTGACATTGATATTTCCTGCACCCAGCGTACTGCTATTGCTACCATCGCTGACAATTGTACTATTCACCGTACTAATATTCGATTTGCCCGCATCCTTTAATTCAACTTGACCATCAGAAATTTTACTGGTACCGACCGTTAAACTGCCTGCACTACTCAGATCAATATTTTTGGCGAGCTCTATTTCAACTTTGCCACCAGTGACTTTGGTGGCAATATTGCTATCGGCACCAATAACCTCAATACTTTCGCCCAATTTTTTGTTGATGGTATTGCCGTCGCCAGCCGTTAAGCCAAAGCCCGCATCATTGAGCCCAGTTTGCATCTGTTTGAGCTGTTCTTCTGTGGCCGCGCGACCGACTGTAGCAAAGTCATTACTGGATGTGGTTGTATTGCTTAGGCCTGTAATTGTTCCTGTATTACCATTGACTGTTATTGGATTTCCACCTGTGGCAGGTCCAATCTTGACCACTGGCTCAAGCCCAAAGCTAATTCCATTATTGCCTGTGTTGGTAATTTTAATGTTGCCATCGGTTGCACTAAAATCAACATTTTCACCGAGACCAATCGTATCTTTTGCTGCACTGTCAGCATTTGCACTAATGCTAAATCCTTTATCGATAATCTGTTTAATCTGACTCCCATTTACAGCATCCATAGAGCTATCACTAATATCACCCAATGCAACATTGGTCACTTTATTGGTCCCCGCATTGATTCCTGTCACGGTCACACTTGGTGAATTCGGCACAGCACCGCCACTTGCGTTTACAAAAGTTAAGCCTTTGCTATCGATCACTGTGCCACTCGCATTTACACTATCGAGCTGAATATCTTTAGCGAGTTTAATGGTTAGTTTATTGTCGGTACTGTCTGCAACCACACCGATGTTATTGTCGGTTAAATTACTCGCAACAGATTCACCACCGACAATACTCAAGCGTTGCCCCAATCTACGATCGACATTCACACCAGCATTATCTCCAGCAAATGTAATTGGTGTTGCCAATTGATCCTCAGTTGCAGCGCGCCCAGATAAATAGTTACTTGGATCAAAAGTGGTATTGGTTAATCCTGTAATCGTGCCATTTTTGCCATTAATGGCAATGTTTGCCCCACCTGGAAGTCCGCCCACATTAACGATTTCTGCAAGTTTTAGATCGACATTTGCACCAGTGTGACCAATGGCTAGATTGCCATCACTATTTGAAAAATCGACTGTATCCGTGGCTGCAATATTTGTAGTGCCTGTAGCGTCTTTGTTGGTGGTTAAATTCCAACCTTTGTTGGCATTTTCAGCCACCTCATTGACTAACTTAAGCTGTTCTTCTGTTGCTGCACGCCCCATTTTGGCAAAGTCTGATTCAGTTAAAGTTTTATTGGTTAGTCCTGTCAAAGTACCTGTTGTGCCACTTAACACAACATTATTGCTCGCATTTTTTAAGTTAATGGTATTGGCATTTATGCTATTACTGCTTGCCCCAGCAGTAATCACTGTCTGAGTGGAGGTGCTGATATTACTATTATTGGCACTGTCTTTAATTTCCACCTGCCCATCTGTAATTTTGGAAGTGCCGACGCTTAAGCTTCCTTGAGCGGTCAGGTTGACATCTTTGGCCAATTTTAATTGCAAAGTATCTGTACCATTACTTACAACCCCAAGATTGCCATCTGTAAGTACCCCAGTCGCTCCACCAGTGAGCTTTAATTGCTCACCCAATTTACGCTCTACTTTCGCGCCAGTGTCTCCGGCAAAGCTTAATGGTGTATCTGCCAAATCGGTAATGGCTTGATTGGTTTGATACAATTGACTGCCATTGATTGCATCTGTACTTGAGCTACTGATACGCCCAGCAGCGACATTGACAATGGTTCGTTCAGCCCCGACATCCCCAACACTTACACTAGAAGATGCAGCGGAAGCTCCTGCAAAATTATAGGTTTTGCCATTAATTGTGGCTGATTTGGTTGCCACATAAGCTGCCGAAACTGAGTTATTTCCTAAAACCACAGCATTTTCATGTGATGCTGTTGCAGACTTACCCAATACAGTTGCGCCTTTCGCACTCACCGAAGCACTATTTCCGATTGCGACCGCATCCTCTTGAAGTGCATTGGTTCCCGTACCTACCGCAATTGAATTTAAAGCGTTTGCATTGGATTGTTTGCCAAGTGCAATCGCATTGATTCCATTTGAAGTTGCATTATTACCTATCGCAGTGGCATCTTTAGCACGACTTACACTGTTGACACCAAACGCTATGGCATTTTCACCAGCACTTTCTGCGTTTTGACCAATTGCCGTGGCCTTTGCTGCATAGCTTTTTGCTTGAGAGCCTATTGCCAAACCATCTTGAGAAGTACTGTTTGCATCTGAACCTATTGCAGTCGAATTCACACCCGAAGCTTTAGCATTATCTCCATAGGCCATACTGTCTTCAGCAGTTGCTGTGGCAAAGCGTCCTAATGCAACACTCTGTGCACCATTGGCTTTAGACTGATAACCAATTGCCGTCGCATTATCTCCCTGAGACAATGCTTGACGACCAATTGCAATCCCTTGATCTGCGGAATTAACTTCAGCGTCACTCCCTACAACGACCGCATAGTTTGACTTGGTTCCATCCGCCTCAGAACCATTCCCGATGACAATACTATCTTCGCCACGGCTTTCTGCGCTTTTTCCCATCGCAATATTATTTGTGCCTGTGGCAATCGAAGAATCACCGATTGAAATTGAGGAAACCCCTACTGAACCCGCACCCGCACCAATCGCAACTGATTTTTCTCTTGCTACAATCACATTACTACCTAAAGCAACACTCCCCGCTGCAAGGGAAGATGTACTGGCACTCGGACCAATTGCTAAAGAATTGTCGCCATTTGCCCCTGTATTGTTTTTATTATTGATATCCGTGGTATTTACTGAAAAGTATTGTGGTCCTGCTTCCGCAACAGCTGTTTTTAATTGCCCAAAATTCACCGCTGAGGACAGATCATTTTCATCGCCTTTTACGTTACGAATGATCGTTCCATCAGTACCGACTAAATTCACAACTGATTTGTCTGAGTTATACAACACAGCATCAGGTACTACACCGCCAATCTGTCCTGTACCTAGTAAATCAAAAGCATCTTGAATTGTTGTTGGAAGCTTACTGGTATTTCCTGAAGAATCTTTAACATTGACTTGGATTAGAGGTAAAGTACCTCCACTTCCAATAGTTGCAGGATTACCTTTTGCATCCGTTGCGCCCATCACACGGATAATGTCATTTTGTAAAGCTTTAATCTGATTGACCGTCACCGCATCTTGCAATTCTGAACCATCGGCAACATTGGTAATTCGACGTTGCTCATTTTTATTCCCGACCGAAACAATGTTAAAACCTCCCACACCACCAGAGACATTGGTGATATAGCCATTTCCAAGTGAGTTGTTTTGCGCAACACTTCCCGAGCCTAGTGCCACATCACTTTGACCCGCTAAAGAATCCAAGCCAATTGCAACCCCTGAAGTACCCGTCACAATCGAGTCATAACCGAGTGCAACACCACCTTGAGCAACACTTGCTCGTGTTCCAACTGCAACCCCTAAACTTTCAGTAAATGTTGCCGCACCGATCGCAACTGAGCTTTGTACGGTAGCGTTTCTATCTTTATTGCTGCCAAAACCAATTGAAATATTCTGATTACCCGATAAGTTTGTTCCTGCATCGCTACCTAAAGCAATATTGTAATCAGAACTTGTTGAGTTGACTGTTGAATTGCTACCCGCACCAACCCCTATCGCAATCGATTGGTTACCACTAATATTTTGTCCCGCGTTTGCTCCAACAGCGATATGCCCATTGCGGTCAAATGTACCTGAACCAATAGAACCAACTCCTGCAGCACTACCAATTGAAACTCCATTAACCACACTAGATTTTGCGCCATCACCTAATGCAATTGAACTCGCGCCTCCTGAAGTCGCTTGATTTCCGATTGCGACACTCGCAGTTCCACTTGCAGACACTGAATTTCCGATCGCATTGGCATTGGTGGCAGCGGATGCCGAGGTTCCTATCGCATTGGCATTGGTTCCCACGGCATTTGCACCCTGACCGATTGCATTTGAGTGCGTTCCTGTTGCTATCGCAGCATCCCCAATTGCAATACTTGAAGGCCCACCTGCTAATGCAGAGGACCCTAATGCAACACTTTTATCGCCAACAGACATATTGGCGCCATTTTGCAAAGCTGTAAGGAATTGATTCACTTGCGTTGCAGAGACAGCAACCCCATTAATTTCAGTAATAGTGCTGGGATCCGTTCCCATTGCGGTGACAGGAATACCGTTGATTGCAATCAGTTGCGTATTGGATACGTTATAAGTCGGGGTCAATGCTCTCGCTTGACCACCATTTCCAATAGAGGTTGAATTGGCGCCAAGTGCGCCTGTTTCTTTACCAAAAGCAATAGAATAATCATTGATGGCATTGGCTGTATTTCCAACAGCAATACTGTTGAGTCCTGTAGCATTTGAGAGATGACCGATAGCGATTGATAGCTCACCTTCAGATTTTGCCACAGGGCCTATAGCGAGAGAATTTAAACCATTGGCTTGTGAATCAACAAGCGATGAGTTGGTGTGGAAATATTTGATACCTTGACCACTTTGGAAAAGTAAATCATTCACTTGCCCGCCTGTCACTGCATCTGTAGATCCTGCAGCAATACTACCGTTGGCTAAATTTGTGAGCTTATCGCCACCCAGGTCTAAACCATTTGCTGTACTGGTCAATACAGTATTATTTGCAGTATCACCAATTTTTACCGAGTTAAACTCTGGATCATCCACTGTGGAAATTGAAATATCCGTACCCGCATTGGTTACAACAATATTTTTACCATTCACAAAATTCACGGTATCTGTAGCTTTTACGGCGCTCGACGTTCCACCATTGCTTTGTATATTCCAAGTTTGATTCTTCAGCGAATTCAAATCCGTCGCAGATGCCTTGCTATTTAATCCTGTGTTTACATCATTGACCTGATTATTCAAGCTATTGAAATCCGACTGTGACACTTTCGTCGCCAGCCCTGTGCTTGAATCATTCACTTGGTTATTTAAGCTATCAAAATCAACCTGTGATACCTTAGTGACCAACCCCGTAGAGGTATTATTAACTTGATCATCAAGGGTATTTAAATCAGTTTTTGTTTGATTTAAATCAGTATTTACTGTTGTTAATGAAACACCATTTGCAACTACATCTCCAGTTGCAGTTAAACTACCATTTACATTTAAACTCTCGTTAATATCTTGCGCCAAAATAGCATTTGAATTAACAATAAATAATAAAAACATCGAACCTTTCACAATTTTATTAATTTTCGATTTCTTATTACCTTTTACAATTTCAGAAACTACAACCCAGCTTCCCACTGTAGTATTCCAGACCAATTTATACACTTTATTCATGACATATATACCTGCATTTATAATGATGTTTTGATTTATTAATTACTTTTCAAATAAAATGCACAATATATTTATATTTTTCCATACTGTTTACCAAACGATACACTTTGCTAACACCAGAAAAACAAATATCCAATATTAAAATAAATAATATATTATTTTCAATAACTTATAATAAAACAACCCTCAATACAAACACCTTAAAAATACAAAAAAATTTGTTTATTTTTATTAAATCTATTTTTTAAATAAATTAACTTTTAATAAAAAATTATCAATCAAAAAATCTCATTAAAAATAAATAAGCAAGCAAAAGGCACCACAATAATTAAATTATTTCTTATTTAAGCATAATTTAATATTCACCATATTTGGTATATTCTTTAAATAAATAAAAAAACCATGAAATAATATATTTCAAATATGGATATTTTACACAACCTCGACTGATATAGTATTTTCCATTGAACGTAAAAAAAATGAACACTCTATTCATAATCAAATATAGATTAAATAATAAAGGTGGGGCCGTAAAATGATTGAATGGCTACAAGGTGAATTAAAACATAGTCCTGAAATCCTATTATTTTTATCCTTAGCAATAGGGTTTTGGATCGGTCAGTTTCAATTTGGAAAGTTTCAATTTGGTGGTGTTGCAGGATCATTACTTGTCGCTGTTATTCTAAGTCTTATTGGCGTACCAATCGACAATGGTGTAAAAGCGATTCTTTTTGCTTTATTTATTTATGCAGTCGGTTTTGAAAGTGGCCCACAGTTTTTTAAATCGCTTGGGCCACAATCCATTAAAGAAATTTTGCTGGCTATTTTTATGGCTGTATGTGGACTCATTACAGTCTTAGTCATGGCAAAAATCTTTAATCTAGATAAAGGCTTAGCCGCAGGTTTGGCTGCAGGTGGGATGACCCAGTCTGCGATTATTGGTACGGCAGGCGATGCGATTTCTCGCCTAGACTTACCACTTGCAGAAATTCAGAAACTTCAAGCCAATGTTGCGATTGGATATGCCGTGACCTATATTTTTGGTTCTTTAGGCGCAATTATTGTCTGTGTGAATATCTTGCCAAAATTTATGGGGCGAGAAATTCATGATGACGCTTTGAAAGCGCAAGCAGAGCAGTTAAAAGGTGCATTTGAACTGGCACCTGGTCAAGAATTGGCTATGCCTGAAATTGTTGGTCGTATTTACAAAGTCAAACAAGCATCAGGACACACCATTGCCGAACTCGAAACACAAGTACCGAGCGTCACTATTGAACGATTAAAACGCAAAGATCAATTTATTGATGTTGCGCCAGAAATTACCTTAGAGAAAGATGATGTTGTTCTGGTCGTTGGTCGCAGGGCAAGTATCGTTTCCATTGCCGAGTTTATTGGATCTGAGTTGCAATCCTCACAAGGCATGGAAATGATCATGGACACCACAGATGTCATATTACGAAACTCAAAATATGCCAACCGTACTCTTGGAGATATCAAAGCCAATACCCCAGATTACTTAAAGCATGGCATTTATGTGCTGGCAATTAAACGTAACAGTGAAGCGCAAGCTTTAAGTGATGATACAGTCCTGCGTCAAGGCGATGTGGTCACCGTATATGGAACTAAAAGCGATCTTGAACGCTTAGTCAAAGAAGCGGGTAAAGCTTTACCCGAAAGCTTAAAAACAGACTGGATTTTCCATGGTGCAGGTTTAGTAGTTGGTTTAGTCATTGGCCTCTTTGTTGTCCGTATTGGTGATGTTCCTTTAACTCTTGGTGCAGGTGGCGGTGCGCTGTTATCAGGTCTGTTATTTGGTTGGCTACGTAGCCGTAACCAAGTCCACGGCAATATGCCTTTAGCTGCTTCACAACTTCTCAAAGATTTAGGTCTTGCTGGTTTTGTTGCTGCTGTCGGTTTGCAATCAGGTTTACAGGCCATTCAAACCATTAAAGAAAGTGGCTTGTCCCTATTTATGATCGGAGTGGTGGTCACGCTAGTACCGCTGATTCTTTCAATGCTGTTTGCCCGTTATGTACTCCGTTATAACAATGTCGCCGTAATGGCTGGAGCATTAACTGGCTCACGCAGTGCAAATCCTGCTTTTGGTGGCGTACTCGACAAAGCTGGAAACTCAATTCCGACCGTCCCATTTGCAATTACCTATGCACTCGCAAATGTATTTTTAACCTTGCTTGGCCCTCTGATTGTCGGTTTAGCATAAATAATTTTATAAATTTCAAACTCATTCACTTCAAGATAATTAAGGAGACTTCCCATGGGGAACGTTGATTATTCAAAATACGCAAAACTGAGCCCATTTGAACTCAAAGATGAATTGATTGCTTTAGCACAAAGCCATACCGACCGTATGATGCTCAATGCGGGACGAGGAAATCCAAACTTTCTTGCAACTGTTCCACGGCGTGCCTTTTTCCAATTGGGTTTATTTTCTGCCACTGAATCAGAATTTTCTTTTTCCTATATGCCAGAAGGGCTTGGTGGATTTCCGCGTGCAGAAGGATTGCAATCACGCTTTGACCACTTCATCCTAGAAAATCGTGACAAGCCAGGTGTTGTGTTTCTGGGTAAAGCAATTTCTTATGTTCGTGACCAATTGGGACTCGATCCTGATGCATTCTTACTCGAAATGGTCGAAGGTATACTTGGCTGTAATTATCCTGTCCCAGATCGAATGCTAAGAGTCAGCGAAAAGATTATTAAAGAATATGTTTTACGTGAAATGGGCGTACAAGGTATGCCTAAAGAAGAACTCGATTTATTTGCAGTGGAAGGTGGTACAGCTGCAATGGCTTATATTTTTAATTCATTAAAAGAAAATAAAATTATTTCACATGGTGATCGTATTGCCATAGGTTCGCCTATTTTTACCCCTTATCTCGAAATTCCAAAACTCAACGATTATCAGCTCGAAGAAGTACTCATCAAGGCTGATCCTAATCTTGGTTGGCAATACCCTGAATCCGAATTACGCAAATTAGAAGATCCATCGATTAAAGCATTTTTCTTGGTGAATCCAAGCAACCCACCTTCGGTTAAAATGAGTGATGAAGGTTTAGCGATTTTGGCTGATATTGTTAAAAAACGTCCTGACCTGATTATTTTAACAGATGATGTTTATGGCACATTTGCAGATAACTTTAAATCCTTGTTTGCAATTTGCCCTGACAATACCATTCTGGTTTATTCTTTCTCTAAATATTTTGGTGCAACTGGTTGGAGACTTGGGGTCATTGCCTTGAGTAATCATAATATTTTAGATAAAAAAATTGCGGCGCTTTCTAAAAAAGACAAGAAAGAACTCGAAGAACGTTACTCATCCCTCACCACAGATCCATCTAGTATTAAGTTTATTGATCGCCTTGTTGCCGATAGCCGTAATGTTGCCTTAAATCACACGGCTGGATTATCCACACCTCAACAAGTACAAATGGTTCTTTTTGCTTTATTTAATATGATGGATTCTCGCCAAAGCTATAAAAAAGCAGTGAAATCTGTAGTTCGAGAACGTGATGCTGCGCTTTATAGACAGCTTGGGGTTGAAGTTCCGCAAGATCCGAATGCAGTCGATTACTATACCTTGGTCAATTTAGAAAATACCTCACGGAAACTATATGGTGATGCATTTGCTGATTGGGTGATGAAGAATAAGAATCCAACAGAATTACTTTTCCGAGTTGCTGATGAAACAGGTGTCGTACTACTTCCGGGTTCAGGTTTTGGTGTTCAACACCCTTCTGCACGCGCCTCGCTTGCCAACTTAAATGAATTCCAATATGCAGCAATCGGGACTTCATTACGAAAATTTGCAGAAGAAGCCTATCTGGAATATAAAAAAGCCAGCAAAAAGAATAAATAAGCATGGATAACTTAAGTATTCGTTTTAAAAGAAAAAGATCGCATTAATGCGATCTTTTTAATGAATATTGGAGTGGTAGAATAAGCGGTTAATTAATTTTAAATCGCTATTTATAAAAAGAGGCGAATATATTTAATTTGAGTTAAATTACATTACCACAGATATCTTTCGTACCTGTTGGATAAGTAAATTGGAATTGATTTTTATCTGTAATAAGTTCTACTGAAAATTCCTTATTAACATCAACCGCAGCAATATTTTGATAAAGAGCACTTAGCATTACTCCAATGTTCTTTGCTTTACTTGGAAGTGTGTAAACATATCCTTGATTTACTCCATTTACGATTAAACCAACTTGGTTTGATGCTTGATTGATATAGAAACCAATTTTTTGTAATTGTGAGGTATTTGAGACTTGAGAGCCATTTAAATTATTAAGATCAACTTGAGTTGCACCTTCAGCTATTAATGAAAACCAGAAATTATTGTTATGATTATTACCATCACGATTATTTATATAAAATGTTCCTAGTTGGAACATTTTACCATTTTCCATATTTCCTCCAACACTAATTGGTGTGGATAATCCACCTTGACTAATTGTGGATGGAACCTTATAGCTAAACTCTACAGCAACTGTACCGCTTAAAGGCAACGATTTATTTCCAATAATGCCACTTTGAGTTTTCGAATATTCAATCATATTATTAGCATAAGCACTACTTGTCGCAAAATGCGTCATAACATCACCTGCTGAACCAGCAGGCAATCCAGCCAATAAGTTTAAACTTGCTTTTTGATCTGAAATTTGAGGAAAAAGTGCAAGATTAGGTACTGAATATCCAGTTAATGTTTGTATTTGACTCAATGAAGCATCCAAATTATAAGTACAAGCACTCCACCCACTCATACTCATCAATCCAGTTGCCAATGCTATTGTTAATTTTTTCATTATCCATTCCTTGTTATTTTGAAAATAAAATATAGAACAGAAAATGAATTATATGAAATAAATCCGATAAAAATTTACTAACTATTCAATAAAAACAACCCGAACCTAACTTCTTTTAAAATTATACATAAAATAGAATTTTTCAGTACGCTGAGCACTTAAAATTAAAACCAAAATATTGATATTTAAATAAAAATACCATAAACCATATTTTTTAATTTTAAATTATCCACCTTTGTAAAAGGCCAACTCTAAAGCTCTATATTCTGAAATTTCATAACCAACTTTATGCTGAATTAGTGTGAAAAAAATATTAAAATCCTCTTCTAACTTCAAATTATCAAGTAACTGCAGATATTCAATATAAATTTCAGCTTCTTTAAATTTTGAAATATATGATTTTTCTCCACTCAAGAACTTAAAGACTCTACTGTCCCAAATTGCATATTTATTTGGATTAATGAAATGTAATAGCTTTGATGTTCCAACAAGAGAATTGTTAAATGCTTGCTTTAATAAATTAATTTCTTCTATTGAGATTACCTCTCCATTTTTTACTTTATTCAAAATTAATATTAAATTTTCAGAATTTTAAGATCAATTTTTTTTAAAATTGTTGGCATCCATGAATAAGTAAAACTTATTCCTATAACGATATCATCCAATTGAATACTATCAATTTTTCTAAAATAATTTAAAAAATAAGAATATGCTTGAAGATAGTTTTCTTTCTCACTGTTAAAATTATTTGCGATTTCCATTATTTGTTTAAAAATTTCTTGATTTGTTTTCGAAGTTAAAGACACGGCGTTTTTTACCTTAATATTGATTCATACATATAGTTTATATTGATTTTAACTTTTCCATTTAACATATTCAGCGTATACAACCCACCTATATTCCTTAATACCTTTCCGTTACAGATGATACATCTAATCACAACTTTATATTTTACTAGTACAACTTATGCTCAGCTTTAAAGTTTGTAAAATCCAACCGATTTTCTAAAGAAATCAAAGGTTCCACCTCTCGTAATGAATTTATACAACGCTGTGCAAGATGAATATATTCATTTGTTCCATTTCGCTTCCATTCAATTTCTTGTTCTAGTAAATCACGAACGACTTTTGCAGGACTTCCAAGAGCGAGCACATTTGCTGGTATAACAGCCTTGGCTTTAACTGTGCTATTGGCACCAATAATGGTATTTTCACCGATTTCAGCTTCATCAAGAATGACACTATTCATGCCAACCAAAACATTTTTGCCAATTGTACAGCCATGTAAAATAGCAGCATGGCCGATATGCCCATACTCTTCGATTAAGGTAATACTTTTCGGAAAGCCATGAATCACACAGTTATCTTGCACATTGGAATTTTTACAGACATGAATCTGTCCAAAATCAGCACGTAACGAAGCAAAAGGGCCAATATAAACGCCCTCTTCAAGAATAACATCACCAATTAATACAGCAGTTGGATGTACAAAGGCGTTAGGGTGTACGACTGGAATTACATTATCAATGGCATAACAAGGCATGTGAATAATCCATATTTTTCAAAGCCCAACTCATTTAAATAATTAAATGAACTAGTGGGTTTAAACACCCATTTCCTCAACTTTTAAACCACCAAATCGCTTATAAAACATAGGATGTAAAGGTGGCATAAAACCTTCTGATGTGCGAGCAAACTGCATAAAGTACTCTTCCCCTGCAAAAACAACCAGTTGATAGAGGTTACTACTTAAGTTTCTCGCATTCAGCGATAACCAGTTTGAAGGTAATAATTCAAATGGTAAATTTGGGTCTTTTAATAAAATTCGGCGGAATTGATGAATAAGCAAAATACGGATTTGAAATGCTTGTGCGGCATCCATATCATCTGAATTTTCCACAAGATTTAAAAACTCTCGAAAATCTTGGATAAATTTTTCATAACGTGAATGTAACTCAAGAATTGGCCAATTAACTTCCACCATTCGTTTTACCGTTGGATAAGATTCTTGCCACAGTTGCAAAGTTTCAGCTTTAAAAATTACCACTTGATCTGTCATGTTCTGACTGAGCAATAAATTCTGTAATTTCAATTTATCGCAACTTGGATAAGCCATTACATTACTTGCGATACTGGCAAAACCCAGCCACTCCAACTCTTTCTTTAAAATTTGTTTATTATCAATATCTAATGAACTGAGTAAGACCAAATCCCAACTTTGATCCCATTCTTTATGATTAAAATTATAAATTTTAGTATCTGCGACTGTAAAACCGTTGAGACTACTTTCAGTCACACGGTAATAACTTGTACGACCAATCTTTTCAGACACTAACCAGCCATTTTGTACCAGTCTAAATACAGCAGTCCGTACCGAACGTTCATTGAGCCCGAAAACACTCATTAACTGAATCAAACTTGCAAGACTGATAATCCCACCGTGATGATGCACACAGTCACCAAAAACCGTCATGATCAGTGAAGTTCCACTTAACATTTCTTTGGTAATAAAATCATCTATAGCAAGTTTTAATTTTGAATTCATAATGTTCGATAGGACCTTAATTTAAAAATCTCAAATAACAACACTCAAATTAACCAAGGCTAAGCGTACTTGATGGATGTGTAACATGATTATTGTTGCGCAAATCAAATACACGCTGAGCCTTACCTTCTGAACGTGGCAATGCCCCTTCTGTCAAAATTTCAATGCTTACCGTAATTCCAACCATCGTTTTGATCTTAGTTTTGAGCTGAGTACACAGTTGTGCGTGTATTTCCTGAGTTATATCTTGACGCATTTCTGTACGGATGTGCAATCCATCCAGATGACCTTGTTTACAAATCTGAATCTCATAATTAGGAACCAATTCAGGGATTTGTAAAATTTGTTCTTCAATTTGAGATGGAAATACATTTACACCACGAATAATCATCATATCATCACTACGCCCAACAATTTTATCCATACGGCGCATTGTTCTTGCTGTACCTGGCAATAAACGAGTCAAATCTCGAGTTCGGTAACGAATGACAGGCATGCCTTCTTTGGTAATCGTGGTAAAAACTAATTCGCCCAATTCACCATCAGCCAACACTTCGCCTGTTTCTGGATTGATAATTTCAGGGTAAAAATGATCTTCCCAAATGGTTAAACCATCTTTAGTCTCTAGACACTCCATCGCCACACCGGGTCCCATCACTTCAGATAAGCCATAGATATCCAGAGCATCAATCCTTAAACGGTCTTCAATTTCTTTACGCATCTCATTGGTCCACGGTTCCGCGCCAAATATTCCGGTTTTAATGGAGCACTCTTTGGCAGTACCAAATCTTTTTTCCAATGCTTCAATAATATTTAAGCAATAGGATGGTGTCACCATAATTGCCGTGGGTTTAAAGTCATGTATCAATTGTACTTGCTTTTCAGTTTGACCACCTGACATAGGAATGACCGTTGCGCCTAAGCGCTCAACACCATAGTGCGCGCCTAGACCACCAGTGAATAGTCCATAGCCATAAGACACTTGAATAATATCTTGATTACTTAAACCTGCAGCACGTAATGAACGCGCCACAACATCAGACCAAACTTGAATATCTTTTTGAGTATATCCCACAACAGTGGGTTGCCCCGTTGTCCCTGATGAAGCATGTACTCTTACTATTTGTTGTTGCGGAACTGCGAACATGCCAAATGGATAATTTTCGCGTAAATCTTTTTTAGAGGTAAATGGAAATTTAGCTAGATCTGCTAAAGTTTTAAAATCATCAGGATGTACCCCAACTTCATCAAATTTCTGACGATAGACGGCACTATTTTGATAAGCATGTTGCAATGTTTGTTTTATACGTTCGAATTGAACATTGCGTAACTCATCAACCGATGCTTTTTCTAAATGTTCCAATGTATTGTTATTCATATTGTTACTCCCTGAACAGCCATCCTTTGGCTGTTTCTTAAAATCCTTGGTTTGGTCTTGCAGTGGCTGTTATGCGTCAAAATTTTCCAAAATAAGCGCAACACCTTGCCCAACACCCACACACATCGTACATAGTGCATATTTTCCATTACGGCGTTTCAATTCTTTCATTGCCGTGATCACCAAACGTGTACCACTCATACCCAATGGATGACCTAAGGCAATTGCTCCGCCATTGGGATTGACCCGTGCATCATCATCATCCAGACCTAGTTCACGCATTACTGCAAGTGATTGTGCTGCAAATGCTTCATTCAGCTCAATGACATCCATTTGATCCAGACTTAAACCTGTCTGTTTCAGCAGTTTTTGTACTGCTGGTACTGGACCAATTCCCATATATTTTGCTTCAACGCCTGCACTTGCCATCGCAATGACTTTGGCAAGTGGTTTCAACTGATTTGCCATTGCAAAGCCTTCACTGGTCAATAACACACAAGCGGCACCATCATTTACCCCCGATGCATTTCCTGCTGTGACAGAACCATCTTGTTTGCGGAACGGCGCTTTTAATTTTGCCAAACTTTCCAGTGAGGTCTCTGCGCGTGGATGTTCGTCTTCAGTTATACGTGTCAGATTTTTTTTACGATCGATTATTTCTACAGCACATATTTCTTCTGCAAACACGCCATTAAGTTGCGCAGTTGCAGTTTTTTTCTGACTATTGAAAGCAAATAAATCCTGATCTTCACGGCTAATCTGATACTTTTCAGCAACGTTTTCTGCGGTTTCGGGCATGCTGTCCACCCCAAAATTTGCTTTAAATTTTGGATTGATAAAGCGCCAACCAATAGTTGTATCATAAATACTTGGCGTTCGGCTAAAAGCTGTTTCTGGCTTGGACTGTACAAATGGCGCACGACTCATTGACTCAACACCACCTGCCAATACAAATTGTGCTTCACCTGACTTAATAGCACGTGCAGCCAAACCAATCGCATCTAATCCCGAAGCACATAAACGGTTTACCGTAATCGCAGGTACTGAGTCTGGTAGTCCCGCAAGTAATGATGCCATTCGAGCGACGTTACGATTATCCTCACCGGCTTGGTTAGCACAACCAAGGATAAGCTCTTCTAACTGATCCCAAGCCAACGTAGGATGTTGTTGTTTTAAATATTGAATCGGCAAAGCAGCCAAATCATCTGTACGGATACTACTTAAAGCTCCTGCATAACGACCAATTGGAGTACGAATAGCAGCACAAATAAACACTTGTTCCATTTTTTACTCCTTATCCTGCTTGTTTTAATTGTTGTGTTTGCTGCACGGGTAAAGCCATAGCAGCAACTTTTTTTCTTAAATACAGACTTGGGCGATAGCGTTCTTCACCATAAACTTGATGTAAATTTTCTAAAATCATCAAAATCTGTTGTGCACCCATTTGCATCATCCATTGGAACGGACCTTGCGGATAATTCACTCCAAATCTCATGGCAGCATCAATATCGTGTTCTGTCGCGACATCATGCAAAACCGCCTCGCAAGCTTCATTGACTAACATTGCAATGCTTCGCATGACATATAACCCAGGATGATCTTTTGTCCAAATTACATGAATATCAATTGCAGCAAAGAATTGTGTCATTTTATCTTGATCTGCTTGGCAACATGCTGGAGATGCAGTCGCTGCAATTGCTTTAGCTTTGTTCCAATCCGCATGCCAATCCATCAGTACAACTTTTTGATGTGTATAAACAATATCGGCAGATTCGCCTTGCGTGAGTTGGAGATCAATATCATCAATTTGAATATAATTTTGTTGAGACACAACTTTGTTGATATTGAATGTCATTTGATTTTTTAGGCGCTGAATAAAATCAGCTTGATTGGCCCATTCACCATAGATACTCACATTCATGTTCTGTGAGCTATCCTGAGTCATTTCAGGTAAGTGATATACTGGTGTTGGTTGTTCTTGATGATAATTATAGAAGCCTTGTTTATTTTTACGCCCCAAACAGCCTGCATCTACCAGTTGTTTTTGAATAAGAGAGGGGCGATAACGCGGCTCGTAAAAAAATTCCTGATAAACGCTCTGTGTCACTGAAAAATTCACATCTTGACCAATTAAATCCGTCAATTCACATGGTCCCATCGCAAAGCGACCACATTCACGTAAAATGAAATCTAACTGTTCAGGCGTCGTCACATTTTCCTGTAAAGCACGGAAAGCTTCAGCATAATACGGACGAGCCACGCGGTTCACAATAAAACCGGGCGTAGATTTGGCTAAAACGGGTACTTTGTTCCATGTCTGCATCAGATTAAACAAAGCATCTGCATTCACTTTGGCAGTTTTTAAGCCTTGTACAATTTCAACTAGTTTCATTACTGGTGCAGGGTTAAAAAAGTGTAATCCAATCACACGTTCAGGTTGTGGAATCACAGACGCTATTGCAGTTATTGAAATGGAGGAGGTATTAGAAGCAAAAATAGTCTGTTCAGAGCAAATCGCTGCAAGTTGTTGAAAAATGCTTTGTTTCACTTCTTTATTTTCCACTACAGCTTCAATAATTAATCCTGCTGCCGCAAGCTGCTGAATATCATCCACCACAGTTAAATTTGCCAATGTACTGTCCACAAGGGCTTGTGTTATTTTCCCAGCTTGTACACGTTTATTCAGTTGTACTGTTAGCTGTGCAAGTGCTGCCTTGGCTGTATTGAGATCAAGGTCAAAGAGCAGCGTTTGATGACCATTCATCGCAGCCAGTTGGGCAATCCCGATGCCCATCGTTCCTGCACCAATAACAGCGACATTTGCTTGCTGTAAATTGAATTGTTGCATGATTAGCATCCTTTAAATTCAGGGCTACGTTTTTGCATAAATGCTTGTACGCCTTCTTTATAATCGCTGGAACGACCGGCTAAACGCTGTAAGTCACGCTCTAAAATCAATTGATCATCAAGGCTATTGTCAGCAGCAGCATGGATTGCTTTTTTAATTAAAGACAAACCATAGGTGGGTTGTGTTGCCAAATGCTCAGCCAATTTTTCCGCTTCAGCTTTGAGTTGTTCATCTGCAACACTTTGCCAAATCATGCCCAGTTGCTCTGCCTTTTCAGCAGGAATTTTATCGCCCAGCATTGCCAAACCCATCGCCTGTGCGCGTCCAACCAAACGGGGTAAAAACCAAGTACCTCCCGAGTCAGGCACCAAACCTAAGCGACAAAAGGCTTGAATAAATGATGCAGATTTTGCGGCAAGAACAATGTCACAGGCCAAGGCAATATTTGCACCTGCTCCAGCCGCCACACCATTTACTGCACAAATCACGGGTTTCTGCATTTCTGTAATCAGTTTGATTAATGGGTTGTAATATTTTTCAATCGATACCCCCAAATCCGGTGCGTCTGCATTGGGATCAACCACTCGATCAGCTAAATCCTGCCCTGCACAAAAACCACGACCTTCGGCTGAAATCACCACCGCGCGAATATTTGAATCTTTGGCCCAGGCCTTTAACGTTTGTGATACTTCATGATGCATCGTTTCATTAAAACTATTCAGTTGCTTTGGACGATTAAAAGTTAAATAGCCAACTGCATTTTTTTCTTCAACAATTATGGTTTGGTAATCCATTACACACCTCTAAATTCTGGTTTTCTTTTTTCAAAAAATGCATCAATACCTTCCTTACGGTCTTGAGTTGCCGTAAGCCAGACAAAATGCTGACGTTCTTGCTTCAAGCCTTGGCTTAAAGTCACTTCATGGATGGATTTCAACGATTGTTTAATGACACGGATTGCCAATGGCGCTTGTTTGGCAATTTTTTCAGCCAGTTCAATTGCATATTGCACCGTCAGTGCGCTTGGGCAAATTTGGCTACTAATGCCATGTTGTAATGCAAGCGCTGCAGAAATACGTTCCCCTGTCATTGCCCAACGCATGGCCAATTGCTGTCCGACCAAACGTGCTAAACGCTGTGTACCACCTGCACCAGGCAACATACCCAAACCGATTTCGGGTAAGGCAAATTGTGCATTTTCACCAGTCAGCACAATATCGCCATGCAAGGCGAGCTCAAAGCCTGCACCAAAGGCAAAGCCATTGATCGCCATAATGATTGGTTTTGAAAACTCATCAATGTGTTTCCATAGTAGCGGACGTTGATCTTGCTGGATTGTCACCACATCAAGGGCTGCCAATTCTTTTAGATCAGCACCCGCTGCAAAACATGTTTCATTACCAGTAATCACAACAGTTTTAATACTTTGGTCCCGCTCTAAATCTTGCAGCACCTCCACAAGTTGTTTTAAGGTGGCATTATTCAACGCATTATGTTTTTCTGGGCGATTTAACTCGATAAGCATCACGCCTGTTTTCACTAAACTGGTTTTTAAGAAATCCATCTCTTTGCTCCAATGTTATTCCGTTTTATTCATCAAAACTCAAACGCACATTTGGAGTCGTTGGCAATGCTTGACAGCTGAGTACATAACCTTTTGCAAGTTCTTCAGGTTCAAGACTATAGTTAATTGCCATCTCGACCTTGCCTTCAAGTACTTTGCATTTACAGGTTGCGCACACGCCACCTTTACATGCATAAGGTAAATCAGCACCGGCACGTAATGCAGCATCTAGAATACTGTCATCTTCTTTGGCGACTTCAATGATCAACTCGCGCCCATCCAGCACAATATTGACTTTTTCTTCATTACGATTGCCAATGTGCTGCGCTGTGGCTTTTTTCACAGCTCCAGTATTAAAACGTTCAGTATGAATTTTGCTGCGTTCAATGCCAAATTCAGGTAAAACCGTTTCGACGGCCTCCATCATTTCATTGGGGCCACAGGCAAAACAATGATCAAATTCTGCATGAATCAGATTTGCTTTAAATAACAATTGCAGTTTTTCAGCATCAATCCGACCATTAAACAAAGCACTGTCATTCATTTCACGAGAGAAGACATTGATCAATTGAAAACGCTCTTTAAAACGATCTTTTAAATCCATGATTTGCTCAGCAAACATGGTTTGTTTCCAAGTACGATTGCCATAAATCAGAGTAAAACTAGCAGCTTGTTGCTGTAATAACACTGTTTTTATAATGGACAAAATTGGGGTAATTCCACTGCCTGCGGCAAATCCTAAGTAGTTTTTTCCTCCAGTTTTGGCAACTTTTTGAAAAAAAATCCCTTGCGGAGGCATTACTTCAAGTTGATCACCGGCTTTTAAATTGTCATTTGCCCAAGTTGAAAATTGACCTTGATCAATTTTTTTAATCGCGATACTCATGTCTTCTTGAACATCGCTACAAATCGAATAACAACGACGGATTTCACCACTTTCTGTTAAATGGCGAATGGTTAAATGTTGCCCTGGTTGATACTGAAAGCGCTGTTGTTGTTCTGGGGTAAGATCAAACGCAATACAAATCGCCTGCTCAGTTTGAGGCGTAATTGATTTTATGGTTAATGGTACAAATTGACTCATGTGAAAATCCCTCTTTCATTTTAACTTTTCAAACTGTTGAACAATGTTCAACTTAAATGCATTTGAAATAGTCAAATGGTTCTAAGCAGTCTTGGCATTGATATAAGGCTTTACATGCAGTAGAACTAAATTCGCTTAATAATTTGCTGTGTATGCTGTGGCAATGTGGACATTCAATCCCATCGGTTAATGCGACATGTGTACCACAACTGTGTGCCTCGCCTTTTGGAGGTGCAATACCGTATTGTTTCAGCTTGTCTTTGCCATTTTGGCTCATCCAATCGGTGGTCCAAGCTTCAGATAAATCCACCACAACTTGGATCGGTGTGAAACCTTTTGCAGTAAACGCGTGTACGATTTCATCTTTGAGCACATCTGTTGCAGGGCAACCGCTATAGGTGGGTGTGAGTCGAACCACAATATTATTGTCCTGATTCAACTCCACCCCACGAATCATGCCTAAATCCACAACCGATAACACCGGAATTTCAGGATCAGAAATCTGTTGTAAAATATCCCAGCAATCATCGCTAAATTGTCGAATTAAATTCATGTGCTTCACTCCTTGTGAAAAGCTGAACTTACCAACTCATATTGGGATAAGTACGTTGCATATATTGCAATTCAGCCAAAACGAAACCTAAATGCTCGGTATGCAAGCCTTGTTTTGCACCACTACGATACGCCCCTGTTTCAGGTAAACTAAGCTCAAAACGTTGCAGTTCAGCTGTTACGACATCCAGCCATTGCGCTTTTAAAGGTTCAATATTTGGAATTAAGCCTTCTGATACCAAGCCTTGTTCTTCGGTGGTTAAGACAAATAATTCTTTGCTAAAACGCCACAGTTCGTTTAAACCTAATTGGGTTTTTGCATGTGCTTCGCTTGTCCCTAAACTTAAACGTTCCATCCAAGCGGTAGAAAAACGTAAGTGATATTTCACTTCACGTAATGATTTCAGCGCAAATGCAGCTAACGCTTTGTGTTGGCTATGGCTCAATGCAGCAAATAACAAATGATGATAATGATCCATTAACCACTGGCGTACCATGGTTTGTGCAAAGTCAGCATTGGGTTGTTCACATAACAATAAATTGCGATATTCACGTTCGTTACGGAAAAATGCCAATTGATCTTCGTCACGACCTAAGCCTTCCTCTTCACCGGCAAGACTTAACAATGTTCTGGCTTGACCTAGCAAATCCAAACCAATATTGGCTAATGCAATATCCAGCTCTAGCTCAGGCGCATGACCACACCATTCGGCCAAACGATGCGATAAAATCAGTTGGCTATCACCCAAATGCAATAGGAACTGTGAAAATACTAAATGACTCATCTTCGTCCCCCTTACATATGCTCAATGCCATCTGGAATATGGTAAAACGTCGGATGACGATATACCTTGTCTAATGCTGGATCAAAAAATTCATTTTTTTCATCAGGTTGAGATGAGGTAATCCATTCAGATTTCACCACCCAAATACTGATCCCTTCATTGCGACGGGTATAAACATCACGGGCATTCTGGAGTGCAATTTCTGCATCTGGTGCACGTAAACTGCCCACATGACGATGGCTTAAACCTTGTTTACTCCGTACAAAAACTTCAAATAGCGACCAGTTATTTTTATTGTCCATCATAAAATCCTTATTAAATTTGACTAAAACACTGAACTAAGCAACTTTGGCAGCAGCTTGTTGTTGCTTTTTTTGTGCATAGACCACAGCGGTATCACGTACCCATTTGCCACCTTCCCACGCTTTACGGCGTGCTTCGATACGTTCGTGATTACATGGGCCTTTACCTGCAAGAATGTCAAAAAATTCGTCCCAATTAATTTCACCAGACTGGTAATGCCCTGTTGCTTCATTAAAACGTAAGTCAGGATCTGGCACAGTCAAACCCAGCTGTAAAACTTGCGGTACCGTGTTATCCACAAATTTTTGACGGAGTGCATCATTACTAAAGAGTTTAATTTTCCATTGCATGCTTTGCGCGCTGTTTGGAGAATTGTCATCACTCGGACCAAACATCATTTGTGCAGGCCACCAAAAACGATTCACTGCATCTTGTGCCAATTGTTTTTGCTCAGGTGTCCCATTTGCCAACTGCATCATGGCTTCAAAGCCTTGGCGTTGATGGAAACTTTCTTCTTTACATACACGCACCATGGCACGTGCATAGGGACCATAAGAGGTACGACATAACGCAACTTGATTGACAATTGCCGCACCATCAACCAACCAGCCAATGGCAGCAACATCGGCCCAAGTTAAGGTTGGATAATTAAAAATTGATGAATACTTCATCTGCCCAGCAATGAGTTTATCCATCATGTCATCACGATCGGCACCCAAAGTTTCAGCCGCACTATATAAATACAATGCATGCCCTGCTTCATCTTGAACTTTAGCAAGTAAAACAGCTTTACGTTTTAAGCTTGGTGCACGCGTGATCCAATTGCCCTCAGGTAACATTCCCACAACTTCTGAGTGTGCATGTTGTCCAATCTGGCGAATTAAAGTTTTACGATATGCATCTGGCATCCAATCTTTAGGTTCAATCGAAATATCCTTTTCGAGAGATTGATCGAAATCTTGTTGATGATTATTCATTGTGTCCTCACTTATCCCAAGTGTTATGCTATTTAAATTAAAACGATACAAATAAAAAATCAATACATATTTTTATGTATCATAATTATTTTAAAATTTAATTTTACAAATAATTGTTTTAATTAAAATTGTTTTTATTATATTTTTAATATCACAATATTTAGCTAAAAAAATTTGACATTTTAAAATTTAAAAGACAAATTATGAGTCATTAAAAATAGAAAACCATCTAAAACGTATCACAAAAGGAGTTTGAGTAATGCTTGATTTAGATACGGCAATACCCCATACGGAACCCGATGAAATGACCACAAAATCAACCACGCAGCCTGCGATTAAAACATTAAGCTCTTTGGTTTATGGACAAGAATATATCGCTCAGCAAGACTTCCGTACTGTCTATCATGCGATAACAGGTGAAGCCATTTATCAAGTGAGTAGTCAAGGAATCAACACGCAAGCCATTGTTGATTATGCAAAACAAAAAGGTGCTGCACTTGCATCACTGACTTTCCATCAACGTGCCAATGCATTAAAACAAGTCGCTCAATATTTGCTGGAACGCAAAGAAAGCTATTATGAACTTGCCAAAGCAACAGGTTGTACCCGTAAAGATGCTTGGATTGATATCGAAGGTGGAATCGGAACTTTATTCGCCTATTCAAGTTTAGTTCGTCGTGAACTCAGCGATGAAACCGCCTTGGTTGAAGATGCTTGGATTCCGCTGTCTAAAAACGGTACCTTTGGTGCAAAGCATATTCTTAGCCCAAAGGCTGGTGTCGCTGTGCATATTGATGCTTTTAATTTTCCAATTTGGGGAATGTTAGAAAAAATTGCTCCAACATTATTGGCGGGTGTGCCGTGTATCGTTAAACCGGCCACGGAAGGTGCAGAATTGACCCACGCTGTTGTCAAAGACATTTTGGCTAGCGGCATCTTAGCAGAAGGTGCATTACAGCTTATCTGTGGTCAAACTTATGATTTATTGGAACATTTAAACCCTCAAGACACAGTAACGTTTACAGGTTCTGCGTCCACTGGGCAAAAATTACGCGCAACAGCGCATTTAAATCATTATTCAATTCCATTTACCATGGAAGCAGATTCTGTTAATAGTGCTATTTTGACTCAACACGCATCTACGGAAACAACCGATCTATTTGTACGAGAAGTCTTTCGTGAAATGACCACAAAAGCCGGGCAAAAATGTACTGCAATCCGTCGTGCCTTTGTTCCCCTAGAGTTACTTGAAACAGTACAAACACGGTTAATCGCAAAATTAAAAAATGTGGTCGTGGGTAATCCTGAACGTGAAAATGTCACTATGGGGGCATTAGCCAGTGTAAAACAAAAACATGATGTGGCTGAAAAAGTAGAGCAACTCAATCAAGAGGCTGAAATTATATTTGGTAGCCACCTGCGTCAAGATTTCACCATTCAAGCTGAAAATCCTAAACAAGGCGCGTTTTATCCACCGACGGTTTTAGTCTGTAAAAATCCAAGCCAAGCCACGACCATTCATCAAATAGAAGCTTTTGGTCCAGTTGTTACTTTAATGCCTTATGCAAACCTTCAAGAGCTGGCTGATTTAGTTGCAAGGGGTGAAGGTAGTTTAGTTGCTTCTGTGGTGCGCAATGCGGATGAAAATGTAGAGCAGATCATTGCCAAAATTGCACCTTGGCATGGTCGTGTACATATCCTAGATAGTGAAAATGCCAAAGAAAGTACAGGTCATGGTTCGCCTCTTCCTTACTTAGTTCATGGTGGTCCAGGTCGTGCTGGTGGTGGTGAGGAATTAGGTGGTTTACGTGCGGTAAAACATTATATGCAACGCACAGCAATCCAAGGTTCACCCAAAGCCATGACACAAATTGGTCATAGTTGGACCATTGGTTCAGAGGTTTTTGAAGATCGAGTTCATCCCTTTAAAAAATCATTTGATGAATTACGTATCGGTGAACGCCTATTGACTGCTCGCCGTACTGTGACAGAAGCTGATATTGTCAATTTTGCTGGCTTAAGTGGAGATCACTTCTATGCACATATGGACAAAATTGCTGCGGCTGACTCAATATTTGGTGATCGTGTTGCGCATGGCTATTTTATCGTATCCGCCGCTGCGGGGTTATTTGTAGATGCAGCACCAGGCCCAGTGATTGCAAACTATGGAATGGACAATTTACGTTTTGTAGAGCCTGTTAAAATCGGAGATACCATTCAAGTCGAATTAACTTGTAAACAAAAAACTCCGAAGCCTTTACAAGACCCAAGCCAAAAAGCCCACGGCGTTGTTGTTTGGGACATTAAAGTAAAAAACCAGCGTCATGAATTAGTTGCCACTTACGATATTTTAACCTTAGTCAATCGCGACTAATTAAGCGTTTGTTTAAAACTAATTTTTATTGAATCAGCTCCCCTAAATTTCCAAAGTTAGCCTCAATCATTTGTGACGATAAAGCTTGGCTTTAGGGGAGTTTTTCAAACCTATACCAGAATAAATTACTCCAGAATAAATACTGAACAGATGCAATTTCAGTCAGCAATCTAGTCATTAATAAATCACATTGTTGGTCGTGATGATGTATTTGCCTAAAAAAGATGAAATTCATGGAATTACACGCGACCATAATAACTTGAGATGAGGTGATTGCTCACACGGATACAACGTTGATTGATAACACGACAGCACACATTACAGTTTAATCGATTGGATGGCTGAGTGAGGATATAACTTATAAGGAGTTATATAAAACCTGATTCAACTTCGTCTGCAAAATCATATTTACCCAAATCAGTTTATTTGGGTTTTCTTGTTGCAAAAGACTTAATAAAAGACATTAAAAAGATACCAAAAATTATAATTTATTTAATTTAAGTATCAAATTATAATTAAAAATTAAAACCAAAACATCGATAAAACTCACAATTATTTGATTTAAAATATTTTAATATCATTATTTAAAATTTAAAACATTACCAATTTAAATTAAAAAGATACCTTTTTTATTTTATTTTAAAAATAGTGTATCCATTTAAAAAATATTCAAGCATAATTATTCGATTGATTCATGATGAGTCAATACGACAAGGATTTTGTTTCAATCAAAAAACCAAGAATAGATTGAAGCATAAGTGAAATACAAAAAGGAAAAGCTATGGAAAACTCTCAAGCAGAATTGCACGGCTCGACGCTTGCACTTCCCACTTCATCGGCATCACGTACTCGCAAAATTGCGATAGCAACGATTGTTGGGACCACCATAGAGTGGTATGACTATTTTATTTATGCCGCTGTAGCAGGCTTAGTTTTTAATCAACTGTTTTTTAAACCCGCAGGTCCAGCCTTTGCCACCCTGTTGGTTTTTGCATCTGTAGGGATCAGTTTTATTTTTCGGCCTTTTGGCGCATTTATCGCAGGTTATTTTGGCGATAAGTTTGGACGTAAAACCGTTCTAGCCGCTACATTAATCATGATGGGTGGAACCACAACTCTGATTGGCTTATTACCCACTTACGACAGCGTGGGTATCATTGCGCCTATCATTTTAATTTTACTGCGTATTTTACAAGGAATTTCCGCAGGGGGTGAATGGGGCGGCGCTGTATTGATGGCCGTTGAACATGCACCCACCCACAAACGTGGATTATTTAGCTCATTCCCACAACTCGGTGTTCCACTTGGTTTATTACTAGCATCACTGGTTTTAGTGATCATGACTGGCTATGTTTCACCAGGAGAAGAGTTTTTAGCATGGGGTTGGAGAATTCCATTTATATGCAGTATTTTTCTCTTTGCTTTAGGCTACTGGATTCGCCGTTCAGTTGAAGAAAGCCCCATTTTTGAGGAATTAAAGCAGAAAGGCACCACACAGAAACCGATCCGTG
Source organism: Acinetobacter sp. CE-15 (assembly GCF_051059255.1). NCBI lineage: Bacteria > Pseudomonadati > Pseudomonadota > Gammaproteobacteria > Moraxellales > Moraxellaceae > Acinetobacter > Acinetobacter sp. CE-15. The sequence continues at coordinate 970,097 of NZ_CP192737.1, read as the reverse complement.
AACTTTTTGGACAGTATAAAAAAGTCATTTTTAGCTCAGCATTATTGATAGCTGGTACAACTGCGCTGGGCTACATGACTGCTGGTGGCTTTATTCAAAGCTTTACCACCAATCCAAATGGTCTGAATTTAGAGCGTCCAATCATTTTGACCTTGATCAGTATTTCTGCCGTTATTTGGACCTTCTTTACTTGGTTATCTGCAGTGCTTTCAGATAAATTTGGACGTAAACCAGTTTATATTTTCGGCTCATTGATTCAAATCATTACCGCTCTGGTACTTTTCCCACTGATCAGTACAGGCAACTATAGCTACATCATGTCTGGTCTAGCCTTATTATCAATGGGTATTGGAATCACCTATGGTGTGCAAGCTGTCTTTTATTCTGAACTCTTCCCTGCTTCTATTCGCTTTTCAGGTATATCCATCACTTATGCGATTGGCTCGATCATTGGCGGTGCGTTCGCGCCATTAATTGCAGCAGCATTAATCGGCAAAGTAAACGGTATTTATTTAGTCAGTGCATATTTAACCGTGATGTCCGTGATTGCTTTTTTAGCGATTTGTATTTTTAAAGACCGTACAGGTATTGCTTTAGAACCTGATGCTGAAGAAACCCAGAAAAAATCACCTTTCATCTGGAAATAAACTTAAGTCAAGGATGCCTTATGTTATTCAATACACCATTCACAAAGATTTTTACTACGCTCATATTCATCAATACTTGTGCTTTTACACAACTAGCGCTAGCCAAAGATGAATGGAAATTAACTTTAAAAAATGCCTATATTGATCGCAATTTTGACCAAGAAAATGTCAAAGATTCGGGGAGTTGGTCACAAGGCGTATCATTATTTTATCACTCACAATTTTATGACACACCCATTGAAATTTTAAAACATCCTCTGCAAATTGGCGTTGATGGTTCAGTGCAATATGCGGTACGTCTAAGTAATGACAAACATGTCAATGATACCGTATTGCCTTTTGACCCCGTCAAACAAGAACAAGCAGCAGACTATTTAAAATATGGGGGTACACTTAAACTTAAATATGATCAGGCAGAATTGAGAGTGGGTGAGTTATGGCTCAATTTACCCATGACTGCAATCGACACAAGCCGTCAGCTTTTAACGACTTATCAAGGTGTGAACTTAAAATTTCCAATTCAGGAAAAACTTAAAGTCGAACTTGGTCATGTGTCGAAAAACTCTCCTCGCAATGAGGAGGATTTTTATAAATTTTCTTATACGCAGAAAGGTATAAAACATTATTCAGATGGATTGGATTACCTGAATTTATCTTATGATGTAAATAAAGGTTTTAATATCAATTATTACTATGGGCATTTAGAAAATTTATATGATAAACACTATTTAGGTGTGGAGCATCAATACCCAATTGCTGACAATATCGCCCTGCATTCAAAATTACGATATTTTAATTCGCAAGATAATAGCAGTGCTTTAGACATCGATAGCCAAAATGTAGGTTTATTGGAAACATTGAAACTGAACAATCACACTTTAGGTGTCGGTTATCAACGAATTATTGGGGACGCCTACCCTTTGCCTGATGGTTTTTTACCTGAGCTTTATTTTATTAACTGGAATGTCACAGGCTTTTTTAAAGAAAATGAAAAATCATGGCATTTTGTTTATGGTTATGATTTTAAAGATTACATCCTCGGTTTAAACAGTATTGCAAAATATGCGGTTGGGCGAGATATTAAAATGAGCAATGGTGATAAAAATAAAGAGTCCGAACTTGATGTTCTGACCACCTATAATTTTCAGCAACCTGCGCTAAAAGGACTGTCTTTACAGCACTTATTTACACGTTACCAGCAAGATTATGGGAGTGATTTTACAGAAAATCGTTTCTTTATCAATTATCAATATAAGTTCTAATCATATCGAAATCGCTTCAATTCATGTCTGATGAATTTCATCAGGCATGGATGAGAAAAAACGTTCATCTCAACTGATTGTCGCTTAATATAAGGCAATGTTGTCTGACTAGGCCCAATTGTTTAAAATCACTGAAACTCGTTTTTCATTTATGAAAATCGAAGAGTTTTGTATTACAAAAAATTTTTAAATTGTATTTCCACAAATATCTTTCGTACCTGTTGGATAAGTAAATTGGAATTGATTTTTATCTGTAATCAGTTCTACTGAATGGACCTTTCCAATATTAGGTGAAGTCGAATCTGTTCCATAGTAAGCCATTCCATTTGTAAAAGCTAAGCTATTAATCTTACTTGGATTTGCTGAAACATAACCCTTATTAACGCCATTATAAATGACACCAACCTGCTTTGTATCTTGGTTAACATATATACCAATTTTTTGATATCCATCAGTTGTACTTGTCAAAGGCAGCTCAATCATACCTGTTGCACCATCAACAGTACTCCCCACGCCAATTGTGACTTTATTTGGAGTGGTACTACCGAGTAAATGATTTGCATATAGAGCTACTATTTGACCTTTTCCATTATCGTAATAAGCATCAGCATAATTAGGATACATAAATATCTGTTCATTATTAGGAAGCAAGGTTGTTGGCACTTTAATCTTGTATTCATAAGCGAAGATTCCACTCTGTGGAACAGCACTACCATTACTTTGACCTGAAATTGCATTACCATTTGCTGCAATATACATCTGTTGAGAGTTCTCTGGAGTGACAGCTGTTGTAAATGATGTCTTTTGTCCAACTATACTGGGGAATTTCTGAAATCCTGAGAAAACTGCAGATATTTGAGCTTGTGTCGCATCAAAATTATAACTACAAGCACTCCACCCACTCATACTCATCAATCCAGTTGCCAATGCTATTGTTAATTTTTTCATTATCCATTCCTTGTTATTTTGAAAATAAAATATAGAACAGAAAATGAGTTTTATGAAATAAATCCGATAAAAATTTACCAACTATTCAATAAAAAACCTATCATTAAATGAACAAAATAAAGGATCAAAAAATGAAAAAATTCCTACTTCTCACCCTCTTAATTAGTGGTGGAGCTTGGGCTGAGTTACCAAAATCCAAATCATCATGTCAAATCCAAGTTCAACAATTAAAATTTGCTCGTTTAGTTGCTCTTAGTAGTCTTTGTGATAAAGATGAAAATTCAACTTACGGAAAAAGCTTAAGTGCTTTGTTTTTAAAAAATCAAAAGAAATGTAAGGTTTCCCGTGAACAGATTGACCCTACAGATGAACAGGTAATGAATGCTTATGATGAACTCATTGGTTTACCTATAGAACAGCAAAAAATACGATGCAGAACGGCAGATAAACAGATCAAAGTCCACTTTTAAAAACTTAAGACTTACTCGGTAAAACTGTTCCAGTGTGCTGAATTCTAGAACTGCATAGTGTATGATATTGATGCTTATAGAGAAACTTCAAGCAACTAATATAAGATGTATCATGTTAATTTTAGACAAACTACAATGTAATAATTCAAGCCATGGAAAGAAAGAAATACCAAGAAGAAAAACATTCTAAGTATATTTATTCAAGTAAAAGACGTATTCAGCGAAGAGTTCTGCAATTAGAAAAAACTACAGCAGAAGCAATTCATCATTATATTCAGTTCAGCTATCAAGATAGATGGTTTGAAAGCAACTTTGCATTCTTAAGTTGTTGGAAATTTTCTAAAGTAGATTTTGGTAAATCTGATACTTTTTGGTGTGATGCTATTTATTTTGAAGATTTTCATATAGAAAATAACAAAATATTTGTTTTTAGTGGACATGCTTGGATTAGTTTATTAAGTAATGTTGGTTCAGAATGGAAAGTTCCTGTTAAGGGGAGATTCTATATCAATTCGAAAGGGAAAATTTTAAAAAACTATACATTAATTTTTTACAACGGAAGTCAGGAATTAATTTTATCGAAAAAATAAAAAAAACCTTAACTTAGCCTCTATATATCATAATTGGCTCTATATACATAACTCTCTCAGAGGCCAAGCCCCATCTCATTCATTAAGCAAAAGTACTCGAAGTAATTCTTATAAAGCTGCCAATACAAAAAGCTATTCCTGTTTTCTTATGTGCATAAAGTTTTTAGAATCAACCAAGCTCCCGAATCAGGCTTTGGGTTATAGGTTTTATTATTCATTTTACTATTTTGAAAAACTACTTCTTCGTTTGTTTTAATAATTAATTCTTTATTTTTAAAAGTTTTTTTTGAGCAATCAACTTCAACGTGCATTGTTGATTTTATCAAGTCCCCATCTTCATTTTTCATGGCTCTCATCCATGCTAATTTTTTCTGATTAGATATAGATTGAACTGAGTCCATATCAACTTGGACTGAATTTCCTTCTTTATTTTGAACCTCTACCCAGTCAGTTCCAAAACACAAATTTGAAATCAACAAACTAGAAATTAAAATTATTCCTTTCATGAGTCCCCCTAAATTATTGACGATAAGATACTAATAATTAACTCAAAAAGAAACCTCCTTAGGGAGGTTTAATTTATCCCAAAAAATCATATTAGCTCGATTCCGAATCCTTATTCCCAAGCTTTGTATTTCATATTTTAATCACAAAATAAAACGCTTATGGAAGATTAAGCCTCCGGCAATCTTCATAAATAATTTTGCATTGAGTCTCTGGGAAGCCATCATAACGACACGCCTCTAAAACTTTCTTCCGTCCTAAAGCTTTTCTACTTCCTGGGACTAACATTGGAACAACATCGCTTACTTCACCCGCCGTTGTTCGTGCTTTATACAACCTATTTGTTCCTTCTGCTTGACCTACAGTCGCACAATGGTTGTCATCATAAGTAAACCAAATTCTGCAATCAGTCCCACCTTTTTTTTCGCAAGCTTGTAATGCTTTCTCTTCTAACTTTCCGCGGAAAATTTTTGCAGTAGCCACACCGATTACACCATTTGTACCCGAAGCCACATAACCTTCTGTGCTTGGTGTCCGATAGCTTGGAGCTGAATATCCCCCACTGCTTCCATAATTTGGAATAGGCGCACAGCCTTGTACACCTTGACCACCGACAGGATAATAGCCCGGAGGACAATTCCCCTCAGCATGCGCAACACCTGACATCGTTAAAGAAAATAGAGTAAGAGAAATTAACGATATAAAAAATTGTATGATCTGCGGTCTATTGTATTTAGCCATAATTGTTTTATCCATGCCGTAAATTATTTTGTGAAATATCTATCATTTCTAAATTAACTTTTAGTCGTTCTAAATCTTAAAATAATTCATCACTAAACTCAAATTTTGAATTGGCATTACTTATTTTTATTCTGATGTTCGTGCTCACCACAACTTGATATTTATGAAATATTTACAATTAAATCAATATATTGATTAACAAACCCAACATAATAAAGTTTATCCAAAACAGTTCTCAATACGAGGATCTCGCCTTCTAAAAAGATCATCAATGGACTATGAGCAGAGGAAAGTTAACACCAAATTATTTTAGTAAGAATGGGCTTTTGACTATCAATAGTTATGCGATATAATCGTGTGAAATATATACCAAATAATAAATTATGATGAATTAATATCTCGCTCTGCTCTGTACGTATAACATTGATTATTTCAGGAGTCTTTTCCATGCCTTTATTCAAATATAGTTGTATCACCCTCATGGTGCTTAGTATCAGCGCTTGCGCCACCTTGGCCACCAAACCCAATGAAGTCGAAGTGGCTGCACAAAAACTAGTCGGGCAACCAGCCAGTAATGCATTTAAAATATTTGGCAAACCTGATCATGGTCTAGGTCCATCGTCGTATGGTAGTGGTGGCTTCTATGGGTGGAATCGAGTGCAGACTCATGTAACACCAGAAAAAGTTTTCGTGCAGACAGGTGTTGAGTATATTGGCCAAAAGACGACCATGGTTGGAATCGGTGGCGGTGGCGTGGTTGGCCAAATGCCAGTTGGTAGCGAACCTGTATATCGGAAGACTGGATATACAGAAAATCGGACTGTTATCGATTACTTTTGCAATATCACCCTGTACACAGACGGTAAGAATATCATCACCGATGCCAGCGTAATCGGTTGTGATAAAAAGAAGTGATAGCGTAGCTTAAAGCCTATATTCAAATGAGCTTATATCTGATTTAGGCTCACTTGAGCACTTTATTCTTCGCATGATTCAAAGCCCTACACTCATTGTGCTTAGCAATAGTATCAATACCTCAAAATAAAATATCTTTACTCTGCCCTGATTCTATTTTTTGCGGCAAGGCTATTATTAGGCGATTGATCTATAAAGAAACTATCTAGAATTTCTTATCACGACCATAATTTTTAATTGTTTACTATAGTGAATAGCGTAATGACTGATATAAATGAACATATGCTTATTCGCCTAGCGACTGAAACTGACACTAAAGACTTAATCGCTATTGATAGTGTTGCCTCACACGATCCGCAGCGAATATTACAAATCCACAATTGGTGTATACAAGGTGTCTGCTTTCTTGTTGAAAAAAATGGAAAAGTGATGGGCTACGGCGTTCTAAATTACCATTTTTTCGGATGCGGTTTTATTGAGATGCTGATGGTCGCAGAACCTTATCGTCGCTGTGGTACGGGACGTGTATTACTGAACGCATTAAAGTCAAAATGCCAACATCCGAAGCTTTTTACCACAACGAATCGATCTAACTTGCCAATGCAGCAGTTATTACTAAATTCTGGATTTATCGCGAGCGGTCACATAGAAAATCTTGATGATGGTGATCCAGAGTTAGTTTATTTTTATTCTAACCGTCTAATATAATTAATTTTTAGATAAATACGGATGAATCGTAAATACTAAAATAATAAAAGCTTAAATCAAAGATAACGAAAGATTATAGAATTGCTTATCACGATTTCAACCTGTAGAGAAGTTGAATTTTTAATGTGCTAAAGAAGTACCCTAAGGTACTTCTTTATAAAAATAAGTAAGTAAAAACTAGTTCAACACCAATCACTTTTAAAGATATTCATCATCACTCCCCTACAGGGATTGAATATTTAAGTTGATTATTATTCTGTTCTAAAGGCATCTGATTTTGCTTAATCATTTTCTGTTGATAATCGCGCTCTGAAATTACCCCTCTATTGCGGGCCTTTTGCAATGATTTTAGCTGTTGCTCGCTTTCATGTGCATTCAAAGCATGAGTATCATTATTTTTCAGAAGATATTGAGATCTTTCAAATGGACTCATATTAGAAGTATTTGCTCGATTTTCATACATTTTTGCGACATTTACATCACGTTGAGCGATACGATCTTGCTCTTGTTGCTTTGACAACTCAAAAAAATCAACATGTTCACTATTTTTATTCCCATATTGAGGTTCTTCATTTTGTAAAAATACATAGGATTGAGGTTTTTTCGACCAATCTTCAGCACTATACACAGAACCAGCAATTACAGGACTGATAAGCAACATTAATATTTTTTTCATCAAGTATACTCAACTCAAAATAGTGAAAGTCATAGCGATGTATCATACTCTATTTGTAATGTACGTGATTTTCAAATCGTACTTGTAGATGTCCATGATAGATATTTAGGCATAAAAAAGCACTGAAATTGTTGATACAAAAAATTAAAGGATTCACTTATTAATCAATTTCCCATAACCACCAATCCATCCTGTTCAGATAAAAATTTTAATTCAACAAGCTTATCAATATCTCTATAAAATGTTCTTTCGGTTTTTCTATCATATAAAATCTGGATTTGTGGAATACGATAAAGTTCTGCTTTTGACAAAAATTTATTATTTTCACTCATCACTCGCATTACATTATGAATAAGGTTGAATTGTCTATCTGAGATTTCCTTCCTAAATTTAGCGTTATTTAAAGCTGTTTGGTAAAGCAAATATCCTATTAATTTATTACTTTCATCATGAAGATATTCAATTGTTTCAAACATACCATTCAATATAAATTCAATAAATGGTTGATTAGGATTATCTTCCTTTTTATCAGCTAGTTTTCTACACTGATTGAATAAAGCAAAATATTCATGGATATTTGTTTGATAATACTTCCAAATAGCAGATGAACTAAACCGATATCCTGACTGCTCAAGAATAAACATTTCAATCAGACGCCCAGTACGTCCATTACCATCCCAAAATGGGTGAATTAGCTCAAAATAATAATGTGCTAGCCCTGCTCTAATTATCGCTGGTTGATTAATTACGTTTGGACTATTTAACCATTCTATCCACGCCTGAATAAGATATTCAATATCCTCTATGCATTTGGGTGGTCGATATGTCCCCCCATGAGAATCATTACCAACTATTGTTTTTTGAGTTGGCTGGTTATTTCGTAACTGCCCTGCTGGATTATGTTGCTCTTCTAAATTCTGAGATACCAGTGTATGTAATTGAAACATCGTAGAAAGTTCAAAAGGCTTACCTTCTACAGGCTTTAACTGTTTAGAACTGGATTTTTTTATCCATTCAATAGATTCTTTTAAATTTGTCAGTCTTCGCTCTTCTGACTTTTGAATAGTCTTAGGGTCCTGTTTTAATATGTTTGCAGTTTCTTGTTCTGTAAATTGCCCTCCCTCAATAGTATTGGTACTGTAAATACTGCTTGCTAATACCTTATCCTGCACTTGATCAATAATTAAGGGTAAACTTGGGGTTTTGTTAAAGCGCTTTTGTGAATCATTGACACGATTGAGCATCGCTTGAACTTGAGTATGTTCAAAACCCAATTGAAAAGTAAAAAAGCCTGATTTATATGTCATGACTTTTAACGTCGTTTCATCTATCCATGTTTTACTTTGTTCAGGCATATTTTGTCAGAAAAAATGTCAAAGAAAATGTCAAATCATTATTATTGTATTTCAGTTATTTAGTCAATTTTTTAATAAAAAATATCAAAAAAATGTCAAAGAAAGTGTCAGAAAAAATGTCAAAAAGAAAAGTTTTAACTAAAATATATAAATATCATAAACTTAGTCGCATTGAGAAATTATCTAAAATACATCGTACTTATTACACCGTTTTTAATGTGTTGAAACTGGTCACGCAGTATTTATCTAACCTTCTTGCTAATTTATTGAATGTTATTTGTGCGCACTCCTCTTTTTTTTGCTTTACAGGCTGAGTATTTAATGAAAAATACTTACCATACTGCTCAATACAGAAGTTCTTTGATTTAGTTTTAAAAGAATCATATTTTTCTATGGCATATTTAGCCATAACACTTTTTATTCAATTTTATTTACAGTTTTTAAATTAAACTTATATTTTTCAAAATATTAATTTTCCTCATACTCATTCTAACTACTGCTATAATGACCATTGCAAGTCAAATCGTTATTTTTAAATTTTAATGAAAATGGGATTCTTGAAAAAAATAAAAAGTTAACAACTCATCAAACACTTCAAATTTAATTTTAAAAAGCATCATTTATATTTTGGACAAACATGTGCTATGCAAAAATTAAATTGATTTATGCTACGGAAAGCAAATTATGCAAGATGAAATTAGTGATTTAGATTTTTTTATAACATTAGCCTCATCAAAATCAATGACGCGTGCTTCCATTGAAATGGATATTCCCCTGCCGACAGTAAGCAGAAAGTTAGCAAAACTTGAATATTTTTATGGTAAGAGGCTTATTAACAGATCTGCTAGACAATTTGATTTAACAGAGGCTGGTAAATTATTATTAGATCGCAGTATTTACATATCATCTTTAATGAAACAAGTTCATGAAGAGGTTTCTCAAAATGTGAATTCTTTTGCAGGTAAATTACGTATTGGTAGCTTAAATTATCTTGGGCGTAGTAAGTTAGGCGATTTAATAGCAAAATTCAGCGTACCGCATCCAAATCTAGAAATCGAACTCATTCTTTCTGACTCGAAAATGGATCTTGTGGAAAATGAACTCGATATCCTTTTTCAACTCGAACAACCCAATAATGTAATCTACAACTCAGAGATTTTACTCGACACTAGACGTATATTCTGTGCATCACCCAAATATTTTAATAAATTTGGCTATCCTACACATCCCCTAGACTTACTCAATCATCGTTGCATTTGCCTAATAAGAAATCGTCACATATATCAAGATTGGAAATACAGCATAAATGACGAATCATGTACACCCTTATTTAAAGAGTAATAATGCTGAAGTTACGCACCAATGGATGATTCAAGGATTTGGTATCGGATATCGTTTATATCACGAGGTGAAACAAGAATTAGAGGATGGTATATTAATTGAGTGTTTTAAAGACAATCATTCATCTGAATTATCACTTTACATGGTGTATTCAAAATTAAAAAAGAGAGATGTTGTCAAAGATTTTATTAACTTTACCAAAGACAATATTAATTATTGAATTTGCTTGGAATGTTATAAGCTAAACCACCGATAACATTCCATTTATTTTATGCTTTAAAATTTCCACGTGTAATCAACATTGACCCTCGTCTCATTGGCGGGTCTGAATACGATTCTCTCATTAGGTAAATCATTACGATAACGCGTATAGCGAGCACGGATACCAACACCCTTGAGGATTCCACTAGGTATGCGATAATTTAGATCAAAATCGTAAGAGTCTTCTTCAAATAACTCCCCCTTTAACCGAGGAATTTCAATATCAGTCCCTTGACTATATCTCGCCATAAACTTTAAGCCATTGAAAGCAGTATCTCTAAAATCATAGTCATATCGAACACTGATAACTTTTTCATTTTGATTGGTGAAATCAGCACTTATACTATCCATAAATACTGCGGGTTCCGCATGCCCCAATGTTGGCATTGCGGTATCGCCTAAAGAGTGCATATATCCTAAACTCAAGGTATGATTTTGAATATTTAAACCGACGATCCCACTTAAATGCTGATTGTCTATTTTCCCTGCTAATTCTTTTCCAGCATCTTCACTGAGAAACGCTCTAAAATCACCAAAAACATGACCGATTCCGACATCATGTTTAGTTTTGACACCAATAAAATTTTGATAATATACATCATGCAAATTTGCGTGATATAGATCTGCTTTAACGCCTTCACTAAATTGATATTCAGCACCAAGCATATATAAGCCTGAAGACTCAGCAGCTGTTTTAAATCGCCCATTGATATTTCCTATACGAATTTTTTCATAGTTCGTTGAGTCCCTATGATTGACTCGATCGACATATAATCCATGAAGCTTAAGATCTTTTACTTGATTAAACTGCACGTGTGCACCGCGGTAATTCTGTTGGAATAACCGTGCAGGACTTGAAAAAATTACTGGAAACATCGGCGAAAGTGTCCCGATATGAACTGTCGAATCACTTACTTTGGTTTTCAGGGTCCAACGCAACTCTCCTGTTTGATCAGGACGCTCATTGTTTCTATCTACAGGCAATAAACCTGAAGCAGCATAATCTTTGTTATTTCCCATAAGATTAAAACCTGCTAAAGCAAGAACATCCAAACCAAAGCCTACATTTCCACTGGTATATCCAGATTTAGCATTGAGGATAAAACCTTGAGCCCAATCTCTTGCTGCAGGATATGGAACATTATTTATGTAATCTCTATCAAAGTAATAATTTTTTGTCGTTAACGATATTTTACGATCTTTGATAAATTCAGCATTTGTAATTGTGGGAAGCGTAGTCGTGAAGCCGACTAATCCAAGAAAAAATATATTCTTCATGATATGTACCTATTTTTACTTTAATCTTTAAGGTGTAAAAATCCTGACTACTTGAAAATCATTGAGGTAGTCGTTATTGTTTTTTTATTTAAACTTTTGAAGTTTGAGGAATTGTCACTTTAGAAGTTGAATAACGCCCTTTTAAATAAAGCGCTAGCGCCGAAATTAAAATAGGCAATGCAAGTACGAAGAAAATGCCGCTCATACCGAGATTAAATGTGAAAATATAAGCGCCAAAAAATGCCCCGAAAATAGCACCAAAACGGCCTAATCCGTGCATCCATGAAACACCAACTCCACGGCATTCTGCAGGATAAAATATCGCAGCTAAAGATGGCAAAGAGGATTGTGCGCCAACCAAACCAGCGCCTGCTAAGAAAATAAACAATGCGAGTAAATAAATATTTTGGGTAAGAAATCCTGTTATGACGAATAATACGGCTGATATAAAATATGCAAAAGTGATGGTTTTATTCACGTCATACTTACTCATAAACCAACCAATGAGGATTGTTCCTGCAACGCCACCAAATGGGAAAACTGCTGTGACTAAACTAAACTGTTCCGGTGTAAATCCTGATTCCTTAAGAAGCGTGGGCATCCAGCTTGTAAGCACATAAAATACCAATAAACTCATAAAGCAGCAGAGCCACATCATTGCAGAGGGTACAATAAACTTGCCGACGACAAGACCCACGGGATTGGTATTTTTTTCAGTTAAATCAGCATCTATGCTTTTAACAGGAACTAATTGTGCATCGATAAATTTACCCTGTATATTTTTTACAATTTCTAATGCTTCGACTTGTCCTTGTTTTTTAATCAAAAAATGTAGTGATTCTTTTAAAAGAAAAATTGATACAACGGCAACCACTACAGGAATAGCCCCGCCTATATAGAGGACCATTTTCCAACCATGATTTGATAGAAGTCCTGCTGATAAAACACCACCAATCGTAATACCAAGCGGTAGTGCACAAAATAATAAATTCACCATCCATGCACGGCGATGTGCTGGCATATATTCAGATACAAGTGTTGCAGCATTTGGCATTGCAGCGCCAAGTCCTAATCCCGTTAGGAATCGATATATCACCATTTCAGTCGTGTTATTTGAAGTACCTGTCAGTATGGTTAAAACGCCAAAAATAAATGCCGAACCAATGATGACCCATTTTCTTCCAATCTTATCGGCTAATATTCCTGCAAATATTGCTCCAATCGCCATGCCTATTAAGACAACACTCATCACTGGGCGTAGATCATTTTTAATGATCCCCCAATCATCTAACAATGCAGGAGCGATAAACCCGACTACCCCCGTATCAATCCCATCTGCTAGAATCACCAAAAAACAAAGTATAAATATTATCCACTGCTGCCGAGATAATTTTCTAGTATCAACGGCTTGCTGTATATCTAGTATTATTTTCATCATAAAATCCTTTTACTGCATTAAAAATGCCAATAACAATCATTGTTATTGGCTTGAGCTACTTTAAATGCTTAACTTGAATAATTTGTGTGCATTATGACGGCCTATTTTTTCTCGATCATTCTCACCAATTTCGGCATGATCAAACCAATGTGTCGCTTCTTCCATATCTTCAAATGGATAATCACTTGAGAATAAAACGCGATCCGATCCAATTTCATCAATTGCATTTTTCATGGTAATTGTGCGGAAGTTACCACTTGTTGTTAAATAAAAATTCTTACGGAAATAATCAATAAATGGTTTTTCTGCTTTTACACCGAGTGGATTTCGGCCATTCGCTGAAGCCCAATGCGATGTACGCCAAATATTATTTTGAATTAACTCGCCTAGGTGTCCTAAAATAATATTAATATTTGGATACTTATCAAATAAACCAGAACCGATTAAACGCAGTGCATGTACACCTGTTTCAACTGAGAATGACCATGCAGGGCCCATTAACCAAGGATGATCTTTGATACCCAATTGCTGACTTAAAAGTGGATTACGCGGGTGTAAATAGAATGGTACATCGAGTTTAGCAACCTCAGCCCAAAAATCTAAATATTCTTCAGCATCATAATATTTTGCTGTTTCATCGTTATTTAAATTTGAGAAGCCATTTACTAGAGCACCAGCAAAACCAAGTTCTGTTACACATCGATTGAGTTCTTTTGTCGCTGCTTCTGGGTCTTGTAATGGTAATGCAGCAAAAGCCCCAAAACGATCGGGATGTTTAGCGATTAATTCTGCTAAGGTGTCGTTTGCAATTTTTGCAACTTCAACAGCTCTTTTGGGATCTGGTATCGCTTGAATCGCTGGTGCATTTAAAGAAATGATTGAGTATTCAATACCCGTTTCATCCATACGGCGTAAACGTTCACCAGTTATATCGAGTAATTGACTCCGCTTAGTTCTCCAAACATCTGGCACAAAGAATCGTTCTGAATCACCAAGTGTCTCTTGAATTGCAAAATGTTCTTCTAAAGCAATCTTCCCTTTCATTTACCACTCCATATCTTATAAAGGTATAGATGTAGATTAGATGGATCAAAAGAATATTAGAACATTGATTATGGAAACTTAACTTTCATTTTATGAAAGTTAAATTAGCTTTGATCGACTTGGACTTCACTTACAAATGTTAATTAAACGATATGCTAAATGGATTCATGGTGATAAAAGCAGGATAGAGATGGCAAAACTAAATACAGGCACTTAATAAGTGCTTTTTTTATATTTATAAGAATCTGGCGCAAAAAAGTGGCATATGTGGCATTAAAAAAGCCCTGAAACTGTTAAATTTCAAGGCTTTATTAAGTTTCATGATACATCGTATAACTAAGTGACAGATCATGATTTACAAATTTGGTGGAGATGGCGGGAGTTTAATTAAAGCCTTAACTCATTATATATATTAAATATTTATTGTCTAGGATATGTATTGTGTAACTTATGTGTAACACACAGCTTTGATAGTTAATGATTTTTTGTGACAGTTTAAAACTTATTCTGAGTTAGGTTTCCGATTTCCGAATTGAACTCAGATCCTCTTTCTTAATTTTACCATCATTCCCTCACTATTAAAGCAAAACATTATAAAAACAAAACGTCTTACTCTGACTCACCTTAAGATATATATTTTAAATCACTTACCAAAATTTCCACCAAGCTTTATGAAGCCAATTAGCACAAGGGTCAGGGAATAAACCGTGAATTTTGACAAATTCATCTTCTACAAGTTTTCCATCTTGATTTTCATCTAGATATTTAAATAATTTAATGTTTTATCTTTGCCTTGAAACCGTCTATCATCTGGCCAAGAATATGGTTCAAAATCTTTAACCTTTAGAAATTCATTAAGTTCAAAAGTACCATTTTTATTTGAATCATAGATTTTATAAAATTTTTCCCAGTCTAATGAAGTCGATTCACAGGCATGACTGAAACTTGAAAGTACGCTACAACTGAGAATCAAAATACAGATTATTTTTTTCATTTGTTTTATCCCATCTTTAATTAGCTTTGATTATATAGACAAATTGATTTAGGAAAAATCATTTAAAGAAAGCTATTTAGCAACTGTATAAATGTTCCAAAGTGTGATTTCTTTTCCTTGCCCTGACTCAAGTTTTAAAAATTTGAACAAGGTTTTTCTGTTATTGGTGATTGATTAAGTTATCGATTTTAGCAAGCAACACCTCTATTTTTACGATTAGAAAGAATCTATAAGTAAGCTATTATTTTTAAGATTTAATTTAATATTTGACAACTCGTTCCATAATATCTAGTATCCCTCATAGTTCACTCCCACTCAGGCTCATCCATGAGTGATGACAAATCCAATTATCCAGGCCGTCCAAGACAGTTTGAAGATAAAGAAATCATTGATGCAGCTATAACTGTATTTAGTAGCAATGGCTATGCAGGTACTTCTGCACAGAATTTATGTGATGTTACTGGATTAGGGCGCGGAAGTTTATATAACGCCTTTGGTAGCAAACAAGCTTTATATGAACAAGCTTTGTTACGTAGCCATGAACAAACCATGGCGGCTCAATTATCCATTCTCACACAGTCGGGGCTGTTCAAAGAGAGATTACGATCCCTTTTACTTTGGGGGATTGCTGAGGATCTTTCACAATCAGAACAGCACGAAGCCATGGTCTTATTCTCTGCTTTAGAAATGGGTGATAAAGATCAGGTTGTCTCCAGCCTGAATCTAGAATATCGACAGCGCCTAGAGAACTCTCTCCTCACAGTATTTGTCGAAGGACAAGCCAATGGGGAATTCAGTACAAAAGCCTCAGCCCTTGAAATGGCTCGAGGATTTTTAGCTGGCTACTACGGTTTGCGTGTACTGAACAAAAATATTTCAGATAAAAGCTTTCTGAAAGATGTAGTTAATGGTCTCTTAGCTAATTTGTAATCACATACTTAGTGTTAAAGAAACTAAACCCTTTCATTTTGTAATGAACGTTCAAAAAATAGGAATTTATTCAAAAAATGCCATTAGCAGTATATATATTAGGTCTAGCGATTTTTTCAATTGGTACAGCAGAATTGATGGTCGCTGGTATGACCGCCACTTTGTCCCAAGCCTTTGGAATCAGTGTAGGTGAGGTTGGACATTTAATTTCATATTATGCCTTTGGTGTCATGTTAGGTGGACCTGTACTCACTTTCTTCTTCCTCAAATATAAAGTTCAATATCGTAAAGTCTTACTTATTCTGTTTGCACTCTATGTAGTAATCCAAGGCCTAAGCGCCTTTATCTCTAGCCATGCTATTTTGATTGCAATCCGTTTTATCACTGGCGTCTTATGTGCAGGTTGTTTGAGTCTTTCACTTGCCACAAGTATGGCTATGGTTCCTAATCATAATCGCCCACGAGCAGCAGCCATTGTTATTGGAGGTTTTATGATTTCCAATGTGTTTGGAGTCCCGCTTGCGACTATGATTGACCAACAATGGGGCTGGCGTGTTACTTTTGGTTTAGTAGCAGTATTGGTATTCATTTGTTTGATTGCTCTATTACGTCTTTTACCTGAAGTGAAAAGCAGTGGGCAACTTAGAATGGAAGAAGAGATTAAAGCCTTTAAAAATAAAGCTTACTGGAAAGCATGTGCAACAAGTTGCTTAATTCTTGGAGCAAGCTTTGCTGCATTTAGTTATTTCGTTCCTGTTTTGGTCGATATCACTGGATTTAGCATGCAAGTAGTTCCATTTATTTTAATGGCATTTGGTTTTTCAAATATCGTGGGAAATACTATTACTGGCCGTTTAGCACATGACCACAGCCTAAAAATCATGCTTATCGGATTAACCGTATTAAGTATCTCCTTATTCGCTTTTGCAATATTTGCCGAATATAAAACAGTAGCAATTATTACAATAATTTTGATTGGATTATCTGGTGTTCCAATGAATCCAGCAATGATGGCAAGAATTGTCAGTGTTGCTCATCCAGGTCCTATGGTCAATGCAGTACACACCTCAGTGATTAATATAGGTTTAGGTGGCGGTTCGTATATTGGAGGTCTAGCAATTACGAATGGTTACGGCTTACGTTCAGGCTTATGGATTGGTGCTGTACTGGCAGTATTGGCATTGGCTTCACTTCTTCCTTACGCTCTTAATCGTCAAAAGGGTTGGTCTTGAAGCAAGTTTCTTAAAATCATTAAATATCATGAATCATTTAACATAGTAACCGTTTTCCGAATCAGCCCTCACCCAGAGGGCCACGCCTCCCTCAACCTTTCTGCATCAGATACGTGTCCATCATATGGTTTCTTTGGAAGCACTGGACATGCGACTGCTTGCTGCTTTGACAAGCTGTCAGCGCTGAGTTTTCTGCTGACACCAATAGGAAGGTAAATTTTTTCATTGCTTATAAATTTAGTTCAATAAAAAACCCACTCAGGTGAGTGGGTTTAGTTTTCTCATTTTTGTAAAAATATACTTTATCCTTCTTCAGCAGAATCTAAAGAAAAGTAAAATTCTTTCGTCTTTTTAATCGGATAAGGCTTACCGTTGATATTTAAAGGCTTAAAACTTGCTTTATCTTTAAATTCTTTGAGTATGTAATTATCTAATTTAGTTAATCCGCTACTTTTGGTGATCTCAGATTTAGTTATTTTGCCGTTATTATCAGCTTCTAAATAAATACTTAATGATCTGTTTTCACCTTCTAAATCTGATTTTTTTAGAACGATTCTTGGTTCATTTTCGAATTTAGGATCTCTAGAAACTGCAAAGTGAAAAGGTTGTTTTGCGCGTGCTGGGTAATTAGTTTTTACATCCCAATCATTCCAAGCTCTAAATTTTGCTTTTTGCACCGCCTGTAAAACTAAATTATCTACATCATCCACACCACTACTTTTAATTACTTCAGCATGTTTAACCCAGCCAGTCACATCGGTTTCAAACGAGATTAAAACATCTCTGTCGTAACCTTTTAATATTTCATCTTTAAAAAATATTCTTGGCGGCCTCGCCCATTTAGCTAACATTTTATCATTTGTGCTTTTCTGCACTTCTTGAACCTGAGAATCTGCTCCAAAACAAAAACTGGAAACCAATAAGCAGAAAATTATAAATAAGCTTTTCATGATATATCTCTAGTATTTAGTTCAAGATACTAATTTTAAGGCCATAAAGAAACCTCCCGAAGGAGGTTTGAATCAATAAAACTACACAACGTTTAGACTATCAAAGAGTCGGTTGAGGAATTGGAATATCTTTTGATATTTTCTTAGCATTACTGAAACTTAAATCGCAACGAGAGTGCCCCCACTTCACTATGATCCCTTTTTCAAGCATGAATTTTTCTTCACAATAACGCCCTGGATGAACAAAAGTTTCATAAGAAATAATTTTATTTCCATTTGTTAATGTATAGCTCTTATCTGGCACTCCCCACTTATTTATAAGTTTTTCTTCTGAAGATCCAACCCATGATTGCATTAGATCATTAAGTGTTTCATAGCGTTGGGTAGCTACGCTCGCACAAGCTATAAGTACCTGACTAATCAAAATTATTAAAATTATCTTTTTCATGATATATCCTTAATCTATTTAGACCAAGATACTAATTAATTGGTTAAAAAGAAACCCACTTGGGTGAGTGGGTTTAGTATTTTCATATTAATTTAAATTATTATTTATCTTCGTGTGGAAAAAACAACTTATGGTTAGTATTGCGGCATTCCGCAAGAAATTTTCTCGCTTTTTTGTCGCGAAACTCGTATGCCGACCATATTAAGCCAGCTTAAAAATCAATAAATTGCAATTCAAGACATTTTGAGCTATCCATCGGAATAACATTACAGTATTGATTATTAACTTCATTTTCTATGGAGTGCTCCAAAATCATCTGATTTAGGTATTCCCCCATATTCCATTTCGTGTTCACCTTCTCACTTCGTCTGTCTGGCATGAAGTCAACAAACTTAGATCCACATATTGGCTTTAATAATAGGCATTTAATCATGTAGTTATATAGAACATTGGGATCGTTTTTCATTTTATTATTTACAAATTCTTTATGAACTGTAATAGATCTCAACTGGATATCTTTATGCTCAATAAGCAGTTTCGCCACTAGATTAAGAAATAGTTCTTTATCAGCTGTATTCAAATCCACTGATTTAAGCTCATTCTTTAAAGGTCGTTTTCTTTTTACATATAAAGCTCTAACAATACGCTGGATATATTTAGCCTTCCCCTCTGGTAAGCATATTGCAGCAAGTGTAAGCATCCTACTAGAACCGCCATGTTGATATGGGTCATGCATATTCCATCCCAAATCACCACTTTCATCTAAATATATAAATGTTCGCATAAAATTATTATCAAGTATTAAAAAAGCCCCTAAATATATTTAGAGGCTTAAGAATTCGGGTGCGGCACCTAGAGGCAACTTACTTACAGTAAGTTTACGATTATCGCAGAATTTATCGTACCTCAGCCTAGGCGTGGATTATTTATACCGCGCTGCGACTACATGTTTAGAATATTCTATAGTGACAAAACTGTCAATACGAAACAATTTCAAAATGTCAATACTTCAGCACCTTCTTGTGCGTTAAATGTTGTCGCGCAGCGTCATCAATTAGTTGATTTTTGGCTGAATAACCCGAAAGTTATACTCTTAAGGAGTTTAAGCAATAAAAAAATGCACTAAAAAATGAACATTAGCCGAAAGTGGGAAAACCATTGTGTGGCAGCTGGGTGCAATAAAAGACTTTCTTCATCAACAGCATATTCTTCACTTAAGAAACAAAGATTTTAGTTGGCCCTTTTTATTTCAAGGACCGTAAATGGTCAATGAATCAGGATATGCTGCCTAAGAATTATTTTACGAAGAATGGGATGATTAGAGTTAAGTAAATTCTTGGGTCAGGTGTGCTTAGTTATGCTGCTAAGTCTTATTTAAATTGATCTTTTTTTTGAAAAATTATTTTAAAAATACATATACTATTCTTTAGATTTTCTATATAAGTGAATTTCCAGCCAAAATGAGAATTACTAATGAAAAATGTAAGGCTTCTATATGTTAGTAAAGTGTCAAAATTAGATACAGATTTAAAAAAGACTTTAGTTGATATTCTGGATGAGGCTGTAGACTTCAACTATCGCAACAATGTGATGGGTGTCTTGTACTATGGGTATGGATATTTTTTGCAATGTATTGAAGGAAAGAAATCTATCATTGATGATCTTTATTTCAATAAAATTGCAAACGACAAACGCCATATCAATTGTGAAGTAATTTATTACATTGATTGTGATGAAAATCTATTTTCTAACTGGAACATGAAGTTTTTGCCAGTAAATAAAAAAATCATACAATTTTTTGGAAATTATGATTTGGAAGACTTTAATCCTTATCTCCTAACGAATGAAACAGCAGTTGAACTTGTTGCAATTTTAGCTGGTGAGCCTGACAGCAATGTTAGGGATTATGTAGCGTAAAGAATTAAATTGAATTGACTCTTCCCATGATGGTCAAGATCATTGGAAAACAGAAAATTGAACATGAGTCGAGGGAAATTGACGCAGAATTATTTTAGTTGGGATTGGTTGTTGGAGGTTCGTTGACAAATCTCTGTTTTAGCAATAAATTTTGGTTGACAGATTTCAATTTTAGCAATAAAGCCCTATTTAAGAGCCTTATTCTTCGCATCATTCAAAGAGCTACATTCATTGTATTTTGCAACTGTATCAATGATCCAAAGTGTGATTTCTTTCCCCTGCCCAGACTATTACTTTAAGATATTGAGGTTTAAGATTTAGATTTTGTTGCTATCCAACATAATAAGGATCCAAAACACACTATTAGAGCACCTTTCCAAAAACTTAATGTTAAATTCGTACTTAAAATTAATGCTGATACTATAGCGGAAAATACTGGTACAAAGTAGGAAGCTGTAGCCAATAAAGTTACATTACCATGCATTATTCCTACATTCCATGCACCATAACCAATGCCCATAGCAAAGGCAGCTAAAACCAAGTAAATAACTGAATTAAAATCAAAATTAAGCAAAACATCACCTGATAGAGTAAACTTTACCCATAAAACAATAGACACGAGAATAAAGAATAATGTAATACCATTCTTACCATTGGCCTCTCGTGCTGTCAGTGTACAATATGCAGCCCACAGAAAAACCCCTATTAAAGCTAAACCATAACTAAATGGATTCTCTTTAATATTCAATAATATATCCTTAATACTAAATCCTTCATCCCCACCAAGAACTAAACAAATTCCTAAAATTGACAAACACACACCCGGGATAATTAAGAAATTAGCTTTCTGTTTGTTAAATATGATAGAAAAAATTATTGTTGCGGTAGGCCACAAATAATTAACCATGCCTATCTCTATTGCTTGTTTACTATTTATTGAATAACCGATCGACAAAGAAAGACAAATTTCATAAGAAACAAAAAGAATACTGCCCCCAATTAGGTATTTAGTGGGAAAATCTTTCAGATTAGTCCAACCGAATGAAACTAGAAGAAAAATCGAGGCAATGGAATATATCAAGGCTGCTCCACCAATAGGTCCAAAATAATTACTAACTTCTTTGATTAGAGCAACAATTAAGCTCCATAAGAAAATTGCAGTAAGACCAATCAATGTAGCTTTTTTTGAATTCACTTCTCTTACTCAGTTATATAGGTATGAGTATATTAGAGAGAAAAACTTTAAAATAAAATTTTTTTCAATTTAACATTCTGTATTAATTGAATTCACCCTCACTCAGAGCGCCATACTTCCCTCAATCTCTCTGCATCAACTGCTTACAACTTTGAGCTGCTTTAACAAGCTGTCAGCTCTGAGTTTTCTGCTAACACCCATGGGAATGTAAATTATTCATTGCTCATAAATTGGGGTCAATGAAAACCCACCGAAGTGGATCCTGGTTTAACAATCTTCAAATATCTAATTTTGAGATACATATTTTGAAAAAAAGTGATTTATTGGATCAGGAGAGCGTATATTTCCTTGTCATCTAGTAAGAATAATTAATATCTTTACAAGTAAAGGCGCATCAAGCACCTTTACATTACATATAAATCAATAACTTAATAAAAATAGTTGCATTTATGTTGCACTTCATATTTTTAACTATTGAATTTTAAATTTGATGAGTTTTTAATTGCCTCTTCTAAATATTGAGACTCTACATGATCAATTGTCTCAAATCCTTTAAGACTAAATGATGATTCATCTATCTCTCTTCCATCTGCGTCATATCGTTTAGACTCACCTTCACTATCCATTGATACATAATGAAGGTTGCCTTTTCCATCATAACAAGACTGTTTAAATTCATAAGGATTATCAAGATCACGAAGTTCAGTCACCGACTTATTAATAAGAATGAACTCATCGCCAACCAACTTGTAATCTTCTAATGTCAAACGTTGATTTTCTGAATCTCGTATATAGTTCCTATATGCTATCTTTCTGTATTCAACACCAACTAATATTACTGTTGAATAAGCACTACGCAGAGAAGCTTCTTCCTCTAATCGTTCAAGAATTGGTATGCCATTTTTATCTTGATACGTTATTCTGAATATTCCAAATGAATCAGAAAAACATACTTTTTTAACCGAAAACTTTTTAGAGTACTCACTAATAGCCACATTAATCATTTAAATATCCTTACAATGAAGATCCAGGTTGAGAAGGTGGTTCTATATTTACCCATTTATCGGCTCTAGGTGTTGCTGGGCATCCTACTCTAAAGGCTTTTCTGAGAACACCTTGAGCATACTTATATTGACTCACATGCCCATCCCAAGAGCCCTTGCTTTTACCATTTAAAATAAGTGGATTAGATACTAATTTGTGATTCATATAAAGATTAAATCTATCCTCATATAACTCATAATATCTTGATTGCACTATGGCAGCTTGACTGTCCATTTTGAAGTTATGATCTTTGCATTTTTCATCACTATTTCTTTCAAACTCATCCTCTATTTCTTTTGCTTTAGTAGCATCATTCTCCGCTTCACTAACTATTGCTTGAGCTGCTGCCAATGTTACGGCTTGAGCGTCAGCATTTCCTGATTCAGCGTTGTTGATTATTTCTTGGGAGACTACGTCGAGTGGGAGGGTTTTTTCTTCGTTTGGTATTTGTATAAAAGTTGCTACATAACCATATTGTCCAGAATAATTGAAAATTGCTTTACAACTAAAGTTATTATTTTCCTCTAAAACTGCTGTAACAGATGAAATATTTATGGCATCAGAATTATTTTTAACCCAGTCAAGATTTTTACATAATGAAGTTAATATAGAAATTTGAGCACTGTCTATTTTATATTTTATTTGATTATTAGCCGGATCCATAACCCAATCAATACCATCTAACAGCTCATCAACTGCAAATGTAAGAGCTGCCCCACCAAGACCTGCTCGAAGTATTTTTGAAATTTGCGAAACATTCGGAGTGATCAATGCTTTAGATTCAGTAGCAACTCCACCTATAGTTCTATTTGCATTTAGAACTGTTGAAGCACCTTCAGTTGTATAACCATTAACAACCCACTGTCCAAAAGATGCTACAGGAGCACTCATTGTGCTTGGAGATGCTCCCATTCGATAATTAACAGATGTAGGTGCTAACTGAGAACTTTGCAATGTCGCTTGAGAAGTATCGTTTGGGTCTGTTTCACCACAACCAGTCAAACCTAAAAGAACTGCTAAAAATAATAATTTTTTCATTTATTTCCCCTTATTTTCATATAGTTTATTTGACTTATTGTTGAAAAACTATCTAAAGGTTCGTAATTATTGATGATCTGGAATGTTCAAACCTACTCAGGTGAGTGGGTTCAATTCAATCAAAAAAAATCCAATAACTTCATAACATTGGTTTTTTTAAAATATCAAATTTCTTAAAAAACAATAAAAAAATATAGCTTCTTATGAATAAAGTAATTTTGAATTAGAGAATTAGAACGACATATTTAGTCGTCATAATAAATTTTAACAAACAATTTACAAGCTAAATTTATTAAGATAAAAAAAATACGTTCGATTTAATTTTTAGTTTGAAAGCTAGTGCCAAATGTCTACTTGATGTAGTATTCATGGAAATCTAGTACTCCTTGAATGGAGTATCTGTTAAAGGAAAACAATGAAAGCTGTTTCACTCTTCTCTGGCTGTGGTGGTTCTGATGCTGGTCTTATTAAGGCTGGTTTTGAAATTGTTATGGCAAATGATATTTTGACATATGCTAAAGATGTATATTTAGCAAACCATCCAGAAACTGATTATCTATTGCAAAATATTGAAACAGTAAGTAAATTTCCTTCTGCAGATATCTTAGCAGGTTGTTACCCTTGTCAAGGATTTAGTCAAGGGGGGCGTCGTAAAGCTGATAATAAACTTAACTACCTATACTTAGAATTTGCTCGAGCATTGAATCTAATAAAACCTAAAGCTTTTATTGTTGAAAATGTTTCCGGTATGACTAGTAGAACTTTTCAACATCTATTACAGGATCAAATTAAAGTTTTTACTGAAGCTGGTTATCAAGTTATATATAAGGTTCTGAATGCATCTGACTATGGCGTTGCACAAGAAAGAAAAAGAATTTTTATAGTAGGTATTCGTACTGATTTGGGTATTAATTTTGAATTCCCAGAAGCTACACATGGAACTGAAATATGCCAAAAAATTACTATCAGAGACGCATTATACGGATTGCCAGATTGGCCATGTAAACGTGAGTACTATGATAATGGTTTTCATTGGTACTATATGTCGCGTAATAGGAAACGTAATTGGGATGAAACGGCAAGAACAATTGTGAGTAGTGCTAGACATACTCTTCTACACCCCATTAGTCCTGATATGATCAAAGTTAAGAAAGATCATTGGGAGTTTGTTTCTGATGCCCCAGCACGTCGTTTTACTTATAAAGAAGCTGCACGTATCCAAGGGTTTGGGGATTTAATTTTCCCAAGGGAAGATGAAGTTACATTAGAAAATAAATATAAGGTGGTAGGGAATGCAGTTCCACCACCATTATTTGAAGTAATTGCTAGAAAACTTAAAGAAATCGTTTTCTAGAGATTTTCTTTGATTACTTCAAGTTCAGTAATAAATTCTGCAAATGAAGCATGATTAAGTACGTTTGGTATATTTTCAGAGTTTTGTAATAAATTTATAATTCTCCTTCGATCAATTACAGTTCCACCTGAAACGTTGGAAATTTTGGTCCACTCACCATCAGCTAAACGATAATCAGCAGGAGTAAACATAATAGAAATAATAGGTGAGTAAGTTGAAAAAATAGCTCTGAATTTATCAGGGTGGCATTCAAAGTTTTTTGCAGGCCAGTTTTCTCCTTGCGCTCCACATTGACCAAACATAACAAAGTTTCCTGTACGGACTCCATCATTAAATTGATATATTGATACAATATCTATTCCCATATCACCTGATGTAGATTCTTGTTCCAGAAGTATTTCTTGAATCATTACAGCCATTTCAGCTGCAAGCATTCGAATGGAAGTCTTTAGATTTGTAGTATAAAATTCCCTTCGATCATCAGAGTTCGCATCAAAAATTCTAATTATAGAGTTAGTGGGGGCAAGCCCTCCCATAACAAACTTACAAATTTG
This sequence comes from Acinetobacter sp. CE-15, assembly GCF_051059255.1. NCBI lineage: Bacteria > Pseudomonadati > Pseudomonadota > Gammaproteobacteria > Moraxellales > Moraxellaceae > Acinetobacter > Acinetobacter sp. CE-15. Next base: position 944,263 of record NZ_CP192737.1, on the reverse strand, counting down.
AGTAAAATATTTTGCCCAACGCTGTCTAATACCATTGCCATTAAATGATTTTAATCTTGAACAAAATAAAATAAGTACGTATATATAATGATTTTCATTAAAATCTTCTTTTAATTCAATAGCCTCATCTATAACTTTGAAAGGATATAAATTACTATAGATACTTGCTCTGTGATTAAGCATAAACCAAGCGTCATCAATATTAGCCTCAAATCTATTTTGCCTAGTAGATCCATCTTCTGTTTCTTCTCTAATTAATTCGTCAGTTATCTCATCTGCATCTATAAGGTTATTATTTAAAATATCTTCAATATCATTTTTAGAAGCATTTCCTTTTTTGAAATAATCTAAAATCACTAAAATTTCAATTAAATCAGAGAATAAGTGCGAACTAGTTTTGGCAATTGGACCAATGTTAAAACTCATCGTCCTCATCCATCTTTTTACTTTTTAATGCATTAGCAATTAACTTAACATTTTTATTGATACGTTTGATTGTTTCAAATCCATCATCCATATAATCTATAGTTGCAACTAAAGAAGCAGCTTCCATTATAAAGTTTTCTGCCTCATAAAGGTAACTTAAGAAGTCTTCACCAGCAAGATTAGTCATTCTATAGGCAGAGGATAATGTTGTACCACGTCGAAAAGCCTCTATTGCTTTTGAGTTAGAAATTACCGCACCAAGGTATTTTAAATTACGTGATTCACCTAAACGTGACTTTCCGTCTTTATCTTTTTTATAAATCCATTCTGTTAACTCTTTAACTCTGCTTTCATCTAATGTTTCTGGTTCAGTAATAGCTGATTCAGTCCCACTTTCTAGACCAATAAATTCGCCAAATCTTTCATCAGATAAAGCTGTTGAAAGAACAGCAAATTTAATATTGGTTTCATTTAAAGATTCTATACCAAAAAAATCATTTTTCTCAATTACTTCATAAACATTTAATGCTTCTAAGTTCCTTCTGATATGATCTCTGCGGTTACCAACAATGTTTGCAACTTCTTTTAGTCTATCATTGAAAGGTAAATTAGGATTTACAGTTGTAAGAACACTTCTTATATAACGCGCTTTAGCTAAAGGTTCCCATTGCTTAACACCAGTAATATGACGATAACCCAAGTAAGGTATTGCTGCTTCTCTAGATGATACAAGGATTACAGGGATATTATTTGGTTTATGCTTAGCATTTTGTGATATATCTAAGACTCGACCACTTGGAGAGGAAATAATATGAGGATCAGTAATAAGTTTTAGAGCTGTTAATCTTCTATTTCCTTCAACAACATAATATCGATCATCTTTTTGAAAAGCGATCAATGGTTCGCCTGCGAAATAGTCATTTTCTGCAATCGCATTCATTAAGTCTTCGATTGAGGTATATTTAGCCAAATAGCTTAACATCTCTAGTTGACTTCGTCCCACATTTGAAGGTAACCGAGGATTCTCAGGATCAAGATACAAATCCTTTAATTCGACAGATTCGGCTTTATCTTTTGTAATACTTTTGGGATTACTTTTAGGCATAAATTTTCCTTTAAACATCTCTATATTGCTAAACTTAACCATTTAAATGAAATTCATTTTCATTGGTCAGTCAAGGTTTCATTGCCGAAAAAACATATTAACACTTTAAATAATTAATTTTTGGAAGTTAACTCTATTTTACCATTACTCACATAATGAAAATGTCAATCTTTCCATTCATTTAAGAATTCTGGTTGTGTAATTTTTCCATATACTCGTCAGTTATATGGTCTTCGACAGTTAACCACCCTAAGCTACTTTTACCGTTATCTACAACTTTTATATGATTATCGCCCTTATATACAAGCACATCTTTACCTAAAAACTTTAATGAATTCCAAAAAGAAGAACCACTCAATACCTCAAGAGCAAGATGAATATCGTCACGAAGTTGATCGAGATCTTGTGTGTAGTCTAAGCTAAGATTATTTAAAAGCTTTCCATAAACAACTCGTTTTATACCGCTCTTTAAATGAAAGATTTTAACATCGGCATTTGTTGGTGCTGAACTATCATTCCTTATAAAACTATCTTCTAATCTCGCAACAATATCAGCATTCATCGAACGATTATGCTCTTTAGCTGATTCAACAATCTTATCTTTGAGATCCTGCGTCATACGCATCTTGTATTCAACGTCTGAACTTCTAGCCATTTTTCTGCACTCGAACAATTTAATTTATAATAGTATCCCCACTGGGGATTGACAAGAAGTTTTTAACGTTTTAAATTATAAAACATCCCCATAGGGGATATAAAAAAGCCTCGATGACTTTGGATGGCTATCGAGGCTTCTATCAACTTTCTTTCAAGGAAAAGTGACATGACAAGTCTAACATTAAGTTTCAACGAAGTGAAATTTAACCCTGTTCAGCATGAACAACAAATCTGGCTTAAGGTTTCTTGTTTAAGCGTTCCACAACCTTGTCGGCTATAGAATCAATCACACTATCACTAATCTCCATTTTTTCTTCGATTAAATCAAGATGCTTAATTGGCTTTAATCCCCTTTCCATTAACTCCAACATGGCAGAATTTAGAGATAGGTTGTTTTTTTCAGCATACACCATAACAGCCTCATACTGATCATGAGGAATTCTTAATTGTGTTCGCTTCCATTCATCCTGCTTTTCTCTGCTCATGAACTTAAACTCAAAAATAACTTGACACTAATTTTAGTAATATATTATTGTATTGTCAATGACATTAATTTTAGTGTCAAAACAAGTAACCCCTTGCCTGATTTCGACGTCTGCAAGGGGTTATATCTAAATCATAGGAGAGTTAGACATGCCTAATTTAGCACAAATAAGTGCACCATTTAACGGTGTTGAGTTAATAATTGTTGAATACAATCAGCAACCATACACCCCTATGCGCCCAATAGTTGAAGGTATGGGTTTAGCATGGGAAGCGCAATATTCAAAGTTAAAACAACGCTTTAATTCAGTTGTTATGGAAATCATAACAACTGGAAAAGATGGTAAATCTTATAAAATGATTTGCCTACCCTTGAGAAAACTTTTCGGCTGGCTGATGACGATCAGTCCAAATAAAGTAAAGCCTGAACTTAGAGATACAGTAATTAAATATCAAGAAGAGTGTGACGATGTTCTTTGGAATTACTGGACAAAAGGTATTGCTGTAAACCCACGCTCAACTAAAGAAGAGCGCGAACCCTTAACAAACGCTGTAAATCTTCTCGTAGCCAAGACTAAACATCTTAACTACAGTGATGCATACAAGCTCGTTCATCAACGCTTCAACGTAAAGCACATTGATGAGATTCCTTACGATACGATTCCTGTAGCAGTGGAATATGTTCATCACTTGATTGCTTTGTATAGTCAGGCAAACAAACACAAAGACACTGAGCCACATATTCAAGCTGTATTAAGTGATAAAGACGTTCAATTTCTAATGTGGTACGTGCCGATTCTTGCAAAGTTCGTTAAAAATGAACTCTACCCTGCACTAACTGTTATTCAAAGCAGTTATGCAAGTCGATTAATGGGTTTAACACAAGAAGTTTCGTGTCATGCCAATCTATTGAACCGAAAAGCAATTGGTTATGGCATTACGCTTAATCATGTTGGTGATAAGCAGCCTCATTCAATGGAATGGTATTTAGCTTGATGAATTGAATTAAAGAAAACCCGCTTAAGCGGGTTTTTTGTTTATTCATCAGTCTGATACCAACCATTAACTACCACACCTTTTGTTCCAGTAGCTTCGGTTTTGCATTGAAATCCTAATTTTGTGTCTTTAAGAAATCCTGAAATATCACCCAATTTGTCAGTCACAATATCTAGTTGTCTTCCTGAGTTTCTCTGAATAGCGGCTAAACAATTATCCATTGAAGTAAATTCAGCACTCATAACTTGGGGATTTTTGCTGCAACCAAACAAACCCACCATCAAACAAAACCATAATATTTTTTTCATTTTAATTTCTCTAAACAAGCTGGAGTTGCAAGAGTTAAATTATCGTCTTTCTTCAAGAAATAACTCCCCCCCATACCGTAAGCAAGTTCCAAGTTATCAGAGCTAATGTTCTTTATTTTCCAAAAACTTCCATCCTGAGTATAAATTTTGTCTTGAACTTTTTTTATAGCAACAACTTTAGCAACACCGTTATAATCTTGGCAAATAATACCTGTGCCATCCTGTTTAATTTTTAAAGTAGCAACAGAAATATTCTGATGTGCACCCGTCCAATTTCCACTATCTTCCATGGTTGTAGACTTTAAATCAAAAAAATTTGCTGTTGTAACACAACCAGTAATACTTATTATTGAGATAAAAGTTGGGATTAATAATTTTTTCATTTTAAAGCACTCCTTAAAGTGCTTATAAAATATCAATTAAATAAAAAAAATGCCACTGAAGTGGCTTATCTACTCTTTTTAATCCTATCTAATGGACCACCTTGACGCTCTGCATCTCGCCAAGACTGAGCTATTAAAGACTTGGTTTGCACTTCATTCTGCTTTTGCATCTCCTTTAGTACCACTTTTAACTCAGTTCCATCCCACTGAGATGAAGCCTCAACAGGTTGTGATGTCTGATTGATAATGATTACTTTTGGCTGAGGTGATCCTGTATTTCTCTGCAGAATCGAATCTAACTGACTTCTTTCTACATCAGCATTATTTATCCGAGAAACCCCAACTAAACCTCCATCTTTAAATTTTTGAACATTTAAATCTAGTTGAGTAGAGCCTAAGAACTGAGTTTTCATACCGAGATATTCACGCTGAAATGGTATCTCTCCCGTCTGATTCATGTAATTTAAAGCTACTAGACCAATTTTAGATGCAGCATACTGACGCATCATAAATTCGCCATTGGAGGCCATAATCGGAATATCATCACTTGTTCCAGTACCTCTACCTGTGATGGGTCCACCAGTAGCAAAACCAGCAATTGTCTGTGATGCAATCAATCCTGCCTGTGCATAACCAAAGGCAAGAATCGCACTAGCAGCAGGAACTTTTCCAACAAATGGCAAAGTAATGTCGGCAGTAGTTTGTGCTGCTGCAACATGTGCTGCGACCAATGTAGATGCAATAGAAAAAGCTTGTTGCATTGCAAACATAGTTTTATATGAATTGCTTTGCTCTCCTGAAGCATCTTTAACTGACTGGGTCAATTGCGACCACATTGTTTGACCCGAAGACAGTAAATTACCCCATATTTGCAATTGATTTTGATACTGTGCTTTAACTAACTCTTCCTCTTTACGTTTATGCTCTAACGAAATTGCGAGATCATTGTCTGTATACAACCGTTTAGCATTTAGCATTCTTTGAAAATGCTGCTCTTGGTCAATTTCTCCTTTTTGTAGAGCGTCATCAGCCATCTTAAGATCATCCGAGTATGCTTTATTGTTACTAGCATAAGCCTGACTTTGAGAACTTACTAAGGCTGATTTTTGATAGTCAAAAGGATTCAAAGAATATTGTGCAATTCTATCTCGCGTAGTATTAACACGATCTGTATATTGCGTATTGTATTCTAATTGCTTAAGAAGTTGGTTTTCACGAAACTTCTTAAGTTCGTATGCAAATTTTTCATCAACTTCTTCTTTAGCAATTTGTTTCTGAATATCAGAATATTCTTTGTTTAAAGAAATAGTTACTTTTTGAGTGTCGATTTCATTTTGAATTCGTTGCTCATTTGTCCAGTTCCAACCTCGCACATTTAAGTCAAATTGAAGTTCAGCCAGTCGATTTTCATTTGCAAATCGTTCATTTTCTTGACGCTCAAGTTTTGTGTATGTATCACCTGAAAAATGAGATTGAATATCTGCTAATTTCTTCTCATGTTCTGATCTGCGTTGAATCTCACCACTTGAATATTGCAGTTCAATATCTTGCTTAACTTGCAAGAACTTAACCAAATCATTGACAGAAGTATCAAAGTCTTTAGTTGAGCCATCAAAACCATTTGTTCCTGCAATATAGCCTTTTACATTTTGAACATATTGACGGTTTACTGGTCCAATATTTGTGCCTTTATCTACATTGCCTTCGCCAGCATGGTAAGCAGAAATAGCCTTATCCCAAGAGCCAAATTTTTTGTAGAGAATTTGCAGATATTTAGCGGCTGCTTCTGCGGATTTACCTAAATCAAATACATCGCCTCCGGTCAATTTGAAACGCTTAGCTGTATCATCAAGAAATTGAAATCCACCTTTTGCTGTACCATACTTCGTCATTGGGCCAACTGCATCGGCTTTACCACGTGACTCTTGCATATTGATACCTGACAGTAAACCTGGCAAAAGCCCATATTGGGTTTCCAATCCTCCGAAGTTATATTTAGCAGCATTAGCCTTAACTTTTTCGTTGACCTGTAAGACTTTAAGTTGCTTCTCAAGCTCCTTAGTTTGATCTTTTTTCGCTTGGGTAATTGAATCCTCTTTTTCCTTCATTTTTGCCGAAATATCAGCAACCTTAAACATTTCCTGTGCGTAAGGAGTTTTAGTTTTAAGTGGATCAAAATTTAATGCTTTTAAAACCTTCAAGTTTTGCTCAATTAAGGCATCTGACTGCCCCATACTTTGCAATTTAGCCCTTGCTGCCATTTCTTTAATATCATCAAAAGCTCCTGACTTATAATTGTCATAGGCCTTTTTTGACTCTTCAAGAGCTTTCTTCTTAAGAAGGATGGAGTCTGTTTCGTCTTTATTTGCCTTTATTGCAGATGAAGTTTGATTTGTTAATGCTTGTTGAGCAGTTTTAACCTTTTTATATTCTGCATCAGCTTTTGCATGGGCTGTAGTCAACTCATCGATTTCAACTTTATGCTTTTTCTGAACTCCAGATAAGTTATTTACTGCTGTTGCAAATTCAGATGAACTTATTTTGCCCTTATTGTATTCTTTGAATAGCTTATTGATTTCTCTTGCTGTAGATTCTGACACCGAGCCTGACTCTTCAAGCCATCCAATCATTGCGCTCAAATCTGAATAAGCAACTGTATAACTCGTGGCTAAGCTTTTAACTTGCTTTTCGAGCTCTCGCATTGTTGTGCGTTTTTGAAGCTCATCCAACTTTGAATATTCTTCAACCAACTCACTTACAGTGCCCTTTTGTAAATCAAGCGTGGCAGTTGTATCTTTGGTACTATCTTTAAGCATTAGATATGAACCAGCAACAGCCGCAACAGTTAAACCTAATCCTACTGGTCCACCCAGTACACCAAGTAAACCACGGCCAACACCCATTGATAGATTTTGGGCTGCATTAACTCGGCTTTGAGAAGCGGCCAAAGCATTTTGAGCAACTGTTAATTCAGCAGTAACTTGAGTCTCAACTCTTCTAAGTTGAGCCATTCGTGTTATTGATGCAGTCCGACCAATACTATTGATTTGCTCCTTTAATCTTTGAACCTCTAAGGCTTTTTCAGCTGCAATTGCCGCCAAAGTTGCCTGTGTTGAAACAACACGAGCCTCTGCTGATGTGAGTTCCTGAGCAGCTGCTATCCGCTCTGCTTGGATAGCTGCATACTGAATAGCTGTCTGTTCAGTAAGTTGCTTAATTTTTCCATAACCCGCCATTGTGCTTGTATAAAGTGCTGGAATGTAGGTTCCTAACCAGTATGCGCCACCGATCATGGCAATGTTTGTTACTGTATCTAGGTTGTTTGCAAGAGAACTTAAAGAACTCGAAATTGCAGATGCTGCCCCACTTCCTTTGCCTGCCTCGCCTACAAATTTAGTAACGGCATTGGATAATTGAGTAAAAGATTGTGCAATAGTGAAATCTGTTTTGCCAAATAATTCATCAACAGAAGTTTTTGCATTGGTTAAAGCGCTTACCAGTGCATCACCTGTGATTTTTCCTTCACCCGCCATAGATCTAAGTTGGCCAATATTTACGCCCATACCTTGTGCAATAGCTTTTAATAAGCCTGGCGCCTGTTCTGCAATACTGTTGAACTCCTCACCACGCAAAACGCCTGATGCGAGCGCTTGCCCAAACTGCATCAAAGCAGCCTCAGCACTAGCAGCACTACCACCAGATATTGAAATTGCTTTCGATACAGTCTCAGTCAACTCAGCAGTGGTTTTCATCGTAATACCAAGGCGTTGAGCATTATCTGCAAAACGCTGATAAACCATAGCTGTTGAATCCCAAGATGCAGCAGTCTTTTGAGCAATACCAAAGGTATCTTGCATTGCTTGGTTTAATGCTTTCTGATCATTTGTTACAAGTTTTAGGCGGTTTTGAAGACCTGTATAAGTATCCATCTTAGATATCGCAGTACCAACAGTCACAACCCCAGCCAAATACCCTGCCAATTGACGTGCTGCCACTGACATAGAGTTCATTGAAGTAGTTGCGTAATTACCAGTGCGTTCGATACTTTGTAGCTCTCGATCTAAAGCACGTGCATTACGTGCTGCTTGTTCTGAGCTAATTTCAATAATGAGTGTGCTACGTTGTTCAGCCATGACTTTTCCTTAGGCGTAAAAAAAGCGCCTAATGGCGCATTGCTGATAAACAAAACCCCGACAGCGCAAACTGTCGGGGTTTTGTTTTGGGTATAAAAAAACCGCCTATAGGCGGTAAGATTTGATTAAGTAGAAGGATTAATTAACCGATCTATTTCAGCTTTTAAAAAACCGAAGTTATAAATACTTGAACCTTGCTCTAGTGTCTCTTCATTCAAAAAAAAGATCATTTGATAATTAGAATCTTTACTTTTAGGCAATGCGGTTCGTAAAACATAAGCATTTTTTAGAGCTTCTAATTCGATTGAATAAGATATTAGAACTTCTTTTAATTTACTATGAAATAACTTCGATTCATGTACAAGCCAATCATCATATATATTCAACCACTGATTTTTTTCCAAAGTTAACAATGAGTTCATTGCACTTAATAGTTTTGATTCTGTTAATAATGCATAACACACTTGAATAACATCATCTGTAACAATTTCATCGTTTTCATCAATTTCATTAGTCATCGTTTTTTCCTTTATTTGATAAATGATTTTAAAAGGTCAATCTCAGCTTGAGTTGCAAACCGTCTATCACCTTGATTCAAAAGCTTATTATGTTGTTTGGTCGTTCTTAACTCAACAGTTGTAATATGTTCAGCATCTTTGCTTACGATATGCTCTCGCGAGTTAACCCCTCTTACAATAAATCTATTATTACTGGTCTGAATAAAAATATCTGAGTTTCTTGCTCTTTGAATATCATTTACAACTTTCCCAACTGGTCTTCCCTCTGATGCTCGAAGTTTGGAATGTTCTGTAGGTTCGATTCCACAATTTACATCTTCAGGATCTGGGTCATCAGAATTACAATTCGTTGAATTATTTTCTAACTGCTGAACAATCGGTTTAGCTTTCTCTGCATCATTCTCAGCTTCATTTAAGATATCTTGAGCTGCTGCAACTGTAACTGCTTGTGCATCAGTATTACCAGATTGGGCATTATCAATGACTTTTTGAGAGGCAGTGTCAAGTGGGAGAGTTTTTTCTTCAGGGATTTCTGATACTACATTTACCCAATTTTGGACAAAAAGCTCCTCACCAAATCCATCTATTTGAAACTGACAACCGTATTGCTCACTAGTTAAGCTTTTTATATATGATACGTAATGATAGCGCGACTCTTTTATTGATGATGCGAAATGACGACATGCCGTATCAACATTTGAGAAATATATTTTTTCTAATCCTTTTATATAATAGTACGAACCTGAAGATCCGTTTTTTTCATTAAATCGAATCTGATTATTCGCTGGATCCATCACCCAATCAATGCCATCTAATAGTTCATTTACCGCTACTGTCAGTGCTATACCTGCTACACCACCGCGAAGAATTTTTGAGACTTGTGATGCGTTGGGGGTAATTAAGGCTTTAGAGGTTTTGGCAACATCACCAACTGATTTAGATGCAATTACAAGCCCTGCTGCACCCACTGGAGTTGGATTTCCTACATTCCAACCACCAACAATTGCGGCACTTGCTAAACCCGAACTCAGGGCTAAACAAATACCAGTTAAAAAAGCTAAGCTCTTTTTCATTGTGTTTCCTTTTCTTTAGATATAAAAAAAGACAGTCATCTGACTGCCTTGGGGTGAAATTGGTAATAAAAAAGCATCCTATTTGGATGCTTTCTAGTACCTATTAATAAATTCAGTAAAACTAAGTTTGACGACTATTTTTCATGTCGTTAATTACCATTCTTCATATCTGGCACTGCGTACTTTAAGTTATCTGCAACTCGGTTCGTCCAGCCTTTGCCATAAGTTCCCCAAGTGGTTAACGATGTATAGAATCGCAAGCGCTCAGCAGTTAATAAAATCAAAACATCAGTCACAGATAATGCTTTAACCGCAGCAATCGTTTTTGCACCTAAAATACCGTCATCAATGACACCTGCGACTTGCTGTAATTCTTTAACGGCTCGACTCTTTCCAGCATTCACGGCGAAATCCCATAATTGATAAACAATCGCAGGATGGAGTTGTTCAGCTCCCAGTTTGTCCCACCAATCCTTTTTATAAATTGCTTTGGCTTGTTCTAGTGTTAAGTTTTTGATGTCTAAATTCGGGTAGGTGTTGGCAGCAATACCATATTTAGTTCCTTTCAGAACTCCCTTCCCAACTTTTCCACCTGTCCAGTTACCAGGATCATTACGATCAGTTGAGTAGCCACCTTCATGGCCAATTAATCGAGCAAATGCTTTCTCAAAATTCATTTAAATATTGCTCCAAATGCTTCTTTAATCTCTGTGATGATTTCATTAAATGATTTGCCTTTTAGAAGCTGTACGGATTGATAAGCAATACCAATACAAAGCATTCCAAAAATGGCAAAAATCAACATCACAAAACCTTGTGCCATATGTGTGTAATGGGCTAAGTCATAGTATTCAATAAAAGCTGAGCCACCATACAAGCTGATGGCCACACTAAAAGTGAACTTCATAATGACGCCCATGGTGATTTTGATACGGCCTTGAGTGTCTATATCTCCACTTAAAGTAAGTGCAAAAATAGCCCCAATAACAGCTGCAACAATTTTAAAAAGCCATGGTAGACCTTTGATTGAAATTGGATCGTTCATTGTTTTCCCCTAATTTTTGGCAATAAAAAAGCACCCGATTGGGTGCCTTAGATTTTTGATGTTTAGTAATTTGTTACGTCTAGGAACATATAGTGATGTCTACATACTCCAATTGATACGCCAGAGATATCTTCAACTTGATCAATTTTACCTGAGGTGAGCCATACAGTACCGGCTTCTATAGCGGTAACTGATGAATAAACATCTCCTTGATACCAGCTCTCCCAACCATTACTTAACCATTCAGCGCTGACATAGTAAATTCTGTTTAACGGATATGCTGCATACTTTCGTCCTGGAGGTAAGGAGATAGTCTTACTATTTACGTACTTACCGCCTTGAGTAATAGGAGTATAGTTACCCGTTTCCTGATACATCTGCTGCGGTTGCATATATCTATGATTTGCATCAAATACCAATTTGCCATTTGCATCCCAAGCTTTAAAACCAATGTTTGGAGTGTTATCTAATGGTCTACCAAATATATAGATATCTACGTAGTTAGCTTCATTATTAAGTTTATCACGTGCGTTAGGAATGTTCTGTTGGTTTGCTCCTGTAGCCATAACACGAATGGTAGTAGCAGACATATTATAATAACAACAGCCGCATACTGAACTAAATGCAACAACAGGGTTATCAATACCTGAAACATCTATGTCATAACCCATCCACCCATAAATACCTGGTCCTGATGTCTTAATGAAATAATGCCGCTCTTTACGTATAAATGCTAAATTAAAAAATGAATCATCAATCACTTGGGTAATATCATTATTAAGCTCCAAATACGATGCCATTAATATTCTCCAACTAATACCTTGAATGACTTAGGTGCAGTAGACCATGCCGCATAAGGTATATAGTCAACTTTCAACTGAGTCCCGTTCACGGTAACCGTATAGTTATAGCTCATTGGATCGTAATATGGTTCAGTATCATTGGATTCCAAAGGTATATAGTAGTAATACAACTGACCTTTCAAGGCCCTTGGTAAGGAAACAGTTTTTGTCACATCACCGGCATTAATAGTAACTTCCACTAAGACTTTTGGTATTCTTTGAGTGCCATCGAATGACACTCTCCCTTGTTCATCTTGCAACAAAATACCTGTTGGCATTACCAAACTCCTATTTTGACCCTTACGCGGTTTTGATTATCTTTAACCTCAATATATGAGCCCGTAATTGTTGTTGTGCCGTTACTACTTGAACTTGTAAAAGTTCCTAAATTAGCACTAACAGCACTCAAACTTTCAGCATGAATCTTACTTGCTGAAATATAACCAATGTTAGCGTTATCAAGATAAAGCCCAGCAGGAACGACAGTCCCATTTGGTAAAGTCACTGGTCCTGCTTGATAATTAAAAGCATACTTGGCTTCATTTCCTACCGATGCTGGTGCTGCAATTGCAAACTGATCAGCACGAATAATAAACAGACTCTTTCCTGAACCCTCGTTAATCAATCCAATACCAGCAACATAACCATTCACATCTGTTTTCACAGTGTACTGGGCCTTGATACCGTTAATAGACTGCAACGATTGTTGGACCAAAGCTGTGTTAGCCGTTGTGTTATCTTGCCAAGGTACAGGAGGTGCATTTCCATTGTTATTCTGAACTTCACAAGCTTGTGCTCTAGACATGAACTGGTACGCTTCCCAACCACACTCCTGTTGCCTAAATACCACAGCCATAGTCATTGCGTTTGAGGGAGCTTGGACATTTTGGTAAAGTCGATGCATGTCACTTAGCATCTGTGCTGTATTTCCACCAGAGCTTGTCAGGATGGATTTATCAGGTTGAGCTGTATAAGAATCTGTTATATATGCACCATTCTTGTCATAGAAATATGCAAATAAGACTGTCTTACATCTATGGTTCTGAACATAACCACTAATCTGATAAAACTTGCCTCCTGTTACTGGAATACTTTGATAAAGTTCCGTGTATCCAACCACTCCAGATTGATCACCAGCAACATGCATTGCACAGTTCATACTAGGCTTATACCAAGCTTCATAGTTTGGATAATTTACATTCCCCTCTTTTACAAGGTTAATGTCATAGCCATAAATATAGCTGGAGTTTTGCCAACTATTTGTATTCCCTAAAGAGAAGTCAGGGTTGGCAAGTAAGTTACCTGAACCAGTAGGCATACCAGCAACAGTCGTACCAACCTGTGTGATTGCCATTGAGTTTGCATTAACCTTACCATCAATGTTAGATACCGTTGCTTCTAAATTGGTGGTTGCCGTAGCTGTCGCATTCAACTTATTGTTGATTGAAACTGGAATCTGGGTCGTATCATACCCCATGGGTGCGACATACTCATCTCCTTCCCAATGGCCTGTAGATACAAGCTTTGGCGTGCCTGTAAACTGGTTGCAAGTTAGTTGATACCACGTACCACCACGAACATATACAACAGCATGACTTGAGTGAGTAAGCTGTCCTAATGCTTGTACTGGAGATTGCCCACTCTGAGTCCACAAATAACTAAAGTTTATGATTTGTCTTTCTGGATCTTGTGCGCCCCATGCAGAAGCTCGTTCTCTCCAATGTAATGATAGTGCAAAAGAACCACCACCATGACTTGACCAAGATGCGCTTGAAAAACCAAGTGGCATTTCAAACGCCATCTCACCAATACCTTGGGACATCAAAGGAATTAAGATAGGGTAGTAAGTGTTAGGATCTAAAGCTGTCAAATCAAAAGGATATTTCCTACCATTAAGTGCAAGTTCAGCCTTAGCTTCAACTTGAGTAAGAGCAGTACCTTGTGAGGTAATTGAATTCCCTTGTTGTTCAACACTAGTCTTCAACTGATTCAGAGCATTGGCATCAGCTTTACCATCAATGGCACTTTGTAATCCAGTGACAGCAGAAGCATTTGCTTTAATCTCATTATCATGTCGTGTGACTGTAGCATCTAACTTAGTGACAGCAGTGGATGTGGCATTAATCTGCCTCTGTTCAAAAGAACCACCAAACTCGCTAGGAACACCATTAATGAATGTAAAGACTTTAGACCAAACATCATTAGCAGTGTTAGATGTATAAAGAGCATTGACTGACGAGTATTGTGAAGCACCTCGCATGGTCATAACAATTGGTAAGTCATTCCCATACCAATTACCCAAGTAATCGTTAGGTAGTCCCCATTGCTCGTTCAGGCGTTGCCTCACATCTGCATAAATTGCATTGTTGGCAAAAGAACCAATGTGATCTGCACCCACAATGGCAATGAAAGTGCCATAAGCAAGGGAGTCAAGGAAGTTCAACATGTCGGTAATGATCTGAACAGGCTTACCCTCATTCTCAACACCATAAGTGTCAAAAGAACGAGTGTTTACATGATCACCATAACCATTAAACACATAAATGTTTAAACCACGCTCCAGAATACCAAGTTTCTCATTCTTAGAGTTAAACAAACCATAATGCAAAGCAGGATTAAAACCATTCCTAATTGTTATTAAGGTATAGTTTTTTGTATACCCAACTTGGTTGGCTGTCTGTCCAGCTTGAGCTGTCACAGATGTGATTGCCTGACCTTGTGAAGTAAGCGTATTACCCTGCTGTTCAACAGTTGACTTCAAAGAGTTCAATGCAGATGAATCAGCTTTGTTGTTTACAGAAGTTCTTAAATCAGTGATAGCCTCTGCGTTAGCATTTGTCTTGTCACCGATTGTCGTAACTTTAGCATCCAATGTTTGAACAGCTCTAGCGGTAGCAAAATCATTGTCAGAAATACTCCAATCCGTTGGGATATTGCCTTTCTCAACAATCGGTCTACGAATTTTGTATGTCCCAAGACATCCTGAAAATCCTAGATGGAATGCAAGACCACCAGACTCATGAAATTTACGAGTGTGATAAAATCTGTACCATCTGTCGTATCTCAACTCTTGACCTTTTACCAATTGTGTTGGTAAGTAAGACATAGAATCTTTCCAATACACATCTGGAGATTTTACAACTGAACCAGTAGTGATCATGAAATCAAAAGAAAAAATCACATCATCATTTTCATTACAGTTTGTTTGTACATCTGCGAATTGGTAAATGTCCCAGAAGTTCGTATACCAATTGTGGTTATTTTCCTCTACAACAATGGTTAACTCTTTCTTGTTTTCACTAATAGTTGGAATAATTCCAGTACCACCAGTCCCAGCTCCTGCCCATGTCTCAGCGTCAAGAATTAAATTTCTTGAACCAACAGATATATTTTCAACTTTAGCCTCAACCTTTGTGATTGATTGACCTTGTGATGAAATAGTATTGCCCTGTTGCTCAACAGTAGTCTTCAACTGATTGACAGCAGAAGCATCAGCCTTGCCAGCAATCGAGTTTTCAAGAGCGGTAATCGCTTGCCCTTGTGATGTAACTTTGCCATCAATGGTTGCTACTTTGGAGTCAAGCGCTGTTAAAGCAGAAGCATCGGCCTTACCTGCTAAAGTATTTTGTAAACCAGTGAGGATATTACTTTGTGAATTAACCTGATCTCCAATAGTCACTACATCATTTTTTAGATTTTGTACTATTGATGCATCAGCCTTATTCACTACAGTATTTTGTAACCCAGTGATAATACTACTTTGAGTATTAACTTGATCTCCTATAGTCACTACATCATTTTTTAGATTTTGTACTACCGACGCATCAGCTTTACCATCAATCGCTGAATCTAATGCAGTCAGCTTGGAAGTGTTGGCTTCAGTTGCCGTAGCAATCGTACTGATACTAGTTTGGACATTAGATAGTGAACCATCTATTGAAGCTTTGTAGTTGTCCAGCGTTTCAATCTGTGACTTATCAGCATCTTTACTTCGTGTAATTTCCTGAGTTAAACCATCATTGAGTGCTTTGATACCCTCTCTACGCTGTACTGTTTCCTGAGTCAAAGCATCATTCAATGCTTTGGTATCATCTCTCCGTTGTGCTGTTTCTGCTGTAAGCTCGTTCGTTAACTTATCGACTTGTAAAGAAGTAGTTGTTGCAATTTTATTTACTTCTAAAACTAAGTCTTTTGCCTCTGAACCCACTTCAATACGACTAATCAAATCTTGATTTAGCTGACTATCTGTAATCTGGCCATCAAGTAATTCAAGTACATCTTTCGCATCAGTTGTTGTTGTACTATTTGTCCAGTCGGACCAGTCACCAACATTCCCGATTCTATCGATCAAACGTGCTTGATAGAATTGAGTTAGATTTGGCTGTAGTCCTTGGATTACTGTGGTTGAGGTTGGATAAGCAAAAGAGCCTAATGTAGCAATGTTAGATTTACCATCTGGTGAGACCTGAATTTCTACATAAGCCGTATCCAAAGCATTTGCTGGATAACTCCATTCCAGTTTCATACCAAATAAAATACCAGTTGCTTGGATAAACGCCACTTTAGGTGGTTTGCCCTGCTTTCCTTTTAATTCAGTCAAAATTGAATAGGTCGGTAAAGATGAAATATCAAAAGCACTAATCGCAACAACTCGTGCTTCATATTTACCTGCGTAGATACCTGCTATCTCTGCCGAATTATTTCCAGTTATTGGTAGCTTTAACCAGGTGCCATTATCTTTACGCCATTCAACTTGATACTTGGTTGCACCTTTGGCTTGTGGCCAACTGATCACCATGGTTTCAACAGACATTCCTTGCTGAACCATTTGCTCACTGGAAATGCTGACTGATTCAACAGGATCTTGAGTTGTAGGATTAATGATGGAGATCGGGCGATCATCAATAAATGCACCATGATCAATGGCATTAAATTTAGAATCAGCATGTTGTAATGCAGTAATGGTAAATTGGTGTGGCTCATCTTGTGAAATCGAAACTACACGAAATTTCATCGTCGCTAAATCTTGTGCATCAATCACCCATACATTTTGTGGGGCAACACTATCAAATGCTGATACTACAGTAACAACTCGACCAGCAATATTTGATACAACTCGTGCTTGTGCCTTTCCATTCTCGCCATTAACAACTAGACGGTCACCAGCTCGGCATACAACGTCATCACGATCTAAAGTGATTTGCTTTAAATCAGCACTAACTGAAGAAATACGCCCCCCATTTGCACGACCAGCTAACAACTCATCAGCAAGTTCAATCACTTTACCAGGTAATGGAATATAGCCATCCAACCCAACTTTAAATGTGACAGTTCGAGTTTCAAGTTGTTCTGTTTTTAAAGCCCATTGGCCAGTACGTTGTGCTTGTCCTTCTGATGTACAGCCCCATGCCTCAAGTTCTAATAAACGTACCGCTTTAGCCTCTGCAATTGATTTTTCATCACGCACAAAAACATATTCAGTCTTATAGCGATTTTGCGGATTATCCCAAGCAACTTTGACAGCATTATGCCGATCCCGTGCACGCGTACCGGTGTAATTAATTCCAAGAACGCCATCAATAATATTGGCAGATGTATATGTAAAAATAGCATCTTGAGGCAAATCAGCCTCACATACGATCGATGCGCCATCCCAATAACTGATAGCACGAAATAAACCTGCAAGTTTGCTTAAAATATCGAAAGCAGATTCGGCACTTTGAATATACACATTACAAGTGAACCGTGGCTCTTGACCACCTTTGCCATTGGGCACCAGCTGATCACAATATTGAGCCAAACGATATAAAGACCATTTATCAATCATTTGCTCGGTTAAACGGTTGCCAAGTGCATATCGCTTATTGGTACATAAATCATAGTAAATCCAAGCTGGATTATTACTATAAGCACGCTTAAATAGACCATCCCATATTCCGATGTAGGTCCGGCTTACTGGATCATAGTTGCTTGGTAATTTGATCTTTACACCCTTTAGATCAACTGCAATTTTGGCAATATTCGAGAATGTTTCAGCATCATATTGCACGCCAATCAATGCAGTATTTGGGTAGGCAAGTTTAAGATCGACAACTTCAGTAATGGCTTGAAGATACATCTTATCGCTGACATATTCAGAGCTTGAATTCGGTGTTTTACGTGTGACTCGAATCAACCAATTATTATTGGCTTTTGGTAAGCCGATACGATGGGTACGTTCATAATTTGCTGAAGTTTTTCCTGACATTTGAGTATCAAGCATTAACTCCCATGATCCCCCATCAGTCTGCACTTCAATCAAGTAATCAATAACAATACCTGAGACATCGCCATTACTTGGGTCTTGCTGTTTTAAAGCCCCAAAGCGCACTCTTACAATCACGGCATCAAGATTAAGATTGGTAATCCCTTTAACCCAAGGCGTATCACTTTTAAGTTCAACACCAACAGCAGTTTCAGAAGCAATGCTTTCAAAACCTTCCATGTATGCTTGATCATTGGTACCTGAGCGAAAATCTAGAGTGACATCTTGAAAGTTTCTTGCACCACTATCGTTTTCAACTGGTGTGTCATCAAGGAAGATTGACTTAAAGCCATTTGCCAAGCCCTCAACTTCTCCTTCACTCATGCCATACTGTAAACGTGCATAGGTTTTTGAAGCGGTTGTATCATTTGCAACTTTGGGTTGTCTTTGGTTTTTGCTACCGCCTTTTGCGCCTTTTACTGTTTTAAGCATACTTTTTCCCACACAATAAAAAAGCGCTTAATGCGCTTATATTCTTAAATTATTTCTTTCCACCGCTGCTGCCACCGCCTGTAAAACCAGCATCTGCAGAACTAAAAGTATCTACTGCAAATTGACCAGCATTTACGATGAATCCACCGACTTCGCGCTGACCATAAAGAATCGGAACTGGATTGCCTTGTGCGATTGTGGTGACTGCTCCACCAAATCCCTTGTTAGACTTATTTCCATCTTGGTTTTGATCTTCCTCGTCCATCTTTGGCATCATCATTTGAGCAATACCTCCAACTATCATACCAACGCCAGCAGCAATCATACTCACACCAATCTGAGCCCCGATACCTGTCCATCCGGCAACATAGCCAATTACCGCACCAGCAACAACCATCACAACACCCAATATAGTTTGAAGCGCTCCATTCCCCCCAGCCCCAATGACTTTAGGCACAATCTTGATAACTTTGGCACCAGTTTCAAAGTCGATTTGATCCTCACTGATATTTTCATCATCTTGAAAAACAGCAAAGCTAAGTCCTTGTTCATGAGCGGTTAGCATGAATTGTTCAAAGCCGGGCACTTGGACTGATAGTGCTCTTACAGCTTCACGGGTGCTTTCAACAGCAAGCTTAAATTCCTTACCAAACTTCTTTCCGAGTACGCCATATAATTTGATCGTTTTAAGCATTCTTATGCCTCACAATTTTGACAACACGCTCTTGCCATTGTTGCCCAAAGATTTCACGCACTGACTTTCGACCATAAGGATGATGTAGGATTAATGGTCCACCAAAACAACTTGTGCTTTCTTCTGACTTTAATTGCCACTGATCACCCAACCAAATCACAGCATGATTCGGGTGTTCTGTACGGCCAACATTACACACCAACATGTCACCATACTGAGGTTCTCTGACTTCATAAAATCCAGCTGCGTCTAAATTTTCGAGATAAAGGGATTTGTGATTTTTATCACTCCACCAATCATCTTTACGTTCAAAATCAATCAACTGAATACCTAATTCACGATTATAAAAATCACGAATAATTGAGTAGCAATCTTGATATCCATGATGATAATCACGACCAATGAGTGGTGCTTTATAACCACATGGCTTATAGACTTGAAAATCTACTTCAGGCCAAGCACAGATCACCCATGGCATTTCATGAAGTTCAATTTGTAATAAATCTAAATCAGAAGCACGAGCTGTAGCATTTGGATGTGAATGTACATAGGCTTGAATCTCACCTTGATCTTCAGCATTCGCCAAGTCTTCATGATGAATTTGAAACTGACCTTTTTCAGCGACATTACGGCATGGAATATACACACCAGAAACAATAACCCCGCAACATTCTGCGGGGAAACATTGTTCAGCATGAGATAGAATCGCTGCTTTTAGTTTTTTATTTAATTTCATTTTTACACCATTGAAGATGCAGGGAATCCACCAAAATGAAGCTCATTCTCTCGGCAACGACAGCCTGATGTTCGATAGTTACATCGATCTAAAGCTGGATTGTCTGTCGATTCATCTTTTTCAGTAAACATTGCAGATCCGATATATCCGCATTCTTCACTTCGATAGTCCCAATTGCAGTAGTTTGAGATTTGCCGTGTAGGGATTTTTAGCCCTTCAAAATCCACTGGATTAGAAAGTTCAAACGTCACTTGCTGAGCATTTTCAGAAGTCTTTTGTTCAATGAACCAAATCTGCTCGCGCTTCTCACTTGGATTAGCCGTGGCATTACCAGCACTAAAGTTTTCAGCATCAAGATATTTGGCTAATGTGGTAATGACTTTGATCTTTGCACCAGCAAAATCACCAAACTGTAAACAATACGCTGTTACCGCACCTTGAATACCTTTAATATTGTTGGCCATACTTAAAGTTGGTGCTGAAGCCTTGCCATCACTACGCATTTCTAAGCCTGATACTTGCAACGCCATTGGCTCAAAAGTCTGACCATTAAAAATGATATTACGTTGCCAAACTTTTTTATCACCAGGATCAGATCCCTCACCGATTGAGACAGAATCATTACCAATCGATGAATAAATCTTTTTCCAGTCTTCATAAGAAATATGACCATGAAAACGCAAAACGCCAGCTCCTAATGCACTGGCGTCTAATTCAAATAGTGTGATTAATCCATCTACATACAGCTTTTGAAAATCACTGTTTAACATTGTCATTCACCACAATATCAAGATCCAAACCTTCCACATCATAAATGGCTTGAATCGATTGGATTGAAACTCCTGAGCGATTCTGCAAAGAAATAATATGAGGGATCAACCAACTTATGAATTGTGCTTCTTTTAATGAGACTCGGCTCGCATCAGGCTCTTTATCCTTTTTTAAACCAATTAATACATCATCTGTGGCCTTGTTATAATCAATCGACAGATAATCTATTTTTGATCCAAATTCATAGGCTGATGCTTCAATTTTGACTATGAGTGCTGCAGTAAAACTTGCTTCAATTTGTGTAAATTGTTTTGACATTTTTCATGTTCCTTCAAGTAAAAAGCCCCAACGAGTGGGGCGTGAAGTTAATTAGATTTATGGGTAAAAAACTTGGGTAAAGGTAGTGGAAATAGTCCAGATCATTCCACCCACTTGACTAGGTGTATAGCTTGTATCTGTTTTGACGCGCACCTCACCATCCAATGGAGAATTCCATAGAAATGAATCAGCCCCTTTGTGTCGATCAAAAAAAGCTTTGATTTGAAGAATCTCTTCCTTGGTAGATGTAAATTTGTAAGGCCATTCCCCCTTTTTATTGTTGATGCCTACTGAGATATTCTGCTCGTAGCCATCTCCAAATTTCGAAGTCAAAATATTGAAGTTTTGTTTGCCTGAGTTTCCATCTAGATCACATGGATATGTAAATTTTTCATTGCTCATAAATTGCGTCCAATAAAAATCACCATTTGATGGTTCTATATTTATTTACACCCTTCCAAAAACTTCCCGTCCAACGCAAAAATACACTCTACAAAAACAGCTCTATCTATATCACATCCATAAACATCAAAATAACTCTTAATGTCTGCTAGTGTAAGTGAATCATATGATCCACCACCGCTAGGAAAAGCAATAAAACGGCGTGCCTTTGAAATTAAATTAAAGGCTTTGATGATATGGTTTGCGGTGTAACTTGGCTCTAACCGCTCAGGTGGTTTTATGCCGAGCTTTTGGTAGACTTCTGCGGTTTTTTCTTCGCACCATTTGATGTTTCTTTGTTCGTAGTGCTTGAGGACTTTCCCACTTCATCAGCAATCTCTTCAGTCTTAGAGTCATGGATCACCTTAGCCTTTTCCATGATGAAAACAATAATTTCAAGTGATTGCTTTGAGCTTGTACAAATCAGTTCAGCATTTTGTTGGCTGTATTCGATCGGCTTCTTATCCTTACCTACTAACCCAACCCATCCTAACAATAGATGTGAAACAGCACGGTTAAAACCTAATTTGGCCTTAACCGCTCCTTCATCTGTTACTGCCTTAATGCCTGCAAGCTCTTGCTCAGCTTGAATCCCATTGAGTTCAAGTGAACGCTGAAACGATGGCTTATCAATACTCGCAATGAGTAGTTTCACACCATCTTTAAAATCAAACCATTCTTGAACGTATTCAATGGACTTTTGTTCTTCGATTTCAATTAACATGATTAAGGCCCCGCAACTACAGGAATACGTGTAAGAGTCGGTGCAACATCCGCGACTGTGAACGAGAATTGGGTAGTTAATACATCACCAGCACCACCACTTGGCAAAGGCGCAGATACTTGAACCTTAGGTAGTTTGAGCGTGTATTTATTACCTGCAGTATCTTTCAATGAATATTCAAGGCCGATCGGCTCATTTAAGAATTGTTTTTCATAAAGTTCTGCAGTGTTTTTGGACCATGCAATTGTAAAGTTACCACTGCCTTTCATAATGGTTTCTAAGATTGCGGCAATGTTATTTTCATAGTCTAAGCACTTCTGAATTTGCATTGTATTATCAATGGTTAATTCAATCTGAGTGATGCACATTCCTGGTTTCTTTTCGCCATCAATAAGAATGTCGCCGGTAGATAGACTAGTTAAAGGTACTGCATCCACTGCCGGTGTTACGGTACCAGTCGGAGCTACCTCATAAGCTGTGCGCTTCATTCCCATAATTGCGAATTTAGAAGTCACAATGCCACCATCAGGAATTGATAAAGTCCATTGGTTAATGTGGCAACCTGTGAAAACTTGGAAGTTATCGATATCACTAAAGCCGCGAATAATCGAAAGTGTTCTTCGAGTAGTACCACCAAATGTTAAAACGTTGCTCTTCCAAGCATTGAAGGCGATTAGCTCTAAGACTCCATCTTGAATGCCATAAGCCCATTCAGATTCAATATCGCCTTGCACTTCAACACCAGTCACTAAAGTACCAGCTGCAATTCGTGAATCTTTGATCGTTTGTGATTCGGTGGTTTGTGCTGATGCATCTAAACCATTAGTGGTAAATGCAAATGTATTCCAGGTTGTTGCAATCACACCAGGTGATGCTTCAAAACCAATTCGGGTTAATTGTTTAGCTCCAGAACTCATTAAGTTCTCCTTAATCTAGGCGTAAAAAAACCTCCTTTAAGGAGGTGGATTGATTAATTAAAGGGTTAGATTTGAAATCTAACCCTCCAGTTTTAAACTTGGTTGAGCATGTTCAATAAGCTCGTCTAATTTTTTCAGTATCTGTGGTCTAATTTGTTTTCCTCCAACGCTTAGAATTCTTCCTGCATTGGATAAGGTTTCTTTCCACTGATCAGCAATCAAAGATAATTTTCCAATTTCAATTTGGATGCCATTTAATGTATTGCGTGCTAATTCTTCTTGCTCAATGTAAAACTTGCGGATTTCAAAACCCTTTTCATTTCGTTCCATCATTCCAAGATGCTTTGTCATATCTACAGAAATAATGTATTCAGTTGTTGGACGACCACCTTTTAGGTTTTCGTCTTTTTTGACGAAAACCGTATAATCAAAATTTTCTTCAAATTTGCATTGGTTAATTCGTCGTTTAATCCAATGAGAAAACTCCGCTTTGACTTCTAGCATTTTGTGCAAATCACGGGCATTTACGCCAAGTTGAATTTTTCCATTAAGTTCCACTTCGATAAATGGACTTTTACCTTCAATTTTTACAATCGCATTCATTGTTATGCTCCGACCACTCATAAATAAAAGAAAGCCAACAAGAAGATGCAATGAGTAGTCGAAACGACCATCTTCCTTTCAGGAGCTACCCTAGTTGGCTTGGATGCCATATTTCAGGCATTAAAAAACCTGCCACTAAGGACAGGTTCGTTTAAAAGTAATTCAGGTTTGTTGTGTGATTAAGCTAATTAACTCGAAACTCAGCTCTAACTATCTTTGCATAGAAATTGTCATCATCCATATCTTGTGGCGCATGGACTTTATAGACTTCAAGAAATGAAACACCAAAGGATTGTAAGAAGTCTCTCCATTTAACACATAGATTTGTCATTTCAATCGTGCCTGAATTCTTTGGTGCAAAGCATTGAATTGAAATAGTGCCTATATCTCGAATACAGGGTCTATTTCCAATACCTGCAATCAAACTATCTCCATACTGAATATAAACTTTGCACCAAAGTTTATTTGATGGTGGATCAAATGGTTTACCATCTGGAGTTTTCTGATTTTCAATACGAAGATTTGTTTTTTCCACACCACTAAATTGACCTATTCGCTTGTATATCGCCAATTCAGCCTCTGATAAAGTCATCATTTATATCTACTCTTAACTGACTGGAATGTGATTGAATAAATTCCTAGTGGTGCTTGTTCTTTTGAGTGTCCGTTTTCCAATCGGATAGCATAAGGCAGATTATTACTAATGAAGACTCTCATCCCCAATTGAACGCTCAGTATTTTAGCCATTCCATCTGCAATGGTTGCCGTACCTGATTTATCTTTTTTCTGAAAGTCTTTGGTGTAATCCACACTGCCAATTGAAACTCGATGATTGCCTCTAAAAGCCCCTGTATCTACTGGACTTTTAAGCACTACACCTTGAAGCATTGCTGCTGTGATTTTTCTTTGTAATTCTGAGCCATCACGCAAAACTTGGAGTGTGAATTGTGATGGTCTTAATCCATTCCAAGCCATATTTCACCCATAAAAAAACCCACCGAAGTGGGTTTATATGATTAATCTAAATTTCCAATCTTTAAGTTAATTTGCAAATTATTAAGTTGGTTAATGATACCATTTAGTTTGTTAATTGATTTATCAATCTCCGTAAAACTTGGACTAAATTTATTATCTGACATTTGATAATCTCTGTCTAAACGATACATTAGACCTGTAGATTCTTTTAATTTTTCTGAGACAGTGAGTGCTAAATCTATAAAATCAACTACCTTTTCATTTGTTTTGTTTAACCTATTAATGTCTCTAATCACAGAATCTATCTCAAGTAAAAGTATATTTTTTGTATTATTAATCTTTAACCCCCGCTCTTCCGATTCTTTTTCACCACTAACAATTATTCCTAAGTAGTTAATGAGAGTTCTCATGATTTGATTGATATTTTTAATTATAATTTCACTATCGTTTTCAAGTTTTTTCTCAAGATGTTCTTGACGCCAATCATTAAAAAGAACATATGCGATTACAGGACCGACAAAGGCGGCACAAAATGATAAAGTATCTTTGGCTAGTTCGTAAATTTTATTTACATCTAGTTTTGGACCATCACTTTTTAATATCGCGCCAAATATAAAAAATATTATTGATGCTAATACCACTTTGCAAATAGCTTTATTTAGCTTTTCTTTTAAAGTAACTTTAATCATAAATCCCCCCTATTTTCAGAAGGATGATACTAAACTTTCCTCAACTGGCAAACCCAAATACTTCCGCTTGGATCTTTACCTACATTCAAGACTTTGAAATCATCGAAATGGGTTTTGTGTTCAACTAGTTATCATGTTAAACATTCTATTTGCTTTGACTCATTAAGCTTATTTAGCAAACCAAGAATCGGCTTGCTTAATTTTGAGAAGCACTCTGATTTTCCACCAAAATCCTTAAGCGGTTTGTATTTAAACCCTCTTGAAAGTTGATGAACTCTAGTTTCCAAATCAAATATAAAGCCAGCCTCACCAACAACTTCTATAACAATACTGTAATCATAAGGCATAGCCGCCTTGTTATTAAATCTAGCTTTTACACTATTGCAAGTAATGCCAACTTTGTAGAACATCTCATCCTTGGAATGACACTTCAGCACATAAAGTTTTGACAACCCACTATTCTTTCTTTTGCAAAACTTAATGTGCGCCTTTCTGCCAAACATGTAGGTTGGACTCTCTTCTTTTAAGCAAGTCGCACACCCACCACCCTTCCAATGGGTAGCTGGGGTTTGCTCAAACACCCCATGTTTCTGGCAAATTATTTTTACTCTTGTATTGTAATTAATATAACTCACCAAGGAGTAGTCATACCTTTTACCATGAGTCTTTGTGAATCTTGCTAGCATTGAAATCTTGCTGTGTTTAATGCCTGATCTATTTGTTTCAGCAGCACACTCTGCACATCCCACACTTTTTAAGTGAGCAATCGCTGTTTGATGAAAAACCCCATGTTTTTTGCAAATGATTGTTAGTTTTGAATTTTTATTTTTATAGCTCTTAATTTTAGAATAATCATATCTGGACCCGTGTTTTCTTCTAGCTTTTTTAAAGAAATTTTCTAATGTCCATCTTATACCGCCTTTACATATGTAACACCCTGAGCCACTCAGGTGAGCGTTGGGTGTTTGCGTAAAATACCCGTGAATTGAGCATCTGATTATCACCTCTTGAATCGCAGATACATACACCACTTTTTCATAACCATACAACCCGCCATGAACCACCAGTGCTTTTTTAATAAACTCTTGAGAATCGCTTTTTTTTAAAATCCTCAAACATTCATTTGCACACTTAATACATCCTTTGCCTTTAAGGTGGTTTGCTGGTGTTTGCAGGAAATCACCATGAATTAAACAAGTTATTAAAACTTTACTTGTATTATTAGAATACACCACATTGTCGTACTTATATCTGTTTTGATGGATAGCACTTGATCTCTCAATAAAACTATCAACGGACAAAGCTCTTGATTTTTTCCGACTTTCTATCCCACAAAGCTTACAACCTGTTATGGAGTTGATGTGTAACTGCGGTTTTTGATAAAACCTACCATGTGTTGGACAAGTAATCTCAATCAATGTTTGAGAATTAATGTAGACTACCTTTGAGTAATCAAATTTATCGCCAAATTTCTCTCTTGCTTTTTCTACAAACTCTACAGTGGAATATGCATTAAAATGGTTTTTCGATTGCATAGCTATCGCCATGACTTTAGAATTGCTCGCAGTCATCTTGTTACTCTAATTAACAGGTTGATTAGAGCTTGATTTGTGCTTCCAACACCAATCAAGCTTGATTATTTATTATACCAAATATTCAATACTTATAATTAAATTAAGCACTTATTTTCCTTAACTGCACCACAAAACCCACATCAGCGGACATTGGTAAAATACTGATAATTTTAAGCTCACCATATTTTGTTTGCCACACATCATTAATTTGTAGCTCGCCTGTTACCTCATTAGCTAAAACAATGGCTTTTTGGTCAGATACTTGATAATCACTTGGTTTCACAATGTATTTTTCATAATTACCATCTAATTTTCCCCGCCCAGCATATTGTTCAACAGTCACAGTAGGATAAGTCTGCGTTTCAAAGTCGAAATCACCAGATTGGATTTCTTTGGAGCAAGTGAAAGTAGTGATGGTATCTGCAAGCTTAGTATTAAAGGCCTTAGCCACTTTAGATTGAATCTTATCTCTCATCCGCGATACACCTTGAATGTGAATCCCTTGGGCTTTAGATCCAGCGAATTTATAAATGCTTTGGCAATCTGCTCAAATTCTGAAATTTCACGACTACCCTCTACAAATGACTCTTCAACTTCAACTGTATCGGCCTTTACTCGTTCACTTGTTGTTTGACGAGAAGTACCAGCGTAAATCACACCAGTTTTGATACCTTTAACAATTTCACAAGCAGCATCGATTAAAAGTGGATCAAATGGTTCTGGAACAAAACCAATTTCATTTTTCATCCAAGTATTTGCCAGTAAAATAAGACGAGCTTTATCACCATCTGGTGCAAAGTCATTACCCAATTTACGATTTGCGTCATCAACAGTGATAAAGCTCATAACTCACCTATTTAGCTTTTGTAGTTTTCGGTTCTTCTTTGTCCGTTTTATTAGAATTAACTTCCAATTCAGCAATACGGGCTTTCATTGCATCGATGTTATTTTGGAATGCAGTAAATTCACCTTGAGAGTTTTGAAGCTGTTCTAGACAATCCTTTAATTTGATCTCAGCTTCTTCTAATTGCTTTTTTGATTCTAAAATTGAATCAACATTTGGCGCTAGATTGGGCAAATTCGATAATTTAGAATCGCCATAAAGATCGTGTTGTCCATGAATAAAATCAGATTCATTGATTACACGATATCCATCACCATCTTTGATTTGAACTGTATTTAATAAAGTCATTTTTATTTTCCAAAAAATAAGGGCGATTTCTCACCCTTTTGGTTAACCTAAAAGTAGTCCAATGTGTCGCGGTGCAATAGCTTTGACACCCCACGCCAAACTGACTTCATAGACAACTTGTTTGTATTGGCGATAAACCGCAATTTCAAATGCCAATCCAGTAACGGGATCTACAATTTGCGTACGATCATCTGCACTATCCCCACCCTCTGGTAAGGCTGGAGTACGTGTTGCTAATGCAATTGCTGATCGTGAAAATGCGAGGTTTGGAACATAATTATTTCCAACACTAACAGCAGCTTTATCAGCTGGGACTAAAGCTAATCCATGATTGAGAATTAAATTAGAACCGGCTAAACCACCAGATACATATTGAGTCCCATCACCAGCAAAAGTCACAATATCCCCACCGAGAATTGTTCCAGTTCCTGTGTTTACCTCAATCGACTTATCACCAGCTGATGAAACACCATTTACAAGATATCCAGCACCAGTCCCTTTAGCATGTACACCTACTGCATGAGAGTGACGAATCGCAAAGTTCATAATACGATCAGTCATACCATTTCGTAGCATGTCATCACGACCAGCTTCATTGACTTTAAATAATCCTGCTTGCTTACCGCGCAAATTACCAATTGCTGCATGACCTAAAACTAATTGCAGGTCATTACGAGGAGCACCATTGTTTTCTAAGATACCTAGTGTGCCAGCAAAATCAGTCATATCAGCTGCAGTACTGAACGGCGTTTGTCCTGCCGTACCATAAGCAATTGATGCATTTTTATAAGCTTCTAGCCAACAATCTCGTTCGATTTCATTCACAAGCGTACGCATAGCTTGAGCAAAACGATCGGTTTGAATTGCTGCAAAAGTTCCCGCATTCTGTAGTGAACGGGTTTCTTCACCATTCCAACGAATAGGTACATTTCGCGACTTGGTAATTTTAGCCACGATATTATCTACAGTGCCGTCACCAGCATCTGGTGCATGCACACCTGGTTTAGTATCTTGTGCTTCTGCAACGGTTGTTACTGGAATTTTTACATCATCACCAACTGCAGCACGTTCAATACCTGTATCACGTGTTACTGCTGGAATAAAACCAGTAATCTCACGAGAAACAATATCAAGTGCTGCATAAAGCGTTGGCAATAAGCCATTTAAATTATTAGACATTCGCTAATCTCCAAAATTAATTTTCTGTAATTTGTCCGCCATCTTTCATAAATGACTGTTTTTCTGGTGGCGCTAATTGTTCAAAGCTTTGACGTGACATCGCTTTGCCACCCCCTTGTCCGCCTTGACCTGAAAAACCACCACCACCTGCTTGTGAACCTTTTAAAATGGAATCTTTGTGTTGGTATCCACCAATTAAGATTTCTAAAGCTTCATCAAAAGCAGCTTCATCACCATGATTTGTGCGGGAATAAATTTTTTGACCTTTGCCGTCATATGCGACAGGTTTGCCATCTTCGACCTTAAAGCTTTGGCCAAACATGGCTTGAACCATATCAATAGGAACAGCAACTTTTTCTTGAATAAACTTAGAACGAGCAAATCCACCACCGATCAATTCATTATGTAATTGCTGCTGAAATGCATCACGTTCAGTTGTGATTTGACCAAGTTGTGTTTCATAAGTTTGTTTTACTGAATCAATTGCTTCAGTTCGTACCCGTTCTGCTTCACCTGCATCAATCAACTTTTTATCATCAAAGTTTTTGATGGTATTTAAAGCATTTCGGGCTTTTTCTGCATCTAAACCTTCAAATGTTTTTAAACTCGCTTCCGCTTGTTCTTTGGCAATTCGATGGTTTTTTGCTTCTGATCCGAGTTCATTAATTTTTGCAATCGCATGTGGTGCATCAAAGGCAATCTCTGTTCCATCTTCATGGAGGTATAAAGGTTTACCTTCTTCATTCACTTCTGCGTAGGTCTTATTTTCGATTTGAATCGTTTTGAGTTTCATAGGTTTCCACCATTTTTAATTAAGCTTCCGCTCGTTTCACCAATCGTTTCCACTTTTGGCAGGCAATAAAAAAGCACCCTTTTGGGTGCTTGTATTAAAATGAATATGCTAGTTGGTTTCTTGAGGACCAAACTCTTTTTCACAAAGTTCTTTCAGATCATTCCAATATTTAACAGCATTCGGACCATCAAAAGTTAGATATTTCTCTCCTGAAGCCTCTACATCTTTAGTATGAATAATTTGATCAGGTGTAATCCCAAATTTTTCGAGCATTATCTTTTCAAACCGGAGTCTTTCAAGCTCTAGATCTTCTTCCATTAGCTTTTCTCTCTTTTATATTTAAGCCCAAGTTTTTGTGCAGTCAACATCCACAATTGATGTTCTAACTCAGATTGTGCATATCTTGAATTAATCCTATCACTATTAATCATATTTCTAGTTAAATCTAGTGCTTTCGGATTTAACTCTTTTAATGCTTGTCTAATTTCACTCTCACTTGGCCATAATTTATTAGATTCACCTTTAGACATAATAAAGCGCATATGCTGAGTAACAGCTCTAACTTCAGCTAAGTTTAATTCAGCAGCAGTAATAATATCATCAACAGAGAAATTTGAGCCACCTGGGTGATTGTGTGTGAATGTTGTTCCGACTACCTTACCCCATAGCTCACTAGGGACGTTAACTTTATTAATGTCTCCTGATAATGGATAAGATTTTTCACCATCATTGCTAATAAATATCCCATACTCCTTTCTGCTTTCTCTAAATTCTTCCTCAAAAGCAACAGCTCTCTTTCTCGCAGGTGTTGAAACGTCAGGCTTTTGTGTTTTGTTAGGTAAATCATAAAAACTTGGTTCATTTTGAGGCTGTTTAAAACTCTTGCCAGTTTTTGAAAATTTGAACACTGACTCAAAGCCTTTTTCATCCAACTTGCGCAATTCATCTAAAGTGAATTTTTGACCAGACAGTGGATCAACAAACTTATCAATTGGAAATCTACCCTCTTTATAGAGTGTGTATTTAACAGGACCTAACCATTCTTTTTGAAAAGACTCGTCTTGCCGATTAAACCACTCTTTATAGGTCGTATTCGCATCAACTTGGCCAATCTTTCCATCTCGCTGATCCTTGGGAATATTTTTAACTGAGCGTTTATCTGCAACAAAAGGTCTCAAACCCTCCAACGTTCCATCTTTCTCACATCCCACCTGAACAGTTCTACAACGGCGGTGATAAGGAGGTTTTTGATGGCCAACACCAACCAATTGGACACGACCATCTTTTACAGCACATCCAAAACTTGTTCGACCATCTAAAGTTGCGACATCTCTTGTATATTCAAATCCTAAAGCCAACCACGTCTGCAAATAAACATCATTGCTTAAATGTGCTCGAGCTGTACGCACTTCAGCATCAATTGCATTTCGTGATTGATTAAGCAGACCATCTGCATAATTTAGCTTTTTAGTACCTTTTATTCTTTGAATAATTTGTTGATTTGTCTGACCTAAATTCACACCATCACGAATAACATATTCAGCTTTCTTTCGAATACTCTCAGCAACGGTAGGGAAAATATAATCTAATAATTGACCACCTGCATAAGGAGTTTTCTTTGATTTTTTGAGTAAAGCATCTCCATTAATCTTGGGTACTTTTTTACCAGCTAACTTATAAATATATGCCGATTCATACGAAGCCAAAGCAATCATCGAAATATCAAGAATTTCAGGAAGAACAGTAGAAATTGACTGCTGCCAACCTGCCATGACTCCCTGAATTTCTTTCAACGACGAAGTAGAGTATTTAGCACTAGCTAAACTAGTCTTCTCAGATTCATTTAAATCATCGAGCAAGTCGCGAAGGTTATTTAACGCTTGGATAGATAAAGCATCGAAACTTTTTAAGATTTCATTGACCGAGGTAGAGGAAAGGCGCTGAAGATAAGAATTATGTTGATTTAAGGCATCAAGTATTGCTTGCTCTATCAGTTGATCTTTCATCATCTACACCTTGATATGGCTGATAACCAGCTAATGGCTTACTCATCCGATATTCTTCAATCTTCTTCTCAATTTCTTCCCACTTTGCATCTGAGAATGTTCCAGTTTGCTCATATTGATAAAGAATTTCAGGAGGCAGAAGATCACCTTGGACCATCTCTAAAATCAGTTTTGAACGTTCCACACTGTATTTTTGCTTATTAAAATCTTGAGAAATAACATAGGTCAGCTCATCAGGCTTTATATCGTGATCAGGCAAGGCAAACTTGGCACACCAACGTAACGCCATTTGTAATGCTTCGCTGATATTAGACACTGCCAGTGAAACAACTGAATGCTGCAAAGAGTCCTCATTATCTGCTTGTGTAGCAGTTTTATTAGCAGACCCCACCTCAATTAAGCGAGCACCCATTTCTTTCATTTGTACCCATTTATCTGTCATTAATTGCTTGGCCAAGTTATTTTCACTCGCTTGTGAAATTTCAACTTTTGTTGGAAATCCATTGCGAGCACCAATCGCTAAATTGTCCTTTTTAATGATTTCATATTGATCAGGGGTAATATTCGGCATAGAAACAATAGGCTGCCCAACAATAAATCCTGATTCTTCAACATCTGCAGAATTACGATAATGAGCAAGATTTAGATCAGCTAATTCAAGCAACGGCGGATTATTAATTTCGTCTGTATTATCTATCGCGCCACAAAATGTAAATGGAATATAGTTCCAATGCTTACCGTGATAATCCGTAGGGTAATAAAGCGGTCCAGCTTCAAAAATTTGTTTTTCATTCCGCTCATAAAGCTGTACTGAATAAACAAAATCATCCTGACCTTTGTGTAATCTCAAAACACGGTACTGGGTATCACTTGTACGACTAAACCCATCATCATCAAGCTTTGAAATATTCTCTTCAATCACGACCAAAGATAGTTTTTTCTGATTTCCCACAATGATGAAATCCCAATTAATAACGGATTGGGCTTTCAATGTGTGAATCATTGGGAATGCATTCTTTTGCTTATCTTCAGCCCTATTTCGACTAGGCTCAACTTGTGGGAAATCAACATAAATTCCACAACGATAATGCTTAAAAATCAATCGCAGCATTTGTTGTGAACTTTGATAAATAGATCGTCCTGCACCATCTGCATTTCGCTCTAAATACTCAAGCTCATCAGGTCTTTTAAAATCAGGCAACTTATTAAATGCTGAGCCAATATGACTAATTAAAGTTCGACCAGTCGCACCATAGAAAACCGCTCGATCTAAATACTCTTTATAACGATCTTCATCCCCATCACCAAAAGTGACAGGCACTGGTAAATATGTTTTACCTTTTTTCTTAATTGCATCCTGACCATCACAAACATCATCAACTTTATTCCAGGTATCGATGTTTTTAATATATTCAGGATGCTTTGAAGTTACACCTGTCATCTTCTTCTTCCAAAAATTGGTATATCGAGAGTTGTTACTGGTTTTGGTTTATTCATCGCTACACCAAACATACGGAATGCATCGGCACCATGAGACGTATGATCATGCAGAGGTTTATCTTTCCAACACCCTTTTTTGTCATCCCACTCTTTACGATAGTTTTCTAAATGAGAAATACCATCTTCACACTTGGTTTCATCAAACTCACAGTATTTAAGGATCTCACGAGTCTGTTCTATACCATCCATCACACCTATGCTTTCCACTACTTCAAATCGTACGGAATAGATTTCACCATCGATTTCATAACCTTCTTTAGCGATATCTAGACGAGATTTAGCATCACCTGTTAAAGAACGGTTTTTGATGTCGTGTGGTGCATAGTGTTTTGAATATGTGTAGCCTTTATCTTTCAACACTTTAAAATAATGTCTTAAGCCTTCACCCGAGTTTTCGTAATAATCAATGATTTGATAACATTCATCAGAAATTTTCCTGATAAACCAAATTGCCATTGAGTCTGAAACGCCTAAATCCCAAAAGGTCATTACTGGCAAATGATCATTACTTGGTAATTCGCCAACTCGGCCATTTGCATATAAGAATTTGAATTGCTTCTTGTAATACGCGCCTTCAACTGATTGCTGAAATGCTTCTTCAGGAATACTCGGATATTCTCGTTTAATATCATCACCCAAAGTCTTTTCTTTGGATGCATACCATGACTGTTGTTCAGGTGTGGTGTGAATATTGTGCTTAACTTTTAAATCTGAGAAGTATTCCTTTAATCGTTCCGATATCTCTGTTGCTGGGATTTGATATTCAGAGTTCTTCCACCATGAGAAGAAAAAGAATTTCCACTCTAATGAGTTTAAAGTTTTACCTTGAAGTTTTAACTTTTCAGCGTCTTGGCAATATTGATAGAAATAACCACTGCGTCCTTCTGCAGTACTTTCAAGAGTAATTCGACCACCAAGTGGAACAGCTTCAAATGCACCAGTAACAATCTCTTTTGCTTTATCAGGATGCTTTGCACAAATCTTCCCAAATTCTGAAACATGCAAGCTGTATAGCGTTCCACCACGAAATGAAGTTGAAACAGTAACGGATCCACCTTTCTTGAATACGATTTCACTGGTTGTTTCTTTGATAACTTTATTTGCCTGCTTAACATCATCAGTTAAGCGGTCATAAGCATATTTGGTCTTATTACGAAATAGGCGCTCTGCATCTGGCAAGGTGTGTGCGATCAAAGCACAATGCTTATGATGAAATAACGCTAGATCTAGCTGAATAATGCAAACTTCTGTAGTGAAACCAAGCTGACGAGCTTTAAGAATGACATTTCGGTCATGCATACCATCAAAGTATTCTAACTGCTCAGGTGTCATTTTAAATCTGACACATTTTCCATTTTTATCTTCTACAAAATAAAGATTATTTAAGCGCCAGAACCGATTTTTAAGGAGTTCTCTTCGTTTATTTGAGAGCATTTTACCTCCTTAAAGATCTTCATCTCCTATCTCATCCATAACATCTGAAATAGTTTTAACTGTAACTAAGCCTGTAAGCTCAACTTTATCTTTGAATGCCCCAACACTTACATGTTTACCAATCAGTTCAAGATTCTTAACCTTATCAGGCCATTTGATTTTTTTAAGCCAGCCTGATTGTTCACGATCTTCTCCGAAGCCCTCAAATTGCTCAATATTTTCTATATTGGAAACATATTGACGCCAAATTAAAGGCCACTCACCAATTGGTTTGAAGTTGTAAGAGTCATCCATAATGTCTAAAACGTCCATCTGATCTATCTCAACCAAACGCCTTAAAACATAATCCGCATCAACTTGTGTACGCTCCAGTCTTAAAGCACTTAAATAAGCAACACGTTCTTGAACTTCATCACGTTCAAATGCTCTCCAAGAAGTACTCTTATCTGCATACCCCGCCAATTCACCAGCTTTGGCAATGTTTAAGCATTTTAAATATTCTTGTGCTAACCGTTCGCGCCGATCATCTTCGAGTGGCTCACTCCCTTTCGGAAGCTCAATATCTTCCATAAAGGAATCTCCCAATTGATTAAATTCAATTCAAAATTTATAATTGTTAATGCAGGAGCAAGGACTCCCGATGGTTGTATTTATACTTCACAGGGTTCCTGCCGTTGGGTCGGCTATTACGCTGGTCTGTTTGCGTTAAGGTAACACCCTAGCAGACCTAAAGAACGAAGGACGCCACCCCTAATTTATTAGGATTAAAAGATGAGGCGGTAACAGTTGCATCTTTTTTGAGAAAGCCCGTGAGGGCTTTTATTTTTTGTTGGTAATAAAAAACCTCCCGGAGGAGGTTTAATGCGATTCTTTAATTAAGCAAAATGATCTTTTCGACCTAGTTTAGTTAAAAATCTTTCTAGATCAGCATAATTTGGGAAACTAATTTTTCTTGTATGTTCTTCAGAAAAATAGATTACTACAAAATTTGCTTGATCATTTATTTTAATCACCTTGATCTGGTCAGTATTAATTACCAAATCATCAACCTGAAGAAGCATTTCATTAATCTCTATAATTAATTTAGAAACAATAAATTATCAATTATTCGCTGTGGTATCAACTGACAAATTCTTCTTAATGCAATTAATAAACCCATTAATCTGCTTCACTCTCAACTCACACTGATTCTTAAACGCCCAAGTGGAATTGAGATGGTTAAGTGAAAGTATGCGTGCTTTATCTTGTTCGAGTAGTTTTAGATTCTTTTGCGCTTCAACCTTATTCATTCCACTTTCCTCTAGGCATTAAAAACCCTGTCAAATTAATGTCAGGCTTTTTGTCAAAAATTTTTTATTTAAAATCATCTCTTTAATAAAAAAATTTGAATAAAAATGTCTAAGATTTTGACAAATAAAAAGCCCATCCGAAAATGAGCTTATTTAAGTCTAAATTCTAATTACAAACCAAGCAAAGCAATTGCTAAAGGAGATTTATAACTTAATAATGCTGAATTTTTACATGCTAATGAAGCTGTATTGTTATCAAGAATCTTAATCCATGATTCAACTACACCTTTGATAAAACCCCAGCCAAAAGTTTCGCCTTTACTTTTTAACCATGCTTTTGTTTTATCTTTGAGTGTTTCTTCAATCAAACTGCGTTGAGAACTAGCTGTACCGAAGCCCAAAGACTCTAATACGTTTTTCATTCCAGCAGTAACACCATCAACAATAGAAATAAAAATGCCAAGATTCATAGTGCAATTTCG
Source organism: Acinetobacter sp. CE-15 (assembly GCF_051059255.1). Taxonomy (NCBI): domain Bacteria; kingdom Pseudomonadati; phylum Pseudomonadota; class Gammaproteobacteria; order Moraxellales; family Moraxellaceae; genus Acinetobacter; species Acinetobacter sp. CE-15. Next base: position 907,241 of record NZ_CP192737.1, on the reverse strand, counting down.
AATTTCATAAAGAATTGTATCTACAATATCTACTACCTCATCTGAAATTTGACTTTCATCAACTGAAATAGAAGTTTTGTAGAGGGCTTTAATTACATCTACATAATGTTGGCGTTCTTCAAGTGTCATTCATTTTCTCCTGACATAAAAAAACCGCCTTTCGGCGGTCATGGTGAATCCATCAAACTATTTGACGGATGAAATTTATTTTTAGTTAATTTTATTTAAACAAAAACTTTGAGCACTACTGCTATCTTTATAATTAAGCTGATTATTGAAACATGTGCAATATTGTCGTGACTTTGTATATTTTACACTCTCAGGAATATTTACTCCTATACATTCCTTTTCAATACCGCCAGTTTGAGATAATGGTAATTCACCTTTAACTAATAAAATAAAAAAACCAATACAAATAAATATAATAAATAGAAATAAATATTTATTTTTCATGATTATCTCAATGCAATTAATTCTAGGTCGATACTACTAAATTCAGCCTATTAATTGAATATAATTTATATACTTTAGACAATAAAAAAGCCCACTAAAAAGTGAGCTTTTTCCATAAAATAGGTTGACTTATAATATAGGTCATCCTATAATATCATTATCAAGACGAGATGGCAGTCTCAACTTGATGGGTGTAAGTCCTCAAGACTTACGAACTAACAAGGAATCTGGCATGATTAAGTTAGTTATCTTAGTAATTCTACTGTTAATCAGTATGAAAGTCTACTAAGAAAGCCCACCCCGAAAGGGGTGGCACTAACTAACTTAAGAAGTTATCAGGAGTACAGAAAATGGCAAAATCACCTACAGAAATTCAGCGTGATAGCGATTCAAAACGAGGCGTAAAAGTTAAATCTTTTAAACTCAAACTTGATGACATCGCATACATTGAACAAGTTGCCAAGAAACATGACTTGAGCCATAACGAATTACTTATGCAAGCGATTCGTTTCTATGATGAAAATATCAGTAAATAAGGTAGATATTTGACTTGCAGATTATCTAATTTTCGACAGGACATAATTATGGCTAAATCAAGATCAGAAATTAATCAAGAAAGTAATGAGCGTCGCGGTATCGTGAGCAAAAGCTATAAACTGCATGAAAGTACAGTTGAGCAAATCAAATCACTTTCAGAATCTACTGGAGAATCTCAAGCTAAAATTATCACTGAGGCTGTCAAACTTTACGTTGAACAATTAAATAAGCCTGATTAATTCAGGCAAATAAAAAACCCACCTTTTTGATGAGCTTATTGTGTAACCCAAATAAGGGATAATCCCGTATTTGATCAACACATTATTATTTACTTAAAAATGAAAACAAAAAAAGCCCGCTTAAAAAAACGAGCTTTTCCGAATTATATGCTTGCATATATTTATATGCTAGCATATAATGCTTTTAACAAATCAAGAATGGCAGTTCAAGACTTGGAGGCGGTAACTAAGTTACCAAAACAATAACTCTCAGGAGCTTAGAAGATGAAATACTTAATAATCATTCTTCTAGTTATCTTGGTAATGATTTCACAGTCAGCCTACTAAGATAACGGCAACCTCGAAAGGGGTTGCTCTCCTGATTATAGCTTAACCATTAGGATAATCAATATGTCAGAAATAAAGACTTCAAATGCTCAACTCAAAGCAGCTGATAACTACCGTAATAAAGCACTAGATAAAATCTCACCGATTATTATCTCTAAGAAAGAACAAGATGTTTTTGATGCCTTAACTGCGCTACAGGCGCATTACGGTGACAATCGCTCTAAAGCGGTAAAACAAGCCCTTTTAGCTCATGCAAAAGAGTTAGGATTGATTTGATAAAAGCATTTTCAATATAAAAAAATACCCACTAGATGGAACTAGTGGGTATATAAAACTTTAAAACTGTGTGGATTACCATAACTTCGTCCACTATAGCTGAAATATGCCATATTACGTTTAAACAGTCAATTCTCCAAACCAAAAACTACTAATGCTGTATATTCTGTCAAATTGCCTTTGTTTAGACTGTTATGACTTATATGAAGGATTCTTATAAATTCCCCTTCTAGCCCAACATTTAATTCATCTAATTTGTCATTTATTTGAACTGCTAAATCATTAATATGATTACCAGTAAAGTCTATTGTAACTTGTAAAGGACTTATCATTTTTACCCCATAATTAAAAAGCTATAACGACCTGATAGAAAGAATCTAGCACAACCAACTACAATATTCACCTGTCCTTTAGACTGATTAGTAATCTCAGCCACTGCACTAAGACTACGATTCTCCACCTTATGCTTAACCAAACACATCACCGCATACTTCGCTTGATAATCTACTGAATCGCTTTTAAAAATACTTGTCAGCAATGCCTGTACCTGCTCTGCCTCAAAGTCACTAATCTCACAACGGATATAACACTTCGAGTTACGTGGCGTTTTATCTGCTTCACGAATCAACCAATAAATCTGATTAACATGTAGACCATCAGGCAATTCACCGCCTTTTAAACGAGCGGTTTCACACCATGCACCAAATTGCTCAAGCCATCCATCAATTGTGTATTTAGACCAATCCATCACTCTCACCGCTACGTTCATTCCAAGCCCCTTAAACTTTACTCAAATCTAAAATTGTCATAGTTCCCCAATGCACCGCACCTGTATCAATGTAATAGCAATTGTCACGCTTGAGTGGCTTTGGAGTGACTGTATGCCCCATGATGACCGCATCTACACCTGAAACATTGGTATATTGTTCACTGTCTGTATTTGCACGGGCACGTCCCCATATTGCCAATTCTACTGGTCCTCGAAATGGTGAAATTTCATATTCAAATGAGCTTTTAAATTGATTCCAGTCATTTTGTTCTATGTGTCCATGAACAAAACCGTATTTACGCCCCTTGTGATTGATCTCTAGCACAACAGGCAATTTAGAAAAGGCTTTTGCAATGTTGTACATCGCTTGTCCATCTAGCTGATAAAACCACTCTCCACCATTTGAGATATGACGGCGCTTATATGATTCTTCTTGAATCCCACCTATACATAAATCCTCATGATTACCAAGAACAGACGTAAACCAAGGCTTTGACAGCAACTCAACACACTCAATGTTTTGAATGCCTCGATCCACCAAATCACCTACTGCAACCAACAAATCCTTTTCAAAATCAAAACCAATTTCATTTAAACGATTCATCAGCAAGTTGTAGCATCCGTGAATATCACCGACTGCATAGAGCTTGCCTTTGATCTCTTTGTCCCAAACTTTGACTAAGCTCATACTTCCACCACTTTAATTTTTACCAATCCACCCTTAACCACATTTCCACGTTTTACTAGCAACTCGTCAAACTGTTCATCATCTTCACATAAACCACACTTCACCAAACTATCTAAAACTGCTTTTAAATGATTGTCGATATCTCTAGTACGTCGATCTGGAAAATGAAAAGTAATCTCTGCTTTGAGCCTAGCTGTGCTTTTGAGAGGCTTAACAAACAAACTCACAATCTTCTGAAAATTTTTAGCTCGCTGGCTTAAGTAACGTCTTTTCCCTGCTGCCACCCAGTAATGGTTCACACTAGGCGGAATCATGGCAATTTCACAATTGAGTAAACTCATAAATCCACCACCATTGTGCTTGGACTTACGTGATTGCGAATGTCTGTAACATGATCAGTGACATCATCTAAACTATGCCCTGCTTTGGTTTCAGCATGACGAAGCTGTGACTTGTTGTACCAATCCCAATGTGTTGTACCAAGAACATCAAATTTATCAATGTCACTTCGATAATCTATGATCTTCCCAACAAAAACCCCATCAAGAATTGGAGCAATGACGAGATCACCTTTCTTAAATTCCTTTGCATCGTTGTTTATAGTTGTCATAGTGCCACCTTAAATAACTCTTTTGCTTTCTTGGTAGGTTCATAAAAGATCGTTGTGTTATATCCTTTACGGCGCTTACTTTTAATAAATCCTAGCTGTTCTAAATCTCTTAAATATCGTTGTGCTGTTCTGATTTCTTTATCCAAAACTTTTTCTGTAATGTCGTATCGGTTTACTGCACGAGAATTGAATGTGATGAAAATCAAAACATCCAGCATTTGATCAAAGATTTCTGTAATTCTTCTCATGCAGTAATCCCCATGAAATTAACCTGAGCTTTCATTTTTGCTTTAAGTGCAGACCGCTGATTACTTATTGCTTTCGCTTCTTTGCAAAATTCACAACGGCATTTGTGTTTGTTGTATGCGTAAACAGTACCGTGATTAATTATTGCTCCGTATTGAGCAACGCCTATTTCTTCTAACCAATCAAGAGTCTGACTATCATTTTTATCTCTCATGACAACCCTCCAATACGGCACATGAATTCAATCTCAATACCGCCATAGCTTGGTTTATCAAATGTTTTAAGCTCTTTGCGAATAACAGATTCAATATGCTTTCTTGTTTTAGTGTTGAATTTGAATGCACGTTTCAAAAGCAATTGACCATTGTTGTTAGCCATTACTGTGAACTGCATTTGTTGTTCATTAATTTCAGTTACTTGTACTTGAACGCTCATACCCACTCCCCTTGCATCATTGCTCTACGCTCCTCAACAATCTGAGCAAGAGTCATTTCATAGTTTCTGATCACGTTAGGAACAGGCTTGCCGTCTTGTGCCAATCTCGCTTTGTACTGCTCCATATCGTCGAACGGATCAATATGCTGTTCTTCCACCTCTTCCCATGGCTGAACGTCCTTAAGCTCAGGTTTCATCTTGTTCACATTGCGTTTGATTAATGGACCAAGCTTTTCCAATGCTTTTTGAGCTGTCGTTTTATACTTCTCAGCATCAGCTTGGATCTCAGCCTCAGTTTGCTTGTGTTCTAATTGAGCCTGTGCAATTGATGCAGTTAAAAATCCCTCCAACTCTGCTTGTTGAATTGCTGTGATTTGTTGATCTTTGTTGGTTCCTAAACTAGTGATATAGACTGGTTTTAACCCTTGATCTTTTGCTTGAGTCACTAAACGATCGTACGCATCACAAAAGATTTTCTTCGCTTCAGCTCGTTGATACTTGTCTCCAGTCTTGACCAATTCTTCACAGCGACTGAATGCCGTAGACATTTGCTCAGTCCAGATCACAGTCAATTCCTCGCCATCAAAACCAATAGATTTTTCAGCAATTGACCAAGCCTCATGAGCACCTAACCAGTTGTCAGTTTGAGGTTCACACCACCCTGCGAATTCTGGAAAAGTAGGACAGAATGTTGACCGTTTCATTCGTGCCAAACCACGTTTGATATCGTTAGGATTTAAACCCTCAAAAACTTCACAAGCATCGTCGATAAGATCACTTTCGTATTCTTTTGCAGTTTGTTCAGGTCGAATCGGGAAAGTGTTTGAAAACTTAGCTCGGTAGTATCTCTGCATACGAGAAACAATTTCTTCAGCCCATTTTCTTGGAAAAGTTGAATCAAACATTTCGAACCTCCAAAACTTCAATTGTGCTTACAGTTCGTTCAGATTGTTTTTTGTTTGATCCAATCAAAGGAACCTGTTGAGCTTGTTGTCTTGGTTGATACGGCTGTTGTTGTACAGTGTTAAGTTTTGCCCAATCATCACGAATTGCTGTTTTGAATGCAGAATCCCAATTTAAATACTTGTACCCGTTTGCCTCACACTTGCTAATGAAATACTCAAGGTGTTGTTCAAGATGTTTGAAATTTTTCTCATTCGCCCATTTTTGAACTTGAACACTGATTTCGAAGTTTTCAGGAATTGTAGTTTTGGCTTTTCCTAAATTTGATTTTTTTACTTCGATCTTGTTTTGAGTTTTTTCAGGTTCTGATATACAAACTGGTTGTTCCTTATAGTTAATGGTAGTTATTAAATGTTTGTGTGACTCTGCGTCACTGCTTTGTGTGCTTAAAGTCACTGCTTCATGTATTAAAGTCACTGCTTCTATGTCATCAAAGTCACTGGTGACTTTCCGTAACTGGTGACTCTGCGTCACTGCTTTAGAGATATTTTCAGCAATAAATTTGTACTTCGTGTTTCGTCCCTTTGCTCTTTTTGCAACAAGCAAACCCACTTTTTCAAGTTCACGAAGATGATGACAAACAACCCTATTTGACAGCCCTGAGTCAGCCATGAGTGTTTGAATTGTTGGATAGCAAATGCCTGTTTCATAATCCGCATAAGTCGCTAAGATGATACCAACAAGTTTTGTTGTGGAATGTAGATCCACTGAGCGAATCCCATTCACATAATTGAATTTCTTCTCCGACATAGCTTGTCGCTCTTTTTTTGGAAACTGAACCAGCTCTCCTTGTAGGATCGGCGGTTCATGTGCTAAATTTGTTTTCATATTCATTGGTTCCTAATTGATGAATTGAAACCACTCCAGTTGTCGCTGGCAGTGGTTTTTTAATACCCAAATTCCGCTAATCGTGGTGCTATAGACGCAAATTGATAGTCGTTAACGTCACCAGAATGTGTAATTTGCATTCGAGCTAAAAAGAAAATCGCTTCCACGAACTTCCTCTCATAACACTCGTAAGTTTCTGGAATAACTTGAACTCCAAGTTTGTCCAACATCACGCAAATAGTTTCAAGATCAGTCAAACCATTGTTTTTACGTTCATTCTTAAACTTAGATAGCCAAGATGCGTCTAGTCCTAATTCGTCTGCAAGTGTGCTGTTAACTATCACTGCAAGACGTTGCAAGATTTGTGTGTGGGTATTTCTGGCTCTTGCACTTAATTCAATAGATACTTTGCTCATGGTGGTTCCTAAGCGCTTAAAGGTTGGAATTCTTTTAAAGATGGACACAACTCTGTTGCTTTAAATTTTCCATCGGTTGCTTTTTCTGCTCGCATGGCTACAAGTTCGGACATATTTTTTGTGCCTCTGACCCAAGCTGAAACTGCTGGCTGTTTTACTTGCAAAGCATTAGCAGTGCTTTCTTGACTACCAAAATGCTGAACAAGTAGCTGAAACTTATTATTAGTTTGCTTACTCATAGTTATATCTCCAAAAGATATAACCAATATTATAACTATAGTTATTGCTAGTCAATAATTATAGTTATTTGATTACTTATAACCTAGGTTATATATTGTTATAAAATAGAGGTACTTGTTTATGTCGCTTAAAGATCGTTTAAAAGAATCAAGAAAGATCGCTGGTAAAACACAAGCGGAAGTAGCTGAAGCAGTAAAAATCTCTCAACCTGCTTACCAGGCGCTTGAATCTGGCAGAAACCAAAAGTCAGCATTTCTACCAATGATTGCTCAATTTTTAGGGGTCGACCCTTTCTGGCTAACTACAGGTAATGAAAGTGATTCTTTTGAAGCTAAAGATGTGCATAAACCAACTGTTGTTGAGCATGGATCAGACAATGATTTTATTTGGATTGATGTTGTAGAGGCTAATTTTTCTTGTGGTGCTGGCGAGTCAATTGAATTCCATTTTGATGTCATAAATGGGAAATTCCCTTTTTCCCCTGCATTTATGAAAGATAAAGGTGTTACAGAAAAAACAATGAAGATCATTAAGGCCAAGGGCGATAGCATGGCTGACTTCATTAAAGACGGCGATTTAGTAGGAATTAATTTAGCCCAAACAGAGATCATTGATGGTGAGATTTATGCTTTCTATTTTGCTGGAGAAGGCATGATTAAGCAGATATTTAAAGAAGCTGATGGCTCATTGATTCTTCATAGTTTAAATGAGAAGTACAGAGACAAAGTGGTAACTGAAGACAATGGTTCTAATTTTAAAATAATGGGGCGTCAATTCTGGCGTGCTGGATAATTAAAATTTCTTAAATAAAAGAGAATGTTATGATCGCAACACTTAATAAATACAAAACTGCGCTAACAATTAATCGTCAAGAATTTAAATTGGCATTAGCTAAAATTGGCGCAGGAATTGATAAACAAATAGCCTCGCTTAAAAAAGCTAAGCAAAGCTATGACGCTGCGGAAATTGCACGTGAGGTCATTACTGAAGCAAATATCTTTGAAGCAATTATTGAAGGTTTTAACGAAGCAGAAGAAACTAATCTAAAGCTAACAGATATAACCAATCTAGAAGTAGCACAAGGATGGATAGATGAGTTTTTAGAAACGTATTCTGAGGCATAAAAAGCCTAAAGCAATGTTTATTTGCTAGATAAATAAACAGCGAACCCAACACAATCCTTAAATTATTTTGGGTTGCATAGGGATGTGAGTTAATACATTCTACGTAAATTTCTACAAAGCAATTATTCTTATAAAAGGTAAATTGGCATGATGTACCAATATCACGATATACATGACAGTGATTTTGAAAAATTAGTTGTATTAATATGTTGTGAGATTTTAGGAGAAGGGGTTCAAGGGTTTTCTAAAGGTGCTGATAGTGGAAAAGATGGAAAGTTCATAGGCACTGCAAATATTTATCCTAGCAGATCATCTCCTTGGAGCGGTACAACAATTATACAGGCCAAGCATACAACTGGAATTAACAAACATTTTTTAGAATCAGATTTTTATAGTGAGAACTCTAAAAGTTGCATCGTAGATGAAGAAATTGCAAAAATCATTAAGCTCATAGAAAATAAAGAACTTGATAATTATATGCTTTTTGCTAACCGTAAACTCACTGGCGGTGCTGAACCAATTATCAAAAAATATATAGCTGAAAAAACAGGATTACCGCCTGAAAATATTGCTATTTTGGGTATAGATGATCTAGATAAATGGTTAGCAAGATTTCAATATATTGTGAATATAGTTAATTTAACCCCCTTAACTATTTCACCAATCATCAGGCCAGACCAGTTAGCTGAAGTAATTGAACATTTTTCTAAAACATTTAATAAAACAATTAAAAGTCACGAGTTTACTCCAGTAGAGAGAACAACATACGAGAAAAAAAATGAACTTAATAATATCACTAAGGAGTTGGTAGCATTTTTTAATCGAAATTATATGAGCTATGCACATCAAGTAGCATCTTTTCTCGATGATCCTCAGAATTCATCACTAAATGATCTATACTATGAAGCAGTTGAAGAATTCCAATTACGTTTTGTCATGCCTAAGCAGCAAGTAAAAAATGGGATACTTTTTGATGAAATTTTCAATGACTTAGTTGAGCTTCTATTGAGTAGAGACTATATTTTATCAACAAATATTAAGCTAACTCGGATTATGGTATTTTATATGTATTGGCATTGTGATATTGGGACATCTGAAGATGATTAGACCTAGTAAGCACAATCACCCTGATAAAACTTTGATTTATGCAAGTTATCTAATGCTAGATAAGCTTAGTTCACAACGTGTTATGAAATACGATGAATTACTTGTATTTATAAAAAGTAAAATCACAAGTGGTGAATTTCTGTTTTTACCTGCCCTAGACTTTTTGTATCTCTTAGGTTTGGTTGAGTATCGTGCTAAAACAGACTCTATAGAGTACACAGAGAAATCACATGAAGCTATCTAAATTGTATAGTAATCAACATACTTTATTTTTACCAATTGAGTTCCAAAGTGGACTCAATGTTGTACTCGGCCAAATTAAACATCCTGAAAACTATAAAAAAGATACACACAATCTTGGTAAAACAACCCTTGCCAAGCTTTTGGATTTCATGTTTCTCGCTCAAAGGCATCCTAAACAGTTTTTATTCAAAAAATTTGATACTTTTAAATGTTTTATCTTTTTTTTAGAGATAGAGTTAAATGATGGGCAGTTTCTAACAATTAAGCGGCCTGTCGAGACTAATACTAGAATTAGCTTTAAACTGCATAAAGAGAAATTTCAGGACTTTTCAAATTTAGCAGATGATGAGTGGAATCATGATAAAGTTACCTTTGATCAAGCTAAAAATTTATTGGATGGTTGGCTAAACTTTGATGTTTTAAAGAATTGGAATTATAGACAAATTTTAGGTTACCTCATTCGTACCCAAGATGATTTTAATAATGTCTTTAAATTGCAGAAACATCAAGGTAAAGATCTATATTGGAAACCTTATATGGCTGACTTATTAGGCTTCAAAGGAGAATTAGCTACTACCAACTATGAAAAGCAATCTGAAATCTCTAAGATTGAAGAAAAAATTAAGCCTCATTCTAAAAACTATCAAAATCTTAATGAAGAATTGAGTAGTATTGATGGAAAAATATTAATCCGAAATAATGAGTTAGAAAATCTTGAAAAATTTATTGATGAATTTAATTTCACCCCACTTGATCAAGAAAAAATTGAAGAGTTAGTGGATAATCTTGATGTAACAATTGCTCAGTTAAATATGGCTGAATACACCATCAAGAATAATATTAGTAGAATTGAAGATTCTCTTAATATTGAAGAAATAAAATTTGACACTAATAAAGTTAAAAAATTATTTACAGAAGCATCAATATTATTCCCTGAGCAAATAACTAAGGATTTTGATCAGCTTATCAGTTTCAACAAAATAATTACTGAAGAAAGAAAATCATATCTAAATGAGGAACTAATAAATTTAAAGAAAGAGTTGGAAGAAACCATAAATCAATTAGTTAAATTAAACCAAGAGCGTTCAAAACAAATAAATTTCCTTGGTGAGACAGAAGTTGTTCAAAAGTTCAAAAAATCTAATAATCAACTGGCTCAAATAAAAGGCGATATTGAGTTTTTAAATAAGCAAAAGGAAGTAATAGATAGAGTATTACTGTTAGAGAAAAATAAAAGAGATTTAAATAAAGAATTAGATGATATTCAAAGTAAAATGCAGATTAATGTCCAAAATGTAAATGAGGATATTAATAGTACTTTTTCAAAAATTCGAATCTACTTTAATGAAATAATAAGTGAAATTTTAGATAAAGAAGGTAGTATAACAGTATATCTTAACAATGAAGGTAACTTCGAATTTGATGCGACATATAGAGATAAAAAAGGCATAGATACAAGTGAAGGTGATGGGCACTCTTATAGACAGTTATTATGTTTTGCTTTTGATCTTGCAGTGGCTCGAACATATATAAATGAAAATTATCCTAAATTTTTATATATAGATGGTGTTTTTGATAATCTAGATATTCGCAAAAAAAGAAATACCTTAAATGTATTGAGAAAATATACAGAATTCGGTATCCAAATTATTATTACTACAATTGAGTCTGAAGTTTCAGAGTTATCAACAATAGATAATCCTGTATTCTCTTCTAATGAAATTATATTAACCTTACATGATGATGGGCAAAATGGAAGGCTATTTAAAATGCCTATTTGGTAAAAATAATATCTAATTTGCCCCTACATCGGTTTACTTTCACCAAACAAAATCCTAAGAAGAATCTACCTTATGGAAACTGTATCATTTTTATGTTTATTAACTTTTTCTATATTCGGTTGCGATGAACCAGAGCAAATTTCACCTGAACGTGAACAGCTTCTTGAGGTATATAAAGAAGTGGATCTGAAAATTACATCGTATCTTGGGACTCTGGCAGCCCCAACAACATCTATAGAAGAACGTAAAAAAGTTATTTGTGAGGAATTTCCTATTACCTATAAACAAGAATACCTTCCGATTTATCTAAAGCTAGCTGAGCCTGCAGATGTTGATACCAGTACAGATATTCTAAAAACAATCGATTCGTATAAAGCTAGATACAATATTCAGTGCTAATACCAAAATATCAAAACAACCCGCCCTATGTGGGTTTTCTTTTGTCTATTAAAATACAAATATAACTATAAGTATATTTTTTATAACTATAGTGTTGACTATAATAATAACTAAAGTTATATTTATCTCATACACAAACAAAAGCCCACTTAGACGGCAAATCAGAAGTGGGCTTGTACTCAGTACGAGGTAATTATGTCACACAAAAAACCACAACGTCTACTGACGATAGATCAAATCATTAAGCGTCAGATTTGGAGTCGTATCCAAAGCCTCTTTCTATTCGCAATTATTTTCACTCTATTCTTCTCAATGGCTTACTTAGCTTTGTATCAGGGGTAAAAACAATGAATATGCCCCTACTCACACTGCCAGTAGTCATCAAGCCACCTTTCAGACTTGACGAAATCAGTTTAGATCAAGGTCAAGCAGACTTCTTTACTGAGAATGATGAGTTTTGTTTGGAAGTGAAATTTAATGCTCGTTACTTCAAAGATGGGGATGGCTTTCAAACTTGGAAAGATGCAGATATTGAAGAACTATGCGATATCAAGGCATACAACGAAGATGGCTTACTCGATCATTTTTATATTAATCCACAAAATTGGGATGTTCTAAAAGAAGCTATCGAGCAAGAAGTTCAGGAGAGATTGTTATGAAACTCTATGAAATTGAGGTTTCGCGCTTAAAAGCAAAAATTAAGAAAGCCATCAAGCAATTAAAAATAACCTGCACTTTGTATGGCTTTGAAACTTTAGATTTATCTGAATCAGTTTGGATTCACAAGATAGAAAACAATGAATTGGTTTTTAGTAAATCAGTTCTATTAAATGCCAGTAAGCATCAAGACAGTTTACAAATTTATGTTTTAAACCAACAACTTGAGAAAATTAATGAAATTAAAACTTTCGTTAAGTCAAGTGTTTATGAATTAGTGGCTTAGGAGAAAGAGATGAATTCTCAAGTTCAAAATAGAACGCACTGGAAGCAATTAATTAATCCTAAATATTTAGGTGTTTATTGCCTCCCAAATGGGCAGGATCTGACTATCACGATCCGTTCAGTAGGTCGTGAAATTGTTATTGGTGACGGAGGTAAAAAAGAAGAATGTACTGTCGCACAACTCGTAAATTCAAAACCTATGATTCTTAACCGAACCAACTGTAAAACCATTGAACGAATGTATGGTCCATATTTAGAGGATTGGGCTGGAAAATCAATCACAGTGTTTGAGTCATCTGTAAAAGTTGCTGGTGAAATCGTTGCTTGTTTGCGAGTCAGAAAAGAAGTACCACACGTTCAGAAAGTATTGCATCCAATTACCCCGCAGCAGTTCGATAAAGCATTGAAAGCAGTTGAATCAGGACATTACACCATTGAGCAAATAGTTGCTGGATATGCCTTAACTCAAGATCAGCTTAGTCAATTAAATGGAGTGAAGAAGAATGAAACTAATTAGAGCTTCATCGATGGGGAGGATTATGCCCTACCCTGAAAAAGATACTTTAAGCAGTGGCGCATATACATATCTTGAGTGCTTAGCATCACAAGTTGCTTTAGATTGGGATGAGGATTTAAGTTTTAACATGGTCGAAAAAGGACGCATTGTTGAGCAAGATTCTATTGATCTTTATAACAGTTATAACTTCACAAGTTATGTGAAAAATACTGAACGTAAAAACTCAGAACTAATCACTGGCGAATGCGACATTGATGATATGGAAAACAGCCTAATCATTGATATCAAATCTTCTTGGTCTAAAGCAACTCACCCCTACCAATTGAAGCTAGGCGGTAAAACAGCGTATGAATGGCAACTCTTAGCCTACATGCACCTATGGGATAGAAACCAAGCTGAACTAGCACATTGCTTAGTTGATACACCATACGAATTGATTGGCTATGAAGATGACAATCTGCATGAAGTAAATCATATCGACAAAGCATTACGTGTGACTACGCTTCGTTTTGAACGTGATGCAATCAAAGAAAAACAAATGTTGGCCAAAGCAAAAACAGCACAATATGTTTTGGCTGAATTACTTGATAAGAAAGGAATTGCAGCATGAGTAAACCAATTTCAAATGATGACATTGATTACATATCAGATTTAGCTGAACAGTTAGCTCCACGTGTAATCAGTGGGAATGGCTTTACAGTTGAATTAGATGCAGATCAAACCACTTTGTTCTATCACATTCTTACGGATTTTATTGTGAATAATCAAATGAGTGATGATTTGCCAAAGGATATTCGGAAAGCATTGGGGGAAGTGGCGTGAAAAATCACATAGGTATTCGATCTAAACTCAAAGAGCTCAATGTAGAAATGATGTCTACGGTAATGCGTCGAGATCAATATCAAAAAGAAGGCAATGAGTTTGCATTTGATTTAATGCTTGGAAAGCTGGGAGAAATTTTGGCTCAAATTAAAATGTTGAAATGGGTTTTAGAAGAAAAGGAGCAAGGTTTATGAAATGGTACTCTATGACGCAAGTAGCGAGTGAATTAGGTGTGTGTCTAAATACTTTCAAAAAATACTATTTAGAGAAGTATCCACCTGATCAGGAGTTTGGAGTTCAAAAGAAATATACAGCTTCAACTTTGCTAAGGATGAAAAAAGAAATATTGAAGGAAGGCGCTTAATTAGCGCCTTTCATCCAACGATCAACTTGCTCTGAATACCACTTCATCAACTCTACCCTTTCATCCCAATATTCAGCTCTGTTGTAAATACCGCGAATACGATCTTTGGGAACGTGCGCAATTTGGTATTCAATTACATCAGGTCTGAATAGTTTTGAGTTATTTGTGTGGGTAGAGAATAAAGATCGAAAACCATGTGTAACCATCTGCCCTGCATAACCATTTCGCTTGATGATTGCTAAAATACTTTCAGATCGGACATGCTCACCAGGATTTCGAGTGTGCTTAAAGATATAACCATTATCCGTCTTATGATCATATAGTTCTTTAAATAGCGTGTAAGTTTGATCAGTCAAAGGTACAACATGATCTCTACGCATTTTCATTCGAGATGCTGGAATCACCCACTGTCTATTTTCTAAATCTATTTCGCCACTATCCCAACGCGATTGAAGTAACTCAGAAATACGAACGGCTGTGTAACATGCGAGTTTAAGTGCGTGTAACAGTTCTGGTGTAACATTACTATGTGTTACACGGTTCCAAAACTCAGGCATCTGCTCTGCATCAAGACTTGGCATATTACGAACGGTTTGCTGTGGGATAACATCAGAAATCAAAGTACATGGATTTTTTTGCGTATAATCTGAAGCAATAGCAAAGTTAAAGATTTCATTTAGTAATCGTAGTGAACGTTTTGCGGTTTCTAGTGTTCCCTTATTCACGATTTCTTTTACTTTCTTAACGATTATTTTTCTATCAACTTCATCAATCGGCTGATTTTTAAAATCTTCAGTAATATAATTCAGCCTATAAATAACTGTATCTATGTACTTTTTACTGGACCAACGCGGCGTCATCAGTTTAAGCCACTCTTCAATCACAGCATTTACTGATGGTGAATTTAGCATTTTGCCTTGTGCTTCAGCTTTACACTGACGAGCTAACTGGCGGGCGTCTTTGCACCCTAGCTCAGGGTATTCACCTAAATTCTTTCTAGTCTGTTTTCCATTAACCCGGTATGAAACGATCCATTTCTTTTTACCTGTAGGAAATACATCAACTGACAAACCCTCACCATCTGCAAGTGAATATCTTTTTTCTTTTGGTTTTAAAGCTTTTACTTGTGAGTCTGAAAGCATAGTTCACCTGTTACACGCGTGTCACACCTGTGTAACATCATATAGTGATAGTGCGTGATTTTCAAATAATGCCTGTCTATGTCCATGATAGATATTCAGGCATTAAAAAAGCCCTGAAACTGTTAAATTTCAAGGCTTTATTAAGTTTCATGATACATCGTATAACTAAGTGACAGATCATGATTTACAAATTTGGTGGAGATGGCGGGAGTTGAACCCGCGTCCGCCAACACTACACTCGAGAATACTACATGCTTAGATATCGTCAATTATTTTAACATTAAGTGACCCGACGAACAGGGTACAAAACGCGATCCTCTAAGTTTAGTATAAAGCCCCGAGGCTTGACTTTATACGGACTTGTGTGCGTGCGCTACAGTCGGGTCCACTGACCACAAGTATTCAGTGAAGCGGACAAGCTGCCCTTAGGCAGCTAGAGCGTAAGATTCGTCGTTTGCGACTAAAATATGCAAATTTGATTTACGAGAGAAAATGCGCTCTCGGCATGCATCTATGAGCTTCATCATCGGCGTCGAAGCCAATAACATCCCCAGATAACACGGCCATCATAACATAATTGTTGCAAATTAAGCAGATAATTCACTACATTTATATCAAATGATGCGCCTAGTTCTATAATTGCGCTACTATCACTATTTTTCAAGGGACAAATATAAAAAAGATGAGCTATTTACTCTCACTTGATCAAGGAACGACCTCTAGCAGAGCAATTATCTTCGATGAGCACGGAAAGGTATATGCCTCTGCTCAACGGGAAACCCAAATTAAAACCCCACATTCGGGCTGGGTTGAGCAAGATGCCATGGAGATTTGGACCACACAAATCACCGTCGTACAGCAAGCAATCGCATCGGCAAGACTATTGGCCAAAGACATTAAAGCACTGGGTTTAACCAACCAACGTGAAACCACTGTAGTTTGGGATAAGCGAACAGGTAAACCACTTGCCCCTGCCATCGTTTGGCAAGACCGCCGCGCTACAGACTGGTGCAATCAGTTAGTTCAAAACAATTTATCTGAAAAAATTCACAAAAAAACAGGATTAAGAATCGATCCTTATTTTAGTGCTGGAAAACTGGTTTGGTTATTGGAAAATGTGCAAGGCTTAAGAGCACTGGCTGAACAAAATCATGTAGCATTCGGTACAGTCGACAGTTGGTTGATTTGGAATTTAACCCAAGGTTCCGAACACGTCATCGAGGCAAGTAATGCTTCACGTACCATGTTGATGGATTTAAAAACACAGCAATGGGATGCGGAATTAATTGAATTATTTAATATCCCAGCGAGTGTTCTGCCTAAAATTATCCAATCCGATTGTTATATTGCCAATACCGCCACAGGGCTTCTTGGCGCGGAAATTCCAATTTGTGGCGTATTAGGTGATCAACAGTCTGCACTCTTTGGGCAATCATGTTTTGAAGCTGGAACAGCCAAAAACACCTATGGGACAGGCTGTTTTATGCTGTTCAATACAGGAACAGATATTCAATATAGCAAAAATAAATTACTCACCACCTTAGCATGGAAGTGCCAAGACCAATCTCATTATGCATTAGAAGGCAGTGTATTTATGGCTGGTGCGATTGTGCAATGGTTAAGAGATGGTTTAGGAATTATCAAAAATAGTGCTGAAGTTGAAAAGTTAGCTTGCCAAGTTGACACTACAGATGGTGTCGTTTTGGTTCCAGCCTTTACAGGTTTAGGAGCGCCACATTGGGACAGTGAAGCGCGCGCTT
Source organism: Acinetobacter sp. CE-15 (assembly GCF_051059255.1). Classification (NCBI taxonomy): domain Bacteria; kingdom Pseudomonadati; phylum Pseudomonadota; class Gammaproteobacteria; order Moraxellales; family Moraxellaceae; genus Acinetobacter; species Acinetobacter sp. CE-15. The sequence goes on along the minus strand of NZ_CP192737.1, from coordinate 890,013 downwards.
TACTCTGTGGAATGTCACGTGGAACCAATAAATCACATATTGCCAGAGCTGCCTTAGAATCCATTGCATTCCAAGTTTCTGATGTATTAACTGCAATGCAATCGGATATCGCACAGCCCTTAAAACAATTGCGTGTGGATGGTGGCGCAAGCCAAAATGATATGCTAATGCAATTTCAGGCAGATATTTTAAATGTACCTGTGCTACGCCCTAAACTTTTGGAATCTACCGCTTGGGGTGCTGCTGCATTGGCAGGATTAAAGGCAGGTGTTTTTAATAATCTCAGTGAAATTTCCGAATCTTGGCAATTAGATCGTGCTTTTGAGCCGAAGATGAGCGCAGACCAAAGACAATATCATTTAAGCTTATGGAATGGTGCTTTGCAGCGCGCGAAGTCCAATTAACAATATCCAATTAACAACTCTGCTTAGAAAAGCTTGGCTAAAATTAAAGATAAAATTCAAGATAATTTTTAGCCAAGCTTGCTCAGTTTAAAGTCTTTCAACAAACAGTATTCCATTTAAATGGTCGATTTCATGTTGCACAATGCGTGCAGGAAAACCATGAAATTGCTGAATAATCTTTTCGCCAGTCAGCGTAAAAAATTGTACAGTAACTGCTTCAGCACGAGCCACTTGCCCTCTTTCATTCGGCACACTTAAACATCCTTCCTCACCCAAGATGGTCTGTTCAGATTTCTCTAAGATTTCAGGATTAATCATTGTGATTGCATCCATTTCGGGTGCGTCTGGATAGCGAGGATTCGCTCTTGAAGCAACAATAATCACCCGTTTAGAAACATAGACTTGTGGTGCGGCGATCCCAACACCATTACGCTCTAACATGGTGGCCTGTAAGGCATTGGATAATTCGTTTAGCCAAGTACTTGAAAACTCAGCCTCAGCCACAGGCGCTGCGATTAATTTTAAAACGTCTTCACCACGTTGGGCGACAGGTAACACGGCACTCATTATCTTGTACCTTGATCAAATGTAAATTAAATAAATATGAGTGTAGCATTTGAAATGCGCTTTCCAATTCAATTATTGTGCAAAAATATGTAGGTTATGTACAAATGAATTTCTATTTACCTAAGCCAAATGACAGCTTGTCTTTTAAGCCATTTTTAATCATGATCGTGTAAATAACAAGCGTCTAGTCTATCGTTGAAAATAATGAATACAGCACCCCTATTCTTAGGCTTGATCTTTAGCTCAATTGGCTTAGGCTATTTTATCTATGGGAAAAGACAGCGAATGAACATGCCTTTTATCTGTGGGATTACTTTAATGATTTTCCCTTATTTTATTGAAAATACAATGATTATGTCTGTATGCGGTATTATTCTGAGTGTTATCCCGTGGTTGATTCGCATGTAAATAATCAGTATTTATACCTATAAGAATTTACCTGATTACAATGCTTTTAAAGCAAAAATGATTTTTAAATTGCCTCGATCACCTATAAAAATAAGTAGGATGCATAAAAATAAATATTGATTTTTTAAGTAAAAAATAGTCAATTAAAATGATTACATTCACATTCAATATCTCTTTTAAGGCATTGCAGCATCATGGACGAAAAATTGGGCCTCAATAAGGAAGCAAAAAGAACGCTTGCATTGTCTTCTCTGGGCGGTGCGCTCGAATTTTATGATTTCGTCATTTATGTATTTTACGCAAAAATCATTGCTGAACTATTTTTCCCTAGTTCTTTAAGTCCTTTTTGGGCAATGCTGAATACTTACGGAATTTTTGCCGCAGGATATTTCTTCCGTCCTTTAGGTGGAGTGATCATGGCGCATTTTGGTGATCTCGTCGGACGTAAACGCCTGTTTAGTTTATCCATATTATTGATGGCACTCCCCACTTTGTTTATCGGTCTAATGCCAACTTATGCAGACATTGGCTTAGCTGCTCCACTGCTACTGTTGTTGATGCGCGTGGTTCAAGGCATTGCGATTGGTGGAGAAATACCCGCAGCATGGACATTTGTTTCAGAGCATGTACCAACAAAGAAAATTGGTTTTGCCAATGGTTTGCTTACAGCAGGTTTGTCACTGGGGATCTTACTGGGCGCTTTGATGTCGCTGTTTATTTCGCTTAAGTTTAGCGAAGCAGAAATCCATGCTTGGGCTTGGCGTCTCCCATTTATAGTCGGTGGAGTTTTTGGATTAATTGCCTTATATCTAAGAAGTTATTTGAAAGAAACCCCAGTATTTAAAGCGATGCAGGCGCGTAAAGAACTCTCAAAAGATCTACCCATCAAACAAGTTTTGGCATCCCATAAATCTGCCGTTGTCATTGGAATGCTGTTTACTTGGTTTTTGACCGGTTGTGTTGTGGTGATTATCCTATCTACCCCAAATTTACTGACCACCACCTTTAACTTTCCACGTGCGGATGCATTTCAAATGCAAAGCATGGCAATTCTGATGCAAATGTTGGGTTGTATATTGGCAGGTTTTCTCGCTGATCGTTTTGGTGCTGGGCGCGTAATTTGTTTAGGATCTCTCAGTGTGGCAATCACTGCAGGTCTTTTTTATTACAGTTTAGGGCATGCCGCTCATTCAACGATCTTCGGACTGTACATGTTGCTGGGGCTATTTTCTGGCACAGTCGGTGTGGTTTCCTATAGCTTGGTCAAGATGTTTCCCGCCCCAATTCGCTTTTCAGGAATTTCATTTTCATACAATGTTGCATACGCAATTGCAGGTGGCTTAACCCTACCATTGGTACAATGGTTGAGTTTATATCGCGATATTGGTGCTGTGTACTATATTGTTGTGCTTTGTCTAATTACCCTTATCACAAGTGTCATTTATCGCAAAAAATTTGAAAGGGTTTAACGGTGTTGTTTGTATCCAAATGAATGGGTAAGCTCTATTTCAAAGAAATGACAAACCTGATTACGCCCATTGTTTTTTGCCAGATATAAGGCTTGATCAGCCTGACGAATCAACTCCTCTTTTGTTGTTAAAAAAGGATTCGTTGATACTGCAACACCAAAACTTGCCGTCACTTTGATGGTCTGCTGATGATCTAATCGAATTTTTTCCTTTTCTATTGCTTGGCGACATCGTTCAGCAAGACTCATCGCATTTTCTAATGCGCCATTACTCATGAGAATAATGAACTCTTCGCCTCCAAATCGCCCAACAACATCTTGCTCACGAATATTTTCAGTTAAAATTTTTGCAACCTGTTTTAAAACAGCATCCCCAATATCGTGCCCATATTGATCATTAACACTCTTAAAATAATCTAAATCTAATAACACGATCGCAAAAGAACTTTGTTGTTGTTTTAATAGGTCAATATTCTCACCAATTCTCCTCCGGTTATAAATACCTGTAAGCGGATCGAGTACACTAATTTGCTGAATCATTTGCTCTCTTTTACGCCACTGAGTCAAAAGAATTTCAAATAAAATCAGGCTTGCTAAAAAGATCGGAATATAAAAATACAACATGCAAAACACCCAAAATGTATTTTTATATACCGACATGGATTGTAAGTGTTCACTAAAAATTGGTGCATAGGCTATTTTATGCATCAGACTTAATCCAAGGCTGATTAACATAAAACAAGTGATTGGAATGACGATTATATACACCACTTTTCGTTCAAATAATACCAATGCAACCGTGACCAAGCTGACATAACCAGCAACCGATGCTGGGCTAAAAATGCCAATACAATGCGCACCAAAAACAAAGATAAGACCAAAATATCCGATGGTTATATACGGAGTTATAATTTCAAAAATAGAATTTTTATTTAAAGCACGAATAATAAAAATAAGTGCAAAGAAACCAATTGCTGCAAAAAATAATAATCGTAGATAAATAGGGTAAAAATCTTGATTAATCCAAGCCTGTAGCTCAACTTGAGCGTTGCTAAAAAACCACCATACAATCCACAATAAAACAGCAATACCGCCTAAGAATAGAACAAGGCTACACTTCTTAAGATTACTCCAATTCATGATCATGACATCATGCATAAAGTGTTCCGTTGAGGACTGTGTTGCCATCCTACTTTTTTGTTCCATATAATAACCAATCCATAAAATTGTGAACTTCTATCTGTCGCTTTATTTATCTTTGCTCATCAGTTAAATATAACACTCCAGTAATTTTATATAAGTGTATTTCTAAAATATAGATTTTTATTCTAAATAAACCTGACGATTAGAATATTAATCCTTTATATTATTTGCAAATGTTTTCTGAAGAGCAATCATTTTATCATATTTATTTTATCAATTTTAACTTTAATTTTTTCCCAATATTTCAATAAAAAAAAGTTTTTCCGCTGACAGAATTGAATCGTTTTTTATTTTACTGGATATATCCGTCAACATTTAACTTATTTTAGGCTATACGCCAAGTTAGATACAAATACTTTAAAAACAAGATTTTTCACCTTTATAATTTTATTGTTAATTTATCCTAATTTATTTTTAACCTATATTTAAACATACTCAAAAAATCAATTTTAAAGCTCACAATTTGAAACATCATTTTAGCAGAATAAAAACTGGAAATATCCAATGAGATTGGCTTAAATCACTGTATTGATTGTCATACTGTTTTAAACTGCACACCATCAATATGGTCATTTAAATTCAGTGCACACATCAATGTGTCAGCACCACCCAAAAATCATTTGAATTCAGTTTTAAGCTTGATTTAAATAAAATATTTTTTCAAAGGCTTAACCAAAAAACTTGGCTTTATATTTTTTTATAAACTCTGATAGTTTTACTGTTAAATTTTAAACCGATAGACGTTGATTGAATTTCTATATTAAAAATCAGCGCTCTATATTTGATCTGAATACAAAATTCTTCTGCGCCATCATCCAAACCAGAAGTGCTCCACATTGTGCCCTGTGGGAACTGATCTAACCATGGGGCTTTGTAAAAATCAGAGACTGAATCAAAGTCGAGATATTGCTCAGGTTGAGCCATGATTCTTTCAACAAGTTCTTCAAACTTTTGTTTTTGTATTTGAACAAAATCAATAATCATGGCAGCCCCTTAAATAATGATGTTAAATTCCTTTATACATGCTCGCCGATTGTTTCTTTTTAACCTGTTCCCATTGCCACCATCCAAATGCAGCCAGTCCAACAAACGCTGCATATAAAGCAGCTGTTAGGAATAATTCTTTATACATAAACATCCCTACATAGACGATATCAACAAAGACCCAAAGCACCCAAGTCGCAATATGTTTACGGCTGGTCCAATAGGTTGCCAATAAACTAAATGCAGCCAGTTGGGAATCTAACATAGGCAAAGCAGCATCAGTAAAATAGTGTAGCGATAAACCAAATATTACCCCTCCAGCAGCTGCGATGATCATTTGCAGAATCACGGTTTGTACGGCAATCGGCTCTATTCGAATCTCATGATCTTGCTGCTTGCCTTTTAGCCAGTGATAAAAACCATAAAAATTCACCACCATAAAGAACACTTGTAAGATTGTTTCACCATACAATTTAAATTCAAAGAATAAATAGGCATATAAAACAAAGGCAAAGAAGTTAAATACCCAACACCACATATTTCGCTTAATCGTCAATGTGACACCAATAATACTGATAATAACCGCGAATATTTCTAATGGTGACATGGTAAAAAGCTAATCAAGACAGGAAAGGCTATTATGAAAAAATACGGCATGATTGCAAGCAAAACCAGAACTAAAATTGAGAACAGAATCTTTAATATAATTTTTTGAATTAAAATTCACAAAAAATGCTGTTGTTTTGTTTTTTGCATAATTGTTACGACAACAATATAAATTCATTAAAAATTAAATAATTAGCTTTAAATCACAGTTTATAGCGTATTGATTTTTAAAATCGTATTTCAGCATCTCAATCAGCAAGCTCAAACATGATGCGATATAGCAAATTGAGTTCAATAGCATAGACTAATCAGCACTTTTGAAAGCTGCAATTTAAGCTTTGAACGATAGCAAATTTAACTAAAATAGCTGATAAAAACTGTCTCATTTGCATGAAAAAGCAGAGAAAAGATTAATCGGGGAAATGCAGCGCAAAATTTATTTATTTTAAATAATATGTTTAAAAACATTGATTAACATCTTGTTTTTAGTTGATGTTGTTCACATTTTAATCATGTTTACGAGATTTAACACTTGTTTACGTGAATACCAATGAATTTACAGAGGGGAACCTCTACTATCAAACTTAAGTTATGAACAATCCCCAAAGTTCATAACATTTCTCCTTAACCGAACTGTGAAAGCAGATTCGTTGTTCTACGCAGTGATCACCCCAATCATTGCGTATTTTTTTGTCTTCAGTTCCCTCTGTAAACTCAATCAGTTATAAGGAATAGTTGGCTAAAATGCAAGCATTACTTTTCAAGCAATTTTCAAAATATAAAAGAATATATTAAATTATAAGATATTGATTTTAATTAATATCATAAAATATTTTGTTGCAATACTACGACAAAACCGATAAACTTAATTTATTAATTGAATTAACTGATGATCATTTAATTATTCAGTTCAAATTAAAAATTTTATTTATAAAAACGCGCAACAATAATTTTGAGTAGAACAATATGTGGGAATTATTTACACACTCATCCAACTTACTATTTAGTGTCAGTCTGTGCCTGATGTTTTTATTGGGTCTTGTGGAGTGTTTACTCCTTATTATTGGATCAACCTCACAAGGTTTTTTAGACCAGTTTATTCCAGATCAACTGTTAGAAACCCATCATGCGGATCTAGACATCCATACAGATCACAACCTTTTAGTGCAACTGTTAGATTGGCTCTATCTTGGTCGTGTCCCCGTCTTGGTTTGGTTGATCATTTTTCTGACTGTTTATGCGCTATTTGGTTTTATTGTGCAAAGTATATTTTTCAATTTCACTGGAAATTATTTTTCTATTTGGTTGATTGCGCCAGCCAGTCTTTTTTTATCTATGCCAATTGTCCGAGTGTGTGCAGCACTCGTTGCAAAAATTTTACCGAAAGATGAAACCACTGCGATTCACAGTGATGAACTGATTGGGCGTACTGCTCAGATTATTTTAGGTGAAGCAAAACAAAACTACCCTGCACAAGCCAAAGTCATCGATCAATTTGGACAGACCCATTATATTTTGGTTGAACCAGAATTAGATGAAATCTTTCAACAAGGTCAAAGTGTGATTTTGACACAAAGAACAAAACTAGGCTTTCAAGCAACGCCACTTTAATTTTTCAATAACAAACCTGGGTATAATAAAATGTTGAATTCAAACTTATATCAAATCCTTGTTTTAGCAGGCATTATATTGGTGGCACTGATTGTCATCGGGGTTATTATCGCCCGCCTGTATAAACGCTCAAGTAAAGAAGTTTCTTTTGTCCGTACTGGTTTTGGCGGTGAAAAAGTCATTTTAAATGGCGGTGCAATTGTATTGCCGGTTTTACATGAAGTGATTCCCGTCAATATGAATACCCTTCGTCTTGAAGTCAAACGTGCCACAGATCAAGCGTTAATTACTCGTGACCGTATGCGTGTAGATGTGATGGCTGAATTTTATGTACGGGTTAAACCAACAGCTGAATCTATTGCAACAGCTGCCCAAACCTTGGGTAAAAAAACCATGTCACCACAAGAACTCAAAGATTTGGTGGAAGGTAAATTTGTAGACTCACTGCGTGCTGTTGCCGCTGAAATGGCAATGGAAGAGCTACATGAAAAACGCGTTGATTTTGTTCAAAAAGTTCAACAAGTGGTTTCTGAAGATCTGTTTAAAAATGGCTTAGAATTAGAAACGGTTTCACTGACAGGTTTAGACCAAACCAGTTTTGAATATTTTAACCCTCAAAACGCTTTCGATGCAGAAGGTTTAACCAAACTGACTGAAACCATTGAAGACCGCCGTAAAAAACGCAATGACATTGAACAAGACAATGACTTAGCCATTAAAGCAAAAAACTTAGAAACAGAACAAGCACGCTTGCAAATTCTACGTGAAGAAGAATATGCAAAACTTCAACAAGAGCGTGAAATCGCCATTCGTAAAGCTGAGCAATCGGCAGAAATTGCAACACAAGAAGCCGCAAAAAAACGTGAAGCAGAAGAAGCTCAAATTGCTGCTGAACGTGAAGTCGAATTAAAGCGTATTGCATCTGCACGTGATGTTGAAAATGAAAATATTCAAAAAGCGCAGTTGATCCAAAAAGCCCAAGTCGAACAGAAGAAAACCATTGAATTGGCCGAGCAAGATCGTGCAATTGCGATTGCTGAAAAATCACGTGCTGAATCTGAAGCCAAAGCGTTGGCTGACCAAGCACGTGCACAAGCGGTAAAAGCGGAAGAAGAAGTGACAACTGTTCGTGAAACTCAGCGTGCAGAGCGTTTAAAAGCCGTTGAATTGGTGGCTGCAAAGCAAGTCGCTGAAACAGATGCAATTGCGATTACCGTAGCTGCAGAAGCCGCTAAACAAGCAGCTGCAGATGATGCTGAAGCAGTCCGTATTGCAGCACAAGCGGATGCTGAAAAAATACGTCTAAAAGCCAAAGGTGAAGCAGATGCAAAAATGTTGCTTGCTGCGGCACAAGAAAAGCAATATCAAGTTGATGCTGAAGGTACACGTGCAGTCAATGAAGCCAACAATGTGCTTTCAACAGAACAAGTTGAGATGCAAATCCGTTTAGCTTTATTGAAATACTTGCCTGAAATCATTCGTGAAAGTGTTAAACCAATGGAAAATATTGATGATATCAAGATTCTTCAAGTCAATGGTTTAGGCGGTATGGCAGGTTCAAATACAACAGGTGAATCTGGTGAACAAAATCAAATCGCTTTGTCTGATCAAGTGGTCAATAGTGCGCTGCGCTATCGTTCTCAAGCTCCACTGATTGATAGCTTAATGAATGAGTTAGGCATTAAAGGCGGTGATATTAATGGTTTAACGCAATCCTTAAAACCAAGCAATGACTAATAGAACTGACCTCATAATCCCTTAATTACCAGCCTCTGTCATCAGGGGCTTTTTATTGGATAGATTTTTATTCATGATCTAATACACCTGATCGTTTTTAATGGTATAGATGTTAACGATACAGATATACTTATCTCAATAAGTCATGATGAAAACTCACGATTTCTTTTAAAATCAGCTGATTCAACCAAGATCGACTATCTCAATGCTATGCTCTAACCCTATTCAGTTTTGTTTAATTTAAAAATGACTTGGTTTATTTTTATTCTCGGTGCCATGATTGCAGGCTTTGTCCAAGGTTTAACTGGTTTTGCCTTTGCCTTGATTGCGATGTCTTTTTGGATTTGGGTATTACCGCCACAACTGGCAGCGCCATTAGTGGTGTTTGCTTCTCTATGGAGCCATATCATTGCATTGGGAAAAGAACAAAAACATCAACTCCCGTTTTCTCTAGTGCTTCCTTATATCATTGCAGGATTAATCGGTGTACCTCTCGGTACCTATCTTTTACACCTCATTGATGGAAATACCTTTAAGACCATCCTTGGATTATTTTTAGTGATTTGGTGTCCGACCATGTTCTTTGCCCCTGTGTTTCCTCGTATTCAAGCATTGGGAAAACTTGCAGATGGAAGCATTGGTTTTATTGGCGGTATTTTAGGTGGTCTTGGTGGTTTTTGTGGCGCAGCACCATCAGCTTGGGTGATGCTTAAAAATCTGCCTAAACAACAACAGCGTTATATTTTAAGACATTTTAATTTTGCGATTCAGTTGTTTACGATTATTATTTATCTCTGCCAAGGAACCATCCACAAGGTCCATCTCCCCTATTTTGCACTGATCATTCTTACAGTGAGTATTCCTGCGCTGATTGGTGCGCAAATGTTTTATAAAATATCAGAAAAACAATTTAAACAATTGGTGCTGAGTTTATTATTTGCCTCAGGTTGTTTCTTATTACTGACATCATTGCTTTAACAAAGAAAGAGAAAGTTGAATAAATTTCGCTGGCTATTTATTCAGCAATTGGTTACTAAAGTGAAAACAATATTCGAGCGGCTCTATTTTTAATACTCGATTCATCCTACAATTCCGCCACTCATTTTTCTTAAATATCTGTGATGAAAAACTCATTTTTGTTAAGTGCCAGTATTCTCTTAACAGGATGTGTACTTGGCACATCTAGTGAAATTAAAACTGCGGAAAAACTGCTCAGCCAATTTCAATGTAATAATATTGAAACAGCAGAATTGGCCCATAGTTCAATTAATACTTATCATGAACGCTCACTTGCAGTGAGTAAAGAAAAAGCCACTGAGTACGTCGATCGCTATAAATCTGGAGATGAATTATTTAAAATTCCTCTCGATGAAGTGGTTCAACAACAATACGATATTTATAAAACAGCCTGTGAATCCCTTGGCGGTGTGCAACGCTCAACAACAAGCAACGCTAAATAAGCAGATTATTTTTGAATACTGCAAAACGTTTATGATCTTAAAAATATCGTGTTTTAAATGATTGTGTTTTAAAATCATAAACGTAAATCATGATGAGCAGCGTTCATTTTTAAAATTGCCTAGACCTTCATCCTTTGCTGCTGAATTTTTAAATACAACCCGTGGTGCAATATAGCGGTCCCTTCTGCAAAGTCTATCTCATGATCAAAATAGCCTTAGAAGCAGTAAAAATAGGCTGTAGCAAACCTCATATAGGCAAAGTGATATGATGGCTGCATCATCACAATAGCCGTGCCGTAATTTATTTTTTTGCCTTGTATGAATGGTCTTTGATACCAAAAATTTTGATCCCCATCAGATAAAAAATAGAGGTTAAAATTAGACCGACAACCCACGAAACATCTGCACCATCAAGCGCCTTGGCAATAGGACCTGTATACAAGTCTGTCGCAATAAAAGGCACTTGAACAATGACACCAAAAATATATGCAGAAACGGCCATGAGGTTAAATTTTCCATAGATTCCCCCATCTTGATGGAAAAACGAATCGACATCATATTCCCCATGACGAACCCAGTAATAATCAACCAAATTCACAGCCGTCCAAGGGATAAGTACGTAGATGAGCAAGAAAATAAAATTAATAAATATGGGCAGAAAATTACTGGATGCTTTGATTCCAATCCATAGCGCAATAGCAATTAACAAAAATGAAATCACAATTCGTCCCTTAGCCAATGGCATAAATGATGGAATAAATGTCTGGATAAAAGAAATTAAAGTCAGTACACCACAATATAAATTCATTGAATTAATAGCAGAGATGGAAATGACCAAAATCAAAATAAACACACTCCCCATCTTAGGCACATAAGCGATCATCCCAGCGATAACATCTCCACTTGGTGTCACCAATCCTATTGTTACCCCCAAACACATCGGAATGATGGTACCCAATCCACATCCCCAATATGTTGCCCAGAACGCTGCCTTTGCCCCTGTTTCTTTTGGTAAATGACGAGTAGCATCAGAGACATAGGGTGCATATGCGATCTGCCACAGTGCAGCAATCGAAAGTGTAGCGAGAAAACCTGTAGCTGAAAAAGAATTACGCGCGAAAAAGTCTGCTGGTAAACCTTGAATAAAAAACACCCACACATATGCTGCCAAAAAAGCCAAACCAGAGATCACAAAGGTTATTTTTGTAAATAGATGAATTAATCGATAACCAACGATTGTGCCGATCACTGCAACGACACAAGTAAATAATATGCCGGATGACTGACTGAATGAGGGAATAAGCAAATTCATGGCTTGTCCAGCCAGCGTCGCATTTGAAGCTAGAAAGCCGACATACATGATGACCACGATTCCAAGGATTGGAAGCGCGCCATATGCACCAAACTGCCCTTTGGTTTGAATCATTTGAGGGACACCGAGATGCGGTCCTTGAGCGGCATGGAGTGCGGCAAAGATGCCACCAATAAGCGTTCCTAGAATAATACTTGAAATAGCAGAGACAAAAGATTGATGAAAAATGGTGACTGAAACTGATCCTGTCACAAACGTCAGTAGCATCAAATTTCCACCAAACCAAAGTGTGAATAGATCCCGAGCCTTACCGTATCGCGCATTTAATGGGATTTGCTGAATGGTATGTTGTTCAATCGAATGAATATATTTGTCTTCCATGAGTGTCTCCTAATAGAGAAATCGTTAAAAAATTACGATCAACCAAATTGTTTTTTTAAGATGCAAATCCCCCTACGCTTAAATTACGCAATTGAAAATGCTGAGGATTATGGGTGCAGGCGTTCTGCTATGTGGTCATTGGCTCAAGCACAATGGCATCAAATAATGCTTGGATCTGTTGATGAATTTCCCCTTCAAAAATGACCACTATTCTCGATCTGTGGTCATCATCAGGCCACGCATTTAGGTAAGATTCGGGAAATAGATAATGTTGAACACCGTGTAATATCACTGGTCGTAATGACTCTTCCACCTGAATCAATCCTTTGATTCGGAGCAAGTTCACGCCATAAAGTCGTGCCAGCTTCTGAAGAAAATGGGTCACACGCGCCCAAGACAAAGCTTGGTTGGCATATAAACACAGCGTAAAAATATTATGATGCGGTGCGTTATTGAAAGTGTTTTGAGAATTTGCCTGATGTGTAAACCACTGCGCACCAAGTAAATTACGTGTTACTGGATACTTTTCACGATCAAAAATAACCAAAGCAACAGCCGCCACATCCGCACCATCAATAATTTCAGCACTCGCATTCAGAGTACGGATGCGCTTGGTAAATGTTGTAAAGGCATGCGACAAATCTGTTTTAGTTAAAATGATTTTATCTGCAACAGCGATTTGACGTAGTCTCTCCGTCCGCTGATGCGGGACATTTAAGGACAATAATGTATCAACCGTAGCAATCACAGTTTGCACACTAAATAAAGTCGCGACACTTTCATCTGCTAGCAAAAGTTTAAGCAAGGGAATCGGGTCAGCCATACCTGTTGTTTCGACAATAACACGGTCAAAAACAGGAATTTGCCCTGCCTCAGCACGACAGTAAAGAAGTTTAAGTGTTTCTGAAAGTTCTGTTTTCATGCTACAACAGACACAACCGCTTTTTAGCAAGACAATGTCATCGTCAAGTCGACCTATCAATAAATGATCTAAGCCAACCTCACCTATTTCATTAATAATCACTGCCGTGTGTGCCATGCGATCATCGGCCAACAGACGATGCAGCAATGTTGTTTTACCACTCCCTAGAAAACCTGTCAGTAAGGTCACAGGAATACGTTTTATTCCGCTCATATATGTCTTCCCTTACGCACATAAACGATAATTTAACCCAGTAGATTAGTTAGCACGCTGAAACACATGCTGACCTTGTAATACTGTGGTGATGACTTGAGTCTCAGCAATTTCTTCAGGGCTTGATTCAAAAATATTGCGATCCAAAACTATAAAGGTTGCTTCCTTACCCACTTCTAAACTCCCAGTACGATGACTATGCCCAACAGCAATTGCGCCGTTCAACGTCATAATTCTGACTGCCACGTCCAAAGGCACACTTTCATCTCCGTGCTGTAAAATACCAGCCAGTGCGGGAAAGAGATTTGGCGTAGGTGGCAAAAGCCAATCTGTACCAATCGTCATGGTTGCACCAGCATCATACAAAGTTCGAAAATCATAGGCTTTGCCAAGCGCTTGCTGATATTCTGGGATATGCCAAATCGCGGGTGACATTTCAGCAATAATGTCTAATTCTGCAAAACGGCTACGATCTTTTGCAGAAACATAATGAGCATGTGCAATATCATGAAATTGCCCTGTTTGACGTTCAACATTGTTGGCATTTTCATAATTGTCTAAACCAATACGCACAGAACCATAACCCGTACAATGTGATTTAACGATCAAACCTTCTTCGGTCCATTCACGAATTTTTTCAGTGAGTTCATTAGAATCGAGAAGTAAATTGTAAGTAATAGGTTCATCTGAAATCGGATCTAAGGGCACATGGCTAAAGGTGGGTGCCATAGATGTACCATCTAGCATCACTTTGATTCCATTCACCATGACACGTTTTGACGCATATTGCGCTCGTTCTGCGATTACCCTTTCATCTTCTTCACGATCACTCAATGACATAATTTCTGCTTTCCAAGGAATATGACAAATCAAATCCAGTGTAAGCTCATCGTCATCATCCAAAGATTTAGCTGCTGTCAGAAATGACCTTGTTGCTGAAGCTTCCTGAGCCGAAGTAATACCATATTGATTACATATACTTGCCGCCATTTTAAGCGCGAACTTATTTTCCTCATCGGTCTCTGTGGGTGCGACCATATATAATTTTACCCATCCACCTTCACGCAAAATTCCAGTAGGTTCACCTGTTATAGGATCTTTTTCAATTTTTGCGCGGGTCGTACTCGGTGTATCACGCGTGATACCTGCAAGATGTAGTGCTTGGCTGTTCGCCATGACGTTATGAAATGAAAAATCATGAATCACAATAGGCACATTTGGAATGACTTGATCCAACCATTCTCGTGTCAGTAGCTCAGCAGTAAAAATCAATGGGTTATAGAGCCCGGCAAAAATCCATGTCCGTTTGGAGGCATATTTTTCCCAATACGCTTTGAGTTGCTGTGCCAATTCTTGCAAGGTTTGCGGATCATTTAATTGGCAAGAATATTCCAATCGAAGAAGTGCCGCTTTTAAAAGATGCGTGTGTGCATCATGGATGCCAGGCATCACCAATTTCCCTTTTAAATCATATTTTTCAGCATCCGCTGCCAAACTCAGAATTTCATTCTGATCGCCAATCGCTAAAATTTTACCGTCTTTTACCCACATGGCTTCTGCCCAAGGTTGCAGTTGATTCACGGTATGAAATTTTGCATTGTAATAGACGCTATTATTCATCTTGTTATCCCTGTCTATGCCCAATAAATGTTGAATTTAACTTTTAGAATTATTTACACCATGGCTTTAAGTTGTTTTCAACTTAAAGCCAATTTCAACAATTTATTTATATACGACATTTTAAAAAATTAAGTAATTCTTAAATAACGATGTAGATCTTTTGAATTATTAAAGTAGTATTTTAATTGAGCTAAAAAAATAGGTTATTTATAAAATAATATCTAAATGCACAGATACTGTATCAACTGAACAGCAGCAAATATTTAACCCTAATAAAATATGGGAATGTGCCAAATCACCCTTCCCATATCAAAATTAAATTCATTGTATTTGAGTTTTCAAAGATACTATCGAATCAAAACTCAGCTTCTGGAATAAATCGGGTATCTATACTAAATAAATCTGGATGTTTCGGATTGATCTGAGCGTAAAACTCCATGATTTCAGCCATGTCCTGTTCATAATTTCCAGTTGGATAAACAATTTTACCAATCCCAGTTTTCTTGTTTTTATAATCCATATACGCCAGTGCTATAGGTACGCCAGCACTGGTAGCAACATGATAAAAGCCTGTTTTCCACTGTTCTTGCTTTGCACGCGTTCCCTCTGGCGTTACCAGCATCACCAATTTAGGATGGGTTTTAAACAGCTCACTCATCAGCTGAACCATACTTGGACGTTCCTCGCCATCTTGCTTGGGACGGCGATCAATCCCAATTCCGCCCATAGCACGCACAAAAGGTCCAAAAGGCAATTTCATATAGCTATCTTTAATGGTAATACGCACATGAACACCCAAAGCTTTCAGTGCTAAACGTGCATAGAGTGCATCCCAATTACTGGTATGCGGCGCTGCAATCATGACACATTGGTCGATGTTTAAATCCCAATGGTTATCAATTTGCCATCCCATCCAGCCCAAACTTTGTTCAGCTAATTTTTCAAACACCCAGCACACCAAAACATAAAGAATTCGCGCTGGATTGTAACAACCAATAGATCAGATAAAAATCTAATTTGTATAGAAAAACAGCAATTAATATATAAATGTATAAAATTAATTCATTGCAAAACTTGTCAGTAAATATTCAGTTTTGATTAAATTCTGCAATGAATTTGCATATATCAATTTTTCGTTTGGTTAAAATAGTTAATCCAATGTAATTCACGACAATGATTATCAAAATGAATTTTTTGTGGCTGAATATTCGCATTTGACTGCTGGATGACCTGATATTCAATCCAGCTTTCTAGACAAGACTCCACTTCAAACAACTGATTGTCTTGTTCTATGGTTTGTTTCAATTGTGTGCCATCTGAAAATGTATAAATTTTGGTGGTCTGAGTGATCTCTATATCTTGCTCATAATTTTTTTCGCATTGCAAAGTGACATTTTCAATTTTGATTTGATCATTGCTTTTTTGATTGTCGTTTTTTTCATTGTAAATACGAGCAACATATTCAGCCAAATGAGACATAGATTGGAATACTTATAAATAGCACACTAAGAGAACACCTATAATAGCCTAACTTTTTAACATCGAACTACATTACTCAGCAATTTCTTACATAATTCACATTTCATATCAGGGAGATAATTTATATTCTGGATAAAATCATTCACATATAATTATTTATTCATTTGGGTTATGTTATGAAAAAAACACTCTTCGTCATGTCTATTTTAGCGCTGTCATTAAGCGCTTGTTCTAAACCGACTCATAATGCGTCAGAGGATATCAAAGCGACAGCACAAACACAGGCTGCTGCATCGCATGAAGCAGCAAGCCCAACGATTGATTCAGAACATAATGCTCAAAATAGCTTGGATTGGGCTGGTGAATACAAAGGTTTACTTCCGTGTGCTGATTGCTCAGGAATCAAAACCAAACTCATCCTAAAATCAGATCACACGTATGAACTGACTGAAGAATATGAAGGGGTTAAAGGTGAAGGCAAAGAATTTAAAACCCAAGGTCATTTTAGTTTTGATGAATCTGGATCGATTATCGGTCTAGATAAAAATGCAGATAACCGCAAATACTTTGTTGGCGAAAATATCTTAGAAGCACGTAGTTTTGCGACGGGTGAAAAGATTGAAGGTCCAAATGCTGAACTTTATCAATTAACCAAAGACGTGGAATAATTTAAAAATTATTTGCGAATAAGAGCATAAAAAACCTGCTTGAAGCAGGTTTTTTAAATTTTGGAGTATGCTTTTAGCGATGACCAATCAAATATGCACCAAAGAGCGTAAAGATCCCACCTGAGATACCATCAATCCATCTTGAGGCATTTTGGTAAGCGGCTTTAAAGCTGGGTAATGAAAATACAAAGGCAACAAAGCTAAACCAGATCAGCGTTTCCACGGAAACAATTATAAATAATAATGAATGCACACCATCTAAATGTGGATTGGCTAAAAACACTGAAAATACACTACCGAAATAAATCACCGCTTTCGGGTTTGATAAATTGGTTAAGAAACCTTTGAGAAAAAAACGTAGATTGCTTTGTGGTAACTCAAAATGATGCTGTGATAGATTTTCTTTCTTACTCAAAGCTGATCTAAGCATTTGGTAGCCTAACCAGCACAGATAAATCCCACCAACAACCAACATCACCTGCTTTAACCATGCCATTTTTTCAAAAATGATATTCAACCCCGCCAAAGCTAAAAAAGCCCAAAACATCACCCCTGCGGTAATCCCCAAAACCACAAAAATAGATTGCTTTCTTGAACGGCTAATTGCGGTTTGCGAGACCAGAAAGAAATCAGGGCCTGGTGTAATCAGGGCACAAAAATGAATAAAGATTAACGTACATAATGCGATCAACATAGACTAGATTCCGTTCAGCGAGACAGATTTATATTAGTGTGAAAATTCATGTTTTTCCATCAATATCTGTACTTCAATAAAATCCTTTAGGCTGAACGTCAATGAATCTACATCACAAATAAAAATTAACGATCTTTTAAAAAGACGGATTTTAATTATTGGAGAAAATATTATTTTATCTTTATAATCAAAAACTAAAACCTAACTAAAAAATAAATCATGCTTAATTTAGAAAAAGATTCAACCACGCTCATTGAGCAAGCACCACATCATTCCGTGGAAGTGCAAAAGATCATCAGCATCAATAAATTTATGCTCTTATGTTTTTTGACGATGGATTTATATCTGATTTGGTGGATGTTTAAAGCATGGCGCTTCTTTATGCAAAAAGACAAATTAGACATCATGCCGGCTTTTCGGACAGTCCTTTATATTATTTTCCTTTACCCCTTGTTAAAAAAAATAAATAACTATGCCAAGCAACAAGGATATACAGAAAATTTCTCATCAGGCTGGATGTTTATAGGATTTATATTTTTTTCAGTGCTGACTAAACTGCCTGAGCCTTATGATCTGATTACCGTATTGAATTTCATTTTTCTAATACCGGCATTTAAGGCACTCAATTTTGCCAAACAACAATCCAATCAATTTGTGGTCGTTGAACAAAAGAAATTTAGTAAAGCTCAAATGATACTTATCGTGTTATTTTCTATTTTTTGGTGCTTGTATTTACTCGCTCTGTTTCTCAATCCTACATCATTGCAATGAGCCTAAGCTCATTGCAAGCTGTTTAAATTAGACCAAAATATCTCGCTTACCATTCGGTCCTTGTTCGCTGACAATACCCTGCTCCTGCATTTGATCAACAATACGGGCAGCACGGTTATAACCTAAGCTAAACTTACGTTGCAGTGAAGATACAGACACTTTACGTGTTTCTAAGACAAATGAAACACATTGGTCATAGA
Source organism: Acinetobacter sp. CE-15 (assembly GCF_051059255.1). Classification (NCBI taxonomy): domain Bacteria; kingdom Pseudomonadati; phylum Pseudomonadota; class Gammaproteobacteria; order Moraxellales; family Moraxellaceae; genus Acinetobacter; species Acinetobacter sp. CE-15. Next base: position 871,305 of record NZ_CP192737.1, on the reverse strand, counting down.
GTGCATCACGGTTCGGATCTCCATCACCATCTTCAAAACCACGCGTGGTCGGTTCTTCATCGAACGGTGTGAGAATTTCATCGACATAATTCGGTTCACCGCGTTCACGCCATGCGTCACAAATACGGTTGACTTCATCATCGGAAATAAACGCACCATGTACACGTTCAGGATCAATTTTACCCGGACCGAGGAATAACATATCGCCATGGCCCAAGAGATCTTCTGCACCACCACCATCTAGAATGGTACGGGAGTCAATTTTACTGTTTACACGCAAAGCAACACGGGTTGGAATATTGGCTTTAATCAAACCAGTAATTACATCTACTGATGGACGTTGCGTTGCTAACAGCAAATGAATTCCTGCTGCACGAGACTTTTGTGCCAGACGGGTAATCATTTCTTCTGCTTTTTTACCTACTTGCATGATCATATCGGCAAATTCATCGGCAACAATCACAATCGAAGGCAATGGTTGCAAACGTGGCGCTCGGTCTTGAGTCGCAGAATCACTTGGTTTCCAAGTCGGATCAATCAGATCTTCACCATTTGCAATGGCTTCTTCCACTTTACGGTTATAGTCGGCTAATTTACGGATCTTTAAAAAAGACATCAGCTTATAACGACGTTCCATTTCATTGACACACCAATTCAATGCACTAACAGCATCTTTCATGTCAGTCACAACAGGTGTTAATAAATGAGGAATATCATTGTAGTTCGCTAATTCCAATTGTTTTGGATCGATCAGAATCAAACGCAATTGATCAGGTGTATATTTCAACAACATCGACAAGATCATTGAGTTTACAGCAACTGATTTACCTGAACCTGTCGTCCCAGCAACCAACATATGCGGCGCTTTACCTAAGTCAGTGATCACAGGATTACCTGAAATATCCTTACCCATTGCCATTGAAAGCAAACCATTTGGATCTTTAAAAACGGGGGTTTCCAACAATTCTATCAGGCGTACCATTTCACGACTGCTATTCGGTACTTCAATCCCGATATAAGGCTTTCCGGGAATCACTTCAACCACACGTACAGATGCCATTGACATCGAACGTGCCAAATCTCGAGAGATATTGGTCACTTTCGAGGCTTTTACACCAGGTGCCAAATCTAACTCAAAACGTGTAACCACTGGCCCAGGTTGGGCTTCGATGACTTTGGCTTTGACGTTAAACTCTTGAAGTTTAATTTCTAACAGTTCAGATAAACGTGACAGTTGTTCTGCGGTAAAGTTGACTTTTTTATTTGGATCGACTTTATCCAACAGTTCATAACCCGGCAACGTTGGTAAGTCTCGACGCTTATTTGCAACTTGCATTGCACGTGACATCGGACGACCAAATGCATCGGTTAATGGTGCATCTAAGTCGAAATCATCTTCAAGTTCTGCAAACTCACTTTGCAATTCGTCTTGAGGTTTACCCGCAGTTTCTTGCCAAGCATCTCTAAATGCATCTTTATCTGCAGCAATTAAAGACTTTTCTTCTTCACTGACCAAGGTTGATGCATTTAAATTGGTTTGAATATTGGCACGGGTAAATGGCGTAGATTGCGCATAATTACTGGTTGTACGAACATCTACAGATTGCTGATTTTGTTGGTACGCAGTTGGGCTTTCAGTAAGCTCTTCATCTGCAAGCGATGCCAGCTCATCTAATTCATTGGCTAAATTTTGTATTGCCACGCCTGAAGTTGCCGCTACTGCGACACCACTCGCAACGCTTTGCCCACCCTGAACAGCAGTATTTACATAAGCAGCTTCAATATGAGTCTGCGCCGTAGGGGTATTAAATGGGCTATGGATATCTGTGGCAGTTTGTCCATTTGGTACAACTGACAACAATTCATCAAACACTTGGTCATCATCCCAATCAAGTGAAGATTTTTTATTGATCTGCACATGATCAACATCATGTTGATGCGCACGTGGCAAATGATCTGCATATTTATCTTCAGTTTGATCTTCTGACGCTTTGATCAAGGCATCAATATCACGATTATGGTCTTGATCTTGATGTAAGGCTTTCCATACTTCACCAGATGAAACAGTACGTTGACTGTCTTGTTCTAGACGATGTGCTTTTTCTAAAGTCCGCTCTAATTCCAAATCATCAATATCGTCTTGATCAAATTGAACATGATGTTGAGTTTTATTTTCTTGCTCAATCATGTCATCAAATAAGCGTTCAGCTGTTTGATTGTGTTTCGTATTTTTAACAACCAAATGCTCTTTTACTGGTGCCTGATCATCAGCTTCGACAAATTCAGCTTGAGCTGTTATTGGTTCAGCCTTATGCGTATGCACATGATTTTTATTTTTCTGCGGAGATGTCAAATCAAAAGCAGATTCACTTTCAGGAACATTTTTATAAAATAAATCTTGTAAATAAGCAGGCGTGGCTTTTAGTGTTGCCCACGTTCTGTTCCATTGAATACCAAATGCTAAGGTAAATAGAACAACGAGCAAAAGCAAAATAAATACAACTGCGCCATAAATACTCATCAGTTGAGATAGGCTTTCACCGAGCTCATAACCAATGATTCCGCCAGAAGCATTGGCTAATGTGTCTGCTGGTACATTCCAAAGCAAGTACAATAGGCTTGAGGTCGCAAGCAAAATAAAAAATTGCGCAGCATAACGAAACGGGCGACTCACAAAACTTCGTGGCCACCATACTTGCACTGCTTCTATAAAAATAAATACAGGAATGAGTAAACTTGCCCAACCTAAAAAACCAAACAACAAATCAGCAATCCAAGCACCCGCTACACCACTGGCATTTGAAACCTGTTGTGTATCACTCGAAATATGCATCCAGCCTGGATCAAATGGAGTATATGTGACTGTTGCAAGGAACAGATATATCCCAAATGAAATCAAGAATATTGTTGTTAAAAAGCGCTGTGCATAAACATTTGACACCGCAGTCATATACTATCCTGTAACCAATTGTTCAAATTACTCTTTTCTGAAGCTTGATCAGCTTTCTTGAGAGAAGAAATTTTTATATTATGCACCTGTTCTTAAAAAAAAGATGCACTATTATTTACTTGTGTTGTAAAGCATTGTTAGAAATTTAAGCTTTTATTTCGATAAAAATGCCAAACAATATTATTTGATTATTCTATATAGCTCAATTCGATTTAGATGATCAATATTATCGACATTGAAGCCACACAACTTTGATAAAGTTTCACGTATAATTCAAACAATTTCTATATTTTTCATAAAAAAGGATGACTCATGAGCGCTCGTCACTCTCGGTTAATTATTTTAGGTTCTGGCCCTGCTGGTTATAGTGCTGCTGTTTATGCCGCGCGTGCAAATTTAAAACCAACCTTAATTGCAGGTATGCAACTCGGCGGTCAATTAACCACCACGACTGATGTTGAGAACTGGCCTGGTGATGCTGAAGGTTTAACAGGTCCTGCATTAATGGATCGTATGCAAGCGCATGCTGAACGTTTTGGTACTGAGATTTTATACGATCATATCAATGAAGTTGATCTTCAGGTTCGCCCTTTCGTACTTAAAGGCGATATGGATGAGTACACGTGTGATGCGTTAATTATTGCAACAGGTGCAACAGCACAATATTTAGGGCTTGAGTCTGAACAGGCTTATATGGGTCAAGGTGTAAGTGCTTGCGCAACTTGTGATGGTTTCTTCTATAAAAACCAAAAAGTCATGGTTGTCGGTGGTGGTAACACAGCTGTTGAAGAAGCACTATATCTTTCCAATATCGCTTCACACGTTACCTTGGTACACCGTCGTGACAAATTACGTTCGGAAAAAATCCTTCAAGACCATCTCAATGAAAAAGTTAAAGAAGGTAAAATTTCGATCATCTGGAACCATCAAGTTGATGAAGTTTTAGGTGATAGTAATTCTGGTGTGACTTCTGTACGTATTAAGTCTACCCAAGATGATTCAACTCAAGACGTTGACGTATCAGGTATGTTTGTGGCAATTGGTCACAAACCAAATACGGCAATGTTTGAAAATCAACTTGAACTGCGTAATGGCTATATTCAAGTACGCAGTGGTACTGCGGGCAATGCCACAGCTACATCTGTAGCGGGTGTATTTGCTGCGGGTGATGTTGCTGATGATGTCTATCGTCAAGCAATCACATCTGCAGGTTCAGGCTGTATGGCTGCACTTGACGCTGACCGCTATTTAGATGGCTTAGAATAATTGATTTATTTTGTGTAAAAACAAACCGCCTACATGGCGGTTTGTCTATTTTTGATTTATAAATAAACAAGAGCAATGACTTTAAATGAATACAAATTATAGGAAAAAACATGACAACAGCGTGGACCGATGGCTACCAGACCGAAGTAAATTACACCTATGGTTACTATAGAGACTTAAGCCCGAATTACCAAAAGTTTTGCTTATTACTCAATGGGGTTGATTGCCCACCCACCAATGAACGTCACAAACATTGTGAACTCGGCTTTGGTCAAGGTGTCAGTCTAAATATTCATGCTGCATCCAGTTTTGGTTTATTTTTTGGTACAGACTTTAACCCTGCTCATGCTGCCCATGCCAATGTCTTGGCTGAACAAAATCAAGTCCCGCATCACTTCTATGATGCAAGTTTTGAAGAGTTACTCAACAAAGACTTACCGATGTTTGACTCGATTAGCTTACACGGGATCTGGAGTTGGATTAGCCACGAAAACCAACATATTATTTTGCAATTTATCCGAAAGTTTTTAAGTCCCAATGGGATTGTCTATATCAGCTATAACTGCTTGACCGGTTGGGCTGCCAATATGCCAGTCCGCGAGTTATTTCACAGTCATTTTAAATTTAATAGCACCAGTACCAACCCGCTACAAAAAGTAAATGATTCACTTAACTTTAGTGAAGAGCTATTAGCACAAAATCCCCTCTTTGCCCAAAGAAATCCCAATGCACTCAATAAAGTGCAAGATTTAAAAAAACAAAATCCAAACTATTTGATCCACGAATACTTAAATCAAGATTGGCAGTGTTTCTCTTTTCAACAAGTGGTGCGAATTTTAGAAGAAATTAAATTGACCTACGCAGGTTCAACAGATTTGAATTCGCATCTAGATAACATTAATTTTAGTGAGCAACATCAGCAATTTTTAAACACCATTGAACATCCAGTTTTTAAAGAGCAATGCCGTGATTATTTTGCCAACACACAATTTAGAAAAGACTTATATATCCGCGGGAAGAACACCTTAACTGCATTAGAAATTCAGCATCGCTTGAGAAATACAGCCTTTGTCTTATTAACTGCACCAGAAAAATTACCAAAAACAATTTCAGGATACTTAGGTGAGTTCGATTTAATCCAAGAGATTTATCAACCACTCGGTGCTTATTTTAAACAATCTGACTATAAGCCGCAGACGATTGCAGAGCTTGAACAGGCCATCCCTAATATTACTTATTCCAAGCTGCTTAATGCCTTGGTGATTTTATGCCACTTAGGTTTGGCACAACCGTGTCAGGCAGCTTCAAATCCAGATATGGTTAAACATGCTCAGAAATTAAATCGTTATTTCCTTGAGCAAGCCAGCTATCATACCAATTATCAAGTTTTGGCCTGCCCACTCACAGGGATTGGTATTCCCGCCGATCAGTTTACCCAACTCTTCTATCGCGCTCACTTTATCGATGGGCTAGACTCTGCCGCACAATTTGCACAATATGTTTGGGACGTGCTGACTCAATTAGGCTGGCTGGTATTGGACCAACAAGGCAACACTGTTTCAGATCCAAAAACCAGCCTTGAAGTTATTCAAGAGAAAGCCCAATTCTTTCTAGATAGTGACAAACTCAAAATTGCAAAACATTTGAAACTTTTTGCATAAGGTCTGTTTAGACATTTAATCACATGATCAGCTAAGATAAAGCTGATCTTTTTTATTGATGAATTCTCGTGAATCAACTCCCCCTTTCACAATTTATTTTTCCAGATCCAATAGAAGCTGATCCAGATGAACAAGGCTTGATTTGTATAGGCGCAGACTTAGCGCCTTCTACATTATTTGAAGCTTATACGCATGGTTTATTTCCATGGTTTTCCGAAGGTGAACCAATTTGTTGGTGGTGTCCAGAGCCGCGTTGCATCATTCACCCTCAGGATTATCATCCAAGTAAATCACTACTGCGAAATATGAAAAAGTTTGATTATAAAATTACCATCAATCATGCTTTTGAACAGGTCATTCGTTCTTGTTCGCTCCCACGTAGCTATGCGGATGAAACGTGGATTTCCGAGGAGATTATTCACGGTTATTGCCAACTATTTGAAGCTGGTTATGCCTATAGCGTTGAAGTCTGGGATCAACATAAAATTGTAGGTGGGCTGTATGGTGTAACGATTGGCCATGGTTGTTTTGGTGAGTCGATGTTTAGCACTCAAACCGATGTTTCCAAAATGGCTTTTTACACACTGATGTTATTGGGCCGAGAAAATAATTTACCGTGGATTGACTGTCAGTTGGTCAATGATCACTTACTCAGCCTCGGTGCTTGTACACTTTCTCGCCATGAATACCTTAAATCGTTACAAGATGTAATAAAACAACCCTCTATAGATTGGAAAAGTTATCAAGAGCGTGTATTTTCAAGTAAAACAATAGCGATTTTATCGCGCTTAATGGAATGAAAATAAAAGGAGGGACATGATTTATGAATTCTTATCATCCTAAGTCCCTATTAAACGACTTACAGTACTATATTACACCACCGCATGATTGCAGTTATCTAGAAAATAAATCTGCCCGTATGGTGTTTCTCGACCCTGTACATCGTATTGATGTTGTCACACTTTCTGAATTATCGCGTGTAGGTTTTAGACGCAGTGGTGATTTTGTTTATCGCCCTGAATGTCATCTTTGCCGCCAATGTTTATCTTGTCGGGTGCCAGTGACTGAATTTAAAATGAGCAGTGCTCAGAAAAAAGCCTGGAAACGCAATCAAGATTTAACCGTTAAAATTATTTCGACCCAAGAGGCCACACAAACGCATTATCATCTGTACGAGCGTTATATTATTGAAAGACACGCCGATGGTGATATGTTCCCACCCAGTTATGACCAATTTGAAAAATTCCTGATTCACAGTTGTACCAACAGCTTTTTCCTTGAACTGTGGAAAGATGATCGTTTAATTAGCGTATCTACTTGTGATCAATTGGATGATGGTGTCTCTGCGGTGTATACCTTCTTTGATCCAAATGAAAGTAAACGTTCACTCGGGGTTTTTGCGATTCTCAAACAAATTGAATATGTAAAATCGTTGAATTTAGATTTTGTCTACCTCGGTTATTGGGTTCCACATGCTGAGAAAATGAATTACAAATCTCAATATGCACCATTTGAATTATTATTAGATGGGCAATGGCGACGGATCAATCGTCACTTGGAAGCCAAAGAAATTCAAGAGTTGGGCGATATGTTGATGACCACCCTGCCTTCAGAATGGAATGAGCCGATTATTAAATAATCGGCTTTCGCTGTTCGCATTCTCGATATTGCTTAGACTTATTTAAATAACTTTGAAAAATCATCACTACAGGCTTTGACCATAATAATTGCATGTTCACGGCCACCCTGTTGATTCGGATAATAATTTTTTCTTAAATCAATTTGATGAAAGTTGGCTTTTTCATACAGCGCAATCGCAGCTTTATTTGACTCACGCACTTCAAGAAAGATTTGCACTGGATTATTTTTTAATAATGCAATCGATTCATCTAACAGTTGATAGCCTAATCCTTTACCCTGCTGGCTCGGATGAATCGCCATAAGTAATAAATTGGCTTCATCTAAAACAGGTTGCAGAATACAAAAGCCCACCACTTGATGGTCTTGCTCAATCACCGTACTTAAATAACTTGTTATAGACTCTTCAAATTGACTTTTTTTCCAAGGATGACTTTGTACCAAGTCTTCAATTTGAGAAACAGCGTGCAGATCTGAAGATTGCATTAAACGAATCATCTGCGTTCATCAACTCAATATAAAAAATGAATTATAAGAAATTAAACCAATAAGTCTAATAAAAAAGAGCAACAATTGTTGCTCCTTAACCAAAATGCTGACTTTAAGCGTTACAGCCCCAGTTTCGCTTTCCATGTCTCAAGCAAACTCACTGTATCTAGATCATTTGGATGAAAACCTGGCTTAAAGTATGCCAACATTTCTTTGGTCATTCCGGTGATAATGCCTTTAGATGGGCTATAAGCATATTTATAAATAATACCGAGCTCTTTTAGGTTGAGCTTGCCATCTTCTTTTAATAAACGCACTACAAAAGAGGATTGCGCCATAAAGATGAGTACCATTGCAAAAACTAAAGCCGTGGTACGTAAGCCATAAGCCTTGATACCTTTACCAAACACTGCTTCATAGACATCATAAGCCACTGCTTTATGTTCATTTTCTTCAACAGCATGCCAATACCACATATACGACATGGTTGGATCAGTCATTAACTTTTGAATATGCCCATTGACCAGCAGTTGCGAAGCAATTGTTGCCGTAAAATGCTCTAATGCAGTGGTCGCAGTTAAATCCACCATTTCTTGAGTCATACCAAAAGGCTTGACTACACGTGCAAACCATTTACGTGCGCCTTGAATTAACACACCTGTTTCACGCTCGTATTTATCAACATCATGACCAAACTTTTTTGCTGAAGCATTAAAGTTTTCATGCTCTTTGGTGTGCATGGCTTCTTGTCCAATAAAAGCACTGATCTCTTTTTGTAATGCTTCATTGTCCTTAATCGCAGGGTGATAACGTACCGCACGCACAGAATCAATAAAAAGTTTTTCACCATCCGGGAACAATGCTGACAATGCAGTCATGAAATGTGTAATACCCGCTGAACCACTTGCCCAATATTCAGGTACATCGTCAAAATTAAAATCCATACGACGTACAGGGAAAGATGCACCAGCACGGTTTGAAATATTCACTTTTGCATTCATTGCGATTCCTCCTATTAAGTGAGTTTCACTTAAATTCTTTATGTTTGTTTTTCTCTTTCTTTATATTACGTTTTTATGAAAGTTTAATAATTGCAGATTAGGTCACACAAATATCAGTTAAGGACAGCTTTTGATGGGTATTGTCTAACAATTTATAGACGCTTTATTTTATCCATAAAAAAAAGCGCCCCAAAGGAGCGCTCTTTTTACACAATCAGCGATTATGCAGTTACTTTAGCAACTACACCAGCACCAACTGTACGACCACCTTCACGGATCGCAAAACGTAGACCTGGGTCCATTGCGATTGGGTGAATTAGTTCTACTGACATTTCAACGTTGTCACCTGGCATAACCATTTCAACGCCGTCTTGTAATTGGATTGCGCCAGTTACGTCAGTTGTACGGAAGTAGAACTGTGGACGGTAACCGTTAAGGAACGGAGTATGACGACCACCTTCTTCTTTAGAAAGTACATATACTTCTGCGTCGAATTTAGTGTGCGGCTTGATTGTACCTGGTTTAGCAAGTACTTGACCACGTTGTACGTCTTCACGCTTAGTACCACGTAAAAGAACACCACAGTTCTCGCCCGCACGACCTTCGTCAAGAAGTTTACGGAACATTTCTACGCCAGTTACAGTTGTTTTAACTGTATCTTTGATACCAACGATTTCAACTTCTTCGCCGACTTTAACGATACCAGATTCTACACGACCTGTTACCACTGTACCACGACCAGAAATAGAGAATACATCTTCGATTGGCATCAAGAATGCTTTATCGATAGCACGTTCTGGTTCTGGAATATAAGAATCAAGCGCTTCAACAAGTGAAAGTACAGCTGATTCGCCATATTGACCAGCATCACCATTAAGTGCAGCAAGCGCTGAACCACGGATGATAGGTGTGTCATCACCTGGGAAGTCATAAGTAGAAAGAAGTTCACGAACTTCCATTTCTACTAATTCAAGTAATTCTTCATCATCAACAAGGTCACACTTGTTAAGGAATACAAGAATATAAGGTACACCTACTTGGCGAGAAAGAAGGATGTGTTCACGAGTTTGTGGCATTGGACCATCAGTCGCAGCACATACAAGGATCGCACCGTCCATCTGAGCAGCACCAGTAATCATGTTTTTAACATAATCGGCGTGACCTGGGCAGTCTACGTGAGCGTAGTGACGAATTGGAGAATCGTATTCTACGTGTGAAGTATTAATTGTAATACCACGTGCTTTTTCTTCTGGTGCAGAATCGATTGCTGCGTAGTCTTTAGCTTCACCGCCGTAAGTTTTTGCACAAATTGTTGCAATTGCAGCAGTTAAAGTTGTTTTACCATGGTCGACGTGACCAATTGTACCCACGTTTACGTGTGGCTTATTACGTTCAAACTTAGCCTTAGCCATGAGAGCTTCCTTTTTAAACTACTCATGCAGGGTCACTGCATGAGCACTTGGTTTTTAACTATGAATTAGTTTGGGCTTATAGTAATCGAAAGATTACTCGTCGTCACCTTTTTTACCGCCAGACTGGAATTTAGAAATGATGCCTTCAGCCACGTTACGTGGAGTTTCAGCATATTTAGCAAATTCCATAGAATATGTCGCACGACCTTGAGACATAGAACGCATTTGAGTCGCGTAACCAAACATCTCAGCAAGTGGAACTTCAGCACGAATTGCTTTAGTACCGCCAGGTAAGTCGTCCATACCCTGAACCATACCACGACGACGGTTTAAGTCACCCATGATATCGCCCATGTAGTCTTCTGGAGTTTCTACTTCAACTTTCATGATTGGTTCAAGCAAGATAGGATCTGCTTTCATGAAACCATCACGGAATGCGTAAGAACCTGCCATTTTGAACGATAATTCGTCAGAATCGACATCATGGTAAGAACCATCAAATAATGTCGCTTTGATACCCACAACAGGGTAACCAGCCAATACACCATTCTTCATACGTTCTTGAATACCTTTGTCAACCGCACCGAAGAATTCTTTAGGTACTACACCACCTACAACTTCTTCAGCGAATTGGTATTCTTTACCAGCTTCTTCAACATCCATAGGCTCTAAACGAACATATACATGACCGAATTTACCTTTACCACCTGTTTGACGTACGAATTTACCTTCTTGCTCAACACTCTTTTTGATTGTTTCGCGGTAAGCAACCATTGGTTTACCAATGTTCGCTTCAACGTTAAATTCACGCTTCATACGGTCAACAAGGATGTCAAGGTGAAGCTCACCCATACCCGCAATAATCGTTTGACCAGATTCTTCGTCTGTGCGTACACGGAACGATGGATCTTCTTTAGCCAAACGACCAAGAGCGATAGACATTTTTTCTTGGTCAGCCTTAGTTTTAGGCTCAACAGCAAGAGAAATTACTGGCTCTGGGAATTCCATACGCTCTAGTGTAATGATGTTTTTCTCATCACAAAGCGTATCACCAGTTGTTACGTCTTTAAGACCTACACATGCAGCGATGTCACCAGCGCGAATTTCTTCAACGTCTTGACGATCATTTGCGTGCATTTGTACGATACGGCCAATACGTTCACGTTTAGACTTAACTGGGTTATATACTGGGTCGCCTTGTTTAAGAACACCAGAATAAACACGTACGAAAGTCAAGTTACCTACGAACTTATCGTTCATGATTTTGAACGCTAATGCAGAGAACGGCGCTTCATCAGATGCTTCACGAATCGCTTTAGTTTCAGCTTTGTCGTCAAGAATACCTTCGATAGGCTTAACTTCTGTAGGCGATGGTAAGAATTCAATTACAGCATCCAACATACGTTGAACACCTTTGTTTTTGAATGCTGTACCACAAAGCATTGGTTGGATTTCGCCAGCCAAAGTTTGCGTACGAATACCTGCAACGATGTCTTCTTTAGAAAGATCACCTTCTTCTAGGTATTTGTCCATCAACTCTTCAGATGCTTCTGCAGCAGCTTCAACCATATTGGTGCGCCATTCTTCAGCAGATGCTTGAAGATCAGCAGGAATATCACCATATTCGAACTGCATACCTTGAGAAGCTTCATCCCAAATGATTGCTTTCATTTCGATCAGGTCAACAACACCTTGGAAATTTTCTTCAGCACCAATTGGAATCACTACAGGTACAGGATGAGCACCTAAACGAGTACGCATTTGTTCAACAACACGGAAGAAGTTTGCACCAGTACGGTCCATCTTGTTCACGAATGCTAAACGAGGCACTTTATATTTATTTGCTTGACGCCATACAGTTTCTGACTGAGGTTGAACACCACCTACAGCACAGTAAACCATGCACGCACCGTCAAGAACACGCATAGAACGTTCAACTTCGATTGTGAAGTCTACGTGTCCCGGTGTATCAATTACGTTGATACGGTGTTCAGGGAACTGCTTGCCCATACCAGACCAGAAACAAGTCGTAGCAGCTGAAGTGATTGTAATACCACGTTCTTGCTCTTGTTCCATCCAGTCCATTGTTGCTGCACCGTCATGTACTTCACCAATTTTGTGAGATACACCTGTGTAGAACAAAATACGTTCAGTAGTTGTAGTTTTACCGGCATCAATGTGCGCAGAAATACCAATGTTACGATAACGAGAAATTGGGGTTTGACGAGCCATGATTTCTTGCATTCCTAAATTTTGTTGTTTAAAACAGGACGCATCAATGAAGCATTGATGCGTACGGATACTCGATACGTAATGGGCAACTTAAATACCCGCAAATCCCCCACTTTGGTAGAGGGCGATGTTAAATCGTGCTGCAGTACGCATGAGTATTCTCCTGATTAGGGACTGTTTTAGCCGCTTAGAAGCGGTAGTGAGAGAAGGCTTTGTTAGCTTCAGCCATACGGTGCACATCTTCACGTTTTTTGATCGCTGCGCCTTTACCTTCAGCTGCATCAAGCAACTCACCAGCAAGACGTAACGCCATAGTTTTTTCAGAACGCTTAGCAGCAGCATCTACCAACCAACGCATAGCTAGGGCAGTACGACGGGATGGGCGTACTTCCATAGGTACCTGATAAGTAGCACCACCAACACGGCGTGCTTTTACTTCGACCATAGGACGAACTTTTTCAAGAGTAGTCTCGAAAAATTCAACTGGGTCTACTTTATTTTTTTCTTGAACGCGGTCTAAAGCACCGTAAACGATACTTTCAGCAATAGACTTTTTACCATCTTGCATTACGTGGTTCATGAATTTAGCGATTGTTTGGCTACTGAACTTAGGATCCGGAAGGATTTCACGAGCAGCGACTACGCGACGTCTTGGCATTTTAATCTACCTATAAATATGACACTTCAGGTTTATCCAGCATCAGCACAAAGTGTCGTGTGCTATTCGCTGGCCTTACTACACGTCGCTTGAATTTCACAAAATTAATGCAGAAATCAGACAAGCGAGACGATAAAGGATTGCGGCTCTATATTCTTAAGAAGCTAATCTTTAAAAGATTATTTCTTAGGACGTTTAGTACCGTATTTTGAACGAGACTGGTTACGATCTTTAACACCAGCACAGTCCAAAGAACCACGAACGGTATGGTAACGTACACCTGGTAAGTCTTTAACACGACCACCACGGATAAGAACAACACTGTGCTCTTGTAGGTTATGGCCTTCACCACCGATATAGCTAGAAACTTCGAAACCCGAAGTTAAGCGAACACGGCAAACTTTACGCATTGCTGAGTTAGGTTTTTTAGGTGTAGTTGTATAAACACGTGTACAAACACCACGACGTTGTGGACAAGCCTTCAACGCAGGAACTTTTGATTTTTCAATCAAAGTTGTGCGACCCTTACGGATCAACTGATTTGTTGTTGCCATATGGCAATTCTCCCGTTAATAAAAAGCCTCAAAAAATTACCACTTTTTGAGGGCATGCAATTGTAAGCCAAGAAGTAAAAATGGTCAACATTCAACATGGTGTCAAATATTGACCATTTCAAGCTTTGGCTAAATGAATGATTCAACTTACTCAGGCTTACTTTCTGATTTTGTTTCAGTAGCTTCTTGCGTTTTTTCAGACGCTTTTACCGTATTTTCTGTAGCAGCTTTGGCTTTTACCGGGGTACGCTTTTTTGTTACAGTTTTTGCAGTTGTCGATGTTTTCGCCACATCAGTTACTTTCGCTGTAGTGGTCTCCACTGCTGCGACTTTCTTTTGTGCGGTACGTCGAGGTTTTACAGGTGTCGCTTTGTCTTGCTGTTGAGTCGCATGTTTATCTTCAATGTGCGTTTCAGCCAGTTTTTGAATCCCCTGCTCAACTTTTTGCTCAGCATTGGGTTCATCAACAGTTTCACTGGTTTTTTCTTTCACTTCAACATGAGTAATTGCTTCATTTTCAACCTGAGACTCGACTTTCTCTGCAAGTGTTTCTGCTTTGCTACCGTCTAAAAGCAAGGGATGCGCATCTGAGATCAATTGACTAAATTTTTCATAAGCATCTAATACATCAATTTTTTCATCAGAATGCTGTAGCAGATATTGCCTTGCACCAGAAAATACAATTTGAGCTTTATCGGTTGCATCATCGACCAGTTTCCAGCTATATGCAGCACTGATGCCCATCGTGGCTAAGGGGGTAAGTCGTGTCAACAGGCTAAAATGTGGAAGATTATTCATCCATGGCAACTTAAATGTACCATCCTCATTTGCCACCCATTTTTTTAACAGCTCTATATCATTGCTTGAACCTAATAGCTGTTGCAATTGGCTCACATTGTGGGTTTGCAACACCCCTGCAAAAGTTCGTATTGCCGCCATCAATGCGTGTTTTTCAGCAACAGTGCCTAGATCAATTTGTTTAAAAATGTATTCAACAACAGCATGATCTTTTGCATTCAACTCAAAACCATGCGCTCGCCCAGTGTGATAAACACTTCGGAGTGCCAAAGCCAGTGAACTAGGTACATCAAGAATTGCGCCTAAGCCGCCAAACGCGCCTGTCACTGTACCTTGAATTGCAGCAATAATTTTATTCTGATTCGCCAGCGCAGTACTGATCCGTTGTGAACGTTCAGGATCCTTGGCCAATTCTGCCAAGCTTTTTGCACCCACTTCTTTTAGAACAGCTTCTACAGAAGTCAGTTCTGAAACAAACTCATTCAGCTTATCAAAAATAAAATCAGACAATTTATCGTTTAAATCTGGTGAAATAAACGAAGCGACATTATTGATTTTTTTATAATGTTTCCCCAAAAGCTGCCCAGTTACATTGGGTAGATGTTCCCGTAGCATTTGTTGAGGATTTTCATATTGTTTACGTTCAAAAGCACTTTTTTCTTGAGCAGTGCCTTGTACAACGGATTCAATTTTAGGACTGTGGCTCAATTTACTCACCGTACCAGGAGCAACATGATTGATCACACTTAAGCCTGTTTCGCTTAACTTTTTGGCCATGCCAAAAGCGTTTGAAATAAATCCGCCTGATTGTTTTTTATTAGAATTTGCCATGTGCACCCTCGTAACTGTGGTTTTTCAAACACTAAAGCTTGTATTAAATAGTTTCTCAACGCTTACATTAATGTACTGATTCACGAATCAATACAATCACTATTTCACAAAATTTCAATACAGATCATCATACTATACAATTATAAACAATCTAACCCTAGTTCACTTGCAATTACAGCACTCAATTTACTTAAAAATACTTTTTATAACAAACAGATGTCACAATTTGTCGCGAACAACTTATGTACCAGTGGTCATCTCAGCCTTTGCCAGTTATGATAGATTCATTGGATAAAATATATATAGAATCATTATGAAGCAAAATTTTCAAAATCAAATTAAGCACAGTTCAGAACAAAAATATCAAGCGGAACTAGAACGCTTAAAAGAACAAGATCAACATAGAAAGCCAGCAGGTTGGCAACTTTCTGCTTACGCTGTTCGCTCATTTATCTTGGGTGATGCCAAACTGGATATTCAAAAAAAGTTTTATGGTGATGATGCCTTAGTTGATCGTGCCTTGGTTACGTTGATGGGCAATCAGGGTTTGATGCTGGTGGGTGAACCAGGTACAGCAAAATCGATGCTTTCAGAGCTATTTAGTGCTGCCATTTCAGCCAATTCTCAGCTCACAATTCAAGGGACAGCAGGGACAACAGAAGACCATATTAAATATTCTTGGAACTACGCACTCCTTTTATCGGAAGGACCAACAGATAAATCACTGATCCCCTCCCCACTCTTCTATGCCATGAAAAATGGACAAATTGCCCGCTTTGAAGAAATCACCCGTTGTCCACCTGAAATTCAGGATGTGTTGGTGTCTTTACTGTCTGAGAAGCAAATGATGATCCCTGAAATGGGACAAGATTTTAGTTTGCAAGCTACACAAGGATTTAACATCATCGCAACAGCAAACTTGCGTGATCGTGGCGTACATGAAATGTCAGCAGCATTAAAGCGCCGCTTTAACTTTGAAACAGTAAAACCAATTCGTGATCAAAAATTTGAAATCGAACTGGTGGGATTACAACTTAAGAACCAGCTTGCTGATTTATACAGTGAAATCCAAGTTCGCCCAGAAGTTATCGAACTCTTGGTGACCATTTTCAATGAGCTCAGAACAGGACAAAGTCTGCAAGGCGCAACACTTAAAACACCTGATGCTGTTATGTCTACTGCTGAAGCGGTCAATATTGCCCATGCGGCAGGTCTACAAGCCATTTATCTCAGTGATGGAAAATTAAAAGCAGAACACCTCGCACAACAATTGATTGGGGTTGTGTTTAAAGATAACCCAGATGACGCTAAACGCCTACGTTACTATCTGGATACTGTGGTGAAAGAGCGTGCACGTAAAGATGCCGACTGGAAAAGTTTCTATGACGCCAGCCGAGAGTTTTAATCATGCAGCTGCTGGATCGAAATAGAGAGAGAGGTGAAATGCCTGAACGCTTAAAACAGGCATTTCAACTGAAACAGCAAATGGCAGAGCAAAACGTTTTTTTTGCGCCAATCCGTCATCATAGCCCCGCTTGTGCATACGCGTTAAAACAATATATCGATGAGCTGAAGCCCACACACATTTTAATCGAAGCACCAACAAGTTTTGAGTTTTTAATTGAAAGCTTACAGAACCAAGCCACTCAGCCTCCTGTGGCCATATTTGCACAAGCCCAACGCTCTTCAAATAAAACCTCACCCAAAAAAGGCGCTGCAAATAAAGAGAGTGCTGGCGAAGAACATGAAAGTGATGACGAGGTTCAACCAGAAATCTTTTCTGCCTACTTCCCTTTTTGTGAATACTCCCCTGAATGGGTCGCCATCCAACAGGCAAAACTCATTCAAGCAGATGTTAAATTTATTGACTTGGATTGGGCAAAACAAAGTGCTTTAAAAACGCAACAGTCCGATTTGGACTGGCAACAAAAAAGTTTGCAGTCTGAACGTTATTTTGCACATAGCCAATATATCCAAAAACTTGCTGAAACCATGCATTGCCGAAATCACGATGAACTTTGGGATCATTTATTCGAGCTGCAAAATGTTGAACAACTGCAACATGCTCAAACATTTTTTGATGATGTTTTTGCTTGGTGTTCATTGGCACGTTTGGATTATGAGCGTGAGGTACTTTTGCAAGATGCTTCATTACATCGTGAAGATGTGATGTGGAATTGCATCCAAGACAGTATTGATCCCAAACATAAACTTTTGGTGATCACGGGTGGCTTTCATAGTCTTGCCTTAATTGAAAATCTAGCAGCCCCACAGCAAGCAGAACGTTTTATTGTCCAAGATCAAAAGCAAAACTGGCAAGAGCAAGCTTGGCTGATTCGCTATAGTTTCGATCGTTTAGATGCTTTAAATGGCTATGCTTCAGGTATGCCCTCTCCTGCATATTATCAACAACATTGGCAAAATTTAAAATCTGCAAACAATCCAACGGTTGAACAGACGCAACTGCAATTTTTTCAATATTTGAATGAGTTGTGCCATTTTTTAAACCAAGAAAATGCACTGGATGTAACGCCTTATATCGCACTAAAAAATACCGCTGAACTTGCTTGGCAATTGGCTTGCCTTCGAGGGCATTATCAACCGAGCCGTTATGATTTACTCGATGCCTTACAATCCGCCTTAATCAAAGGGGAAATGGATGATGGGCAACAACATTTATTTACCCTGATTTTTCAATTTTTAAGTGGACAACAACTTGGTAAGGTTGCTCAAAATCAGCACAGCCCTGCATTATTACAAAATACCTATCAACAGATTAAAGCCTATCGTTTTAATTTAAATGACACCATTTTACGCAATCGAAAACTCGATATTTATCGTAAACCTTTACATCAGGACATTAGCCAATATTTGCATTTACTGGAATTTGTCGGCTGTAATTTTGCTCAACGTATTTCAGGTCCAGATTTTGTACAAGGTGCCAGTCTGGATTTGCTGTTTGAGGAATGGCGTTATGCATGGACACCCAGTGTCGAAGCGCGTTTGATTGAACTGGCAGAAATGGGCAATCAACTCGAACAAATTGCACTACTTAAAATTATTAAACTACAGCAAGAAAATGAAGCAAAAGGTGTCGGGCAATCTGCCTTTGAAACTGCCAAATTGCTGGCTTTGGCGTGTCGCTTAGGATTAAAGCAACATTTAGAATTGCTCAGTCAACAACTCGATACTTTTTTAGAAAGCGATCAAAACCTTGCCTCGGTGATTGGTGCAGCACAGCAATTGTATTATTTGTGGCATGGTCACAAGCTGTTAAATTTACCCGAAAATATCGTGATACAAAGTTTAAGTTTTGCCGTCTATCAGGCCTGTTTTTTACTTGATCAAATTTACGATACCCATGAAGAAAAAATTGAACAAAATCTTAGCAACTTAAAAACCTTGCATGAACTGATTTTAAATATCAAGCAACGAAATCTTTCACTACAGCATGCAGTCGTAAATGCACAAGATGTAGATTTACTGGAACTGATGTATAGCCAAATTGATCTGGCAAAAATTGATGAGTTTCATCTTAGTTCACTCAAAGGTGCGCTGCATACTTTGCAGTTTTTAGACCATCAAATTGAGCAAAATCAGCTTCAAAAACAATTACAACTGGCTTTTGCAGTGGGAAGTGATCCTGAAGATGCTGTGCAATACCTACATGGCATGTTTTTTATTGCGCCTGAAATCTTTGTGCAATCCAAGGTTGCAATTGATGCACTTCACCAATTGGTCAGTCATTGGACGGAAGACACCTTTATTCGGATTTTACCTGATTTACGCTATATCTTTAGTCAACTCACCCCAAAGCAAAGCACCAAAGTATCGAAAATTATCGCAAAAACCACAGGACTTGGCGAGGATGTCATTCTCGATCAGGTGCTTAGTCATATAGGGGAACAGGATGTATTCCAAGGCATACAACTTAACCAGCAACTGCAAAAAATATTTGAATATGATCACTTAGATCGCTGGGCAAGCAATCGCTCAAAACGACTCAATCCAGAACAACTCAACCCAGAACAACAGCTTGAACCGCAATCAGAACAACAGGGAGTGAATAAATGAGCCAATTACCTCCTGAACCAAATCTTGATGAAAACTCAGATCCCCCCGCTTCTCTTGATGCAATGGATCAAGCACGCCGTTGGCGCTTGATGCTCGGTCGCTATGCCGACCTGAATTTATCAGCAGCGGCATTGTCTGGCGATCAACTGAAACTTGAGCGCAACCTCGATTATCTCTACCAAAATGAATATAAACGTCGTGGCATTCAACAAGGGAAAAATCGCCATGGCGGTTTGGAAGCTTCGCAGCTTAACGCGATTAACTGGCTCAACCAAAGTCGAAAACTGTTCCCAAAATCGACTTTTGAACGTATGCAAAAACAAGCCATAGAGCGTTATGAATTAACTGAATTATTTAAAAATCCAGAGCATGTAAGACAACTTGAACCCAACCCTGCGGTGGCTAAAGCTTTGCTGAGTATGCGTGGTCGTTTAAGCAATGAGATGAAGGATGCGATTCGAGAATTAATTCAAAAAGTCGTGGAAGAACTCTTACAAAAAATCCGCACACAATTTTTAAAAGCGCTACAAGGTCGTCGTAATCGTTTTAAGCGTTCACATCTTAAACAGGCACAAAACTTTGATTGGAAACGGACCATTCAAGCCAATCTCAAGAATTATCAGCCTGATTTACAAAAACTGATTATCCAAACCCCTTATTTTAATGCCCGTGTACAGAAACATTTGCCATGGGAAATTGTACTGTGTGTCGACCAAAGTGGCTCGATGATGGATTCGATCATGTATGCAGCAGTATGTGCCAGTATTTTGGCAGCTCTCCCTGCGGTCAAAATTAGTCTGGTCCTGTTTGACACCCAAATTGTTGATTTAAGCCATTTAGCGCATGACCCAGTTGAAGTCTTACTGACCATTCAACTCGGTGGCGGAACCAACATTGGTCAAGCTTTGCAATACTGTCAAAAGAAAATTAAACAACCCAATCGCAGTATTTTAGTCTTGATCAGTGACTTTGAAGAAGGTGCATCCGTTCAACAAATGCTCAACACCACCAGCCAACTCAACCAACAAGGCTGCAAACTGCTTGGGCTTGCTGCGCTGGATCAAGCAGCCAATCCTGTTTATGACATCAATATGGCACAAAAACTCCAAGAACGCGGTATGCAAATCGCTGCAATGACCCCTGAACATTTGGCAACATGGTTTGCAGAGGTGATGCAATGAGTTGGCATATTTATACCCAATACGATGAAGACAGCCTAACCATGCACAGCAATGCTGGTCTTCTACGTCGTGCCCGTAAAGCCTTAGATGCTGTTGAACTACTACAACAAGAGCACGATCAACTGGTATTTAAAGTCGAAGAATGTGAAGTTAAACTGCCCCTTGAGGGCATCACCAAAGCACAGTGTAATTGTTCAGCACAAGGCTGTTGTAAACATATTCTCAGCAGTATTTTATGGATTCAGGAACATGAAACACTACTAACTACCGCAAATAGCCCAAGTGAAAATAGCCCTAACAATAATCTAGAAGATACAGTACTGCTAGCTCAACATGAAACATCTCAACATACTGAGCCATCTGAGCAAGTAACAACATCAGCCCTTGAAACTGTTTTAGAATTTGATCCAAGCAAAATCCAAAAACAAGCAGGCAAAGCCAATATTCGTTTGGCCCATGAATTTGTACAAAATTGGTTGCTTCAACCTGAATCCTGTCAAATTGATATTCAAGAACATAAAATCACTTTTCTAACCGATTTAAGTCCCAATCCAGTTGTTCTCTACCCTGCAACAGGGTTTGAAGGCATGTTGTCAGAAATTGCAGACAAACAAAAAGTTGCTGGGCATTTGGCATGTATTGCTTATTTAGTTCTGAAAAATGCCCCTGAAAAATGGCAATGGTCCATTGATACAACAGCGCAACATCATCATCCTACACAGCAACTTTCGCCTGATGATCAGGTATTGATCCAAGAACTTAAACTCATTTGTCAAAACTTTATTCAGCAAGGTTTGTCACATCTGGCCAAAGAAATGGTCATGTCACTGCATATTTTAAATATGCAAGCACGCGCACAAAACTTACCACGTTTAGGGAGCTTATTGCGTGCCTTACATGGCTCAATGAAGCAGTTTTTAGAAGCAGATGTACAGGTAGATGAGCAGCAGATTTTTAATCAATTGGCACATTTGTATGCCTATTTGGCTGCACTGTCAGAAATCGAGCATTTAAATCCGGATGTTCAAGCCGAAGCATTGCGACAACTTCGTGGTGCTGTACAACGCGACTATCAACAAGAAAGCATAGCGCATCTAATCCCGCTTGGTTGTGAATGGTGGAATACAGAGAGTGGTGCACATGGTCTAACGCTATGCTTCTGGGATGTAAAAGAGCAACAACTCAAAGAAGTGACTCAGGCACGTGCCAATCATTTAGACCGGACCTTTGATATGCACAGTGCAGCCAATACTGGGATTTGGGGAAGTTCTCTCAGCTTTTTACTCCAGCATCAACTTGAATTAACCCATGCAAAATCCAGTTCAGAGACACAACTCAGTGCCAGCACAGATACTCGTTTTTTACCAAAGGGCTTGTTCAACGCACTTAGCCAATCCGATTTAGAACAAATGAATATTGGCATTTCAACATGGCAATCTTTACAGCAAATGCTTGTTCCGCATTCAAGCCTAGAACAGCTTAAATCACGTTATGTACTGCTTCGCCATAAAAGTATCACAGCACCTGAACTCAACGAACTAGAGCAATATTTTGAATACCGTATCACTGATGATGAAAATAGAGCACTCAAACTGGTCATTCCAATAGAACCAGAATACCGTGCACGAATTAAACATCTCACCCAACTGATTCATAATGAAAAAATTATCGCAACGTTGGTGCGTATCGAAGCAACACAGCAACAGATTCAATTCATTCCATGTAGTGTGTTTTTAACAACGCCAAAAGGTTTAAAAATATTCAGTCTGGATTATGATCATCCTGTACAGAAGAAAAGTAGCTTGGTTGAGCTGATTACTGGTCGAATTGAAAAATTGCTCGAACAAAAAAAGCAATGGAAACATCAGCAACATTTATCTGCATTAGACCTTTTGATCTTGGAATCACAAGCCTTGTTTGAATTCTATGCAAATACAGGTCGTTCAAAATTGGATACAGATGATCTGGTTAAACTGGATGATTTTGCTGAAAAGTTTGCAGATTTGGGTTTAAGCTTTATTCAAAACTCACTTAAATCAGATTCCACACAGCACAATTTAGCCAGTCAGCTTTTAAAATGGCGACATGTTTTATTACAACTACAACGCCTAAATCATAGAATCGCTTTAGAAGGACAAGTTACGTCGTGATAAATTAAGCTTGCTATTTAAATTGATGATATTTTTCTATAATTTTAGTGAACTACCAAGCACAGTATTAAAGCCTAAAGTATTAGCGCCTATAGAAAAGCAACAGCGAGTTGCTCAAAAGGAATACAGATGTTAAATAAACTTTTTTCAAAAATTGAGTCGATGTTTTTAAAGCCTGAGGATAAGGCAGTGAAAACGCAACAAGCAAACTCAACCGCTGATTATGACCACATTCAAAAACATAATGAAGATTTAAAAAATAAAGTTGAAAAGCTCTACCATATTTTCCAGCCTTTGGCCGTCATTGAAGACCAACTTGATCAAAATGTGGTTTTGTTTATTTTGGATGGAGAAAATCCAGAAATATTACTTAAATTACAGCAATACCCGCATGAAAAAGCACTGCTTTTACTGGAAAAGCCGGGTACCTATAGCTGGTATTGGCCTCAAAACAATCAATCACTGGATAAAAAAGAAAATAAGCTTGCTGAAGCGGCACTAAAACTACGCCGTCGTTATTATGGTGAGATCTTTGAAGAATTAGAATTTGAACAAATCATTCGTTTTGCCAAAGTGCTTGAAGCGGCAACACAACAGAAAAATTTTACCAATATTTATGAAAAAGTGCCCGCTTGGTTTATTTATCTCACGGTAGATACATTTATTACCGCGTTTGATAGTCAGCAGTTTAGTGAAGCAGATCCGAATAAATTGTTAAAGCAAAATTGGACCCAACAGAAACTATTTGATTTGCTTGAAAGTGATCAACAGGGTTTAGGCGATGAACTGTTGCCTTATTTATTTGAACGCCAAAATATCGACAGTTATCATTCTAGTAAATTAGATAAAATATTATTACTCAAGGACACCCAAGATTTCATTTCAGCCCGATTAGATCAACTCAGAACACTTATTCCAACACTGAGTATCATTGGACAAGAGAACTTTTTAGACTATATCGCCAAACAAACGACATTGATCAAACAAATTCCCGACTTGATTGTAAAACTTTCTGTAGGGAAATCTAAAATCATTCGTACTAAAGCCACCAGTTTATTGACGAATTTAAATCCAGAAGATAGCCAAAAATATTTAAATCAAAATCTATTGGAAGGTTCAAGTCAGGAACGTGGCTTTTCTGCAGATCTATTGGCACGTTTAGGTGCTGACAATCTGACTGTACTAGAACAAGCATTTGCACAGGAAAAACAAAAATCTGTACAACAAATCTTACAAATCGCGATTCAGCGCTTAAGATCTGTTGATACTGCTCAATTACAGCAAGATTTTGAAGCACCAACCTTTCAACCGTTTGTTGAACAAAAAATTCCAGCAAGTTTTACCGAGGTAATTTTAGAAAATTATCAAGAAATTTTGGCAAAAGCTGAACAGAATGCTGCCGATGAAATTGAAGAGAATAAAACAGCAAGTTATAAAAGAACTTGGGCTCAAGATCATTTAAAGCAGCTTAAAAAAATTAATCATCAAACCTTAACGTCGATTGTTGACCAACTGAACGGTGATGCATCTTTTAAAAATGTACACCAAGTTGAAAATATTATTACCCATAAAAATAAATATAAAAAATATCCTGAATTTTCCATTAATCATGCTATGAGAATCATTGCGATACGCAATCGAAATTGGATTTATTGGCCTAATTTATTTGAAATGCTTAAACCTGAAGAATATGCCAATTATGAACTTCGCCATATCGTTCAGGCCTTAGCTGCGGCTAAATTTAATGATCCAAAACGTAGAGTGGCTCAAGGGATTCTAGCGGGATCATCCTATTATCAAAGTTTACAAGATCATATTTATGAAAAAGATAAAATTTGGCCATTTTTTGCGGAAAATCAAGAATATTTAACAGAAGCGTTGGGGCTTTCTCCATCTTTAGAAAAAAATGAATATCAAAGCTTTAACCCATCCGATGCCATCTTTGTACTTAAATGTTTCCCATCATTGCCAGTACAGTTTATTCCGCGCTTACTCGAATTTGCATTGGGTGAAAATAAGCGTTTGCGTTATGAAGCGCAAGAAACCTTACAGCACCTTCCTGACATTCATCAACGTGCCATCGAAGCGCTAGATTCGGGTAAACAAGACATTCGAATCACAGCAATTGAATGGCTGGCACGTCTACAAAATCAAGATGCAGTAAAACCGCTGAATGCTTTACTTAAAAAAGAGAAGAAAGAAATCGTTCGAGCTGCTCTTCTAACAGCATTAGAAAAGCTTGGACAGGATATTAGTGCTTATCTCAAACCAGAAGTGCTGCTAAAAGAAGCAGAAGACGGTTTAAAAGGCAAACTTTCAAGCAGTTTTACATGGTTTGATTTTGACACATTGCCAAAAGTGAAATGGCAGAATGGTAAAGAGGTTGACCCTAGAATTATTAAATGGTGGGTGATATTGGCGGAAAAACTTAAAGAGCCTAGAGCCAATGCCTTATTACAACGCTATAGTGACTTACTCGATCAAAAAGATCAGGTACAACTTGCCAATCATTTATTACACAGTTTTATTCATCAAGATACCTTACAAACACCATTGGATGAAGCAACGCAATATGCAACTACAGAAGCGCCTAGCCGTCTAAGTTCTTATCGGGATTCATACAAACGTTATGGTGAAAAATACCCTGAATATTATGCCAAATATGGCACCATCACCTTAGAAGAAGTGATTGAAGAGATTAAACGCGAACGTTTAGGACTTTATCTTGGTTCCGCGATCAAAAGTAAAGGTATGCTTTCACTGACCGCCAATGCACAAGGAAGTTTTGCAGTAAAACAATTGCAGAACTATATGAAGCAACACTACCCTCGTCGCTCACAAATTGAAGCCATGATTAGTGCATTATCGATCAGTAATGACCCATTAATCATCCAACTGTTGCTTTCACTTTCACGTCGTTACCGTACTGCTTCAGTGCAAACACTTGCAAACACATTGGTTGCTGAGATTGCTGAACGTAATCAATGGACAAGTGATGAGCTGGCTGACCGTACTATTCCAACAGCAGGTTTAGATGAAAATGGAGTGTTACAACTGCAATATGGTTCACGTAACTTTAGCGCCATTGTTGATGATAAAGACAAATTCATTCTTAAAAATGAAGAAAGTAAAGAGGTTAAAGCGCTACCTGCTGCCCGCCAAAATGATGATGAAAGCCTGATCAAAGAAGCCAAAGCACTATTTAGCACCAGTAAAAAAGAGTTTAAACAAGTCGTGGATATGCAAACAGGTCGTTTGTATGAGGCGATGTGTAGCGAACGTCAGTGGAATGTTGCTGAGTGGCAAGAGTATATCTTTGCCCACCCAATCATGAGACGCTTAATCCAAAAACTGATTTGGCTTGAAATCAAAACCAATGGTGAAAAAATCAGTTTTAGACCAAGTGATGATGGAGCATTACTGAATTTAGATGATGATGAAATCGAACTCAGTGCAGACAGCAAAATTCAAATTTCTCATGCGGTTTTGGTCGGTGAAAAGGAAGCCAAAGATTGGATTGCACACTTTAAAGACTATAAAGTGAAATTCTTATTTGAACAGATGACTCATCACCTGCCGAAGCTTGAAGATGATAATGTCACTGAAATTAAGGATCATAATGGCTGGCTTACAGACACCTTTACCCTACGTGGTGTTGTAACCAAATTAGGCTATCAACGTGCCAGCATTGAAGATGGTGGTTCATTTGACCGCTATACTAAGCCCTATAAACAGTTGGGTATCGATGTAGAAATTACATTTAGTGGAAGCTATGTACCAGAAGAAAATATTCCTGCTGTACTTTATGAACTGACTTTTAGCAAAAAAGCCAGTCGCTCTTGGAACAACAATGAACTTCCACTTAAACAGATTCCACCAATTTTATTGGCTGAGAGTTATGCAGATTATTTAAAAGTTGCTGCTTCTACATCAGGTTTTGATCCAGAGTGGGAAAAGAAAACGCCTTGGTAATTCATAAAGACAAAGAAATTTTGTTGAGGCTTGCTACAGGCTATAACAGTTGTATTGCAACCGATATGATTACTGTTGATGGTCATCATATCGGTTATATGGATAATTCAACTCAGCATGTAAAGAGAAGCCTTGTTCTACAATAGGGATAAAACACCATGCTTATCCCAGCAATTTAAAATTTATTTCAAAAATTAGTGCTTCAAACCATCTCAGGTAAGCCCTGCTTATGGATGGTTTTGCCTAATTGATGTAAATATCCATCATGAATTCATATTATTATAAAAATAATAAATATATTTATTTTCAGTTATTTAATTAACTTTTAAGCATACAATATATTGTTTTAAATGATGCACAAGAATCAATATCTTTCGCCATTGAACTAAAAAAGTAAACGCGTTTAAATGTAAACATTCATTCTGTATTCTAAAATAAAGGACTTTGCATGAACCGTCGTGTTGTCATCACTGGTATGGGCATTAACTCATGTATCGGTAATACATTGGAAGCTGTTAAGCACTCTTTGGAAAATGGTATTTCAGGGACACGTCATAATTCAACTTACGAAGAACTTAATTTTAAAAGTCATGTCAGTGCCGCAGCAGAACAAGATTTTGATGGTATTGACCGTAAACTCAAGCGCTTCATGGGCGTATGTGCAATGTATGCCTACAATTCTGCGCTTGCAGCTGTTGAACATGCAGGCTTAACGCCAGAGCAATTGGGCGGTAATCCTCGTTACGGTATTGCAGGGGGTTCAGGTGGTAACTCAACTGCGTCTGTTACAGAGATGGTTAAACTTTTAGAAGAAAAAGGTGCGCGTAAAATTGGCCCGTTCTTCGTACCACGTAATATGTCAAACACCATTACTGCCAATGTCGGTGTTGCATTTAAATTACAAGGTGTTGCTCATTCAATCACCAGTGCTTGTGCAACTTCAGCTGATGCGATTGGCTATGCTTACAACCTGATTCAATTGGGTAAACAAGATTTAATGTTGGCCGGTGGCGGTGAAGAAGATCACTGGTCACAAAGCTTATTGTTTGATGCGATGGGCGCACTATGTTCTAAATATAATGATGCTCCAGAAACAGCGTCACGCCCATACTCAGCTGACCGTGACGGTTTTGTGATTGCGGGTGGTGGTGGTTTCGTTGTACTTGAATCACTTGAACATGCTCAAGCACGTGGTGCAAATATTCTTGCAGAAGTGGTTGCTTATGCTGCAAATTCAGATGGTGCGGATATGGTTGCACCATCGGGTGAAGGTGCGACCCGTTGTATTTTAATGGCTTTAGAAGAAGCTAAACAACATGGCGTAGATAAGGTTGACTATGTCAATACCCATGGTACTTCAACACCTGCTGGTGACGTGACTGAACTTCTTGCGATGGGTCGTGCATTTGGTGAAGGTAATGTTCCACCATTAAGCTCAACCAAGTCTATGACAGGTCACAGCCTGGGTGCTGCTGGTGTTCAAGAAGCCATTTATTCTGTATTGATGATGCAAAATGACTTTATCGCGCCAAACATCAATGTCACTGAACTTGATGAAGGCACAAAAGGTTATGACATCGTACTTGAAAAACGCGATACAAAATTGAATACTGTGATGAGTAACAGTTTCGGTTTTGGCGGTGTCAATGCTTGTCTCATTTTTAAAAAATGGGAAGGCTAAACAAAGAATTGTTGATCATTCAAATTTAAAATAAGTTTGGATGATCGACATCTCGCACACTGCCCTTAAAAGGG
Organism: Acinetobacter sp. CE-15; assembly: GCF_051059255.1. Classification (NCBI taxonomy): domain Bacteria; kingdom Pseudomonadati; phylum Pseudomonadota; class Gammaproteobacteria; order Moraxellales; family Moraxellaceae; genus Acinetobacter; species Acinetobacter sp. CE-15. Next base: position 842,683 of record NZ_CP192737.1, on the reverse strand, counting down.
TAAATTGATGGATGCTCCTTCAGAAGCTTTCCTTTGGGTAAAAGCTTTACATATCATTGCAGTCGTGTGTTGGTTTGCAGCACTGTTTTATCTCCCGCGTTTGTTTGTCTACCATGCCATGAGCGATGACAATCTAAGTCATCAGCGTTTCGAGATCATGGAGCGTAAATTATATCGGGGCATTATGTGGCCTTCGATGATCGCAACATTAATCACTGCACATTTTCTCGTAGACTGGGGTGATGCAACACGTCATTACCATGAAGCTTTATGGTTTTATCTAAAAGTCGGTTTAGTTGGTCTTTTGGTGATTTACCACTTTGTTTGTGGCTATTACCGTAAAAAACTGATTGGCAATGCACATTATAAATCGCATAAGTTTTGGCGGTTTTTCAATGAGATGCCAACCCTGATTTTATTTGCAGTGGTGATTTTAGTGGTCGTTAAACCGACATTTTAACTTGTAGATAGAAACCTCCTAAATGGAGGTTTTTTATTGATTGTATGTAATTTACAGGCCCACCTAAATAATTTTTTAATAAATTCAACAACATGAAACTATAAAAACTTAATCAACAATATCATTCATAACACTTAATACATGCCTTTATAGAGGCTTCACTGCCACATCTTAGATACAAGGTTTAAGCTGGCAATGCCCCACTTTTCGTAGGGGATGCCAAACCTTGCGCTGCGGCGACATCCATGTCGCCATACGATAATTACTCCATATACGATTCAATAATGTAAAAAGTAGTTGTTATTACCTTAAACAATGCACAATCACGCTATTGCACTCAACATCAAGTCCAATTGGATCCGTTCCCAAATAACCATTTACTTGTGCAAACTCAATAAGTATAGGATTTGTTCAATGGCGCTTAATTAGCCAATTTCTAATTTTTGCATTCATCGGTGTTGAGTAATACTTTTCAATGGCCCAACTCAATACAAAAACAGCAATAAAATAAATTGGCAATAGCATTAATTTTTCACTTGCTAAGGTTTCTTTAGGAAAATAAAAAACTTTAAATAAACCCAAGATAATCAAATGAAACAAGTACATTTCATAACTACGTTGCCCAATCCACGCTATACCTTTTGACAATATAGAGCGAGATTCAGTATGTGGGTTCTGAGCAAAACAGAAGATCAACATTGCTGACAATAGAGCAAAAAGGCTGATTCCCCACGTACTAACCTCTTTGATTGGTGCATATAAATAAACAGTAACCATCAATACCACAATGATTGGAACCACGATTCTTGAAACCTGTATTTTTTGACTCATCCGCTGAGTCATTAAAGCAGTTAAGCAACCCATCGCAATTCCATCAAAACTTGAGAAGTAATGATAAAGATAAGCCCCGCTTTCCTCGGCAAAATGTAATGAACGGAAATAAGGTGCATAAACGATGATTGCCAATAAAAATATAATAAAGCCTTTACCACGGCCTAATACAACACACAAAATCGGAAATACTAAATAAAAGACTTCCTCAACAGATAAAGACCACAACACGCCAAGTGCATAATTCACCCAGCCATTTTCAATGATCAGGATATTCATCCAAAAGGTAAAAGCAGAAAATACAGTTAAGCCGTAAGAAACTTCAATATCGTTTGGCGCTTGATTGATAAAGGGTTTTAACCCCATTGCACCCAGTGCCGTCACCAGCACCACCAGTAGGACCAAACAAGGCATAATTCGGGCAATACGGCGAATATAGAAATCTTTGAGTTTAATCTGCGCGAGTGTGCCACTTCTTTGTAAAGTATGCTGGGTGATTAAAAAACCTGAAATCACAAAAAATAAGGTCACACCATAATTACCATTGCGAGCAATTAAAGTACTTAAGCTTTCGCCAAAGATTTGTATACCGAGAAATGTGTCATGCAGTTTATAAGGAATATTAAAATGGTGGAGAAGTACCAATAAAATTGAAATTCCACGTAAGAGATCGATCTTGTTATTGCGCATATATGCTGTTGTTTAGCGTAAATGATGCTATTAAACGTGTTTTTTATTTTTATTTCAGTATTTTATTTTGAATAATTTGTTAAATTTTACATTGAATCTATGCAATCCATCACGGGGAAAACCAAAAAGTTAAGTATCTTATATTTAATCTAAGCGTTTAATTTTTAAATTTAATTTATATCAAAATTTTTCATATCATAGTTATTCAGGAGATGATCTAACACCATCTCCTGATCAATTGAATATTCAACATTAAAGCTGTTGATTACGCTTTTTCATACGTGGTTTATACATCATTTGATAGGTCACCGCTAAAATAATGACCCACAATGGGCTGATGATTAAAGCTTTTAAAGTATCAGGCTCAAGACTTAAAATCACCAAAGTAAAGGCAAGGAAGATCAAAACAAGATAAGACATCCATACACCACCCGGCATTTTAAAGTTTGATTTCTCATGCAATTCTGGGCGTAATTTACGGTAGCGTATATAACACACCATAATAATACTCCAGATACTAATGAATAAAATCACACATAAAGAACTGGCTAAGGTAAATGCTTCAACGGTATTTGGAACAAAATATTGTAGTGCTGCACCTGCCATAATAAAACCACAAGAGAACAACAAACCTTTTGCAGGAACGGCGCGTTTAGACAGCTCAGCCAACTTCGTCGGTGCTTGCCCTTCTTTGGCCAATCCAAACAACATACGACTGGTTGAAAATACCCCACTGTTCATCGATGACATTACCGAGGATAAAACCACCAAGTTCATAATCACAGCCGCTGCACCAATACCAGCATGTAGGAACAATGTGACAAATGGACTTTGATCCGCAGGAATTTCATTCCAAGGGGTTACCGACATCACGATAAAGAGTGCCAATACATAGAACAAAATAATACGGGTCGGAATCGCATTGACCGCTTTAGGTAAGTTCTTTTCAGGATCTTTGGTTTCTGCCGCCATAGTACCGATCAGCTCGACACCGACAAAAGCAAACAAGGCAATTTGGAAACCTGCTAAAAAGCCACTTGCGCCTTTCGGGAACATGCCACCATGCGACCAGACATTGCTAAAGCTTGCAACTGAACCTGTTGGTGCTTGGAAATGGCTCAACACCATATAGCCACCAATAAGAATCAATCCGACAATGGCTAAAATTTTGATCAAAGCAAACCAAAACTCAATTTCACCAAACAACTTTACCGTGAGGAGATTAATCCCCAATACCAAGAGTACGCATCCAGCACTAATTAAGGCTTGTCCCATGGGGGTAAAGGCGGTTCCGTCAGGAAGCCAAAAATTGAGATAATTGATAATTGCAGCCAAATCCGCAATACCCACTAAGATCCAACCGAGCCAGTATGACCAGCCAATATAATAGCCAGCACCCGGTCCAATTAAGTCATGTGCCATATCAATAAAGGATTTGTAGTGCAGATTTGAAAGTAAAATTTCACCCAATGCGCGCATCAGGAAAAAGAACATTGCACCAATGATCATATAAATGATCAGAATTGAAGGGCCTGCAAGGGAAATGGTTTTCCCTGAACCCATAAATAAGCCTGTACCAATTGCACCACCAATCGCAATTAATTGTAGGTGACGATTGGATAATTTCCGTTGTAGCTCATTTGGCGACGATGGTACGTCATCTGAATGGCTTGAAGTTGTCATAAAAATATCCTTTTTGACAATTTTTTGGAGGTAAAACCCGCTTGTGGCATAAGAACATTCCCGTTCTATTGTTCTACCTAACGCGAACTGGGCCACATGGTTTACATGTGACCAGCTTTAATTCGGGGCAAATACTGCTTTAATTATTGACAATAATCAATTCTACTTTATGACAAGAGATTAATTTATGCCTGCGCCGCAATAACTGCGATCTCAATCAACCAATCTGGATTAACCAAATCCGCTTGAATTGTTGCACGAGATGGTGCAACACAGCCTTCTAACCAATCAATCCAAATGGTGTTAAAAGTTGCAAAATCATCTAAATTTTTGATGTAGACATGAGCAGACAATAAACGTGATTTATCAGTATTTGCCTCAAGCAATAACTGATCAATCGTTGCCAAGATTTCTTGAGTTTGACCAATAATATCCTGTTGGGTATTTTTAGGAACTTGACCAGACAAATACACCACTTTATTGAAAATGGTGACTGCACTCATCACTTGATTGCTGTTGAGCTTTTGAATATCTGCGTGTTGAACGTTGTTTGACATGTTGATGTCCTTATTTTGAAATTTTAAAATTTACCCGTGCAGTTACACCACACATGAGCTCATAACCTACGGTTCCAGAACTTGCTGCAACTTCATCAATCGGCAGTACAGTTCCATTTGAAGACTGTCCCCAAAGTACCACTTCGCTTCCAACTCGCGCATCTGGGATATGGGTTAAATCAACCGCTAACATGTCCATGCTGACACGACCAATAGTTTGGGTTCGTACAGAATTAACCAATACTGGTGCATCCATAGAAATACGTTGGTAACCATCTGCATAACCACATGCCACAATACCGATTTTCATGGCTTGGGTTGCCGTGAATTTAGATCCATAACCCACTGTTTCACTCGGCTGTAAATCTTGAATTGCAATGATTTCACTGCGTAAACTCATGCTTGGTTTAAGATTCCAATCTTGAATTGAATGTGTTGGATAGTCTGGAGAACTGCCGTACAGCATAATCCCGCTACGAATATAATCTGAACGTAAATCTTGTGAATGTCGGAGAATGGCCGCACTATTTGAAACTGAGCGCTCACCGTCTAAATCTTGAATGGTTTGTTCAAAAATAGCCTGCTGGTAGGCAATCCCAGATTGCCCCAAACGCTCACCATCTGCATCTGAAAAATGCATCATATGCGTGATAGATTTCACCACATCGAATTGCTTTAATCTTTGCCACATTGCCCGATACGCATCAGGTTTAAACCCAAGGCGATTCATTCCTGTATTCATTTTTAAAAATACATCGAATTGCGTCTGTGCTGGATTGTCTTTGAGAGATTGGCTTTGAAATTGTTCTAGCCAATTCACTTGATCTTCATTATGCAAGCTAAAACTTAATTGATACTTTTCACAATCCAATAAATCATCTGCTGAAAAAATGCCTTCTAAGAGCAGAATTGGACCTGTCCATCCCGATGTTCTTAGGCGTTTTGCTTCATCGATATCCAACAAAGCAAAACCATCTGCGGATTTGAATGCATCATAGACACGTTCAATACCGTGTCCATAAGCATTGGCCTTGACCACGGTAAAAACTTTACTTTGTGGCATAAATTGACGGGCGACATTCAGGTTATGCAACAAAGCATCCTGATGAATGACGGCAGTAATTGGTCTAGGCATTTTATTCATCCCTGAATATGGATTGGCGTTGTAAATTATTTATCGCTAAACAATTTATTTATCACTGTTTTAATAAAGTGGCACTTAAGCAGCGTGTGGATAACGCTGAATAGATAAACCTTCGGTACTGATATCGGTTTGATGATTAAGTACCAGATCGCTAATCAACTTTCCTGAACCACATGCCATTGTCCAGCCTAAAGTGCCATGCCCTGTATTGAGGAATAAGTTTTTAAAACGTGTTGCGCCAATAATTGGTGTGCTGTCTGGGGTCATTGGGCGAAGACCAGTCCAAAATGATGCTTGTGCCAAATCACCACCCGGGAATAAATCTTGGGTCACCATTTCCAATGTGCCACGGCGATCCGCATTTAAACCATGATTAAAACCGCTTAATTCTGCCATTCCACCAACACGAATACGTTGATCAAAACGAGTAATCGCGATTTTATAGGTTTCATCCAAAACTGTAGATTGTGGTGCAAATGTTGGATCAACAATTGGAATGGTTAAAGAATAACCCTTCACTGGGTAAACTGGTAAATTTAATTCCAGCGGCTTTAAGAAATCACGTGAATAGCTACCAAAAGCCAATACATAGCGATCAGCAGTTAACACTTCACCATTGACCATAACACCTTTGATTTCATCACCTTCAACCACCAATCTTTCAACATTTTGGTTGAATTTAAACTCGACACCTAAACCTTTGGCTAAATTAGCTAAAGCATTGGTAAATAAATAGCAGTCGCCCGTTTCATCATTTGGAAGATGTAAACCACCGACCAATTTATCTTTGGCATGTTCAAGTGCTGGTTCTACTTTAGCAAGATCATCTTTAAGCAATAACTCATGTGGAACACCACATTCTTTAAGTACAGCAATATCACGCTGAACCATTTCTAATTGAGCTTCATTACGGAAAACTTGCAATGTGCCTTTTGAACGGTTTTCGTATTCAATGCCAGTATCTTTACGCAGTTCTCTTAAACAGTCTCGGCTATATTCTGCTACACGGGTCATACGTTCTTTGTTGATCGCATAACTTTCTGAGTTACAGTTTTTAAGCATTTGCGCCATCCACTGTAACTGCCACATACTGCCATCGATATTAATCGCAAGTGGTGCATGATGTTGAAACATCCACTTAACCGCTTTAAACGGAATACCGGGTGCAGCCCACGGTGTCGAATATCCTGGAGAAATTTGACCTGCATTACCAAAGCTGGTTTCTTCAGCTGGACCAGCTTGACGGTCTAAAACTGTAACTTGTGCTCCTTGCTGCGCGAGGTAATATGCACTTGCTACGCCAATCACACCACTACCTAATACTATTACACGCATTTCTTATCCTTTATGCATTTACTAGTTTATTTCACTAGTATATTTTTGGTTCAATAGTTTATTTCACTATTTTTAATGCTAAAATTTAGGTGTTTTAATTTATTGTCGTGAAAAATGATTAAAAAAAAGGGAATAATTGATGCGTAAATTAGACCGTATAGATCGAATGATTTTAGATATTCTTCAAAATGAGGGTCGAATTGCCATCAGCGAATTGGCTTCACGGGTCAGTTTATCGACCACACCTTGTTCTGAACGTGTCAAACGTTTGGAGCGAGATGGCATCATTATGGGCTATCATGCACGCCTAAACCCGAAACACCTTGATCGTAACTTATTGGTTTTTCTTGAAATTAGTTTATCTGCAAAGTCTGGTGATGTGTTTGAACAAGTGGCTAAGGACTTAATGGAAATACCAGAAGTACAAGAGTGCCATCTTATTTCGGGAGATTTTGATTATTTAGTCAAAGCCCGATTAAAAGAAATGAGCGCTTATCGACGCTTACTTGGTGATTTACTTAAAAAACTTCCATCTTCAGCCTCTTCACATAGCTATATAGTGATGGAGGAAATTAAGGAATCATTGTATTTGGATGTGCGTTAATTCCATCATTTTTACCTTTAAATGGGCTGAAATGGGATGCATTGCAGATTTGAATATCTCTCCACATTAGATCCAAGTTTTACTGCAAGTGGATCGTAAATTGAGCGGTGATGGGTTTAAGCGTTTAATGCTTCCACATCATGCAATATCTCTACCCAATTGAGTGAATGACATTAAAAGATTACTGGGGATTTAGCCCCTGTTTAAATATGTGATTACTACTAACGATGTAATTGCATGTACTCCCCAACTCAGAGTATGGTTTCTCTATGTTGGGGATGATTAAGGTGAATTGGAATTATCTCAAAAGTCTGAACTAAAAGCAGATTTAGAGCAGGTTTAACAATTCAGAGAACTTTGCAATTCTTGTTTTCGGCGCTGCCTGGTCCAATTCTTGTTTTGAGCCATATCCATACTCTACCGCAATGGTTTCAATCGCATTTTTACGTGCACCAAAAATATCATGTTCCCGGTCTCCCACCATCAAACACTCTTCTGGATTTAACTTTTCTTTTTCAAGGATATAAGTGATCAACTCGCCTTTATTGGTGCGTTCGCCATTTAACTCACTGCCATAGGGATAATCAAAATATTTTAATAAATCAAAATGATCTAAGATTTGACGTGCATAAACTTCAGGTTTTGCAGTAGCTAAAAACAGTCGATAGCCCTTACTTTTTAAGGCTTGCAAGGTTTGTGCAACATCATCAAAAACATGGTTTTCAAATAAGCCTGTTACAGCAAAACGTTCACGATAACCCAATAAAGCTTGTTCAGCTAAAATATTATTTGCTTCAACATTAAGTAGCTTTGCCAATGATGCCTTTAACGGTGGACCAATAATCCAGTCGATATTTTCCCTGTCAGGAATCGGATGCCCAACCTTTGCAAGTCCATAACGTGCAGATGTCGTAATGCCTACTTTTGGGTCGGTTAATGTGCCATCGAGATCAATTAAAATATTCTTTATCACCATCCAATCCTTTAAATCTGTGTTTGAAACAATTATCAAATTACTATCGAGTGTTCTCGTAAACTTGCCTATACTAACGTAAATTTGTGAATTAAGGACATCATCGTGCGCCCTACTGTACTTTGTTTTTCAGGTCTAGACCCTTCTGGTGGTGCTGGTATACAGGCTGATATTGAAGCGATTGGTCAAAGTGGCGCACATGCGGCAATTGCTTGTACAGCATTAACCATTCAAAACTCTCAACAAGTTTTTGGTTTTGAAGCCAGCTCCAAAGAACTACTGCTTGCTCAGGCCAATGCCGTTGTCGGTGATTTACCTATTAAAGCCATCAAATCGGGGATGTTAGGGACGACAGATAATATTGCTGCGCTGGCTGAGTTTTTACGTGAACATCCAGATTATCTATATGTACTTGATCCTGTTTTAGTGGCAAATAGTGGTGGTTCACTGGGTAATCAAGAGACCTTGGTTAAAGCCTTTATCGAACTGATTCCTCTGGCAACAATCATTACCCCAAATACTGTGGAATTACGTGCCTTAACAGCAGAACAAGACATAGAAAAAGCCACAGCCAAGCTGTTTGAAATGGGTGCACAAGCTGTTCTGGTAAAAGGTGGGCATGAAGATACCCCTGACTATATTCGCAACGCCTTGTATGTGAATGGTGAAATGATCGCTGAATCTAAATGTCCCCGTTTAGAAGGTGAATACCATGGTTCAGGTTGTTCATTGGCAAGCTTTATTGCAGGACGTTTAGCACTAGGAGATCCGCTTAAAATCGCGGTACAATATGCTGAAACATGGTTATTTGGTGTATTAAAAAATGCCGAAACGCCGATTGAAGGTGGCCAAAAAATTCCAAAGCGCTTTTAAATGCTGAACATTGCTCTGCACTTTTGAAAATAGCATCCAAGTTTCACTAAACAGCTGAAACTTGGAAATCCCCTAAAACAATGAGAATGACAACGAGAATAACAATGCATAAAACACTCACGACAATAATGTTATCAAGTTTACTTTTAACCCCTTTCGCATTTGCTCAACCACAACAACAAACTTTAAATCGCAATATTAACGATGTAGTGAATGGGCAAAAAACCCATTTTATTTTTAAAGATGGCGATGACGAATCAGGTCAACTCATCATTCAAACAGCGGCTAAACAGCAAGCATTTGATCTTGCAGAATTACCATTTGAACGAAAACGACAGATTCATTTTCAAGACTATAATTTTGATGGATATACCGATATTGCTGTGTCTACACCTGATATGGGAATGGGGGTTTATTCTATTTTTGATATTTTTCTCTATCGACCTAAAAGTAAAGATTATCAAGTGTTGGACCAAGAAAAATTTGATTTTAGCCATGCACAATGTTCTGGATTAATGGATCTCAAACTGATTACCCAGAAGAAACAAATGACCAGCTCATGTCGAGGTGGTGCAAGATGGTGGATCGACACTTACCAATTTAAAAATGGGCAATGGAAATGGTTAAAGTCTAAAGCTGCGGATGAGTGATTTTCCCCCCATCCTCTGCTGATCTTAATGCCACAGTTACAGGATACGGATCCAATCATACAAAAATATAATTTAATCAGTATGATGTTGATTATGAGTAATATGTTCATTTCTCAGTATATTTATCTTTAAGGCTTTGTATATGTTGGCGATTGGTTTTCCACGACTTTTCTAAAATTTCTTTCTCTAGACGATACTGAATACGTTTTAATTTCATTGGAGAAATGTTGATTTGCTTAAATTGTTTGACATAATCTGTCCAACCTGCACCACGAAAGACATTGTTTGGCATTTGGGTTTTAAATTCGCAATCAGGCATAAAAACCACGATTGAATGGATCTGAGTGGAATCAACAATATCTGTAAGCACACTTTCTAAAACTTTTTGGTGCTTATAATTTTGATGTAATGGATTTTGGAACTTATAGCTCTTTTTATAAATCTTTTGTGTCCAAATCTTTTGACGCTCGCCACCAAATATCCAACCTTTATAATTCTTTGTTTCAATGACAAAAATACCATAAGGACTTAATAAAATATGATCTATTTGGGTGGTCTGATTTTGCTCATCAGGCAGCGTACAATCATTCAATAAAATATAATTTTCTTTGTCTAAATAGAGTTTTACATGGGTGCTGACAGCAAATTCACCTATTTTCCCTTTTAAAAAGGGCTTAAATAATTTAACCAGCGTAATCGCAACCAAAAGTAAAACGATCCAACCTAGATTTGATAACAATGGTGCAAAAATTTGTGCAATCATTTTAAATTGTAATGTAATAATGAATAGCGTTGAGTCTATGGCACTTGTTCAATTTTTAAAAGAATATCCTTATTATCCAACCCACCCGCAAAACCCACTAATTTACCATCAGCCCCGACCACACGATGACATGGCGCAATAATAGAGATCGGATTTTTACCATTCGCTGCGCCCACTGCCCGAACTGCTTTGACATTTCCAATCTGTTCTGCGATCTCTTTATAGCTCCGCGTTTCACCAAATGGAATCGTCAATAAAGCTTGCCAAACTTTCTGCTGAAACTCAGTCCCCGCAAAATCTAGCGGTAAATCAAACTGGGTTCTTTTTCCTTGAAAATATTCATTCAATTGTTTCGCCGTCTCCAACAAAACTGGATGTGTATTGTTTTTAATTAATTCAGCCAAACGAACCCGTTTAGGATTTTCATTTTCCCAAAGTACTGCAACCAAGGCATGATCGTGGGCGACTAATTTTAATATCCCGACTGGGGAGCTCATTTCCATAAATGAAAGTTGCATGTCCTTATTCCCTTTCCAACTCACCAACAGCTTAACTTAGCTTGAAGATAATTTCATCAAAATAAGACCTGAAATAATCAATACAGCAGCCAACATCCGCATCGCTGAAGCTGCTTCACCTAAAAAGAAAATTCCGACGGCAAAAGAACCAATCGCACCAATCCCTGTCCACACGGTATAAGCTGTTCCAAGTGGTAATGTTTTCATTGCATAAGAAAGTAATGCAAAACTTGCAATCATAAAGATGATGGTCAAGATACTCGGTGTCAGCTTGGTAAACCCATCAGACACCTTCATAAAATATGCCCAAACCACCTCAAGCACACCCGCAACTGCCAATAAAACCCATGCCATTACACATTCACCATTTTCTATTGGGTGTTTCCACTATTGATTACACCATGAACTACACATAAAAAAAGTGCTACCTCCTACAGAAATAGCACTTAAACATTTCAATAAATTAAGACGAAGAAAGTTTCATTAAAACTAAGCCAGAAACAATCAGTACAGCAGCGAACATACGCATTGCTGTTGCAGGTTCACCCAAAATAAAAATACCAACCAAGAATGAGCCTATCGCTCCAATCCCAGTCCAAATGGTATAAGCAGTTCCCAATGGCAAAGTACGCATCGCATATGCCAATAGACCAAAGCTTAAAATCATGAAAAATAAGGTGACAATACTTGGTGTAAGCTTTGTAAAACCTTCGGACAATTTCATGCTATATGCCCAAACGATTTCAAAGATACCTGCGAAAATAAGAAAAACCCAAGCCATGACCAGCTCCAAATTTAAATTAGAATCAGGCCGTCCTGACGATTTTTCTCAAATTGAGGGAGGTCGTTCCTCCTGAAGAACGCTAATTATATCAACTCATGTTGAGGAATTTATTAAAATTTACAAAATTTGACCTTTTTTACATTTCGAATAATTTTTTTTCATGAGGCTTACTTTATGATCAAGCATGCTAAATATAAAAATCAGGAATCAAAACCATGAAACATGATTATTGGGGTGATATCCACCCGAGCTGGGCTGGGTTTAGTTCAGAAACATTTTTTTCACATTGTTTTTTTAATCAAAATGCTGATCGGGAGATTTTCTTAGGGGAAGAGTTTGATGAAGATGGCGATGAAATCGAAGAAGCGCCCAATCTTCATCAACTCAACGCTTTTGCAAAAACCTACCAATTATTTATCAATAGTATTGAACAACATATTCAGACCATTCAGCAACATGCTTTTGAACGCTATCAAAAGCTTTATGCACATTATTATGAAAATCCAGAAAAATCAGGTGAGGCTGCATTGAATATTCAGGATGTGGGATCTCATAATCCTTATATACAGACCATGTTAAATTTGCGTGTGAGTACACCCGATACCTTAACCCTCTCTATTCACTATGATTTAGATACAGAGCATGGAATGGAATTTAAATTTGTAAATAACCAGCTTGAACGTGTTGCTGGCATTGCAGAAACGTAAAAGGTCACTCCCAAAGAAGTGACCTTTTGCTTTATACGAAAAACGAAAGCTTAGAATCTAAAACGCAGACCTGCACCATATAACCAACCTGATTCGGAGTTAGTTGCAGTTTGCCATGCTGTCTCTTTGTTACCTTTAGAATATGCATAGGCCACACTTACATAAGGCATCACCTTTTTTGTGATTTCATAACGGGTTTCTAAACCTGTTTTAATACTGTTTAGGCCTGTTTTTTGGGCATAGCGTGAATCATCGCTAAAGACCACATTTAAATCTAAATAAGGCTTTAAAATCAGCTTTTGTGTCAATAATAAATCACGTTCAGTTTCTAGGCTAAATGCAACCCGACTGTCCTGTCCGAAATACAGATAAGCATCTGTTTCAAAAAAGTACTGCGCCAAGCCGTGTAAACCCAAAGCCGCATCTACACGTTCCTGATCAGTGGTTCGTTCAGGATTATCACTGTAACGCACACCCGCCTGTACATCCCAAAAATCAGCAATGTTACGGCTATAGAGGGCACTTAGATCATATTCTATTTTGTCTGATTCAGCCTTACTGGAGCTCCCTTTAATGAATAACTTATTTTCATCAGTACCTATGCGTAACTCTAAAGATGAATCTAAAGTACCTTTTCCATCTTCATCCAGCATCCAAGCATTATCAATAGTCACTCGCTGATAAACCTGCGCACCATGTTCTTTACGATGATCATGGGTACTATGTGAAGCTATGCTTTCCTCTCCCGTAGTGGTTGTAAGCGCTTGATGTTGTGTATGATCTACAGCATTGCTTTGCTCATCCAACTGATTCATTTTTGAATGATCCATGCTTGAACGATCAGTCACTACAGTTGGGTCTGTCGCAATACTCGCATCACTTTGCATCTGATGCCCTTCATGGGCCAAAGCCAAACCACTCAGCATAAGTAATGAACTTGCCAGAACTGATTTAGAAAAAAGATTAATGATTTGCATGTTCGTCTCCTTTCACTTCAGCCTTTTGAGTGGTATTTGTTGTTTGAACTGGCTGGGTGGACACTTTGCCATCACTCACATTGGCAACAATCAATTTATTCATCATCCCTGCACTCATGTGGTAGAGCAAATGACAATGGATTGCCCATTCACCCAATTCATCAGCGGTTAATAATGCTGTAACTGTTTTTGCAGGTGGTACAACAATGGTGTGTTTATTAGGCATATCCACAGCAGGCTGACCATTTTCCAGTTGCATAAACATGCCATGTAAATGCATTGGATGCGCCATCATACTGTCATTGATAAATTTAATTCGAATACGTTCGCCGTATTTCACTTTGAGTGGTTCAGCATCACTGAATTTTTTACCATTAATCGTCCAAACATAACGTTCCATGGTTCCGCCTAAGCGAATCACCAATTCACTGGTGGCATCCCGAGTATCAGGTTGTGGGGTTAGTGATTTTAAATCACTGTATTGCAGTGCTTTATCTCCTTGCGGTGTCGAGGCATTTGCCCAACCATAAACCACTTGGTCATTTTTTTGCGCTGCCGATGAATTGCGATGCTGTGAATGATCCATAGCTTGCGTATCATCCGCATTCATTTTTGAATGATCCATACCCTGCATATCGTTGACATTCATTTTTGAATGGTCCGTGCCTTGCATATCGTTGGCATTCATTTTTGAATGGTCCATGCCTTGCATATCGTTGGCATTCATTTTTGAATGGTCCATGCCTTGCATATCGTTAGCATTCATTTTTGAATGATCCATACCCTGCATATCGTCAGCATTCATTTTTGAATGATCCATGCCTGACATATCACCCATACTCATCTTGGAGTGATCCATCCCTCCGCCACCATGACCTCCCATATCTTCCATAGTCAGCACAGCACGTGGACGAGCAGCAGGCATATGAATAGCAGCACTTTTTGTTGTTAATTCATTGTGGAGTGTTCCAATCGCAAATCCTGAACGGTCAATAGACTCCGCCTCAATCTGATAATGATTGGTTTTAGGTTCAACAATCACATCATAGGTTTCAGCAGTACCTATACGAAATTCATCCACAGCCACTGGCTTTAGAGGCTGCCCATCGGCACTGACCACTGTCATTTTTAGCTGAGGGATACGTACATCAAAGAACGACATTGCTGATGCATTCACAAAGCGCAGTCGAACTTTTTCATTTGGCTTAAACAGACCTGTCCAATTTTGTTCAAGGGTTTTTCCGTTTACAAGAAAGGTATAACCTGTCACATCTGACATATCTGTTTTTAACATACGCATCTGATTCCACATTTTGCGATCAGACCACGTTGCTTTTAGACCATCACGTTGTAACTGTTTCCAAAGATCCCCTAAGGTTTCACGTCGATTTTGATAATATTCTGCGGAAACCTTTAGATTTTTTTGGATCTGGTCACTGGTTTGCTCATGAAAATCCGACAACATCACCACATAATCACGATCTGTGCGTTCATGCGCTGCCAGCGGTTTTTTATTCTTTGGATAAATCACTAACGAACCATATAAACCATCCTGTTCTTGGCCTTTCGAATGGGCATGATACCAATAGGTTCCACTCTGACGAACTTTGAACTTATAGATAAATTCTTCGTTGGGTTTGATCCCGTTATAACCATTAAAGCCAGGTACACCATCCATAATGCCGGGCAATAATAGGCCATGCCAATGGATCGATGAATCCTGATTCTTTAAATTATTTTTAACTCGAATCACCGCTTCATCACCTTCTTCAAATTCTAAAAGTGGTGCGGGAAACTGGCCATTTACAGTAATTCGTTTTACCGGTTTACCTGTTACATTGACGATTCCTTCATCAATGCTGAGTTGATATTCTTTGATTGCGGCAATTCCCCAAGTTGAGGAAACCAAGCACAATGTCGCAACCAAGCTTTGAGCTAATCGCTTTTGAGATAACTGAATAAACATAACTTAACCTAAATTTTAACAAGCAACTTTGAATAAAAAAGTGTCTAAAATCAGATTAAGCTTTTGGAGGACGTAAGATTTCTTGCCAATGCCCTGCGAGGTGCTGAGCTTGGTAATTGATTTGATAGGCTTGAGTATTGTGCAGATGATCGGGTGCAATCAATTTGGGAATATCAGGATTGAACCAAACCACTGAAGATTGGCATGAGAATGCAGCACAATCTGGGCATTTGCTCTGCTGCGTATCTTGAGATTGAACCTGTTGATTATGGCAATCTTTTAGATTTTGCAGCTGTTGCTCATGATTGAGATGCGAGTTTTGATCATTTTGTTTTTGTTGTATATCGGCACAGTGTTGTTTCATTTCTTGTACAGCACTGTTTTTCATTATCGATTGATGTTCATCTAAAAGTGATGAATTCATCATTTGCTCATGTTGCATCACATTTACAGATGCAATAGACACACTGCTCCAGCCTATGGCAAAAACCATAAGACAAACAAACCAAAGCCGTTTGTGCAGTTGTCTAAACAAAACTAAAACCTATGTTTTAATCTATGATGAAGCTAAGAGCATAGCCAATAATGACGAGTTTGGCAAATATCGTGCGGAAAGATTGCCAATATCACTGAATAATTTTGCATCAACTGCACTTTGAATAAAAAATGAATAATTAAATCGATGAATAGCGGATGATTTTTATAACAAAAGAGCCCATTTGGGCTCTTTTTAAACAGAAATTGCATGTATGATAAACGATTGATCACGCTTTGATTAATCTATACCCAGCTTATCCATATGCTTATCAACATGGTTATCCATATAGTTATCATCAAAGTTATCCACAATTCACACAATACATTTGTGGAAAAGTTTAAGCCGAAACTTGTCCAACTTTTGCTAATTCAGCACGCATTTCGTTAATCACAGCTTGATAATCAGGTTTACTAAAAATCGCCGAACCAGCAACAAACATATCAGCTCCTGCTTCAGCAATTTCACGGATATTTGCTGGGCCAACACCGCCATCAATTTCTAAACGAATGTCACGACCTGAAGCATCAATAATTTTACGCGCCTCACGTAATTTATCCAAAGTGGTAGGAATAAATTTTTGTCCGCCAAAGCCAGGGTTTACACTCATTAAAAGCACTTGATCTACTTTATCTAAAACATAGTCGAGATAATGCAAAGGTGTTGCTGGATTAAACACCAAACCTGCTTTAGCACCACCATCTTTAATCAATTGCAATGAACGGTCGATATGATGCGTTGCTTCAGGATGAAAAGTAATAATATCTGCGCCTGCTTCTAAGAAATCACCAATCATACGATCAACAGGTGAAACCATAAGATGCACATCAATCGGGGCTTTGATCCCATATTTCTTTAATGCCTTACATATACCCGCACCAAAAGTTAGGTTTGGCACATAGTGGTTATCCATGACATCAAAATGGACAACATCTGCACCAGCTGCCAATACATTTTCCACATCTTCACCCAGACGGGCAAAATCAGCAGATAAAATTGAAGGTGCAATCAGATATGGCTTGGACATGAAACAACCTGGCAAAGATAAAAATTTTTCCCATTATAACAAACTTACCCTATTGGGTTGTTTTAAAAAGCAACAGTTTTACTTATCTTGCTCATTTATCAGGTCATAGCAATCATCTGGTTGAATCAACGACTGTCTATTACTTGATGATATGGGTTTTAACGAATAATCTGATCTTTTGAGAACAATACAAAAATAAAGGGCTTCATTAAGCCCTAGATCCAGTCACCGCCACCTTGCACAATCTATAGATAAACATCGCTTATCTATACTGTTTAAGGTTTAGCCTGTTGTTTTTTCTCAAAATCACGAACCATTTTAATGCGTTCTTCAGTTGCAGGATGTGAAGACAAGGCATCAAAAATCTCTAAAGAGCTCTCTTTTTCACTAGACTCATTTTGAGGTTGTTTTTTATTTGGGTCAGCTTTTTTATCAGCTTCAGCCGTTTTGCCTGCCTGCTTTGGTTTTTCTTCCAATGCAGTTTCATCACTTAAGCGTTGTAAGAAATTCGCAAAATGAGACACTTCAATGCCTTTACGATCCATCAATTTCAGCGCATACATATCCGCCTCAGCTTCAAATTTGCGTGAATAATTTGCACCAATCATCGCGGCAGGTAACGAGGTCAATAGGTCTGAGCTGTCTCCCGTCATGGCAATATACAACACACTCAACCCCAAACTGGTCAAGCCTTGTTGTAAGCTATGCCGTTCCACCAAATGCCCTTGCTCATGTGCCAATACACCTAAAATCTCTTGATCACTATGCGCCATTTCAATCAGTTCATCGGTGATAATAATCGTATTGTTAGGTAAAGCCACTGCATTAGCGCCCAATCGCCCACCTTCACGGAAGACCAATTTTGCTGGTCTGCCTTCAGCGATAGTACTTAGATATTGCTTGGAAATTTGATCTTTTTGACCCTGTGCCAAATGACTAGGATTAGTCCAATTGTTCAATACATATTTTTCTGCTTCATCGCCTAATTTATTCAAACTATTTTCAGGCAGCTGAAAAGCAACATAATGTGATGCTGCTGGAACACCCCATTTTACTAAAGCAAAAACAAAAGCCACCACAAAGATGATACTGAATACAATTAAACTTGGAGAACGTTCTAATTTCCAGATCGAATGCTGAACATTTTTAGTCCCAAAATTAAACCATTCTGGTAAAGCCCCCTGAAATTCAATCCGTGCATCATCTTTAAGCTCAATTGCTGGATTTAATTGCCCCAGTGCGCCAATTAACTCCATATCGCGATATGCATAACGACGTTGATGTTCTAAACGTTCACCATACTGAATCAATACCTCGGACTCAGATTGAGCGGAAAGTTGGGCATGGTGTGGTTTAGACACCACACCATCATAGAAAATGACTTCTATTGGTCGTGACATAAATTATTCAACTCATATCATTATAAAGAAACATCAATGTCGAAGATGTCACTAATTTCTTCAGCTAAAGCACTTTGCTCTTGCTGTGCAAGATTCATCATTTGATCTGGATCATCATGCAAAATTAAACTCATCGAATCAACTTGATATTTGTGAATACGAATTGCCGCCCATGCAGACATTAAACCAATACTTAATATTTTAACCAGCCAATTTGATGCCACAATCCATGCATAACGCCATTGATTACAATCTGTTTTAAATTGACTGCTTCCAACCGTTGTATTGTTCCATGTGGTAATAAAAATACGTGCTGCGATCAATGGATAAATAAACAATCCTGCCACAGCGTACATCGCAAAGACACCAAAGATAAAAAAGTTTGGCGTATACCCTGCAATAAAACCGATAATACCGAAATAAATAATGCCAAATGCCAGCATGATTCCAAAAGACATAAAAATTGGAATGTAAACTGCCGCCATATAAGCTGACCAATCAGCATTCAATTTAAAATCCAACTGCCCTGCATATAAATGATCGATGTAGTATTTTTTATACAACCAGATCGCAACAGGAGCAAATATCCCTAAACTAAAAATATAAATTAAGATACTGAGAAAAAAGACTTTATAGGATTCTTTTGTGGTTCCCGCAAAATAAAAGCGACTGTTGCCGAATTTACTGTTTCTTGCGGTAAAGCGCATTGTTGCCCGAATCAGCCATGGTACTGCTGCATACAGCACCACTAAACCAACCACCGTCGCAATCATGGAATATTGTGAGGAGATTGAAAAGGCGACATAAATACCCAATGCAATCAAACGTCCAACTAAAATCTTGGTGGGGATACCAGTAAAGTCAAAACGTCTTTTAAAGAATTCAGTATTGCCATAAAAATAACGTAAACGACGTACTTTCGCCCAAGGCGCGTACAAACTTAAGGTAATGATGGTCAATAAGATATTCACAATCCATATACCAAAATATTCCATCGCATCACCGTGAAATTTAAAACGATGAATTCTAGGATATTGCTGGTCTGCGGGCTGCTGTATTTCTGGTGGTGTAGCGCCTTTTTCCAAACTCAAATGACTCGGAAATGGAGGCGGTATTTGTTCTTGCATATTCTTCTCTTTATTCAAATTATTTGATGACAATCTAAAATGATATGAAATAAAAAACCTCAAAAAGCAGTTTATATTTTTTCTGCACTGAAAGAAATAGAGTAAAAGCAAACAATGATTTACTTTTACTCAAAATCCAATTTTTGTTAGACGATTCAATTATTTCTGTAGTTGCAAGGCATGAAATTGTAAATGGTCATCAATAAAACTTTGGATGAAATAATAACCGTGATCATAACCTTCATGAAATCTTAATGTGAGTTTTTGCCCAACTTTATGACAGGCTTGTTGGTATTTCTCAGGGTTCAATTGGCTATAAAACTGATCTTTTATACCTTGATCGATAAGTACTTCGTCAAATAACTGACCTTTAGAAAGCAGTAATTGGGTCGCATCATGCTTTGCCCATTCAGACTGATCAGCGCCTAAATAATGTGAAAAGGCTTTTTCACCCCAAGGGCATTCTGTCGGTGCACAAATCGGGGCAAATGCTGATACTGATTTAAAATAATTTGGATATTTCCAAGCCAGTGTTAATGCCCCATGCCCGCCCATACTATGACCAAAGATTCCCACAGCTTCAGATTGAATCGGTAAGCTTTTTATTAGCAATGGATAAAGTTCATCTACAATATAACTTTCCATCTGAAAATGTTCAGCCCAAGGTGCTTGAGTTGCATTGAGATAGAATCCCGCACCCTGCCCCAAATCCCATGAATCGCCTTGTGCAACCTGTTCACCACGAGGTGATGTATCTGGTGCGATCAAAATTAGACCAAGCTGAGATGCTAAGCGCTGTGCATGCGCTTTGATAATAAAGGTTTCTTCCGTACAGGTCAGTCCCGCTAAATAGAATAATGCAGGACATTTCTGCCCTTTTAATGCTTGAGGCGGAAGATATGTCGCAAACTTCGTTGCCCCTTTTAAATAATTTGACTGAATTTGATAAATTCTTTGTTCACCATCAAAACAGATATTTTTACTTAAAAGTTCCATCAGCGCATCGCTCCACATTTTGATCTTTAAATTGTTTAGGGCTACCGTCTTATAACATCAACAGATTCAACTCAATATAAATTAAAGCGCTTTTACTTTCGCATTTAAAGCGCCGTTATTTATCATGGTTTTTGTTGTGTATCCAGTTTTACATTTTGGGTTTGCGCAGTAGTAATAACGCCTTGTTGTGGAAATAAATGTTGTTCCAACTGCGGTAACATCATTTCCATATTTTTCCCAATCACCCATTGCGGTTCAGATGGATCAAAGCCTTGTGCATTTTCCCATTTCGCAACTGTTTCAGTCGCTTCTTTAAATGCAGCTTTGAGAGAACCTTGTTCACGCATTGCCTGATCAAAGAAAGCACGGCCAAAATAAGTATAATCAGCTTCATTTGAACAACCAAATGAGGCGCGATCTGCTGCAGAAGCAGTAATAATCAAAGTATCTGGTGATTGGAGTGCTGAAACAAAGCTACCTGAATAACAGGCTGAAATCACAATCACTTTCCAGCGAATACCTGATTTATCGAGGGTTTCTCTTAACCATTTTGGATCAACATCATCCAAATTAATCGGTTCATTTTCGAGTTCAAAACGATTAGGCAAGCCATGAGAAGTCATATAAAGAAACAATACATCACTTTCGCGATTCATTTGTTGACCAATACGGCGTAAAGCCAGATCTATACTGGTTCTAGAAGCAATTGGTGTATCTTTAATGCTTTGTGGATTATTGACCAACTCAACAGAGCGTCCAAAGGTTCCAAAACGGGTATCAAATTGTTCTTTAATTCGATCAATTTCAAATTTAAACACGTCTTGATAACTTGCACCAGCAACGCCTAAAAAATACCAATGCGTTTGTGCAAACTCGCCAAACTGCACCTGTTCCAAGGCTTTATTGAGTAAATGACTTTGTGCATAAAAAGCACTTTCGCTAATACTTGGAGGAACCTCTTCTACTTTCCAAATCGGCTGTTCCTTAATCGAAACCTGCCAAGTAAACAAAGTGGCTACAGTCGCAAACATGATCAAGGCACGTTCCCACCACGGCCATTGTAATTCTCTTGAAAATACCCACACCACAGCAAGGCTTTGCCAAATAAACAAAGCAAAAAACAGCAGTGGGATCACATCATAAGTGAAATAAGGCAGCAGATCTTGATTGCCTAAATATTGCAGCAAACATTGAAACAACATGATGTGCGTATCAAGTACCAGCCATAACAGTGCTGGAACCAACATCAAACGCGGATTATTGGTCCGTTGTGATAGGAAAATCCCCACAATCAAGGCAATAAAAGGCCACAATGCGTAGCTGACTAGACCTTGTCGATTAAAAACACCACCATCACCGGCAACTAACCAGCTAAATAGTGTATTTGCACCTGCACCCAACAGTCCCCAAAAAATCAATTGAAGAATCGATGGACGAACAATTTGTAAAGACTTTCGCGAACCTAAGAATAACCAAATCCCTGCACGTTGGTTACTTTTCAAATCATGCCAAAAGTTAATCGAGGGTTTAAGATCTATCATAAAGATTCTGTTAAGGCAGTGGCTTCAATCAGCCTATCTAGTTTAGGCTTGGCTAAAAAATTATCAATGTTTGATTTAACTATATATCAATAATTCGACTATTATTGAAACAGTTACCAAATTACTCAATAAGATTGCTGTTAAAATAGGCATCAAAACGACAAGCATCACCTTGCCATTGATGATCGGTTGCCTGATCATTTAAAAATACAGCCAGTCTAGGACGTTTTACCACAACTCGCTTGGCAATTTGCCGTGCTAAGACTAAAAGATGATCGCCTAAATCCATTTCACCATCTTCAGGTAAAAGCATGTGTAAGAGCTGCATTTGCTTTTTCACTTGTGCCTGTTTTTTAATGGCTTGCTGATTTTGATCCCGCTGCGGAAACATCGGATCTAAATAAACAACATCGACAATTTGATGTGTGATGATCAATTGTTGTAAATATTCAGCTGAATCAGAAAAAACCAAATCAATACGCTCAACAACTTTGGCTAAAAACGGATCGTTTTCCAGCTGTTTTTTTGAATCTTCCAGTAAGGTAAATAAAATTGGATGACGTTCAATCAGGGTTACTTTCGCCCCTAAGTGTGCCATCAATAATGCGTCATGTCCTAGACCAGCAGTTGCATCAATTAAATTGGGTTTTTCTGAAATATTACATGCCCGTGCAATCATTTCAGATTTTAAAGTTGCACGTTTTAAACGTGGGATCTCAGCTTTCCAATCAGGCTGCATTTTCATGCCATTGGCACACAGGCTTAACCCTTGTTCATCAACACACAAGGCAAGTTCAGGATTCAGTCTTAAAAACCGTGCATTGAGTTTTTCAATCGTTGTAATGTTTACCACGACACCACGTAAAGAAAGCACAGTTTGGTAGGACTGTGCTTTCTCAAAAAATGTGGATTCAGTAAATAAGCGAATTTCGCTTACCATAATTTCCAACCTGTTAATGCAAACAATAAAATCAACAAACCTGAAGCAATACGATACCAAGCAAAGACCATGAAATCACGCTTAGAAACATAAGCCACCAAAACACGGATCAAAATTAAAGCAGAAACAAAAGAAACAATTAGCCCCACAAAGAATACGGTCCAATCTTGAGTTGTTTCATAAATATGGTAATTTTTAAAAAGATCTAATAAGCCTGCACCAACAATAACAGGTATACCGAGGAAGAACGAAAATTCGGTTGCAGCCTTACGCGATACACCCAGCATCATGCCACCAATAATGGTTGCACCTGAACGTGAAGTCCCTGGAATAAGCGCCAATACCTGAATTAAACCAATATAAATTGCTTCTTTAATCGAGATATTTTCCACTTCAACCGCATTGACTTTTGGTGGATTTTTTTCAACCCACCAAATGATTAAACCACCGACGATTAAACCAATCGCCACAGAAATATCATTAAACAACAACTCTTTTACGATATCACCAAAGGTTAAGCCAACCAGCATAATTGGAATAGAAGCTGCAATAATACTGACTCCAAGATGACGCCCTTTCGGCTCACCTGAAAATAGACCGATTGCTGCGCCCCAAAGCTTGCCCCAATACTCATAAATCACCGCAGCGATTGCGCCCATTTGAATAGCAACGACAAATAAGTCACTCTTTTCTTTGGTCCAGAAATTCATGAGCTCAGATGCAAGAATTAAATGCCCTGTACTTGAGATAGGTAAGAATTCGGTAATACCTTCAACAATACCCATAATGGCTGCTTTGAGTAGCAGTAAAAGATCCATTGTGAAATCCTAAAAATTAAAGCGAAAAACGATTATCGTTTACCTTGTTCTGGAATTTTCTTCCATGCATTATCACGTAAATATACAGGTAAAGCTTGTTCTGCACTGAACCATTGCTTTTGCAGTGCATTTTGACGCGCAATTGTGGCGATATCATTGGCAGAAGCAGTAATCTGCTGAAACGCGATTGCCTCTACATTCACCAAAGCTGAACCTGAACCGATCAAGGTATATTTTTGATATTCTGCAGCGTGTTGATAGTCTAATAATTTTTCTTCGTCTACAAGTTGCATAATGTTATTTTGGTCAAGCTTAAAACTTGCCATATAAACTTCTTGCATACGTGCATCTAAAACTGCGGTGACTTCAGTCAATTGGGCTTGCTGATAAGCAGCTTGCGCCAACGCTTGCAAGGTTGAAACTGGAATCACAGGAATATCATTTGCCCAGGCTAAAGCTTGAGTCACTGCGGCATTGATACGTACACCACTAAATGAACCTGGCCCACGGCTAAATGCAATTGCAGTCAAGTCTTTACTGGAGATTTGATTTTGCTCAAAACCTTGCTCAATCATCGGCAAAATGGTTTGAGTTTGTGCTTTTGCTCGCGTATCAAGTTGAAAATAGAGTGTTTGAGTTTCATCAACAATCGAAACGGAACACTGCTCATTGGCAGTTTCCAATGCCAGCAATTTCATGCACAACCTTACTGTGTTAAAAATGCTGCCTATGATACTCCACTCATTTCAATAGCGCGAGGACTTAGAGATAAAGCCAGTCAGATAAAATCCATTAGACCAAAATAATCCATAAAAATGCCAAGACATTGTGCTTGGCATTTAAGTGATAATTTTAAAACCACGACTTTAATCAAATTTAAATTCTTCTAAATCAATAAAATTCTTGTAATGAGAGGCATAGTGCAAGGCACTCATTTTTAATAAATTCTCCGCATTCTCATCCAAATTTCGCACGACTTTACCCGGTGAACCCACCACCAAGGAATTATCGGGAATAACTTTACCTTCTGGAATCAAACTATTTGCACCGATGATACAATTTTTACCAATTACAGCATGATTTAAAACTACGGCGTTAATACCAATTAGACTGTTATCGCCTATCGTACAACCATGCAACATGGCTTGATGCCCAATGGTTACATAATCACCAACGGTTAATTCAATCCCTGTATCTGTATGTAAAACGGCATTTTCTTGAACATTACTAAAATTCCCAATATGAATTTTGGCATTGTCAGCACGAATGACTGCACCAAACCAGACACTGACGTGTTGCCCCAGTTCGACCTGACCAATCACCGTCGCATTATCCGCAATCCAACCATCAAAAGGTGCATGCAACGCTTTTGGCGCAAAACCTTTAAATTTATACATCATGGTATTACATTCCTTTGAGATATTTTAAGAGCATTGGTTTTGATCATAGCTTTTCAACATTATTTTTTATTGAATATCTGTGACTTAAAAGATGGCGAGTTCAATAAAAATGGCCAGTTTTTTTGATAATCCAAACCATATTTAAATAACGAAATCAGAATTCTGGCGGTTAGCCCCCAAATGATTTCGTTTTCAATTCTTAGACTGGGAAAATACACCGATTGATGTGCCAAACGCACCTCATAAGGAATAGGCTGTGATTCCATCATTTTTTTAATCGGGGCATAGAATATACGATCAATTTCACTCGGCTGAGCAATCAACTGAATATCTGGAGGAATTAATCCAACTACAGGTTTTACTGTCAATCCACTTTTCGCCCGTTCCATGGGTAAATCACCAATCAGCTTGACATCAAAGGGATTGAGTGCGGTTTCTTCCCATGCTTCTCGCAAAGCCACAACGATATTACTGGTATCATTTGGATCACGTTTTCCACCTGGAAAGGAAACTTCTCCTGCATGATTTGATAAGTAGGCAGAGCGTCTCGTCAGTAAAATTTTAGGATCAGCTTCTTGAGTAATTGCAATCAGTACTGCGGCATTGGCCGGGTAGGTTCTTTTGCCAAAACGTAATCGATTTTGCAACACTTGGGTTAGCTCATCATCCTTCATTGATCTCACTCTATCTTTTTTGTTCTCGTTCTATCATATAGGAAATTTTATCGATAAGGCTATAAATGATGCGAAAGTA
Source organism: Acinetobacter sp. CE-15 (assembly GCF_051059255.1). Classification (NCBI taxonomy): domain Bacteria; kingdom Pseudomonadati; phylum Pseudomonadota; class Gammaproteobacteria; order Moraxellales; family Moraxellaceae; genus Acinetobacter; species Acinetobacter sp. CE-15. The sequence goes on along the minus strand of NZ_CP192737.1, from coordinate 816,631 downwards.
GAATTTTTCAGTTATGCTGAGTTATCTCACATTTTTAATGAAGCTTATGAGTTTTTGCAGTGCTTGTGGTCATCCAACCATAGAAAAAATTCCTTTAGGTGATCAAAAAATCCGTAAAGTTTGTACACACTGCGGCACCATTCATTATGTTAACCCTAAAGTGATTTGTGGTGCTTTGGCGATCTGGGAAAATAAAGTTTTACTATGTCGCCGTGCAATAGAACCACGTTATGGACTATGGACCTTACCTGCTGGTTATATGGAACTTTTTGAAACCATGGAACAAGGTGCAGCACGCGAAACACGTGAAGAATCTGAAGCTGAGGTTGAAATTGAACAACTTTACTGCATGTATAATATTCCACGTATTGGGCAAGTTTATGTTTTGTTTAAAACACAAATAAAAGATGGTGTATTTGGTGCTGGTGAAGAAACCATAGAAAGTCGTTTATTTGAAGAACATGAGATTCCTTGGAACGATTTAGCTTTCCCAAGTGTAGAACGCACATTAAGACATTATTTTGAAGACCGTAAAACCAATACCTTTCCAATGCATCTTGAAACATTAGGCACCCGATTAGATCAGACAGGATAATCACAAATAGATATTGCTTCGACCAATGGTTGAGCATTAAAAATATGAGCACAAAAAAAGCCTCAATTCAAATCACTTGAATTGAGGCTTTTTTAATTAAGATAAATTACTTGGTTTTAATGGTATAACACTGCGGTAAGCTTACAGTTAAAGTCCCTGATAAACGCTTTGCTAGCTCTTTTTGCTCAGGAGTGGTCTTATCCTTATTGGCCTCTATATTGTTATAAACTGACTGATAAAATGCATGCAAATTTACCCATGTTGCAGTAATCGTCTTATCCCCATCCCAACTGGTAATATTGACACCATTATTTGTATTTTGCTCATTGATTAATCGTTGTAGGTTTAAGCGTATACCGCCAGAGGAAACTGAAGCGTTGGCTATTTCTTCTGCAGATGTACCACTGGTTGGTCGAACAACTAATGTTTCATTTAAACCGGCTAATGCACCATCAAGACTACCAAATACAGGATTGGCCAAAATCATACGAAGTGTAATCGACTTTTCAACATTACCATTTATATAAGCTGTACCCGTAGTACCAATACGATATTGTTGTACCCCTGTTTCTTTATCAATATAAGTGTTTGGATCTACATCAGCACATGTATCTGAATTTAACGCACTATTTTTACCTAAATTGGTGCGGATATCTCCATTTTCATCAATCACAATACCGAGTGTTTGGGTATTTGGATTAACTTCTTTGTTATCAAAAGCAAATGTAATATTCGCATACAGTGGGAAATAGTATTTTTCACCAGCTTTTACTGTATTTTTAGTGAGGAAAACTTTTCGATCTAAATAATTGGCAGGATTGGTTTTATAAATATCGATTCCACCAGAAAGCTGATCAGCATTTAAAGTTTGACGCCATTTCCCATATATCGTTGGATCCGCAGGTGCCGTAGTTGCACCCGTTGTTCGCTTATACATATATTCAGTACCAGCGACATTGGTATTATTCAGCAAAGCGCCCTGAAAAATTTCAAGTTTATCCGTTGAACTTTGATCTTTTTTAAATACAAGTGGAGAGGTAATTTTACGGGTGAGTGGATTGATCCAACCTTGTTGACCATTTACATTGAGTTTTTGTGGAACAACCTGATTGAGCAATAAAAACTTTAACAGTGAGTCAGCAATTGTACTGCCTTCTACTTTTTGAGGTACACCAACCCATTGCATTGCATAACCTGAGGTATAACCTTGACGGTCAGTGACTAAATACATATTGGCGATAGATTCATTCTTGGTGCTTAATTCACTTTTACCTGTAAAGCCCTGAATATCAACATTTGCACCACTGAAAATAAGGAAGTTTGTTGAATAAATATTTACCAATGATTGTTGAACCAAGCGTTGCGCAGTCGCGACTGCAGAAGCTTCATCAACCGCTTCAATATTGACCCACGGTTTTAATTTTTCAACATAGCTACCATTGATAAAATCAGCCACCCCAACATCTGCATTGACTGTTGTTAAATTATTTTTAATATTATCTGTTAACTCAAGGGGTTGTACATCGCCAACCTGATTGGCATCCTGCTCCAACCCAATCGCTTGGAAAACGCGAACCAATCCAACCATTACTTTAAATGTCTCATCACTCATGGTCATACTGGTTGGTTCTTTACCTGTCATAGCAGTTGCAATATCAATCAAACCAATTGCAGCAGGTTGACCACGCACTTTTAAAGGGCGTACTTTTGCTAAGTCAACATCACCTAAAACAATTTTTCTTTCCGATTGAGAACCTTTTATATAAAATTTTGCTTTATCGCCAATTAAACAGCCACCAAGTGCCAAACCACCTTCTAGTTTAGTCGCATAATGATTTCTGGTATCTGTACTACAATCAAAATTTAAACCATCCACTGGATAGTCAACATAAAAACCTAAACATTTTTCTGTAGAATCTGCATCACAACCATTTGAATAGGTTGGAATACCTTTATTTGGGTCTTCATTGACTGTTGCACTTTCACCACCGCACCCTGCGAGTGCTAGGCCTAAACTTGTTAAAACTAAAGGGGCGAATAATCTTTTTTTCATATCTTCATCCTTACTGAATTACACTCAGCTTAATTTGTCCATGATTTGTTAATTGCTTATTTTCCACATCTAATGCTGAGGATAGTGGTGTTAAAAATAGATATACAGCTTGATCAGGTTTTCTTAAAACGCCTTCCATAGCCGCATATTGTAAATTATTGTCGTGGGATTCTTCATTTTTAAAACCACTTACACCTTCGAGGACACAACCTTGTCCATCTAAAAATACCACCAAAGGCCAATAATAACTTTGAAGCTTTGAAGAAGATGCATAGGATGTTAATAAAATATTTTGCACTTGAGAATCTAATTTCACGACTTCATAAGCAAAAGTCTCTTTGATTGGTGCAACTGGCCACAAGCCAACTTCTTGATTTTTTATGGATAAATCTTTTGCTTTAGTTATTTTTTTACCAGAAAAACACGCTTGTTCTAAATTATGAACAACCTCATCTTTAGGTAAACGAAAGTAGCTTGATGATAAAACAACTGGCTTTTTTTCTTTCGATTCTGAATTGCCACGAATACTATTTAAAAGGCTCTTACTTAAACCTTTTTGCCGTTCGACGGTTTCATAACGACCATGCACTGCGCCGATCTCAGGCGTCATATAAAATCTTTTTTTACCTTCTAAATTGAATTCACGATCTTCTAAATACTCATTATTGACATATTGTTCACCATCAATAACGGTGAAATGCTGATCTTCTATCGTTTGAGTACTTTTTGGGGCAACTTCTTTATTGGTCTTGACCGCAGTTTGGTCTACTGGCGTTATTTTCTCTAGTTTCTCAACCTTATTGGTTTTTTGAGTAATATCAGCGGGCTGCTGTGGAGGTTTTTCCACAACAAGCTGAGGTACTATCGTCTGTGACGCTGGTGCTAAAGGCTGATCTGGTATCTGAACAGGGCTTTGAATTTTAGCTTTATGCTCCATTAAAGCGGATTGCCGTGCAGGCTGAGCAGTAGTAACCGCTGATGGCGTATTTTTAGGCGCCCCCTCTTTTTGACTTTGTTTAACGATGGCTGGAGCTTCTATTACTGGTACATTAGGCTTGGCAGCTTGAGTCTCTTGTATTTGTTTGACTTCTTGTATTGGTTTAACGTCTTGTACTGGTTTATTTTTTTGCTTTACATCTACTTTTGGAGCTACTTCAGGTTTCTGAACAATCATCGGATGTCCATCAGGGCCAATAATTGTATAAAAATTGGCAGCATAAGAAATTGATGTGGCTAGACTAAAACTTAAAGCTAGCCACAAAGAAGTTACGACTGTTTTTTTTCCAACATTCAAACGCATTACCATCTCGTTCTGTAGTTAAGCCCTAGAATTGTAACTTTTGTATTGGTCTTTACATTTAAACCAGCATATGGGTTGAGTAACAAGTTATCCACCCCTGTTTTATTGGCCAAACTACTGCTGTTTGCTGGAATATTATCTCGGCTACGCAAGAAACCGATCGATAAGTCAATATCACTATCTTCATCAAAACGATAACCTAAACCTAAACCAAATAATTGCGCATTGTTAATCGGCACCATGGTATTCCGTTTATCATCGGGGATCGCACTAGCACGAGGTTCATAACCAGCACGAAGTTTTAGACGATCATTTGCTGAATACTCAATACCAATTCCCCAGCTCCACGGTGATTGAAAGCCGAGTGGAAAAGCCAATGAGGTATCTGTGACTTGATTGGATAATAATTTGGCAATTTTTAATGCTGAAATTTGTCGATCAAATTCAAACTGAAACTTTTCCCATGCTTTAAAGTCGGTCCAGCCCACATCAAAATTCACCTGTAAATCAGGTAAAATTTTATATTTTATACCGGTTTGAAAATGAGCAGGATATTCCAAATCCATTGAAATCAAACCTGATTCAGTTGGTGGAATATAGCCTGGAAAACCTAAAATCGCCGCAAGAATCTGACCTGTTGCTGAAGAGTTTAAGCCTTTTATAAGCTCGCGTGGTGCGTTGGCATTGTCGATAAAATATTTACCTTTCATACGCATTTTGGCGGAACTTTGATAGACCATACCAAAACCAAAGTTTTCCGTAGGCTCCCACATCAAACCTAAGTTATAACTTGGGCTTAAACTCTGCTCAAGACTGACCTGCATTTTCCCGAATTGACCAAATGGGTTCATACCCTCATCTGCATTACAAATACCAAATAATATAAGGTCAGTAATTACATTCGAGTTATTTCGGAAAGGCCCACAAACAGACTCATCAATCAATCGTAGAACACCGATCATTTCATTTGGAAATCGTAGATCAGTTTTTAATGCCATTGCGTTATATGACATCCCGATCGAAGCACCAATAGACAATTCATCGCTGACTTGGTATGCAATAGATGGAGACAAATAGGTTATACGCTCAATGGCAACTTGCTGCCCCATATAGTTACCTGGGTTACCATCCTCTGAGCCAAAACCTGCCACCATTGGTGCATATACAGCAGTTGCATAGGTCAATTTTGAACCTGGAGGATTATAAGAAATCCCTCCCGTTGGCGCTAACACTGGCCAGCCAGGTCCCAAATCCACGACTTTTTTTAGAATGGGAATATATAAACTTGCATACTCTACATCGCCACGCACTGAATCTTTATAATCTGTACAAAGCCCCGAAGGATTGTCTGGTGCATCATTACAGATCAATGGGTCATCAGAATAACCAAATACGTTATAACCAGGTGGCGCAGAAAATTCACGTTGTATATCAAAGTTTGCAACAATCCCTTGTACGTCAGTTTGTAAGCCTTTGAGTTTCGTTAATGCTGCGGGGTTAAAATGAATCGCACTAATTCCAGGTGGATCGGCAGTTACTGCATTCCCCATGGTTAGTGAGCGTATATCAACCGATAGGTTAAGTCCTAACGCTGCAAATACTTGAGTTGAACACCCTGTTAATAAAATCGCTGTAACTAATGGGCGCAAACGTATGTTTTTCATACTTTACACTCCTTTAGTTCGCTTTCTTCTTACCAAAGCCTAAAATATCCAATGGGAAAGATAGACCAAGCGAAATATCTGGTGAGTCTTCAGTTAAGCCGATCCCCAATGTACCATTGACAATCGTATCTGGATTGACACGCACCCCTAGAGCAATGGAAAACATCCCGCTAGATTGGTCAGCTGCTTTATATGAATCTGCAAGTCCCGCTGTAGGTCTATACTTAAACGAAGTATTCATATTAAATGATTGTTGGTATGACATGGTCATCGAAACATCATAGTTAAATGAATAAGCAAAACCAAAAGAGAAACCACCGGTCATACCAGGATCAAACTCTTCTAAAACGCGCTGATAGGTCTGATCACCACCTTGACCATTGGCATTGCCCCCACCACGCACTTGATTTAAGCCAGTTTCTTTAAATCCATAATTGGCAGAGACCGATGCAAACAGTACAACAGGATCGATATATTTACGGGTACTTGCGCCAACACCTACAGAATAATAGCCTTTACCCGTTGAAAGGTCTTTTTCTGGGTTTATCTCATATGGACTATCACCAGTCTTAGTAGATAAACTACCAAATAAAATAAGTGGTAAACGCCCTGCTTTCAGCGGGAACGGTTCCCAACGTGCACCAAAGTTAATATCCCCTAGGCCCGCAGCCGTGGCATCTTTTAAGCTATCTGATTTAGCAATAAATGGAATAGATGCGGTAAAGGTTAAATTATCACGTATCCCGTACTGTGCAGTAAAAGTATTACTAATGGTATGACTTGCATCTTCATCAACACGAAGTTGATAAGCTGTGCCTTCGTTAATTCCTAAATTTAATTGCGAATCACGATAGTAAGAATAATCTAAATCATAAAAAGTTGAGAACTCACCCTTTTTAATTAAAGAGTATTGACGTTCATTGGATGTAAAAACTTCTTGTAAATTGGTTTCTTGAGAAGCATCACCTTCTTTCTTCTGCAATGCTTCTGCAGCTTGTGTACCTGGTTTAGGTGCTAAAGATTTTGTTTCATCTTTATTAATTTTGACATCTTCTGTAGCCTGTGCAACATCTGCAACTGGAGCTGTTTGACTGCTGGTTGCAGAACTGGCATTGTCTGTACTCGCAGCCTGATCTGCTACTACATCCGCACTTGCCTCTGTTTCAGCTGCATATAAACTTCCAATTGCAAACTGAATACTCACTGCAAGTAAAGTCCGTTTCATCCATTGATTATTCATATTCTTCCTATTCCAAAAATTCCAATTCAGTTATGTAATTTTTTAATCCATCTTTTACTTACGTTTATAATAGAGTCGCATATAAGATGTAATTGGCTGATTGTATGTTGCAGACTTGGTATCTTGGTCAATCACCTTACGCATTGTCGAAGCCTTATCTGCTAATTTATTGGTATAATCTGTTGAATATTGCGCTTCAACTAAAGCATAACGGTTGATTGTTGCATCATCGACATGACGCATATCTGCATCTTGTAGTGCCAACAAGTTACGTTGTTGATCTTTTGGCGCATTGATCACAAATAAGGTGTTATTTTCCCAAATTTGCTTAAATCGCTCTTGATCAAAACTGATATTCCCCAAGGCTGGATCTGCCACATAAACACGACCATCTTTATAAGCTTTAAACACAACAAAATGTTTAAAACCCGCATAAGAAATTGGCACAATCACCGGTTGATTTTGATTGATTAAATCCGTGAACTCACCTCTATAGCCACCGCTTTCATATCCAATTGCAGCGACAAAACGCTTCATATCCAGCAATGAAAAACTTCGTCGCTCAATAATGCGGTTGTATTCTCCAAACCGTAATAAGCCTTCCATGGTTTGCTGTTCGGTTAAATTTGTCCCAACATAGCCATTTAACAATGTTGTTAACGCAGCAGAACCACAGCTATAGTCATATCCTTGACGTACGATGCCACGGAATTGGTTTTCTAAGGCGGGTTTAACATGCACCATTTCACGATGATTACGTGTAAATGATTTATCTCTGGAATCCGCAAGCTCAGTGTAGTAAATCGCATCCTTTGGCTTGGGCTTCACATCTAAGGCGTGGTTGGCAAAATAATACATTAATGCCGAACCTAAAGTAATTTCTATCATAATTTTAACTATCAAGTGTCGGCAGTATTTTGCCTAAAGTGCTGATTTTATTTTTAGAGTGAACACTCTACGTCCCTGTGATTATGAAGATAACGGTTTTTGAAAAAAAAAACAGTCTTTTTTTCAACTTTTGTCGCTTTTTCTCAGCTTTTTTGTAAAAAAAAGACGCATGCTTTGCATGCGTCTTTTTTAAGATTTTAATTCTAGGCTTAGTGACCAGAAATCGACAGTTTTACACCATTTGCTGTTGCTGAACCGCCATTAAAGAATTTCATGCCTGTAATCGCAACATCACCAATCGAACCCGAACCAGTTCCTGTACCAGCGGTTCCAGGCGTACCTGGAACAAAGCCATTACCACCACCCAATACAACTTTAGTTAGGTAAATATCTGTACCTGTTGTACTTTTCATTGCAGTTACAGCCAAACCTTTCGTTGTAACCGCAACATCAGCATCTAAAGCCAAATTAGCTGAACCACTGTCAGTCACTTTTATGCCACCCAGTACGATATAACCACCACCTGCTCCAGAAGCATCTTTCAAGGCCAAGTTACTGATTGATAAACCACCAATCATCGAACCATTCAGTTTAATCATTGCACCTTGAGGTGTATTACCCAATTGAATATTTGCAGTAGTAGAACCTACATTCACAGTCAAGCCACTTAAAATTTCAGCTGATCCAGCATCAGGTTTATATGCACCTGCTGAACCTGTAACATTATTCACTTCAATTTTGCCTAACTCAATTTTTAATGCATTAATTGCAGCAGCGACATTTAAGAATGGTGTACCAGTAGCACCGGCGGTAGCACTACCATCAGTATCAATAACCAAATCAGCTAAATTACCTGTACCGGTTTTAGTTACAACCACATTATTTAAAGTAATTGCACCTGCTTTGCCTGAACCACCAGAACCAGCAGTAACACCAGGAGTACCTGTAGCAGCTAAACCATCACCATCAAAAACATGTAGTTTTGCAATTTCAATTTTATCTGCATCGATACCAATACTGATACCATCCTGACCAGTCGTAGCACTTAGCGCAGCATCATCCATTGCTTGCATCGCCATTGCGTTTGAACTCATAGCCACTGCGGAAACTAAAGCAAGTTTAGTAAATAATTTCATAATCTGTACTCTCCCAAGAGCATTTTTTTTCATTTTTAACCACTCTCCATAGTTCCCTGTTGTTTTTAGTTGTTTTACAACTTAGAACACCAATCCTTGAGTAGTCCGTTTTGCCCTTTTAAATTAACGGTATGTTACTTTTTGTTCAACTGCTGTTTATCAAAAACCCAATTAAACCGATAAACGGTAAACACTTTTATAAGTGCTATTTTCAGGTAGAATAGTGCCTTACAAACCCTTTTTGCGCTTGAGTTAAACCTCCCTATGTTTCGGAAGTTATTAGATTTTCCATCAAATAGCACTGCAGATTTATTACACCGTCTTGACTCATTATTCGGTTGTATCTATTTAAAAAACGCGGGCGAAGACATTGTTGCTTTTTCACCTGAACAATACTGTATCTCAACCCAGCAACAACTTTATCGTTATACCAGAAATCATTTTACCCATTATCAAAAAGATAAAAGCGATCCTCATTTAAAACACTTCTTTAACTTCACCGCTCAATCAGCCCCGAAACAGCACAGTTTTCAGGGTGGATATATGGGTTTTATTGACTATAACTATGCCAGTCAGCAATATGTTGATGCTCAAAGCAAATCTCAGCCCAATTTTTACATGGGTATTTATAAAACATTTATCAAACAAGAAAATGAGCAATTCTTTTTTTATAGTTTAGAAGCCTGTGCAGAAGAGTTTTTCAACTTTATACAAGATTTATTAACCACACCAGTCACCCAGAATCAAAGCTTTAAACTTTTATCAAACTGTACTGCGACGTGGACAAAGCCACAATATGATCATGCATTTACACAAGTTCAAGAATATATTAAAGCGGGTGACTGCTATCAAATTAATTTAACTCAAGAATTCACTGCAAAAGCACACGGTTTACTTTTAGATACTGCCGAAAAGTTTTGGACACTCACAGATGCCCCCTATTCGGGTTATTTAAAAATCAATGATTTTGAATTACTGAGTTGCTCACCTGAGTTATTTATTGATTTCGAAGCTGAGCGTAAAATTATCACCAAACCCATTAAAGGAACAATGCCACGTTATGACGATCCAACTTTAGATGCACAATCAAAAAATGCTTTGATTCAGTCTAAAAAAGATCAAGCAGAGAATGTCATGATTGTGGACTTATTACGCAATGATCTCAGTGTCTATGCTGAAACTGGCTCAGTAAAAACCCCAAAATTGTTTAATATTGAATCTTTTAACCAAGTACATCATATGGTGAGTGAGGTGACTGCCACTTTAAAGCCAGATGTCAATCCATTTGAGATCTTATTTACAGCATTGCCGGGTGGTTCAATTACTGGTGCACCCAAAATTCGTGCGATGCAAATTATTGAAGAACTCGAAAGTGCACCAAGAGGTGCTTATTGTGGTTCACTGGGCTATTTTAATTTTGATGGAACCGGTTCTTGGAACATTTTGATTCGTTCAATTCAAAAATATCAAGATGAAGTATCATTGTGGGCAGGCGGTGGAATTACTATTGCTTCAGATTGTGATGCAGAATATCAGGAATGTTTTGATAAAGTTGCTGCCATGCTTGACTTACTCAATACATGGCATCAACCTCAACATGAATCCTAGACTAAAATCTCATGTTTTAACGTATCAACAAGGCGTTGATTTTGTTCATCTGTACCAATAGTGATACGTAAGAATTGATCAATACGTGGCTTATTAAAATATCGAACAATAATGCCACGTTCACGCAAGGCTTTCGCCAATTCACCAGCATCTTTTGAGGGTAAACACGCAAAAATAAAGTTAGCTGAAGATGGTAATACTTTAAACCCAAGCGCCGCTAAATCTGCAACCAGTTTGTCGCGACTTACAATGACTTTTTGACATTGTGCTACAAAGTATTCTTGATCTTCAAATGATGCGACAGCTGCAGCTATTGCAAAACGATCAATTGGATAGGAGTTAAAACTATTTTTAACAGCTTCCAATGCGGCAATCAAATGTGGCTGTGCAATTGCAAAACCAACGCGTAAACCCGCCAAAGAACGCGATTTTGAAGTCGTTTGGCAAACCACTAAGTTTTCGTATTTCTCAACCAGACTCACAGCTGACTCAGCACCAAAATCCACATATGCTTCATCAATCACAACCACCGAATCAGGGTTAGCTTGCAGGACCTGTTCAATTGCCGACAGCCCCAATGCAATACTGGTTGGCGCATTAGGGTTGGTAATGATAATCCCACCATTCGGCTGCTTATAATCAGCCACGTCAATTTCAAAAGCATCATTTAACGGCAAGATTTTAGTTTGGGTTGAAATTCCAAAAAACTGACTATAAACAGGATAAAAGCTATAGGTAATATCTGGGTATAGAATCGGCTTATCTTGAACAAAAAATGCTTTAAAAATATGGGCTAAAACCTCATCCGAACCATTACCAACAAAGACATTTGCGACATCTACATGTTGTTGTTTCGCAATCGCGTATTTGAGTGCCGATGCATCTGGATCTGGATAAAGTCGCAATACATCTGCTGAATCTATAAGTACAGACTGAACCGCTGCAACCACTTTTGGCGATGGTGGATATGGGTTTTCATTGGTATTCAGTTTTAATAAGTTTTGGATTTTAGGCTGCTCACCTGGGACATACGGTTCTAACTCACGTACTTCAGGACTCCAAAAACGCATTTGCTCAGGGCTAATATTTGGCATTTTTATCTCGTATTTTTTCTCACTTGACTTACTTTATATAAGCGCTCTCACTCTAGGAGAGGGTTTGGGTATTTCGATAGAATCTCCAAACTAAGTCAGTTAAATTTTTACACCCTCATCCACACCCTCTCCCTAAGGGAGAAGGATTTTTACGGATATTGGGCCATTGGTGAATTACTGATAACGATATCTTGCTGATCGGGCATGCGCATCTAAATTTTCTTGTTGTGCAAGAATATCTGCGGCCTTGGCAAGCGATTTTACCCCTTGCTCAGAACACATAATCAAACTTGAACGTTTTTGAAAATCATAAACACCCAAAGGTGACGAAAAGCGTGCTGTACCAGAAGTAGGTAAGACATGATTAGGTCCTGCACAATAATCACCAATCGCTTCTGGTGTATAGCGCCCCATAAAGATTGCACCTGCATGCCGAATACTTTCTGACATCAGCTCAGCGTCATCTAAGCACAATTCCAAATGCTCAGGCGCAACTTGATTAATCAAATCAATGGCTTCTTGGCGATCTTTAACCAAGACCAAAGCACCACGATTTGCAATCGAAGTTCGTGCAATTTCAGCTTTGGGTAGTGCAGCCAAATGTTCCTCAATGGCTTGCTCGACATCATTTAACAGCTGTTCATCAGGCGTAATAAAAATCGCTTGCGCAACCGTATCATGTTCAGCTTGTGACAAAACATCCATCGCCAACCATTTCGGGTCATTATGACCTTCTGCATAAACCAAAATTTCTGAAGGCCCTGCAATCATGTCAATACCGACTTGACCAAAAACAGCACGTTTTGCCGCAGCAACGAAACGGTTACCTGGCCCTGTAATTTTATCCACTGCTGGAATTGTTTCTGTTCCATAAGCCAGCGCGGCAACTGCTTGCGCACCGCCAATCGTAAACACACGACTTACACCTGCTAAATAAGCAGCTGCCAATACCAAAGGATTTAAATCACCATTTGGCGCAGGTACCACCATAATAATTTCTGCTACCCCAGCCACATGCGCAGGTAAAGCATTCATCAGCACAGAGGACGGATAAGAAGCTAAACCACCTGGAACGTAAATACCAACACGGTCTAAAGGGGTGACTTTTTGACCCAGAGTATTTCCTAATTCGTCCACATAAGACCAACCGTCTTGTTTTTGCGCCTGATGGAATGAGCGAACCCGATTGGCCGCCAATTCCAAAGCTTCACGTACTTCTACGGTTAACCCCTCAAATGCAACTTTAAGTTGTTCTTGTGTCAGTTCTAAATCTGAAAATTGATGCGCTGGATGTCGATCGAACTGTTGAGTGAGTTTAAGTACATGTGCATCGCCATGTTGGCGTACATCTGCAATAATTTGCTCTACTGTTTTTAAAAGCTCAGGATCACTCACTGTTTCAAAAGCTAACAAGTCAGCAAAGACTTGTTTAAAGTTCTGCTCTTGAGTCGATAAACGTCGCATCAATTTACCCACAAGGTTGTTTAGGAAAGATTTAGTTTACCTTGTTTTGAGTATCTTGTGGGCAACATCACCGCAACATTTCAACTTACTTTAATAGGAAAGTTTGATTGCAAATCACTTTTGACACAGCAAACTTTTATTTAGGTGCTCACATCTGGGTGATCCCAATCACTATCTGCCTGAATCAGCCAGTTCAATGCACCATGCCGTTCCACAACAATAGATGAATTTAAATTTTCAGGTGCATCCTGTTGCTTTAAACGCGCATTTACACATGCCCAATCATAACGATAAATTAAATCAGCCTGATCTAAAATTTCTTCGCTATCCCGCAACTGGACTTTAGCCATAAATTCTGCAAAGCTATCGCACGACGATACAGCCTGAATGGCAAAATCACAATCAACGATATCTGCTGGATAACTCAACTCATCCACAATCCCCAAAGCCCATAACAATACCCAATAGGCTTCATATTTCCACACCATATTGATGATATCTTGTGCTGAAGCCTCACGCTTTAAAATTGCCTGTTCTTTATCGGTTAAAGCATCTAGCACCTGCATTTTCTTCAAAATATCAAATACAAATAGCTGTGTTTCATCATCATATTGATCATTATTCAGATCACAAGCGACTTGAATCACCCACAAACAAGCAATCGCGCGTTTTGCAATCTGTTCTGCACTGCGCGCTTGCACGTCTTCAGCAGCTTCGATCACAGGTAACCAATCAATATAAGGAATTGAATACTTTTTAAGTTTTAAAATCGACTGTTCTTTGCGCTGTTGAGGTGTTTTCATAAACTCTTTTTTTTAAATCATGGATGGTTATTTTTTAACATAAATTGCATAAAAAAACCGCCTAAAATTAGACGGTATCTTTATCGAACAAACATGAATGAATTAATTGCTCTTTTGACGTTCTTCTACTGCTTTTTCAAGTTGAGTAAGAATTGGATTTAATAATGTTTGCTTACGCTTAAAGCTGGCTTTATTGACAATTAAACGTGAAGATACTTTACAGATTTCTTCCAAAGGCTCTAGACCATTGGCACGCAAAGTATTCCCTGTATCTACCACATCGACAATATAATCACCCAAACCAACCAATGGGGCTAATTCCATTGAGCCGTAAAGCTTAATCACATCAACTTGCTCACCTAAGCTCGCATAATATTGACGGGTTAAATTTACATACTTGGTGGCAATTTTTAAACGTCCTTTAGGGCGAACCATACCGACTTTACCAGCTGTCATTAATTTACAGTTGGCAATCTTTAAATCCAATGGTTCATAGACATTTTGAGCGCCATGTTCCATCAACACATCTTTACCCGCTACACCAATATCCGCTGCGCCATTTTCCACATAGGTTGGCACATCAGAAGCACGTAAGATTAAAATACGAACGGATTTGTGTGTGGTTGGGAAAATTAACTTACGAGATTTATCAGGATCTTCCAATAAGTTAATTCCAGCAGTTTCAAGTAAAGGCAACGTTTCTTTTAAAATACGTCCTTTACTCAATGCCAAAGTTAAACCATGATCAAAATTGCCCATTACGTCAAAGTTTGGATCATCGTTTCTCATATCGCTCATTAACTTACTCGCTCACTCGCTTAATTTGGGCACCTAGACCTTGTAACTTTGCTTCGATATCTTCATAACCACGATCAATATGATAAATACGATCGATGATGGTTTCCCCTTCAGCAGCTAAAGCAGCCAAAACTAAAGAAAATGAAGCACGTAGGTCAGTTGCCATAACAGGTGCAGCAGATAATTTTTCCACACCTGTAACTACAGCATCATTGCCTTCAACCTGAATATTTGCGCCCATACGTGCTAATTCAGGTACATGCATAAAACGATTTTCAAAAATCGTTTCAGAAATTGTTGCAAAACCACGCCCAATGGCATTTACCGCCATGATCTGTGCTTGCATATCTGTTGGGAATTCTGGATGTGGCAAGGTACGGAAGCTGACAGCTTTCGGACGTTTCCCCAGCATGTCCAATTCGATCCAGTCTTCACCGCGTGTGACTTCTGCACCCATTTCTTCAAATTTATCTAAAACAGATTCAAGAAGATTTGGATCAGTATGTGTGGTTTTGACCTTACCGCCCGTTATAGCCGCCGCTGCTAAATATGAACCAGTTTCAATACGGTCAGCAACCACTGAATATTCACAGCCATGTAGACTTTCAACACCAGTGACCACCAAGGTATCTGTATCTAAACCTTCAATTTTTGCACCCATTTTAATAAGCATTAGTGCAAGGTCTGTAATTTCAGGTTCGCGCGCAGCATTACGGATTGTCGTTACACCCTCTGCCAATACTGCAGCAGTTAAAATATTTTCAGTTCCACCGACAGTCACCATATCAAAGATGACTTCACCACCTTTTAAACGGCCATCCACTTTAGCGTGAACATAACCTGCTTCGACCTCAATTTGTGCACCCAAAGCTTCTAAGGCTTTTAAATGCTGATCAACAGGGCGTGAACCAATTGCACACCCACCAGGAAGTGAAACTTTTGCACTACCATAGCGCGCCAACAGTGGCCCAAGCACCAAAATAGATGCGCGCATGGTTTTAACCAGTTCATAAGGCGCAAATTGATTATCCAGTGTAGAGGTATCTGCGATAACCGTTTCGCCCTCATAACTCATGGTGATACCTAAACCACCAATCAGCTTAACTAAAGTGCGAACGTCTTTTAGATCTGGAACATTTTTTAATGTAATCGGTGTATCTGCAAGAATCATTGCAGCCAATAAAGGTAAAGCCGCATTTTTCGCACCAGAAATACGAACTTCACCTTCGAGTTTTACACCACCTTGAATGACAAATTTATCCATTGACGCTTAAGCTCCAAACATACTGGCTTTGCGCCATTCTTCTTTAGTCATTGCACGAATAGTTACCGCATGTACCTCACCACTGGCAATATAAGAATTAAGTGGCGCGTAAACAGCTTGTTGACGAGGAACAGGACGTTTCCCTTCAAACTGATTGTCGACAATACGAAGGTCAAATTTACCTGCTTGTCCACTGACAGCAACTTCAGCATCAGGAAAAGCTGCTTTTAAGATTTCAGTGAGCTGTTCACTATTCATTGCATCGACCTCTTATAGGACTGACAGTGTAAAAACGGGATATTTTACTATAACTCACCGAAATAATTCATTAACTCGTACAAAAAAATATAGATAAAAAAAAGAGGTCTTTTCAACCTCTTTTAAAAATATCAATTTTATGTCGCTAAAACTTCCATTGGTTGATAATCCAACTGCATTTTCCGATGCTTATCTAATTGCCTTTTTAATTTATCTGTCAATTTTGTAATCGCATTATACATATCATCAGCGCTCGCTTGGGCAAAAAGCTCTATCCCCGGCAAACGAACAATTGCCTCAGCAATATGATTTGCACTGCCTTTTTTTGATCTTTTATCCAATTGATGATCTTTACTCAGCTTGACCTGCATACTATTGACCTGATCAATATGCTTGGTCATCTGGGCAAATCGATCTCGAATATTTTCTTCTATTGCTGGTGTAATACTTAAGTGATGTCCACGGATTGTAATTTGCATAGCTTTATCCCTCTCCTTATATAGGAATATGAAAGTCATAACCCAAACGATCTCATGACAGCATTCACCAAGGAAAAAACTGTGCTCAATATCATGCAATCATTTAAGTTACTCCAAAAGACAAAAAGCGATTCATTATTTCGTCATAATGAACAATTAGAATAGCCACACTTTAAAATTTAGATCAACACTTTTCGGTCAGATGAAGACGGAATATGTAACGATTCACGATATTTTGCGACTGTCCGTCGTGCCACATCAATCCCCTCTTCTTTTAATAAATTGGCAATTGTATTGTCTGACAACGGCTTACGTGGATTTTCATCTGCAACAAGCTTTTTGATTTTTGCTCGAATGGCTGTCGACGATGCTTCTCCTCCAGAAGTTGTTCCCACATGACTCGAAAAGAAATATTTCAGCTCAAATAGACCACGAGGTGTCAGTAAAAACTTATTGGTGGTGACACGGGAAACTGTTGACTCATGTAATTCAACTTCTTCTGCAACATCTCGCAAAACCAAAGGTTTCATTCCTTCAGCACCGATTTCTAAAAACTCACGTTGATGTTGCACAATGCAACTTGCGACTTTTAATAAAGTTTTATGACGCTCATCGACACTTTTAATAAAGTTTTTCGCTTCAAGCATTTGATTGCGTAAATATTGGTTATCATCACTTTGATCAGCACGTTTAATCATGCCTGAATAAAATGAGTTAATTCGAAGTTTTGGTAAAATATCTGGGTTCAGTTGAACATACCAATGGTCATTTTTCTTGGACACCACCACATCTGGAATTTGATAATCTGATTCTTTTTGCTCAAATTCAGCACCTGGATAAGGTTTAAGGGTTTTCAATAAATCAATTGCTGACTTTAATAACTCGGCATTTAAACCCGTTTGCTTAATCAGTTTATTTAAGTCATTACTGACCAAAAGCTCATAATGTTTCAACAACATTAGCGCTTCTTTCCTAAACAGTGTGGTGGTAGCTAAAGCCTCAATTTGCACAAAAAGACATTCTGCAAGACTACGAGCACCAATACCAATCGGTTCTAAGCGTTGGATATGTTTTAAAACAACCAGAACCTCATCCTCTTCAACCTCAATGTCATAATCCATTTGTTGTAGTAGATGCTGTACTGAGCTGACAATTTCTTCAATATCGGCAGCCAAAAATCCTTTTTCATCTAAAGCATCGACAATGCAATACGCAATTAACTTATCCACTGGAGAAAAATGCAATAAATTGACTTGCCCCAACATATGTTCTTTTAATGATGCTTCTGAATGACGATTGTCTTCGCGATCTTCAAATTCAGGGCGTTCCATTGCAGTTGATTGATGGGTATAGACATCATCCCAATCCGTATCTACAGGCAGCTCATCAGGTAAGTGGTTGGCATTTAAAGAATCGGAAAGTTCATATTCTTGTTGTTCTTGTTTTACATTTTCAGGGCTTTCATGTGTCTCTTCTTCAACTTTTTCAAGCAAAGGATTACTATCAAGTTGAATTTGAATTTCTTGTTCAAGCTCCAAACTCGATAATTGCAGTAATCGAATGGCTTGTTGCAGTTGTGGCGTAAGCGACAACGAATTTGCAACTTTTAATCCAACCGATAACTTCATACCCATAATTCCCACACTGTATTATTTCATTTCATCTTATGTGAATAAGCAATGCAAAATTCATGCCTACTGATTTTTTATATCACAGGAAATGGATTAGGACCAGTAAAAAAATGAATACCTTAGATAAAAATGTTTGTTATTTATCAATTAAAGATAAATTTTAATTATGTCGTTTTTTTATTCAATTTTCTAAAAAGACCTCTGATCCAGATCTGTTGAAATAGTCATCAATTATATAAATAGAGATTTAAAACCTATAAGCAAAAATAAATGGCTTTAGGGCTATTTATTTCAAAATATTTAAATAAAATAGGTTCCACTTTGTGAGACCAGTCACATTTCTACTTTGTGAAATTTATTATTTTTATCCTTTACTTATTGGAATAGTGAGTATAAAAATAATGATATAAAGAAATATGATGAATCGTAGTTTCAAGGAAAAGGTTTGGCACGATAACTGCTTAATTTTAGAAACGAGCGGCTTAAACTGCCAAAAAAATCATGTAATGGAGAACTCAAATGACACTATCTACAAAAACACTATCAAAAAAAGTTTTAACCACAGCGCTTGGTGTACTTATGGCTGGCGGTGCTTTTTCACAGGTTCAAGCAGCAGATACATTAGCAAAGATCAAACAATCAGGGAAAGTGATCATTGGTTACCGTGAGTCATCTGATCCGATTTCCTATGTGGTTGGTGGTAAACCAATGGGATATGCTGTCGATATTTGTAATAACTTTGCCAATGAGCTGAAAAAAACGCTTAAGATGCCAAATCTTAAAGTTGAATATAAAGCGGTTACCTCTTCTACGCGTATTCCAGAAATGTTGGCAGGTAATATCGATATGGAGTGTGGTACAACGACAAACTCTGTTCAACGCCAACAACAAGTGAGCTTCTCAACCAACTATTATGCAACAGAAGTACGCATGGCAGTTAAAGCCAATGCGCCAATTAAAACAATTGCCGATTTAAATGGTAAAGCAGTTGTGACCACCCAAGGGACTACATCTGACAAATACATCAAAATGGGTGAGAAAGGCGAAAAAGTCAACGTAAACAACGTTTACGGTAAAGACCACTCAGACTCATTTGCCATGGTCGCTTCTGGCCGTGCTGCAGCATTTGTGATGGATGACAATATTCTTGCAGGGTTAATTGCAAAATCATCAAATCCAAAAGACTTTAAAATTGTAGGTCCAGTACTTTCTTCTGAGCCGTACGGCATTATGTTACCGAAAGGCGATGCAGCATATAAAGCAATCGCAGATAAAACAGTAACAACAATGTGGAAAAATGGTCAAATGGCGGCGCTATATAAAAAATGGTTCCAATCACCAATCGCACCTAAAAATGTCAATTTAAATATGCCAATGAGCTCATCATATTTAAAGCTTAAAGCTAATCCTACGGATGCTGGTATTAACTAATAACGTAGTTTAAAACAACGGTTTATAGATCAGATTCGGTTTAAAGTCTGGTCTATAAATTTTTATAAAATTAAAAATACAAGGAGCACACATGTCCGTAGGCTCACTTAACTGGACAGCATATTGTCTCCCCTCGAATGAATATAGTCTTGATAAAGCTGCATGGGCTGAATCTGTCTGTAAAGCGATTGGTGGTGAAAGTTATTCCCCTGTTGCAGATGCACCAACCTGGCTACAACTTCTAGGCTCAGGTGTTTGGACCATGGTCTGGACCGCGATTGCTGCATTTTTCATTGCATTTCTTCTTGGATCTCTCATCGGGATTTTACGTACATTACCCAATAAACCACTTTCATTTATTGGTACTTGTTACGTCGAACTTTTCCGAAATATCCCGCTGATCGTACAACTATTTTTCTGGGCATTCGTATTCCCGCAATTATTACCACTCAGCTTAAGTACTGGTAGTGGAGAGATGGTTCATGGTGGTTGGTGGCAAAATATTCTCAATGATAATCCCGCAGTGGTTGGGGTATTTGCACTCGGTCTATATACCGCAGCACGTATTGCTGAACAAGTGCGCTCAGGCATTAATACGGTTTCAAATGGACAAAAAAATGCGGCTTTTGCAATTGGTTTAAATCAAAGCCAAAGCTATCGCTATGTCATTCTCCCTGTCGCTTATCGTATTGTCTGGCCAACACTTACCTCTGAAGCAATGAATATTTTCAAAAACTCTGCTGTACTTTATGCGCTGAGCGTTTTGAACTTCTTTGCTTATACCAAAACCATGCGTGAAGAAACATCGCAAGATATTGTTATTCTTATTCTTTCGACACCAGTTTACTTAGTCATTACCTATACCATTAAGTTAATCATGGCTTGGATTGAAAAACGTATGGCTGTTCCTGGTCTAGGCTCGGGGGGTAAATAGTCATGGATTTTAGTATTTTACAAAATCAAGATGTTATTCAAACGCTGATCGCAGGGTTTAAATTTACCGTTACGGTGACGATTTTATCGATTATTGGCGGGATTCTGATTGGCACACCTTTGGCCATGATGCGTTTATCCAACAATAAAGTTGCCAGTAATTTTGCTAAAGTTTATGTCGATTTCTTCCGTGGTGTACCACTGATTCAAGTGATCTTCATTTTCTATTTCTTATTGCCAAAGATTTTTGAGTTTCAGTCAGATACCTATTATGGTCCACTGTTTTCAAGTGTGGTGACCTTTGCAATTTTTGAAGCTGCATTCTTTTCAGAAATTGTCCGTTCAGGGATTCAGTCTGTTTCTAAAGGTCAGGTCAATGCAGGTTATGCACTTGGTTTCACCTATGGACAAACTATGTCCAATGTGGTGTTGCCACAAGCTTTTAGAAACATGCTACCTGTCATTTTGACTCAATCTATCGTACTTTTCCAAGATGTATCATTAGTTTATGTGATTAGTGCGCCAGACTTCTTGGGCAATGCCAATACCTTAGCAAATACCTACGGTGCTGAAACCAAAGCAACTTTCTACCTGATTGTAGCAGTTGTTTACTTCTGTATCTCCTTTGCGCTTTCACGACTTGTGAAGCGTTTACATCAAAAAATAGCAATAATTCGATAATTGGAGAATCAATATGCCAATGATAGAAATACAACATATCTCAAAATGGTATGGAGATTTTCAAGTTCTTACAGATTGCACCACTTCAATTGAAAAAGGTGAAGTTGTGGTGGTGTGTGGACCTTCTGGTTCTGGTAAATCCACACTGATTAAAACTGTAAATGCATTAGAACCATTCCAAGAAGGCAATATTGTTGTGGATGGAACAGCCTTAAAAGATTCAAAAACTGATCTGGCAAAATTCCGTTCTCGTGTGGGAATGGTATTCCAGCACTTTGAATTGTTCCCACATATGACTGTTTTGGATAATTTAACCATTGGGCAACTTAAGGTTTTAAATCGGTCTAAAGCAGAGGCAGAGAAAAAAGCGTTGCAATATTTAGATCGTGTCGGTCTGGCAGCTCACAAAAATAAGTTTCCAGGGCAACTGTCTGGTGGTCAGCAACAACGTGTTGCGATTGCCCGTGGTCTATGTATGGATCCAGTGTGCATGTTATTTGATGAACCTACTTCGGCATTAGACCCTGAAATGGTGGGTGAAGTGCTTGAAGTCATGAGTCAATTGGCAAAAGAAGGCATGACCATGATGTGTGTAACTCATGAGATGGGCTTTGCTCGTAAAGTCTCAAGTCGAGTTATTTTCATGGATCAAGGCAAGATTTTAGAAGACTGTGCAACAGATGACTTCTTTAATAAGCCTGATGAGCGTCATGAAAGAACCAAATTCTTCTTAGACAAGATTTCTATGGTGCACTAATCAGCAATATGCGTTAAACATAAAACCCCAATTTTTAAATTGGGGTTTTTATTTAATACTCACAAACAGTACCAGTGCTTAAGGTTTCACCGCATTTTGGGTGAAGTTTGGCGAACGTGGTCCATATAACAGACCTTTTTGCTGATTTAGACTCGGTGAATATAATTGCGAGCTTACAGCACTTGATAAAGTATAGGCTTTGTCTGACAAATGATTGGATATTTGATCAACTAAAGCACCGACCAGCGCGCCAATCAAACCCGCATTGCTATTATCATTGGCTTGCTGAAGTCGCTGTTCACCTTGCCAAAGTAATGTACCAGTTTGTAAATCTACAAGTTTGGCTTCTACTGAAACTGCAGCTACAGATTGAATCACCTGATATTTAGAACCATACTCTTTAACTTTAATATATAACGCAGCGTCCGCTCCGAAAATCTCTTTTAACTTTTGCGGTGGGATTGCTTGGGCATCAAATCCATTGGTCACCCCATTCTCTTTAAACATGGTGTCAACAACAGAAATTGGAAATACATAATAACCTGCCTCAGCCACAGGCAATGTTACTGTTGACCAATACCCATAAGTTGCACGCGTATCAGGAGACTCATTGATTGGAGGAAGTACCAAAATCGACTTAGGGATATGCTCACGATATGCTGCTAAATCACGATTCTGCTTAGGTGATACCGCACAACCAGTGAAAAGCATCATCAGTAAACCAAGTACCAATAATTGTTTCATATTTTTCATTTGGGATTTACCTCAGTCGATTGAATGGTCATTTTCTTCAATAAACGATCCATCAATACGGTTGACTCAGGATAAATTTGGCGCTCTAACTCAAAATATTCAATTGCACGTGGGCCATTTTGAATATTCAGATTTAACAAGCCCAAATGCGCATATAAACCTGGCGGCACTGCGGCATTTTTTGCTTTTGCTTTCTCAACATCTTTTTCAAGCGCTAAAATTTGTTGCTGAGGCGAAGTTTTTTCTGGAACCGCCAGCATTAAATAGGTTTGTTGTGGATATCCGCCCCAACTATATAAAGACTGTGGTCCAGATGCACACCCAAGCAAAGTTAACGTTGTAAAAAAGCTTAAAAATAATAAAACCCGTTTCATTTATTCAAACCTATTGTACGGACCACTTGTTTGTTTGAATATCTGTGACAAGGTGATTAACCGCTTCGCGTACAGCCAGATCTAAAACCTTTCCATTTAAGGTTGAGTCATAAGATGCTGTAGAACCAAAACCTAAAATTTCGCGTTCACTGAGCGCGTATTCACCTGCACCCTGCACAGAATGGACAACTTCTGCTGTTTTTACATCAACAACATTAATATTGACTTTTGCATAGGCAATTTGAGTTTTACCACGCCCTAATAGCCCAAACAATTGATGGTCACCCACTTCTTTGCGGCCAAATTCAGATACATCCCCAGTGAGCACATAACGTGCACCCTTAATGGATTGAGCTGCTTTACCAAAACCAGCCTCTTGTTGCAGCTCTGATAAATTGTCTCGATTTAAGACTGAAAAATATCCGGTTTGTTGCAAGTGCGTTTCTAAAATCGTTTTTGCTTGACCGCCTAAACGATCGACATTATCAGAGAAGATACCGCGCATATAACTTGAGCGGTTATCAAACTTACCAATCGAAACTGCTGTTTTCGCACCTGAATATTTTACCGCTGAAGTCACAGCAGCCACTTGAGGTGCTTGGATGGTTTTAGAGCTTTCAGTGGTAGAACAAGCAGTAAGTACCAAGCCATTTAAGGCAGCAATCAATAATATTTTTTTCAAAATTACATCTCTCTCTAAGGTCTAAACCATTATAATGAATAAATATATAACACAAACTAAACATACTGTTAATTAGTTTTTAACAAACAAGATCTACTGATAAAATCCGTGACCATTTTTGCTCGTAAAAACAATCATTTCATACCAAAAATTAGCTTTAAACCAAGTAATGTCATGACACCGCCCGCGACTCGATCGAAGACTTTTTTAAACTTCAAATAAACACGGCGCGGCTTTTCCGCTGAAAGCGCAACAGCAACCAGTGAATACCAGCCTGCATCGATAAAGAAGCACAAGATAGGCAAAACAAAATAAAAATACGTTGGAATGTCTTTGGGTAAAAGCGCAGTAAAAATACTGGCTAAAATAATCGCAATTTTAGGATTACTTAACTGGGTAATTAAACCTAAACGAAACGCTTGTTGATAACTCATCACCGTGGATGAGTCAGATGCCTGCGCGATTGGATCTTTAGCATGCTTAATAATTTTATAAGCCAGCCAAAGTAAATACAGACCACCACAAATTTTTAAAGCTAAATATGCAGAAGGTACAGCCAATAAGATTGCTTGTAATCCCATTACAGCTAAAAAACCAAATAAAGCTGCGCCCGTGCCTGTCCCTAAAGCGGTAAACAAACCATGTTTACGAGAAATCGCAATTGAATTTTTAGCCACATAGACAAATGTAGGACCAGGGCTAATTGCACCTAGCATTAATGCCAATGCAATTGAACCTAAAATCAATAATGATTCCAAGAGACACCCCGACCTAGACTATTTTTAAGAATAGATATTTTACGCTACAACCGATTTTTGAAGATATAAAAATCTTTATTATTTCGCGATTACACTTTTATTCAATGCAAATTTATCAAAATTTCAATCATAAATTTAAGTACACTTGTGTATTATCACCACAAACAGAGCAAAGAAATATTTTTAGAGTAAAAACTCAATAAAAAATTTATTTTTCAATATCTTAATTATATCAATAAAATCATAAAGGTATATAAAACATCCTAAAAATCCATAAAATAAACCACATTAATCACAAAAATTAACTTCCATTTTCATGTATTTATAGGCTATAAAAAACCATAATAAAACTATGGTTTTAAATTATCCAAAATCAATATTTATACTCAGGGGTAAAAAATGCACAACAACAAAACCAACCGTTTAGATGCAAGCCAAGCACATTTGTGGATCATTGGCGGTGGAATTGCTGGAATGGCAGCTGCTGCATTTGCTATACGTGATGCCAAAGTACCAGCTAAAAATATTCACATTCTCGAAGAGTTAGATGTCTCAGGTGGTTCAATGGATGGCGGTCACACGCCACATGCTGCACAAGCATGGGTTACCCGTGGTGGGCGGATGCTGACAGATGAAACATATTTATGTCTTTGGGACTTATTTTCGAGTATTCCATCCTTAGAAAATCCTGAAATTTCTGTTCGTGAAGAATGTCGTGAGTTCAATGAGCAAATCAAAACCCATGCACAAGCCCGTTTAATTGATGCGCAGCATGTGATTTCAGATGCCGCTAAACTGGGTTTAAATACACGCCATCGCGCGCAAATGTTACGCTTATTGGCAGCGAAAGAAGAAAAAATTGGCAGCCGCCGTATTGATGAATTTTTCGATGAGACCTTCTTTGAAACGAACTTTTGGCGTATGTGGCGTACGACATTTGCCTTCCAAAAATGGCACAGTGCAGCAGAACTTCGTCGCTATTTCTTACGTTTTATCCAAGAGTTACCACGTATTCATACCCTCGCTGGGGTAAAAAGAACCAAATACAACCAATATGATTCCATGATTTTGCCGCTACAACGTTGGTTGCTTGAACAAGGCGTAGATGTTCGTTTTGGCAATTATGTAACAGATGCAGACTTTCAAACCGATGAAGCAACCCTAGAACGTCGGGCAACTCGCTTGTATGTCAATCTTCCTGAAGGTACTGAGCAAATCAATCTTCAAGAGAATGATCTTGCCATATTTACTTTAGGTTCAATTACAGCAGATTCTCGTTATGCAGGGAATGATGATGTTCCAGCGCTGATTCGTGATCGACTTGATCATGGTTGGACCTTATGGGAAACCCTTGCAAAAAAAGCACCTGACTTTGGCCGACCAATGACCTTTTATGGCAACATTGATGAACATAAATGGGAGTCTTTTACACTCACCATGACAGATGATGTTCTGTTAAATCGCATCATTGATTACACAGGCAACCAGCCAGGTACTGGGGCACTGATGACTTGGTTTGAATCTGGTTGGCATTTATCGATTGTGGTGCCTGCTCAACCGCATTTTGCAAATTTACCAGAAGGCACCTTTACCCTCTGGGGCTATGGTTTCCAAATTGATCAAACAGGTGATTACATCAAAAAACCGATGTCACAAGCAACAGGCAACGAAATACTCACTGAACTGATTCTACAACTCGGCTTTGATGACATTCTTGAGCATGTTCTAGCAAACACCATTGTAACAACAGCTATGATGCCTTATGCATCGGCTTTATTTGCTTGCCGTAAGCCTGGTGACCGCCCACAGGTTATTCCACAAGGCGCAAAAAACTTCGCATTCTTGGGGCAATTTGTTGAAATTGAAGATGATGTGGTTTTTACTGTTGAATATTCTGTTCGTGGTGCCATGATTGCAATTTATGAGTTCTTTGGCGTAGAACGTGAAATTCCTGAGATCTATAATGGATTACTTGATCCTAAAGTCGGATTAAAAGCGTTAGAAACAGTTTTTCATTAATTCATTTAAAATCAACTGAGTTAAATTGAATTAAAACCAAACGAGTGCATCCTCTTTTGATGCACTCGTTTTTATATTTTGAATAAAAATCAGGGTTGTGCATCCACTGAACGAGCACTGAGACGATAGTCTTTCTCATACACAGGCATACCAGCGATATGGATTGAACGAACTTCAGTTTTTGTTGGTGTAGGTGGTTTCTTTTCACACCCAGCCAAAAATACTGCAAGTATTACACTCAAACTGATGGATAGCTTTTTCATGGCATCTCCTCCATTTTTTGTTTTATTTATAGTTCGAGCATAACAGTTCTGATTAAAAATACAGCTATTTTTTATTTCAAAAGGTGTCTATCTATAGAAAGTGGTTATACGTCACAAGGATGTATCATTAAAACAGCTTGATCTTCGCCATTTTTATTTTTGTAATAGTAGTGAAAGCCACCATTTCCATCAAATTCCATGTCACTAAAATATTGAAAAGCATCTAGGCTTACAGACTCAATTTTAGGGTATTGCTCTGGTTGAAGTTGAATTTTATTTAAAACTTTCGCAGTAAATACTTTTTGGAAAATAATCGTAGGCGCATTTTTTAATTCAAATCGGGCGATACACCCAGTGTTTTCATCCACAGCAACAACGTTGTCTAAAGCCTGAATGATCCCCGCCTTCGAGATGAAAAGACTATGATGAACATTAAAGGTATAGCCATAACTTAAATGCAAGAAATCCTCGGTTTGGTTTTCAACATTTAAACCACGCTCCCAGTCCATGACCAAGGGCAACTTATAATCATCGCCTTCATAGAGTACAAAATCACAATGATTATTTGCATCTTCATCGCATGTTTGCTGAATAACCGAAAATTGCCCTATCTTGGCCACTGTGCGATGAATCTGCTCGGCATAACCACTACTGGAATAAGCCATCATGCTAAATAATATCGGAACTATTGTATTGATTATTTTTTTTGACATCAGATTTCTAATCAAGTTTTACTCAATACCAAATATACAGCTTCACTGGTAAATGTGCCATCTTGCTGAATCTGATAATACTGTTGTACTTGATCAGCGGCTTTGGACTGCAAATAGCGAATGGTATGGATACCCTCTACTGGTGTTTGCATACGCTCCACCCAACTTTGAAAATTTAACTGTAAACTTTGCTTTTCAATGGTTTCTACCTTAAAGCCTGCTTGTTCTACGATTTTTACCCATTCCGCCAAACTATAATTTCGAACATGGCTTGGATCACGAATGGTTTCTATGGTCTGAATAAAGGTGTCTAAAATTGGATTAGAATTGCCAATAATATCAAACAGGATCACTTTGCCATCAGCACGTAATACACGATAAATTTCATCAATCGCTTGAGTGATACTTTGCCAATGATGCGCAGAATAACGACTGATCACACAATCAAAATGCTCAACAGGAAAATCCAATTGCTCTGCTGCACCAACCTTCCCTATGACATGATCGAATCCCTTTTGTTGAGATTGTGTGGTCACAAGATTGACCATTTCGGGCGTAATATCATAGGCAATTACTTGCTCAGTGAATGCTGCAATCTGATACGTGACATGCCCACCACCGCAGCCTAGATCCAAAACTCGTTTGAATTGATGCTGTTGGATTAAATTTTGCATTTTTTCAAACTCAATGCCTTGTGCATGTACTTGGCTATTTAAGTATGCTTCTGATTTATTTTGATATTGTGCCTGATTAACTTGCTGTTGAGTGGTCATTGTCGTGTCCTTGTTGTCGAATAAAACGACAATAGACAACTTAATTAAAAAATAAAAATGATGAATTTTAATAAAATTAATAACTTTATTTTATTTATGTTAACTCATAATTACCCGATAATCAGACTGACAAGGGTTTTGAATGATAACATCCTGTACCCCCATCTCGTTTCCGACCTTAATATTATAGTTAAATGAAAAATCACCATTATCCTCAAAATTTGCCGTTGCAGGATAGTTCAGCTTTTTAAATTGCGGCACTTTGTTGTTGAGCACTAAACGTACCCGAAAATCAGGAATGCTATAAAATACCAATGAATTCGGCATATTTTTTAAATTCGATTCAAAAGTTACAAAACAACTTTGCTGCCCATTCATCGCAAGAAAACTACTATAATCTTTTTGTTGGTTTTTATCATTAATCACAGTGAGATTATACTCACTTCCTGTTAGCCCCAACAAAAAACCCATTAAATTTGGATTAAATTGATAAACATTTGCAGTTTTACTCCATTTTTCCATTAATACCTGCTTCTTTCCTTTAGCATCATAGAGTACATAGTCACAACTAGAACCATGCTGAGTGCAAGACTCTTTTTGAATTTTCAGTTTTCCTGCACGCCCCAATACTTCGTATTCAGGGTCAACTTCGACGGCAGCATCAGCTTGCGCAAAAGCAGAATAACTACTGAAAAAAGGCAGAGCAAATAAACAACCCTTTATTAGGGTCTGTAAACATTTCATAAATAACGTTCCAATCTCTCAGCATTTTTTAATATAGATTCAAGTTCAATTCTTGCTCAAAAATACAATTTTAACTTTTTACACACGGCGAACTTTTCGATTTAAAGTCCTTACCCCAAGTACGATATCCTTGGGTATCAATATGATAGCGATTATTACCATAAACGCCTAAACCCATTTTATAACTTTTGCCTTCCACTTGCCAAAAATGACACATTTTTTTAACTAATAATTCGCGATCTTTTTTAATAGTTTCTTTGGGTGATAGCACATGAAAATCAACTGCATAATTACTTAAATGCTTACTTTTTTCCGCCCCACCTATGCATTTATTTAATTCAGGGGCACGATAGATTGCTGAAATCGTATATGTTTTAAAATATTCATTTCGATTTAACTTTTCCACCAGTTGCAAACTACTCACCACATTTTTCCAAAAGGCTTTAGGTGGAATAGCAAAACGTTTTGAGTAACACTGCTCCGGCATATAGTTTCGGCTGGTTGTCAGCTCCATCAGACTAGGTGGATGTTTTAAATACTGCGACATAAACTGATAATAATCCGCCAATAATTGGGGGTCTTGCTGCGCCTTCCAAAGCTTGAATTGTTGTTCAATCAGTTGATCTGATGATTTTCTTGAAGATGCGGCCGGATCTGCTTTTTTCTCAGATGGCGTACAGGCATTTAACGCCAATACACCGATGCAGCAGATCGAAATAACAATATTTTTAAAAATTTTCACAATTTCAGCACACTTATTGTTTTATTTTAAAGGGTAAATATTTAGAAATCTAAACCTATTTATAGGATTTATTAATCATTGACCTAAGTCATTCTAACCAATCTAATCAACTTTAAAGCTGCAATTTACAAAAATCCACAGAGTTAGCAATTTACAACGGACAAAAATGTCCGTTAAATATCAGAATAAAATTTAATGCAATTTCCCCTATGCGTATACGTCAAAAACAAGCGGCACAAAATCGCGAAGATTTGCTTAATGCTGCACTGAAAATATTCCGTAAACAAGGGATTCGTGCGCCATTACAGCTTGTGATTGATGAAGCTGGCGTTGGACGGGCAACCTTTTATCGTAATTTTAAAGATCGCCGTGAGTTGGTCATCGCCTTGATGGAACAAGCATTAACTCGTCTAGATGAACGGGCAAAAAGCTTTTCAGAATATCCTGATGGTTTGATTCGGTTAATTCGCAATCATGTCGAGAATCTGCCTTATCTCACCGCCTTGATGGAATATTGGCGTGTGATTGATCGTAATGACCCAAGTATGGTGGATATTTATCAACGGCGTGACGCAATTCTTCAACCGCTGATTGATCAAGCCATTGCCCATCGAATTTGCCGACCAGATCTTACCCCAAAAGATTATGCGCTAATTACTGGTATTCTAAGGGCTTCCTTTCAAGGGCTAACCGACGAAGAACAAGTTCAACTGGCCACACGTGCAGTTGACTTACTGATTGATGGCATCAAGGCGTAATTGAGGCACTTATGGATAAATCGCCACGTTTACTTGAACCTGCCCCAGATTGGACACCTGAAGAGCGTCCAACCTTACCAGGCTCGCCTGCGGCTATTGCACATCCAACACATAAAAAGCTGATTTATTTTTTTATTGGCCTGTTTGTTGCGATCTCAGGCAGTTTAAGTAATGGTTTTATTACTGCAAATTTACCACTTATTCAGGGTGAATACTCGCTAACGCCTTCAGAGGCTGCATGGATTCCCGCAGCTTATGTAATGGCAAATATTAGTTCCAACATGATTCTGTTTAAAGCTCGGCAACAATATGGGTTACGGCTTTTTTCTGAAATTGGTTTAGTGCTTTTTATTTGTGTGTTGGTGCTACATATCTTTGTGCACACCTTTGAAATGGCATTGTTTGTCCGTGTGATCAGCGGTT
The DNA here is from genome assembly GCF_051059255.1 of Acinetobacter sp. CE-15. Taxonomy (NCBI): domain Bacteria; kingdom Pseudomonadati; phylum Pseudomonadota; class Gammaproteobacteria; order Moraxellales; family Moraxellaceae; genus Acinetobacter; species Acinetobacter sp. CE-15. The sequence continues at coordinate 785,552 of NZ_CP192737.1, read as the reverse complement.
TGGTTGCCGCCCCCCTGAGTTCTTTAGGCATGTACTACATCATGCAAGCCTTTAAACGAGAAAACTTTGGGCGAGGAATTTATCTCGCGCTGGGCTTTCAACAATTGGGTATCCCACTGGCATGGATCATTTCCCCATCTCTGGTCGATGTAAATGACTGGATTGTGCTCTATACCTTTGAGCTGGGTTTAGCGATATGTTGTTTGGCTATGGTGGTTTCTTTAAAACTGCCACGTAGCTTAAGAATCGAAGTCTTTGAAAAACAGGATTTCTTCACTTTTGCCTTACTTGCACCCGGCTTTGCCCTGCTATGTATCGTCCTGACCCAAGGCCCAATCCTTTGGTGGTTTGAAGTCAAATGGTTAGGGTATGCCTTAATTGCTGGCTTCAGTCTTATTGTTATCGGACTGACTTATGAACATTACCGTGTCAATCCGCTTATCATTACCCGTTGGCTAGGTTCGGCCACCACACTTAAATTTGTGTTTGGTGCATTGGCGATTCGCTTGCTTATGTCTGAGCAAAGTTACGCAGCCGTTAACTTTTTAAAAACCATGGGTATGGGACCTGATCAGTTCGTTACCTTGTATAGCGTGATTTTTCTTGGCATTGTGCTCGGCACCGTTTTTAGCGCCATGACCTTTAAAAGAGAACGCATCTCATGGCACTTGGTCGGTGCTGTGGTCTTGGTTCTTATTGCCTGCGCTTTAGACTATCACCTCACCAGTGATGTTCGACCTGAGAATTTTTACCGCAGCCAATTTATTGTTGGCTTTGCCAGTGGTATGTTTATCGGACCATTGTTGCTGACAGGGATTATTAATGCCTTACAAAAAGGCCCATCACACATGGTCACTTTTGTGGTGCTGTTCTCTGCAACACAAAGCTTTGGTGGTTTAATTGGAAATTCATTCTTTTCAACCTATCAACAATTACGCACCCAAAATTATCGGGCTGAAATTGTCAGTGACTTATCACCAACTGATCCATTGGTGGTGCAACGACTTGCGGCCTATCAGCAAGCAGCCAATAAATATACTTTAGATGCATCACTTGAACAGAACCAAGCTTATCGCAATTTAAACCAGATTGTGACACGAGAAGCACAAGTGCGTGCCTATAATGATGTGATTGCATTAAATGGAATTTTCGCCATTTTACTGTTGATTTGGAGTAGTTTTAATATTGCTTGGACACGCTATCAACTCAAAAAACAGCAACAGGTCCTCAATAGCAGTTAGACAGATCTCAGGCTATTCCGAAATCAGATGATCCATGATGTCACGCTATGTATTAAAAAATATTTGAGAATTCTTATGTCGCAAGATCAAAAACCAACAGAGCAAGCAGCAGTTACACCACCACAAGCACCTGCAACAGCAGCAGCGCCACCACCATCCAGTAAGCTTATTCCAACAGCGAAAAGAACATTGCTGTTGATGCTCTTGGTCTTGTTGGTGGGGATTGCTGTGATTATGCGCGCATGGAAAATTGGTCCTTTTGATAGCAGCATAGAATCCACCGACAATAGTTATATCAAAGGCAGAACCACAGTTTTATCTTCTCAAATCAATGGTTATGTCAAAGATGTATTGGTGACTGATTTTGACCATGTCAAAAAGGGTCAGCCGTTAATGCATATTGATACCACAACCTATGATCAGAAAGTGACTCAAGCTGAAGCAGGTGTTGATCAGGCCAATACCACTTTAGCCAATCAAACCCAAGCGATTGAACAACGCAAAGCAGATATTGTGGCTGCACAAGCCAAAGTTGAACAAGCCAAAGCAAGTTATGAACTTTCAACAGCACAACTCAATCGTTATCAACAATTGGGAAATACTGGCGCAACCTCTAAAACAGAACAAGACAAAGCGGCTGCGGATGTAAAAAATAATTTAGCCTTACTCAAACAAGCGGAAGCCAATGTATTGGTTGCTCAAGAAGCGTTAAAAACAGCTCAAGTGGCTCAATCGGGCTTAAAAGCACAAGTCACCAATGCCAAGGCACAATTTGATCAAGCGGTAACGACAAAAGACTACAGCGTGATTGCAGCACCGATGGATGGACAGTTGGGCGAAGTTACTCCTCGTGTGGGACAATATGTTGCAGCTGGTACCCAGTTAATGTATCTAATTCCGCAACAAACCTGGGTGATTGCCAATTTCAAAGAAACACAAATTGCTGATATGCACATCGGGCAAAAAGCAACATTTACGGTAGATGCTATGAAACATCAAAAATTTACTGGCCGTATTGAACAGATTTCACCTGCTGCAGGTGCTGAGTTTAGTGTGCTTAAGCCTGACAACACCACAGGTAATTTTACCAAGGTCGTACAGCGTATTTCTGTGCGGATTGCTATTGATCCCAATCAAAAAGGTTTAGAATTTTTACGACCGGGGATGTCTGTGGTGACTTCCGTCGATACCAGCACTCAATGATCCGCCTAAGTGAAAAGCTTGCGTTAAAAAGGCTTGAGTTAAAACCTAGAAATTTATCCCCAATAATAGACATGAAACTCAATCAAACCTGTCTTGCTTTACAGGTTTGATTAGAATATCTTGAACAGGCTTAATTCAAAGCAAAGCTACTCATATACCCCCATTCAGTTAAAAAATCAGCATGTTTGATCATATTGCCCAAACTATTCCCTACCAAAGTTTAGATTTTGCTGGATCTGTTCAACTTACAGTTAAACGGCTTGATCTAATCCATCCACAAATTTCTGGCAATAAATTTTTTAAACTCAAATATAATTTGATTGAAGCACGTCAGCTTGGCCTAAAACAGATTCTGACGTTCGGTGGTGCCTATTCCAATCATATCGCTGCCACAGCCTATGCAGCACAGTTATTTGGATTTAAAAGCATCGGGATCATTCGGGGCGAGGAGTTAGCACATAAACCGCTCAACCCTACTCTAACGACAGCACAGCAGTTGGGCATGCAGCTAGTTTTTGTTTCACGTGAAAAATATAGACAAAAAAATAATCATGACTGGATCGATGAATTAACACAACATTATCCAGATACTTATATTATTCCTGAAGGTGGAACCAATGAGCTTGCTATACAAGGTTGTCAGGAAATTTTAACGACAGAAGATTTAAATCATTATGATGTGATTTGCTGTGCGGTAGGAACAGGTGGCACAATCACTGGGCTGATTAACGCCAGTTCATCACAGCAGGAAATTTTAGGATTTTCAGCACTTAAAGGTGATTTTTTACAACAAGATGTCAGTCAACTCACCCATAAAAGCAATTGGAAAATACTGGATGATTATTGTTTTGGCGGTTATGCCAAAACCACAGTTGAATTAGTTAGCTTCATAAACAACTTTGAGCAGCAATATCGCATTCCGCTTGAACAGATTTATACTGGGAAAATGTTTTATGGGATTTTTGATTTAATTTCAAAAGGTTACTTTAAAGAAAATGCAAAAATCTTGATTCTGCATAGTGGTGGCTTGCAAGGACGCAGCTAAACCCTACCTATTTATAATTGTCCTGAAAATTACTTTAAATTTGTCTATAATCCCCTGCTCAAAGTTTCCATGAGTGTGATATGTCTTCTAACCAATATGATGTGATTGTCCTCGGCGCGGGTGCTTCAGGTTTAATGCTTGCGGCAAAAGCAGCTGCCCGTGGTCGTAAGGTCTTAGTGGTTGAGAAAGCCAATAAAATTGGTAAAAAAATCCTCATGTCAGGTGGTGGCAAATGTAACTTCACCAATCTTTATGTTGAGCCTGAAAATTTTATTTCACATAACCCACATTTTGTCATCTCTGCCCTGACGCGTTATACCAATTGGGACTTTATTGGGATGGTCTGTGAATATGGCATTGACTATGAAGAACGCAAACATGGACAACTGTTTACCTTAAATGGCGCAAAAGAAATCTTAAGCATGCTGCTCAACGAATGTGAAAAAACACATCATGTTGAGATTAAAACCAGTTGTGAAGTCAAAGCGATTAACACGCTTGACGATCAGACTTTTCAAGTTGCCACCAATTTAGGCTATTTTCAGGCTGAATCTGTTGTTGTTGCATCAGGTGGCTTATCTATTCCAACATTGGGTGGCTCTGGCATCGGCTATGAAATTGCCAAACAATTTGGTCACCACATCTATCCTACACGCGCAGGTTTAGTTCCCTTCACTTTTTCAGATCAATTTAAAGAAGTTACCACTCGTTTAAGCGGCAATGCGGTTGAAGCAACACTATCTAACGAACTGATTGCATTTACTGAAGCATTGTTGTTTACACATCGTGGTTTAAGTGGTCCAAGCTCATTACAACTTTCAAATTATTGGAATGCAGGACAAGCATTCCATATTAACTTTTTACCAAGTCTTGAGCTGTTTGATTTTTTAAAGCGCAAAAAGCAAAGCCAGCCCAAGGTGTTAATCAGAACCTTACTGACTGAACTTTTACCGAAAAGTGTGGTGATTGAACTACAAAATCTCATTTGGTCCGAGTGGGCTGAAACGGCGATTGGGCAATTAAGTGATGAAAAACTTGAAACGATTGCCAATAAATTACAGCAATTTGAAGTCAAACCCTCTGGTACTGAAGGCTATCGGACTGCAGAAGTCACTTTAGGCGGTGTCGACACCACTGAAGTTTCATCAAAAACCATGGAAAGTAAAAAACAAAAAGGTTTATTTTTTATAGGTGAGATCTTAGATGTAACTGGTCATTTAGGCGGGTTTAATTTTCAGTGGGCATGGGCTTCAGCACATGCCGCTTCAGAATATGTTTAATCTAAACTGATTAATAGATAGAAAGCTTATTCCAGATAATCTGTTTTAAATAAAATAAGTTGATTTTGGATTTGCTGCTTCTGGGTCACACGTTGAATCGCCAAATCCATCGACTTTAGATCATGGTTTTTTGCAAATAACGACTGATGAATTTTGTGTAAAAAATAGATGATCTTCATTTCAATTCCTTTGAAAATGATATTTATCAGATGAGTGTGTTTTATATTGCCTACATATTCACCCATTCAATCTAGACAATAAATCATCTGATGTCTATCTATTTTCTATAAAAAAACCGATAAAATTCATGCTTTGTAAACACAATCACTCTTGAGATTTGTTTTGAGATTCATGTTGTTGCTTAACAATTTCGGATGATTGCTTTTTCGGTTTTGCAAACACAAATTTATAAGCACTTGCTAAAAACCCTACAGTGATTCCTGCAATCACAATGGGTGCAATGAAATTATTTGGCTTTTTCTTAGACATCTCTATTCCCTCTCACTTTTGACCTAAAAATAAAAAGATCGATCAAGCATCAATCCTGATCGATCTTTAAAAGAATTTAAATGTTAATTCGGGTCATCTTTGTCCTGTTTCAATGAATCAGTAAGTGACTTGTACTCATTTTCAATCGCAGGGGTATCCGCGGTTACTTGCGTAGCGTCTGTACCACTTGGCTGTGATGAATAAGTATTTTCTTGCTTTAATGGATTCGGTTGATTTGCCTCTTTCTTGGCTTTATCGATTAAATCCGTTAAAACGCGTTCTGCAGGTTGACGTCCACCTAGACCAAAGGCCAATGCAAAAGCAACTGCCACAGAACCCAAGGTTAAGCCAAAAGCAAGATTAACGATCGAATCGGCAATTCCCATGGCTTTTAAACCCATTGCAATCACCAGCCCCATGATCAAAACACGAACCAAGTTGCCTAACCATCTTGAACTATTGTACTCACCACGTTGCACCACATTCGCCACGATATTGGCCAACCAGAAACCGATCACCAAAATCACTGCGCCTAACAAAATGTTGGCACCAAAGTAAATAAACATTGAAATCAAATGACTAACTTGCTCAAAGCCCAGTCGATTTGCCGCTTCGGAAACAGCAAATAACATGGTAAAGAAAACAATCAGATAACCAATGATACAAGAAACTTTCGTGTCACCTAAAAAGCGTTGTAAATCTAATTTTGCAGGAATTTCATCAACACCCGTTCCAGCAACAACTTCTGAAACCAAACGCCCCACAAAACGAGACACCACATAAGCCACAATTAAAATTAATCCAGCTGCAATAATATGTGGAATTGCATACATGATTTCGCCCAGCATTGCGGTTGCTGGTTGTGAAATAGCTTGTATACCAAGTGCTTCAAAAGCCACAATTAACGCAGTAATCATGACAACGGCAAAAACAAAAGAGCCTAAAAACTTCGCTAAACCTTGGTTTGAGTTTTTAAATAGCCCTACTTTTTCAATTTGAGTTTGTAAATTTAGACTGTTGATTAAACCCTCAACAATCCCGCGCAGGATTTTTGCCAAGATATAACCGACAAAAACGATGACACCCGCAATGAAAATATTTGGTATATAAGAGACTGCTTCATTCAGCATGTTCTGCACTGGAAGCAATAAGCCTTGCAAACCTAAAATTGATAATACAATTGGTAGGAACAGCAATAAAATTAGCCAATACACAATATCAGCGATATTCTGACTGATCGGACTGACCCCAACATCGGCACTTAATTTCTCATCAAGTTGAGTCCGATCCAAGGCTTTTTTCAAGCCGACTTTAACCAGATTTGCCACAATCCAGCCAATAAACCCAATGGCGACGGCAGCCAGTAATTGTGGAATAAACAATAAGAATTGCTGAATCATCAAACTAAATGGGCTGCTTACGCTGGTAAGATTCAGCACATTTAATGCACCAATCACCGCGATCACCATCACCACCCAAAAAACAATTCGAGAAACAATACTTTCAATATTTGAACGATGACCTGTTGCTGAAGACAATTTTGTATTTGTACCTAGTTTTTCTAGGATTTTTTTAATTCCTGCTGCAACAATCAGTGCAATAATCCATCCCACAATAAGGATGGCAACAGCGGCGAGAATCGGGTGAAATTGATCCCAATAATACATGGCATCAAATCTCCCCCTTGTTTGTAAAATTTCATTCATTTTTTATTTCCTCAAGTTATAGATTTATAACAATCTGAGCGTGCTCAAATGACTTTAAGCAACATTCTTTATTTGAATTGGATACTTGATGAATTACTCTTCTACTTTATCTATTGCTTATATAACGAGCAAATTTAACTGCATAAATACAACAAAAGCATGCAAAAATGAAAAACTCCAGCTTTGCAGCTAGAGTTTGTCTGATCAATATAATCTTTATAGATGATTATGGGATTAAACCCAGTCGGCGATCATGTAAACAAGCAAGGAAACAAGAAATAACCCCACAAGAATAAGCATATAAATGGGTAAGCGATTCTTATGCGTTATATCTTCAGTACTTGTTACATAAGATGGTTTATTGAAATCGTGTTTCATGACGTCCACCTCCATCGAATTGATGTATTTTTATACTAACAGGCTATTTATGATCTGTGTGTAAAAATATTTTAAGCAAAAGTAAATTTTAATTCGAGCAGTTCTTGAAAGATAAATGAGCTATAATATGTACCCCATTTTTTGGCTATTGTAGATATGGCTTATCAACGACAAAGTGTCGAGTTGGACTTGGACACTGATGTCACGCATCAATGCTTCACACATACCTCAAGAGATGACCATCTCATTGGAATTATTGAATTTAATAAGCCTAGTTATATTCTAAAATGGGGCGATTTAGAGTATTTCCGTCGCCGTACAGATGAATTATCCGTTATGCCTTTCCCAGAATGTATCAATGCGATGATTATTGATATTCGCAATATTGTGCCATTTCTGGATAACGAAGTTCCAATCGTGCCATGGCGCTTACTTGAAGAAGACTGCCCGATACGGCTTGTTGTGCCTCAAGATCGTTTAGAACATTATGCAGGGATCTTTGAACCAACGTGGTTAACCACAGACATTGAAATTGCCATTCAAGAATTACGCGAATTTATGGATATGTTCGTACACTAACAGCATATCCATAGCTTAAAAATAAGATTTATTTTTTGCTTATTTGTATTGACGCAGATTTCATCAATGACTTTTATTTCTCAAAGTAAAGTCAACAATTTAAACAGATCATTGACCAAACATTTTAGCCGCCATACGCTGTGCTTGCTTTCCATAAAACCAATAGGTAATTAAATATAAAGGGATTGCCAACATCAGCAACATGATCAATGCAGTGAGCAAAAATTGAGTATTTTGCAGATACATCACAAAAGTTTTCCACACGTCTGGATCATTCTGAGAAAAAAACCAAACACCCGCAAATACCCCAAGTAAATTATAGCCCCAAAATATTGCGGTATAACCAAGAGTCAGTTTTTTACGCTCTTGGTCTGTAGGCGCACGGCGTTGTTTCTTGAGAAAACGATATAACACGATAATCATCGCAATCAAATAAGGTATTGCGGTTAACACGCCAGCAATTTCATTGGGCAATAATGCAGCCAATACACCTGCAACCATGGTCAAGACTAAACAAAGCAGCAAAAACCACAAAAAATATTTGTTTAAAGACACCATGACGACAGCCTAGATTGCATAAAGAACAATATTATAATTTTTTTCCAACTTTTTTTCATTTTCTTGTCAACCAATTTGAAACTGTTGTCGTTATATAAGTATAAGGTCTGCAGCAACCAAATTGATTGCACGGCATCCGCAAAGAAATTTGGAGACCTTCTCTCAGAGAAACTAAAAACTTATGCTTCTTAAGATTCAACTTAGCAGCCTGAATCTTTATAACGAAGTATTTTGGCCGACGATTTACTCATCACTCGAATCGTCGGCTTTTGTTTTTCTGATATTTGTGTTTTTATCGTTTCTGCTTTGACCACGTGTATGTGTATCGCGTACTTGTTCTAACAATACAATCTCTTAGAACCTGTCAATTTCCTCATACTTGAATAAAAAAATACAGATCGTCTTTGATTCGATAAATCAAAACTCACTTTTGTCTTATAAATCAACAAGACGATCTCATGTTCAGTATCGGTATAAACTTAAATTTGTTTCATCTTGAACTGTTGAGCCACTTTTAAAATTGCCATAAACCCAGCCACAGTAAAAGCCAACATCAAAATTCCCATATTGAATAAATGATTCCATACAAGAAAATTCAATACCACACCGCCCAATAGACCACACGCAAATTGCATACTGCCCATAATTGCACTTGCAGTTCCTGCTCTTGAGCCTTGTTCAGACATCGCCAATGCCATCGCATTCGGTCCAGTAAAACCAATCCCTGAAACAGAGAAAAATAAACCTAACATGACAATCACCAATGGTGCATCAGACATGAAACCTGCGCTGACAATAATCAATGCGCCTGTGACCTGAATCAAACCACCAATTTTCAAGCGCAGGATCACCGAGAGTTTGTTGGCTAAACGCTTATTGATAGAAGACAGTAAAATGATACCAAAAGCATTAAAACCAAAGGCAATAGCAAACTGTTGCTGAGTTAAATGATAACCATCCATCAACACTGCTGCCGCGGAACTGATATAACAAAATAGTGCTGCACCAGTAAAACAACCTGCCAACATTGGAAAGCGAAAGCTTCGATCTTTAAAAATACAAGCATATAAAATAAACACTTGTTTAAAGTTGAGATGCAGCCTGCGTTCTGGTGCGAGTGTTTCCTTAAATAAAAAGTGTACACAAAACAAGCAGAACAAACCAATCACAAACAAGGCGATAAAGACGCCTTGCCAACTAAAGAATTGTAGAATGGCGGCACCCAAAGTTGGAGCAAGAATCGGGGCAATCCCCATCACAATCATCATACTGGAAAAAGCTTGCGCTGAACCTTGTACATCTAAACGATCTCGAATTGCAGCCCGTGCCATCACCACCCCCACACAGCCCCCTAAGGCTTGTAAAACGCGTGCGGCAATCAACGACCAATGATCAGGTGCTAAAACACACAGCAAGCTGGCAAAAGCAAACAGGGTCATACCAAAATAAAGCGGTTTTTTACGCCCAATACGGTCACTGATTGGACCATAAATCAATTGACCAACAGCAAGACCAAAAAAATATGCAGGCAAGGTATTGGCGATCTGCTGGGTTGTCACATTAAAGTCTTGCGCCATTTGTGGCAATGCTGGCAAATACATATCAATGGATAAGGGACCCAAAGAGGTAAATAAAGCCAAAAGCATAATCCAGCCCGTTGAATACTGCTGACCCACGTTTTTTTCAGACATAGATGGTTTATAATTCGATAAGGAATGTTGCAGACAAGTTTACACTGTCCATTGTATGATTTGTCACAAAGATAAGTGAAAAGCCATATAAGTCAAATCGCATTGCCCAAGTACATAACACCCTATTGATTTAACAAGGATTTCCTTTGAACACTTGGCTGTTAAAACTCAGAAAAGCAACCTACAACACAAGTTTCATGTATAACTTGAGAATGATCATTGCCTTCACAGGGACTGCATTTGTACCTTATCTGTTGGGACAGCAGTTAATGACCATTCCACTGACCTTAGGAGTGGTTGCAGCAGGTCTCAGTGATATAGACGATCGATTCTCTGTACGTATCATGAATTTGATCTATACCTATATCGGATTCTTTATCACCGCTGCCTCAGTGAGCCTGCTCTTTCCATACCCTATTCTGTTTGCCTTAGGTTTGATTGTTTCTTGTATTGGTTGGATTTTATTGGGTTCTTTGGGACGTCGCTATGCCACCATTTCTTATGGCTGTCTGGTGGTTTCTGTGTATTCCATGCTTGGGGTGCATTTATTTGATCAATGGTATATCCAGCCAAGTCTATTGGTGATTGGTGCAATTTGGTATGGGCTTATTTCAACCATCAGTTTTTTACTGTTCCCGGTACGGCAAGTTCAAGACAAATTGTCTCAATGTTTTTCATCATTAGGTAATTTTCTGTTTTCCAAATCTAATTTGTTTGATGTCGATATGACACCGACCAGCTATCAAGACAGTATGATTAGTTTGTCTATGGAAAATGGACAGCTCATCAGCATTTTTAATGATATGCGTACCGCCTTGTTGACGCGTTTAAAAGGTGACCGAGGACAACGTGATACGCGTCGTAGTTTACAATATTACTTTGTTGCACAAGATATTCATGAACGGGCCGATTCAGCACATATTGATTATCAAAAGCTGGCCAAAATGTTTGAACATAGCGATGTGTTATTTCGTTTCCAACGTATTTTAGCGCTGCAAGGTAAAGCCTGTAAGGATTTGAGTGATAGTATCTTACACCGCACCACCTACCAGCATAATGTCCGTTTTGAGCATGCTTTTAAAAACCTCAGATACTCGCTGGATAAACTCAAAAAAGAAGAAAATTATGACTTAATTTGGGTCAATTCACTGTTTGCGCTTTATCAAAACTTAAAGTCGATTGATGCCCAATTACAAAATCTCGAAACTGAACGACATATAAAATACGATCAAAGTAAAAATTTCGAAAACCAACTTAAAGATGATGACCTCAAAGGTTGGGATGATATTGTCATTCGAATCAAACAAAATTTAACCCCTGAGTCTGTACTTTTTAGACATGCAATTCGCGTTTCGATTGTTTTGTTTATTGGCTATGTTTTTGTGCAACTCACCAATATTGAATACGGTTACTGGATTCTATTAACCGCACTGTTTGTCAGCCAACCAAACTTTAATGCGACCAAACGACGTTTGAGATTACGGATTATTGGAACCTTAGGCGGCATTATTTTAGGTTATGCAATTTTGTATTTTGTGCCCTCTATTGAAGGACAACTCTTATTACTCGTACTTAGTGGTGTATTGTTTTTTGATTTACGCAGTAAACAATATGCCCAAGCCACTGCCTTTATTACCATCATGGCATTGATCAATTTTAACTTGGATGGACTTGGCTATGAGGCAGCGCTACCTCGTATGATTGATACAGTGATTGGCTGTGCCCTCGCCTGGTTCGGTGTCAGCTTTATTTTCCCTGACTGGAAGTTCCGTCGTTTACCCCGCACCATTCAACGTTCACTTGAAGCTCAATGCAATTATTTGGCCAATGTTGTCGCTCAATATCATCAAGGGCGCAATAATAGTTTAGAGTATCGAATTGTTCGTCGTGCTGCACATAATCGAGATGCAGATGTTGCCTCACTGATTTCAACCCTTGCCACTGAACCAGATTTTGACCCAAGTCAAAAAAGCTTAGCTTTTGAGTTCTTATGTCTAAATCATACCTTTCTTAGCTATATCGCAGCACTCGGTGCACATCGTGAGCAAGTGAAAGACCAACAGGTGCTTAATTTATTGGATCAAGCTTTAGATGATATCTCTGGGGCTTTATTACGGGATGAAATGCCTGATTTAACCGCGCACAATATGTTGAAAGCCATTCGTACCCGTTTAAGCCAATCCGAGTCAGAAGACTCTAAATCACTCATTATTCTTCAACAATTGTCATTAATGTTCAGTATTTTAAAGCAACTGAGTAGCTTGAAACAGAATTTAAGCCATGAACGAGATGATCAATCTACTGAATTGGCTTCTTTATAAATCTGCATCAAAATTGCATCGTTATTTGGTACAATAGGTGCACTAAATCTTGAGATTTAGTGCTAAACTCTGACTAGATTTACATACATTACTGACACTATGACTGCCAAGAATATTTACGCTTATACCTTACAACCTGTTCCGTACGAAGTTTCGGAAGCCGAACAACGCGGCGCTCAACTTGCAATTTGGCGTAGTACCAATAAAATTGGGATTAAAGCTTGGGCAATCATGGGTGTAGCAGTCATACTCTCATTACTTGGCATCGCTTTAATTAAAAACTATTCAACCATTATTTTTTGGGTGGTTCTTGCTGCAGTTGCTATCTATCTTTTGGTTCGCAAATTCGGTCTTGAATGGTATGTAAAACGCAAGATGAATGAATTTCCAGTTCAGGAAATCAAAGGTGTAAAATTAGGTGTACAGCCAAGTGGTATTGTGATGCGTCAACAAATGGGTGTACAAGAAGGTGTTGGAACCGTGGCTTGGAAAGACATTTATGAATGGTACAACACCCCTGAATTCTTACTGGTAAACTTTAAAGTGAAAGGCCAACAAGGCGCATATATTCTACCTAAACGTATGGATAGCAAGAATTTTCCCTTTGAAACACTGCGTAAACATTTAAAAGAAGTTGTTGGTGAACCCAAGACACTTTAATTTAAAATTTTAAAAGGCCTCCATTTTTGGAGGTTTTTTTGTACTTCGCTATTTTAATAAAAATGATAATGAGAATAAATATTATCTGCAAAATTCATTATCTCTCCGATTTATTCAGCTATAATTTGCTATCAAAAATATTCTGCCCTTTGCATTGCCATGTTTAAAAAGATTTTTTTTCAAATTCACTGGTTTCTAGGGATTACGGCTGGTTTAATTCTCTCAATTATGGGAGTGACTGGTGCAATCTATTCTTATGAACAACCTATTCAAAGATGGTTAAATCCAGACAGCTACACGGTAAAAGTTGAAAATCAGGCAAAACTCACGCCTGCTGAAATTTATCAACATTTCCAAACCCAAAACCCTGAAATGAAGATCAACAGTATTACTGTCGCGAAAGCCGCTGAAGAAGCTTCAAACATTAATATTGTCAAAGAAGGCGCACGTAGAGGTTATACCATGATGGTAAACCCTTACACGGCCGAAGTTCTTCCAGAAGTGAAAGGCAAAGATTTTTTTCAATTTATACAGCAACTGCATCGTAACTTAACTGTGGGTGAAGTCGGTAAACAAATTACTGGCGCCAGTACCTTGATGTTAATTTTCTTTGTACTCAGTGGCCTCTATTTACGCTGGCCGAAAAAGCATTCTTTTAAACAATGGTTTGCCATTAAGCCTAAACTCAAAGGTCGTAATTTCCTTTGGGATCTACATGCAGTTGTCGGAACGTGGGTGGTGATCTTTTATTTACTTTTAGCATGTACAGGGCTGTATTGGTCGTATGACTGGTGGCGTAATGGTATGTTTAAAGTAATGGGGGTTGAACGACCTCAGCCTGAAATGCAAGCGGCACGCGGTGGAGAAGGTCAAGGACGTCAAGGGGCTTCGGGCAATCCTCAACAACAACCACAACAACGTGGCGAAAAGCAAAATCCAACGACAGGTCATCAACAGCCAGACCGTGAAAATAAGCATGAGAATAAAGAAGGTTTAAAACCAGAACAAATTCAACATGTACTTACTCAAACATGGAATGGGTTTAATGCTCAAATTAAACGTGACTATTCGACCCTGACTGTTTCGATTCCTAAAAAGCCAGATGGTAAAGTTGAACTCACCTTTGTTGATGCTATTCCACAACATGAGCGTGCACGAAATAAAGCAACCTATAACTATCAAACTGCACAAATTGAAAAATTAGACTTATACGAAAGCAAACCACTCAATGAAAAAATCATGGGAAGTATGCTCCCTGTGCACCGTGGTAGTTTCTTTGGCCCAGTTTTTCAATTCATCGCAATGCTTGCAGCATTGGCAATGCCATTATTTTTTGTTACGGGATGGATGCTGTATTTAAAACGTCGTAAGCAAAAGCGACTCACCCTTGCTGCAAAACAAGCGGGTTCAGCAATTCAAATTGATCCAAATGCAACACCTTGGTTAATTGCTTATGCCTCTCAAACAGGAATGTCTGAGCAATTGGCATGGCGCACCTCAACCAGTCTACAAGAAGCCCATCAGCCAACAACGGTAAAAGCTGTACAACAACTCTCTGAAGATGATCTCAAGCAAGCCAAACAGATTCTCTTGATTGCAAGTACCTATGGTACAGGTGAAGCACCTGACTTAGCCTCGCACTTTGAGAAAAAGCTCATGGCTACATCATTGGATCTTTCACATTTAAAATATGCGGTTCTAGCATTGGGTTCACAAGACTATCCTGAGACCTATTGTAGCTTTGGGCATCGCATAGACGCATGGTTAAAACAATCTGGTGCGCAACAATTGTTTGCTACGCTTGAAGTCAATAATGGCAATAATGCAGATATCCAACATTGGAATGATGCTTTAGCAAAAGCCACAAAACTCGATCTACAAACAATGTCTATTGATAAAGTTTTTGATCAATGGCGTCTAACAAAACGAGAATTACTCAATCCAAACAGCTTAGGCGCACCCGCATTTAATCTTGAATTACAAGCCAGCTATGATACAGCTTGGCAAGCAGGTGATATTGCTGAAATTCAAACGGGAAATAGTCCAGAACGTATTCAATTGTTCTTGGATAAATATCAAGTTCATGCAGAGACAAAAGTGGATTCACTCGAACAAAGCATTCAAGAAGCGCTTTGGAATCGCGATTTAACCGTTGCTATTGAACCTTTTGCCAATATGGAACACTTACTCCAGCAACTCCCTACGCTACCAACTCGTGAGTATTCGATTGCCAGTATTCCAAGTCAGCAAGTGTTGCGTTTGGTGGTTCGTCAGCAACAAAATCCTCAAGGTGAGCTTGGTCTCGGTTCTGGTTGGCTGACAGAACATGTGCAATTGCGTGATAAAATTGCGTTAAGAATTCGGAATAATGAATCTTTCCATTTAATTACCGATAACCGCCCGATTATCTGCATCGGAAATGGTACCGGGATTGCGGGATTAATGAGTTTGATTCATGCGCGTGTCCGTATGGACTATACTGAAAACTGGTTGATTTTCGGTGAACGCCAACAAGCAAACGATTATTTCTTTAAAGATACAATTCAAGCTTGGCAAAATACAGCAATGCTAAAACGTATTGATTTAGCTTTCTCTCGTGATCAAACTGAAAAAATTTATGTACATCATAAACTGCGTGATCATGCCGAAGAACTGAAAAAATGGGTGGCCAATGATGCGGTAATCTATGTCTGTGGCAGTATCAATGGTATGGCGACTGATGTTGATCTCGCTTTAATTGCTATCCTTGGAGAAGACACCGTTGAACAATTACGTTTAGATGGTCGTTATCGTCGTGATGTTTATTAGGGTCTATTGAATAAATTTACCCGCCAAAACCGAGCTCAATTGCTCGGTTTTTTTTGATTCATATATAATAAATGCACAGATTTCGTTTAGAATTAGACTAATTTTTAATGATTTGTTTTCACCCATGTATAACAATAAACTCTTCCGCATTGTCTTTTTTTTGCTGGGATTTGTCTTATTCCTCGATGGATTTATTTTAATTTTATATAAAAAAATCCACTTAGGAACAATACTCCCTTTGCTGATTGGCTTAGTCTTTATCACTACAGCGCTATGGAGCCAACACATTCAGCAGTATTTGGCCCAACACTTAAAGTTAAAGAAAATCTGGCGCTTAGGATGGGTTCTATTTACACTTTGGTCAGTCAGCTTAATCGGCTTCTTTGGTTACATCCACTTAAAATCCCAACAAAATACAGCAGAAAATAATCTACAAGCCATTATTGTGTTAGGCAGCGGCATTACCCAAGGAAAAGCCTCACCGACCCTGGCAAAACGTTTAGATCAAGCCGGTGAAATTGCAAAACAACAATCACAAGCTTTGATCATTGTCAGTGGTGGTTTAGATTTTGGTGAAGAAAAACCTGAAGCAGAAATTATGTCGCAATATTTACAAGAGCATATGCAAATCCAAGCCAGTAGAATCCTACAAGAAAATAAAAGTACCAGTACTGACTTAAATCTAAAAAATAGCCAAGCGATTTTAAAAGCGCATGGTTTAACTTTAGACTCTAAAATTGCGATTGTGACCAGTGATTTTCACACCTTACGTGCCGCAGCAATCGCCAGAAAGCAAGGCTATCACAACTTCATTACTGTAGGGGCTAAAACTCCACTCACGACACGCTATAACGCATGGTTAAGAGAGTATTTTGCTTATATTAGCGGTTGGGTGCTCGGTGAATATTAAGGTACAGAAAGCCATATCATTGTTTGTACAGCGTTACTGATGTAAGCGAATTTTACGTGGTAACGGTAAGCGTTTATTGTTTTGAAATAACTCAGGTTGAGTCGTATACATCTGATATAAATAATTTTTGATATCGAGTAAAAATTTATTTGTCGAAACTAAAATATTCCGCCCTTCAGGGGTTAAATTTATAGAAATTGCGGTATTATTTTGTTTGATAAAAGGAATCATCTGTTCAATAAAAACAATGAGTTCAACTTCTTGTACTTCGTAACGGCTCCAGTTATCTTTAATCAGAAGTTGTGCCAAATTTTTACTTTGCCAAACAGCTAAAGACTGTTGCCCTGTCGGTGATGCGCACAAAGCCCAGCCATCATCATAAAGAACAAAAACCTTGGTTTGTGAAACAATCATTTCGACAAAATGTTTGTATTGGTCTAGGGTTTGGACTGAGTTTTTTTGAGTTGAAGATGCAGCTTTACGTTGATATGGATTTCGCATAGAAAATTTATTTTTAAAATACTTATGCTTATATATTATACAGAAGTTCTAAACAAATAACTAGATTGGAAAATGTGGTGGGCGCTGACGGGATCGAACCGCCGACATTCTGCTTGTAAGGCAGACGCTCTACCAACTGAGCTAAGCGCCCTGAGTGTGGATAAACAAAGTTGTTTACTCTGTTTGAACCTATAAGAAAATCGATGATTTAATCTTAAGTTCTATCCTAAAGATGGGGAGTAAGCGATATGAAGTCTATAATGTTTGATCTTTAAAAATCAAAAACTTCAAATTCTTACCATTCCAAATATCTTGATCTCAGGAAAAAAGATAAATGGCGCAGCGGACGGGACTCGAACCCGCGACCCTCGGCGTGACAGGCCGATATTCTAACCAACTGAACTACCGCTGCGTTGTATATGGTGGGCGCTGACGGGATCGAACCGCCGACATTCTGCTTGTAAGGCAGACGCTCTACCAACTGAGCTAAGCGCCCTGAGTGAGGATCATCACAATATTACTTTATCAGAACATAAAAGAAAACAATATTCCCTTTCAAATTCTTATACATCCAAATATCTTGATCTCAGGAAATAAGATAAATGGCGCAGCGGACGGGACTCGAACCCGCGACCCTCGGCGTGACAGGCCGATATTCTAACCAACTGAACTACCGCTGCATTGTATATGGTGGGCGCTGACGGGATCGAACCGCCGACATTCTGCTTGTAAGGCAGACGCTCTACCAACTGAGCTAAGCGCCCTAAACTAGAATAAATAAAAAACTATTTAGACTCTAATTCAGTATTACATGTCACTGCAAAATCATTCTAAAGTGGCGCAGCGGACGGGACTCGAACCCGCGACCCTCGGCGTGACAGGCCGATATTCTAACCAACTGAACTACCGCTGCACTTTAACAAATGAATTGCTATACATACGATGATTAAATTTAAGTGGCGCAGCGGACGGGACTCGAACCCGCGACCCTCGGCGTGACAGGCCGATATTCTAACCAACTGAACTACCGCTGCACTAAAAATTCAACGTTAAAGCTTGGTGGGCGCTGACGGGATCGAACCGCCGACATTCTGCTTGTAAGGCAGACGCTCTACCAACTGAGCTAAGCGCCCTAACGACTTCATCGTTTGTGAGGTGCATTATAGAGAATCTTTACTGAGTGTCAAACGCTTTTCTCGATGTTTTACCTATTTTAGGTTTGAGTGATTAAAAAATAGATCATTTTAGTTTAAATTGGTGTTTTTTGTTTATTATTTATCTATTTATAAAATATTCAAACCCATATTTTAATTAAATTGAGTAGATCATTTAATCAATATTTTAACCCTATTATCTATTTGCTATAAACTTAATAAAATATTCAGTACTGAATGATCAAAACATCGAATGAAGGCTATTCGAATTTATCCATTTCATTCAGATTTTTTACAATAGGTTTTGGTTCAGGGCGCAACCAAAGCCAGATAGCCACAATCAACATGGTCACATCGGTAAAAATCTTCACAGCCAGTGGCGCATTGGTGAATAACATGATCACCCCACTGATCAACATCATAATACTGGCGATCCACTTTGCTTTACGTGGCACAGTCCCATTTTCACGCCAAGCACGAAGCGTTGCACCATATTTTGGATGATTGAGTAACCAAGCATCAACCTGTGGCCAACCTTTTGATGCCGCCCAAGCGGCCAAGATGAGGAAAACTGTCGTTGGCATTCCCGGTAATATTGCCCCAATAAACCCGAGTACAATAAAAACAATCACCAATGTTCGCCAAAACAAAACTTTCATAGATTAACTCAATCTGCCCATTCGACTAGTATACCGCCCAAATGATTTTGCCAGTATATTTTAAATCAATTGAAATCATTGTATTTTAAAATCACGGTGTTCATCATTTCCAATACAGTCAAAATTGAGCTTGCATGTTTATCCACTTATTTGCTTGAATCTCAACACGCTAAAGACCTTTTCTTAAAAATAAACTGAGTGAGTCTTCAGTTTAGGACAGCATACAATGACAGACTACTTTGAACCTTGGTTAAAGTACAAACACCCTATTGTTCGTCAATTGGCTTTTTGCATTGCCAGTCCCAATATTATTCAACATCTGCCTGATGAATTAGAAATTAAAAATCGTTTTGAAGTACACACCTCGGCATTTTGGCAACAACAATATATAGATTTTCAAACACGCTTAGATCAACTCGATCACGACCCCACCCCACTCATTGAATTTGTACAACAGCTTAAAAGCACACGTTTAGGTTTACGTTTTGAATATTTATTTTGGTTCTGGTTACAAGATGAAGCCAATCAACACTATCAACTGATTCAGCATAGTATCCAAATTATTGAAGCAAAGAATACATTAGGCGAAATTGATTTCCTTGTTCGTAATCAGGCCACAAAACAGATCGAGCATTGGGAAGTTGCTTTAAAGTACTATTTAGGCGAATCAAACTTACACTTAAAGCATTGGTATGGTCTAAATCGTAGCGACACCCTTTTACGAAAACTGAATCATTTCTCAGAAAAACAATTTCAATTTACCGAGGCTTTAGATCTTAAAATTGAAAAGAAACTGGCTGTGATGAAAGGACAGCTTTATCTGCCTGACAATAAAGACGATGTTGCACCGCCCTCATGGATCAACACGCAACGTCGATTGGGTCAATGGGGACATCACATTGCAAAAGATTTTTACCGTCTACAACGGCATGAATGGATTTGCCCAGATCTAAAACAAAGTTCAGCTGCTGCCCAATTTTGGTGTAATGGTTTATATCATAATAAAAATAGCCTGCAATTTTATATGTACCGCCAAGCTCCTCTGGCGCTTTTCTTTGACATAAATGCTTAATTATTCACGTTTCTTATACATGGATTAACCAATCCACTCATAAAAACATAACGATATATTAACCTGATACTCGTATACTAAAATTCTAATTAACGCGTGAAACACGGAGATAGTAATGAAAAAAATTTTAGCAGTTTCAATGTTATTCGCTTTTGTTTTAGCTGGTTGCAACACATTTAAAGGTGTTGGTAAGGATGTATCTAAAGCGGGGGATGCTGTTACGAATTCTGCAGAAAAAGTTGAAAATAAATTGTAAGTATCAACTTCATTCTACAACATAAGCCTTATCTCAATAGATAAGGCTTTTTTAATGCCAATTTAAATAGTTTTATCCTTTCTCAAGCTTTAAGGTTTTCATTCGGTTTTATCTTCCTCTATTATATTGTTCAATTTACTTACTTGATCAATGTCCATGAATCATTCGGATACCTTAGAACTGAGTTTACAACTTCTTCGCCAGCCTTCTGTGACACCTATAGACCATACCTGCCAAACCATCATGGCAGATCGTCTGTCTGCTATTGGCTTTAATATTGAAAATATGCGTTTTGAAGATGTTGATAATCTTTGGGCAAGACGCGGAACGGCATCTCCAGTTTTCTGTTTTGCAGGTCATACCGATGTTGTGCCTACAGGTCATCTTGATGCATGGGAGTCTGATCCATTCCTTCCTGAAATTCGTGATGGCAAACTCTATGGTCGTGGTAGTGCTGATATGAAAACAGCATTGGCTGCAATGGTGGTTGCATCTGAACGTTTTGTAAAGAATCATCCCAACCATAAAGGTTCTATTGCTTTTTTAATCACCTCTGATGAAGAAGGTCCTTCTATCAATGGTACGGTTAAAGTTGTCGAAACTTTAGAAGCACGTAATGAAAAAATGACATGGTGCCTTGTCGGTGAGCCTTCAAGTACAGATACGCTGGGCGATATCGTAAAAAATGGCCGTCGTGGTTCATTAAATGCAGTGTTAACAGTAAAAGGGAAACAAGGCCATGTTGCCTACCCACATTTAGCCATCAACCCCATTCATACCGCGTCAAAAGCCTTAGCTGAACTCTGTGATACGGTATGGGACAATGGCAATGAATACTTCCCTGCGACTTCATTCCAAGTTTCCAATATTCAAGCAGGTACAGGCGCAACCAATGTTGTACCAGGCACGATGACCGTTACCTTTAACTTCCGTTACTCAACTGAAGTGACAGCAGATCAACTCAAATTACGTGTTCTTGAGATTTTAGATCGTCATCATGTTGATTATGATATTGAGTGGACGTTATCAGGTTTGCCCTTCTTAACCCCAGTCGGTGAATTGGTTAATGCTGCACGAACTGCAATTAAAAATGTGACAGGAACAGAGACAGAGCTTTCAACCAGTGGTGGAACTTCTGATGGTCGTTTTATTGCACCGACAGGCGCTCAAGTGCTTGAATTAGGTGTTTTAAACGCGACGATTCATCAAATTAATGAGCATGTGAATATTGCTGAATTAGAGCCTTTGGCTGAAATTTACGAACAAATCTTAGTCGAATTACTCGCTTAAGTTGAGCGATTCTCACTGAGTAACTGAGTAAAAAAGGACGCAAATGCGTCCTTTTTTACAGATAAGCTTTGAAAGCATTACAGATCAAGTCTTCTTTATCCCAATCTGTAACTGGATTTGATCCAAATCCGGCACATGATAAGTCTTATCGCCAATTTTCACATATTGTAAAATCGTCTTATCTTTGATGCTATCCTCTGCGTCAACCACCTCTGAAATCCGTAGCCGTATCGAACTTGGCATTTCATTGCACATCAAGGCAAAACGCTCATCTGCATCTTCCCCTTCAATGATCAGTGCGACACCCAAGGTCTTTTTAGGATCACTGACACTAAATGTCGGCAACTTCTTTTCATGCCATTCCACGACATTGACATAGGTTGGACTATTCTGAGCAGAAAGCACCACATTTTGGGGTAATAACATTGGCGCTTTATCATAACAATCAATAATATATGCATCAATAAACCCAGTAGACACCGTAATTAAATGCTGTAATTCCCGTGTGCTAATTTTATCAATTGCAGATTTTTCAATATTCTTTGTCATGAGCGTTCCTATTTAACCGTCAACAAAGCTTCAATATTTTCCAATAAATCAGCTTCTTGGAATGGTTTACCCATATAATTTGTCACACCTAAGCTAAATGCCCGTTCACGATGTTTTTCACCTGTTCTTGACGTAATCATGATGATTGGCAAATCGCGGTGAATTTCGTGGTGGCGAACCAAGTTGGTGACTTCAAAACCATCCATTCGTGGCATTTCAATATCCAGTAACATCAAGTCTGGTTTGACATTTTCAAGTTGCTCAATCGCATCCACACCATCTTTCGCAGTAATCACATCGAAACCTTGGCGTTCGAGCAAACGTGAAGTAACCTTACGAACGGTAACTGAGTCATCCACGATCATAATCAAACGGCGTTGATCACGATGACGTTGTTTATCATGTTGAAGATGTTCAGCACTACCACGGGTAGATGCTTGAACTTGTCGTGCAATATTTTGCCCATCCAGAATCAAACACACCTGACCATCACCCAGAATAGTTGCACCCGCAATTGCATTGATGGTAGCAAACTGCTTACCAATCGGTTTAACCACAATTTGTGAACGCGAACCAATTAACTGATCAACCAGAATGGCAATCGATTGCCCCAAGCTTCCCTTGATCAACAACACTGGTAATGAATGTGCAAGCCCATGTAACCGTGGAGTGACTTGATTCGAGGTAAACTCACCCAAATAACGTAGCTTATAGCTTTGGAAATCGATATCAAAATAGTCATTTTGAGTTTCAAAATATTCTTCCAAAGCGGCTGGTGAAATTCGAACAATACGATCAATTTGCGATAATGGGACTGCAAATTGCTGATCACCGACTTTCACCATCAAGGCATCGCTGACCGCAACTGTTGTAGGTACGGTAATCGTAAAGGTTGAACCATGCCCCAACTCAGAACTGACACTCACTTGTCCACCAAGTGATTTAATTTCACTTTGCACAACATCCAAGCCAACACCACGACCAGAGATTTGTGTCACTTGCTGTGCTGTACTAAAACCAGGATGGAAAATAAACTGTAGGATTTCCTCAGGCTCTAACTGTTGATCCGTTTTGATTAAGCCTTTTTCGATTGCTTTATCACGAATAACTTTTGGATCAATTCCTTTACCATCATCTTTAAACGAGACAAGTACATCCGTACCTTGACGACTAATATTCAAATCAATTCGACCAGTCAACGCTTTGCCCGATTTCTGACGTTGTTCAGCATCTTCAATCCCGTGGTCAATCGCATTCCGCAACATATGCTCTAACGGTGAAACTAATTTTTCCAGAATATTACGATCCAACTCCCCTTCAGTATTATTGACTAAAAGTTCAGTGGGTTTATTCACGGTTGAAGAGGTCTGGCGAACCAAGCGCTGTAATCGAGGCAGCAATCTTGAGAATGGTACCAGACGAGTACGCATCAAGCTTTCCTGAATTTCAGCTTGAATACGAGATTGCTGAAGCAATAAACCTTCAGTATCACGAATCTTTTCAGCCAACGTGGTCTTAAAATCAACCAAGTCAGATGCCGATTCAGCCAACGATTTTGATAACTGGTTTAGAGATGAATATTGGTCCATTTCTAAAGGGTCAAAATCAGCATAGCGAGCGCTTAAATCGCCATGTTTTGCAATGATTTGGCTTTCTAACTCGCCTTCCATACGGCGTAGCTGATCTGCCAAACGTTGAATAGCCAACTCCATATCAGTCAGGGTATTCCCTAACTGCCCCAAATCCATCTCAATACGTGAACGGTTGATCGCGTTTTCACCAGAAAGGTCAATCATTTTTTCAACCAAATCCGCAGAGATACGAATCATCTCATTGTTGGATTCAGTTTTTTGTGAAAGATCCCATTCACCCAACATTGACGGTGGCTCTGTACCATCCCCTTGAACAAACTCACTGATCGATTGCTCAAAGATTAAGTTTGTTCGAGATAGTTTTTCTGGAAGCTGTGCGGATACATCAACATATTCAATACTATGTAAGCTCGATTTTAAGCCTTCAAAATTATCATAGTGATGTTTAAAGATTGCAGCATCTAGCCAATGAAAGGTTTTTTCCAATAAACCATCATAAACATTCGAGTTAAAATTATGTAAACCAAATTGCTCAAATGCATTTTCTAATTCATATGCAATATCAGCCACTTCTTCTAATTTCACCATTTTTGCACCGCCTTTTAAGCTGTGTGCAATACGTTGTAATTGGAGAAGGAAACTACGGTTGCTACGCTGATCAAACCATTGAGATAAGATGCTCAAACCATCATCAATCAGCTCTCGTGCTTCTTCAATAAAGGTTTCTCGAGCAACAACTTCAACAGGATCTAAACCTGCATCTTGATTTGCATCTATAAACAATTGAGCATCATCAATTGCAGGTTGTTGATCTTGATCCAACGGTTCAGTTTCAAGCAGTTCTGGAGTTTGATCAATCGCTAAAACGATATCATCTGCAACATATTCAAGTTCATGTAAATCTACTGCATCATGACTAAATTGTGGCTCAACCGCAGTTGATGCTTGAACAGCTTCAATCGGACCTTGCTGATCAATATTGTGTAAAACACTGAGAATATGAGTAGCTGGATAATCAATTGATTTTTCACGGATCAATTGAATACGATCTGCCACATCATCTTGAATTAAACGAATCGCTTGAATAATGTGTGGTTCTGCTTTGAGTTGACCTTTAATCACGCGTTCATAAATGGTTTCCAACTCGTGCGCAATCAAACCAATATGGGTGGCTTGCACCATATTTGCACCACCTTTTAAGGTATGCAAATAACGCATCAAATTGTTTAATGCGGTTGTGTCATCAGGATGGCTTGACCACGTATTTAAGTCATGGTCCATTCCAACCAACAATTCGTCGGCTTCTTCAATAAAAATATCGAGAACATCAGCATCAAATTCACGTTGACTATGTTCTGAGTCAATATTCTGTTTATCCAGATTAATTTGCGTCAGTACATAGTTCCCTACTGATTCAACAGGGTTCGCTGCCATTGAGACTGTATCTGGCTGCTGTTGAGTATCTAGCGCAGACCTTGTTTCAACAATTTGACCAGCAACACCAGTGTCAATTTCTTGATGTAAATAGTCATGTAACTCAGCCAAAATCGCTTGTGTTGATTCATTTAGGCTGACTCTTTGTCCTGAGGCCAAAGTATCGAATAAATGAATAAATTCCTGATGGGCCTTAGAAAACATTTCAAAAGCATAATCAGTATTTAATAAATCAGGCTTGCGAATAACTTGTTCATAACCATCTTTTAAAGCAAGACTAAAATCATGAATGCCTTGTGCAGCACGATTATTGGTATGATCTATCAACATCTGCGCTTGTTGAGCCAGTTGTTGGAAATATGCTGGATATTCAACTTGGGCGCGTTTATCAAACTCAAACTCGGCATCAAGTAATAGATCGATCTCAAGATCAACCAATTGTGTGACTAAACCCGTTTGCGAATGTTGATATTGATGTTGGAAATCGTAGCGTTCCCAAGCATCATTAAATTTTTGATAAATGGTTTGTAGCTCAACAGCTTGATTACCTTTCAGCTTTAAAACATAGAGATAATCACTGACAAATTCAGCATAGTAAGTCAGTAGCGCATTTTCATTTTTTGAGGACTCGGTATCTTCTTGAACCAATACTTTAAATAAATGCTCGACCTTACCACTTGCTTCAAAGACCTCATTGACATGCGCCATTGAAGAACTGCCACGCAAAGTATGCAAGGCACGAATCAAGCGATTATATTGATCAGGCGTATGTTCTTCTAAGTGCAAAAAGTCTTTAATTGCCGCCAGATGCTCCTCTGACTCTTCAACAAAGATTTCTAAGGTTTCAGAGGTTAAACTATCATCTGCAACAGTCGATTCAACTGCCACTTCTTCTTCAGTCGCATCTGTAGAGCCAACTGCAACGAGATCAACCACATGCGGAGTGGTCATTGAGGTTACTTCTGTTGTTGCAGTATCTTCACCAATCTCCAAACCAGTAATGACATTTTCATTATCCAGTGTATTTGATAATGCCAATAACTCGTCTAAAGCAGGTTCTAAGCTTTGTTTCTGTTGTAGCTGTTGCCCCAAATATACCAAAGGTGCTAAATCTAAATGATGCGGTTTTCGATTTAAAAACTCTGAGTAGAGTTTGAACTTATAAATATTAAATACTGCACTTACATAGTGTTGAATCTCGGAAGTAAGTTCCAGATTTTTCGTAATAATACGATTTAATGTATCTTCAACAGTCCAAGCAAGTTCACCAGAACGTTTAGCCCCCACCATACGCCCAGACCCCTTAAGCGTATGAAAATAACGGCGAATATTGACCAATTCGGTATCTTTAAACTCTTCGAGTTGCCATCGATCAAGAGAGGTTTGTAGCTGTTCAAAAATTTCTTCAAGTTCTTCTACAAAAATTTCTAAAATTTCCTCATCCTGACCAAGATACGCATCTTCAGGTAAAGTAACGTGTTCCACTAAATGTTTTAATATTTCTTTCATAGCTCAGGCTTCTATGTTAGTTCCCGTCTTTGGGACTAAAACCTTTCAAAATACAGTCAAGTTGAATGGCTTTAGAAGGCGTTCCATTCTGTGCAATAGCCACTTGTTACAGTCGATATTGCACATATATAAAGTATCAATCGTTTTAGTCAGGCAGTTTAAAGTCTGAAACTGATTGACGTAATGAATCCGCCATACTTGCCAATTCAGAAACCGAACGGGCTGTATCAAATGTTGCACCAGTGGTTTGTGAAGTAATTTCTTGTACGACATTCATCGTATTTGCAATATGACCTGCTGAAGCAGACTGTAATTTCGCCGACTCAGAAATACTTTCAATCAAACCAGCCAAGTTACTTGATACTGTTTGAATCTCACCCAAGGCAACACCCGCATCTTTTGCAAGGTTCGCACCACGCACAACTTCCGAGGTGGTTTGTTCCATTGAAATTACGGCTTCGTTGGTATCGGTCTGAATGGTTTTAACCAGTGTTTCAATCTGTTTGGTTGCAGATGCTGAACGTTCAGCAAGACGCTGTACCTCGTCCGCAACCACGGCGAAACCACGACCCGCTTCACCGGCCATAGATGCCTGAATTGCTGCGTTTAATGCCAAGATGTTGGTTTGGTCGGCAATATCATTAATCAACGATACGATGTTACCAATCTCTTGAGAAGACTCACCCAAACGTTTAATACGCTTAGATGTTTCTTGAATCTGCTCACGAATTGTATCCATACCTTCGATTGAACGGTTTACTACATCTGCACCATTTGATGCAATTTGTACAGAGCGCTGTGCTACCTCTGCTGATTCAGCAGCATTTGCAGATACGTGGTCAATTGACTGTGCAATTTCATTAATCGCTGTTGATGCCCCTGCAATCTCTTGCGCCTGATGCTCAGAAGCTTCAGCCAACTGGTTGGTAATCTGTTGGGTATTCTGCGTATATTGTGCAACTTCTTGAGAAGTGTCATTAATTCGAGATACTAGGTCACGTAATTGGTCAATCGCAAAGTTAATCGAATCGGCAATTGCACCAGTGAAGTCTTCCGATACCGTTGCATACGAACTTAAATCACCATCTGCCAAATCGGCAATTTCATCAAGTAAACGTAAAATCGCATTCTGGTTACGGTCATACTCGTCTTGTAAACGTGTTACACGAACTTTATCTGACTCACTACGTAAACCAAGAAGTTTAAATACAGCAAATAAGAATGCGCCGAGAGCAAGAAGTAAAATCAATGCAGGTAAAATCGTACCCACACCAGTATTTACCGAAAGTCGATCCAAACCTTTTAATAAATTATCCGATTGCGCAAAGATGTCTGACGATGCCTGACGTACTTTAAAAATCTGATCAGAGTTCTTTAGTACAGAAGTTGATGCCAATTGCACAATTTCATTGTAATCCGCTTTAATACTTTCTAAAGACTCACGTAGTTCAGGTTTATCAATACGTGTTACACCTAAATCGGCACTCCCATTGAGTTGCGCATTTAAATACGTACCAAATGTTTCAGTATCCGCATTAAAGTCGTCTGCTGAAGCACGGGTATTATCCGAACCACTTAATACTGAACCAATAGAACGTAAAATACGTTCTGCAAGGAATACTTGGTTTTTCGCGATAACAACCTGTGTACTTGACATGTTGTCACGTGCCATTTGATCAACCATTGCGTTATATTCCGCCTGCATGCCCGGGATCACATCCGCAACAGCAATGTTGGTGTCATATAATTGGTTAATGATTTTTTGGTGTGTCGCAATCATGTCGATATCAGCAGAAACTTGTTTCCAAGTTTTTTCAACGCCTTCCACTTGTTTTGAAGACGCATGAATATCTTTGACGACATCTAAGTTTTCTTTAAATTTCTTTTGCGATGCAACTAAAGCATCAATTGAGTCTTTCGAACCCGATGCGGTGGCTTCAGTTGCTTGACGTGATAAGGTCTGTGATAAAAGTTTTAATTCACCCAAGCTACGAGTTAAGTCGTTATTTCGAGGAACTGTATAGAATAGAACCAAAAGCAAAATAATCGCAACGATGATGCTGGCAATTGCCATTTGAATAAATGGCTTTGATTTGTCGCTTTCCCCAAACAACTTAGCAAATTCATCAATTTTTGATTTGGTTTTGGTTAATACGCCTGAACTACTTTTTTGAGCAGTATCCCCTGTATTTTTCTTCTTTAGTTTAAAGCCCATTCAGCTTCTCCCGATTCGCTTAACTCTCATTAGGCGTCAAAGCTAGTTTATAAATTTTTCTGATGCATTCATGTATTGAGGATCATTTAATAAACGACTAAACAAGAATATATTCCAAGCCTGATTATGCTGCTGAAAATATCCCTGACAATAGGTTTGAAGGTTTTCTTCTAATTGATTGTTTTTAGAAAAAAAGCCTTTTTTATTAAAATGTTGAATCCCCAAAACCTGATCTACGATCAGACCAACATAGTGGTCATTATGACTAATACATAAGACTTTTTGAGTAGGTAGAAATTGGCTTCTTTGCCCCGTTAAATAAAAAGCCAAATCAGAAACTGACAATAACCGTCCGCGAATATTCGCTAAACCTCTCACCCATCCCTGAACATTGGGAACGGGTGTGTATTTTGGCGGATAAATAACTTCTGAAACCTCACCCAAAGGCGCAACAAAATATTGCCCCATCATTTCAAATGCAATGCCTGACCATCGGTTTACTTCATTTTCATTGTCAGCGTAATTTTTATTTCCTCGCTTAGACAATCGAAGTAATTCGATAAATCCATTTGCTGCCATACATTATCCTGCTTGTAGATGTTGCTTAATCGTACTGATCAGCTGATTCTCATCAATCGGTTTGGTTAAGTAGTCACAAGCCCCTTGACGTTTTCCCCAAACGCGGTCGGTTTCTTGATCTTTAGTACTTACAATCACAATTGGAATATGCTTGGTGGCTGCACCACGTGCGATCTGACGAGTCGCTTGGAAACCATTTACACCAGGCATAACAACATCCATTAACACAAGATCCGGCAATTCAGCTTGCGCCAGTGTAATACCATCTGCACCATTGGTTGCTTCAATCACTTCAAATCCATGCTTAGCTAGAATTTCTTTAAATCTAAACATTTCTGTTGGTGAATCATCAACTATTAAAATTTTTGTCATTATTTCCCCCAAATTAACCGTTCATTTAAGCAGTCACATGATTGCGAATAGCATTTAATAGTTCATCTTTACTAAATGGTTTTGTTAAATATTCATCTGAACCGACAACACGACCTTTTGCTTGATCAAATAAGCCATCTTTACTGGATAACATGATGACTGGAATATTTTGATAATTTTGGGAGTTTTTAATCAAAGCGCAGGTTTGATAGCCATCCAGACGAGGCATCATGATATCAACAAAAACAATATCTGGATTTGCTTCAGCAATTTTAGATAAGGCTTCAAAACCGTCTACAGCAGTGACAACTTCACAACCTTCTCTTTGTAATAATGTTTCAGCAGTACGACGAATGGTTTTAGAATCATCGATCACCATGACTTTTAGATTTTGAAATTTATCGTCCATTTAATGCCCCTTTCCGTAAGCTTGGAATGAATTGTGCTGTACAGATTTATTTTTACAATTAATCATGTTTTTTTAACATATATTAACTCACTTTATCAATGAACATTTCTTGTCGGAAATCTCACTTCAAACAGTAAAACACAGTAAAGCTCACATAAAAAAAAATATTCTGCTTTTTTTTAGAAGTTAATTGTTTATTAAAATTTTGTAACCACATAAAATGACCAAAGATAGTTTCAAAATCATATAACTTACATTGATTTTTTGGGGATGGTAGACTTTAAATGGATAGAATAATCTATTACCAAAATATAGCGTCAAAAACAAAAAAAATATGCAATACCGCCCTTTCAGTCAGCTTACTCATCTGTACTTTATCGGTCTATGCTGATACGCCTCAGGCTAAAGCGGTATGGTATCGATATTATGATAAAAATGGGGTGGCCAATATCAGCACCTCGGTTACACCAGCACACATAAAAAATGGTTATGAAGCGCTTGATCGCAACATGCAAGTGATCAAACGTAATCATGCTTATAATGTCGAAAAAGATTTACAGCAATCGACGTCACGCGCATCTGAAATGCGTAAATTAGAACAAGATGCGCGCTTAAAGCGTGCCTATGGCAACTCATCTGTCGCTGTCAACAAAAGAAATGAACTTCTAAGCAATATAAAACAACAAATAACGCTACAAAACCAAACACTTAAACAGCTTCAAAGTGATCGTATTATACTTAAAAGACAAGAAATGGAATACTACCGCAAAGGTAACTCTGTTCCTGTTACACTCAAAGATCGGATCAAATATAATTCTGAAAACTTAGATAAAACAAAGAATTATATTGGAAGCCTACAAGACAACTACCGCAAGACACAAACCTACTATGATGATATTATTAACCGCCTTAAAAAACTTGAATAATCACCTTTTAATTCGGAATTCCTTGGCTCTATTATTGATAAGAACTTAACAAAACAATATAAATGATTTAAACAACCTTTCACGATATCGGCTAATTTCAAGTTAAAACCGAGCTCTGATGGTATCGTCAGTATAAGAATATAAAGTTTTCAATTTAAACAATCATTAAAAATGTTCAGCTTATTTTTTTATCGTATTTTTTTATCGTATAATCATTCCTTTAAATCTAAAAATTTTAGGACAGTTTCCATGCGCGCGAGTCGCTTTTTATTTGCAACGTTAAGAGAAACCCCAAACGATGCTGAAGTCATTTCACATCAGCTCATGTTACGTGCTGGGATGATCCGTAAATTGGCTTCAGGTTTATACACTTGGTTGCCGATGGGTGTACGTGTGCTCAATAAAGTTGAAGCGATTGTTCGTGAGGAAATGAATCGTGCAGGTTCTTTGGAAACATTAATGCCCGTGACGCAGCCGGCTTCACTATGGGAAGAATCTGGTCGTTATGTACAATACGGCCCAGAACTGTTGCGTTTTAAAGACCGCCATAGCAATGACTTTGTTCTGGGTCCGACACATGAAGAAGTCATTACGGATTTGGCTCGCAATGAATTAAAAAGTTATAAACAACTTCCAATGAATTTTTATCAAATTCAAACTAAGTTCCGTGATGAAATTCGTCCACGTTTCGGTGTGATGCGTTCGCGTGAATTTATTATGAAAGATGCTTATTCTTTTCATGTCGATCAAGCGTCATTACAAGAAACTTATGATGTTATGTACGATACGTATTGCCGAATTTTCACCCGCTTAGGTTTAAACTTCCGCCCTGTTCAAGCAGATACAGGTTCGATTGGTGGTTCAGGTTCACATGAATTTCACGTACTTGCATCAAGTGGTGAAGACGATATCGCTTTCTCAACCGAATCTGACTATGCGGCCAATGTTGAAATGGCTGAAGCAGTATTGACTGGTGAGCGTGCAGCACCTAGCCAAGATCTAAAAATTGTAGACACACCAAATCAAAAAACCATTGCTGATGTTTCTGCATTTTTAAATACAGATCCAGCGCAATCGGTAAAAGCCTTACTTGTACAAGGTATTGCTGATGAAAAGGGTCATGTTCCTGTAATCGCGTTATTCCTGCGTGGCGACCATGAGCTCAATGAAATTAAAGCTGAAAAGCATCCACTGATTGCAGCACCTTTAACATTTGCAACAGATGCTCAACTTAATGCTCTAGATTTAACTGCGGGATTCTGTGGACCACAAGGACTGGTTGAGAAAGGCTTAACTGTGATTGTTGACCGTGCAGCCTCTGTGCTTTCAGATTTTGTTGCGGGTGCCAATGAAGTCGATAAGCATGCCACTGGTATCAACTGGGACCGTGATGCAACATTTACAGAAGTTTTTGACTTACGTAATGTGGTTGAAGGTGACCCATCTCCAGATGGTCAAGGCACGATTTTAATTAAACGTGGTATTGAAGTCGGTCATATTTTCCAATTGGGTACCAAATACTCAGAAGCACTCGGCTGTAAAGTTTTGGGTGATGACGGCAAACCATTAGTGGTGACAATGGGCTGTTATGGAATTGGTGTAACCCGTGTAGTTGCTTCCGCGATCGAACAAAACTTTGATGAGAAAGGTATTATTTGGCCATCTGCAATTGCCCCTTTCGAAGTTGCAATTGTGCCAATGAATGCGCAAAAATCTCCACGTACGCTTGAAGCAGCTGAAGCACTTTATGCTGAATTACAAGCCGCAGGCTATGATGTATTACTGGATGATCGTAATGAGCGTCCTGGTGTTAAATTCTCTGACTTGGAATTAACAGGTATTCCTCACCGTATTGTCATTGGTGAAAAAGGCTTAGATGCTGGAACTTTTGAATACAAAGGTCGTAGAGATGCCGAATCTGTAAATTTAAGCAAAGATGAGTTATTGGCTAAATTAGTGAAGTAATTTTTCAATCGCATTAAAAAAGCCCTGAAATAAACTAAACCCTATAAGTCACACAACTTATAGGGTTTTTTATGCTTTGATATTTTATAGACCAGCATTACAGACCATTAATTTTGACTTTTAAATCTGTAACTGATGTTCCGATTGCCCCAAAGTTCCCCATCGAGCCATTTTGCAGACCATTAAAAGTCCCTGCCGCACTTGCCCCACTCGTTCCCATAATCATCTGATTGATACCCAGATCAAACTTACTCGATTCACCCGTATTACCAAAGACAAAACCTGTTGGTTCAACGCCAGCATAGAAACCGTTTAATGAAAAACCATTGACCTTATCTGTTCCAGTTAATTGGAAGTTAAAATTTGCACCAATATCGCTATCATCAGATAAAAGTGCAATAGCACAGCCTGATCCCGTACCACAAATCGATTGAATTGCCCCACCAAAAGCAATCATACGCCCTTGAGGTGCATTACCTAACTGTAAATTAATGGTGGGTTTGGCAGCAGCAAAGTTGATATCAAAACCATCATTCAGTTTTAAAAATTTAATGACATCGGATTTTTCACTGGTACCTGTAAAAATAGATTGATATCCAGCAGGCCCTGAAGATGAACTCGCTCCAGCCAAGTAAAGCGCAAATGGTGAAACTTTAATCCCGGTAATATTACTTGCAAAGCTCATTCCGATATTGGCAAAAGGTTTACCACTTGCTCCACCTGTAGCGCCCCCATCGGTATCCATGACTATGTTCATCGTTGGGGTATTTGAAGCGCCTAGAAAAGTGATATCAACAGTTTGGTCAGCAAGCGTACCAGCACTTTTACCCGCAAGAACCAGCGATGCTTTATTTGCATCATTCACAGTTGAGCCTAACCCGTCACGATCAATAATTGAAATTTGATTGAGTTGAACTTTACTCAAATTTATACCAACATTTATCCCATCTTGCCCCGTTGTTTGGGAAAGACTTTGATCATCCATAGGTTCCATTGCCAGCGCAATTGGACTCAGTATCAATAATGATATACATCCTAGGTTTCTATTTTTTTTCATTATCCTAATCCTTAGGAAAATTTATATACTGCCTACCACATCACAGTCTAATCAGAAATTCTGTACGATAAAAGCACTAGCCGACCAATAACGCATTAATTCCGAGGAACAATGTTAAATTCACTGGTCAACCGACCTCCTGTCAACGCAATTTCACCTAAGCGTGCACCCGAAACTAAAGCGCCATTCATAGATGGAGGATAGAAGTTTAAATCTCTCGCTCTAAATACACCGCCGACTGACTGTGTTGGATTAAATTGTAAACTTGCATTAAATCCAACCTGACCAGTCCCACTCGTTGAGTTTTTACTGAGCACAATAGCATTGTTAAAGCGAATATCACCCGTCAAGTTATCTAAACCAAGTATAGAACCATTGACAGGATCACTAATCTGGATGGTGTTATTTGTAGCTGCTAATTTTAAATCACCGACCACAGTTAAACGATTACCTGTACCATCCGCTTTCATTTCACTATTTGGAATAAGTGACAAATCCATATCCCCACCAAAGCGAAGTTTTAGACCAAACAACACATCATCACTTTTGGCGAAATTATTGGAATCAGATGCTCCTTTGTTGCCACAAGCAACGCTTGCTGTTGCAATACCACCTGCACATGATGCATAGGTTGTTCCAGGTAGATAACCTGCCGCAACTTCAGCCGCCATCACCACCAACATATTTTTTAAACTTAAATTTAAACTTCCGTTTTCCACCCCGATACTACCATTGCCTTTCAGCAACATATCGATGTTTCTTAAACCTAAATAATAGTCTTTAGAGGTACCGGCAATCGGAACACCTGCATCATTTTTTACCTGACCACCATCAATCACCAAAATCGAGGTTGTTTTATTGCCAAGCTTAGTTGTACCACTTTTATCCACACCCTCTGTACTTAAACCTAAAGAAAAACCGAGTCTAGAGGTTTGTGTGCCCGCTGTAGCTGCAACACTGCTTTTCGTACCATCTGCTGAATAGTAATAAGCTTTATCAGCATCAACTGTTGTGCCATACATGGCTAAATTGGCATTTAAGTTATAAAAAGGTAAAGCCAACCCCCACTGATTATTTAAACCACTCTCGGTAAATAAATTACCAGCAGCCACACCAGCGGCAGTGGTAAATCGCCCTCGTCTAGAGATGGCTTGGAACTCCCCACCACGAATTGAAGCGACCACAGCATAAGGGCGATTACCCGCTGATAGGGTCGTATAAATATCTTGTTTATAATCACTTAAATTGGTTAAAGCCTGACCATTACCAAAACTTGAATTTTGGAAGGTTGTGTTTACCGGTATCGTAACTTGCTTAGAGTCGGTAAGATTTAAAAAAACATTTCCTGTGTCAAAAGAAGCACGCGTTCCCTTTTGTAAACCGGTTAAATTACCAAACTCAAAACCGTAACTATTTAATCCAGCACCACCAATTTCCAAAGTTGTTGCATCGCCACCACCAGCAAGCATGGTGTCACCTTCTTTGGTGAAATCCGTCTTCATACGAAATGCGATACCTGAACCACCAACAATATCTTTTCCAGTGTCTGCACCACTCGAATTAACAGCAGAACCAATTAAACTACTGGCATTCTGTACACCACGAAATTGCAATGAACCATTCACCATACGCCCACTGGCACCTACGCGAATCAGCCCTTTAGCACCAGTTGGCGTATTATAGCTATCGACATCATAAAGCGATGTAGGATTGATGCCTTTATTATTCACCATAATTTCAAGATTTAAACCCGCATTGGTTGTGGAAGTCCCATTTCCATAACTGCCTGTGTTTATAAAACCCGCCTTTAATGAAGCTGGATCAACCACACGGGTTAAATCCACATAACCATAGTTCGTATCTGGTGCCTGATTTGCACCCGCAATATTACTTCCAGCATTCGTTTGTAATTTAAAGCCTTCAGCTGCATCGATAAACGCAAAACCTTTTCCTTTAAAGTTAAAGTTAAAATTCTTTAAAATCAGTTGGTTTAATTGATTTGTGGCACTGCTTTGGCCTAAATAAATGTTGGCATTTTGAAGCCCTAAAGTTAGCTCAACTTGATCTGTTTTACTTAAAAGACCATTGCTTGTTTTTAATCCAATACTGGTATTTGAAGCCGTTTGTACCGCTAAATTACCCAACTTTGCACTACAGCGTGCTCCGCTTGGATCACTATCACAAACACGAAATGAATCGACGGTCATCAGCATAGGAGAGAGTGATAAATCTAAATTCACTCCAGTTTTGCCCGCAACAGTTCCCATATTAAGCTTGATATCTGCTTTTAATGGATCTGTAGAAGTATTGCTCTGTTGTATTTTAACTGTATCTGCTGTTGCAACGAGCGCTTGACTGGTTGCATCTGCTTCTGCGCGACCTGCCTGATCTGTCCAGTACAATGTTTTAATATTGGCTTCTTTTAAGCTTGCCTCTATATGTACGCCATCCTGACCATTTACATTTCTTAAATCGCTATCATCCAAAGCTTGTAATGCATAAACGGGTGCATGTATAGCCAACAAACTCAAAGCCAATGTATTTAAAATAAATCTTTTTCCATGTTGTTGTTTTTTAATGTTCATCCCTAAACCCTCAGATTTATTTTAGCAACGCTTATTCATTGTAGAATCACAACTAAACATCATCAGCTTGCCCTGCAGCACAAGATTACCGTTCATTTGTACGCCCATAAAGCCTGTTTCTCGACCCACATCATAATTATTTGCCGTTGAGCCATTAGCACCCGTTGTTTGAGGTTTTGCTACATATTTATTGGCTTTTAAATAACCATACTGGCCTTCCGTTGCACCCGATGAATTTTCTGTAACTGTTCCATCTGGATTGGTCTTACTGGTGAAATCATCTTTTTCGATAGAAAGAGAGTTGAAGCCAAAATTACGAATTTGAATCGGTTGATTCGCATCAAAAGATAACTGAATTGCGGGCTTGATCATCTGCATAGCAGTGGTATTTTTATAGACCAAATCAACACCATCCAAACCTAATTTCTGAATATTAATTGTCCCTTGTACACCTTTAAAGACCACCCAAAGTTTATTCCCTTCAGTACTACTGGCTAACCCATTTGCATCAACATAGCGATTATTGACAGACAATGCCAAATGGCAAAATTGTAATTTCTCACAAATACCGCCAGTACCATTATCGAACTTATAAGCATTATTTGTGGTGTAATATGAATCACTTGCATTAATTTGATTCAGTACCAATTTTAAAGATAAATCGGCACCTGCTTGCCCTTCGACTTGCTGCATGTCAGAATCAGTTAAAGCCTCCATCGCAGCCAAATGAAAACTCACC
This sequence comes from Acinetobacter sp. CE-15, assembly GCF_051059255.1. Lineage (NCBI taxonomy): Bacteria > Pseudomonadati > Pseudomonadota > Gammaproteobacteria > Moraxellales > Moraxellaceae > Acinetobacter > Acinetobacter sp. CE-15. The sequence goes on along the minus strand of NZ_CP192737.1, from coordinate 747,820 downwards.
AAACTGGTTAAAATAAGAAGTACTGTTTTTTTCATTATATTTCTTCCTATCCTATAAGCCTTTGGTGGTTATTTTCATATGCTGAATCAGCATTCCATCAATCAAGGCAGATCCTAAGTTATTCTGTACATTTGAACTGGTGGCATTATTTAATTGATTAAATGAAACCCCTACAGCCCCTGCTGATTTATCTGCAAGTAAAGTCTTCCCTGCATCCATACTATAAACAGTCCCTATACTGATACTACTGTGTGTTGCTGAACTGCCTTGATAACCCGCAATTGAACTTGTGCCACAGTTATAAACATTACAAGTGGAGCCTGTATATGAAGTATCCGCCCCTGTATAATCCGTATAGATCTTCTTATAAATTGATTCTTTATTTGGGATCCTAGCCAGCTCTATACTAAAGTTTGTTCCATCAGATCCGAGAATCAAAGGCTGATATAATGAACCGAGCACCAAATTGGTATTCAAATTATAGATATAAATACCTTCTTTATCTGAAAAAGTCGGTGCTGTTCCGCCATTAATTGCTGGAGTCGATAAGATGTCTTGCGCTGCTGGAGTGGTACAACCATTTAAGTTACCAACTCCACATTCTTGAGTGCTAATCCTAAAAACATGGCTCATCAAGTTCGCTGGAGTAGTCCATGAGTTTGCTGTAGATGTTCCCAATAACTTTGAACCATCACCACTATTTAATCGTATAACACCAGCCAAACCTAAAGTATTGTTATAAAAAGCACTCATACCACCCGTATTTGTAGCACCACCGAGCGTTTGGAATAATTGAATTTTACTGCCATTTAATCCAAAACCGTTAAAGATACCTTGCAAGCGAATACGATTTGCTCGACCTGTTGCAGTGGTACTAAACCCCTCACCTAAATTAAATTGATTTGGATCTTTGTCTGCCTTACTTTGATCGCGTACAAAACCATCTGCCCAAAATGCAAGTTTAAGGTTATATGCATCTTCCCCACCGACATCATTGACAAAAGCACTGGTCGTCACTGTTTTCTTATCAGCAGCAAATGAATATAAATTTTCATATAACGGCGCTTCAAAATTTAAATATGTCACAGAACCCGCACCTGCACCAAAGTCAGGTACATTAAGGTCTGTTTTTACATTGAATATCCAAGGGTTGGTTGCAGTTCCCCAGCTTTTAATCGCAGCATTCGCTACGCCATTGGTTGATCCCGCATCCAATCTAAGGTTGGCATTATTGCTGGCATTTTTAGACAACGCTAAACCATATAGATATAAATCAGCTTTCCCGACTGAATGATCACTGGCATTCACAACACCATCTTTATTGGTATCTTGAACGATTGATGACAATGGTCCCACAGGAACATAATAGATATAGCCGGTGTCTAAACTACGATTTGTAAGCACAGTATCTTGAGTTTGGTTAATTCCAGCGCCCTGAAAAACCATATAAGTGTCTCTAGGCAATAAGGCAATACCTTCGCCTGTAGTATCACTTAACTTTTCATCAGACATTTCTTCGAGTGCGAAGCAAGATTGGCTTAAACATAAACCAATGAAACTCACCAAAACGGTTTTATGAAATTTTACCGTATAATTGAGTGTAGTCATCCACGACCTTCCTGTGTTATACGATGCTCCGCACCATATTTTATTTTATTTCTTAAATTTCCGACTTCAAACTGTACAAAAACACATATCCTTGTTTATACAGTTTTGTTATGTCTATCACACTTCATACTATGTAATTTTTTTAATTATGACAAAGTTTTTTTGGTTAAAATCCATCATTTCCGACAAATGAATCTTTTTAAGCAATAAACTCATCATAAGTTTTAACACAGTTACTGCCAAAACATAATAAGCATTTGATTAACAAAACTTTAATGAGCCGTAACAGTTTGGAGTAAAATCCTGTTTAGCTAACTGTATATTATTTAATGGCATAGTTGCATGAGGCGCATTAATTAAATCAACAGTCCCAACAGGAACGGCTGTACCTGCGAGGCAGTTCAAAGCCAAAAAACTACCACAATCAACAGGATGATCGGTTAAATACGCACCTACTTGATCCATGATCGCGTTTAATGTCGCTTTTGGAATATCAACCTTATCTGTTGGATCAATTTTACCAATATCAATTGGATTAGACAGCTCTAACCACCAACCCTTTTGAGCAACTGATTTATTTCCTGTCCACTGAATATCTTGCCCTTGCAGAGATAAAGAAGCGGGTGTCCCATTTAAACTGGCTTTATGAAAATAACCCAAATCTTCATTAATTGTTGCATCAACGATTAAGTTATTGATGCTTCCTGAAGTTGATTTATTATTGAGGGGAATGATTGCCAATGCTGTTGCACTAATTGTACCGGATAAATCAATTGTTCTAACATTTGCAGTGGCGTTTAAAATTGCGCTATTGATACGCTTACCAGTGATAACTTGTTGAGGAAGAACTAAGTCACCCTTTAAAATATTACTTCCAGTTGCTTGATCCCTCAAATTAAGGTCATAAGAAGTCGTAGAAAACCCAACTGATGCTCCAAATATAAGACAACAAGCCCTACCATTAATCGCATTATAACCATCAGATTGTCTTAACTGTGTTCTGGCTGCTTCTCCAGCAACATTACTCGTACCAAAACCATTGACCAATGCTGTTCCAGTCGTAGCAGCAACTTGCATATATCCACTTAAGGAATTAATTCCATTTTTTGTACTACTATTTTCAGTACCAAACGTCAGCAGCCCCACTGCTTTTTCAGAACTTAAATTTATTCCCACGACTTGCCGTGTAGAGGCACTTTCAGGGTTTTTAATTGCAAATTGAATAAATGGATTGGTTAAAACAGCACTTGATCCTACACGAGCAGCTCGGTCAGAAGCACTATCTGTATTAGATGTTGCAGCGTTTCCCACACCACTCAAACCCAAGTTATCAATATCAATGTCGCAGTTCCCTGCGCCATTTACACCACCGCAACCTAACTGTAATTTTCTAATATTAGCATTTAATTCAAGTTCAGCTTCTAAACCTAATTTATAAAATCCAATACTTTTATCTCCACCTGTTCGTTTTGCTTCCATATTTGCTGAATCTGTAGGTGCAACATAAGTCAAACTCATTAAGGCTTGACCTGTCGTTTCAGAGAGTTGCTCATCAGACATACTTTTTAAAGTTGTAGACTGTGCATATACAGCAGACATTGCAAAGACACTGAATGAAAAAAGTGCTACACGCAAAGGCTTTATTTTAAGCATGAACATCTCCTTATCCTTAGATTATGTTCAAAATTGTGAGACTCTACTGTTCCAATAACCAAACCTAATCTTAGATAAACTTCATAAAATTTAGGCTCTTACTGTTATGAAAATGTATTTTAGTTTTCAATAGAGAAATATAATGTGATTAATCTATCATAATGTTTTTAAATATAGGTTAAATTTCCGACAAAATGACTGTAATTTTTGTTAGTAAACCAAAATGCCAAATAGCATCAAAACACATGAAAAAAATTCTATAGAAATTTTCAAGAATAAAAACTTTTTAAATTCAAATATAAATAAAAAATCAAAGATAGATATAAAAATAGTTCAAACATTTTAATTAAAATGAACCCACTTAAATCAAGTATTTAATATTTAAATTTTTTAAACCTTTTTATCGGATATTTTCAAATCTATTCCATTTTAACTTTATAGTAAAATCTCAAAATAAAAAGGAATACACCATGAAAAGAATGATATTCGGTTTAATGATAAATTCAATTTTTATAAGCAGTTGGGCTGCATGTAGTTATGATTTTGATACAACTCAAACACAAATTCAGTTCACCTATCCAGTTGGAACGACAGACATCTGTGGGAATACAATTTAAACTATAAAAAACCCATTGAATGATCTGCCCCCTATAAGTTGGACGGATTAATTAAGGGGTTTTTAAGGACTGAGTCCTGTACTGCACAGGGCTTAGTCCTTTTATTTTGAAGTCACTATAAACCAATAAAAAATTAACAGAATTTTAATGAACCATAACAATTACGATAAGGCTGTTCTAATAAAGTAATATTTCCATCTTTCGCATTTGAACTTGAAGCAATATTACTCACAAGATTACTTACTTTATCTGAAATATTAAGCGTAAAAGCATCTTGAAGATACATACTCCAACCTTTACTCACTGCTGCTGCATAATCAGGATATTGTAAATTTTGTGCAGATAGAGCAATACCAAAAGTATTTGAATTCACATCTATTTGATGCACGTTACTTAAATTATAAGGCATTTGATAAGTGCTCAATCCCGAAACAGAAGTGCCTAATCCTGTTGCTAACTGTTGTTTAATATAATCGGAAATACCGCCTCTTAACACTGGTAATAAAGCATTACCAATATTTGCACCAAAAGATCCAGAACAAATACCAATAATCCTTACACAAGAGTTACTGGTATTTAACTCCAATGCTGAAGTGGTTGAAGTACCATTTATAATATCATCTACAACTGAACTTAAGTCCAAACCTATTATTTTTGCTTGACTAACACGGTTCCCAACGACAGAAACAGCTAAACCATTTCTACTTACAGTTGAATAATTTGCGGTAATTTCACTATATTTTACTGAAGCTAAACCTAGGTTTAAAATTGTAGCATCATCCAATCCTAGAAAAGCACTAGGTGTTGATATCGCTCTTGAATTCCAGGTTGTTGAGGTTACAGGTGAAACATTTGTTTCACCTAACATTGTTAAATTTGCCTTTCCTGTAAAATATCCACTAAAACTATTTAAATTACCGATAGATAATGGGCCTTCTGCTTTTTCTGCTCCTATACGTATACCAACAACTTCTCGAGTAGAGGCACTATTAGGATTTTTAATTGCAAATTGAAAATAAGGATTTGTTAAGACAAAATCCTTCATATTCTTTTGATTACTAATGGCATTATTACTATCAATGCCAGTAGGTTGATTCGGGTTTGTTGATGCAGATGTAATACAATAGCCTGCTGCCCCTGTAATACAACCAAAAGAAACACTATCTAAATCTAAATCACAAGCACCACTTCCATTGGTACCACCACAACCTAATTGAAGTTTTTTGATATTTGCATTTAATTCGACAGTCGCTTCTAAACCTAGTTTATAAAACCCAACAGTACTATCCCCACCTGTGCGGCGAGCCTCTAAATTCGCAGTATCTGTTGGTGCAATATAAGTCAAACTCATGAGTGCTTGACCTGTCGTTTCTGACAATTGTTCGTCAGTCAATGCCTGTAAAGTCGCAGCATGAGTCGTACTCATTGCTAAAACACTCAATATTAGTAATACAACACTTAAATATTTTCTTTCGAACATTGTACGCTTCCATCCTTAGCAAAGCTTGACCTTATTTTTATACCAACGCTAAATTATCCTTCGAATCTTGAAAAAATAAAATGATATAAATAACATTTATATTTAGCATCTTTTTATATCATAGATTAAAATTTATACCGAGATTTTTTTACACTTTCCGATAAAAAAACAATAATTTTAAATACATTTAAATCTCATTTGGTTATGTTTAATTATGATTTTATTTAAAAATTTTTATTGAAAAATAATATATTAAACATATTTATCATGTTGATATATACATAAAAAAAGCAAGTGATTTACACTTGCTTCTTTCAGCTCATCTTTAATTTAAGCTTTAGGTAAGGTTACCCCAACCTGACCTTGGTATTTACCACCACGATCTTTATAAGAGGTTTCACAAACTTCATCAGATTCAAAAAACAGCATTTGAGCAACACCTTCACCGGCATAAATACGCGCAGGTAAATTCGTCGTATTTGAAAACTCTAATGTCACATGACCTTCCCATTCAGGTTCAAGTGGCGTTACATTTACAATGATACCGCAACGTGCATAAGTCGATTTACCTAGGCAGATCGTCAAAACATTACGTGGAATACGGAAATATTCAACAGTGCGTGCTAACGCAAATGAGTTTGGAGGGATGATACAAACATCAGATTCAATGTCGATAAAACTACGTTCATCGAAATTTTTAGGGTCGACAATGGCAGAGTGAACATTGGTAAAGACTTTAAACTCACGCGCACAACGTACGTCATAACCATAGCTAGATACGCCATAAGAAATTAGCTTTTCACCATGTTCATCATAACGCACTTGGTTTTCTGCATACGGTTCAATCATACCGTGCTTTTCGCTCATTTCACGAATCCAACGATCAGACTTAATTGCCATTTATCTCTATCCCAAAACTGTGCTATTTACTGCGCTGTACTTTAACTGAAATTGCTTTTGAAAGGAATGTTTATGACGAAATAGAGCAACCCAAGTCTGTAAGTAAACGTACAAACTTAAGTTTAACTATAATCGATTGTTAAAGGCTTAAAAGTGCTGAGTAGCTCAGTGGTACAGTAAAACTCACTAAAACTAAAGACGCAGTTCTTTGCATATTACGCTGATTGAGCCAAGTCACTTTATTACTGCAAATCACAGAACCAATAAATGTCCAAAAAAATGCAATCGGTACGATTAACAATAAAAACACCAACATATGTGAAGTATAAGCAGACGCATTTTGCCATACGTGGGTTGGGAAAATTGCAGAAGCAAAAAGAAGTGCTTTCGGGTTTAAAAGGGTTGCAAAAAATAACTCACGCGCCCGAATTGTCGCATGATTAAAGTTTTCATCTCGATTTGCTGTACGCCATAATTTTAAAGCCAGGAATAAAATATAGCCTGCGCTAAATAATTTAAGAATAACAGGTACACTTGGAAACTGTTTAGACACAGATCCAATAATTAATCCCCAAATGGTAATGGAGATAAGATAGCCAAGCGCTTCCGCTGGAATTAATGCAAGAGATTTTCGAATTCCAACTTGAATTCCAGAAGATGCTAAAAGCGTATTGGTTGGTCCTGGTGTCAAAAGAATCGTCACCACCAAGCCAATAAAAAACCATGAAATCATTAAATGACCTCATCAATGGATTGATCGCAGATTAAATCTTTTAAATTGAATTGGCAAAAAATTAATTGTAAGAGAACTTATTGAAGAACATTACCCTAAATAAAAATATATTTTATTTTCAATGCTTTGAAAACTTAAAATCAGATAAAAACTGCAAAGTCACTGATCGAAGAAATGCTGTTTTTATGTCCAAAATCAAACTTTAAAATCAATAATAATACCTTTTAAATCAGTAAGTTTATTCCCAAATAGCACACTGATTAGCGGTAAAATACCAAGTAGTTCCGTTAAAGGTTATCTTTGGTACGAATCAAGGGCTTTTTAAGTAAATTTTCAGTTTTATTGACTATTCTTTATCCATATTTCTCTCTTACTCATTAGGTTTTTTGTCAGAAAGGTTGTCGTTTTTATCTACATTGATGCACAATAGTTACCTTTCTTGCATTTTCTACTTTTATGGCAAAGCATTTTTTTCAGTCTTGGCTCCCTAGTCCAGAGCGAGTCAATAATTTGAAATTCATGAAGATTTTTGGCGATAAAGCCTTAAGTCCTCAGCTTTGGTATGTCAATCGTAAATCAATTTCTAAGGCAATGTTTATTGGTACCTTTTGGGGCATCTTGCCTATTCCATTCCACACCTTATTAATTATTTTTTCAGTATTATTCTTTGAAGCTAATTTACCGATTGGTTTAATTTTAGCTTGGATCATGAATCCCTTAACCATTGTGCCAATTTTGATTTTTGCCTTTTGGATTGGTTCCAAAATTTATCATGTGCATATGATTAATAAGGAAATGTTACTCGGTGTTTTCCATCAAATCATTCATTGGATCAAAAACTTTGGCCATGGGCATATTGATTTTAGCCTAGCCAAAATTCTTGCAACTGGTTTGTTTATTGAAGCATTTGTATTTGCATCGCTACTCTTTATTGTGACACGTATTTACTGGCGTTGGAGCGTGATTAAAAAGTGGAATAGCCGTAAAAAACAGCCAAAAACTCTCTAAGCAAACTCCAATTTATTTTGATAAAAAATTACTTTAAAGCGGCTTGTTTAGCTTTCATATATTCAACAACCACATCTAAAACATAATGCTGGCATGCTTCTCCAGTACCTGGGTCATATGCGCCCCCGTTGGTAATATTGTTCGATAAAATACGAACACCAAGGAATGGTACTTTATATTGGCTGGCAATTTGTGCCACAGATGCCGCCTCCATTTCCTCTACAGAAGTGCCATAGTTTTTATGGAAAAATGCAATTCGGTCCAACTCATTGTTCCAAACATCTGCTGAACCAATAGTACCTTCAACCACACGGCCCTTGCTATAATTGGTTTTTGCACGCTGTGCTGCCAATAACAGATCTTTATCTGCTTCAAATTTACGAATCGCAATCGGTTCAGGATCAGACTCATCCGTAGGCAACACATCAAAAGCTTCTGTCCATTCAAGAGAATTTGAACCCTCTTCAACTGCTTTTTTAGGTGTTCTAAATGCACCAATATTGGTGGTGTAACGACCTAAAACAATATCATAGACATTAAGATCTGGATCATGTCCACCTGATGTTCCTTGGTTAATAATCGCAATGGGTTTATAACGTTCAATCGCAATTGCTGTTGCGGCAGCAGAGTTGCTCATTCCCATTCTTGTTTTAGAGATAATCACTGGATAACCTTGATAGGTTCCTTTCCAAAACGTCCAACCACCAAACGTTTCGACTGTAGAATTGCTTAGTTTTGAGGCCATTTGCTCAGACTCTACAGGTAATGCACCTTGAATGATGATGGGTTGCAATGATTTCTGTGTCATTGAATTAGAATTGGTTTTATCTGAATCACTATCATTACATGCAGTCAAGAACATCGAACTACAGATTCCTAAAGCACATAAGATTTTTTTTAATAGCATGGTCTACTCAATGGTTTAAATTAGAAATTATAGCTAAGCAATGAATATACCAGTTGATCAATTTTCTATATTTTTATACAGATAGTTAAGAGAAGGCGATTTAAATTTTATTTTTTGAGTTGGGAATAACTTCAATTAACTCAGAATGACCTGTTGATAAATCCCCATTCAACCACTGCCAATCTTCAATCAGCTTAATCACATCATTATCCAATAGTTCAATTTTTGTTTTACATTGTCCAATTCTAAGTTCGTTCGTCACAGTTAAATGTTGATAATATATTTCGAATTCAAAATCTGAAAGCATCTTTCCAACGATAGAACCAATTTGTATCATCCCACCCTCGTATTTTGCAGTAATCATCAGCCCCTTTTGGGAATAATAAAAACGTGTAGCACTATTAACATCACCATTGGCAGTATTGGTAAGACTAATAAAAACCTTATTATCGAGTAAGTTTAAATATTTCATTGATTCATTCTCAATTATCCTCTCCTTAATTCAATGGTTAAAATAAAGAGAGGACGCTTTAGAGATCAATTCTTAGAAAATTCTATGCGGATCTTTTTCGGCTTTAGGTAAAGCTTGTGCAATTTTTTCAGCAATAGCCATATAGTTTTCTGCAGCAACATCTCCTGCTACCACAGAAGGTTTACCAGCATCAGCATTTTCACGAATTTGAACATTTAGAGGTAATCGTCCCAACAACGGAATATTATATTGCTCAGACAATTGATCGCCGCCACCTGTACCAAAAATTTGTTCTTCATGACCACAGTTTGAGCAAATATGTGTCGACATATTTTCCACCACCCCCATAACTGGAATATGTACTTTATTAAACAGTTCAATTCCTTTCACCGCATCCATCAGGGCTACATTCTGAGGTGTTGTCACAATCACAGCGCCTGTTACAGGAATACGCTGGGCAAGGGTTAATTGAATATCACCAGTACCAGGTGGCATATCGATGACTAGAACGTCTAAATCAGGCCATAGCGCTTGATTAAACAGTTGCATCAATGCACCTGTGGCTTTTGCACCACGCCAAGCAACTGGTGTATTTTCTTTTCCAATCAAATGACCGATTGAAAGTACCGCCATACCATAAGCTTCTAATGGTACAAAATTTTCACCTTCTATTTTAGGTGTTTGTCCAGCATTCCCCAGCATTGTTGGAATACTTGGACCATAGATATCAGCATCCAAAACCCCGACTTTTAAGCCTAGTTTGTGCAAAGCCAATGCGATATTTACTGTGGTAGTTGATTTACCCACACCACCTTTACCCGATGATATAAGGATCACATTTTGAATTCGAGGGTGTTTCGGAATATCTCGTTGTTGTGGTGCTGCTTTTTGAATCGGTGGATTATTAGGATCTTCTTGTGTATTTGCCATTTTAGCAGAAGCATCGACAACTGGAGGAAGATTAGGATGTTGCTCTTTGGGCTTTGAAGCGCAACTATGCCCTGCTTTTCCATGTTGGTCACTGCCACAACTCGAATCATGTTGAATTTTTTGTTGAATCACATGCAGATTCAACTCTTGAATACCGCACTTCTCCAATGCATTGGCGAGATCATCATGAATTTTTTGTAAATGATCTGCCTCTTCAGGATAAGTATTAATTGTCAGTTGTAATACTCGACCTACAACATTCACTTGGGTAATACGATCTTTTAAGACATTTGAATTTGGCAAAATATAGTTTTGCAAAACAGATTGGACTTCTTCCTCTTTCACCTCCTGCGCAGGAGAAAAAACTGATTTAAGCGAAGAAAGCCACGACATAGATTTGCTCCAAATTTGCAAATACAATTAATACTGAGAACAGATAGTTTAACTGTAAATTGACCTGAGGTTAAGCAAACTTCTATTCAGCTTTTTGAATGTTGTTATTAATCCTACTGATTTAGTTGGTTTAGCATCCAAAATAATCCATTCAATCATTTTATCTCATTGTTCAGAATGAACTTTTAGTTTTTGCGATTTAGTTTGCTATGACAAACGCTGTCTTAATAATTCCCATACAAATTCTGGATAAAAAATAGCTATAGTCACATTGGGTCATAACAACTTTGTGTAATTTTTGACAATAATAAGGTAGGTCTATGAAGTCTCTATTATTTTTAGTTTTTTCTTTAATCATTTCGAGTTCAGCTTTTGCTGGAACATCTACAACTGCGGTGCGTACATCTTCAGGACAATTGGTTTCTGTAGGTGATAGTTTGACGGAAATGTCGACACGGATTGGCCAATCTCCAATTTCAATGAACACTTATGAACGTAAAGAAGGTAAAACGACGGTTACCGTATCCAACTATATCTATGAGATTGAGAATGTAACTTATACTTTTACGGTAGTGAATAATCAGATTCGTGAAATCGAGTGGATTCGTAAAGAACCTTAAATAAAAAGTATCACTGAACAGCGTGGCGCTGTTCAGTGATTGTTCAAATTACTTTTCATCATCTTTTTTGTGCTTCAAATCATTTACAGCTTGCTCACCTTTAAGCAGTGTTTCTTTTGCTTTATGTTTGAGGTCATCTGCAACCTTTTCAGCACCTAATTTTGCTTCTTTGGCTTTTAACTTCACATCATCAATTACTTCAGAAGCTTTGTTTTTTAAATCGTCTAAATTTGTCATGATTTTCTTCCTATTTAATTAAGTCTCACCCTAGTTATAACAACTGAAACTCCATAAAATGTAAAAAGATGCATTTCTTTAACAATTCATACACAGTTTGTAGCGATGTGTTTTTTTGTTTCAAAATGAATAAAATAGCCTCTTCTGATTGATTGAAAATCATTGAATTAAAACAAACACTGAGTCTTATCGAATGCAACACTTAATGAAAGAAAAAATTATCCGAGTCTGTAATGATAAAATTGCTAAAAAGGGAGATGATGTTGGTTTATCTTTTTATGCATTCTTTGCCAATAAAAATGATGACCCAGAAACCTTAATGCAAGTAGCAGAATGGTGGATTAAAACCCATCAGCTTGATCATTTTGAAAAGGCAATCAAAATTAAGAAAATGATTGAAGATGAATGCTAAATATTCATTTTTTAAACAATTCATCATAATGCTGCATATGGGTAAAAATTCCGTCTTGTCTTCTATGTTGATCAATTTGCGGGACTAAATCCTGAAAATGGGAGGATTGAACATGGGCATCTAAAGCAGCTCGATCCACCCATTCCTCAATAAATACAAAATGCCCTGTATTGCGTAAATCATGGTATAAATCATAGGCAATACAGCCCGCTTCTCGTTTAGTTTGCTCAACTAATTGTTGATATAAAGGTAAAACTAAATCAATTTTATCCACTTGGATAAAGTCTTCGGCAATCAGTTTAAGCATAAGTAATTTCTTATTGATATCGAAGTTCGAACATAACATGAAACGCAAATTTAAACCCAATGATGTACTTGTTTTCTAAACATATTCTTCGCATTAAATTTTCTGCATAAAATGAAGTAAACTGCATTTCCGAGAACTAGACCGATACAAAACGGGAGCAATAACAGTAAATAAACGAAGATTAAATAACTCAATGCCTCGATAAAACTAGATAGAGCACCATCTAAACATAAAACTAAGAATAAAAAACTTAGCATCATGATAAAGATCAAAGTTATAGATTTTATAATCTGTGTTGTTTCGATGATTTTTTGAGGTACTTTAAATACTTTAAAAATAACTGTGTAACTAAAAAACCCGACCAGTAGTAAAAATGGAGTTAAATACAATACGACTTCCATGCCTCGGCTTGAAGTTCGTTCAGAAGCTGAAATAAATAAATCGCCCTGATAAAAATATAGAAAAAGACAAAATGGCACAACTAAACTGAGAACAGCCGCTAAACTTGCAAATGCTGAAGCAACAAATACATACCAAGACCGCATGATTTTCTCCTTCTTCGATCTTGGTGTTAGTTTCTAAAATTAAAATGTAGCGTGTTTGATTAGGATGTGAAGTTTAGGTGAAGAATCATCACGATTGGAACTTTATGATCGGACATTTCCCATAAAACTGACTGCCGCAAATAGCCAAATAAACAATACGAAACTGCGACCCTGATTAAAATGATTCAAATCCGTACCATGTAGAATGTTATGCCGTGTCATACTCACCGTTGAACTACTATCCATCTTATAAGCAGCCAACTCTAAAAAATAATGATTCAATTCATTGGCAATTTTAGCTTTATGCCACAAACTTTTAATCTCATGACCTTTTAACCCAGGAACGATTTTATAGACATCAATAAACTTAGTGTCCTGTTGTTTTAAATAACCATTTTGAACTAAAACAGCCGTTAACAAACCTTCCAATTGAGCATAAAGCAATGGAATACATCCCGCATACAACTCTAATTGATAGAGTTTAAAGCTTTGTTCTAACACAGCTTGGTATTGTGGCTTCTGCTCACCCAGCGCTAATTGATCAAAAGCTTTAAACATCTCAGACTGAAAAAACGCACTGTTGATCACATCTAAAAGATTAAACTGAGCAATATCTTCAGCTTCATGTATCAATTGCCAAAAATGCAATAGATTGAGAGCATCATTGGCAATTTTAGCCCCTACAGGCTGATCCAATTGATTGGCTAAAACTTCAAAATAAGGCTCTTCTTGAGCAAACCCATTGAGTGTTTCAATAAGATACTGATGTTCATTTTCAGAAATATCTGCAAAATAGCGTTCAGCTTGTTTCAGAATATTTTTTTCAATCAGATTTTTACTATTTTGATTTTGTGGAATACGGGTTACAGGCTGGTCATCATCAAAATATTCATCATCAATCATAGATTTATTGCTCTTGGGAAATACACGAATACACCATTCTATAATAATGAATTGGCAGATATAAGAATATGCATAAAAATCTACATTTGAAAAGAATTCACCTATTCTGTTGTGCATCTTCATAGCAATTACGCTAAAATCAATGCCCTTGCATTAACTTTGAGAAAGAGAGTTATATCCGTGCGAAATATTTTAGTCACTAACGCCCTTCCATACGCAAATGGTCCTATTCATATGGGTCACCTACTCGGCTACATCCAAGCAGATATCTGGGTTCGTGCCATGCGTGCAATGGGTCATGACGTGACTTATGTCTGCGCGGATGATGCACACGGTACAGCAATCATGCTCCGTGCAGAAGCAAATGGGATTAGTCCAGAAGCGCAAATTGCCAATGTGCAAAAAGAGCATATCCGTGATTTTGATGGCTTTGGCGTACATTTCGATCACTATGATTCAACCAATAGCGATGAAAATAAAGCCCGTTCTGAGGAAATCTATATTAAAAACCGTGAGGCAGGCAATATTGCGATTCGTCCTGTTACTCAGTTGTTTGATCCTGAAAAAAGCATGTTCTTGTCAGACCGTTTCATTAAAGGGACTTGTCCAAAATGTAAAGCGGAAGATCAGTATGGCGACTCATGCGAAGTATGTGGTACGACCTATAATGCAACAGAGTTATTAAATCCACGCTCAACATTAAGTGGTGCGACACCTGTTGAAAAATCATCAGATCATTATTTCTTTAAACTCCCAAACTTTGCCGAATACTTGCAAAAATGGACGCGTGACGAAGGTCGTTTACCTGTTTCGATCGCAAATAAGTTAGATGAATGGTTTGAAAATGGTCTAAACGATTGGGATATCTCTCGTGATGCACCTTATTTCGGCTTTGAAATTCCAGATGCACCAAATAAATATTTCTATGTTTGGGTTGATGCTCCGATTGGCTATATGTCAAGTTTTGAAAATTACATCAAAACGAAACGCCCAGAATTAAGCTTTGACGACTACTGGAAAAAAGATTCTAAAAATGAGGTCTACCACTTCATTGGTAAAGACATTGTATATTTCCATGCGTTGTTCTGGCCTGCAATGTTAGAAGGTGCAAATTACCGCACCCCTACAGGCCTATTCGTAAATGGTTTCTTGACTGTAAATGGTCAAAAAATGTCAAAATCGCGTGGCACATTTATTAAAGCTGAAACCTATCTGCAGCACTTAAATCCTGAATATTTACGTTATTACTTTGCTTCTAAACTCTCTGATAAGGTTGAAGATTCTGATTTGAATCTTGATGACTTTGTACAAAAAGTAAATTCAGATTTAGTAGGAAAAGTTGTGAATATTGCCAGTCGTTGTGCAAAATTCATTAACAGCAATTTTAACAATAGCTTGTCTGCAACATGTGCTGAACCTGAGCTGGTTCAAAGTTTCATTGATGCGGGTGCTTCGATTGCTCAATCTTATGAAGCGCGTGAGTTTTCAACCGCTATACGTGAAATCATGGCACTTGCTGATCGTGCAAATCAGTATATTGATGAGAAAAAACCATGGGCTTTGGCAAAACAAGAAGGTCAGGAACAACAAGTTCATGATGTCTGTTCTGTTGGAATCAACCTATTCCACCAATTGGCAGTTTACTTAGCACCTGTACTACCAACTTTAGCAACACAAGTTCAAGACTTCTTAAAACTTGAAAGTTTTGATTTTGCTTCAGGAAAAACGGTTCTAGTTGCGCATGAAATTGCTCAATTCCAGCCATTGATGCAACGTGTTGATCCAAAAGCAGTTGCTGCAATGGTCGATGCATCAAAAGAATCTTTAGCGGCTGCAACACCAGCAAAAGCAGAAAAGAAAACTGAAAAAGCCAAAGAGAAAAAGCCTGAAGCCAAAGTGGGTGAAGCAGAAATCATTACGATCGATGACTTTATCAAAATCGACTTGCGTGTTGCTGAAGTCTTAGAAGCAGCAGCAGTAGAAGGTTCTGATAAACTGCTTCAATTGACTCTAAATGTCGGCGAAGCTGAACCACGTAATGTATTCAGTGGGATCCGTGAGTTCTACAAACCTGAAGACTTAACTGGCAAATTGGTGGTTATGGTTGCAAACCTTGCGCCGCGTAAAATGCGTTTTGGTATTTCAAATGGTATGGTGCTTGCTGCTGGGAATGGTGATGGTGTTTGGGTGATTTCACCTGAATCTGGTGCGAAACCAGGTGATAAAGTTTCTTAATTATTGATTATCTCATCCTAGAAGATCATAAATCACTAAAAGGCTTCTTCGGAAGTCTTTTTTTATGCTAATGTTTTACTACATTCACATTATAAAAATGAAAAAAAGGGGCTCGCCTCAATATGGATATATCAAAGAATAACCAAGGAAAAATATCTGCATTTATCCTCTGTGGTCCATTCATTGGTACATTTATTATCACTATCACATTTCACAGCGGATTATTTTTTTATGATCCAATGCGGTTTTTAAAAGGACTCATTACACCATCTATTATATTTCCAATGATCGCTGCATTCATCTTGATTACTCCAATTGGTTATCTCCTAGGATGCATTCCAGCCATTATTACCAATCTCTTATTTAAGCACTTTTTTGCAAGTAAATTAGCGTTAGCCTCTTGGCGTTATAGTTTAATCTATGGGTGTCTTTTAGGCTTTATGCTAGCCCCTTTTATTCTTATCATTGCTATAGTCACGCCTTCTCCTTTATTGACTTTTCTTTATCTCCAGTTTGTCCTTATACTACCAACAACACTAATTTGTACTTTTATTGAATGGAAAAGAGCCAGAAATCGTCAGGATATCAATGAATGACCTCACATAGCTGATTCGATCATTGTGTATATTAATAAAAAATTCGCTTACAAAAGTAGATTGTTTTTCATATATAAAAAGCGCCGTGATGAACCAATCCATGTTAAAAAATAATTCGTTAAATTAATTCTGATCAACTCCAATGAAAAAAACTGCCCTATCATTATCAGTACTTTTATTCGGCTTATTCCCTCTTACATCACAAGCAGAAATCACCAAAACATTACCGATCATTGAACAACAAGCGCAAGTAGCAGGGTTTTACCAACATCAGTTGGGCAATACACAAATTACCGCCTTGCTAGATGGCACCAACTTTATGTCTCCCACACTATTTAAAGATATTTCACAGGATAAGGTTCAAGAAATTTTAAAGAAATATCATGCAGATCAAGCCAAAGGTGTACAAACATCGGTGAATGCATTTTTAGTTAACACAGGTAAATCACTGGTTTTGGTGGATAGCGGTACTGCAGATTGTTTCGGTGCGCATCTAGGCTCTGTATTAAAAAATCTCAAAGCTTCAGGTCATCAACCTGAACAAGTCAATACGATTTTACTGACACATTTACATCCTGATCATTCCTGTGGTGTCAGTAAAAATGGCATAGCAAACTACCCAAATGCCACCATCTATGTCTCTGAAGATGAAGCAAATTATTGGCTAAATCCGAAACAAGCTGAAAAAATAGCGCAAGATAAACGTGCCAATTACTTAGCAACTGTCGAAAAGATCAAAGCCGCCCTTGCACCCTATCAAGTTAAAAAACAGTTTAAAACATTTAAACTGGGTGACAACATCAGCGGATTTGAAGTGATCAGTACTGCTGGTCATACCCCAGGGCATTTTAGTTATAAACTAAAAACAACGGGTGAAGATATTGTTTTTATTGGAGATATTGTCCACTCTCATACAGTACAATTCGATAAACCAGAAACAGCAATAGAATATGATATTGACCCGAAAACAGCTGTTCAAACCCGATTAAAGCAGTTTGCTGATTATGCAAAACATGGGCAAACCATCGCAGCACCTCATTTACCATTCCCAGGCATTGGACATATTTACTCAGCAAATGGGAAGAGCTATCAATGGATTCCTGTTCATTTTAAAGATTAATGATTTTATTGTTTAAGTAGAATCTTTCTAATGATTTTTAAAAGCTCCTGCTAAGGCTAGAGCTTTTATATTTCCTTTCGCAGTTTTCTTTTCATTAAGCCTATAAACACCACCCATAAAAAAACACCCCGCTCTCGTTAGAGATCGGGGTGTTTTAGATTTAAAAGCTGGCGATGACTTACTCTCACATGGGTAACCCCACACTACCATCAGCGCTAAGAGGTTTCACTTCTGAGTTCGGGAAGGGATCAGGTGGTTCACTCTTGCTATTGTCGCCAGCAAACTGTTATGGACTTGTTCGGGTCTTATTTAAATGCCTTACTTCGTACCAAATGAGTTTAACAGAACATTTGAGTTGAATAGTTTAACTAGCTTTACAACTAAATCAAGTATGTTTGATCTTTTATGAATCAAATGATGCTTCGTATACAACTGCTTGGGTGTTGTATAGTCAAGCCTCACGAGCAATTAGTATTGGTCAGCTTCATGCGTCACCGCACTTCCACATCCAACCTATCAACGTCGTAGTCTTCAACGGCTCTTTAGAGGACATAAAGTCCTAGGGAAATCTTATCTTGAGGTAGGCTTCCCGCTTAGATGCTTTCAGCGGTTATCCCTTCCGAACATAGCTACCCGGCGATGCGACTGGCGTCACAACCGGTACACCAGAGGTTCGTCCACTCTGGTCCTCTCGTACTAGGAGCAGATCCTCTCAAATTTCCAACGCCCACGGTAGATAGGGACCGAACTGTCTCACGACGTTCTAAACCCAGCTCGCGTACCTCTTTAAATGGCGAACAGCCATACCCTTGGGACCTGCTTCAGCCCCAGGATGAGATGAGCCGACATCGAGGTGCCAAACACCGCCGTCGATATGAACTCTTGGGCGGTATCAGCCTGTTATCCCCAGAGTACCTTTTATCCGTTGAGCGATGGCCCTTCCATACAGAACCACCGGATCACTAAGACCTACTTTCGTACCTGCTCGACTTGTGGGTCTCGCAGTTAAGCGCGCTTTTGCCTTTATACTCTACGCGTGATTTCCGACCACGCTGAGCGCACCTTCGTACTCCTCCGTTACTCTTTAGGAGGAGACCGCCCCAGTCAAACTACCCACCAGACATGGTCCTCGTCCCGGATAACGGGACAGAGTTAGAACCTCAATATTACCAGGGTGGTATTTCAAGGATGGCTCCATAGCAACTGGCGTCACTACTTCAAAGCCTCCCACCTATCCTACACAAGTAAGATCAAAGTTCAATGTCAAGCTGCAGTAAAGGTTCACGGGGTCTTTCCGTCTAGCCGCGGGTACACCGCATCTTCACGGCGATTTCGATTTCACTGAGCCTCTGCTGGAGACAGCGCCCCCATCATTATGCCATTCGTGCAGGTCGGAACTTACCCGACAAGGAATTTCGCTACCTTAGGACCGTTATAGTTACGGCCGCCGTTTACTGGGGCTTCGATCAAGAGCTTCGCTTACGCTAACCCCATCAATTAACCTTCCAGCACCGGGCAGGCATCACACCCTATACGTCCACTTTCGTGTTTGCAGAGTGCTATGTTTTTAATAAACAGTTGCAGGGGCCTGGTTTCTGTGGCTGCCAATAGCTCAAGGAGCAAGTCCTATCACCGTCAGCAGCGTACCTTCTCCCGAAGTTACGGTACCATTTTGCCTAGTTCCTTCAGCAGAGTTCTCTCAAGCGCTTTGGTCTACTCGACCTGACCACCTGTGTCGGTTTAGGGTACGATTCCTGTGTAACTGAAGCTTAGAGACTTTTCCTGGAAGCATAGTATCAGCCACTTCGCTAGTAAACTAGCTTGCTATCAGCTCTCAGCATAGAGCACCCCGGATTTGCCTAAGATGCATGCCTACTGCCTTTCACCTGGACAACCAACGCCAGGCTGACTTAACTTTCTCCGTCCTCTCATCGCATTACACAGAAGTATTGGAATATTAACCAATTTCCCATCGACTACGCCTCTCGGCCTCGCCTTAGGGGTCGACTCACCCAGCCCCGATTAACGTTGGACTGGAACCCTTGGTCTTTCAGCGAACGGGTTTTTCACCCGTTTTGTCGTTACTCACGTCAGCATTCGCACTTCTGATACCTCCAGCATACTTCTCAATACACCTTCATCGGCTTACAGAACGCTCCCCTACCACGTATACATAGTATACATCCGCAGCTTCGGCATATAGTTTTAGCCCCGTTACATCTTCCGCGCAGGCCGACTCGACTAGTGAGCTATTACGCTTTCTTTAAAGGGTGGCTGCTTCTAAGCCAACCTCCTAGCTGTCTATGCCTTCCCACATCGTTTCCCACTTAACTATAATTTGGGGGCCTTAGCTGGCGGTCTGGATTGTTTTCCTCTTGACTACGGACGTTAGCACCCGCAGTCTGTCTCCCGGATAGTACTCATAGGTATTCGGAGTTTGCATCGGTTTGGTAAGTCGGGATGACCCCCTAGCCGAAACAGTGCTCTACCCCCTATGGTATTCGTCCGAGGCGCTACCTAAATAGCTTTCGGGGAGAACCAGCTATCACCGAGTTTGATTAGCCTTTCACCCCTATCCACAAGTCATCCCCTGGCTTTTCAACGACAGTGGGTTCGGTCCTCCAGTTAGTGTTACCCAACCTTCAACCTGCTCATGGATAGATCACCCGGTTTCGGGTCTATACCCAGCAACTAAACGCCCTATTAAGACTCGATTTCTCTACGGCTCCCCTATGCGGTTAACCTTGCTACTGAATATAAGTCGCTGACCCATTATACAAAAGGTACGCAGTCACCGAACAAGTCGGCTCCCACTGCTTGTATGCATGCGGTTTCAGGATCTATTTCACTCCCCTCACAGGGGTTCTTTTCGCCTTTCCCTCACGGTACTGGTTCACTATCGGTCAGTCAGGAGTATTTAGCCTTGGAGGATGGTCCCCCCATATTCAGACAAGGTTTCACGTGCCTCGCCCTACTCGTCATCATTATATGTGCCCTTTCGTGTACGGGACTATCACCCTCTACGGTAGCACTTCCCAGAGCTTTCCGCTAAAACACATATAACTTAATGGGCTGATCCCCGTTCGCTCGCCGCTACTGAGGGAATCTCAATTGATTTCTTTTCCTAAGGGTACTGAGATGTTTCACTTCCCCTCGTTCGCCTCGCATGACTATGTATTCATCATGCGATACCTACCTTATGGTAAGTGGGTTTCCCCATTCAGAAATCTCCGGATCACAGGATATTTGCCGCCTCCCCGAAGCTTATCGCAGGCTATTACGTCTTTCATCGCCTCTGACTGCCAAGGCATCCACCACATGCACTTAATTACTTGACTATACAACCCCAAACAGTCGTTAATCCCTACAAGGAGGATCAACAATGTGAACTTAATCACTTCTATTTGTTGCCTGTGAATTTAATCACCATACAGCTTCAATTTAATTCATATACCAAAACGCTTGATTCAGTTTTATCGCTAGTGCTCATTTCATTCAACATTAACAATTACTTGCTAACATCAACTAAAACGAGTTTAAACAATTATTTCAACTCAAATATATTCTGTTAATGATTCACTACCGCCTCGTCAGCAAGTAGTTAACTGTGATAAATCACAGAACTTAATAAGCTATCGGCTTACTAAGTTCTGTAATCACTTAGTCTTTAATTAGTGGTGGAGACTAACGGAGTCGAACCGTTGACCTCCTGCGTGCAAAGCAGGCGCTCTACCAACTAAGCTAAGTCCCCAGCTTAAGATCTTAATATATCTGCTCTTCTGTGTTCAGTAGACTTGGTGGGTCTGACAAGACTTGAACTTGTGACCCCACGCTTATCAAGCGTGTGCTCTAACCAACTGAGCTACAGACCCTCAGATACATCAATGAAGAACAACTTGTTGTGGATTCTTACCAATCGTCAATCTTTCGTTAAGGAGGTGATCCAGCCGCAGGTTCCCCTACGGCTACCTTGTTACGACTTCACCCCAGTCATCGGCCACACCGTGGTAAGCGTCCTCCTTACGGTTAGACTACCTACTTCTGGTGCAACAAACTCCCATGGTGTGACGGGCGGTGTGTACAAGGCCCGGGAACGTATTCACCGCGGCATTCTGATCCGCGATTACTAGCGATTCCGACTTCATGGAGTCGAGTTGCAGACTCCAATCCGGACTACGATCGGCTTTTTGAGATTAGCATCCTATCGCTAGGTAGCAACCCTTTGTACCGACCATTGTAGCACGTGTGTAGCCCTGGTCGTAAGGGCCATGATGACTTGACGTCGTCCCCGCCTTCCTCCAGTTTGTCACTGGCAGTATCCTTAAAGTTCCCACCCGAAGTGCTGGCAAATAAGGAAAAGGGTTGCGCTCGTTGCGGGACTTAACCCAACATCTCACGACACGAGCTGACGACAGCCATGCAGCACCTGTATGTAAGTTCCCGAAGGCACCAATCCATCTCTGGAAAGTTCTTACTATGTCAAGACCAGGTAAGGTTCTTCGCGTTGCATCGAATTAAACCACATGCTCCACCGCTTGTGCGGGCCCCCGTCAATTCATTTGAGTTTTAGTCTTGCGACCGTACTCCCCAGGCGGTCTACTTATCGCGTTAGCTGCGCCACTAAAGCCTCAAAGGCCCCAACGGCTAGTAGACATCGTTTACGGCATGGACTACCAGGGTATCTAATCCTGTTTGCTCCCCATGCTTTCGTACCTCAGCGTCAGTATTAGGCCAGATGGCTGCCTTCGCCATCGGTATTCCTCCAGATCTCTACGCATTTCACCGCTACACCTGGAATTCTACCATCCTCTCCCATACTCTAGCTTCCCAGTATCGAATGCAATTCCCAAGTTAAGCTCGGGGATTTCACATCCGACTTAAAAAGCCGCCTACGCACGCTTTACGCCCAGTAAATCCGATTAACGCTCGCACCCTCTGTATTACCGCGGCTGCTGGCACAGAGTTAGCCGGTGCTTATTCTGCGAGTAACGTCCACTCACTGTAGGTATTAACTACAGGAGCCTCCTCCTCGCTTAAAGTGCTTTACAACCATAAGGCCTTCTTCACACACGCGGCATGGCTGGATCAGGGTTCCCCCCATTGTCCAATATTCCCCACTGCTGCCTCCCGTAGGAGTCTGGGCCGTGTCTCAGTCCCAGTGTGGCGGATCATCCTCTCAGACCCGCTACAGATCGTCGCCTTGGTAGGCCTTTACCCCACCAACTAGCTAATCCGACTTAGGCTCATCTATTAACGCAAGGTCACAAGTGATCCCCTGCTTTCCCCCGTAGGGCGTATGCGGTATTAGCATCCCTTTCGAGATGTTGTCCCCCATTAATAGGCAGATTCCTAAGTATTACTCACCCGTCCGCCGCTAGGTCAATCACCGAAGCAATCTCCCCCGCTCGACTTGCATGTGTTAAGCCTGCCGCCAGCGTTCAATCTGAGCCATGATCAAACTCTTCAGTTAAAAATCATTAGTGACTTAAGGTCACAATTCTGGCTCATCAATGTACTGACAAATTCTCTCAAATAAACTTCGAGTAATTTAAACCAATCAATCAATGATAATATTTCGATCAATCAATCAGTAAAAATCCACACAAGTTGTTCTTCATATTCTCTTAATGATCTTCTCAATGCTTCGTCAGCATCAAGCTAGGTCGGCTATACTACTCTCTATCTCTAAAAAGTCAATCAATAATGTTAATTATTTTTTCTAACAAACCCAACCCTAACATCATCTTAAAATCTCAATTCGAAATCTTAACAACTTAATCAAGTGCCTGATTTATCAGAAGTTTTATTTAACATCACCGCCGATGGATGTGCATTCTACAGCATTCCCAATCCAACACAACCCCTTTTTTTAAACTTTTTTATCAACTGGACATTTTTTCGACCAAAATAGCAAAAAAAGTCCATTTTTAGCTATTTTTTGCACCATTTTTTCTCATACTAATAAAGCAGAACATGTTTTTATTTAAATTTTAAGCTATTTATATTTGTTTTTTTTCTTTAAACTATTTGAAATAATTTTATCATTTAATAAATTAAGTCGAATATGGCCCGTTTTATAAATAGAAGAAGCTTCTGTTTAGGAATTTTGCTCTTTTGCTGCAACTATTCCTCAGCCAATTCGTCACATAATATTTTCATGATGACATTGTCGATATTAAGTTATGCAAAATGGAACACTCCGAATCCAGAATTATGCGTCGTTGATAATGCATCTTATGCAAACCAATTTTCTGCTTATATCAAATCAAATAAGTCTCCTTTTAATATAAGTGCGATACATTCCGCCGATCTAAAAAATCGTCATTGTGATGCGGTATTTTTTTCCAATACTTCAGCACAAACCGAACAGGCCCTTATTGGGAAATCATTAAATTCATCTATTTTATCGTTTAGCTCAAGTAATTCTGAATGTGAAATTGGCAGCGTTTTTTGCTTATCCACCAACAAAACAGGAAATACTATTTTTAAAGTGAATCTTGATAGTTTAGCTCAGTCTAAAATACATGTTGACCCACGTGTTTTATTACTGGCAAAGAATTCGGATTAAAATAATGATGAATAAATTTTTTAAATCGAGTTCTCTACAAACATTGTTTCGTAAATCTCAATTTACGACCTTTGCAATCACTTTATTTATTAGTACGTCTACTTTTGTCACGATTTCAGTATTTACCGTTGAATCTTATGCGAAACAAAACCTATTATTAATCAGTCGAACCGTGTCTGAACGTGTTCAACCTGCGCTGGTGTTCTCAGATAGAATCGCGATTTCGCAGATTATCAATGAATACACCTTTCAACATTCAGTACGCCTGATTGAGGTTTATGATAATCAAGGTCATAAAGTTGCTGAAAGCCTAAAAAATGTTGAACACTATTCATATATTCAAAACTTTTTTGATCATATCTTTTTAAAAGATTCCATCAAGTTAAACGTCCAACATCAAGGAAAGCTGGTTGGTCAAGTTGTTCTATATGGAAGTTCCAATGAAATTTTAATGTTTATTTTTAAAATTTTTACTGGCTTAGCGTTTGGCATGCTCTTTATGGTTTTTGCTGTATGGTGGTCAGTAAACTTAACCTATCGCCATATTATGGGTTCTTTTTTACCAATTATACAAATTGCACAACTCTTAAGAAATCAAAAGGCGTATAACTTAAGGTTTCCAAAAAGTGATGTAAAAGAATTTCAAGACTTAAACAGTGTGTTCAACCAACTCTTAGATGAAATTCAATCTTGGCATACCCATCTTCAAAATGAGAATAGTGAACTTTCTTATCAAGTTCAACATGATCATTTAACCGAATTACCTAATCGTAATTATTTTTATCAAGTGTTATGTAATTTATATGAAGACACCAATCAACGTGAAAATTTAGCTTTATTATTTATTGATAATAATAATTTTAAAGCTATTAATGATCAATATGGACATTTGGTCGGTGATGAAGTTTTAAAAGAAATGGCTTCACGATTAAGACGCCATATTCGCCAAGATGATTTTGTCGCGCGTCTTGCAGGAGATGAGTTTGCAATTATTTTACGTTCCATTTCTAAAATTGAACACCTCATCTCTATTGCGGAAAATCTGATTAAATGTTGTGACGATCCTTTAATCTATAAAGGACAATCGATTTCTTTTAGCTTTAGTATCGGTATTGCTATCTCTAGCCAGGCCTCAAGCCCAGAAGACTTAATTTCTCAAGCAGATCAAGCCATGTACAAAGCAAAATCTTTACAGCATCATTGGTTTATTTACCATTCATAATATTAGGGGGTTTTTATGACTTTAAAAAACGTACAACTTTCTATTCTTGCAATACTCTGCCTAGCACTTACAGGTTGTATGAATCTAGGTGGGTTGAGCTATAAACAAGCTCGTGTACTTAAGAAAGAAGGTTTTGTATTAACGGATGAAGGTTGGAGTCTAGGTCTACCAGAACGTTTATTGTTTGGTTTTAATGAATCGAATATTAATACCGAACGTCAAACTGAATTGGTTCGTTTAGCCACGCAATTAAATAAATATCATCTCGATAAGCTTAAAATTGTAGGTCATACCGATAATATCGGAAATCCTGAATACAATTTAAAATTATCCAAAGAACGTGCTCAAAATGTTTCAAATATATTCATTGAGCAAAAATTTAATCCACAAAATATCCAAGTGATTGGAAAAGGGGCTGACCAGCCACTTAAATCAAATGATTCAGAAGAGAATAAAGCTGAAAACCGTCGTGTTGCGGTGATTATTATTCCTTGATAATCTTCTCTTTATTAAAAAAGATCTCTACGGAGATCTTTTTTTAGATCTATAGAATTTGACGCTTCGTTGACAAACACAAATTTCAGGCATAAAAAAACCGCCTTTAAGCGGATAATTTATATTTAAGCTAATGCTTAAATGGTCGGAGCAGTAGGATTCGAACCTACGACCCCCTGGTCCCAAACCAGGTGCACTACCAGGCTGTGCTATGCTCCGAATTTACAACTAACTTAAGGAATTGGGGTGAATGATGGGGCTCGAACCCACGACAACCGGAATCACAATCCGGGGCTCTACCAACTGAGCTACATCCACCGTCACATTAAGTTTTAGGATCTATAGTATCAAGCAACATATGGTGCGCCTGACAGGATTCGAACCTGTGACCATCCGCTTAGAAGGCGGATGCTCTATCCAACTGAGCTACAGGCGCATGACCAATGATACTAATATCACAGATTAACTTGCCTTGAAGAATTGGTCGGAGCAGTAGGATTCGAACCTACGACCCCCTGGTCCCAAACCAGGTGCACTACCAGGCTGTGCTATGCTCCGTTCATCTCAGCTTTTGTGTATCGCACATCGTGCGGTACGGTGTGCATTCTAGGCGTGACGCCACAAGACGTCAACACCTATCTTGAAAAAAAGTAAAAAAAACACGTCAAATGTATATTAATCAAACATTTCAGATGTTTTTTATACAATTTCTATCGTTTTAATTGAGCACTAAAGTTCAACATACGATCTAAAGGTAATTTAGCACGTTCAGCCAAAGCAGCATCTACGAATATTTCTTGATCGGCCTTTTGCAAAACTGCCAAAATACCATCTAATTCATTCATTGCCATCCACGGGCAATGCGCACAAGAACGACAAGTTGCACCCTCACCTGCTGTAGGTGCTTCAATCAAGGTCTTATGCGGCACAGCTTGTTGCATTTTATAGAAAATGCCACGGTCTGTAGCCACAATTAAAGTGTCTTGTGGTAATGTTTGGGCTGCTTTGATCAGTTGTGAGGTACTTCCCACCGCATCCGCAATATCAATCACGGATTCTGGTGACTCAGGATGCACCAATACAGCTGCATTCGGATACAGCGCTTTCATCTTTTCAATACCACGGGCACGAAACTCTTCATGCACGATACAAGCACCATCCCAAAGCAACATATCAGCACCGGTTTTCTTTTGAATATAACGGCCTAAATGTTGATCTGGTGCCCAAATAATTTTCTCGCCCAAACTGTCTAAGTGTTCAATGATCTCTACAGCACAACTTGAAGTCACCACCCAATCTGCACGTGCTTTAACTGCTGCTGAGGTATTGGCATAGACCACAACAGTATGCTCAGGATGCGCATCACAAAATGCGGTAAATTCATCTACAGGACAACCGAGATCAAGCGAACAGGTTGCTTCCAAAGTTGGCATAAGGACTGTTTTTTCAGGAGAAAGAATTTTTGAGGTTTCTCCCATAAATTTAACCCCAGCGACCACCAGAGTAGATGCCTCATGATCACGTCCAAAACGTGCCATTTCTAAAGAATCAGAAACACAACCACCTGTCGCTTCCGCAAGTTCTTGTACATCTGGATCACAATAATAATGTGCCACCAAAACAGCATTGTTCTTTTGCAACTCAGCTTTAATTTGCGCAAACTTCTGCTGTTTTACCGCTGGACTCAGACTATTGTCCTTAGGTTCACCTAAACGATCTAAATGCGCTTGCACAACCGATTTTGCTTCGTTGGCAATTAAATTATTCGCATCATTCATAAGAGGTCTTCTCTTTCCTTGTCGCTGGCATCATGCTAGCGTTTATACACTTGTGAATTGATTGTACGGTTTAGCGCACATAAATTCACCACGAAAAATGTTTTGTTATAAAAAAGCCTCACGAATGAGGCTCCTTAAAAAATCAGTAGTTAAGAACGATAGTCCGCATTAATTTTCACATAATCATAGGATAGGTCACAGGTGTAGACCGTATCTTTGGCCTGTCCTCGACCAAGGTTTACATGAATGGTCATTTCTGTCTGTGACATTACCCGTGCACCAGCTTCTTCGGTATAATCTTCAGCAGCACCACCATCTTTACAAATTTGCACGTCGTCTAACCAGACTTGAATTTTTTCAACATCCAAATCTTTCACACCAGCATAACCAATCGCAGCAAGGATACGCCCCCAGTTTGGATCAGACGCAAAAATTGCCGTTTTAACCAATGGTGAATGAGCAATGCTATAAGCAATATCGCAGCATTCTTGTGTGTCGTTTCCACCGTCAACCGTGATAGTAATGAATTTGGTCGCCCCTTCCCCATCACGAATAATCAGTTGCGCCAAACGCTTCATCACACGCGATAAAACATCCAAAACCACACTATAACGTGCATCATCTTCACTGCTAATTTCTACACCACCAGCCATTCCGGTTGCAGCAAAGATGCATGAATCATTGGTAGAAGTATCACTATCCACAGTAATCCGATTAAATGATTGGTCTGCGCTAATTTTTAACATTTTTTGCACAAGATTTCGTGCAATTGGCGCATCGGTTGCAACAAAACTCAGCATGGTCGCCATATTGGGGCGAATCATGCCTGCACCTTTAGAAATCCCAGTCATTGTATACGTTATACCATCAAGCTCGAACTGTTCTGAGGCGCCTTTTGGTGTGGTATCCGTGGTCATGATCCCAGTCGCAGCGTCCGGCCATGAAGCGTCATTCAAACTATTTAGTGCAGGCTGTAAACCTTGCGTTAAACGCTCAATCGGCAGTTGTTCGCCAATAACCCCTGTAGAGAATGGCAATACCTCAAATTCTTCTACCTGCGCTAACTCAGCAAGCTTTAAACAGGTCAATTGTGCATTTTGCATACCCAATTTTCCTGTACCTGCATTAGCATTCCCAGTATTGATGACCAAATAGCGTGGATTAGCTTGTGCTAAATGCGCTTTCGACACATGAACTGGCGCTGCGCAAAATGCATTTTGGGTAAATACACCTGCAACATTGGTACCTTGTGCAAATTCAAAAATAACTAAATCTCGTCGATTTGGATAACGGACATACGCCTCAGCAGAGCCAATTTTTACACCTTGTACCACATGCATATGCGGCATAGACACGTCACCAACAGCCATTTTCAAATGTCCACATGAATTAGAATGAAAACACAGCTTATTAGAATTCTCTATAAAAATCGAGCTTATTAAAATGCTTATTTATTTTTACTATAAGAAAAGCTTATTCATTTGAATATAAAATAAAAAAGCCAGTAAATATACTGGCTTTCATTACATCAGCAACGTATTACTGTTGAACAGCAGTCGTGGTATCCGCAGCCAATAATGCTTGCTTTACTTTTTCTTGACTAGATACTGACAATGCTGGATTTGAAGCAACAACGCGATTAACCGTAGCAGGTGTTACCGCTGCAATCGCCGCAGTTTTTAAAATAATTGGGCGTCCGCCTGTATTACCTAAAGTATAACGAATACCAGTACGTGGACTGATTACAGTCGTGGTTTCATTTTTTACTTCTGCTTGGGCTGTCACTGCGCCTGTAGCAGCTTGTACTTTTTCCACTGTCGTCGTTTGTGGTGCCGTATCTGCAAATGCCAATGCTGGAACTGCTAAAGTTGCAACAAATAAAGGTTTTAATAATTTTTTCATTATCTTCCCAAAGATCTTTTCCAATTGAGCAACTTAATACCACTTAATCACATTTCCTGCAATAAAAATTAACGCATGGTAATAACTTGTAAAAAAAGCAGAACAATTGTTCTGCTTTTTTGTAACACTTTCAGGGTCTATTCACTCAATTAGATTTTGCCGTGACATTGTTTGTATTTCAAACCTGAACCACAAGGACAAGGTGCATTACGGCTTTCTGGTGCTGCAATCTCATCACTATTAGTGAATTGTGCATCAACAATCTCATTACTAAGCGTACCGCTTAAACCATCCACTTCATCATGTGCAAAGTTAAGACGCATAGATTCAGCTTGAGCCTGTTGTTGAGCTTCCATTTCAGCAAGCTCTTCAGGTGTTGGAATATGCACACGAGAAATATCAGTAACCACGTCAGACTTAATCACACCCAGCATATTGACGAATAAATTGAAGGCTTCCTTCTTATATTCTTGTTCAGGGTTCTTTTGTGCATAACCACGTAAGTGAATCCCTTGACGCAAATAATCCATCGCAGCCAAATGGTCTTTCCAATGGCGATCTAAAGAACCCAGCATGAAGTGACGTTCAAGTGTCGCAGCAGTATCATCGCCCATTTGTTCACGACGATTACGGTAACGCGTGACAATCTCATCAGAAATACGTTCAACCAAGGCTTCTTCATCAAGACGACGATCTTCTTCCAACCATTGATTTACAGGAAGATTAATACCTAAGTCTTCATTCAATGCATTTTCAAGCCCTTGAATATCCCATTGATCATGGATTGATTCAGGTGGAATATAGGTTTCGATTAAGCCTTTTACGACTTCACGATGCATTTCTTCAATATAATCTTGAAGTGAGCTTTCTTCTAAAATTTCATCACGTTGAGAGTAAATAATTTTACGTTGTTCGTTATTTACATCATCGTATTTCAACAAGTTTTTACGAATATCGAAGTTACGTGCTTCAACTTTGCGCTGTGCATTTTCAATAGAACGCGACACCATTTTATGCTCAATGGCTTCATTCTCTTGTAGTCCCATCGCACGCATCATTGCAACAACGCGATCACCCGCGAAAATACGCATCAAATCATCTTCTAATGACAAGAAGAAACGTGAAACACCTGGGTCACCTTGACGACCAGAACGACCACGCAACTGGTTATCAATACGACGTGATTCATGACGTTCAGAACCGATGATGTGTAAACCACCTGAACTTAACACCATTTCATTGTTTTGTTCCCATTCCGCTTTAAGACGGGCTTCATCTTCCTCAGTATGGTTTTCAATTTTGGCAAGTTTTGCTTTCCAGTTACCACCAAGCAAAATATCGGTACCACGACCTGCCATATTGGTTGCAATGGTCACAGCACGCGGTGAACCCGCTTGAGCAATAATGTCTGCTTCACGCTCATGTTGTTTAGCGTTCAAGACTTCATGGGTAATACCCGCATCTCGTAACTTATCAGATAAAATTTCTGAAGCTTCAATGGTTGCAGTACCAATCAAGATAGGTGCAACACCTGCTTCATGAATTTTCTGAATTTCTTCAATAATTGCGTTGTATTTACCATTACGGTTTAAATAAATTAAATCGTTTTGGTCATTACGAATCATCGGGCGATGGGTTGGAATAAGCACCACATCCAAACCATAAATTTCTTTCATTTCCGCAGCTTCAGTATCAGCAGTACCTGTCATACCTGAAAGCTTTTTGTATAAACGGAAATAGTTCTGGAATGTTGTTGTTGCTAAAGTTTGGTTTTCAGGTTGAACGTCTAACGCTTCTTTGGCTTCAACAGCTTGGTGCAAACCTTCAGACCAACGACGACCTGGCATGGTACGACCAGTATTCTCATCGACAATGATTACTTCACCATCATGTACGATGTAGTGAACATTACGTTGATAAAGGAAATGTGCACGAATTGCAGCAGACACATGATGAACCAAATTTAGATTTGATGGTGAATATAAGCTTTCGCCTTCAGCCAACAAGCCCATTTTAATCAGTTCATCTTCAACAGTTTCATAACCGACTTCAGTCATTTCAACTTGGCGTTGCTTTTCATCAATCCAGAAATGACCGCCATCTGCGACTTTTTCTTCTTTTTGAGCATGCAACTTCGGTGGAATACTATTGATTGCAACATAAAGCTGTGATGAATCATCACTTTGACCCGAAATAATCAACGGTGTACGTGCTTCATCGATCAAGATCGAATCGACCTCATCGATAATCGCATAAATCAAACCACGTTGCTTTTTCTCTGCCATAGAGAAAACCATGTTATCGCGCAGATAATCGAAACCAAATTCATTATTGGTACCGTAAGTAATATCTGAACGATATGCCTCAGCTTTCTCTATTGGTGATTGCATCGAATAGATTACACCAACGCTTAAACCTAAGAACTCATAAAGCGGACGGTTTAATTCAGCATCACGTTGTGCCAAGTAATCGTTGACCGTGATGACATGAACACCTTGTTCACTAATTGCATTTAAATATACAGCCAAAGTACCCATCAGGGTTTTACCTTCACCTGTACGCATTTCTGCAATTTTTCCTTCATGCAAAGTAATACCACCAATGAGCTGCACATCATAATGACGCATACCCATGACACGTTTTGCTGCTTCACGACACACCGCAAACGCTTCTGGCATTAATTTATCTAGGCTTTCACCTTTCTTATATCTTTGTTTGAATTCTTCAGTTTTTGCAGATAAGTCTGCATCGCTGAGTGCAGATGTCGTCGGCTCGAGCGCATTGATCTTATCGACAATTTTACGCATACGTTTTAGTTCGCGCTCGTTTTTAGTACCGAAGATTCCTCCGATCAGACTTGCCAACATATAAACTCTCTAAATCTTTGTGAAATAAATTTTTCTCAGACGATATTATGGTGGTAGAAATTTGAAGTACAAGGGTTTTGCACAAATCCAATCAAAAAAATCTGACGATTAGTTCTAGCACGTATCAGCTAAGGCGCATTAATGTAGCAAATTTAACCGATATTTGCAGTGAGGTAGAGATCAATTCTATGTTTTTTTTCATATGCTTCTTTTATTAATATCTATTTTCTTCATAAAGAAATACAAAAACACTATTTTTAATTATAAAAAAACTGGGTAATAGTAGTTTGGACGAGCCAAATAACAAACAACATTTTTAGATATTGAGGTTTCAAAATGACTTTACGATTAGGTGATATTGCACCAGATTTCACTCAGGAATCT
Source organism: Acinetobacter sp. CE-15 (assembly GCF_051059255.1). Lineage (NCBI taxonomy): Bacteria > Pseudomonadati > Pseudomonadota > Gammaproteobacteria > Moraxellales > Moraxellaceae > Acinetobacter > Acinetobacter sp. CE-15. The sequence goes on along the minus strand of NZ_CP192737.1, from coordinate 714,928 downwards.
AGTGAAGGTCCAATTAAGTTTTATGATTACTTGGGCGACAGTTGGGGTGTTTTATTCTCACACCCTGCCGATTATACGCCAGTATGTACCACTGAGTTGGGCTATACCGCAAAATTAAAAGATGAGTTTGAACAGCGTGGGGTAAAAGCCATTGCCCTTTCAGTCGATGATGTTGAATCACATAAAGGTTGGATCAATGACATCAATGAAACACAAAATACCACTGTAAACTTTCCAATCATTGCAGACAAAGATCGTAAGGTGTCGACGCTGTATGATTTCATTCATCCAAATGCCAGCGAAACCCTCACCGTACGTTCTTTAGTTATTATTGATCCCAATAAGAAAGTTCGCTTAATCATTACTTACCCTGCATCAACTGGACGTAATTTTAAAGAAATTCTACGTGTGATTGATTCATTACAACTGACTGACAATTATAAAGTTGCCACACCTGCAAACTGGCAAGATGGTGAAGATGTTGTCATCGTCCCGTCGATCAAAGATGAAGCGGAGCTTAAAGAACGCTTCCCAAAAGGTTATACGGCGGTTAAGCCTTATCTTCGTCTTACCCCACAACCCAACAAATAATATGCAATATTGTTTTTTTAGATTAGAGCTAACTAACTTCAAAAGATCACATCCAAACTTGATGTGGTCTTTTTTAAGATCCACTGATTGCAACGAAACACTTTTACCCTTCAAAACACGTCAAATAATAAAATACTAAAATAAAAACAAAATCATTTAAAAATAGAAAAGGCACCGAAGTGCCTTTTATGATCAAAGATCAGCGAACAAATGTTATGCAGGAATACGTAAAACTTGTCCTGGGAAAATATCATCCGCATTTTTTAACAATGGGCGGTTCGCTTCAAAAATTTTATTATATTGGTTGGCATCACCATAAAATTCTTTTGAAATTTTAGACAAATTATCACCTGATTTAACCGTATAAAACTTACTTTCAGGCTCAGGTGCTGCCACTGTCATTTGATCATCAACTTGCGCCACATGGTCGATATTCCCCACAGCAAGAATGATTTTCTCTTTATCAGCCTGAGTTTGTACCTGACCGTGAATCGTGGCCAAATCAGAAGTACTATTATAACTTACAGAAAGCCCTGTTACTGGCAAGCCTAACGCTTTAATGTGCCCCAACAACTTATTGGCAATTTCTTGTGCAGATGGTTCTGCTGGCGTTGCTGGTGCCGCTTGTGGCTCAGCTGGTGCAGTATTTTTCTTGCCAATTCCTTTAATAAAATCAAAAAGACCCATATGTCGTACTCCATATCATTATTGAAAATTGTTTTACTGAGAATGTATTACTGTGAACTGTTATACAAATTTAAGAACTCTATTTTTATAGCGAAAAAGCGTCAGGGTGTGCGTTGTCATTGGTGATAAAAAGGTAACGGTATGTAACCAATGTTTTTGATTTTAAACTTATTTAATTGCTTTTTTAGGTTAAGGATCGCCAAGCATGCATGCACTCAACACAGCTAAATTCAGGCATAAAAAAACCACCTAAAGGTGGTCTTTTTACGTATAACAACAACGTGCTATACAATCAACACATTAACCAAGTTTTTTAGTTACATAGTCGATAGCTGATTGAACAGTTGTGATTTCGTTAGAATCTTCATCTGGAATAGTGATGTCGAAGTCATTTTCGAAAGACATAACAAGTTCTACTAGGTCTAGAGAATCAGCACCCAAATCATCCATGAAAGATGCTTCGTTTTTGATTTCTTCAGCTTTGATACCTAATTGTTCTGCAACAGCTTGTTTAATGCGTTGTTCGATATCGCTCACAGGAATTCTCCTCATTGCTTGTGGCGGCTTTTAATTGCCTGATAGTTTAATTGAATATTTACTTTTTTCAAAGTTTATACATCGCATTACGCCATGTATAAACCACCATTTACGTGTAATACTGTGCCTGTAATGTAACTGGCTTTGTCAGAAGCCAAAAAACTTACTGCATTTGCAATATCTTCTGGTTGACCAAATCGGTTTAACGCAACTTGATCACTCATTTTTTTGCGAATATCTTCACTTAACTGCTCAGTCATTTCTGTTGCGATAAAACCAGGCGCAATACAGTTGACTGTAATCTGACGGCTTCCCATTTCTTTTGCAAGACTGCGACTGAAAGCTTCAATCCCTGCTTTTGCAGCAGAATAGTTGGCTTGTCCTGGGTTAGCAAAATGCGCAACAACAGAACTGATATTGATAATGCGTCCAAAGCGCGCTTTGGTCATGCCTTTCAATACACGTTTAGATAAGCGGAATACAGCTTTAAGATGAATATTGAGAATATCGTCCCAATCATCTTCAGACATACGTAACAATAAATTGTCTTTGGTAATCCCTGCATTGTTCACAAGTATCATCACTGAACCATATTTTTGTTCAATGTCAGATACCAATGCATCAATTGCAGCACCATCACGTACATCAAGTAATGCACCTGCACCATTTTCAGCAAAAACTGTTGAAAGTTTTTCTGCGCCCACTGCTGATGTTGCCGTACCTACAACAAAATAACCGTCTTGAATCAATTGCTGAGCGATGGCAGCACCAATCCCTCGGCTCGCGCCTGTCACTAATGCGACTTTGCGTTCTTGTGTCATGCAATTTTCCCTTCAGCCACTAAGATAGCATTCAGTGCATCTTCCATACGACTTTGTGTATCGAGTGGAAATGCTTTTTCGATATTTGGTAAACGTTTTGCTAAATTCGCCAATACATTACCTGGACCACATTCAGCAACATACTGAATACCTTGGTCTTGGATGAATTGCATGGTTTTAGTCCACTGTACTGACTGATACAATTGCGCTGTTAACGCTAAGCGTAATTGGCTTGTATCTGTCGCGATTCCAGCATTGACATTTTGTATTACAGGAATGCTTGGTAGCTCAATGGCAGTTTGTTCCAAAGCTTCTGCAAACTGTTCGGCAGCAGGTTTCATTAGAGAACAATGTGATGGTACAGATACAGGTAATGCAATTGCTTTACCGCCGTTTTCTTTGGCAACGGTCATGACAGCTTCGACTAGAGTTTTATCACCTGCGATAACAACTTGGCCTTGTGCATTATAGTTTGCAGCTTCAACAGAACCACGGCCTTGCACATTGGCTTGCTCGCACAGTTCAAGTACTTTCGCGTCATCCAGACCGAGAATAGCCGCCATCGCGCCTTGCCCCTGAGGCACAGCACTTTGCATCAATTTACCGCGTAAATTTACCAACTTGACTGCATCTGCCAAAGTCATCGACTCTGCAGCAACTAAAGCACTGTATTCGCCTAATGAATGACCTGCGAGGTATTTTGGCGCAACACCACCAAGATCTAACCATACACGCCATAAAGCAATACTTGCTGTCAATAAAACAGGTTGAGTATTTTCAGTTTGATCTAAACCTTCACCGCTTTGTGCAATGTGCCATAAATCAAAACCGATGGCATCTGATGCTTCAGTAAAGGTTTCTTGTACACCACTAAACTGTTCTGCAAGTTCAGCAAGCATACCCACTTTTTGTGAACCTTGACCTGGAAACAAAAATGCAGTTTTTGTTGCTTGAGCTGCTTGTTCGAGTCGTTTGGCAGACATATAAAAAGTCCCTTATTTAATCTTGATCGTTTCCGATGGCGCAATTTTACATTAAAAAAAAATTTATTTAATTGCGAAATACAACAAAAAACCCAGTCATTGAAAACAAAAAAAGGGAGCTTTCGCTCCCATTTTTTTACTAAGCTTGCGCTTAATAGTTCACCAATTATTCAGCATCAGCTGCTTTAGCGAATAATTGACGACCACGGTAGAAACCATCTTTAGTCACGTGGTGACGACGGTGAGTTTCACCAGTAGTTTGGTCTACAGTTAATGCATTCTCGGTTAAAGCGTCATGTGAACGGCGCATGTCACGGCGAGAGCGACTTTTACGGTTTTGCTGAACGGCCATGATGGCTCCTTACAAATCGAAAAAATGGATCAGAACAAATTCGGTTGTCTTAACTTAACAGTATAACACAAAATTTAGTTAAGTTTACCCTTCAAACCTGCCAAAACTTCAAACGGATTATCCCGTTTTTCTTCAACAGTGTCCTGAACGGCTGGTTGATGCTTATGTTCACAAGCGTCATGCTTAGGAGACAGAGGCATCAACAATAACAATTCATCTTCTAAAAGTGCAAGTAAATCAACAGTCGAAGGAGTATTGGTTAAATAATCCCCTTTAATTGTTGCTTCACTTTCACCTAGTACGATGAAATCAGCATCCTCATCCAAGCGCTCTATCAGTGACTCATCATCTATTAAAGCCAAATGGAAGTCAGAAACTAGTGTAATTTCAACAGAATCCAGACAACGCTGACATTCCATTGGAACTTTAGTATCTACATGACCATCTAGCCAAACAATACGATGATACGCATCCATTGATAGCTTACAGTCTATATTGATCAATTGATCATCAATTGATCCAACAGCTTCACGGGAAATACGAACAAAGCGAGACAATGGCAGGGTACCTGACCATGTAAAGCCTTGTTCAGCCCATTTAAACGGCTCTATCTGTGCCGGAAAGGTATTTGCTGACATAATTAAGGCGGCAATTCTACAAATTCATAGGTACTCTGTCAAAGATTAAGATACAATTTTGTACTTATTTAGACAGATCTCTTGAGTAATACAAGCCATGCATCAGTTGCAGCCGCAACCTGAAGTCACTACTTCATTACAATTCAATACGCATTCAACTTCTAAAAACACATTGCAAGCCGCCGATGTGCAACGCTTATCATGGGCTAACTTACAAACAGAAGTGCAACACGTTGATTGGCTTATCTTACACTTTAATCACTGGTTTTCCCACCTAAATGTGACGCTTGTTCGTGGTGATTTTGAACCAGAGTATTTCCCTGCTAGCGAACACAACCCTGCCCGTATTCAGTTTGCACATGGTTTTTTCAACAGCGCTCTTCATGAAATCAGTCATTGGAGCATTGCCGGAGAACAACGCCGTTTATTGCCTGATCTCGGTTATTGGTATGCACCCGATGGTCGTACAGCTGAACAACAAGCCTTATTTGAGCAGGTTGAAATCAAGCCTCAAGCCATTGAATGGTTATTTTCCAAAGCATTTGGACGAAAATTTCGAGTTTCGCTGGATAATCTGACTGGTGAAGGTGGTGACGGCTCGACATTTAAAGACAGTGTTTATGCACAAGTTCAGGATTTTTTTTCGGGTAAAGCCAAACTTCCACGCGATGCAAAACACTTCATTCAGTGTATTTGTCTATGTACTCGAGGTGGCAAAACATTACAAAGCACTGAATTTAATCGTAACGATCTTGATTAAACCCGTAATTTTTTTAAAACATTGATTGCAACGATTTACTTTCCCAAGTAATAATTGAATTAACAATAAATCAGGAGAATAAATATGCTGCATTTAAGAGTACATCCTGACAATCCTCAACCACGTTTAATCAGCCAAGCAGTCGAAAGAATTCGAGCAGGTGATGTTGTGGTTTACCCAACTGATGCAGCGTATGCAATCGGCTGTCAGATTGGAAATAAAAGTGCAATGGAGCGTATTGCTCAGATCCGTGGTCTAGGGGCAAAGCATCAATACGCGATTATCTGTGCAGATTTATCTGATATTGCAACCTATGCCAAAGTAGACAATGCAATGTATCGTCTACTTAAAGCCAATACCCCAGCCGTAACCACATATATTTTACCCGCAACCAGTGAAGTTCCACGACGCTTGATGCATCCCAAGAAAAAAACCATCGGCTTACGTGTTCCAAGTAATCCCGTCTGTCAGATGCTATTAAAAGAGTTGGGAGAACCCTTACTAACCAGTACTTTGATTTTACCTGGTCAAGATGCACCAATGGATGATCCCTACGATATTGAACAATTATTGGAAAAACGTATTGATGTGTTTATTGACAGTGGTTTAGGTACCTTAACCACCACCAGTATCGTTGATTTATCAGGAGCGAACCCTGAAATTATCCGTCGTGGTGTAGGTGATGTAAGCGCTTTTGAATAAGCGCTTATTTACTTTTCCTTAGATTAGATCCAAAAGTATCAGCTCAAATTACACCGAGTTAATCAATACTTTGTTTTAACTTGATAAAGTTAAAGTTTCTAAATATCATATTTTAAAACTTTAACTGCTCCCCCTAATTTCAACATGAATAATTGAATTACCATAACTCTATCATTTTTAGATTGGTATTTTTCTCAATTCAGTTTATAAACAAAGCACAATCCTAAAAACAAATGCTTAATTATGATTTATAAGGTACATCATTTACATTGTGGAACCATGTGTCCGATGTGTGCACCACTATACGGACAAAAAGGTTTGTATGGCAAAATGGTGTGCCATTGCCTATTGATTGAAACAGACAAAGGTCTTGTATTGGTCGATACCGGTTTTGGGATGCAAGACTACCTACATCCACAAACCCGTTTAGGTAAAGCTTTTACTAAAATCAGTGGCATACAAGCTGATTTCAATCTCACAGCCATTTCTCAAATTCAACAATTGGGTTTTAAACCATCCGATGTTCAACATATTTTGGTCAGTCATTTAGACTTAGATCATGCAGGTGGTATTTCAGACTTTCCCAATGCCACGGTGCACATCTTATCTAATGAGTTTAATGCAGCACAAAAACTTTCAGTCATGAATAAATTGCGTTATCGACCACAACAATTTAAAAATCATCGTTACTGGAATTTTCTTGAACCTAAAAATGGCGAAGCATGGTTTAACTTCCAAAAAGTTCAAGGTTTTAATATTTTCAATGATGAAATTTTATTGATTCCTTTAGTCGGTCATACTGTAGGGCATTGCGGTATAGCGATCAAACAACAAGATAGATGGTTATTGTTCTGTGGCGATGCTTATTTTAATCATCTAGAACTCAACCCTAAGAATAAATTACGCGCGCTCGACAAAATTGAATATCTCCTAGCGGAAGATAATACATTGCGCTTAAAAACATTATCACAACTGCAACTGCTTGCACAGAATGAAGCAAAAATTGAAATTATCTGTGCCCACGATCCTGTTGAACTAGACCGATATTTAAAACATGCTTAAATCTCAATTATTACGTTATACCACTATCTTCGCACTCAGCGTACAGCTTTCAGCATGTATGACAACTGCTGCACTTCCAGATCATGAGCGCCCAAAACAATGGGGAACCATCGTTGCTCCACAGTATAATTTTTATCGGATCAGTGACACCGTTTTTCGCAGTGAACAACCCAGTGCTGAACTTATTCCTGAGTTAAAAACCAATCAAATTGATATGGTAATTAATTTAAGAAGTCGCAATAAAGATAAAACCGTCTTTTCAAAACAGAACTTTCAATTGGTTCATATCCCGATCAATACTTGGGCAATTGATCGTCATGATCTACTCAATATCATGAAAACAATTCAAATCGCAAAAGCCCACAACCAGAAGGTTTTAATCCATTGCTATCACGGTTCTGATCGTACTGGGGCAAGTGTTGCAATGTACCGAATTATTTTTGAGAACTGGTCTGTGAATGATGCTTTAAATGAAATGAAGCATGGCGGTTATGGCTTTCATCCAATCTGGGGCAATATTGAAAAACTTTTTACCCCTGAAAATATAAAATGGATCCGTGAGCAGCTCGCGAATCCATCTTTAACCACAAATACCTAACTCATAGCGTTTAACGTCGATCTAGAGGTACCCACTCGATTACCCAAGCCGACTTCATGCCTAGACTCGCATCAGAATTGATCTTCTTACGTGCTGAATCCGCAGTCTCTCGATCTTTCGATGGTCCAACCATAATACGAATACCTTTTGAGGTTGGACTCTTAGTCACTTTGTAGCCCTTGGCACGTAGTTTAGCAGCGACAGCATCTGCATTGGCTTCATTGGCGGCAAGCGCAACTTGTACCATCCATTGCTTATCACCATTTTCAAGCAAATCACGTGCTTTTTCAGCTTCCGCTTTTTTCTTTGCTTCTTCTTGTGCTTTGTGCTTTTTATCCGCTTCTGCTTTCTTGTCTTCCGCTTGCTTTTTCTCAGCAGCGGCTTTCTTTTCCGCATCTAGCTTACGTTTTTCATCTGCTTTTTGTTGTTCTTCTAATTTACGTTTCTTTTCTTCAGCGGCTTTTTTATCTGCTTCTGCGGTAGCTTGACGCTTCTGCTCAGCTAACTTTTTTTCAGCATCAGCTTTTTGCTTTAATTGAGCATCTTGCTGTTCAAGTTTTTTCTGCTCTGCTGCTTTCTGTTGTGCTTTGGCTTTTTCATCCTGTACCAGCTCAGGAGGAATATCTGCCCCTTCCTGTGCTGCCGCAGCAGCTGCACCACGTCTTGCATTTGCAGCGGCATACTCTTCAGCTGCTTTACGTGCAGCATCTGCTTCTGCCTGTTGTTGCGTACGTAAAAAATCTGCTGCTTTTGCTTCTTGTTCAGCAACCGCTTTTTCACGGGCACGCTTCTGCTCTTCTAACAGACGTTTTTCAGTCGCAACATCGACAGTCAATGGCTGCAATTGTACAGGCTCACCTGCAGGTGTCGCTTTATTTTGCTGAGCTTGGCTTGTCGGCTGTGTCTCTACTTGGCTTTGGTGGATTTCTTCTTTACCTTTTAGAAGCAATGCCGCCAATAGAACACCACCACTTAATAAAACAACACCACCCATCCAGCGTTGTTTGTTATTCATTGACATTCGTCTAAATACTCCCAGACCGCTTCTAAGGTATGGAATGAACCACACACCAAAATCAGCTGATTATTATTGGTTTCTGCAAGCGCTGATTGAAATGCTGCTTGTACACAATCAAACTGTTCAACTGTCTCATGCTGTAAAGCAGTTTGTAATTGTTCCAATGATGCCGCACGAGGCACAGTTAATGGTGCAATTTTCCACTTTAATACAGTATTTTTCAACAACTTGACCACAGAATCTACATCTTTGTCGGACAACATTGAAAAAACAGAGACAACTTCTGTGTACTGTTTATTGTATTCTAGGAATTTTCGCAATTGCTTTAACAAAAATTCTACACCATGCGGATTGTGTCCCGCATCAAAAATTACTGTTTTATCGTGTATTTTTCTAATTTCAAAGCGCCCTGACAACTGTGCGTTCTGAATACCTTGCGAAATTGCCTGTTGTGAAACCGTTAAACCGCTTACCAAAATTGCAGCAACAGCCGCAGAAATATTTTCCAGTGCCAAGTGTCCCAAAGGAAGTTTTAATGTCGTTCCTGAGCTTGCAAAATTCCAAGATTGACCATCTTCTGAGCTATCATAAAAATAATCATGATTTAACGCATATAGCGTAGCATTGGTTTCTTGTACTTTATGTTGTATCGCTTGTGGTATATCTTGTGCGCCGGCAAAAATGACAGGGATATTTGCTCGGATAATACCGGCTTTTTCAAAAGCTATTTTTTCAATCGTATCGCCAAGCCAATCGGTATGATCTAAACCAATATTGGTAATCACAGCCACATCTGGATCAATCACATTGACCACATCCAAACGACCACCAAGACCGACTTCAAGTACCCAAACATCACATTGTTTTTGTTTAAAAATAACAAATGCAGCCAAAGTCGTGGCTTCAAAAAAAGATAAAGATAAGTTACAAATACGGCGGGCTTGATCAACCGCAACAAAAGCATCAATCAAAGTTTGATCATTAACTTCTTGTCCAGCCAGCTTAACCCGTTCATTAAAACGATAAATATGTGGAGACTGGTATAAACCAACATTCAACCCTTGCGCATTCAAAATCGCAGCGAGAGTTGTTGTGGTTGAACCTTTGCCATTTGTTCCAGCAACGGTAATCACTTTGGCTTTAGGGTTAATCACCCCGAGTTGTTCTGCCACAGGAATCACGCGCTCTAAGCCTAAATCAATCCCTGTAACGTGAACATGGCTCCAATAATCGAGCCATGTTTGTAAATCATCAGTATTTAAAGGTGCTGTTTGGTTGTTCAAGGCAAATTCATCAGTTTCGCTACAATACGATATACAGTATCACGTAATGCGTGACGATGAACAATTTGATCGATTACACCATGATCAAGCAAAAATTCCGCACGTTGGAACGGTTCTTCCAGCTTCTCACGTACTGTTTGTTCAATCACACGTTTACCCGCGAAACCGATCATCGCTTTAGGTTCAGCAATATGTACATCACCTAACATCGCCAATGATGCTGTTACACCACCATACACTGGATGGGTTAATACCACGATATACGGAAGATGTGCATCTTTGATTTTTTGAATCGCCGCAGAGGTACGCGCCATTTGCATCAAAGACAACATGCCTTCCTGCATACGAGCACCACCTGAAGCAGCAAAACAAATCAGTGGTTGCTTGTCTTTAATTGCTTTTTCAGCAGCTTGTACAAAACGGTCACCGACCACAGTACCCATTGATCCAGCCATAAAGTCGAATTCAAATGCGCATGCAACCATTGCAATATTTTTAACTTGACCTTGCATCACTACAAGGGCTTCAGTTTCACCTGTTTTTTCCTGCGCTTCTTTAATACGCTCTGGATAAGGCTTGCTGTCTACAAAATGTAAAGGATCTTTTGCAGCAAATTCTTGACCGAGTTCAGTGGTCACATTATCAAAAAACCAATTTAAACGATCACGTGCTTTCATTTTCAAATGTTCATCGCATGATGGACAAACATAAGCATTGAAAGACATTGCAGTACGAGTCACGAGTGCATGACATTCAGGGCACTCAATGGTTGGTTCTGTAAACGTCGCTTTGAGTGTTTGTTGTTGGTCAGGCATATGAATGCCTGGAACTGTACGATCTGTCCACGGCGTTGTTGCGCTGAGGATTTTCCCTGATTTCACTTCTTGATTCATACTAACTCATCGAGCGCGGCTCGAAGCTCCTTGACTTTATTCACTGCTGCTTCAACAGCTTGTTCTGGTGCAAGATTTGCAAATGGTTTGACAAAAGCACTTCCGACAATCACTGCATCAGCAACTTGACCTACTGCTTTTGCAGAAGCGGCATCACTAATCCCAAAACCTACCCCAACTGGAATATCGGTAAAGGTTTTGATTTTTTCAATACGTGCTGCAACTTCCGTTGTATCCAATGTTGCTGCACCCGTTACGCCTTTTAGAGACACATAGTAAATAAAGCCACTTGCTTGTTTCACTACATGCTGAATACGTTCATCGGTAGAGGTTGGTGCAAGCAAGAAGATTTGATCCATATTGTACTTTTGCAATACTTCATCTAAACCTTGTGCTTCTTCAGGTGGTAAATCCACAAGAAGTACACCATCAACACCACAGTCATTCGCATAAGCCACAAACTTTTCATAACCAATCACTTCAACAGGGTTTAAATACCCCATTAAAACAACTGGCGTTGTTGTGTCTTTTTGGCGAAATTCTTTAACCATATTCAAGGCATCAAAGGTATTGGTACCCGCAGCTAAAGCGCGCTCTGCTGCAAGTGCAATCACTGGACCATCTGCCATAGGATCGGAAAATGGCAATCCAAGTTCAACTACGTCTACGCCTGCTGCAACCATTTGATGTAACAATGGTACGGTTACATGTGGTTGAGGATCACCCGCCATAACATAAGAAACCAAAGCCTTACGCTGTTGAGATTTAAGCTGTGCAAAACGAGTGGCTAAACGTGACATAGGATTGTACATTCCTTGAATTGTTCAAACTTGAGGAGTTTTTAGATCATTAAACACCAGTAAATAAATTCAAAATGGATTTATTTACGGTTTAATCATCCAAATGTATAAATACAAGACACTGCATTGTAACGCTATTTTTTACTCAAAGGATAGAGTCACATAGTCGCTCTCGCGTATCTTGTTTTATATCACAAATAATAAAACAACCCATGGATACATTTAGCGCTATTTTCAAGTTGAGGACAATGATCAAAGCTACCTATTTTCAAGCTTGTAAAAAAATATCATTATGAGTAAAAAATAAAGTTAAATCATCACTCTACAGCCAAACACCCTATCACCTACATCACTTAATTATTTTTCAGAAATTGCAAAAGCTGTTTATACTAGTCAGGATTCTGATTTTTTATCTCCTCTTATGACCACACATTCTCAGGCTAAAGTGCAAGCCAGCGTGCTTGCGCTCTTGCCGCTTATTGTTTTTTTAGCCATTTTTTTAGGCAGTGGTATTTATCACACGATCATTGGTACTGAGTTTGCTTTTTATCAAGTGAAAGCCCCTATTGCTGCTCTTCCTGCAATTATTTTAGCCATCCTGCTATATAGAGGGAAAATCAATGCCGCTATAGAAACATTTTTGCATGGTGCAAGCCATCCCAATTTAATTTTGATGTTTATGGTCTTTATGCTTGCAGGTGCCTTTGCCAGCGTAACCAGTGCCATCGGTAGTGTGGACTGCACTGTTCAATTTGGTTTATCAATTATTCCATCTGAATTTGTCCTGCCGATGCTTTTCATCATTTCCGCCTTTATTGCCACAGCAATGGGAACATCGATGGGAACCATTGCTGCATGTGCGCCGATTGCTTTTGGTTTTTCTCAAGCAACGGATATTCAGCCCATTTATGCAATTGGTGCTGTGGTCAGTGGGGCAATGTTTGGTGATAACTTATCCATGATTTCAGACACCACTATTGCAGCAACTCGAAGTCTAAATGTAGAACTGCGTGATAAATTTCGAGTGAATATCTGGATTGCACTGCCTGCTGCGATTATCACTATATTGGTTTACATTTTGACCAGTCATCATGCACAAACTATTGAATATAAAAACTATAACTTATGGCTTATTTTGCCTTATGTAATCGTGTTCTTTTTAGCATTTACACGTTTACATGTACTTGCAGTACTGACTATCGGAATAGTACTTTCAGGTTGTCTTGGCATCATTGAAAATCCTGAATTTACCCTACTTAAATACAATTCCGCTATTTATGATGGCTTTGTGGGTATGTTTGAGGTTGCCTTACTTTCTATGTTCTTAGGTGGTTTATCTGCCATTATGCAAAAAGAAGGCGGTTTAGAATGGTTAATTCAACGTATTTATGCCTTAACTCGTCGATTTAAAATCGGTCAACAACGTGCGGGAGAAATTGGAATTAGTTTCCTTGTGGTTTTCTCAAATGTGTTTGTCGCAAATAATACGGTTGCCATCATCTTATCTGGAGACATGGCACGAGAAGTTGCCAAAGAATATGCTGTTGATCCCAAACGTGCAGCCGCATTTATGGATATTTTCTCTTGTGTGGTTCAGGGCTTGATTCCATACGGTGCACAACTATTACTTGCATGCTCAATTGCCAAACTGTCCCCTGTTGAGCTGATTGGTTCGATTTACTATTGTTGGGTATTGGCAATATTTGCAGTCTTGGCAATCGTATTTAGATTTCCCAAGTTAAAGACAACTTGAAATCATGCTGAATCATGGTTTTAAAAAACCAATTCAACAATCAGATCAACCTGTGTTTTGAGCATAAATTAAAAAATCACAATCGTACTAAGCACTTAGATAGCAGCGATGCTATCTAAGTGCTTGGCTTTTTAAGCATACTTTGTTTGCACTGGTTTTTCACAATGACTTCAACTGTTGTTTTTTCTCGAGCAGGGTCTGCCCACTAAAGGCCTTATATGCTCTGGTTAAAGCTGACTGATCTGAATAACCTAACTGCATCGCTATTTCACTGAACGGCATGTGGCTTTCCAATAAAAACTCACAACGCTTCATCCGTTCAATCTCTACAATTTTTTTAAACGATGTCTGTAAGTCACTTAACTGTCGTTGTAAAGTCCGTGTGGATATATGAAGTTCTTGAGTAAGTTCTTCGATTTTTGGGGCGTGTTGTTTTAACTTTAAATATTCTGCCACAATCAAATGTAAGCGTTGAGCAATGGTTTCATAGCGAGGTTTAGACGCAATAGCCTCCTCTGCTTGTTTGACCAAAAGCTGCATTAAGGATGGATCTGCCTGTTGGATTTTTAAATTTAAACCTGCTGAGGCTAAGACAAAACTATATTGCGGTTGATGGAAAGAGACTTCACAGCCGTAGAACTTTTGATAATGATAGATTGCCATCTGTGGTGCATGAGCAAAATGCACCGCATGCAATGGAAATTGATTTGGCGGTACAATTTTACGCGCGAGATGCATCATTAACGCATTGGTAAATTCATTAATAAGAATATATTTTTCATGATGAAAGGGCCAAATTAAATGTACATATTCTCCCTTGAGCTGCATTTGCATTGGAATAACTTCGTCACCATCAATCACCAAACGGCTAAAGCGCATAATATTTTGTAAAGCTTCTGCCACGGTTGTACTTCGTGATGCCATATAGCCCAAAACACCAAAATGCTCAGGTCGCACATATTCTGCCATTTCAAAAACGATCTGAGGGCAATCTAGCGCTTGTTTGGTTTTTTCAATCAGTTGATGAAAGAAGAAATAGGAAGATTGTGTATCAATCGGCTGTGACAAAATTCCAATTAAATGTTTTTTTTCATCCACTTGTAAGAAATCAAGCGTCGCAAGATCAATCCCTCGTTCAGACAGATACATCTGCCAGAGATGAAAATAACCATTTGGGATCTGTAATTCCTGCATCGTCTTGCACTCTTTTTAATCCTTTAACTTAGAAAATTGACATTGCAAATTTTCATTTTGTCGTAAAATGTATAAAAAATGGCAATATCTGTCAAAACAAACTTGCAAAATCCCGACATACTGAAATCATCAACAGTGATGCAAGTAAAATAAAATGAATGCATTAGTTACATATCAGGTCGATCCAGTGGTTCGAACCAAGCTCAACTTTAAACTTGAGGAAGTGCCGCGCTTCTGGTTTGGTGGAGATCCATTCCGCACACGACTATTTGACGCACTCAGTCTGACCTTCCCAGATGGTGAACGCTATTTCATAGAAAGTGTCCGACTCTTCCGTGACAAAATCACCGATCCAGATTTACAACAACGTGTTGCTGATTTTATTCGTCAAGAAGCCCAACATGGTATTGCGCATGACAAAATGAATCAGGTTATGAAAGATCAAGGCATGCCTGTCGATCAATTTATCCAACTTTTAAGTAAGATTTTTAAATTTGAATTGAGCCAACGCTCGCCTCAATACAATATTGCGATGACAGCTGCTGCTGAACATCTCACCGCTTTGATGGCAGAAACATTTTACCGCCATAAAGCAACCTTATCTGAAGCACACCCTTATGTCCGGGCCTTACTGGCGTGGCATTCTATTGAAGAAATGGAACATCGAGATGTGGCCTTTGATGTGATGCAACAAGTCGGTGAGGTCCCTGACAACTTACGTCGATTTGCTTTAGCCTTTACCACCATAATGATGTTCAACTTTACCCTCTACCGTGCCAATATCATGCTTAAACATGATGGATTCAGCCGTATAGAACGTTTAAAAATGGCAACGCAAGGATTGCCTTGGTTCTTCGGTAAAAAAGGGATTTTATCTGCAATGAAAAATGAATATTTAGACTGGTTTAAAAAAGATTTTCATCCGAGCCAACACCCTGTAATTCGACAATATCAAGTTTGGGTCGATACGATGGCTGAAACCAATGATCCTATTCAAGCAGGTGAAGCATTTTGGCAGGCTGGACTATAGCTGTCTTGATATAAACCGATCAGTTCTATCCTGAATAGGGATTTGAACTGAATAATGCGAGAAATAAAACAATGAATGCATATGTAAAACACCAAGTTGATCCTGTGGTTCGTAGCAATTTAGATTTTAGATTGAATGAAGTTCCACGCTTTTGGTTTGATAATGACCCTTTTCGTACCCGTATGTTTGATGCGCTGAGTTTGACCTTTCCTGTAGGTGAAAGATATTTCATTCAAAGTGTTCGGGCACTGCGTGACAAAATCACCGATCCAGATTTACAGCAACGTGTCACGGATTTTATTCGACAGGAAGCACAGCACGGTATTGCACATGACAAAATGAATGAAGAAATGCTGCACCAAGGCATGCCTGTTGATCAGTTTGTAAAATTTATGGGTGCACATTTCGAACATATACTGAAACATCGTTCCAAACAGTACAACATTGCCATGACTGCCGCAGCAGAACATCTTACCGCATTAATGGCAGAAACTTTTTACAGTAAACAAGAGACTTTAGCAGAGGTTCACCCTTTTGTACGTGCTCTATTTGCTTGGCATTCAATCGAAGAAATGGAACATCGAGATGTCGCTTTTGATGTCATGAAAGAGGTTGGAGAAGTTCCTGAAAACTTGCGTAAATTTGCGCTTGCCTTTGTCACTTTACAAATGTTTGGATTTACCTTTTACCGTGCCAATGTCATGCTTAAATACGATGGATTCAGTCGTTTGCAACGTGCTCAATTTGCACTCAAAGGTATTCCATGGTTTTTTGGCAAACACGGTAAATTATCAGCAATGCGTGAACAATACTTAGATTGGTTTAAGCCTGACTTTCATCCGAGCCAACACCCTGTGATTCGACAATATCAGGTTTGGGTCGATGTTTTGGCCGAAACCAATGATCCGATTCAAGCAGGTGAAGCATTTTGGAAGGCTGCTTTATAAGGTTAAAAAGCTTTAAATAAGAACAGCCTTACCATTTCGCGTAATGCTGTTCCAACAAACCATAGGCTTGATCTAACTGAATACACTCACCCACTTCAGATTCGACCGTACCACTAATGCGTGATTGCCATTGGCTAAACTGACTCCCCACCAAACGTAAATTTAAGTTTTCAAATCTCCGCCAGCCGGTTTCTACTGTCAGATTTAATTTCTGGTCTAAAGAGCGAATTGACCACAGGTTTGCATCTAACTTTTCAAACAGTACATCGGCAACTGCATATAGAACACCATTGACCCAAAGACAATTTTCATTGCCAAAACTCTCGTTTACACCCGAAGCGAGGTTTAAACCTATACGGTTTCCTTGCGTATCCCAAAAGTTACACGATAACCAAAACCATGCTGTTTCGGGTCTTAGAAATCCACAGGTGTCATCGAGAGATGCCAAAGTTTTTTCATTAAAATCTATACGTGCTTTGTCTTTACTGATAAAAAAGCCTTCTACAGCCAAGGTGGTTTTCTTTTGCGTATAAGTCCAACCATTAATACCATTGGGACTGCATAAGCTTAAAGGTTCCGTTCCTGCACAAAAAATGCGGGCTTTTAACTGCTCTTCACCATTTCGAGTTGCCCGTATATAACGCACACCATTGGCATGTTGCATTTCAAATTCAAAAGGTGATTTATTAAAGTGACTTTGGCTATACAAAGGCTGCTCATCTAAGCTTGTCCCTCGCCCTAAGATCGTATTGGCATTCCATTCTAAAACTTCATTCATTGAATGGTCATAGACATAAATAAAGCCATGTCCTGCCCAACCAATATCGGCAATTGCGATACCGATAGAATAGTGTTCATGCTGGATACCACAAAATTTAAACTTTTTATATTTTAAATGTTTACGCCAACCTGTTAATACTTTGCCATACGGGGTTTTGTAGATATATTGATTAACATTAATCTTACTCGGCACATCTTTAAAACGCCCATAACGGGGTTGACCATTGCTTTGTATTAAATCCATGTGAATTCCCAATCCTTTTATAAGGGAAGTATCAGACTTTAGTCGGTCCTTCGATTATTGCTATTTTTTCAAATTTAGCAACACCATCACACACCAAATCAATCCACTTTTATCACGATTTAACCTATAAAATATTCACTTGATAGACAAAATATGACCTTGATTTAATTCATAAAAAATAGGGCGAATGCCCTATTTTTTAATCTGCAAAAATTACTTTGCAGGACCACCCCACTGATTTGTTTCAGGTTTGGTATCTGAAGCTAACCAGTAAATTAAAACAAAAGCGCCAAAAGGAACAAAAGCAATCAAGTACCACCAACCTGTTCTTCCCGTATCATGTAAACGTCGAGCAGCAGCTGAAATTGAAGGCACGATCAGCGCTAATGCACTAATAAAATACAATACAGATGGTTTCTTAAAAATGATTGAGTCAATAATTGCTGCAATGATCAGCACAGCAAACTGTACCAATACAAAGAACCAATATTCTTTACGGCGAGCACGCCCAGAAAAATTGGCATAATTACTTAAACATTTTTTAAACCAATCAATCGCATTATATTGATCTTCGGTTTTATTTTGTGACATTGCTTTTCTCTCTTTATTTTATAAGTGTTACTGACATTTTTTGTACTAAAGCTGTAGCCAGATATTAACTGGTTTTGCATATTTTTCATACACTTTTATTCTGTAAAAAGCAAAATCTATTCGAAAAAAGAAAGAGGTCCTTGACCTCTTTCTGTGCAAATCATTGTCTAATCTATGCTTGAGACATTCATCTACAATTTTTAAAGCAATATATAAAAATCAGATAATCTTTCCATGTGGAATTTGATCAATTAACTTTTGCGGTGCTTTAAAACGTTCGCCATATTTTGCTTCAAGCGAGTTCGCTCGAAGCAAAGCTTTTTCTAAACCATACTGATTTAAGAATTGAATCGCACCACCCGTCCACGGTGCAAAGCCAATACCAAAAATTGAACCGATATTGGCATCAATCACAGATTCCAAGACATGTTCTTCATAACAACGTAAGGTATCTAAAGCCTGAACAAATAGGAAACGGTCAATCATTTCCTGTTCAGAAATATCAACATCTTTCTTCCAGTGGCTTAAGCCATCCCAAAGATGCTTTTTGCCACCTTCAGGATACTCATAGAAACCAGCACCCGCAGCCTTGCCTTTACGTTCAAAGGTGTGAATCATGGTTTCAATAACATCATCAGCACCTGAAAGCGGTAAATCCTTACCTTCAGCCTGAAGGGCTTTACGAGTTTCTTTGGCCACATGCTCAGAAAGCGTTAATGCCACTTCATCTTGAATCGCCAATGGGCCAACAGGCATACCTGCTTTTAGTGCTGCCATCTCAATACGTGCAGGATGTACACCCTCGTGCAGTAAACGCAAACCTTCTTGCACAAATGTACCAAACACACGGCTGGTGAAGAAACCACGGCTATCATTGACCACAATTGGTGTTTTGCCAATTTGTTGCACATAGTCATAGGCTTTTGCTAAGGTTTCAGCAGAGGTATTTTTACCTTTGATGATTTCAACCAGTTGCATTTTATCGACAGGACTAAAGAAATGTAGACCAATAAAATGCGTATCATCTTTAGAGGCTTTGGCTAAACCCGTGATCGGTAATGTTGATGTATTTGACGCCATGACACCATTATTGGCAAGAAATTGTTCCGCTTCTTGAGTCACTTTGGCTTTTAATTCTTGATTTTCAAATACAGCTTCGATAATCAAATCACAGCCTTTTAAGTCTTCTGCAGATGCTGTTGCGGTAATCAAACTTAAAACTTGATCACGCTTTTCCGCGCTCATACGACCTTGCGAAACACGTTTATCCAATAGTTTTTGACTATAAGCTTTACCCTTTTCAGCATTTTCCACAGAGACATCTTTTAGCACAACTTGAATGCCTTTGATTGCTGTCGAATATGCAATACCTGCGCCCATCATGCCTGCACCAAGTACACCCACTTTGGTCGCTTGCCACTTGGCAATGTTTTTAGGACGACTTGCACCTGCTTTAATTGCATTCAAACCATGCCAGAACGTTCCAATCATATTCTTGGCAACTTGCCCTGTTGCAAGATAAGTGAAGTAACGCCCCTCTATACGGAAAGCGGTATCTACATCAACTTGGGCACCTTCAACTGCAGCGGCCATGATCGCTTCAGGCGCTGGATAACAGCCCTTGGTTTTATCACGCAGCATTGCAGGTGCAATTGCCAGGATCTGAGCAACCGCAGGCGTTTTAGGATCGCCACCTGGAATTTTATAGCCTTTCACATCATAAGGCTGTTGAGATTTTGGATTGGCTTTGATCCAAGCAATCGCTTTGTCCAGCATGTCTTGCTCGCTATCCGCAAGCTCATTGACTAAACCTAAAGACTTGGCTTTATCTACCCCGAATTGCTTACCTTCCATGAGGAATGGGAATGCATTTTGCAAACCTAGCAGACGCACCATACGCACCACACCGCCACCACCTGGAAGTAAGCCCAGTGTTACTTCTGGCAAACCTAATTTGGTTTTTGGATCATTTAAAGCAATACGATAATGACAACTTAAAGCAATTTCCCAACCACCACCTAGCGCTGTACCATTAATCGCCGCAACCACAGGAACACCTAAGGTATCAATCGTACGAAGATCACCTTTTAGCTTGGCAGTCATATTAAAGAATTCAGTGGCATGTTCTGGCGTTGCCTCAATCAGCTCATCCAAATCACCGCCGGCAAAAAAAGTTTTTTTCGCAGAACGATAAATCACACCTTTTAAATCTGTTTCAGATTTAAGCTTAGACACAACATTTTCTAAAGCCACACGAAAATCAGCGTTCATGGTATTTGCAGACTGGTTTGGAGAATCCATCGTTAAAATAACAATGCCATCCGCATTTTTTTCATATTGAATTGCACTCATTATTATTCTCCTTATACCAACTCAATAATGGTCGCAATACCCATGCCACCACCTACACACAATGTTGCTAGACCACGTTTTTTACCCTGACGTTCTAATTCATCAAGCAGCGTACCAAGAATCATTGCCCCTGTTGCGCCCAATGGGTGCCCCATTGCAATCGCGCCCCCATTTACATTGACTTTTTCAGCTGGAACTTTAAGTTCAGTCATAAAACGCATCACCACAGATGCAAAGGCTTCATTTACTTCAAAGAGGTCAATATCATCTATGCTGAGACCTGCTTTTGTCAGCGCCTTACGCGCAGCAGGTGCAGGACCTGTGAGCATAATGGTTGGATCTGTTCCAACCAATGCTGTTGCCAACACTTTTGCACGAGGTTTTAAACCTTGCTCTTTGACAGCTTTTTCAGAAGCAATCAGCACTACGGCAGCACCATCTACGATGCCCGATGAATTTCCAGCATGATGTACATGGTTAATTTTTTGTGCTTCTGGATATTGTTGTAATGCAATCGCATCAAAGCCCATTCCACCCATCATTTCAAAACTTGGATTAAGTTTTGCCAAACCTTCAGCAGTTGTACTTGGTTTAATGAATTCATCTTTTTCAAGAATCGTAACACCAGCTTTATCTTTCACTGCAACCACGGACTGATCAAAGCGTCCCGCTGCCTGTGCAGCAGCAGCTTTACGTTGTGAGTTGGCAGCAAACTCATCCACATCTGTACGGCTATAACCGTCGAGCGTAGCAATTAAGTCCGCGCCAATCCCTTGAGGAACAAAATGTGATTTTAAATTTGTTTCAGGATCCAGCGCCCAAGGCCCACCATCAGAACCCATTGGAATTCGTGACATAGACTCTACGCCGCCAGCAACAACAATGTCTTCCCAGCCTGAACGTACTTTTTGTGCAGCCATATTGACGGCTTCAAGACCTGAAGCACAGAAACGGTTGATTTGCACACCGGCAACATCATTGTCCCAACCTGCCGCAATTGCAGCAGTTTTAGCAATATCACCGCCTTGCTCGGCAATTGGTGTTACACAACCCAGTACGATATCGTCTACTTTTGAAGTATCAAGCTGATGACGATCTTTCAATTCATTGAGCAATGTGGTTAATAATGTAATTGGTTTCACTTCATACAGTGAACCATCTTTTTTTCCTTTTCCGCGTGGTGTGCGAATGGCATCAATGATGTAAGCCTCGCTCATAGCTGTTCCTTCTTATGACTTCTAGGTTGTTATCTGCTTTGAGTGTACGTTATAAAGTTGAGAGTTCAATGACGAGAACGAAATAGTCAGTTGATATTTTTTGTCAATTGGCTGGTTCGTTCTGAATGGGAAAACGAAAACAAATCACGTATTTCAATTAAGTGCCAATCTCATTGCACATCTGCTGTTACGAGAAAAACCACATGCAACTTCATGCTCAAGTTTATGCTCAAGATAGAGAGGCATCTCAAGCGCATTGATCTTTTCAAAGCCTAATTTTTCATAAAATGGTCGATTCCAAATCACATCATGAAAGGTGGTTAAGGTCACAGCATCACAGCCCTCTCCCTGAGCAGTAGCAATCACATATTCAATCAATTGCCGACCAATCCCTTGTTTTTGAAATGCAGCACTCACATCTAACTCGATAATATATAAATCAAGCGCTTGTCTTTCTGCATATAAAAAACCTGTAGCTTGATTCTTTTGATTAATCGCGACAAATGCGTAAGCAGAAGAAATCAATTGTAAGTGATCTTGTGCTGACAATACGGGGCTTTCGACCAGCCAAGATAACTCGGGAATGCTTGAAAATGCTTGTGTAGCAGATTTTTCTATTTCGATCAGTTGCGCTATATCTGAGGGATCAATTTTTCTAATCAAACATGTCATCTATATATCCAGTCAAAAATATTTTAAATGGCTTCTGTCTATTTATTTAAATCAAACTCACTGTTTAAATCAGATCAGAATTAAGCAGGTACACTATCAAATAACTCGCTTGCGCTTTACCGCTTATATCTTACAAGAAATTTTAGCTGAAATGATCAGGCATAAAAAAGCCCAAGTATCACTTGGGCTTAGGATCAGCAAAAATACTTTTAAATTCATCTATGTTTGATTAATGATAACCATGCAATTGACGATAAAGCCCTGGGGTAACCCCTGTCCATTTTTTAAATGCGCGATGGAAGGTACTGGTTTCACTAAAGCCCACTTGTTGTGCTACATCTTCCAAGGTTAAATCCGGATTTAATAACAAATGAATTGCAGCATCTCGACGTAAGGCATCTTTAACACCTTGGTAACTCTTACCTTCTGCAGCTAAACGGCGGCGCAAGGTTTGTGGTGATAAATACAACATTGAGGCCACATCATTTAAGGTTGGCATTTCTTCACCAATTTGACTCTTTAAGACTTCACGAATACGCGAAGTTAAAGAATTGGTATTTTTGAATTTCACCAAAAGCTGAGCAGGCGCAGCTTTTAAAAACTCTTCTAAACTTGCTTCATCCTGACGAATCGGTAAATCCAAATAGTCTGCGGCAAAAGTAATTTCAGTACGTGGCATATCAAATTGCATCACAGGTGCAAAGAACAGCGCATCATACTCATCTGCATGATTTGGACGCGGGTAACCAAAATGTACCCGTTCTAAAGGAATACGACGTTCAATTAACCATGAAGCTAAACCATGCCAAATCATCAACATACTTTCAGTAATAAAATGATCAGGATCCATGGTTTTTGGAATCAATGGCACTAAACGCGCTTCATGTTTATCACGTTCAACCGCGACCGACCATTCGTCCCCAAATAATTTATAAAATTGTGATGATAACTCTAAAGCATCACCCAAAGTTTTAGCGTGGATAATCAATTGGCACATGATGGCAAAAGATCCCAAACGACGAGGTTGGATATCAAAGCCAACATGTTCATCTTGGGTCACCATCCACAGCATTTTCACAAAACGTGTATATTGCTCTGGTGAAATACGTGCTTTAGGTTGGCGAAGTAATTCTGCTTCTATGCCAACATGTGAAAGTAAGGTGTCAACGTCCATTCCTAGACGCTTCACACCTGTTAAGGCGGCATTCACAAAATGGATACTGATCGTATCACGACTCATGGTAAATCCTTCACTCTCTTTGATGTTCACTAACAATTGACCTAAATGACGCTAAAAAATGTTTTATTGGCGATTTACAACAGTGCAGATCACCTTTTTACATCATAAATTGCCGAAATGATCAAGGTAAATGGCTGAACATGACATTGTTTTGTTAATTTTATATTTCTATTATGGGTGTAAAATCAAGACAGTATTGGTAAAAACAATTATGACAACAGCTTTAAAGGGATTGAAAGTACTCGATTTTTCCACTTTATTACCCGGTCCATTTGCAACTTTATACCTTGCAGACCTAGGTGCAGAAGTGATCCATATTGAATCGCCAACGCGTCCAGATCTGGTGCGCTTGTTCCCGCCTTATGCCAATGGACAAGCGACTTCACACAGTTATCTCAACCGAAATAAACAATCCGTCACTTTAGATTTAAAAGATCCTGCCAGCATTGAGCAAGTTAAACAGAAGATTTCTGAGTTTGATATTGTCGTTGAACAATTTCGTCCAGGGGTAATGCAACGTTTGGGTTTGGATTATCAAACTTTGGCTGAAATTAACCCACGTTTAATTTACTGTTCAATTACGGGTTATGGCCAAACAGGCTCATATAAAGATAAAGCTGGACATGATATTAACTATATTGCCCTGTCTGGTATCGCGGGACACTGTGGTCGCCAAGACAGTGGACCACCGCCGATGGGGATTCAAATCGCAGATGTGGCAGGTGGTTCCTTACATGCTGTCATCGGTATTCTTGCTGCTGTAGTTGAACGCCAAAATAGTGGTCTGGGACAATATATTGATATTTCCATGACCGATTGTGTGGTTGGACTCAATAATATGGCAGCCGCAGCCAGTTTGGCGGGTGGTCAACAGCAGCAACGTGAATCAGAACAACTTAATGGCGGGACCTTTTATGATTATTATGAAACAGCCGATGCTCGTTACTTATCTATTGGTAGCTTAGAGCCACAATTTATGACTGGACTGGCAAGCGCGTTAGAATTGCCAATCCTTCTACAAAAAGGTGCTTCTTTCGATACTGAAGATCGTCAAATGGTCAAGCAAGCGATTCGAGATAAAATTAAAAGTAAAAATCTGGCTGAATGGAATCAACTGTTTGAACAACTGGACGTTTGCGTAGAACCCGTACTGAGTTTAGATGAAGCACTGCAATCCCAAATTTCTCAACAACGTAATTGGGTGGTCAATGTGCCATTGAAGCCTAATTCTGATCAAACTGAACCTCAGTTAGCCTGTCCAATTAAGTTTTCAAGATCACAAATGCAATATCACTATATTGGCCAACAACTGGGTGAAGGGACATGGTAATTGCCCATTTAATACAACACAATTCAAGTTAAATAAAATTACAATTCTGTCATCTTCTTTACAATTTGTATAATTTGTAACCTCAGCATCCTGTGTAATCTTAATTCTAAATAGGTTACACAGGTAAGCTGATCTTTTCAGATCAATTTTAATCCATGGTTTTTCAATTAATTTTTAAATAAAATTTAGTAGTTTAAAAACAATAGATTAAATTGACCAAAAACAGCCATAAAGCAAATATTCATTTATTAAAAAATTATCACCATGAGATAAAATACTCACATTAATTACAATTAAAAGTCAAAAATAATAGATTTTTATACAAATATGAGAGTATTATAAATAATTAGTTACAAAGTGTTATCAAGGTCACCAAATATGAATAAATCTAAAGGTCACTTTTATTGGGCTATCAGCTTATTATCTTTATGTAGTTCTTTTCAAAGTGCTCATGCAGCTGAAGCATTTAATGCAGAAAGCCCATGGATGTTTGGTGATTGGAACGGAAAAAGAACCGAGCTCCAACAAAAAGGTTATGACTTCAGCTTCGGCTATACCGGCGAATTAGCCACCTTATTAGATTCAAAAAACCATTCAAGCCATGGAACTGAGTATGCAGATCAGTTTGCGATTGGTAGTCATGTAGACTTGGAAAAAGTGCTTGGATGGAAAGACACTGAAGCCCAAATCACCATCACTGAACGTAATGGTCGTTCATTGTCGCAAACCTCTGATGCCCTTGCAGGACAACTCAGCTCAACCCAAGAAGTTTGGGGGCGTGGTCAAACTTGGCGCTTAACTGATTTTTGGATTAAGAAAAAATTCTTTGATCAAAAACTAGATATTAAAGTGGGCCGTTTTGGCGAAGGCGAGGATTTTAACAGCTTTGACTGTGATTTTCAAAACCTTGCACTTTGTGGCTCTCAAGTGGGTAACTGGGTAGGCGACCAATGGTATAACTGGCCTGTTAGCCAATGGGCTGCGCGGGTTAAATATAACATCCAACCTGATTTATATGCTCAAGTCGGTGCTTATGAATACAATCCTGAAAACTTAGAACGTGGCAAGGGATTTAACTTAAGTACAAACGGCTCACATGGTGCAATTATTCCTGCGGAAGTGGTTTGGCAACCAAAACTCAGTGCTGCAAAATTACCAGGCGAATATCGTTTGGGCTATTACTACAGTACTGTCGATGCACAACGCATTAAAAATCCGAATGAAACAGATCATAAACAAGGTGGATGGCTGGTTGCCAAGCAACAACTTACAGCACATCACGGTGATGCACGTCGCGGCTTAACGGGTTTCATTAATTTAACCCTTCATGACTCAGACACAAACACTGTCGACAATATGCAAAATATTGGATTGGTCTATAAAGGTCCTTTCGATGCGCGTCCTCAAGATGATGTCGCCATTGGTTTTTCTCGTATCAGCATCAACAATGATGTGAACAACACTCAAATTCGTCAACAAGATGAAGAGTACAACACTGAAATTTACTACGGTGTACATGCAACAAATTGGCTGACGATCCGTCCAAATGTGCAATATATTCGCCATGTTGGTGCATATAAAGATGGTGAAAATGCATGGGTTGGCGGTATTAAATTCCAAACTGCATTCTAGTGTTATAGATCATAAATATTTCGATGCCATTTTAACCCTTTCTCTCCCCTCGCATCGAAATATTTAAAATCTAAAAATTTAAACAATGTGCTTCATCAATCCTCAATGGAAAGGTAAAGCGTAAAAAATTAATCAAATAGATAGGTGGTCAATATGCAAACTCCATCTTCAGGACTCAGAACCCTAACAGTTGTGATTGCAATTGTTTTCGGTGTAGTTCTATTAGGCGGCGGAGTATGGCTGGCAGTACTGGGTGGGTCTTGGTACTACATCATTGCCGGGATACTTTTCATTGCAACAGCAATCTTATTACGCAAATTAAATAGTTCTGCTTTATACGTTTATGCAGCATTAGTACTCGGCACAGTTGTCTGGGGACTATGGGAAGTCGGTTCAGACTTCTTCGCGCTTGCACCACGTTTAGATATTTTAGGTGTGTTTGGCTTATGGCTACTCATTCCAGCAGTAACACGTGGTTTCGATGCCAAAGGTGCTAAAATTGCACTTTCAGGTACATTGGCGATCACCATTGCGGTTATGGCTTATTCTATCTTTAATGATCCACAAGAAATTCGTGGGACTTTAACCAGTAAACAGCCAACGCCAGCAGCGATTGATGGTATTGCGGATGCAGACTGGCCGGCTTATGGTCGGACTCAATCAGGTTTACGTTATTCTCCGTTGAACCAAATCAACTCAGAGAACGTTAAAGATCTTAAAGTTGCTTGGACCTATCGTACAGGTGAATTCAAAACTGAAAATGATTCAGGCGAAACAACCAATCAGGTCACACCGATTAAAATCGGGAATAACATGTACCTGTGTACTACCCATCAAAAATTGGTTTCTCTTGATCCTTCTACAGGTAAAGAGAAATGGGTATTTGATCCAAAACTCAAAGCTGATAATACCTTCCAACATTTAACTTGTCGTGGTGTTTCTTATTACGATGCAGATAATACCGTTGGTTTCGCAGCAAGTTTACAAGCGAAAAAATCTTCGTCTACCGAATGCCCGCGTAAAGTTATTTTACCAGTCAATGATGGTCGTATCGTTGCGGTAAATGCTGAAACAGGTAAAGCATGTTCTGACTTCGGTCATAACGGTGAAGTTGATTTACAAAAGGACATGCCATTCCCTTATCCGGGTGGTTATATTCCAACATCACCACCTGTAGTCACAGGCACCACAATTATCATTGGTGGTTCAACGACAGATAACTATTCTACTCAAGAGCCTTCTGGTGTTATCCGTGGTTATGATGTAAATACAGGTGCATTGCTTTGGGTATTTGACACAGGTGCTGAAAATCCAAATCAGATTCCGGGTCCTGGTCAGAAATATGTCCAAAACTCACCGAATGCATGGGCTCCACTTGCATATGATGCAAAACTCGATATCGTTTATGTACCAACAGGTGTAGGTACGCCAGATATTTGGGGGGGTAACCGCACAAAACTGCATGAACGTTATGCAAACTCTATGTTAGCAATCAATGCAACAACGGGTAAATTGATTTGGAACTTCCAAACAACTCACCATGATTTATGGGATATGGATGTACCATCACAACCAACCTTAGCGGATATCAAAGATAAAACTGGGCAAACTGTTCCAGCAATCTATGTATTGACTAAAACAGGTAATGCCTTTGTTTTAGATCGCCGTAACGGTAAAGCTATTGTACCGATTAACGAACGTCCAGTACCACAAAGTGTAAAACGTGGTCCGCAAACTAAAGGTGAATTCTATTCTCCAACACAACCGTTCTCAGACTTTAACTTAGCACCTCAAGAAAAATTAACGGATAAACAAATGTGGGGCGCAACCATGTTTGACCAGTTAATTTGTCGTGTGTCATTCCACAAGTTAAATTATGACGGTATTTATACCCCACCTTCAGAAAACGGAACTTTAGTTTTCCCTGGTAACTTGGGTGTATTTGAATGGGGTGGTTTATCACTTAACCCTGATCGTCAAATCGCAGTTATGAATCCAATTGGCCTACCTTTTGTCAGTCGATTGATTCCTGCTGATCCGAACCGTAAACAAACAGCCAAAGGTGCAGGTACAGAAGCGGGTGTTCAACCTATGTATGGCGTTCCTTACGGTGTTGAAATCAGTGCATTCCTTTCACCATTTGGCTTACCATGTAAACAACCTGCATGGGGTTATGTTGCTGGTGTAGATTTGAAAACGCATGATGTTGCTTGGAAACGTCGTATTGGTACAATTCGTGACAGTATGCCGGGTATTCCATTGCCACCATTTAAAATGGGTGTGCCAATGTTAGGTGGTTCGATCTCAACTGCGGGTAATGTGATGTTCATTGGTGCGACTCAAGATGATTACATCCGAGCAATCAATGTCAGCAATGGTGATGAGCTGTGGAAAGGTCGTCTACCTGCGGGTGGGCAAGCAACACCGATGACCTATGAAAGCAATGGTAAACAATACGTTGTGATCATGGCGGGTGGTCACGGTTCATTTGGTACCAAAATGGGTGACTCTATCGTTGCTTATGCATTACCAGATAAATAATCTTAAATTGAGGTAAATAAAAAACAGGTCTTGATGACCTGTTTTTTATTGCTTTATCTAAACCCATCCCCTTGTATAAAAGTGAATCTGCTTTTTGGATGAGACTGATGTTCTATCCCCCGTTTGATCGCGATATCCATATCACCGTGCGATAACCAATCCTTAAAATGCCCTGCTCTTTACCTGACCATCAAAATGAAAACAATCTTCTATACGAATTTTTTGCACAGCTGAAAGTTGCTCAAAGTCAAACCATCGATACTCAGAATGCTCATCACTTAAATTGATTGGTTGATCGTTCTGCAATGTACACCTAAACATAAATGCATGGGAATTTACTGCAGAATGATAATAAACCCCTGATAAATATTCGATCAAAACTTCGCAGCCTAATTCTTCTTGGCACTCACGAATCAGCGCCTCATGCACTGTTTCACCTTGATCCAATCCACCACCCGGTAAACCCCATGCACAATCAGCATAAGTCGCTTTCAATAACAGGACTTGTCGATTTTCATTAAAAATCACAGCGTGCGAACTCAAACGATAAAAATCATGAAATCCCATTGCTCAAAACCCACTTAATTGATTATCTTGCCAAATAACACTTTGAAAAAATTAAACGTAGCGCATAAACAATTGCCATAACAAAAACAGCATAACCCACTTGGGTAAAGATCATCGGAATACAGAGTACGATGGCGGCTGTAATTGGATAAAACCATTTCTTGATTCCTGAAAGATGGTGAATTTCCTGTAGTAACCAAAGGCTCGCAGTATAGACAATCAAAGAGATCGCAACAAAATAACTGACGATGTCAGCCGAGATCTCAGCCTTATGCGTCACCACATCCACCGCAGCAGCTAAACCCGCACCAAGGGCAGCAATACTCACGAAAATAAAAAAGTGACCATAGCCCCATGAAAATGCACGTTTACGGCTATTGAGTCGTTCAGCCACATCATGATCAAAATATGCCCACCACATGGTAAACATAATCAATAAGCCACCAATGGTCAAAAAGATTAATTCTTGGCTTAACAACTGATTGTTTAATGCATCAGAAATTGCAGCAAAACTTCCAATGATCGATTCACCAAGGACAATGATGGTGAGTAAGGCATAACGCTCAGAAATATGATGTGGATGCCACGGCGTCATGTTATGTGCTTCCGCAAAGATCGGCACACTCAGTTCAGCGATAACCAAGAGTAGAAATAAATAAATGGTGAAATTAATCGGGGTAAAGTGAAAAAGTAACCAGCCAATCTGTACGATGATAATACCAGCCGCATATCTCACCGCTGTTTGTTTACGCTCAGGATCATTTTTGGCAACACGAAACCATTGTGTAACGAGTCCCAAACGCATGATGACATAACCAATAATGATCACGTCAAAATCTTGTTGCTGAAACGCAAACGGGATCCCTGCTGCAATCACAAGTGAACCAATAATCTGCACAAAGGTCATGATTCGATAAAATACATCATCATTGTCATAGGCAGATGCAAACCAGCTAAAGTTCATCCATGCCCACCACAATGCAAAGAACACCATAAAATAAAGTGTTAAGCCATGTGATAAATGATTTTCGATAATACTATGGTGTAATTGTTGTCCTGCGGTCGCAATGGCGACCACAAAAATCAAATCAAATAACAATTCTAATGAGGTTGCGGCGCGATGTGGTTCGTGCGGATTTCGTGGCGCAAGTGGCTTTAACCACCCGTATTTTACAAATAATGAATTTGGCATTATTTTCACATTATTGAGATTATTATCATGATTTTTTCAAAACTCCATCTTTCATTCAAGTAAAAAACTGAGTTCTTTTGACAATTTTGTTAATGATCTAACATCGATCTCGCAAATTTAAAAATACACAAATAAAAAGCCCAATCAAAGGGCTTAATAACAAACAAATCTAGCTTGCTAAACCACTAATTTCAATTTAGCAATATCCTTGATCACGATCGCTTTACCCGTGCTCATATCAATCGGCATCGAAATATGTTGATGTACGACTAACCATTGATCACCTTTCTTTTTCAGGCACAATGTTGTTCGACACCATGGCATCTGCAGCTTATCTTTAAGCACAGAATTTTCCACTTTTGAATGGCAATGCAATACAGCTAAATCGTTTGACGCATAGATTTTCATATTGCGACGCACAATTTGCACATTCTCACTAAAATATGGACTGAACTTCTCCCATTCTTTCTTGTACGCATCGATACCGTCTAATTGTATACTCACATCAAACATATTGATATCATCCGCACATTGATCTAATAGATGATCAATTTTATTACCAAGAACAGCAGCATCCCATAATTCAATTTGAGATATTATCTCGTCGGCAATTTTCACATTACCATCGATTGCTATTTTCATCATAAAACCTCATTATTCTTATTTGTGATGAATTTAACACTTAATAAGTATTATGTGAAGTGTTTTGTTTATTTTTTCATATCTAATCAATTTAAATCAAAATAATCACTGTTCATTAATCTGATTTAAGCAGTTTATAAAACCAACCGTATTCTGCTTAGATATTAACCAAAACCTTTCACAAAAATAAATCACTCAATAATACAAATAGATATAAAAAATTTGTACTTCAGCATAAAAAGCTTATTCTTAATTTAGTTAATAATTCTTCAATAATTTATTAACCAAATTTAATAATCTTTTTAATTAATGTTGAAGCTGTTATTAAATAATCATTCTCCTTTTATTTAATATTGAAGTTAGCCTAACATATTTAAACTTTAAAAAATCTTTAAAAAAATCATAAATGACTATGAGAAAAAATCATACTACCCTTCCAATATAAGAAGAAACTCAAAACTGAAGATATAAATAGATAATCTAAACTGATATCCAACTCAAGTTTATATATTGCGCTTGGAATGATTATTCTATACAACTTAATAATATATATTTTTATGGTTTAATTTCTATGTTTTAAAACCCTTTGCAAGCATTCAAATATTAGAATTTTATTACCATAAATAAATACTTATTTTTTATCATTTGTTTTTTAGATTCAAAAAAAAGCATGTCATTGCAATGACATGCTTTTGCTGTTTGCTTTGGATTGTTTTGCTTGATTTAGGCTTGTTCTGTTAAATCTTTTATTTTGTCTGAAGGGCCATTTTTCTTCACAGACTCAATCCCATTATCGCGAGCAGCATCACCTGAATAGAATTGACTTGTTCCGATAATTTGATGATTCGCCGCTTTTAAGTTGAAATAAGGCTTACCATTTTTCGCTTCTAAACGATCATAACGTGCATCATCTGGGCTATTTTTTTGCACAGAGGCAATACCATTTTGTGCAGAAGCTTTTGCTTTATAGAGCTCACTGGTGAGAATAATTTCGCCATTTCCTGCTTTTAATACAAAGCGATATTGACCATCTTTAGCTTGACTAATTTCATACCATCCTGACATGGTTCACCTCTTCATTATTTTCGGTTTATTTTATTTCACAGCGCTTGTTGGACATAAATTACGCTACTGATATGAAATATAAATGACTTTTCATGTTAAAAAAAGATTAATTTGTTATAACTTTATTGTTTATGTAACGCTGCAGAGTGACATCGCTCAAATTAGCACAATGCTTTTATTATTAAGTCACAATAAAGTTTAAAGCCATTAAAAAATGACTTTAAATTTAGATTCTGCATTTAGCCATTAACAATCAACGATCAAAAAAACCTGTGCTGGTATAACCTGGATAGACTATTTTCATTAAACGCTCGATTTCCGAATCATTGCCACGTAAAAAACTTTCCAAACAATCCCGAAATACCGCAAAAGGAAGGTCATCGTTATCAAAACTGGGCATCTCTTCAGATTTAAATAAACCAAAAAAATGCGATTTTTGTTGTTTTTGATAGAGTTCAGCATGTGCATTAAAGTTATATTGATTGCGACTATAAACCACAAATAGTCCGCCGAACTTACGCCCAGTTTGGATATGCTCAATTTGAAAAAAAGGAAAATCACCGTGGTGCTCCTCCATGTATCCCCAGACGACTTGTTGCATCCAATCAATCTGATCAAAACGACTTAAAATTTGCGTTGCTGCATTACTTTCAAAATCAAGAGAAGTTATTTCAAGCTCTTTAAATAACTCAATTCGAATTTTAAAACTCATCAGGATTACCTTTTATACACGTCGCTTATTTAAAGCATTCAGATTTTTTAAAAGCGGCAAGAAAACAGCAGGCTCGGAACACTATGAATCAGCTGTTTCAGCACTCAATTCGATGAACAAACTAACAGATTACTGGAATATCAATCCATGCACTGTTCGGAAAATGTTTCACCAAATAATGCTTTAAAAATTCTGCGGTATCTTTTGAAATCAGTTCATCCTGAGATTCATCATTTAAATTATAAGCAAGTGCATAAAGCTCAAGCCCACGACTTTTTAAAGCCTCTAAACTTAAAATCGTATGATTAATACTGCCCAAACGCCCTGAGCTGACTAAAATCACAGGAAGCTTTTTCTGGGCCACATAATCAATTGAAAGTAAGCTGGTGGTTAGGGGTACCATCAATCCACCAGCACCCTCTAACAAAACAACATCATACGTTTCAGAAAGTCGTTGAGTAGCATCTGCAATTTTTTCAAAATCAATCTCACGCCCATCAATTTTGCTGGCTAAATGAGGCGATGCAGGATAGCTAAAGATTTCAGGCATGGTGAGCTTGGTTTCATCCTCTGGAAACCAGCCCATTCCCATAATCTCACGATGTTGTTCGATATCTTCTGAAATATCGGTATTACCCGTTTGGATTAATTTCTGCGTAATGGTTTTTTGACCTTGCTCATTCCATAATTTGGCTAAATATCCGGTGGTATAGGTTTTGCCAATTCCAGTATCTATTCCACTGATAAAGTAAACTGATCCAGTCATGACATTCTCCGCAAAATACAATAAATAGGATGATAAGTCAGTGAGTAGCGTATATTTCCTGACTGATCAGCCTGTGAAAACTGTTGATAGTGATGATAAAAATCGACGAGACTCTGCTTTGTCCATCTAAAGCCAGATGCTGTCGCAGTCACTCCTGTGGCTTTTAAATGCTGCAAAATATATTTGGGATGAGAAAAATTGAGATGCTCAATTTGCTCTGAAATATGTAGAATTTCAAAACCATTTCGCTTTAATTGTTGTTGCAGATCGTCAAGGGATAGGTAATTCAGACCTTGCCCTGTTAAGCTTTTAATTTCCTGTAAATTATGCTGTCCAAAAGTTGAAAAACAAAAATACGCATTAGGATTTAAATGATGAAAGGCCTGTTGAAAAATACCATTTAAATCACTCATCCATTGTAAAACGGAACTTGAGCTAATTAAGTCTAAATGTTTTGGAAATTCAAGCTGTTCTATATCGCCAATCCGATATTCAATCGGTTTATCCGCAGGGAAATGCTGCTGAACTTCGGGGTATAGATCATTTAAAATCAAATGTTTAATTTGCAAATTTTGCAGTAAAAGCTCAGTTAAGTTTCCAGAACCACAACCGATTTCAAACACATTTTCATAGTGTGCTGGGCAATATTCG
Source organism: Acinetobacter sp. CE-15 (assembly GCF_051059255.1). Classification (NCBI taxonomy): domain Bacteria; kingdom Pseudomonadati; phylum Pseudomonadota; class Gammaproteobacteria; order Moraxellales; family Moraxellaceae; genus Acinetobacter; species Acinetobacter sp. CE-15. The sequence goes on along the minus strand of NZ_CP192737.1, from coordinate 680,085 downwards.
CTTATTAAATTAAACAGTTGTTGTGCAATATTTTTTTGTACGACCGCATGTTCAGTATAGCTCTGCCCTGCCTGAGCAAAACGCAAGGCAACCTGTGATTTATCAATTTCTGGATGTTTCACATTCAACTCACAACAACGGAATTAGCTGATCTAGATCAGCTTGGGTGATTTGAGCAGTTAAACAGATACGTAACCGTGAGCTGTGTTGCGGTACAGTCGGGGGACGTACAGGCATAATATAAAATCCTGCATCTTGTAATGCTTTGGCCTTTTCAACCGTTTTAATCGAGTCACCTACAATGACCGGAACAATATGTGATGTTGATGGGCACTCAAAACCTTTGCTTTGAACAGCCTGTTGTAGATACTGACTTGTAGATTGCAAATATTGGCGGCGCTGATCTAAGCCTAAAACTTTCTGAAAAACAAAGTTTGTCCATGCCATACATATTGGCGGTTGTGCAGTACTGAAAATCAATGGGCGCATCGCATTAATCAAATAATCGCGAATCACCGCATGACAAATTAAATAACCACCAACTGAAGCGATTGCCTTACCAAAAGTCCCAACGAGCAGATCAATATCATCAATCACCGCATATTGTTCAGCACAACCTAAGCCCTGCGCACCACGTACTCCAATTGCATGTGCTTCGTCTACATAGAGCATGACTTTGCAAAACTGTTGCTTAATACTCACCAATGCTGCTAAGTCCGTTTCATCACCATCCATACTAAAAATCGACTCAGTCACGACAATAATGCGCTCGAAAGCCTCATCTGCATGATATTTTTGTAAAAGCTGAGTCAAATGATTTAAATCATTATGACGATAACGTACATATTTGGCTGAGGATAAACGGATCCCATCAATCATACTGGCATGAATCAATTTATCTGCCAGAATCAGCGTTTTACTGTCTGCAAGTGCAGGTAAAATACCAATATTCATATGATAGCCGCTGTTAAATAACAATGCCGTCCGACCATGAAAAGCCTGAGTTAAACTATTTTCAAGCAGTTCATATTCTGGAAAATGTCCAGTCAACAAGCGTGAAGACGAAGAACTCATTCGTCGTTGATCATTGGGTGTTTCATCAAAAAACTGTTCACGTAATGTGAGATCTGATGCCAATCCTAGATAATCATTTGAAGCCAAATTGAGCATTTGATGCTGATCAAGGCAGATATAACGACCTTGCTGAACATTCGAACGAAATTGGCGTAAATTGCCTTGCTGTTTAAGCACATCAAGCTGCTGTGAAAAATGTTCAAGATGGGTATTGATCAAGCTCATGTGCTTTGCTCCATAGCCTTGACCACCTCAACCAATTGCTCCAGTAAGATTTTTAATTCTTGTGCTGTGATGATATATGGAGGCATCACATAGACCAATTTGCCAAATGGTCGTATCCAGATACCACGACGTACAAACTCCTGCTGTAAGGTTTTCATATCGACATTCACAGTCAATTCCACCACCCCTATCGCACCAAGAACTCGCACATCATGAACATGATTAAGGGACTGTAAGGGCTGTAAAGCATGTCTAAGCTGTGCTTCAATTCGTTGAATATTGCTCTGCCAATCTTGAGAAATTAATAATTGTGTACTTTTGACAGCAACGGCGCATGCCAAGGGATTTGCCATAAAGGTTGGGCCATGCATAAACACACCCGCTTCACCCTGACTTATCGTTTCAGCAATATGTGTGGTGGTTAATGTCGCAGAAAGCGTCATATAGCCACCCGTTAAACCTTTACCAATACACATAATGTCAGGTTCAACTTGTGCATGCTCCCATGCAAATAATTTTCCTGTACGCCCAAAACCCGTAGCGATTTCGTCAAAAATCAGCAAAACATTGTATTTTTCGCAAAGTCGTTTGGCTTGACGCAAATATTCAGGATGGTAAAAACGCATCCCTCCCGCACCTTGTACAATCGGCTCAAGAATTAAACCTGCAATCGTTGCATGCTGTTCAGCCAAGCTTTTCTCAAGTTCAGCAATGTCACTTTGATCCCATTGCTCATAAAATCCGACTTGAGGGGCTGGAACAAATAAGCGATTGGGCAAACTTGAACCAAAAATTTGATGCATGCCCGTTACAGGGTCACAGACAGACATTGCATTCCAAGTATCGCCATGATAGCCAGATCGAGGGGTAACAAAATTAGTTTTCTCTGTATAGCCCTGTGAAGACCAAAACTGTACCGCCATCTTCAATGCCACTTCTACAGCGACAGAACCAGAATCGGCAAAAAACACTTTATCTAAATGAGGCGGGGTCAGTTGAACCAGTAATTTTCCAAGCTGGATCGCTGGATCATGGGTAAATCCACCAAACATGATATGCGACATATTCTGTAGCTGATCTGTCACTGCTTGATTCAACTCTGGATGATTATAACCGTGAATGGCACACCACCACGAAGACATCCCATCTATCAATTGACGACCATCTTCAAGTTCGATGGTCGCAGCATAGGCTTTTTTAACCTTAAAAGTCGGTAAGGGATTGGTCATAGAGGTATATGGATGCCAAATATGTTGCCGATCAAAGTCCAGATCATCTAACTCTGATTGTTCAAGATCAACATCATCAAACCCATTGTTTAAATCGGTCATCCGTTCACTCCATGTGCATTACAATTACAGCAAAAAACAGTTTAGCGATGTTAAACCTGCACGCAATAAAAATAAATTGCGAGATTCACCACTGATCCGTAGATTTATTCTATTTTTTGTAAATATTGGCAGATTTTGTCACTTAGACTTAAAAAATCAAAAACTGGAACGCCATGTGAACCATTTACCAGCTCGACATCTAAAAACTTTGCTGTGAAATTTTGAAATTTCTCATAGACTTTGTCACTAACTAAGAAATCCTGTTGAGCAAATATATGATACTGTTTGCCGGCATAGTTATTTAAGATCGCAACATTATTTAATTGCTCAAGACACGCCAATCCCTGTTTTAATAATTCTAAATTTTGCGGCTGAATCAAACTTTGTAAATGTACAAAATCTTCTCGCGTGGTTGCGGTGCCCTGACAAACCATAAAACCAAATTTCTTTAATGTCGCAATCGCATCATGTTCAAAGGACTGTTTAAAGTTGTGAAAGGTTGTTTGGCTCATTGCCGTTTGCCACTCAGCATTTGCCACAAAACAAGGATTTGAAGCCAGTGTAATCAAGACTTTTTGTTGTTGGTATTGCTGTTTAATTTGCTCGACCAGCAAGCTTGCCAATTGCCCCCCTAAAGACCAACCACAAATCACATCAAAATCTTTGGCTTGCTCCACCTGATGTTGTAAAACACTTTCATCCAGCGCATTAAAGATGTTGATCAGTACAACTTCATGGCCTTGTTGTTGTAAAGCCTGTTGTAAAGCCTTGAGTAGTTTGGTTCCACCGCCCCAACCTGTGATCAGCAAAATACGTCGATTCAATTTAAGCCACTATAAAACAATAACGATGTTTTATTAGATCATGCTTAAAATTGAACGACAATCGGGCTTACAACTATTTCTGATGGTGTAAATCGACCAACAAGCTGGCTGGAATCACTTTTTGCCAAGTGCGTTTAAATTGCTGATGTGCTTGATCGATTGCAAACTGACTTTTTCTCGAAATTTCATGTGCTTTTGCAATATCATCTGCACGTGTATAAGCAATCAAATAATCTAGTCCATCCAGTTCCACATGGAACCATGATTCAACATGCACACCTTCAGCCTGAAGTGTTTCAATTGCCTCATGCTTACGCCTATTCAATTGATTTTGCCATGCGACAACATCGTCCATCATGGCTACTTTTAGTTGAATCAATACTGCACCAACGTCCATAATTTTACGTTCTATTTATTTTAAACGGTCTTTTATCATAAATGGCATGTGAACAATTGCAAACATTTTACATACCGCCAAAACCTTAAAATTTGCTAAGATCAAATCAGGATCAATTTAGGAAAGTGTTTGTCATGAAATTATCACGACTGTTCAGTATTAGCTTACTTTCCGTTTCAGCTTTATGCATATTGAACACGGCCAGCCAGGCGGAAAGCTCTATTCTCTCCAAACTGGATTCCAACCAAAAGCAATGGGTAGGCAAGCCTGCACCAAGTTTTAAACTACAAGATCAAAATTCAAAATGGCACGAACTGAGTCAATATAAAGGTAAATGGGTTGTTCTCTACTTTTACCCAAAAGATGATTCACCTGGCTGTACACAAGAGGCCAATCAATTTAAATCACTCTACCCACAATTTATAAAAAATAATGCAGTGGTGCTTGGTGTCAGTTTGGATGATGTGCAATCACATCAAAAGTTCTCTGAAAAGCTGGGGCTAAATTTCCCAATTCTTGCCGATAGCAATCATCAACTCGCAGACCAATTTGGAATCATCCGAAACTTAGGCATTGCCAAAATAGCGAAACGAGAAACTTTTTTGATTGATCCACAAGGAACGATTGTGTATCACTATAGCAGTGTAAATACCCAAACACATGCCGATCAAGTCTTAGCGGATATTCAGAAGTTTTCAAAAAAATAACGACTGAAGCACTAAAAAAGCCTCTAGATGAATGTCTAAAGGCTTTTTTAATCTAAAACATCTCACCTTAAGTAAGACGCTTAGTGTGTCTTACATTTGAGATTGAATATAATTCTGTAAACCAATTAATTCGATCAAACCTAATTGTTTTTCAAGCCAATAAGTATGATCTTCTTCAGTATCGTTCATTTGTTGACGCAGCATATCACGGGTCACGTAATCGCCTTTTTCTTCACATAGCTTTACGCCTTGTGCCAATTTTTCACGTACATGATATTCCAATGCCAAATCGGCTTTTAAACAGGTTACAACATCTTCACCTGTAACAATATCGTCACGCTTCATGTTCGGGGTACCTTCAAGGAAAAGTACACGGCGAATTAAAGCGTCTGCATGTGAAGCTTCTTCTTGCATTTCATGATCAATACGTTCATAAATTTTGCTTAAGCCCCAATCTTCATACATACGCGAATGAATAAGATACTGATCACGAGCAGCCAGTTCGCCACCGATCAACATATTTAGATAGTCTATGACTTCTGGATTGCCACGCATTTCAATTACTCCACATTCTTTTGCAATAGTATGGACAAATTTTACCAGTTTTGCAAAAGACAAAATGTGTAAGTTTATGATTTTTATAAAATTAAAATGATAAACATACGCATTTGCAATTTGAATAAGTATTTTTTCATATAAAAAATAACCGCTTACAAAATTTCATTGATGGTTTATTGGTGATTTTTCATCAAAATTTAAAATGATTTATTTTGTAACCATTAAAAATGCTTCTTATTCCCCTTCATTATTCCATTTTCTGTTCATTTTCAATGACAGAACCCTCACTTTATCTTCTTGGCTTTTTTTAATGCTAATATTTCAAGACAATTTTAACTTTAATATTTATGATATTGAATATTAACAATTAGCAGGAAAAAAATAATGTCTCAGGGAAACACATCAGCGCCTATTCTAGTTACAGGTGCAACAGGCTATATCGCCAGTTGGGTGATTCAAAAATTACTTGAGCAAGGTTATACCGTTCATGCCACTGTACGTGATCTTAATAAGAAACAAAGCTTTGCACATTTAGAGAAAATCGCACAAGCCAGCTCTGGCACACTAAAACTGTTTAAAGCCAACCTTTTAGAAAATGCTTCTTTTGATGAAGCCATGCAAGGCTGTGAAGTTGTGTTACATATGGCTTCACCATTTGTTGTGACCAATTATAAAGATGCTGTTAAAGATATTATTGAACCTGCAATTTTAGGCACGGAAAATGTCTTAAATAGTGTCAATAAAACAGAGTCTGTCAAACGAGTCATTGTGACTTCAAGTATCGCGTCTACTTATGGTGATGCAATTGATATTTTAAAAACACAGCATAATCAGTTTGATGAATCTCACTGGAATACCACCAGTTCAACCACGCACCAACCGTACCCTTATTCAAAAGTTATGGCAGAGCGTAAAGCATGGGAAATGGCGGAAGCACAAAATCGTTGGACGCTGATCTGTGTTAATCCTGCATTGGTACTTGGCCCATCACTGACCGCAAATACACAGTCAGGGAGCGTAGAAGTCTTAGAGCAATTTGCCAACGGCATGACCTTACTCGGTGTCCCACCGATGTGGAATGGTATTGTGGATGTTCGTGATGTTGCTGATGCGCATATTTTGGCAGCATTCAAGGAAAATGCAGCTGGACGTTACATTATTAGCGGCGGCTCACTCAGCCTTTTGGAAATGGGTAAAATTTTACGTCAAAATTTTGGACAAAAATTTCCTTTTCCGCGTAACCAAGTCCCGAAAAAAGCATTTAAATTCATTGGACCTGTATTTGGCTATTCGCGTGATTTTATTGAAAAGAATATGGGCTACCCTATCTTTTTTAATGCTGATAAAAGCAAACAGGAACTGGGGATGAGTTATCGTAATATTGAAACCAGTTTAGTCGAGCATTTCCAGCAGCTTCTTGATGACGGTGTGGTGAAGAAATATATTTAAGAACAGCTCAACTAATTCTTAAAGCCAAAAAGCCTTTTCCAAATATGAAAAAGGCTTTTTGGCTTATAGCGTTCAACATCAGCTAAGGCTTAGAAATCAAAAGTCACACCGACTTTATAAGTTCTTGCACCACCGACTAAAGCATAGTTTGAATTAAATACACCTTCCCAATATTTTTTATTGGCAACATTATCAACATTGGCAAGGAATGTGGTATTTACCCCACCAAGTTTGGTTTTATAGCGAGCGCCTAAGTCAACAATCGTATAGTCTGGTAGTTCTAGCGTATTCTCTTCATTCAAATATTGCTCACTCACATAACTTACACGAGTATTGACATGCAGCCCCTCAACCTTAGGAATGGCATAATCAAGCCCTAAAGAAGCAGTAAAATCGGGTACACCATATACTTTATTACCTTCGAAAGCGACCTTCGCTGATTTCACATATTCAGCATCGATATAGGCCAAATTCCCCATCACAGATAAAGTATCTGTAACATTGCCAGAGAATGACCACTCCACTCCACGAGCGCGCGTTTCAGCATCATCATTGACTTTATTACTTATGCTGTCCAGATAAGCCTCAGGCTTTTTAATTTGATAAAGTGCCAAAGTATTTAACCACGAACCCAACTGATATTTTGCACCTAACTCATATTGCTTGGTTTGATAAGGTGCAAGTGTCTCACCTCTATTTGTCGCAGTTGGATAGGTCGTTTCTGAGACAGTAATCCCTTCAGCTAAGCCCTCGACATAGCTTGCATAAAAAGATAAATCCTCACCAAATGGTTTGACAACAATCCCCAAACTTGGTGATAACTTATCTGCACTATAAGCTGATTTTTTGACAAGATTCTTAGTATCAATATCTTGATAACGCCCACCTAAAATCAGTTGTAATTTATCATCCAACATTGAAAGCTGATCCGTTAAGGTATAACTCACATACTCATTATCACCATAAGGAACAATTTCTGGATAGGTTGTTGGCATTGTTCCTGTATTTGATGGATCATATAAATTGGTCGTAAACCCCGAACTGGTTGCGGATTTATGTTGTGAATATTTGCGGGTTAAATAGTCAGTACGCAATCCCAAAGTATGCTTGATCGCACCTGTATCAAATTTTGCTTCAAAGCCTACATTAGCAACAGTATTATGTTCTTTTGATCCCACTCGATAATATTGTGAGGTTGCATTTCCATTTAAATTATTGACAATCATACGTGTGCCAAAAAGGTGACCATCATATGATTTTTCTACATATCCAACGCCTGCAAATGCTTTTAAATCAGGGGTAAATTTATATTCACCGGATAAGCCTACAAATTGGCTGTTGGTATTGCCTTCTAAGTTTGAAAAGTAGTTTAAATCCCCTTTAGGTGCTGCAAGTACATGATTAACACTGCCCTTGCCACCCATGGCGACCATTGCAGGTGAACCGCCTTTACGATTTGCTTTGACCGCATAAGCATCTAAATTAATCTTTAGTTTATCCGTGGTGTAATCCGCAGCAATTGCCCCTAGAGCTTGACGATCATTCATTCCATCAATGATATGTTCGCCATCAGCATAAGCGCCATTCACACGCACACCAAACTCCTTGTTCTCACCAAAACGACGAGATACATCAAAGCCTGATTGATAATATCCTTCATCTTGAAACGATGCAGAAACTCGGGTGAGTTCTTGATCTGCCCGTTTAGAATGCCCCATCACAATCCCGCCCACACTGCCTGTAGGTGCAACACCTGCAACCAATGCATTTGGACCTTTAAGTACAGTCACTGACTCTAAAAATTCCGTAGGCATCCGACCATAAGGTGCAACACCATAAAAGCCGTTATAATTTAAATCCTCATGATTGACATCGAAGCCACGGATTTTAAAGTTTTCATTTAAATGTCCTTGATTGGTTGTGGTTCGAATACTGGCATCATTTTTTAACACCTCCCCCGCCGTGTTTGCTTGTTGATTTTCAATCAATTGTGCTGAATAAGACGTGATACTAAACGGCGTATCTATAATTTTCTTATTTCCCAATGGCCCTAAATCTGTATTTTTTTGCAAAGCACCGTTGGCAAATGTTGATTTTTCTTGTTCTTTTTCAGCAGCGACTTTAATCGTAGGCAAAGCAGTAATTTCATCATTTGCCCAAATTGTTTGTGTAAGTCCCCCACCAAAAAGCACGATAGAAATAGAATTGACTAGAAATGTTCGAGAAAAATTTTTCATATAAATAATAAGACACTTTTCAAATGATAATGATTATTATATAGACTTTCACTATTGTTAAGAATTGTAATTTCTCATCTAAAGTTAAGTTTAATGGAAAATTCTAATAAATAAGAATTATTATCATATAGCGCACTAATGATAGAGCAAGCAACCCTGCGAAATGCAATAGCTAAAATACAGTGCGAAAAATTCTATTAAAAAATGATGACTTGTTGATTTGCTATCGCATCAATCTTGAAATGATGATTTTAATTTTTGAAAACTGTAAAGATACAACAATTGTATCTTTACAGTAATTTTAGAGTTAATTTAAACGAAACTATGCCTGTCCATACTCAGCCATTAATGCTAAAAACTCCTGCTCATTCAGTACAGCTACACCCAGTTTCTCTGCTTTTTCAAGCTTAGAACCGGCTTTTTCACCCGCAACCACACATTTGGTTTTGCTCGATACACTGCCACTGACACGCGCACCAAGTGCTTGTAGCATTTGAGTCGCATCATCACGCCCCATGGTTGCCAATGTGCCTGTAATCACCCAACTCTCACCATTTAAAGGCTGACGAGTGGGTGCAACTGGTGCATCCCAATGGATCCCCGCTGCAAGCAAACGATCAATCACTTCAAGGTTATGTGGGGCTTGGAAAAAATCAACAATCCACTCAGCGGTAATATCACCAACATCTGGAGTTTTCTTTAATGCTTCAAGATCAGCATGACGAATCGCATCCAGCGTCTGGAAAGTGTTGGCAAGCATACGTGCAGTCGTCTCGCCTACACCACGAATACCCAAGGCATAAATAAATGCAGCAAGTGTGGTTTTCTTACTGTTCTCAATCGCATCCAATAAATTTTGGACAGATTTTTCACCCATTTTTTCAATGGTCAGTAACTGTTCACGATGCTCATGTAAATGGTAAATATCCGCGACATCTTTTAACAGATCAAGATGTAACAGTGACTCTACCCAACGATCACCGAGACCTTCGATATCCATCGCTTTACGTGAAACAAAGTGGCGAATGGCCTCAATACGTTGTGCAGAACAATATAAACCACCCGAACAACGCGCCAAAGCCTCACCTTCTGGCATGACCACTGGAGAAGAACATACTGGACAGTTTTCAGGTAAATGCACTTCTGTCACGTCATTTGGACGAAATTCTAACCATACTTTTTCAACTTTGGGAATCACATCACCGCTACGATAAACACTGACCGTATCGCCAATACGAACGTCCAGACGGTGAATTTCACCAATATTGTGCAAAGTTACATTGGAAACCGTTACACCGCCCACAGCCACAGGATTCAAGCGTGCTACTGGGGTTAAAGTCCCGGTACGTCCGACTTGCCAATCAATATTTTCAACCGTTGTTAATGCTGCAACTGCGGGAAACTTATACGCTGTTGCCCAACGCGGTTCACGACTTAAAAAGCCCAGCTTTTGTTGTTGCTGAAGATTATCGACTTTGATCACCATGCCATCAATTTCAACCGCTAAGTTCGGGCGCTCTTGGTTGATTTGCTGATATTTTTCTTGTACTTCTTGAATACTTTCACAAATAAAATGACGTTCACCCACAGCAAAACCAAAGTTAGTCAACCATTCAAGACTCGCTGACATCGACTCAATGCCATGATGCGGCTCACATTGTGCAATACCATAAGCATAGAATGCCAAAGGGCGAGATGCTGCAATACTTGGATCAAGTTGACGTAAACTACCAGCCGCAGCATTTCGAGGATTGGCAAAGGTCTTCTCACCCTTCGCTTCATTTTCAGCATTGAGTCGTTCGAAGCCGGCTTTTGGCATCAATACTTCACCACGAACTTCCAACAAGCGTGGCACTGCCACTTTATCCGAAGACAAGACTTTCGGTAAATTACGAATGGTTTTTACATTTTGCGTAATCACTTCGCCTGTTTCACCATCGCCACGGGTTACGCCACGTGTCAATACACCATTTTCATACCAGAGCGAAATCGCCAATCCGTCAAATTTTAGCTCGACATCATATTGAATCTTTTGATTGGGTAATCGTTCTTCAATACGGCGAGCAAAAGCAAATAACTCGTCCTGATTAAATACATTGCCCAAGGACAGCATCGGTACAGTATGGGTAATGGTTTCAAATTTAGACAGTGGTTTTCCACCTACTTTATTGATTGGGCTATCTGCCTGAACCAATTCTGGGTGTTGTTGCTCTAGAGCTTTGAGTTGGTGAAATAACTGATCATATTCACTGTCTTCAATACTCGGCTGATCCATCACATAATAAGCATGATTATGTTTTGCAATGAGTTGAATCAATTGACGCATTTGCGTCACGACAGGATTATTTTCCATAAATTTTTTCACCATAAAAAGGCGGAATACTCCGCCTAAAATTCTGAATACCAATTATAAAGTAAATATGACGTTATGCTAAGCGTCATGCCCTGAGCGATAATCGATCGCTTTATGGCGCCAATGCTCTTTCAGTTGTGGGGTAAATTCAAGATTGTTTTCATCATAGACCGTACCATCTATTTCACGGGCAATTAAGCCAGCAATACTGACCATGGTATCAAAGCCTTTTTGCACATCTGAATGAGGGAGTGCCAAGAAGAAAGCCAAACCTTGAACTTGTTCAGTCGATAAGGTTTCTAAATCAAAACCATCTGGACCATTGTCGGTGACACGTAATACAGAAAACAGTAAATGGCTTTCTTCCTCTGGATTCTCATAACGATGGAAGCAAGAGAGTTCACCAAAACGTAAACCATATTTGAGCAACATTTTTAAGGTTTTATCCCCAGACAGTGCTTTACGTGGATTCGGATAAACATTCAGCGCAATAATGGTTTCAGCCGTAGACAATACGCTTTCATCATCATATTTTTGTTGCTCATTTAAATGAACATCTAAAATACTACTTTCCTCATCAAACTCTTTGATTTCAGCTGTTTCAACATTGGCATTAAACTGAAACGCGTCCTCTTTGTCCTGACTGACTACGACTTTGGCAGAATCGTTAGTTTGAGTCGTCGGTTCTGTTTGCACATCAAGTGCTTTTACAGACTCTGTTGCGGATTCAGTGCTTGCCACTGTTTCCGTCTTTTCAGGTTGTTGTGTAATTGCGGCATGCTCAAGCTCAATTGACTGAACAACATTCGACTCCGCTGCTACATCCTCAATCTTTTGCTGTTTTTCATCTGCAACTTCGACCGAGTCTAAAGCCGTTAAATTCGGTTCAACACGCACTTGCTCTTGAGACTCACGGTCTGTTCGCAATTGATCTCGTACATGACGAGGAATTACCGGTTGTTTACAGTCTTCATTGATATGCAATTCAGACTCTAAAGAAGGTGCGGCATCATTGGGCTTTCGTAGCACCATCCTTAATCCCACCAGAATGATGATTACTGCAACAACAATTCCAATAATTGTGGTGACTTCCATACTACGACTCCGCGGCTAAACCGTATTCTCTTGCCTCTTCCAAATTCACAGTGACGAGCTTTGATGTGCCTGGTTCAGGCATCGTCACACCCAGCAAATCGGTTGCCATCGTCATTGCAACTTTATTATGTGTAATGTAAATGAATTGGACTTGATCAGAAAGCTCTTTTACTAAATTACAAAAACGACCAACGTTAGCATCGTCTAAAGGTGCATCAACTTCATCCAAAACACAGAAAGGTGCAGGATTCAAACGGAAAATAGCAAATACCAAAGCCAATGCCGTTAATGCTTTTTCACCACCAGATAACAAAGCTAATGAACTATTTTTCTTGCCGGGTGGGCGTGCCATCAGCTTCACGCCAGACTGCCAGTCATCTTCAAGACTTAAACTGGCTTCACCACCATTAAAGACTTTTGGAAATAATACTTTTAATTCAGCATTAACCTGATCAAAAGTCCCCATAAATAATTTTTTGGTTTCTTGGTCAATGGTCTTCATGGCATCTTTCAACTGCCCAACCGTATTTTCCAAGTCTTGCATTTGATGGGTTAGATCTTCAAAGCGCTTAGAAACTTCTTCATATTCTGCTGAAGCGGCTAAATTGACCGCGCCTAATTTTTCAAACTGACGTTGTGCTTTCTCAAATTTTTCTTGATGTACAGGTAAATCAATCAACACGCCTTGCTTAACTTCAGCATTCATCTCTTTAAGTTGATCGGAATAATGCTGTAAATCTGATTTTGCCGATTGCCAAGCCAAACGTCGCTCTTCCAGTTTTGTACGCAATTGCTCATCATTTTGCTGATGCAAATGGCGCATTTCTGTCAGTTGTTGCTGTTTGGATTGAATATTATTCAATTCAACTTGCCACTCACTCCAAGTTTTTTGCAGTTTTTCAGTTTGTTGTGCCTGCTCAGCATATTGCGATTCTAGACTCGGCAATTCCAATTGAATTGGATCTACAAACTTCTTGGCTTGCTCCATTTGCGCAATAATTTGTTGATATTGCGTTTTAGAGAAGGATAGGTCTTTGTCTAATAATTCAATTTGCTGTTTATTTTGTTCAGCTAGACGACGTGTAGTTTCAGAATCTTGCTGCTTAAGCTGTAATTGCTGTTGCTGTTCTTCAACCTGCTCATTGAGCTCATCCAACTTGAATTGCAAAGTTTTAAACTCAGGAAGATTTTGTTCAAGCTTGAGAATGACCGAGTGCATATCGATTTCAAGATCATCTTTCTGCATTGCATCTTCTTCAAGTTGCTCATCTAACTGTTGCAATTGACTATTGAGCTGAACTTTCTGCAACTCAAATGCTTGTGAAGCACTTTGCTGCTTAGCAATTTGCACATCAAACTGTTGTAGCTGTTTTTGCTGATGTTTTAGCGTGTCTTGCTCTGTTTGGATCTGTTTTTGCAGGTCCAGCAATTGCTGATTTAAATTTGGCAATACAGTTTCAGCTTCAATCAACTGTGGTTGTAGCTGCGCAAGTTGTGTTTCAATTTCTTCAAGGCGAATACGATGACTGAGTGCACCCTGTGCGGCTTGGCTCGACTCATCAAAGAACAGACCAACCACCCAATCTTGACCGACATGATAACCATCTAGCGTCAATATGCTTTGTCCTGCTTTTAACTGTGCTTGTACAGCTAAAGCTTGAGCAAGGTTTTCAATTACAGCGACTTGATTCCACAATGAATACTGTGGAGATTCAATCCAATCTGCTAAACATCCCAATCCATTCAATTGAATTTTATCTTGTGAGCTTGATGCTTTAAGCTGGCGTGCCACACTTTCTGCAAAATCTGCGTCTTGATCAACAATATGGGCTGACAACCATTTGGCTAAAAACTTTTCAACCAGCTGCGCATGTGCTTTGCCTTGTGCATTCAGCGTTAATACCTGCATCAATTGCACCGTATCAGCCTTGCAATTTACAGCACTTTTCGCCATTAATTGGGTGAGGTTTTTCTGTTCAGATTGCAATACTTGTACATCAGATTTTAAAGCTGAAATCTGAGTTTTTTGCTGACTAATGCTTTCCTGTAGTTGTTCAAACTGCTGCTTTGCTTGATTAATTTTTTGTTCTAATTCAACAATTACAGCTTGGATTGCTAATTTATCTTGCTCAAGTTGTTGAACATCTTCAGTTTGAAATTGACTTTGAACCTGAACGGCTTGGGTTTTTAAGGTGTCTTTCTGCTGCTCAATACGCGCTACATTTTTTGCAAGTTGTTCAATTTGCGCCTGCATTTGTGCTTTTTGCTGCTGTTGCTTTTCAACTTGAACTTTGACCTGTTCATACTGTTGTTGTGCTTGCAATTGCTGCGCTTTTAAATCGGTAAAGGCTTGGCTACGTTGTTGTGTTTCAGACTCAGCATGTTGTAAATGTTCAGTCTGCTGCTCCAATTGACCGTGCAAGGTTTCCAACTGCAATTCCATCAACTGAATCTTTTCTTTGGTTTGAGCTTTTTGCTGTTCAAAATTTCCCAAAGCTTCTGAGTTCTGTTGAAATAAACTTTGTTTCTGTTCCAAAGTCATTTTCAACTCAGAGAGTTTTTTCTCAGCTTGTTGCCACTCATTTTGCAAAGGCGTGGACTGTTGAATCAAACGTTGGAACAACTCATTGGTTGAAGTCAGATCATGTTCCAAAGTACTCATGTCAGAGCGCACCAGTTTAAAGTGCTCTCCCAATTCGTTCATTTCAACCGTATATTGTTCTTGTAAACGAGAACTACGATCACACTGGAAAGATAGAATTTCAATCTTTAACGTACGAATTTCAGTTTCTAAAGTCTTATATTGAACCGCAGTTTCAGACTGGCGTTTTAAGGTTTTAAGCTGTGATTTGAGTTCTGAAGCAATATCTTCGAGGCGGTCTAAGTTCTGCGTGGTATGTTCTAAGTGTTGTAGTGTTTCACGACGACGAGCCTGATAACGAGAAACCCCAGCAGCCTCTTCAAGAAAGATACGCATTTCTTCAGGTTTGGCATCAACCAAGCGGTTAATCATCCCCTGTTCGATGATTGCGTAGGAACGAGGACCTAAACCTGTACCCAAGAAAATGTCGGTAATATCACGACGTCGGCACTTCGTCCCATTGAGAAAGTATTCAGATTTTCCATCACGATTCACCTGACGGCGAACAGCAAGTTCAGTATACGCGTTATAAGCCCCACCTAATTTGCCATAGGTGTTCTCAAAGCGCAGTTCTACACTTGCCATACCTACAGGTTTACGTTTTGCCGTTCCTGTAAAAATAACATCCTGCATACTGCCACCACGGAGCTGGCGTGCACTGGATTCCCCCATCACCCAACGGATCGCGTCAATCACATTGGATTTACCACAACCATTAGGACCTACCACCGCTGTACGGTTATCTTTGAATTGTAGTGTTGTACTATCGGCAAAAGATTTGAAGCCTGAAAGTTTTAAGCTGCTTAAACGCATAATGTCCTAGTAATTACCGACGCGATCTCCGCGCCCAAGCGAGTTCGATTTGTTTCATCCGTGTCAGAGATTCCAACACCAGATTACGTAAGTGTCGACAAAAATCTTCCATAAATAAAGTAGCTTGTTGTGATTTTCGGATTAAAATTGCGTCAATCACCAACTTAAGCAATTCTAAAGCTTCTTGAAGCTCGCGTCTTGAAGTATTTAAGGTTAAAAAATAACTTCTTCGTAGGGATGGTAACAACTCTTTATAAAATTTCATCAGATAGGGATTCCCAACCATGTCCTGTTGCCCTGATAAAAATTGAAATATGCCATCATAAAACTTTTCAGTATTGCCTTGTTTCACCTGCTCAACCAAATGATTCATCATCTGCTGAATCGCTTCAGCTTCATGATTGCGCCATGTTTCACTCATACGTTGCACGATTTGACCTAATAACAATGCGCTGGTATCGAACAATGCACGGACTTGTTGTGCTGACATTTCTGAGACAATTGCACCACGACGAGGATAAATTTCAATCAGATGGGTTCTTTCTAAAAGCAAAAGGGCTTCACGTACCGAGCCACGACTGACATCCAGTTCTTTGGCAATACGTAGTTCTTGTATTCTTTCCCCTTCAACCAACTCGCCACTAATAATTTGTTCACTAATATGTTTGGCAATCTGTTCTGAAAGGCTATCCACTTCTTCCGAATGCATATAATTCCTATCTTGGTTTATTATTCTTTACTTGGACAATGTCAATTGTCATTATTTTAGTTGTACCTGATTTAATTCAATTGAAACCATGACATTGTCCGACAATTTTAATGTATTTTAAGTCAACTCAGTGTTTAGAAAAAGTACCATTGATCGGAATCTACTTAGTAATACCTTGATAAATAAAATAAAGACCGACCACTGTAAGTAAGCATGCAAAGCATTTTTTCAACATCGCTGGAGAAAGTGCGTGCGCCACCTTTGCGCCAAATTTGGCAGTGATAAAACTCATTACACTGATCCCAATAAAGGCATAGATATGCACATAACCAATTGAATTTTTAATTTCGGTTGGTTCTTGTGCACCAAAGAACATAAAGCCAAGCGCACCCGCAATTGCGATCGGTAAACCACAAGCTGCTGATGTTGCAACGGCTTTTTGCATCACCACACCATTTTTGTTGAGATAGGGAACGGTCAGACTTCCGCCACCAATACCAAAAATTGCCGATGCAACTCCAATTCCCCCACCAGCTAGCATTTGCATAGATGCGGTCGGTAATTGTTTAGATTCATCGACTTTGACATTGGCCCCCTTAAACATTTTAAATGCCACCCAAATTGCAAATGCACCAATAATCAGCTGTAAATGCTGACCTGATAAAATATCTGCAATGCCAGCACCAATAAATGAGCCAATCACCAAACCTGGGGCTAAGTTTTTAAAAACATTCCAAAGTACGGCACCTTTTTTATGATGCGCTGTTACAGAACTAATTGAAGTTACAATAATTGTTGCAAGTGAAGTTCCCAATGCCATGTGCATAATGACCGAAGGATCATAGCCCATTTTGGTAAAGACCACATAGAGAATTGGTACAATAATTAAGCCACCACCAACACCAAATAGCCCAGCAGCAAATCCTGCGATTGCACCAATACCTAAATATATGATTAACTCCATAAATGTTCCTTCACTCTTCTCAGATTCAACATGGATTTAGAGACTCGTCATCTTAGACAACTTCTTACACAAGCAAATGAACTCCCTGAAGTGCTGCTTTTAAAGCAGACGACAGCATCGACCAATGATGATGTGCGTGAAATTGCGCTCAGCGGCGTCAAGACAGTTTTGGTCTGCAGTGAAACTCAGACTCAAGGACGAGGTCAGCACCAACGGGAATGGGTTTCGCCAATTGGTAACATTTATTTAAGCACATTGCTTGAAACTCGAACACCCTTAGATGGGCGTTTAGCATTGGAAATTGCTTTAAATATCTTACAAATGCCAACACTTAAGAATTTACCAGCATTACAAATTAAATGGCCCAATGACCTATATAGCCCTCAAGGAAAGTGGGGGGGAATTTTGGTTGAACCCATTTCACCACATCAAGCCATTGTTGGAATCGGGATCAACTTATTTCCGATCCCCAAAGAAAATGTGACCCAACAAGCCACCTCAGTAATGCAATTAGGCCTACAATTTCCAAATCGAATCCAAATCATTGCAGAAATGTATTTGGCAATTCAACAAGCTGGACAATGGTTTGATCATGGTTGTTATAACCTTGCAGCACGATTTAATCACTATGCTGCCTTTATGGATCAACAGGTTCATTTTGAACAAATTCAAAATTCAATTGAAGGTATTTTCAAAGGAATTTCTGATGATGGCGCACTGAATTTATTGACAGCTCAAGGCTTAGTCAATGTCTATCAAGGGCGTTTACGCTTAGCTGAAGCATAAATAACGAGGTGATCTGTTGTCTAAAATGAGATAGATTGATCAGATGTATCGTGAAAAAGTGATCGGCAATTATTTAAAACAGGGCTTTTTTCGCTATACATTTCGCTATATATTGCGCAGTAATCGTATTGATCCAAAGATCATAGCAAACAGTTACTAACAGTACGGAACAACGTTCAGCAAAATGAATCGCAGGTTATTTGTCCTATTTGATTGATCAGATTGAGATGCTCTCTAAGTCGTTCAATATTTTCAAATAAAATAATTATGCAGATTGTGTTCAGTTTCAATTAGGCAAAATCATGAAAGCACTTTGGTTAGATATTGGAAATACTCGTCTAAAATATTGGATTACTGAAAATAATCAAATTATCCAACAGGCAGCAGAATTACATCTCCAATCCCCTGCGGATCTGCTACTGGGTTTAATTCAACATTTCCGTGGTTTAGGCTTAGACAAAATTGGAATTTCCTCAGTCCAAGATAAAAAGAACAACGAACGCATTGTCCAGATTTTAAAATTACTCGATATTCCGGTAACTTTTGCCAAAGTGCATGCTGAATATGCAGGATTACGTTGTGGCTATGACCATATAGAACAACTTGGGATCGATCGTTGGTTACAAGTTTTGGCTGTGGCGAAAGCTGATGATGACTTGTGTGTGATTAGCTGCGGCACCGCTTTAACAATTGATTTAACCCAAGGTTTACAACATTTAGGCGGTTATATTCTGCCTAACCTCTATTTACAACGTGATTCTTTAATTCAAAAAACCAAAGGTATTAAAATTCCAGATGCGGCTTTTTCAGAGCTAAGTCCTGGTCGGAACACCATAGATGCAGTACATCATGGCATTTTCTTGGGGCTGTTAAGCACCATTGAAAAAGTGCTTGAGCAACAACCACGCAAGCTTATTTTAACAGGTGGTGATGCCAATCTATTTGCACAATTTCTAGAGAAATATCAACCAAGAATTGAATCAGATTTATTACTCAAAGGCTTACAGTTCTATATAGATCGACAAACCGCTTAAACCTAAATACAATTTAATGGAAGATCAGCAATCTTCCATTTTTAATAAATAAACACAACCATAAACACGATAAAAGAGCAATCATTATGAAAACGATACCCTTACTGCTTAGTGCCTGTTTAATGAGCTTCACAATGGTGGGTTGTACCAGTTTACAAACCACGCACTCACCTTCAACAACCATGGCAACAACTGAACCCGTTATTGCTTACTTTGCTCCAGATGCAGGTGAAGAAGCCTGTGAGTGCGGCTTAGTCATGGATCAGGGTTATTCACTCACACCTGTAGAAAATGGATATTTCAGAAAATTATTAGGTCGTGATAAAGATGGCCGTTTCTTAGTTCAGGACTTCTATCAAAATAGTCGTAAAAAACAATCTGACCCATTTTGGATTAAAGCCCCTCAAGGCTTAAATAGCTTTGATAGTAAATATGTCGACGGTGAAGTTGTGGGCTATTTTGAAAATGGAAAAGTCAGCTTTAAATCGACCAGCCAAGACCAGAGATCAGTTGGAAAAACTGAAACATACTATTCAAATGGTCAACTTGGGTTACAGGAAGAATATTCAGATGATCAGCCCATCGTTCAAAAGGTATGGTATGAAGATGGTAAACCTGCAGCTGAACTAAAATTAAGCCCAAGTGAAGATTATTCGATTCTGGACAGTAAAGTTTGGGATCAACAAGGCAATTTGATTCAAGATGAGCAACACGCTCAGGAGATTCTTGACGAGCTTTATCAAAAGCTCAATCAATAAAACAGCATCACGATAAAATCGAATATGCAGCCTGAGTACCAGTTTGAGATTCAGGTTGTAATAAAACTGCTAACTTTTCCCAAAGTACAGTTAAGCTGGTATAGCCCTCTGTTGCCATAAAATGCCCTGCACCTTTCACTTCAATCATTTGTGAATTCAGCGAATAACCCAATTGAATACTGACAGGCGCTGGCACAAAAGGATCATTGTTGGAGAAAAAGATAAAGCGATTCAGAATATTCATTCTGAGCAGCGCATCATCGACCCGAGCGTGTTGTAAAAATAAATTAAGTTCAGGTAGAACGGCTAAATTTTTACTGAATCCCGCAACCAAAAATAAAGCGCCTAATTTTCGCCCCAATAATTCACTTGAAAGAAAATCCAGACTGGCAATCCCTCCTAAGCCATGTGCCACAATGATGGTATCGTCATTGAGTGACTTAATTTGCTGCGTAATATTATGCTTCCACAGCTCATATTGGGGCTGCTCTGAATGTGCTAGATCAATCACTTCACATGCATGCCCTGTAGACAATACTTGTTGCTTTAGCCACGGATACCAATGATATTCAGGGGAGTCTTTATAACCGTGTACGATAAATACTTTTTTCATAAATCAACTTCTTATCAATTATTGTTTAAATCATATTCAAATAATGGGCTCAGAATATCTAAACAGCCAACAAAAGTATGTTATTTTTATTTAACAAAAAAGCGCCCTAAGGCGCTTTTTATAAAAAAAATGAGACTTATTTTTTATCGTTATTACCAAACAATGGCCCCATACCGCCGCCACCGCCAAACTGTTTTTGCATTCCACCCAATGAGCGCATCATTTTTGCCATACCCGATGGATTGGCAAATTTCTTCATCATTTTCGCCATTTGTGCATGTTGTTTGATCAGTTTATTGACTTCAACCACATCCATACCACAGCCTGCTGCAATACGCTTTTTACGGCTCGGATTCATTAAGTCTGGGTTACGACGTTCTTTAATGGTCATCGATTGAATAATCGCTTCCATCTTTTTCACTTGCTTTTCAGGATTTGCTTGTGCAATCGCATCTTGAATGCCTGAATTGCTCATGCCAGGCAACTTATCCAAGAAGCCCATCATACCGCCCATTTTGTTCATCTGTTCAAATTGCATCAGCATGTCTTCGAAGTTGAAGCTCCCGCCTTTTTGCAATTTTTTCGCCATTTTTTCGGCTTTTTCTTTGTCGATTTTACGTTCAACTTCTTCGACTAAAGAAAGTACGTCACCCATACCCAAGATACGTTGTGCAACACGCTCAGGATGGAATGGCTCTAAGGCATCGAGTTTTTCACCCATACCTAAGAATTTAATTGGCTTACCAGTAATCGCACGTACCGAAAGCGCCGCACCACCGCGTGCATCACCATCGGTTTTGGTGAGGATAACACCCGTTAATGGTAATGCATCATTGAAAGCTTTAGCTGTATTTGCCGCATCCTGACCTGTCATTGCATCAACGACAAATAGGGTTTCTGTTGGGCCAATTGCAGCGTGTAATGCTTTAATTTCGTCCATCATGTCATCATCGACATGCAAACGACCTGCTGTATCGACAATCAAAACATCGTTAAAGTTAATTTTGGCTTGACCAATTGCACGTTGTGCAATTTTAATCGGATCTTCAGAAGCATCCGATTCAATAAAATCAACACCCACTTCAGCAGCAACTGTTTGCAGTTGCTTGATCGCAGCTGGGCGGTAAACATCGGCAGAAACCATCGCCACTTTTTTCTTTTGACGTTCTTTTAAGAAACGTCCAAGTTTTGCAGCTGTCGTGGTTTTACCAGCACCTTGCAAACCTGCGAGAAGAATCACAACAGGTGGTTTTGCAGCTAAGTCTAGGCTTTCGTTTGCCTCACCCATCATTTTGGTGAGTTCGTCATACACAATTTTAACGAAAGCTTGACCTGGTGAAAGCTGAGTCATGACTTCTTGACCCAATGCTTCTTCCTTAACTTTCGCAATAAACTCACGAGTTACAGGCAAAGCAACATCGGCTTCAAGAAGTGCCATACGCACTTCACGTAAGGTATCTTTAATATTATCTTCGGTTAGCTGCCCAGAGCCAGTAACATTTCTGAGACTCTGCGTGAGTCGTTCTGTTAAGGTATCAAACATTGCAAAATCCGCTTAAAATAGCTAGTAGCAAAAAAATCTTTCTTAAAATAGAAAATTTATGCTCAAGATGCTATAGGATACTGTAGTTCACATGGAATTTATATCTTATAACATGAATATTCATCATCCTGAAAAAGGTTTGACATGATTAGCCTACCCTTGGTTTATACGATTTTAGCATTAATTGCCTATACCTCTTCATTTTGGTATTTGTTCATGCACTTAATGGCTAAACGTTCCGCAAACCCTTGGTTTATTGGCATCATGTCAGGTTTAGGGCTGATATTACATGCAAGTGTACTGCATAACGACATACTTACACCACTAGGGATTAATTACGACGTCTTTAACTTGATGTCTTTTACCTCTGCGTTAATGTTGGTTTTAAGTATGCTTTATAGTACCTATCGTCCTGTTCTTTCACTAAATTTGATTGGAATTCCTGTTGCCGCCTTTGGTTTGATTCTCGGTTTTTGTTTTAGTAAACCAGATCAATTTATTGAACAGCATTCTATCGGTTTAGACATCCATATCATTCTGTCTTTATCTGCTTATGCCGTTTTACTCATGGCAACCATACAAGCCGTTTTGATTTGGTTTCAAAACCGCGAACTCAAAAAGAAACAAAAAAAACGTATTTGGGTCAACTTCTTACCGTCATATCAAGCCATGGAATCCTTACTTTTTGATATGCTCATTACTGGTTTTGTTTTATTAACTGTCGCCCTATGTTTTGGTTTCTTTACCATTGATGACTTCTTTGCACAGCACCTAGCACATAAGACTGTGTTTAGTATTGTGTCTTGGTTTGTTTACGGTGCGTTGTTAATTGGTCACTATAAGTTTGGCTGGCGCGGTCAGAAAGCCATTCGCTTTACCATGATTGGATTCTTTTTATTGGCAGTTGGCTTTATTGGTTCTAAATTTGTTTTGGAAATGATTTTGCATCGTTGATAAACGCAGCACTGAGCAAAATGGGCAGTATTTTGTATTCTTACTATAAATATATTGATACAGAAGCAGAAGAAATTGTTTTATATGAATTAGATCTGGAATATTACTGCCTTAGATCAATTCTGGTGACAGCTTCACTCAGTATCAATACAAATTTAAACATAGAACAAGCGCATTTTTTCTTACCTGAAAGAAGTTTTTCTGACGTTTTAGATGAAATTATTCCCATTGAAAAAGATGAGTTTTTAAATTTTTGGAATCAATCAATCTCTAAATATTTAAGTGATTGGAATGAATTAAAGAACAAATTTAAAATTGGACAAAATATTGAAACCGAGATTGTGTGTTTCTACCCTCAAGGGGTGATTGTTCAATATGGCGAAAGGTTTTATGGTTTAGCCAGTTACGAGGATTGTGAATCGTGTTTAGGTTCAAACAACATGTATCCACAACAAAAAATTCGACTTTATGTAGAAAGTTTCGATCATGAAAATTTATGGATCAACTTTTCAATAACACCCCATTCAGCGCTGACCTAGAATATATTTTGCATCGGTAGACATCTCCTACAAAAATGCGTATAACGCTGTTTTCATCTCATCAGGTAACAACTGTGAAACTTATACTCGCCCCAATGGAAGGCTTAACCGACCCTATCATGCGTGACGTTCTCACACATGTCGGTAGCTTTGACTGGTGCGTGACTGAGTTTATCCGTGTAACGGATTCGGTCTTACCTGACCATGTTTACCATAGCTATTGTCCAGAATTAAACAATCAAGGCAAGACAGCTGCTGGCACACCAGTACACGTTCAGTTTTTAGGAAATAATCCTGAAATGCTCGCTGCCAATGCGGTACGCGCTGCTGAATTAGGTGCTCCTGCAATCGATATGAATTTTGGTTGCCCTGCCAAAACAGTAAACCGTCATAGAGGTGGTTCAGTACTTCTAGATGAGCCTGAAGTTGTACATGAGTTGGTCAAGGCTGTACGTGATGCTGTACCCAAACATATTCCTGTATCTGCAAAAATGCGGTTAGGATATATGGATCGAAATTTTACCCTTGAAAATGCGTATGCCATTGAAGATGCTGGCGCAGCTTGGGTCACTGTCCATGCTCGGACCAAAGCTGATGGGTACACCCCTCCAGCATTTTGGGATCAGCTACAGCCGATTCGTGAAGCACTCAAGATCAATGTGATTGCCAATGGTGAAATTTGGACCAATGCTGATGCGAAACAATGCCAACTTGAATCAGGTTGCCAAGATTTGATGATTGGTCGTGGTGCTGTGACTACACCAGATCTCACACAATGTATTCGTAAAAATACAGATGAACCACTTATCACATGGTCTGAACTATTAAATTTACAAATTCGTTTTTTAAATGGACCATATAAAAAAGAGCTGAACATGGTCGGCCGCTATAAACAATGGATTGGGATGATGTCTAAGCATTATCCCGAAGCCAAAGCCTTATGGGATGAAATCAAACGGTTGAAAAAAATTGATGAAGTGCTGGAGAAATTGAATCCTGCACATTTTTAAATTGCTTCATCAATCTCTAAAATTGCTTTAATTTCTTCAGGTTGAAATTCTTTTGATAATTCAGAAGTTGGATTCAATACCAATGTTGCCCCCTGAGTCATTTCAAAAAACTGCCGTGTATTTAAAGTGATATATTCGGCATCGACGCCAATATCATTTTGAATGGTTTCTAGTTCTATGAAAAATGGTATTGCTTGATCGCCTTCTGGTGTTTCTAAAATACGGAATTGAATTTTTTTTTGCTGATCTTGTGTTCCCAAACAATAAATATCCGATGCTAAAAGTAGATCGATAAAATCAGGGATCAATTCGTAATTTTCTTGGGTGTTGATAAAGAGTTGTTGTAAATTTTGCATGTTGTTGATTGTCTATTTTTGGTGCCATTAATATAGCTTATTCACGGTAGATATGGAATTGACCTGAGTGCTCAATTGGATATCCTAAAGCTTCGAATTTCAAATTTAATAAAACAATGATTTTTCATAATTTTCATCTTAAAAAATTTTAAAGTTCACACTCATTCTTTTATTTACTATATATATTAAATTGACCAGAATTATTAATTGGATCACAATTCACTTCTAAACTAAATCTTTTATAATTATAGTTATTAACCATTATTTCATCTTTATTCCTGTTAAATTTATAGAAATTATCATGATCACCATCAAACCCAATTAAGCTCAAAATAGATTTAACATTATTCTTATCTAGATCTGAAATTTTATTACAATCATCAAACCTATATTCAATCGTTTTAACACCAGAACCATTTTCCTCAGGGCCAACAATTAAAATAGAACTTCCAATTTCAAAAATCAAAGGATTAGCATTGTCATTAAAATTTACTTTTTTGTAGTCATTTTCACTTATGATTTTTTTATAAAATAAGCCATCAACCAGATTTTTAAATAAAACATTATCTATTCGTTTCCTATCTTGGTGTGCAATGCTATGGTATGACGTAGACAAGCTTCTAGGCGTACAATCTGCACTCGCACATGGGTCATTTACTCTGTTTTCACTTGCCTCCATATTCTCAAAATGAATATCAGATTTATTCTTAGAAACATAAAATACAAGAGAAACAAAAAGTAGTACTAAAATTATTTTTTTCATTCCAACCTTTTTTCGTTATTGACTAATGTATTAATCACTAGCATTTACTTTTGGCACACCATTACTCTTATAAATATAAAAGGCAGTATAATTATTTGTTTGATCAGTATTAAACTCAAACCAAAAACCTGAAACTTCAATTCTATTTGTGACTAAAAATTTTCCATACTTATGTACTCTATTCTCAATATCTGTTATGTGCTCTTGCAATAGTTTTTCGTAAACATCCATTAAATTTTTTTCATTCAATTCTAAAATATTTGTAAAGATCATTGGAACTTCTGGGTCCAAATTAATTTTCTTATATCTTCCAGTAACTTCATCATAATCATGACCTAAATAGATTACTATTTTACGTTGAGACTTAAGATTCTCTCCAGTTGAATATATTGTAGATGAGATTTCAGGTAGTCCATCTCCACGACCAAAAAAGAAGATCTTATTTATACCATATGAATTTGGTTCAATTTCATAACGTTTCTTACTCAAGGGAGCATTTTCCTTATGCTCAATGTATCCTGATTTTAAAATTTCATTTTTAATTTTATAAAAATCAATAGAAATAGTTTCCAATTTAAGCTGATTCACAGGGGCATTTTTACTAAAATCCACTTCTGGGGCTATTAGAGGTTCACTATTATTTTTAAAAATATAATAATTTGTATGATCTTCAATACTACTACCAAAACTATAGGACGTTATAAAAAAGCATATCAAAATTATTATTTTAAGTTTAATAATATAATGATTTTTCATAATTTTTATCTGTCATTTTTGTATAGTATACAGTATAAGCAAAACTATTGACTTGGCCTTTCCCTACAAACCATTCAGGTTCAGATTCCAAGATAATATGTACACCATTAAAATTCTTTTCAGTAATAACCTTTCCGTACTGATCCCCACCTTGACATCGTCCTTTAGTTAAAAAATTTTCTATGAAGTTATCAAGACTACTTTTATCTAAAGCTGCTGAATTTATTAAGAAAATTTGATCATAAATTGATTGATAGATATTTTATGGATATTTTCATCAAATGGAACGAAATTATCACTAGCATAATAATTTGTATTTGGACCTTGTCCTGTAGTTCGTACTTCTAATGTAGACATATGATGATAATTATCTTCAAAATTTTCATTGTGAACTATTCCATTATCAAAACCTTGAGTAGCAGATAATCGATCTATAACTTTTAACTTCAAATAATTTGAATTCATTTCCTTATATTTGCTATATATTTTTTTAAAATTATAGTCCAAATACAAATCATGATTAACAACAAATAAATTAATATCTCTCGATATTTCCTTTACATCACTTTGAGTATCGCTTTTCTTAGTTTTGTTATTTATCTGGCATAGATGATCTAATGGCTCATTAGGAGCACATGCAAATAGAAAAAAAGAGAATATATAAATAGTTAAAATTTTCCTCATAACTCATTAAGCCTTATCAAAGGTATAAAATTTCTAGATAGTTTTTAATACCATAGATATAGAAAACTAATATATTGATGTTTCATATTTTTTATCCGTTTTCTTTGTAAAATAAACTGTAAAAAAAAGACTGGTTAGTTTTTCATTTTTATTTCCTGATGCTTCTAAAATAATATGAATATCATTTACATTCCACTCTAGCACTTCCTCTTGTGACGAAGTGCTGCACTCGAGCCTTTTAATAAAAAGATTAATATTTTTATCTAAATCTTTATCATCTACTTTATTTCCATTGATCACATAAATTTGATCACCCAACATTTTAGCAATAGTATTGAGGATTTTATCATCGTAAGGTACATAATTGGTACTTTTAAAAAATATGTAATTTGTCTTAAAGTTTATACGTGTATCTAGATTAGACATATAATGCTTATTTTCTTCAACATTATTACCTACAGTACCATCTGCAAACCCTATTTCAGCAGGAAGTTTATCTAAAACTTTTAAAACCATATAATTGCTATTTAATTTTTTATATCTGTTAATTATTTCTTTTTGATCATAATTTAAAAAAATTCTATTTTCATCTACAAAGTTAGAAATATTTCTTCCAACTCTAACATCATAACTATTTTCAACATCTGAATTTTCACTATTTTTTATATTACAATTATCCTTATTTGAATCAAATGAACACGCAGACATACTCAAAATTGCTACAAATAAAACCAATAATTTCATAATATCTTTATCCTTTATAATCCAAACTTCTATCTTTTCTCATTTTTAACCATTGATCTCTAAATAATGCTATTTGGTTACCTTTATAGGCGGAGTCTTGTGATTTTTTTTCACCTGTAAATTCATAATCCATAAAATTATCCGTAAACCCTTGATGAAAACAATATGATATATCTTTTCCATTTTGGAATACATGGGATAATCCAAAGCTATGAACTATTTCATGGACGACAGTCTCCAATTCAGTTGCTCCATGATGGTAAATAACAACTGAGTTCCCCCAAACTTTTTCTCCATTAGACCCAGCTTCAGGAGCATAAATTGCACTCCCTTTCCTATTGTAGGCTTGACCATTTCTTGTATAAGAGCATTGTGTATTTGTAAAAAAAACATATGTAACATCATTTGAATCTGAATTTATTAAGCCATTAACTTTTGCATATTTTTGAAATAAAAAGATTAAGTCATGTTTAAAATCATTATCATGTATATTACTAATTATACTATTACCTAAGCTGTTTTTAGGTTGGTTTACATAATATTTATTATAAAACTCTTCTAAGTCCCAAGTCTTATTTCTATCTAACATATCTTTTATGTTGAATATTGTATCCCTTACGATTTTAGGCCTAATTAATGCTTGATTAAAAGATTGGTATTTCAAGCTATATTCAAGCCCAGTCTTTTTAGGTCTCAGTACTTTATTTTGGTTAAAGCTAACATCGACAAAACAAATTTTTGCTAATGGCACTTTATCATTTGGAAATATATACAACTGCCCAACAACCTCTATCGCTGTACTTTTTTTTGCTTTAACTGTAACTAAAGCTCCCTTTGTTGTAGCGCCATCACAAATTATTCGGATTGAGCCTTGGTTATCATAATACGACCTTTTATTATTTACTAAATCAACACTCTGTCGGTTCTTTAAAAAATTTGAAAGTGGTAACTCCAAACGATTACTTTTTTCATTACCAGTTGATGTAGATATTTTTATACATTTTTCATTTGTTTCAAATATTATTTTTGTACCATCATCTTGTAAAGGAGTTTCATCATCTCCAGCAACTTGATGAATTTCTAAATCGAGCAATGCTCCATTTTTATTAATTGATGTACTTGCATTTTTATCTTTCACATTTGTGGCAAATATTGCCAAGTATGCTGGTATATATTCCTTTCCCCATGGTGCTATTTTCACCATATTCTCTGTGTATATTTTTTTTAATTTTTGAATCGCTTTATTACTGTCATCAACTAATACAATTTTTCTATTTTCATCAATCTTTTGTATTGGATAAATATATTCATCTCTTAGCCAATCAAAACCAAATTCACCGTTATATCTCTTTGTTGCTCGTCCAAGATTATAAGGTCTCCGAAAATGAACAGTAAACTTCCTTAAACACGTTGCACATGAAGCACCCGCTGCAGGACTTGCACCACCAACACCCATCTTAAACCTCCAAATTAATCAAATTTTTTATAAAAACGTTATGATGAAATTCTTTTCCCAATACATACTCTTTATATGATTGGATATCATTGGAATAATTTTCTTGAAGTGAACTCAATAAATCTTTTTGTTTTAAAAACTCTATTTTTTCTGGATAAATAATTGAAAGATTTTCTTGAAGATTAGAATGACTAAAACTCTGATTTAACTGGTCTATTGCTTTAAAAACAAATTTAAAATCATGCCCTAAAACCACACTTTTATAGCTTTCCAAAAGTGTATAAAAAGCATCTACATAAGATACTTGCTCCGCAATATTGTAATGCTGCATTTCATTTTGGAGCCAAAAATATTGCGGATCATTTGCATAATCTATTCCCAAATAAACATGGCTCTTCACCATATATTTGAGTGTATAAATTTGATTGATGCCTTTTTCAATATATAGATTGATCAGGCTTTGGACAGGTTCTAATAGCTGATCAAATTGCCCATTCAGTTTAAGGGCTGGGTTTTCTTTTATAATTTCATAGACAAGGTCATATAAAAATTCTTTATTTTGCTCAACATCTAATTCATATAATTTTTCTTGGCTGAGTATGAGCATTATGCATTCTCCAATACCATTAATTGATTAGAATCTACATCCTGATAATTTCGAATTGAAATGACCCATTTTGTAATACCCTCAAAAAACTCATCTTCTTGTTGATCTGTCAGTATTTTATGAATTTTTTTAACAATTCTTGGATCAAACCATCTAAATAATTTTTGTGTACCATCAGGAAATTCTACTGTGAGATAGCCTTTCATTTTTTTAACAAACTGAGTCAGATTCAATGAACTGAATACCAGATTTAAAGCCTGTTCATCTTTCCATGTTTGATGAATAAAGCTAAATCCTTCTTCTTCAAATACCTCGAAATCATTGATTAAGACAAGTACAGGGGCAACTTCAAAAGGTGCATTGCCCTCCGTTGTACCTGAAAATAATGAATAAAACTCTAGCCTTGCGTCATTTCGCCATGTATTGATAAAGTGCAAAGTTTGATCTGAAACTTGCGCTGCATCCAAGATTAAATACATGTTCAAATCATGTTGATCATCTTCGATACAGCTTTTTATATTTTTAAATGGAACAATTTTTCTTTTCATTTTATTTATCAACAAATGCCATTCCAAACTTTGCAGCATCTAACAAACAAGGCTTACAAATATTTTCATAGAATGATGGAAGTGAATAATCGACTTTTGCTCCACCAATAAAACTATGTTGCCCTGCCTTCACTTCGAACTTAGCAGCCGTGGTCACAAATACACCTGAACCATTAATTTTTAATTGAGAGCCACCAGAGGTGATAATAATTTCTTTGAGACTTTTTAGCTCAATCATCTCTTCGGTCGAAATGATTTGAATCCCTTTGCGTGCAATCACATCTGCACCACCATCTTGAGCTTGAAGTTCAACTTTACCTTTTCCAGCAAATAACCTTGCCCCTTCCTGTGCCGCAAAAAGACTGATCTTTGATTGTGCATGTGCAACTAAATTCTTTTGCGTACTCAGGTTGATACTATCACCTGCTGTATAACTGATTTGTTTATCCGCAGAAAGATGTAAGTCTTCATTGCTTGCCAATGCGATTGAATTCGGTGCAGCTAAAATCATCAAAGCTTGTTTAAATGCATCCGCTTTGTCTTTTTCACCTTTTTCGATTTGATCAAGAAATTGCTTGAGATTTTCCAATACATCCAGTGGATCAGTTTGCTGATTCTTAGCAACTTCACTTAAGGCTTTGGAATTATTTAGGCTGCTTTCTAACTGACTTTTCGCCGCAGTCGCATCGAGATGGTTACCTGAAGCTGAGTCTTGAGCATGGGTACTCAGCAATAAACCTTGTCCTGCACGCACTGCTCCCCATTGGTCTGTTCTTAGTTCAAAGCCTTGGCCTCGCCCTTCACTGGTATCAGTTTCTTTAGGATGACTCAGATTACCGAGATTGAGTTGACTCGCACCGTGACTGCTTTGTAGCTGGCTGCTGATTTGCTCTGTGGTATCGTCAAATCTAAGCTGGCCATAGCCACTGCCTTTAACTTCTCGACTTTTGATCCCTGCCAGTTTTTTAGTATCAGGCAATTGGCCTTTGTCATCAAATTTGGTTGGACTTCGTTGCGCTTCATGGATACGCCCCACCACAAATGGTCGATCGATATTGCCATCAAAGAAATCTATCACGACAATCTCACCAATCCTCGGTAAGAACCGTGCACCATAGCCTTCACCTGCCCACGGGGTCAGTACATCCACCCAAGCGGAATCGGTGTCGTTGTCATTGCTCCCTGCACCACCATCATGACTATGATCTTCATTGCGGGTAAACAGGAAGCGAACTTTAATACGTCCCCATTCATCGACATGAATTTCTTCTCCACTTGGCCCAACCACTTTGGCTCGTTGTGGATGGGTACTTGGGCGGTGTTGTAGTGGGTGGTATTCAGGAACAGTGGTGATATTACGGCGTTGTAGTACCAATTGATTGGCTTGGCGCTCTGGGTTATTTGAGTCTACATTTGAATTGACCCAATTGCTCTGTTGGAGCAAGCGATTGATTTGTTCATTCAGATCTTTGGGTAAGTTGTTCTGGTTATAGAATGTCTTTGAGGTGATCAGAAACTCTTTGTCTGAGCCACTGTGTTGGTCTATTTCTGGGTGTTCGTTTAACTCAAACCAGTAACCTACTTGCGCATCACGTACAGTGGAGTTGGCTATAAATTGCTTGGATTGAGCATCATAGTAATGACTGAGGTTTTGGTTGATCTTTTCAATCTGATTATTATTTGACGCGGTTGCTTGGTCTTCACCATTCAGATCTTGAATCCATGCTGGGCTGATATGCCAAGCCTGTTCTAAACCGAGACTGGCATTGTTTTGGTTTTGACTGTGCTGGTGTTTGCTTTGAACACTGCCTGCGCCCTCTTCTTGCTCTAAAACATCTGCTTGCCAGCGTTGTACGTGGACAGCGGTGGGTTGTAAGCTGCGTTGCCCGATAAAGCTGGTGATACTGTCTTGTTGTTCTGTGGCACTGCTGCGATGGAAGCGAATCTTTCTTCGTTCTAGTGCTTTGTATTCGCTGTTGTCATCCACCAAACGCAGTTTTTGTGGCTGAATTTGAGTTGCAGAACTAGGCACAATCAATTGCGCTTCATCAATCAACCAGTTGATCCCTTCACTGCGCATCAAGCGGCTTAAAAATGCATAGTCACTTTCGTTGCTCTGCATGATAAATGGTCGGATATCGTAGTCTTTTTTCAGTCCACTTTTATCTAAACTTAGACTCGATGCAAAGAGTGGGCTTTTGTCTTGCCATTCTTTAAACAGCGTTTCTATGACTTGAACAACCGACTTATTCATAAACACTCGGCTGTTACGGCGTTTATGCCACAGTGAAGTGGCATCTTCGAGTTTGAGTTTATATAGCGTTAGTGCGCCATCACTCTGCCCTTGTGCGGCCTCAGTAATCACCCCAGTGCTACGAAACAGTTGTCCATGATCTGTGACTTGATCAATGGCCACTTGGCTACCGATAAATTGTTTAAGTGGAATCATAGCCGAAGTGGCAAGGCAAATCAGTTCAACAGACACACCTTGGTTTAGACCATGTTGTCCATCGATACGTTGTAAGAAGACTTGGTTGTTTAAGTCTGTATTTGTAAATTGGATATGCAAGGCTCGTTTTTGTGCGTTTAGTCCAAGCTGATCCAATATTTTATAAATGCTATTTACTAAGCTGTTCATTTTAATAATTTATTCGTTTTAATTGCCTCTATTATAAAATTAATTCTAAAATTTTTCTATTTAAAAAAACAATTTCATTACTAAAAATACTTAAATTCAAATAGATTTTTTGATTAATTGTTGAAAAATTAAATAAATAATATCGCTAAAAATGTAGTTTAAATATTCATATATTTCTAATAAATCAACATTTTTCATTTCCATAAACACCTAAAATCAAGCTCAAAATAATCTTGTTTATATGCTTGATTTCAATTTTAATCTCAGCCTGCTTGTTATGTCTGATATGTATTCAATACTGATCAATTCATGTTGGGTTTATATACATAAGCCTCATTTAATTTATGTCTTTTATAGCAATGCCAACTTTACTACTGCTTTATGTTATAAAATAGCTACACATTTCATTCTTTTAGGAATTTTCCTATGAACGATGTTAACTCTCCCAAGAAACCGTTGTGGAAATCTAAAGCAGTAATTTTCGCAACAATCTTTAGCTGTTTATTCCTTGTATTCTTCTATATGGCTGTAACCAATGAACCAGATTATATGCCGAGTCAGCAAAATAAGCAGATAGCGACGCCTCAGACTGAGAATACTGATACAGCACCTCCACATGACACACAGCAAATGTCGAATGATGAAATGAAAAACATGCCACACAACTCAGCTCAGCCAGAACATGCAAACTAAACAATCTATGATCAATGATTCACGTAATGCGCTTGTCGTAGAAGGTGGTGGTATGCGTGGGGCTTTTACCTGCGGTGTACTTGACGCTTTCCTACAACAAAATTTTAACCCTTTTGATCTTTTTGTTGGAGTGTCTTCTGGTTCAACAAACCTCGCCAATTACCTTGCTCGACAACAAGGTCGCAATATCGAACTCTATTTAGACCACTCACTTCGACCTGAATTTATTCGTTATGCTCGCTTTTTTAAAGGTGGGGATTTACTGGATATGCAGTGGATGTGGAATATTGTCGAGAAAGAGAATCCTCTAGATCAACAGGCATTATTTAGTCAAAATCCTGACTTTTATATGGTCTTGACTCATGCTCGTACAGGTTATCCTGAATATTTACGTGCTGGGAAAGACAATATTATCGATGGATTACGTGCTTCTAGTTCTATTCCCTATCTGACACGACAGGCTGTAGAAATTTTTGGAGAGCCTTATTTTGATGGCGGTGTCGCAGATGCCCTCCCTGTTCAATGGGCAGCGCAACAAGCAAATATTCAAAACCTCTTGGTGATTCGTACCCGTACACAAAATTACTTTAAAGCCAGCAGTAAAGCCGATCAATTCTTGGCAAAATATTTGCTTAATCAATATACTGGCTTTGCAGATAGTCTGAAAAACCGCTGTACTCGTTATAACCAAACTGTCGATTTTATCCGCCAAAATACGCAACAAAGCATTTTGGAAGTCTGCCCACCTGACAATAAAAAATTAGCAGGCCGTTTATGTAAAGATAAACGCAAATTGCAATATACCTATGAAGTTGGCTTAGAAAGCGGACAAAAAGCCATAGAAGACTGGAGCAACACACACAAAGGCTAAAAGCGAAGTTCCCAACAGACTAATTTTTTAGCTTGTATTGCGTGACATATCCTTCTTGTGGAAAAGCATCCTGAGTGATGCTTTCTACTTGTACAACTTGCCCTTTGACTAAACTGGTCAAAGGTGGCTGTTCAATCTTAATTCGCATGCGTTGATTGACCAGTGATTGACATCCACTATCAGCTCTTCCATTCTTTTCAGCTTTTAATATTTTGATATACATCGTCAATTTACTTTTTTCAAACTCACCTTGTGGCCCATTGATTGCCATCGTCATGGTTGAAGTTTCTTCTAAGACTTTAACCGTTAAGAGACATTTATTGACATAAGATGCCCAAGTCAAATTGGGTACAATAAGCCCCATCATCAAAAAAATACCGAGTATTGCACGTTTCATTTACTGATCCTTTTTCCAAAACTTCCATGACTTTTCAGGGCAAGTATAAAGCTTGTCAGAAACAGGGATTTGATCATTGGTTTTGAGATCAAATACTTGAAATTGGCATTGGTTATTTTGATATTTACCTAAAATTTCATAATCGTGTCCAGCCTGTGGTCTGAACGAAGCCACAGCATCCACACATTGATCAATCACTTGTGCTTTTGTCCGAGATGAATCAGTCGCTCCAAATACAAAACCATATAAATTCACAGGTTGGTCGGCATTTAAAATAAACTCTTTATAAGAGATCAGTTGGTAAGTCCGCATAGCATTGCTTTCAGCTTCTTTCTGAATCGCACTACGAGGCATCCCTTCTTCGATATTAAAGGTAATTCTGGCATACGCTTTTAGCGCAGATAATGCACCATTTCCACTTAAGTAATCCCGTATCCCAGCTTTTCTTCCTGCGCAATCAAATGAATGTTGAATTAAAGTTTTTGTCGCACCCTTTCGATAGACCCGAATCCGTGACTGTGTCGCTGGATCATAAGTTTTTGGCTTTGTTTCCACCTGCAGCTCATAGGCTAACGGTTGTTGTTTATCTGTTTCGGCTTGTGCAAATACACTGAATTGAGATACAACTCCAAATAAAAATAAAACCTGAAATTGTACCCTACCGTGCTTATATAATCTTTTCATTTTATTTTTAAAATACTAAGTATGTCTTGAAAAGACTTTACACGATGATCGGCCTGTGTCGATGTTTCTTTTTGTTGAGGATCAAATAAGATCGTTTTCATGCCCAAAGCTTTTGCACCGCGAATGTCTGCTATCTCATGGTCGCCAACAAAAACGCAGTGCTGAGGAATAACACCGAGCTGCTGACATGCCAATTGGAAAATTTCTGGATCAGGCTTTCGCAGTCCAACAGCTTCTGACACAATCACACTCGAAAAATACTCACTTAAACCTAAGGCTTTGAAATTATCTTCCTGAAAAGGTGTCTTTCCATTAGAGATTAATCCAAGAGAAAAATTTGCCTTAAACAAGCTATAAATAACCAGATCAACATTGCTAAAACTTCGACAAAATTTATTAAAGTCTTGAATATAATTCTCTAATAGCACTTGTGTCGAATAGTTGGATATTTGAAACTCTTGAATAAGTTGAGCATACACCTGATCTTTCCATACAGAACCATTGTTATCCAACTCAATAAAACGCTGAATAAATTGTGGTTTCTGTTGAATCGTAACCAGCTCGAAGAAATTTACCTGCCAATTTAAAAAAGCCTTTAGGGAGGAGGTGCGATCAAGTAAGGTTTGATCTAAATCAAAAAGTACAACTTGAATCATCTCACCATCCTCTAAATCGAAAAGACTTGCTAAAGGATCAATAGATTATGATCATTAATTGTCTATTCAGTCCGTTCTATCCATTGAATGCTTGTAGTGTTTCTAGGGTAATCCCTGCGCCACCACATACAATCACCAAGACCTGATCAGTGGGTTTAAATTGAATCGCTTGATCATAAAGCACTGATAATGTTGCACCACATGCTGGCTCAACCAAAATACGATGATCATCTATAAATTTTAAACAGGCATCTACAGTGTCTTGATCTGAAACCACCAAACTACGAACCTCAAGTTCTTGGCTCACTTCAAATGCATTTTGACAGACTTTTTTTGCTGCAAGTGTTGTTGCTATACCACTCACTTGATCCAATTCAACATGTTGTTTAGTAACAATCGAAGCATGTAAGGATGCTGTACCTTGGGTTTCAACCGCATAAATTGGAATATGGGCTAAACCATGTTTTTTTAATCCTGCTGCAACACCTGAAAGTAAACTTCCACCACCCACAGATAAGACCACCGCATCTGGAGTAACGCCTTCTGCAATGACTTCATCAATCATCGGGATAATGCCTTCCCATAACAATGGATGATCAAAAGGATGAATAAATACATCTTGCTGTGTTAATAAGGACTGCGCTAAAGCATTGGCTTCGGTCCATGAAGCGCCATGTACAATAACTTCTGCACCTTGCTGGGCAATTAATTCTCTCGCGCGTTGTGCTGTGGTTTCTGGAACCACGACGGTCACAGGAACACCCAGTTGTCGACCTGTATAAGCAACAGCTAAACCTGCATTACCACCTGATGAACTGATAAAACGCTGGGCACCCTGCTCAAAATATTTTTGACAGGCATGGCTAATACCTCGTTGTTTAAATGACGCCGACGGTTGTAAGGCTTCCATTTTTAACCACACCTGACATTGATTCAGTTGGCTTAAAACTAAAGATTGAATTAACGGGGTTTTTATACTGAGCATGGGCAAATCGATTCTCTTGGTTTATTTCAATCTTGGCTTATTTCAATCTTGGTTTATTTCAATCTTGGTTTATTTCAATTCAGTCATTTTTTAAACTTAACCCCATATCGATATGTGGAATCTCACAATCTAAATATTCTTCACCTTGTACCTGAAAGCCTAAGTTTTCATAGAAACGCGTTGCATAGACTTGAGCGGATAATTGAAGAAATGCTCTATTTTGCTGCTTTGCTACTTGAATAATATGTTGCATGAGCAGTTTACCAATCCCCTCACCTCGATATTGTTGCAACACAGCAACTCGACCAATACTGTTATTTTCCAATAACCGCGCTGTTGCAATGGGTTGATCTTGTGCATATACAACAAAATGCAATGAAATGGCATCCTGCTCATCCCATTCATCTGCTTCACTGATATTTTGCTCTTCGATAAAAACCATACTTCGAATCAGTTTTGCATCATGTTGAAGCTGACTCCACGGCCCAGATTGAATGACAAATTGGCTCATTATTTAAATCCTAATGGTTGAGAAATTGATCCTTCATTCTTGCAATTATGCTAATGTAATGCACAGTGACAATGCGTTCACTTTCACCAACTTAACTAAACTTGTAGAATAATTATGTTTCTAAATCATAAATTTAAAGTATTTATTTATAGCGCAATTTTACTGACGACTCAAAGTATTTATGCAAAAACATCCGAGCTAGATCGTGTGAACATTATCACAAAAAGTATGATTGGATTATTTTCTCAAGACCCAAATCAAGATCAGCTTAATTTAAAAATGAGTGCCGCAATTGCAGGTATCTCAGAAGCTGAAGCTAAAAAAAACCGCGATGAAAGTGGCGAAAAACAAGCCACTGCATCTGAAAAGATGAAGGAAATACTTAAAGAACAATTTAATGCCAACGATTTTAAAATTGTTGCGCCAGCATTTGAGCGCCAAATGAAAGCTCAAAGTGCTGCATATCAGAGCTGTAAACAGGATGGTAAAATTATTGAAAATAGTCAAAGTTTTCAAGTACCGTTAACCTGTAAAGTCCCTGTGCTTAATTTAGACAATGTCCAAATGCCTGAACGTGGTAGCAAAGAAAGCGATGCGCAATTTGCAGCTAAAGCAACAGACTTTCTGACAGAACTACTGATTAAAGCCCCAACAGAAACATTAAAAACCAGCATCTTGATTCATAAAATGGGTGAACAATTGATTCCAGAAATGGATGATCCGCAATATTTTCCAGATACCATTTCTCAAAAAACCACGGGCTCAAGCGAAGCTGAGCTTGATGAAATGAATCAGCAATAAAATAATTTATCTAAATAGTACCAAGAGAGAAAGCAGTTAAACCTGCGTTCTCTCCTCACAACGCGCTAGCACTTAGCGCCAATGTCTTGCTGGTCCCACTGATCATTCAATAATAATTCTAAGGATTGTTTTTGAATCCCATACATCTCTTTTAAAGCACGAATTTGATCTAAGACTGTTTGATCAGGTGCAGTGAAATCTTTACGCTTGGTTGCCAAAATCATTTTGTTTTTACTGGTATGTTCTAATGCCACAAATTCAAAGACTTTGGTTTCATAACCATACGCTTTCAGCAACAGAGCTCGAATGGTATCTGTCAGCATTTCAGCTTGTTGTCCTGCATGAATACCGAATTGCAACATCGGTTGTAACACTTGTGGACTATTCAATTGTGGGCGTAATTCTTTATGGCAACAAGGTGCACACATAATCATTTGAGCGTTTAAACGGATACCAGTATGTATCGCAAAATCTGTTGCAACATCACACGCATGTAAGGCGATCATAATATCCAAATGGGATGGATGATACGTTCTCACATCACCTTGGAAAAAATCCAATTGATTAAAATCAGACTTTTGCGCAACCTCTTGGCAAAATTTCACCATTTTGTCATTCAGCTCAACACCCGTTACAAATGGAGTTTGATGTTGTTTTGCCAAATAATCATATAAAGCAAACGTTAAATAGCCTTTTCCTGAACCAAAATCGACAATTTTTAAAGCCTGCTCTTTGGTTTGTCTATCATGTGCTAAAGCCTCTGGCTGTTGAATATGCACCAAAGCACCTGAAAAGATTTCAACAAATTTGTTAATCTGCTTCCACTTACGTGCCATGCTTGGAATAATCTGTGCATTGGCATCGGTAATGCCGAGCGGTTGGAGAAAATAACTTTCTTGGTCGACAAAACGATGTTTTGTACGATCATGCCCTTGTTGTTGATTTTTAGCGGTTTTATCCAGCTTATTTTTACTGACGGTCAGCAAGGCTTTCTTTTTATTTTTCTTCAGCTGCGTTTCAGCCTCATGGGTAAATAAATTGGCTTGTTTACAATCCTCTGCCAGCCCCTGAATCGTGGTTAACGCATGGGTAAGTGGATAGTTTTTAGTAATATCATTGGTTTTATAACGATATAGACAGCTTAGAACCGTTTCATTCTGTAGCTGAATGACGCGAAAGGTCATTTTCTCTAAATCAACCAATTCTCCTTTATACTGACTTAAAATCAAACGATCTAAGCTTTGATTATCAATAGCTTGCTGTACGCTATCAAAAAATTGTTGTTCCTGAACAGATAAGCTTGCCACATTGGACATAATCAAAACTCGTATTAATTAAGTTACCTATTTTAAGACGTCTTACTTTAAAGGTAAAACTCCATTACTATACAGTTGTATTTTTAGGATAATAAGATCCAATGTCGACAGATAAATTGATTCACATCTATGCACCACAAGAAGAACGTATTAATGCGTTGAGTCATGCATTCGGTGCAATTTTGGCTGCTATAGCGACTGTTTTGATGCTGATTAAAGGCAACTATCTGCATGGATGGCAATTTTTTGGATTGCTTGTCTATGGTCTAAGCATGATTTTACTGTTTTCCAGTTCAGCAATTTATCATTTTTCTGTCGATGAAAAGAAACGCCAATGGTATAAAAAGCTGGATCATACCGCGATTTATTATTTAATTGCGGGAACCTACACGCCCTTTTTGGCAATTGCCATCCCAACAGCAAAAGCACATTATTTATTGATTGCACTTTGGGTCATCGCAGCCATTGGAACACTATTCAAGTTAATATTCATTCATCGTTTTGAAAAAATTTCACTGATTGCTTATTTGGTCATGGGTTGGCTTGCCGTGCTTGTAATGGATGATATGCAACAGTTTTTAAAACCAGAAGCATTAAAATTATTGGTCATTGGTGGTTTAGCATATACAATAGGCGCATTGTTTTATGCCTTAAAAAGAGTAAGATACACTCATGCTATTTGGCATATATTTGTTTTGGTCGGTGCAGGATCACATTTCCTTGCAATCTATCTTTACGTCATTTAATTCATAGACACTCAAAATTCAGTGACCCTGATGGAGTGAATTTGGGTTGATCTCGTTGTTTTTTTAAGAAATTACGCCTTTTTTAAAAAGATTACGCTTTAAAGACTCGTTTTACTTTTAAAAGTGTAAGGTTCACCATGGCGTCATTATCTACTGCTACTCCAGAAATTCAAACAAATTCAAAGACTCGTGTTCTTTTCGCAAGTCTTGTAGGTACAACAATCGAATTCTTCGATTTTTATATCTATGCAACTGCCGCAGTCCTCATTTTTCCGCATCTGTTCTTCCCTGCAAGTACAGATCCGATGACGGCAACAATTCAATCACTCGCAACATTTGCCATCGCATTTATTGCCCGCCCTATTGGCGCAGCAATCTTTGGTCACTTAGGTGATCGTATTGGTCGTAAAGCAACTCTCGTCGCGGCTTTATTGACCATGGGTGTTTCAACAGTATGTATTGGTCTACTTCCAACCTATGCACAGATTGGTATCGTTGCACCGCTATTACTTGCACTTTGTCGTTTAGGTCAAGGCTTAGGTCTCGGTGGTGAATGGTCTGGTGCAGTCTTACTTGCAACTGAAAATGCACCTGAAGGCAAACGTGCTTGGTATGGGATGTTCCCGCAACTGGGCGCACCGATCGGTTTTATCTTGGCAACGGGTTCATTCCTTGGTCTTGGCGCATTGATGTCTGAAGCAGACTTTATGCAATGGGGCTGGCGTATTCCATTCCTTGCAAGTGCTGCATTGGTGATTGTGGGCTTATATATTCGCTTAAAATTGCATGAAACCCCAGCGTTCCAGAAAGTATTAGACAAACAAAAAGAAGTTAATGTTCCATTTAAAGAAGTTGTGACCAAACATTATAAAATGCTCTTCCTCGGCACAATTGCTGCGGTATGTACATTCGTGGTGTTCTATCTCACAACAGTATTTGCACTCAACTGGGGAACCAAACAACTGGGTTACTCACGTGCAGAATTCTTAGAGATGCAACTGGTCGCAACACTGTGTTTTGCTGCTTTTATTCCGCTTTCTGCTGTATTTGCTGAGAAGTTTGGGCGTAAAGCAACCTCTATTGGGGTATGTATTGCCTCTGCACTTTTTGGTTTAGTATTTGCCAGTATGCTTGAGTCAGGTAGCACAGTGATTGTGTTCTTGTTCTTATGTGTAGGTTTAGCATTGATGGGAATGACATACGGTCCAATTGGTACGGTCTTGTCTGAAATTTTTCCGATTTCTGTACGTTATACAGGCTCTGCATTAACCTTTAACTTGGCAGGTATTTTGGGCGCATCTTTTGCACCTCTGATCGCCACTGAACTTGCAACCAAATATGGCTTACAAGCGGTGGGATACTACTTGACAGCAGCATCCATTCTTTCACTGTTGGCATTCTTGGCCATTCGTGAAACAAAACATGATGATGTTAACAACCAAGTTTAATCCCCTCTCTATGAGCAAAGCCTGCAATTTTGCAGGCTTTTTTGATTTAGCGAAATGCTAAAACTCGGGCTCAGATACAATCTCAACCAGTAAATTATTAAAAGGCTGCATAAAAGATAAATAGCTTGCATGCAATGCCATACGCGCTAAATCGGTGTTAAACGGCGTAGGATGATAAAGCTTATCGCGCATAATCGGATGCCCAATATATTGCATATGCACCCGTAATTGATGAGAACGTCCTGTAATCGGTGTAAGTAGCACCCGACTTACATCCTTTTCAGCATCATAGCTTACAGATTCAAATAAAGTTTGAGCGGGTTTGCCTAACTCAAAATGCACGATCTGGCGTGGACGATTTTCCCAATCGGTAATCAAAGGCACATCCACACGGCCATTGCTATTGATTTGCCCTTGCACCAAAGCAATATAATTTTTTTTAACAGTTCTCGCTTGAAACATTTTACTTGCTGCAACTTCTGCATCACGATGTTTGGCGAACAATAGAATGCCTGAGGTTGCCATATCCAAACGATGGGTAATCTTGGCATTTGGATATATTGCCAATACTCGAAAATAAGCACTGTCGTGATGTTCAGGCAAACGCCCCGGAACTGAAAGTAACCCTGCGGGTTTATTGATGGCAACAAAGTCATTATCTTCAAAAATAATGTCAAGTGGATCTAAAGGAGGCTGATAAACAAAGCCATCATCAATCGGCATGTGGATCGCATATTGAGAAGAATTGCCGAAAAATAACAATAGACTAAAAAGCTGTCAAGCATGTACATGCTTTATTATTTTCAGCAATCAAAAAAACTCCAATACACAAGAATATTGAAGTTTTTAAGTCCCTATACAATGCGCTTGATCTGATCAATCAAGCCTGAATATTCAATACCAACTGACGTTTCTTTACCTGTTGTCCAACTTGCCCAATAATCTCATTCACGACCCCATCAACATCAGACTTAATCTGTTGCTGAATCTTCATCGCTTCTAAAATCAACAAAGTTTGACCTTTAGTCACGGTATCACCCGCATTTACCAAGATATTGATAATCGCACCATCCATTGGTGCACGAATGTTACCATCGCCTGCGACATCGGAAGTTTCAGGTGCTGCATAGGTGATATTTTCAATGCTGATATTGCCATTTACCGCATCTAAATACAGCTGATTTCCATCTAAGACATAGTCAATCGAACGGCGTACACCATCCACCTCATAAATGAATTTTTCTGCTTGCTGTTCAATAATGCTGATCCCAAGTGTCTGCCCACAAATTTCAACGCTCACTTGGTTTTGATCACGTTTCACTAAAAGCTGTAATAACTGATCATCATGTTTGAGTTTTAAAGGTAAAGATAACGCAATTCCGGTATTCCAACTGCTTTGACTGGAAGCATTGGTCAACAGTGCCGCAGCAACAGCTAGGTGTTCTAAGCCCAAAGCCTGTTTATGTAAACTGGCATCTGTTTGGAAATGTTCCTGAATAAAAGCGGTATTGGTGTCGCCTTTGACAATAATAGGGTGTCTAAGCAAATT
The DNA here is from genome assembly GCF_051059255.1 of Acinetobacter sp. CE-15. Classification (NCBI taxonomy): domain Bacteria; kingdom Pseudomonadati; phylum Pseudomonadota; class Gammaproteobacteria; order Moraxellales; family Moraxellaceae; genus Acinetobacter; species Acinetobacter sp. CE-15. The sequence goes on along the minus strand of NZ_CP192737.1, from coordinate 636,262 downwards.
CACTAAAAACTGCTTATTACTATTCACCCCCAACAATACGCAATCATCTACAGCACGCGCCAAGAGCCGAATGGCATCCTGACGGGTTTGACCATATGCAATGACTTTTGCCACCATTGGGTCGTAAAACGGACTAATTTCATCCTGTTGCAACAAACCATGATCAATTCGAACATTGGGTAAATCAGCAGCTTGCCAGCGCTGTATTTGACCTGTCTGTGGCAAGAAGTCTTGGCGTGGGTCTTCTGCATATAAGCGAACTTCTATCGCATGCCCTGACAAGGTCAATTCAGACTGTTGTAAGGGCAAGGTTTCACCATTGGCTACACGCAGTTGCCATTCCACCAGATCTAAACCCGTGATCAGCTCTGTTACTGGATGCTCGACTTGCAAACGTGTATTCATTTCGAGGAAATAAAACTCACCTGATTGATCCAATAAAAACTCAACCGTTCCTGCACCGACATAATCACATGATTTCGCGGCTGCAACAGCAGCCTCACCCATTTGTTGGCGTAAGCTTTCAGTCATCACTGGGCATGGAGCTTCCTCAACCACTTTTTGATGACGACGCTGTATCGAACAATCACGCTCAAATAAATACACATAATTGCCGTGGGTATCGCCAAACACCTGTATCTCAACATGGCGTGGAGCAATCACAGCTTTTTCAAGAATCAGCTCACCTGAACCAAAGGCATTTTCTGCTTCAGAACGCGCTGTTTTTAAGGCTTCAACAATATCAGCAGATTGCTGTACCAGACGCATACCGCGCCCACCACCACCTGCTGAAGCTTTGACCATCAGTGGATAACCAATTTTATTGGCTTGTTGTTCTAAATACTCTATATCTTGCTGATCACCTTCATAGCCCGGCACACATGGTACACCCGCCTGAATCATGGCAATTTTTGACAGGCGTTTACTGCCCATCAATTCAATTGCGGGTGCAGGTGGGCCAATAAAGGTAATTCCATTTTTCGCACAAGCTGCTGCAAAATCGGTATTTTCAGAAAGGAAACCATAACCGGGATGAACAGCATCAGCCCCCGTTTTTTTACATGCGTCGATAATATTTTGAATAGATAAATAGGACGCTGAAACTTTTGAAGCACCAATATATACAGCCTCATCTGCAAGCTGTACATGACGCGCATAACGATCTGCATCTGAATAGACAGCCACAGTCTGATAGCCCATTGCTTTTGCTGTTTTCATCACGCGAACAGCAATTTCACCACGATTCGCCACCAATATTTTTGAAAATGCCATTCTCGTTTTCCCTATTTTTGGTTTTATATTCACTTGATTATCTTGGTTGAATCACACCGATCTCAATCAAGATCAGTGATCCGCATTGTCAGACTTATGCATCAAACCAATTTGGATGACGCTTTTGGATAAAGGCCATTGTGCCTTCTATACCTTCTTCGCCCCCCACAGCATTGGCAAATTGCTGTGCGGCATCATCCAATAAAGGCGTCAAAGCTTCATTTAAAGTACGGTGCAATAAAGCTTTGGTCACACGAGATGCTTGTGGGGCAGTACGTTTAATCTGCTGAATGGTTTCGATCAATAAAACTTCCAGTGCTTTTTCATTCTCAACCACTTCATGTACAACACCAACTTTCAATGCAGTATGCCCCTCAAAACGTGCGCCAAGTAAAGCCAAACGGCGCGCTTGTGTTAAGCCAATTCGCTTTACCACAAATGGGGCAATCTGGGCGGGAATAACCCCTAATCCTGTTTCAGGTAAACCAAATTTGGCATCGGCAAGACTGATTGCAATATCTGAAACACAGGCCAAACCAAAACCGCCACCCAATACTGCACCTTCTAAAACTGCAACAACGGTTTGTGGCGCTTGATCCACTTGCTCCAGCATATGTCCAAATTGACGATTGAAATCAACATAAGGCTGATTAGAACCAACACTGGTGGCCTCACCACGCAGTTGGGCCATATCTTTAATGTCACCGCCTGCACAAAAATGTCCATCTTTGCCACGTAAAATGACTGCACGAATGGAGATATCATCTTGAATCGTTTTAAACACCTGTTGAATCGCTTTGACCATATTCAAACTCATGGCATTGCGACTCTCAGGTCGATTAAGCCATAGGGTTAAAATGCTACCTTCTTGCTCAAGCTCAATACTGCGATCAAACTGTTGTGTTGTTAGAGATTGCGAAAGTGCCATATTTATTCTCCTTGTTATTTACGTTTAGATGGAAGGATGTCCATCAACTTACAAATAATTCCAAGCATAATTTCATCTGCACCGCCACCAATCGAACCTAAACGGCCATCACGGTACAGCTGAGAAGCGGGGTTATCCCACATAAAACCATTTCCACCCCAGAACTGTAAGCAACTGTCTGCAACTTCTCGCGTCAAACGACCTGCTTTAAGTTTTGCCATAGAGGCAATTTCTGTTGCATTCCCGCCGTCAATGTGGATTTCACAAGCACGATAGGTTAAGGCACGTAAAGCTTCCACTTCGGTCATCAACTCCGCAAAACGAAAATGTACATATTGGTTGTTAATCAACGGTTGTCCAAAGGTGCTTCGTTCTTTGGTATATTGAATGGTTTGTTGAATCACATTTTCCAAACCACCAATTGCATTGGCAGCCGCCCACATTCGTTCTTCTTGGAACTGCATCATTTGCATCATAAAGCCCATACCTTCTGCACCCACCAAGTAGCGTTGTGGTACACGAACATTGTCAAAATAGACTTCTGCTGTCGTGGTTGAACGCATTCCAAGTTTATTAAGCTGTTCAGAGAAAGAGATGCCTGCGGATTTTGCAGGAACAATAATCATGGACTTATTGACATGCGGTTTATCATCAGAGGTATTGACCAATAAGCAAAAAAAGTCAGCTTGTAGAGAGTTGGTAATCCACATTTTGCTGCCATTAATCACATAATCATCACCCTGTTTTTTTGCGGTGGTTTTGATGGCTGCGACGTCTGAACCTGCATGTACTTCCGATACAGCAATCGAAGCAACATATTCACCCGCAATTGCAGGTGTTAAAAATTCATCTCGTAATTCTTGACTACCAAAGCGCGCTAAGGCTGGTGTTGCCATATCCGTTTGCACACCAATCGCCAAAGGTACACCACCACAGGCTGCTCGCCCTAATTCTTCTGCAACCACAAGGTTATAAGAATAATCTAAGCCTAATCCGCCATTTTCTTCAGGCTTACAAATCCCCAGCAAACCTAAATCCGACAGTTTTTTAAACACATCATGAATAGGAAATCGCCCTTCAGCTTCCCATGTCGGAATATAAGGATTGAGTTCAGTCTCAACAAACTGACGTGTGGTACGGCGTAGTGCTTCATGCTCTGTTGTAAATTTCATTGTTTTTTCCTTAAATTTAATCTTCTCTAACTCGCTTTAATAAAGCGGAGAACACCTCACTTTTAAAAGATGAGGAACGATGAGTTTTGCAAAGGCCGAGGACTTTTAAAGCCTCGATACACCAAATCGTATTGGATTTAGTTTGCGATGTTCTGCTTCATAAATTGTTTCTAATAAGAAGATCAGGACTTTGCGTGTATCACGCGGGTCGATAATTCCATCATCATGCAACATGGCCGTATTAAATAAGGCAGTTGACTGCTGTTCTAATTTTGCTGCTGTACTTTGCTCTAAGAAATCCAGCATCTGCTCGTTAGGCTCCATCCCTGAAGCTTTTTGTTTTCCTTCCGCTACGATACGTAACACCTTGCCTGCCTGAGCTGAACCCATCACCGCCACATGCGAGTTTGGCCATGCAAAAATAAATTGCGGTGACAATGGACGTCCACACATGGCGTAATTGCCCGCACCATAAGAACCAGCCACAACGATAGAAATTTTCGGTACAGTAGTATTGGCAACGGCCTGAATCAATTTTGAACCATGCTTAATAATGCCGTTCTGTTCAGCATCAGTTCCGACCATAAAGCCTGTGGTGTTATGTAAAAACAGTAAGGGGCGTTTGGTCTGTTCACAGAGGTGAATGAACTGTGCAGCTTTAGTGGCGCCTTGTGGGGTAATCGGTCCATTGTTGGTGATAATTCCGATATGTAATCCACCAATTTTTGCCCAACCACACACGGTCAATGCATCATATTCTTGTTTTACTTCAAAGAATTCAGAGTCATCAACAATTCGTGCAATCACATCTTTCATGTCAAAAGGCTGCTTCGGACTTGCAGGAATGATCCCTAACAGCTCCTCGGCAGGATAACGTGGCTCTTTATAGCTTAAGTTTAACTTTTGAGTTTGTTCTTTCCAGTTAAGATGCTCAAAAACCTCACGGGCAATACGAATCCCATCAGCATCATTCTCGGCTAAGAATTCGGCTGTTCCAGCAACCTGTGCATGCATCTCTGCGCCACCGAGTTCCTCTGCTGTTGCCACTTCTCCTGTCGCCGCCAAAAGTAAAGGTGGTCCTGCGAGTAACATCTCAGTTTGCTTACGAACTGCAATCACATAATCAGATAGACCCGGTTGATACGCTCCACCCGCAGTTGCATTGCCATGTACCACTGAGACTTGGGGTAAGCCTGCAGCAGACAGTCGTGCCTGATTGGCAAAGGTCATTCCACCATAAGTAAATACTTCAGCAGCGTAATTTAAGTTGGCACCCCCACTTTCAGTGAGAGTCAACATCGGTAATTTCTGTTCAAAAGCGATTGCTTGAAGACGTAAGGTTTTTTGTACCCCCATCGGTGACATTGTTCCGCCTTTGATTGCACTGTTACTTGCTGAAATCAGACAACGAACACCGCTGACAAAACCGATCCCTGAAATAATCCCACCACCTGCATCTGAACCATCTTTATCATCATGCATGGCATAACCCACCAAGCCACACAGTTCTACAAATGGTGAATCAGCATCAAGAGCTAAACGGACACGTTCATGCGGTAAAATTTTACCTTTCTTGTCAAATTTGGGTTTGGCTGCATAAGATTTTTCAATATTCTTATTTTGTACTGCACGCACTTCGGCAATTTGAGCAAGTAATGCCTGCTTGTTCTGTTCAAATTGCTCACTGCCAACTGCAATTTCGGATTGGAGAACAGTCATGAATTTTCTCCTGTCTGTTGGTTATTGGTTTGATCACTCAATTGTTGTTTTAATACATCTGGAATAAAGGCACGATGGAAGCCATTAAACGACTCGCTATTCGAAGCATCTGCCAATGGATACATTCGAGTGCCTAAGGATGCAGCGCCATCAATACGAATCGTCATGCCAGAAATAAAACCTGCTGCTTCTGAAAGCAAATAGCAGATCGCTGAAGAAATTTCAGATTCGGTGCCCATTCGTTTCAGTGGTACATTCCCCGCCAAACTTGGAATAATAAATTTGGCAAAATCACCGGTGTAATTGTCCATTCCTGAAGAAACAACCCAACCAGGTGCAACACAGTTAACACGTACCCCAGAACGGCCCCATTCCACCGCTGCTGTTTTGGTTAAATTATCTACCCCAGCACGGGCTGCACCAGAGTGTCCCATCCCCGGCATGCCACCCCACATATCGGCTGCCATATTGACAATACTGCCACCATGTTTTGCCATCCACTGGTTATAGGCTTCTTTCATTAAGTAGAAAGTTGAATGCAGATTGTTGCGTACCACAGCATCAAAACCGTTGGCAGAAATGCCTTCTAAATTTGAGGGAAACTGACCGCCAGCGTTATTAACAAGCCCATCAAGTCTGCCAAATTTTTCAATCACTTCAGCAATCATCTCTTTCACGTTGTGTTCTTCGCGATTATCACAAACGATAAAATGAACTTTGCCACCATCTTCGATGATTTCTTTGCTGACATTTTCCAGCTTTTCAATTTTTCGCCCTGTAATCACCACTTGAGCCCCTAAAGCAGCCAGTTCATGAGCAGTACAGCGTCCTATACCCGAACCACCACCGGTCACAATGATGACTTGGTCCTGAAAAGCATCCGATCTAAATATTGAGTGATAATGCATTTTTATATCCAAATTGTTGTCTTTTAACTTGCTTAAATCCCGCTCCAAGCTCCCTTTTAAAAAGCGAGGAATTCACCCCACGTTCATAAACAAGGATTAGAAGGACTTTAAACTCGGTGGGATTTTGACTGGCATATCTAAAAGCTGCTGAGCAAAAGCTTTACCTTGTGGATCAATACGTAAACTGGCAATTCCTCCACCACCTAAGGCATTTTCCAGCATAAAATTTAAGGCATTAAACCCCGTGATTTCATAACGAGTCACTTTAGACTTTTCAGGGTCTAAAACATGCTGCATATATTCTTTGACCTTTTCCTCAGTCAAATTGGCGCGAATCCAGGGTAGATATTCAGGCTGACGTGCGATCACTCCAATATTGCTGTGATTGCCTTTATCGCCACTTCGAGCATGGGCAATTTCAACTAAAGGAACTTCAATCTCCTGACCCGTAAATTGAGCAACCTCCCCCACTGCAACAACATCAAAAGATTGATCTGAGCAACCTGAGGGAATCTGGATATTTTGACGCTGACCATTGATGTCGATCGCAACACTTAGTTTTGATTTATCCACTATAAACGAGAACAACTTGATCACAGGAGAAGCTTTGGGACGCCCCCCAACAATTCCAGCCAATGCAGGTGCCATTCCGGTAGATGCTTGGGCAATTTCAGAAGCAAAGAACATACATGCTTCTTTAAACATGTGCTTTACAGCGATTTTGACAACCACTTCTCGACTATTGATCTGCTGCGCATTTGCACCATAGGTACTTTCAATACCCAATATTTCAACTGATTTTTCTAAGAATGGCGGAACTGAACGTAATGCTAAAACACGCTCACACTTAGTTAATATTGCATCTGCAATTACTTGGGCTTTTTCAGGAGCTTCGCGTCCTGCTATCAGGAAACTCACCAAAACACGATAACCATCGGGATAGGTTGCACTGACTTTATATTGTTGTGTTGGTGCTCTACCTTTTGCGCCAATCACTAAAACTCGATCTTCACCCACCTGTTCTAATTTCACTTGGCTAAAATCTGCTGTGACATCGGGCAGTAAATACGCTTGCGGATTGCCAATTTCATAGACAACTTGTTCAGCGACAGTTGCAACCGAAACCAGTCCACCGGTTCCTTTTGGTTTAGTCACAATAAATGATGCATCTGCTTTCACTTCAACAATTGGAAACCCCATATTGTCAAAGCCTTGTACTAAGCGCCAATCCGTGAAATTGCCACCTGTACATTGTGCACCACACTCAATGATATGCCCTGCTAAAGAACCTTGGGACAGCTTGTCATAATCCTCTAAGGACCATTGATATTCATGCAACAAAGGTGCAAGCACCACAGCTGAATCCACCACTCGCCCAGTGATGACAATATCGGCACCTTGATCAAGTGCGTCTCGAATTGGAACAGCTCCTAGATATGCGTTACAACTGGCTAATTGGCTAGGCAAATCTTCGCCACTAAACATCTCTTTAATATTTTGTGTATTTAATTCGGCTTGTTGTGGTAATAGGTCATCCCCCAATACCACTGCAATTTTTAAATCCAATCCTTGTGCTTCAAGCACTTTCTGCAAGGCATCACGACATGCCAATGGATTGACACCACCAGCATTGCTAATCACTTTTATTTTTTTATCACTGATTTTTTTAAGCAGCGGTGTTATCACCCGACTGACAAAATCCAAAGCATAACCATGTTCTGGATTGGTCATCATCGCTTTTGCCATGATAGACATGGTGATTTCTGAAAGGTAATCAAAAACCAAATAATTGATGTCAGACAAATGTACCAACTGAAATGCTGCGGTATTGGTGTCCCCCCAGAAACCTGAAGCACATCCAATTTTCACAATACGCTGATCTTCCATTTTCACACCTATCTTGTTTTCATTGTTCTGAATAAAATTTATACATCAATCTACCAAGCAAGCGCTTGGTTTGTAAAGGGCAAAATGTTATTCTGAATTGGCAAATGTGCTAAAACACGTTTTAAACAATGAATAATTTGCTTAACTTTATGGAAAAAATGATCCGATGATTGCTCACTCAATCGATGATATCCAACCAATCGCATGTTTTGATGACAGCCCTAAAGGTCGTTTATTACTTGGTGCTGCTTATTTATTTCATAAGCAAGGTTATGCCAAAACCACAGTTCGTGAGTTAGCAAATTTTATTGGAATTCAATCGGGTAGCTTATTTCATCATTTTAAAAGCAAGGATGATATTCTTGCCAATGTCATGCATGAAACCATTATTTACAATCATGCCCGTATGCTTGATGCAATCCAAAAATCGGATGATGCTGAACAACAGTTAAAACACTTGATCAAAGCTGAGTTAATTTCGATTACTGGAGATACCGGTTCAGCCATGGCTGTTTTAGTTTATGAATGGTTTGCATTGTCAAAACAACGGCAAGATGAACTTCTTAAACTGCGAAATGATTATGAGGATATCTGGTTCGATGTGATTGAGAAATTACGCGACCTCAGCAAAATTCAGCATGATGCTTTTATTTGGCGCCGTTTGTTGGGCGGTGCGATTGCTTGGACCGTCACTTGGTATAATCCCAATGGTAAAATGAGCTTAGATGAACTAACTGAAATCGTTTTGGAAATGGCTTTGAAATGAGCACAGTTTATCTTCGCAAACCTCATATTTCAGATAAAGACTCCTTAAATTAACAATAACCCTAAGCCTCTAGCGCACCTATGGTTATTTTTAGCTGAAACCAGCATTGTAAGTTTTTATCATTCCCAAAGGAGTGATCAAAATCCCAACTGCTTACTAATCAAATCTTTCATGATTTCTTCAGCACCGCCACCGATCATATTTACTTTGACCTCACGATAAATACGCTCAGATTTAGTCCCTCGCATAAAGCCCATGCCACCCAAGGTTTGCACTGCTGCATCTGCACAGAACTGCATGGTTTGGGTTGCGATATTCTTTGACATACAAATTTGCGCAATTAAATCACTGCCCTGTAGTTCAGCTTGCCCCATACGATACGCAGTATCTTCCAATAATGCCCGTGTTGTGGTTAAACGCGTTGCCATATCAACCAACTTATGTCGTACCACTTGATGATCAACTAAGCGTTTTCCAAAAGTCTTCCGCGCTTTAGACCACTCTAAAGCTTCTTGATAACAGACCAAGGCGTAACCATAGGCCATAGAGGCCAACCAAAAGCGTTCCATATTGAAGTTTTTCATAATGACCTTAAAGCCTGCATTTTCTTCACCAAGAAGATTTTCTACAGGAACTTTCACTTGGTCAAAATGCAAATGAGCAGTATCTGATGCCCACCAACCCATTTTCTTTAAAGGTGATTTAGTGATGCCATCACTATGTGCATCAACCAATAACATCGAAATACCACTCGCACCTTTATTTTCAGGATCGGTTCTCACCGCTACCGTATAATAATCTGCGCGCATACCTGAAGTAATAAAGGTTTTTTCACCACTGACCAAATAAAAATCACCTTCGCGGATTGCTTTGGTTTGTAATGCAGCAACATCAGAACCGCCGCTTGGTTCAGTAATCGCAAGTGCAGAAATTTTTTCGCCTGAAATAATTTGTGGCATCACCTTGTCACGAATATGCGGCTGGGCAAAATGATGAATTGGTGGTGTACCAATGGTATGAATCATCAAAGAAATATGTACGCCACCAGAGCCTGCTTTGGCTGTTTCAACTGCGGCTAAGAATACATGAAATGCATCTGCATCTGAGATTCCTCCATGCTCATCATCAAAGCCTAAACCCAATAGACCAATTGCAGCAGCCTTTTGATAAAGCGCACGAGGAAAAGTTTCAGCCTCATCCCATTCATTGACAAAAGGAGAAATCTCTTTTTCAACAAATTTCTTCACACTGTCTGCAAATGCACGATGCTCAGCGGTGTAGTAAATCGGGTTATTTAAATGATCCATATCTTGTTGTTCCCTGCTTATTTTTATTGCGATTTATTGTGTACAGTTCTAGTTTAATCCATTCTCGATATTCTAATAGCCCAATTGACGACTCGCGAGGTCTTTCATAATTTCTTCCGCCCCACCACCAATCATATTGACTTTAACATCACGGTAAATCCGTTCAGACTTGGTGCCTCGCATAAAGCCCATGCCCCCTAAAGTTTGTACAGCTGCATCGGCACAAAATTGCATAGTTTGAGTGGCCACATTTTTAAGCATACAGATTTGCGCAATCAACTCATTGCCCTGCATTTCAGGCTTCCCTAAGCGATAAGCAGTATCCTCCAACAAAGCAAGTGTTGTGGTTAAGCGAGTCGCCATATCGACTAATTTATGCCGAACCACTTGATGATCAACTAAACGTTTACCAAAGGTTTTTCGTTCTTGTGCCCATTCCAATGCTTCTTCATAACAGGCTAATGCAAAACCATAACTACTGGCAGCAAGAAAAAACCGCTCCATATTGAAGTTATTCATAATCACAAGGAAACCCATATTTTCTGCCCCCAACAAATTGCTTGCAGGAACACGAACTTGATCAAAATGGAGATGGGCCGTATCCGAAGCCCACCATCCCATTTTGTCGAGTTTTGATTTGCTTATGCCATCACTATGAGCATCCATCAATAACATCGAGATACCATTCGGGCCTTTGGCATCAGGATCTGTACGTACCGCAACGGTATAATAATCCGCACGAATGCCCGATGTAATAAAGGTTTTTTCTCCACTGACAATATAGTCTTGACCATCCCGTACAGCTTTGGTTTTAAGTGCTGCTACATCAGACCCACCCGTGGGTTCAGTAATCGCCAACGCTGAAATTTTTTCGCCTGCCAAGATTTGAGTCAGTACAGTTTGTTTAATCTCATCTGAAGCAAAATGATTGATTGGAGGTGCGCCAATCGAGTGTGACAATAAGGAGGCACATAAACCACCTGAACCTGTTTTGGCTAACTCAATCGAAGACAACAACACATGAAAAGCATCGGTTTCTGGAATTCCCCCATAGTTTTCGTCAAAGCCTATCCCCAATAAGCCGATATCTGCGGCTTTTTTATAAAGTTCTTTTGGAAAGGTTTCTGCCTCTTCCCATTGATTGATATGTGGCATTAATTCTTTTTGAACAAACTTTCGAATGGAATCTGCAAATGCAAAATGCTGATCTGTATAGTAAATTGGATTATGCTTCATCTTGATTTGCTTCCCAGCATTATTTTGAAAAACTTATACTGACAGATTTTATTTAATTTAAAGTTGCAGAAACGATCAATTTGTATTTAAAAACATGTCATTTTTGATCAAAACTCATATATTAATTTCAGATTCATGATCAAAAATCCGTTACACTGTTAGTAATTTCCTTTTAATTTTTAGCTCTATAAATAATGGCGACATTGAATCAATTTTTATCACGTTTTAACCCTGCAACCATTCAAAGAAGCTTGAGTTATGTCAAAAAAATTGATCTAAAATCCTTAGAGGTCTACCCTGATCGGGATAATTTAGTCATCGAAGCACAAATTCAGGGAACGGATTATTATGAAACGGCTGTTATCTATAATCCTTTAACCAATAAAATTGTGGATACCGACTGTAGTTGCCCTGTTGGTTACGATTGTAAGCATTCGGCTGCACTTGCACGTTATTTTTATGATCAACAACTTTCCAACCCAGCTGCACGTCAAAAACTAAACCCATTAGACCAAGCTCAAACCACAACAAATAGTTCTACCCACACCACGGCAAAAGCTTGGCTCGCTCAATTTAAACAACAATTGGCACAAGTTCAACGCACTGAAACGCCAGTACAGCACCAACTAATTTATATTTTCCAACCAAAAAATAACACCGCCAAATTACAACTTAGTGTTTTTAAAGTTCGTCGTAACAAAGATGGAAAAATTAGAGATACCGCGCTCTATACCAGCTATGACAATGTATTAAATGAACGTCTTAAAGTGAGCAAAGAAGAAAAGAAAATCTTTAGTCATTTGTACTTTTTCGCTAAGCTAAATTTTAGCGATGTTCATTTTTATCCAGCGTCATGGGATATTTCAGGAATCTATCAAGAACACCTAAGAACGGCTATTCAAAGTAGCGCTTGTTACGCACTAGATGTACAAAGATTACCTTTAACATGGTCTGATCAAGCTTATAAAATTGAATTCAACTGGCAAACGCGTACAGAACAACAAACAGAGAAACTTAAAGCACAATTTTTTGATGAAAATCATCTAGAAATTCCACCTGACCATGCTGAACAAATTTATATTATTCATTCTCATCCATTAAGTTATCTCGATACCCTTAAAAACCAAGTCGGTGTACTTGAGTCTTTATATTCTAGTGAAATGATCGAAGAATTGCTAAATATGCCACAAATGCCTGTGGAGTTAATGGCTGAATTTGAGCAAGTGATTCAACCCTATGCATTTTTTGAAGATTTACCTCAAGCGCCATTTACACAAAGTATAGAAATATTAAAAGGTAAACCCACACCTATTTTACGTTTTGGAACACATCCGCAATATGATCGTCTTGGTCATATGCATCATTATGCAATTGCTGAAATTGAATTTGAATACTCAGCTGGACGAATTAAAGCGGGTTTCCCTGATGACAGTTTCATTATCAATATTGATGAAAAAGCGGTTCGCCAACAACGCGATTTAGTTGCTGAAAAGAAACATATTGATGAATTAATTCATTCAGTTAAATCCATGCAACGGATTAGCAAGCTACCAAAGAGTAAACGCCCTGCTTTTGATGACATCACTGAAAACTCAATTGTTTATGCAGATCCCATGGCTTGGGTTGAGCAGCTGGTTCCTGAAAATAAAATCGAAGGTCTCGGCTGGAAAGTTGAACATACCCTAGATAGTCAGTTCAATTTAAGTGCAACACAAAACCTGCAGCTCTCATTGAACGAATCTGAAAAAAAACAAGACTGGTTTAATGTCGGTGCGACGATTCAGGATATGAATGGCAACACCTATAACCTGATTGATCTTCTTGGCTATGCGATACAGCATAATCCACATCTTTTAGAAGATGACTATATTGAAAAAATGGACAGTGACAGCTTCTTAATTGTTCATTTAAAAGAAGCTCAAACACAACTGGCGCTTAGAAATCAAGAAATTAAGCCCATTCTGATCTATTTAAAAGAAATTTTACGACATCCTGAATCTGCAACATTAGATCAATACGATGCCGCTCAATTCTTAGATTTACAGCATCATTTGGGCATGCCTTGGCGCACCAACGAACGCCTGAAAATATTTGCTGAAAAGCTTCAAAATAGTTATCAAGATCAAATCTGTACACCACAAGGCTTCCAAGGCGAACTACGCCCATATCAACAACAAGGTTTAGCATGGCTACAGTTTTTACGTGAAACTGAACATGGCGGTATCCTTGCCGATGATATGGGACTCGGTAAAACAGCACAAACACTTGCGCATATTCTATTAGAAAAGCAGGCAGGCCGATTAAATCAACGCCCAGCCTTGATTATTGCACCAACCTCTTTAATGCATAACTGGCGTAAAGAAGCTGAGAAATTCACCCCTGAATTAAAAGTTTTGGTCTTACAAGGACATGATCGAGTCGAGCATTTTCAAGAGATTAAAAACGTAGATATTGTGTTGAGTACCTACCCGCTTTTGGGCCGTGATGAAGAATTTTTACTGCCCTATCAATATCATTTATTGATTTTGGATGAAGCGCAAAACATTAAGAATCCACGTGCCAAAGCCTCTCAAGTGGTACGACAAATCAAAGCAAAACATCGTCTATGCTTAACTGGTACACCGATGGAAAACCATTTGGGTGAGTTATGGTCATTGTTCCATTTCTTAATGCCTGGTTTTTTATATAGTCAGGAACTGTTTAATAAAAAATATCGCAATCCTATCGAGAAACATGCAGATATTCAGGTTAAAACCAAACTCATTTCTCGTATTAAACCGTTTATGTTGCGTCGTTTAAAAACAGAGGTGGCGAAAGAGCTTCCTGAAAAAACCACGATTGAAGTCAATATTGATATGAATGAACAGCAATCTAAGCTCTACGAAGCTGTTCGTGCAACAATGCAAAAGAATATTCGTGAGTTGATTGCAGCTAAAGGCTTCCATCGTAGCCAGATTCAAATTTTAAGTGCATTGCTTAAGCTTCGACAAGTTTGCTGCCATCCAAGCCTTTTACAGCTTGATCAAGTCAAAAATCAAAATGTTGAATCAGCAAAATTAGATCATTTATTGGAAATGGTTCAAGATATGGTTGAGGAAGGACGCAAGATTTTAATCTTCTCTCAATTCACCACGATGCTACAACTCATTGAAGAGCATTTAAAAACCTTAAATATCCGAAATGTAAAACTTACTGGACAAACCAAGAAACGTGATGAAGTGATCACGGCATTCCAAGCAGGCGATATTCCTGTTTTCCTCATCAGCTTAAAGGCAGGCGGTGTAGGGCTTAATCTCACTGCTGCTGATACAGTGATTCATTATGACCCTTGGTGGAACCCAGCGGCTGAAGATCAAGCCTCTGATCGTGCATGGCGTATCGGTCAAGATAAACCTGTATTTGTTTATAAGTTGATTACCAACCAAAGTATTGAAGAAAAGATTTTAGCATTACAGAAAAATAAAGCTGATCTTGCCAAATCTATTCTAAGTATTGATCATGAAAATGAAGTGAAATTATCTGAAGATGATGTCATGAGTTTATTGGATTGATAATCACCACCTATAATGTAGATAGTGAATTTTACGCATAGAGCTTAAATCAAAAAAGTGTTTGATAGTGCTTTTTTGATTAGCATTGTTCGTCAGCTCTTTGATGATAAGGTACAAGCTCTTGCCGTTCTTCTAAATCAGCAACTAGTTTTAGATTTTTAACTAATCCAATTTTACTTAATATTATTAATACCCACCAACCAGGATCAGATTGACCTTTTTCCAATCCTAGTTTTGCTGAACCAGGGAATGCATGGTGATTATTATGCCAACACTCTCCCATAGTGATTAAGCCACAAAATTTAATGTTATAGCCTTGTACGCCTGCACCGTTAACATGCCACGAACGATGGCCTGAATTATGAGCAAAATATCCAATCAGCCAATGCCCTGTGACGGAAATTGCAACACGCAAACAAGTTTCCCAAATAACCCATTCTACCCCTCCTATAAGATATAGAATAAGTGCCAAAGGCAATTGCTGTAACATCCACGTTTTTTCCATAAAACGATAAAATTGAGTATCGAGAATAGATTCTTCTTTAAATATAGGGGGATGTTTTAAAACGATATCGCAATGTATTTGCCAAAAACCATCTTTTAGAAAAGAACTTTGATGAGAAAAATATGGATGACACTTAGGTTGGCGTTGTGCCCAATCACGAATATCATGTGTCCTCACCATACCAAAAGGACCAGCTAATCCGACAATGACACCAAAATGTACAAATAAATATTCCAGCCATTTAGGACATTCATAGCTTTGATAAATCAAGCGACGATGCATTCCTAATGAATGCCCAAGGCATAGTGTAATCGCAGAACTAATTAAAAATACTAGAAAGTTTTCAATGGATGATAAAAATAAAACACCATAAATTCCAAAAAGATACATCATCATTACCCAAATAGACTTTAAAGGTGACCAAATAACTTTTCCTTCAAATGCATTGGTTTCAGAATTTTCATAAATTGTCGGCACTGCTGTTTTCTTATACATAATGTTTCTACTTTTTTTATTTTAGTGATTTTAACTGAAATCTACTGCCTAAAATATAGCAAAGCTGACCATTGATTTACTTATTTATATTGATTATCTGTTTAAAATTTCACGAATGTATCTAAACTTTTCTTCCCGATAAACACCACCCATAAAAAAACACCCCGCTCTCGTTAGAGATCGGGGTGTTTTAGATTTAAAAGCTGGCGATGACTTACTCTCACATGGGTAACCCCACACTACCATCAGCGCTAAGAGGTTTCACTTCTGAGTTCGGGAAGGGATCAGGTGGTTCACTCTTGCTATTGTCGCCAGCAAACTGTTATGGACTTGTTCGGGTCTTATTTAAATGCCTTACTTCGTACCAAATGAGTTTAACAGAACATTTGAGTTGAATAGTTTAACTAGCTTTACAACTAAATCAAGTATGTTTGATCTTTTATGAATCAAATGATGCTTCGTATACAACTGCTTGGGTGTTGTATAGTCAAGCCTCACGAGCAATTAGTATTGGTCAGCTTCATGCGTCACCGCACTTCCACATCCAACCTATCAACGTCGTAGTCTTCAACGGCTCTTTAGAGGACATAAAGTCCTAGGGAAATCTTATCTTGAGGTAGGCTTCCCGCTTAGATGCTTTCAGCGGTTATCCCTTCCGAACATAGCTACCCGGCGATGCGACTGGCGTCACAACCGGTACACCAGAGGTTCGTCCACTCTGGTCCTCTCGTACTAGGAGCAGATCCTCTCAAATTTCCAACGCCCACGGTAGATAGGGACCGAACTGTCTCACGACGTTCTAAACCCAGCTCGCGTACCTCTTTAAATGGCGAACAGCCATACCCTTGGGACCTGCTTCAGCCCCAGGATGAGATGAGCCGACATCGAGGTGCCAAACACCGCCGTCGATATGAACTCTTGGGCGGTATCAGCCTGTTATCCCCAGAGTACCTTTTATCCGTTGAGCGATGGCCCTTCCATACAGAACCACCGGATCACTAAGACCTACTTTCGTACCTGCTCGACTTGTGGGTCTCGCAGTTAAGCGCGCTTTTGCCTTTATACTCTACGCGTGATTTCCGACCACGCTGAGCGCACCTTCGTACTCCTCCGTTACTCTTTAGGAGGAGACCGCCCCAGTCAAACTACCCACCAGACATGGTCCTCGTCCCGGATAACGGGACAGAGTTAGAACCTCAATATTACCAGGGTGGTATTTCAAGGATGGCTCCATAGCAACTGGCGTCACTACTTCAAAGCCTCCCACCTATCCTACACAAGTAAGATCAAAGTTCAATGTCAAGCTGCAGTAAAGGTTCACGGGGTCTTTCCGTCTAGCCGCGGGTACACCGCATCTTCACGGCGATTTCGATTTCACTGAGCCTCTGCTGGAGACAGCGCCCCCATCATTATGCCATTCGTGCAGGTCGGAACTTACCCGACAAGGAATTTCGCTACCTTAGGACCGTTATAGTTACGGCCGCCGTTTACTGGGGCTTCGATCAAGAGCTTCGCTTACGCTAACCCCATCAATTAACCTTCCAGCACCGGGCAGGCATCACACCCTATACGTCCACTTTCGTGTTTGCAGAGTGCTATGTTTTTAATAAACAGTTGCAGGGGCCTGGTTTCTGTGGCTGCCAATAGCTCAAGGAGCAAGTCCTATCACCGTCAGCAGCGTACCTTCTCCCGAAGTTACGGTACCATTTTGCCTAGTTCCTTCAGCAGAGTTCTCTCAAGCGCTTTGGTCTACTCGACCTGACCACCTGTGTCGGTTTAGGGTACGATTCCTGTGTAACTGAAGCTTAGAGACTTTTCCTGGAAGCATAGTATCAGCCACTTCGCTAGTAAACTAGCTTGCTATCAGCTCTCAGCATAGAGCACCCCGGATTTGCCTAAGATGCATGCCTACTGCCTTTCACCTGGACAACCAACGCCAGGCTGACTTAACTTTCTCCGTCCTCTCATCGCATTACACAGAAGTATTGGAATATTAACCAATTTCCCATCGACTACGCCTCTCGGCCTCGCCTTAGGGGTCGACTCACCCAGCCCCGATTAACGTTGGACTGGAACCCTTGGTCTTTCAGCGAACGGGTTTTTCACCCGTTTTGTCGTTACTCACGTCAGCATTCGCACTTCTGATACCTCCAGCATACTTCTCAATACACCTTCATCGGCTTACAGAACGCTCCCCTACCACGTATACATAGTATACATCCGCAGCTTCGGCATATAGTTTTAGCCCCGTTACATCTTCCGCGCAGGCCGACTCGACTAGTGAGCTATTACGCTTTCTTTAAAGGGTGGCTGCTTCTAAGCCAACCTCCTAGCTGTCTATGCCTTCCCACATCGTTTCCCACTTAACTATAATTTGGGGGCCTTAGCTGGCGGTCTGGATTGTTTTCCTCTTGACTACGGACGTTAGCACCCGCAGTCTGTCTCCCGGATAGTACTCATAGGTATTCGGAGTTTGCATCGGTTTGGTAAGTCGGGATGACCCCCTAGCCGAAACAGTGCTCTACCCCCTATGGTATTCGTCCGAGGCGCTACCTAAATAGCTTTCGGGGAGAACCAGCTATCACCGAGTTTGATTAGCCTTTCACCCCTATCCACAAGTCATCCCCTGGCTTTTCAACGACAGTGGGTTCGGTCCTCCAGTTAGTGTTACCCAACCTTCAACCTGCTCATGGATAGATCACCCGGTTTCGGGTCTATACCCAGCAACTAAACGCCCTATTAAGACTCGATTTCTCTACGGCTCCCCTATGCGGTTAACCTTGCTACTGAATATAAGTCGCTGACCCATTATACAAAAGGTACGCAGTCACCGAACAAGTCGGCTCCCACTGCTTGTATGCATGCGGTTTCAGGATCTATTTCACTCCCCTCACAGGGGTTCTTTTCGCCTTTCCCTCACGGTACTGGTTCACTATCGGTCAGTCAGGAGTATTTAGCCTTGGAGGATGGTCCCCCCATATTCAGACAAGGTTTCACGTGCCTCGCCCTACTCGTCATCATTATATGTGCCCTTTCGTGTACGGGACTATCACCCTCTACGGTAGCACTTCCCAGAGCTTTCCGCTAAAACACATATAACTTAATGGGCTGATCCCCGTTCGCTCGCCGCTACTGAGGGAATCTCAATTGATTTCTTTTCCTAAGGGTACTGAGATGTTTCACTTCCCCTCGTTCGCCTCGCATGACTATGTATTCATCATGCGATACCTACCTTATGGTAAGTGGGTTTCCCCATTCAGAAATCTCCGGATCACAGGATATTTGCCGCCTCCCCGAAGCTTATCGCAGGCTATTACGTCTTTCATCGCCTCTGACTGCCAAGGCATCCACCACATGCACTTAATTACTTGACTATACAACCCCAAACAGTCGTTAATCCCTACAAGGAGGATCAACAATGTGAACTTAATCACTTCTATTTGTTGCCTGTGAATTTAATCACCATACAGCTTCAATTTAATTCATATACCAAAACGCTTGATTCAGTTTTATCGCTAGTGCTCATTTCATTCAACATTAACAATTACTTGCTAACATCAACTAAAACGAGTTTAAACAATTATTTCAACTCAAATATATTCTGTTAATGATTCACTACCGCCTCGTCAGCAAGTAGTTAACTGTGATAAATCACAGAACTTAATAAGCTATCGGCTTACTAAGTTCTGTAATCACTTAGTCTTTAATTAGTGGTGGAGACTAACGGAGTCGAACCGTTGACCTCCTGCGTGCAAAGCAGGCGCTCTACCAACTAAGCTAAGTCCCCAGCTTAAGATCTTAATATATCTGCTCTTCTGTGTTCAGTAGACTTGGTGGGTCTGACAAGACTTGAACTTGTGACCCCACGCTTATCAAGCGTGTGCTCTAACCAACTGAGCTACAGACCCTCAGATACATCAATGAAGAACAACTTGTTGTGGATTCTTACCAATCGTCAATCTTTCGTTAAGGAGGTGATCCAGCCGCAGGTTCCCCTACGGCTACCTTGTTACGACTTCACCCCAGTCATCGGCCACACCGTGGTAAGCGTCCTCCTTACGGTTAGACTACCTACTTCTGGTGCAACAAACTCCCATGGTGTGACGGGCGGTGTGTACAAGGCCCGGGAACGTATTCACCGCGGCATTCTGATCCGCGATTACTAGCGATTCCGACTTCATGGAGTCGAGTTGCAGACTCCAATCCGGACTACGATCGGCTTTTTGAGATTAGCATCCTATCGCTAGGTAGCAACCCTTTGTACCGACCATTGTAGCACGTGTGTAGCCCTGGTCGTAAGGGCCATGATGACTTGACGTCGTCCCCGCCTTCCTCCAGTTTGTCACTGGCAGTATCCTTAAAGTTCCCACCCGAAGTGCTGGCAAATAAGGAAAAGGGTTGCGCTCGTTGCGGGACTTAACCCAACATCTCACGACACGAGCTGACGACAGCCATGCAGCACCTGTATGTAAGTTCCCGAAGGCACCAATCCATCTCTGGAAAGTTCTTACTATGTCAAGACCAGGTAAGGTTCTTCGCGTTGCATCGAATTAAACCACATGCTCCACCGCTTGTGCGGGCCCCCGTCAATTCATTTGAGTTTTAGTCTTGCGACCGTACTCCCCAGGCGGTCTACTTATCGCGTTAGCTGCGCCACTAAAGCCTCAAAGGCCCCAACGGCTAGTAGACATCGTTTACGGCATGGACTACCAGGGTATCTAATCCTGTTTGCTCCCCATGCTTTCGTACCTCAGCGTCAGTATTAGGCCAGATGGCTGCCTTCGCCATCGGTATTCCTCCAGATCTCTACGCATTTCACCGCTACACCTGGAATTCTACCATCCTCTCCCATACTCTAGCTTCCCAGTATCGAATGCAATTCCCAAGTTAAGCTCGGGGATTTCACATCCGACTTAAAAAGCCGCCTACGCACGCTTTACGCCCAGTAAATCCGATTAACGCTCGCACCCTCTGTATTACCGCGGCTGCTGGCACAGAGTTAGCCGGTGCTTATTCTGCGAGTAACGTCCACTCACTGTAGGTATTAACTACAGGAGCCTCCTCCTCGCTTAAAGTGCTTTACAACCATAAGGCCTTCTTCACACACGCGGCATGGCTGGATCAGGGTTCCCCCCATTGTCCAATATTCCCCACTGCTGCCTCCCGTAGGAGTCTGGGCCGTGTCTCAGTCCCAGTGTGGCGGATCATCCTCTCAGACCCGCTACAGATCGTCGCCTTGGTAGGCCTTTACCCCACCAACTAGCTAATCCGACTTAGGCTCATCTATTAACGCAAGGTCACAAGTGATCCCCTGCTTTCCCCCGTAGGGCGTATGCGGTATTAGCATCCCTTTCGAGATGTTGTCCCCCATTAATAGGCAGATTCCTAAGTATTACTCACCCGTCCGCCGCTAGGTCAATCACCGAAGCAATCTCCCCCGCTCGACTTGCATGTGTTAAGCCTGCCGCCAGCGTTCAATCTGAGCCATGATCAAACTCTTCAGTTAAAAATCATTAGTGACTTAAGGTCACAATTCTGGCTCATCAATGTACTGACAAATTCTCTCAAATAAACTTCGAGTAATTTAAACCAATCAATCAATGATAATATTTCGATCAATCAATCAGTAAAAATCCACACAAGTTGTTCTTCATATTCTCTTAATGATCTTCTCAATGCTTCGTCAGCATCAAGCTAGGTCGGCTATACTACTCTCTATCTCTAAAAAGTCAATCAATAATGTTAATTATTTTTTCTAACAAACCCAACCCTAACATCATCTTAAAATCTCAATTCGAAATCTTAACAACTTAATCAAGTGCCTGATTTATCAGAAGTTTTATTTAACATCACCGCCGATGGATGTGCATTCTACAGCATTCCCAATCCAACACAACCCCTTTTTTTAATTATTTTAATTGTTCGAACAAATAATGTTCGTTTATCATATTTATTCACACTTTTTAATCAAATTTGCTTTAATACATATGCAATAACTACTGTTAGAATACGATTATGAAGTCTTTAATATAGCTATATCGTTATCGACTACTTTTACTTTAAGAATATTTCAAGGAATTCTATGCGTCCTTATCATGTACTTTGGGCTTGTTTACTTAGCATTGGTCTGACTAGCCATGTATTTGCTCAAGACGAATTATCTGCTCAAGAGAATTCGGACAATGCTGTTTCTACAAACTCTGATTCAGATGATAAGTCGTCTCAAGAGAATTCTTCAGCACTAGAAAACGAAGCAGCTTCTAAACACCCAAGAATTGAAGCCCTTAGAGAGCTTAAAAACATCACAAAAAATGACTTAAAAGTGAATGCCAATGCAGCACAACCAGATGCTGTAAAAGATCCACTACAACCATTGAACCGTGAAATTTATGCATTTAATGACATGATCGACCGTAATGTTGCTCGACCTATTGCTGTTCAGTACAAAGCAAAAGTGCCTGGTGATGTACGTTCTTCATATAGTTTATTTCGTAAAAACTTGAGTGAACCATGGAATGCGGTCAACCAACTTGCTCAAGGGCGCTTTAGTCGTGCAGCCAAGTCTCTAGGTCGTTTTACCATTAACACTGTGAGCTCTTTAGGTTTAGCTGATCCTGCAACTCGCTTAGGTTTAGCAACTGAAGAAGAAAGCTTGGGTACCACATTAGGTTACTACGGTATTCCAAGTGGCCCTTATGTCATGCTGCCTATCTTAGGACCAAGCACACTTCGTCACTCAGTTGATTATGTTGCTGAAGGTTATGCCAATCCGCTTACCTATCCAATGGATAACAATCATCAAACAGGTTTAATCTGGGGTAATCGTGCTTTAGGTGGGATTAATACCCGTTCTAAACTTCTAGATGTTGAAAGTGTATTGCAAGGTGATCGTTACTCAGCAATTCGCGATATCTATTTACAACGTTTAGCATTCCAAATTGCTGAGAAAAAAGGCCGTGGGCAGGAAGCTGTCGCATTTGTAGATGATGATGAGGACGACAGCAATCATCCTACTGATACAAACGCAGACAAATAACCACAATATTTTGTTAAACTTATTTGCTAGTAATTCATATGGTTTTACTAGCATTGTGGTGTCATCTATAGTAAATCTACTGGATAATGCTTTTATACCGATTAAGGATCATTCATTTCTTCTATGTATTTCATTCAACCCAGTCGCCAAATTTCAAGCTTAGAACAAGTATTAGATACGCTTCCTAGCTTGCAGATGATTACCATTGAAGACATTCATCGTTATGATCCAACAATTATTGCAATTGCAGACGTCCACGATTTTTTACAATACCAATGGGCTTTACCTACCATTGTCATTGCACAAGAAAATGAAGGAAGCGAACTTTCTCAAGCATGGGAACTTGGCGCCCTTGCTGGTTGGATCTGGACCAAGCTTCCAGCCAATCTTGAAGATTCTTTATTAAAAATTGATGCGCAATATAAACGTAATCAAGATAGCCGTGACCTACCTTCTGCCGCAGAACTACAAAAGAAACTTCTTCCAAATCCAATTGAATTGCAAAATTATAAAGTTGAAACGCTTTTCCAGCCTTCTGCGTATTTGTCTGGTGACTGGTATGACTACTGGAAAATCAGTGATAAAGAAATCATGTTCTATTTGGCCGATGTGTCGGGCCATGGGGTAACCAGCTCTTTACTGACATCTTGGATGGCTGCCTTTCATGGTCGCTCGAAAACACCAAGAGAATTGATTAAAAAACTCAATGGTATGCTGGTTCAAGAAAACATTGAAAAACACATCACAATGTTAGCTGGCATTCTAAATCTAGAAACGCATGCTTTAAAATGGTCAAGTGCGGGACATTACCCTCCCCCCATCATTTTTGAACCCAACCAAGCCCCTCGTGTCTTGAATACCAGCAGTTTTCCTTTAGGACTCACAGAAGACTTAGAGGTTGAAGAATTCCAATGTACATTAACCAAGCATGCGCGGTTCATTATTTGTTCTGATGGTGCCCTTGAACCATTCTCAGGTGGTTTGAATGAACAGTTCTCACAATTGGTCTATCATTTGCAAAATCAATCATTCCGCGCACCAGAACATGTAGCAGATGACATTGCAATCCTCAGTCTCCGCAGAATGAATTAACAATATAATCAAATACATATAATAAATTAGACTAATAACCTATACGCAAACGCTTGAGTATAGACTTGCGCTATGTGATAATTTTCCTATCCTTCTCTGCAAATGGCATTTATATGTCAACAGGTCATGTTGAATATGCAAGCTTGAATGGAACGCATATTTTCAAACTTATTGGTGAAGTGCGAGCCCAATCTTGTATTAGTTTAGACAAACTTTTGGCAAGGATTGAACAACAGAAAAACGTCATTGGCGCAATTGTTGATTTAACCCAAACCACATTTATTGATAGTACAGTTCTTGGAATACTTGCCAAGCTTGGCTTAAAGTTGAAACAAGTACACCACATCCAGGCGGTGATGCTGTCCACAAATCCAGATATTACCACTCTAGCCAATAGCATGGGCTTAGGGCAGGTTTTTGTCATTTTAAATTACTGTGGTGACCCTCAAGTGTGCACCAATGCTTTGATTGACGATAATGTTAATCACAGCACAATGCTGTGTACCGTTCTCGATGCACACAAAACATTAATGAAGCTCAATGAAAACAACCAAAATATGTTCGAGCCATTAGTTAAACAACTTGAAAAGCAGCAAGATACAATGGAATGTGTATCTTCAAACCAGCAAAACGCTTAATAATTTCAAAATTGCTTTATCAGGGATAGCCCATGACTTTACTTTCCGTTGTTCAAATGAACTCTCAAAATGACATTGAAGCAAACTTCAGTGTCATTGAGTCGTTGATACAACAAAGTAAAGCTGATGGCGCATCTTTGATTGTGTTTCCTGAAAACTTTGTCTGCTTTGCCGCAGGTAAACAACGGGAAACTGCTGCACGTTTTGAAGAAATTCAAAAGCGTTTAGAAAACCTAGCACATCATTATCAAATATGGATTGTTGCAGGGACATTGCCTTGCCCTTTCCGTCCAGATGGTTCAATTATTGCTGACGGTCGAGTTCGTACTGTCAGCCTATGTATCAGTCCTGAAGGCACTGAAGCACGTTATGACAAAATCCACTTGTTTGATGTACAAGTGGGTGATGCTGTTGGTGGGTATCAAGAATCTCAGTTTTTTGAACCAGGCAGTGATATTGTTGTCGCGAAAACACCTTTTGGACAAATCGGTTTGATGGTTTGCTACGACTTACGTTTTCCAGAACTTGCACTCACCTTGAGAGCGCAAGGTGCAAATATTTTGACTGCACCAGCTGCATTTACCTATACCACAGGTCAAATGCATTGGCAGTTATTACTTCAAGCTCGTGCAATGGACAGTCAATGTCATGTTTTAGGTGCAGCACAACAAGGTTGGCATGGTGAAAAACGTCAAACTTGGGGACATGCTGGCGCAACCAATAGTCGTGGGCAGATTTTAGCGATTACAGATGCAGAAGGCGCGCAATTGATGACGGTTCCTTTTGATTTGAATGAGCAGCGCTCAATTCGTGAATTAATGCCTTTAATGCAACATCGCAAATTGATGTCATTCTAAGCCTTGTATTGCCATTAATGACTTTTATTTCCTGAACAAGACAAAACAACGTTATACTTGTGAGGCGTAATATCTTCACGAGACAAGCATGCAACAAGACTATTCAAACTTAAATCTTGATCATCAACTCTGCTTTCTTGTTTACTCTACAAACTTAGCATTAAATCAACTTTATCGTAAATTACTCACACCACTCGGACTGACCTATCCACAGTATTTAGTTATGTTAGTGCTTTGGGAAAAAGATGGTCTAACTGTGTCTGAAATCGGTGAAAAACTCTTTTTAGAATCATCTACGCTTACCCCCTTACTCAAAAAATTACAAAGTAATGGTATTGTTAACCGCGAACGCTCTACGAAAGATGAACGTCAAGTGATTATCAGCCTAACAGCTGCAGGTCATGCACTAAAATTAAAAGCCGTGAATATTCCACTACAAGTTGCTCAAGCCAGTGCCTGTGATTTAGACAGCATTACTCAATTGAAAGATCTTCTTTCAAACTTACGCGAAAACATTTCAAAATAAAGTTATCAAATTTTACACAAACGCTACTTGTTTAAATATTTATATCGTATACGATATAATTGAACACAATCAAAAATGGATGATTTCCGATGTCTTTAGAAAAAGTGGTTTATACAGCACATGCAAAAGCAACTGGCGGTCGTGATGGTCGTGCAACATCATCAGACGGAATTTTAGATGTTAAATTAGCAGTGCCTAAAGAAATGGGTGGTGCTGGTGGTGGTACCAATCCTGAACAACTTTTTGCAGCAGGTTATTCTGCTTGCTTCCTTGGTGCGATGAAATTTGTTGCCAACCGTGATCATTTAAAAATTACTCCAGATGTTTATATCGAAGGTGATGTTGGTATTGGTCCAATCGCTACTGGTTTTGGTATTCAAGTGACTTTAAATATTCACTTAGAAGGTTTAGAGCAAGAAGAAGCACAGAAATTAGTAGATGCTGCACATATTGTTTGCCCATATTCAAATGCGACTCGTGGCAATATTGATGTGACATTAAATGTGATTGTTTAATGTTATGATAAAACCTACCTAGAAGTATAAATTTATTTTTAGGTAGGGGTAATTTACAAAGCTATTTAAATCAGTTTGAATTTTCACCCAAGTATATTTATTCGCTAAAAAAATGTTCTGTATAATTTTATGTATCTAAATCTTAGGGTAAACAATGGCACTTAGTATTAAAGATTTATATTTTAAAATATTAGACTTTGAAAAAATATTATACTTTGAAACAATATTAGACTTTAAAGCTGAAGATTTTTTTGAATCTGTAATTAAAAAATGGATTGTTGAAAATGACTATAAGAATTATATTTCGAATATATCCAACAAAATAAGTGGTAGAAAAAATGAATTATTGCAAGAAGATATTTGGGAGCTTTATGCATTATCTCGTGTATTAGACCTACTGACACTTCCTTTTCAAACTGACAATGATGCTGATGATTCTGATTGGAAAGGACCAAGAATTACAGTATCGGAATACATTGAATTTAATAACCTTCTTGGTCTTGAAATAACTACACCCTTTTCATTCAAACCTTTTAATTGTGAAATAATAGAAGCACAAATAGGAATGAATGATTTCGAAATTATTGAGTGTAACTTTCCTGCTGTAAAACTAAATAATTTAATGATAAAAAAAGCTGGTGTGAAAATTTTACTCAATCCAGATAAATTCAATTTAAACTTAATAAACAAGGCTTCAATTTATTGGGCATTCAGACGTAAAAATAGAAAATACTTTGACTTATCTCAAGGATGGGGAAGTAATTCACAATGGAGAACCGATTTAAGATTAGATATTGAAACAGAAAACTCTTACATCTATAACGTAACAGGGAAATTTAACCTAAACTCTCCAACAATAGAACTCACGGAAGAGTTAAATCAACAGGACTTAGAACTAAATGAGGCAGTGGAATTAACTGTTTTTAGGCATTTTATGAAATGTACAAAAGATGATTCTGATCTATTTCCATATGATTTTAGATTTGAAGAACAAAAAAGTTAACATAACAAGGATGATTTTCATTTAGAGATGACGAAAATCCAAACATAAATTTCCATACCCTAAATAAATACTTATCAAAAAAAGCTGCTTTAGCTAAATATCTATTTTGATAAACGATTATTAAGGGCTAGGAAATAACATATAAACTATTAAAGAATCAGGCTTACTCAGCCGCTTCATTGGTTACCCGTAAAACTTCTTCCATTGTGGTTTTACCCGCCAATACTTTACGTAAACCATCATCTCGAATTGAGCCTGCATCTTTACGTGCATATTCTTCAAGCTCATATTCTGCTGCATTACCATGAATCAAACGGCGCATCTGCTCATCAATCGGTACAATTTCATAAATCGCAGTACGTCCTGTAAAGCCCGTATGGGAACAAAAATCACAACCATTCGGCACAGGCAGTTTTAAATTCGATTCTAAACTCACAGGTTTAAACACATCTTTTTCAAAGTCATCTGCTTCACGCCATGTATGACAATGAGAACACAATGTCCGAACTAAACGCTGGGCAATTACCCCAATCAATGAACTGGATAATAAGAAGGGTTCAATCCCCATATCTTTTAAACGGGTCACAGCACCAATTGCAGTATTGGTATGTAGTGTAGACAAAACCAAGTGACCTGTTAAAGACGCTTGAACTGCGATTTCAGCCGTTTCCAAATCACGAATCTCACCCACCATCACCACATCTGGATCTTGACGAAGCATGGCTTTTAACGCACGGGCAAAGGTCATATCCACTTTGGTATTCACTTGAGTCTGCCCAATCCCTTCAAGTTGATACTCAATTGGATCTTCAGCAGTGAGGATATTTTTAGAACCATCATTCAAATCAGAAAGCGCGGCATACAAAGTCGTCGTTTTACCCGAACCTGTAGGGCCAGTGACTAGAATAATGCCATGTGGACGATGAACCAATTGCGTTAACCGCTCATAGTCAGGCTTCATTAAACCCAAATGAGTCATGTTGAGTCGACCCGCTTGTTTATCCAACAAACGCATAACGACACGTTCACCATGCGACGATGGCAAGGTTGAAACACGGACATCGACTTCACGTCCTGCAAGACGTAAAGAAATACGACCATCTTGTGGAATACGTTTTTCCGCAATATCGAGTTTTGCCATAACCTTAATACGCGATACCAACAATGGCGCAAGTTCACGGCGAGGCTGTACGATTTCACGCAATTGCCCATCTACCCGTAAGCGAACAGATAATTTCTTTTCAAAGGCTTCAATATGAATATCTGAAGCCCCGACTCGAATCGCTTCAGACAATAAAGCATTGATGAGTCGCACGATTGGAGCATCATCTTCCTGATCCATCAGATCTTCAGTTTCAGGAATCTGATCGGCCAGACTCAATAGATCAGGGTGATCTTCAAGACCAGCTGCAACCTGTTGCGATTCGCCCGTTTCACCAGCATAGCTTGAACTGAGCATGTGATTAAACTCAGTTTCATTACATAATTGATGTTGTGCTGTACGACCGAGATAGCGGCGGGCTTCCTGAATCGCAATTTGTGCGGTATCCTGACGGCGAACAATAAAAACTTGATCACCTTCATAACGCAACAGCACTCCATGCCGTTTTGCAAAACTATATGGTATTTGTAATTGTTTGAGAACTTGCATTACAACTTATATTAATGATTTAAATTGCTTTGAGTGTACTCTATGCTCATGACAGCGTGAAGTCTGTTTGTTAAAGATTTGATGATGATTTTATGAATGGGATAAACACATTTGTCTAAAAAGAAAGAACATCTGGAACCAGAACTCCCTGATTTAAAGTGGTGGGGAGAACAACTGTTTGAATTGAACCAATCCAAAGCATGGCAATTTGGTTCTATGATGATGCGCATTACTCGTGGTTTACAAGAATGGCGCTTGGAATATTATCGTCCAAAATTCCAATATGACTATGAACAGCAATGGCATAAAATCCATGATGTAAACTTTGGTTTTCCAGAACCTGTACATGTTGAACGTTATATGTTTCGCGAGACCCATAAAGCATTTCAACTCATGCCCCGTTTAGCCGACCGCTCTGTGGTGATTCGTCCTGTCGATCCAATTTATATTCCAGCAGGTCAACGCGGCACACTCTATATCAGTACACCACTGTGGATTTCAGGTTTTGTGCAAGCCCAAAAAGAACCCTTATTTGATATTCCTGTAATTTTACCTAAGGATACATGGTTTGGCCCTGATCACCGCACAGGTGAAATGTGTTATGCCACCTCAGTCGATGGTCGTACCGAATTAAATTTATTACGTCCACGTGCCTTTCGTGCAGTAACACCGATTGATTTCCACAATGTCAGTAGTCATCAGCTTCGATTTGACCGTATGAATGTGCCTGTTCCTGCACTGCCTTTATTTTATAGTGAAAGTACAGGGCGTTTATGGACATCACAAATCAAGGTCGTGTATGAAGGCAATGACCGCCCTGCCCGTGTAAGAATTGAAAACCGTACACCACCTTTAGCCGGCGAAGTAATTTATGTACATCCGCCACGCTCACCAGGCGGCGCTTTGTTCAATATGTTTGATTCATTTTTCTAAGGGATGAGGTAAAAATGGCTGAATCCAATATTCCCAAAGACATTGCCAATAGCCTAAAAGGCATCTTTACCAATGTAAATGTCGACCGCTTAAGTGAAATTGCTGTTGCTCTGATCCTCTGCTTTGTGGGTTTTGTGCTGGCACGTGTCATTTCCAATACCTTTATCCGTACCATAGGTGCGCGCTTTAATGCGCATCAACGATTGGTTTGGCGTAGAGGTATTTTTTATTTTATTTTCTTACTATTTGTGATTGCTAGCTTAAAAGAAGCGGGCTTTAAACTCAGCGTATTTTTAGGCGCAGCAGGGATTTTAACTGTTGCATTGGGTTTTGCCTCACAAACTTCTGCATCAAATTTAATCAGTGGCTTATTTTTAATTGGTGAAGGTTCATTCGAAGTTGGAGATACGATTCAAATCACCCTGATTCGTGGACATACCATTGAAGGTGAAGTGATTTCGATTGACTTACTTTCAGTAAAACTTTTGACCATGGACAATGTCTATGTGCGCCTCCCAAATGAGCAATTGATTCGTGCCCCTGTACATAACCTATCAAAATTCCCGATACGGCGATTGTCGATTACAGTTGCAATTAACTTTAATGAGAACATCAATAAAGTGCGTGAAGTTTTAATTGATGTTGCCAACGATTACCCGTTGGTATTAGCAGATCCTAAACCGCGTGTAACTGTTTCTGCCTTTGGAGAATCCTCCATTGAAATTTTATTTGCGCTGTGGTGTATGCAAGCAAACTACTTACAAGTCAAAGATGAAATTCATGAGTTAATCCGCAATCGTTTTGTGGAAAATCAGATTGAAATTCCTGTACCTAAAATTGGTTTTGTAGATCGTCCAAATCCAAATGAAGTTCTTCAAAATGAAGATATTGATGGTTATGCCAATAAACAGGATTTAAAATTAGAGCAACAACAAGATAAACAGCTTTAAGCAGACCAAAGCGATAATCTAGAAAACAAGAGTCCCTCATTTATGATTGAGGGATTTTTATTTTCAATTACAAAATATTCATCAAGTTTTAAACCGTGAGCTGATAAATTAATCACTTCAAAACAACAAAATGGACTATCACAATGCAACTCAATCACTATTTAAACTTTGAAGGCCAGACCGAAGCTGCTTTTAATTTTTATAAATCTGTTTTTGGCGGTGAATTTTCATTTTTAAAACGTTATTCCGAACTGCCCGATGTCCAAGTGCCAGACCAAGAGAAAAACTATATTTTACATGTTTCTTTACCGATTAATGAGTTTACCGTATTGATGGGTTCAGACACCAGCGAGCAGTTCTGTGCACCTAATAGTGCACCATTCAGCAAAGGCACCAACCATTATATTTCGATCAACTTAGAAGCTCACGAAGCGGATGAAGCTCAGCGATTATTTACAGCACTCTCTGCCAATGGTCATATTGAAATGGCACTAGAACCTACATTTTGGGGTGCTTTATATGGTGCTTTCACCGATCAGTTTGGTATTCGCTGGATGGTGAACTGCCAACTGAATGAAGGATAATGAACAGAATATTGCGATAGCCTATTGATTGACAATGATATAGGTTATATTGCTATTACGATAACAACGTCATTTATAACAATATGATCACTGGTCTTACCCATACCCTTCTGATTATTTTAATCACACTTGCGATTTCTTTTATTGCTTGGCAGCAACGCAATGTAATGAATCGTTTGATTTTCAATGTTTCAGCGATTAAGCATGGTCAATATGATCGCTTTTTAACCCATGGTTTTATCCATAAAGATGGTATGCATTTATTTTTCAATATGTTTACCTTGTACTTCTTTGGGCGAAATGTTGAATGGTTTTTCCGTGATTACTTAAGTGGTATGGGCTTTGTCTTATTTTATTGTAGCGCTATCATCATTGCTGCGATTCCCAGCTATTTGCATAATCGAACCCTAAATTCATACCGAAGTTTAGGGGCTTCAGGTGCCGTTAATGCAGTATTATTTAGTGCGATTCTGTTTAATCCTTGGGGCATGATTTATATCTATATTTTACCTGTGCCCGCGATTATTTTTGGCACGATTTATTTATGCTATAGCCTGTATGCAATCCGTTCAGGACATTCGCCATTAATCGACCACCGCGCGCATATTGCTGGTGCAATATATGGTTTCTTATTTCCTTTACTGTTAGAACCATCATTAGCTACAGCATTTTTCTATAAATTTATTAATTCGCCATTATTCTAAATTTCATATGGATTCAGTGATATCTAAACTGCTCTGTAAGGAAGTAAGACCTCAATATTTGAAAATTGCGCAATGATCTTAAAAGCGTTCTATCTTGAGAGAATAAATACGACTAACTCAATCTCATCAATACTATAAAAGTTGAATCCTTAGACCCAACTTTTATATTCTTAACATTTGAAATTAATGTTGATCAAGTCGAAATGAGGTCATGGTTAATGAACCAGCAACGGCTTGATCATTAAAAATATGTAACTCATCTTTCTCTTCCTGTAAGCCTAAGGCATATAACATCGGATAATAGTGATCAGGTGTGGGGATCGACAATAAAAACTCAGCACCTTGCTTTTGCCAGTCAATCAAAGCTTGATGGTTATGCGTGGCTAAGAAATTTTTCATCTTTGCATCAGCTTCTAAAGCCCAATCATAACCATAATGATCATCAAATTTATCAAAGGCAATTTTGCTTAGGTTATGTACGAGATTACCACTGGCAACAATCAATACCCCTTTACGACGTAACTGCGCCAATTGTTTAGCCAAGTCATAATGATATTGGGCACCTTGACTATAGTCGACACTCAATTGAACAACAGGAATATTGGCTTGTGGGAATACATGACATAACACGCCCCATGTTCCGTGATCTAATCCCCAACTATGATCATGATGAATTTCTATACTGTGAATTGCTTCAGTTGTTGCCTCAACCAAAGCTTTATTTCCAGTAGCAGGATATTGCACATCAAACAAAGCTTGAGGAAAACGACCAAAATCATGAATGGTTTTCGGTTGTTGCATTGCAGTGACGGCAGTACCACCTTGGGTAAGCCAATGTGCGGAAATACATAAAATTGCTGTGGGCTGTACGTCCATTTCTGCACCAATGCTGTTCCAAGTACGGGTAAAATCATTGGTTTGAATCGCATTCATGGGTGAACCATGTCCCAAAAATAGTACAGGCATGACTTCAGTATTGGGTAAAGTTGCGTTCCAGCCTTTGAGTAGCGATAAGTCACCCATTGTTTGATTTAACATTTCATCCACCATGAATCATCTTTGTTTAATTATCTGCTGTTCATTGTTGTAGATATATAGACTTTTCCAGCCTACAACATTGCAAAAATGCAACGATGATTTTTTATAGATGCTTTTAAGTAGAGAAGGTTTACTACCTAATGATGTTATGTTGAATCAATGTTGATTTGGGCACGATACAAATAAAGCCGAATACCAATTTATATCGTTCATATCATATTCACAATAAGCAATGGCTACACCAGCTTTAACTTGAGAACAATAAAAAGCCGAACTTTCGTTCGGCTTTCATTTCAAAATCAGTACTTAGAGCAATCAAGCACCTGTTTGATAATGTGCTTTTGGTACAGCTGTAGAGGCTTGGTAAGGATGAGTAAAATCACCTAAACCTGCTGCTGCCTCATGGATATCTTTACCTTCTTTCACAACAAAAGTATCGAAACCAGAACGCTTCATATAGTTCAAGACATCTTTAAACACATCGCCTGTTGCCCGAAGATCGCCTGTATAGCCTTGGCGACGTAACAATGCAGCAAAAGAATAACCACGACCATCATTAAAACCTGCGAAATCAATAAAGATCGCATCTAACTGATCTAATGGAAACGCATTGGTTTCAGGTGAAGCATCTACGGTAAGAAATAGTGCTTTTTTCCCCGTCACATTCGCAAGCTGGTCCAACTGCTCAACAGTCAACAACACATCACCTTGTGGCAATACACCATCTTCAGCAATGATTTGATAGGTATTGTCTGCAACAGTGCCATCTTTAGAGAGGACTTGAAGTGCGGTATTAAGCATATGCGCGCTCCTTAAAAGGTTGAATACCCACTCGACGATAAGTTTCAATAAATTCTTCACCTTCGTTACGAAGATCAAGATAAGTATTTAAAATTTCATCAATAATGTCAGGTACAGATTCTGCTGCAAATGATGGTCCTAAAATATCACCAATTGAAGCGTCATGGTCTGCATTTCCACCCAAGGTAATTTGATAGAATTCAGCGCCTTTTTTATCCACACCTAAAATACCAATATTGCCGACATGGTGATGACCACAAGCATTCATACAACCTGAAATGTTCAAGTCGATATGGCCTAAGTTATAGACTGTATCTAAATCATCAAAACGGCGTGTAATGGCTTCAGAAATTGGAATAGATTTCGCATTTGCCAATGAACAGAAGTCACCACCTGGGCAGCAAATGATATCGGTAATAAAACCAATATGTGCCCGAGCAAGATTATTCTTTTCAAGGGTTTGCCACAATTCAAATAAATCTTTCTGTGGTACATCAACCAATGAAATATTTTGTTCGTGTGTGGTCCGTAATTCACCAAATGTATATTTGTCTGCAAGATCTGCAATCAAATTCATTTCTTCAACAGTCATATCACCTGGTGCAATACCCGCACGTTTTAGTGAAATAGTGACAATACGATAGCCTGCAACTTTATGTGCATTGGTATTGATATTGAACCACTGTTTAAACTTTGGATATTCAGCAAATAAGCCACTGAAATCTTCATCTGCATAATTTTGATAATCAAACGGCATAAACTCTTCGTCTAATTTTTGCAAAATTTCAGGTTGAACTTTCAAGGTTTTAATTGTTTCAGCAAATTCAGCTTCAACTTTTTCAGCAAAAACTTGTGGTGTTAATGCTTTAACTAAAATTTTAATACGAGCTTTATATTTATTGTCACGGCGACCATGCAAGTTATAAACACGCAGAACCGCTTCTAAATAAGCAATTAAATCTTCACGTGGCAACCACTCACGAATCATAGAACCAATGATAGGTGTACGGCCTAGACCACCACCCACTTTGATTTTATAACCCAACTCACCCGCTTCATTACGAGTTAAATACACCCCAATGTCATGGAATGAAGTTGCTGCACGATCAATTTCTTCAAGTGCAGAAACTGCAATTTTGAACTTACGCGGTAAAAATGCAAATTCAGGATGGAATGTAGACCACTGACGAATCAATTCACACGTCGGGCGTGGATCTGCAATTTCCCCAGCAACAACACCAGCATATTGGTCAGTTGTGGTATTACGGATACAGTTTCCTGAAGTTTGAATCGCATGCATCTGAACAGAAGCTAAACCTTCTAGCATATCAGGCACATTTTCTAGCGCAGGCCAGTTAAACTGAATGTTCTGACGTGTCGAAACATGTGCATAACCACGGTCATATTCTTTGGCGAGCTCTGAAACTTTACGTAATTGTTTAGAGTTCATTAAACCGTAGGGTACAGCAATACGTAGCATTGGCGCATAACGCTGTACGTATAAACCATTTTGTAATCGTAATGGACGATACTCATCTTCAGTGAGTTTTCCAGCTAAATAACGTTCCGTTTGATCACGGAATTGTGCAACACGTTCATTGATCAGTTGCTGATCGAAATCAGTATATAAATACATGGCGTACAGCTAGTAGTTTCATTATAACGATGCACAATATAACGAGTATTGATCTATCAAAGAAATGCTTTTTTTCCATATTTTATAGCGGTTTTATTGATAAGCATTGTGCAAAGATCGAATTGGCAATGCTTTACAGGCAAAGCATGCTTTTATTACGTTATGGATGTTTTTCTTCATTGCTTATCTTTATTTTAGATAATAAAAAAGAGCATATCGAATATGCCCTCTCTTTGATCACAGCTATCATCTCAATACTAAACTTATTCAACCCTGTAGCTTATTTATCTTATACAGAATTGATTAAGATCAATGCCCAAAGCTGGGTTTACCAATTTTGAATTAATCCTCTGGTTTCTGCTGCTCATCACTATTTTCTAGTTTGTCTTCGGCAATTTTTGCGGCTTCATAACCTGCAAATGCGCCAGCTGCTTTTTCTAGAAAGCCAGCATCAGGGTCTAACTTATCGACACTTTGCTCAGCAATCACTGCACCTGCAATTTTACCTAACTCGTCTAATAAACCGCTCATTGATCACACTCCGCAGTGTTTTATTTGAGTTTTTAGTCTGTGCAAACTTGTTGAAAACATTGCGAAGATTCTGTTGTTTCAATGACTAGATTATGAGAGAGCAATGCAATGATTGATGTCAATTTTTTAAAATTAAGATCCGCTTAATCTTTTAAGGCTGCAATAAAGCGCCCTTTTTAAGCAGATCAAGCGATGACAACTCAGATGGTCAAATAGGTATTCTCCCAAACACTTTGGTCAAGCTCTGCATGAGAATCAGCATTCAAATCTACTTCAACCAATTGCACATAACGGCCATATACCTGATCTATCGCCAGACAATCATCGACCTCTAAAACTCGATCAGTGTGTTGTTTTTGCCAATGCCCTGCAAAATACTGTTTACCCTTGGCTTTCGCTCCAATCGCATCTTGAGCAACAATCAGGATATAGCGGTGTAACTCACCAAACTCATTTGCATCATAGCCGCCTAAATTAATCAGCCAAAGCTTCTGATCTGATGCATTCGGTTGCGCATCAGTAAAATGTATTTGATATTTCTTATTTTCAAACACTAAAGCCTGTAATTTTTGCCATGCGTCGATGTGTAAGCCCTGTTGCTCACCAAACCACGCATTTTTTAATTGAGGATAAACCTCTTCAAGCGAATCGCCTACGGCAAGAACCACATCATGAACTTCAACATTGGCACGTGCATGACGTCCACCCAACATAACGATAAATAAACTAGACATATTCAGTCACTAAGTTAATGTTTGAACAAGTTTTAATAATAAAATCCCACCCACAGATAATACGGCATTGTTCAAAAAATGAATGAGTAATACATGCCAAATATTGCGTGTCCACAAATAGATCAGATTTAAAAATAAACCTGCACTCATAAAACTGATTGTTGCAATTAAATTTCCGTCAAAATTATGATAATGGATCAGACCAAATAATATAGAGTTCAATATAATCAGTACAATGCGCCATAACCACGGTTGGATAAATAACTTTTGCAATAAAGTATAGCGAAACACAATATCTTCTAAAAGCGCAGTAAATAGTGGACCCAAGCTAATGATCAACAGACTGAGAAAAGGAATATGTTCAGGATCAATCAGGTCTTTTTCTTGTGTACTCGGCCCGAGGGGTAAAAGCTGACGTGTCAGCGAGATCACCACTTGTAGCACGATTGCACCAACCACCACCAAGACACTTGAGCGCCAAAAGGCCTGTTTATACTTTTGCCAATGCGTAAGCAACATTTCCTTATATAAGTAGCACACTAAAATAAACAGCACGCCTCTTAAAATGGTATCGCCCAGACTAACAGCTATCGAGATTCCAAATACTTTTTCTAAAATAAAGCCATTTAAAATAATTAAAGGGATGATACAAATCGCAAATGTGTCTTTCCATCCCCAGACAATTTTTTTAGGAAAAGGTTCAGCTCGAACCCGTTGTAAAAAATGCATATAAAAAAATTAACCGATTATTTTCATTAAATTTTGGGTAATTTAGCTCATGATTTCCATTTGCTTTTTGTAGAGTTTCCCTATGATCCTGTCTAGTCCAGAAATAAAAAAGCCTCTATAAAAGAGGCTTTTAAATTGATTAAGTGGGATGAATTACATCTCGACCATTTCAACACCATCAATACGTGCAACAGTCATTAAATCTTTATCACCACGACCCGATACCGTCGCAATAATAATTTGATCCTTCGACATTGTTGGCGCAAGTTTAGTCACATAGGCCATTGCATGTGAACTTTCAAGTGCAGGAATAATCCCTTCAATATGAGTCAAATCACGGAAGCCTTGAAGTGCTTCTGTATCATTAATTGGCACATAATTCACACGATGCATGTCTTTTAAGAAACTATGTTCAGGACCCACACCAGGATAATCCAAACCTGCTGAGATTGAATGTGTTTCAATAATCTGACCTTGCTCATCTGACATTAAATAAGTACGGTTGCCATGTAAAACACCAACATGGCCTGCATTTAATGGTGCTGAATGTTTACCTGTTTCAATGCCTAAACCTGCGGCTTCAACACCGTACATTTTGACATCTTGATCATTTAAGAATGGATAGAACAAGCCCATTGCATTTGAACCACCACCGACACATGCAACCAAAGCATCTGGTAAACGACCTGCTTGCTCTTGAATTTGTTTACGTGCTTCACGACCAATAATCGACTGGAAATCACGTACCAATTGAGGATATGGATGTGGACCTGCAACCGTACCAATCACATAGTAAGTCGAATCTACATTGGTTACCCAATCACGCATCGCTTCGTTCATAGCATCTTTTAATGTTTTAGAACCACTTTCTACAGGCACAACTGTTGCACCAAGCAAACGCATACGGTAGACATTCATGGCCTGACGTTTTACGTCTTCAGCACCCATGAATACCACACACTCTAGACCTAAACGCGCGGCAATTGTTGCAGTCGCCACACCATGTTGACCTGCACCCGTTTCCGCAATAATACGTTTTTTGCCAGAAAGCTTCGCAAGTAGCGCCTGACCAATGGTGTTATTGACCTTATGTGAGCCTGTATGATTTAAGTCTTCACGTTTAAGATAAATTTGCGCACCACCCAACTCTTTCGACCATCGCTCAGCATAGTAAAGCGGACTAGGACGTCCGACATAATAAGCGAGATCACGGTCGAATTCTGCCAGAAACTGCGCATCATCTTTCATACGGAAATAGAGTTTCTCTAAATCCTCTAAAGCTGCCATTAAAGTTTCTGACACAAAACGTCCGCCATGGATACCGAAATGCCCGTTTTGATCTGGGAATTGGGTATAGTCAATCACACTATTTTGTTGATTACTTTGCTGATCCACGTTGGACTCCTTGCATAAATCGTTCTACGAGTTGTTGGTCTTTGATACCTTTTGCGGATTCTACGCCTCCGCTGACATCGACTGCATACGCTTGAGTCGTTTGTATAGCGTCTTCAATATTTTCAGGTTTTAAACCACCTGCCAAAATTAAAGCAATATCGAGTTTAGGGAATTGAGACCAGTCAAAACTGTGTCCAGTCCCTCCTTTCAGTTCAGGATGCCATGCATCTAAAAGCATAGCACTCGCACCAGCCTGTTGGTATTGCTGAATTGTCGTAATAATATCTGAATTTTTTGCATCAGGTTTAATCTGAATCGCTTTGTACCAACGGCGCTTATTATACTGTGCGATCTGCTGACATTGTTGTGCAGTTTCATCACCATGAAACTGAATAATATCCAAAGGCACTTGTTCTAATACTTGTGCAATGTCTTGTACGCTGGCATTGACAAATAATCCAACAATGTTGATATACGGTGGAATAAGTTGTGCCAATTGCTGAGCCAATTCAATCGTGACATAACGTGGACTAGGTTCATAAAACACAAAACCAATCGCATCCACACCTGCTTGTACAGCAGCTTGAATATCCTGTGGTCGTGTAATCCCACAAATTTTGGCACGGGTACGCATAGCTTTGAACTCGAATTTGTTCAGACCAAACTGATTTTTTCAGTATTTTAAGCAAATCATTGTAAAGCAAATTTATTCACTTGCGTTAAAGTTCTATAGGATTATCTGTTTTACATTGTTTATACACTAAACAAACTTTATACTGCACACAAATGCAACAAGTCTAGCTTAAGGCTTTGGGAAGTTGGTGAAAATCCAACACTGCCCCCGCAACGGTAAAATGAAAATATTATTCTTTAATAAGTCAAAAGACTTACACCACTGCAATGTTTTGTGGGAAGGTGGAATAATCTGAATCGCTTTAGGTTCTATATTTAAGTCCGGATACCAGCTTGTTGTGCCCTTAAACTCAATCATTC
Organism: Acinetobacter sp. CE-15; assembly: GCF_051059255.1. Taxonomy (NCBI): domain Bacteria; kingdom Pseudomonadati; phylum Pseudomonadota; class Gammaproteobacteria; order Moraxellales; family Moraxellaceae; genus Acinetobacter; species Acinetobacter sp. CE-15. The sequence continues at coordinate 596,170 of NZ_CP192737.1, read as the reverse complement.
ACGGGGAGTGAATGTATGGAGCATATCATGTCTGTTATTTTTAAACCTACTGCACTTGTAGGTGCTGTCGCTATTGCGATGGGGTTATCTTCTACTGCTTTTGCAGATACTTCTTCAAATTCAGAAGCAAATTCGAAACTCGATACAATCGTTGTCACAGCATCTCGTACTGAGCAAAAAATCAGTGAAGTTCCTGCTCGAATCAATATTATTGAGCCGAAGACTCTTGAACAATCACCAATTGCATCTTTACCACAACTGTTACAAACAGATGCATCAATCAATATGGTACAAACTGGTGGTTATGGACAAGCTGCATCAATTTTCTTACGTGGTACAGATTCTGACCATACTTTACTTCTAAGAGATGGTGTTCGCTTAAACTCAAATACTGCTGGCTCTGCATCTTTACCTTTTATTGATACAACAGATATTAAGCAAATTGAAGTATTAAAAGGACCTGCATCAGTTTTATATGGTGCTGATGCGATTGGTGGTGTAGTACAATTGATTTCCAAAACACCTGAAAAAACGGGTGCTTTTGTTACTGGTGAAATGGGTGAAAATAACACCTATAAAGCAGTAATTGGTGCTGATCTTGCTCAAGATGGTTTTTATGCTCAAGTTCGTGGACAACGCCTAGAAACTGATGGCACGCCTGTAACAGATGCAAAAAACAACAAGAAAGCAAGTTTTGATCAAAAAGGCTATAGTGCAAAAGTTGGTGTTGAGAAAGAGCGCTATGCAGCCTCAGTCGATTACAGTGAAAATCAAGGTTATAGTGATTATGACAATTATGGTAATCTCGTTTCTCAAGATTTTAAAAATGAAATCATTAATGTAAAAGGTCGAGTCGATATTTTAGATAATGTCGCACTTCATGCACGACTTTCGCAATTTAAAGACAATATTGAGCAAAATAGTTCTTCAGATTATGTACATAGTACAACCAAAGAAGCTGAGCTCTATACAAAATGGCAAATGACACCTGCTCAAAACATTTTATTCGGTTCAACCTTTAAAGATATTAAAGGTGATGTTTATTCGAAAAATTTGTTTGGCGGACAAGATGTTAAATACAAAGAATCTGTAGATACTATTGGCTATTTTGCACAGCATCAATATCAACACAATGGTCTAGAAACTCAAGTTGGTATTCGTGTGGAAGACAACGATAAGTTTGGTACACACACAGTTGGTCAAGGTGCTGTCCGTTATCAAGTTTTACCACTTACGAGCATTTATGCAAATGTCGGATCAGCTTTCCGCGCACCAACAACCAACGATTTATATGCAATTTCTTGGGGAGCAAATCCTGATTTAAAACCAGAAGAAAGCTTTTCTTATGAAATCGGCGTTGATCAAAAACTTAATCATAATATTGATTTAGGCTTATCTGTATATCGCAATAAAGTAGACAACCTGATTAATTATCAGGCGGGTAAATTAGTTAACGTAAATAAAGCAACCTTTACTGGCGGTGAAGCTTCATTTAAATGGCAACAAGATGAACTCTTTTTAACTACAACTTATGCTTATGTTCAAGCAAAAGATGATGAAACTAAAAAAGATTTAACTCGCCGACCACGCCAAAGTTTAACTCTAACTACAGGTTGGGATGATGGCGTATATGGTGTTTCTGCATCTGTCGTCGCAAAATCTAATTCAAAAGATTTTGCAGATTACCCATCAACTACACCAACCACAACGCCGGGTTATGTTAGTACTAATGTCAATGCTTACTGGCAAGCAACTCCAATGATTAAACTCTTTACCAATATTGAAAACATTGGTGATGTTAATTATAAGACAGCATACAACGGTAATGGTGTTTACTACATCAACGGTGGTCGTCTTGCATCTGCTGGGGTAACTTTCCGCTACTAAAAGCGACATCCAAAAAATATCTAAAACAGCGCAGTTTATGGATAATGTTTTGACCGACATTATCCTTTTTTATTCTTTATCTTTTCATTTTTATCTAGGACAAAATTATGGGACATCGTTTAAGTAAAATTTATACCCGTACAGGCGATTCAGGTACTACAGGATTAGGAGATGGTTCTCGCGTAGCCAAAGATGACTTACGTATTACCGCTCTTGGTGATGTAGACGAACTAAATTCTATTGTTGGTGTATTACGTTCACAAATTTCAATGAGTAGCATCGTCGATAAAGCCCATTGGGATAAATCACTGAGTTTGATTCAACACTGGCTATTTGATTTGGGTGGTGAAGTTTGTATTCCTAACTACAACTTGCTCCAACCTGTTTGTGTTGAATTTCTTGAAAAGGAAATCGACAAAATGAATGAAGACTTACCAATGCTTAAGGACTTTATTCTACCTTCAGGAACATTAGCATGTAGTTATGCACATCAAGCACGTGCTGTATGTCGTCGAGCAGAACGTAGCTTAATGACTGTACACAGTCGTGATCAAAATATTCAAGCAACTGCTCTACAATTAATTAACCGATTATCCGACTGGTTTTTTGTTGCTTCACGTAGCTTACAACGTGCAGAAGGTGGCAGTGAGGTGCTTTGGCAAAAGAACATCAATGACACTATTTAACGATAAATCACTGTCTAAAAGTAAATTTTTAACAGTATGATAAAGTCAAGTTATTGCTAAAAGTAAGACTTAAATTATTACTAGACAGATGAAAATGAGTATGTGAGTTCATTATGAGAATTATCGGACATCGTGGCGCGCGTGGTGAAGCACCTGAAAATACCCTAGCGGGATTTCAATATATTCACGATTTAGGTATCCGTGCAGTTGAATTCGATGTTCGACAACTAAAAGATGATGAACTCATTATCATGCATGATGATAATTTTTTAAGAACAACTGGAATAGATCAAGCACTGTATGATGTAAACAGCGCTGAATTAGCGGCCTATAACCAAGCCAATATCTGGATGGATTGGGAAAAACAAATTACCCCAACCTTAAGCCAAAGCCTAAAGATTATGCAGGACTTTGAGCATATTGAAGTTGAAGTGAAAGCTGTAGAAACATTGCAACACGCTGAAAAACTCATCATCGAATTACAAAAACAACTGCGAGGTTTTGAAAATGTCGCAGTGATTACCAGTTTTGATTTAAAAATACATCAAGCATTACAACAGCAAAACTCAAGTTTTAAACGTGGTCTACTGATTGAAGATGACATCCAACAACGTGCGATCGAACAGGCATTACAACTGGGATGCTGCCAGATTGGATGGATGAATCAATTGGCAACAGATGAGCTCATTCAAGCAACTCAGCGTGCAGATTTGGACATCAGTGTTTGGACCGTCAATGATATTGAGCGCGCTAAGCATTTAAGAGATTTGGGGATCAATGGATTAATTACTGATTTCCCAAAAATGATGCAGCTTGCCTTAGCGCAAATTCAATAACTCAAATCCATTTAATAACACAATAAAGTAGAATTTTATTTTGAACTTTTGAGGGTTCCAAAATTAAAATTTAACTTGAGAATCAATTATCTAACCCCTAAAAATCAAATTGGATAAGACAGAAAAATTCTTACACTATTGTGACATTTAAATACGACGTTTTAACCATTCATTTTTTTCGATCAAACCGCTAGAATTCATGTTTTATTCTGTTACTGTTTTATACAATACAGATGTACACTAATACTAGTGAACACATGTTCGCCCATGATAATATCTGTGAAAGTATAGCCTAGAAAAATGCTGAAGCTATGCGTTTAACTTTACCTGATTAAGGTTCTTAGGAGTGCTGTTGGAGATGAATGCTCCCCTACCCAAAGCCCCAATAAATTGGATCGGTGTTTTTGCCTTGGTTTTTTTACCTCTTGTGGCAGTAATTGCGATCCCTTTATATGCCTACCACCATGATTTTAGTGCGGCAGCTTGGATTAGTTTATTCGTTTTACTCGGTCTCAGTAGTTTAGGTATTACTGCAGGTTATCATCGCTTGTGGGCACATCGTGCATACGAAGCGACTTTACCACTTAAAATCATTTTGATGATCATGGGAACTTTTGCTGTTCAAAACAGTATTTTGTTCTGGGCTTCTGGTCACCGTACACATCACCGCCATGTGGATGATGTGGATCAAGATCCGTATTCGATTAACAATGGTTTTTGGTACGCTCATATTGGCTGGATGTTACGTAATTATCCTGCTGCTGAATCAAATTATAAAAATGCACCTGATTTGTTGAATGACAAAGTGGTTATGTTCCAAGACAAGTATTATGTTCCACTTGTGATTGCTGTACATGCTGCGATTTTAGTTCCACTGGGTTGGGCTGTAGGTGACATGTGGGGCGTATTACTCTTAGGTGGTTTACTCCGCTTAATCATTAGCCACCATGTAACATTCTTTATCAACTCACTCTGCCATATGTGGGGCAAACGTCCTTATACTGACGAAAATACTGCACGTGATAACTTTGTTCTTGCCATTGCAACATGGGGCGAGGGTTATCATAACTATCACCATATTTTCCAATACGATTATCGTAATGGTGTGAAATGGTGGCAATATGATCCAACAAAATGGTTGATTTGGTCGTGCTCTAAAATCGGTTTAGCCAAGAATCTACGTCGTATCCCAAGCTTTAATATCAAAAAAGCGGAATTGGCGATGAGATTTAAATATGCTGAACAGGATTTAGCGATTTATGGTCATAACGTCAATGCAGACATCATCGCGATGAAACAAAAAGTATCGCAAGAATATGAAGCATTCACCAATACGTTAAATGATTGGGCTGCGTTAAAAGAACAAGAGCTACAAGCGAAAAAAGCATCTGTTGCTGAAAAAATCCACCAAATGGATGTCAAACTCAAAGTTGATTTCCAATTGGTCGAACAGAAACTTGCTTTCCATCGTGAACGTTTAGAAACATTGATGCGTGGAATCAAAAAGAACGTTGTTTCTTAAATTCTCAATACACATCAAAAGCAAAGCTCCGAAAGGGGCTTTTCTTTTATCCATTTTTTACAGAAACTCATACTGAGAATATTGAGAGAAAATAATATGCAAATTAATAACATCCCCTTTGGCATTACCAACTGGGCAGAAGTTCCAACAACGCGCCATGAGGGTGAGCAAGGCTTTGCACTTTGGCGCACACAACAATTTGATAATATTCGAGTGCGAATGGTCGAATATTCTGTCGATTATTTGGCTGATCACTGGTGTCTTAAAGGTCATATCCTGTTTTGCTTAGAAGGTGAATTGCACACTGAACTTGATGATGGACGTACCTTTACCTTAAAAGCAGGGATGAGTTATCAAGTTGCAGACCAAGCTGAAGCGCATCGTTCTTCTACCGCATTTGGTGCAAAACTATTTATTGTTGACTAAAACAGTCGACATTATCTCAACAGCTTAAAACTTTGCTATATTGAGAGGGACAAGTAAAACCATTGTGACCGATCGCTATGCAATTTGCCCCACGTTATCCATCTCTCGATTCAAAGCTCTACCATGAGCAAATGCCTAGTCCACTGAAAGGTGCAAAGGCTGGGCATTTTAATGCTGCGCTTGCGGATGAATTACAATGGTCTGAAGATGAAAAAGCCCAATGGGTCGAGATTTGTAGCGGACAAAAAACCTTTGCTGAATTTCATCCCCTTGCCATGGTTTATGCAGGGCATCAATTTGGACAATGGGCAGGTCAATTGGGGGATGGACGTGGCCTATTGATAGCGCAAATTTTAAATCGACAAGGTCAAACCATTGACCTACATTTAAAAGGTGCAGGCTCAACCCCCTACTCTCGTATGGGAGACGGACGTGCTGTATTACGTTCTGTGATTCGTGAATATCTAGCGGGTCATGCACTCAATGCACTGGGGGTTCCTTCAAGCAATTCTGTAGGCTTTACTTCTTCAACCCAAGGCGTACAACGAGAAAAACTTGAACTTGGTGCAATGATGTTACGCACTTCGGATTGCCACATCCGTTTAGGGCATTTTGAATGGATTAATCAATATCAGCCTGAATTACTCACTGAATTTACCCAAAAATGTATTGAATGGCACTATCCACAATGTTTGAGTACTGAACAGCAAAAGTTTGAAGACACTGTTCTAGCATTTGCAACGCAAGTGATTCAAAACACCGCTGTCATGATCGCAAAATGGCAATTGGTTGGTTTTGCACATGGGGTTATGAATACAGATAATCTCAATATTACAGGTTCTACCCTCGATTTTGGCCCTTATGGTTTTATGGAGCGTTTCCGTCCCAATTGGATCAACAATCATAGTGATTACAATGGTCGTTATACCTACCAAAACCAACCGAGTATTGCACATTGGAACTTATGGAATTGGTTAAACAATTTAATTCCACTGGCACAAGCAGAAAATAAAGAACAATTTAAGCAAGACCTCGTCGAATGTTTAGAGCATTTTGAACCGACCTTTCTAGAACATTATACCCATGGGCTATGCCAAAAACTTGGACTACCCAGCTTCCACAAAGATAGTTTTGATTGTGGTATGGCATTTTTAAGAATTCTACAAAGTGAGCAACTCGACTATACCGACAGTTTTCTTCGCTTACAGAATAAAGAATATGAAGCTATTAAAGATGATTGCCTAGATCGCTTTCAATTTGAAAACTTCTTGACGCAATATCACAATATTCGTGAGCAGCAAGATGTTGATGTACTTGATGCGGAAATGAAAAAGGCCAATCCAGTCTATATTTTAAGAAATCATATGCTACAAACAGCCATTGAACAGGCTGAACGTGATGATTTTTCTGAGGTTGATCGCCTATTTAAATTGCTTGGTCAGCCCTTTACCAAACAAACGGATTTAGAAACAGCCAAAGATTTAGCGCCTTTACCGAGCGACGTTCCTGAAGTGATGGTGAGTTGTTCTTCTTGATCAAATAAATTGCCGAATCACTTTCTTTGATCTGCCCCATCATAGTTACCCACAATTTCTGTGGATAAACTTGTGTTTATCCACAGGATAAATCCACAATCACAAATTAACTACAGCTTTTGTCTTTAGAATGAATAAAATTTAGGCAATACAGGGTTTTACAACATTAGTATTCTAAAATGAATAAAAAATACCTCATTCCATGCTTGATTCTTTTGGCTATAGCTATAGCAAGTGTCTGGACTTATCAAAAATATAATCAATTTATTCCAACCGCAAATGCTGCCATACATGTGCAGAATTTATCTGAGCAAGAGATTCAACGTCTTCGTCAAAACACGCCAATCACCGAAGTTAAAGTTTATAAATCCGATCGTATTGTTAAACTCATGCATCATGATCAAGACATACGAACATATCCAATGCGCTTAGGCTTTGATCCTATTGGACATAAAGTTAAAGAAGGTGATGGAAAAACCCCTGAAGGTCGTTATATTCTAGATTGGCGTAATCCCAATAGTGCATTTTATAAATCGCTGCATGTGTCCTATCCAAACCAACAGGATAAATCTAAAGCCAACCAACTTGGCGTTTCTCCTGGTGGCGACATTATGATTCATGGTTCAGCAACACGCTCACAAGTGGAAAAACTCCCGAGTTTAATGACCTACTTACCTAGAAATGACTGGACATGGGGGTGTATTGCCGTTAGAAATATAGATATGGATGAAATTTGGAAACTGGTCGATGATGGAACAGTGATTAGCATTTATTCATAAATAATATTTTAAAAAGAGACAGTGATGACTGGTGAAGAAATCCGAACTTTAGCATTTAAGATTGCGTCACATTTGCCTAAATCCGAACTTGACTATCCTTTTGGTGAGGATGTTCCTGTTTTTAAAGTGATGGGAAAAATGTTTATGTTAGGCTCTGAACTGCATGGCAAAAAACTGATTAATTTAAAAGTTGAACCTGATCATGGAGAAATGTTGAGAGATCTCTACCCCTCGATTCAGGTGGGCTACCATATGAATAAACGTCATTGGATTTCAATTTATGAGGGCGAGCAAATCAGTGCTGATCTGATTCAAGACTTAGTTGAAGGCTCTTATGAGCTTGTGAGCAAGAGCCTGACCAAAGCCCAAAAGCAGGTATTGGCGGTTTATCAACACATTAAATAATTAGCCGGCTTTGGATCGCACATTAGATCAACAGACCTAAGCTCTATCTATTCACGATTCAGTCAAAATTAGAATGTATCAATAAACATAAAGTTATATGTTTATTTTTCAAACATAACTTTTTACATTTATAAACATTTACCCACAATATCTGTGGATAAACCTGTGTTTATCCACAACGATGAACTTAAAATGTCGAAAACTTAATCTTCTGGATATTCAAAACGGTAGCCTACGCCATAAACAGCTTGTACCCATTCATGACGATTTCCGGTTTCCGCTGCTTCAGATATTTTACGGCGTAAGTTCTTGATATGACTATCAATAACACGATCAGCAACATCAAAACTATCTGGGTTAATATGGTCTAAAAGTTGCGCTCTAGAATAGACTTGTCCCAAATGTTCGAGGAAAAGCTCTAAAAGGCGGAATTCAGTTGGCGTTAAATTCAACGATTTTTGTTGATACCAGATACGTTGTTGTGCTTTATCAATACGAAATAAGTCATTGGCTTCAGGTTCAGCTTTACGTTCTAAACGGCGTAATACCGCTTGTACACGTGCCACCAACTCTTTTGGGCTAAAAGGTTTACAGACATAGTCATCTGCTCCCATATTTAAACCTAAGACACGATCGATTTCTTCAGTTCGTGCAGTCACCATGATAATCGGTAAGTCGGTTTGCTCACGCACTTTACGGCAAATGGTCAAACCATCCATACGTGGGACCATCAAATCCAACACCATTAAACTTGGCTTGCGTTGTAGGAAGCTGTCATACGCTTCTTGACCATCATGAAACATACTGACTTCAAAGCCCGCTGCTTCTAGATAATCCCGCACCAATTGCGCAAGTTCAACTTCATCCTCTACCAGCATGATATGCTTCATGTTGTACTATTCCTTTTAAACTTTAGTATGTTTTGAAAATGTCAGTTTGCAACGCAAACCGCCTAATGGCGAATGATCAAAAGTAAGCTGACCACCGAGTGTTTGTGCAATTTTACCTGATAAAGCCAAGCCCAATCCTGTACCGCCAGTACTACGTGTACGTGAATTATCCACACGATAGAAACGTTCGCCCAAGTGTGCAATCTGTTCATCACTCAGACCCAATGGGCTATCATCGACGATCACACTCCAAGAATCTGCATCTTGCTCTGTATGCACTTGGACTTCACCACCTGCCTCAGTATAGCGAATACTATTTCCAAGTAAGTTGACCATAATTTGCTTAAAGCGATCTATATCTAATTGTAATTTCGCTCCCTCACCTGTGGCTGAAATTGTTAAATCAGCCTGTTCAAATTTAGGTTTAAAATTCTCTATTTCTTGTAAAACCACCGACCAAGGATCAATTTCTGCAAAGTAGCATTTTAATTGTTGTGCTTCAGCTTGCGCCAAATCGGCTAAATCCTGTGTCAACTTTTTCAAGCTTGTAACCTGACGTAACATCGCTTCAAAATGTTCAGGTGTCGGCTTGCGAATTCCATCCTGCATGGCTTCAATCTGTGCTTGTAATACTGCCAATGGTGTTTTTAATTCATGTGAAGTATCTGCAACCCACTGACGGCGTGATGTTTCATGCTGGTCGAGAATGACAGCCAGTTGATTTAACTCTGTCGACAAGTCTCCTAATTCATCATTACGGTTAATCACCACTTGATGCTGGTAGTTCCCTTTGGTTAATTCGCGAGTTGCGTTCAATAAACGTTGAATCGGTGTTTTAAAATAAGTCGCCAATAACAATGCTGCAACCAAACTGGATAAGAAGGTGAAGATATAAATCAGCACTAAATAACGCTTTTGATTACTAAAGAAGTTAATACTCAGCGCATCATCCTGATCTAAAACTGGTTTTAAACCCAAGTAACCGACCACTTCGTCATTGACTAAAATCGGACGATAAGACACCTGATCATCTGACGGTTCACCTAAAATAAACTGTTGTTTTGCATCATATAAAGAAAGTCGTGAACTCAGCCCCAAACGGTCAGGCAATGACACAAATATCTTTTTGCCATTCTGCGGATTTACCGTTCGCATCGGATCTCGCGTTGGTGCTTCTTTCGCTGCAGAAGCTGCTGCTTCGTGTCCTGCTGAAAGATGACTTTTATCTTTACCTATAGGCGGTTTATTTGCTTTACGATCTGAGGGTCTATATAAGTTTTGATTTGAACTAAGCGGAAATTTCAAACCTTCAAAAGGTTGATAAGCTGAGGGTAAATTTTCTTCGAGAATTTTCAGTTCTTCTTTATCCAACTGAGACTTATGAACTGCACCGTCCGTTTGTCCCAAAGTCGCCACCATTGTATGTTCTTTAAAGTAGCGTTGCTGTAAAGCGATATCATACTGACGACGTAACCACCAGCGTGATAATTTATCATAATCATCAGGCGCAGCATCACCTTCAATTTGCAAAATTTGTGCTTGAACCGCGTTACCCCAGTCTTGATAGACCCCATATACATCTGCCAAGTTTTCGATCAGATGATCAAGTTTCTGCATTTCAACATCTGCAACATATCTGGCAAAGTTCTTTTGCATGGTCCAATGTAAGACACCCAAGCTCACTGTTGTAATGACTAAAGTTGTCAATAAAACGGTCAGAAATAAGCGTAATGCAATGGGAACTCGACGTATTTTCAAAACTGGTCTCACGTTTTTCTTCTCATTTCAACATTGTACCCAACAGTTGCTCAAAATTCTCTCCATTGTTTCTACATCATTATTATTTAATCTTTACTGTATCAACAGAACATCAAAATATTCATTGGAGTAGTAACAATGAAAGCAATGACAAAAATCGCACTGGTATCAGCAAGTATTTTAACTGCGGGGGCTTTAACAGCCTGCCAATCCAATCCTGGTCCTAAAGACGGTCCAGATGGCCGCCCAATGATGCATGGTGAACATCATAAAATGTCACCAGAACAACGTGAAGAAATGAAACAGAAGCGTGCTCAACATAAAGCGTTACGCCAACAAATGCAAAAAGCCTGTGATGGCAAAGCAATTGGTCAAACGGTTCAGGTGACAGCAGGTCAGCAAAATATTAATGGTACATGTAATATCGTATTCAAGCCTGATCACAAGGCGATGAAAGAGATGAAACAAGATTTCCGTCGAGATGGAGAACAACGTGGTTATATGATGCGCCATGATGGGCCACGTATGAAAGACATGACCGAAGAACAACGTGCTCAAATTAAGCAAGAATTTGCACAAAAACGTGCAGAACGTAAAGCGCAGTGGGATGCGATTCAAAAATCATGCACAGGACAGACTGATGGCAAAGCAATCCAAGTAAAAATGGGTGATAAAATCATCGATGGTAAATGTGTTGTTAAATTCCAACCAGAATTTAAAGCAGGCGAAAACATGCCCATGATGCCATCAAAAGTTTAATTCATATCTCGGCTAAATATAAAAAACGACCCAAAAGGGTCGTTTTTTATTTGTCACGATCATTTATTTGAGTTTACTTGGAATTATCCGAAATCAAAGCCACTTGTTGGGCATAATTTAATAACTTAAGTTTAGAAGCCGCTAATTCTTCAGCAGTAGCTTGACGGGTGATATCCCGATGAATGCGCAATACATGCTGACGTAAAGAATGACTTTCTGCAGCATTATAAGATTTACAGAATTCTTTAATTGCAGGATCACGCTGTTCAATCATTCGATCAACCCAACGATCCAATTGCGCCAACTTTTTAATCCCTTGTTTAGGGGTTAAATAAGACAAAATGATAGCTTCATCTTCATTACGCAAAAGCTTACCAATCCGTTGAAATTGACGGCGACGTGCTTCAAAAGATGTGATCAATTGCACATCAAGCAAAGCCTCAATCAACCGATCTTCAACAGGTAAAGATTCAATTTGTTTCTTTGACAACTCTGCGAGTTGTTCACCTAAAGCAGCCATACGTTGTACAGCTTTTTTCTGTTCGGTTTTACTTGCACGCCCTTCTAAAGACTCAAAATCATCTTCAGTAAAACGTTGCGGACGACGTGCCACGATTATTCTGCCTCGTAAAATTTATCTGCGAACAGTGCTTGAACTTCAGACAAAGCTTTTTCTTCATCTGCACCATCAATCACTAGACGCAAGGTGGTTCCTTTACCCGCTCCGAGCATAAGTAAAGAAAGGATATTCTTGGCATCGACTAACTTGTCACCCTTACCAATTTGAATAGAGCATTTAAATTTAGTCGTGACTTCGATTAGTTTTCCAGATGCACGCGCATGTAATCCTAATTTATTAATTACGTCAACAGTTGTGTCAATCATGACCAGTGCTTCATTTCTCTATGTAATACCTGAATAGTCCATTTCGACTCAAGAGCCTTTTTCAACCTATCCACAATATAAACCGAACGATGTTGCCCCCCCGTACAGCCAATTGACACTGTAATATAGTGACGATGACCTTCCGAAAAAGCAGGCAACCACTTATTTAAAAACTGATAGATGTCTTGATACATCTCATTTGCTTGCTCGCTGGCTTCTAAAAATTTACGTACTGGTTCATCTAAACCCGAATATTTACGTAACTCTAAATCCCAATGTGGATTCGGCAAATGCCTTACATCAAAAACAAAATCTGCATCTAATGGAATACCATGTTTATAACCAAAAGATTGCAAAATTAAAATGAGTTTATCGGACTGTCCCAGTTTGGACAATAAGGTATCTTTTAAATCGTGTACACTTTTATCCGTTGTATCGATATGTACTGTTGCTCGCAGTTGAATCGGGAGCAATAAATTTTTTTCTTCTTGAATACATTCATTCAAACTTTGGAAGCGGTTTGACAAAGGATGTGGACGTCGCGATGCGCTAAAACGTGAAATCAACTCCTGATCACGCGTCGTTAAATAAATAACGTCTACGCTGCCATGTTTCTGTAACTGTTGAAAAACCTGATCAAAACCTTGTAAATCTTCTTTGGCACTTCGAACATCGACACCGAGTGCCAATAATTCTAAATTGTTTTCTCTATCCAGCTTTTCAACGATTTCAGGAAGCAATGCCAAAGGCAAATTATCGATACAGTAATAACCCAAATCTTCAAGCACCTGCAAAGCAGATGATTTACCTGAACCAGACTGTCCTGTTACGATAAGTATGCGCTTCATGGCATGGCGATCCTAAAAGCAAAGTTTATGTAAAATGTTTTACTTGTAAATTGTCAATCAGACGAGTCTTGCCTAATTTCGCTGCAACAAACAATACAACATCTTGGTCGAATTGTTCAACTTTTTGCAACGTTGGACTACGTGCTTCGACATAATCCACAATCAATCCTGCATCATTTAAACTTTCACGAATTTGCGCCAAGACATCTGCAAGTGCTTTACCTGCATGTAAATCTTGTTCAGCAGTCGTTAAGCTCTTAAAAATAACAGGAGCTGTTTGACGATCTTGTTCAGATAAGTAACCATTACGAGAACTTAAGGCCAAACCATCTTCAGCACGTGCAATTGGCACACCAATCACTTCAATTGGCATATTCAAATCACGAACAACCTGCTTAATCACAGCCAATTGTTGATAATCTTTCTGTCCAAAAAATGCAAAGTTCGGCTGTACAATATTAAACAATTTGGTGACAACGACAGCGACACCATCAAAATGACCGGGACGTTGTAAACCGCACAAATCATTGGTAATTTCGCCTACACTGATATTGGTTAAGCGCGGAAATTTACCATACATTTGTTCCACAGAAGGTGCAAAAACAATGTCGCAACCCACTTCAGCAAGTAAATTACTGTCTTGCTCAAGTGTACGAGGATAATTATCAAAATCTTCATTCGGTCCAAATTGGATTGGATTGACGAAAATACTGACCACCACCACATCACATAATTTACGCGCTTCACGAACCAGGTTTAAGTGGCCTTGATGTAGATTTCCCATCGTCGGTACAAAACCAATGATTTTACGTGCCGATCGAGCAGGTTGAAGTGATGCTGTTAATCCTTGAATGGTCGTTTCTGTTTTCATGTTTACAGCTCTACTTGGAAAGTATGTTCTTTGGCAGGGAATGATTGCTCTTGTACAGCAACATGATATGCCTTAAATGCATCCACGATTGCAGTTTCCCCTGCTTGTTCTTTCATAAAATTACGTACAAAACGTGCCACTTTACCAAACGTCAAACCAAGCATATCTTGCACCACAAGTACTTGACCATCGGTATCTGCACCAGCACCAATGCCAATCACAGGAACGTGTGGGAACAATTCAGCAATTTCTTTACCCATCTGTGCCGGAACACATTCAAGCAATAACACAGCGGCACCTGCATCAACTACAGCTTTACAGTCCGCAATCAGTTGATCTGCTGATTCACGCGTTTTCGCTTGTAATTTATAACCACCAAAAACATGCACCGATTGTGGTGTTAAACCCAAATGTACACAAACAGGAATACCATTTCGTGTCAAAACTTCTACAGTTTCAGCCAGCCACTCACCGCCCTCAATTTTCACCATTTGAGCGCCCGCTTGCATCACGGTTTTTGAATTGAGCAACGCATCATTGAGCGTGGCATAACTCATAAAGGGTAAATCACACAGGACAAACGCATGTTGATTTGCACGACGTACAGCCGCAGTATGATAGGCCATATCTGCAACAGTCACAGGCAAGGTAGAATCATGCCCTTGGATTGTCATCCCTAAAGAGTCACCAATCAAAATGGTGTCAATCTCAGCAACTTCCATACCTTTTGCCATACTTGCATCATAGCAAGTTAAGCATGAAAATTTACGTCCCTGAGTTTTGAATTGTCTTAAATCACTTAGGCTAATCATGACGATATTCCTCTATCAATGAGAGTTCCTCTGCCCATTCAATCCTTTAATCAGCCCATGACTGATCTGCTAAAACACGAAGGGTTGAATGTTGCACGAAATCTAACTTTTGCAATGATTGTCCATTGACTTGGAGCTCAGGATCGAGATCCAACAATGGAATCACCACAAAATCACGCTCTAAAATACCGATATGCGGTACTGTGAGCCGCTCATTTATAATGTTTTTTTCAGCATAAAGCAAAAGATCTAGATCTAAAGTACGCTCACCCCAGCGGCGTAACCGTACTCGACCTGATTCATTTTCAATACGTTGCAGCTCATCCAGCAAGGCCAAAGGCGCTAAATCGGTGTGTAATTCTGCAACTGCATTGTGATAATTTGGCTGATCTTGAGGCCCCATCGGCGGGCTTTGATACAGCTTTGAAACGATAACAACACCTAAGTTTCTGAGTTTTTCTACAGCTTCCCGTAAAATTTGCTCAGAATCACCTAGATTACTGCCTAAACCAATATAGGTTTTAATCATGATTGGGTCGGTCCAAAAATCACACTGCTTAAATCACGTTGTACGCGTCTACGCTTGGTAATTGGATGATCCGCTGTGATCTCGCCTTTGTTTACTGCTGTTCGAGCATCATTTCTACTTCTAAAATCTTGAGATGATGTTGAATTTGGCTTAGCCCGTGAACGACGGCTACGAGATTCTTGTTCTTTCACCAATGGTTCAATTTGCGTGGAAGCTGCTGCTTTTACATCTTCAACAGGGGCAACTTCAGCAAGTTTCTTACGACTCTTGGCACGCTGACGATTATAGCTGCCAATTGCACGCTCTTTCTCATCAGTCGACATGTCTTGGTAAGCTTCCCACCATGCACCCATACCATTGGTAGAAGCATCACCTGACTTCTCTCTCAACAGCAAGAAGTCAAATCCTGCACGGAAACGTGCATGACCCGAAAGCGCTTCAATCTGTTGTGGTTTCGGGTTGAGCAAACGGCTTTGCATTTCCCAAACTTCACGAATAAAGGTTTCGGCAAAACGAGGAATAATGGTTCGTGTCGCTTGGCGTTTTAACACATCCAAACCTGCTTGAGCACGTGCTTCTGCAGCAACCACACCTTTAGCATGGTAGAAATCACAACGCGCTAAGAAATTATTCCAGAGCAATACCGCATAGAAAAATGCAGGATTAATGGTTTTACCCATTTGAATCCGTTGATCGGTATTTTTCGCTGCACGCTCTATAAATTGAGTAATCTCAGGGCTAATATCAGCAAATAATTGCTTCCAAATACCAAATTCAATCAACATCGGCATCACACGATGCAAATGCCCCATGGTGAATAATTTTTGCGACTCATCATATAAACGATGCGGAGAAACATCACGCAGCAATTGCGTCATTTCTTGGGTAAAAACGTCTAATATTTTAAGATCTATACTAAAATTTAACTTCGCAGCAAAACGTAATGTACGCAACATCCGTACTGGATCTTCTTCAAAACGAAGTGCGGGATCACCCAATAGTCTTAAAGTTTTGGTTTTTATATCATCAATAGCATGACAAAAATCGAGCACTTCCCCTTTTCGAGGTTGGTAATACATGGCATTGATGGAAAAATCACGTCGAGCAAAATCTTGCTCTATTGTTCCCCAATTGTTGTCACGTAAAATCATCCCTTGTGCAGAGGTAATGGCTTTTTTCGGTGGGGCACGGAATGTCGCCACCTCAATCAATTCACGACCTGAGTACACATGTGCCAATTCAAAACGTCGCCCAATAATTCGGCAACGACGACCAAATACCTCTTTCACCTGTGAAGGTGTTGCATTGGTCACAGCATCGTAGTCTTTCGGATTTAAGCCAAGCATTAAATCACGTACACCACCACCGACTATATAAGCTTCATAGCCAGCTTTAGTTAAAGAATCAATAACATCTAAAATGGAGGAAGGTAATTGAGCGGTGGATAACCCACACTTTGACGCACGCAAAGTTTGCAAAAGACACTGTCTCCTACGTCAGGACGTAAAAATCATAATTGTGCTAATGATATCGCTTACACAGCTAAAGGGCAATTTGATTCTCGCAAACTTCACTTGAATTTATGGACTATTGATAATTCGTCGATCTACAGGCTGTTAAACCCATCATAAACTCAGCCGTGCTCTATTCTGCTCGAAAAGTTTCTCGCCAATCCCTTTGACCTTTTTTAAGTCATCGATACTTTTAAATCCGCCATTCTGATTACGATAAGCAATAATCGCCTGTGCTTTCTTTGCCCCCACACCCGTGAGCTGTTGTAATTGTTCAGCATTTGCAGAATTTAAACTGACTTTTAAAGCTGAGCTGTTTGAAGACTGGGCAGATGATGAAGGGCCTTTGTGACTACTGTTCGATGGCGATTTTTGGCTATTCGGTCGTGAAAGATAGTATTGATCGTCGACTTTTTTTAATTGTGCATCATGGGCCTGTTGTTGTGCTTTCCAGTTGAGATAAGCTTGATCAAACTGTTGTGCATACAAGCTCAAGGAGCAACTCAAAAGCACCAATAAAAAAGACGATTTAATTAGTTTTACTACACGATTAAAATAAAAATGCTGATTACTCATTGCTAACCTGTGATTTTAATTGTTGCTTTGCCTGATCCCAAAGAAGATCCATTTCTTCTAAAGACACATCTTCTAATCTTTTATTTTTAAAATTGATTTGATCTTCAATATAAGCAAAGCGAGATTTAAATTTATAAATGGTTCCTAACAGCGCCATCTCACTTGAAATGCCTAGTTTACGCCCTACATTGATTAAAGAAAATAAACAATCACCAAATTCATCCATAATTTCATCAGGTTTTTCCGATTGCAGCGCCTCTTCAAACTCTACCAGTTCTTCTTTGACTTTATCGTAGGCCTGCGCCACATCAGGAAAATCAAAGCCTACTTTTGCGACATTTTTTTGAATGTTTTCTGCCTGAGATAAAGCGGGACCATGTTTTACCGCATCTAATCGAGATTGAGTTTTGCCCTGTTTTTCTTGTTGTTTAATTTCCTGCCACAACACCGACACTTGTTCAGGGGTTAAATTATCAAATTGTTGTTTTTGGAAAACATGTGGATGGCGTCGGATCAATTTTTGACAAAGTACATCGACAACATCATTAAAATCAAAAGCCCCCTGCTCACTGTACATCTGTGATTGAAAAACCACTTGCAGCAATAAATCACCTAATTCATTTTTAATTTCATCTATATCACCAGAACGTACTGCTTCTTCCACCTCATACGCCTCTTCAATCGCATAGCGCGTTAAACTTTCAGGTGTCTGTTCACGATCCCAAGGGCATTCTGCACGTAATTGTTTCATGATGGCGAATAGCTGTTGCATTTTATGTCCTTTAAGATCAATAACAAATGACTGCACCACACTTGTTGTTATGCATATTTTATGTTCAACTCTTTGCAATCAAAATAAACTAAAAAGGATGCTGCAATGAGTCAAAGCATATTCATTAGTGGTGCTGCGCAAGGGATTGGGGCTGCGATTGCACGTCTATTCTACCAACAAGGTTATCAAGTTGGTATTTATGATATCAATGAAGCGCAGGCTCAAATTTTAGCAGATCAATTGGGTGACAATGCCAAAGCGGGCAAATTAGATGTGAGCGATTATGCGCAATGGCAAACCGCGCTTAAAGAATTTTCTCAATGGGCAAATGGTCTCAACATTTTAGTCAATAATGCTGGAATTCTTTATTCTGGAGATTTTGAAAAAACTGAGATTAGTGCCCATCACCGCACAATCAATATCAATGTCAATGGCGTTTTAAATGGCTGTCATGCCGCACTTCCTTATCTAAAACAAGCGAAATTTGCGCGTATCATCAATCTTTCCTCAGCATCAGCCATTTATGGACAAGCAGATTTAGTCTCTTATTCTGCCAGTAAATTTGCCGTACGCGGTATTACAGAAGGATTAGATATCGAATGGCAAAAATATGGTATTCGCGTACTGGATGTGATGCCGCTTTTTGTCCAAACAGCGATGGTGACAGACATGGATGCAGGCGCGATTCAAAATATTGGAGTCAGTCTCACGCCCCAAGATGTTGCCGAACAAGTGTTTGCCTTAGTCAAAGCCAAAGGAAGCATCTTAACGGCTACGCATACGCCTGTGGGATTGAAAACCAAAATTATGTTCCAACTGTCTGCAATCAGCCCCCAGTTTGTCAATCGTTTAGCCAATTTACTGCTCACCAAAAAATAATTTTTGCTCGCCTATAGGTCATAAAACAATTATGGCGTATAGGCTTAGCCCATTTATATTGATATAAAAATATTTTAGATTTTGATTGTAATGCCGCCTTATGGAAAGCGCCTATTTCGCTTCCTGACAGCTTTGTAATTTTTGTTTTTGTTATTTTAATTTATAGTTTTGTTTCCAATGTGCAAATGGAATAAACAATGAAAAAAACACTCCTAACAATAACCATACTTGCATCAAGTACAATCCTAACTGCTGCCCCACTGAGCACTACTGAACTAAAAAGTATGGATTGTGCCGCGCTTGCTGTTGAAAAAGCCAATGCAAGCCGCGTGCTCTCCTCTTCTGAAACTAAGGCAACGGGCAAAACCATTAGTAAATGGGCGGGTCTTGCAAGTAGTGCTTTAAATGCTTTTGGTGGGGGCTCTGATACAGCATCCAAAGCTGGAGGCTTTGCCAATAAGGTCTCGACTGAGTCAGATCCTGGTCAAGTCGATACTCAACTTATGACTGATGCTCAAGCCAACATAGAAAATATCGCCATTTACCAAAACTCAAAAAAATGTAGCGTGTAATTTTTATAGGGTGATTTCAAATCAAAAAAACCTGCATTGTGCAGGTTTTTTTGAAATAAATGAGGTCAGAACAGCGAACTAATTGCCTTGAACCAAACGTCGAGCACTGATAATGCCAGGCTGTTGTTCCAATCTCGCCAAGAGGCGAGACAATTGTGCCAAGCCTTTCACTTCAATCAACAATTTCATATTGGCAATACCATCTGCTTCAGAAATCGTATTCACCTGACGGATATTGATCTGATCTGAAAAAATCACTTGGGTCAAATCTTTTAACAAACCACGGCGATCATACGCTTCCACCACAATTTGCACACTTTGCCCACGTGTCGGTTGCATTTCCCAATCTGCTTCAACCGCACGATCAGGTTCTAACTTGATCATGCGCATATAATCTGGGCATGCAACCTTGTGAATACTGACACCGCGATTCAATGTGATATATCCAGCAATCGATTCACCATGAACAGGCTGACAACATTGTGCAATATGTAATTCAACATTGTCCAAACCATCAATTAAAATTCCATGCGCCGACAAGGTATGACTTGCGCGTGGATTTAATGTTGGTTTTAAAACCAACTCTGGTTCATCCTGATCTAAGTGCATGTGGCGATTGACTTGATTGATCAAGGCATGCAGGCTAATTTCCCCACTCACCAATGACACAAGAATGTCATCCCCAGTTTTCACATTGAAATGATTACAATAATCACTTAAATCAATACTTTTCGGGTGAATCGCTAAACGTGAAAGTTCTTTATTTAGCAACTCACGCCCAACTTCCAAATTTTTACTGCGATCTTGCTGTCTAAACCAGTGGCGCAACTTGTCACGCGCACGTGCTGTTTTAATATAACCCAAAGAGTTAACCAACCAATCACGATTGGGTTCACGATCTTTCTTGGTTAAAATCTCAACCTGTTCACCTGTTTTTAAGGTATAGGTTAACGGCACATAGCGTTGGTTGACCCGTGATGCATAGCACTTATTGCCGACCTCGGTATGCACATGATAAGCAAAATCAAGCACCGTCGATCCGCGTGGTAATTCTTTAATATCCCCATCACGACTAAACACATAGATTTTTTCAAAACCTTCAAAATCTTGAATTTGTTCAAAATCTTCTGTTTCATCTTCATTGGGATGTGCACTGGTTTCGGTACGTTCTTGATAATGCTCAAGCACTGCACGTAAAGAATGCAAACGATGATTAAATGAATAGTCAGTGGTTTTCGAGCCTTCTTTATAATTGAAGTGTGAACACACGCCCAACTCGGCTTCTTCATGCATTTCTTTGGTTCGAATCTGGATTTCCAAAGATTTATTTTCTGCAATCACCGCAGTATGTAAAGAGCGATAACCATTGGCTTTGGGGTTGGTAATATAGTCATCGAACTGATGAGGAATATGACGCCAAATTTGATGCACAATGCCTAAAGCGTGATAACACTCTGCGACAGATTTAACCAAAACCCGTAACGCACGAATATCATAAAGCTGATCAAAACTCAGATTTTTACTCTTCATTTTGCGGTAGATCGAATAAATATGTTTTACCCGACCTGAAATCTCGGCCTCGATATCATGCCCAGCCAGCTCATTCTTGAGTTTATCCACCACAAACTGAATATATTGCTCACGCTCTAGACGCTTTTCATTAAGTAAAGAAGCAATCTCTTTATAACGTTCAGGTGCCAAATAACGGAAAGCAAGATCTTCGAGCTCCCACTTTAATTGCGCAATGCCTAAACGATGCGCCAAAGGCGAATAGATGGTGAGAATTTCTCGTGCAACACGCTCTTGACGCTCTTTTGAAGAATGCGCCAATTCACGTAAAGCAAAGGTACGTTCAGCCAGTTTAATCAATACCACGCGAACATCTTCTGTCACAGAAATCAACATCTTGTAGATGCCCGTCAGGTGTTCACGCTGATTATTATTAAAGTGATCTTCTAAACGTTTATTCTTTTCAATCAGTTCAGAAAGTTTACCCATCGCCAAAGTGCCTTTGACAAGGTTATAAACCTGCTCACCGCATTGTTGCTGTATTTCCTCTAAAGTCGTGAGATCTTCACGCACACTACGATAAAGCACAGCTGCTGCCAGCGTATCTTCATCGACGTGTAAATGCGCAAGGATATCGGCCATTCCAATGCCTGTTGCAAAGGTATTGGTTCTGGAATTTACTGTGGTCGCCAATTCTTTTTGTAATACTAATTGCGCGACTTCTTCTAACTGCTTAAGTTCAGCACCGTCTAAAATTCCACGCACTCGATCTAGCCAAGTTGCTAGAGCCTGTTGCGCTTCATCGGCATGTTCTACAGTCGCTTCCTCTGATAGCTCATTGAGCTGATCAGGAAGTTGCTCACGTACTGTGACCATACCCTACTCCTCTAACTCTATATTTCATTATAAATCGTTTATCTCTAATTTCTTTTCAAACAAAGCAATCGATTCTACATGCCCTGTGTGCGTAAACATGTCCATCACACCGGCTTTAGTGAGCTGATAACCATGTTGTACCAAAATTCCAGCATCTCTCGCCAATGTTGCGGGATTACACGACACATAAACGATTCTTTGCGCACCAAATTTGGGCAAATAATGCATAACTTGTTCTGCACCCGCACGAGGAGGGTCAATCAATAATGCATCAAATCCTTGATTTGCCCAAGAATAATGCGAAAAGTCTTTTGTTAAATCTTGTGAATAGAATTTAACATTGCTTATGCGATTGTTCAGTGCATTTTCTGTACCACGCCTCACCATCGCTTCGCTACCTTCAACAGCAATGACTTTTCCTGTAGCACCCACACGTTGAGCGAGCGGCAGAGAAAAATTCCCC
The DNA here is from genome assembly GCF_051059255.1 of Acinetobacter sp. CE-15. Classification (NCBI taxonomy): domain Bacteria; kingdom Pseudomonadati; phylum Pseudomonadota; class Gammaproteobacteria; order Moraxellales; family Moraxellaceae; genus Acinetobacter; species Acinetobacter sp. CE-15. The sequence continues at coordinate 573,584 of NZ_CP192737.1, read as the reverse complement.
AATCCACAAAATAAATCCAAAACAGTTTCACCTGCTTTCAACTCAAGCAAATCACATGCCAGATTAACCATCTGCGGATTTACAGTGGGATTCACTTGGGTAAAATCTGTTGGATTAAACGCAAACTCAATATCAAAATCTTTTAAACGGTAATGCAAATGCATGTCTGCCTGAGCATCATCTAGACGTTGTACACTTTCCACACCCGCAGGTTGCAAATACAACTGCCACTGTTTCTGTAACGCATATTGTTGCAATAGGTTGACATCATGGGCTTTTAATTTTTCAGTATGGCGAACCAATAATGAAATTTCGCTATCGCCTTTGGCTAATTCTATATGACCAATGCTGCTTTTGCCTTTTAGACTTTCGAGTAATGCCTTGATTTCAGGTAAAGCCTGATCTAATTCAATATCTAAAATTTTACAGGTTTCAATTGCAGTTAAGTGGTTGCTCTGTGCTTCACGAAAACCCATCAGTAATTTATTTTGTTTAGCTAAATAACGCACCCCTATTCGGGCTTTATGTCGATAGTCGGTACGTGTTGAACGCAATGGCGCTAACCACTGTTCAGGCACTAAACCCGCAAAGTGGCTAAGATGTGATTTTAAAACATCTTGTTTTAAGCGAATTTGCTCATCTGGATGAATATGTTGCATATTGCATCCACCGCAAGTACCAAAATGTGGACAGATCGGTTGAATACGATGTGGATTTGGCTCACTGAGTAATTCAATACTGTCCGCTTCTTCAAGTTTGGATACTTGACGCGTCACTTGAGCTTTTACGATTTCACCAGGCAGTGCATAGCGAATAAAAACTTTTTTACCCTGCTTTTCACTTGGATGATTGAGTTCTGTACCATAATGCGCAATCCCTCGCCCTTCGTGTGACAATCTTTCAACTTTAAAAATATATTGTGGAAGCTGAGATGGTCGAGGTTTGGCTCTATGTTTCAAAGGGATACCTAATCGGGTGTGGAGGAAAAATCTGCTTGAGTAAATTCAGTTCGTTGTGAGGTTTCACGCCAAACATTTAAAAACTCATGTTGTTGAGTTTGTCCTTGCAAATAATGAATAGAGGCTTGAATCCATAAACGGTGATCTTGCAAAGAAATCTGACCTTTAAGCAAAGCCCATCTTAAGAAAATCAACCATGTATTTAAAACATCACCTTCGCAATAGCTGGTGAGTTTCAACCATTGCTGTGTATTCACATATTCGGGAACAAAATAACCTGAAATACCACGTTTACCGGGATAACCCAATAAATGTGCAACATCATCCAATTTCTGGAAATGACGTCCATTAAACATCGCCATGACATCCATTAAGTCGACATGACGGTTGTGGTATCTGTTCTGATAGTTATTATACCTTTTTTGTGTGTCAATCTCACCTTGATCGAACAAACTTGGTGCAGATAGTCCATGGTACATGGCACGGAATAAAATCACAGGCAAATCAAACTGTGAGCCATTCCAGCTCACGAGTGTTGGATGTCTTTTATCAAAGATAGATAAAAATTTTTGTAAAATTTCAGTTTCAGTATAGTGCTCTCGACTAAATGAAAACAGTTTCATCACACCATTTTCATCAATCCACAATCCTGAAATACAGACAATTTCATGTAAAGCCAAGCGCTGAAAATCCATCCCCGATTCTTGACGGCGTAGTTTTGCCAACGCCTGTTCTAAATCGTCCTGTGGTAAATCCAAGCCATATAAATGCGCCCCTGACTTAAGATCGGTCAGGGTTTCGATATCAAAAACTAAAACTGGAAGACGCATAAAAGCTTTACTCAATACTCAAGTTTGCCATCATGAAGCAATTTATGACTTCGAAGCAACTATTCTTCATCCTCAACAGAGAACAAACCTGTAGAAAGATAACGATCACCTCTGTCACAGACAATACAGACAATCACTGCGTCTGGATTTTCTTCAGCAATTTTAACCGATGCCCATACAGCACCACCTGAAGAAGTCCCAGCACTAATGCCTTCTTGACGTGCTAAACGGCGTGCGGTTTTTTCTGCTTCAATTTGCGGAATATCCATGATCTGATCGACACGGCTTGGATCAAAAATAGTCGGTAAGTATTCTTGTGGCCAACGACGAATACCCGCAATATTTGAACCTTCTGAAGGTTGTAATCCGATAATTTGAATATCTGGATTTTGTTCTTTTAAATATTTAGAGATCCCCATGATCGTGCCCGTTGTGCCCATAGAGCTCACGAAATGGGTGATTTTCCCTGCGGTTTGTTGCCAAATTTCAGGGCCTGTAGTCAGGTAGTGTGCTTCCACATTGTCTGGGTTGCCAAACTGATTTAATACTAAACCTTGGCCTTCACTTTGCATTTGCAAAGCCATATCACGCGCAACTTCCATATTGGTTGCTTCGATCAATTCAGCCCCATAGGCACGCATCGCATCTTTACGCTCTTGACTAGAGTTCCCTGGCATGATCAATTTCATTTTATAACCACGCATTGCGGCGACCATTGCCAACGCAATCCCAGTATTTCCACTCGTCGCCTCAATCAACGTATCACCTGGCTTAATTTGACCACGCTGTTCAGCTTTCATGATCATGTTATATGCAGGACGATCTTTGACAGAACCAGCAGGATTATTGCCTTCTAGCTTTGCCAATACTGTTGCTTGAGTATGACTTGCCAAACGTTGTAAACGCACCAAAGGAGTTTTTCCTACATAGTGATCTAACAAAAATTCGTCGGCTAAGAAATCAGGTTGTGTGTGACTCATCGGTTGCACCTATATCGAGGTGGGCATATTGTATGAAAAAAAGAAACATACTGCACATCTTTCCGCTTCATTTTGCTTGGAATGATCAAACTAAATTCATATATATCAACACACCCAAGTAGGAGCATGATTTTCTTTATTGAATAAAATTAAATACATATAAAAAAATAAACTTTACTTAGAATTAGAAATGATAAAGTTATCTATAAAACAGCATAACTCATTTTCAATTCACAAGATTTTTAGTCATATTGTCATGCAGGATGATTAAAGCATGTTAATATCTTTGCCATGGGCAATGAGTTGCTGGAACAATGTCGAATTTCAATAAAAAACTCTTTAAACGCTTAAAACTCAATCACGCTTATGGTCAACTTATTGCGTTAATTTTCGTGCCAATTATGATTTTGGCATGTGTTGGAGCAGCACTGGTTCTTTCTGAAACATCAGCTGCCGCCAAGTCTAAACAGCGCTTCCAAGCCATCGCGATATTGAGCCGTTACCAATATACTGCTGAGCAACTCACCGCAGTCATGGAACAAGATCCAATTCAACACGCCAAAGCTGAAAGCATTTTACAAAAAATGTTTAACGAAAAGCATTTACTTAGTGCAGCGATTTTAGATGAAAATAACGTTAATCATTTAAGTGTAGGCTACCAAAATCAACGTGCTTGGCCAAAAATTCCAAAATCAGGCACTTTCTTTGGGCCAATTCAAAATAAGTACAACAATATTTATGGGATTAAACTTAATCCCAGCAAATCTGCTGAAAATATGTGGTTGGTGATTGAACTTGATAATCAACCTTTAGAAATTTCACATTATCGTGTCATGATCGTGTTGATTACGACGGCCTTATTAACGCTATTGTTGCTTCTATTGTGTCTAAACTTCTATTCAAGACGCTGGATTGCACCGATGTACGAAATTCGGATGCAATTGCAACGCTTAAATGCAGATACGCTTGATCAACATATGGTGATCAACAGTACTGGGGAACTGCGCTTATTACAGCGTGATATTGCCAATGTAGTGAAACGGCTACATTTCAGCTTCCTTGAGCTAAAAGAACATACTGAACAAACAGAAGATGACTTACGTCGTACATTAGACACCTTAGAAGTCCAGAACATTACCTATAAACAAGCCCGTGATCAGGCGATTTCATCCAATCAGGCGAAGTCGGTCTTCCTTGCCAATATCAGTCATGAATTACGTACCCCATTAAATAGTATTGATGGCTTTATTCATTTGATGTTGCGCCAAGACAATTTAAGCAATGATCAAAGTTTATATTTACAGACCATCCGTAAGTCTTCTGCACATTTATTGGCATTGATTAATGATGTACTCGATTTCTCGAAAATTGATGCAGGTAAATTAGAACTCGAAACCGCACCTTTTGATCTTGAAGAAGCAATTTTCGATGTGATGGATATGCTCTCGCCATTGGCAGCGCAAAAGCATATCGAGATGGCATTCTATTTTGCAGACAATGTGCCTAAACATGTCATTGGTGATGCCTTACGCTTTAAACAAGTGCTGACCAATCTGATTTCCAATGCGATTAAATTCACCCCTGATGGTGAAATTATTGTTCGTGCGCGGATGGAACATGATGATATCGGGCAATGTTTGCTGCACTTTAGTGTACAAGACAGTGGTATTGGTTTAAGTGGTACCGATCGTAAACGACTATTTGAATCATTCTCTCAAGGTGATGCTTCTGTCACTCGCCAATTTGGTGGTACAGGACTCGGTTTAGCCATTTCCAAGCAACTTGTACATTTGATGCATGGTCAAATTGGCTTTGAAGATAACCAAGAACGTGCACCAACAGAAAAAGGTTCAACCTTCTGGTTTACTGCCATGTTAACGGTAAATGAAGATGAAGAAATTGTTCATCCATCATTTAAAAACTTAAATGTGGTGTCTTTCTTGGCACACCCTGCAACCGCCAACGTATTGCGTCATTACTTAGAAGACTATCAAGTTCAGCACACCGAAGCACAATCGATTTTAGATCTGTTTAGCCGCCTAAATAGCCTAGAAAAAAATACTGAAAATACTTGGTTGATCGTTGATCACAGTGGAGATACTGAAGCCTTACTTAAAGAAATTCGTGGTCGTTATCAAGGTCATTTGGCGGTATATGGTTATCAAATGTCACTTGATCCAAATATGTTGACTGAATATAAAGCGCGTCCGCTGTATCAACCACTGAGCCGTAGTTCAGTGATTCAACTATTAAGTAATCAGCCTGTTTTTGAACAAGAACATCATAAAGACTTTAAAGGGCAAGATTTACACGTTTTAGCAGTAGATGATCATTTACCGAATTTGATCGTACTAGAAGCGCTATTAGGTGAGCTCAATGTAAAAACCACCAAGGCACTCAGCGGTCAAGAAGCCTTAACCATTATTCAGCAAGGAGTTGAACAAGGCGCTAAACCATTTGATCTTATCTTTATGGATATCCAAATGCCAGTCATGTCTGGGATAGATACCACACGGGCGATTCGCTCTTTGGAATCTACCTTAGATGGTATGCGGATGCCGATTATTGCGTTAACAGCTCATGCATTGGCCGATGAAAAACAAAAACTACTCAAAGTGGGTATGGACGACTATGTAACCAAGCCGATCCAGATTGAACAAATTATTCAAATTCTCACCAATTGGACAAGCGATAAATTTATTCAACATCAGCAACCTATAGAAAACACAGTATATATCGAAGCGCTGGATGCGTATATTTTAGATTGGAAACAAAGCCTTGCTTTAGCAGCCAATAAAGAAGATCTCGCACAAGATTTGTTAAAAATGCTCGTCGACAGCTTCCCAACAGAGCTAGCTGAAATTGAGCAACTCATTGAGCTTGAGGACTTCCCACAATTAGAACATGTCTTACATCGCTTATATGGTGCTACCCGTTATGTCGGTACACCAAAATTGCAACGTATTACAGGTGATTTTGAACAATTCATTTCCATGCTACGTAAAGAGCGTCGCAAAGCAGATGAAGCCTTTATCCAAGACGTGATGAAACGCTTTGATGAGCTTCAATTGGCGATTCATGAAGTTGAAACAGCGGCACAACAGATTTTACCCGTTTCATAAATACAGCGCAGTTCTACCCGATTCAGGGCTATAAATGCTTTTCTTATCGCGTTTTAAGCTGTTTTTTAAATCCTCAGGATACAACCCAAATTGACTCTGGGTTTTATCCTGCGTATGGTTTTTATTGTTTCTTTAAAACAGCATGAATTAGAACAATCTTTTTATTGCAATCATCTTATTAAAGATCCAATAAAATGATACAGGTCACTATTGCAATCCTGTTTTGGCTTTACCACCCAATTGGCACATCAACACAGTTTCGGTGACTCTACTGTCATGTAACTATTCAATTCACATGCTATGCTGATGACCAAGGAAAAAATGAGTCAAGATCATGGCACTACTACATATAGAAAAAAACAATGGTATCGCAACAGTTTCATTAAATCGTCCAGATAAACGCAATGCCATGAGTTTTGCTTTACTCCGTGAACTGGTAAGCGTCGCACAACAGATTAAAAAAGACCGCAGTATTCGTGTGGTGATTCTGACGGGTGAAGCCAATGTATTTAGTGCAGGTATTGACCTTGCTGACTTAAATAGCCCTAAAAATACAGCTTTTGCTGCTTGGGAACTGATTAAACCCGGTCAAAGCCTATTCCAAAAAGCATTTTTAATCTGGCAAGAATTGCCTGTCCCTGTCATTGCAGCAATTGAAGGTTTCTGCTTTGGTGCTGGGATGCAACTTGCATTGGCTGCAGATATCCGTATTGCACACCCAGAGACTAAAATGTCAATCATGGAAAGCCGTTGGGGGCTTGTGCCTGACATGGGCTTAACCCGTTCAATCAAGGGCGTGATTGGTATTGATTTAGCCAAAGAACTTACCCTCACTGCACGTATTTTTGATGGCAATTATGCCAAAGACATTGGTTTGGTGACGCATGTAGACGACTCACCGTTGGCAAAAGCTCAAGCCATTGCAGAGGAGATGCTACAACGCTCGCCAGATGCGCTGATGGCTGCTAAACGTGTTTTAGATGCGATGGAACATCAACCTCAGAAATCTTTACGTTTAGAGAAGATTTGGCAGTTAAAATTACTCTTGGGTAAAAATAGTCAAATTGCACGTAAAAAGGATAAAAATCCTGAGTTAAAATTTTTACCGCGCCAATATAAATAATCTAAAACTTAAGGGTCTGTTAACAATTCATCTATATTTGCGACTACGAGTGTTTTTAGCTGATACGAAATTTAGTTTTTCTAAATGACAAGTAATATTGCTTCACAAGCTAACCACATAATAGCAAAAAACACTCTTGTCCCCAGCTTCGCCTTGCGCCGCGAACAAAGCGATGCTTTGTTCTTGCTCAGGTTGTGGCTAAAATTATCTCAGCCTGTGTTATGAAACTCGAAAATAGTCTCGCTATTCTCTTCGTTTCATGCCTTGCCTGCTCAATTTTAGCCTACAACGCAAGCAATTTATGAAATGTCAACAAACCCTTTTTGAAAGCTTTTTGAGTTATAAAATGAATTTTGATCGTAACAGTAAAATTGCATTTTTAGGGATGGGATTAATGGGCAGCCGTATGGCAACCCGATTAATCCAAGCAGGCTTGCATGTTGCTGTCTGGAACAGAACCGCATCTGCTTGTGACGCCCTTATTGATCTAGGCGCTCACCCATTACAGCTTGAGAATATTGCAGAATATCCGATTATTCTCAGCTGCCTTGCTGATGATAAGGCTGTACAGCTGGTTTATGAGCACATTGAACCCTATTTACAAGCCAAGCAAGTGATTGTGGATTTCTCCAGTTTATCTGTGGATAAAACCAAGCAACTGGCGGAAAGCGCAACAACAAAACAGGTGATTTGGATTGACTCACCTGTTTCAGGTGGAACAGCAGGCGCTGAAAATGGCACGCTGGTTATTTTTGCTGGGGGCAATGCTGAGGTGATCCAAGCACTGAGCCTTGTTTACAATATCCTGTCACAGCGTGTCACACGTATGGGTGAAACAGGTACTGGACAAGCCACTAAAATCTGTAACCAACTTATCGTTGCTGCCAATAGCACCTTGATCGCGGAAGCTGTTGCGCTTGCCAGTAAAGCAGGTGTAGATACAACCCTATTGGCGCCGGCTTTGGCTGGTGGTTTTGCCGACTCAAAACCTTTCCAAATTTTAGCCCCACGCATGGCAACACATACTTTTGAGCCTGTACAATGGAAAGTACAAACGCTTTCTAAAGACTTAAATAATGCCATTCAACTTGCACAACAATTTGATTTAAAAATCCCTGTGGCTCAACGTGCACTTGGGCAATTACAAAGCCATCAAAACAACGGATTTGCTGAGTCGGATTTAGCCACAGTCATTCATCAAGTGGAAAATAAATCGGGTTAAAATACACGGAACTACACATAAATAAGTTGAAAAATAATCTATTGCCTACTACATTGAAGATGAGAGTCCAAATATAGCAAGGAGCGTTCTTATGACTAAACTCGCAGTAAACCTATCTTTGATTTTTACTGAAGTGCCGCTCATTGAACGCTTTGCTTTGGCACATCTTCATGGCTTCCACAATGTTGAAATTCAATTTCCGTATGAATTAAGCATTGAAGAGATTCAAGCGCAACTTGAACAATATGACCTCAGCCTTTGCCTGATCAACGTTCCCGCTGGTGACTTGATGCAAGGTGGAAACGGACTTGCTGGTGTGCCTGGTCAAGAACTGGCATTTCATCAAGCCTTGGAACTTGCAATTGAATATGCAGAAGCGCTCAATGTTCCAAACGTCAATATTTTGGCAGGTAAACAACCACAAGATGCCGACTTACTCCCCTGTTTAAACACCTTAGCAAACAATTTAAAACTGGCTTGTCATCTGCTCTCTAATCGTGATATTCAGCCTGTATTTGAAATGATCAATGGTACAGACATGCCACGTTTCTTGGTTCAAAATATTGCACAAGGCCAAGAAATGTTAGAAGCAGTACAGCATCCTGCATTAAAAATGCAATTTGACTGTTACCACATGGCGATGATGGGCGAAGATGTACTGGCAGCCTTACAAGAAAATATTGATTGGATTGGGCATATCCAATTTGCAGACTGCCCTGGACGTCATGAACCAGATACCGCACAAATTGATTATTCTGCAATTTTTTCATGGTTAAAACAAAGCGCCTATACGGGCTTTATTGCAGCAGAATACAAGCCACAATCGCATTCAAATCAGTCATTTGCATGGAAAGAAAAATATTTTTCCAACAACCATAGCTATTAAATAGGTGTGTGCTTAGGCAAACGGTTGCATTGTATAATTTGTATTTTTTAGACAAAAGCGCTATATTAGAAGATGAGATATTTTCTGGAAAATATACCTTATATGAATTTAGAACCATCGCCCAGCGCTTCTAATTCTCACGAACTTGCAATGAACACTCAAAATCAAGACGTACAGACTTGTTTAAAAGTCGTACAAGAAGCTCTACTTGATGTAAAAGCCAAAGATATTATTCAACTTGATGTCAGCGCTATTAGCAACGTTTCAGATGCAATTGTCATCGCGAGCGGGACATCAACACGCCATGTTAAAGCACTTGCTGACAATGTTGCTGAAGAAGCACGTAAAGCAGGCTTTCGCCCAATTGGTGTTGAAGGTGAACGAGACGCTGAATGGATCCTTATCGATTTAGGATTTGTAGTCGTACATGTGATGCTACCAACAGCACGTAAATTTTATGATCTGGAAAGTTTATGGCGTGCGACACCTGAAAGTGTTGCCTAACTTTTAATACAGAACTTAAATATGAAAAAAGCGACTTTATGTCGCTTTTTTTAGTGCTTGGCTTTTTTCAAAGCTATTAAGTACTCAATTTTTTAACGACTTAATTGAGTATGCATTACGCAGTTTACAAATCAGTTTAAATACCAAAAATGCAACACCAAAACTCCACACAAAATTTACCGCAATCCCAATACTTTGATCGATAACACTGGCCTTGTTGGCTAAATTAATTACGGGGTTATCTGTCAAAGAAATAGCCAGTGTGCCCCATGCCCCACAAATACCATGTACCACAACAACTTCACGAATATGCTTAGAATCAATCCAATAGGTCAATAAACGGGGTAAATAGATTGTGAATAATCCAGAAACCAAACCAATAATCAATGCTGATGACAAATTCACTAAACCACAACTTGCCGTGATCGCCACCAAGCCACCCAAAGCACCTTTAATCATTTCAACCCATGAAATAATTTTATTGTTGAGTACCAAGGAAAAAATCAAGGGGGCAATCATTGCCCCAAAGAGTGCAGCAAAGGCATTGATGACAATGACTCCAATATCCGCATAGAGTGCTGAGATATAAACTACATTTAGACCTGACCATGCCAGCCAAAGAATAAAGCCAGCCAATGCCAAAGATAAGATTTTATAATCTTCAAAGATTAAGTCTTTTTTTAAGATTTCTTGTCGGTCTTGAGGTTTTAAAGTTAAGTAGCCCGCCAACACAATCCATGCTGCGGTGGAATGCACCACTGTTGAACCCGCAAAATCAATAAATCCTAACTCTTTTAACCAGCCCTTACCGAATAAGATATTTCCCCAAGTCCAGCTACTAAAGAAAGGAAAGATCACACCTGCGATCATTAAACCGGTTATCCAGTTGACAAATAAGGGAACTTTACTCGGAATCACTCGCCCAACCACAGTGGTGATTGTGGTGGCCATTAGGGTATAAAAAAATAATAAATTCCAATGCCAGCCATGCAGCATGCCATTCATATATTTTTCGGAGCTGGCATCTCCTGCAAGAAGAATTTTTGCGCAGAAGAAACCAAAAATAAGCGTTCCTAAAACTGCTGAAACATAATTGACCAATAATGCGGAAATTGATTTATAGGTATTTTCATATCCGCCTTCAACTACAGCAAAACCAGCTTGCATCAAAATGACAAATATTCCACCAAAGAATAAAAGCTCGTAGTTGGTAATGAGATTAAAAGCAGCAAGATCACTTTCTAAACTTGAAGCAAAACTAAAATTTGGATAAAAAAATATGATGCAAATTAAGCTGATGAAGTATTTAAATCGCACTATATAATTAATCCTAACCTATCGCTTTTTCATCGCTTTAAATTCACAATAATTAGTATTTTCGCTACTTAATTATCATTTAATTTATCAAGTATAGAGAATTTCATGGAGAAATAAACTAATTTTTATGTAAAAAATATAGCTTACAAAGTACACACGACGAGCAAGATTGTTTGTTCGTGATCGAGTACTATTTATTTTTATTTAAAGATAAGCAGCTTACATTTAACTGGTTTTATTAAACAATGCCGATTTGCAATATATGTGGCTTAAGGTTGAAAATTTCAGCACTTAGACGTATAGATGCCACACTCTAATATGGAATAACGTTGTTGCAATTTATGTGTTATGCAGAATGAAAACATCTATACGGTCTTTAATCAACCATGTTGAATAATTTGAATCTGTGGAAATGCAAAGCCCTTACAGGATAATTCAGAACGCCATGCCACCGTCAGCATGACTCTGCTCAGCTGGAGGTTTTGATAGGCAAAGCTGCCCAATAACGGATGCGTAGAGATCCCACCATCATTCATCACATGCACTCCAGTATTTAGCTCATTTAGACTCAAACGAATCCCTAAACCTGATGCTTTTAAAATCGCCTCTTTTGTGGTCCACACCTTAAACCAAAAAGTAGGATCAAAGTCTAACGCTTGCCAAGCTTGATATTCTTGAGGATGAAAAGCATGTTTTGCTAAAGCCTCAAAGCGCACCTTTCGATCTAAGTCCTCGACATCCACACCCAAATCTTGGATCTGTTGACTACTTGCCAAAGCATAATGGTGCTGGCTATGTGAATGATTCACGTGAAACTTCGGATAATCAATTAAATAGGGTTTACCAAAATCTGTTTTTTCAAAAGAGTGGTTACTAATTTCAACTGAAAAAATATCAGACAACAATTGGTTTCTGTATTGATAGATCGCCTGTTTCAGTTCTTGGATCTGCCCCTTTCGATCGCTCGAATGGTAAGTCGGAAGAATATTTTGAATAGAATTAACATCCAATTGAATAATACGATTCACAATCCATTCCCAAACATTTTTCATTATCTTAAATCAAAAAAACCCAAAGATCACTTTGGGTTTTGATGTGTTCAACGCTAAATTTAACTTCTAAATTTCTTTTCAGCCTTTTTAAATTTCTGTACATAACGACGACGACGTGCTGCAACACGCTCATCAATTTGAGATTTACGGCCTTCAAATGGATTTTCAGCTGTTTTAAAGTCAACGCGAACCGGTGTACCTTCAAGGTTATACACTTTACGGAAGACATTTTCTAAATAACGACGATAGTCCGCAGGCGTCTTATCCACCTTATTACCATGAATCACAATCGTTGGTGGGTTTTGTCCACCCATGTGGGCATAACGCATCTTAATACGTTTACCACTGATCATTGGCGGTTGATGTGCTTCAGTTGCATCATTCAAAATCTGAGTTAATTTTGCAGGTGAAACTTTTAAGTGTGATGAATCATAAGCACGGTGAATGGTTGGATACATCTCACCGACACCTGTTCCATGCAAAGCAGAAATCAAATGTACTTTTGCCCAAGGAATAAAGTCAAAACGACGATCAACATCCAATTTACATTGTTTGCGATCATACTCTGTCATGTTGTCCCATTTGTTAATGGCAATCACCATGGCACGGCCAGCTTCAAGTGCATAACCGATCAAATGTAGGTCTTGTTCAACCACACCTTCACGTGCATCTAAAACCACCACAATGACATGTGCATCTTTAATCGCTTGGAGGGTTTTAACGATTGAGAATTTCTCAATCATTTCATCAACTTTACCTTTACGACGTACACCCGCTGTGTCGATCAAGGTATATTGACGACCATCACGCTCAAACGGAATATAAATCGAGTCACGGGTTGTACCCGGTTGGTCAAATGCAACAACGCGATCTTCACCTAACAAACGGTTAACCAAAGTAGATTTACCGACATTTGGGCGACCAATAATTGCTAAGCGTAAACCTGTTGCCTTATCGTGTTCTTCTGGGTTTTCATCTTCAGGGACATCCACCAAGATATCCTCAAGCATTTGTTGAACACCACGACCATGACTCGCCGCAACTTGTAAGGGTTCACCCATACCAAGTTTATAAAATTCAACTAATGCAGCTTCAGCATGTACACCATCGACTTTGTTGGCAACCAAGTAAACCTTTTTACCAAGTGTACGCAACTCACGGGCAATCTGCTCATCAGAAGCCAATAGACCAGCACGTGCATCGACAACAAAAACAATGATATCGGCTTCATTAATCGCAGTTTTTGATTGCTCTGCCATATATGAGTCAATACCACCTTCATTTTCACCGATACCCCCAGTATCGACGACAATGAACGATTTATTTTCATAAGTTGCATCACCATATTTACGATCTCGGGTAAGACCAGCAAAATCAGCAACGAGTGCATCACGGCTCTTGGTAATCTGGTTGAATAACGTTGATTTGCCGACGTTTGGACGACCAATGAGCGCAATTACGGGTTTCATAAAATAACCTTTATTCAAGATCAGCCAGTATGACTGGTCTGAACATCAGAAATGTATAGGAAGAAGAATAGGAAAAACCTAAAATAAAAACACGGGGTATTGATTTTCAATCACCCCGTGTATGGAATTCATACGGATTGCTCTATTTTAACACAAGACTAAAAAAATAGAGAATCCTAATCGTGTCTGTTGATTAACTGTTAACGACTTTGCCAGATACTCATTGCACCTTTGCGTGTCGAAACATAAACTTGATTATCAATCACTCTCAACGTACGTACTTCACCACTGGTTTTAGCACGACCTAACGTTGTTCCTGTATTTGGATCAATTTGATGTAAATAACCATCTAAATCACCCACAACAAGATTTGAACCGAGCAATACAGGGTTGCTTAAGTTACGATTGAGCAGTTGCTCATTTTTCCAAAGCTGCTGACCTGTGATCAAGTCATACGCAATAATTTGACCATCGGTTTGCGATACGATGACTTTACCATCGGTCACTTCTGGACGGTTGATACTGCTTGAATTTTCACTCCACAAAACACGTTGTGAAGCCAAATCTAGAACAGTGACTTGACCTTGGAAACTCGTCGTAACCACATACTGTCCTGAAACAACAGGCTCACTGTCCACATCAATCAAACGCTGAATATCAGAACGACCTTCAGATACCGCAACACGACGTTGTAAACGCGGTACACCTGCAAGGCTATCTATTGCAAAAATATAGCCAGTAGAAGTGCCAATAAGCACGGTACGTGGATCTAAACTAACTGGAGTGGCTTGACCTCTTAAGCTAAATGAAGCGCTTGGTAATTTATAAGTCCACGCTTGCTGACCCGTCGCAATATCTAGGGCATAAACCGTACCGTCATTTGCAACTACAATCACACGACCAGATTGAATCAAAGCAGAACTGATAATTGCACCCGACAATTGCGCAGACCATTTGGTCGCACCCGTTGCTTGGTCTAATGCAAAAACATGGCCTTTTTGATTACCAACAATCACCACACCATCTGCTGCTTCAACACCAGAGCTTAAGCCGTCTTTGGTAACTTTAGCATTCCATAAGCGCTGTTTGCCTTTATAGGCAGCCACTTCGCCTTTTGGATCTAAAGCAAACACAACACCATTGTCTGTATCTAAACGTAGACGTAATGCATCTTCACTGCTGGTCGAAGAAACACTGGTCGAAAATACTTGAACCAAGCTTGAAGCTTGTGCAACTTTAGGCAGTGGATTTGGCTTAATCTTCACTTCTTTCGTCTTATTACTTGAACAGCCGATTAAAGCGATTGATAAGATTGCTAAAGCAAAAGGTATTTTAAAATTTCTATCCATTAAGACTCATCCACTTGTGTTGCTAAGATTGGGCGTTCAAGATCAGGATCTTCTACTAATACGCCAACACTTTCGAGTTTAATTTGTAAAATTTGACGTTCTTGTTTACGCTCAACGACCGCATTCCATGCTGCTTGATACGATTTTTTTGCATTTTCAGTGTCATTTTTTGCCACATAAATATCACCTTTTAACTCATCAGCACTTGCCTGAAAAGCAGGATCATTCACAGCTGACAAGGTTTTCAAGGCTTCATCAAACTTCTTTTGCGCCAATTGTGCATCAGCAAGTTTGATTTTTACAACTTGTAACAAACCAGCGTCTTTAATTTTAGAATTTTCAACTTTTTTCAGTTCACGCTCAGCCAATGCATAGTCATTTTTATCATAGGCAACTTTTGCCATGACAATTTGAGCTTGAATTGCATGAACAGAATCTGGATTGTCTTTGACAATTTTATCTGCTGACGCGACTAAGGCAGCAGTGACTTTAGCATCACCATTGGCTGCTCGCGCCTCATCCATCAATTGCTGAACTTTGGCTGTTTCATTTTGATTTTCAGCCAAAGTTTTCTTTTGCCAATATTCCCAACCGAAAAAGGCAATCAATGCAATGAGGACACCTGTCACCATAGCCGAGCCATATTTCTTAAAAAATGACTTCACACTATCCAGTTGCTCATCATCAGTCATTGCACTCATTTGACTCCCCTTTTCCTTATGATTATCGGCTTATTTTGACGAAAATTTTTCAATGAAAAAAGACACAATTTCAGTGGCCTTAATTTCATATTGTTCTGCTGTCGCAAGTTCTTTGACTAAAACTTGCTGCGCTACAGCCTCACGCGCTCCAAAAATCAAAGCATAGATGGCACCCGATTGGTCTGCCTTCTTCATTTGACTCTTCATTGAACCCTGTGAACCTGTTTTCAAACGAATTGTACTATTTACAGCTTCAAGTTGATCACGAATTTGTTCAGCCAATACCAAAGCCTGACCTTGTGTTGCAGGATCTGATAGCAAGAATAACTCACATTCACGCACAGGTGTATTGTCTTCAACTTGTTCAAGAAGCAATAATAAACGTTCCATGCCCATGGCAAAACCAACTGCTGGTACAGATTGATCAGGCTTACCTTTCAGCTGTCCAACCAAACCATCATAACGACCACCCGCACATACCGTTCCTTGAGAACCTAAATGTGTCGTTGTCCATTCAAAAACAGTTTTATTGTAATAGTCTAAACCACGGACTAGTTTTTGATTGATGACAAACTCAATGCCTGCATCAGTTAAATACTGTTGCAATTGAGCAAAATGATTCAAGCTGTCTTCTTTTAAGAAATCATGCAACTTAGGTGCATTTTCAAGAATTTGCTGAGTTCGTGTATCTTTCGAATCTAAAATTCGCAATGGATTGGTGGTTAAACGACGTTGCGAATCTTCATCCAAATCAGCGTGATGCGCTGTAAGAAATTCAACCAATGCAGCACGATACTCTGCACGTTCATCAGACTCGCCCAAGGTATTTAGCTCAAGTTGAACTTTATCTGCAACACCCATGCGTTTCCATAAACGCGCAGTCATGAGAATCAGTTCAGCATCTTGATCAGGTGTCGCTACACCAAAAGTTTCTACACCAAATTGGTGAAACTGGCGATAACGACCTTTTTGCGGTTTTTCATAGCGGAACATTGGGCCAACATACCAAACACGTGGATTTGCACCACGGAGTAAGTTATGTTCCAACATTGCACGCACACAACCCGCTGTGCCTTCTGGACGCAAAGTTAAAGATTCAGGTGGGTTACCCTTATCGAAGAAGGTGTACATTTCTTTTTCGACGATATCAGTTGCATCACCAATTGAACGCTTAAACAAATTGGTATGTTCAACCACCGGCAAACGGATTTGCTGATAACCGTATGCATCCATAAGCGATGCTAAATGCTGCTCAAGACGTCTCCACGCAGGTGTTTGCGATGGGAGAAAGTCATTAAAACCTTTAATTGCGACAATTGAACTCATGATGAACTACGAATAATCTCTTTAGCTTTAGCTTTTTCAAGCTCTTGAACACGTTGACGAACCATGCTTTCGATTTCATCAACCAACTGATTTGTATCTATTAAGTGACTCTTTTCGCCATTACGATACACGAGTGAGCGCGGACTTGCACCGACTATACCAATATCAGCTTCTTTTGCTTCACCCGGACCGTTGACTTTACAACCAATGACAGACACATCCATTGGTGTACGAATATCTTCTAAACGTTCCTCTAAAGCCTGCATCACTTTGATCACGTTAAATTCCTGACGTGAACAGCTTGGACAAGCAATAAAGTTAATCCCATTTGAACGAAGGCTCAGGGATTTTAAAATATCAAAACCAATTTTTACTTCTTCTTCAGGCTCAGCCGCCAATGAAATACGCATGGTGTCACCAATGCCATCCAACAGCAAACCACCTAAAGCAATCGCAGATTTCACTGAACCCGTACGATAGATCCCAGCTTCGGTTACACCTAAATGTAATGGATTATCAATTTGTGCAGATAATAAACGATAAGCATCCATTGTTAAAAATACATTTGATGCTTTTACTGAAATTTTAAACTCATGGAAGTTTAAACGATCCAATATGTCGATATGACGCATTGCAGATTCAAGTAATGCCTGACCTGTCGGCTCACCATATTTCTTTTGGATATCTTTTTCTAAAGATCCAGCATTGACACCAATACGCATAGAAATATCGTGATGACGTGCAGCAGCAACCACTTCACGAATCTTGGCTTCAGAACCAATATTGCCAGGGTTAATCCGCAAACAGTCTGCGCCCATGTCTGCAACTTTCAATGCGATTTTATAATCGAAATGAATATCTGCAACCAATGGTACCGTGACACGTTTACGAATTTCACCAAAAGCTTCAGCAGCTTCCATAGTCGGTACCGATACCCGCATAATGTCCGCACCAACATCTGCACAGCGTTGAATCTGCGCAACTGTTGCATCGACATCACAGGTTTCAGTATTGGTCATACTTTGAATACTGATCGGTGCATCACCACCGACATACACTGAACCTACACGTATTTTACGTGTAGGACGGCGCTTGATTGGATTCTCAATCATGATCTTATCTACTCTTGCCCATTAACGTGACAAACGGAATTCTGCTTTTCCGTTCACTGTATATGGAGACAATGAAATCTGTTCATTATTAAGGCTTAATGACACAGCAGTTGCATCATCGAGACGAATTTGGAATGGTGATTGGCCATTAACGGTTAAAGCAGCCGACTGGCGACCAGTCGCCAAAACTTTTCCTGTACTATCTACAATATGTACAGAAGTTGGATGACTGAAATTCAATACCATTTGGTCACCTGAAGTCGCAGTTGCATTGTTTAAATTCAACACTTCTACTTCTGAGGCTTGTGGTTTGGCATCGACATCAGCGCTTTTACCCGATGTCATTTTTTGAATTCCAGCAATCACAGCCCAAATCACCGCAAGCGCAACAATGGCAATTAAAATTCGCTTTAACCATTTTTTATTACGATCACTGTTTGATCCAGGCAATTTCCCCATAATCTTGATTGGAGAGTTGTTCAATGCGTGGTTTGGCAAAAGCCCAGTATCATTTTGATAAATTTCATCAAAGCGTTGAATGATTACCGTTGCATCAACACCTAGAAACTTGGCATATGAACGATAATAACCTTTAATAAAGGTTGCTTCTGGCAAAGACTTATATTCATCTTGTTCCAATGCTTGTAAGGTTTTTACAGGCATTTTTAGTTCGTTTGCAACATCTTGAATGTCTAGGTTTTTGGAGACTCGAATTTGACGCAAATACTCACCTGGACGTTGAACATTTCCTAAGCCATTAGATGCTACGTTTGAACCTGTAGGTTGCTGTGAATTAGGATTTACTTCCATACGGCCTCAGTACTGTACTGTAATTGCAGATAACGTTGATATTCTTTACTGTCCGGGAACAATGCACGCAGTTGGTTGACCAACACTTGCATTCCCATCTGATCATTATTGGCACGTGCAATACGTAAACCAATCCAAAGCGCTCTCGCACCCTGTTTGTCCTGACCTACTAAACGAACATATTGCTCATAGAGTTGACTTGCTTGCGCACTTTTTTGTTGCAAATAGAAAATTTCTGATAACTCTACCAGAGAAATAATCGAATCGCGATTGACTTGTAAAGCTTGTTTGAATGCTTTTTCAGCATTTGCCACATCACCCACTTTTAAGTAAACCCGACCTAAATTTTCTAAAGCCTTGTAACGCTGATCATAGCCAAGCGCAGCACCAGCTATACTCAATTGTTCAATCGCGTCATTATAGCGCTCAGTAACAAATAAATATGTTCCATAATTATTACGAGCTTGTGCATTTTTTGAGTCACTGGAAATTGCACGCTTAAAATAGCCGTCTGCTTTTTCCATACTGATCTTACTGCCTTCTTGTTGCAATAAGACACCCATCATCATATTTGCCGCAGAATCACGTGAATCAGTTTCTAAAGCTTGGTCTAGTGCGCGTTTTGCAGCATCTAAATCACCAGTACGAATATATTCAGCAGCAAGCTGAGTACGTACTTTAACGGCTTTTTCAGGATCTTTTTTTATTATTGTGTCTGAATTTGTCGTTTGACAACCCTGTACGACCAATGCAGATAAACCAATTGCCAATATTACAACTGCTTTTTGATACATCGATTTTCTCAAAGTCAGCCCCTGATTATTTGTTGATATAAATGTATGTCTACAAATCTTTAAGCTTATGAACGAATAATCTCACCACGTTCAGCAACTTTCTTTTTCCACTGCTCTGCACGACGGGTACGATCTGCCACTTGCCCGACCAACTGCCCACATGCTGCATCAATATCATCACCACGTGTCTGACGAATCGTACACACAAAACCTGCATCAGACAAAGTTTTTTGGAAAGAAATAATACGATTTCGACTTGAACGGCCATACGGCGCATGCGGAAATGGATTAAATGGAATTAAATTAATTTTACTTGGTAAGTTTTTCAGTAACTTAATCATTTGTTGTGCATGTTCAGGATGATCATTCACTCCTTCCAACATCACATATTCAATAGTGACATGTTTACGAGAACTTTCATTACCATCTTTGGCAATATAACGCTGACATGCAGCAATCAATTGTGCTAATGGATATTTTTTATTAATCGGCACCAATTCATTACGTAATTCATCATTTGGCGCATGTAAAGAAATCGCCAAAGCCACATCTATATCTTGTGCCAATTGGTCAATTTTCGGTACAACACCTGAGGTTGATAATGTAACGCGACGTTTAGACATGCCGTAAGCAAAATCATCTAACATGATATTCATTGAGCTTAATACAGCATCATAGTTGAGTAATGGCTCACCCATTCCCATCATCACCACATTGGTCACTGAGCGTTCACGTTCAGCAACAGGTACTTCTTCCATATAAGAATAGTTGGCCACCCATAACTGTCCAATGATTTCATCGGGGGTTAAATCACGCTGAAAACCTTGCTTTCCTGTTGAACAGAATGAGCAATCTAAAGCACAACCCACTTGTGATGAAATACACAGTGTTTTACGTGAACCTGTTTTATCTTCTGCTGGAATCAATACCGTTTCAACCAAAGAGCCCGCACCATCACCAACACGGAATACCCACTTACGAGTTCCATCTTTCGAATAGTTACGATGCACCACTTCTGGCGCTTTGATTTCACAAATTCTTTCTAGTTTTTCACGCAACTTTCCTGAAATATTGGTCATTTCAGCAAAATCAGTGATAAAAAATTGATGCATCCATTTCATTACCTGCCCAGCACGGAATTTTTTCTCGCCGATTTCTTCGAAGAATTTTTCCAATTGCGGACGTGACATGCCAAGTAAATTCACTTTCTGCACATTTGCAGTCTGAATACGATCAGCCTGTACAGATTTTGATGATGCAGGCTGCTGTTCATCTAGATTTAACGATGAAGCGACAACTTCAGAATTCATGGGGATTACCTAAATCATGCCGTAGTAATAAAACATATTGACCAATATTTAGCCAAATAAAGCAACAAAAATAAAAAAACCAGACAAGTAGTATATCACCTATCTGGTTTCGGGTCTGTTATCAATTCATAAATCGGAGATTTATTCGTGTAGAAAAAGAGACCCTAGATACGTCGAATTAACGAGTACGTGGGCAAACTTCAGTTTGAGCGAAGAAGTAATTTACTTCACGGTCAGCAGATGCAACTGAGTCAGAACCATGCGCAGCATTTTCATCGATGCTTACAGCGAAATCTGCACGGATTGTACCAGGAGCAGCTTCTTTAGGGTTTGTAGCACCAAGAATTTCACGGTGAGCAAGAACTGCGTTTTCACCTTCAAGAACAGATACTACAACTGGACCAGAAGTCATGAATGCAACAAGGTCACCAAAGAAACCACGTTCTTTATGCTCAGCATAGAAACCTTCAGCTTCTGCTTTAGAAAGGTGTTTCATTTTAGTCGCAACGATTTTAAGACCAGCTTTTTCGAAACGAGCAAAGATGTCACCAATGTGGTTTTTAGCAACTGCATCTGGTTTTACGATAGATAAAGTACGTTCAATAGCCATGAGTGGCTCCTTTAGTCAAATTGACACGAAAATTTGGGCGCATTATACCGAATAATGAACAATTTTCTGCTTTTAATCTGTAAAAAATTTGGATTTTTCGATGCGCTGTGACGTTTAGCATCATTCAGCAACATCTCAAGCCATTAATTCGCTTCATCAATCCATGCCATTTGAATGGCTTCTAGCAGACCTTCAGTCGATTTGGTTGGATCATCACTAAATTCTGGCAATGCACAAATCCATGCATGCATATCGGTAAAACGCACCCATTGTGGATCCACATCTGGATGCGCTTCACTGAGTTCGATTGCGATATCAATTGTATCTGTCCAACGTAAGCCCATATCAGGTCTTCCTTTGCTCAATTTAATTCTGCTACTGTATCAAATCTCAATTCATTCAGAAATAAATCATTCTAGACATTTACAAGATTCACCACGGATTCAAGCGTTTAATTTACAAAACGGATTGAATTGAGCCAGTTATTCAAAGTTAAAACCTTGATGATCAAAATCATCAGATTCTTTAAAAATAAAATTACAGACCAGTAGTAAATAAACCATCATAACATCACTCCTAAATATGGTGCGCTTAACACAATCAAACTCGCGACACTAGCACCAATCAGTGCGCCAACAATGACATCGCTTGGATAATGCAGGCCTAAAACCATCCGAGATAACGCCACAAGAATGGTAAAAGGCATCATAATGAACAACATAACCGGTTGAATATAGCCAAAGACAATTGTGACCATGACCGCATGTAACGTATGACCTGACGGAAAGCTAAAATGATCCAATGGTCGTTCACCCAGAATAATGACTTGATGAACTTGATAAGGTCGTGGTCGCACTGTTTTGTGTTTTAAGAACTTATAAATTCCTGTTCCTAAAAGACCCATAACAACGACATAGAGAAGTTGCAGACCATAGATCCAGCTCTTTTGTAGCCAAATCAGAACCAACATTGCGCACCAGAAAGGACCATCTCCCAAACGGCTCACAGTTTTAAAGAACGTCGCAATACTTTGGGTATGCGATAAATTATTGAGATATAAACAACCTCTAAGGTCGAGATCGAGCATTTTTATTTTGGTATTTTTAAAATTCATTTTCCACTCTCCTCTCATTATTTGAGATGAACTAGGTCAGTCGTTTTGCATACTGCGTTACCTGGTATAGTGCTTCTTCGAATTGTTGTACGGGATGTTGCCATCCGATGCTTTGCACATCATGCATCGCTTGTTGCCCGAAACGTTTGAGTGTGCTGTTATCTGGAATATCTAATACATGTTGAGTGAATTGCTTGATGTCTCCAATTGGACATAACCAGCCATTCTGAGCATGTCTGCCATGAAGTTGAGCGCAGGCATAGTCATAAGCAATAATCGGTAAACCACTCGCCATCGCTTCGATAACGACATTCCCAAAGGTTTCTACCTGACTTGCAAAAACAAAAACATTTGCACTCGCATAGGCTTCAGCAAGTTGTGTGCCAGTTAGACTGCCCATAAAAATCACATGTTCAGCACCCGGCATTTTTTCTAAACGACCACGATCTGGACCGTGCCCTACCAGCACCAACTTTACTTTTCGTTGTGCTTGTTGTCGCAGTTCAGAATAGGCATCAATCACCACATTGACTTCTTTTTCAGAAGACAAACGCCCAACATAGATCAAGACTGTGGTGTCTTCATCTGCCCCCCACTGTTGTCTCAACTGTTCAGAGTAGCGTTGTGATGAAAAGCGTTCTGTATCAATTCCTCGCCCAACCACAACCAATGGACAGGTCACACCAAACTCACGTAATGCCTGTTCTGTATCACGGCTTGGCACACAAGTCAGTTGCGTTGCGTTATGGAACCATCGCAAATAACTTTGAATCGGTTTGACCAAGAACGCTAAATCAAAAAAGCGGCTAAATTCTTGGAATTGTGAATGAAAACCACTTGATACCGGAATTCGTCGTGTCTTTGCCGCATGCAGCGCAGTAAAGCCTAAAGGCCCTTCAGTCACGATATGCACCACATCAGGTGAAAATGCCGAAATCGCTTGAGAGACTTTTAGAAATTGGGGCCAGCCAAACTTCATGTCTGGATATTTCGGAATTGATTGCCCAGTCACCAAGCACTCTTTATTCGGGCTAAAGTCTTGACATTGGGTCTTTTGTGCAGGGCGAATTAGTAATATTTTATGGCCTTGGTTCTGCAAGCCTTTACACAGTTGCATTAAAGACAAAGCAACACCATTAATTTCTGGTGGCCATGTTTCAGTCACGATTGCAATTTTTAGTCGAGGTCGGGATAAGTCACGAATAAGATGGTCTTTATTCGTATCGATTTTTTTCTTGTTTGGATTAAAATAAAATTTAAAGTTATCGGGAAAATCTTGTTGTTTAAATTGCAAGGTGTTCGCGTACGGTTTATTCATACGATACCTAATCTCTTCATTTTTGAATAGATTAGGCTAAGTTTTTGACATTTTAATGATTATTTAATGACAGTTTTTTGACCATTATCAGTTTTCATCAGAAATACGATTTAACAAACCATTCTGAACTTGATAAAGCTGTCCATTACCAAAATCAATTTGTTGTTTTTCACCATGTAAACTTGGGAAACCAACAATTTTCTCAAGTTGCGGAGAACGTTGAAATTGTTGTGTTTTTGGATTGTACATCCAGTAAATATAGCGCTTATCATCGACTGTACGACCTTGTGACAAGTCCGACACAATGACATCATAATAACCATCAAAATTAATATCCATATAGCCAATACTGTTTGGATAACCAGTAAAACCTGTCAAGCTCTGTACCACTGTATTGTTGGTTTTATTTAACACATCAACACGTTTTAAGGTTTTTCCATAAGGGCTATTGGCATCATCTTGAGCATAAAATTTAAAGATAAAAACGGGTTTATTGCTGACTTTAAAAGCAGGCTCAAACTGTATCGACTGCCAAGCTGTATTTGGTTTCTTTAACAATGATGCTTTAAACACGCCTGTATTTGCATTTAATAGGCCAGTTAATTGATCACTACCATTTGCCAAAGGATCTGATTGAGCAGTGATCGACTTTAAATCCAACTGATCAGCTTTTTGTGTCCCTTTAAAATCTGTTGTTGTGCCGTCCATTAAATCCGTCAGCACACCATGCGGATGGGCAATCCCCGCATAAAGGTTCATAAAGTATCGACCTTCACTCGACTTAAGCATACGTTGCATCGATACGCGTACACCACTCAACGGTTTTAGCGCAGTGTTGCTCGAAGTGGACTGCGTTTCAGCAAAACTAAAGCATGAAATAGACAAAGTCGTCATTGCGATGAGAAGTTTAGATTTCATGCTTGAATACCACGTTTAACCAGAATCAATAATGTGTAATTTATCACAAAATAAATTTTTATTAGTTAAAAATTGCTACCCTAAAGATGATTTTAAAAAGTGCGATTTAAACGCGACCAATTGGCTGTTTGGCAACATGACCTTTTTTCTTTAACTCCTCAATATACTTTAATTCATTACGCGCTTTTGCGTCCGAGGGATCAACCTTTAAAACCTTATTAAAATATTGAGTAGCATCATCCAGTTGATTTAATTCAATCAAACTCACCCCTAAACTGCGTCTTACACTCTGTTGAATTGCCAATCTTTTTTCTTCAGGCTCAAGCAAATACAGATGCTGTTCAGCAGCTTTATAGCTTTCCAATGAGGCTTGCCACTGGTTTTGTGCTTGCTGAATAAACCCCGCCTCTTTTAAATACTCACTATTAAAAGGTGATAGTGTTAAAGCACTTTTTAACTTCGCTTGAGCATTCTTTAAATCATTCATTTCAATAAAGGCATAAGCGGCCTGAAAGTATAAGTCCGCCCAACAATTTGAAAAAACTCGAATATTTTTTTGCTTTCCCATATCAAGCATCAGGTATAGCAAGGTTTCAGCAGTGCCATTGGCTGCATAGAGAGTATCTTGGCTATTGTTTTGGTATTTTTCAAAATACTGAATTGCAGTCTGTAATTCTGCGATGGCCTGTTGTGGATGCCCCGCATTTAAAGACTGCTTGGCTTTTTCTAAAGCATTGTATGCAATCTTTTCATCGAGTACTTTATTTTGTGTATTTTGAACTTGATCATGATTCTGTCTAGATTTTTGCATAGAATCATCAACGCTCGCGTTCTGTGCATATACAGGATATATAGCACTACAGCCAAGCATACTGATGCTGACTAAATATGTTTTTAATGTCATGTTATTTTCTACTTTATTATTAACTTTAGCTAAAATATAGCATAAAAAAACCCACTCAAAAGAGTGGGCTTTGATAAAAACTAAAAATTAGTTCTTTTCTTTATCTACGATTTTGTTGGCTTGAATCCAAGGCATCATCGCGCGTAATTTACCGCCAGTCACTTCAATACCGTGAGCTGCGTTTTGACGGCGACGAGCTGTCATAGATGGATAGTTCAATGCACCCTCTTGGATGAACATTTTCGCATATTCACCTGATTGGATACGTTTAAGCGCATTACGCATCGCTTCACGTGATTGCTCGTTGATCACTTCAACGCCAGTCACATATTCACCGTATTCAGCATTGTTAGATACCGAATAGTTCATGTCCGCAATACCGCCTTCAAACATTAAATCAACGATTAATTTAAGTTCGTGCAAGCATTCGAAATAAGCCATTTCAGGTGCATAACCCGCTTCAACAAGCGTTTCATAACCCATTTTAACCAATTCAACAGCACCACCACAAAGTACTGCTTGCTCACCAAATAAGTCAGTTTCAGTTTCTTCACG
This sequence comes from Acinetobacter sp. CE-15, assembly GCF_051059255.1. Lineage (NCBI taxonomy): Bacteria > Pseudomonadati > Pseudomonadota > Gammaproteobacteria > Moraxellales > Moraxellaceae > Acinetobacter > Acinetobacter sp. CE-15. The sequence goes on along the minus strand of NZ_CP192737.1, from coordinate 547,299 downwards.
GAATGAAGTTTCGATGATACCTGTACGACCACCACCTACACCTGAAGCGTAAGAAAGTGCAACGTTACGTGCATTACCAGAAGCATCTTGATGAATCGCGATAAGATCAGGTACACCTGAACCACGTTGGAATTCTGAACGTACAGTATGACCTGGTGCTTTAGGTGCAACCATGATCACGTCTAAATCTTTACGTGGAACAACTTGGTTATAAAGTACAGCGAAACCATGTGCAAATGCTAAAGTCGCACCTTCTTTGATGTTTGGTTCGATCACGTCACGATAAAGCTGTGATTGAAACTCATCTGGTGTCAAGATCATCACTAAATCAGCTTGAGCAACAGCAGCTGGAACTTCAGCAACTTTAAGGCCTGCATTTTCAGCTTTTTTCCAAGAAGTAGAACCAGCACGTAAACCAACAGTAACGTCTACACCTGAGTCTTGAAGGTTTTGCGCATGAGCATGACCTTGTGAACCATAACCAATGATCGCTACTTTTTTACCTTGGATGATAGATAAGTCGCAGTCTTTATCATAAAAAATTTGCATTGCTGTCTCCGCTAAAATGCTGTGTTTCCTCTTCCTATCCTGAAGATTATTGTTTTGAATCTTCTAGTCTAAGTCCCTCTCCTATTGCGAGGAGAGGTTATACATGAGGGAATAAAAAATCAAATAATTAATTACTGGTTGAGGTGCAACTAGAGTGAAAGAACCTTTTCACCACGAGCAATACCGGATACACCAGAACGAACAACTTCTAAAATTGTGTTTTCTGCAAGTGCATCAATAAAGCCATCAATTTTTTCAGTTGTACCCGCAATCTGAATGGTATAAGTCGTTGGAGTAACATCAACCACTTGAGCACGAAAGATATCCGCTGTGCGCTTAATTTCAGCACGTGCAGAACCCAATGCTTTGACTTTAATCAGCATCAGCTCACGCTCAATGTGCGCGCCTTCTGACAAATCAACCACTTTAACCACTTCAACCAATTTATTCAGCTGTTTGGTGATTTGCTCAATTTTATGGTCATCACCATAGGTGGTTAATGTCAAACGTGACATGGTTGGATCTTCAGTTGGTGCGACATTTAAAGTTTCAATGTTATAGCCACGTTGAGAGAACAACCCCACTAAACGAGAAAGCGCACCAGCTTCGTTTTCAACGAGTACAGAAATAATATGTCTCATTCAGTACGCTCCCCTTTAGACAACCACATATCTTGCATAGATTGACCTGCGATAAGCATTGGATATACATGCTCGGTACGATCAACCATCACGTTAATGAATACACATTTATCATTAATCGCCATTGCTTCTTTAAGTTTAGATTCAAGCTCATCCGCATGGTCAATCTGGATACCTACATGACCGTAAGCTTCCATCAATTTTGGAAAATCTGGTAATGACTCAACATAAGAACTTGAATGGCGTCCTTCATAGTTCATATCTTGCCATTGTTTTACCATACCCAAAGCACGGTTGTTCAAGCACAGAATTTTCACATTTAAGCCATATTGCTTACATGTAGAAAGCTCTTGGATACACATCTGAATCGATGCTTCACCTGTGATACACACTACTTGTTGGTCTGGGAATGCAAGTTTCGCAGCCATGGCATAAGGTAAACCTACACCCATTGTGCCTAAGCCACCTGAGTTGATCCATTGACGTGGACGTTTGTATTTGTAATACATCGCACCAAACATTTGATGCTGACCAACGTCAGAAGTAATGATCGCTTCGCCATTGGTTACTTTGTCTAATACTTCAACCACTTGTTGTGGTTTCATCACACCATTTTCACCTGGCGCATAACGCAAACCATGTACTTTGCGCCATTCGTTGATTTGTGACCACCATGCCGAGATATCTTCAGGGTTTGGTTTAGAAACATTCATTTGTTTCAATTGAACCAACATCTCTTGAAGTACTGGCTCTACCGCACCCACAATTGGGATATGCGCCATAATGGTTTTTGAAATCGTCGCTGGGTCGATATCAATATGAATCACTTTCGCGTTAGTACAGAACTTCGCCGGATTATTGGTTACACGGTCATCAAAACGCGCACCGATCGCCAAGATAACATCAGCATTATGCATACTCATATTGGCTTCGTATGTACCATGCATACCCAACATACCCAAGAATTGCTCATCATCGCCTGGGAACGCACCCAAACCCATCAGCGTATTGGTCACTGGGTAATTCAATAAATGCGCCAATTCAGTCAGTAATGCAGAAGCATTGCCTTGAACAACACCACCACCCGTATAAATCACAGGGCGTTTGGCATTAATCAGCTCATCAATGGCTTTACGAATTTGACCTGAATGACCACGGTGAGGTGGCTGATAAGAGCGCATCTTCACTTTTTCAGGATATTCATAAGCAAACTTGTCGACAGGATTGGTAACATCCTTCGGAATATCAACCACAACAGGACCCGGACGACCTGAAGCAGCAATATAAAATGCTTTTTTAATAACGGCAGGAATTTCACTTGCATGACGCACTTGGAAACTATGTTTTACGATCGGGCGAGAAATACCGACCATATCTGTTTCTTGGAATGCATCTTCACCAATAAGATGGCTGGCAACCTGTCCAGACAAAATCACCATTGGGATTGAGTCCATATAGGCTGTAGCGATTGGTGTTACAGTGTTGGTTGCGCCAGGTCCAGAAGTGACCAGCACTACACCTGTTTTACCCGTCACACGTGAGTAAGCATCTGCCATATGACCAGCAGCTTGCTCATGACGTACGAGGTAATGATTGATTTTATCTTGTTTAAATAGCGCATCATAAATATGTAATACTGCGCCGCCTGGATATCCAAAAACATGTTCAACGCCTTCGTCCGCCAATGCACGAACGAGCATTTCACCACCAGATAAAAGTTCCAACGTATTCACCCTAATCTTTATTCCACAGCGCTATGGGAGACACAGGCCGTGTTTCATTCATTGATTGTGCGCTCTGTTATAGCACACATATTTACTAGTTTTTGCAGCAATAAAAAAATAAATCGTCACGCAGCTGTTTGAGCTGTATGAATCACTGAAATATGTTGGGATAAACATGCTTCGGTAGAGTCATTTTCTCGGCTTAGAGAAAATGTTATTGCTTGCTTTGATATTTTTACTCGAAGGGTGATCGAAAAAAACATCTGAAACTAAAGCAAGCATTTTTGTAGTTTTAGCGAACAAAGTCAAGGTTTCTATCAGGCTTTTTATTGTTTATTTACCAAGCGTTTATTTTTAAAACTATTCCTTTTTTTTGGTTGTCTTATAAATAAAATTTTCAAAGACTTATAAGCCAATAAAATTGCAAAAGAATTATTTAAAATTTTATTTTTCTGTATAAAATAAATACGATTTCTAAAATACCCAGATCAAGCGAAAACAATCCGATGTATATTAGATAGCAGAATGATTTTTCGTTTTTATCTGAATAAAAAATGACTCAAAGGTTTTATAAAATGAAACAACGTCAACGCTTTGCACACACGGCTTTTGTATCGACAATTTTTGCCTTATTCTCTGTGGTTGGTGTCAGCGCCAGTCATGCAAAACAGTATTATAAATGGGTAGACAGCAAAGGCTCTACCCATTACACCACCACGCCACCGCCGAAGAATGCGCGCAGCCAAAGCAAGGTGAATACTTATGGCTATCATGGAGATTCGACACCCACCAACTCAGCACCAACAGCTCAGTCGCATACACCACAAAATCAGCCTCAAAATGGGCAACCACAAGGTACTCAACCGGTAACCCCAGCACCAGTGGTTAACCCACCGAATACACAACAGCCCAATGTCGCACCACAAAATGGGCAAAATACACCTATTAGTGTTGCCCCAGTCAATAATTAAATTAAAAGTAAAATCACAAGTTTTTCAGATTTAAAAGCACGCAAAATTCACTTTTTGATGGATTTTGCGCTATGCTGTGTGCACAGTTTTTTAACCATTATTCTCAAATACATTTATGACTACTCATATTGACCCTGAATATCAAGCAAATGCGATTGAGCCTCAAGTCCAAAAAGACTGGGAAGATCGCAAATCGTTTAAAGTTGCCGACACTGTAGAAGGTCCACGTCGTTATATCCTCTCGATGTTCCCCTACCCAAGCGGCAAACTGCATATGGGTCATGTGCGTAATTATACTATTGGTGATGTGATCAGCCGTTTTCACCGTCTCAAAGGTGAAACTGTGCTACAACCGATGGGTTGGGATGCTTTCGGCTTACCTGCTGAAAATGCAGCGATTGCCCATCAAGTTGCGCCAGCAAAGTGGACCTTTGAAAACATTGCATATATGCGCGATCAATTGAAGAAACTTGGTCTATCTGTCGACTGGGATCGCGAATTTGCCACCTGTACACCAGAGTATTACCACTGGGAACAATGGTTATTTGTACAGCTCTATAAAAAAGGCTTGATCTATCGCAAGCTGTCTACAGTGAACTGGGATCCTGTAGACCAAACTGTTCTTGCAAATGAACAAGTTGAAAATGGACGTGGTTGGCGTTCAGGTGCATTGGTAGAAAAACGTGATATTCCAATGTATTACTTCCGAATTACCGATTATGCACAAGAATTATTAGACGATTTAGATACCTTAAAAGACGGTTGGCCACAACAAGTTTTAACCATGCAACGCAATTGGATTGGTCGTTCAACGGGTATGGACATTACCTTCCCGTCGGCAAATCCTGAAGTTTATGCAGATGGTTTAACGGTTTATACCACACGTGCCGATACCTTGATGGGGGTAACTTATGTTGCGGTTGCAGCTGAACATCCTCTAGCGCTCAAAGCTGCTGCGATTCAATCTGAAGCAGGCAAGCCAGAACTTGCTGCCTTTATTGAAGAATGTCGTATGGGTTCTGTTGCAGAAGCGGATCTTGCGACTGCTGAGAAAAAAGGCATGGCAACAGGTTTATCTGTTAAACACCCTGTTACGGGTCAAGATATCCCTGTTTGGATCGCAAACTATGTATTGATGTCATATGGTTCAGGCGCGGTGATGGCCGTTCCAGCACATGATGAACGTGATTTTGAGTTTGCCAATAAATTCAACTTACCAATCAAACAAGTCATTGATGCCAAAGGCTCAGATGATGCCGAATATTCTGCTTCAGAATGGCAGGAATGGTACGGTTCTAAAGAAGGTAAATTGGTCAATTCATTTGAATTTGACGGTTTAGACTTCCAAGCTGCTTTTGATGCATTCCTAAGCAAATTAGAACCACAAGGTCTTGCCAGCGCTAAAGTTCAATTCCGTTTACGTGACTGGGGTGTTTCTCGTCAACGTTACTGGGGTTGTCCAATTCCGATGATCAACTGTGACAAGTGTGGTCAAGTCACTGTTCCAGAAGATCAACTGCCAGTTGTTCTTCCAACAGATGTGGTTCCAGATGGTTCAGGTAATCCTTTAAATAAAATGCCTGAATTTTATCAAACAAAATGCCCAAGCTGTGGTGGTGATGCACGTCGTGAAACCGATACTTTGGATACCTTTGTAGAGTCATCTTGGTATTATGCACGTTACGCTTCTCCTGATTTCACAGGTGGTTTAGTTAAACCTGAAGCTGCAAAATCTTGGTTGCCTGTAAACCAATATATTGGTGGTGTAGAGCATGCCATCCTACATTTACTTTATGCACGTTTCTTCCATAAACTTATGCGTGATGAGGGTGTGGTACAAGGCAATGAACCATTTACCAACTTACTGACTCAAGGTATGGTTTTAGCGGATACCTTCTATCGTGAAGCGGAAAGCGGCAAAAAAACTTGGTTTAATCCTGCGGATATTGAGTTAGAAAAAGACGAGAAAGGTCGTGTACTTTCTGCTAAATATTCAGGTGATGGTCAAGACGTTGTGGTTGGTGGTCAAGAGAAAATGTCGAAATCGAAAAATAACGGTATCGACCCACAAGCGATTATTGACCAATACGGCGCAGATACTGCACGTGTATTTATGATGTTTGCTGCACCACCAGATCAATCTTTAGAATGGTCTGATGCAGGTGTTGAAGGCTCAAACCGTTTCTTAAAACGTGTATGGCGTTTAGTTGCAGGCTTCCTTGAAAAAGGCAACCATGCAACAGCAATTGATGCTTCGAAACTTTCTACTGAAGCGCAAGATCTACGTCGTAAAACTCATGAAACGATTCAAAAAGTGGGTGATGACATCGAACGTCGTCATGCATTCAATACCGCGATTGCAGCTTTGATGGAATTACTCAATGCCAGCAATAAGTTTGAAGCAAAAGATGACAACGATGTTGCTGTAGCACGTGAAGCGATTACCACTTTATTGACTTTACTTGCACCATTTGCACCACACTTAAGTCAGACCTTATTGACTGAGTTTGATATCGATTTAACTTCGGTACTGTTCCCTACGGTTGATGAGTCTGCATTAACACGTAATACACAAACCATCGTAGTTCAAGTCAATGGTAAGCTTCGTGGCAAGTTAGAAGTCTCTGTTGATGCATCGAAAGATGAATTATTGGCATTGGCTAAAGCGTTACCTGAGGTTCAGCAATTCTTAACAGGTCCAACCAAGAAAGAAATTGTGGTTCCAAATAAGCTTGTGAATTTGGTGGTTTAAAAAGCTTTTAAGCCTCCCTTTCTAAAAGGGAGGTTTGGAGGGATTTTATGAAAAAAATCTCCCCTAACCCCTCTTTAAAAAGAGGGGGACTAAATGCAATAAACAAAACCCAAACAAAGCCCGTTGTCATTCAACGGGCTTTGATTCTAAAATGGCGTGAATTTATAAAGATTAAATATTCCATATCCAATGGAATTTCATGAGGACAAAGCATGCATTTAGTTCAACGTGTTGCTGCAGTTGTATTAACTTTGGGTCTGAGTGCGGGCTTAGTAGGTTGTGGCTTTCATTTAAAGGGCACCAATGCCCAAGCAACACCTTTGGTTTACACCAAATTACAACTGGTATTACCAGCGAATACTGAAGATCTTGAAAAGAAACTCAGTGTTTATTTAACTGCAACAGGTGTCCAACTGAGTAATTCAAGTGATGCTTATGTATTACGAGTATTAGACTACAAACCTGTTCGTCATGAGTTAAATGGTAAATTGGTAGAAACACTACTCCGTCTAAGTGTTACTTTCCAGATTGAAGATAAACAAGGGAATCCGATTACTGAACCTCGGACCTTAAATGCATCTCGTAGTTATCAATATGATGTTGCAACGGTCAACACAGATGATCAACAATATAAATATCTGAGCCAAATTTTGATTGATGACATTGCACAACAAATGTCGCGTCAAATTGCAGCCAATCGCTTACCTAAAGCACGTACTCTTTCGACCCAACCTGTAGCGCAATAATTCTATGAAACTTGACTATTTACAAGCCCTTAAACGTGTTGATGAAGCGCGAGGTGTTTGGATTTTACATGGTCAAGAACCACTTTTAGAACAAAACCTACTCGATGCTTTAAGAAAAAGCTGGGCAAAACATGAAGTAGAAAGACAACGCTATGATCTCAATAGCGTTTCCGACTGGAAAAATGTCTTTAATGCTTTGAATAGCTTATCTTTATTTTCTCAAAATCTCGCACTTGAAGTCCATGGTAATATCAAACCCGATGCCAATGGACTCAAACAACTCAAACACTATATTCAACATAATGAACACAACTTGCTTGTGATCATTATGCCCAAACAAGACTCAAGTAGTCTAAAGTCAAGTTTCTTTCAAACCGTTGAAGCCAATGGTGTTGTGATTGCTTTAACCGCAAATTACCCGCAAGACCGTCAACGAATATTGTCAATCGAAGCAGATCAGCTCGGTGTCCAATTAAATCAAGATGCCTGGATCTGGCTTGAACAACATCATGAACATAATCTTTTGGCTGCCAAAAACAGCCTGATGCGTGTTGCCGACACCTTCCCAGATCAAAAGCAGATTTCAATTGAACATTTACAAGAATGTTTACAGGATCAATCACGTTATAGCACCTTTGATTTAAGTGATGCATTGATTGCTGGAAACTTGGCACTTTCGATTAAAATTTTCCAATATCTTGTGGAGTCAGGCGAACCCAACAGTTTAATTTTATGGACAATTAGTAAAGAAATGCGTCTTTTGATGCAATTGTATGAACAACCACAAAATGCCTTACAGCTCGGTATTTGGAAAACCAAGATTTCGTTGTATCAACAAGCACTTAGACGCTTAAATCCACATTCATTTTTAACTTGGCCACAACTGTTATTGCGTGTAGATGCTGCAATCAAAGGACTCAGCAAAGAAAGTCCAGAACACATCATTCAACAATGTATTGCTGAGTTATGTGGAAAAACTTTATTTATCAATGCTTAGGTAAATATTATACAGAATAATTCTCATTTCCATTTATTTTAAAAAATTCACGCTTTATCCTTATTTAATCATTATAATTTGATCAATTTTTCTCTCAGCCCAATTATCGCTATGCCAAAAATAAAACCAGCCAAAGCCATTCTTATAGCGGTTTGTCTTGCCATCATTGCCGCAATCGCATGGTACGTATTAAAGCCTAAAAATACACAACCGCAGTATATAACCTCAGAAGTCACACGTGGTGATATTGAAGATGCAGTTCTTGCAACAGGTGATTTAGAAGCAACCAAGATGGTGAGCGTTGGTGCGCAGGTTTCAGGTCAAGTTAAAAAAATGTACGTCAAGCTGGGTGACCAAGTTAAACAAGGTCAACTGATTGCACAAATTGATTCAGTACGTCAAAGCAACGATTTAAAAACGGCTGAAGCCAATATTAAAAATCAACAGGCTCAGTTGACAACCAAACAGGCGACTTTAGCCAAAGCTGAGGCAGAATATAACCGCCAAAAAAATATGTTTGCACAAGATGCAACGTCTAAAGCAGATTATGACAGTGCCTTAGCGGCATTTAAAACAGCACAAGCTGATATTGCTTCGATGAATGCACAAATTGAACAATCCAAGCTTACACTTGCAACATCACAAGAAAACTTAGGTTATACCCGTATTGTTGCTCCTATGGATGGTACTGTGGTAGCCATTGTGACCGAAGAAGGTCAAACGGTAAACGCCAACCAAAGTGCACCAACTATTGTGAAACTTGCAAAATTGGACACCATGACCATCAAGGCACAAGTGTCTGAAGCAGATGTCATGAAAGTTCAAGAAGGTCAAAAAGTTTATTTCACCACACTGGGTGACAGTGAGAAAAAACGCTATGCAACACTGCGTCAAGTAGAGCCAGCACCAGAATCAATTAACACTGAAACATCAAGCAATTCATCTTCCTCATCATCAAGTACAGCGATTTATTATAATGCCCTATTCGATGTACCAAACGATGACGGTAAACTCCGAATTGATATGACCGCACAGGTATATATCATTCTGGCTGAAGCCAAAAATGCACTGACTGTTCCTGCTGCGGCATTACAGTCTTCAAACCGTCCACAACGCGCCAATAAATCAGCAAATGGCGCATCTGGTGCAAATTCAACTCGTTCAGCATCTGCACCTCAAGGTCAAGCAAATAAAAATGGACAAAATGCTGCTGATCGCCCAGAACGCCTTGAACTCACCGCAGATGAAAAGACTTTGATTGATCAGGGTAAAGCTTCGGTTTCGATTGTTCGTGTTTTACAGGCGGATGGTAGTGCTCAACGTAAACAAGTTTTAATTGGTTTAAATAACCGTGTAACCGCCCAAGTACTGCGTGGCCTCAATGAAGGTGATCAAGTTGTACTAGCAGATGGTTCAGATACATCCAATGACTCTGCAAAACGAAGCAATAAAAACAGTGGCCCAATGAGACTCTAAGCATGGATCAGAACAATCATCAGATCAAACCTCTACTTGAGGTCAGTAATCTGATTCGTGAGTTCCCTGCGGGTGAATCCACTATTCAGATTTTAAAGAGTATTAACCTTAAAATTTACCCTGGTGAACTGGTTGCTATTGTAGGGCAATCTGGTTCGGGTAAATCGACATTGATGAATATCTTGGGCTGTCTTGATCAACCCACATCAGGTAGTTATCAAGTCAATGGACGTGAAACAGGTCAACTTGAACCCGATGAGCTCGCGCAATTACGCCGTGAATATTTTGGCTTTATTTTCCAGCGCTATCACTTATTGGGTGATTTAAATGCCGCAGGAAACGTTGAAGTCCCAGCGATTTATGCTGGTATGGATCCGAGTGTACGTCAAAAGCGTTCACATGAAATCTTGACTGACTTAGGACTCGGTGAAAAAACTGAAAACCGTCCAAATCAGCTTTCGGGTGGACAACAACAACGTGTTTCAATTGCACGTGCATTGATGAATGGTGGTGATGTCATCCTTGCGGATGAACCAACTGGTGCACTGGATAAGCACAGTGGTGTTGAGGTTATGCGTATTTTGCGTGAGCTCAATGCTAAAGGGCATACCATTATTCTGGTTACGCATGATATGAATGTGGCAAAAAATGCGACACGTATCATTGAAATCAGTGATGGTAACATCATCGCGGATAAGCCAAATGTTCCCGAACATGATGATGAGATTGATATTGTTGTCGATCCAGAACCTAAGTCGAATCGTAAAAAGTCATCTAAATGGCGTTCTGCATTAGATCGTTTTGCAGAAGCCTTCCGTATGGCCTTGCTGGCAATGAATGCCCACCGTATGCGTACCTTTTTAACCATGCTGGGTATTATTATCGGGATTGCATCTGTGGTCTCGGTGGTGGCTTTGGGCAATGGCTCACAAAAGCAGATTCTTGATAACATCAGCAGTTTAGGCACCAATACCATTACCGTCTTTCAGGGACGTGGCTTTGGTGATAACTCGAAAACAGCACAGTTTAAAACCTTGGTTCCAGCAGATGCTGAAGCACTCTCAGAGCAACCTTATGTCGAAGCAGTCAGTCCAACAGTCAATAGTAGCGTAACAGCGCGTTTTAAAGACACCGAAGCTTCTGCAACCGTCAATGGTGTCAGTGCTGATTTCTTCTATGTACGTGGTATGACCTTTAAATCTGGGCAAGCTTTTGATAAAAACAGTATCACTGGGCGAGCGCAGGATGTGGTGATTGATGCCAATACTGAAAAGACTTTCTTTGCAGATGGCACTAACCCTGTAGGGCAAGTGCTGTTATTGGGAAGTGTTCCAAGCCGAATCATTGGTGTGATTGATGCACAGCAAGGCTTTATGGGCAACTCAGACAGTCTCAATGTTTATCTACCTTATTCAACCGTCATGAGCCGAATGTTAGGACAATCCAATGTCCGTAGCATCATCGTGCGTATTAAAGATGAATATCCAACTGCGGTTGCTGAAAATGCCATTTTAAGTTTGTTGGAACAACGTCATGGCGCACAAGATGTCTTTACTCAAAACTCTGACAGTATTCGTCAAACCATTGAACAGACCACACAAACCATGACTTTACTGGTTTCAGCTATTGCGGTGATTTCATTGGTTGTCGGTGGTATTGGGGTAATGAACATCATGTTGGTGTCTGTGACCGAGCGTACCCAAGAAATCGGTGTGCGTATGGCTGTAGGTGCTCGGCAAAGTGACATTCTGCAACAGTTCCTGATCGAAGCTGTTTTGGTGTGTATTTTGGGCGGTATCTTAGGGGTTCTGCTCTCTTTAGGCATTGGACAGTTAATTGGACATATTGCCAAAGGCAGTTTCCAAATGGCGTATTCAAGCACCTCTATCATTGCGGCATTTGTATGTTCAACCTTGATTGGTGTGGTATTTGGATTTATCCCAGCTCGCAATGCAGCACAGCTCAATCCTGTTGATGCACTTTCGCGTGAATAACCGAAGAATAAGGAAATTATTAATGCAAATGAATTTAAGCAAACTTGCAAGCGCCTTGATTCTTGGGAGTTCATTGGTCGGTTGTGCGGCTGTGGTTAAAACCCCATACGAGGCCCCTGCTGTGCAAATTCCAAATGGTTTTGTTTATGACAATGCAAAATCGAAACACGTTCAGGCAGATTTATATGCAGATCAGTGGTGGACCTTATTTGGTGATGCTCAGTTAAATCAATTGGTCAATCAAGTGATTCAACGTAATGCTGATTTGGCTGTTGCAGGGATTAACTTACAAACAGCCCGTTTAAGAGCTGGCTTAGCGCGAGACCAACAAGGTCCTCGTGTTAATTCAGGGGTATCTACAGGCCATAGCTTTGACCTCAATTCAGGTGATGATGCTGCCAAAGGTCTATCTCTCAGTGCGGGTGTCAGTTATGAAGTGGATTTGTTTGGTAAACTGGCGCGTCAAACTGAGGCATCAAAGTGGGAATCTTTAGCCACTGAACAAGACTTACAAGCCACTGGGCAGACCTTAATTGCCACAACCGCAAATTTATATTGGCAATTGGGTTATTTAAATGAACGCTATAGCTCTGCCCAACAGAGCTTAGCCGCCACTCAAAAAACCTTTGAATTGGTGCGTACTCAATATCGTGCTGGCGCAGTTTCAGGACTAGATTTGACCCAAGCTGAGCAATCGGTACAAAGCCAAAAAGCCAGTTTAAGTCAGATTGAACAGCAACGTGTTGAAACACGTACCGCTTTGGCCGTGTTATTACAAATACCTGTGCAACAGTTAAATATTCAAGAACCACAGCAATTACCGCAGATCAGTCTACCCAATATCTCAGCGGGTTTACCGGCAGATATTTTGTCGCGCCGTCCTGATTTAAAAGCAGCCGAATTGCGTTTACGTGAATCTTTGGCGACCAAAGATGCCACCAAAGCCAGCTATTATCCTTCAATCAGTTTGACGGGGAATTTAGGTTCAACCAGCACATCATTGACAAATTTATTGAAAAATCCTGCACTGACTTTAGGCGCAAGCTTAAGCCTGCCGTTTTTACAATATAATGATATGCAAAAGAATTTAAAGATCAGTGAACTGGACTATGAAAAAGCCATTGTTCAATATCGCAATACCTTGTACCAAGCTTTTGCAGATACTGAAAATGCATTGTCGAATCGTACTGAGCTAGATAAACAAGTCGCCTTTCAACAAAAGAACTTGGAACTTGCGGAAAAAACAGAACGTTTGACCAATGTACGTTATCGTAATGGTGCAATTGCTTTAAAAAATGTTTTGGATGCTCAAGAAACCACGCGTAGTGCTCGTTTGTCTTTAGTCCAAGCCAAGCAAAGCCAATACAATGCTTATGTCACTTTGATGCAAGCTTTGGGTGGTAGTCCGATTAAGCAATTACCTTAAGAATGTGTTGAGATAAGAAAGCCCTGATGGGCTTTTTTTTCATGCTATGTTTTCTTTTTGGGTCAATACCCTACTATTCTTATAAGCTGGGTATTGCAAATTGCCATTTATCATATTTAACCCATTAATATAATTAAAGATAAAAATTAATTTTAATCTTTTTATTTATCTTTCACGCTAAAGAAACCAAATTTTAAATTGTCTTTTGCTGTCACTATATATGGATCATTTTCATCTACGGAATTATCTTTTTTAAGCTGTTCACTCCAATAAAATGGTTTTGAAAAAAGAACTGTGATTCGTCGTCCAAAGAACCGAATAAATTCAGGTATGGCAAAAATAAGCGCATAGAGTGGTGTCTGAAAATGATTGATAAACACGGTTTGCCAACTTTGCTTAAAGGATTCTTTTTTCTCTTGAATATCATAACAATATGTTAATTTACTTTTATAATCTTGCTCAGGAGCATCTATCCCTTTTCTGTAGTACAGTGGTTCAGGCCCCTGTTCTACATAAGTTTTTATAAATAGTAAAAAGCCTTCTATATAGTCTTTATGAATATTGGGTGTACCCAACTGTATATCATGTTTTATCACTTCACCATCAAGTATATAGGCATGTAACTCATATAGCGGTAGCCCCACTACACCTTGTGATTGAACGATATCAAAATACAAATCGTTTAATAAAAACTGAGTGGTGTTATTCCCATCAGAACACACAGTCATTGTCTTTTTTTTTCTATTTATTACGACTGGTAAATAAATAGGCTTTAAAAAATCAAGTTTCAAGAAAGGAATTAACATAGTTAAAAGCATATACAATGCAATAAAAAAAACTAATATAAATAAAATTAGAAGCACTAATAAATCATCACCACCATCTTTAAAAAATAGACAACCACCGAATAGAACTAGGAAAACATAAGGAATACCAAAAAAAGATAAAAAAATTAATTTCTTCCCCTTCCATACGTAATTTCTATTTGTTAATTCAATAAAGCTAGAGTTCATTTCAACCAATGAAAAATTATGATTGATCACTCGCTTGAGTTCAAAAGTATCGAGTTTAAAGAGTTGATACTTCTTTACACTTTCTCCAACTTTTGTACGAGGAACGAAATACCATGGATTTTTCATTTATCTTTCATCTCAAACATACTAAATTCAAAGTTGTCTTTAAAACTGATCTCCTCTGGACGTTGTTGCTCCATTTTATTTTTATAGATAACCTCTTTATGCCATACAGGTAGAGGCTTTATATTGAGCAATATTCGCCTTGCAATAAAATTACCAAGATCAAAAGGATAGGAGAATAGAGCAGGAACCCAGTTATAATGATAAATAATTCGAAATGACTTCCATGTATCTCGATAACTTTCTTTTGCACCAATGACCTGTTGGCAAAATGTTAATTGAGTAAACGGATCTATCGTTCCATACATCGGATGAGGTTTTGGATATAGTTCTTCAGGTCCCTTATGCATAAAATGACATATAAATGACCATAAGCCTTGAGTACGAAATATACCTATCATTGGGAAGCCAATGACGAAAGTATGTTTTAACAGACCATCTTCAACAATATGTGCTCTAAGCTCTCTCAGTGGTATACCTGAAAGTCCAAAACTGCTCCCCATCACATAAACAACATCTTTCCAATCTCGTTCGATATACTCAGCTTCAGTTAAATAAAAAAACACCTTGCCTGTTTTTCGGTTAAATAAAATTGGTTTACAAACTGCCTTGTTGTAGTCATATTTAAAAAAAGGGTCTAAAAATGCATAGAGTGGTAAAAAAAAGACAATCAACCCTGAAATTACGACAAATATTGAAAAAGAAATAGACTCTTTAGAACCCCCACCAAGTGAAAAATATAAATATAGAATATAAAATATTAAAAATAATATAGGAGAACATAATACTAAAAGACTTATTCCTTTTCCTAACCTCGCATAAGATTGATCTATAAGCTCTATATAATTATTATTCATGCTTAGAAAAGACCAGTTATGATTGCGTTTAAATTCATCATAGGGAGATAAAAGTACATCACCTTCATCTAATCTAGAAAAAGGTATATTTTCTTTAAAAACATCATAACCAAACGAATGCTCTTTAATTTTACTTTTCATCATGTACCCATTTTACTGATGCTTCCAAATATTATGCTCACAAAAAATATAATTTTATTTTTAGAGATCAAAGCACTTGCGCGCTTTATCATTTATCTTTCACACTAAAAAAACCAAATTTCAAATTGTCTTTTGCTGTCACAATATATGGATCATTTTCATCTACGGAATTATCTTTTTTAAGCTGTTCACTCCAGTAAAATGGTTTTGAAAAAAGAACTGTGATTCGTCGTCCAAAGAACCGAATAAATTCAGGTATGGCAAAAATAAGCGCATAGAGTGGTGTCTGAAAATGATTGATAAACACGGTTTGCCAACTTTGCTTAAAGGATTCTTTTTTTTCTTGAATATCATAGCAATATGTTAATTTGCTTTTATAATCTTGCTCAGGATCGTCTATACCTTTTCTGTAGTACAACGGTTCAGTTCCCTGTTCTACATAAGTTTTGATAAACAATAAAAAGCCTTCTATATAGTCTTTATGAATATTGGGTGTACCCAACTGTATATCATGTTTTATCACTTCACCATCAAGTATATAGGCATGTAACTCATATAGCGGTAGTCCCACTACACCTTGTGATTGAACGATATCAAAATACAAATCGTTTAATAAAAACTGAGTGGTGTTATTCCCATCAGAACATACAGTCATTATCTTTTTTTGTCTATTTATTACGATTGGTAAATAAAGAGGCTTTAAAAAATCGAATTTAAAAAAAGAAAGAAACATCGTAATAAATATATAAAGAGCACTACATATTACAATTATTGCACTGGTGTATATGACAAATACCTCATCCTCTACACCATCTTTTAAAAAAAATATGCTGAGATAAATAGTTAAAGTTAAAATAGGAAGTGCAACAAGGAGAAAAATTGTTACGATCTTTCCCTTCCAAGCATAATTTTTATTTGTTAATTCAATAAAGTTAGAGTTCATCTGAACAACTGAAAAATTATGATTGATTTCTCGTTTCAGTTCAAAAGTTTCCAATTTAAAGAGTTGATACTTTTTTACATTATCACCAACTTTGGTACGAGGAATGAAATACCACAGATTTTTCATTTAAATAGTCCATTTAGAGCTGATAGCTGTGTTTCATATTTTCCAAAAGAAACCATCCCTTCGTTAGCATCTCCCAAGAAACTTTTTCGCAACCATTTTTGTAATTCTTTTTCTCTTTTATATAATGCATACACAGCCAACCCTATACTTATTGCTAACAATATGAGTCCAATTGGATGAGTAGCAAATCCAAAGAAAATAAATGCTGATGATATTACCATTGTTAAACCACTAAATCCTAAAAGTGCTCCGTACGTCCTTTCACCACTTTTGTAAGCGTTTACTCCACCAATCATATCAAACACACCAAATACAACACCTACTAATGCACCTAATGTTCGCCATCCTAAATGTTTCATACTTGTGGCATTGGCTAAATCTTTTGAAAATACAAATAGTTTTGTATTTTTCAATGGTCCAACAGCCATCTTTCTTTCAAAATACTTACTGAGCATCATGGATGTTCCTTCAGCTAACGCCATTCCCATACCTGCTAATGATGCAGCCTTACGCCCACCTTTTTCTGAACCACTTAAATTTTGATCAGTCCAAACTGTATACATGGCAAGTGACTGGAAAACGAAGTTTCCTGTAGCAACCAGATGCTCAAATGATATTTTTTTATCTGTAAATACGTTTACGGGAATTTCTGTTTCGATTTTAAGCTTATTAGAGGTATTCACTTCATTTGGAACAGCATCACTTGAATAATTCCCCAATAACATGCTGGATATAGTATTAATAAAATGTGCTTTTTCTCTAGGTAAATTTTGAGTGCTAACATCAAGATAAGGCAAATTAATTCTTAATTTTTCCCGAGAAGCATTCCAAAGTGGATCATTGGCTATTTTACTAAGCATACTATCTCTACTGATCTTAACATCTGCTCCAAATGTATCTTTATAATATGCAATCAATAAGTCAGCGAGTTTATTATTGAATTGAGAAACATTTTTCGCCTGAATAACTCCTTCTTTAACTGGTGCTTGTGTGTAGCCACCTAGCATTATGGTGAGAGGATTCAATTGATTAGGATGAAGTTCGATTCCACGCATAGCGACAGGAGATAAATGCAAAACAAACTGACTTATTGAACTTTGTAAATATGCTATTTCAAAAGAATTTAATGATGAAATTACTGAATTCGTGCGAGAAATTAAATCTCCCCATGGAATTGTAGATAAGTTTGAGTAGTTAATATAGCTTGATACACTATTTTTAATATCAGAAGAACTACAGCATAATGCATCAGAAATCAAACTTTTATTACCTGAAATTAAGTAAAGCTGTTTTACAAAATAGTCTAAACATTTAGGTAAAGCTTTACAAAACTCAAGAATAGAGGAACTCAACTCATAATTACCTGACAAAGATTTTGGATTATCTCTTTCTGTAACATAAAAATAGTGTTCATTTATAATATTATTCATAAATAATTTTAATGCCCACTCATCCAATGAATCAATTTTTTTAGATTTCTGATCATCTTTTTCATTTTTTGATTTAATTGCATCTGAGTAAATTTTATCATTTAAACAGCTTTGATAGTTTTTATTCCAATCCTGTAGTTTATATTTTTGTTGATTTGCTTTATCTCTAATTTCTTCTTCTGCGATCTGTTCAGGTGTTTTTTTCTTCTGCATTTGTTCTTTTAGATATTTTCCAAATTCATTCGATAATTGCTCAGAAGGATCTAAAAAAATAGGATCTTTATTAATTTCAGCTTTTTCAGCTTCTGTAAAATAAATATCTTTATTTATTCCAAATGCTAATTTAAGTCCTTCAACGTCAAGTAAGGTTTTTTCTTGATCTGTATATACTGAAGTATCTTCCAATACAGATAGTGCATTAGAAGCAATATCTTGAATTATACCGACATAATCATCCAAACAAAAAATTGCACCTGTAAATAATCTCGTTTTTTTATTATCAGATAAAATATCTTTTAATTCTGTTACTTCATAATTATCATACTTATTAATTACTGATGAATCTTCATCATTATCAATAGCTTCTGATGAGCAACTCTTAAAATTCAAATAATCAAAGATCTGATTATAATGATTTTCAAAATTAGTTGATACATTACTCAAAGTCCACGGAGTTTGAAGATATGCGCTAGACTTATTAGAATCTAAAAAAACATATTGCTCTAAATTGTAATTTTTTATTAAGTTTAAGTTTTGCTCTGTGATGGGAAATTGACGATCATCATTCCCCATACCATTTAAATATGCTTTTACATTGAATACATTCATATTTTTTTTGTATTTTTTTTTGTTCTCAACCTTTTTATCTTTACTCCATTTTACTTCTGAATATTTCATATAAATTTCAGTTGCTTCAGAGGCCTTTGGGATTGTAATCATGAGCGCTCTTGCACGATGAACTGTTTTACTACAAGGTTCTTTACTTTGTGAGTTGCTGATCGTTTCAGAGAAATAATCATTATTATCAATTCTTTTTAAAAAGCCCTGTTGAGATATTTCATATTCATGCCACTTATCCATATGTTTCATAAATACATATAAATATCCAGCTCTTAAAGTAGTAAGTCCATAAGCATATCCTTCTGAAGGAACTATACTATTAATACTTTCAAAACAAGATTTAGCGCTCCGACTTGCTGAAACTGTTATTGTTCGGAGTGGTTCGGTAGGTTTTGGTTTACCACTACCTTCAATATAAGTCCCTCGCGCTTTATAAAAATCATTCCTTTTTTTACGAAATTCAAGTTCGCTATTTATTTTCTTCTTTTCATCACTTATATCTTGTAATTCAGGATCATTTTTTTTATAAGTTGACAAAATCGTATCATTTTGAGTATTTTCTGGATAAGTTCCCTTTTTTGTTACAACAACATATCTAGCCAATAATAACTGTAGCCCTTCATCTCTCTTACAAAAATCACAAGGATATTCTTGATTATCAGTAGTCATACATCACCTTATTTTTTAAATTTTCATCATCAATATTTTGTTTTTTAAAAAAATCATCCCACTCAGACGTTGAAAGCTGTTTGCTTGCCTGTTCATAGCCTTTGGGACTTTCTGTTAAACGTTGGAAAAAGTGGGTTTCAAGAAAGCTTTCACCGATTAAATCTGCATGAAAAATGGATGCTACAGCATCATCCTTGGTCAAAATCCCTTTATTTTTTATTAAGTCTGCATAATTAAAAATCTGACTAACTTTTAAAAAGTATGCTGGCAGGTCGTCAGTCTTGAATTTTAACTTTTCAAATACTCTGTTGTTTACACTGATTTTGTCCAATAAATCATGATCAGGCTGTTGAATAAAATCCCCCTCAGATCCAGCGTCAAAGCACAATGTTTCATTTAAGAAATTAAATTCAATATTTTTAAAATATTTATTGATCCATAAAAAATCCTGACTCTCAAAATAATTGAGTAACATCCAAATTTTCGGATCAAAAAACCGATACAAATACTTCTTAGTGCCTACTTCATAGACTAAATTTTGTTTTAAGTGATTAACAATATCAGGTTCTCGAGTTGGAACACTTTTAAACGTCATTAGAAAAAAAGGTGAAAGCCCCGCTTTGATCTGATTTTGATCATGTTGCTTTATTTCATCAACAAGCGAAGCATCAACTGAATTTAAGCGCAATAAATACGGAAAAACATGCTGTACATTCTTCGCATAATCAGGTGCTAAAGACTTAAGTTGAGCTTCCACTTCATAAAAATATTGCGCATTTAGATTCGGGTCAATAATGACGTAATCATACTCAATCACCTCTTTTGGATGTATAGGCTCTAATAACATTATGAAAGCTCCACAGAAGCATCACCTTTTGCCGCAGCACCAGAAACACGCATTTCACAAATAGGAAGCTGAGGAATGTCTGAATTAATCTTCGCACCACTGGTAAACTTCTGTTGCCCCGACTTCACCTGAAACAAACCACCTGTAGTTGAAAATACCCCTGAACCATTAATCTTTAATTCAGAACCATCACCAATCAACTTAATCTCTTTCGGACTAATGATATAAACCGCGTCTTCGGTCGAAATGATTTGAATCCCTTTGCGTGCAATCACATCTGCACCACCATCTTGAGCTTGAAGTTCAACTTTGCCTTTTCCAGCAAATAACCTTGCCCCTTCCTGTGCCGCAAAAAGACTGATCTTAGCACTGGCATGCCCAATCAAAGCCTTTTGTGTGCTTAGGTTGATACTGTCGCCTGCGGTATGACTGATTTGCCCATCTGCTGATAGATGAATATCTTCGTTACTGGCAAGCGCAATCGAATTAGGGGAAGCCAACATCATCACTGCAGACTTAAATGCATCTGCTTTTTTCGGATCTTGTTGGTCTAGTGTATTGATAAATCCTTTTATTCTTTCCAACACCTCCAAAGGATCAGTTTGCTGATTCTTGGCAACTTCACTTAAGGCTTTAGAATTATTTAGACTACTTTCTAACTGACTTTTCGCGGCGGTCGCATCGAGATGGTTACCTGAGGCCGAATCTTGAGCATAGGTACTGAGTAGTAGACCCTGTCCTGCACGCACTGCACCCCATTGGTCTGTTCTTAGTTCAAAGCCTTCGCCTCGTCCTTTACTGGTATCAGTTTCTTTAGGATGACTCAGATTACCAAGGTTAAGTTGACTCGCACCGTGACTGCTTTGTAGCTGACTACTGATTTGGTCTGTGGTATCGTCAAATCTAAGCTGGCCATAGCCACTGCCTTTAACTTCTCGACTTTTGATCCCTGCTAGTTTTTTAGTATCAGGCAATTGGCCTTTGTCATCAAATTTCGTTGGGCTACGTTGCGCTTCATGGATACGTCCCACCACAAATGGTCGATCGATATTACCATCAAAGAAATCTATCACGACAATCTCACCAATCCTCGGTAAGAACCGCGCACCATAGCCTTCACCTGCCCACGGGGTCAGTACATCCACCCAAGCGGAATCAGTGTCGTTGTCATTGCTTCCTGCACCACCATCATGACTATGATCTTCATTGCGAGTAAACAGGAAGCGAACTTTAATGCGTCCCCATTCATCGACATGAATTTCCTCTCCACTTGGCCCAACCACTTTGGCTCGTTGTGGATGGGTACTTGGACGGTGTTGTAGTGGGTGGTATTCCGGAACAGTCGTGATATTACGGCGTTGTAGCACCAATTGATTGGCTTGGCGCTCTGGGTTATTTGAGTCTACATTTGAATTGACCCAATTGCTCTGTTGGAGCAAGCGATTGATTTGTTCATTCAGGTCTTTGGGTAAGTTGTTCTGGTTATAGAATGTCTTTGACGTGATCAGAAACTCTTTGTCTGAGCCACTGTGTTGGTCTATTTCTGGGTGTTCGTTTAATTCAAACCAGTAACCTACTTGCGCATCACGTACAGTGGAGTTGGCAACAAATTGTTTGGATTGAGCATCATAGTAATGACTGAGGTTTTGGTTAATCTTTTCAATCTGATTGTTATTTGACGCGGTTGCTTGATCTTCACCATTTAGGTCTTGAATCCATGCCGGACTGATATGCCAAGCTTGTTCTAAACCGAGACTGGCATTGTTTTGATTTTGACTGTGTTGGTGTTTGCTTTGAACACTACCTGCACCTTCTTCTTGCTCTAAAACATCTGCTTGCCAGCGTTGTACGTGGACAGCGGTGGGTTGTAAACTACGTTGCCCGATAAAGCTGGTGATGCTGTCTTGTTGTTCTGTGGCACTGCTACGATGGAAGCGAATCGTTCTTCGTTCTAGCGCTTTGTATTCGCTATTGTCATCCACCAAGCGCAGTTTTTGCGGCTGAATTTGAGTCGCAGAACTAGGCACAATCAATTGTGCTTCATCAATCAACCAGTTGATCCCTTCACTGCGCATCAAGCGGGTTAAAAATGCATAGTCACTTTCGTTACTCTGCATAATGAATGGTCGGATATCGTAATCTTTTTTAAGACCACTTTTATCGAGGCTTAGACTCGATGCAAAGAGTGGGCTTTTGTCTTGCCATTCTTTAAATAGCGTTTCTATGACTTGCACAACCGACTTATTCATAAACACTCGGCTGTTACGGCGTTTATGCCACAGTGAAGTGGCATCTTCAAGTTTGAGTTTATATAGCGTCAGTGCACCATCACTTTGCCCTTGTGCGGCCTCAGTAATCACCCCAGTGCTACGAAACAGTTGTCCATGATCTGTGACTTGATCAATGGCCACTTGGCTACCGATGAATTGTTTAAGCGGAATCACAGCCGAAGTGGCAAGGCAAATCAGTTCAACAGACACACCTTGGTTTAGACCATGTTGCCCATCGATACGTTGTAAGAAGATTTGAGCAGTCAAATCAGGATTGCTAAATTGGATATGCAAGGCTCGTTTTTGCGCAGTCAATCCAAGGTGTTGCAGAGCCGAAAATATATTGGCAAAATTCATTTTCTTATCAAACTTAAAATAATATTAATATTTATGAATATTTAATCAAAAAAAACGATTGAATCCTAGTTTATTGATCGGTTAATTTTTTAAAATTTGTAAAAAACCTCAATATTCACGTTTAAATATTGAGGTTTATGTCTTGAATTCAACTAGTTAAATAAACTTAACTTTATTCGCTATCCATCATTGATTGGCTCATACCGACCGTATTAAAACCAGCATCGACATACAGAATTTCACCAGTGATCCCATTTGCCCAAGGTGAGCATAGGAATAAGGCTGCATTACCAACGTCTTCAATCGTAACATTACGTTTTAACGGTGCAATTTTTTCATTAGCATCTAACATTTTACGGAAAGATTTAATCCCAGATGCCGCTAAAGTACGGATTGGACCTGCTGAAATTGCATTTACACGGATACCTTCAGCACCTAAGCTTGATGCTAAATAACGTACCCCTGCTTCCAAAGATGCTTTCGCCATACCCATAACATTATAGTTTGGCATAACAGACTCTGAACCTTGGTAAGTTAAAGTCAATAAACAGCCTTGGCGAGCCAACAATAAAGGTTTTGCTGCACGTGCCATAGCAACAAAACTATAAGCACTGATGTCATGGGCAATTTTAAAACCTTCACGATCTGTAACGTCCGTGAAATCACCATCAAGTGTATGCGCAGGTGCAAAGCCGATTGAATGTACAACACCATCCAAACCATCCCAATGCTTTGCTAATTCAGCAAATGCATGGTCAATTTCAGCATCCACAGCAACATCACAAGGGAAAACTAAAGTAGAACCGAATTGTTCTGCAAAATCATCTACACGTTTTTTTAGTTTATCGTTTGGATAAGTAAATGCGAGTTCTGCACCTTCACGATGTAATGCCTGAGCAATACCAAATGCAATGGATAATTTACTTGCAATACCCGCGATTAAAAAGCGTTTACCTGCCAATAGTCCTTGTGCCATGAAATTCTCACCTGATCAATTTTGTAAGCATAATGCCAAGTCTTGACCCATAACTAAATTGCATAATGCATCTTTTTTTAAAAGTTTACTAAAAACATAAAAAAAGCGCACTGAATCGAGTGCGCCTTTTCAAATCTATCAATCTATATAAAGGGAATGATTAATCATCACCTTGCAACAAGCTCAATAAACGTAAGAATGAATAGTACATCCATACCAATGTTGCCAACAAAGCGATACCACATAACCATTCATAAGCTTTAGGTGCACGTTGTGCTGCAGCAGACTCAATCAAATCGAAATCAAGAATCAGGTTCAATGATGCGATCACTGCAACAAATGCAGCAAAACCAATACCTAAAATACTGCTTTCAAATAAGAATGGAATACTTGAACCAAAAGCCAAACGCATAATAAACTGCACCACAAAAACCAATGCAATTGCGATAGATGCTGAAATCACAATAGATTTAAATTTTTCAGTTGCACGAATAATTTGGAATTTATATAAACCAAACATCACTAAAGTTGTGATAAATGTAGCTAAAAGTGCTTGTAATGGTACGCCCGGAAACTTCAGTTGGAAGATCACTGAAACACCACCCAAAAATGCACCTTCAAAGAATGCATAAGGAATAGCTAAAACACGTGCTGTATTCGGCTTAAATGTAGCAACCAATCCAAGAATCAAACCGCCAATTGCACCGACCATTGCGGCAGCATAGGCAATTCCAACATTCATTGTGGTAAAGCTATAGAAAAAAATTCCAACACCGAGTATGGCCGCAATAACAGTCAATAAAACTGATTTTTGAATTGCGCCTTGTACGGTCATTGGCTGTTCATAATCTGCATACGTTTCCGCACGCGTTAAAATTGGGTTATTACTTTGCATAGTCAATCTCTTTGTAATAATTCAAATATATATAAGGATATTAAAACGTTTTTTATGCAAACAATTTGAACTGCTTGCTATTTTTTGTAACGAGTTGTCAGAGGACATCAGCTTTAGTATAGCTTAAAAAACCAAAATGCATAGCAAAAAAAGAGGCTAAAAAGCCTCTTGTTTCAATCTGATATGTAATGAGATTTAACCACTCAGATGATTAATCTTGATTGGCAATAAAGAAATACTGACGATAATATTTAAGTTCAGCAATCGAATCGCGGATATCATCCATTGCCAAATGTGAAGCATTTTTCTTTAGACCGCTCATAATTTCAGGTCTCCAGCGTTTTGCTAATTCTTTCACAGAAGACACGTCCAAATTACGATAATGGAAGAATTGTTCAAGCTCAGGCATTAAACGGTGCATAAAACGGCGATCTTGGCAGATTGAATTACCACACATTGGTGAAGTTTTAGGATTAATCCATTTCTTCAAAAATTCTAAGGTTTGCTGCTCTGCATCTTGTGCTGTGAGTTTACTACGACGTACTCGTTCAATCAGCCCTGACTGACCGTGTTGTTTGGTGTTCCACTCATCCATTGCATTGAGGATAACATCTGATTGATGCACTGCAAGCACAGGCCCTTCCGCCAAAATGTTCAAATGATCATCTGTTACAATTGTCGCAATTTCAATGATCTTGTCATTATCTGTATCTAAACCTGTCATCTCTAGGTCGATCCAAATTAAGCGGGTATCCGGAGTGCTGCTCATATAGTGCAATCTTATTAGGCCAATAAAAAATGAATAGTAGCAAATTTCTTGCATCTTCGCTGTAATTCATTCGCCTGTCATGGTATTTTTGCCTTCTCATTTTTAAGGTTTTTAGGATATGAATGGCTTTAATTCGTAAACGTCGTTTAACTGAACAGCAGCAACGCCGCATTCAGAAACAACATAAAACACGTCAAGAAGAAATCGACACTTCCAATGACCTTGAAGGTCTTGTTGTTCAGCATTATGGACGACAACTCGAAGTACAAGCCCTTTCTGTTCCTACTCAACATCCGCAAAAACCCATCGTCAATGAAGGTGATCCAGAACCCTTTTGGAAACCGATTGAATTAGGCAGTGTCTGGCGCTGTCATACACGAACCAATTTAGAGCTGTTAGTGACAGGCGACAAAGTTCAGTGGCAAGCAGATCCAAATACAGGTTTAGGCATCATCACTGCCATTCATCCAAGGACTTCATTGTTAACGCGTCCCGATCGTTATCATAAAGTTAAACCTGTCGCAGCCAATATCAGTTTAATCGTCATTGTCTTTGCAACTCTGCCTGAGCCAGCACCCACGCTGATTGATCGCTATTTGGTGGCATGTGCGGATGCGGATATTCCAGTCCTTTTGGTGTTAAACAAATCAGATTTACTCAAAGAAAATGATCCTATTTTAGATCTCATTAAAGAATATCAAGACTTGGGCTATGAAGTACTGATCACTCAGTCTGAAGGTGATATTAGCGAATTAAAGCAACGACTCGACAACGAAACCGTTGCTTTCGTTGGGCAATCAGGTGTCGGCAAAAGCACCCTGATTAATGTCATCGTTCCTGATGCAGAACAGAAGACCAATATTATTTCTGAAAACTCAGCACTCGGACAACATACAACCACCTCTACCCGTTTGATTCGTTTTGGTGAAAATGGTGCTTTGATTGACTCGCCCGGCATCCGTGAATTTGGGCTTTGGCATTTGAGCCTAGAAAAGATTGATGCAGGCTTTCCTGAAATCTCTAACTTGATTGGACATTGCCAATATCGTAATTGCACCCACACACATGAGAAACAGTGCGCAATTAAAAAAGCGGTAGAAAATGGTGAAATTCTAGCCAGACGACATGAAAGTTATTTACGTTTAATTGAAGAAATCACTGATGCGCAACAAAAAAATTAAATTTCTTCTTTGAGAACCTTGAAGCGGTGATTTTGATCACCATATATATACGCTATACTCGACGCAATTTTTGATTGTAATTAGGTGACTTGTGGAACGTTGGTTTGAGTTTATGGGGAATCACCCCTTCTTATTTGGTATTTTAGGGGTACTGGCGATCTTGTTCTTTATTTTTGAAGGACAACGCAGTGGTCGTAAGATTTCACCACAATCACTTGGTATTTTAGTCAAGGCTAAAAATGCGATGTTGATTGATTTACGCGATGCTAAAGATTTCCGTGAAGGTCATGTGAGTGGCAGTCGCAACATTCCATATAGTCAAATTGCCAGTCACATTGAAGAGTTAAAAACTGCTGACCGTCCTTTAGTATTTATCTGTAACTTAGGTCAAGTTGCAGGAAGTGCTTTACAACAAGTCGGCCATGCAGACAGCTATCGTCTTGATGGTGGTATCAGTAACTGGAAAGCCCAAGGCTTGCCATTAGTTAAAGCTAAAAAATAGGCTTAAGGAGCTCAACATGACTGCTGAAGTAAAAGTATATTCAACAACTTTTTGCCCATACTGTGTACGTGCGAAATCTCTACTTGAGCGTAAAGGTGTTGCTTTTACCGAAATCAATCTCGATGAAGAAGCACCTGAAGTTAAGACTGAGCTGATCCAGAAAACTCGACACCGTACAGTGCCACAAATTTTTATTAATAATGAATTTATCGGTGGTTTTGACCAGCTTTATGCTTTAGAAAAAGCCGGCAAACTCGATGAGTTACTTGGTTAATCCACAACTTAATTAATGAATCACTTCTTAAAATTTAAGGAATAAAGAATGAGTGAAGAACAACAAGCTCAACCACAACTTGCTTTAGAACGTATTTATACAAAAGACATTTCTTTTGAAGTACCTGGGGCTCAAGTTTTTACCAAAGAATGGCAACCTGAATTAAACATCAATTTGTCTTCTGCTGCTGAAAAAGTGGATGCAACCCACTTTGAAGTGTCTTTAAAAGTTGTTGTGCAAGCGAACAATGCAGGCGATACAGCATTTATCGTCGATGTAACACAATCAGGTATTTTCTTGATTGATGGTATTGAAGAAGACCGTCTTCCATACATCTTAGGTGCTTACTGCCCGAACATTTTGTTCCCATTCTTGCGTGAAGCAGTTAATGATCTTGTAACGAAAGGTAGCTTCCCTCAATTACTTCTTACGCCAATCAATTTTGATGCAGAGTTTGAAGCAAATATGGAACGTGCCCAAGGCGCTGCTGCTGAAGGCCAAGCTTAATTTCTCAATAATTAAGTTTAAAAGACCGCACTATGCGGTCTTTTTTATATTTGATCAGATAAAAATCACCCAAACTTCACAACTGTGTGTGATGCAATTTTTTATAATTTAAACATCATAATAAGCATGAACAATAACAATGCCATTTACTCCCTTACATTTGGGCTTAGGCGCAAGCTGTAAAGCTATTGCAAATAAAAAATTTAGCTTGTTAATTTTCTCTGGTGTTCAGGTTTTGATGGATATAGAACCTCTAATTGGCATCATTCGAGGCTGGACCACACTCCATTTATATACCCATAATTTACTTGGTGCTTTGTTGATTGCTTTGCTTGCAGTCCCCATAGGTAAAGTGATGAGTGAGTTTTGTTTACGCAACTTATTTAAACAAGCAGACTGGCAGATCACATGGCAAGTGGCGACAGTCAGTGCCTTGATCGGTAGTTTTAGTCATATTTTTTTAGATGCCTTGATGCATGCAGATATGTATCCCTTTTATCCACTGAGTTATTCTCAAGTTTTACTCAACATGATTCCCTACAATTTTATTTTTTATGGGAGTTTAATCAATTTTATTTTTGCCGCAATTGTTTGGCTTATCCGTGAAGAAAAATCATGATTCATCAATTGTTCTAAAGGTTAGATTAATCCGAGCTGTATGCACTTTCTTTGTTGGGGCTAAGCGGTGCAACCAATATGTTTGTGTGGTGTCTTTCATGACCAGCAAACTGCCATTTTCGAGAAAAACCTCAATCTTTTCTTGGCTATTTTTATGTTTAAAGGCAAATTTTCGAACCGCGCCTAGGCTTAAAGATGCAATTGCACCATTCTTTTTTAGATCTGTTTCACCATCACTGTGCCATGCCATACCCTCTTCACCGGTATGGTAAAGATTCAGCAAACAAGAATTAAATGCTTCACCCGTGATCATTTCAATCTGTTGTTTCAGTTCGAGTAATTCTTCAGTCCATGGCAAGGCATATTTGGAGCTATTTGAATAAGTGTATTCAAAAGCGCGATCTCCATACCAAGCCACTTTCCGTTTAGTGATAATCTTTTTGCCAAAAATAATCGCTTGGTCATTTTTCCATTCAATATGGGTTAGCAATTGCTCAAAATAATCATTGGCGATGGCTTCATCCATGATTTTTCCGAAATAATTCACTGTTCCATCTTGTGGAAGCAAGTTCTCATGGGGATCAGTTAGAAACTCAAGTTGTTGCATTTTTCCATTTCACATAGGCTGATTTCATACAATGTCCACACGGGCGAAATTGCAATGCCAAGGCTTCGGCTTCACTACTAAAGAACACCCGATTGGCTTTTAACATACGCTTGCCCGAACCACAGTTTAAACGTCCATAAATTTTTAGCTTTTGGTTGCCTGCAAATAAAATTTCAACATTCCTGATTTTTCGATATAACGCCAAGCGCTCAATGTCATCATGTTTAATCATCATTTAACTCACAGCATCATGAAAAATAATCCCCAATGTATAACGCTCCCCTGTACGCACCTGACTGACAGCATGCTTCATATTGACTCGATAATAGCCATGAGTGCTTTTCTTGGGTCTAAACTGCGTGGTAAAAATTAACACATCCCCTTGATCAGGTTGTAAAACAATGGCTTTTGACTGTGCTCGTGGTACTTGCTCAGTCAACACCAACTCACCACCGGTAAAATCGCTATTGGCTTGACTAAGAATAAATACCATTTGGATCGGAAAATAGACCTCGCCATATAGATCTTGATGTAAGGTATTAAAACCATCTTGTTGATAGTGCAAAATCAAAACAGTGGCCTTATTTTGACCCACTTGTTGGCATTGTTGTAAAAATTCAAGATGTGAATCTGGATATTGTCGATCCAACTTTAAAGCATCAGACCAAGCATTGGCGATAGGAACCAGATACGGATAAAACTGAGTTCGAAGCTGTTGAAGCAAGTTTGGTAGTGGATAATTAAAATATTTATACTCGCCATATCCAAAACGATGTTGCTGCATAGTGACGGTTTTTCGATACAGTTGTTGATGGTTATAATGACTTTTGATCAACTCACACAATTCATCAGATAAAAAGTCTTTAAGGATTGAGTAGCCTTGTGTATGCATCTGAGCATGGATTGACTCCCAATCTAAACCCTCAATTTTATTGAGCAACGCTGTTGCTTGTTGTGAATTAAACGCTGGCATGTACTTGCACACCTTCCCAGCCAATCATAGCGGCTTTACGTGTTTTACCCCAATGATATTCACCTAAAACACCTGTCGCTTGAATCACACGATGACATGGAATTAAAAAAGCCACTGGATTATTGCCAATCGCAGTACCGACTGCACGGGAAGCTTTTGGATTTCCAATCTGTTCTGCAAGGTCTGCATAGGTCGCCAATTGTCCCATCGGGATTTTAAGCAAACTTTCCCAAACTTTAAGCTGAAAATCAGTACCTTTTAGATGCAGCTTAATTTGGCTCCATGGTTTTTGTTCAGATGAGAAAATGGCCAAAGCATGTTCATGCAAGGCATCTGCTTGCTGATAAAATCTTGCTTTAGGAAATTTTTCAACGAGTGCGCTATAGGCATCTTGCTCATGCTCCACAAAAGACATAAAGCAAATCCCTTTGGCTGTTGAAGCCACTAAAACCATTCCAAAGCGTGTTTCAGCATACTGGTAGTGGATGGTTAAGTTTTCCCCACCACTTTTGTATTCAGCAGGTGTCATCCCTTCAATTTGTATAAATAGATCATGCAAACGACTGGTGCTCGATAGTCCTGTGTCATAAGTCGCATCAAATACCGAATGCTCTTGTTTTAACAAGTTTTTTGCATGTTCAATACTAATATATTGCAAGAACTTCTTCGGACTGGTTCCAGCCCATTCTGTAAATAAACGTTGAAAATGTGCAGGGCTTAAATGAATATGCGCAGCCACCTCATCTAAATTCGGTTGTGCTTTAAAATTGTGTTTAATGTATTCAATGGCTTTTGCAATACGTTCAAACTGATGGTGCTGTTGCATCGCATTTCTCCTCACTTTTCTACATCTAACTTAACAGTTGTTATGCAATGAGCAAATCCGAATCATGCTGAGTTTAGTGATTCAATATCGTTTAAAAATCTCCTCACAATAAAAAACCGTTAGTCATTAAAACTAACGGCTTTGTGCTTTCAAATGAATCGATTACTGATAGATCTTATGCCCTTGATCACGTATTTCAGCAATTTTCTTGCCTTCCATTTTGGCATGATCTAAATGACCGCCTTTGACTAGCGCTTGAGTCTTATCAATTTGCGCAATCAATTGATCATATAACTGAGTCGAAGTCGGAGCACTGGCATCACCACGACCTTTAAGTTTGACTTTTTTAGCGTCCGTTGCAGCAGCACGCATATTATCTAAAGCTTTATTTGCTTCAGCGGCATTATTGGTTTGATTAAATGCTTTATAGTTTTTACCTAATGCCTGCATATTTTGTTGTAGCGTTGCAGCAAAAGTCATTGAGCTGAAACCTAAAGCAGAAATCATCATGACGGTGGCTAAAGTTTTTTTGATCATTATGATCTTCCTTAAAACTGTGGCTATTGTTGGGTGTAAAAAAGCCCATTGTGGCTATTGTCCATTTCCAAGATTAAACATAGTTTAAAAGCACAAAAAATAGCAAATAAAAATGCAACGAATTCGTTGCATTTTTATATTCAGAAATAATCAGAGAAAGGCTTAAATTGGTTCAATCTCATGGTGTAAGGCATCGTGGATCGCTTCAACCAATTGTTGTGCAATCTCTTGTTTCGAGGCTTTTTCTAAATCACGCTTTTCCATCTGGTACTGTTCTGCAAAAAACACGGTCATCGCATTTTGATCAGAAGCAAAACCAATATCAGCACGCGAGACATCATTGCAGGCAATCATATCGAGTTTTTTGGCAACGAGTTTTCCTGCTGCATATTCCTCTACATTACGGGTTTCTGCCGCAAAACCCACCATAAATGGGCGCTTTGACTGTTGCGCAATGGTCGCCACAATATCGGGGTTTTTTACCAATGAAACATTCAGCTCATCACCCGCTTTCTTGATCTTATGTTCTGCAACTTCTGCCACACGATAGTCAGCGACAGCCGCAGTTGCAATAAACACGTCACAGCCTTCCTCAAGCTGATGCATGCTTTCATCAAGCATTTTTATTGCAGAAGAAACATTGATACGACGCACACCATTCGGGGTATCTAAACTGACTGGACCAGCCAATAGCGTCACTTTTGCCCCTGCTGAATAACAGGCTGCCGCAATAGCAAAGCCCATTTTCCCTGTACTGTGATTGGAAATATAACGTACAGGATCAATCGCTTCACGTGTTGGTCCCGCAGTAATCACAACACGTTTTCCAGCAAGCAAGCCAAACTTCTCAGCAATCGCACGTTGTGCTTGATGGAAGTAGTTTTTAACTTGTTCAGCTAAATCTTCAGGTTCAGGCATACGCCCTAAACCGACATCACCACAAGCTTGTGAACCCGCTTCAGGCATAATCACATGTACGCCATCTTCAACTAAGGTATTCAGATTACGTTGTGTCGGCTTAGCTGCCCACATTTGCTGATTCATTGCAGGCGCAACCCAAACAGGTGCTTTGGTTGCCAAATACAAAGTACTGAGCAAGTCATCAGCCAAACCCGCGGCAAACTTTGCAATGGTGTCACAACTTGCAGGAGCAACTAAAATTAAATCAGCCCAACGCGCCAATTCAATATGCCCCATTCCTGCTTCTGCTTCAGGATCTAATAATTCGGTATGAACTGGATTGCCTGATAAGGCCTGAAAAGTTAAAGGGGTAATAAATGCCTGTGCACCTTTGGTCATTACCACGCGTACATTAAAGCCATAATCCTTTAAACGGCGTACCAGGATTGCACTTTTATAGGCGGCAATACCGCCTGTTACAGCGAGGATAATATTTTTATTAGAAAATACACTGAGATCAAAACTCACTATCAGGCTACCTTTCAGTTGCAGTGGCGCTCACAATATCATTAAATAGTCTATCTCCCAAGTCATTCAAGGGAGAAAAATCAGAAGTAAAATAATTTTAAAATGTGAAAAATAATGAATCATTCAATCAAACAATGGCCTGAACAAGAACGTCCACGTGAAAGATTACTCTTACAAGGGGCGCACAGCTTATCTGATGCAGAATTACTTGCGATTTTTCTACGCTCAGGCTCAAAACAACACTCCGCTGTTGAATTAGCGCGCTTGCTCATTCAACATTTTGGTCATTTAAATGCTGTATTTGATTCGTCTTTAGATGATTTAAAACAGTTTCATGGCATTGGCGAAAGCAAGTATTCACAACTGATGGCAGTGAAAGAACTGGGACGGCGTTACTTGAAACATCAACTAAATCAAGGTTTAGACTTAAGTCGTTCTGATTTAATCCGAGATTATTTACGTTATGAATTGATCGGAGAATCTCAAGAAGTCTTTGCCGTACTGTGTTTAGACAGCCAGTTACGTAAATTGAGTTTTAAAAAACTATTTTATGGTTCAATCAATTACTGCAATATTTCCATCAATCAATTATTACGATATGTCATACAAAAACATGCGACTTTTATCGTTATTGCTCATAATCACCCTAAAGGTTTTGCCAAACCTTCACGTGAAGATTACGATTTAACTCAAGAAATATTAAAAGCCTGTCAACTGCTTGAAATAGAATTATTGGATCATATGATCATTGCTGCTGAGCAAAGCTACTCCTTTGCTGAACACGGACTCATCAAACCCAAAACTTTCCCTACAAATGTGATTGACAAGCACCTTTGAAGCGGTGAAGATCACTAAAAAATATAGATTTAAAAGTATGATTGTCCGCGATCAAAACGATACCCTTAAAATATTACTCTCTTGGCGTGGTACGATTTTACCCAAAGTGCTGCCACCGCTTGGTTTTGTGATGCTGATTTCTGCAATTGTAGGTGGCATTGAGTATACCAATTTATATCGTTTTCCTGAATTACCCTTGGTTGGCTTTACCCTGATTGGTGTGGTGCTTTCTATTTTTCTAGGCTTTAAAAATACCGCCTGTTATGACCGTTGGTGGGAAGCGCGTAAACTTTGGGGAATGCTGATCGCCAATGCGCGTCACTTTGACCGTGATTGTCGTATATTCCCTCAAGGGCGTCGTGAACGGATCATTCAACATGTGATTGTATTTGCAAACTTATTAAGAGATCGTCTGAGACATCAAACCGCAAATCCAGATGCGCTGGTGGAAACCAGTGGTATGAGTCAACAGGCACTAACACAGTTGTATCAACAAACCAATGCGCCGCAATACACGCTGAGTTTGATCCAATGGGAATTGATGCAAGCGCTCAAAGAAGGTGAAATTTCCGACATTATCTATACCCAATTAAATGAACATGTGAATGAGCTCAGTTTGGTACAAACCGGCTGTGACCGTATTGCAACCACACCTTTGCCTTTTGCTTATTCAGTTTTATTAAATCGTACGGTCTATTTTTTCTGCTTTATGTTGCCCTTTAGCTTAGGTTCATTACTGGGTTTAGCAACACCTTTGCTGGTGGGTATTTTAGCCTATACTTTTCTGGGGCTAGATGCGTTAAGTACCGAGATAGAAGAACCTTTTGGTACACAAAGTAATGATTTACCTTTAGATTCGATGGTGAGAATGATTGAAATTGAATTATTGGGAACTCTAGGGAAACCGACTCCTCCACCGATTCAAGCCCATGATCACAATTTACTTTAATACATCAGTTTCTGATTTTATTGCCCTTTTTAAAGAGAAGTTAAAGTAAAGGCCGAGCACTGAAAATGAAATATGTGGTTATCTTTAAGGCACAGATCAATACGCTTGATCAACAGTATTTTCAAACTGCACAACTTTTACGAGAGAAAGCATTAAGCCAGTTTAACTGTCAAAAATTTGAGTCTCTTTGTGAAAATGATTTTGAAATTGCACTTTCTTATTGGAATACACTTGCAGATATCCAGGCTTGGCATAAAGATGCAGAACATC
The DNA here is from genome assembly GCF_051059255.1 of Acinetobacter sp. CE-15. Classification (NCBI taxonomy): domain Bacteria; kingdom Pseudomonadati; phylum Pseudomonadota; class Gammaproteobacteria; order Moraxellales; family Moraxellaceae; genus Acinetobacter; species Acinetobacter sp. CE-15. The sequence goes on along the minus strand of NZ_CP192737.1, from coordinate 512,258 downwards.
AAGCAGCTCAACGAATTGGTAAACAGCAGTGGTATAAAAAATTTAGTGTTGAGATTTGCCAAATTCAAAAAAGCTATTAGCACTAGATCACTTAAAAATCGGTCTATTTATGAAGGTAGATACTAAAAAATAGAATCAAGATAATCCCATTCGATCTGGTTCAGTTTCTAGCGCACTTCAAATTCAGATTCAGCTGGGTCAAAACGCCAAGTACGTACAATCCGCAGTTCAGAAATATCTTTCATTTTTGAATCAAAACGTCCAAAAGGTGCCCCTTTACGCACTGAGTTTTTGGCAGCTTCATCGAGGATTGAATGGCCTGAGCTTTCAATCAATCGTATAGCACGAATCCCACCCTCATTATTGAGAATGACCATTAAACGGACCTCACCCGAAAGACGCTGCTGTTTGGCAAGATCTGGGTAATATCGGTTTCCATACATCTCAACTTTTTCGCGAAATTTATCTAAATATCCAGCAGATGCATCTTGTTTGGCTTGAATACCATCTAATGTTTTAATTTTTTGTTGTTTACTAAAATTTTGTTGTTTCTGTAAATATTGAGCTTCTAAACTCGCCACCATTGCCGTTTTAGCCTGCATCTGGCTCTGCAACTCTTCCATGGCCTTTTTACGATCGTTTTGTTCCGCCTGCTTTTGCCAGCTAAGAACCGTCATTAATACTTTTTCTTCGAATTTCAATTCTCGTTTTTGCTGTATTTGCTCTAAAGCTTCGAGTTGCTGATCACCCGCACTCTTGTCTTCTGCTTGCGCTGGCATATCACTTGAAATACGATGCTCTTTACGGAATGTTCCAGAACCTTGCTGATTTGCTTGCGCTAAAAAGTCTGCATCTTTAATTTCATCTTCACTTGGGCGAATACTGATTGCGATTTCTTTTGTGCTGGTATTATTTTCTTGTGGCATTCCAAATTGAACAGATAAAAAAAGTACATGTGTAATGACAGCTGCAGAAACAGCTCCAACAAATAATGCGTCTTGCCACCAGTACTCAGAATGCTGTGTATTGGCAAATAATTTTTTTATCATGACATTAATCCGACAAAATTCCCCAATCGCCAAATTTAAAATTTATTAAAATAAGTTTAACTTTACATTATTCACAAACTTTGTGACTTATTTAGTAAAAGTAAAAACGTAATTTTAAAACACTCAAAATGGTGCAATGTTTTTTGTTAAACTGCAATCGTTAGACTTGTATTTTTTTAATAATCGACAAGTTTATCGCCTTAAAAAATGATGATGATTTGGGACAATACTTATGCCGACGCTACTTTCTAACATTGTTAAACGTATTCGACAAGTATACCAAAAAGCAGAAGGTTTTATAGAAGAAGAACGCGAGTTTCCAGTATCACAAGTATTTTTAAATGCGACCTTTAAACGTTTTGTCACCGACAACGTCAAAATTTTAGAAGATTTACATGCCGACCTTCATGATGATTGGCTAAAACTTTATGCCACACTCAATGTCAAAGGCATGCATTTGGTTCTTTCGGTTGATCTTAAGTTAGTTCAAATGGAACTCAACAAAGATATGCAGTTGATTGTTTTTGAACAAATCAGCAACACCCAAGTGATCGAAGCCAGCTATCCCAGTGTTTGGTATAAGATGGGCGTAAATACTGCTTTATTCTTCTATCAGAAAGTACTGAAAAAAGATCCTTTGGGGATGATCCTAGAAAAATTTAATGTCATTACCGTAAAAGATGAATTACTTCATTTAGACCTGAATCGTTGGTTAGGAAAAAATCGTTCTATTATGGACACATTAAACAAAGTCCATGTGAATCATGCAGAATTACGTGAAACTGAGTTGGTGGTGATTGGTAATGTAAACCTAACCGCTTTATTGAGTAAATTTAGAGAAGATAAAGACCCAGACTGGGACGAAGATGATTATCTTGAAACTGAAGTTACACCGATTGAGCAAAAGAGTTAAGTCTAAATTGCAGATTAGATTTCAAGTTATCGCAATCAAAATGTATACATAAATTCACAGGATTAGCAATAAAGTGGATATTTTCTCTTTAATTACACCGCATAATAGGTGTCATATCCAAAAATACTTTTAAATGCATAGGACATTTAATGATGGCAAAAACGTTATTTAAAACATTAAGTATGGCAACTGGTGTTTCAACTGCAATGTTATTGGTTGGATTTTCAAGCAATGCTCTTGCCATGAGTCCGTTCCAAGCAAGTTACCAGTTTGCCTATAATGGTAAAAACTTAGGTACTGCGACTCGTACATTGAGTCAAAGTGGCAATAACTGGACCTATGTATTTGCAGCAAAAGCAGCGGCAATTGCTTCTGCAAGCGAAACAAGCCGTTTTAGCTTTACCAATGGTCAAATTAATTCAAGTAGTTTTAGTCGTACCAGTAAAGTGTTGGTACATAATGACACCATGACCATTAACTTTAATCCAAGCAACAAAACCATTAACACCAAGAAAAAAGATCAGGCACGTTCTTTCCCATGGAAAGCTGGTGCTTTAGATGAGTTAAATGCTGAATTACAAGTACGTGAAGACTTAAAAGGTGCTGGTCTAAAATCAAGTTATTTGATTGCAGATGCAAAAGGTTTAGATGCGCGTCGCTTTGTTAAACAAGGCACAGAGTCAATTAAAACCCCTGCGGGAACCTATAACACGGTCAAAGTTGTACTCACCCATGACAATGGTGAAAAGAGTTCAATTTTCTGGTTAGCACCTCAATTAGACTATTTACCCGTGAAAATGTCACATGTTGATGGTAAAACATCTTATAACCTAACCTTGACCAGTTACAAAAAGTAAGACATTTTTCACCTTTTGATCAATTTCAGCTTGCATTTTTTTTAGTGCTTTTTAAAATACGCCTTTGCTTTAAAAAGCACCTTGCCTCTAGAGGATTCTCCCTGTGCACGCACTAGAACAGAAAATCTTAGCTGAAGGTATCGTTCTATCTGATCAAGTTCTGAAAGTCGATTCTTTCTTAAATCACCAAATTGACCCTGTGATGATGCAGCTCATCGGTCAAGAGTTTGCTCGTCTTTTTAAAGATGCAGGCATTACCAAAATCATCACAATTGAAGCATCAGGCATTGCGCCTGCTGTGATGGCTGGTTTGGAACTTGGTGTACCTGTTATTTTTGCACGTAAATATCAGTCTTTAACCCTTAAAGATGATTTATATCGTTCAAAAGTATTCTCTTTTACCAAGCAAATTGAAAGCACCATTGCGATTTCTAAGAAACATATTAGCAAAGGGGATAAAGCTTTGGTTATTGATGATTTCTTAGCGAATGGTCAAGCCGCTTTAGGTCTTGCTGACTTGATTCATCAAGCGGATGCAGAAGTTGTGGGTATTGGGATTGTGATTGAAAAATCTTTCCAACCAGGCCGTCAATTGTTATTAGATAAAGGCTACCGTGTTGAATCTTTGGCACGTGTTGAATCTTTGGCAAACGGTACGGTTAGCTTTGTAGAAGAATAAGCTGGTCTTACTTCAAAAGTTTTCATTAAAAAGAGTGCCTTAGGCGCTCTTTTTTTTGCTTTTTGATCAGTAGCGTCTTTGTTTTGCCTTTTATTTTGATCAAGCCCTCAGCTATATTGTGTAAATAAAGAGATAACTCAGGTAAATAATAAATGAGATCAATCACTCAAAAATTAGTTGATCTACTCGACGTACAACAATTGGATGATGGTCTATTTCAAGGGCAAAACACACGTTTATTTGGATCACACCTTGTCGGTGGGCAATTGGTGGCACAAGCATTGATTGCCGCATCAAAAACCACCAATCGACCAGCACATTCATTACATGCTTATTTTATTCGCAGTGGTCGCACAGATATTCCGATTTTATATAAAGTTGAAAATTTAAGAGATGGCAAAAGTTTTTCGACTCGCCAAGTCCATGCTTGGCAAAACGGCCATATTATATTTTCGGCCATGGTTTCATTTGCCAATATTGAAGAGGGTTTAGAAAATCAGATTGAACCGCCTCTCTACCCTTCGCCAGATGAACTGATCCCAGAACAACAACTTAAACAAATGATTTATGAGGATGTTCCTGAACCTGCACGCGCAATATTTATGCGTCAATTTTTGATCAACATCCATCCTGTACAGCCATTCAATCCATTTAAACCGATAAAATTAGACACAAATTATGCTGAATATTTTCAAACCTTTGAAACGATTCCCACTCAACAAGATACACCCATGATGCACCAAGCCATTGCTGCATATTATTCTGACTATAACCTACTGACGGTTTCACTTAGACCGCATGGTGTCAGCTATGCGAACGGCGGTGTGCGTAGTGCAAGTTTAGACCATAGCATTTATTTTCATACAGATTTTAGAGTAGATGAATGGCTACTTTATGATATGAATGCCACAGTATCTAGCCAATCCAGAGGGCTTAATTTCGGGCGGATGTGGCAAGATGGTCGATTGGTGTGTAGCGTTAATCAGGAAAGTTTAATGCGGCTGAAGCAATAACAAAATGTTTCTATAAACTTGTATCAATCATTCTAGCGATTACATTCACACAAAATATAAAGACTGATCACGGTATTCAGTTACAATCAAAATCATGTCATATCCCTGACATGATTGTAACGATAGCGATAAGCATGACAAAAATGCCAGTAGTGAACGTGAATATAACGCTTAACCATAACTTAATGAAGACAAATGGACTTTGTTGAGTGAGTAAAAATCAATGACTGATGAACAAACAGTAAAGTGCCCAAAGTGTGGCGCTACAGACTTAGAACGCCGTGACCATGAACAACTTTTAGGCAAAGCAGGCAGTGTATTATTGACTTCTGCGGGTGCAGCAGCAGGAACTGTAGGTGGCGCTGCCTCTGGTGCTTCTATTGGTGCGGCTATCGGAACGGTTGCAGGTCCTTTAGGCGTTATTGTCGGTGGAACTGTAGGAACCTTCGTAGGCGCAATCAGTGTTGGAATTACAGGTGGATTTCTAGGAAATCGCTTTGGTAAACGAGCTGGCGTGATTGTTGACCAAAATATCTTTTTTGATTACCAATGTAAAAAATGTAACCATCGTTTTAATTTAAAATAACAAAATATAAAATATCAATATGATAAAGAACTTCTCTTTTTATCCATTAGACGCCAGATAAAAGAGAAGTCTTTGAATTATTATCTAGATCTCACAAGAGCATCAAAAATTATGGGTTTAACTTTTTAACCATTTCACCTAGACGTTTGCCCTGTTCTACACATAAAGCTTTTTCATCGGAACTTAAGTTTTGGTCATGACGTGGTCCACTGACATGACTGACTCCATACGGCGTACCGCCTGATTTGGTATTTGATAAGGCTGGATTGGCATTGGTCAACCCCATGATCATCATGCCATGATGAAATAATGGCGGTAACATCGTTAATAATGTGCTTTCCTGTCCACCATGCATTGACCCTGATGCGGTAAATACACAAGCAGGTTTATCGTGTAATGCACCATTTAACCAAAGGCTAGTGGTTTGATCCCAAAAGTATTTCATTTCAGATGCCATATTGCCAAAACGTGTTGGTGAACCTAAAGCCAATCCTGCACAATTTTGTAAATCATCCAATGTACAATAAATATCGCCATGTTCTGGAATACTGGCTTCCGCTTCTTTCACAACAGTGGAAAGATTAGGCACAGTCCGAATTTTTACTGCGACACCTGCTGCTTCTACCCCGTTGGCAATCAAGTGTGCCATCTCTTTGGTAGATCCATATTTACTGTAATAGAGTACGAGAACATAAGCTTGCATAGAGATTTCTTGATTTCAACATAAGAAAATAAAACTATACGGTATTTTTCTGCTTTTTTGGGTAAGCTAGGCAATGAAAATGCAAGATATGCCGAAAAATAATTGAGATCAAAGATATATATGCTTGAATTACTTAAAAAACTCCCCTTCTATGAAAAAACTTGGTTTCAATTCATTCTTTTTGTACTTGGTCGTTTTGAAGCAGATCGTTGTCGTGAACAAGCGGGATCGCTGACCTATACGACATTATTTGCTGTTGTTCCAATGTTGACTGTTTTCTTGGTTATTATCTCATCAATCAAAGCCTTAGAGCCTGCTAGACAGCAACTCCAGCAGATGATTTATAGTAATTTCTTGCCGAAAACCAGCATTGCTTTTGATAAAGCTTTTAATGTCTTTACCGAGAACTCAAGTAATTTAACTGTTATTGGTGTGCTGTTTTTATTCATTACCACAGTACTGATGCTTACCAGTATCGAAACGGTTTTTAATCGGATTTGGCGTGTTCAAGAAACGCGTAATGGCATCATTGGCTTTATGCGTTATTGGACCATTATTTCTTTAGGCCCGATTTTATTGGGGAGTGCCTTTGTCATTTCATCAACATTGGCCTCTATGAATGTTTTAAGTAATAACTTTGCTGGTTATGAAGTTGATGGTACAGCGTTATTTGGGGTCATTTCGTTTGCACTGACCACTTTAGGCTTTTTCATTCTATATTGGACGATTCCAAATCGTAGTATTCCTGTTAGAGCGGCGGCGATTGCAGGTCTTTTTGGTGCGATTGCATTTGAGCTACTTAAAAACCTATTTGGTTTTGTTATGGCAAATTTCACCAGCTATACCCTTGTTTATGGTGCTTTTGCTGCTGTGCCAATTTTCCTATTGTGGATCTTTTTATCGTGGAATATCGTCTTATTGGGTGTGGAAATCAGTTATGCGCTTACCGCATTTCATACAGGTAAAATCCAGACCCGCCATCCTGTGTTGATGATGCTCGATATTCTAGAATTATTTTATAAAAAACAGAAAACGGGTGAAGTGGTAACTGATGCAGAAGCATTAAATATTTTAGGCCGTGGTGAAATTGGACGCTGGCCAGTTTATATCCAACTTCTAGAAAAACAGAATTTGGTTAAATGCACTGACAATAATGAATATGTGCTGGTCAGAAATTTAGATGAAATTGATTTCTGGTCATTCTATACATCATTGCCTTATACCCTGCCTCGTCGTCATGATGTTGAACATGTCCATGATGATGATGTTTGGATGAAGCATATCGGCCCGACCTTAATCGAATCCGATGAATATTTGGCAGCCAAATTATCGATTCCGCTTTCAACCATTTTGGATGATAAATAATTTTAACCCAGCTAGATAAACAACCTCCCTTTCCAAGCAGTGCCCATTGGAAAGGGAGGTGATATTACTTTTTTGATGAATCGTTATAATTTCGCAATAGCCAAAACCACTGCATAAAGCGGATAAAAGACACCTCAATGGTGTGAACCTGTCTTTTTTATAGGATATAATTCAAAGTAGACAAAAGATCTTTTATTCAGGCAATCTTTGCATGACGATAACAAAAACCAGCGATAAAAATATACTGACTCAACTCAGTACCAATGATGAAATTGTTGCACCACTATGGCTTATTTTTCGACATGATCCTGCACTGTCTGTTTATCCTGAACATGGGCATGCTTGGGGCGAATTTATTTATGCCTTTAATGGGGTGATGGAAGTTAATATTGATCAAATTAATTATATTACGCCACCTCCATATGGAGTTTGGTTACCGCCAAATACGCAACATAGTGGTTTGAACCGGACTCCTGTTTCCCATGCGACTTTGTATATCCACCAATCGTTATGTAGTGCCTTACCTCAACAAGCAGGGATTCTCTTAACCTCGCCTTTGGTTTCAGCGATTTTACAGCACATCAAACAACACCCAATGCAAGCATCTGAGCCCGAATATTTGCGACTATTACAGGTGTTACTTGATCAGTTACAACATGCTGAGTTAATCGGTAGTTATTTACCCCATACCAATCATGTTGCCTTAAAACAAGTTTTGGATTTTTTACATGCCCACCCTGCTGACCACAGTACGCTAGAGGCTTTAGCCCAACGGATTAATATGACTGAACGTACCTTGGCAAGACTGAGTCAAAAAGAGTTGGCAATGTCACTCAATGAATGGCGACAACGGCTTAAAGTCATGAAAGCGATGTCTATGCTCAATGAGGGGAAAACGGTTGAAAGCATTGCACTGGATTTAGGTTATGCCAATGCTTCTGCTTTTATCAATATGTTTAAACGTTGGATGATGCGTACCCCAGATCAGTTTAGAAAATTGTTGCATCACTAAATCAACTTTTTACATTTTAAATAGATGAAATGGAATGATCTACATACTGATAATCAATAATCTTCCCGACCAATCTATATGTCGATATAAAAAGGCATGGGCTGAATTTAACTTTGCTTTATGTATTAATTCACCAAAGTCATCCATTGCTAATTTTATTATGACGAGCCAATTGGCGATTTTAATACGATTCAAACAACAGCTAAAAAAATAGCGATGCTGTAAATTTTAACTGGCTGTAAATTTCAACGGATAAATCAAGCAGGATATATCGCAAAAGTTAACGATGAATTGTTGTTGTATAAAACTGTAGATAATAAAAAACCCAATGCGTATTGATTATAAATAAACACTGGGCTGCTTGCATTTTAAATGCTTATTTTACAAAAGTTTTCCAAACAAAATCTTGGCTTTGACCATGTAGAGTCATAGTCAATTGATCACCAGAAGCCAATGCTGCAACACCTGCTGGTGTCCCTGTCATCACCACATCCCCTGGTTCTAAAGAGAATACTTGACAGATGTCTGCAAGTAAGTAAGCAATATCAAAAATCAATAAAGCAGTATCGCCCTTTTGTCGAACTTCATCATTTACTGCAAATTCAAAAGTAACAGCCGACCAATCTTTAATCTCATCCACACTGACCCAATCAGCCAGTACACATGAGCCATCAAAAGCTTTTGAACGCTCCCAAGGCTGGCCTTTGCCCTTTAAGTCATCTTGGAGATCACGTAAAGTTAAATCTAAGCCTAAAGTCACCGCACCAATCGCATCCAATACTTTATCTAAATTGGTTTCGCCCTTAAGTGGCTTGTCGATACGTAACGTCAGTTCACACTCATGGTGGCAATTTCCCCACGCCTCATTCCAAGAAATACCGTCTTGCAATGAAATCAAACTACTGGGCGGCTTGATAAATAAGACTGGACGATCTGGAATTGCGTTACCTAATTCTGCTGCATGCGCTGCATAACTACGACCGACACATACAATCTTAGATGGACGTGTACTCATATTGTTCCCTTCTTATTGATCAGCGTTAAAAACTTTATAATTCCAAATTACTTTTTAAAAGTATTGATAAAAATCGTTTGATCTGCGGGTGTCGCAAATGCTCGTTTAGGCACAATCACCACAGTACGATTTTTTAATTCAATCATATAGGTAAGCTTGCCTTCTGCAAATTTATCTACATCTGAATAATGATGAACTTGCTTTGGACGACCACTACTGAATAATTCCATATAGTCTTGAAATAATTCAATACCTTGTTCGCTTTTACCAAATTGATATTTAACGAATTGGCGTTTAAACATCATCGGTAAAAACCAATACCGCATCAGCATTTGCAGAATTAAGAAAAAAGCACCTAAGCAAACATAATATTTACCCACACCCTCTAAACCGAGGTAAATCCCCCAAACCATGATTCCGATGCTGACCAAAGGCGTGAGAAATTGGCTAATTTGCTTTTTACCAAAAGTTGCCAGTTTAAAACCGTCTTGAGATTCTTCTAAATTAAGATAATAACGTGCAGATAATGCAGGCTGGGTGTCTGACATAGTTGCTTCAATACAAATATTTTACGATGCCAAGATATTACACTAGATTTTTCCAGCGAGATGCGGATTTTCATCTTGTTTTACAGAACACCTCTATTTTTTAAAAGTGAATCCTTTTAGGGTCTTTCATACAAATGGTTTTTATAAAAACAAAAGATTGCCGCTTATCAAGGCACAAAAGGAATTGTGATGAAAGCTTTTTATTTAAATATCAGTCTCGTGCTCTTAATCGGTATCAGTCAAATCAGTTTCGCGAAATTGGTCACTTGGAGCGATAATATTCCCAGTGCGTTAAAACCATTTGACAATAATGCCCAGCAAATCGCGGCAATTGCTCAAGACAATATTTTAATTTATGCCCATCCAGCGACCAAGACCTCCTTACCGACACTCAACAAACAGCCCCAACCTATAGCTAAATTTTCAACAGCAGCCATTGTTGTGCCTGTAAGTAGCCAAGAAGTGGCTAAAACTTTAAGCCATTACACGCAATATGTTGGGTTATTCCCGACTTTAAAATCAGCAAAAGTCATCGAAACAGCAGGACCTGTCAGTCAATTAAAATATCGTATTTCCATCCCGACACCGATACCTGTATTGAATTTTAATGAAGATGTGGTGATGCAACATCAAATTGGACAAAATAGCATTTCAACCATGGTGATTGATGGCCCAATTCCTTATGCATTAGGGAAATTTGAATGGTTTAATTTAGCTGACAACAAAACCTTAGTGACCCTGACACAATGGGGCGATTTAAACCAACCGCAAGGTTTCCTATTTAAGAAAATTTTAAATGCTTTCCCTGAAGTAAAACTGGCGATTCCAAATGGTTCGAGCGCCTTTGTTTTAGAAGCGCTCAAAAATAAATATACGGCTAAAAAAGTGACGGCATTAAATGCAGGGCAACTACCTAGCCCACAATTAAATACAGCTCAAATCAATAAAATTGTTCAGGTCAGTGCCAACGCGCAACAGCCCGTCAGTATTGTACTTAATCCTGTCACTGTACCTTATACCCATGGTCGTGAAGTTTTACGTTTTACCACAAGCTATCAATATTTAAATGCCACCCCGCAACAATTACAACGTTGGACACAACCCTTATCCTATAAAGAAATTTTTCCAAAACAAATCAAAAGCATTAAAACCACAGCGATCAACACACAAGGACAAGATGCAGACTTTAAAGTCAGTGTCGGATTGGGGGTTATTAGTATTCCTTTTGATTTTAAAATGCGTTTTAGCTATCCCAAAGCCACCGAAAATAACTTCTATGCCAATGGCGGTGATTTACGTTATCTCAAAGGTCAAATTCAATTTTTACCCCAAGGCAATAACACCTTACTCAAAATGACCACCACCATCAAAATTGATGAAAAAGCACCATTCCTACTCAAAGCAGCACGCAGTTTACCCTACCATGAAATGTTACCTGCACTGGGTGCAAATGCAATTTTTGCTCAAAAAGTAAAGTAGTGCTGATTGGGCTTTTAAAACTCAATTAATCAGCCAGATGTTTGATTGTTGTACCAATATTAAATAGGAAATATAACGGGATTGCGACCAGATCACCGACTAAAGTGACTGGGGTTAAGGCGACTTTCTGCAACAGTGTTTTAGAATGTAGTGAGTATTTGGTTTTTCCTTGTGTATACATCGCAATCGTATAGTTCTGATTAAAGTTCTGAAATTTCATATTTTTAATTTCAGAGTTTAAACCCACAACACGCCCAACCAATCCAATTTTTCTTTGATAAAATTCAGAGTTTTCCTGACCATACTCGTACTGACTCAGTCCAAGTCGAGATAACTTATTTTCTTCCAGTCGAGTTAAATTGTTTTTTGCATAATACAGTTCAATATCACCGCTAAATTGAGCTGCTTGTGGATTTTTTTGATCATCACTTTCAGGCATTAAAGACAAGCTAAAATGCTTGTCACTCGGACGGACAGGTTTGATCCGCCAATACTTGGGGTCTAAATCAGATTGAATGGTCTCTAAAATTTCCTTATTTCCAATATCAATCATATACGCATATTTTTGCCCAACCACGATTAAGGAGCGATCTACATTGTTTCTATCATGGCTATTTTTTGAGGAAGCATTTTCTTTTAAATAGGCAAAACCGACAATTTGATCCTGATCTACAATCACACGATCTGCATGGGTTGAAACCACTTTACCCGTCGCCAACCTGCCAGAATCACTGTTATTCCACAGAATGGCGGTACATCCTATCATTTGACTGATGACCAGCACGATAAACAATGAGAAATATTTATGCATGAATGATTGGCCTTATTTTTATTATCTCGCTCATTGTGCCATTTTTAGGCACAAAAAAACCGCAATAAAGCGGTTTTTTTAAATATTTTATCAAGTTGGTGCGCTCAGAGAGATTCGAACTCCCGACCCCTTAGTTCGTAGCCAAGTGCTCTATCCAGCTGAGCTATGAGCGCGACGTCTTGATGGGACGCATTATACGCCTTTTCATTTTTTTGTTAAGGATTATTTCAATGGTTAAACACCAAGTGTTTAGTATTTGGGCTATTTATCTTTAAATCGACAAAAAACCTAGGATTTATGCATTTATACACTGCTTGCATGCTGTTTCATTTGAAATTGAATTAAATATTTTTCAGTAAACAACCAAAATAAATAGCCAACTACACTCAATAGGATTCCAGCCGCACACACAGCATACCATCCCCAATGACCATAGAGTGTTGTTGCCAGTAATGATCCCACAGCACTGCCCAATGCATAAAACAACATATAAGCACCAACCAATCGCCCATGTAATCGAATATCGGCTTGGAAGATCAGACTTTGATTAATCACATGGACTGATTGAATAGCCACATCCAATAAAATAATCGCTAAAATAAAAATCCAAATTGAAAAATATAAGCAGGTTAAAATGCCCCAAGCCCCGATCAGTAATAGAAACGCATATTGTGTAACACGCTGCGCATAGCCTCGATCAGCCAACCCACCAACACGGATTGCCATAACCGCACCAATAGCACCAATGATGCCTAAAAAACCAATCAAGCTATGTGAATATTCAAAAGGCTGAACAGATAAAGGAAATACCAGAGCATTCCAAAACAGATTTAAATTGACGAAAATGATGAAAGCAAGTACGCCTCTAATCTGTAACACTCTATTTTTAAATAATTGTTCAAACAATGAAAAGATTATCTGGGAATAAGTAGATTGCTGAGTAGAATCTTTTTCGATGCGGATAACAGCTAAGTATTTCCATAAAAACACACTGATCATACTCATACATAGTACAGAGAATATATATACCCCTTGCCATCCAAACCAATCAGCTAAACTACCAGACAGTACCCGAGATAAAAGTATGCCAATCAACACACCAGCTTGGACTGTACCCACGATTTTGCCGCGTTCATCAGCAGCGGCCAAAACTGATGCATAAACTATTAAGCCTTGGGTCATCGCTGTTCCCAACATGCCCACAATCAGCATACTCAATAACAACGTGAAAATATGATCTGAAAAAACCAACGAGATTAAAGCGAGGCATAAAATGATGGACTGAAACAACATCAAAGATTTTCGTGGTAATAAATCGCCTAAAGGCACAATAAAAATTAATGCAATGATTGATCCCACTTGAGTCAATGAAACAACTAACCCCACCCACGAATAATCTAATTTAAAATCTTGGGCAATCAAATCCAGCAATGGCTGTGCATAATAAACATTTGCAACACTCAATCCAGCAGCACACGCCAACAGCATCACCAAGGCTGGAGAAAGCTGAGATCGCTGCTGTTCTCTTGTTTTATTGCGCTGTTGATGATCTGTTTTGTTCATTTTGCACCAATCTGGTTTTAATTTGCAACCAGATTAAATTACGCAATCTTGTTTTAAATTGCAACTAGATTTATAGTCTTATTTTTAAGATGAAAGATGGAACAGCTGATGAATCAAGACAGATATGAAGCTTGCCCAGTTGCACGGTCAGTGCAATTGATTGGAGATCGCTGGGCTTTATTGATCATTCGCGAAGCTTTTGATGGGGTAAAACGATTTAGTGATTTTCAAAAAAATTTAAATGTCGCCAAAAATATTTTATCTGATCGTTTGGCTAAACTTATTGATGCTCAAATTCTAAAGAACCAACCTGCTTCTAATGGCTCAGCCTATTTGGAATATGTGCTCACTGAACAAGGTTACGCACTGTTCCCGATCATCGTGGCATTACGTCAATGGGGTGAGCAATTTTTATTTGCTGAGGATCAACCACATTCTATTTTACTCGAGAAAAATACAGGTGATGAATTGGCACTTATGCAACCTATGACAAAAAAAGGAAAACATCTACTTGCACAAGAAACCTTTGTGAAAAAGATCAATTAAATGCAAATCATGTTTTCCCAGTTAAAGTCGATGATATTTTTTAAAGAGCAAACTTAAGTTTTAAGGGTTTTACTCAACCAATAAATCTTTTGGATTAATGCTATCACCGTAGACAGGTTTTAACGTCTTTTCATAGGCTTGCTGGATAACCCCTGCTTTAGATAATTTTTCTAAGTCTTGATTCAACCAATCCAATAATTCTTTATCGCCTTTTTTGACTGCAGGTGCAATTAAATCATGCTGACCTAAGCTGGTAATACCCACGGTATAATTTGAGTTCTCTTTTGCCCAAGCCAGTACCAATAAATTGTCATGTGCCAAAGCCACACCACGTCCATCTTTCAGCGCATCAAAGGTCTCTGTATTCTGCTCGTACTTTTGTAATTTAATTTCAGGATGTGATTTGCTAAAGAATGAGTCTGCTGTCGTGCCTTTATTGACCAATAAAATCTGATCTTTAAGCTGCGCAATATCAGTAATTGGCTTAGCTTTAGGTGATACAACGCCCAAAGAAACTTTTAAATAAGGCTTGGCAAAATCGACAACTTCCTTGCGTTCAGGTGTCACGGTGAAATTGGCAAAAATAATATCCACCTTATTGGCTTTAAGGTACTCCACACGATTGGCAGCTTCCGTTAAAACAAATTGAACTTTGTTTTCATCTCCCAATAGGTCTTTGGCAACATGCTTGGCAATTTCCACATCAAAACCTTGGTTTTTACCTTGTGCGTCCAAGTAACCAAAAGGCGGCTTATCACTAAACACCCCGATACGAACCACACCATTTTTCTTAATTTGCTCGATACTTGAGCTGGTTTTTTCAGGTTCAGCAGCTTTTTCAGTTGTTGGCGCGTTTTTATTACACGCCGCCAACCCTAAGCTAAGCACTGAAGCCGCAAGTAGATGAGTCAGCTGTTTTATTGATATATTCATTTAATTTTCCTCTGATCTATTTTCATATTTAAACAATGATTTCTTTTCATAGTTAAATGCTTTGATGCAATTTTTATTTCGGTGTCACATCCAAAAAGACTTGAGCATCCACAGTTCCACCGTAAACAGGCTTTAAGGTCTGATCATAAATCTTCTGAATTTCACCTGTTTTTTGTAAGCTTGAAATTTCAGTATTGAGCCAATTTAAAAGTTGGCTATTGCCCTTTTTCACTGCAGGTGCAATAAAGTCTTGATTACCAATTTGTTGAATTCCCGCCGTAAATGTTGGATTCTCAGCTGCCCATGCCAAGGCATAAGTACTGTCTTGAGAAATTGCATCACCACGACCATCTTTCAATGCATTAAAGGCATCAGTATTTTGTTCAAACTTTAATAAATTAATTTTTGGGTAATTCTTAGTGAAATAAATATCTGATGTCGAGCCTTTATTGACGATCAAGGTTTTGCCTTCGAGCTGCTGAATATTGGTAATCGTCTTGGCTTTAGGCGATACGATGCCTAAAGCAGCCTTTAAATACGGTTGAGCAAAATCAACCACTTGTTTACGTTCAGGAGTGACTGAAAAGCTGGCAAATACCGCATCTGCTTTACCCGATTTTAAAAACTCCACACGGTTAGCAGCCTCAGTCACCACAAATTCAACTTTATTTTCATCCCCAAGCAAATCTTTGGTCACTCTTTTTGCTAAAGCGATATCAAAACCTTGTGGTTTACCTGCACTGTCCACATAACCAAATGGTGGATTATCTGCAAAAACAGCCACACGAAACACGCCCTGCTTTTTAATCTGATCTAAAGATTGATCATTCTGGGTATTTTTCTCCGCTGATGCATTTGGTTCAGTTGGCTGACTACATGCGCTCAACATTCCCATACATAAGGCCACACTCAATGTTCGAACAACGTTGGAAATATTAAAAAAATTCGATGGTTGAGTTAAATAAGATAAAGCCATACATCCTCATTTTTATAGATCATTATGTGTTGCTATTAGGGTGAATATTGATGTCTAAATTACTGTTAGTAATTCAACATATTTAAAAAGGCTTTTGCCCGTTCAGTCTGTGGATGCTCAAAAAATTGTTCAGGTGTGGCTTGCTCAATAATTTTGCCTTTATCCATAAAAATAATTCGGTCTGCGACTTTTCTGGCAAAAGACATTTCATGAGTCACGATCAACATGGTCATTCCTTCATGTGCAAGTTTTAAAACCACATCTAATACTTCACGGACCATTTCAGGGTCTAAAGCAGCGGTGATTTCATCTAGCAGAATCACTTGAGGCTGCATCACCAATGAACGCACAATTGCGATACGTTGCTTTTGCCCACCCGATAACTGTCGCGGATAATCTCGCTTACGATCGTATAAACCGACACGTTTCAATAATTCGTCTGCGACTTTCTCAGCTTCAGCTCTTGTTCGTTTTTGAACTTTTAAAGGGCCTAATAAAATGTTATCAATCACATTCATATGCCCAAAAAGTTCATAGTTTTGAAACACCATGCCAATTTTTTGACGTACATCCACCCACGCTAAATCTTTGCCCAATACACCTGAGCCAGCTAAATTGATTGTGCCACCCTGAATTTTTTCCAAGCCATTGATACAACGTAACAATGTGCTTTTCCCACATCCCGATGGACCAAGGATCACCACGACTTCACCCTGTTTTACGTCCAAATCTATGCCTTGTAAAATATGACTTTCTGCAAATGATTTCTGTAAATGTTGTATAGATAACAAAGTCATGATTACTCCCAAACTTTTTCTAAATGCGTCGCTAAACGGGATAAGGGATAGCAAATGATGAAATATAAAATAAAGATCAAACCATAAATCCAAAGAGATGCATTCGGAACAATTAACAACGAATTTTCAATAATTTGCTGTCCAACTTTAATCACTTCGACCACGCCAATCAGCACTGCCAAGGAGCTGGTTTTAATCATACGCGTGAATAAATTGATTGCGCCTGGCGTGACTCTTTTTAAACTCTGCGGGAAAATCACATAACCCAAAGTTTGAATAGGACTCAGGCCAAGTGCATGTGCAGAATCACGTTGATGTTGATCTATCGATGTGATGGCAGCACGGACTAAATCGCCCATTTCAGCAGTCCCCCACAATACAAAAACCACAATACATACCAGTACCGCTGAGAGCTGCCAGTTAAACCATGTTGCAAAGCCAAAATAGAAAACAAACAATAAAACCAGAATTGGAATAATCCGAATCGCTTCTAAATACAATCGACACAAACTTTTAATCATTAAATTTTTTGACGTCATAATGACACCGAAAATCGTGCCAAAAATTGCTGAAAAAAATACTGATATAAATGCAATTTTTGCAGTAACCCACAGCCCTTCCAGTAATCGTGCAAGATGACTGGGTTGAAACAGATAATCAAATTCCATGGCTCACCTTCCGACTGCGGTATTCCAGATAACTGGTGAGAATAGACACAGGCAATAAAATAATCAGATAAGACATGATCAAGAGAAACAATGCTTCTGTGGTTTTATAATCCATACCAATTAAGTCTTTGGTGACAAACAATAGTTCCACCACTGCGATGGCACTCACCACAGAACTTTCTTTAATCAGAAATAAACAATTTGCACCAATTGCAGGAATTGAAATTGCTAGAGCTTGAGGGAAGATCACATATTGAAAAACTTGCAGTGGATTCAGTCCAATACTTTCACCAGAATCAATTTGCCCTTTGGCCACAGCTTGTAAACCCGCACGAAAGGCTTCAGCCATATAGCTTCCACCTAGAAAAGTTAGACCAATGACCCCACAGCTAAATCCATCAATTTTAATCCCCAGTTTTGGTAAACCGTAATAGAGAAAAAATAACTGAATCAATAAGGGCGTATTGCGTGATAATTCAATGTAAATTTTGGCAATTTTGTCAAAGACCCGTACCCGATAGGTAATGAGAATACTGCAAATTAAACCAACCAATATTGCGAGAATAATACTGATGATTGAGATTTTGAGTGTCGTCACCATTGCCGAAGCAAACTGTGGCATCACACTGTAGATATATTGCCAATTCAAAGAAATCGTCCAAAATAATTATTTTATTGTTACGCTCTAAAGCAGAAAAAATGATTTGGAACTATCTTACAGTGAGAATTTTGTCTAAATAAATATGATTATCAGATAAGCTTTTCTATAAAAATAATGCTGGATAATGCTTACTTTTTTACGGTGAGAAAAATAAGCGTAGTTAAAATTGAACAATCATCGACCCGAAGCAATTATTCGGCATTCACCACGTCTAACAATTCCATACATTCAGCACAGAAGATGACAGATTCATTTTCTAAACTTTGGATTTGCAGTTCATAGACAAAACCTGTCAGCGTGCGATTACAGCCATCACACTGTTGCAGGTTGAAATGACAAATAAAATCAACATGCTGGTAAATATAATATCCATCTGTATATTTCTTCATGTTCTTCTTTCTAAAGCTCCGGTTATTTTATTATTTTAAAGTTTTTAGCTCTAGAATAGATGTTGCAATCCTTGCTCTGCGACAAGAATAGACGTGTATAAATTTATAAAATGTTCTGGATCTAAACACAATTGTCTTATTATACTAGTCAATTAATACTTCAATAAAAAAGTAAAAACAAAATGGGACACTACTCGAATTTACGAATTTCTTCAAACCTAAACCAAACAGAAGAAAAAAAATCCAATGATGAAATATATATAGAAGTTAAATACTTAATTCCTTTATTTTGGTTGGCTTTATTTAAGCTAGAAGATATCTCAGCACTAAAAGATCAATACAACGAAACCTATTACGTCTTCCGTGCAACGATCTTAAAAAGCTGTGGAACGTTTAAATCTAGACTCAATTTATGGTCAAAACTCTATAATGATGAAAAGGCAGAAATTTTAGCAAAACTATTTTTACAATATTTAGAACATATACCTAAACTTTCAATTGAGTTAAATATCAATGACCTTCTAGGAATGCACTTAGATATTAATAGCATAGATGCGAAAAACGAAATGACTGATTTAATCAATTTTATTGATAATATTCAAATTAATCCTCAAAACCACTCATTGTCAAATGATTGGATTACACCTCTATCACTATTATCTCTTGAAATACCTCAGGATAGAAAACAACTTGATGGATTTGGTGAGACACTACTTCCCTGTCCTGAAGTCGATGAATGGTTGAATCAAGTTCATTAGAACTAACGGTTTATTCACAATTTAATTTTATAGATTACCAATTATATTATTTCATAAATATTCCTATAAAAATTCAGATGATAAAAGGAAACAATGGGACATTACTCAGCACTTTTAATTTCATCCGATCTCGATAGAACCACGGGTGAAATGGATGAAAATGAAACCTATCAGGAAGTTAAATACTCGATTCCATTATTTTGGTTGGCCTTATTTAAAGTTGAAGACATTACCACTCTTCAAGATGAAGATGGCTTAAGCTATTACGTCTTTCGTGCAACGATCTTAAAAAGCTGTGAAACGTTTAAATCCAGACTCAATATATGGTCAGCACTCTATAATGATGAAAAATTAGCAATTTTAGCTCAATCATTTTTACAATATTTACAACGTACTCCAACATTTTCAGTCGAGCTTAATATTACCGATATTATGGCAATGATGATTGATCCATTTAGCATAGAAGCTAACAATGAAATGGTGGATATGATCCATTTCATCGAAGAAAAACATCGAGATCCCAAAAGTCCATCACCATCCAAATATTGGCTGCCAAAATCTTTTGAACTTAAAACACCACAAAATCGATATTTAGATATCGATGGTTTTGGAGAGTCTTTACTGCCCTGCTTTGAGGTGGATAGATGGTTAAATAATCATGAAAAGACACAACAGCCTGTTAAAAATAAACTCAATGCGTCTTTTGATGAGATCCATTTTTATCGAATGCTGCTGTCCAAAACTGAAATCTCGCCAAATAGTTCATTCGGTTTTAAACATCGGTTTTTATTTCTGACGCGAATTAAAAATAAGGCATTACGCAAATGGCTCTTTCAAGTATTCTTCTTTAATGAAATGCTATTTTTCTGTTTATTGTGGCTTAGTCTAAGTTTAATCAGCATCTTTTTTCTTTTTAAAATTAGTACTTTTTCCTATTTAGAGATCACTGGCATTATTATTGGGCTTATTGCATTTAGCTATTTTATTTTTCGAAAAATAGCCAAGAGAATCAAGATATTCAAAGACTCAAATTAAAATCAATTTTGCCTGAGCAATTTACTATAGAACTCGCACTTATCAACTTAAACTGATCAAATAACGACTATGCTTAAAGATACTGAAAATTTTTTGGGAAAGATTGGAACTACACTTGCCTTCTCTGGATTTTTCTTCATCATAATTACCAACAACCATCAATTTTTTTATCAAAATCTTAGGAATATTATTGCATTACAAAATTTAAAATGGAAAGCCATTCATATCGATGTTGGAAATGACTTAAGCTATAATATTGTTAACTATCGTAATAATACCTCTTCTTTAGCAATTACTCTAAATTCAACCACCATCACCGAGGAACCATGCGCAGATTACATCTCAACATTTTGTACAAAAGTAAAAGACGACTTATACACACCAAACAGTTTTAGCTTTTATGCCAGTTATGATCCAAATGATCAGCCCATTTTCTTCTACCATTACATATTAAAAGACATTCACTTTACAAACGATAAAAATGAGCAGCAAACTTTACCTTACTTAGAAGAAATGCCAAACAGTCAAGCTAACATTCTAAAAGCTAAAAGCCATTTATTAAATTCAATAATTTATACAGGCATCGGTTACTTTATTTTAGTTTTTACTTTATGGGCTGTTTTCAAACACATTGCCCTCAGATATAAAAAGATAACTCAGTTTTTGGCCACTGTATTAACAGCCACTTTAATCATTCACTTTGTACATTTTATTATTCAATTTATGATTAGTATCTAAACTCCAGACACAAAAAAACCGCAATGTATGCGGTTAATTCTTCAAGTTGGTGCGCTCAGAGAGATTCGAACTCCCGACCCCTTAGTTCGTAGCCAAGTGCTCTATCCAGCTGAGCTATGAGCGCAATACTTGTGTTGCCAAAAGGCATTCGTTACATCATGATTAACTTATTGGTGCGCTCAGAGAGATTCGAACTCCCGACCCCTTAGTTCGTAGCCAAGTGCTCTATCCAGCTGAGCTATGAGCGCGTCATAAGTAATCGTTGGCGGTGAGAGAGGGATTCGAACCCTCGATACAGTTACCCGTATGCATCCTTAGCAGGGATGTGGTTTCAGCCACTCACCCATCTCACCGTAACGAGCCGCCATAATACAAACTAAAACCCGATTCGGCAAGTGATGACATTAAAAAAAATAGAGAAATTTACTCAATTAAATACTTTTTAAGCGATTTTCATCATTTTGTTGTTTTTTTATGCTGTAAAATAATCACAATCTACAAATACCAAGAAAAATTCTCTAAAAACTAAATTAAAAACACAATATTGCAATCAATTACGTGCAGTATTCCACTGTATGTCTTATGCTAATCCTATCTTCTGACTAGAAACCAAATACATCATGAAAAATTGGGTCGATCCTGAAGCCAAAGCTGAAGCTGAGCGTTACGACAATCCCATTCCAAGTCGTACCCTTATCCTAGAAATCATTGAACGAAAACAAGAAGCATTGTCACATGCAGATCTTGTTGAACTGCTTGAAATTGTCGATCAAAAAAGTATAGATGCGCTCAGCCATCGTTTAAGTGCAATGGTCCGTGATGGTCAGTTGATGAAAGATGGTTTTAAATATCAGCTGATGGCAGATCAACCTACCCTAGACGCTACTGTTTATGTCAACGCTAAAGGTTTAGGTGTTGCAAGCTTAGATGGGAAGAAAGATGAGTTCCTTCTGCCTGAGCGCGAATTACGTCAAGTCTTCCATGGTGACCGCGTTAAAGTCCAACAAACTTCTGTAGACCGTAAAGGTAAAGCTTGGGGCTATATTACCGAAGTGACTCAACGTCGAGTTAAACAATTGATCGGTAAAGTTGCAGAATTTGAAGGTGAATACTTTATTCAACCTGCACCTCCAAATGCACATCAACCCATAACTTTAGAAAAAGAACTGATTGAACATGCCAAAGCCAAAGTCGGCGATGCATTACGTGTTGAAATTGATGACTATCCAACTCGAGATGAATTTGCGACAGGTCATGTGATTCAGTCAATGGCGGATAAAGCAGATACTGAAATCATTATCCCGCAAACCATTTTAGAATATGGTTTACCTTATGAGTTCCCAGAAGAAGTCATCAAAGAAGCTGAAGCATTTAAAGAACCTTCTGCAAAAGATCGTCAAGGCCGTATAGATTTACGAGATTTGCCTTTAGTCACCATTGATGGTGAAGACGCACGTGATTTCGATGATGCAGTCTATGCGGAAAAACGTCCTGGTGGTGGCTATCGTGTCGTTGTCGCGATTGCAGATGTCAGTCATTATGTCCGTGTTGGTAAACCTTTAGATGATGAAGCGCAAGAACGTGGTACATCGGTGTATTTCCCACACTATGTATTACCAATGTTGCCTGAAGCACTTTCAAATGGCTTATGTTCTTTAAATCCACATGTTGACCGTTTATGTATGGTGTGTGATTTAAATTTAAGTCGTGCTGGTAAAGTGACTAAATTTGAATTTTATCCATCAGTGATGCATTCAAAAGCACGTTTAACCTATACCCAAGTTGCACAATATTTGGATGGCGACAGCAATGCGATTCCTGAAGATCGTGATGTCCGTAAGTCAGTCAATACGCTCTACCAATTGTATGAAACCTTAAAAGGTTTACGTGCACAACGTCATGCAATGGAATTTGAAACTGTTGAAACCTACATGACTTTTGATGAATTGGGTGGAATTAAAGAAATTTTACCACGTTCACGTAATGTTGCGCATAAGCTTATTGAAGAATGTATGTTGCTTGCTAACGTTGCAGCAGCGGAATATTGCTTAAAAAATGAAGTTCCAATGTTGTATCGTGTGCATGAAGCACCAGAGTTTTCACGCATTCAAAAAGTAAAAGACTTTGTAAAATTATTGGGCTTTAAATTCCCTGACCAACCGACACAAGCCGATTATCAAACGGTGATTGAAGCAACCAAAGATCGTATTGATGCACCGAGTATTCATGCGGTGTTATTACGTTCAATGATGCAAGCCTACTATGGTCCAAAAAATGTGGGGCACTATGGCTTGGCTTATGAAGCATATACACATTTCACTTCACCAATTCGTCGCTACCCTGACCTGCTATTACATCGTGCGATTAAAGCCAGTTTAACCAACAAAAAGTATCCTCTTTCAGGTGCGGCGTTAGAAGATGCGGGTGAACATTTCTCTGCAACTGAACGTCGTGCAGATGAGGCCTCACGTTCGGTTACTTCATGGCTGAAATGTCACTATATGCAGCAACATTTAGGCGAAGAATTTGTTGGTGTGATCAGTGCAACCGCTGAATTTGGTTTATTCGTAACCCTAAAAGACTTATATGTGGATGGTATGATTCACGTGAGTCAATTGGGCGATGACTACTTTGTTTATGACCAAGTTAGTCAAAATTTAGTTGGTCAAAATCGTGGTCAAGCATTTGGCTTGGGTGACGAAGTCAAAATTAAAGTTGCTGGGGTTAACCTAGAAGAACGTAAGATTGATTTTGAATTGTTACAACAATTGTCGCATGCGGGTCGTGTAATCCGTAGTCGTGCACCACGTGTTGCAAAACCCGTTGCCAAAGAAGAAGTTTTTTCTGAACGTCCTGTCAAAGTTAAATCTGAATCTGACAGTGGGAATGCCAACGAAGATGGGGAACGTCCCATTCGAAAGAAAAAGCCCAAAGGAAAACCCAGCTCTTACAATAAGAAACCTGGAAAAAGTACTGCAACTCAGCCTGAAACAAAGGCTAAAGATAAAGTGAAGAAAAAGGCTAAAGCAAAAAAGAAGAAGTCGAACGCAAAAGCAAAGACTGAGTAATTTTACTTACCGCAAAATCAGAGAGCTTCGGCTCTCTTTTTTATCATTAAAATTTTAAATTTGAATACGTCTAAAAATACTTTTCTTGTACCATCATAGAGTCTTCCTTGTTTTATAATGCATCTATAGCGACTCAAATAACTCTAGAAATAACAGCATGAAAATTAAAAATATACTATCACTCTCAACCCTGCTACTCAGCTGTGTAGCTTCTGCTGAAATCATCACCTTTAAAACTCAAACTATTCCCCCCCAATATACGAATTTCTCAGGAAATATTCCCTTTATCCAAGGTAAAGGTTTTGAAAAAATCAATCAACAGATCAAACACGAACTTTTGGCAGATGATGCTACACGTATCGACTTTAGTTCAGGAAAGATCTATCAGGATCAAAACTATTTAAGTGTTTATACCCATTTAGAAATTGAAGGCGGACGAAGCTATTATCGTGAAAAGTATTATGTGATCGATTTAAAAAATAAACAGTTCGCAACATTGTCACAAATACTACAAAAATATCAATTGTCCGCAGCACAAATCTCAAATGAAATTGCTCAGCAACTTGATCCATGTATTGAAAATAAAACAGCAACGCTTTCTAAAACGTCTAATGACTGCGATAGCGCAGATCTGCAATACCTATACCGATACTATGCTGAAGATCGAAATTTTATTGCGCTAAAAAATGCAAATGGCTTTTATCTTAAAAAAGATATTTTGGGCATCAGTTTTGATGCGGGCGCATATTCTATCCCTTTTGAATACAACTTGAAAACCAAACAAGTCCATTAACATCTGTGTTAATTTTATTGTCACACCTTGATTTCCCCTGCCAGAAGCCCTACATCTATCTATAACTTAAGAAATGATTTGGCATAAAGCTCATGACACTAGAACAGGCAACGTTGCCAGTACCGCAATTTGATCAAATTAGTTTAGATCAACTCAAACAAAATATTGAAAAAGCCATCCAAGACGGTCAAAACTTTTTAAATGACTTGGTACAAGTCCCTGAAAGCATTCAACAACAACTTGCAGTGATCGAAAATGTAGATTCACTTGAAAATAACATGAGTGAATCTTGGGGAATTTTGTCACATCTCAACGCAGTGAT
This sequence comes from Acinetobacter sp. CE-15, assembly GCF_051059255.1. Classification (NCBI taxonomy): domain Bacteria; kingdom Pseudomonadati; phylum Pseudomonadota; class Gammaproteobacteria; order Moraxellales; family Moraxellaceae; genus Acinetobacter; species Acinetobacter sp. CE-15. The sequence goes on along the minus strand of NZ_CP192737.1, from coordinate 486,981 downwards.
GAATAACACTGAAACGCGTGAAGTCTATCAAGCCTTGTTGCCAAGTTTAAGTGAATACTATACTCAGATCGGTCAACACGTTGCCTTGTTCCAAACTTATCAAAATGTTTATGATCATGCGATTTTTAGCGACTTGCCAACGGCGCAACAAAGTGCAATTAAGCTGGCTTTACGTGATTTTAAACTTTCAGGTGTTGCCCTTGAAGGTGAAGCTAAAAAACGTTATGCAGAAATTTCTGCACGATTATCCCAATTGTCTTCTGATTTTTCTAATCATGTTTTGGATTCAACTCAAGCCTATAGCAAAACTCTAACTACGGATCAGCTTAAAGGTCTACCACAAGGCAGTATTGAACTACTCAAACAATACGGTCAACAACGCGAACTAGATCAGCCTGTTGCGACCTTAGATATTCCATCTTATTTGGCCATCATGACCTATGCAGAAGATCGCGCGCTCCGTGAAGAAATCTATCACGCTTATGTTACACGCGCCTCAGATCAAGCCAGCGATACCCAATTTGACAATGCACCCGTAATGGTTGAAATCCTCAGCTTACGTCAGGAAATGGCCAAGCTTTTAGGTTTTGACAATTTTGCAGAATATTCGCTTGCTTCAAAAATGGCACCCGATGTGGCCACTGTTGATCAATTTCTGGTTGATTTAGCAGAACATGCACGTACACCTGCATTAAAAGAAATTGAAGAACTCAAAGCCATTGCCAAACAAGATGGCATAGATGAGCTAAAACCTTGGGACAGCAGTTATTATTCTGAAAAACTAAAAGTTCAACAGTTCAACCTTTCTCAGGAAGATTTAAAACCATACTTCCCTGCGCCTAAAGTGATTCAAGGCTTATTTAACGTGGTCAATCGTTTATATGGAATTCAAGTCATTGAACGCCAAGCACCACTTTGGCATACAGATGCCCATTATTATGAGCTAGAAGACCAAGGCACTGTGATTGGTGGTTTTTACTTTGACCTCTATGCACGTAACGGTAAACGTGGTGGTGCATGGATGAGTGGTTTCCGCTCGCGTATGCAAACCAAAACGGGGTTACAAAAACCAATCTGCTATATGGTTGGGAACTTTACCCCACCTGTCGGTGATCAACCTGCCCTATTAACGCATGATGAAGTGAATACCTTATTTCATGAGTTTGGTCATGGCTTACACCATATGTTGACCGAAGTAGACAATATTGCAGTTGCTGGAACGCACGGCGTTGCATGGGATGCCGTGGAGTTACCTAGCCAGTTTATGGAATTTTGGACATGGGATACGGAAAGCTTGGCTTTAATCAGTGAACATATTGAATCTAAAGACACACTTCCTGAGCATCTTTTAAAAGCCTTACTCGATGCTCGTTTCTTCCAGTCAGGTATGCAAACTTTACGACAAATTGAATTTGCACTGTTCGATTTAACCATTCATAAATTTACACCTGCCCTAAATGCCGAACAAATCCAAGCAACTTTAGATGATATTCGCCAGAAGTATGCAGTTTTAGCAACAGCACCTTATAACCGCTTCCAAAATGGTTTTAGCCATATTTTTGCGGGCGGTTATGCTGCGGGTTATTATTCTTATAAATGGGCAGAAGTTTTAGCAAGTGATGCTTTTGACCGCTTTGAACATGAAGGTGTGTTTAATACCCAAACTGGACAAGAGTTCCGTAAGGCAATCCTTGCAGTTGGCGGAAAAGATACAGCACTTGATGCATTTATCAATTTCCGTGGTCGTGAACCTAAAATAGATGCATTATTACGTCATCAAGGTTGGACGAATAGCTAAAAAAACGCTTAAACTAACGGCCAAAATTGTTTAAAGTGTGGTGGGTGTATGAATATTAGACGTCGTTTCATTGCTGGTGCAAAATGTCCAAAATGTGAAGCGATGGATCGTATTGTTATGCTCACCCAAGGCGATGCTGAATGGATTGAATGCATCGAGTGTGGATATTCTGAAAATCGCCCTACCCATGTAGATGCGCCTGAAGAACCTGCTATACCTGATGAAATTGGGGTCATTCAATTCAAGCCTCGCTCTTCAAAATAGATCGGACCGAATAAAATGCATATAGAACAAAGAAACAATTCAAAATTAATGTGGATTATTGCAGGCGGGTTGGGGGCAGTTATCGTTTTAATTGCTATTTTTTTCTGGTTAAATAACACCTCTGAAAGCACCCAAATCAATGAGCCATTGAACCAGACTACACCTGCTGCGAAGAAAGTGGAAACAACGGCACCACCTGTGGCAACGTCTGTTGAACAAAGTGCTGCTTCAGAGGCTGCCAATGTAGAATTGGTCAAAGCATCCATTTTAAAAGATAAAATTCCTGAAAATGCCAGTTTAGCGAAAGAAGAAGTGGCTAAACTAGAAGACATCCAAAAACAACTCGATGATCAGCAACAAAACCTCAAATCACAACATGCTGATGCGGATCAATTGATTAAACTTAAGGAAGAACAAATCAAGCTACTTCAACAGCAAATGGCCGCACAAAATCAATAATTTTTGATCATGTGCAAAAATGACGATCTGCTATTAGAAAGCCTTAACCTCTTTATAAGTTAAGGCTTTTTTCAATTTGAACAATAGTCATTTCAATATTTTAAAGTGAGTCCAATGATTGCTGTGTTGATTTTTTCCATTGGATTGGCTTTTGGATAATTTGCGCCAATAAAATTCCACAGAGTGTTAAACCACCACCAACCAAATGAAAAACTTGTAAATGTTCACCCAAGAGCACCACGGCAATTAAAGCTGTAAACACAGGCAATAAATTCATAAAAATACTATTTTTATTGGGTCCCAAATGTCTTACACCTTCAATCCATAAATAAGACAATAAAATCGATGAGAAAATACTGGCATACAAAATCAAAGGAATGGTCTGTTGATTCAGTTGCATTTGCGATGCAGGTAAAAAGATAAAAAACGGCAAAACATATAAGATGGCAAAGCTCGACATCACAAAATTCGATTGCCATGCAGGGATCGGCATTTTCCAACGTTTTAACAGCACACCATATAAGGCGTAGCCGATTGCGGCAAGCAACATCAAGCCATCTCCAAGATGCATACCTTGGCTAAAAACTTGGGCAATATGCCCATGACTCAATAAATACAAAATGCCATAGAATGATAAAAAGCCTCCGATCACTAAGCCATAGCTAATCTGATCTTTTAAAATCCATGTACTTAAAATAATCGTCAATAATGGAATCAATGCCGTCACAATCGCCATATTGGTCGCTGTTGTGGTTGTCGCTGCTTGATAAGACAAAAATTGGAATAAGGATACAGAAAGAAATCCACCTAAAGCCAAATGTTTCCAATACTGGCGAATAATATGGCGATTTTTCCACGTGGGAATCAATACAAAAGTACTCATCACCGCGAGCGCAAAAACCAAACGATAAAATGTAATCGCCACAGGTGAAATTGCATGACTTGCCATTTTAGACACAATCACATTTCCAGCCCAAAATAAAATGGCAAACAATGGATAGAAATAAGCTTTTTGAAACATGCTGCTCTGCCTATACAGAAAGATTCAACCATGTTAAAAAATAATCATTTTGTATTTGTACGACAAAATGACAATAACTATCGCAAAAAGGACATTATGCTTGAGGACTAAGCCAATTCCACGAATATATGATTGGCAGTGCCGTATTGATTGAGGAGTAAATCGTGGGGAATAATTATGATCATGGATTTTTAGATTATCCAATTTATGCCTTTACTGAAAATTATTCCCATGGGCATATTGAAGATTGGCATAGCCATGAGCGTATCCAACTGATTCATACGCTTTCTGGGGTTATCCGTATTCAAACGACAGAAGGAACATGGGTCACGCCACCGGGACGCGGTGTATGGATTCCAGCCTATAAGGCTCATGCCTTACTGATCAGTGGTGATGTGCAAGCTTATGGTGTATTTATTCAGCCAGACGCACGTTTAAAATTAGTCAATGAATGTCGCGTCGTCACGATCTCACCCCTGCTAAAAGAGCTTATTCGCTCCGCGATGCAGATTCAAACCACGATCCATCCTCAAAGTCGTGAAGCACGATTGCTTGAACTAATTTTAGATGAATTGGAGCTTCTCCCTGTTCTACCATTTAATTTACCTGAGCCACAAAATATTAAATTGCAAAAGCTTTGTGCTGAAATCAAACTTGATCTTAGCCATACATGGACACTTGAACATGCCGCCCAATTTTTACATGTTAGTCCGAAAACCCTCACTCGACATTTTCAGAAAGAAACCAATATGCATTTTAGTCATTGGGTACGGCAGGCAAGGTTGATGCAAGCCATGACTGATTTGGCAATGAATAAATCTATTTTCAATGTTGCACTGGATTTGGGCTATGACAGTGCCAGTGCCTTTAGTGCCATGTTTAAACGTGAAACCAGTTTGACGCCGAGTGAGTACATTCAGCAGTTTCAATTTGAAGATCACTAAATCTATTCAAAATCCACAGACAGAAAAAAAGCGCCCGAAGGCGCTTTTTAGACATTCAATTATTTACTGGCATACCAGTCAAACAGGTTAAACATGTACGGCGCATAGGTCACAATCACCAATGCTGAGAACAGCACCACGATTGGTAAGATCCAACGCTCATAACGATAGTAGAAGCTTGTATATTTGGCTTTTGCCTCTGCATCGGCGGCGGCAACCTCTGCATCACCGACCGAGAGCCTCGTCAGCAAATGGTTGAGCGCAACAGGTGGCGTAACATAACCAAACTCAAATGCAACCAGTACAATCATCCAGAAGTGAATCGGATGGATACCATTTTCAAATGCAACTGGCGCAATCGTTGCAGCAACGAGAATCACCGCACCAAATGGATCTGTTGTCATACCAATTAATGCAAGTAACAATGCCATAAATCCGAGTGTTACCAAGATACTACCCAGATGCGTTGGAACCATGGTCACGATCTCACTACGTTCAATCAGACCACCAACACTTGCAGACAATGCCATTAAGATAATTAACGCACCAATATGACCAACACTTTCCGATGTTGCAAAACGAATTGCGCTACGGAAGCCACGTTTTGTTTCAGCAGTATCACCATGCTCACGTAAGTATTCAGAATTTTTTTCATGTTCTAGAGCAAGCGCTTTATTTGGGTTTTCTGGTATCGGTAATTTATTACCAAATAACTTATCAAATAAAATAAATGCCAATAACATGATTGGAAGAATTACAGGTGCAGTAAATTCATCCATTTTCGTGTCCAGACCAAACTGATAGAAGCCAATCACGACAGCAACAATCAAGATATATGGAAGCACTGGAACGAAAGCACGCAACATACCAGGGACAGCAGTTTTCGGTGAGTTAATACGGAACTTATTCTCAGCAAGGAATAACGACACCCCTAAGAAAATAAATGCGGTTAACCAGAATACATAAATACCATGATTAAATAACTCGTCTGAAGTTACATGACGGCTATCCAGCATTGAAATTAAGATCACCAAGAGACACGGACGTAGTACAACACCCAGCGAACCTGACATTGCTGAAACCGCAAGTGCATATTGACGACGAGCACCTGAATTCCACACTTCTTTATAGATAATCGCACCAGCAGCAACAACGAAGATTCCCGAAGCACCTGTATATGCGGTTGGAATTGCAGCACCAATCAAAATGATCCACGTCAACGTTTCAGGCGCTAAGTTCCAAGGACGAAGAATCGCCAAGAAAAGATCCATCACACGTGTTTGGGTCAATAACATACCCGCCCAAATAAACAGTGCTAAGTTAAGGAAGATATTTGAAAATTCAGTCAACAAGCCAAGGTAAATACCTTGCCCCATTGGGTAGTCCATAAAGAAAGTAAACGCAATACCTGTCACAATTGCCATAAAGGCATATAAAGGTATGCTCAGCAGCGCAAGGCCAAATTTACCGCCTTCTTCAGCATTTTCTGGCGTACGGAATAATTTAAACAGGCTGATAACTGTTAAGACCACAAACAGAATCATCCATAGCCAATAGACTCCAATCGTTTCAAGGGTCGATTCAACACCAGAATTGAGTACTGAACGATATTGGCTAATGACCGAGAAGCTCAGTAAGGCATTCCCCAGCACCATCGCAATGTTATAGACTTTAAAATCAAGCTTGGTACGCGCTGGACGTAGCCCAATATGATGCATCTTCAATGATGCGGTAATTGCCGCGATCACCACCATCAAAATCAGGATGAGTACGCGATGTTCAGAGCCCCATTTTAATATCCAGAAGAACCCCGTTTCCATCGAACGATATGTACGAAGGGAAGGATGATCTTCCATATGTTTGATCGATTTATCATAGAACGCATATTTCTGTTCACAATCCGTTTGCGCTGAAACGAATGAAGCGCGAACATCTGCTTCTGGCGTTAAACCAAAAAATGCCGCATCAGGATCACTGGCTTCCTGTTGCATTTTTTCTTTGACAAGCTTATCGATATCTACATTGCGGTCACATGAAGGTTTGTTGGGCTCAGCACGTAAAAAGGAATATTGCATTCCTATTTTTTCGTCTCCATATAGGCGTTCACCTAAACGAAGCATTTGCCCATGAATCATATCCCCTGTCCCAATGATCAAGGTCAGGAGAAGCAGAATAAGGATGGAAAAGGTTGAGAACCACTCATTCCAGAGATAACTGAGTAGACCTAATCCCGATCTATTATTTACAGGTTCTTGCATTGTTATTCCAGTTTTTATAACCAGTGTACAATCGCTTGCACAGCTTATCTTTTATTATTAGGTGAGAGGTAAAATCCTTTACCAATACCCATTCCTATCATCACCACTCAAATTTGCCTTAATTTTCCTAAGAAAAACATGACAAAGATTAATTTTTTTGGCGAGCTTTTTGTCAACTCATCTATAGTCTTATCATTAAATGTGAAAAAACAACTCAGTACTTATATTTTTTACAACTAAAATAGATGTAACATTCACATAATTAACCACAAATGAGAATCACTATCCATTCATTACAAAGCATTTATTCAAATTTATTTTTTAAATATTTTTACAATGCTATGTGCTTAACCTCATCAAAATAATGAAATTTTATAAAATAATATTTCATACAAATAATAGCGTTGATTCGCTTTCTATTTGATGACATTAAGTCGAAAAATTAAGCTCAAAATGGCACAAATACTTCCAAAAATCACCCCAAGCAAATGCGCCTGTATTAAAACAGGATGACCAATCAATTGTTCAGTTTGTAGTGCACCAAAAAAATGTTCCCATGCGATTTTGCCGAAGATGCATAACAATACGATGAAGGCAAAATTTCGTTCTGGCTTTTCTTTTAAACTGACGATTGCACAAAATACAAACAGACCATGAAGAATGCCAGACAAACCTGCATAAGCAAAAATATGAGGATAAATCAGATAAAAACAGAGACTGAGTAAAGGCGGTAAAATAAGCAATAAAGCAATAAAAACTTTCTTTTTAATGTTTGGAAATAAAAAGGGTAAACAAGCCAAAGCCAAAACATTTAAAACATAATGAATCCATCCCACATGAACCCAATGCCCTGTCCACCAGCGCCAAGGCTGGCTTAAAAAAACATCGTGCTGATAAAAGAAATGAGTTTGAAAAAGCTGAAGAATTGCAAAAAAAATGATACTGGTTGCAATAAACAATATATTTTTATCTAACTTGTGTTGTTCCATGCTACACCATAAAAAAAGAAGAGCTGTCGCTCTTCCTCAATTCTAACCAATTCATGCAATTGAATACTATGGATTTGCTACAGGTTCGTCAGCTGAAGCACTTGGCTCTTCGGTCGGTGCAGGTAGATCATTAAACAATTCATCATCACCCGTAGATGCTTGTTCATCCCAGAATGTGGTCATTCCATCATCTGCTGCACGAACACCAGTATGTTCAGTCCAATAACGATCGGCAATACCTTGAACCATTTGACCGGCCATACCATCTAACAATCTAAATTCAGGGTTTACTGGCTTATCATCTGCACGCGATGCGGCATAGGCTTTTAACGCCGCTCTTAATTTAGCATCATCACCACTGGCTTGTGCTGCAACAGCATTCATTGCAAATGCTAGACGAACACCTTTCTGTTCTGCGATTTGCATTGATTGTTGTAAGGTCTGGGTTGGATCAGGCTTACCGTCTCCTGCACCCGGTAACAATATCCAAATCACTGCACGTGTCGCCATTGGCGCACCCCAGAATTTGTTATTGTCTAGACATGCCATACCACGTTCAACAATCGCAGCAATATCTTTCGGTACATTGACTGCACCACCAGAGTTAATGTCATTGGTCATCGCTTGCAAACCACTGAGCATACCAATTAAATAGATAGTTTGATCTAAGTCCTTACGCATGGTTGGACAAGAATCACCTAAAGTATATTTATATTTTGCCTGCCAACGTTCTGCAAATAATTGATAACCCGTGTATTGACGTTCTGCGGCAAGGGCTGCCCAACGTTTTTGTTCTATACGAGCATCTTGCGCTTCAGTCACTTTACCATCTTTTGAAGCACGTAAATATCTGAGTTCTGCATCCAAAGCACGATTTTCTGCACACATCCCCGCAGCTGAATATAACAATACCGCCATACGGGTGGGGTCGGCCCCCATATCTTTTGTTGCCATAATCGCTGGCGTTAATGCATTGCCTGAGTTGCACGCCATATCTGTATCATTGCCCGCCAAAATGGGTGGGACGATATGTTTTTCACTAAAGCCAAGCGCAACATTGGCACCTGATTTTACAACATATGAACAACCTGATAACACAGATGAGGCAACAACAGCGGTCAGCATCAATTGACCAAGCTTGTGGACCTTAGACATACTTCCTGTCCTCTATATAATTGTGTTTATATCCCTTTTAAAATAACAATATCAGATGCAATCTCTGAATAACAGAGTAATAGCTCTAATTTCATCTGAAGAATTTGCCACAATATAGAAAGTATTCAATTGACCTAATCTGGTTTTTATACAAATTTTAAGCAAAAAAAAGTAGCATTGCGACGGTTCAGCACATGCTACTTGTTAAAAGGTAAACTCTTTAAGAGAGTTTATTGGTTTTAAGTCTTTTAAATTTGCTACCGTTAACACTGTTAGCGTTAGCTTTCTCAATCTGTTCCCTCAGCATAGTTCCTAGTCTTCCAAATATAATTGCAAAAACAATTGCAACCACTAAGAACCAAAACGTATGAATTTCACCCATTTGGAAATTCCTCCTCGCTGTTGGTATTTTTAATTTACATGCAAAATCAGATTTTTACAGAGATAATTGTCTGACAATTTTACAATTGCGCTATTTTGTATATATTTGGTCTAACAATGGATATTAAATAAACAAAAATACAAATAAGATTATGTTTTATTTGGATTAAATTTAAATTAGCTTTTTTATATTTGTTAGACAATTAACTTAATTTTACCCGAGATTTTAAAGATTTCCACTGTATTTTGCTCACTTGATCTTGCCAAATAATTAAACTTTTATTGTTTTTCTCACAAAAATACACTGCGATATAAAATCGATGATCAATCATTTGCTGAATTTGCACATGATGAATTTGATTGGAATCCTCATATTGTAGGGTCCACTGATCTAAATCAAAATGTTCTAAACTTCGGACTTGTGGACGCATTCTAAATATTTTTAGACTGAAGCATGCCAACAACAGCAGTAATCCACTTATCCATACAGTGATAATCGAGTACAGCACTATAAAAATAATTGTTAAACACAAAAGCTGAAAACCCAGTGCAATACGACTGGGTTTGAATTGATATCGTTGGTGAGTTTTTAACTCATCCGTGGACATAATCTTTAAGTTTATTGATCAAGCTTCTGAGTTCAGGTCGAGGTGGCTCTGAAACTTCCATAAACCAATCCAATAAATCTGGGTCTTCCTGATCAACTAACTCTTTAAACAAGGCTTTTTCTTGCGCACTTGCTGCTAAGTAATATTGTTTTACGTATGGGTCAAAATATACATCAATCTCTTTTAAACCGCGACGAGCACGATAAATCACTTTACGTTCTTCTAAAGTAAGTTCTTCTGACATCATTTTCCCCCAATGGTTAATTCTGACTTAGTTTACCCGATTCCCGATCAATTTCTCGCTAAATTCTTCTAAATGACCAAATTCATCATTTAAAAATGAGTTTTGAGCATTCATCTCATTGCGACACATAAGCAATTCACATAATTTCAACTCACTAAAACTCATATGGATATTATAAAAATGCAATCAGGTGCTATCCGACCTTTAACCAATATGTTGCCTCGTAAATTGTTTAATTCCGATCACGATGCTTTTCGTGAAACAGTACGTAAATTTTATGAAAAAGAAGTTGTGCCAAATATTGCTAAATATGAACAGCAACAACATGTAGATCGCGATTTATGGAACAAAGCAGGTGAAATGGGGCTGCTCTGCGCAACCATGCCTGAAGAATATGGTGGCTATGGCGTAGATCGCCTCTACAGTATGATTCTGATTGAAGAACAAGCCTATGCAATGGACTCTTCTACAGGTTTTTCTTTGCACTCGGATATTGTTGCCAACTACATCAACAACTTTGGTAATGAAGAACAGAAAAAACATTGGATTGCTAAAATGGCTTCTGGAGAAACCGTCACAGCCATTGCGATGACAGAACCGGGAACAGGCTCAGACCTACAAGGTGTTCGCACCACCGCCGTTTTAGACGGGGATGAATATGTGATCAATGGTTCTAAGATCTTTATTACCAATGGTTATCTATGTGATATGGCAATTGTGGTATGTAAAACAGGCAGTTCAGAGAAAGGTTCTGCCAACCTATCTTTGATTATCGTTGAAGCTGACCGTGCTGGCTTTAGCAAAGGCAAACCACTCAATAAAATTGGTATGAAAGGACAAGATACTTGTGAATTGTTCTTTGAAGATGTTCGTGTACCAAAAGAAAATTTATTGGGTATGGAAGGCATGGGTTTTATCATGCTGATGAAAGAGTTGGCATGGGAACGTATGCTGGTCGCGATTATCTGCCAAGCAGGCGCAGAAGCAGCGTTGGCACACACCGTTCAATATACCAAAGACCGTAAAGCGTTTGGTAAACCGATCGGTGCTTTTCAAAATACACGTTTTAAACTTGCTGAAATGCGCACAGAAATTGATTTCTGCCGTGCTTACCTCGACCGTTGTATGGAATTACAACTTGAAGGTACATTAGGTGTTGATGCTGCAGCTGCTGCAAAATACAAAATTTCAGAAGTATTCTCTAATGTCGTTGATGAATGCCTTCAATTACATGGTGGTTATGGTTATATGCTGGAATATCCAATTGCACGTGCTTATATCGATAATCGGGCAAATCGTATTTATGCAGGTACAAACGAGATTATGAAAGAACTGATTTCCCGTTCTTTATAATTTATCTGATCATTGTTAAAGGAGCTTAGGCTCCTTTTTCTATCACCAAGCATTCTTTTTAAATCAATTTTCCTGTTGCAATAAACAAGGAGCTTTCGCTCCTTGTTTATTTCATAGCTTGTTTATTTTGCTATTTCTTAGTTTGGTTGCTTCTAGGTTTGATTAAGAAACCAGTTTAGGCTTTTTTGCGAGTTGTGCTTCACGCTTATGAAATTTTAAAACACCATCTTCAAACTTGGCATTTTTAAGTTCTTTACGATCTGCTAAATAGTTATTCGACACTTTCCAAGGTGCATGCTTACCTTGTTTCGGCATCACATCTGCCGCACGAGCAATATACCCTGAGCTTAAACTGCCCATCACCGTATCTTCCATCAATTCAGTTGCATCGCCTTGAGGAATAACTTCGTCATAGCCTTTTTTGTCCATATAGTTTACAAGACGGCAAATATACTCACCTGCGATATCAACTTTTAATGTCCATGATGCGTTGATATAACCAATGATCATTGCCATATTTGGCACATCGCTAACCATCACACCCTGATACAGCATGTGTTGAGACGTATTCATTGGCTTATTATCAATTGTAGCTTTGATACCACCCAAGATTTGGATTTCTAAACCTGTTGCTGAAACGATGATATCCGCATCTAAATGCTTACCAGATTTTAATTGAATACCTGTTGCAGTAATTTTCTCAATTTGATCTGTTTCAACACTGGCTTTACCAGAGCGTAAAATCTTAAATAAGTCGCCATCTGGCACAACACATAAACGCTGATCCCACGGATTATATGTTGGGGTAAAGTGTTTCATATCCACTTTGCCTTTTAATTGCATTTCAATCGATTTGAGTAAGAACTTACGCAGTAACTTCGGTTGTTTTTGTGCAAGCGCATAAATACCGCGTTGCATACCAATATTACGTGCACGGGTTAACTTATAGGCCACATCTTCAGGTAAAACCTTACGCATTTTGTCATAAACAAAATCAATAGATGGGATTGAAGCAATATAGGTTGGTGAACGTTGCAACATGGTCACATGCCCTGCACCACCTTTTGACATCGCAGGCACTAAGGTAATAGCTGTTGCACCACTACCAATAATCACTACTTTTTTACTCGTATAATCTAAGTTTTCAGGCCAAAATTGTGGGTTAATAAATTCGCCTTTAAAATCATTTTTACCTGGATAATCAGGTTGATAACCTTGGTCATAATTATAATAACCCGTACATCCGATTACAAAGTTTGCAACCCACGTATTGAGTTTTTGATTTTCATCTTCAATTTGTACGACCCATTTTTTAATTGATGAATCATAATTTGCAGTACGTACACGCTGATTAAAATGAATTTTATCTTTTAATTTAAATTCATCGACAACTTCAGCAACATAGCCTTTAATCGAAGCGCCATCTGCCAAGACATTGGCTTTTTGCCATGGTTTAAAATTAAACCCAAAAGTAGACATATCTGAATCGGAACGGATACCAGGATATTTAAATAAATCCCAAGTACCACCGAAGCTCTCACGACGCTCAATAATTTCAAATGAACGTTGTGGTGAGTGTTTTGAAAGATGCGCAGCTACACCAATACCAGAGATACCTGCACCAACGATAAGAATATCAACTTGCTTTTCCATGTTGTTTTTATAACCTTTTTAAGAGTACTTTTTTATTAAAGCACAAATCTGACAATACGCAATGTCAAGTTTGCATTTTTCTGACGAAATTTAAGTCAATTTGGGACAAAACCATAAATTGTCCAACAAAAAGGCATAAAAAAAGGCCGGTGAAACACCGACCTTTTTCGAACAACCGATTGTTCTGTGACGTGAGTAATTAGTTTACTTCACGATCCACAAGTTCTACATAAGCCATCGGTGCAGCATCACCTGCACGGAAACCAGCTTTAAGAACACGTAGATAACCGCCGTTACGTTCTTTGTAACGAGGGCCAAGAACGGTAAATAATTTACCAACTGTTGCTGCTGAACGAGTACGAGCAAACGCCAAACGACGGTTTGCTACAGTATCGTTTTTAGCTAAAGTGATTAAAGGCTCAGCTACACGACGTAACTCTTTTGCTTTAGGCACAGTAGTTTTAATTAACTCATGCTCAAACAAAGAATTAGCCATGTTTTGAAACATCGCTTTACGATGGCTGCTGGTACGGCCTAATTTCACACCACTATTACGATGACGCATGGTGATAGTCCTACTTAATTAACGGCTACGATAGGCGAAACGATCGTCCATACGGAGACTAGCTGGTGGCCAGTTCTCTAAACGCATGCCGAGCTGTAAGCCCTTAGAAGCCAGAACATCTTTGATCTCAGTAAGCGATTTTTTACCAAGGTTAGGAGTTTTAAGCAACTCAACCTCAGTACGCTGTACTAGATCACCAATGTAGTAAATATTTTCTGCTTTCAAACAGTTAGCAGAACGAACAGTAAGCTCTAGATCATCAACTGGACGAAGCAAGATTGGATCAACTTCTTCACGTGGCTCTTGAGCAACTGGAGCTTGATCTTTCTGAAGATCAACAAAAATTGCAATTTGTTGTTGCAAGATTGTTGCCGCTTTGCGGATAGCTTCTTCAGGATCTACAGTTCCATTCGTTTCAAGATCAATGACGAGCTTATCAAGGTCAGTACGTTGTTCTACACGAGCATTTTCAACTGTGTAAGACACACGTTTAATCGGGCTATAAGAAGCATCTAACTGTAGACGACCTACAGGACGCGTTTCGCCTTCAGGGAAACGTGAGTCAGAAGTTTCATAACCACGACCTTGAGAAACTTTCAAGCGCATTTTTAATGAGCCTGAAGCACTTAAAGTACCAATCAGATGTTCAGGGTTAACCACTTCAACATTATGTGGTAAACGAAGGTCAGCAGCAGTTACATCGCCAGGACCTTGTTTTTCCAATGTCAAATATGCTTCGTTTTGATCGAACAGCTTAATAGACAATCCTTTTAGGTTCAGCAAGAGCTCGACGATGTCCTGCTGCAAGCCTTCTAAAGTACTGTACTCGTGCTCGACACCCTCTATCTCTACTTCAACCACGGCTGCGCCAGGTAAAGAAGACAAAAGGATGCGACGTAAAGCATTACCAAGAGTATGACCAAAGCCACGCTCTAATGGTTCAAGAATCACTTTTGCCGAGGTCCCGCTTGCCGCTTCGACCTTGATCGCTTGCGGAGTTAGAAACTCGTTTGCAGTACGCGTCATTATTGCTACCTCAAGGATTATTTAGAATACAATTCTACAATCAAGCTTTCGTTGATTTCAGCAGGTAAATCAGAACGATCTGGTGCAGCTTTAAATGTACCTTCAAGTTTTGAATGATCTACTTCAATCCAAGCAGCTGTTCCACGTTGAGCAGCTAATTCAATTGCGTTTTTGATACGTAATTGTTGTTTAGCGCTTTCGTGAACTGCAATCACGTCGCCCGCTTTAACTTGGATAGACGCGATGTTAACACGACGACCATTTAAAGTGATTGAACGGTGAGATACCAGCTGACGAGCTTCTGCACGTGTAGAACCAAAACCCATGCGATAAACAACGTTATCGAGGCGGCTTTCAAGCAATTTCAACAAGTTTTCACCTGTTGCGCCTTTAACACGAGCAGCTTCTTTGTAGTAGTTACTAAATTGACGCTCTAAAACACCGTACATACGACGTACTTTTTGTTTTTCACGTAATTGTAGTGAATACTCTGATTGTTTAGCACGGCTTTGGCCATGTTGACCAGGAGCTTTAGCAGATTTTTTTGTTTTGACGTCAAATGGTTTAACGCCAGATTTTAATTGCAGGTCTGTCCCTTCGCGGCGAGAGAGTTTGCATTTTGGACCAATATAACGAGCCATGAATGTTTCTCCTTACACGCGACGTTTTTTAGGTGGACGGCAACCGTTGTGCGGAATCGGTGTCACATCGGTAATGCTGTTAATTTTATAACCCACTGCACCTAATGCACGAACCGCAGATTCACGACCTGGACCAGGACCTTTTACAAGGACGTCCAAGTTTTTCAAACCGTAATCTAAAGCAGCTTTACCAGCAACTTCAGCAGCTACCTGAGCAGCAAACGGAGTTGATTTACGTGATCCACGGAAGCCTTGTCCACCTGAAGTAGCCCAAGCCAATGCATTACCTTGACGATCAGTAATCGTAACAATGGTGTTATTAAAAGAAGCGTGAATGTGTGCAACACCTTCAGAGACGGTACGAGTGACCTTCTTGCGTGTGCGAGTATCTTTAGCCATCTTTTAGCTTCCAGAAATCTTATTTCTTAATAGGTTTGCGCGGACCTTTACGGGTACGTGCGTTAGTTTTGGTGCGTTGTCCGCGAACAGGCAAGCTGCGACGATGACGAAGACCGCGGTAGCAGCCTAAATCCATTAAACGTTTAATGTTCATGGAAATTTCGCGACGTAAGTCACCTTCGGTCGGAACCTTAGCAACTTCTGCACGAATCGCATCAAGCTGAGCATCATCTAATTCACGAATTTTAGTAGTAGTCGTAATACCTGCAGCAGCTAAAATGTTTTTAGCTGTGTGGCGACCAATACCAAAAATATACGTGAGAGAGATAACAGCATGCTTGTTATCCGGAATGTTTACACCGGCAATACGAGCCATTCAAATTTCTCCAAAAAGGCAGTAGAGATAATCAACCGCCCCACAAAAATCTTGAGGGGCGGATAATAACCTAATTAGCCTACTGAAATCAACAGGTCTTAATTAAATTAACCTTGACGCTGCTTATGACGAGGTTCTGCGCTGCAAATTACGCGAATAACCCCATTACGACGGATAACTTTACAGCTACCACAAATTTTCTTTACAGAAGCTTGTACTTTCATGATGAAACCTTCTAAGTGCGCTTATCCCTTAGGATGAGCAGTCGTTTTTCTCATTAACGATTGATCGTCATACTGATGTGATGTCAAATGGGCTTGAAGCTGAGCCATAAAGTCCATAACAACAACAACTACGATAAGTAATGAGGTACCACCCAAATGGAATGGAATACCAAAAGAACTTTGTAAAATCATCGGCATTAAACAGATGACTGTAATGTAGATTGCACCAATAAACGTCAAACGATTAAGAATATGATCTAAGTAACGAGCAGTTTGCTCACCTGGGCGAATACCAGGTACATAAGCTCCACTGCGTTTCAAGTTCTCTGATACTTCTTTCGGGCTAAAAACAAGCGCCGTATAGAAATAACAGAAAAAGATAATTAACGCACCGAAGAGCACTAAATACAACGGTTGTCCAGGCGATAATACCAATGCCAAATCTTGTAGGCTACGTTTTACAATTCCTGCATTTGGATCAGCACTGCCTAACCATTGACCTAAACTTGCAGGGAACAACAATAACGAACTTGCGAAAATTGCTGGAATAACCCCTGCCATGTTGATCTTCAATGGCAAATGCGTTTGCTGTGCAGTGAATACACGACGACCTTGCTGTTTTTGAGCATAGTTCACAGGTATACGACGTTGAGCTTTTTCAATAAACACAATCGCTGCTAAAACAGCAACTGATAGCAATCCAAAGATAGCTAAACCAATTAAACTTGATTGGCCATTATCTACCGAAGTAAATGCTTGAATCACTAAGTTTGGTAAACCAGCAACAATACCTGCAAAGATAATCATTGAGATACCATTACCAACACCACGTTCAGTAATTTGCTCACCTAACCACATTAAGAACATGGTACCTGCAACTAACGATGTTAGCGCTGGAATGTAAAAAGCCAGTCCTGAAGTCAAAGTAATACCTTGACTGATTAGACCAGCACACATCCCGATACCTTGGACTAATGCGAGTAAAAGGGTGCCGTAACGCGTATATTGATTAATCTTACGCTTACCTTGCTCGCCTTCTTTCTTCAATGCTTCTAACGAAGGCACCACGGTCGACATCAACTGCACAATAATAGATGCAGAAATGTACGGCATGATACCTAACGCCAGAATGGACATTCGTTCTAATGCTCCACCCGAGAACATATTAAACAAACCTAAAAAAGTACCTTCATTAGCTTTGAAAAAACGTTCTAGAGCAACATTATCAATACCTGGCAGCGGAATATGCGCTCCTAGTCGAAAGACTACCAATGCACCAATCAAGAACATTAATCGGCGAATAATTTCACGATATTTCACATGAAATGGTTGACCTTTCATCATGTTAACATGACCTGAAGAACTAGGAGACATAGTCACTCGCGATTACTCCTCGACTTTACCGCCAGCAGCTTCAAGAGCAGCTTTAGCGCCTTTAGTCAATGCAACACCTTGAACAGTGAATGCACGAGTGATTTCACCAGAAAGAACAACACGAGCACGCAACATATCTTTACGTACAACATTCGCAGCTTTCAAAGTTTCAAGTGAAATAATATCACCTTCAACTTTAGCAAGTTCAGACAAACGTACTTCAGCAGTTTTCAAAGCCAATTGGCTTGTGAAACCGAATTTAGGTAAACGACGATATAACGCAGTTTGACCACCTTCAAAGCCTGGACGAACGCCACCACTTTTACGTGATTTCTGACCTTTGACACCACGGCCACCAGTCTTACCGACACCAGAACCGATACCACGGCCTAAACGACGATTATCACGTTTTGCACCTTCAGCAGGTGCAAGCTCATTTAAACGCAGAGTCATGGCTTATTCCTCTACACTAACCATATAGTAGACTTTGTTGATCATACCACGGTTAGAAGGTGTATCTATTACTTCTACTGTATGACCAATACGACGCAGACCTAAACCTTGTAGGCAAAGTTTGTGATTTTTCAAACGATGCGAAGAAGATTTAGTCTGGGTAACTTTAATCGTTTTCATGATTGATTACCCTAAAATTTGTTCTACTGAAAGACCACGTTTAGCAGCAACTTTCTCAGGAGACGTCATATCACGTAAACCATTAAAAGTTGCATTTACAACGTTAGCCGCGTTAGTAGAACCATAACATTTCGTCAATACGTTACGTACACCAGCAGCTTCTAAAACTGCGCGCATAGAACCACCAGCGATTACGCCAGTACCTTCAGATGCAGGTTGCATGTAAACACGGCTAGCGCCATGACGAGCATGAATAGGATGTTGTACAGTACCATCAACAAGATCAACAGTGATCATGTTGCGGCGTGCAGCTTCAAGTGCTTTAGAAATAGCAGCTGGAACTTCACGCGCTTTACCGCGACCAAAACCTACACGACCATTACCATCACCCACAACAGTTAATGCTGTGAAAGAGAAGATACGACCACCCTTAACAACTTTGGCTACACGATCAACGGCAACCAGCTTTTCAACAAGACCTTCGTTTTGTTCAACTTTAGCCATGATTAGAACTCCAAGCCGTTTTCACGAGCAGCATCAGCCAAGGCTTTGATACGACCATGATATTTAAAACCAGAACGGTCAAATGCAACTTTAGTTACACCAGCAGCCTTTGCACGTTCTGCGATTAAAGCACCTACTTTAGTAGCTGAATCTACATTACCTGTAGTTCCGCTACGTAAAGATGCATCCAAAGTAGAAGCTTGCGCTAATACTTTGCCACCATCTGCAGAAATAACTTGAGCATAGATGTGACGCGGCGTGCGGTTTACACACAAGCGAGTCGCACCCAATGCACGAATGTGCAAGCGTGTGCTTTTCGCACGACGCAAACGGGATTGTTTCTTTTCGTTCATAAGAACCTCGCGCCTTATTTCTTCTTAGCTTCTTTACGAAGAACAACTTCGTCAGAATAGCGAACACCTTTACCTTTATACGGCTCTGGTGGACGATAACCACGGATTTCTGCAGCAACTTGACCTAACAATTGCTTGTTAGCTGATTTCAAAATGATTTCAGTAGCAGTCGGAGTTTCAGCAGTTACACCTTCAGGAAGAGCGTAATCAATCGGGTGAGAATAACCAAGGTTAAGGTTCACAACTGTACCTTTAACCGCAGCTTTATAACCAACACCGATAAGTTGTAACTTACGTTCGAAGCCTTCATTAACACCTTTTACAAGGTTATTAAGAACAGCGCGAGCAGTACCAGCTTGCATCCAAGAATCGCGAGATTCTTTAACTGGAGCAATATGAAGTTGACCTTCTTCCTGTTTAAGCTCGACCAGCGCATGCAGGTTGAAAGACAACGTACCTTTGCTGCCTTTCACTTCGACCTGCCGGCCGTTCTGAGTAACTGCTACACCGTTAGGTACAGTTACTGGGGCTTTAGCCACACGAGACATGAGGAATCACCTATTAAGAAACAAAAGCAATAACTTCACCACCAACGCCTGCAGCACGTGCAGCGCGATCAGTCATGATGCCTTTGCTTGTAGAAACAATTGCAATACCTAAACCTTGCTTAACGCTCGGAAGTGCATCTTTACCGCGATACTGACGTAGACCTGGACGGCTTACGCGTTTCACAGTTTCGATAACTGGTTTGCCTTCAAAATATTTTAAAGTAATTGTCAAAGTAGCTTTGCCTTCAAGATCAGCAACTTCTACATTTGAAATGTAACCTTCTTGTTGAAGTACGTTTGCAATTGCAACTTTCAACTTAGAATTAGGCATAGAAACAGTTTGTTTCTTTGCCATTTGTGCGTTACGAACACGTGTTAGCATGTCGGCAACGGTATCTTGCATACTCATTTATAGTCGCTCCTTACCAGCTTGCCTTAACAACGCCCGGTACATCACCCTGCATTACTGTGTCACGTAATTTGTTACGGCTTAAGCCGAACTTACGGAAGTAACCATGAGGACGACCAGTTAAACCACAACGGTTACGAAGACGTACTGGAGACGCATTACGTGGTAATGTTTGTAACTTCATCATCGCTTCGAAACGTTCTTCATCAGATGCATTTACGTTTGCAATCGTAGCTTTTAATTCAGCACGTTTTGCAGCGTATTTAGCAACTGTAGTTTCGCGTTTCAATTCGCGATTAATCATACTTTTCTTAGCCATATCGACCTCTTATTTGAACGGGAAGCCGAATGCACGGATTAGCGCACGGCCTTCGTCATCAGTACGAGCAGTCGTAGTGATAGTAATATCCATACCACGAATACGATCGATCTTATCAAAATCGATTTCAGGGAACATAATTTGTTCCTTGAGACCCATTGAATAATTACCACGACCATCGAATGATTTCGCAGAAAAACCGCGGAAGTCACGAATACGAGGGATAGCGATAGAGATCAAACGGTCTAAGAATTCGTACATTTGTTCGCCGCGTAAAGTTACTTTACAACCAATCGGCCAACCATCACGGATTTTAAAACCAGCGATTGATTTGCGCGCTAATGTAAGAACTGGTTTTTGACCAGCAATAGCTTGCATATCCGCCAAAGCGCCATCTAACAATTTCTTGTCAGCTGAAGCCGCACCAACACCCATGTTGATGGTGATTTTAGTAATGCGAGGAATTTCCATCACATTGCCCAAACCAAGTTCTTCTTTCAACTTAGCTCGGATTTCGTCGTTATAACGTGTTTTAAGTCTGGCCATAGCCTAGTTCAACCTATTACTTCGCTACCGCCACTGATTCACCATTTGATTTGTAAACGCGAGTTTTCACGCCTTCAATCACTTGGTAACCAACACGGTCAGCCTTTTGGGTTGCAGCATTAAAAACTGCCACGTTTGAAATATGAAGCGAAGCTTCTTGTGTAACAATAGCGCCTTCAGCACCTGTTGCACGGTTCGGCTTTTGATGCTTCTTAACTAAATTAAGGCCTTCAACCTTAACTTGGTCATTTGAAACAGACAAAACAGTACCCTGTTTGCCTTTTTCTTTACCTGCGATCACAATTACTTGATCGCCTTTTCTAATCTTAGCCATGATTGCCTCTATTATAGAACTTCAGGAGCCAATGAAATGATTTTCATGAACTGTTCAGTACGAAGTTCACGAGTCACTGGTCCGAAAATACGAGTGGCAATCGGAGCCTTGTTGTTGTTCAAGATAACTGCAGCATTATCATCGAAACGGATCACAGAACCGTCTGGACGACGAATACCGAATTTAGTACGAACTACAACTGCATTCATCACGTCACCTTTTTTAACACGGCCACGCGGAATTGCTTCTTTTACAGTAACTTTAATAATGTCGCCAACAGAAGCATAACGACGATGTGAACCACCAAGTACTTTAATACATTGTACGCGGCGAGCACCACTGTTGTCTGCTACGTCTAGCATACTTTCGGTCTGAATCATTGCCCTACTCCAAAACCGAGCATCACCGGTCGCAATTTCGAAAGGCTCAAAGAGTACTCGAAATTGACCGATGATGCAACAAGAACGTCTAATTACTCAGCAGCTGCTTCAATAACTTCCACTAAAGTCCAAGCTTTAGTTTTTGAAATTGGGCGGCTTTCTTTAATGGTTACAACATCGCCAGTTTTAGCAGTGTTGTTCTCATCATGAGCGTGTAATTTTGTTGAACGGCGGATTGATTTGCCATACAACGGGTGTTGAACGCGGCGTTCAATAAGTACAACAATAGACTTGTCCATTTTGTCACTTACTACTTTGCCTGTTAACGTGCGAACTGTTTGCTCACTCATTGTGCGTTCCCCTGTTTTTCGGTAAGGAGGGTCTTGATACGAGCAATAGTCTTACGAGTTAACGCAACTTCATGCGATTTACCCAATTGACCAGTTGCTTTCGCCATACGAAGACGGAATTGGTTAAGCTGTTGCTCATCAAGCAAAGCTGCCAACTCTTCTACCGATTTTTCACGTAGATCTTTAGTTTTCATTACATCACCGTCTTAGTAACGATAGTGGTTTTAAATGGAAGCTTAGCAGCTGCAAGCGTAAACGCTTCGCGTGCCAATTCTTCACTAACACCATCCATTTCGTACAAGATCTTACCTGGTTTGATTTGGCAAACCCAGTATTCCACAGAACCTTTACCTTTACCCATACGAACTTCTAATGGTTTTTCAGTAATTGGTTTGTCTGGGAAAACACGGATAAAGATCTTACCACCACGTTTAACACGACGGCTAATTGTACGACGCGCAGCTTCGATTTGACGAGCAGTCATTTGACCACGCTCAACAGATTTAAGTGCGATTGTACCGAAAGATACTGTGCTACCACGATGCGCTAGACCAGTGTTACGGCCTTTTTGCACCTTACGGAATTTAGTACGTTTAGGTTGCAACATGGATTATTCTCCTTTTTCAGCAGAACGATCATTGCGACGACCACGACGCTCTTGACCTTCACCACGACCGCGACCGCGTTTAGCTGGACGTTCTTCAGCAGGAGCAGGGTTCATGACTTGTTTCATGCCACCTAAGATCTCGCCACGGAAAATCCAAACTTTAACACCAATCGTACCGTAAGTAGTTTCAGCGCGCATAGTTGCATAGTCGATGTCAGCACGAAGTGTATGTAAAGGTACACGACCTTCACGATACCATTCAGTACGTGCAATTTCTGCACCACCTAAACGACCAGAAACTTCAACTTTGATACCTTTAGCACCAGCACGCATAGTGTTTTGAACCGCACGCTTCATAGCACGACGGAACATTACACGTTTCTCTAATTGTGAAGCAATTGCTTCAGCAACTAAACGAGCGTCTAAGTCTGGGCGATCGATTTCGTTGATGCTTACTTGCGCTGGAACACCCATAATCTTGGTAAGTTCACGCTGTAATTTCTCAATGTCTTCGCCTTTTTTACCGATAACGATACCTGGACGAGCAGTGCTAATTGTTACTTTAGCAGCGCCTGTAGGACGTTCGATAAGAATATTGCTGATCATCGCGCTTTTAAGTTTTTTAGTTAAAAACTCACGAACTTGAAGATCTTTAAGCAAGTATTCAGCGTATTGTTTCGGACTCGCATACCAGTTGGCGTTATGACGTTTTACAACACCAAGGCGGATACCGATTGGATGAACCTTCTGACCCATATCAAACCCCTACCTTAACGGTAATGTGACAAGTACGCTTAGTAATACGATCTGCACGGCCTTTAGCACGTGGCATAATACGTTTAAGGCTAGTGCCTTCATCAACGTAAATCGTAGTAACCTTAAGGTCGTCTACATCTAAACTGTTATTGTGTTCAGCGTTTGCAATTGCAGATTCCAATGCTTTTTTCACTACAACTGCAGCTTTTTTGTTGCTGAAGTTTAAGATATTAAGCGCGTGAGCAATAGATTTGCCACGGATTAGGTCTGCAACCAAACGAGTTTTTTGTGCCGAGATAGCGGCACCGCGTAATTTAGCAGTAACTTCCATCATAGCACCTTAACGTTTAGACTTCTTGTCAACACCGTGACCACGATAGGTACGAGTTGGCGCGAATTCACCGAGTTTGTGACCAACCATATGTTCAGATACGATCACTGGAACATGGTTACGACCATTATGTACAGAAATTGTTAAACCAACAAAATCCGGGAGGATCATCGAACGACGCGACCAAGTTTTGATCGGCTTACGGTTATTAGCCGCGATAGCCGCTTCAACCTTAGCGAACAAGTGCGCATCGACGAATGGGCCTTTTTTCAGAGAACGAGGCATTGTCAGATTCCTTTACTTGTTACTTAACGCGACGGTCGCGAATGATCATCTTAGTCGTACGCTTATTGGTACGAGTTTTGTACCCTTTAGCTTTTTGACCCCATGGGCTTACAGGTTGAATACCTTTGTTACGCCCTTCACCACCACCATGTGGATGGTCAACTGGGTTCATCGCCATACCACGAACGGTAGGACGAACACCACGCCAGCGTGCAGCACCTGCTTTACCAAGTGAACGAAGGTTGCTTTCTGAGTTAGATACTTCACCTAACACAGCGCGACATTCAACGTGTACTTTACGCATTTCGCCTGAACGAAGACGAATGATTGCGTAAGAACCGTCACGACCCAACAACTGAGCAGAAGTACCAGCAGAACGCACTAATTGTGCACCTTTACCGATTTTAAGCTCAATGTTATGTAATGTAGAACCGATAGGCATATTACGAAGCGGTAAGCAGTTACCTGGACGAATTGGAGCATCGTTACCAGATTGTACTTTATCGCCAGCACGTAAGCCTTTAGCAGCAATAATATAACGACGTTCACCGTCAGCATATTTCAATAAAGCAATATGTGATGTACGGTTAGGATCGTATTCAATACGTTCAACTACAGCAGGAATGCCGTCTTTGTTACGTTTGAAGTCAACGATACGGTAGTTTTGTTTATGACCACCACCAACGTGACGAGTTGTAATGTGACCGTTATTATTACGACCACCAGTACGTTTTTTAGCTTCAACCAACGGTGCATAAGGCGCGCCTTTGTGAAGATGATTATGAACCACCTTCTCTACAAAGCGACGTCCTGGAGACGTTGGCTTACATTTTTGAATTGGCATAATTTTCGTCCTTATTCCGCTGTGCTTTCAGCGGTATCGCCCAAGTCAGCCATTTCAACATCTTGGCCAGCTTTCAGGGTGACGTATGCTTTTTTAACATCAGAACGACGTCCTAATGTTTTACCAAAGCGTTTAGTCTTACCTTTAGTGATAGTCGTGTTAACTTTAACAACTTCTACACCAAATAATTGCTCTACTGCTTTTTTGATTTCAAGTTTGTTTGCATCGATAGCAACTTTAAAAACTTGAACACCAGCAGTTTCGCCTAGAACTTGTGCTTTTTCTGAAAAAACAGGCCCTTTTAGGACTTGATAGATACGTTCGTTGTTCATCCGAGTTCTACCTCAATCTTCTTAGCAGCCGCAACAGACATAACAACTTTATCAAACGCGATCAAGCCAACAGGATCGATCCCAGCAGCATCAACCACATCAACGTGTGGAAGGTTACGAGCAGCTAAATATAGATTTTCATCTACAGCTTCAGTAACGATTAATGCGCGA
This sequence comes from Acinetobacter sp. CE-15, assembly GCF_051059255.1. Lineage (NCBI taxonomy): Bacteria > Pseudomonadati > Pseudomonadota > Gammaproteobacteria > Moraxellales > Moraxellaceae > Acinetobacter > Acinetobacter sp. CE-15. Next base: position 461,547 of record NZ_CP192737.1, on the reverse strand, counting down.
GTAGCGTTCAAGCCGTTTAGTTTTGCAAGCAATTCTTTAGTTTTTGGAGCTTCAACTGCAAACTCTTCAACCAATACAAGACGATCTTGGCGAACAAGTTCAGCTAAGATACATTGCATTGCACCGCGGTACATTTTGCGGTTTACTTTTTGAGACCAATCTTGTGGACGAGCAGCAAAAGTTTTACCACCACCAACCCAGATTGGGCTACGAATAGAACCAGCACGAGCGCGGCCAGTACCTTTTTGACGGAATGGTTTTTTACCACCGCCAGAAACGTCTGCACGTGACTTCTGAGCTTTAGAGCCTTGACGACCACCAGCTAAATAAGCTGTAACAACTTGGTGTACAAGAGCTTCATTAAATTCACGTCCGAAAGCAACTTCAGACAATTCAACAGCAGAGCCGGAAACAGTTTTTAAATTCACGTTATTTCCCCTCAGGCCTTGATCGTAGGACGAACGATAACGTCGCCACCAGTAGCACCAGGAATCGCACCTTTAACAACAAGAACTGAACGTTCTGCGTCGATAGATACAATTTCAAGACCTTGTACAGTTACGCGATCATCACCTAAGTGACCAGGCATTTTTTTGCCTTTGAACACGCGACCAGGAGTCTGGTTTTGACCTGTAGAACCAATTACACGGTGAGATACTGAGTTACCATGTGTAGCATCTTGCGTACGGAAGTTCCAACGCTTAACACCACCCTGGAAGCCTTTACCTTTTGATTGACCAGTAACGTCAACAACTTGACCTACTGCGAACAAATCAACACCGATAGTGCCACCAACTTCACGACCTTCAAGATCAGCTTCTGCAACGCGGAATTCTTTAACTAAACGACCAGCAGCAACACCAGCTTTCGCAAAGTGACCTTTCTGAGCATTTGTTACGCGAGATTCGCGACGTTCACCAGTAGTGATTTGAATCGCTTGATAACCATCAGTTTCAAGCGTTTTGATTTGAGTGATACGGTTAGGATCAACCTCAATCACTGTTACAGGCACAGAAACACCAGCATCTGTAAAGATACGTGTCATACCGCACTTGCGACCGACTAAACCAATAGCCATGTGCATAAACCTCTAAAAAAGCGGCCTAATTAACTTATAGAGCGTTAATTAACCGAAAGCCTTAACCCAATGCGATCTGAACATCAACACCAGCTGCAAGATCCAACTTCATCAACGCATCTACAGTTTTATCTGTAGGTTGAACGATGTCGATCAAACGTTTATATGTGCGGATTTCATATTGGTCACGCGCATCTTTGTTCACGTGTGGTGATGTTAAAACGTTAAAACGTTCGATGCGAGTAGGCATCGGAATTGGACCACACACTTGTGCGCCAGTACGTTTTGCTGTTTCTACGATCTCTTGAGAAGATTGATCAATTAAACGATGATCAAAAGACTTAAGACGGATACGAATTCTCTGGTTAGACATACCAGTTAACTCCAAGCCAAATATATAAAGAATCACCCTTGACGCATCTCACCCCACTAAATAAGGTAAGTGTCAAAGGCAGTGAAAATCACTAAGGTCGTGATCGATGCCACGACTGTAACGATCTGAATGACTTTCTTCGCCATTCACCCCACCATATCGGAGGGTCGCTCATTATAACGATTGTTTAACACTTAAGCAAACTTATTTGGACATTTTTACCTTTTTTTGAGTAATTAATTATAAATAAAGCGCTTATTATTTAAACACCAGCTTAAACCCTTAAAACGTAATCAATCGCATGATTGAGCAACTGATTCCCAATCACATAATCCGTTTGTTGCGATTTTTTTAGCTTCAATAATGATTGACTGTGTACCCCACTAAACACCATATCTTCTTCTTCATGTTCAATGAAGATTTTTAGGCTATGCGGGGTGATTTCTGGATGAAACTGAAACCCCAATACATTTTTGCCAATTTGATAAAGTTGGTTGGGACATGCTGGATTCTCCGCCAAACGAATTGCACCTTTGGGAATATCAAAGGTCTCACTATGCCATTGCATGACATTGACCCGCTCAGGCAATTGGAAATAACCTTCTGGCACATGGTTGCTTTTATTGACCAAGGTCCAGCCAATTTCTTGCACAGTATTACGCCGAACATTGGCACCTAGAGCATTGGCTATCAACTGCCCACCCAAACACAACCCGATTGCGGGCTTTTCCGAAGCCAAATAACGGCGAATCCATCGTTTTTCGACCTTTAACCAAGGATAGTTGGCTTCATCATTTACACTCATTTCCCCACCCATAATGATGAGTAAATCCACATCATTGACATGCGGCAAAGCTTCTATTTCTAATTGTGAATCTGTGGGTAAAGCAAAAAATTCTGTTGCAGTAATTTCTGCGCCCATTGCTTTTAAATACTCATAACAGCTACCAAAGCCTTCACCTGCAATATGCTGAAAATAATGCACTTTAAGTTTTTTCATGTTATCACCTATTCTTGTTGTATCAATTACGCTACAAATCACAAAACATAGTTGGATAAATGCAAAAATGAAGCCAATATCAATTTTATTTATTATTTTTCACAATTTATTGCTTTTCGTCACTGAGCGATTATGTTTTGCTTACTTTAGTCCGGCTATTAACAAAAATTGAGTATTCCTGTGAAACAAAAACCAGTTACTGCTTTAATTCATTCTTCTCGTAAAGCACCACAATATATAAATACAATACAGCCTCCCCTATTTCGTGCGTCAACAATTATATTTGAAAATACCGATGCACTATTTAATCGCCATTGGACAGATCGTTATGACTATAGTTACGGCACACATGGCACACCGACAACGTTTACCTTAGGCGATCACATTGCCCAAATAGAAGGTGGTGAATATTGTTTACTTGCACCTAGTGGTTTATCTGCGATTAATCTAGTCAATTCATGTTTTTTAAGTCATGGAGATGAAGTCTGGGTTGCAGACAATATCTATGGTCCCAACATGGAACATCTACGTCATCTTGAAAAAAGTTATGGCATTATCGTTCAAGTTTATAATCCTATCGATGCAGACACATTCCAACCCAATGAAAATGCCAAACTGATTTGGTTAGAAGCCGCAGGTTCAGTCACACTTGAATTTCCTGATTTGGTGAGTTTAGTCAAAAAAGCCAAAGCAAAAAATATCCTCACGGCTTTGGACAATACCTGGGGCGCTGGCCTAGCGTTTAATGCCTTTGATTTTAGTCATGAACATTTAAGTGTAGATATCAGCGTGCACGCCTTAACCAAATACCCAAGTGGTGGCGGCGATATTTTAATGGGATCTGTGGTCACTCAAGCTAAAGCTTTACATCATAAGCTGTTCCGTATGCATGCCATTCAAGGTATCGCGATTTCGGGTGATGATGCCGCACAAGTGCAACGTAGTTTGGCCTCAATGCAAATTCGTTATGAGCATCAGTCGCAAAGTGCTTTAAAGATTTTAAATTGGTTAAAGAATCAAAATGTGTTTGCTCAAGTTTTACATCCTGCGGATTCTGACAATATAAGCCACACCTATTGGAACCAGACCTGCCAAACAGGACAAAGTGCTGGTCTTGTTAGTGTTATTTTTAAACCTGAGTTTGATATCAACAAAATCCGAAAGTTTTGTGATCATTTATCTTTATTTAAACTCGGTTTTAGTTGGGGTGGTCCTGCCAGCTTAGTTATGATTTATAATCTGACTGACATGCGTCATTTAGAACGCGCACATCTAGAGCAAGGTCTATTGGTTCGTTTCTGTATTGGCTTAGAGCATCCAGACGATTTAATCCAAGATATTCAAAATGCACTTCAAGCCATTCAAGCTTAATATTTCAACTCAGCAGGCTTAATATATAATCTCTGGGTCTTTGCTATATCAAATGACAGCAAGGGCCCTACACTCACCTCTAAACACGATTAAGCGCAGAGATCATTCAGCGAAAAGTACATTTAGCTTTTACTTATTCCCTGTGCATTTCAAGACATAATCCACACTCCCCCTACATTCATATTCAACAATAAAAACAGATTTACAACATCATCATTTAATGCAATTTTGTATAACAACAATGATATAAATATTGAGTCAGATGAAGAACATCCAAACTCAAATTAAAGCTATAGGAATAACAATGGGCACACCAATCGTCATCGCAAAAAAAACTTCAGATACAACACAAGATATTGTATTACACTCACAATTTGCTAACCGTCATGGTTTAATTGCAGGCGCCACAGGGACAGGTAAAACCATTACCCTTAAAGTGCTTGCTGAAAGTTTTTCACGGATTGGTGTACCCGTATTTCTTGCCGATGCCAAAGGGGATGTTTCCAGCATAGCCAAAGCAGGTTCAACCAATCCTAAATTTGAAGAACGCATTAAAAGCTTAGGGATAGACAGTGTTCCTTTTGCTGGGTCACCGACTATTTTTTGGGATTTATTTGGTGAGCAAGGACATCCGATCCGTACCACAATCTCTGAAATTGGCCCACTGTTACTTTCGCAAATGCTGAATTTAAATGACACTCAAGAAGGTGTACTTTCAGCGGTGTTCCGTGTTGCAGATGATCAAGGCTTACTGTTAATTGATTTTAAAGATTTAAAAGCCATGCTGACCTATGTCAGTGAAAATGCTGCGGCTTTAAAAGCAGAATACGGCAATCTCTCACCAGCAAGTTTAGGTGCTATTCAGCGTAATCTATTGGCTTTAGGCGATCAGGGCGGTCAACGTTTCTTTGGTGAGCCAAGCCTTGATATTATGGATTTTATCCAAACTGATGCCAATGGACATGGTTATATCAACCTCTTGGCTGCGGATAAGCTGATGAACACACCAAAGCTGTATGCAACATTTCTGCTTTGGATGCTTTCAGAATTATTTGAAAAGCTACCTGAAGTCGGTGACTTAGATAAGCCAAAATTGGTGTTCTTTTTTGATGAAGCGCATTTGCTCTTTGATAATGCCAGCCCAGCTTTACAAGAAAAAATTCAACAAGTGGTCCGTCTAATTCGCTCTAAAGGTGTCGGAATTTATTTCATCTCACAAAGCCCATTAGATATTCCAGAAAATGTTTTAGGACAACTGGGCAACCGTGTACAACATGCCTTACGCGCGTTTACCCCTAAAGATCAAAAAGCAGTAAAAACTGCTGCTGATACCTTCCGCGCTAATCCAGAGTTTAAAGTAGATCAAGCAATTACAGAACTGGCTGTTGGTGAAGCGCTTATTAGTTGCCTAGATGAACAAGGTACACCTCAAGTGGTTGAACGAGCGATGGTGATGCCACCCTACTCATCATTTAGCCCAATCACTTTAGATGAACGAAAAGCCTTAATGGCACAAAGTATTGTTGCGGGTGTTTATGACAATGAAGTGGATCGTGATAGCGCTTATGAAATGCTACAACGTAAAGTTTCTGATAGCTCACAACAGCAGGTGGCTTTTGATGCAGTGGCTCAACAAGCCAAGCAATTAGAAGAGCTCACAAAGCAACAACAGACCATCGATAAACAACAAGCCAAAGAGCAAGAACGCTTAGAAAAAGAGGAAGCAAAAGCTGCAGCTGCACGTGCCAAACTGACTCAAGACGTGATCGGAACTTTTGCTAAAAGCGCCGCAAGAACCTTAGGTGGTCCTACAGGACAAAAACTGGTCCGCGGTTTGTTAGGTTCATTATTTGGTGGGCGTTGATTCGTTTAAACACAAATATGAGGAGCGTTAGCGCTCCTTTTTTTCCCATTTTATAGCGCATGTTCTTGCTTATGTTTTTATTCGCTTATCCCGCTTATCAAGCCCGCTAAACATATCTAAAAGCATATCTAAAAACTTATTCAAAAAATTCATCTAAAAAACTTAAAAATAAATTCAATAATTTCAATCAATAAAACTTAAACTCAAACTAAACCATAATTATTTTATGTGTTTTTCTTAAAGGTGTATTGCAAATACATTTTATAAGGTATATTTTAAATACATCTTATAAATGACAGCCAAGAGAGATCAACAATGACTCCGCAGCAAATTGACCTTGTAAAAGCAACAGTTCCTGTTCTTCGCGAAAATGGTGTAGCACTTACCGGTTATTTTTATAATCGCATGCTCGGCAATAATCCTGAATTAAAAGAAACCTTTAATATGGGGCATCAACGTAGTGGTGCACAGGCTCAAGCCTTGGCTGGTGCTGTTTTAGCATATGCTGAAAATATTGAAGACCCTTCTGTACTTTTGCCTGTGGTTGAACTGATTGCCCATAAACATGTCAGTCTGAATATTCAAGCACCTGATTACAACATTGTCGGTGAAAACCTATTACATTCAATTAGTGAAGTATTAACTATTTCGATGGAAGATCCATTAATTGACGCATGGGCTGCAGCTTATGGGCAATTGGCCGATCTATTTATCAGTACTGAAAAAGCGATTTATGAACAGCACCAACAAACTCAAGGCAGTTGGTTAGGCTGGCGTAAATTTAAAATCGCTAAAAAAGTGAATGAAAGCGAAGAAATTACCTCTTTCTATCTTGCACCAGTCGATGGTGGTGCATTACCTAAATATGAAGCGGGTCAATATATTTCAGTGCGCGTATTTGTTGAAGCATTAGGCTTAAAACAACCACGTCAATACACGCTATCGACAAGTCCACAAGCAGACTATTTACGTATTTCAGTTAAACGTGAAGATGAAAAAGGTGATTTGGCAAGTGGTTGGGTATCAAATACTTTACATGGCTTAGCTGAAGGTTCAGAAATTGAAGTGTCTGCTCCAACAGGTAACTTCTACCTGATTGATAGTAGCAAACGTAATGTCTTCATTAGTGCGGGTGTAGGTTTAACCCCAATGATTGCAATGCTTAACCAATTGGTGACTTTAGACATGCCTCAACCGGCTAGCTTTATTCATGCATGTCGCAGTAGCCAAGTACATGCGATGAAACAACATATCCAAGAGCAAAAAACTAAATTCCCACGTCTCAGTACATTTACAGCTTATGAGTTCCCACATAGCGGTGATGTTATAGGTGAGGACTATGATGTGGCTGGTCGTTTAGACTTAGCAACGCTTGATACAGCATTACTCCCAGCCCATGCTGATTATTATCTTTGTGGCCCAATACCATTTATGCAACAACAACACCAAGCATTGGTGGCTCGTGGTATTAAACCTGAACAAATTCATAGTGAAGCGTTTGGTACGGGTGGTGCAGGTATCTAAATCTCCATCCGTTCTTTATAAGGCTGGTCTATGATAGACTGGCCTTATTTATTTCAGGATGAGATACATCTTTACCCATAGATGAGCAGCCTACATGCAACTAAATAAATTTACCGACTATGCCCTGCGCATCTTAATGTACATCGCGCCTCCAAAAGATGTGCCTTATACAATTGCCGAAATTGCAGAAGATTTACATGTTTCAGAAAATCACTTGGTCAAAATTGTGCATTTTATGGGAAAACAAGGTTGGTTGATTACCACACGAGGTAAAGGCGGTGGTTTGCGCTTAAACCCAGATATCTTAGAATATCGCTTAGGACATATTGTAAGAATTCTCCAACGCGATGCACAAATTGTAGAGTGCAATACGCCACCTTGTGTGCTACGTCCACGTTGCGGTTTAAAGGGTATTTTGGATCAGGCCGTTGAACAGTTTTATCAAAGCCTAGATCACTATACGGTTGCCGATGTTCTCAATGCGCCACCACAACATCCAAAGATCGTAAACTCGCCTATTCCCAATCTCAATGTTTAAGTCACAAAAGTTCATCGTCCAAAATCCAATGTCTCGATAACCAATATCTCAGTTAACACGATCAAAATTCGCTTGAATCTCCGACTTCCTTTATAATGCACTTTGTTTATCCGTTTATTGAAGTTGAAATATGCATCGCAGCAGTGGAAAGTCTAAAAATAGCAAGACCTCAAGCGCCCCTAAACAAAAAATCAGTTATGAAAAAAAGGCTGATCCTGCGATTTCAGAATACTCAACTTCATCTTTGAACTGGTTGCGTAAAGCTGAATTTCTGATGAGTGCACCTAAACTGAATCTTTGTGTAGAAGATACCGGTTATGAAGTTGCCTTTGCAGGCCGTTCAAATGCAGGAAAATCAAGTGCTATCAATGCATTGACCAATCAAAAGCAATTGGCCCGCGCATCGAAAAGACCTGGCCGTACGCAAATGATTAACTTTTTTAGTTTAGGTAATCCAGATCAACGCCTTGTCGATTTACCAGGTTATGGTTATGCAGCTGTACCTGAAGCAATGAAAATTGTCTGGCAAAAAGAACTTGAGAATTATTTGATTCATCGCAAAAGTTTACAAGGTCTGGTTTTGCTCATGGATATTCGCCACCCTTTACAACACTTCGATGTGATGATGTTGGAATGGGCATATTCACGTCACTTGTTTGTGCATGTACTGTTGACTAAATCCGACAAACTCAACCGTGGCCCTGCCAGTAAAGTATTGTTAGATGTACAAGAGCAATTGAAGAAAATGAAGTTGAATTTTTCTATACAACTGTTTTCATCACTCAACAAACAAGGTCTAGAAGAACTCGCTTCGATTATGGCAGGTCGCTTAAATTACACCTTAGACAAAACTTTAGATTTTGATATTGATGCAATTCCTGAAGCCACTGAAGATGATTTGGATGATGAGTTCATTGATCAAGACCAAGAATCCGAATTCAATAGTGAAAATATTGATGGAAATGTAGATGAAAATCCACAAGCATAAATAAAAAAGTCTTGTCTAACAAAATTCATCACATATTGATACTGGAATGTCCTAAATTGCTAATAACTATTTAGGACATTTTTTTATACTTGAATAATAAAGTGTGAAATCACCAAAGAAAAATTAGGACACTGTGATGAAGTTACTCGCTAAATTAAAGAACAGTCGGATTGGATCGTCTATTCAGTACCACATCAAACCACGTAAAGTGAAATTTGAATGGCAAGATACCCCTGTCGATTGGATTCCAAATCAGCCATTTGTCAGCTACTTTATCAATGAAATTAACAACATTCTTCCAGCAGGTGAATTTTGGTTTTGCCGTTTATACAATCGTGTTTTACCCAAAATCACAGATGAAAAATTGGCTGAAGATGTTCGTGCCTTTATCCGCCAAGAAGCGATGCATGCTCAAGCACATGCTTCAGCAAATAAAGAATACTTAACTGTGCGTAATATTGATATTCAACGTAATCTTGAAATTATGGATTTCTTGTTTGGCAAATTACTCGCAGATCAACCACTCGGCTTTAAAGTACCCAAAGTCCTTGATCATCAATGGGATTTGTTCCGTTTAGGTATCGTCGCCACTGTTGAACATATGACTTGTGTCTTGGGTAAATACGCCCTTTACAATAAAAAATGGGCGGAATTGGGTGCAGATCCAAATATGCTTGATTTAGTCAAATGGCATGGTGCCGAAGAGATTGAACACCGTACAGTGGCTTTTGATCTGTATCGTCATTTGGGTGGTGGTTATATTTCTCGTTATTATCAAAGTGTTATCGTGATTGCCGCTGTATTGGGCTTATGGGTTGATGGTGCTGCACATATCATGGGGCAAGACCCACGTTATGCAGATAAAAAACCTGCTTTTTATAAGCCTTGGATTTGGCGTGAATGGGCGAGTATCGCACAATCAGATAATCGCTTAATGCCACATCCATTATGGTTGGTTTCACAGCAATTGGGCTATTTAATGCCTTGGTATGATCCAGTACATGAAGCTAAAACAGAAGATGCAATTGCTTATTTGGATCAATCCCCTGCAGCAAAACGTGCATTGCCTAGAGTTGCAGCATAATAACTGTTAAAACTAATCAATACTGAAATCAAATAAAAAAAGCAGGATTTAGATCCTGCTTTTTTGGGTCAATCTTTTAGAACAAGATCCTAACCATACACTAAGTTGGACTTTCCATATCTTTGGTATTTCGGTCAACAACCACACTAATCATCATATCCCCTTGTACATTCACTACGGTACGTACAGTATCGAGAATACGGTCAATTGGCAGAAGAATCGCAATTGCTTCCGCTGGTAATCCCACAGATTGCAGCACCATGATCATGGTAACCATGCCCGCACTTGGAATACCCGGTGCACCCAATGAAGCAATCATCGCGGTCAAACAAACAATCACTTGTTGGGTAATTGATAATTCTAAACCCATTAAATTGGCAATAAAAAGCGCTGCTGCTGCTTCATAAAGTGCTGTTCCATCCATGTTTAACTGGGAACCAAAAGGAATCACAAAGCCTGCAATTTGTGGACGCACACCTAAATTTTCTTGAGTACATTTTAAACTCAATGGCATGGTTGCAGAACTTGAACTGGTTGCAAATGCTGTAATTAATGCTGCACGCGTTCCTTTAAAAAAGGTAATCGGATCCATTTTTCCAAAGATCCATAACAACAATGGCAGAACCACGACACCATGAAATATGGTGGTTCCCGTAACAACAATAGCAAACTCAGCAAGACGGCTTAAAATAGAGATGTCTTCTGTTGCAATTAGCTTTGCCATTAAAGCAAAAATACCAATTGGCGCAACTTTCATCACCCAACCAACCAACATCATCATGATGTCAAAAAACTGACGTGCCAGTTGTTTGATTGAATTAAAACGCTCTCCGCCATGTACCAGTGCCAAGCCCAATAACAAAGCAAACAGCACCACTGCCAAAACATTACCGTCACTAAATGCTTTAAATGGATTGATGAGGGTATTTTGAATAAAATTGGTTAAAAATGAGCTGGGTGTCAGTGAATCTGGGCTTTTATGTTGATTCATTGCATCTTGAAACATTGCAATATCCACACCTTGTCCAACACTGAATAGATGTGTCGAGGCTAAACCGAGGATAAGTGCCAATGTCGTTGTGGTTACACAACAAGCCAAGGTTATTTTCCAAACTCGACTGAGTTGACTGCCCGCTTCTAAGTTTGAAACACCCACCAAGATTGAACTAAAAATAAGTGGAACCAAAAGCATTTTTAATAAACCAATAAAAATACTACTGGCGATGCTCAAACCATAAATGCTGGCATCTAAAAATTGAGTATTAGGAAATTGATTTAATAAAAATCCAAATGCCACACCAAGAATGGCTGCAATAAAAATTTGGGTGTTTAAACTCATCTTCGCTGACTATTATAAATATTTACACGTTGAACTATGCCATTGAAGTTATTTAGAATCGAGCATTTTTTTGTCACAAGCTCTGCTAAAAAATAGAAAAGCCATCATAGATGATGGCTGAGTTTCACGATTAGCGTATCAGTGCAAATGTATTATTGAGTTTCGATTTCACGTACTCGCATCAAGCCTTCTTGAACTGTACTACACACCAATTCGCCATTTTGCCACATACGACCAAAATTCAGACCGCGTGAATTTGCACTGACTGTTGCATCCATATCGTACAGCATCCAATCATCTGCTTTCACTGGTTTATGGAAATAGATCGTATGATCGATACTGGCACATTGCAAACTTGGCGAGAGGTAATTGAGACCATGCGGGCGCAAAGCAGTCATCATCAAGGTATAGTCCGAATAAAACGCAACAATTGCCTGATTTAAGGAAATATCATCCGCCTGTTCTGCAGCTAATGGCTCATGCGTACGCAAGTAATGTGCATAAGACGGCGCTTCAGGTTGTGGTTGAAATGGATTGGTCACATTGATCGGACGGATTTCTACCTGACGTGGACGCATAAACGCAGCACGAATATTTTCTGGGATAAAACTAATTAAATTTTCTTTAAGCTCTTGCTCTGCTTTTAATTCATCAGGTGCTGGATATTCTGGTTCAGCAATTTGATAATTCAAACCTTCTTCAGGTGTTGCAAATGACACCATTGCAGAAAAAATGGTACGTCCATGCTGGATTGCACGTACTTGGCGACTTAAGAAGCTTTTGCCATCACGTAACCGATCAACTTCATAAATGATTGGGGCATTGATATCCCCACCATATAGGAAATACGCATGTAAAGAATGTACGGGGCGATCAGCGGTGTATGATGCTGCCCGCAGTGCTTGTCCTAAAACTTGCCCACCAAAAACACGCTTACCAACTAAATTTCGACTTTGACCACGAAAAATATGTTCTTCAAGTTTTTCAAGGGTTAAAAGCTCTACAAGCTCTTGGGTTAAAGCATTCATAAGTGACCTTTCTATATACTGAATACTGACTTTATTCCAATGGATAGAACAAAGTATCCATATTTTAGAGATTTAACTCTATTTTGCCATAAGTCCTGAGAGAAACATTAAATTTTCATAAACTGTATTGTCACTTCTCTTGTGCTGATGGATTGTTTAAAATACGTTTTTTAACGATAAAATCTGACAAGCGACCCGCAGTTTGTCAGAAAATGACATACTGTTCTGTGCTTTAATTACAGAAAATATTTTTTATCCGCTTTATTGCGTGATTCACCATTGGCTAGGAGTATTTATGTCCAAGAGTGGCTTTGGTCAAATGTATCGTCGACTTTCGAGTAAAATACTTGACCTTGTGGTAACACCACATGTTCTTGGAGAGGTTCCTACAGAAGCTCAAGCTTTAGACCCTTCAACTGAAAATTCTGAGCTCATTCAGCCCACAACTCAAAAAGTTGTCTGCTATGTTCTACAGAATTACTCACGAAGTAATGCTTTAGTTGTTGATGGTGAAACACGTCGTTTGCAGCTTCCTCCTGCACTTGACCCATTAATGATTGGCAATAATCGCGAAAAAGCTGCGATTTTATTTTTACAACACCAAGATGAAAACAATTATTTTAATCCGCCTACGCATGCTTATCCGCCGCGTTTAGTCAGATTGATTGAATCACTTGATCAAAATGTTGATTTAGATATTGAATTAATCCCTGTCACAGTACTGTGGGGACGTTCACCAGATAAAGAAGACTCTTGGTTTAAACTGTTATTTACCGATACTTGGGCAACGCCAAGTAAAGTTAAACAGTTGATGAACATTGGTTTACATGGTCGACAGTCATTCCTAGAATTCCATGAAGCGCAATCACTTAGAGCTTTAGTCGATCATGCGAAAATTGCTCATCCCAATATTTCACCAGCCACTTATATTGTCAATCAGTTAAATGACTACTTAGATCGTCAGCGTGAGGTCATTCTCGGTCCAGATTTATCTGATCGCCGTAATGTCATGCAATCACTGATTAAAGCCCCTGATGTACAGGATGCAATTCGTAAAGAAAGTATTCGCTCAAAAATCAGCATGATTGATGCTGAACATAAAGCGATAGGTTTTGTAAATGAAATTGCATCCGACTATTCTGCATCGGCTGTACGCTTTGCAGATATGGCTTTGACTCGTCTATGGACACAACTTTATGACGGCGTTGAAGTACATAACTTCAATACTGTGCGCGAGTTAGTCAAAGACTATGAAGTGATTTATACACCTTGTCACCGTAGCCATATCGATTACTTGTTGTTGTCTTATGTGATTTATAAACGTGGTTTGATGGTGCCGTATATTGCTGCAGGCGATAACCTTAACATGCCATTTGTCGGTCAATTACTGCGTGGAGGCGGTGCATTCTTTATCCGTCGTTCATTCCGTGGCAATGCACTTTATACATCAGTATTTAAAGAATATTTATTTAGCATCCTGTCTAGAAACACACCTCTTGAATACTTTATTGAAGGTGGTCGTTCTCGAACTGGGCGTTTGTTACCACCGAAAACTGGCATGCTCGCAATGACAGTACATGGTCATTTGCGCGGCCGTGCCAAACCGATTGTCTTTATCCCAACCTATGTCGGTTATGAGCGCTTGATGGAAGGCGCAACCTATGTGGGCGAAATGAATGGTAAGCCAAAAGAAGCTGAATCCATCTGGGGAATCTTGCAAACCCTGAAAAAAATTGAGCGTATTTTTGGTAAAGTGCATGTCAATTTTGGTGAGCCTGTTTTCTTAGATGACTTACTCAAAGCACATGGCGCTGATCAAATCACCATTGAACATAATGATGATCCAATTCCGCAAGAAGTCTCAGATGCAGTAACCAGCTCGGCAAATGCGATTCTGGAAAATATCAACCGTGCTGTGGTCATCAACCCTGTTTCATTATTGTCACTGATTTTATTGGCAACACCAAAACACACACTTGATGAAGAAATCTGCATTAAACAGCTTGATACATATCGCAAGTTATTAACCGCAAATCCTTATGACAGCCGTACTCAGGTCACACCATTGTCAGGCAAAGAAATCATTGCTTATGGTATGAAGCTGAAATTGATTAAACGTGTTCAACACGTCCTTGGCGATATTATTGCCATTGAAGACAATCAAGCCATTTTACTGACTTACTTCCGCAATAACATTTTGCATGCCTTTGTTTTACCGTCGTTGGTTGCGGCATTGGTCGAACATAATGGCAAGATCAGTAAGTCTGATTTACTCAATGTGATTCGTACCCTTTATCCATTCTTAAAAGCAGAGTTGTTCTTAAAATGGAAAGATAGTGAAATCAAGGCTCAAGTGACTGAATATGTCGATGCTTTGGCTCAAGCGAATTTAATTTTTGTCGATGATGAAGATTTTATTTTCAGCCCTGCGCCAAACTCAGAAGACCATAATCAATTGGCTGTTTTGGCTGCTCCAGTACGTCAAAGTCTTGAACGTTATTACATGACACTGGCTTTAATTACTCAACGTGGCTCTGGAAATATCTCGATTCGCCAAGTCGAAGAATTAAGTCACTTGGTTGGGCAACGTTTATCTGTGTTGTATGAGTTCAACTCACCTGAGTTCTTTGATAAAGCGTTATTCCAAAGTTTTATGAAAGTCTTAACTGAACAAGGCTATATCAAAACCAATGAAGACCATGCCATTGTTTTTGATGAGCAGTTTAGAAATGTTGCGCAATATGCCAATTTGGTGCTTGATGATGTAACTTTGCAAATGCTGCACCATATCACCTCATTTACAGATGAGGAGTTAAAAGAAGCTTTAGATGCTTTAGCCGCTCAACAAGCCAAGAAGCGTTTAAAACGGAAGAAAAAATAAAAGCTTTAAAGTACCTTTTTCCTTTGGGAGAAGGTTGGGATGATTACCTCTCCCTAACCCTCTCCTGCAAGGAGAGGGAACTTCTCAAAGCCTCAATTATTGAATAATCCTAAGGCTCAACGAGCTAATTTATAATTTTCAGATTCTAGTTTGATATATCTAGCTACGAAAAAGTAACAGTTTCATCAGCTAAATTTATTATTTCTATTTTTAGGCTCTAGCCCCACCAACAACTTATCTGCTGACTAAATTTTACAGTAGCTTCCGAAACGTCAGACTCATTCTAGCCTGTTCAATATTTGATTTTGGAATACAATGTTGCCATTCCTCCTGAATCTTCTGACTCATATAAATTAAGCTGCCAGATGCCAACAAATACTCAGAAGCTACCTCATAAGCATTTATTTTTCTAAATTTTAAAATCCGCTCACCACCTAAAGAAATAATCACAACACCAGTTCCTGAAACAAGGACATCTGTTTGATCCGAATGCCATCCCATACGCGCCTGACCATTCATATAATAATTAATAAGACAATTATTTGGTTCAAAACTCAAAGTCTCTTTAATTAAGTCAATAATCGGTCTTATTTCACCCAAAAAAGGAGCTTCAGGATAGGACATTTGAGAATAATTATAAGCTTTACCAAAACTCGCAGTTTTACGTGCTGTCATACGCTCATCCCATATTATTTTCCTATTTAAAAGAGCAAATAATTTATGGTTATCTTTTAAAAATTCTTTAATATAAATAATATCTTCCACTTAAGTCTCGCTAATTTAATTTAGTACTCTGACAATAATTTTTGCTCATAATCAATATAACAATTTTGATGCACACACTTAAATCCTGTTGCAAGCATCCTCCCCGCAAAAATCTGCTTCCCTGTTTGATTGGAACTTTCCAAAACCAAGTGCGATAAATTCAACTGTTGTTGGAACCATAAAATTATTTCATGCAATGGTAGCGGTTGATTATTTGTACAAATATATGATTTTTCTGGATGTTCCACGTGAAGCAAATGCGCTAAGAAATGTGCAAGGTCATCTATATGGATTCGATTTGACCAATGAATATTGGGATAGCTGTGTGTGGTTTCTGCAAGTTTAATCATACGAGCAACGGATGTGCCATAAATCCCAGTTGGGCGCACAATCACACATTTAGCTGGATAAGCCTGTTGCCATCGCCGCTCCATTTCCAATAACAACTGCCCCTGTTTATCACTTGAAATAGGCGTTGACTCATCATCAATACGTTCACCATGGTTTTCCCCATAAACACGTGTCGATGAAACCACAATAACTCTTTTGAGCGGATGGTCTTTTAAAGCCCTTACAATCGGCTGTACCGAATCAACATAGGTTTGTTGATAATTTTCGATAGCACTTAGCGGAGAATTTCGAGATGGTGCGAGCAATACATACACCACATCGACAGGCTGAATTTGCGCTAAATCGAGTTGTTGAATGTCTTGAATCAAATGTTGTGCGAAATCATCATCTTTCGCACTTCGGCTAACTGTGGTAATTTGGTGATCTTGCTGAAATAATTGTTTGGCAACACGTTGCGATGTTTTACCATAACCAATAAATAGAATATGCATTACACGACCTATTCTTCGAAACCGATTTTCAAAATCAATCAAACTTAAGTTGAGGGGACATGGCTGCCGTCCATCAATTGCAAGGGGTTGGCAATGCCGCCGCTGCTTTACTTGAAAAACTAAATATTTTCACCACAGATGATTTACTGTTTCATTTGCCACGTGATTATGAAGATCGTAGCACGATCATTCCCATGAACCAATTACAAGTCGGTCGTAGTTATCTCATGGAAGGCGTGGTCAGATCAATCGATATGCCACCCGGTAAACGCAAATCAATGGCGATTTTATTGCAAGATGATTTTGGCAAAGTTACTTTACGCTTCTATCATATCTATAAAGCACTCACAGATCGTGCTAAAGCGGGTAATCGTTTAAGAATCTTTGGGGAAGTCCGTGTAGGGGCTCGGGGCCTTGAACTTTACCATCCTGAGATCCAGTTAATTACTGAACATACAGCACTCCCTAAAACCCAACTGACAGCAATTTACCCTGCCACAGAAGGCTTAACTCAACCCAAATTACGTGAATACGTTAAGCAAGCTTTAAACCAGCACGCTGATGCTTTACCTGAGTTATTACCTGAAAAATTCACCAATGGTTATGCGCTTAAACAGGCATTGGAGTATATTCATCACCCTCCTGTAAATGCCAATATGCTGCAACTTTCACAAGGTTCTCACCCTGCTCAACAACGTTTAATTTTTGAAGAGTTGGTTGCACATCAAATCAGCCTATTAACCCGACGTGCTTATATTCAACAAATTGCAGCGCCAGCATTTTCAACCAGTAAAAAATTTGCAAAAGCCTTATTGGCAAGCTTACCTTTTGAAATGACCAATGCACAGAAACGTGTATCAAACGAAATTGCCAAAGATTTAAAACAAAACAAACCTATGTTGCGACTGGTTCAGGGTGATGTAGGTGCAGGTAAAACATTGGTTGCAGGTGTTGCGGCTTGTCATATTTTGGAAGAAGGTTGGCAAGTGGCGCTGATGGCACCGACTGAAATTTTAGCTGAACAGCACTATATCAATTTTAAGAAATGGTTCGAGCCACTCGGTTTAAATGTGTCATGGCTTTCAGGCAAACAAAAAGGCAAAGCACGCGCTGCGGCTGAACAAACCATTAAAGATGGAACTGCCAATATTGTGGTGGGGACCCATGCTTTATTTCAGGACAATGTTGAATTTTCCAAACTTGGTCTCGTGATTATTGATGAACAACATCGTTTCGGGGTAGATCAACGGCTAGCTTTACGTAATAAAGGCGTGGATAACACCACGCCACACCAACTGGTCATGACGGCAACACCAATCCCTCGTACACTGGCAATGTCTGCATATGGTGACCTAGATACTTCAGTGATTGATGAATTGCCTCCTGGGCGTACTCCCATTCAAACAGTCACGATTCCACTTGATAGACGCGAAGAAGTGTTGAATCGTATCACCACCAACTGTGCTGAGGGTAAACAGGCCTATTGGGTCTGTACTCTGGTCGAACAATCTGAAACTCTCGATGCTCAAGCCGCAGAAGCCACCTATCAAGAGATTAAAGATCGCTTTCCACAGATTAATATTGGCTTAGTCCATGGAAAAATGAAAGCCGATGAGAAGCAACGGGTCATGCAACAATTCAAAGACAATGAATTGCAACTGCTGATTGCAACGACAGTGATTGAAGTCGGGGTCGATGTTCCAAACGCTTCCATTATGGTGATTGAAAATGCTGAACGCTTAGGTCTGTCTCAGCTGCATCAGTTACGTGGACGGGTCGGTCGTGGTGCAACCGCAAGTTTCTGTGCCCTACTCTATAAACATCCTTTATCACAAAATGGCCAAGAACGTTTACGCATCATGCGTGAAACCAATGACGGTTTTATCATTGCAGAAAAAGACTTAGAAATCCGAGGACCGGGTGAATTACTGGGCACCAAGCAAACAGGAGATTTGGGTTTCCGTGTTGCCAAGCTAGAACGAGATGATCATTTACTTAATCAAGCACATTATGTTGCCAGTCAAGTACTAAAAGATGATCCAAAAAATGCTGAAGCTTTATTAAAACGCTGGTTACCTGAAGCACCGAGATATGCCTATGTCTAAACATGTATTTAGAATATCCATGCATAAACATCATAGCTTAGATATTTGATTCATTCAGTCTAACGATGCTTATCAAAATCTATAACCACAAATGATGACATGGAGGTTGTCATAACATGGTGATATGAAGATTAAGCGATATAAAGCTTAATAAAAATCTGCTATTGATCTATTCAACACACTATGCGAAATTAATCCCAAATAAAAAATAGAACAGAGCATGCTCCAATTTATCAATCAACTTCTCCATAAAAGCATACAAAGCCTTTCCCCTTGCCTGCTTTGTGGAATAGATCGACAACAACAGCATTCCCTTTGTAACACGTGTTGGAACGAACTTCCTTGGTATAAGCAGCATATAGAACGGCATCAACACCAGATTGTTTGTGCTCACCGTTACGACTTCCCAATTGATCGCATCATCCAAGTCTATAAATATGAACAACAACTGCAATATCAGACACTATTGGCACAAAGTTTATTGAATTTAAGCCTACCTAAAATTCAAGCCATTGTTCCTATGCCAATTTCTACTGCTCGTTTAAAAGAACGTGGCTACAATCAAATGCTGATTATCGCCAAAATCATGGCAAGGCAATTAAATATCCCAGTATGGCAACCCGTGATTCGAGAAGCACAACACTCACAAAAAGGTTTAAGTAGAATTGAGCGCTTAGAAAATATTGAATATCAATTTAAAATGATCGAAACAGAAAAAAGAAAATATAAAAAAGTAATGATTATTGACGATGTCGTGACCACAGGCAGTTCAATTCATGCTTTAACCCATGCTTTAGAAAACTTGGGTTGCCAGCAGATTTATAGCGTCTGCATTGCCGCAGCTCAATAAATTTTCATCATCGCTCAGCAATACATACATTGTGAAGCAAACATAGCAAAAATTATGAATGGATTAAATTTGCTTTACACCATGGGATCACGATCTCTTTGGTCAATGGCGCTAAAAGCGTTTGCACATCATCTAAATCAATCCATTTCATTTCAGCAATTTCTGCATTGATTTTTGGTGTTTGCTCTAGATCAACTAAATAGAGATAACTCACCAATTGAAAGTCTGCTTCATTGGCCGCTTTTGTTTCAAAACGCCCAATAAACTGAGTAATTTCGGCTTGAACACTAATTTCTTCTAAAATCTCACGCAACATGGTCTGCTCAGGTGGTTCATTGGGTTCTAGCTTTCCACCAACCTGCATAAAAAATTGTGTATTTTGCTTTCTCACCAAGAGCAATTGATTTTTATCATTCAAAATCACAGCTGCCGCGACAGTAATTACATTCATAAGATTTAAAAATAGAATAAAAACACAATATATTGTGACAGCAATAAATTTAAAAACAATATATTGTGTTTTAGTTTTTAACCAAATGTACGATCTGCTTGATCTAATTTAACCAATTCTTCACGTTCTTTTACACCCCATTTTGGTTCTGGTGCTTGATAGTGACTAAACTGGGTTAGAATTTCTTCGATCGAAGCAGAATCAATCAACTGATCTGTAAAACGCGCTTTAGAAAAACCTTTGTCTGTCGTGAGTTGAATAAATTTCAATAAATCATCATAAAAACCTTCAACATTTAAAAATGCACAAGGTTTTAAATGAATTCCCAATTGTGCCCACGTCCATTGCTCAAAAATCTCTTCAATGGTTCCTGCACCACCAGGCAATGCAATAAAGCCATCGGAAAGTTCAGACATTTTTGTTTTACGTTCATGCATATTTTTAACAATATACAGCTCGGTCAAATCTGGATGGGCCAATTCACGATCGACCAAACCCTGAGGGATTACACCAATCACTTTGCCTCCTGCTGCCAAAGCACTGTCAGCAACAATGCCCATTAAGCCTGAACGACCACCACCATAGACCAAAGTTTTCCCTTGCTTGGCGATTGTTTCACCAGTCAGCTCTGCAACATCAGCAAAAATTTGATCCGTACCTAATGATGAACCACAAAAAATAGCAATAGAATTCATAAATTTAACCTAACTTTAATTTTGTCATGCTAAAAATGCAGACGACCAATCAAGATTTTTTTTACAAAACAGCAATGTAATGAGTGTTTTTCCTAAAATCCTTGTCTAAAATACACACATCAAATTGACACCACACTGCGCAAGGGAGAAAAGACATAATGCTTGAAGCCTTTTACGCCACTGAGCGCGGTAGCTTAGAAGATGCAACAATTAATGGTGGATTCGACCTACATCCTGAATTGGTATGGGTTGACCTCATTGCACCTTCACAAGAAGAACAAGAATGGGTTTTAGATGCTTATCAGCAAAATTTACCAACTCTTAAATCTTTAGAAGACATTTCATCCTCTGCACGATTCTACCGTGATGATGATGGGATTCTACATATCAGTACTTATTTTTTAACAAAAAATAAAAATTACCAAGTTGAAGGCGATCCCGAAGATACTTCAAACATGCTTGCCAATGTGCAGACGGTTGCATTCATTTTGCATAAAGACCGCTTATTTACCTTGCGTGGTGAAAAGCTGGTTGCCTTTCGTGCCTTTCGCGCACGCGCACGCCGTAATGACTATGAAATTGAATACAAAGATCCGACATGGATTCTTTTAGGTTTATTAGAAGCAAAACTGGATGAGCTTGCGGATATCTTGGAAGATATCCACAAAGACTTAGAGTTATATTCCACAGAAGTCCTCAACGTGCGTCATCGTGAAATGATTTTAGACTTAGATGACATGATTACTCGTCTAGCACAAAAGGAAGATATGCTTGGAAAAGCGCAACTCTGTCTGATTGACTTACGTCGTGTTTTGACCTTTTTGTCTCGTCCTCGCGCATTGGGGAGCCATATCTATGATGCAGATATTCGAGAGTTGAGTGAGGATGTACGCTCCCTTGTAGAACATGATGCGTTCTTGTTCCAAAAAGTACGATTCTTGCTTGATACCACCTCTGGATTTATTAACACTGAACAGAACGATACCATTCGTCGCTTCTCCATCTTACCCAGTATGCTTGCGCCACCGATGTTGATTGCCAGTATTTATGGGATGAACACTGAGATTCTGCCTTTTGCCCATGGCCACTGGAGCTTTTATGTGGTGATTAGCATCTTAATTGCTTTCTTTGTGGGGCCTTTGGCTTACTTTAGATGGAAGAAATGGATTTAAATACTCCATTCCCCTTATTGGATTGAGTTGAGATTTAGCACTGCTCAATGCAGAAAGAAAAATGAGTCAATAAAAAAGCACCTTTAGGTGCTTTTTTACATCAATATTGCATATGCTAAATTAATTTCAAGTCATCTTGCAAATGGCAAGCTTGAATAATTTTCATCATCTTTTCAGGCACTGCTTTAAACTGCAGCCCCTGAAGATTTGGTGTTTGACGTAACCACTGCACAAACACAGATAAAGCAAGGGTACTGCCATGTTCAAGCTGTGATAGATTCACAGTTATTGGAAAATTTCTCTCATTTTGAATCACTCTCAAACCATTTAAATAATAGCTTTCAGCATTCTCGTAAGCAATTTTACCGCTAACATATAATTCCTGATTTTTAAATTCAATCACTCGCTTGCACCTATCTATGTTATGAGCTTACTTCTTAACAGCAGCGTCTGCATCAGGCTTGAATGTTGCAATTGCTTTGTCAATATTACCGCCGTTACGTTGCACGTTCGCAGCAAATTGGTTACGGAATTGCAAACCTAGATCGATACCAGACACATTCAAATTACGTACTTTCCATTGGCTACCTGCATCAGACAATTGGAAAGATACAGGGATCTTTTCGCCATTGTTATTGAAGTCTAAAGTAACGACAGGAAACTTGCTGTTGGTTGCCTTATACGGACGCATTGAATACGATTGATTTGAATACTTTGCAAATGCGCTACCATAATTCTCAATCAACGTATTACGGAAATTTTGTTCAAATTGCGCACGTTGAGCAGGGGTACTGCTATTTGCATAAGTTCCCATCACAATACGTGTAAACGCTTGACCATCCACATAAGGATCAAGGTTTTGGCGAACAATCGCTTTCACAGTAGCAGGGTTTTGCAATTTACCTTGATCTGCTTTTAAGCGCGAAATCAGGCCATCAGCAACACGTTTAACAAATACTGGTGGTGCTTCTGCTGGAGCAGCTTGAGCTGCAGTCGCCACCATAGTTGCCAAAATAGTTGCAGTAAAAGTTTGTTTTAACAGCATGTTCATTTTCAATAACTCCTCTAATGCCTATTCAACAAATGAAGTTTGAGCATCAGTTGTTTCAGTGGATGCAGATGCATCTTTAGCTTCCGATGTGCCAGTTGATGATTTTCCTGCACCACCCGTAATAAATTTGGTAATCAAATCTTCTAGATCCATCGTACCCTGGGTGTTTTCAATGCTTTCACCACGTTTAATGTAGTTAATGCCGCCACCTGGTACGATTTTCAAATATTTTTCGCCTAAAAGACCATTGGTTGCGACCATTATGTAAGCATCTTCATCAATATTTGTGATGGATTTCATGTTACCTAACAGTTGCGTTTCCATTTCTTTTTGTTTCTCAGGTGTCGCAGCCTGATAATCAGCACTGTAGTGTAAATCACCTAGCGCATTTTCTTTTACTTTCTTCAACTGTTCTGCATTGAAGGTTGTCAATGAACCATCCAAATCGAATTTAACCGTTGCATGACGTGTCACAGGATCAAGTGTAATTGCATCAACTTGTCCAATTTTAACACCGCTCATGGTCACTTTTGCACGCGGTTTCAAACCATTCACATTGTCGAATGTTGCAGTCATTTCATAACTGTCTTTTAAGTTTGTACCGACCAAACCACTCACTTTCATGGCTAAAAAGAATAGAGCAAGACCAAAAATGATGACAAAAATACCGACGGTCAGCTCACTAGCACGTGATTTCATTAAACACCTCCGAACATGACCGCAGTCAACACGAAATCAAAACCTAAAACACATAACGATGAATACACAACAGTACGTGTCGTAGATGTTGCGATACCTTCAGATGTTGGTTCACAAGCATAACCTTGATACACCGCAATCCAAGTACAAATTAAAGCGAATACTAAACTTTTAATGATGGTCCCGTTAAACACATCTTTCATAAACTGAGTGCTACTCAGAATACCACTCCAGTACGAGCCTTCATCTGCGCCGAGAAAATCTACACCGACCATTTTGCCACCCATAATACCAATCGCAGCAAAGATCACAGACAGCATCGGCAAACTGACAATACCAGCCCATAAACGTGGAGAAATCACACGCTTTAACGGATCAACACCAATCATTTCCATACTGGATAATTGTTCAGTTGCCTTCATTAGGCCAATTTCAGCAGTCAAAGCAGAGCCAGCACGACCAGCAAAAAGCAAGGCAGCCACAACAGGCGCAAGTTCACGCAACAAGGTTAAAGCCACAGCTGCGCCCAACATGGCTTCACTACCAAAAGTGACCAAGATGTTATACATCTGCAAACCGAGTACTGCACCGATGAACAGCCCAGATACAGCAATGATCAATAAAGACAGTACGCCTACTCGATACATCTGATAAATGAAAAGTTTTACACCAAGTATTGTTGGCAAAGAGAATAAAATGCGCAACAACATGAGCATTGCAACACCAATGCCCTGAACACGTTCTAGAACGCGTCTACCCAATAAGGCAATAGCATTCATGAACTAACCTCATTACTTAAATAGGCTTGATGACTAAATTGATAATCAACAGGACCTTCAACCGAACCTGTTAAGAATTGCTGTACAAATGGAGAAGCGTGCTGTTGCAATTGCTCAGGTGTCCCCTCGCCTTGCACCTTACCTTCAGCCACAACATAAATATAGTCAGCAATTGATAATGTTTCATCAACATCATGTGAAACAATAATTGTTGTTAGATCTAAAGCGTCACGTAATGATCGAATTAATCGGGTCAAAACCCCCATCACGATCGGATCTTGCCCAGCAAAAGGTTCGTCATACATAATCAAATCTGGATCAAGCGCAATCGCACGAGCAAGCGCCACGCGTCGATTCATCCCGCCAGAAAGTTCTGCGGGCATCAACTTTTCAGCACCACGCAAACCAACCGACTCTAATTTTAGTGCCACCAACTCAGCAATTAAATTTTCTGGTAATTTTGTATGTGCGCGAATTGGAAAAGCAACATTTTCATAGACGGTCATGTCGGTAAATAACGCACCACTCTGAAATAACATCCCCATACGCGCACGTGCAGCAAAAAGCTCATTACGTGACATCGAAGCAATGTTTTTCCCATCAAGTCGTACTTCACCAGCATCTGGGCTAAGCTGACCACCGATGAGCCGTAACAAGGTTGTTTTACCTGTTCCAGATGGTCCCATGATTGCGGTAATCTGCCCACGACGAATCTGCAAACTCACATTATCGTAGATAACGCGTTCACCTCGGTTAAAACTTAAATTTTTGACTTCAATTAAAGCTTCAGCTTCGGAATGACTGTGTTTATTCATAGCTGAACTTTTTCCTGCATTTATCAGCCCACATACTATACTCTTAAATATCTATATGTTTTGTAATTAAAAGATAATAAAAAATCATAAAGAATATTCATCTTTATAAACAATGTTTGTTGGGCTATTTTTTAGTTTTTTACTTTTAAATTTTATTTAATGAGCAAATAGATTATCTAAAAAGCAGGCTATAAAAAAAGTACCCAACATTTGAGATCAATAAAAGTGAGAACATATATAACATAATTACCTCAAAGAAATCATCAACTTTATTAGATTCAATTTTTCATAAGTTAAGTCTAACTGTTTTATTAAATAAATTGAACTATGTCACACTTTATTCTACCAAATACTTTTCAACTTGCAATAAAAAACCAGCCTGAAGGCTGGTTTTTTATTAAAAATATCTAATTAATCGTTGAATTTGCGACGCGGACGGTCTGCATTGAATTCACGCTTTGGACGGTCTTCACCACCAAATTCACGCTTAGGACGATCTTCACCGCCAAACGCACGTTTAGGACGATCTGAATTAAATTCACGCTTTGGACGATCTTCACCACCGAATGAACGCTTAGGACGATCATCACCGAAAGAACGTTGTGGACGGTCACCGAAACCACCTTCACGACGTGGTGGACGATCACCAAAATCACGCTTAGGACGATCAGCAAAACTGCCTTCACGACGTGGTTTGTAATCTACGCTGTTGCCACGGTTGTCATCATTCGAGTTAAAACGAGGTTTATCGTTAAAACCACCTTCACGACGTGGACGATCAGAGTTGAAATCACGCTTAGGACG
This sequence comes from Acinetobacter sp. CE-15, assembly GCF_051059255.1. Taxonomy (NCBI): domain Bacteria; kingdom Pseudomonadati; phylum Pseudomonadota; class Gammaproteobacteria; order Moraxellales; family Moraxellaceae; genus Acinetobacter; species Acinetobacter sp. CE-15. The sequence goes on along the minus strand of NZ_CP192737.1, from coordinate 435,451 downwards.
ATCTTCACCACCGAATGAACGTTGTGGACGGTCACCGAAGCCACCTTCACGACGTGGTGGACGATCACCAAAATCACGCTTAGGACGATCTTCGCCACCGAATGAACGTTGTGGACGATCACCAAAACTACCTTCACGGCGTGGTGGACGATCACCAAAATCACGCTTAGGACGGTCATCACCATAAGATGGACGATCACCACGTGGTTTGTCATCGAAGCTACGACGTGGACGATCATCACCGCCTTCACGACGTTTGAAGTTTGATTCACCTTCAAAACGACGACCACCGCCGAAACCGCCACGACCGCCTTCACGACGACCGCCACCGTTACTACGACCACGACCGCCACCATCACGACTACCGCGAGCTGGAGGTGGAGATGGCTCTAAACCTTCGATTTCAGAAACACTTAAACGCGCTTCTAAATAATCTTCTAAAGCACGGATTTTACCGCGTTCACGGTAAGTTGCTAAAGTGATTGCTTTACCAGTACGACCCGCACGACCTGTACGACCAATACGATGCACATAATCTTCATTCTTCATTGGAAGACCGAAGTTAATTACGTGAGAGATTGTTGGTACGTCAAGACCACGAGCAGCTACGTCTGTAGCAACAAGAATTTTTGCACGACCTTCACGGATACTGCGTAAACGACGGTTACGTACAGTTTGTGGCATAGCACCATGAAGCGCAACAACTGAAAGACCAGCTTCTGCAAGCTCTTCAGCAAGCATATCTGTATCTTCTTGAGTTGAAGCAAATACAACTGCTTGATCTACGTCTTCTTCATTTAACCAATGCGTAAGCAATTTTTTCTTATGCTCAAAGCCATCAGTCCAATGTAAAGTTTGGGTAATATCAGTATTTGTAGAATGACCTGTTTCAATTGCAATACGTTCAGGTTCGTTCATCATGCGTTCAGCAAGATTAATGATACGTGGTGCAAATGTTGCAGAGAACATTAATGTTTGTTTACGATTTAAAGCTAAATCGCTGATAGCTTCTAGGTCTTCAGAGAAACCTAAGTCAAGCATACGGTCAGCTTCATCGACGATTAAAGCATCAACTAAATCAAGTTTAATTTGACGACGGTTTACAAGATCAAGTAAACGACCTGGAGTCGCAACAACAACTTGTGCACCTTTTAATTGTTGGATTTGCTTACCAAAAGGCATACCACCCATGATTGCTGCAACACGTACACCTTTCATATGGCGTACAAATGCAATCGCATCTTGACATACTTGTTGTGCAAGTTCACGAGTAGGTGAAATCACCAAGATATTTGGTTGAGTTACTGCTTTCATACGATCTTTAAATGGTACAAAAGTATCTTGACCAGCTAAAGCGTTTAACGTAGGGAGTAAGAATGCAGCAGTTTTACCAGAACCAGTTTGGCTTGATACTAGAAGGTCTTTTCCTTCTAAAGCCGCTGGAATAGATAGTTCTTGAACAGGAGTCGGCGTAGTAAAACCAAGACTCTCGAGTGCTTTCTGTAGCGACTCGTCTAATGAAAATTCAGCAAAAGTTTTGCTCATAGAGATATTCACCCTAATGTGGGTGCTCCATTAATATATGGTCTGATGGACATCGGCAAAAAGCGGCACAGCAATAATCGCTGAAAATATAGAATCAGCGGCGATCCGAGAACGACGATGCGTATAACGCACATTTGATAACAGCCGCAACCTGAAGGAATCGCTTAAGCGATTGGGTGGGGCGCGAAATATTGTCCTCTCTTTGGACCGGACGCGCATACACAATATAGAAGAGAAATGTTCAGGTAATGAACGAAATTTAGTGCGTGCGCAGAGTATAGCAGAATTTATAATAATGTCACGAAGTTTTATTGTTTTTTCCTGTATTGTGTTAAGTCATTCATTATATTCAGGAATTAAATAAAAAACTTGATCTACAGCTAAACTTTCATCCTCAAGAATATCTGCTACAGCTCCCCCTAAACACTCCACGGTAAACTCGCTTAGAATAATCGTATTGGTTTGCCAATGATATGTGCTCTTAACTTCCCCAATAAGTTGTATTATTTTTATATCAGTACTATTCGCTAGGTCTTGCAATCATCAATGTTTAAACGACGATATTTCGTATTAATAGTATCGCATTAAATCGCAACCCATAAAAAAGCCCTCATAAAGATGAAGGCTTTTTAAAACTCAATCTACACAAGTATAAATTACTTCGCAGCTTCACCCCAAGCAGGAACAACAGCTTGCATCAATGGTTTTAACATTTTCATAGAACACGCAATCACTTGACCATTTTCCATAGAATCTGAACCACCACGAGCATCAACGACTGTACCACCCGCTTCTTTCACCATAAGCTCGCCTGCTGCGATATCCCAAGGTTTTAAACCGAGTTCAAAATAACCATCTAAGCGACCAGCTGCAACATAAGCCAAGTCCAATGCAGCAGAACCCGCACGACGATATTGTGCGCCAGCTTCAGTTACATTTAATAATGATTCAAAATGGTTTTTCGCATAAGAAACAATCTCACCATTACGTTTAGCGCGGTAAGCATGACCCACACCCATAAAGGTATTTTCAAGACTGTCTTTAACATTCACACGAATACGACGTTGATTCAACATTGCGCCACGACCACGGCTTGCAGAGAATAGCTCATCTTTCACAGGGTCATAGATAACACCGTGTTGAGTTACACCTTTATGTTGAACTGCAATAGATACACAGAAATGTGGAAAAGCATTGATAAAGTTTAAAGTACCATCAAGAGGATCAATCACCCAACACCAATCGGCATCGTGACCTTTACCTTCTTGTAGTCCAAACTCTTCACCAAGGAAGCTGTGATTTTTATAACTTTTACGAAGCGTATCAATAGTCAACTGCTCGATATAACGATCTACACGAGTCACTGGACCATCAATACCTTTTTCTTCGACTTGTAGATCGAGTTTATGACGATTTTGATGCGCTTTTAAAAGCTCTTGACCAACTAACTGAGCCGCACGCGCAGCCATCACCACCATAGGTTCCATTGAACACCCACTACAAATTTGAAGATACTGATAAAGAATAATGCATAAAAGCGCCGACATTTTAGCAAATATCGGCGCTTTTTGGGAAATTTTGTTGCTAAAATTTTACAACTTTAACTTTTACATGAGCTTAAACGTGTTGTACCAGCTTTAACCAAGCCTGTTCAATCGAGTTTTGAATACCTTTTACATCTAAACCACAGTCTTGAAGCATTTCAGAATGGCTTGCTTGTGCGAGGAATTCATCAGGTAAACCTAGGTTTAAAATTGGCTTCACAATTTGCGCCTGTGCCAAGAACTCATTGACCGCACTACCCGCACCCGCCATCACCGCATGTTCTTCAACAGTTACAAATAAGTGAGTTTTGTCTGCCAAATCACGAATAATCTGTTCATCCAATGGTTTCACAAAACGCATATTGATCACACGAATTGCAATATCCAACTTTGGTGCCAGCTGTTTTGCTGATTCAAGCGCAGGTTGAACACGACTACCAAAGGCTAAAATTGTGATTCCTTCTTCGTGTTCAGTATTGAGTTCTAACAATACTTCAGCTTTACCAATTTCCAGCTCAATCAACTGTTGTTGAATTTCTACACCTAAACCGTTACCGCGTGGATAACGTACTGCAGTTGGGCCTTTGTATAGATATGCTGTATGCAACATTTGGCGACATTCGTTTTCGTCTTTTGGCGCCATGATCACCATATTGGGTACGGTACGCATATAAGCATAGTCATACGCACCAGCATGCGTAGGACCATCTTCGCCGACTAAACCTGCACGATCAATACCAAAGGTCACATCAAGATTTTGTAAAGCAACATCATGAATCAGTTGGTCATAACCGCGTTGCAGAAAGGTTGAATAAATTGCCACAACTGGCTTCAATCCTTCACATGCCATACCCGCAGCTAATGTCACTGCATGCTGTTCTGCAATTGCAACATCAAAGTAACGCTCTGGAAATTGTTTAGCAAACTGTACCATGCCTGAGCCTTCACACATGGCAGGCGTAATTGCGAGTAATCTGTCGTCTTGTGCAGCTTCATCACAAAGCCATTGCCCAAATACATCTGAATATTTTGGCGCTAGATTTTTAGTTGCTGAAGCATTAATTTTGCCAATCGCATGATATTTAATTTGATCCGCTTCAGCAGGTGCAAAACCCTTACCTTTCACGGTATAGACATGGATCAGACGTGGCCCTTTACGCTTTTTCAGCGCATTAAAGACTTGTACCAGTTGCTCCACATCATGTCCATCAAATGGGCCAAAATAATCAAAACCAATGGCTTTAAATAGATTATCCGCAGCATCAGTCGCAGATTGATGTAAACGAGAGTTGTAGTTCCATTCAGGGCAATCCTGTACAAAAGCTTGCCCTTCTTCATCAATATTGATGAATTGCCCTTGTTCCCAAATTGCAGCTAAATGCTTTGCAAAACCACCCGTGCTACATGAAATCGACATATCATTGTCATTGAGTACCACCATCAAATCAGCATTATGCGCCACTGCATCATTCATGGCTTCAAATGCCATTCCAGCAGTCATCGCACCATCACCAACGATAGCAACAACTTCACAAGGATCTTTTTGATAACGACGTGCCAAGGCCATACCCAAGCCAGCAGAAATTGCAGTCGATGAATGTCCTACACCAAAGGTATCAAATTCAGATTCATCACGCGCTGGAAAAGCCGCCAATCCATCTTTAGAACGGATGGTCATCAATTGCTCACGGCGTCCTGTAAGGACTTTATGTGGATAAGCCTGATGGCCCACATCCCAAACTAAACGATCCCGTGGTGTTTCAAAACAATAGTGTAAGGCAACTGTTAATTCTATAACGCCAAGGTTTGCACCAAAATGCCCGCCACTTTGTCCAGCAGCATACAAAATAAATTGACGCAATTCGTCTGCGACCTGCGGCAATTGGCTTTGCTCAAACTGACGTAATTGTTGAGGATGATTAATTTCATTCAACAAAGGCGTAACAGGACGATGACTAGGTATTTCGGTATACAACATATGTGGCAAAGCCTTCTAAAGCCTGGCAAATCTAGCTAGGTAAACGGGTTAGCATGATTGTGAGAACCAATGATATCACATTCAATCAGCCACATTTATAATGATGCGTCATTGGAACTTCCAAGTCAGCAAGTGTGCTCTTGGTGTCAATTATCATGAATAATCTATCTATATATCAACTATTATCGTGTGCTTTATACAAAAAAGAAATTTTTATAGCAATGTTATCTATAAAAACATGCTTTACAAACCTACCAATGTCCAAGCATTACGCTATACTTTAGCCAATTTCTAAACAAATAGATGGAAGATTCTGTGTCAATAGAGTTTGTTGCCACTTCAAAATTACCCACTGCTTATGGTGATTTTAAAATTTCTGTATTTCAAGATCCACAAACAGGTGAAGAGCATGTTGCTCTTTCTAAGGGTTTAGAAATCGCGCCTACAAACCCCGTTTTAGTTCGTATTCATTCAGAATGTTTAACTGGCGATGCCTTTGGTTCATTAAAATGTGACTGTGGCCCTCAATTGCACAACACCATGAAAATGATGAATGATGCAGGCCAAGGTGTGATTTTATATTTGCGCCAAGAAGGTCGTGGTATTGGCTTGACCAATAAAATCCGTGCTTATGCTTTGCAAGATCAAGGGCATGATACCGTTGATGCAAATTTATTGTTAAACCTACCAGCTGATGCACGTAAATATGATATGTGTAGCATCATGCTTGATCATTTACAGGTCAAACAAGTTAAACTCATTACCAACAATCCATTAAAATTAAAAGCTTTAACAGATTTAGGTATTGATGTATTAGACCGTGTACCGTTGACAGTGGGATTAAATAAGTTCAATGAAGATTATTTAAAAACCAAACATGATCGTATGTCACATATGTATGAGAAAGATGATTTTTAAATAATCACTAAGTTAAATAATAGGAGACTGAACTAATGAAATTAAGCTCAATTTTATTTGCAATCAGTCTCCTTTAACTCAGCGCATAGTGTCAGGCATCTGATTCAAAAGCCCAATCTGTAATCATTCAACAATTAAGACAGTTCCAACAACAAGACCATTTTTTATATGCTGGGATCAAAAATCCTCAATTAAAGCAAAAACTCAATCAAATTGACCCATATAGCCTAGATACAGATGATAGAGAACAAGTTGCTGTTAGCTATGAAAAATTTTTAGATATTATTGGCCTAGAAAGCTCAGATGGTATTTTAAATACTTGGGTATATGGTGAAGTCATTAATAAGTTAATTGAACAAAAGAAATCAGTAAAACCATAACCTCTCTATTAATTCACTAATTTTTATAAATAAAACATCAAGAAAGGTTTTGCTATCGCGGATGGCGACAGGGATGTCGCCGTTGGGCAAGGGTGACAGGAGTCCCCTTTGCCCAACAAAGGATTTTTGTTTCTTTTCATCCCTGAAAAGAAAGGAATCATCTACACTTCTTCATCTAAATTTTTAAATACAATATTTTGTAAAATATAATCAAATCGTCATCGAGAAAATTTGTGTTTCAGGCTTTCTACGCTTTAAATGTAAATCAAACGCCATACAAATATTTCGAACAAAAGGCTTCCCTTGCTCCGTGATCACAATCCGATCCGCTTCAATGTTCAATAAACCATCATGCTGCATTTCAACAAGCTGTTGAATCACATCACCACGTTCAACAAAATCCATCGCTTGATCTGACCAAGAGGTTTGAAAAGTACACATCAAATTCAAAATATGCTGACGAATCTTTAAATCTTCGACACTTAACACATGCCCTTTGACCACAGGAATCTCATCATTTTCAAGGCAAGTGTAATAGGCATCTAAATTTTTCTCATTCTGTGCAAAGCTATACCAACTATCACTGATTGAAGATAGGCCCAATCCGATCATGACTTGTGTTTTTGATGAGGTATAACCCATAAAATTACGATGCAAAGTACCTGCATGAAATGCTTGATACATCTCATCTCGATCTAAAGCAAAATGATCCATCCCAATCTCATGATAACCATGCGCTAAAAGTTGCTTTTTCCCTTCCTCATACAGCGTTCGCTTCATCCCATCTTTAGGTACATCATGATCTTTAAACCCACGCTGTCCGTTGCCCTTAATCCAAGGCACATGCGCATAACTATAAAAAGCCAAGCGATCTGGCATTAACGTATTCGTCAAATCAATGGTATGCAACACATCTGCTAAATTTTGAAATGGCAAACCAAAAACCAGATCATGTGAAATCGATGTATAACCAATCTCTCTTGCCCATTGCGTCACTCTTTCTACATGTTCAAAAGGTTGCACACGATGAATAGCCTTCTGAACAGTCTCATTATAGTCTTGCACCCCATAGCTGACACGGCGAAAGCCAAGCTCATACAAGGCTTGTAAATGATCTCGCGTGGTATTATTGGGATGCCCTTCAAAACTAAATTCATAACCATCTGCAATATTGGCTTTGGCTAAAATACCTTGAATTAATTGTTGTAAATGCTCAACTGAAAAAAATGTTGGTGTCCCGCCACCCAAATGGATTTCTTTAATGATGGGTCTGTCTGCTAACAACTGACAATATAAGTCCCATTCTTTTAAAACGGCTTGAATATAGGGTTGTTCAACATCATGCCGTTTGGTGACTTTTTTATGGCATCCGCAAAATGTACATAGACTTTCACAAAATGGTAAATGAATATAAAGACTGATGCCTTCAACGTGATTAGACTCATCAAAAGAGCACTTTAAGGTCTGTTTCCATTGTTGCAGCGAAAATGATGCCTCCTCCCAATATGGAACCGTTGGATAACTGGTATAACGGGGTCCAGCAACATTGTATTTTTGAATCAAAGAACAACTCATATTCACTGCTCGATACGCAATTAACATTCAAAATGCAATAAACCCAAAAATTGAATTTATCCTCAATACATTGTGCTGAGCTGAAGGATAGATTTCAACCTAGCGAATTGCTCGGGATTGCCTAGCATGTATCCGTGATACCCACAGATTTTTTAGGCTCATTCGATTCATTCACACCATGTTCAAAACATGTCTTTATAATGACTTGGTTTTGTTTTTTTAGCGTTTTATGTTTTGATGTAGAAAATTTTTCAATTCTCCTTCGAGGATGATCATGCAAAACCCGACTTCTGCAGATATTCAACGTGTTCGTGATTTCCTGACAGATTTACAAGCTCGAATCTGCTCTGCCCTAGAGCAACAAGAACAAATAGGCCACGGCACTGCAACATTTGAAATTGATGACTGGCAACGCCCTGAAGGAGGTGGTGGTCGTTCACGTGTTCTACAAAATGGTACTGTGATCGAAAAAGGCGGGGTGATGTTTTCTCACATCAACATTTCCAAACTGCCAGCTTCAGCAACAGAACGCCATCCGGCAATCGCTGGAGCCAAAGCACAAGCTTTGGGGGTTTCTTTGGTCATTCACCCAACAAATCCCAATGTTCCCACATCTCACGCCAATGTACGACTATTTGTTGCAGAACCCGAAGGGCAAGCACCAATTTGGTGGTTTGGTGGGGGTTTTGACCTCACACCTTTTTACCCCAATGATGAAGACGTTTTATCTTGGCACCAAACAGCATTCGACCTGTGCGCACCGTTTGGTGAAGAAATTTATGCTGAACATAAACAATGGTGTGATGATTACTTCTATTTAAAACATCGTGATGAACAACGTGGTATTGGTGGTTTGTTTTTTGATGATTTAAATCAATGGGATTTTGAAAAGTGCTTTGAATATATCCAAGCGGTCGCAAATGGTTATTTAAATGCTATTTTGCCTATTTTTCAAAGAAATCAGGATAAACCATTTACACAAGCCCAACGAGACTTCCAATTGTATCGTCGCGGTCGCTATGTTGAATATAATTTGGTTTATGATCGTGGCACCTTATTTGGCTTACAAACTGGTGGTCGAATTGAATCTATTCTGGTCAGTATGCCACCGCTTGCAGCATGGTCTTATCGCCCAGAATGGGATGAAAACAGCCCAGAAAAACGTCTCACTGCTCATTATTTAAAACCTAAAGATTGGTTGTCGATATTAAAATAATCTCTCGCCATTTAGCTTTCATCGTGACCAAGCTATCTTGCATTCAAGATAGCTTTTTAACGTATACCGATGAATCCTTCTGAGAGGATAGCGCTTGAAAGATTTACTCACAATTAAAATGAGAATAATTCACGATAAGGACACTTTTTTAATTTAATATATGCTCAAACCTGACTAAGATACCAACCTTAAAATTTCCTTAATTTTTTGATAAAGTCTTAGCGTTTAAAGATTATTATAGCGGTAGAAACCAGAGGTAGGTATGAGGAATTTATTAGAAAATCACAAGGTTACACTTTCATTCAGTATTTTATTTTTATTAGCATGTTCCATTTCAACCACCATTATCTCTAACAACCATCTCTCTGACAGCATCTCAATTACTTCTAGTGTTGTTTTATCTGCTGGCTTTCTTGTTGTTTTTGCTATGATTTTTCTTGACTTCTTAGAGTCAGTTTGCAATCCATAAGCATCTTTTTTAAAGCACAACATTTCCCAAAAAACCTTCCTCTTAAAAACCAGCTTTAGCGCGATTAAAAAAGCGCTCTAAATCATCAATTTATTCAAATTTTAGCATAAGCTAAACTGCATATAGTTTGGTTGTATCATCCATTTTCACGTATATTGTCGACATTCTCTAAAAATCAACACAATCAATACTTGGACATTTGGCATGAGTAAACTATTCGCAGTCATTGGAAATCCGATTGAACACTCTCGTTCACCTGAACTACACCATGCCTTTGCAGAAAAGACTGGTATTGATCTCAACTATGTAAAACGTCTTGCCCCACTCGATGGCTTTACTGCAAGTGTAACTGAATTCTTTGCTCACAATGGCGTAGGTATGAATGTTACTGTGCCATTTAAAGAACAAGCTTTTGCCTTATGCCAACAACTGACAGAACGTGCAAAAATCGCCAAGGCGGTCAATACGCTTTGGATGGAAAACGGTGTATTGCATGGTGACAATACAGATGGACAAGGTTTAGTCGATGCGATTAAAGCATTAGACTGGACTTTAGAAAACACAGATATTTTGATTATTGGAGCGGGTGGTGCAACTCGCGGCGTGGTTTACCCTCTGGTAAAAGCGGGGGCTAAAAAAATTGTGATTGCCAACCGTACCCGTTCACGTGCAGAACAATTGGTGGCCGATTTACAAAGCGCTGTTCCTGAAGCAAAACTTTCCGCTTGTAGCCTAGATGAATTAGATGGGCAATTTGATCTTGTTATCAATGCGACTTCGGCAAGCTTAACGGGTGATGCACTGATTCTTCCTGAAACCTTAACCTTTCACCATGCTTATGAAATGGCCTATGGCAAACCTTCAAGTTTTATCGATCAAGCCAAAGCGCGTCAGGTTCCAAGCTCAGAAGGCTTCGGTATGTTGGTTGGGCAAGCCATCGAAGCATTTTATATTTGGAATGGGGTTCGTCCAAATTTAAAAGATTTTCTTTAATCATGGATGTATCTTTGTTTAAAAAATCCATAAAAAAAGAACCTCAATTGAGGTTCTTTTTAACCAAACCAAGACCAATTACTTTAACTTGGCATCACTCAAGATCTGATAGGTTTGCTTAAATAAATCATAATCAATAAATTCAGTCGCGTCTTGATCCAAGCCAGCTACAACCTGATCGTTAAATTTATTGCGTTTAAATGCAGTATAAGACTTGGCTAAAATCTTCGCTGTTTTGATAAAATCAGCGCGTTGCCCTTTTTCAATCTCATTTTCTGCTTCAAACTTCTGCATATAATATTGCGCAAAAACGGCTTCAGTGGTTTTGTATTTCTTGACTAAATTCTGAATTTCTAAAACACTTTGTTTATCTTTCCAGACTTTAGCTACGATCTCATCAACAGAATTTCCAAGTCCATCATCATATTGGTGGTCGTCTTCCAAATGATGCTTTTTCTGTAAAGCTTGGATCTGTTTTAAAGCCTGACCTTTCGGATTGTAAATCTCTTCATCAGAATAAGAATAAGCATAAATCGCTGCAATTTCCTGTAAATCTTGAGCAGAATATTGTTTGATTAGCTCAGGTTTTTCTGCAGTCAGTTTGGCAATAAATACGGCTTTATAGGTTTTTTCATAAGAACCCGTTTGTGTATAAACTTGTTCAGCCAACTGCGCTAACCGCTCATCTAAAGTTAAGTATTTTTGTTCTGAACGACTGCCTGTATCACCTGAAACACCCGCAATACCGCCTACAGCTTGCTCCATAATGCTGCCTTTAAAGATATCTTTAAATGGTTTGGCTTGCTGTAAAACACTCTGGTCGATCTTGCTGGCATTTCCATAATTAAGGAATTGCATATCCATCTTAACATTCAGTTTACGATTTAATTTATCAAAATCCACACCCAAATCATAATCTGCTTTTACCGCCCGGCCTTTGTTATCTAAAGACAGATCAACGATTAAAGGATTACGTTTATTTTTAGGCGGCAAACTGGCTTCAACTTCAGTATGATGTTGATTCCACAATTGTTTAAATTGTTGAGCATCAACCAACTGGTCTTTCGCATAGCCTGTAAAGGTTTTGACAAGCGCTGCATTACTTTGCTGCTGTAAAGCTTTACTGGCTGAAGATGCATCATCCTTTGCTTCAGCACTTAAAACATCAATTTCATAATGATACTGACAATATTCCACATCACCAAAACGTGGATGAGCTTTTGCTTTTGTTAAGTCTTCACATTGTTGTTCAGTTAAAATTTTCTGACGCTCTGCTGATGCGTCTTCAGACTCAGCTTCAACATTGTCATCTTCCTGCTCAGCAGCATCGGAAGCTTGGCTAGTGGCATAGTCTTCATCATCTTCAACTGCTTTTTTAGCCGCGTCTTGTGCATCTGCATAAACAGCGTCCACCTCTTCTTCAGACGCTTCATGAGATTGACGATTGACTGCACTATAAAGTTGATACATGGCGCTAGCGGCATCAGCCACTCCCGCATCATCAGTATTGATCCCCGCTGAGGCTTCTTCTACTGCTTTCATTGCAGCTTGTGCCGCCTCGTTAGCAGCATCGCTTGATTGGCTTTCTCCAGCAGTATCTAAGAGTTTTGCAATATTTGTAGGGCTCAATCCAAGCACTGAATTCATGAAATATTGACGATTCACTGTAGAATACAATTGCCCTTGCAAAAACATTTCTTCAATGCTGGTATTTAAGCGAATTTTTTCAACCACACCCGCTTGCTTCTCAGCTGAACTCACCGCAAGACTTTCAATTTGATTCGGAGAAGCGATCAAATAAGAGGTTGCGCCTGATTGTTTAAGGAACTCAACCAAGGCTTTTCCATTTACTTTGGCAATATCATCTTTGTATTTAGAAAAATCATAATAGGCATATTTATCCTGATCTTGTGAATTGGCCAAATAAGGCATTAAAGAAAAAATATGGGTATAGAATTTATAATTATTCAGATCCAACACTGTAGGAACACGCATTTCCACAGAGAGGTTGGGTTTTTTATACTGTGTCTCTAAGTTAAATGATGCCATTTTCTGACGATAATTTACCGTTCCATCATAACGAATCTGCAAATCATTCACGATATTTTGTACAACATCTGCGCCCATACCAGCAAAGCGACTAAAATACTTTGAGTCCTGTTTAGCAATTGCTTGATAAAGGTCTTTTTTTTGCGCATCGGTTAACTTGATTTTTTGATCTTTCAGGTATTGATTGACCTTTTTTTCAATTGTAGGATCTAATTGCTTTGTATCAGCTGTGTTGGCTTTCTGAACGCTATCAAGTCGAACCTTGACTTGTCCACGGTAATCAAAATTTGGATATTCATATAAGGCATTAAAGCCTTGAATTGCACGTTGCGGAGCGTCTTGATCTGCATTTAAAGCATTGCTTTTAATCACATGTGTAGAACATGCTGATAAACTCAAACCCAATAGACACAATGTTAATTTTTTTAAATGCATGATAGATCTACCCACTTGAATATTATAATGACAATAAAAATAACAATGAAACAATAAAAAACAAAGTGTACAAGACTATCAAAAAATCAACAAATTCACATGTGCTTTTTCTACCAAATTCGCATTTCTGACAATTTTTTTAGAGAGTCTTATCAATGTAATTCCCATATGATTATGAATAATGAAGCTATAGATTGAAAATCCAAAACTATTTTTAAATTAGGATTAAACACATGCCAGCATATAAAGCGCCGCTCCGTGACATACGTTTTTTAATGAATGAAGTTTTTGACTATTCTGCACATTATAAAACACTATCAATTGGCGAAAATGCCGATGCTGATACTGTCGATATGATTTTAGAAGGTGCTGCAGATTTTTGTGAAAATGTACTTTCTCCACTGAATCAATCTGGTGACGAAGAAGGTTGTCATTTTAAAGATGGTGAAGTCACGACACCAAAAGGTTTTAAAGAAGCTTATAACCAATTTATTCAAGGTGGCTGGCAAGGCCTGTCTTATCCTGAAGAGTTTGGTGGTCAAGGTTTGCCGATGTCATTAAACCTGATCAAATCTGAAATGATGGGGACTGCAAACTGGTCATTCACCATGTACCCAGGTTTGAGCATGGGATGTATGAATACCATCCTGCAATTTGGTACAGACGAACAAAAAAATACCTATATGCCACACCTGACTGCGGGTACATGGTCAGGAACAATGTGTCTGACTGAACCACAATGTGGTACAGACTTAGGTCAAGTAAAAACTAAGGCTGAACCTAATGCTGATGGTACTTATGCAATTACAGGGACAAAAATCTTCATCTCTGCCGGTGAACATGATTTAACTGAAAACATTATCCATATCGTTCTTGCGCGTCTTCCAGATGCACCAGCAGGTACTAAAGGTATTTCATTGTTTATTGTACCTAAATTCATCCCTACAGCTGAAGGTACAGTGGGTGAACGTAATCCTGTAACTTGTGGTTCTATTGAACACAAAATGGGGATTCGTGCATCTGCAACTGCAGTATTGAACTTTGATGGCGCAACAGGTTATCTGATTGGTGAAGTGAATAAAGGCTTACATGCAATGTTCACCTTCATGAACACAGCACGTATTGGTACTGCTGTACAAGGCCTTGCTCACGCGGAATTATCATTCCAAGGTGCTTTACCATACGCAAAAGACCGCATGTCTATGCGTGCTCTATCTGGTAAAAAAGATCCAGATAAAGTGGCTGATGCAATCATTCACCATGCCGATGTACGTCGTATGCTTTTGACTCAAAAAGCATTTGCAGAAGGCGGTCGTGCCATGATTTATCATGCAGCTCAGCTTGCAGATAAAATGACTGATGCAATGTTACAAGGCGATCAAGCAAAATTTGAAGAATATGATGATAAGCTTGGTTTCTATACCCCGATTCTCAAAGGTTTCTTAACAGAAATGGGACTTGAATCTGCGAATTTGGGTATGCAAGTGTTTGGTGGTCATGGCTATATCAAAGAGCATGGCATGGAACAAATTGCACGTGATGCGCGTATCGCGACTTTGTACGAAGGTACAACAGGTATTCAAGCACTGGATTTAATTGGCCGTAAAGTGCTGCTTTCATCTAAAGGTAAAGTGGTTCGTGAATATACCGCTGAAATCTTGAAATTCTGTGGTCAACATGCACGTAACAAATATATGCGTCGTTTTGCCTGGGATTTAACCAAAATCTGTGCACAATGGAATGCTTTGACTGTTCGTATCATGCTTGCAGCTCGCAAAGACCGTGAAATCGTATCATCTGCTTCTGTCGATTTCTTGATGTTCTCTGGTTATGCAATGATGGCTTACTACTGGGCACAACAAGCAGCAGTCGCTTCTGAGAAATTAGCGTCTGGTAACGGCGCTGAAGTTCCTGAGTTCTATAAAGCAAAAATCAAACTTGCAGATTTCTACTTTGAACAATTATTACCACGTTCACAAGGTCATGCTGAGTCTATGGTGAATCCATCTCGTACCATGATGGCACTTGATGCAGAACACTTTAGTTTTGATTACTAAAATTTAACTTTTCGAGAAGAAAAACAAAAGAGCGCTACGGCGCTCTTTTGTTTTTAAGATATAACAGTGCAAGCTGCACTACAGTGATATTCATTCACTTGTAGCAGAAGCCTATCCTTGAAAGCCTGAACTTAAAGATATGTTTGATAAAAGGGGATCAGTTTTGCTAATGCTTGGGCAACAGGCTCAGATTTGTCATATAAATCATAATGTGACCACCCTTCTACAATCAGCAGTTGCTTGTTTTCAGAACGTGCTCGCCCATAGATTTCCAGACTGTCACGGTATGATCCAAAGCCACCGACTTTATCTCCTGCGATGATAAGCAATGGCTGTGTCAGTAATACTTCAGCTAGATGAAATGCATCCCATCCAATTGAAACAGCTGAATGAGAAAATAATGCTTTAGATTCACCGTTAGGATGTTGACCACGTTCTGTTTTGTAATACTCAGTTGCTTCGAGTACATCAATATCATTGATACCTGCGGCTTGTGCTTCTGACACCGTATTCGGTAATAAACCATCGACTCGTCGTACTTCGCCCCGCGCTTCAGCTGTGCGTTGTTTTGCAATAAGCTCTAACTTTTCCAATGGATTCCATTGACTAAACCCTTCACGTGATAGACGTCCAAAATTCACCGCATCTACCGTACCCACGGCCTTAATCCGTTTTTCGGTCATTGCTGCATTTAATGCATAACCACCACCACCGCAAATCCCTAACACACCAATTCTATTTTCATCGACATAATTAAGTGTGACCAAATAATCAGCCACTAAACGAAAATCCTCGACGCGTAAAGTTGGATTTTCAATAGAACGAGGTTCACCCCCACTTTCTCCTTGAAAACTGGCATCAAAGGCAATCACGACAAAGCCAGCTTTTGCTAATGCTTTAGCATAGACATTTCCTGATGTTTGCTCTTTACAACTCCCAATCGGATGAGCGCTGATAATGCTTGGATATTTTTCAGTTTGATTAAAATTTTCAGGGAAATATAGATTTGCAGCAATTTCCCAATACGGTGCTTTGATTTTTACATTTGTCATTTTGAATCCAATTAATTTTTGT
This sequence comes from Acinetobacter sp. CE-15, assembly GCF_051059255.1. NCBI lineage: Bacteria > Pseudomonadati > Pseudomonadota > Gammaproteobacteria > Moraxellales > Moraxellaceae > Acinetobacter > Acinetobacter sp. CE-15. The sequence goes on along the minus strand of NZ_CP192737.1, from coordinate 419,218 downwards.
TGCGATAGATACATCTTAACAAAGCAACATTCACAGAATTAGCTGCTATAATCTGATTGCTATCATTAGTGATACTTATAAATAATGAAAACAAATTTAAATGATCTCTGTACATTTACCGCAGTGATTCAAAATAAAAATTTTACCAAAACTGCAGCTCAGCTTGGTGTGACACAATCTGCTATCAGCCAAAGTATTTGTCATTTAGAAGAGCAAATTGGACTCAAACTGTTTAATCGCACAACACGTAGTCTGACAGTTACTGATGCAGGTCAACGATTATTTGAGCTGGTGGGTAAAAATATAGAAGATATTACACTTGGTTTAGAACTATTAAGCTCTATGCATGATAAACCTGTAGGAAAGGTAAAAATCTCAGCAGATGATTATGTCATCAAATATCATCTGTGGAAAAAACTCAAAAATATCGTATTCGATTATCCAGATATTCAAATTGAGCTGATTTCAGAAAATAGACGTATTGATATCGCCAAGGAAGGTTATGATGCAGGAGTACGACTGGGTAATTTAGTCGAGAAAGACATGGTCGCGATTCCGATTAGCGAGCCTATCAAAATGTGCTTGGTTGCATCACCTGACTATATCGCCAAACATACAATGCCTCTATCGATCCATGATTTAAAAAAACATGCTTGTCTTCATGTACGAATACTGACAGATCATTCGCTTTTGTCTTGGACCTTTACTGAAAATGGACAGAACATTGCATTTAAAGGTGAAGGGCAATTGATCTTTACCAGCATTGAGCAAATTCTAGAAGCAAGCTTATGTGGTTATGGTATTGCGTACATTCCTCAAGATCTGGCAGGTCCTCAGATCAATCAGGGGCATTTAATTGAAATCATGCCTGAATACTCAATTACCCACCCAGCATTTTATTTATTTTATACCAGTAGAAAACTGGTTTCCCCCGCGTTTTCAATAATCAAGGATGCTCTAAAGCAAACATTATAAGGTTTAAACAATCATTTAAATAAACCCGTTACGATGTTGAACGAACAGGCAGGATCATATCCTACCCTATCTCTCTATTGAGTTTTAGATGTGGGTTGAGTAATGGTTTTAAGCAACTTAAATCGATTTTTTTCGAGCACATAAAAACGTGTAGTCACTTTATCCACTGTATAGTTTTGATCCATATGCTCTTCTTGTGTGACTAAGAGACGGCTGTTTGGACGTGTTGCAATCACATCTTCAGTCCGTTCCTCACCACCAAAGCCATCCGCTAAAAGCTGACCCGTACGTTTATTGATAAAAGAATAGACTCTACATCCCCCACCACAACCCCACATGGTGGTGACATATTCACCGGCAAAATCTGGTTTTTGTGTTAATGCATCTCTCAGTCGAGTACGAAACATATTGGCGCTTGGGTCTGAAAGATCAAGTTTCGCAGTCTTGCCTGTATACACAGCTTTCACAGGATAGTCGCTAAATTGGGGTACAACGTTTTTTGCATATGCCAGTGAAATGCTTGCCACAGCAAATAACATACTGATTAGAAACTTATTCATTGTGATGACCTTAACTTTTAATAGATTATTGTTTTAAGTCAGATCATAACAAAAGCTAAATTGTTGTGCTGTAGATTTATAGAAACTCTTCCAGCACAGAATTTAAAAATACATGACCTTGCGCTGTACATGCCAACTGTGTGTCATCATTTAACATCAATTTACGCTGTTTTAATGAACCAATCACCTGATCTAAATCAGACAAATTCAATCCTGTACGTTCAGGATACATTTGCGCATGAACACCCTCATTTAAACGTAAAGCATTCATCATAAATTCAAAAGGCATGTCTTGTTTTTCAATACGTTTAAATTGCAAATGTTCAGCCGGCACTTTGGCTAAGTAGTCTTTAGGCAAACGGGTTTTTTGAAAACGGTATACGCCATCAGCTTGGGTGATTTTGCCATGTGCCCCTGCCCCAATCGCTAAATAATCGCCAAATTGCCAATAATTTAAATTATGTGATGACGGTTTTTCTTTCCGCCATGCAGACACTTCATAATTGATAAAGCCATTGGCCTTTAAATATTGCTCACCCTGTTCTTGGATGGTTTCCAGAACATCATCTACAGGCAAAATAGGCTGAGTGCGGAAAAAAACCGTATTCGGTTCAATGGTCAATTGATACCATGAAATATGGGTTGCCCCATTTTCAACTGCAAGTTTTAAGTCATACAAGGCTTGTTCTAAAGTCTGTTCTGGCAAACCATGCATCAAATCTACGTTGACGCGTTGAAAACCCGCTTGTTTGGCATGTTGAATGGCGGAAACAGCATCATCATTGGAATGGATACGCCCCAGCTTTGTTAAATGATCAGGATTAAAACTTTGCACCCCAAGCGATAAACGATTAATTCCAACATCTAAATAATCTGCAAATGGATCATGTTCAACCGTCCCTGGATTGGCTTCCAAAGTAATTTCACAATCCTGCTCAAACGGGACTAAAGCTTTTAGCTGGGTAAAAAGCCACTGATAACCTTGTGCAGAGATCAATGACGGGGTTCCACCACCAATAAACACACTATGAATTTTACGTCCCTGAGCAAAATCCACTTGGGTTTTAAAGTCTTCAACCAATGCCAGTAAATATTCTTGCTCTAAATCTAAAGACAGCTTCCCATCGGGTACAGCATGTGAGTTAAAGTCACAATACGGACACTTACGGACACACCACGGCATATGGATATAAAGCGACAAAGGTATATTTTGAGGTGTTAAATCAGTCAAAGAAAGCTCAGAACAAGTTTAGAGAGTGATTATTTTAACATGACTTCTACCATCCGATTAGAACAAGTCATCAATTTGCTTTAGACTGAACATTAACAATAAAAGTAGATGAAGAAGAATGCTGAAATTATCGAGTCAATTATTGTTCCTTTTACCACTTACGATGGGTATTGGGATTGCCATGACCTTTCAAACCGCGATTAACACTCAATTGCGTGAATATCTGCATTCTCCATTACAAGCTGCCCTTTTATCCTTTTTAGTTGGTACACTATTGCTCGCTATTTTGGTGATTGTACAAGCTGAACAAAGACCAACCCTTTCAAGTTTAGCAGTGATACCTTGGTATCTTTGGCTAGGTGGCTGCTTAGGTGTTTATGCAATCAGTATGAGCATTTATACTGCACCAAAACTGGGTTTTTTAACCCTGTCAGGCTTAATTATTTTTGGACAAATTGCAATGTCGATGATCGTTGACCAATTTGGACTACTGGGTACAGATAAAACGCCAGTAAACTGGCAACGTCTTTTAGGTGGCGTGGTGATTTTTATAGGTGTGCTTCTCACTCTACAACGCTAACCAATCTATTTTCTAAGCACATTTAAAACGAGTATTTCCTGTGTCTGCATCGATAAAAGCCACAACTACCCGCTTTGAATTAAAGCAACTCTTTAACTTAATGCTCCCAATTTTAATCACTCAGTTTGCTGCAGCAGGCTTTGGATTGATTGATACCATTATGGCTGGGCATATGTCTCCCGAAGATCTTGCCGCAATTGCTGTTGGTGTAGGTTTATGGATTCCAGTCATGCTGCTGTTTAGTGGCATCATGATCGCAACCACACCTTTAGTGGCAGAAGCCAACGGTGCGCGTACCCCAGAAAACATCCCTTCGATTGTTCGCCAGTCTTTATGGGTTGCCTTATTGCTGGGTATTATTGGCATGCTGGTTTTACAGATCATTCCTTTATTGTTGCCTTTGGTTGGTGTGCCTGAATCTTTATTGCCTAAAGCCAGTTTGTTTTTACATGCAATTGCTTTTGGTATGCCTGCTTTTACCATGTATTCAACATTACGCGGCTATTCAGAAGCTTTAGGCTACCCTCGCCCTGTCACAGTGATTAGCCTTGTTGCACTTGTGGTACAAATTCCGCTGAATTTTATTTTTATGTATGGGATTGGGCCGATTCCACACTTGGGAAGTGCTGGCTGTGGTTTTGCAACAGCTTTGTTGCAGTGGATCATGTTCATCACGATTAGCATTTATATTTTAAAAGCCAAACGCTACCAAGCTACACAACCCTTAAATATGTTTGAGAAAATAGACCGCGTACTGATTAAACGTATCCTCAAACTGGGATTACCAATTGGTTTGGCGATTTTCTTTGAGGTCAGTATTTTTAGTACAGGTGCAATTGTACTCAGTCCGCTTGGTGAAGTTACCGTTGCAGCACATCAAATTGCCTTATCCATCACATCACAATTGTTTATGATTCCGATGTCATTGGCTTTAGCGCTGACCATTCGTACAGGGACGTATTATGGCGAAAAGAATTGGTATGCGATGCGAAAAGTCCAGAAAGTTGGATTAATGACCAGTACCTTATTTGCCTGTATCACTATGTTACTGCTGTTGATTTTACGCCCTCAAATTGTGTCTGTTTATACCAGTGACTATGATGTTTCCCAAGCAGCGATATATTTAATTTTATTTGCGATTGGCTACCAACTTATGGATGCATGGCAAGTCAGTGCTGCAGGTTGTTTACGTGGAATGCAAGATACCAAGGGCCCAATGTGGATTACCATGCTGGCCTACTGGATCATCGCTTTCCCTGTTGGAATTTATTTGGCTCGCTATACCGATATGGGCGCCGCTGGGGTATGGACAGGACTGATCATTGGACTGACCATTGCCTGTGTTTTATTATTAACGCGCCTGTATATGAACAATAAAAGGTTGAGTCAGGCTTAAATTAAAAACGCTTATATTGAATGCGTTTATCTAAAAATAATGCTGTTTAAATACAGCATTATTTTTTATAAGTGTACTTTATTTTACTCAGATTGAAGCTGATAGGCTTGCTGAAACTTTTCAGACATCTCAGATTCATTGCCAACCTCTTTTACGATGGCTTGCCCCACAATGACATCAGTTCCATTAAACGTCATCGTTGGAGAACCATATAACTCATAGCCGTCATTTAAAGCTTTACTGACCCGTGCACAGAAATTCACATCATCCTTACCAGTTAAATAACGATAAACTTTCATGATCCAACAACGATTAAAATATTGAAGAATATTTTAATCCAAAACCACTGAGAAGAAACCGATAGCATGCTGGATATTTTAAGATTAAAAATAGCCAAGTAGAAACAAACGCTTAACAAATTAGAGTAGGCAGTTTAACAATAGTCGCCTATGATCAAAATGAATTAAACGTTTAATCCCAATTAAAGGATGGTTACGAATGTCGAAAAGTACCAGTACCCCAGGTCGCCGCTTTATGAAACTTGCGAGTATGACTGCAAGTATCGCGACGAAAACGGTATCAAATTCAATTCGTAACTTTAATGCGGATGAAGAACAAAAAAATGAAGCCCGCAGTAAGCTGTTCCAAGATATTGGTGTTCAAATTGCAGATACCTTAGGAGAAATGAAAGGTGCTGTGATGAAAGTTGGTCAAATCGCCTCGCAATATAAAGATATCTTTCCACCTGAAGTCGCACGAGCAATTGCTAAATTACAACGTCAAGCACCTGCAATGCCATTTGCCGAAATTAAACAACAAGTAGAACGCGAGCTAGGCAAACCGATTGATCAAACCTTTCTGCATTTTGACGAACAACCCTTCGCAGCAGCATCTATTGGTCAAGTCCACAAAGCCATGTTAAAAAATGGCACTGAAGTTGTGGTCAAAGTACAATATCCTGGGGTAGATGAAGCATGTGAAAGTGACTTAAAACAGGTTCGTTTGGCATTACGCTTAATGGGTGTTTTAAAAGTAGATAAAAAATTACAAGATCGCTTATTTAAAGAAATTCAAGACAGCTTACATGAAGAACTCAATTACGAAATTGAGGCACAAAACTTACAAGTTTTTAGAACATTCCATCAAGCTTTGGACACAAAAATTATTATTCCCAAAGTGTTCACAGACTATTCGAGTCGTCGCATCTTAACTCTAAGCCTTGAAAAGGGCGAAAGTATTGAAACTGCAAGTACTTGGGATTTATCTGTGCGCAATGAAATTGGTCGCCGTTTAATCTTGGCATTGGGTCAACAAATTTTCTTCTTAAAACGTTTCCATTGCGACCCTCATCCTGGCAACTTTGCTTTCCGTGAAGATGGCAGTGTGATCATTTACGACTTTGGCGGTGTAAAAACCTTATCCAATGAAATTATTACTCATTTTAAAGCCTTGGTCAGAGCTGCACGGAAACAAGATATTGTGACGATTGAAGAGCATTTAACGGTTTTAGATGCGTTAGCTGAAAAAGGTAAGTTTCCCGTAGAATTGTATGAGGCATGGCTTGAAATTTTATTACGACCATTGACTACACATTATGATTTTGCTGAAAATTCAGCACATCATGATGGCATCAAACTGGTGAAAAAATCATTGAAGTATTGGGATGTATTTAAACCATCGCCAGATACTTTAATGGTAAATCGTACGATTTCAGGACAATACTGGAATCTGATTCAACTCAAAGTCCATGATAATTTAAAAGATCTCTTTGAAGAGCTGGTGCCTTTACAAGACTAAGTTCTATTGATGGTTTTTATTGAAGTCGATTGCATCCAATTCATTTAAAAGTGACATGATCAATGCATTCATTTTAAAAAATTTCGTTATGCACTTCATCTAATTTTAAGGATAAAGCTTTACATTAAACTTATATTTGAAGTCTAAGCCAGATCCTCCTGCTTAGGCTTCTTTTTTTATCTCACTTTTTTCAAATCCGCTAGACAACACAAATACCCATCAAATGAAGTACTTTACAAATTAAATGTAATATTATAACATTACACAACGTTTAAATAATTAGAGGTTAAAACCATGCGCCAAGGTATCCACCCAGAATATCGTCAAGTGTTATTTCATGACACCAATGCCAATGCATACTTTGTTATTGGTAGCACCATCAAGACAACAAACACCAAAGAATATGAAGGCACACAATATCCTTATGTCACACTCGATATATCCAGTGCTTCACATCCTTTCTATACAGGTGAAATTCGTCAGGCAAGCAATGAAGGTCGTATTGCCAACTTCAATAAGCGCTTTGCCCGTTTTAAACGTTAATTGAACTGTATGTTGTGTCTAAGCCTAAGCTTCCCTCAGCTTAGGCTTTTTCATTTTGAATATTGCACATTATTTTGTGGATAAAAGCATTTGAAAAATATAAAAGCCAATCGCTAAACAGATCACACCAACGATCACACTAGAAACAGTATAAGCCAAAGCGATTGGAAACTGTCCCTGCCGAATCAGCTGGAATGTTTCCAGACCAAAACTGGAAAAAGTTGTAAAACCGCCGAGGATTCCAACCATTAAAAATAATCGAGTTTCATTCTGTAAAATAGGATAGCGCTGGGTAAAAGCAAAAAAAATCCCAGCCAAGAAACAGCCCAAGATATTGATCGACCATGTTGTCCAAGGGAATAGGCTATGTGGTTTAGAAATAATAAACCCTGCACCATAACGTAAACTTGCACCAATTGCCCCACCGCATGCGACCAATAGCCAATTCATGTTTAGATATCCTTAAAACTTTTTAAAAAACGCATTTACCCACCATCCGATTTTTTACAGCTCAGCTTGTGTATAAGCGGATAGTTATCCACAGATTAACATGGAGAAGCTTAACGATCTAATTTAAGTGGCAACTCATTTCTGACATAAAAGTCCAAAGTTGGCACAACAAAGGCCAATACATCTTGTTCACGAACACCCCATTGTTGTAGCAAGGGGCAAGCAATATTAAGCACTTGCGCAGGCACAACCTGACTAAAATCAAAAGGCATTTCAATATCCCCTTGTGATAGTTTTTCAGGTTGATCGACCCATTCTACCCATGCATGGTCTTGTTCAGCCAGATATTGAATGGCCTCATCCCATGAAGAGAATAAATTTTGCCACGCCTCAGGCAAGCGCGGATCTGTATTGATTTGAACCGTGCTGGATAATTGATAAACAGGATCAAGTTCGAGTTCTGTTTGAATCAGCTGTTCAGAGACTTGATGAACAAATTTCTTTGCATATTGTGCTGGCATCGCATCACTTGCCAAACGCCCACTCAAAACATAAAGCTGCTGGTCAATCACAACTTGCTCGAAAATCACCGTTTTATCCTGTTGTGTAGGGGCAATATAAAAGCGCCAATTGCTTTGTTGCGGTGATGGCATCAATTTGCGTAATGGACCTAAAAAAGAAAAACCAAAATGTTCATGTTGATATGTCAGTATGGTAAAAATCGTTTTCCCTTGCTTTTCCCATAACTGAATAGGCTGTGGATAGCGTGAACGAACTTGATCTATATCCACCAACCACGACAAATACACAATATTCTTGACCTGACTTTGTAACTGTAGAAAAGGAATAAAACCCATCAAGATACGGCGTAGTTTTAATAATAATGGGCGTTCAGCAAAAAGACCGATCAGGCTCAAAATAAAGTTTGAATCTTTATTTTTAATATTATGACGATTCATACCGACCTATTTTTATGAATTTCGATGCTGTTATTTTAGCAAATATGGTTAAAGAATGGCCCATCTCAAAATATTAAATAGCATTACTGAATTATTTAACCATAGGCTATGATATTGGCACGATTTAACACGGAATTTTCACATCATGGTTCAAGAATTATTGAAACAACTTCAAGCAGGCGATGCAAAATTTGCAGATGTCATCAGTCATATTGAAGCTCGTTATACCCACACACCGACTGCATTCCAAAATGGTCAACAGCATAATGCTGCCACAGAGAACCAAGGTAGTGCCAAAGTTTTTTCTTTTGCACAATTAAATGATTTAGATCAACAACAAACACTGAATCTATTTGCAGAGCATTATGCTGCTGTTTTGGCAACGCCTGATGCAACAGATCATCAAAACATTCGCCAGTTTATGCAAAATGGCTGGAATGGCATCAAATTTGAAGGCGATGCTTTAACAGCAAAATAACAACAATACAATCAAGTTAGGGATCTATTCGATCCCTTTCTACACGATTATGGACGCTCATCATATTGAGGTAAACCGTCACAAATCGTATCCCACTCTGCTTTATAAGCAGTAAAAATATGCATTGTCGGCTTCTGTTCTAAAGCTGTATCTAAAGTTCCAATTCTTAAACGATAGGTATCTGGTGTCTCTGCTTTAATACTGATGATCGGTGAGCCACATTCTTGGCAGAAACAACGTGTTGTTGTTGCTGTCGATGCAAATTTTTTCAATAATTCCTCACCTTTGGTGATTTTAAAATCTGCTTTTTGAATTGGCGCATTGGTCGCAAATGCTGTGCCATTGGCTTTACGACAACGTTGGCAATGACACTCGATCACCTCTCCAATTTCACCATGAATCTCATAGTGAATACCGTCACACAAACAACTTCCTGTATATATTTTTTCAGCAGACATTGAGAAAATCTCCCTATTTCAAAGGCTATTGGCAATAGCATCAAACTAGCATAAAAGTCGCGTTTTTAATCAAAACACCATCATTTTTTTGCCTAATCTCATCTACTGAGATATTGATGTACACCCTCACCCGCAGCACGCCCTGTCGCAAAACACGCAGTCAATAAATATCCTCCTGTCGGGGCATCCCAGTCCAGCATTTCACCACAGCAAAATACAGAGGGATTGGATTTTAGTTGTAAATGCTGTGTTAATACGGCTTGCTTTACACCACCAGCACAGCTGATCGCTTCTTCAATCGGACGAAATCCCTCAAGCTCAATTTTTAAATGCTTCATCTGTTGTGCAAGTTTTTCAGGAATGTTCCATACTGATTTATCTACCAATTCACGAATCAGATTGGCTTTGGCAACATCTAAACCTGCCTTGCGCCAAATATTGGTACTGGATTGCTTTTTGGACGGCTGTAATTTCTGAGTAAGCTGTTGAACAGTTTGATCAGGTAACAAGTCTAAATAAATCGACATCGGTTGATTGTGCTGTACCAACTGACGTAATAATCGCCCCTGTTTATAGATGAGACCACTTTCTAGTCCATAATGGGTAATCACAATATCACCTTGTGTCTTTGCAGAATTTTCCACCCAAGCATCTACACGTTTAAGAGGCTGACCAAAGACAGGTTGCATATAATTCGACCATGCCCGAACCACACCGGCATTACTCGCTTGAAACGCTTCAATTTCAGAAGCAGGCAACCACTTTTGCCATGCGCCATCACTGCCTAAACGTGACCATGACACAGCACCACAAGCCAGAATAATCGCATCAAAATCTAATTGCTGTGTTGCATTGTTTCTTAGATCAAGAATTTCGAGTTGTTGCTGTTTTAAATCAGTAATTTGATGACGATAATGAAATTGAACGTGCTGCACTTCCAACTGCTTTAACCAAGCACGTAACAAAGGCGCGGCCTTCATTTCTACAGGAAAAATTCTCCCTGAACTGCCCACATAGGATTCAATCCCTAAACCATGCATCCAATTTTGAATCCACGTCGCATCCCACTTTTCAACCCAAGGTCTTAACCATTCCACATGATCATAACGTTGAATAAATTGTTCAAATGCTTCTGCATGGGAAATATTCAGCCCCGTCTTTCCCGCCATCAAAAATTTACGTGCAGCAGAAGGTTTCTGTTCAAAAACATGAACTTCATAATCAGTTGTAGACTGACTTAAAACATCTGCAGCCATTAAACCTGCTGGCCCAGCCCCAATGATGGCGATTTTCTTAATTGGCATCAGACGGCTCTGATACGTTTTCAACACTTTGACCTTGGCGTGGTCCGACCTCATCAAAACGGGTTTGATAGTGTTCAGGTTTAGCAATAATCAATTGCTGACACAATTCACCACGTTCTAAATATTTAATTTCAAAATGCGTACGTGCTGAATCTGATGCAATTGTTTGTTTTTCATAAGGCAGTTTCCAAACATCTTTTAGTTGCTGTTCTGCTTCAGCAATATATTCAGGAATATTACTGGCTAACGTGATACTGCCATTTGGAGATAATCTGGAAAGCAAAAATTCAAAAAAAGGCATATTTAACCAGCGCTGCGCAGGATTATGCGGTTCTGGATTTGGATAGAGAATAAAAAACTGTTGTACCTGATTGGGATAAAGTGCATGCACCACCCACGGTAATGCATCAGCATGAATAGGGGTTAAATTTGTTTGACCTTCCAACTGATGCTGTTTTTGCATGGCAATAAATTTTTCACGGGTTCTTTCTATCGCAATCAATTTCAGTTCAGGGTGCTGTTCAGAAAAGAGCAAGGCATGTTTGCCCTTTCCTGCCCCAATTTCTACACAAATTGGGTTATTTTCAATACATTGAAAATCACGAGGAGCATGCATACGCTGTGCTTGAAATTGACGAATCGACATAATCAGATCAAACTAACAAGAAATCGTTCACAAGTTTAACAACTCTTTACGGTTTTTGCTTTTTTAAATGAGGATTTCCATATGTCTAAAACTTTTCCTTGCCCTCGCTGTGGTGAACCATCTACATGGGAAGGTAATGAATCTCGTCCATTTTGCTCTGAGCGTTGTAAATTGATCGATTTAGGTGCATGGGCCAATGGAGATTATACCTTACCTACAGAAGATGCACCGCAAGCTGAGGATTCTTAAGCCGTGTGCCAAGCTTATAGACACCGCAATGACTTAGCAGACTTAAACGCAAATTTTTTATTAGAAATAATTAAATAAAATTATACTCAGACTTCACAATAACTGTTTATTTTTGGATCTGTATAGCGATATGATACTGCATGTTTCAATTCACACTTTATATATAAAAATTTGATTAGTTTCAATTTATAATGAAACTTGGAGTATTAAGGTGCCTATAGGCTTAAAATTTTTTGTCGCTGTCCTTACAATTTTATGTGCATTTTTTACTTTTATTGGAGTATATGCGCTCGATTTTTCTCTTATCGCGATTGGAATTCTATTTGCAATAGTCATCTTATTAATCAAATTGGAAATGGTAAAGGAGCGGTGATTTAAATCAATTTAACACTATTATTAAAATATTTAATAGCTCTCTTTCATAAATCAAAAAATAATCATGTTGAGCGAATCATATGGGTATTGAAAGTTCCTTCTCCCTTTGAGAAGGCTAGAATGAGGGGGGATTTTATATTGATTTATAATTTTAAAAAGGACTTATGAAAGAAGCCTAATTTTAATTTTCTCATTCTCCACGAATATTATTTCAATGATGGAGTGAATAACTTTTGCAGGAGTTATTTAAAGATGAGCATAAATAACATAGTCTATGCTTTGTTTTACTCAGATTATTCACGTTACTATTACAGATCCTTATTAAATGTTGAATCATTAATAAAATATACATTTAAAACAAAAATGGTGAGTAAAATATTGATTACTTCACCATTTTTCATTTCTTATTTTTGCTATAAAGCCAGACAGCGAATACTTAACCCGCTTTACTTGCCACAAAAGGATTGTGTTGCTTTTCAAAACCAATAGTACTCATCGGACCATGCCCTGAAATAAATTGAGTTTCATCAGGCAGGGTAAAACATTCACGCTGAATTGAATCTAAGAGCTGTTGATGGTTGCCTTTTGGAAAGTCAGTACGGCCAATTGAACCTTTAAACAGTACATCTCCTGTCCAAAGCACACCATATTTGTCATTGTAAAAAATGACGTGGCCTGGTGTATGTCCTGGTGCAAAACGCACTTCAAACTCTTCATCCCCTAAGCTTAACTTTTCGCCACCCTCTAACCATTGATTGACATGAACAGGCTCAGGAATTGGAAATCCATAACGGGCAGATACTTCTTGAATCATTTCTAACCAAAACAGGTCTTCTTTATGCGGACCAATCACAGGCACATTCCATTCTTTGACCAATGCACCTACCGCACCAGCATGATCCAAATGACCGTGTGTTAACCACAATGCTTTGACTGTCAGTCCTAATGCTTCAACTTCTTGTTTTAATTTCTCAGGCTCACCACCAGCATCAATCAATACCGCTTCTTTGGTTTCCGAATCCCAAACAATAGAACAATTTTGGGCGAATGCAGTAACGGGTACAATCTTGACTTGTAACATGATAATTTTCCTAAAAAAATCCTATACCTGTAAATGAAACTTGAGTGCATTCAATTGAGTCTGTAAAAGTTGCTCAAATAAGTCAATATGATCCGCACGGCTATTTAATGCAGGAATGTAAGCATAGTGTTGACCACCTGCTTTTAAAAACAATTCAGCATTTTGAATTGCCAGCTCTTCCAAGGTTTCTAAACAATCTGCCGAAAATGCAGGGCTCAGCACTTGAACAGATTCAACACCTTGCGCTGCCCACTCTTGCAATAGTTGATCGGTATATGGTTTTACCCATTCTTGTTTTCCAAAACGGGATTGGAAACTGATCGCCCATTGGTCGTCTTTTAAATCTAATGCCTGTGCTACCTTAAGTGCAGTGATACGACAACGCTCTGCATAAGGATCGCCTTTATCTGCATAAGGCTGTGGGATCCCATGAAAAGACATCAACAGTTTAGCGGCTGGTCCATATTGCTGCTGATAGTCACGCACACTGTTGGCTAAGGCCTGAATATAAAGTGGGTGTTGATAATAATCTCGAATAAAACTTAAACCTGGAATATTGCGTTGCTTTAACAACCATTGTGCAACGGCATCATATAAAGGGGCGGTTGATGTTGCCGAGTACTGTGGAAATAACGGAAAAAGAATAATATGGTCATACTGCTTGTTTTTCGCATCATTCAATACAGCATCGATACCCGGTCGCCCATAGGTCATTGCTGGCACAATCTCTAAATCTAAATCAGCATTGGTACTTATTAATTTTTTTTGTAGTGATTCAACTTGTTCAAATAGAATTTCACGCATCGGTGAATCATTTGACCAGACTTGTGCATAAGCTTCGGCAACACGCTTTGGTCGAAAAGGCAGAACAAATGCATTTAAAATAATTGCCCATAAAATTTTGGGAATTTCGATGACGCGCTGATCTGATAAAAACTGCTTTAAAAAAGCCCGAACAGCTGGAGCTGTAGGCGCATCTGGTGTCCCTAAATTAGCAATAATAATCAGAACCTTAGGTTTAGATAAAGACATTTTCACCCGATTTACAGAATAGTTTATCTCGAATGATCAGCTTAACAGAGTCTTTATCTAAACAAAATTTTTTATCTAGACTCACTCAATTTATTTAACTTAAAAAATTGAAGAACGGCTGCTAATACGTTGTGAATTTTCAAGTAACTTTACGCATTTATCCGTCATCTGCCAGAGCATACGCTGACGATCATCACGCCCCACAGGGATAATCCATTCATTTTGACGGACTTGCTGCTTAATCGTATGCAATGAACGCACATTAATCTGTGCTCTAGATACAGCATGAGCACGTGGCATCACCACTTGCGCATCGGTTAAACCCGTATTATTCAAATATTCGTTTAAGACTTTAGAGAAAAAATCCTCAGACGTCGGTTGTCTAAATTCAACTGATAAGATTTTCAATAACTCTGCCCATGTCATCTCACGCGCTGGCGATAACTCTTTAAAATTACCATCTTGATAGGCATGCATTCGATAATCAAAATTAAACACTTCATGTAATGAAACTTTGGGTAAAGTTAAAAATGGATCTGCTTCTTTTTTTCCTTGCTCTACGGAAACATGTGCCAACTTTGCTTTTAAACGATCAATCTCATCTTGTAAGACTTGAATATTCTGAGGTCTGACCCATCCTACGACAGGATAACGCTCTAGCATTTGTGGCATATATGAACGTACCGCAAGTTCTAAATCTCGTAAAGTTCGATAAGTAACGACTTGCTCAACTTCTTTTTGTAGTTGATGTCTAAATTCATTAAACTTTTCTTTTAGCAGCGTACTTTCTTCTTTTAAATGCGGTTCGCGAAATTCAGGACTCTCATGCATAAATACAATAATTGGTTTCTGTTTGGTCACCGCATAAATATATTCAAGATGTAAATAACTCACCCCTGAAACAGATTGTTCACCGTACTGACTCCCCAACAACAATAAAACGTAATCACAGTCATCTATCTGACGACGTGCAAATGCGGTACTTAATGGTGTCCGTTGTTCTAATCCCCAAGAAAAAAACCCCATCCCTATAAGGGTTTGTGACACGACCATCCGTTCTGGCTGCATTTCTTTGCCAGATGTTGTAATAAAAACTTGATACCGTTTATCGAGCATAGGTTAACCCATTCTTGTCACACCCTACTTAAATCCATCCATGAGCTTTAAGTTGGATATGCCCTACACTTATGAAAATATATTAAATCTGTTCAATATTGAAAGAATTAGCCGAGTTTTTCAACAATATTTTCTACAGACCATGTAATTTTTGGTTGTATGAGATGTTTGATGACATTTTCTAATTGTTTTGCATTTCCCCCACTCACAAAACATTGTAAACGCACCCCTTTTTCTTGCAAGCTACTTGATATTAACTCATTTTTTAACAATATACGCGCCGTTTGTCGTGCAACCGCTAATCCAGAATCAATTAAGTTAAGCTGAGGGCCGTATAATTCTTGAATACTTTGTTTTAAGTAAGGGTAATGAGTGCAGCCCAACACCAAATAATCTGAACCTTTGGCAATGACTGGATCTAAAACCTTTTGCAGGCTATGTTTGCATTCCAAACTGTTATAACGTCCAGATTCAATCAAGGGAACCAGTTCAAGATTGGTAATCGTCAGTACTTCGACATTGGCAGGTTCTGCAAAACGCTGCATCACATCTTTGATCAATTTTCCACGAAAAGTGGCAGGTGTAGCCAAAACGGAAACCACTTTAGACTGGGTTTGTAGCACTGCTGGCTTTAAAGCAGGCACCAGCCCAACAATAGGAAAGTTTTCACCATAATGATCACGTAAATAATCAAGACTAAATGCTGAAGCGGTATTACATGCCACAACTGCGATTTTACAACCTTGACGATATAACCATTCAATTGCTTGTGCAGTTAATTCACGAATATTTTGATCCGTCCGTGGGCCATAAGGGACATGTGCAGTATCGGCATAATAAACAATACGTTCATTTGGTAAATAATTGGCAATTTCCTGTGCAATAGAAAGCCCACCGATACCTGAATCAAAAATACCAATCGGGGCATCTGCCAAGGCTTTTGGCATTGGATTTTCTAGAGGAGAGAGAGGAAGAATCGCGCTCATTTGATCCACTATTGGCATACGGTAAAAATAATTAACAAGATTAAACCTCAAGTCCCTAATTGCAAGTGAAAATCACCACTTTCTAAAGATAAAATGGTATCTCCTTGTTCATTTTCAAGCAATTTCCCATATTCAATCAGATGGAAAAAAGCAGAACGTTGAATCAAGGCATTTATCCCAAAACGAATATGTACATAAGGTCTTAACTCACCTTGATATTCACGCATAAAAATAGGGTGTTCTGGATCAATCAGTGTAATGTCTTGATTGGTGGTGGTAACTTGTAAATAGACCTGTCCATCGAGATTCACCTGATCAACTTGATTGACCAATAAAGGTTCATCCTCAACTTGAATTTCAATCTGTTCAACTGGGGTTTTTAAATAGAACTTTCCGTCTTCTTTCCAAAGTACTTTTGTAAACAGGTCTAAAAGCGCTTGGCGTTTGATCAATTGACCTTCGTGCCACCATTCTCCATCGGCTTTTACCGTCAAATCCATTTTGCCACAATGCTTTGGCTGCCACTGCTCTAAAGGGGGTATTGACCTTTTGTGACCCGCCTGTACATCTTTTAAGTATTGTGCAATGCTCATTAAGTTTTTATTATCAGAATCTGGCTGATTTTGAGCCGCTGATGTTGAATTATTTTGATTTACCATGGTTTATGCCTTGTTGACTTAAAAATAATACGACTCAGCCAATTGGCTAGATTAGGGTTTCTAACTATACTAGCGCAAAATATATTATTGGTACGAGCGTTAATTCGTATCACGGAATTTTTAGAACACTCATGGCAGCACCGATTTATTAATTCCCAATAAATGCTCACGGTTGCCACCCTTAGAAATATGAGGAGTCCTACATGGAACACATCGAACGCGAATCGATGGAGTTTGACGTAGTGATCGTAGGCGCAGGCCCTGCGGGTCTTTCTGCTGCGATTAAAATTCGTCAATTAGCGCTTGAAAACAATCTTCCAGACCTTTCCGTCTGTGTGGTTGAAAAAGGCTCTGAAGTTGGTGCGCATATCCTTTCTGGTGCTGTACTTGAACCTCGTGCAATCAATGAACTTTTCCCTGACTGGAAAGAACAAGGTGCACCTTTAAATGTACCTGTGACTGAGGACAAAACTTATTTCCTCATGTCTGCTGAAAAGTCACAAGAAGCACCACACTGGATGGTTCCTAAAACCATGCACAACGATGGTAACTATGTTATTTCATTGGGTAATGTGGTTCGTTGGTTAGGTCAAAAAGCGGAAGAGTTAGAAGTTTCTATCTTTCCTGGCTTTGCTGCTTCAGACATCCTTTATCATGAAGATGGTTCTGTAAAAGGCATCCAAACTGGTGATATGGGTATTGGTAAAGATGGTGAACCTACTCATAACTTTACTCCCGGCTATGAACTTCATGCGAAATACACAATTTTTGCAGAAGGTTGCCGTGGACACCTTGGTAAACGTTTGATTGCAAAATACAACTTAGACCAAGATGCTGATCCACAACATTACGGTATCGGAATCAAAGAACTTTGGGAAATTGACCCTGCAAAACATAAACCAGGTTTAGTGATGCATGGTTCAGGCTGGCCTTTGGCAGAAACAGGTTCTTCAGGCGGCTGGTGGTTATATCACGCTGAAAACAACCAAGTGACCTTGGGGATGATTGTTGATTTATCTTATGAAAATCCACATATGTATCCTTTTGCTGAAATGCAACGTTGGAAAACACATCCACTGATCAAGCAATATCTTGAAGGTGGTAAGCGTATTTCTTATGGCGCACGTGCAGTTGTTAAAGGTGGTCTAAACTCTCTACCTAAACTGACCTTCCCAGGCGGTTGCTTAATTGGTGATGATGCAGGTTTTTTAAACTTTGCTAAAATCAAAGGCTCTCATACTGCGATGAAATCGGGTATGTTGTGTGGTGAGGCTGTATTTGAAGCAATTCAAGCAGGTCATGAGAAAGGTGGTGATTTAGCGGTTGCGCGTGTCGCTGAAGGCGAAGATTTCTTTGCTAAAGAGTTGACTGCCTATACTGACAAATTCAACAACAGTTGGTTAAAAGAAGAGTTACATCGTTCACGTAACTTTGGCCCAGCAATGCATAAATTCGGTTTATGGATGGGTGGTGCATTTAACTTTATCGATCAAAATATCTTTAAAGTGCCATTTACCCTACATGACCTTGCACCTGACTTTAGTGCATTAAAAACTGTAGATGCTGCGACATTTAAACCAACTTATCCAAAGCCAGACGGTAAATTAACCTTTGACCGTTTATCTTCTGTATTTGTATCCAATACCGTACATGAAGAAAATCAGCCTGCTCACTTAAAGCTGACCGATGCTTCGATTCCAGTCAATGTCAACTTACCAAAATGGGATGAGCCAGCTCAACGCTACTGCCCTGCTGGTGTTTACGAGATTATGGAAAATGATGATGGTTCTAAGCGCTTCCAGATTAATGCTGCAAACTGTGTTCACTGCAAGACTTGTGATATCAAAGATCCATCTCAGAATATCACATGGGTAACTCCTGAGGGTGGCGGTGGGCCTAACTACCCGAATATGTAAATAAATAAACCCGCTTCGGCGGGTTTTTTATCATTAATTAAATTTCATTTTTCAACAAAAAAATTATATTATTTATTTCCACCATCAAATAAAACAACCAACCTAACATAGTTTATTTGACTTTCAATTTCATTTTTTGATGAATAAAATTCATAGATTATAGAATTATTTTTTTGATTACCAAATATATGTTTATATAATGTAGTTGGGCTATACGGACTAGAGTAAATTGCTGAGCCCTTTTCAACCGGCTCTGAATATTTAAAGAAAATATTATTTTCTTTTAACAATTTCACATCAGCCTTTATTGGTTTTTTAAACACAGGTTGATTTGATGGAGAAAAAACAAATTTATATTTTTTCTCTTTATCATTTAAGTTTAAGACTTTGATTGTGGCTGGATAACCAAATTTATTTTTAGATAAAACGTATACTCCTCTATCAGTTAAAGTTCCATCTTTTAGCACATGCACTTTCAAAGCTCCCTCAAAGAAGAGACTACTATTCCACTTTTCTGTCTCGCCAACTCTTGTGATTTCATTTATCAACATAATAGTATTATCAATCATATTGTCATCCATTGTTTTGGAATTTACAGTTGAATTAAATATTAAAAACAATAATAAACTTATCAGCTTAAAATAATACATTATCTAACCATTAAAATATGAGTATATTTTGAGAGGATCTTCATCACCCTCACTTAAAAACCAGTCTGTAGTATTCTCAGCATCGAACTCAGGAACCATAACACCATAATTCATATTATTAGCTGAACCTATTCTTAAAAAGTAAGTATATTTCAAATCTTCCTCCTCATTATTTATTTTTGATTTAAATGCAGCTAATAGCTCTTTTGCTTTTCCTACATTTGGATACTCTGGGTAGCTATAATGTTTTAAATTAGAATTAAATAAATGTTCATTCCATGCAAATGGACATATAGCCTTTTTCGATATCCCATACATTTTTACATAGCCATAGGCATCAGGAATTTTTTTATCTAAAATATCTGAAAGAATTCTATAAGCTTCTTTTGCACAAGTTTCATTGGTAATTGCTCTATATTTCTTATCATTTGATTTCTTTTGCTCCCATTCATTTGTTTCATGATTATAAAAATGATTATTTGATTTCTCATACATTTCACTTACTTCATTTTTTATTTTTTTTGCGTCATCTTCACTAATATTTAGAACATATAATTGAGCTACCTCACCAATCGGATATTGACATGTTGAAGCATTTCCAATTACTTTATTTTCACCAAGCTTCTTTCCAGCGCTAGGGCCAAAACTAAAAAAACTAAAAACATCATCATTTTCTACAACATAAAAAAAAGCATGCCCCCAGTCTAAATTAGGGCCTGTTAAATATTGATGTTTAGCCGATTTCGAGGAGAATGTTATCTTTGCATTTTGATATGCATATGAAGCATTAGCCTCTGTACCAATAACTAAATAATACTCATTAACTTCAATTTCTGTTATAGGCTGATTAATCTCAGTAATATATTTTTTCTCATTCATTATTATAGTTCCACATCCAAGCTAAATTTTTCTTGCTCAGCTGTATAAATCCTATTTGTTTTACCATCTTTGTCTGTTTTACCTTTAAATTTTTTCCCATTTGCTCCATTTAAAACATAATTAGTATTCGGCATGATTTCACCTTGCTTATTCTTTAAGATAAACTGATGAGAGTATATATTCTTACTTGGTAGAAAAGGAATTTCAAAGTTAACTCTTTCCCCACCCAAAAACTTATGCTGCCCCGCCTTACTCTCAAACTTACCCGCAGTGGTCGGTAAAACACCTGCACTACTAATTTCAACTTGCGAACCATCTGCAATCAAAATAATTTTCTTATCCGCTTTAATCTCAATCTTATCTTCAGTTGAAATAATCTGAATACCTTTACGTGCAATCAAATCCGCACCATCGCCTTGTGCTTGGATCTCAACTTTACCTTTCCCTGCAAATAATCTTGCCCCTTCTTGTGCCGCAAAAAGACTAATCTTTGATTGTGCATGTGCGACTAAATTCTTTTGCGTACTCAGGTTGATACTATCACCCGCAGTTTCATAGATTTGTCGATCGGCAGAAAGATGTAGATCTTCATTAGTAGCAAGCGCAACCGAATTGGGTGAAGCCAATAACATGAGAGCTTGCTTAAAGGTATCTGCTTGGCTTTTTGCTTCACTGGATTCATCTTTTTCCAAAAATGAAATAAACGATTTCAAATGATCTAAATTTTCTAAAGGATCCGTTTGCTGATTCTTAGCAACTTCACTTAAGGCTTTAGAGTTATTTAGGCTGCTTTCTAACTGACTTTTCGCTGCTGTTGCATCAAGGTGATTGCCTGAAGCTGAATCTTGGCTATAGGTACTCAGCAATAGGCCTTGCCCTGCACGCACTGCTCCCCATTGGTCTGTTCTTAGTTCAAAGCCTTCGCCTCGTCCTTCACTGTTATCAGTTTCTTTGGGATGACTCAGATTACCAAGGTTAAGTTGACTCGTGCCGTGACTGCTTTGTAGCTGGCTGCTGATTTGATCTGTGGTATCGTCAAATCTCAGTTGGCCATAGCCACTGCCTTTAACTTCTCGACTTTTGATCCCTGCTAGTTTTTTTGTATCAGGCAATTGGCCTTTGTCATCAAATTTAGTTGGACTTCGTTGTGCTTCATGAATACGCCCCACCACAAATGGTCGGTCAATATTGCCATCAAAGAAATCTATCACGACAATCTCGCCAATCCTCGGTAAGAACCGCGCACCATAGCCTTCACCTGCCCACGGGGTCAGTACATCCACCCAAGCGGAATCAGTGTCGTTGTCATTGCTCCCTGCACCACCATCATGACTGTGATCTTCATTGCGGGTAAATAGGAAGCGAACTTTAATGCGTCCCCATTCATCGACATGAATTTCTTCTCCACTTGGCCCAACCACTTTGGCACGTTGTGGATGGGTACTTGGACGGTGTTGTAGTGGGTGATATTCTGGAACAGTGGTGATATTACGGCGTTGTAGTATCAATTGATTGGCTTGGCGTTCATCACTGTTGCTGTTGTCTGCTTTATTTTCGTTTACCCAGTTGCTTTGTTGGAGCAAGCGATTGATTTGTTCGTTCAGATCTTTGGGTAAGTTGTTCTGGTTATAGAATGTCTTTGAGGTGATCAGAAATTCTTTGTCTGAGCCATCGTGTTGGTCTATTTCTGGGTGTTCGTTTAACTCAAACCAGTAACCTACTTGTGCATCACGTACAGTGGAATTGGCTATAAATTGTTTGGATTGGGCATCGTAATAATAGCTGAGGTTTTGGTTGATCTTTTCAATTTGATTGTTATTTGAGGCAGTTGCTTGATCTTCACCATTCAGGTCTTGAATCCATGCTGGGCTGATATGCCAAGCTTGTTCTAAACCAAGACTGGCATTATTCTGATTTTGACTGTGCTGGTGTTTACTTTGAACACTACCTGCGCCCTCTTCTTGTTCTAACACATCTGCTTGCCAGCGTTGTACGTGGACAGCGGTGGGTTGTAAGCTACGTTGTCCGATAAAGCTGGTGATGCTGTCTTGTTGTTCTGTGGCACTGCTACGATGGAAGCGAATCTTTCTTCGTTCTAGCGCTTTGTATTCACCGTTATCATCCACCAAACGCAGTTTTTGTGGCTGAATTTGAGTCGCAGAACTAGGTACAATCAATTGTGCTTCATCAATCAGCCAGTTGATCCCTTCACTGCGCATCAAGCGGCTTAAAAATGCATAGTCACTTTCATTGCTCTGCATGATGAATGGTCGGATATCGTAGTCTTTTTTCAGTCCACTTTTATCGAGGCTTAGACTCGATGCAAAGAGTGGGCTTTTGTCTTGCCATTCTTTAAACAGCGTTTCTATGACTTGTACAACCGACTTATTCATAAACACTCGGCTGTTACGGCGTTTATGCCACAGTGAAGTGGCATCTTCGAGTTTGAGTTTATATAGCGTTAGTGCGCCATCACTCTGCCCTTGTGCTGCTTCAGTAATCACCCCTGTGCTACGAAACAGTTGTCCTTGATCTGTGACTTGATCAATGGCCACTTGGCTACCAATGAATTGTTTAAGTGGAATCACAGCCGAAGTGGCAAGGCAAATCAGTTCAACAGACACACCTTGGTTTAGACCATGTTGTCCATCGATGCGTTGTAAGAAGACTTGGTTGTTTAAGTCTGTATTGCTAAATTGGATATGCAAAGCTCGTTTTTGTGCGTTTAGTCCAAGCTGATCCAATATTTTATAAATGCTATTTACTAAGCTGTTCATTTGAATGAGTTAATTATTATTAAAAAATATGTTTAGATTATAATCATAAGTCAAAATTCTGTCATTTTTAATTTTGTAAAATGATTTAATATCCACAATATAATTATTAAAATTCAATAAATTACATATAACATAAATTTATTAGCCATTAAAAACAGGCTAAATAAATTTCAATATTTTTAAATCAATAAAAGGGAAATCATTACATATAACATAGACTGATTTCCACTCATCATGATCTTTTAACCTTTCTTCACTAAATAGTGAAATTCCTTATTTCCGGCATCATCTAGTACTTCTTCTTGTAAAATCAACTCATGACCGAGATGCATACAAAATTTAGGAATGTCCCAAGAGGTTGAATTATCAGTTGCAAATACTTCAACGACATCACCTGATTTAGATTTACGAATTGCTTGATGCAACATCATTACAGGCTCAGGACAACGTAGTCCACGCGTGTTTAATTGAATGCTTGCTGTAGGCATCGGTTCAGACATTATCTATTCTCAAAAAGAAGCGAAATCAATCAATAATTTTAACACAAACTCAAATAATGAATAAGGCTTGCAATATATCTATAATATGACACATACATTCATCTATTTACCTTATTTAATAGATAGACATCTGTGTTTTCTTCGGTATGATAAAAAAACATTTACTAGATATTAAGCGTCTTTAGGAAAGATCATGCACGAGGAATCAGGCCCATCGTGGGGAATGCGTGGCTTACGCAAATGGTTAGGAACAGCGCCAGAAACCCGAGATGAACTGCTAAAATTAGTACAAGATTCACGTCGTTTTTTAGAACCCGATACTGTTGCAATGTTAGAAGGCGTATTAGACCTTCCAGCAACAAAAATCCGTGAAGTCATGACTCCGCGCACAGCGATGGTCAGTTTACAAGAAGATGATCAACTTCTTGATATTTTAGATATTCTTATTGAATCTGCACATTCACGTTTCCCTGTTTTCTCTTCTGATCAGCCTGAAAACGTCGTGGGTATTTTACTTGCTAAAGATCTTTTACCCTTTTTAACTGATCGTTCATCTGTTGTAGATGTGCATGCGTTAATGCGTCAGCCATTATTTGTCCCAGAAAGTGCCCGTTCCGACCAAGTTTTGAGAATGTTAAAAAACACTCAAACCCATATTGCTATTGTGATTGATGAATATGGTTCAACAGCAGGGCTGGTTACTTTAGAAGATATTCTGGAAGAGATTGTTGGTGAAATTGAAGATGAGCATGATAATGTTGACGAAGAAGCACAATTTATCATTCCAGATACAACTCATACCACAGCCAATACATGGATTGTGCAAGCACTTACACCAATCGAACATTTTAACAATGTTTTAGATGCTGAATTTCCTGACGATGAAGTAGAGACTATGGGCGGATTGCTGCTTCAAGAAATTGGTCTAGTGAGTGATCTTCAAGGCCAAGTGGTTGAGCTTGAGGATTGGGAATTTACAATTATTGAAGCAGATGCACGCACTATTCATCTGATTCGAGCTGTACATAAATGAGAGCATACTTTGACAAGCTGTTAAATTCATCACAACAACAAAAACAGCTGCCCTTCATTTTCCCATTATTGATTTCGTTAATGTCAGGCGCAGTGTTCAGTTTAGCACTGGCGCCTTATTATTGGTGGTGGTTGGCAATTTTATCGCCTGCCCTGCTATATGCTTGCTTAAAAGGCCGTACACCGCGCCAAGCATTTGCGATTGGCTTAAGCTATGGCTTTGGTCTATGGTTTGTTGGCGCATTCTGGCTCTATACATCGATTCATGTGTATGGAGATACCAATGCAGTATTGAGTGTCTTGATGATCGCCATCATGGCCATTGTCATGGGGCTTTTTACCGCAATTCAGACTTGGGTATATCGCAGATTCTTTCCTGAAACGCCATTAACTTTCGCTCCTTTGTGGGTTATTTTTGAATGGTCGAAGACTTGGGTCTTTACAGGTTTTCCTTGGTTATTTGCAGGTTACGCATTCACTGAACGACTCTTAGATGGCTATGCTCCGCTGTTTGGTGTATTTGCAGTATCTTTTGTTGTGATTATGCTTGCCTGTGCATTGGTTGAAATTTTAAATAGAAAAGTCTTTTGGATCTTTCCTGCAATCATTTTAATCCTTGGCGCATGGGGCGCATCGTTTATCACTTTCGTACAACCGAAAGCAGAAAAGCCGCTCTCCGTTTCTTTGATTCAAGGCAATATTCCGCAAGATTTAAAATGGTTAACTGAATATCAGGTTAAAACCTTAGAAATTTACGTTAATTTAAGCCGTACTGAATGGGGGCGTGATCTGATTGTTTGGCCAGAATCATCGATTCCACTGTTCCAAACAGATATTCAACAATTCTTGGATATGATGGATCAACAAGCCAAAAGTTCAGGCACAGCATGGGTAACGGGTATTCCTTATTGGGACTTAAAAGAATCACAGAAAAATGGCTATCCAATGTACTACAACAGTATGATGGCTTCTGGCGCAGATTCTTCAGGCTTATATAAAAAACAACGTCTGGTGCCTTTTGGTGAATATATTCCACTTTCAGGATTGTTGGCTTGGGTATTACCTGCACTACAAAATGATCCATCCATGAGTGGATTTTCCCAAGGTGCATCCAATCAAAAACCTTTTAATATTAAAGGACATGATTTGGCTGCAGCCATTTGTTATGAAGTGGCCTATCCGAATCTCACTCGACGTAATGCGATTAATAGTGACTTTTTAGTGACTGTTTCTAATGATGCGTGGTTCACTGGTACAGCAGGTCCATTACAACATCTTCAAATGGTACAAATGCGTGCTAAGGAAAATGGACGTTGGTTTATTCGTGCCACCAATACAGGTGTTACAGCTTTTATTGACCACAATGGGCATATTGTAAAACAAGCCCCTGTAGATCAAAAAGCTGTGCTTCGTGGTGATTTACCTGCCATGCAAGGTGAAACTTGGTACACCCGCTTTAGTGATTATCCTATTTTATTGCTCTCCCTATTGTTATTAATTTTAGGCTGGATCTATCGACCTAAAGCAGTCGACATTAGCTTTAAATCTAGACGTTAATGTTTGAATCCCTCATCTCTGGTTTAAGGAGATGAGGTCAGCTTCAACAAAGCGCTTGATTCAATGATTAAAGCAACTTTGTTCCCAATGGTACATTTGCATCAGGCACACACAACGTCACATGCCCATCTTGATTATGAAAACCCGTCACTAAACACTCTGATTGAATCGGCCCAATTTGTTTTTTTGGAAAGTTCACAACAGCAACCACAAGCTTCCCAATTAAATCTTCAGGTTGATACAGGTTGGTAATTTGCGCACTCGATTTCTTTACACCGAGTGCTTCGCCAAAATCAACATGCAAAATATAAGCAGGCTTACGCGCTTTCTCAAACACTTCTGCTTGAATAATTTTTCCTACCCGTAACTCTACTTTAAGAAAATCATTCCATTCTATTTGTTGCATTGCTGAGTCCTCGTATTTTTATCAGTTCATCTCAAGAGATAAAATCATTTTAGATAAATTTAAAGCGATCAACCTTATACAAAACAGACAAATGATCCTGTTAAAAAGACAATCATGTTCAATCCAGACTCAATCCAAGCCCTATAAAAACGAAATTGAAAATATTTTCGGCGCATTTTTTATTATATTTTTTTCAAGTTTATGCTAAATTATTTTCGCTGATCATAAAGCCGTAAACGTTTACGTCAATCAACGTGCCAACATATCTCCAACAAGGCTTGGGGCTATTTTTAATCAAAATTTTAATATTTTGGTGCGGCACTGGCATTTGTTGGTTTACGGAGTAAAAAATGCAAAATTCTAAATCGTCTTATTTTAATTTTAAAAAGATTCCACATCGCTATGCAGCGATTGTTTTACCTTTGTTACTGTCTATTATCATGACATTTATTGTTTCATGTATCAGTACATTCAGAAGCATGGGTTTTGAGAATTTTTCGCTATACACATGGCTTTCAGCTTGGGGGATTTCTTGGCTGATTGCCTTTCCAGTGTTACTGTTTATCTTACCTATTGTGCGCAAAATCACCATGAGCCTTGTTCAGCCAACTTAGTTGCAAACCTGAATCATTAAATCATCGTGCAAAAAAAACCGAGGATTACACCCTCGGTTTTCCATGATATTTCAACTAAAGTTGAGTCACCAAATAAGACATCATTGCAGCTAAAAATAACATTGGCACATAACGATATGAACGTACTAAATATTGTTCTAATAATGATGAGAATTCAGTTTTTAACTGAAATACTGTCAAATTTAAGGCATTATAAAAACTAATAATGGATAATGCACTAAATACGCTAATCGCCATAAAACCAATCATGATCTGGCTATTGGCATCGGCAACTTGCCAAATATTGAGAAAAAACTGGCTAATCGGTAATAGGCTCAAAATTAAAAGAACAGATTTGAGCATAGTCCAATGAAATTGGCTGATTTCATCTGGTAATAATAATGCTTTCATCTCATCCTCCTAAGCAATTCAGATTGCCCTGAGAACTATTATGCAAGCTTTTAATTAAATAAAAAGTCTATTTTTATACACAATTTAACTTTCTTGTAACTATTAAATATGGGAATAATTCTTATTATAACTCTCAAACATCATTATTTTAAATAGCTGTTATATTTCAATAAATTAAATATACCTTAGCAAACAAGAAAGATTATCACTTCACTCAAGATTTATTAACTCGATTAAATGAAGTGATTAATCCCATAAATATTAACTTAAATAATCTTCAATTAAGGTTGGTAATAAATATCTGCATCATTTCCTTCACCACCTTGTTTACCATCGGCACCAAAAGAATATAAATCAAATTTACGACCTTCAGAACCAGGGATCACATATTGAATATCATTTTCCCAACTGTCTTTTGGATAACCACCTTTAACATAACCACCAGGTAACCAGTTTTTAGCCGTTGCAGGTTGATTTACAAGCGCGTCTAAACCACCATCTTGGCTTGTCGGATAACGCCCATTGTCCAGTTTATACTGGTCTAAAGCACCCGCTACACCTTTTAATGCAATTTTAGTGGTGTCAACTTTGGCTTTTTCACCACGTCCCATCACATTGGGTACGATCAATGCTGCAAGTACACCTAAAATAACAATCACAACCATCACTTCAATTAAGGTAAAACCTGACTGACGAGTCCTATTCATCTTTCGTTGCATCTGCTTACTCTCTATATATTCTTTATAAAAATAATTGGCTTAAATCATATTGTTCATATTGACGATTGGCAACATGACTGCAATCACAATAACCAAAACAATACCAGCCATAAACACCAACATTAAGGGTTCCAGTAAAGCCAATAATGTTGAAATAAATGAGGATACTTCTCGATCCTGCATATCTGATGCACGGCTTAACATTCGATCTAACTCACCCGAAGCTTCACCGCTTTTAATCATTTGTACCATCATCGGTGGGAAATAACCACAACGCTCCAATTGTGTTGCAAGATTTCCACCTTCTGTGACTTTCTCTGCTGCAATATTAACAGCATCTCGTATCACCCAATTGCTACTCACCGCTGCACCAATTTTCAAAGCATCCACCAATGGCACGCCTGATTGGGTAAGAATAGATAAAGTACTGGCAAAACGCGCTGCATTTATACCACGAGATAATTTACCAAATAATGGCAATCTGAGTGTTAAACGATCAAAAGCATAGTGTCCCGCAGAAGTTCGTAGGAATCGAATCAATAAAAAGATCCCAATCACACTAAACACCAACATAAAGGGCCAAGCCTGCCGAATAATCTCACTGGCTTTCATTAACGCTACAGTGATCCACGGTAAGGCTTGCTTACTTTGGTCAAAGGTTTTAACGATGTCTGGAACAACATACGTCATTAACCCCATCACAATCGCAAAAGACATAAACATCAAAATGATTGGATAGATCATCGCACCTTGAATTTTCTTTTGCATGGCAAAGCGGTTTTCGGTGTAATCAGATAATTGATCTAAAATTAAATCTAAATGCCCTGAACGTTCACCCGCAGCAACGGTCGCAATATACAAATCTGGAAAGCGTCCTGTTTGTTGCATCGCTTGAGCCAAAGAGTGCCCTTCAAGCACTTTTGAACGTGCCGAAAGTAAAAGATTTTGTACATGCACTTTTTCACTTTGTTTGGCAACTGCTCGTAATGCTTCCTCTAAAGGAATCGCAGCAGCGACCAAAACAGAAAGTTGACGTGTCATTAAGGCCAGATCATAAGCCGAGAATTTACGTTGAAAAAATCCTGAACTTTTATTTTTATCTTTTTGTTCAACAGCATCCACCGTGACAGGAATCAATTCCTTGTCCCGTAGTTGTTGTCGAATCTGGCGTGCGGAATCTCCTTCTAACACGCCTTTTTGCTGCTTTCCTGAAGCATCAATTGCAGTAAATTGATATGCTGGCATTATTATGCTCTAGTTTTCCAAAATTTTTTGATTACGCTGTTGCGTCATACCCTATAAATCATTCATATTCATGTTTATAGATGACTGTTACACTCTAACACAAGCCGAATCTGGACATGAAACAATTTCATCACAGCCTCACTAAATTAATGAGTCACTAAATTAAAAATGTCGAATACCCTTGCTACGCCACAGACGATTTATCGTATTCAAGTTGCTGTTCCAGTCTATTTGAATGACTGCTTTGATTACCAAGTCACCGCTGAACAATATGCGCAAGCTGAAGTCGGTGCGCGTGTTGCAGTGTCTTTTGGCAGACAAAATCTGATTGGTGTTATTGTTAAGAAAGTACCGATTGATGAACCTGTGGATTCTCATTTTAAACTCAAAGCCATTACTGAACTGTTAGATGAACAGGCCATTCTAGACAGTAAAGTTTTAAGTTTATTGACATGGTCATCACAATATTATCAATTTCCTATCGGCGAAGTGATTCAAACGGCGTTACCTACCTTATTACGCCAAGGTAAACCTTATAATTTATTGGCACGTATCTGGAAACTTTTAGACTTACATGCCGAAGACAAAGTTAAGCGTTCAGAAAAACAACAAGAAGCCTATAAAATTTTAAAGCTACACCCGAAAGGAACACAGGAAAATATTCTTAATTTAAGTGGTGTTGAAACAGCCACACTCAAAGTCCTTGAGAAA
Source organism: Acinetobacter sp. CE-15 (assembly GCF_051059255.1). Classification (NCBI taxonomy): domain Bacteria; kingdom Pseudomonadati; phylum Pseudomonadota; class Gammaproteobacteria; order Moraxellales; family Moraxellaceae; genus Acinetobacter; species Acinetobacter sp. CE-15. Next base: position 388,926 of record NZ_CP192737.1, on the reverse strand, counting down.
AAAGACATTGTTCGTTGTGATTTGGAACCACAAAATGTCACGCCAGAACCTGTGCAATTGGCACAGATGCCACTCACGCCAAATGACGATCAGAAGAAAGCCATTCAAGCGATTTTAAAAGCGCAGAAAAAATATCAAGCATTTCTACTGGATGGTTTAACTGGGAGTGGTAAAACCGAAGTTTATTTGCAAGTGATGCATGAAGTACTTAAACAAGGCAAACAAGTCTTGGTTTTAGTGCCTGAAATTGGCTTAACCCCACAAACCATCAGCCGTTTCCAATCACGTTTTCATTGCAATATCGCCTTACTGCACTCAGGCTTAAATGATACTAAACGTTTACAAGCATGGCAGCATGCGCAAACGGGCAAAGCCTCTATTATTTTAGGCACACGTTCTGCAATTTATACGCCTTTGCCACATTTGGGTTTGATTATTTTAGATGAAGAGCATGATCTTTCTTTTAAGCAACAAGAAGGCTTTCGCTATCATGCTCGCGATGTGGCCATGTATCGTGCACATTTAGAAAATTGCCCGATTATTTTAGGTTCGGCCACGCCAAGCATCGACAGTTATTATCTTGCTCGCCAAGAAAAGCTGACACGGATTGAGTTAAATCAACGTGCTGGTGCCGCAATCATGCCGAAAATGCATTTGATTGATTTAAAAGTGGCAAAAAAACAGCATGGCTTAAGTGATGTTTTGATTGCTGAAATCAAAAAACGTTTAGAGAAAAAAGAACAAGTCCTTATTTTTTTAAATCGACGTGGTTATGCTCCTGTGCTTATCTGTGAAAGCTGTGGTTGGCAGGCCAATTGCCCCAATTGCGATGCTCACTTTACCCTGCATTTAAAGCCTTATCAGCATTTACATTGTCATCATTGTGGCACGATTAATCGTATGCCTGATGCTTGCCCTCAATGCAATCAACAACAATTAAAGCCAATTGGCATGGGAACTGCCAAAGTTGAAGAAACTTTGAATGAGCTGTTCCCTCACTTCCCCGTCTTGCGCGTAGATCGTGACTCAACCAGTCGGGTTGGCAGTTGGCAAAAGATTTATGATCAAATCCAGAAAAGCGAACCGACCATTTTACTTGGCACTCAAATGCTGGCAAAAGGACATCACTTTCCTTATGTCACCTTAGTGGCAATTTTGGATATCGATGCAGGTTTGTTGAGTGTAGATTTCCGCGCCACAGAACGTACTGCGCAATTGATTATTCAAGTTGCTGGCCGTGCGGGTCGTGGTGAAATGAAGGGTGAAGTCTATTTACAAACCCTAAGACCTGATCATCCGTTATTAAACACCTTGATTCATAATGACTATCGGACCTTTGCCAAACAAACCTTAAAAGATCGCCAAGCCGCACTGCTTCCACCCTTTCGTTATACAGCTTTGATCCGCTGTGATTCAAAGCATCAGGAAGAAAATTTAAAGTTTCTGACTGAAATGACGCAGCTCCTTAGACAAACTGCTGAAGAGAATTTAATTGATATTTGGGGACCGATTCCAGCTCCGATGGAGCGTAAAGCAGGTCGTTACCAAGCCCATGTGGTTTTGCTTTCTCAAGATCGGGCAAAAATGCATTTTTATATTCGTCAATGGTGGCAACAGCTGTTACATAGCAAACCCTCTACGATGAAAGTCACCATAGATGTTGATCCGCAAGAGTTGAGTTAAAGTCTTAATTTAGCTTATTGCTATACAAATCGAGAGAATGAACCGAGTCTCACTTAAACCGCTTCTGCATTTTGCATCGTTTAGCTATGCACAATGTAGCTACTACATGGCGATAAGCATGTCATCGTTAAGTGAGCCTATAGAACCACCCCCTTACCTCGCTAATCACTTTTAAATTTTTATTGGGTAAAAAGACAATTTCTTAATAAATATCTCCAAGTCAATCACAAAATCACGCTACAATTTCTAAAGAAAGAAAAAAACTTAAGGCAAGTGAATGTCACTGTTACTCCAAATCACCATCTTCCTTGGTGCAGCATTAATCCTGGTTCCTCTAGGGAAAAAACTTGGTATCGCCACCGTACTGGGTTACTTATTTACAGGAATACTTCTGGGTCCAAGCGCGTTTAACATCGCCAATGATCCAGAGGAAATCATGCACCTTGCAGAATTTGGGGTGATTTTACTGATGTTCCTGATTGGTTTAGAACTTCGACCACAGCGTTTATGGGAAATGCGCCAATCCATTTTTGTGATGGGAAGTTTACAGGTGGGGGTTACTGGTTTGGTGCTGATGGGAACCATCTATTTAATCTTTCAACAATCACTCCCCGCAAGTTTTGTGATTGGTTTTGCCTTAGCACTTTCTTCAACCGCCTTTGTTTTACAGCTTTTGGAAGAAAAACAACAACTCAATACCACCCATGGTCAGCAATCCTTTTCGATTTTACTGTTTCAGGATATTGCTGCGATTCCATTACTTGCCATCATCCCACTCTTAGCAGGCAGTGAATCGAATCATCATGGCGTTGCTTACTTTGCTGCGATTATCGCCACGTTCACGGGTTTATTTCTATTTAGTCGTTATGTGATGCGACCATTTTTCCGCTTTGTGGCAAAAAGTGGTGCAACAGAACTGATCACAGCCGTTGGCCTATTTATCGTGCTGGGTGTGGTGTTGTTGATGGATACACTCGGGATCAGCACAACCTTAGGCGCTTTTTTAACAGGTGTGCTTCTGGCTGACTCTGAATTCCGTCATGAGCTTGAAGCCAGTATTGCGCCCTTTAAAGGTTTATTGCTTGGTTTATTCTTTATGACGGTGGGAATGACCACACAAATCTCGTTAATTGCAGATATGCCATTACTGATTATTGGTGGCGCAGTCAGTTTAATCCTAATCAAAATGATCGTGATGGCAGCCATTGCACGTTATAAAAAAATGAGTTGGACCAACAGTTTGATGGTCGCAACCTGTTTAGCCCAAGGGGGTGAATTTGCCTTTGTGGTATTAAACGTGGCAAAAAGCGAAAAAGTCCTAGCTGAAGCAATCATGGAGCCCATCACCTTAATTGTGACCTTATCCATGGTACTGACCCCAATCTTCTTCTGGTTGGTAAGTACGCAGGTATTGCCATTAATCAATAAAGACAGTGCGCCGAAATACGATGAGATTCCCAACGAACACCCTGCTCTTATTGTTGCTGGTTTTGGCCGTGTAGGACAAATTGTTGCTCGTTTGGCACGTATCCGTCATTTTACTTTTACCGCCATTGATAATAATTTACAAAAAATTGATTTTGTTCGACGCTATGGTGGTACTTTGTATTATGGCGATGTGACTCAACCCGATTTACTCCGTGCAGCCGGAATTGAGCAGGCCAAGGTTTTTGTATTGGCAATTGATAATGTTGAAGATTCAATGAATGTTGCGCGACATATTTTGCTCAATTATCCAAACCTTACCTTATTGGTTCGAGCACGAGATCGTTATCACATGCATCTCCTACGTGATGTCGGAGTTAAACATATTTGGCGTGAAACCTATTTGACTTCATTGGGGATGGGTTATCGAGCATTGTGTGAACTGGGCATGAGCAAACAAGAGGCTTATGATAGTGTTGAGCTATTTAGAAACTACGATGAAGAACTGTTAACACGTCAACAGCGTATTTATACTGATGAGCAAAAGCTTTTTGAAAGCTATCGGGACTTTATTTCGGAGCTTGAGCACCTGTTTGAAAGCGATGCGCAAGTTGAAAACCACAATCCTGAGCAATACAAAGATGTTCCAGATTTGGATGAATCAGGCTTAGAACGGCCCACAGCAAAAGCTCAAACCACACATGCCAAGCATGATCGTATTAATATTATGCGTGATGACGAAAATTAACTTTAAGATGCAGCGTTTTTCAGGTGAAATAAACTTGTGATTTATAATATCGCCACCATCTAAACAGGGATTTGGAGAATTTTATGTCTGATTTACGTCAACGTTTTTATATTGAAGATAGCCCTGTACGTGGTGAAATTGTACATTTAGATACAGCACTACAAACGATTCTATCGCAGCGTAATTATGCACCTGCTGTGCGCATTTTATTGGGTGAAATGTTGAGTGCAACAGCATTACTTGCAAGCACATTAAAAATTAAAGGACGTATTAGCTTACAAATTCAAGCACAAGGTACATTCAAATGGGCGATGGCTGAATGCAACCATTTAGGTGATGTACGTGCACTTGCAGACTATGAAGAAGATCCGCATTTTATGTTGAGTGAAGACAGCAGTACTGTGCTCAGCACGTTGCAACAACCTGTGTTATTTATCAATATTGAACCTGAGTTTGGTGAACGTTATCAAGGGATTGTGCCACTTGATCAACCAACGCTTGCGGCTTGTTTAATGCAGTATTATGACCTTTCTGCACAAATTCCAACACGTATTGTCTTGGCAAGCACGCATCACAATGCAGGCGGTTTACTGATTCAGTTATTACCTCGTAATAATGAAGAAGAACAGCAACGTGTAGATGAAGACTTATGGCCACGTTTGATTATGTTGACACAGACCTTAAAGCCTGAAGAGTTGACGGATTTAACCGCACAAGAAATTCTTTATCGTTTATACAATGAAGAAGAAGTTCGTCTGCCAGATGTTGAACAGCTTCAATTCAACTGCACCTGTTCACGCGATAAATGCAAAAATGCATTGATCCAGATTGGTCTAGATGCAGTCAAAGAAACCCTAGAAATTCAAAATCCAATTGAAATGGATTGCCAATTTTGCAATAAAAAATATCAGTTCACTGCAAAAGAAGCTTTGAATCTGTTTGGTGAGCATTTGAGTTAATCTATTGAGATCTGAATGGTTTAAATTTGCAGAAATTTAACTATCGATTTTTACCAAGAAAAGAGCAAATTCAGTTTGCTCTTTTTTTTCAATTAAAATTCAAAGCATAATCAACAAGTTTTATAAATTAAAGGGTTGAATAGCTCTTTGGAATTGTCATTTACTTAACCAAAGCACCAACCCGAACACACAAAGCCCATAGAACATGAAACACCACCTTTATCAGCATAAGCGGGCTTTTGTTCTAGATAAGTTTTGAAACAATAACCACACTAAGTTGCTCTTCCATCTGTAGCCAAAAAGGCATAAAACTAGAATAAAGTTAAACAAAATAATGACCTTAAGTATGGCAAAAAATTATTATGAAGATTTGGGTGTTTCTAGAAATGCGACACCAGACGAAATTAAGAAAGCTTATCGAAAACTCGCACGTAAATATCATCCTGACGTGAGTAAAGAAACTGATGCTGAAGCAAAAATGCAGACCATCAATGTCGCCTACGACACCTTAAGCAATGAAGAAAAGAAAAAACAATACGATTTTGAACTGGATAACCCCTATGCCAATACAGGTGGGTTTGGAGGGCAATCTACAGGTCAAAGTGGTTTTGATGGTAGCCAATTCCATCGCTCATACAATAGCAGTGGTGGACAAGATTTTAGTGGTTTTGAAGATCTATTTGGACGTTTCGGTGGCGGTTTTGGCGGTGGACATCAACAAGATTTTGGGCAACGCGGCTCTCAGCAACAACGCAGCTATAAAGGTGAAGACCAACATGCCAGTATTGAAATTCCTGTAAGCATTGGTTATGAAGGGGCAACTCAGAGTATCACCTTACAAATCCCAACCTATAATGCCTATGGTGAACCCGAGGTACAACGGAAAACCCTCCAAGTTAAAATCCCCAAAGGCATGAAAGAAGGTCAGCAAATTCGCCTTGCAAAACAAGGGCAAGCTGGAATTAACGGTGGTGAAAATGGCGATCTTTATATTGAGATCCAATACCAAGACACTGACCGTATCCGTGTTGAAGGTGCTGATGTCTATTACACAGTTGATGTTACACCTTGGGAAGCAGCACTTGGTCAAAGTATTGAAATTGATACCCCAGCAGGTAAAGTAAAAGTTACTGTGCCACAAAATGCCAAACCCAATCAGCAACTCCGTTTAAAAGACAAAGGGATACCGCATAAAACCCCAGGTCATCTTTATTTGGTGATCAATATTGTTTATCCCAAAGCAACCACCGAAACACAGCAAAAAGCCTATCAACAATTTGCTGATGCTTTTACTGACTTTAATCCTCGTTCATAATTTTATAGATACCAACATAGCCTTGCTAAAGGAGAGCAATCATGACAACTATTCAATATCGTGAAATTGTCTATGACGGTTTCCATGATGCAGAAATCGTGGATGAAAACCTAAATCTAGATCTCAAGCACTTTGCTGAGGCATGCGGTCAAAGTCCGGATTGGATTTTGCAATTGCTTGAATATGAAATTTTACCCGCACGTCCTGAAGACCGTATTCATCAATTTTTTGGAGAAGATATCTCACGCGCACGTCGTGCCTATCGTTTACAACGTGACTTTGAAGCCAGTTTATCTGCCGTTGCAATGATGATGGATTTACTTGATGAAGTTCAACAATTGCGTAAACAAGTCAAACATCTTCACCTTCATACTCATTAATTCATTTCAAAATGTTAATGCCTAGTGACAGGTTAATATTTAACCTGTCATGATGGAGAACTTGTCTCTCCGTTTTTGTTTTTTCGTTTAGAATTTTCTGACAAAGAGGTTAATGAGCTCTGATGAATTCGAAAGTAATGAATAAAAAGTTGAAACACATGTTCCCAGAACACCGCGATCTCATGTGTAGTTTAAAACAAGAAGATCCGCATTTTGCTAAACTTTTGATTGATCACGATGAACTTGATCGTGAAATCAGTCACCTTGAGCTTGATCCACTCAATCATATTCATGAAAATATTGAGCAGCTCAAGCGGAAAAAATTAAGATTAAAAGATCAACTCTACTTAATTTTACAAAAGACAGCTCAGATAAATCCTCAACTAGAATAATGCTTAATTATTTCAGTTTTGTGATTTTTTCGACTTCTTTCATGGTTTGTTTGATCGGTTCATAATCTAAAAACCAGAGTAAATTGACGTGCTGATTTTTATGTTGTTGTGCCAACATATCAATCACACTTCGTTCACCACGCCCGACCAAATGACGGCGGTAAAAATAGACTAACAACCCAATCGTACAGCCCAACATCACACCCAGCATCACCCAGAAACCTATCGGACTGCGTAAACCTGGAATGAATTCAAAATTCATTCCATACACCCCTGTTAATAAGGTCAATGGCGCAAACACCGCAGTAATAATCGCAAGAATTCGCATATTCTCATTGGTTTGATTGGCGATTGCAGAAAAATGTAAATCAATCGCAGTTTGAATTGCGGTACTTAAACGTACTGTATATTTTTGAATACGCTCAACATGGCTAACCAGATCATCCACGCGAACCAGCATAATGTCCTGCTTCTCAGTGCGTTTTTTACCTTTTAAATGGGCATAATTTTCAACAATTTCATCTCGAAGTTCCTGCAAGGAATCTATTTGTTCTTCGCACAAATTTTCAATTTGCTGAAAAACCAGATTTTCCTGAAACAGTTGATGCCACTTGGTAAAACGGCGATTGCCTTGCAATAGTTCTTGTTGCCAAAATTCAACCCGACGAGATAAAGGGTTACGTAAATCCAAATAGCCATCAATCATACTATTCAGCAAGCGCAGTGCTAAATCTAAAGGCGTAGTCGGTAATTTACGAGGTTTATTCTGTTCTTCTAAACTCTTATTCATGATATTGAAAATACGTGCAAGATAACTTTCAAAGGCATGGTTGCCCTTTTCATGAATGGTGATTAAAGCTTGTGAAGTAATAATAAAACTGACTGGCGAGGACGCCAAGCCAAAAACATGATCATGCTGTTCAAGTGCATCTTCACCACTATCGATCTGATCATCTGGGGTAATTAATTTACGAAAAATCAATAAATCATAATCTTCCATTGCATCAAATGCGCATGGATGTTCGATATTTAAAATATCTCGAATATGGTATTCATTGAGGTGAATTTCGGTCGCATTATAGATTTCTTTTTGCCATAGTTCAGCACGATTGACCACATCTTCACGGGTACAATCCACCCAGACAAATTGTTGCTCTGCATTAAAAACAGGCTCTTTTTGTATACAGGTATAAGGTTCATCTGTGTGTTGAAAAAAATAAAAGCTTTGCATATTCACGATATTTTTGGTCTTTCTTGTTATGCATCATGCCATAAAAAAAGCCCTGAGCAAGCCAAAGTTGTAACTTTGGCAAAGCACAAGGCAGTCTTTTCTGTATTAAATTTTAATCAAACCCTAAAGGATTTAAACCTTGCAAATATTATGCTTGGTCTACATCTTTCATGGTTAATTTAATACGACCACGGTTGTCTACGTCAGCAACTTGAACTTTAACGTCTTGACCTTCAGCCAAGATATCAGTCACGTTTGCAACGCGTTCGTTTGAAATTTGCGAGATGTGAAGTAAACCATCTGTACCTGGCATAATATTTACAAACGCACCAAATTCAACGATACGAATTACGCGACCAGCATAGATTTTACCTGGTTCAACTTCAGCAGTAAGCGCTTGGATTTTTGCAATCGCAGCTTGAGCAGCCGCTTTGGTTTCACCAAATACACGTACAGTACCGTTATCTTCGATATCAATCGCTGCTTTTGTTTCTTCTGTGATTTGACGGATTGTCGCACCACCTTTACCAATCACATCACGGATCTTATCAGGATTGATGTTGATCACTTGGAATGTTGGCGCATGCATAGAAATTTCAGGACGTGCACGTGAAATCACTTGGTTCATTGCATTCAGAATATGCATACGACCGGCATAGGCTTGATTCAACGCAACTTCCATAATTTCTTCTGTGATACCTTCGATTTTGATATCCATTTGAAGCGCAGTAATACCGTTTGCAGAACCAGCAACTTTAAAGTCCATATCACCTAAGTGATCTTCATCACCTAAGATGTCAGAAAGAACAGCAAAACGCTCGCCTTCTTTTACTAGACCCATTGCGATACCCGCAACTGGCGCTTTAAGAGGAACACCTGCATCCATAAGTGATAATGAAGCACCACATACAGAAGCCATTGAAGATGAACCATTTGATTCAGTAATGTCAGATACAATACGAATCACATACGGGAAGCGATCAGCTGGTGGAAGAACAGCTTGTACACCACGACGTGCTAAACGACCATGACCAATTTCACGACGCTTAGGACCAGATTCACGACCTGTTTCACCTACAGAATATGCAGGGAAGTTGTAATGCAACATGAAGTTGTCAGTTTTTGTACCAGACAAGGTATCAACCATCAACGCATCACGAGTATTACCCAAAGTCGTTGTAACCAACGCCTGAGTCTCACCACGTGTAAATAATGATGAACCATGAGCACGATCTAACACACCCACTTGTACGTCTAATCCACGAACAGTTTTAGTATCACGACCATCGATACGTGGTTTTCCTGAAAGGATGTTGTCACGTACAGTACGGTATTTAAGATCTTCAAATAATTCGTTTAAGTCATCTGCAATACCAGCTTCGTCATTTTCAGGAACGAATTGAGCAGTTGCTTCAGCTTGAAGTGCATCTAAAGCAGCATAACGGTCATGCTTAACAGCAATGGTATACGCTTCAGAGATTTTAGCTTCAAATGCGTCTTTTAATTTTGTACGAAGATCTTCGTTTTTAACTGGAGCAGTCCAAGTTGATTCTGTTGCACCAGCGGCAGCAGCAAACTCTTTAATCGCTTGGATCGCAATTTGCATTTCGTCATGACCGAAAAGCACAGCGCCTAACATTTGGTCTTCTGAAAGTTCTTTTGCTTCAGATTCAACCATCAATACTGCAGATTCTGTACCTGCAACGACAAGGTCAAGGTCAGATTGAGCAAGTTGTTCTAAATTTGGGTTAAGAACATATTCGCCATTGATCAAACCAACACGTGCACCACCGATTGGACCACGGAAAGGTGTACCAGCAATTGCAAGTGCAGCAGACGTACCTAACATTGCAGCAATGTCAGCGTCCATAGTTTTGTCTGAAGACACAACTGTTGCAGTAACTTGGATCTCGTTGTAATACCCTTCTGGGAACAACGGACGAATTGGACGGTCAATTAAACGAGAAATTAAAGTTTCTGCTTCTGAAGCACGGCCTTCACGCTTACCATAACCACCTGGGATACGACCCGCAGCATATTGTTTTTCTTGATAGTTAACTGTAAGTGGGAAGAAGTCTTGACCCGCTTTAGCAGTAGGTTGTGCAACAACAGCAACCAGTACTGTTACGCCACCCATTGTAATAAGAACCGTGTTTGCTTGACGAGCAACACGACCTGTTTCTAGTACAACTTGATGTTGACCATATTGAAATTCTTTACGAATAACATTAAACATTGACATGTATTTTTGTTTCCTAATTTTATTCTAGTGGAGACCCCTAAGGTTTGGCATTCACATCAACAGCATAAATGACAAAGCTTAGAAGCCGACCTCACTAGACAATAAATCTTTAGTTAGACTAATTTTAAACACGAAGAAGGAGCGAATATTCGCCCCTTCCCTTTTATCCAGTAAATACTGGATAGACTTTAGTTTTCATCAGTACAGCATTCAGCATGCAATAATCCGAAAATAAAAGTTTAAATCGAATTAACGACGTAAACCTAAAGCAGCAATCAAATCGCTGTAACGAGTAGCATCTTTACCTTTAAGATAGTCAAGAAGCTTACGACGTTGGTTAACCATACGGATCAAACCACGACGGCTATGATGGTCGTGTTTGTGTTCTTTAAAGTGACCTTGCAAATCATTGATTTGAGCAGTCAATAAAGCAACTTGTACTTCAGGTGAACCAGTGTCATTTTCAGCACGAGCGAATTTTGCAACGATCTCTGCGCGATCTGCGTTTGTTAAAGCCATTCGATTTCTCCGAGATGCTTAATTTAAATATTTGATACAAATCAAATTGATTCTTCAAAATCAATTTAACTGCCGTGCATCACTACAGCAGTCGCCTATTTTAAAGGAAGTGGGGTGAGATTGCAAAAATATCGTACAACCATATCCCATAAGGCTTAATTACAAAACTATTGCATTTTTTTTACAAATCGCATGGCAATTGGGACACTGACATCATGCTCAACTCAGTTCACACTGCCGTGGAATAAAAATAATCATGGAAAAAGATTGTGAAATTGTTTTCAACCAATACCTGCTATGTACCCAAGGACTTAAGCAGTATCACGCAGCGCAAAAATGAAGTTTCTCCAGAACTGGGAGGGATGACCCAACAACAAATTGAAAAGATTTGGCAAAGTATTGAAAACCTGTATCAAACAGGCAACCATCCCCTGATCACCATGTGCTTAAGACGCAAAGGTGAGATTATTCTCAATCGTAGTCTGGGTTATGCGTCAGGTAATTCTGCCGATGGTCTGGCTTCAGATGCGGTACTTGCCAATCCAGACACCCCGATTTGTCTATTTTCAGCATCAAAAATAATTACAGCAATGTTGATTCACATGTTAGATGAAACAGGTGCAATCAATCTATTAGATCCGATCAGTTATTACATTCCTGAATATGCACAAAATGGCAAGCGCCGTGCCACAATTTTCCATTTATTGTCCCACCGTGGTGGAATTCCACGGATAGAAATGGAAGTCACCCCAGAACTGCTTTTTGACAAAGATCAAATTTTACAACACCTTTACGCTGCACAACCCATTTCACCTGCTGGTACGCATTTGGCTTATCACGCTGTTACTGCAGGCTATATTTTAGGTGAATTGATTGAACGGGTAACAGGGCAAGATATTCGTCAGTTTTTACATGAACATATTGAAAAACCGATGGATATGCAGTTTTTTAACTATGGCTTAAAACCAGAATATAGAGATCAAGTTGCTTTAAATTATCCGACTGGTGTACACCCTAAACTCGGTACAGACTTATATTTAAACCATGTGCTCGGTGGTGGCTTACAGCTTGCTGTCGATGTGACCAATGATCCACGTTTTATGGATACGGTATGCCCTGCGGGCAATATTTACACCAGTGCTGAACAAGCCAATCGCTTCTTTGAGATGTTATTGAATGGCGGTCAATATAATGGCAAGCAAATCATGAGTCCTGAAACGGTATTTCGTGCAACTTTGCCTACATCAACCACCAACATCGACCGAACCTTGCTTGCACCAATGCGCTATGCCTTAGGGCCTATGCTCGGCAGTAACCCAGTGGGTATATTTGGGCCAATGACGGGGCAAGCTTTTGGTCATTTAGGCTTTTCCAACATTCTCTGCTGGGCTGATCCAGAGCGTGATATTAGCGTCAGTATTTTAAATACAGGCAAAGCTGTGGTTGGAACACATATTCCTGCTCTGGCGCAAACGCTGTATCAAATTTCTAGCCAGTGTCCTAAGATCCCTAAAACACAACGTCGAGCATTATTTGGCACAGATCGAACAGAAACCGAATTGGTTTAAATTGTCGGTTTAAACAGCGGTTTTGGTTTAAACGCAACAGATAAAATATGAAAAAGCCCTAAGATTACTCTTAGGGCTTTTCCTTTGCGCTGTAGTTTCTTGTTTAGTTATTGTGCTTATCTTATTTATAGTATTTGCTTGTACCCTAAGCAGTTTTTGTTTTTGTACATGACACTTATTTCACAACCATGTGACTAATTATGTCCTTATGTGACTTATTATGCCTGTGACAGACATTGAACAGAAGTCGCATTTACCGCAAGATTATGTGAGAAATAACGTACATAGAGGCAATGGTTGTAGCGTTTAAAAAAACCTACTAAATTTAAATAATTTGATTCTCTTTGAAGTAAAAAATTCAGAATTTAATTTCAATAAAAAAGCCCTGTAGTCTCTCCCAAAACTACAAGGCTTAGCGGCTGTAAGTTTCCTCTTATCACTTACTTTCATGTAAGTTCGCAGTCTCACGACTTTAAATTGTTATTATTTTGCGATTTTACTCAACGATCCTTGCTGAGTTCTTTATGGCTTCATCATCTCAAAAAGTAACAAGAAGCTCTATGCGCAAATCTCTCGAATTCATGTAAGCAATTTCGTACATAGAGATAAATTATCAATAAAAACTACAAAATAACTATGCCGTGTTAATCATGCTAACCAATCCACTCATTCTGGTTGTGGCAGTGTCTAAAGCGTGGATAAATGCTTGTCGATCAACCAGTAAACTCACCACTGATTTGGCCCGTGTGATGGCGGTATAAATCAACTCTTGGCTCAACAAGCGGGTTGCTGCAACATCCAAAACCACGGCGGTATGGGTGAATTCTGAGCCCTGAGATTTATGAATGGTTAAAACAAAAGCGGTTTGCATCGATTTAGGCAAACGCGTTGCAGCAATCCATTTGTCTAAACTGGGGAAATAGACTTCAAATTGATCAGCATGCTGGCGATGTTTTAGACAAATTCCGATATCTCCATTGGAAAGACCAAGTTGATAATCGTTATAGCTCATCATCACAGGACGCCCAACATACCAATCACCATAACGAGCCAATGTTGGAAGATATTCAAATAATGCTTTTTCCATTTCATGGTTTAAGCTATTCAATCCCAATGCACCATGCCGAACAGCCGTTAAAATACGATAGAGGTCAAATGCTTGTGTCACCGCTTCAATCTGATGATGAGGCTCTTCGGCCATCAGATAGCTGTTTAAACTTTGAAAATAAGCTTGAAAACCTAAACTGAGTTTTTGGTAATACTGGATTAGATCTGCTGGCAAAATCTTTTCAGGCAGATATTCAAGCTGAATCACATCTTGCATATTTGCTTTGAGTTCAACGGGTTTAAGCGCACTCGCCTCAACAATCTCTTGCTCAAAATTCGCCAATAATTCTGCACGGTCTATACTTTGATTTTTCTGTGATTGAATAAACTGTGCCATTTTTCCAATTAAGGCACCATCTTTAAAGCGTTGACTGGTCTGTAGATTGACCCGATTGTGCTGTAATGATTGTACATTCTGTAAATCTGCCAACACCGAACCGACATCCACAGAAGCCAACTGATTAGCATCGCCCAAAAGAATTAAACGGCAATGTTCAGGAATCGCCTCAAATAACATCGTGGCTAAATTTAAATCTAGCATCGATGCTTCATCAACCACGATCACATCATAAGGCAATGGCTGTCGCAGATTAAAACGAGGAATATGCTGATTTCCCAAGCCCAATAACCGATGTAAGGTCATGGGATTAAATTGATGTTGGTTCAGTCCAAAACTGTGTAGTTTTGGATCACTCAATGATTTTTGTAGTGCTTCCCCCATTCTCTGTGCGGCTTTGCCTGTGGGCGCAGCCATTGCAATACGAATATCTGGAATGGTTTGCTGCAATACTGCAATGATTCTGGCCAAGGTATAAGTTTTACCTGTACCTGGTCCGCCGGTAATAATATTAAAAGCATTGCCTGCCACCATAGTTAAGGCAGCTTTTTGATGTGGATCGGTGAGAAGCTGATCAAATGCAACAACATCAACAGGTTGAATCTTCTGCTGTTTTAACCGTGCCACTTGTATCGCTAAACGGCGCTCAAGTTGCCAATAACGGTATAGATAAATCAAGCCATGCTGTTGAACAAATGGTGCAACCACTGTTTCAGCTAAATCATGTTCTACAATATCAGGTTCTTCAATATCATGCGTTACAATCAATGGCTTTAATAAGGCGGTGTTTTGCGCCCCTGCGGAGATACAGCTATCCCCTTGTGTGGTTGCCAATAAAATTTCTTGTACTAATTCAAGTGTCTGTTCATCTAATCCTGAAGCTGTGGAATACTGCGCTAAAATGTATTTACTCCAAGTCTCAATCCATTGCGGGACTTGGCTTTCTAAATCCTGTTTATTTTCCACACGGTTATCCTCAGAGTTATCTACAAGGTTTTCAACAGAGTTATCCACAGAATAACTTATTGTTTGCAAAGATTTTCAAGCAACTATTCACACGATTCAACTGGATTTATCCTCAGTAAAATAGCCCAATATGGCATCAAGTCTTAAAATAAATTCCGTCGTGGGTCGCCAGAAGTAGTAACCTTGTCCACTTTGACCATTCATACCACGTAAATACAAATAGGTTGCGCCTCCCAGATCACGATCAATTTGATAATCTTCGAGCTGGATTTTCAAATAACGATGCAATGCCACCAAATACAAAGATGCCTGTAGCCAATAACTGGCATGCGACATGCTGTCCTGAACAGCTTCAAATGAATAACTTTGCTGATCTAAACCCAAAAAATTACTTTTATAATCGGCGATATGATATTGCTGACCATCAAAAAACACCAAATCAATTGACCCATTTAAATAACGTGCTGAATTGGCATCTTTAAACTCAGGCATTGCAATGGCATGCTCATCAAACAATTGATGTATACGTTTAATTGCCAAAACTCGATCTGAAAGGGCTAGATAAAATGGAAACTCAGCTAAATGCTCATGTGGTTCAAGTTGCCCCATTTTAAAATGACTGAGAATCGGAGTCGATAAAACATCCTGTAGCCACTCAGCCATCCAATCAATCAGCGTCTCTTCTACAGCGTGTTCTGTTTGAGAAACGCCCTCACTCGAATTGTCGTTGAGAAAAGCCTGCTGATATTTTTCCAGTAACTCCGTCCATAAACTTGAATAATCATTTTTAAAGCGACGACGTATTTCCAAACGCCAATAATGCGTATCTTTAAAATCAATATGCTCAAAAATTTCATGTAGGAAATTTCCTGCAATTGTACCCATTGGGAAATTGGCTTTGATCCATGCAAGCGGTTGAGTAGGAACCACATCTGTAATGATTTCAACAATGGGTTGTTGAATTTCGTCTTCTGCTCGATCCTGTTTTTGTTCAGAAACGGCCAAAGCATCCTGAATTTGTTGCCGAGTTAAATGCTGAGCCAAAGCACTAAAACTGGTTTTACCCCGCGGATAAAAACGTTGAGTAGGAAAGGCTTGTGCAAGTAAAGGCAATTGAACATCGCTCTTAGCCTTTTCTAAACGTGGTGGGCGTTCGGTCAATAAAGCTTGCATGGCAGTTCCAGCATGCTGAAACGTATTTGCGCCTTGACCGCGCCAAAATGCCAGTCCTGTTGTAGATTTTTCCTTTACATCACTCAGCATTGCATACACCCGATAACTGGCACGGGTCAATGCCACATACCACAACCGGTGATGTTCTGCTAAAGCGCGCTCATTGTGCTGCTCAATGTCTTTTTTATCGAGTAGATTGGCATCATTGATCGCCACTACACGCTGTTGTTCATTCTGTCCTGTTCGTACATTCAGCTGTTCAACCGTCGAGAAATTCAGCGTTTTATTGATCTCTTTAAAGTCTTTATCAGCGCCCAATAAAAACACAAACTTAAATTCAAGCCCTTTGGATTGGTGAATGGTCATCAACTGAACCCCTGCCTCATTGGACAGTTTCCGTTCCATCTCCCACTCTCTCTCCATCGGTGAAGTCAGTTGTTTTAAATACCAATGATAAAGATTTTGTGCACCTTGATAGTCTTCACTGTGCTGGCTCAATAACTCTGTTAAATGACGTAAATTCACCACCACACGTTCATTGTCACGACTGTGTTTTTCCACCAATTTTGTCCAGACAGAAAATTGGTTAAGCAGATATTGCCAAGCTGTTAAAAACCCTTGATTGAGCCACATATCACGAATCTGATCGAACAGTTCAATATAGACACTCAAACCATCAGCATGCTGTTCCAAGGCAATCAATGCTTTTAAATCAAAGCCGATCAGGCGGCTTAACAAAGCCCGTTTTACTTTGGCTTCATGATAAGGATGCAAAATTGCAGCAAGCACAGCCCCAACATCACCTGCAATCTGACTTTCAAAAACACTTTTTTTCGAGGGGCGACTGGTTCGAATCCCTAAAAATTCCAGCGCGGATTGTGCTTTATCTAAGCCATCATGGTTTTTAGAGAGGATGGCGATATCATTTTCATCTACTGCACGATGCACTGATTTTTCAATAAAATATAAACTGCCTTGAATCCCCTGATTCAGTAGCTCACGAATTTTCCATGCCACTTGTTCAGCTTCTTGATTTTTATCTTCAAGCTTGATCCACCTTAAAGGCTGTGGATTGACATGGCCTTGATCCAGCAGATCGGGATGCGGACGAGGACCTGCTTGTACTGGGGTATACCAGACCTGTTCACCAAAATCCATCTGGCGTTGAAATAAGGCATCAACCACTTCAACCAAAGGCTTGACTGAGCGATGATTAAAAATCAGATTATATTCTTGCCCTGCTTTGCCAAACACATCCTGATGCGCTTTTAAAAAGGTCAACATGTCCCCACCACGGAAACCATAAATCGCCTGTTTACGGTCTCCGACCATAATCATACAACCCTGTTTGACACGATTGGGATGCCGCCAAATTTGTGCCAACATATCATCTTGATCTTGGTTGGTGTCCTGAAATTCATCGACCAGAATCAGTGGATAACGCGCATGTACAAAGGTCGCAAAACGCTGGCCTTGTTCACCTTGCAAAGCCTCTGCAAGGGTACGAATTTGTTGTGCAAAGGTGGTTTCACCCTTTTGCTGTAACACTTGAGGTAAACGTGTTTTAACTTCTTTTGCCAAATAGTATTTTAAGAACGTATTGGTTCCAAGCAGTTGATTTTCATATATCTCAATCTGCGCATAAATACTGAGTAATTGTTGAATAAGCGTGTGTTGATAAAAATCGGATTGTACATTTTCAGGTGCCGCTTTTTTAAAAATTTGCTGCTCCCGAATCACCTTCATCAAGGTTGCAAAGTCGGACTTTTCAACACTCAGCTTTGAACTTAGATAATGCTTATAGTCATGCTGTTGTAGGGTTTGAATAATTCGCGGCAAGCTCTTGGCAAAAATACGATTCAATCGATCATTTCTAAATTTTGTCCCATTCGCAAATTTATAAAACTCACCATCCAATAAATAATAACTTTGCAAAGTCTGCAATTGATCCAGTTGAATCTTGGCAAGCTGTTCAATTGCCTGTTGGAATAGCTGAACATCTGCATTGGAAAATTTAGGCTCAATAAAATTTGCCGAGGCAAAATTTAAGCTTTGTTCCACCGTTGCAACATAATAATCGACACCATGTAACTCGCCCGCAAACATCAAGCTATCCACAATATCTTGGGGCTGTTTTTGAATCCATGCACGAAGTACATCATGAATCAATTGCTGGCTATAACTTTTTGCATCATCAGTAATTTCAGCCCGCTCAATTTTGCCACTTTCAAAAGCAAACTCACGCAGTAATTTCTGACTAAAACTGTCTAAAGTCCCGACAAAAAGTTCATCCAGTTGATCAATCACCAATTTCAAGCGTTCACAGGCATACGCAATCCGTGAGGCAAACATCTTTAACACTTTAGAAAATAATGGATCTGACTCTTGGGCTGCTTTGGTCAAGACTTGCTCTTCGGTTAATTCACGACATGAGTCAAAATAGCGGTATGTTTCCTGTAATCGTAAGCGAATACGTGTTTTTAATTCTGCCGCAGCTTTACGGGTAAATGTGGTTGCAATGACTTGGCTCGGTAAGTATTTTTCTAAAAAAATCCGCACCATCAAGCTTGAGAGCGTATAGGTTTTGCCTGTACCTGCAGAAGCTTCGATCCAGTGCAATCCGGCAAATTGCATATCTTCAATCGGCTGAATCGAAACTTTTTTGGCTGTGCCGTTTTGTGCTGCTGGTAACTGTGAATTTACGGAAGTCATGTTTATTCCTCCGCAACAAATTGATGCTGATAAATCGGCTGATACAACGCATAGCCGAAATGATCACAGGCATGTTTTAACAATGCGGTCGCATCTTGTTCTTGCAAAATAAATTGCCAATCCCGATGCTTTTTACTCCATTCCATTTCAGTCAAATCATAAGGTAGAAACGCATCGCTTTTATTCCATTCATTTAAAAGATCTGCAAAGTTATCGATCAACATGCTTTCCACATGATGTTGTGTATCCACATTTAAACCATGTTCATTTAAACGATGTGCAGCTAAGCCAGCTTCAATAGTCCCGAGTGACCATTGCAACTGCTTATTATTTTCAGCGGGCTTTAATAACAAAGCCGCAGGTAGAACCAAAGGTTCCGATTGGGCATAGGCAAATGCTTTAAACCACGGCAATAAATATGCTTTCGCCTGTTCTGAACTTAACCCAGTACTGATGATCGTGACATCACTAAATACCGCAATACGTTGTAGTGTTTTAGACTTTTCAGCATCGACATTTAAATAGCTTAACCAAAGTAAATATTCTAACCAAACTTTGGCACGACGTTTAGCACGACCGCTTGACGCATCCAAACTCACCCAATGCCACCCTGCTTGCTGAGGTACAGTAATATTCATGACTAAACCAGCGTCAATTCGCCATTGCCGTTGCGTTGTCACCGTTACATCAGCAGCATAACGCTGTAACCGCTCTTTTAAACTGTCTTGCTCCGCCAAACTGATTTGCCATGCGCTGTGCTGGACCTTGCCAATGGGTAATTGATTTTGCAGTAATCCAATCTCTTGAGACCAAGAATCTTCTGCAGAATGAGCCGATTGTTTCTGTAAGAAATCTCGAATCTGATAACGTGCCAAACCATCCAGAATTAAGGGTTCGTTCATTGCGGGAATATCTTCTGCGCGCAGATTCTCTACGCCTAAAGTTTTTAAATATAACTGTGCTGGGAAAGTGACATCTTGAATCCACTGTCGCGCATCCAAAACAGTGAGCTCTTCTTGAACAACAGGATATTGTGTATTTGCCCAAGCCTCACGTTTAGCAAGCATTTCCGCTTGACGGATGTGTTGTGCAACATTGAACCATTGATCTTGAAAACGAAGCGGTGTGGTTGCCTCAAAACCATTTGGATCAAAAGGTTGTAGGCTATGAATGTGATATAAAGACTGCAAATGTTCAGGGACTTGAATCCCCTTCAGCTCAATCATCTGATCAACAGGACTGATATCTTTATTATCCTTAGATAATGCCGTTTCAGATTGGGCAATCAGAGCAATATGGTTGATCAATTCCTGTAACACGCTGGATGGCTCACGCACTTCACCATCACTCACATCAAAGCCATTATAGAATAACCATAGATTTTCCTGCGCCAATAATAAAGCATCGAGGAAAGCCCCTTGATCATCATCTAGGCGGGAACGATCACCCAATTGCGGCTTGAGAATTTGCATCAAATCAAAGGGTAAATGCACATTTCGATCTGGAAATTTACCACCATCCAAATTTAACAGGACGATCAACTTATAAGGCAAAGGACGAATCTGGCCAATTTGGCTAAAGGTAATTTGTCCTGTCGGTAAAGCCTGATCGATTTGACCTTCTAATAAATTTTGAATTTCATTCAATAGATAGGGTAAAGGTAAATAAATATTTTTAAGAATGGGTTGCGCGTGCTCATCATAAAAACTGGCTAAGGTCAGCATACGCTCTTGTTTTTTGACAATTTCACGTACGACTTGTAACGACTCAACACCGGCTTGTTCAAACTCAATAATGTCTTGCATCAGCAGTTTTAACCACGCCTCAACATTGCATTTTAACGTGGTATTTTTCCCCAACTCATGCGCAATCATCCAGTCACGGCGCACATCAAAATCTTGATAAATCTGAATCAGTTTAGCCACTAACTCAAAATCACTTTGCAAAATTTGGGCATAGCTTAGGGTATTTTCAAAAATCGTATGCTCTGGAATCGCAATACCCAAAGCCAAACGATCAAGAGCAAATTTAAAACTAAAACGGAAATCCTCATCATCCTGACTTAAAGATCGTCGTAAATGTTGTGCATCTAGACCACGTTTAAACCCAGCATTGATCAATAGCTCAATCATTCTTTCTGTATTTGAAATATCCAGAGCGTAACGTAATTGCGTGGCATTTAAACTTAACCAATCTGCAAAATCCTCAACGCTAAAACGACCTTCAACCAATTGAATCCGGCCTAAAACAGCACGCCAAGCATTATTGGCATCCAGTTGCGTTACACCAGCAATCTTCACTGGCAAATAAATACTGTCTTGGTTTGGTGTATGCGGAAATACACTGCGAATAAGCGGTTCAATTTGTTTTAAATCTGGCACTAACACCAAAACATCACTTGGGCGATGTGGTTGTTCAGTAGTGCTTTTCATCAGCCAAGCAACCAACTGGTCTTTTAACACTTCAAGCTGTCGTAAAGACGAATGACACACATGGATTTGAATCGAGTCATCCGTTTTGGCAATTGGATAAGCATGCGGTTCAGGCTCAACCAAATACAGAATATCCGATTGTAATTTACTTAATAAATGAATCGGTTCTTCATCGACAAAGGCATCCACCCATTGCCCTTCTTCACCTGAAGACAGATTGGACAAGATCGAAAAGTGATCACGGGCTTGTTTACCAAAACGGGTTAATAATGGATGTCGTGATTCACGAATTTCCGCATTAAAATTCAAAGTAAATTCATCAAAAAACTTTTGAATATCTGCATCGGTCGCTTTGGGATACTTACTGACAAAACGCGCCTTTACCCGTAAGTCATATTGTTTTTTCCAGTTTGGATCGACACTGTCGGCCCAATATTCTTGTGATGGGTTGTAATGTAAAATCACCACATCCAAATATTGTCCCAGTCGTCTTAAAAACTGTAATTGACTTGGTGGTAAATCCAATAAAGTAAAGATAATCAGCTGGCTGGGTAATTTCTTTAAGGCTTGAGGGCGTTGTAGATCATCATCCATGATTTGCCAAAAATCATGATCAATACTTTGCATTTCAATAAAATCATCATGAAATGTATGTTGCCACAACCAACGTTGCCAAGTTTCCAGCTCTTGTGCTTGATTTAAAGTAAATGCTGAAATTTGTTGATTGGTTTTAAAGAATTGTTGTTCGAGGTTAAGTGCTTGACCACGTCCCCACTGCCCTAGCCAATTGCTTGGGCAACTACATGCTTGTCCATTGTTCTGTTGGCAACCGCGTTGACAGTCTCCACGATACAGCATGTAGTGACTGAACAATTTTGACACTTGTTCAGAGACCCAATACAACATACTTTGTTTTTTGAGTTGCTTCTCTAAACCTTGTTCCAGTTGCGAGGCTGCATCATAAATACGCTGGATAATGCCATGCAAAGGATGCTCTTGGGCTAAGCTATTTTCATCCTGCTCAATAAAACTTTTCAACGTTTGATAAATTCGCCACTTCATAATCAAACGCGGAATATTGGCTTTACGGACTTTGTCTTTGTCGTCTAAAACTTGCTGATAAGCAAACCACTGAAAACCACGAATACGTTGATGAAATTGACTGTTGGCACTGATGCCTTGTTGTTCAGCAATACGTTGGCTCAACCATTCTTGTACCGCAGGGCTTGGGACAATAAAATGTTGTGTTTGCAAGACTGCAAAAGGATTCTTGGATGGCCGAATGGTATTTTGCAAAAGCCCTTGCACCAAAACATCAATGCGTTGGCTTTGAATCACATGAATGGCCATAATTCCTCAACTTTCAATCTTCTATTGTCTACGTTTATGCACAAAACATAAACATTCGCCACTATACAACAACACCATACTATGGCATTTTTAGAACATTATTTGGAAATAACTTCACAATTTCAAGCTTAAACATGCGTTTTCAAAAATATGAAAAAAAGCTTGAAACAAAGGTAATTGTTTTATGAAAATTGATAAACTTCCAGACGCAATCGATCCAAGCTTAAACCTAGAACAAATTCGTGATGAATGCTTGGAGCAAGTGAAAAAGCGCTCTTATGTCTCTGCTGGTGTCGCAGTGATTCCTGTTCCGTTTTTAGATGTGGTGATTGATGTCGGGATGTTGTCGCTTCTGATTCCTGAAATCAATGCCCGCTTTGGTTTAGCACCAGATCAAATCAGTGTATATGATCCTGCAACCAAGAAAATTCATTGGAATGAATTACGTAAACGTGGTTTTGAGTTTTCAGGTTTAGTGGTTGCGCGTACTGCGGTAAAGGCATCATTAAATAATATGGCGGCTAAAATCATTACCAAACAAGTGACCAAATTTATCCCACTGGGTGGCTCAATCATTGCAGCAAGTTTAGGCTATATTGTGATGAAAAAAGTTGCTGAAGCGCATGTAGATGAATGTTATAAATTAGCCAAAAATATTCAAAATAAACAAACGCAAAAGTTAGTGAGCTAAGCGCTGCCATACTTTAAGATTTATACTTAGTAAAACAAAGAGATATCATCTGATATCTCTTTGTTTTTTGTTCATTGTAAAAATACAGCAAATTCTTCAAGACTGAGTCGTGAGGGATGAAAAGAATTAATTTCTTCATTCACATCGGCATAGCCTAAAGACATGCCACAAACCAATTGTTCATCATCTGTAGCACCTAAAATTGGCATGATAATCTTGTGATAATCATTCCATGATGCTTGGGGACAGGTGTCTAAGCCCTGCGCTTTTGCAAGCAACATAATATTTTGCATCAACATGGCGATCGCCATTTTTGCGCCCGCTTCTAATTGACGATGCGTGGTAAAAAATAAACCAACAGGCGCATCAAAAAACTTAAAATTTCGAAGGTGTTGCTGATGCATTTCCTGCCGTTGTTGTTTGCTAATCCCCAGTACAGCATACATCCCCCAACCATTCTCCCGTCTACGGCTAATATACGGTTCAAACCATTGCTCAGGATAATAAAGATAAGGGGCAGTAAATTCGCGTCTTGAACATTGACCAGAATAAATGGAATCCGCCGCTGCAATCACTTGTTGACTAATCCTCAATTTGCTATTGCCCTGAACCACATAGACTTTCCACGGTTGCGTATTGGTTCCAGAGGGTGCATAACTGGCTTTTCGCAATAGATCTTGAATGATCTCAGGATCTACAGCCTGATCTGTAAATGCACGTACAGAATGTCGATTTAAAATCACTGCTTCGACCAGATTATTGACTGTCAATTCCATTTATTCCCTCATAGGTCAAGACTAAAAGTTATATCCAACGTTGATATTCCACCTAAATTTCCAGTCATTGCTATAGTCTGAATTCGTCGAGGTATAGCCAGTTGAGTTTTTAGCCCCACCCAACACATTGACATTCTTCCCGACACTTCCATCTACCCAAATTAAGAAAGGCATTGCATTAAACTGCACGCCAAAGGTGTCCATTTGCGAGCGATCCCAGCCGGCTTTGTCTTTCCATAACACACTATAATCATTATAGAATTTTACAGTTTTTAAATTGGGAAAATACTTGGTTTGCACAGGTTGGGTATAACCGATATTAAAAGAACCAATCGTCCCTTCAGCTGCGACAAAATAAGCAGGTGTTATACCATTCGCTTGCATTAAAATTTGATCATTATTTAAACCCTCTGGGTTTTTTGCATCATATTTATAGCGAATCGCTGAAGTTTGCACATTCCATTTTTCGTAATTGTTTAAGCCATGCACTCCAAATGCATAATAATCGCCATTTTTATCCGTCGCTTTATTACGCAATTGTGAATATGCCCCACTCACACCAAACTCCTGTTTACCAAATTCCAAATCCATTTTATGGGCATAACGTAGATTGAGCTGATTTCTTTTTTCATTGAGATATTGCTGTTGGTGAGGCAGCACATTATCCAATTTATCCGCCGAACCTGACTCTGGCGAATAACGAATATTGCCTGGACTCATGATTGGCATATACGCCACGGTAAAATCATGTTTTGGCGAGGTATTCTTCCAACTCAATCCCGGCGCTACGCTATCGGCAAATCCCAAGAAAAATGGGATCGGGAAAGTCCAGGCATGCTCTGGGAATGGATAAATCCCAAAAGGCTTATAAATAATTCCGGCCTGAAAATCATTATTGTCATCAGGCTTATACCCGACAAAACCATGTTCAACAGAACGTTTATGATCACTTTGGAAGGCATAACTTACATCCAAATAAAATTGATCATATTTACCCTTAATATTTAAACGGGCATTATCAAACAAAAACTTGCCATTATTGGGGCTTTCCCATCGCTCATCGCGATAATTGGTTCGGACAAAACCGCCTAATTTCAATTGTTTTAAACCATCTTCAGTTTCCCATTGGAACGGTGAAGGTTGAGCATTGGCATAGGCTTGAAATGAGATCAAACTCGATACAATTAATCCTAAATATTTAATTTTTAACATGAGAACCTCCTCAGCAATTTGTTCTCCCGAACGCATTGCCATTCAATTTTTTTAATTTATTTGTTTACTAATGTTTTAGGCAAAGACAGCACAATGAAGCAACTCAACAATAAACATGCTGAGAACACGATGAGTGCGCCTTCTGGTTTACCGGTAATCTGAATGGCATACCCCACCAAAGTGTTACTGACTAAGCCGGCAATGTTGGCAATAGAACACGCCAGTGCAAACCCTGTCGCCGCCGCAGTTCCTGATAAAAAAGTTGCAGGAAGACTAAAGAACACGGGGATGGTGCCTGTGGTCGCAATCGCAGCAATCGAGAACAAAATCAAGGTCATGACAATATTGCTACTAAACATTGTGGTTAAAAACAGTGCGACTGCACCAAAAATAAATGGTACGACCATATGCCAACGACGCTCTCTATATTTATCTGAGCTCCGCCCAATGACCAACATCGCAATCAAGCCAACAATACTTGGAATGGCAACCAGTAATCCGATATTTAATAAGTTGGCAACGCCTGTGGTTTTAATAAATGTCGGCAACCAAAAGCCCATAGAATAGGTACACAGCAACATCGAAAAATTAATTGCACCGAGTTTCAGGATATTGGTATTGAAAAATCCATCTTTAAAACTATGCTTTTGTTTGGCAGAGTCATTGCCTTCTAAATCTTTATTGAGATTTTTTTCAATGATTGATTTTTCAGCATCATTGAGCCATTTGGCTTTGGAAAAGTGATTCGGTAACATTTTAAATGTCAAAATACCCAAGATCACGCTTGGAAGTGCCTCTAAAAAGAACAACCACTGCCAACCTGCCCAGCCATAAACTTGATCAAAGGTGGTCATGATCCAACCTGATAGCGGACTACCAATAATCACCGCCAAGGGTAAACCGATCATAAATAAGGCAATGATCTTAGCGCGATAATATGTTGGGAACCATGTGGTTAAATAATACAAAACCCCGGGTAAAAAGCCCGCTTCCGCAGCACCGAGCAGAAACCGTAGCGCATAAAACTGCATCGGTGTGGTCACAAACATGGTTAAACCAGACAAAATCCCCCATGTAATCATAATCCGCGCAATCCAAATTTTTGCGCCGACCTTTTCCAGAACCAAGTTACTGGGTACTTCAAAAATAATATAGCCAACAAAGAAAAGCCCTGCACCTAACCCAAACGCAGCCTCACTCAAGTTCACATCATTTAACATGTGTAATTTGGCAATCCCGACATTAATTCGGTCTAAATAGGCTGCGATATAACAGAAACACAGAAATGGAATCAGTTTCCAAATCACTTTTTTATAAACCTGAACCTCTTGTTCAGGGTAAATTTCTTGTGGTTTTACAACACTGGTAGACATATCTAACTCCTTTAGATCACAAACCAAGTGAGTTGTTTTTCTTGTAATACTTAGAACAAAATGAACAAAGCTTTTATGTCACCGATGATCTGCACATTCTCTTTTGTTTTAATGCATCACCAAAAACCATTCTATCCTTGGTTTTTTATTACCCTAACGTCCATAATTTTTAGTTGTATCAATCATCAATTTTTGTTTTGAGTGAAATAATTCAAGACCTCTTGTTTTGATACAACATCTCCATATTTACTATCGATATCAAACAGATTGGCTTCATGGGGTTCACGATGACGATCCCCAACACAGTCACGGATCACAATGGTTCTAAATCCATGTTGCACAGCATCTACGGCTGTTGCGCGAACACACCCACTGGTCGAACAACCCACAATAATCACGGTATCTATCGCCTCAGCGTTTAAAACCGATGACAAACTTGTTGCAAAAAAAGCACTTGCATAATTTTTAGTGATCACCAATTCAGTGTCGAGCGGTTGAACTTGTGGGCAAAATTGAGTGGCTGGATTATCCACCGTCATCGCTGCCATTACGGGTGATTTTTTTACCCACATTCCCCCGTCAATTTGGTTTTTCGCGTGATAAAGAATATTGGTGTGAATTACTAAAATATTCTGTTCACGTGCCAGTGCCAAAACCGCTTCGGTTTCTTGAACTGCAGTAATCACATCAGGCGCATATAAAGGCTCAGATGCCGTAATATAAGACTGGATAAAATCGACCAACAGCAGCACGGGTTTCTTGCCAAAACCAATTCGATTTCCCCACACGCCTTGGTAATTATCATTTAGGGATTGTTGATTCATTTCACACTCCTTATGCATATGCGCCAGAGAGCAATGCACCAGCACCCGGTACAATTGGCTCTAAATCCATTGCTTTAAGCATCTGATAGGTTGTTGCAATTGCTGCTGAAATCACGGGCTTACCCGTAAGTGCCTCAACTTTAGCGACTACAGGAAGTGACTGCATTTGTACACATGCTGAAAGCACAATCACATCTGCATCTTGGTAATTCAGCTTCTGCACAATGTTGGGCAAATCAGCAGGGTCATGTTGCGCAACAGCAATGTTGTCAGCGATTTCTAAGGCCACATAATCGAGAATTTCAAACCCCTCTTCAGCAATGTAATTCACCACCAGTTCGGTTAAAGGTTTCATATAGGGCGTAACAACAACAATTTTTTTCGCCTTCATCAGCTTCAAACAGTCAACCAAAGCCCCCGCACTGGTGACGACAGGTGCTGCAGCAGCATTATCAACCGTGACTTGATGGAGACGTTTTTCTGACTCACGGTGATAACCGATGCCCATGGACATAATCGCAACCAGACAGGCATATCCCAATACATCCACTTGGGCATCTGAAAGTTCTAAAGCACAACGGTCAGACTGTGCATCCATTGCCGCAAGCTCTTCTTTTTTGACATGTTTCATCCGCATACGGCTAGAATGAAAGGTAAATGTTTCAGGACGAATCAGTTGACGTGCTTTCAACATCGCTGGAATTTCAGTTTCCATCGTGGTATTGGAACTGGGTACGATTTGACCAATTTTATAAATTCGTTGCATGAGCATTCCTCCTTAAATAAGCCTCTGTCCTAAAAAATCTGAAAAGCCGGCTAAGAAACCATTTAAGTCATCCCAAGGAATCATATGCCCTGCATTTTCCACACGGCTCACCAAAATCTGTGAATTAAGCAATTGGATTTCTGCAATATCGCCTGCCGAGATCACATCCCCTTTGCCAGCCACCATTAATAAGGTTGGTACTTTAATTTTTGAGATATATTGATGAATATCAACATGATGAAAATCATGAAAAGACTTGATAACGGCTGGTAAATAACAACTATGTAGCCACTCTGCGCGCAATTGTCTTTGCGCTAAAGTCCAAGATGGGCAATATTGCTTCATGTCTTCTGCATTCATCCCCTGAATAGATTGCTGAATAGAATCGACATACCAGGATAATTGGCTCGGATAAACACGCCGTCCTGGACCTGAGACAGGTGGATCAATCAAGACTATTTTTTTCAAACCTTTTGGCTCAAACGCAGCACAACGAATCGCAAAACGCGCGCCCATCGAGTGCCCAACCAAATAATAAGATGCCAAGTCCAATTTTTTAACAAAATCTAGAATATCTTGCGCACAGGTATCGGTGTCATATTGCAGATGCTCCCCCGAAGAAGACAGCCCTCGGCCTCGAATATCCAAAACATAGACATCAAAAAATTGTGCTAATTTTTCCGCTACAAATCCCCAAGTAATGGCAGGACTGGTAATCCCGGGGATCAACACCAAAGCATGCCCTCTCCCACCATAACGAAGATAATGTAAGCGGACTTGATTGATCGCTACATTAGACCCATACAGGAATTGACTCATACGGCCTCCTCCTCATTTAATGCATGTGCATATACATCATATCCATACACCCAAGCTGGATCTTCTTGGCTTTTTAAGAAGGTATTGGCATTGGAAACTTCTTGCACTCGACTGGCACGTTGTTTACGATTTTGTTCATATAATTTGAATGCCTCCTGATAGTGGTCCAACCCTGTTTGCAGCAAACAGCGCGTGAGCATTGCGGCATCTTCAATCGCCATACCTGCGCCTTGTGCCATATGCGGTTTCATGGGATGGCAAGCATCACCGAGCAACACCATCCGGCCATTGCTCCATATCGGTAACGGATTACGATTGTTTAATGGCCACTTGGTAATATCTTCACTGGCTTCAATCATGGCTTGGATAGTTGGATGAAAATCTTTAAATGTTTCAAATAATTCTTGTTTTGAACAAGGCACAAAACTTTGCCCTTGGAAATCCCATGCTGGATGAGGCACACCTGTAACAAAGTAGTACTCATCACGTTCTTTGGTGGTGTAATAGGCCATCATATGGCGATCCTCATACCACCATTTGACACAATCGTCTAAATCAAATTGCTGTTTTAATTTCTCTAATTGTTCTCCTTTAATCATGGCACGGTGCGCAACCCAACCACTGTATAAAGGGGCTTCTGGTCCAAGAATGATTTCTCGAATTTTTGAGTTAATCCCATCAGCACCAATCACAATATCAACATCACTTACTGTGCCATCCTCAAAGCTTAGGGTTACTCCATCTAGCCTTTGAGTAACAGCACTTAAGCGCTTACCAAAATATAATTTGTCTTGCTGCAATGCTTCGATTTGTCGGGCATGCATATCACCACGATGGATCGTGATATAGGTTGCTCCATATCCAGTCAAACCAACATTGGACATATAGTCTGCAGTATTTCCATCACGGCTGACCCAATGCGTTGGATGACATCCCATGTCTTCCAAATCTTGCTCTAAACCCATTTCTCGAAAGATTTTCATAATGTTTGGGCCAATATGAATACCAGCACCTAAACGAGAAAATTCTGCTGCTTGTTCATAGACATCAACATCAAAACCGGCTCTCTGTAGTAGCAGCCCCATTGAAGCGCCACCAAGACCTGCACCAATCACTGCAATTTTTTTTGCTTTATTCATTGTTTACTCCATCAAACAAATTTTTCTTTTAATAGATATACTCCACGACAATATTAAAGTCTACACACTTTAAATTCTCAAACAAATCTCAACTCATAAAATCATTTAAATATTTGTTTATTATTAACAATTAATTTAATTACAATGATGTAATAAATGTACAATCCACCTTATCAAAGTGTATACTCTTTAAAAATACAAAAAACAGCGATGAAAAAGGAGCACCATCATGCCTGTAAATAGCACTGAACTGACCCAAATGTTTGAGCATGTTTTAACCTTATCCAAAATCGATGAAACACAAAGTGTGGCGATTTTAAAAAGTCATTATTCACATCAACAAACCGTTCAAGCCGCACTTGATGCAGCATGTCGGTTAAAAGCCAAAGTGTTTATTTTAGAATTACCTTCGTTCAATCATCCCAGAGCCATGGGAAATGATATGACTGCTTATTGTGGAGATACTGCGTTAACAGGCAATCTTGCTGCTCAACAAGCACTTGAATCTGTCGACCTCATCATTGACACCATGATGTTGCTGCACTCACCAGAACAAGAACAGATTTTAAAAACAGGAACACGGATTTTATTGGCCGTGGAACCCCCAGAAATTCTCGCTCGTATGCTGCCCACACAAGAAGACAAACATCGGGTTCAAACTGCTGAAAAATACTTAAAGAAAGCGAAAAGTATGCATGTGACCTCAAAGGCAGGCACAGATTTTTATGCTCCGCTTGGGCAATACCCTGCTGTAACTGAATATGGCTTTGCTGACGAAGTTGGGCGTTGGGATCACTGGCCGAGTGGTTTCTTATTCACTTGGCCCAATGAAAATATGGCAGAAGGCATCTTGGTTGTAGATATTGGTGATATTTTATTACCCTTTAAAACCTATGCCCGTGAAAGAGTCACTTTAGAAATCGAAAAAGGGGTAATTACTCAAATTCATGGTGGATTTGAAGCAGAATATCTCCGTGATTATATGAAATATTTTAATGATCCAGAGGTGTATGGAATTTCACACATTGGTTGGGGCTTACAACCTCGAGCACAATGGACAGCGATGGGTTTGCATGATAAAAATGATGGCATGTGTATGGATGCACGTGCTTTTAATGGTAACTTTTTATTTTCAACGGGACCCAACACAGAAGTAGGTGGTAGCCGTAAGACACCATGTCATATGGATATTCCACTTCGTAACTGTACAGTGAAACTCGATGATTTAGTGGTTGTTGATCAAGGCGTTCCTATAGCGCTCAGCTAACGCGAAGAAACTAACTATTAAAATCAAATGTTTAATACATCCAACCAAAGCATAACGACCAAGTAGCATTATGGTCGTTATTTTTATGCAATCCTTTTATACTGGCCCTGTTAAAGTTTAAAAAAACTTCAATATTTTAAATCTTCGGGTCTAATTTTCCTCACATGATAAAGAAGTCAAACATGAATGATGAATATGTAATTGAAGAACAAGTGGGATATTTACTTAGACGGACTTACTTTCATCATTTAACGATTTTTCAACAAAGTTTGGATGAAACCCGCCTCACTTCGGTTCAGTTCGCTGTACTTTATGCCATCAATAAATTAAAAGAATGTTCGCAAAAAGAATTGGTTGAGGAAACTGGTATCGACCAAGCAACCATTCGTGGCATTATCCAGCGATTAAAAGACAAGCTTTTTATTTCACAAGATCCTGATCAACATGACAAACGCAAGGTGTTGATTCATATTACAGCATCGGGTATTCAAGAGCTTTCGCAAGCGATTCCAATTGCTGCAAGTATTAGTGACTTAACCCTCGCTGCATTAAATCCCGCCGAAAAAATTGCTTTAAAATTTTTACTTAAAAAAATTCTGGGGCATCCATTAGATTAGAATCTTTTACCGCATAGATCATTGTGATTGGTATCGCACTAAAGCGTAGAATAAGAGCATCTATTCTTTAGTGCGATACTATTTATAACCTCAACTTAGCTGTTGCTAGCAAACAATCAATCCGCTTTTAACTGCTTTAAAATCGTTTTAAGGATTTGAATACGTGCTGTGTACTTATCATTGGTCGCAACCACATGCCACGGTGCATACTCAGTATCGGTTCGTTCAAACATATCCGCAGCCGCATTTAAATAATCGTCCCAATGTCCACGATTTCGCCAGTCATCAGGGGTAATTTTAAAGCGTTTATGCGGTGTTTGTTCACGTGCTTTAAAACGTGCTTCTTGCTCATCTTTGCTGATTGCCAACCAGAATTTAACTAACACGGTTTGATTATCCGTTAAATCTTTTTCAAAGCGATTAATTTCATCATAGGCACGTTGCCATTCCGCAGGTTTGGCAAAGCCTTCAATACGTTCAACCAATACTCGACCATACCAAGTACGATCAAAAATGCTGATCTTTTCCTCAGGTTGAATCTTGGTCCAAAAACGCCATAAATAGGGTCGGCGCAATTCATACTGTTCTGGTGCAGCAATGGTATAAATCTCGTATTCACGCGGATCAAGATTTTTCACAATCCGCTTGATTGCCCCACCCTTACCTGCTGCATCCATGCCTTCAAAGGTAATGATGACATTGCGTGAATCATTGCGTAGCGCTTCCGATACTTTTTTGGTTAATTTCTTTAATTCAGCTTTATATTGATCTTTATCCAGTTCTTCTGTAGCAGGTTGCAATAACGACTCAGGTACAGTCGCCTGTTTCCACTTGGTTCTCACTGCTGTTTTATGTCGAGGCAACTGCTTTAATGCTTGCAAAATATACTGAGCAAATTGTTGATCTCGTGCAACACAATCTTCGCAATCAATCACATACCAATCATCGGTAAACCGTTGACGTAATTTTTGCACAATGTCGTATTGTTTTTTATTCCGCCAATCCAAACCCATTAACTTATGCCAACGCTGTTCAGACGCATCCATTGAATCTAAACGCTTTTGTAAGCTTTTCCACGGTAGATCAAACCAAATTTTAATCACATCAACATGATTATTTTTTAGGTCTTGTTCATAAGCACGCATATTTTCAATATAGGTATCGAACAAGGTTTCATCTAAAGGTTTAGAAACATGCATCGCTGTTGACAATAAGTCACTGTACCAATTGCCAAAAAACAGCTGAATTTGCCCTTCTGATGGGATATGCCGTGCATAAGGCTGCCAAAAACTTTGTTTACTGCTAAATAAACTGGCTGGATCTGCTTTAACCCGTAAGTAACGAGGATCAACCCATTCACGTAATTGTTTAACCGCTTCCCCTTTCCCCGCAAGCTCGATACCACTGACTAAAATGACCAAGCTTTTGGCATTATTTTTATCTTTAGAATTCTTTAAGGCATATTGTGCCTCAATCAGATCAACGGATAACTCTTCTTCATCACGCAACGCAAACGCTAATTGTTCTTCAATCATCTGCTTCTCTATGGTCTGAAACTTCAATTGAGTATACCCATTCCCTAAAACAGAGTTATATTATTTTCTGTATAAAATCTTTGATATTGTTTATTTAAAAATCCACTGACCATATTTCTCTATTGTTTTTTAACTTTTGTCATAGTGATACGTGCCAACTGCCTTTATGCTGTTGCTAAACGAAATCTAGAGTTTTTATATGTCAAAACTTGCTGCACTTGATCAGCTTTTAGAACAATATCAACAATTGAGTTATCACACTGACCCAATTCTAGAAAAACGCCTGCATGAAGCGCAGGACTGGTTAAAAATGCGTATTGAAAAGACTCATCATGCGCTGTTTAATCAAAAAGAAAATCAATTGATGGCAAAATATTTTATCAACCGCTTATATGGTGGGCCTGAATTTGATGATTTGGCGATACAGATTGAACGTTTATTAAAATATGCCCACAAAGCAGAAAAAATTCTCCCTGAAAATGCCATTAAGACCGGTTTAAAATCTGTTGGATTGGCGGTACTTGCCATGCAACTTGATGAGCAAGTCGCAGCACAATTACTTAAGGATTACCCTGTTGACCAAGTGATTGATGATGAAATGATGCGACTGACCTTACTGAAATTAGATCAAGCAGAAGCCCGTCAACAACAGCTGGGTTTATTGGATGATTTGGGTGGTGCACTAGACAAATACATGCGCTCATTTATTATGCATACTGCATTTAAAATGTGTAAAGGCACGGCAATCAAATATAAATTTGAATTGATGTATGACTTTATTGGCGAAGGTTTTATTGCGATGAAACCGATGAAATCCGCAGCTGATTTTATCCATGCATTTACCCTAAAAGAACGTGATATTGTCGAAAAAGTGCATGCTGGAGATCCCAATCCATTTCAGGATTAATTTAATTTTTGGCTGTATCAAACCGATCTCTAAGATCGGTTTTTGTATATTATTCATAACAATTTCATGATGAGGACTGCAAAATTATGCAGAATCTGTCATTATGCAGAGCAATATAAAATTTCCCATTTTTGTGTTCAGGAGTGACTCAAATGTCGAATGAAAACCAAAAGCCTACAGCCCCTGCTGAAACGGCAACGAATACAGACAAAGTGAGTCCATTTCTAACAGAACCATTACCGCAGGGTACTCCACAAGGCCAGCAACAGTCCTTGCAGCAACAACTGGTAGATACGCCAGTTTCTGGGACTGTGCCAAAATACAACCTCCCACGTGGTGCTAATACAGGTAATGTTGGTGCAACTACGCATTTCGGCTACAAAACTGTTAATAGTGAAGAAAAAGCGCAAAAAGTCGCTGAAGTCTTCCATTCTGTAGCAAGCAAATACGACATTATGAATGATTTAATGTCATTTGGTATTCACCGCCTCTGGAAACGCTTTGCGATTAATATGTCAGGTGTCCGTCGTGGTCAGCACGTGCTTGATATTGCAGGCGGTACAGGTGACTTAGCCAAAGTTTTCAGCCGTGAAGTTGGCCCGACAGGTCATGTGGTTTTATCCGATATTAACGAGTCCATGTTGAATGTTGGTCGTGATCGTTTAATTGATGCTGGCTGTACCAATGTTGATTTTGTATTGGCCAATGCTGAAACCTTAGAGCCATTTGCAGACAATAGTTTTGACTTGCTCACTATTAGTTTTGGTCTACGTAATGTGACTGATAAAGATGCTGCACTCCAAGCGATGTATCGTGTATTAAAGCCAGGTGGTCGTTTACTGATCCTTGAGTTCTCAAAACCAGTATTTGAACCATTTTCAAAGCTATATGATTTCTATTCATTCACGGCTTTACCATTTATGGGTAAAGTTGTTGCTAATGATGCGGAGAGTTATAAGTATTTGGCTGAATCTATTCGTATGCATCCAGACCAACGTACCTTAAAAGGTATGATGGAAAATGCTGGTTTCCAAAACTGTGATTACCACAATTTAACCGGTGGTATTGTGGCGGTACACCGTGGCTTTAAACTGTAATTTCCCCAAGATATAACAAGCAAGGTTGAATTATGTGGTCAATTCTGGCACTCGGTGCAGTTGAACGATTAATCAATCAGTTTATTAATTTGGATGCAATTACCCGCATCCAATTTAATCAGTTACAAGGCAAACTGTTACGTGTCGTGATGGATACGCCTCAGCTTTCTGTCGATGTTTACTTTGATCAAAATAAAATCCGTCTTGAACCGACTGTGACTGGTAAAAGCGAAACACCTTCAATTTTTGAACAACGTCCTTTTGACAAAAATGTTGCGATTGCAGAAGCCACAGCAACATTACATGTAAAGAATGTTGTTGAATTGGCTAAATTATTTGTTGCGGATGATATTGGCAATATTCCCCTACAAGGTGATTATCACCTGTTACAGGGTATTCAAAATATTATCCAACAGCTTGAGCCTGATTTGGCAGCCCAGCTTAGCCCGTGGATTGGTCCTGCACTCGCGCATGAAATTGGCAAAATCCAACTGGCGCCAAAGCATCTCAAACGCTCACTGCGAAGTCATTTATTTTTTGTAGAAGACTTTTTAAAAGAAGATACGGGTGTATTGGCTCCGCGTTGGCAAATGGATGATCTGCAACAAGATACCCGTCAACTGAACCAAAATATTGACCGACTTGAAGCAAAAATTCAGCAACTTCAATCTCACTTTACTCAAAATCAAGATCAGGTAATTTAATATATGATTCCGCATATTGCCCGTTTATTCGAACTTTGGCGCATCGCCGCGCACTATAGACTCGACACACTGGTCCCTGCGGAAGAATTACCTGAAAAAGCTCGGCATGCTTTAGCTTTAATTCGCTTACACCCTGCGGCATGGTCAAGCAAAGAACGTAAAAACCCACTCAAGCTTAAAGAAGCATTAGAAGAAATGGGGCCTTTAGCAATTAAGCTGGGGCAATTACTTTCCACGCGTCGTGATTTAATTCCACCTGAAATTTTACAGCAATTGGTTTTATTACAAGATCGGGTTAAACCCTTCGAGGTCAATATTGCAAAAGCGCGTATTGAACAATCGCTGAAAGCCAATATTTCTACAATTTTTGCCCGTTTTGATGAACAACCTTTGGCTGCTGCATCTATTGCACAAGTCCATACTGCTGCGCTCCATGATGGTCGTGAAGTGGTGGTGAAAGTCACTCGTCCAGATATTCGCAGTCAGATTCTACAGGATTTTGAAATTCTGCAATGGCTAGGAGCAAGCTTAGAAAAACGTCTTGAAGCAGCTCGTGCAGTGCATTTGTCTGAAATCATCCAGAATTATCGTCAAGTGATCTTAAATGAACTGGATCTTACGCTAGAAGCAGACAATACCCGTCGTATGCGTCATTACTTCACGGGTTCAAGCATGATGTATGTGCCTGAAGTCTATATGGACAGCAAAGATGTTATGGTTGCTGAGCGGATCACAGGCGTTCCCATTTCGGATATTGAAACCTTTGAAAGGCTTGGGATGGATCGTAAAGATCTTGCTGAAAAGGGTTTAACGATTTTCTTTACGCAAGTATTTCGTGACAATTTCTTCCATGCTGATATGCATCCCGGCAACGTATTTGTTGAAACATTAAATCCAAGCCACCCTCGTTATATTGCCCTTGACTGTGCGATTATGGGTGAGCTATCTAAACAAGATCAGATGACCGTTGCGCGTATGTTGCTTGCAGTCATGAACAGCGACTTCTTACAACTGATTCAAATTGTGCATCAGGCAGGCTGGATTCCACCGGGCACTGATCAAGATGCGCTATCCCGTGAAATGCGTCGCACTGTAGGACCAATGGTGTCCAAACCGATGCATGAATTGGACTTTGCAGGTATCTTGATTCAAGTCATGGACATTGCGCGTCGTTTCCATTTAGAAATTCCACCACAATTGATGTTATTACTCAAAACACTAGTACATGTGGAAGGTTTAGGCACCGATTTATATCCTGAACTCGACATTTGGAAACTGGCAAAACCGATTCTCACCGAATGGGTAAAAGCACAAATGAATCCTCAGAAAAACTTAAAAGAGTTAGGACAGAAAATTCCTGATTTACTTTTAGGCGCACAGGATTTCCCAACATTGATGGTTGACAGCTTAAATGGTTTAAAAAATCAATCTGCATGGCATGCAAAACAACTGCATGAGTTGCAAATGATGCGTTTAGAAGTGGAACAGCAACAAAAACGTAGCTGGATTTTCGGCAGTATCATGGCGATTTTGCTCTCTATTGCAATCATTGCACCGTGGTATATTTCAATTGTCTTGATTGTCTTAACCACTATTTTAGCAGTTTGGCGAATTGCCAAATAATGCGATTCAGCCTATTCAATGAATAGGCTTTTTTGTCTATGACTGCTAAGTCACCGAGTGACAGCTCTCGCCATTGTTCAATCTATCATGCACTCTAAAATAAAAAATATTCGTTTGAGTGAGTGAAATCATGACCCAAATTCTACAAAAACGCCCTGCATCAATCACTTTACGTGCAGGCTCACTCGCCAAACAACACATACAACAAGAAGGCTTATCTGCACATCAAGTCGATATGATTCCCGGTGCAGCTGGTGGCCCCAAAGGCATTGGTTTAATGGGCTTGGATCAGGCGATTTTCGGTGATTTTCTACAACGTGCCAAACAACGACGTTTTTTAATTGGTTCATCTGTTGGTGCATGGCGCTTTGCAGGAATTTTAGCGCAAGGTGAACTACTTGGTCCTGAGCATTTGGCGGAGTTATATATCAACTTGCCCTTTCATAAAAAGATGACCATTGCAGAGATTGAGAAAATATCTCGCGAGATGCTGTACAGCATTTTAGACCAACACAGCCAAAAATTGGTCGAACATCCCGAATATCACCTTACGATTATCGCAGCCAAAGCAGAACATTTATTTCAAAGTGATCAAAAGTTTGCACTGTATAGCTCCTTACTCGGTATTATCGGCAGTAATGCAATTTCAAGAAACCATCTGAATAAATTTATGCAGCGAGTCATTTGTCAACCTGCTCAGTTCCCACAATTTAGAATTCAGGATGATGCTTTTAAAACCCATTATTTAAATTTTAATCAGCACAATGTTGCGGATTGGTTGATGGCCTCAGGTTCGATTCCGGCAGTTACACCTGCGGTAAAAAATATTGCCGATGCGCCACAAGGCGCGTATCGAGATGGTGGTTTGATCGACTATCACATCGATTTGCCTTTTGAGAGTAAAGGGATTGTTTTATATCCACATTTTGCCGACAGTATCATCCCAGGCTGGTTTGACAAAATGTTTAAATCTCGCACAGCTAATCCTGCAAACCAAGCACGGACTTTACTGATCTCGCCTTCTCAAGACTATTTAAAATCTTTGCCTTTAGGACGTTTACCTGATCGTAAAGATTTTGTGATGAAAGGTCTGGATGACCAGAAGCGAAAACAACTGTGGAAGCAGTCTGTGGCAGAAAGTCAGCGGCTAGGTGATGAATTTTTAGAAATGCTGGAGAAACAAAATTTTGCTGAAGTGATGCTAGATTTATAATTATTACACCCCATTGATCACCTCATCCAGCGGTGAATAAATATGATTTTCAACAGCTTAAATACA
Source organism: Acinetobacter sp. CE-15 (assembly GCF_051059255.1). NCBI lineage: Bacteria > Pseudomonadati > Pseudomonadota > Gammaproteobacteria > Moraxellales > Moraxellaceae > Acinetobacter > Acinetobacter sp. CE-15. The sequence continues at coordinate 349,758 of NZ_CP192737.1, read as the reverse complement.
TCACAACAGCATTCTCGATGACTTGAGATATCAGCCTGAGACATGAGCCAGTCATGGCTCAAGCTTTACATATTATTTTTTTACTGAATTTAATCCGTGTCTGGCCTGGTCTATATGCGTTGATTTTTGGCTAAGATCCATTAGGGAATAAAGAGCTTGATTCAAATTACTGCTTGTTAATTCCCTGCTTTTTGTTAAATTTAAATCATTCAAAGCACTTACTCTAATAATGAATCAAACTAAAACGCCAAAATTTGCCATCGTCGGTGCAGGAACAGCAGGGCTTGCTGCAGCAATTTTACTCGCACAACAAAATATTCAGGTTACTATTTTTGAGAAAGTATCTGAGCTTGAACCTGTCGGTGCTGGCTTATTGCTTCAACCGTCTGGACTTGCAGTTTTTGAGCACTTAGGTGTGCTTGATGATGCGGTTAAACTTGGTGCAATGGTCACAGGCTTAGAGGGACAACTCGCCAATGGTTTTAAACTGGTAGATAGTCATTATGCCCAAGCCCATCCCGATTTTTATGGTTTAGGTATCCATCGAGCAAGCTTATGTCATGTTTTGCAAAATAAATGCCATGAATTTCCTGAACTGATCACTTGGCACATGAATGCCGATATTGAAAAACTTAAAGAATCAGCAGATGAAATCCGAGTTTTCGGTCAGGTCAATGGTGAGTCTTTTGATGAAGTCTTTGATAGCGTTATTGTTGCCAATGGTGCGCGAAGCCAGTTAAGACCGATCGAATGGGTTAAAATCGATCAAGCCTACCCTTGGGGCGCGAAATGGACCATTGTGCCTGAATGTTTGCAGCTTGATACTCAAATTTTGCATCAATTTTATGATCGCTCTAAGATCATGATGGGAATCTTACCTACAGGCGCAATTCCCACTCAGCCCAAGCAACGACTTTCCAGCATCTTCTGGAGTCTTCCAACCGATCAGCTTGGAAATTTTTTACCTCATCAACAAGCCCGTACTGAATGGTTAAAAGTGCTATCCAAACGCTGGAAGCCCGCTGCTGAATGGTTAGAGCAAGTGATCGCTAATCCTGAAGAAAAACAACAATGGCTTTCTGCCCATTATCGCGATGTAGTGCTGTCTAAATTTGGTCAAGGACGTATCGGTATCATTGGAGACGCTGCACATGCCATGAGCCCACAACTTGGACAAGGTGCAAATATGGCGCTTTTAGATGCATGGGCTTTGGGACAAGCAGTTCAAGTTGCCCGAGACAATCAAACGATCGATTATGCAAAGCTATGGCAGTGCTATCACCAACATCGTAAAAGCTCATCTGCATTCTATCAATTTTTAAGCCGTTTACTGACGCCCCTATACCAGTCTGATCTTTGGTGGGCAGGTGGTTTACGGGATCTAAGCTTCTCTTGGATGTACCGTATCCCTTATTTCCGTAAAGAAATGGCAATCACTGTGTCGGGATTAAAATCAGGTATGTTTAGTCAAATGAAGTATGAAGATATTGCTCGATCGTCTTTGGTAAGAGAAAAATAATGTGCACTCAAGTTACCCATTCTGTAATTTTAAAGCGTGAACAAGCGTTTTAATCTCGACTCAATCCATAATCAATATTTTCCTAAAATGCTGGAAATAACGTACACTATACAACCGCTACCATGTCAACGTAGCGCTCTTTCTTTTTATAACTTGGTGAAATCCTATGAACAATCTGCAATGGCTCGATGAAGTAAAATTTAACGAACAAGGACTTATTCCTGCTATTGCACAGCATCATCAAACTGGTCGCATTTTGATGGTGGCATGGATGAACCGTGAAGCATTACAACTGACTGCTGAAAAAATGCAGGGCGTTTATTTTTCTCGTTCACGAAATAAATTATGGTTTAAAGGCGAAGAGTCTGGCCATTTTCAAACCGTTTATGAAATCCGTTTAGACTGTGATGCAGATGTGATCGTCTTACAAATTGAACAGCATGGTGGAATCGCCTGCCATACAGGTCGAGAGTCTTGCTTCTATCGCAAGCTCACTGCAACGGGTTGGGAAATTGTCGATGCACAATTAAAAGATCCAAATGCAATATACGGTGAAAAACCTTCATCAAATCCACATACTATTGCCATGAATACATCCAATGCGCAGGCTGAACAAGTCGAAGTCTTGGGTTATTTAGGCAAAATGATGGCTGAACGTAAAGCAGCTGATCCAGATTCTTCTTATGTGGCAAAGCTTTACCATAAAGGTTTAAATAAAATCTTAGAGAAAATTGGTGAAGAAAGTATTGAAACCATCATTGCTGCTAAAGATTTTAAATCTGAAGCGTGTGAAGATCATAAAAATGATCTGATTTATGAAGTTGCAGATCTATGGTTCCATACCATTGTGATGCTTGGTTATTTTGAGTTGGATGTGCAATTGGTACTCAACGAACTTGCACGTCGTCAAGGGCTTTCTGGCCTCGTTGAAAAAGCCAATCGAGATCATTAATTTGGTAATTATAAAAAAAGCAGCGAAATATCGCTGCTTTTTTTATTCAAAATCGAAATTAAGAAGATTTTTTCTCAACCGAAGGTGCAATTGGGTCTGCTGTTAAATAGCCCACTGCAGCTGCAAAACGGTCTTTATAATTCGCACGAATCAAAGGATCTAAAGTTGCTTGAACCTTACTATGTAAAGAACCCCAATCCCCTGCATGCTGGAAGTTACTCATAATATAAGTCCAACCATTGATTGAATCGACTGCATGTAAACCTGTAGATTCAGCACCTGCTGGGCAAGAAAGAATACGATCTAATTTCTTGGTGTCTACGTTATACGCCCATAAGTAGTTATTCACATGGTTACCACTGTCTTCACCAATGAATAAGGTACGGAATGTTTCAGAGAACTTTAAGTTATCTGCACTTGCAATCGTATTTGGATCAGAAGTATTGCCGATATTTAACGGATCAGCAGAAGCATCAATATCTTTTCCAATTAAAAGCATGTGTGATTGGTATGGTACCCAGTCACTTTGAATAGCTTTACCAGATTTATCGCTCTTAGAACCTGCCATATCATGTGCAACAATACCACCAGCAGAAATCTTTTTCGCAAATCCTACATTATGTGACTCTAACCAAGCAGCATTACCTTTAATCATTGAATCTTGAATATTGGCAAGGGCTGAATAAGCAACTTTGTCTTTAGCATTGACTGTTGTTCCTTCCATTTTGGTAAACGCCATACTACCGCCCATCAACGCTGCGTAGCGATGCGTTTCCAAGAATGCAGCTGCTTTTTCCATACCTGGTTTAACTTTCACCCACACTGTTTTCTTTTGCAGAATGATCTTGGTATAGCTTGCATCTTGTGGATCTTTATCTAAGCTTTCCATGATTTGACTTGGTTGAATATTTTGAACATTCACCAAATCTTCAATTTCTTGACTGGTTGCATGACCCAAGTTAATCCATTGAATTTGTGCAGTTGAGGTTTCATTCAACTCATTTAAATACTTCGCCACATATAATGTTCCAGCAGATAAATCTTTCTCTTTATCCGCAACAAACATAAACAAACCGCCATTGGTATAATCATCACCCATCAATGCAGTGCGATTATCAGGCATCACTTGAATCAACTCATGTGAGATACGACCCAAGCAATAGTGTTTTTTCACTGTGCCTGTACCATCTTTATTTACAGTGACTTCAGGTAAGTGGCCATAATTATAAGGTTTTGCTGAAGTTTCATCACCATAGACATTTTTACTATAAGCCTTCATGGTGGTCATATCTGTACCTAAGCCTTGACCAAATGCATCTGGCTCATACTCTTCACTTGAAAGGTGTGTGCCCCACGGCGACAGACTTGCACCACAAGTAATCCACAAACCATGCGCTTTTGACATATCAACATTGTGATATTTCACAAAAGACAAATGACCTGTTTTAGGATCTTGGTCAAGTGAAATCACCCCAATTGGCGATGGCAACTTGCCATACATGTCATTACCCGCCAAATCACGTGTGGTATATTCAAATTGCACCACAGCAAATACAGGATTGCCTTTTACACCATCAATCTTGGCATCTTTAACAGTGAGCAAAGATGTTCCATCTGGACAATCTGAGAAGAATTGACGTGGCGAACCTGTAGAGTTATCCATGATTGGCTTATTATTAATATCATAATAACCACCAGCCAAGATCTTCCCACCTTTTCCATCATTGACCATATCGCCTGTTTGGAAGAAGGTTTTATAAGCAAGTTTGTAGTCAGTCTTGGTATTGTCATCCCAAGTTACAGCTAAACCAGAAGCAACTGTTGTTGTGGCCATTGCTGCTGCATTTGCTAATGTTGGTGCATCCATTGGTGTAAATGTTGCAGATTTTAATTTAGCTGGATTGATCGGTGGTTTAACTGCAGTATTTTTATCATCATCATTACAACCTGCAAGTGTGGCTGAAGTTGCCATTGCCCCAAGTGGAAGAAATGGAATGCTGGCTAACCAAGTAAGCACTTCACGGCGTGTATGTCGGCTGGCTGAATTTGTCATAACTTTATCCGAATATGTTTTAGAATTTTCCCGTGCTCAGTTTAGAAAGCAGTTATGACAATCTAGTTTCACTTTTAAGTCATTTTAAAGACAAAAGACCCAATACCTCATATTATGATAAAAATGATCAGGATACACTCCGCAGATTCTTAGCATAGTCGTTTAAATAACATCTTGTTAGATTTCACCCTAGTGCTGAGCAATTTTTGCTATACTCTGTCCCATATTGAATTTTCAAGCTAATAAGATTTTATAAATACTGTGCCTTATTCTTTTACACCCACATCTGAGCAAAGCTTTGCAATCGCAGAAGCGAAAAAAGGACAATCATTTAAAGTGATTGCCTATGCTGGCACAGGTAAAACCACGACTTTGCAGTTAATCAGTGATGCGATGACGGAGCGCCGTGGGATGTATTTGGCCTTTAATAAGGCAATTGCCACAGAAGCACAGAATAAATTTCATCAAAATGTAGATTGCCGCACCTTCCACTCTTTGGCGTTTCGTAGTGTGTCACGTGGAGTAACCGATAAATTACGTCTGCCACGTTTAAGTCCTAGTTTTATTGCCAAAGAATATCGTCTCGAACCGATCACGCTTCGACGTTTAATGGGCGGGCGTTATGAAAAGTATGTGTTGATGCCCAGCCGTTTGGCAAGTTTAGTTGCCAATGCTGTAAGTTATTTCTGCTCGACCAGCTCACAATACCCAGCACCACGTCATATCCAAGCACCAAGTTGGCTGCATGCAGATGATATCGAGTCTTTACAAAAACACCTTTACCCTGCTGTAGAAAGACGTTGGTTAGAATCGATTGATACCAATCATCAAGCAGGCATAGGGCATGATATTTATTTAAAACTCTGGGCATTATCAGATCCATTTATTCCAGCAGATTATGTGCTTTTTGATGAAGCACAAGATGCTGATCCATTAATGCTTGGTATTTTATTGCGCCAGCGTAATACCCAAGTGATTTATGTCGGTGATGCACATCAACAAATTTATGCATGGCGTGGTGCGGTCAATGCCATGCAACAAATGCCACTCCCTGAATCTCGTTTAACCACTTCATTCCGTTTTGGTGATGCGATTGCAGATGTGGCCAATCATTTGCTCGGTGCATTGGATGAAACTGTGCCTTTATTGGGCAATCCTGAAATGAAATCGAGTGTGGTCAATAAACCACATACTAAAATGCGTGATGCGATTTTATGTCGCACCAATGCACGTGCGATGGAGTTGCTTCTTTCTGGTCTCGTACAAGGCGATAAGGTTGGACTACAAGCCGATCATGCAAAACTCAATCGTTTTGTTGATGCGGCAAGTTTGCTTAAACAAGGTAAACGTGTTGTTGATGTGCCTGAACTGGCTTGGTTTAACTCTTGGCATGATGTACATGAATACTGTGAAACCAATGACGGTAGTGATATCAAACCCTTAGTCAAATTGGTTGACGATCACGGTACGGAACCGCTCAAAAAAGCACTTGCTAAAATAACCCCAATAGAGCAAGCTGATTATGTGATTTCAACTGCACATAAGGCCAAAGGGCTAGAATGGAATCGTGTACATATCGAAGATGATTACCAATTTAAAATAAACGGTTTAGAACATAAAATCAGCGATGAAGAATTAAGACTGTTATATGTCGCCTGTACACGGGCGAAGGTTAGCTTAAATATTCATCACATCTATGATCTCGTGCAACAATTGAAAGTAAAAGCGCCATTTAAAAATAAAGCAACAGCATAAGGGTTTTGAGCAGTTCATCTGTATCAGCGAAAAAAATCGCAAGGTGAAAATATCAACAGCTTTTTATGCTGTCCGTCAATTTTCAGGTATCCTATGAAACTAGCAGCAATTCATTTTCGCCATACATACCATTTTGCTGATTTAAAAATAGATTTTAATTATAAAAACAAACCAATCAGTTTAATTGTTGGCGAACAAGCCAGTGGAAAAACGGCAATTATTAAAAATATTTACCAAGCTTTGACTTGGTTTCCTGCACGTCTAAAAGATTTGCGCACACCTGGTGTGGTGATGCTCGACCAAGACATTATGTTAGATCGAGTGCAATCCAAAATAGATGTTAAAATCAAATTCCCAATAGAGTTTGGTCAACTCGCAGAAAGCACTGCAACAGCAGAACAAGATCCGCAAACTTGTCATTGGCAATTATATAAAACCTTAAATAGTTCTGGTGTTAGTCTGAGCAAAGTTGACTTAGTACAACTCGAACAGTTGGTAGAACGTTATAATCTGGTGCTCAAAAAAGATCCTGTTCAAGGCTTACCTTTAATTGCCTACTACCCTGCTGAACGATTTGTAAATGAAGTGAATATTCTCAATAAAAATAATCCCATTATTTTACAAGCGCACAATGCCTATGAGTTAGTACCGATTCCATATACCACCTTTGCACGATTTTTCGAATGGTTTCGAGAAATCAGTGATATCGAAAATGCACATATCGCGCAACTTTTTCAAAGTGTTTTAGCACAAAAAGAATCTTCAAATCAAAGCGATGAGGATTTTCAAAGTATTTTATTTCAAGCCCGTTCTCAGTTACATGCACCCAGCTTAAAAGCCTTAAAGCAAAGCTTGAGTATCGTCCTTCCTGAAATCACAGATCTCTATTTAGAATATCAACCCAAACTACAATTGATGGTCACTTATAAAAATCAAAGTCTGACTTACTCACAACTGTCGAATACGGTTAAAAATTGGCTGGCCTTAGTCGGTGATTTGGTGCGTCGTATGTGCATACTCAATCCTTTAAGTCTTTATCCTTGTGAAGAAGGTGAAGGCATCTTACTGATTGATCAAATTGATGTTGATTTAGACCAATTTGGCCTTCAGTTAATTCTCGATCGTTTAAATCAAGCCTTTCCTCGTTTACAAATCATTGCTACAGCCAGTCATGAAGAGCTGCTTGAGCAAGCTGACGAATATCAATGTTTTAAACTGGACAATAAAAAGCTTTATGAAATTCAGAACAATAAAGTATGGCAAGAATACCAAGATATTTATGCAAACTTGCTCAAAGAAGTTCCCAAAAGCGCTGAACAGGATTTGCTTGAACCCGAACCCAATCTGCCAGTAAATGTTCAACAGCTTTTTGAGCAATTTAAACACCTCAGTGAAGAACAAAAGACCGAATTAAAACGTTTAATGCAGTCTGGTGATGACCAAACGTCACATAAGTTCTTATTATAGAAATACCTCAGCCTACACCCGTCAATAGCAGACAGTGAATGATCATCAATCGTATGACACTGTCTTTTATACTCCATTCTCAAATCATGAATATATTCACGTTCATATTCATTGTTCTATAAAATTCCAAACACACTAGATTGATGGTTACCGCATGATTTTCAAGCAGCAAAAAGCCACATGAAGCGTATAATTACAAATGTTTGCGTAAAAAACGACAAAATAAATTGATGTTATTCTACTCATGTAATAAGATGAAAAAATCAATTTAAATTAGATTTTTCAATGCAAATTGATTTTCTAATCGCTTTCTCAAGTTGCGCAACACAACTCATTTTTTAATTACTAATTTAATTCGGCTTTCAAGATTTAAGTTATTGGACTGTTCCTTGCATTCCTCAAATCCTTGAAAGATAAGATTCACATAGGTTTCACGACCTATTCACGACAATGGATACGCGTGTGCTTCCGATTATTATTCTTTTACCATTAATACTTGGCACTATCGTTGTTCTGTGGCTGAAGCAATTCTCTCGCGGGGTAACAGCTTTAGGGGCAATCGGGGTCAGTTTAAGCAGTTTTATCCTGCTACTGACTCAAGCGAAAACAGTATTAAGTGGACAAGCCGTTTTAGAGCAGTGGCAATGGCTACCTCAAATTGGTATTGATTTTAGTTTCCGATTAGATGCTTTAAGTTTAATTTTTTCATTGCTGATCACGGGGATCGGCACACTGATTTATATCTATGCCTATTATTATCTAAACCCGAAAAATTCTCTCAGTAAGCTCTATGCATTGTTGATGCTGTTTATGGCCGCAATGTTGGGTATTTCTTTATCGAATAATTTAATTATTTTATTGGTTTTTTGGGAATTGACCAGTATTTCATCATTCTTGTTAGTAGGCTATTGGAGTAACTACGACGCTGCGCAACGTGGTGCACGGATGGCACTGACCATCACAGGTATGGGTGGCTTAGCCATGCTGGGTGGATTTATTCTGATTGGTCAAATCGCAGGAACCTATCAAATTGACCAACTCACCATGATGGCGAGTACAATTCAAAATAGTGGTTTATTTGTTCCCGCTTTATTGTTGATTTTATTGGGTGCATTTACCAAAAGTGCGCAATTCCCCTTCCATTTCTGGCTGCCTAATGCCATGGCAGCACCAACCCCTGTCTCAGCCTATCTGCATTCAGCAACCATGGTAAAAGCAGGGATTTTTCTGGTTGCACGCTTATTACCAATCTTTGTTGGCTCGGCACTGTTCCATAATCTTGTCACCACAATTGGTCTGCTGACCTTATGTATGGCGGCATTTTTTGCCATCTTTAAAGAAGATTTAAAAGGCTTACTGGCTTATTCAACCATCAGTCATTTAGGCTTGATCATGTGCCTTTTGGGTATAGGTTCACCTTTAGCTGTGGCTGCTGCAGTTTTCCATATTATCAATCACGCAACCTTTAAAGCGGCATTATTTATGCTGGCTGGGATCATTGACCATGAATCTGGTACACGGGATTTAAGAAAGTTAAGTGGGCTTTGGCAACTTCTTCCATTTACAGCAACATTAACCATGATTACCGCTGCAAGTATGGCGGGTGTACCTTTGACCAATGGCTTTATCTCGAAAGAAATGTTCTTTACTGAGTTATTGGCAAACTTATCTGGTGGTTATGTTGTGTTGGCAGCAATTGTTGCGACATTGGCAGGTTTATTTGCGGTTGCTTACTCAGTTCGTCTGGTACATGGTGTATTTTTTGATGGTGATGTGGGGCGCGATGTTCCCAATAAAAATGCCCATGAACCGCCAATCGGTATGCGAATTCCAGCAATCATATTGGCAACTTTATGTATTTTAGTGGGGATCATTCCTGCACTGCTGGTTGAAAACATTGTCAATGCTGGAACACGCGCATCAACACAAATTGCCAGTTTTGAAGGGGTTCATTTAGCCATCTGGCATGGTTTTAATTTACCGTTACTGATGAGTGCAATTGCCTTAATTGGTGGTGTGATTTTTTATTTCGCATTGGCCAAAGGCGGGCGAATTCGTGAAATTGATCTTGATCCACACTTAGGTCGTTTCCAAGGCAAATTATTATTTGAAGATTTCCTTAAAAATCTCCTGCTGATTTCACGCAAAATTAAGAAAAAAACTGAAACTGGCTCATTACAAAATTATTTATTGTGGATTTTGGCCTTAAGTATTGCTGTGGTTGCCACGCCATTGATCAACCAAAATTTAACTACAGGAACACGTGAACTCACACATGCACCCTTTACTGCAATCGTGTTATGGCTGTTATTGTTCTCCGCCTGCTGGATGATGCTGTGGTTCCACCATGAACGTATCAAAGCGGTTCTGATTAGTGGTGCAATTGGTTTGGTCGTGACAATGATTTTCATCACACTCTCTGCGCCAGACTTAGCACTGACACAAATTACTGTGGATGTTGTCACAACAGTTCTATTGTTGATGAGTTTATCACTGCTGCCTCAATTGACCCCTTATGAGTCAAGCCAAACCCGTCGTTGGCGTGATGCAGTCATTGCAATTGGTGGTGGTATTGGTATTGGTTGGATTACCTGGTTGATCATGACACGTGATCATAATTCGATTTCATGGTTCTTTGTTCAGCAGTCGATTCCGTTAGGCGGTGGCTCAAACATCGTCAATGTCATTCTGGTTGATTTCCGTGGTTTCGATACCTTTGGTGAAATTGCCGTATTGGGCATTGCAGCCATTGGTGCACTGTGCATGATGGATGGGATGCGTGCACATGGCACCACGATCACTCAAGGTCTGAGCTATCGTTTCAATCCATCGCCACTGATGTTCCGTATGACGGCTTCATGGGTACTGCCGATCGCACTTGTGGTAAGTCTGTATATTTTCCTACGAGGACATAATTATCCAGGTGGTGGCTTTATTGCAGGCTTAATTACCTCCATGGCATTGGTGATTCAATATATCGCGATTGGACAAGATCAGGCTGAAAAAATGCTGCGTGCTCAATCTGGTCGTTTATACGAAATCTGGATTGGTTTAGGGCTGATCATTGCTGGGCTTTCAGGTCTGGCTTCATGGTTCTGGGCACGTCCGTTCCTTACCAGTGCACATATTTATGTGGAATCAGGGCTGTTTGGCAAATTCCATCTGGCCTCTGCTGCCGGATTTGACCTTGGCGTATACGTCACGGTTGTTGGTGCAGCAATGTTACTCATTTCTGTTTTAGGCGACTCTAGACATTCAAGCATGTCTGGTCCAGTACCCAAGGAGTAATGCATGATCAGTTTAGAATTTTTAATTGCATCTGCGATTGGATTATTGGTTGCCTCAGGAATTTATCTGATTCTTCGTGCACGTACCTTTCCAGTCGTTCTTGGATTAGCCATGATTGGCTATGCAGTCAATATCTTCCTGTTTTCGATGGGAAGAATACAAATCAGTTCACCTGCGATTTTAACCCAAGCCAGCAAAGTCACTGACCCTTTGCCTCAAGCTTTAGTGCTAACCGCAATTGTCATTGGCTTTGCAACGACTGCTTTTATCGTTCAATTGGCATTACGCAGTCGTTATGAGTCTGGGACAGACCATGTAGACACCAAAGAGGAACCGAGTAATTTTGACCCACGTGAGGATGAGCCATAATGACCAGCTTTTTAGATTTTTGGTATGCTCATTCTCCAATCCTGAGTATTTTAATTCCTGCATTTACAGGCTTTATGCTGATTTTATTAGGCAATCCTGGTTCAGGCGCTTTAAAACATGATTGGCGACAACCTTGGCGCCGTGGCATTAGCTTAATCTCGGTTATGCTTGGACTCGCCACTGCGATTGCTTACTTGATTCAAGCCAATACCGGGAAAATTTTTGTTTATCAACTTGCTGAATGGTCTGCACCATTTGGGATTGTCTTGGTACTGGATCGCTTATCGGCGTTAATGCTGGTTCTCACCTACACACTTGCCGCGCCTGTATTGTGGTTTGCCAGCAAAGAATGGGATGAACGTGGGCGTTATTTTCATGCCATGTTCCATCTTCTTTTAATGGGTCTGACTGGTGCATTCTTAACAGGTGACTTATTTAACCTGTTTGTATTCTTTGAAATATTACTGATGGCATCTTATGTCTTGCTGTTACATGGTCAAGGCAAAGCCCGTTTCCAATTAGGTATTCACTACGTCACCATCAACTTACTGGCTTCCGCCCTATTCCTCATCGGTTTAGGTATGATTTATGGCAGTGTGGGCAGTTTGAATATGGCCGATGTCGGTCGTTTATTACCGACCTTGGAACATGATCAACATCGTCTTGCTATAGCAGGTGGTTTGCTTCTATTTGTTGTATTTGGCATCAAAGCAGCCATGTTACCTGTGGGTTTCTGGTTGCCAAAAACCTATGCTGTTGCCGCGACACCTGTTGCTGCTATTTTCACTATCATGACCAAAGTGGGTGTGTATGCAATTTTACGGGTCAATGGTACTGTCCTTAATGATCAGCTTGGACAAACGATCTTTAGCAACTACTTATTGCCAATTGGTTTAATCACATCATTATATGGTGTGATCGGTGCACTCGCAGCTGAACGCTTACGCCGCTTTGTTGGCTTTATGGTGTTATCCTCAGTCGGAACGATTTTAGTTGCCATTGCCATGTTTAACACACCGGCATGGGCTGCTGGGTTGTATTACCTTGTTCACAGTACCATCATTGCCGCTTCGTTCTATTTGCTCTGTGGTTGGATTACTTCACAGCGTGGTGCAATGAAAGATCATCTCAAAGTCGCACCAAAGATGAAGCAAGACAAAGTCATTGCCATGACGTTCTTTCTTATCGCTTTGATGATGGCAGGTTTGCCGCCATTTAGTGGTTTTTTAGGCAAAGTCTTAATCTTACAGGCAACTGCAAACTTGGCTGCACAAGGCTGGATTATTGCGATTATCTTGATTGTAAGTTTTTTAAGTATTCTGGCATTTACACGGGTCGGATTTATCCTATTTTGGCGAGCGACGACACCTGAGGACAACCCGAAAGAAGAGGCTTATACAGCCTATCAAGACTTACCCGAGCAAGCTCCTGCACGCAATGACAAAAGCGTTTACCTGCTATTGGCAGGACTGATTGTCTATGTCGTTTGTGCTGCTCCAATTTTAAATTATGTTGAAAAAACTGCGCTGCAAGTTTCTGATGCATCACTTTATCAACAGCGTATTTTAAAATTGGATGGGCATGGTGAAACCATCAGTGTACAACCTTTCGATCCGCACTATGTACCTGAAACAAAATATAATGGTGAAATGGTTGATCCAAATGCACACTATATTCCCTATATCATTAGCCCAGAAACCTTAAAAGGTGAACATATCTCTGAATTTAAGCAACGCCAAATTCAGGGACAAGAACAGCAACAACATGTTGAAAATGCTCAACTCAAGCCTATGGAGCAATAAATGCAAAATAAATCATTATTCGCTCGTATTTTACCGCATCCTTTTGTGTCGGTGATTGTGGCAATGAGTTGGCTGATGTTGAACCATAGTGCTGAAAGCTTTGATTTTGTTGTGGCAATCAGTTTGGGATTAATCATTCCTAAACTGATTCAACCCTTTATCATTCATACGCCCAATATTCATTGGAAAAGCGCCATTCAATTATTTTTTGTGGTGCTATGGGACATCGTCGTCAGTAATATTAAAGTTGCTAAACAAGTCTTAGGCCCAACCAAAAATCTCACCCCGAAATGGTTTCGAGTTCCTTTGGAAACCGACCATGAACATGTCAATACGTTATTGGCGATGATCATTACCACCACACCAGGTACAGTCAGTGCTGGGATTGATCAAGAACGTGGTGATATTTTGGTTCATGCACTAAGTTGTGATGATGTAGACGCAGAAATTCAAGCGATTAAAGCCCGCTATGAAGTTCCTTTAATCGAAATCTTTGACCTGCAACGAGGAGCACGTTCATGAGTATTTTACCTTATGCACTTGGTATTTGCCTGCTCGCAGTGACCATCTCCATGTTGTTATGTTTGGTTCGTTTGGTGATGGGCCCTTCTATCGTAGATCGATTATTGGCACTGGATACATTGTTTTTAAATGCAACCTGCTTAGTTGTCATTCTTGGCATTTATTGGGCAAGTACCTCAATGTTTGAAGGCGCATTATTGGTTGCAATGCTGGGCTTTGTTTCAACTGCTGCACTGGCTCGTTATTTTACAACGGGTCATGTGGTTGATTAAGGAGAAAGTACATGGAAAATAATATGCAAATAGTCATGGAAATCATCGTTTCATTCTTCTTGATTGTTGGTGCGTTTTTTACTTTGGTGGGTGGCATAGGTATGGTCAAATTACCAGACTTATTTATGCGTCTACATGCACCGACCAAATCCAGTACCTTGGGTTTAGGCAGCTTTTTAATCGCGGGAATGATTTACGCAGCATTTAACAGTCGTTTAGGTTTTGCAGAGTTATTGATCACACTGCTTGCCTTTATTACAGCTCCAGTATCGGCAAACTTGATTGCTCAGGCAGCAATTCATTTACGTCTGCGTTCAACCTCTGGTGATGTACCTGAAGCAATTAATCGTCCTTTACCATGGCAACGTCAAAAGATCATAAAACAGTTTAAAGATAAGATTTAATTCATTTTCTGACTAATTGTTGATTGGTTGGCTAAATTGAATTGGACTGAGTCTAGGTACATACTGACTTAGTCCAATTTAAGCCACAATCAAGCTTAGATCGTCTGAAATACATTATCATCAAACTATAATCAATGGGTTTAAACTTTTCCCTATAAAATAAGCCTTCGCAAACCTTACTGCTATATTCATTCTCTTTTAAAAAGTCATCTAAGTATGATGTTAGACTCTTCTATACAACATAAATCTAAAATTCATCCCTAGTCCTCTTCAATGAAATCTGTACAATAAAAATCAGCTAAATAAAAGAGATCAGCGATGTATACAGGTATCGTTCAAGGCTTAGAAAAAGTTGTAAACATCCAACAAGGTGATAATTTTACAACCCTTTATATTTCCAATGAAAATGGCTTTTTAAATGATGTTTTTATTGGCGCCAGTGTCGCAATCGATGGGACATGCCTAACCGCAACAAGTTTTGATGCTGTTGCAAATACAGCCTCATTTGATGTTTCAGCACTGACCACTTCTCTCACCACATTACAATTTTTAAAAATTGGTGATGAAGTCAATATTGAAAGATCCATCAAAGCTGGTATGGAAAACGGTGGGCATAATATTTTTGGGCATATCGAGGGTATGGCAACCATTAAAGATGCGGTTCATACTGGTGAAACGCTACACATTGATATCGTTATTCCAGATGACAATATCAAATACTTCTTTAAAAAGGGCTTTATTGGACTGCAAGGTTGCAGCTTGACGGTCAATCGTGTGGATCGGAAAACCAATGAAATTTCAGTGGATTTAATCCCAGAAACCTTACGTTTGACGACATTTAAACATGTCCAAATTGGTGGCAAACTCAATTATGAAATTGACCAAATGACCCGCACTATGGTCGATACTTTAGAAAGTATTCATCAACGTCAGCAAGAAAACTAAAAGAGCCAATCGTATAAATTAGCCCTTTGATCTAAAGCATCGTCTTAACTATATAACGGCAGATGAACTTCTTCTTGGAAACTTTCCATTCCATAATCATCTGCCAGCTTTTCTTTCCAGTACGCCACAATCTTCGAATAATCAATTTCATCAGGATGAAAGTCAGATTTGTAATAAGATAAATATTCAGGAATCAATGAAATCAGCATTTTAGAAATCATATATACCCCAAAGATATTTTGCGGCACTTTAGGTAAACTTTTTCTCCAGTCTTGCATAAACAAACGGGTAGCCGAATAAAACGTTAAACTTGCAAAACCCGTAGTCACATTACGCATCACTGTACGACGCGTACGATCATCTTTATAAATCGCCTGATATACATCAAATGCCACTGCACGATGCTCAATTTCTTCGATTGCATGCCATACCCAAAGTTTCACCGCATCATCATCCAGAGTGCTTAAAACTTCAGGATGACGAAGAATGTAGCCACCCAATAATGCAGTAAAATGCTCAAAAGCTGCGGTAACTGCAAGTTGTAATTTAGGATGTACACTTTTAATCAGTGCATCTCGACGCGCCAACCATGCTTGAAAACTGTCTAAGTTATAATCATCACGACGCCATGCATCATTGAATTCCGTATGGGCTTTGGAGTGCATGGCCTCTTGACCAATAAATGCTGCAATTTGCGCTTGCAATTTTTCATCCGTGATTTTGTCACGTACATTACGCACACTATGTACAAAGAACTGCTCACCAATTGGAAATGTTGAAGAAAGCGCAGTCAATAAATGTGACATCACAGGAGAATTGGCAAAAAAATGTCTGCGAATTGCTTTTGGATTAAAGCTTGGTTTACGGACTTTAATACCAATAGCTTTAGGACGATTTAAATATGATTTTTCTGCCGTCGCTTGAACTGTTGACATAAGGATAATCCTACATTTGTCTGAATTTAAGCTATATTGGCACAATCTCAATATTTGTATATTGCAGAATCATCCACACAGTTGACCTAAAATATCATTTTCAAGAAAACACATGGCTCAATTGAAAATCTAAAAAAATTAAAAATATAAGATATTGATAAAACTAAACTTATTAAAAATAAATATATTTCTTATCTTCACAAAAAAGTGCTTTATCGTATACACAAAGCCTAAAATCGAGATTTATAAGCATGCTTTTATTGACTTAAATGACATTTTTCAATCAGGCTGAGTTGTATTTTAATTTTTAAAACAATCACATAGGATCCATTCAAAATTAGAACTCAATTTATAAATATTTATGCTTGCAACGTCATATAAACATTCAACAAAAAAGCATGTGTTTTATAGAACCCAAACAAACAGGATTCGTCTAGAAACTTTTTTGTATTAAAAAAACAAACTATTGCTTTAGTGTGATTGGCAAATTTTATTGCTAAATTGCACTTTTAATTGCCTATTTAGGCATTAAAACTGCTTATTTCAACGCCTTCACTTTGAATCAGTTTTGCACTGAGAAACCATGTGCCCAAGCAGATAAAGCGTCTAATACAGGAATAAATGTTTGACCAAATGCAGTTAATTCATACACCACTTTGACTGGAGGCTTGTCACCAAATACGGTTCTGGAAATAAAACCATTCTTTTCCAATTGCTTGAGTTGCAAACTTAAGGTCATTTCTGTGATATCTGGCATATCACGCTTAAGTTGATTAAAGCGTTTTGACTCCTCCTTTAGATAATAAAGAATCACGGTTTTCCATTTCCCACCGATTAAATCCATCACCATACTAATCGGGCAATGATAGGTCTTATCGTGAAAAGTCACTTCACAGGTGTTTTGCTCAGTATTCATTTTTCTGCCAGCTATCAAAATGGATAGTTATTGTACATAAAAACTATAATATTTATATTCACTATAATTTTTATAGTTGGAAAAACCAAGATGGCATTACTGATTTTAGCGCATCCCAGTTTTACTGAATCTGTCGCAAATAAAACCATTGTCGATGAATTATCACGAACTCAAACTGATTTAGAAATTCGCCATATTCATGATTTATATCCAGATTATCAAATCGATATTGCAGCAGAGCAAAGTGCACTATTAAGACATGAGCTGATCATTTTACAATGCCCTATGTACTGGTTCAGTATACCTGCCATTTTAAAAATTTGGTTTGATCAGGTATTTACCTATCAATTCGCCTATGGTTCCAAAGGAGACAAGCTTAAACATAAAAAGCTTTTGCTGAGTATGACCATTGGTCAACCTGAGCAGAATTTTAATACGGAACAACAACATTCATTATTGGAGGGCTTTTTATCTCCAATTCAAAAATCAGCACTTTATACCGGAATGGAATATTTAAAACCCGTGTTCTTATATGATATTTCAACTGTTTTAGGACATACACATGCTGAAATCAGAACTCGAGCAAAACAACATAGTTTAAAGTTAAATCATTATCTGCAAGCAATTCGTACAGATTAAATTTTTGAGTTTGCTGCATTAAAAAGCCCGCATGACTGCGGGCTCTAAAATAGATATTATTTAATGTCTAAAATTAAACATTAAGATAATCCAAAATTCCTTCAGCAGCTTCACGGCCTTCCCAGATTGCAGTCACCACCAAATCAGAACCACGGACCATATCTCCGCCCGCAAAGATTTTTGGGTTAGAGGTCTGGAATTTAAATTGTTGTTTTTCAGCAGCAATGACTCGACCAGAACCATCTAACCCAATATTTGCACCTGCAAACCATTCTGCTGGGCTAGTACGGAAACCAAAAGCCAGTAATACCGCATCTGCGGGTAAAACTTCTTCAGAGCCTGGAATCGGTTCAGGACTACGACGACCACGGCTATCAGGGTCACCCAGCTGGGTAGTCACAACTTTTACACCCGTCACTTTACCGTTTTCACCGACGATTTCGATCGGCTGACGGTTGAACTGGAAGTCCACCCCTTCTTCACGCGCATTCTTCACTTCACGACGTGAACCTGGCATATTTTCTTCATCACGACGGTAAGCACAGGTTACTGACTCTGCACCCTGACGGATTGAAGTACGGTTACAGTCCATTGCAGTATCACCACCGCCTAAAACGATGACTTTTTTGCCCTGAACGCTGATGTATTCAGATGGATCTTTTTCCCAGCCTTGTGTACGGTTAACATTTGCAATCAAGAAATCTAGTGCATCATAGACACCATCAAAATCTTCACCTGCAAAGCCACCTTTCATATAGGTATAGGTTCCCATACCCATAAATACAGCATCATAGTCAGCAAGCAATTGATCGATAGTGATATCTGTACCAATTTCAGTATTTAAGCGGAATTCAACGCCCATACCGGTGAAAATTTCACGGCGGCGTTTCATCACATCTTTTTCCATTTTAAATTCTGGAATACCAAATGTAAGCAATCCACCAATTTCAGGACGCTTGTCAAATACAACAGGTTTTACTCCATTACGGACTAAAATATCTGCACAACCTAAGCCTGCTGGACCCGCACCAATAATGGCAACTTTTTTGTTGGTCCATTTTACCGATGACATATCTGGACGCCAGCCCAAAGCAAAGGCGGTATCGTTGATATATTTTTCTGCATTACCAATGGTCACAGCACCAAAACCATCATTCAGGGTACAAGCACCCTCACATAAACGGTCTTGTGGACATACCCGACCACATACTTCAGGTAAAGTGTTAGTTTGATGGCAAAGCTCAGCCGCTTGGAAAATACGTCCTTCTGCAATCAGTTTTAACCAGTTTGGAATATAGTTATGTACGGGACATTTCCATTCACAATATGGGTTACCACAGCCTAAACAACGGTGGGTTTGGTTTGCTGCAACTTCCGCTGTAAAAGGTTTATAAATTTCCACAAACTCTGCTTTGCGGACATTAATATCTTTTTTCTCTGGATCTTGGCGTGCTACATCCAGAAATTGAAAGTCATTATTCAGGCGTTCAGCCATGTCTCTCTCCGTGGGTGAGCGTGGATAACTTCATTCGCTTGTGTATATCTGCGAAGTTATCCACACCTACCTAAAATTTGAGTAGTGGAATTATTGTGGATCTGCTTGAGTTGTTTTCAAAAGCGTTTGTAAATTAGCCGCTTTTGGTTTCACCAGCCAGAATTTACGGCTATAGAAATCAAACTCGTTGCGAATCTTGTACGCCCAAGCACTACCTGTTTCAGCAATGTGTTCATCTAAGATACGAAGTAAGAATTCTTGATGTTCTTCCATCGCTTCTGTAGAAATACGGTTTAATTCAATCAATTCGTGGTTGTAGTAATCAACAAAGTCGTTATCTAAGTCAAGTACATAAGCAAAACCACCGGTCATACCTGCACCAAAGTTGTGTCCAACTTTACCCAGTACAGTCACGATACCGCCTGTCATATATTCACAGCAATGGTCGCCTGCACCTTCAATGACCGCAAACGCGCCAGAGTTACGGACAGCAAAACGCTCGCCCGCTGTACCCGCAGCAAATAATTTACCGCCTGTCGCACCGTACAAACAGGTATTGCCGATAATTGCCGTTTCTTGAGTTTGGAATGGTGAACCTTTTGGTGGGAAGATCGATACTCGACCACCTGCCATACCTTTGCCCACATAGTCGTTTGCATCACCTTCAAGGCTGATATGCAAACCACCCGCATTCCAAACACCCAATGACTGACCCGCAGTTCCTTTTAAATTCACTTTAACAGGATGTGCTTCCATACTGAGGTTGCCATAACGTTTGGCAATTTCACCTGAAAGACGCGCACCAATTGAACGGTCACAGTTACCCACAGTAAAATGGAACTCACCACCAGTACTTGCTTCAATCGCAGGTAACATTTCTGTCACCATTTTCTCAGCAAGAATACCTTTATCAAATGGTTCATTGCCTTGTACTTGGCAATATTGCGCTTTGCCTTCCGCAGATGGGTGTGATTCTAACA
This sequence comes from Acinetobacter sp. CE-15, assembly GCF_051059255.1. NCBI lineage: Bacteria > Pseudomonadati > Pseudomonadota > Gammaproteobacteria > Moraxellales > Moraxellaceae > Acinetobacter > Acinetobacter sp. CE-15. The sequence continues at coordinate 329,445 of NZ_CP192737.1, read as the reverse complement.
ATGCACTTAAATCTAAATGTGCATGTTTATCCGTTTCACCTGGCAACATCTCAAGTAGATCAGTACGACCGATCAAATCTTTCAATGATGCAACACCTAAAGCAGCCAACCATTCACGTGTTTCTTCCGCAATAAAGTGGAAGAAATTAATCAGCATTTCTGGCTCGCCAATATAATGCTCTTGACGTAAATGATCTTGCTGAGTTGCCACACCTGTTGCACAGTTATTTAAGTGACAAATACGCAGATATTTACACCCAAGCGCGATCATTGGGGTAGAACCAAAACCAAAGCTCTCCGCACCTAAAATCGCGGCTTTAACCACATCTAGACCTGTTTTTAAGCCACCATCAGTTTGTACACGTACTTTACCACGCAGGTCATTGACACGAAGTGCTTGATGCGCTTCTGAAAGACCCAATTCCCATGGCGAACCCGCATGATGAATAGAGGATAAAGGTGAAGCCGCTGTACCGCCGTCATATCCAGAAATGGTAATGAAATCTGCATAGGCTTTTGCAACACCCGCTGCAATTGTTCCCACCCCAGGCTCTGATACTAACTTCACAGACACCATGGCTTGTGGATTAACTTGCTTTAAGTCAAAGATGAGCTGTGATAAATCTTCAATAGAATAAATATCATGGTGTGGTGGTGGTGAAATCAAAGTCACCCCTGGAACCGAGTAACGTAAACGCGCAATTAAGCCATTCACTTTACCGCCCGGTAACTGACCGCCTTCACCTGGTTTTGCACCTTGCGCTACTTTGATCTGTAACACTTCAGCAGATGTTAAATATGCTGGTGTTACACCAAAACGACCTGAAGCAATTTGCTTAATTTTAGAGTTACGAATGGTGCCATAACGTGCAGGATCTTCACCGCCCTCACCCGAGTTCGAACGACCACCGATTGTATTCATTGCGATCGCAATGGCTTCATGTGCCTCTGGTGACAATGCACCTAAAGACATACCAGCGGAGTCAAAACGTGGCAGAATTTCTTCTACTGATTCAACTGCTTCTAATGGAATAGAATGATCAGTTTTGAGTTTTAATAAGTCACGAATCGTTGCAATTGGACGTGTGTTCACCAACTCTGCGTATTCTTTAAAGTCAGCATAATTGCCTGAACGCACTGATTTATGCAACGCATTGATCACATCAGGGTTAAATGCGTGGTATTCCTTATCAAAGACAAACTTGAGCAAACCACCTTGTTCAATTGGCTTACGTGCTTTCCAAGCAATATCTGCTAGTTTTTTTAAGTCATTTTCAAGGTCAATGAATGTTGCACCTTTAATACGGCTTGGCACACCTGTAAAGCACTTACTGACAACTTCTTCAGATAAGCCGACTGCTTCAAATAACTGTCCACCACGATAAGATGCGACTGTTGAAATCCCCATTTTTGAGAGGACTTTGAGTAAACCTTTATCAATACCTTTGCGGAAATTCGCTTGTGCGTGAATTGGATCACCCAATAATTCGCCTTTTGCAATCAAATCATTGATCACATCATAAGCCAAATAAGGGTAAATCGCAGTTGCACCAAAACCTAAGATCACGGCAAACTGATGCGCATCACGTGCAAGTGCAGTTTCAACAATGATGTTTGCATCGGTACGTAAACCTGCATTAATCAAGAAGTGATGAATTGCACCCGTCACCATTGCTGCATTTGCAGGTAAAAAGCCTTCACGGATTTTACGATCTGAAATGACCAATAAGGTTTTACCATCACGAATCGCCTGTGCAGCTTCTTCACAAATACGTGAAATCGCGGCTTCAAGACCTTCAGCTACAGGATAATTCAAATCAATATCTGCAATTTCGTAACCTTTACGACCAAGGGTACGAATCTGATGCATTTTAGAGTTTGACAGTACAGGGCTCGATACAATTAAACGATCTGCATGCTCTGGACCTTGTTCAAATACATTTTGCTCACGACCAAAGCAGGTTTCCAATGACATAACGATTGATTCACGTAATGGGTCAATCGGTGGATTGGTCACTTGTGCAAATTGTTGACGGAAATAATCTGTCACATGACGTACTTGACGAGACAATACCGCCATTGGTGTATCATCACCCATTGAACCGACAGCTTCCTGTCCGCTTTCAGCGATTGGACGAAGCAGTTGATCACGCTCTTCAAATGTCACCATAAACATTTTTTGAGCCGCTTTAAGGTCATCACCTTTTAAGCCTTGATCACATAAATACTCTTCAAGCTCTGGACTACCTTGCAAGCGAACTGAGTTTTCACGTAACCATTCACGGTAAGGGCGCATTTTTTTCAGATGATTGCTCACATCTTTGGTATCGAGCAATTTTCCAGTCAAGGTATCAATCACTAGAATTTGACCAGGACCTACACGGCCTTTAGAGATCACATCTTCAGGCTCATAACCCCACACACCAATTTCTGATGCCAAAGTGATATAACCATTTTTAGTGATCACCCAACGGGCAGGACGCAAGCCATTACGGTCTAGCATACAAATCGCATGACGACCATCTTGGATCACTAGACCCGCAGGACCATCCCAAGCTTCCATATGCTTAGAGTTGAATTCATAAAACGCGCGTAAATCCGCATCTAATGTTTCAACGTTTTGCCACGCTGGTGGAACAAGCATGCGTAATGCACGGAATAAATCCATCCCGCCACCCACAAGCAGCTCAAGCATATTGTCCATACTTGATGAGTCTGAGCCTGTACGGTTTACAATTGGACTCAGTTCAGTAATGCCTGGCAATAATGGATTTTCAAATTTTGGTGTACGTGCCACTGCCCAGTTACGGTTTGCAGTAATGGTGTTAATCTCACCATTATGTGCCAAATAACGGAACGGCTGTGCCAATGGCCAACGGGGTAAAGTATTGGTCGAAAAACGTTGATGGAATACAACAATGTGTGAGTCCAAACGTTCATCAGCAAGGTCTGTATAGAATTCTGCAATATATGCAGGCATCATTAAGCCTTTATAGGTGATCACTGTAGAGCACAGTGTGGTCACATAAAAATAGGGATCAGCTGTTAATTGTTGTTCTGCACGACGACGTGCCATAAGTAACTTACGGTTAAATTCAACCTCAGTCACACCCATTGGACAATTGACAAAAATTTGTTCAAATGCAGGTAAAGACTGCATTGCGATTGAACCCAAGGCATCATTATTGGTTGGAACAACACGCCAACCAATCACACGACAGCCTTCTTCTTCAATTTCATGGGTTAGAATTTGCTTTGCATGGGCCGCAAGTGCTGGATCTAAATTTAAAAATATCGTCCCGACCGCAAAAATTTCACTCAGTGTAATGTCACTGATCTTTTTTGCTTCTTCACGGAAGAATGCTTTAGGCATAGCCAAGAGCAAGCCACAACCATCACCGGTCTTACCATCTGCGGCAATACCACCACGGTGCGTCATACAGCTTAGACTATGAATCGCGGTCTTGACTAAATCATGACTCGCATCACCCTGCATATGGGCAATCAAGCCGAAACCACAGTTATCTTTAAACTCATCCGGTTGGTATAAACCTTGAGCGGGAGCTACAGTGTTAGGCGATGGCATGTGCATAGCGTACCCTTCTTTCTACATAGGCCCATGAAAGGGCGAAAAACATTCGAACACTCAATTACGATTTTTAAGTATTTTCTTAGCTCAAGTAAACCACTGAGTCAGAATCGAATACCAGTCTGTTTTTACTTTAATTGCAAGATTGTTTTACAACTTCCGCACTGAAATAAAGCACTCAATCAGACTTAAATCGCACACCAACTGAATCATTTCGCTCCAAAACAGGGACAATCAACTCAATTAGCGCAACAATAAAGCAAAAAATATGCCAAATTTTATTTTTGTTCACCAAATCACTAAAAGATAGTGAAATAAAGATATTCTTTAAAATTCTAAGCGTCTTATAAAGGCATTTATAGCACCATTTTTGTGCAAACATAAAATTAAATAATTAATTCTGCTTCATTTTAGAGCTAATTTTAATTAAATGGATCACTGACTTCATGTTCAGCTGGTTTTTTATCAGCAGTAGCGCCTGTTGGCTCTTTGCTGTTGGCTGAAGGCTGTGCACGAGATTGCGACTTTTGTACATCTACCACATTGCCAGATGCATCACGACGGGTAATTGTGGTTTTGGTGGTCTGGTTTGCAGGAGTTGAACCCGTTAAAGATGACAATGCTGATTTTGCTTGAGCCAATAGCGTTTCATCAACTACAGGTAAAGGTGCAGATTTTAATTTTACTTGATAGAGTTTATTTGCACTTGCCATTTCATCTGAGCCCAGATCATTAATTAAAGCACTATATTTTTCAAACTGAATTGCTTGAGGATGAATAGATGCAGGCAATTTTAAATTTAATTGTTGTAACTGGCTCTTGGCCTGATCATCACTTTTAAATAAACCATAGGCTAAAACATATTGCTCAGCTTGATCTTCACCACTTAAACGGAAATAAATAAAATTTTTACGATCCGCTTGTTTCTGTAAAAAGCCCAAGATGACATCTTCATCTGAGGTCTTAAATAGCTCTATGGTCCAAGCTTTCTTATTTTCTTGAAAAAATTTTGTACCACGAAATTCTGCATCATGGCTACCCGCAGTCACAATACGTGTGGTCATTTCAAGTGGACGTACTTCATCCATCAAAGCGCCTAAATGCGATGTCGCAGCAACTTTTTCAGGTTGAATTTGAACTTGGGACTCTTCAATCGGATTGACCACAGTGACCAGATCTTTGGTGTCGGTCACTGCCCAAAAAACCAGTGCCACCAAAAGACAGATTAATCCACCAACCAACCAAATATATTGTCGAATATTTTGCCAATTTGTACGAATTGCTGCCATTTGGAACTAACCTTTTCTATATCTGATTCGCGAGAATCGCTTGTTTCATCAACTCAACATCAAAATCTTTAGTAATGATGGCTTGGCCGAGTTGTTTTATCAATATTAAACGAAGTTGACCATTTAATACTTTTTTATCATGTGACATATATGCCAAAAATTCATCGAGCGGAATTTTAGGACATGCTACAGGTAATTGGGCACGTTGTATGATTTTTTTTGTACGTTCCAGATCATCGGATGAAATCCATCCCATACGCTGAGATAAATCAGCAGCCATCACCATACCCGTTGCAATTGCTTCCCCATGCAACCACACCCCATAACCGAGATACGATTCAATAGCATGACCAAAAGTATGGCCTAAATTCAATAAAGCACGTTCACCTTGCTCTTTCTCATCATTGGCCACAATTCTTGCTTTATGCGCACAAGAACGATAAACAGCTTCAGCCAATAATTCTGGATTTTGGGCAATCAGCCCATCCATATGCTCTTCTAACCATGCTAAAAAGTCTACATCACCCAGTAACGCATATTTAATCACCTCAGCCAAACCTGCTGAAAGCTCACGTTCAGGCAAGGTTTTAAGTTGTGCCATATCAGCCAAAACCACTTGAGGTTGCTGAAATGCACCAATCATATTCTTGCCTAAAGGGTGATTAATTCCGGTTTTCCCACCAACACTCGAATCCACTTGAGACAATAATGTGGTCGGAACTTGGATGAAATACACGCCTCGCTGGAAACAGGCGGAAGCAAAACCTGCCATGTCACCAATCACTCCACCACCTAAAGCCAAAACAGTACAATCACGATTAAAACCAGCTTGAAGCAAAGCATCAAAAATCAAATTGAGGTGCTGGATATCTTTATATTTCTCACCATCAGGTAAAATACATGTTTTAACCTGCTTATCCAATTGTTGAATTGCATCAACATAGTGCGACAAATACAAAGGCTGAACTGTGGTATTTGTAACAATCATCACTTGATGTCCCTGAATATAAGGTTCAAGTAATTCTTGAGGGTTCAAATGACTACCAATAAAGATTGGATAACGACGTTCACCCAGTTCAACATGTAAAGTTTGCATGATTCTGCCAAATAACAATGAATGATAATTTACTGACTAAATAATTTCTTTTGAAACGATCAGTTGCAATATTCTCAGCGCTAAATCTCGCGCAGCACCCTGATTGGTTTCAATAATATAATGTGCAACATCTCTATAAAGTGGATCTCGTGCTTTAAGTAGATCCTTTAACTTTTGCTCAGGATTCTCGACTTGTAATAAAGGACGATTTTTATCTCGATGTGTACGTAATAATTGGATTTCTACAGGGGTATATAAATAAATCACAATACCTCTATGCTTGAGATATTCTCGGTTCATGGCTTGAGTGACAGCACCACCGCCTGTTGCAACCACTAAATTTTTTTTTGATGTGAGTTCATCAATCACGATTGTTTCTCTTGTACGGAAACCTTGTTCGCCTTCTTTTTCAAAAATCCAAGGAATAGATGCCCCAGTTTTTCTTTCTATTTCATGATCGCTGTCTAAAAACTCACGACTTAACAGTTCCGCTAGATGCCGACCAACTGTTGTTTTTCCTGCTCCCATGGGCCCTACCAAATAAATATTTGGTAGGGTTTCCAACTCTTTGCTTGGCAAGGAGTCACCTATCGAATTGCTTTCATTGAAAGTATATTAATGATTTCTGGTACGACTGTCATTAACAATTCTTGGTGTCACAAAGATTAGTAACTCTCGTTTATTATCAGACTTTACATCCTTTCTAAATAATCGTCCTAAATAAGGAATATCACCTAAAAATGGAACTTTGGTCTGACTGTTTTTAGTTTCTTGTTCAAAAATGCCACCTAACACCACAGTTTCTCCGTCATCAACTAACACATTAGTATTAATTTCATTCTTATTAATCGCTACATTTCCATTCACTATTTGGCCAGCTGAGTCACTTGTAACGTTAAGTTGCATTTGGATTTTACCATCAGGTGTAATGCTTGGAGTAACATCCAAACTGAGCAGAGCATCCTTAAATTCAGTCGTTGCAACTGCACTGCCTCCTGCCGTTTGCGTTGACTGATATGGAATTTGTTGACCCGAAGCAACTTTGGCTTTTTGTTTATCGGCAGTCATTACTTTTGGTGTTGAAATCACTTCCCCATAACCATCAGCTTGTAATGCAGATAATTCTAGGTCTAACATAAAATCAGACATACTAATTAAACCAAATGCAATCTTACTTGCACCCGCAGTCGTCACACCAAGATCGACATTTAAATTATCAGGGCGAGTAATGGTATATTTGCCATTACTATCTGGGTTTTTTAAATCCCAAAGTGTTTGATCACTTCCACCAACCAGCAAATCATTATTCTTGGTAATCCCTTGAGATAAAATGCCCCACTTTACCCCCATTTCTTTGGTAAAATCTGTCGTAGCACGAACAATACGTGCTTCAACCATGACTTGTTTTACAGAAATATCGAGTAAATCAACCATTTTTCTAATTTGATCAATTTTTACAGCCGTATCAGTCACAATCAAAGTATTTGTTCGAGCATCTACCGTGACCGTGCCTCGTGGGCTCAATAAGCTTCCAACATTATTCCCATACGGATCTAAATTATTTAAATCTATATTATTTGATGTATTTGTATTCGTATTATTAGAGTTTTTCGAGTTTTTACCTTCAGTAATCAACTTGAGTATATCTGTCGCTTTTGCATAATTAAGCTGAATATATTCAGTTTGAATCGGTGCTAATTTTACACTTTGGGCTAATGCTTTTGCTTCATCTTCTTCAGCTTTAATCAGCTCGGTGACAGGCGCAATCCAAATCACACTCCCATTACGACGCTTATCCAAATTCTTGGTTTTTAAAATGATATCTAAAGCCTGATCCCAAGGTACATCTTTTAAACGTAAAGTGATATTACCTTGAACTGAATCTGCAGCCACCATATTAATACTGGTAAAATCAGCAAGTAGCTGTAGCACACGGCGTACTTCGATATCTTGAAAATCCAGCGAGATTTTCTTACCGGTATAAGACTGACTTGAACTTGGGCGATTTACTTTATTTTCTACAGGACGCTTTAAACTCACGGTTAATTTATTTTCCGCTTGGAAGGCCATATACTCATAGCTACCAGCAGACTGAATGGTGATTACACCATTGGAACCGTCATTATAAGCATCCACAGAAGAAACTGGGGTTGCAAAATCATTGACATTTAAACGACGAATTAAATGTGCTGGAATTTTATTCCCTAAGGTTCGAATAACAACTTTACTGCCCTGTTGTTGTACATCTACTGGTGTATTTGCACCCGACAGATTTACAATAACTTGGCCCTCACCCGCATTGCCACGCTGGAAACCGATATCTGCGATGCCTTGATTTTGCTTATTCAGTGTAGATGCAGATGCTGCATAAGTCGGTAAAGCTGCAGCTTGATTGGCATTGTTAATCTTTAAAATAAAGGTATTCCCCTCAACACGTGTTGTAAAAGAACCACTATTTTTTAAATTTACTGTTAATCGTGAACGTTGATCATCGGCTGCAATATCCACCGTCGACGCTTCTTCACTCGCCACAGCAATAGACGACTGATTGATCGTTTGCTTCGCCTGATCAAAATCCAAAATCAGTCGAGATGGATTATCCAATTGATAGGCTTGAGGCTGTGGCGGTAAGCCATTAAACATCACACGAATTTCTGTACCTTGCCCCGGTATTTTCATCGGTACAATATTGGTCATGGTTGTTTGCGCTGTTGCAACTTGCATAATCGCAATTGATACTGCCGCCATAGTAAATTGACGAAGTTGACTATTCATAAACTTACCATCCCCGTTAAAGATATTTTTCAAACTCTTTTTCATTTTTATTCCTTTATTCCGTTTTAATCTATTGGACCGATTAGAACTAGACTCCGTGGTCTTTCTATATAACCGTCTCGACCATCTGGAACGATTTCCAATAAATCAATACGGGTCGGCGTAATTTCAATAATTCGCCCTTGATTCATACCCATGTAGTTGCCAAGTTGTACCCGCTCAATCTCACCATCAGGTGTTTGAATCAACCCCACTGTTTGCCCAACAGCTCCTTTCATACTTCCTTTCAGTGTTAACGACTCTAAAGGATAGCTTTCAAGCGGCTGTGGTTGTCTTGAAAAATTCGGGTAGACACGCTTGCCTGACATGATTTTCAATTCATTTGCCAATGAATTTGGCAAAAATGGGCTGCGTAATTGCTGAGCTGAATAATTAAAGCTTGGTACAGGATTAAATACTGGTGCAGGTTCAATCGGCAATGGTTGCTGATTTCTAATATTTGCCATTTCTTGGTTAACGGCATCAATACGAGAATCGCACCCCACCAACAGCATTGCAAATGAGATTCCACAAACTATTTTACTGAGCTGTTTCATTGTGGCTTCCCTCCTTGCTGAGGTGTCGTTGTTTTCTGTGCTACAGCATTCGCAGATTTATTTATCTTCTGCTCATCAGCACCAATATAACGATAGGTTTTTGCTTTAATTGTATAGTCAATCACTGGCACATCAGATTTATTGTCTTGACTAGGTGTTCCTGTAATTGTGAAATCATGCAAAGTGACAATACGTGGTAAAGCAGCCAAACTACTGACAAAACTGCCAAATGAATGATAATCCCCTGTTGCATCAATCGAGATCGGCTGCTCAATAAAGAACTCCTGCTTCACTTCTGGTTCTAATTTGATATTTTTAAATTTCAAACCAGAACTTACCCCTGTCACGTTAATGTCTTCAACTAGACTCGGAATTTCAGTTTCTTTAGGTAGCTGTTCTAATTGCTGATTAAAATTTGCTTCCATTTGTTGCAATTGTGCTTGATATTGCTGCAAGTTTCTTAATTTAGAGTCTTTTTCTTTAAACTCAGTTAATAAATTTTGTTCAACTGTACGTGCTTGATCAATTGCATCTAATTTAGGTTTAATTGCTAAAAAATAGCCAATTGCACACACCACAAAAAACAAGAATACCCAACAGGTGACTTTAACGGATAAGGGCCAACTGCCATAGTTATTCATATCCAAGGTATTGAACTGTTGAAAAAACTTCTCAACAGTCATCTTGTTCTTTTTTGGAGCATCATTTACAGATGAATCTAATTGCTCAAAATCTTCACGACTCATTTTGCACCCCCTGCAGCTGAAACTTGTTCAACCTTCGTCGCGTCCCCATCTGCAGTAGATGCTATTTCACCTAAATCTACAGTCACCACAAAACTTCCATATGATTCTTCTACACGAGGAATCACCGAAGTCTGCCCTTTATTTTTATTTTCATCTGCAGCTAAGAATGAATTCATAAATGCATTTCGATACCATTCAGACGCCTCTAATCCACGCAACAATTCAGCAACTGTATTTGGACTTTCAGCTTTGCCCTCAATGGTAAATTTATCACCCACACGACTAAATTTTGTGATGTACATTTGTGCAGGGACAATTCGAACCAATTCATCAACGAGGCGAACAATCACAGGACGCTGACCTTGTAAGCCTTGGATCAGTTTCATACGTTCAATAATGGCATTACGACGTTCTTGTAAACCATCTAAAGTTTTTAATTGGGTATCTAAATTTTGATTGGTACTGGTCACCAATTGATTGGCTTGCTCCTGATCTTCTAACTTATGATCGAAATAGAACCACGCCAATAACACTGTCACTAAGCCAATCAGTGCAACCCCAACACATATTGCAACAAATTGCTTTTTCTTCTGTTCTCTTAGCTCATCACGCCAAGGGAGTAAGTTAATCTTTGCCATTAATCAAAACTCCTCAAAGCCAAACCACATGCAACCATTAAAGAAGGTGCATCATTTTCTATTTTTTTTAAGTCAATTTGTGGTGAAAACCCCATCTGTAAGAAAGGATTTGCAATCGTGACGCGATAACCGAGTTTTTGTTGTAATAATTTTGCCAAACCAGGAATATTGGCATTACCACCCGCCAATAGAATATGGTCGATCTCGTTAAACTGAGAAGATGAAAAGAAAAACTGTAATGAACGAGCAGCTTGTTGTACAACTGCTTCTAAAAACGGCATCAAGACTTCTGTTTCAAAATCATCAGGTAAAGTCCGATCTTTTTTGGCACGACCAGCTTCGTCATAAGACAAACCATAACGGTTTTGTACATCTTGAGTCAGCTGCTTGCCACCAAAAACTTGCTCTCGGGTATAAATGATCTTGCCATTTTGCATCACAGATAAAGTGGTCATGGTATGACCAATATCTAGGATACCCACAAGATTTACACCAATTGGCAAGGTATCGGAAAAGACATCAAAAGCACGCTCAATTGCATAACTTTCTACATCTGCGATTTTAGGTGATAAGCCCGCGATTTCTAAAACTTCAACACGAGAATCGATATTCTCTGCACGTGTTGCAACAAGTAACACATTGACTCGATTTGGATTTGCCAACTTATCGTTTAACACTTCAAAATCTAAACTGACTTCATCCAGTGGGAAAGGGATATATTGTTCAGCATCCATTCGAATCTGAACTTCTCTTTCCTCATCCGACATATCTGCATCCATTTCGATGATTTTGTGAATCACCATAGATGTAGGTACAGCAACCGCGACATTTTGCGATTGAGGATTGCCAATATTGACTGCCCTTTCCAACGCATCAGCAACTGCTTCAGGATTAAGAATGTTTTTCTCAACAACACTCCCATCCAGCAGTGGACTTAATCCATAACTTTCAACCCAGTAACGACCGTTCTTAACAGAGAGCTCTAAAATCTTTACAGTAGTAGAACTAATATCTACTCCTATTAACCCCTTATTTGGCTTACGATATAGTCTAAGCACGATTGATTTCCTATTATTTTTTTATCCCCAATAAATAACACAAACCGACTGCATTTGGTCTTAATTTTTTACAGATACAATATCCCATCTAACAATCCATCACATGAGAAGCTATACTGAACGCAATTAGTTTGCCATTAGCTATTATTAAAACTTACTTGTTATGAAAAAGCTATCTTGTTCAGGTTATATTCATCCCTTTTTTTTGCTGATTATCATTATTTTAGTCGCAATTCCGATGGGCTTTTATGGAATGTATCTATATATTGCCCCATCACTACCAGAAATGAGCTCTTTAAAAAAGGCGCCATTGCTTAAACCTTTGCAAGTTTATTCAGCAGATAATCAGCTGATCGCTGAATATGGTGGCAAGCTTTCGGTGCCTGTTGAGTACAATCAGATCCCGCCACATTTCATTCATGCCTTCCTTGCTGCTGAAGATTCATCGTTCTTCGAACATAGCGGGATTAGCTTTAAAGGCTTAGGGCGTGCCGTGAGTGAAAGTGTCACTGGGTCAAATGTACAAACAGGCGGCTCAACAATTACCATGCAGGTGGCTAAAAATTATTATTTATCACCTGAACGAACACTTAAGCGCAAACTTACTGAAGTTTTTTTGGCACGTAAAATAGAACAAAATCTTTCCAAAGAAGAAATTTTATCTTTATATGTCAATAAAATCTTTTTGGGTAAAAATGCCTATGGTATTGCTGCTGCTGCAAAAATTTATTATGACAAAAGCTTAGATCAACTCAGTGTCGCACAAATGGCGATGATTGCAGGTTTACCTAAAGCACCTTCAAAATACAATCCTGTAGTGAATCCTGAACGCGCCTTAGAACGCCGCAACTGGATTCTAGGTCGTATGTTACAACTGGGTTATCTTAAACAAGCAGAATACGAAAAAGCTGTCGCTGAACCGATTAACCTAAGTATGCCTGATCGCGGCTTAAGTAATCGATTTCCCTATGTAGGCGAAATGGTCCGCTCTGAACTAGTTGAAAAGTTTGGTGAACAAGCAATTGATTCAGGTTATAAAGTTTATACAACCGTAAACAGCCAACGCCAACAATATGCAGAAGATGCAGTACAAAAAGGCTTGGAAGATTATGATCGTCGTCATGGATGGCGTGGTGCTGAAGCACATGATAAACCTTTAAAACAATTCATCCCTTATGCCAATACCTACCCTGCAGAAGTCATCAAAGTAGGCAGTAATAGTTTTGATGCCAAAATGCAAGATGGTTCAACAGTGACTGTACCTTGGTCAGGTATGTCTTGGGCAAGAAAATATATCAATGCCAATGCCGTTGGTGGTGCACCAAGCCGCGCTTCGCAGATTGTAACGGTTAAAGATATTATCCGTTTACGTCCCAATGAAAATAAAACCGCGTGGTCATTGGTTCAAACCCCGAAAGCACAAGGTCAACTGATTGCAATTAACCCTAATGATGGTTCAATTGAAGCAGTGGTGGGTGGATACAACTTTTACCAATCTAAATTTAACCGCGCAATACAAGGCTGGCGCCAACCAGGTTCAACCATTAAGCCATTCATCTATGCACTGGCGCTTGAACGCGGTATGACTCCATACACCATGGTCAATGACAGTCCAATCACCATTGGTCGTTGGACACCTAAAAACTCTGATGGTCGTTATTTAGGCATGATTCCTTTGCGTCGTGCTTTATATTTATCACGTAATACCGTTTCTGTGCGCTTATTACAAAGCGTAGGTGTAGAACGTGCGCGCCAATTATTGATGGATTTTGGCCTACAAGAAGATCAAATCCCGCGTAATTTCACGATTGCGCTGGGTACCCCACAAGTACTTCCTGTTCAAATGGCAACAGGCTATGCCGCAATTGCCAATGGTGGATATCGCATTCAACCGCATTTCATCAGCCGTATTGAAGATGCTTATGGCAAAACCATTTATGAAGCAGCGCCTGAATATGCGTGTATTCCATGTATCAATCAAAAAGAAACTGTAGCCAATACTACAACCACCCCTGATGACGAGGCCATTGAAGGTACAAACCTTACAGTGGATGAGGTTCAAACCCCTTTAAGCAAAGAAGAACAAAGTAAATATCGTCAAGCACAACGGATTTTAAAATCACAATCTGCTTTTGATATGGCAAATATTCTTCGTGATGTGATTGTGCATGGTACTGGTCGTGCGGCACTTAAAATTGGTCGCGATGACATTGGCGGTAAAACAGGAACAACCAACGATGCTAAAGATGCGTGGTTTGCTGGCTTCAACGGCAAATTAGTTGCGATTGCTTGGGTCGGTTTTGACCAACCTTCAACTCTCGGCCGTCGTGAATATGGTGGGATCGCAGCACTGCCAGTTTGGACCGGTTTTATGGGTAAAGCCTTAAAAGATACACCATCTGCTTGGGTACATTTTGACAAAAATGCCAAAGCACCAATTTCTCGTGAAGAACGTAATCAAACACAAGTTGAAGGTGCGACTCAAAACGAAGGCTATGGTTCATCACCACCTTTAGCACGTCCAATCTTTAAACCTGCGCCTGTTACACCATCACGTAATTCATCAAATGACTTTGAAGACTTACCTGATGATGGTACAGATCAACCGCTCAAACCGAACAAAGTAACACCGCCTGCAATGAATCAAGGTGGTGCGAAACGAGAAAGTGATTCTCTTGAGAATTTGATTAATGAAGTTCAATAATTAGTTTCTCAAATAAAAAATGCCATCAATTGATGGCATTTTTTATGGCTTAAATTTTTATTATTTTTTCTGAAAAATATAAATTTGAAAGGCTGCCTTTAACGTCGTTTTAACTTGTGCTTCCAAAACTAAACGCTTTTCAGGTTTTGCTTTATAAGCATAAGGGGTCATCGCAATCAGATTTTTGAGTTGTGCTTGATCCAACTCAAACGTTGTTTCGATAATCGGCTGCTCTATTAACTCAAAAGATGCTTGTAATTGCTCGACAAACTTTTGCGGTTCATGGGCTTTGACTTCATCAAACAGCCCCTCACGCATGGCATATAAATGCTCTGGTGCAGGTGTTACCACCATCAAATAGGCCTTTGGCTTAAGTACTCGGAGTATTTCTTCTTCTGGGATCGGGCTAAATAAGCTGGTACACAAATCAATCGAATGATCCAAAACAGGTAGCGTCGCTCCTGTCCCCACAATCCATGTCACATCTTTATTGAGTTTTGCAGCAACCTGAACTGCATTTTTTGCAATATCAACCCCAATACATTGCATCACTTGATGTTGCATTGCATCAGTATAGTAGCCTTCACCACAGCCGATATCCAGCAGGTTTTCAACCCGTAACTCACGAATTTTCTCAACCACGGCTTGCTGTAAAGGTGCATAAAATCCACCACTTAAAAATCCACGGCGTGCTTGTACAGATTCAGGGGTATCCCCTGGATTTTTACTATGCTTATGTTGTACTACATGTAAATTTACATAGCCTTGTTTTGCCACATCATAACTATGATTATTTACACAGCGCCAAGTCCGATCCGATAGGCTCAATGCCTCACGACATACAGGGCACATCAACAAATTCATTGTATTCTCCAAAAGATATTTTTAGGCCATAAAAAAGCCGGCAAATGCCGACTTTTCAAATCACTTTGGCTTAGCGTAATTTTAATGTCATTAGACCTAAAACTACCAGCATAATTGTGATAATCCAAAAACGGATCACCACTTGAGTCTCACGCCAGCCTTTTTTCTCATAATGATGATGCAACGGCGCCATAAGAAATACACGTTTATTGCGCATACGTAATGATCCGATTTGCAAGAATACCGAGATTGCTTCTACGACAAAGACCCCGCCCATAATTGCAAAGACGATCTCTTGACGAACCATTACCGCGATAGTGCCCAGCATTGCACCCAATGATAATGCACCGACATCTCCCATAAAGACTTGGGCAGGATGCGCGTTATACCAAAGAAATGCTAAGCCTGCTCCAATCATTGCAGCACAAATAATCACCAGCTCAGAGGTATATTTTACATAGGGAATATGTAAATAATTGGCAAAGCGTATATCACCTGCCAAATAAGCAAAAACACCTAAACCTGCAGCAACCAAAACAATCGGCATGATCGCCAGACCATCTAAACCATCGGTCAAATTCACTGCATTTGACCCACCATTGATTACCAGATAGGTAAAAATAATGAAGCCAATACCCAATGGAATTGAAGACAATGGAATACTCAGATTTTTAAAAAATGGTATCAATAAATCCAGCATATTCGCTGTATGTACAGGGCTGTCTTGCTGAGTTGCAATGATATACAACGCAATACCCGCTCCCAAAGAGCCAACCGAAGTCCAAAAGAATTTCTTCTTGGCAGGTAAACCCGCATTGTCTTTATAACGGACTTTAATCCAATCATCCGCCCAACCTACAGCACCAAAGATCACCATAACAGCCAAGACGATCCATACATAAGGATTGGATAAATCTGCCCAAAGCAAGGTACTGATTCCGATTGAAAGCAGAATTAAAATCCCGCCCATTGTTGGCGTACCCATTTTTTTGGCATGATTTTCAGGTGCATATGAACTGACAGCCTGACCATATTTGAGCGCTTGTAATTTACGGATCATGACTGGTCCCAAGGCCCAACCAATCGCAAGTGCAGTCAGTACACTGAGCAATGCTCGTAACGATAAGTATCGAACAACTTGGAACGCGTTCTCATAACCCGCCAAGTGTTGAAATAACCAATACAGCATTAAACTTTCTCCATCAAATCAGCCATCAACGTTTCCATATGGGTATAGCGAGAACCTTTAAACAGGAAACTCATGGACTGTGGTTGATGTGTTGCAATTAAACTTAACAATAAAGGTAAAGCTTGTTCTTGGCTAAGAAAAGCTTGTAATTTTTTACCATATTGAGTGCTTCGCGCACCTTCTTGTGTAGCAGGAGCAAACTCCCCTACCGCGACAACAAATTGGATCCCATCCACTGAAACTAGATCACGACCCAACATATAGTGTTGCTGCGCAGCAGTATCACCCAGTTCGCCAATATCGCCAATCACCATCACTTTGATGCCTTGCTGTTGCGCAAGTACTTCTGCTGCTGCACGCATTGAAGTCGGGTTGGCATTATAGGTATCATCAATAAATAAATGCTTGTGCTTATGAATAAAATTCAAACGCCCTTTTGCACCTTGTGCCGACTCCAAGCCGATTACAATATCGTCTAAATCAACGCCAATCGCCAAGGCAAATGCAGTCGCTGCTTCTGCATTATGGACATTATGTTCGCCTGCAAAAGGAAGATTGACTGTTCTTGCACCTTGAGGTGTATTAAGGGTAAAGATTGCAGACTGTGCGTGTAACTGAACATCTGTCGCAAAGACTTCACCACCCTGACCAAAACTTAACACTTGCTCAGTGTCTATCACTTGACGAATCGTATCGGTAAAATCATCCTGAGCAGGAACAATTGCTGTTCCAGCTTGATCAATATGACGGTAAATTTCAGATTTGGCACGGCAAATTCCATCACGTCCACCAAATTCGCCTAAATGTGCAGTTCCAATATTTAAAATACCGGCAACATGTGGCTGCACAAGATTTGAGGTGTAATCAATTTCACCTTGATGGCTTGCACCAAGTTCCATCACCGCATATTGATGCTCTGAACGCAGCTCCAATAACATCATTGGCACACCAAGATCATTATTTAAATTGCCACGTGTAATCAAGGTCGGCGCTAAACGTGAAAGAATACTCCCCAACATTTCTTTGGTGGTGGTCTTGCCACTACTGCCTGTAAGTGCAATCACTTTTAATTGTGGATGTTGAGCACGACGATACGCGCCTAAATGCCCCAATGCCAAACGTGTATCTGCCACGACAAGTTGACAGATATTTACATCAACAGGATGGCTCACGATGGCAATTTGGCAGCCATTCGCAGCCACTTGAGCAACAAAATCATGTGCATCAAAACGCTCACCTTTGAGCGCCAAAAAAGCATCACCTAATTCAGCATGACGTGAATCAGTCAAAATACGTTTAATTTCACCTTGTGGTGCTTGATCTAAATACCAATAACCTTGAGTTGCTTCAGCAAGTTGTGCTGCTGACCATGGCTCCAAAGGCACAGTACTGGTGGTAGAGGTGTGCATCTCTTATTCCTAATGAGCTGGATAAGCTGAATTGGGTTTATGGTGTTGTGCATCTATTGCCGATTGCACTTCAACGACATCGTCAAACCAATGACGAACACCATCAATTTCTTGATAATTCTCATGCCCTTTTCCGGCAATCACAACAATATCACCTGATTGGGCATGCTTTACTGCATATTTGATTGCTTCACGGCGATCACGAATTTCGTGCACCTCATGCTGGCTAAAATCAATTTCATGCTTCATATCGGCAAAAATTTGCTCAGGATTTTCTGTACGCGGATTATCTGATGTGATCATTACGGGATTGGCTTGTTCCAAAGCTGCTTTGGTCATCAATGGGCGTTTACCGCGATCTCGATCACCGCCACAACCAAAAACAGCCCAAAGCTGATTTTCAACATGACGTTTTAAGGTTTTTAAAACCTGAGTTAAAGCGTCTGGAGTATGTGCATAATCCACCACAAACAGACGATCTTGATCACGAATCACCTGCATACGTCCAGGTGCACCTTTTAAGTTGGGTACAGTTGCGATAAGTTGTTTTAAATCAAAACCTGCTTGTTCAGCAACAATTAAACTGGCCACCAAATTTTCAATAT
This sequence comes from Acinetobacter sp. CE-15, assembly GCF_051059255.1. NCBI lineage: Bacteria > Pseudomonadati > Pseudomonadota > Gammaproteobacteria > Moraxellales > Moraxellaceae > Acinetobacter > Acinetobacter sp. CE-15. The sequence goes on along the minus strand of NZ_CP192737.1, from coordinate 310,887 downwards.
TAAAATGCCCAAGCAATGGGCTATTCACGGTAAATTCAGCTTTGGCTGTTTTGAGATGGAATGTTGCCCCATCTAAGCTATATTTAATCCCAAATACTTGGTAATCAGCCGCTTTAGAGGTTGAATAAGTCAATACTTTCGGATGTGACAGATTGCTGCTTGCCGCATTCATCATTAGATCTGCATGCGCATCATCTATGTTAATTACTGCAACTTTTAACGCAGCAAATTTAAACAGCAACGCTTTCGCTTCAGCATAGGCTTCAAGCGTCCCGTGATAATCCAAATGATCTCGACTCAGATTACTATATGCAGCAATCTCAATATCACAACCATTTAAACGACCTTGTTCCAAACCATGCGAGCTTGCCTCAATTGAAGCGAATTCAGCACCTTGCATAGCAAAATCATGCAAAAGATTTTGTAAATGCAACGCATCTAAAGTGGTATGTGAAGACGCTTCTAGGTTTGGCAGAATCCCGTTGCCCGTAGTTCCCATCACTGCACATTTTTTATTTTGTAATGCCAGTAATTCAGCAACGAGGCGTGAAATCGTGGTTTTACCATTGGTTCCCGTGACTGCAAGAATTCGTGCAGCTTTTACTGGGGATGTCGCTTGTAAATATTGTTTTTGCCATTGTCCCATCAACTGACGCACATCTGGGCAGATCAATGCAGATTCAAAGCCTAAATCTGTTTCACTAATAATGGCCAATGCGCCTTTGTCTAAAGCGATTTGAGCAAATTGTGCGGTTTTTTCTGGTTGCGAATAACTGGTCAAAGCAATAAAAATTTGCCCTTGTTGCACATAACGACTATCTAGAGAAAAGCCATTAAATGACTCAGACATCCAAGCCTTTGTATTATCAACTTTATAAATATCTTGAAAATTAATCATTATAGTTTACCTATGGCTTGGCCTTAGCCGTTTCAAGAGGTTTATCTAAAGGCACATTCATTAAACGTAAAGATTCTTGCATAATTCGAGCAAACACTGGAGCGGCAACCAAACCACCATAGTATTGTCCACGCGGATTTTCGACTACAACAATAACCGCCAAACGAGGATCACTAATCGGCGCCACACCGGCAAATAAAGCACGGTATTCAGTATTCGAATAACCTCTATGGTCAGGGCGCAACTTGTGTGCTGTACCTGTTTTACCACCCACGCGATAACCGGGAATATTGGCTTGTTTTGCAGTACCACCAGGCATCGTAACTTGCTCTAACATCAACAAAACTTCATCAGCAATTTTAGGCGCTAAAACCTGTTTGCCTTTGGGCTGATCATTTAATTTATAGAGACTTAAAGGATATTCCACACCATGATTGGCCAACATTGCATAGCCTTGCGCCAACTGTAAAATCGTAGCATTTAGACCATAGCCATAAGCCATTGTACCAATTTGTGAAGAATTTAACTTTTCAGGTGGAAGCACTAAACCTCCACTCTCACCCGGGAATTTAACCGCCGAACGCTGACCAAAACCGACCTTTCTAAAGAAACTTGGCAAGGTTTCTTTTGGTAAAGACAAAGCAATTTTTGCCGAACCGACGTTCGAGGATTTAATGATCACACCAGTAACGGTCAACGAACCATAGTTATGCGTATCACGAATGGTATGGGAACCTAAACGCATCGAACCTGGGCTGGTACTAATCACCGAGTTTGGGGTATATTTGCCACTTTCCAAACCCGCTGCAATGGTAAAAGGTTTCATGGTTGAACCAGGTTCAAACATGTCAATTGCACCACGGTTACGCATGGCATCTTTATTACTTAAGCCATTTTTATCGTTGGGATTATAAGAAGGCCAACTCGCCATAGCCAGAATTTCGCCCGTTTTTACATCCACAGCAATTGCAGAAGCAGAACGTGCATTATTGGCAACACCCACCGCAGTCAACTCACGATACATAATATATTGCAAACGTGAGTCAATACTTAAGGTGATATTCTCCCCTGCTTTCACTTCTTTTACAACTTCAGGGGTGGTAATACGGTTACCATGTTTATCACGAGAAATCTTTTGCTCACCATCTTCACCAGCCAGACGTGAGTTTAACTGCATCTCTAAACCTTCAATCCCCGTCCCTTCACTATTGGTGAGACCAATAATTTGCGCATTGGGCTGTGGCTGAGGATAATAACGTTTATAGGTTTTCTCGGCATAAACGCCAGCAAATTTATGCTGGGTAATAAAATCTGCTTGTGGTGGCGGAACTTCTTTTTTAAGTACCAAATAACGAGAACGTGGACGTTCATTTAAACGTTTTTTTAAGTCTGCACGATCAAGACCGACCGCATCTGCCAATTCATCTAAATTTAAATTTTCATCAGGCAATTGGCGTTTAAGTTTACGACTGTTGGGTGTCTTCTGTAATTCAGCCGTGATGGTATCAAACTGTTTTTTAGTCTCAAAATATTCACGTGGATCAATCACCACTTTCATGATTGGAGAACTGATTGCCAAAGGCACGCCATGACGATCACTAATCACACCACGCATGGCTTTTAATGTTTCAGAACGTAGAATGTTGGCATTGGCTTTATTTTGTAAAAAGTCTTTATTAATCACTTGCACATAAAATGCACGTCCGACCAAGCCGACAAAACATAAAAGCACCACGCCCCACATTAAATAGAAGCGCCACATATCTATCGATACAGTACTTTTCTGGGTAATGGAAGGCTGCTTTTTACGTGGCTGCCGAGTCGGTTTAGTTTGCTTATCTGCCATACAGATGCCTTACTTCTTCTGCTCTGATTCAGTTGGTAATGAAATGACAACTGTTTGCGCAGCTGGCGGTGAATACATTCTCAATTGTGTTACGGCACGTGTTCCTATTTGCGCAGTTGCACCAAATGTTTGTTGTTCAATGAGCAAACGTCCCCATTCTGCATTGATATCTTCACGTTCACGCATATAACTATTTAAATCACGAAAATCATGACGATAAGCAAAGACTTGCAACACCACCATAAAGGCACTGATCAACACTGCAACAACCAATACGCCATAAACAATCGCTTTTTTTATTGCCAGCTTATGACTTGATTCTTCTATAATTTCTTGTTTCATTCTGCGCCTTTTTGTTCTAAGCGTTCTGCAACTCGAAGCCAAGCACTACGTGAGCGAGGATTGGCTTTGACTTCTTCCTCACTGGCACGGACTCTGTCAACTTTTTTCAGTCGACGAGTATCTTGTACTTTTTGCGGTAATCCCCAGCCATCATCTTCTGGCAACGTTGATTCTTTTTGAATAAATTGTTTAATAATTCGGTCTTCAAGTGAATGGAAACTAATGACGGCCAAACGTGCATTTGATTTTAACAAATCTACGGCTTGAGGTAAAAAGGTATGTACGTCATCGAGTTCTTTATTAATTTCAATACGAATAGCTTGGAATGTCCGTGTCGCAGCATGTTTATTCTTTTCCCACTTAGGATGCGCAACTTTCACAATTTCCGCTAATTTTCCAGTGGTTTCAATATAACCTGCTTGCTTAATCGCACGTGCAATACGACGACTATAACGTTCCTCACCATATTGAAAAATTACATTGGCCAAATGTTCTTCGTCTACATCCACTAGCCAATCTGCGGCTGTTTGTCCTTGAGAATTATCCATACGCATATCAAGTGGTCCATCTTTCATAAAACTAAAACCACGGTCTGCTTGATCTAGCTGTGGTGATGACACCCCTAAATCTGCCATAATCCCATCGACTTGATAAATATCTAATTGATTTAATTCTTGTTGTAAATCTGCAAAACTGGCATGAATAATTTTAAAACGAGGATCTTCTTTTTCTAACTGATATGCCACTTCTAACGCTTGTGGGTCTTTATCAAAAGCATAAACTTTTGAATGCTCATCTAATTTAGACAACAATAAACGGGTGTGTCCACCACGTCCAAATGTCCCATCCACGTAAATTCCTGTATTGCGATCTGCAAGTAAAGCATCGACAGTTTCATGTAGTAATACAGAAATATGAGACATAATTATGATTTCAGTTTAAGCAAAAAAAGTAACTGCACATTATTACCTTGTTTTGCCAAAGCTCCAAACGACTTTTTGTAGGGAAATATTACTTTTTATAGAGAAAACCGTTTTAAAGTGCTTTTTATAAAAGTTCAGTACAAAAAATAGCGCATCCATCCTGCGACAAAGCGTTATCGTGTCTTGAGCATTTTTACATCACCATTGTCAAAATACGCTGAAACACGCCAACCTTGTCGGAGATAAAATTCAAAAGCACGACTTTTTTGATCGGTTTCCAAGCAAATTTCTTGAAAAGATTCAAATAATAAATCTTCTGCTTTTTTCAAAAGCGCAGTTCCGACACCTTTGGCTTCAAAATCAGGGTGGACAAACATGGCAAATACGCTGCCCTCAGTTAAATCTGCGATCGAAAAACCACACACTTGATGCTGCAGCTCAGCAAGCCAGACAGTCGAAGTATTTTGAATTAAATCCAATATTACTGACTCAGTGATACCCAGTTCAGTCAGTTGTTGTTTTGACAAATGGTTTTCTTTGACTGATGTTCGTATTTCAAAAATAACCTCAATATCATCTTCAGTGGCAAGTCTTAGCGTAATATCCATCGTCTCAATTTTTTGTTTACTTTAATATTAGTCTAACTGATTCATAACAGAATGAAAAAACCTCCTAAAAAGGAGGTTGATTCAATCAAAATAGTGGATGCTTAGCGCTTGCTATTATAAATCTGATCGAAAACACCGCCATTGGCAAAGTGAGTTTGCTGTGCTTTTGCCCAACCACCAAAGACTTCATCAATGGTAAACGTTTTCAGTTCAGGGAATTGGTTGGAATATTTAGCTAAGATTTTTGCATTGCGCGGGCGATAGAAATGACGCGCTGCCATATCTTGACCTATTGGAGAATACAAATAGTTAATATAACCCGTTGCTAACCATTTATTGCCATTCTTCTCTACTGTTTTATCAACAATTGCCACTGACGGTTCAGTCAAAATTGACATCGATGGATAGACTATATCAAACTTATTGCCAGATGCTTTCTTACTCACCATGGCTTCATTTTCCCAAGTCAGTAAAACATCACCAATCCCACGTTCAGCAAATGTGGTCATCGATGCACGCGCAGCTGGATCCATAACTTTTACGTTATGGTACATTTTAGAAACAAACTCACGTGCTTTAGCATCATTACCACCTGGTTGTTTAAGTGCATAGCCCCAAGCTGAGAGATAGATCCAGCGTGGTAAACCGCCTGTTTTAGGGTTAGGGGTAATGATTTGTACACCAGGTTTGGTCAAATCTGTCCAATCCTTGATGCCTTTAGGATTACCTTTACGTACTAAAAACACAACGGTAGACGTATACGGTGCTGAGTTATTTGGAAATTCTTTTTCCCAACCTGGGTTAATTTGGCCTGATTTCACAATTTCGTTGATATCATTGGCCAAAGCCAAGGTCACCACATCACCTTTTAAGCCATCAACCACGGCACGCGCTTGTTTTCCCGAACCACCATGCGATTGTTTAAAATCAACAGTCTTACCTGTACGAGATTTCCAGTAAGCGCCAAATGATTTATTAAACTCATCATAAAACTCACGCGTTGCATCATAAGACACATTTAAAAATTCACGGTCAGCAGCATAACTTGCTGTCGTTGCAACAGTTAATCCCGTCGCAATAACCACAGCACTCATCAGTGCTTTAAAATTAGTTTTCATATTATGAGTGCTAACATCGCTAAAATTATTCTAAATATATGAAATAAGCGAATAAACTTCAATCAAAAAGCGAAATACCCGCAAACTTAGCACAGATTAAAAATCAACCTATGGTTTTAATTGATGAAAGCGCTCAAGATCGCTGTGGTTTATATTTTGTCTGTTTTATTTATTTCTTTATCACAAATGCATAAAGCTAAAAAAAGCCCCCTTTGATCAAAGAGGACTTGTTTGTATTTGATTCAAATTACTTTTCAGCCGTAAATTGATCGTAAATCCCTCCATTGGCAAAATGGGTTTTTTGCGCTTTTGCCCAGCCGCCAAAAACTTGATCTATGGTAAAGAGTTTAATTTTTGGAAATTTTGCCGAATATTTGGCTGCAGCTTTGGCATTACGCGGACGGAAATTATATTTTGCTGCCAAGTCCTGCCCAACTGGTGAATAAAGATAATTTAAATAGCCTTTTGCTAAATTACGATTACCATCTTTATCAACCACTTTATCGACGATTGCGACTGAAGGCTCAGCTAGGATTGAAATGGATGGATAAATAATTTGATATTTGTCTTTATCTGGACCAGACGTCGCCAAAATTGCTTCATTTTCCCAAGACAACAAAACATCGCCAATACCGCGATCCGCAAATGTTGTGAGCGAGCCACGTGCGCCTGAATCTAACACTTTGACATTTTTATATATTTGTTTGACTAATTCACGCGCTTTTGCATCATTGCCACCCGGTTGTTTTAATGCATAGCCCCACGCTGATAAATAAATCCAGCGCGGTGCACCGCCTGTTTTAGGGTTTGGTGTGATAATTTCAACCCCAGGTTTCACCAGATCATTCCAATCTTTAATTGCTTTGGGATTGCCCTTACGCACTAAAAAAACAACGGTAGATGTGTAGGGTGCAGAATTATTTGGAAATTCTTTTTGCCAGCCTTTTTCAATCAAACCCGCATTGACAATTTCATCAATATCATTGGCCAAAGCCAGTGTCACCACATCTGCTTGTAAACCATCTACCACTGAACGTGCTTGCTTACCAGAACCGCCATGAGACTGCTTAAATTCAATATCTTGGCCTGTTTTTGATTTCCAAAATTGACCAAAACTCTTGTTATATTCCTGATAAAATTCACGGGTAGGATCGTAAGATACATTTAAAAATTCTTTCGCTGCATAAGCATTCCCCGTGACGATTAAACTGATCGCACTTAAAAGCAGTAGTTTTTTCATTTCTTTCTCGGTTTTTAATGATTTAGAAGCACTATATTTTTATTATTTCAATTTAACAATCAATCACTTATAAATATTTAAACTATCTTATTCATAATTTAAGATATCTAAAAATGTGTATTACTCATGTAAATTATTTGGTATATTTTTTACACAATTTAACCTAAACTTGAATTCTTCACGATTCATCCACATTTATGTGTTATCAATTAAAATATTACATTTCGTTTCAATGATTGTTTTTTAAACATTTTTTGTGTAGTATTATTAAAAAATGTGACGTAGTTATGCTTTTTGTAAGTTGTTTTGCTACAATAACCATGTTCAAGAACAAAAATTTGACCATCAAGGGGAGCCGATGGAATGAATGATTCTTATTTAAAGATCTTGGGCTTAAGTCTAGGACTCGCAGTGATGGCACAGACAGGCCATACTGCTGCAATTAAAGATACGACCAAGCCAATACAATCGTTAATTGTTGTGGTAGATAAACAATCACCGATTGAAAAAGCGCTCAATCAACAAAAGCGTGGCGAGAATAAACTGATCTCAGATAAAGATCAGCTTAAAGTTTTAACGTCGATTAAAACCACAGCCTCACAAAACTTTTTAGCTGAACAACATCAGAAATTTTCTTGTTTTGTACAAGCTTTATTCCAACCGCATACTTTGTAAAAATTTGATTTAGAAAAATAAATTCTACGCTCCTCAAAAGAATTTAGAAGCCCAATCGTTTATTGGTGAATTAACCCTTAAGCAGTTGGGCTTTTTCGTTATAATAGTTTCAATTTACATTCTGAATAATATTTAGTTATGAAAGTCCGTACTCGTATTGCACCCTCTCCAACTGGTTTTCCGCATGTAGGCACTGCCTATATCGCCTTGTTTAATTTATGCTTTGCACAACAACATGGTGGCGAATTCATTCTTCGTATTGAAGATACCGACCAACTCCGTTCAACCCCTGAATCTGAAAAAATGATTTTAGATTCACTACGATGGTTAGGTTTAAATTGGTCAGAAGGGCCTGATATCGGCGGACCTCATGCTCCTTATCGCCAATCTGAGCGAATGGGAATCTATAAACAATATGCTTTAGAACTTGTTGAAAAGGGTCATGCCTTTTACTGTTTCGCAACGGCGGAAGAGCTTGATCAAATGCGTGCTGAACAACAAGCCCGTGGTGAAACCCCTGGTTATGACGGTCGTGGCTTAAAACTTTCCCCAGAAGAGGTACAACAGCGTTTGGCTGCGGGTGAAGCTCATGTGATCCGTATGAAAGTCCCTGAAGAAGGCGTTTGCCAATTCAATGACTTACTTCGTGGCGAAGTGGAGATCCCTTGGGCACAAGTCGACATGCAAATCCTACTCAAAACAGATGGTTTGCCAACTTATCATTTAGCCAATGTAGTCGATGACCATTTAATGGAAATCACCCATGTGATTCGTGGTGAAGAATGGATTCCATCTGCACCAAAACACCAGTTGCTCTACCAATATTTTGGTTGGGACATGCCAACATTGTGCCATATGCCATTGTTACGTAACCCAGACAAGTCAAAATTGTCTAAACGTAAAAATCCAACCTCAATCAACTACTACAAAGACATCGGTGTATTACCTGAAGCCTTACTGAACTATTTAGGCCGTATGGGTTGGTCAATGCCAGATGAAAGAGAAAAATTCTCTTTGGCTGAAATGATTGAACATTTTGATATCCAGCGTGTGTCTTTGGGTGGTCCAATTTTTGATGTTGAAAAACTAAACTGGCTCAATGGACAATGGATTAAAGCCCTCAGCCCTGCTGAACTGTTAAATACACTTTTGGCTTGGAAATCTGATCGCCAAACCCTAGAAGATATTGCTGCGGCCATTCAACCACGTATTAACTTACTGTCTGAAGCGGTAAATTGGGCTGGTTTTTACTTCAATCAATTCCCAACATTGACCAAAGAGCAATTTGTCAGCAAAAAGTTGACTGAAGAGCAAGTTCGTCAAAGCTTGCAATTTGCAATTTGGCGTTTAGAAAGCTTGTTTACTTGGAACAACGATACTGTAAGCCAAACCTTGATGGATTTGGCGAATCAAATGGAAATCAAACTCCGTGATTTCATGCCAGCATTCTTTATCGCAATTGCTGGTTCAACATCATCGACCCCTGTGATGCAATCGATGGTCACCATTGGCCCTGATTTAACCTTTGCCCGTTTACGTCATGCACTTGAAATTGTGGGTGGTCCGAGCAAAAAAGAAGCAAAAGTTTGGGAAAAACTGAACGAAAGCATCAAATTGCCGAAAAATGATGCAGTTGATGAAGCTTAATTAAATTTTCTGTTGACGTGTGAGTGCAATATCCCTAATATTGCGCTCACACAGACTGGGGGTTATAGCTCAGTTGGTAGAGCGCTACAATGGCATTGTAGAGGTCAGGAGTTCGATCCTCCTTGACTCCACCAAATGTTTTACCTGTGTTGCCTCACTTGTCCCTATCGTCTAGAGGCCTAGGACATCGCCCTTTCACGGCGGTAACCGGGGTTCGAATCCCCGTAGGGACGCCATATTCAAGATGGCGACATCTTTGTAAAAAACCCAAGCATAGTGACTTGGGTTTTTTATTGCCTAAATTTTGCTTTTAAGCTGCTATTCAGTCTTTTTTGCATTCTAAAATAGAACGATTAGAATATGCTTAGATTATAAATGTGGAGCCACCATGCAATACCAATGTCCAAAGTGCCAAAGTCGAAAAATCTTGCCCGTTACCCATGGGAATACACCTGCTGTACGTCCTGTTGTTCCAAAAAGCTTGGTATTTTTGATTCCATTACTGTTTATTTTGTTGTTATTGGTTGTCATTAGTATTGTGATGTGGATTTTCAGCAACGGCGCAGGTCAAACATTGCAAATTGCAACCGTCGTGGTCTTCATTGCAGCTGTGATTGCAGGGGTAATGTTTTGGCGTGATCTGCCTGATTTTAAAATCTCAATGCAGTCATTTATGCAAGCCAATAAAAGCTGGAAGTGCCGTGACTGTAATCATGAGTGGCAAATCTAATTCTTCAGCTTTGCCTGATGTTCAAATCAAACCATTCACCTTAATGTGAATGGTTTTTTGCTTCATCTGTATGTGTGCCATCATCAGCATTACTGTGATCATGCCCATCTGATTCATGTGAATGCACCATACACGCATTATCTTCAATTTGTAACGTCATCTCAGTAATCCCATGTTGATGACTGAGCATTTCCATGACCTGTTGGTACAATTGATTCCGATCCGCTGCTGGTGCAAATAAATGCACTGTCAGATGGACATTTTTAGATGTAATGGCCCAGACCTTAAGTTGATGAATACTTTCCACACCTTCAACCGATAAAAGATCATTACGTAATTTTTCAATATCAATTTCCTCAGGCACACCTTCCAGTAAGATATTGATACTTTGTTTTAGCAAAACCCATGTTCGTGGTAAAACCCAAAAGCCGATGAGTACAGCAATAATCGTATCCACCCACATCCAGCCAGTGAAATAAATAATTGCGCCCCCAATAACCACACCCACTGAACCAAGTGCATCACTCAATACTTCCAGATAAGCACCTTTTATATTGAGACTTTCCTTTGAACTGGAGAATAAAATCTTCATTGAAATAAGGTTAATCACCAACCCAATAACCGCCACAACCATCATACCGACACTCTGAATTTCAGGAGGTTGGCTAAAGCGCTGATACGCCTCATAGAGAATATAAATTGCAACCACAAACAACATCATGGCATTAAACAACGCTGCTAAAATTTCAAAACGCTGATAGCCAAAGGTCCGTTTATCATCTGCGGGTAATTTACCAATTTTGATGGCAACCAATGCAATTGCCAATGCTGCAGCATCAGTAAACATATGTGCGGCATCGGACAATAAAGCCAAGCTTTGCGTCATGAAACCCGCAATCACTTCAACAATTAGAAAGGTACTGGTTAATGCCAATGCAAAGGTTAGTTTTTTTACATTTCCTTCTGTGACGACAGCATGACTATGGTCATGCCCTTGTTGCTCGCTCATGTTGATACCTCTGATTTTGTTTTATCAAAATATTGAATATTTTTTCTATTTATTATTGATAATAATTATTATTATCAATAATAAGGTTTCTTCTATATAATGGCGACTATATTTTCCACAGTTAAAATACCCCTGTTAATGGAATATCGACAATGAAAAAATACCTCTACCTTTCTGTACTTCTTTGCTCTTATAGTTATGCACATGAACCCTATGTTGCACCTCTGGGCTATAACACCACAAATACACAAATCCCAGTGATTGCATCCTATGCTGAAGAAGCACTGAATGCAGAACATGCCATGAAACAAACCGCGCTCAATGTGATTCAACCAGATCAAAGCAAGTTACAAGTTGAAGCTGCAAGCACTTTAAAATCGACTACGGTGTTTGACTTAGCCTTACCACAAGCAGGCACCTATCACCTGTTCAGTAAAGCGTCTTTCCCACTCAAATATGTCCAACATAATAAAGAATGGAAAATGCTTTTTGATGTCCCTGCTGAGAAAGCAGGTAAGATCGCTGAGCGCGAATATGTCATTCCTGCTGACTTTAAGAAACCGCCTGTACCGATCACCATTAACCGAGAATGGTCAATCCAAAGTTATATTTCTAAAGAAAAAACGTCACCTATTCAAAACAACACTGATGCTGCAATACAAGTCGAATTTAAAACCCATCCCAACAGTATTACTGCGCAGCAACCTGTGCAAATCTTGATTAAAAAATCAGGACAAGCACTCAAAAATGCCGAACTGCTCATCCGTGCTCAAGGGCAAACCGATAAACAAGCACAAAAAGTTCCGGTTGCTCAAGATGGTTCAGCAACAGTCACTTTTCCTTATTCAGGGCAATATTTACTTGAAGTCAGTGAAGCATTTAACAAAACCACTCAACCTGTAAATCAAAATTACACCATCATTAGTTTAGGTGTATTGCCTGTCAGTCAATAATAAACTGTCTATACAGTTTCAATGCCTCACCCTTCTTGGCTAAGAACGGTGAGGTTATTTTTAAATTAACGATCAACCATCCGTTTGTGCTTTAACTTTACGTTCATTCATCCAACGATAAATCACTGGTAAAATCACCAAAGTCAGTAAGGTGGATGACATGATGCCGCCAATCACCACGGTTGCCAGTGGACGCTGAACTTCCGCACCTGTCCCTGTAGCCAACGCCATCGGCACAAAACCTAACGATGCCACACAAGCTGTCATCAATACGGGTCTTAAACGTAAAATTGCGCCTTGCCATGTGGCCTGATAAACATCGAGTTGTTGACGTAATTCCTTAATAAAGGTCAACATTACCAAACCATTTAATACCGCCACACCTGAGAGCGCGATAAAGCCCACACCTGCAGACATCGACAATGGTATACCGCGAAGCCACAGTGCAATCAAACCACCACACAGTGCAAATGGAACACCAGTAAATACCAGCAAACTTTCCTTAAAGTTATGGAAAACGGCCATCAACAGCACAAAAATAGTTATCAGCGCCAGCGGAACGACCAGCTGCATACGTGCCTTCGCAGAGGTTAGGTTTTCAAACTGTCCGCCATAACTCAACCAATAACCCGCAGGCATTTCCTGCTTCGCCAAAGTCGATTGTAATTCGGTGACAAATGAGCCCAAATCGCGCCCTTCGACATTGGCGGTCACAACGACACGACGTTTACCATTTTCACGACTGACCTGATTAATACCGAGGATATTTTCAACTTTAGCCACATCCTGAAGTTGGATTAGACCACCATTTGGTGTTTGAATAGGTAAAACGGCCAGATGCTCAGGTGTACGTTGAGCATCATCCAGACGAATCACAAAATCGAAACGGCGGTCACCTTGTAAAATTTGCCCAACATTCTGCCCGCCGACACTGGTTGCCACCAAGTCTTGAATCGCTCTCACCGACAGACCATATTGCGCTGCTGCGGCTTTGTTCACTTCAACATTTAAAAGTGGTAGGCCGGAAGTCTGTTCCACATTGACGGCAGTTGCGCCAGTAATCCCTTTGATTTGTTGTGCAATCTTAGTGGCTTGCTGATTCAACACCTCCATATCATCGCCAAAAATCTTGATCCCCACATCACTTCGCACACCAGAAATTAATTCGTTGAAACGCAGCTCAATCGGTTGAGAAAACTCACTATTATTTCCGGGTAATGTACCAAGAAATGCAATCATACGTTGACGTAGCTCATCAATTGTTTGCTTTGGATTCTTCCATTCATCACGTGGCTTTAACAGCACCACAGCATCGGAAATATTAGGTGGCATGACATCTGTTGCCACTTCTGCCGTCCCTGTACGGGCAAATATGGCTTTGATTTCTGGAAACGCTTTGAGTAATAACTTTTCAGTATTCTCCTGCATACGTAAAGACTGCTCTAGGCCAGTACTTGGCGAACGCATTTGTTGCACTGCAAAATCGCCCTCACTCAAGGTCGGTGCAAACTCACTGCCAATTTGTGTGGCAAGCACGCCCGTTAAAAACAGAATACTCACCGCAAGGGTGACGACTAACATTCTAAAGTTATAGGCTAAATTGAGTAGTTTTTCATATTTTTGCTTTAACCACAGCATCCAGCGACTTTCTGTTTCTTTAACTTCACCATTAACAAATAAGGCCACTGCAGCAGGGACAAAAGTAACTGAAAGAATAATTGCGCCCACCAGTGCCAATACCACCGTCATAGCCATTGGGTGAAAGAGCTTCGCTTCAACACCAGACAGGGCGAAAATAGGTAAGTACACCACCAGAATAATTAATTGACCAAAGATTAAAGGGCGACGTGCCTGTTTAGCCGCAAGAAAAACTTCTTTAAACCGTTCTGCTCGTGAGAGTAATCTGCCTTTTGCATGCTGTGCCTCTGCCAGTCGCCGAATACAGTTTTCAACAATAACAACCGCACCATCCACAATGATCCCGAAATCCAGTGCGCCTAAACTCATCAGATTGGCACTAATTTTCTGCTCAGCCATACCCGCCAAAGTAAACAGCATCGATAACGGAATCACACATGCAGTAATTAACGCTGCACGGAAATTACCAAGAAATAGGAACAGAATAACAATAACTAGAATTGCCCCTTCTACAAGGTTCTTCTGTACTGTACTAATCGCACGTTCGACCAAAGCTGTCCGGTCATATACGGTTTGGATCACAATACCTTTCGGTAAAGATTGCTGGACTTCCTTGATTTTTGCATCTACTGATTTCGCCACAGTACGGCTATTTTCCCCCATCATCATCATGGCGATACCGAGTACAGTTTCCTCGCCATTGTAAGTTGCACCACCTGTACGTAGATCATGTCCAATTGAAACAGTCGCTACATCTGCAACTCTAATCGGAAAACCATTTTTATTGCCAATACTTACATTTTGAATATCTTCAATATTGTTTAAGGTTCCTGGAACACGTACTGTCAATTGCTGCCCATTGGTTTCAATAAAACCAGCACCACGGTTTTCATTATTTCCAGTTAAAGCGTTTTGTAGATCACTGACAGGGATTTGTAATTGTTGCAAACGATTTAAATCAGGTGTGACCACATAGGTTTTATTAAAGCCACCAATCGAGTTGACCTCTGCAACACCGGGAACCCGTTGTAGCTGTGGTCGTACAATCCAGTCCTGAATTTCACGTAAATCCATCGCGGTATAGGGCGTACCATCAGGTTTTTTCGCATTCGGTTCAGCCTTGATCACCCATTGATAAATCTCACCCAACCCTGTCGATACAGGAGACATTGTCGGTGCAATATCATCTGGCAGCTCGGTTTGGGCTTCTTGTAAGCGTTGATTAATCTGTTGTCGTGCCCAATAAATATCCGTCCCGTCTTTAAAAATAATGGTCACTTGCGATAAACCATAACGGGAAATAGAACGGGTCAACTCTAGCTTAGGTAAACCTGCCATCGCAGTTTCGATGGGATAGGTAATCCTTTGTTCAACTTCTAATGCGGTAAAACCAGCCGCTTGGGTATTCACTTGCACTTGGGTATTGGTAATATCGGGTACAGCATCAATCGGTAATTTTTGATAACCGTAAATCCCTACGCCAATCCATGCCACAATAAACAGCATGACCCAAATGGCATTTTTAATCGAAAATTGAATCAGTCGATCAAATAATCCTTCAGGTTGAGGTAATGCTGAATCCGCATCGAGATCTAACTTAGAATCAGAAGAATCATTAATGCCCATGGCTCGCCTCTCCTTTTTCCAATTCAGATTTCAGCAAAAAGCTACCCTGAGCTGCATATTGCTGACCTTGAGTCAGACCAGACTTCACTTCAACCCACTGACCATCACCGGATACCTGACCCAGTACAACAGGCTGTGCAGTAAACTCGATTTTCTTGTCATGCTCACTGGAAACGAAAACAATATCCTTTCCTTCAACTTTCTGTATGGCACTTTTGAGTACACGTAATGCTTGAGCAGTGCCTTGCTGTTGTAACTGAACATTGACCATCAAATTCGGGCGCAATTCAGCTGCATTCGACAATACTTTGGCACGCACTTGTAAACGTCCAGTCTGCACATCAGCTTCACTATTTAAACTTTGAATCTGTGCTTTAAAGGTATTCCCCGTTTGCAGTGACTTAAATTCAACCTGCTGATTGGGTGCAATCGCTGAAAACTCAGAACTTGGTACAATAAATTCAAGCCATAGCTGATCCAGTTGATCGATGATAAATAACTGGCTGGCCAGCTGTACATTTTCACCCATGACCAAGTCTTTTTTACTGATAATGCCTGCAATTGGTGCTGTGAGAACATAGCGACCATTACTGCTTGATGAGGCACCAAAAGCAGATAAACGGGATCTGGTGGCTTGTACCTGAATCTGTGCTTGCTTGTAAGCATTGTAAGCCCGTTGATAATCCTGCTTGGCAGAAATACCTTGTGACCATAACTGGCGCTCTCGTTCATAATCCTGACGTGCCAGTTCTAAGCTTGTTTGTGCAACCTGTAAATTTGCCTGCTGATCAACCAAATCAGGCACCACCAAGGTCGCCAATGCCTGCCCTTTTTGCACACGCTGTCCCAACTCAACATTGACGGCAACCACCTGCCCACTAAATGCAGGTGATACATGTGCTTGACGATCGGTATTGACCATGACTTTTGCAGGATAAGAAGCCGATTTTATAACGGTCCCCATCTCTACTTTAGCAAGTTTGATTCCTTGTTCAGTGATCTGTTGCGCGGTCAAGCTAATGGCTTCAGCATTCTCTTTCTCGCCACCCTCTTCTTCACTGTGCTTCGCTTCTTCCGCACCGTCTTTGGTGGTTCCCTTAGCATTTTCTTCATGTGAATGCCCTTCTTCAGCATGCCCTGCTTCATTTTCACCAGCATCTTTGCTACTTGCTTTTTTAGATGAAAAGAACAAACCCATAGCAATAAGAGCAGTCATCACAATAGTAATGATGATCAGTAGGCGTTGAGAAATTTTGCCTTTCTGAAGTTTAAAAGATTTAAATTGATTCAGCATATTATTTTCCCCCACCCACGATTGGTAAAGCTTGTGTGTCCTGCCATAAACTCTGATTGATCTGTGCTAAAGCGTCTTTTGCCATGATTTGACTTGGTTCAATACCGAGACTCAGACTTTCCGCTTCAATGGCACGTTGCCAGCCATCTTTCAATAATTGCACTTTTCTCAAACGCACTTCTTGCAGCTGTAACGTTGCGAGTTGCACATCGTTAACGGCAAATTTACCGACAGTAAACCCCTGCAAAGTTTTACGTTGAACCTGAGCTGCAAGCGGAATCTGAGACTCATCGACTGCTTTAAACTGTACTTCCAGTCCTTGCAATTCAGTCAACAAGGTTCCCACCTGCAAAGCATTTTGGCGGAGATAAAATTCCTGTTGTCTGCTGAGTAAATCCTGCTTTGCTTGCGCAATTTGCACACCATATTGCTGGCGGTTGAAAATATTCAATGGGATAGAAACCCCCACAACTAAAGCATTGTCAGTCGAGGTTTCAGGTGATCGAGTACGATTCACGCCTAAATTCACAGTTGGATTAGGCCGTGCCGAAGCTTTGAGTTGCGCCACTGTCGCTTTTGCTTGCAACACCTGTAACTGACGTGATTTTTCAAAAAGATTGTCTGCGAGATATTCTTGTACCTGTTGGTGTGTCGAAGACGGCCATAAAGATTGAGGATTTAAACCGATACGAATCGATTTATCAGCATCTCCCCAAAGATTGGACAATTGCTGCTTGGCAACTTGCACCTGCAAATCGGCTTGACGATATAAGCGAGCATTTTCTGCATGACTCAGTCTGGCACGATCTACATCAACCTGAGCCACACTCCCCGCTTGATAGCGCTTCTGAATCGCATTCAGATTTTCTTCACTGACCTTGAGCTGCTCTTGGACCACGTTGCGTTCTAACTCAAAAATCGCCAGCTGTGACCATTGGTATTTCACAGCCAATTCAAGTTGAGCCTGATAAATTCGCTGATTTAAGTCACTTTGATCTTTTGAAAGTTGTGCCAACCGCTGTGCTGACTTACGTTCACCAAAAATATCCAATCGTTGAGAAACACCAATTGAAAGCTCTTGATCTTGATTGGAACCAAAACCCGTTTGCGATACGGATAACTCTGGATTTGTCCACAGTTTTGCTTGTTTAATGTTCGCTGTTGCAATTTGCTGCTGCGTTTGCCAGACATTTTGCGTTTGCTGATATTGCTCAGTTTTTGCAATTGCCTGTTGTAAGGTTAATGCTTGAGATGTGTTGTCTGCCCAACTAAGAGATGACATCACACTCAACATCAATGCACCGAGCAAAGACGGCCTAAAACCAAATACAGGCTTTTGTACTAAATTACGTATTTCTTTTGACATAAAAATGCCCCACTAAATTAAACCATTAGCGGTGGGCAATCTTTTTGGCTACCCCACCTTATAGCGGGGATGAGAGAGGCGGAGGATTAGGCAAATATAGATCAGGTGACTGGTACAAATTATTCCAGCCAATAAAGCGAGATTCAGGGTAGCCTATAAACTTAGGCTGCGCTGTTTGTTGCTGATCATCAACCACAATAAAATGCGCAAAGGAAGGCAAATGGTCACGATGATCATCATTTATATGATTGAGGAAATCACTGGAACGCACATCATGTTGATGTGCTGATAATTGTTTGAATGCGGACTGATCTGAAATCGGTTTATCTATCCCATACACATCCAATAGCTGCGGATGCTGCTGCTGATCCTGAGTACAATCAGGTGCATTATGGTGTCCAAAATGCTGACTCATCAGACTTTGCGATGGAAGTGTAGTGCTTTCATGATCACAAAAAGCTGCCGCTACATTCCAAAGACTCTGGAACATAAACAAACTAAGCAAGACTGTGATGAAAACACTTGAGCGTTTCACAGATTCTATCCGAAATCAAAAAACAACCTAAATATAGCAAATTTTCTCAATGTAATAAAATTACAGTGCGTGATTTAATCATTTAAATAAAAATTGTTGGTTTGTTAAATAATGTATTTTTTAACAAATGTGTAAAAATCGCAATTGACAAATTACATTTAACTATTTGCAAAGTGTAAAAAATCAGCTAGATTAATTATATCTAATCATTTTTTTGTGATTAGCAGTCTCTTTTACTTTGTTAATGGATTAGCAAGGAGGTTGTATATGTTGGTACATATTTTTAACCGTTTTTTAGGAGATTCAACATCTCGTCGAGCATTTGAACAGAATGCTTCCGAAGCTGCTCTCGAAAAAGCGCAAGCACATCATTTTGAAGATCAAAATCTAAGTTTAGATGAAATCGCAAATCGTAATGCTATGTGGTGCTATTTAAGAGCTGCTTTGCGTGGAGATCAAGAAGCTCAGTATAAAATGGGACTCAGCTACTTAAATGGACAACTTGGGTTAGACCGAAGTTATAGTCATGCAGAAAAGTGGCTTGAACAAGCTGCACATCAAGGTCATACCCACGCCAAAGAACAATTAAAAAAAGCATATGATGAGCTTGCTTTTTCATAAATCATGATAAAAATATTACATATATCCATCTATAAACAGAGTTGAAATCAACTCTGTTTACTTAAAAATATATTCAAATTTTCAAGTGAATTTATTTGGTTATGTTTTATACAGTAAGATTGATTTTTTGCTTTTAATACTCATTTTTATATGGTAAAAATCACGAAATAAGTAAAAATATAATAGAGTATTTACTCTAAAAATATTTTATAAATTCAGTCACTTAATACTAGTATTTTTATTTTTTTTGTATATTATTGCCTTCCAACAAAAGTGATCATCTTTTAAACAAAGACCCAATCACCCGAAACAAAAAAATACAGCATATATTTATGCCAGTAGAATCAGGAAAATAGCTATGAATCAAAAATTAGAGCAACTTTTTCAAAAAAAGGTTCAAGGTAAAATTGCACTAATCACAGGTGCATCTAGTGGTATCGGTTTAACGGTTGCAAAAAAGCTCGCAGCAGCAGGTGCACATGTACTTTTAGTGTCTCGTACTGAAGAAACATTGAAAGAAGTTCAAGCTGAAATTCAGGCTGAAGGTGGGCAGGCTGATATTTTCCCTTGCGACCTAAATGATATGGATGCTATTGATGAAGTGTCTAAACAAATCATTGCCTCTGTTGATCATATTGATATTTTGATCAATAACGCAGGTCGCTCGATTCGCCGCGCGGTACATGAATCTGTTGACCGTTTCCATGATTTTGAACGTACGATGCAGCTGAATTACTTTGGTGCAGTTCGTTTAGTCTTGAATATTTTACCGCAAATGATGGTTCGTAAAGACGGTCAAATTATCAATATCAGTTCAATTGGTGTGTTGGCAAACGCAACTCGCTTCTCTGCTTATGTTGCATCAAAAGCAGCATTGGATGCATTTAGCCGTTGTTTATCTGCGGAAGTGCATTCACATAAAATTGCAATTACTTCAGTTTATATGCCTTTAGTCCGCACGCCGATGATTGCACCGACTAAAATTTATAAATATGTGCCAACACTTTCACCTGAACAAGCAGCAGATTTAGTGGCTTATGCGATTGTGAAACGTCCGAAGAAAGTTGCGACAAACTTAGGCCGTTTAGCTTCTATTACGTATTCGATTGCACCTGGAATCAATAACAAATTAATGTCAATTGGCTTTAATTTGTTCCCAAGTTCGACTGCGTCTGTGGGTGAGCCACAAAAATTAAATCTGGTACAAAGAGCGTATGCACGTTTGTTCCCAGGTGAGCATTGGTAATTTAAGCCATTGAACGGATATTCAACTGAGTAGACTATCCGTTCAAATACAGACATTGAAAATCTTGAATAAATAAAATAATATTAGAAAAACTAAGCACTAAGAATAACTTCACGCATTCAATATTAAAGAAAAAATCATTGATTTTAAATTTAACAACACGAAGCTATTCAAATAATCAGAGACATAACCAATTAGAAAATGAGACCACCATGTTAAAAAAACAATTTAACTTAAAGCTTCAACCTGTTACCTATGCCGTTTTGCTTTGTCTAAGTTTAAGCACAAGTACACTCATACCTGTTTATAGTTATGCGGAAACGACCACAACAGAACAAAGCACGACACCTGACCAAAGTACACAAACCCAGCAAGAAAGCCCGTATTCCAAACTGAATTGGCAAATTGGACCCAAAAAGGAAAATCTTGCTGATGTCGCCACCCTAAACACAATCAAAGGTGATGGTTTTCTTGATATTTCAAATTCAGATAAATTTTTAGAGCTTACTGGTAATCTCACTTCAGGCAGTACCAATGTACTCGTCGCAGAGGATGATTCATGGTGGGCGACCTTTGACTTTGAACCGTCAGGCTACGTCAAAGATGATGAGAAAATTGATGCTGATGCATTGTTAAAAGAATTAAAATCTTATGATGAAGCAGCCAATGCTGAACGTGTGCGTTTAGGGCTTGATAAACTTTATACAGATAGTTGGGCTGTCCCTCCAAAATATGATCCTGAATCTAAACATCTTGAATGGGCATTAAAAGTCCGTGGTGAAGATAATATGGAAACCATAAACTATACCGTACGTCTTCTGGGGCGTACCGGTGTAATGAGTGCAACCTTGGTATCTGATCCTGAAAATCTAGATAGAAATATTCAAGCCTTTAAAAACTCCATCAAAGGCTTCCAATATAACTCAGGCGAACGTTATACCGAATTCCAAGCAGGCGACAAAGTAGCAGAATATGGTCTAGCCGCTTTAGTGGTAGGTGGTGCTGCCGCCGTTGCGACTAAAAAAGGTTTTTGGGCGGTCATTGCTGCTTTCTTTGCAGCGACTTGGAAGTTTATCCTTGTTGGCGTTGCTGCTTGCATTGGTTTTATCGGGAAGATTTTTAAAAGAAATAAAGAATAATGATCGCATTTGATTATCTTATTATTTTGGGTTTAGTCGGATTTTATCTCTATGATTCGGCTAAACTTTGTTTCTATAATGAATTTTATCTTCTCAACGGTTTTACCACAAAGTTTAAGTCACAGATGCTGGTCAATCACATCAGCATCTTCAAAAAATTTCTGATTATTCCTCAGCCATTTTGCCCACATTATTTATGCTTTAAAGTTCGCTGGCAACTGACCCATCATCAAGACCAGCAACAAGTTGCGGACAACGAGATCGGGGCTATTCTAAATCTACAAAAGATCTTAAAACCGTTGCAGCCGATGATTTATTTAAATACAGTGTTAACACTGGTTTTATTACCTATTGCGTTGATTTATAAAAGCAGTTATCTATATTTAGCAATTTTAATCCTATGCATTTATGCGATTAACCTGATCAATATCACTTGGATTTTTGTTCGACGAAAACAACTATACTTGTCCAACTTAAAATTCAGCTATCTTTTCATCGATGCGCTACTTTGTCCGCCTTTTGCATTAAACCTCCTGCAAAAAATTAGTCTAAATTATGATTTTAAGACAGATGCAATTACCCTCTCTCAACATCTATTACAAGCAGATGATTTTCAAGCCTTGTTGTCTCAAACGATTGCGGATATTGAATTACTCAAAAATAATCATGACTCAGAACAAGTGGTCATTGAACAATTAACACTTAAACAAAACTACCTGACCAATCTATTAAGCCCACCTTGAGTACCGAAACTATTACTCAGCAACAATTTTCACGATTTAAACGACAACAGCTCAGTATGATTCGCAAGCTTCTGTTTCAATAAATTCTCTAACCAATCAATAAAGAATTGAAAATATACGGGTCGATATTTTCTTTCTAAAAAAAGAAAATTAATGGGTATTTTTAAGCATGCTTCTTGCTCAAATATTCGGGTTAATCTTTTGGTCTCGATAAACGGGATTGCATCAAAAGCTGGAATCTGGATAATCCCCAACCCTTGCAAGCCCGCATGTAAATAACTTTCGGTATCCTCAACTGAAAGTTGGTAAGGAAGTTTGATCTGGCTATCTTTAAATACCAGACTTCCAAAATCTGAATCCATATTTTTCATTTGATAACCAATCATAATATGCTGATTTAACGGCGCTGTTTCTAGAGCGTTCTCCAATGTATTTAAATATTCTGGAGCAGCAACCGTATATAAATCAACGTTTGCGATGGGTCTCA
This sequence comes from Acinetobacter sp. CE-15, assembly GCF_051059255.1. NCBI lineage: Bacteria > Pseudomonadati > Pseudomonadota > Gammaproteobacteria > Moraxellales > Moraxellaceae > Acinetobacter > Acinetobacter sp. CE-15. Next base: position 288,203 of record NZ_CP192737.1, on the reverse strand, counting down.
CAATTAGATTTTCATTCATCACATTTCCAACACGAAGCACACAATCTAGTCGTTGTTCAATTAAATCTGAATAATGATCGTGGCTATAAATTGAGACTTTAATATTGGGGTATTTTGCATAAAATTCATGCAGATAAGGGAGAAGATATTGGGTTGCAATTCTTAATGGTAAGCCAATTTTAACTTGCCCCTTATATTGGCGATTTTTTAATTTAAACTTATTCAGCCCTTCAGCCTGAAAAATCAATTGTTGAACTTCTTTAAGAAACTGAACCCCATCATTGGTTAAGTTAACTTTTCGCGTGGTCCGATTAAACAACAATACTTGATATTCTTTTTCTAAGCCTTGTATTGCATAGGTAATTGTTGAACGTGGCAGATCCAGTGCTTTAGCAACTTGGGCAAATGAATGCTTTTCTGCAACTAAGCAAAAAATTTTTAGCCGTTCAATTTTATCCATTTATTATTCAATTTTTTCAAACAATCTATTCGATTCTAATCACTATTTAGAATAAAAAATAGCTTTTAGAATTTCAGCATCATTTATCAAAACTGGAAAATAACAATGGCACAGCACAATTTAAAAGACAAAACAGTGATTATTACAGGTGGCGCTAAAAACCTAGGTGGTCTGATCGCACGTAAATTTGCAGAACAAGGTGCAAATCTTGTCATTCACTACAACAGCCTAGAAACCCAAAAAGATGCAGAAGAAACACTCAAAGCCGTTGAACAACTTGGCGTTAATGCGACTTTGATACAAGCAGACCTCTCTAATATTCAAAATATCGAAACATTGTTCATCAAAGCCAAAGAAATCTTTGGTGGTGTCGATATCGCGATTAATACCGTAGGGCGAGTACTCAAAAAACCATTGATTGAAACAACTGAACAAGAGTTTGATTCGATGAATGACATTAACAATAAAATTGCCTATTTCTTCATTCAGTCTGCGGGTAAACATCTTAACAATGGTGGAAAAATTTGTTCTATCGTGACCAGTCTTTTAGCAGCTTATACAGGATTATATTCAACCTATGAAGGCTTAAAAGCACCTGTCGAACACTATACACGTGCAGCATCGAAAGAGTACGGCGATCGTGGTATTTCCGTCACTGCTGTTGCACCCGGTCCAATGGATACACCATTTTTCTATGGTCAAGAAGCACCTGAAGCGGTGGCCTATCATAAATCTGCCTCTGCACTGGGTGGTCTAACCAAGATTGAAGATATTGAACCTTTGGTACGTTTTTTAGTGACAGAGGGTTGGTGGATTACAGGTCAGACTATTTTTGCCAATGGTGGTTATACGACACGATAATCATAAATTGCCCATTTATTGAAATGGGCAATTTATTGCTAGATCTGATGATTCCGATCCACCCATTCTACAGTCAGTGCAATGCTCTGTTTAAGATTGGTTTCTGGTATTTGCCATTTCTGATTTAATGTTAAAAATTGATCCATATTTAATTGCTCAGTTCGGATGAAATTCAACATCTCAGCAGATAGATCCAGCTTTTGAGCAAGCCACTTCCATTTTAAAATCACTTTTAAAATGCTCAGCGAGACGAAATATTGCGGTGCTTTTAGATTTAATCTGTGAGCTGCATTGTGAATAAGCGCTTGTAAAGAAATCTGAGTAGGATTGGCAATCAATATAGCTTGATGAATTGCAAGTTGATCCTGAGATGCTTTGCATATCGCATTGACCAACATTGTCACGGAAACCAAAGGTAAATAATGCTGAGGGGTTGCAGGAATTGCGGTCATTTTACCCTGTTTAAGTTGGGTAATCAGGTGAGCAATTGGCTGGTTGCCTGCAATTTCACCAGAATTTTCATCCCCTACCACTGTTGCAGGATGAATCACTGTCCAGTCAATGTTCAACTGTTGAGCGCATTTCACCCACGCAAAATGAGCTTCAATTTTAGAAGCCTCATACGCACCCAGTTTTTGATACACCCGCCTCCAATTCGTACTCTCGATATTTTCTAAACAGACTCCAGCATCTTGTAAGTGCTGAGTGAGTGTCAACATATAGCCAGAAAGATGAATTGCCCGTTTCAATTGGCAATGCTCGTTTACGCATTCAAGTAAATTGATTAAGCCCTTAACATTGACTTCCCTTGCCTGTTGTATCGAAAGGTTCCATGCAAATAATGCACTGGTATTAAATAAATAATTTACCTCAGCAAGCCGTTTCCAATCTTCAACTGAAATACCCAAATCAGGCAAGGTAACATCGCCTTGTAGACAGAATAATTTTTGATGGTTTATTCCTTGTTTTTCCAGCCACGTTCTCAAATTCGGCTCTTGCTGATTGAGACGACGACACAAGGCAAAAACTTGGTCATTGCTTTGAAGTAATCGTGCTACAAGAAATTTACCAATAAACCCTGTTGCCCCAACCACCAAGGCAACTTTTTCTACACTTTGATTATTTTGCATCACTTTATACACCCTTTATATGCTCGCACTTAAGCTAAAGGATGGAGTACACTCCACAGTCAAGTGTTTCTTGCAAATACATAAAATTTGGAGCAAGTGATGTTAATCGGTGAATTATCAGAGCAATTAAATCTCAGTCGGGATACCATTCGTTTTTATGAAAAGCTTGATCTTATCCGCCCATTGACACGAAATAATGGTTATAAGGATTATTCAAAACAAGACTTACAGCAATTACAACTGATTCAAGTCGCTAAAAATTTAGGTTTTACTTTGGCTGAAATTAAACAGATTTTAGACTTGGTCAACGTCAATGAAATTCCAGCAGAACAATTTCATATGATTTTAAAAGACAAGCTCAGTGTCATTGGTGAAAAAATTCTCCAATTACAGAATATTCAGAATCTACTTGAAAATCTTGTGGTCGGAGAAGCATGTCCATTTAAAAAAGATTGTGATCTTTCTGCAATTGTCTAATCCATAAAAAAACCGCCTTACGGCGGTTTTTTTTTGAGAAATTAAGGCTTATTTAGACCCTTTAATCCCTGCTTGTAATAACAATGCACCTAAACCACCAATTTTGTTTTCTTGAGGTTTAGCAGCTTGTGGTTTCTTGTCATGACGTGGTGCTTTGTCTTTATTGTCATGGTTTGGACGACCTTGTTGTGGACGTTTACCCTGAGGCTTACGCTCACCACGTTGTTCATTGTTATTGAACTCACGCTTTTGACGTGGTGCTTTAGCTGGTGCTTCCGAACCTTCTGGGCGCATCGATAAATTCACACGATTTCGCTCAGCATCTACAGTCAATACACGTACTTGTACGATTTGCCCTGGTTTCACCACTTTATGTGGATCAGAAACAAATTCATTGGCAAGTTCTGAAATATGTATTAGACCATCTTGATGTACACCAACATCGACGAATGCACCGAAGTTAGTCACATTGGTAATCACACCCTCAAGCTGCATTCCTTCAGTCAATTGACTGACTTCAGTGATATCTTCACGGAATTTTGCTGTACGGAATTCTGGACGAGGGTCACGACCTGGTTTTTCCAACTCGCTTAACACGTCTTGAATTGTGGGTAGACCAAATTTGTCGTCAGCAAAATCTTCTGCTTTCACTTGACGAATAATTTCAGTATTACCAATGATATCTTTCACTGTGGTCGCTTTTGCTTCAACAATTTTGTTGACCAAACCATACGATTCAGGGTGAACAGATGATGCATCTAAAGGTTCTGAACCATCTTGAATACGTAAGAAACCAGCAGCTTGCTCAAAGGTACGCTCGCCTAAACGTGGTACATTTTTCAATGCTTGACGATTGTCAAAACGACCATTTTCTTTACGGTAATCTACAATTTGCTGCGCAATGGCTTTATTTAAACCTGCGATATAGCCCAAGATTGCTGGAGAGGCTGTATTTACATCTACACCTACCGCATTCACACAGTCTTCAACCACAGCATCTAATGTTTTTGCCAAATTGATTTGATTCACATCATGCTGATATTGACCTACACCGATAGATTTAGGGTCAATTTTTACCAGTTCAGCCAATGGATCTTGTAAGCGACGTGCAATTGAAACAGCGCCACGAATCGCAACATCAAGCTCAGGCAGTTCAGCAGAAGCCAATTCTGATGCAGAGTAAACAGATGCGCCCGCTTCACTTACTGAAACCCGCGTTAATGTAAGATCTGCATTTTCAGCCATCATTTCTGCAACAACAGCTTCAGTTTCACGACTCGCAGTACCATTGCCAATCGCGATTAAATCCACATTAAATTCACGGCAAAGACGTGCAAGTTCAGCAATCGAGCCGGCTTTATCTTCTTTTGGTGCAAATGGATAAATCGTGCTATGTGCAAGCACATCACCTGAATTTGAAACAACCGCCAGTTTCACCCCTGTACGAATACCAGGGTCAACACCTAAAGTTGTACGTGAACCTGCAGGTGCAGAAAGCAACAAATGACGTAAGTTTTCTGCAAACACGTCCATTGCTTCTGATTCAGCTGCAAGGCGCTTTTCAGTCAACAAAGAATGCTCAATCGTTGGGCGAATTTTACCTAACCAAAACAGTTTTGCAATTTGCTTTAAGAAATCTTGACGTGCTTGTGGTTGCACACTTTCAAGCGCGTATTCAGTTTCAATACGTGCAAGTGGTGCATGATCATCACCATCAACTTTAAGTCCCAATACATTTTCTTGGCGGCCACGTAGCATTGCCAATAAACGATGCGAAGGCACTTTATTTAAATTTTCAGAGAAATCAAAGTAATCACGGAATTTCTTACCGACTTCTTTTTTCTCATCAGATGCCACTAAACTCTTTAACATCGCTGTTTTGGCAAATGTTGATTTAAGTTCTGTGGTTAGTGAAATATTTTGTGCCCAGTCATCAATGATGATGTGTTGAATCGCGTCTAATTGGCTTTCAACATCTGGGTATTCTTCATGGCTAAAACCAGCCAAAGCTTCAGTCGGATCAATTTGCTCTGCGATAATTTTCTCAGCAAATCCCCCTAATCCTGCTTCTCTTGCTTTGAATGATTTACTGGTACGTTTTGGACGGTACGGTGCGTAAAGTTCTTCTAATGCATTTTTTGTTTCAGCGCCATTGACCCGAGCAAGTAAGTCATCAGAGAGCTTATTTTGTTCTTTTAATGATTCGATTACTTTTTCACGGCGTTCAAATAAATCACGTAGATAAACAAGGCGTGTATCAAGTTGGCGTAATTGGATGTCGTCTAAGCCTTGCGTTACTTCTTTACGGTAACGTGCAATAAATGGAACACTAGAGCCTTCATCTATCAGTTTAATGGCAGCTTCTACTTGGTTTGGACGTACGGCAAGTTCACTTGCCAACTGCTGAACTAAGTCAGTCATCGTGTTTAATTCCACAAGGATAAGGACTAAAAGTTAGTGATTATAAAGACCAAGACCATAAAATCCACAATTGTTTTGCAAATTAGCAGTGAAAAAAGTGATAAAAGATCATTTTTCTTGAGTTTTTACAGTGCAATCGGGTATTTCATCCTGCTTTGCTGTATTTAAATTGCTTTGTAAAATAATTTTTCCAACTTTCCACTGTGCACCTTTGCGCTGTCCACCGCCATGAGAATTGAAATATTGCAAATCACACGGCTGATAACCCTGTTTATTTAGCCGTTCTTGTACAAATATTGGCGGCGCCTCCATATACATGATTTCTTTCAGCAAAAATGCAGCATAGCGTCGCTCCTTGAGTCGAAAGTTGCCTTGCATGTCGGTTTGCGTTTCACCGACTTGGACCTGACCAATCGGTTGGTCAAATTGGTCAATCACTTGTCCTGAGATTTCAGGTCTGGAAAGTCGGCTAATACATGCACTTAAAGCAAAACTTATTGCCAAAATACATAAAACTTTCATTTGCATATGGTATATCTTTTTATTTATAAACATAGAATCATCTCAAATCGTTATAGATGTTGTTTTTTGGTTTCAAAACAGCCTGAAAATTGTATTTTTGAGCAATTTGATACATAGTCTTAACAAGAGCTTAGGCAGTATACTGAGATTGACGAATATTTATAATTTACAACATTAAGGGAGTACATCATGAGTTTGGTTGTACCTGCTGAAAATACAGATATCGTACAAAACGAAACTGACCGTGTCGAACGCATTTTAGTGGTCGATGATGATGTGCGTTTACGTACCCTTTTACAGCGTTTCCTTGAAGATAAAGGCTTTGTGGTAAAAACGGCCCACGACGCAACGCAGATGGATCGCCTATTACAACGTGAGTTATTTTCACTCATCGTTTTAGACTTTATGCTTCCTGTAGAAGATGGTTTAAGTATTTGTAGACGTTTACGCTCATCAAATATAGATACACCTGTCATTATGCTGACCGCACGAGGCAGTGACTCTGACCGTATTGCTGGCTTAGAAGCTGGTGCAGATGATTATTTGCCAAAACCATTTAATCCAAATGAGTTATTAGCACGTATTCGTGCCGTACTGCGTCGTCAGGTTCGTGAAGTTCCAGGTGCACCAAGTCAAAACGTAGAAGTTGTGTCTTTCGGCCCTTGGTCTTTAGATTTATCAACACGTACCCTGACACGTGAAGGGCAAGTGGTCACATTAACCACAGGTGAGTTTGCGGTCTTGAAGGCATTAGTTCAGCATCCACGTGAACCATTAACACGTGACAAGCTGATGAATCTTGCACGTGGTCGTGAATGGGGTGCTATGGAACGTTCAATCGATGTTCAGGTTTCCCGCTTACGCCGCTTGATTGAAGAAAACCCTGCACGTGCACGTTATATTCAAACAGTTTGGGGCGTAGGTTATGTGTTCGTTCCAGATGGTGCTGAATAAATAGATCTTGATTCGATAGCATGAATCAGTTTCAAAAGTACTGGTCACATATTTGGTTTTGCATGTGACCAGTATTTTTTTATCCATATTTATTTATCCAAAACAATAGTCTTGATGGCTTTGCCCTAGAGCGACGCTTTACTGATGATTTCACTGGTATTTTAAATATAAGCATATTTGGCGATTCTACAAAAACGGTGTGACCTCAATGCCATGCACCTCTTATTTTGTTGAGTTTAAAATATTTTAAATCCGAGTATTTATGACCATAAATAAGTTAAAACCGAGTAACCTAACATTTTTAATATTGCGATAAATCTGCCATCCTTTAAACTGAAATCCATAGATTAACAATATCGCACAGATTGGAATGCTCCTGTGAAATTAGAACCCATAGACCCACAAGAATTTACCGACTTTGTCAGCTACAAAGAACGCAAACGTACACCTTGGGAACGCTTCCTCGATAAAGTTAAACCGCGTTCGGCAGCAATGCGTACTACGGTATTGGTGGTATTCGTGGTGTTCTTTAGCCTATTTATGTCATTGTGGTTTTTCTGGAAAACACTTTATTTACCTGAAATTCAACAGCATGCACGTTTTTTGGCGGTTGAGCTGGAAATGGTCAATAATCCGCGCTTACAGATTTACCATGACGAGATCCAACTCGATATTGACGAATGGTTAAAGCAACGGGTTGGGGTCGAATATGTTACAGATCCCAAAGAATACCCAAATGTAAAAGACAAAATTATTGCGGATTTCTTTACCAATCGCATTGAGAATCAGCTTGCAGAAGAATTAAAAATCAAAGATGTGACGGTTTATTTCCAGTTTAAACCCAGTCCGCGCATTTGGGTCCAAACCCCTGAAATGAATGGCAATTGGGTCCGTGAACCTCTGAATACCTATGCCAACTATAGTCCTGAACTCATTTTAGCTTGGTTATTGGGTATTCCACTGATTGCTGCGGCGATCATCCTGACACTGGTCAGACAGCTTAATCGCCCGTTACGTCGCTTACAACATGCTGCGAATAGCTACAGTAAAACAGGGAAAGCACCCTACTTGGAAACCAATCATGGACCACAAGAAATCCGTGAGGTAAACCAAGCTTTTAACCAGATGATCTATACACTTGAACAAACTGAACGTGATCGCCAAATCATGTTGGCAGGTATCTCGCATGATTTAAGAACACCGCTAACACGGATCCGTTTAAGTGCAGAGATGATGTCTGATGATGACTTCTTAAAAGAAGGTTTGATTTATGATGTCGATGATATGGATGCCATTTTAAGCCAGTTTATTTCCTATATGCGTGATGGCTCAGATGAAGAGCTTCAAGACACCAATATCAATGCTTTGCTACAAGAACTGATCATTCAGTTTAAACCCTTAGATATTCAGTTCACGCCGCAAGAATTACCCGTCATTACTGCTCGCTCACTGTCGTTAAAACGTTTGATTGGTAATCTCATCAACAATTCAAAACGCTATGGTGCAGAACCCATTGAACTCAGTGCTTTTGTAGAAGATGAGCATATTAAAATCTGTGTAGCAGACAATGGTGAAGGAATTCCCGAAGACCAAATTGAAGGACTTATGCAGCCTTTTGTCCGTGGTGATGCTGCACGTACAGTGCAAGGGAGTGGTTTAGGTTTGGCCATTGTCAAACGAATTGTTGATATTCATCAAGGTGAACTGTTGATTTCCAACCGTCCTGAAGGCGGCTTACAAGCCATCATTTCACTACCAACTTCAATAAAAGTTGAGGAAGAACCGATACCTACAAATCCAATTCAAAAAATCAAACAAAGCTTGAGTGATCACTTTTAGTGATTGCTCAATAAACCAACACTTAACTTTGTTTATTTAACAAACAGCTATCATTATTTTATTAATAAATAATAACTTAAAAACCATCATCAGAATTTATACCTGCATTTATTGAAAAAATTAGACCTTAGCATTAGAGGCATGCACAATTCAGTTTGAGGGCGGTACAATCCGTCTAGTTTTGAACAAGAATTGAGCGTAAACCATGTCTTTAGATCGTATTCGTTTAGCATCTCTCCATGACAAAGTCATGAGCGCAGAACAAGCTGCAACTTTTATCCAAGATGGGATGACTGTGGGGATGAGTGGATTTACTCGTGCAGGTGAAGCAAAAGCTGTACCTTTAGCGCTGGTAAAACAAGCCAAAGTGAATCCGTTGAAGATTACTTTAATCACAGGTGCAAGTTTAGGTAATGACCTAGACAAACAATTAACTGAAGCTGGTGTACTTGCGCGTCGTTTACCATTCCAAGTCGATAACACTTTACGTAAAGCTATCAACAACGGTGAAGTGATGTTCATCGATCAGCATTTGTCTGAAACTGTTGAGCAAATGCGTAATCTTCAGTTGAAAAAACCTGATGTTGCGGTGATTGAAGCGATTGCGATTACTGAAGATGGTGGCATCATTCCAACAACATCTGTGGGTAACTCTGCAAGCTTTGCAATTTTTGCTGAAAAAGTGATTGTTGAAATCAACACCAACTTAAGCCCTGCTTTTGAAGGCTTACACGATATTTATATCCCAACTTACCGCCCAACACGTCAAGCAATTCCTTTGACGCATGTTGATCAACGTATTGGTACACCTGCAATCAATATTGATCCTGCAAAAATCGTGGGTATCGTAATTAACAACGAATATCATGACTCTCCATCAACAGTGACACTACCAGATGATGAAACTCAAGGTATTGCCAACCACTTAATCGCATTCTTTGAAAAAGAAGTTGAAGAAGGTCGTTTACCTTCGAATCTTGGTCCTTTACAAGCAGGCATCGGTTCGATTGCCAATGCGGTATTAACCGGTCTTAAAGATTCTAACTTTGAAGATTTGGTGATGTATTCAGAAGTACTGCAAGACTGTACTTTCGAATTGATTGATGCGGGTAAAATGAAGTTTGCTTCAGGTTCATCAATTACCCTTTCTGCTAAATATGGCGAAAAAGTATTTAACAACCTAGAACAATACAAAGACAAACTGGTTCTACGTCCACAAGAGATTTCAAACCATCCTGAATTGGTTCGCCGCTTAGGCATCATCGGGATCAATACTGCACTTGAGTTCGATATTTACGGCAACGTCAACTCGACCCATGTCTGCGGTACCAAGATGATGAATGGTATTGGTGGTTCAGGTGATTTCGCACGTAATGCACATTTAGCAATCTTCGTGACCAAATCAATTGCAAAAGGTGGCGACATCTCTTCTGTTGTTCCATTTGCTTCACATATCGACCATGCTGAGCATGATGTTGATATTCTCGTGACTGAACAAGGTCTTGCTGACTTACGTGGTTTAGCGCCTCGTGAACGTGCTCGTGCAGTCATCAACAACTGTGCTCACCCAATGTATCGTGATGCATTGAATGATTACTTTGATCGTGCATGTGAAAAAGGCGGTCAAACGCCGCATATTCTTCGCGAAGCACTTTCTTGGCATTATAACTTTGAAGAAACAGGCCATATGCTTGCTTCTTTAGAAGATCAAGCTAAAAAATCTGCATAAGATTTTAAATCTGATGTAAAAAGTAAAAACGCCCTTCAGGGCGTTTTTTTATGGGCTTATTTGGGTTTGAATGCCCACCCACTGATTTTTTAAATATCTAAAGACTCAGATTGCAACACGCACTTTATCTTTCTTTTCAATAAACGCCACACCAGCTTGGTCCTGATTAATCATCTCAACCGCTTTCTCTGCAATCATAATTGCAGGGGCATTGGTATTGCCATTCACCACTTTTGGCATGATTGACGCATCGACCACACGCAGGTTTTGAATACCATAAACGCGTAACCGTGGATCAACCACAGCCATATCGTCTACCCCCATTTTACAACTTCCCACAGGGTGATAAACGGTATCTGAGCGATCTCTTAAAACTTGGCGAATGTCCTCATCTGTTTTTACCGTGGCTGTAAATAAATCTTCTTTAATCATGCTTTTAAAAGCATCAGATTGCATTAATTTCTGAGTGAGTTTAAAGCCTTTTACCATTTCTTCTAAATCAGATTCTTCACCATAAAAATTCGGATCAATCAATAAAGGATCATCGATACTTGGCCCACTTATCTTAATCGAACCACGACTGACTGGATTTAAAAGGCAGACATGACAAGAAATACCATGCCCTGTGTGCATGGTTCGTGCATGGTTATCCACCAGTGCAATCACAAAATGTAATTGTAAATTCGGTAGACTTTGCTCATTTGAACTTTTAATAAAGCCGCCACATTCAGCAAAATTCGTAGTCAACAAACCACGGCGTTCTTTACGATAACGTCCAATTTGTTTAAATAAATCAATTGAACCTGGAATAGATAAGCCAAAGGTGCCTTGAATTTCACTGACTTTATAACCAAAAATAAAATCAGGATGATCGTGAAAATTTTTACCCACACCAGGCAAGTGTTGTTTTACCTCAATGCCATGTTGCGCAAGTTCTTGTTGGTCACCAACACCTGACAGCATCAGAATCTGTGGCGACTGCATCGCTCCCGCACTCAATAACACTTCTCGACGTGCAAAGATTTGTTTCAGCTGACCGCCTTGCTTGTATTCCACCCCAACAGCCACGCCATTTTCAATCAAGATTCGCTGAGTCTGTGCATGGGTTTCCACCGTTAAGTTTTTACGATCTCGATGTGGAAATAAATAAGCCCGCGCGGAACTACAACGCTCCCCATTAATATGGGTCACTTGATAAACGCCTAAACCTTCCTGCTCTTCTCCATTGAAGTCATCCAGAATTCGATAACCCTGCTCTTTGGCAGCTGCGATATATTTTTGCTGTAAGGGATTATCACTGCGTAAATCAATAACTGAAAGTGGTCCAGCATTGCCATGATATTGATTTTTAATTCTTTGGTTATTTTCAGACTTAATAAAATAAGGCAAGACCTCATCATATGACCAACCAGTATTGCCTAAGGCTGCCCAATCATCATAATCTTGTCGATGTCCACGGATATACACCATGGCATTAATTGCCGACGAACCACCTAAGCATTTTCCACGAGGCTGATAACCTTTACGACCATTTAAGCCCTTTTGCGGTACAGTTTCAAAGGCCCAGTTATTGATCTTGGTTGGAATGCTAATCACTGCTGCACAAGGAACTTCTACTTTCCAACCCTCTCCTGAGCCCCCAGCTTCAAGCAGACAAACAGAAACTTGCGGGTTTTCTGATAAACGCCCAGCCAACACACAGCCTGAGCTTCCACCACCGATAATAATATAATCAAATTCCTGTTTATTCACGTGAAGTTCCTTTTTTGTTTTAAATTATGCCTCTATTATTATGCACACTTTCAATCAATAAAAAATCACTATTCTCAGCCTATAACGTTTTTATAAGTTAACAAACTCAGCAAAAAGTATTTACGCATTGTCTAAAAAATAAACTTATCAACTGCGGTTTTTTATATTAATCTGCTGTAAAGATTGTTTTAAAAAACAAGAGATAAAAATTCTATGTTTATTATCAGACAGTTTCAGGAAACCGATTTAGACGAAGTCATCGCACTGTGGGAAGTCTGCGATTTAACCCGTCCTTGGAACAACCCAGAAATTGATATCTTCCGTAAAGTCGCACAAAAAGACGGATTGTTTCTATTGGCGGTCAAAGATGATCAATTGATCGCTACGGTTATGGGGGGCTATGATGGGCATCGGGGCTGGGTCAATTATCTTGCTGTCCATCCCCATGATCAACGTAATGGTGTTGCAACGGCATTGATACAACAACTTGAAAAGCGTTTAGTTGCATTAGGTTGCCCCAAACTGCAACTGTTAATCCGTAAGGATAATATTGATGTGCAAAGCTTTTATGAGCAACTCGGCTATGAAGAAATCGAAGTCGTGTGTTTGGGTAAACGTCTTATTGCAGATTAAAAATCTGTCGAATCCATCTGCTTTCATGGCAATTGACAGAAAAACTTAGAATTTATAGCCATACGACAGCCCTAAAATGTCCTGACTCATTTTGAGTTTCGCTTCACCCCCACCAAACGCAGGGGAAATTTTGCCTTTTACTTCATCTTCCAAGGCATGTGTATAGGCAATACTGATTTCTTGATGTTGATCGAGATTCCAAGTTGCACCCACGCTGAGGTGGTCTTGAATTACCCCAGGAGCAAGAATATTTAAAAACACTTCACTGTCTGGAATCGGTTGATCATTATGACTATAACCAGCTCTTAGTGTGAGTTTTGGATGGGCTTGATAAGACACACCCAGTTTATAGATATTGATATCATTCCAGCCAAATCCTGGCCCTTGTGATGTACCAAAAGCATGACCTTGTTGTAATTGTGCAAGATCAAAAGGATTTCCTACCGATTTCACATCCGAATAGTTAATTCGTTGTATATCCGCAGCCACTGTTAATTGAGGTGTGATGTTGACAGCTGCACCCACACCATAACTTTCAGGAACATCAAAGTCACCTCGTTCAGCAAATAATCCACGATATCGATCAAAGCGATCTGCATTAATTTTTGAAGAATAATTTGCGCCTAAGGTTAAACGTTGATCAAAGAATTTTCCAGCCCAACCAATACGTGCACCAATGCCAGTCGCAGAATCCTTACCACGATTGCTTAAATTTGAAGCATCGGCTGAAAATCCGCTAAACCCAGCAATTCCCCGTGCTTCAAAACGTTGATAGAGAATATTGGTTGCAATGCCGATAGATTGATTTTCTGTATATTTCCAAGCAACTGCTGGAGTAATGAAAACCTGGGTTAAATCCACTCCTGCTGTTCCACTGTTGCCAAATGCTGCAAATGGATTATTTTTATACCCCGTATTCATTCCACCATTCCCATATATTGCTAAACCTAAAGCAACTTGGTCATTGATTTGATGGTTGAATGCAAGCTCTGGGAGTACAAAGTATTTGCGTCCATTGCCATCATATCGACCATTGGCGTTGTGTGGCATTTGATTCGCGGTAATCTCAGCTGAACGATCAGGTGAAAACACGGTTGCACCGACATCAATACGATCACCAATCCAGCTTAAGCCTGCTGGGTTATTGGCAATCGTTAATGCATCTTGAAATTGAGCGATTGAAGTCCCTGCATTGCCTTGGGCTTTTACCCCATAGCCATGCATAAAATAGCCTGTCGTTGCAAAAGCGGTAGAACTGAATGCCGATAGCCATACAGCAATGGATAATATTTTAACTGGAGCTTTCATGATTTATCTTACTTTTAAATAATATATAAGTAAGTATATTGTTAGCTATATCTGTTGTAATCAAAGATAAAATGCGATCCTTATTTTATTTGTGCATAAAGCATTTTTTCTTTGATTTTTTAATTTTACCCACTCTTAAAAAAACTGGGAATGTGATGGTCAAATCTGCAAGCTCGCTGGTTAATGCTTCAGCTAGATCAAGTAATGGATGATCCTGATTTCTTTCGCAATAGTGTTTAATTGCAGACCAAGTAGATAAATACTTTAACAGTTGTGCAGAAGACCACTGATACTGCATCTTAAACTCAGCAACGTTTATTTCATCAAAAGGAAAGGGAATGGTTTTATATTCTTCATCGATATAACGGCGCTCCACATCCCAATAACCATCTAGTTTTTCAGCATATAAGCTTTGAATCATGGTATTGATGGCTGCATTTTCGACATGAATTAAGCCATAACCGATCACAGCAAGAATACCTTGTGGTTTTAATGTGCGTTCAACTTCTTTATAAAAGCCATCAAAATCAAACCAATGAATGGCCTGAGCCACTGAAATCAAATCAAAACTCTGTGCTGTAAATGAAGTCTGTTCAGCAGACTGGACTTGATAGCTGACATTGTCAAAATAAGGCGCAAGGTTTAATTGTTTTTCGCTCATATCTGTTGCAACAACATGATCGAAATAAGGGCTAAGCAATTGAGTAAATTGACCTGAACCCGCACCACAATCCCAAGCAAAACCGCGCTCTGGAACATGATTTAAAATTTCCTGAACCACTTCTTGCGGATAACTCGGTCGAGCTTGCTGATAAAGCTGGCTGCCTGATGAAAATAAATCTTTCATTGTTCTTATAACAATCTATTTCACTTACCAAAGGTTTATCTTACGATATTTATAGTCCATGGCAAGATATTTTGTAAGACAATGAGTTCAATTTACGCATTCAAAATGACATGCTGTTTTAATGATAAACATCAATTTCTGAATTGAAGATAAAAAACAGGCAATAAAAAACCCCAAACAATGTTTGAGGCTTTTCAAATATGGTGGCGAGACCCAGGATCGAACTGGGGACACACGGATTTTCAATCCGTTGCTCTACCTACTGAGCTATCACGCCGATGCGGTGTATTAAGCCGTATCTCAGTTCAATAGTCAATAAAAATCATGACTTTTTTATTCAACCGAATATTTTTTACCCAAAAAAAATCCCTGATGGGATCAGGGATTGAAATCTCAAAGATTTTAAATATGGTGGCGAGACCCAGGATCGAACTGGGGACACACGGATTTTCAATCCGTTGCTCTACCTACTGAGCTATCACGCCGATGGGGCGTATTAAACAATTTAATGGTTTAGTCGTCAAGCATTGAAATCACTAAAATCATTCAATAGTTTATTTTTACAACAAAAACCGCCTATTTATTCTAAATAAGGCTGTTTTTTATACATTTTTCAGCTTTGGAACGCAAATTTTGGCACGCTCAATTTGCTGAGCGAAGGTACTCTTCCTCACTTTAAGTTTTGCAAACTCGATTTAATTTTTTCCCAAAGTGTTTTGGTCGTGACTGCAATATGCTACTGAGATCAGCTTAACTTTATAGTTATGGAAAAATAGCCAAATAAAAAAGCAACCTGATCAGGTTGCTTAAATTGGTCAAAGCTCCAAGATCATCTTAGATTTTACCTAAGTGAGCTAAACAACGATGGATTGCTCCACAGCCCGGCTCAAAGTTTTTAATGCCCTTTTCTTCCTCGATACGACAAACTTCTTCGACCAAACGCTCTGCAACGCCACGCCCGCGGTTAGCAGGATGTACCACAATATTTTCCAAAGTCCGACTTTCACCTTGTCCAGTACACCATAACGCACCAATAATCTTTGTATTAAATTCTGCGACATAAAGTAAGGTATAATGAGCCAAGTTTTGCTCAAGTTGTTCTATGGCATCATGACCATCCCCAAACTCGGGACTGGTGTCATATAATCGCTCAAGCTGATCGCGAACTTCTTCATTTTCTAGTGAAGTTTTAGCATGTACGGTAATAGGCATTGATTAACCCTCCTGAGCAATCTAATATGCTGTCACTTTCGTCACAGCGAAATATCTTTACATCAAACTTTTAATTTTTGACGTTTTTTGAGGAACGTGTCTATGGCGCAACGTATCAGTGAAGTGGTAAGAAACACCAACGAAACTAAAATTCGAGTTCGTGTGAATCTTGATGGTACTGGTCAAGGCACGCTCAATACAGGTGTTCCCTTTTTAGACCATATGGTTGATCAAATCAAGCGTCATGGTTTATTTGACATCGATATTCATTGTGATGGCGACTTAGAAATCGATGATCACCATACTGTAGAAGACTGTGGAATCACACTAGGCCAAGCATTTGCGCAAGCACTCGGTGATAAAAAAGGCTTAAAACGTTATGGTCATTTCTATGCACCACTTGATGAAGCTTTAAGCCGTGTCGTGGTTGATTTATCAGGTCGCCCAGGTTTATGGATGGATATCCCATTTACACGCGCCCGTATCGGCAGTTTTGATGTGGATCTATTTTCCGAGTTTTTCCAAGGCTTTGTAAATCACGCTTTAATGACTTTGCACATTGACAATTTAAAAGGCAAAAATAGCCATCACCAAATTGAAAGTGTTTTTAAAGCATTTGCACGTGCGCTTCGCATGGCCTGTGAAGTTGATCCGCGTGCAGAAAATACTGTTGCATCGACGAAAGGAACCTTGTAATGACCCGTATTGCCCTTCTTGACTATGGCATGGGAAATCTTCATTCAGCAGCCAAAGCACTCGAACATGTTGGCGCAACTGTAGATGTCACAAATGATCCAAAATTAATCGCTCAGGCAGATAAAATCGTATTTCCAGGTGTAGGGGCAATGCGTGATTGTATGCAGGGGATGCATGAAGCAGGTATTGATGAGGTTGTGCGCCATGCTGCGTTTAATAAACCGGTACTTGCCATTTGTGTTGGCATGCAAGCTTTGCTTGAATCGTCAGAAGAAAATGCAGGCACTCAAGCACTGGGTATTTTTGAAGGTGTGGTAAAACATTTTCCAGATATGGACGGCTTAAAAGTCCCTCATATGGGCTGGAACCAAGTCCATCAGGCAGATCCAAATCATCCAATGTGGAAAGATATTGATCAAGATAGCCGTTTTTACTTTGTACATAGCTATTATGTCGAACCCAAAGACTCTTCTCTTGTTGCTGCAACATGTGATTATGGTTTGCAGTTCTGTACGGCTATTCATAAAGAAAATTTATTTGCGACACAGTTCCATCCTGAAAAGAGCCATACAGCAGGTTTACAGTTACTGAAAAACTTTGTGGAATGGAAAATCTGATTTATTCAGGTCAATTTCATCCCAATTTATATCTCTAAAAATCAAGTCAATTGAGATTGGCTTGATTTTTTTATTCTATTTTGACTTTATTTTTTATCGTCTGTTTATTATGATTCAACCAAATTGAATAAAAATCCAACAATTGATTTTAAAAATTGATTTAAAAACCTTAATTCATTCTAGGAACATAACAATGTCTTCTAATTTTCAAACCCATGATTCAGCTTTAAGTGCCAGTGGACGTTTTGGTCGATTATCCTATTTGGGCTGGAATATGCTGTTGGGTCTATCTATGTTTGTACTGGGTATTATCGCTGCACTATTCATCCCAGCTTTAAGTAACTCACCTTCAAATACGCTCATCTTTATACTCGGCGCAGTTGCGATTATTATTTATATCGCAGTGATCTACTTCAGTTTTATTTTTACAATCCGTCGCTTACATGACAAAAACCAAAGTGGCTGGTTATCTCTTCTTATGCTTTTACCTTTGGTGAATTTATTCTTTTTTGTTTATTTAAGCTGTGCAAAAGGAGATGCTGGGACAAATAACTATGGCGCACCTCGAATTACTCGTGGTTGGGAAAAAGTATTGGCTTGGATTTATATTGTGATCTTCCCGATTAGTATTCTAATTCTTGCAGTTACAGCAATCCCAGCATATCAAAGTTACCTTGACCAAGCGCAACAATTTCAGCAATATCAACAACAAATCAATCAATCTGAATAAATCAGCCGAAATAACCACCCTATTTTTATAAGGTGGTTATTTTACTCTTTGGTGACAAAACCACCTTCTAATGGCTCAACACTAATTTTAATATCTGCCTTTAAATTTAAAGCTGCATAACGGTCTTTAATTTCGTTAATCAATTGTTCCATGGTCACATGGCTTAAATCCAATTCAGACTCAGCATATGCTTTGGTCACCAGATCTGCTTTATCTTGCTGTTTAGATTCCATATTCCAGCGTTCAGTCATCCCAACTAAACGCGCCAATTCAATTAAGCTTTGCGCACTCGACGGTGTTGAGTTTTGCAACCATTTGGTCATGGTTCCTTTTGAAGTTTCGAGTACGTTAACAATATCACTGGCTTTTATATTTTTATCCTGAATTAATTGCTTTAAACGCTTGGCGCCTTCTATAAAAAGATCATCATCTTTTTCAACCATACAATTTATTCCTGTGTTTTTGACCCACAAAACTATCATCTTTTATTCAAAGTTTGTTATAACACAATATGGTTAATATTTTTAATGCTTAAACTGGTCGACTAAAATTTGTGAGCTTAAATTTGTGAATATTCAAACTCAGCAGCTTCCTAGTAAAGAACAAATTCAGAGCTTTCCCCGTTTTCAAAATTTGCCTTTGAGTAACATTGTTGTGATTAATAGCTTACAACAATGCCAAGCAATTGAAGCAGAATTAAAAACGGCGCACATTTTTGGTTTCGATACCGAGTCAAAACCTACCTTTAACAAAGGTGAAATACAAACTGGCCCACATCTTATTCAATTGGCGACATTTGAAAAAGCCTATTTATTTCAAGTTTCAGCAGATATTTTGGCTTTTCTAGCGCCCTTTTTTGAAAACCCTGATCAGATTAAAGTCGGTTTTGGCTTAAAAAATGATGCACATTTATTTCGTAAAAAAGGCATGCAACTCAACAGTGCCATCGAACTTTCAAAATGCTTTTCGAGTTTTGGCTTCAATAATCCTTTAGGGATTAAAAATGCCATGGCATTGCTATTTCAAGTCAATTTCCCTAAAAGTAAATCAATTAGCACCTCAAATTGGGCACGTAAAATCCTCACAACGCCACAAATTGAATATGCAGCAGCCGATGCCTATGCCGCACTCTTAATTTTCGAAGCCTTACTGGATTTAGACTTAATACCTGACACGATTGCACATACTCAGCTTAAATTGAGCATTCGCGCCAATAAAAGCCTAAACTGACACTTAGAAATTGATCAAGTTTTTGCTAAGATGAAGATCAATAAATTCTTCATTGAGATTAAGCAAGGAGCGAAAGCATGCTGATCATCCCGGCAATTGACCTGAAAGATGGTAAATGTGTTCGTTTAAAACAAGGTCGTATGGAAGACGATACCGTATTTTCTGATGATCCTGTTGCAACAGCACAGCATTGGGTAAATGAAGGCGCTCGTCGTTTGCATTTGGTTGATTTGAATGGGGCTTTTGCTGGAACACCAATTCATAAACCTGTCGTTGAAGCAATTGCAAAAGCACAGCCTGAACTGCCAATCCAAATTGGCGGTGGTATTCGCTCTTTGGAAACAATCGAACATTATTTAGATGCGGGCGTTTCTTTTGTCATCATCGGGACCAAAGCCGTTCAAAATCCTGAATTTGTTGAAGAAGCCTGTAAGAAGTTTGCGGGACACATTATTGTCGGTATTGATGCGATCAATGGTATGGTTGCAACTGATGGCTGGGCAAATGTCACTGATGTAAAAGCCACTGATCTTGCAAAACGTTTTGCAGATGCCGGTGTATCGAGTATTGTTTATACCGATATCGCACGTGACGGTATGATGCAGGGTGTCAATGTTGAACAGACAGTAAATCTCGCACAATACTCAGGTCTTCCAGTGATCGCCTCAGGCGGTGTAACCAATCTGGATGATGTGCGTAATTTAAAAGGTAAACCGGGTATTTTAGGTGCGATCACAGGCCGTGCAATTTACGAAGGCACATTAAACCTACGTGAAGCACAGCTGTTATTGGATGAACAAGGCTTTTAAGTTCCCAGCCTAGATTGGATTAAAAAAGAGAACCGAGATGTTCTCTTTTTTATGCGTTAAACAAGGTATTTAAATCACTACATCCAGATTTAAACCAACGTATTTTCAAAATGTTGCATTTCAATTTTACTTGCTAAAAAGGGCTTCATTGCCGTAAACCACTGTTTAAATTCATCTGTTTTCATAAAAACATCTGTATGGGTTTTAAGATCAATCCAGTGAATTTGTAGTATGTATTTTTGATTGTCTTCTATACCACGAATCAATTTAAATTTTTCACAACCTTGGGCATTCCGGAAGGTGTCTGATAATTCATAAAATTTCTTTTCAAAAGCCATTTGTTGACCATCAACAATATGAAATAAAGCCTGTTCGATCACCATGATTTATTTCTCTTTATCAAAATTTTAATTCAATATGCTAGCACGACTGCATGACAATTGAGTGATTTAAATACCCGATTACTCAGCTTAACATCTGCACAATACTGCGCTTTCGCGTAAAATAGCCCTGCTCTTCTACATTACTTTATTTTATGTCTTCCTCTCCCCTCGCTTTATTTTTAAAGTCTAGAACGCCTCAAATTGCACTGATTCTGATGACCATGATTTGGGGTGGTACATTTGTCATTGTACATTATGCCCTAAACTATAGTTCTCCTATGTTTTTTGTCGGTTGTCGTTTTGCTGCAGCGACTATTGCTGTTGGATTACTGTCTTATAAATATCTAAAAGGTATCAATTTAAAAGAACTCATCGCTGGTGCACTGATTGGCGGTATGATTGCCGCAGGGTATGGCTCGCAAACTGTCGGTATGCAAACCATCAGCAGCAGTGAGTCTGCCTTTTTAACAGCATTATATGTCCCCCTTGTACCGATTCTTATCTGGGTGATTTTTCGCAAAAGACCACATATCATGACTTGGCTCGGTGTTTTACTGGCGTTTATCGGTTTAATTTTTTTGACAGGAAATGGTTTTCATCACATTGATTTAAATACGGGGCAAATCGTTACATTGGTTGGTTCGTTTGCAATTGCTATGGAGATTATTCTCATCGGGCACTTTGCAGGGAAGGTCAATATTCAGCGTGTAACGGTGATTCAGCTTGCCTTTGCTTCATTGATTTCATTTGCCAGTATGCCTTTTGTCGGTGAGCTGCATATTCCACCCTTTTCATGGCAATTGGTGATGCTTGCAGTTGGACTGGGCTTAACCAGTGCTTTATTACAATTGACGATGAATTGGGCACAACGCTCTGTCGATCCTTCTCAAGCGGCCGTGATTTATGCTGGCGAACCAGTTTGGGCGGCTTTATTTGGCAGAATTGCAGGTGAGCGCTTGCCATTGCTGGCTCTTTTTGGCGGTTTACTTGTGGTATTGGGGGTGATCATCAGTGAATGGAGACCCAAATTTTTATACACACGGCAGCTTAAAGAAAACTCAGTTGAGATAGAAAAACAGCGTTCTTAATCAGAACGCTGTTTTCACTAAAATTACGCTTTGATCAAGCTGTATTGCTCGGCAACAAGATCCATCAAGCATTATTGATTCAGTTATATTGGTAAGGCTTGATCATCATTCAGCGCAATAATGCCTCGAATGGCGCGATAGACAATCCATATCCAAGAAATAAATAAAGTGGCAGCACAAAAAATCGTAGCACCCACGGCAACACCCGCAAAGGCATTGACATTATCCATGGTGAAAAATAGAAAAATAAACGGAATAAATGCAACTACCGTCCAGACTAAATACCACCAAAAAGTGCGAATTTGCCATCTAAAATGACTTTCGAAAATCGTACCACGGACTGAATTCAATTTTACATAATTGATAATCAATGCAATGATTGCAAGAATTCCCGCAGAAAAAATTGCAACAATATAAAGGATATATAAAATTAAAGTCAGAGATTTACTATTATTTGGATCAACATAATTATTCATTGTAAGCCCTTTTAAATTTGCTAACGCCCGTTTAAATCTTAAACATATTCAAAGGCGAAATTAACCATAAAATCAATAAAATATTAAAGAATATGGTACACAAATAAATCTTTTTAAAGGGTTGTTTTTGTGTTTTATGTCGTAAGCGTTGCTGTGCTAACCAAGCTGCAGGCCAACCACCTAAAAAAGCTAAAATATGCAGGGTATTTTCAGGAACACGACGCTGATTGCTCTGCGCGGCTTCTTTATCTTGTGCATAAAACCAATAGGTCATCACATTGATAATACTGACAAAAAGAATAAACATGCCATTGAGCAAACCGCTTATGGTCAAGATTGCCAAAGCAATAATATAAACAGCGCACAGAGTTTGCATCGGCTGTAATTTAGCCTGCTTTGTTGCATGCAACTGCTTGGCTTTAGCCGCTTGCTGGCTTGTCACTTTCGCCATTTGTGTGGCTTTTAAATACGTGACTTGTTTTGCTTTATAACGCCCTTGACCATCTAATTGGACCACATATTCAAGGGCACAGCCCACGATTGGGCGTGGCCCTTTTTGTGCAAAATCTTTGATGTGTAAAAATACGCGATCTTTTACACCATCATTTGGTTGAATAAAGCCATAGCCTTTATCATCGAACCATTCAACTAAACGACCTTGATCACGCATTTTATTTCCCACAAAAAACTATTAAGCAGTCACGAACTTTAATCTTTCAATCAACATATTACGCATTTCTTGCGGATTTTTCTGCAAAATATCATCACCTGTGCGTGCTTCAGCGGCATTCATCTGAGCGATTTGTAAACGCATCATCCAAAAGCGACCTGCAGCCATCGCCAAATATAACTCTAAACAAGCTCTTTCATCTTCAGTCAAAGGACGAATCGAAGTATATGCATTTAAGAAAGCCGTTGCTTTGGCTTCATTCAAGCGAACACTCGGATATTCTGTGCAAAAGTCATTTAAGGTAATCGCAATATCAAAAAGTAATTCATCTTGATTCATTTCATAAAAATCTAGAATGCCTTTTAACTCATCGCCTTCAAACAAAGTATTGTCACGGAACAAATCTGAATGAATAAAACCTTTAGGTCGATTTGGATACATCATGGTCAGTGCTTCATATAAACCTAAAAGGTTATTCAGCAAAGCGCTATCAGCCACATCCAACGTTGGTTTAATTTGTTGAGCAACGTTATACCAATAGGCATGATCACGCGCCACTTGACGCTGTAATGGGAAGTCTTGTAACGCCACATGCATTTTGGCCTGTGCTACAGCAATTTGCTCAACTTGAGCGAGTGTAGAGGGCATCGGATGTTTACCTGACATCCGTGGCGCAATTTGTGCAGGCTTATCTTTTAAGCTATGAATCGACTGACCGCTATGTTTTAACGGAACAGGAACTGCCAAACCTTGTTGCCCCAAGTGTTCTAAGACAGGAATTAACTCCCCTGCTGCTTGTGCATCCATATTTTCAAATAATGTTAATACAAACTGTGTTCCATCAGCACAAATGATAAAATAGTTGGTATTTTGCACACCGCCTTGAATTGGTTTAAGTTCAACCACCTCTAATCCATAAGGTGCTGCAAAGTGCTGAACTTCTTTTAAACTCAAAGTGGTATAAACCGACATAGAAAACCTGCGAAAAAACTTACATAAGTTTGATAGAATAACCGCTTCGACTATCGAGGTGTAGCACCTAAGTCACGAACTTTCATAATCGCCTGTTATTTTTGGAAAAAATTATGCTCGCTAAACGTATTATTCCTTGCCTGGACGTAGATAATGGTCGTGTGGTGAAAGGTGTCCAGTTTCTGGATATCCGTGATGCAGGAGATCCTGTAGAAGTTGCCCGTCGTTATAATGAGCAAGGTGCAGATGAAATCACCTTTTTAGACATTACCGCAACATCAAATGGCCGAGATACCACTTACCGTACGGTTGAACGTATGGCTGAAAGTGTGTTTGTTCCACTTACAGTCGGTGGTGGTGTTCGTAAAGTTGAAGATATTCGTTTGTTATTAAATGCAGGCGCAGATAAAGTCAGCATCAACTCTGCTGCGGTATTTAATCCTGAGTTCGTTCAAGAAGCGTCTCAGCGCTTTGGTGCACAATGTATTGTTGTGGCAATCGATGCGAAAAGAACGGGTGAAAATAAATGGGAAATTTTCACCCATGGCGGCCGTAAACCAACAGGCATAGATGCAATTGAATGGGCGGTCAAAATGGCAGAATTCGGTGCAGGTGAATTGTTGGTTACCTCTATGGATGCAGATGGGACGAAAGCGGGTTATGACATTGGTCTAATGCGTCAAATCAATGATCGTGTCACCATTCCGACCATTGCATCAGGCGGTGTGGGTAATTTACAACATTTAGCAGATGGTATTTTAAAAGGTGGTGCCGATGCTGTATTGGCAGCCTCGATATTCCATTTTGGTCAATACTCTATTCCTGAAGCGAAACAATACCTTGCTGAACAAGGGATTGAGATGCGTCTTTAATTAATTGTGAGCGCACATATATAGAAGAATGTTATTTTGGCATTCTTTTATATATGCAATTGATTTAGCCTGATTCAAATAGCAAAAATTAAAATATCGAGAATTAAAACACCAAGATAAAAATGATAAAAAATCTATATGATTTTAAATAGCTCCTCGTAGCTCATTTTATACAAAGTACCAAGCCTTAAACTCAATAGGCCTACTAGTTCATCAATCAAAAAACGATCATTTAGAGTGAATCATATTGGTATTGAAAGTCCCTTCTCCTTTTGGGAGAAGGCTAGGGTGAGGGGGCTGTTTATTGATTTATGGTTTTAAAAAAATTTCAAAGAAGCCTACTGCCATCAAAAATTGAATAAATGATTAATCTCGAATCAGTTTAGCAATACTTTTATATGAAAAAAAATCATGGTTATTGGGATTACTTATTCTGGTTATTTGCTTTAATCTTATAAGGGTAATTTCATAAAAATAAGCGTGAATCAATATGGATTTAATAAAAATAATACGGAAGCTCAACCAAATCGTCAGCCATAAATATCATTATTCCAGTTCCTATCATACATTTAAAATGTCTGAATCAATGCATACTTACCACCGTGCAACCAGTTATGAACATCTGGCGCTTAACCAGCGTGACCCTCTTGATTTGGATCAGCTGTTAAGTGAAAAAATCCAAAAATATCAACGCAACGCGATTTGGTATTTTTTACATTCAGCACTTAAAGGATATAGCACGGCCCAATATAAATTGGGCATGATTTACCTACAAGGCCAGCTCGGCCTATCGCCAGATAAAAAGAATGCATACAAATGGTTGTTGCTTGCCGCCAATCAAGGTCATCTCGAAGCACAACACCAACTTTATCGGCTTTATTTACAATAAAAAACCAGCTCGAAAGCTGGTTTTTTTGATCTACAAAATTAGTGATTAACCACCAATTTTTTTGTATTTGGTACGTTTTTGCACAGCAGCATCACCCAAACGCGCTAAACGATATGCTTCATATTCAGCATAGTTACCTTCGTAGAATTCTGGCTGTTCATTTTCAAATGACAAGATATGTGTAGCAATACGGTCAAGGAACCAACGGTCATGCGATACCACCATGACAGTACCAGGGAATACAAGAATTGCATCCTCTAGTGCACGTAAAGTTTCAATATCCAAGTCGTTTGATGGCTCATCCAGTAAGATTACGTTGGCGCCCATCTGAAGGATCTTCGCAAGTTGTAAACGGTTACGTTCACCACCTGACAATTCACCAACACGTTTTTGCTGATCTTGACCTTTAAAGTTAAAGCGACCGATATAGGCACGAGATGCGATCTCGTATTCGCCAATTCTTAAGATATCTAAACCGCCAGAAACTTCTTCCCAAACTGTTTTATTGTTATCTAAAGTGTCACGAATCTGACCAACATAAGCAACTTTTACAGACTCACCCAATACAACTGTACCGGTATCTGGTTGCTGTTCGCCTGTCATCATACGGAATAAAGTGGTTTTACCCGCACCGTTTGGACCAACGATACCAACAATCGCAGTTGGTGGTACTGTGAACGATAAGTTTTCATAAAGTAGACGGCCATCAAACGATTTGCTGATGCCTTCAACTTCTACAACCTTATTCCCTAGGCGTGGACCAGGTGGAATATAGATTTCAGAGGTTTCATTACGTTGTTGGAACTCACGTGAGTTAAGCTCCTCAAAGCGCTCCATACGTGCTTTGTTTTTCTTTTGCTGACCTTTAGCATTTGAACGAACCCATTCCAATTCTTTTTTCAATGCTTTAGCAAAAGATTCTTCTTGTTTATTTTCCTGCTCTAAACGTGCATTCTTTTGTTCCAACCAAGAAGAATAATTACCTTGGTAAGGAATACCATGTCCACGGTCAAGCTCAAGAATCCACTCTGCAACGTTATCCAAGAAATAACGGTCATGGGTAATCGCAACAATTGTACCAGCAAAGTCTTTTAAGAAACGTTCTAACCAAGATACAGATTCTGCATCCAAATGGTTAGTCGGTTCGTCCAGCAATAACATATCTGGTTTAGACAATAACAAACGACACAATGCTACACGACGACGTTCACCACCTGAAAGTAAGCTTACGTCAGAATCCCATGCTGGAAGATTCAATGCCGCTGCAGCTTGATCCATTTGGTTGCTAAGGTTGTGTGCATCCCAAGCATGGATAATTGCTTCTAATTTCTCTTGCTCTTTTGCAAGTGCATCAAAGTCAGCATCTTCAGCTGCATATTCAGCAAAAACTTCGTCTAAACGTGCCAATGCATCTAATGGTTCACGTAAACCATCTTCAACGTTTCCACGTACATCTTTATTTAGATCTAATGGTGGTTCTTGCTCTAGATAACCGATTTTAATACCTGGTTGCGCACGAGCTTCACCTGAGAAATCTTTATCTACGCCAGCCATAATACGGAGTAGGGTAGATTTACCTGCACCGTTTAAACCAAGTACACCAATTTTTGCACCTGGGAAAAATGATAAAGAGATGTCTTTTAGGATTTCGCGCTTAGGCGGAACCATCTTCGACACACGGTTCATCGTGTAAATATATTGGGCCACGTAGGACTCCTCTATAATGAATAGAAATTCGCAAAATGCGAATAAATAAATACCGTCAATTATACGCTGAATTTATCTATTTTTGTTCAGATTTGTCCAATTGATTGAGATATTTTAAAAGCATCAAGAAAACATTTTTCCACACCGATAAACGTAATCAAATCGCGATCTCACACATGATCACGAACAAAAATTCGGCTGATACTGATATACAAATTGCGTCTTGGTTTGAGTTGAACTTGGTGCATTGTAGTTTGACAATGATTTCAAAGCAGAAAAACTAATGGCAGCACGTTGTACAACCTTATTGGTGTAATTTGCATTTGGATCTTGATACTTAAACGAGACTTCAACTACAGCAGGTTTTAATCCTGCATAGGGTGCTTGGGTATACCATAAACTCATATCTACCTCTGCATCAAACTCGCCTAAATCAATGCTGACCCCACGATAACTTCGTTCATAAATGGTGAGTCCACCTACAGGTGATAACAGCTGATTATCACTGATGGCAAAGGTTTCTTTAAATTTTGGAAAATGCGTATGGATGTCTAAAAACTTATTGATTGTCCGTGTATTTGCCACTGTGGTGGATTTACTAGAACCCACCAAAAATCCTTGTGTTGCTGTTTGCGTGATATCATCTTCAAGCTTGGTTTTGGCTCCCGCAGTCGAACTACTCAAATCGGAAAAATCAGACAGATAATGATCATAGCTTCTAAATTTAAGCGTCACTTCAGATGCTCCGTTTTCAATCCGTTCTCGAAAGCTATAGCCCATATTATTGAGTAGGCAACTGCTGGGTGAATCATAAAAACGTATTTGGCGTTGCTTGTCTAAGATCATCGTTCCTGAAACTGTACGGTTAATTTGTTGTGCAATAACCGTTTTGGCTTGTTGCATATAGCTATTTACGTTAGCGGACTCATTGGCATAGCTAAATTTGTCTGGCTGTAACAACAATTTATATTCACGCGATGTCACTTGCGGTACAGCCCAAGCAGTTGTAGTGATTAAACTTGTTAGAACGGTGAGAATGGCTATTTTTTTCATTGAGGAACCTATTATTTTTAAATGATGGTTATAGAAAAAGCCGCCTCTTGGGCGGCTGTTGTTATGCAATTATTGGCCTTTTAAATTCAATTTATCCATGATGTATAAGGTATTGATATCAATACGTGTACGTGCCGCATCCAGATACTTTGGCTCCATGCCTTTGGCATTATTCCAAAGCCCCATATCGTCATCATTTAAAATCCCAAGTGTCGTACTATTGATCAACCACAGACCTTCCATTTTATCATGTGGATATTTAACCGCTTTCCCCATATCCAGTACCAATGTTTTAGGTGCTGGAACAATATTAAATGCTTTTAAACCGTCCCAGCCTTTATCCAATTGGTATTCTTCTAAGGTCTTGCCCGCAATGGTTAAACCAAGCTTTTCATCTTGTTTGACATCATTTTGTGTTTGAATATCTTCTAAATTGGTGGCTTTGCTTAAATCAATACGATAGACATTTTTCATCACATTGGGCGTATCTTTATAAAACAATCCATCTCGTTCTAAAACCAGAAATTGTGTTGCACTGAGGGCAATAATGGCAGAGTTTGAATTTTCAGCTATCTCTTGCTGATATAAATATTGTGCGACTTTTCCTGTTTCAAGATTAATCGTCACAATACGCGTCAACGTTGATTTATTGACATTTTTATTTGGTAAACTCATGGTCGATTGCATAATCCCAACCAAAGTTTTTTGGTCTGGACTAATGGTTAAGCCCTCCATCCCTCGATTGGCACGGCGATAGCTAAACTCATTCGGCAAAGTCCAATTGTTGCGTTTATCAGCCTTAAATGGGTTGATACGCCCTATTTCTTTACCATTGGCATCATAATGCACAATATGCGGTCCATATTCATCGCTGACCCAGAACGTTCCATCGTTAAGTGCAGTGAGCCCTTCACTATCCAAGCCATAATCATCCAATCGAATTGGATTATTCACCACATCGTAAGGCTTGGTTGGATCTACAGTAATTACTTTCCCATTGACATCATACGGTGTTTCCCCTGTGCCGCCTAAAGCAGAAGTGTTGGGTAATCCCGTGATGTCTTTTCCATTAATATCTTTTAAATTGATGGTTTTAATTAATTTCACAGTGCCATTGTCTTGAACTTCAAATAAACCAATTTTCGGCACATAGTTTGGAATGGCGAAAACCTTACCAGCGCCATATAATTTATCAGTAAAGTCTGCATTTGGCCCCCGATCGGTCAATGCATAGAATTGCTTTTTATTACTTGGATGTGCAGCAACATCAGAACCAAAACCACCCTGACGAATATCAAACGAGCTATCAATGGTCGTACCATTCGCAGAGTAACGTCCCAGTACGTTAAATGGCAATGCTACACCTTGTGCAAACAAATTGGGCTTACAACTGTTTTCGGTTTTAGTGATTTCACTGGCTTCAAGTTTGCCATTGCCATTGCGATCTAAACCGCTCTGCATACGTGTTCCCCCCATTACACAGGCTTCATCACCAAATGCCAATGTTATATTTTGGGTTAAGGTCTTCTGTGTTGTTGAATCTTGATCATCATCAGAACATGCGGTCAAACCTAGTAAACTACAGAGGACTAAAGTTAAAGTGCTTTTATGGCGGGTCAGTTTATTTATTGCTGCTTTTTTCATTGTGTTTTTAATAACTGAATTTATGGAATTTGTTATGCTAGTTTCAGCAAATGACACCACAATGACAGCTCACAAACTCAGCGATATTCGGTCTATTTTTCCTCGTTGAAACTCAATTTATCTCGGGCTGCATTGTTGGCTTTATCTGTTTTTATGATTTTAAAATATATAAACCCTTGTTTACTTCATATATTTATTTGTTACACTCTATTGAAATTTAATAAAAAGTTGACGGAAGAACATGACATATAAAGACGAAACTCTTGCCATACATGCAGGCTATGAACCAGAAGCAACCACTAAAGCGGTCGCCGTTCCAATTTATCAGACCACCTCTTATGCTTTTGATAATACCCAACATGGTGCGGATCTATTTGACCTTAAAGTTCAGGGTAATATTTATACACGAATCATGAACCCAACGACCGCTGTGCTTGAGCAACGTCTGAGCGCACTTGAAGGCGGTATTGGTGCTTTAGCATTGGCTTCGGGTATGTCTGCGATCACCTATTCTATCCAGACCATTGCAGAAGCGGGTGACAATATTGCATCGGTTTCAACACTTTATGGTGGAACATATAATTTATTTGCTCACACTTTGCCAAAACAAGGTATTGAAGTGCGTTTCTTTGATTACCAAGATCCTGAAGCATTACGCGGCTTGATTGATGAAAAAACCAAGTTGGTTTTCGTTGAGTCGATTGGCAATCCGTTGGGTAATATTATTGACCTAGATGCCATTGCTAAAATCGCACACGAATATGGTGTACCCGTGATTGTGGATAATACCGTTGCAACACCTGCCCTACTGAAACCTTTTGAACATGGTGCAGATATCGTGGTGCATTCATTGACCAAGTATATTGGCGGTCATGGTAATTCAATTGGTGGTGCGATTGTCGATAGTGGTAAATTCCCTTGGGGCAAATATCCCGAGCGCTTCAAAGTCTTAAATACCCCCGATCCAAGTTATCACGGGGTAAATTATGTAGAAGCTTTAGGTGCTGCGGCATATATCGCCCGTGCACGTGTTGTTCCATTAAGAAATACAGGTGCAGCGATCAGCCCGCTCAGCGTATTCTTAATTTTACAAGGCTTAGAAACACTCAATTTGCGTATGGAACGCCATACTGAAAATGCACAAAAAGTTGCTGAATATTTACAGGCACATCCAAAAGTAAAATGGGTCAACTATGCTGGTTTAAAAGATCATCCACAACATGCTTTGGCACAAAAGTACGTCAAAGGTAAACCGTCTGCAATTCTGTCTTTTGGTGTTGAAGATGGTCGTGAAGGTGGCACCCGTTTTATCGATGCATTACAGCTGTTTACTCGCCTAGTGAATATTGGCGATGCAAAAAGTTTAGCCTGTCATCCAGCAACCACCACCCATCGTCAACTGAATGAAACAGAGTTAAAAGCAGCAGGCGTGAGTATTGATATGGTGCGCTTATCTGTGGGGATTGAACATATTGAAGACTTGATTGCAGACTTAGAACAAGCACTCGCTCAAGTGTAATTTTTTTTTGTGATCTTAAACTTTTCAAATAAAAAGACCTGAATCATTCAGGTCTTTTTGCTTATTCTAAATTCAATTATTTACCTTGAACTTTTTGTTCAATCTCTTCAACACTGGTATGTCGCGCATCAAAACCTTTTGCCATATAAATCACTTGTTCTGAGATGTTACGTGCATGGTCACCAATCCGCTCCAGTGAACGCAATACCCACATCACATTGATGACACGACTAATATGACGTGGATCTTCGATCATATAGGTCATCAGTGTACGTGTCGCGGATTGATATTCACGGTCAATATCGGCATCGGCCAACAAAACTTTTAATGCCTGTTCTGCATCTACACGCGCAAAAGCATCTAAAGCATCATGAATCATGACACGCACTTGATTGCCAATATGCCGTGTTTCCATATAGCCACGCGGCGATTCACCCTCTTCACATAAAGTCTGTGCAATACGGGCAATTTTTGCAGCTTCATCACCAATACGTTCTAAATCGGTATTGGCTTTACTCATGGCAATCACCATACGTAAGTCGATTGCAGCTGGATGACGACGTGCCAAAATCAAAGTCAGTGCTTCATCAATTTCTCGTTCATAACGATTGACTGTATTGTCTTGAAATTGAACATCAATCGCCATATTGGCATTGGTATCCAATAAAGCATGCACTGCATTTGCGACTTGTTGTTCTACCAAACCGCCCATGGTCATAAATTTGGTATTCACATCCTGTAAGTCCTCATTAAATTGAGAAGATATATGATGGTTTAATACAGGATTACTTGGGCTCAAGGTCAGATGCTCCACACGCAACAAAAACTATTTTTATGGGTTAATATTAAAGCATATTCATTATGAATGTTTTATGACAAGTATTTTTCTTTCAAATGAATTTCTCAATATCGCTCATTTCACTTCTGATCAAAGCAATTTAGAGTAAAGATACTACTACAATTTGCTGAATTTACATATGTCACTTTGCTGTGAGCATCCATTTATCGCAAATTCACGATGCTGTACTCAGGTTAATTTTTGCAGATCTTAAATCAGACACATGACTCAGTTTCTTGCAAAAAGTAACGTTTCATTATCACAAAACTACAAAATATTTCATTTATTTAGCCTCGATTCAGCGACAATGGCATCGAACAAAACTGAGCTTCTTTTAAATGCTGGTCGAATGAAATTTCCTCGCAATATCCTTCATTTTCTCATTTCAGGCATACTCGTTATCTTGAGTTGCATGGTGGTTATCGCGTGTCAAAAACCCACAACCGACATTGTCAAAGAATCTAAAGAAGCGCCGCAAAAAGAAAATCCAATTCCTGATTTAACCCAAATTTGCCAAAATCTCAAAAATGAGATGCTGGCAATCAATGCAAAAAGAACCACGCTTGCGATAGAACAAGTCAATCAAGATATTCGTATGTGTTTGCCCTTGATGAAACCTGCGGAACAAATGGAATTGATGCATCAGTCGAAACGTATGTATCAACAATTTTTACAAATTGAGCGCACTTCAGAACAACAACAAGCATTTGAAAACTATGCTTTAGATCAAGCTGCATACCCGACCATTCAACAGAGTAAATTTGAACAACTTAATCTGCGTGACCAATATTTATTACGTCACAAAGGCCAAGCGTATATCGAATTGACCGAACAAACAGATGATAAAATTGTCTATCGAAGAAGCCCGCAATATTTAGCAAAAGTTTTCGCGCCATATCTGACTGCACCTGAACAAGTTTTTATCGAAAATCTTGCACAACAAAATACCCAACCGCTTTTTAAAAACCATAAACCCGATATTGAGGCTGAAGAAATTGCAAAAAGAGCTAAGTTTTGGCAAGAATATCTGCAAACTTATCCCAATAGCCCTTTTTTACATGATGCGCAGTTCTTAAAAAATGCCTATAGCAGTTTATTGTTTTTAGGCACTGAAGAAGCACCTATATCGAGCAGTTTTGAAAATCAAACTGATATCGATGCAGCCAGCTGGTTGGTGATTGAACGCTTGGCAAAATCCAATGATGGTGAGCTTTCAGCTCAGGCCAAGAAGTTTGTTCATTTTTTAGCGATGAGCAAAGAGCAAAGGCAGCAAAAAATTCAAATTAGTGAAAAAGAACGCACTAAACTGGAAAATATCCCTCAATTATTGGCGCTGTCCCAGCTCAATCAATATCTAAATTTAAGCCCGATCGACTTTAAGCATGTTAAAAAAGATTGCTTTAGTGATGCGATTTGTTCTAACAGTTAGATGTTATTTTAGCTCAATTTTTATTATCCTTGTGACATTCAAAAATACACAACAACAGTCATACTATGAAAGCTTTAAAACAACATCTATCACTCACAACACTCTGCCTGTGTACCCTATTCAGCGCTTGCCAAAAGCACGAGAACAATCAAACAATTGAGACAACTAAAGCAGCTTCTAAAGCGACTCAGACCAGTACAGCTGAAATACCAGCACTTCCACAAGACTGTAACGAGATAGATACAAGCATCAAAAAATTAGAAAAAACGGTCATCGTTGAAGATTTAAATGACCTCAATCAATTACTAAAAAAATGCCTCGCATCTGCACCGTTAAAAACACGTTATCAATGGCAAGCAAAAATTGAAAACATTTATCAAAAACTCATCGCCGATGCCTCGCCTGAAGTCTTTCAATATATGACCGATACACTTGCAGATGGTCAGTCTATGACAGCTCAACAAAAACAAGAACTGTATAAAAAGTTAAAACCGCGTGAGAAATATTTAGTTGATCACGCAAAGGACTTATATTTAGCAAAATTTTATATCGGTGAAGGTGAATACACCTTTGTACAGCATCCACAATATGATCTGGATATTTTTGCACCCTATTTAGAAAAATCAGATCAGGTCTACTTTAAACAGATCCGTAAAGAGTATACAGGTGCTAACTATATTATGGATGCAGGGCTAGCAATTAGTTTTGATGAAGTAGCCAATCGACTGTTATATTGGGAAAAATTTAATAAAGACTACCCCAACAACCATTTTAAACCTCAAGTCGTAGAGAACATTGAACAATACCGTAGTGCACTTTTTCAAGGCGACGACAACACCCGTACGCTTTGGTTCGATGACGATAAAATTGCAGATGAACAAGCAATCAAAGCGATTGAAAAAATTGCAAAAAGTAAAACTGCAAGTAGCCAAACTGCACAGAAATTTGTGAATTTAATCAACGCAAGTGAAACGCTTTGGCAGCAAATGCCAAAACCATCTAGACAGTATCCTGAAGATAACTCACCTGAACAGCAAGAGATCCGAGCACAACGTGAGGCATTTGAACAAAAAATTAGAAAATCTGTTGAGGAAATTCTGACTCAAAAAAATAATTGAAATTGATATCGGCATGCCAGCATATTTTTAATGAGAACATGCTAAGATTTAAACATCGCTTGACGGAGCGCGAGTAATTCCTCGCTGAGATTTAGTCAGTTTTGCATCTCCTTGCCAAAACTTAAACTAAAGTACCGTTGAACCTGATCAGGTTAAGACCTGCGTAGGAATCAAGCATCTAAAAACTGACAGCCCATAGTTTATCTATTTTTTCGCAATAGCGCTTTATTCTGATGATGGATTTAGCAGATAAAATAGACTAAATTTGCCACCGTTTTTGGTCGTGCTTGATTCGTTGATGTCATTCATAAGGATCATTGTAATGAACCAATTAACGAATCTATCCCCAGCTGATCAATTGGCTCAACACGAGCAAGAAGCCAAAGATCTGACTCGAATTTTACCCGCATCTAAAAAAGTTTATATTCAAGGTTCACGCCCAGATATTCAAGTACCGATGCGTGAAATTGAACTCACGGATACACCAACAGGCCTAGGGGGTGAAAAAAACCCACCGATTATGGTCTACGATACTTCAGGTGTTTATACCGATCCCAACGTACACATTGATTTGAATAAAGGCTTACCCAATGTCCGTGAAACTTGGATTGAAGAACGTGCCGATACTGAACATTTAGCCAGCTTAACCTCTAAATTTGGCCAAGAACGTCTAAAAGATATTCGTACTGCTGAAATCCGTTTTGCCCATATTCAAAAACCACGTCGTGCGAAAACAGGCAACAATGTCACACAAATGCATTATGCCAAACAAGGCATCATCACGCCTGAAATGGAATACATTGCGATTCGTGAAAATCAGCGCCAGCATGAAGGTGTCGATATGCGCCAACATGTAGGACAAAATTTTGGTGCACACAACCTCATGGAGATTACCCCTGAATTTGTGCGTAAAGAAGTCGCTGAAGGTCGTGCCATTATTCCAGCCAATATTAACCATCCTGAATGCGAACCCATGATCATTGGGCGTAATTTCTTGGTAAAAATCAATGCCAATATTGGCAACTCAGCTTTAGGTTCATCAATCGATGAAGAAGTATCGAAAATGACTTGGGCAACCCGTTGGGGTGCTGACACTATCATGGACTTATCGACGGGTAAAAATATCCATGAAACCCGTGAATGGATTATCCGCAACTCACCAGTTCCAATTGGTACGGTGCCAATTTATCAAGCACTTGAGAAAGTCGATGGTGTTGCTGAAGACCTGACATGGGAAATCTTTAAAGACACCCTGATTGAACAAGCTGAACAAGGTGTCGATTATTTCACCATTCACGCTGGGGTCTTATTACGTTATGTGCCGATGACAGCCAATCGTTTAACAGGGATCGTATCACGCGGTGGTTCGATCATGGCGCAATGGTGTTTGGCGCATCATGAAGAAAACTTCCTCTATACGCATTTTGATGAAATCTGCGAAATCATGAAAGCCTATGATGTGTCTTTCAGCTTAGGCGATGGTTTACGTCCGGGCTGTATTCAGGATGCCAATGATGAAGCGCAATTTTCCGAATTACGCACTTTAGGTGAACTAACCCATCGGGCATGGAAACATGATGTTCAGGTCATGATCGAAGGACCAGGCCATGTGCCAATGCATATGGTCAAAGAAAATATGGACTTGCAACTTGAAGTTTGTCAGGAAGCACCTTTCTATACCCTTGGTCCGCTCACCACCGATATTGCTCCAGGCTATGACCATATTACCTCGGCAATTGGTGCAGCGATGATTGGTTGGTACGGCACTGCAATGTTGTGTTATGTGACTCCCAAAGAGCATTTGGGTCTGCCCAATAAGAAAGATGTTAAAGACGGGATTATCACCTATAAAATCGCAGCCCATGCAGCGGATTTAGCCAAAGGTCATCCGGGCGCACAAGTTCGTGACAATGCTTTATCTAAGGCACGCTTTGAGTTCCGTTGGGAAGATCAATTCAATCTCAGCTTAGATCCTGATACTGCAAGATCGATGCATGATGAGACTATGCCTAAAGAAGCACATAAGTCTGCGCACTTCTGTTCAATGTGCGGACCTAAGTTCTGCTCGATGAAAATCACCCAAAACGTGCGAGATTATGCACAAAATCAACAAAATGCAGCCCACCCTGTAAATAGCGAAACGCTTATAGAAGATGGTCTCAAAACCATGAAATCCGTTTATCAGGAACAAGGGCAAAAGTTGTACCATAAAGTGTAAAGATTAAAAAAAACTTTTGTCTTTCACTATTTCTCAGTTAGGATGAAGTGAATATGTTTCATCCTAACTGTGCACATGAACATCATTCAGCAAGCAACCTACACCCATAATGATGTAGAAATACAATCTCGTGAATATGCCTTTAAAGGTTTTGTTCAAGTCGAAAAAGTGAGCTTGCGACACCGATTATTTAATCAAACTGAATATACCTCAGCCATTCAACGTGAATTAATTCGCCGTAAAGAAGCTGCTGGTGTACTGATTTATAATGATCAACAACAAAAATTTGCATTGATTGAACAGTTTCGTGTAGGGGCAATTGATGATGAAATTTCACCTTGGCAACTCGAAATCATTGCAGGCGTACTTGATGGAGATGAATCTCCAGAAAGTTGTATTCGACGGGAAAGCATCGAAGAATCTGGATGTGAATTAAACCAAATCAAACACCTGTTTAGCTTCTATCCATCTGCTGGCGCATGTGATGAAATCTTTCATCTCTATGTAGCGCAAGCCGCATTACCTGCTGAAGGTGGTGTGTTTGGTATGCCAGATGAAGGTGAAAATATCCAACTTCATATCATTGATTATTCAGATCTGAGTCTATTATTAAAAAGTAATCGTTTAAAAAATGCACCTGTGATTATGGCTTTGCAATGGCTACAACAGCACTTGCATGCATTTGAAGATGTCTAGGGGAAAGGCATGCAATCAGAGATAT
This sequence comes from Acinetobacter sp. CE-15, assembly GCF_051059255.1. Lineage (NCBI taxonomy): Bacteria > Pseudomonadati > Pseudomonadota > Gammaproteobacteria > Moraxellales > Moraxellaceae > Acinetobacter > Acinetobacter sp. CE-15. Next base: position 250,379 of record NZ_CP192737.1, on the reverse strand, counting down.
TGCCGCAAACAGATAAAGATAGAGTGATTATCCAAATCACAGATACACACCTGATGGATAAACCTGATGCAGAGTTTGTCGGGATTAATCCTGAAGAAAGCTTTCATGCCGTCATGGATGATATTCAGCAACGCTATAAAAATATCGATCTGATTTTACATACTGGTGATTTGGCTCAAGCTGCATTTCCAGAAACTTATGCGCGCTATTTAGAATATATGCAGCGTTTTGGTGTCGATTTTTACCAAATTCCGGGAAATCACGACAATATAAACTTGTTCCCGTTCCATTCGCCAGAACCTATTCCAGCAGTGATTGAGTTAGATCAATGGCGTATCATTTTGTTGAATAGTGCTGTGGGTGGACGTACCGATGGAAACATTCAAACGGAACAATTGGTCCATCTAAAACGGCTATTGGAACAATTGCGTGACAAATTTATCCTTATCGCCTGTCATCACAATCCTTTTGATATGCATTCCAAATGGCTCGATCAACATAAGCTCAAAAATGCCGATGAATTAAAAGCCGTACTCGAACCCTTTGATAACATCAAAGCCGTGTTACATGGGCATGTTCATCAAGAATCCTATAATGTGTGGAATGGAATACAGTTTATTTCTACTCCTGCCACGTGTGTACAATTTAAACCCCTCAGCCAAGAGTTTTCATTTGATCCGATTGCGCCTGGTTACCGTTGCTTACATTTAAAAGCCAATGGTGAATTTGAGACCTCTGTACACCGCTTGGATCACTTCAAAGTTACAATTAATGAAGAAATTTCAGGTTACTAGCTTTTCATTTTGGTTTTTTTCTATTAAGTTATTCGTCCAACGAGATATGCAGAAAGTCGAATTCAGGGTTAGGTGACTTTCATCTTGGTAAAAAAATCTATATGATGACGCCCCCGATAGATTCATTCTGTTGGTAGTGATAAAAATACTTGCATATCACCATATTTTTTGCGTATAGATAATACGTATATGATGAGGAATGCCCTTTATGGCGAATGACAACCAAAATCAAGTCTTGGAAGAACAAACAGCAATTGCAGATGATAAGTCTGTAAAGCGAGTGCGTAAAACCAAGCCGAAGACCAATGAAAACGGTACTACAGCAAGTCTATTCGGTATCGAGCCTTATCAGCCAAAGAAAAATGAAGAATACATGTCTGAGGGGCAACTCGAACATTTTCGTAAAATTTTGCTGGCATGGAAAGCAGAATTGATGTCGGAAGTGGATCGCACCCTAAATACAATGCAAGATGAATCTTCTTCTTTACCTGATGTAAATGACCGTGCGACGCAAGAAGAAGAGTTTGCCATTGAATTACGTACCCGTGACCGTGAACGTAAACTTATTCGTAAAATAGAGCAATCTATTGAAGCGATTAAAAATGATGACTATGGTTTCTGTGAAACTTGCGGTATCGAAATTGGTTTACGCCGTTTAGAAGCACGACCAACTGCAACTTTATGTATCGACTGTAAAACCCTTGCAGAGATCAAAGAGAAGCAAAATAACGGTTAATACTGTGTCAAATTCCTCCCCAACCCTCTCTTTTCCAAAGGGAGGGAGGAAGAGTACCGTATACAAAGGTCGGTTTGCACCCTCCCCCACAGGGCCGTTACATTTTGGTTCCTTAGTGACCGCTGTCGCGAGCTATTGCGATGCGAAAGCGCATCATGGGCAATGGATCGTCCGTATCGAAGACACGGATATCCCTCGTATTTACCCAGATAGTGAACAGCATATTTTAAAGTGCCTAGATGCTTTTGGCTTCCAATCTGATGATGAAATCATTTATCAACGACATCGCTTAGACATTTATCAATCTGTAATCGAACAACTCAAACAAAAACATTGTGTTTATGCCTGTGAATGTACCCGTAAAATATTAGGCTCAAATCATATCTATGCTGGCACCTGCCGAGACAAACAGCTCGACTTTCAAGACCAAGCCATTCGTGTAAAAGTTTCTGATCAAAACATTTGTTTCAATGACCGCTTACAAGGACAACATTGCGCGAACCTACAATACGATTTAGGTGACTTTGTACTAAAGCGTCGTGATGGCATTATCAATTACCAACTGGCAGTCGTTGTCGATGATTATTTACAAGAAATCAGCCATGTCGTGCGTGGTGCGGATTTATTGGATAATACTGAACGTCAAATTTGGCTAGGGCAGCTTTTGGGTTATCCCGTTCTTGAATATATGCACTTACCCCTCGCCATGAATCATTTGGGGCAGAAACTCTCTAAACAAAACCTAGCGCAAGCGCTTGATCTCAAACATGCACCTGAATTGCTGTTACAAGCGATTATAGCACTTGGACAAGCTCCAGTAGACCTAGATCAGCCAGATCTCATGTTGGCTCAAGCTGTCGCTCAATGGGATATCTCTCGCATTCCTCACGGGACAACACTACAATCCATTTATCAGTAATCCCAGATTAAACAACAATACCAACATAAGAATACCAACATCATTCAGGATTGAGATGAACCTTTTAAAAAATCTAATAACGCTGAGTTTTCTCATGCTCATGGGCCTTACACAGGTCTATGCGCAAATGGCAATTTTATGTATTTCCCCGATTTCTAAAACTGCTGTTGTTGATGAAATGAGTGGCGCACCACGTGAACAATGGGGTAAACCATTACCAACTTATTCAGTTCAAGTTGATCGCTCTGCAATCATCAAGGTCGATCACAAAACCCCAATCAAACTTAAATTTGCAAATACCCCAAGAAAACATCAGATCAAGATTTATGCCAATGGTGTATTGGAAACTTCGTTTTATTATTCCCCAACAGCGATAGATGTATTAGGACTGAGTGAGTCCGGTTATCAAACTTGGGATTGGGTAAAATTTAAGACCACCCAGTCGGCATTAAAATATTGCAATACGCAAAATCCAAAATAAATTACCCATAAAAAAAGCCATTTGTGATCAAATGGCTAGTCTATTTAAGTTCAATAAAAAATTAAAAACTAGACTCTTCTCGCGCTGGATTGGCATCCTTGGTGGTTGCATCAATTTTGAGAATTAAACTGATCATCACCGCACACATAATTAAAGATGAACCGCCATAACTAATAAATGGAAGTGTCAGCCCCTTGGTCGGTAACATGCCCATATTCATACCGGCATTCACCAAAATCTGTAATAAGAAAATAATACTGATCCCGTAAGCCAAGTAACCTGCGCGCAAATATTGATGATTGAGCGCACGCTGACCGATACGAATACAGCAAATCAACATCACAAACGAGAGTAGCAAAACGGTCGAAATACCAAAAAAACCGAATTCTTCACCTAAAATTGCCAACATAAAGTCAGTGTGTGCTTCAGGCAGATAAGACATTTTTTGAATACTATGCCCTAAGCCCACCCCAAACCATTCACCACGACCAAAGGCCATCAAGGCATTCGACAATTGATAACCTGAGCCCAACGGATCAGCCCAAGGGTTTGAGAATGACATTAAGCGTTCATAGCGATATGGTTCAAACACGATTAAGGATACAAATGCCACCAGAATCGCACCAAATGCAAAGCCGAACTGGATCATGGGTGCACCAGCCAAGAAGAACACACCCAGCATCGAAACAGCAATTACCACTGTTGCCCCTAAGTCAGGCTCTGCAATAATCAGTCCGACCGTCAGCAACATCACCACACCTAGACGTACCAAGCCCTTAATATTATTACGGACTTCTTCAGCACGACGAACCACATAGTCTGCGGTAAATATGGCCATCATCACCTTGGCGACTTCGGTTGCCTGCAAGGTAAATCCACCTACACGAATCCAACGTGTTGAACCATTGACCTCTGTACCCACCACCAAGACGGCGAGTAATAAAGCAATGGTGATCAACCACAATGGAAAGGTATTTTTAAACCAAAGGTTGAGTGAAACTCGATAGGTAATTGCCGCCGCAACAAAAGCCACCACGATCGAAATTGCATGACGAATCACATAGTGAAATTCGTTTTCATGCATTCGTTCGGCATAAGGCATTGAAGCCGAAGCCACCATCACCGTACCAATACACAACAATGAAATGACGCAGAATATCAGTACATTACGCGGTGTAATCTCTGCCGGCAATTTTGGCATCCAGCGATCATACACTTGGTGAATCTTACTTATAGTCGTCTGAGCTAACCCAGCCATACTTATTTCCTTATGATTCTTTTTAGTTTAAAGCATTTACATATTCAACAAAGCGATGACCACGCTCAGGATAGCCTGTAAACATATCAAAGCTTGCACATGCAGGTGATAATAGCACTACATCTTGCGCATGCGTATGTTGTTGACAAAGTTCTACAGCTTGTTGCAAAGATGCTGCATGTAGCAGCGTTGTTGTCCCTGCAATGGCATTTTCAATGATTGCGCGATCTTCACCCATCAGTACCGCAACTTTGGCATATTTTTGCAGAGACTCACGTAGTGCAGTAAAGTCCTGCCCTTTGCCCTGACCACCCAAAATAATTGCAACCTGACCACCTTGAGCTTCAATTGCAGCACCTAAGCCGTCCAATGCTGCTAAAGTTGCACCGATATTGGTGCCTTTAGAATCATTATAATAACGAACGCCATTCACTTCTTTAACGAATTCGCAACGGTGCTCTAAACCTTTAAAGGTTTTTAAGGTTTCAAGCATTTTGTCCATTGGTAAACCAATCGCTTCACCCAAAGCTAAACATGCCAAAGCATTGGCAACATTATGCGTTCCTTGGATATACATCTCTGAACTTTTAAGTAAACGCTCACGACCTCGCGCCAACCAAATCGTACCGTTATCTTCTCTTAGAATACCGTATTGTTTTAAATCAGGTGCATTGAGCCCAAAGCTTTGCATTGGTGTGACATCTGGCACCAATGGACGCGTCAATGAATCGTCACGGTTATATACGACTTTTTTCACACCTTGGAAAATACGATGTTTTGCCGCATGGTAACCTGCCATATCCCCATGACGGTCCAAGTGATCTTCACTCATGTTCAAGACCACAGCCACTTCTGCATTTAAACTTGAGGTTGCTTCCAATTGAAAGCTGGAAAGTTCAAGGATATAAACGTCTGGATCATCATGGGTTAAATCCAAAGCTGGACGCCCCAAGTTACCCCCTACCGCAACCTTAACCCCTGCGTCTTGTGCCATTAAACCAATCAAAGTGGTCACGGTACTTTTTGCATTTGAACCAGTAATCGCCACAATCGGTTTATCTGTAGCACGGCGGAGAATTTGAATTTCACTGATGACGGGAATATCTTTTGCAATCGCAGCTTGAATTGCTGGCAACTGAGGATCTAACCCCGGGCTAATGACAATTTCTTCAGCTTGTAAAAGTAAATCTTGATCGAGTTGGCCAAAGCTGGTTTGAACTGCTGCTGGAATTTGCTCATGTCCTGGTGGGACTTCACGAGAATCTGTGACTGCAACACGGTAGCCATTTTCATGAAGAAAATTTACGGCTGAAACGCCTGAAATTCCAAGCCCAGCCACAACTTTTAACCCACCACGTTGTATTAACATTTTTGCTCACCAGCATTAAGATTTTAAAACTTGCAAAATGTTAGCACTTTGGCGATTTGAAAGCTTTTTCTGTTTGCACTTTCTGGCTATTTTTTTGTGTCAGTGCGTAAAAATAGCAGCAGATTATTTTAATAAATACAGCTAATTTATTAAATAAAACCACTCATGGTTTTATTCTATTCTCAATATAAATAAGCCGAATGTTGAGGATCAGCATTCGGCTTATTCATCAGGGCGGTTTATGACGGATTGAATCTGATTAAAATGAATCGAGCAGTAAGGATAATAAATTACCCGCGCCATAACCCGCACCAAGCAACAGCGCAATCCAAATCCATCCGCCTAAAATGTTATACAACATGAATACTGGCATTTTCATATGCCCTGCACCCGCTGCAAAAGGAGCAAAAGAACGAACAAAAGGTACAAAACGGGCAACCAGAATGGTTTTCCCACCATGCTTTTCAAAATAATGGTTGGTCTTTTTAATATATTCAGGCTTAAACCAACGTGAATGCGCGTGGAAAAACTTAAAACCTAGCGCACGTCCCGTATAATAGTTCACCATATACCCCAAAATTGAAGCAATAATCAGCAACACACCCATATAGTGCAAATGCACAGATTCAGCGGTAGAACATAAAGCACCAACAGCGATCAATAAACTATCGCCTGGGAGAAAAAACATAAAGACTGAGCCAGTTTCTGCAAAAATGATTAGAAACAAAATGGCATAAATCCACAGCCCGTAATTTTCTAAAAAAGTGGGCAATAATTGTTCTAAATGCAATAAAAATTCAAGCAATACTCAACTCTCTTACAAAAGAATTCACGATATATTAGCCTAATTTAATCATGTATATATTAAAAAGGCCTAAATAAATTAGGCTTTTTTAATCGGGTTCGGTTTTTATTTACTTTAAAAAACCATTGGCTGCCAGAAATTCCATACTGAGTTTAGACTCTGCTTTTGGCTCAGCAGCTTTATCACCAAGCAACAACCTTTCTATATAACGTGCCAATACATCGACTTCTAAATTGACTTGAGAGCCCACTTTCCACGTTGCAATATTGGTCCGTTCAGCAGTGTGTGGAATTAAATTTAAACTTAAGATATTTCCACGTAAATGATTGATGGTGAGGCTAATTCCATCTACAGTCACAGACCCTTTTTCAGCCAAATATTTAGCAATTTCAACAGGTGCAGTGACTTCGAAATACAGTGAGCGAGCATCTGAACGCACTACGGTGATTTCACCCACAGCATCGACATGTCCACTGACGATATGTCCACCGAAGCGTGTTGTCGGCAACATTGCTTTTTCCACATTGACCGCTTGCCCCGCTTTCCAACTTGCTAAAGTCGAACGATTTAAGCTTTCACGGGATACATCAGCAGCGTACCAGTTTTCACCCCAGTCGATCACAGTTAAACAGATGCCATTGGTTGCAATAGAGTCGCCCAAATGTACATCAGACATATCCAAGTCTGTCTGAATACGTAAGCGCACATCACCGCCTACATTTTGTAAACTCTCAACTTTACCCAAACTTTCAATGATACCTGTGAACATAATTCTACCTACTGCTGCAGTGAGAGGAACTGATGAAGTTCAATCGTGTTTATTTTGCACTCGCCCCATATTTTAATGGTAAAGGCGAGTTGTTACCATAAGGCCAGTTGTGTACTTACACCTGAAGTATCCACACCACCCAATTCCGCAAAATGATAAAGTTGCCCCAACAGCTGACGCAATGGTGGTCCTGACTTGGCATGGGTATCGGTGATCACAATAAACTCAAGCACACGTGCACGTTCAGACTGACGCTGTTTACTAACACGATAACGAGGCACATCCTGAGTCAATAAGGTGACTTTGCCACGTTTCAGATTGGCCGCCAATAAGTCTTTGGCCTCAATATTTCCATCGGTTGAGTAACTGGTGAGAATATAGCGCGCATTAATGGTTTCCAACAAATTCTCATAAGCTTCTTGTGCATGCTTAGAAGAATTATAAGGACTAGGACGTTCTTTACGCCATGCACGGTCAATCCCGCTTTTAAAACCTTTGGTATCCGGTGTCGGTAAATCAACTTGATCCCACAGTGTTAGCGAGTTAAGTACATGATAATTACTACTATAAGCATGTTGGTTATACGGTGGATCTAAATAGGCCACATCGACTTCAAAACCACTCATTTGATTTGCCAAGTGTTGTGCATCAACACACCACACTTCTGCCATTGGGGTTTTCTGTTTATTCTGCCCAACTTCACTAAAGCGGCTGGGGGTAAGCCACAATAACGACTCAATCCGTTCCAGCGCAGTTTGAGTCTTACCACCCCAACCATGATGGAAGCTTTTAAATACACCACTGGTATTACTGACAAAACTTGCTGAATAGAGCAAAGGTGCCAATAAGGCACTCATTTCTACATCATCAATTGCACCCTGTGCTTGCCAAGTGGCAATTTGCTGGCGAATTGCATCTATACGCATCCCATTACGGCGTTTAAAAAACAAACGGTCTCGTGCGGGGTCATAAATTTCATCATTCCGCGGACAAAGGTTATGCGTAACCCATCCTTTCACTTCAGGTAAACGGTTTAAATAATCGATGGCTTTTTGATACCCACCCAATTCTTTAAATGCTGGTGCATCTGTGCATGCCAAAATGGCATGATTTAATGCATGACTATACGGTTCCCAGTCATTGGCAATCACCCGATAGCCATTTTGACGTGCTAAACGTGAAACCACCCCACTACCGGCAAAAAAATCGGCAAAAATCGGGGCACGTTTACCCTTAGGATTCAAAGTACCTGTGATTTCAAGCGCTTCAAGAATCAGATGCAACAAACGACGTTTGTTTCCCAGATAGGGAACCAACTGATGAAAAAGATATTCATCTGTTGTACGCGCAGCATGACGACGTTTATGGTAAACCGATGATGTTGACTCTGGATTCATACTGACTCTTGTGAAGGGATAAGTCTTAAGCGAATGTCATCACCAAACTGATGAACATCTTGTAACTTAAAACGTAATTGTTGTGCCATCGTTTCAAATTCGGCATTGAACATGGCACGTGCTGATTGTCCTAAAAAGGTTGGCGCAACATAACTGATTAATTCATCCACCAGCTTTTCCTGCAAAAATGCAGTAGATAATGTCGCACCTGCTTCAACCAACACATCGTAAATTTGGAAATCTTTTAAAGTCGTAAGCAAATCTTTTAAAGATTGAACTTCTAATTGTACCACGCCCAGCTTGGCAAGTTCTTGACGAAATGGTCCCATGACCATCACTGTTTCAGGCGCGCTAAGAATTTGAGCATTGAGTGGCAAGCGCCCTTGTCGGTCTAAAATCACCCGCTTAGGTTGGACAATCGTTGCAATATCAATATCGCCCAATGAACGCACATTTAATTGAGGGTCATCTGCCAAAATGGTATCAATCCCAGTAATCACTGCGCCTGAAATGGCCCGCCAATGCTGAACATCTTGACGTGATTCAGCCCCAGTGATCCATTTAGACTCACCAGACGCCATTGCCGTACGGCCATCTAAACTTGACGCAACCTTTAACCGTACATAAGGCACACCCGTTGCCATTGCTTTTAAAAAACCTTGATTGAGTTGTGCCGCTTGTTGCTCACAAACCCCTGTTTCAACCTCAATCCCTGCCTGACGTAAAATATCCACGCCTTTTCCCGCCACCAAAGGATTTGGATCAGCACATGCAACAACAACTTTGCTGACACCTGCTTCAACCAAGCCTTTGGCACAAGGCGGTGTACGGCCATAATGCGCACAAGGTTCCAAAGTGACATAAGCGGTTGCGCCCTTGGCAGACTCGCCTGCTTGACGCATGGCAAAAACTTCGGCGTGTGGCTGACCAGCTCTAGGATGAAAACCCTCTCCCACCCATTGCCCATCTTTTACAATGACACAACCGACGTTCGGGTTTGGTCGTGTGGAATATTGTCCAAGCTTCGCGAGCTCAATTGCTTTCTGCATCCAAACCTGATCTATGTTGACATAATCTTCGGGTTTAGAATTTGAATCAAACTCAGACATAAAATTCCTAATCAATAACGTTCAAAAATAAAATTAGTGGTCTTGCCCACGATCTTGCATTTGTTCAATTTGATGACGAAACGCATCAATATCTTGGAAATCCTGATACACCGACGCAAAACGCACATAAGCCACATGATCCAATGCAAACAACGATTTCATGACAATTTCACCAATGGTGCGTGAACGTACATCACGTTCACCGAGGCGGCGAATTTGCAATTGAATATCACTAATGACGGTTTCAATCTGTTCTTGAGTCACCGGTCTTTTTTGTAAGGCGTGCATTAAAGAACGTCGTAATTTTGCTTCGTCAAACGGTTCATTTTTACCATCTGACTTGGTCACGCGTGGCATGACCACTTCATAACTCTCAAATGTCGTAAAACGTTCGCCACAACTGATACATTCACGACGTCGACGAATCTGGCTACCTTCAGCGGCCAAACGAGAGTCGATTACTTTACTATCTGCAGCGTTGCAAAATGGACAATGCATAGTGGTTTTATTGAACAAAATTCATGATTTCAGCTAGTGTAGCAAAAAAACCAGATTTTGTTGAGCCTTTCGCAAGATATGGAAAAAAAACAGCCCTTACGGACTGTTTTATACTATATATAGTTATTATTCTAATTAGATTGATTATTCGATACGTTCGCCATGTTGGCTTAAATCAAGACCCATACGTTCATCATCAGATTCAACACGGATCCCAATCACCACATCGATAATTTTAAGTAGGATAAAGGTCACAACTGCTGAGTATGCGATTGTTGCTAACACACCTTCAACTTGTACCCATAATTGATGCATGACATCTGTCGGTGCTTTGTCGCCCATAATGAATGAGCTGGCAAATACAGCTGTTAAAATCGCACCAACAATACCACCTACACCATGTAAACCAAATGCATCCAAGGAGTCATCTGCTTTAAGGATACGTTTAAGACCTGAGATCCCCCAGAAGCACACCACACCACCGATTAAGCCCATGATCAACGCACCACTTACCGTCACAAAACCTGCTGCTGGCGTAATCACAACCAGACCAGCAACTGCACCCGATGCTGCACCCAATACTGAACCTTTACCACGAACAATTTTTTCAACCACTAACCAAGCAATTGCTGCCGCTGCGGCCGCGATTTGAGTTGTGACCAAAGCATACGCTGCTGAACCATTGGCACCTAAAGCAGAACCACCATTGAAACCAAACCAACCGACCCATACCAAGCTTGCACCCAATACAGTTAAAGTTAAGTTATGTGGTGCCATAGATTCTTTGCCTAAGCCCATACGTTTACCCAGTAAATACGCAGCAACTAGACCGGCAACACCCGAGTTAATATGAACAACAGTACCACCAGCAAAATCAAGCGCGCCATCATTCATTAACCAGCCACCACCCCACACCCAGTGTGCAATCGGTGCATAAACAATAATGACCCAAATCGTAATGAATGTGATCCAAGCACTAAATTTCATACGATCAGCCACAGAACCACTGATGATGGCAACGGTAATGATCGCAAAAGTCATTTGGAAAATAACGAAAAGAATTTCTGGAATTGTGCCACTCAGCGCATCTGTTGTAATTCCAGATAACATGATTTTATCGAAACCACCAATAAAAGCGTTACCAGAACCAAATGCAAGTGAATAACCAATGACCACCCATACGATGCTGACCACTGCTGCGGCCGTAAAGCTTTGCGCCATGGTAGCAAGCACATTTTTCTTACGAACCATACCGCCGTAGAACAATGCTAAACCGGGAATTGTCATCAGCAATACAAGTGCTGTAGATACAAGAATCCACGCTGTATCACCTGTATTTAAAGTTGGTTTTTCTGCCTCTGCTGGAGCAGCTGCGGCAGTCACCGTTTCAGGCACAACGGTTGCCGATGTATCGGCGACTGTTGCAGTCACATCACTTGCCGTTGCAACAGCTGTAGATGCAGGCTCAGCTACGTTTTCTTCTGCCCACGCAACTGATCCGCCAAGAAGTGCGCCAGACAGGCTGAGCGCTAATAGCATTTTTTTCATTCGTATCCCCCAACCTAATTTTGTGAGTTATGTATTGATATACATAACCAGCAATCTTCGTGCCAAATTAAACAGCGTCTGGACCTGTTTCACCTGTACGAATACGAATTACTTGCTCTAAATTAGTCACGAAAATTTTTCCATCACCAATTTTGCCAGTGCTAGCAACGCGTGTAATAGATTCAATCACTGAATCTACCATGTCATCACTGATTGCGATTTCGATTTTCACTTTAGGCAGAAAATCAACAACATACTCAGCGCCACGATAAAGTTCAGTATGCCCCTTTTGACGACCAAAACCTTTAACTTCAGTTACGGTAATCCCTTGAACGCCTATATCAGACAGTGCTTCACGCACGTCATCTAATTTAAACGGTTTTACAATTGCAGTTACGAGCTTCATATTGTTTTCCTTCGGCTTATTTCACCAGTAAGGTTTTATGTTCAATTTTCATGCCAATCTTATTAATGGTTGGGGTGATTAATTCAATCAACATGCATTGCCTTTATAACCTATTGTATATACTTAGGTGAAGTTGCAACTTTAAAAAACACATAATATTGCGTGTTTTTTTAGATTTCATTGCTAAATTATAGGAGACATCATGCTTTACGCATCGGATAAAAAATTACTTAAATAAAATCAATACGCGATGTTACACTAGGCAAAGAACATTACTCATTTGGATTCCTCATGATTGAAACATTATTACAAGCAATTTTGGAACAGGTTGATCAGCCTAAAAAAGATATAGAACATAATTTACGTGCCTTGCTGAATGAAGCCATTTCTAAAATGGATATCGTTTCAAAAGACGAAATTGAACGTCAAAAAACTGCACTAAATAATGCCAATTTACGCTTGACCGATTTACAAGAACAGGTCAAAGCACTTGAGGTGCTGATTCAGGATAAAAAATAAACTAAATTTGCACATTATTGGTGCAAAAAATATAATAATGATTAAAAATAAAGCAAAAGTGGAAAACAACAATGTCTTTAGCAAAAATTTATACCCGAGGCTTGCTCGGGCTACATGCACCTTTAATTGAAGTTGAGGTCCATGTTAGTGCAGGGCTTCCTTCTTTAACAATTGTTGGCTTAGCTGAAGCTGCAGTTCGTGAAAGTAAAGATCGCGTTCGATCTGCCATCATTAACAGTGGTTATCAATTCCCAAGCAAACGCTTAACCATCAATCTCGCACCTGCGGATCTGCCCAAAGATGGCTCTCGTTTAGATCTGCCCATTGCACTTGGTATCTTGATTGCCACAGGGCAACTTCCCGAAAATGTCACAGATCATTTTGAGTTTATTGGTGAGTTGGCACTGGATGGGCACTTAAGGCCCAGCACAGGAACATTAACCATTGCGATGGCATGTCAAATGGCCAAGCATCAATTGATGTTGCCACAGGAAAATGCCGCAGAAGCAGCGCAATTGCCTGAGTTTCAGGTGTTTGCTGCACAGCACTTAAAACAAGTCTGTGAGCATTTCTTAAACCTACAAAAAATTGATGTAACTGTTCGGCAAAAAGTACAGCAAAACAATGCCTACAAATTTGATTTGGCAGATGTCAAAGGACAATTACGCCCGCGGCGCGCTTTAGAAATTTCAGCAGCAGGTGGACACTCTCTTTTATTTAAAGGCCCACCAGGTACAGGTAAAACCCTGTTAGCTTCTCGCTTACCGAGTATTTTGCCAGCCTTAAATCCACAAGAAAATCTTGAAGTTGCCAGCATTTATTCAATTGCCAAGACTAAACACCATTTTGGACAGCGCCCATTTCGCGCCCCGCACCATACCGCGTCTGCAATCGCTCTTGTCGGTGGCGGTTCAAATCCAAAACCTGGAGAGATTACGCTGGCGCACCTAGGTGTACTATTTTTAGATGAATTGCCTGAGTTTGACAAAAAAGTGCTCGAAGTTTTAAGGCAACCACTTGAATCTAAAGAAATCGTTATTTCTAGAGCATCACGCCAAATTACATTTCCTGCAAACTTTCAATTGATTGCAGCAATGAACCCCTGCCCTTGTGGTTATGCATTTAACCAAGACAGTCGCTGCCAATGTTCTGCCGAAGCAATTAAACGGTATCAAAACCGAATTTCAGGTCCATTATTGGATCGTATTGATTTACATATCGATGTGCCACCATTAAAAGCCCAAGAATTACAGGATCAAACGCCTGTCGAAGATTCAGCAACTGTACGGGAACGGGTGATTAATGCGTGCGATTTTCAAATCCAAAGACAAGGCTATTTAAATCACAACTTATCGCCAAAAGACTTAGAAAAATATGTGATTTTAGATGAAACATCCAAGCAGATGCTGGAAATGGCACAACAACGTTTGAATTTATCTGCACGGGCATATCATCGTATTTTACGTGTTTCAAGGACCATTGCAGATTTGGCTCAAAGTGAGCAAATCCAAAGTACCCATTTAACCGAAGCCTTGTCATATCGGGGAACTCAATCTTAGAATCAGATAGAGAACATTAAAATGTGAATAACATGCTAAATTTAACCCTACGCAACGAACATGCAGACGACATTGAAAATATTTTCAATCTCACTCAACTGGCTTTTTTAAATGCAGCGCATACTGACCATACAGAACACTTGATCGTCAATGCACTCAGAGAGGCAAATCAATTAACCATTTCAGTTGTTGCTGAATTGGATCAACAGATTATTGGGCATGTGGCAATTTCACCTGTGGAGATTTCTTCTGGCGCACAACATTGGTATGGTTTAGGTCCAATTTCAGTTGCACCAAAATATCAACAGCAAGGGGTTGGCAAAGCTTTAATCCACCACGCATTACAGCAGTTACAACAATGCAATGCCGCAGGATGTGTGGTCCTTGGCGATCCTGCCTATTATTCAAAATTTGGCTTTCAACCACACGCCAATTTGATCCTTGAAGGTGTGCCTGCTGAATATTTTCAAGTCCTTAGCTTTAATCAAAGCATTCCACAAGGAACGGTAAAATATCATCCAGCATTTGAAGTGAAAGCCTAATTTATTTCAAAATCGCAAAAAATAAAGGTGACTCAAGGTCACCTTTATAGATTTTAATTTGCGCTTAGAACGCTTTAGTTAAAGTAAACACCGCACCTGTTTCAACACCACGTTTCCCAGAATTAGTGAATCCATCAGTATCAATATTGGTTCCGACTGCTGCAAGTTCTGCAGTTACCCCTGGAATAGATTTAACTGCATAGTTCACCCCAACTTTCCAGTCGACATAATTGTCTTTACCATCAGGTAATGCTTTTTTATCCATTGTGGTATAACCAACATTGGCAAGCCCACCAAACCCTGTATCACCAAATGGCGCTGAATAACCAACGTTAAAATTCCAACTGTTCCCACCAACTGCTGCCCAGTCATTGGTATAGTTCACATTGGTCAATAAACTACTGCCTTTAACCAAGACATCGGCAAATATTAATTTTGCATAAAACTCAGTCCAGTTAAAATCACTGCTTGCACTTGGATAATTATATTCAACAACACCAACATCCAAAGTCGGTTTAAAGGTTGGAGATAATGCCAATGCTGTTGTATAACCAATAGATGGATCTAATTCTAAATGTGGATCAGATGAACCAAAATTTACATTTGAACCCCAAAGAGCCGCATATAAACCTGAACTATGCGACAAGGTAAAACCCGCTTGTACTGCTGGGTCACTTAATGTTTGAGTCATACCGCGGAAACGATAGTCACTCGTTACGGCAGCACTACCTGAAAAGCTTAAACCTAATTTTGACAGTGCGTTGTCTTCCGCCATTGCCATTGTTGCTGTAGACGATAGAACTGCCAATGTTAGTGCTTTAGTTGAGAATTTCATCTTAAGTGCTCCCCCATCATACGATGTTTATTTGTTATGCTAAAATTTGATGAACTCCCTAAGCAATTAGCAATTGCCATGCCAAGATGAAACTCAAGCTGTTTATAAAATTCAGAAATACGCAGTAATTTATTGATAATCAATATCTTAAAATTAAAATATTGTGGATAATTTTTTTTATTCTTCAACTGTTGAATATATGCTATTTCAAGCATCACTTGATGAAACTGGTTCATACCGACCTACTTTAAACATGGTTTTAATGCAAAGTAGTATGAAAAATCTAAGCGTAAATTTTCTATAATGTGCTTTATTGTTGTCATAAAAAGCATATAAATATTGCTTTAGGCTTTTTATATAGGATGATTTTAGGGGTGGATATTGTTTTTGCTCAGAAAAAGCACACAGTTTAAAAAATGCCTAAAAAAAGTGCATGCCCAATGTTCAGTCATACACTTAAATAAAATGAGTCAGGCTGAATGACTCACACATGTTCATGTTAAAAACTATAAGCTAAACCAAAGACCAGATTGTCCTTATACGCTTCACCTAAACGATCTTTACCGCCAATCACATAGTCTAATGAAGCAGCAACACCTGTATTGGCAATGGCTTTACTGACTCCCAAGCGTATTTCGCTCAATGCAAAATTCTGTTCGGTTTGCACAATACTGTCATCATGATGACTGTTATATAGAGATGCACCAATAGAAGTGTTAAAAATAAAATCTTGAACCAACGCATGACGATACGCAATGCTGAGATAAACATCACCAGCATTGGCAGAAGATGCATCAGCTAACATCACTGAAGCACCCGCAGTTAGATTCTTATAACTTAGCTCAGCAGATAAATCGGTATAGGTGGTTTTACGATGATCAGCTTGATCGGCATAAACAGTACCGCCTTTATGATAAACATATGCAGTGGTTTTTAAGTTATAGCTCCAATTTTGCGCAATTTCCTGAGCATAAGCTAAATAAAAATTATTTTCAAAACCATGATTTTGCGTATCATCTGCGGGGTTATAGCTCAGTGTAGAACCCCAATACCCCACCGTGATGCCACTTTTATGTGCATAACTTAAACCGCCTTGCGCAGCAATATCATCATTTTCAACTCCACCTCGATAGATATACTTGGATACCAGTCCCACATTTCCAGAGATCGTGCCATTTTTAACCAAGACATTTGATTCGTCAGCAAATGTAGGGCACGACGCGATACAAATAGGCATTGCCCATAACAGTTTAGAAATAAGTGAGTTCATGATGGCAAACAGGTGGGCGTATAAATAAAGGCGAATTTTACTGTGTTTTTAAATTTTTGGTAAAAAACATGGAGATAAATTCAGCATATTTTCTAATTTATTTTACATTTCACATAAAATCATCATTTTAATAAATCTTTAGAACTTTTTCTCATAAGTAAAGAAATTAATATTGCGTAAAAGATTACAGAAATGTAATATTTTTGATCAAAAGAGATTCCCTTTTTATAGATTAAATATACAATTCATCCACAATCTGTTCTGAATTCAATCAGTCAGTGCAATCTATTCTCGTTCACGAGGCAATTCATGTTGAATGCTCCAAAACTTACTTTAGCTGTATTAATTAACGCGGTTCTAATATCCCCTACATTTGCTAGCGAACAAAGTGAAGCAAAAGGGTTCGTTGAAGATGCCAAAGGTTCTGTATTGTTTCGTACAGGTTATATTCTTCGCGATAAAAAACATGGTATTGATGATCAAAGCTCATTTGCACAAACGGCAATTTTTGATTTAGATTCAGGCTTCACTCCAGGTATCGTCGGTTTTGGTGTTGGCGCAGTTGGTGATTTTTCTTTTAAAATCGGTCCAAATACCCATGCTGGCAACAATATGATTGCACTTAAAAATAATGGTGCAAGAGATGCAAATGGTCGAGTTGATCCTTATGATCAATGGACGCGTGGTGGTGCAAGCGTAAAAGCTCGTTTCTCAAATACAACTGTACGTTATGGTACGCAAGTTTTAGATTTACCTGTACTGGCAAGTAATACAACACGTCTTGTTCCTGAATATTTTACAGGTACGTTATTAACCAGCCATGAAATTAAAAATTTAGAACTTGTTGCGGGTAAATTCACTAAAGACCAAATGTCTGATCAGATCAGTACTGATGGTAATAAATTAGATGATGCGATTGTTTGGGGTGCTAAATACAAATTTGATGACCAACTGAGTGCATCTTATTATGGTTTAGATTCTAAAAATGTGTTAGAACGTCATTATATCAATGCAAATTATAAATACCCATTGGCAAATCAAAGTTCTTTAACTTTCGATTTCAGTGGTTATCACACCAAGTTTGATAAAAATGCCAATACCTATTCTGCAACAGGTCCTGTCGATGTGGATTATGCAAGCACAGGTAAAGCAGGCGTAGAAAAAACCAATAATATCTGGGCATTGTCTTCTACTTATAATCAAGGTCCGCACACTGTGATGTTGGCTTACCAACAAAATACAGGTGATGTGGGTTATGACTATGGTCAAAATGCTGACGGTTTCCAAAGTATTTATTTACCAAACTCTTATATGTCTGATTTTATTGGTAACCATGAAAAATCAGCACAAGTTCAATATAACCTAGACTTTAGCAATTATGGTGTTGCTGGCTTAAATTGGACCACAGCATTTGTTTATGGTTGGGATATTAAAGTCCGCAATGTAACTGATGATGCACAAGAACGTGAATTCTTTAATCAGGTGAAATACACCATGCAAAGTGGTTTTGCAAAAGATGCGAGCTTACGTCTACGTCACTCTTACTATCGTGCAAGTGAAGCGTATAATCCTGTCTATATTGGTGATACCAATGAATGGCGTATTTTCTTAGACATTCCTGTGAAATTTTTCTAATTTAGAATAAATCCACAGAAATAAAAAAACCTGCATTGAATCATGCAGGTTTTTTTATGGATTTGAACATTCTTTAATCTTCAAACCACGTTTTAATCAGGCTTATTTTGCAGCTTCGATTGCTTTTAAGACTTCAGCTTTGGCAACTTCTGAACTTTCCCAACCTGTCAATTTAACCCATTTACCAGGCTCTAAATCTTTATAATGTGCAAAGAAATGCTCAATTTGATTCAATAATAAAGCTGGAAGATCTGAATATTCTTTCACATCTTTATAAAGCGGAGTCAATTTGTCATGTGGAACTGCGATCAGTTTCGCATCAATACCACCATCATCTTCCATGTTTAATTTACCAACAGGACGACAACGAATCACTGAACCATGTACCAATGGGTGTGGAGTTACAACCAATACGTCTAATGGATCACCATCTTCAGACAATGTATTTGGTACATAACCATAGTTCGCTGGGTAGAACATTGCTGTACCCATGAAACGATCTACAAATAAAGCATCTGAATCTTTATCTACTTCATATTTAATCGGTGCAGCATTTGCTGGGATTTCGATAATTACGTAGATGTCATTTGGTGCATCTTTACCAGCAGGAATATTGCTATAGCTCATAGGATACTCTTTCAAGTGAGGTCTTATTTAAAATCTTGTCGATTATAACGCTAAATTGCGCAAACAGATGCGGATTATACATTTTGCATCATCAAAATGAATGAATTTCATCAAAACTGTTTAGACGATGCGAATAACCAATAACAATAAAATAATTGGGCAAGCTAAGGACAAAGCCCAAATAATGGTACGTAGCGCTGAAATATTGGCCAGATAGCAAATCCCATAAATAATGCGTAACACGATATAGGCGATGCCTAACATCATAATCAGATGTTGTGATACCACCATATACTCTGCCATTAAAATCGCAGCAATAAATAAAGGTAAGCTCTCAAAACTATTCTGTTGTACTGCATTGGCACGTGCCGCCAAGCCTGTGGTTTTGGCTAAAAATTCACGTGGATTCTGATTATCAGCAGCTTTAAAACCACCAGACGCTTTCGCAATAATGGTAAAAACATAAGGAAGTAAACAGGCAATTAGAATTAAATATATGATGCCATCTATCCCAGACATGATTTTTTCTCATGAAGTGTTAATGCGAGTTATCATAGCATGGCATGAACAGAATATTTTTTGTTAAATGCAGAGTTTTGCAAAATTGTGTAGTGAGGACAATAACGTGCAACCAGATCAAAATGAATTGTTTGAGGTTTTAGAAAAGCAGCGCCATCAACAAGCGGAGATTGATCGTATTCTTAAAATTGTATTGCCAATTTTGGCTTTTCTCTTGTGCGTGATTTGTGCAAATTACAATTGGCAATCCACATTGGGGACGCTTATTGTTTTGGTGGTGGCCTTTTTTGCGGTCGGCATAAAGCGTATGAATCTATACTTTTGGTTAGCCATTATTGTCGTATACTGTTTAATCGATATTTATTTTAGCTATGGCAGTATTCATCCTTCTGCACTGGGTCGTCAAATGGGCACCATGCTGACCTTTACAGCAATTGTTGGCTTAAGCCGCCCCTATATTGACGGTTGGTATATTCGTTCGCATAAAAAATAAAATCACTATATAAAGCGATCGATTGTTTTACCTCAAGCATAAAAAAGCGCCCTTGTTGGCGCTTTTTTATCTTTAACTTTTCAATTATTTACGTAAATCTTTACGTAGGATTTTACCTACATTTGATTTTGGTAAATCATCCATAAATTCAACATAACGCGGACGTTTATAACCAGTTAAGTTTTCTTTTGCATATTCAAGAACTTCTTCAGTGGTTAAAGACGGATCTTTTTTCACTACAAATAGTTTTGGCACTTCACCCGATTTTTCATCAGGTACACCAATTGCAGCCACTTCAAGCACTTTTGGATGTTGCGCAATCACTTCTTCAATTTCAGAAGGATAGACGTTAAAGCCTGATACTAAAATCATGTCTTTCTTACGATCGACAATTTTGAAATAACCGCGGGTATCCATGATCCCAATATCACCAGTACGGAAATAACCGTCAGCTGTCATGACTTTTGCAGTTTCATCTGGGCGATTCCAATAGCCTTTCATCACTTGAGGACCACGAATCGAGATTTCACCCTGCTCACCTTGTGACAAATGATTGCCATCATCATCTAAGATCGCAACATCAGTCAGTGGTAAAGGAATACCAATTGTACCGCTAAACTCAGTCGTTGCAGGCGGGTTTGCAGTTGCAACTGGAGACGTTTCAGATAAACCATAACCTTCAATAATGATGGTTCCAGTAACTTTTTTCCATTCTTCAGCGGTTGACGGCAACACGGCCATACCACCACCCATCGCCATTTTTAACTTACTGAAGTCGAGCTGTCTAAATTCTTCATTATGTACCAACGCATTGAACAAAGTATTTACCGCAGGGAAGAAACCCGGTTGGTATTTACGTAATTCTTTAATCACCGCAGGTAAATCACGTGGATTTGGAATCAGAATATTTGCCTGACCTTTATACATACCATACATCGCACACACCATGAATGCGAAGATGTGATAAAGCGGTAAAGCACAGAAGATACGATCATCTTTCGCGCCATCACCTTGACCAAACTTACTTTGGAAAATGCCATCACATTGCAGCAAGTTTGCCACTAAGTTACGGTGCGTCAGTTCCGCCCCTTTGGAAACACCCGTAGTACCACCTGTGTACTGAAGTACAGCAGTATCACTGAGGGTCATGGTTGGACGTTTATAATTGCTTGGGCTTACTTTTGCCAATGCTGCATTAAACTTAATATGTCCTGGAATATTCCAGTCTGGAATTTGTTTACGCACTTTACGTAGAACAAAATTCACCAAAGTACCTTTTAAAGTACCCAACATATCGCCAACGGATGCAACAACAACATGTTTTACAGGTGTTTTGCCAATAATCGCTTGATAAACAGTCGCAAAGTTTTCAACAATGACTAAAGCTTCAGCGCCTGAGTCATTAAGTTGGTGTTCTAATTCACGTGCTGTATAAAGTGGATTCACATTCACAAGTACCAAACCTGCACGGAATACACCTAAAGCAACAACGGGATACTGAAGGACGTTAGGCATCATCACTGCGACACGTGAACCTTTTGCCAAACCTAAACTTTGCAAATAAGTCGCAAATTTACGGCTTGCCAATTCAAGGTCACTGAATGACATCACTTTATCCATGAAGATAAAGGCATCACGTGAACCAAATTTTTGGAAATTACGCTCAAAAATATCAATAAGAGAGCTATTTTCCTGTGGCAATTCTACTGTTTCTGGAATTCCAGTTTTTTGATATTCAGCGAACCAAACTTTTTCCATAATGCCATAATCTCCAATCAGTAATCCTTAGTTTTAAACTGTTTTTCTCAATATTGAACATAATTTTTTGGCTTCTTTGTGCTCAATATTGCATCCATTTTCACGAACACTTTGCATATATAACGTATTTCAATCCAAGGATGCTAGTTTTATCTTTGAATCAACAGTTTATTTGCTTTTTGATATCCGCGCGGTAACAACTGACCTTTTGATGCGCGTTTACCGATATATTTCTGTAAATCTTCCCCTTTTAATTTTAATTGTTGCTGCCCTGCAAGCACTTGTATTACTTCATCTAAATTCAAAGTTAACATAAACTGAACAGACTCATTAGTTTCAAGTTGTATCAACTTATTTCCTTTACCTTTATTCAGCGTTGGCAATTCAGATAATTCAATTAAAAGTAGCCGTCCTGCTGAGCTGAGTATAGCCAAATGAGTATGATTTTCAACGACTTCAATTGGCATTGCTGTCGCATTTTCAGCAACAGTCAGGAATGTTTTACCCGCTTTGGCATTGGTATCCAATTGTTTAGCTTGCGATTTAAAGCCATAACCTTTTGAACTTACAGCAACTATTTCTTTTTCTTCATCTTCAATCAGGACTTGCATAAAGCCCACACCATTGGCTGGAGAAAGTTTTGAACTCAACGGTTCTCCTAAACCACGCGCCGATGGCAAACTATTGATGGCCAAAGCATAACTTCGTCCAGTTTCATCTAAAATATATACTTTCTGATTGGACTTGCCTTGTGCTGAACTCAAGTACTGATCACCAGCACGGAAATTTAATTTTTCAACATCAATATCATGACCTTTGGCTGCACGAACCCAGCCTGCTTCAGAAAGGATCACTGTTACCGCTTCAGCTGGCATTAAATCTTGTTCGCTAATGGCTTGTGATTCTTCACGTTGCACAATCGGTGAACGACGATCATCACCAAACTTCTTCGCATCATCTTTAAGTTCTTCGATAATTAAAGATTTTAATGACTCTGGATTTGCAAGTTGTTCACGAATCACCGCTGCTCTGGCCTCAAGTTCTTCTTGCTCACGGCGCATTTCCATTTCTTCAAGTTTTGCCAAATGGCGTAACTTAAGCTCTAAAATTGCTTCTGCCTGAACTTCATCAATATTGAAACGCATCATCAATACGGGTTTAGGTTGATCTTCTTCGCGAATAATTTTGATCACTTCATCAATGTTCAAATACGCAATGATCAAACCACCAAGAATATGTAGGCGCTTTTCAATTTTATTCAGATGATATTGCAGACGACGTGTGACAGTACTCTTACGAATTTCAATCCATTCTAATAAAATGCGACGGATTGATTTAACTTGTGGACGACCATCAGCACCGATCATGTTCATATTGACACGATAGCTCGACTCTAAATCGGTTGTCGCAAACAAATGACTCATGACTGCATCGGCATCGATACGGTTTGAACGTAATACAATCACCAACCGTGTTGGGTTTTTATGGTCTGATTCATCACGTAAGTCACTGACCAATGGCAGTTTTTTGGCTTGCATTTGATCTGCAATTTGCGTGATGACTTTTGAGCCAGAAACTTGATATGGCAGCTCAGTGATAATAATTTCATTTTTTTCAATGGTATATACGGCACGGGTACGATAGCTACCACGTCCAGTCATTTGAATTTTTAATAATTCATCACGTGGTGTAATAATTTCTGCTTTGGTCGGTAAGTCAGGTGCAGGAATATATTCTGCAATTTTTTCATCTGTTAAATTTGGATTACGGATTAAAGCAATCGTACCTTTAACCACTTCACGTAAATTGTGTGGCGGAATATCCGTTGCCATTCCGACTGCAATACCAGTGGTACCATTGAGTAAAATATTTGGTACACGCGCTGGTAAATTGACAGGCTCTTTCATTGAACCATCAAAGTTATCTTGCCAATCACAGGTCCCTTGACCTAATTCAGAAAGCAACAAATCACTATAAGATGAGAGTTTGGCTTCGGTATAACGCATGGCTGCGAATGATTTAGGATCATCCGGCGAACCCCAGTTCCCTTGCCCTTCAATAAATGGGTAACGGTAACTAAATGGCTGTGCCATCAACACCATAGCCTCATAACAGGCTGAGTCACCATGCGGATGGTATTTACCCAATACATCACCGACTGTACGCGCAGACTTTTTTGGCTTACCGCTTGGTTTTAATCCCAATTCGCTCATCGCATAAACGATACGGCGTTGTACAGGTTTTAAACCATCACTAATGTGTGGCAATGCACGATCCATAATCACGTACATGGCATAGTTGAGGTAAGCTTGTTCAGTAAATTCTGCTACGGAACGATTTTCTGTCGCATGATGCGCAAGGCTTGTCATAACAACCTTTTATCCTAAATAAGTGCGTTCTAAATAAATGTTTTGTATCTACGTTCTTATGCTAAGTCGCAGGGTCTGACTACACAAGTGCAAGTGTACCCTACAACGACAAATTGCGTCTTTAGATCTTTCTAATGACGTAAAATTATCCATTTTTTAAGAAATGAGCAACTTTTATTTAAACTGCTATTTTTAAATTGGGGTATGCGCTTTATTTCAAATGAAATTTATAAATGCTGAAACTTATTGAAGTGGTCCATTTCGCGTTTTTATAGAATGAATGCTCGAACTCAACAACCACCCGATCCCATATAGAAGCAGCAAAGTAACAGGAACCACAAAACTGTACGCTTGCGTCCAAGACAGCCGATCGAATAAAGGGCCTAAGCCAATTGCATTAAATGCCGAGACTTGAAAACCTATCGGTAATTGTAAGAAAACAAAGTTTCCTTTGTTATCCGTCATTGGATCTAACGCGATATAAAGACAAAATGCGGTAAGCAAAAGATAAACAATACAAAAGCTTAATCCTATTTTACTTTTCATTATTCCGCCCTCAATACTGGTCTGATCTATTTGATAATATCGCTATGAATGATTGGTTTTTTTAATTTTAACGTTAGAGAAATTAAAATGGCTGAGAGGCAAGATTAACCCTATATCAGCCATTGTATACTTTTTCTTTGTTATCGTTTTTTAGCGCTATGTTTTTATATATTTCAATAAACCACTATAACCCAATCTCTTCTAAGGTCTTACCTTTGGTTTCTTCACCCAAGACCAAAACCACAGCGGCAACAGCGAAAAGTACAATCGTAAACATCATAAAGACGGAACTAAATCCATCACTTGCCACCATCATATGGGTCACCACCAAAGGTGCGACAATTCCCCCCATACGACCGATTGCAGATGCCCAACCTGAGCCAAAAGCACGAATATTGGTTGGGTATTGTTCAGGTGTATAAGTATATAGCACCCCCCACGCACCCAAATTAAAGAACGACATTAAGCATCCCCACAACATAATCATATTGACTGAGGTCGCTTGACCAAAGAAGTAAGCAGAAAGCGCACACAGACCAATAAAACCAGCGAGCGTTACTTTACGTCCAAGCTTTTCCACCAACCAAGCCGCAGCCACATAACCGGGTAATTGTGCCAAAATCATCCCGAGCACATATTCAAAAGACTGCACAATGGTATAGCCCTGCTTGACCAGCAAACTTGGTAACCAAGTAAAAATGCCATAATAAGAATAGACGATACCAAACCAAATCAACCACAGCATCAAAGTACGACGGGCAAAAGCACCTGACCAAAGCTGTGAAAATGAAATCGTTTGTTTTGCTGAAACAGGTTTGACTTCAATGGTTTCAATCACTTCTACCCCACACTGCCGTTCCAGTTTCTGTACCAGTGCATGGGCTTCTTCAATTCGTCCACGATTAATCAAATAAGGAACCGATTCAGGCACTTTTTTGAGAATCATAAAAACATAAATTGCAGGTAAACCACCAATCAAAAATGCTATATGCCAACCATAATCAGGAATTACAAAATAAGAAATAAGCGCAGCAACAAGCCAGCCAAGTCCCCAGAAACTTTCTAAAAGTACGATAAATCGACCACGTACTTGAGCGGGGATATATTCACTGACCAAAGTCACAGCCACAGGAAGTTGCCCACCCAGCCCTAATCCGACAATAAAACGGAACAGCAATAACCAAGTCAGATTCGGTGCAAAAGCACATAACGCGGTTGCAATGCTATAGGTCACCAAAGTAATCGCAAAGACTGTTCTACGACCAATTCGATCAGCCAAACCACCTGAAAATACAGCACCAATTGCCATACCCACAAAGCCAATGGAGACCACCCAGCCTTTTTCAGTAGGGGTCATTTGCCATTCTTCTGCCATTTTGGTGAGAATAAAGGAGATCAGTCCTGTATCCATGGCATCAAACATCCAGCCCAGTCCGATCACCCAGAGTAAGGTATAGTGAAATTTACCTATGGGTAAGCGTTGTACACGTGATACTAAATCCATAATGCACTCAACAAATATGTAAAAGCAGAAACACCTTTGGCTCGTTGTTTAATTTTAAAGACTGAACAGCAGAATTTCTCCTGCTAGTCCGTCAAAATCTTTAAACTCTTGAGAATGGAAACCATTGTTTATCAATATTTTTCTTGAAGCTATATTTTCGGGATCAATAATAGCCATAAGATCCTTTAAATATGCTTGTTGTTTTGCATGCTCAATTAAAAATGTAACAACCTGACTGGCAATACCTTTCCCCCAATATTCAGGTAAAAGCATATAGCCCAATTCCGCAGTTGTTGCTGTTGGCTGATCCAACTCGAGTTTAGCTAAACCGATAAAGTCATTTGTTTGAGCATCAAGAATTTTATAATTTCCCAATGCTACATCATAGGCATTCTTAGATAAAATCTTGGCAAATTCCGTATGCGCTTCCTCAAGCGTTAATGCTCGTTCGGTAATCATTTGCATGACTTTAATATTTTTGACCAATTCAAAATACACAGCAAAATCTAGCTCAGTAAATTTTTCAAGTTTAAGATTTTGCTGAATCAGATATGACATACCAAGCTCAAAGTTAAACGTAGCGATTCACAGTCAATAGCTGCTGTGCAAGCATCCATTCTTAGGACTCATCTTTAGAAGATGCCGATTGTTCATCATGATCTTTATAGATAAATTTCGGCATTTCCAAACCAAAATAAATCGCCACACAACGTAATGCAAAACCAAAAACTAAAGTAGAAACCACGGTAATTTCAAGCGATAAACCAAAATCTATACAGAACCAATAGAAAATCACCGCGACAAAGGAAATCGACGCATACAGTTCACGACGGAAGACCAGCGGAACATCATTACACAAAATATCTCGTAGAATACCACCAGATACCCCTGTTAACACCCCAGCAACGGCGGAAACCACAAAACCATGTCCCATTTGCAAGGCAATTTGACAGCCAATAATGGTAAAACCAATTAAGCCTAAAGCATCCAACAATAAGAAAATTGAATGTAAGTGCTTCATCCATTTGGCAATAATAATGGTGACAAAGGCAGCACAGCATGTCAGAACAAGGTATTCAGGATGTTTCACCCAAGTCAGTGGATAATGTCCAAGTAAAACATCTCGCACAGAACCACCACCGAGTGCAGTGACACAGGCAATCAGTATCACCCCAAACCAGTCCATACTGCGTCGTCCTGCGGACAGCGCTCCAGTCATGGCTTCTGCTGTAATGGCTATAATATAAATAATCGTCAGTAACATTGCCCTTCATCCACTGATGGGAAAAGATGCGCGCTATTTTAAGTCAAAAATGAACTAAAAGTTATAAAAATTGTGCGCAACATTGCTTAAATTTTTTGGTGGATCCACAAATACATGGTTGTTTCATGGTGATTGGCTGATCTGTGGTTGGATCTAGGAAATACCATACACCAGCATGCTGGACAAAGTAGGAAACTTCATGGTGTATTTGAGCCTGCTGACCATCATGAAAATGTGCTTTAAATTCAACTTGAGCATGATTTTTATCGAGCTTTTCTTGGGCTTGCACCACTTCGAGACTGAGCCATTGATTGGCTTTGCTCCAGTCTGAAATCGCTTTAATATCCAAAGCTTGCTGCTGTCCAAGCGCAGTGGTCTGAACAATATAATCAATCTCATGTTTGGCAAAAGCGCTATAACGCGAACGCATCAACTGTGCTGCTGTCTTGGCTTTGTTCTTCCCCAAATGCAGCGGCTGACAGCATTCAGCATAAAGTGCTGAACCACATGGACAGGATAGATTGGACATGAAAATACTCAAAATTTGAATAGGTTCAATAATAATCCAACCCAGCAGGAAATCGAAACCTATTCTTTCTATATGAATGATGTCATCTGGACATTATTTTAACGATATGGTTTAAATCATTATTTTCAAAAAACAAAATAAAAAGAAGCCAGTCTTTCGACTGGCTTCATTACAACAAATCCATTAGGACTCGGCATCTTTAGATTTTGTTAATGCCATAATATGCACCTTCTCAATCTTATGCCCATCCATCGTTACCACTTCAAACTCATAGCCATCGACTTGAAGCTTTTGACCATTTTCAGGCAAACGCCCGAGATGAAACAAGATATAACCCGAAAGGGTTGAGTATTGTTCCGACTCATCGACTAAATCACGACCTAACAGCAAAGAAACATGACGAATATCAGTTGAACCTTCAAGGATCAACGAACCATCTTCAAGACTTTCCGCAGCAGCTTCTAGTTCACCTTCATCAGGGAATTCGCCTGCGATTGCTTCAAGCACATCAATCGGCGTTGCAATCCCTTCAATTGACCCATATTCATTTAATACAATCGCCATTTGTAAGGGTGCCTGACGCAGTTGTTCCATCACCATCAACACTTGCGCATTTTCATGCACAATCACAGGCTCGCGTAAGTGTTTTTCAAAATTTAAAACACCCGTTTCGATATAATCATTTAAAACTTTATGGGTTAAAACAATACCCGCAATATTATCCAATTCACCATGTGCCAAAATTAAACGTGAATGTGACATTGCCATCAAATTTTCTTTAATGCTGGCTTCGTCTTCATCCAAATCTAACCATTCTAGTTCAGGGCGCGGTGTCATGACCGATTTTACTGGACGTTCTGATAGTCCCAAGACCCCTTGAACCATAACACTATGGTAAGCACCATTTTCATCATCAAAAATTTCATCTGCCAGTGCTTGTGTTGCGATCACATCATCCGCTTTACCATTTTGACTATCGGCACTTTTTCCACCTAACATTTTCAATACCGCAGAAGCTGTACGGAAACGTAAGTCGGTCGTTGTCACCATTTTCTCTTGGTTTTTACGCATGGTTTGGTTCATAAATTCGATCAGTACCGAGAAACCAATCGCTGCATATAAATAACCTTTTGGAATGTGATAACCAAAACCTTCGACGATCAATGAAAAACCGATCATCATCAAAAAGCCAAGACATAGAATCACGACTGTCGGGTGCTTATTGACAAAGTCCATCAAGGCTTTTGATGCCCACAGCATAATAGCTACGGCAATCACCACAGCGATCATCATCACTGAAAGTTCTTTCACCATTCCCACAGCGGTGATCACACTGTCTAGGGAGAATACTGCATCTAAAACAACAATTTGGACAATGACCATCCAAAATACAGCATGTACAGGATTTTCTTCTTTAAGATCCTGACCACCTTCAAGGCGTTCATGTAGTTCCATTGTGCCTTTAAACAATAAGAACACACCACCAAACAGCAGGATCAGATCACGCCCAGAAAAAGCATGCTCAAAGAGATGGAATAATGGTTCGGTTAATGTCACCACCCATGCAATGGATGCCAGTAACACCATTCGCATACAGAGGGCTAGTAAAAGCCCAATAATCCTTGCTTTATCACGTTGTTCAGGCGGAAGTTTTTCTGCCAAAATTGCAATAAATACAAGGTTATCAATACCCAAAACGATTTCTAAAACAACTAAAGTTGCAAGACCAACCCATGCAGAAGGATCAGACATCCACTCAAGTATCATTGATCTTGCTCCATTGAAAATGTGCAATAGCTATTTTCAGCATGTGAGAACTGTAAATTTCGGAATTGAGAAGAAAACTTTAGTGTATTTTGAACTATTATTTTGTCTAAAGATTGTGCATTTTCGGAGCGACTACAACCACTACCCATGATGATTCATTTGTTGATAAATAAGCGTTAATTATAGGCAATCCAGATAGGAATTTCATCTCATTTATCAGGATTTTTACTGATTTATCTAAAATTAAATACAAAATCAAAGTGATACAAATCATTGCAAAAGCGCCGATAACACAACATGTTTTTGTCACATTTCTTACTTAAAGTAGTAGAAATGTATAAGAACATGATAAGTTAAGGTGAAAAAATAAATTATGAATAGTGTATTGCCTGTAATGATGAATAAACCTTTCGAATTAGATCAACAACAACATAAAGCCACACAATGTTTAATCGCGCTCTATTGTGGCTCCCGACCTGGAAATAATCCCACCTATCGAGAAAAAGCCATCCAACTTGCCCAAGGCATCGCAGAACAAGGTTTTGGAATTGTCTATGGCGGTGCAAGTATTGGCTTAATGGGCCAAGTTGCAGATACGGTCACTGAACATGGCGGTGATGTTGTGGGTGTTATTCCCGAATTTATGCTGGATTATGAAATTGCCCATAACCAATTAACAGAATTACATATTGTGCAAAACATGCATGAACGTAAGGCTATGATGGCTGAACGCGCGAGTGCTTTTGTCGCTCTGCCTGGTGGTTTTGGTACCTTTGAAGAAATTTTAGAAGTCGCGACATGGGGACAATTGAATCAACATCAAAAACCGATGATGTTATATAACGTCAATGGTTTCTATGACCATTTGATTGCGCAATTAGACCATGCTGTTATTGAAGGCTTTTTACCGCCTCAACATCGGGCAAAACTGATTGTGTGTAATCATGCAGATCAAATTTACAATGCCATTAAGAACCTAGAAAGTCCTAAACAGTTTATTGTTTAAATATCTCATTATTAAAATTCATCCCTAAAAATGAGCCTTGATCAAAGGCTCATGAACTTTACAATCCACTCAAAAGTATTCATTGCAACTCTTTTTATTGATTCAATAAATCATAAAACCGATCCATTCTGAAACAATTGCCATGCATAAATCAAAACCGCAGCAGCCACAATCCAGCATAACGTTGCAATCCCTAAACAAGACCACATCGAAAGCTTAGTTGCCAATAAATAAACCGTGAACAAATAAATGAAATACGGTATCAATGACCATAGCCCGAATAAGGCTGTTTGCTTTAAGGCTTCAGCACCTTTTTCCTGCGCCACAATCACATGTGCAATCAATGCAAATGTTGGAAAAAGTGGGGCTAAACCTGCAATATAAAATGCCTTACTTTTTGAAAGGATTGAAATCAGCAAAACCACTGCTGCACCCAGAATACATTTCAAAAATAAAGACAACATCTAAAATTACTCAAACACATGATCAGTGCAAGAGTTTACGCCAAGCGTGTAAATTTGAAATCTAAAATATTAGAAATTTAATGCGCTATAAGTTAAAGCTTTAAAAAGCGCGTTTTAATTTGCCTCGGTTAATAAACGCAACCAAACCCATAACAATCGCCATCACGATAAAAAAGATAAATTTTAGCTCACTTCTACTCAAGTGCGTCTCAGATTTATTCACTTCAGCTTGAGTAAAATCGGCTGGTACTGGAGGCAAAGGTGAGACATAAGAGGCTGGAATATTTTTAAAATTTAATTCACTGAGTTCAGCAGGCTTTTCACCTTTGCCCACCAAAACATAAGCCGCAACAATGTCAAAATCCAAAGGATTTTGAATACCAAATTTCACTTTGGTGGGTTCATAAGTGTTGTATTCAGGGATCCAGTCATTCACTTGACTATAAATACGAATGCTATCTGTTTTTTCCAATATCGGATCTGTAATCAGCTGTTCTGAAGCATCTTCAATGAATGTGTTTAAGCCTTTGAATTGTTTAAATGTATATTGATTGGTTTGCGTCAAATTTTCTGCAATCAATGTTTGATATACAGCATGCTCACTGGGATTGGCTTTATTTAACAGGCCTTGATTGTCCATGACAAACTCAACTTTTGCAGTAAGTCCCGGATAATTTTGTCGCCCAACCAAATAAACCGCTGTCCAAATCTGATCCCCCGCTTGTACATCTTCTAATTCTAATTCGTACAATTGATTGGGTTTTAAATTTAACACTTGATCAAATAAAACTTGTGAAGTCTCGCCTGCCAAGACATTGCAAGAAAATGCAAAACAAACAACTGATATAATTTTTCGTATATTCATTTTCGAGCCCTCCACAAGTGCGATAGATATCACACATTTTATAATAAAAACAATGGTTAATCACAGAACATTTGTCTAACAATTCTCTTTTTTAGATAAGTGGTTATTGATTGCACCACAGGACCAATCTTAAAGCTGATCTGGTTTATTCGTTCTACCCTATGCAATATCGAAATAAGTACTCAGAAATCAGCACAGCATCAAAAGCTGACTGCATATCTCATTTTTCTTCAATAACTTATTTTAAATAAATTATAGCTTTGATTTTAAATTAGCTGAATGCGACCCTAAAAATTATTGAAAACTATCATAAACATATGAATATTATTATTTTATTCAAAAACTCAAACTCCATCACAGTTTTAAATGGTCAGTTACATGACACAATTTGTCGTTTAAAAACTATTTTTTACAGCTTGAACAAAATTAAATCGCTATCATATACCCCTTTAATTCGCATAATTTCGAGAAAGCTTTTATGAGTCAAAGTCATATCCGTATTCGAGGCGCACGTACCCATAATTTAAAAAATGTGTCACTCGATATTCCACGTGACAAGTTTGTGGTCATCACAGGACTCTCAGGCTCAGGGAAATCATCTCTGGCTTTCGATACCTTATATGCTGAGGGTCAGCGCCGTTATGTCGAATCTTTATCTGCGTATGCACGTCAGTTCCTTTCACAAATGGAAAAGCCTGAAGTTGATTCAATTGAAGGTTTAAGCCCTGCGATTGCGATTGAACAGAAATCTACCAGCCATAACCCCCGTTCAACCGTGGGAACCATTACTGAAATCTACGACTATTTACGTTTACTGTATGCACGTGTTGGCACACCCTACTGCCCAGAGCACGACTTGCCGATGGTTGCACAGACTGTTTCTGAAATGGTCGATGCAGTGAAAGGACTGGAAGAAGGCACAGCGTTGATGCTCCTTGCACCAGTTGTTCGTGAGCGTAAAGGTGAATACAGCAACCTGTTTGAGCAATTACAGAGCCAAGGTTTTGTCCGCGCGCGTGTGGATGGTGAAGTGATTGATATTGATACACCACCAGAACTCGATAAAAAGAAAAAGCACACCATTGAAGTTGTGGTTGACCGTTTTAAAGTCCGTGATGATTTAGGTAACAGAATTGCCGAAAGCTTTGAAACAGCATTACGTTTAGGCAGTGATCTGGCGATTTTATCGTGGATGGGTGGTGAACATCCTGACCGTGTATTTTCAGCAAAACATTCCTGCCCTGAATGCGACCGCGCTGTTGCTGAACTAGAACCACGCCTGTTCTCGTTCAATAACCCATTTGGTGCCTGCCCTGTCTGCGACGGTTTAGGTACCCGTAGTCATTTCAGTGCTGAAAAACTGATTCCAAGCCCAGATGTTTCTATCAGCCAAGGTGCAATCCGTGGCTGGGACAGACAACGTCCATACTATTACAGCATGATTCAGAAAGTTGCAGATCATTTTGGCTTTTCGTTAGACACCCCTTGGAATGAACTCGACGCTGATACGAAAAAGAAATTTCTTTACGGTACAGGCAAAGAAAAAGTTGATCTTAGCTATATCGATGAACGTGGTCGTAAACACAATCGGGTACAACCTTTTGAAGGCATTTTGCCTCATTTGGAGCGTCGTTATCGTGAAACTGAATCTAATTATGTCCGTGATGATCTGGCGCAGTACTTATCCAATGCCGCTTGTGATGCTTGTGGCGGCTCACGTTTAAATGAAATTTCACGTCATGTCCGTGTTAAAGACAAAACCATTGCCCAAATTACCAAAATGTCGATTGGTGATGCTGAAAGCTACTATCAAGATTTAAATCTTGAAGGTGCCAAAGGTGAAATTGCCGATAAAATTTTTAAAGAAATTCGCGAGCGTTTGCACTTCCTTGTATCAGTCGGTTTAAATTATTTAAGCCTATCTCGCTCTGCTGAAACACTTTCAGGTGGTGAAGCACAACGTATCCGCCTAGCCTCACAAATTGGTGCTGGTCTAATGGGGGTGATGTACGTTTTAGATGAGCCATCCATTGGGTTACACCAACGCGATAATGATCGTTTATTGGAAACACTGGTTCGTTTGCGTGATCTGGGCAATACCGTTTTAGTGGTTGAGCATGATGAAGATGCAATCCGTGCAGCCGACCATATTATTGATATTGGTCCGGGTGCTGGTGTGCATGGTGGTCATATCATTGCCGAAGGAACCTATGATGAACTTGCAGCCAATGAGAACTCTCTAACAGGAAAATACCTCTCTGGTAAGTTAAAAATTGCAGTGCCCAAAGAGCGAGTTAAACCGCCTAAGCCTGAAGAACAAATTAAACTGATGGGCGCATCAGGGCATAACTTACAAAATGTTGATTTGACGATTCCTTTAGGTGTAATGACTTGTGTGACAGGTGTTTCAGGTTCAGGTAAATCCACCTTAATTAACCGTACCCTGTTACCACTTGCAGCGACGCAATTAAATGGTGCAACCACCTTAACTGCTGAAAAGTTTGATTCGATTGATGGCTTACAGTTCCTTGATAAAGTGGTAGACATTGACCAAAGTCCGATTGGGCGTACTCCACGTTCCAACCCAGCGACATATACCGGTTTGTTTACCCCGATTCGTGAATTGTTTGCACAAACCCCTGAAGCTAAAGCCCGTGGTTATGCTGCAGGTCGTTTCTCGTTTAACGTCAAAGGCGGGCGCTGTGAGGTGTGTGAGGGGGATGGTATGATCAAAGTTGCCATGCACTTCTTACCCGATATGTACGTGCCTTGTGATAACTGTCATGGTCAGCGTTATAACCGTGAAACCTTAGAAGTTGGTTATAAAGGCAAGAATATTTCTGACGTATTGGAAATGACCGTCGAAGATGCGATGCATTTCTTTGATGCAATCCCAGTGATTCACCGTCGTTTGGAAACCTTAAACCAAGTCGGGTTAGGCTATATCCGCTTAGGTCAGTCTGCAACAACGCTATCTGGTGGTGAAGCGCAACGGGTCAAACTGGCACGTGAGCTGGCAAAACGCGATACAGGTAAAACCCTGTATGTACTGGATGAACCAACCACTGGTTTGCATTTCCATGATATTGCCAAACTGCTCGATATTCTTCATGAACTACGCAATAAGGGCAATACCATTGTGGTGATTGAGCATAATCTCGATGTAATTAAGACGGCGGACTGGGTGATTGATTTAGGCCCTGAAGGTGGCGCAGGGGGTGGTCAGATTATTGCGGAAGGTACCCCAGAACAAGTGGTGAAATCTAAAGTTTCACATACAGCGAAGTTCTTAAAGCCGTTGTTGAAGTAATTCCCTGCATCTTCCCCTCCCTCCTTTAAATAAGGGGGGAGTTTCTCTCTTTATCCCACAGGACTTAGGGGGAGATTAATCATCTAAGCTCGAAATTAAATAGCTCATATAATTTTTATAAAACTCAGATTCGCGCCTTTCTCTTATATATTCCAACAATCATTGGCTTAATTTGAGGATTTGCTGAGCAAATTTTGCATTTCTAATTTAAACAAGGCAAGATCAATGCATAGCACAGGATATTTTCCTTATGAAGCTTCTTTACTTATGCTTTTTAGCCCTAAGTGTCTGTTTACTCAGCAGTTGCAGTATAAACATTGCGGGTGGTAATGGCAGACCCGACAATCCTTATTTTATCACCACCCAGCCCTTACTGATTAAAAAAATACAGCTTCCTATTGGCTCTACTTTGACCTACGAAAAACAGGGCTTTAAAACCGGTAGACAAAGTCAGTTAATGAATGAAAGTAAACTGAAAGGCATCTCATTGCCGAGTGGACAAACCATTATATGGGCCGGTGTGCCAATCAGTGCGATCAACAAATTCACCAACTCAGAAATGCGCGGCTTTAACCTTAACGCAGAATTTAAGCAGCTTGCTCCCAATCAAAACTCTGGCTTCTCCAAACAGTGGCAACGTTGTGGTGATGATCTAG
This sequence comes from Acinetobacter sp. CE-15, assembly GCF_051059255.1. Lineage (NCBI taxonomy): Bacteria > Pseudomonadati > Pseudomonadota > Gammaproteobacteria > Moraxellales > Moraxellaceae > Acinetobacter > Acinetobacter sp. CE-15. Next base: position 214,253 of record NZ_CP192737.1, on the reverse strand, counting down.
GGATTAGTATTAAAAATACAGAGGATTGGTCATTTAATCTCAATAATATTGTTGATGTGGAAAGCTGTAGTGTGCTTTATCAACGCTACTTTAAAGACAATGCCGAACAGCAACGATTTTTAAATCAATTGTATGCTGAGTTACGTAAAGTCACTTCTAAATAATTCAGCATTTTTATCATTAAATGCTGACGATAAATCAACATTTTCAAACGGGTTAATCATCATCAAGATTCCCAGTCGATCATCCCACGACTTTATTTCGACCTTGTGCTTTGGCCTTAAATAGCGATGCATCTGCCCGATTAAATAAGGCTTCCCAACTTTCAGCCCCTGTTGCCACGCCAATACTGACAGAAACATTAAGCTGTTCGTTAGACATAGAACTGTTAAAATTTAACCGTGAGACATCAGCCAAAATGCTTTCAGAAATTTGCAACGCCCAATCCCATTGAATACGATCAATCAAAATCAAAAATTCATCGCCACCGAAACGTACAATCAAATCAGATTGCGCAATATTTGCTTTTAAACATCGAGCAATTTCAACAATAACCGAATCACCTAAAATATGTCCAAAGCGATCATTCACATATTTAAAATTATCAATATCCACCATGATCAAGGTCAACTCTTGAAACCGCTCCGTTTGTGTCGCAATATTTTTTAAATAAACATCTAAAGCCAATCGATTTGAAACACCGGTTAAACTGTCAGTGTTGGCGCTATTTTGTAATTGAAATTCAAAAGCATCACGTTGCTTAAGCATTTCTTTTAATTTATCAAGCGCATCAGTTAGGGTATGCACCTCTTTGGTTTGTATCGAAGCATCCCCTAAATAATCACGTTCTTGTACTTGAGACAGTTCCAAAATCATATTTCTTGCATATATCAAGGGTTCAAATAACTTTTTACGTGTATATAACATCGTAAAAACTGCGACCGACAATGACAAAAGAGAAATAAATAGCGTGATAAAAAATTGACGTTGCTCCGATTCCATTCGATGACGTGCACTTAAGGCATGAGTTTCTAGTAAATATTTTTGTAAATTTACCACCGTGGTAAACTTATCCACGATTGCATCTGTCAGTTGGTTTGCCGTTAAAAAATAAGGCTGCTGATTTCTACTCTCTTGCACCAAACGATTTACGATGGGTAAGCCTTGGTCAATAAATTGAGTTTTCACCTGACCATATAAATAAAGATACTCTGGCGTTTTTAAAGACTCTATTTGCATGGTATCCATCAAACGCCATAAATATTTAACCTGTTCTTGCGTTTGTAATGAGCGTGCTTTGTTATATTCAGGCAGTGGTTCGGAAAAGCTTAGGGGTGCCATGATGTTAGACGCAACTCGTCCAGATTGATCTCGTAAATCAGCCAATATCAGCACAATTGAAGCATAATCCGTCACATCACTATTATTCTTTTTTGAATGGTTAATTAATTGCTGCAACATGGCTCTACAACTATCCCATGCCCGAAACATTCCCTGAATCACTTGATCCATTTGCACTGAATTACGTTCTTTTAATGGTAAGGCTAAATAAGCATCGACTTGTTTGCGGGCGATGTTCAAATCATGTCTTAACTGAACATCAACTTGATCCGCCAAACTGCTAAACCCCGCCTTGTTTAAGGTCTCGACGGTTAAATTAATCTGCTGATCTACGTCCTTACGATAGTCCTGCAATTCTTTTATTCTGTCTGGAAAATTTGCTGTCGTGCTCGACATTGCTTTATTTGTTGGCGCTCTTTCCCGTGAAATTTTATTGGATGTTTCAGCAAAAACTTGCAAGGCTTGAATATTGACTAAAGCTCGATTTGCTCGACTATACTCTCGATAATTACTGATGATTTGTGGAACAGCAATTAACAAAACAGACAAAATGATGACTGACATGAGGATAAGCAAACGCGTGCTTATTTGTTCTGATCTGAGTTCATGCACCATCACCATGGTCCTGTGGGAAGTTATATCGCAATAAAGCTAAAGAAATTTTGTTTATATTATAGAATATATACACATAAACTACTCCACATAATCAAGTTTAATCTACAGCGTTCAACGCCTTTATATTATCGTTTTTATAGATGAGTAATATTCAAAATTCACATTTTACATATAAATAGAATTTGCATAAAATTGGACTTAGATAGAAATTCTCATGATTTGAAAATTTACCTTTTTTATTGCCCAGTTTCCCCCAATAAACTGGGCATTTTTTTATCTACTGCATTTATCTCAAATAAAAGAATAAGCCTAATTTATCCAAGATACTTAATGTCAGTTGCTTGCGTTCAGCAGGATCATCCCCTGTCTGCATGTGCATGTTTAAAGCAAAAGCGGTGATCTGACCATTCGGCTGTTCCACCCATCCCGTATACCAACCCACTTGTGGCTCCACATCCATTCCCCATCCACTTTTGGCATAAAGCTTGGAATCACCCCGTCTTTCGACATAGAGCATATCTTTAACTTGTTGCTGTACAGCATCATCAAAAGGCAATGTTTTGTTTGCCAATTGAAAAGCAAATTTAGCTTCTTGCTCTGGGGTAATTTTCAATGGGCCGACTAGCCAGAAATTATCTACCTGTTGACCAATTTGTGTATTGCCAAAACCAACACGCTTGACTTCTTTACTCATCAAATCCAAGCCAATACGTCGTGCCAACTCCTGATATACAGGTACGGCTGAAGCCTGCATTGCTTGTGCCAAGGTCATATCTTTTTCCCATGCAGGAAAAGATCTTTTTTCTCCATTCCACTTAAATACTTCTGTATTCGTCGCTTTCGCATGTTGCAAACCAATTAAGGCATTCAACATTTTAAAAGTAGAGGCTGGAATATAGGCAGTCTTGGCTCTATTTAAATCATTCCCATAACGTTTAAATTGAGTTCCATCATAAGTCACAAAGACGGCTTGAGTTTGCGCATAATTAAACAACAACGGGATTTCACTTGTTCTTTGTGATGACGCTGGATCATGCAAATTGGCATTAGAAACACAACCTGAAAATGCCACACTACTCAGAATGATCAATACACTGCTTTTTATTTTAGATTTAAATCGGTAATTACTCATAAACTTTACTTAGCCATCGACTCAATCTGAAATAGTGTAGATGAGCCCATGAATTATTTTTTAAATTGAATGTAAGAAAATATTTACAGGTGCAATATATTGGTGCATAATGCACTTCATTAGGGCAATTTATTAATATTCCTCAGCAGAATTTATTGATTTGCTCCAGATTTTGGCGAAAAATCCCAGTTTTCTTTGAAAATTGGGATTTTTTTTGGCAAGAATCATGCCAACACAATTCATCTTTTGCTTAATTATGCTACATATTGGTGCAATACTTTTATTGTCTGTTTAATGCGATTTGCTTTGAATTTTTAAATAAAAAAAGCCCAACCTTGGGGAAAGCTGGGCATATAAACTCAAAATCTCAAAAAAATTCATTTAAAATGAATGAACTTTATTGACTCATTATTCAAAATATCTTTTACTTTGTAAAACCTATTAAATTGATCGGATATAAATGAATTATCGTTTTTATGAATAATTGAGAATAAAACAACAATATTCACATGAAATGATTGTAGAATCACAAATTAATTCTAAAAATAAGCAGAATTTAATGACATTTTCTTGACATTGATCGTAAAATAACCATCGGTAATATCGATTAAAAAACAAAAACAAACAATAAAATGAATGTATTAATTTAACAATTTGATATATGTTTTATATGAAATAAAACTTTTGTCTGAATTTAGTCTGTTGTTATAATTAAGTTTTTTTACAGGTTGACGTAAAGCTGTTTAAATGTACGTTTTTTAAACAATGTAAATTTCATGTATCTACTTTGTAAACAGTGGCCTTAAACATCATTGACTTAATATCTTGTTACAATACAATGCCGTCTGTTTCACCAATTTCTCCTATTGGAAAAGATTATGAAAAAACTCGGTTTAGCCACTGCTTTATTATTAGCCATGACCGGCGCTCAAGCATACCAATTTGAAATTCAAGGTCAATCAGAGTATATCGATACAACTGAAAATGACAAAGATTTCACTGGTGGTTTGCAAGGGACTTACTACTTCAAAAATGTTGACTCTTCAAAAGGTCCATTGGCTGAAGCAGCGTTCTTAAACCAAGCATCAAATGTTTCTTTAGCATATAACTATGGCGAATTAGACGCTGGTGTAGTTGCACATAACTACGGCGCTAAAGCTGAACTTTATGTTCCAACTCCATATGTACCTGCATACGCAAGTGCTTCTTATAGCCACACAATCCTTGACGGTAAAAATGGCTTGCCAAATGATCAAGGCGATCGTTTTGCATTAGAAGTGGGTGCTCTTCCTACTCAAAACTTCTTAGTCGCTGTTGGTTATACTAACGTTGCTGACCAAGTTGCTTTAGATGCATTCAATGTTATGGGTAACGGCGTTGCTAAAGCGACTGCTGAAGCTGCAACAATTGGTGAAGACCAAGACGCAATCACTGCACGTGCTAAATACGTTGGCGGTATTGACGGTACAAATATGTCTTTAGCGTTTGAATCAGGCATCATCTATGGTGATGCGACTGCATACCAGTTCAAAACTGATTTCTATTTGAACCCACAATTAAGCGTTGGTGCTTCTTACGCAGCGTCTAGCTACGAAGGTACGCCTGATTCAGCTTGGGGTGCAAACGTAAACTACTTCATCACGCCTGCGATTGCAGTTGGTGCAAGCTACGTAAATGCAAACTACGAAAACAATAAAGGCCAAGCAATTTCGTATGTTGGTGATACGCAAACTGTTGGCTTAAACGCTAAATTCCGTTTCTAAGTTGCTTAGAAATTGAATCAAAAAAAGGACTCATACGAGTCCTTTTTTATTGCCTTTGTTTTTTAAATAAACAACTTAGTTTCTCAGTACATTTAAGAAATGTAGATGGCGTTCATATTGATCAATGATGTCTTGAATCAAGTCTTCTTGCGTCCACTCCATTACATCATAGTTTTGACCACCTTCTCTTAAAAATATTTCTGCTTGATAAAAATCATCGGTTTCCTGATGTTCTTCATTCATCATAAAGCTTGGCGCAACCATTTTGCGTGCAATGACTTTATAGATAAAATTGAACTCATCATGATGATCCACACTCAGTTGAACACCGTCTTCGGTTTCTTTAATCACCACATTTAAATCACGGCGTTTAAACTCAAAACGAATACTTTCAAAAGCCTTAATCACATCAATCTGAATATAATGTTGTACTTCAGCTAACGTATGCGGATAGTGCATGATTAAGCCCAAACGTTGCTGCCAACTACGTGGGTTTTGCACAGCTCTCGGCGTGATTCTTGCCACTTGTAAAGCCTGCATCTTAGTGACATCTAAGCGCAATGCTTTGACTAAGCCCCAACACAACAACAGCATAATAAAGGTGAATGGTAAGGCACTCATCATGGTGGCCGATTGTAGTGCGCCTAGCCCACCAACCATTAATAGGATGATCGACAAGACCGCCATTAAAACAGTCCAGAACAAGCGTTGCCATATCGGCGAATTTTCTGTTTTCGCAGTGAGATAATCGGTCACCAATGCACCAGAATCCGCAGAGGTAACAAAGAACAATACCACCAGCAGTGTCGCAATAAGACTAAACACACCTGAAAAAGGCAGATGGGTTAAAAATTCAAACAATGCAACTGATGAATCTTTTTGTACCGCAGAAATTAGCCCAACCTGCCCTTGTTCCATGATACTGAACAAGGCAGCATTGCCAATAAAACCCATCCAGATCAAGGTAAAGCCTGTCGGAATAAGCAGTACCCCAACAATAAACTCTCGAATGGTTCGACCTTTTGAAACACGCGCAATAAACATACCAACAAATGGTGACCAAGAAATCCACCATGCCCAATACATGATGGTCCAACCACCAATCCAGCCATTTGATTGATAAGCATATAAATTAAAGGTCATGCTAAACAAATTCGAAATATATTGTCCAGCGTTTTGAATGGTTGCTTGTAGGATATAAATACTGGAACTGGCGAGGAATACAAAGCCTAACAATACCAAAGCTAAAATCAGATTCAGTTCAGAGAGTCGTTTGATTCCCTTATCTAATCCAAGGAAAACCGACAATGAAGCCAGCGTACTCACCACAATAATCAAAAAGATTTGGGTGCTAATATTACTTTCCCAGCCAAATAAATAATTTAAGCCAGAGTTAATTTGCGTTACCCCAAATCCTAACGTGGTAGCTACACCAAATACGGTACCAATGGTGGCAAAGGTATCGACCGCATCTCCGATTGGACCATGAATTCGTTGGCCAATAATCGGAAATAAACCCGAACGAACTTTGAGTGGCAAGTTATAGCGAAAAGCAAAATAAGCCAGCGTTAAACCCACAACCGCATAGATAGCCCAAGCATGTAAGCCCCAATGGAAAAAGGTAATTCTCATTGCTTCTTGGGCAGATTCAATGGTTTGTGGATCACCGGCAGGTGGATTGACATAATGCATGACAGGTTCTGCAACACTGAAGAACATTAACCCGATCCCCATACCCGCAGTAAATAGCATGGCAAACCATGACCCATTACTATACTCAGGCTGGCTATGATCAGGTCCAAGCTTGATTTTACCCATGTCAGAAAAGGCAATAAAAATCAGCACAATTAAAAATATTGCGACAGATAAAACATAGAACCAACTAAATGAATCGGTGATCCAGCGGTTCATCCTTTGAGTAATCAGCTCAAAGGCATTTGGTGCAAAGACAACAACGGCTAAAAAAAGCGCAATAATTCCAACAGTGCTCAAGAAAACATTTGGATTGACATTGTCAAACCAAGTGATTTTTTTGGAAGGCATATTTCCCCCAGGTTTTTATACTCAATGGACAGACTTTTTAAAGTCAAAAAAAGGCATTCACAGGTGTGAAAAAAGACGAATCCTGTAGAACAGCGATTGGATTCAGGCCACATTATAATTTAAATTAACATTTTCAACAATTTACTAAATGTAACAAGATCATTAGCTCATGATTTTGGTTTATTTTCAATATATTGCAGGGCAATCATCCGTGAGACGATCAGGGCAAAATACATCACGCCACAGAACATTTGCAACATTGAAATCACCCGCGCAGCCGGCGCAACAGGAATCAAATCGGACAATCCTGTGGCCGATTGCAGACTAAAACTAATGAACAATAAATCCAGCCAAGATTGGTAGTCTGCAACATGATTTGGGTTTTGAAAGCTCTGTGGAACCACCAATTGACAGATACTATATAAGAAGGCAAATCCCCATGCGATCAGGGTAAATACCGCACCCGCAGCAAACAGTTCATCTTTGGTTAAATAACGATCTGCAAACATATAGCGGATTAGGCCATATGCTGCACAAAAATAAGCAGCTGCTTCAAATGAATGTGCAAAGATTTGCAAAGTAACAGAATGAAAACCGATCAGCATCAGAAAGGACAGTACAAATGCCCCCGTGACAAAAGTTAAGCCCAACAGTGTAAATGTCGGTGTTTGTCGAATCACTTTGGCAATAATCAGTAATGCAGAGACACCGAGTAACCAAGTTAAAATTTGATAACTTCTGCTGGCATTGGTATAGACAGATAAAACTAAAATAAGCAGTTGGACCAACAATAACCATGCTGACGGTAATTGTTTAAAACCTTTCCAAAATTCGATCATTGAACGCATATTTTCTGATTCTGATTGTTCTTTTAAACATTCAAATTAACATATTCATGGGGTTTCTTAAATCCTTTCAATTTTTCGTGATCATTCAACTGATCAATCAGCATAAAACAAGCTTTATATCGCTCAAAAGCTGAAACTGGGATGATGGAGTTCTGGCTTTGCATCGCCCATAAAAAAACACCTTCGAGAAGGTGTTTTTTAAGCTGATCTCAAATCACTTAGTGATCTGAAGCACCAGAGATACCAATACCTGTTTGTGAACGTACAAACTGTGCATCAAATGCTTTGCGCTCTGCTTCTGCACGTGCAGATTTGTCTGTCACAGAGAACAACCAGCAGCAGATGAATGCTAATGGCATAGCAAAGATTGCAGGACCATTGAATGAGTTGATCGGAGTATCAGAGATTTTTAATGTGTCTACCCAAACTGCTTTAGACAAGATAATTAAAGTCACTGCTGTCACTAGACCGACAACACCACCTACAACAGCACCACGTGTAGTTAAGCCTTTCCAGAACATTGAAAGAACCAATACTGGGAAGTTTGCACACGCCGCGACAGAGAATGCTAAACCTACCATGAAGGCAACGTTTTGCTTCTCGAACAAAATACCTAAAATCATCGCAAAGATCGCAAGACCAAGTGTTGCAATCTTCGACATACGTAATTCAGATTCAGGGGTTGTTTGACCTTTTTTCAGTACGTTTGCGTACAAGTCATGTGAAATTGCTGAAGCACCTGACAGTGTCAAACCTGCAACTACCGCAAGAATCGTTGCGAATGCAACTGCTGAAATAAAGCCCATGAACAGATCGCCACCCACTGCATCTGCAAGGTGTACCGCTGCCATATTGTTACCGCCAACTAATTCTAGTTTGCCAGTCACAGCCATTTTAGCAACATCAATAAATTGTGGGTTGTTTGATACGAAAAGGATCGCACCGAAACCGATAATGAAAGTTAATAAGTAGAAGTAACCAATGAAGCCTGTTGCAACAACCACAGATTTACGTGCTTCTTTAGCATCTTTAACCGTAAAGAAACGCATAAGAATGTGTGGTAAACCTGCTGTACCAAACATGAGTGCTAAACCAAGCGACAAAGCATCGAGTGGGTTTTTCGCCAAACTGCCTGGTCCCATAATTTTGGTTGCATCATCAAGACTGACATCATGTACTTTTGCAAATACATCAATAGACTGTCTGAACATTTCAGAGAAGCTATAACCGACAGAATGCATCACCATGAACGCCATGAATGTTGCACCTGAAAGTAACATCACAGCTTTAATGATCTGTACCCAAGTTGTCGCCAACATGCCACCGAAGATCACGTAAGCCATCATCAGAAGACCAACAATCACAACTGCGATGTTATAGTTCAAACCAAATAACAGTTTGATCAGCTGACCAGCACCCACCATTTGAGCAATCAAATAGAAAGCCACAACGACAAGCGAACTGATTGCTGCAAGTGTACGTACTGGTTTTTCTTCTAAACGGAACGAAACCACGTCAGACAGGTTATATTTACCTAAGTTACGTAGGCGCTCAGCAACCAAGAACAATACGATTGGCCAGCCAACCATGAAACCCAGTGAATAAAGCAAGCCATCAAAGCCTGAGCTAAACACCAATGCAGAAATACCCAAGAACGATGCAGCAGACATATAGTCACCCGCAATCGCTAAACCATTTTGGAAACCAGAGATACCACCACCAGCGGTATAGAAGTCTGCAGTATTGGTGGTTTGTTTTGCAGCCCATTTGGTAATAAATAAGGTTAAACCAACAAAAATCGCAAACATAATGATTGCATGCCAGTTGGTCGCTTGCTGCTGAGCTTCACCTAAATCTGGGCCTGCTTGTGCAACAGTAGAAAGCAGTGCAGTAGATGCAAGAGCTGCTTTAGTCTTTAAAGAGTTCCATTTCATCTTAGTGCAGTCCTTTTTCGTGGGCGATTGCTTCGACTTCTTTCATTGCATCTGCATTCAATTGATCCAATTTATTGTTGGCAATGTATGAGTACACACCACACAATACGAAAGATAAAACAATAATTCCTAGACCTAAAGGAATTCCCCAAGTGGTGATGCCACCACTAAATGAACTCATTAAAAATTCTTTGTTATAGCCAACTAAAAGCATAAATCCAACATAAACGAACAACATAATTGCAGTTAATGTCCAGCTTAATTTACTTTTTTTAGCAACCATTTCCTTGAATTTTGGATTTTGTAGAATCGCCTCTACCTGTCTCTCATCCATAACCATGCTCCTTGATAAGCGACCAGAACGCTGGTTGCTTTTTTTAGTCTTTTTTTACATGGTCAAAATTAACAATATTGTGGGGTTCTCGTAACTTAGACTTTGGTCGTTAAATTTTGAGCAAAATAAACGAGACAGTTCATGTATGCGTTATTATAGGCACAGCTTTTTATACTGTAGTCCTTATGAACAGTTGGTTAATTATAGGGGTTCTGGCCCTTTACATCCTCATTCTATTCGTTTGTGCCTTCTTTGGTGAGAAGCATGCGAGTCGATTAAGCACGCGCGGCAGGATGCTTCTCTTTAGTCTAACATTGGGCGTATATTGCTCCTCTTGGACGTTTTATGGAGCAACAGGTGCTGCAGTACGTGAGGGGATTATTTTCCTGCCGATTTATTTAGGACCTTTATTATTTGTCTGGCTGGGTTATGACATTTGGCGCCGTTTAGGTCGCGTTCGACAACATCATGCGATTTCTTCGATTGCCGACTTTGTCGCAGCACGTTATGGTAAAAGTGGAACATTAGCGTCCTTAGTGACCATCTTGGCTGTAATCGCCATTATTCCTTACTTAGCACTACAATTACGCGCCATTGCGCTTAGCGCTTCCGTCATGCTCGATCACAATACCCAAGTGGTCTCCACCACCACCAATGGTGTGCTTGGTCTTACCGCTGTATTGGCGATCTTGGCCATGATGTTTGGCACAAGACAAATTGCCAATACCGAACAACATGGCGGTTTAATGCTTGCCGTTGCTTTTGAATCATTTGTAAAACTATTTGCCCTGCTCTGCGTGGCATTTTTCTTTATTTTTGATCATCCACAAAATATCGTACAAATCTCACAGGATGTGCAAAAAACTTTTCATGAAGTACAACTGTTTGGTGTGCCAGACACTTTCTGGGTTCAAACATTACTCGCTTCATTGGCAATTATCTGTTTACCACGTCAGTTCCATGTGGCCGTGGTTGAATTACGCGATGAAAAACATATACGTGGTGCAAGACGGTGGTTTGCGGCATATTTGATTCTGACCATTATTGCCATTATTCCAATTGCCAGTTGGGCACTGCATGCAGCACCTAAGTATCTGACCATTCCTGATGTTGCAGTACTCTCTTTACCGATTAGTTATAACCAAGACTGGTTATCTTTACTGGCATTTTTAGGCGGTTTTTCAGCATCAACAGGTATGCTACTAGTCTCTTCTGTGGCACTGTCCATCATGCTCAGTAATGACTTGATTATGCCTTCTCTATGGAAGTTTGGCATTCTTTCTCGTCATGACAAACGCTTACCACAGGTACTTAAATTTACCCGTCGTGTGTGTATTTTAGCGGTAATGTTACTCGGATTTTTATTCTTCCACTTCTTTAATGATATTGACCAATTATCTACCTTTGGGTTATTGGCTTTTAGTGCGGTTGCACAATTTTCGCCGGCTTTAATTGGCGGTTTATACTGGCGTGGCGGAAGTCGCCAAGGGGTTTATGCAGGCTTGGTCGTAGGCTTTATCCTTTGGTCATATACTTTATTATTGCCAACGATTTTACGTAGTTTACCTGTTGAATATAGCCAGTTTGCACATCAATTTTTGATGTTTGGACCTTTAAATATTGAATGGTTAAGACCAGAAGCCTTATTTGGTTTTGAATCTTTTGCCCCACTTACTCATGGTGTAATCTGGGCACTTGGCTTAAATATTACCTTATATATTTGGGTCTCTCGCATTTATCGTCCTAGTATTGCTGAACAAATACAGGCAGAAAGCTTTTTCTATTATGAAACCAAGCCCTTACCTGCACAAAACACCTCTACCGATATTAATTATTTACACCATGATGTCGCTAAACTTAAAGTCGGTGATCTGATTGCACTAGCCAAACGGATTACTGGTGAAGGCCCAGCGACCCATGCCTTTCAGCAATTTTGTACCATGAATAATGTGGTGCTCAATGAGAATAGCAGTGCCAATGGGATGTGGTGGCGGTTCACTGAACAATACCTCGCAGGTACAATCGGGGCAGCCTCCGCACGGACATTACTCACCACGGCTATGGTCAATAATGGCTTGGCGTTGGGTCAAGTGGCAAATATTCTCGACCAAGCGTCACAATGGCAACGCTTTAATCAAAATCTTATCATGACCATGATTGACCACATGACCCAAGGCGTGAGTGTGGTTGATGAAAACATGTGTTTGGTCGCGTGGAACAATCAATATTTAAAGCTGTTTGATTATCCAAAAGATTTAGTCTATGTCGGCTGCCCAATTGCCGATTTGATTCGTTATAACGCAGAGCGTGGCGAATGTGGTCCAGGCTCGGTAGAAGAACATGTACGTAAGCGAATTCATTGGATGAAAGTTGGTAGCGCACATGAGTTTGAACGGATTCGTAAAGATGGCCGTGTGATTCAAATGCGTGGTAATCCCATTGAAGGTGGTGGTTTTGTTACGACCTTTGCAGACATTACTGCATTCCGTGAAAATGAAGCGGTACTTGAAGCACGCGTGTCTGATCGTACCCAACAGCTTGCAAATGCCTTATCTGAACAACAACTGGCACGTGAGCAAGCCGACAAAGCCAATATGTCAAAAAGCCGCTTTATTGCAGCAGCCAGTCACGATTTACTTCAACCGATGCATGCAGCACGCTTATTCAGTACTGCTTTAGAACAAAGCGTACAATCGGATGAAGATCGTAAAACCTTACAACAACTTGATCGTGCCTTACATGGTGCCGAAAGCATGTTGTCTGCCCTTTTGGATATTGCACGACTGGAAGGTGGTTCAATTCAACCGAAACGCCAAGCTTATCCACTGCATGATTTATTAAGTGATTTAGAACTGCAATTTAAATCAATCGCCGCACAACGTAATATCCAATTGCGTGTCCATGATGCTCAATTCTGGATTGATACCGACCCACAATGGATCCGTCGTATCATCCAAAACTTTGTCAGCAATGCCTTGCGTTATACTGCTCGCGGACGTGTGATTGTTGGTGTGTTACGTGCTTCCAATCGCCCAAATCATATTCGTATCGGTGTCTGGGATACCGGTCCAGGGATTGCAGAAGAACAACGCATTAAGCTGTTTCAAGAGTTTGAGCGTTGTGGACATACCTCGCCATGGGGCGAACAAGGCCTAGGGCTTGGTCTGGCAATCGTCCAACGTATGACCAGTTTGCTTGATTATCCTGTGCATGTTTATTCTGAACTAGGTAAAGGCTCGTGTTTTATGATTGATGTGCCAATGGTAGCAGCGCCTAAAGTGGTTTCATCACCTGTACAAGCGGTACCATTAAAAGCCAAAGCTTATAAAATCTTATGTTTGGACAATGATGATACGATTTTGGAGGGTATGGCAACGCTACTGACCAAATGGGGTTATCAAGTCTTTAAAGCCACTGAACCTGAACAAGCTTTGGAAATTATTCAAAAAGAAAATATTCAAGTCTGGTTGGTTGATCAGCATTTAAATCACGGCAAAATTGGCTTAGATTTTATTGTCGAAAACCGTCAGGAAAATGTTCCTTCAGCACTGATTACTGCAGATTCTGATCCTGAATTACCAGAGCGTGTTAAAGACCTCAACGTGGTGTTGTTGAAGAAACCATTGAAGCCTGCTTCTCTACGTGCATGGTTATCTGGCTTGAAGATTTCTAAATAATCTTCCACTACGTTCAACCCTTTTCAGTTTATTGATCACGTTCTTCTTTAATGTTTTGAAACATTTACAACCTCTAGACCATTGCGTTCTAGAGGTTTTGTAACGCAATTTTTTAAGTGGAATAGCAATTTTTTTTAAGCTTTGTGCAAAAGCATTCAAAAAAAAGCAAAACTCGAACCCATTTATTGACTAAAAACTTCAAAGCCCTCTTTTCTATGGCAAATAACATCAAAATAGTAATTATACACTTGTATAGTTAGTTACAATTTTCTATTTTTATGATTTTAAAAAATAAAAAACTACTTTTCACCCTGTCTACAACTTTAGTCGTATTCCTATTGCATCTCAGATAAATCAAAAATTACTTCAAGACAAAACTACGCTCATGTTTAGGAAAACAAAAACAGCGTTTGAATTCAATTTTAAATAGGATTTTTAACCATGAATATTTCAGAAACTGTTCCACATGGGCTACACCAAGCTCAACAATTTCATCGTCAATATGGTGCAAATGCAATCCTGCCTGAAATTGATTGGCAAGATCTTTTTAAACATAGCAAACTCCACGACACACAAATACAAGCACTCAATACGATTTATCAAGCAGCTGTGCCTTTAGCACTTCAAGTGTTTGAGGAATTAAAATTTGATGTATTTACCCCTGTTGCTTATCATCCTCAAGGCTTAGGTCTGTTTGATAAATTAGCGCAACAAGAAGAAAAACTGGTTCAACGTCTCGAAGATGAATGCGAATGCTTAAATGATGAAGTTCGTCATCAAGTGTGGAGCATGTTACTGCGTGGCGGTGCGGTACTGGTCTTTAAAGCATGGTTAGGTAAAGTAAAAACCGGCGAAAATATCTTAGATATGACCCAATTCGATGAATTATCAGATTTGCTTTTTATCAAAACCTCTCCAACAACATTAGCAGCTCGTTTAAAAATCGATGCACATGCAGATTACGACCATGTTTTCCTGATGTATGGCAATGATGTGTTTCTAGACCGTTTTAATAGCTTAGAAGCGGCTGCTTTATTTGTAGATTTAGGTGTTTATGACGCAGCATTCTTAAGTCTACGTGATGACCGAGTTGCAGATTACCTAAAATCTAAAGGCTATGTCACCCATGAACAAATTGAAGATTTAAAATGTGCGTTAAATCCATTGGGCTGCCCTGATCAAGTTTCGAAACAAGACTGTTTAGCTTAATCCTCATGCTTGAATGATGTATAAAGAAAGCCAGTCAATTGACTGGCTTTCTGCCATTTAGCTTAAAGATTACTTCGCACTTTAAAATAATAATATCTGCTCAGCTAATTTAAGGTATGTACTGGTGCTTTACCCTCAATAAAAAGTCAGGTATTTCACTTAATATTGATCAGTTTAAGTTTTAATCCTCCCCAGCCCTCCTTTTAAAAAGGAGGGCGTTTTCCCTTGCTAAGATTAATTTAGCTTCGGGTCGTGGAGGCTAAGCATTTTATCGCGTATTAATACAATGCTTTAGGCAATTTAATCTGAATAATTTCATTATCATCCGCACGCTTTGCATTTCGTCCTGATGAACCTGGAAAGTTATTGTCATTTAAAACAGTTAAGGTATTTTTATTTTCAATAATCACATCTTCAATGGTTTCAAATGGAAAAGCAAAAGTTGTTGCTGTACCAATATCTCCATCTCGCGCTGTCCCATATAAATTATTCGGGTTGGCGATATTCATAAGATCAACTAAGTCAGAACGTTTTACCGCTTTACCAGAATCCCCTAATTCAATTTGAATCAGCTTCTTATAACCATCTAACTTGTTTTGACTCGCATCACGCTCAATGATAATGCCAGACTTATCATCAAACATTTGGAAGTCACCAATATTGGTCGCCTTGGCATTCAAGGTAAAATAATAATATCGACCAGTATACGCTTTCTTCTTCACATCAAATTGTGAGATAAGCAACTGTTGTGTGGTCTCGCCTTTTAACGGTTTTTCTAACAAAGGATATAAATATTGACCATCCTTAGACAATGCCATTCCTTCAAAGCCACCGCTTTGCTGAACCAAAGGCTCTACATAATTTATGTTGGCTTTATTGAATTGATTTTGCGGAGAACGCAATTCCACACCAGCTTTTAATGGATGAGGTAATGCAATCGGCGCATCAAGTAGTATTCCATCTTTATCAAAATGCAGTAAATATGGTCCAAACTCATCACCAATCCAATAGGTACCATCCGCAGTACGTTGAATCGATTCAGGATCAAAATCTGCCCCAGTGAGTAAACGATCAGTACTGTTTTGATTGATGATTGAAAATGGTATTAATTTATTGGGATCACGAAGCTGAATAAAGCTCATCACTTGAACTTTTGCAGATCCTGCCGATTTCGTCCGAAAATCAGGTTTTACTTGATAAACACGGAGTAAAAAGTCAGATGAATTGTCTTGTGTACCAAAGCCATTGTCGGCCATGACCATATAAGTGCCATCACCGTTCTTTACAGCACCCGAAAAGCCTTGAACTGGCTGACCTTTAAAAGGTGGGAATATGCCATTGGCGCCCTTTACAAAGGCACCTGAGTTTGGACCAGCTGCATAAGTTTCGACATCAAGTTTGGCAAATGAAACCAAGGTCGGTACAGTAACAGATGGTTCAAATGAGAAATCATTGTCATCATCATTACATGCAGTTAAAGCCAATACGCCTAACGCTAAAACAGAGTAAGCAATTTTTTTCATAAAGGTCTTTTTTATTGATTTAAATGAGCTTTATTAGAAACCAATAGCATGACATTTTGAGGTCATTTCAATGACAATATTGCGTCAGTTTAATAATACGTAGATATGCTTCACGCATCATATACTTCACCTTATAAGCGCACACCAGCTGAATTAACACATTGAATTTAAATAATATTAACAACAGAGTAATCTATTCCATCTGCTTTGATTCATATTAGGTTGAGCTAGACTTGAACATCGAAACCCAAATCTACATCACAGGCAGCTTGACCACCACGGATTCCCCAATTTTCAGCGGGAATTTCTCTTAATAAAATTTTGATATGATCTTTGGGAATCCCTAATACAGATAGATTCTCTACAATACTGCGATACAAATTTCGCTTGGTATCCAGTGTACGCCCAGCAAAACAATCAATACGAATCAGGGTAAATTTTTCAGGATAAAGCTTATTCGGTGGACATTGAAAGCGATGTGGTTCATGTACCAATAAACGAATATCACGATCATATTCAGGAATTTTAAAAGCGCTCACCAATGCATGATGAACAGCATCGATTAAGCCCACTTCTTGTGCTACAGAATATTGATAACGAACTTCAATTGTAGTTGCTGGCATTATTGTTCTCGATTTATATTATTTTAAATCGAAAGAATAGCATAATTTATAGCCAATCATAGCAATTAAGCTGATATCAATTCAGCTGCTTCCACATCTTTTCAATAATTTAATAATCCATTGATTTAAATTAATTTTTTACTTAGGTAACAGCCTTAATAACCCCGCATTTTTCCCATCTTCCAAAACCCAAATCGAACCATTATGGGCGGGATGGATATCTCGAATGCGTTGCTGCATGTTTAAACGCTGTACCTCACGGACAGGCTTCGATTCAGTATCAACCACAATAATCGCTTCTGAAGATAACCCACCAATCAAGGCTTTATGATTCCATTTCGGGAATAATTCATCTTGATAAAAGACCAAACTGGAGGGTGATATTACTGGTGTCCAACTGATTTCTGGTGCCTTAAATTCAGGACGCGTCGCATGATCGGGAATGGATTTTCCTGAATAATGATCACCATTGGAAACAATCGGATAACCATAATTTTCGCCCTTCTTAATCAGATTTAACTCATCTCCTCCTTTAGGCCCCATTTCAACCACCCACAATTGATCCTTCGCATCAAAAGCCATACCTAATGGATTACGATGACCCAACGACCATACTTGTTTTGCAATCTCACCTTGTTGAGTAAATGGATGATCTGCAACAACAGTACCATCATCATTCAGTCTTAAAACTTTGCCTAAGTTTGAATTCATATCTTGAGCAGGATCAAATTTCTGGCGTTCACCAGAACTAATCCAGAGCTTACCATCCTTTGCAAAAATCATTCGATGTGCATAATGCCCTTGTCCTGAAACCTTAGGAACTTGCTCCCAGATTCTTTTGATATTGATTATTCGGGGATTTTTCTCTTGAAGATTTAATTCACCACGAATCACAACCGCACCATATCCCCCTTTTCCTGTTTCGGCATAACTTAAATAAATTTGATGATTGTTTGCAAAATCAGGATGTAGAACAATATCGCCTAAGCCCCCTTGCCCACCATAAGCCACTTCGGGAACTCCTAAAATTTCTATACTTTTTAATGCGGAAGGATCAAACAGTTTTAACTTCCCTTTCCTTTCGCTAATCAGTAAACGACCATCAGCCAACTCAGCCATTGCCCAAGGTTCATCAAATGTCGCTACTTTTTGGATCTGATAGCTCTGGTTAATCAAAGAATTAGCCGTAGTGGTTTGATTATTTTGAGCATTACATGCACTCAACAAGCTACAGCTGAGCAATAGGGGTAAATAGATTAAGCACTGTCGAAAAGCCTTCATTTTAGATTCCCTCAATATTGTTATGACTTATCGATTTATTTTAAACAAAAGTATCCATCTCACCATGTCATATTGGTAACTGAGCGAATTGGGTCTTAATTTTTAATTGGATCATCTTGTAAGCTTTAACCTACAACAATCGCAGTGATTAGCGAATATACTGACTTAGGCATTGCGCTTATCATAGCAAACATAAAGAGACAGGAAGTCTCATTGAGAATAAGAAAACACACAGGACGTGAGATTCGACAGGAGTCAAATCTAACACACCAATACGAAGAAAACCCCATCAGGATGATGGGGTTTTCTTTTTACACCTACAAAAAACTATTTATTTTCAACTGTTTACGCACTTTAATTCTTATGCATATTTCTATTAGCTTAATATAACGAGATCTGTTTCATTTCGCTAATAAACACCGCGCATAAAAAAACACCCCGCTCTCGTTAGAGATCGGGGTGTTTTAGATTTAAAAGCTGGCGATGACTTACTCTCACATGGGTAACCCCACACTACCATCAGCGCTAAGAGGTTTCACTTCTGAGTTCGGGAAGGGATCAGGTGGTTCACTCTTGCTATTGTCGCCAGCAAACTGTTATGGACTTGTTCGGGTCTTATTTAAATGCCTTACTTCGTACCAAATGAGTTTAACAGAACATTTGAGTTGAATAGTTTAACTAGCTTTACAACTAAATCAAGTATGTTTGATCTTTTATGAATCAAATGATGCTTCGTATACAACTGCTTGGGTGTTGTATAGTCAAGCCTCACGAGCAATTAGTATTGGTCAGCTTCATGCGTCACCGCACTTCCACATCCAACCTATCAACGTCGTAGTCTTCAACGGCTCTTTAGAGGACATAAAGTCCTAGGGAAATCTTATCTTGAGGTAGGCTTCCCGCTTAGATGCTTTCAGCGGTTATCCCTTCCGAACATAGCTACCCGGCGATGCGACTGGCGTCACAACCGGTACACCAGAGGTTCGTCCACTCTGGTCCTCTCGTACTAGGAGCAGATCCTCTCAAATTTCCAACGCCCACGGTAGATAGGGACCGAACTGTCTCACGACGTTCTAAACCCAGCTCGCGTACCTCTTTAAATGGCGAACAGCCATACCCTTGGGACCTGCTTCAGCCCCAGGATGAGATGAGCCGACATCGAGGTGCCAAACACCGCCGTCGATATGAACTCTTGGGCGGTATCAGCCTGTTATCCCCAGAGTACCTTTTATCCGTTGAGCGATGGCCCTTCCATACAGAACCACCGGATCACTAAGACCTACTTTCGTACCTGCTCGACTTGTGGGTCTCGCAGTTAAGCGCGCTTTTGCCTTTATACTCTACGCGTGATTTCCGACCACGCTGAGCGCACCTTCGTACTCCTCCGTTACTCTTTAGGAGGAGACCGCCCCAGTCAAACTACCCACCAGACATGGTCCTCGTCCCGGATAACGGGACAGAGTTAGAACCTCAATATTACCAGGGTGGTATTTCAAGGATGGCTCCATAGCAACTGGCGTCACTACTTCAAAGCCTCCCACCTATCCTACACAAGTAAGATCAAAGTTCAATGTCAAGCTGCAGTAAAGGTTCACGGGGTCTTTCCGTCTAGCCGCGGGTACACCGCATCTTCACGGCGATTTCGATTTCACTGAGCCTCTGCTGGAGACAGCGCCCCCATCATTATGCCATTCGTGCAGGTCGGAACTTACCCGACAAGGAATTTCGCTACCTTAGGACCGTTATAGTTACGGCCGCCGTTTACTGGGGCTTCGATCAAGAGCTTCGCTTACGCTAACCCCATCAATTAACCTTCCAGCACCGGGCAGGCATCACACCCTATACGTCCACTTTCGTGTTTGCAGAGTGCTATGTTTTTAATAAACAGTTGCAGGGGCCTGGTTTCTGTGGCTGCCAATAGCTCAAGGAGCAAGTCCTATCACCGTCAGCAGCGTACCTTCTCCCGAAGTTACGGTACCATTTTGCCTAGTTCCTTCAGCAGAGTTCTCTCAAGCGCTTTGGTCTACTCGACCTGACCACCTGTGTCGGTTTAGGGTACGATTCCTGTGTAACTGAAGCTTAGAGACTTTTCCTGGAAGCATAGTATCAGCCACTTCGCTAGTAAACTAGCTTGCTATCAGCTCTCAGCATAGAGCACCCCGGATTTGCCTAAGATGCATGCCTACTGCCTTTCACCTGGACAACCAACGCCAGGCTGACTTAACTTTCTCCGTCCTCTCATCGCATTACACAGAAGTATTGGAATATTAACCAATTTCCCATCGACTACGCCTCTCGGCCTCGCCTTAGGGGTCGACTCACCCAGCCCCGATTAACGTTGGACTGGAACCCTTGGTCTTTCAGCGAACGGGTTTTTCACCCGTTTTGTCGTTACTCACGTCAGCATTCGCACTTCTGATACCTCCAGCATACTTCTCAATACACCTTCATCGGCTTACAGAACGCTCCCCTACCACGTATACATAGTATACATCCGCAGCTTCGGCATATAGTTTTAGCCCCGTTACATCTTCCGCGCAGGCCGACTCGACTAGTGAGCTATTACGCTTTCTTTAAAGGGTGGCTGCTTCTAAGCCAACCTCCTAGCTGTCTATGCCTTCCCACATCGTTTCCCACTTAACTATAATTTGGGGGCCTTAGCTGGCGGTCTGGATTGTTTTCCTCTTGACTACGGACGTTAGCACCCGCAGTCTGTCTCCCGGATAGTACTCATAGGTATTCGGAGTTTGCATCGGTTTGGTAAGTCGGGATGACCCCCTAGCCGAAACAGTGCTCTACCCCCTATGGTATTCGTCCGAGGCGCTACCTAAATAGCTTTCGGGGAGAACCAGCTATCACCGAGTTTGATTAGCCTTTCACCCCTATCCACAAGTCATCCCCTGGCTTTTCAACGACAGTGGGTTCGGTCCTCCAGTTAGTGTTACCCAACCTTCAACCTGCTCATGGATAGATCACCCGGTTTCGGGTCTATACCCAGCAACTAAACGCCCTATTAAGACTCGATTTCTCTACGGCTCCCCTATGCGGTTAACCTTGCTACTGAATATAAGTCGCTGACCCATTATACAAAAGGTACGCAGTCACCGAACAAGTCGGCTCCCACTGCTTGTATGCATGCGGTTTCAGGATCTATTTCACTCCCCTCACAGGGGTTCTTTTCGCCTTTCCCTCACGGTACTGGTTCACTATCGGTCAGTCAGGAGTATTTAGCCTTGGAGGATGGTCCCCCCATATTCAGACAAGGTTTCACGTGCCTCGCCCTACTCGTCATCATTATATGTGCCCTTTCGTGTACGGGACTATCACCCTCTACGGTAGCACTTCCCAGAGCTTTCCGCTAAAACACATATAACTTAATGGGCTGATCCCCGTTCGCTCGCCGCTACTGAGGGAATCTCAATTGATTTCTTTTCCTAAGGGTACTGAGATGTTTCACTTCCCCTCGTTCGCCTCGCATGACTATGTATTCATCATGCGATACCTACCTTATGGTAAGTGGGTTTCCCCATTCAGAAATCTCCGGATCACAGGATATTTGCCGCCTCCCCGAAGCTTATCGCAGGCTATTACGTCTTTCATCGCCTCTGACTGCCAAGGCATCCACCACATGCACTTAATTACTTGACTATACAACCCCAAACAGTCGTTAATCCCTACAAGGAGGATCAACAATGTGAACTTAATCACTTCTATTTGTTGCCTGTGAATTTAATCACCATACAGCTTCAATTTAATTCATATACCAAAACGCTTGATTCAGTTTTATCGCTAGTGCTCATTTCATTCAACATTAACAATTACTTGCTAACATCAACTAAAACGAGTTTAAACAATTATTTCAACTCAAATATATTCTGTTAATGATTCACTACCGCCTCGTCAGCAAGTAGTTAACTGTGATAAATCACAGAACTTAATAAGCTATCGGCTTACTAAGTTCTGTAATCACTTAGTCTTTAATTAGTGGTGGAGACTAACGGAGTCGAACCGTTGACCTCCTGCGTGCAAAGCAGGCGCTCTACCAACTAAGCTAAGTCCCCAGCTTAAGATCTTAATATATCTGCTCTTCTGTGTTCAGTAGACTTGGTGGGTCTGACAAGACTTGAACTTGTGACCCCACGCTTATCAAGCGTGTGCTCTAACCAACTGAGCTACAGACCCTCAGATACATCAATGAAGAACAACTTGTTGTGGATTCTTACCAATCGTCAATCTTTCGTTAAGGAGGTGATCCAGCCGCAGGTTCCCCTACGGCTACCTTGTTACGACTTCACCCCAGTCATCGGCCACACCGTGGTAAGCGTCCTCCTTACGGTTAGACTACCTACTTCTGGTGCAACAAACTCCCATGGTGTGACGGGCGGTGTGTACAAGGCCCGGGAACGTATTCACCGCGGCATTCTGATCCGCGATTACTAGCGATTCCGACTTCATGGAGTCGAGTTGCAGACTCCAATCCGGACTACGATCGGCTTTTTGAGATTAGCATCCTATCGCTAGGTAGCAACCCTTTGTACCGACCATTGTAGCACGTGTGTAGCCCTGGTCGTAAGGGCCATGATGACTTGACGTCGTCCCCGCCTTCCTCCAGTTTGTCACTGGCAGTATCCTTAAAGTTCCCACCCGAAGTGCTGGCAAATAAGGAAAAGGGTTGCGCTCGTTGCGGGACTTAACCCAACATCTCACGACACGAGCTGACGACAGCCATGCAGCACCTGTATGTAAGTTCCCGAAGGCACCAATCCATCTCTGGAAAGTTCTTACTATGTCAAGACCAGGTAAGGTTCTTCGCGTTGCATCGAATTAAACCACATGCTCCACCGCTTGTGCGGGCCCCCGTCAATTCATTTGAGTTTTAGTCTTGCGACCGTACTCCCCAGGCGGTCTACTTATCGCGTTAGCTGCGCCACTAAAGCCTCAAAGGCCCCAACGGCTAGTAGACATCGTTTACGGCATGGACTACCAGGGTATCTAATCCTGTTTGCTCCCCATGCTTTCGTACCTCAGCGTCAGTATTAGGCCAGATGGCTGCCTTCGCCATCGGTATTCCTCCAGATCTCTACGCATTTCACCGCTACACCTGGAATTCTACCATCCTCTCCCATACTCTAGCTTCCCAGTATCGAATGCAATTCCCAAGTTAAGCTCGGGGATTTCACATCCGACTTAAAAAGCCGCCTACGCACGCTTTACGCCCAGTAAATCCGATTAACGCTCGCACCCTCTGTATTACCGCGGCTGCTGGCACAGAGTTAGCCGGTGCTTATTCTGCGAGTAACGTCCACTCACTGTAGGTATTAACTACAGGAGCCTCCTCCTCGCTTAAAGTGCTTTACAACCATAAGGCCTTCTTCACACACGCGGCATGGCTGGATCAGGGTTCCCCCCATTGTCCAATATTCCCCACTGCTGCCTCCCGTAGGAGTCTGGGCCGTGTCTCAGTCCCAGTGTGGCGGATCATCCTCTCAGACCCGCTACAGATCGTCGCCTTGGTAGGCCTTTACCCCACCAACTAGCTAATCCGACTTAGGCTCATCTATTAACGCAAGGTCACAAGTGATCCCCTGCTTTCCCCCGTAGGGCGTATGCGGTATTAGCATCCCTTTCGAGATGTTGTCCCCCATTAATAGGCAGATTCCTAAGTATTACTCACCCGTCCGCCGCTAGGTCAATCACCGAAGCAATCTCCCCCGCTCGACTTGCATGTGTTAAGCCTGCCGCCAGCGTTCAATCTGAGCCATGATCAAACTCTTCAGTTAAAAATCATTAGTGACTTAAGGTCACAATTCTGGCTCATCAATGTACTGACAAATTCTCTCAAATAAACTTCGAGTAATTTAAACCAATCAATCAATGATAATATTTCGATCAATCAATCAGTAAAAATCCACACAAGTTGTTCTTCATATTCTCTTAATGATCTTCTCAATGCTTCGTCAGCATCAAGCTAGGTCGGCTATACTACTCTCTATCTCTAAAAAGTCAATCAATAATGTTAATTATTTTTTCTAACAAACCCAACCCTAACATCATCTTAAAATCTCAATTCGAAATCTTAACAACTTAATCAAGTGCCTGATTTATCAGAAGTTTTATTTAACATCACCGCCGATGGATGTGCATTCTACAGCATTCCCTAACCAACACAACCCCTTTTTTTAATTATTTTTCATTTTATCTATCACTTGCTTATTTATTCTTCTAAAACAGCACTTTTTCTTTAAAAATCTGCTTTTTTGCATAAAAACACAGCAATAAAAAAACCAATACCCCCATCATATATTCACTAAAACAACTAAAACGGCCTCTTGTATACCCTTAGCATTGTTATAAATGCAATTTAATAGAGATACGGCGATTAAAATCTATATAAGGAGATAGATCAGTTTTATCATTGAATAGAAGCATCAAACTATTCCTGAGAAAGAGATCAATATTCTGTCGCAACTCAAACAATACTTAGACTCGCTAAAACCAACGCGATAAAACTCACTCTATAAAACCAACTCTATAAAATCGGGTTCTATAAAACCAAGCTGTATTTGCATTTGGATGTATGTCTATATTAAGTCGAGTACAATCTATGGATCCCTACCACCATTAAAGACTATCTTAAAGCGGATTAGGGCTGGCGCCTTGCTCTAGATAAGCCAAGATCATCAAAGTTAATTCTTTTTTTAGCTGCTGTTCTGAAATTAGAAAATTATTATGACTGACATAACGCATCATGGTAAAAAGCGTACTATTGATAATCACAAAGGATTTATTTTTAAGTACTTCAAAACTCCAATGATTAAAAAAACGGCTAAATACATACAATCCCACTTCATAGAAATGCTTTTCTAACACTTTTGCTGCTTCTGAATTGTTATAGCCATGCCAATGTTTAAGCACTTCAATAAAAAAGCCACCATCGGCTTTCATCATGTCAAAACCGAATTGAAGACTAAGTGGAATGATTTCTTCTAAGCTCAATTCTTCTTGGCTAATCGCAATCTGTTTCAACGCAAGCCCCAGCTGCTCACTTTTACGACTTAAAAGCTCCTGAATAATTTCTTCTTTATTGCCAAAATACTGATAGATAGAACCAACACTGACACCTGATTTTTCTGAAATTTTGGGTATGGTGACGTTGATTAAGCCATATTCAGCAACACATAATTGAGTTGCTTCCAAGATACTATCTACGACATTCCGAGCACGTTGTTGTTGTGGTTGTTTTCTCATCTTGCGGTTCACTCCAAAATGCGAATTGAATGCGAATAATTATTCATATTAGAGTTTGACTAAACAATAATCAGGTCGCGCTCAAAATGCAAACATTAATTAAGCCACAACGCCTTGCCTCATTTGAGACGATGGCACGAACAAATATGAAGTCTAAGCTTTTTTATTATTTTACAGACCAGCAGTTACAACCCAATTATGACGAATATCTTTCACTCAATCTTGCCTTACAGACTGGTGATATCGCGATGGACACAGTTATGGATTGGGTGATGACCAATCCGAGACAAAATAGAAAACTTTTTGAAACAGCCTTGTATCAAGGTTTGGATAAACTTCCCAATGAAATCCCTGAATTAACTGATTTTTTTAAAATGGTTGAACAAGCACCGACTTGGCTTGATCCAGCTAAAATTGAAACGGCGATCAAATTTACTCATCGTTTAGGGACAAATGGCACTTTTATTCTACGTGATGTGGCTTTAATGACGGGTTATCAATACCCTGGTTTTAATCAACCGTTAATTATGACGGGTGCTTTACATAAATATGCTGGAAAACGCTTAGCTGAAACCCACAAATGGTGGCTTGATGTCAATCAACAAGATAGCTTCTCTCGTTTTAACAATGGTTTTACTTCAACCATTTATGTGCGTTTTATTCATTCGTTGGTACGCCATCAACTCAATAAATCCAAAGACTGGGATAACGATATTTGGGGAGCACCGATCAATCAATATGATCAAGCCATGACCAACATTGCATTTAGTGCGGTGTTACTTCTCGGTGTCAGAGCCATTGGCATTTTTCCAAACAAGACCGAATCAGAAGCCATCATGCATTTTTGGAAATATACGGGCTGGTTAATGGGAGTAGATGAAAAATGGCTAGTCAGCAAAGAGTCTGACGCATGGAAACTACTGCAATGGATGAATTATGCCCACCCTAAGGCCGATGAAAGTAGCAAAGCTTTAGCCATCAGCTTATCCAAAGAGCCTTTTGAACGACATTACAAACACTTCAATTCTTTTTTGCAGAAAAAAGCCTATCAAAATCACTTGGATATTACCCAGTTTTTTATTGGGAAACGTAAAATGAAAAACCTAGGACTCAAGCCACGTACTTTGGCTTGGTATCCGCTTTATTTAATTGCAAAAAATACCCTGCTCTACCGTAGTGCTAAGCATATCGACAAATTGGATCAATATTTACAACAGAATGGTCGTGCAGAACAAGAATATGCACTCGAACTTTATCAAAATGCGGGGAAACAATTAGCGAGTATGCATCAGTAAGATCTACTCTCCAAACGTACTTCATCATTAAAAAAAACACAAAAAAAAAAGGGAAGCCAATTGGCCTCCCCCTTGTTTTACATTACATGACTTCGCGTCACATTACCCATTGATCAATGAGAATGCGTTGCTTCAGAAGCTGGCTGATCCATGTTTTGCATACTTTCATGACTCATCTTAGACATATCATGTTGCTGAGCTGCATTCTGTTTTTGGCTTGGCATATAGTCAGGCTCGTTGGTAATCGCCAAATAGAAGATTCCCATAAAAATACAGCTTAAAATAATTGCGATTATCAGCAACTTCCATCCCCAAAACGATTTTTCAGGTGACAACTTATTACTGTCATTACTCATAGAACATCCTCATATTTCTGTAAAAATTCAGTTTTAAATCAATTAAAATTTCATGCTAATACGAGCCCAATAATTACGCCCTGTATTATTAAATTGTTGAGTACCGACTTGACCATCCGCACCTAGACCCAATTTGTTTAAATGCTCGGTATAGGTTTTATCTAAGACATTGTCGACACCAACAGCAAGATTTAGATCTTTTTGAATGTTATATGACGCATTCAATGCCAAGGTGGTAAAGCTTTTACTTTCACCAGTGTCATAACCGACAATATTACCTTGATTTAAGCTAATACGATCTTGTTTCGCCACTGCACGCCATAATAAACCTAAAGAATATTTATCTTGAACATAACGTAAATTCAAACGACCTTCTAAAGGCGCAATTTGTGGCAATGGTTTATGTGTATCGGTATTTTCGCCCCATGCATACATTGCACTTAAATCCGCTTGAATCGCATCAGTAAATTGATAACCGATCCCCGCTTCAGCACCCGCGATAGTTGCATCGACATTTTTTGCCCCAGCACTGAATGAAGAACCGTGATCATGCCCACCCATTCCAGCTTTTGGATGATTATGATAACTCAATAAAATAAAGTCATTAATCAACCCTGCATATGCTGATGTCCATACACTCAATGCATCATGTTGGTATTGATAACCGAGATCCAACTGTAAAGTTTTTTCAGTGTTTAGATCATTAAACGTCGGTTTAGACATACCAGTATTACCATGTGCAGTACTGAATAGCTCCCAATAATCAGGAACACGCTCCACATAACCCAAACCAATATAAGATTTGGCATTATGCTCAGGATATTGATTTTCTAAACGAATAAATGCACTTGGCAAAGTTTCTTTACGTTGATCATTCAGTTTTAAGGCATCAATTTTAACTTGATCGATACGTGCACCTGTCACCAACTTATAAGCATCATTGAATTGATAGGTCATTTCTCCGAAAGCACCATAAGATTGGAAGCGCATATCCTCTCTAAATGCAACATTCATGGATGGCATGGTCGGTGATGACATACTGCCACCATGTTTGTTCAGCTGAGAATCCACCCCAGTAATTAAACTGAGCTTATCCCATTCACTGGTCATGGCTAAACGACTATTTAAAGTACGGCGTGTCACCTGCATTGCCATTGGGTTTGGCATCAACATCTTCATGTCACCATGTGTCATTTCTGCCAATGGTGGAGTACGTAAACTAAAGTTATCCATAATATGGTCGTTATAACTATAGTTCACTTGCCCTTCGAGCTTTTTAATCACAGGGCTTAAATTCTTCTTTTCAACACGTAAGCCTAGGCTTTCACGTGCAAATTGAGAACCATCCATGGTTCGGCCTGCGTATTCAGCCTCACCATCGGCTTTACCACCCGTCAGTTCAACCCATGTATCTTCATCGGGTGTCCAGCCTAAGGCTAAATCGGTATTCCAGCGTTCCCAAGAAGAAGGCACTTTATTACCATCACCATCCTCATAGCTGTTTGACTCAGAACGATTGGCATTGATACGCATGTATTTTTTACTGTCACCGACAGCAGCTTCAATGTTGTGATCCAAACGTCCAAAAGAACCGACTAAAACACTGGCTTGACCTTGATAATTTTTATCATCTGTTAAGGTTGGTTTCTGACGTTCAAAAATCACCGTGGCTGCTGAACCTGTATTGGCATATTGGACTGTCTGAGGTCCTTTTACCACCGAAATACGGTCAAAACTTTCAGGTTGAATATACGACGTAGGTGCATCCATGCGTGCTGGGCATGCACCTAAATTTTCGGTACCATCTGTTAAAATTTTAATCCGTGAACCAAACATGCCGCGGAATGTGACATCTCCATTGGTTCCACCACTTTTAATCGAATTAAAGCCTGCAATACTTTGCAAATAATCAGCACCATCTGTGGCAGGTACAGGTTGAATCGGCTGTTTTGGATCAGCATGAATAATCAAACCATTGGCATCATTATTTAACTGTGCTGTAACCACGATTGGAGCAAGTTGAGATGCATGTTCCTGGTCGTGTGCAAATGCCGCTGTAGAATAACAAGCAACACAAACCGCAGCCGCTAAAGGCTGTAAAAAGAATTGAGGTTGAGCCATTTTCTTTCTCTTAAATCATAAATTAAACAAGGCTGGAGTCAATGAAGACCCTAAAAATTAAGTTTTTGATTTATGCAAAAAGTGGCGGGGCTCGCCCTTGGGGAAGTAAAAACAAACGTTGCAATACAAAATAGACATGTCGAAATGCTTTTTGAAATGCAACCAATCGCACTTGAATGCGATCTAATATTTCTTTGATTTCAAGTTCAGGAGGTAAAACCAAATTGCCATAAACTGTACAGTATTGGCACTGGTGACCCGCATCATGGTGATGTGAACTTGGTTGCTCTGGCACTGCATGCTCAGCATGGGCCAACAGATGCTCATGACTAGCAGCTTCATGTGCAGAAGATGCAGATTGATGTTGATGATGGGTGCTATGTTGATGCTTTTCGTAGAAATGACTTTGTACTAAAGCTTGAGTAATAGTTTCACAGACCGGCGCAATTTGATATTGCTTCGGTAGCAAAGGCTGTAAAAATACAGCAATCTGTAAAAAAACTGCGGTAAAACCGAGCAGTAAACCTATTCTCAACAAAACGTTCGTCTCAACATTTTTCGAGCCAGAGTATAACAAAGCCCAAACAAAATTGGGCTTTGTATTGCAGAAAAATTTTAAAAGTTTTTAAAATTCAACTGACTCAGATCAACGTTTTGCTGGAACTTTTTGCTTTTCACGCTGACGAACCACTTTTTCCACTTTTTCACGCGCACGTTGACGCTTTAAAGGGGATAAGTAATCCACAAATAATTTACCGTTTAAGTGATCCAT
The DNA here is from genome assembly GCF_051059255.1 of Acinetobacter sp. CE-15. Taxonomy (NCBI): domain Bacteria; kingdom Pseudomonadati; phylum Pseudomonadota; class Gammaproteobacteria; order Moraxellales; family Moraxellaceae; genus Acinetobacter; species Acinetobacter sp. CE-15. The sequence continues at coordinate 184,138 of NZ_CP192737.1, read as the reverse complement.
TTCATGTTGAATACATACCGCCAATAGATCATCCGCTTCGACTTCAAAAGCTTGACCTTCAAGGTTAATTGCTTCAATTTTAACTCGTGACGGACGCTCAACTTTATCGTATATTTGAGGAACAGAAAGACAGCCTTCCTCATAAGATAAGGTTTCTTCTGTAAGCGGTGTTATTTTGGGGTTAATGAACACCATAGGTTGGTCTTTGTCTTCAGACAGATCCATTACGATAAGCTGAATATGCTGATCGACCTGTGTAGCAGCCAGACCAATACCTGGCGCTTCATACATGGTTTCAAACATGTCTGCTGCTAACTGGCGAATTTCATCAGTTACCACATCGACAGGTTTTGCAATGGTGCGTAAACGGGGATCAGGAAAACTTAAAATAGGTAATAAGGCCATACTGTACCCTCTGTTGCTATGCCATTGATCTTAAAACTAAATGAAGAATATGCTTCATTAAAAAAATGTGTGTAATATGCGTATTATAACGCATATAGAGACATAATTTTAGGAATTATGATAATGAAAAAGGTTTTAACTGGCATAACGAACTTTCATGCCAAGGGGTTCAAGAAACAATTACTTGCTGTGACACTATGTTTAAGTGCTGGATTCACTTACATGGAAATCACACACGCAAGTCCAAATACCAATCCACCTGCACTTAAATCCAGTGCACCCAATGTCTATGTGGTGAAACGTGGTGATACTTTATGGGATATTGCGGGGAAATTTTTAAGCAAGCCTTGGCGCTGGCCTGAAATCTGGGCAAGCAATAAGCATGTTAAAAATCCACATTGGATTTATCCAGGCGATAAATTATTGTTGTGTACTTTAGATGGTCGCCCATTGATTGGTGTAGATGAAGGTGATGGTTGTGATGGAATTATCCGTCGTCATCAAGGTGGAACATCTTTACGCCCTCAAATACGCGTTGAATCCTTAAATAATGCGATTTCAGTGATTCCATTATCAGATATTCAACCATGGTTAGAACACAGTATTGTGGTCAATCCTGAATCTTTACAGAACATCCCTTATACCATCGGCGCTGCTGATAATCGTGTGATTACGGGTGCAGGACAAACCGTTTATGCGCGTGGAAATGGCTTAGTCGTGGGTCAACGTTATGGGATCTATCGTGAAGGCAAACCTTATACTTTCCTCAATGCTGAAGGCAAAAAGTTTAATGCAGGCATGGAATTAACTGAGGTTGCTTCTGCAACTGCGGCGGCTGGTGAAAATGATGTCACCACCCTTGAGTTAACCAAAAGTTATAATGCTGAAGTGCGTAAGGGCGACTATGTCCTACCAAGCTATGATGCTGAATTGCCGAGTTTGTTCTATCCAACCACCACCAATGAAGTCACCAATGGCGGTAAAGTGGTTCGTGTACAAGGTTCAATTGGTACAGCAGCGCAATATAGTGTAGTCACCATTGACCGTGGTAGCTTACAAGGTGCTAAACCTGGGCAAGTCTTTAGTATTTACCAACAAGGTGAAACAGTCCGTGACCCAAAAACCAAAGAGTCTGTGAAATTACCAAGTCAAAAAATTGGTACGCTGATGATCTTTAAGAGTTTTGATCACCTCAGCTATGCCTATATTTTGGAAAGTAATTTACCAATTAAAATGGGTGCTGAAATTAAACCGCCTGCAATTGCAGATAACTAAGTTTTTCATGATGTGATTTAAATATGTTGAAGCAGATATCCAATGACCAATATGATGCCATCAGACTTTGGTATTTGGTTCAACATTCGCTCAGCGCTTTTCGTAAATTAGAAATACACTTTGGCTCTATCACAAAAGCGCTGCAAGCTGAAAATTTAAACCGCTGGTCTGAAGCCAAAATTCATAAAAACCATCTTGAAAGAGCCAGTGAATTTCTTACTGCGCTTGGGCAATCCAAATTTCAAGTTTGCTTCGATAAAATTCAACAACATACAGATTTTATTGTTTTAGATACCGACCCTCACTACCCTCAACAGCTGTTACCTTATCCTGATCATCCGCCAATTCTATTTGGTAAAGGTGCATTTCAGAATCTAAGTCAACCGCAAATCGCCATCGTGGGTAGTCGAAAGCCAAGCCCTCATGGCAAACAAGTGGCTTATGATTTTGCTTACTATTTGAGTGAAAAGGGCTTTTTTATTACTAGTGGCCTAGCACTGGGAATTGATGCCGCTGCACATATGGGTGGACTAAAACACCATCGAACCATTGCGGTGATCGGTACAGGCTTAGATCTGGTTTATCCTAGTCAAAATAGACAGTTACAAGAACAAATTTTGCAGCATTCAGGAACGATTTTGACTGAATACCTGCCAGAAACTCAGCCTATTCAGCGCAATTTTCCCTATCGAAATCGGATCGTGAGTGGTTTGAGCTTAGGTGTTGTTGTCGCAGAAGCACAACTTGGAAGCGGTTCACTGATTACGGCGCAAGCTGCCGCAGAACAAGGTAAAGTGATTTTTGCAATTCCGGGGCATATTTATGGAGAGCATCATCAAGGATGTCATCAGCTCATTCGTGAAGGGGCCATTCTGGTTGATCATCCAGAACAGATTGTTGAAGATTTAGCACTTCCCACCCAATGGCATTGCGCACAACAGTCTGAATCACGTTCCCCAATGCCAGAAATTCCCGAGCATTTATTTAAGCTGTATCAATTGCTGGATTGGATTGGGCAAGACTTAGATACGCTTGCTCAAAACGCAAATTTAGACATTGCACAACTCACAAGCGATCTTATGGAATTAGAACTTTTGGGTCACTGTATTCAACAATCTGGGCTGTACTTACGTTGCCGAGTCAGTTATTAAGGTTCACAATAGTAGCTTATTCCACGAAATGGCAAGGTAAACATAGATGATTACAACCTCAGTTGCTGAAGCTGCACAAATTCTTCAACAAGGTAAAGTCTTGGCTTATCCAACAGAGGCAGTATGGGGTTTAGGCTGCGATCCGTTCAATGAACAGGCTTTTTTAGAAATTTTAAGGCTTAAACAACGCCCTATAGAGAAAGGCGTGATTTTATTGGCAGGACAGCTCTCACAAGTTGAGCATCTATTAACAGAAATTGACCCTATTATTCGTGAACAAATCATTCAATCATGGACACAACGCTCTAGAACAGAACGGGCAACAACTTGGCTACTTCCAGCTGATGATAAAATTCCACAATGGATTAAAGGCCAGCATGCTCAGGTTGCAGTTCGTGTAACCAATCACCCTTTGTGCATTGCCTTATGTAATGCCTTTAATGGTTTTATTGTGTCGACCAGTGCAAATTCAGCAGGTTTAGAACCGGCAAGATCTTTACAACAAGCCAGTCAATATTTTGGTTCTGAATTGAATTATTTAAATGGTGATCTTGGTTTAAGTCGCGAACCAAGCAAGATCATTGACGCATCTACAGCGCAAGTGATTCGCGCTTAAGCACTTTAAAATATTCAATCAATCATGAACTTAAATATTGCCAATAAAAAGGCAAAAAAAAACTCAGCCACATATAGGGTTGGCTGAGTATAAAAAAGGATGCGTTAAACACATCCAGAGGGTATGAAAAATTCAGTGTAGAACAATTTAATTAAGAAATTCTTAATTCGCTACGATGAAAATATTATCCTATAAATTTTTTTTGAATACAAATATATTCTTCTGAGCAAGATCTGTTCATTTGACTGAATTGCAAATAACTGGAATTTCAATAATAAAACTAAGTGTTTAAATTTGTTTTACTATTTGCATTTTTAACAGGTAAATCACTAATTCAAAAACAAATTTTGCTCAGATTTAATACTTTAAAAGGGTAAAAAATAAGTTTCCAAATGAACATTTTTCACCCAAAATACTTTGAATTTTAACTCAATAATGTACTTTTTTTGACACTAAGTGACTTTTTTTGTGCCAATGCAATTCCCACTAAAATGACAATACCACCGATCGTATGCGACATCGTCCAAGCCTCATGCAACCAGAAGTAGGCAATGATTGCAGTAAATACTGGCATTAAATTCATAAAAATGCTGGTTCGATTTGGACCTAGATATTGTACAGCCATCATCCACAATAAAGGCGCAACAAGAGAAGGTAATATACCCGCATATAAAACGCTGGCAACATTGCCTTGGTTAATCGCATCAATGCCATAATAAAGCACAAATGGTAAATGGTAGACCAAGGTCAACGCAATTTGCACATAGAGGCTCAGCAGTAATGGAACTTTCAATTGCCATTTTTTTAGAAAGACCCCATAAAAAGCATAAAAGAACACGGCCAAGACCATGATCAAATCACCAGAGTGCCCTGCCAATTGAGTCAAGTTGCTAAAATCCCCTCGGCCAATCACATACAGTAAACCGAGAAAAGACAAGATACTGCCGACAACAGCGAAGCGATTGGGAATTTCACGTAAAATAAGAATCGAAACAAAAATGGTAAATACCGGAATAAAGGCGTTGATAATGCCCATATTGGTTGCTGTGGTGTAATGCGCTGCACTATAGGCCAAGCCTTGATACAAGAACATACCAAAAGCACTCAGCACCACAAATTGCATAAAATGTTGTTTAACCAAATGACGTTGCTTCCACACTTGGGGCAACATAAATGGAGTCAAAATAATAAATGCCACTAACCAGCGATAAAAGCTAATACTGACAGGTGAAATATAATCCGAAACATAACGTGTAACTGCAATATTCATTGACCAAATCAATACTGCAATGATCGGTAAACTGATTGCCCACCACATGGGTTTTGAATTGCTATACATAATTTTGACTGTCGAATAGGATCTGAAAATGATTATCGATGAAGTCGGAATAAATTTAAATATGGCATTTCAGACATCTATAGGGCTTTTCAGACAAATGCTATTTTATGCGTTTTTAAACTTAGAATAATTCCCAAGTTTTAATTGCCAAAGTCACCACACTTTGTAACTGTTCAGCACTAACCCCATCACGGGCTTGCATGGTTAAACCTTGAATCACCGTTGAATAATAATCTGTCATCGCTTGAATATTGGCGTGTGGGTTTAAGTCACCTTCTTTGACACCCTGTTGCAAACGTTGGTAGATATTTTCTTTGACTTGTTGTCTTTTCAGCAAGAGATCATGCTGAATCGGTGCATGTTCTTGTGAACAATTCATGGTTGCGGTCACCAACATACAACCTGTCGGTTTATTCTGTTGAACCAGTTTTTTGAGGTTTTCATACAAATAAATTTCAATAGCGATTTTTGCTGTTTTGGCTTGTTGAAAAATAACTTCCAAAGGACATGCCTCATGCTTTAAGTAGTATTCCAAACAGGCATGAAACAGCTGTGATTTATCACCAAAACTACTGTAGATACTGGGTGCAGTAAGATTTAAGGCTTTGGTTAAATCGCTCATCGATGTGGATTCATAGCCATATTCCCAGAACAACAACATGGCTTTTTGTAGCGCTTGTTGTTCATCAAAACATTTAGGACGACCACGCCCACGCTTAGGTGCTTGTTTTTCAGCGACTAAAGCATGTTTTTCAGAATCAGCCATAACTTTCACATATATTTTTATAACGAACATTATTAAATTAATTGACAACACAAAATTAATCAAATATTTTATTTTTATAACGATCGTTAATGAATTAAAAAATACCTCCATATGCTTTCGCTTTACAGCAGGAATATATCTTCATGAATATGATGCAATCAGAAGTTTCAGAACCACAGCCCTCTGAGATTCCCCCCAGTAGCCAAGGGAGCTGGTTGGCGCTATTAACCGTTGCAATTACTGCTTTTGCTTTGGTCACCAGTGAGTTTCTCCCAATCGGTGTACTCAACAATATTTCCAGTGATTTGCATGTATCTGTTGGTACAGCAGGTTTGATGATCACCCTCCCAGGGATCATGGCCGCCATAGCAGCCCCACTCCTTCCGGTTCTAGTCAAAAATTTAGATCGGCGTTACTTACTTCTGGCATTGTCTGCAACGATGGTGTTTGCCAATGCCATCACTGCAATTGCATCAACTTTTGAAATTTTATTGCTGAGCCGTTTTATTCTTGGATTTGCGATTGGTGGATTCTGGGCGACTGCGATTGCCTTAAGTGGCCGTTTAGCACCAACCCATTTACCTATTGCGAAAGCAACAGCAACTGTCATGGCTGGGGTAACTTTAGCCACTGTTCTTGGTGTACCGATTGGGACATGGCTAAGTGATGCATATGGCTGGCGAACATCATTTGGAATTACCTCCGCCATCGGCTTCGTTGTTTTACTGTTGGGGATTAAATTTATCCCAAGTTTAAAACCAGAGTCTGCCATTCATTTTAAAGACTTACCCGCATTGCTAAGAATCAGTAAAGCCAGACAAGGTTTGATTATTATTTTGTTGATTGGTTTAGCTCATTTTTCATCATATAGCTATCTGACCCCGTTTTTTAAAAATTCAGCAGGCTTTGACAGTGCTACCATCAGTTCGCTACTGCTATTATTTGGTATCGCAGGTATTTTTGGGAATGCTTTTGCTGGTTATAGCGGTAATTTGAATGTGCGTTATACCTTTGCATTCGTTGCCATCTGTTTTGCGGTTGTATTCTTTGGCTTTCCTCTATTTGCCATTCATCCATCAGGCGCCTTCATTCTTACAGCGCTTTGGGGTTTTGCATTTGGTGCATTTCCAACCACTGCCAATATTTGGATGTTCTTACACGCCCCTCAAGCCGTAGAAAAAGGCATGCCCTTATTTGTTGGTTTCTTCCAAGTGATGATTGCAACAGGTGCTTTAATCGGTGGCTATGTTGTTGACCATTTTAATGCCAACATTTTATTGTATAGTGTACTGAGTTTTATTCTTTTGGCCTTTATTTCAATCTTCACGTTGAGTCGTGGATTAAATAATCCCAAAGCTGAAAACACTGCCATCCAATGTGAGAGTTAAGTCTTTTCAACTATGTATTCAGCGCTGATTTCTGTAGAAGAATTTTTCTACCAAAAGCATGATGTAGTGACACCCCATTCAAATTTATGGGGTGATTTTAATTTGAGTTTAAATGGGACTTTAGAACTCAATGTCGCAGAACAAACCTATCTGTCTCCACCAAGTTATGGTTTGTGGATTCCACCGCAAACCGAACATTGTTGTACAGCTGTGGATGATCAACTGACGCATTACATCTGTATCCGTATTCATCCTCAGCTTTGTCAAAGCTTATCCCAAAGCACAAAGACTTTAAGTATTCGCCCCTTTTTACGTCATACCATTGAAGAAGTTTTAGAGCAGCAGAAACAAGGGATTCCATCATCTCCCTATTATCAACACTTATTAGAACTGTTGGTCGATCAAATCCAAAATAGTGTGTGTTATGAGCATTATTTACCGCAAACCAACCACCCCACACTCAAGCCTATTCTTGAGCATTTGTCGGATACAACACGCTTTCCCCAAAGCCTTCAAGAAATACTCGATACTTTCCAAATTACTGAACGGCACGCACTTAGACTTAGCCAAGAGCACCTTAAACTTTCGCTGTCTGAATGGCGTAATCGCGCCAAGATTATTTATGCAATTTCATTGATCCAACAAGGCATTTCAATTAAAAAAATTAGCTTAGATCTCGGCTATCAACACACTTCTAGCTTCATTGAGTTTTTTAAACGTTATACCCATCAAACCCCAGCACAAATGCGAAATCTTTAAGATTAGGACATTTTTCAAACAATCTATTTCCACTTTATTGATAAGTTTATATACAAAAATACTATGGAAAATTGCCTTAAAATTGTGCATTTTGCATCTTATGCTCTAGATTAAGCATATAACTTTTTGAATTTGTATATATTACCGTCAAATTCATAAGAATTTTAAATAATGAAGGGTTCGAATAAATGAAAAAATTACTACTAGCTACACTATGTGCTTCAGCGTTTGCTTTAACTGCATGTGATAAAAAACCAGCTGATTCAGCTTCAGGAACTGAGAGCAAACCTGCTGCAGCTGCGGTTTCTTTAAGTACCAACAATACTGCTGATATCAAAAGCGATTTAACTGCACTTCAAACAATGTCTACAGCGAAAGCTAAAGAAGCATTGAACTTCCAAACAGAAGTGATGCAAGCTGCACAAAAGGGTGATAAAGATGCACTGAAAGGTGTTGTCGATAAAATGAAAACTTATGTGGACGGTTTCAACAAAGATCTTGATGGTTTAGCACTTAAAAGTACTGAAGTTGCATCTGTACGTGACAAAATGAAAGAGTCAAATAACCTAGGCGTTGAAATGTCTGAAGCTGGTTTAGCGACTTCACCAGATCCACAAAAAATCATGGAACTACAAAAGAAAGGTACTGAGTTACAACAAAGCCTGTTAACTGAAATGCAAGCACTTCAAGCCAAAGCAAACGCTGCACCATAATCGATTAAATTTGATGCAGTTTTTAAAAGCAGATCCCATGATCTGCTTTTTTTATTACACTTATATACAAATGTAACTTGCTGAAATCTTGGAATATCGCTAAAACATTAGACATATTTCTAATCACTGTCTTTTGATTTTTAAGGATACCCCTATGAGCAATTCCGTTTATGACATCCCAGTCAATACCATCAAAGGTGACGCGACAACCTTGAATCAATATCAAGGTAAAGTTCTTTTAATCGTTAACGTTGCATCTAAATGTGGCCTTACTCCACAATATGAAGGTTTAGAAAAACTATATACTGAAAAGAAAGATCAAGGTTTAGAAATCCTCGGCTTTCCGGCAAATAACTTTCTTGCGCAAGAGCCTGGAACAAATGATGAAATCGAGCAATTTTGCTCTTTAACTTACAATGTCGACTTCCCACTTTTTGCTAAAATTTCAGTTGCAGGTGATGATAAGCATCCACTTTATGACAGCTTAATTCATGCAATCCCTGAGCGTATTGGTGAAGGCCCTTGGTGGAAAGACTTAGTCGATTATGGCCTAACACCAAACCCAAAACCTGAAGTCCTTTGGAACTTTGAAAAATTCTTAATCGGTAAAAATGGTGAAATCGTGGCACGTTTTGCACCAGATATCACTGCTGATGATCCACGAATTACATCTGCGATTGAAGCTGAATTAGCAAAATAGATTGAGCATTAAAAGCACTATGCTTTAAATAAATTTTTATATTTTGCAGTTTTGATCGAAAATTTTATATTTTCGATCAAAATCCCTCTAGCTTTATTCACAATTTAAAATTTCAACCATCTTCAATAGCGTGCTAAAAATGCATTCTTTTTTGCTTTTGCTTGAGTAGAAATGAATCTCTAAAGTTACAGACTGTATGCCCTTTGCAACAATCCTCAATCTCTACACTTTTGCAAATTATAGTGAATTCATAACCGATTAAATTACTTTTGGACAACGATGAAAAAGCTTTTACAAGGTGCGGTTTTGCCTTTTGTTATTTTTATTTCTGGCATGTTACTGCTAGGCTGTAATCAAGCCGCTGAACAATCACGTCAACAAGATGGCGCTCAAGCGATTGAAACTGCGCAAATGAGTGAAAATACATCCGACTCAAATAATAATAATCAATCAACAGCAAAAAGCACTGAGGATTTAAAACAAGGCAATATGTTTTATATCGCACGTGATGTTGCCAACGTACAGCTGAAAACTGGTGATTATGTTGAAAAATTACAGCAGACCCAAGCTAATTTACAACAAGCCATACAATCACAAAATCAAGCTGAGCTGCAACAATCTGTCAAAACATTGACTCGTGAACTACAAGGCTTTAACACAACATTGATTTCATTAGATTTAAAAAGCCAAGAGATTGATGGTATCCGCCAACAAGTGCTACAAGCCAATAAGCAAGTGCTTAACTCAGCACTGTTAAACGGTGATTTAGACATTTCAAAAGTTGATTTTAAGAAAATCGAACAACAAATGAATACCATCCAATTAGATATGCTTAAACTCGCAGGCATGATGATTCCTGGATCAAATACAGAGCAAGCCACTGAACAGCGTTAATTAGATTTGAACAGATCAGCCTTGGCTTGGCTTAGCGACATTACATGATCGATCTTGTCCTAGCGCGCGTTTAGCATCTAACTTAAAACGAGCTTGAGCAGACTTATAACTTGCGGGTAAAAATAGCGTTAAACGGGTTTTATTCTTTCCAATGGATTCCACCAAGGTTTTTGATAAATACGCCCCACCCTCTGTACGGGTAAACAAGGTTCCCATTTCTAAATCTCGTTCTAGTCGATTGTCGGTAAAGACAAAATCTTTTTCGCCAGTAAAGGCAACACATTGCCCATAGGCCATTTTCAAATTTTTAAATGCGACAACATAATCGATATCTAATTCTGTTTCTAAACCATTTGCCACTGAATTTGCCACCAAACTTGCTTCAGTGGGTGCATTTGGTGTAGTGACAAATTGACTTTGACATGCTGAAACAGCACTCAGTAGAAGTATTGAAAATAAATACCGACATTGAACTAATTTTTTCATTTTAAGTTTATTGGTTTTCTACAACAATGAATGGATTGTAGCAAAGTTCATGAACATGATTTAATAGCAGATTAAGCGTATTTTTGTAGTGTTTCATGCAACTGATTTTATTCACAGGCGTACAAGCTTCGGGTAAATCTACTTTTTATCAACAGTATTTTTACCATACACATCTACGTATCAATCTCGATATGCTAAAAACACGCCATCGTGAAAAGATACTGTTTGAAGCAGCTATAGCCTCTAAAACCAAAATCGTGATAGATAACACCAACATAAGCAAAGCCGATCGAGCCCGTTATATTCAACTTGCCAAAACTGCTGGCTTCGAGATCATTTCATATTATTTTGAAACGGATCTAGACAGCACTTTACAGCGTAATGCACAACGTGAGGGTAAAGCCAATATTGCTGAAAAAGGCGTTAAAGCCACCTTTTATAAATTAGAAGTCCCTAATTGTTCAGAAGGTTTTGATGCGCTGTTTAAAGTAAATATGATAGAAAATAATGGCTTTTCAATTACTCTCATAATTGAATAAAAAATTTAATCTTGAGCCAACCGCCATGTTTTAAATGCGGTTTGCATCTGTTGTTGTATTTCTTTAGGTACCTTACGAGCGGCTATATTGGAAAAATCTCCACGATAGGTTTCAGCCACAATTGAATTTGCCAAATCTTCGATCGCAATTCGACCTTTGTTCTGATACGCCAGAATTTCTACTTCGGTTAAATAAATATCCCAACATGAAACAACAGAACTCATATCTACGGCTATACTGAGATAGTAGTCATCTTGCGTTTGATACAGTTCCCAAAATTGCGCTTGTTGGTCAATGAGGTGCATTGTCTTCTATATATCCTTTTTTATTGTTTAGATTATGCTAAAACTAGTCAGTGATGAAATATAACTTTAGCATGAGAACAACGAAGAAGTTTAACCATGAGATTTGATGATCTAGATACACGATTACGTGTTTATGAAACAGCTTATGATTTCTGTGTACCACCAGAACAATATATCGTTGTGCGTTTGGATGGACGTGGCTTTACCAAACTCACCAAAGATATTTGGAAATTTGAAGCGCCCTTTGACCTTCGTTTTAGGGACTTGATGGTCGAAACAACAGCTCACTTAATGCAATGTGGTTTTAATATTATTTATGGCTATACACAAAGCGATGAAATCTCCTTACTGTTTCATTTAAAAGATGACAGCTTTAATCGTAAAACACGAAAAATTATTTCTATTTTAGCCGCAGAAGCCAGTGCAAAATTCAGTGTATTACATGGTGAGATGGCAACTTTTGATGCTCGAATTTGTATACTGCCCAATGCAAAAACTGTTGAAGATTATTTTCGTTGGCGTCATGAAGATGCTCATCGCAACGCACTCAATGCACATTGCTATTGGATGTTGCGCAAGGAAGGAGAAAATGTAAAAAATGCAACCGACCAAGTAAAAGGATTATCTCGCCAAGAGAAGCATGATTTACTCTTTAGCCGTGACATTAACTTCAATGAATTGCCATCATGGCAAAAGCGTGGCACAGGTTTATATTGGACAGAAATTGAAAAAAGTGGTTTTAATCCGAAAACTAAACAGTCGACAGTATCAACTCGTCGACACATTTTTAAAGACTATGAATTACCTTTGGGAGAGGATTATAGTCAATTTATACAAACACAATTTTTATTGGACACTCCCCAAGGATAAGTTTCTAGCATGATGAGTTGTTATAAATTTGAATCATCCATACATTAATTGCATAAAAAAACCACCCTCGCGGGTGGTTTTTCAATCTCAAACTGCGTCTTATAGCGCGCGGTTTTTGATTTTGCGGATGGTTTCCAACTGAGCAGCAGTTTCTGCAAGAGCAGCCAAAGCAGCAGCAGAGTCCAAATCGCTTTTTTGATTTGCAAGCAATTGTTCAGCATTTTTACGTGCTTCAAGAATTGCAGCTTCATCTAAGTTGTCAGCACGAACTGCAGTATCTGCAAGCACAGTAACAACATGCGGTTGAACTTCTAGAACACCACCAGATACATAGATTAACTCTTCTGTACCGTTTTCAAGCAGAACGCGAATTGCGCCCGGCTTGAGCAAAGTGACTAACGGAGCGTGACCAGGCATGATACCCAATTCACCGCCAGCACCTTTTGCGATAAGCATTGTCACAGTGCCTGAGTACAAAGACTCTTTAACACTTACAACATCACATTGCATAGTCGACATGTGAATCTCCTAAATTAGAGTTGCTAATTAAAGCTTCTCGGCTTTAGCGATCACTTCGTCAATACCACCAACCATATAGAACGCTTGTTCTGGGATGTGATCGTATTCACCAGCTAGAAGACCTTTAAAGCCACGAATTGTTTCTTTAAGTGGTACAAGTTTACCAGGAGCACCAGTAAACACTTCAGCTACGTGGAACGGTTGAGAGAAGAAACGTTGGATTTTACGCGCACGGTAAACAATCAACTTATCTTCTTCTGCTAACTCGTCCATACCCAAGATTGCGATGATGTCTTTAAGCTCTTTATAACGTTGCAATACGTTCTGTACAGAACGTGCAATTTCATAATGCTCAGCACCAACAACAAGTGGATCTAACTGACGTGAAGTAGAGTCAAGTGGATCGATCGCTGGGTAAATACCAGAAGATGCGATGTCACGGCTCAATACTACAGTTGCATCTAAGTGAGCAAATGTAGTTGCAGGCGATGGATCTGTTAAGTCATCGGCAGGTACATATACCGCTTGGATAGATGTAATCGAACCAGACTTAGTCGATGTAATACGTTCTTGAAGAACACCCATCTCTTCTGCAAGCGTTGGTTGGTAACCTACTGCAGATGGCATACGACCTAAAAGAGCAGATACTTCAGTACCAGCCAATGTGTAACGGTAAATGTTGTCAACGAACAACAATACGTCACGGCCTTTACCGTTTTCATCTTTCTCATCACGGAAGTATTCAGCCATGGTCAAACCAGTTAACGCTACGCGTAAACGGTTACCCGGTGGCTCATTCATCTGACCGTAGACCATTGCTACTTTGTCAAGAACGTTAGAATCTTTCATCTCGTGGTAGAAGTCATTACCTTCACGAGTACGCTCACCAACACCAGCAAACACAGATAAACCTGAGTGAGCTTTCGCGATGTTGTTGATCAATTCCATCATGTTTACAGTTTTACCAACACCGGCACCACCGAATAAACCAACTTTACCACCTTTAGCAAACGGGCAAAGTAAGTCAATGACTTTAATACCTGTTTCTAAAAGGTCAGTAGAAGCAGCTTGTTCAGCATAAGAAGGGGCTTGACGGTGAATCGGCAAACGCGCTTCAGTCGCAACTGGACCAGCTTCGTCGATTGGGCGACCAAGAACGTCCATGATACGACCTAAACATGCAGTACCTACAGGTACAGAAATAGGTGCACCAGTATTAGATACGTTTAGACCACGTTTAAGACCTTCTGTAGATCCCATTGCGATGGTACGAACTACACCATCACCAAGTTGTTGCTGAACTTCTAAAGTAGTTTCAGTACCGTCAACTTGGAGAGCGTCATAGATCTTAGGAACGCTATTGCGTTCAAACTCGACGTCGATAACCGCGCCGATGATCTGAATGATACGACCGCTACTCATTGCTGTCTCCTCAATTCAAAATAATGTTAAACGGCAGCGGCACCACCAACGATCTCAGAAATTTCCTGAGTAATCGCGGCTTGACGCAGCTTGTTATAAATGAGTTGTAGGCTCTTGATAAGATCACCTGCGTTGTCAGTTGCAGCTTTCATTGCAACCATACGAGCAGACTGCTCACATGCGATGTTTTCAATCACACCTTGATAAACCATAGACTCAATGTAACGAACCAATAAACCATTTAAAAGCTCTTCAGCTTCTGGTTCATATAGATAATCCCAACCATATTGGCGGTTAAGATCCTCATCCGTATCAGCCGCAGCTAAAGGAACAAGTTGTTCGATTTTTTGGTTTTGAGTCATGGCATTGACAAAGCCGTTTGACACAAGATAAATACGATCTAACTCGCCTTTATCAAATGCATCTAACATCACCTGTACAGAACCAGTTAACTGTTCAAGACTTGGAGCATCACCTACTTGCGTAGTTGCGCCAAGTACTTTACCGCCGTAGTTTTTAAAAAACGAAACCGCTTTTTGACCAATTAAAGCAAATTGAACTTCAATTGACTGCTCTTGTTGCTGTTGTACGTGTTTTACCACTTTTTTGAACAAGTTAATGTTCAAACCACCAGCAAGACCACGATCTGAAGAAACAATGATATAGCCAACGCGTTTTACAGGGCGTTCAACCATATAGCGATGTTTGTATTCAGGATTCGCTTGGACCAAATGAGCAATTACACGGTGCATATTTTCGGCATACGGACGGCCCTGAGCCATGCGCTCTTGCGCACGACGCATCTTAGAAGCTGCTACCATTTGCATCGCGCGAGTAATCTTTTGCGTGCTCTTGATACTAGCTACTTTGGCGCGAATTTCTTTTAAATTTGCCATACGCTTAACCTAGTATTCGAAAGCCCTTTCGAGCTTCCGAAGGTTGATCCGTGAACCAAACCATAACTAACAACAACATACATTGAAATTAGTAAGTTTGAGTCGCTTTAAAGCTTTCAATACCTGCTTTGATTGCAGCTTCGATGTCTTTGTCGTAGTTACCAGTTTCATCGATGTTTTGCATTAACGCAGCATGTTCTGAACGGAAGTAAGAGATTAACGCAGTATCAAAGTCTACGATTTTCTTCACTTCAACGTCAGCCATATAGCCTTCGTTAGATGCATAAATTGAAACAGCTTGGTCAGCAATTGAATATGGAGCATATTGTTTTTGCTTCATTAATTCAGTTACACGTTGACCATGTTCAAGTTGCTTACGAGTTGCTTCATCAAGGTCAGAAGCGAACTGAGCAAATGCTGCCAATTCACGGTATTGCGCCAAAGCAGTACGGATACCACCAGACAATTTTTTGATGATCTTCGTTTGAGCAGAACCACCAACACGCGATACAGAGATACCCGCGTTCACAGCAGGACGAATACCTGCGTTGAATAATGATGTTTCTAAGAAGATCTGACCATCAGTAATCGAAATTACGTTTGTCGGTACGAATGCAGATACGTCACCCGCTTGAGTTTCAATAATTGGCAATGCAGTTAATGAACCAGTTTGGCCTTTAACTTCACCATTAGTGAATTTCTCAACATAGTCAGCAGATACACGAGAAGCACGTTCAAGTAGACGTGAATGAAGATAGAACACGTCACCTGGGTAAGCTTCACGACCTGGTGGACGACGAAGAAGCAATGAAATTTGACGGTAAGCAACAGCTTGTTTAGACAAGTCATCATAAATGATAAGTGCGTCTTCACCGCGGTCACGGAAGTACTCGCCCATTGTACAACCAGCATATGGAGCAAGATACTGCATTGCTGCAGGATCAGCTGCAGCAGCTGCTACAACAGTTGTGTACGCCATAGCGCCAGTTTCTTCAAGCTTACGTACTACGTTTGCAATTGTTGATTGTTTTTGACCAATCGCAACGTATACACACTTAATGCCTGATTGTTTTTGAGCAATGATCGCATCGATCGCCATTGCTGTTTTACCAGTTTGACGGTCACCGATGATCAACTCACGCTGACCACGACCAACAGGGATCATTGTATCTACTGATTTATAACCAGTTTGTACAGGTTGATCCACTGATTGACGCCAAATTACACCTGGTGCTACTTTTTCAACAGCATCAGTAAGTTTTGCATCAATAGGGCCTTTACCATCAATCGGGTTACCCAAAGCATCTACTACACGGCCTAAAAGTTCTGGACCAACCGGAACTTCTAATACACGACCTGTGCAACGAGCTTTTTGACCTTCTTGAAGGCTTAAGTAGTTACCTAAGACAACGGCACCCACTGAATCCTGTTCTAGGTTCAGTGCCATACCAAATAAGCCGCCGTCGAATTCGATCATTTCACCGTACATTGCATCAGCAAGGCCGTGAATACGCACAATACCGTCGGAAACCATAACAATGGTCCCTTCGTTCTTAGCGGTCGCGCTGGTGTCCAGATCGCCGATACGCTGTTTAATGAGCGCACTGATCTCGGATGGATTCAGTTGTTGCATTGCGCTATACCTCAATCTTTTTAAAGTTCAGTCTTCTTTAGACGTAGTTATTTTTAACAATTACGCTAGAAGACGAGTCCGCATTTTTTCAAGCTTGCTAAGCGCAGAATCATCTATCACTTGGTCGCCTGCACGAATAACAACACCAGCAATCAATGCTGGATTTACTTCAACTGTAACTTTCACAGCGCTGTTCAAACGTTTTTCTAACGCATGAGCCAACTTCTGTTCTTGTACTGAATCCAATGGAAAAGCGGATTCAATCACAACATCTACAGTGTTGTTATTTTGCGATTTGAGTTGCTCAAATTCTGTGTCAATTTCAGGTAACAATGCTAAACGGCCATTGTCTGCAAGAAGTGTCAAAAAGTTTGACACAGCCGCAGTTTGTTCATTACCTAAAACTTTCGCAAAAAGATCAACCTGCTCTGCAGGTGTCAACTCAGGGCGATTTAAATAAGCGGAGAATGCTTCATCTTGCACCGCAGCACTGAGCAGTTGTAATGCATTTGACCAAGCGTCAGTTGCATTTTGCTCAGATGCATAAGCAAATGCTGCTTTAGCGTATGGGCGTGCCAACGTCAAGAATTCAGCCATATTCGCCTCTCTTAAAGTTTAGCAGCCAGCTGATTCAGCATGGCATTATGAGCTTCTGCGTCAACTTGTTGGTTCAGAATTTTCTCTGCACCAGCAACTGCAAGAGCAGCAACTTGTTGACGTAATTCTTCACGAGCAGAATTGATGTCTTGGTCAACAGCATCTTTCGCTTGTTGACGAATACGCTCACCTTCAGCAGATGCTTGAGTACGCGCTTCTTCGACCAATTGTGCCGCACGACGGTTCGCTTGTTCGATCAATTGAGCCGCTTGTGCTTTCGCCGCATCAATTTCTTGCTTAACTTGTGCTTGTGCATCAGCAAGATCAGCTTTCGCTTTCTCTGCAGCATTTAAGCCATCAGCGATTTTACGCTGACGCTCACTAATCGCATTGATTAGTGGTGGCCATACAAACTTCATGCAGAATGCGACAAATATCGCAAATGCAATCGCTTGGCCAAACAATGTGAGGTTGATATTCATTGCAAATTCCTCAAATAGTGAATTTCGGAATTAAGCTGATTAACCTACAAATGGATTAGCGAAGATGAAGAACAAGCCAATACCAACACCGATCATAGGCACAGCATCAAGAAGACCTGCGATTAAGAACATACGAGTTTGAAGTTGTGGAGCCAATTCTGGTTGACGAGCAACAGCTTCAAGGAAACGGCCGCCTAAAAGACCAAAACCAATCGCAGTACCTAAAGCACCAAAAGCGATCAAGATAGCAGATGCAATTGCAACTAGACCTAAAGTGAGTTCCATGATAATTCCTCAGAGGTTAGGTTTATACCAAATTAAAGTAAAAAAATTATACCTAACCACCGGATGACAGTTAGGCAATACCATTAATGTTTTTCGCTTGCCATGCTCAAGTATACGATTGTTAGCATCATGAAAATGAAGGCTTGCAATGTAATAACAAGAATGTGGAAGATAGCCCAAGGCACAGACAACGCCCACTGGATCCAGAAAGGTAACAACGCGATAAGAATGAAGATTAACTCACCCGCATACATGTTACCGAATAATCGGAGTGCCAATGAAATTGGACGTGCAAGGAATGTTACTAATTCTAGAATTAAGTTCACTGGAATCAATAACGCTTTTGCAACTGGGTTACTTGGATTAAATGGGTTAAGTGCCAATTCACCAACGAAACCGCCGATGCCTTTTTCACGAATACTATAGAACAAGATCAACGCAAATACAGACAAAGACATACCAAGGGTAATGTTAGGGTCTGTAGATGGAACAACCTTGAAGTAAACGTGGTGAGGGTCCATACCAAATACGTTTGCACCAATCAATTGAGCTGTATACGGAATCCAGTCAACAGGAATTAAGTCCATCGCATTCATGAGGAAAATCCACACGAAAATGGTCAAGGCTAAAGGCGCAATTAAACGTGATTTACCATGAAACGTATCACGAACACTTGAGTCAACAAACTCGATAATCATTTCGATTGCAGACTGGAACTTGGTAGGAACACCAGAGTTTGCAGCTTTCGCTACGCACCAGAATATCAAACAGAAAATCACACCAAGGCCAATTGACCAACCCATTGAATCCAAGTGGATAGCAGTGAACCCCATCTGTTGAGCTTCTGCACCACTTTCAGCCAATTTCCAAGTACCATCTGGCATTTTGCCATAGGTCATATTGGTCAAGTGATGCTTGATATACTCGGTCGAAGTCAGGGCATGTTCTTCAGCAGCCATAAATCACACCTGGTCAATGTCAAATAATAAATAGAGTTAACGAATATCGCGTGCTGCATGATATCTCGTTAATCCCCAAAAAAATTTTCAATTTCTGCTGCGCTTATACTCGTTTTTGTTGTCGTGCTACCCAAAAAGGTGCAATCCACGACATCGCTTGAACGAGAATAAAACCACAAAACAATGCCACCGGAGATAACGGTTTGACATTGCATAAAATTAAAATGAAACCAACGATCACAATTGCAAATTTGCCCATTAAGCCTCTATACATGTTCGAAAGAACCTGTTTTGAAGCACGTGCCCCTGCTGCTCGAAACGACTGCCAAGAAAAATAACAACTGGCAAGCCAACATATCAGTGCACCTAACGCTGCACTCAGAGCCGCAGTCGAGTCTTTCAAGACCCACGCTACCAAGGCTGAAACAGGAATCATAAACGCTTGCAAATAGACCAAAGCTTTTGCTAATCGTCGGTCAATCAAGCGACTAGTTTGGCTCATTTTTTATCCACTCACAGCATAAATGCTTGACAAGTTTAGCTGATGATCGTTTTTAATCGCAGGCATTATAGAGTTACACCCCTGAACATGCAATCTTTTCCCGACCTTAGTCGTGTTTTTTTCGATATACAGGTTGCTTTGCATATGAACAATTGTTGATTAATTTTTGCATCATTTCCGTGCATTAAGTACGCAAGCTTGTGTTTGTTGAGCCAAAGTCTGCCATGCAACCACAAAATCTTGTTGTTTAGCCAAAGTTTCGTCTACCGCTTGAAATGAAATTTCACCCAATTTTCGGTACTGACTTGGACTTGCGCTACCTTCTGCCAGCAAGCACATTTTTTTGTAAGGTCGCGTGTCATTTAAAAACTTGATTTGAGTCACAGTCGGCGCAACATGCGGATCATCTGTCATCGCACCTGCAAATTTTAAGTTTAATGAACGTTCTAAATATTGGTAAGCATCATGATAAGCCCAGTATGGACGTGCGCTACCAGCACTGATACTTTTCTGTGAAACGCGCAGCATTTCACTGGCAAACTTCTTCGCATTATTCCAATATGCTGCTTTATTTTCTGGATGTTGTTGTGAACGTAAGGCTGCAATAAAGAAACCGATACGTACAGCATTATTTGGATCTAACCACACATGTGTATCAATCGTATCTTTCAGTGCAACACCTTTTGGACTTCTTAAAGGAAGTGCTTGGATAATGCCGGAATTGAGTATTGAAATCGCTTTCGCATTCTCGCCTAAAACCTTTTCCAAAGGCGCTTCATGTTCTTTTCCCAGCCAAATCACCAGTGAAGCGTCCATAATCGTTTTGCGATTATCTGGTGTAAGTTGCACATCATGCCCCGTTTGATTTCCCAAAAGTAAAACAGGCTCTTCTATACCTTCTGTTATTTCTTTTGCAATCAAATAAATAGGATGAGTTGATACCACTAAAGGCGCTTGAGCCCAAGTGACACTAATAAATAATGCACATAAGCAAAAGGCGATAATGCGATTCATGGGAGTGTATTACCAAAAAAAATTTATGTTATAGTATAACAGAAGTTAAAAAATACCTACGCCATTCGTAAGTTGATAGAGCTTCATGTTAATATTTGCGATTCTCTTCCATTCAAATAACAAGTTTTGAGGTCTGATATGAGCTTATGTTCACACGAGCAGCATGATACTTTGCATGGTGTACACGATCATCTCAATGTAGAAGCTCGTTTATCAGAAGCAGAAAGCCTTTGTGCAACCTCAGGTGCCCGCCTTACCCCTTTGCGTAAAGAAGTACTTGAATTAATTTTGAATGCCTCAGGTCCTGTAGGTGCTTATGATCTTTTAGCCAAGATGAAAGGTGCTGCAGAACGTCCAGCTGCACCGCCTACCGTGTATAGAACCTTAGATTTTCTCTTAGAAAAAGGTTTTATTCATCGTTTAACCTCTATTAATGCTTATATCCCTTGTTGTCACCCACGTGAAGGACATCAAGCCGCATTTTTAATTTGCACTGAATGTCATACAGTGAAAGAAGCTTCAGCAAAAGGTTTGATTCAAGAATTAAACCACTTAGCCGCGTCAGATCACTTCAATGCACATCACAGTATTATTGAGATTTCAGGAATATGTCAGCAGTGCTCGAACAAAGCGTAAACTCCCCTCTCGTTCAACTGCAACAAATTAATGTCCGAATTGATGATCGTGACATTCTAAAAAATATAGATTTTTCATTACAAGAAAAAGAAATTGTCACGCTTATTGGTCCCAATGGCGCAGGCAAATCAACCCTGATCAAAGTATTATTGGGTATTTTAAAACCCAATGCGGGCAAAATTATCAGCCCAAAAAAAATTAAGCTGGCGTATGTACCACAAAAATTTAATCCCTCGCATAGTCTGCCTTTAAGAGTTAAAGATCTACTGGATCTTGAGAAATGTGATAAGGCCATTAAAGCTGAAATCATTCGAGATACAGGTATTGCCAAATTAGAGTACGCCAAAGTACAACAACTTTCAGGTGGTGAACGTCAGCGGGTTTTATTGGCGCGTGCTTTATTACGCCAACCCGATATTTTGGTTTTAGATGAACCTATGCAAGGTTTAGATATCCAATCTGAAGCTGAACTGTATGAATATGTGCGTAGCCTGCCACAACGCTATGGTTGCGCCATTTTAATTGTATCTCATGATTTACAATGGGTCATGCAAGGCACTCAACGAGTTGTCTGTTTAAATAAGCACATTTGCTGTAGTGGTTTACCTGACAGTATTCAGCAGCATCCAGAGTATCAAGCTTTGTTTGGTGATACTTTTGGAAAATACCACGCTTTTTACCAACACCATCATGACCATTGTGCACATGGTGACTCCGCCAAAACTTGTGAACATGGCCCACATCCACACATTCACCCAGAACCGGAAGCTTAAACCATGATGGAATGGTTAGAATTACTGTTACCTGCATGGATTATGGGAACACTTTTAGTGTTTCTAACAGCTCCACTAGGTTGTTTGATGCTATGGCGCAGAATGTCTTTTTTTGCTGATACGATGGCACATGGTACCTTGCTGGGTGTCGCTTTAGCCGCTGTTTTAACTTTACCGCTTTGGGTCGGTGTTACCTTTACTGCGATCCTCTTGGTGGCGGTACTTTGGGTTTTACATGACCCGCGTTTACCCAATGATGCCTTACTTGCATTATGTGCTGCGACCTTACTTTGTTCTGGTCTACTGTTAATTCAACATTTACCTGCATTACGTCCTGAATTATTAAGTTATTTATTTGGCGATTTATTAACAATTGAGTGGTCAGACCTACCGATTTTTGCAACTGTGATTATTGTTGCTTTAGCTGTCCTCTACCGTTACTGGCAAGCACAAATTCAAATTGCGATTGATCCAGATATTGCGGTAAGTGAAGGCGTAAACGCCAAATGGCAGCGCTTAATTTTTATGTTGTTATTGGCTTTATTCACCGTACTCGCTTTACGTGCCGTCGGTTCGTTATTGATGGGTGCATTATTGGTTATTCCAGCACTGGCTTCACGTCTTATTTCGCACTCACCGAAACAAATGGTGATGGGGGCGTTTGTGATTGCTCAAATTGGTGTGACTGTGGGGTTATGGTCAAGTGCAGCCCTGAACATCTCTACAGGGCTAAGCATCGTATTAACCATGTCTTTGCTGTTTGCTGTGATTTTCTGTGTAATGAAAGTAAGAAAGATGGCTTGATGGATCAATTCCATCTTTAGGCCCCAATCAATATTTAAACCATGCTTTTTAATGAAACATATAATCCATATATAGCAATGACAATCAGAATTAATCCGCAAAGCCCTAATATTTTTGGATAAATTTGACTTTTAGAAAGCTTATTAAACGACAGATAGACCAAAGATAACGTGAGAAAATCTAAAATAATCCATGTCACGACTAAGATAACCAGACTGGTATTTATATCAGCATGAATATGAATAAACTGCGGAAAAAATGATGAAAAGAAAATGATATCTTTAGGATTTGAGATACCCACTAAAAAGCCTTTGCTGAGACCACCATCCACAGGCGACAACATCGTATTGAGTTGATGCTCCTGTTGGGATAATACTTCTTTTAGAATTCCATAACCTAGATAGGCAATATAAAGACATCCTAAAACTTTAATGATCAAGAAAAGGGTTTCATTGACACTAAACATCCCTTTTAAAATTAAAATAGAGGCTGTGATAAGTACCAAAGAAGCCAAATTTGTCCCAACAATAGTCAGTAAAGACTGTCGGTAGCCGCCTTTTAAACCTGCACTTGCAACCAAGATCATGACTGGACCAGGCGTTGCAATCATGATAATCACACTAATGGCATACAGATAAAATTCTAAATAATTCAAAGCATCCTCGAAACAATGGCTTATTTATATGGTCAAATCTCTAACATATAACTCAGTTAATCGCCTATGTTTTTATTGGTGCACCAGGCTTAATAAGCCAGCGGCACAACTAAACAATACGGCAAAAGTACGGTTCATATATTTTTGTTGTTTTGGTGATTTTAATAGTCTTAACACTTTGGCTGCCAATCCCGTATAACCAGCCATGACAATCAAATCAATGGTAATCATGGTCACTGCCATAATCACATATTGAATCCATTGTGGTTTAGACAAGTCTAGAAATTGTGGCAAAACAGCAAGTAAAAAGACGATGGCTTTTGGATTACTGATATTGACAATAAAGCCATATAAGATCAGCTTGGAAATAGATTTTGTCGGTTGCTCAGTTGGGATATCTATCGACTGTGTTTTCGTCGTCCATTGTATGTAGGCTAAATACAGTAAATATAAAACCCCAAACCATTTCACCACGAAAAATGCCAGCGGTGTGGTTGCAAACAATACCCCAACCCCTGCTGCGACAATCGCAATTTGAACCAACAATGCCAGTTGTAAACCGATTGCATTCCAATAACCACGGCGAAAACCATAATTTAGACCGCTCGACATAGACGCGATCGCACCCGCACCAGGTGAAATACTGATCACCCAGCACGCCAACATATAGGCAAACCAGACTTGATACGACATAACAAAAGGATAGAAAACTTTTAACACGCTATTATAGCGGTTTTAAAACGATACATTTCGATTAATTTAATTGGTAAAAAGTATAAGACTTTACTATTCAGCTGTTGCTTGATCATGCACAATAAGAGGATTGATAAATAAAAATTGAGGAGCCATCACCATATGACAGCCCAATCTGTAATTCTACCTTTACCTTCTAATCATGCCCGTTTCATTGTTTTAAATTTAAAAAATCTGTCTATTGATGGCTTAAAACAACAGCTCAATGCGTTGTTAAGTACACGTGATCGCCTAATCACTCAACATCCTGAAGCCGAAATTAAAACCTCAATGGCTTTTGGTCCTGAACTTTGGGCAAAACTTTATCACACAACTCCTGAAGGGTTTAAGCAGTTAGAACCGATTCAAGGCGCATTTGAGATGCCAGTGGTTCCTGCTGATGTTCTGATTCATATTGCGTCTGCACGTACAGATATTTGCTTTGCGCTTAGCCAATCCTTTTTTGATGGTATCCAAAATCAAGTTGAAGTTCTGGATGAACGGGTGTGCTTCCGTTATCTCGACGGTCGTGACCTGACTGGTTTTATTGATGGTACTGAAAATCCTCAATTCCCTGATGATCGTGCTGAGACTGCGTTATTAGGTGAAGATTCAGATATTTTTGAAGATGGTTCTTTTATTTTTGCACAACGTTATGTACACGAGCTTGAAAAGTGGAAACGTTTAAAAGTTGATGCACAGGAAAATGTGATTGGTCGTTCTAAATTAGAAAGTATTGAGATGGACGATGAACACAAACCTGAAAATGCCCATATTGCTCGTGTTGTCATTGAAGATAATGAAGGTGAAGAATTAGAAATCCTACGCCACTCTCTTCCTTATGGCGATGGTCAAGGCGAGCAAGGTCTATTTTTTATTGCCTATACCAAAGACTTAACCCGTATTGATCGTATGCTAGTCAATATGTTTGGTACTCAAGGCGATGGGATTCATGACCGCTTGTTGCACTTTGTAACACCTATGGATGGTGCTTATTTCTTTGCACCGAATGAAGAAGTGTTGGAAGAGATTTTGGAAGATTGATTGAAATCCATTAAATAAGCAGCTTTATAAAGCTGCTTATTAGTTTCAAAGGTTAGGTATCAAATCTCATTGGCATGATTAGCCTTACTTTCATACTATGATTTTGTACTCATGGCAATACCATCGATGCACGATGCTTATTTCTTTATGGCAAATGAAGATATTTTGGAAGACTAAAATAAAAAAACTGACTTCCGTCAGCTTTTCTATTAATGATCTCAAAAATAACTAGAGCTCATTTACGTTAAAATAAAATTTAACATTTACTTTAAACTAATTAAAAGATGAATCACTGCTTAAAATAGTGCCACTATTACCAATTTTAAAAAATGTTATTTTAACTTTATCTTTCTCAAAACTTTTGACTTTAATATTAAACTTACTATCTATTTCAAAAAAAACTCCTGTACCAAGAAGTTTTGAATGACCAACACCATTTTCGAATACATTTATGAAATAAGTGCTTATTTCGGATGATTCATCATGTTGGGTGATAAATACAATTTTATTATTAAAATTAGGTAACCGTATGATTGAACTATTATTTATTATCTTACCACCATGATTTTCAATATAATTAAAAAGAGAACTTGATATTTTAGAAGCATCAAGGATACTACTTTTATTTATAGTATTACCAGAATTTAAAGGAAGTATAGATGGCTTAAGTTTCGACAAGCTTTCGCTCAGAATATCGGGGGTGTTCTTTATAGCATTATTTTTATAGTCTTCAAATCCGACCCCATTAAAAAAATAGCAATATTTACCATCATCAACCAAATCCCGATAAGCATATTTATATCCATTAATGCAAATTTTATTATCATTTAAACCATAAAAAATTTCCCTTTTTTTCATAATCTTATTATTTTTTTTAACATCAAAATATTGACCATATAATGGAAATACATTTTTTGTTTTAGGATCAAGAACCACCAAAGTTCCATCTGATTGCACATCCAACAATATCTTACTCTTATCAAAATTAGGTTTACTACTAAACCCATTCATATATTTTTTTTTGTAACTCTCTGAACAAAAATCAATTTCACCATAATCAAATTTACATTGATTATTACCATTAATTAACACATTAATTTTACTATCTTTTGCATAACAACCACTAAAAACCAATGTTAAGCTTAATATTAAAGTTTTGGATAGCATTCAAAAATCCTTAGTTATAAATTGCTTTATCAGTTGACATAATTAAATCAAAAGCTTGTTCACTATTTTTACCACTAGCAATTAATTTTACATAATCTGAATTCATTTGTTTAAGTGCACTAATTACACTTTCTGATGAGGTGTGAGCCTTGTTCCCACCAACTCCAGCCCAATAAGATGAGCCTTTTGACAACGGGATCACTACTTTTTTTGCAGTTCTAGTTGTCGCATATGGTATACCAACTGACGCCCAAATTTTGGCTATATGCATACAGGCCTCAGTAATTGTTTTATTATCACCGTGAATAATTGCTCTGTAAATTATTGTTGGTTTTACAAAATGTTCTTTAAACATTCTTTCTTGTAATTCATTTGTTATATTTTCATTCCCAGTAAATTTCATTGATTTCTTTATTCCTGAAAGTGTATCAGGAATAATTTGATATTTCCCCATAGCAAATCTTTTATTGATATTATTTCCACTCAGTTCCCCCAAATCGACCCATTCATCGATAGTTCTTTTTGCAATATCTTCTCGACCACTAGTCCATTTATACTTACCCACAGTGCCTCTGTTAAAAATATTATAATCCCCCCCACTTTCATGTGAAGCAATAACCTTTCCAATTATCCCACCTATACTTGCACCAGATTTTAATTGTTGAGGTGGTGCAACTGCTTTTGAAAAAACCCCAGCACAAGAAAGTATTTTTTCATTTGATTTTTGAGCTAATGCAAATACCCCCCCCTTATCAATTTCTGCAATTGAATTTGCAAATAGATCATCATTAAAATATTTTTTACTGAAATAAGTAATATCAAAATGAACCCATGTATTTGCTAAGTCCACCAATTTTCCTGTTTTCCTACTTACTGCTTTATCTGGTTCTAAATAGATTTTATTATCAGCCCTTTGAGTAGATGCACCCATATATTTTCCCAAAATACTACTTCGAATATGATTCATATCTGCAGTAGATTTAGTACGAGTACTATTTTTATTAAAATGCAAATCTAAAGCTAACCCCATATGATTAATTGTTGCTCTATTATGTTGTTGATTGTTTATTGTACACCTATACCCAGATCCTATCTTCTGAAAAGTAAATTTTTCATTTTTGTGAACTTTTTCTAAATAAAAAATGACGGCTCGCAAAATATTTAAAACAGACCTATGAATACCTGGATGCTCACCATTTGCTTTTTTTCCATTTCCAAACCCTTTACATTTTCCACAATCACATTTCATTTGTGAAAAATATTTTTTTATATCATATTCTTCTGAAAACTTATCCAGAGCGGCTAATAGCCCTCCACAAATCTTACCTGTGGGTTGAACTCCCATATAATCCTGCTGAAACTGTCGGATGCTTTTTGCAGTTAACTCACTAAATTCATCTGTAGGTAATGCTCCACCAAAACCAGCTAGACGAATATTTACTTCACGGATTAATTCACTATTACCCTTATCAATGCATTGTGGGCTTGTTTTACATAAATTCGATGCATTTGATTTAGGCGTTCCACCATCTTGACTACGGTCATCAACAGTTAAAATTTTTGTAACTGATCCCATAGCACCATTAAATGTTTTTTTACCTTCTTCATATAGGTCATTGGCTTGCTCCAATGCTTTATTACCTAAATCCCCAAGAGTTCCTAAAATTCCGGTATTCGCTTTAGGCTGTTGTGTCGTTTTAGATGGGTTCTTTGAAGTTTGAGGAGGTACTTTGGTTTTTGTTTGAGTAGTTGGTGTCTTTGGCTTTTGTTTAGGTTTATCCTGATGAGAATTACTCCCTGTTGCAGGGATATCAACTGGCAATTTAAGAACTTGTCCAGCAAAAATTTTATCAGGATCATCTATTTTATTTAAACGTTCCAAAGCTCGGACTGTTGTATGATTTTGGGATGCAATAGAACCTAGTGTTTCATTTTTTTTAACTATGTGGGTTTTTCTTTTATATTGCCCATTATTTCCCTGTGTAGTGAATGTATTTAAATCTAATAAAACTTTGGGGCTTATGATTTTAACCAGCATTCGATCCTTTGACATTACAAAGGATTGAACTTTACCCATTTTTCCTGTGAACATATTTTTAATATATACATCTATAATAGTCCCCTTATCTCGGCTGATTTCAACAATACAACCAGCAGAATTTGTTGGACCAGCGGCAATGACTTCTCCACTTCTTTGATTTTTTACTTGGTATTCTAATTTAGAAATAGGATTTCCAAACAAATCAACAATTTTAATTGTAATCAATGATTTTTTAGTGTTTGTCATAGCTTAAACCTTATACTCTTCATTATTATCATTATCTAAACTTGTATTTTCTTGATTAGAATCATCAAGAAAATCTTCTTCATCAAAACCTTCTATAGATAACCCCCACCCATCATCTGTGCCAACAAGTACTTGTACTTTTGAAGGATCCTTTGTACTTATTTTGGCTGTACGCCCATGCTCATCAACTTGCCCAGACACATAAGCATTTGTTTCTGGCATAAAAGCTTTATAACTTAATTGACTAAAATCACTTTCCCAAAACAAATCATAAACATCCAACTTATTGCTATACATCACTGTACTTGGAAGTTGAGGCACCTCATAAGACACCTTCTCACCACTGGTAAACAACTGTTGTCCCGACTTAACCTCAAACTTTCCACCAGTTTTAATAAAGACACCACTACCATTAACCACAAGCTGAGTCCCGCCTGCTTTTAAGTCAATTTCTTTAGAACTGGTCAGTTCGATCTTATCTTCAGTCGCGATCAGTTTAATCACTTTCTTCGCAATGATTTCAATCAAGTCATCCTGCGCCTGAACTTTGATCGGACCCTTTGCAGCAAAAGCACTTAAACCTTTCTGTGCTGCAAACAAGCTGATCTTATCTTGTGCATGACCGACAATATTCTTCTGTGCACTCAAATTAATTGAGCCTTGGGCACTTTCAGCAATATCTTGTGAAGCTTGCAAAACAATGTCTTCTGGAGTTGTCAGTGCAATCCCATTAGGTGAAGCCAATAGCATCAATGCCTGACGGAAAATCTTACCTTGTTCTTGTTTGGCACTATCACCACTATTTTCTAAGTCTTTTGTATAACTTTCCATAAAGCCCTGTAAGGAGCCTAAAGCCTGCATCGGATTTACATCCAATTTACTGCCTTTATTAAAAGTTCCACAAACACTGGTTAAATCAAAATCCTTAATTTCAACATTGGCAATTACCTTACCCACGTCTTTTAAAGCACTTAACGGTTCTGTATCAAATTTGTCTTTTAAACTGGTTAATTTACCTTTTAAAACATCCGAACCATGTTCTTCAATATTTTCAATAAAACTCTTTAAGTTCTCAATCGACTCTTTGGAATCATTAAAAAAGTCTTTAAATTCGTCTACAATATTCTTGGTATCTTTACCAAATTTCTGGATGTCCTCGATAAAATCACCACTGTTTTTCAGTGCTGAAATTGGATCACTACCCACAGCATTTTTAAATAAGCCCACGGTTGCCTGTAAAGCCTGATTTGCACCTTTTAATTCTAAAGAATTAATCAGTTTCGGCAAACGATTGACAACATTCAAGGCATCCGTTTGTTGTTTGACTGCTATTTCACTCAGCACTTTCATACTTTCTGCACCTTGATTTAACAAGGACTGCGCTTGTGCTGCTTCTAAGTGGTCTGCAATCGCATTTTCTTGGGCATACGTCGTGATAAGCATGCCTTTGCCTGCACGCATCGCACCATAAGCATCGGTTCTTAACTCAAAACCTTCACCACGCCCATTGCTGGTTTCCTTATCTTTCGGATGGCTTAAGTTCCCAAGGTTAAGTTGTGTTGCTGCATGACTACTTTGTAGCTGCGTGCTGATTTGGCCTGTTGTATCATCAAAGCGGAGTTGGTTAAAACCTGATCCACCCACTTCCGATGAGCGAATACCGCTTAATTTTTTGGTATCAGGCAACTGGCCTTTGATATCAAACATGGTTTGATGACGTTCTGCTTCATGTAAACGTCCCATCACAAATGGACGGTCGACATTGCCATCAAAGAAATCAATAACTACGATTTCACCAATTCGTGGGTGGAATCTTGTGCCATAACCTTCTCCCGCCCAAGAGGTCAATACATCAACCCAAGCTGAGTCTGTATCATTGTCATTCGAGCCTGCACCACCATCATGACTATTGTCATCGGTACGGGTGAAGAGGAAACGAACTTTGATCCGCCCCCATTGATCGACATAAATCGTTTCGCCTTGCGGTCCAACCACTTTGGCACGTTGTGGAAATGCAGAAGGTCTATGCACTAAAGGGTTATACTCAGGAACGATCGGAATTCTACGGCGCACCAAGGACAACTCATTGGCTTGACGCTGGTCTTTAATTAAATGGTTCCAATAATTTAAATTAAGCAGCTTGGATAACTGATCTTGTAACTCTTTAGGTAAGTTATTTTGATTGTAAAAAGTCTTACCTAAGATTAAGAACTCACGATCCGAACCATCATGTTGATCAATTTCAGGATGTTCTCTTAGTTCAAACCAATAGCCAACTTGTGCATCGCGCACTGAACTGGTTGCGGTAAAATATTTGGACTGTAATTCTTGGTATTGTGTTAGTTGGGTATTTAATTTATCAACTTGAGCTGAACTGGAAACTGTGGTTTGGTCTTCGCCATTGAGATCACTGGTCCAAGCTGGGCTAATTGTCCAGGCCTGCTCTAAACTTAAAGTTTCATTGTCTTGTTGATCACTATGTTGGTGATTACTTAACTGGCTATCGCCCTGATCTTGTAAAAGGCTATCCGCTTGCCAACGTTGTACTTGTATTGCTGTTGATTGAATTGAGCGCTGGGCAATGAGGCTGGTGATCGTGTCAAAGCGTTCTGTTGCATGACTACGATGGAAGCGAATACTTCGTCTAGGCATTGCCTCATATTGCGTATTGTCATCAATCAGACGTAATTTCTGTGCCTGAATCTGCGTTGCCGAAATAGGCACAATTCGTACAGATTCATCAACTAACCAGTTAATACCTTCGCTGCGCCACAAGCGAGTTAAAAACTCATAATCTGTTTCATTGGCTTGCATTACAAAAGGACGGATATCGTATTGTTTTTTTAAACCACTACTGTCCAGACTGAGACTGGCAGAAAATAAGGCGCTTTTCGCTTGCCACTCTTTAAATAAGATTTCCGATATTTCCAGAACACTTTTGTTCATAAAAACACGGCTATTACGACGCTTATGCCAAAGACTGGTTGCATCTTCAAGCGTTAATTTATAAACGCTTAACGCCCCATCACTCTGCCCTTGGCTTGCCCCTGTTACAATTCCAGTGGTTCGGTACAATTCACCAAAATCGGTGACTTGATCAACTGCAACCTGACACCCGATAAATTGTTTTAAAGCAATATGCGCATTGGTTGAAAGGCAGAGTAATTCTGCCTTTAAGCCTTGGTTGATCTGTTGTTGCCCCTGAATGCATTGCAAGAATACACTGCTGTTTAAGGCTTGATTTGAGAATTGAACGTGGATCGCTCGTGTTTGTAGTCCCAAGCCAAAACTTTCAAGTAAAGTATTAATATTTCTAAGCATTTTATTTTTAAATGTTAAATTTTGTATAATAGTATTATAACTAATGTTCAAAAAATATAAACAGACCTAAATTACTTTTTATAAAAAAACTACAAATAACTAAATAAATAACATGATTACTTAAGGTTATTTTAAGGTTAATAAAAAAGGGCGTATAGCCCTTTCTTTACAACATCCAAAAAACTCTAGAACGGAACACGTTTATAATCACGATATTCTGGTTTCCAGAAGTTCTGTTCAATACTTTCTAGCAATTGCTCATCACTGATCATCGGTGCCACACCATCTTGAATAGCGGCTTTGGCAACTTTAAACGCGATAATTTTAGAGACTTGCTGCAATTCATTTAAATCAGGCAATAAATCTGCGTGGATATCTTGCAACTTCGGTGAACAATCTGCCAAAGCTGAACTTGAAGCCATCAGCATATTGTCCGTAACACGGGTTGCTTGAACTGCTACCACACCCAAACCAATACCAGGGAAGATATAAGAGTTATTGCACTGTGAAATCTGATAGGTTTCACCATGATAATTCACAGGGGTAAATGGGCTACCTGTCGCAATCAATGCTTTACCTTCTGTCCATTGAATAATATCAGCTGGCACGGCTTCAACTCGTGAAGTTGGGTTAGATAAAGGCAATACAATCGGATATTCACAGTTTTCAGCCATCGTTTTAATGATTTCTTCTGTAAATAAACCAGGTTGACCCGATACCCCAATCAATACGGTTGGTTTGGCATTTTTCACAACATCAAGTAGTGAAATGATTTCCTCAGCATTGCCCCAATGTGCAACATCTTCAGGTTTCTGCGCAAGTTTACGTTGGAAATCTAATAAGTTTGGCTGATTTTCAGTGATTAAACCAAAACGATCCACCATAAATACTTTGGCACGCGCTTCAGCATCCGTCAGGCCTTCAGCAACCATCTGTGCAATAATTTGTTCTGCAATACCACAACCTGCGGAACCAGCCCCTAAGAAGGTAATTTTCTGATCTTTGAGCTGTTTACCTGCGGCTCTACTCGCAGCAATTAAAGTACCAACGCAGACTGCCGCTGTCCCTTGAATATCGTCATTAAAACAACAAATCTTATCACGGTATTTTTCAAGTAACGGCATGGCATTTTTTTGCGCAAAATCTTCGAATTGAATCAATGCTTTTGGCCAACGACGTTTAACCGCTGCAATCACTTCATCGACAAATTCATAGTATTCATCCCCACTGACACGAGGTTGCGACCATCCCATATAAATCGGGTCATTCAATAATTGTTGATTATTGGTTCCCACATCTATGGTAATCGGCAATGTATAGGCTGGACTAATACCACCACATGCGGTGTAAAGAGACAGTTTTCCAATTGGAATACCCATGCCGCCAATACCTTGGTCGCCTAAACCAAGAATACGCTCACCATCTGTGATTACAATCACTTTGACGTTTTTACGGTTTACGTTGTGAATGATTTCATCAATGTATTTACGGTCAGGATAGGAAAGAAATACGCCACGATGACGGCGATAAATATCGGAGAAACGCTGACATGCTTCACCCACTGTCGGTGTATAGATAATCGGCATCATCTCACTTAAGTGGTTTTCAATCAGGTGGTAAAACAGCGTTTCATTGGTGTCTTGAATATTTCGTAAATAAATATGCTTATTGATCGCTTCACTGAAAGAACAGAACTGTTGGTATGAACGTTGACTTTGTTCCTCGATACTTTCGATCACATGAGGAATTAAACCGTGTAAGTTAAATTGAGTTCGTTCTTCTTCTGTGAAGGCTGAACCTTTATTTAATAAAGGCAGCTCTAATAAGGCATTACCTGCATAATGAATATATAGAGGATATTTTTTCAGGGTTTCCGTTGGCATTTCCATTCTCATTGAAGCAGACTGCCTGCTTCTATCTTTTGCTAAGCTACGACTTTGGTCTGATACAAGCTTAAGCCTATTTTTGACTAAATGGGTATTTAGATACGTGATAATGATATTCAAAGTATTTTACAGAATGATAAATTATTCTCAGTTTTGCGGATCAAATTCTCTTTTTTTAAGCAATTTAATATTTTTCCATAAAATAATGAGTAATGATCCCGCCATTAAAACTGCATATTTGTACGCAATTTTGACCAATCATTGATTTTTTTTCTGTTTAGATTTATTTTGTTTAAAATACGATGAAGCTAAACCAATAACAATGAACACAAAGATCTCTCTACTCCTTCTTAGCACAGTCATTGCATGTACTGGTTGCCAAACTGCAAAAAAAGTCTCTTCTGGTGTTTCTAAAACCACTGAAAAAGTCAAAAGTATGGTGGGCTTAGGCGAAGCCAAAGTTCCAGAAGTTGATCAACAAGGTGTGGTTGATGTCAGTAAAGCCACCCTTGAAAAACTAGAACAAATGAAGATCAATATGCCTACTGGGCAATGGGTCTATATTGAAAATGATCTTCAAGGTATTTACACCTTACAGAACAAATCCAGTGATGGAAACGTCCTATATTTGCGTTTGAATTGTAAGATTCCTTCGCAGAAGTCTGGTTTTACGATTGAAGATAAAGATGGCAAAGAGCTGCTCAAAGCACATGATGCGCAAACGGGTCAGGTTCAATTCTTAATCGACAATAACAACTATGGCAATCCATTTGACTTAGTCAATGCGAAAAAAATGCTGACATTTAAAACGGCACTGAACAAAGCCAAAGTGATTAAAATCTTTAATAATTCCAAACTTTATACCTTTACAAATGGTCATGCTGAATTGCTTAGCAAACCTGTCACTTGTAAAGAGTAGATCCATTATTTAGGCATATCCACAAATACGGCGGTTAAACGTCGTACTAAGGGTAAAACAATCAGAACCACAGGATATGCCACAGCCCATGATACCATCCATGCAGCAAGCCATTTGGTCCAAAATCCGTTAATCAAACCCACATTGATCAACATATTAATCAATGACACCATGCCACTCATTAAACAAGATAAGAACAACGGCATAATCCATGCTGCAAATTTTGCAGGGAGTTTTGGGATATTGCCAATAATTGTGGGAGGAGTATTTGACATATATCGCTCTAAATTTACCAACAGGACACATTTTATTCTTTTAATGGACCTGAAACAATTAATCCTTCCACATAACATCGGCCACATTTTGCCATTTGATTTGATTGGACAAATTTAAAGGCTGATCATAGAGCTCAGATATCACATTGATTGCATCATCGAGTGAAATAATTGAATTTAAAGGGAGCCAGGTGTCATCACCAACATCAAATAACGCTAAGTTCAAATCTTCATTGCAAGACAACCACGACTCACCTTGTTGGACAGTAGGGATATTTTTATCGTAACGCAAAATCAAGTGAGTCGTATCTACCCACCAAAACAATAAAATGATCTGACCTTGTTTTGGCATATCTAACGCAAGATAACCTGAATTTGAATATTCCAAGTCTGTGGCCTGAATCTTCGCAAACAACTGTATAACTTGTTCTTTTTCTATAATTTCATGATCAATTTGATCTAAAAAACTCACAAACATATTTTTTATCCTGTGATTAAAGCAGTGTAATCCGTCAAGTCGATATGAAATCTAAACGCCAATACACAGTGAAATTGAGCATACCGACATTTTTCTTATCGAATAAGTTTTATTCTATACAAATGCATTCACCTAAAAGGCGCAAAATTTGCTATATTTAGCGTTTTTCTGCGACATTTATTTCTCTATAGATTATGAATACGGCCATACAAGCAGCTCTTGATCATGCAGTGCAATCCCTACAAGCTGAAGGGACTCTTCCATCTGACTGGAAAAACACGAGTGTTTTAACGCGAACTAAAGACCGAAGCCACGGTGATTTCGCATCAAACATTGCCATGATGGGCGCTAAAGTTGCTGGTATGAAACCACGTGATCTTGCAGAGAAAATTTTGGCAAATTTACCCGAAGTGGTTGATATTGCCAAAGCTGAAATTGCGGGTCCTGGTTTTATCAACTTCTTTTTAAATGCCGATCAACGCTTTACTGTGTTGGATCAGATCCAAGCACAAAAAGAACAATTTGGTAAAACCCAAGCAAATGCAGCCAAGAAAATTCAGGTTGAATTCGTTTCTGCCAACCCAACCTCTAGCCTGCATGTAGGTCATGGTCGTGGTGCTGCATATGGTATGACTGTTGCAAACTTACTTGAAGCAACAGGTGCCAAAGTTGAACGTGAATATTATGTCAATGATGCTGGCCGTCAAATGGACATCCTCGCCACATCAACTTATTTACGTTATTTAGAATTAAGCGGCCAAACTTTAGTTTTCCCTAAAAATGCTTATCAAGGGGATTACGTTAAAGAAATCGCCCAAGGTATCATCGACAAACATGCTGATGCTTATGTACGTAGTGTGGCTGATGTTTACAAAGATGTTCCTGAAGATGTGCAATATGCTGAAGAGCTTGATGCCGATGGCAATAAAGTGGTTATTTCAGGCGATAAAGAAAAGCACATTGATGGCTTAATTCACAACGCACAAGCTTTAGTGGGTGAAGGTTATCGTGTATTCCATCAAGCAGCTTTACATGCCATTTTAGATGACATTAAAGATGACCTTGGTGAGTTTGGCGTAACGTTTAATCACTGGTTTAGTGAAGCATCTTTGGCTGAAAAAATTGATGAAGCCTTACAAACATTAGACCAACGTGGTTTTCTTTATGAAAAAGATGGCAACATTTGGTTTAAATCAACTGAATTTGGTGATGAAAAAGACCGTGTAGTCAAACGTCGTAATGGACAAACCACGTACTTTGCTTCTGACATTGCCTATCATTTAAATAAATTACAACGTGGCTTTACTGACCTTGTTGATATTTGGGGTTCAGACCACCATGGCTATATTGCACGTGTTAAAGCTGCAATTGACGCGATGGGCTATGACTCATCTAAATTGACGGTACTTTTAGTGCAGTTCGTCAGCTTATGGCGTGGTGGTGAGATGGTACAAATGTCATCTCGTTCAGGTCAATTCGTGACATTGCGTGATCTCCGTAAAGAAGTCGGCAATGATGCAGCTCGTTTTTATTATGTGATGCGTAAATCTGAACAGCACATTGATTTCGATTTAGATTTAGCGGTATCTCAAAGCAAAGACAATGCCGTGTATTATATTCAATATGCACATGCTCGTATTTGCCGTATGTTAGAAAAAGCAGCAACAACAAATATTCAATTTGATACTGAAAATGCACGTCAATTTGCTGCAAAATTAGAACTTGATGCTGAAACTGAAATTTTAGCGAAACTCGCGGCTTATCCTGAAGTCCTTATTCGCGCTGCAAATAATTATGAACCACATCAAGTTGGTAATTATTTGAAAGAACTTGCTGCTTTATTCCATGGTTGGTACAACGAGAATAAAGTATTGGGTGATGATGCCGAATTGACTCAAGCCCGTTTATTGCTTTCAGCAAATATCAAACAAGTCTTACATAATGGTCTTGAATTATTGGGTGTATCTGCACCTGAAAGTATGTAAGTCAAGAATTGCTTTACATGTTCTCAAGACCAAGGTCTGGCTCAAAGTAAGCATTGAAGTGTGTAATAAATCATTACTTTACATCGTGTTCAAGCAAAACTATGCTTGAACACGATCTAAGCAATACATAATAAGAGGGTTCCACGTGTTTGGAAAAACGCAACGCGGTGTTTCAGAAAGGCCAACCAAACCTAAACAACCATTGATTCCTAAATGGTTAGGGATGCTTGTCGTCATTTTAATCGTGTTAAGTTTTGGTGTCGCACTGATGCTCTGGAAACCGTGGGCGCCCGTCCAACCCAAAAACGAAATCACGTCTGAGCATTATCAAGAAGATACCAACAAAGACTATCGTTTTTATGATCTGTTACCACAACAACAGGTTACCCCTATTCCTGAACAAGCTGTTCCTGAAAGCAGAAATCAACAACAACCTGTAATTGTTGAAGCACCGTCTCAGTCTGAAAATGTGGATGTCGGTGTAAATGCTGAACGCACAACACCTGTTCAACCCGAATATATTTTACAAGTTCGTAGTTATGATGATCCTGATGCTGCCGATGCACGTCGTGCTGAAATTATCTTAAATGGTTTATCTGCCGATGTGGTTCAAAGCACAGAAGCTGGAAAAACTTGGTATCGTGTGATTTCAGGCCCTTATGAATCACAAAATGCAGCAGTGATTGCCCAACAAACCTTACAACATAGCGGTATTGACTCTATTGTAGTTAAACGCTGATCCAATTTTCAGGCATGGCCTGATCAATCAATCGTTAAAACAGGATGCTTTGGCATCCTGTTTTATTCTTCAAAATCGTTTTTTAACCTTGCTTAGATATGTGGGCAAATTGAATAATTTTTACTCAAAAGAAATATAATTCGATAAAAATTTACCCAAATTGATCAAAATTAGAGTAATCTATTTTCCGCAATACATTACCCATGTCGTTGCCGAGATATCAAAAGTCACCAATACTTTTGATTTGCTGTCCTGTGATTGGCGTGACGATCAAATCCGAAGATTACAGGGCGCTCAGAAATTCACATGGGTAAAAGCCCACACCAATAGGCATTCAGCTAATTTCAAACAATAAAACAGTTCATCTAAACTTCACTGAAAATTCATTCGCCTAAGTATTTCAATTTGAGTACACTCCTATTGAGATTATGAGTTTTTAAATGCAATGAATAATAAAAAACAGATTTTATGTGTAGAAGATGATGCTGCTATTCTTATGCCGTTACGTTACGCACTTGAACGAGAAGACTGGCAAGTGACTTGGGCCAATTCAGGTCTGCAAGCCATTGATTTTATTCAACAGCAACCCTTTGATTTTATTATTTTAGATGTCGGATTACCTGATTTAAATGGTTTTGATGTCTGTAAAAAAATTCGTCTCTTTAATCACACACCCTTGCTATTTTTAACCGCACGAGATGACGAAATAGATCGTATTGTGGGCTTAGAAATTGGTGCAGATGACTACTGTACCAAGCCATTTAGTTCGCGTGAAATTGTGTCTCGGATTAAAGCCATTTGGCGCAGAATGGAGATACAGAATCAGTTACAGCACATCTCACAGCCAAATACACAGCTTTCTACAACACCAGCTAAAGTTTGGCAATGCAATGATGAGGCTTTGCAAATCCATTACTTAGGCACAATACTTCAGCTGACTCGCTATGAATATCGCTTACTTAAATTATTGATTCAACGCCCTGAACAGGTGTTTAGCCGTCAACAATTGATGGATCATGTATGGGAACATCCTGAGCATAGTTTAGAAAGAACTGTTGATACCCATATCAAAAGTATTCGCAATAAACTTAAGCAGATCTCTCCTGAGCAAGACCCAATCGAAACCCATCGAGGCTTTGGCTATAGTTTAAAAAGGCAAGGCTAAACCATGTCCATTTTTATTCGTATTTGGTTCTTCTTTGGATTGATCATCTTGCTGGGTTTATGGTTTATGTCTTATACCTTTAATCAACAAGTAAAGCCCAATGTACGACAGGTCGTAGAAGATACTCTTGCGGAAAATGCTAATATTATCGCGATGTTAGTGGCTGAAGACGTCTATGAAAATAAAGTCAGTACCGTTCAGTTTGATGAAAAAATTCAAAAAGCGCTGAATCGCAAACTCAATGCCACAATCTGGAAACATAATAAAAATGAGATCAATCAACAAATCTATATTACCGACAACAAAGGTATCGTCATTTATGACTCACAAGGTATCGCTACAGGACAAGATTACTCACGATGGAATGATGTTTACCTGACCTTAAAGGGAAAATACGGGGTTCGCTCTACACGCAGTTATGAAAAGGACAGCAATAGCAGCACCATGTTTATCGCAGCACCAATCTATTATCAAGTTGGTCAACAACAGCAATTGATTGGCGTTGTCAGTATTGGAAAGCCCAATATTTCAGTACAGCCTTATATTCAGCGTGCTGAAAATCAGCTGATCCGTCAAGCAGCTTGGATTACATTACTCAGTCTGTTTCTCGCCAGTTTGGTGGCCTATTGGCTAAAACACAGTATTGACCGTGTGCGTAAATACGCGCAGGCACTTGCCCCTGTCAATCAAACACCCTATTTTCGCTCGGCAAAAGAACTCAACCAAGTTGCTCAAGCAGTTGAAAATATGCGAGAAAAACTCGAAGATCGTGCTTATGTAGAACACTATGTCAATACACTGACCCATGAACTCAAAAGCCCACTTACCGCAATTCAAGCCAGTGCAGAACTACTCAAAGAAGATTTACCACTAAATGATCAACAACAATTTGCCACGCATATTCATGAACAAAGCCAGCGCTTACGTAGCTTGATTGATCGGATGCTTTTATTGACCCGTCTGGAAAAATCTAAACATCAAATTGAAATGCAAGATTTCAATTTATCTGAACTGATTCAACAAACTTTAGACCAGCATGCCAGTCAAATTCAGGCCAAAAAAATCCAGTGTTTACTGGATATTGAAGCCAATTGTATAGTTGGTGCAGATCGGTTTTGGATTCAACAAACCCTCGCCAATATTTTAGATAATGCGCTGGATTTTTCTGCAGATTCAGCAAAAATCCTGATTCGGCTTCATCGTCAAACACACCAGCAGGTAGAATTGCAGGTTTTTAATGAGGGCGAATGGATTCCAGATTATGCACTTACGCAAGTATTTGATACTTATTTTTCCTTGCCTCGTCCAATTAGCCAGCAACGCAGCTCTGGTATTGGACTGAGCATTGTTAAACAGGTCATTGAGCAACACCATGGACAGATTCACATTGGCAATATTCAAGGAAATAAAATCACCATCTTACAACCCCACCAAAAAGGTGTATTGGTAAAAATTCAATTGCCTTAGCACGGCCAAACTTCACTTAAAATTCATATAAAAAACCGATACACCTCAAACAAAGCACATTGCTGTTTCGCACACTCAACACTGACAAAAAACAACGGCGAAGGAAAACAGTGATGCGCTCCAACTTTATTACATTCAAAATTATTGCAATCGCAATTTTAGTTGCCTTATTTTGGATAGGCTTACTCTTTATTACCAGTCTGGTCTCAGAACGACAAGATTATCAACGGGCATTTCTGAAAGAAATTGCACAAAATAATATTAGTCCTCAAACCGTGATTTCACCGTATATCCGTGTGCCCTACAATGAGCAAAAAAACTGCCTTGATGAAAAAAAGGTGGCCTATTTGTGTACTGAGGAACAATGGCTGTATATCAGTGCTGACAGCACACAATGGTCATCCAACTTTAATGTTTCTGACAACACTTATAAACGTACCATCTATCGAGCAATTAGCTACACCGCCAATCTCATGGCCAAAGGGGTATTCCAAAAACCAACACTTGAAAAGAAAGATTACCAATGGGACCGAGCTGAAATTATCTTCCCTGTACATGATCCTCGCGGTTTGGATACCCAACCGAGCTTAAACATGCTCAATAAAACTTATGCTTTTGAAATGAGTGCTCAAGGCAGTAACAGTTCTGGTTTTGACTTTATGTATGTTTCTGCAAAAAAATATCCTGAATTAATCAATGCCATTCAAAATGGTTTCACTTTTGATTTAACCGCCAATATTACGGGTCTGGGGAAATTCACCCTGATCCCAACCAGTCGTAGTGTCACTTATCAGGCCAAAGGTAATTGGGCGGATACCAAATATTCAGGACAAAACTTACCCTTTGCAAAAACCAGTACACCACAACAATTCACCGCACAATGGAAAAATATTGCTCTAGGTCATCAAAACATCAGTAAGTTGATTGATTGCGACAACAATGAGTGTATTCGCCAGTTTAGTAATGGCTATTTTTCCCAAGAGCCAGCTTATATGGGTGAACCTGTTCAAAGTATTGGTTTATCGACAGAATTCCTAGAATCAGTCAATGTCTATACACAAACAGATCGTGCAATTAAATACGGTATCGTGATTATCATCATCACCTTTGCTTGTTTCTTTCTCTTCGAAGTGCTTAAAAGCTTACGAATTCACCCCATTCAATATTCTTTGGTGGCGATGGCTCAAGTGGTGTTCTTTGTTTTACTGCTTTCGATCAGTGAATACTATGCCTTTGCATGGGCTTATTTCGTTGCTGGAATTGCCTGTGTCGGGCTCATGAGCTGGTACTTATACTATGTGATGAAAGGTTTTAAAGCCGCGGGCCTATTTAGCATCATCCTGAGTTCACTTTATGCCGTAATGTATATGCTGTTGCAATCTTCAGGCAAAACCTTCCTGATCGGCTCTATCATTTCATTTGTTTTACTTGCTGTGGTGATGTTTATTACACGGCATATCGACTGGTATCAAATCAACAATAAGCCTGAGCAAAAACTCAAATCCTATACGCCTCCGCAAGCTTGATAACGGCACAGTGAATAGCTCAAAGCGATTCACTGGCTTAAAAATAGAATCTAAATAATAGGTATTGCAATGAATACTTCCATACCACAGGAGCAGCAACACTTTAAGCAGTTGCAACAACTTTGTCCTCTGCAATGTTCAATTGCATTTTGTTTAAATCAGTTACGTGGTGCGCAAATTCAATTTTTAAATTTAGGCAATTTCATTATTTGCCCAGAATATAACTGTTTGATTATTTTTAAGTATAAAATTCTCATTCGTATAGATAGATTCACCAACAAGCAACAAAGTTGATTTGCAGATTGTAAATCATGACGTAAAATTTAAAACATAAACAAACTTTGAGAATGATCATGACTGTACAACGTTTGCACGTAGAAAAACGCTTTTCTGAAATCGCAATTTCGGGAAATTTAGTTCACTTGGCGGGTCAATTGGCTACGGATTTAAGTTTGGATATCAAAGGGCAAACTCAACAGACCTTAGATATCATTGATCGTTTTCTTGCAGATGCGGGCACAGATAAAAAGCATATTATGTCTGTGATGATTTTTTTAAAAGATATCGAAAATGATTATGCAGGAATGAACGAAATCTGGGATACATGGTGTTCAGATATGCAAGCTCTGCCGAGAACTTGTGTAGAAGCAAAGCTTTATCGACCTGATGTTTTAGTTGAAATGACGGTTGTTGCGGTCAAACCAGAATAAGCTCGTTATTTAATTTTTGGAAAGCGTAAAAAATGCATGTTTAAACATGCATTTTTTTGATTAGCTATATGCGCGATTTGAGTACAGATCAAACTTCCCCAGTACATGTTCCTCCAACATTTGCGAATGGTTCATTTCTGAAAATTCTGTTAAAAAATCTTCTCGCAAATCCTGATATTCTGGAATTCCCATATAACGAATCAC
Organism: Acinetobacter sp. CE-15; assembly: GCF_051059255.1. Taxonomy (NCBI): domain Bacteria; kingdom Pseudomonadati; phylum Pseudomonadota; class Gammaproteobacteria; order Moraxellales; family Moraxellaceae; genus Acinetobacter; species Acinetobacter sp. CE-15. The sequence goes on along the minus strand of NZ_CP192737.1, from coordinate 140,850 downwards.
GCGATAACCTGCTGACTGTAACAAAGCATCTTCATAGGTATTTTGATTCGAACGCTTAATCGCATTGGTATCATCTAAAGCAATCACAGCTAAAACTTTATAATCTTTGTCCAGCACAACAAAATTTGCAAACATTTGCTGATACTTACGACGTGTATGTAAATATTTTGTCGTTAACAATGCATCAAAAGATACATGAGCCAAGATATTGGCTTCAGGTAAAATTTCTTTTAAACGCGTAAACGTAATTTGTTCATGTGAGTTAAATACTGCTCTTCTTCGTAAAGCACTATCTGCTTGTTGCTTATTTTTCAATCCTTTATAAGCAGCACCAATCACGACAGCAAGTAATATCAGACTCGCAACGATTATCATGTCCATTTTTCATTTCCTAATTCTTTATTATAATTTGGTCTACGACCAGTTCTTGTGTATCAAAGATACTATTTTTAATCAGTTCAATTTTGTAATATGCCAGACGCATTCTCATATTTGCTTTTTCAAAATAATCAAATAAATCACATTTTTAACTTATTTATTGAACTATTATTTGTTTTATTCACTTGGTATTTCAACCAAATGAATTGAATTGCACCTCATATATAGCGTGTATTGAATGCGAATACAACTGAATTTAATGAATCTTGCGTACTATTGTAGGACAAGGATATTCGAGAATTGTGTGTTTTTAGTACACTAAAGTTTTCAACAGTTTACAGAGAGTTATCCACAGTTGCGTATTTTTATTATTCAATTGCTGATTTAAGAAAGGATGCTTAGGCATCCTCTCTTATTACTATTTCAAACAGCACTTAAGCTCTACTTCTTGACTTAGACTTTGTTTTGCTATTTCCAGCAAATGGTTTTTTATCACCCGTTTCACGCGGCGGTAAACCTGTATGTTGCGTCAATATTTGACCACGTTCAGGGCGCTTTTTGGTATTGGAAGGACGCGATTGCGTTTTCGCCTGTGAGTTACGGCTATCCCCAGTACGCTTTTGCGAATCACCGTCTACAGTCGAGTTCTTCTTACGCGCAGATTGGTATTGCCCTTCTGTTCCTTGCGGTTGATAAGTTGGGATCAGATGATGCTTAGAATTACCAATCAAATCTATTCGGCCCATTTCACGTAATGCATCACGTAGTAATGGCCAGTTGTTTGGATCGTGGTAACGCAAGAAGGCTTTGTGTAAACGACGACGCTTTTCACCTTTGACAATATCCACACTTTCGGTATAACGAGCCACTTTGGCCAACGGGTTTTTCCCCGTGTGATACATCGTGGTCGCTGTCGCCATTGGTGATGGATAAAAGGTTTGCACCTGATCGGCACGGAAGCCATTTTTCTTAAGCCAGATCGCAAGATTCATCATGTCATAATCCGTTGTTCCCGGATGCGCAGCGATAAAGTACGGGATTAAATACTGTTCTTTACCCGCTTCCTTACTAAAACGATCAAACATCTGTTTAAAGCGATCATAGGTTCCGATTCCCGGTTTCATCATCTTCGACAATGGACCTTTCTCGGTATGCTCTGGAGCAATTTTTAAATAACCGCCAACATGGTGTTGAACCAGTTCTTTGACATATTCAGGGTTCAATACCGCAAGGTCATAACGTAAGCCTGAACCAATCAGAATCTTTTTGATGCCTTTTAATGAACGTGCTTTGCGATAAAGTTGAGTAAGTGGCGCATGGTCAGTATGTAAATTTTGACATACACCAGGATACACACAAGAAGGTTTACGACAGTTCTTTTCAATCTCAGGATCTTTACACTGCAAGCGATACATGTTTGCAGTTGGACCACCTAAATCTGAAATGATGCCTGTAAAACCTGGGGCTGTATCACGAATTTTTTCAACTTCACGTAAAATTGATTCTTCTGAACGGTTTTGAATAATACGACCTTCATGTTCGGTAATCGAACAGAATGTACAACCACCAAAACAACCACGCATGATATTTACAGAGAACTTGATCATATCAAATGCAGGGAAACGCGCTTCACCATAAGCTGGATGTGGTAGACGCGCATAAGGCAAGTCAAACACATAATCCATTTCTTCGGTGGTCAATGGAATCGGCGGTGCATTTAACCATACATCACGTTCACCATGCTTTTGTACCAATGCACGAGCATTCCCCGGATTGGTTTCAAGATGCAAGATGCGGTTGGTATGCGCATAAAGTACAGGATCCGTCGCCACTTCTTCAAAAGCAGGCAAACGAATCACAGCCAATTCACGCGGCGGTAATTTATGTTTAATTGCTTTAGAGGTCGGCAGTAAACGTACAATCTGGGTATTCTCATCCAGTTGATCACCTTCACGAACAACAGGATTTGCCACCAATTCTTTTTGGAAATTTTGATATTGGGTTAAAGAATTTCCTTTGCCTTGTTCAATTTCACAACCATCTAAATCTTCAGTCATTACATAAGGATTGATGATTGGATCAACACGACCAATCGCATCGACATCATTCGATGCAATTTCAACAAACTTGGCTTTAGAAACACGATTAATTTTATTGACGATAAATGCAGTACCACGAACATCGGTGATTTCATGAATTTTTTCGCCTTTGGCAAGACGATGCATAACTTCAACAACGGAACGTTCACCATTGCCATACATCAATAAATCCGCTTTTGAATCCATCAACACTGAACGACGAACTTTGTCTGACCAGTAATCATAATGCGCAATACGGCGTAATGATGCTTCGATACCACCCAATAATACGGGTACATCAGGAAATGCTTCACGGCAACGCTGACAATATACAGTTGCAGCACGGTCAGGACGTTTATTGGGTAAATTGTCTGGTGAATATGCATCATCAGAACGGATTTTACGGTCAGCCGTATAGCGGTTGATCATAGAATCCATATTACCCGCGGTCACACCCCATGCAATATTCGGTTTACCTAGCACTTTAAATGCTTCAGCAGAAGTCCAATCTGGTTGTGCAATAATCCCGACACGGAAACCCTGTGCTTCAAGCGTTCGGCCAATAATTCCTGAACAAAACGATGGATGATCGATATAAGCGTCACCACATACCAGAATAAAGTCACAACTATCCCAACCGAGTTGATCCATCTCCTCGCGTGACATTGGCAAAAATGGTGCTGGTTCAAAGCACGATGCCCAATATTTGTCATAATCAAACAACGCAGTAGGCGCTGTCTGAGCAGTATAAGCGGTCGACATGGTGAGTTTCTCGATTGGCAGTTGGCGATCGGGAGAGATCTAAAATGAAAGTTGATCATTTTACCATGAATTTTACTCATGTTGTTTGATTAAAAAGTAAACATTTCTTCTTGGTCTTCTATTTAGTCCGCTATTGATAGCTTTTTAAGATGTTAAAGATATTCGTCATACGTTATAAAAGGAAAATTTACCCAACATGATGGATTGTTTAAAAGCGCAGCGAAATTGAATAGAAAAGCTTATTTAACACTATTTAGATGCAGCCGCTCATACTTTTGCCTGATCTTTATGCTGCGTTTGATTGAGTTTTAAAGCCACCAAGAGCCCGATACAAAGTACACAGGTCATCGTAACCGTTAGGCCAAACCATCCATATTTTTCCCAGACTAATCCACTACTGCTGCCCAGGAAGCTTGAACCAAGATAATAACAAAATAGATAAAGCGAAGAGCCAACAGCGCGATACTGTAAGGATTGTACTGATACCCAACTGCTTGATGTGGAATGGGCAGCAAAAAATGAGAACGTGAAAATCAATAGGCCAATCAAGATCCCCCATAGTGATGGAATCAGCATCATCCATAAACCCAAAATCATGCTTGAGAACATCACAATCAGCACTTTACCTCGTCCAAATTGACGACTCCAACTGGCTGCGCGAGGTGAACTATAAATGCCAGATAAATAGGCAATCGAGATTAAACCAATCCAAGTTTGCGACAGTTCAAAAGGTTTTTCTAACAGATGATAACTCATGTAATTAAACACGGTCACAAAGCATCCCATCAGAATAAAACCTTCGACAAACAATAGTCTGAGCTTTGGGTCAGAAAGATTTTTCTTAAAGGATTCGATAAAACGTGTGAATTGAATCGGATAAGATTTAAAGTGTTTAGAGGTAGGTAAGGCAATATAAAATGTAATCGCGATCAATAAATTGAGTAGACCAATAATCATCGTCGCAGTTTGCCAAGAGATATAATCCAGCAAGACCCCTGCAATCAAACGCCCGCCCATTCCCCCTATCGCAGTCCCTGAAATATACAGTCCCATGGCAAAGCCAACATCTTTTTGTGCAATTTCTTCACCGATATAGGTCATTGCAACAGAAGCAACACCACTGACAGCCAAGCCAATCATCATGCGTGTTGCAAGAAATATTTCCCAATACGGTAAAAACGAACTTAGCAATAATAAGCTTGCTGTGGAAAATAAAGAAATGGCCATGATCTGCTTACGACCATAACGATCTGAAATCAGTCCTGCAAAAAGAAGCCCTAAGGCTAAGGCAATGGTGGAAAATGAAAGCGGGAAACTACTATGGGTTGGCGTAACATGAAAAAAACTTGCCAAAAACGGCATCATCGGCTGAACACAGTACAACGATGAAAATACAGCAAAGCCAGCTAAAAACAATGAAAGTAAAATTGCGATAAAAGGCCGAGTGCCATACTCAATATAAGCTGTAGATTCAGGTGCTTCAGACATAATTATTCCTCATGTCCGTTCAGTATACGCCTATTTTTAACTCTTGATAAAAGCTAAAGTTTTATTGCAGACAATACCCTGATGATTCAAGTCAGTTATGGATTTTAAATGTTTGATTTCGAATAAAATTACATGAGGAAATGCAGAAATCAGAAAATAAAAAAGAGTGTATTTTTAATACACTCTTCTCGTAATTTTTCAATATATTGAGGTTAAATTTAACCAGCAAAAATCTTAAACTTTTCGTTCTTCAATATTGAGTGCATTGATTGCGAGTACCGCTTGAGTACGGTTCTGTACACCTAATTTACGGAAAATTGCCGTCACATGCGCTTTAATGGTCGCTTCCGAAACATCAAGTTCATAAGCAATTTGCTTATTCAATAAACCTTCTGCAACCATCATCAATACACGGAACTGTTGTGGTGTTAACGATTGAATACGTTCAGCTAAAGCGGTTTCATCTGCGGCACGCGGGTCAAAATTCATATTCGCTGCGGGTAAGTTTGGCGGTAACCAAATATCACCATCCAGCACTTGGCGAATTGCTTCCCCAATATGGCTTGGATGCGCAGATTTAGGAATATAGCCCATTGCGCCATGTGCAATTGCACGTTGAATAATGGACGCATCTTCGTGAGCAGAAACCACAATAATAGGAAGTGCAGGATACTGTGCACGAACATGTACCAATGCAGAGAAACCCGATGCGCCTGGCAGATTTAAATCCAACAAGACGAGATCTGGTTCTGGACCATTTTCCAAACGCTCATAAAATTCATTAACAGTCGCAGTTTCACTAATTTGAGCCTGTGGCAAACTATAACGAACCGCCTGAATTAACGCATGGCGAAACAGTGGATGATCATCAACGATTAAAATATTCATAAGCGAAGCGAGAGATCTCTAGCGCAGTTATTTCATTCTAACCGCACTATTGCTATTTAGGATACGTAAATATTAACGAATTTTTGAATAATTTGTCGGCTTTAATTAAAATTCCCTACAATCTTTAGGTCATTTATCGAAATTAAGATTTGAATATCACTTTTAAATATAAAATAAACAGTTAAAAATGAATTACTTATTCATTTTAATAATATTATTTAACTTCAAATACTTAAAAGACGAAATCGTGCATTATTCCATGTCTTTCCGGTTTATCTTAAAAACAGATAACCAATCTGTTTTTCATTATTTTACAGCGCTTCGTCAAATATAGATTAATGAATGGCATTCCGAGATTCAATTTATTAGGTTGCCAACATGTCTATTTATACTCAACAAAAACCATTAAATATTGTTGCTGTTTCAGGGGGATTAAATAACCCTTCAAAAACCGAAAGTTTGGTTCAAGCGATTTTAGATGAGCTGGGTCAGGCAACACCGATTCATGTTCACTTTATTAAATTCAGTGAAATAGGCCATTTGTTAGGGGGCGCAATTTATCGCAACCAACTGCCACAACGTGTTCAAGATGACTTAGCTGCCGTAGAAGCAGCAGATGCGCTCATCGTGGGAACACCTGTTTATCGTGCATCATTTACTGGTTTATTTAAACATTTCTTTGATTTTGTTGAACAAACAGCGCTAGTCGATGTTCCTGTATTGCTTGCTGCATCGGGTGGTAGTGACCGTCATGCTTTAGTTCTAGAACATCAGTTACGTCCATTATTTAGCTTCTTTCAAGCGCAAACGCTGCCTATTGGTGTCTATGCAACAGATCGTGACTTTACGCCTGAGTACACCATTAAAAGTGAACACATCCAAGACCGTATCACTTTAGCTGTCGCACGTGCATTGCCAATTTTAGAATGGGCGCCTGCAAAAGGTCAGCGAGCAGAAGTGGTAAAAGCCAAAACAGAACAAGCCAATCAAAATTTAGGCATCAACAAACAGATTGAGCAAGATGATGTGCTTCCTTCCGCGGCGATACCAGACTTGGATGCGGCAGAGTCTCGTCTACATGCAAAATCCAAAACACCACAATCACAGGTTGCTTAAGCGCAACCTTGTTATGAATAAATCATAAAAAATTGAGGGTTATGATATGTCACAGTTTTCATCGAATAATGGCCAAGCAATTCGATTCGCCTATTGGGTTCCCAATGTCAGTGGTGGCTTAGTGGTCAGTAATATTGAACAACGGACAGACTGGAGCTATGACTACAATGTCCGTTTGGCACAAGCTGCCGAAAAAAGTGGTTTTGAATATGCCCTCACCCAAATTCGTTTTACCGCAGGGTATGGCGCTGAAAATCAACACGAATCTGTGAGTTTTAGTCATGCACTTTTAGCCAAGACTGAAAAATTAAAAGTAATTGCAGCAATTCTTCCGGGACCATGGAAACCTGTTTTAGCCGCAAAACAGTTGGCGACCATTGATTACCTGACCAATGGGCGTATTGCGATTAATGTCGTAAGTGGTTGGTTTCGTGGCGAGTTTGATGCCATTGGTGAGCCATGGCCTGAACATGATGAACGCTATGTTCGCTCAGAAGAGTTTATTCGTACGTTAAAAGGTATTTGGACAACGGATAACTATAGCTTTGATGGTAAATATTATCAGTTTAAAGACTACACTTTAAAACCAAAACCTTTGCAGAAGCCCCATATTGAAGTATTCCAAGGGGGTAGTTCACGTGCTGCACGTGACATGGCTTCGCGTGTTTCAGATTGGTATTTCACCAATGGCAACACACCTGAAGAACTCAAAAAACAAATCGATGATATTCGTGAAAAAGCCAAGCTAAATAATCATTCAGTCAAAATCGGGGTCAATGCATTTATCATTGCTCGTGATACTGAAGAAGAAGCAAAAGCGGTGTTGCAAGAGATTATTGACCAAGCCAATGTTGAAGCGGTCAATGCCTTTGGCGATGCAACCCGTGAAGCGGGCGCGGCATCTAAAGAAGGTGAAGGTAACTGGGCAAAATCAACCTTTGAAGACTTGGTGCAATATAACGATGGCTTTAAAACCAATCTGATTGGTACACCGCAACAAATTGCTGAACGTATTGTTGAGCTCAAAAATGTAGGGGTAGATCTGGTGTTATCTGGCTTTTTACATTTTATTGAAGAAGTTGAATATTTCGGTGAAAAGGTCTTGCCTTTGGTTCGTCAAATTGAAGAAGCACAAAAAGATCAAATTACTGCAAAATCAGCTTAAGGTTTATCTCTTCATCGATGGTGCTGTGAAAACAACAATAAATAACTAAAACAGCTTTGCAGCTTTCCCTCTTGACTCGGCTTGAGGGATTTTTTTTAGAATAAATAAAAAGTATTTATAAAAATAGAATCGTATAAATCAGTACAATTATCCTTATATAAATTAGCCTACTTTTGCTTTTTGTTTTATTGAATCATCGAGTGTATTTGTTCTATACATATACTCAACAACCGCAATCTTGGAAAAAATTTCTTTCAACTTTAAAATACGCCCTTTTTGTAGCATAGATGGAAAAAGTGGGCATGGTAGTTTTAAATAAAACAAAAACGATATTTTGCGTCCTCATTGGCAGTATGAGCTTGACGAGCTATGTAAACGCCAACGACATACCTGCAACGTCTATAAAGGTTGAAACTGCAATGAATACTGCATTTCAGCCATTAATGAAAACTTATGCAGTGCCCGGTATGGCAATAGGTGTTTTGTATAACGGGAAAAGTTATGAAAAATATTACGGCGTACAATCACTTGCGAATGCGAAAGCCGTAAATAAAAATACCCTTTTTGAACTAGGCTCAGTCAGTAAAATATTTACTGCAACAGCAGGCACTTATACAGAAAATTTAGGTAAAATTTCTCTTCAAGACCATCCTGGTAAATATATACCTGCATTAAAAAACTCAGACATTAATCAAGTCACACTCTTAGAATTGGCCACCTATACCAGTGGTAATCTTCCATTGCAATTTCCTGATCAAATAAAAACAGATGCGCAAACACTTAAATATTTTCAAGATTGGAAAGTCAAAAACCCGATTGGTCAATTTCGACAATACTCTAATCCAAGCATAGGGTTATTCGGTGAAGCGACCGCTAAAGCGATGAACATGCCTTTTAGCGCTTTATTAGAACAAGTGATCTTCCCCAAACTAGAACTCCAACATACTTATGTCCAAGTTCCTAAAGCACAACAAGGCAACTATGCTTTTGGTTATGATCAAAATAATCACCCGCTTCGGGTCACTGCTGGCGCTTTTGATGCGCAAGCCTATGGGGTGAAATCTAGCCTACCGGACATGCTACATTTTTTAAATTTAAACTTAAATCCAGATCAAGCCAAAGCAGCGATTAAACCTGCGATTCTAGCGACACATACGGGTTACTTTAAAATGGGTGGTATGACCCAAGCCCTTGGCTGGGAATCGTTCAGCTACCCAGCTACATTAAACACACTATTAGAAAGCAATTCTGATCGGGTTGTGATGCAATCTAACCCCGTTGAAAAAACCCTCGTGAAGACTGGTTCAAGAGTCTTTCATAAAACTGGCTCTACCAATGGGTTTGGGACCTATGTGATTTATATTCCACAAGAGAATTTTGGCTTGGTGATGTTAATGAATAAAAAAATTCCCAATGCTGAGCGAATTAAGGCAGCGTATGAAGTGCTCAATAGCTTAAAGCAAAAATCCAATCCTTGATGCTGAAACACGTCAGATCGGACTAGGCTTTAGCTTTGTGCATTGTTAGATCATTCATGTTGTATCTATTGCATGGCAACATAATTGTCGCTGTTGGTAGGGGTATAACAGCTACCCCTTATCCAACACAGATTTTTTCAATCTAAGATATGGCAATACCAACGCTAAAGCGCTAAGAATGAACTTTTATAAAATTTCATCGGTCAGCTTAGGTTCAAGAATAAAAGCTTGGATCGGGCACTTTTCCAGTCAATACCCATTCCCCTACTTCCTGATACTTATAATCAATCGGATCATGCAAGGTCTGAGTACGGACATTTCGCCAAAAACGATCTAAATTCAATTTGGCTGTTGTCGCTCTGGCACCCATCACTTGAAAAATATTTTGCGTTATAAACAGCGAGCTATTGGTTGCAGCAATTTTTGCAGTTGCAATGGCAATTGAGACTTCACCACGTTGTTCTGCTGTTAATTGCTCACCAATATTCCAAGCCGTTTGCAATGCTGCAATGGCTTCATCGGCAAGTAAACGTACACTTTCAAGCTGTACATAAAACTCAGCAAAATGCTTCTGGGTGAACGGATCATTCACCGCATTTTCAGCCAAAGACGTTGACCATGCTTTCTGACTTTGTATTGTTTGTCTTGCAAGGTCAAAGGCACCTTCAGCAACGCCTAAAAACAGATGCACAAAAATCAATTGTGCGATCAAAGGTCGTAAACTGGAGTAAGGTGTACTTAATGGTCCTGGATTTAACAATAACTCATCTTTGTGAATTTTGACCTGTTCAAAATGACTGGTTCCACTGTCCGTTTGACGCTGCCCCATATTATTCCAATCGCCTAAAAAACTGACCCCTTCTCGACGTGTTGGGATCACAGCTATCAGTAATTTTCCAGCATCATTAAAGCCCGAACAAAGCAGTATGTCTGAATCTATTGATCCTGAGCAAAAGCTTTTATCACCATGAAAAATAAAGTCATTCTCAGTGAGTTGTTGTACCTTCGTGCGCTGATCTAAAGGGTTTAACGTATTGCCCCAAAACAAGTTATTGCGGGCAGTGTGTTCAAACCATGCCGAATATTGTTGAGGTTGAGCAAATAACTGTACGGTGGCGATTAATAAATGATGAAAGCCATATACATGTGCCAAGGAGCTATCGACTTGTGCAATACTTTGAATGGTCTGGAAAATTGTTTTCCAATTTGCCCCCTGCCCGCCATATTGTTGTGGAATAGACAGTCCCAATAAGCCACTTTGACGAATCAAGTCCCGTTCCAGCTTTGGATTACCACCTGCTTTATCACGCTCAGCAGCAGTCTGCGCAAATTGTTCTGCCAATTGTTTTGCTGTTGCTAAAGCAGAAAGGTTTATCTCCTGTTGAGGTGCATTCATCATATTTACTCTTATTCCCAGTGCCTTGAGCTTATCAAATCAAGTAAGATTTCCTTATCTCAATGCCTGCATTACTTATTCTGTGGTTTGAAAATCAATAACAAAAAAATACCGCTAGAATTTCTCTAACGGTATTCAACTTTTGGCTAGCAAAATCAAGAGACTTCAATCACTAAGAATTGGCCTTAACCTCTGTAATCAACTGATCTACCACACCTGGATCAGCCAAAGTAGAAGTATCGCCTAAACTATCTAGTTCATTGGCAGCAATTTTTCTCAAAATGCGTCGCATGATTTTTCCAGAACGGGTTTTTGGCAAAGCAGGTGCCCAATAAATTGCATCAGGTGTTGCTACAGGTCCCAGCACTTTACGTACCCAACTGACCAATTCTTTACGTAATTCTTCAGTTTCAGCTTCACCCGCCTGCAAGGTCACATAGGCCGCTATGCCTTGCCCTTTAATCTCATGTGGCATACCAACAACTGCAGATTCAGCGACTTTTGCATGCGCAACCAAGGCACTTTCAATTTCAGCAGTGCCCAAACGGTGACCCGAAACATTCAAGACATCATCTACACGGCCTGTAATCCAGTAATAACCATCTTTATCACGACGCGCACCATCACCAGTAAAATAACTGCCCGGATAGGTTGAGAAATACGCTTCAATAAATCGCTCAGGATCGCCCCAAATGGTCCGCATTTGCCCCGGCCAAGAATTCTTAATAATCAAATTGCCTTCTGCTTCACCTTCAAGTTCTTGACCCTCAGCATCAACCAATGCCGGTTGTACGCCAAACAATGGACGAGTGGCCGAACCCGGTTTAAGTGGAGTTGCGCCCGGCAGTGGAGAAATTAAAATACCGCCTGTTTCAGTTTGCCACCATGTATCCACAATTGGACAACGGCTTTCACCCACAACGGTATAGTACCAATTCCATGCTTCTGGATTAATCGGCTCACCCACGGTACCCAATAGACGCAAACTGCTACGGTCACTTTCACGCACAAAAGCGTCACCCTCACGCATCATGGCGCGGATCGCTGTTGGTGCAGTATAGAGAATGGTAATGTTATGCTTATCTACAATATGCCCTGTGCGTGCCCATGTTGGATATTGTGGGATGCCTTCAGACATGACCGTGGTTGTACCATTGGATAATGGTCCATAAAGTACATAAGAATGCCCCGTAATCCAGCCCACATCTGCAGTACACCAAAATACATCATCTTGTTTAATATCAAAAACTTCACGAAAAGTTGAATTGACATAAGTTAAATAACCCCCCGTGGTATGTAACACCCCTTTAGGCTTTCCTGTTGACCCAGACGTATACAAAATAAATAGAGGATCTTCGGCATTCACCGGTTCTGGCGGACAGATATCTGTGACCGTCATAATTTCCATGTGATACCACAGGTCACGCCCTTCCTGCATTGTTATTGGATGGCCTGTACGATGCACCACAATCATTTTTTCAACCGAAGTGGTTCCATCCAGCGCCAATGCTGCATCTACATTCTCTTTTAACGGAATCGTTTTACCACCACGCATACCTTGGTCAGCAGTAATCACCAATTTGGCTTGACTGTCGTCTATCCGACTTGCCAATGAGTCTGGAGAGAACCCACCAAATACCACACAATGCACCGCCCCTATTCGGGTACAGGCCAGCATGGCAATCGCCGCTTCAGGGATCATCGGCATATACAAAATGACTCGATCACCTTTCCCAATTCCATTTTTCTTTAAGACATTGGCAAAACGACACACTTCATCATGCAGTTCCTCAAAAGAAATGATTTTATGGCGAGATGGATGATCCCCCTCCCAAATAATTGCAGGTTTCAATGGGTGCTCTTTTAAATGACGATCTAAACAGTTGGCACTGACATTCAGTTGCCCATCTGCAAACCATTCAATTTTAAAATTATCTTTGTCGTAGCTGGTGTTTTTTACTTGAGTAAATGGCTTAATCCAGTCCAATTTCTTTGCAGCTTCTGCCCAAAACTCATCTGGATGCTCTACTGACTGTTGATAACGATCGAAGTATTCTTGTTCATTGGTCCTTGCTGTTTTAACAAATTGTTCTGGAACTGGATAGATTTCATTCATATTCTGCTTCCTTGATTTGTCACCTCATCACGAGATGTATGCCTACGTTCTTGATTTTATTTGCTGCATGTGTTCAGTATTACGATAGCGCATTTCGGTTAACAATTGTGCTTTGGTCGTAGACACGGGGGTCACTTTAACCATCGGAAAATCTTAAGTCATTTGCCAAAATATTCGAATTTTCAATATCTATGGAGTTTTTTTGATCTTATAATTTGTATTCAGAAGTGCATATGGTTTTTTCAGAAAAAAAACATTTCCTTACCGAACTCATTCAACTGGACGCGATCGTCATGCAAATACAAGAATCGTCGACTTTTTTTTCAAAGCATCAAGTATCACCAGTAGATCATCCCTTTTCTACTCAAGGCCGCTTTAATCGTTTGAGTTATATTGCTTGGTTTGGATTTTTGCATCTCATTTTTACCATTGCATTGCTTGCCCTCGGTCTAGTCTTTGGCAGTGTGAATTTACATTCACTGCAATTCAGCCAACATGCGATAAATTCGATTTCAGGATTAGGTCAGTTCACTTACTTCGCACTCAGCTGTCTTTATTTATATGGAATGATGGTTGTGATTATTCGCAGGCTGCATGATCGTAATAAATCTGGTTGGTTTATTCTGTTATTGCTGATTCCCATTGTGCAATTCTTGATGCTGCTGTATTTACTCCTTGCACGTGGTTGTAATCGCGCCAATCGTTTTGGTCACCCACGCCCATCGACTTTTATTGAAAAATTAATGGCTTGGCTGATGCTAATAGGCTTTATCATCAGCTTAGTTAGCTCTATAAGCGTAGTGTCATTTATGCTGGGGACTGGAGAAATTGAAAATCCAACAACAATCATTGAAAAAGGGACTAAATATTTTTAAGAAGAATTAATCCTTGATGATGCATTAATATGAGTTGAATATTGATTCACAAATATTATTTTTATTTGTCCGTCATAAGAAAAACTGTAATCAAAGCTTAACTTCTTTGAAATTTCAGGCAAAATATGCCAATTATTTTATTGGACATGATTGTGGCTGAAGAAGCAAATGCATTGAGTACCGTTGCACAAGACACGACTCAATTGATCCATTCTGCAGGCGAAAAAACTGCACAAACAGTGATTCAACATACTGAAAAATATAAAGACGCATACTCAACCATCGACAAGTTTGTCGATGGTTTTTGGGAGCGTATGCCATATTTATGTATTGCGCTGATCGTCATCACTATTTTCTGGTTGCTGTCTAAGCTTTTTAAATTCTTTGTCCGTAGAACACTCGAAAACCGTACCTATACGCGCCAAAATTTAGTTCTGGTACTGAATCGTGTCGGCAGTACCGCAATTATCTTTTTTGGGTTTTTAATTGCCATGGTCATTGCAATTCCCGGCTTTACTCCTGCTCAACTGATGAGTGCTTTGGGGATTGGTTCGGTCGCGATTGGTTTTGCATTTAAAGATATTTTCCAAAATCTACTTTCTGGAATTTTGATTCTTTTGGGTGAACCGTTCAAGATTGGTGATGACATCATTGTCAACAATATGGAAGGTACTGTCGAAGATATTCAAATTCGTGCAACTTTTTTACGTTCCCCTGATGGACGACGTATCGTGATTCCAAACGCAACTGTGTATACCAGCGCCGTGACGGTAAATACCGCTTACCAACGCCGTCGTTGTGAGTTTGTGGTTGGGATTGGTTATGAAGATGATGTACAGAAAGCCAAAGACATTATTCTTAAATTGCTTGATAAAGATCAACGTATTTTAAGCCAGCCGGGCTTTACTGTGAATGTTTCTGCTTTGGCGGATTTCTCTGTCAATTTAACCGTTCGTTGGTGGGTAGATACCACGCAAGTGGTTACAGCGGCTTCGATCAGTGAAATTCAAGAACGTGTGCTAGAAGCCTTTGCGGATAATAATATTTCGATTCCTTATCCTGTTCAGGAAGTCAAAGTCTACCGCGGTGATCCATCAGCGGATGACATCGAATCAGCTCGTGCTAAATAAGCGCCCCAATACATAAGGGATCACGGTTTCAGTACGCAAAATACGGTTGCCTAAGCTCACTGCTTGGCAGCCGTTTTTTATCAGTAAATCCACCTCATAAGGTATAAAACCACCTTCAGGTCCAATGATCACAGTACATGAATGATCAATAGCAAATGGCATTTTCTGTTCAGTATACGGATGCGCCACATAAGCAGGATTTTGTGGCGTAATGAAGCTAGGTAAGACATCTTCAACAAAAGGTTTAAAGCGTTTATATAGTTCAATTTGAGGAGCGATGGTATCTCCTGCCTGTTCTAATCCCAAGGTGATGTAATGATCAATTTGCTGTAAAAAAGGGCTTTGCCAATAACTCTTATCGACCCGATAACTATGAATCAAAATTAATTTTTCGACCCCCAGTGTCACCGCATCCATAATTAAGCGGCGTAACACTTTGGGGCGTGGTAATGCCACAATTAAAGTTACGGGCAATTTTGCTGGAACAGGCTCTTCTTGAATCGGTCGAAGTAAAATCGTATGTTCTGAAATATCAACAATTTCAGTTAAATAACGACTGGCACCCCGAACGCCAACCTTAAGCGTATCTCCAACTTTGGCAGCAAGATGCGTGTGCAAATGTTCAACTTGCCTTTTTGAACTGATTGTCCAAGTTTCAGCTTGTGTTTGACGAGGATCAAGAAGGACGATGTTCATAAAAAATTCTGGTTCGTTTTACTTTTAGCTGATGGTGTTTATTCATCAACAATGTATAAATTATAAATACTGATCAATCACTGCAATATGTTTGTATAAAGAACCCTGATTACGCTTTAAAACATCAATCGCATGCTGGCTTAATTGCTGGGCAAAAGCTTGGTCTTCCAAACAGCGCACCAACAACTGAACCACCTCATCAACAGTTTGCCCTACTTTTAAGGCATCTGCCTGTAAGAACTCATCCACAATGGCTTGAAAATTAAAATAATGCGGTCCAATCACGGTGGGTACATCTAAAACCATAGCTTCTAAAATATTATGTCCACCACCGGGTTCATTTAACGACCCGCCAACAAAACATGCTTGACTCAATGCATACCACAGCCACATTTCACCCATACTGTCTGCCAAATAGACTTGGGTATTCGACTCGATTGCTTGCTCTAAACTACGGCGCTGTGTTGTTAAATTTAAACTTTGTGCAGCAGCAAAAACCTCATCAAAACGTTCAGGATGGCGCGGGACAACGATCAACAACCAATCTGGATATTGTTCTAAATAGGTTTTAAATGCGAGAAATAATTTTTCTTCTTCAGGTGCATGTGTACTGGCGATAGTAATGATTTTTCGATTTGCTAAATTCCAGTCCTCCTGCAACTGTTGTGCTTTATGAATAAATTGTTCAGGTGCAGAAATATCAAATTTAATACTTCCAAGTACTTGTGTTTTATCTTGCGGCATACCCAAATCAATAAAGCGTTGCTGCGTTGCAATATCTTGCGCCAATAACTGATCTAATTTCTGTAGCATTGGACGGGTCAAGCCTGGAACTTTGGCGTAACCTTTGGCAGATTTTTCTGAAAGCCGTGCATTCACTAAAATACAAGGCACTTTAAACTGTTGAGCTTGGTCAATAAGATTTGGCCATAGTTCAGTTTCAACCAAAATCAGCAATTTGGGTTGGTATTTCTGATAAAAATCAGCAACTAAATAGCGCTGATCAGCAGGCAAATATACCGCTTGAAATAATCCTTGATAAGGTGCTTTTAAGAATAACGATTTGGCACGTGCTTGGCCTGTTTTTGTCGTATTGGTGACTAAAACAGCATGACCTGCTTTTAAATAATGTTCGATTAAAGGCTGAGCAGCATTGGTTTCTCCGACTGAAACACAATGAAACCAAATGGCATGCTGATTCTTTACATCTTGAAAGGGACCAAAGCGCTCAAGACATTCTTGTTGGTATTCTGCGCTATCTTTCGCACGTTTTTTGATACGCCATTGATACAAAGGCTTAACGATTTTAAGTGCTGTGTTATACCAAAAAGGAGTAGCCAAACAGAATGTCTCAATATAGATGAATGGGCAAATATAACAGAGCCATATTCAGTTGTTAATGAATAATATTTAACGATTTGTTGTCAGCAAGGTAGTCGACCGCATGCTAGAGCAAATCTGATCTATCAACCAGCAACAACGCTAACAAAACTTGGCTTTGCACGGATGAAAAACGCTTATTGGTTAAGAAGTAGTGTTATACGCCTTAACCAATGGCGATATCCATGCCATCGAATACATATGCCTTGTAAGATTCAACGATGCAAAAAGAAAACTGGTTAAATTTATCTGAGTTGTGGATGTGAATGGGTATTCCATTCACATCCAGAGAAAATACAGTCTTTGTTTTATCCCAAAGCAGGATAATCAATATAGCCTTCCGCAGTTTGTGAACCAATCATATTTTCAAACACCAATTCATTTAAAGGTGCGTCTTGAATTAGACGTTCATACAAATCAGGATTGGCAATATAAGCTTTACCGAAAGACACCGCATCTGCTTGACCTGATGCCAAGAGTTTGATGGCATCTTCACGGCTTAAACGCATATTGGCAATATATGGCACACCGTTTGAACGTTGTTTCATATATTCACTGATACTGTCATCGGCTAAATATTCACGTGTAAAGAAGAATGCAATTTTACGTTTACCTAATTGTTCCAAGACATAACCAAAGGTTTCACGTGGATCAGCATCCCCCATATCATGCTCATCGCCACGTGGCGCTAAATGTATGCCCACACGGCCTGCGCCCCATACTTCAATTAAAGCATCCATCACTTCAAGTAAAAGACGTGCGCGGTTTTCAACAGAACCACCATATTCATCTTCACGATGATTGGTTGAGCTTTGTAAGAACTGATCAATCAGGTAGCCATTGGCAGCATGTAATTCAACGCCATCAAAACCAGCCGCCTTGGCTTTAATTGCAGCCTGTTTAAACTGTTCGGTGATGGTATGAATTTCGGAGATTTCCAAAGGGCGTGGCACGACATAGTCACGTTTTGGACGTAATAAGCTGACTTGTCCTGCTTGTTGTATTGCACTTGCAGATACAGGCGTTTCACCATCGAGTAGATCTGGATGTGAGACACGTCCCACATGCCATAACTGCGCCACAATCAAGCCACCTTGATCATGAACCGCTTGGGTTACAGACTTCCAGCCTTCAACTTGCGCATCTGTAAATAGCCCTGGTGTATTTAAATAACCATTGGCTTGTTCAGAAATCACTGTTGCTTCAGTAATGATTAAACCCGCACTGGCACGCTGTGCATAGTGCTCAGCCATGATTGCCGTGGGTACCCGATCAGCGGTAGCACGGCTACGGGTTAAAGGCGCCATCACGACACGATTTTTTAAATGTAAATCACCAAGTACAAGGGGAGAGTTAAGTTCAGCCATATTTGCCTCATCACTCGCTTTCTGATTGAAATCAGGCGTTAGAGCGAGTTTTGTAGATAATCAATATATTGCTGAATTAAAGCTTCATTACGCGAGAAATATGACCATTGACCATATTTCTCGGCCTGAATTAATCCTGACTGTTGCAAAACAGACAAATGATTTGACATCGTAGATTGAGAGACATTACCGAGCTTCTCGATATTCCCTGCACAGACACCACGACCAAAGCCACCGCACTGCTCTTCCGACAAATATTGTTGTGGCTTCTTGAGCCATTCCAAAATCTGTCGGCGAGTCGGATTCGCTAATGCTTTAGAAATTAAATCAATATCCATCTTAGACACATTCAATTCAGAGCAAAGCTCCATTCAGCATCTTTGCACCCAATATATCGCATTTTTTCGATTTTAATATCGATTTTTTTAGATATATTGCAAAAATACGGATAAAGCTTTGCTTTTGTTAAAAATTTAAATTAAAGACCTTGTTTCAAGCTGGCTTCAATAAATTTATCTAGATCGCCATCCAATACTGCACCCGTGTTCGAGTTCTCAACACCAGTACGCAGATCTTTAATACGAGAGTCATCCAGTACATATGAACGAATCTGACTGCCCCAGCCGATATCCGATTTTGAATCTTCAAGTGCTTGAGCAGCTTCATTACGCTTACTCATTTCCAATTCGTACAATTTTGCACGTAACTGTTTCCAAGCATGATCACGGTTTGCATGTTGTGAACGCTGGTTCTGACATGCCACCACAATCCCAGTGGGTGCGTGAGTCAAACGTACTGCTGAGTCGGTTTTGTTAATATGCTGACCGCCTGCACCAGATGCACGATATGTATCTGTACGCACGTCAGCAGGATTAATATCGATCTCAATATTATCGTCCACTTCAGGTGATACAAATACTGCCGAGAATGAGGTATGACGGCGATTACCTGAGTCAAATGGTGACTTACGCACTAAACGGTGAACGCCAGATTCGGTACGTAACCAACCATAAGCATACTCGCCTTCAACACGGATTGTTGCAGATTTAATCCCTGCAACATCACCATCTGATTCTTCCATCAATTCTGCTTTAAAGCCATGACGTTCGATCCAACGCATATACATACGTAACAACATTGAAGCCCAATCTTGTGCTTCAGTACCGCCTGAACCAGCTTGAATTTCCACATAACATGGATTTGGGTCCATTGGATTACTAAACATACGACGGAATTCAAGTTTTGCTAACTCTTCTTCCGCTGCAGTCAATTCAGACTGAACATCTGCCAATAAGCTTTCATCATCCGCTTCAACAGCAAGATCAAGCATGGCTTGTGCATCATCAAGCTGTGTCGCCAAGCCTTCTAAAACGTTGATCACGTTTTCAAGCTCGCCTTTTTCTTTTGCCATCGCCTGTGCGCGGCTTTGATCATTCCAGATCGCTGGATCTTCTAACTCGCGGAGAACCTCTTCTAAACGCTCTTTCTTTAGATCGTAGTCAAAGATACCCCCGTAGTGTTAGACCACGGTCATTTAAGTCTTTTAGCTGAACTAGATAAGGATTAATTTCCACGAGTTTTAATCTCACATTTGACGTCTTTTAATTCGCACGCATTCTACCACAGAGTGGAAAAAGTTGAGATATGGCATTTTTTAGACAACACAATTGACTACAGTGTAGTTTTTGTGAACAATGTTGTTTTTTTGTAACAAAACTCTGACCTTACAACACCACAAAAAAATTTAGGATACTTATGAAACAATCTCTTTTATTTTTCGCTTTAACCGCAATCAGCTGTTCTAGTTTTGCCTACAATGTGCAATTTGATGCTGGGTTTAGATCTTTTGATCATGATAACAATTACATTGATCAAGACTATCAAGCCGATATTAAAGGCAAATACTATTTTGATCCTGTACAAATCAAAAACAACCCATTGAATGAGGCAGCATTTTTAGGCCGTAATAGCAATGTCTATGGTGGTTACGCTTATCGTACTATCGAAAGTCAGGACTACTTAACCTATGATCCTTTATCTACAAGCACATTTTATGAGCTTGCTCGAGCAAAAGATGAAAAAGATCTTCATTACTTTACAGGTGGCTTAGAATATTTTCATGAACAATTCTATCTCAATGGTGAGATTGGACTTGGCATAGTCAAAATAAAAAGCAACATAGATTCAAATTATGGTTCAGTTCGTTATAAAAATGATTATAACGTCACCACTTATCGCGCATTGGTGGGCTATATGCCGATCAGCAATTTGCTCATTGCAGCAGGTGTCGATGGTTTCAGTGGTGATAAATATCTTGATGATGAAACGGATTTTGCCGCTAAAATTAAATATGTAATGCCAATTGGTCAAAATGGACATTATTTAAATCTTGAAGCGAATGGTGTGTTTGGCGATGAGAATAATGTTATCTTTGCTGCAGATTACTATTTGACCCATGCTTTCAGTATCGGCAGTGCATATAGTTTAAAAGATGATGATGAAAGCAATAATAATTTCCTCTGGTTTCGTAGCAAATACTTTGTGAATGAAAATGTTGCTATTGGTGCTGAAGCAGGTTTTAGCAGTGGTATGAATCTTTATAATGTGAATGGAACTTTCCGTTTTTAAGTACTTAGAAAGCCAAAAAATTTTGAGGCATTTCATTTCTGAAATGCCTTTTTTATTACAAATTATGTCTAACTCTTACTCAAAGCGTACCAATATCCACACTATCTACACAATTTTAATAAAACAACACATAAGTTTTATGTATTTATTTTCAACAACTTAATTCAATATTATTACATAAACTCACTAATATTACATTCCAGTTACTATAGCGTGGTTGACGATTTTTATATTTGCCCTAGACTCGAAATTGTAACCAAACATGTATAAATCAATCAATTCTTCATAGGGGCGAATTCCATGAAAAAATTAGCAATCGCATCTGCAATCTTTTCCGTAGCCGCTTTAACTGGCACTGCACATGCTTACCAAGCCGAAGTTGGTGGTTCATATACATATAATGATCCAGATAATTTTGATGCAACTCATAGCTTTGGTGTAGATGGTACTTATTATTTCAAACCAGTACAAACTCGTAATTCACCACTTAATGAGGCTGCATTCTTAGATCGCGCAAGTAATGTAAAAGCCAATGTAAATTATGCCAAAAATGATGGTGTAAAAGATAGTCAATATGGCGCAGGTCTTGAATACTATGTACCTAACTCAGACTTCTATGTAAGTGGTCGTGTAGGTCGTGATGAACTTGAAGTTGATAACACCAACATCGACAATAAAGTAACAACTTATGGCGCTGAAGTGGGTTATTTACCAGCTCCTGGTTTATTACTTGCACTTGGTGTAACGGGTTATGATGTTAAAAATGGTGATGACGGCGCAGACCCAACTGTACGTGCTAAATATGTAACTAAAGTTGGTCAATATGATGCTAACTTTGAAGCATTTGGTGCATTTGGTGACTTGGATGAATACAAAGTACGTGGTGACTTGTATTTAGATAAGACCTTAAGTGTAGGTGCTGACTACTACAACAATGATTTAACTGATCGTGATGAATGGGGTATTTCTGCGAAGAAATTCTTTAATCAAAACGTTAGCTTAGAAGGTCG
Source organism: Acinetobacter sp. CE-15 (assembly GCF_051059255.1). NCBI lineage: Bacteria > Pseudomonadati > Pseudomonadota > Gammaproteobacteria > Moraxellales > Moraxellaceae > Acinetobacter > Acinetobacter sp. CE-15. The sequence continues at coordinate 118,899 of NZ_CP192737.1, read as the reverse complement.
TGTAGGTTTTGGTGATAACTACAACACTTACGGCGTTCGTGCTGGATACCGTTTCTAAGTTTAAATCCATTTAGCAATCGCTCTTTTGGAGCAACAAAAGCCAATCAATGCGTTGATTGGCTTTTTTATATGTGTATGTATCATTAAGTAAAGTGACCTTGGCAACATTACACAAAAGCGAGAGAAGTTAAGTAATAATAGTTATTCGCTCATATAAATTGCGTATTGTTGATTATTACGCTTCACTAAACTCCTTGATACGTTGCCAATTTTTAGCGATATCTTCCATACTGAAACATTCAACTCGTGCTAGATGTTCAGGATAAATAACCTCTGGATTCTCGCAAAAACGTGTTGCTGTAAACTGGCTATTACTGGCACGGAGAATGATACCTGTATCTTGGCATAATGAGCTCGCCAAATAGAGAACACCTGGGCTTACCCATTCTGGTTTGAGGTCCTCAGATGGTTGAGTCATTCCCCACATACGGGTTTTCGCAACAGGAGAGATTGCATTGACCAGAATACCAGACGATTCACCTTCTTTGCTTAAGGCATTCATGATTCCCACTTGAGCCATTTTACCCGCCGCATAAGCAACAAGGCCCGACTGTGCATACTGTTGATACATGGCACGGTCAGACGTGTTCAGTACAATCCGTGCAGATGAAGATTGCTTGAGATGCGCCCAAGCATACTTGCTTAACCAAATCGGTGCACGCACATTAATACCAATTGCACGCTCAAGAAAACCATCGTCCTGATCCTCTATTGACTGATAGCCCACCCATCCAGCGTTATGAATCAAAATGTCCAACCCGCCAAATTTCTCAATGGTCAGCGCCACAAGCTGCTTGCAACCTGCCTTATGATCTAGGCGTCCACTGTGTGCAATTAACTGCCCATCATAGGCTTTCAAAGCACGGACTGTCTCGGCAATCAGGCTCTCATCAGCTCCCTGACCAAGCCGATCTGTACCTAAGTCACTGATTACAACACGAGCACCACGATCAAGCAATGCTTGTGCATAAGCGCGTCCAAGCCCTTGGCCTGCACCAGTGACAATAGCAACTCTATCTTTAAAAATTTTATTTGTGTGCGTGTATTTCTGTTCCATCATGCATCTTCGCAAACCTCAATGTCATGATGATGGAACATCTATCTAAGTCCGTAAAATATATTATTTATACCAAAACAATATTTAAAAGATCTCAATCTTCGGCTCTGATACCATTATGTCACGTACTGCATCAATCAATCTGTCCCGAATTGCGCAGTGTTTGTGTTCATTCCATACCATCAGCAATTCGACATGCAGTAATGAATCTGGCGCATCCACCCGAATTGGGCGAAATACCACGTCCTTTCGCTCGTGCTGTACAAGTGAAGCTGGCAATAATGCAACACCAAAACCACCAGCAACTAAGGCCACCAGTGTCTGAAGTTGTCTTGCTTGCTGGGCAATACGTGGAACAAAACCTGCCGCCTGACAAAGCTGGATCAGTTGGTCATGGAAACCCTGACCCAAATGTCGGGGTGATGAAACAAAAGCCTCTTTACAAAGCTCAATCAGCGAGACGGTCTCAGAGTTTGCAAGAGGGTGTGTACTCGGCAGAGCGACCACGATGGACTCTCTCAAAATGGGCTCAAACCGAAGACCTGGTGCGGTTCTACCAGGCCTTCTCATAAAACCAAGATCAGCATTACCACCTTCTAGAGCTTCAACCTGTTCTTGTGTCGTGGCTTCCTGCATCGTAAATGAAACAGCAGTATGTGTAGAATGGAAATGTCGTATTGCTGAAAGTAATCCGACATAAGGTGTGATGTTAATGAAAGTTAACCTGAGATGACCTTCTATACCTTGTGCCACACGTCGGGCTTGTTCAACACTATCATCAAGAAGATAAAGTACTTTTTTAGCCGAGGCTAAAAAGACTGTACCAGCCGGCGTTAGTGATACACTACGATTGGAACGCTCAAACAGTGGTGTACCAATCTGCTGTTCCAACCGACGAATAGCTTGGCTTAGTGGCGGCTGTGCCATGTGAAGCCGCACAGCTGCCCGATTGAAATGCAATTCCTCGGCTACAGCAATGAACTGGTGAAGCAATCTGGTTTCTATCATAAGACTTTATTTATATCACTATGCATGCATTTATATTCAAATAATATGATCAATCAGACTACTGGTCGAGCCTGATACTAGTGATCGTGATGCTGAAACTATTATGATGATTCACTTTTTAAAGTGGGTATCTGTAGATTGAGAACATCCAATAATAATGATATTTATCCTTCATGATGAGCCACGCCTCTTTTTTTCTTATAAATTTAAGCTGCAAGATGATCAAACAAAAAAGAGCGCCTAAGCGCTCTTTTTAAAAGGAAATTTGGACAGAAATCCCTAACTGCCGCGAGCACGGCTCTTGGCGTAATTCAGGCAAGAAGCTTCGCTTCTTAAAACCCTACTGCCGCGGGCATCTTGGCGTAAAATCAGCAAAATGCGTTGCATTTTGAAACCCTGCTGCCGCGGGCATAGCCCTTGGCGTAATTCAGGCAAGAAGCTTCGCTTCTTGAAATCCCTGAATTACTCCCATTCAATTGTTGCTGGTGGTTTAGAAGATACGTCATACACCACACGAGAAACATCTTTAATTTCATTCATGATACGTGTTGAGATTTTATCCACCAACTCATATGGAAGATGGGCAAAACGAGCTGTCATAAAGTCAACCGTTTCCACGGCACGAAGTGCAATGACCCATGCATAACGACGGCCATCACCCACGACACCCACCGATTTTACTGGTTGGAATACTGCAAATGCTTGTGCAGTTTTATCATACCAACCACTTGCACGAAGCTCTTGCATAAAGATGTCATCAGCAAGACGAAGAATATCAGCATATTCTTTTTTCACTTCACCCAAGATACGCACACCCAAACCTGGACCTGGGAATGGATGACGATAAAGCATTTCATGTGGTAAACCTAAAGTTGTACCTAAACGACGTACTTCATCTTTAAATAGGTCACGGATTGGCTCAACCAATTCAAATGCTAGATCTTCTGGTAAACCACCCACATTATGGTGTGATTTAATCACATGCGCTTTACCATTTTTAGTTGCCGCAGACTCAATCACGTCAGGGTAAATCGTACCTTGCGCAAGGAAGTTTACGCCATCAAGCTTACGTGCTTCTTCAGCAAAAACTTCGATAAATTCACGACCAATGATTTTACGTTTTTTCTCAGGATCAACTTCGCCTGCAAGTGCAGATAAGAAACGTTCTTCTGCATCAGCACGAATCACACGGATCCCCATGTTTTTCGCAAACATGTCCATCACTTGCTCACCTTCGTTTAAACGAAGTAAGCCATTGTCTACAAACACACAAGTCAGTTGGTCACCGATTGCTTTATGCAACAATGCTGCAACTACAGATGAGTCAACACCACCTGAAAGACCTAAAAGAACTTTTTGATCACCAATTTGTTCACGTAATTGTTCAACACGTAAATCAATAATGTTTTCAGAATTCCAAAGATTACGGCAACCACAAATGCTATGAACGAAGTTAGACAGTAACTCTGCGCCTTTGGCAGTATGTGTCACTTCTGGGTGGAATTGCACCCCGTAGAAACGACGCGTTTCATCACTCACTGCAGCAAATGGACAGCTTGGTGTGCTTGCAGTCACTTTAAAGCCTGCTGGAATCGCAGAAACTTTGTCACCGTGGCTCATCCAAACATTAAGTTTGTCATCACCATCATTTAAATCACCAAGCAATTGATCACGTACTAAAACGTCAACTGCTGCATAACCAAATTCATGTACAGTACCTGGCTCTACTTTACCGCCAAGTTGTTCTGACATGGTTTGCAGACCATAGCAGATCCCCAATACAGGTACACCCAAGTTGAACACAACTTCTGGCGCACGTGGACTACCTTCCTCATGCACACTTTCAGGACCACCAGATAAGATGATACCGTTCGGATTAAACGCGCGAATGTCTTCTTCAGACATATCAAAAGCATACATTTCAGAATATACACCAGCTTCACGTACACGGCGTGCAATAAGCTGGCTATATTGAGAACCGAAATCCAAGATAAGGATACGATCTTCAGTAATTTGAGTATTGGTAGTCATGAGTCAACAACTATGCAGGCAAACGAATATAAGCGCCATATTCTATCATTTTTATAAGCCATACGCACTCCATTCAATCAAGTTACTTTGCTTTGTAAAAAAACATTTTAAATAATCAGCTTATAGGTTCATTTTGGCTTTACTGATGCTCATCAGTTCACTGGGAGTCATTGTTAAAACTGAATTGAATATTTTTAGATAGCATAAACCAATTGATCCATTTGAATAGCGCTAAATGAACACACAAAAAAGCCAGATACAGATCTGGCTTTTCAAAGCTTTATTTATCTTTAAATTATTTTTCTATTAGATGATCAAGACTCAATTTGCCTGCACCATGCAACATCAAGAAAAACAAACCACCTGCCATTGCGAAGTTTTTCATAAAGTTAATTGCATCTGCTTCACCACCATGAAATAGGAATGCAGTAATCAAACTAAATACGCCCAAACCAAATGCTGCAAAGCGTGCCTGAAAACCAAATAATAATGCCAAACCACCACCGAACTCAACCAGAATGGTTAAAGGTAACATGGCACCTGGTACACCCATTGATTCCATATAACTGACAGTTGCACTGTAAGCCGTGATTTTGCCCCAACCTGCAACAAGAAAGATATACGCCATAAGAATACGTGCAATCAATGCAATGCTCGCATTGGCGGTGGGTTGATTCACAATATTTTTAACAACAACATTTGGATTAAACATGGTGTGACCTAATTTGTATTTCGTTCTGAAGATGTATACATATTAATCACTAAACATTTCAAGTTAAATACTTAAAAACTAAACTCATCGTTGCAAATTAAGAACAATAATAAGTTTTAAAAAATTACTTTTTAATACTGACTTTCATAACTCACACTGCTAGGATTTGTGCACCAATTCGCATAGTTTCTGCCTTATGGATCTGATTGACTTTATTTTGCACGTAGACGAACACCTGTTTGAATTTATTAGAAATTATGGTATCTGGGTGTATGGAATTTTATTCCTGATTATTTTTGTTGAAACAGGTCTCGTGGTAATGCCATTCCTGCCTGGGGATAGCTTACTTTTTGCTGCCGGCGCTTTAGCTGCTTCGACGGGTGCAATGGATCCTGTGGTTTTAATCACTCTGCTATTTATTGCAGCAGTGCTCGGCGATACCCTCAATTATCATATTGGGAAATATGTCGGACCGCGTGTTTTTGAAATTGATTCTAAATTTATCAACAAACAACACTTGCTGAAAACATCACAGTTTTTTGAAAAGCATGGTGGAAAAACCATTATTTTTGCCCGTTTTATCCCTTTTGCCCGTACTTTTGCACCCTTTGTTGCAGGTGCAGGAAGCATGAATTATAAATATTTCTTAACCTATAATGCAGTCGGTGCAATTTGCTGGGTTGGCTCGTTTATTACCTTGGGTTATTTATTCGGTAATATGCCAATTGTGAAAGATAATTTCACCCATTTGGTTTTCGGTATCATTATTCTCAGTGTGTTACCTGGTGTGATTGGTTATATTCGTCATAAATTTTTTAATAAAAATAAAATGCCCAATAATCAATAAACAGCATATTTAAAGATGATAAAAAAGCCGATTTCTAAAATCGGCTTTTTTATGGGTAAAACCCGTTATTTTTTAACTTCCTGACGTTTCGGGACGTAAGGGCAGTTCTTAAATTGAGCCGCCTGAGACAAGGCATCTTGCTCACCATACAGTCGGGAAAGCTCAGTATTTTTGGTATTTGAAGATTGCCCTAAGTTTACAGAAATACTTGGACCAATCCCCCAACCCCAGCCACCGCTGCCCCAACCACCACCAACACCTAATCCAACACCTACACCTGTACGTTTCGCAGGTTGTACACCATTATTAATGTATTGCTGAATACGATTAAATTCTGTCGTCAATTGCAAACAGTTCATCGCCTGATACTGGGTAGGCGATACATAAGTGGGTTTAACCGTCGTCGTACAAGCAGATACGACAATCGCCGTTAAGGCAACGACTGATAATTTAACAGAAGTCATTTTCAATGATTTCATCACGATCTCGAAATTATTTTTTATCAATCTCATTGAACAATGATTGATAGGCTTGAGTCAATTTATGATCTGTAGCCAAATGAATTAATGGCAGATTTTTATGATGCGATTCTTTCATTAGTACAGAAGGTGGCAACATATTTTCTAAAACCGGTAAACCTTCATCTTTAAGCTGTTGTACCACTTCACGCGGTAATTTTGCCTGAGCTTGATATTGATTGACCACAATGCCTTCGATTTCAAGTCGATCATTATGATCATCTTGAGTTTCAATGACATTTTGAATAAGCGTCTGTAATGCACGTTTTGAAAATACATCACAATCAAACGGAATCAGAACACGATCTGCTGAGATCAGTGCTGATAAGGTAAAAAAGTTAAATGCTGGCGGTGTATCAATATAAATACGCTCATATTGACTGGTTAAGGTCTGAATCGCATCACGTAACTTATAAATTTTATGCTTTGATTCTAACGCATGCTCTAACTCGCCTAAGCTCGGACTGGCGGGTAATACATCCAAATCTTTAAAAGGTGAACGATGAATATATTGCTCAAAACCTTTATTTTTTGTTTTTAAAAGGCTACCTATAGCATTGCCAATCAATCCTTTTTGTTGATGATTCCCAAGTACATCATTAAAAAAGTTTTCAATATTCGGCTCTAATGCAGTTTTTTCAGCAGAATAGGTGGCGTCATCACCCAAAAGATATTGGCTAGAATTTGCTTGAGGATCTAAATCAATCACCAATGTTTTAAAACCTTGATACGCACTAATCGCAGCAAGATTCACCGTAATACTTGATTTTCCTACACCGCCTTTTTGGTTAAATACCACACGAGTTAGCATACAAGTTCCCTAAGCTATCATTATTTTTAAACTTGTATCTAGTTTAACCTAGACGCTATACAAGTGTGAAATTCATGTCTAACAATCAACTAAAAACTGGTTTAAGCACGACCAAAACTAAAGTTGCAAACAAGGCAATTCCGCCAATCACTAAACCAGCTCTGCGTTGTGCTAAAAGAACGGTATCATCCTTTTTATAGGCTTTTATTTGTGAGGAAAGGAAAACCATAAACAAAATAATTTTCGCATAGAACCAAGGCTGCACTTTAAAATCGTTCATAATCAATAAAGTTAGCCCTGTAAATATAACCACCGTGAGGGAAAGATGTTGCAAGGCAACAAAAGCCACTCGACCTTTAGGATTCGGCTGCTGGTTGTGTGTTCCAATAAATAATGTTGAAGCGCGTAAAACAAAAACCAGGATTAATAACCCAACACTGGTCATATGAATGATTTTGATCAGTAAATGTGTATCCATTTTAATTACTCTGCACTTTATGCTTTAGGTGCATGAGCGCAGTCTGGGCTTGCTGGGGCTTGACCTTGCCACTCACTAGGAAGATAAGCATGGATCGCTAAGGCATGAATTTTTCCAGGGCTGAGTAAGGCTTTGGCTTCTGCGTACACTTTTTGGTGGCGTTGTACCAAACGTAACCCTGCAAATTGTTCACTGACAATGATCACTTTAAAATGCGACTCTTTTCCAGGAAAATACCCGCCATGACCAGCAGACTCATTGATCACTTCTAAATGTGATGGCTCAAGTTGATTTAAACTTTCAATCAATTGTTGTTCTAAACTCATACTGATTCCTTAGAGATCGATCAATGGGTGAATGACATAGTATAGCGGATTCTTTGAGCATCGCTGTGTGTTCAGCAAAGCTTTTGCTGTTCGATTTGATTTTTTAAATTGAATTTTGAAGTTTTTTCATAAAAATGTCTTTATTTTATGCAATTAGTGTTTTCCTTTGCAGAAAAATCTTGACCCTACCATCTGTTGATGTATTATACACCGCATGCGGGAATAGCTCAGTTGGTAGAGCATAACCTTGCCAAGGTTGGGGTCGGGAGTTCGAGTCTCCTTTCCCGCTCAAATTTTTTTATTCAGTTTTTTATTTAAAAAATTGGACAGACTCCGCGGGAATAGCTCAGTTGGTAGAGCATAACCTTGCCAAGGTTGGGGTCGGGAGTTCGAGTCTCCTTTCCCGCTCCAAAATTTTTTTATTCAGTTTTTTATTTAAAAAATTGGACAGACTCCGCGGGAATAGCTCAGTTGGTAGAGCATAACCTTGCCAAGGTTGGGGTCGGGAGTTCGAGTCTCCTTTCCCGCTCCAAATTTAAAAAGCCCTGATCGAAAGATTGGGGCTTTTTTGCATTATTGTCTTATAAATCATCAAAATATACTTACCCACTTTATGCTGCATTCACTCAATCAGCGTGTTGATCACAAAACTGTAAACGCACAAAAAACCAATCCGAAGATTGGTTTTTAAAATAATCACCACACGATACAATTATCGTTCTCTTAACGCTTCTTTGGCTTTATTAAACGGTTTCAACAAGTATTCAATAATTGTTTTTTGACCGGTCCGAATATCTACCGTTGCCACCATACCTGGTGTTATTGAGAAAGATTTCCCCGCCTTATTGGTCAGCTTATCTTTATCGGTCCGAATATAGACTCGATAGTAGAACTGATCTTGTTTAACTTCATCGCGGATGGTATCAGGAGAAATCACCGTTACTTTCCCTTCTAAGCCACCATAAATTGAATAATCATATGCTGTAATTTTTACCAATGCAGGTTGACCCGGATGAATAAACGCAATATCTCGTGGCGAAATACGCGCTTCAATCAATAACTGCTCATCAATTGGTACAATCGTCATCAATTTACCATTTTGTGGAATAACCCCACCGATGGTTGTCACCGCAATTTCTTTTACCACACCACGTACAGGCGCTTTAAAAGTAGAGCGTTTCACCGAATCATTACGACCAGCAACAACTTGCTGTAATGATTGGATATCGGCATTGGCTTTTGCCAATTCTTCACGTGACTTTACATAGTAGTCATTTCGCTTGTCGTTAATTTGATTTTCAAAATTATTGATATCTCGTTTTAAACGCAACACTTCAACCTCAGAAGCAGCACCTTTCGCCACCAAAGGTTGAGTCATTTGCAATTCATTTTGAACCAAAGACAATGCGTGCTTTAAACCAGTAATCGACTCATCCAAATTTGCGCGACGCGAAGTATATAATGCAGTTTCCTCTCTCACCAAAGCAGGAACGGCCAAAACCTCTTTTGGAAACTTGATTGCGGTACCATTCACCTCAGCCTCTAAACGTGCTGCCGTAGCCAATGTCGCAAGTAATTTCATTTGACTTTCACCGACTTGGGACTCAAATCGAGTAGGGTCAATTTGCGCAAGGGTCTGCCCTTTCTGGATAATATCGCCTTCTTTAACATCTAAGCTGGTCAACACACCACCATCTAAAGATTGAATCGTCTGTTCTTTAGATGACGGAACAACTTTACCTGTCCCTGTAGAAACTTCTTCCAATTTGAATAAACAAGCCCAAATTACGAAAGCCAGCAGACCGATGGCAACAATCCAAATAATAAATGTGGATTTGGGTAACGGTGGTTCTGAGAACTTTAACGCAGAGGGATTGGTTGGCCGCTGTAAAATATTGGATGCATGATCGACTTGAGCAGGTTCAACCTCTTGAACTGTGATATTTGGGTCATTTTTTTCTTGACTCATGTTGAAGTCCCTCCTGCATTTGCCTGCTGTGCAGGATTTAGAATGGCATCACGTGGCCCATCTTTGATAATCTTCCCTTCATGCACAACGATAATACGATCAACAAGTTGCAAAACAGCAGGGCGATGCGTCGCCACCACTAAGGTCCGATGACCTAGCCATTCTTTTAAATGCTGTATCAATACTTTTTCAGAAACATCATCAATCGAAGCAGTCGGTTCATCCAACAACACAATATTCGGATTTCGGAGCAATAACCGTGTGAGTAACAATGCTTGTTTCTGCCCTCCAGAGAATCCTACACCCCCTTCAAGAATAAGATGATCTAGACCTTCCTTTTTTTGTTCCACGATTTCTAAAGCATTGGTGATTTGTAATGCACGGATAATTTCATCATTGCTTGCCAATGGTGCACCCAAAGTTAAATTTTCACGGATGGTCCCAAAAAACAGATGAGCATTTTGATTTAGTAATGCCATATCACGACGAATATCATCGGGATCAAGCAAAGATTGATCGACACCATCCAAACTGATCTTGCCTTGTACGGGCAATTGCATTCCTGAAAGTAGCTGTAATAAGCTAGATTTTCCTGCGCCATTGCGTCCAAGAATTGCAACTTTTTCACCTGCATGGATTTTTAACTGTGGAATGACTAAAGTTGGGCGTGGATCATCTTCGGTATATTTAAATACCACACCTTTAAAATCATAATCACCTGAAAGGACTTTACGTTGAATCAATTGTGCCCGATCAGGACGGTCTACTGGCTTTTGCATCAGCTCATCTAAACCATTTTTAGCCACTTTGGCTTGCTGCCAACGACCGAGTACACCTGTAACTTGTGAAATCGGTGCAAGCATACGTGAAGATAAAATCGAACACGCCACCAAAGCCCCCGTGGTCATATCACCTTTCATCACCGCAAAACAACCCACTAAAACCACAATTGCATAGGTCAGTCCTTGAATTTTTTGTGTCCAAGCATTTAACCAACCCACAATTTTACGTTGCCGCATGCTGACATCTGCAGACACTTCATTCATGTGATTCCATTGATTTTGAAATCTGGCTTCAGCACGTAATAACTTGATATCCTCAATACCTTGAACTGCTTCGACCAAAATCGCGTTGCGAATCGCAGACTCTCGCATCCCTTCAGTCGCCAACTGAGCCAACTTTTTCTGCACCAAAAAGCCAGGAATAATCATCAATGGCACAACCAGTAACATCACCCAAAAGATGTTGCCCCCGATAATCCAGAAGATCGCTAAAAACAGGAAGAAAAATGGTAAGTCAGCAATTGCACTGATCGTTGTTGAGGTCACCAATTCACGAACGCCTTCAAGTTCACGAATCTGTGAGATAAACGAACCTGTTGAACGTGCGCGATCTTTATTACGGATCCGCAGTGCATGACCAAAAACGCGGTCTGAAATCTTGAGATCTGCACGCTTACCAATAATGTCTGACAAATAAACCCGTGCAATGCGCAACACAAACTCAAAAACAGCTGCAATCAACACCCCACCCGCGAGTACCCACAAGGTTGGAATAGATTGAGAAGGCACAACTCGGTCATAGACTTGCATAGAGAAAATAATGGTCGCCAATGCCAGAATATTGGCAATCATTGAAGCAACCATGATGTCGGTATAACGTTTCCAATCTTTTAAAACGATGTCCCAGAACCAGCTTTTTTCATAAGGTTTGATATATTCATCAACACGTGCATCAGGAATCGATGTTTCTGGTCGAAAAATATAAACGCGACTGGCATTGGCTTGAAGTTCATGCAAATTAAAAGTTTGTGAAAGGCCTTGATCACCACTTAGCTGTAAGCTTGCATTGCCCTCATTGTCGACTTTCTCGATAACTGCAACTTGACCATTGTTAAATTCAACAACAACGGGCAACCGCCATGGATTCAATACATCCGTGCTAAAGTCTGCTTTGCGAACATTTAAACCCACTTGACGGGTAATAATGGATAACATGTCGTCAATATTTGTGTATTTATTCCAATCCAGTTGCAGACGAATTTGTTCTTCAGCAGGTTGCATTCGATAATGCTGCGCAACCGTAATAATCGCTTGTAACCAGGGTTGATAATTTAATGTTTTTGTATTCATGGTTGAACTTCAAACCCCTGAATTTGAATGTTATTTAAATGATAAGCATTTCTACTTTTACCGGTTACCTTGATATACACCGCGATCGTGTCATAAATATCAAAGCGTGCCGCTTCCCTTTCTATTCTTGAACTTTGATAGGATTGTTCTGAACTTAATAAATCTAAGATCGAACGCTTGCCTAATTTATATTGTTCTTCATACAGCTCACGGGTTTTTGCTGTTGAGCGCTCCCGATCCAATAGAACCCAAATTTGCTTATCCGTGTTTTCAATACTTTCTCGTGCAATTTGTGTTTGATCCATAATATCTAGGTAAGTTGCATTCAACTTTGCTCGTGCAGCCTGTTCAGCAAAATTTGCAGCCTTGACTTGAGATCCCAGTGCGCCACCTTGATAAAAATTACTCGACATCTGCACGCCAACAGAACCATCGGTATCATTTTCTAAACCAGTATTTGGATTTTGACCATTCAATGCTTTGCTGACTGATCCCACCAATGAAATCGTTGGATAAGCACTCAATTGGGTTTGTTTTTTCTGACTCTGTGCAACATCAATCTCTGCTTTTGCTGCAATCATCGTAGGAATGGTATTCATTTCAGGATCATCATAAAGACCAGACTGTTTTACAAACTCATCAGGAATATTAAAATCCATTTGGCTCACATCAAAACCCAATAATGTGCGTAATTTTTGTTCTTGTTGTTTTAAAAAGTTTTGCTGTGTGATTAAGTAAGAACGTGCGTACTCAACATAGCTTTGTGCTTGTACAGGATCGGCATTGCTGCTAATTCCCGCATCTGCTCTTAAGCGTGCAATCTCATGTAAACGACTAACCCCATTAAATTGATCTTGCGCTATTTTGATAATATTGCGATAGCGCAGTAAGGATAAAATATCTCGTGCGGTTTGGGTCGAGATATCATCAATACTGATTAATACATTGGCTTGCTCAACTGCCAATTTATTTTGTTGCGTGGTGACACTGGATTTTACTTTACCAAAGTCATAAAGCAGTTGATTGGCTTCAACTGAATACAATTGGCGACCTTTATCATTGGAGGTAAAATCACCTGTATTCATACCCGCTTTTAACTGTGGGTAATATTGCGCTTTTGCCACGTCAATATTGGCATTTTGTCCTGCCAATGTTGAAATTGTTTGAGCAATATTGGGGTTTCTTTTTACTGCAATCTGAATCGCATCTTCAAGACTTAAGATTTTTGCTTGGTTTGAATACGCATGGGTTGTTTGTGTTTGCGCTTGTTCTAAATATAAATTATTGAGCGAAGCCTTTTGTCCAGTATATGGCTTTACAACAGGGAGTTGATTCTGATTGCCTATATATGCATCGGGTTGATATTTAAAATCGGTCAAATCCTTGAGCTGAACGGTTCTAAATGACTGATCATCCTTGGGTTTTATCAACCCTGTCACACCTTCTTTGATATTTTTTAAGTAGCTTGTTTCTTGTGTATAACCATTGTTCTGCAATAGAACCAATAAACTTACAGCACTCAAACTTTTTAACAATATAGTGGGCTTTTTTGCTATTAACATTCGCGAATGGCACCTAGAAAAGCTTTTAATTATCGGTATTGAATTATTTTGAATTATTTCCCTACCTTATTTCTATTCTACACATTATAAAACCTAATCAAATGCTTATTTTTACTTTTTAAAGTTAAATTTCTTTAATAAAATATTTTAAATTCAAATACTAACAGCGAAAAAATGTGAACATTATCACATGAATTATAAAATTCTACATAGGTCATCTCAAAAGCTGTAAATCCACAATGTGCAAATCATGACCGATGATCCAATACATTATTAAAAATAAGCTTGGTGTAATCGAAACGTATTCAATTTTATTCTTCAAACTAAATTTACATCTTCCAATATAATTTCTTATACACTTTAAGGTTAAAATGATGTTTCACTACCAGCCAACCTTAAACAATATAAAGATGAACATGAATAAACTGACTTGTTTCAAAGCCTATGATATTCGAGGCAAACTTGGCACAGAGCTAAATGAAGAAATCGCTTATAAAGTAGGCCGTGCTTATGGTCAAATCTATCAACCCAAAACTGTTGTCATTGGTTGTGATATCCGTTTAACCAGCGAAGCGTTAAAACAAGCTACGATTCGTGGTTTAAATGATGCTGGGGTAGATGTTCTTGATCTTGGCATGACGGGAACAGAAGAAGTTTACTTTGCTGCTTTTCATCTTGATGTTCAGGGTGGTATTGAAATCACAGCAAGCCATAACCCAATGGATTACAATGGTATGAAATTGGTTCGTGAAAATGCTCGACCAATCAGTGCAGATACAGGACTAAAAGAGATCCAATCGTTGGCTGAATCGGAACAGTTTATTGAAGTTGAGAAAAAAGGCTCAACCCAAAAATATAATATCCTCCCTGAATTTATTGAACACCTACTCACCTATATTGATCCGAGCAAAATCCGCCCGCTTAAACTGGTGATGAATGCGGGCAATGGCGCAGCGGGTCATGTTGTTGACGCAATCGAAGAAAAATTCAAAGCGCTCAATATTCCAGTAGAATTTATTAAAATCCATAATCATCCAGATGGTACTTTCCCAAATGGTATTCCTAATCCAATTTTGGTGGAAAATCGAGATAGCACCCGCAATGCAGTTTTAATACACCATGCGGATATGGGGATTGCATGGGATGGTGACTTTGACCGTTGTTTCTTATTCGACGAAAAAGGGCAATTTATTGAAGGCTATTATATAGTCGGATTATTAGCCCAAGCCTTCTTGTTAAAACAAGCGGGTGAAAAAATCGTACATGATCCTCGCTTAGTCTGGAATACACTGGATATCATTGAGCAGTATCAAGGAATTGCTGTTCAATCTAAATCTGGACATGCTTTTATTAAAGATGTGATGCGTGAACACAATGCAGCTTATGGCGGAGAGATGAGCGCACATCACTATTTCCGTGATTTTGCTTACTGTGACAGCGGAATGATCCCTTGGTTATTAGCAATTTTAGTGGTATCAGAAACTCAACAATCGTTATCAAGTCTGGTCGAAGGGATGATTGAACGTTTCCCTTGCAGTGGTGAAATCAACTTTAAAGTCGAAGATACGCAAAAAACCATTCAAAAAATCTTCGATCATTTTGCTGATTTAACCCCTGCAATTGATCAAACAGACGGTGTTAGCCTTGATTTTGGTGCATGGCGTTTAAATGTCCGTGCATCCAATACCGAGCCATTATTACGCTTAAATATTGAAAGCCGTGCAGATAAAAATCCAAAACCAATGCAAGACTATGTAGATGAGTTAACTCAGTTGATTCAGGGTTAGTTTTAAATGGCGATAAAAAATAGGCGCTTAATGCGCCTATTTTTTACAGTTAAATTTATGCTTGATAGCCTGTTGGATTTTGTTTTTGCCAATTCCAACTGTCTGCCAACATATCTTCCAAAGTATATTTTGGCGTCCAACCTAATTCTATATTAGCTCGCAATGCATTAGCATAAAAACTCGGCAAATCACCAGCTCGTCGGCTTACAAATTCTGAATTTATACTGATATTATTTATTTTTTCAAAAGTACTCTTAATTTGTAGTACTGAAATAGGCTGACCAGTCCCAATATTCCAAGCACGACACCCTTGGCTTTTTATTCTATTTTCAACAGCTAAAACATGTGCTTTTGCTAAATCGACAACATGAATAAAATCTCTTTCACATGTTCCATCTTGAGTTGGGTAATCATTTCCAAAAATAGAAAGCTTTTCTCTACGACCTACAGCGACTTGAGTCAAATAAGGCATAAGATTATTTGGAATACCTAATGGATCTTCGCCAATACGACCGCTCTTATGCGCACCAACAGGATTAAAATAACGCAATAGTGCAATCGACCAGTGCTTATCCGCAATTGATAGTTTTTCCAATAATTGCTCAACAATTAGCTTGGTATGACCATAATTATTATTCGGTAGACCTAGTTGCATATCCTCCTGATAAGGGGAAGAATTGCTTTCTCCGTAAACTGTTGCAGATGAACTAAAAACTAAATTAAAAACACCCGCTCTTTGCATCGCTTGTGCCAACTGAACTGATCCTGCAATATTATGATCAAAGTAAGTCAGTGGAATTTGTTGGCTTTCCCCCACTGCTTTTAAACCTGCAAAATGAATCACAGCATCGATTTTATTGTTTGAAAAAACTTGATCTAAATCACTTTGATAACGAATGTCACCTTGAACAAATTTTAGTGTTTTTCCAGTCAATTCTTGGACACGTTTTAATGATTCTTCTGAGCTATTTGATAGATTATCTAGAACAATAACCTTATGCCCAGCCTCAAGTAACTCCACACAGGTATGCGATCCGATATAACCTGCACCACCTGTTACTAAAATATTTGCCATAAATTTTTCCAGTATATCTACTCTTTACCCAGCAAGATCTTAATTAAACCTTGTGTTGAAGCATCCAGTTGAGACACGTCTTTTTCTTTACCATTGAGGATAGGGAGTAATTGATTGGCAATTTCTTTGCCTTTTTCAACGCCCCATTGATCAAATGGATTAATATTCCAAATAACCGATTGTACAAACACTTTATGTTCATACAATGCAATCAGCATTCCTAAACTATAAGGGCTTAGTTCTTGCAACAATAGCGTTGAGCTTGGTTGATTGCCTTCATACTGTTTATATACAGGTAAGCCTGATAATTCATTGGCATTTAATGCTGTGTTACCAAAAGCCAATAATCGCGACTGCGCCAAGCAATTGGATAAAGCCAAATGATGCTGCTCAATTAAGGATTCTGCACTTTCAGCATAAGTAAATTGATTCGAATTATAACGCTGCACTGGCGCAATAAAATCACAACTCACCGCATGGGTTCCTTGATGCAAAAGCTGATAAAAAGCATGTTGCGCATTTGGGCCCACTTCGCCCCAGACAATTGGGCAGGTTTTTAAATCAACTTTTTCATTATTTCTTTGAATCGACTTCCCATTCGATTCCATCTCTAGTTGCTGTAAATAAGAAGCAAAATATTTTAGACGGCCATCATAAGGCAATACTGCATGGGTCTGAATATTTAAAAAATTATTATTCCAAACCCCAAGTAACCCCATCAGTACTGGAATATTTTGTGCAAATGAAGCTTTTTGGAAATGCTGATCAATCGCATAAGCGCCTGCGAGCAATTGTTTAAACCCATCAACACCAATCTGCAATGCAATCGGTAAACCAATACATGACCACAACGAGTAACGACCACCGACCCAATCCCAAAGTAAGAACTGGTTTTCTGCTGCGATTCCCCATTCTGTCATTTTCTCAGGCTTGGTTGAAACCCCAATAAAATGATGTTGGATCACACTGTTTTGCATACCCAAATCTTTTTCTAACCACTGCCGAACTGTTTGAGCATTGGATAGAGTATCAATAGTTCCAAAAGACTTGGACGAAATAATAAATAAGGTAGTTTCAGGGCGTAATTGATGTAGTAAATCAGAAAGCTGACTACCATCCATAGTTGAAACGAAATGTACTTTTAATGGTTTAGCAGTACTGACTTTATAGTCTGATAAAGCATGACTCACCATCAATGGTCCTAAATCAGAACCACCCACACCGATATTGACCACATCTTGAATCACTTCACCTGTCGAACCACGACATTGTCCTGCATGAACTTTATCGACAAGCTGATACATGCGATCTAATTGTTGATGTACCAATTCAGCCAGTTCAGGGTAATCTTGATCATGCTTCGGTAAACGCAATGCCCAATGCATTGCTGATCGGTCTTCCGTATAATTGATCGATTCTTCGGTAAATAAACGTTTGATCCATTGCGTTAATTGTTTTAAATCTGCAAATTTAAACAAGGCATCACATGCATTTTGGTCAATACGATGTTTACTATAATCAAAACTCAGTTGATTAAAATGTACTGAGAACTTATCAAACCGCTGCGGATCTTGCTCAAATAAATCGGTTAAACACAATTGCTGTTGTTCTTTAGCAAGATTTTGCAATCGTACTAAATGCTGCTCTCTTTGATCATTGTCTAATATAGAATTTGTCATACTCGCCCTACACCCTGATAAGCAAAACCTTGTGCTTTGACGAAATCTGGATCTAACATATTACGACCATCGAGAATCAAAGGATGGGCCATTTTCTGTAAAAGTTGTGAATAATCAGGACTCCAATATTGCTTCCAAGCTGTCAATAAACACAATGCATGTGCATTTTCTACCACTTGGTATTGATCATGACATAAAATCAAATCAGCGCGTTTGCCATAGAAATTTGCTACCCGCTCTAAGGCTTGTGGATCGTGTAACTGTACAATCGCGCCTTGTGCCCAAAGCGCTGCAAGCATGGCATGAATTGGTGAGTTCTCAATACTTGAGGTATTTTCTTTAAAAGAAGCACCCCAAATCGCCACAACTTTACCTGTTAACTGCCCTTGATAGTAATTCCAGAGTTTTCTAAATAAAATTTCTTTTTGTTGTTCGTTGATATTCCAAACCTGATCCAGCAATTGGCTTTTGATCCCTGAACCCGCCACTGTACCAGTTAAGGTTAAAATATCATGGGAGAAATTTTCTCCACCAAAACCCACACCTGCAGATAAATATGATGCGCCAATTCGACTATCAGATGCCAATCCCTGTTTAACATTATGAATATCAATATTTAATTTTTCAGCGACTTGCGCCATATCATTCATATAACTGATGCGTGTAGCCAACATGCCTGAAATACTCAGCTTGGTAAATTCAGCATCTAAAAATGGCATAAACAAATATTGATGTTTTAACTGAAAAAAGGGTCTTAATAATTCTTTGATAATCTGCTGTGTCGCAGGTTGATCTACACCAACAATCACCTGCTTTAGGTCGATAAAACTTTGAATCGCATTACCTTCTTGAATGGTGTCTGGCAAATACGCCCAATGATCAGCCACTAAAATTTGTTTTAGTTCTTCAGTACCTTGTAAACCGAATGTAGAACCATTGATCATCAGTCTTGGATGAATGATAGGAAAACGTTTTAATTCTTCAGCCAAGTGTTTGGCTTGGTCAAATTCAGAAGGATTAAAACTAAATAAAAAAACTTCACTTTGTAATTGAAGTTGTTTTAACCCGACCAATTGAATGGAATTATTCTTAATCTGTTTTTGAATGAGTTGATTTAAATCTTCATCTTGGTAGTGTACTGAGGATTGATGATCAGCGCCTACTCGGGGACACCAATACACGCGGTGCCCATATTCAGCAAACAAGCCAGCGAGTACGCCAGCTTGGAGTGTTGTGCCAAATACACAAATATTCATATCAGATCCAATTATTATAAATTCAATTCTTTGATGAGCAATTTAAATTCTTCACCCAACTTAGGATGCTCCACAGCATAGTGTAATACTGCTTTTAAATAACCAATTTTGCTCCCACAGTCGAAAGTCTGACCTTTCATACGATACGCTTCGACATTTTCTAATTTTTGTAATGCAGCAATGGCATCAGTTAATTGGATTTCATTGCCCGCACCTTTGGGCGTTTGTTCTAATAACTGCATAATCTTAGCAGGCAGTACATAACGCCCCACCACAGATAAATTTGAAGGTGCACTACCAACTGCAGGCTTTTCGACAATCCCTTTCATCACGATACTTTCACCCTCAACAGGTAAAGATGCTACATCGACAATACCATATTGATCCACAAGATGATCAGGTACAGCCTCTACCATAATTTGCGATGTTTTAGATATATTAAAACGATGAATCATTCGTGCCAGATCATTTTCTGTACTATTTTCTTTTACCAAAACATCTGGCAATAACACAGCAAAATCATCACTTCCAATTACTGATTTCGCACATAAAACAGCATGCCCTAAGCCCAATGGTTGAGGTTGACGGACACTAACCACGCTGACATGTTTAGGTAAAATTTCAGTAATTTCTTTCAGTAGATCAATTTTTTTCTTATTTTCTAAAGTTGTTTCCAGTTCAAAATTACGATCAAAATAATTTTCTATGGATGCTTTTGAAGAATGTGTCACTAAAATGATTTGTTCAATTCCAGCAGCCACAGCTTCTTTGACAACATACTCAATTGCAGGACGGTCAACCACTGTGACCATTTCTTTAGGAATTGATTTACTTGCAGGTAGAAAACGAGTACCTAACCCAGCAACAGGTAAAATGGCTTTTTTGATCATGATTTACTTTAACACTATTAATGATTGGTCGATTTGGTATCAGTTGTATCTGAACCTGAAAAACGGCTTGCTCCAACAGCTTGGTCTGGTGAATCTATGCCTTCTTTTTTAAACATAACTTTAACGGTTTTAAACATGATTTTAAAATCGAGAAAAGTTGACTGTCTTTCAACATACTGTACATCTAAGTCAAATTTTTCTTCCCAAGATAAATTATTACGTCCACTCACTTGAGCCAGACCAGTCATTCCTGGTTTAACATTGTGTCGGCGCAATTGATGGGCCGTATAGTGTTCTACAAATTCAGGAAGCTGCGGTCGTGGTCCAACAATACTCATATCACCTTTTAAGACATTAAGTAATTGTGGCATTTCATCTAAACTGGTTGAGCGCAGTTTTTTCCCAAATGGCGTAATACGCTGATCATCTGGTAAGGGTTGACCATCTTTATCAAAAGCATTTTTCATAGAACGAAACTTCATCATTCTAAAATGTTTACAATCTTTTCCTGGTCGTTCTTGATAAAAGAAGATAGGGGAACCTAAATTTTTACGTACCTTGTATGCGACTAAAAGAAAAATAGGCGACAGTAATAAAAGTGCTATTGACGCAATAATAATATCAACAAGTCTTTTCATTACTATAAAACCTCAATTTCTTATTTAATATTAGAGACATATTGTAAAACCTCTACTATTTTTTTCATTGCTACTGGCTCAGAATAATTATTAATTAAAACATCTCTAGACGATTGTATATTATCTTTTGAAGTGTTTTCTATGATCTCTAGTATCGCTTTTGCTAAAAGCATAGGGTTTTCAGGTGGAACAATCCAACCAATTTGATGCGCTTTAATCATACAAGCAACTTCAGAGTATTCATCCATAATCGCCAATAAAGGCTTATCAGCAGCCATTGAAAAATAAGCTTTACTCGGCACTCCTAAACCCAACATTCCATCAGCTAGAGTTACAATAGCAATATCTCCAGCATTTAATCCCTTAGATTTCGCATTCTGTTTCACAGGTCCAATATATTGTATATTTGGATCATTTAATGTTTCTATTGCGTGATTAAGTTGTTCGACATATGCCCCATCCCCCATAAATAAAAATTTAGGTCTCTTAGACGGTTCTATCAGCTTAATCGCTTCAATAATATTATCTACACCTTGTACGCGACCAATATTACCAAAAAATTGAAATACTGGTGACTCATTTTCCCAATTTAATTTTTTCAATATCTCATTTGAGCTTTTTTCTTCTACTTCAATATCATTTTCATCAATCCAATTTTGGATCACAACACTATTACTTTGATTTGTTTTGGTGTCGACTAAATCTTTCATATCTTGGCCAATCACAATCAACTTTTCAGGAGTTGCATAGAAAACATCAAAAACTTTTTTTAAAATTTTATAAAGAAAATTTTCCTTTTTCAAAACCTTAGCAGACACTAAGTTTTCAGGAAATACATCATGAACAAGCAATACCCATTTAAAACCTATCATTTTTTTAGCAAAGTAAATGACAATCAACAGAAAAATAGGAGTGGTTCCAGTAAACACGAGATCTTGTTTTTTAACATTTTTTAATACTTTAATAAAAAAACGAAAAGAAATGATCAATTCAAAAAACAACCTTTGAATCAAACTCTTCTTATTCAAATTCAAATCTTTAACAATGATGCTTTCAGGATCGATAACATCATTGTTTTTGTCTTCTTTGATAATCAAGCATAGCTCAGAACCATATACCTTTTTCAAATGGATATATAACTTATGAAATAGATATCCTGTCGTATTTTGATTTGAATGATAATATTCCGTTACTAAGTATGTCTTTTTCATCATCTAATTGCCTTAATATTTTTTCCAAATTACACGATTAACATAGTCTGTATAACTTAAGATAATGCGTGCTACTTTTTCTGAAACATTTGGCATACTGTAATCTTCGACTAATCGGAGCGTTCTTTCATCCCCTCTCGCTTGGTATTCTAAAATCTGCAACCCTTGCAAAATACGTTCAGAAGTTAAGCCAACCATCATGACTGCTGCTTCCTCCATACCTTCTGGACGCTCATGCGCCTGTCGTAAATTCAGAGCTGGAAAGTTTAGAATAGAAGACTCTTCATTAATCGTTCCACTATCAGATAAAGCTACTTTGGCACAAAGTTGTAATTTATTGTAATCACTAAAACCTAGTGGTTTTAACAATTGTACTAACGGATGAAATGTTACGCCCATTTGTTCGATACGTTTACGTGTTCTAGGATGAGTGGAAACAATCACAGGATAATTATATTTTTCCGCCACGGCATTTAACATTTCAACCAAATCCAAGAAATTTTGATCTGAGTTAATATTTTCTTCACGGTGTGCACTCACAATAAAATATTCGTGCTCTTTCAACTTCAATTGTTCTAATACATTTGAAGCTAGAATTTTCTCTTTATAATAGGTTAATACTTCAAACATTGGGCTACCTGTTTTGATCACAAGATCAGCGGGCAAACCCTCAGCAAGCAAATAATCACGGGCAATCGTACTGTAAGTCAAATTAATATCAGCAGTATGATCTACAATACGTCTATTAATCTCTTCAGGCACTCGCATATCAAAACAACGATTCCCCGCTTCCATATGGAATGTCGGAATTTTACGTCTCTTTGCTGGAATAACGGCTGTACAACTATTGGTATCACCTAATACTAATAATGCATCAGGTTGAGCTTCCTCTAGAACCCTGTCTACTGCAATGATAACATTACCAATTGTTTCTGCCCCAGTAGCACCTGCTGAATTTAAAAAATAATCTGGCTTACGTATACCTAAGTCCGTAAAGAAAATTTCATTTAGTTCATAATCATAATTTTGACCAGTATGTACAATAACGTGATCAAAATATTTATCGCATACGGCCATCACACGAGATAAACGAATAATTTCTGGGCGAGTCCCCACGACTGTCATTAATTTTAATTTTTTCACAAAATAACTCTTTAATTAGATAATGGCATTGCATATGTATCTGGTTTTGAACGGTCAAATATTTCATTTGCCCATAACATCACCACCATTTCATCATCACCAATATTAGTAATGTCATGCGTCCAACCAGGTACTGTTTCAACAATTCTAGGCTCTTCACCAGAAGTTTCCAATTGATAAAACTCACCAGTGATCACATTTTTAAACTTAAATAAAGCCTTACCTTTAATGACCAAAAACTTTTCTGTCTTGGTATGATGATAGTGCCCACCACGTGTAATACCTGGATAAGCTGTAAAATAAGAAAATTGTCCCGCATCAGGGGTTTTCAACATTTCTACAAATACACCACGATTATCACCATATTTTGTTACGCCATAATCAAACTGCTTAGGGCTAAAAAAACTTAAATATGTTGAATACAAGGCACGTATTAAACCGGTACCTACTCGATCTGTAATCAAAGACTCTCTTGAATCTTTAAATCCATAAATCGTTTCAGCAAGTTGCCCTACGGAAATTTGATATTCAGGTTTAATTTCAAATGACTCATTTGCTGGATATTTTTGATTTAAAATATCCCAAATTGTTTCAACGACATCATCAATATAAACCAATCGAATCAGTGCATTTGGATCGTTGATTTGTATAGGTAAATCATTTGCGATGTTATAACAGAAGGTTGCAACTGCTGAGTTATAGTTCGGTTTTGACCATTTACCAAAAATATTGACCATTCTAGAAATGTAAATTGGATTTCCATTTTCTTGATTCAATTTAGTTAATGCTTGTTCTCCACCGAGTTTACTTTGACCATAGATATTATCTCTTTCTGCCTGAATAGAAGAAGATAATATAATTGATGTTTTTTTCTTATTGATCAGCAGAATGTCACAAATTCTTTCAGTAAGTGAAACATTCCCTTCTACAAATTCATCATCATTTTTAGGGCGATTTATACCAGCTAAATGTACAATCCATTCAGCCTCTAAAACTAATTGCTCTAACTCTTGCTCAGTTGAATTGCGATAATATTTCAATACTTCAATATTTTCTTTCTCAGATAAATACTGTATTAAATTTTTAGCAACAAAACCATTTGCACCAGTAACCAAAACTTTCATTTTAAACCTCAGGTGATTTGTAAATGCCATTGGTTAAATCACGGATAAATTCAAGTTTAAGCAATAATTCTTTCATCCCATCTACATCTAAGCGTGTTGTATTATGTGAATTATAATCTTCATATTCAACAACTTTGGTATTACCATCTTCAATGTATTTTTCATAGTTTAAATCACGCTGATCTGCTGGAACTCGGAAATAATCACCAAGATCTTCAGCACAAGCTTTCTCTTCACGACTAAGAAGTGCCTCAAATGCTTTTTCACCATGACGGGTACCAATCACATTAATTTGGTGGTCTTTCTTATTAAGCATTTGTGTAATTGCGCGTGCTAGTGTATCAATGGTTGCCGCAGGCGCTTTTTGTACAAAGATATCTCCATTTTGACCATGATTAAATGCATACAGTACAAGATCAACCGCATCTTCAAGCGTCATCATAAAGCGAGTCATATGTGGATCTGTTATTGTAATAGCTTTACCAGCGCGAATTTGATCAACGAATAATGGAATAACTGAACCACGAGAAGCCATAACATTGCCATAACGAGTACCACAAATAACAGTGTTAGTACCTTCAAGATTACGTGATTTTGCTACCATAACCTTTTCCATCATTGCTTTAGAAATCCCCATAGCATTGATTGGATAAACAGCTTTATCAGTACTTAAGCAAACAACTCGTGTAACTTTATTTTGAATTGCGGCTTCCAGTAAATTTTCTGTACCTAAAACATTTGTTTTAACTGCTTCTAAAGGATAGAACTCACATGAGGGGACTTGCTTCAGCGCTGCAGCATGAAAAATATAATCCACTCCACGTGTTACATTTAATACTGAGTTAAAATCACGGACATCTCCGATATAAAATTTAAGTTTAGATGATTGATACTTTTTACGCATATCATCTTGTTTTTTCTCATCACGACTAAAGATACGGATTTCTTTAAAATCGCTGTCTAAAAAACGGTTTAGTACAGCATTACCGAATGATCCTGTACCACCAGTAATTAATAATGTTTTTCCATTGAACATTATGTTCTCCTATTTACTATCATCTTGGAAAGATAAAATTAAATCTAAATATCGTTGAGCCCGTTGTTTGGGATTTGAAAAATTAAGTACATATTGTTTAGCCGATTCTAATTTTTCAACATCTTTGAATCCATTATCATTTACAAATTTATAAATCATATCTGCAGTAGATTTAGGATCTAAAGGATTAAAATAATTAGCGTAATCTTTGCACACATCTCTAACAAAATGTCTATCTGATGCAAATAAAGGCTTGCCCATAACCATAGCTTCTAGAGGGGTGGCCGAAAAACATTCTAATAGACTCGGAAAAATAATTGCATCCATTTCCTTATAAAACCTAGGGCATTGGTCAATAGTCAATGCACCAACATTATTAACTAGACCTCTAAATTTCTCACTTTTATTTTTCCATTCTAAGTCATTGAAAGTAACATAAAAATCAATATTGAGGTTATACTCAGAGGCAAGTATAAGCTTCAAATCTGCAAGAAAATCAGTATTTTTATGTGGGTAATCTCTTCCAACGAATCCAAATTTCAAATTATTATTACAAGCAACTACTTTTTCTTTTGCCCATCTCTCTGGTGAAAAATAGATAGAATTTAAACAATTGTAAACTATTTCAATTTTATTCTCGGTAAAACCTTTTTCAATTAAAGCTATTTTAACATGTTCAAGTTCAGTAATTAACTTATCATTTCTTTTAAAGAATAAATATTGAAAGAAATATTTAACATTAATTTTTATTTTATTAAATAAAGAATATTTTGAGTAAATTTCATTTTTAGTATAAATAATCCATGGTTGTGCAAAACCTGTAATCATTTTTTTTGGTTTAAAAATAGAATATAGAGGACCAAAAACAGTTAAAACTAAATCATATTTTTTAATAATAAAATCAACGCCCTTCCATACCGCGGATAAACCATAAGTATTTAGAATAGTATAATCATAAAATTTAGAAAAATCGGTATTAAGTTGCATTAAGGATTCATTGACTTCGTCTGAAACAAGAACGGAAATTTCTAAGCCATTGAGATCAAGTAGTGACAATTCAAATATAACCGAAATGGCAACTTGCACTCCTCCTCCACTATGCAAATTTGAAGCATTAAGTAAGATATTCATCAGTATAACCTTTATTCATTACCAAATTATAAATTAACTCGCACTGTGCAATTGGGTTCTTTTTTGTAAGAATAAAAGTCTTTGCTGAATTACCTATTTTCCAACGTTTAATTTTATCCATACTACAAACATCAATTATTTTATCCTTCAGATCAGTAATCACAGAATTGTCTGAGGATGAGTAATCAAGGTGAAAACAAAAATTAAAATACTCATCTGGAACTCCTTCTAAACGGTACATTAATGTAGGTGTACCTGAAGCGAAATACTCCATAGTTTTTGACGGAAAAGAATATTTTGTAAAATCTTGTCCAGGTAACCGTGGATTAATGAGTAAAGTAGCATTTATTTGTAACTTTAAAACTTCAGCACGAGGAATTTGACCTAAATAATTTATTCGGCTATCTTTTTTTGCATAATTGATCACTTCCGAGTACAAAGGTCCAGCCCCGCACACTATCAGACGATAATTAGGATTATCGATCGCTGAGAATGCTTGCAAAAGATTTAAAATACCATTTCTCTCATCAATAGCCCCAGAATAAAATAAAACTACTTCTTCTGAACTTAATTTTGGGTTTTGATCTAAAAATTCATTATTAAAAATGCCTTCAACAACAACCCAAGGCTTTGTTCCAACAGGTATTTCATCGGCCATATATTTACTTAAAAATACAAAAGCATCTACTTCTTTATAAGATTTAGAAATAACTCTTGCATCTTGATTTAAAACAATACTGCCTATCAAACTCTTTTTGCTACCTGTCATTCCATGCAAATCAGGTACAATAAGACATAATGTTATCTCAATTTCAGAATATTTAGATTTATATATACTAAGCGCTTTTAAAAAGGGTGGATATAAATCATAAATAAAGAAAATAATTTTTTCATTTTCTTTATTTATTTTTATAATCTCATCAAGAATTTTCATAATTTTTATAAATTTCAAATAATGTTTAACATAAACAATATTTAAAAAAGAAAAACTTTCACCTATTTCCTTCCCATCTCGATAAATCTTGCTACCAGACATAGAAATTTTTTTGTATTTTAGAGGATAAGCTCCTACATTTGGAAAATTCAACAAATATAAAGTCGGTAGAAAATGATGTAATCCTGTATAAATACTCCATTGCAATGCATTATTTGCATTAGCAATTTGACCATTACTTAAGTTTACTATTTCCGAAGTTAGTTCATCCGGAAACAAGCTGGATAAAAAAAACGATTTAACAGTCATATCAATCCTACTTATCAAAAGATATTAAAGAATATAATATCTTGATTTATGAAATGCTTTAACATCACTTCACACTTTTCATGTCATTATATGTAAATATGGAAAAAACAGCTAATAACAACACCGTATTACTTACCTCATTTGAATAAAAATTCATACCTTTTAAATAATATAAAAATAAAGAGCATATAAAAATTAAAAAGAAAAAAGTTCCAAATGTTTTTGAAATATTCTTAAATAAAGGGTTTAAAAAGTATAATAAAATAAAGCCAAGAAAAACTGTTGGAACAAGACCGAACATGAATATATCTTGAATCAAGCCTATATCTGAACCTACCGGATACGCTCCAACTATTATTTTCCCTTCCCCCCATAAGAAATGCATTATATCTTCTGGAAAAAACCACATATAGGATAAAGTTTCAAAAGTTCCTGTCGATTTTCCTTCTGATAGTTTTTTTAACTCTTCCACACCCTGCATTAACCTGAAAAAATAATCAGTCTGCAAATAATCAATACCAATAAAAATAAAACCTAAACTAAACATTAAAACTAGTAAAATAAATAGTTTTACTTTCCTTTTGTATAAAAGATATAATGGAGATACGATCAACCAAAGTGCAATTGGAACGAGACCAATTCTTGCATTAAGTATTACGCTTAAAATCATGCCTAGAAAAAGAAATAGATATGTAATCTTTTCTGATATTTTTTTTGAAAAAATAAAATAATAAATACTTAATAAAGAACATAAACCCATCAACATAGGAAATGTTGACGTATAACCTGTAGCAAGGCCAAACGATCTTAGCCCACTCCCAAAATCATTTGATATATCTTGTATTGAATTCTGTCTCGCTGTTGCTAATGTCCAGTCTCTAAATGCTGGAACAGTTAGTGCTAATATTACAAAAAAAAGTTGAATAGCTCCAACCTTTATAATAAAATCACAAAAATCTTTAAAATTACATGAATATATTTTACTATAAATAGATAATATTGTTAATGCACATAGAAGACTAAGTATAATTAATAAAAAAGAATACCCTCTTAATAAGGCATCATCAGCACCAAATAAATATAAAACAAACAAGTACATAAAAAATAACAAACAAATTGATATAAATATCAAAACTCTTTTACTTGATAAATATATCAAAGTTTGACTAATATTTATAAAAAAATATCCAATTGCAAAAACACCCAGTAGGTACATTAAATTAAAACTAAAAAAATTCCCTGGATTAAATATATATAAAAAAGCATATAAATAGAGAAATGTTTTTGAAAAAAAACTATTAGCCAACACTTACCCTCTCCAAATGAAAATAAGCTTTATTAATGATTTACAAAAATTTAATTCTTTAAATTTATTAAAAGATTTAATCATCCCTTTAAAAGCATATATTTTACTAAATCTATATGCAGAGAAAAAAACAAACCTTCTGTAATTCCACATATTAATCGCATCATTATACAATGGATGATTCTTATATTTATTTATAGTTAACAAATGTGAATCAGAAACATCCATTCTCATTGGCATACGCTTTCTTTCAGAACCGATAGCTTCTGGCGAACGATAATAATATAGTTTATCATCAATAACACCGATATCTGTAACTAGTGCTATTTTTAAATATATATCATAATCCTCTGCAGTAACATTCGGATCAAAGCCATTTATAATATTTTTTATTAAATAAGTTTCATACATTCCAGTAACGGGTAGATGAATCTTAAATGTAAATATATCATCAAAAATTATTTTATGAATCAAGCCTAAATTATAATTTCCGGTTTGACTTGTTAATACTTCATTCAAATCATTAATAACATATGCATTAGTCACACAAAACTTATGTTTTATATTAGATAGCAGATATTCAACTTGAATAGAAACTTTATTTTCATGATAGAAATCATCAGAAGAACAAATACTCCAGTAATCTCCTTCACACCACTCTAATGCTTCATTTAATGTTGTACTTAAACCTTTATTCGATCTATGCCTAAATTCAAAACGAATAAAGCGATTCCTACATTTTGTTATCATTTCTTGTATTTTTATAATTGAATCATCTTTTGATCCATCATCAATAATAATAAGTTCTATATTCTTATAAGTTTGGTTTATCAAACCTTGAATGCAGTCTTGTACAAAGTTTTCATGATTATAGCAAGGTATGACAATTGAAACCAAAGGCTGACTTTTTTCACTCATATTTTCACACACATTCTTTTAAAGATTTAAAAACAAAAAAACTCATAATAATCCAATATAATGCATAATTAATTAAATGAGCAATTGAGACACCTTCAAAACCAAAACTTTGAGTACACACATAAGTTAATCCAATTGAAATCATTGCAAAAATAATTTCTGTAGTTATAAAAAGCCTTGTCATAGCTTTACTTAACATCAAATATGCAAGTATCCAGCTACCGATTTTTAGAGAATCACCTATTATTTGCCATAAAAATAAATCTCTCATTGGCAGAAAGGCTTTGCTAAACAGCAATACAATTATCCAATCTCTTAATAAATAAACAAAGAAACCACTAACAACAGCTAGAGGAAATATAAATTTATAGCCAAGATAAATTTCAGATTTTATTTCCTGTATTTTTGATAGCTCCGAAAGCCTAGGTAAGTAATATACACCTAAAGTAGTTGTTACAAGCATTAAGTAAGCTGCGCTCAAACGAATCATGGCTTCCCAGTAGCCTGCATATGTTAGTCCATATTCATATGTCAAGTAACTTCGAATAACTATTTGTGAAAGAGGAACACATATAGCGCTAACCAAAGCCATCAATGCAAATGCTGCAAATTTTTTTGCGATACTTGTGTCTATTTTACCAAATAAATATGCCAGTCTAAACCAATCGGATTTATAACATAAAAGTAAAGTAATAAAAAAAGCTAAAGATTGATAAATTGAAAGTGCAACTAATGCTCCATATAAATTATACTTGATTGCCAAGATACTTGTAACTACGAGAGAAAACAAACTGCCGAGTACATTTGCAACAACAAGCTTTAATATTTCTTTTTTTCCATTAAGTATTGCCAAAAATAGTGAGTTAAAAGTAAAAAAAAGTAAAAAAATTGCAAACCATACAAATACCAATTGATATGTATCGGTATGAAAAATATAAATAGAAAGTTTTTTTTGAAAAATTAAAATAAATAATGAAGAAATTAAACTAAAAAATAAAACAATACTTCCAGCTGTTTTCCATATTTTTTCTTGCTTACTTTTATCGTCATTGTATTCCGCTGTATATTTAATAACAGCTGTATTGATAGCACTTCCTGCAAAAGTTGTTATCATTTGTATGAAATTTTGAAATTGCCCAATTGCTGCATAACCTGTGGGGCCAACATAAACAGCCAAAATTTTATTCAGTATAAACATTGTTGCTGTTTTAATTAAAACAGCAACTCCATTGAGTATACTCGTTTTGAGTAAATTCATTTTTATACTTTAAAATCATTGCAAAGTTGAATTACCACTTCAGCTTCTTCAAAACTTAAAGTCGGTCCAATTGGTATGCTTATTACTTCCGCATGAATTTGCTCTGAGATTGGATAGCTTAAATCATTCCACTCTTTGTAAGCTTGCTGTTTATGTGGAGGAATAGGGTAATGAATTAAAGTTTGAATGTTATGGTCTGCTAAATATTTCTGTAAAGTATCTCTATACTCTGTTCTAATTACAAATAAGTGCCAAACATGCTGTTGGTATTTTTCAGCATTTATATTACTTAATGGCAACTCAATTAGAGGGTTATTAATCTTCTCAAGATATAAACTGGCAATTTTACGACGATGTTCAACCTCATGATCCAAGAATTTTAATTTAACATCTAACATTGCAGCTTGAATTTCATCTAGTCTACTATTTACTCCTGGTACCAAGTTCTTATATTTTTCATGGGATCCATAATTACGAAGCGCACGTAACATTTGAGCAAGTTCTTCATTATTGGTAGTTACAGCACCTGCGTCACCGAGGGCACCTAAATTTTTCCCAGGATAAAAACTGAAGCCTGAGGCATCACCCCAATTTCCAGCCTTTTTCCCATTTATTGTAGCACCATGCGATTGTGCTGAATCCTCTAAAACAAGTAGATTATGCTTATTTGCAATTTCTATAATTGCAGGCATATCAGCTAAT
This sequence comes from Acinetobacter sp. CE-15, assembly GCF_051059255.1. Classification (NCBI taxonomy): domain Bacteria; kingdom Pseudomonadati; phylum Pseudomonadota; class Gammaproteobacteria; order Moraxellales; family Moraxellaceae; genus Acinetobacter; species Acinetobacter sp. CE-15. The sequence continues at coordinate 86,991 of NZ_CP192737.1, read as the reverse complement.
TGACCATATAAATGAACAGGTAAAATAACTTTTGTTCGCGAAGTAATTGCTTCTTCAATTTTTGAAATATCGATATTATATGTTCTAATATCTGGCTCAACTAAGACTGGTTCTAAATTATTTGCTGTAATTGCTAAAATACTTGCGATATAAGTATTTGACGGAACAATAACCTCATCACCATCTTTTAACCTACCAAGCTCTTTCCAAGCACGCAGTGTTAAGATAAGTGCATCTAAACCATTTGCAACCCCAATTGCAAATTTTGTTCCACAATATTCAGCAAAATTTTGTTCAAATTTTTCCAGTTCATTCCCACCAATATACCAACCAGAGTCAATTATTCGTGTACAAGCCTCTATTAGCTCTGTTCTATATTGTTGATTAATATTTTTTAAATCTAAAAAAGGAATCATTCTTCTATATATCCTTTGATTATTGCTGGATTTCCAACTACGATTGCATTTGCAGGAACATCTTTGGTTACAACTGCGCCAGCGCCAATGAGTGCCTTTTCACCTATTCGTATACCAGGTAATATCGTTGCGTTTGCTCCGATAGTTGCTCCTTTCTCAACAATAGTTTTTGGAAACTCATCAGGATATTGCTTTGAACGTGGTTTCTTGTCATTAGTAAAAGCAACGCATGGGCCAATAAAAACATTATCTTCTAATGTAATGCCATCCCATACATAAACACCCGATTTAATTGTGACGTTATCACCAATCTGTACGTCATTTTCAATCATGGTATGCGCACAAATATTACAATTTTCACCAATGACTGCTTGTGAAAAAATCACACTATATTGCCAAACTTTTGTTTTTTGACCAATATTTTTAGACTTTACGTCAGACAAGGGATGAATATAAGGTTTATTCACGACCTTGAGAAACTCATCATAGTTTCGAATATAATCTTGTTCTGAAAAATGCTCACTTGCAAGAACAAGTAAAACACAATCTTCAGAAAAATCATGCATTTCACGCCATATTAAACTTTCTATTACCAAGCCCTTGGTAGCTGAGTCCAAAATGACTTCTTCTTTCTTATAACCATTATCTAAAATGAAACGACAACTTCCTTTAAGGCAAATTGCAACCTGTTTCAAATCTATATGAGCATGAAATCCACGAGGTTTATTAGTGGTATTAAAAATATAATATAAACGCTTTACTTCAAAAGGAATGGAATGATTTGATTCAATTGCAACCAATCCACCTCTTTCATCGCCAAAATTTGGCAAATCGATTAATTTAACTAGGCTCATTTTAGTCATTTACCAAAGAAATCAAATATTGACCATAGTCATTCTTACTCATGCTTTGACCGATTTGTAAAACTTGTTCTTTAGTTAACCAACCATTATGTAAAGCTATTTCTTCTAGGCAAGCAACTTTATACCCTTGACGTTTTTCTATCGTTTCAACAAACTGAGCAGCTTCTAGTAGACTTGCATGCGTTCCTGTATCTAACCAAGCGAAACCGCGACCTAACAACTCCACGTTTAAATCACCACGCTCAAGATACATCTGATTAACTGTGGTAATTTCCAACTCACCACGGTCAGAAGGCTTCACGCTTTTGGCAATTTGAATAACATCATTGTCGTAAAAGTACAAACCCGTGACTGCAAAATTAGATTTTGGCTGTTTTGGTTTTTCTTCTAAGGAGACAGCGCATTTCTGCTCATCAAACTCAACCACACCAAAGCGCTCTGGGTCTTTAACTTGATAACCAAAAACTGTTGCACCTTTTTGACGTGCGACAGCTTGACGTAGCATTGGTGTAAAGCCCTGGCCATAAAAAATATTATCACCAAGCACTAAACAAACATTACTATCACCAATAAAATCTTCACCGAGAATAAAAGCCTGCGCTAAGCCATCAGGACTCGGTTGAACTGCATAACTAAGTTCTACACCAAACTGCGAACCATCATTCAATAGACGCTTAAAACCATCAATATCTTCAGGCGTGCTTATGATTAAAATCTCTCGAATTCCTGCAAGCATAAGTACGGATAATGGATAATACACCATCGGTTTATCATAAATAGGGAGGAGTTGCTTAGAAACACCCTTGGTAATGGGATAAAGACGAGTTCCTGAACCACCTGCTAAAATAATACCTTTTGTTGTTGTCATTACGCAGTTACACCTAATCGTTCACGTTGATAGCTACCATCTTGTACTCGACGGCACCATTCTAAATTATTTAAATACCATTCCACAGTTTTACGAATACCTGTATCAAATGTTTCTTCTGGCTTCCAGCCTAAATCTTGAGCAATTTTACTTGCATCAATTGCATAGCGTAAATCATGCCCTGGACGATCTTTAACAAAAGTAATCAATGTTTCATATGATTGATTATTTATCTGGGGTTTTAATTCATCCAAAATTTTACAGATGGTTTTTACCACTTCAATATTTTGTTTTTCGTTATGTCCACCAATATTATAAGTCTCACCAACTGCACCTTCTGTAACAACTTTATAAAGTACGCGCGCATGATCTTCGACATATAACCAATCACGAATTTGATCACCTTTACCATAAATAGGCAAAGGCTTACCATCCAAAGCATTTAAAATGACCAATGGAATTAATTTTTCAGGAAAATGATAAGGACCATAATTATTTGAACAATTAGTCACAATAGTAGGCAAACCATAAGTTCTTTGCCACGCTCGAACTAAATGATCTGAGCTGGCTTTACTTGCAGAATAAGGGGAGCTCGGTGCATAAGCTGTTGTTTCAGTAAACAGATCAGTAGTCCCTTCTAAATCACCATACACTTCATCAGTTGAAATATGGTGAAATCTAAATTGTTGTTTTTGCAGTTCACTAAGATTTAGCCAATATTTTCGGGTAACTTCCAACAAAGTATATGTACCTACAATATTAGTGTTAATAAATTCAGCAGGCCCATCGATTGAGCGATCCACATGTGACTCAGCAGCTAAATGCATCACCACCTCAGGTTTAAACTCAGCAAAAATTTGAGTTAATTTTTCAGCATCACAAATGTCAATTTGCTTAAATTGGTAACGTGAATCTGGATCAACTTCTTTCAAAGACTCTAGATTGCCAGCATAAGTCAGCTTATCAATATTTAATACTTCATCCTTTGTATTTTTTATAATATATCGTACCACTGCTGATCCAATAAACCCCGCACCACCAGTCACCAAAACTCTCATACCCTAATCCTGCAAATCATTTTTTAATAAATCTAATAGTTAAAATGTTCCAATAACAAGCTCATCAAAACACCAAAATCTTTTTTACATAAGGATGATTTCTATCCATTTTCATACTAAAAGATTATATCCAAACTCAAGCTAAAATTATATATTAAACGGCATCAAACAAAGCCAAATAATTTTGACTTTCATCACCGTTCAAATTCCTAATGAATTACTTTATTCTTTTTAAATTACAAAATCATTGAATAGATACAAGTCAACACACTTCTTTTTCGGTTTTAATACAATTACCCCTTAACAATAAGATACCCAACCTGACTTTTTTAGCTTACAATTCGCTTTCAAGATTAGATTCTAAGCAACAACGCAATATAAAATAAGGGTTTTGAATGTGAAGTATCCGTACACATCACTGTTTACAATTTTAGCGATTTCGATTTCGTTTTCTGGTTGTGCGATCACTTCAGGACTTCAAACCTATGATCTGCCTGAACAAGGTCAATATAGAACTGATCAAGGTGCTGAACTTTCCGTTGTACAACTGAATCAAAATAATATTCCAAATCTAAATACAACTAGCCAATTAAGTTCAGATAATCTTGTATCGTTATTCAACAGCTCACAAAATATTTATCGTTTAAGCGCTGGTGATGTTCTTTCAATTCAGCTTTGGGCGTATCCTGAAATTACCCCACCAATCCAAGATGCAACCAATATTAAAGCTGTTGGTTACCCCATTGATCCAAATGGTAATGTTCAATTACCTTTAGTGGGTTCAGTGCATATTGCAGGTAAAACTTTAGCCGAAACTAATCGTTTTTTACATAATCAATTTGCTAAATATCTAAAGCATCCTGATGTTGTGGTTCGAGTACTGTCTTATGAAGGACGTCGTTATTTTGTCAATGGTCAAGTTATGCGCAGTGGGCAGTATACCTTAAATGACCAACCGATCAGTATTTATACTGCGTTGGGTCAGGCGGGTGGTGTAGACACTAAAACTGGTGATACCACCAATATTCAGCTGATCAGAAACGGACAAACCTATAACCTGAATACCATTCAGTTAGAAAAACAAGGATTGTCCCTGCATCAATTATTAATCCAACCCAATGACACCATTTTCGTCAATACTAAACAAGATCAAAAACTCTATGTCATGGGTGAATCCAGTCGCAGTCAAGCCCTCACATTACGAGATCAAGGTATGACCCTGAGTGATGTACTTGGTGAAAGTGAAGGAATTAACCCTACTTCAGCAAGTGCTGCACGTATTTATGTGATGCGTACTGACCTTAGCACCAAGCAGTCTACAATTTATCATCTTAACTTAAGTAGTTTAGGAAATTTGGCTTTAGCCAATCAATTTGCGATGCAAAAAAATGATATCGTCTATATTGATGCAACAGGTTTAACCCGCTGGCAACGTATTATGAATCAAGTAATTCCGTTCTCAAGTGCTCTATATAGCTTTGATCAATTGGGTAAATAGGATGCAGATTCAAAACATATTAGTGGTTTGTGTTGGCAATATTTGTCGTAGTCCAATGGCAGAATTTTTTTTAAAACAAAGCCATCCTGATCTAAAAATAGAATCCGCAGGGCTTGCTGCGATGGTCGGTCATTCAGCTGATAATAAAGCCATTGCTTGTATGGATGCCCTAAATATTGATATGCGTTCCCATATTGCACGACAAATAAATGCAGAGTTGATCAAAAAGGCCGATCTTGTTCTAGTGATGAGCAAAAACCAATCACAACATATTGAGCAGAAATGGCCCTTTGCCAAAGGCAAGGTTTTCCGTTTAGGACACTGGCAAGATCAAAATGTGCCTGACCCATACAAACATGATCAAGCTTTTTTTGATGAAACATGTAAAAATATCCAAGCTTATGCCAATGATTGGCAATCACATCTATAAATTTTAATTAGTTGTTTACCTATGAACCAAAATTCAAAAACTAATGATGATACGATTGACTTAAAAGAGTTATTTTTCTCTTTAATCGCTCAATGGAAAGTGATTGCGCTTTGTGTCATTTTAACTTTAATCTGTGCCTTACTTTATTTACGTGTAACATCACCCCTCTATTCTACAGATGCAATGGTTCAGGTTGAAGATGGTAAAAGTGCTGCCTCTGCGGCCCTTATGGGGGAACTCAAAGATGTTGCAGGAGGTTTGGGGCAAAAATCACCAGCTGATGCTGAAATAGAAATCTTAAATTCGCGACTTGTACTTGGTAAAGTGATTCAGAATTTGAACTTAAATATTCAGATTCAAGACAATGTAGATACTTTCTTTCATAAATTAGTGTCCAAAGAAAAATCTAAACTTAGTTATAGCGCCCAAGCAGTTGATTTTCAAAAAAATCAGTCTAATTTTTCTATTTTAAAGCTAGATATTCCAGAATATTATTATGATAAAAAACTCACTTTAAAATTTATAGATAAGAAGCAATTTAGTTTAGCTTATAAAGACCAAGTTGTATTTCAAGGCACGCTCAATCGGCTCAACCAATCTCAAGACAATAAGGGATTATGGTCGGTTCAAATTAATAGTCTCAATCCATTTCAACAAGACTTTACCATCACTAAACTTTCTCTCCCTTCAGCTGTTAAATTAATTCAAACAAATTATTCTGTGGCTGAAAAAGGAAAAATGACAGGTGTCATAGGCCTCAGTTATAACGGAAATGATCAGCAGCATATTACTCAGGTTCTCAACAATATTCTGAGTGTTTATCATGAACAGAATATTGAACGTAAAAGCTTAGAGTCTAAACAAACCTTAAGTTTTCTCGACCAACAATTGCCAGAACTAAAACTGCAGCTTGAAGAATCCGAGATTAAATTCAATAAATTCCGCGAACAATATAATACTGTGGATGTCACTCAAGAATCAGAGCTGATGTTAAAGCAAAATATTGAATTGGAGAAAATGCGAATAGAGTTAAAACAAAAACAAGCTGAATATTCTGCTAAATATACCCCTGATCACCCACTCATGACAGAGATCAATGCGCAACTCGCGGCAATTGATAAAAAATCTACGGAACTTAACCAAGCCATTAGACGTTTACCTGAAACTCAACGCTTATATTTACAACTCTATCGCGATGTTAAAGTCAATACCGAACTCTATACCTCTCTATTAAACAGTTACCAGCAATTAAAAATTGTCAAAGCAGGTGAAATCGGTAATGTTCGTATCATTGATACTGCAGTAGAACCTGTTAAGCCGATTAAGCCAAGAAAATTGATTGTGTTAATTCTTTCCATTTTTCTAGGTGGCTTTATTGGAGTAATGATTGCATTACTCCGTAATATGCTTTCATCAGGGATTAAAGATTCAAGCCGAATTGAAAATGAACTTGATCTACCTGTGTATGCTACTGTGCCTCGCTCTCCGATTCAAGAAAGTCGTGTACAGTTACTGAAAAAGAAAAAGTCAATTCCGATTCTTGCGGCTAAAAATAGTGAAGATATTGCGATTGAAAGCTTGCGTAGTATTCGTACCACGATTCACTTTGCTTTAAATAATGCAAAAAATAATATTATTGCGATTTCAGGACCTGCTCCAGAAATTGGTAAATCTTTTATTTCGACCAATCTTGCCGCAATTTTTGCACAAGGGAATAAGAAAGTTTTGTTGATTGATGCCGATATACGCAGAGGTTATTTACATAAATATTTTAGTCATGACACTTCACCAGGTTTAACTGAGTATTTAGCAGGTCAAAGTTCGCTTGAGCAATGCATTGTTCATTCAAATACTGTAAATCATTTAGATTTTCTGCCACGCGGTAAAAACCATAGTCATGCTGCTGAAATGCTTAGTTCAGATCGTCTTAGCGAATTATTGGAACAGCTTTCCCAGCAATATGATCATATTATTATCGATACACCGCCTATCTTAGCAGTAACTGATGGCATCATCATTTCTCAATTTGCAGGTGTAAATCTTGTGGTTGCACGATATGCAAAAACACAGATGAAAGAACTCGAATTAACCATCAATCGCTTTGAACAGGCGGGAAGCAAAGTGAATGGTATTATTCTCAATGATGTTCAAGCAACTGCTGGAGGTAATTATGGCTATAATTATGCTTATGCCTACACCGCATCAAAAGATGACTGATATCAAATGAGTAACAGAAAAGCCAGATTAAATCTGGCTTTTTTGTGTCAATTTTTTGATCAATTTAACTGTATATTTTTAGTTGTCGCCATCAGATAACTATATCGTTTATGATGAAGAAGTTATATGCTTGAGCAGATTATGCTAATGATCAAATTAGCCTCTTAAAAGATTAAAATTTGGAAATTTTTATGAGTAAAGCCTTACCCATCGCAATTGCTGTAATCTTAGGTGGTGCTGCACTTGTACCTGTTTATTATGCATCTCAACATCCTGCTGATGTAAACAGTCACTCAATGTCAAAAAATGCTAAACCTGTAGAAAAAATTAGTTATGCACTTGGTTATGAAGTTGCGAGCCAAACCCCACCTGAAGTCGATGTGAATACATTTATCAGTGGTATTCGTGACGGCCATGCTAAAAAACAACGTGCCTATACAGATGAAGAATTACAAGCTGCGTATGTTGACTTCCAAAAAGAAATGCAACAAAAGCAATTACAACAAAGCAAAGAAACAGCTTCATCAAATGACTCATTCTTAGCTGAAAATGCGAAAAAAGAAGGTGTTAAAACAACAGCTTCAGGATTGCAATATAAAATCACCAAAGAAGGTACAGGTAAACAGCCTGCTGCTACTTCACAAGTTACGGTACATTACAAAGGTCAGTTGTTAGATGGCAAGGTATTCGACAGTTCATATGATCGTGGTCAACCGGTTGAGTTCCCTTTAAACCAAGTGATTCCAGGTTGGACTGAAGGTTTACAGCTCATGAAGGAAGGCGGTAAAGCAACCTTATATATCCCTGCAAAATTGGCTTATGGTGAACAAGGTGTTCCTGGTACGATTCCTCCAAACAGCACTTTAATTTTTGATGTTGAACTTGTTAAAGTTAAATAACATTTAAGAAAAGGAGAGATTTACTCTCCTTTTTTGGATTTTAATTATGAAAAAAACACTTATTGTGCTTAGTCTTAGTATGCTGAGTAGCGCAGCTTTCTCAGCACCGATTAACAATAAAAGCTCCCAACAAGATCAACTGGGTTATAGCTATGGTTATGTCATGGGACGTACCAATGCCGATACCTTAAAACAAATTAATTTAAATGCCTTTATCCAAGGGATCAAAGAAGGCTCTACAGGTCAGAAAGCAAGCTTAACTGATGAAGAAATGGCAAAAGCACTTGCACAATATAAACAGCAAACCGAAGCAAAACAAATGCTAGAGTTTAAACAAGCTGCAGATGTAAATGCCAAACAAGGTGAAAATTTTCTTGTAGAAAATGCGAAGAAAACAGGTGTAATTACTCGCCCAAGTGGTTTGCAGTATAGTGTTTTACAACAAGGTACTGGGAAATCACCCTCTGCGAAATCTAAAGTCTCTGTAAACTATGAAGGCCGTTTACTTGATGGTACTGTATTTGACAGTTCTTTTGCACGAAATGAAGCGGTAGAATTTCAAGTTAGCCAAGTGATTCAAGGTTGGACTGAAGGTTTGCAACTGATGAAAGAGGGCGCGAAATATCGTTTCTTTATTCCAGCGAAACTTGCCTATGGTGAGATTGGTGCGGGTGATGCGATTGGCCCAAACAGCACATTAATCTTTGATGTAGAACTATTAAAAGTTTTACCTTAAGTTAAATGTGAAATAGCTTTTAAAATAAAAACATCGCTCAATTGCGATGTTTTTTTATGCTCTAATAAAATCTTATCGCATTTCATAGACGTAAATTCATCCCTTGGTCAAACTTACAGTACCGTATTTTATTATTTAGAATTTAAATTCTATCCCACACGCTATGGCGACATCCTTGCCGCCATGCGCTAGATACATCACTTATGAACGAATGATGCTCAAAGTAAAAGCTATCTCATTTATATTCTATTGATTGGTCTTAATTTAGTGCTTTAAATGTCTTGGTCTAAATCCTGCAGCAAGCAGTGCAACACCATAAGCCACAATACCGACCAAACATAATCCGACAACCTCAAGAATTCGAAGCCATTGCGAAGCTGCACCATCATACCAATTTAAAGCAAACCATAGCGCACCAATCATCACGATATTGGCTATGGCAAATTGAACGAATAATTTTTTCCAGTGCGCACCAAAACGGAAAATATTTTTCTTATGTAAATAAAAATATAACATCCCTGCATTGACCAAAGCTGAGCCTGAAGAAGCAATGGCTAAGGCCATATGCTCAGCTTGCCAATCAATCAATTTAAAAATACCAATAAAGATAATGTTTAAAATCGCATTTGCTGCAACCGCCATTAAGCCGACACGTACAGGTGTTTTGGTGTCCTGAATGGCATAAAAACCTGGTGCAAAGACTTTAATCAACATAAATGCCAGTACACCACCACTCATACATTGCAGCGCCATAGCGGTCATTTGTGTATCACGTGCATCAAAAGCGCCATGCTGGAAAAGCGCTTGAATGATCGGGGTAGATAACATGAACAAAGCAATACTGGCTGGCACACCCACCAAGACAATCACACGAGCAGCCCAATCCAGCATTCTACGGAACTTGGCCTGATCTTGTTCTGCTTTACTTACGGAAAGAGACGGAAGAATCACGGTACCAATGGCAACACCAATCAATCCAAGAGGTAACTCGGTCATGCGTTCGGCACTATATAACCATGACACCGAACCATCTTGCATGAATGACGCCCAAATTGTATTTAGTAATAAGTTAATCTGAGTGACTGATACACCAAATAAAGCGGGCAACATCAGTTTTAAAATTCGATCTACACCCTCATGTTTAAAATCAACTTTAGGTGGAATCAGTAATTTTTTATTCCATAATTCAGGTATTTGAATGGCAAGTTGTAAAACCCCTGCTGCAACCACAGCCCATCCTAAAGCCATGATCGGTTGAGCCATATGCGGGGCTAACCACCAAGCACCAGCAATCATTGCCACGTTGAGTAATACAGGCGAAAACGCTGGCGAAGCAAAAGAACCATAACTATTCAAAATACTGCTGGCAAATGCAGTCAATGACATAAACATCAGATAGGGAATCGTTAAACGAAACATATCTACAGCCAAATCAAATTTTGCGGGATCGTTATGAAAACCGGGTGCATAGACATACAAGATCACAGGTGCAATGATCATACTGATCAAAGTTAACAGTGACATCACCATTAACAGGCAGCCAAACACACGACTAATGAGAATCTGTACTTCCGCATGCAGTTTTGTAGTTTTATATTCAGTGAGTACGGGAATAAAGGCTTGTGAAAAAGCCCCTTCTGCAAATAAACGCCTGAAAAAATTGGGAATACGAAAAGCGACCACAAAGGTGTCAAAATCCTTACCTGCCCCAAACACATTGAGCAAAACCATATCTCTGACTAAGCCCAAGACTCGTGACAACATGGTCATTGCACTGACAATAAAGGTGGATCGCCACAGCGCCATCGTATTCACCTAGTTAAAATAAAGTCGCTATTGTAATTAAATATTCTTAAAATTGCGTTGTTAAATCATAAACAGACACTTATTTACTTTGCTTGTTCTACTTTTAATTTTTTCTGATTCAAACTTTCTCTAAACTGCTGCCATTGAAAATGTGGTCCAGGATCAGTTTTTCGTCCTGATGCAATATTAGAATGTCCTGTTAAATGATGATCAGTTTTTGGATAAGCGTGTTGCAAAATGGCAACCACATCAACCAGTTGTTGATATTGGATCGCTTCAAAATCGCGATCATCACTTCCTTCAAGTTCAATCCCAATTGAATAGTCATTACACTCAACTTTACCCAGATAAGCTGAACGTCCAGCATGCCAAGCCCGATCATTAAAATTAACAAACTGGATAATTTCACCAGTTCTTAAAATCAATAAATGTGCAGAAACCTGCATACCCTCAATGGTTTGAAAATAAGGATGGACTGACCAATCCAGTTGATTTTGAAAAAACTGTTCAATATAACCGCCACCAAATTGTGACGGTGGCAAACTAATATTGTGAATCACAATCAGCTGAATCTCTGTATTTTCAGGACGTTGATTATAGTTGGGTGATGGGACTTGTCTTGCGCCAATCAATTGACCATTTACGACCTGAAACTGTGGTGCAGATTGCATATCTTATTCCTACAGAATTTTTCTATTTTCAATAAAGCTGATTCTCAATATTTTAGTGTACTCTTATCTGTATAAAATAAAAACTTCTTCAAACTTGCAACGACAGTGCTAATATATCGCTCAGTTTTTAAGGGTGACTAAAATAGGGATATCCATGAGCATACCTGAATCTTTGCTTGAACAATCTATTCAAATTAATATTCAACAAGCACTCCAAGAAGATATTGGCGATGCTGATATTACTGCCCTACTCACACCAGAAGATGAGCAAGCGACAGCCACGATCATTTCGCGTGAAGATATGGTCTTGGCGGGACAACCTTGGGTCGATGCTCTGATCAAGGCTTATGATCCAAGCGTACAGATTACTTGGCTTAAAAATGATGGAGACTGGGTCAAAGCCAATGAAACTATTTATAAATTGGCAGGTTCTGCGCGTAGCTTGCTGACTGTTGAGCGTCCTGCATTAAACTTTGTGCAAACCCTGTCGGCAGTCGCAACCAAAACGGCTGAATATGTAAAATATCTTGAAGGTACACCAACCAAATTATTAGATACACGTAAAACTTTGCCGGGTTTACGGATTGCACAAAAATACGCAGTTGCTGTAGGTGGCGGGCAAAACCATCGCCTAGGTTTATTCGATGCATTCTTAATCAAAGAAAATCACATCATGGCTGCCGGTGGCATCGCTCAAGCAATTGCCAAAGCGCATCAAATCGCACCAGGTAAGCCTGTTGAAGTCGAAGTTGAAACATGGGATGAACTGAATCAAGCACTTAAAGCCAAAGCAGATATCGTCATGCTAGATAATTTTAGCCAACAACAAATGATTGATGCAGTTAAACATGTTGCAGGGCGTTGTAAATTAGAAGCTTCTGGGAATATAACCCTTGAGAATTTAAGTCAAGTTGCACAAACAGGTGTTGACTATATTTCGATGGGTGTATTAACCAAAGATGTTAAAGCGATTGATTTATCTATGCGTTTTAATGACTAATCACTCAATCATATTCGGTCATAAAGCAGTATCTATATACTGCTTTTTTATTACAAAATATAACGATGAGTCAATAAATAATCAGCTAATTTTATGCAAAAGACCTTCTAAATAACAATCAAATTATGTGCATCAACAAAAGAGATAAACAATGAAAAAACATATTTTATATTCATCACTATTCGCATCCATTATTCCGATCTTGAGCCATGCAGGCACCGTCAATGTGCATGTGTTAAGTGCAACAGTGAAAGATCAAAATATTGCCAATGCTGAAGTGATTTTGCAAAAAAATGGTGAGCGCTCTGCTTCAAGTTCTACCAATACAAGCGGCCGAGCCTCAGTCAATAGTAATACTATAGACAGTTCAGATAATTTACTGATTATCAAAAAATCAGGTTATTCAACACTGGTTGCAAAATGTCCATGTGATGGCATGACCTACGCCTTAAGTCCTGTACTCAAAGATCTCAACAGTATGCGAATTGTACTGAATTGGGGGCAAAATCCTTTAGATCTCGATTCACACTTAAGTTATAAAAATCAGCATGTATATTGGGACAGTAAACAAGGTTTGGCTGCAAATCTGGATGTGGATGACACCGACTCTTATGGTCCTGAAACCGTCACGATTGATAAACGTTTAGAAGGTCAATATTATGTGTATTCAGTACATGACTATTCTGATCGGACTCAACCAACTACGACCAATTTATCCAATAGCCAAGCCAAAGTCATGGTCTATGCAGGTGAATCACTGATTCGTTCTTATTATATTCCGACTGGTCAAACGGGTAATCTATGGACTGTATTCCGCATTAGCCCTGAAGGTGAAATTCAAGACATCAATCGTATTTCAGGAACCACAGTTAACGCAAGCCAAGTGGGTTCAACAGTATCAAATTATCAAAATCAAACCACTCGGGTAAATATCGTTCCTGTCTCAGCAGATGCGCAAAAACGAGCCAAGACACTTAATTTAAGTGCGGATAAAGCCTATCAAAACAACCAGATTGAACAAGCTGCAATGCTCTATCAACAGTCTATCGACTACAATCCAAATGTTGGCCAGACCTATAGTAATCTTGCTGTTGCTTATCAAAAGCTCAATCGTTCCTCAGAAGCTTTATGGGCAAATCAAAAAGCCATTGCTTTGGCAACCAATAACAATACCAAAGCTTATTCTCACTATAATATGGGTAAAATCTATGAAAATAATCAAGATTATGCCCAAGCTAAGCAACATTACCAATTGGCCAATCAATACAAACCAAGCGCGACTTATGATGAAGCGATACAACGTGTAAGCCAGTAAAAAAAATTGCCCAAAGGATATCTACATTCTTTGGGCAACGTTGATGCTTTAGTTTGCTATTTTTTATTGATTAGTTTTAATTTTGCTTACAAAACAAGCAGTTTTTACATAGAAAAGCCGTCTGAATAAGCCTATAATCTTTGGCTTCCAATACATTCCTGTAATTAGGCCAATGAAGACTTTGAAACAACAAGTTTTGTTTTTACTTGTCGCTTTTTTATCTGTATTTGCTTTTTTCTTATATCAAGAAGATATCACGCGTTTCTTTCAATTACGTGACATCTATCTAAAACCACGTCTGTATAAATATGGCTTTTCAATTCTCTTAAACTACGCCTTTATTAGTTTATTTTATTTAATCCTAAGAAAAACCTTTGCGACCATTTTACTTAGTCAATTTATTATTTTTTTACTGAGCTTTATCAATATCAAGAAAGAGCAATATCTTTCTGCAAGTTTAGTTCCTAGTGATTTTTTATTATTTAAAGAAACCTTTATCGCCTCTCCAATCATGCTCAAAATTGCAGTCTTTGCAGCAATTGTGGTGTTTATTGGACTATTTGTATTTCTCTATAAAAAAGAAAAATTAGGGACGAAGCCTCTTCTCCTGACAAACAGCATTTTATCTTTTGCCATCCTTGGTTTCTTTATCACTGCGAATTTTAAAAATAATTTTAGTGAAGCTTGTGCCAATGCAGCAAAAAATTCAATTTGCCAATATGCAAAATATTTACCCAATACCCGTGGTGACTGGATTGGTGATCATCTAACCATTAAATACTTAGGTTTTTCGACCTTCTTCTTTTCCAAAACCGTAGATGGCTTAAACAATAAAATTTTCCAAACACAAGTTATTCCTGAAGAAAAAGTTGCTGCTTTTTATCAACCGATGGCGGTTGAACATGATGAAGAATCTACAGCGAATCTAGCATCAGATGATCCGTCACAACAAAAGTTATTGCCAAATATCGTTTTTGTGATGAGCGAGTCGCATTGGGATGCCAGAAAATTAGACAAAAGCATTCCACCTAACATCACCCCAACGATTAATAAAAATCAGGTTTCTAGCTTATTGTCTCCAAGTTTTGGTGGAGGAACTGCTAACGTTGAGTTTGAAGTGTTAACCAGTCTAAATACCTATTTAAATCATAATGAACTGGCTTATGTATCAAAATTAAAACGTCCAACTTATTCATTACCGATGTATTTAAATACATTGGGTTATGAAACAACTGCAATGCATAACAACGGCAAATATTTTTATAACCGTAGCGCAGTTTATCAAAATCTAGGTTTTAACCGTTTTACTTCAATTGAAAATATGATCAACATGGCTGACCGCGCCAAATATATCAATGCTGCGGGTTGGGCTACTGATGATTTGATTTATAACAGCATTGAAAATCAGCTTAAAAACACTGATAAACCGCAATTTATCTATGCGATCAGTGTTGAAAATCATCCAATGTACAGTGATGATCGCTTTGGTAAAGACCATTTTAAAATCACCAAAGATGGTGTGAGTGAGAACAGTAAACGCGCGCTGAATACTTATTTAACGGGTATGCAACGTGCTGACGATAAATTTAAAACCCTGATTGAGCATGTTAAACAGCTTGATCGCCCAACAATTGTGATTTTCTTTGGTGACCATTTACCCAACTTACAAAGCGTTTACGATGAGTATGGCTTCTTTAAATCAGCGCAAGAAAAAGCTGAGAAAAAAGATGTGCGCTTCTTTGAAACACCGCTTGCAGTTTGGGCAAATTTCCCCATTGATCAAAAGCAATTTAAAGGGCCTTTTGTGGCAGCACATTTCTTAGCACCCAAAGTATTAGAAGCTGCGCATATTCCCCTTTCACCTTACTATGCTTTTGTGAATAAGGTGGGTTCTTGTTATAGCACTGTTCATCAAACAGGCACACAAACGCAAAAATCTTGTGAATTTAATCAAGCTGAGATTCTACAACAGTATAAAGACATGAATATGGATGTGTTAAATGGTAAGAATTTCACTTATCAGATGTTAAAATCTAAAGCTGAAAGCTAGTCCTGCCCAAATGATCAAGAAGGTTCTCCAGAGTCTTCTTGATCATGCTGCTGTTCAGCATGTTGTTGCGGTTCATTATTTTTTGCGTCAAATTCTTTGCTTTCGAAATCTTCACGGCGTGGATCTCCAGCCATCAATACAAAGGTAATCACTGCGAATAGAACAATGAGTATTTTCATAAGCCTGCCATTTGCTAAAGTTTGAAATATTCTAAATATCGGTTGATGAAAAGATTTGTAGAGTCTGTATACGAAACAAGGGATTTCAGCTGATTTATGTATCTATTGACGTAAATAGATGATTGGAATCTTAATCATGTAAGTTTGCGCAAATTATGTGGCCTTCTATCAACTAAAAATAAGGTGCAATTCGCACCTTATTTAAATTATAAAAATTCAGCTATTTAAAATTAAGATTCTATAAATCCCATATAAGGGTCAGAAAATGAATCTTTACCCGTTTCAATACGCCCAGCAAAACGACGTTTAAAGGTGCTATCGCCCTCTATTGTTACAGTAAAATCATACCAACCACCGAAATCAGACATATTCCAATTCAACTCCTTTTCTGTAGAAGCCGTTTCGATATTCCATGTCTTATTGGGTAGATAAGCATTGGCTTTCACTGTCAATTTTGCTGTTTTCGTAGCGTCATTACGAACTTTTAAATAGAGTTTAGGATCACATTCTTCAACACATACACGCACTTCTGGCAATGCCTCTATTTGTGCAGACTTGGCTAAATCACCTGCAAAGCCACGATGGAAGCCATTTGGACCCAACACCCATAAATCATATAGTCCATTTGAAGCTTTCCATACATCGTCCAATTGCTTACCTGCTTCAACCATATAACGACGAGGAATCGCATCTAAATTCAATTTGTCATAAACATGGAAAACTGCAGCGTGTGTTCCTGTATTGGAGAACATTAACTTCACCGTTTTTGTTGCCACATCAACTTTCGCACTACTATGTAAAATATAAGGCAATGCCCGAGACAATCGTGTTCCTAACTCTTGAACAGGATAGACCTGACTTAAAGGACGGGAAACCGGCGGCAATAGCGCTTGCGCATTACGAATCGCATCTGCATCATTCTTGGTTTTTTTACCCATCAAGTCCGAAATAGCTGTGGTATTTGGATTTTTAAAGTCAAAAGCTGTTGTTAAATCACCACATACAGCACGGCGATATGGACTAATATTCGGTTCTTGCACGCCAAAACGTTGCTCTAAGAAACGAATAACAGACGAATGATCAAAAACCTGTGAATTTACCCAACCACCACGGCTCCAGGGAGAAATCACATACATAGGTACGCGTATTCCTGGACCATAGACTCCCACACCATTACTGACTTTAGGATCAGTAAAGTTAGGTTGTCCTGCTGAAGCTTTAGGATGCGTAGCGTATTCATATGAGATTTGTTCATCACTCAAAGTGGTTTTACCTTGCATCACACCTGAAGCGTCTTTTGAAGGTGCACTTGGTGATGGAACGTGGTCAAAAAAGCCATCATTTTCATCAAAGTTGACCAATAAAACCGTTTGGCTCCAAATTGCAGGGTTTTCCGTTAAAGCGTTTAAAACTTCCTGAATATACCAAGCACCTTGTACAGGGCTTGATGGTCCTGGATGCTCACTATAGGCCGCAGGTGCAACCATCCAACTGACTTGAGGTAATTGACCTTTGGCAATATCATCTTTAAATGAAGCAAGAAATCCACCATCAGGCATCGTATTGGCAATCCCTTTATACAACGGTTGTGTTGCATCAATGGCTGGATCATAAGCAGGACACGTGCTGTCATTGTTTACAGGTTTACCAGACAACTCATTGGCACGGCGATATTGTTTAAAGCCAGCCAAAGGATTGTCGGTAAAGTTATCTGGCATATTTTGATAAACTTTCCACGTCACACCCGCTTGTTGTAGGCGCTCAGGATAGGTTGTCCAATCATAGCCTGTGCTTGATGCACCAATACTGTCCAAGTCATTTACGACACTGGCAACACCCGCAGCTTTCGGACCGTTTGAACCTGCCCATAAGAACATACGATTCGAATTGGTTCCTGTATGCATTGCACAATGATATGCATCACACAGGGTAAAGGCGTTGGCAAGTGAGAACTGAAATTCAACTTCTTTTTGTTTGTAATATCCCATAGATTGGGGTTGTTTATACTGTACCCAATTGCCCATACGCCCATGGTTCCAAGCAAATTGCCCATCTGTCCATGAGTGTGGCGTACCGCTAACACGTTGTGCATTGCCACGCGTGCTGTCTAAATGATAGGGAAAGATTTTATTCTTATCTTTATCGTATTGTTCCCAAATCTTACGGTTGTCGGATAGCGGAATCGTAAAACGATCACCAAACCCACGAACACCCTTTAACGTTCCAAAATAATTATCAAACGAGCGATTTTCTTGCGTCAAAATGATGACATGTTTTACATCTTTAATCGTGCCTGTTTCGACTTTGGCGTCAATGGCTAAAGCTTTTTGGATGCTGGCTGGAAAGCTGGCTAAAGCGGCTGTACCAAATATTGTTTTTGTTGAATTGACTAAAAAATCACGACGGTTCATCTCTATTTCCTTATTTTTTATTATGGTGCGCAATGTACTTTACAAGCAGCGGGTGGCTGTGGATTCGTCGTTGAGCTTTCATTATCATCATTACAAGCACTGAGTAAGACACTCAGACTGGTCACTAAAATCAGCAAAAAATTTCGCATTGTCCTATCCATGAAATAAAGGTAGGGATAGTCAATACAACTGCTATGACGCTAGAGTGAAGTTTTTATGGCAGTTTGATGAATATTTTTTAAAAAACGATGAATATCAAATATTTGTTTTAATTTAAAAAATAAGCAACTTAGGTTAAAACAATTTTATGCAATAAAAAACGCATCCGAAGATGCGTTTTGTTTATAAAAATATATCAATATTTTAGAATTACCAACCAAGCGCTTCTTGTTGTTTTTTTACCAATTCCTGAATACCTTTTTCAGCCATTTCAAGCATTGCATTGGACTGAGCGCGTGTAAATGGTTTTTCTTCTGCAGTCCCTTGAATTTCAATAAACTCACCTGCTTGAGTCATCACCACATTCAAGTCTGTTTGACAGTTAGAATCTTCTTCATAGCAAAGATCAAGCAATACTTCATCTTGATACATGCCGACAGAAATCGCAGCAACAAGCCCTTTTAATGGATCATGCTTAATTTTCTTTTTCTCAAGAAGTACATTCATAGCATCAATTAATGCAACCGCAGCACCCGTAATTGCAGCAGTACGTGTACCACCATCTGCCTGAATCACATCGCAGTCGATGGTAATGGTGTTTTCACCCAATTTTTTCAAATCCACCATTGCACGTAAGCTACGACCAATCAAACGTTGAATTTCTTGAGTACGACCAGATTGCTTACCGCGAGCAGCTTCACGGTCGCTACGTGTATGGGTAGAACGTGGCAACATACCGTATTCCGCAGTCACCCAACCTTGGCCCTGACCCTTTAAGAAACGTGGCACTGAATTGTCAATACTTGCAGTACACAGCACTTTTGTATGACCAAATTCAACCAATACTGAACCTTCCGCATAACGGGTGTAGTTACGGGTAATTTTAACTTCACGTAATTGATCTAATGCACGTTGGTCGATACGCATAGCTTGTCCTTATGGGATTCAAAAAATATTGCGACTTATTATAACAGATCCAAGAGAGATGGTTTTGTTACAAGATGGTGGTTTTTGAAATTGCTCGCTAAATCTATATGTGGTGACTTAAATAAACGTCTATACAAAAAGATAGATATACAAACCACGTTTTAAAATTTTCGAAATTTAGCCAAAAAATTAAAAATCACTGAATCTAAAACATCGCATTAAAAGCAATAGAAGAACCTTATTTAACTCAATAAGGTTCTTCTAACAACAATTGAGGATCTATTTTCAACAGCTATTGCACCAGTTGAATGAAGCGAGATAAACACCTTAGCAACACCAATGCTTACACATCGCAAAAACTTTGTTTAAGCAAAAATACCCTTCAACTTTTGTAAAGACTGAGTAATGGTTGCTGTCAGACTATTTGGCAAAGAGCATTTGGCTAAACGCACCCATACACTGCCAAATTGTTTCAGGAAATCTGCTTCATTATAATTGATGCCATATTCTGCACATAAAGCTCTAATTTTTGGAGCAGCTTCTGAATAACGATTGGCTGGCATATCAGGGAACAAATGATGTTCAATCTGATGACTTAAATTCCCACTCAAAATATGCAACCAGTCTGTTCCAGTAAAATTACTAGAACCACGAATCTGACGTAAATACCATTCAGCACGGGTTTCATTTTCCACATTATCTGCTTCAAAAGTCTCTGCATCTTCAGTGAAATGACCATTAAAGATTACCGCTGAAGACCACAAACTGCGGATCACATTGGCAATGGCATTCCCAGCTAACACTGGCAAAGCATTGGGGCCTGCAATCACAGGAAAAAACACATAATCTTTTAGAATTTGACGGCGGGCTTTTTTACGAAATTTTGCCGCATCTGCCCAGACCTGTTTCCAAGTTTTTGTTTTATAGATCAGCGCATCTTCCAAATGTAGATTTTGTAAGCCAACATACCATTCAAAAAACACCATCAATTGAATCGCTAAAGGGATATTAAACAAAAAGCGCGGTTCCCATTTTTGTGATTCACTAACACGGAGTAAACCATAACCCACATCATGATCTTTACCCACAATATTAGTATAGGTGTGATGCACATAATTATGTGTGTATTTCCAATCATCACCTGTTGCCATGGTATCCCAGTCGTAGTTTGCACCATTCAAACTTGGGTCATTTAACCAATCGAATTGACCATGCATAACATTATGACCCAGCTCCATATTTTCTACGATTTTGGAAATTCCCAGCAATCCCGTACCCACCACCCAAACAGGTGGAATCCATCCGCCAAACATCAACATAGCACGTGAAGCAATTTCACTATAACGGACAAAATTACGGATTTTATAAATATACTTGGCATCTTGTTCACCTAAACTGTCCATGATTTCACGACGGATTTCATCAACACGGCGACCAAACTCTGCGGTTTGTTCTGGGTTTAAATGTTTCGATTTACTGTTTGGAAAAGTAACTGACATATTCATTGTCTTGCTCCTCAGCACTTCATTTTTAGAAGCCTTAGCTGAATTTTGGGTACAACTTCCTACGCCTAGGTTCAACAGACCGAGAAGTTGTTTAAATTTATTGAAATGATTGCTTTAATTTACAGATTAATGACCACAGGGCTTATCGCTTGGCTGATACACAATTTGATCTGTGTATTTGAAGCATGGTCAATTTCACCTGTCAGCATATTTTTAGTCGAACCACTCACTTTGGTACAGGTACAGGTATTACAAATCCCCATACGACAACCATGAGTTGGCTTTAATCCCGCTTGTTCAGCACTTTCAAGTAGGTTTGATTTCGCAGCAAACTCTTGTTGTGAGCGTAAAAAAACAATCGGTTGTGCTTCTAGGCTTTCATCTACCGCAATCTGGAAATACTCTTGTTTCAAACGATCTGTGATATTCAAATCTTGAAAAATTTGATTGATGCTTTGCATCATTGCACTTGCACCACACGCATAGCTTTGACGCTGTTGGAAATCAGGAACCAAACTTTCCAATAACTCGATGGTTAAATGCTGCTTTTGTTGAGCGGTGTGAATATAGTGATAATTTAACAATGCGTGTTGCTGATAAAGCTGCTCTAGATCTGCATGAAAAGCCTCATCACGACTAAAATAAATTAAATCAATTGGACGATTTGAATCTTTAAGTGCTTCAAGCAACAAAGAATGGATTGCGGTAATTCCACTGCCTGACGCAATCAATAACAATGGTGACGCGTCTTGAGCTAAAACAAAATCACCTTGAGCTTGTGACAACTCAACAATGCTACCAAAAGCCATTTGGCTCAGTGCATTGGAGACTTTACCCTGCTGTTTTACAGCAATGATCATATCGCCATTATTCAAAAATTTAACCACAGAGTAACTACGTTGTTGACGCACACCCGCAATTTCAACAGTTACAAGAACAGATTGTCCCGCTTTAAACTGATGATGCTTAAAATTACGATTTGGACGTAATTGAATTTGATAAAAATCAGGGCTTAATGCACGAGTTTTAATAATCGTGGCTTTTACCTTTTTCCAAGCCCAAACAGGATTGATTTTTTCAGCGATAAAATCGACAAAATCCTCACGAACCCATTCTGGCTGATACTGCATATAGCTACTCATGTGACGTTCCTCTTTGTGCTTGCTATTTATTGAGTGAACAAACGTTCTTTTAGTGAACATATGTACACTATAATCATTTTTTAAATCAGTCAACACCTGTACACTGACATTCGTCGTTTAATTTGTTTTTATTTTTGATAGACTCATCACAACAAAAATCTTTGGATACCAGAATGTCGATACGCGATGAACGAAAACAGCAAAGCCGTCAGGCTTTACTTGATGCTGCTTTAACCTTAAGCACATCGGGTCGTTCATTTTCGAGTATCAGTTTGCGAGAAGTTGCCCGTGAAGTTGGTTTGGTTCCGACAGCGTTTTATCGCCATTTCCAAGATATGGATGAGTTGGGCAAAGAGCTGGTGGATCAAGTTGCGCTTTATTTAAAGAATGTCCTACATCAATTAGGCAAAGGCCTAGCGCATCCTGAAGCGAAAACCAAAACCAGCATGGCACTGTTTTTTGAGGCTGTAGACAGCAGTTCGCAACAATGGATTTTTATGATCGCGGAACGTTGGGGTGGTTCAGAAGTTGTGCGTAAAGCCATCGCCCGTGAAATTGACTTCCTAAACGATGACCTTGCCAACGCGTTAAAGAAGTTTGAAGTTATCGCAAATTTTCATGATGAAAATGATTTAAAAGTGATCACCAATATTTTGATTAATTTATCTTTTACTTGGGCAATGTCATGGATTAACTTATCTCGCCAATACTCAGGCATCGAACTTGAGTTACAAAAAATGGTCCTTAAAAAACAATCGGTGACGCAAATCCGCTTAATTTTTAAAGGCATCGAAAATTGGGACCGAGATAGAGCTTAATTTATTTCCCAAACTCGTCTGTATATCACCAGCAATAAAAAAACCCGCAATTCAATTGCGGGTTTTAAAAACAGCAAAGCTTATTTGGCTTTACGTTCTTTATTGATCAGATAGTCAACAACTTGCGTCACTTTACCATCTTCACCTTGAACCACATATTTACCATTTACCACAACAGCAGGCACCCCTGAAAGCTGGTACTGTTGTGCCAATTGGTTTGATTCAGCAATTTTTGCAGTGATCGCAAAAGAACTATACATACTGTTAAATTTCGCCTCAGGCACACCGTACTGAGTAAAGAATTTAGCAAAAGCATCTTTTTGTAGAACTTGCTGATTACCTGCATGATTGGTATGGAATAAAGGCAAATGCGTACGTTTACGTACACCCAATGCTTCACTCACATAATATGCACGAGCACCTTGTTCCCATAATGGATTCATAGCTGCAGGTGTACGGATAAAGTTAACATCTTTAGGGATCTTCTTTAACCACGCTTGCATATGCGGTTCTAATGTAAAGCAGTGAGGGCATCCATACCAAAAAAACTCACGTACTTCAATTTTACCCGGAACTGAAACTTTTCCTGGGTTTTGCACCACGGTATAATCTTTACCTGCAACAAAATCGGCAGCCATGGCATTTACAGAAAACGCCATCACCATGGCAGTCATGCCACCTAAAATAAATTTTTTCATTGACTTTATTGTCCTCGTAGTCATCTCGTATAGCTTATGCATTCACTATAAAACAAATATGGGAAAATCGTTTTCCTTCTGTGAAGTTTTTTACACGATTCATCGCTTTTTCTGGATTTATGGTTACACTAGGGTCTGTTGATATTTCATAAATAGACGAAGTGTTAACAAACACTAGCATAACTGAACTTAATTTTTGATTAAAACAATTTACTTAGAGGTGCCCGGCATGTCGCAACTTAATGTTGATCCACAGGAAATTGCTAAATTTGAAGCACTTGCTGCTTTATGGTGGGATCAACACTCTGAGTTCAGACCTTTACATCAAATCAATCCACTGCGTTTAAACTGGGTTGATGAACATGCCAATGGTCTTACAGGCAAAAAGATTCTTGATGTGGGCTGTGGCGGCGGGATTTTGGCTGAAAGTATGGCGCGTCGTGGTGCCGATGTTTTAGGTATCGATATGGGGGCAGCGCCATTGAATGTGGCTCGCTTACACGCTGAACAGGAAAATGTTCAAAATATTGAATATCGCCAGGTTCCTGTGGAACAACTCGCAGAAGAGCAAGCAGGACAATACGATATTGTTACATGTATGGAAATGCTAGAACATGTTCCTGACCCAGCATCCATCATCCAAGCGTGTCAAAAGTTAGTTAAACCAAATGGTCATGTGTTTTTCTCAACAATTAACCGTAATCCTAAGTCTTATTTATTCGCAATTATTGGTGCGGAATATGTATTACGTTTATTGAAAAAAGGCACCCATGATTATCATAAATTTATTAAACCGTCTGAACTTGCAGATGACATTCGTAACTCAGGTTTAAAACTTAAAGATATGACTGGCTTACACTACAACCCACTCACAAAGCATTACTGGCTTGCGCCCAATGTTGATGTGAATTACATGGTTTATACTGTGAATGAAGGTGTTTGATGCAAGCTGTTCTTTTTGATTTAGACGGAACACTGATTGATACGGCTGCGGATTTTATCCGTATTATTCAAAATATGTGTCGAGAAGAAGGACGCGCAGTGGTTGATGCGGATTTGATCCGCACTCAGGTTTCTGAGGGTGCACGCGCAATGGTAAAACTGGTTTATCCAGAGCTTGAAGTAGATGATCCAGTCTTTCTAGCACATCGCCAACGCTTTTTAGATCAGTATGGTGATGACATTGCTGTAGACACAGACCTGTTTGCTGGTATGTATCCACTTTTGGCAGAGTTAGAAAGCCAACAGATCCCTTGGGGTATTGTGACCAATAAACCACGTTGGTTAAGTGAATCATTATTGAACGCATTGAACCTCACACAACGTTGCGCTGTTCTGGTCTGTCCTGAAGATGTCGCTCAGACCAAACCAGATCCTGAGCCAATGTATCTGGCAGCAAAGCAAATTGAGATTGCACCTGAACAATGTATTTATGTGGGTGATCATCCGCGCGATATTGATGCAGGACGTAATGCGCAAATGTATACAATCCTCGCAGCATATGGTTATTTACCATTACAGTACAAAGATGATTTAAATGCTTGGCAAGCCGACTGTATCGTAGAGAATGTCGATGAATTACATCAAGTTATTCGAAAACTTGTGAATAGTTAAAGTCCAAGAAAATCATTCAATTTACCCAACAACATGATAAATAACACTGAAACATCTTGAATATGATGTTTCAATGTTTTTATATAGAAGATAGCTCTGTTGGCACTTCGGCTCGCTTTACGAGAAGCAGTTCTTTTCCAACAGTGTAAAGTAAGACATATAAAATTTAATCATTCTAAATGATGAGAAACATTGTTTGATCGGGTAACGACATTGCGTCCAAAGCCTAAATGACATCATAACAACTATAGGAGGTCTCCCATGAAGTATTCAGAATATCAACCTCGCCCAGATTTATTGAAGGATAAAATTATCCTTATTACGGGTGCGGGAGACGGTATTGGACGTGCAGCTGCGCTCAGCTACGCCTTACACGGCGCAACAGTCGTGTTACATGGTCGCACGCTCAATAAACTTGAAGTCATTTATGATGAAATTGAATCACTTGGTGCCCCGCAACCTGCCATTCTTCCTTTGCAGCTTTCTACTGCCTCTTCACGTGACTATGAACTGCTTGTCGATACTCTAGAGCAACAATTTGGCCGCTTAGATGGTATTTTGCATAATGCCGGAATCTTAGGAGAGCGTGTTGAGTTGGCACATTATCCAGAAGAGGTTTGGGATGATGTGATGGCGGTGAATTTACGTGCACCCTTTGTGCTCACCCAAGAATTACTGCCTTTACTGGAAAAATCAGAAAATGCATCAGTTGTTTTCGCCAGCTCTGGTGTAGGACGTGAAGCACGTGCGCAATGGGGCGCTTACTCGGTTTCAAAGATTGCGATTGAAGCGGTCAGTAAAATATTTGCTAAAGAAAATACTTATCCAAATATTCGATATAATTGTATCAACCCAGGTGGGACCCGTACCGCTATGCGTGCCAAAGCTTATCCTGATGAAGATCCAAAAGTTTTACCATCACCTGAAGCCATCATGCCTGCTTATCTCTACCTCATGGGAGATGATAGCCTTGCGTTGAATGGTGAGAGTATCGACGCACAAGATTAGGGTCTGTTTCTCCGCGCTTTTCGAAGCGTGGAGAAAATCATAAGAGATCCTGTCATTTAAAATATTGATCACAGAGTGAAAATAAAAATTTAATAAAAGCCCACATCAAAATCGCTTTACCCAATAAAAACTATAACTTTATTCAGTTTCTTAAATAATAACGCTTCCTCTATAGTGTTACTCAAGTTAAGCAGATCCATTTGAGGCGTTTTTTTATGAAAGATTTAAAACATAAAGTAGAGATGATTCGTTCTATCGAACAATTACAGCTCCCAAATCAGTTTATTCAGGCCTTAGATGATGCCCATCAAGCTAAAGAGATGATCAAAGCAATCAATTGTTTAAAGCAGATGAATCAGCAGTGGTATTAATCATTCAGGCTCAATTTATAGCGGGGTCATCTCTCTAAGCCTGCATACAAGTTTATTTTCATAAATATTTACATTTTTTAGTCACATATTCCGCTAAAAAAAATTTGCTGCGATGCATTACAGCTCAAAGCTTTGCAATAACCCTTTTCACTTTTACATAAATATGTTTTTATTATGTCTGTCATTTTAAATGAAAAACTGAACTTTCTTCACAGTTTCTCTGCAATTTAGCAGTACAGTAGTGAGGTCAAAATAAACATATTGAATAAGCGAGGACGATTATGAAAAAGATTTTAGCGATCATCGCCATCTCTTTATCAATGCTGTTGACGGCTCAGATCAGCAGTGCAGGTCCTCATTTTGACGATGACAATGGTTTTGATCGTGGCAAAAGTGACCGTGGAGATCGTGGACGCAATCATCGTGATCGTGGTAATGACGATGACAACATTCAAGAACAACGTCGTGAACGTGAAGAACGTGGTGTAAAACGTTTGCAACAGCACAAATGGCAAATGGGTTATGTAATGCCACAACATTATCGTGGTAATAGTTATAAAGTTGATTATAAAGACGAAAATCTTCCAAAACCTTCACGTAATCAACAGTGGTATAAGATTAACAATGACTATATCTTGGTCGACTCAGACAATAATAATATTGTGAATATCCGAGGAATGTAGTTTTTTTAATATTTTGGTTTCATAGGCTCAAACACCTTTTTGTTTGAGCTTTTTTTTGTCTAAATTTCAGCTTTTACAATCTGTTTTAAAAAAACGCTAGAAACCTCCATAAAATTGACAATTAGATGATATTTCTCCATTTTTTATCTTAACTTAAATTGTAATTTGAATGATCGGATAAAGCATCCGTCTGAAAAGGTCGATTCAAATGAGAAAAGTTCTAAGCGCAATCACACTATCACTCAGTGCCTTAGTTGCTACTTCAGCAATGGCTGACTGGGATCATGGTCAAAATCATCGCCCTGTTGCATCACATGAAAAATTTGAATGGCGAGAAGGAGTTATTTTACCTGATCGTTACCATGACAATCGCTATTACGTAAATGATTATCGTGCATACAAAAACCTGCATCAACCAGCTAAGTTTGAACGCTGGTATAAAGTAGATGGTCGTTATGTACTGGTTAATGAACGCAACCATCATATTATCCGTGTGATTCGATAATATCCAAACTACGATATTTACAGCCCAAATTCTTTTTTGGGCTTTTTTATTTATGAAAAGAAAAACCCCCAATGGGTCTCTTCATCAAGTCTTCATACATTTCACAATTCACCTAAATCTTGCTCACCGTTTATCTCAAATTATTGAGTAATTTGATTAGATCAAAGGACAAAAGTTCAATTCAGGTGAATCAAATGAAAAATATCTTAATGACACTGGCTTTATCGATGAGTGCGCTGATTGCAACGTCTGCGATGGCTGCACCGCATGATTATCATCGAAATGATCACAATCGCTATCAACAAAACCATTGGGATCATAAATATGACAATCGTTGGAATAACAACAACCATTATGACAACCGAGTAAATTCGAGTCAGCGCTGGCGCTCTGGGCAATACTTCCCGACTCAATTCAATTCGTCGCGTTATCATGTCAATTATAAAAACTACCGTCAGTTACCTAAACCTGGAAGATATCAGCAATGGTATAAAGTAAATGGTGATTATGTGCTGGTAAATGAGCGAAATAATCGTATTATTCGTGTGATTGGTTAATGTCTATATTTTAACTTTTAAACCCAACTCAGCTTGGGTTTTTTCACATTTTGAGAATATGATTAAAATCTAATTGATTGGGCAAATAAATAAACTACATACTTTCATTTATATCTCCATAGTTTCTCTATATTTTACGATTAGATTTAATCTGAACTGGTTAATTATTGAATTAGCTAAAAAGGCAAATATCCTCAGTAAATTGTTCAAAATGAAAAGATTAGATTATGTCATTTCAATGAACAGTAATCCTTAAAATATTTGGTTTTTAACTCAATAATCCAATCTGAATCGCAACACTCATATGACCCTTTTGCACTCGTCCTCCCACGTTCGAGTGCTTTTTTTATTGATTAGGGTCTGTTGGCATTTCATAAATGGCTTGCGTTGTAGAATAAAATTGAGCAGGCAAGGCAGGAAACGAAGGGAATAGCGAGACTATTTTCGAGTTTCATAACGCAGACTGAGATAATTTTAGCTACAACCTTTCAGGACTAGCGTGTTTTTTTGCCGCTACTTCGTTACCTTGCGAAACGATGTTTCTCATCATTTAGAATGACTAAATTTCGTATTTCGTGCCTCGTATCACCTAAAAAACCGCATAGTCGCAAACATAGACGAATTATCAGCAGACCCTATTATTCTTGCACTATTTTTGTTTAGAATCGCTGTATCGCAATCATCAATACTGAGATAGGCATGCAAACCGACAGTTTAGAAACAATACAAAGCACAACGCAAGAATACGTGCATTGGTTTCGTCACTCTGCACCCTATATCAATGCCCATCGTGGTAAAACTTTTGTATTGATGTTTGGTGGTGAAGCCGTTGAACATGAAAATTTTCAGCATATTATTCATGATATTGCGCTACTGCATTCATTGGGCATACGACTCATTTTAGTCCACGGCGCCCGCCCGCAAATTACGGCCAACTTGCTTCACAATAAAATTCAAAGCCCGATCCATATCAACCGTCGTGTCACCACACGCGAATCGCTGCCTTGTGTCATGAGTGCCGTTGGTTCGATTCGTCTACAAATCGAAGCATTATTGTCTATGGGGCTTGCCAATTCACCTATGTTTGGCGCACGCATTGATGTGGTCTCAGGTAATTTTGTCACAGCAAAGCCGTATGGCATTCGTGATGGTGTCGATTTCCAACTCACTGGCGAAGTTCGCACGATTGATACTGAAGCCATTCAAGGCCATTTAGGCAATCAAAATATTGTGTTACTTGGCCCTACAGGGTATTCCACCACAGGTGAAGTATTTAACTTGCTTGCGGAAGAAGTTGCGACAAAAACGGCCATTCATATCAAAGCCGATAAATTGATTTTTTTAGGCAATCAACAGGGCTTAATGGATGAATACGGGCAATTGAGACGTGAAATTACCCCGCAACAACTCGATAAGCATATTGAAAAATACCAAGATTCAAATTTTGAAATCGCTTTGCATTTGCACAATGCAAAAGAAGCCTCACTAAAAGGCGTAAATCGCGTTCATCTGCTTTCCTATAGCGATGATGGTGCATTGATTAAAGAGCTCTTCACCCGTGATGGACATGGCACCATGATCACCGATGCCCATTATGAAGAAGTTCGTATGGCAAATATTGGTGATGTTGGCGGTTTGATTAATCTATTACGCCCTTTGGAAGATGAAGGTATTTTAGTCTATCGCTCACGCGAACGTTTAGAAAATGAAATCGAAAAGTTTGCCGTCATTGAACGAGATGGAACAATTCTCGCCTGTGCTGCGCTCTACCCGATTCCATCAACAGACAATGAAGTGCAATCGGCCGAAATTGCTTGTGTAGCCGTACACCCAAGCTATCGCAAATCTAATCGTGGTAGCCAAATTTTGCATTTCCTAGAAGAAAATGCACGTCAATTGGGTATTCAACAACTGTTTGTATTAACCACGCGAACCGCACACTGGTTCTTAGAGCATGGATTTGAACTGGCCAATGTTGATGATTTACCCGAAGCCCGACAAGCGCTGTATAACTATCAACGTAATTCGATGGTCTTTAAAAAATCAATTGCTTAAAATTGATGAATTTTTTTATTCTCTATCAATTATCACATTTGCTGCTAAGCTTATCGCTATAGGTTCCATCAAGCAGAATATTTTCTTATTCTTGAGAGTGGGATCTATATATGGCGATTGAATAATACAAATAACATCATAATTTTCAAATTCTTATAACATTATATTTTTATAGAATATCCACTTTATATTTCTCATTTACAACTAAGCTTAGCAGTTAATTATTTATCTGTTTTTTTCATTAGCAATCACTAAAAACTTATTTTTTTGAAAATACAAAGCCTTTTAAGCTGATGCTCATGCCTTTTTCTGACTTTATAGGAGCATCGTGACTCATGGCGAGCTTATTTCAACCTTCGTGGAAAAAAATCACCCTTATGAGTGCTAGCCTTGCCACCATCATGATGCTTACTGGATGCTCAAAACCACAAGAAACCACAACCTTAAATATCGGTTTTCAAAAATATGGGGTCTTGCCCATTATCAAAGCACGTGGCGACTTAGATAAAGCCCTAAAGGAAAAAGGGGTAAATGTGAAATGGGTTGAATTCCCTGCTGGTCCTCAACTGCTAGAAGGTTTAAATGTCGGTAGTGTGGCCTTTGGTGAATCTGGGGAAGCACCGCCTATTTTCGCCCAAGCTGCAAACTCAAATCTGGTCTATGTTGCCAATCAACCTGCTGCACCTTTGGCTGAAGCCTTAATTGTGCCGAAAGATTCAGCCATTCAATCAGTCCAAGATTTAAAAGGTAAGCGTGTAGTTTTGAATAAAGGTTCAAATGTACATTATCTTTTACTCAAAGTTTTAGAAGCAAATCATTTAAAACTTGATGATATTCAAGTGGTCTACCTACCACCAGCTGATGCACGTGCTGCCTTTGAAAAAGGTGCTGTAGATGCTTGGGTCATTTGGGATCCGTTCTTTGCTGCTGCTGAAAAACAACTCAATGCCAAAGTCATTGCGACAGGTCAAAAATTGGTCAACAACCACCAATTCTATTTGGCTGATCGTAAGTTTGCCGAACAACATCCCGATGTTTTAAAAATTGTGGTCAATGAACTGAATACGACAACGCAGTGGGTGTCTCAACATCAAACCGATGCGGCAAAACTCTTAGAAAAACCGACGGGCTTACCGCTTGATATTTTGAATACCTCAATTTCTCGTATGGGTTTTGGTGTGACTCCAATTTCTAACGATGTGGTAAAGAAACAGCAAGCTGTCGCAGATGCTTTTTATCAACAAAAACTCATTCCCAATAAAATCAACATTCAAGCAGCTGTTTTAGCGAATTAATTTCGCCAACAGCGCCGTTAAAGAGGACATTAATATGACCCAGCAAATCGCACAACAAAACACAGCCTCATGGTTCAATGCAACGACTCATGCCATGACCACGATGTTGATCTGTAGCGCAATGCTGGGTTCAGCCTCTGTGTGGGCAATCGATCCAACGGTAAAAGAATTACGTATTGGCTTTCAAAAAAGTTCTATTAATTTTGCAATCGCCAAACAACAGAAATTGTATGAGAAAGAATTTCCAAATGCCAAAATCACTTGGAATGAATTCCCTGCGGGTCCTCAAATTTTAGAAGCCCTTGCTGTAGGTTCTCTGGATGTTGGTGTCACTGGCGATACCCCACCAGTATATGCCCAAGCCGCGAATAAACCGCTGTACTACATTGCCTATGAAGCAGCCAAGCCGTTGGCTTCGGCAATTTTAGTGCCTAAAGATTCAAAAATCACCAAACTGAATGAGTTGAAAGGTAAACGTATTGCGTTACAGAAAGGCTCAAGTGCGCATTATTTATTGGTACAAGCTGTCCGTAAAGCTGGTTTGCAATGGTCAGACATTCAACCGATTTGGTTAACCCCTGCTGATGCCCGTGCTGCATTTCAAAAAGGTGCTGTCGACGCTTGGGCGATTTGGGACCCATTCTTTGCTTCTGCTCAAGTTGAAGATCAGGCGCGTATCCTCGCCTCAGGGCAGGGTTTAAGTCCGAATTATACCTTCTATTTAGCATCGCCAGATTTTGTAAAGAAATATCCTCAAGCAGTTAAAGGCATTATCCAGCAAATTAATATTGCTGATAAATGGGTACAAGCCAATCGTGTCGCAACAGCACAAGCCATCGGGCAAAGCACTGGTTTAAAACCGAAAGTTAGTCAAACTTTTATTGAGCGACGCCCAAGACCTTCGGGTGCAGCACCGCTTTCAGCAAAAGTAATTGCAGATCAGCAACAACTGGCCAATCGTTTTAGCGAACTCAAAATTATTCCAAACAGCATTGATATCAAACAAGCCGTTTGGACTGCGAAATAATATTTTCTAAGGATGAATGAAATGAAAATCTTCTGGTTTATTCCTACTCACGGTGACAGTCGTTATTTAGGCACAAGCAAAGGCGCTCGCCAAGTGGACCATGCTTATATGAAACAAATTGCTGTAGCTGTGGATAATTTGGGCTATGAAGGTGTACTCATTCCCACGGGACGTTCATGTGAAGATCCATGGATTACTGCTGCGAGTCTGATTGATGCGACTAAAAATTTAAAATTCTTGGTTGCGTTACGTCCAGGCGTAACAACACCTGCACTCGCGGCACGTATGGCTGCAACTTTTGATCGTCTATCCAATGGACGGGTTTTGCTCAACCTCGTTACAGGTGGTGATGAGCAAGAATTGAAAGGTGATGGCGTATACGAAGACCACGCTTCACGTTATAAAACAGCAGCTGAATACACCACGATTTGGCGTGAAATTTTAAAACGTTCACATACGGGTGAATCATTTACCTTCCATGGCGAACGTTTAAGTGTAGATGATGCCAAACTGCTTTATCCACCAATTCAAGCGCCTTACCCACCACTCTGGTTTGGGGGCTCTTCTGAAGATGCGATTGAATTGGCTGCTGAGCAAGTTGATACCTATTTGACTTGGGGCGAACCACCTGCTGCAGTCAAAGAAAAAATTGCAGTAGTGAAAGCGAAAGCCGATGCCAAAGGTCGTCAACTTAATTATGGTATTCGTTTACATGTCATTGTTCGTGAGACCAATGAACAAGCATGGCAAGCTGCCAATGAACTGATCCAATATGTAGATGATGCGACGATCGCCGCTGCACAGAAAAAATTTAAACAAATGGATTCCGTCGGTCAGCGCCGTATGGCTGAACTACATAATGGTGATCGTAGTAAGCTTGAAGTATCGCCAAACCTTTGGGCAGGAGTTGGACTCGTTCGTGGCGGTGCAGGTACGGCTTTGGTCGGTGATCCACAGACTGTTGCAGATCGTATCCAAGAATATGCAGATTTAGGCATCAATACCTTTATTTTCTCAGGCTACCCACATTTGGAAGAATCTATTCGCTTTGCTGAACTAGTATTCCCATTACTGCCGTTGGAAACACGCAAGAAACTCACGCAACCTAATTTGACTGGACCATTTGGCGAAATCGTTGCCAATAATTACACCCCTGAAGAGAATAAAAAACCATTACAGGAGCCTGCATGAATGCCTTAATTAACAATGCTGCTCCAGCCAAAAGTACTGCCGTTTCACGTGGAACGAAACAAATTGGGCAGCGTTTGCTGCCTTGGATTGTGCCGATTTTACTGATTGTCATTTGGCAAATTGCGTCTAAAACAGGATTGCTTGAAAGCCGTGTTTTACCTGCACCGACAGCGGTAGTCTCAGCGTTTTGGGCACTTTTAGTCAGCGGTGAGCTTTGGCAGCACGTCAAAGTCAGTGCTGGTCGCGCGCTACTTGGCCTCTTAGTTGGTGGTGGGCTCGGTCTATTTTTGGGACTGCTTAATGGTTCATCAAAAGTTGCATCCAACTTATTGGATACCACCTTGCAAATGATCCGAAATATTCCAGCATTGGCGCTGATTCCATTGGTTATTTTATGGTTTGGAATTGATGAGTCTGCAAAACTCTTTTTAGTGGCTGTCGGTGTGTTTTTCCCGATCTACATCAATACCTATCATGGGATTCGTTCAGTTGATCCTCAATTGATTGAAATGGGAAAAAGCTATGGATTAAGCAGATGGCAATTGTATAAAGACATTATTTTACCGGGCGCAATGCCTTCAATTTTAGTGGGTTTACGCTTTTCACTGGGGTTGGTTTGGGTACTGCTGATTGTGGCGGAAACAATTTCCGCACAATCTGGAATTGGTTATATGACCATGAATGCGCGTGAATTTTTACAAACAGATATCGTGCTAGTGGGTATCTTGCTGTATGCCCTTTTAGGCAAACTTGCCGATGTATTTGCACAATTTTTAGAAAAATACCTATTGCGTTGGCACGCAGGTTATCAAAAATAGGAGTCTGATATGACCGATTTAAGCATTAGCCAATATGCCAATGACTTGGTGGCACCAACTGAGATTGTTGAAGAACAACAAGCAAAAATTGGTGCAGAAATTTCGATCGAACAACTGCATAAATATTATGGCGAAGTTAAAGTTCTTGAGGACTTAGATTTAAACATTGAAGCAGGTGAATTCGTTGCAATTGTGGGACGCAGCGGTTGTGGTAAAAGTACCCTACTGCGTTTAATTGCCGATTTAGAACAACCCAGTTATGGTGAAATCAAATTTAAATCTTTATTAAATTTCCGTGAAGGGATCATTGCAGATGATATTCGGGTGATGTTCCAAGATCCACGCTTATTGCCATGGAAAAGTATTCTAAAAAATGTGCAATTGGGTCTAGCCAAAAACCAATTTTCTAAAGCTGAGCAATTATTAGAAAAGGTTGGATTAAAGGAGAAATCTGGACTTTGGCCATCACAGCTTTCTGGTGGACAACGCCAACGAACGGCGCTTGCTCGTGCTTTGTCACATACACCACGAGTCTTATTACTGGATGAACCTTTAGGTGCTTTAGATGCATTGACGCGACTAGAGATGCAGAATTTAATTGAAAAGTTATGGTTAGAACAAGGCTTTACCACCATCCTTGTTACCCATGATGTCAGTGAAGCGGTTCAACTCGCCGATCGTATTATTCTTTTGGATAAAGGACATATTGCGCAACAGTTTCAAGTCGATTTACCACGTCCACGTCAAAAAGGTGTAGCATTTGCCGAACTTGAACAACAGGTACTCAGTGCTGTTCTTGCGACATGAACAGCAACAAAATACCCTTTTGTTGGCAACGCAAGGTATTGTCGGGCAGAATATTTTTGTCTTTATATATTAGGGTTTGCTGACAATTCGTCTATGTTTGCGACTACGTGTATTTTTTAGTCGATACTAGGCGCGAAATACGAAATTTAGTCATTCTAAATGATGAGAAACATCGTTTCGCAAGGTAACAACGTAGCGGCAAAAAACACACAAGTCCCCCGCTGCGCCTTGCGCTGCAAACAAAGCAGTGCTTTGTTCTTGCTCAGGGTTGTGGCCAAAATTATCTCAGTCTTCGTTATGAAACTCGAAAATAGTCTCGCTATTCTCTTCGTTTCATGCCTTGCCTGCTCAATTTTAACCTACAACGCAAACCATTTATGAAATGCCAACAAACCCCAACCTTGCGGAACCATGTTGCTGATCTTGAATAATTAAATCGAATATTTAGTCGTTTTGATCGGATAGAAAATGTTCGCTGTCACAAATATGTTTAAGTTTTCAACTGTTTCTATTGATTAAAAATGAGTTGGGTATTTTAAAGCAAGTCAGTTTTCTTAAATGAAAATTAAATCATGCTATTTAAGATTATCTAATTTTTAAATTAACTCAAAAATTAACCTTATACTAAAAAATGTCACAAAATTTAAATATTAAGTCATAACTGACAGAATTTTAAAATAAGATTTGCTCCAGTTTAGTGCAAAATTAGATAATAGGGATCTACGATCGACTTAATAATAAAACTTCATCATTATTTATCAGAAATATACCAAAATAATGCTGCTTTCTGTGCACAAATCAAACATTTTACCGTACAATTTAATAATCAGTTTTTCGATTAAAGATGCGATGGAACAAAAAAAGAGTGCTCAAAAACGCCAGCAGCTGCTCAATGCTGCACTTGACGTATTTTCTGTCTATGGTTTCAACGGCGCAAGTCTAGATGAAATCGCTCAATTAGCAGATATGCATAAATCCAATATTTTCTACTACTATGAAAATAAAGAAGCCTTATATGTTGAAGTGCTAACGACAGTTATGCAGAAATGGTTAGCACCGTTGCAGTCGCTTGAGTCAGAATTGGAACCGACAGAAGCTTTGTCACATTACATCATGACCAAAATTGAAATCTCTAGAACTCAGCCTAAAGCTTCAAAACTTTTCGCGTTAGAAGTGATTCAAGGCGCACCACATATTTTACCGATCCTCAAAGGCCCGCTTAAAAAGCTCTTTAAACGCAAAGCTAAAGTGATTTTAAACTGGCAGGCGCAAGGTAAAATATCAGATCAAATCGATGCCGAATTGCTGATTATTAATATTTGGGCATTGACTCAAAATTATGCAGACTTTAGTACTCAAATTGAAATGGTGACTGGTAAAACTTTGCGTAATAAAAGTATGTGTCAACGCGCAATTGAACATACAATCCATATGACTTTATATGGTGTGTTACCGCGCAATTAATCATCCAATATACTTATTGGTTATTTTGGCAAACGGCCATAGAGTTCTATGGTCGCCAAGACTCAATTTTAAACTTTATATAATACTCAAACAAACTAAGTCTTTAATAAATAGACTGATATAGTTTTAACAACTTTTGTGCACCCAATAATAAATTATCTTCCCAATCTAAATGTGCGGTGTCATTTGCACCATCTGTAATGTATTTAATCGAAACGAAACGCACATCTAATTTTTTACAGACTTTAGCCAGTGCATAGCCTTCCATATCGACCAAGTTACAGCTCACTTTGGGTTGTCCTGTTTCAAAACTATCCCCTGTACCACAAACACCCTGCGCTAAATGTTGAAAATACGATTCTAAATGAATTTCGCCTGGAAAATGCTCATCCATTGGCGTAACGCCCACATCAAAACCGAGTGGGGAAACATCCATATCACGTTGCACAAAGGTTTTTACCTCAATCAACTCATGGGCATCAAAGAAAGAACTTCCTGCACTACCTAAATTCAGTATGATTTTACAGCCGGTTTTTTGAATAACATCGAATGCCGTATAGGCTGCATTAATCTTGCCAATCCCGCTATAATGGACAGTGATACCTGCTTGTTCAAATAAGCCTTTAGATTCATTGGGTAAAGCCATAATCAGTGCAATGTCGTCTTTCATATCTATTCAAAATTAAAATTTTCCTTATTAGAATGGAAATTCAAATCCTGATCAATCTTATTATTAACTCAAAATTTTAAAATCATATACAAATCACTACTGTACCTATGACTTTGATTGCGCATAATGTTTTAATAGAAAAATAGAGATGAAAATAAATGAATATCCAAATCATCGTGGGCAGTATTCGAGAAGGTCGTGTTGCCATTAAAGTCGCAGAATGGTTACTTAAAGAAATCCAAAAACTCGACTTCAGTACCCTCAATGTTGAAATTGTAGATTTAAAAGAATGGGATTTACCTTTCTTTGCCGGGAAAAACTCACCCGCCTCAGGAATCTATGATCAGCCTAAACAGCAAGAATGGGCGAAAAAAGTTGCTTCTGGAGATGCGTTTATTTTCATTACACCAGAATACAATCACGGCTATAGTCCTGTACTGAAAAATGCCATCGACTTCGTTTATAAAGAATGGCAGAGTAAACCTTCGGCTTTTGTCAGCTATGGCGGTACCAACGGTTCACGTTCAATTGATCAAATCAAACAAGTCTGTGCTTTTATTGGCATGATTGACTCTAATGCAGTCATTGAACTGCGAGATATTGGACAACGTGGTAAGAGTGAAACCTTTGAGGGAAATGAGTTTGATAATAAAGCAGTCAAGTCTGTGGTAAACAAACTCATCCAATATGCCAATGTCTAAAATCACATTGTACGCTTTAGCTTACATCACTTGCATGCATTGACGGCTAGGGAAGTTGAAGCAAATCCCCTATTCTATAGTCATAGGGAACAGGAAGTTTCCCAGACATAAAACAATAATAATCGGTCTGTACATCAGGAAGTGAGGTAGAACAGGAGTTTACCTAGCGAACCAATACGAAAAAGCCCCGTCAGGATGATGGGGCTTTTTTTATAACTTGGACTTTTTAATTTTGCCCAACTGTTAATGACTGATCACCAATACATTTACATCCGCAAGATAAAGGTGAATTATGCTGAGCAGCGGGCTTCCCCATCACCAACATATGATTATCACCTGCAACAATGCTGGCGACACATTTATGCTTGGGACAGGTCGCCTTATCCCCTACACACGCAATCGCTTTACCATCAATCAGAAAAGAAGACTGAGCAGAAATAATTTTTCCACCACCTGTCGTGGGTGACCCTAATGTGATATATGGAAGTGCCATAGTGCCTACCTTTTATTGTTTTGTTATTGAATAAAAATTTATAAAACATCGAACTCAATACGGCGGTTCTTTTTACGCCCATCTTCAGTTGCATTATCAGCAACAGGTTTGGTTGAACCCAGACCAGCTGTGCTTAAACGAGTCGGTGCAATGCCTTTCGTAGTTAAGTATTGCTTCACCGCTTCAGCACGTTGCAAACTCAAATCCTGATTCTTCTGTGGATTACCTTGGCTGTCAGTATGCCCCACAATTTTAACATTTTTACCTTGGACTTTATTTAATGCAACCACCATCTCGTCTAAGATTTGTGTACCTGTTGGGGTAAGTACGGCTTTGCCAGATTCAAACTCAATAATTCGATTTTTTAGTGCATTATCAATCACAGATTGCTCAGCAGCATTCACTGAAATTTGTGAATTAAATCGATAAGGTGGTTGAACTAAGGATTGGAATAAACTGGTGGTTGGCTGAATATCAGTTTGTACACCCATTTTCCCAACCAATTCAACTTGCGTGCCTCGTACAGAGAGCTTACCTTGGCTAATCTTCTTTAAATCTGGGGTAATCACACGAGTAACCGAATCACTCCAGCCATTCGGTGCGGATACGGCTCGAATTTGGATTTTATCAACAACTTGATCATCACCATAAACCGCTTTTAATTTCGCCAAGATTGCTTGTTTGGTCATGTCATTCGGCACAGCACCTTCAACCACAATCGGGGCAGCAAACACATTGAATGAACAAAATAAGCTAGAAATAAGCGCAAATTTTTTCAATATTTTGACTTGTTTATTTTTCATATCATTATTCATCTATAAATGTTTGTCTAAAAATTTTCATGCCTTGAACCAGACTCAATTGACGTTCACATAAAGACTGTTCTAGTGCTGCTAGACCTGCATTCTGTTCCAGATAGGCATCAATCCATAACGGTTTGACCAAAGACACCCAATGATCATTTTGCATATTTTGAGTGAAAATATTACTCAAAGCCGTGATATCTGCCCCTTGGAATCCAAATAATAAAATTGGAGACTCCTGGTGAAGAATACCAATCAAGATCTCTGTATTACTTTTTTCTAAAAAGCGTCCGATTAAGTTGACCCAAAAGGCAGCAATTTCATAGCAATAATTATGATTATTAATCGGTAAAATAAGCACCTTAGATAACTTACTGGTACCGTGTTTAAGCACCGGCTGTAGTAATAAGCCCAAACCCAACATACTTTGTGCCAATTCATAAGGCGTGATCTTCATCATTTGTGCAAATGAATGCATGGTATGATTTTCAAAAAAGTCCTGCGTTTTTAATTCAGGTAGAACCTGTATTTCACGATCAATTTCACCCAGCTTATTGATCAATACTTCAGGATCACGAATGGTTCGGATGCTTCGATTTTTTTGAAATAAATCAATCAATACCGGTTTATATTTAAACGGCGCATAGAGTAAGTTTTGAAAGGGGTGATCAACTTCTAATAACTGGCTTAAAACCATTGGAAATTGACGACCAGAACTGTCTTCACTGGTCACCATATTTGCCGCAAGAAACATTCTTTCCTTAGGGTTTGCGATAAAGAAGTCTAAAGGTGCTAATGATTCATAAGCTTGATTAAAATTTTCTTCTCGCATTGCAAGCTCTAAAGCTTCCGTAATCCATTGATCAATCACTTGAATCAATGAATATTGCCCTTTTGTTTTCAGAAAATCACCACGTGCGGGACATTTTCCATAATACAACGGTGTAGACTTTATCGTTTGCATACTTTAATCCCTCGCGTCAAATCGTTCCCTTTAATCATTGAGCCACTCCTTTTCCAGCAGCATTTGCCGCATTGCCAGCAGGTGCCGCAGTTGGGCTTGCTGGTGCGGTTGTCTGAGGCTTAGGTGCAGCTGCTGTCGGTGCAGTCGCACCGCCAAATGGTGAAGCCGCTGGTGAGTTTGCACTTACGGTAACAGGCGCTGCCTGTGCTGCAACAACCAATGGTGCTTTAGGACTTGTGACTCGATCAACCAGTTTTAATCCAACATAGCCACGATTAGAACCAATTGGATTTGAAGCATTACCACTAATTAAACGGAATTGAAGTTTCACAAACAAATCACTGTTTTGTTTGCTTGCCCATGTCATTTCAAAGCTTCCATTCAATGACTTGCGTTGTGCACTATCAATTAATTTATTGATCCCGTATTCACCCGGCTCATCAAATATAGTATGGGTTTGCCCATCTAAATCTATTGCCGTAATCCGTGCTCCCGGTATTGCACCAGGATTTGGCCACATGAAGTTAACCCATTGTTGGATGCCATTTTCATAAACCAAACGCTGCCCATCAATATCAATGGTATAGGACAATAATTTGTTGTTTGGGATTGGATAGAATTGGAAATTTGACTGATTGGCTGCAACTGGAGCACCACCTGCTGCTCCAGCAGAAGCACCATTAATTGGGGTGGTATATTGCTCAAAATTCATCACGAATTCAGGATTTAAACCAATACCCATGTTTTTCCAAGTCTTCGATGACAACGTATAACCACGACGAATAACAAATGGATCAAGGGTTTCTTTTACAAATTTAGAAATGCTGCCGTTATCACCAAAAATTTGACTAATTTCACTACTGGTCGCTTGAATCGTTCCAGATGAGTTAAATGGCACTTTTTGCGAAAGTGTTTGGCTAAATGGTTGGAAAGCCTGCAAGGTCCAAAGTTTATTAATTTCGTCCTGTGCTGGGGTCAACAAACTGTCAAAAGATTGCGTTAATGGACTCACCAACAATTTTTGAACCATTTGCTGATCCAACTCACCCAAACCAACCGTCAATTTTTCATCGACGACTTTTTGAGTGGTGTTGAAAACTGAACTTTGATCATTAATGGTCAGTTTCGCTAAGGCCAAAGCACTTGGACCAAAGTCACCTGCACTGCGTAGATCATTCAACTTACTTCTGACTTGAGCCATATTCTGTAAATAATCATCCAGCAGTGATTTGTTCTGTAAATCATCACGTTTACGGACCAATTGGTAGAATACTTGGAATTGTTGAGAAATCTGCCCTTGTGCTTGATTAGATGCACGTTGGATATCATCCGTTTTACCTTGACCTAAAACTTTACGCTTAAACCAAGCAATAAAGCCTGTTTGTGGTGCAGCAAGTTCAGCTTGAACAACTGGATTATCCCAACTGGTTTCTTTTGCAACACGGTCAATATAGGTACGGATTGGAGAGTTTTGTGGCTCACCCAACACATCCATGACCTTGGCTTGCTGAACAAAATCAGCACCTTTCGCATAATGGGTAGCATTAATAAACTTCTTCCATTCAGCTATATATTCTTGCTTATACAACTGGGTTAACTGTTTACGAATTTGGTCAGGGCTACCACTAAAAGTTAAATCATCGGACTGGGTACTATTCAACACCCAATCTTTGGTATCTGTTGGCTTATTCGCAGCTTCTTCAATCGCTTTATCGACATATTCATCCCATGCTTTTTGGGTAAATATACCAGGCAATGCATAACCACCGAGCATGACATTACGAT
The DNA here is from genome assembly GCF_051059255.1 of Acinetobacter sp. CE-15. NCBI lineage: Bacteria > Pseudomonadati > Pseudomonadota > Gammaproteobacteria > Moraxellales > Moraxellaceae > Acinetobacter > Acinetobacter sp. CE-15. The sequence goes on along the minus strand of NZ_CP192737.1, from coordinate 44,514 downwards.
TGGTTTCACCGACAATTTGCGCCACCGTCACTGCAGGGAATCGAACAGCCGCACGCATTTTAATTTCATTATAAACGCGATCACGTGCTGGCATTCCACGTACAACAGAGAGCAACACTTGACGGGTTTGATCGACCAATTGCGCATCAGACTCTAACACTGGAAACTTTTTATCATTGACTAAAGTCATTGAGTAGCTCAATATTTTTTCAGCTTTTTGAATCATTTCGCCACGCGGCATTTGCCCACGATTGGTGTCTAACCATGAACGCCAGAAGCGAGTGACTTGGTCACTTAAATGACTCGCATCCATATATTGTGGATTACTCATCATCAAATAGGCTTTTAACGCATTGTAGGCATCTTGTGGATTGGTATCAGAAGGTTCTGATGCAATCTGTGTCGAAGACGCTTGTTTAATTTCTACATTGACATGATTTTGCTTAAGCGTCTGCTCATTGCCTTTTACACGTTGTAAATATTGCGCAATGTTTTGCTGGCTCGGCGCTAAAACAATCTGTTTCACCCCTTTTAAATATTCGGCTTTTAATTTTTCTTTTAAGTCATTGCCTTGATATAGACCAAACGAAAACTTCAACGGGCGATGCTGATCAAAATCATCCAATTGTTCTAAACGTTGTTGCAAAATCAGTAATGCATCGATTTGGGTAGAGAGCTCTTGACCCGAAGTTTGCTCCATTTGCACAACTTTATTTAAATCGGCCTGAACATCTGCAATCAATTGTTGGTTATTACGATAAGACCATACCCATAGACCTAAAATGATGGAAACACCCAATAATGATGCAATAAACGCCAAATAACGTTTACGCTTTGTGGTCGGGTTAATATGTTGTTTAACTAGGTTTTTATCTTTGAGAATGACTTCTGAGAATAAACCTTTTAAGAAATAGCCATGATTCTGAGAAATTGAATTTTGTGGAATACCATGTTCGCTATTGGGGATTTTCGTCAGCTGAAAATCATCAACAATTTGTTCCGTCATTGGGCTTTCTATCACGCCCTCTTGTAAAGCACTGGTAAAGTAAAAGCCACGGAAGACTGGTTTAAACTGATACGGATTTTCTTCAAATAAAGTACCAATAAACGTTTTTAATACAGGTTTTAAAGTCTTAAATTCAAGTGGGAAAGTCATCACACTTGGTGAAATATTTTGCGCATGACGGCGACTTAAATGGGTGGTACTGACCCCTTTTAATCCATCATATAAAATATTGTAGTGCTTCTCGAAATGTTCTACGGCATTCTGTGATGATTCAGAGTCATAGGGTAAGGTCGCGCCCCACACTTGATCAAACTCAGCAGATTCATAACATTCAAAAAATTCAGTGAATCCTGCAATCAAATCCATTTTAGAAAAGACCAAATAAACAGGTGCAAAAATTTCTAAACGTTCAGTTAAATCTTGAATACGCGCTCTTAAACTTTTCGCCAATTTGATTGATTTTTCAGGGCTTTGACTGACCAACTCAGCCACACTAACAATCACAATTAAGCCATTGATCGGTGCTTTAGAACGGTTCTTTTTCAGAATATTTAAAAAGCCTAACCATTCTGAATGGTCTTCAGAATATACAGAGTATCGACCAGCTGTATCCAGCAAGACCCCTTCTGTTGAGAAAAACCAATCGCAGTTTCGGGTACCACTGAGTCCTGAAGACACCACTTTTTGATGGGTCTCTTCAAAGGGAAATTTTAGTCCAGAATGGTAAATTGCCGAGCTTTTTCCCGCAGCAGGGTTACCAATCACCATATACCAAGGCAACTCATAGAGTGCCGCATTACCACTTTTATCACCCAATTTAGACTTACGAATCAATTGGATCGAATCTTTCATCTGCTGATTGATCAGATTTAATTCTTCTTTATCTTTTTGTTTTCCATATTCAGCAGTGGTGTCTTGTTGAATCGCTTCAGCCAATGCTTCACCTTGTTCTGCATGTTTACGGCGCTGGATCAACCAGTAGATGCCGTAAATCACCAATCCAAGAATGTAAGCTGCAACCATCATAAAGAAGTACTGACGCGGCACTACACTATATGAAGAAACGATCGCCACCAGAATCGAAAGCGCAATCACCAGTTTCGGGTTTGTGATGTACTGCCATGCATAGCTTAAAATTGTTTGTATCATTTTCTCTATTTCTTTCTAAATTTATCTGTAAGTTCTATGCAAACTCAGTCCCAACAAGCACTTGGGTTTGCTGATGTTCAGCACTATAAACATAACCGTACAACTCATCTTTAAAGTGCAAACTCAACATAAAACCAAAAACTTTGGCTAAGGGTTGGGTATGGCCTAGGCTATTTTTACTATAAAGATAATGATGCGCTTCAATCGCTGTTTCGGCAAAGTTTTGTTCAAGTTTCTTTAACAGCTTGATCTCTGCTGGGTCGTCTAAGACCAAGACAAAGGGCTGTTCTTGATCAAACTGTTCTGCTTGGTCTAAATTCAACTCTTTTAATGTTTTAGATGCCTGATCAGAATTTAAAGCAATTCGAATATACTTTATTGCTTGTAAATTTTGCAATTCGACCTGGGTATTTGTCATACAACAGGTACTGATATACTCAGATGGAATATATTTTTCAGTCATCCACGTCCGATCATCTATGGTTTCTTGATCAATTTCTGAATCTACTGCAATAAACAGTGATGCCTCAGCATCTAAGAGTTGGGTTCTTTTCAGCAACTTAATCCAATCTTTATATGCGGTTGTCTCACCCCAATAATGATATTCAGTGCCAAATTGCTGATCGAGAATGCCCAGCTCAGTAAGATAGTGGTGAACCAACTCTGAAGCTGAACTTTCATCCCAGCTATGGAATAAGTTTTCTGGCAAAATAATATGGATATTCAAACGATTAAGTCGCGGCACTGCTTCTGCGACCTGTTGTTCTATCGGCTCATCCTCATAGTCACGATGAGGGTCAATCCAAGCAGGATGCATACGATATTCATGTGCAAGTTTGGCATCATAAAAGAGTGCTGAGTTTTTTAGGTGCTCTGCAATTTGATATAAAGTTTCAGTATTCTGTTCTAATTGCTGCTGAATTAATGCACTTATACGCTTTTGACGACTGGAAAGACTAGATGCCTCATCCTCTAACGGTTCTTCAATCTCTTGAACACGGAATGAAAGAATCGGTAAGCCATAGCCATTGACCAATTGCGAATCAAGTTCAGGACTTGCCACATCTTGAAGCTGATCAAGCTGTGCTTCATTTTCGCCTAAGGCACTTAAACTTGTCGCTGAATAAACTTTCAAGTCTACCCATTCAATTTTTTCTTCAACTTTAGCTTCTGTGGTTTGTTGTTGTTCTGAACGTTGTTCTGCCTCAATTCTTTGTTGTTCTTTCTTCTCTTGGCGGCTTTGATAAATCTTTTTGATCAACATTGGGCTTAGAATTAACAAAGTAATCGCCGCTGGAATCACCCCAAAGAAAATCAGAAAATCTTGCCCATTTGGGTCATATTTAATATCACGCCAATAAAACACCACAATTACCGAAACCAGTAATATTGTGCTGACTAAAGTTCCTAAAATTATTTTGATCACTTATGACACTCCAATCAGTGCATAACAGGTTTCATCATTGTCACTTTGAGTTTTTGGCATCACAAAAGCACCTTGTGCCAAACCGATTTGTGTTGTTGAGCTCAGTTGTAAAGGCTGGACTTCCTCTTTTGCCAAGACTAAACGTAGATCGACAAGTAAGGTGGGACTACACCAACTTTGCAGAATTTTCTTTAACTTCTTACTCAATTTTTTCTTGGGTAAAAATTCTAAATACTGTGCATGGCTCAATGGTCCAATTTGAATCTCAATTTTTCCATCAATTTGTCGGATCGTTTCTCCACAAAAAGTATTTACACCTAACAAAAAAGGCTGCTTGCCTCCCAAAGTGGTTTTCTGATCATCGCCGAGTTTAAACTTTTCGGTAATATATTCTTTGACTTCAACGTGTTGATTGAACACACAGGTCAGCATTGTCTTGAGTGCATGGGCGGTATTGTTTTGCCCCTGCATTAGCCCAGAAAATTCAGCAAAATAATCGTCTAGATCACTCTGTTGATGCTGTGTCCGAATATAACCATTTAATGCATGCAGGATTTCTAAGTAATTATTTTCTTTTTCAACTTCATAACGTACAGGCAGGTTATAACTTAAACTGGCTTCAACAAATTGAGCTGTAAGCTTATGATTAAATAAGCCTAAAAACTTTTGAACTTCAACACGCTGTTTACGCGGTGCTTGTTTCACTTTATTGGTATAGGTATACGGCATTGCGCCTTGCATACCGGTTAAACCGACAATCAAATTGGTAAGATGAATTTTTTCATCTTGTTGTTCGAGTAATTCAATTTCATGTTTTGGGAAGTTCAAATTTAATGAACTTTCAAAAAGAAAATCGTCAGACCAATTCTTTAAAACAGCGGTATTGGGCGCATGTCTAAATAATCGTGTGGTTTGGATAAATTCAAAAGCTGTAGGGGTTTTAAAAAGCTCATCAATTACAGAAGCTTCTTGCCACCAACGTTCTGTACGCATTGGTATAACTCCTGTTTTGTATTTAAATCTCGAACAAAAACGTCAACAAAACTGTTCATCTGTACTTTTAAGTTAAAGATATGACTGATCAATTCGCTGAAAATATATAAGCTATGCCCTCTAAAGACTTGGACATCCACATCCATTAAAACCTTGACCCCACGGACAAACATTGGAAAGGGTTTGGCTTCAACCAGTTTATTGGTGATTTCAAACTCAATTTTTTTAATTGCATCAATAATTAAATGATTTTCTTTAGATTTTGGTAGATTATAAAGCTCTAATAATTCTTTAATATGGCTGACAGCATCACCCTTCATTAACGCTAAAGTATTTAATGAAAGATGCGAAATAATACGCCATTGTTCATTCTTATTTTTTTCAAATTGGAACGGTGCAGTAGGTCTTTTTAACACCAATGCACGACGAGCAACGGTACTGTCATTCAAATTCAAGACATTGTTTGACTGACCCAAAGCTTCGTGCGGTAATTCACGATTGGAACATAACAATTTACAACTGACAAAATCAGACTTAATACTGTGTGGTTCTAATTGTTTAGAAATAATCGAATAGCCCGTTTCGACATATTGATTTTGTAAAACGGTTGGATTTAATGCATAAAAAAACTGAATATCGTCACCGTGATAATGACTCATGGCAAAGAAAGGTAAAATTGGATAGACCACTTGATCTTGGTTGCTTTTTTCACGGATCAAATTCATTTCAACGATTGAATACACTTGATAGAACTCAGGATGATGTGCATCCGTCATCAAAGGATATTCTAAGTTTTTATGATTGATTTTTTGTGGCTCAGCTTGTTTCTCAAACAAATTGACGACAGGACTGGTAAATAACTTAAAATTTGCCACATTCAATTCTGAATAATTGCGAATAATGGCTTGATCATTTAAATTCAGTTTTAAATGGATCTGCACTTCAAAACTTAGATTTTCTTCTTTTAATAATTTTAAAAAATCTAAATTCAAATTTAAATAACTAAACTTTTCAGGAAAACAGAAATATTCGATTAATAATCGATAGGCATGATGGGTATGTTGATCAACCGGCAATAAACTTTCATTTTCATCAAAGCCCATCACTTCAAACGGATTTTTTATCGCCACAACTTTATGATTGATGCGCAGACTAAAACTGGTCTCTTTATGAAAGATATGATCTAAAACTTGTAAAGGAAAGTTTGAAATCGCATCCAAATAAATGGGCAGCTTTTCATTTTTCAACCAATTTTTAGCAGGGTTTAATAACTCAAATTTTAAATTTAATGTCGCATTTTGGTTTAAATGAATATGTGCACTAGGATTGGTTTGGAAACTCAGGCTTTCCAGTTGGATCGGCAGCAATTTAACTTCAGCACTGGTATTAAACTCACATTGGACACCTTTGAAACTTCTCGATTTTAAAGTGGTCCCCTTGGGAATAATGTGAACATCTGTCAACTGTTTTTGCTTGTTTAAGTCTTCAAAACTCACAACTGAACACGCCGGAAAATGGCGTAAATATTGAGGAAACATCACCTCAAATAAAGAACGTGTAAAGATGTCGTAACTATCAGCTAACTTTTTATCAATACGTGCGGCAATTAAAGAAAATGCCTGTATCAGGCGTTCAATATGTGGATCATCAATTTGTTCTTGATTTAAAGATAATCGTTGTGCAATTTTTGGGTATTTATCTGCAAAGGCACGCGACTGCTGTCCAAATTCTTGTAATTGCTTTTCATAATACGGTAAAAGTTCTTCTATCACGACATACCTACTTTATTTTAAGATCTGGCAGAAATCACATATTGCTGTGTTGTTGGCTTAAGTAAGGCATCAAAAATTACAGGTTCATAAAGTGGGTGGATATTTAAATAAGCTTGAATGCTTAGGCATAACGAACCAACATTTTGGTCATCTAACTGCATTTCTACTTTAATTTGTTTTAAGCGTGGTTCATGTGCAGCAATCGATTGTTCTATGGACTGGCAGATGGTATCTCGATCGGTTGGATTCGCTGTGGAAAGCCCAACAAAATCAATAATGCCAAATTGTACGATAGACTTTTTTACTAAAGGGAAATCATCGATTTCCAAATCTAGCTTGGCAATGCGTGTATTTAATAAGTCTTCTAAATCATGAGCAACAGACTCTCTTAACTCATGAATCGAAAGCCCTTTGATATAATCATCTTCAACAATTAAACGATCAAATAGTGTAGATCGAAATCCATATGGGTATAGTTGATCTAAATTCATAATGTATATTCTAATAATATGAAACAGATAGGGACCCGAGTCCCTATCTGTTCCAACAAACAATTAAGCAGCGTAAGATGCAGTATTGTTAGAAAGAGACCATTTCTTAGTAACGGCACCTTTAGCAGAACCGTTAATATCTTGTTGATTATAAGTCCACTCAACCGCAGCATATTTAAGACCAAATGCTTCAGTTGGAACACCTTCTTCATTTACCGTAGGCGTTACACTTGAAACAAGTACATGCTTAAGTTTGATTTGAAGGTACTTAATACGTTTGTCACCATTTGCACGGTAGAAGTCAATTTGAACTTCATCAAATGTATAACCCGCAGAACAAGCTTCCCAAAGTTTTGGACTAGTTGCATCCAAATCTTTAACAAAAAGCATATCTGAGTGTTCTACACGTTCAGCAGTATGACCACCAACGCTTGAAGAAGTCGCAGATTTCGGCTGACGAATATTATGAGACCAAGAATTAACTTCTAGCCAATTTTTGTGCTCAGAATCACGTGACTCGCCATCAACCTTGTACTTGCCTTGAAATTGAACGTATATATCTTTCATTGGATTACCCTTATTTTTTAAAGTTATTATTTAGCCACGCTCTATTTTAATTCGAGGACTGAGGTAACTCAGTGACAAGTCGCAAAGAAACCGACAACTCATCTAGCTGGAAATGCGGTCTTAAGAAGACCACAGACTTGTAGTGCCCTGGCTCTGCAGGATTCTCTACAACTTTTACAGAAGCTTCACGCAATGGATACTGCGCTTTTGCTTCTTGTGAAGCACCATCATCAAGCAATACATATTGTGATAGCCATTCATTTAAAAATGCTTCTACATTACCCGCTGAAGCAAAGCTTCCGACTTTATCTCGCATCATTGCTTTTAAATAATGTGCAATTCGAGAAACTGCCATGATGTATTGGATCTGGCTCGATAATGACGAGTTCGCATTTGCGGTATCACTGTCATACTTCTTCGGTTTTTGCGTAGACTGTGCACCAAAAAATGCTGCGTAATCTGTATTTTTACAATGAACAAGTGGAATAAAACCTAAGTCACTCAACTCTTTCTCACGACGGTCAGTGATCGCAATTTCAGTTGGGCACTTAAATACAACTTCACCATCATTGGTTTTGAAAGTATGTACTGGTAAGCCTTCGACCATACCACCACCTTCAACACCACGAATCGCAGCACACCAACCATGGAGGTCAAATGCATTGGTCAAACGAGTACCGAACGCATACGCGGCATTCATCCACAAATATTCATCATGGTTTTGCCCTGAAACTTCTTCCACGAAGTTAAAGCCTTCAGTCGCCCAACCTTCTTTTGGATCATAAGGCAAACGGCCTAAAACGCGTGGCATTGTCAACGCAACATAACGAGCGTCATCGCTTTCACGGAAAGAACGCCACTGTACATATTCTGCTGTTTCAAATACTTTTGAAACATCACGAGGGCGATCAATATCTGTAAATGATTCAAGGCCTAACATATTACTACTTGCTGCCGAAATAAACGGAGCATGTGCCGCTGCTGCAACATGTGAAATCTGTTCTAACAGATACATGTCTGAAGGGGTACGGTCAAACTCGAAGTCACCGATCAATGTCGCATAAGGTGCGCCACCGAATGAGCCGTATTCTTCTTCATAAACTTTTTTAAACAAGGTACTCTGATCGAAATCTGTCGCGCCTTGGAAATCTTTAACCAATTCTTTTTTCGTTGTGTTTAACATACGAATTTTGATCAACGGATTTGAAGGTGACTCCTGACAGAAGTAATACAAACCACGCCAAGTCGATTCAATTTTCTGAAACTGCTCATTGTGCATGATTTTACTGAGCTGCTTTGAAATCAGCGCATCTATTTCAGCAATACGCTTATCAATCGATAAAGACATATTTTCTGAAACAGTGATTGTTCCTGCCATCACTTCTTTGGCTAATTCACCAATCAAGCTTTTCGCACGGTCATGCTCTTCGTCATTACGTGCAATGCGGCTACGCTCCACAATAGAATCAAGTAAACTTACTTCTTCTACGGCTGCATCTTGCACAGTATTGGTTTGTAAATTACTCATTTTCAGGACCCGCCTCAGCGCTTAATTTACGAATCTGATCAGTATTTTGTAAGACTTCATCAAGTAAATCTTCCAAACGCTCACTATTTGAAATCTTGTTTCTCAAATCCGTTAAACGTTCACGAGCTTCAACTAATTTTCTCAATGGTTCTACTTGTTGTACCACTTGTTCTGGTCTGAAATCTTCCATCGATTTAAAGGTTAAGTCGACTGACATACGCCCACCCTCTTCAGTCAGCGTATTTTCAACTTGATATGCAGCACGTGGAGACAAAGACTCCATCACTTCATCAATGTTTTCTAAGTCGACATTGATAAATTTTTTATCTTTTAGTTTGGTTTTTTCTAACTCAGAAGCAGCAGAAAAGTCACCTAAAACACCGACAACAAAAGGTAACTCTTTAATTTCTTTACCATCACCGACTTCAACATCATAAGTCAGTTGAACACGTGGTGGTCGGATTCGCTGTAATTTCTTCTGTACACTTTCACGTTTTGACATTTTTGTTATCCATTAATTTGGGCAATAAATTATGTTGGGAAATTAGGTCTCGCTGCTGGATTCGACGTTGCTGGTTTTGGTTTTGCAGGCGTCGCAGTAGGCTTTGTCGCTGGTTTTGCAGCAGGCGTTGAGCGTGTTGGTGTAGTACGGCTCTTCTGAGCGCGATTTACCTTCTGAGGACGAGCACGCTCTACAACTGGGGCACTTTCCTGATTTTTTTCAACCAAAACTGCTGCTGGCATTGCTTGTCTAACTGCGTCAGTAAAACTTTTCGCAACAGGATAGGTTTTATCCTCAGTCAAATATCTCATTTCACGCGTACGCATTTTATTCAATGCATCAGATGCTAAGCCAATTCCTGCAAGGAATTTGACATCTGTTAATTCATTGCTTTGGATGTTTTGCGTTTCTAAATAATTGACAATTTGGATGGCTTTATCATTTTTTCCAATTTGCTGAAACTTTTCTGCCGCTGAGACCAACAGCTTGTTTTTATTGTCTTTATTTTTCTTATCACACAATTGTGAATAGACCGCCAACAACTCAGGATTGGTTTCTCCCTCGACCATTGGGTAATCTTTTATACAGGATCTTTTTAGTTTGATTTCATCATCCGCGTAGACCAATGTAGTCGCCAATGATGCTCCAAGAACTAAAATATATGGAATAAAATTCTTCAAAATCCAACCTCAATATTTACTTGATTCAGTTATTCAATAGATTTACTTTTGATGTTTTATAAATATGTATAATTAAGCAATTTCGTTAAAGACTTAAAAATAAGACTAAAAAAACGTGCTCTCGTCAAGTTAAATTTCGTATCAATATTTTAACCGTTTGATAAAAATGACTTTTTTAATTGGTTGTATAATATACATAATATCCTGTCTTCACAAAAGTTTTTTTTTATGTAAAATATTTCCAGTGATTTTTAAAAAATTATTAAATATTTGATTTCAATATACTAATTTTAATGCCAACTTTATAGGCTAGAAAATTTAGAATTTATTTGCCTAGAAATAAAGTTTTTTGAGAGAGACAGAAAATGACAGATCTAAAAGTTTTGATTAAAAAGTTATCAGCATCTTCACGTACATCTTTAGAACAATCCGCCAATTTATGTGTAAACCATCAAAATTTTGAAATCGAAATCGAACATTTTTTTGTCAAATTATTAGAACAACAATCCAATGATCTTGAACTTCTACTTAATAAATACAAAATTTCAAAAGATGCACTTTTAACGGATTTATTAGAGTGTATTTCTCAACTTCCTAAAGGAAATACCCGCACACCTATTTTTTCCAAATCAATTGTTAGACTTCTAGAGCAAGCTTGGTTACTTGCTTCGGCTGAACCAGACCCAGTGATCCGAAGCGGTCATTTATTGATTGCGCTTTTAACAGCATCTGATCTTTATCAAATTGCCATTCGAGCATCGAGTTTATTTGATCTGTTTCCAATTGATACGATGAAGCATAAATTTTTGGAAATTTGTGTAAACAGCGCCGAAAATATTCCAACAACCGCTCAAGAACAAGAAGCTGAACTTAAGAATCAGCCAACAGACCATTCTGCTTCGAGCAAAAAGACACCTGCATTAGATCAGTTCACCATTAATTTGACTGAAAAAGCCCAAAAAGGTGGGATTGATCCAGTCATTGGTCGTGAATATGAAATCCGTTTAATGCTTGATATCTTAATGCGTCGTCGTCAAAACAACCCTATTTTAACGGGTGAACCTGGTGTGGGTAAAACCGCAGTTGTGGAAGGTCTGGCATTAAAAATTTCACAGAACCAAGTGCCCGATGCGTTAAAAAATGTCCAATTACACTCTTTGGATATGGGCCTGTTACAAGCGGGTGCAAGTGTTAAAGGTGAGTTTGAAAACCGCTTAAAACAAGTGATTCAAGAAGTACAACAGTCTTCTCATCCAATTATTTTGTTTATTGATGAAGCTCACACCATGATTGGTGCAGGCGGCCAAGCTGGGCAAAATGATGCTGCGAACTTATTAAAACCTGCACTTGCACGCGGTGAGTTACGCACAATTGCGGCAACAACTTGGGCTGAATATAAACAGTATTTTGAAAAAGATGCTGCTTTAAGTCGTCGTTTCCAGGTAGTCAAAGTAGAAGAGCCAACGGAAGAAGTCGCGATCGATATGCTACGTGCCATGATTCCAGTGATGGCCAATCACTTTAATTTACGCATTGATGATGAAGCGATTATCACCGCTGTTCATTCTTCACATCGTTATATTAGTGGCCGCCAACTCCCAGATAAAGCCATTAGTGTGCTTGACACTGCTGCGGCTCGTGTTGCGCTAACCCAAAATGCTCAACCGGTCAAACTCGATCAACTTAAAGCACAACAACATAATTTAAATCTTGAATTCAATATTATTGAAAATGAACACCGCCACCAGCCAATTCATGAAGAACGTTTAGCTCAGTTAACATCATCATTGGAATTGCTTGATCAAGAAATTCAGCAAACAGAACAACAATGGCAAGCTGAATTGGCACTGATTCAAAAAATCCAAGCATTAGAAACTGCTGAGCAGGCTGATTCCAACAAAGATGAGATTCTCAGTACACGTACGCAGCTCTCTGAGCTACAAGGTCAGCAACCATTGGTCTTTGAACGTGTAAATGCCCAAATTATTAATGAAATTATTTCAGACTGGACGGGTATTCCTGTTGGCAAAATGGTCAATGATGAAATTAAGCAAATTCTCAGTCTGGAAGAAAAACTTGAAAAACGAGTGATGGGACAAGATTATGCCCTACATCAATTGGTTCAAGGTATTAAAACATCAAAAGCACGTTTAGAAGATCCAAATAAACCACAGGGTGTTTTCATGCTTGTTGGTCCAAGTGGTGTGGGTAAAACAGAAACTGCCTTAGCACTTGCCAATGAACTCTATGGTGGTGAGTCACATTTAATCACTATCAATATGTCTGAATACCAAGAGGCGCATACGGTTTCTTCACTTAAAGGCGCGCCTCCAGGATATGTCGGGTATGGTCAAGGCGGTGTTTTGACTGAAGCCGTTCGACGTAATCCGTATAGCGTTGTGTTATTAGACGAGATTGAAAAAGCACACAGCGATGTCCAAGAACTGTTCTACCAAGTTTTTGACAAAGGTACGCTCGAAGATGGTGAAGGTCGTGTGATTGATTTTAAAAACACCACGATATTACTGACGTCAAACACGGGCTCAAATGCCATCATGCAGGCATGCCTAAATCAACCTGTCGAAGAATGGCCAAGTGCTGAAGAGCTGACTGAACAACTCAAACCAAGCTTATACAAACAATTTAAGCCGGCATTCTTAGGCCGTATGCGAATTGTCCCTTATTTCCCACTACATGATGATCTGTTAGTCAGAATTATTGAGCATAAACTAGGAAAAATTACAGCACGACTCGAAAAACAGTATGAAACCAAAGTGACATATAGCGATGATTTAATCGAATTAATTCTAAGTCGTTGTACTGAAGTTGATAGTGGCGCTCGTAATGTTGATAACATTTTAAATGCCTCAGTGTTGCCTGCTTTGGCCACTGAAATATTGGTGGCTTTGGCTGAACAAAAAATACCAAAAGTCATTCATATTGATACGAAAGATGATGAAATCATTTACCTATTAGATCCACAAGCGAAGCCAGCAAAGAAAAAGTCGAGCAAAAAGTCAAAAGTTGTGGAAGCTTAAATATATACGAGTATAGAAAATGGATATAAATTTAGACGTCTTATTAGAGCCTATTTCTGATGCTCATCCGTGTGGAGAAGATTTATCTTTTTCCAATGAGTTTCACGAAATTAAAAAAGCACGTACCCATGATGATCCTTTATTAGACCAAGGTGATTGGATTTCTGAGCCAAAGCAAGCCGACTGGTCATTTGTTGCAGAAAAATCAATCCAATTACTCACGCAAAAAACCAAAGATATTCGTTTATTAACATGGCTTACTGAAGCTTGGACAAACCTCTATGGCTTTGAAGGTCTAATCAAAGGACTGGAACTGAGTCACCGTGTTTTAGAACAGTTCTGGTTAAAGATTCATCCTGAAATTGAAGATGACGACTTAGATCAACGCCTAGGCTTACTGCAAGGTTTTACCACCCAATTACCGAGCTTGGTAAAGAATGTTCCGCTCATCAACATTCAACCATTTTATTCACTTGCCCAATACGAAAAATTCTTACATTTACAGAATAATCGTCGTAAGCAAGCCGAAGATTCTGACAGTGTAGAAGCGTCCTTAGAATTAGATCAATTCAATCAGGCGCTATTCAACACCTCACGCACTTTTCAATATCAAAATTATCAGCAATTTCAAGAAATTTTGCAGCATTGGAATATTATCAAACAAACATTAGATGCACTGATGGAGCTGGAAGCACCAAGTTTTGCGAGCATCGATTCACAGTTTGAAAATATTCAAATGAATCTGAAAAAAATCTATAAAGCAGACTCATTTGGAAACAACACCAATACAGCTGCAGTTGAAGATACCCCAGCTCAAATGACAATGCCAGTAACAGAAACAACGCATTCAGCGCCAATTCCACAAGCGCAAACATTTCAACCTCAACCACAAAGCCATTTACAAAACCGTGAACAGGCAATGCGGGTTTTACAAGAGATTGCCGATTACTTTCAAACCAATGAGCCGCATAGTCCTGTGAGTTATATGCTGCAAAAAACAATTAAATGGAGCCAAATGCCTTTACATGAATGGTTAACTCAAGTCATTAAAAATGATAATCCCCTTGATTCTATTCAAGAATTATTGGGCGTAAACCAAAATAATGAATCTTCTGAATGGTAATCATCTATGTTTAAAGCAGAAAAAGTTCTTTGGGGTGAAGGTTTATTTTTAAGACCACAACACTTCCAATTACAAGATACGTATCAAGAACAACGACTTAACCACACCATTCGTTCAACGATTCCTTATCCTTATGGAATTAAAAATCTTCGATTTGACGAAACACAGCTGGGCACACATGTGCTTGCTTTAGAGCAAATTGATATGATTTGGCAGGATGGTGAAATTTACCAAGCGCCGGCCAAAGATCTGTTACCACAACCGATTTTATTGGATGAACTGAACTTACGTGGGGAAATGTTAATCTACTTAGCATTGCCTATTTTACAACCGAATAAGAAGAACATCTCTGATGAACAGGATAAACAACCTGCTCGCTACCATTCATATTTGAATGAAACTCACGATCTTTTTACAGACGCATCCCCTGCTGAAATTACATTTCTTCGACGCCGAACTGAATTTAAACTTTTTGATGTTCAAGCAGATCCAAATCAAGATTTAGATGGTTTTTTATATCTCGCCATCGGAAAAATTCGACGTCATAGTTCAGGGAATTTTGAGATTGATTCAAAATATATCCCACCAATTTTACATATTCAGTCAAATGAAACCTTATTGGCAAATTTGAAGCGAACGTTGAACGTTGTTCGTGCCAAAATTAAAATGATTCAAACCAATAACCGTGAAAATGAACAAAAGCTCATAGAGTTTAGATCGGGTGATATTGTTTCATTCTGGTTGGTCAATGCACTAAATACTGCTCATGCGACCTTGAATCATCTGTTACAAAATCCACAGATTCACCCTGAAAAATTATTTTTTGAACTTTTGCGTTTAACGGGTTCATTGCTAACATTCTCGACCGCATACGAAGTTGAACATTTGCCACAATATCAACATCATAACTTGCAAGATAGCTTTAGCCAGCTTGATAAAATTTTACGCGAATTGCTCGACACGATTATTTCAAGTCGTTATATCAGTATTGCGCTAAAAGAAATTCGCCCATCTTATTGGGTCGGAAGCTTAGAAACAGATAAAATCACTAAAGAATCAAGACTTTATATCGCTGTTTCTAGTAGCATGATGCAAACCCATGAACTGATTCAAATTGTCCCACTGCGTTTCAAAGTCGGGAATACTGTCGATGTTGAACAACGTGTTGTTGCAGCACTTCCTGCAATCCCAATTCATCATTTAGTCCAAATTCCAACTGCTATCCCGGTACGTTCTGGTGTGAATTATTTTGAAATTGAACCACATCATGAAATGTATCAACGTATGCTTGATTCTGAAACCATCTGTATATATGTCCCTGCAGGTTTCCAAGATATCAGTATTGAATTAATTGCAGTGATGAATGGTTAAGCGAGGAGTATGTCATGAGCCAGAATAATATTGCCCCCTCACTGTTTGATGATGGACAAATTGGTGGAGGTTCTTTACCGCAACAATCCAAAATCACACAAGCAACCAATTTAGTCGATCTTCTACATGACGGATTTTATATTGTTTTCTTATTGAAGAATCAGTATGTGCCAGAAAATGCAAACGGCTTTAAAGACAAAATTTTAGATTTGTTGAATCGTTTTGAACACCAAGCAAAAAAACTGCAGTTTTCTCCTGAAGATATTCATGATGCAAAATATGCATATTGCGCCTTAATTGATGAAACCATTGTTACTCAACAAGATCCATCATTCTTTAATCTACAAAATCATTGGTTAATCAGTCCACTCCAATTAACTTTATTTGGTTCACAGCTTGCAGGTTATCGTTTCTTTGAGTTTCTCGAACTGATTCGTGCTCGTGGTAAAGAAAGATTGGCTTCTCTCGAAGTTTTTCATTATTGCTTATTGCTCGGTTTCCAAGGTAAGTATCGTATTGAATCAATTGAAAGTTTAAATCATCTTGTGGCACGAGTCGGTGATGAAATCGATTATTTAAAAGGCAAAAAGACGGCCTTTTCTCCTTTTGCGGCTTTACCAGATCAAATCAAAAATATTATTCATAAAGAATTACCCTTTGTTTGGATTTTAATTTTCCTGTTGTTATTTGCTGTACTGGCTTTCGCTGGCCTAAAATTCATGTTGAATAAGACGGAAAATGCTTCTATTGCGAAATTTAATAATGTGATTTCTGCACCTGCTGAACAAGCACATATCACTATTCAATTGCCTTGACAGGTTGAATTATGACACAAGAAAAACAAACATCTATTCGTATATTACAAAGTAAACCCGCTAAAAAAACATTGGGGAAATCGTCTGTTTTTCTACTTGGTTTAATTGCTGGGATGGTTATTTCTGCTATTTTCTTTTTTGTTTTTATCAATATCAACCCAACAGAAAATACCAGTACCAATACGGATTCGGTTGCAACACAAGAACCTGAACTACGCGATGTGCATGCTGAAGAAACAGCAACCAATCATCACGATGAAAATGCTGGTGCATATAAGCAGCATATAAATGAAAAAGATTTCAATCAGATTTTTAAACATGAAAATAAGGTTGCTGCTCAGAAAAATCCAAATCCGAATGCCTCCCCGTTTGAACAAATGCTAAAACCAGAGGCGAAACCAGCAGTGCCACCGCCAGCTGCAATAACCGCAAAACCAGTACCAAAAGCGAAAGTAGAAGCAAAAGCAGAAACTGCGGCTAAACCTACTGAAAAAGAAGCCGCACCTAAAAAAGAGGAAGCGCAAGAAGCTTCCCCTGAAGGTACCGTGAAAATGACGATAGACCGTAAAGTCATAGAAAACAAACCATGATTTTGTTTGTTGTCATTTGTTTTATCTTTTTGGTGCTTGGTCTAACTTTTCTGATGTCTTATGAAATTAGACATAAAACTTTAGACTACCTTAAAGCACTTTTACCGCAAGGTAAGAGAAAGCTGGCTTCTGCAAAGCACTTTGCAGAACAAATGAATCAAGCAGCCTCAGCCAATCAAACCCAAACCCATTGGCATTTACAGCAATGGTGGATTTTGATTGCGGGTTTCTTTTTACTTTCCAGCATTCTTGTTTTTGCATTTACACGACCAATTGATCCGACAAAGGTTGAAGCAGAATATTTAAGAAAAACTGACCCTCAAATTTATGCGCTATTAAATGGTGAGGTTTTAACCCCTCCTCCAGCAGTGGATGAAAGCTTAATTGATGCTGCGATTGTTCAAGCACAGATATTGGAAAGAGAAAATCCTGTTCCAAATCATCAATTTCCGAGTGTAAATCCATCAGCTATAGATAATGAAGGGATTGGAGATCAACGTAGCAGCTTCGATACAGCAATGGTTGACCGTAAATGGGACAAAATGCATCCAAGTTATAAGCAGCGTTTACTCATGGTCTTTAAAATCATGAAAGAGCGCCATGGTTATGAAATGGTGCTTTTAGAAGGTTATCGTAGTCCAGAACGTCAAACTCGTTTATCTGGCAATACAGCCACGACTTTAGCCAAAGCCTATCAAAGTTATCATCAATTTGGTTTAGCAGCCGATGTTGCCTTTAAACGAGATGGTAAAGTTGTTATTTCTGAACGAGATCCTTGGGCATGGAAAGGTTATCAATTGTATGGGGTTGTTGCTGAATCTGTAGGTTTAACATGGGGTGGACGTTGGACACGCATTCACGACTATGGTCATACTGAGTTCCGTATGCCAGGACTGCGTAAAAACCGTGAATCTGCTGAACGCTTGATTGCTGAAGCACAAGGCAAAGGACTTATGGCAAATAATATCGATGTAAATTAATAGCCATGTTGTCTGTGTAGGAAAATGCTTACAGCAATCACAGCGATTGTCATCTATACGATCAAAGCAGAGTCTTATATTCTATAGTTATAGGGAACAGGAAGTTTCCCAGACATAAAACAACAATAAAGCGTCTGAGCATCAGGAACGTGAGATTCGACAGGAGTCAGATCTAACACACCAATACGAAGAAAACCCCATCAGGATGATGGGGTTTTCTTTTTATATCTATAGAATATCTGATTCACATCATATTGTTTGAGAATCTATAAACCATTTAAATACGAAATAATCTGTTGATTTTCAGCCATTTCTGCGAGCTCTAATGCGGTAAATTGGCTTTTATAGTCTTTGTTTGCGCCTTTAGAAATCAATAATTTAACGATATCTAAATGATCATTTTCCGCCGCAGCTTGTAGCGCACTATAGCCTTCATCATCAGTTTGATTGACATCAACACCTTGTGATAATAGTTGTTCGACCTGTTCAAACTCTCCTAAAGATGCAGCATACACCAGTTCAGGAAGATGTAATTCTTCATCATTATTAGGAAGCGGTGAGAATGAGCTAAGTTTCATAAGAAATACCAAATTTTTGTTCAATTATTATTTAGCTAAAAATTTTAAAGGTCAACAGTTCATTATTCAATGAATTCAGTGATCAATTAACTTAATATAACGAGATCTATTTCATTTCGCTAATCAACACCACACATAAAAAAACACCCCGCTCTCGTTAGAGATCGGGGTGTTTTAGATTTAAAAGCTGGCGATGACTTACTCTCACATGGGTAACCCCACACTACCATCAGCGCTAAGAGGTTTCACTTCTGAGTTCGGGAAGGGATCAGGTGGTTCACTCTTGCTATTGTCGCCAGCAAACTGTTATGGACTTGTTCGGGTCTTATTTAAATGCCTTACTTCGTACCAAATGAGTTTAACAGAACATTTGAGTTGAATAGTTTAACTAGCTTTACAACTAAATCAAGTATGTTTGATCTTTTATGAATCAAATGATGCTTCGTATACAACTGCTTGGGTGTTGTATAGTCAAGCCTCACGAGCAATTAGTATTGGTCAGCTTCATGCGTCACCGCACTTCCACATCCAACCTATCAACGTCGTAGTCTTCAACGGCTCTTTAGAGGACATAAAGTCCTAGGGAAATCTTATCTTGAGGTAGGCTTCCCGCTTAGATGCTTTCAGCGGTTATCCCTTCCGAACATAGCTACCCGGCGATGCGACTGGCGTCACAACCGGTACACCAGAGGTTCGTCCACTCTGGTCCTCTCGTACTAGGAGCAGATCCTCTCAAATTTCCAACGCCCACGGTAGATAGGGACCGAACTGTCTCACGACGTTCTAAACCCAGCTCGCGTACCTCTTTAAATGGCGAACAGCCATACCCTTGGGACCTGCTTCAGCCCCAGGATGAGATGAGCCGACATCGAGGTGCCAAACACCGCCGTCGATATGAACTCTTGGGCGGTATCAGCCTGTTATCCCCAGAGTACCTTTTATCCGTTGAGCGATGGCCCTTCCATACAGAACCACCGGATCACTAAGACCTACTTTCGTACCTGCTCGACTTGTGGGTCTCGCAGTTAAGCGCGCTTTTGCCTTTATACTCTACGCGTGATTTCCGACCACGCTGAGCGCACCTTCGTACTCCTCCGTTACTCTTTAGGAGGAGACCGCCCCAGTCAAACTACCCACCAGACATGGTCCTCGTCCCGGATAACGGGACAGAGTTAGAACCTCAATATTACCAGGGTGGTATTTCAAGGATGGCTCCATAGCAACTGGCGTCACTACTTCAAAGCCTCCCACCTATCCTACACAAGTAAGATCAAAGTTCAATGTCAAGCTGCAGTAAAGGTTCACGGGGTCTTTCCGTCTAGCCGCGGGTACACCGCATCTTCACGGCGATTTCGATTTCACTGAGCCTCTGCTGGAGACAGCGCCCCCATCATTATGCCATTCGTGCAGGTCGGAACTTACCCGACAAGGAATTTCGCTACCTTAGGACCGTTATAGTTACGGCCGCCGTTTACTGGGGCTTCGATCAAGAGCTTCGCTTACGCTAACCCCATCAATTAACCTTCCAGCACCGGGCAGGCATCACACCCTATACGTCCACTTTCGTGTTTGCAGAGTGCTATGTTTTTAATAAACAGTTGCAGGGGCCTGGTTTCTGTGGCTGCCAATAGCTCAAGGAGCAAGTCCTATCACCGTCAGCAGCGTACCTTCTCCCGAAGTTACGGTACCATTTTGCCTAGTTCCTTCAGCAGAGTTCTCTCAAGCGCTTTGGTCTACTCGACCTGACCACCTGTGTCGGTTTAGGGTACGATTCCTGTGTAACTGAAGCTTAGAGACTTTTCCTGGAAGCATAGTATCAGCCACTTCGCTAGTAAACTAGCTTGCTATCAGCTCTCAGCATAGAGCACCCCGGATTTGCCTAAGATGCATGCCTACTGCCTTTCACCTGGACAACCAACGCCAGGCTGACTTAACTTTCTCCGTCCTCTCATCGCATTACACAGAAGTATTGGAATATTAACCAATTTCCCATCGACTACGCCTCTCGGCCTCGCCTTAGGGGTCGACTCACCCAGCCCCGATTAACGTTGGACTGGAACCCTTGGTCTTTCAGCGAACGGGTTTTTCACCCGTTTTGTCGTTACTCACGTCAGCATTCGCACTTCTGATACCTCCAGCATACTTCTCAATACACCTTCATCGGCTTACAGAACGCTCCCCTACCACGTATACATAGTATACATCCGCAGCTTCGGCATATAGTTTTAGCCCCGTTACATCTTCCGCGCAGGCCGACTCGACTAGTGAGCTATTACGCTTTCTTTAAAGGGTGGCTGCTTCTAAGCCAACCTCCTAGCTGTCTATGCCTTCCCACATCGTTTCCCACTTAACTATAATTTGGGGGCCTTAGCTGGCGGTCTGGATTGTTTTCCTCTTGACTACGGACGTTAGCACCCGCAGTCTGTCTCCCGGATAGTACTCATAGGTATTCGGAGTTTGCATCGGTTTGGTAAGTCGGGATGACCCCCTAGCCGAAACAGTGCTCTACCCCCTATGGTATTCGTCCGAGGCGCTACCTAAATAGCTTTCGGGGAGAACCAGCTATCACCGAGTTTGATTAGCCTTTCACCCCTATCCACAAGTCATCCCCTGGCTTTTCAACGACAGTGGGTTCGGTCCTCCAGTTAGTGTTACCCAACCTTCAACCTGCTCATGGATAGATCACCCGGTTTCGGGTCTATACCCAGCAACTAAACGCCCTATTAAGACTCGATTTCTCTACGGCTCCCCTATGCGGTTAACCTTGCTACTGAATATAAGTCGCTGACCCATTATACAAAAGGTACGCAGTCACCGAACAAGTCGGCTCCCACTGCTTGTATGCATGCGGTTTCAGGATCTATTTCACTCCCCTCACAGGGGTTCTTTTCGCCTTTCCCTCACGGTACTGGTTCACTATCGGTCAGTCAGGAGTATTTAGCCTTGGAGGATGGTCCCCCCATATTCAGACAAGGTTTCACGTGCCTCGCCCTACTCGTCATCATTATATGTGCCCTTTCGTGTACGGGACTATCACCCTCTACGGTAGCACTTCCCAGAGCTTTCCGCTAAAACACATATAACTTAATGGGCTGATCCCCGTTCGCTCGCCGCTACTGAGGGAATCTCAATTGATTTCTTTTCCTAAGGGTACTGAGATGTTTCACTTCCCCTCGTTCGCCTCGCATGACTATGTATTCATCATGCGATACCTACCTTATGGTAAGTGGGTTTCCCCATTCAGAAATCTCCGGATCACAGGATATTTGCCGCCTCCCCGAAGCTTATCGCAGGCTATTACGTCTTTCATCGCCTCTGACTGCCAAGGCATCCACCACATGCACTTAATTACTTGACTATACAACCCCAAACAGTCGTTAATCCCTACAAGGAGGATCAACAATGTGAACTTAATCACTTCTATTTGTTGCCTGTGAATTTAATCACCATACAGCTTCAATTTAATTCATATACCAAAACGCTTGATTCAGTTTTATCGCTAGTGCTCATTTCATTCAACATTAACAATTACTTGCTAACATCAACTAAAACGAGTTTAAACAATTATTTCAACTCAAATATATTCTGTTAATGATTCACTACCGCCTCGTCAGCAAGTAGTTAACTGTGATAAATCACAGAAGTTAATAAACTCAATGTTCATTAAATTCTATAATCAATCTTATCTTTCAAATGGGTGCCTGCGCGAAGCATAGCTTCTTGCTTAAATTTTCGGACAAAGCGTTGCTTTGTTTTTCCTCAAATTTGGTGGAGACTAACGGAGTCGAACCGTTGACCTCCTGCGTGCAAAGCAGGCGCTCTACCAACTAAGCTAAGTCCCCAGCTTAAGATCTTAATATATCTGCTCTTCTGTGTTCAGTAGACTTGGTGGGTCTGACAAGACTTGAACTTGTGACCCCACGCTTATCAAGCGTGTGCTCTAACCAACTGAGCTACAGACCCTCAGATACATCAATGAAGAACAACTTGTTGTGGATTCTTACCAATCGTCAATCTTTCGTTAAGGAGGTGATCCAGCCGCAGGTTCCCCTACGGCTACCTTGTTACGACTTCACCCCAGTCATCGGCCACACCGTGGTAAGCGTCCTCCTTACGGTTAGACTACCTACTTCTGGTGCAACAAACTCCCATGGTGTGACGGGCGGTGTGTACAAGGCCCGGGAACGTATTCACCGCGGCATTCTGATCCGCGATTACTAGCGATTCCGACTTCATGGAGTCGAGTTGCAGACTCCAATCCGGACTACGATCGGCTTTTTGAGATTAGCATCCTATCGCTAGGTAGCAACCCTTTGTACCGACCATTGTAGCACGTGTGTAGCCCTGGTCGTAAGGGCCATGATGACTTGACGTCGTCCCCGCCTTCCTCCAGTTTGTCACTGGCAGTATCCTTAAAGTTCCCACCCGAAGTGCTGGCAAATAAGGAAAAGGGTTGCGCTCGTTGCGGGACTTAACCCAACATCTCACGACACGAGCTGACGACAGCCATGCAGCACCTGTATGTAAGTTCCCGAAGGCACCAATCCATCTCTGGAAAGTTCTTACTATGTCAAGACCAGGTAAGGTTCTTCGCGTTGCATCGAATTAAACCACATGCTCCACCGCTTGTGCGGGCCCCCGTCAATTCATTTGAGTTTTAGTCTTGCGACCGTACTCCCCAGGCGGTCTACTTATCGCGTTAGCTGCGCCACTAAAGCCTCAAAGGCCCCAACGGCTAGTAGACATCGTTTACGGCATGGACTACCAGGGTATCTAATCCTGTTTGCTCCCCATGCTTTCGTACCTCAGCGTCAGTATTAGGCCAGATGGCTGCCTTCGCCATCGGTATTCCTCCAGATCTCTACGCATTTCACCGCTACACCTGGAATTCTACCATCCTCTCCCATACTCTAGCTTCCCAGTATCGAATGCAATTCCCAAGTTAAGCTCGGGGATTTCACATCCGACTTAAAAAGCCGCCTACGCACGCTTTACGCCCAGTAAATCCGATTAACGCTCGCACCCTCTGTATTACCGCGGCTGCTGGCACAGAGTTAGCCGGTGCTTATTCTGCGAGTAACGTCCACTCACTGTAGGTATTAACTACAGGAGCCTCCTCCTCGCTTAAAGTGCTTTACAACCATAAGGCCTTCTTCACACACGCGGCATGGCTGGATCAGGGTTCCCCCCATTGTCCAATATTCCCCACTGCTGCCTCCCGTAGGAGTCTGGGCCGTGTCTCAGTCCCAGTGTGGCGGATCATCCTCTCAGACCCGCTACAGATCGTCGCCTTGGTAGGCCTTTACCCCACCAACTAGCTAATCCGACTTAGGCTCATCTATTAACGCAAGGTCACAAGTGATCCCCTGCTTTCCCCCGTAGGGCGTATGCGGTATTAGCATCCCTTTCGAGATGTTGTCCCCCATTAATAGGCAGATTCCTAAGTATTACTCACCCGTCCGCCGCTAGGTCAATCACCGAAGCAATCTCCCCCGCTCGACTTGCATGTGTTAAGCCTGCCGCCAGCGTTCAATCTGAGCCATGATCAAACTCTTCAGTTAAAAATCATTAGTGACTTAAGGTCACAATTCTGGCTCATCAATGTACTGACAAATTCTCTCAAATAAACTTCGAGTAATTTAAACCAATCAATCAATGATAATATTTCGATCAATCAATCAGTAAAAATCCACACAAGTTGTTCTTCATATTCTCTTAATGATTAATTTATCACTTCGTCAGTGATAAATAAGACGCAATAAACATTTAACAACTTAACCCTCTAAGCTAAGTTCGTTTGCTGTATCGCGTCGGGATGAGCTCATTATAGGGCAATTTTTTACACACGCAAGTGCTTTTAACTGATTGTTTTATTGAGTGTTGTATTTTTATGCACTGTTTTGGTTCATTTTTAGGCTTTTTGTCGCGTAAGCTTTTAATATTAAAGCAGAAATATGAACAAAATATTTCTGCTTTATTTTTTAACTATTTTTTCACATTTGTTTTTATTGTTTGAATACTGATGATTTTTACAGCTTGTTTAGGTACATCTTGGTGCATACCCACTGTTTGTGTTGGTGTCTGTACGATTTTATCGACGATATCCAGTCCTTGTGTCACCTTACCAAATACGGCGTACCCAGGGTTTCCAGCAGACTTATTTAAAAAGTCGTTATTTGCAACATTAATAAAGAATTGACTGGTTGCAGAGTTTGGCGCATTAGTCCGTGCCATAGCCAAAGTCCCACGAACGTTCTTTAAGCCATTGCTAGATTCATTCTGGATCGCTGGTTGAGTAGCCTTCTCTTTCATGTTGCTATCAAAGCCACCGCCTTGAATCATAAAACCAGGGATAACACGATGGAAAATGGTGCCGTTGTAAAATTGACTATTTACATAGCTCTTAAAATTTTTTACTGATATCGGTGCTTGATCATCATAAAGCTCTATATTGATGTTGCCTAAATTGGTTTTAATTTGCATATCTGTATTGGCGAACGCTTGATTCACTAAAACCACTAAAGCAAGACCGATGCCTATTTTTTTGATCATTCTCTTTTCCTTAAACATTTTAAATTAATAAGCCTCTCATAGTAGTCTGCTTTTATTCTGTTGAAAAATGACATTTAAACACGTTTACCAATACTCAACAGTATTCACGACTATATCTATATAGCTGTCATAAGCCTTATTGGTTGTTGAATATGTTGATGATGCTTTATCAACAAAAGAACTGTATGGATAAATCCGTGTGCTTAGCCTTTATAGAACAATTATTCTTATTTGATTATTTTTTAATCAGTCACTTTTGTTCCACGTGAAACAAAAGTGACTTGTACAAGTGGATATTATGTTATTGCTTATCCCAGAATTTACGGAACTCTTTACTCATCTCTATAACGTATTTTTTAGCTTTACGTGAAACAGGGGTTAAGTTAATAAATCCGTGGGTTTGATCTTCATAATCCTGATAATGAACCTTTACCCCATTTTGACGTAACTTATAAGCATAAATTTTACCTTCATCATGCAAAAGATCATGTCCAGCCGTTACTACAAATGCAGGGGCAAGTTTCTTTAGCTGGCCATTGGTGGGTGAAATGATTGGATCATCCAATGCCATATTAAAACGTGTCGCATAATAGTCGGTCACATAATCAATATCTGAGCCTGTCAACACCAAGCCATCTTTATAAGCAAAGAAAGATGGATGTCGACTCTTAAAATCAACGGCAGGATAAATCAAGAACTGGGCTTGAGGCGCAAACACTGTATTGACTGTGCGTTGTGCAACAACAGCGCTAATATTTCCGCCCGCGCTATCTCCTGCAACCGCAATCCGGTTTTTGAGAATTTTAAATTGACGGCGATTTTGATACACCCAAGCCAAAGCATCTTCACAAGATTGAATTAAGTCACGTGGGCCAACCTCAGGTGCGAGTGGATATTCAATACTTAAAACCTGAACTTTTGCATGAGCAGCAATTAAGCGACACACTTCATCATGGGTGTCTACACTACCTACCACAAAACCACCGCCATGATAAAATACAATCATTGGCAATTTTTTATTTGGTGCAGGATGGTAATGGCGTGCATAGACGCTGCCACTTTGCAGCGGAAGACGAATATCTTCAACAAATTGGATATGGGTCGGTTTGTTTATAATAGATTGCATTTGTGATTCAAATTGCTTTCTAGAGCGCTCTACATCTGCGCCAATAAAACCCACTTTGCCCTGTTTAAGTTGAGCTGCCATCAAACATTTGGTGAAACTATCCAATTGAGGAAACTGGTACGGGTAACCCAATAACTTGGTTAATGACTCTTGAGCGAATGTAGGCAAACGATCTAAAGCCCTACCTGCCGAACCCTGCCCTTTTTCGACTAAATCATGAATACTACGTTGAAAAGCAACCATTACTTCTTCCTTAAATGTTCAAATTCTTCATATTGTCTACATGATCAGGCATCGACTGACTATAATCTTATACAAGTCTCATCATCGATATACAAATATAATTTTTAAATACGCTAATCTGAGTTAAATGACTTGTCATTGACTATTTTGCTATATCTGAATTTTTTTTTGCTATTTTGCTTGTTAAATGGAGACAACTTATGGCTATAAAAGCATTAATTGTTTCATTCATAACATCTATTATTGCTGTTGGTTGTGTTGCATTTCCTGAAGATGGTTATGACTCTCGCGGCTATGGGCAACCCGTATATCGAGATTATGGCTATGGACAACGCTATGATCCAAGATATGACCGAAACAATGATCGCCAACGTTGGGAACGCGAGCGAGCTTATCGTTTACAACAAATGCGCATTGAACAAGAACGGCGCCAAAAGAACTGGGATAAACAACGTTGGCAATATGAACAAGCCAAACGTGATCAAATGAAAAAGCAGCAATGGGAACAACATAGAAAAGATTGGAACAATAAATCAAATCGTGACCATCGCTGGGACAATAGACCTGATCAAAAACAGTGGCAACAGCGTGATCGTCAAAATCAACAACAGCAACGTGATAAAAGACGTGATGAGCGTAAAAACAGAGATCAAAACCAAGATTAATCTTCAAGAATCTGGGGCTAACCCAGATTTTTTTGTCTTTTTAGCAAACAATTTATTCATTTATAAAAGCAAAAGTAATGATTTTCCTCAGTAATTAATAGCTTCTGACATTTCTTCTTTGCTGAGGAAATTTTGTCATTTGGGTCATTGCGAACTGACTCATTTCAAGCAATGATTTCAATAACATCAATTCATCATTGAACTCGAACAATTGATTTGGAAAATCGATTGTTCAGAATAGATCATGTTGGGTTTAGCAATAAATGATTTTCTAAACTAGATACATTTTTGATGTCACAAAGTTCTATTGGTCGAAGCTCTTCGATTCAATTGAACATGAATAATATTGATCATGGAAAGGAAAAAAATAATGAAATGGTCTAATGCTCTCATTGCTGCTGCGGGGCTTTTGCTTGCAACATCTGCCACTCAAGCAAAACAAGTCATGTGTGTATTTGATTTAGTAGGCAAAAATGGTGATGTGTTTACCTTAATGAAAGATTATCAACTTGCAGCGAAAAACTGGGGTGCGGATCTGGAATTAAAAGTGAATTCAAATGAATCTGTTATTGCAGAAGATTTTAAAGCGGGTAAATGTGATGCTGTCAGTATCACAGGTATGCGTGGCCGCCAATTTAATAGTTTCACCGGTTCTTTAGATGCAATTGGTGCGATTCCAGATCTCAATCTCGCGGTAAAAGTCATGCAAGGCTTAGCAAATCCAAACTTTGCAAAATACATGACCAGCGGAAAATATGAAGTTGTTGGTGTTATTCCAGTAGGTGATGCTTTCCTGATGGTCAATGACCGCAATATCAATACCGTTGCAAAAGCAGCAGGTAAAAAAATTGCGGTACTCGACTATGACCAAGCACAAAAAATTATGGTTCAACAAATTGGTGCTCAAGCAGTTGCCGCGGATGTTACAAATTTTGGCAGTAAATTCAATAATGGTCAGGTTGATATTATTGGTGCACCTGCAGCGGTATTTAAACCTTTAGAGCTGCATAAGGGTTTAGGAACCAAAGGCGCTATTGTGAATTACCCACTGCTACAAGTCACAGGTAATATCATCATTCGTCCAGATAAATTCCCTGCTGGCTATGGTCAAAAATCTCGTGATTGGATTAAAACGCAATTGCCTCGTGCAAACACTATCATTGGAAAAATGAAAGCAGATATTCCGGCGAAATACTGGATGCAAGTTCCAGATGGTGATAAGCCTGGTTATCAAAAACTCATGCGTGAATCGCGTATCAGCTTGACCAAACAAGGCGTTTATAACAAACAAATGATGAAAATCCTTTGGCAATTCCGTTGTAAAAACGATCCGAAAAACTTTGAATGTGCGCTACAAGATGAGAACTACAAATAATTCTAGATTAAATCCGATAAATTTAGTCTGAATTTACTTTAAAGTTCACTCACTGACCATATATTGAGTATGTTATACTGAATATATGGTCTTTTCATTTAAGCCATTTGAAATCTGAGGAACAATATCATGACCGCCCAAGCACTTGAGCTGACTGACAATGCTGCAAATAAAGTTCGCCAACTTCGTGATAGCGAAGGTAATCAAGATCTGATGTTACGTGTCTATGTAACGGGTGGCGGCTGTTCAGGATTTTCTTATGGTTTTAACTTTGCCGAAAGTATGAATGAAGATGATGCTGAATTTATAAATGGTGATGTAAAAATGTTGGTTGACTCGTTGAGTTATCAATATCTCGTCGGTTCTAAAGTTGACTATATTGAAGGCTTAGAAGGCTCACGTTTTATTGTAGAAAACCCGAATGCAACAACAACTTGTGGTTGCGGTTCATCATTCTCCATTTAATTCAAAGCATATTTTGAATCAAATCATGCCCTCTTCTTATGAGGGCATTTTTATGGTTGAGACATCAAGCTTAAATCGTTTCTAAAATATGTTGGCTCAATTGTTTTGCATTCTGCACTGGTATCCAATGCGTCGCATCCATCACAATTTCTTTATAAGCTGCTTTTACATAATGATGATTTAAGGCAACGCTTTTAGAACCGATCGCTGAGTCATGTTTGCCCCAAATAAATAAAGTCGGCACACAAACTGGTTGGGTTAAATTTTTATTTGAACTAAATGGAAGTCCCCGATACCAATTTAATGCAGAACTTAGACGCTTTTCCACCACGATGTCTTGTTGAAAATCTTCGAGTTGTTTTGCGGTCATTCCTGAATCTTTTAATAAGCCCAGACCCAACTTTGGTAATTTCTCGAATAATAATTCTGGAATTTTAGGTAACTGGAATAAACCAATATAGTAAGATTTTAACAATTGATTACTGCTGAACATCGAACGCATAAATGCTGCTTTATGCGGTACAGAAATCGTAATCAAATGTTTTATTTTTTCAGGATAGCGTTGAGCAACATCCCAAGCCACTACAGCTCCCCAATCATGTCCAACTAAATAAACCTGTTGTTGAATCATATCGATTAAAGCATTTACATCTTCAACCAAAGCAGAACTTCTATAATCACGGCGGTTTTGCGGTTGTGCACCTAAACTATAACCACGTTGATTGACAGCAAAAGTACGATAACCGTTTTGATTCAAGATCTCTGCAGTTTCTTGCCAGCTTTTATTGGTTTCAGGAAAACCATGTAACAAGACAAAAGGCTGCCCATCCAAAGGACCCGAATCTATCACATCAAAGCTAAAACCCTCTCTTTGAAATGATTCTATGCGCTGTTTCTGTATCGCTAAGTTCATTGTGATCTCAGTTTTAATTTTTATTGATAGTGGAAGCTTATGCGCTATTTTTTAACAGCAGTAAAGGACAATCTCAGCGCTAAACAGGTCGATCATTGTTCTACAAAATATCTCACACTACACCGCACTTGTTCTTGTGTAAATATTGATTACTAAGGTGTATCACTCACCTTAGCAATCATTTTATTTTTAAACTGCTGTAATCGTGCCTAAGATACGATAGCCTTTTGCCCCCGTAACAGCAGGTAGGTTGCCACTTAACTGTTGGTCAAAGCGCATGGCGAGCCATGCAAATGCAGTTGCCTCTACCCATGTCGGTGCTAAGCCCAATGCAGAAGTCGATTGTACAGACCAATTGTGCTTACGTAGACGCCAACGGAGTTGTTCAAGTAGATGTGAGTTATAAGCACCTCCACCGCAAACATAGACCTCACCCGTATCTAGAGGCGAACGATAAATGGCTTTCTTGATGGCCCGTGTCGTGAGTTTCATCAACGTTGCCTGAATATTTTCAGGGGTATCTTCTAATTCATCATATTCTAAATCATTGCGCCAATCTAAAATCTGCTCATCTAACCATTCCAAGTTAAAGTCTTCACGCCCTGTACTTTTTGGAGGTTCTTTAGAGAAGTATTCATTTGCTTGAAGGCGATCTAACAATGAACGTATCGGTTGACCATAAGCTGCCCAATTGCCATTTTCGTCATAAGGTTGCCCAGTATAACGATGACACCACGCATCCATAAGAATATTGGCAGGACCTGTATCAAAACCATAAACATTCTGCTCATCACCAGCAGGCAGCATGCTGACATTGGCAATCCCCCCTAAATTGAGAATCACTCGATGAATGGTTGAATGTTGGAATAAAGCTTGATGAAACGCTGGAACTAGAGGAGCACCCTGCCCACCTGCCGCCATATCACGACGACGAAAATCTGAAATCACAGGAATTTGAGTAATTTCCGTAATAATATTTGGATCACCAATTTGTAAAGTAAACCCATGTTCTGGGCGATGCCGAATAGTTTGTCCATGACAACCAATCGCTTTAATTTGGCTTTTATCTAAATTATTTTCTTGTATAAGTTGGTTAATGCCATTGCCGATCATGGTTGCAAGAGCGACATCCGCCTTACCCATTCGATCGATTTCATTATCATCAGGTAAGGTCAATGCCATCAATTCATCGCGTAAATGAGGATCAAAAGCGACTGTAAGCGTGGCATGGATATGTAAAGGATCAAATGAAGCAGCAACAAAATCGACGCCATCCATGCTGGTTCCAGTCATTACGCCAATATAGATTGTTGTCATGAGATATTCTTCGCCTGCATTATGCTGAAAAAATGTTAGTATATCGCACAAATAGTCTAACTGAAGTATTTGGGTTTTTGTAATGTCAAATTTCCTGCCGGCTGAAGAACAACTTGCCCTCATTCGCCGAGGCACTCACGAAATTATTTCTGAAGAAGATCTTCTGAAGAAACTAAAAGAAAATCGTCCTTTAAAAATTAAAGCAGGATTTGATCCAACTGCCCCAGATTTACATTTGGGTCATACTGTTTTAATTAACAAATTAAAAGCGTTTCAAGATCTTGGTCATGATGTCACATTCTTGATTGGTGATTATACCGCCATGATTGGTGACCCAACAGGTAAGAGTGCGACTCGTCCACCGCTATCGCGTGAACAAGTTTTAGAAAATGCCAAAACATATCAAGAACAAGTGTTTAAAATTCTTGATCCAAATAAAACCAAAGTTCGTTTTAACTCTGAGTGGTTTGCAACAAAAACCGCTGCGGATTTGATTCAATTGGCTTCGCAGCAAACTGTTGCGCGTATGCTAGAACGTGATGACTTTACTAAACGCTATAATAGCCATCAACCGATTGCTATTCATGAGTTTTTATATCCTTTAGTTCAAGGTTACGACTCTATCGCGCTTGAAGCCGATGTTGAGCTTGGTGGTACAGACCAGACCTTTAACTTACTTATGGGACGTACTCTTCAAGGTCGTTATGATCAAGAAGCTCAAGTATGTATTACCGTACCGATCCTAGAAGGATTGGATGGCGTCAATAAAATGTCGAAGTCTTTAGGCAACTATATTGGTGTATTTGATGCCCCTGGCGCAATGTACCAAAAAGTATTGTCTATGCCTGACAGCTTGATTGAACGCTATTTTGAATTACTCAGCTTTAAGTCTATGGACGAAATTGACGTTCTTCTCAAAGAAATGGCTGAAGGTCGTAATCCGCAAGACATTAAGAAAATTCTTGCACTTGAGTTGGTTGAACGCTTCCATGGCGCAGAAGCTGCTGAACATGCACATAAAGGTGCGGGTAACTTAATCACAGAAGGTGAGCTACCTGAAGGTACGCCTGAAGTGACTATTTCTCGTGGTGAATACAATGGAGAAATCTCGATTGTGTCTATTCTACGTGCCGCAGGTTTAACCAAGAATTCAGCACAATCTAAAGATGCTGTTTCACGTGGAGCCGTAAAAGTAGATTGGGAAGTTGTGGATGCAAACTTCACTGTGAAAGAAAATGTTACTTTGGTTATTCAGGCAAGTAAAAAAGCCATTGCAAAAGTGACCTTTACCGATTAATCCCGTCTAAGCCAATAAAACCAGAAAAGCCATCAACATTGATGGCTTTTTTATTGAATAAATTTATTCACCTGCAAGTGAACATTCAAAGTTGGTGCGATCTACCGTACAGCGTGCTTTTTTCAGTACCGACATCATCACAGGATCGTACACCCCTCTTTTTGTTAACTCAATCCGCCCTTCTCGCAATAATTTCTGATAACGGAGTGCATCATCCTTAGATACATTTAATTTATATTTTGCTGGAATTTCAGCTTCCATTTTTTCTATTTTCTTAAATGAACTTGGTAACTGCTTCACAGCCCACTCACGTGACTTAATACCAAAACCTTCTGGAAACTGCTCAGGTTTAATAATTAAATCGGCAGTCACATTCACTACAGGATAAGTAAACATTGCACCATTGCTACCTAAACCTTTATAAATTTCCAATGGTTTATAGGCATAGGCTGGTGAAGCAATCGCATCCACCTCACCATCATTAAATTTTTTCACAAAATTAAAAATATCAGAAGGAACCCCGATTGCGCCTACACGTTCAACGGCAACCTTTTGTGCAAGATCATAATGCAGATAGGCAAACTTTTTACCTTTGCCCTTCTCCAAAGTATTCATTGCGCGATCTTTAACAAAGATATAAGCAATACCAATCGGGGTAATCATTGCCAATTCATATTTGACCCCATTTTTTTCAGAAACCAATCTTTTTGCATTGCGTTTATCCAAGGCATAGTTGATCGCTCTTCTGGCAATTTCGTTATTGGGAATTCCGCCCAAAGCATCAATAGATCCACCAAATTTATTGTATTCACGTGAACGCATCGTGGTCATTGCCGCGGCATCACATTTATTGGTTTTAAAATTTTTATCCACGGCTTCTTCTGACTGATACACGGTTAAATTAATATCAGCACCCCATGCTTTGGCTGCTAAAGCCCATTCTTCCATGAGTTTATAAGATTCACCCGCTTTACCCAGTAAATCAAACACACACACATTTTGTTTTGCCTGTAGCAGAGGTGAAAAAAAAACTGAAAAAACAATCGGTAAATATCCAATTTTATTCATCATCTAACGTCCATATTTTTATAAATAGATTTATCCTTGTAGATGTAAAAGCAATCCGAGTCTTTTACTTTAACTACACATTTTTAGGTGATACTGTGATTAATTCTACATAAATTGGATATTTTGTGTTAGTTTTTTAACCAACTTTTAGATGAAATAAAAAATTCAGGACAAAATTCTGATAAAAATAAGTGGCTGAGCTGATTTGATTGAGCGGTTTTTTTATTGAGTGGTTGTAAAATTAAAATATTCTAATGATTGCTGTTGGTTTGGGAGATATACACATTTTTTATTGAAGCATTCACAATAAAGCATTGTTTGTTTTTTTTGAATTGATCTTATTTACCCAATTTATTGTGCTTTTCACTCAAGAAAAGACATTTTGTCACTTCTTTTATCAAATACATTTTTTGAACTCTACCATTTATCCTTTACTATACCGCATCCGATATTCAATAGTCAGTTTCCTATGATTCAGTTAGACCAACTTTCAATTCGCCGTGGTGGACGCATTTTATTCCAAAAAGCGTCTATGCAACTTCATCCTGGTTGGAAAATTGGTTTAACAGGTGTAAATGGTGCGGGTAAATCCACATTGTTCTCAGCACTTTTGGGTGGAATGGAGTCAGACAGCGGTAGCTTAACCCGTCCAAATATATGGACCGTTGCCCATATGGCTCAGGAAATCAAAGCCTTAGATATGAAAGCTATTGATTTTGTGTTATCTGGCGATGAAGAATATTGGCTCATCCAAGACAAACTAAACCATTCTGAAGATTTGAGTAATGATGAGTTAGCACATTTATATAGCCGTTTTGAAGAAATTCATGGCTATACAGCTGCATCTAAAGCATCTCAACTGATGGCCGGTTTAGGTTTTTTTGAGCATCAATCAGAACTCTTGGTTTCAAGTTTCTCTGGTGGGTGGCGGATGCGTTTAAATCTTGCTCGCACCCTGATGAGTCGCTCAGACTTACTATTACTTGATGAACCGACCAACCATTTAGATTTAGATGCAATTTTATGGTTAGAAGATTGGCTCAAGGCATATGAAGGCACGCTCATTTTAATTTCACATGACCGCGATTTCTTAGATGCAATCACAGATCATATTTTACATATCGAAAATCAAGTACTGACTTTATATACTGGTAACTATTCTACTTTTGAAACCACACGTTCTGAGCGATTAGCACAGCAACAACAAGCGTTTGAAAAGCAACAAGAAGCTAAAGCACACTTACAAAAATTTATTGACCGTTTTAAAGCCAAAGCGACTAAAGCACGACAAGCGCAAAGCCGTATTAAACAACTTGAACGTATGCAAGAGCTTGCCCCTGCGCATGTCGATAATCCATTTACCTTTAGTTTCCGTGAACCAAGCAAAATGAGTTCACCGCTGCTCACACTCGAACATGCAGATATTGGCTATGGCGATAAATTAATTGTCACCAATGTAAATTTACAGATTACACCAAGCAGTCGTATCGGTTTACTGGGAATGAATGGTGCAGGTAAATCGACCCTAATTAAATCTTTAGTCGGTGATTTACCGCTGATTCAAGGTTTACGTAAAGATTCTGAGTTACTCAACATTGGTTATTTTGCCCAGCACCAAATGGATGCTTTAGATGGCAATGCCAGCCCGATGTTACAACTTTCTCGCATTGCTGACCCAAAGATCAGTGAAGCAGCATTACGCTCCTTTTTAGGAAGTTTTGGCTTTAGTGGTGAACGTATGGACACCCCAAGCGAAAGCTTCTCTGGCGGTGAACGTGCGCGTTTGGCTTTGGCTTTAATCGTCTGGCTGCGTCCAAATGTTTTAATTCTCGACGAACCGACTAACCATTTAGATTTAGATATGCGCCATGCACTTACGATGGCTTTACAGGATTTTGAAGGTGCTGTGGTTTTAGTTTCCCATGAACGTCAGCTGATCGCTTCAGTCTGTGATGAACTTATTTTGGTTCATGCAGGTCAAAGCAAGGAATTTGACGGGGATTTACAAGATTATGCAACGTGGTTACGTCAAGCACGTATCGATATGATCAAGAATGGACAACAGCCTAGTGCACCTGTTCAATCTCAGGTGGTTGAAAAGCCAAGTATTTCAAAACTCGATAAAGAAGCACAACGTAAAGAAGCTGCTCGTCAACGTGAACTGAGCCGTCCTATTCGTAAAAATATCGAGAAAATTGAAAGCCAAATTGGAAAAATTCAACCTAGACTTGCAGAAATTGAAACATTACTTGCAGACTCAGCCCTTTATGAGGCAAACCGTAAAGATGATTTACTCAAACTCATGAATGAACAGACAGAGTCAAAAGTAAAATTAGAACAAGCTGAAGAAAAAATGCTTGAACTGATGATGGAACTAGAAACATTAGAAAGCTCTTTCGATTAAAAGGCGCTTTTAATTAAAAAGTGCTTTTAAAGACAGTAAGCCCCTCAAATTAGCTAGAAATAGGCAAATGCCTTTTCTAGCTTTTTAATAAAATATAATTAAAAATCAATAAGTTAATCAATAAAACTATTTATTTAAAGTTTTAACCGCAATTTCATCGCCTTAACAAAATTTAAAGTTCTATACCTCTTCTCATAAATCATCAGTAATTCAATACATAGCCACGCTATGCAAACACGCTCAGGTATTGTTTCTCATTACTCTATATTCCCGCAGATCAAAAAGAAGGCTTTTTAACACAATAATCCAATAAAAATCATAAGCTTATTTTATTCAACCTCCAAACCACATCCAACAGCCGCGTCCAAGCCTAAAAGCATCTTTAAATCGACAAAATGCAATCATAACTTTTATTTATAATAGATAATTTCCACCGTGGAACATATTAGCACACCTAAATAATGGCGAAAAAGGCTTTAAAAAAGACAATTCATTTGAACTTAAAAATATTTTTTATCAATTGCTTGTGGATAAGTTAAAATTTTAAAACAGTTCTTTTGACTCATTCTTTGAGAGCATTTTTTAATGATTTTGAAGTTTTATATGTGATTAAATCAGTCAGTGTTGATCGAATTTAGGCTTAATTGCAAAGTTACCCACACACTTATCAACATTATTTTGGTTAATAATAGAACAAAATTCAAGTGCAAAATTTAACCGTTCGTCGCTTTTTATAATGAACATTCATCTAATTTTTTTTGATTTCAGCAAAATTATTTAAAATTACATAGATCATGAATTTCGAACAATTTGTAATGAAAAAGCATAACTCAGACTTAAAAAACTGATTTACTTATAAAAAGATTGTCGATGAAATGAGAGTTAAGTCGCTAATTCACAATAATTGTCAAAAAAAAAAATAATAAATGGAGTAAATGCTCTATTTTTTTCAAACAAAGCTGATTAATATTGCGCTTATGGAAAAGTTCCTAAAGATGGATAAATAGATAAGGACGAAAATATGAAAAAAATTGCATTCGCTATTGCTGCAACTTCAATCGTTGGATTTAGTTCAGCATCTCAAGCTGCGACAGATGTCTGCGTATTTGACTTATTAGGTAAGTCAGGTGAATCATTTCAAATGGCACAAGAATGGGCATTATCAGCAAAAAGCTGGGGCGCTGATATCAATCTCATTCCAAAACAAGATGAGGCTGTTGCAGATAACGACTTTAAAGCAGGCAAATGCGATGGCGTATTTATGACTGCAATGCGTGCGCGTCAATACAATAAATTTGTGGGTTCAATCGACTCTATTGGTGGTGTGCCAAGTAATGCGATTGCACAAAAAGCCATTACTTTTGCCTTAGATGCGCGTAATGCTGCAAAAATGACCACAACCTTGGGTGGTAAAAAATACGAAGTTGCTGGTATTGCACCACTTGGTTCAGCATTTATTTTTGTCCGTGATAAAAATATCAACTCGATTGAAAAAGCCGCTGGTAAAAAGTTTGCTGTGTTAAGCTATGACAGCGCTCAAAAAATTCTGGTACAACGTGTTGGTGCGCAAGCAGTTCCTTCAGATATCACCAACTTTGTTGCAAAATTCAACAATGGTCAAGTTGATATGGTCGGTGCACCAGCTTATGCCTACAAACCACTTGAAATTCAAAAAGGTTTAGGCGCAAATGGGGCAATGTTTAACTTCCCTGTATTACAAGTAACTGCTGACTTTGTCATCCGTCCTGAAAAGTTCCCTGCAGGTTTTGGTCAAAAATCTCGTGATTATTTTGTGAAAAACTTGCCAAAAAGCTTTGCTATGATTAATCGCCTAGAAGCGACTATTCCAGCAAAATACAAAATGAATTTAACCGCTGAAGATAAGCTGAAATATCAAAAATTAATGCGTGATGGCCGTTTAGAACTAACTAAACAAGGTATTTATGATGCAGGTATGATGTCTGTGTTGAAAAAGGCACGTTGTTCAGTAGATAAAGCCAACTTTGAATGTACGCTTGGTGGTGAATAATACTTTAGCTGAAATAAGCTAAAGTCTACAAAAAAACCAGCTTTAATAAGCTGGTTTTTTTGCTTGAAATTTTTAAATAGCAGTAGTTTAGCACCATCAAAATTAAAATAGCGGATATAAAAAAGGGAATAAACCGAGGTTTATTCCCTTTTATTGATTAAAATGAGTTTAATTAAGCATCAATATCTGCATTTAATGCATTTTCTTCAATGAACGCACGACGTGGTTCTACATCATCGCCCATTAAACATGCAAACATACGATCAGCTTCAATCGCATCATCAATGGTCACTTGCAGCATATTACGGTTTTCAGGATCCATTGTGGTTTCCCAAAGCTGTTCAGCATTCATCTCACCCAAACCTTTATAGCGTTGGATCATCATGCCGCGACGTGAATCTGTCAAAATGTGTTGCCAAACCTGATGGAAAGTCGAAACGTTGATTTTACGTTCGCCTTTTTGCAGATAAGCACCTTCTTCTAACAAGGTGAACCAGCTCTTCGAGTTCTGCAATAAACGCTTATATTCGCCCGATGCCAATAAACCCGCATCTAATAAATAGCTATGCGGTAAATTGTGCACATAAATCGTTATACGCGGGAAATAAATCGTCGTTTTAAGCCCATCAGCAGTTTCTTTATCAAACGACTCCAAGCTCAACACTGGACGTAAACTTGGTTGCGTTGTTTCAATCGCAGCACGAAGTTTCTCACCCCATTGTTGTACATAATCTTGGTCATGATTTTGATCAAGTTTAAAATGCTCAAGACTCAATAAACCATCCAGCAAGGTCGCAGGATAACGTACGGTTAAACGCTGCAAACTCTTTTGGGAGGTTTGATAATCAGCAATCACTTTCTCTAATGCTACGCCACGAATTGCAGGCGCTTCAGCATTGACACGTAATTCAAGTTCATCAATCGCATTTGAAATCAAATAAGTTTCTAAAGCATCATTGTCTTTAATGTACTGCTCTTGCTTACCTTTTTTCAGTTTATACAGTGGTGGTTGTGCAATATAAATATAACCACGTTCCACAAGTTCTGGCATTTGACGGAAGAAGAAAGTCAAAAGCAGGGTACGAATGTGTGAACCATCCACGTCAGCATCGGTCATGATAATGATTTTATGATAACGCAACTTGTCTGGGTTATATTCTTCACGGCCAATACCACATCCTAATGCAGTAATCAGCGTACCCACTTCCTGTGATGAAATCATCTTATCGAAACGTGCACGTTCCACATTCAGGATTTTACCTTTGAGCGGAAGAATGGCTTGCATTTTACGGTTACGGCCTTGTTTTGCAGAACCGCCCGCAGAGTCACCCTCGACTAAGTATAATTCTGAAAGTGCTGGATCTTTTTCCTGACAGTCTGCCAACTTACCTGGAAGACCGGCAATATCAAGCGCACTCTTACGACGTGTCATTTCACGTGCTTTACGCGCAGCATCACGCGCACGTGCAGCATCAATGATCTTGCCTGCAATAGATTTTGCAGCCTGAGGATTTTCTAATAAATACTCAGAAAAGGCTTTGTTCATTGCCTGCTCGACAGCAGGTTTAACTTCACTCGACACCAATTTTTCTTTGGTTTGAGATGAGAATTTAGGATCAGGCACTTTAACTGAAACAATTGCTGTTAAGCCTTCACGCGCATCATCACCAGTAACTGCAACTTTCTCTTTTTTGAGTAAGTTTTCATTTTCCATGTAGCTGTTTAAGCCACGTGTCAACGCTGCACGGAAACCAGCTAAATGCGTTCCACCATCTTTTTGTGGAATATTGTTGGTAAAGCAACGAACATTCTCTTGATAGGTATCATTCCATTGCAAAGCAACTTCAACACCTATGCCATTTTCAGCTTGAGTGGTGAAATGGAATATTTCATTGAGATGGGTTTTACCTTGGTTGATATATTTTACAAACTCAGATAAACCACCTTCGTAATCGAAGACATGTTCTAAGGCAACACGTTCATCACGTAGGACAATACGTACACCCGCGTTCAAGAATGAAAGTTCACGTAAGCGACGTGCCAAAATATCGACATTAAAAATCGTTTGGCTAAACGTTTCAGTACTTGGCCAGAAACGAACAATGGTCCCTGTGGTTTCGACATCACCCACAATTTTTAACGGATAAACCGGATCACCATGTTTATATTCTTGTTGATGAATATGACCAGCACGATGAATCGTAAGTTCAAGTTTGCTTGAAAGTGCATTAACTACAGATACACCTACACCGTGCAAACCGCCTGAAACTTTATAGCTATTATCATCAAACTTACCACCTGCGTGCAGGATCGTAAGAATTACTTCTGCAGCAGAGACACCTTCTTCCGGGTGAATATCGGTTGGAATACCACGTCCATTATCTGCAACGCTGACTGACTCATCTTCATGAATCGTCACTAAAATTTCATCACAATGACCAGCTAAAGCTTCATCAATCGCGTTATCGACGACCTCAAATACCATATGGTGTAAGCCTGAACCATCATCAGTATCACCAATATACATACCTGGGCGTTTACGAACTGCATCTAGACCACGTAATACTTTGATACTAGAGGAATCATAAGCCTTTTCAATGGTTGGTTCTGTTTGAGAAGCTATTTGATCTTCTGAACTCATGGTTTCTCCCTAGTGAAAAATAGGTCTTTCCAAAATTGGCTAAAATCTAAAATCATGTTGCAACAACACTTACCTGACCTTGGTCAACATTGAATAACTGGTAGGAAATAGACAAATCATGTAAATGTTTTTTTACTGATTCATGGTCTAGTGTGGTAATAAAAACTTGACTACCAAGTTGGCTCAATCGCTCAATTAAACGTTGTTGTGCGCTTAAATCTAATTCTGCTGTCACATCATCTAATAATACCACAGTTTCTTTATTACAGGCATGTAACATGGCAATTTGTGATAGTTTTAAAGCCATTATCAATAACTTTTTCTGCCCTCTAGACAGTACCACATCCGCTTCGCCTAATGGGGTTTTTAATCGGATATCTGCACGATGTGGTCCATACTCAGTATAACGTCGATCAACATCTTTTTGGTGATATTGAATCAGGTCATTGGCCAAACCATGTTCCACATGGAACCCTGCACTGTATTCCATTTCAATCTTTAAATCGGGTAGCAACTGCGCCAAATCTTCTTGCAAATATAGCTTCCATTGCTCAACAATCTCGACCCGTTGAGAATGTAACATTTCACCATAATCACTGAGCATTTTGTTCCACGGCTCTAAATCGAGCAAAGTCAAATTACGTTTGGTTTTAAGTAAGCTATTTCTTTGCTTTAAAGCGCGTGAATAATATTGCCATGCATGATAGAAATCTGGTTCCACGTGAAACATGAGCCAATCCAACAATTGGCGACGTGGTTTTGCCCCATGATCAATAATATCGGTACTTAATGGGTCAATCAGTTGCAAAGGTAAGATTTTGGCAAGCTGCCCTTGGGTTGCAACAGTATCACCATTGACTTTAATTAACTGCTCACCACTTTGCAGCTTTTGCATACCAATCTTTTCAGTCAAAGATTGGGCAAAAACAATGGCGTCTGATTGATTATTTTGAATGTAATTTTTAGGGATATGTGTTCGAAAAGATCGACCTGTTGCCAATAAATGAATGGCTTCTAAAATCGAGGTTTTGCCTGAACCATTTTGTCCATAAAAAACATTAAACGGTTGCAACTCATGCAGAGCAACCGTCTTGAGGTTTCGAACACGTTGTATATTTAAACGCGTAATATGCATGGCTATGATTTAAAAATAAATCAATTAAACACGCATCGGCATCACAACATAAGTTTGATTAGATTGGGTTGGATCTTGTACCAATACCGACTGATTCGCTTCAGACATGGTCATTGCGACATCATCACCATCTAAAACGCTTAATACATCTAAAATATATTGCGCATTAAACGACATTTCCATCGGCGCATTGGCATATTGAATAGCTAAATCTTCAATCGCTTCATCTTGCTCAGGGTTATTGGCACGTAATTGCAAAGAATCAGCATTAAAGTTTAAGAATACACCACGTAATTTTTCATTACTTAAAATCGCAACACGTTGTAAGGATTGCTTAAATACATCATGTGGAATATTTACAACTTTGTCACCGCCACGTGGAATCACACGACGATAATCAGGGAATTTCCCATCAATTAATTTTGTTGTGAAACGTACCGTAATATCGCCTTGTTCTTTGTCGCGGCTAGAGGTTTGAATGGTAACATTTAACAATTCACGACCAATTAACAAGGTCAGTTGCTCATCTTCGATACTTAAAAGACGTTGTAACTCACCGACTGCTTTACGTGGAACAATGGCTTGAACCAATTGTGCAGCGGTTGAAGACGCCAATGTTTCACACAATGCTAAACGGTGCCCATCGGTAGTGACTGCGCGTAATTGATTTTCATCAATTTCCAATAATGTACCTGTCAGGTAAAAACGTACATCTTGCACAGCCATGGCAAATGAGGTTTTTTCAAATAAACGTTTTAATTCACGCTCAGTGACTTGAACTTGAGTGCCTTGGCTATTTTCATTGGTTAACAATGGATAATCTTCAGCAGGTAAGGTTCCTAAAACAAAACGGCTGTTTCCAGATTTTAAAATACAGCGTTGATCTTCAGTGATCTGCAAATCAATCAAAGCTGCTGCTGGTAAAGATTTACAAATATCGACCAACTTACGTGCAGGAACTGTAGTTTCCCCTGCTTGTAAACATGCACCTTCAGCTAGAGTTGTACTTGCCACAAGCTCCACTTCCAAATCCGATCCTGTAATCGTAAGAGCTTGATTTGTAGCTTGAATTTTCACGTTTGAAAGAATGTTTAAAGTATGGCGACGTTCAACTGCTCCAACCACATGGGACAAAACATTAAGTAAGCTCTCTTTCGCGATTTTCAAACGCACGGTGGAATTCCTCTAACTA
The DNA here is from genome assembly GCF_051059255.1 of Acinetobacter sp. CE-15. Taxonomy (NCBI): domain Bacteria; kingdom Pseudomonadati; phylum Pseudomonadota; class Gammaproteobacteria; order Moraxellales; family Moraxellaceae; genus Acinetobacter; species Acinetobacter sp. CE-15. The sequence goes on along the minus strand of NZ_CP192737.1, from coordinate 1,483 downwards.
AATATGACAAAAATGTGGGTAATAAATTTTTTTTAATGACGTACTATGCGGCAGTTTATGCCGCATTGCAAGCGCATAATTTGTACAAATTTTAACTTTGTAACAGGCGCATGAGGTTTTTATAATCCTCATTAAAAATTGGATCTTCATCGCGTAAACTTTGCACTTTTTCACAGGCATGCATGACCGTACTGTGGTCACGACCGCCAAAAGCCATCCCAATTTCAGGGAAGCTGTCTCCAGTAAGCTCACGCGCAAGCCCCATCGCCAACTGACGTGGTCGTGCGTAAATACGTGTGCGTTTTGGCCCCACCAATTCTTTTAATGGAATACGGAAGTATTCACTCACTACGCGTTGAATATTTTCAGTACTGATGGTACGGGCACGAATCGCCAAAACATCTTTCAATGATTCACGAACCACTTCTAGATCAATTGCAGACCCCTTAAAGCGTGAGATTGCCACAACTTTGTTTAAAGCGCCTTCAAGCTCTCGCACATTGGCAACAACCTGCTGTGCAATAAATAAAGCGCAATTTCGAGGCAGATCGATGCCACTGCTTTCGGCTTTTTTCAGCAAAATTTCGATACGTGTTTCAATATCTGGTGGTTCAACCCCAACCGATAGTCCCCATGAAAAACGCGAGACTAAACGCGGATCCAATTCAGTTAATTCTTTTGGATAACGGTCAGAGGTCAAAATAATTTGTTTAGATTCATCCAATAAAGCATTGAATGTATAGAAAAATTCAACAAGACTGGCTTCTTTACCTGCCAACAAATGAATATCATCCACCAACAATAAATCTAAAGAACGGCAATTCTTTTTAAATTCTTCAACCTTGCCTTTTTGCAAAGAGCTGACAAAGTCTTGGACAAAGCTTTCCGCAGTCATATACATCACACGCGCATTTGGCTTTGCCTGTAATAATGCATTCCCAACCGCTTGCATTAAATGCGTTTTACCTAAGCCTGTAGGACCGTATAAAAAGAGTGGATTATGTTGAGATTCACCGAGTTGTGTTAAAACTTTACGGCAAGTTTCAGCCGCCATTTGGTTTGAACGACCTTCAACAAATAAAGCAAAGTTAAATAGTGGGTTAAGTTGTCGTTTCTTCACATTTTTTGCAGAAACAACTTCATATTCTTTGTCTTTTTTGGCTTTGACATGCTGTGTAGGCATCGGAGAACTTTCAAGCGCTGCCGTTGTGGTTGCAGGCTGTTCAGCAGCAGAAAGAATTGCACCAGGACGCGAGTCGACTAAAATTTCGACTTTGCGAATACGACCTTCAGATAATTGTTCTGCCAAAATAGAAATCAGTTCTAAATGATGTTCTTGAATGTAGCGAGTCCAATATGGATTGGGTGCATACAGTTTTAAAGTATCTTCGACTTCTTCTGCAACCAAAGGACGAATCCACATGGCAAAGACATTATCAGAGAGCTCTTGTCGCAAGCGAGTTAAGCAGTCCGTCCAAAGCAT